>NZ_AP043721.1:0-4800000 GCF_055380405.1 Rhodococcus sp. JCM 9793
GCGGATCGCATCGAGGAATCGTGTTCGCCCTTCAAGGTCGAGTGATTCCAAGTACTGCTGATACGCGAAATGAAGATGACTTACGTTGAATGACATGGTGTTTCCGATGTCTAGTAGCGGATTGCGGCGACGAGTGAGGGTGGTCCTGCTGCTGCTCGTCGGGCGTCGTCGATGTCGGCGCGGTTCTCGGAGGTCCATACGTCGGCGAACTCCGCTTCCGTGGGTACCCACGGGTTTTGACGTGCATGGGCGACGAGTGCTGCAACATCCGTGACGGGTGCGGCGATACCTGTCCGAACGAGCGCGAGTGTGTGGAGGTTCAGCCCGTCGATCGGTGACGGGTTGATGCTCCAGAATGCTCGCACCACTTCGGTCTGTGCGTTTCGGATTGCGTTGTAGCGGTCGACCATGCTGCGGATCGCAAGGTATCCGGATTGTGATTCAGGTGTGGCGTAGGACGCGTCTGCGGTGAACGGTGCGGGTACGTTCTCGGCGTGTTCGAGCACTGCGGATGTGAGTTCGCTGAGTTCGTATGAGAGAGAAGCAATTACGGAATCGATGGATGCGGAAATCAGGGTGTCGAGCTGTGATGATGCTGCATCTTCGAGTCTGGTGAGTAGCTGCACCTCGAGATCAGCGGAGCGGTATCGGTCGTCGATCTTCCGGTAATCGTCGCTGATGTTCTTCGGGAGTTTCTGTTCTGCGAGGAAGGTTCGACCGTAGGTTGCCCGTTCGGTTGCTGCCTGCACTTTCGCGGCACGGGCAGCTTTCAGTCGGTCTTGTACTTCGAGGCGGAATCCTGCGATGCCCTGGTGGTCGGGGATCGCTGCAAAGATTTCCGCAAGCGTCT
The DNA here is from genome assembly GCF_055380405.1 of Rhodococcus sp. JCM 9793. NCBI lineage: Bacteria > Bacillati > Actinomycetota > Actinomycetes > Mycobacteriales > Nocardiaceae > Rhodococcus > Rhodococcus sp. JCM 9793. The sequence continues at coordinate 851 of NZ_AP043721.1, forward strand.
TGTCGGATGCTGCCAGGGTTGCGGCTTTCGACGGGTTCGGCCGGCGGTCTGGTGCTGCGATCGTGGTAAGTGCTGTGGTCATGGTGTCCCTTTTCAAAAAGTGTTTGCGCTGCGGACTATTCGTTGGTTTCGGTGTTGCCGAATCGTCGGTGCGCTTCTGCTCTACCGCTTGCACCGAACTTCCGTGGAGGGTCGGTGTCGTTGCTGTCGCCGGGCCACCTCTCACGCCACGAGGTCGGGATCTGCCCGACCTGTGCGCTGTACTCGGGACGCTTCGCACGTGGGGACCAGGCAAGGTGCGCGGTCAGCGCGGTGTCGTCGCGTATGTCGCGCTTGGGGTTGATGCTCACGCGTCGGTGCCGAATCGCTTACGGGCAGCTTCTCGACCCGCGGCCATGTCGGAGGTGCGCTGGCGTTTTGCGGGTGTTGTGGTGCGTTCTGCCTGGTCGAGTCGGTCGGTGAGGATGTCGCCCACTGCCTGATCGTCGTTGATGTGGTCGAGGATGGTCTCGAGGAGTGCCGAGAGTTCGTTTGAGATTGCCATGTGGTGTTCCCTTTTTTGTTTTTGGCATGAAAAAACCCAACTCGAACCGTTCTTGTGCGGTTCGAATTGGGTTGGAGGAAGATTTCTCTTCCGTATCTATTATAAGCCAATATCGGTATTCATGTTTGGGCGTGGGCATCTACACCCGGCTATCGATTCGTTTTCGTCGTTTCGCTGCGTATGCTTCTACAGCGTCGCGATCGAAGACGTAACCGTGATTCTGAGCGGAACCGATTTTGATTCCACCAAGCTGGGCGGCGATAAGACGAACCCGGCGGTCGTTGACTCCGATAATCGCTGCGGCTTCTTTGGTGTTGACGAAATCCATGGATATAACCTTCAACCTTCAGTCGGCGTTTCGCGGGCAAGCGTGATGATGCTGTTCAACAACATTCACCCAGCGGGTTTCGTCTGGCGTCACTTCTGGCCACGAGAAACACGCTGGGCATTGCCTCTCCACTCGTGCGATTTCCTCGAGTCGCTCAGCGATTTCGAGCCGAACCCGTTCGTCGGGTTCACCAACAACCATGGCGAGCATTACGGTCTGTACGGGTGTGAGGCTCATCGGATTGACCACTGCTTGGTTTCGTTGGAGTGAGGTCTGAATGGTTCGGGTTCGGTGCCGTCGAGTGCGTCGATCAGGCTGTCGACGAACGCGTATCCGAGTGACTTGGTTAGCCGCAAGGTGAGGCCGGCGAGGACGACTCTGATGGATAGCCCATCATCGTCCTGTGTCGCGGTGAACGAACCTGGTCGCACATCTAATGTCTGCATGGAATCTCCAATAGGGCGTAGTGGGGCTGTACTCAACGTGGAGCGACTTTCGGGCAGGAATGGACTATGCGTATGCGCGCTCATCTTTCGCGATCGTATTGGCTGCGATCTTCAAACCCTTAGCCCACGATTCACAGCCACTCAGGATTCCGCGCAGAATCGACTCCTCGAACCCCTCGAGGCTCCGACCGATGTCACGCTCAACCCATTCCTGCGCTGCGTCTGCGTCGCCTTCTGGGACATCCCGTGCAAAGTCCTTCGAGTCGTTCGGCAGGCGCAGCGCTTGCGCTGAGCCCGCGCAAGCGGAATCCCGGTTCCGGGATTCGTCCGAATCCCCCGCATGAGCGGAAATATTGTTTACATGGTCTGGTTGCGTTGTATTGTTATGTCGAACCAATGTGGTGCGAGGGGTCGAACCAATATGGTGCGGGGGGTCGAACCAATGTGGTGCGAGGTCGGTCTGATCAGGCTTCACCATTCCGGTTGACTCTGAACTTCCTTGCGTTGACTCTGAACTTCCTTGCAGGTCAGGGGTGGTATTTGCCCCTAATGGAACTTCAGTTTGGGGTTGTCCCACAGTTGTCCCGGCGTCCGTCCCGTGGTTGTCCCACTGGGACATTTCGTATTCCTGCAGGTCAGAGGTAGTGCCGTCTTGGTTTCCAATATCCTCGGGGGATTCCACGGAGGGTTCAGGAAGGCTTTCGGAAGGGTTCCAATGCGGCGTGTCGCTGACCCACATTTCAAATCGGTTGATCCGTCCATCCGACATCTTGGAGAACCTCAAATATCCGGCGTCCTGAAGTTCCTTCACGGCACGTAACCTTGTGGACTTGGGGAGCTTCGTCTTACTGTCGACCCAAGTCCAGTTAAAGGCGAAGCCATCGACGTGGCGGACCAACCATGCCGCTAGAACCTTCGCTGCAGGACTCAGATCAGACTCGAACAGTTCATCTCTGATCTGAGAGAACTTTTCCTTAGGCCTGTCGACAACGTGCACAACACACTTGGGCGCGCCAAAAACGCTTTGCTGTATAATCAAGTTGTTCCTTCCAAGAACATGATTCGGCCCCAGCGCTCACGCCAAGCGCCGGGGCCAGTCTTTTTGTTGCTTCAGTCTTGATTCTGAAACATGACGAGTAGGCCGGACTCCGAAAGGTGCTGGTTGAAAATCTCATCTTGTGATGGGCCTTCGCAGACCTCGCCCATGGTGCCAGGTATCTGATGGGGCCACGTCGTCCAGTTGGTGCGGATGTTCGTATTCTTCCTGCCACACTTGGGGCAGTGTGCGAATGTGATCATGGGCTTGAGCCACGGCTTTTTACTCATGGGTTCGTTCCCCTCTGGGTTGAAAGCCCCGGTACGTGAAAGGGGACGTACCGGGGCTAGTCTTCTCGCTAAAGTAATTCTAACGCCGATTTCGGTATTTGGTCGGGGCGGCCCGGTAGGGTCGAAACGGCAAAGCCCAGTCAGTTCCGCAACATCAAGAACCGACTGGGTGAAACCATGACGATTAGCCACGCTAACCACACTCCACGAGACGCTACGAGATGCCACGGCAGCAAATGGACGCGGAATGTGAAGCGCGTCAATCTCTCCGGTGGTGGGTCAATCCTTGAACACCTGCAGGGAATCCTCGCTGAGGTTGAAACCTGTAGCGCCATGCTCCCGAAGCACGGTTTGCAGATTCTGCCACGCATCCGCAGCACCGACGGGACGCAACTGTTCCATCATTCCCGCAACATCACCCAACTCGATCCGCACCGTAAGGTCTGGGTCGACAGGATCCGGCGAGTACGCAAACCCCACGGCCACGCGCATTGACCGCAACCACACATTCCGTTCCTCGAGGGTGCGTTCCTCCCACCAGTCGGAGAACTTTTCCCCTGTGGGTTGCCACGACCACCCCGCTGCACGTGACGTTACAGACGAGAGTCGTTCCTGCCGTTCCCACAGTGCTCGGATGTTCTCGTCGAGCCGTGCTCGTTGAGGTGTTCCGGCACGGTAGACAGGGTTTCCTAGCAAACCTGTTAGGTCGGTCAACTGTTCGTTGACCTCGCTGAGTTCCGCTGAATGATCTTCGCCGGCATCCCACACACGCCGTAGTCGCTCCGATTCGCCGATCATGCGCAGAATGTTGTCGGTGACCGCGTCATCAAGTGTCGGCATCGGGACAGTTCGATTCCCGCATTTCTCCCGGTGCTGTGCAGACGCGCACCGATACCGTGGAGTCCGACCGTTAGCACCCTTCAGTCTGTATGCAGGGCGACCGCAGACCATGCAATAGCAGACCCGCAGCAGCAATGCCGAGGAACGGGCCGTTGGTTCCTTGCGATTCTCGCGATCCTTCAATTCCACTTGCACACGGTCAAACACAGCTCTAGTGAGTATCGGCTCAGCCCGAACCACAGGTGAACCGTCGTCTGACCTCACAACGTCATCCCCGGTAGGTGCGTATCCCAGTAGCGTTTTCGACTCCAGTGCACGCCGTAGACCGGTTGAATGCCACTGATACTTGCGGGGTGGTTTACCCTGGTGCTGGGCGAATCGGTCGCGGGCTGTGAGGACTCCGCGCTCCGTCAAGTCGTGCGCTATGGCGCGCATCGGTTCGGTACTCAATACTCGGTCGACGACTTCACGGATCACAGCAACCGATTCGGGATCCTGAACCAATCTCCACTCGCCATCAACTTGCCGTGGCAGATAACCCCAGGGGCTAACCCCGCCTGTATACCGACCGCGATCGTAGTTGTGTCGGTGGGCTGATTTGGTTCGCTCGCGGATGGCATCGAGTTCGAGTTCCGCCACGGTCGCGACCAGGGCGACGATCAACCGACCAAACTTGTCGCTCAAGTCGAAGTGTCGTTCGGTTGCGGATACCAGCATGACGCTGTGATCCTCGCTCCACGTGATCATTTCCCAAAGGTGTTTCACCGACCGCACCAAACGGTCGAGGCGGTAGAAGACGACGACGTCAAAGTCTTGCGGGTTGTTCAGCCACCGACTCAGTGCAGGCCGTTCGAACGGACTCGTCTTGCCCGCTGACACGTCCAGATCTTCGGCGATACCCACGACATCCCAGCCCCGTTCAGCACACAGTCGTTCGCACTCCAACCGTTGACGTTCAGGTGACGTCGATTCATCGGTGAGGCGTGAGAGTCGAACAACGATCAGTGCACGTAGCGAAGGTTTTCCGGTGTTAGGGTTGCGCTTCTGGGCCATGGCTGTAATAGTACTGTTTCGAGTACTCCGCTGTCGACATGCCCTCGTCGTCACTTGCAACCTTCACGACACGGCGGATGAACGACCGATCTTCTTCTGTGGGTTCAGCAAACACGAGTATCCCCTTTCTGCCGATGCGGACGGTCCGCGTCGACGTCACAACAGACCTGATCCCAGGACTCCCCGGGCCAGGCCGATCACCACCGGCACGATGCCCAAGCACACGAACGCCGGCAAAAAGCACAAGCCGAGCGGACCGCTCACGAGCACACCTGCGCGTTCGATGTCGCCGGCGGCTTCATCTTCGGCCTCCGCACGATGCCGCACGGCGAGTTCGGACACGATGTCGGACAGTGGCGCACCGGATTTCGCCGATCTCCTGGCGGCGCGAGCGAAGTCCTCGAGCAGTGCGTCGCCGTCTGCGGACCACGCGTCCGCCGGATCGGCACCGAGCTTCGAGCGGTCGGCTCCTCTCCGGAGTGCCGCGGCGAGCGCTGGCGGCGCGGATTCTGCGACCACGCCTGCCGCGGATGCTGCCGGCATCCCGGCCCGCAGGCAGGCCGCGAAGAGATCGAACGCAGCAGCGATCGCATACGGATCATGCGCGTCGCCGGTCGCACTACTCGTTGTGAGAACGGGCGATACGTGCAAGGACTGCAACCTCCGCGGTGCCGGATCGGGCACCACAACCAGTGCAGCGGCAAGACACAGCGCCGGCATCAGCATCGACCCGGTCACCGGCCCACCTTGTCTGCGATGCGATCGGTCCACAGCAATCCTGCACATACGAGCACCGTGCCGAGCACCAGCAGCACGGCGCCGAGTCCGTCGCCGAGGAGTGTCGTCAGCGGTGATGCTCCCATGAGCTGCCCCAATGCCACCCCGAGCACCGGGAGTGCGGCAAGAACCGTTGCGGTGGCGCGGGCGCCGGCGAGACCGGCGTCGGTTCGCGTCCGGATACGCATGCGGGCGGCGAGATCGGACCGGGCCGCCGACAACAGTTCCGCGAGCGCCAATCCGTGACGGTCCGAGACCGACCATGCGTCGGCAACCCTGGCGAGACTTTCTCCGATTCCATCGGACTCGAATTCCCGTGCTGCACCCCGTAATCCATCGGATGCGGACCCACCCAACCGCGCCCGTGCCGCCGCGACCCGCAGCGAGTCCGAGGTCGGCCCGGTGGTGTCGCGCGCAGCAGTGTCGCATGCGTCGGCGGGATGTGCGCCGACGTGCAGTTCCGCGATCACCATCTCGAGGCCGGAGAGCAGAGTCCGACGGTCGGTGTCGAGACGCGCCGCTCGTCGTCGGCGGCGCAGCCGGAACACGATCGTGGCCGCTGCGACTGCCACAGCGACGGCCGCGCCCACTCCCACGAGGAAGGCTCCGGCCGACGCCACGACCACCGCGCAGAGCACTCGATCCGGTCGACGCCGCATCGTCGGTGATGCGATGGCACGTCGTTCGAGGCGTCGGCGCGCGTCGGAACCGGGAGCAGCGAGGACGGCGGCCGCCAGGAACAGGATCGATACGGTCACGACCCCTCCCTCAACCGCAGGATCCGTTCGAGCCGTTCCGAACCGGAACCGGTTCCGCCGGCGTACGTCCACGCGGGCACCACCAGAATCCCCGCGACCGGGTCGCGTTCGACCACTCCGATCTCGACGAGTCTCCTGGTTCCGTCGGGAGCACGATGGACGTGCAGGATCACCTGGACGGCGGCGGCAAGCTGGCTGTGCAGGGCGGCGCGATCGAGTCCGCCCAACGCTGCGAGTGCTTCGAGTCGGGCAGGCACCTCGTCGGGTGAGTTCGCGTGGACGGTGCCCGCACCGCCGTCATGACCTGTGTTCAGCGCTGTGAGGAGATCGACCACCTCGGCGCCCCGCACCTCACCGACGACGATCCGGTCCGGCCGCATCCGCAATGCCTGACGCACGAGATCACGCACGGTGACCTCCCCGACGCCCTCGACGTTCGGTGCGCGAGCGACGAGACGCACTACGTGCGGGTGATCCGGCACGAGTTCGGCTGCGTCCTCGACGCATACGATTCGTTCTCCGGGGGCGACCGCGCCGAGGAGCGCCGCCAACATCGTCGTCTTTCCCGCGCCGGTCCCGCCGACTACGAGGAAGGCCACGCGCCCCGACACGATCCGACGGAGCAACCGGTGGGCGTCTGGATGCACCGCTCCGCGCTCGACCAACGCGTCGAGCCCTTGCGTCGCCGGTCTCAGCACACGCAGCGACAGGCACGTTCCGCCTTGTGCGACGGGGGCGAGCACTGCGTGCAGGCGGACGCCGAACTCGCCGTGCCCGGGGAGGCGGCCGTCGACCCACATCTGCGCGTCGTCGAGCCGACGCCCGGCGAACAGTGCGAGACGTTGCGCGAGACGCCGGACGGCAGCCTCGTCCGGAAACGTCACCGACGTGAGCGCCAGGCCGCTACCACAGTCCACCCACACCCTGTCGGGGGCGGTGACCAGTACGTCGGTCACGGTAGGGTCGGCGAGCAACGATTCGAGGGGGCCGGCTCCGGTGAGCTCGGTCTGCAGGTGACGTAGGGCGACGAGAAGATCGGTGTCGCCGAGCACTCCACCGGCTTCGGCTCGCAGCGCGGTCGCCACCCGTGCGGGTGACAGATCTCCCGGTTCGGCCGCGAGCCGATCGCGTACCCGATCGAGTAATTCGGCGTCCAGGACATCGTTCACGCAGCACTCCTCGTCCCGGCGCGAGCGGACGCGTCGAAGACCTCGAGGGCTGCGACAACGAGCGGCGACCGCCGCCGCAGTCGTAGACCGCCACGTTCGAGGGCCTCTGCGAGTCCGGGCTGAGGACGCATCGCGGCCAGCAGCGGGAGTCCCACCACTGCGGCGACGTCGGCCGCGCGCAGACCGCCTGGTGCGGGCCCACGCACCACGACTCCCGCCGTGGCGGCGCGATCCGTGAGCCAGTCCGCAGTCCGGGTGGCAGAAAGCGCGCCACTGACCCGAGCCTGGGTGACGAGCACGGTGGTGTCGGCAGCAGCAATCGCGGCCTCGGCGACCTCGTCGAAGGTGCGGGCCACGTCGCACACCACGACCGCGCCCGCACGACGCGCTGCTTCGAGGACTGCGGTGAGCGGAGCCGCGCCGATGCGCGCAGCACCCCGGTCGCCGGCAAACACACCCACTCCCGGAATCCATTCTGGTACGGCGTCGCGCAATGCCCGAGCAGAGACGCTGCCCGAGTCGACGGTCAGGCCCGACCATCGGATGCCGACCCGCTCTTCGAGTCCTGTGAGGGTGTCCAGTCCCGCGCCGAAGGGATCGGCGTCGACGAGGAGGACACCGCCGGGAGCACCCCGCGCGGAGGCCGCCCACGCGAGCGCGGCAGCGAACGTCGAGGCGCCCGCGCCGCCACAACCACCGACCACCGCGACCACAGTGCCTCCCCCCGCTTCGGGTTCGGCCGCTGCACCGAGGACGGCGAGCAGTTCCACTTCGTCGTCGGGAAGTCCGAGAACATGTTCGGCGCCGACCGTGGCCGCGGCCTGCCACTCGTCCAGGCCGGGTGCGCCCGGACAGACCAGCACGATCCCGGATCTGCGGGGCAGCGCCGCGGCGCACGCGAGCGCTTCGTCGCGGTCGACCACGACCAGGCCCGCATCCAGCCACGCGCGGCGATTGGGCAGAGTCGTCTCTTCGGCGAGCTTCCGGTCTGCTGCGGCTGCGACACTACGCAGGCCGGCGAGTAGAGCCGCGTCACCGATCAACGCGAGGACGTCGTTCATGCAGCACAGCCTGCGCGTCCGGTGAAGACCCCGGAAGACCGATTCGCCGGTATCGCCGAATCTGTGGATAGATCAGGTGCCTGTGGACAACTCGGTGCTGTGGACAACTCGATGCGACTCGCGTGCGGCACGCCGAGACGTCATCGGCGCAGGTAGGACAACCGCCACGAAAAAAGGACGACCCTCGCCAGGGGGGAGGAGGCGAGGGCCGTCGGAGTTCAGCCCCGGGGGGGTCGGGCTGAACACTGCCTGGATATCCAGACTGTCGCGATACTACACCTCCCATACACGATGTTTGCAAGTTCAAGCATCCGCGTGGCGTGGCGCTCATCCGGGCCCCGGAAGTGGCACCGCGGGCCCTATGGTGGAGCACGTGACAGACGCGACCGCGGATCCCGCCGAGTCCGGTCGGATCGCCGCCTTCTTCGACCTCGACAAGACCGTGATCGCCAAGTCGAGCGTCCTCGCATTCACCCGCCCGTTCTTCGAGCACGGCCTGCTCAGTCACCGCGCGGTGCTCGCGAGCAGTTACGCGCAGTTGCTCTTCGTGCTGTCCGCCGTCGACCAGGAGCGCGTCGACCGAATGCGCGAGCACATCGCACAGATGTGCAAGGGCTGGGACGTGGAACAGATCCGCTCGATCGTGGGCGAGACCCTCGACGAGATCGTCACACCGTTGGTATATGCGGAGGCCAAGGACCTGATCGCAGACCACCGCGCCCGCGGGCACGACGTGGTGATCGTGTCCGCATCGGGCGAGGAGGTCGTCACACCCATCGCGCAGGCACTCGGTGCCTCGTACAGTGCTGCAAGTCGTATGAGGATCGTCGACGGACGCTATGCGGGGGAACTCGAGTTCTACTGCTTCGGCGAGGCGAAGAGCACCGCGATCCGCGAGCTCGCAGTGAGCCACGGCTACGACCTGGCGCGTTGTTATGCGTACTCGGATTCTGCGACGGACGTGCCGATGCTGCAGGTGGTCGGCAAGCCGCGCGCGGTCAATCCCGACCGAGTGTTACGCCGAGTCGCGAATGAAAATGACTGGCCCATATTGACTTTCACCCGACCGGTGCCGTTGTCGCGACGCGTCCGGCCGTCAGCGAAAGGGCTCCTCAGGCTGGCCGTCGCGGGAGCCGCGGCGGCGTTGATCACCGGTGCCGCAGTCTACCTCGCCGGGCGCCGGCACGGCCCCGGGCAACACCTTCGCCTTACCCCACTCCCCGGCTGAATCTTTCCGAGCCAGGGGCTTGCCGACGCCGAAAGTACGGGGTACAAATGAGTTACGGAAACACGGAAGGCCAAGAGCGAATCAGAAGAGAAGATTCGATCTCCCGCCCGCGTTTCCCAGCACGGACACCGAGTACCCACGCGGAGCCGATGCCACTATAAGGGCAGAAGCGTTGTGGGCCTGCGAGTTCCGAGTTCTCGAAGGCAAGACCCTCGCACCCGTTGCGAGGAGCGAACCGCCGACACCCGGATCATCGCCGAGGCCGTTGACACACAACCCACACCAGCACGCATGGTAACCCGGAAAGTCCGTGCTAGCGGGTGGCGCACCGATCACGATCGGCGTGCCACCCGCTTTTGATCGTGCGACCTGAATACAGTGCGCTGCAATTCATTACATATTCGCACGGCCATCCTCACTTGCCACCGAATGCCTCGGCGATCGACGTCGCCTCGCGAGCACCGGCCTCGAGCGCACCGCAGGAGAAGATCACCCAGCCACCGACACCTTCCTCGGTGCCCTGACCGAAGCCTGCGATCCCGTCACGATAGGCCTGCACTCGCCGCATCCAGGTCACTTCGGGCACGCCGAGGTTGTGGGTGTCGAGTCCGGAAGCAACACACACCAGACGCGATGCCGCGCGCGCCACCAGACCGTCTGCCACGCCGAAGGGGCTCAGGGAACAGAGCTCGCCGTGCACCACGGCCGCGAGCACCGGGGCAGGAACAGAAGTTCTCCCCGTGACCAGTTGGGAAAGACCGTCGAGACGTTCCGCCACACCCGGCGCGGAGCGAGGCCGGCCCAGCTGCTCCGGATCGTCCACCAGGTCGGCCGCGGCGAGGAGGTGCAGCCGAGCAAGCGCCTGCAGCGGCGCACGGCGCCAGGTGGATATCTGGATTGCGAGCGCGTCACCGTCGAGGGATTGCGCGACCCGCAACGCACCAGAGAGCACGGGATCGCCGGTTTCCCCCGGGGGCGGAAGTTCCGTGGATCCACCGTCGATCGCTGCCGATGCCCGCGCGGCCCGCACCGAGGCCTCCGCCGCGGTGTTCGGCCAGCCGCGACGGTTCGTGCGGTGACGGTGAACCTCGGCGAGGGCCTCACGCGCGCGGTCGGCCGCGTCGCGTACGCCGGGAAGATCGAGGATGGGCTGAAGCGGATCTGTCACGGTCTCGAACGGTACCGGCGTGAGCTTCGAACATCACCCACGACCCATCACCGGGCACACCGAGACGCCACTCGTCGCGGCTGCCGACCGCCCGTCGCTCGACAGCGACCGATCAGCGCATGTGAGCAGGTTGCAGCGCCATGCAACGATGCGATCCCGGTCACAGGTGACTACGCTCACTGGGGTCCGAACTGTTTTGCCACGACCCGGAAAGAGGCCACCGCACCATGACGAGCGCAGCCCAGGACCACGACCAGCAGGCGTTCCCGCCGAGTGCAGAGTTCGCCGCCACCGCCAACGCCGGTCCGGAGTTGCAGGCCGCCGCCGACGCCGATCGGCTGGCGTTCTGGGACACCCAGGCACAGCGACTCGACTGGGCGACACCGTGGACGCAGGTGCTCGACTGGTCCGAGGCTCCCGTCGCGAAATGGTTCGTCGGAGGCTCCCTCAACGTCGCTTACAACTGCGTCGACCGCCACGTCGAAGCCGGCAACGGCGACCGAGTCGCAATCGCATTCGAAGGCGAACCCGGCGACTCCCGCTCCCTGACCTACAACGACCTGCTCGCCGAAGTATCGAAGGCCGCGAACACCTTCACCGACCTCGGACTGGTCACCGGCGACCGCGTCGCGATCTACATGCCGATGATCCCCGAAGCGATCATCACCATGCTTGCGTGCGCCCGCCTCGGCCTGACCCACTCCGTCGTCTTCGCCGGCTTCTCCGCCACCGCACTGCGCTCACGCATCGACGACGCCGAAGCCAAGCTTCTCGTCACCGTCGACGGCCAGTGGCGCCGCGGTCAGGCAGCCCCGCTCAAGACTGCCGCCGACGACGCGGTCTCCGGAGCCGCGTCGATCCAGAACGTGCTCGTGGTCAAGCGCACCGGCATCGACGTCGAGTGGACCGACGGCCGCGATCTCTGGTGGCACGAGACGGTAGAGAAGGCCTCCCCCGAACACACGCCCGAGGCGTTCGACGCCGAGCACCCCCTGTTCATCCTCTACACCTCCGGCACCACCGGAAAGCCCAAGGGCATCGTCCACACCTCCGGCGGTTACCTCACGCAGGCGTCGTACACACACCACTACGTGTTCGACCACAAGCCGGGCAAGGACGTCTACTGGTGCACCGCCGACATCGGCTGGGTCACCGGACACTCCTACATCGTGTACGGGCCGCTCTCGAACGGCGCCACCCAGGTCGTCTACGAAGGCACCCCCAACTCCCCGAACGAGCACCGCCACTTCGAGATCATCGAGAAGTACGGCGTCTCGATCTATTACACCGCCCCCACCTTGATCCGCACCTTCATGAAGTGGGGCCGCGAGATCCCCGACGCCCACGACCTGTCGTCGATCCGGCTGCTCGGCTCGGTCGGCGAACCGATCAACCCCGAAGCATGGCGTTGGTACCGCGAGGTCATCGGCGCAGGCACGGCTCCGATCGTCGACACCTGGTGGCAGACCGAGACGGGTGCGATCATGATCTCCCCGCTGCCCGGCATCACCGCCACCAAGCCCGGCTCCGCGATGGCGCCTCTGCCCGGCATCTCCGCGAAGATCGTCGACGACGAAGCCACACCCCTCGGCGCCGGAGGCAACGGTTATCTGGTCCTCGACCAGCCGTGGCCGGCGATGCTCCGCGGAATCTGGGGCGACCCGCTGCGCTACCGCGAGACCTACTGGTCCCGTTACGAGGAGCAGGGCTGGTACTTCGCAGGCGACGGCGCCAAGTACGACGAGGACGGCGCCCTGTGGGTCCTCGGCCGCGTCGACGACGTCATGAACGTCTCCGGGCACCGCATCTCCACCTCCGAAGTCGAATCCGCCCTGGTCAGCCATCCCGCTGTCGCGGAATCCGCGGTGGTCGGTGCAGCCGACGACACGACCGGTCAGGGCATCGTCGCGTATGTGATCCTGCTCGAGCATGTCGAGAACACCGGCGATGCGCTCATCAAGGAACTGCGCGATCACGTCGCGGTCGAGATCTCCCCGATCGCGAAGCCGCGGCAGATCACGATCGTGCCCGAGTTGCCCAAGACCCGCTCGGGCAAGATCATGCGACGCCTGCTCCGCGACGTCGCCGAGGGCCGCGAGCTCGGCGACACCTCGACGCTGGTGGACCCCGCGGTCTTCGACGCGATCCGCAAGAAGTAGCCCGCTCGACGCGGCGCCCTCCCAGAATCCGTTCGGGGAGGGCGCCGTGCTGTCATGGGAGCGAAGTACCGGAAGAAATCACAAATGCCTCCGCCTTGCCGGTCACTCGTCGCCCCCGCCCCGGGATCGGCGCTACTGTTACGGCGTGGGCGAGCCCACCGCAAGCACGAACGAACCAACCTGAAGGGGTCGACTAGTGAGCGTCACGAACGGGAACCGGCCGGGAGACGGGGCGCCGAGCAGCATCTCGGGCATTCCGCTGACGGAGGTACACACCCCGACCTCGCGGGACGCGAGTATCGGCGAACTCGTCCGTGACGCGACCGCGCAGGTGTCCACGCTGTTCCGTGCCGAGGTCGAACTCGCGAAGTCGGAGGTCACCGGTGAGGTCAAGAAGGGACTGCAGGGCAGTCTGTTCTTCATCCTCGCTCTCGCTGTTCTCATCTTCAGCTCGTTCTTCTTCTTCTTCTTCCTCGCCGAACTGCTCGATGTGTGGGTTGCCCGCTGGCTGGCGTTCCTGATCGTCTTCCTGCTGATGGTGGTCGTGACGGCGATCTTCGCGCTGATCGGTTACATGCGCGTTCGCAAGCTACGGGCACCGAACAAGACCATCGACTCGCTCAAGCAAGCGAAGACGGTTCTGCCGCATTCCGGCAGCGACACCGATGCACATCGCCCGCAGCACGCGGCGCGTTGACTCAGCTCGAACGATCACCACTTTGACCCCACCCGATCCGTCCACGGTCCGTTACGACGGCCCGTGGACCCATCGCGACATCCACGCCAACGGCATCCGGCTGCACGCGGTCGAAGCCCACGGCACCGGACCCGGCGCGCCGTTGGTGGTATTCATTCACGGTTTCGGTGACCTGTGGTGGTCATGGCGTCATCAGCTCACCGCTTTCGCCGACGCCGGGTATCGCGCGATCGCGATCGACCAGCGCGGCTACGGCGACACCGACAAGCCACCCCGCGGCTACGACGGCTGGACTCTCTCCAACGACGTCGCCGGACTGATCCGGGCGTTGGGATACACCGAGGCGATTCTCGTCGGCCACGCCGACGGTGGTCTCGTGTGCTGGGCCACCGCCGTTCTGCACCCTCAGCTCGTCCGCGCGATCGCGGTCGTGGATTCTCCGCACCCGATTTCGCTCCGTGATGCTGCACTTCGGGACCGTGCACAGCGCAAGGCCCTGCTACCCACCTTCCTCGCCTATCAGCTGCCGTGGCGACCCGAACGGCTGCTCGTGCGCGACGACAGCGCCGAGATCGAACGCCTCGTGCGGATCCGATCGGGGAGCGACTGGCAGCACAGCGAAGAATTCCCGGAGGTCATCGACCGCCTGCGCGCGGCAGTCCAGGTCCCCGGAGTGGCGCACTGCAGTCTCGAGTACCAGCGGTGGGCGTTCCGCAGTCAGTGGCGACCCGACGGCCGCCGGTTCATGAAGGCCATGAAAGTCACCCTGACCCTTCCCGTCCTGCAGGTGCACGGCGCGCTCGATCCGTATGTGGTCGCCGCGACTCTGCGTCGCTGTGTGCGACACGCACCCGGCCGGATCATGAAGTTCATCGACGGCGCAGGCCATTACCCACACCAGGAGAAAGCCGACGACGTGACGGCTGCGCTCCTGGACTTCATCCGCGCCCATTAGAGCGCTTCAGACGATGCACGTCCCTGTTTCGACGGCGGCGACCATCGAGTCGGCCACGGCGAGCTGACGGCTCACCTCGGATGCGGTGAGTGCGAAGCCGGTATCTGCATCGTCGACCGCCGCACCGAACACCATGCCCAGGATCCGCCCCTGCGGATCGACGAGCGGTCCACCGGAGTTGCCCTGCTGGATCAGCCCGCGCAGTGTGTAGACCTCACGCTCGACGGTGCCGCTGCGGTAGATGTCCGGTCCCTGCAGATCCAGAGTCTCGCGGATGCGGGCCGCGCTGGCGGTGTACGGTCCACCACCCGGATACCCGAGGACGATGGCGTCGTCGCCCGAGTCGGCCGGGGTGGCGGAGAACGCGAGCGGCGGCGCGGTCAGACCTGGGACCGCGAGGATCGCCACGTCGACCGCCGGGTCGAACAGCACGACCTCCGCGTCGAGTGCACGCCCGTTGCTCTCGACGGTGACCGCCGCGGTCCCCGCGACGACGTGCGCATTCGTCATGACACGTTCGGGCGACACTACGAAGCCCGATCCTTCGAGCGCCTTCTGACAGCTCGGGGCGACACCGTTGATGCGCAGCACGCTCGGATGCAACTGTGCAGGGATCGGCCCGTCGAGCAGTGTGCCGTCGGGGACGGCGACCTCTGCGATCGGTGTACGACCGAACGGCCCGATCACCTCGGGTAGGCCCGAGGTGTCGAGAAGTGCCGAGAACTCGTTGGGGATCGCCCGCATCCAGTCGGTCGCAAGATTGTCGACCGTCCCGAGTACCTTCGATCCGCGCACCGCCGCGGATATCTGCGGTTGCGCCGCGGACGTCAACGGGATGGCCAACAGCCAGGCGGCAATGAGAACCGCGACGGATTGGAGCCCCGCGCCGATCACGCTGTCGACCGCACGAGCGCTGGGGCTGTGCATACTGCTCCGCGCGGCTCGGCCGAGCACCATGCCCGCGACTTCCCCGACCACCACCAGCACGATGATCAACATGATCCCCGCAAGGATCCGTAGGCGTCCCTCGTCGACGTGGACGAGAACGTGCGGTGCGATGAGGATGCCGGCCACGGCACCCAACAACACCCCGAGGAATGCCAGCGCCGACGCCACCGCCCCCTGCCTCAGACCCGATGACGCCGCGATGATCACGACGAGGACGAGGACGAGGTCGAGCCAACCCGAGCCGGTCATGCGTCGATCACCCCCGATTCGAGTTCGGCTTGCACCACTTCCAGATCACGGACGTCGCTGTGGTCCCATTCGATCTCCCACCCCGACACCGCGAACAAACCCGCGAGAACGCCCGCGGTGAACCCCCACACGAGCATGCCGTCGACCTGGAAGGCCGGACCGCGATACCCCATCCGGTGGGAGACCTGGAATCTGTTGTCGGGGTCGAGTAGATCACGCAGAGGTACACGCACGACGAGAGCCGCTTCGGCGGGATCGACCACCCCGACCGGGCTGGGCTTCTCCCAATACGCAACAACGGGGGTCACGTCGAATCCCGACGGAGGAATGAACAGTTCGGGCAGCACCGCCAGCGGTCGCACACCGTCCGGGTCGAGCCCGGTCTCCTCCTGCGCCTCACGCAAGGCGGTCGCGATGGGGCCGTCGTCCTCCGGGTCGGCGGCGCCACCGGGAAATGCGACCTGCCCACTGTGCTCGCGCATGGTCGCGGCACGCTGAGTGAGCAATACATCGGCGTCTGCCGGCAGACCACCGCGGGCAAGAGGGTCGGGCTCTCGCGATCCGCCGAACAGGACGAGCACCGCCGCCTGGCGCAAGACCGTCCCGTGCGGAGCCTCGCGGGTCAGGACGGGGTTGAGTCCGTGTGGGTCGGTGAGTTCGGAGGTGGCCACACCCCGCAACCAATACGGCATCATGCGACAACCCCCAGATGTGTCTCGACAACCTCGGCTACCTCATCGGCGCTGCGGAACGGTTGGGGCAACACCTTCGCGACCGAACCGTCGGCGCGCACGAGCACCGTAACGGGCAGAACTGCCGGTGCAGCCACCGCCGCCTGCACACGTCCCGAACCGTCCTGCACCCCGGGCAGCCGGACGTCGTACCGAGCGAGCCGGTCCAGCGCGTTCGCCTCGTTGGGATCGGTGTGCACGGTCACCACCGACACCGCATCACCCGCGCGTAGCGCGTACTCCTCGAGCACGGGAAGTTCTTCGGCACACGGCCCGCACCACCACGCCCAGAGATTGACGACGGCGGGCCGACCGGCGAGCCCCGCGGCGAGGTCGACGGAGCCACCGTCGCCCACGCACTCGAACACCATTCCGGTGAGCGGTCCCTCCGGAGGTGCTCCCGTCGGAGCCGGGCACGGCTGCAGATCGGCTGCGGCGCGCAGCGGGGCGAGCGCCTGCGCGTCGTCCTGGGGTCGACGGTCGACGGGTGCCGCGGAGGTCCCCGGGACGTCGGTAGAAGTCGGGTCGGGGGTGTCGCTGTCGCGAGGCCAGATCGCGACGATCAACGCGATCACGACGACCAGTGCTGCCAGGCTCCAACGGCCTGCGCTCGAAGGACGCACCGCCGTCACCGCCCGGCGAGCGCGAGCAGATGCTCGGTCTCCGGTCCCTTCACGAGCCCCGCGGCGATCTGCGGGTCGGTGGGCCCGATCCCGTAAGAAGGGCAGTCCTTCGCGAGCACGCACACTCCACACGCCGGCTTACGCGCATGACAGACCCGCCTCCCGTGGAAGATCACCCGATGGGACAGCAGGGTCCATTCCTTACGCTCGATGAGCTCACCGACCAGATGCTCGACCTTCACGGGGTCGGTTTCGTCGGTCCACTTCCACCTGTTCACGAGCCGCCCGAAGTGGGTATCGACAGTGATTCCCGGCACATCGAAGGCATTGCCGAGGACCACGTTCGCTGTTTTCCGGCCGATACCCGGGAGCGTCACGAGGTCTTTCATCCGGCGCGGAACCTCGCCGTCGAAACGCTCGAGCAACGCCTGTCCGAGGCCGATGAGTGAGTTCGTCTTGTTGCGGTAGAAGCCGGTGGAACGGATGTACTCCTCGAGCTCGGTGCGGTCGGCTTCCGCATACGAGCGAGCGTCCGGGTAGCGGGCGAACAGCGCCGGCGTGACCTGGTTGACGCGTACATCAGTGCACTGTGCGGACAGAATCGTCGCGACCGCGAGTTCGAGCGGCGTGGTGAAATCGAGCTCGCAATAGACATGCGGAAAGGCCTCGGCAAGGCGTCGATTCATCCGCCGTGCGCGCCGGACCAGACCGAGGCGCGACTCGGGCCCCCGCGCCCGACGTGGCCTGCGCGGACTCCGTTCGGCGGCGCGAACAGGACTCGAATCGAGGCTCTCGGACGGGGTCGGCTGCACCTGAACCACTGTACGTAAGGCGCCGGGCTCAATCCGGGGGCCGTGTCTGTTCTGAGATCTTGCCGGTGTTTACTTCCCGTCATGCAAGCTCTTGCTGTCGTACTTCTCCCGGTGCTGCTCATGTTGTTTGCACTCGCCATGGAGAGGGTCGAATCGCGATTGAGTCGATTGTCCGTCCGTCAACAGGAGGTCGAGGAGTTCCTCGATCAGGCGGACCACGACGACGTCCACGCACTCGCCCGCGAAGGATTCCCCGGCGCGCTGGCCCGGTTCAATCGCCGTCGGCGGCGCAGCGACACCTCCGATTCCGTCGACGCGCCGGATCTGCTGGACGCGAGCCGAGCGAGCTGACGCCGGTACCGGCCGGTAGCATTCGAGGGCGGGATCCGACATACACGGACGATTCCGTGGTGTCGGTCACTCACACATGTGGCAGGCACAGTAGACTTGGCGTTCGTACGCCGAAAAGGTGACCCTCGCCGGATGCCCTGGACGTGCACACCCGCCAGTTGAAGAACAACAAGAATCATCCCAAAAGGAGCGCACGTGGACGAGGTCCTGGCCAGAGCAGGCATCTTCCAAGGAGTCGAGCCCTCTGCGGTTGCGGCGCTGGTCAAAGAACTGCAACCCGTCGATTTCCCGCGCGGCCACGTCATCTTCAACGAGGGTGAACCGGGCGACCGCCTGTACATCATCGTCTCCGGCAAGATCAAGCTCGGACGGCGCTCGCCGGATGGCCGCGAGAATCTGCTGACGATCATGGGCCCCTCCGACATGTTCGGTGAGCTGTCCATCTTCGACCCGGGCCCGCGCACGTCCACCGCCACCACCGTCACCGAGGTGCGTGCGGTGAGCATGGACCGCGAAGCACTCAAGGCGTGGATCGACCAGCGACCCGAGATCGCAGAGCAGCTCCTGCGCGTGCTCGCCCGTCGTCTGCGGCGCACCAACAACAGCCTCGCCGACCTGATCTTCACCGACGTCCCCGGTCGTGTCGCCAAGGCCCTGCTGCAGCTCGCGCAGCGCTTCGGCACCCAGGAAGCGGGCGCGCTCCGCGTGACCCACGACCTGACCCAGGAAGAGATCGCCCAGCTCGTCGGCGCGTCCCGCGAGACCGTCAACAAGGCGCTCGCCGACTTCGCACACCGCGGCTGGCTGCGGCTGGAAGGCAAGAGCGTGCTGATCTCGGACTCCGAGCGTCTGGCGCGTCGCGCCCGTTAGGGACACTCTCCGGTCGACACTGCTGACGAGTGAGGCCGGGACACCATCTGGTGTCCCGGCCTCACTCGTTCGTTGTTGCTCTGCGGTCTACCCGCGTAGATATGCCAGCTGCACGTTCACCGACTTCTCGGCCGCTCCCCACAAGGACTCGTCGACGTCCGCATAGACGTGTTCGACGACCCGTCGCGCCGAGACATCGTGGCCGAGGGTGCGCAACGCGTTGCGCACCTGGTCGAGCCGTTCCTCCCGGTGCGCGAGGTACCCGCGAGCGATCGTCTCGAGGTCGGGTAGTTCGGCCCCGTGGCCGGGGAGCACGGTGTACCCCGGGCCCAGTTCGATGTACGCCCGCAGCGAACCCAAATAGTCGCCGAGGTCGCCGTCGACGTCGTCGAGCACGGTGGTTCCGCGCCCGAGGATCGTGTCGGCGGTGAGGACGCTGCGATCGTCCTCGAGAACGAACGACAGTGAGTCCGCCGTGTGCCCCGGTGTGGCGAGCACCCGCACGCGGAGTCCAGCTGCTTCGACGACGTCGCCGTCGGACAGTGCGGTACCGCCGCCGTGCCGATGTTCGGGTGTCACGGCATGGACAGGGCTGCCCGTGAGCTCGGCGAAGCGCTCACCCCCCTCGGTGTGGTCGAAGTGGCGATGACTGATGAGCGTCATCGCCACCGGGACCTGCGCGACACGCGCGAGGTGACCCTCGTCGAGCGGCCCCGGGTCTATCACGATGCACTCGTCGCTGTCCGGTGCGCGCAGGATCCACGTGTTGGTTCCCTCGAGGGACATCACCGACGGATTCTCGGCGAGAATCACCGCCGCGTTCTCGGTGATCTGCCGCAGTTGCCCGTAGGCAGGGTGAGAGAGCGCCATGATCAGCGCACCTCGACCATCAGTTCCACCTCGACGGACGCAGCGAGCGGAAGTTCGGCGACACCGACTGCCGACCTCGCGTGAGCGCCGGCCTCGCCGAAGATCTCGCCCAGCAGTTCCGAGGCTCCGTTGACGACACCGGGTTGACCCGTGAATCCGTCGGCCGAAGCCACGAATCCGACGACCTTGACGATGCGCACCACATTGTCGATTCCCACGAGGGCGTCGACTGCAGCCAGTGCGTTGAGCACCGAGATGCGGGCAGCGGCCTTCGCGTCGTCGGCGGACACGTCGGAGCCGACCTTGCCGACGTACGCCAGGGTGCCGTCGACCATAGGAAGCTGGCCCGAGGTGTAGACAGTGTTCCCGCTGCGCACAGCCGGCACATATGCGGCGACCGGCTTGGCGACCGACGGCAGGGTGATCCCGAGTTCGGTCAGACGTGCGGTCCAGGTTTCGGCCATGCGGTCAGCTCTTCGGGCGCTTGAGGTATGCGACGTGCTGTTCGCCGGTGGGTCCCTGCAGAACCGTCACCAGTTCCCACCCGTCGGAACCCCACGTGTCGAGGATCTGCTTGGTCGCGTGCGTGAGCAGGGGCACGGTTGCGTACTCCCACGTAGTCAATTCACTCATGACCTGACCCTATCCGGCGCCTTTCCCCCTTGACGACTTATAGGCTCGTCACCGTGGCGACACAGACATCTCATTCCGGCACATGGCCGGCCAAGGCCGCGCGGGCACGACTGCACTTCGTGTCCGGTAAGGGTGGAACCGGGAAGTCCACGGTGGCGGCGGCGATAGCGCTCGCCCTCGCGTCGGGAGGCCGGAAGGTCCTGCTCGTCGAGACCGAGGGCAGACAGGGGATCGCGCAGCTGTTCGACGTGGCGCCGCTACCTCCGGTGGAGACGAAGATCGCAACCGCCGAGGGAGGCGGAATGGTCATGGCCCTCGCGATCGACATCGAGGCAGCGTTCCTGGAATACCTCGACATGTTCTACAACCTCGGGTTCGCGGGCCGTGCGATGCGCAAGCTCGGCGCGATCGAGTTCGCGACGACGCTCGCCCCAGGACTCCGCGATGTGATCCTCACCGGAAAGATCAAGGAGACGGTGGTGCGCACCGACAAGTCCGGTGAGCGCCTCTACGACGCGATTGTGGTCGACGCCCCGCCCACCGGCCGGATCGGCAGTTTCCTCGACGTGACGAAGGCGATGGCCGACCTCGCGAAGTCGGGACCGATCCGCTCGCAGAGCGAAGGTGTCGTCCGGTTGCTGCATTCCGACGAGACCGTCGTGCACCTGGTGACGCTGCTCGAGGCACTACCCGTACAGGAGACGGCGGACGCTGTCGACGAACTCGAGGCAGCCGATCTGAGGATGGGCACGGTGATCGTCAACAGGACCGAACCCGAGCACCTGCCGGACGCACTCGTCGACGACGTCGCCGACGGCCGCATCCCCGGCGAATCCATCCGGACGGCGTTCGAGCGGGTGGGGCTGACGCTGTCGGACGACGATTTCGCCGGATTGCTCACGGAGACCATCGAGCATGCCTCGATACTGCAGGCGCAGCAGGTCAGCGCCGCCCAACTCGACGATGTGAAGGTGGCACGGATGTCTCTACCGCTGCTTGCGGACGGGGTCGACCTCGGTGGGCTCTACGAGCTTGCCGAACTTCTTGCCGAGCAGGGCGTCCGATGACCGAGCGGACGGTGCGCACGGCACCGGTGCTCGATGTCGCGAAGATCCTCCACGACCCGGCGTCACGGGTGATCGTGTGCTGCGGGTCCGGCGGTGTCGGTAAGACGACGACGGCAGCATCGCTCGCATTGCGTGCGGCGGAGCAGGGCCGCAAGGTAGTGGTGCTCACGATCGATCCGGCGAGGCGGCTGGCCCAAGCACTCGGTGTGCAGACTCTCGACAACTCCCCGCAGAAAGTACCGCTCGAGTCCGGTACGACGGGCGAGCTGCACGCGATGATGCTGAACATGCGCCGCACCTTCGACGACATGGTCGTCGAACACTCGGCGCCGGAGAAGGCACAGCAGATCCTCGACAACCCCTTCTACCAAACGGTGGCGTCGTCGTTCTCCGGTACGCAGGAGTACATGGCGATGGAGAAACTCGGCCAGCTCGCGGCGAGCGACGAGTGGGATCTCATCGTCGTCGATACCCCACCGTCACGGAACGCCCTCGATTTCCTCGACGCACCACAGCGCCTCGGTGCCTTCCTCGACGGTCGGATGATCCGAATCTTCACCGCTCCGGGCCGTGGCCTCGGGCGACTCGTGACGGGCGCGATGGGTTTGGCGTTGAAGGCCGTGTCGACGATCGTGGGCAGCCAGATGCTCTCGGATGCATCCGCGTTCGTGCAGTCGCTGGATTCGATGTTCGGCGGGTTCCGTGAGCGCGCCAACCGCACCTATCAGCTCTTGCAGCAGCCCGGAACCCACTTCATGGTCGTCGCGGCCCCGGAACCGGATGCCCTGCGCGAGGCATCGTTCTTCGTGGAACGTCTGAGCGGCGACAAGATGCCGCTCGCAGGTCTCGTGCTCAATCGGACGCACCCGACATTGTCGTCGTTGCCGGCCGACCACGCGTTGACCTCGGCCGACCTCCTCGCGGAGCAAGATAGTGAGGATGCGCCCGCCGCAGCGGCCGTGCTCCGCATCCACGCGCATCGCGCAGTGACGGCGAAGCGAGAAGTTCGTCTGTTGCGTGGATTCACCTCGGCGAATCCACGTGTGCCGGTCGTCGGTGTGCCGTCGTTGCCCTTCGAGGTATCGGACCTCGAAGCGCTGCGCGCAGTGGGCGACCAGTTGACCCGGCAGGCATGAACATTCCGGGTGGCACGCACGACCTTCCCCGTCGTGCGTGCTCCGGCGTCGTCACACAGGCAGCATTCTCACCGAGTCGCGGTCATACCGCGTTCTGGTGCTGACGCTGCGCCTCGAAGAAGTCCGACCAGGACTCCACTTCCGGATGTTGCTTGAGGAGTGCACGACGCTGACGTTCGGTCATGCCTCCCCACACTCCGAACTCGACGCGGTTGTCGAGTGCGTCCGCGCCGCACTGCAGCATCACAGGGCAGTGTCGGCAGATCACCGCTGCCTTCCGCTGCGCCGCGCCGCGGACGAACAACTGATCGGGGTCTACCTCGCGGCATCGAGCCTTGGACACCCAGGCGATGCGGGCCTCTTCTTCGTCGACGTCGAGCCTGGTCATGGGGGCGGTCAGGTGCATTCAGTTCCCCTTTGCATTCCGAACTCCGATGTACGGAGGTCCTGAAGACGCACAATTTGCACTTAGCATGAAAAAACTTGTACGTCTTCACTGTCGAGGTGTTATCTGTATCACACTGCTGTCTCAATCTAGGTAAACTGATGCCCACGCGCAAGGCGAACGAAACCTTTTCTGGTACGCCTGTGCATAGCTGCACGTCGGACGGCGTTTCGCCTCCCTGGAATCGTCGACCGCTCCGATCGGCACGTAGGGTGTACCCGTGTCGATCCGAAGTACTGTGGCGAAACTTGCCGGTTGCACGGCCCTCGGCGGTGTCCTCGTGGCCGGAATGCTCTTCCCGGCCGCGGGCGGATTCGGTTACGTATCGAATCGCGCCGCAGACACCGTGGACAACAGTTCCGCAGAACTCGTCGAAGGGATCGTTCCCGCGGTCACGACGATGGTCGACTCCGCCGGCAACACGATCGCGTGGCTGTACGACCAGCGACGCTTCGAGGTCCCCAGCGACCAGATCTCCAACGAGATGAAGCTTGCGATCGTCTCGATCGAGGACAAGCGTTTCCCCGAGCATCAGGGCGTGGACTGGCAGGGCACCATCCGCGCATTCCTCACCAACACCAGCAGCGGTCAGGTCGAGCAGGGTGCGTCGACGATCGACCAGCAGTACGTGAAGAACTACCTGCTGCACGTCGTCGCGAAGACCGACGCGGAACGCCGCGCGGCGATCGAGACCACACCGGCCCGCAAGATCCGTGAGATCCGGATGGCACTGACTCTCGACGAAGAACTGTCGAAGGACGAGATCCTCACCCGCTACCTGAACCTGGTGCCCTTCGGCAACGGTTCGTTCGGTATCCAGGACGCTGCCCAGACCTACTTCGGGATCGACGCGAAAGACCTGAGCATCGCGCAGTCCGCGATGCTCGCGGGCATGGTGCAGTCCAGCTCCGCCCTCAACCCGTACACGAACCAAGAAGGCGTGACCAACCGCCGCAACATTGTGCTCGACACGATGATCGACAACATTCCCGAGCGGGCCGACGAGATCCGTGCCGCGAAGGCCGAACCACTCGGTGTCCTCCCCGAGCCGAACACTCTGTCACGCGGCTGCATCGCGGCAGGCGACCGCGGATTCTTCTGCGAGTACGCGCTCCAGTACCTCGAGAATTCCGGTCTGTCCCGAGAGCAGATCGACAAGGGCGGCTACCTCATCCGCACCACGCTCGACCCGGAAGTACAGGATTCGACCAAGGCCGCGCTCGATCAGTACACGAGCCCGACCGTCGACGATGTCGCATCGGTGATGAACGTGATCGAGCCGGGGCAGGACGCCCATCGAGTACTCGCGATGGGCTCGAGCCGCACCTACGGCCTCGACGGCGACGCCGACGAGACCGTCCAGCCGCAGCCCTATTCACTCGCCGGCCACGGCGCAGGATCGATTTTCAAGATCTTCACGGTCGCCGCGGCAATGGAGCAGGGCCTCGGCACCAGCGCCGTCCTCGACGTACCGTCCCGCTACAACGCGCAGGGCCTCGGGGACGGTGGCGCCGCAGGCTGCCCGGCCGGCTACTACTGCGTCGAGAACGCCGGGGCGTACCCACCCGCATTGGCAGTGACCGACGCGCTCGCGCAATCACCGAACACCGCCTTCGTGAAACTGATCGAGGCGACCGGGGTCGACTCCGTCGTCGACCTGTCTGTGCGGCTGGGGATGCGTTCCTACTTGCAGCCCAACACCTCGGGCTTCGGTGAGCAGTCGATGGCCGACATGCAGAAGCAGCAGCACCTGGGCTCGTACACACTCGGCCCCACGTGGATCAACCCGCTGGAACTGTCGAATGTGGCCGCCACCCTCGCGTCGCACGGCAAGTGGTGCCCGCCGACCCCGATCGACGGCGTCTTCGATCGTGAAGGCAAGCCCGTACCGATCACACAGCAGGCATGCGAGCAGGCTGTCGAGCCCGGCCTGGCCGACACCCTCGCGAATGCGATGAGCAAGGACGTGGCAGGCGGCGGCACCGCCTCCGGCGCTGCGGGCGCCACCGGATGGAACCTGCCGGTGGCTGCGAAGACCGGCACCACCGAGTCGCACATGTCGTCCGCATTCCTCGGCTTCACCAACCGGTATGCCGGGTCCGTCTACACATTCGGCGACTCCCCCACCCCCGGTCAGATCTGCGCCAACCCCGTCCGACCCTGCTACGACGGCAACCTGTTCGGCGGCACCGCCCCCGCACACACGTGGTTCACAGCCATGCTTCCGGTCGCCACCAAATTCGGTTCCATCGAGCTTCCTCCCGCAGATCCCCGTTACGTCCGCGGCGCCGGCAACGCTCAGGTTCCCGACGTCACGGGCCTGTCGCGTGATCGGGCGACCCAGCGCCTCCAGGACGCGGGATTCTCGGTGTCCGAGGCCACGATCAAGGCTGAAGAGCGAGCAGGTGTCGTGACCGGTAGCTCACCCTCCGGCTCTGCGGTCCCCGGCTCGACGGTGACGATCTTCGTCAGTGACGGTTCGGTGCGCGTAGCACCCACCACGAGCGCCACGCCCGCACGACCGAGCGGCAGCGAGGTTCCGGACACCACTGTTCCGGCTGCCCCCGCCCCGGTCCCCGGCCGGCAGGAACCGGCCCAGACCGAGTCGGCTCCGCCGGACGAGAGCGAATCGGAGAGTCCTGCTGCCACGACGACCCCGTCGCAACCGGACAACTGACGACTAGAGACGCGACCGAACCGCCGCGGACAGGCGCTTTCCATCTGCCTTGCCCGCGGCGATCGCGGTAGCGACCTTCATGACCTGGCCCATGTTCTTCGGACCGGGACGCGCACCGAGCTCATCGGCGACCCTGCCGATCGCCGTGTCGACCACGTCGACGAGTTCCGCATCGGTCAATGGTGTCGGCAGGTACTCGTCGATGATGCGGGCCTCGGCGTGCTCCTTGGCTGCGAGCTCACCACGACCGTTCTCGGTGTAGACCTCAGCGGCCTCACCGCGCTTCTTGGACTCACGCGACAGAACTTTGACGACGTCGTCATCGGAGAGCTCGCGTGCTTCCTTCCCCGAGACCTCCTCGGTCTGGATCGCGGCGAGCAACATCCGCAGCGTCGCCAAGCGCAGTTGGTCCCTGGCCTTCATCGCGGCAGTCATGTCTGCACGCAATGTGGATTTGAGTGAGGAAGCTGTATCGGTCATACCCAGAACCTACGCCCGGAACGTCGAAGCACGTGCGCAGATGTGCAGCGGCGGTACGCTGAAGAAGTGCCTGACCTTTCTCCCCTCACACGTGTCGCTGCGGGTACCGCAGGAGCTGCCGCCCTCGGTCTCGGTTACGCGACGCTGATCGAACGCAACGCTTTCACCCTCCGGGAGGTCACCGTCCCGGTCCTCGCGCCGGGTGCATCGACCCTCCGTGTGCTGCACATCAGCGACCTGCACATGATGCCGGGGCAGAAACGGAAACAGAACTGGCTCAGGGAGCTGGATCGGCTCGAGCCCGATCTGGTGATCAACACGGGCGACAACCTGTCGCACCCGAAGTCAGTACCCGCCGTCGTCCAAGCGCTCAGTGGCCTGCTGGCTCGCCCCGGCCTCTTCGTGTTCGGTAGCAACGACTACTTCGCGCCGGTCCTGAAGAACCCGCTCGCCTATTTCGACAAGGACCACGACCGCCTGTACGGACCGCCTCTGCCCTGGGGCGATCTGCGTGCAGCGTTCAACGAACGTGGCTGGCAGGACATGACCCACGTCCGGCGCGACGTCGAGGTCGGCGGTGTGCGTATCTCGGTGGCAGGTGTCGACGACCCACATCTCGAACGCGATCGCTACGAGACCATCGCCGGGTCGGCCGACAAGTCCGCCGACCTCCGACTGGGGCTGTCCCACTCCCCCGAGCCCCGAGTACTCGACCGTTTCGCCGACGACGGGTACGACCTCGTACTCGCCGGCCACACCCACGGCGGTCAGCTGTGCCTGCCGTTCTTCGGCGCGCTGGTGACCAACTGCGGCATCGACCGGTCGCGGGTGAAAGGCCCGTCCCGGTGGGGCGCTCATATGCAGCTGCACGTGTCGGCAGGAATGGGCACCTCCCCGTTTGCTCCTGCACGTTTCTGCTGCCGCCCGGAAGCCACTCTCCTGACCTTGGTTCCGGCTCCGCGCGAGGAGTCACGGCGCTCCACGGGCAGCGCCGCGGAAAGCGCGGAGTCTCGTCACTGACCATCGGGAACCACACTGGCGCTGACCATCGGGAACTGTCGCTGACCAGCCGATTCAACATTCACACGGCTCGTGTTGTAAGCTGGCCGAGGTTCATCACGGGGTGTGGCGCAGCTTGGTAGCGCGCTTCGTTCGGGACGAAGAGGTCGTGGGTTCGAATCCCGCCACCCCGACTCGTGAAACGAGCCGATCAGGGCGCATTCTCCGGCTGGAGAATGCGCCCTGATCGCATTCACGCTCCGACATACTCCGCGAGATGCTCACCGGTGAGTGTCGACCGCGCGGCGACGAGATCCGACGGCGTCCCCTCGAAGACGATGCTGCCGCCATCGTGGCCCGCACCGGGACCGAGGTCGATGATCCAGTCGGCGTGCGCCATGACCGCCTGATGGTGCTCGATGACGATCACCGACTTTCCGGAGTCGACGAGGCGGTCGAGCAGGCCGAGCAGGTTCTCGACGTCGGCGAGGTGGAGGCCGGTGGTGGGCTCGTCCAGGATGTAGATCTCACCCTTCTCCCCCATGTGGGTGGCCAGCTTCAGGCGCTGCCGTTCACCGCCGGAGAGCGTCGTCAGCGGCTGCCCGACCTTGATGTAACCGAGTCCGACGTCCACCAGGCGATCCAGGATCTTGTGGGCCGCCGGGATCTTCGAATCCGCAGCTCCGAAGAATTCCTCGGCCTCGGCAACAGACATCCGCAGGACCTCGCTGATGTCCTTGCCGCCGAACTTGTATTCGAGCACCTCGGCCAGGAAACGTTTGCCGTCGCACACCTCGCAGGGGGTCGCGACTCCGGCCATCATCGCGAGATCGGAGTAGACGACGCCCGCGCCGTTGCAGTTGGGGCACGCACCTTCCGAGTTCGCGCTGAACAGGGCCGGCTTGACCCCGTTGGCCTTCGCGAAGGCCTTGCGGATCGAGTCGAGCATGCCCGTGTACGTCGCAGGATTGCTACGCCGCGACCCCTTGATCGCTCCCTGGTCGATGGTGACCACGCCGTCGCGACCGGACACCGATCCTCCGATGAGCGAGCTCTTCCCCGACCCCGCGACACCGGTGAGCACCACCAGCACTCCGAGGGGGATGTCGACGTCGACGTCGCGGAGGTTGTTGGTGTCGGCACCGCGCACTTCGAGTGCGCCTCCACCCGTGCGCACCGACGATTTCAGGGAGGCACGATCGTCGAGGTGTTTGCCGGTGAGGGTGTCGCTCTTCCGCAGGCCGTCGAAGGTGCCCTCGAACATCACCTTTCCGCCGTCGGTACCGGCGTGTGGACCGAGATCGACGACATGGTCGGCGATTGCCATGACCTCGGGCTTGTGTTCGACGACGAGAACGGTGTTGCCCTTGTCGCGCAATTGCAGCAGGAGGTCGTTCATCCGCGCGATGTCGTGCGGATGCAGACCGATCGTCGGTTCGTCGAAGACGTAGGTGACGTCGGTGAGCGACGACCCGAGATGGCGGATCAGCTTGGTCCTCTGTGCCTCACCACCGGAGAGTGTGCCGGCCGGGCGTTCGAGCGACAGGTATCCGAGACCGATGTCGACGAAGGACTCGAGATTCTGCCGCAGGTTGTCGAGCAGTGGCCCCAACGACGGTTCGTCGAGATCTCGAACCCACTCGGCGAGGTCGCTGATCTGCATCGAGCACACGTCGGCGATACTCAGTCCCTTGATCTTCGACGATCGCGCGGCCTCGGTGAGTCGCGTGCCGTCGCACTCGGGGCAGACCGAGAATGTGATCGCGCGATCCACGAACGCACGAATGTGCGGCTGCATCGCCTCGCGATCCTTGGACAGGAACGACTTCTGGATCTTCGGTATCAGTCCCTCGAAGGTCACGTTGACGCCTTCGACCTTGATCCTGGTCGGTTCCTTGTAGAGCAGATCGCCCAGTTGCTTCTTCGTGAATTTCGCAATCGGCTTGTCTGGGTCGAAGAAGCCGCAACCTCGGTAGATTCGCCCGTACCAGCCTTCCATGCTGTAACCGGGAATGGTCAGCGCACCTTCATTGAGCGACTTGGTCTCGTCGTACAGCGCGGTCAGATCGAAGTCGGACACCGATCCCCGCCCTTCGCAGCGCAGACACATCCCGCCGGTGATGGTGAAGGAGCGTCGTTCCTTCACTGTCCGGCCACCACGCTCCATCGACACGGCTCCGGCACCGCTGATCGAAGCCACGTTGAACGAAAACGCTTGGGGGGAACCGATATGCGGGTTCCCCAGCCGACTGAAGAGGATACGCAACATGGCGTTCGCGTCGGTTGCGGTACCCACGGTGGAGCGCGGGTTCGCACCCATGCGCTCCTGATCGACGAGGATCGCCGTCGTCAGCCCGTCGAGCACGTCCACATCGGGGCGGGCCATGCTCGGCATGAACCCCTGAACGAACGCGCTGTAGGTCTCGTTGATCAGCCGCTGCGACTCCGCGGCGATCGTGCCGAACACCAGCGAACTCTTGCCGGATCCGGAGACACCGGTGAACACCGTCAGCCGCCGCTTCGGGATCTCGATACTGACATCGCGAAGGTTGTTCACCCGTGCCCCGTGGACGAGGATTCTGTCGTGACTGTCGGCAGTATTCAGTTCACGCGACCGGGTGTTCGCCCTGGCGGACGGTGTCATCGGTGTCTCCGTTTCTCTGTCCGGACCTCGCCCTGGAGGTCCGCAGTGGTTGACCTGTTCGACTGTGCCACGCGGTTACTGCAGCGTCAGCCGGATCAACGGGTATTCACGATCGGACTTGCCCTGATACTTCGCAATTCGAGGCTGCTCGGCCGCCAGTCGCTGCCAGGCCTGTGCACGTTCGGTGCCGCGAAGTTCGTGTGCTGTCGCGGATACGGGTGCACGGCCTGGAAGTTCCACCGACACGCCGTCCGGGTGCGCCATCAGATTGGCGTGCCAGTCGGGGTTCACACTGCCGCCACCCGATGCGACGACGAGAACTGCATCGTCGCCGTCCGTCAACCGCATCAGCGGAGTTTCACGCCGTTGTCCGCTCCTGCGACCGACCGTGTGCAGGATCAACATGTCCATGCCCATCGTCCTGCCCTTGCCGCGTCGGATTTTCCGCATCGTTCGCGCATTGGCTGTCCGCTGGAACCAGCGTGAGAGCGCCCCCGGCGTGCCGGGTGGTCGCGTCCGGTCGGTACCCGATCCGTCGTCCTGCCCCATCTCGACCTCCACTCGAAGTTTGAATGCCTTGCAGATCAGCTGGTTTGGTTGATCCGAATCAGATTTCCGGCCGGGTCGCGGAAGGCGCAGTCGCGCACGCCGTAATCCTGATCCATCGGTTCCTGAAGGACCTCGGCCCCGCCGGCCTCGAGTCGCGCGAACAGCCCGTCCAGATCGTCTGTGGCGAGAGTGACCGCACCGTAGTTGCCCTTTGCCATCAGCTCGAGGATCGTATTCCGCTCGTCGTCACTGATGGTGGGGTCTGCCGCGGGCGGGTTCAGGACGATCGAGGTTTCAGGGTGGTCGGGTGGTCCGACGGTGATCCACCGCATGTTCTCGTAGCCGACGTCCTTGCGGACCTCGAATCCGAGGGTGTCACGGTAGAACGCCAAGGACGCTTCCGGATCGGTGTGCGGGAGGAATGTGTAATGAATGGTGATGTCCATAGCCGTAACGCTAGCGACGGCCGAACACCTGCGCTTCTCGATTCCTGACCGGTCTCGTGATCTGTTTCGCGACGCACGCCGGAATACCTTCCGTCCCGTATTCGGCCTTGTCCTTGTAGACGCTCGGCGGCATACCGACCAATTCGGTGAACCGCGTGCTGAATGTCCCCAGCGACGAGCAGCCCACTTCGAAGCACACATCGGTGACGCTGAGGTCACCGCGGCGAAGAAGCGTCATCGCACGTTCGATCCGGCGGGTCATCAGGTACGAGTAGGGCGATTCGCCATAGGCCTTCTTGAATTGGCGACTCAGATGCCCCGCCGACATACCCACCCCGCGCGCGAGCGCGTCCACGTCGAGCGGCTGCGCGTACTCGCGATCCATGCGGTCGCGGACACGGCGCAACAGCGAGAGGTCTCGGAGACGCTGCGCATCGTTATTCGCCACGTGCGCGATCGTCCACGGTCACCGTGTCGCTGTCCAGCGGTGACCGAACACCGAGCCGAACACACCGGAGCCGGGTCAACTCGATTTCCGCTCGATGAGCTCGACCGGCAGCCGTATCGACTCCACCTCGCGTCCCTGCACGAGTTCGAGCAGGCTGCGCACCGCGGACGCCCCGATCTCGTGGGCGGGCGAGCGGACCGTCGTCAGAGGGACGGGTAGCTGCTCGACGATGGGAATGTCGTTGTATCCCACGAGTGCGAGGTCATCGGGGATGGTCAGCCCGAGATCGCGCGCGACTCCGAGGACACCGATCGCGATCGTGTCGCTGACCGCGAAGATCGCACGGGGGCGTTCCGGGCGATCCAGCAGTACGCGCGCGGCCGTCACGCCCCCGGCCACGTCGAAGCCCGACCGCACGATCCTGTCGGGACGCAGCGGGAACGATGCACGCGCAAGCGTGTCGACGAATCCCGCGCGGCGGTCGCGGGCCGTGCTCGCGTGGTCAGGGCCGGCGATGATCGCGACATCCGAATACCCGCGGTCGAGCAGGTGCTGCGCGGCGAGGCAACCGCCTCGGTAGTCGTCGCCGACGACGAAGGGCAGTCCCGCGTCGGCGTGCCGGGTGACACACAGCAGCGGAAGCGGTCCGAGTGCGAGCGACTCGACGAACGGGCCGCCGGGGATGTGCAGGCTGCTGAGCAGCAGGCCGTCGACCTGTCGTCCGACGAGCAAGGAGATGGCGCGGCGCTGCGCGTCGAGGTCGTCGGGAGGACTGGACAGCAGCACCGAGTACCCGGCGCGCTCGGCCGCTTCCTCGATGCCCTGGTAGGTCGTGGCGACGACACCGTCGGTGAGCCTGGGCATCACAACACCGAGCGTGGTGGTCTTGCGGGTGCGCAGGCTCGCCGCCCACAGGTTCGGGCGGTAACCCAGCTCCTCTGCAACCTCACGTACACGCAGGGCGGAGTCCGACCATCCGTCGACGGGTTCGGGCTGACGCAGCACCCGCGATGCCGTCGAGACGTGCACACCGGCGCGCTCGGCGATCTCCTTGAGAGTCGGCGCGCGGTCGGGTCGGGCCATTCGGGCTCTCCTGCTCTGTCACATCGATGCCGGCGCCGGGTTGACGACCCACATCACTCGCCCTAGCCTAGGTGATGCAATCGTTCTCGCAATCGTTCTTGCATACGATTGCACAAACGATTTTCCTCACCCGGACCCATCACCCAGGACCTTGGAGAACCACATGCCGAACACTCAGTCCCTCACCCAGCTCTTCGCCCTCGACTCGCTGCTGGAACCGGAAGAGATCGCAATCCGCGACACCGTGCGCAAGTTCGCGACCGACCGCATCCGCCCGCACATCGCCCAATGGTTCGAAGAGGCGAAACTCCCGGCCCGCGACCTCGCGAAGGAACTGGGCGAACTCGGCGTCCTCGGCATGCACCTCGACGGCTACGGGTGCGCGGGAATGAGTGCGACCGCATACGGACTGGCCTGCCTCGAACTCGAAGCCGTCGACTCCGGCATCCGCAGCCTCGTCTCCGTGCAGGGCTCCCTCGCAATGTTCTCCATCCACCACTGGGGCAGCGAGGAACAGAAGCAGGAATGGTTGCCTCGCATGGCCGCCGGCGAGGCGATCGGCTGCTTCGGCCTCACCGAACCCGACTTCGGCTCCAACCCGGCCGGGATGCGCACCAACGCCAAGCGCGACGGCGACGACTGGATCCTCAGCGGCACCAAGATGTGGATCACCAACGGATCGATCGCCGACGTCGCCGTGGTGTGGGCACAGACCGATCTCGACGAGGGTCCCAAGGGCATCCGCGGATTCGTGGTTCCCACAGACACTCCGGGCTTCTCCGCGCCTGAGATCCACGCCAAGATGTCGCTCCGCGCCTCGGTGACCTCCGAGCTCGTCCTCGACGGAGTGCGGCTGCCGTCCTCGGCGATGATGCCGCTCGCGGAGGGCCTGCGTGGCCCCTTGACGGCACTCGGCGAAGCACGCTTCGGCATCGCCTTCGGTGCAATCGGCGCTGCGCGCGATTGCCTCGAGACCGCCATCGACTACGCACAGTCGCGGATCGTGTTCGACAAGCCGCTCGCCGCGTTCCAGCTGACGCAGGCCAAGATCGCCGATATGGCGCTCGAGGTGGGCAAGGGACATCTCCTCGCCTACAACCTCGGTCGCATCAAGGACCGCAGTGAGATCACCCCCGAGCAGATCAGCACCGGCAAGCTCAACAGCGTCCGTGAGGCCATCGCGATCGCGCGGGAATGCCGCACGATCCTCGGTGCCAACGGCATCACCCTCGAATACCCGGTCATCCGGCATGCCAACAACCTCGAATCGGTGCTGACCTACGAGGGCACCTCCGAGATGCACCAGCTGTCCATCGGCAAGGCGCTGACAGGAGAGGCCGCATTCAGGTGACCACGCAGACGGGTGGCGCCCTCGACGACCTGGTGATTGCCGACTTCGGCCGCGTCCTCGCCGGCCCGTACG
Organism: Rhodococcus sp. JCM 9793; assembly: GCF_055380405.1. NCBI lineage: Bacteria > Bacillati > Actinomycetota > Actinomycetes > Mycobacteriales > Nocardiaceae > Rhodococcus > Rhodococcus sp. JCM 9793. Next base: position 34,844 of record NZ_AP043721.1, read on the forward strand.
CCACGATGATGCTCGCCGACCTCGGCGCCGAGGTGATCAAGGTCGAACGCCCGGGTACCGGGGACGACACCCGCAGCTGGGGTCCGCCGTGGGTCGGCGAGGAATCGTCGTACTTCCTCGGAGTCAACCGGAACAAGAGGTCCGAGGCGATCGACCTCTCCGACCCCGACGGCCTCGGACAAGCACGAACCCTCGTGGCACGCGCCGACGTCATGGTCGAGAATTTCCTGCCCGGCACCATGGACCGCCTCGGCCTCGGCTACGAGCAGGTGCGTGAGATCAATCCCGATATCGTGTACTGCTCGATCACCGGATTCGGCGGGCACAACAACCTGCCCGGTTACGATCTGCTGATTCAGGCGGTCGGCGGCCTGATGAGCATCACGGGCCCAGACGCCGACACCCCCACCAAGGTCGGTGTCGCGGTCGTCGACGTCATCACCGGGATGCATGCGGCACTCGGTATCCTTGCGGCGCTGCGACACCGCGACCGATCCGGTGAGGGGCAGCGCGTCGAGGTCAATCTCCTGTCATCGTTACTGTCGGCGCTCGCGAACCAGTCCTCCGGGTACGTGGCTGCGGGGGTCGTTCCCACCGCCATGGGCAACAGGCACCCCAGCATCGCGCCGTACGAACTGTTCACCACCGCCGACCGTCCGCTGGTGCTTGCCGTGGGCAACGACCGTCAGTTCGCCTCACTGTGCAGCGTGCTCGGACTCGACGAACTCGCCTCCGACGAGCGGTACGCCACCAACGCGGCGCGCGTGGCCAACCGCGACGTGCTCGTGAAGACGATCAACGAGGCCCTGTCCTCCGAGACCGCCGACACGTGGTTCGACGCGCTGACCGCGGAGCGGGTCCCCTGCGGCCCGCTCAACGACATTGCCGACGCGATCGGCCTGGCCGAACGGCTCGGTCTTGCACCTGTTGTGGAGATCGACGACGAACGACACGAGCGACCCCTGCGACTGATGGCCAACCCGATCCGCCTCAGCGCCACGCCCGCGACCTACCGGACGGCGCCGCCGCGGCTCGGCGAACGGTGAGCATGCAGCAGACCTCACAAAGCACACTTTTCACATCCGATGGCAGAGTGGATGGTGCACGGACACCGACACGAAGGGCCACCATGGCGTTCTGGGATCAGCTCAAGGCGAAGACCACCGAACTGAGCGCGCAGCTCAAGACAAAGACGGATCAGTTCAAAAACAAGGAGTTTGCGAACGCCAGCATGGCGATGTGCGCACTGATTGCGGCCGCCGACGGCAGCATCGACCCTTCCGAACGACAGAAGACTGCGGCGCTGATCATGAGCAACGACATCCTCTCGGTGTTCCCGAAGGACGAGCTCCGCGAGAAGTTCGACTGGTACTGCAGCAAGCTCGAGTCCGATTTCGACTTCGGCAAGGTCGAAGCCACCGCCACGATCGCCAAGTTGAAGTCGAAGCAGGATCAGGCCCGCGCGGTCATCCAGATCGGCATCATCATCGGGGGCGCCGACGGGCACTTCGACGACCACGAGAAGGCCGCTGTGCGCGGCGCTGCGCATGCGGTCGGAATCGACCCCGCAGAGTTCGATCTCTGACGTCGGTTCGAACGACGATGGAGCCGCGCACTCACTCGAGTGCGCGGCTCAACTTCTCGTCGACCTCGTTGCGGCGAAGGTGCTACCCGATCGGGCGGATCCAGGGGCCGGTGATCGCCATGGTCATCCCCGGAGTCTGGATGTTGACGAACAGCGTCCGCCCGTCGGCGCTGAATGCGGGACCACAGAACTCGCTGTCGTTCAGCTCGTTTCGCGCCAGCGAGAACGGTGCACCGCTGGGGGTGACGCCGATCAGGTGGCTGACTCCGTCACCGTCCTCGGCGAGCACGAGTCCGCCGTGCGGGGACACGGTGATGTTGTCGGGGCCGTCGTAGTTGCCGGTGTCGACCGACGGATCCGGATTGACACCGAACAACACCTTCAGCTCTGCGGTCTCGGATGCGGGATCGTAGAACCACACCTGTCCGTCGTGTTCGGCGACGCTGCCGTCGTCGTGGCGCGCGTAGCTCGCGACGAAGTACGCGCCGCCGTCGCCCCACCACGCGCCTTCGAGCTTGCGGCTCCGAGTCACCTCTCCGTCCCCGAACTGCTCGCGGATGGGTTCGTCGTTCGCGTTCCGGTCGGGGACGTCGACCCACTGCACGGCGTAACGCGTTCCCGGCTCGGTGGCCTGCGACAGATCGGCGACGAAGGCTCCGTCCTGGAAGCAGCGCATCGCCTGGAGCCCACCGGCTGTGTCGCCCCCATCGGACTGCGCCAGCTCGCGCAGGGCCCCGTTCCTGCCGACGAAGCCCTGCGGGGGCGCCCACCGGTAGAACAGGCCGTTGGGCTCGTCGGCGTCCTCGGTGAGGTAGATCGCGCTCGTGCCGGGATCGACGGCGACGGCCTCGTGTTCGAATCGTCCGAGGAACTTCAGCGGAACCGGGCTGGTGCCGATGTTCGCCTCCCGGCTCGCGGGATCGACCTCGAAGACGTAGCCGTGATCGAGGGTGAGGCCGTTGTCGCCGGCGCGGTCGTCGGTCTCCTCGCAGGTCAGCCACGTGCCCCACGGGGTGATACCGCCCGCGCAGTTGTCGACGGTGCCTGCGAGACTCACGTACTGGCCTTCACGCTGACCGTTCGGTGAAACGACGATCGTGGTGGTACCACCGCGGGCACCGGGATCGTAGGTCAGGCCGTCGACGACGGGGACGGCGAACGGTTCGTCGCTCGCGTCGTCGCCGACCTCGTGGTTCGACACGACCGTCGCGCCGCTACCTCGCGCGAACACACCCAGCGCGTCGGGGCTGCTCGGAACCGGGTTGCCATCGTCGAGCAGCGTTTCCCCCGACTTCGCGAGCACGGTGTACGAGAAACCGATCGGCAGCGCGAGCAGCCCGTGGGGATCCGGAATGAGCGGGCCGTACCCGATCGCCCCGGGGGCTGCTGTCGCAGTGCCCGGCCGAACCAGCGCGTCGAGACTTCCGGCGAAAGCGATGCCGACACCGGCGAGTGCAGTGCGCCCGAGGAAACCTCGGCGATTCAGCGCGGAACGATCGACTGCGGAACTCATTTTCCGATACCTCCATATGGGTCGAATACGTAACCCACGAGACGGTAGGGATCGCACTACCCGCGTTGATGGAGGTCCGGCGTCATCCTGATGAACTGCAACCGAATTCACCGTGCCGAGCACGTGGCATCGACGCTCGGCACGGTGGAGTCCGTAGCTCGGGCAGATCCGGTCCCGACGTCAGATCAGTCTGTCGAGGAAACCGTTGCTGAACACACGATGCGGATCGTATCGATCGAATGCCGCGCGCGCCGCGTCCCAGCCCTCACCGCCGCCCAATCCGGTGCGATACATGGCCGGAACCGTGTCGCCGAGGAACTGCTGATTGCGATAGCCGCCCTCGGGGTCGAACGCCCAGCCTTTGGACCACTCGGAGCGGAACGTCGCGTAGTCACCGGAGTAGTTGGCGACCATCCACTCCTCCATCTCCTGGAAGAAGGCCGGCAAGCCTTCGGTGCCGGGGAGCGACACCACGTTCATCCAGATTGCGGTGTCCCAATCGGGGCGATCGGGTCGCGGTCGCACCGGAGACAGGTTCGGTGCACCGGCCGAGTCGACGAGCACCTCGCCCTGGTCGTCGACGGTGCACATCCGCACCTCGAACGGCCCGTTGACTGGATACAGCCCCTGCGACGCGTACTCGCCCATCCGGCCGTGCAGCCACGTCGTGAATTCGTTGATGACCCGCGCGATGTTCTCGCGCTTCGTCACCACGACGCCGCCGCCCGCGATGACGCGGAGGGTGGTCGCCCGCAGATAGAACAGCAGGTCCTTCGACCAGCCCCAGAGGTCTTCGGTTCCGGTCGCCTTCAGGCCCGCGGCGACGGCACCGAACTGCGATGCACCGAACGCGGGGGTGATGGCCTGATTGCCGCTCACCACCTGACCGAGCGGAGTGGTGACCAGTTCGGGGATGCTGTCGGTGAAGAAGTAGTTGTAGGGGCCGTGCACTTCGCGTGAGGCGGCCGGCTTGTCGGGGCTGACGGACCAGATCTTGAGCCACGGAGTTTCGGTGAACGGAAACCAGATCGCCTCGACGCGTCCGGATTCTTCCGCGTACCTCTCGAACGTCCGGCCCGGCGTTCCGGGCGGCGCGAACAGTTCCTGCCACGGCACGTCGGTGAAGCTCTGGCACCGGAGTCGATAGTTCGCGCCGGCCATCAGCGTCACGGAGGTGACGAAGGTGCGACCGAGGTGGGTGAGCAGGGGCGTGATGTCGGCGTCGGAGCGGTGGAACTCGCGCAGTTCGTACTCCCCTTCGGCGTCGTTCCAGACCACCGCGGTGAGCGCGACGATGAGGTTCGACAGGGAACCGAAAGACTGTCCCGGGACGGCCTGCTCCCCCGCGGCCGGATAGGTCGCGCCGTGAGCTCCGATCGACAGGGCACCTGCGATGGTGATGTCGCCGATCGCCGGCGAATTGGCCCAGCCGAGTCCTTCGGCCTGTAGCGCCGAGAGGATCGATTCGAGACTCGCTCCGCCGCCCGCCGTGACGGTGGCCGGGGAACCCCCTCCGTCGACACTCACGGAGTTCAGATGCGTGATGGTGTCGATGAGCACGATCTTGTCGGCGCTCTCACCGGGCACGAGGGTGAGCGGGCTCCAGCTGTGCATCGAGCCCCGCGGGCGGATGCGGTAACCGTGGCTGCGCGCCCAGTTCGCGAGGCGTACGACGTCGCCGGGCTCGCGCGCAGCGGCGGTCCACACGGCATCGAACCGGATGGTCTTCGCCCAGTTCTCGAAGCGTTGCTGCGCGAGCGGGATATCGGCGGGAAATTCCGGGGGCGCGGGGATGGTCGCGCTCGGGTCGCCGAGCGGGATCGCTCCCGCGGGCGTCCAGCTCAACCCTGCAAGCGCCGCGGCGCCCGCGGCGGCGCCGAGGAAACCACGCCGGCTGAGGGCAGCGCTCGAGGCTTGTTCGCTCACGTGGACGAGCTCCGTTCTGTGGGAAACCGGGACGGAGCAAAAATAGAACAAGTTTCTTTTCGATGCCAGTGGCTTCGAAATTCAGAACGAGAGACCGGACGCTTCGAGCGCTCCGAAGACATAGCCCGGGACCCCGTCGACGGACCAGAGGGCGAATCCGATCGCGGCCAGAGTCATCGCCGGCCCGAGGAACACGACCTCGAACGGCCCACCCGCACGGATGGAGATCGCGCTCGGAAGTTTGAACTCCCACCACCGTTTGCCTTGCCACGGCACGAAGGGAGCAAGGAACGGGATCCCCTCCTTGGTGATCGCATCACCAAGGCAGTGGGTGACGCACCCGAGTGCGACGGCGACCCCCAGGCCGGTCGATCCCACCTCCCCGGGGAACGCCGTCCACATCAGGACCGAGAGGATCGCAGTGACGACGGTGACGATGAACCACCCGTACTTCTTGGCCCAGGTGCCGAACAGTCCGCGCAGCGCGAGACCCAACGTGATGAGCAGGACGCCGATGATCGCGTTGCGTCCGAACTGTGCAACCAGCACCGACACCCCCGCACCCAACAGAGCCGCGAACAACGCCGTGTGCGTCATGGTGCGGTGGCCACCGGTCCGCTTCCGATCCTTACGCCCACGTGTGACGTTGTAATACCCGGCCGAGACCGCGCCGACGCCCCGCGCGAACGTCTGACTCACCGGACCGAACGACCGAGCGACGGTCGACTGGGATGTATCGAGATCGGGCAACAGCGCCGATCCCGCGCAGACGCCCGCGAAGGCGAGAATCTCAGGTGTCGACGTAGGGCCACCCCAGTCTCGCGGCAGCACGTCGGCGACAAGGAGGCCGACAAGCGCTCCGGATACCGCATGGGTAGGGCCCATTACCATGTCGGACAACACCTTTCGATCGAACATCGCCGCCCGCCCCACTTCGGAGAAGGTCGAACACCAACCTAGCAACCACAACCGACACATCAGTCACACGGATCACTCCGAGACTCTCCGAACGACGGAAGGCCGCCCACCGTAACGGTGGGCGGCCTTCCATGTGTTGTTCTGATCAGGCGAGCTGCGCCTGCCACATCCAGTGGAGCTGCTCGAGGCGAGCGGCCTGACCGATCAGCAGATCCTGTGTGACCGGGTCGGCATTGCCGGTGATCTCGATCCCCTCACGCAACCGCGCGATGACAGCTGCGAGATTACCGACGATCGACGCGACGACCTCGGTGTCCTTGCTCCAGCCGTCGCCGAAGCCCTTGGCGCCACTGTCACGGGCAACCGTCGCTACTCGTCCGTCCGGGCTGACACCGATCGCGGTCAGCCGCTCGGCGACCTGGTCGGTGAACTCCCGCGCAGTGGTGACGAGTTCGTCGAGGTCCAGATGGATGCTACGGAACTGGGACCCTACGACGTTCCAGTGCGCCTGCTTGCCGATCAGGCTCAGGTCGATCACATCGACGAGCACGTTCTGCAAGGCGTCTGCCGCAACCTTCCGGTTCTCGTCCGACAGCGTGCTGCTGATGGGGCTGTTCATCTTTCGCACTCCTCTCAATTTCGTAACTACCTTTGGGTCGAACAGTTTTCATGACCGAAGGCTTCCAGGCCGAATCATTTTGTGGCCGACTCCACATCCGGATGAAGCCCTGGGTGTGTCACAGGATCGTGTCGGCGGGGCCGACGCCCGTGACCCGACGCCCGCCGCGAGGCATGATGGTTGTACGGTTCATCATCGACCGACCGAGGGGGTTCGCACCATGGACGCACAGTCTCTGATCGTCTGGGCACTGGCAGTTGCGATCTACTTGTGGGGCCTCGCCTGAAGCGTCGGACGCACCCGAGAGATCATTCGCCGCCGGACCGCACGCCTTCTTCGACCTTCTTCCCGAGATCGGCGTCGACGTTGCGCCAGTATTCGAAGATGCGCTCGTACAACGCCTCTGACGTACCCCCGAGTATGTGGCCGACGATGTTACCGACCAGGAGTTCCCGCGTAGCGTCATCCATGACTTCACGGACCAACGTGCCGGCCTGGCCGAAGTCGTCGTCCTCCGCGTGCTGGACATATTCGGCTCGTACCGCCTCGGTTCCGAAGTCCCACAGTCCATCGTCACCCGCACGCTCAGGATCCGCGTGCGGACCACCGAAGCTGTTCGGTGCATAGACCGGCGTCGCGGGGTCGTTGAACGAGTACGTCATGTTCCCGTCCTGTGAGTACGACTCCACCTTGTTCTTCGGGGCGTTGACCGGCAGCTGCGCGTGGTTCGCCCCCACGCGGTAGCGGTGTGCGTCGGCATAGGAGAACACCCTGCCCAGCAGCATCTTGTCGGGTGAGAATCCGATGCCCGGCACGACGTTCGACGGTGCGAACGCGGCCTGCTCGATCTCGGCGAAGAAGTTGCGCGGGTTTCGATTCAGGGTCCAGGTACCCACCTTGATCAGCGGGTAGTCCTTCTGCGACCAGACCTTGGTGAGGTCGAACGGGTTGAAGCGATAGCCCTCGGCCTCAGCAACGGGCATCACCTGCACGTGCAGCGTCCAGCTGGGGAATTCACCCCGTTCGATCGCCTGGTACAGATCGGCCCGGTGGTAGTCGGGGTCGGTGCCGGCAAGCACGTCCGCCTGCGCAGCAGTGAGGGTTTCGATGCCCTGGTCGGTCTTGAAATGGTATTTGACCCAGAATCGCTCGCCCTCGGCGTTGATCCACTGGTAGGTGTGGGAGCCGAAGCCGTCCATGTGCCGCCAGGTACGCGGAATGCCGCGGTCTCCCATCAGCCAGGTCACCTGGTGCGCGGTTTCGGGACGCAGCGTCCAGAAATCCCACTGCATGGTGTGGTCGCGCAGGCCGGAGCCGGGCAGACGCTTCTGCGAGTGGATGAAGTCGGGGAACTTGATCGGATCCTTGATGAAGAAGATCGGCGTGTTGTTGCCGACGAGGTCGTAGTTGCCATCCTCCGTGTAGAACCGCATCGCGAAGCCGCGCGGGTCGCGCCATGTGTCAGGACTTCCCTGCTCACCTGCGACAGTCGAAAAGCGCACCAGCGAATCGGTTTTCACGCCGGGTTGGAACAGTTTCGCCTTCGTGTAGGCACTCACGTCCTCGGTGACGACGAGTTCGCCGAAGGCGCCGCCACCCTTCGCGTGAACCACCCGCTCGGGGACACGCTCACGGTTGAAATGTGCAAGCTTCTCGATGAGATAATGGTCGTGCAGCAGGATGGGCCCCTGTGCGCCCGCAGTCAGCGAGGTGTCGTCACTGGCTACCGGATTACCGGCGTTGTTGGTGGTGAAACGGGTGTTCGTCATGTGCGACCTCCGTATTGGCGATTACCCGTGAGACCGGGTGCGACGCGTCGACACGGGTCGCCGGAGCGACACCGTGCATGAAGTGGATGTGGATATCGAAAGGGTTCAGCGGCAGGACTGGCACAGGCCCCAGAAGGTCACCTCGGCTTCGTCGACGACGAAGCCTCCGGCATCCGACGGAGTAAGGCAGGGTGCAGCACCGACGGCGCAGTCGACGTCGACGACGGTGCCGCAGTTACGGCAGACCAGGTGGTGGTGGTTGTCTCCGGTGCGAGTCTCGAACCGGGCCGGGGATCCGGCCGGCTCGATCCGTCGGAGAAGTCCGGCGCCCACGCAGGCCCTGAGTACGTCGTACACGGCCTGGGTAGATACCTTGCCGAGCTCGTCTCGCACAGCGGCGGCAACCTCATCGGCATCCGAATGTGGGTTCCGGGCAACCATATCGAGTACTGCAACACGCGGAGCCGTCACCCGGAGCCCCACGGAACGAAGCTGTTCCTTGGGGTCGAAGTGTGAGTCATCCGTTCGCTGCATGGTCTCAAGTATGCCGCTTTTCTGGAATTAGTCAAGAAAAGAGATCGTGTGGTGACGATCACCAGTTAGGGTGAGCAGCATCGCCCCCGGTCAGCGAAGGGACCAGACCATGCCCGATTACGGTCAACAGCTCAGGTTCGGAAGCTTCCTCACTCCGGCCGCCGCAGACCCGTCGACCGTCGTAGACCTGGCCGTCGGATCCGAACGCGCAGGTCTCGACCTGGTCACCATCCAGGACCATCCGTATCAACCCCGGTTTCTCGACACATGGACACTGCTGACCTGGATCGCAGCGACGACCGAGACCGTCGCGGTGTCGCCGAACGTCGCCAATCTCCCACTGCGAGGGCCCGCGATCCTCGCACGCAGCGCCGCGTCACTCGATCGGCTCAGCGGCGGGCGCGTCGAACTCGGACTGGGTGCGGGCGCATTCTGGGATGCCGTCGCCGCCAACGGAGGTCCACGACGCAGTGCCGGTGAATCGGTCGACGCCCTCGTCGAGGCCATATCCGTGATCCGGGCGCTCTGGTCGGACGAACGCGGTGCGGCACGCGTCGACGGTGAGCACTACAGCGTCTCCGGCGCCAAGCGCGGTCCGGCTCCGCTACACGACATCGGAGTCTGGCTCGGCGCATACGGGAAACGGATGCTCGCCGTGACAGGACGCCACGCCGACGGTTGGCTACCCAGCGCATTCAATGCCGGTCCCGACAAACTCGGCGCGATGACCGAGCGTGTGGACGAGGCCGCACACGAGGCGGGCCGCGACCCTGCAGCGATCCGCCGCTTGTACAACATCAGCGGCACCTTCACCGAATCCGCCGACGGTTCGTTCCTCAACGGCCCACCGCGAGTATGGGCCGAACAACTCGCTGATCTGGCGTTGCTGCACGGCACCAGCACATTCATCCTCGGCAGCGACTCCGCCGACGACCTCGAACGCTTCGCAGGCGAGGTCGCGCCACACGTGCGCGACCTCGTCGACGCGGAGCGGAATGCAACCTGACGCGGTTCAGCGATTGCGGGGCAGGACGGTGAGGACTCGCTCGTGTGCTCGCGAAATTCCTGCATGTACTTCGGAGGAAGTCATGCGTACACGCGGAATTTTCGTCGGCGATTCCATCGATGTTCCCCTGACCGCCGCCGCGGAGACACCTGAGGGGCCGGCCGCGATGCGCGGACGACCCCTCGGGTGAGGCGGAAGGACTAGATCGGCCGCGCTCCCTTGAGTGCTGCAATCGCCTTCGCAACACCCTCACCGTAGGCGGGGTCGCACTGGGTGCAGTTGTCGATGTGGCGCTGCACCACAATCTCCTCGGCGCCGTCGATCGCGCGGGCGGTGTTCTCGAACAGCGCCTGCTTCTGCTCGTCGCTCATGTTGTTGAACAGCACACGGGGCTGCGAGAAGTAGTTGTCGTCGTCCTCACGGAAGTTCCACGCATCGGCGACGTCGCCCACCGACTGCGGTGGGTTGCGGTACTCCGCCTGCTCCTGCCACTTTCCATAGCTGTTCGGCTCATAGTGCAGCTTGCCGCCATGGTTGCCGTCGACCCGCATCCCGCCATCCCGGTGGAAGCTGTTCACTCCGTTCCTCGGAGCATTGACGGGGATCTGGAAGTGATTGACTCCCAACCGGTACCGCTGCGCATCACCGTAGGAGAACAGACGCCCCTGGAGCATCCTGTCGGGAGAGAAGCTGATGCCCGGGACCACGTGTGCCGGGTTGAACGCGGCCTGCTCGACCTCAGCGAAGTAGTTGTCCGGGTTGCGGTTGAGCTCCCACTCGCCGACCTCGATGAGCGGATAGTCGCCCTTCGGCCACACCTTGGTCAAATCGAACGGATGGTAGGGCACCTTCGCAGCGTCGGCCTCCGGCATGATCTGCACGCACAACTTCCACTTCGGGAAGTCGCCGGACTCGATCGCATCGAAGAGGTCGCGCTGAGCGCTTTCGCGATCGGTGCCGACGAGAGCTGCGGCCTCGGCGTCGGTCAGATTCTTGATGCCCTGCTGAACGCGGTGATGGAACTTCACCCAGAACCGCTCGCCCTCGGCATTGATGAAACTGAAGGTGTGCGATCCGAAACCGTGCATGTGCCGGTACGAGGAAGGGATGCCACGGTCGCTCATCACGATGGTGACCTGGTGCAGCGACTCCGGCAGGTTGGTCCAGAAATCCCAGTTGTTGTTGGGACTACGCAGATTGGTGCGCGGGTCACGCTTGACGGCATGGTTGAGGTCGGGGAACTTCAGCGGATCGCGGAAGAAGAAGACCGGGGTGTTGTTGCCCACGAGGTCCCAGTTTCCGTCCTCGGTGTAGAACTTGACCGCGAAGCCGCGGATGTCGCGCTCGGCATCGGCAGCACCGCGCTCGCCGGCGACAGTGGAGAACCGGGCGAACAGTTCGGTCTTCTTGCCGACCTCGGAGAAGATCTTGGCGGTGGTGTACTGCGAGATGTCGTTGGTGACGGTGAAGGTCCCGTACGCTCCCGAACCCTTCGCGTGCATGCGGCGTTCGGGAATGACCTCACGGTCGAAGTGCGCGAGTTTTTCGAGGAACCAGACGTCCTGGAGGAGTTGCGGACCTCGCGGTCCAGCAGTGATGACGTTCTGATTGTCGGGGACGGGGGCACCTGCGCCGGTCGTCAACTTGTCCTGGGTCATAGTCGTCCCTCCGTAGGCATGCATGGGTGTGCGTGCGTTGAGTCGAAGTTCGTATCCAGTTGTCGCTCTACCACTCCGGGCTGCGGAGCGGCGGGGATCCCTGGCGTTCCACAACGTGGGCTCGTGTTGTGTTGCCAGTCACACTTCATCACCTTTTCTTGAATAGGTCAAGAAAACGAGGCACAAAGTCCCGATGTGCCGGCGGGCAGAGCCGGAACATCACGATTCAACGTACCCGGCGCGGGACCGGCCGTCAGGGAAATACCATCCGATTCACCAGCCTCATGCATCACAGGAGAATCATGGCCATCCGATCACGCTCGCCCCTGCTCGTCGCTGCGGCATGCGCGCTCCTCGTGACCGCCTCCCCCGCCGCGCACGCAGGCGGAATGTCGGGAGTCGTCAGCGCCGACGAGGTTTCGGTCGGGGCCGGTAGCGCACATACCTATGTCGCGTTCGACGACGACCGCGCTCCGACCGCGGTCGGTGTCCGCCTCGACGCCGCCGCCCTCGATGAACTCCCGATCGGGATGTTGCCGACCACTCAGGAGTACGTCCTGCCGCTACCCGAGCAGGCCGCGACGACGATCTTCGACCACGTGACCCTCGACTGGAATTCGCACGGCCACAACCCTGAGCACGGCTTCGACATCCCCCACATCGATGTGCACTTCTACTTGATCGACTCTGCAGCCAGAGAGGCGATCCATCCCCTGACGCCTGGCTACATCGAAGCGTCCACCCGACTCCCCGACCCCCGGTATCTACCGGACGGCTATGCCTCCGGCGACGATCCACTCATGGGCACCGTCCCGGGCATGGGACTGCACTGGCTCGACACCGGCGCACACGATCATCACTTCACCGAGACGGTATTGCACGGGACGTGGGATGGTCAGGTCGTGTTCATCGAGCCGATGATGACCCGTGAGTGGCTCACGTCGAAGCCGGATCTGCACCAGGACCTGCCCCAACCCGCCGCCTACCAGCAGTCCGGCGCGTACCCCACGACCTACTCCGTCACCTGGGACGACGCCGCGCAGGAGTACGTCATCGAACTCGGCGGGCTCACGCCCCGGGAACCGTCGTAGGTCTCAGCTGTGTACGACCTCGAGCCCTTGCGCACCCGCATACGCCAGCGCCTGCCCTAAATCGATCTTCACACCCCTCAGGCTCGCGGAGACCCACAGCATCGCATCGACGCGCGCCCCGGTCAGGTCTGCTCCGTCGAGTCGCAACCCACCGGCACGCACGCCGCTGAGATCGGCGCCGACGAGGAGCGCTTCGCGCAGATCTGCCTCGACGAGGTTCGCCTCCCGCAATCGGCACCCGCTCAGGTCCGCCTTCCGCAGGTCGATGCCACCCAATGAGGTGAGGCTGAAGTCGACCTCGTCGAAGGTCATCGGCCGCATCCGGCAATCGCGGAAGACCGAACCGAGAAACGTCGAGTTCCGGAAGGTGCTGCCGCGCAACTGCGTGTACTCGAATGTGCAGTTCCGGAACGCCGCACCGGAGTGCGTCGAGCCGGTGAGATCCGCGCCGGTGAAGTCGCAGTCGGTGAACGTGACCGCTTCCGTCCTGAGCTCGGAGAGGTCCGCATCGTGGAACGTGCAGCCCACGTACTCCTGACGACTCCACTGTTGCCCGGGTAGACGAGCGTCCGAATAGTCCTCTCCCACGATCGTGTCGGCTGCGGTATCGAAGGCGGGGTCACTCATACCCCCAGTGTTCACCATGGCGGATCCTGCGACCTCGCTAGGGCGTCTCCGCTGAATCTGGGCGTGGAAGAGCAGTCATGATCACGGCTCCGTGGATTGTCGAGAATCGACGGACACGCCCTGACCCGCGATGTGCGCCGGCCCGGTCGCCATCGAACCGGACGTGATGACGATTCCGTGATGGGTCCCCGACCGCAGCCAGCGGCTCAGCGTCGGGCCCTCGGCGTCGACCGTCACCCGCGCATACCGGAAACGACCACGAAGACGTGCAGAGGCCCGATGCAGTTCTCCGTTCTCGCCCGGCTGCGCGAACGTCAGGCCTCCGGCGATAGGGAGCTGTGGACCCCGCGGCGATGCGGAGGTCCGGACCGTCCATTCCTCTCCCGCTGCAGTGAAGTTGCCCAGGACATCCCCGGAGAAGTCGGCGAGCACCTTCGGCAGCTTCCAGTGCTCACGGCCACCGTGTACCGACGATTCGGAATCCACAGCGATGAACGGCACCGCCATCGCAGGAATCAGCCCGCGTCGGAGCACCGGGCTTGCCAGGACCTCGTGATACGGGCCGACCGGCGAATCCCGGTAATCGACCATCATCGCGAGCGTCATCGGCACAACCGGCCCGTCCGGACCGAATTCACGGGCCGCAGGAGTACTACGGTGCCACCACAGGGTGGCGCGTACGCTCGCCGGCCACGGTGGTGGCGGCGACACCGGCCAGTCGGTACGTTCGTCGCCGCTTTCAGGCACGCTCCACAGCATTGCCGGCCTCCTCAGGTCGAATCGCGAACAGCGGCAGGCGCAGCGCTCCGGGCGCATCCGACGGCACCGTCGGCCGCACCGGCAGCACGGGTTTCACCGCAGCGTAGGGCGTTCCGACGGCAGGTCTCGAGTCGGCCTCACCCTTGTTGGGCCACAACGCCATTGCCCGCTCGGCCTGAGCGGTGATGGTCAGGGACGGGTTGACGCCGAGGTTCGCGGTGACGACCGAGCCGTCGACCACATGGATGCCCTCGTGTCCGTACGCGCGCAAGTACGGGTCGACGACACCGGTCTCGGGTGAGTCGCCGATCACGCAACCGCCGAGGAAATGTGCGGTCATGGGGATGTTCACCAGATCCAGGAGCGATCCCCCGGCGTCACCGCCGATCTCGTCGCCCAACCGCCGGACCGCCTCGTGCCCGACGGGGATCCATTCCGGTGGCGGGTTTCCGGGCCCCTGCCTGCTGGTGACGCCGCGCCCGAAGGGACTCCGCCTGCTGGCGAGTTCGAGGGAGTTGTCGTCGGTCTGCATCACGAGCGCGATGACGGTGCGTTCGGACCAGTGCCGCACCGACAGGCTGCGCAGGAAGGCGCGCGGATTACCGGCCGCGACACCTACGAACTTCGCCAAACGCGGAATTCTGCCTCCACCATCGACGAGCATTGCCTGCAGCAGCCCGATCACGTTACTGCCTTTGCCGTACCGGACCGGTTCGATGTGGGTGTGATCGTCGGGGTGGAACGACGACGTGATCGCAACTCCCTCGGTGTAGTCGACGTCGCGGTTCTGCGCGGTCGCTGCGAGCACCGCCTCGGAGTTGGTCCGGACGACGCGACCGAGCTTCGGCGACAACCGAGGTAGATCGCCGCTTTCGCGCATCGCGAGCAGCAAGCGCGCGGTGCCATAGGTTCCCGCCGCAACGATCACCTGGTCTGCGGTGAACAGCTTCCGGCGCTTACGGATCCCGTTCGTGCTCCGAGTCTCGATCTCGTAGCCGCCGCCTGCGCGGGGCGCGACCCGGGTCGCGGTGGTCAGTGGGTGAATACGCGCACCCGCATGCTCGGCAAGGTGGAGATAGTTCTTGACGAGGGTGTTCTTTGCGCCCACACGGCAACCCGTCATGCAGCTACCGCATTCCGTGCATCCGGTGCGATCCGGACCCGCGCCTCCGAAGAACGGGTCAGGAACAGTCCTGCCCGGTTCGTCGAAGAAGACACCGACCGGTGTGGGGCCGAAGGTGTGGCCCGCGCCCATGTCGTCGGCGACCTTGCGCATCACCTCGTCGGCGGGGGTGATGCTGGGGTTCTCGCGCACTCCGAGCATCCGCGACGCCTGCTCGTAGTAGGGCGAGAGTTCGGCCTCCCAATCGGTGATGTGGCCCCACTGCGGATCCTGGAAGAATCGCGAGGGCGGACGGTAGAGGGTGTTCGCATAGTTGAGCGAACCACCTCCGACTCCAGCCCCGGCCATGACCAGTACATCAGGAAGGAGGTGAATGCGCTGCACGCCATAGCATCCGATCGCCGGCGCCCACAGGTACTTACGGAGCCGCCAGCTGGTCTCGGGGAGTTCGTCGTCGGCGAAACGGCGACCCGCCTCGAGAACTCCGACCCGGTACCCCTTCTCGGTCAGGCGCAGGGCGGAGACGCTGCCACCGAATCCCGATCCGATGACGAGGATGTCGTAATGGGTCATCGTCGTGCTCCCGTGTTCTCGGCCCACAGGTCGTAGTTCTCTGCGTCGAACTCCTTGGTCCGGTTGCGGTAGTGCCAGGTGAATGTCGGCCACATCACCGAGTTCCGACCAGTCCTGTCGAGATACCAACTGCTGCAGCCACCGGTGTTCCAGACCGTACCGGCCAGCATCGGGTCGAGTTCCTCGGCGAAGCGACGCTGCGCGTCGGCTCTGACCTCCACCGCATCGAGACGACGGGTGCGCATGACCCTCAGGGCGTCTGCGATGTACGCGGCCTGGGACTCGAGCATGTACACGATGGAGCTGTGTCCGAGATTGGTGTTCGGGCCGTACATGAGGAACAGGTTCGGGAATCCGTTGACGCTGATTCCCAGGTGCGCCGAAGGGCTTCCGTTCCATACTTCCGCGAGACTCCGTCCGTGCTCCCCTCGGACATGTTGCGCTACGGGGGGTTCGGACGGTGTGAATCCGGTTCCGAAGATGATCGTGTCGACGGGGTATTCGTTGCCGGCGGCATCGACGACTCCGTTCTCGGTCGCCGAGGTCAGCGCCGACGACACGACGTCGACATTGCGACGGGTAATTGCCGGGAACCAGTCGTTGGACAACAGGATTCGTTTGCAGGTGATGGCGAAGTCCGGAGTGAGGCGGTCCCGCAGCTCCGGGTCCGGTACCTGCTTACGCAAGACCGAACGGGCACGCTTCTCGAACAGCGGCAAGGCGTACTTCCGCGCGAACGGTTTCGTCATACCGACGACGTACATCTCCTTCTGACTGTACACAGCACCTCGAACAACCTTCTGGATCAACGGGAATCGACGGTACAGTGATCGAACAGAGGAAGCGATTCCGTGATCGCGCTTCGGCATCACCCAGGAGGCGGTGCGCTGGAACAGCGTGAGGTGTTCGACCTTGTCGACGATCGAGGGAACGAACTGGATCGCCGACGCGCCCGTGCCGATCACCGCGACCCGCTTGCCTGTCAGATCGTGGTCGTGGTTCCACTCCGCCGAGTGGAACATGGTTCCGCGGAACATCTCCAAGCCCGGCACTTTGGGCAGAGTCGGAGTGGAGAGTGCGCCCGTCGCAGCAATGAGCACGTCAGCGGTGAGGTCGCCGCGCGAGGTCGATACCACCCATCGTGCGCGGTCGCCGTCCCACTGCGCGTCGCGCAGTGCGCACCCGAACATCGTCCTCTGCGTGATGCCCTGCTCGCGGGCGACCCGACGCAGGTACGCGTAGATCTCGGCCTGGGTGCCGTGCGCCCTCTTCCATCCGGATTCCGGGGCGAAGGAGAACGAGTAGAGTGCACTCGGAACATCGCATGCGGCACCGGGATAGGTGTTCGATCGCCAGGTTCCACCGACATCGTCGCCGCGTTCGACGATGAGCACGTCGGCTGCGGGATCGTCGCGCAACAGGGTGGCGACCATGCCGATTCCACCGAACCCCGCGCCGACGACGAGAGTATGGACATGCCGAGGGAGTGTCACCCGGCTCCCTTCATCACCGGATCTCACTGCATCACCGGATCTCACTGCATCACCAGAGCCTTCCATGCCGGGAGCAGCCGCTCCCGGAACTCACGATCGGATTCGGGACTGCGCATCAGGGCCGATACCGCGAGCCCCCGAGCCAGTTCGATACTGAGATCGACCCCCTCCGGACTCAGTCGATCACCCATGATTTCCATCATTCCCACACGGAGCGCGTCGGATACCTTGCGCTCGAGTGGGATCATCGCGGCATGCAAAGCCGGATCGGTGCGAGCCGCGACCCACAGTTCGAGCGCGGCATCGAACAGCGGCCCGGAGAATGCGTCCACCAGCGTCTCGATTCCGCGCTCGGGATCCGGTTCCGCTTCCAGAATTTCGACGAGACGCTTGTCCACAAGGTGCTCCACAGCCGCGACGACCAGGGATTCCTTGGTCGGAAAGTGGTGGAGTTGCGCGCCGCGCGACACCCCGGCCCGCGTGGCGATGCCGTGGGTGCTGGTGCCCGAATACCCCAGTTCGACGAGGGATTCGACCGCCGCGTCGAGCAACTTGGCGCGGGTCGCCGCGGTGCGTTGCGCTTGGGTTCGCGAACCCGGCGTCACAGTGTCGTAGATCACGATACCGAGCGTAACCCCAAACCAACAAACAGTCCAGACTGTTTTTATCTGCTACCTACGGTGCCGCAGGGTGGCGAGACCCATTCGATACCCAACCCGGGACCAAACAGCGGCATACGGAGCAGAATCGCTTACGCGCACTGCAATACCGAGCAGTAAGGGAGTCCAGATGACGTCCACTGAAACCACCGGTACCCACGTCTCCACCCTCGCCGAACTCGCCCGATACGTCGGCAAGCCCCTCGGCCTCAGCTCCTGGATCACCGTCGGACAGGATCGGATCGACACCTTCGCCGATGCGACCGACGACCATCAGTGGATCCACATCGATCCTGACCGCGCAGCGAAGGAAAGCCCGTTCGGCGGACCGATCGCACACGGGTATCTGACGCTGTCACTGATCATTCCGATGTGGTACGAGGTACTGAAGGTCGACAGTGTGACACTGGCCCTCAACTACGGCCTCGACAAGGTTCGCTTCACCAACCCGGTGCCCGCGGGTGGTCGGGTACGACTCGACGCAACACTGAAATCTCTCGACGAACTACCCAAGGGCGGCGTCCAGATCGTCATCGAGGGCGTGATCGAACTCGAGGACAGTGCACGCCCCGCGGTGGTCGTCGAAGCGATCTACCGGATGTTCGAGTAACCCTGTCGCACTCCACTCCGTAACGAGCGAACGGCACCTTCGATCGATCGAAGGTGCCGTTCGGAAATGCAGGGAGGATTACACCAGGAGCTCTGCGATCTGAATAGTGTTGAGCGCAGCGCCCTTCCGGAGGTTGTCACCCGACACGAACAGTGCGAGGCCACGGCCCTCGGGGGCTCCTGGATCCTGACGGATACGACCCACCAGAGACACGTCGTCGCCGGCCGCAGCGAGGGGCGTCGGCACGTCGACCAGCTTGACACCCGGAGCCGACGCGAGGACTTCCTGCGCCCGCGCCGGCGAGAGCGGACGCTCGAACTCCGCGTTGATCGACAGCGAGTGACCCGTGATCACGGGAACGCGCACGCATGTTCCCGACACGAGCAGGTCGGGAAGACCGAGGATCTTGCGCGACTCGTTGCGCAGCTTCTGATCCTCGTCGGTCTCGCCGGTGCCGTCGTCGACGATCGCCCCGGCCATCGGGAGAACGTTGAATGCGATCGGCGCGACGTACTTGTCCGGCGCCGGGAAATCGACAGCGCTGCCATCGTGCACGAGCTTCTCGGCGTCGCCGATCACCGCACGCGCCTGGCCGAGGAGTTCCTCTACGCCGGCGATACCGCTACCCGACACGGCCTGGTAGCTCGAGATGACCAGACGCTGCAGGCCTGCCTCGTCGTGCAGGGCCTTGAGGACCGGCATCGCGGCCATGGTGGTGCAGTTCGGGTTGGCGATGATGCCCTTCGGCAGGTTCTTCGTCGCCTCCGGGTTGACCTCGCTCACCACCAGCGGAACCTCGGGGTCCTTGCGCCACGCCGACGAGTTGTCGACGACGGTCGCTCCGGCCGCGGCGAACCGCGGAGCCTGCTCACGCGACAGGGTCGCGCCTGCGGAGAACAGGGCGATGTCGATGCCCTTCAGATCCTCGTCGGAGGTCGCGGTCGCGTCCTCGACGACGATCTCCTCGCCGCGGAACGGCAGCTTCTTTCCTGCCGAACGGGCCGATGCGAAGAACCGCACCTTGTCGGCCGGGAAGTTGCGCTCCTCGAGAAGGGTGCGCATGACGATGCCGACCTGTCCGGTCGCACCGACTACAGCGATTGTGGTCATGATTACCGTCCCGTCCCTGCATGCACGACGGCCTCTTCGGTGCCGCCGAGTTCGAACGCGGCGTGGAGTACCCGCACTGCGTCGTCGAGGTCGTTGTCGTCGACCAGCACCGAGATGCGGATCTCGGAGGTCGAGATGAGGTCGATGTTGATACCGGCGTCCGCCAATGCCTCGCAGAACTTGGCGGTCACGCCGGGGTGGCTCTTCATGCCTGCACCGACGAGCGACACCTTGCCGATGTGGTCGTCGAACAGCACCTGAGTGAAGCCGATTTCGTCCTGACGCTTGCTGAGCAACTCGACGGCGCGCGGGCCGTCGGAGGTCGGCAGCGTGAAAGTGATGTCGGTTTTGCCGGTGTCCACCTTGGAGACGTTCTGCAACACCATGTCGATGTTGATCTCGGCGTCGGCGACAGCGCGGAACACCTTCGCGGCGTAGCCGGGCGTGTCGGGCAGTCCGACAACAGTGATCTTCGATTCGCTGCGATCGTGTGCAACGCCGGTGATCAGGGCTTCTTCCACGGGGATGTCCTCCATCGATCCGGTCACGAGGGTGCCGGGCTTGGTGGTGTACGACGAACGAACGTGCACGGGCACGTTGTAGCGGCGGGCGTACTCGACACAGCGCAGCATCAAGACCTTGGCCCCGCATGCTGCAAGTTCGAGCATCTCCTCGAAGGAGACCTTGTCGAGCCGCTGCGCATCCTTGACGATGCGCGGGTCGGCGCTGAACACGCCGTCGACGTCGGTGTAGATCTCACAGACGTCCGCGTTCAGCGCGGCGGCAAGAGCGACAGCGGTCGTGTCCGATCCGCCGCGGCCGAGCGTCGTGATGTCTTTATTGTCCTGGCTGACGCCCTGGAACCCGGCGACGAGCACGATGCTGCCCTCGTCGAGTGCGGTGCGCACCCGACCGGGCGTCACGTCGATGATCTTCGCCTTGCCGTGGCTGCTGGTGGTGATGACACCCGCCTGCGAGCCGGTGAACGACCTGGCTTCGGCACCGAACGAGTGGATGGCCATCGCGACGAGGGCGTTGGAGATGCGCTCACCCGATGTGAGGAGCATGTCCATCTCGCGCGCCGGCGGGGCCGGACAGACCTGCTGGGCGAGGTCGAGGAGTTCATCGGTCGTGTCGCCCATCGCCGACACGACCACGACGACGTCGTTGCCCGCCTTCTTGGTCTCGACGATCCTTTCAGCGACGCGCCGGATCCGTTCGGCCGTTGCGACCGATGATCCTCCGTACTTCTGGACGACGAGTGCCACGCTGGCGAACCTCCGGGGTCTTGGGTACAAGTCCAGGAAGTAAGCTTACCGATGTCGACCGGCAGCGCGGGTCCCGCCCTATCCGGAGACGGTCGTATGCAGAAGCATGACGTTGTAATCGCTCCAGCGTGAGGCAGTGAAATAGAGGTCGTTGCCCGTCGACCACGGGTGGATGAACGGGGCATAGATACCCCCGGCCGAATCACGCGCCACGATTTGCCGTGGTTCGCTCCACGGACCTTCGGGCGACGGGCTGGTCCGCAGATCGATCCCGCCGGTCACATCGTTGCCGTAGACCATGACGAACCGGTCGCCGGTGAAATGCACCGACAGCTCCCCGACCGCGCCCGGGATGATCGGAACCGCGCGGTCGACGTCACCCGGAATCCAGCCGTCGGCGGTCCAGTACTCGTACGCACCGAGGTCGAGGATCCGCTGCTCGGACACCCGGGAGAGGAACGCAGCGCCGAACCTCCCCTGCGGGGTCCCGTAGTCGTAGAGATAACCGCCGTGTCGCACGTATGCGTGCTGCTGGAAATTCGCGTTGCCCATCGACAACTGCTGGACACCCGGAATATCGAGGGGAACGTTCAGCCTTGCGGTCGCCGGGTCGACGTGCCAGGTCTCGCCATTGTCGACGGAGGTGCCGATCATGGAGGCGTTGGTCCACCATTCGCCGTGGTCCCCCCAGGCCCGCACCGACATGAAGTTGATGTACTGCACCCCGTCGACGGCGATCCCCGCAGTGGGAATCACGGTCTTCTCGATCCCTTCGATCCCGAGCGCTCCCACGAGCTCGCGGGAGAAACCGGGAGCGTGGGCATCCACCGGCGAACCGGCATGGATGTCTCCGGGAACGGGATCGGGAACGTCGATGCCGTCGGTCAGGTCTGTGTCCGCACTGCGCATGAGGACGTTGTGCCGCCATTCCTCACCCGGGGCGGCGCAGTCTCCGAAGGTGTCGCCGAAGGCCATGAGGATTCTGCGATCCGGCTCGGCCGCACCGTTGTCCCACATGATGGCCAGGTCTGTGCCCGAGACGGAGAACCGCGCATCGGTCCGGTTGTCGCTGCGCGGCCCGGTGACCCACGCGACGGTCCGCGTAGGCCCGGGCCCCGGGTCCGGGAGCAGGTCCTTCGGCGCATCGGGCAGGAAATCGAAACTGCCGCCGCTGCCGAGCCCGCTACTACTGGGACTTTCGTGGCCGCATGGCTCGGCACCGGCGTGCACTGCAAGCGGCACCGTCCCAGCCAGCGCGAGGACAAGGGCGCAGCCCCCGACGGCTGCCGTCCTCAAAGACTGCATGAAACACACCCCTTGCCACTCGCCTGGTACCAGTGTGACTGGTGATACTCGAGTTCATCTCTGAGCACAATAAGGCGTCGAGGTGCGGACATGCGGGAAGCGCTGATTTCGATCGGGTCACGAACACACCGCGAGCACATCCCGACTGCGCGGCCGATCCACGACCGGTAGCCCCGTGGGCGAACTCCGGTAATGCGCGTTACACTGCTTGGCATGCAGCGTGCGCTTCTCCTCGGCCGCCGCGGCGGGATTTGACCAGACCGGCCTCCCGTCGCGGGGTTTCGTCGCGCCGGTCGATATCCTGATCTGGACTTACAAGTCCCTCTTTTTCTTGGAGTACGTCATGTCACCCGCCGACGCTTTCACTTCCGGTTCGCGCAACATCACGCCGCCGACCAAGCCTGCTCCCGCCGACCAGGCGCCCTGGAACAAGCAGAAGAACTCGTCCATGCCCACCTACCGGTACCGGCCTTTCGCCGAAGAGGTGGAGCCCGTCTCGCTGCCCGACCGGACCTGGCCCGACAAGATCATCGAACGCGCGCCGGGCTGGTGCGCCGTCGATCTGCGCGACGGCAACCAGGCACTCATCGACCCGATGAGCCCAGCACGTAAGCGCCGCATGTTCGATCTGCTGGTCCGCATGGGCTACAAGGAGATCGAGGTCGGCTTCCCGTCGGCGAGCCAGACCGATTTCGATTTCGTCCGGGAAATCATCGAGGACAACGCAATTCCCGATGACGTCACCATCCAGGTGCTGACGCAGTCACGTCCCGAGCTGATCACCCGCACCTTCGAGGCCTGCACCGGCGCGCAGAACGTGATCGTGCATTTCTACAACTCGACGTCGATCCTGCAGCGCCGCGTCGTGTTCAAGGCCGACCAGGCCACCGTCAAGAAGATCGCAACCGACGCCGCCGAACTGGTGATCGAGACGGCGAAGAACTACCCGGATACGAACTGGCGTTGGGAATACTCCCCCGAGTCGTACACCGGCACCGAACTGTCGTACGCCAAGGAGGTCTGCGACGCCGTCGTCGAGACCCTCGGCGGTACCCCCGAGAATCCCGTCATCATCAACCTGCCCGCCACCGTCGAAATGGCGACACCGAACGTCTACGCCGACTCGATCGAGTGGATGCACCGGAACCTGGCCCAGCGCGACTCGATCATCCTGTCGCTGCACCCGCACAACGACCGGGGCACCGGAGTCGCCGCGGCCGAGCTGGGTTACCAGGCCGGCGCCGACCGCATCGAGGGATGCCTCTTCGGGAACGGTGAGCGCACCGGCAACGTATGCCTGGTGACGCTGGGCCTGAACATGTTCAGCCGCGGCGTCGACCCGCAGATCGACTTCTCCGACATCGACGAGATCCGACGGACCGTCGAGTACTGCAACCAGCTGCCCGTCCCGGAGCGCCACCCCTACGGCGGCGACCTGGTCTACACCGCCTTCTCCGGCAGCCATCAGGACGCGATCAACAAGGGCATGGACGTCATGAAAGCCGATGCGGACGCCGCGGGCTCCGACGTCGACGATCTCACCTGGGCCGTTCCGTACCTGCCCATCGACCCGAAGGACGTCGGCCGCAGCTACGAAGCCGTGATCCGCGTGAACTCGCAGTCCGGCAAGGGCGGCGTCGCGTACATCATGAAGCACGACCACGGCCTGAACCTGCCGCGCCGACTGCAGGTCGAATTCTCCCAGTCCGTACAGAAGGTCACCGACGGCGAAGGCGGCGAGGTCAGCCCGAAGGAGATGTGGGACATCTTCAACGAGGAATACCTGGCCCCCATCACGCCGCTCGAGCGCATCAAGCAGAAGGTCACCGCGGCCGAGACCGACGACGGCGAGGACACCGTGGTCGCCGTGCTGAAGGTCGACGGCGTCGAGAAGGAGATCACCGGCTCCGGCAACGGACCGCTGGCAGCATTCGTCGACGGCCTGGAATCCCTCGGATACCAGGTGGCGGTGCGCGGCTACGCCGAGCACGCGATGTCCGCCGGTGACGACGCGAACGCCGCCGCGTTCGTCGAAGCCGACGTGACACGACCCGACGGCACCACCGCACTGGTCTGGGGTGCGGGCATCGCACCGTCGATCACCGTCGCGTCGCTGCGCGCAGTCGTCTCCGCAGTCAATCGCGCCCACCGCTGACGCGACAAACCGACTGCACGAACGCGGCGGGCCCCGACCGGGGCCCGCCGCGTTCGTCGTCTGTGCCTCACAGGACCCAGAGTTCGCATTCCCCTGCAACAGGACAATCCCGGTTGTACTCTGCGGGTGGCATCTCGACTCGGTCGCGTTCCGATTTTTCCTGGGAACTGCGATACTCCGTCGATATCCGAGTTCAGTTCGTGCACAAGATGGTCATTCGTAGACGGAGACTTGCATGGAATTCTGGGACATCATCTGGTACATCATCGTGTGTTTCGCGTTCATCGCCTACCTGATCATGCTGTGGATGATCATCAGCGACCTGTTCCGGAACCGCGACCAGTCCGGCTGGATCAAGGCCGTTTGGATCGTCTTTCTGTTCATCATCCCGTGGCTCACCGCCTTGGTGTACCTGATCGTGCACGGCGACGGAATGGCGAAACGTTCAGCCCGCGAAGCAGCCGAATTCAAATCGGCGCAGGACAACTACATTCGGGAGGTCGCAGGCAAGTCCCCCGCCGAGCACATTGCGGAGGCGAAAGCATTGCTCGATGCCGGCACGATCACCGAGGACGAGTTCGAGTCACTCAAGTCGAAGGCCCTCGCCTGATCCGTCCGGATCTGCCCTGATCTACGCGATCGACCCGCGTCGCCGCGGTGCGGAATGCTTCCAGCACCGCGGCGATCGCGGGTCGTTCCGTCGCTCCGGGGCGCGTGACGAGGTCATAGATCCTCGCTGCGCGGACACCGGCCACCCGCACCCGCACCACACGCGGATGGTGCACCGAGAACCTCGGCATCAACGCGACGCCGCGGCCGGCAGCGACGAGTTCTTCGATCACGTGGAAATCATTGATGCGGTGCACCACTCGGGGCTCCACGCCGGTCACTGCGGCCACGGACAACAGCACGTCGTCCACCGGGAACCCCCCTCGCACACTGATCCAGTTCTCGTCGGCGAGTTCACCGAGCCGCGCTTCATCTCGGCCCGCGAAATGATGATCCTCGGGGAGGACGAGGTCGATCGGCTCACGCAGCAACCCGGTCGTCACGACCCGCGGCCCGGTCAGCGTCGGGGCACGTTCGTCCCTGTGAGTGAGGACCACGTCGTAATCGGCCAGCAGAGGCGGTACCGCAGAGGCCGGCACATCCTCGTCCTGCGCGTCGACGTCCACGCCGCTGTCCGCCATGAGTCCCAGCACGCCGGGCAGCAGAAGAGCAGCGCCCGACGGGAACAACGCGACGCGCACGCGGCCGCGCGGGGACGTCCGGTACGCGGCCATCTCCGCCTCCGCACGGCCCAGCGCGGCGATCACGTCGTCGGCGCGCACGACGAGCGCCCGGCCGGCATCAGTGAAGCGCAGCCGGCGACCGGACGGTTCCAGGAGCACGACACCTACTTCGTGGGCAAGGATTTTGAGCTGCTGGGACACCGCCGACGGGGTCATCGACAGCGCTGCGGCAGTCGCAGAGACAGTGCCGCGATCGGCGAGTTCGCGCAGAATCCGCAACCGTGTCGCATCCATGAAGAAAATCTACACATTGACTTAAGAAAGTTTAGATTGTCGCAATTGTTGCCATAGCGAACAATATTGTGGTGACCACCCGCGCCCGACTCCTCGCCCTGACCGTCGTCCTTCTGTGGGGATGCAATTTCCTTGCCATCCGGGTCGGTATCGATCACTTCCCGCCGATCTTCTTCGCGGGTCTGCGGTTTCTCGTCATCGCCACCCCCGTCGTGTTGTTCGTCCCGCGACCCAAGGTGGAACTACGCTGGCTTCTGCTCTACGGCCTCGCCTTCGGATTCGCGCAGTTCGGTTTCCTGTTCTGGGCGATGCACGCGGGGCTCGCGACCGGTCTTGCGTCGTTGGTCCTGCAATCCTCCGCACCGATGACCGTCGTACTCGGCGCGGTGCTGCTCGGGGAACGACTCGGGCGCACCCAGATCATCGGACTCCTCGTCGCCATCGCCGGAATGCTGCTCGTCGCAGTGGCGCAGGGTGGCAGCAGCGTCGGACTCGTACCCCTTCTGCTCGGGCTGCTCGCCGGCCTCTCGTGGGCGATCGCAAACATCGCGACACGAAAGGCGAAGTCCACCGAACCGATGAAACTGATGTCGTGGATGTGCGTGATCGCCACCGCCCCACTGTTCGCGGTGTCGTGGATCGTCGAGGGTCCCACCACCGGCTGGGCGGCACTCGGGTCAGCTTTCTCCACCGACCAGGGACGCATCGCACTCGCAGGTCTCGCCTACACCGCCATCGCGGGCACCATCGTCGGCACCGGTATCTACGTCGGACTCCTCGGCCGCTACCCGGCGAGCACTGTGGCTCCGCTGTCGCTGATGGTGCCGATCGTCGGATTCACGGTCGCGTGGCTCGTACTCGGCGAAGTACCGACACTGCTGACCATCATCGGTGGCGGCGTGGTCATCGCCGGAGCGCTGGTGGCGCAGTCGGCCGGGCGTCGGGCAGCAGGTACCGCCCGGCCACTAGGGCGTCGGCGCGTCGTTCGGGCTACTCCCGGGGCCGAAAACACGTGCCGGCGCGAGGCGGCGCTCCACGTGCCGGCACCGCCCGGGTGACGCGATCGGCAACTCCTCGTACCACCCGCCCGGTCGTCGCACGTGCACGTGCGCTTCCCCCGCGACGACACCCGACGGGTCGCGGCCGAGCAGCCGCGCCAGCACATAGGTCGCGCTCAGGCTCGTCACGTCGCGGATGACTCCGAGCGGAAGCAGCGACCCGGTCTCGGCGAGAAGCTCCCGCTCACCCGCGCGCAGCACCAGCCGTAGACCCGGCGCGGTGCCCTGCACCGCCAGCGATACCGCGATGTTGTCGCGGTCGTCGGATCCGACCGCTGCCAGCGCAAGAGCACGCTGCACCCCGATCCTCTCGAGAAGGCCGCGGTCGCCGCCGTTGCCCAGCACCACCGGGATACCCATTTCCCGCGCCTCCCCCAGGTGCTGTGCGCCGGTATCGCGTTCCACGCCGACCACCGGGATGCCCAGCTCACACAGTTCCCGGCACAACCGCAGACCGACCTGTCCGAGCCCGACGACGATCACGTGCCCCGACCGCGGCAGCGACCGCCGCCCCCACAGGGCCGTCAACCGGGGTCCGAGGAGCCGGTCGACGACACCGGCGGTGAACATCGCGGTGAACACGATCGTCGCGAGCATCGCCGACGACGCGATCAGTCCGTACATCTCGTTCCCGTGCGGATCTGCCGCCGGACCGACCGTCGTGACCACCCGCACCGCCTCGTGGAAGGCGTCGACGGCACCGTGGCCCTCGCCGAACGTCAACCACGCCCAGTCCCCCAGCATCACGACGGCCAGACCGAACAGCCCGACGATCAGAATCCGCGTCCCGGTCTCGTGTCCCCTCACCGCGGCCGTCAACTGACCCAGGCTGCGCTTCCACCACGAAACCTGCAGCACCGTGATCGGAACCTCGTCGAGCACGTCCCCGACCTTGCGGACCCCGCGTGGACCACGCCCGGTCGAGGTCACCGCCAGCAGATCCGGCGCCACGCACGGACCGGCCAGCGACGCCGCGGCCAGATCCGCCGGCGAGGTCACATCGCACTGCGGCAGGAAGCGCGCGAGCTGATCGCCGATCGTGCGGTCGAAGATCGTCGCGACCATCGGCACCTCCGGATGCAGGTGTCCCGCAGCCAGCGCGTACCGCAGCGCCACGACATCGTCCTGCAACAGGATCGCGATGCCCGCGATCGGCTCACCGGTGAGCACGTCGTGAAGCTGTTCGTCGTCGGGTTCGGGCTCGTGCCGGACCACGATGTCCTGGGCACGCAGCGACGCACACACGCGGCGCGCCACCGTGGTGTCGCCGACGATCACGTAGGCACCCGCGCTGATTCCCGTCGTTTCGCTCTCGAGCACGGAACTCACCTCCACCGGTCGCGTTCCCCGTCGATACCCTGTGTGCCTCCAGGGGAGCACGCCGGTCGCCGCCCTGCACCCGCCCGCGACCGCTCTGTGAGCGATTCCGACCACCTGTTCGCTGTGTGACCGTGCGGACACCACTGCGGCTCCGCGACCCGAACGCGGCTATGGAAAACTCGCCCGGGTGGGAACTAGCACTGGAATCACCACCCGCGGCAGGCTCGCGCTGCGCGCGGCGAAAGCCGCTGCGTGGGCATCACGCAAGGCCGGACGCGGTAACGGCTCGATGATCGGCGGGCTCATCGCCCTCAGAATCGATCCCGGCCTGATGACACAGCTCGGCCGCGGCCGCCGCACCGTGCTCGTCACGGGCACCAACGGCAAATCCACCACTACGCGGATGACCGCGGCGGCGCTCGAGACCCTCGACGCTGTCGTGACCCAGCCCGACGGTGCGAACATGGACGCCGGCATCGTCTCGACTCTCGCCGCGAACCGCACCGCGCGACTCGCCGCGATCGAGGTCGACGAACTGCACACCCCACATGTCGCCGACGCGCTCGAACCCGAAGCGATCGTGCTGCTCAACCTCACCCGAGACCAGCTCGACCGAGTCGGCGAGATCAACATGATCGAGCGCAAACTTCGCGCGGGGCTTCAGGGCCACATCGGCGCGACGATCATCGCCAACTGCGACGACGTGCTCGTGACCTCTGCGGCTTTCGACAGCCCGAACGTCGTGTGGGTCGCGGCCGGTGCCGGGTGGTCCGGCGACTCCGTCAGCTGCCCCCGCACCGGAGAACCCATCGTGCGCGACGGCGACCACTGGTACAGCACGGGATCGGACTTCGCCCGCCCCACACCCGACTGGTGGGTCGACGACGACAATCTCTACGGGCCCGACGGACTCGTCCTACCTCTGAAATTGACCTTGCCGGGTCGCGCGAACCGCGGCAATGCGGCACAGGCCGTGGCAGCCGCCGTCGCACTCGGTGCCGATCCGGCCAAGGCTGCAGCAGCAACGTCCGTGGTCGAAGAGGTCGCGGGACGCTACAAGACCGTGCAGGTCGGGCCGCATTCGGTGCACATGCTGCTGGCGAAGAACCCGGCCGGCTGGCAGGAAGCGCTGTCGATGATCGATCCGACCGTCGACGGCCTGGTCATCGCAGTCAACGGTCAGGTACCGGACGGCGAGGACCTGTCGTGGCTGTGGGACGTGCGCTTCGAGCACTTCGAAGGTGTCCAGGTGGTCGCCGCAGGTGAGCGCGGCACCGACCTGGCCGTGCGGCTGACATACGCCGGGGTCGAGCACACGCTCGTCGCGGATCCGCTGCGCGCCATCGCCTCATGCCCTCCCGGGCGTGTCGAGGTTCTCGCCAACTACACGGCGTTCCGGGACCTGAACACCGCAATCGCGAAGGGGGCTACGAATGTCTGAGTCGACTGTGCGGATCGGACTCGTCCTGCCCGACGTCATGGGCACCTACGGCGACGGCGGCAACGCACTGGTGTTGCGCCAGCGCCTCCGGATGCGCGGCCACGACGCGGAGATCATCGAGCTCGGACTGAACGATCCGGTTCCGGACTCGCTCGACCTCTACACGCTCGGCGGCGCCGAAGACGCGGCGCAGCGCCTCGCGACACGCCATCTTCAGCGCTATCAGGGACTGCAACAGGCGGCGGAACGCGGTGCACCCGTCCTGGCAATCTGCGCGGCCATTCAGGTCCTCGGGCACTGGTACGAGACCTCGTCCGGCGAACGGGTCGACGGTGTAGGCATCCTCGACGCGACGACATCGCCGCAGAAGACCCGGGCGATCGGCGAGATCCTCATCGCCCCGAGCATCGCGGGTCTCACCCAACCGGTCTCCGGTTTCGAAAACCACCGGGGAGGTACGACACTCGGCGCCGATGCACACCCCCTCGGGAAGGTGACCCGCGGCGTGGGCAACGGCGTCGGCGACGGACGCGAAGGCGCCGTGCAGGGTTCGGTCTACGGAACATATCTGCACGGCCCCGTGCTGGCACGCAACCCGGAGTTCGCCGACCACCTGCTCGCTCTCGCCCTGGGAGTCGAATCGCTGCCGCCGCTCGACCTTCCGGAGGTCGAACAGCTCCGACGGGAACGACTGCGCGCGTAAAGGGTTCAACCCGCGAACGTAGAGTTCAGCCCTGCGCGACGTGGGAGAGAATCAGGTCGGCCAGTTCGTCGGGGGCCTCGTCGGGGATCCAGTGACCGACCCCGGCGAGTGTTGCGAGTCGGTAGGGCGCCGCGACGTACCGAGGGTTGGCGTCGACTGCGGCACGACCGATCGCGACGTCGGCGTCGCTCCACACCATGAGAGTGGACACCTCGACACGACCGAGACTCGAGCGGGGATCCGTCAGCGGCAGCGCGCGATACCAGTTCAGCGCGCCGCGGACCGCGAGACGATCGCCCATGCGCTCCGCATCGCGCGCGGCGGCGGCCGGCAGTTGCCCGGTCCTCCGCAAGACCGCATTGCTCACCGCCGGAACGGTCAACAGCTTCTCCGGGATCCACGGCAACTGGAACGCCAGCATGTACCAGGACCGGAACAGTTGCGTGCTGGTGATCATCGACCGTAGAAAGGCGGCGGGGTGCGGCACGGACACCGCGGTCAGGGTGCGCACCGCGTGCGGATGCTGCGCGGCTACCGCCCAGGCGGCGGCCGCACCCCAGTCGTGCCCGACGAGGTGTACGGGACCCGTCCCGATCTTCGCAATGAGGGCATCGACGTCGGCGGCGAGGTGGGAGAGTCGGTAGTCGCGGCGACGCTGCGGACGTGCCCGCGGAGAGTAACCGCGTTGGTCGGGTGCGATCGTGCGGTACCCGGCCTCATGCAGATTCGCCGCGACACCGTCCCACGATCCTGCATCCTGCGGGAATCCGTGCAGAAAGACGACCGGTTCACCGTCGATCGGGCCTTGATCGCGCACGTCGAATATGAGGTCGCCGCGCGCGACTGTACCTATGCGTTGCCCCACGAAATTCCTCCGCAACTGCCCCTGAACAGGGGTTCGGCCCGTCGATTCGCTTTACGCGATCTCCGGGCCGGATCTCTGCTTCACGAGCCTCTGTCGTCCTCGGACGTCTGCTCGATTCGCACCTCTGATGTTAGCTACATCACACCTCGTGCGTCAAGGGCAGTATTCTGGTGTCGAACCTCTGGCGCATCACGCAGCGCGTGATGCACAACGGACGCGGACTTCCACCGCACATTCTCGGTACGACCGGTCGTCGACACGACCCCTCGACGGGGAGGAACCCCGATGATCCTCGAGCAGTACTACCTCCAATGCCTCTCGCATGCGTCGTACCTGATCGGAGACGACACCACCGGCCGCGCAATCGTGGTGGATCCTCGCCGCGACATCGGCGAATACCTCACCGACGCCGACCGCCTCGGCCTGAGCATCGAGGGCGTCGTCAACACCCATTTCCACGCCGACTTCGTATCCGGACACCTCGAACTCGTCGAGGCGACCGGGGCCTGGATCGGATTCGGCGAAGCAGCCGAAACCGAATACCCGATCCGCCGCCTCGCACACGGCGAGCACATATCCCTCGGAGCAGTCGACCTGGAGATTCTGTCGACACCCGGTCACACGTGGGAATCGATCAGCATCCTGGTGCGTGAGCACCCGGATACCGAACCCACCGCGGTCCTCACCGGCGATTCGATGTTCATCGGCGACGTCGGCCGCCCCGACCTGGCAAACCTCGGAGACGGTTCGACAGCGGATCTCGCCCATGCCATGTACCGCACGATCCACGACACCCTGTTGAAGCTCCCCGACGAGACCACGGTGATGCCCGCGCACGGAGCCGGATCGTCGTGCGGGAAGAACCTCTCATCGGAACTCACCTCGACGATAGGCCGCCAACGCCTCACGAACCCATCGGTGCAGCCGATGGCCGAAGACGAATTCGTCGCCCTGATCACCGAAGGTCAGCCCGCCGCACCCGGCTACTTCTCGACCGATGCCGACATGAACAAGCACGTCCATCCACTGCTGAGTTCCACGCGCACCGTCCCGGAACTCTCCCCCGCGGCGGTTCGGAAGGAATCGGACTCCGGCACACTGATTCTCGATGCTCGCGGCGTCGACGACTTCGCCGCCGGCCATCTACGCGGCTCCGTGAACGTGGGGTTCGACGGGCGCTTCGCCGAGACGAGCGGGATGGTGGCCGAAGTGGGCGAGCCGATCGTGCTGATCACCTACCCCGGCGAAGAGCAGATGGCCGCACTCCGGCTCGCACGGATAGGTCAGGACAATGTGATCGGTTATCTCGGCGTCGACCACGACGGACGGTTCCCGACCGAACTCACCGACCTGGTCCGTACCGCTCGTCGCATCGACGTCGACGAACTGCTGGAACTTCTCGCGGCCGACAGCATCACGCTGCTCGACATTCGCAACCCCGGCGAACGTGCCGCCGGAGCCATCGCCGGATCCGTCACGGTTCCGCTCGCGCAACTCCGGACAAGGCTCGATCAGGTACCGACAGGGAAGCCGATCGTCGTGCACTGCGCCGGCGGATGGCGGTCGAGCGTCGCTGCATCACTGTTGCGCGCGAAAGGATTCCAGGACGTGATCGATCTGATCGGCGGCTACGGCGCGTGGGTCGCCATGAAGGCCACCGCCTGATCCTGCGTTTCGGCTACGCCTCGGGCGAGTCGGCCGAGGTTGCGTTTGCCAGGATTCGGGAAGGAACATGGTTCGCCCACCCAGAATCGGGCCAGTTGAACCATCCCGACGAGGCGAAGGTCCCGCCGTCCGGGTGCAGCGTCGTGCCGGTGATGAACGACGACAGCTTCGACGCCAGAAACACCACGCTGTTCGACACATCGGTGACGTGGCCGGCCCGACCCATCGGGATCGCGATGCGAACCCCTTCCGGAGTGGACATGGACGAGTCGCCGCCACCGAGCGAGGCGAGTTTGGCCAGGTTGGGTGTCGGAACATAGTCGGGTGCAACATTGTTCACCCGGATTCCGTCGGGGGCTACCTCGATCGAGAGAGTTCGTGCGAACTGCTCGACAGCTGCCTTCGCGGCCGAGTAGACAGCAAAACCCGGTGCGGCACGGTGTGCTTCGATCGTCGTGAGATTGATGATGCTCCCGCCGCGACCACCGGCCTGCATCCGCGGCACCGCGAGTGAACACGCATGGAGCACGTGCGAGAGGTTGGTCCGCAGAATCGCATCCCACCCCTTCGCGCCGGTGTCGACGAACTGCGCCCGGAACGTGCCACCGACGATGTTGACGAGGGTGTCGACGCGACCCCAACGCTCGTCGACCTGCTCGAACAGCGCGGTCAGCGCGTCGGGATCGCGGGCGTCGCCCTGCGTGACGATGTAGTCGACGCCCTGCTTGTCGAGGACATCGCGTAGTTCTTTCACCGCGGCGTCGTCGAGGTCGATGACAGCGGGACGCACCCCGTTGGCGGCAAGGTCCGCCACGATGGCGGCACCGAGACCTCCGGCACCGCCGGTGACCACTGCGACCGTCCCGTCGAGCCCCGCGCGCTGTTCGAACCAGCTCATGTCGCTCATCTGCTTCCGATGTAGGTGGCGCCGAAGGACTCGAGGAAATCTGTGGTGGCCGAGAGCCCTTCTATGGGACACGACACCAGCACCCAGTCGACGCCCGCCTTCTCGAGCTGGTCGAGCACGTCGTGATGACGGTCGGCCTCGACGGACGACAACATGATTTCCTGGCTGTACGAGTAGACGACGTCTATGTGGTCGGTGCGGCCTGCCGTGACCGCCTGCGCGCGAAGCGCGGCGATATCGCCGCCGAGCTGCTCGACCGGGCCGAGTGCTGCCGTGCGCGCCGTGGTGCTCAGGGTCGCGCCGCCGGACATCGGCATCCAGCCCTGAGCGCGTTGGGCAACGCGTCGTCTGGTCAGTGCGGAGTTGCCTCCGATCCAGATCGGGATCGGATCCTGGACGGGGCGAGGGCGGGCGATGATGTCCTGCGCACTGAAATGCCGCCCCTGATATGAGAAGGGTTCGCCGCTCCAGTGCAGAGGGAGCACGTCGAGAGCCTCGTCGAAGAGAGCATTGCGCTCGTCGAAGTCGACGCCGAGTGCGTGGAATTCACGCTTCTGGTAGCCGGTTCCGATGCCGAGGGTGAACCGTCCGCCGGACAGCTTGTCGAGTGTGGCAGCACCCTTCGC
This sequence comes from Rhodococcus sp. JCM 9793, assembly GCF_055380405.1. Classification (NCBI taxonomy): domain Bacteria; kingdom Bacillati; phylum Actinomycetota; class Actinomycetes; order Mycobacteriales; family Nocardiaceae; genus Rhodococcus; species Rhodococcus sp. JCM 9793. The sequence continues at coordinate 69,256 of NZ_AP043721.1, forward strand.
GAGCAGGAACGGATTGCGGTAGGGCACCACTGCGAGATAGGTGAGCAGCCTGAGTCGTTCGGTCGCGGCGGCCACGTATCCGAGGGCTACGAACGAATCGAGCGTCTGGTGCCCGCCGCGGTCGAGCCACTTCGCACCCGGCGCCGGATGTTCACTGAAAGAGAGGGCATCGAACCCGGCCCGCTCGGCCGCGACGGCAACATCGCGCAGTGGACCCGGATCGAGAACATCGCCGTCGGAGCCGCTGATCTCGGGGTAATGGAAGATGAAGCGCATCGCCTACCTCGTCGCACCTGAGAATCCGACCCGGATTCTGAATCGGGAAAATCATCCTGCCGATTCAAGATAGTCGGATTCTCATACGATGCAACAGGGTCTTGGGTGCTCCTCTTTCCGGTTCGGGGTCGCTACTTCGCGTCGGCGCCGTCGAGCATCCACGTATCGTCGATGCGCTTCAAGGTGATGAGGAACCTCGTTGCGTCGGTTCGTCCCTCGGGGACGACGACGTTCGTAACGTCCTGGTCGAGGAACACCAGCACCGTGGCGGTGTCGCCGTCGAGCGTCTCGAGTCCGGCATGCGAGACCGTCGCGACCGACGAACCCTGCCCGTTCTCGACGAGTCCACGCAGGTCGCCGGCGACCCCCGAGTACTTCGCCGCGAACTCCTCGGTGGAAGCCGCAGCTACCGCCTCGAGTGAATCGTCGAACGACTGGTAGTCGTAGGTGCCCAGGGTCGTCGCGTACTCACGAGCGGCATCGACCGCCTCGGTACGCAACGACTCGGTCTGCGCTGCCTGCCACCACCGGAATCCGAAGAAGCCCGCGACGACGGCCAGCAGCACGATCACCGCGACGGACACGACCCGTCCCTTTCCAGAGCGGTTTGTGGGCCCGTGATCCGATTCGCCGGTCTCGGTAGTCGCCGATGCGACGGCCGGGTTCTCGTCGGTCATCTGGTGTTCGGCGCAGATACTCCCTCGTTCACGAGGGAGAGGAAGCGCCGTCCTCCTTCCTGTAGAAGGGTTGCTCAATGCAACCGTGTCGGGTCGAGAAACCTTGTCGGTGGGTCCGGATACGGTGCCGGGTATGGGGACCGAGGTGGTGCGCTACAACTACCGGCTGCGGCCGGGCGCTATCGCGGAACGCGCCCTGATGCAAGAATGGCACCGCTGCCGATTCCTGTGGAACGAAGCCGTCCACCAACAGAAGACCGGCCGGAAGCCGAACTTCGCGAAACTCGGAAAGCTGTTGACCGAAGCCCGGACACACTCGGCGTGGCTGCGGGACGGCTCCCAGGTCGCGCAGCAGCAGATGCTCCGCACGTTCACGCAGGCACTCGATGCCTCGTTCACCGTCAAAGGCCGCGGTCGCCCCCGATACAAGGCGCGGAAGAAAACCTTGCCGTCGCTGGAATACACCCAACGGGGTTTCCGGATCCGCGACGGGCAGCTGGTGTTGCCCAAGGGTGTGAGTATGCCGGTGGTGTGGTCGCGGGAGTTGCCGTCGGAGCCGTCGAGTGTGCGCATCACGCGTGATTCGCTCGGCCATTGGTGGGCGTCGTTTGTGGTGACCCGCGAGAGACAGCTGATCCCTGCCGTTGAGGAGGACAGTCGTGTGGGGATCGACTGGGGTGTCACGCAGACCGCGACGGCCACCGATGAGCAGTTCGATCTGCCGCATGCCGAATATCGGAAACGGTGCTCTGCGGAGTTGGCGAAATCCCAGAAACGGATGGCGCGACGCCGGCGTGGGAAGGGGCAGGCGCCGTCGAAGGGCTACCAGCGGGCCCGAAAACAGGCGGCGAAGGTGCACAAGAAAGCGGCCCGGCAGAACCGGCACGACGGACGAGCCTGGGCCAAGCGGGTTGTCGACGAGCATCAGTTGTTGGCGGTGGAGGATTTCAAACCCAAGTTCCTGGCGAAATCGAACATGGCGCGCAAGGCTGCGGATGCGGCGGTCGCGACCATGAAGCGGGAACTTGTCGAACGCGGTAGGCGGGCCGGCCGGAAGGTGGTGTTGGTGCGGCCCGCGTATACGACGATGACGTGTTCGGGGTGTTTCGCGAGAGCCAAGCAACCCCTCGGACTCGGAGAACGAGTTTTCCGGTGCGATACCTGTGGGTTTTCGGGGTGTCGGGATCGGAACGCTGCCAGAGTGATTCTGGCTGTGGCGGAGCGTGGCCACACCGGTGTCGACGACGTAGGTCACTGGGGTCCGTCTCCTTCGGGGGGTGGTTCGGGTGCGGTCTGAGCTGGGAATCTCCTGCCCTCGGGCAGGAGAGGCGTTACCAATTCCCGAGTCCTTCCAGGAGTTTCTGCCAGTAGTTCAGTACCTCGACCCCGGTCGGGATCAGGAGCGGATCGTCGGCCATGTCGGGACCCACCACGGCCCCCGGAGTGGTCTGCCCCTGCAGGCCCAGATCATCGGGCCTCGGCGCAACACGGGCGCCGCGCTGGGACAGGTCTTCGCCGGGTGGGCAGTACAGGGACCGATTGGGCTCGCGCAGGCTTTCGTCACCGATCATCATCCGCTGGGTGTCGTAGACACAGACCGGTCCCTGCGTCCCTACCAGGGAGAAGTCGGCCCGGTCGCCTTTGACGATGCCGGAGAGGTCGGCGAGCGTCGCGGGCATCGCATCGAGGAGCGCCGTCACTGCCGGTGTGCGCGGAGCGGCCACCTCTCCCACTGTGACGAGGTTCGTCATGAGCACGCCGAAGTTGTCCTTCGTACCGGCGAACAGCTCTTCGGTGCGCGCAAGAGCATCCGGCGATCGGTCGAGCAGGTACACCAGCGAATCCCTGCTCCCGACGAGCTGGTCCGACACATCGCGGAACGCACGCATCGAGCCCGGGAATCCTTCCGAATTCCGTGCGAGAGAATCGATCAGGCCCAGCCCTTCGTCGAGCAGCGTCGCGATGGTCGGTGCACGTTCGGCGACCATCGTCGACAGGGCGTCGGCGTTCTCGAGCAGTGCCTGCAGTTCGGGTCCGGTGTCGCGGAGCGCGGTACCCCAGGTGTCGCCCAACGACACGATCGAATCGGCGTCGACGCTCTCGATGAGCTCGGTCATGTGCACGAGCAACTCATCGAGGCGCATACCCTGCATCTCCTCCGGCACCTCGAGGGTGTCGCCGCTCTGGAGGTACGGCCCGTCCGCGGTCTCGGGCTCTATGTCGAGAGCGAGGATGCCGATGGCTGTTGCAGTGGCGACCCTGCCGACGCTACCGACCGGGATCTGCGTTCCGGGGTCGAGCGAGAGTTCCGCTGTGGACCCGACGCCGCCCGGGTTGATCGTGACCGACTCGACCGTCCCCACCGCGACACCGCGATAGGTGACCGAGGTCCCCGGTCCGATGCTGCGTGCGTCGGCCAGATCCGCCGTCAGTTCGACGGCACCGCCGAAGCTCTGCGGGCCGAGCACGTACCGGACACCGAACACGGTCGCGAAGATTCCGACCAGCACGAACGCCACCAGCTGGATGAGAACGGGGCGGCTCATCGGGCTCCCCCCTGCAGCAGGTCGGTCAAGGTCGACGCGATGTCGGTCGGCGGCGACGATGCGTCGGTCTCGGCGCCGGGCGGCATACCGCCGGTGACGAGCAGGTCGATCGCGGCAGGAATGTCGAAGGCGCCGTCGAACAGCAGGTAGTCGCCGCGCACCGCCGAGTTGAAGCCGGTGATGAAGTCGTTGACGTTGACGAGCACCGACCCCACTGTGGTGTTGAAGTCGCGGATTCCGGCAGTGATCTCTGCGAGGTCGTCGACCGCGACACCGATCGTGGCTTGGTCGGCCATCACGGTGTCCATCGACGACACGGCGGTCGCCGTACTCGACACCAACGTGCGAAGATCCTGTTGTTGCGCAGCGAGGAGTCCGATCAGGGCAGCACTGTCGGCGATCCCGTTGTCGATCAGTTCCTGTTGCTGTGCGAGTCGCGCGGTCACCGAATCGACGGCCGCGAGTGTCCGGTCGAAGTACTCGGTGTTCTCGTCGGCCAGAGCCATCGTGGAGTCGAGCTCGGTGAGCATCGTGCGGATCGACTCCCCTCGGTCGCCGAAGGCAGCATCGAGTTCGGTGGTGATAGTGCGGAGCTGGTCCAGTCCACTGCCGTTCACGACGTTGCCGAGCATCGCGAAGGTGCTCTCGATGTCGGGGCCGAGCTCGGTCCGGGTGATGGTGTCTCCATCGGCGAGAAGTTCCTTCGACGCCTCGTCCGGCATGTCCATCTGGATGTACGGGCTGCCCAGGGCCGACGGTAGTCGCACGGACGCGCCGACGTTCGCCGGTAGATCCACGGATTCGGTCATGCTGAGTTGGACGAAGGCCTGTCGACCGTCGGTCGACATCGAGTACACGCGGCCCACGATGGCCTGTCCGGCGCGGACCTCGGCACCGAGGTCGACGCGGTCTGCGCTGCCGAAGATCGCGGTCACGGTGTAGGTGGAACCGGGACCGGTCCTGCCCATGGGCAGACTCTGGAAGCTCAGGCCGCAACCGGACGTCAGCAGCCCGACCGTCGCAACGAGGGCTACGGCCGAGGCCCTACTCCGCATCATCGCGGACCTCCCTCGCCCAGCGCGCGATCCAGGGACTCGGGCACGAGGTCCTCGTAGGGATCGGACAGGTCGAACGGCACGGTGATCGGGTTCGTGAAACCTGCACCGGTGCACAGCGGCAGCGGTTCGCGGGCACACAACTCCTGCGCGCGCGGGAACTGGCTGATCTGCGTAGAGATGTTCAACCGGATCCGGCCGCGCCCGTTCTCTCCGATCGCCTGGTCGATGTTCTGCATGGCGAGCGGCAGGACGTCGAACAGTTCCGCGAATCCGACCTCGTTCGCGGCGAAGGTATCGGTGAGGGTACGGGCGTTCGCCATGATCTCTCGGGCGTCGCCACCGCGCTCGGCTAGGAGCGTGTCGAGCTGATCCAGGATAGTGGTCAACTGCGTGATCGGTGCCGAGACGTCGATGTTCTGCCGCTGCAGCTCCTCACCGAGTTCCGCCACGCCGTCGACGAGTGCGGAAAGCGATCCCTCACGAGAGTTCACGGCGCGCACCGCAGCCCCGAGGTCGTCGATGAGTTCGCCGATGTCCTCGGACTTGGCGCCGACCACCGACGTCGCCTGGCTGAGCGCGACGATCGCCTGGTTCATCTGCTCACCGAGCCCCTCCGTCGCATCGGCGGACACTTCCAGTGTGCGACCGAGGTCGCCGCCCTCGGGACCCATCGCGGCGGCGAGAGTATCGATGCTCTCGAGCATCTCGTCCCAGTTGATCGGAGAATGGCTGCGGTCGACGGGAATCACATCTCCGGCGGCGAATTGGGCTCCGTCGCGGTAGGCGGGCGCGAGTTCGACGAACCTGTCGCTGATCACGGACGGATTCATCACGAACGCCGAGACATCCTCGGGCAGAGCGATATCGGACGGTACGGTCATCTTCACCTCGACGTACGTCCCGGCGGGACGGACCTCTTCGACGGTGCCGACGGGAAGGCCCAGTACCGCGACATGACTACCGGGATAGATCCCGCTCACAGTGGCGAACTGCGCGGTGACGGTTCGGGTCCGGTCGGGGCCCACGACATACCACACGCCCGCGGCACACAACGCCAGCACCGCAACGATGGCAGCACCTCGGATCAACCACGTCTTCACAACCGGATTCACTTGCAGCCCTCCATCACTCCGATGGAGCACAGGAAATTGTCGGGAATAGGCCCGGCAGGTGCATGGACATCGACCCACGTCCCGTTACCTGCGGCGTTGGTGGCTGCGCGCAGAGCCGACGGGAATTCGAGAAGGATTCGGTCGATGTTGTCGGCGTTCGCCGCAAGCGTGTCGGTCACCGAACGCATGTTCACGAGGAGCGTGTTCAGGTCGTCGGAGTTGTCGGTCAGGAACGTCGCGGCCGACTCCGTGAGTGCGCGAAGATCCTCGACCAGCTGGAAGAGCGCTTCTTTCCTGGCGGAAAGGATGCTCACCACCGCGGTCGAGTTCTCCACGAGCGCCGCAACGTCTTCGCTCTGCTCTGTGACGATCGACGTGAGTGATTTCGAGGCCTGCAGCAGGGACGTGATCCGTGCGTCGTTGCGAACCAGCATCTGCGAGGTCGCCTCCACCCCGGCGAGTGCGGAGGAGATCTGCCCCGAATCTGCGGGCATCGTGTCGGCGAGGGTCTGCATCATCGCCTCGAGCCCTTCGACATCGAGTCCGTCGGCCACGTGCTCGGCATCGGTGGCGAGTTCGTCGAGGCTGTACGGAACACCGGTGCGTGCCAACGGAATCAACCCGTCATCGAGTTCACCGGCTCCAGCGGGACTCACCGAGAGGTACAACTTGCCGAGCACGGTCTTGAGCTTCACCTCGGCTGTGGTGCGGTCGCCGAGGTTCTGCGACCGGTCGACTCGGAAGTCGACGATCACGCGATCGCCGGACAGTTCCATCGATTCGACCCGCCCGGCGGGGACTCCGGCCACGTAGACGGGGTCGTTCGGCTTCAGTCCGGCCGCATTGGCCAGTTCTGCGGTGTACGAATCCGTGCGGAGCCAGTACGTCACCGTCGGCGCCGCCAACGCGACCAGCATGAGGATCGCCACCAGGGTCATACCGGCGACTCCCAGCACTATCGGATTCGCATTGCGGTCGTGCCTGCCCGAGAAGATCGCGGCGAACGTGTCGCGAAGTGTGCGTCCGATACTCATCGGCACACCTCCGAGTACTCGGATCCGAAGATGTTCGTTTCGAAGTCGTTCGATTCGATCGTGAAGTTGCACATGTAGAGGTTGAGCCAGCCGCCGTAGTCGCCGATCCGGTTGATCTTGTGGCCGAGTTCCGGGAGTAGCGCCATCGATCGGTTGAACTCGTCGGTCTGCGGAATCCAGGCATCGGTCATTGCCCGCAGGTCGGTGACGGTGGTGTCGAGCGGTGCCATCGCACCGGACATCAGCACCGCGGTGGACCGCACCGCCGAAGAACCGCGATCGATGAGGGCGGCGAGCTGATCGGTATCGCCCGCGAGCGCCTGACCCACCACGTTCATACCGGAGATGAGTTGCGAGACTTCATCACTGCGACGGTCGATCACCGTCACCAGTTGTTCGAGGTTCACGATGACATCGTTGAACACCTGCTCTTGCTCGACAATGTCGGTGCTGACGGATGCCACGTGCAAGAGCAGGGACTCGAGGGTCGCGCCCTGCCCTTGGAACGCGTCGACGACCGAAGCCGCGAGTGAGTTCATCTGTGCCGGATCGATCGCTTCGAAGAGCGGCTTGAACCCGTTGAGCAGGGCGGTGAGGTCGACGGGAGGGGTGGTCTGTTCGATCGGGATCGTCGAGCCGGGCGCGAGGATCTGTCCGGATGTGTCACCGGGCAGGCTCAGGGCGACGTACCGGACACCGATCATGTCGCCGTAGTTGATGTCGGCGAGGACGTCGGTGGTGAGTTCATGACCGGATTCGATCTCGAATTCGACTGCAGCACGGGATGTTCCGTCCTCCTGCTGTTCGAATCTCACTTCCGATACCTGGCCGACACGCACGCCGGCGAGTGTGACGTCGCTGCCGGGGGTGAGGCCTTCGACGTTGGTGAACTCCGCCGCGTAGTCGCTGGTGGATCCGATGATGGGACGTTCCAGGGTGTTGCCGACGATGACCGCCGCAAGCACTCCCACCATGCAGAACCCGGCGAGCTGGATCCCCGGTCCGATATTCGATTTCACGGAATGCTCACCGCCGTCCCTCGGACGAGCGGTCCGAGAAGGACCGAGGCGGCGGTGGACGGATCACGCAGTAGCGCTGCAGGATCAGCGGGGTCGACGCCGGCCGAGATCTGCTCGAGAAATCCGAGTGGTTCGCTCTCCGCGGCGGCCGACACGACCTGCCCGCGACCTGTCGCCGAGGTCTGGACCGGATCACCGCAGTTCGATCCCTCCATGCCGGGGTATCGCGGACAATCCGCGCTGGTATAGGGCATCGGGTCGGCGAAATCCGCGATAGCAGTGATGTTGAACCGTCCGGTCGAGAACACTCGCGCGCCCGCTTCACCGAAGATTCCCAGGTACTTCAATGTCTCGTCGAGCCCCTCCGTGTTTCCGGCGAAGGCCCCGACGACCGGTGCTCCGTTGCGCACGACCGCGATCATGTTGCCGGTGTTCGCGGAGAGCACGTCGGCTCCCTGTGCTCCTAGTGCGGCGCCGCCGGAGAGCAGCCGGGCGATCCCGTCTTCGTTCGCGAGGGCGATCCGCGACAGTTCCGAGGCGTTCTGCATGACCGTGATGACATCATCGGTGGCGGCGGACATCGATTCGGCCACGGCAGCCATCTGCGGCGCCGCTGCGATACCGGCGTCGACGAGCGGACCCAGGTCCGCGGTGAGCGCGGCCATCCTGTCGATCGTCGCGCCCAGGGATTCTCCGCGACCTTCCAGCGCCTGGCTCACGGCGTCGAGTGCGGTGGCCAGCTGTTCGGGACGCAGCTGTTCGAGCAGGTCGGCGGCACGATAGTAGAGGTTGGCGAGCTGCACGGCCTCGTCCGACGTATCGACGGTGACCTCGTCGCCACCCGAGAGCCGCGGGCCGATCGCCGGATTCTCCGGCGGGACGAGTTCGATGAACACGTCGCCGAACAGAGTGCGCGGCACGATCCGCACCATGACGGACGCGGGGATCTCGGCGATCTTGTCCTTGCCCAGCTGCATCGTCAGGCGAGAGCTGGTGACCCCCGCATCGATACCGACGACGGAACCGACGTGTACGCCTTGGTACTGCACACCCGCGGCACCCTGGATCAAGCCCGCTTCGGCCGGCACCGTCGCCGTGACCTGCGGATCACGCGAGAGCGAACCCGCGCCCGAAGCCACGAGCAGTCCTCCGATCACGAGCAGGACGACGGATGCGACCGCACCGATGGCGGCGAGGACGCCCCTGCTCGGCCCCTCGGTCCGGTTCTTGCGTCGCATCCCGGCCCTGCTCTCGGTTCTCGCTCGTTCGACGGTGGCAGTGGTCGTCACGACAGCCCGACCCCCGGGATCGTCGGAACCAGACCCCACAACGCGAACGTGAGGACCACATCGGTGATCCCGATCGCGAGGATGCTCGTGCGCAATGCACGCCCGGCGGCGCGGCCGACACCCTCGGGACCGCCGGACGCATAGAACCCGTACGAGCAGTGGACGATCGCGACAATGATCGCGAACACCACGGCCTTGGTGAGTGAGTACCACAGGTCGGACGGCGACAACGCGAGATGGAAGTAGTAGTCGTAGGTACCCGCGGAATTTCCTTGGAAGTTCACGACGACGAGCCGGGTCGCGACATAGGAACCCAGCAGACCCACCATGTAGATCGGGATGACACACACCGCGGCGGCGATGAGGCGGGTACTCGCAAGGAACGGAACCGATCTCACGGCCATTGCGTCGAGTGCGTCGATCTCGTCGGAGATCCGCATCGCGCCGAGCTGCGCGGTGAAACCGGTGCCGACCTTGGCGGCCAACGCGATCGATGCGACGACCGGAGCGAGTTCGCGGGTGTTGGCGATCGCGGAGAGCATCCCCGACAGCGACGTCATGCCGATGAGTTCGAGACCTCGTTGGGTTTCGACACCCACCATCATGGCGGCGACAGCGGACATCGCGAGCACGATGCCGATCGTTCCGCCTCCGGCCAGCAGCGACGCGTAGCCGAAGCTGACTTCCCCGATGTGGCGTAGGACGTGCGAGAAATACCGGTGCAGTGCCGTGGGGATACCGGCTATCGCGCGGAAAGCGAAGACGACATGGCGGCCGACTTCGACGCATCCGTCGACGACGGTGGTGACCGGTCGTCCTGCTGCCGAGCGCGCCCGGGTAGCGGTGGAGTGCGAGATCATCAGTACGTACCCACCGCCGGAACCATCACCGTGTACATCTGGGACAGAACAGTATTCACGACGAACACCATGATGAAGGCGAGAACCACGCCTTCGTTGACCGCATCGGCGACACCGCTCGGACCACCCTTGGCATGAAGCCCCTTGAACGACGCGATAAGCGCCGACGTGACCCCGAAGCAGGCCGATTTGACCATCGCCATAGCGAAGTCGGACAGCCGTCCGTACTCCGAGAGAGTGCGGAGGAATGCTCCACCGGACCCGTCGTTGAGATAGATCTCGTACAGATAGCAGGCGCCGATACCGACGACTGTGACGAGCGCACAGAGGATCATCGACACGAGCACTGCCGCGATGAGGCGCGGCACGACGAGGCGCTCGATCACGTTGAGGCCCAAGACCTCCATCGCGTCGATCTCTTCACGGATGGTGCGCGAACCGAGGTCGGCGCATATCGCCGAACCACCGACCCCGGCGAGCATCAGCGCGACCACCAGTGCTGCGGCCTGCCCTACCACGACGAACGACACGATCGCGCCGGAATAGGCGCCGGCGCCGAGCTGCCCGGCGAGGGACCCCACCGACACGGCGATGAGCACGCCGATCGGCAACATGAGCAGCAGTGAAGGCCCGCTGCATACCCTCGCGATGAACAGAGCCTGCGCGATCGTCTCCCCCAGAGACAATTTCCGCTGGACGACAACACGGAACGCCGCGACGAGCGTCTCGAGCGAGAAGCCGACCAACGCGCCGATCTGGATAGCCAGATCGTGCGCCGGCCCTTTCGCCTTCGGTAGCTCGAATGCCACGTTCCCCACCCCCTCGGTGTCCACTGTTCACATGCCGGGCCTCGGCGGCCGGCGCCCTACTTGCCGACCCTGACACCCCGTCCCGCAATACAGCGGAAGGGATTTCGGAGGTCAGCCCTGCACGACGGCGGACAGGCCGCCCCGCAGGTCACCCTTGACGACCTTGCCGCTGGCGTTGCGCGGCAGTGCATCCACGACCACGATTTCCTTCGGGTGCTTGTAACGCGCGAGGTGTTCGTCGAAGTAGGGCTGCAGCGCCTCGAGGGTGAGATCGTCGTTGCCCGGCTTCGGTGCGACGACCGCGACGGGGACCTCGCCCCACTTCGTGTCGGGGCGACCGATGACCGCCGCCTCGAGGATTGCAGGGTGTCCGAAGAGGACGTTCTCGACCTCGGCGCAGTAGATGTTCTCGCCGCCCGAGATGATCATGTCCTTCTTGCGGTCCACGACGTAGACGAAGCCCTCGTCGTCGACGCGTACGAGGTCGCCTGAGTGGAACCATCCGCCGTAGAACGCCTCCGACGTAGCCGTCGGGTTGTTCCAGTAGTCGCGCATCATGGTGGGACCGCGGTAGACGATCTCACCGACCTCACCGGGAGCGACGTCGTTCATCTCGTCGTCGACCACTCGCGCCTGGATTGTCGGGATGACGCGCCCGACGGATCCGAGCTTGCGGATTGCGTCCGCACCGTCGAGCACGCACGTGATCGGCGACATCTCCGTCTGGCCGAACACTGCGACGTTGAACGCATCCGGGAAGGTATCGGCCATGGCGCGCAGGATGGTGTCGGAACTCGGTGCGGCCCCCCACGAGATGTTGCGCAGTGCAAGCTTTCGGGGGTTCGCCTGCTGCGCAGCACACACGGCCTGCCACTGCACCGGCACGAGGAACAGGCTGGTGACCTGCTCGGCCTCGAGGACATCGAGCAGCGCGCCGGGGTCGAATGCTCCCACGGGGTGGATCACGGTGGTGCTGCCGAGCATCAGGCTCGGGGCGATCGAGCCGAGCGCAGCGATGTGGAACATCGGCGAGGCGCAGAAGCCGATGCCGGACTCGTCGAACTGCTGGAAGGCCCGGATGCAGGTGAGCGCCTGGGCTTCCATGTTCGAGTGGGTGAGTACCGCACCCTTGGGACGGCCCGTGGTGCCCGAGGTGTACATGATCAGCGCCGGAGTGTCGTTCGGGATCTCGACCTGGGGGTGCGGGTCGCCCTCTTCGGCCACGAGTGCGTCGTACGAGACTGCGTCGCCTTCGGGCTCTGCACCGATGGTGATCGCCAGGTCGATGCCTGCGGACTGAGCGCGGGCCGCGGCAGCGAGCGGTACGAGTGGACCCTCCGCAACAATCGCCTTCGCGCCCGAATCCGCCACGAGGAAAGCAACCTCGGACGCGGTGAGACGGAAGTTGACCGGGACCGCGATCGCGCCGAGCGCGTTGGCCGCGAGGACGATCTCGATGTACTCGGGGCGGTTGAGCATCAGGACGATGATGCGATCGCCGAATCCGATGTCGCGACGCGACAGTGCATCCGCAAGCTTCTCGACGCGCTCGTCCAGCTGCGACCAGGTGATCGACTCGCCGAGAAAGCGGAACGCAGCGCTGTCAGGAGTCATCAGGGCGTGACGCGCGACCTGGTTGTTCCAGTTGTTGCTGCGGTAGCGGTGTGCATCCGAGACAGAGTGGGAAACCATCGACGGTCCTCTCGAGACGGGACAGATTCGGGACGAAGGGCGCGGCAATTGCCGGGTTCCGGTGTGATGCACCCTACATGCAAACTCCGATTGTGACCAGAGTTTTGTTAACGGGGATTCTCGTCATCTTCGGACGCTGCGGCCTCAGGGAGGCGAGCAGTATGCTCGTGGGTGAGAAGTGAGATAAATGGCCTGTGAACAGCACATCGACAATAGACAGAGGCAGGCGCTCGAAGCGTTCCCACGCCCTCCTCTGTCCATCACATGTGCATACGGTCTCTACGCGAAGTCGGGGCGACGCTTTTGCAGCATGGCCATCGCACCTTCCGCGAAATCCGCGGATGCGAGTAGCTCGACCTGGCCTGCTTTCTCGAACGCCAGCGCATCGTCGAGAACGGACAGGGTCGTATTGTTGAGCGCTTGCTTGGTGAGCGCCAGAGCCCGCCGCGGACCACTCGCGGTGCGGGCCGCCACTGCATCGACGTGCGCCGCGAGTCCGCCGTCCGGGAGCGTTCGGGCCACGAGACCGAAACGGTCTGCGTCGGCCGCGGAGAGACGTTCGCCGAGCAGCGCCATCTCGGCTGCGCGGGCACGGCCGATGGCAGCCGGGATCAACATGCTCGATCCACCGTCGGGCATGAGTCCGATGTTGACGAATGCCAGGAGGAAGTACGCGCTTTCGGCCGCGTACGTGAGATCGGCCGCCACCGCGATCGACACACCGACGCCTGCGGCCGGCCCGTTGACTGCCGCGATGACCGGCACGGGCGAGTCGACGATCGCACGAATCAACGAGTTCGCGGTATCCATCACAACATTCGGGTCGGCCGGGTTCGCCCCCGCAGCAGCAAGATCGGCGCCCGTGCAGAACGCGGTGCCCTCCCCTGTGAGCACGATGGTGCGCACGCGCTCATCCGCGCCGGCCGCGATCACCGCCTCGCCCAACGCGCCCATCGTGACGAGATCGAGCGCGTTCATCCGCTTCGGGCGGTTGATCGTAAGCCGGAGAATGCCGTCGACCAGTTCCGACCGCAGCCCCTCCACGGCAGCTCCTCCCGTCGTCTCGGTCATGCTCGCACGCCTGCCTCGACAGCAACGATGCCGTTCAGGCGCCCGATGATGATCTCCTCTGCCTCCGAGACCATCCGGTCGACCAGTTCGGCCACCGTCGGGATGTCGTCGATCAGGCCCTGGCTCTGCCCGGATGTCCAGATGCCGGCATCGACATCGCCCTCCTCGAAGACGGTGCGACCACGCGCACCGGCGACAAGGTGCGCGATGTCGGCGAACTCCGCACCGCGGGACTCGATCTCGACGACCTCCGCGCTGACCGCGTTCGCCGCGACACGCGCCGTGTTGCGGAGTGTGCGGAAGATCAGCTTCGTGTCGAGCTCACTGTTCGCGACGATCTGTTCCTTGACCCGCTGCCCCACAGGTGACTCGACGGTGCACATGAAGCGAGTGCCCATGTTCACGCCGTCGGCGCCGAGAGCAAGCGCGGCGACGAGACCGCGCGAGTCGGCGATACCACCCGATGCGATCACCGGAATCCGGAGCTTGCGGGTCGCGGCGGGAATGAGGACCAGACCGGGGACGTCGTCCTCGCCGGGATGCCCGGCACATTCGAAGCCGTCGATACTCACGGCATCGACACCCACTCGCTCTGCTTTGAGGGCGTGCCGGACGCTCGTGCACTTGTGGATGACCTTGATTCCCGCATCCTTGAAGAACGGCAGGTGATCGACCGGGTTGGACCCCGCTGTCTCGACGATCTTGACGCCCGACTCGATGATCGCGGCGCGGTACTCGGCGTACGGCGGCGGTGTGATCGACGGCAGGATGGTGAGGTTGACACCGAACGGCTTGTCGGTCATCTCCCGGCACCGCGCGATCTCACGGACCAGGTCTTCCGGCGTAGGTTGTGTCAACGCGGTGAGGAAACCCAGCGCGCCGGCGTCGGCCACTGCCGCGACCAACTCGGCACGACCGACCCACATCATGCCGCCTTGGACGATGGGGTGCTCGACCCCGAACGCCTCGGTGAATTTGGTCCTCAAGTGTCCTCCTCGCATCGGCGCGGGACGCTGCACCACGCCCCCACGTGCCCGTTCTTCCGGAGACAATCGGAAGAATTGCTGTTAACTTTGGAGGTCGCCACAGAGTTTGTCAACACACTGTGTTCTGCGGTTTTCAGTCGAACACGACACTAGAACTGCATTCCGATTCCGGGGTTTCCACTGTTACCTTTAGAGTTGAGTAGCTCTCCGCGATCGGTCGCGGGTCCGACACAATCGACAAGGAGTTCAGGTGGCCGAACACGCGCAGGTCGGAGCGCGCCCACGAGCGAACTCCGGCAGCAAGACCACGGCGGTGCGCCGACGCCCCAAGGACCGCAAGGCACAGATCGCGGCCGTCGCAGCCGAGGCATTCAGCGAACGCGGCTACCACGGCGTGAGCATCGACGAGATCGCGAAGACCGTCGGAATCTCCGGGCCTGCCCTCTACCGCCATTTCCCGAACAAGTACGCACTGTTCCTGCATTCGGTCAACGAACTTGCCGACTCGCTCGGCGCGGCAGTCGACGAGTTCGACGCCGGCGACAACACCGATCCGGCCGATACCCTCGACCGCCTGCTGTCGGCCACGATCCGCACCACCATCGCCAACCGCCGCACCGGTGGTCTGTACCGTTGGGAACGCCGTTACCTGTCGAAGGACGACGGCCTGCAGGTGCGCGGCAAAATGGTGGCGATCAACCGGCGCCTCGCCCACATCACCGCGCAGCTCCGCCCCGACCTCACGGAAGCCGACGACGTCGTCGTCAGCACCGCACTGTTGAGCGCGATCGGCTCGATCACCACGCACCGCGCTCCACTGGCGAACCGACGACTCCAGCAGCTCCTGCTCGGTGCGTGCCACTCGATCGTCGAGACACCGCTCGTCCCCGCCGAGCCCGACACCGGGGAGACGCCGGCCAAGACCGGTCTCGCGACATCCAACAAGCGCGAAGTGATACTGCACGAAGCGATTCTGCTGTTCGACGCGCGCGGCTATCACGATGTGAGCATCGAGGAGATCGGCAGTGCCGCGGGTATCAACGCATCCGGTGTGTACCGGCACTTCCCGAGCAAAGCCGACCTGCTCGCCGCCGCTTTCCACCGCGCGGGCGACCGCGTGGCGATGTCCGTGGAATCCGCGCTGACCGAATCGTCCACACCCGACCAGGCACTCGAGCATCTCGTGGACGTGTTCGTTCGGTTGGCGTTCGACCACAGCGAGCTGATGTCGGTCTACTTCGCCGAGATCGGCAACCTACCGAAGGCCCATCGCAGCGATCTCCGCAACATCCAGCGTCTGAACATCGAGGAGTGGGCACGCATCGTCACCGAATTGCGCCCCGATCTCTCCGCCGTCGAATGTCGTTTCCTCGTCCACGCTGCTCTCATCCTCTCGCTCGACGTCGGGCAGGTGATGCACTTCCGGGGAACGGAATCCAACCAGCGGCGCGTGCAGCAGCTGATGTTGGCAGTGCTCGTGGGAAACAGCCGCGTTGCGGGCGGGGCGGTACCGGCATGACCCGCACCGCACGCGCCGCCGTATTGCGCGAACAGGGCGCTCCCCTGCGAATCGAATCCGTTGTCGTCCCCGAGCTTCGACCCGACGAGATCCTCGTGCGGATCCGCGGCGTGGGGATCTGCCACACCGACCTCACCGCGGCGGCAGGTGGAGTTCCGATTCCTCTTCCCGCGGTGCTGGGCCATGAAGGGTCCGGCGTGGTCGCCGAGGTCGGATCAAGCATTGTCGGCCTGCGCGTCGGCGACCCCGTGGTCATCGGGTTCGATTCGTGCCGAACCTGCCGTAATTGCCGTCGCGGCCGTCCCGCCTACTGCAGTCGATTCGCGCCACTGAACTATTCCGGTGTGCGCCCCGACGGCACCTCGGTGTTTCACGACGGGGCCGGCAAACCGATTCACGGCAATTGGTTCGGTCAGTCGTCGTTCTCGTCGCTCGTGGTCGCCACCGATCGGAACGTCGTCCGACTCCCCCGAGAAGTGCCCATCGAACTTGCAGGCCCTCTCGGGTGCGGGCTCGCCACCGGAGCCGGCACCGTGCTGCGGGTTCTCCGGCCCGAATCCGACTCGACGATAGCCGTATTCGGCCTCGGAGCAGTGGGGATGGCTGCTGTCATGGCAGCGAAGGTCGCTGGCTGCGGCACCATCATCGGCATCGACCCGAACCCTCGCCGTCACGCCCCGGCGCTCGAATTGGGCGCGACGACGGCGCTGTCTCCCGACGACGTCGACGATATCGGCCGCCATGTGCGTCGGGCCACAGGCGGCGGCGTCGACTATGCGGTGGAGTCGGTGGGGTCCGAAGCTGTGATCCGGCAGGCGATGTCGTCTCTCGCGAGCCCCGGAGTGTGCGCGACCCTGGGTCTGCGTGGTGGACGGAACCCCATCACGATCGATCAGACGCACCTGTTGAGCGGTCGCACCCTCACCGGTGTCATCGAAGGCGACGCCGACCCGCACGTCTTCCTCCCCGAACTCGCCGCACTCTGGCGCGACGGCCGATTCCCCGTGGAGAAGATCACCAGCACATTTCCTTTCGACAAACTCGACGACGCCTTCGCCGCCGTGACGGCAGGTGAGGTCGTCAAGGCCGTACTCACCTTCGACTGACAGGAACCCGACATGGACGTCGTCCAGGAACTCGCCGCACTGCGTGCGCGCACCGACCGGATCGATCCCCGCGAGCTCGATGCCCTCTGGACACGACTCACACCCGCACGAATCGACGATCTCGTCGGATACCGTTGGAAGGGTTTCAGTTTCGACACCGGCCATCGCACTCATCAGATACTGGGCGGCGCACGCTGGTACGGGAAGTCGTTCGTCTCGGTGTCCGAGGTCCAACCGCTCGTGTGCCGAGATGAGGATGGCGAGCTGTTCTCCGACAAGAAGACCGGTCGCGGCGAGGCGAGCCTGTGGGACGTCGTGTTCCGCGGCGAAGTGGTCGCGACGATGGTCTACGACGGAATGCCGGTGTTCGACCATTTCAAGAAGGTCGACGACGACACCGTGATCGGCGTGATGAACGGCAAGGGCGGACTCGTCTTCGATGGTGGCGAACACTATTGGTTCGGCCTCGAGCGCGATTTAGCACTCTGATACTCCCCCAGACAGCCGAATGTCACCTTCGGTCGGTTGAAACCACCTGGATTGACCGAAGGTGACATTCGGCTATGGCGGGGCGTCAGATGAGATGCTTGCTCCCCGCCATGCGGCGCCGCATGTCGCGCAGGTAGAACGTGGAGGACAGCTGCCGGATCGGCCGCGGCACCTTCCGGTACACCGGGGGAACGACCTTCCAGAACAGATCGAACCTGCGCTGGTCACGAGGGCTCCACGGCAGAGAGAACTCCTCGCGCATGCGCTGAGGTAGAAGGCCGATTGTCATGAAGCGCTGCAGTGGCATGAGCATCCGCACGGGAAGCGGCGAGTCGCCGCCGCTGAGCAGACCGCGGGTGAAGGCGCGTACCTTCTCGTCGACCTCCATCGTCGCGATCATCTCGTCCCAATATGCGTCGAACTCTGCGCGAGTGGCCGGCCACATGTCTTCCTTGACCTGCAGTGCAGTGCCGTACACCGCGGACTGACGGTAGATCCGCTCGATGTCGGCGTCGGAAAGCTCGTGGAACATGCGCTGGTACATCTCGACACCGTTGCGGTAGAGCGTGGCCGCAACCCACAACTGGAGCTCGGGATCGAACGCATTGTAGGTGTCGGAGCGAACGGGAACGTGAACCTTGTTGACCATGCGGACGATCTGCTTACGCTCCTCCGGCGTGCCGAGGGTAACGGCGTAGACGTAGGTCATGGTGGTACGCAGCCGGTCGAGCGGACGCTGGAGGGTGGTGCTGTGGTCTGCCACGCCGTGGCCGACTCCCCGCTCCGCGAGTTGCAGTAATACAGTCGATCCGGCGCCCAGGAGAAGCATCGATTCGCCGACGAAGTCTGCGAGGTCGATCGTGCCCGGCTCGACCGGAGCAGGATCTCCAACGCCCACTTCGGTGACGTCTCGTTCAGGGGTCCCGCCCTCGACCACACTGGGCTCGTTGACTTCCACTGGTGATGCCATGGGGTCGCCTCCTCGACGAAAGTACGGATGCTGCACTGCCATCCAAATTGTGCACGCCCGTACTCAGATAGGCAAGAGGACCTTGTTCCCTATGTGCCACCATCGGCATCGGCGAACCGCTTCCGGTGCGCAAGCAGCCTGGCGGCGGCGTCCTCGAATTGCAGGAGGGTCTGTGTGATCACCTCGTTGTGATCACCCACACGCATCGCTGCGATGAGCTGCTCGTGAGACCGCACGGCAACGACTCCCCACTGCCGATCCCGCGCGAACAGGCGATACGGCAGCGTGCGGGCAGCGGCATCGAGGAACCATGCGAGCTTCGGGCTGCTCGCAATGCGGTTCACCTCGCGGTGAAAACACCACTCGGCGTCGGCAATACGCTCGATGTCCGGCACCCCATCCGAACCCGTCGAACCTTTCGACGCTGCCACACAGGCGCGCAGGCGTTCATTGAGCTCCGTCAGGCGCTCGAGGTCGCCGGCGTGGGCCCGGTCGACGGCCCTCAACGCGATCTCGACCGCGAGTTGCCCCTGCAGCCAGAAGATGTCATCGATGTCGGAGCCGCTCATCGATGACACCCGATACCCGCGATTCGGCGCCGACTCGACCATGCCCTCACCCCGAAGTGTGAGCAACGCCTCTCTCACCGGCGTGACACTGACGCCGAGTTCTGCTGCCGTCTCGTCCAATCGAATGAATTCACCCGACCGGAAGGACCCCGACATGATCGCACTTCGCAGGTGAGAGGCCACCTCGTCGGACAGCTGTGGGCGACGATGCATACGCGACGGATCGGTTTGCGATTCACCACGATCGGCAGCAACGGAATCGGTTGCGCGCGTCGGTGAGGCCATGGGTTTCTCCTGACAGTCCACGGGCGAGCGGATCGGGCTTGTCCGTTCGGTACGAGACGCATAGTGTGAGCTCCACTACAGCTAATCACATCAAATATATGTGATGTGATCCGTCAGAAAGCGTCAAGAAATGACACAGAAGAGCAGTACGACGGACTCGAAGACCACTACCTCGAAGACCGGCACCGAGCCGTCCACCGACACGTTCGCCAGCCTCGACCCCCGTTCGGGAGACGTGATCGCCGAATATCCGATCGCCGACGCCGCAGCGGTGGCCGAGGCCGTCGACCGTGCCCGTATCGCGGCACGGTGGTGGGACGCGCAAGGCTTCCGCGGGCGTCGCGAGTGGCTCCTCGAATTCAAGAAGGCCGTCGCCCAGGACGCCTCCTCCCTCGCGACGCTGATCTCACGCGAGACCGGCAAGCCGTACGGCGACGCGTTCCTCGAGGTCATGCTCGCGATCGAACACCTCGACTGGGCAGCGAAGAACGCGAAGAAGGTGCTCCAAGCCCGGAAGGTGCCGTCGGGAATCGCGAGCTTCAACCAGGCCGCAACCCTCGAGTACAAGGCACTCGGCGTCGTCGGCGTCATCGGCCCGTGGAACTACCCGGTCTACACCCCGATGGGCTCGATTTCATACGCCCTCGCCGCCGGCAACGCCATCGTCTTCAAGCCGAGCGAGTTGACTCCCGGCGTCGGCAAGTGGCTCGAGGAGAAGTGGAACTCCATCGCACCGACCCAGCCCGTGTTCCAGGTCGTGACCGGCCTCGGAGAGACCGGGTCTGCACTCACCCGCGCGGGTGTCGACAAGATCGCGTTCACCGGTTCCGGCCCGACGGCCCGAAAGGTGATGGCCGTGTGCGCCGAGTCCCTCACCCCGCTCGTCGCCGAGTGCGGCGGCAAGGACGCAATGATCGTTGCGGCCGATGCCGACATCGACAAGGCGGTGGACTTCGCCGCATTCGGCGCATTCGGCAATGCCGGACAGACCTGCGCGGGCGTCGAGCGCATCTACGTCGTCGAGTCCGTCTACCAGGAATTTCTCGATAAGCTGACGGCCATCGTGAAGCGTGCCAAGCCAGGTGGAAGCGACGAGTCGACCTACGGACCGATGACGCTGCCCCGCCAGATCGACATCGTGCGCAGCCATATCGAGGATGCACTCGCGAGCGGCGGCACCGCGGTGGTCGGCGGCGCCGAGTCGGTGGGCGAACGCATCATCGAACCAGTGATCCTCACCGACGTGCCCGAGACCTCGCGCGCAGTGTGCGAGGAGACCTTCGGTCCCACCGTCGTCGTCAACAAGGTGCGCGACCTCGACGAGGCGGTCGACCGGGCCAACGGCACGTCCTACGGCCTCGGCGCATCGATCTTCATCGGCAACAAGGCCAAGGGCCGCGAACTGGCCGAACGTCTCCGTAACGGCATGGTCTCGGTCAACTCGGTGCTCGGCTTCGCAGGAATCCCGTCGCTGCCGTTCGGCGGTATCGGCGAGTCCGGCTTCGGTCGCATCCACGGCGCCGACGGCCTCCGGGAGTTCAGCCGGCCCAAGTCGGTGACGGTCGAGAGGTTCAGCTCACCACTGAAGCTGATGAGCCTCGAACGGCCCGAGCGCGACCTGAACCTGTCCGCGAAGATGCTGAAGTTCATGCACGGAAGGTAGGCCATGACGACTACAGGACCGCGCGCGAAGAGATCACGTAAACCGGCTGTCGTCGCGTCACCCGAAGCGCGGATCGAGAAGGCCGGGACGTTTCCCGCGCCGAATCGCGACCCGCATCCGAAGGCCGGACGGTACGGCTGGTCGAAGGTGATCGAGGGCCTCGACCCGGTCACTCATCATCAGGACATCCTGCGGATCACCGCGGGGTACGAGTTCCCGTGGGACTACCAGCGGTCGCTCGAGTTCGCGTTGTTCCGCACCTACTGTGTGCCGACCATCTCCGAGTTGCTCGCACGGACCGGAGAGTTCGAGCATCGGCCGCAGAAGCGCTACGACGACACCTCGTTGTTGATGGCCGAACTCATCGAGCACGGGTACGACGCCGAACGCGGACGTGAATCGCTGCGCAACATCAACCGCATGCACGGCAAGTACTCGATCGACAACGACGACATGCTGTACGTGCTGTCGACGTTCGTGTACGACCCGCTGGACTGGATAGACAACTACGGCTGGCGTCGCCTGCACCCGAAGGAGCGACTCGCGTCGTTCTACTTCTACCGGCAGGTCGGAATCCGGATGGGTATCAAGGACATCCCGGAATCGTTCCAGGAGTTCCATCGGTTCAAGCTCGAATACGAGCGGAAGATGTTCGACTACAGCGACGACAATCACGCCATCGGCACCTACACGCTCGAACTCTTCAAGTCGTGGTACCCGAAGGCACTCGGTCCCGGTGTCGAGAAGGTCGTGTATTCCCTGATCGACGACCGGATGGCCAGGGCGTTCGGTTTCCCCAAGGGGTCAGCGCGCATGCGGGCCATGTCGGAGGGTGCACTGCGGATGAGGTCCGCTCTCGTGCGCCGGTTCCCCAAGCGGAGGGTCTCGGTGTCCGGCGGCAATGCCACCAACCGCACGTATCCCGGTTACCCGCTGGGCTACCGTCCACGGGATCTCGGCGTCTGACACCGATCTCTGCGCCGCACACCGAACAGGAAGTCCCTGCTCGCAGACTCATACACCTGCGGGTCGGGGCTTCCTCGATTTGAGAGACGGTAAGGCGAACGCCGACGCGAACACGACGACAGCGCATACACCGCACACCAGGTACACGATGATGAAGCCGCTCGAGTCGATGCCGCCCGCGAGCATGTGCGCGGCGAGCACCGATGCGACGACCGCGCTGCACATCGTGCTTCCGACGGTCCGGAGCAGCACGTTGACGCCGTTTGCCGCCGCGTTCTGGTCCAGGGGCACAGCGCCGAGCAACAGGATCGGCAGGGTGCAGTACACGAACGTCGTTCCGATTGCGGCGATGAAGATGGCTACCACCACCAGCCACAACGGCTTGTCCGGGACGGCGTGGACGGAATAGCCGAGGATCAGGAAGGCCGCACCGATCATGACCGCGATCTTCGGCCCCAACCGCTCCGAGACCCGTGCCGCCACGAGCGCGAAGATCATCATCGCGATGCTGGCGGGTAACTGGCACACCGCGGCCTGCAGAATCGTCAGTCCGTATCCTGCGCCGTGCTCGGGCGACGCCTGGAGCAGCTGCGTCGTGATGAGAGTGTTTCCGTAGAAGGCGAAACCGACGAGCAGCGCCGACAAGTGCGGGGTCAGAACCGAACGTCGCGCGGACACCCGCAGGTCGACAAGCGGATTGCGATTACGCAACTGCTGGAATCCCCACGCCGCGAACAGCAGGATCGCGGACGCGAACATGGTCAGGACTGCGGCGGAGGTCCATCCCCATGTGCTTCCCTGCGTGATCGGCACGAGGAGACAGATCAACGCGCTCGAGAGTCCTACGGCTCCCACGACATCGAAGCGACCGCCGGTACGGGTACTCGATCGGGGAATGACGAAGGCGGCAGCGACAGCGACTCCTGCACCGATCACCGTGGTCACCCAGAACAACAGGTGCCATTCCGCGAACTGGACGATCGCCGCGGCGAACGGGATTCCCACGGCCGTACCGATGCCGAGGGTGGAGCTGAGGATAGCGATCGAGCGATCGACACGGTCGCGCGGCATCACCTCGCGCAGGATCGCCATGCCGATCGGGAGGACGGCGGCGCCTGCGCCCTGGAGCCCACGGGCGAAGATGAGCAACCCGATGTTCGACGTGAGCGCGCAGATCAGCGACCCGACGGTCATCAGCCCGAACGCTATGAGCAGCATCTGCTTCTTGCCGATCATGTCGGCGAGACGTCCGAAGATGGGGGTCATCACCGCGCCGACGAGCAGCGTGCTCGTGACCAGCCACGACACGGCGGTAGGGCCCGCCCCTGTGAAACCGGGAAGGCTGGGTAGCAGCGGCACGATGACCGTCTGCATGATCGCTTGGAAGATCGCACCGACCGCGAGTACCGGGAAGATGTACTTCGACAGATTCGGTCTACGATCACGGGTCGCGATGCGGCCCCGAGCGGTCACGCGTCGGTGCGATCCGGGGGCGTGCAGCCGCAGCGGGAACGACACAGTCACGCGGCTCCCTCCAGCGATGGTAAATGGCTGTTCACCACCTTAGGTGAACAGCCATTTACCTACAACCGGAGTGGGGATTGTCTCAGTGCCCGTCGCCGTCGAGCAGGGACTGCACGAGCGGCGCATACAGGGCAACCACCTCGTCGACCGACCCTGCCGCCTTCTCCTGCATCATCCGGCGGCGCATGAATGCGACCCCCAGGAGCATCGAGAACACGAGCTCCGCACGCATCCGCGCGTCGGGCCCTCTCATCAACGCCACCAACGCGTCGATCATCTGCGACGAGTAGTTCTCACGAAGCTTGCGGTTGCTCTCCTCGCTGGATCCACTCATGAACAGCAGGGCCATCGACAGCGGCTTGTGCCTCGCGGACTGTCGCGCGAAGATCTCGACCATCCGCTCGCCCAGAACGTCGAACGGCCCGTCGTACAGCAGCTGAGCGGCAGCCTTGAAATCGACGAGGGCGTCGTACAACTGCTCCTTGGACCCGAAGTACTTGATGATCAGCGGCGCGCTGACCCCGGCGTCCTCCGCGATGTCCTTGAGCGTGATCTCACGATACGGACGAGTCGCGAATGCGAGACCCGCCGCGTCCAGGATCAGCTGACGGGTCTCCTCCGATGTGCGCCGCTTCTTCTCGGGCGCGCTCGTGGCCGCTCCCGGTCGGCTACCGGTCACATCGCCCGCCTTCCGGACATTGCGCGACCCAGCGTGAGCTCGTCGGCGAACTCGAGGTCGCCACCCATCGGCAGCCCCGACGCCAACCGCGTGACCGCCAGCCCCGGGAAGTCACGCAACATCCGAACCAGATACGTCGCCGTTGCCTCCCCTTCCGTGTTCGGGTCGGTCGCGATGATCACCTCGGAGACGTCGACGCCGTCCTCCTGGTTGCCGATCCGCATGAGCAGCGCGCGAATGTTGAGTTGGTCCGGCCCGACACCGTTCAGCGGATCGAGCGCACCACCGAGCACGTGGTAACGACCGCGGAATTCGCGGGTCCGCTCGATCGCCTGCACGTCCTTGGGTTCCTCGACCACACAGATCTGCGTGCGATCGCGACGGGAATCGGCGCAGATGCGGCACTGTTCCCGATCCGACACCGTGCCGCACACCTCGCAGAACTGCACCCCGTCGCGGACCTTCTGCAATGCGGCCTGCAGCCGGTCGATCTCCGGAGGCTCGACGGACAGCAGATGAAATGCGATCCGCTGCGCGCTCTTCGGACCGACACCCGGCAACTTGCCGAGTTCGTCGATGAGGTCCTGGACCGGCCCTTCGTACACGCGTACCTCTAGAAACCGGGCAGGCCGGGAATACCGCCGCCGAGCCCGCCCGCGAGCGGACCGAGCTTCTCGGAAGCGATTTCCTGAGCCTTTGCAGACGCGTCGGCCACCGCAGCGACGACGAGGTCCTGCAGGGTCTCGACATCCTCCGGGTCGACGACCTTCGGGTCGATCTGCACCGCGACGACCTCTCCGGTGCCCTTCACCGTTGCGGTCACGAGGCCACCACCGGCCTGGCCGGTGACCTCTGCCTGCGCCATCTCGTTCTGCGCGGCCATGAGCTGCTGCTGCATCTGCTGGGCTTGGGCGAGGAGTTGCTGCATGTCGGGCATACCACCGGGTTGCACGGACACGTCCTTCCTGTGTTTCGACTACAGAAGTTCGACTGCAGAGATTTCTGTCTACCTGGCGTTTCGCCTGCCAGGTTAGTCGCATGCCGGCCCGGCCGGCACGCACCCGAAAGTCAGTCGACGGTGTTCTTCAGATTCTCGAGAACCTGCTGCTGGATCTTGCGCAGGCCGATCGGCGCGAACGTCTTCTCGAAGAACCCGCCGATGCCACCCGCACCGTTCCACTGGGTGAGGGTCACGACCGTCGAACCGGTGCCATTGGGGACGACACTCCATGTGGTGACGAGCGACGAGTTGGCGTCGGTCTCGGTGATCGTGCTGCCGGAGGTCGTCACCTTCGCCTGCACGTCGCGCACCCGCTTCTCGGTGGCCTGGAGCAGCCAGTGCACGATCGTGCCGTCTCCCTGTCCACCGGAGATCACGCGGTAGTCCCGGTAGTGATCGGAGAGGATGCGCGGGCGCACGGTCTCGTAGTCCGCGAGTGCCGCCAGCACTTTGTCCGGCGCCGCTGCCAACTGGATCGAACTGCTTGCACTGACCTGTGCCACGGTGGGCTCCTCTGCAACTGTTGATTCGTTCGTCCGGTCCGAGCCCGGTGTGGCTCGCCGTCGCCCTACATCCTGCCTGCCGGTACCGGGACGTAGGTGTTCCGACGGGTCTATTGTGGGTTGCACCACTGATGCGCTGCTGCAGGGGAGTCGAATGCTGAGAACGTCACGAGGTGTCGGGCCGTACAGTGCCTCGACCCACCACGAGGGTGTACAACGTCTGCTGCGCTCGTATCGCGCTATTCCCGCCGACGCGCCGGTGCGGCTCGCGAAGAAGACCTCGAACCTGTTCCGAGCCCGCGCCAAGGTCGATTCGCCGGGCCTCGACGTGTCGGGTCTCGGCGGCGTCATCTCCGTCGACCCACAGACACGCACGGCCGACGTCGCCGGGATGTGCACGTACGAAGATCTCGTGGACGCGACACTCCCCTACGGATTCGCGCCGCTGGTGGTACCGCAACTCAAGACGATCACACTCGGTGGAGCAGTCACCGGGCTCGGCATCGAATCCTCCTCGTTCCGCAACGGATTACCACACGAGTCGGTCCTCGAGATGGACATCCTCACCGGTAACGGCGAGATCATCACGGCCACACCGCACGGCGAACACTCCGACCTGTTCCGCGGATTCCCGAACTCGTACGGGTCGCTCGGGTATGCCACGCGGCTGCGGATCGAACTCGAACCGGTGAAGCCGTTCGTCGCATTGCGCCACCTACGTTTCACCTCGCTCGCCGACCTCGAGTCGACACTCGACCGAATTACCACCGACCGCGTGTACGCCGGAATCGCAGTGGATTACGTCGACGGTGTGGTGTTCTCGGCCGACGAAAGCTACCTCACTCTCGGCATGCAGACCGCCGAAGCCGGGCCGGTGTCCGACTACACCGGCATCGACATCTTCTACCAGTCGATCCGGCACGAATCCGTCAACCATCCCAAGACCGACCGGCTCACCATCCGCGACTACCTGTGGCGGTGGGACACCGACTGGTTCTGGTGCTCCCGCGCCTTCGGGGCCCAGAATCCCCGGATCCGGAAATTGTGGCCGAAGAAGCTGCTGCGCAGCAGCATCTATTGGAAACTCATTGCCCTCGACCACAAGTACTCGATCGCAGATCGCATCGAGGCACGTAAAGGAAACCCGCCTCGCGAGCGTGTCGTCCAGGACATCGAGGTCCCCATCGAACGGACCCAGGAGTTCATGGAATGGTTCCTCGATGAAATTCCCATCGAGCCGATCTGGCTGTGCCCCTTGCGACTACGAGACCAATCCGCGTCGTACGACCCCCGTCGCCCATGGCCGCTGTATCCGCTCGAACCGAAACGCACATACGTGAACATCGGTTTCTGGTCGTCGGTGCCAGTGGTCCGCGGCGAGATCGAGGGCGCCACGAACCGTCTGATCGAGCGTAAGGTGGCAGAACTCGACGGTCACAAATCGCTGTATTCCGATTCTTTCTACAGCCGTGACGAATTCGAGAAGCTCTACTACGGCGACGGGGAATACCCCGCGCTCAAGGATAGTTACGATCCCGGGTCCCGCTTGACGGACCTATTTGCAAAGGCGGTGCAACGACATTGACTACATTCAGAACGGAGCCCTCCGGGCACCAAACTGACAAGCTCAACCTCGCCCAGATCGTCGAGATCGCAACGGGCGGTGAAATGCCGCTGAGGTTCAGCGCATACGACGGTTCCACGACCGGGCCTGCTGATTCCCCGTTCGGTCTCAATCTGACCGCGCCCGAAGGCGCTACCTACATCGTCACCGCCCCCGGCGACCTCGGCATGGCGCGCGCGTACATCTCGGGCACGCTCGAGGCCGAGGGCGTGCATCCCGCCGATCCGTATCCCCTGCTCAAGGCACTCGGCGGCGTGCATTTCGAGCGTCCGCCGGCGCGGACTCTCGCGCAGATCGTGCGGTCACTTGGGCCCGACCTGATCAAGCCGATCGCTCCCCCTCCGCAGGAGCATCTTCCCCGGTGGCGCCGTGTCGCAGAAGGTCTTCGCCATTCGAAGGCGCGCGACGCCGAGGTGATCCATCACCACTACGACGTCTCGAACACGTTCTACGAGTATGTTCTCGGCCCGTCCATGACATACACGTGCGCGGTGTTCGAGTCCGAGAACGAGAGCCTCGAGGACGCCCAGGAGAACAAGTACCGCCTCGTCTTCGAGAAGCTTCGGTTGAAGCCCGGTGATCGTCTGCTCGACATCGGCTGCGGTTGGGGCGGAATGGTGCGCTATGCCGCACGCCGGGGCGTGAAGGCCATCGGCGCGACCCTGTCGAAGGAACAGGCGGAATGGGCGCAGAAAGCCATCGTCGACGAAGGTCTCGGCGAATTCGCCGAGGTACGACACTCCGACTATCGTGACGTGCCGGAATCCGGGTTCGACGCGATCTCGTCGATCGGCCTGACCGAGCACATCGGTGCCGCGAACTACCCGTCGTACTTCCGGTTCCTGCACGACAGGCTCCGAGTGGGCGGCCTGCTACTCAATCACAGCATCACCCGCCCGCACAACCGTGGACGGCTCAAGGCCGGCGGTTTCATCGACCGCTACGTGTTCCCCGATGGGGAGCTCACCGGGTCGGGCCGACTCATCTCGGAGGCTCAGAACGTCGGCTTCGAGGTGATGCACGAGGAGAACCTGCGCCAGCACTACGCACTGACCTTGAAGGCTTGGTGCGAGAATCTCGAGAAGCACTGGGATTCGGCACTTTCCGAGGTCGACGAGGCAACCGCTCGCCTGTGGGGTCTGTACATGGCCGGGTCGCGCGTGGGCTTCGAGACCAACGGTGTCCAACTCCACCAGATTCTCGGCGTGAAGTTGGGTAAGGACCAGGCCCCCCAGGTCCCGCTGCGTCCCTGGTGGGTCGCATGAGCGTGTAGGCGCAGATACACCGAGAACGGGCAGATACATCCTTTCGCAAGGGTGTATCTGCCCGTTCCGGTTGTAACTGGGTCAGCTACGCAGCGACGCCGGCGGAGTGAAACGCTCGCCGTACTTGGCCGCGAGTTCCTCGGCCCGCTTCACGAAACCTTCCTTACCGCCCGGGTATCCGACGATGTACTGCGCGACACCACCGGTCCAGGCCGGGAATCCGATACCGAGGATCGAGCCGATGTTGGCGTCGGCGGTCGTGGTGAGCACCCCCTCGTCGAAGCACTTCTGGGTCTCGATGGCCTCAGCGAACAGCATGCGGTCGATCAGATCCTGCAGCGGCACATCCAGCGTCGCCACGGTCTTGTAGTGATCGCGCACGCCCTGCCAGATGCCGAGACGCTTGCCGTTCTCGTCGTACTCGTAGAAGCCCGCCTTCTCGAGGCGACCCGGGCGGCCGGCCTCGACCATGAAGTCGACGACGTCGATCGCGGGGTGACGAGTGGTGCCGAGTTTGGTGTCGCCCTGTGCCGCTGCCTCCGCGGTCTCCTTCGCGATCTTCTGCATGAGCTTCATGTTCAGCTCGTCGGTCAGCTGCAGCGGCGGAGCCGGGTAGCCCGCCTGAGAGCCTGCCTGCTCGATCGTCGCAGGCTCGATGCCTTCGCCGAGCATCGCGATGGCCTCGTTCACGAATGTGCCGATCACGCGCGAGGTGAAGAAGCCGCGGCTGTCGTTCACCACGATCGGGGTCTTGCGGATCGCAAGCGTGTAGTCGAACACGCGGGCCAGCGCCTCGTCGGAAGTCTTCTCACCCTTGATGATCTCGACCAGCGGCATCTTGTCGACCGGTGAGAAGAAGTGGATACCGATGAAGTCCTCGGGACGCTTGACGCCCACCGCGAGTCCCGTGATCGGCAGCGTCGACGTGTTGGAACCGAGCAACGCGTCGGGCTCGACGATGTCCTCGATCTCCTGGAACACCTTGTGCTTGAGCTCGGTGTTCTCGAAGACGGCCTCGATGACGAAGTCGACACCCGACAGATCCGCGGCGTCGGCGGTCGGGTGGATGCGATCCAGAAGCGCCTTCGACTTCTCCTCGGTGGTCTTGCCACGCGAGAGCGCCTTCTCCTCGATCTTGACCGAGTAGTTCTTGCCGCGCTCCGCGGCCTCGGCGGTGACGTCCTTGAGTACGACCTCGAACCCGGCCTTCGCCGATACGTATGCGATGCCGGCGCCCATCATTCCCGCACCGAGCACGCCGACCTTCTTGATCTCGCGCTTCGGCACATCCTTCGGGCGCGATGCACCCGAGCTGATGGACTGCATGTCGAAGAAGAACGCCTGGATCATGTTCTTCGCGACCTGGCCGGTAGCGAGCTCGGTGAAGTACCGGGACTCGATGGTCGACGCGTTGTCGAAATCGACCTGTGCGCCTTCGACGGCGGCGGACATGATCGCGCGCGGAGCCGGCATCGGGGCGCCCTTGAGCTGCTTGCGCAGGTTCGCGGGGAAAGCCGGGAGGTTCGCGGCGAACGCCGGCGATGACGGGGTGCCACCGGGGATCTTGAATCCCTTGGTATCCCAAGGCTGCACGCCACCTTCGGGATTGGCCTTGATCCACTCCTTGGCGGCGGGGACCAGCTCGTCGATACTACCGACGACCTCGTGGACGAGGCCGAGCTCCTTGGCCTTGACCGCGTTGTACTTGTTGCCCTGCAGCAGAAGCGAGAGCAGCGCGGTCTGGAGACCGAGCAGGCGGACGGCCCGGGTGATACCGCCCCCACCGGGCAGCAAGCCGAGGCTTGCCTCGGGCAGGCCGATCTGAATACCCTTGACGTCAGCGGCGATACGGTGATGAGTGGCGAGCGCGATCTCGAGGCCGCCGCCGAGGGCTGCACCGTTGATGGCGGCGACGACGGGCTTACCGAGGGTTTCGAGGCGACGCAGGTCGGACTTGATGTCCTGGACCTCGTCGAATGCGGCCTGCGCGTCGGCAGGTCCGATCTCGATGATGTTGCGCAGGTCGCCGCCGGCGAAGAAGGTCTTCTTCGCGGACGTGATGACGACGCCGGTGATGGAATCCTTCTCGGCGACGAGACGGTCGACGGTCGACTTCATCGACGTCTTGTAGAGCGCATTCATGGTGTTCGCGCCCTGGTTGGGGTCGTCGAGCGTGAGGACGACGATGCCGTCGGCGTCCTGATCCCAGGAAATCATGTTGTCGGTCACTGTATTTCGGATCCTTCCGGTATCAGACGCGCTCGATGATGGTGGCCACACCCATACCGCCACCGACGCACAGGGTGAGCAGGGCACGACGCAGGCCGCGACGCTCGAGCTCGTCGACCATCGTGCCGAGGATCATGGCACCGGTCGCGCCGAGCGGGTGCCCCATGGCGATGGCGCCACCGTTGACGTTGAGCTTCTCGTCCGGGATGTTCAAGTCCTTCTGGAACTTCAGGACGACGGAGGCGAAGGCCTCGTTGATCTCGAACAGGTCGATGTCGTCGACTGTCAGGCCTGCGGTGGCGAGAACCTTCTTCGTCGCCGGCGTCGGGCCGGTGAGCATGATGGTCGAGTCGGCGCCCGACGTGGCGGTCGCGACGACGCGGGCGCGCGGGGTCAGGTTCAGGTCCTTGCCCGCCTGCTCGGAGCCGACGAGCACCAGCGCGGCGCCGTCGACGATGCCGGAGCTGTTGCCGCCGTGGTGGACATGGTTGATCTTCTCGACGAAATGGAACTTCTGCAGGGCCACGGCGTCGAATCCGCCGACCTCACCGACCGTCGCGAACGACGGCTTCAGACCGGCCAGGCCCGCGAGGGTCGTGTCGGGACGCATGTGCTCGTCCCGGTCGAGGATCGTCAGGCCGTTCTGGTCCTTGACCGGGACGACGGACTTGGCGAAGTAGCCACCCGACCACGCCGCGGCGGCCAGCTGCTGCGACCGCAGGGCATACGCATCGACGTCCTCGCGGGAGAAGCCCTCGATGGTCGCGATGAGGTCGGCGCCGACACCCTGGGGCACGAAATAGGTGTCGTAGTTGGTCGCCGGGTCGAGGCCCCACGGGCCGCCGTCGGAGCCCATCGGCACTCGCGACATGGACTCGACGCCACCGGCGATGACGAGCTCATCCCAGCCGGAACGGACCTTCTGTGCTGCCGTGTTCACGGCCTCGAGGCCGGACGCGCAGAAGCGGTTGATCTGGACGCCACCGACGGTGTCGGGGAGTCCGGCCGCAGTGGCGGCGGCGCGGGCCATGTCCGCGCCCTGGTCGCCCACCGGGCCGACGATGCCGAGGATCAGGTCGGAGATGCGGTCCTCGTCGAGATCGGGGAAGCGGACGCGCAACTCGTCGATCAGGCCGGTAACGAGCGAGATCGGCTTGACAGAGTGCAGCGAGCCGTTCTTCTTGCCGCGGCCGCGGGGGGTTCGGATGGCTTCATAGATGAATGCCTCGGTGGTCACAGTGCGCATGTTCCTTCCCGTGCTGACGGTGTGGAGACGCGACATCACGTGAGGACGTCCGCGCCCAACCTTCCGCCTCCACCGTAAGAGCGCATCCCGGCCTCGATAAGGACCGAACCGATCGGGCTCCGTGACCGAACCGAGCCTCGTCGACGCGCTCCACCACACATTTCTCTGCTCTTCACCCTGGGTTGACCTGCGGCAATGGGTGCATTTGCGAAAATCTCGAACTCGACGGGAACTTTTCGCACCGCCCACGCCTCATATCACCGACACACACGAACGCCCCGTCACCGGCAACCGAACGTACCGATGAAAGCGAGCACACCATGACCAGCGGATTCTTCTCGAACAATTCGGCCACCTCCGCCACCGAGTCCACCGACAGCACCCGCTCCGATACCGGCTTCGGCGCCGCAGCATCCGCGGAGTCCGCAGAGTCCACCGACAGCACCCGCTCGGACGCATCGTTCGGCTCGACCGCATCCTCCGCAGACTCTGCGTCCGCCGCGAGCGACCGCGCCGATTCGTCCTACGGCTCCAATTCGTCGCACGACAGCGATTCCTCGTTCGGGTCCTCGTCGGCCAGCGACCAGGGCTCCGTGAGTTACGAGTCGTACGAGCGCTACGAGCGCTACGACTCGTCGGGGTCGAGCAACTCCGACTCGTCGTACGGATCGGCGAGCGACAGCGGTTCGTCCGCCTCGGTCGGTGCGGCCTCCTCAGCGTCCGACTCGAGCAATCGTGCTTCGTCGTCGGACTCCGCCAACGCCGGCGTCTCCTCCTCGGCCACGGATTCCGCCGACCGCTCCGCATCGTTCGACGCCGGTGTCGCCGGTTCGAACTCGTCGGCCTCGGACTCGAGCGATCGCGCTGCGTCCTCCAACTCGAGCGAGACGGGTGCGGTGACGTCGGGTAATTCCGAGCCCGTGGTCCTCGACGAGTATTCGGGTTCGGACGGCTCGCAGTACGTCGACTACGACACCAACGGCGACGGCGTGGTGGATCTGACCACCGTCGACCTCGAGGGCGACGGCCGCATCGACGCCAACATCACCGACAGCGACGGCGACGGCGTGCTCGACCAGATCTCGATGGATACCGACGGCGACGGACTGATCGACATGTCCGCAATCGACTCCGATGCCGACGGCAGCCTCGATGTCGCCGCGGTCGATGTCGACGGCGACGGCGAGGTCGACGCCGTGATCGACCTGCACACCGGTGCGGTGGACTACGACGGTGACGGTACCGCCGACGACTACGTCGATGTCAGCGCGTTCGACTCCGGCAGCAGCTCGGAGTACAACACCGACCTCGCCTGATCCGCCGTGACGACCGATGATGCAGGTACGCCTCCGATCGGTGATCGGATCGACGACCTGATCACCGCGGCCGACGTGGCAGCCGAGGGAGCCGAGCGCACCGACATCATCGAGCGGCTCGCCCGGCTGGGAGTCGCACGCGTGACCGCTCCGGCGGGAATGCCGTTCGACCCCACCCTCCACCGCGCGGTCGCGACCGTGCCCGCAACGTGCGGGACCGACGTGAACACGATCGAGGGGACCGTCCGAGCAGGCTGGCGACACCGCGGCCATATGATCCGCTACGTCGAAGTCGAGGTGCGTGTGCACCGATGATCATGAGGGAGAATTACCGATGAGCTGGGTCCTAGCGGTCGACTTCGGCACGTCCAATACCGCCGCAGCGCATCGAATCGGACCAGACCGGGTCGAGACGCTCCCGCTGACGCACACGGGCAATGCCCTGTCGTCGTCCGTGTTCATCGGTCCGGATGCGATGTCGACCGGGGATGTGGCGCTCAACCAGGCCTCGCTCGATCCTGCCGGATTCGTGGTCGCCCCGAAAGCCCTCGTCGTCGCCGGTTCGATCGTCGTCCGAGACCGGGAGGTTCCCGTCTCGTCGATCATCGCGGCAGTACTGCGCACCGTGTATGGGCAAGCACTCCAACGCCACAACAACGAACCACCTGCCGAAGTCGTGCTCACCCACCCGGAGGCATGGTCGTTACGAGAAGTCTCGGTGCTGCGCGAGGCCGCGTCGATCGCGGGGCTCGGCGGGAGCGTCTCGCTGATCTCCGAGCCTCGCGCGGCGGCGTTCTACTACTCACGTCAGCACGACGCGAAGATCGTGAAGGGCTCGACGATCGCCGTGTTCGACTTCGGTGGCGGAACGCTCGATGTTGCCGTACTCACCGCAACGAACGAGTGGACCTTCGAGGTTCTGC
This sequence comes from Rhodococcus sp. JCM 9793, assembly GCF_055380405.1. Lineage (NCBI taxonomy): Bacteria > Bacillati > Actinomycetota > Actinomycetes > Mycobacteriales > Nocardiaceae > Rhodococcus > Rhodococcus sp. JCM 9793. The sequence goes on from NZ_AP043721.1 coordinate 103,561, forward strand.
GTGCCGGTGGCGACAATGCGCTAGGAGGGAAGAGCCTCGACGGTGCGGTCGCTCGGTGGGTCGAGCGGCATCTGGCCGAGGAGAATCCGCAGCTCGCAGGATGGCTGCGCACGCCGGAAGGCCTCGAGGTCCGGCGCACCCTCGACGACCAGATCCGCAAGGCCAAGGAACTCCTTTCGGAAGCGCCGTCGGCAACGATTCGGATCAGGGGCAATGGGTCGGACCTGACCCTGACCCTCACGCGGGACGAGTTCGAGCAGTTGATCGAACCTCAGATCACCCGCGCCGTCCAGCTGGCCCGCGGAGTCTTGCGCGACGCCGGCATCACTGGCGGCGGCCTGCAGGCGCTGTATCTGACCGGAGGCTCGTCCCGAATCCCCTATGTGCACCGCAGACTGGCCGAGCTCGGACCGATCGCCACACTCGACGACCCGAAAACGGTCGTCGCGAAGGGCGCCGCCGGGTTCGTCGGCGGTGGTCGCGCCACCGCCCCGCCCGCGATGGTCGACACCGAAGTACTCGAGCGGAGATCGACCCGGAACCCTGCGTCGACTCCCCCGCCGACGGCGTTCATCAAGCCGAATCCCGACTCGTCGACGCGTCCGGGCAGAAACCGGAAGGTACTTGCGCTCGCGGGGGGAGCTGTGGCAGCCATGGTCATCGCGGCGGCAGGCTTCTATTACGGCACGCAGGACGACGCCCAGGCCGCAGAAGTGGCTGCGACCACCACCGAGGCCGCGCCGGGCAACGGAGGGAAACCTCCCGCCACCTCCAACTCGAGCTACGTCAGCGAGACCTACGACGACGTCACGGCACTGCTTCCACGAAAGCTCATCGATGCGAGCACCGAATGCAACAAATCAGGCTTCAGCACCCAAGGAGCCCTGCAGGTTCGTTGCCTCGTCAATCCTGATTCCTCGCTGGGAGAAGCGATCGGCATGGGGCAGCACGACTACGAAGCTGTCTCCGCGTGGCGTGACGACCAATACGCGCGCTCGAACTTCATTCGACTCCGCGACAGCAACGACGGGAACACCAAGATCGTCTCGCCGGACACCAACCGAATCATCGATCAGGGGCAGGACGGCACCTACTTCACCGCCATCGACCGATCGACGGGACTACTCATCCAGTTCTCCGCCGACTCCGCCGAACAGGGAATGACTCTTCTCACCGAAATCGGTTTCGCACCAGCCTGATCCACACTCACTACCCTGCATCAACGCAGGACAAGGAGCATCACCCACCATGCGTACGCCACGCATTCTCCTCGCCACCACGGCGGTCGCTCTCGCCCTTGCCGGCTGCAGCGGCACTGCCGACGGCACCGCCGTCGCCGAAGGCGACTCAACCGGAACCGGCAGCCCCACCGGATCATTCGATCTCACAACACTCGACACCGGGGAATACAACGTCGAACCACGCGACTTCATCGCCGAAGGCCAGTCGGCCGGGGATTTCGGCCCCGCAGTCGAAGGCCAGCGCATGGCCGAGTTCGTGGTCCACCCCTACACCATCGACCCCACTCTCACGAACGGTGGCGGCATGGCGACGGGTGTCGGCGTCGGCGGAATCGGCAAGGTCCTCAGCGGTGGCGGTGCCGATGAAGTGGCCGAATCCTTCGGAATCATCACCGGTTTCGGAAGTTTCGCCCACAACGCCGACGACTCGCGTCAACTCGGTGTCGCAGTGTGGCGGTTCCCCGACGCGGACAGTGCTGCCCACGCTGCTGCCGCCCTGCACGACAATTCTCTCGCCCCGGAGGACGTCGGATTCGCATCGGGCCCGCAAACACCGACATCGATTCCGCAGCTGCCCGATACACTCGCGACGACCTACTACTGGGACGGCATCGACACCGCAAGCATGTCGACCTTCACCGCGCGGGGACCGCACGTCATCTACACGTACACCTCCGCCGAGGGGAACGACGTCGAGTGGAACACCGACGTCACGACACACACCCTCGAAGCGCAGTTGCCACGGATCGAGCAGTTCCCGTTCACGCCCACCGACGAGATCGAGGCTCTTCCGGTCGATCTCGACAAAGTGCTCGCACGCGCGGTCGGCTTCCTCGACAACGAGTACGCCAGGAACTCCGACACTGCCGTCTACGGACCGCTCGGGTGGCTGCACTTCGATTCGCATCCTGACAAGACCGCTCCACTCTTCGAAGCCACCGGGACCGACCGTGTCGCCCTCGCGAACTCGGGTGTTTTCCGCACCAGAAGCCCCGAAGCCGCTGAAGAACTGCGCGACTCGTTCCGCGAGCAGACCCTCGACACCTACCCCGACCTGGTGGACGAGCCTGCACCGCAGGGCGTTCCCGACACAACATGCCTGGCCGGTGACACCGCCGATGGCAGGGTGCTGGACTGTCTGATGACATACGGTCCCTATGTTGCCCAGATCTACGGACATCGACCGGTCGGGAACACCGACCCGGATTCGGACACCTTGCGGACGATGCCGCAGCGGGTCGCCACCCAGTACGTGAAGTTCGTCCGCGCAGAAGAGTTGGGGCTCGGCGAGAACTGAGCGGAACCCATCAGTTGGGGGGAGGGCCGGGCATACCGCTCGGCGGGGTTCCACCCGGAGGCATTCCCCCAGGGGGCATCCCACCGGGAGGCATCCCACCCCCACCTGGAGGCATCCCACCCGGCATGTTCCCGGCCGTCGACTCCGTGGTCGTATCGACTCCGACAGCGAGAACGACGTGGTATCCATCGGTGACGTTGCCGGTGACCGTGCCGAGCTGGCTTGCGCCGCCGTCGTCGCCGAAGACGTTGTCGGTCTCGAGGGTGAGCGCCGCCAGATTGGCAACCGACGCCTCGTAACCCGGTGTGGCGTAGACCGCTTCGCTCACATCCTGAGGAAGAGCCACCTGAGAGGTGGCGATGGCATTGGTGGAGTCCGTGATGGATGCTTCGTCCGGGTACACCTCGAAGTGGATGTGGGGCCATCGGCCGGGATAGGCCGCCGGGAAGATACTGGTGAACCGCACCTTTCCGTCGGCGTCCGCGATCTGCACACCGCGCAGGTAGTTCTCTTCGGTGATGCCCTCCGAGTACAACGAGTAGCCGCCTTCGCGGTTGCAGTGCCACACGTACACCGCCGTCCCGGCGAAGGGAACTCCTCCCGCGGCCAGGTCGGCGAGGGACAGCTCGAGCGTCATCGGGATCCCTTCGGCCGTCGCGGATGCGTCACCGAAGCTCGAACGTATGTCGCTGCGCACGATCCCGCTCTGTTCGAGCACGTCCGGGCCGTTGGATCCGTCACCCGGGTAAGGCCCGGCGGTCTCGTCGGGGATCTCCGTGAGGCCGGAGGCCGCAGCCGTCGTCGACGTCGAGGCTGCGGTAGTGCCGCTGTTCCCGCCGCCGCAGGCAGCCAGGCCCACCGTCGCGGCACCCAATCCGAAGAACGTGAGCATCTTGCGTCGGCTCAGCAAGGTGCCGACGTCGAATGCCAAGCCTTGGTCGACGATCTCGTCGTGTGGCCTGGGCAGACTGCGCCCTTCATATGTGTCCTGGTGGGTGTTCGAGGGCTGTTTCCTCACCATGTTTCCTTCCCGTGCATCCGACCCGGGTTCGCTGCAATCACCACCTCAGTCTGGGGCGGCGCGCAGTGGTTCGGCTGCGGTATCCCTGGGAGTTTGCTGTGAATCGCGCACGGTTTCTCGCTCAGCGGGAGCACCGGGCCCGGAGCACGGCGACTCCACACAGAATCGCCGGACAGGCGCATCAGACTTCGAAGGAGCCACACATGACCTCGACAGGCCACACCGAATCCCGCCGATTCGAGAACAAGGTCGTGTTCATCACCGGGGCGGCGCGCGGACAGGGTCGCGCCGAAGCGGTCCGGTTTGCGCAGGAAGGCGCCGACATCATCGCCGTCGACGCGTGCAGCGAGTTCTCGTCGACCGCGTATGCCGGGGCAACGCGCGACGATCTCGACGAGACCGTGCGCCTGGTGGAGGCGACCGGGCGACGCATCGCCGCCGAAGTCGCCGACGTGCGCGACTTCGATGCACTGTCGCAGGCTCTCGCAGCGGGGGTCGAGGCATTCGGTCGGCTCGACGTCGTCATCGCCAACGCCGGCATCTGCTCGGGCGGCCTGTCGTGGGAGATCACCCTCGAACAGTGGAAAGAGACCGTCGATGTGAACCTGACCGGCGTGTTCCATACCGCAAAGGCTGCGGTGCCTCACCTGCTCGCGACGGGCGACGGCGGATCCATCGTGTTCACCAGCTCGGTGTCGGGAATCAAGGGCACCCCGTTCACCGGTCACTATGCCGCGACGAAGCACGGCATCGTCGGTCTCGCGAAGACCATGGCCAACGAGCTGGGCGAGCAGCGCATCCGCGTCAACACCGTTCATCCCGCCGGGGTCGAGACGGGCATGACGGTCACGGACCTGCACCCGCTGATCGCGGAGTACGGCTCGACACTCGGCCCCATCTACATGAATTCGCTTCCGTACCAGATTCTTCAGGCCGACGACGTCGCCTCGGTGGTTGCGTGGGTGTGCTCGGACGAAGCCAAGTACATCACCGGTGCTCAGGTGCCGATCGATCTCGGCAACCTCATCCGCTGAATCGAGCAAGCACGAGCTCACGCAGGTAGCGGAATGTTCTGCAGTCGTAGCTGACCGCGAGCGAGAACCTTGTCGGTCGCGGTGTCGCTGATGATCACCTGCCACAGTTGCTGCGTGCGGCCCTGCTGGATCGGCTCGGCGACCACAGCTGCACGGCATCCGCTGCTGGAACGCAGGAAGTCGGTGGCGTTGTGCACGCCGACGGCGAATTGACCGCGGTCGACGACTGCAGTACTGGCTCCGATGCTGCCCGCGCTCTCCACGATCGTGGCGTAGACACCGCCGTGCACGACGCCCCACGGAGTGAGGTGGTCTTCGCCGAGTTCGACGTATCCGGACACTCGCGTCGGTGTCGCTTCCTCGACGACGAATCCGCTCGCGGCGACGAACCGGCTCGCAGCCGAGAGCGATGCGTCCGGTACCGCCGCAGTTCCGTTCGTTTCCGACATGGTTGCTCCTCACTCCTCTGACTTCTGAAATCACAGTTAGCCAGGCCGAAGGCTGCCTGTCAAGGCCACACTCAGCTAGGCTCGTTGCATGCATTGGCTCGACTACAGCACCGACAACTGCTCGGTTCAGCGAACGATGAACATCATCGGCGAGAAATGGACGATGATCGTCCTGCGCGAGGTCTTCAACGGCGTGCGGAGATTCGAACAGATGCGCGGGCACACGGGGATCTCGGAGCCGATCCTGTCTGCGCGACTGCGCACCCTCGTCGACGCGGGTGTGCTCGACACTGTGCCCTACCAGGAGTCGGGACGCCGGACCCGTCACGAATACCGGCTCACCGACAAGGGCCGAGAGCTGTATCCGGTTCTCATCGCTCTACTGCAGTGGGGCGACCGGCACTGCGCCGACCAGGAAGGACCAGCCCTCACCGTGCATCACCACGACTGCGGCGAACCCGTCGCGGCGGTCGTGCAATGCGAGGCCGGCCATCGCGTAGAGCCGCGCGACGCGGACGTATTCCCCGGCCCCGGCGCGCAGCGGGCGGGCTGACCGACCACTACTTCTCGTCGATCGGCCGCGCTCCCAGTACGTCCTTCAGCAATTCCATCGCCACTTCCTCGGGGTCGCGGCGGGTGGACGGGTCTCCCGGCGTCGCGGCCTCGGCGAACATCTCGTCGACATCCTCCTGCGAGATCGACGACGGATCCGGTGGCGGCGCATCGTAATTCGAATCCGGACCGGGATCGTCCGGAAGATCGGGGCCGTCGGGCGGCGGGATGTCGTCGTACTCGGGACGCTGCGACGCCGCTGCACCCGGCCCGTCACCGGGAGGAAGCGATGCGTCCGGCGCGGGTGCCCGCTTGGCCTGACTGGGCCGCGAGAACCGCGGCTGCCCCGTGGGGCGCGACTGCTTCGGTGCCGCAGCCGTTTTCGCAGGTGCAGGCGCGGCCGACCCGTGGACACACGTGACCTCGAAATCGACGCCGAACAATTCGCGGAGCGCATCGGCGATCACGGTCGCGTTGCGCGGCTCGGCGAGTCTCTTGACCAACGGCGCCGAATCATGAACCAAGACAACCCTGGTGCCGTCGACGTCGCGAACTGTGGCACCGGACAGCATGACCTCCACAGTCTTGCTGCGGGCACGCACCTTGGCACGAACCTCGGACCACACCCCACGGATCCCGGCGGCATCGGGACCCGATACGGCAGCAGGCTCCGGCATGGATTCGGGAGCCGGTTCGGGTCTCGGCTCAGGCTCCGGCGCAACAGGTTCCGGCGCCGGCTCCAGCGCAGACTCGGGTGCCGGGGTCGGCACCACAGGCTGCGATGGCGGCACCTCAGCGCGCGGCTCGGGAGCCCGAACAGGCTCCGGCGCCGGCGGTTCGGGTTCCGGGGCTGGAGCCGGGGGCGGCGGGGCCGCTGTCTCGCTCGGCGCCGGATCTGCAGCACGCCGCTGAGAGGGACGTTGGAATCGCGCTGCCGGCTCGTCGGACTCGATCGGGGCGGCGGCAGGCTCCGACACCGGCGGAGGCGGAGCCGCAACGGAACTCACCGATGCCACCGCTGCACCGTTCACGGCGGGGCCCCGGACGAACCCTTGCTCGAGCCGCTCCAGCCGTTGCAGTACCGCGGACTCCGCGTCGGATGCCGAGGGAAGCAACATACGAGCGCACATCACCTCGAGCAACAGGCGGGGTGCCGTCGCGCCGCGCATCTCGCCGAGCCCGGCATGGATGATCTCGGCGTAGCGCGTGAGCGTGGCCGGCCCGAGCCTCGACGCTTCATCACGCATGCGCTCGAGCACATCACCGGGTGCATCGACGAGTCCGCGTTCCGCGGCGTCCGGGACGTTACGCATGAGGATGAGGTCGCGGAGACGTTCGAGGAGGTCGATCGCGAAGCGCCGCGGATCGTGCCCGGCGTCCATGACCTTCTCGACGGTGCCGAACAGTGCTGCACCGTCGCCGGCTGCCAATGCGTCGACGGCTTCGTCGATCAGCGCGACATCGGTGACTCCGAGCAGCGACAGTGCGCGCGGGTAGGTGACGCCCTCGGGGCCCGCTCCTGCGAGGAGTTGGTCCATGACGGACAGCGAGTCTCGGGGCGAACCACCGCCGGCCCGGATGACCAGCGGGTACACCGTGTCTTCGACCGGCACGTTCTCCTGGACGCAGATCTTCTCGAGGAGGCCCCGCATCGTGGTGGGAGCGAGCAGCCGGAACGGGTAGTGGTGCGTTCGCGACCGGATGGTGGGGAGCACCTTCTCCGGTTCGGTTGTCGCGAACACGAAGATCAAATGCTCCGGTGGCTCCTCCACGATCTTGAGCAGGGCATTGAATCCCTGCGTCGTGACCATGTGGGCCTCGTCGATGATGAAGATCCGGTACCGCGACTCGGCCGGTGCGTAGAATGCCCGGTCGCGTAGCTCTCGGGTGTCGTCGACGCCGCCGTGGCTGGCCGCGTCGAGTTCGGTGACGTCGAGGTTGCCTCCCCCGCCGGGCCCGAGCGACTCGCACGACCGACACTCCCCGCACGGTGTCGAGGTAGGGCCCTGTTCACAGTTCAGCGACCGGGCGAGAATGCGCGCCGACGACGTCTTGCCACAGCCGCGCGGACCCGAGAACAGGTATGCGTGGTTGATACGGCCGGTGTCGAGAGCCGTGCTGAGGGGGGCGGTGACATGCTCCTGCCCCACCACCTCGGCGAAGGTCGCGGGTCGATACTTCCGGTACAGGGCCACGCGCCGAGAGTACCGGCGCGCGCCGACAAGATCCGAACGGCGCCATCCTTGACAAACGATATATCGTGAAATATCGTGACTGCATCAACAACGATAAGGAGTTCGCACCATGCGAAACACACGACAGATGCGCGGCGGACGCCGCGCCCACGCCATGAATCAGTTCTTCACCGAAGGCCCGTTCCTGGGCGAAGACCCACGACGTGGGGGGCCGTTCCAGGGCGAAGACCCGCGACGCGGGGGCCCCTTCGGCGACGGACCGCACGCCAGAGGCCACCGTGGTGGTCCCATGCACCGCGGCGGACGCCGAGGACGGGCCCAACGAGGTGACGTCCGCGCGGCAGTACTCCAGCTACTGGCCGACGAGCCCATGCACGGCTACCAGCTGATGCAGGCGATCGCGGACCGCACGGGAGGTGTCTGGAAACCGAGCCCGGGAGCGATCTACCCGACCATCTCGCAACTCGAGGACGAAGGGCTGGTCCGCGTCGAAAAGGATGCGGGTCGCAAGCTCGTGTCGCTGACCGACGAGGGGCGTGCCTGGATCGCCGATCCGGCCAACGAGCAGACCGATCCGTTCGCCGGCCACTCCGCCGACGAAAACGGCCCCGACCTTCGGGGAGCGCTCCGGGACCTGCAGGCAGCCGCACGAGTCGTCGCGGTCAGTGGCACCGACACCCAGATTGCGGCAGCACACAAGGCACTGGTCGACGCACGGAAGTCGCTCTACCTGCTGCTCGCCGAGGACTCCGCCCCGGCGACCGACACGACCGATCCGATCTGACGGTCGATCACCGTTCACGGGGGTGGGCGAGCGCCTCGCGCGCGAGCCCCACTCTCGAACGAAGGCCGAGCTTCGCCAGAGCATGCGACACGTGCGTCTGCACCGTCCTCGGTGACACCCGGAGACGCGCCGCGATCTGCGGGCCGGTCAACCCTTCCCCGACCAGGATCGCGACCCGCCTCTCCGCCGCCGTCAACGACTCCCAGCCGGTCTGCGCAGTTCTGCGCGACCCGACTGCGCCGAGCGGCACACCGCACTCCCGCACTCTGCTCGCGATCCGATCCGCGACGGTGCGCGCTCCGAGGTGTACCGCAAGATCATGAGCGCGACGAGCGTGGACATGCGCCTGCTCGCGCTTCGCCGAGGCTGCCGCAGCACACGCCGCCTCTTCGAGCGCCGCGAGCTCCGCAACGGCGTCGCCACCCGCAGCGAATGTGTCGGCCACCTCGGCCAGACCCACATGGTCCCCTTTGCTCAATGCTTCGACGAACTCGACGGCCGGCGCAATCGCCGGCGACCGGTCTGCCCGCATCTCCTGGACAACTTCGTAGACCTGCGCGAACAGGACCCGGTCGCGGGTCTGCACGGCAATCCGGGCGATGTGCGGGCCGAATCGGAGCGCCCACACCAGCCGGCCGCCATCCACCGCAAGACGCCACGCCTGTGCGGCGCACTCTTCGGCTCGCTCATGTTCGCCGAGCGCACTCCACAATTCCGCACGAACGTACTCGATGTCGGGAAGCCCGAACATCCGTGGCGTGTTCCCCGCCTCCCACGTCCGCAATCGTCGCTCGGCGGATTCGAGATCACCGCGGTGCACGTCGACCAGCGCAGCGGTCCCGACGGCACACGATGTCCAACCGGAATCCGTCTGTGCGGCAACGGCGAGCGCATCGTCGCACGCGGCAATCGCCTCGTCCCATCGCCCCAGCGTGAACAGTGTCGACGCCATGACCGAATGGTGTAGCGGCAGCAGCCACATCTCGGCCATCGTGTGAGCGCGGCGCGGCACAACGGTCCGTCGCGCCAACGCCGCGATCGGTCCGTGTGCGTAGAGCGCTGCCCACATCGCCCACGCTCCGGCCACAGACGTCTCGCGATCGAGCACGCCGTGTCCGCTCGCCGCCTGTTCCCCGCGTTCGAACCATTCGAGTCCGAGTGTGGCGTCCCCGGAAAGCACTGCGTGGACACCCGGCCCGATCGTGTCGAGACCGAAGTCTGCCAACTCCTGGTCGGCGGCGGGTGGAGCCGACGCGTCGTCCAAGAGTGGCTCGACGCCCCCGAGCAGAGCCAGCCACTCGCGGTACTGCTCGAACCACCCGCGTGCCTCCGGCGGCAACGACAATCGGAGCAGCTCATCGATCGAGGCTCGGGCACGAGGTACGTCACCGAGCACAGTGTGGGATGTCAACGACACCATCAGGGCGAATGTGCGTTCGTCACGTGCGGTCTCGAGCACACCGTCGGCGAGCTCCGCAGCCGCACGGAATCGGCCGGATTCCGCGAGCACGGCGGCACGCGCAAGGGTCGGGTTGCCGCGAACAGTGGCCGCCAATTCATCTGAATCGAAGACCCCGAACGCCTGTACCGAACTGGGCTGGCGACTCGGCACGAATGTGCCGGGTGCGTCGGCCCGTTCGCGATGAGCCGACAATCGGGCGGCGGGCCCACCACCTCGGGCCAATGATTCCGCGACGGCGTGATGCAGCAGTCTGCGTATGCCGGGCGCAACGGTGTCGTACACGATCTGCCGATAGGCGGGTGCGACGAAGTCGAGATCGCCGTCGTCCGACCAACACAACACCCCCGCGTCGACGGCGGCGGCGACCGCACCCGCGCACCGGGCAGGTGCCTCCCCACCGATGTCCGCGAGTTCCTCGATGCCCATCGAACCGTCCGCAACAGCCAACACCTGCACGAGGTCACGTACCCGTGGCGACAGGCGTGAGAGGTGGGATCGGATACTCCGTCCGAGCTGGTCGGACAGTTCCACTTCGGTTCCGCGAAGGGTGATGAGGCCGGATTTGTCGACGACGGTGTGCTCGCGGCGCGCGAGCAGGTCGACCAACTGCCCGACGTGGAGCGGATTTCCCCCGGCCTGGCCGAGATACCGGATCAGGTCGGGAGCGGGATCGCCACCGAGATGCAGGCGAACGACGGCGGCCACCTCTTCGGAGTCCAGCGGAGTGAGTTCGATCGTCCGTGCATGAGGTTGCGCGGCGAACATCGTCAGCGCCGTCCGTTCCGGCACCCGGCGGTAGGCGAGGATCACCGTGAGCGGGAATCGAGCCGTGACCGCACTGATCCTGTGCAGCAGAGCCAAGGACTCTCCGTCGGCGAGATGCGCGTCGTCGACGACGAGCACGACAGGTCCGTCTGCGTAGATCGCATCGAGATCGTCGACGTTGTATCCGAGGATTTTCATGTCGGGTGTCGCACCGGCACCCACAAGGAAGAGACGACCGACTACGGAAAAAGGTGAGCGCGAATCCAACTCGTCTGCTGTTGTCGCCACGACACGGACATCGTCGAGTATGCAGGCGATTTCACGAAGGACCGTGGTCTTTCCGAGACCGATCGAACCGACCAGCGCAAGCGCGCCGTGTTCGGTGCACCGAACGTATCGGCGCACATCGTCGGCGAGGGATCGGACCAGATCCGCACGAGGTGTCCGATCTTCCTCCATGAGATCAAGATTAGGTCGGTTATGTCCGTTGCAGGCCGATACGCGAGAACCGACTACGTCGTTCGACGGATGTTTCGAACGCGTTCCGGGGCGACGATGAGTCCATCCCACTCTGCACTTCGGCGACATCGACGCCGGAACCGACCGACAGGGACTCGATCATGACCTACCGAAGGATTCTCGGATGCGCGACGGTGGCACCTGCTGACGTCCCCCTCGTACTGGCCGGCACCGGCGTCGCGACTGCGATCCGACGGTGTTGTGTAGGTGGGACATGACCGGCCCCGACGGGTGGATCGTGTGGCACGAGTCGGTGAACACGCCTCCGGGCTGCACAAGAGCGCGATCGACCTCATCGAGAGAGGCTTCGCCTGAGGATGTTCCGCGATTGCCGATCGGCGATGTCCATCGTCATCGACAGTCGACGGCATCGCCGCCGAACTCCGAGCGAACGGACCTCGCCCCCCGACCGGATGTCCGTTCGCTCGGAACCCACCGTGTTCCGTACTACCCAGGAAAGTCCAGAGAAGACCATGACAACGTTCCGGAAGATCCTCGGATACTCGGTCGCGACGGTCGCGACCGTTCCCCTCGTGCTCGCCGGGTCCGGCATCGCACACGCAATGGGCGGAGCACTGCCTGGCTCGGTCTACTTCACCAGTAACTCGGACTCGATCACTGCTCACATCGATCCGAGCCGCGGCATCACCGACTGCGCGCTCTTCGTAAACGACGGGCACCCCGACAACGCGCCCGATTCGGGCTGGTCGAGCGACACGATGATCACCGTGTGGGTGGCTCCGGGTACGTACACGGCCACGTTGAACTGCAAGGCCGACGGCAGCGCCGAATGGCACAACGTCAAGCAGGAGCAGGTGAACGTGCCACCTTCACTGATCGATCAGCTGATCGACCTGCTGGAAACCGGTTCGAGCTGAGCCGACGTTCTCAGGTGTATCGACCTCAGGGTGTATCGACGAGGGTGAAGCCCGCGCCGACTCCTCCCTGCGCGTCGATCTCCTCGACGATCCGATCCGCCCGCTGGTAGGCCGCGAGCCCTCGGCCGGTCGGCCGGTACCCGACGGAGAGCCCGATCCACTCGCGGGTGTCGGCCCGGGCCAGCGGGCCCCCCGAATCCCCCGGCTTCATCAGCAGTGCGGACGACATCAGGTTCGAGTCGACGAGCACGTCACCGGAGGTACAGGCCACCCCGTTGGTACGACCCGCGGCGCACTGCACTCCGACGGCGCTGCCACCGGGTTGCAGCGATCCGATGGATTCGAGGACGACTCGATCTCCACGGTCGTTCGGCAGCGAGGTGTTCGAGCCGCGTACCTTCGTCTCGTCGAGCAGGAGGACGGCGTAGTCGGGTGCTTCGTCGGTGGGGAAGCCGATGGGGTCCACCGAGCCCGTGCTGGCGACATCGGTCTCGACGCCGAGCGGTCCGCGATGCTGCTCGCCGACCTTCCACACCTGGGATGAGCCGTCCTGTCTGCAATGGCCGGCGGTGATGGCGACGAGGCGGTCCGCATCGTCGCGTCCCACCGCAGCGACAGAGCACCAGCCGGGTACCGGCTCTGCCGAGAACGTGATGCCATCACCCGGACGAAGCACGACCCGGTCGTCTCCCCCGCCTGCCGCGGCAACCCCCGGAATTGTCACTGCGAAGGCGAGAGCCGCGGCGGACGCAGTCAGGCCACGCTTCACTTCTTTCCGGCTTTGGCCGCAGCCTTGGATGCCTTCTTGAACTCGCGCACCTCGTGCAACGACTGCGAATCGACGACATCGGCGATCGAACGCCGAGCGTCCTCGTCGCCGTACGCTCCCGCAGCCTCGCGCCAACCCGCGGGGTGCACGCCCCGCTGTTTGCCGAGAAGCGCGAGGAAGATCCGAGCCTTCTGATCGCCGTACCCGGGAAGCGCTTTGAGTCGCTTCAACACTTCCTTGCCGTCCGGATCGCCGGAGGTCCAGATCGCGGCGGTGTCGCCGTCGTACTCTTCGACGATCGCAGTGCACAGCGCCTGAATGCGCTGACCCATCGATTTCGGGAACCGGTGCACAGCCGGTGGCCGGGAACACACCTCGATGAACTCGTCCGGGTCCATTTCCGCGATCCGGTGCACGTCGACTCCGCCGAGCCGATCGGCGATCTTCTTCGGACCCGCGAACGCCGTTTCCATCGGTACCTGCTGGTCGAGCAGCATTCCGATGAGAAGCGCCAGCGGGTTCTCGGAAAGCAATGCGTCTGCGTCCGGATCCCCGACCAGGTTCAACGTCGTTGCCATGGGTCGATCATGCACCCAGGATCACTGTCGCCGCCACAGGACGACACCCACGATCACCGTCGTCGTGAGTGCAATCGAGGCGGTCAACGCATACATCCAGTGCGGAAAGAGCGTGGGTTCCGATGTGTCGGGCACCGCCGCGAGAGCCGCGAACAGTGCGACGACGGCGATTGCTCCACCCGCGGCGGACCAGCCGTGTGCGAGCCGGGAGTGGCGCGCTCCGCGCAGCTCGGCGCTGCGCAGTACCGCGTGCTCGATCACCTCCACCGCGTTCGCAAGCTCTGCATCGAGGTCGGCGATCTCGTCGGCTACCCTGCGGACCAGCAAGGACCGCAATTGCGTCGGCTGCGTCCACGAATGGAACCGGTCGTTGTGGAGCGAGGCCTTACGCAGCAGCGCCCGTTCCATTTTCCGTGCCTGCATAGTGGCGATATCGTCCAACGCCTCGACGAGTCGGTCGCCGGTGAGATCCTCGTGGCTGCGGAGGTGACCCAGAACCCGCCAGAAATCGGTTGACGAGTGGGCACGCACGGCCACCCACGGCAGCAGTCCGTAGATCATCTCACCGGTGTCGTTGCCTACGTAGTCGCTGCCGACCGGGGTTGCTTCGAGATCGAGCAGTACCGCGCCGGAGTCTTCTCGCACTGCGATCGCTGCGCCCGGTTGCGCGGGCCGGTCCACGAGCGGGACCCGGTCCCAGTTCCACAGCACGCCCCACATCTGCGCTGCGGCACGGGCCTGGGAGTCGGTATGTCGTCCGTCGACGAGGTCGCGCACGCGGTCGCCACCGCTCGACACGACCTCCACCATCAGGGCCTCGATGACCTCTCGGTCGCCGACGCCGCGATGCCGGTGCACCACCGACTCGCTCAGGGCACGGTATGTGGTCGGTGCGGGCATCCGACAGTTCAACCCCGGGAACAGGTCATTGAGACACGCGTCGCTGTTCAGCGAGAACGGTGCGAGGAACTCGTCGACGGCAGGGCGGAATCCGGCACCGTCGCGGTCCTGCAATGCGTCGGCCCGCCAGTCGATGAGCGGGGATGTGTCGTCGGTCAATGCTTCCAGTGCAAGTACGAGCCCGTGTCCTGGGATCTCCCACAGCGACAAGCAGGTCGCAGGCAATCCGACGAACGGACGTACCGCGCCGGTGCGCAACGAACCCGTCGAGGCCCCGAACGACAGCGGGGCACGCCCATGGTCGGTGATCTGCCGGTACGCGAGCAGGCTTGCCGGTCGCACGCCGTGGTCGGTGCTGGGCAGCGTGCCGATACGTGCAGGAAGGAACGGCTCGAGCTCACCCACCGCCGCGATCGGTGGCGGCGACACCGCCGAGGCCTCGATATCGAGAGCCAGGAGAAAAACCTTCAGTACACCGTGACAGCCCGTGACGGAACCGACGGCTGCGCCGGCTCCGGATCGTACGAGAGCGCGGTCTTCCATCACACTCACCACTTCCGAACCCGCCGCGGGAACGCGGCGACCCTGATATCGGAGTATGGCACTTATTCACAGGAAAGCGAATCTTCCTGTTTCCGGAGCTCAGAGCGCTGTGCCAGAAGTTGTCCACCGTTGGTCCACCAGTTCTCCACAGCTTTGTCCACAGCTTGGGAGAACATGTGGCATCCGGGGCCGGTGCGGCCCCGGATGTCAGTGTCCGAGTGTCTTCTCCGTCGCTGCGAGCAGGACGCAGGTTGCGACGCCGTCCATCGCCTTGACGAGTTCGTCGAGCGACGGGAAGCTCGGAGCAAGGCGGATGTTCTTGTCGTCGGGGTCGTTCTTGTACGGGAACGCCGATCCCGCGCCGGTCAGCGCGATTCCCGCGTCCTTCGCAAGTGCGATGACCCGCTTGGCGGTGCCGTCGACGACGTCGAGGCTGATGAAATAGCCGCCCTTCGGCTCCGTCCACGATGCGACCTTCGACGAACCCAGACGGTCTTCGAGGATCTTGCGGACCAGTGCGAACTTCGGCGCGAGGATGTCGCGGTGCTTCGCCATATGCGCGCGCACGCCGTCCGCGTCGCCGAAGAAACGCAGGTGGCGCAACTGGTTGATCTTGTCGGGTCCGATCGTCTTGATCCCGAGCAGCTTGACGTACCAGTCGAGGTTCGCGGTGGAGCTACCGAAGAAGCTCACACCCGAGCCCGCGAACGTGATCTTGGACGTCGAGGCGAGAGCGAACACACGGTTCGGGTTCCCGGCCTCTGCGGCGAGACCCAGGATATCGATCGCCGGGGCGACCTCTCCGAGAACCGGGTGCACCGCGTACGCGTTGTCCCAGAAGATCCGGAAGTCGGGAGCCGCGGTCGGCATCGACACCAGCGCGCGAGCGATGCCCTCGCTGTAGACCGCACCGGTCGGGTTCGAGTACGTCGGAACCGTCCACATTCCCTTGATCTGCGGGTCGTTCGCGACAAGCTCCGCGATCGCCCGGGTATCGGGGCCATCGTCGTTCAGCCGGACCGGAATCATCTCGATGCCGTAGCGCTCGGTGATCGCGAAGTGACGGTCGTAGCCGGGTGCCGGGCACAGGAACTTCACGACCGGTTCCTGCGACCACGGACGCGGCGAATCGACTGTGCCGTGCAGCAGCGACCACGTGATGAGGTCGTGCATGATCTCGAGGCTCGCATTGTTCCCGGCGAGTAGGTTGTCGGCGGGGATGGCGAGCAATTCGGCGAAGATCGCGCGCAGCTCGGGCAGGCCCTTCAGCCCGCCGTAGTTGCGGCAGTCGGTGCCTGAGGCATCCCGGTAATCGTCCGCGCCAGGCAGCGTCAGCAACTCCGCAGAGAGGTCCAGCTGCTCGGGGGACGGCTTGCCGCGGGTCAGATCCAGCGTCAGCTTCTCGGTCTTCAACCGCTCGTAATTCGCGGATTGGCGCTCGTGCTCTGCAACGAGTTCCTCATGGCTCATCAACCCGATCTGGGTCTGCGTAGGCATGCGGAGAGACCTTTCACCGTGCACGGTGACACGGGCATCGGCGGAAAAATAAGGGGACCCCGCGCACCCGGCAGAGCCCGTTGACCCTTGCTGCCTTCCGGCCCTGGGGGAGTTCACAGGATGCGCGCCGCGCGGGATCCATCGGCAAGTCTAGAGGACTCCCCACACCGGCGCGCACCACCCCCTCCAAGGCGTCCCGATTCGTGTTTCGACCTGCCCGTTTGGGAACTCTGCGGGTTGGTTCGGTATGCTTCCCCACGGAGGATTCGCCTAGTGGCCTATGGCGCTCGCCTGGAACGCGGGTTGGGTTAACGCCCTCAGGGGTTCAAATCCCCTATCCTCCGCCAACAGGAAAGCCCGTGAACAGCAGAAATGCTGGTCACGGGCTTTCCTCGTTCCAGGTCGCTCCACCAAGACCGCGTACCGAATCCGTGTCATCGTTTGTCCCAGCTCAGCACGCATTGGACACTGGAACGGCCCCGGGAGCGACTCGGGGTGCACCTGGGAATGGGGCGGCGGCGCCGTCGGGATCGAAGGAGTTCGTCGAAGACCGTGCTCAACGACCACAACGACACGATCCGCGACCAGGCCGATTCACAGCAGGCCGCCCAGTGGCGCGAGATGCTGGACCGGGAGATCGACGAAGTCTCGGCCGCGATCGAGGCCATCGAGAAGCGCGCCCTCGCGGAACACCGCGCCGGCGCTGTCGATCGCGCGCGCAGGTTCGATGCCGACAGCGAGAAACTCCGCATCGAACTGAAGGAACTTCACCGGATGCGACGCAACCTCACCGACCGATTCGCCTGACCGGACGTCATGCCGTCCTGCGGGTCTGACGAATACCGACGAGCAGACCGACGACACACGTCACCAGCGCCGCCACGACTCCCTGCAGTACGTCCGTGTCGGCGAACGAGCCGCCGAGCAGTGCGCGTTCAGCGTCGACGATGTAGGTCAACGGGTTGGCGAGTGCCACCGTTCGCATCCAGGCAGGTCCCGTATCGAGTGGGAGCATCATTCCGGACAGGATCAGCAGCGGGAAAATCAGTGTCTGCTGCACCGTCCAGAACAACCATTCCCGGTTCTGCGCCGCCAACGCGAGCGCACACGACAACGCACCGATGCCGATCCCGAAGACTCCGAGAATCACCAGGCCGGCCAGCAGGTGCAGCGGACGGAGAACGAATCCGAACGGTACGCACGCGATGGTGATGAGCAGGCCCTGCACCACAAGCGGCGCGAACTCCTTGAGTGCTCGGCCGACCAGTAGCGACGAACGGCTCAGCGGTGTCGCCAGAACCCGTTCGTACGACCCGGTCATGAGTTCGTACAGCAGATTCGAACCGGTCATCGACGTGCCGAACAACGCGATCATCACGACCACACCCGGGACGAACCACTGGAGTGTCTCTGCCGTCGATCCTCCCCCGAGCGTTCCGGCGAGTAGCGGTCCGAACAGCGCGAGGAACACCAGCGGTTGGAGCAGCGAGAAGACCAGGCTGAACGGATCCCTGAGAAGCAGGAGGATCTCTCGGATGAAGACCGCAGCGGTGTCGGCGACGAACTTCGCGATGCCCGTCCGCACTGGAATCTGCACGTCCGTCGCAGTGGGTGCGGTGGTGTTGTCGGTGGTCACGCCCATCACGCGACCTCCTCTCGCAAGCTGCGACCGGTGAGGTTGAGGAATACGTCGTCGAGACTTGCCTGCGTCAGCGATGCGGACTGCACGGTCCATCCGGCGAGCCGTAGGGCCTCGAGCACAGCGGGTAGTCGTTCGGCTCC
The DNA here is from genome assembly GCF_055380405.1 of Rhodococcus sp. JCM 9793. Taxonomy (NCBI): domain Bacteria; kingdom Bacillati; phylum Actinomycetota; class Actinomycetes; order Mycobacteriales; family Nocardiaceae; genus Rhodococcus; species Rhodococcus sp. JCM 9793. The sequence continues at coordinate 121,827 of NZ_AP043721.1, forward strand.
GTATGTGGTGGCGATGGTGACGGTAGCGGTGTCTGCCCTGTCCGCCGCGTGCGTCACCTCGACTACCCCGACGTCGGGTGGCAGACACTTCCTTATTCGATCGGACACGGCGGCAAAGGAATCCGATCTTGCGATCGCCACGGACGCGGTGATGACGTCGTCCGCGTAGTCCCGCTCGAGATCGGCCGGGGGTGCGTCGGCAACGATGCGGCCGTGGTCGATGACGACCACCCGCTCGGCCATCTTGTCGGCCTCTTCGAGATAGTGCGTGGTGAGCACGATGGTCATTCCGGTGCGCTCACGAAGCGCCGAGATGTGTTCCCACAGATTGGCTCGGCTGTGCGGGTCGAGACCGGTGGAGGGTTCGTCGAGGAAAAGCAGTGGCGGGTGATTCATGAGCCCGAGGGCGACGTCGAGGCGCCGTTTCTGCCCACCGGACAGCGACGAGATGCTCCGCTTCTCGAGCCCACCGAGCTCGAGCGCATCGACGAGATCCGCTGCACGACGCCGATATTCGCGACTCGGAAGTCCGTAGAATCTCCCCTGGTTGTGCAATTCGTCGCGCACCTTGTACGAATAACCGCCCCCGTTACCCTGCCCGATGTAGCCGATGCGGGAACGCACGAACGACGGCTCGCGGACCACGTCGAAGCCGGCCACCTCGGCGGTGCCGGAGGTGGGAGTGAGCAGGCTGGTGAGCATCCGCATGGTGGTGGATTTCCCCGCTCCGTTCGGGCCGAGGAATGCGACCAGCTCGCCCTCTGCGACGTCGATATCGACGTTTTCGACGGCCCGGATCGTGTCACCTTTTCGATGGAAGGTCTTGGTCAGACCACGTGCTCGGATCACAGGATCCCCTTTTCGTACGACGTACTGAAATGAGCCGGGTCAGATTATCATACGATGTACGGGAATGGCGCCCACCGGAAGGAACTCGCGTGACCATCGACGAGCAGAACGATCCCTACGAGGTTGTACGCAGCCCCGAGGTCACGCGGCGGCTCACCCTGCTGTGGGACCCGCCCGAACCGAAGACCCGCGGACGCAGAGCCACCCTGACCCGCGACGACGTTGTCACCGCAGCCGTCACCCTCGCCGACGAGGGCGGGCTCGATGCACTTTCGATGCGGCGGGTCGCGTCGGCCCTGAACGTCGGCGCGATGTCGCTCTACACCTACGTGCCCGGACGCACCGAATTGATCGACCTCATGATCGACCGTGTCTACGCCGAGATGGATCTGCCCGAGGCAGGCGCGCAATGGCGGCCCGCGCTCGCACAGTACGCCCGCGAGCACTGGGCGCTCTATCAACGTCACCCGTGGATCCTGCAGACCAACATGTGGCGGGCTCCCCTGGCTCCCCACGTCCTCGACGCGCAGGAAGCAGGACTGCGCACCCTCATCGACGCCGGACCCACCGAACGTCAGGTGGTCGAAATCCTCAGCGTCGTAGATAATTTCGTCCAAGGACAAGCGCGGACCGTGATCGCCGAGACTCGCGAGAAGGAGAGCACGGGACTCGACAGCGACGCGTACTGGTCGTCGATGAGCAGCTTCTGGGTGGACTTCTTCGACGTCGAAAGGTTCCCCACGATGACCCGTATCTGGAACGCGGGCGCGTTCGACGAACCGCAGGGCCCGTTCGAGTCGAGTCTCGAGCGCCTGCTCGACTCGATCGAACTCACCGTCGATCGGGCAGGCGTCGGTTCCTGACGCCTACTCGCAGGCCACGCCGTCGTTGTCGCGGTCCATCTTCGGCCGGTACCCGGGCTCACCCACATACAACGGCGCCGCCCCTGCCGCGCGGGCGGCAGCGCAGTTCTCGTAGTACACCGAGCCCGTGTCGGCCTCGACGACCGGAACAGGTTCCGGGGTGGGCTGGGGTTGGACCCGCTGGGGTGCGGCAGTGGTCGCAGCGGGTACCGGCTGCGGCGCAGGGATCGTCGTGGTCGTGGTCGGAACCACCACGGACTCCGACGGTTGCGCGACAGGCGCCGACCCGCCGCACGAGGTGAGAACCCGCACCATCGCGTCGTGTTCGGCCTGCGTCACCCACAGGTTGTAGGCGGCCTTCACCTGCACCTGGCGTGCCACATACGTGCAGCGATAGGCATGGTTGGGCGGCAGCCACGTCGCGGCGTCACCGTCGCTCTTCTGCTGATTGGTGGGCCCGTCGACCGCCTGGAGATTTCTCGGATCGTTCGCGAAGTCGGCGCGGGTCTGCGCATCGAGCTGTTGGGCGCCCTTCTGCCACGCGTCCGACAGCGCGACGACATGGTCGATCTGCACTGCTGTGGAAGTTTCCTGACCTCGGGTGAACGCAATAGAAGTACCGGTGTACGTGTCGGTCAGGGTGCCGGACAGGACAACGCAGTCACGGGTACCGGGCTTGTAGGCGATATCGACGAGGTCCCGGGCAAGGATGTCGTTGCGGGTGTCGCAGCCGTTGTGCCCGCCCGCGACCGACACGTCGTCGCTCCAGGCCTGGCCGAACAGGTCGCGGTCGTAGCCGGTCTTCGGTGCACGGCCCTTGATCGGCAGCGTCGAAAGTTGCGCGAGCGTGGCCCCCGCTCCCCCGTTGACCTCGATGTCCGCCGGGAGTTCAGCGACGGGCGAGGCCGCAGTCGACGACGGCGACGCTGCCGACCGCTCCACGGTGGGGGTGGTCGTCCGCGCGACGCTCGAGGTTTCGGTACTTGCTGCACGGTCGACGTCCGGCGCGACGTCGCCGGCCACGTCGGTGCAGCCGGCGACGAACACCACCGCGGCGGCTATCACCGCAGCCCAGCGGGCGCGCGAAAGAACGGGGGTTGTGACGTGCAATGGGGACAACGGAGCACTCCTGTGCGCGCGAACAAAGCTACTGCCAGCGGTATCGCCGCGTCCTGTCCGGTTCGTTACATTCACTACCGGACCGTCCACGTCGTCGGCGCACCTATCATTCGTCCGTGGTCGGATACAGCAGGAAACTCCATGCACTCGCGGTTGCACTGGCCTCACTTGCAGGCTTCGTGGACGCCCTCGGCTTCATCACACTCGGCGGAGTCTTCGTGTCGTTCATGAGCGGGAACTCCACCCGACTGAGTGTCGGGATCGCCGAAGGCGCGTGGCAACACGCAGGCCTCGTTGCGGGTGTCCTCGCACTGTTCGTCGTCGGGGTGATACTCGGCGGGGTCGTCGCGGAATTCACCGATCACGACCGCCGTACGAGGAAGAGCTCGGTGCTCGCCCTCGTCACCGGACTGCTTCTGATCGGCTCGATCGGCGTCCTCGCCGGATGGATCCCGCTTGCCGTCATCGCGATGACGTTGGCCATGGGTGCCGAGAACTCCGTGTTCCGGCGCAACGGCGAGGTCAGTATCGCCTTGACCTACATGACCGGCGCGCTCGTCAAGATCGGCCAACGCATCGCTGCCGCGTTCTTCGGCGGCCCCCGTTGGAACTGGCTTCCTTATTTCGCCCTGTGGGCAGGGCTGGTCGGCGGAGCGGTTCTCGGAGCACTCGCACACCACGTGCTCGGTCTGCACGCACTGTGGATCGCCACCTCCGTGTCCGCCGCGCTCACGGTCGGTGTGCGGTTCCTGCCCTACCGAGCGTGAACGACGCGGTCATCGAGAAATCCCTTCAACCCGCCACTGAAGACATCGTTGTCGTCACCCGCGACCATATGACCCGCCCCGGCAACATCGATCATCGTGGCGGTCGGGATCAGCTCGAGCAGTTCTTTCGCGCCTTCCTCGCTGACCACATCGGACTGCTTACCGCGAACGAGCATCGTGGGAACGGCGATCGCGATTGCGGCGTCCCGGGCGCGCTCGTATCGCACGATCGAGTCGGATTGGCGAGTGGGTTCGTCGCCCTCGCGAAGAAACGCCGGATCCCAATGCCAGTACCACCGGCCGTCACGCAAGCGAAGATTCTTGCGCAAACCTTCAGGATTGGGCTTACGAACACGATTCGGCGTATAGGCCGCGATTGCCGCGGCAGCATCATCGAGGCTCTCGAATCCGTCGAGGCCACTGCGCATGAACGACATGATCTCCGCGGTGCCGCCGGTTTCGACCTTCGGAGCGATATCGACCAGGACCAGACCGCGTGCGAGCTCGGAATTCTCACCTTGCCCGATCAACGACGTCATTCCACCCATCGACGCGCCGACGAGAACCGGCTTCTCCCCCAGCTCACCGATGATCGCCGTCAGGTCGGCGACCAACGCATTCATGCCGTAGTCCCCGTCGGGGGCCCACTGACTGTCCCCATGCCCACGCGCATCCACAGCGATGGCGGACCAGCCGTCCGACGCAAGGCTGCGGCCGGTGTTCCGCCAGGAATGTCGCGTCTGCCCGCCGCCGTGCAGCAACAGCACCACACCTTTTCGGTCGACGCCCGACCCGCCGTCGCTGCGGGTCCGTGGATCCCACCGGTCTGCGGCAAGGATGACACCGTCACCGTGAAATGCGGGCTGTGAAACTACCGGATCCATGAAATCCCTCACTATCATCGAAATTGCGTATCACTCATCATGCAACCTGGTGAACAATCATTCACCGGACTCGCCCTATGACGCATCGATCAGTGCGGGGGCTGCGCACCTGTCGCGACGTCGAGATGCTCCGCCTGTCCGGGGAAGCGCATGCCGGCAGTAGGCCGAGCCCTGCGGCCGTGCACCAGCCAGTAGAAACCCAGCAGTGCCACCATCACACCGGACAGGACGAGATACATTCCGGAATAACCGGTCGCCGGTAACAGCGCACCGAGCACGATCGGACCGACACCCACGCCGGCATCGAGCATCAAGAAGAACGTGGAGGTGGCCGTGCCGACCTTTTCTCGCGGCACGATGGACACCGCCACAGACTGCAACGACGTCATCAACGCGCCGAAGCCGAGTGCACACAGGATTGCCGCAGTCACGAATCCACCTGGGGCAGACCACAACGACAGAACAGCCAACCCGGCCGAGAAACACACGATCAGCGGATAGACCACAGCATTGTCGCCGCACCGATCCTGCAACGGACCGGCGAAGAACCGCGATGCGAGGAGCACTGCGGCGTAGACCAGGAAGAAGACGCTGGGAACAGCCGCGCTCAAATTCTCGTCCTGCGCATAGCCGTTGAGGAAAGCCAGCACGGACGAGTACGCCAGACCACCGATCAGAATGACCGCAGATATGGGAATGACCTTGGTAGAGACCATCTCACGTATCGAGAACCGTCGCGCACTGCGATGGCCGGGTGCTTCCGGAAGACGGACGATCGACCCGACAACCAAAGCCGCCACGGCGAAAACGGTGCACGTGATGAACAGTGAGTCGTAGCCGAAGAGGTCCGTCAACTGCAGTGCGAGCAAAGGACCTATCGCCGTGGCCACGGTGGTGGACGTACCGAACCAGCCCGTGCCCTCACTCAGCCGCCCGCGAGGTATCAGTCCGATGACCGACGCCGCCAATGTGGTGTTGGCAGCACCGAAAGCCAGACCGTGCACGAAGCGCACCGCGATCAGCAGCCACAGGGATCCCGCCACCATGTACGCCGCCGAGACCCCGAGGAACACCACAAGAGCAACGATCAGGATCCTCCGTCGACCGACCAGATCCATTGCCTGACCGGTGAACAATCGCGTCACCACAGACCCGATGACGAACGCGCTCACCGCGAGACCGGACTCGGCGTCCGATGCCATGAAGCGATCCACCGCGTAGAGGGCCATCGCGGTGATGAGCAAGTAGAAGACCATCGCTATGAGGAAATTGGTCAGCGACGCCAAGATGAAGTCCCGAGACCACAGGCGATGCCGCTGCGGCGAGGTTTCGGGAACCGAGGTCTCGGGAGCTGAAGACACAGACAACGATGACCGCGCGGTGGGCTCACTCATCAGGCAAGGCCTTCACCAATTTGCGCAGGACAGGCAGGACGGACTCGAGCATCTCGACCTCATCCGCGGTAAGCCGATCCGCGATAGCGCGTTCCAGCCACAGATTGCTCGTCGCGCGCTCCTGCGCCAGCCTGTCCCGTCCGATGTCGGTCAACTCGACCCACACGCGCCGACGGTCCTCGTCGTCAGGGGTGCGCACGACGAGCCCGAGGCTCTCGAGCTCTCGTACCGCTGTGGCGATCGCCTGAGGACTGATCCGCTCGGCTGCGGCAAGGGTCGAGGACGTGGTGGCGCCATGATCCGCCAGGTAACCGAGCACACCCATCTTCCCGACGGAGATGGATTGGTGAGCGCTGAACCGTCGCCAGAAGGGACGGAGCGCCTCCCGGAGTTGCTGGGCGATGCTGCGTTCGACGGTGGTCACTCGAACTAGTTTACAACTAGGTTTATCAATCTAGTTGACTAACTGCTCCCCTCTTCGCCACGACGCCCTCCGACCGCGACACCAGCGATCGTGGAACACGGTGGTCAGGCGCCCATCTTCGCCATCTTTTCGAGCCACGCCCGCGCATCGTCGGGAAGGTTTCCGCACTTCTCGGCATGAGCGCACCACCGCTTGGTGGCAGCGAGGAAATTCATCGGGTTGTAGGCGTCCTCCTGGTAGGACCACAACCCGTCGCCGGCGTAGTGAAGGATCGTGATGTTCGGGGCGTTGTGCTCGGTGCCGTCACCCGGGTCCTCCATCGGGTTCTGCACTTCGCAGATCACCCAACCGCGTTCCTCGTCGATCACGTACCAGGACGGCGGAAACGACGTCATGCGGCTGCCGGGAAATGCCGACATCGTCCGCGTCACCCATTTCCTGATGGCTTCACGTCCGTTCATCGTCCCGTACGCGTGCTCGACGTAGCGGGCATCCTCCGTGAACTGATCGGCATAGCAATTCCAGTCGCGAGTCCGTGTCGCCCGCACGACTGTGTCCCGGTAGTTCTCGTACGCCTTCTCGAGCTCGTCCTTGCTCCACCCCATCGCACTGCCCTCCGCGTCGTCGTGCGTGTCCGGCCACCCGCCGGTCGCGGTCGTGTGCACGTCGTCACCCGTGACATCAGGAGACCCACACGCTCCGCTACGGTTCTCCCATGCGCGCCCGCCCCTACGCAACCACCAGCCCCACCAGGCTCGCTGCGGCACTGCTCGAGGTCGCCGCACGCGGCGGTCTCGAATCGGCGAGCGTGCGAGAGGTCGCAAGCCAGGCGGGCGTGTCGATCGGCGCTGTCCAGCACCATTTTCCGACCAAGGACGAGATGCTCGCGTACTCGTTCCGGGCCCTCGCCGACCGGGTGCTCACGCGGCTGGCCACCGTCGACCCCGACATCGACCCCACCCGCACACTGTTCGCCGCACTGAGCCAGTTGCTGCCACTCGACGACCAACGCGGCAGCGAGGCGCATGTGATGGCCGCGTTTGCAGTGCGCGCCGCAACGTCGCCGTCGTTGAGTTCGATCCGCAGTTCTGTCCTCTTCACGATCCGCACGGGGCTCGCGATCGTCCTGATCCGCATGGGCACTCCCGATCCGGAGACGCGCGCCGCCCTGCTCGTCGCGGCCGTCAACGGCCTGGCGTTGGACGCGACGTCGAGCCCCGACCTGTACCCGCGTGAGTACCTCACCCATGCGCTGCACACCCAGATCCATCTGATGCTCGACACCCCGAACTGACACACGCCCTGCCCGATAGGGTGCACGAGTGTCACATTCGGCCGACAACGGCGCGGGCCGGTTCGCGCCCAGCCCGTCCGGCGACCTGCATCTCGGTAATCTCCGCACCGCAGTCCTGGCGTGGTTGTTCGCCCGATCCACGAACCGCCGATTCCTGGTGCGCGTCGAGGATCTCGATCGGGTACGTCCCGGTGCCGAACAGTCCCAGCTCGACGATCTCGCTGCGCTCGGTCTCGACTGGGACGGCAAGGTCGTCCACCAATCCCGTCGCCTGCGCCTGTACGACCAGGCGATCGCGCGTCTCGAGCGCGCCGGCCTGACGTACGAGTGCTACTGCACCAGGCGCGAGATACAACAGGCCACATCGGCTCCGCATGCCCCGGCAGGCGCATACCCGGGCACGTGCCGAGAGCTCACCGAAGCCGAACGCACAGCGAAACGCGACAACGGCCGCCCACCGGCGATCCGACTGCGATCGGGAGAGGCGAACTACACGATCCACGACGTCTTACACGGTGACTTCACCGGAATCGTCGACGACCTGGTGTTGCGCCGTGGGGACGGAAAACCCGCCTACAACCTTGCGGTGGTGGTCGACGACGCAGACCAAGGTATCGACCAGGTGGTGCGTGGCGATGATCTGCTGGCTTCCGCACCTCGCCAGGGGTATCTCGCTTCCTTGCTGGAGCTTCCGATACCCCGCTACGCACATGTCCCCCTCGCGTTGAACGACGAAGGGAAACGCCTGGCCAAGCGGGATGGCGCCGTCACACTCGCCGACCGGGTCGCGCTCGGGGAGACGCCCACCGACGTGCTCACGACGATCGCGGTGTCGCTGAATCTGGCCGATCCCGGTGAACCGGCAACGTTGCCTCTGTTGCTCGACCGATGGGATCCGACGCGTATGCCGAGAGATCCTTGGGTGTACCGACCACAGTGAAATACAAGATCGGAAGGGCTGCATCGAGGATGGAACCACCGTAGCCTCACGGTGAAACCGAAAATTCGTGCTCCATCCATCCGCGAGAGGATCCGATGACGACCGGCGGTTACGACCCGAACAAGGACCCGCAGAACCAGGGCGGCGATCCCAATCCGGAATGGCCGGGAAATCCACCCGGCGGTGCCACCCCTCCTCCCGGCGGATATCCCCCACCGCCGTCAGGCAACTATCCCCCGCCCTCGCAGGGCAGCGGCTTCCCGCCACCTCCGGGCGGAAATTATCCGCCCCCACCGGGAAACTATCCGCCGCCGCCCGGTAGCTACCCCCCACCTCCGGGTGGAGGCTTCGGTGGCGGTGCCGGACCCGCTCAGCTGAACGTCGGCGACGCGATCTCCTACGGGTGGCGCAAGTTCAGCCAGAACCCCGGCGTGTGGATCATCGTCATGCTGGTGGCCATTGTCATCCAGGCGCTCCTCAACTGGATCTTCAATGGGTTCGACTTCTCGGTCTCGCTCGATGACGGGGCATCCGGCTTCGGCGTCTGGTCGATCCTCGGCAGCTTCGTCACGGCCGTGGTCGGTTATCTGATCCAGGCGGCGTTCGTGCGCGGCGCGCTGAGCGAGGTCGACGGGCAGAAACCCGCTTTCGGAACCTTCTTGCAGGTGGGCGCGGTCGGCGCTGTGATCCTCGCGGGTCTGCTCGTGGGTATCGCGACCACGGTCGGGTTGTTCCTGTGCATCATCCCCGGTCTTGTCGTCGCGTTCCTGACGTGGTGGACGATGCAGTTCGTGGTCGACCGCAACCAGGACGCGATCACCGCGATCAAATCGAGTTTCAACGCGATCAAGTCCAACGCCGGCACCCTGCTACTGCTCGCACTGGCGCTCGTCGGCATCAATATCGTCGGCGCGCTGTTGTGCGGCCTGGGGCTCTTCGTCTCCGTCCCGGTGGCGATCATCGCCTCGACCTACGCCTACCGGATCACCACGGGTGGCCCTGTCGCTCCCTGACCACCCTGAGCCACCACATCGTTGCGCCACCGTATGGCTGTCCGTCACCGGAACGTTGTACGGTGGCGCAACTGCATCTTGCTCACAAAAGGGAGTTATATGACATCCGGTGGATACCCACCCCCACAGCCCGATCCGCAGAACCCGGGCGCGTACCCGGGCGGCGCTCCGCAGTACGGCACTCAGCCGGGCTTCGGACAGCAGCCGGCGGACTACACCCAGCAGTTCTCCGGTCCGATCGATGGCTACGGGCACGATAGCGGAGGCCAATACGGAGCCCCACAGTACGGTGCGCCCCAGAACGGCGGCGGCCAGTACGGCAGCCCTCAGTACGGTGCTCCGCAGGGCAACCAGTTCGGTGCGCCGCAGCAGGGTGCACCTCAGTACGGCACTCCGCAGTACGGTCAGGCACCCGGCGGACAGCAGTTCGGCGGGGCACCCGGCTTCCCCTCCCCCACACCCGGATTCGGTCCGTCGCAGCCCGGGGAGTTGCTGCCACGTCTCGGGGCTCGCATCATCGACGGGTTGATCGTCGGAATCCCGATGGGCATCCTCACCGCGATCGTCGCCTTCGGCAGCGGCAGCGGGTTCATGTCGTTCGTCATGTCGGTACTCACGGGAGTCGTCGCCTTCGGCTACTGGACGTACCTCGAGTCGACGCAGGGCGCGACCTTCGGCAAGAAGCTGCTCGGCCTGTCCGTGGTCGGACCGAACGGTGGAAACCCCACGCTCGAGGAGGCCGCCAAGCGCAACGCCTTCGTCGCGCTCCAGGTACTGACCGGCATCCCGTTCCTGGGGTGGCTGGCAAGCCTGGCGTCACTGGCCGCGTACATCGGCATCGCCGTGACGATCGAACAGGACGGCACCAAGCAGGGCTTCCACGACAAGTTCGCCGGCGGAACCCGGGTCGTCAAGTCCTGACGCTTCGGCATCACACAGCGGGCTCCGTTCTCCGGAACGGAGCCCGCTGTCGTGTTCGTAGCTTTCGCGATCGGCCGGGTCGGGTGCTTGGATGGCCAGGTGACAAAAGCATCCGACCTCTCGAAACCCGCATCCGAGCAAGTCGCCTTCGCTCGGATAGGACACAGCTTCTATCCCGGAATCCTCGTGCTGTTCAGCACTGTGCTGATCATCTCGAATATCACCGCGACGAAAGGTGTCGCGTTCTTCGGGGACAGTGAATGGGCCGTCGGACCGCTGCAGTTCCTGCCGATCATCACCGACGGCGGGTTCTTCCTGTTCCCCCTCGCGTACATCCTCGGCGACGTACTCAGTGAGGTGTACGGGTTCGCCGCGACCCGTCGCGCAGTGCTGTTCGGATTCGGCGCGGTCGCGCTGTCCGCCCTGTGCTTCTGGATCACGTGGTCGCTGCCTGCCGCCGACTTCTACGAACATCAGGACTCGTTCGAAGCCGTGCTCGGAGTGGTACCACGCATGCTTCTCGCAGGTCTGGCCGGATATCTGGTCGGCCAGCTCCTCAATTCGTATGTGCTCGTGTGGATCAAGAAGCGCACACAGGAAAAGCACCTGTGGGCACGACTGATCGGCTCGACTGTGGTCGGCGAGTTCGCCGACACATTGATCTTCTGCGCGATCGCGGCCGGCGCGATCGGCATCTCGACGTGGGCGGACTTCGTGAACTACGTGGTGGTCGGCTTCCTGTGGAAGACACTCGTCGAGATCGTCGTCATGCCCATCACGTACCGCGTTATCGCGTACGTGAAGAAGCACGAACCGAGTTACGGCGCGCGCTTGGCCGAGTAGAACCGGCTCAGCGTCTCGGCCTTGTGCTCGGGGAAGCGGCCGTCGTCGATGCTCTGCCGGATGTCGTCGACGAGGCGCACCGTGTACCGCTCGTTGTGGATCGTGCACAACGTGGACGCGAGCATCTCCTTCGCCTTGAACAGGTGGTGGATGTACGCGCGCGTGTAGTTCGCGCACGCATAGCAGTCGCAGTTCTCGTCGATGGGCGTGAAGTCGCGACGGAAACGGCTCGTGTTGATGTTGAACCGTCCGTCGGGGGTGTAGATCGCGGCGTTGCGCGCGACCCGTGACGGGTTGACACAGTCGAACGTGTCGGCGCCGTGTTCGACGGCGACGAACATGTCGTCGGGCTCGCTGATCCCGAGCATGTGCCGCGGCTTGTGCTCCGGAAGTTCCTCGCTGCACCAACGCACGATCGTGCCCAGGTTCTGTTTTTCGAGGGCTCCGCCGATGCCGTAGCCGTCGAAACCGCGACCCGTTTCACCGCGGATCGATTCGAGACCGCGGCACGCCTGCCTGCGCAGATCCTCGTACTGCGCGCCCTGCACCACACCGAACAGCGCCTGGTACGGGCGGTGGGTGCGTTGCGCGGTGAGCTTCTCGTGCTCGGCGATGCATCGCACCGCCCACGCCTGCGTGCGCCGCAGTGACTCCTCCTGATATCCGCGGGTGTTCATCAGGGTGGTCAGCTCGTCGAACGCGAACATGATGTCGGCGCCCAGTTCATGCTGGATGCGCATCGACACCTCGGGGGTGAAGCGGTGCTTCGACCCGTCGAGGTGCGATTTGAACGTCACGCCGTCGTCGTCGACCTTCGCGAGCCGTTCCTTGCCCTTGGCGATGACGTCGTCGTTCTGGACGCCCACCGACTCCATGGCGAGGACCTTCTTGAACCCCACACCGAGCGACATGACTTGGAACCCGCCGCTGTCGGTGAAGGTCGGACCGGGCCAGTTCATGAACTTGCCGAGCCCACCGGCCTCGTCGACGATGTCCGAGCCGGGCTGCAGATACAGGTGGTAGGCGTTCGCGAGTACCGCCTGTGCCCCCAGATCGGCCATCGCCTCGGGCAGCACCGCCTTGACCGTCGCCTTCGTGCCGACCGCCACGAACGCCGGCGTGCGAATGTCGCCGTGCGGGGTGTGGATGGTGCCTGTGCGCCCCAACCCGTTGTCGAGACGGGTCCCGATGGTGAAGAACGGGTCGTTCGGGGTGGGCACGGTTGTGTCGGTAGCGCTGGGGTCGGTCACGTCGTCATCCAATCATGACGGGCCGAGGACCGCGGCTGTCGTATGCCCACGGTTCAGGGCAGCCGCACGGCGACAGCAAAGATCGCCACACCCGCCAGCGCCAGCGCCACGCCGACGGCCGCGGGAGCCGTGTATCCGAAGCCTGCCGCGATGACGGCACCGCCGATCCACGCACCGAACGCGTTCGCGAGATTGAACGCCGCGTGGTGGAGCGACGCCGCGAGTGTCTGCGCGTCCTCCGCGACATCCATCAACCGGACCTGCAGGCCCGGTCCCACCGCGGCGCAGCCCGCGCCGAGCAGGAACACCAGCAACAGCGCCGTATACGGGTTGTGCACCGCGACGATGAACACCGCCAACAACACGGCGAGCGACGTCACCGTCATGAAGATCCCCGGCACCAGAGCGCGGTCGGCGAGCAGGCCGCCGACGAAGTTTCCGACGACCATGCCGATACCGAACAGCATCAGCGCGACCGGGACCAGCGACTTCGACAGTCCTGCGACATCGGTCAAGGTGGTGCTGATGTAGGTGTAGACCGCGAACACACCGCCGAAGCCGATGACCGCCACCGCGAGCGTCAGCCACACCTGCTTGCGCCTCAGAGCTCCGAGTTCGATCCGCACGCTGGTGGTGGGGATCGACAAGGACGGCACCCACGCGACGATCGCCGCGACGGTCACCACGCCGATCACTGCGACCAGGACGAATGCAGAACGCCAGCCCAGCGCCATTCCCAGCCACGATGCCGCAGGCACCCCGACGACGTTGGCCACCGACAACCCCATCATCACCAGCGACACCGCCCGAGCACGCTGACCCGGCCCCGCGAGATGCGCAGCCACGAGCGCCGCGACACCGAAGTACGCGCCGTGTGGCAGCCCGGCGAGGAACCGGGACGCGATGAGAAGCTCGTAGTTCGGTGCCAGCACAGTCGCCGCGTTGCCGAGGGTGAATGCCACCATGAGTGCGATCAGCAACGTTTTGCGCGGTAGCTTCGCGCCGATCACTGCGATCAGCGGAGCTCCGACGACGACACCAGCCGCATACGCCGACACCACGTGCCCGGCGGTGGGTTCGGAGATACCGAGCCCGGAGGCAATGTCGGGCAGCAGACCCATCGCCACGAATTCGGTCGTTCCGATGCCGAACCCGCCGAGCGCGAGCGCCCACATCACCAGCGCCCGCCCCGGGTACGCGGTGGTCGCGCTGTCGGCCTCGACCGAGGTCGTGGGCGCAGGATCGAGTGGACGGTCGGAAGCCGTGGTGGTCATGCAGGTGGAACCTTCGATTGGGCGAGTGACAGAAACCGGCCCGTCCGCGGACCGGGCAAGCTTCCATTGTCCTGCGCCTGCGCCCCGACGACGATTCGAGACGGCGTGAGTTACGCCATGCGGTGCACCATCGATCCGGGCACTACCAATCCGCGCCTGCTCGCTCCGAAGCGAGCAGCCGGAGTGTGCCGTCATCGACCCGATACCGGCTCATCGTCGACAGCGACGGCGCGTACACGTGGACGCTGACGGCGGGGGTGTCCGACTCGTTCGTCACCCCGTGAATGTGGTGGGCACCGAAACCACGCACCTCGCCGGATCGAATTTCGTTCCGCGACACCGATACCTGAGATCCGGGCAGGATCGCGTCGACCGGCGCGTGCACTGTGGTCTCGGTGAGTACCCCCTGTGCCACCGCGAAGGCACCTGCGCTGCCGCCGTGATCATGGATCTCGGTTCGCTGACCGGGGAGCCATGTGAGCAACCACACCTCGCGATCGTCGGCGACGGTCAGTCGGGTGTACCAGCGTTCCTGCTCGTCGAATCGAACGACCGGTAGCCATCGGTCGGGATCGCGTGCGATCTGCAGCGCGAGGGAGGTGAGATCGAGGTCGGCACGGATGGGCAGGTCTGGCTGAGTGAGCATTGCGAACTTCCCGAAATCGGGGCACCGATGTGCCCGGGCGGAGCAGAGGAGAGGGCGATTTCAGTGACAACAGTGCAGACGCGCGTCGTCGGCACGGGTCGAGTCCGTGCGGAGACCGCGATGCTGCGCAGTGGCCGGAATGTTCACGACGACCATGTCACCCGCTTCGGAACCGCAGGTCAAGAGTTCGGATCAATGCAATTCGAAAAGAATCGTGCCGGGTTGCCTGTGCGCAATCGCACCCCGGCGGAACCACCGAGTGCGAGAGGTTCAGCGTAGGGGCGATCGGACCCGAGCAAAACCCGATCCTCGCCCAGGTGGGCCATCACCGTTGCGACGATCTCCCGCCCGTACGACGACGTCTCCACGTACACACCCGGCGCGGGCACTCCGGCGGGCCCGCCGCGGGCAGCCATCCGATCGACGTGCAGCGGGGCCAGGCCCGCGAGCATGGCGAACAACACCCGCAGCCTCGGGAATCGGCGCGCACCGAACTCGTGCCAGCCGAACCACGCGGTGTGCATCTGGCCGACGTACGTCACCATCGCCGGCCACCACGACGGCGCATCGGGCGCCCCCGCCGGGCCCGGGTGAACGAACAGCGGCGCGCCTGCACGCTCGAGTTCCGCGAGTAACGGCGCGCACCGGTCGAGTCCCGCCGGATCGGCCAGCGCGGTGGCCGGAACCTGCAGACCGACGCACCCGGCCGCGAGCACGTCGCGCAGCATCCGGGGGTCGGGCTCGGCAATATTCGCGGCCGCCCACACCCCGAACGGAGCCGGTAGCGCCAGCGCACCTTCGTGGTAGGCGTCGAGCAGCGGGCCGGACTCGTCCGCGGGAAGTGTCTCGATTCCGAGCGCGCTCGACATCGACACCAGGGCCAGGTCGATTCCGTCCTGGACCGCAAGGGCCGCCCTCGCGCGGACCGAATGATCGGCGGGATCGACCTGATACGGCGGCTCGCCGGAAAGATGCAGTGTCCAGCCTTCGAGCCGGGGCGGGCCGCTGCGGTCGCGGAGAGCGTCGACGAACGACGAGGGCCACAGGTGCTGGTGCACGTCGACGCGGGATCGTCGCTTCATGGTGTCCAGCGTTGTCTCCCCTGCTGTGTCGAGTCAACCGTTCAGGTCAGGACGGGCGTCTCGACTCGCGCCGACCTCCGAGCCTCGAGTCGCCGGGCCACGAACTTGCCTGCTTCGTCGGCCCACAGCACCGTGGATCCGACCGCAACTGCGAGCGCCCACTGTTGCGACGTCAGTGACGTGGTGTCGAAGAATCCCTGCAGCATGCTCGTCTGCACCACGCAGATCTGCAACACGACAACCGCGACGATCGCGATCCAGATCGTGTGATTGGTCAACGTCCGCATCGAGAACACCGAGCCGAGATCGGAGCGGACGTTGAACAGGTTGAACACCTGGTAGAAGACGAACGTCGTGAACGCGAGGGTGGTCGCGAACAACGGGTCGGATGCGCTGTCGGGGAACCATTTCGGTCCGTAGTACAGGACAGCGATCGTGCCCGCGGTCATCAGTACACCGAGCCCGAGTATGCGCTGCACGCGCTCACGGGTGAGCAGGGCTTCCTGCACGGGTCGCGGTGGCCGCTTCATGGCGTCCGGCTCGGTGGGGTCGACTCCGAGCGCGAGCGCGGGTGGTCCGTCCATGATGATGTTCACCCACAGGATCTGCAGGGCGGTGAACGGCGCTCCGCCCGCCAGCCCGAGCACACCCGCAGTGAGGAAGATCAGCACGAACCCCCAGGCGGTCGTGAGCTGGAATTTCACGAATTTGACGATGTTGTCGTAGATTCCACGCCCCTCCGAGACCGCCGCGACGATGGTCGCGAAGTTGTCGTCGGTGAGGATCATGTTCGCAGCGCCCTTGGATACGTCGGTGCCGGTGATACCCATGGCGACGCCGATGTCGGACTGCTCGAGCGCGGGTGCGTCGTTGACACCGTCGCCGGTCATCGCGACGATCTGACCGTCGGCCTGCAGTGCCTTGACGAACCTGATCTTGTGTTCGGGCGCCACGCGGGCGAGGACACCGAATTGTGCTGCCTGATCGCGTAATTCGTCGTCTCCGAGGGAATCGAGGTCGGCGCCGTCCGCGGCCTTGCCGTGGATGCCCAGCTCGTCCGCGATCGCCGACGCGGTGACCAGGTGGTCCCCCGTGATCATGTGCACCGCGATACCCGCGCCGTGCGCCACCTCGATGGCGTCCTTCGCCTCGGGTCGCGGCGGGTCGACGATGCCCACGATCGCGTACACGGTCAGATCGGACACCTTGTTCTGCAGCGCCTCTGCGTCGCCGCGGGGCACTGCGTCGAGTGCACGGCCGGCGATCATGAGCGTACGCAGACCCTCGGACGCAAGGTCGTCGACCGCTCGGCGGATCCGCGTGCGTGCAACGTCGTCGATCGGGATCGGGCCGTCATCGCCGAGAGTGGTCGACGCACGGTCCAGCAGCACGCCGGGTGCGCCCTTCGCGAAACACCGGTAGCCGCCGTTCGGGAGTGCGTGGAAGGTCGCCATGTACTTGTAGTCCGAGTCGAACGGCACCTCCTCGATCCGGGCCAGCGCCGCACGGCTTCCTTCGACGTCGATGCCGCCCTTCTCGGCCAGCACCACGAGTGCGCCCTCGGTGGGATCGCCGACGAGCGTGCCCTCGCGCACGGTCGCGTCGTTGCACATGGCCATACCCAGCAGCGCGTCGGTGAGGTCGGGCGCGGGCATACCGTCGCCGACGAGAATCTTGCCGTCGGTTCCGTAACCGGTACCGGTGACGCGGAAGCTGCGCCCGTGCACCAGCAGCCGCCGCACCGTCATCTCGTTGAGGGTCAGCGTCCCGGTCTTGTCGGTCGCGATGTGGGTGGTGCTTCCGAGCGTTTCGACGGCCGCGAGTTGTTTGACGATCGCGCCGCGCGCCGCGAGCCGGGACGCGCCCATCGCCAGGGTGAATGCGACGACCGCGGTGAGTCCCTCGGGGATGGTGGCGACCGCGAGCGACACAGCGGTGACGAGGAGTTCGGACCACGTCTGCCCGCGCAGCAGACCGAGGACGAACACTGACGCGACCGTGATGATCGCAATGATGGTGAGGGTCTGTGCGAGCTGACCGATGCGGCGCTGCAGCGGGGTCTGTTCGACACCGGCTGCGCCGAGCAGCGCGGCGATCGCTCCCATCTCGGTGCGCATTCCGGTGTCGGTGACGATCATCGAGGCGCGCCCGCGGGTGACCTCGGTGTTCATGAACAGCATGTCGTGGCGGTCGCCGAGTGGGGCTTGCGGGTCGTCGACGGGATCGGCGGTCTTGTCGACGGGCTGCGATTCGCCGGTGAGTGCGGCCTCGGCGACCTGGAGTCGCACGGCAGCGACGATGCGGCCGTCGGCGGGCACCGAGTCGCCGGCCTCGAGCTGCACGATGTCGCCGGGGACGAGATCGGCGCGGGGAAGTTCGACACCGCGACCGTCACGCAAGACCCGCGTGGTCGACACCGACATCTGTTTCAGTGCCTGCAGGCTGTTCTCGGCTCGGGCTTCCTGCACGTAGTTGAGGACGGTGTTCAGGACGATGACCGCGAAGATGACGACGGGGGTTTCCCACTCCCGCGACACGGTCGCGCTGACGACGGCCGCGACCACGAGAACGAGCGTCATCTTGTCGGCGAGCAACGACAGCACCTTCCGCCACGCGGGGATGCTCTTGGCCTCGTCGAGGACGTTCGGTCCGTGCTCTGCGCGGCGACGCTCCACCTCGCCTGCGGCCAGGCCTCGATCCGGGGCGACATCGAAGGCCTCGGCGACGTCGTCTGCGGGGCGGGTGTGCCACCTCGACGCGGTCTCGACACTCATCGATACTCCGATCCACGTGCGCGGGTGGGTCGTTCTCACCGTAACTGCAGGTGGTACTCCTGCGCCGGGCGTACGTTCGTGATGTGGTGGAGGGGAAGCATCGAAGTTCGAGGAGGAGCACCGATGAGCGAGTTCCCGGAATCCGATCAGCCTGTCGTTCGTCTGACCGAGGAACAGGCTTGGGAGCGACTCGCGTCCGCGAAGGTGGGACGCCTCGTCACCGTCGTGGGTGACCGCCCCGAGATCTATCCCGTCAACTATGTGGTGACGGACGGCAAGGTGTACTTCCGCACCGGAGAGGGCAGCAAACTGTCCGAACTGGCCGTCCATGCGAACGTCGCGTTCCAGGTCGATCACATCCACGAGGACACCGCGTGGAGCATCGTCGTGCACGGCAGCGCCCATGTGCTGCGGAGTTTCGACGACGCCGCGAAGATCGATGCACTGGGCCTGACCCCATGGGTTCCGACGCCGAAGTTCGATTACGTCGAGATCCGGGCAACAGAAATCACCGGACTGCAGTACAACCTCGTCAAGAACTGACACGACGGTGACCTCGGCGCAGTCGCATCGGCTGCTCATGCGCTTCATGTGGTTGTCGGTCGCTGCGGCGCTGGCGACGATGGCCCTGAAGTCGCTCGCCGCGTGGTTGACGGGATCGGTGGGTCTGCTCTCCGATGCGCTGGAGTCCGGCGTCAATCTGGTGGCGGCGATCGTGGGTCTGCTCGCGCTGCGTTTGTCCGCGAAACCGGCCGACTTCAACCACGATTTCGGCCACGGCAAAGCCGAGTACCTGTCGGCCGCTGTCGAGGGCACGATGATCTTCGCGGCCGCGACCGCAATCCTGTGGACGTCGATCGACCGACTGCTGTCACCGCAGCCGGTCCAGGAGGCCGGTCTCGGTCTCGCACTGTCGGCCGGGTCGTCCGTCATCAATCTCGCGGTCGGACTCGTCCTGATCCGCGAAGGCAGGAAGCACCGGTCGATCACGCTGGTCGCCGACGGCAAACACCTGCTCACCGACGTGTGGACGTCGGCCGGCGTCCTGGTGGGTGTCGCGCTGGTCGCGTTGTCGGGGTGGGACGTGCTCGATCCGATCGTGGCGATCGTGGTGGCGTTGAACATCCTGCGTATCGGGTACGGACTGGTGAAACAGTCCGTCGTGGGCATGCTCGATGCCGCGCTCCCCACCGAGGATGTCGCCGTGGTGAACGGGGTGCTCGACCGGTACCGCGCGTCGGAGCCGGTGGAGTTCCTACCGCCGCGCACGCGCGAGTCGGGACGCCAGCGTTTCGTGTATCTGACGGTGCGGGCGCCGGGCGACTGGTCGGTGCGTGCCGGGCACGATCTGCTCGACCGGCTCGAAGCCGATCTTCAGGACGCGTTGCCCGGGGTGACGGTGTTCACCCACCTCGAGCCACTGGGTTACCGGAAGCGTGGCACTGCTCCGCACGCGTAGCGCGACCGTCAGGAGGACACGACGAGTCCGGCACCGAGGCCGAACATCAGGACCGCGACGCCACCGTCGAGAATCCGCCAGGATCCGGGCTTGGCGAACCAGCTGCGCAGGTAGCGCGCACCGTATCCGAGGGCGACGAACCACACACCGCTCGCAGCGATGGCACCCGCGCCGAACCACCAGCGTCCCGGGTTTCCGTAGTTGTTGGCGACGGATCCGAGCATGAGCACGGTGTCGAGATACGTGTGGGGATTGAGCCACGTCAATGCCAGACAGGTCAGCAGCGCTGCGCCGATGGTGACGGCGCCGCCGGGCGCGGCCGACAACGCCTCGGGGCGCAGTGCCCGCCGCGCCGCGAGAAGACCGTATCCGATGAGGAAAACTGCTCCTGCCCAACGAATCACATCGATGACGCCGGGCGCGTGATCGAGGATCGTCGCAATTCCTGCAATGCCCGCCGTGATGAGGACTGCGTCGGAGATCGCGCACACCGCGATCACAGGAAACACGTGTCGTCGCGCGATGGCCATGCGCAGAACGAAGGCGTTCTGCGCACCGATCGCGACGATGAGCGACAGACCTGTGACGAAGCCGGCGGCGAGAAGGGACATGCGCTCCACGCTAGGAATCCGGCGATCATAAGGAAAATTGATTCCTCTAACTCTGCATTAGAGTTGCTTCATATGGACATCGACTTCTCCCAATTGCGGACTTTCGCAGCGGTCCTGGACGAAGGCACGTTCGACGGAGCCGCCGCAGTCCTGCGGATCACGCCGTCGGCGGTGAGCCAGCGCATCAAGGCACTCGAACAACATGTGGGCCGGGTCCTGCTACGCCGCACCCGCCCTGTGTCGGCCACACCGTCCGGTGAAGTGGTCATGCGCCTTGCGCGACAGGTCGCGCGTCTGGAGAACGACGCCTCCGACGAGCTCGGCCTCACAGCCGACGAACGCACATTCGTGACGATTCCCCTGGTCGTCAACGCGGATTCGATGTCCACGTGGATGCTGCGCGCGCTCGCACGCATGCCTGTCCGCCATCGAGCGCTGTTCGAACTGCATCGCGAGGACGAATATCATTCCACTGCATTGCTCCGCGACGGCACCGCGATGGCCGCCGTCACCTCCGTTCCCGAACCCGTGCAGGGCTGCACCTCCGAGAAACTCGGATCCATGCGCTATCACGCGATGGCCAGCATCGACTTCTCCGAACGATGGTTTCCCGACGGCATGACCGCCGAAGCGATCCAGGAGGCCCCGATGCTCACCTTCGACCGCAAGGACGACATGCAGGATCGCTTCCTGCGCAAGAGAACCCGCCGTCGAGTCGCAGTTCCCCGAAACTACGTTCCCGGCGCACTCGAATTCGTCGATGCTGCACGCCTCGGGCTCGGCTGGGGAATGCTGCCCGACGCGATGCTCACCGACACCACCGATCTCGTGAACCTCGCCCCCGACGACCCCTTCGACGTCCCGCTGTACTGGCAGCGCTGGCGCCTCGACTCCCCGGTGCTCGACGCACTCACCGCTGCGGTGCGTCGCACGGCCCGGGAAGTATTACGTGCGCCGTAGAATTCGACTGCATACGATCCTGCGGAGGCGAACGACATGACGAACCGGCCCGACGAACACGATCTGCGATTGAGCGACGACGAGCGGCTGCACGCCTTGAACGTCATCAGTGAGCACTTCGCGGCAGGGAGGCTGGACGCCGATGAGTTCTACGAGCGCTCCGGCGAGATCGCGGCGGCCCGCGCGCTCGACCCACTCCGCAATGCATTCCGCGGGCTTCCGGGCGGCGCACCGTTGGAAGTGGTCGACAACCGGATCCGGAAGGTGTCGACCGAGATCGCCGAAACCACGCCCGCCGGCGCTCCGTCACACAGCGCCGATGCAGAGCTGTCGTCGCTGCTTCGGAGAGGAAATCTGGTCGAATCCCTCGACTGGGTGATCATCGGAATCACCCTCGTGACATTCCTCGTGCTGAACAACGTGTTCGATTGGGACCACGCCTGGCTGGTCTGGCCCAGCCTGATCGTGACACTGGGACTACCGCGGTTGATCTTCAACTACAGCGACTCGGACGAGGAACTCTACGAAGAGTTGAAGGAATCCGAGAACGAAGAGCGCAAGAAAAGATTGAAACAGGCCGCGGACCGGATCAAGCAGCTCGAGAACAACGATCGCGACACCTGAAGGATCAGTCGACGAGAGCCTTGAACTGCGCCTCGTACAGGCGTGAGTACGCGCCGCCCCTCTGGAGCAGCTCCTCGTGGGCCCCCTGCTCGACGATCCGGCCGTCCTCCATCACCACGATCCGATCGGCGTCGCGAATCGTCGACAACCGGTGCGCGATCACGAAACTGGTGCGGTCGTCGCGCAGCCGCGCCGTGGCCTGCTGCACGAGAAGCTCGGTACGGGTGTCGACCGAGCTCGTGGCCTCGTCGAGGATCAGGATCGACGGCTTCGACACGAATGCGCGGGCGATCGTGATGAGCTGCCGCTCACCGGCACTGAGGCTTCCCGACTCCTCGTCGACGATGGTGTCGTAACCGTCGGGCAGGGCACGTACGAACCGGTCGACGTAGCTCATCCGGGCGGCCGACATGATCTGGTTCTCGGTCGCGTAGGGGTTGCCGTAGGCGATGTTCTCGCGGATCGTGCCGCCGAACAGCCAAGTGTCCTGCAGCACGATGCCGATACGGGTGCGCAACTCCTCCCGCAGCATCCCGGTGATGTCGACACCGTCGACGAGGATCCGGCCCGAATCCACCTCGTAGAAACGCAGGATCAAATTCACGAGAGTGGTCTTGCCGGCACCGGTGGGCCCGACGATCGCGATCATCTGCCCGGGCTCTGCACGCAACGTCAGGTTCTCGATGAGCGGGCGTTCCGGGGTGTACGAGAACGACACGTTCTCGAACTCGACGAGGCCGTGCCGACTCCACGGCATCATGGGGGCCGCAGGCTCGGGATCCTGCTCCTCCTCGTCGAGGACCGCGAACACTCGCGTCGCGGATGCCGCGGCGGACTGCAGCAGATTGAGCATCGCACCGATCTGGGCGAGCGGCTGCGACAGCTGCCGGGAATACTGGATCATCGCCTGGATCTCACCGAGCGTCGAGGTGCCCGACGCCACGCGCAGACCACCGATCACTGCCACCACGACGTACCCGATGTTGCTGAGGAACGTCACGAGCGGCAGCACCAGGCCCGACACGAACTGCGCACGGTACGCGGCGTGGAACAGCGAATCGTTGGTTTCGGTGAACCGCCGCTCGATCTCGGCGGTCCGGCCATACGCGGTGATGAGTTCGTGCCCGGTGAACGATTCCTCGATCTGCCCGTTGAGCGTGCCCGTCGCATCCCATTGCGCCACGAAATGCTTCCGCGAACGCTTCGCCACGAGGATCGTCACCACGGCCGCCGCAGGGACGAGCAGCAGCGCGATCACAGCAAGCAACGGCGAGATCCAGAACATCATCACCACGAGCCCGAGGAGCGTGAACACCGCAAGCACCAGCTGGCTGATGGACTCCTGCATGCCCGTCGACACGTTGTCGATGTCGTTGGTGACACGGCTGAGCAGATCACCGCGCGAATGTGTGTCGAAGTAACGCAACGGCAGGCGGTGGATCTTCCGCTCGACGCTCGCACGCATGTCCCGCACGGTGCGCTGCACGATCTCGTTCAGTCCGTACGCGGCAACCCAGATCAGCGCGGACGACAACAGATACAGCGCGAGGACGATGACCAGGGTCCGCGCCAGGCTCGTGAAGTCGATGCCCGCTCCGGGGATCACGTTCATACCGGCGACCATGTCGGCGAACTGATCGCGACCCTCTGCGCGTAGCTGCACGATCGCGGCGTCCTTCGACAGCCCTGCCGGGAGCTGCATACCGACCACACCGTTGAAGATGATGTCGGTGCCCCGGCCGAGTACGAGCGGCGCGATCGACGAACTCACGACACCGAGCAACGCCGCAATCATCACCGAGTACACGACATAACGATGCGGGTGCAGCAGACCGAGGATGCGGACGATCACGCGCAGACGCGACTGCGGAGCGGCCTGATTCTCGGCCGCGGCGGGCGTCGTCATACGGCGGCCATTCTCTGCGATTCGACGATTTCGGTGTACGTCTGGGAACGACCGAGCAGCCCGAGGTGGGTTCCGGACGCGACCATGGCACCTCCGTCGAGGACGACGATGCGATCCGCGTCCTGCACGGTCGAGACGCGCTGGGCGACGATGAAGACGCAGGCGTTGCGCGTTTCCGGTTCCAGCGCCGCGCGCAATCGGGCATCGGTCGCGGGGTCGAGCGCCGAGAACGCGTCGTCGAACAGGTAGATGGAGGGTTTACGGACCAGCGCACGGGCGATCGCGAGTCGTTGTCGCTGCCCGCCCGACACGGTGGTGCCGCCCTGCGACACCACCGATTCGAGCCTGTCCGGCATGGCATGGACGAAGTCGGCGGCCTGGGCCACCTCGAGCGCGTGCCACAGTTCGTCGTCGCTCGCGTCGGCGCGCCCGTAGCGGAGATTGTCGGCGATCGTGCCCGAGAACAAGTACGCCTTCTGCGGGACCACGGAGATCCGTGACCGCAGCACCTCCGGGTCGAGGCGCCTGACGTCGACACCCGACACCAGCACCTGTCCGTCGGTGACGTCGATGAGTCGCGGTATCAGACGCATCAGTGTGCTCTTGCCCGACCCGGTGCCGCCGATGATCGCGGTGGTGGTGCCGGGCTCCGCGCGGAAGCTGATGTCGCGCAGAACGGACGCGTCGGCGCCCGGATAGGAGAATCCGGCACCTCGTAGTTCGACGTCGATGTGGGTGGGAAGGTCGCGCACCGGTTCTGTCGGCGCCGCCACGGTCGGTTCGGTGTCGAGGACCTCGAGGATGCGCCCGGCGCACACGCTTGCGCGCGGCATCATCATCGCGATGAACGACGACATGAGGACTGCCATCAGGATTTGTGCGACGTAGGTGATCATCGCGGTGATGGAGCCGACCTGCATGGCGCCGGAGTCGATCCGGGAACCGCCGACCCACACCACGGCGACAGTGCTGAGGTTCGCGATGAGCAGCACCGCCGGATACAGCACCGAGTTGACACGGCCGACGCGCAGCGCTGTCGCGGTGAGATCGTCGTTGGCCCGGTCGAAGCGGGCCTTCTCGGTGTCGTCGCGAACGAAGGCCCGCACGACCCGGATCCCGCTGACCTGTTCGCGCAGCACCCGATTGACACCGTCGAGCCGTATCTGCATGACCCGGAATCCCGGCAGCATCAGCGCGATGAGGACGACCATCGTCAGGATCAGCGCAGGCACAGCGACCGCGAGCACCAGTGAGGTGCCGACGTCTTCACGCAACGCCATGATGACGCCGCCGATAGCCATCATCGGCGACGTCACCACGATGGTGCAGGTCATCAGGACCAGCATCTGCACCTGCTGCACGTCGTTGGTGTTGCGGGTGATCAGCGACGGTGCTCCGAACGTGCCGAACTCGCGGGCGGAGAACCCACCGACCCGCTGGACGAGCGCCAACCGGACGTCTCGTCCGAACGACATGGCGGCTCGCGCAGCGAAGTACACGGCACCTATGGAGCAGCCGACCTCGACCGCGCTGATCCCCAGCATGAGGAGCCCGGTACGCATGATGTAGTCGATATCGCCGACCGCGACGCCCTGATCGATCAGGTCGGCGTTCAGGCTCGGCAACAGCAGCATGCCCGTGGTGGCCGCGAGCTGCAGCAGGACCACAACTATGAGCGAACCCTTGTAGCGCACGAGGAAGCGCCGTAACAGCCGAACCAACATGGGCAATACGCTACCTGCGTCTCCGGACGAACCTCGCGACCCTCACACCCGGCTGGATTCCGGGGTCGTGTCGGCGGCTTCCAGCTCACGCGTGAGTTTCTCGCCTTCGACGTCGACGTTGGGCAGGATCTTGTCGAGCCACTTCGGCAGCCACCACACCTTGTCGCCGAGCAGCGCCATCACCGACGGGATGATCACCATGCGGACGATGAACGCGTCGAAGAAGACGGCGGCGGCGAGTGCGAAACCGATGGACTTGATCAGCGAATCCGGTTCGGCGATGAACGCCGCGAACACCGAGATCATGATGATCGCCGCTGCGCTCACCACACGTGCGCCGTGCGCGAAGCCGCTGCGCACCGCGTCCAGGGCGGACGCACCGTGCACATATTCCTCGCGCATACGCGTCACCAGGAACACCTGGTAGTCCATGGCCAGGCCGAAGACCACGCCGATGAGGATGACCGGCATGAAGCTCACGATGGGCTGCGGGTTCGAGATGAGCCCACCCCAGCCTTCCTGGAACACCGCCACGGTCGCACCGAAGGTGGCCAGGACACTCAACAGGAAGCCGAGTGTCGCGGTGAGCGGCACCAGGATCGAGCGGAACACGAGCATCAGCAGGATGAAGGCGAGACCCACGACCACCGCGAGGTACGGGACGAGCGCGCTCTGCAGGCTCTCCGACACGTCGCCTTCCAGCGCGGTCTGACCGGTGACGCCGTACGAGAGGCCGTATTCGTCCCTCGAGGCTGCCTCGTCGGCGCGGATCTCCGAGACGAGATCCATCGTTGCGGGATCGGTCGGGCCGCTGCGCGGGGTGATGAGGATCTGTGCGGTGTCGCCGGCTTCGTTCACTGCGACGATCTGCGCGTTGGCGACCTCTTCGTGCTCGTACAGCGAACCGAGGACGGCCGCGAATGCGGCCTCTGCAGGAACGTCCGCGTCGCGGGCGTCGGCGACGACGACCAGCGGGCCGTTGCGTCCCGGTCCGAATCCTTCGTCGATCAGGTCGTAGGCCTGCCGTGCGCTGGTGGCGGGGTCGCCGGTCGCCTCGGTGGGCAGGGCGAGACGCAGGCCGGTGGCGGGGAGTGCCAGGACGCCGAGGAGGACGACGCCTGCGACGAGCGGGATCAGCGGACGCCGGGTGATGACGCCGATGAACTTCTGTGCGGCGCCCGGCTCATTGCCCTCGGGGTCGCGCTTGTTCAGTCCGGGGATGCGGCCCGCGAACGCCTTCTCACCGAAGAGTCCTAGTACCGCAGGCAGCAGTGAGATCGCGATGAGCACAGCCATCAGCACGGTGAACGCCGCGGCGTAACCCATCACGGACAGGAACGGGATGCCGACGACGCTGAGCGCCATGAGCGCGATGATGACGGTGAGACCGGCGAACACGACGGCGGAGCCCGCGGTGCCCACGGCTCGACCGGCAGCCTCGGCACGATCGGATGTATTGAGCAGTTCGTGCCGGAAGCGCGACACGATGAACAGCGAGTAGTCGATCGCGACGGCGAGACCGATCATGATCGCGAGCGTCGGAGTCATCGAGCTCAGGTCGAAGAAGCCGGTGGCGATGGTGATGCCCATGCTTCCGATACCGACACCGACGAGCGCGGTGATCAGCGGCAGACCGGCTGCGACGAGTGAGCCGAAGGTGAGGGTGAGCACGATCGCGGCGATGCCGATACCGATGAGCTCGGCGGTGCCGCCGGGCATCGTCATCTCTGCTGCGGCGGTACCACTGACCTGCACGGTCAATCCTGCGTCGCGGCCGATGTCCGCGGCAGCGTCGATCTGGTCGCGCATGGTCTGGTCGACGTCGGTCATCTCGCCGTCGAACGGCACGGTGACGAAACCGACGGTGTGGTCGGCGCTGAGCGGCGACAGCGCCTGTGCGTCGGCGAGGGCAGCTTCTTCGGGGGTGCCCTGCTGCGCGGCCAGCGCCAGCATCTGCTGGGTCAGCCCGGCATCTGCCAGCACGGGATCGACCAGCGCGCCGGCCTGCTGTTCGGGTGAGGCGGTGGCCGGGTCGACCTTCGCGGGCGAGGAGACCGTGTCGATCCCGCGGATCGCTGCGAGCACCTCGTCGACCGCAGCCATGTTCTGGGGATCGTGGGGATCGTCGAGTGTCTGCCCGTCGGGCGCGGCGAAGACAAACCGGGCGCTCAGTGCGTTCATCGGGTCTTCGGCCGTCGGGAACCGCTCGGCCATCAGGTCCTGCGTCTGCTGCGCCGGAGTGCCGGGCAGGGTGAACGAGTCCGTCGTCGGCCCGGACAGCGTTGCAGCACCGACTCCGAAGAGGACGAGCATTGCGATCCAGAAGGACAGGACTGCGCCCTTACGCCGGTAAGCGAACTTGCCTATCCGGTAGAGGTAGGTCGCCACGGCGGACACCCTTTCTTTGGTAGAACGAAATTTCTCGGGTCGGACAGGACTGCAGTGCAGGGGGTTACGAGAATCCTCGCCGGAGCTGAGCGAAAGCTTCGCGAATGAGGTGTTCGGGCGAGGACCCCGAATTCGGCGACCCCGAATCGGGCAGGCACATCTCGATGGCTGCTTTGATCGCGCCCAGGCTGGCGTAGTGCACCAGGTTGGGATAGATGTCGGTGACCGGGTCCGTGGCCGTCCGTTCGGCGATCACCTCGACGAGCAACTGCGATGAGCGCATCGCCACGTCGATGTGCCGGGATTCGTTCGCGGACCCTTCCTCGACGAATGCGACGCAGGTGCCGATGTCGTCGAACGACCATTGCGGATCGGTCAACAGTCCGACCGCGCATTCCTCGAGCGAGACCATGATGGGCTCGCCGGCGGGGCGGTGCCGCAGAAGGTCGATCCATGTTTCGATCAGACCCTCGAAATGCACGAGGACCGCTTCTTCCTTGCTGGTGAAGTAGTTGTGGAAGGTCCGGGTCGAGACTCCTGCCCGGGCAGCGATCGCATCGGCGGTGACCTCGTGGAGGCCGTGTTCGCGCGCGAGTTCGGCGGCCGCCTCCGCGAGGGCAGCGCGGGTGGCGGCCTTCTTGCGGTCACGTAGTCCGGGCGCAGAGGTCACTTCAACAACGGTACAGATCTTGCAGAGCTCTGTAACTTTGCAGAACTCTGCACTTTTATGGGATCGGACACACTGCGTCGATACGGGTAACGCACCTCACACGCCGCGACGCTCCCACGCACCCGGATCCGCGGTCAGGTCACGCACGAACTCCGACAGGTCGTCGGCAACGATGTCCGCGAGCGTCACGTCCTCGAGGACGGCGCGCAGATTCACCCGCACCGCAATCCACACGTCACGCAGGCGCTCGGCCGCGCCGGTGTACTCCACACTTTCCGGCCGCTCCCCCCGTACCGATGCAAGCGGCCCCTCCACGGTGCGGATGATGTCTGCGATGGAGATCTCGTCGGCCGGTCGCGCCAGCCAGTAACCGCCATCGGGACCACGCCGACTCCGGACGAGACCACCACGGCGAAGATCGGCGAGCACGGCCTCGAGGAATTTGTGCGGAATCGACTGCGCAGTCGCCAGCCTTTCCGCCTTGGCCGGGCCTGCTCCGCACGCGGCGAGTTCGAGGAGCGTCCTTACTGCGTAATCGACCCTTGCACTGATATGCACTTCGGTGCCTCCTCCGACGTTTCCGGCCGACCAATTCCTACCAAACAAGGGAGAAATCGGCACCGTCGATCACCGATAGTGACGGGCGCCATATGTCACGTACACTGGCCCGTCGTTCACGTACTACTTCGGAGGTCCCGCGATGTGGGAGACCCTGCGCGACTCGTGGTGGTCGCTGCTCGAACCGTTGCAGGACCCCGTCACCCTCGCGATTCCGGCGTTTGCGCTGTTCCTGATTCTCGAGTGGGTCGCCGCCCGGGCGCTCGAGCGCGCCGAGCCGGGGACCGACGGTCGCGTCCGCCCGCCGCGCGGTGGATACGAGATGCGCGATGCGCGAGCGAGCCTGTCCATGGGGCTGATCTCCATCGTGACGAGCGCCGGCTGGAAGATACTCGCGCTCGTCGGATATTCCGCACTGTGGGTCTACGTCGCGCCATGGCATCTGCCCGCCGATGCCTGGTACACGTGGGTGATCCTGCTGCTGGGGATCGACTTCCTCTGGTACTGGTATCACCGGATGGCGCATCGGGTCCGTCTCGTCTGGGCGACGCATCAGGCGCACCATTCGAGCGAGTACTTCAACTACGCGACCGCGTTGCGCCAGAAATGGAACAACAGCGGCGAGATCGTCATGTGGCTTCCGCTGCCCCTCATCGGCATCCCGCCGTGGATGGTGTTCGTGGGGTTCTCTTTCAGTCTCGTCTATCAGTTCTTCGTCCACACCGAGCGAGTAGGGAAGTTTCCCGCACCGATCGAGTTCGTCTTCAACACGCCATCGCACCATCGAGTTCACCACGGGTCCGATCCCGAGTATCTCGACCGCAACTACGCGGGCATCCTCATTGTCTGGGACCGGATGTTCGGCACGTTCAAGGCCGAAGAGCAGCGGCCCGTCTACGGACTGACCACGCCCGTCGGCACCTTCGACATCTGGGATCTGCAGACCCACGAGTACAAGGCGATCGCCCGCGACTGGCGGTCGGCAACGTCCTGGCGTCACAAACTCGGCTACTCTTTCGGCCCGCCCGGATGGGCTCCGACACAGCCGGAGACGGTCACTTCACCGGCTCGAGGGTGATCAGGAAGTCCACACTCCCGGTCTCGTCAACAGCGACGAATCCGAGGTTCGGCGGCTGAATCCCCCAGTCCGCCCAGGTCGCGGGGATACTTCCCGACGCCACGATGTTCTCACCGCTACGCAGAACTTCGACGTCCACCGTCACGGGCCGCTCCTCGCCGCGCAAGGTGAGGGTGCCGGCCCCGGACACGGTCGCGACGGTGCCGTCGGTGGGGACCGACGACAGGTCTACGGGGTCGGTCAACCTGAAGGTCGCGGTCGGGTGGTTCGCTGTGTCCATGACCATGCCGCGGAACTGGCCGTCGCGCTGAGAGCTGTCGGTGGCGATCCCCTCGACCTGGACGGTGATTTCGGCTGCGGTCAGCGATTCGTCGGCAATCGTCGCTGTACCGGACACCTGATCGGTACTGCCCACCACGGTGACGTCGGCGCCGCGCAGGATCTCGTGCACGGTGTATCCCGCTGCGGTCCGGTTGGGGTCGGCGCCCGGGGTGACGGCCAACTCTCCGTCGAGCACACCGGTTGCGGCCTCGACACCGGACGTCGACACCGATGCGGCCGGTGCGTCGTCCTCGGCTATGAACGTGCCGTACACCCATGGCGCAACGAAGAAGCCCAGCAACGCAACAACCACCAGAACAACGATCGACCACACGACTTTTCGCATACGGCGAGATTAGTTGACGTTTCAAGTCTGATGGGGTTGTGCACGTGAATTTTTCCTGAGAATCGAGTACGCGGATCTGCCGCTACGGACCGAGACGACGACTCCGCTCGACCAGCCGTTCGAGCCGCACCTCAGGATGCTGTCGAGGGCACGTCGAGCACTTCACACCATGCGGTCCGTTGTACAGCAGGCAACACGAGACCCGGTGCACGAAGGTCCGCGGCAAGCTCGGTGGAACGGGTGCCACCTCTACGAATCGCGGCTCCGGCAATCGAGGACCCGGCAGTTGATCCGAGATCGCCTGCACAGTCGCCCGCGCAGTATCCATGGCCTCGCCCACCCGCCCTGTGGCCTGTCCTGCCCAGAGGAAACGGGCGGCGACCGAGTCGACCGAAACGGCCCACAGCCTGCGCTCCCCTTTACCGCAGACGGAAGCAAAATACTCGATCCCGGCACCCAGTGCTTCGAGCAATGCCGCCTCGACCGACCCGGTGAGGGCTCGGGTCGACCTTGCACCGACCAAGCGTCCATACATCTTTCGGTTCGGTGTGGCCGTGCCGTCCATCGTCGAGACACGTCCCGGTTCGACGAAATCCGTGTCGCGTCCGGTCAGTGCCCGACGGTGCAGATAGACGTCCGCCAGCGCAGGACTGAGCGCTGTTCCGGTGACGAACTTGCTTGCAATGGTCGGTAGGACGAGTGAATTGCTGATCGCCCGCCACAGCACTGTCCCCAGGATCAACGGTGTGTCGACCTGCCATCGCGCGGCGCGCAACCTCAGTTCGTCCCCGATCCATTCCGGATCGAGAATCGCCGATGCCGGAACTTCTTGCGAGCCTCCGTCCAGCACCAGGGCAGCACGTTCACCGACCGGAAGTGCGCCCAGCACGTCCGACAGCACGGATTCTGCCGATACTCCCGAATTCACCATTGCCATACCGCCCTTCGTCGACTAATTCGACGCGCTCGGATCCATACGCGGCTCGATGTCGCTCTGTGGAAGCAGCGCTGCGCCCTCCAATGCCTTTCGTAGGTGTTCAGCGGTATCGACCATCAATGCACCACTGCGGCCCATGTCACTGGGGAGATTGAGAATTCGCCCCTGGGTTACGGCGTCCAACGACCTGGTCGCGGGGTTCTCCTTCAGCAGTTGCACTTTCGTGTCGAATGCCCCGGCACCGTCACCCGTGTCGGTCAGGACGATGAAGTCCGGGTTTGCTGCGGTCACCGACTCCCAGGACATCTTGGCGGTCTTCTGCTCGACGTCGTCGAACGAGTTCCGTCCCCCGGCAGCGTCGATGATGGCCCCGAACATGTGTGGCCTGCCGGCGCTGGAGACTCCCTCGTCCGACAGCACGGACACGTACATGACGCTCGGCTTGTCCTCGGCCTGTGGAGCCGACTCCAACTGTTCGCGACGTTGCTCGAGCTCGTCGATCTTCGACAGCGCACGATCGTCGTGACCGATGATCGCTCCGATGTTCGACAAGTCGGCATAGGCCTCGTCCCATGGCGTCGCCGCCTCGTTCGAGGCGGTCAAGCAGGTCGGGGTGACGGTGTATGCGGGGATTCCGAAGTCGGCAGCCAGCCGTTCGGGTGTGATGTTCTTTTCGACACTGAATCCCCACCCGTGACCGGCCATGACCACGTCCGGCTGTTGAGCTTGGATCATCTCGAGATTGAAAGAGGCCTCGGATTTCACCGGTAGCGCGTCGATGCGCTCCGCACCGAACATGTCGCTGAGCTGATCGAGTCGGGTGTTGCGGATTCCGCTCACCGCGGCGATCTGGTCGTCGGCATCGAGTGCAAGCAGGTTCAGGACGAGCTGGCTGTCGTTGGCGAAGATCTTCGTCGCCGGCGATGGGAAGCTGAGCTGCTCTCCGCAGTTCTCGATCGTGACGGTGCTCTCCGCCGACGCTGTTTCCTGATTGCCGGCACTGCTGCACCCGGTCAGTGCCGCGGTTGCAACGAGGAGACCGGTGGCCAGCGAAACCGGGACGTTCGGACGAGACGGTGTGGGGTCAGGCATGATTCTCCGAATGGGCTCGTGTTCCTGCAGAATCCGAGCCGAGCACGAGGTGCGCGCGTCCGGTCGCAGGATCGGTGAGTTGTGTTGCGGGTACGGAAAAGACGCGCTTCACCGTATCCGGGGACAGGGCGTCGGCCGCGTCGGCGAAGGTGTCGAGGGCGCCGTCGTGGAGTACTGCGACCCGGTCGAAATACGACGCGGCCGAAGTGAGATCGTGCATCGCCGCGATCACTGTGCATCCGAGACCGCGCAGCGTATCGAGGAGGTGGAACTGGTGGCGGATGTCGAGATGATTGGTCGGCTCGTCCAGGATCAGCAGTCCCGATTCCTGCGCGAGGCCGCGAGCAAGCATGGCGCGACGACGTTCACCGCCCGACAGTTGATCGCAGCGTCGGTCGACTGCGTGTGCCAGTTCCACGGTGTCCAAGGCCCGGAGCGTGACCGCGCGATCGGATTCCTCGCCCAGCGACCAGGGCGGACGGTGTGGAATTCGGCCCATGGCAACCATTTCCCCGAGCAGAAGGTCCTGCGGCGGAGTCTCCTCCTGACCGACATAGGCGATCGCCCTCGCTCGCACACGGAGCGGCAGCGAGTACAGATCCTTGCCGTCGATTTCGACCGTTCCCTCTGCGGGTGCACGGAGTCCGGCGAGGGTACGAAGCAGCGTCGACTTCCCGCTTCCGTTGACCCCCACCAGCGCGACCATGGATCCGCGGGTCAAGTCGAGGTCGATATCGGAAAGGATGTCCGACCCTGCGATCCGACAGCGCACATTACGCGCCCGAAGATGCATCAGGCACCATCCGAGAAGCTGTAGTGACGCCGCCCGAGCAGGAACAGGAACACCGGGGCCCCGACGAGACCTGTCATCACGCCCAGGGGAAGTTCCTCCGGACTCAACAGCACTCGGGCCGCAACGTCGATCCACAAGAGGAACAGTGCGCCGCCGAGCGCCGCCACCGGAAGGACGACGCGGTGACGTGCACCCACCAAGATCCTGGCGAGGTGGGGCATGATCAGGCCGACGAACCCGATTCCTCCGGACACTGCGACGAGCACTCCGACCAGCACCGACGACAACGCGAAGAGCCCGAGCCGGAGGCCACGCACGGGAACACCGAGAGCGCGGGCGACATCCGGTCCGCTCGACAGCGCATCCAGCCAGGAATGGAGGGCGAAAAGAATGCCGGCAGACACGGCCACGACGATCAGTGCAGGCAGAATCTGCTCCCACATCGATCCCGCGACGCTTCCGAGCATCCAGTAGAGGACCGACCGAACCGAATCCCGGTCGTCACTGAAGAACACCAGGAAACTGGACACCGAGGAGAACGCCGAGGCCATGACGACACCGGTGAGGATCAGACGTAGCGGAGTCAGACCCCCTTGCGCCATCGAGACGCCGAAGACGGCAGCACCCGCGACCATCGCACCGATCAGTGCGCCCAGCGACAGCGCCCAGATACCCAGCGAAGCAAGCACTCCGAACATGATGACCAGGGTCGCCCCGACACCGGCTCCGGCCGAGATTCCCAGAAGGTACGGATCCGCGAGCGGGTTTCTCACCAAGGTCTGCATCGTGGCGCCGGCCATGGCCAGGCCCGCACCCACGATGAGCGCCATCAAGATGCGGGGAGCTCGCAGGTTCCAAATGATCGTGTCGTACACCGGGTCCGGTCCGACACTCCCGGTGAAACGGGCACGCACCACATCCCATGTGGCCGACAGCGGTATCGGTTCCGACCCGAGAGTCAGCGAAAGGAAAGCGCTGATGACAACCGCTATGACAAGTGCGGCCAGGAGCGGGCTCGCCGGAATTCGTTTTTGTGCAAGCGGCTTCGTGGTTCGCCGGCGCGGTTTTGCGACATCGAGCATGTCAGCGACCCGGCGACTCCAGCTCCCCACCCGGTCGGGGTACAAGGGTCTTCGCCCGAAGGTGTCTGTGCACACGAAGGGGAATGGTTGGGCCGCTGGCCTGGGCACGCATCGCTCGGTCTCTCGTATCGGGGGCCCAATCGCGAGGCCCGCGTCTGCAATTCGGCGAGCCAGCAGGTTTTCGGACTCAGGATCAACCCGACAGTGCGCCTTCCCAGACCGTTTCCGGTCCAGTGGCACGTGCCCTGTCAGTCACCTTCACCGCTGCGCGACAGTTCCGGAGTCTCACCGGATTCCCTTGCATACGGATGCGTCTGGCTCGTGGTGAACCTAGCACAGTCGCGAGGTGTCGATTCGCCCGGATCATCCGCTTCACCGGACTGCGCAGCCACCGCCGTACCCACCCAGCGACGCAAGTACCGGCGCATCTCGTCGTCGGTGCGCAGTGGATTACCCGGCGAGACGAAGAACGACTGCATCGTCCGCAGGAGAAATTCGACCAGTTCGTTGAGTGCGGCGTCGCCGTATCCGTATCGCTCCCACTCGACGTCGAACCGCCTGATCATCGTCATGCCGAAAGCCTGCGCCTCGTCGGACGTCATATTCTCGGGGTGGACGTTCGCATACGAGTTCGACAGCAGGAGACCGAGGTGCGGCGTGCGGCGTACCTCCGCGAGGGTGAAGACGACGGCTTCGACGGTCGCGTCGACGGGGTCGACGACTCCTGCGACGTGGTCGGCAAGGCGGTCGAGGAATCCGGCGACCGACGCGATTGCCGCCGCCGTCATCAGCGCATCCGAGCTGGGGAAATACCGGTAGACCGTCTGCCGGATCACGCCCAATGATTCTGCAACCTCAGCGATGCTGATCGCCGCGCCGGTCCGCGCGATGAGATCGACCGCGGTGTCGACGATGCGCCGAGTTGCTTCTTCGTCGCTGTCGGGCGGACTCCCGCCCCACCCTCGCCTACGTGCCACACCGCCTCCTGAAATGAGGGGCCGACATTATCACGCAACCCAATCTCGGAGTGGGTATGCCGGGACATCTCCACGAAAGTCATCATACATATCTCTTCAAGTACGTATGATAAAGCCCGATTGCAGGCCCCACCTGCCCTGACTACATCGGACAAACCCGAGAACGAGGTGTGACATGACAAACCTGCACGTCCGCAAGATGCGTTTCGCATTCGAGGACTACGACGTGCCGTTCCTGTGGAATCCCGCGAACCCCGGGTTCTCGAGCATGGCCAACGCCGTCTCGTTCCTCGCCGTCGGATTCGAGAAGATGATCGTCCAGATGATCACCGAGGCGAAGCCGCAGTTCGCCGACGACACGGTCGCCGAGGAAGCCGACGCGTTCATGCGCCAGGAAGGACAGCATTCCACCGCGCATCGCCAGCACGTCCGCGCCCTGATCAAGAGGTACCCGGGCCTCCAGGAAACCCTCGACGAGGTGATCGGCGCCTACGACAAGCTCACCGCCGAGACGTCGCTGAAGTACCGACTGGCCTACACCGCAGACCTCGAAGCGACCTTCACCCCCGTCTTCAAGCTCATGCTCGACAACGACGCGTCGCTGTTCCGCCCCGGCGACGACCGCGTTGCCTCCCTGTTCATCTGGCACTTCGTCGAAGAGGTCGAGCACCGCAGCTCCGCACTGATCATCTTCGACTCCGTCGTAGGTAGCGACGTCTACCGCATGCGCGTGGCGGCCTCGGTGTTCAAGCACGTACTCGACGTCATTCGGATCGCGTGCGCGGGCTTCAACAAGCACGTCCCCATCGAAGACCGCAAGATCGACGCTCTGTCGATGTTCGCGTCGTATCGCCGTAAGCAGAAGCTGCTCGAGCTCATTCCGGGCCTGCAGGCCGCGAATTCCGGGCCGATGCCGCGAGCCTTCGACGACCTCGGACTCAAGGAGCAGCTCGTCGCACTGCGGGGCATCATCCGTAGCCAGATGCCGAAGCACAACCCCGAACACGAGGACCTGCCCGAGCTGGCCGGCGTGTGGTTCGAGCGCTTCGACGCCGGCTACGACGTCACCAAGTGGTACACCGCGGAAACCGCTGCACCGGGGGTCAATTGATGTCGGATCTGTGTTCGCCCACCTTCGACGACCTCGCGACGAGGCTCGGTTTCTCCTGCGACGAGGCCGGTGGGCTCCTCGAGTTCCGCAATCCTCTGGCCTTGGAGAATTGGACGCTCCCCGTCCTCGAACTGACCATCGTCGTCGGCGCTGTTCTTGCCCTCGCGTACGCCGTTCTCCGACTGCGCCGACACGGTGATCCCACCAATCTGGTGCTGTGGTTCGGCGCGTGCGCGTATCTGTTCATCATCGAGCCACCCCTGTACTTCCCGGCCGCATTCGGAATCGAACAGCACGTCGACACGATGTTCGCGCACAATGTGTTCACGGTCGAATTCATGTGGGGCAGACTGCCCCTCTACATCGTGGCGATCTATCCACTGCTCGCTACGCTGTCGTTCGAGATCGTGCGGATGCTCGGCGTGTTCCGCAGGTACGGCGTGTTCCTCGGCGCAGTGTGCGTGGGATTCGTCCATCACGCCTTCTACGAGATCTTCGACCACCTCGGACCGCAATTGCGCTGGTGGGAATGGTCTCTCGAGAATCCGATCAGCCAACCGTTCTTCGACGCCGTCCCGTTGCCGAGCGTCGTGGTGTTCGCTGCACTGTGGCCGATGTCCCTGGCCTTGTGCACACAGTTCTTCGTCGGTCGCCACTTCGACCGGGGCGAGAAGTTCACCGGGCTCCAATTGGTTTGGCGCACAGTCGTCATCGGCATCCTTGCCTCGGTGGGTACGTTCGTCCTTCCCCTGCCCGCCACGATTCTGGGAATGGGGAGCACGACAGTGCGCGGAATCGTGTACGCACTCGAACTCGCAGTCCTGTGTGTCGTCGCGGCATGGGTGCTCGCTCGCCAGTGGTCGCGGTTGCGTCGCGGCGACTCCGACGCCCCCGCCTACACGAACGTGTTCGTCCAGCGGTTCTCGCTGGTGTACCTCGGTGTGCTGGCCGTCCTCTGGATCACCGCGTTGCCCGACTACTTCTCGGCGGTCGATGGGGTCACCGACAACGACGACCCCATCGGAAGCCTCTGGTACGTCGTAGCGTGCTTCGTCGTGGCAATCCTGAGTGTGGTTGCGACGTTCACCGTTCCACGTGCCCGGGCCACATCCGAGACCGCGCCGCCCACGGTTCGGCACACGACGTCGCCGCAGTAAGCAGCGACTCGTCAGGCACCGGACTTCTCCAGGACGGCCTCGACCGCGTCGGTCGAGGCCGGTCTCCGGGTGAGCATCCGCGCCGCCAGCAGCGCGGACACGACCATGAGCACCATCCCGATGCCCGACGTGATGGTCACGCCGCTGTCGAATGCGGCGCCTGCGGTCGTGAGCAAGACGTTCGCCTGCTCTGCGGGCAGGCTCGTCGCGACAGCGTGGGCGCCGCCCAAGGTTTCTCGAGCAGCAGCTGCGGCTTCCGGGTCGAGCCCGGTCGGAAGTTGCAGATTCGCACCGTACGACGCGGTGAGAATCGAGCCGAGCACCGCGGTACCGAGCACCGCACCCATCTCGTACGCAGTCTCCGACACCGCTGACGCCGCGCCCGCCTTCTCCGTCGGCACACTCGAGACGATCAGATCGTTCGACAATGTCTCGGCTGCCCCGATCCCCGCTCCGAGCACCGCGAACGCCACGATGATCGGCGTCACCGCAGTCGGCGATGCGAGCAGCAACACGAGCGCGTAGCCGAGAGCAGAGAGCAACAGCGCCGACACGATGATCGTCGACGGCCGTATCCACCGCACCAAAGTGACCACGGTCAGCCCCGACACCACCATCACGCCCAGCCCGGGGACCAGACTCAGCCCCGCCTGCATGGGGCTCTGCCCGATCACCAGTTGAAGGTGCTGAGAGACGAAGAAGAGAAAACCGACGAGTGAGAACACCGAGAGAAGGTTCACCGCGACCGCTCCGCTGAACGTGGGCACACGGAACAGGCGCACGTCGAGCATCGGATCCGGGCGGCGCAGTTGGCGGCGCACGAAAGACACGAGCGCCACGATCCCGACGCCGGCGGGAATCACCGTAGCGGCCACAGAGCCACCGTTGGCAAGGTTCTTGATCGCGAACACCAGCGGTGCCAACGCGAGCATCGACAGCGCAATGCTCACCACGTCGATGCGGCCGGGAGCAGGATCCTTGGATTCCGGAACGAAGATCGGGCCGAGGAAGAGCAGCGGGATCAACACCGGCACTGCGAGCAGGAACACCGAACCCCACCACGCGTGTTCGAGCAGGAAGCCACCGACGATGGGCCCGAGCGCAGCACCCGCCGCGAAGCACGACGCCCACAGCGCGATCGCGAGCCGGCGTTGCGCCGCGTCGAGGAAGATGTTCCGCAGCAGCGACAGTGTCGACGGCATCAGCATGGCCCCGAAGAAGCCCAGTGCCGCACGCGAGGCGATCAACGCTTCCGCCGACGGCGCGTACGCAGCGATCACCGACACGGCCGCGAATCCGGTCGCGCCGATCAGCAATAGTCGTCGTCGTCCGACCCGGTCGCCGAAGCTGCCCATCGAGACGAGCAGGCCCGCGAGGATCAACGGGTAGATGTCGATGATCCACAGCTGCTGCGCGCCACTCGGCTGCAGCGACGCGGAGATCTCGGGGAGCGCGAAGGCGAGCACGGTGTTGTCGATCGACACCAGCAGCACCGGCAGCATGAGGACCGCGAGGGCCACCCATTCGCGTGGGCCGGCCTTCGGAACGGCGGAGTTCGCATCCGAATTCGAGACAGGTGTGATCGACACGTTTATCGGGCTTTCGGGAAGGTTGGGATCGAACCCTCGTTACTGTACCAGCTGGACGGTAAAGTAACGAGGGCCGTATCATCGGCCCGTGCCACCCCCTCCCGCCGCCCGCGCCAAACTGCTCGACGCCTTCGTGACCATCCTGCTCGAGCAAGGAGAACGCGCCGCAACCCTCGACGCCGTCGCCGCCGCCGCCGGCGTATCGAAGGGCGGCCTGCTCTATCACTTCCCCTCGAAGGACGCTCTCGTCGAAAGCCTGGCCGAGCACGTCGAAGAACTCGCCGCGGCGGATGCCGACCTCATGCGGGATGCCCCCGAGGGACCGGCCGCGTACTACATCCGCACCTCCGTCTACGCGGGCACCCCGATCGACCGCGCCATCATCGCCACGACCCGCCTGAGCCAGAACGCGATCCCACGCGCACGCCTGGCACTCCAGAGAATTCATCGAGGCTGGATGGACGTTCTCGTCGATGAGATCAGCGACCCTGCCGTCGCACGCGCCGTCATGCTGATGGGCGACGGCCTCTACTACAACGCCGCGATGTCGGGCGAGACGAGCGATACACCGAGCGACGACGTCGACGAACTGCTCGAAGTCGTGCGGCGCCTGATCGACGAGCACTGATACGCGCCCACACGAGTAGCCACACATTGTTGTCGGCGGGGCGGGCGCCTTCTCCACTCGTGGTCGCCGTCGTACCCTACGAAGATGAGCGGGTCCGTGATGGCCATGGCCCACGACGAACGGGCCGACCTCGCCGATTTCCTGGAGACTCTGTCGCCGCAGCAGTGGCAGGAGCCGAGCCTCTGCCTGGGATGGACGGTGCGCGACGTAGTCGCCCACATGATCAGCTACGAGGAGCACAGCACTCCGGACCTGCTGAAACGGGTGGTCCGGACTCGGTTCCGGCCGTGGCACCTCAACGAAGTTGCGCTCGCCGACTACGCCCACCTCGAACCTGCCGCACTGCTCGAGTTCCTGCGTGCCCACCTCGATCCGTGTGGCGCCACCGCACGATTCGGCGGGCGCGTCGGACTCGTCGACGCTCTGATCCACCACCAGGACATCCGTCGTCCCCTCGGTTTCCTACGCACGGCCCCACCTGAGCGCCTTCGCTACGCGCTGCCCTTCGCCGTGACGGCTCCCCCACTGCGTGGGTTCTGGAAGGCGCGAGGTGTGCGGCTCATCGCGACCGACCTCGACTGGACCTACGGTCGAGGCCCCGAGGCACGAGGCCTGGGAGAAGCCGTGCTGATGACCATGGCCGGACGGCGAGGGGTCGCGCAGGAACTGTCGGGTCCGGGTGCCGCGATCCTCAGCGAGAGACTGGGGTGAAGGCCGACGGGCGCAGCAATGCATCCTGAACGGACAGCCGCGTTGTCAGCAGCGAGCAGCTACCGTTTTCATTCGCGTATACCCCCGGCAGGCATCACAGACGAATGACGCCCCCGAACCGAAGTTCGAGGGCGTCGCTCTTGGCGGTGGCGGTGGGATTTGAACCCACGGACGGGGGTTACCCGTCACACGCTTTCGAGGCGTGCTCCTTAGGCCGCTCGGACACGCCACCGCTAGAAGACTTTACCGGATCGGGTCTCTGTGTCGAAATCGCCTGGTCACGACCCGGATGAAGGCGTTCGCTGGTCACGGAAGAACTCTTCGAGCAACGCCGCACACTCTGCTTCCAGCACCCCGCCGCGAACCTGGGGGCGATGAGTGAGCCGACGGTCGCGCACGACGTCCCACAGAGACCCCACAGCACCGGTCTTGGGCTCCCACGCACCGAACACCACCTGCGAGACCCGGGCGAGCACGAGCGCCCCCGCACACATCGTGCACGGCTCCAGCGTGACCGCGAGGGTCGTGCCCTCGAGTCGCCACCCGTCCCCGTACACCTGCGCGGCAGCGCGCAGGGCCAGGACCTCGGCGTGAGCAGTCGGGTCGCCGGTCGCCTCACGTGAGTTGGCGGCACGAGCGAGCTCGGTGCCGTCCGGCGCGAACACGACCGCACCTACCGGGACGTCCCCGGCAGGTGCGGCGGCCGCTGCGTCCAACGCGACCCGGATCAGCTTTTCGTCGTCGCGCAGACCCATCTAGTTCATCTTGTCGAGCGTCGAGCTCAACACGTCGTCGAATCCGAGTCTCTGCGCGATCTCGTCGAGCTGCTCGTCCGGATACAGGTCCGTCTCCGACAAGATCACGGCGAGCACCGGCTCCGGCAATCCCATGTCGGCGAGGATCGCGAGGTCTCCTTCTTCCCAGGGCTCCACGTCGTCGAGCTCATCTGGATCGATGTCCGGGATTTCGACGTTCAGTGCATCGAGCACGTCGGCCGCGACGTCGTAATCCACCGCCATCGACGCGTCCGACAACAACAGTTGAGTGCCTGCCGGAGCAGGGCGGACGATGATGAAGAACTCGTCGTCCACATTGAGCAGACCGAACACTGCTCCGGAACTCCGGAGCTCCCGCAATTCCGTCACGGCAGCGTCGAGGCTCGTCAATGCCGATGCCGACAGTGCAC
The DNA here is from genome assembly GCF_055380405.1 of Rhodococcus sp. JCM 9793. Lineage (NCBI taxonomy): Bacteria > Bacillati > Actinomycetota > Actinomycetes > Mycobacteriales > Nocardiaceae > Rhodococcus > Rhodococcus sp. JCM 9793. Next base: position 164,072 of record NZ_AP043721.1, read on the forward strand.
GGCACTTCCAGCGTCCGTCCTCGCGCGTCACTGCAACGGCAAAACCTTCGAAGTCCTCTGTCGAACTCACCGCGGGGCTCTTGTCCCCGACACGCTGTGCAGCCATGCGCGCAACGGTAGTCGGCCCGGTCCCACGAATGAAGCCCACCGGTGAATATGCCAATCTGGAGCGGTGTCCACACCTGCTGCCGCGCCCCCCATCTGTGTTCTCGGTCTCGGCCTGATCGGCGGATCCGTCCTCCGGGCCGCGACAGCGACGGGTCGTCGAGCCTGGGGATACAACCGCTCCGCGCACGCGGTGGAGTCCGCCGTCGCAGACGGGTTCGACGCATCCACCGACCTGGCAGCCACACTGGCGCGTGCGGAAGAAGCTCGAGCCCTGGTGGTGCTCGCCGTGCCGGTGCCCGCCGTCGACTCGATTCTGGCGGCGATCACCGAGCACGCACCGAACGTGGCCCTCACCGATGTTGTGAGCGTGAAAGGTCAGATCGCCGACACGGTCGCAGCACGCGGCCTGTCGGCACGCTTCGTCGGCGGACATCCGATGGCCGGGACCGCCGAGTCCGGCTGGGATGCCGGATCCGCAGACCTCTTCCGCGACGCCGTGTGGGTCGTCACCGTCGACGACGGCACCGACCCCGACGTGTGGCAGCAGGTCGCCGGGCTCGCCCTCGACTGCGGTTCGGTCGTCGTCCCCGCAGAGTCCCGCGAACACGATGCCGCGGTCGCGCGGATCTCCCATCTGCCGCACATCCTCGCCGAAGCCCTCGCGCTCTCGGGGGCCGGCGGCGGCGATCTGGCGCTCGGACTCGCCGCCGGTTCATTCCGCGACGGCACGCGTGTCGCGGCAACCGCGCCCGGCCTCGTCGACGCGATGTGCGAGGGCAACGCGACCGCGCTACTCGATGCCCTCGACGAGACCCTCGACGTCCTGCGTGCGGCACGTGAGCAACTCGCGGACGGCAGCACCGGCGAGCTCACGCGCAGCGGCCACGACGCCCGCACCCGCTACGAACAGCGTCGACGCCATCCGATCACCGGCATTGTCCCCGGCGACGACAATTGGATCGAACGACTCAGGGATGCCGGAAGGCAAGGAGGTGTGTGGACGTGACGAACCTTCGCGACACCGCAGCCGCTCTCACCACCGGAAAGCTCACCGCGACCGCCCACGTCCGCCAGGTCCTCGCAGATCTCGATGCGCTCGACGGCACGCCCTGGTCCAACATCGTGGCTGCCCGCGACGACGCTACGGCCCTCGAGGCCGCAGCGCGCGCCGACGCCGAGATCGCCGCCGGCAATTGGATCGGTCCCCTGCACGGCGTCGCAATCGCGGTCAAGGACAACATCGACGTCGCGGGCCTACCCACCCGCTGCGGAAGCAACGTGTTCGCCGACGCACCCGCCGCCGACCGGGACGCCCGCATCGTCGAGAAACTACGTGAAGCCGGCGGAATCATCGTCGCGAAGACGCACCTGCACGAGTTCGCGTACGGACCGACAGGCCTCGTCAACGCCTCGGGCCCTGCCGCTCACCCGCACGATCCCACTCTCATCAGCGGCGGCTCGTCGTCCGGTTCCGCGGTGCTCGTCGCGAAGGGCATCGTGCCGGTCGCGGTGGGCACCGACACGGGCTGCAGCATCCGCACACCCGCAGCGTTGTGCGGCATCGCCGGATTCAAGCCGAGCAGCGGAGCACTGCCCGTCGACGGCGTCTTCCCGCTGTCCACGACCTTCGATCACATCGGCCTGCTCACCACCGACAGCCTCGACGCGGCACTCGCCTGGGGTGCGGTGCCCGGGGTCGCGCATCTGCGTTCCCCGGTGCAAGGACTGAGGATCGGCCGGCTCCGCGGCGGGATCTGGGACCTCACCGGCACAGAGTTCGACGCTGCAGCAGACCTCGCCTGCCGAACCCTCACAGATCTCGGTGCCGAGGTAGTCGATGTCGTACTGCCCGAAACCGACGATCTGCTCGGCGTGTATCCGATCATCACCGGATCCGAAGCGTACGAGACGCACCGCGACAGGTTCGAGGCCGACCCTGCTCGCTACCAGCCGCCCACTGCGGCGCTCCTGGAGGCACAGCGGGATCGCCCCGCCCACGAGTACCTCCGGGCGCTACGGGCCGCTCAGAAGCTCCGACACCACGTCCTCGAGCGGTGGCGACGCACCGAGAACCTCGACGCACTGTTCACCGCCACCACGAGCATCCGATCCGCGCCCCTCGGCAGCGACCCGGCCGACCTGCGAGCGCCCCTACTGCAACTGTGCATCCCGTTCAGTGTGCTCGGCGTACCTGCGATCTCGGTGCCCGCACCCGGTGACGTCGGCATCGGGCTTCAGATCGTCGGACTCACCGCCGGTACCGGGGGTCACGGAAGCCACCCGGCAGAGTCTGCGGCACTCGCGGTCGCGCTGGCAGTGGAAGGTGTCGGCGACAACTAGATGCGTTCGGCCAACCCACGGTAGGTGACGACGAATCCGTCTTCGTCGACCGTCACGGAGGACGACGACACCGGCGACAGAACATGGATCCCGTCGGCTGCGCTGCTGTACGTCACCAGAGCTTCCTGCACCGTGAGGTCCAGCAGGCTGACGTAGACGACAGGAACCTCGAGTTCGTCGGCACCTTCCTGCAAACGGTAGCGCCGGATCGGCAGCGCATTGAAGAACGGACTGAGGATCACGTCGACATCGAGCGCCCCACCGAAAGATGCTCGCTGGTGGTGGGTTCCGCTGTCGACCATCCAGATGCCCTCGCCGGAACGGCTGATCGACATGTGTCGCTCGCCGGCCGCCATGGTGGTGCGCACCGACAGCCGGCGCGTGACTCCGTCCTCGTCGGTCACGAGGTCGTAGGAGGCGCTGAACGCCGGATGCTCGGAACATTCGGCTCCGACGATACGACCTGTCGCCTTGATGCGCTGGCCGCTCAACTGCACGCGTACCGATTCCATCCTGGGCGCGTCCAGCGACCGCCAGGTCAGGAGCGCGGGCCAGTTGGACGCTGGGGTTGCCGCGGGACGAACGGCATCAGAGTCAGGGCTGCTCACGATCTATACCGTATGCGACAAGTCACGGCCGAGGGGCATCGGTGCCGGTATTGGAGACCCTCCGGTACGGAGACGTCTCACAGCGCCGTACCGATTTTCATGAGCAGGACGACCTGCACCACTTCTACCTGCATCGATACCTCTTCTATTCCGATCGGTCCACCCACCGAATCCCGACGTCGTCCGTACGGATGCTGATCGTGTAACGAAGATCGAAAACTGTACGACGCCGCCGCCTCGGAATCGGTTCCTTCGCCCTATATTGGCCTAGAGTCGCTTCATGCGCACCGTGTGGACAGTTCCTCTGAACATCGCCCAGTCATTGCTGGAATCTCCGGAGATACAGATGTTCCTGACCAGCAATGAGCTGCCGGACACCGCTGACGATCCGCGGCAGAGACTCTCCGAATTCACGCTCGCGCTGAGCGCACTGGCACGCAACAGCGGACGCACGTTCGGCTCGGTCGACGCCGCGAACCGCGAACTGTTCGGGGGCTCTGCAGGTGCAGTTCCCGTATCTCTCCGCCTGACTGTTCTACGCGCCATCGTCACCAAGGTCGACGACAGGACACCGACACCCGGACCTCTCCAGAAGAACGTGATCGACCAACTCGGTGCATATGTCTACGCGATCGTCGACTCCCGCGACCGCAGCATCGTCTACGTCGGAACCGGTCGTGCCAATCGCATCTTCACACTCACCTGGACTGCGCTCGGTGAAACCCACAAGCTCGAAGAGTCGAAGGAGAAGGCACCGGTCGCGACGCCCGAGACCGAGGCGGCACTCCGTCGAATAAAGGCGGTATACGACTCCGGCTACTCCGTCGAGCACTTCATCATCGCCGACGCACTGCGCCCCGCAGCCGATCCCGAACACACAGCCGGCGAGGTCGCGCAAGCAGTCATCAGCTCGCTCGGTCTACTCGAACCACATCGCGGCGAACCGGTACTGACGAACCTGGCCGGAACCAATGAGGAGTCGGAAGCCGACCGCACGGCAATCCCGATCTCGGAGATCGTTCGCCAGTACTCGGCGCAGGCGGCGCCCGAACCGCCCACGCCGTGCGTGGTTCTGCGTATCAACGAAGCGAAGAAGGCCTCGACGGAGGCTGTGCGCGAACTCGCATCGCGCCCCTGGCCGGCCGGAACCGCAGCCCGAGGAATCGACGGACTGCCGATCATCGTCGTCGCCGACAACATCGTGCGCGGCGTGTATCGCGCCACAGGATGGGAAGCGGGTGCCCGCACCGAAGAGAACGGCGGCACAATTCTCTACCGATTCCGCGGAGAAGCCGACCCCGAGCTCGAAAAGGCCTTCGTCAACACGCGTCTGACGCCCGATCGTCTGGGTCTCAAACGCTGGCCGACGAGTGGTTGGGCACCGCGACTCACTCGTGCACTCCCGAAGCCCGGTGGCCATCCGATTTCGAAGCCGGCACAGCGACCGAAAACGTCCCGGTCGTAAATCAGAATCGATAAAAGAAATGGGGGCGGGGCCGGGACAATTCCCGACCCCACCCCCATCGCATTACCCGAAACTACAAACCGATAGAAAACACGAAAGGGGACCCATACAAGTGGGTCCCCTTTCGGAACGGGTGTTCGGCGGCGACCTACTCTCCCACACCCTGACGAGTGCAGTACCATCGGCGCAGACAGGCTTAGCTTCCGGGTTCGAAATGGGACCGGGCGTTTCCCTATCGCTATAACCACCGTAACTCTATGAAACTATCCCGACGAAACGGGTGCTGTTTCAGAAACCGCACAGTGGACGCGTAGCACCTTCATGGTAAGTCCTCGGCCTATTAGTACCAGTCACCTCCACACATTACTGTGCTTCCAGATCCGGCCTATCAACCCGGTGGTCTGCCGGGGGCCTTACCCCCACAAAGGGGGTGAGAAACCTCATCTTGGAACAGGCTTCCCGCTTAGATGCTTTCAGCGGTTATCCCTTCCGAACGTAGCCAACCAGCCATGCCCCTGGCGGGACAACTGGCACACCAGAGGTTCGTCCGTCCCGGTCCTCTCGTACTAGGGACAGCCTTCCTCAAGTTTCTTACGCGCGCGGCGGATAGAGACCGAACTGTCTCACGACGTTCTAAACCCAGCTCGCGTGCCGCTTTAATGGGCGAACAGCCCAACCCTTGGGACCTACTCCAGCCCCAGGATGCGACGAGCCGACATCGAGGTGCCAAACCATCCCGTCGATATGGACTCTTGGGGAAGATCAGCCTGTTATCCCCGGGGTACCTTTTATCCGTTGAGCGACACCGCTTCCACATGCCGGTGCCGGATCACTAGTCCCGACTTTCGTCCCTGCTCGACCTGTCAGTCTCACAGTCAAGCTCCCTTGTGCACTTACACTCAACACCTGATTGCCAACCAGGCTGAGGGAACCTTTGGGCGCCTCCGTTACATTTTAGGAGGCAACCGCCCCAGTTAAACTACCCACCAGGCACTGTCCCTGAACCCGATCAGGGTCCGAGGTTAGACATCCAATACGATCAGAGTGGTATTTCAACAACGACTCCACAAACACTGGCGTGCCCGCTTCACAGTCTCCCACCTATCCTACACAAACCGAACCGAACACCAATACCAAGCTATAGTGAAGGTCCCGGGGTCTTTTCGTCCTGCCGCGCGTAACGAGCATCTTTACTCGTAATGCAATTTCGCCGAGTCTGTGGTCGAGACAGCAGAGAAGTCGTTACGCCATTCGTGCAGGTCGGAACTTACCCGACAAGGAATTTCGCTACCTTAGGATGGTTATAGTTACCACCGCCGTTTACTGGGGCTTAAATTCTCAGCTTCGCCACACAAGTGCAGCTAACCGGTCCTCTTAACCTTCCAGCACCGGGCAGGCGTCAGTCCGTATACATCGTCTTACGACTTCGCACGGACCTGTGTTTTTAGTAAACAGTCGCTTCTCTCTGGTCTCTGCGACCCCACCCAGCTCAGAGTGCAAGACTCATCACCAGACAAGGTCCCCCTTCTCCCGAAGTTACGGGGGCATTTTGCCGAGTTCCTTAACCACAGTTATCTCGATCGCCTTAGTATTCTCTACCTGACCACCTGTGTCGGTTTGGGGTACGGGCCATGTGAAAGCTCGCTAGAGGCTTTTCTCGGCAGCATAGGATCACTGAATTCACCACAACGGCTACGCATCACCTCTCAGGCTTCACAAGTGGCGGATTTGCCTACCACTCGCCCTACAGGCTTACACCGGCTACTCCACCAGCCGGCCCAGCTACCTTCCTGCGTCACCCCATCGCTTGACTACTACCACCGAAGGTCCCATGCATCCACAACCCCATCCCCCGAAGGGAACAGACCTGCTTCAGGACAGTTAGTACCGGTGATTCATCATGGGCGCGTTCACACGGGTACGGGAATATCAACCCGTTGTCCATCGACTACGCCTGTCGGCCTCGCCTTAGGTCCCGACTCACCCTGGGCGGATTAACCTGGCCCAGGAACCCTTGGTCATTCGGCGGACGAGTTTCTCACTCGTCTTTCGCTACTCATGCCTGCATTCTCACTCGCGTGGCCTCCACAACTAGTTCACACTGCTGCTTCCACGGCCACACGACGCTCCCCTACCCATCCACACCACTGCACACCATCCCGCAGGACAATGCGTGTGTTATGCGAATGCCGCGGCTTCGGCGGTGTACTTGAGCCCCGCTACATTGTCGGCGCAGGACCACTTGACCAGTGAGCTATTACGCACTCTTTCAAGGGTGGCTGCTTCTAAGCCAACCTCCTGGTTGTCTCAGCGATCCCACATCCTTTTCCACTTAGTACACGCTTAGGGGCCTTAGCCGGCGATCTGGGCTGTTTCCCTCTCGACTACGAAGCTTATCCCCCGCAGTCTCACTGCCGCGCTCTCACACCCTGGCATTCGGAGTTTGGCTGACGTCAGTAACCTTGTAGGGCCCATCGGCCATCCAGTAGCTCTACCTCCAGAGTGAAACACGCGACGCTGCACCTAAATGCATTTCGGGGAGAACCAGCTATCACGGAGTTTGATTGGCCTTTCACCCCTACCCACAACTCATCCCCTCAGTTTTCAACCTAAGTGGGTTCGGGCCTCCACGACGTCTTACCGTCGCTTCACCCTGGCCATGGGTAGATCACTCCGCTTCGGGTCTAGAACATGCCACTGCAACGCCCTATTCGGACTCGCTTTCGCTACGGCTACCCCACACGGGTTAACCTCGCGACATGCCGCTAACTCGCAGGCTCATTCTTCAAAAGGCACGCCATCACCACCAGCAGACCAAACTGCTCGACGGCTTTGACGGATTGTAAGCGCACGGTTTCAGGTACTATTTCACTCCCCTCCCGGGGTACTTTTCATCTTTCCCTCACGGTACTTGTCCGCTATCGGTCACCAGGGAGTATTCAGGCTTATCGGGTGGTCCCGACAGATTCACACCGGATTTCACGGGCCCGGTGCTACTTGGGTATTCACATCAACAGTCACCATGTTTTCGTCTACGGGACTCTCACCCTCTACGACAGGCCGTTCCAGACCACTTCGACTAACACGATGATTTCTTACTGTTGGCCGGCTCAGCAGCGCCGACACAATGAACCCCACAACCCCACAAGTGCAACCCCTGCCAGGTATCACACACCCATGGTTTAGCCTCTTCCGCGTTCGCTCGCCACTACTGACGGAATCACATGTTGTTTTCTCTTCCTGTGGGTACTGAGATGTTTCACTTCCCCACGTTCCCTCCACACCGGCTATATATTCACCGGCGGGTAACACGACATCACTCGTGCTGGGTTTCCCCATTCGGAAATCCTCGGATCACAGCTCGGTTGACAGCTCCCCGAGGCATATCGCAGCCTCCCACGTCCTTCATCGGCTCCTGGTGCCAAGACATCCACCGTACGCTCATAAACACTTACAACAAAGATGCTCGCGTCCACTGTGCAGTTCTCAAACAACACACAACAACCCCTACCGGAACCCGCCCACAAGCGAAGAACTTTCGTAGATCATCGTCGCTGATCAAACACGAACAACGTGTTCTCTCAGGACCCAACAGCGCACCGATATAACCACCACGAAACAAGACTGAGCCCGCTTCTACTGCAGTGATACTTGTCAGCGTTCCACCCATGAGCACCACCGGATTACATATGAATCCGAAATGGCTCTGCCTGCTCCCCCGACACCAACGTGTCGATCCGAGACAGGAAGTTGCTCCTTAGAAAGGAGGTGATCCAGCCGCACCTTCCGGTACGGCTACCTTGTTACGACTTCGTCCCAATCGCCGATCCCACCTTCGACGGCTCCCTCCACAAGGGTTAGGCCACCGGCTTCGGGTGTTACCGACTTTCATGACGTGACGGGCGGTGTGTACAAGGCCCGGGAACGTATTCACCGCAGCGTTGCTGATCTGCGATTACTAGCGACTCCGACTTCACGGGGTCGAGTTGCAGACCCCGATCCGAACTGAGACCGGCTTTAAGGGATTCGCTCCACCTCACGGTATCGCAGCCCTCTGTACCGACCATTGTAGCATGTGTGAAGCCCTGGACATAAGGGGCATGATGACTTGACGTCGTCCCCACCTTCCTCCGAGTTGACCCCGGCAGTCTCTTACGAGTCCCCACCATTACGTGCTGGCAACATAAGACAAGGGTTGCGCTCGTTGCGGGACTTAACCCAACATCTCACGACACGAGCTGACGACAGCCATGCACCACCTGTATACCGACCACAAGGGAAACCACATCTCTGCAGTCGTCCGGTATATGTCAAACCCAGGTAAGGTTCTTCGCGTTGCATCGAATTAATCCACATGCTCCGCCGCTTGTGCGGGCCCCCGTCAATTCCTTTGAGTTTTAGCCTTGCGGCCGTACTCCCCAGGCGGGGCGCTTAATGCGTTAGCTACGGCACGGATCCCGTGGAAGGAAACCCACACCTAGCGCCCACCGTTTACGGCGTGGACTACCAGGGTATCTAATCCTGTTCGCTACCCACGCTTTCGTTCCTCAGCGTCAGTTACTGCCCAGAGACCCGCCTTCGCCACCGGTGTTCCTCCTGATATCTGCGCATTTCACCGCTACACCAGGAATTCCAGTCTCCCCTGCAGTACTCAAGTTTGCCCGTATCGCCTGCAAGCCCGCAGTTGAGCTGCGGGATTTCACACACGACGCGACAAACCGCCTACGAACTCTTTACGCCCAGTAATTCCGGACAACGCTCGCACCCTACGTATTACCGCGGCTGCTGGCACGTAGTTAGCCGGTGCTTCTTCTGCAGGTACAGTCACTTGCGCTTCGTCCCTGCTGAAAGAGGTTTACAACCCGAAGGCCTTCATCCCTCACGCGGCGTCGCTGCATCAGGCTTTCGCCCATTGTGCAATATTCCCCACTGCTGCCTCCCGTAGGAGTCTGGGCCGTGTCTCAGTCCCAGTGTGGCCGGTCGCCCTCTCAGGCCGGCTACCCGTCGTCGCCTTGGTAGGCCATTACCCCACCAACAAGCTGATAGGCCGCGGGCTCATCCTGCACCAGTAAACCTTTCCACCACAGGACATGCATCCCGTGGTCGTATCCGGTATTAGACCCAGTTTCCCGGGCTTATCCCGAAGTGCAGGGCAGATCACCCACGTGTTACTCACCCGTTCGCCACTAATCCACCCAGCAAGCTGGGCATCATCGTTCGACTTGCATGTGTTAAGCACGCCGCCAGCGTTCGTCCTGAGCCAGGATCAAACTCTCCGTAAAAGACTCTTGATTTCACTCCGAAGAGCTAATCGGTCATAGACAAAAGAGCCAAATCACTAGCATTCAAACTCAAACTAGCAAAACACTGACCACCACAGACGGAAGAATGTGATGATCAGCAATCGACCACCGACAAAATCGGTTGGTCGCACCAAATAATATTGGCACTGACATTCATCGGCACACTGTTGAGTTCTCAAAGAACACGCACACATCATCACTCACCGGATACTCCCGGCCCGTTCTGAGGCAACTGTTCCAGCCTAGTTCGTTTCACTCACGGACGCAAATCCGTGTGGCTTCCGGAACCAGGGGCGGTGCGAAACCTTACCAGAAGGTGTCGTACCAGTGAAATTCAGGCGTCTTCGTCCAACCTCGTTGTCCCTGACCTTGCGGTCCGGGTCGGTGTCCGTGTCGCTCTGACTTGGAATAAGTTACGCGACGGTTCGCGGGAACACCAAATCGCCAGGTCAAAGGAATTTTCTTCCGGAAGCGCGGCCGTCATCGGCACCGAATCGGCCGATGGAGGACCGCAGGTCGTCGTAGATGCGGCCCACCACCGCTTCCACAGACCAGGACACGTCGAACACGGTCTCCGCGACGAAAGGCAGCGGCTGGTGCCCTCGAAACCAGGTGCGCATGTCTGTGGGGCCGAACTCGGCCGCCTCCGGACGCGTGGCATGCCGGTCGAGGGTCTGCGCGAACGACAGGTCGAAGGCATAGAAGAAGGGGCGGTCGGTCGACGTCATGAGTCGCTCGAGCATCTCGCCGTACCGGTCGGTGTCGAGAATCCCCTCGATGATGGTCAGCCGCCCTCTCTTCATGCATTCCATCGCGATCATCTCGATGAGGTCGATGTTGAAACCTCCCGGCTCATCGCGCTCACGCAGAATTGTGCGACGAACGTTGTCTTGGGCGACGACCGCGCACTCCGCCTTACCGAAGCGGTGTCGCAGCGCCTTGGTCACCGTGCTCTTACCCGACCCCGAAGCACCACGGATCACCACGAGTGGGGGTTCGGCGCGTTGTGCAACCACGGAATCACCGTAAGCGAATGATCTGAGCGTCGGGGGGGGACTTCATCGCTGTACGACACCGTGTTCATGCGTCGGCTCACGGATCACCACAACTCTCGAGTAACGTTCTCGGTTGAGCCGATCGAGGAAGGGTGCCGTGACGTCGACGGGGAACATGGTCGGGTTGTTCGCCGGAATCGGCGGCCTCGAACTGGGGCTGACGGAGCACGGTTGGAACACCCAGCTTCTGTGCGAGGTGGACCCCGGAGCTCAAGCCGTCCTCGGCAGCCGGTTCCCCGACATTCCTCTACATCCTGATGTGACACGACTGCGCTCCCTCCCCCAGAACACTGACCTGGTCGCGGCCGGCTTCCCCTGCCAGGACCTGTCCCAGGCCGGACGGACAGCGGGCATCACCGGATCGAAGTCGAGCCTCGTCGACGAGGTCTTCCGCCTCGTGAAGAGGAAGAACGGTCCCCGCTGGCTGGTCATCGAGAACGTGCCCTTCATGCTGCAGCTCGGGCGGGGCGCTGCGATGCGACACATCACGGACGCGTTGGGTGACCTCGGCTACGCGTGGGCTTACCGGGTAGTCGATGCTCGCGCCTTCGGTCTCCCCCAGCGTCGCCAGCGGGTACTGATGGTTGCCTCCCGCACCGACGACCCCCGCACTGTGCTGTTCGGCGAGGACGCCGGCATGCCCGTCGAAGGAAACCCCGACCTTTATCCATGCGGTTTCTACTGGACCGAGGGTGTTCGGGGCCTGGGGTGGGCGGTCAATGCAGTCCCCACGTTGAAGGGCGGCTCCACCCTGGGCATCGCGAGTCCTCCGGCGGTGCGGTTGCCGTCGGGAGAGATCGTCACCCCCGGGCTGATCGACTCCGAACGACTCCAGGGCTTCGATCCGGACTGGACGGCACCGGCGGTCCAGGCTGTCGGCGTCCGGCCCGGGCATCGGTGGCGGCTCGTCGGCAACGCAGTGAGCGTGCGGATGGCGTCGTGGGTGGGTCATCGGCTCAGCCATCAGATCGAGTACTCCGCCGATCACGAGACGCCCCTGGCACCGGGCGATAGCTGGCCGAGCGCCGCATGGGGTGTGCAGGGTAGGACGTTCCGCGTCCACGAATCACTGTGGCCGGTGAACGCTCCGTACGAGGACCTGGGCGGATTCCTCGAAGAGTCGCGGTTGCTGTCGGCCAGGGCCACCGCCGGGTTTCTGCGCCGCGCGCGCTCCGGCAAGCTGCGCTTTCCTCCCGGGTTCCTCGACGACGTGGAGAACCACCTCGACCGCATGGGCGGGTTCCCGACCGTCGCGGCATAGAGACCGAGCGCAGGGAGTCAGTATGGCGTCGTCCGACCGGCCGGCCACCGATCCGCGCACGCGTGCACGGATGAGTCGACAGCGTCGGCGCGACACGGCCCCCGAAATGGCCCTGCGTCGGGAACTGCACCGCCGAGGGCTGCGGTTCTTCGTCGATCGCGCTCCGATTGCAGGCATGCGACGACGCGCCGACCTCGTCTTCCCCCGGCGACACGTTGCGGTCTACGTGGACGGGTGCTTCTGGCATCGGTGTCCTCTGCACGCGACCGCGCCGAAGAACAACGCGGAGTGGTGGGACGCGAAGCTGACGGCGAATGTTCGCCGCGACCGCGACACGGACGCACGACTGACCGACGCGGGATGGATCGTCGTGCGGGTGTGGGAACACGAGGACGCGACGACGGCGGCCGACCGCGTCCAGCGCTTCCTCGAGTGAGGACGCGCCGTCGCGGCCGGCCGCCCTTACCTACTGCCTACGTCGAAACCTTGGTGAGCTCTGCGTATCGAGCGATGTGTTGTTCGGCGCTGCCGAACTCGTACTCGATCGCTGTCAGTCGTTTGAAGTAGTGACCGACTGCGAGTTCCTCGGTCATGCCCATGCCGCCGTGCAATTGGACGGCGTTCTGGCCGATGAATCGCGCGGCGCGGCTGGTCGTCGCCTTCGCGGCCGAGACGGCACGCGCCCGGTCTGCGTCATCGGAATCGAGGTGCAGCACCGCGAGATACACCGCGGATACGGCCTGCTCGAGCTCCATGTACATGTCGACCATGCGGTGCTGGAGGACCTGGAAGCTACTGATTGCCTGGCCGAACTGCTGACGTTGCTTGCAGTACTCGACGGTGTCGGCAAGCACCTTGCGCATGAGCCCGACGGATTCGGACGCGACAGCGGTGATCGCCTCGTCGACCGTCCGGGAGATCGAACTCCAGGCCCGGCCCTGCTCGCCCAGGAGCGAATCGGCCGGCAGCCGCAGCCCGGTGAACTCGAGGTCGGCGGCACGGCGGTCGTCGATCGTCCGGTACGAGTGCACCTCGACTCCGGCGGGCGGGTTCGCTGCGTCGAAGTCGATCAGGAACAGCGAGATCCCGTCGGTGTCGAGACGCTCACCTTCGGTGCGCGCGGTGACGAGAAGATGCGTGGCCAGCGGTGCGCTCCCGGCGACGATCTTGGCGCCGTCGAGCACCCATTCTTCACCGTCGCGTCGCGCAGTCGTCGTGACGTCGTGCAGCACGTATCCGGATGTCGGCTCGGTGGCAGCGAACGCGGTGACGGCTTCACCCTCCGCGATGGCCTCGAGGACGAACCTCGCACGGTCGCCCCCTGCGCGGCCGAGAAGTCCGCCCCCGAGAACCACCGCGTCGACGTACGGTTCGATGACGAGCGCACGGCCGAGCTCCTCCGCCACCACCATGAGCTCGACCGGGCCACCGCCCATGCCGCCGACGTCTTCGGGGAGGGTCGCGCCGAGGATGCCGAGTTCGTGGGCGAATGCGCGCCACACCTCGGGCTGCCAGCCTGCTCCTGTGGTCGCGGCCTTCCTACTGCGGGCCAGGTCGTACCGGCTCGCAAGGAAGTTGGCGACCGAATCGCGAAGGAGCTCCTGCTCCTTACTCAAACCGAAGTCCATCAGAGCCCCAATGCTGATTTGGCGAGAATATTTCGCTGAATTTCGTTGCTACCGGCGTAGATCGAGCCGGCGCGGTCGTTGAAGTAGCGCAACGGCGCGACCGCCTGCCAATCGTCGCCGCTCAGATATCCGTCGCTCGGAGGTAGGAAATCCGCTACCGGACCGCCGGGCTTGGTTGCGTGTGGCTGGTAGGCGCGGCCGCGAGGACCGGCTGCTTCGAGCGCAAGTCGCGTGATCGTCTGGCTGAGTTCGGTGCCGAGTACCTTGAGCATCGACGACGCCGGCCCCGGGTCCTTACCCGCCGACAATGCTGCCAGCGTGCGATATTCGAGGATCTCGAGCACCTCGGTTCGGATGCGCGCCTCGGCGAGCGCGGCGGAGAACGCGGGATCGTCGATGAGCTTGCCGCCGGCCGGGCCCGGTTGCTCCGCTGCGGCAGTCGCGATCCTTTCGGCCATGACCTGCAGGGCCGGTGCTGCTGCTGCCCCACCGCGTTCGAAGACCAGCAGGTACTTGGCGACCGACCATCCCTCGTCGATCTTGCCGAGGACATTGCTCTTGGGTACCCGCACCTCGTCGAAGAAGACCTGGTTCTGCACCTCTTCGCCGGAGGTCATCACGAGTGGACGGATCTCGACGCCCGGTGTCGACATGTCGATCAGCACAAACGTGATTCCGTGCTGCTTCTTGTCGGACTTCGTCGTACGCACGAGCGCGAACATCCAGTTCGCTTCGGTGGCGTGCGTCGTCCAGATCTTGCTGCCGGTGACGACGAGGTCGTCGCCGTCGTCGACCGCTGCCATCGTGAGTGACGCCAGATCCGACCCGGACTCCGGTTCGGAGTAGCCCTGGCAGAAGAACACCTCACCGGTGAGGATCCCGGGGAGGAAGAAGTCCTTCTGTTCCTGCGTTCCGTAGGCGATGATCGCGTGCGCGACCATCCTGATCCCCATCGGCGACAGCGTCGGAGCGCCGGCGAGTACCGACTCGCGGCCGAAGATGTAGTGCTGTGTCTGCGTCCAATCGCAGCCGCCGTGCTCTACCGGCCACGCGGGCGCGGCCCAACCACGTTCGTGCAGGATCTGCTGCCACTCCATACTCGCCTCGTGATCGGAGTACACGCTCGTCGCAAGCGTGCCGGCACGACGCAATTCGGGTGTCAGCTTCTCGTCGAGAAGCGCCCGGACCTCGTCTCTGAATGCGGCTTCGGCCGCTGACCACGCAAGTTCCATGTCGCCTCCCAGCAGGGTCGCTCGCCGCAACCGATTTCGTGAGAATCTCCGTTAACTTTTAAAGGTGAGATGGAGGCTACTGGTGCGCATACCCGAACGTCAACTGGGAATCTGTGGGTGCTGAAGAAGATACGACCGTCCGGGTGTTTGCGACCCCGCGTTCACGTAACCACCGTCGACACCTGAGCATCCACAGCGCTCCCAGAACAGCATTCTCGAAACCATCTATATTGACTCTCGTCACGAAGATTTCACATCTTGCCAGGTGAGCACATACGACACGGGAGCCGAATACATGAAGTTCTGGAGCGGCACAGCGTTCATGAAGACCGCGGAGATGCCGGCGGTCGCACGAATGCTCGACGAAGCAGGGTTCTACGGCATGCTGATCTCCGACCACCTTGTCTTCCCCAAGGAAATGAAGACGATCTATCCGGGCCACGAGAGCGGCAAGATGTTCTGGCCCGCCGACACCGAATGGCCGGATGCGTGGGTGTTGGTCGGCGCCATGGCTGCAGTCACCGAGAACCTGCACTTCGGGAACAACGTCTACATCGCACCCTCACGCCCCATCATCGAGGTCGCCAAGCAGGTCGGCACCGCTGCGACGATCGCCGGCGGACGCGTCTCGATCGGGCTGTCCGCGGGATGGATGCGCGAAGAATTCGAACTCCTCGGCCAGGACTTCGACAACCGCGGCCCTCGACTCAACGAGATGATCCAGGCCCTGCGTGAACTCTGGAAGGGCGGTTGGGTGTCATGGAAGGGCGAGTACTACGACATTCCCGAGATGATGATCGAGCCCCATCCGCCCGAGCCGGTCCCGATCCTGTGCGGCGGCGAATCGAAGGCCGCGCTGCGGCGCGCCGCGCGCTACTGCGACGGCTGGGTCGGCACGGCCTACACACTCGACGACGCCGAACAGTGGATCACCCGCATCAACGCTCTCCGCCGTGAGTACGGCCGTGAGAACGAACCGTTCGAGTTCATCATGGGACTGCGCGATACCCCGTCGCTCGAGCTGTACAAACAGGCCGAGAAGATCGGCATCACGGGCGTCATGGTGTCGCCGTGGGCCAACTGGGAGCGAACACACTCTGGAGACCAGGACCATCTACGCGGGACAGCGGAGCACTACCGCGCATCCATCGAGGACTTCCACGACAAGGTCATCTCCGCACTCGCCGAGTGATCACGACGCCGGTGCCGCCGTCTCGAACAGGTTGATCCTGTAGCCGGCCACCGGCGGCACCAGATACCGGACCGCTTTCATCCCGAACCGGAACCGCACGGGCCACGACCGTGCCACGTCGGCTTGCGGCGAGCCGAACGTACGGGATTCGAGCAGGGTCAACCCCAGCGGTTCGAGGCTCCGCGGCTCGTCGCAGGTCCATTGCATCCGGGCGGGAAGCGCCTTGAACACCGGATTGCGATCCTGACTGTTCATCATGCTCCGGCCACCGGTATCGAATGCCAGACCCGCGGACGGGAACGACGACGCGAGCCGGGCGAGAGTCGCATGCACCTGTTCCGCCGGGAAGTACAGGAGGACCGCCTCGCTGAGCAGAAACACCGGAGCTCCACGCTCGCGTACCCGATCGAACCAGTCCGTCTCGTGGATGGACCCGGTGATCATCGTGTATCGCTCACCGTCGTCGAAGAAACGTTTCCGCAGCTCCATGGTGTCGGGAACGTCGAGATCGAACCAGCGCACGCGACCGTTGTCGACCCGCTGGAACCGCGTCGACAAGCCGCACCCGAGATCGACGACGGTCCCGTCGGGGTGGTCCGCCAGGAAGCTGCGCACGTAGCCGTCGAAAATCGACGCCCTCATCGCCGACCCCGACAACGAGGGGCCGCGGAATTTGGCGAAGTCGTAGTCGATGGCCTCGACGAGTTCGGCAGCCTTCGTATCGCTGAGCATGCTGCGACGCTTTCGTGCGTCGAGCGCCCGGCCGTACAGCGGTATCAACAGAGTTTCCTGGACTTCGCCGAGCGTGATGGATTCACCCATCGCCCCAATATAAGTTAGGCGACCCTTAATGGAAACAGCTTCCTTCAACGTGAAGATCCCCCGCCGCGGGCCGGTTCCGCACCAATCTGTCGAGTAAGTGTCGAGTACACCCCTATCACACAGGAACGAAGAAACCCCCGTCACCATTGTTTCCGCTGGTGACGAGGGTTTCCGCTGTGCGCCCGAAGGGATTCGAACCCCTAACCTTCTGATCCGTAGTCAGATGCTCTATCCGTTGAGCTACGGGCGCATGTCTATTCAGTTTTCTACCTTCGGTGACGCTACATCACCGTGGCGGAGGCGAGAGGATTTGAACCTCCGGTCCCCTGTAAGGGGGACAACTCATTAGCAGTGAGTCCCATTCGGCCGCTCTGGCACGCCTCCTTGCGGGGTTTCGATTCTCTCGAACCGCCGGGGCAAAACATTACACAACCACTCCACAGAAAAGCAAAACGCCTGGTCAACGCAGGTTACTGTCGAACCAATCGAAGATTCTGCGCCTCGCGTCGACGATCGCGGCCTCACGCGGGTCCTCGTCAGGGTCGACGGTCGAGTGCGTCGCCGGCGGCTCGTCGGGACGATGCTCGAGACCGTCGTAGCTCACGACGAGGGTCGGCGCATCCGCCTTGGCTGCGGAGTCGCTCAACTGCTCGACGTCCTGCCGGGGAGTGTTCGGGTCGTCGATGCCGTACAGGCCGAGCCACGGCGCGCGCAGCGACCTCACCAGATCAACGAGTGGCGGGACGACGGGACGCAACGACTCGACGATGCCCGACGCTGCGACACTGACGACCGCACCGACCGGACGCGTGGTCCCGACCCACATCGCTGCGGTCCCTGCCTCGTCGAAGCCGAGGAGACCGACCAAGTCCATCCGGATACCGGCATCGGTGATCCACGCGAAGGTGGCGTCAGCATTGACGCGGGCCGCCTCTGCGAACAGGGCCGCCTCGTCGGAACCCGGACCTCGACTGTGGAGGTCCGGTGCCACGATCAACCAACGTTCGTCGGCCAGCGCCTGCATGAACTCGAGGAGCGTCGGAGAGAACACACGCGCGCGATGCAGCAGCACGATGCACCCTCGGGGACTCACATCCGGACGTACCACGGTGAGCGGCAACTCGCCTGCATTCCCCGCCAACGGTGCAGCAGCCTTGCTGATTTCCGGCATGGTGTCCACGATGACACGACCATCCGAGTCGCGCACGTAAACGTCAGGAGCATAATCGGCTGGTGACTCCCCGCATCCGCCCCGACCTCGCATCGGTACCCGCCTATGTCCCCGGACGCACTGTTCCGAACACGGTGAAACTCGCCAGCAACGAGACGACCTTCGGTCCGCTCCCCAGTGTTCGCGAGGCGATCCTCGAGGCGGCAGCCACCGTCAACCGGTATCCCGACAACGGCTCTGCCGAGCTGATTGCGGCGCTGTCGGCACACCTCGACGTGACGGCCGATCGCATCGCAGTGGGATGCGGATCGGTGAGCCTGTGTCAAGAACTTGTGCAGATCGCGTGCAACGCTGGTGACGAGGTCATCTACTCGTGGCGATCGTTCGAGGCGTACCCCGTGGTCTGTGCGGTCGCGGGCGCCACCGCCGTACCGGTGCCGAACACTCCGGAACACGGACACGACCTGAAGTCCATGCTCGCGGCGATCACCGACCGCACCCGGCTGATCTTCGTGTGCAACCCCAACAACCCGACGGGCTCGTATCTCGGCAAGGACGAACTCGAGCAGTTCCTCGATGCCGTCCCCGACCACATCATCGTCGCGCTCGACGAAGCCTATTTCGAGTACGCGCGCAGCACCCCCGACAACGAGCTCGCGGACGGTCTCGTACTCACCGCCGGTCGACCCAACGTCGTGGTGCTCCGTACGTTCTCCAAGGCCTACGGACTCGCCGGGCTGCGAGTCGGCTATGCCGTCGCCGACCCGGAGATCATCGTCGCGTTGAGCAAGGTGCACACCACGTTCTCCGTGAACTCGCTCGCGCAGAAGGCTGCGATCGCCTCGATCGAGGCTGCAGACGAACTGCTCGCCCGTACCGACGCCGTGGTCGCCGAGCGCGAGCGCGTGCGGAGTGCGCTGCTGGACGCCGGCTACCCGGTGCAGCCCAGTGAAGCGAACTTCCTGTGGCTTCCGCTCGGTGAGAACTCGGCCGCCTTCGCTGCCGCCGCCGTCGATGCGGGTGTGATCCTGCGCAACTTCACGGGAGAAGGCACCCGCATCTCGATCGGCGATCCGGATGAGAACGACCTGGTCCTGGCCTTCGCGACAGGGTCCGGTCGCGAGATCGCGGGCATCGCCTGATCTTGGCGAGACTCAACCGTTATCGCTGGGTATCGGACGCGTTATTCGCCGCTGTCAGACTCGACCGGTTGCACTGACAGGCGAGTACGGAGGAACGGATGGGCGGACGCGCGGTAGGGCGGCGTGCCCTGTCCATCGTCGCGACGGTCGCCGCCGTGGTCACTGCTACCGCCGTCGGGCAGGCCGGAGCGCTCCCTCCCGACACGGTCCCGCTACGTCTGATCGCCTTCGGCGACCTCCACGGCAATCTTCTGCCGCCGCAAGATTCTCGCGGCGAGGTGGTCCGCTCGGATGGCCAGTCCGTTGCGGCCGGTGGCGCCGCGTACCTCGCGGCATATGTCCGTCAACTCCGCGGTCAAGCCGATGATTCGGTGCTGTACGCAGTGGGCGATTCGTGGGGGGCGTCACCGATCGAATCGGCGATGTTCCACGACGAACCGACCATCGAGTTCCTGGGCGATCTCGATGTGACGGCCGCCGCGCTCGGCAACCACGAGTTCGACAACGGATTCGCGGAGCTGCAACGACTGCGCGACGGCGGATGTCACCCCGAAGACGGCTGTCGGTTCACCGAGTCGTACGAAGGCGCGAAGTTCCCCTTCCTCGGAGCCAACGTCACGAACACCGACGGCTCGCCTGCAGCACTGCCCTTCGACATCAGCTACGTCGAAGGAATCCCCGTCGGCGCGATCGGGGTCCTGCCCCGCAACACCCCCGAATACATTCGCGGCGACGCAATCGAGAACCTGAACTTCGGCGACGAGATCGAAGCAGTGAACCGCACTGCCGACACACTCGACGCGCTCGGGATCCGTTCCATCATCCTGCTGTACAAGGGTGATATCGCCGCCGGGAGCGAGGCCGATCCGTGCAGCCTCGACAACGGTCGTGCCAAGGAGGTCACCACCACCGTCTCCCCCCACGTCGATCTCATCGTCACGTCCGACGGTGACGGGCAGTTCAACTGCAGCTACCCCGACCCTGCAGGAAGACAGCGCACGGTCCTGCAGGGCGCCTCGCACGGGCGGATCCTCTCTGTCGCCGATCTCACGATCGACCGGGCGACCCGCGACGTCGTGCGCGACCGGACTGTCGCGTTCAACCAGGTGATAACCCACGACATCACCCCGGATCCGCGCACCGAGGAATTCGTGGCCCGGGTCGCCGACAAGTCCTCCGACACGGCCGCGCAGGAGGTCGGGCGCATCGCAGCCGACATCACGCGTGACCAGTCCCCCAGCGGCGAATCGTCGCTCGGAAATCTCGTCGCCGACGCCCAACTCGCCGCGACCGCACCGCTCGGAGCGCAGATCGCCTTGACCAATCCGGGTGGGCTCCGCGGCGACCTGCACTTCGACAACAGCGGTGTCGTCACCTACGGCGAGGCCTACGGAGTACAGCCGTTCGGAAATCTCCTCCAGATCCTCGAACTGACCGGTGCTCAGCTCACAGCTGTGCTCGAACAGCAGTTCCAGACGGACGCCGCCGGAGCCGCCCACGAACGGATCCTGGCGCCGTCTCACAACCTGCACTACACCCTCGACCGGCTTGCACCGGCCGGGCAGCGCATCCGCGACATCACTGTCTCGGATGCGCCGCTGGACCCCGAAGCCACCTATTCCGTGGTCGTCAACGACTATCTCGCTGGTGGCAGCGACGGATTCTCCGTGTTCGCCGAGGCCCGGTCACGTGTCGGGGCAGGCGAGGAACTCGCATCCCTGACCACATTCCTGTCGCACCCGACGCCGTGTCTGCCTCCGGATCGAGACCGCATACATGTGCACTGAGATCCGCCGACGCTTCGACTGTCAGAGCCCGAGCGCATCCTCCAACGTGGGCCATGCAGTCTTGATGTCGTCTTCCCAGTACCCCCACGAGTGAGTGCCCCACGGGCGGTACACGACGGACGCAGGAATCTGCAGCTCGCGGAGTCTGCGGTCGAAGGTGAGGGTGCAGATGAACGCACCCATCTCGAGAGGGACGCCCGTCGACATCGGCTCGTTGGCCACCGCGAAGTCGTGTGGCCCCAGCAGCCCGTTGCCGGTACTGATGAACACTTCCTTGCCGCGCAACTGATCGGCGTGTACGTACGGGTCGTGCGCAGCCCAGTCCGGATCGTCCGGTGGACCCCACATGTTGTTCGGGTTGCCACCCTTGTAGACGACCGTGGCGCGCACCGAGTTACGGGTCGAGTCCTGCTGTGTGTCGAGGCAGCCACTCAATGCCGCGACGCCCTCGTACAGATCCGGATTGCGGGTGATCAGCATCATCGCTGCGGTCGCACCCATCGACAGCCCGGCAACCGCGTTGGTTCCGTTGCCGTTGAACCGCGCGTCGATGATCGGAGGGAGTTCTTCGGTGAGGAACGTTTCCCACCGATTGACCCCGAGGACCGGGTCCGGTTGCTGCCAATCGGTGTAGTAGCTGCCCGTCCCACCCACGGGAAGCACCACATTCACGTTCTTGTCCGCAACGAAGTCGACGATGTCGGTCTCCTTCGTCCAGGTGCTCTCGCGGTACTCGCTCTCTTCACCCGCGCCGACACCATCGAGGAGATACAGCGTCGGGCGCGGTCCGTCCCACGCCGGGTGCAACACCTGGACCTGGATGACCTTCCCCATCGAAGGCGAGAAGACGAACAGCGCCGTGCGAGTGTCGGTGATGCTCTCGGCGCGATCGATCACCGCAGCCTGTGGCGATGGCTGAGCGTGTCCGACCGCAGGGCCGGACAGTGGTAACAACAGCGCCACGGCAAAGGCGGCGATCGACCTCTTGTGCATACAGCTCCTCGTCCCCCGACGACCGGAGTTCGATCTCAACCCGTCCGGCATGTCCGGGTCAAGTCAACTGGAAGCGACCCTAGTAGTCGGCGCCGCACACCGTGCGAATTCTTCCCATCTCGGACGATTCGGGCGTAAAAGGCGCTCAGTCGAGCTCATTCCGACGCAGATACGCGAGCACAGCGAGCACACGACGATTCGTGTCGTCGGTGGGCGGCAGCACCAGTTTGTTGAAGATGTTGCCGACGTGCTTACCCACGGCCGACTCCGTGATGAACAACTGGGCGGCGATAGCCGCGTTCGAATGTCCCTCAGCGATCAAGGCGAGCACCTCACGCTCTCGCGGCGATAACTGTGCCAACGGATCCCGCCGGCGCCGGAACAATTGCTGGACGACCATGGGGTCGATCACCGTGCCACCGGCAACCACCTGGCGCAGCGTGGAGACGAACTCCTCGACATCGACCACGCGATCCTTGAGCAGATAACCGACGCGCCCGCCGTCTGCCCCCAGAAGTTCGTCGGCGTAACTCAATTCGACGTACTGGCTCAGCGCGACCACGGCGAGCTCCGGGTAGGTTCGCCGCAATTCCACTGCCGCGCGCAACCCCTCGTCGGTGAACCCCGGTGGCATCCGCACATCGGTCACGACCAGGTCCGGACGGTGCTCGGCGACAGCCGATTCCAATGCCACGGCATCGGGGACCGACGCCACGATCTCGAACCCGAATCGCTCGAGCATCGCGGCAAGACTTTCGCGCAGCAGTGCGCCGTCCTCGGCGAGGACCACTCGCACGGCAGTCAGTTCTCGATCCACGGCAACTCCACTCGGACGACGGTGGGCCCGCCGGGCGGGCTGGACAGCAGCATTCTGCCGTCGACTGCAGCGACCCGGTCGGCCAGGCCCGTCAGACCGCTCCCCTGTTCCGGATCTGCACCGCCGCAGCCGTCGTCCACGACCTCGACGACCAGCAGATCCCCGGCCCGCCGGGCGGTCACGTCGACTTCCGTCGCACCCGCGTGTTTGGCGATGTTGTTGAGTGCTTCGACCACCACGAAAAAGGCTGCGACCTCGACGTCCGGCGACGGGCGCGGCGAGATCTCCGCGGTGACGGAGACCGGGATCGCGAAGTTCTCGGTCAGCTCACGTAGGGCGTCGGGTAGACCGCGGTCGGTGAGCACCCTGGGGTGGATTCCCCGAATGAGTTGCCGCAGTTCCGCCATCAGGTCCTTGGCCTGGTCATGCGCCTGCGACACGCTTTTCGCGGCGGCGGAATCCGGTGGGAGGTCGAGTTTGGCCATGCCCAACTGCAGAGTGAGATTGACGAGCAACGACTGCGCGCCGTCGTGCAGGTCGCGCTCGATCCTGCGGCGTTCCGCCTCGAAAGCATCGACCAGCCGGGCCCGAGACCGGGACACCTCGACAAGTCGAGCGCGAAGCGCGTCAGGGTCGTCGCCGCACAGTAACGACCGGGCGAGTGCACCGTGCAGACCCGCACTCAGAGCAATCACATACGGGATCGTCGGAAGCAGAAGCAGACCTGCGATCGCGTAGGGAAGGGCCTGATCGACCGAGGTGATCTGACTGAAGCCGAGCGCCACCGCCTCGTCACCGTCACCCACCACCAGGGGGCTGACCACCATCACCACGATGAGTCCGACGATCACCGCGGCCAGGAGCAACAACGCGGGAACCAAAGTGAGCAGCAGGACGGCGTAGCCGAGTTCCCTCCATGTCGCGGCCTCGGTGTAGCGGGTGCGCACCCAGGGCCACAGGCCCGCGGCAGGAGGAGCGCGGTGCGCCGAGAGCGCCCGATCGCTGCTCACCAGACGCAGCCGCGTTCGTTCCAAGGTCGCCAGCGGTATCGCCACGAGCGGGCCGAGCCCGAATATGAGCACCGCACCGAGAACACCGAGGAACAGCACCCTGCCGAGCGGCTGCGGATACATGCCGTCGCCCGCCCACACGATCAGGACCAACCACGGGACGCAGAACGCTGCGAACGGCAGCGCCACCGCACACGCCACCGGGACGGTGGTCAGCAGATAGCCGAGCGCGCGCCACAACCACCCCGTCAGCAGGAAGCGTCGTCGTGTGATCGCGGCGAGCACCGTGGTCGGTTCAGCAGAGGACACTCGGGTGAGCCTATCGACGCTGCCGCTGTTTCGGGATGAGGTGAGGTGCAGCCGAAGGGTGGTGCTGGCACCACCTCCGATCCGCCGCGTGGACCCAGTGACCGCACCACCGGCGGAATGGTCGGCTGTAGTCATGCAACTGGAGCTGAACAACGTCACCAAGACCTATCGAGGTAGACAGGCCGTCACCGACGTCAGCATGCGGATCGGACCCGGAGTTCTCGGCCTCCTCGGACCCAACGGAGCCGGCAAGTCGTCGCTGATGCGCATTCTCTCCACGATCACCCGGCCGACTTCCGGGACGGTCACGTGGAACGGTACCGACATCGTCGCTCGGCCTGAACCGCTCCGACGCGTCCTCGGCTACCTCCCACAAGATTTCGGTGTCTATCCGAATCTCAGCGCCGGCGAGTTCCTCCGGTATCTCGCCGCAGTCAAGGGTCTGAGCACGCGGTCTGCCAAGGAGCGGGTCGACGAACTGCTCGAACTGGTCAACCTCACCGACACGGGATCGCGGCCGGTGGGCAAGTTCTCCGGCGGCATGCGCCAGCGCGTCGGGATCGCGCAGGCGCTTCTCAACGACCCTGAGCTTCTCGTCGTCGACGAACCGACGGTCGGGCTGGACCCCGAAGAACGCATGCGGTTCCGCAACCTGCTCGGGGATCTGGCGTCCGACCGGATCGTCATCCTGTCCACCCACATCGTGTCGGATATCGAAGCGATCGCCGACGACATCGCGATCCTCACCGCCGGCGAACTGCGTCGGCGCGGCACCCCCGAGGAACTTCTCCGTTCTGCAGACGGCCTGGTCTGGGAAGCGATCGTCCCCGTCGATGCCGTCGCCGACATCCGGCAGCGAGCGACGATCACCCGCACCGTCCGAACATCACGGGGCGTGCGTGTTCGCGCGGTCGCGCACACGCCTCCGGTTCCAGGGGCTCGCCCTGTCGAACCCGACCTCGAAGACGCGTACGTCAATGCGGTCCATACTCCGATCACACCTGCCGGGGTGACCCGATGACACGCGCCGTTGCTGCCGTCGCGGCAGCAGATTTCCGGGACCGTTCTCGGCGTCCCGCGTTCCTGGTCACGGCGCTCGGCGCCATCGCGCTCGGGTATGTTGCCATCCCGCCCGCCTCCGCCACGTACGCGATGGTCAAGGTCGGGTCGTTCCGGGGAATGTACGACAGCGCGTACATCGGCATGATGCTCGCGATGATCGGCAGTCTGTGGCTGCCACTGTTCGGGTTCTACGTCGTCCGCAGCAGCATCGCGCGCGACATCTCAACCGGCGTAGGAGAAACGCTTGCCGCATCCCCGCTGCGTACTCCGATGTATCTGCTGGGTAAGTACCTCAGCAACCTGATGGTGCTGGCAGCGATGGCTGCCGCACTCGCCCTGATCGCACCCGTGATGCAGCTTCTCCGCGGGGAATCCACGGGCCTCGACATGACGGCGCTCTGGCTTCCGATCGTGCTGTTCTGTCTTCCGGTCCTGACCGTGGCCGCAGCAGCCGCTGTGGTGTTCGAGACGATCCCGCTCCTGCGTGGTGGTGCGGGAAACATCCTGTGGTTCTTCATATATCCTTCGATGTTCCTCGCTGGGATTCCGCTGATCTACGGCACGATCACCGCGGGGTTCCAGGCCGACCTGGCCGCACAGCACCCCGGCATGGACGACGCGATCTCGATCGGGCTCACCGCGGAACCCGGTGCGCTCGGGCAGTTCACGTGGTCGGGAATGGACGTCGGCCCGACCCTCGTTGCAGCGAGTGTGGGATTGATCGCGGCATCGACGCTCGTCGCCGTCATACCGTCGTTCTGGTTCACTCGGTTCGATCCGTCGCGGCTGCAGACTTCCCTCTCGAAGACTTCCACACAGCAGCCCTCGGCAACACCGGAACCGTCGGCTACACCGACATTCTCACGAACCGTACGAGGACTGTCCCCGGCCGAGCGTGGACACGCGTTCCTCGGGCTGTTGATCGGCGAAGTGCGTATCCATCTCGGAAGTGTGTCGCGGTGGTGGTGGCTCACGCTCGCGATCGTGACGGTCGCGGCCCTCGCGGTTCCTGCTGATCGCGTCGGCACCGCACTGCTCTTCGCGTGGTTGCTGCCGGTGCTGCTGTGGTCGCGTCTCGGCACGCTCACCTACGAACAGGGCGTCGACCCCCTTGTGGAGTGCGGTGTCTCGCCGCGCAGCCGTCTTATCGCCGAGTGGGGTGCGGGGGTGCTCATTGCGGCCGTCGCCGGTGTGGGCCCGTTGGTGAAGATGCTCCTTGCACTGGACTTGACCGGCGTTACCGCGTGGGTTGCGGGTGCCGCGTTGATCCCTGCCCTTGCGCTGCTGATCGGGTCGATCGGACGGGGCGCACGTGTATTCCAGGCGGTCTACCTGGTGATCTGGTACGCCGTTCTCAACGGGGTCGCGGCCGTCGACGTCATGGGCGTGCTCCGCACCGACGGGTCGCTCAGTGGCCCGTCTCCCCTGTTCTCCCTCGGCATCAGTGCTGTGTTGATCGCCGCATCCCTACTCGTACTGGAGATTCGTCATGCCCGTCGTTGAAATCCTGCCTCGGAAATCCCTTTTCTCTGCCGGTGTTGCGGCACTGACACTCTCGACTCTTGTACTCACCGGATGCACCGCCGGCTCCACGAGCCAGGAACAGCAGAGCGACAACTACAGCGGCGCGATCACCTCCGTCACACTCGATCTCGATGATGCGGGTGCGAAACAACTCGGTGTCACCACCGCGTCGCTGAGCGCACAGGTGATCGGCGCCGATCGCGACGACATCGAGATCCGGCGCACCTTGGAGTTCACCGACGGCGACAAGCCCGAGGAGAGCATCGACACCGACGCATCCGGTCTGACGATCAGCGCGCGTTGCCCCGACAGGTTCGCCGTGGGCAGCCCCACCTGCGTCGCCCGCTACGAGATCTCCGTACCGTACGGCACTGTGGTCCAGGGAAATTCGAAGTTCGGCGGCCTGACGGTGACCGATACCCGTGCCGCCGTCGACCTGAATTCCCGCTACGGTGACGTCGCGTTGGTCGTGGGTCCGGGTAGTTACTCGGTCGACGCCGTGTCCGCAACGGGCGCGAGCACCGTCGAGGTGCCGCAGGATCCTGCCGGTATCCCGGTGCGACTGCGGTCCGGGGACGGATCGGTCTCTGCGACGACCTCGATCGGATAGCTACTGCGGCGTGACGATCCCCCACTCGCGTGCCAGCAGTTCGTACGAACGGATCCGATCGTCGTGCTTGTGCGTCACCGAGGTGATCACCAGTTCATCGGCGCCGGTCACTCGTCGCAACGTCTCGAGGCATTCCGCGACAGTGCTCGGGGACCCGACGAACTGGGTGATCAGCCGATCGTCGACAAGCTCGCGTTCGGTGTCGGTCAGCGGTGGCGTCGTCGTCGGATCTGGATACGGAATGGCGCCGTGTCCGGACCGGATGCTGTGCGTCCAATGACCGTAGGTCGATGCGAGTTCCTGTGCGGTCGCGTCGTCGTCGGCCACAACCGCATCCGCGGACACGACGACGTACGGCTCCGCCAAAATCCGAGACGGACGGAACGCCGCACGGTAAGCCTCGACGGCCTCTACTGTCGTACCAGGGCTGACATGGTAGTTCGCGCCGAACGGCAGCCCGAATCGTCCCGCGAGATCCGCGGATGGGCCAGCGCTCGAACCGAATACCCACAATTCCACATCAGCATCCTCACCGGGGCTCGCCTGGAGAGCCGTTCCATCCGCGGATTTGTAGTTGCCGTCGAGGAGGGCACGGATGTCTTCGACCTGGTGCGCGAAGTTCGGGGCGTCGGCACCCGGTTGCTGCAACACCGCCAGGCTCGATGCCAGCCGCGACGACGTGAGCAGCTTCGCCGTCGGAAACGGAGCGGGGATGACGAGACCGTCTCGGATCTCCGTAGCTCGTGGTGCCGGCTCGTCTCCCTGCGACGCGGCGGCTTTCAGCGCTTCGGCGCGCCGCTGTCCGGATCGTCCCAGCCCGAGGTCGATCCTCCCCGGGTACAGCGCGTCGAGAGTGCCGAACGCTTCGACGACGGCGATCGCGGTGTGGTGACCGAGCTGCACCGCCGCAGCACCGACCCGAATCATGTCGGTGGCAGCGGCGATCGCTCCGATCAGGACAGCAGGCGACGACGACGCGACGGCGACGAAATGATGCTCCGCGACCCAGTAGCGCTTGTACCCGAAGCGTTCGGCACGACGTGCAAGGTCCAGGGTGTTGTGCAGCGCCGCGGCCACGTTCGAACCCTCGCTGACCGGTGACAGATCGAGGACCGACAGCGGAGTCGGATTCGACGCGCTCATGCGCCCGCTCCCCTTCCGTGGGGAGTGCGCTCACCGGCTTCGACAGCGAACGCCAGGCGATTCTCCGACGGTGCGATCGGGCAGGTTGCGGCATCGGTGAACGCGCACGGAAGGTTCGAGGCACGGTTGAAGTCGAGAGTGACCAGGCCGTCGTCGACCGCTCCGACCTGCAGGATTCGTGCGGCCGGATACGTCGTGACACCACTCGTGGCGTCCGTGAACAGGATGCGCAGGGACGCCTCCGACTCGCCGAACGCAACGAGTTCGTGTTCGGCATCGTCGTGCACGAAGCGGATCAGACCGAGCGCACGATGGTGGTGTTCGAGTCCGTCCACCACGGCACCCGTGGTGACGGTGCGCGGCGGGTCGAACGCCGTGAACTGCCCGGTGACCACCCATGCGGGGTCCGGTTCGTATGTCGGAATCCCCGGGAAGGCCGTGAGTGCCGGCGCGGTCCGGTCGTGGATCCGAATAGCGAAACGTCCTGTCCTTTGGATGATCTCGATATGTCCGCGACCGAACTCCACGTCGACCCCGGGGGCTCCCTCCACCGGACGGTATTCGGTGGTCTCACCGCCGAGTTCCCGAACCACTGCGTCACCGTCGACCCGCCAGAGACCTGGGACGTCTCCGTAGTCGGCGGCGGTGTCGTCGAGCCAGTACAGCGCGGTCAGGCTCGACCAGCCGAGCGGCTGCCGTAACGACTCGTCGCGTTCGGAGTGCCACTGCTGCCACTCCTCGATGAAACGATCGAGTGTGGTGGTCATGATGCGCGGACTCCTTCGCTCGTGCTGTGCGGGTGCTGCAACCCGAGATGGCTGCGCAGGGTTGTGCCCTCGTATTCGGTGCGGAAGCTGCCGCGTTCCTGCAGCAGCGGCACCACCTTGTCGACGAACTCGTCGAGACCACCGGGGGTCAGGTGGGGAACCAGGATGAAGCCGTCGCTGGCGTCGGTCTGCACGTACTCGTCGATCTCGGCGGCAACGTCCGCGGGGGTCCCGATGAACTGCTGCCTGGCGGTGACCTCGATGATCAGTTCACGAATGCTGAGGTTCTCCGCCTCCGCCTTCGCACGCCATTCTTTCGCGACGGCGAGTGGATCCTTCGCGTGCCGGACCCGCCCGCGCGTGATGTTCACGTTGTCCTCGGGTTCGATGTCCGGTAGTGGACCGTCGGGGTCATACGCAGACAGGTCCTTGCCCCACACCTGTTCGAGGAACGCGATCGCCGTCCGAGGACCGACCTGCTGCAGGCGGATGCGTCCCGCGTTCTCGTGGGCCTCCTCGCGAGTGTCGCCGAGCACGAACGTCGCGGCGGGAAGAATCTTCAGGTCGTTGTAGGCGCGTCCGTATTTCGCGAGTCGGCTCTTCACGTCGGTGTAGAAGGCGCGCCCTTCCTCGAGTGTGCCGTGCCTGCTGAAGATGGCGTCCGCCTTCGCGGCTCCGAATTCCCGGCCCTCATCCGAGTCGCCGGCCTGGAGTAACACCGGGTGCCCCTGCGGGCTCCTCGGCACTTCGAAGCGACCGGCGATGTCGAATTGGGTGGTATGAATATCGAACGGCGCAATATCGCTGTCTGCAGCGAAGATTCCCTTCTGCCGGTCCAGCACGGGCGCTCCCGCGCGCCAGCTGTCCCAGAGTTGCCGGACGACGTCGACGACCTCGCCTGCCCGCACATACCGCTGCGAATGCTCGAGGAATCCCCCGCGTCGGAAGTTCTCACCGGTGAACGCGTCCGACGAGGTCACCAGGTTCCAGGCCGCCCGGCCGTCGGAGAGGTGGTCGAGCGTCGCGAACTGTTTGGCCAGCTCGTACGGTTCGTTGAATGTGGTGTTGATCGTGCCCGCCAGACCGAGGTGGGTGGTGGCTCCGGCGAGGGCCTCGAGCACCGTGAGGGTGTCGGGACGACCGACGACGTCGAGATCATGGATACGGCCGCGGTGTTCACGCAGGCGCAATCCCTCGGCCAGGAAGAAGAAGTCGAACTTACCGCGCTCCGCCGTCTCGGCGAGGTGCACGAACGACGAGAAATCGACCTGACTCTCGGAGTAGGGGTCGGCCCAGACGGTGGTGTTGTTGACCCCCGGGAAATGGGCGGCCAGATGGATCTGCTTGCGGATTTCGTTTCCGGACAACGTCATCGTTCCTTCAGTTCGACGTGGCATAGCGGTTGGCGGGGAGGGCCAAGCCCAGGCGTTCGCGCAGTGTTCCCGGCGTCGGCGCCGCGGTGGGGCGAAGTGCGGGCAGTACGTCGTCGACCAGCCGGTGCACGGTCGATGCAAGCGCAAGGGGCCGGAGGGTGACGCCGTCGACACCCTGCAGGCTCTCGATCAGTTCGCGAAGCCCATCCGGGCCGCCACGGTAGAACACCGTGTCCGGGGTGTATGTGCGCTCGGTCCAACCATCGAGCGCTGCGAGGGCTGCCACTGCGGCGTCCTCATCGGCGGCGAGGAGAACATCCACATCGAGCAGCACCCGGACCGGACGACTGCCTACCGCATCGCGGAGACGCGCGGCCAGCGCGGCGGCCTCCTCAACCGTCTTCGCGCGAATGCGCACGAGATCTGCTCGTGCCACGGCGAATTCGAAGGACTCCCCACCGTCGACGGTCACTGCGACGAGCGGTTGCCCCTGCGGCGACCTCGGGGTGATGGACGGGCCCTTGACGGAGAAATACTCGCCCGCGAAGTCGATGTAGTGCAGCTTGTCGCGGTCGATGAAACGGCCGGTCGCTACGTCGCGGATCTCGGCGTCGTCCTCCCAGCTGTCCCACAGCCGACTCGCAACCTCGGCGGCCTCGTGCGCCTCCGCCCACAGCGAGGCGGTGTCCTGCTGTGCCTCCTTGCGACCGAACAATTTTGTAACATCGTAGTTCTCGGTCACCGCGACCTCCCATACCGCTCGGCCCGCGGTGGTGTGATCGATCGTCTGGATCGCCTTGGCAAGATGGAACGGCTCGGTATGGGTAACGGTCGCGGTGGGAACCAGACCGATCCGCGAGGTAGCGGCACTCAGCCGTGCCGCGATGCCGACCGCTTCGAAGCGGCCGCGTACTTCGCGTCCTGTCGACGCCACGCCGAAGTCGTCCGGAAGGAAAGCGAGATCGACGCCTGCACGGTCGGCACTTCCGACGAGGTCTACCCAGTAGCGGGCGGCGAAGAGGTCTTCGGCGCGGGAGTCGTCGCGGCGCCAGGAACTCGGATGAGCACCGGTGCCCGCGAACTCGAGGGCCAACAAGAACTGTGAACTATCGGACATGCCGAACCTTCCCGGGGATAGCATCGAGCAGCACTCGGGTGTACTCATGCTGTGGGTTGTCGAAAATCTGTGTGGTGGTGCCGAATTCCACAATCTCGCCGGACCGCATCACCGCTACGGTGTCGCTGATCTGCCGGACCACCGCCAAGTCGTGGGAGATGAACAGGTAACTGAGCCCGAGCTCGTTCTGCAGGTCGGTGAGCAGACCGAGGATCTGAGCTTGGACGGACACATCGAGCGCCGAAACGGGCTCGTCGAGCACCAGCAGCTCCGGATGCAGTGCGATCGCACGTGCAATCGCCACTCGCTGTCGTTGCCCACCGGACAGTTCTGCCGGTGTGCGATCGAGATGCACGCTCGACAGTGCGACCTGATCGAGGAGCTCGGCGACGCGCGTCGCCCGCTCGGCCTTCGACCCGATACCGAACGCACCGAGCGGCTCGGCGACGATGTCGCGGATCTTCAGCTTCGGGTTGAGCGAGGCGTACGGATTCTGGTGCACGATCTGCACCCGCCTGCGCAGTACCCGCAGGTCCCGTCCCCGAAGCCCGGTGATGTCGTTGCCGTCGAACCGGATCCGACCCGAGGTGGGTGTTTCGAGCCGGATCGCGATGCGCGCGACGGTGGATTTGCCCGACCCCGATTCACCGACCAGCGACAACGTACGCCCCCGCGGAACCTCGAAGGAGACTGTCCGCACCGCGTCGAGCGAGGTTCGTCGATCGATCCGGAAGGTCTTCGACACATCGGTCACAGTGAGCAGCGGCTCCGCAGACACGCGATCGGGCCGTACGGTAGCCGTGAGGCTCGGAGCTGCCGCAAGCAACGCCCGCGTGTATTCGTGTCTCGGGTTGTCGAGCACGTCCAGCACAGGACCCGACTCCACCACCCGACCGTTCTGCATGACGACGATGCGATCGGCGCGGTCGGCCGCCACACCCAGATCGTGGGTGATGAGCAGCACCGCGGTACCGGTCTGGGCGATGCGCGCTTCGAGGTGATCGAGGATGCGGCGCTGCACGGTGACGTCGAGTGCACTCGTCGGTTCGTCGGCGATGACGAGGTCGGGGCCGCAGGCCAGGGCAATCCCCATGAGCACCCGCTGACGCTGTCCCCCGGACAGGGCCTGAGGGTATTGCTTCGCTCGCAATTCCGGGTTGTCGAGTCCGGCCTCGTCGAGGATGCGCAGCGCCTCGAGCTTCGCGGCCCGGCGGT
Source organism: Rhodococcus sp. JCM 9793 (assembly GCF_055380405.1). Classification (NCBI taxonomy): domain Bacteria; kingdom Bacillati; phylum Actinomycetota; class Actinomycetes; order Mycobacteriales; family Nocardiaceae; genus Rhodococcus; species Rhodococcus sp. JCM 9793. The sequence goes on from NZ_AP043721.1 coordinate 197,126, forward strand.
CTGCACGCCCGTGGATACGCAATGTCTCCGCAATCTGGTCGCCGATCCGGATCACCGGGTTGAGCGATGTCGTCGGATCCTGCGGGACCAAGCCGATTCGCGCGCCTCGCACCTTCTCCAAGGCGCGTTCCGGCAGTGCGTCGAGGCGTTGTCCGTCGAACGTGACGGTGCCGCCCACCATGCGTCCACTACCGGAGAGCAGACCGATGATGGCGTGTGCGGTCGTCGACTTGCCCGAACCGGATTCTCCGACCACAGCGACGACTTCGCCACGGGCGACCGTGAATCCGATACCGTCGACTGCCACGACCGGATCGTCGTCGCTGCCATAGGCGACCCGCAGGTTGTCGACTTCGAGAAGCGGTGCGGTGTGGGTGCTCATCGGCCACTCCGATCGTCGACGGCATGACCGATGCGGTGAGCAGCCAGAACGACGGCGACGATGACGAGACCGGGCAAGGTCGTCATCCACCACGCTGTGGCCAGATAGTTGCGCCCCTCGGAGATCAGCGATCCCCATTCGGGGGTGGGCGGAACTGCACCGAACCCGAGGAAGCTCAGGGACGACACGGCCAGGACCGCCATCCCGAATTCCACCGCTGCCAGTGCGATCACCGGAGCGTACGCGTTGCGAAGCACATGACGGAACAGCACGGTGTGCCAGCGGACACCGGAGGCGAAGGCCGCTTCGACGTACAAGGTATGGCGCACCCGCAGCACCTCCGAACGCATGACGCGCGCGAAGTTCGCGACAAGCCCGATACCCACGGCGATCGCGACGTTGAGAGTGCCGAAGCCGAGAGCGGTGACCAGGGCGAGGGAAAGCAGCAGAGCGGGGATGGACAACAGCACATCGACGATCCGCATGAACACCGCGTCGACGAGGCTCCCCGCTGCACCGGACAGCAGACCGATGAGCGAGCCGATCACGATGGCGATGCCCACCGCAACCAGTGTCGCAGTCAACGACAGTGCAGCGCCGTGCACGACTCGGGTGTAGACGTCTCGGCCGATGTTGTCGGTGCCGAACCAGTGCGCGAGACTCGGCTCCTGCAGTTTGTCTGCGGGCACGCCCTGCAGGGGGTCGCCGGACGCGAAGAAAGCCGGGAACACCGCGAACCCGATAGCGATCAGCAGCACGGCGGCGGAGATCACCACGACCCAGTTGCGAAGCACCGTTCTCACCGCACTACGGAGGGCGAAGGGTTTCGCTGGTCTCGCTACCCGGACCTGGGAACCGGCTCGAATCGGGTCTCGAATCAGTGTGTCAGACATGGATACCCACTTTCGTGTCCTCGTCGATCGCCGGGCCCGTGTCTGCCCGAGCACGTACCGATTCGCCACGCCCCGAGGCACCGCCGGCACCGCGTCTTCCATCGACGATCCGCGGATCGATCAGTGGGTAGCACAGGTCCACAACGAGGTTGACGATCACGAACACGACCGAACCGAACACCACGATGCCCAGCACCACCGGAATGTCCTGTGCCATAACGGACATCTGGGTCAAGCGCCCGAGACCTGCACGGGAGAAGACCGTCTCCACGACAACCGATCCTGCGATCAGATTGCCGACGATCACACCGGCAATCGTGAAGGCCGGGATACTGGACAACCGCAGAGCGTGTCGCGTCTGGACGCGCCACCTCGATGCACCCTTCGCCCTGGCAGCCTCGATGTAGGGCTGACGCGCTGTGGTCTGCAGGCTCACCGCAAGCACCTGCGCGATGACTGCGCCCGTGGGGAGCGCCAGTGTGATCGCGGGGAGCAGCAGGTGTCCGATGCCGCCTTCACCGAACGCGGGGAACAGCTTCAACCGGAACGAGAACAACTGGAGCAGAATAAGTCCCACCCAGAATGTGGGCACAGCGACACCCAATGGAGGCAACGAGAACAAGACGTTCCGCAACCAGCCGATACGCGTGTACGTGGCGAAAAAAGCGACGACGGTACCGAAGGCCACCGCCAGTACCAGCGCGAACGATGCGAGGGCAAAGGTACTCGGCAACGCGTCGGCGATCGCCTCCGTCACCGGCCTGCCGGTGGAGATCGAGATTCCGAAATCACCGCGGACCGCATTGCTCAGAGCATTCCAGTACTGAACCCACACCGGCTGATCCAGGCCGTAGCGCGCCTGCAGCTGCTCGATTGCGGCAGCGTCGACCGGTGTTCCGTTGTCGGAGCCGGCCACCATGCTCACCGGATCGGACGGTAGGAGGAACAGAACGCCGAACGAGACGGTGAAGGCGGCCCACAGGACGCCGACGGCCTGGAGGAAGCGGGAAGCGAGGTAGCTCATCATGTCTACTCGCTGAGCCAGGTGTCGAAGAACTGCAGGCGTGCCGACGCTTCGAACAACAGGTCTTGTACCTTCGGTCCGGCACCGATCGCCTGCGACAACTCCACCGTCGGAATGAACAGGGCGTTGTCGATCACGAGTTGCTGAGCCTCCCCGATGTAGCCGTTCCGTGCCGCCGGGTCGGTCGTCGTGAGCTGCGCCGTGAGTACGTCGTCGAGTTCCGGAATCGGACCACGCTGGTTGAGGTTCCGGCCCTCCGTACCGAACGCTGTGCGCAAAATGTCGCCATCGGCTCGAGTGCTGTTGTAGTAGGTGGTGTCGTAGTCTCCGGAAGTCTGGCGGGCAGTGGTCTCGGGTGTCGACACAAGATCGAGTTGCAGGTCGACACCGACCTCCCGCAGTTGCTGCTGGACGAGTTCGAGAATCGCCTGGTTCCCCGCGAACACCGAGCTGAACAGCACCGAGAAGCTCAACCGCTGGCCGTCTTTGACGCGGATGCCGTCGTCGCCCGGCACCCATCCGGCGTCGTCGAGGATCTTCGTCGCAGCGTCGGGGTCGTACGTGACCTCGTCCACCGCGACGTACCCGGGTGTCACCGAGGCGAGGGCGCTCGTCGCAGGCTCGAAGTCGGGACCGAGAACCGTGTCGACGAGCTCGGTGCGGTTGATCGCAGGGATCAGCGCACTGCGGACGGCGGGATCGGAGAGTACGCCGCGGCTCACGTTGGGCTGGAACCCGAACGGGAGGCCAGGGTTCGGCGTGGTGAGAATGCGGCCACCGACCCCTTCGATCTGCGCGGCATCCTGCGGAAGGGCATCGGAGACCGCGTCGAGCTGATCGGAGGCAAGAGAGCCTGTGCGAACACCGGATTCGGGAACGATCGTGAATTCGATGCGGTCGAGGTACGCCTCACCGTCGTGCGCGAAGACGTCCGATCCCCAGGCGTACCCGGCACGCTTGACCAGGGTTGCCGACCGGTCCTGCTGGTAGTCCTCATACGTGAACGGTCCCGTGCCGGAGAGTTCGCCTGCACACCGTTCCTCGGCGCTCTTCGCGACGTCCTCTGCGGAGAGAAACCCGAGTTGATGAGTCGAGGTGGCCTGGAGGAACGGCGCGTTGGGCGCCGAGAAATCGACGCTGGCCGTGTGCTCGTCGATCACGGTGGTGCCGGTGTAACCGGCGAGGTATCCGGTGGCCTGCGGAGCCTTGACTCCGCCGAGAGTGTTCACAATGGAATCGAAGTTGCTCTGCACCGATTCTGCGGTGAAAGGTGTTCCGTTGCTGAAGGTCACGCCTTCCTTCAGGTGGAAGGTGAACTGTGTGGAGTCCTCGTTGACGTCCCAGCTCTCGGCGAGCCACGGCGTGATCTCACCGGTCTCGGGGTCCTGATCTGTGAGTGAGTCGACAACCTGACGAGCGACGTAGATGGTCTGGTTGCTGCCGGCCTGCGCGGGATCTGCGCACGTGGGGGCCTGCGACAGGCCGTACCTGAGCGTGCCCCCGGCCTGCGGGGTACCACCACCCGGCGCGGCGGCCGACTCGGATCCGCACGCGGACAAACCGACGACCAGCACCGCAGCGACACCCACCACCGGAATCACACGACGGGATGCATGAATGAACGAGAAGGACACCTGAACTCCGTGGTCTCTACATGACAGCGATCTCTACATGACAGCGGCAGCATCGAACCGAAGCGATGCGGCCGGATGAGAATTGGACGGGTCGACCGTCGACAGATGTCGGCACTGTGCCGGCACAGGTCGATATGCAGGCACGACCACGTCACCACGACATCTTCGTGTGTCATGAACAGTCCTCCATCGTTCCCGGCGGTAGCACCCTCACCCACGAGGTAGGGGGGTTGCTGCGACGTCGTCGAGCCAGGTCTCTCGGTCGCTCTGGATGGTCGTTGTCGATGCTAGACATTCCCGGCCCCCGGATGAACCGTTCCCCTCACGGTGATTGAAAGTCTTATGAGGCTGCAGCAGTAGCCACTATCGTCACCGAATCCGCGACTGTGCATCCGCCCCCCCCGCGAGGCCGATTCATGACCGTTCGAACCGAATCCACACTCGACACCGCCACATCGGCCCAGATCCTGTTCGAGCCCCTCGCACTGCGCGAGGTGACCTTCGGTAATCGAGCGCACCGAAGTCGGCGGCACGCACCTAGGGTTCGGTGCGGTGGTCGCCGAGGCCACCGCCGTCACACCGGGCGGGCGGATCAGTCCGCAGGACACCGGGCTGTGGAACGACGAGCAGACTCGCGCATGGTCTCGCATCGTCGACTTCGTTCACGAGCGCGGCACCCGCGCCGGCATTCAGCTCACTCACGCGGGACGCAAAGCATCGATCCACCGCCCCTGGGATACCGAGCAGGGCAGCATCTCTCCGTCCGAGGGCGGTTGGCCCGGCGTCGCCCCCGACTCTTCAGCGTTTCCAGGGCTCGCGGAGCCGAACGGACTCACGTCCGGGGAGATCGGGGACATCGACGATGCATTCGGCTACTCCGCCCGCCGGGCCGACCGCGGCGGATTCGATCTGCTCGAACTCCAGGCCGCGCAACGCACCGCACCGGTCACCTCGTCGGCTTCGCGGTGAAGCGCTTCCGGGTCGGTCACCTGAGTAGCGCCGTATGTACCTGCCCGAGTCGGGCTATCGGTGGTCTCCGCGACCCATCCTGCACGACCGTGCGACGCAAAACCTGCGCTGGCAAGCTGATTCGCCAGGTGGAACGGCTCGGCATGGATCGCGCCCACGGCGGGGACCGATCCGATTGTCTCGGTGAAAGCGGCCGCGAATGCCACGACCTCCACGGGGTCGAGACGACCTGTGATCATGGGGTGGTCACCTCGAGTTGCCGGGTCGGCGAATGTCGCGATCGCGAATCCGGCCCGCTCGACGCGACGAACGAGATCGATGATCGACGGGCCGGCGGTGTTGAATCTCCTTCCGCAACACGGGAGCCACCTCCGCCTGGAAAAGCTCGAGGCTCGCGCGCTGCTCCGCTGCAGTCAGCCCACCTCGGTCGGCTGTCACGTGCATGACTTCATGTCCGAGACGCTCGTGATAGCGGAGCACCTTGTCGATCACTTGCTGCGGGCCGCCGACGAGCGCGGAACTGCGTTCGACAAAGTCCTCGACACTCTCGAAGACCACCGGCAGCCCCGAGCCCCGCGCGAACTGCTGCCGCTGCTCGAACAACGGCCGGAACCGCTCGACTGCTTCCTGTGACGTCGGCGCGACGTACAGTCCCGCCGTGCCCGCTCCCACCCGTGCATCCGAGGGGTCGTGCCCGTATGCCGCCCATCTGTCGCGGTAGTACTCGATCAGTTCGGCGTATGGCTCGATCGGGTTGGTGACGTTGGCCGAGAACACCGGATCGCCATATTGTGCTGCTGCATCCACGGATTCGCGGCTCGTGGCGCTGCCATGCCACATCGTCAGACGTGGTTGCAGCGGACGAGGAACCGTGACCGCGTCGGTGAGCGAGGGCCGGAAGGATCCTTCCCATGTGACCCGCTCGTTCTCCCACAACAGCCGGAAGAGTTCGTAGCCTTCACGGTTACGATCCCACTGGTCGTCGGGCGTGACGTGGAACAGGTCGGCCTGCGCTGTGCCGTTACCCTTGCCGATTATCAGCTGCAAGCGACCTCCGGAGAGATTGTCGAGAGTCGCATAGTCTTCGTAGGCGCGCACCGGATCGAGCAGGCTCAGTGTCGTTACACCGGTCCACAGTTCGATGTTCGATGTCCGCGCCGCAATGTTGCTCAACACCACCGGAGGCGATGACGACAGGAACGGATGCTCGTGACGCTCACCAACCGCGAATCCTTCGAAGCCGAGTTGCTCGGCCAGTACTGCGGTGTCGACGACCTCACGAAGTCGGTCGGAGGGGCTGAGCAATTCTCCGGTCACAGGGTCCGGCTGGTGGGTGATCAGGCTCAGGAGCAGGAATTTCACGCGGACTCCGCCTTTCGGGTCAAGCGCTTCTCGAATGGATGCGGGCCGATCTCCTCGGCGGGGTGTGTCGTCCGGCGGTAGCACCCGCACCCGAATGCGGGGGGTACTGCGACGTCATTGAGCCAGGTCTCTCGATCGCTCTGGATTGCGCCTCGAACTGTAAGGCGATTCGGACATGCGGTCAACGGTTGATTCACGTTACTGGCCGTTGAATTATGTTGGAACACAATTAGAATCGCACTGATCTGAATTCTGCGCCGGTCGGAGGTTCCACCACCTCGACTTCGATCCGAGATCATCATCCCCCATATCGAATATGCGTTCCAAGGACTATTGAAATTCGAATGTCAGTTCTATAGAATTCGGTCATGGGTGGGGAACTCTGGAAACTCGACGACAAGCAACTGATGGCCGAGGCACTCGCCGTCTCCGCCGAAATCCATGCGTCGCAGGTGCAGCGAGTGGATCTGATGATCGCGATGTTCGAACGCGACACCGTCAAAGACCACGGCTACCGCAGCCCCGCCCACTGGCTCGCCGCAGCAACGAACCTCGAACTCGGTGAATGCCACCGCATCGAATCACTGGCTCGTCTACTACGACTCGAACCGGAAGTGCGTGAGGCATACAGCTCGGGGCTGCTCGATGCAGACAAAGCTCGCCAGATCGCGTACTTCTGCCAGCACTACCCACGGAATATGAACCCCTGCGACTTCGAGAAAGCCCGCACCATCCTCATCGACCACGCCAGCAAGACCGTCGCCACCAAAGCCACCGTCCGAGCGCTGATCCGCCGACTCGAACACCTCTACGGCACCGGCGACGGACCACCACCCGGTGAGGATTCCACACGCAACGAACTGTTCGTCTCCACCACCCTGCGCGGGCGTGTGGTGATCGCAGGCGACTTCGATGCCGTCACCGGCGCCCGCCTGCGCCACCTGCTCTCACCACTGTCGGCACCGAGGCCCGAAACGAACGGCATCACCGACGACCGACCGGCCTCCAAACGCACCGCCGATGCGTTCGAGCAACTCTTGCAGTGCGTCGAAGCCGCCGGGCTCGTCCCCGTCGAAGGTGGTGTGAAACCGCACGTGACGGTCACCGCGTCGATCACGGATCTGACCAAGAACACCGCCGTCAAAGAACTCTTCGCGAACTCCCCGGAACAGGGCTACGTCACCGAACCGTGGGCCGGACCGTTGTCGATCGACACCGCCCGGATGCTCGCCTGCGACTGCCAGGTCACCCGGATCCTGCTCGACGAACACGGCGTGCCGTTGGCGCACGGCCGGACGCACCGTTCCGCGACGGTCGCGCAACGCCGCGCCCTCGCAGTGCGAGACGGCGGATGTGCTTTCCCGGGGTGCACCACCCCACCGGCGTGGGCGGATGCCCACCACATTGACCACTGGGTCGATGGTGGTGATACCGACCTCGACAATCTGGTGCTGCCCTGCGGACATCATCACCGGTTGATGCATCACGCCGAGTGGGAAGTCGAGATGACCGAAGAGCGTCGGCCGCAGTTCATTCCGCCCGCGAGCATCGATCTGTTCCGGAAGTCCATACCCGGGAACAGGCCGGATCTGATCGTCTGACCCACACGCAAAAGAACCAAGAGAACACAGCCACCGTTACCAGGGCACTTGGGTGCCCTGGCATCGGTGGCTCGAGACTCGGAACGTGACAAGATGCGGGCCTACCCAGACGAGTGAGAGGACGCGCCGAATGATCTCCGAGGACGATCTGCAGAAGCTCGACCTAGCGACCGACGCGTTCGAGAGAGTGCTGAGCGACGAGGACCTGATCGGGACCCAACTCAGCCGCTGCCCGGGATGGAGCACGCGTGACGTCGCCAACCACGTACTCGGCGGTGCCATCCGGTACACGCACTATTTTTCCGGTGGCGACCCCGCCGAGATCGCCTGGACACGAACGGCCGACCATGTCGGCCGCGACCCGGCCCGGGCCCATCGAACGCTTGCCGACGCACTTCGCCGCGAATTCGTCGACCATCGCGACGACGGCATCGTCCTGCACCATCCGATCCAGGACGTCGACGCGCCAACCCTGCTGGTAATGCGTGTACAGGAGCTGGTGTTGCACAGCTGGGACATTGCTTCCGTAGCCGAGCCCGATATCGAGCTGGATCCGTCCCTCTGTCGTTTCCTTCTCGACCGGGGTGAGACAGTTCGCACGATCCTCCGCACAGCTGGGGCCCTCGGGCATGCGACAACACCGGTAAGTGGCCGGCTCACCGCCGAGGTGCTTGCCGAGTGGGGCCGCGGGTGACATTCCTGACCCGTCGTCTCGGCAGCCTCCAGGGCCGAAACAAGACCCCGACCTGTAGTCACCAGGTCGGGGTCGTTGGCGGAAGCGGAGGGATTTGAACCCCCGGTCGCTCTCACGACGCTCGCTTTCAAGGCGAGTGCATTCGGCCGCTCTGCCACGCTTCCGTGCCAAATCTTAACTGCATCGCCGATCTACTTGTCGACGAGGGCTTCGTCGACGCGCGCAAAGATCCGGGCGAGGGTCTTCAGCTCGCTCTTGCTCAACAGATCGATGAGGTTGGTGCGCACGTCGTCGACGTGGGTGGGAGCAGCCTCCGCGAGACGACGTCGGCCTTCATCGGTGACGGTGGCCAGCACACCACGACCGTCGTCGGGACATGAACTCCGCACGACCATTCCGTCCGTCTCCATGCGCCGAATCTGGTGAGTGAGGCGACTGCGGGACGACAGCACACCGTCGGCCAGTTCACTCATCCGCAGCGAACCGTCGGCTGCTTCGGTCAGCATGACCAGGATCCGGTACTCGGCGAGAGACAACCCATGCTGATCCTGCAGGTTACGGTTGAGCACTTCCATCAGCCGACTGTTGCCGTCCATATACCGCCGCCAGGCGTCCTGTTCCTCCGCGGTCAGCCAGTTCGGTGTGTCATGTTCGCCGGTCACGCGGGAAGTGTAATCACGGACGTGCCGGGGAAGTTACCGCCAGGTACTCCGAGGAGTGCCTCTGCGCGAGTCATTGCCATATCTCGAGCCCCTCACGATAACGTCGTCGACATGCACGCAATCGTCGCCACCGAACCCGGTGGGCCCGAAGTTCTCCAGTGGATCGAGCAGCCGGACCCGGAACTCGGTCCCGGACAGGTTCTCCTCGATGTCGCCGCTACCGCGGTCAACCGAGCCGACCTGCTGCAGCGTCGAGGCCTGTATCCGCCACCTCCCGGAGCCAGCGAGATCCTCGGGCTCGAATGTTCCGGTGTGATCGCCGAACTCGGTGAGGGAGTGTCCGGGTGGAAGATCGGTGACCGGGTCTGCGCGCTACTGACCGGCGGCGGATACGCGGAACAGGTGGTGGTTTCCACATCACAGCTGCTTCCGGTACCCGAAGGCATGGACCTCGCTGTGGCAGCGTCACTGCCCGAGGTCGCGTGCACGGTGTGGTCGAACGTCGTCATGAGCGCCGGCCTGAGCCGTGGGGATGTCCTGCTCGTGCACGGCGGTGGTGGCGGCATCGGTACGCACGCCATCCAGGTCGGCAAGGCCCTGGGTGCGACGGTGGTGGTCACAGCGTCCGCCGGCAAGCTCGATCGCTGCCGTGAACTGGGCGCCGACCTGGCGATCGACTACCGCAACCAGGATTTCGTCGTCGAGGTGAAGAAGACCTACGGCGGCGCGAACGTGGTGCTCGACAACATGGGCGCTGCCTACCTGTCGCGGAACATCGACGTCCTCGCACCCGACGGCACTCTGGTGGTGATCGGTATGCAGGGCGGAACCAAGGGCGAGTTGAACCTCGGCAAACTGCTCGCCAAACGCGGCCATGTCACTGCGACGGGCCTGCGCGGCCGACCCGACACCGGCAAATCGGGCAAGAGCGCGATCGTCGCCGCGGTCCGTGAACATCTCTGGCCGCTGGTCGCCGAGGGCAAGATTCAGCCCGTCGTACACGCCGAACTTCCGATCACGGAAGCCGCCAAAGCCCACGAGCTGCTCGACTCCCCCGAGACGGTGGGCAAGGTCGTGCTGAAGATCGACCGTCGGTAGGCCACGCGAACCGAGATCAGAAGTTGCGGAGTTCGCGGACGAGCTGGTCGATCTCGAACGCTGTGGTGTAGGGCGCGAGGCCGACGCTGACGGCGCCACCCTCGTCGCTCACACCCAGTGAGTCGAGCAACCGGCTCGTCCCGCGAGTGCTTGCGACTGTCGCGATGCGACGATCCGCCAGGTGCGCGGCGACCTTGTCGGCGGGCACACCGTCGATCGTGAAGCTGATCGTGGGTACCCGACTCGACGCGCGGCCGAGCACCATGACACCGCTGAGACTGTCGAGTTGGCGCAGGAGCCGATCGAAAAGCTTGTCCTGGTAGTGCTGCATCGAGCTGATGGAAATCTCGAGCCGTTCTCGTCGAGTACCGGTGGCTTCGTCGTCGAGCGAAGCTATGAAGTCGATCGATGTGGTGACTCCGGCCAGCAGCGCGTACTGATGACCACCCACTTCGAGACGTTCCGGCCCGCGCGCCTGCGGGTCGAGCGACATCGCGGGGACCCGGTCGAGGTGCGCAGGGTCGGCAAAGACCAGCGCCCCGATCTGCGGTCCGCCCCAGGCGGCCGCGTCGATGGTGACGATGTCGGCGCCGAGGTCGGACATGTCGAGGTGGGCGTACGGTGCGGCACCTGCGGCATCGACGACCATGAGACCGCCCGCCTCGTGGATGAGGTCGGACACTGCACGGACGTCGGGCGCCGAACCCACGATCGACGAGGCCGCGGACAACGCGACCAGTCGCGTCGTGGGTGTGATCAGTTCTTCGTATTGCCAGGCCGGCATGTCGCATGTCTCGATCTCGACCTCGGCCCACCGCACCTGCGCGCCGTAACGACTGGCCACCCGTAGCCACGGCGCCACGTTCGCTTCGTCGTCGAGACGCGAGAGCACCATGCCGGTGCCGAGCCCGAGCCGCGGGCTCAGCGATTCGGCCAGCCACGCGAGTAGCACCGCGCGGCTCGGTCCGAGGACCACGGCAGCGGGGTTGCCGCCCACGACGTCGGCGATCGCGGTGCGCGCCTCGTCGAGAATCCCTGCGCTTCGACGGTTCGAGATGTGTCGGCCCGCCGCAGATCCTGCAGCATTTCGGAACGCTGTCGATACGGTGCGGGACACCGCGTCGGGGATCTGCATGCCGGCCTGAGGATCGAGGTGGATCCAACCGTCGCCGAGTGAGGGGATCAACCCCCGAATCCGGGCAACGTCGTAAGCCATGGCAGACACTCTAAATCTTGGAGTCAATCGGTGGTTGCTCGCTCCCGGGCAACCATCTACCGATCGGTAGGCTCGGGACAGGGAAATTGCGGACATTCCGCTCTTCGTATCGGGTCGGCGCCACAGCGATCGCCGGGAAAGGCCAGAATTGACTCATGATGCATCCCGAGAATGACGATGTTGTGGTGATCGGCCCGGACGGCCGGCCCGTCCGTGTTCCTCGTGGTGACGAGGCACAGTCCGATGCACCACGTCCGAGGGAAGCGTCCGAGGACGAGGCGGGCACCGGAGAGACGCTCTCCGACATGGTCGAGCAGCCCGCGAAGGTCATGCGCATCGGCACGATGATCAAGCAACTGCTCGAAGAGGTGAAGGCCGCTCCCCTCGACGATGCGAGCCGTGCCCGGCTCAAGGAGATTCATCACTCGTCGATCCGGGAGCTCGAGCAGGGCCTCGCTCCCGAGTTGCGCGACGAACTCGAGCGGCTCGCGTTGCCGTTCAGCGAAGAATCCGTACCGTCCGACGCTGAGCTCCGCATCGCTCAGGCTCAGCTTGTCGGCTGGTTGGAAGGCTTGTTCCACGGAATCCAGACCGCGCTGTTCGCCCAGCAGATGGCGGCCCGCGCGCAGCTCGAGCAGATGCGTCAGGGTGCACTGCCGCCGGGATTGAACATTCAGGGCGGGCCGGATGATCAGCAGGGTCACGGCCACACGGGTACCGGGCAGTACCTGTAGTCGTCGGGCGCTGGAAGCGGACCGGTAGGCTCGAAACTCGTGTCAGCGTCTGGAGCAGCATCGTGAGCCGAGTCAGCATCGAAACCCGAAACGCATGCGTCGACTTTCCGATCTTCGACGCCAAGACCCGGTCGCTGAAGAAGGCGTTCCTGGGCAAGGCCGGCGGCGCGATCGGCCGTAACGACTCCGACGTCGTCGTCGTCGAAGCGCTTCGCGATATCACGATGTCGCTGAAGGAAGGCGACCGTGTCGGACTGGTCGGGCACAACGGTGCCGGCAAGTCGACGCTGCTGCGTCTGTTGTCGGGTATCTACGAGCCGACGCGCGGTGCGGCGCGGGTGCGTGGGCGGGTCGCGCCGGTCTTCGACCTCGGTGTGGGCATGGACCCGGAGATCTCCGGCTACGAGAACATCCTCATCCGCGGCATGTTCCTCGGCATGAGCCGCAAGCAGATGCTCACGAAGGTCGACGAGATCGCCGACTTCACCGAGCTCGGTGACTACCTGTCGATGCCGCTGCGCACCTATTCGACGGGTATGCGGGTGCGCATCGCGCTGGGTGTGGTCACGAGCATCGATCCTGAGATCCTGTTGCTCGATGAGGGCATCGGTGCTGTCGACGCCGAGTTCATGAAGAAGGCGCGGGTCCGGCTGCAGCAGTTGGTGGCGCGTTCCGGCATCCTCGTCTTCGCGAGCCACTCCAACGAGTTCCTCGCGCAGCTGTGCGACCGGGCCATGTGGATCGATCATGGCCAGATTCGCCAAGAGGGTGGCATCGAGGACGTGGTGCGCGCCTACGAGGGTGACGACGCAGGCGACCATGTGCGCACCGTCCTCGAGGAACTCGCGCGTGAACGCACCACCACCGAATCGTCGTCGACGGGCGGTAACGGTGCCTGACGAACGCATCATCGGCGTCGTCGTCACCCATCGCCGACGCGAACTGCTGGCCGAATCATTGAAGGTGCTGGCGACGCAGTCGCGCCCGCTCGACCACCTCGTCGTGGTGGACAACGCAGACGAAGACGAGGTGCGTGCCCTCGTCGACGCGGTCGAAATGCCCACGACGTATCTCGGGTCGAAGCACAATCTGGGCGGTGCGGGTGGTTTCGCGCTCGGCATCCTGTACGCGCTGTCGCTGGGCGCCGACCGAGTGTGGCTTGCGGACGACGACGGACGCCCCGACGGCGACGAAGTCCTCGCGACGCTGCTCGACTGCGCGCAGCGCAACGGCCTGGCCGAGGTGTCGCCGGTGGTGTGCGACATCGCCGAGCCCGACCGGTTGGCGTTCCCGCTGCGTCGCGGTGTGGTGTGGCGGCGGTGGCGGCACGAACTCGGCGACGAGGACCTGCTTCCGGGCATTGCGTCGCTGTTCAACGGTGCCCTGTTCACTGCGGCGGCGATAGAGGCGGTCGGCGTGCCCGACCTGCGACTGTTCGTGCGCGGCGACGAGGTGGAAGTCCACCGTCGGCTCGTGCGCTCGGGTCTCCCGTTCGGGACGTGCCTGCAGACCGCGTATCTCCATCCCGACGGCGCCGACGAGTTCAAGCCGATCCTCGGCGGCCGGATGCACACCCAGTTCCCCGACAACGACGTCAAGCGGTACTTCACCTACCGCAACCGCGGCTACCTGCTGTCGCAGCCGGGTCTGCGGCGGTTGTTGCCGCAGGAGTGGGTGCGGTTCGGCTGGTACTTCCTGGTCACCCGTCGCGACCCGTCCGGTCTGCGTGAGTGGGTGCGGCTACGCAAGTTGGGGCGTGAGGAGAAGTTCACCCGGCCCTGATCCCGGGGAATTCGTCCTGCCAAGAATCGCCGTCACTCACTCCGTGATGAAATCGCCGCCCAGCGTGTACACAGCTTCACCACCACCGCGTGCGCTGCTGTAGTCGACGACGATCACGATTTCGTCGCTGCGCTCGCCGCCATCACTGCCCCAGAATCCGATGTCCACACCGGCAGCACCTCGGTCGACGGGATCGATACCGAATCGGCTCATCGCGTCGTCGCGCACCCGTTCCAGTGTGTCCGCGGTGACGTCCGCCAGCCGGAACCGAGGAAGATCGCTGTCGCTCATGGCCTCGTCGGCCTCGCTGAACCGGCCCGCACGGAGCCACGTTCGGTAGTACGTGTCGCCGCGGTAGTAATCGAGCATGAATCCGGGAGTGCTACCGGAATCGAACGAGATCTCCTTGACGAGTGGGTCGGCGGCGGCGATGCCCCGCGCGGCGAGGGCGGCCTCGACCTGCTGTAACCCGGCGGGGAGATCCTCGGCGGGCCACCACGGTGCAACGGTGCCGTCCGCCGTTGCATGAATCCGGGTCGACGACCCGTCGAACCAGCTTTCGGCGACGATCGGCCGGGCCTCCCCGAGGATGTCGTCGTCGGAGCGTGAGACGATCAACCGTTGAGGTGTGGCGACCTCCGCCGGCACCATGGCCGCGGCCTCCTCCAGAAACTGCTGCGCCGAGAAATCCTGCAGTTCGTCGGCGGTGAACGTATCTGCAGTGCGTCGATCGGTGCTGCTGTCGAGGATGATCCACCTGCCGTCCCAACCCGTGTAGGTGCGCGCGCGATCACCCCCGAGGTAGACATCCACTATCGCGTAGCCGTCATAGGTCTGGATCTGCAGAAGCGACTCGAGCGACTCGGGAGATTCGGACCGCATGTGGGCGAGCGCGTCGTCGTACAGATCCCCCAGCGATAGCGCGTCGGTCCCGGCGACCTCGTCGACGGGTTGCCCGGACACTGCGGCCGCGATCTCCGGTGTGAAATCCCAGAAGTCGCTCGGCGGCAACAGCATCGTCGCCCACATCGCCACCAGTGCCGTCACCGCTGCGGATGTGTGCGCTCGCGCACCGCCATGCTCGATCACCGGTGCTGCCCCGGGTTCACCGACCGCCTCCGATGGCAGCGTGCCCTGCCCGTCGGCGACGATCTCCGCGACCTGGGAGCTCGACAGAGCCGCACGGGTCTGGAATGCGAACGGAGCGTCTCCCCGGGGATGTGCTCGACCCGAAATGAGCGTGGACGAGAAAGCCGGGTTCGGGGCGGACCGATCGATCAGATCTACGTCGACGGGCACCGGATCCCCGCCGGCCGCGGGGAGGGGCGAACGGGACAGAGTGACGATCAGGCCCGAACCGAGCACGACGAACAGCACCGCAAGAATCAGGAACCACCCACCGGAGTACGCACCTATCGCAACGCCACCGCCGATGAGCATGCCACCTGCTACCCCACGAACCGTCGAACTCACAGCACCGCCTCTACGCGTCCGATCGGAGAGGACCGCGGGATACAGTGCGAACCTCGGGCACGGATCGACTTTAACCAGCGCAAGACCCGACGGCATCCGCACGGTAGCGTTTCCGCCATGCATGGAACGGTTCTCCCGACATGACAGCGACGGATGCGCGGCCCGAGACGGCGCCCGCTCTGATCACACGCACCGAGTACACGGACGGCCCCGCCTTGATCCGCAAGCTACTCGGTGTGACTTTCCTGCTCGCGCCGATACCGCTTCTCCTCGTTCTTGCGCTCGTCGGGGTGCCCTCAACGGTCATCGTGGTGGTTGTCGGTGCATCGGTGACCGGTGCACTCGCACTGCGTTCGTTCGCCTCGCTCGCTCAGCACCGCGCAGCGGTCCGGCTCGGGATCGTCGACGAGCAGATACTCATCGGTACCGAGGACACGGCCGACGACGTGCGCCCACTGTCCGAACTCACCGATGTCGAGCTCTCGAATGAGCAGTCACCCACGACCTGCATCGCACCCGACGAACGGGACCTTCGTGTCCGGGGAGTCCGGTCGCTGCAGCTCACTTTTCGTGACGGCGCCGTCTACGCGGTTGCGTTGTCGGAGACCGATCCGGTGGCGATCGAGATCATGCGACGGTTGCGGCGCACAGCACCCGAGAGGCCGCGCGCCCACCAGCAGAAGAAACCCGCCGGGCACCGCACCGCCCCCGAGCGGGTCGAGACGAGCGCGTCTCCGGCCGCCGACGTCCGCCTGTGGGAAGCCGCCCGCGTCGTCCACAATCGGGTGCTGTCGGAGTACGGTGCGTACGAGCTCGATCCCGCTCTCTATCTGCAGTACCCCGGCGTCACGGACATCACCCGTGAGGCGGTGATGGACTTCCACACCGCGCTGGACGGGGCACAGGCGTTGGCCACCGACACCTACCCGGGAGACGCCGCCTTCGCGGGCCGCTACCGGTCGGCCGTCGATGCCCTGCGTCGAACGTGGGCACGGTGCGAACGCGACGGCAAGGTCGCCGGAACCGGATACCTCCCCGGTGAGGACGGTTCGGACCTCGACACCGCCGCCAAGCTCTACAACCACGCCCAGTCCACCGACAATGCCGCGGAAAAGGCGTCATATCTGCGCAAGGTACAACAGATCACCCAGGATCTCGACCGCCGCGGGCGGGTCCATCTACCACGACCGGTCGTCTCGGCGATCGAAACGCAGGTGCGCCTGGCGCTCGGACCCGGTGCCAGCGCACCCTGACCCTGGTGCGACGCGAGAGGTCGCGCGAATCCACAGTGTCCCAGGGATTCACACCAATCCGGCCACGGATGTGTGCAGTCCGCTTTACACTTTTCGCACCATTCCTCGTGGGAGCGATCATGACACCTCGTGACAGTGCACCGTCCACCCTCTGCGATGCCTTCCAGACCACCGCCGCGACGTATCCCGACAGCGTCGCGCTCCGCACACCGGACGACTCCGTCCGGTACACCTGGCGCCAATACGCCGACCGCGTCGAGAGACTCGCCGCGGGGCTCGCCGGACTCGGTGTCCGGCACGGCGACACCGTCGGCCTGATGCTCACCAACCGCCCGGAGTTCCACCTCCTCGACACTGCGGCGTTCCATCTGGGTACGGCATCGTTCTCGATCTACAATTCACTTACCGCAGAACAGATCTCGCATGTCCTCGGCAACGCCGGAAACCGGGTCATGATCTGCGAAGAGCAGTTCGTTCCCGTGCTGCAGAAGGCGATCGGCACCACGAAAGTCGAGCATCTGATCTGCATCGACGCGAAGCCCGACGACACACTCTCTCTCGCCGATCTCGAAGCAGCTGCCGACCCCTCGTTCGATTTCGAGGCGACATGGAAGGCAGTGCAGCCGTCCGATCTCCTCACCTTGATCTACACATCCGGCACCACCGGCCCACCCAAGGGCGTCGAACTCACGCACGCCAACCTGCTCGCCGAACTGACGATGACGAGCTCGTTCCTGCCGACGAGCGCCGACGATCGGATCATCTCGTACCTGCCCGACGCGCACATCGCCAACCGTTGGGGCTCCCACTATTCGAGCATCTACAGCGGAATCCAGATCACCACCCTCGATGATCTCAAGCAGGCCATCGCCGTGCTGCCGGGTCTCCGCCCGACGATATTCGGTGCGGTCCCGCAGGTCTGGTACAAGGTCAAGGCCGCGATCGACAAGACCCTCGCCGATGAGCCCAGCCCGGTGAAGAAGAAGCTGGCACTCTGGGCGATCGACGTCGGACGCAAGCGCGCACGGTTGCAGTCCGACGGCAAGCCCATCCCGAAGACCCTCGAGATACAGCACGCGGTCGCCGACAGACTGGTACTCTCTGCGATCCGTCGGAAACTCGGTCTCGATCAGGTCCGCGCCGCCGTCACGGGCGCCGCCGCGATCTCACCCGAGGTACTCGAATTCATTCTGGGACTGGGTATTCCATGCTCCGAGGTGTGGGGCATGTCGGAGACGTCCTGCGTGGTCACCATGAACCGGCCCGACGCCATCAGAATCGGCACCGTCGGACAGGCGCTCCCCGGTGTGGAGATCCGCCTCGCCGATGACGGCGAACTCCTCGTCAGAGGCCCCCTGGTCATGAAGGGATACCGCAACGACCCCGCAAAGACGGCCGACGCCATCGACGCCGACGGTTGGCTCCACACCGGCGACATCGCCGAGATCGACGCTGACGGCTACGTCCGGCTCATCGACCGCAAGAAGGAACTGATCGTCAACGCCGCGGGTAAGAACATGTCGCCCGCAAACATCGAGGGTGTGCTCCGCGCGGCGTGCCCGATGCTCGGCGGGGCCGTCGCCATCGGCAACGACCGGCCGTACAACGTCGCGCTACTTGCTCTCGACCCCGACGCACTTGCGGCCTTCGCACAGGAACACGGTTTGTCCGGGTCCCACGAGGAACTCGCCGAGAACCCCGTCGTGCTCGACGCGATCGAGAAATCGGTACAGGTGGCGAACTCGAAGCTGTCCCGCGTCGAGCAGATCAAGAAGTACACGGTGCTCCCGACTATCTGGGAGCCGTCGGGTGACGAACTGACACCCACGATGAAGCTCAAGCGCAAGCCGATCGATGCGAAGTACGCCGAGCAGATCACGGGTCTGTACGAGTCCGCCTCGTAGATTTCTCGCGTCGTCGTCCCTCTCGTACCGCACCGGCAGCCACCGGTGCGGTACGGTTACCAGCGGTGTGCCGGGAAGTCTGGTCGGCGAGTGTTTTCTGCTGTCGAACCGGAGGTCTCATGATTCCGTCGTGCCATCGCAACGATTCCTTCTCCGTGTCCGGAGGCGTGTGATGCCCGGAATCTTCTCGTCGCTTCCGTTGCTGTCACGCGGTTCCTGGGAAGAATCACGCCGCATCTCGGACATTCTCCGCAAGGAGACGGTCGGCGGCGTCCTGTTGTTGCTTGCTGCGCTCGCGGCGCTGATCTGGGCGAATTCCCCGTGGTCGGACTCGTATCACGCGCTGCGCGACACCACGTTCGGCCCGGAGTCGTTGCATCTGCACCTGTCGCTGGGCACCTGGGCGGCCGATGGATTGCTGGCGATCTTCTTCTTCATCGTCGGTGTCGAACTCAAACGCGAATTCGTCGAGGGCGACCTACGCGATCTCCGTCGAGCAGCGATGCCCATCGTCGCCGCGGTCGGCGGGATGACAGCCCCAGCACTGATCTTCGTCGCGATCAACCTGCAAGGAGGCGCCGCGGCCCTGAACGGGTGGGCGGTACCGACCGCCACCGACATCGCGTTCGCGGTGGCCGTTCTCGCAGTGATCGGGTCGCATCTACCGACAGCGTTGAGAACATTCCTGCTCACCCTGGCAGTGGTCGACGACCTGCTCGCGGTGACGGTGATCGCCGTGTTCTACACCGACGAACTGAACCTGCTGTACCTTGGCGTCGCTCTGATTCCGCTGGCCGCGTTCGGCTTCGCCATGCAACGCGGTGTGACGGCATGGTGGGTTCTGGTGCCCTTGGGCATCATCACATGGTGGCTCGTCCATCAGTCCGGAGTGCACGCCACCATCGCTGGTGTGCTGCTCGGCTTCCTCGTTCCCGTGTCGCGGCACGTCAACGGTAAGAAGATCGCCGTCGCCGAACGTGTCGAACATCGGATCCGGCCTCTGTCCGCCGGCATCGCGGTGCCGATCTTCGCGTTCTTCGCCGCCGGGGTCACGGTGGGAGGCCTCTCCGGCCTCACCTCCACGCTCACCGATCCGGTCTCCGTGGGTGTGACGACCGGACTCGTCGTCGGAAAGGTCGTCGGGATCTTCGGCACCACCTACCTGATGGCGAAATTCACGCGAGCCCGACTCGACGACGATGTGCGGTGGATCGACGTATTCGGCGTGTCGCTGCTCGGTGGTATCGGTTTCACGGTCTCCCTGCTGATCGGCGATCTCGCGTTCGGTGCGGGATCGCTCGAGGCCGACCACGCCAAGGTCGCCGTGCTGTGCGGATCTGTACTCAGTGCCGTCCTCGCTTCGATCGTCCTCACCATCCGTAACCGTGCGTACCGCCGCGTTGCCGAACGCGAGCAGATCGACGACGACGGCGACGGCATCCCCGACGTCTATCAGGGACGATGAGCAGAACCCGGCTGAGCTTCGTTCCGTCATACCTCAGGAGGAGGACGCCGTGAACTGGACGGCACTGTGGGTTTTCATCGGTGTGTGGGTGCTCACCGGGCTCGCGACCGGATTGTGGATGGCCCGCAAGGGGCACGACGCCCGCTGGACGATCATCGCGGTGATCCTCGGCCCCCTGTTCGTACCGATTGCGTTCGAACGTATCGAGCAGAATCCCCGGTCCGTGGCGTCGGAACCGGTCGCGATGTGGGGTGCCGGTGGCGAAGGGTCCGATGGTCTGCGGGTGATGGTGGGATTCGACGGTTCGAAGGAGGCCGAGCAGGCGCTACGCACCGCGCGACAACTGTTCGCCCCTGGCGGCGGGGTGCTCGAGCTCGTCGCGGTGGTGTCGTACGACGACGGAGCCGACGTCGACTCGGAGGTACTCGGCAGGGCGAAGGAACGCCTGGAGGCAGCGGCATCGGATGCCGGAGAGGTGCCGGTCGGCTACGCCGTCATCGCCGGTCCTGCGGGCCGGAGCCTGCGCTGGTTCGCGACCGAACAGCACGCCGACGTGCTGGTGATCGGCAAACGCGGTCGCGGTCTGTCCAAACAAATGATGGGCAGTGTCGCGGCGTATCTCACCGAGCACTGCCCGGTGCCCGTCCTCGTCGTCGATCCGACACAGAATGCACCTACCGGCGAGAATCCGGCTGCGCCGGTGGCGCTGCGTGTTCCCGCCGAGGACATCGACGGGTCGACTCAGTAGACCTTTCACAGATCACGTCTGCGCGCAGGGTGCTACCCGTCCGGCTTGTCGTCGTCGATGCGCTCGACGTCGTCGGCCGTGATGGGGATCGACGGAGTCTCCTCCACGGCGGGAATCGTGGGCGGGGTCAAACTCGACGCGTAGTCACGCTCCGCCGAGTAGCTCAGGAAACCGAGGTGGGCCTCGTAGCGGTCGAGGACATCGTTGATGACCTGCTGTTTGGTCAGCCCCATCAGGTCGTAGCCCTCCGACCCGGTCTGAGTGAACACCTCGAGCCGGTAGTAGACGTCGATCTGCCTGGACATGCTGCGCCCGCCGAATGTGGGCACGGGCGCCTCGACACCGGCCACCTGGTACTGGAAGTCGCGGTGCTCGTTCATGTTGACGACGAGTGTGTGCGCGTCGATGCCGGTGTCCGCGTCGGGTGTGGTGGTGAGGTCGGCTTCGTATCCGAGCACGGCGAATTCGTCGGCCACCTCGCGCAGGGCCGGCTGGATCACGCGCGTCGAGAACTGGGCCACCGCCTTGTTCGATGGGTACGACCGCAAGCTGCCCAGGCGCTGCCGCCAGGTCTTCTCCGGCGTCTGTCCCCCGTGCACGGCCATCGACCTGCGGCGCAGCATATGACCTTCGCGCTCGGCCCGTTCCATCCTCAGCACCTTCGAGAAGGACGCCATGACGAGGTAGGCAATGATCGTCACCGGCAGAGCGAAGATCAAGGTTGCATACTCCATCGTCGTCACGCCACCGGCGATGAGCATGGCGATCGTGAGGATCGCGGTGACCAAGGCCCAGAAGATTCGCAGCCACTTCGCGCCGTCGACCGACGGGTCGGGGATCGACGACGAGAAGTTCGACATCACCATGGCACCGGAATTGGCGCTGGTGAGATAGAACAACAGACCGGACAGCGTGGCCAGACCGATCAGGAACGTCGCGCCAGGGAACATCTCCAGCAGGTTGTACCAACCGTGTTCCGGACTCTCGACGGCGAGCTCCGCGAATTCGTCGTTTCCGCCGAGCACCTCGCTCATCGCGCTGTTGCCGAAGATCGAGACGATGAAGAAGTCGCACAGCACCGGGGCGGTGATCGCGGCGATGACGAACTCGCGCAGGGTGCGACCGCGGGAGATCCGAGCCAGGAACAGTCCGACGAATGGTCCCCATGCAAGCCAGAACGCCCAGAAGAACAACGTCCAGCTCGCCATCCACGCGGAGCCGTCGCTCTCGTAGGCAAAGGTCGCGAGGGTTCGTTCGGGGAGGGTGAACACGAAGCGGCCGACGTTCTCGACCATGGCGTTGAGCAGGAATGCAGTCTTGCCGGTGACAAGGATGTACAGCATCATCGCGCCCGCAGACCACAGGTTGAGTTCGGAGATCAGGCGGATGCCCTTGTCCACACCCGAGGTGCACGCGGCGACAGTCATGAGCACGGCGACCAGCACCAGCGCGATCTGCAGCGCGAGACCTTCCGGCAGCCCGAACAGCATCGAGAATCCGACGTTGAGCAGGACGACGCCGATTCCCATCGAGGTGGCCACGCCGAACACTGTGCCGACGAGCGCGAAGATGTCGATGACGTCACCCGTCGTACCGCGGACCCGCTTGCCCAGTAGCGGATAGAGCGCGGCGCGAATGGACAGCGGCATGCCCCAGCGATAGGCGAAGTAACCCATGGCCATGCCGAGGAGTGCGTACATGGACCAGCCGGCGATGCCGTAGTGGAACATCGTCCAGACAACGGCGTCCTGGATCGCTTCCGTGGACTCCGGGGTTGCCGACGGTGGAGTGATGAATTGGGTGATCGGCCCGGTGACCGAGTAGAAGAGCATGTCGATGCCCACACCCGCGGCGAAGAGCATCGCCACCCAGGTGAACAGATTGTACTGGGGGCGCGAGTGATCGGGCCCGAGCCGGACGCTGCCTTCCTTCGAGAGTGCAACCCAGAGAACGAAGAGGATGACCAAGGTGACGGTGACGACGTAGAACCAGCCGAGGTTGGTGGCAATCCACGTCACGACCGTATGCATGGTTTCTTTGGCCTGGTCGGGCATCAGCATCGCCCAGATCGAGAACGCCAGGACAACGCCCGCCGCGATGAGGAAGACGCGCCAATTGACCCGGGGTTCCCTGTGTTCGGCGAGTTCGGTCGGCCCCTTGCTCAACTCTGTGCTGGAGATCGGGGGCAGGTCCTCGAAATCGAGCTCCCTGCGCCGGTCGGGCACTCCGAATTGGCTGCGTTCGATTCTCGGCTGCGGTGGTTCTGCGTCAGTCAACCATGACTCCTTACCTGCAGTGACTCCTCGGCCGCTCGGGCCGATTTCTTACTATCCCCCTGTACGTGGGCGGATGCAGTCGTTGTTCTGAATGTCGGGCGCTCACGCGTCGGGCTCGCGCGGTTGCGCATACAGCAACTCCATCACCGCACGCCACGACGCTTCCGCCCCGTGTCCGGCCCGGCGGAACGCGTCGTCGAGAAGTCGCATCTGGGCGTCGACCAGTTCGGCTTCGAGCGCGCGCCCCTCGTCGGTGACGGTGAGTCGGCGGACTCGCCGATCGGTCGCGTCGGGTGCGCTGATGATCAGCCCCTGCGACTCGAGGTCCTTGATGGGCCGGTGCAGCGCCTGCTTGGTTATATCGAGGATGTCGAGGAGCGCGCCGATCGACAGGCCGTCGTCGCGGCGGACGAAATGAAGGATGCGGTGGTGCGTCCGGCCGAGTCCGCGTTCGGCGAGCAACCGATCGGGCAACGCCGTGAAGGCGCGGTATCCGAAGAAGAAGTCCTCGATGGCCTTCCGGAGCTCGATCTCGCGATTTGAGTCAATCATCTTGACCTTCCCTTTGTTCACGCCCTACAGTACGTCAACATTGTTGACCTATTGAACGGAGTCTTCTCGTGTTCTCCCGACGAATCGGATCGCTCAGGCCGTCACCCATCCGCGAGATCCTCTCCGTCCTCGATCGGCCCGACATGGTCTCGTTCGCGGGTGGTCTCCCCGCGCCGGAAATGCTTCCGCCCCTGTCCCTCTCGGCTGCACCCACCTCCTTGCAATACGGGCCGAGCGAAGGCGATCCCGAACTTCGGGCCGTCGTGTCCGAGCAGCTGCGCATACTGGGCCTCGACGCACCCACCGAGCGCGTGATGATCCTCTCCGGCAGTCAACAGGGAATCGATCTCGTCGCGAAGCTGTTCGTCGACCCCGGCACACCTGTCGCCGTCGAATCACCCACCTACCTCGCGGCACTACAGGTGTTCCGCCTGTATGGCGCCGACTTCACGAGCCTGAACTGGAACAACGCACCGATGGCACCGCTCGCCTACGTCGTGCCCACGTTCGCCAACCCCACAGGACGCTGCGCGACGGACGACGAACGCGACAGCCTCGCCCGCGCGTGCCAGGACGGCGGTGTCACTCTGTTCGAGGACGACCCGTACCGCGAACTCGCGTACGGACCGTGCGATCGGAAGCCCGTCGCTGCGAGAATGCACGGCGGCTCCTGGGTGTACCAGGGCTCGTTCTCGAAGACGTTCGCACCCGGTCTGCGGCTCGGGTTCCTCGCAGCATCGGAAGATCTGTTCCCGAGCCTGGTGATTCTCAAGCAGGCCGTCGACCTGCACAGCTCCACCCTGTCGCAGCAACTCGTGCGCAGCGCCATCACCGACCCGAGCTGGTCGAACCGCCTCGACGAACTCGCGTCGTTCTACCGGAAGCGCCGCGATGGATTCGACGCGGCACTGCACCGTCACCTCGACGGTCTCGCCGAGTGGGAGACTCCCGCCGGCGGGCTGTTCTTCTGGCTTCGCCTCACTCGTCCGGTCGATACCCGCGCACTGCTCGCGGCAGCAATCGATCGTGGTGTCGCGTTCATGCCGGGCGAGGAGTTCTTTCCCGACCGACCACAGCTCGGAACCATGCGCCTGAACTTCAGCCATGCCGACGCGGACGCCACCGAACGCGGACTCCGGACACTCGCGCAGCTCCTGAGGGACGGCACCGAGAAGCACGAGGGCGTGAGCAACACGTGAGCTTCGGATTCGCCTTCTTCGTCGCGAGCCGTGTCGACGTCTACAACTACGTCCACCGCGTACTCGGCCGCCACACCTGGGGGATGTGAACAGACGCCGACCACCACACCGCAATAGGCATGTTTTCGACGCGGGTAGGCTCGGGACCCGTGTCTGATGCCCTCATTATCGATGACGAGCCGATCGAATCGTCCTCCCGCACATTCAAGCGTGCATTCGAGGATCTCCGCGATGGTTTCTCGCATCGTGAGCTGTGGTTCCACCTCGGGTGGCAGGACATCAAGCAGCGGTACCGGCGCTCGGTGCTCGGCCCGTTCTGGATCACGATCGCGACCGGTGTCTCCGCGATCGCGATGGGCATCCTGTACGGAACGCTGTTCAACCTCGACGTCCCGACGTTCCTGCCGTACGTCGCACTCGGGTTCATCATCTGGAACCTGATCAGCGGTTCGATTCTCGAAGGCGCGGACGTGTTCATGTCCAACGAGGGTCTGATCAAACAGCTCCCGACACCACTGAGCGTGCACGTGTACCGCCTGGTCTGGCGTCAGATGATCTTGTTCGCGCACAATATCGTCATCTACGTCGGCATCCTCATCGTGTTTCCGCAGCCGCTGCACTGGACGGCGATCGCGGCGATCCCAGCACTGTTCCTGATCGCGATCAACGCGGTGTGGGTGTCGCTGGTGTTCGGCATCCTCTCCACCCGCTACCGCGACATCTCTCCGCTGCTCGGCAGCATCGTGCAGTTGCTGTTCTTCATGACTCCGATCATCTGGACCGAGCAGACCCTCGTCGGCACGGGCAACGAAGGCCGCGCCAGGATCGCCGAGATCAACCCGCTCTACCACTTCCTCGACATCGTCCGGACCCCGCTGCTCGGCGGCGACCAGCAGCTCTACCACTGGGTCATCGTCCTGGTGATCACGGTGCTCGGCTGGGGCCTCGCACTCCTCGCGATGCGCAACTACCGCGCACGCGTCGCCTACTGGGTCTGAGTCGGTTCGAGCCGGATCATCTGCAATCGGTGGATCTGTTCGCGGCCGGTGATCTCGAAGCCGGCCGCAGCCAGTTCACGATACGTATCGGTGCTGGTGAAGCGGTACGGCTCGAATCGCCACCACACGTTGTTGGGATGCCACAGCCGCCACGCAATGTCGCGGTCCCGGTCGGCAATCACCCACAGCACCGTGCACCGACCGGACGCGCGTTCGGCCAATTCGGACGGCGACACATCGGTCGACCACAACTGAGTTCGCTCGACCGCGCTGACACCGAGCCCGACGTCGTCGAGGCCCGCCACCGAATCCGGTCGCGCGTCCATCACCGCTCGCGGGGAGGTCGGCGCCCATGAGATGGTCGGTTCGAACGCGACGCAATCCCCCGCCTCCGACCGCTCGACGAGCCGGTCTGCAACTGCGCTGTAGTCCATGCCGCCGGCCTTCCCGAACGGCTGACGTTGCGCAACGTACGCCGGTGACACGGCCACGACCAGCGCAACGAACACGACGAACATCGTCCACCACCGCGTCACGATCCGAGCGAGCGCCCAGCCCACCAGAAGCACCATCGCCGGCACCGTGAACGACAGGTACCTGTCGAGGTAGAGATTGCGCGACACCAGCGAATACACGAGCAACACCGTCATCGGCACGGCAAACCCGGGGACCGCCACCCACAGCAGCATCCGGTCACCCGGCATCACGCCCTTCCGCACCGCGACGACGACACCCGCGACGACGATCACCGCGCACAACGCCGCTGCCCACGGCGCTTGCGGAAACCACTGGTCGACGAAGATCGTGCGCACCACCGCGGTGTCGAGCGGCGGAATCCACGACACCTGCCGCACCTGGGACGCCGCGAGCACCACGAACGGACCCGAGAGCGTGAGTCCCACCACCGCGGCTACACCGAACCGCACCCTGTCGCGCTTCATCACGAGGACCGTCACCGCGTGCGCGAGGATCACGGTCGCGGTGTACACGAACATCACCGTCGACACCGTCACCAGCAGTGCATACGGCACCCACCAGCGCGCCTTGCCCGTCGTCAGCGCCGTCACCAGCAGCAGCGTCAGCACCGCGACACCGGCGAGCGCGAATGCGTAGGAGCGCGCCTCCGTCGCCGCCCACGTGACTCGCGGAGTGATGGCGAACAGCACACCCGCCGCGACAGCGACGCGTCGTCCGGCGAGCTTCTGCCCGGTCGCGGTGACAGCGGCCGCGCCGACACCCACCGCCACCGCACCCGGGATCCGGGCGGTGAACTCACTGATGCCGACGAGCGCGAACCACCAGTGCAGGAGCAGGTTGTGGAGCCCGTGCACGGCGTCGCGCAGAGCGTGCAGGTCGAACAGTGCCCCGACAGAACGATTCGCCGCGGAGATCGTGGCAGCCTCGTCCCACCAGAAAGACGGCACCCACGAGAATGCTGCACCGATGAACATGGCCGCTCCCCCGATGAACAGCGGGAGCGGCCATGTCCTCATGAGTTACTCGTCGATACCGTAGAGACGAGCCCAATTCTCGCGGCTGGTCAGCTTGGGCATGGCGTCGTGCCACACCTTCTTCATCTGTGGGGCTTCCTTGCGGAGTCGCCAGCACACCTTCGCGGCGTGCTTCGCGAGGTCGACGGCGGTGTCCTTGTCGCGGCGACGCACCCGCACCGCGTTCTGCGACGCGTCGGTGACCACGGCCGTGTCGAACAACGACACGTGCCACCAGTTCGCGAAGTGCGCCGGAACCGTGACCTGCCTGCGATCGACCTTGCCCCGGAACTGCTGCACCGCCCGCTTGACGAGAACGAGACCCTCACGCTTCTTGTCGGGCTCGAACTCCCACACCTTCATCTGAGTGTGCGGATCCGATTCCTTGCCCACCTGCGACGCGGGTAGCGGCTTCGTCTCGGGGTAGCGGTCGCGCAGCTCGCGCAGTTCCTTCAGCACCGTCTGACCGCCGTCGTAGAGGAAGTCCGGTCCGGCGAGGAAATCCTCGGCGGCCTTGATGAACGTGGCGGCCAGCCCGTACTGCATCGAGACGATCAGCTCGCTGATCTTGCGGAACAGGTACTTCGAGATGTCGTTGCCGTCGAACCGCCCGTACAGCGCGGACACGACGAGGCCGTTGCGGATGCTGAAGTACCGCGCCCAGTCGTCGTAGTCCTTGAGGTGGAAGTCCGCGTGCCACACACCCGCGTTGGGCAGCGTGACCGTCGGGTGCCCGGCGAAGCGGGCGCGAATCCCGTACTCGATGTCGTCCCACTGGAAGAACAGCGGGATCGGCAGGCCGCACTCGGCGATGATCTCGGCGGGCAGCAGGCACGTCCACCAGCCGTTCCAGCCTGCGTCGAAGCGGGCGTCCTGCTTCTTCTTGACGAGGTCGATGCCCATCTTCGCGCCAGGGGTGAGCTCACCCGCGGTGATCTCGTCGAGCACCTCACGCTCGGCACTGACATGCAACATCTGCGGGTTGCTCAGCGACAGCATCTGCGCGCCGACGATCGTGGGCTGCACCGTCATGTTCGCGAACGCATTGAGCCGCAGCACGGATTCCGGCTCGCACAGAATGTCGTCGTCCATGACGATCACGTTGGCGTGCGCCGAGTTCGGCGAGCCGGTGATCTCGTACATGCCGCGGGAGAATCCGCCCGCGCCACCGAGGTTCGGCTGCGTGAGGTAGACGAGTTTCTTACCGAGCTTCTCCTCGACCTCCGCGAACGCGGGACGTGAACGCACCTGGTCAGTGCCCTGGTCCACAATGCACACCGCGTCGATGTCGGACATCGCGTCGTCGTCGGAGGCGAGGGTGCCGACCGTGATGGTGCAGTCGTCGGCGCGGTTGAACGTGCAGATGACGACTGCAGCCGGTCGCAGGCGCTCGGGAGCGGCGACAGTCCAGCGGGCATCGGAGATGAGCAGTGAGCCGTTGCCGGACTCCACGGAGAACCACATTGCGCCACCATCGACGAACCGCTCGATGGGAAGTTCGAGATCGAGGTCGCCCGAACCCGACACCTTCGAGGTTGTGACGATGCGCTCGCGGCCGCGGGCGTCGGATGCCCACACCGTGAAGCTCGCGCTACCCGAAGAGGCGTAGGTGAGCTGCAGGTTCACCGTCTTCACATCGGTCCAGCGCTGCCAGAAAGTCGCGGCGAACCGGCCGAAATAGGTGTTGGTCTGAGCGGTCGCGCCCTCGGCGAGCTGCAGCCCGTGCCGGTCGGCGGCGGCGTCACCCTTGGTGATCACGTACATCTTCTCGGGGACGCGCGACGAGAGCGACCCGAACAGTCCGCGCTGAACGATCAGCCGATCGCGACGTACCGGCTCGATGAGGGCGTCCTCCAGCGCGTCGACATTGCTTCCGATAGTTGTCGCGTCGCCGGCAGATGCCTGCTCCATCGAGTAACTCCCCGATCTCGTCGATCCCGTTGGTCCGGATGCGACATTATCAGCGGGAACAGCGCCGCCCGCCGATCACGCGACAGTTGCGACCGATTGGTGAGGATCACGAGAAATACACCTTTTGCCTATTGCAGGACCTTTACTCACGCCTCGAGGGTGCATTCTGTTCGTCGGTAGGCAGCTTCGGTCGTCTCCTTGTGGGGACGCCACCACGCCTCGTTCGCCCGGTACCACTCGATGGTCGCCTGCAGACCGGAGCGGAAATCCCGGTAGACCGGCTCCCAACCGAGTTCGGTCTTCAGACGGGTCGCGTCGATCGCGTAGCGCAGGTCGTGTCCCGGCCGATCGGACACGAAATCGAAATCCGCTTCGTCCCGATCGCACAGCTCGAGAACGGTCTCGATGACCGTGCGATTGTCCGTTTCACCATCGGCCCCTATGAGATAGGTCTCACCGATCCCACCCTTGTCGATGATCGTCCACACCGCGCGGTTGTGGTCGTCGACGTGGATCCAGTCGCGCACATTGGTGCCGGTGCCGTACAGCTTCGGCCGCACCCCGGTGAGCACGTTCGTGATCTGGCGGGGAATGAACTTCTCCACGTGCTGGTACGGACCGTAGTTGTTCGAGCAGTTCGAGATCGTGGCGCGGACTCCGAACGAGCGCACCCAGGCGCGGACGAGCAGGTCGGAGCCCGCTTTTGTCGACGAGTACGGGCTCGACGGGTTGTAGGCCGTGGCCTCGGTGAACTTCGCCGGGTCGTCGAGCGCGAGGTCGCCGTACACCTCGTCGGTGGAGATGTGGTGGTATCGCACGTCGTACTTACGGACCGCCTCGAGCAGCGCGAACGTGCCGACGAGGTTGGTCTGCACGAACGGCAACGGATCGGCCAGGGAGTTGTCGTTGTGGGACTCGGCCGCGAAGTGCACCACCAGATCGGTGTCGGCGACGAGCCGGTCGACGAGGTCGGTGTCGGTGACGTCGCCGTGAACGAAGGTGATCGACTCTTTCACCGGTGCGAGCGAGTCGAGGTTGCCCGCGTAGGTGAGCTTGTCGAGGACGGTGACCTCGACGTCGGGGCGTTCGGCGACGGTCTGGTGGACGAAGTTCGCGCCGATGAATCCGGCGCCGCCGGTGACGAGCAGCTTCATTGCGCCAACCCTACCCATGGGACACTGACCGGCATGCGCGGAATCATCATGGCAGGCGGCGCCGGTTCGCGGCTGCACCCCATCACACTGGGGATCAGCAAACAGCTCACTCCCGTCTACGACAAGCCGATGATCTACTACCCGCTCTCGACGCTCATGCTCGCAGGCATCCGCGACATCCTGCTGATCACCACCCCTCACGACGCGGCCCAGTTCCGGCATCTACTAGGCAACGGATCACAGTTCGGGATCGAGATCACCTACGCAGTCCAGGATCGGCCCGACGGATTGGCGCAGGCCTTCGTCCTGGGAGCCGACCACATCGGCACCGACTCGGTGGCTCTGATATTGGGCGACAACATCTTCTACGGACCCCGACTCGGCACACAGCTCACGAGGTTCGCCGACGTCGACGGCGGTGCCGTGTTCGCCTACCGGGTATCCGATCCGTCGGCGTACGGGGTGATCGAATTCGATTCCGACGGTCGCGCATTGTCGTTGGAGGAGAAACCGTCGGATCCGAAATCACGCTATGCGGTGCCCGGACTGTACTTCTACGACAACGACGTCGTCGACATCGCACGGTCGCTGGAGCCTTCTGCGCGTGGCGAATTCGAGATCACCGACGTCAACCGCGCCTATCTCGAGGCGGGGAAACTTCAGGTCGAGGTCTTGCCTCGTGGTACCGCATGGCTCGACACGGGCACATTCGATTCTCTGCTCGATGCGTCGAACTATGTGCGCACCATCGAACAACGTCAGGGTTTGAAGATCGGGGTGCCGGAGGAAGTTGCGTGGCGTCGCGGCTACATCACCGACGACGAACTCCGGGTGCTGGCCGAACCGCTGATGAAGTCGGGCTACGGCAGGTATCTGCTGGACCTGCTGGCACAGGGAAGGGATTTCTGAGCGAATGCAGTATCGCGAACTGAAGGTTGCGGGCGCGTGGGAGATCACGCCGAAGCAGTTCGGAGACGACCGCGGGGTGTTCCTCGAATGGTTCAAGCAGTCCACCTTCGCCGAGGCAACCGGTCGGGAACTCGATCTCGCGCAGGCCAATTGCTCGGTGTCGGCGGCAGGGGTCCTGCGTGGGATCCATTACGCGGATGTCCCACCGGGGCAGGCGAAGTACGTGACGTGCGTGTCGGGTTCGGTGCTCGACGTCGTCGTCGATCTGCGTGTCGGTTCGCCGACGTTCGGCCAGTGGGATTCAGTGCTGCTCGACACTGTCGATCGTCGTGGGATCTTCCTGTCCGAGGGTTTGGGACACGGGTTCCTGGCGTTGGAAGACCATTCGACGGTGATGTACCTCTGCTCGACGGGCTACAACCCGGAGCGAGAACACGAAGTGTATCCGCTGGATCCGGAAATCGGGATCGAGTGGCCGACGGTCGGGCGCGACGGGCGGCCACTCGAATACGAACTGTCGGCCAAAGACCGTGTCGCGCCGACGCTCGCCGACGCGCGTGCGGCCGGGCAGCTGCCCCACGCCTGATCGACTTTGGTGGATCATTGTCCGTATTCCGGGCAATATCTCACCAACATTGCGTGTGAGTGGAACCGCTTCGAGCGATGCTGCGTCGAACGAAATATGAGCCGTAAAGCGATCCACGCGATCATGTCTCGCCAGGACGGGATCATCACACGCACGCAAGCCCTCGAATGTGGCATGAGCTCGTCGACTGTGACCCGGCAGGTCCGGTCCGGCGAGTGGTCCACCCTCGCACCTGGCATATACCTGCGCGCCGACCGCGAACACACCGAAAGCGTGAGCCTTCGCGCGGCGGTGTACTGCGCAGGACGGGATGCCGTTGCTTGGGGACCGAGTGCCGCGTGGTGGCACGGACTCCTCGATCGTCCACCCGGCCACCACTACGTCACGGTGACTCATCGTCGAGCGCTTCCGCGAAGACATGACGTTCGCCTTCGACGCCGTGACCTGCACTGGAAAGACACCGTTGTGGTCCGCAGCCTGCCCACCACTGCCCTACCGCTGACCGTTCTCGAGGCTGCGGTCGAGTTACCGAACGGATCCGTGCTCATGGACCGTGCGCTGCAGCGCCACACGTCACTCGAGGTCCTCCACCGGGTGCATCGTAGAAACTCGGGACGGCACGGGGCACGTGCGGCGGCGCGACTGCTGTGCTCTGCCGGCGATGGTGGGCACTCGGAAGCCGAACGGATCCTGCATCGTCTTCTACGTACTGCCGGCCTGATCGGGTGGCGTGCCCACGCGAGGAGCTGCGGTTACGAAATCGACGTGGTGTTCGACGCCGAGCGCGTCGCCATCGAGATCGACGGCTGGGCCTGGCACCGCGACGCGCAGCGGCACCGGCGCGACGCGGAACGACAGAACGTCCTGGTGAACGCCGGCTGGCACGTCCTGCGATTCACGTGGCACACGCTGACCCAGGATCCCGAAGGTGTACTTCGTCAGATTCGGACGGCGATGTCGCGACACCGGTGAATCCTTGGTAGGAAACGGTTCGCTGAGCGGACAAGGATCCACCAAAGATTCAGCGGATGCGGAAGATGACGAGTCTCTGCACCACGAAGTTGATCACCGTCGCAACACCCTGGGCGACCACGAAGGCGAACGGGGTCACCCACCAGTCGTCGCCCAGCGACTCGTTGAGCAGCCGGTTGATACCCACCTGAGCGGCGAATGTCACCGCATACAAGATCACGACCGCGACGAATCGCACTCGGCTCGGCGGTGCCTGGAAAGTCCAGCGTCGGTTGATGAGGTACGCGGTCGTGGTTCCCGCGATGAAGGACAGCGCCTTCGCGAGATCGCGGGTGACGCCGAGCGCCATGAGCAGCACATACAGGCCGTAGTCGACGATTGCCGAGAGTCCGCCTGTGAGCACGAACCGCACCAGCTGCGTCTTGAGATCGAGCGCGTCGTCGGCGGTCGAGTCGGTCAGCGGCAGCTCGGGAGCGAGCGGAGCGTGGTGTTCCGGCAGCGGCTGAACGTGGTCGTGGGGTTCGGGCACGGAGTCGAGGGTAACGCCCGCCGCGCCACAACCCGTACCGCCACGACATGGAGATTTTCACCGAAACGCGACGAGTGACCTACGGCATCTTGCCGGGTAGTGAGCGAACGCGGGTAGCCTCTACCCCGATGTCTACGACAGCTGAAGAGCAGGCGAGCGAGCCTCTCCCCACCCAGACACGCACCCTGACCGGATGGGGGCGCACCGCGCCGACCACCGCAGAGGTGCTCTCCACACCCGACGTCGAGCTCATAGCGAAGGCCGTCGCGCAGGTCGCAGAGCAGAACGAGTCGAAGCCGGCACATCTGCGTCGCGGTGTCATCGCGCGCGGTCTCGGCCGCTCGTACGGCGACCCCGCACAGAACGCAGGTGGGCTCGTCGTCGACATGACGGCGCTGAACAAGATCCACAGCATCGACCGCGAATCGCGTCGTGTCGTGGTGGACGGCGGCGTCGACCTCGACCAGCTGATGCGCGCCGCGCTGCCGTTCGGCCTGTGGGTGCCGGTGCTTCCGGGCACACGCCAGGTCACGATCGGCGGTGCCATCGGATCCGACATCCACGGCAAGAACCACCACAGCGCCGGCAGCTTCGGCAACCACGTGCGCTCGATCGATCTGCTCACCGCAGACGGTCAGATCCGCACGTGCACGCCCAGCGGGCGCAACGCCAAACTGTTCTGGGCGACCGTCGGCGGTATGGGTCTGACGGGCATCATCCTGCGCGCGACCATCGAGATGACAGCCACGGAGACGGCGTACTTCATCGCCGACGGTGTCGTCACTTCCACCCTTGACGAGACAATCGCGGCACACAGCGACGGCTCCGAGGACAAGTACGACTACTCGAGCGCGTGGTTCGACGCGGTCGCGCCGCTGCCGAAGCTCGGTCGTGCTGCGATCTCCCGGGGTTCACTCGCGACGGTCGATCAGCTTCCGAAGAAGCTGCAGAAGAACCCCCTGAAGTTCGACGCACCTCAGTTGTTGACGTTGCCGGACATCTTCCCGAACGGCCTGGCGAACAAGTACACGTTCTCCACCATCGGTGAACTCTGGTACCGCAAAGCGGGCAACTACCAGGGCAAGGTCCAGAATCTGACGCAGTTCTACCACCCGCTCGACATGTTCGGTGAGTGGAACCGCGGCTACGGCCCAGGTGGGTTCCTCCAGTACCAGTTCGTGGTCCCGCCCGAAGCCGTCGACGAGTTCAAGAAGATCATCATCGACATCCAAGCATCGGGGCACTACTCGTTCCTCAACGTGTTCAAGTTGTTCGGTGACGGCAACAAGGCGCCGCTGAGCTTCCCCATGAAGGGGTGGAACATCTGCGTCGACTTCCCGATCAAAGCAGGGCTGAACGAGTTCGTCCGTGAACTCGACAAGCGCGTCCTCGAATTCGGTGGTCGCCTCTACACCGCGAAGGATTCGCGGACCGACGCGGAGACCTTCCACTCGATGTACCCGCGGATCGACGAGTGGCTCAAGGTGCGCCGCACGGTCGATCCCACCAACGTCTTCGCCTCCGATATGTCCAGAAGGTTGGAACTCCACTGATGATCAACGCCGTCGGCAATCCCCAGACCCTGCTGCTTCTCGGTGGCACCTCCGAGATCGGCCTGACGATCGTCGAGGAGTACCTGCGCAAGGCACCCGCCCGCGTCATCCTCGCGACACTGCCCGGCGACCCGCTGCGCGATGCATCCGTCGCTCAGATGAATGCTGCAGGTGCGACGAAGGTCGACGTCATCGACTTCGACGCGCTCGACACCGAAAGCCACCCCGCCGTCATCGACAAGGCGTGGGCGGATGGCGACGTGGACGTCGCGATCGTCGCCTTCGGCCTCGACGGCGACTCCGAGGAGCTGTGGCAGAACCAGGTCAAGGCCGTCCGCGTCGCGAACGTGAACTACACGGCGTCGGTGTCCGTCGGTGTCCTCATCGGCGAGAAGATGAAGGCGCAGGGCTTCGGCCGGATAATCGTGATGTCGTCGGTGGCCGGTGAGCGCGTCAAGCGAGCCAACTTCATGTACGGCTCGTCGAAGGCCGGCCTCGACGGCTTCTACCTGGGCCTCGGAGAGGCGCTGCGCCCGTTCGGACCGCGCGTGACCGTGGTCCGGCCCGGCCAGGTTCGCACCAAGTTCAGCGCGCACGTCGACGAAGCGCCGCTGACCGTGAACAAGGAAGATGTCGCCGCGCTCGCGGTTGCCGCGTCCGACAAGGGCAAGGAAATCGTGTGGGCGCCGGGCCCGTTCCGGTTCGTGATGATCGTGCTGCGGCACATTCCGCGCGCCATCTTCCGCAAGCTGCCGATCTGACGGCACCGGCTACACCGCCGGAGCCCACAGCTTCACTAGGCTCGGGTCCCGTGACAGTCGCCGCGAGTTCCACCGCCATCCCCGTCGCTCCGTTTCGGAAGGTCGCGACGACCGTCGGTCGCATGGTTGCGGCCGTGGTCGTCGCGATCGTCGTTTCAGGGGTGGGACTGTTCGCGTTCGCGCGAGTGCAGTGGCCGGCGTTCAATTCGTCGAACGTCACGCAGGCCGTCACGACGGTCCTGCAGTTCGTCGCACTGGCTGCGCTCGGGTGCTCGATCTACCTGTTACGTCGCGGCAAGTGGGTGACGGGAGCACGCGTGCTGTCGTGGGCGGCGCTGTCGGGCCTGGTCACGGCGACACTCGGCATGCCGCTGGCCGCGACGAAGCTGTATCTGCACGGAATCTCCGTCGACCAGGAGTTCCGCACCCAGTTCCTCACGCGACTGACCGACAGCGCGGCTCTGCGCGACATGAACTACGCCGACATGCCGCCGTTCTATCCGGCAGGTTGGTTCTGGATCGGTGGCCGTGTCGCGAACCTGCTGGGGATGGATGGGTGGGAGGCCTTCAAGCCCTATGCCATCGCCTCACTGGCGGTCGCGGCGGTCGTGGCGCTGGTGCTGTGGTCGGAACTTGTCCGGTCGGATCTCGCGGTGCTGGTGGCTACAGCGTCGACGGTGATCGTGCTCGCCTACGGCTCGCCGGAGCCGTACGGCGCGGTGATCGCTCTGCTGATCGCGCCGGCCCTGGTCCTGGCCTGGGGCGCCCTCGACCCCGTGCGTGCTTCTGGTGGCGATGACTACCAGAAACGCGCACGGCAGGGGTGGGGCGCGGTGGTGGGCACCGGCCTGTTCCTAGGAGTCGCCGCGACGTTCTACACGCTCTACCTCGGCCTGGCCGCGTTCGCGGTGACGGTGATGGCGGTGGCCGCGGCACTACTCGCGAAGCGGACCGAAGGATCGTGGCGCAGTACGGTGCCAGTGCTCGTGCGGTTCGTTGCCATCGCAGTGATCGCAGGGCTCGTCGCATTGATCGTGTGGGCACCGTTCCTGCTCGATGTGCTCGGGGGCGGCTCGTCCGCCGGTTCCGGCTCCGCGACCCACTATCTGCCCGACACGGGCGCGAGTCTGCCGCTGCCGATGTTCCACATGTCGCTGATCGGGTTGTTGTGCCTGCTGGGCAGTGTGTGGCTGATCGGGCGGGCGACGACGTCGCGGCGCGCACAGGCACTCGGGCTCGGCGTCGTCGCGGTGTATCTGTGGTTCCTGGGGTCGATGGCGTTCACGGCTCTGGGCAACACGCTGCTCGCGTTCCGGCTCGAAGTGATCCTGCTGGCGCTGCTGGGCACGGCGGGTGCGTTCGCGTTCGTGGAATTCTCACGGTGGATCAGCCTCGCCTCCAGTGACAACCCGAACGTGCGGCGCGTGCTCGTCGCGGTGGGTGCACTCGGTGCGCTCGCATTCACCCAGAACGTTCCGCAGGTTCTCGCGAGCGAGATCACCGTCGCCTACACCGACACCGACGGCAACGGTGAGCGTGCCGACCAACGGCCGCCGGGCGCCGCGTCGTACTACTCGGAGATCGACGAGACATTGCGCTCGCAACTCGGTGGTGAGCGCGACGACCACGTGGTCCTCACCGCCGACACTGCATTCCTCGCGTACTACCCCTACTTCGGTTTCCAGGCGTTGACGTCGCACTACGCGAATCCGCTCGCGGACTTCGGGGGTCGCGCAGCAGCGATCGAGGAGTGGTCGGAGCTCGAGTCCACCGACGACCTGCTCGCCGCATGGGATTCGCTGCCGTGGCGAGCCCCCGACGCCGTCGTCTTCCGACAGGGCGCCGAGGGCTACACACTTCGCTTGGCCGAGGATGTCTACCCGAACGACCCGAACGTTCGCCGATACACGGTCACCTTCCCCGAGAACCTGTTCGACGACCCTCGTTTCACGATCACCGAGGTGGGGCCGTTCGCCGTGGTCACGCGCGCCGAAGGGGCATGATGTTCCGAACCCCGTTGTCGCGCAGCCACAATCCACCCCACACGAAGATTCCGGTGTAGATCGGGAACAGCGTGGTGCTGACGATCGGTTGCTCGGTGAGCAGGTTGGTCGCGACCGCTCCGCCGAGGTATCCGGTGAGCAGCACTGCGCCGAGGATCGCGGTCGTCGGCACGACGTAGAGCACCAGGCAGATGAGCAGGACGATCCCGAACACTCTGTTCAGGCTCGGATCGAAGCCGAGGTCGGCCATGGCTTCCTGCACCTGCGACGTGTTCATGATGTGAATGACGGAGTCGAAGAGCAGGAACAGGACGACGAGGCCGCTAACGATCAGGCCGGCGATGTGGGCGCCCCGACCGGGCGTGTCGGTGTGGGCGTGAGTGTCGCGATCGGCGGCGGAATGGGTGGTCATGACGATCTCCTGGATTCGATGCGGTGATGGCACCGATACCGACCCGGCGTCGCGCGGAAACTCATCACCGCTGCGGTAATCTCGCAGCGGGTCGTACGGGGGTGCGACAGGATCGGGGGGATTCGATGAGTGAGATTCTGTACGTGCCGACTCGACGCCGCGACGGGTCGGGGCAGGTTCGGTTGGAGATGCGCACCCTGCCCGACGGCCGGCTGGCAATGCCCGCCTACACGTCACTGCAGGAACTGGTCCGTTGCTGCGGACCGCGGCAAGCATGGATGGGCGTCGACAGCGCCGGACTGCAGGAAATCCACCGCACCACCGGATATCACGTGGACCTGCTCGACGCCAGACAACCACCGCCGCCACCACCCGATGCTGCCGAAAACGAGTACCTGCGGTCTCCAAACCTGCTGCACGATCCCATCGGACGAGCAGGAACCCGGTGAGCATCGAAATCGGCGACCTCAACGCAGTCGCGAGGCGTCTGACAACCGGAGCGATCGGAATCAACGACCTCGGATCCGAAGCCGCCGAAATACCCGACGCCGGTGCATCCACCGTGCTGCTCGTAGACACTCTCGGATCGATCGCATCCGCGTTGGACGTGGCGGTCCGGTCGCGGGCCAATTCAGCGGACCTCACCCAGGACAGTCTGCGCGCCTACCAGGAAACCGATGATCGCAACGCGCAGGAAATCGCGAAGGCCGGTGAACAATGAGCCTCGACACCCATGTATTCGGCGACCCCGCCTCGTGCTACGTGTGCGCGGATTCGCTCGCCTCCCTCGCAGCCGGTGTGAACGATCAGCTGAAGTCGGCACGCGATGGCCGCACAGAGTCCGAGTACGAGTTCAAAAGCACGGCAGGTGACAAGTTCCGGTCAACGCTCGACCGCATCATCACCGGAACCACCGAGGCCGCAGACCGGATCGCCGTGATTGCCGCGGCCCTGCGCGTACTTGCCGATGAGTTCGTCACCGCACGAGCACGAATGTCGCAGGCCGAGGAGACAGCGTCGGAAGCCAGTATTCCCGTGGAGTTCGGTACCGGGATCGGCGATACGGTCGAGGTCGATCAGTCCTCGTATGATGTTGCACCCCAAATTCTTCGAGCAAAGCAGGTTGTGGCCTACGAAACTGCGGCTGGACTCGTCGCGGAAGGTCGCGGAATCGAGGTCGCTGCGCACAGCACGTTCGCGGAAGCGCTGCGCGGGCCGACGACAATCCTGAAGAATGCGGAAGCCCAGTGGGGTTGGCTGGCCGCGTTCACAGTCACCGGATATGTCGGCACCGCATTCGCCGAGTTGTCGAAATGGGGCCCGATCGCCGATACCCGAGGCGCGAATCTGGCCCGGCTACACGAACTCGCCGCGGAAGCAGCCCGGCTGGGCGACCCGTACCCGGAAGCCACCGCAGCCAGAGCTGTTCGGACCTTCCAAGGTGGGGCCGACGACGCGGCGCGATTCGCCGCGGAGAACTCCCGGCTGCTCGCGGGGCTCGGTGACAACAAGTTCGTCCAGTTTCTCGGCCGTACCGCAGACGACTACCTCCCGAAAGGATCGGCGCTATCACATATCGGATCGAAGGTCCCTGTCGTCGGAGCAGCTACAACCGGTCTTCAGACTGTCAGTGATGTCATGAATGCCGAAACCACCGGCGACGCGGTGAAAGCAGTTGCAAAAGATGTTGGCGGATTTGTTGCGGGAACCGTAGCAACCGAATTGATCCTCGCAAGTGCTGCTGGCGCTGTTCTGAGGCCAGGAATGCACACACCCGACCTGCCTCCAAGCCCCGACCCGATCACCGGCGAACCCCGCCCGCCCCACGCACCACGCATCCATCGGGGAACCAGGCACACACCTTCCGACCGGCACCCACGGAACCCCCCGGAAGCGCCGGGCCATCTGGGTCCCACCCTCGAATGGATCCAACCAACCGCCCGCGACCCGTACATCTCCGCACTCATGATGGTCGGGATCGCAGTCGCGTACATGACCCTCACCAACGGAGACCTCCGCTGGACCCACTGGTGGGCCGCCTGGCTGCTCATTGCCGCGGCTGCCTGGGTCATGTTTCGCGCCACTGGAAACCACTGGACCGCCGCGGGAGCCATCTGGGTGCAGTGGCGTGGCAGCTGGGTCGACACTTACCACCTCACCCGCATCCGCTTCTCCGCCGACGGCACCAACCGCGTCCTCCGACTGAAAGACGCACACGGCAACGAAATCCACTCGTTCAAGATCAGCCAGATCCAGGGCAACCCCGACCTGTGGGACCTCGTCTACAACGGCATCCTCCACTCCGTCGCATCAGGCAACTGCGACATCGACGCCAAAACCCGCCGCATCCTGAAAATCCCCTACGAACTCGGACCACGCCGGTCAACGACAAACGCAGTAAGGGACGACGGCGCGGACGGTGAACACCCGCGACTACCCCCCGATCCTCGCCTCTGCCACCGGCGAACCCAGACCTGCGAACCCGCCGGAATGACGCAGCCACCGCTGCGCACTCCAGAACAACAGGGATGCCGTGGCCGATTCGGTATAGTCCCTGACATGGGCAAATTCAGGGATGCGATGGAAGGGATCATCAGGCGCGGGCGGCGGAATGCAGAGCCCGCACCCAAGCAGCTCGATCGATGGGCCAATGAAGGTGGGGCACTCCCGCCAGAACCGCCAAAGGATTCCGACACTCACTGATGTGCCACCCATCCGTCGAGACATCAGGCCCTGGTGGTTCGACCTGCCGAACCTATGGGAGCCGGGAAGCGAGCAACTCCGCAAGGTGAGTGCCTCGGCGATCGGTGAGGTCGCTGAGCTGGGTGCGGCACGAGTAGCCGTCGGCGAGCACCACCGTGTCGGCGTCGGCGGATTCGACGGCGGGAATCAGCTGGTTGTTCGCGACCGCGACCGACACGTCGTAGTGGCCACGCTCTACTCCGAAATTTCCGGCGAGACCGCAACAGCCGCCGAGCCGGGTGACCTCCGCGCCGGCACGTTTCAGCAGCGCCGCATCGGCATCCCACCCCATGATCGCGTGGTGGTGACAGTGCGGCTGGGCGACCACGGTGGTGCCGGCCAGCGACGGCGGTTCCCAGTCGCCGAGTAATTCGGCGAGTGTGCGTGTGGAATCGGCCACGACACGCGCCGGCTCGGATCCGAGCAGTTCGACGGTGTCGGAACGCAATACCGCCGTGCACGACGGTTCGATTCCCACGATCGGGGTTCCGGCACGGAATAGTTCGGTGACGGTGCGGCCCAGGATCTTTCGTGCTTCGTCGAGCTGCCCCGTGGTGATCCAGGTCAGCGCGCAGCACTGTTGCTTCTCGGTCACGCGAACGCGATATCCGGCGGCTTCGAGCACTTCCACCGCCGCCATACCGGCCTCGGGCGTGAAGTAGTCGGTGAAGGTGTCGACGAAGAGCAGCACGGGTTCGCCTGTGCGGGCACGCTGTCCGGCGGTGTCGGCGAGCCATCGACGGAAGGTGCGGGGCGCGAAGGCGGGCACGTTCCGGCGCCTGTCCATTCCTCCGAGCCGCAGGCCCACCGACGCCACGCCGGGCACCTTCGTGATCGCGTTGGCTACCTTCGGGATTCGTGAGGCGAGCGCAGCCCACTGCGGTAGCCGACCCAGAGTGTAGTGACTGATCGGGCGACGCTTGCCGCGGTACGTCTGGTGCAGTACCTCCGACTTCCATGTCGCCATGTCGACACCGGTGGGGCAATCCGAAGCACAGCCCTTGCACGACAGGCACAGATCGAGGGTCTCGTGCACCTCCGGCGACGACCACCCGTCGGTGACGAGCGACCCGTTCAGCATTTCCTGCAGGGCCCTGGCCCGGCCGCGCGTCGAATCCTTCTCCTCGCGGGTGGCGAGATACGACGGGCACATCACCCCACCGACGGCGGTGGTGTCGGCGCGACACTTCCCGACGCCGGTGCACCGGTGCACAGCCTGGGTGAAGTTGCCGCCGTCCTCCCGGTACCGGAACGCGAGACCGGTGCGGACGGCGGGCGCGGCGGTCACGCGCAGGTCGGCGTCGACGGGACGCGGATCGACGAGTACACCCGGGTTGAGCAGATCCTCTGGGTCGAACACCGACTTGACGGCCCCGAACAACCGTAGTGCGTCGGCCGAGTACATCAGGGGCAGCAGTTCGCTGCGGGCTCGCCCGTCGCCATGCTCCCCCGACATCGACCCGCCGTAGGACGCCACCAACCTTCCTGCAGCAAAAAGGAATTCCCGG
This sequence comes from Rhodococcus sp. JCM 9793, assembly GCF_055380405.1. Lineage (NCBI taxonomy): Bacteria > Bacillati > Actinomycetota > Actinomycetes > Mycobacteriales > Nocardiaceae > Rhodococcus > Rhodococcus sp. JCM 9793. The sequence goes on from NZ_AP043721.1 coordinate 239,575, forward strand.
AACAGTCCGGGCATCTCGAGCGGAACATCGAGCCGGATGTGAATGCAGCCGTCGGCGAAGTGTCCGTACGGGTAGCCGGTGATGCCGTAGCTGTCGGTGAGCTGCTCGAAATCGCGCAGGTAGTCGCCGGTGCGCTCCGGCGGGACCGCAGCGTCCTCCCATCCTGCGTGCGCGGGCAGGCCCCGGGGGCTACGCGCCGACAAGCCGGAGCCGTCCTCCCGGATCCGCCACAGCGCCGCGGCACGTGCCTGATCGTCGACGTGCAGAGCGTCGATCGCGCCGGAGACGTCGACCATCGACACTGCACGGTCGTGCACCTCGCCGTAGTCGTCGCCGACGAGTTCGACGAACAGCCACGCCGCACCGCGCGGCAACGGCGGAACCGCCCCCGGCCCGCGCCGGGTACGGACGATGTCGACGATGCGCGAATCGAGGCCTTCACACGCCGTGGGGCGGAAACGGAGCAGTGTGTGGGCTGCGTTGCCTGCGTCGACGATGTCGGGGTAGCCGAGGACCACCATGGTGCGCACCGGCGAATCGGCCACGAGCTGCACGGTCGCCTCGGTGAGCACGCCGAGTGTTCCCTCGCTGCCGACGAACAGTTTGCGCACGTCGAAGCGATTTTCGGGAAGGAGGTGTTCGAGGCCGTAGCCGGAGACCTGCCGCCCGAACCGGCCGAATTCGGTACGGATCGTCGCGAGGTTCGCATCGACGAGACCGCGGAGCGGCTCGAGCATCGGGTCGTTCCCGGGGAGCGAGAGCGGATGCCCGGTGCCGGTGAGGGCCTCGATGCCGACCACGTTGTCGGAGGTGCGGCCGTAGCCGAGGGCACGCGCACCGCACGCGTTGTTGCCGATCATCCCGCCGATCGTGCAGCGGTTGTGGGTCGACGGGTCGGGACCGAATCGAAGCCCGTGGGGCGCCGCGGCGCGCTGCACGGTCGCCTGGACGGCACCGGGTTGCACGCGCGCGGTGCGTTGCTGCGGGTCGATCTCGAGCACGCGCCCCATGTGCCGGGAGAAGTCGAGCACCACCCCGGTTCCGACTGCGTTGCCCGCCAGCGAAGTGCCTGCACCGCGCGAGGTGAGCGGCACGCCTTCGCGGCGGCACACGTCGAGGGTCGCGGCAACCTCGTCGACGCTTCGCGGTAGGACCACGACCTGCGGCGGTACCCGATAGAGCGAGGCATCGGACGAATACATCGCGCGAGTGGTGCTGTCGTCGCGGACATCGGAGATCCCTGCTTGGCGGAGGCGACTGCCGATCGCCGACGAAATCTCCATATCGACCGATGCTAGTGGTGATGCGCCGGTCGCCGGATCAGGTCGAGCAGAACAGTGCACCACTCGCCTAGCATCGACCCCTGTGCCAGACGATTCCCATTCGCCCGCTACGCCCGGTTCCTCCTCGAACGCGAGCGTCCGTACCGCGCAACTCATCGCTGTCGTCACGGGTCTGCTCGGATTCGTCCTGGCCTTGGCCCTCCCGTTTCTCCCCGTGAAGCAGGAAGCCGCGACCGTTCAGTGGCCGCAGAACGACAGCCTCGCCAGTGTCGAAGCGCCGCTCGTGACGTACACACCGCTCACGTTGCGGGTGAGCGTTCCGTGTGTGGCCGCCGGGATGCTCGGCGAGGACAGCGGCACGCTCGTGTCGACAGTGCCGCCCGGTGCGCCGGATGCCACCGGCAACGCGCTCGTGATCCGGGTCGTCCCCGGTGAGGACGGCCTACCCGGCACCGTCGAGGCGGTATTGAGGAATTCCGTGCTGGTCTCGGCCCCGCTCGACGATCGGTGCACCGCTGTGACCGTGGCGGCCAACTCCGAGCGGACCGCAGCCGGAATCGTCGGCGCCGACCCTGCCGTCGACGTCACCATCGAGGGCGATGTCCGTCCGCAGATGGTGGGCGTCTTCTCCGATCTCGACGGTCCCTCCGCGCCTCTGGTCTCGGGCGAAGGCGCTTCCGAGCGACTGTCCGTACAGGCGGAACTGGATTCGCGGTTCACCTCCACGCCCACGATGATCAAGCTCGTCGCGATGATCGGGTGCGCCCTGGCGACGTTGTCGTCGCTGGTTGCGCTGCACCGCATCGACGGGGTCGATCGCCGCAGGGCACGCAGGTTCCTGCCGTCGCACTGGTGGCGGTTCACACTCGCCGACGCCGTCGTGGTCGGGGTCCTGCTCCTGTGGCACGTGATCGGGGCGAACACCTCCGACGACGGTTACATCCTCAACATGGCCCGCGTGTCGACCGACGCGGGGTACATGGCCAACTACTTCCGCTGGTTCGGTGTCCCGGAGGCGCCGTTCGGCTGGTTCTACGACGTGCTGGTGCCGATGTCGGAAGTGTCGACCGCCAGCATGTGGATGCGGCTGCCCACGCTCATTGCAGCGATCGTCTGCTGGATGGTCATCAGCCGCGAGGTGATTCCACGTCTCGGTGTCGCTGTCCGGCACAGCACGGTGGCCCTGTGGACGGCCGGGCTGGTGTTCCTCGCATTCTGGCTGCCGTACAACAACGGTCTGCGTCCTGAACCGATCATCGCCGTCGGTGCCCTGCTCACGTGGTGCTCGATCGAACGTGCCATCGCGACCGGTCGGATGCTGCCCGCGGCGATCGCTGTCCTGATCGCCGCGTTCTCGCTCGCCGCCGGACCTACCGGACTGATCTGCGTGGCGGCGCTCCTCGCGGGTGCACGCCCACTCGTGAAGGTGCTGGTGGCCCGGCGACATCTGGTCGGGGTACTCCCGCAGCTCGCCCCGGTTCTCGCGTCGGGCACCGTCGTCATGATCGCCGTGTTCGCCGATCAGACGCTCGCGTCGGTGCTCGAAGCCACCCGGGTGCGGTCTGCGGTCGGACCGAACGTGCCGTGGTTCGACGAGCGGCTGCGCTGGGACGCGCTGCTCACCGTCGCACCGGACGGGTCGCTCGCTCGCCGATTCGGTGTGTTCGTCATGCTGTTGTGCCTCGTGGTGTGCGTGATGCTCATCCTCAGGAAAGGTCGCATCCCCGGTACCGCGATCGGTCCGTCGAGACGCATCCTCGGCATCGTCTTCGCATCGATGCTGCTGATGATGCTCACGCCCACGAAGTGGACCCACCACTTCGGTGTGTACGCGGGTCTGGCCGCGGCCCTCGCAGCACTCGCCGCCGTCGGCGTGGGTGCAGTCGGTATCCGCTCGGCCCGCAACCGTGCCCTGTTCACCGCGGGTGTGTTGTTCGTCCTCACCATGTCGTTCACCGGTTCGAACGGCTGGTGGTACGTGTCCAGCTACGGCGTCCCCTGGTGGGACAAGCCGCCGTCCATCTCCGGGTACGGGTTCTCGACGGCGCTGCTCGCCCTGACGGTGCTGGCGCTGGCCGTAGCGGCATGGTTCCACCTGCGCGAGCCGTTCGCGAAGCAGAAGCCTGCGCGAAACGGCCGGGTCCGCACGCTGGCCTCGGCGCCGCTGACCGTCGTCGCGGCGGGCGTCGTGCTCTTCGAGGTGCTCTCCCTCGTCAAGGGCGCCGTGTCGCAGTACCCGGCCTATTCGATTGCGCGGTCGAATGTCGCCACCTTCACGGGCGGCGGGTGCGGACTCGCCGATCATGTTCTCGTCGAGACCGATCCGAACGCCACCATGCTCGATCCGCTCGACGATCCCGTCGCCGATGCTCTCGGCGCCGGACGCGCCGACGGGTTCACTCCCGACGGCGTCGCACTGGATCTGACTGCGGACGCGGAGATCTCCACCAGGGGTGGCGCGAACTCCCTCGAGGCCGACGAGGGCGGCACCACCACTTCGACGACGGCAGGCACCGGCGGTGGACGCCGTGGCGACGCGGGGATCAACGACAGCACGGTGCAGCTCCCGTTCGGGCTGGACCCGGCACGCACCCCGGTGCTCGGCAGCTACCGGAGCGGCACACAGCACGCTGCCGAGCTCGAATCCGGGTGGTATGCGCTGCCCGAACGCACCGCCGATACACCGTTGCTCGTCGTCACCGCCGCGGGTCGCGTGCACTACGTCGACCCGGACGGTGTCATCAGCCCCGGCCAGGAGGTGCTCTTCGAGTTCGGTGTCACCGCAGGTGAGGACGTCGAGGCGCTCGGGCGGGTCGCACCGATCGACATCGGACCGGCCCCCTCATGGCGCAACCTCCGCGTGCCCAGCGACGCGATCCCCGCGGAGGCCGACGCGGTGCGGCTCGTCGTCGATGACGGCGATCTGTCGCCGGACCAGTGGGTCGCGGTGACCCCGCCGCGGATGCCACAACTCGACACCCTGCAGAACGTCGTCGGCTCCGACGCGCCCGGGCTCCTCGACTGGTCGGTCGGGCTCGCCTTCCCGTGCCAGCGGCCCTTCGGGCATCACTACGGTGTCGCCGAGGTCCCCGAGTACCGCATCCTCCCCGACCGGGTCGGTGCCGATGCCACCAACGGGTGGCAGGACTCCATCGGCGGTGGGCCCCTCGGATGGATCCCGCTGCTGCTCACCGCGGAGACCGTGCCCACCTACCTGGACAACGACTGGGATCGCGACTGGGGGTCGCTGGAGCGGTATCGACGGATCGACCCGGACGCCGACACCGCGACCGTCGATGTCGACGAGATCACCCGGTCCGGTCTGTGGAGTCCGGGAGCGATCCGTGACGGAGTGCCCGATCTGCTCGAATGAGGGTGAGTGACCGCACAGGTCACGGCCCGATACCATCGACATCCGTGCCCGACGCCTCGACGAACGACCCCTCCCCGACGGTGACCGCCACACGGCCGGTCGGTGAGGACCTGCGCGCGCAGTACCGCACCGCGCGACTCATCGCGGTCGTCGCAGGAATCATCGGGATGGTGCTCGCACTCGCGACACCGTTCCTGCCCGTCAAGGTCACCGAGGCCACGGTGTCGTGGCCGCAGAACGGCTCGATGACGGACGTCGAGGCACCGCTGATGTCGCAGGTGCCGCTGCAACTGACCGCGACGGTGCCGTGCGCCGCGATCGCCCAGCTCCCCGACAGCGGCGGGATGCTCCTCGCGACCGCGCCCTCCAGCGGGCAGGACGCCGCACTCAACGCGATGTTCGTGCGGGTCGGGCCGCAGAACGTCGATGTTCTCGATCGCAATGTCGTGGTCGCGACCGCGCCGCGCGCCGATGTCGCATCCGGCGCCTGCACCGAGATCCGGATCTTCTCCGACGTCGACCGCACCACCGCCGAGTTCGTCGGTCTCACCGACGACAACGGCAATCCGCGCGCCGGTGAACTGACCGGCGACCTGAGGCCACTCGTCGTCGGCGTGTTCAGCGACCTGAGCACCGATGTTCCCGGCCTCGAAGTGCACATCGACGTGGATTCGCGGTTCTCGTCGTCGCCGACCCTCGTGAAGTCCCTCGCAATGATCCTCGCGGTGCTGTCGACGGCACTCGCTCTGGGCGCGCTCGCGAAGCTCGACGGCACCGACGGCCGGGGGCACCGACGGTTCTTCCCGTCACACTGGTGGAAGTTCAGCGGTATCGACTTCGTCGTGGTGGGAACGCTGATCGGATGGCACTTCTTCGGCGCCAACACCTCCGACGACGGCTACCTGCTCACCATGGCAAGGGTGTCGGATCACGCCGGGTACATGGCCAACTACTTCCGCTGGTTCGGTGTCCCGGAGGCACCGTTCGGCTGGTACTACGACGTACTGGCCACGTTCGCGAAGATCTCGACGGCGAGCCCCTGGATGCGCTTGCCCGCGCTGATCGCCGGGATCCTGTGCTGGATGGTGATCAGCCGCGAGGTCGTGCCGCGCCTCGGGCGGGCAGTGCGGCACAACCAGATCGCCCTGTGGACCGGCGGCCTCGTGTTCCTCGCGTTCTGGCTGCCCTACAACAACGGTCTGCGTCCCGAGCCGATCGTCGCTGTGGGCGCCCTGCTCACGTGGTGCTCGATCGAACGTGCCATCGCCACCGGACGGTTGCTTCCCGCCGCCACGGCCGTGATCATCGGCGCGTTCACGCTCGCTGCCGCCCCGACGGGCCTGATGTGTATCGCCGCGTTGATCGCCGGTATCCGGCCCATGACGCGCATCATCGTCCGCAAGCACCGCGAGGTCGGCACGTTGCCGCTGCTCGCCCCGATCGGCGCCGCCGGACTGCTGGTCCTGGTCGTCGTGTTCTCCGACCAGACTCTGTCCGCGGTGCTCGAAGCCACCCGCGTGCGCACCATCATCGGCCCCAATGAGGAGTGGTGGAACGACTTCCTCCGCTACTACTACCTGATGGTGCAGACCGTCGACGGGTCGCTGCCGCGCCGCTTCGCGTTCCTCGTCATGATCCTGTGTCTGTTCACGACACTGCTCGTGCTGCTGCGTCGCCGTCGCATCCCCGGTATCGCGGTGAGCCCGTCGTGGCGCCTGATCGGAATCGTGTTCGGAACGATCTTCTTCATGATGTTCAACCCCACGAAGTGGACCCATCACTTCGGGGCGTATGCGGGCATCGCCGGATCTCTGGCCGCGTTGACCGCGGTGGTCGTGTCGGCGCAGGCGTTGCGGTCGCGACGCAACCGCACGATCTTCCTCGCCGGACTGCTGTTCGTCCTCGCGGTCTCCTTCGCGGGTATCAACGGCTGGTGGTACGTGTCGAGTTACGGGGTGCCGTGGTTCGACAAGACGGTGTCGTTGTCGGGATACCAGTCGAGCAGCCTGTTCCTCGTCCTGTTCGGGCTTGCCCTCGCCCTCGTCGCCTGGCAGTACCTGCGCGAAGGCTATGCACCGCCACCGGAGAAACCGACGTCGGCGAAGGGCCGGCGGATCCGCGCGTTCGCCGCGGCACCTCTGACCGTCGTCGCGGCGGCGATGGTGCTGTTCGAGGTGCTGTCGCTGGTCAAGGGTGCCGTGTCGCAGTATCCGGCGTACTCGCTGGCCCGGTCCAATATCGAGGCGATCACCGGGTCGTCGTGCGGCCTCGCAAACGATGTGCTCGTCGAGAGCGATCCCAACTCCGGACGGCTCGAACCGGTCATCGACCCCGCCAACCCGCCCTCCGGCGGTGACGCCCTTGCCGGCGGCGGACCCGTCGGCTTCTCGCCCAACGGTGTTCCGAGCGACCTGACCGCCGACTATGTGGAAGTCAAGCCCGGGCAGGGCAACACCGATACCCAAAGCATCGGCACGACCTTCGAGACGGGTGCCGGCGGCGGAACCACCGGAGGTTCGGGCGCCGAGACCGTCAACGGCAGCACGGTGAAATTGCCGTTCGGACTCGACCCCGCGGTGACCCCGATCCTCGGCAGCTACCAGGACGGCGTCCAGGAACCCGCGATGCTCACCTCGAGTTGGTACCAACTGCCCGAACGCAGCGACAACGCCCCGCTGATCGTCATCTCCGCGGCCGGGCGCATCTGGTCGTACGACGACACCGGCGCGCTGACCTACGGGCAGTCGCTGATGCTCGAGTACGGCACCAGCAATCCCGACGGCACCTTCGAAGCGAAGGGCAGCTACCTGCCGCGTGACATCGGCCCCGCACCGTCGTGGCGCAACCTGCGGGTCCCGATCGCGGATCTGCCCGAGGACGCCGACGTCGTTCGCATCGTCGCGAACGACCCCAACCTCACCGGCGACCAGTGGCTCGCTTTCACCCCGCCGCGCGTACCCCAACTCGACACGCTCGAGTCGGTGATCGGCTCCGAGCAGCCGGTGCTGCTGGACTGGGCCGTTGGCCTCCAGTTCCCGTGTCAGCGTCCGTTCGACCATCGGTACGGGGTCGCGGAGATGCCGAACTACCGCATCCTCCCCGACCGCCCGTTGGCCGTGTCGTCCACCGACACCTGGCAAGCAGCCGAATTCGGCGGACCGCTCGGCTTCACCGAGGTGCTCGCCCGCCCCGAAGCGATCCCGACGTATCTCGACGGAGACTGGGCCCGCGACTGGGGTTCGCTCGAACGCTACGTGCGTTACTACCCGAACGCCGAGCCCGCCGATGTCGCAACCGAGCAGGTCACCCGGTCGGGCCTGTGGAATCCGGGCACGCTGCGGGTCTACGAACAGTAGGCTGCACGCCCGCGCATGGCCGAACGTCACCTTCATACTCACAGTGACGTTCGGCCATGTCCCACCGGCGCACAGAATTCGGTTCCGACTCTCTAGAATGGCAAGGGTGACCACCGAAGACATCACCGGCACCAGCGCCATGTCGGCCCGCGCCACCGAAGCGGTACAGCGAAGCCTCACTCCGCGGCAGGAGGCAGCGAGTCGCGACGTCGACCGCCTGATCAAGGCCGGCCGAGACCTGCTGACCGCCGGATCGCCCGCGCGCGTCGCCGACATCGTGGCGGCCGCCGGTCTGTCGAACGACGCGTTCTACCGCTATTTCCGCAGCAAGGGCGACTTCGTCGATGCCGTGGTGGAAGAGGGCGGACACCGCCTGGTCAACCATCTGCGCAGGAAGATCGACGCCGCCGAAACACCGGAAGCGGCGTTGCGCGCAGGCGCGACCGTGATCCTGAAGCAGGGCGTCGACCCCGAGATTGCTGCCGCGACCCGCAACGTCATCGGAGGAGGTGGCCGGACCCACGCTCCGAAGGTGCGCGAGGAACTCGAACTCACTCTCGCCCGCATCCTCGCCGGGCCCATCTCCGATCTGGGTTCCACCGATCCGGAGCGTGATTCGATCACGACAGCGATCCTGCTGCTGGCGCAGATGGAACATCTGCTGTGGAAGGACACGACGGGCTTCGATGCAGCAGTGGAGGTCGAGCACATCCTCAGCTACATCCTGGGCGCTCTCCACACCGCCTGATCTCCTACGCTTCGCGAGGCGCCCGCTGCTCCCATCCCTTTTCGACCGACACTCGACACCGGTCGGGCTCGTCCCCCGCCTGGACGAACAGCGCGGTGAGAAGGGGGATCCCCTGATCGAGGGTGCTGTGCGGTAGCGGGCCGTTGGCGACGAGCGATACGAGTCCGTGGTCGATGACCCAGCTCTGGGTCGCCAGTTCGAGCGGATCGACGTCGGCGTGGAAGCGTCCCCCGTCCCGTGCCCCCCGCACGGCCTGCACCAGGTATTCCAGGGTCGCATCTGCCGCCCCGAGGTCTTCGAGGTCGACACTCGCGTCGAACATGACCCGATACAGGTCGGGATGATCGAGAGCGTTGTCGACGTACGACGCGGACAATGCCGCCAGATGCTGTACCGGGTCGTTCGACACCGCTACCGATGCGAACCTGTCAGCCAGACGCGTGAAACCCTCCTGCCGCAAGGCTTTCCACAACCCGTCCATGCCGCCGAAGTAGGTGTAGACGGCCATTGTCGACACACCCGTGCCGGCCACCAGCGAGCGCAGCGTGATGGGCTCACGGGCCCGGAGCATCTGGGCTGCCCGCTCGATGAGGCGCGTGCGAACCGCCGGATCCTTCAACCTGACCATGCAACCACTTTACATAGCATTGCATTGCTATAGTTTGGATAACCCACCGAACCCCATCCCCGGAGGAACCATGGCCGTCACCCTTGTGAATCCCGCAGGACTACCGCAGGTCGACATGTATCGGCAGGTGTCCATTGCCACCGGCTCGAAACTGGTCTTCATCGCCGGGCAGGTCGCGCGCGATGCCGCCGGCAACAGAATCGGTGAGGGCGACCTCGCCGCACAGACCGCGCAGTGCTATCTCAACATCGCCGTAGCACTGGCCGAGGTCGGCGCCACCTGGAACGACGTCGCCAAGCTGACGGCGTACATCGTCGACTGGACACCCGACAAGATGGCCCTGATCGGCGAAGGCCTCGGCCGAGCCACCGCCGAACTCGGCACCCCCGCTCCGCTGGCTCCGCTCACGGGCATCGGCGTCTCAGCGCTGGCCGAACCCGACCTCCTGGTCGAGGTCGAAGCCACCGTCGTCCTCGACTGATCCGCGACAGCCGACTTCACCACCGCGAACGCGAAAGTCCCACCGGCACAGTCACGAAGACGGCCGGTGGGACTTCTCGGTCACAACCTCAGAGCGGAAGCAGGTGATGCTTGCGCGGGTTCTTGAACACCTTCTTGTCGCGGAGAAGGGTCAGCGCCTTCCGGATCTCGAGACGCGTGGTCTTCGGCTCGATCACGGCATCGATGTAGCCGCGCTCGGCCGCGATGTACGGTGTCGCGACATGCTCGTTGTAGAAGTTGATGAGCTGCTGACGCACCACCGGAGCATTGTCGCCCGCCTCGGCGATCTGCTTGCGGCCGATCACCGCGACCGCGGACTCCGCACCCATCACCGCGATACGCGCGGTCGGCCAGGCGAAGTTCATGTCGGCGCCGAGCTGCTTCGATCCCATCACCGCGTAACCGCCGCCGTACGACTTGCGCACCACAACGGTCACCTTCGGCACCGACGCCTCCACGTACGAGAAGAGGAACCGGCCGCCCCGCTTGATGACGCCGATCTTCTCCTGCTCCACACCGGGCAGGAAGCCGGGGGTGTCGACGACGAACACCAGCGGGATGTCGAAGGCATCGCACACCCGCACGAAGTGCGCGGCTTTGTCTGCTGCCGCAGCGTCGAGCGCACCCGACAGGTACAGCGGCTGGTTCGCGACCACACCGACAGGGCGTCCGTCGACGCGCGAATATCCGGTGATGATGTTCGGTGCCGTCTGCGACCGCACCTCGAAGAAGTCGCCGTCGTCGAAGATCTTGAGCAGGACGTCGTGCATGTCGTAACCGGAGTTGTCGGCGTCGGGCATGAACGAGTCGAGCTCGATGTCGTCGGGCGTGATCTCGGGCTCGAGACCCGGGTTGATCACGGGAGGCTTCTCCTGCGCATTCGACGGCATGTAGCTCAGATACTGCCGCACCCAGTCGAACGCTGCCTTCTCGTCGGGCGCGACGTGGTGCACGTTGCCGTATTCGGCCTGCTTACGGGCACTGCCGAGTTCCTCGAGGCTGACGTCCTCACCCGTGACCGCCTTGATGACGTCGGGGCCGGTGACGAACATGTACGCCTCTTCGGTCGCCACGACGACGTCGGTGTTGATCGGCGCGTACACCGCACCGCCGGCGCATTTACCGACGATGACCGAGATCTGCGGGACCAACCCGGACAGCGGTTCGGTCCGCTTGCCGATCTCTCCGTACCAGGCGAGCGAGGTCACTGCATCCTGGACGCGAGCCCCACCGGAGTCGTTGATACCGACGACCGGGCAACCGATCTTCAAAGCATGTTCCAGTACCGCAGACACCTTGCGGCCGAACATCTCGCCGACACTGCCGCCCAGAACCGTCTGGTCGTGCGAGAACACTGCGACGGGCCGGCCGTCGACCAGGCCGTGTCCGACGACGACCGCGTCGCCGTAGAACGCATTCGGGTTCCCGGGCGTCTTCATCAACGCGCCGATCTCGACGAAGGTGCCCTTGTCGAGGAGCATGTCGATGCGCTCCCGAGCGCTGGGAATGCCCTTCTGAGCGCGTTTGGCGATCGCAGCTTCCCCCGCGGGTTCGTTCGCGATCTCCAGTTTTGCGCGCAGCTCGGCCAGCTTCTCTGCCGTGGTGGTCACTACTTGCTCAGCTCCTCGAGGCCTCGATGTCGGCCAGCTTGCGGGTCAGGTCGGTCCCCACCTTCGAGATGTACGGCTCGTCGACGATCTGCAGGTGATCTCCCCCCACCGGGACGATCTCCAGATTCGCGACCACATCGCCCCACCCGCCGTCGGGCTGCCGGGTACCGAACGCCGGCTCGAGGTCGATTGCGTCATCGTGGTACTTGTCTGCCATGTACAGCACGACATCGCCGTCGTACCGTTCGAGCTTCGCAGTCTGGATCGCCCGGTTGTCGAGCCACGACGTGCGCTGATGCTCGATGATGCCGCCGGGGATCTCTGCGCCGCTCATCTCGAGCAGGCCCAGGAGGATCTTGATCTGCTCCTCGTCGCTGCCTGCCTCTGCAAGCAGGTCGTACGGGAGCGGCGCCTCGATACCGTAGGTCTTCTTCGCGAATGCCGAGTACCGCTGCCAGCGCTTGCGGATCTCCTCGGGAGTGTCCTCGATCTGCTCACCGGCCATGACCGTGTCGAGCAGACCGATGACCCGCACGTCCTTGCCCTCCGCCCGCAGCAGTCGACCGACCGCGTAGGCCAGCACTCCACCGAGCGACCAGCCGTACAGCACATACGGGCCGTCGCCCTGAATCTCCTCGATCAGCGGCAGATAAACCTTGGCACGCTCGTCGATCGGGCCCTCGGTGCGTTCGAAGCCGTACATCGGAGTGTCGGCAGGCAGACGCCGCAGCAGCGGCTCGTACGCGACGGTCGAGCCACCCGCGGGATGGAACACGAACACGGGCACTGCCGTCGACCCCTCGGGACGCGGTCGCAGAGCACGCACGAGCCCGTCGATCTTGTCGGAGGATTCGAGGTACTGCCGGACCGTCTCCGAGAGCTGTTCGATGGTCGATGCCTTGCGCACGTCGTCGACGGTGACCTCCCCGCCGGACCGCTCGGTGAGCCGGGCGGCGAGTCGCTCGGCCGCGGCGGCATCGAGGGTCGGCAGCGAATTGAAGATGCCCTTGGCGGACTTCCCGGTGACCACAGCCCACGAGGCGAATGTCAGGCGTTCCGCGGCGTCGCGGGGAGGAACGTCCGGCCCGGACGACTCGGGGGCAGGCTCTTCCTGAGCGTCGGCCTCCGACAGGATCTGCTCGGCTTCGCCCAGGACGGTGGTGTCCTCGATCGGTTTCAGCGACGGCTCGGTCTCGGCGCGCTCGGCGGCCTTCTCCGCGGCCTGCTGCTCGGCGAGCTGCGCGACCTCTTCACGGTTGTCCACCGCGTAACGCAGGTACGTCGCAACATCGCGCAGGCACGCGTCCTTGACCGCCGACAGTTGCAACTGTGGGATGTCGAATTCGTACTCGACGCGGTTCTTGATACGCACCGCCATCAGCGAGTCGAGGCCCAGCTCCATGAGCGGGATCTCGGCGGGCAGATCCTCGGGTGCGTAGCCCATGGATTCGGCGACGATCAGCGTCAAACGATCTTCGAGGGTCTGCGATCCTTCGGGATCCCACTTGTCACCGAAGGTCTCGACGACCTCCGGCAGTTCCTCGACGTCGTCGGACAGCCGAGCCGGGATGGCGATCACCGGGGCGGGAAGAGCCTCACCGGACGTGACGACACCCTCGAGCACGAGCGTGAAACCGCTCTCCGTGCGGGCGTGCACCTGCACCGAAGCACCACCCGGGTGCGGCGTGAGGGTCGTGGTCACCGTGGCTGCGGCGGGCAACTCTGCATGCCGGATGGATGCGGTCAGGGTGACATCGGCGAGCACCTGCGATGCAGCAGCGACGACGAGCTCCGCGGGGTCGGTGACCGCCCCCGCCTGCACCTCCCACACGTGCCTGCCGTCGGGCAGCGCGACGTGCGCACCGGGGACCCGACCGTGGCCACCGCTGCCGCCGATACGGGCGTCGACCCAGTACGGCTTTCGCAGGAACGCGGTACGCGGAATGTCGGCGTAGTCACCCTCGGGAAGCAGACTGCGCAGATCCACCTGGTGTCCGTGGACGTAGAGCTGCGCGAGCGCGGTGAGCACACCGAGCGACTCGTCTTCCTTACGCTTGAGCGTCTGGATGAACACGCCGTCCTGCACACCGGCGTCGAACGCGGTGGCAGCGACCGACATCAGCGTGGCGGGATTCGCGTTGAGCTCGACGAACGTCGTGTAACCGTCGGTGAGCGCCTTCCGGATCGCCTGGGTGAAGTACACGCTGTGCCGCATGCCCTTCGTCCAGTATTCGACCGGGTGGATGCCCTCGTGACCTGCGCGGTACAGCGTTTCCTGGTCGACGGACGAGTACACGTCCACCTTCAGTCGCTGCGGCTCCATGCCCGCGAGCTCGGCGGCGAGCTCGCCCAGGATCGGATCGACCTGCGAGGTGTGGCTCGCACCCTTCGTCTGGAGGACCCGGGCGAACTTCTCCTCCGCCTCGGCGCGCGCGACGATGGCGTTGACCTGCTCCTGCGGTCCACCGATCACGGTGTGGGTGGGCGCCGCATAGACGCACACCTCGAGCTGCGGGAAGTCGGGCAGAACCGAGGTGATCTCGTCGGAGGTGTACTCGACGAGCGCCATCAGGCGGATGTCGTCACCCTCGAGTTGACCTTCCGCCTCGCCCATCAGGCGCGACCGGGCGCAGATCACGCGCACAGCTTCCTCGAGCGACAGACCGCCCGAGATGTACGCACCGGCGGCCTCACCCATCGAGTGGCCGACGATCGCTGCAGGCTCTGCACCGTGGTGCCGCAGTACCGCCGCGAGTCCGACCTGGATGGTGAAGATTCCGACCTGCGCGGTCTCGACGTCGTAGTCCTGCGCGTCGTCGAGGAACTTCTCCTTCATGGAGAAACCCGACTCGTCGAAGATGAACTCGTCGACCTCGTCGACCGAGGCTGCGAACACCGGGTTCTCGAGATACAGCTGCTTGGCCATCTTGCGATGCTGCGCACCGAATCCGGACAGCACCCACACCGGGCCGGTCGAGGCGGGACTGTCGGCGGTGAAGACGTTCTGCGCGGGCTTGCCTGCCGCGACGGCACGCAACCCGGCGATCGCCTCGGCACGGTCGGCAGCGATGACGACGGCGCGGGACCGGCCGTGGTTGCGACGCGACAGCGAACGGGCCACGTCGGCCAGCTCGGTGGTGCTCCCCGTCTCGGTCTCGAGCCAGTCGGCGAGATCCGCCGCGGCACGACGACGACGCGACGGCATGGATGCGGACACCGCGAGCACGACGGGCAACTCTCGCGCGGGCCCGGAGATCAGAGAAGAGTCCGACGGAACAGCATGCTCCGCGGCCTCTGCGCTGTCGGGCAGGACCTCGACCTCGGCCTCGGAGTCGCTCTGACCCTCCGGCCCGGTGTACTCGTGGACCACAACATGCGCATTGGTGCCACCGAAACCGAACCCGGAGACGCCCGCGACAGCGCGACCCGAGTAGCGCGGCCACTCGGCACCCTCCGGAATCACCCGGAGATTGGCCTTGTCGAATGCGATGTACGGGTTGGGTGCGGTGTAGTTGAGCGTGGCCGGGAGCGCGTTCTCCTGCATCGCGAGAACGACCTTGATCAGGCCCGCGGCACCCGCGGCGGCCTCGAGGTGCCCGAAGTTCGTCTTCGCCGATCCGAGCAACGCAGGCTTGTCGGAGTCGCGACCGCGGCCCACGACACGTCCCAGCGCGTCGGCTTCGATCGGGTCGCCGAGCACCGTGCCGGTGCCGTGCGCCTCGATGTAGTCGACGCCCGACGGCAGGATCTGCGCGTCGCGGTAGGCGCGACGCAGCACGTCCGCCTGCGCGTCCGGGTTGGGCGCCACCAGGCCGTTGGAACGTCCGTCCTGGTTGACGGCCGATCCGGCGATCACGGCGAGGATATTGTCGCCGTCACGTTCGGCGTCCTCGAGTCGCTTGAGGACGACGAGACCGCCGCCCTCCGCGCGGACGATGCCGTTGGCGTCCGCCGAGAACGCCTTGATCTTTCCGTCGGCGGTGAGCATGCCGGTTTCGTCGAAGCCGAGCGTCCCGGCGGGGGCGAGCAGCATGTTGATGCCACCGGCGATCGCGACGTTCGCTTCACCACCGCGTAGTGCACGCACGGCCTGGTGGACCGCGACGAGCGACGACGAGCACGCCGTGTCGATGCTGATCGACGGACCGTGGAAGTCGAAGAAGTACGAGACGCGATTGGAGACGATCGACGTGGATGTGCCGGTGATCGCGTACGGGTCTGCGGCCGTCGGGTCGGACGCCGCGATGAGCATGTAGTCGTTCGCGGACGAGCCGATGAACACACCCACCGAGCCGCCCTTGAGGTCGCTGGCGGGGATGTGGGCGTGCTCGAGCGCCTCCCACGTCAGCTCCAGCGCGAGCCGCTGCTGCGGGTCGACCATCTTGACCTCGCGTGGCGACATCGCGAAGAACTCGGCGTCGAAGCCCTTGACGTCGTCGAGGTAGCCGCCCCGCGTGTTCGCGTTGGCGATCGCCTCGGCGACGAGTGGATCGCCGTCGAACTCGGACCAGCGGCCCTCAGGCAGTTCGGTGATGCCGTCGCGCCCGGAAGCGAGCAGATCCCACATCTGGGCCGGGGTGTCGACGTGCCCGGGAAGGCGCGTCGACATACCGACGATCGCGACGTCCTTCGAGCCGAGAGCGCCACCGGTGACGTAGAACGTGTCATCGGCGCCCTCCGGCGCCTCCGGCTCACCCTCGATGATGCGAGTCGCCAGCGAAGCGATCGTCGGGTGCTGGTACGCGACCGTCGCGGTCAGCGTGACACCGAGGAGATCCTCGATGTCGCCGCTGAGTGCGACAGCATCTCGCGACGCCAGCCCGAACTCCTCCATCGGACGGTCGTCCGAGATCTGGGAGACCGGCTGGCCGGTTGCGTCGGCAATCCAGTTCCGCAGCCATTCGCGCAGCTGCGCAACGGTCATTTCAATGTCAGCCATCAACCCACCACGCTACCCGGACAGAGGACAATTTCTTACATGCTGTCGGGGAACGCCTGCTGCTGGTACCCACCACGCAGCGTTCCCTCGATGTAGGCGGCCTTGCATGCCCGCCGCGCAATCTTCCCACTCGATGTGCGGGGTATGGATCCGGCCGGTACGAGAAGCACATCGCGCGCGGTCAGACCGTGTCGCGCGGAGATCGCGGCGCGCACGGCGTCGGCGATCGGCTGCGGGTCGGCCTTACCTGCTCCCGGAGCGCGCTCGGCGACGACCACGAGCTGTTCGGACGAATCGTCGACGTCGAACTGCAGACCGGACGCCGAGTTGTCGAACACGACCTTCGGCAGCTGGTTCGCAGGTACCGCGAACGCGGCGACGAAACCCGGACGCAACGCGGAGCTCGCTTCCTGGGCAGAGAACTCGAGGTCCTGCGGGTAGTGATTGCGGCCGTCGACGATCACGAGGTCCTTGACGCGTCCCGTGATGTACAGCTCGCCGTCGACGTAGACGCCGTAGTCACCCGTGCGCAGCCAGTTGGCGTCCTCGGGTGTGCCCTCGGCCTGGCTTCCCTCCTCGACGCGCTTCGTGATCCGGTTGTGGAAGGTCTCGGCCGTCTCGTCCTTGCGACCCCAGTAACCGATTCCGATGTTGTCGCCGTGCAGCCAGATCTCACCGACGCGGCCTTCCGGGGCCTCCACACCGGTCTCCGCGTCGACGATCGCAGCCCACTGGCTGCGTGCGACATGGCCGCACGACACCTGCGGGATGGCGCCCGGCGCATCGCGGTCGACCAGCACGATCCGACCGGCGTTGAGCTCGTTCCGGTCCACGTAGAGGACTTTGGCTTCTTCGGAGTTCCTGGTCGACGACACGAACAGCGTGGCCTCGGCCATGCCGTAGGACGGCTTGATCGCGGTCTTCGGCAGCCCGTAGGGCGCGAACGCCTCGTTGAACTTGCGCATGGACGACGTAGTCACCGGCTCGCTGCCGTTGATAAGACCGATCACGTTGCTCAGGTCGAGCGTCTCGTCGCTCTTGGGCACGCCGCGCGCGGCGGCATGCTCGAACGCGAAGTTCGGCGCTGCCGCGAAGGTTCCTGCTCCGTCGGAGACGGCGGCGAGTTCACGGATCCACCGGCCCGGTCGCTGCACGAAGGCGCGGGGGCTCATGATCGTGATGTATTTGCCGCCGATCGCCGGGAGGATGACGGTGAGCAGGCCCATGTCGTGGAACAGCGGCAGCCAGGTGACGCCCCGCGAGTTCTCGTTGAGCTCCATCGAGTCGGCCATCTGGACCACGTTGGTGAGCACCGACCGGTGGGTGATCTCCACACCGGCGGGCACACGCGTCGAACCGGACGTGTACTGGAGGTACGCAATGTCGTCGCTGGTGGCGACGGGACGCTTCCAGGAGTCGGCGACGGTGTCGGGGATCGCGTCGACGGCAATCACCCTGGGCCTCTGTGCAGCCGGGAGCGGCCTGAAGAACTGACGCACGCCTGCGGCGGACGAAGTGGCCGTGAGGATCGCAGTGGGCGTGCAGTCGCCGAGGACGGCGTGCAGGCGATCGGTGTGACCCGGCTCGTCCGGGTCGAAGAGCGGCACCGCGATGACACCCGCGTAGATCGCCGCGAAGAACGACACCACGTAGTCGAGGCCCTGGGGCGCAAGGATCGCAACACGGTCACCGGGATTGGTGACCTGCTGCAGCCGAGCAGCGATCGCGCGGAGTCGCACGCCGAACTGCGCCCAGGTGAGCTCGTCCACATCGCCGTCACGGTTACGTGAGTAATCGATGTACCGGTAGGCCAGCTCGTCACCGTTGGAAGCAGTGTGCTGCTCGAGGTGATCGAGCAACGTACTGCCCTCCGGCAGTGCGATCTGCCCGTTCTCATCGATGAACTCTTCGAACCCGACGCTCAATTCCTTCTCCCTGTCGAAGCGATCCCACAACCACTCGACATGGTTGCGCTCCATTTTCGTTGTTCGCGCTACCGGATCGAGGTGCCTGTACAGCACTGACAGCCTCCGGCAATCAACCCGCCAGTACTGTCCATCGATCCGAGATCACGAATATGTTACAGATCGGCTCAGCTCGCTCCCCCGCGAGCAGCGGATCCTGTGGCGCGAACCTTTCCGTCCGAGATGGGAAGCACCAAAGATACGACACCCGGTCTGTCATCCGCGAAATACCGTCTCGTTCGGCGATCTGTTCGGACATGACAATTGCGGGACAGGACGAGTCGCCACTGGCGACACCGACGCGTCGGCAGTGCACACGGCCCGAACTTCCCGTTCCGAAGTGTCGGTCGGTTGCCGGCCGACCGCCTCCTCGGCACGACACTTCGTGACGAGGATCATTCCGATCGGCCCACCGTTCACCCATGCCTCACCCCGGTGACGGCACACATCCATCCCCTCCGGTCACTACGGTGGAACTGCCCGCTCTCCCCCGGCCCCA
Organism: Rhodococcus sp. JCM 9793; assembly: GCF_055380405.1. NCBI lineage: Bacteria > Bacillati > Actinomycetota > Actinomycetes > Mycobacteriales > Nocardiaceae > Rhodococcus > Rhodococcus sp. JCM 9793. Next base: position 258,476 of record NZ_AP043721.1, read on the forward strand.
CGAGCATCGGTCGCAGGCGGGCCCGTACGCAACAATCGGTAGAGTGTACCGGGTACGTGACCCCGAACACTACCCGCCGGTAACCGTGATCCGTCACTCTTCCGGAGGATGCGGTGCGGACTCGATCTTCTCCGACGCCCATCCCGCGACCCACTGCGTTGCGGTGGTGCCCGATTCGTCCACTACGAACGTGTTGTACATCGCGTGGATCGGATTGTTGACGTATTCGAGAACTCGCGGCGCCGCAGTCATCCAGTTCGTCGGGTTGAGCGCATCGAGCGGTGCATCGCAGATGCTGTCGGACGGCGCACAGATCTGGAACGTGCGATCGTCGAGCACACCGAATCCACCGGGACGCTCGCCGGTCATCGTGATCCCGGGAAGCCTCAGACCACCGAGCGAGAGTTCGGCACCGACGCCCATGACCGGAGGGCCGATGTCGATACCGGATACCCCGTCACGACGGCCGTCGGCGATCAGCGCGACACCGAGGACCCGATCCGCAGAGACCGGCCCGTTGCCCGCACCGATCTGGGCCGCGACGTCACCGGTGACGACAGCGCCCTGCGAGAACCCGGTGAGGACATAGGTGGTCAGCGGGCACTCCGCTGACCGTCCCGCGAGAAAATCGTTCATCGCGGCGGTACCGGCGCTACGGCTGTTGTTGTACGACTGCTGGCCGTCCGGCGGCAGCGCGACCGGATTCGAGAACTGAGCGACGTACGGGACCGTGTAGACGTCGGCGCGCTGCGCGTCGAACTGTTCCTGCAGCGGTCGCGTCACGTTCAGCATCAACGACGCCGGGTTGGCCGTCGGGTTGTACGGATCGTCACCGACCGCGGACTCCCACGTACCGGGCACCGCAACCACCTGGACGTCAGGGCACGACGCAGGCTGCGACTGCGGTTCCTCCGGCCCGGGGGGTGTGATGGGCCCGGGAACATCCAGGCGCCCCGCCAGCATGTACCAGAGAGCCAGCACCAGGACCAGAAGCAGAAGCGCCCCGAGTACGACGACCTTGCGCCCGCGACGCCGCTTCGTTCTGGCCATCAAGCGTTTCTCCCTCTACCCGAAATACCTGTCGGCTGCAGTACGTGTCAGCTGCAGTACGTGTCGTGGGCGACCGAGATGTAGGTGTCGGCGGTTGCGGACGCCTCCTCTTCGGTGATCTCCTCACCGGCAGCGACGGATCCGCTGCCCACGAGAGCAGTCACCATGGTCTTGATCTCGTCGGGATTTCCGCCCTGGGCCTCGGCGCCGCAGACGTAATCCGCGATCGCGATCGCGCTCGCCTCGTCGGACGGCTCGGCGCCCTCGTCACGCAGCGCGGCGAGGAACGCCTCACCGCTCTCACTCGGGGCAGGCTGCGATCCCGGCGGCGGCGCGGTCGCTGCTTCGCCCGGGCTCGTCGGAGCAGCGTCGGTGCCGGTGCCCTCGGATCCGGAGGCGTCAGGTGTGGTGGTGTCGTCCGCCGTCTCCTCCGAGGTGGTCGCCTCGGCGGAGGTCGTCGCGGAAGCGGTCGTCGTCGTGGCCGACGGAGTGTTCGTGGCGGTCGAATCGTCGCTACCGCACGCGGCCAGGACAGCCGCGGAAGTCAGGGCTGCGGCGATCGCTCCGAGGACGCGGGTCGAGCGCGAGCGGGTCCGTGCAGGCATCTGGGGTGTCCTCACATCCGGAATTCGAGTCGATCTGAACTGGGCTCGCTCCAGGCTACAGAGCGCACGCGGTGCCGGTCGGAGCGCCTGCTCCGACCGGCACCGCGTGCGCTACGGGGTCACCTGTCGAACGGAATCACGAGTGAACCGTGGGGACATCACCCACGACGGTAACGGACCCGTGCTGGAACTTCTGCTCGATTCCACCCTCGATCGGCGTCTCATCGCCGATCGGATAACCGAGCCGGCCGTTCTCGGCGCCCTCCGCCACCCAGGCCTCGAACACGCGGCCCCTCACCGGCCACGCACCCGTCTGATGGGTCCAGTAGATACTGCCGTGCTCGAACTCGGAGAAACGCCCGTCATCCTTGATCACGTGCTCGCTCGACTTCGGATAGCCGAGCGCACCGGTCTCGTAGCCGAGTTCGCCGTACTTGGCCAGAATCTTCCCCAGCACAGCGTTCGCGCCGGTCGCCTCCGTCCAGTACATCGCGCCGATCTCGAACCCTTGAACGCTGCCGCGCTGATCCGGGGTACCGACCTCGTCGAGCACCGGATATCCGAGCGGCCCGGCTTCCCAGCCCTGCTGCTTCCATTCCTCGAAGATCGCGCCCTGCACTGTGCGTGCACCGTGCTCGGGAGTCCAGTAGATGGCTCCGTGCTGGAAATGATTGAAGCGGCCGCGACCGTCGGCGGACCCCCGTTCCTCCGTCGTCGGGTAACCGAGCCGGCCGGCGGGACCACCTGCGGCCTGGTACTTACCGCCGATGGCTCCTGCGACAGGCACCGCGGTGCCGCCGGACGAGAACACCCGGCCGTTACGGAAGTCCTGGACGGACCCCCCTGCGACGGGATACTCCCGCGTCAGACAGTCACCGAGCCACGGATTCGCGGCCGCGGCGTCACCGAACGCTCCGAGTGGGGCACACTCGGGCTTCTGGATCTCGACACCGAGCGTGTTGGCCAACTGCGGCCACAGCTGATGCAGTTCGAATTCCCAGTACGGCCACGAGTGCGTGCCCGACGGCCGGTACACGATCTGCGCCGGGATACCGTTCTTGTTGAGCTTCGTCGCGAACGCCTGCGATGTCAGGCGCGACAGGATCTCGAGTCCCATTCCCGCGTAGTTCGTGCTCACGCCGGGAACTGCGGTCGGCTGGTCGTACGGACCGGTACTGCCGCTGCCGCTCGAGACGTACATGCTCACACCGCGAAGTTTCTCGGCAAGCAGGTACGGATCGTGGGATTCCCAATTCTCGCTGCCGGGCTCGCCCCACATTGCGTCGACGTCGAAACCGCCGGCGTCCTGCATCGCATAGCGGATGGCCTCGGGCATACCGAGCGTCGTGGTGGTGAGAATCCCCGACAACGATCCCGCGAACTGGAAGAATCCCTGGTTTCGGGCCGCGAGGAACATCGCTGCCGTGCCACCCATCGACAGGCCGACCACACCGCGCTTGTCGGTGGTGCGCCAGTCCTTTTCGAGGATGGGCGGGAGTTCCTCGGTCAGGAACGTCTCCCACTTGTAGGTCTGACCGTTGTTCTGGTCGACCCAGTCCGCGTAGAAGCTCGACTGGCCTCCGACGGGAAGGACCACGTTGACGTTCTTGTCGGCGAAGAACTGCTCGGCATCCGTCTCGATAGTCCAGCCGTTCTCGTCGTCGCGAGCGCGGAGTCCGTCGAGCATGAACACCGACGGGAACCGAGCGTCGGGAGTGAGATTCCAATCCCGCGCGAGCAGTAGCTGCACCTGGATGGGCGTGCCCATCGACGGCGAATCGATCCAGAGCGCGACCCGGCGATCGGTGAGCCAGTCGACCTTACGCACAGTCGCACCGGCGGAATCCTGTGTCGTTGCGGGGCCGGATTCGGCGACCGACGGCTGTGCCGTTGCCACCGCGACGGTCGTCAATCCCGCGCCGACCGGAGCCACGAGTGCTGCGGCGACGAGCCCCAGCAGGCGTCGCTTCGTCCTCGAGCCCGGCCGCGGTACTCGTCGTACAGCTTCCTCGTTCGGCCTCCCCCGATGGCCACCATGCACAGTTCGCATCGACATCGCTCACTTCCTGCATTGCGGTATTGCAGATCGTCCGCCGAGCGGACTCGGTATCGCGGGAGCCGTCCGTCGATCGGATCGGCCGGGCCCGAATCCTGTTTCTACACGTCGAGCGACGTGATGTGAGGGAGCCGCGCTGTGACAGGTGGGGAAATTGTTATCGAATGCACGAAGCCGCCCGGTCGCTCCGTGAGGAGCAATCGGGCGGCGACGTCAGAACAGTGTGCTTGGCCAGGCAGTCAGATCAGTGCGCGTTGAGTGCGTCCAGAATCTGCGGGCGTGCCTTCCACAGCTCGTCCTCCCAGTACTTCCACGCGTGGGTGCCGCGTGACGGGAAGTCGAAGGTGGCCGGGATACCCAGGGTCGCGAGCTTCACCTGGAACGCGCGGGTCTGGACGAGGGACAGCGCCTCGAGGCCCATAGCGTTGGCCGTGTTGTAGAAACCGGTCAGGCCCTTCGGGTTGTCGTGCTCACCGGGCAGGCCGCTGGCCGACGAGATGTACATGGACAGGCCCTCGAGCTTGGGCGCGAACACGAACGGGTCGTTGCGCAGCCATGCCGGGTTCCACGGCGGGCCCCACATCGAGTCGACGTTGAAGCGGCCGGCGTCGAGCATCGCGATGCGGATGGCCTCGCGCATGCCGGGAGCCGACAGGTTCAGGTAGCCCGACAGCGACGACGCGAACTGGAACTGGTCGCGGTGGTACGCGGCCAGGGTCAGTGCAGCGGAGCCGCCCATCGACAGGCCCAGGATGCCGTTGTTGCTACGCGAGACACCGCGGGTTTCGAGGTAGGACGGAAGCTGCTCGGTCAGGAACGTCTCCCACTTGTAGGTGATGTCCTGGCCGTTGAAATTACTCGGCGAGTACCAGTCGGTGTAGAAGCTCGCCTGGCCGCCGACCGGCATGATCAGGCTGACATTGTCCTGCGAGAACTGCTGCAGGGCGTTGGTCTCGAAGGTCCATGCGTTCGCGTCGTCGCGGGCACGCAGTCCGTCGAGCATGTAGAGAGCGGCGTCGCCACCGCGTGCAGCCCACTGGATCTGGACCTTGATCGGACCCATGTCGGAATCGACGAAGACCTCTTCGAAGCCTCCGGCGGGCGCGCGGTGCGAAACCGGCGCGGCCTGGGCCGGTGCGGCAACTGCCGCGGTCGTTCCGGCAACACCTGCAGCGACAGGTAGCACAAGCGCTACGGCGGCGGTGCCGAGCAGGCGCCTGCGAAGGCCCTGCGACAACCTAGGGACAAAACGCATGAACAATGCTCACTTTCTCGATCTGCGGCGTCCGCGTCTGCGTCCCCCGACGGATTTCGGCGGCGGCGACCCGGTGAAGGCCGCCTCAAGTCACACTGCGGTCAAGACTGTAAAGGACAGCGTGATCTCTGACAAACCCCGATTCCCAAGGTCTTGAGCTTGCCTTGACTACTTCGTCGCGTCACAGGGGTCGGAACGTTACATCTCCGTTACCCGGCGTGATCTTAGCGAGACCTTCACCGTCGCCACACGCCGGGCCACCCGAACGGCCCCCGACGCAGAAATGTCGCATCCATCCAGGTCAACAGGACGAATGCGACATTTCTGTGAAAAACGGCGGAATTCTAGCCTCGCGGCGCGGGCATTTCCAGATCACAGCGTTGAATCTCATATTTCGGCACGCGCTCGATGCGATACCCGGAATATTCGAATGCGTTTCGCAGATTCCGCTTGAACAGAGGCCACGTGAGCTCCGCGCTCGACGATTCGAGCAGTTCCTGTGTTTCAGGACACGTCAAGGCGACCTGGGCCATGGCGACCCAGTCCTCGTCGAGATACGCAGGCATCCACGGGTGGACGTCGACCATCCCCGAATCGGCGACCACCCAGTCCGGATACAGGATCTTGTCGTGTCCGATGCGGCCGTCCTCGAGCCGCTCGGTGTGGGCAGCGAGCGGATAGGCGAGCCCCATCTGATCCACCACCCGCACATCCAGCCCGACGTTCATGCTCGTCATACCGAGGTTCAGGAAGTACACCGTGTGCCCGGCACCGCCCGGAGGGATCGGCAGAGGCGGTGGCACGACATCCCATACGTCGTACGAGGGCGTCGACAGCAGCAGCCCACCGTCCGGAGTGTTGTCGATCGCCTCGACCATCGCGCGCATGCGGGGGTAGTCGAGGTAGTCCGTTGCGAGGATCGGATGCGAATGGCCGGTGTTGAGTACGTAGAACGCGCGCTCGTCGACGATCCCGGAGCGGCCCACGACCGCGCCTTCCGGCATCCCCGTGGTGTTGGACGCGAAGAACGCCCAGACCACCGTCCCGATCCACAGCAGCGCCATCGCTCCCGCCATGCGAGTGGTCTTGTTGTTGCCGATCACCGACCGGTCGGGCACTCGCAGAGGCACGACGGCGACGGGAAGCAGGAAGCAGAACAACGGCGGCAACAGCACACGACCGTGCATGAAGTCGCCGCCGACCCGCATCGAATAGAGCATCAACAGCAGGCCGGCACCGAGGGCGAAGAATACGACCGTCGTCGGAGTGCGCAGCGCCCGTTGCCCTCGGAGAGCCCACGCCCGAAGGTCCGTTGCCGTTGCCGTTTCCGGCGCCACGGCACCGCCACCGGCCGGGGACCGTGTGGCCCACAGCACCACAGCGGCGACGACCGCCAGGAACAGGACCGGCAACCACAGCAGATACGGACTCACGAGATTGCCGAGGTACTCGAATCCCTGGGACCACTTGGCTCCGCCCGCGTCCTTGGACACGGCGGTGTTCGGATACGGCAGCGCGTAGTAGCCCATCCGCCAGATCTGATACAGCACGGGCGTCAGCCCGGCCACCACGACCATCGCGACCCGCACCCGCCAGGTCAGTCCTTGCGCGAGGAACAGCATGGCCAGCGCTCCGGCCGCCAGAATGGCGAGTTCGGGGCGCACGAGCGGACCTAGTCCCGCAACGAAGGCAGTGACGAGGATCTGTGTGGTCCCGGGCAGAGCGCCGCGTTTCGGGTCGGGTGTCGCCCACCGCACGAGCAGCAGCCACAGCAGTGCGATCCAGCAGATCACCAGGCAGGTTTCGAGCCCGGACGTCGCGAAGTCACGCGCGGGCGGCACGGCGATGTAGACGAGCACTCCCGCGGGTAGCAGCAGAACCGTGCCCCCGGCGCCCCGTAGGCGCCACCGGTACATCCGCGCGGCGGCGAGCATGGCCAGCACGATCGCACCGGTCGACAGGAACAGAGCGATCGTGAGCACCACGTATTCGAGGCGAGCCCCGCTCAGCTCTCCTGCCGCGTAGACGATGTACGTCCACAAAGTGGACGTGTTGGCCTCGACCCGCTCGCCACTGTTGAACACCGGGCCGTTGCCCGCCATCAGGTTGCGCACGGTTCGCAACACGATCAGGCCGTCGTCCGCAATCCAGCGGCGTTCCCACGCCCCCAAGAGCATCAGCAGTGCCGCGATCACGACACCGCCGGCGAACACCCCCGTCGCGAGGCGACCCGACCGAGCGGGCGGGTCGGTGATCGACCTGCCCGCCACGCTGTCGTCGACGCCGTCCACGACGTCAGAAGAGGTAGACAGCACCGCCGACCACCACGATCCACACCACCGCAAGGAGTTGCAGGACGCGATCGCCCAGGGCGATCTCCTCGGGCTCGCCGGCATCGCCACCGTCGACATCGACCGCATACCGCAGGATCGCGACGACGAACGGGATCATCGAGATCGCGTACCAGTTGGAACCTGCAATCGTGTCCTGCTCGAATGCCCACAGCCCGTAACAGATCACCACCGCCGTCGCCGCGAGCGTCCACACGAACCGCAGGTACGTCTCGGTGTAGTACTCGAGCGACTTGCGGATCTTCGCACCTGTCCGCGTCGCGAGCCGCAGCTCTGCGTACCGCTTACCGGCTGCCATGAACAGCGACCCGAACGCCATGATCAGCAGGAACCACTGCGAGAGCGGGATCTCGGCGGCCACGCCACCGGCGATCGCGCGGATCAAGAAGCCCGACGAGACGATGCAGATGTCGAGCACGGCCTGATGCTTGAGACCGAAGCAGTACGCGAGCTGGATCGCGATGTAGACGGCGATCACCACCGCGAGCTGCCAGTTCGCGAGGAACGACAGCGCGATCGATGCGACGAGCAGAACGACGGCGAGGATGTACGCGAGTCGGATCGGCAGGACGCCCGCCGCGATCGGCCGGAACCGTTTGGTCGGGTGTGCCCGATCGGCCTCGACGTCCAGCGCATCGTTGACGAGGTAGATCCCGGACGCCGCCATGCAGAACACCACGAACGCGAGTGCAACCGGCAACAACACGGAGGATTCCGTGACGGACCCTGCGGCCATCGGCGCCGCGAGCACGAGCACGTTCTTGACCCACTGTCGTGGGCGCACTGCCTTGACGATTGCCGCTGGAAGGCTCTTGGGGGCCTCCGAAACGACGGTCGGTTCCTCGCTCATCGCTCTCCAAACTTCTTCTCTGCCCGCGCCACCACAGCAGCGGACGCCGCCCCGAGCGCCGCACCGGCCAGGACGTCCGTCGGATAGTGCACACCGAGAACGAGACGCGACAGCAGCATCGGCGGCACGAGCATCGCCGGAAAGGGTAGCCCGGTCGTGCGCGCCATCAACACGGCCGCTGCCGTCGTGGACGTCGCGTGCGATGACGGGAAGCTCAGCCGACTCGGCGTCGACACGTTGACCTGCACGGACGGGTGGTCCGGGCGCTTACGGCGGACGATGCGCTTGATGACGATCGATGCGGCGTGCGCTCCGACCGCTCCGACCGCGACCCCTGCCCACCGGGTGCGTCGCTTCGGATCCACGAGAGCGCCCACGGCGCCGATCGCGATCCAGCCGAGCGCGTGCTCACCGAAGTGCGACATACCGCGCGCGACCGAGGTCGCACCGGGCAGTGCACCGACGGTGCCCTGCACCGTCTGCAGAATCCGTACTTCGGGCGGAACAGCGCTGCTATCCGTCGATGCCGAAGACACGTTCCCACTCCTCTTTACTGGTCAGGGCGGGAACCGCATCCCGGTAACGCTGCTTGAGTTCCGGGAAGCGCTGTGCGAGTTCGCGCCGCAAGCGCAGGGCCTCGGTCAGCAGAGCCTGGGCCTGCGCACGGTCGCGCTTACGGTAGACGACCCCGCGGCCGTCTGCGGTGGTGACGGTCACTCCGTCGACTTGCGACAGCAGGAACCAGCGGGCATCGATCGTCGACACATTGAGCTGCGGACGGGTGTGATGCTCGGGGTTCTCGGAGCGCACGCTGTGCAGCACGCCCTTCGCGAGTCGTGAGATCTTCGCGAGTTTTCCTTCGGGCTGCCCGACGGCCCCGACTTCCGCGCCCGAGGGCAACGGCAGGTCGGTCGACGACGGGAGCACACGGGCATCGGAGAAGTTCTTCCGCAGCGCGTGCACGTCGCCGAGCGCCTTGGGGAGCAGTTCGAACAGGTGCTCGGGTCCGGCGAGGAAATCTTCGATGGCCTTGTTCTGGATCGCGACGGTCGAGTACTCGAGGCACACGAGGTGCTTGATCGTGGCCTTGACCGTGTCGAGCACCATGCCCTTGCCGTCGCCCGGCATGTGCAGGGCCGCGACGACGAGACGGTTGCGCAGGTGGAAGTACGCCTGCCAGTCGATGGCGTCGTCCTTGTCGCTCCACGCCATGTGCCAGATCGCGGCGCCGGGCATCGTCACCGTCGAGTACCCGGCGGCGCGGGCACGCAGCCCGTACTCGGCGTCATCCCATTTGATGAACAACGGCAGCGGCTGCCCGATCTCCTCCGCGACGACGCGCGGGATCATGCACATCCACCAGCCGTTGAAGTCGACGTCGATGCGTCGATGCAGCAGCTTCGAGTTCTCGCGATCGCGCAGCGGATTCGTGGAGAAGTCGTGGTCGTACTCGACATTCGGGGCGGCCGTCCACATGAAGACCGACCGGTCGACGACCTCACCCATCGTGTGCAGGTGGCTGCGTTCCTGCAGGTTGAGCATCTGCCCGCCGACGAGTGTCGGGGACTTGGCGAACCGCGAGAACGCGAGTGCACGCAGGATCGAGTCGGGTTCGATCTCGATGTCGTCGTCCATGAACAGGATGTACGGGGCATCGGTGGTCTTCAGCGCCTCGTACATGATGCGGCTGTAGCCACCGGATCCACCGAGGTTGGCCTGGTCGTGGATGACGAGCCGATCGCCGAACGGCTCGGCTGCCTCCGCGAAGCCGTCCTGGTCGCGGACTTTGCGGGTGCCCTGGTCGGGGATGATCATCGCGTCGATGACATCCATGACCAGCGGATCCGACGCGAGCGCGCGCAGCGCCGCGACACAGTCGGCCGGGCGGTTGAACGTAGGGATACCCACCGCGACGGACGCCTTGCCGGGTGCCTCGACGGGCGCAAACCAGCCGGCGGAATGGACCGTGACGTCGGTGTCGGTGGTGACGTCGAACCAGATCCACCCGCCGTCCTCGAACGGGCCGAGGTCGGTCTCGAGTTCGAGGACGACGCCGGTGCCCTGGAATTCGCGGCCCTGCACGTGGATGCGGCTCGAATCTGCCTTGCTTCGGTAGATGTCGATGCGCCCGTGACCGGTGAGCTCGAGTCGCAGCACCACCGAGTTCAGCGTGCTCCAGCGACGCCAGTAGCTCGCCGGGAACGCGTTGAAGTAGGTGCACAGCGACACCTCGGACTCCGCGCCGATGTTCAGCTCGGTGCGGCTCGACGCATGTGCCCGCCGCGCGTTGGTGGTCGATTCCTCGATGTAGAGGGTCCGCACGTCGAGAGGCTCGCCGGGTCGCGGCAGGATGATCCGCTGGAGCAGCGTCTTGCCGAGCTCCTCGCCTTCCGGCGCGTCGGGTGCGGTCGTTACGGCAGCGGTGAGCCGGCTCATGAAGCGTCCCCTGCAATCGGCGCGCCCGACTCGAAGTGCGGCGCGACCGTGTTGTCGAACATGGTCAACGCGCTCGCGATGGCCATGTGCATGTCGAGGTATTGGTAGGTGCCGAGACGGCCACCGAACAGCACGCTGTTCTCCACGGCTTCATTCTTGGCGAGCTCGCGATAGGCAGCGACCTTCGTGCGGTCGTCGGACGTGTTGATCGGGTAGTACGGCTCGTCCGCGTCCTCCGCGAAACGCGAGAACTCACGCATGATGACGGTCTTGTCCGCCGGGTACGTGTCGCGTTCGGGGTGGAAGTGCCGGAACTCGTGGATGCGGGTGAAGGGCACGTCGGCGTCGTTGTAGTTCATGACCGGGGTGCCCTGGAAATCACCGGTGGGCAGGACCTCGGTCTCGAAGTCCAGGGTGCGCCAGCCGAGCTTGCCTTCGGAGTAGTCGAAGTAGCGGTCGAGCGGACCGGTGTAGACGACGGGGGCGTCGGGGCTGGCGCCGCGGATGTCGTCGCGGACCTCGAACCAGTCGGTGTTCAGCCGGATCTCGATCTTCGGATCCTTCGCCATGTTCTCGAGCCACGCGGTGTAGCCGTCGACGGGCAGGCCCTCGTAGGTGTCGTTGAAGTAGCGGTTGTCGAACGTGTACCGCACGGGCAGGCGGGTGATGTTGCCTGCGGGCAGTTCCTTGGGATCGGTCTGCCACTGCTTTGCGGTGTAGTCGCGGATGAACGCCTCGTAGAGAGGACGTCCGATCAGGGAGATCGCCTTCTCCTCGAGGTTCTGGGCGTCGGCGGTCGAGATCTCGGCGGACTGTTCCTTGATCAGTTCCCGCGCTTCGTCCGGGCTGTAGTAGCGCCCGAAGAACTGGGAGATCAGGCCGAGGCCCATGGGGAACTGGTAGGCCTGACCGTTGTGCTTCGCGAACACGCGATGCTGGTAGCCGGTGAACTCGGTGAACTGGGTGACGTAGTCCCACACTCGCTGGTTCGACGTGTGGAACAGGTGGGCACCGTACTTGTGGACCTCGATCCCTGTCTCTGGTTCGGGTTCGGAGTACGCGTTGCCACCGAGATGGTGGCGGCGTTCGACCACGAGGACCCGCTTGCCGAGCTGCGTGGCCGCGCGCTCGGCAATCGTCAGTCCGAAGAATCCGGAGCCGACGACGATCAGGTCGTACTCACCGGGAGAGGGCTGGGGCGCTGATGCAGCAGTCACGGAGAACCAGGGTAACGACCTTGTCACCCCGGTGCCCTTTCGGACCGTCGGCGGGTCCCGAAAGGGCCGGGTGATCAGAGGTGATGCTGCAGGGACGCGCGTACGAACTCGGCGCCGGCGGTCCCGCCGTAGTTCGCCGCGAACCTGTCGTCCTCGACGTACATATCGGCGAGGCCGAGCACGTAATCACGTAGGCCGGACTCGTCCGCACCGTGAGCGGGCGTGCCCGGAACGGACGACAACCATTCGACGTGGCGGCGGGCGAGGTCCTGGGCCTGCTCTCCGTGCGGGTCGAGACCCGCCTGCGCCGCAGCCGCCCAGTCTGCGCTCAGCTGGGCAACGTGCGACTGCCAGTCGCGCCGTTCGTGCTCGCTCATGCCGCGCCACCACCGATCGCCGGTGTCGTACGCCTGCTCGCCCCAGCGTTCTGTCACTTCGTCCCGGTACCGCGTGTGATCGAATCCGTCGAACACTTCGTTCGCCATGAGATCTTCTCCGTTCTCTGTCTTCTCGAGGGTCGTGCGAACCGCCCGGATCCGGCGTTCGAGTCGGTCTCGCTCGTGTTCGAGCAGCTGGAGGTGGGTACGCAACGCACCTGCGGTGTCGTGGCGGTCGTCGAGGGCCTCGCGGATCGCGGGTAGTCCCAGACCGAGGTCGCGCAACAGCAGGATTCGCTGCAGCCGGACCAGGGCGTCCGAGTCGTAGAAGCGCATCCCGTTCCGCCCTGTGCGGCTCGGTGCGAGCACCCCGACGTCGTCGTAGTGCCGCAGAGTGCGGCTGGTGACGCCAGCGGCCCGGGAAAGCTCCTGGATCGACCATTCGCCCTGCATGTCCGATCGACGCCGCATGTTCGTCCCTCCGTTCTGCTCGATACCCAGCGTGCATCTTGACGTTGCGTCAATGTCAACGCTGCGGCATGCCGAGAAGAACCAACGCCCTACGCACAGCAATGCCGCCCACGGATTCCGTGGACGGCATTGCTCACTGTGTCGGGTGGTCGAGCTCTATTCGGCGCTGCCGCTGCTCGGGAACCAGTCACGCAGGAAGCTCGACTCGATGACCTGGGCACCGAGATCGGGAGTCCAGACGATCGCACCACCGGTGAAGATCCGGAATTTGCCACGCTCGTCCGGAAGCATCAGTTCGGGTCCGACGGGCGTGCCGAGGATGCCGTCGACCCCGCCGAGTTCGAGGTACTTCGACTGGATCTCCGAGCTGTCACCGGTCTCGAACCGCAGGGCTCCGACCTCGGTGTCGATCTCCGGTGCCGGCGTGGGCGGCGGCACCGCCGCTTCGGTACCTTCCTGCACGCTGAACCAGTCGGACCGCAATCCGAGCTTGGCACGCGCCTCGGCACCGGTGGTTTCGATGGTCCGGTCGGAGCCGATCACGCGCACCTGAGTAGCGCGGCCTCCCGCGTCACCGAGGTTGTTGCGGGCGATGACCTCGATGTTCTGGAGTTCGCCGACGCCGAATGCCGTACCGATCTCGCCGGCGGTGATCGTCTTCGCCCACTGCCGGTTGGGTGCGACCTTGTCTCCGAGGTCCTCGACCGGCGGGAAGGTGCCGCCCGCGCTGTATCCGCCGGTCGATGCGGAGAACTCACTGCGGACCACCGCGCCGTCCTTCATCAGCGCTTGACCGCGGGTGGTGCGAACGGCGTCATCGGTACGGGGATCCTCCGTCCCCGAACCTCCGTACACCTGGCAGCTCGTCGTGTCGCAGGTCTGCCACTTCTCGTCACGCTTCTCCGCGAGTGCGTACGAGCGGGCTGCGATCGCCTGCGCGCGCAATGCTTCGGCTCCGCCTGTGTCGGCCCAGCCCGGCACGGCCTCGGCCGGGACGACGCTCCGCAGGTAGTCCTCGACGTTCAGGCGGTTGACAGTGCGTGCGGCATCTCCTTCGAGCACCACACCGATCGCGCCGCGGTAGGTGGTGTCGCCCGAGCACAGTTTGAGGTGCTCGTCCTTGGGGCGGTCCTCACCGAGATCGACGGGGTCGACCCACGGCAGATCCGTGGCGCCCTGCCACAGCACGTCACCACTGCACCCGGCGGTGACCACGACGTTCGCGCCGCCGTCGGCGTTCGGGGTGAGGTGGGCGGCTTCGCCGGGGCCGACCTGGCGGCCCGCAACGGTGAGCCCGGCATCGGAGTAGACGTCGAGGCTGTGGTCGTCGAGACCCATGAGACGCACGGCGATCGCGGAGTCCGGGACGGTGCCCAGGGTGGTGCCACCGTAGTAATGGCCGACGATGCGCTCGGCCGTCCAACCCTCCTGCGCGTAACCGTAGGCACCCCACTGGCCCATGCCACGCCCGTGTCCGTGGCCTTGACCGCTGAAAGTGAAGGGGGTGTCGGCAGAGACGGCCTGCCGGACCTCGGGATCCTCCGATCCGCCGCTCACGAGAACGCCGACGACAGCCCCGGCCAGCAAAGCCGGCGCGATGCCGATCACAGCGGCACGTGTCGCGGTCGGGCGCCATCCGTTGCGCAGCGGCCGACCGAGGACGACACGCCGTCTACGAATTTTTCCTCTGCGCCGAATCGACTGTCGTGCCATGCGCTGTGCTCCCTTGTTCTCGCATTTCCGCTGATCACGCGGACGGTCGTCCATGTGATCGCCCGCTCTCACGGATCGGACATCTCGAGACCGATGCTCAAGCTCAGGTTGAGGGTTATGGTTTGCTGTGTCTAGTGTGACAAGAGTGGCGAGGTATCGCAACAAATGTCACAACAGCAACAATGGCATCACAAGTTGCCTTCATCAGCGGGCCGTTCCGGCACGGATAGGGCTCGAGGATGTTGGATTTCGACCAGTGATATCGACCGTCCGAACCCGCGCACACCAACAGGGAGTAGCAAACAGTGCCGCATCGCCGCCCGAAGCCGTCGATCGTCCTGGGTGCCGTCGCCGCCCTGGCCGTCGCAACACCTTTCGCGGTGTCCGGCTTCACCAGTGACCAGACCGAGATCCGTCGAACCAGCGATTCCGTCGAAGCCGTCGCGCCCACGATCGCCGAAGTAGTGCTCGCGTCGGTACCCGACCTCGTGATCCCACTCGAAGAACTGACCGGGCTCAACCTGCCCGACATGAGCCTCAAGGAGATCGTTCAGGGCCTCCCGCAGATCTCGACGGCACCCGACCCCAACGGTGGACCGATCGGCCCCGTGGGCGCAGTCGTCAAGGAACTCACCCAGGACACGCCCTTCAGCCTCATCGCCCTCACGGCAAGCGACATCGCCGACACCGACGCGATGATCCGCGCGCAGAACGAGGACGGCACGTGGCGTCCGTGGGCTGCGACCGAACCGATCGACAGCGCCCGCAACGACTCCGCCGAAGACACACGCAGCGGCACCGAGCCGATCTTCGTCGGTGCGACCAAGGCCGTGCAGGTCCTGCTGACCCCGCGGCCGGGTCCGGAGCCGAACCTCGCCGGCGCCGAAGCGCCGCCGGAGGCAGCGCCTACACCGGCCGCTCCCGAGGCTCCGGCTGCTCCCGAGACTCCGGCCGCTCCCGCACCCGCTGAAGCGCCCGCACCCGTGCCCGCTGAAGCACCGGCCCCCGTCGCGGCACCCGCGGACGACGCGCCCGAACTCGGTTACGTGCCTGCGTCGTCGTCACGCCCGCTGCACGGCCAAGACCCGGCCCAGGCCCTCGCCGACAGCGTCAGCGCTGTGCTCATCGATCCGGGCACCAGCCCCGCCGATGCCACCCTCGAAGACATCGCGGGCCCGGTGGGCGACTCCGGTCTCAAGGTCATCACCCGCTCGCAGTGGGGCGCCGACGAATCGATCCGGTGCGAAGAACCCACCTACGACGACTCGCTGGGCGGCGCCACCGTCCACCACACCGCGGGAAGCAACGACTACTCCAAGGCGGAATCCGCCGAGATCGTCCGCGCGATCTACGCGTACCACGCGCAGACGCTCGGCTGGTGCGACGTGGGATACAACGTGCTCGTCGACAAGTACGGCCAGGTCTTCGAAGGTCGCGCCGGCGGTCTCGACCGCAACGTGCAGGGCGCCCACGCCGGCGGCTTCAACGAGAACACGATGGGTATCGCCATGATGGGAGACTTCTCGTCGGCGACACCGCCCGAGGCGACCGTCAACGCCGTGGGCAAGTTCCTCGGCTGGCGACTCGCGAAGGCCGGCCTCGATCCCAAGGGTCGCACCACGATGTACTCCGAGGGCACCTCGTTCACCCCGTACCCGCGTGGCGCGGCCGTCGACCTGCCGATCATCTTCGCGCACCGCGACGTCGGCAGCACCAGTTGCCCCGGCGACGGCGGATACGCCCAGATGGACAAGATCCGCAACATCGCCGCGGACGCAGCGAAGGGCACGAGCCCGAGCACCGATCTCGCGACGGACAACCCGCCGGCAGCGCGCGGTGCAGTACCCGATACAGATGCCGGGACACCGGCGACCGGGTCGGCCGAGAACGTCCAGAACCTCGTGCAGGAACTGATCCGTCTCGCCGACAATCATCCGTTGGCCCAGAAGTGGATCGCCGAAGGCGGCGAGACCGGACGTCTGGGTACGGCCATGACATCGATCCTTCCCGCCAGGGGTGGATTCGAGAGCGCCCAGTTCATCAACGGGGCCATCTACACCTCACCCAACGGCGGTGTGTGGACGGTGCTCGGCGAGATCTACAAGGCGTGGCAGAAGTCCGGCCTCGACGCTGGTGAGCTGGGGTTGCCCACCAGCGACGAGTACCGGGTGCCGGACGGTTGGCGGTCGGACTTCGAGTTCGGTTCGCTGATCTTCAACGAGGTCACCGGTGTCGTCACGAAGGTGCTCCGCGCCTACAACGACGCCTACGAGGAGTCGATGCAGGAACCTGCGGCCGCGCCGGGTCCTGCACCGGCACCGGAAGCCGCGCCGGCACCCGAACCGGTGCCTGCAGGCTGACCTTCGATCACCGGCGGATACGAGTCACTGCCACCAGCGTTCGAGGATGCGGGCAACCCCGTCCTCGACGTTGGTGGCAGTGACTTCGTCTGCCACCGATTTGGCCTCGGGATGCGCGTTCTCCATCGCGACACCGTGACGCGCCATCGACAGCATCGGAATGTCGTTGGGCATGTCACCGAATGCGACGAGATGATCGACCGTCACCCCGAGATGCCGAGCAACTTCCTGCAGCCCCGACGCCTTCGTGATGCCCGCCGCGGAGATCTCGACGAGGCCGTTGTCGGTCGAGTACGTCAGGTCGACGAGACCGTGGAGTTCCGGCAGGAGCACCTCGGCCATCTCGGCGCTACTGACGCCCGGCTGCCGGATCAGCAACTTGATGGCCGGCTCGGCGATCACGTCGTGCTCGGCAAGTTCGGTGTTGTCCGGATTGAGCCATGCGTGCTCGTAACCCGGTGAACTCACGAACTGGGGTGTCGCTGCATCGTGTGCGCTGGCCCCGATCCGTTCGGCGGCGAGGCCGCTTCCCGGTAGCACGGTGGCCGCGAGGTCGGAGAGCCACGACAACTCGTCCGTGCCGAGCACCGCGGCGCTGAGTACCCGGTCGGTGGCGCTGTCGTAGAGGACCGCGCCGTTTGCGCACACCGCCAGCGGCGCGTAGCGGAGTTGCTCGACCACCGGCGCGATCCACCGCGGCGGGCGACCGGTCGCGAGGACGAACGGGGTCCCGGAATCGATCACCGCGTGCACTGCACTGCGGGTGCGGTCGGAAATCCGTTCCGTATCGTCGATCAGGGTGCCGTCGACATCGGTCGCGACAAGACTCGGACGCTGAGGGCTCACTCCGTCATTGTGCCGAAGGTCCATTCCCGGTCGCGCCCGGCTCTCCCCCACTGTTTCCACCGGCCTCACGTCGGGCACGTTCCTGCTCTTTGCGGGCACGACGTTCCGCCGCGACGCGAGCGTCCTCGAGGTTCGCTTCCTCGAGGCTCGGGGCCGAACCACCGAGCCGCTTCGGCACCCAGTAGGCGCCCTGCTCGTGGCGATACTTCTCCTGGGCTTCCTGCAGCATCTGCTCCATGGTGGTGTGCAGCTGTGCGGTCATCTCGGAGGCAGGCTCGTACGGCTCGATCGGAGCCCCGACGATGATGGTGATCGGGGTGTTCGTTCGACCGAGTCGCTTCGGATGTCCCTTGGTCCACACCCGCTGCGACCCCCACAGCACCATCGGGACGACGGGCACGCCGGCTTCGAGTGCCATCCGCGCCGCGCCGGACCTGAAGTCCTTGAGTTCGAAACTGCGGCTGATCGTCTCCTCTGGGAACACACCGACGAGATCACCCCTGCGAAGTGCCTCGACCGCAAGCCGATACGAGTCGCCGGCATCGCCGCGGTCGACGGGGATGTGCTTCATGGCGCGCATCATCGGCCCGGAGATCTTGTTGTCGAAGACTTCCTTCTTCGCCATGAACCGGATGTACCGCTTGGTTTCGCGCGCGGGAATGCCCGCGTAGGTGAAGTCCATGTAGCCCGTGTGGTTCATCGCGACGACCGCACCCCCGGTCGCCGGGATGTGTTCCGCCCCTGAAATCGTGAATTTCAGGCCTTGCGCTGCGAACAGTGTGCGTGCCACGCCGATAATGGTCCGGTAGAAGGGTTCCACGTCGGTTAGCGTAGCCGGGTCCACCGCATCGGACCGACCGCGATCGACATCAGGGGCGAGAGTATTGACCAGCACCACCAGAAAATCCCGTCTGTTCGTCGTTGCAGGCGCGGCTGTCGCACTGGCCTTGACCGCGACGGGATGTGCCGGCGACGGGCAGTCCGGCATCCCCACCGAGGCCCCCGAACCGCCCGCAGTGTCCTCGTCGGGCACCGAGGGCGACGCAGGTGACGGGACGGCCGCCCCGGCTGCACCGGCAGAGGTCGCCCCGGCTGCGGTCACGGTCGGCGACGTGCCCGGCAACGCCGCAGCCGGCACGGCACTGCAGGCGTGGACGAACGATCTGCTGGCGGGTAGCGACGTGACCGGCAGGTGCTGGACGATCGCGCCCGAACGGGCCGAGGAGATGTACACCGACGTCGACGCGATCAGCACTGCGGTGCAGCAGCCCGGACTCGACGGCCAGTTCGCGGTGACGTGGTCCGCGGACGGCACCGACGTATCGGTGCTGCGCAGTGAGATTTCTTCCGGCTACGCCTGCCCCTACGTCCACCCGACCGGCGACTCCGACATCTACACCGATGACGACGCCATCTACGCGGTGGAGCGGTTCCTCGGACGCGCCGCGGGCGATCCGGTGGCCCCGGAAGACACCGAGGACGACTATCCCCTGATCTGCCCCGGGATGGGAATCTGGGATCCGTGGGGCACCGGAAACCCGGGCGTGCCGCCGTTGTCGACCGATCCGGACATCCTCGACGGCGTGACGACCTTCGACGCGGATTCGGCGACCTTCGCTCCTGTCGACGACGTCTACGGGACTGTGACGATCCCGGTCGTCGAGGACGGAACAGCTCGTGACCTGGTTGTCTACGTCACAATCGCATCGAACGGATACTGCCTGGGCGCAGTGGACTGATCGGCTCCGCCTACCCTGGAGACCACGTCGGCCAGCTTCGTCAGGAGGCAACGCAGTGCAGATCACCAGCGTCGGACACGCAGGGTTCCATATCCGGACCGAAGCCGGGTCCATCCTGTGCGACCCCTGGGTCAACCCCGCCTACTTCGCGTCGTGGGTGCCGTTTCCCGACAACACCGGACTCGACTGGGAAGCGCTCGGCAACGTCGACTACCTGTACGTGTCGCACCTGCACAAGGATCACTTCGATCCGGGCACGCTGAGCAAGCACGTCAGCAAGGACGCGACGGTGCTGCTGCCGGACTATCCGGTGCCGGATCTGCGGCGTGAACTCGAGGCACTGGGCTTCACCAAGTTCTTCGAGACCACCGACTCCGTCAAGCATCGGATCTCGGCTGCCGGAATTGAGGTCGCTCCGCAGGCTCCGCTCCGGCCGGGCGAGCTCGACATCATGATCATCGCAATGCGTGCCCCTGCCGACGGACCGATCGGCGACTCCGGCCTGGTCGTCTCCGACGGCGAGACCACCGTGTTCAACATGAACGACGCGCGCCCGATCGACATGGATCCGATGCACGAGGCGTTCGGCCACATCGACATCCACCTGCTGCAGTACTCCGGTGCCATCTGGTACCCGATGGTCTACGACATCCCGAAGAAGACCAAGGCCAACTTCGGTAAACAGAAGCGCCAGCGCGGGATGGACCGCTGCCGCAGTTACATCGAGCAGGTCGGCGCCACCTGGATCGTGCCGTCGGCCGGGCCTCCGGTGTTCCTCGACGACGATCTGCGCGACCTCAACGACGACCACGGCGACGAGGGGAACATCTTCCCCGATCAGCACGTGTTCCTCGAGCAGCTGCGCATCCACGGGCGCGACGGTGGCCTGCTGATGATTCCGGGGTCGACCGTGGATCTGGCCGGCAAGGATCAGATGGCACTCACGCATCCGATCCCGGACGAGCAGGTCGATGCGATCTTCACCGACAAGGCCGCGTACATCGAGGACATGGCACAGCGGTTCGCGCCGATCATCGCAGCGGAGAAGGCCACGTGGGCACCCGCCGAGGGTGAGCCGTTGCTGCCCGCGCTGAAGGCGAAGTTCGAGCCGATCATGGCGCAGTCCGACCTGATCTGCGACGGCATCGGTTACCCCGTGGGTCTGGTCATGGGCTCGGGCGACGACGCCGAGACCGTCGTGCTGGATTTCCCGAAGCGGGTCGTGCGCGAGCCCATCGAGGGAGAAGGCAAGTACCGCTACGGATTCCGCATCGCACCGGAGCTGGTGCGGACGGTCCTGCGCGACGACGAACCCGACTGGGTCAACACGATCTTCCTGTCCACCCGCTTCACGGCGTGGCGCATCGGCGGGTACAACGAGTTCCTGTACACGTTCTTCAAGTGCCTCACCGATGAGCGAATCGCCTACGCGGACGGCTGGTTCGCCGAGGCACACGACGACACGGCGTCGATCGAGCTGGGCGGCTACGAGATTCAGCGTCGCTGCCCGCACCTGAAGGCAGATCTGTCGAAGTTCGGCGTGGTCGACGGCACCACCCTCACCTGCAACCTCCACGGCTGGCAGTGGGATCTCGAGTCCGGCCGCTGCAAGACGTCGAAGGGTCACGAACTGCGCAGCAGCAGACTCTGACACCGGTGCGTGGTTCCGGTAGCTCCAGCTACCGGAACCACGCACGATCTGCTCAGGTTAGGCTTGCCTCCCATTTGTTGGTCATCGAGGAGGTCCACATGAGATTCGGTCGGATTGCCGTCTCACTCGCCGCGGTCCCGCTGCTGTTCGTCGCAGCATGTTCGTCGGGTTCGTCGGACGCTGCGTCGTCGGCCGACGACGCAGCGGCGGTCACGGTGGGCCACCTCTTCGGCGAGACCACGGTCGAGAGCGCGCCCGAGCGAGTGGTCACCCTGTCGGTGTCCGACAACGACGCAGCCCTCGCGTCAGGTGTCGTTCCGGTCGCGATGGCCCAGTCGGTGGTCAAGCCGGTCATGCCCTGGACCGAAGGAGCGATCACGGAACTCGGCCGCGAGGTCCCACCGCTGCTCGACTTCGGCACCGAGGTCCCGGTCGAGGAGGTCGCGTCCTACGAGCCCGATCTGATCCTCGCGACCGGTCTCGAGCTCACCGACACCGTGTACGAGCAGCTCGCAGCCATCGCTCCCACCCTGGCCCGCGCCGAAGCCGAGCAGGCCGACACGTGGGCCGAGCAGTCCCAACGCGTCTCCGAGCTGTTCGGCACCCGCGAGGACATCGACGCCCGGATCGAGGCCACCGAATCCGAACTAGAGGCCGCCGCCGAACGCAATCCGGAACTGAACGGCGCCACGTACGTCGTGTCCCTGCTGCACTCCGCCGATCAGGCAGGTCTGCTCACCGGACCGGACTCTGCCACGAGTCAGCTGCTCGGCAGCCTCGGTCTCGTCCCCGCGCCGGAAACCGAGAAGTACGTCGAGGAGGGTAAGGACAACCAGCTCAGCCCCGAGAACCTCCGTCTCCTCGAGGCGGATGTGCTCATCGGTTACTTCCCCGACACCGGTCTGCGCGACACGTACTACGCGATGCCGGTGTTCAGTTCGCTGAACGTGGTCGAGGGCGGGCATCACTACCAGCCGACCGACGAAGAATGGCGCGGTTTCCGCTCGACCAGCCTGCTGAGCATGGCGTGGCTCGGCCAGGAACTGCCCGACAAGATCGCGGCCGCGATCCGCGGAGAGGGCTGATCGGACTTGACCAAGAGCACCACCGTTCCCGCACCCTCGCCGAGGAAGCGACGACCGGCCCCCGATCGTTCCGTCCCCACTCCGGCTGCCGCCCGGGAGTCGCTGCAGAGTGACGGAACGGTGGTCTTCACCTCCGACGGCAGTGACTGGATTGCGACGTTCGCCGTGGGTGACGCCGCACTGCCGCCCTCGACGACCGCCGTCTTCCTCGACGCCAACTGCGTCACCGACCGGAGCCTGATTCCCGCAGGAAGCATGCACCGCGACCCGGACTCACGGTCGTGGATCCTGTCCGTACGGGTCCCGGCCGGTTGGCGCGGCGGGTACACGTTCATTCCGTCGAGCGCACCGCTCACAATTCCGGAAGGTGACGAGAACCAGCGGGACTGGTGGATCGACTTCCGCCGCAGCGCCATCGGATCCTTCGAAGCCGCTGCCCCCGACGCCGAGCCGCAGCGACTCCGGACGGGTGCGCTTCCGGAAGGCATCCTCACGACCGAGACGGTGAAATTCGACGGCATCCCGCGTCGAGTCGGCACCTACGTACCGCCCGTGCCGGGTCACGGCACCGTCGTATTGTTCGACGGTGACGAGATCCGCCGTCACCGGGTGCTCGCCGCGTTCGACGATCCCGAGAACGCCCCCGCGCGGGTACTCGTCGTCGACCACGTGAGCGCCGACGGTCAGGCACGCACTGTGCGGGCGTCCGACCTGACCGCCAATCCGCGCTTCCGCGACGATCTCCTCGCGTTCGCGGGTGAGCCCGTGACGGTGGGCGGCTGCTCGTACGGCGGACTCGCGTCGATGTTCTTCGCATTGACCCGACCCGATGCCGTGCGGGGCGCGGCGTGCTTGTCACCGTCGATGTGGTGGCACGACGAGCAGGGCCGCGATGTGCCGACACTCGCGGAGGCAGACAACGGCGGCGACGTGCCCATCCTCAGCGAGGTGGGCTCACTGGAGTGGATGATGCTCGACGAGGTCGCCGCCGCCGCCGATCGACTGGCCGCGGCCGGACACCCGATCCGTTCGGGGACGTTCGCGGGTGGTCACGACTGGGTGCAATGGCGCGAGCGATTGCCTGTGCTGATCACCGAGCTGCTGAACCAATAATTGCTGGTCACACCGTCGCGTCGCTCGGAATCCGTGCCACAGCGGGCCGCGGAGCGAACACGGGCACGAGCAATAGCACCGCGCCGACCGCGATCAGCCCGAACGGCCACCACTGACGGCCCCCGGTGTGCACGGTGGGTTCGGCGGCCTGCGCGGTGCCGCCCTTGGGCAGGGCCTCAGTCGCTTCCCGCACGTTGCCCGAGATGCTCTCTACGACGTTGCTGACCGGTCCGACACCCGCGACGAGCTGGCCGGTGCCGTCGGTCAGTTGCCGGCCACCGTCGTCGAGCAGGATCAGGCCGTCGAGCAGCTGCCGCGATCCGTCCGAGGCCTGGGACATACCTGCGACGAACTGTGCGTTCGGGTCGGTGAGCTCGTAGGCGAGCTGCTGCGCCCCGTCGCGCAGCTGCCCGAGCTGGTCCATGGTGTCGGGCCCGAGGCCCTGGGTGTCCAGCATGCCGACCAGTTCCCGGATCTCCCGCGACGCCGAACGCGACACCGGGTCGCCGGACAGGTCGAGGGTGTCGGCGACGGTCGTGAGCTGCGCGGTGACGCTGCCCTGCATCTCCCCGAAACCGCTGAGCCGGGTGACCACCTCTTCGACGCCGCCACTGATCTGGGAAGCTCCGTCGCCGAGCAGCCCCACACCACCGTGGAGCTGGTCGAGCCCGTCGGCGAGCTGTTGTCCGCCGTTGCGGGCCTGACCGAGTCCGTCGGCGAGTTGCTTGGCGCCGTCGTCGAGCTGACGGCTGCCGTCCGTGAGCTGGCCGACCCCACCGCCGAGGACCGAGAGGGGCAGACTGGCCTGCTGCAGTGTGCTGCGGGCATCGGCGACGCCGTCGCCGACTTCCTGCTCTGCAACGGTCACGGTGGTGTCGGGTGAATCGAGGTAGGCGAAGGCCGATCCGGCACCCACAAGGGCGAGCCCGGACACGGCGGTGATCATGGTGAGCAGACGTGCACGCATGTGCGTCGACGCTAGAACATCCAGCTAAGAGGCTGCTGAGCAGCCCCGACCGGGCAGCCACCGGCCTGCTGCGAAACCCACGACGAGCAGCGGCAACACCGTTGCGACGACCAGTCCGGACAACGGAATCCATGTCGAGCCCACCGCGAACCCCGCGAACACACCCACCGACAGGACCTCGCTCGTCAGCCCCACTACCGAGGTGACCGTCGCGCGAGCGCGCCCCGACATCGTGTCCTGCAACCTGGCCTCGGCGACGATGGCGGTGTTGTGGATTGCGCCGTACCCGAGCCCGATCGCGATGAAGCCGCCGACACCACCGGCGATCGCACCGACGGCGAGGAGAACTGCACCCACGGTCACCACCGCGCCCATCACCCGGCCGCTCATCGAGGCCGTCCGGCCCGCGGTCGCGGCACCGAGCACCTGACCGATCACCGTGAGCGCCACCAGAACCGGCACCTGCTCGACGCGTGCACCGCCCTCCCTCGCGAGTAGGCCGAAGTACTCGTCGAACGCAAGACCGGCGAGCAGAGCGGCAGCGAGCACCACCGCGCGGCGCACCACCTTGTCGGTGCGGACCTCGGCCGTGCCCTCGCGCAGCACCGACACATAACGGCTGAGCACCGGGCCACCGCCGGCATCGTCGGTGTCCCTCGCCCGGGGTGTGGACGGCAATGTCAGGACCAACAGCCCGTTCGCGAGGGTGAGCGCAACGGACAACCATCCGACGAGTGCGTAGCCGCCCAGCCCGAACAGGGGTGCCGCCGACAGGATTGCGACGAACGCGCACACCATCTCGCCGGCATTCGCGTACCCCGAGACCGTTGCGTACCGACGTTCCGCGCCGAGCGCCGCGAGTTCGTCGTAGAGGAGCGCCTCGAATGTGCCCGATTTCAGGGATTCACTGATCCCCCACAGCACGAAGCCCAGCGCAAAACCCCAGACGGTGGGCCAGAGCATCCAGATCGTGAAGGTCGCCGTGAACAGGACGCCGCTGCCGAGAAGCAGACCCCGGCGCGACACCGTATCGGCCCACGCACCCGACGGAACCTCCGACACGAATGCAACAACGGACCACAGCACGAACAGCGACGAAATACTGCCTGTGCTCAGTCCGTGTTCTTCGAACAGAAGCGCATAGAGCCCGTAGAGCGGCACCAACTCGCGGGTGGCCGCGTAGGCGACCGCCCGGACGGACAGCGAGGTCGAACGGCTGGATCAACATCGTCGACGCATGGGTCCAGCATGGCACTACTGCTCGCGTGTGTCACGAACGACGTGACCGTCCGATACCGTCGTCAGTTGTGAGCGAGGACAACGAACTGCACCGGCAACGCACCTACTCGTGGGACGATCCGGCACCGACATCGGCCGCCAACCGCGACATGCAGGGACTCGAGTTCCTGCGCGGACTGATGGACGGCAGCATCCCCCATCACCCCACGTCCCGGACGTTGGGTTTCACCGTCACCGACGCCCGGGAAGGGTTCGTCGAGGTGACCCTGGAGGTGCAGGAGTTCCACGCCAACGCAGTCGGCAGCGTGCACGGCGGGGTGCTCGCCACCTTGTTCGACACTGCAATGGGCTTCTCCGTGTCGAGCACACTCGACGCGGGTGTCGGCTACACGACTCTCGACCTGCAGGTACGTTATCTGCGCGCAGTGCAGCCGGGCCACGTGGTGCGGGTGCAGGGGTTCTGCGAGCACACCGGTCGCCGCACTGCGATCGCGCGCGGTGAAGCTCGCGACGATCAGGGGAAACTGTTGGCCACCGGCTCCACGAGTTGCCTCATCCTGAGCTGAGCACACCCGCCGCCGGTCAGCCGACGGGCTCGAGCACCTCACGCCCGACGAACGGAACGAGCGCTGCCGGAACCTTGACGGAGCCGTCGGCCTGCTGGTGGTTCTCGAGCAACGCAACAAGCCACCGCGTCGTCGCCAACGTCCCGTTGAGGGTCGCGGCAGTCTGCGGCTTGCCGTTCTCGTCGCGGTAACGAACACCGAGACGCCGCGCCTGGAAAGTGGTGCAGTTCGACGTCGACGTCAGCTCGCGGTATCGGTCCTGCGTCGGCACCCATGCTTCGCAGTCGAACTTGCGGGCCGCCGAGGAGCCGAGGTCGCCGCCGGCGACGTCGATGACGCGGTACGGCACGTCGATCGCGGCGAGCATCTCGCGTTCCCACGCCAGCAGCCGCTGGTGCTCCGCGGTCGCTTCCTCGGGCTTGCAGTAGACGAACATCTCGACCTTGTCGAACTGGTGCACGCGGATGATGCCGCGGGTGTCCTTGCCGTAGCTGCCCGCCTCGCGGCGGAAGCACGAGGACCAGCCCGCGTACCGCTTCGGCCCCTTCGACAGATCGAGGATCTCGCCCGAGTGATAGCCCGCCAGCGGTACCTCGGACGTGCCGACCAGGTACAGGTCATCGTCCTCCAGGTGGTACACCTCGTCGGCATGCTGCCCGAGGAAACCGGTCCCACGCATGATCTCGGGGCGCACCAGCACCGGCGGGATCATCATGGTGAAACCGTTGGCCGTGGCCTTCTGCGCAGCGAGCTGGAGCAGACCGAGCTGCAGCAGCGCGCCGTAGCCGGTGAGGAAGTAGAAGCGCGCACCGGAGACCTTGGCGCCGCGCTCCATGTCGATCAGGCCCAGCGACTCACCGAGGGTGAGGTGATCCTTCGGCTCGAAATCGAACGTCGGCAGGTCACCGACCGTTTCGAGAGTGACGAAATCGTCCTCGCCGCCAGCCGGAGCACCTTCCTGGACGATGTTGGAGATCGCCATGTGCGCCAGCTCGAGCGCCTCCTGCGCGGCGTTCTGCGTGGCCTCGAGTTCCTTGACCTCGGCCGCGAGTTCCTTCGCACCGTCGAGCAGCGCTGGCCGCTCCTCCGGGGACGCCTTACCCACCTTCTTGCCCAGCGCCTTCTGCTCGGCGCGGGCGTTGTCGCCCGCCAGCACAGCGGCACGACGGGAGGCATCCGCATCGAGCAGCGCATCGACGAGACCTGGGTCCTCGCCTCGGGTGCGCTGCGAGGCGCGAACGGTGTCGGGATTCTCGCGGAGGAACTTGAGGTCGATCACGAAGGTGAAGCCTACCTTTGCCAGAGCTGCAGGTAGTCCTCACGCCCGAACATCTGCGCCGCGTCCACCGCGGTGGGGTGCCCGCCCAGCGGATCCGCGCCCGCCTCGGTGAGCATCCGCACGACCTCTTCCTCGCCCTTGAAGACCGCGCCGGCGAGCGGAGTCTGGCCGCGGTCGTTCGCGCGGTTCACGTCCGCGCCGTTGTCGATGAGGACGCGGACGGCAGCGGCGTTCCCTCGGTAGGAGGCGAGCATGACAAGGGTGTCGCCGGCTCCGTTCGTCAGGTTCGCGGGGACACCTGCCTCGATATACGTCGACAAAGTCTCGCTGTCGCCTGCGCGCGCTGCGTCGAAGCAACGCTGCGCGATCTCCTGGATGCGGGGATCGATCTGGTCGTCGGCCATGAACCGACGTTACCCGGAGAGACCGGGCCAGGGCATGATGGAAGGCGATGGCCGAAGACAAGAAGAAGAAGCCGGTACGGCGTCCACCGTCAGCGACGCTGACGCGACGCGCGTTGGTGTTCGTAGCTGCAGGCGCGGTCCTCGCCGCGATCGCGACGTTCGTCGTCGCGGGCTTCGAAGGCACCGACGCCACCGACGGAAGCAACAGCGGCGCGTCCCCGTCGACCGGCGCCGTCGCCGGTGAAGCGTTCGGTACCTCCACCAGCGGGGATTGTTTGAGCTGGACTGCGCTCGATGCGAGCGACCTCACGCAGGTGGACTGCGAGCAGTCCCATCTGTTCGAGGTGGTCCAGGACATCGACCTGAGCGTGTTTCCCGGCGCCGAGTGGGGTCCGGGGTCGCGTTTCCCGTCGGTGATGCGGTTCACCGAACTCCGCGACGAGCAATGCGCGCCTGCGGCGATGGACTACCTGGGCGGCCACTTCGATCCGCACGGCAAATTCAGCATCGGACTGATCAATCCCGGTGAAGCCGGCTGGGCCGCCGGCGAACGCACATTGCGCTGTGGACTGCAGTTCTCGTCGACCACGGGCAATCTGCTGCCCATCAAGGGCCCGGTCGCCGACCAGGACCAGTCGCGCGCGTGGGACGTGGGCCTGTGCATCGGCATCAACAACGGCGTCCCGGCCGATCCCGTCGAATGCTCGAAGCCGCACGCATTCGAAGTGGTGGCGACAGTGGACCTCTCCGAGAACTTCCCGGGCGGACTGCCGAGCGTCGAGGACCAGGACGCCTACCTCGAGCGGACCTGCACGGAGCGGGTCAACGAGTACCTGAACGACCCGGACGGATTACGGAGCAAGACGCTCACACTGTTCTGGGACAACGTGAACTTCGACAGTTGGCTGGCGGGAAGCCGCAAGGTCAACTGCTCGGTCGGCAAGCAGGTCGACGGTGGCGGCTTCGCCTCCATCACGGGCAGCGCGAAGGGCGACATCCTCATCGACGGCCAGCCGCCGGTTCCGCCGCCGCCGCAGCCCGAGGGCCGGTCGCTCCCCACACCACTCCCCGGTGCTGCTCCCCTGCCGGGGGCGTGAATCGATGGTGAAGATGAGCGACGAGCGCTTCGAGGGACTCGTCTCGGATGCGCTCGACGAGATTCCCTCGGAACTCACGCGGGCGATCGACAACGTGGTGGTGCTCGTCGAGCCGCGGCACGAGGACGAGCCGGATCTGTTGGGTCTCTACCACGGGATCGCACTGACCGAACGCGACAGTCATTACGCCGGGTCGCTACCCGACACGATCACGATCTACCGCGACGCGATCCTCGACATCTGCGACACCGACGACGACGTGGTGCACGAAGTCGCGGTGACGGTCGTTCACGAGATTGCGCATTATTTCGGAATCGAAGAGGAGCGCCTCCACCAGCTGGGCTGGGGGTAGGCGCTCGGACTCCTACGAGGTCGTATCGAGGTCAGACGCGAGCGGGCGTGTTCCGCTCGACCTCGGCGTTCTTCTTGTCCGAGGCCAGGAGGAAGTGCGGGCCGACGGTCGATGCCACGAGCAGGAGCAGGCAGCAGGCGACGACGACGGCAACACAAGCGACCACGATGACCATGCCGATCAGTTCCAACATGCCCGATTACCTCCACACTCGACGTAACAGTGAAGTGCAGTGAACACGGCACTCCGACGTTCACCTTAACCGCCGGCCCCGGCACCGCGGAGACCGGCGTCGGAACGCCACGATTTCCGGTCGATCACCCGAAGTTCTACGCTCAGCGCATTCGGGGTCCGAACTGAGAGGGAGAGCGTCTACGTAAACCTGATACTTCCTGTCACCTACATGCCAGGCGGTCCAGATCCACGTCCCTCATGGCTACCCGAAACATCCTGCGACACCGCGGGCTCGACCGTGCCCCACACCGACGCTTCAGACGCAGGACAAGACTTCACCTCGTTCACCCCCTCAGAGGCCGACGGGGTCGGAACACTACGGCGGACACGCCGATGCCGCGGCCTCCCGGGTGTCGGACCGGTCTTGTCCCGGCACTTGCGCACCGGAGCATGCTCGATGGTCCGGATCTCCAGACCCCCAGCACGGGTGCGGACCGCAGCACCTCGGCCGAGGAGAGCACGCTTGGCGAGGTTCACCCCCGCCACACGATCACGATTCCCACCCAGTCGACACGACTCGCACCACGCAGTGTGATAGCCACCCGGGCGGGCCAGTTCCTCGTTGCAGCCCGGACATAACGCCGACGACCCCTTCGCCGGCACCGTCACCACCACCGCACCCACCCGAGCGGCGGTATGAGC
Source organism: Rhodococcus sp. JCM 9793 (assembly GCF_055380405.1). Classification (NCBI taxonomy): domain Bacteria; kingdom Bacillati; phylum Actinomycetota; class Actinomycetes; order Mycobacteriales; family Nocardiaceae; genus Rhodococcus; species Rhodococcus sp. JCM 9793. Next base: position 288,431 of record NZ_AP043721.1, read on the forward strand.
CAGCGCGTCGGCGGCTTTACGGCGCGCGGACTGCGCCGCCCGAGTGTTGTTCACCCGGCCCCGCCCACGCGGTTCGAGACTCGCGAGATCTTCGACCGCGATCACCGTCGCATCGGCGGCGACCGCGTAGTCGGTGACCTGACGAGCGAAATGAAACGCCAACTCCCGATTGATCTTCCCGCGCTTGACACCGACCGCAGTGCGGTTCGCCTCGAGCACCGCGATCGTCGCGTCCAACTCCGCCCGCAGCTGCGGCGGAGCATTCTCAGCGAGCCGAGTCAGGCGGGCGGCCTTGCGATGCAGGAATTGGCCTTCGGTCTGCAACCGGGCCAGCTTGATACCCAGTCCGCGGTCGTCGTAGGTGTAACCCCGAAAATCGGAGACCAGCCCATCGCCGGTGTCGGTGACGATCGCGGCAGCGCCGAGAGTCGACGGTGACCAGTCCACCCCCACCGCCACGGTCGCGGTACTCAGTTCGCTGGTGGGGACGGCTTCGGTGGCAGCACACTGCAGCAACAGACCTCGACCGTCGAGGGCCAGAGTCGGCAGATGCCACGCAGTAATCGGGCGGCCGTGCAAGTGAGGTGGAAGAACGGCGGTCAACCGCACCGCCCGCCAGTGCGCTCGCCTGGCGGGGGTCGCTGTGGTCGGGAGCTTCACCGTCAACACCATCGTGTCGGCGGTGACGGTGAGCTCGGCGAGTTGCCGATCGGCGGCAGCGAGGCGGGCCATCGGGCTGACCTGCGGTGGAGCCTGAATGTCGGTGATCCGCAGCCGCGTGGACTGTGTCTCCTCCGCAGACGCCGAGGTACCGGGTCGCGCGTTGCTCGAGATGTCCTGACCCACAGCCGCGTCCGAGCGGCCGATACAGGCGACCAATTGCCGCCGCACACCGCGGGCGAACCCCGGCGGCACAGACAGCTCCCCACTCGCCGGCGGGGCGATACGTCCGGTGGCGGGATCGAACCGGGCCGACAGCGACGCGATCGCCGTGTCGCGGTAGGTCAAGGTCCGTAGCGTCGCGGTGGCGTGTGCGGTGACCACCCGCGACACCCGCGACGGCACATAACACCCGTCGGGGTAGGTGGGGGTCCAGCCGAGGCGAGCGGCGACGACGTGCCCGTGTTTCGGCAGTGCCCGGCCGCCGCTGTCGCGACCGGCAGCGAGAATGTCGAAAGTGTCGGGGTGCCACAGCCTGGTGAGTAGTTCTGTTTCGGCACTGGTGATCAGGTCGAGCAGCCACCCGACGCGAACATCGAGGTCGCCGAGTCCGATCGGTTCACCGCTGGTGTCGTCGACCGCCGCATGGGGGCGGGTGGTGAACGAGAACCGGCGTCGCTCGGCCAGTTCGGTGCCGGTCATCACACCCCTCCTTTTCCGCCCGAGTGCGGGCAGCACCGATGGGTGCCGCACGTGTTCCTTTCCGGCGGTGCCGGTGTCAGGTCTCGGCGGTGACGATAACGCGGGCCACCGACATGCTCTGTTCGGTCCGTGCCGCAGCATCGTTCTGGGGTGTGCACTGCGGGTCGTTTCGTGGTTGTCGGGTCCGGTCGAAGATTCGCTTCGTCGAGGATGCGGAGATCGGAGCCGGTACAGCAAGCAGTGACCCGGGGCTCCGCCGCGGTGTGTGAGGATCTGCGCTACGCAGGATGTCGAGGTATTCCACGGTCTCCTCGCGTGGCGGATGAGGTGGAAGGAAGTGTCCGTGAGTGTGAGGGAGTACCAGATTTCTCGTCGACTGTTGTGAGCCTGTGAGTCTGCCACCTGTCCTGCAAGACCGGCTTCGTCTGCCGCTCGTGGCGTCGCCGATGTTCATCGTGTCGAACCCGGACCTGGTCATCGCACAGTGCACTTCGGGCATCGTCGGCTCGTTCCCTTCGCTGAACGCGCGACCCCAGTCGCAGCTGCGTGAATGGCTCACCCGAATCACCGAGGAGCTCGCCAAGCACGATGCGAACAATCCGGACATGCCGTCGGCTCCGTACGCGGTGAATCTGATCGTGCACCGGTCCAACGACCGTCTCGAGCAGGATCTCGCGACAGTTGTCGAGTTCGAGGTACCGATCGTCATCACCTCGCTCGGTGCGCGCACCGACGTCTACGACGCCGTGCACTCGTACGGCGGCATCGTGCTGCACGATGTCATCGACAACCGCTTCGCACGGAAGGCGATCGAGAAGGGCGCCGACGGCCTGATCGCGGTCGCCGCGGGCGCGGGCGGGCACGCCGGTACCCAGGCGCCGTTCGCTCTGCTCCAGGAGATCCGAGAGTGGTTCGACGGGCCGCTGCTGCTCTCGGGGTCGATCGCACACGGCAACGCGATCCTCGCGGCGCAGGCAGCCGGTGCTGATCTTGCGTATGCCGGGTCCGTGTTCATCGCCACCGACGAGGCGAACGCCGTTGACGGCTACAAACAGATGCTCGTGGACTCCACCGCATCGGACATCGTCTACTCGAATCTGTTCACCGGGGTGCACGGAAACTACCTGCGCGGCAGCATCGAGGCCGCGGGCCTCGACCCTGATCACCTCGCCGAGTCGGATCCGTCGGCAATGAGCTTCGGCTCGGACGACAGCGCCAAGGCGTGGCGTGACGTGTGGGGCGCCGGCCAGGGTGTGGGCGCGATCGACTCGGTGGTGCCCGCGGCAGACGTCGTCGCGCGCCTGAGCGCCGAGTACGCGGGGGCCCGCCGACGCTTGTCGCTCTAGCAATCCTCGGTCACGACACCATCTTCTGCGAGTAGCGATCGCGCAGCAGCCGCTTGTACAGCTTGCCTGTGGCATGACGAGGCAACTCGTCGACGAAATCGATCCGACGCGGGCATTTGTAGGTCGACAGCTTCGCCCGGAGGAACGCGAGCAGTTCTTCCTCGAGCGCACTGCCGCTCTGCACGCCCGGTGCCGGCTGCACGACCGCGTGCACGACTTCACCGAGTTCGTCGTGTGGGATCCCGAACACCGCGGCATCGGCGACCTTCGGATGTACGACGAGTACGTCTTCCGATTCCCGCGGGTAGATGTTGACACCACCCGACAGGATGAGATCGGCTCGCCGATCCGACAGGTAGAGGTACCCATCCTCGTCGAGATAGCCGAGGTCGCCCACCGTCGTCCAACCGATCTCGTTGCGGGCTGCCGCGGTCTTCTCCGGATCGTTCAGATACTCGAACATCAGCCCGCCGTCCGACCAGATCGTGCCGGACTCCCCCGGTGGAAGTTCCTCCCCCGACTCGTCGAGGATGTGTGCGATACCCAGGATCGATCGCCCCACCGATCCCGGGTGGGCCAGCCACTCGTGCGAATCCAGAGCGGTGAACAGGCTGTTCTCTGTCGACGAGTAGTACTCGTGGATGATCGGTCCGAGCCAGTCGATCATGGCTCGCTTGGTGTCCGGCGGACACGGCGCTGCAGCGTGGATGACCACTTGCAGCGACGAGACATCGAATGCGGTTCGTTGCGCCTCCGAGAGTTTGAGCATCCGGATGAACATGGTGGGCACCATCTGAGTGTGGGTCACCCGGTAGCGCTCGACGAGTTCGAGCGCCTTTTCCGGGTCGAACCGCTCCATCACGATTGCGGTGCCTCCGTACCGATGCACGGTCATGGTGAAACGTAGTGGCGCAGCGTGATACAGAGGTGCTGGGGACAGGTACACGCTGTCTCGACCGATCCCCCACTGGGCGTGCAACAGGCCGGCCACACCCGGCGGTGTCCCGAGCGGGTGCAGCGGCAGGTCTGCCACGACACCCTTGGGTCGACCCGTGGTTCCGGACGAATACAGCAGATCCACTCCCTCGCGCTCGTCCGGAACCACTGTCGACGGAACGGAGTCCGATTCGATCGCCAGATTCGCGAATCCCCGGGCAGCCTCGTCCACGGTGAAGCGATGCTGCACTCCCGGTGTCAGGTCCGCGGCATCTGCTGCCGCGTCGAGATGGCGGCCGCTGGTGAACAGCGCGTGTGCTCCGGAATCTCTCAGGATGTATGCGATTTCATCCGGCAGTAGACGCGTCGACAGAGTGACGTAGCGCAGTCCGATGCGCTGTGCCGCCCACGCGATCTTCGGAAACGACGCACTGTTCTCCATCAACACAGCCACACAGTCGCCGTGTCGAAGACCTTTGGACCACAACATTTTTGCAATACTTCGCGAGTCGACGACGAGTTCGCCGTAGGTCACGACGGCACCGGTGTCCGCCATGATGTACGCGGGACGACCGGGGTCGGCCTCAGCGTGGGTATCCGGGAATTCCAGCATCTTTCTACTCCTGGTCGTGTCGGGTCAGGCTGCGTCCACGGACTCGTGCGGCCGGGAATACCTCCGCACGATTGCGATCAGGCACAGCAGTCCGATCGCGGCGGAGAGGGCAAGGAATACGCCCACCTTCCACGCATTGCCGGCCTCGCCATTGATGAGCAACACCATGACCATCGGAGCGAAGCCACCGATGATCGCCGAGATCTGGTAGCCGAGTGATGCTCCGGAGAAGCGCACCTCGGGCGGGAACAGCTCCGAGAACAACGTTCCCTGTGTTCCTGTCTGGAGCGACATCGCGACGACGCCGACGATCACCGCAACCGCGAACGGCCACACCTTGCCCGGCCCGGACGCTCCGATCAGCAGCCACATCGGCAGGCCCCACACCATCATGGCGACGGTACCCGCACCGAAGACGAGCTTGCGACCGATACGGTCCGACAGGTGACCGAACAACGGCACCAACGGAATCTGGAGAAGGCATGCGATGAGGATGAACGTGAGCACGGTCGAGCGGCCGAGGCCGAGATAGGTCGTCGCGTACTGCACCGAACCGGTGATCATCGTGTAGAAGAAGATGACACCGATCGCGTTCGAACCCGCAGCCATGAGTACCGTGCCCGGATTCTTGCGCAGCACTTCGACGATCGGAGAGCGACGAGCGGACGGAGCTCCCTCGAGTTTCGCGGCGATCTTCTTGAACTCCGGGGTCTCTTCCAGGTAGCGATGGATCGCGAACGCCACCGGCAGCATGATGAGGCTGATCCAGAACGGGATGCGCCAGCCCCACGACAGGAACGAGTCCTGGGCCACGGTTGCGGTGAGTACCAGGAAGACGACGTTGCCGAGGACGACGCCGATCGGGACTCCGAGCTGGGCGAAACTGCCGAAGAATCCGCGACGATTCGCGGGGGCGTTCTCCGTGGCCAGCAGGACTGCGCCGCCCCACTGAGCGCCGACCGCCAATCCCTGGCAGACGCGCAGGGTGACCAAGAGCATCGGTGCAAGCCAGACGATCTCGGTGTTCGGCACGAAACCGATCAGCGACGTCGCGACCGCCATGAGCACCACGGCGGTCACGAGCACGGGTTTACGCCCGATTTTGTCACCGAAGTGCCCGGCGAGGATACCGCCGATGGGCCGCGCGATGAATCCGACCGCGACGGTCGCGAATGAGTTCACTGCCGAGACGACTTCGTTGCCCGTAGCGAAGAAGGTCACGTTGAATACGAGCGCAGCGGCCGTCGAATAGATGAAGAAATCGTACCATTCGAGCGACGTCGAGATCGCGGCTGCAACCGCGGCGCGTCCGGCACGAGGGGCCGGACCCGCCGGTGCACCGAGAGGTTGTTCGTGGGTTTGTATTTCGGACATCGTAGGTCCTCGTTTTCGAACCAGGGGAAGTGGGAGGGGTGGGAGCGTCAGTGTTCGCCGGTCATCGTCGAACCTCTCGAATGACCGGTGTGGCAGTGAATTCGGCACGCGCGAGCGAACGCCGGTGCACCTGATCGGGGCCGTCGGCGATCTGAAGGAATCTGGCCTGCGAGTACAGCATGGCGAGTGGAGTGTCCTCGGACAATCCGGCACCGCCGAAGATCTGCATTGCTTCGTCGATGATCCACTTGGCCGTCGACGGCACCATGACCTTTGCAGCAGCAATGTCGTGGCGGGCCGCTTTGGGGCCCTCGACATCCATTCTCCATGCCGCGCGCAGCACCATCAGACGTGCTGCGTCGACCTTGATCCGAGCGTCGGCGATCGTCGCTTGCACGACGCCTTCGTCTGCGAGAGGCCTGCCGAATGCGACCCGAGTGCGCGCGCGTTCGGTCGTCAGCGCGATCGCCCGCTCGGCCATGCCGATCAGGCGCATGCAGTGATGGATGCGGCCCGGACCGAGGCGGGCCTGGGCGACCGCGAAACCCTTGCCACGCGGACCGAGCAGGTTCGCTTTCGGAACCCGAACGCGGTCGTAGACGATCTCGCCGTGACCACCTTCGTGCCGGTCGTCGAATCCGAGGACCGTGGTGGAGCGTTCGATTCTCACGCCGGGGGCATCGGTGGGTACCAGCACGATCGAGTGACGCGAGCCGGCCGGAGCATCGGGATCGGTGACCCCCATGACCATTGCGACCCGGTTGTCTTCGCGCAGCGCGGCAGTGGTCCACCATTTTCTGCCGGTGAGCACCCAGTCGTCGCCGTCCTCGGCGATGTCGAGCCGCACGTTGGAGGCATCCGAGCTCGCGACATCGGGTTCGGCCATCGAGAAGCAGGAGCGGATCTCGCCCGCGAGGAGCGGTGCGAGCCACCGCTGCTTCTGATTCTCGGTGCCGTAGCGGGCGAGCAATTCCATATTGCCGGTGTCCGGCGCGTTGCAGTTCAGTGCTTCGGGAGCGAGCTGCGGACTCCAGCCCGTGAGTTCGGCGAGCGGCGCGTACTCGAGGTTGGTCAGGCCGGCGCCACCACCCTCCGGCAGGAAGAGATTCCACAGTCCCCGCCGCTTGGCCGTAGCCTTGAGGTCCGCCATGATCGGCGGCGCACCCCAGAAGTCGGGCTTGCTCGCGAGCTGTTGCGCCGCAATCGTCTCGGCAGGAAGGACTCGGTCCTGCACGAACTCGGCCAGCTTCTCCCGCAGCTCGTCGACCTTCGGACTGTATGCGAAATCCATTGTGCTGTCTCCGATCGGTGTGTGCGCCTATTGGCGAAGTTCATGGAGCGACGACGTCTCGGCGAGCTCGAGCGCGCGCTGCAGCAGCGGCCCGACCATGTCCGCGATACCCTCGAAGCCCTCGCCGACGGTGTCTCCCTGCAGATGTCGAGCGTGGATTCCCTCGAGGATGACCGCAATCTTGAGGTCGGCGAACACGGTGTACCAGTCGATTTCGGGGAGTTCGATCCCGCGCCGGGTCGCGTAACGCTCGACGAGCTCCCCTCTGGTAGGAAAGCCGTCGAGGGTCGCGAGACCTTTCGTGACAGGGTTGAACGGTAGGCCGGGCACATCCCAGAAACTGAGCATGACGCCTACGTCGGCGAGAGTGTCGCCCAGAGTCGCCATCTCCCAGTCCAGTACGGCGACGATGCTCGCCGGGTCTTCGTGAGCGACCAGCACGTTGTCGAGCTTGACGTCGCCGTGCACGATGCCAGGGAATCGAGTGCGGGGCAGCGCTCTGCTCAGTTTGCCGAGCAGAGCGGACACCTCCGAACGCTCCGAGGTCTTGGACGAGGCCCACTGCCTCTCCCAGCGATTCAGCTGACGCTCGAGATACCCTTCCGGCCTGCCGAATTCGCTCAGACCGACCGACGCGGGATCGATGTCGTGTAGATCGGCCAGCGTGTCCGCGAGATCGAGACCGAGACGGTGACGCTGCCCGGAAGTGAGGGCCTCGGCCTGCGAGACAGTACCGACGGATCCGCCGTCGACGAGCTCCATGAGGTAGAACGGTGCGCCGAGGACATGCACGTCCTCCGGGGTTCCTGCCCGAACTGGTGCCGATGCAACGCGCGCTGGACTCGGTCTACTCCGGTCGGCTCATCGACGCCGCGGAAGCATACGGGTCGGGCCTCTTCTACGCACTCCATCCGAAGGCATCCGTACTCGACGAAGCGCTTGCCCTGGCGCACAGAATCACCGAACATTCGGCCCCGGTGTCCGCCGCGCTGTCCAGGCAGTTGATGTGGCGCATGCTCGGAACCGACCATCCGATGTTCGCCCACCGGGCCGAATCCAGAGGCATCAACCTCCGCGGTGTGGGACCGGATGCCCGCGAGGGCATCGCCGCGTTCCTCGAGAAACATCCGGCGGTGTTCCCCGATCGCGTCGGCACCGACTCACCCGACCTGTTCGGCGACGATCTACCCACCCTGACGTTCTTCGCGTGAAAGTGGGGGCGCACCAAGGCGCGCCCCCACTGGGAATTCGCGTATCAGAGCGCGCTGTAGTGCGTCAGCTTCGGCGCTCCTGCGAGCAGCGGCCCGAGATCGGTGATCGCGCCTTCGCCCGCGCGGAACTTGCGGTACGCGGTGTCGTGCTCCTGCGACTGCCACTTCTCGACGACGACCCAGCGTGCCTCGTTCTTCTGGTCCACGAGGATCTCGATACCGACACAGCCGTCGAATGCCCGGGTCTCGTCTAGGACTCGCGTCATGACCTTCTTGGCATCGTCGAGCGAATCTGCCTTGAATTCGAGCTCGAGCAGGGCAGTGAGCGCCATGTTCTCCCTTTCGTAGAATGCGGTTTTCACGCTCTACATTTCCCGATCGCTCCGGGCCGCGCAACAGGCCGGTCCGGAGGAAAGCTAGAACATGCTGTATCCGCCGTCTATGAGGGTCGTGCTCCCGGTCTGGAAGCGCGACGCATCACTGGCGAGGTAGACAGCGATGCCCTCGAAATCCTCGGGCGTGCCCCAGCGACCGAGCGGAACGCGGGAGATCACGTTGCTGTTGAACACCTCGGATTCCTGCAACTGCCCGGTGAGATCGGTCGCGATCCAACCGGGCAGGACGCTGTTCACCCGGATACCGAACCGCGCGAACTCGACAGCACAGCCGTTGGCCATGGCGAGTACTGCAGCCTTGGTCGCGCCGTACGCCTGATTACGACCGGCACCCTGGAGCGCGCCCAGGCTCGACGTCACGATCATCGAACCACCGGTGCCTTGCGCAACGAGAATCTTCGACGCTTCCCGCAACGTGAAGTAGGCACCGTCGAGATTGGTCGCCATCACCTTCCTGTACTGCTCCGTCGACGATTCGGGGAACTTCTGCAGCTGCCCCGTGATACCCGCGTTGACGACGACGATATCGAGGCCGCCGAGCGCGTCGGCGGTGGTGACGACGCCGTCGATCACCGCTTGCTCGTCTGCCACATCGACCGACCGCGTGCACACCGTAGTGCCGAAGTCGGCGAGTTCGGCCGCAGCGGCCTCGAGCTTGTCGGTGCCGCGCCCCCACAGCGCCACGTCGGCGCCGGCGCGGGCGAGTCCGCGCGCCATGCCGAGTCCGAGACCTGCCGATCCGCCGGTCACCAGAGCCCTTCTACCGGTCAGATCGAACATGCCGCTCCCCATGCGTGACCTCGCTACCTGAACTCGGCAGCGATGTCACGGCCGATGATTTCCTTCATGACCTCGGTGGTGCCGCCGTAGATGGTTTGGATCCGTGCGTCCCGGTAGGCGCGACCGATCGGGTACTCCATCATGAAGCCGTAGCCGCCGTGCAACTGCACGCCCCGGTCGACGACACGCTTCTGCAGCTCGCTGGCCCACCACTTGGCCTTCGACGCATCGACCGCGGTCAGTTCGCCGGCGTTGAGCGCGAGAATGCACCGGTCGACGTGCGACTCGGTCACCTCGATCTCCGTGAGCATCTCGGCGAGCACGAAACGGGTGTTCTGCAGGTCGCCGATCGGCTTTCCGAATGCCTTGCGCTCGAACACGTACTGCTTGGTCCACTCGTAGGCCGCACGCGCCGACGTGATGGCGCTGACGGCAATGCCGATCCGCTCGAGCGGCAGGTTCTCCATGAGATGGATGAAACCGCGTCCTTCGGTGCCGAGCAGGTTCTCGGCGGGCACCCGTGCATCCTCGAACACCAGCTCGGCGGTGTCCTGGGCGGCGAGACCGACCTTGTCGAGCTTGCGTCCGCGACTGAATCCGGGGGTGTCACGCTCGACGACGATGAGCGAGAACCCCTTCGATCCGGCACTCGGATCGGTACGGCACACCACGATCACGAGATCGGAGTGAATACCGTTGGTGATGAAAGTCTTCTGGCCGTTGATGACCCAGTCGTCGCCGTCACGGACAGCCGTGGCCTTGACGCCCTGCAGGTCTGAACCGGCACCCGGTTCGGTCATCGCGATGGCGCCGATGATCTCGCCGGAAGCCATACGCGGCAGCCAGCGGGCCTTCTGCTCCTCGGTTCCGAGGTGCAGGAGGTACGGGATGGCGATGTCGTCCTGCAGTGCCAGGGTCGCCCCGAACGACGTGGTGTTCGTGCGGGCAGTCTCTTCCTGGACGATCTGACGGAACCGATAGTCGGTGACGCCCGATCCACCGAATTCCTCGGGGACTCCGAGTCCCAGTATCCCCGCCTTGCCGGCAGCCAGGTACACAGACCTGTCGATGAGCCGTTCCTCTTCCCAGCGTTCGTAGTTCGGTACGACTTCGCGGGTGTAGAACTCGCGCACCGTTTCCCGGTACGCTTCGTGATCACTGTCGAAATGGGTGCGCTTCATGGGTTCTCCTGATGAGAGACGTGTCAGGCGTTCACGCGGTTGATCATGCCCGCGAGCCGCTCCGAGATCAGAGCCTCCGCGTCAGCGACGATGCGCTCGACAAGGTCACCGGCGGTGGGAATGTCGTGGATGATGCCCTGCACGGTACCGACGGTCCAGATGCCGGCCTCCGGGTCGCCGTTCTCGTACACCAGACGACCACGCGCACCTGCAACAAGTTCCTGCACATCCGGGAACTGGCCGCCACGCTCGAGGATCTCGACGACCTCGCGGCTGACGGTGTTGCTGGCCACGCGCGCGGTGTTGCGCAGCGGGCGGAAGATCAGCTCGGTGTCGGTCTCGTCGGCCGCGACGATCGCTTCCTTGATCTTCTGGTGGATCGGCGACTCGACGGTGCACATGAAGCGGGTGCCCATGTTGATGCCGTCGGCGCCGAGCGCGAGAGCGGCGACGAGCCCGCGACCGTCACCGAAGCCGCCCGAGGCGATCATCGGGATGGTGATCTTCTCTGCCGCCGCCGCGATCAGCACGAGGCCGGGGATATCGTCCTCACCGGGGTGGCCGGCGCATTCGAATCCGTCGATGCTGATGCCGTCGACGCCGACATCCTGTGCCTTCACGGCGTGGCGGACGCTGGTGCACTTGTGCAGCACCTTGATTCCGGCAGCGTGGAAGTCGGGCAGGTGCGGCGCGGGGTTCGATCCCGCGGTTTCGACGATCTTGATGCCGGAGTCGATGATGACCTGTCGGTACTCGTCGTAGGGCGGCGGAGTGATCGACGGCAGGATCGTGAGGTTGACACCGAACGGCTGATCGGTGAGCTCGCGAGTGCGGGCGATCTCCTTCGCGAGATCTTCGGGGGTGGGCTGGGTGAGCGCTGTGATCATGCCGAGCGCACCGGCGTTGGCAACGGCGGCGACCAGTTCGGCGCGGCCGACCCACTGCATTCCGCCCTGCACGATGGGGTGACGAACTCCGAAGGTTTCGGTGAAAGCTGTGGACAGCACTAAAGATCTCCTCGCAGTGAGACGTTCAGGTGGTGGCGTGGTTGCCCACAATGCGCAGGGCGATCACGATGTAGCGGTCGGCGACCTGCGCCGGGGTGAGTGGTCCGTCGAGTTGGTACCAGCGGGCGATGGATTGGAGCATGCCGAGCATGGCCCGCACGGTCTCCTCGGCATCGTCGACGTCGAAGACTCCGGCCTCCGCACCTTCGCGGACGAGGTCGAGCATGATGAGTTCGAGTCGTTTCCGCGTCGCGGCGTAGGTGCGGCGGTTCTCGAAAGAGACGTGTCGCAGTTCGGAATCCAGTCCGGAACGCATGGCGCGGAACGTCATGTTGAGCACGATCGCCTCGACGGCATTGGAGAATCGGGCGACCGGGTCGGCGCCACCGTCCGCGACCGCGGCCAGGACACGGTCGATGAGGTCGAGGACGGCGGCGTCGAGCAGGGTCACGAGAACGGCTTCCTTGTTCTCGAAGTGGTAGTACAGCGCGGGAACCGTCACACCCACCCGCCGGGCCAGGTCGCGCACGGTGGTTCCGTGGAAGCCGTTCTCGCTGAAGGCTTCCAGTGCATGCTCGAGAATGGGATCGTACCGCAGCTGCTCGAATACCCGCCAATCCGCGGCCTTGATCTCCGGTTGTGCGGTCATCGATCCCATCCTCTCGCGTGTGCGTCGTGCGGTGTCTAGCGCGGTGCCATGCGGATGGCACCGTCGAGGCGGATGACCTCGCCGTTGAGCATCGCGTTCGACACGATGTGCGCGGCCAGAGCGCCGTACTCGGCGGGATCACCGAGGCGGGCCGGGTGCGGAACCTGCTGGCCGAGCGAGGCTTGTGCTTCTTCCGGCAGCGAACCGAGCAGTGGCGTCTTGAACAGGCCGGGAGCGATGGTCACGACGCGGATGAGCAGCGACGCGAGGTCGCGGGCGATCGGCAGGGTCATGCCGACGACGCCACCCTTGGACGCAGAGTACGCGGCCTGGCCGATCTGGCCGTCGAATGCGGCGACGGAGGCGGTGTTGATGATGACGCCGCGCTCACCGTCGACCGGCTCGGTCTTGGAGATGCGCTCGGCCGCCAGGCGGATCACGTTGAACGTGCCGATCAGGTTGACGTCGATGACCTTCTTGAAGCCGTCGAGCGGGAATGCACCCTTCTTGCTGACGGTCTTGACCGCGTTGCCGATGCCGGCGCAGTTCACCGCGACACGCAGCGGCCCGAGAGACTCGGCCAGATCGAGTGCGGCGACGACGGCCGCCTCGTCGGTGACGTCGGCCGGCGCGAAGCGCGCACGGTCGCCGAGTTCCTTGGCAACAGCTTCACCGTTGGAGGAGGGGAGGTCGATGATGACGACGGTGGCACCGTCGGCGATCAGCGCCTTGGTGGTGGCGAGGCCGAGACCCGAGGCGCCTCCGGTGACGACGGCAACGCTGTCATTGACGATCATTGAATGTCCTTCCGAATAGTGTTGTGTGTCAGATACGTTCGATGATGGTTGCGTTGGCCATGCCCGCGCCCTCACACATCGTCTGCAGACCGTAACGGCCGCCGGTCGCTTCGAGGTGGTTGACGAGCGTGCTCAGCAGGCGGGTGCCCGACGACCCGAGCGCGTGGCCCAGCGAGATCGCGCCACCCCACGGATTGAGCTTGGCCGGGTCGGCACCGAACTCGTGGGCCCATGCGAGCGGCACGGGCGCGAACGCCTCGTTGACCTCGTAGGCGTCGATGTCGTCGATGCTCAGACCCGACTTGGCGAGGACCTTCTGGGTGGCGGGGATCGGCGCGGTGAGCATGAAGACCGGGTCGTCGCCTGCGACGGAGAACGAGTGGAAACGGGCGCGCGGCGTGAGACCGAGCTTGTTCGCGAGCTCCTCGCTCATGATCAGCGCCGCGGAGGCCCCGTCGGTGAGCGGCGACGAGTTGCCGGGGGTGATGATCCACTGCGCCTCGGGGAAGCGGGCAGCGTAGTCCTCCGTGTAGAACGACGGCTTCAGGCCGGCGAGGCCCTCTGCGGTGGTGGCGGCACGCACGGTCTCGTCGACCGTGTGCTGCACCTGCTCGCCCGCGGCGTTGGTGACCTCGATCGGCACGATTTCCTTGTCGAAGTGGCCGGCGGCGATCGCGGCGGCAGCGCGCTGGTGCGACTGCGCGGAGAACGCGTCGAGGGCGTCGCGGTCGAACTTCCACTTCGCGGAGATCAACTCGGCGGAGATGCCCTGGTTGACCAGACCCTCCGGGTAGCGGGCGCGGATGCTCGGGCCGTGCGTGTCCTTACCCATCGAGGAGGTGCCCATCGGAATGCGGCTCATCGACTCGACGCCACATGCGATGACCATGTCGTATGCACCGGCGATGACGCCCTGCGCGGCGAAGTGCGCGGCCTGCTGGCTCGAACCGCACTGGCGGTCGATGGTGGTGGCGGGCACGGATTCGGGGAAGCCGGCCGCGAGCAGCGCAGTGCGGGAGATGTTGAGCGACTGTTCGGACGCCTGGTTGACGCACCCGCCGATGACATCGTCGACCTGGGCGGGGTCGATTCCGTTGCGCTCGACGAGCGAGCGCAGCACGTGCGCGAGAAGCTCGACGGGGTGAGTACCCGAGAGTGCGCCTCCGGGCTTACCTTTGCCGACCGCGGTGCGGACGACGTCGACGATGACTGCGTTGGTCATGGTGACTCCTGATGTCGAGAGGTTTCGAGTGGTTGGTGCGACCCGGTGTCACAGGAGTGGTCGCCGCGACACCGGGCCGGGATTCTCGGCCGGGCGCTTCCGGGTCAGCGGCCCTTCCACACGGGTTGGCGCTTCTCAGCGAACGCGGTGGGGCCTTCCTTGGCGTCCTCGCTGGTGAAGACGATCTTCAGCGCTTCGTTGTTGGCGTCCCACGCGGCGGTTTCCCAGTCGGGAAGGTTCGCGGTGCGGTAGATCATCGCCTTCGATTCGCGGACCGACAGCGGCGCGTTTGCGGCGATGGTCTCGGCGATCTCGAGTGCGACCTCGAGGGCGGTGCCGGCGGGAGCGACGCGGTTGACCAGGCCCAGTTCCTTGCCCTGCGCCGCGGAGATGGGTTCACCGGTGAGAGCGAGTTCGAGCGCGACCTTGCGGGGGATCTGCTGCTGCATGCGGATTACGCCACCTGCGGCGGCGAACAGTCCGCGCTTGACCTCGGGCAGTCCGAGCTTGGCTTCCTCGTCGACGACGGCGAGGTCGCTGGCGAGTACGAGTTCGGTGCCGCCGCCGAGGGCGAATCCGTTGACCGCGGCGATCGTGGGCTTGTTGATCCAGTGCTGGACGTACCCCGCGAAGCCCCACTCCGGGTGGCCGTCGGCGGACGTGGCCTCGCCGGCGGCAAGAGCCTTGAGGTCGGCGCCCGCGCAGAACGCGCGACCGGATCCGGTGATGACGATGACGCGGACGTCGTCGTCGTTCTCGGCCTGTTCGAGCAACGTGCCGACGGCGGTCGACAATGCACTGTTGACCGCGTTGAGCGCCTTGGGCCGGTTGAGAGTGATGATCGCAACCCCACCGCGCTGTTCGTACAGTGCTGCGGGTTCGGTGGCGCTCGTGTCGTCGGCCATGCGTGTCCCTCTCGAATCCGGAAATCATTACTTATCGATCGCTAAAGGAGTATCACGGAACGAGCGCTCGGGCAATAGCCCGGCTTTATCTAGCGCCCGATCAGTTTCGTCTGGTAATGATTGGCCGTGAGCGCGGATACCCATTCGGCGACCACACGGCGGGAGACCCATGCATGCTGCACATCTGACCGAGAACACCGGCCCCGACGGTGTACACGCTGTCGAGATACCGGAACCCACGCCCGGGGCCGGCGATGTCGTAGTCGACCTGCACGCGGCCGGTGTCTCGTTCCCCGATCTCCTCCAGACCAGCGCGGGCTACCAGGTGGTCCGCCCACTCCCCTGCGTCCTCGGGTC
This sequence comes from Rhodococcus sp. JCM 9793, assembly GCF_055380405.1. Classification (NCBI taxonomy): domain Bacteria; kingdom Bacillati; phylum Actinomycetota; class Actinomycetes; order Mycobacteriales; family Nocardiaceae; genus Rhodococcus; species Rhodococcus sp. JCM 9793. Next base: position 303,857 of record NZ_AP043721.1, read on the forward strand.
CGAAGGCGCCGGAATCGTCCGCTCCGCACCCGAAGGCAGTGGGTTCACCGCCGGCCAGCGGGTCGCGGTCCTCGCCAACACCGGTTCGTGGCAGCAGACGGTTGCCGTCCATCCCCGCTCGGTGTTCCCCCTTCCAGACGGTGTGTCACTCACAGCGGCGGCCGGCATGCCCCTGAACTATCTGACGGCCCACTTCGCACTCGAGGAACGCGCACGGTTCCGTCCCGGCGAGACCGTGCTCGTCCACGGCGCCGCAGGCGGCCTCGGCGTCGCCGCGCTCCAGGTTGCCGCGGCGCTCGGCCTCGAGACCATCGCCGTGGTCAGCACCGACGAGAAGGCGGCAGTAGCCAAGGCCAACAGGGCAACCCACACCGTCGCCGTCGACGGATTCAAGGACAAGGCACTCGAACTCACCCGGGGCCGTGGCGTCGACATCGTGCTCGACCCCGTCGGCGGGGACCGGTTCACCGACAGTCTCCGCAGCCTCGCGCCGGGCGGTCGCGCCGTGGTGCTCGGCTTCACCGGCGGTGGGATCCCCACGGTCAAGGTCAATCGCCTTCTCTTGAAGAACATCTCGGTGGTCGGTGCGGGATGGGGTGAACACATCCGCATGCTCCCCGACTACCCTGCCCAGCAGTGGAACACACTCGAACCCCTGTTGCGCTCGGGTGAACTGCAGATCCCCGAACCCACCGTCTACCCCCTGAGCGAAGCCGCAGGCGCGCTCCGCTCACTCGCAACACGTTCTGCGACAGGCAAAGTCGCACTCGCACTGCGCCCCTGACACCGACCGACGAATCCGAAGGACACCCATGACAGAGAACCTGCCCGGCGATCGACCCGAGGTCGATGTCGCCGTCACCGACGGCATCCTGCGCGTGACGATCAACCGTCCCGCCAGGATGAATGCAGTGAAGGCCGACACCCTCAACGCTATCGGCGATGCCTTCGAGAAGCATGCGGACGACGACTCCATCCGCGTCGCCATCCTCACCGGCACGGGCCGGGCGTTCTGCTCTGGCGCCGACATCGCCGGTCGCGACCTGTCTGCACCGCCGAACAGCGAGACCATCGACGCCGGCAACCGGCTCGCCGCACTGCTGCGCGCGTTCCCCCGGCCCGTCATCGGTGCCGTGAACGGTGCCGCAGCCGGAATCGGTGTGTCGCTGGCACTGTCGTGCGATCTCACCGTCGCGAAGGAGTCCTCCTACTTCCTCCTCGCGTTCACGAAGATCGGCCTGATGCCCGACGGCGGTGCCACAGCCCTGGTCGCCGCGTCCGTCGGACGCGCCCGCGCGCTGAAGATGGCGTTGCTCGCCGAGCGCCTCCCTGCTCCCGAAGCGCTCGCAGCGGGACTCATCGCCGACACCTACCCGGACGACGAATTCGACAGCAAGGTCGAGGAACTCGCGAAACGACTCGGGGACGGCCCGACGCCTGCGTTCGCATCCACCAAACATGCCATCAACGACGCGACGCTCACCGAGCTCGACAACGCCTTCACCCGCGAATGGGACGGGCAGATGAAGTTGCTCGCCGGTCCGGACTTCAAGGAAGGCGTTTCCGCGTTCCAGGAGAAGCGGCCTGCGAATTTCCGCGCGCACTGAGCACGTCACGGACCGTTGTCGCGGCGACGACAACGGTCCGTCAGGTGCGGGGCGAAGCCCCGACCATCTTGAGCGCGATCTTCACGTACTTCTTCGCGACTTCCTGCGGGCTCAGTGTTCCCTCGGAGTGGTACCAGCGGGGAATCGACTGGCACATCCCCAGTAGTGCGCGAGTGGTCTCGGCCGAATCCTCGACGTCGAACGCTCCCGACTCGGTTCCTTCCTCGACGATCTGCCGCACGATCTGTTCGATCCCCTTGCGAACCGCTCGGTATCGCTGACGATTCTCCGGGCTCAGGTATCGCGCCTCACCTTCGAGCGCGGCGAGACGCGCGCGCATCGTCATCCGCAGCACGATCGCCTCGATGACATTCGACAGGCGTTGCACCGGGTCGGTGCCACCGTCGGCGTCGGCGGCGTCCGAGCGCCAGAGCACGTCGCTCGTCGACAACTCGAGCAGCGCGATGAGCAGGCCTTCTTTGTTCTCGTGGTGGTAGTAGAGGGCCGGCACGGTCACGCCGACCCGCCTCGCGATCTCCCGCACGGACGTGCCGTGGAAGCCGGTTTCGTAGAACGCATCGAGACTCGCCGACAGGATCGGGGTGAGCTCCATCGGCTCGAGTGTGCGCCAGTCCGGAGCCGCCGTTTCTTCCGCGGCGACTGTGTCGTCGGTGGAACTCCCCATGAACGCATCCAACCTATCGATCGCTATACCCGGACGGCTCGAGGATACCCGTGCGTGCGCCCGGAGATGACGGACTGCCGCTGCCCCGGACGCCACGCCGCGCAATCGGGTGGCCTGCACGCGCATCAGGGGCGCCGTGCACGTCCCACGTGAAAAAGCTTTGCCATTCAATGGCACGTGACCTGCCCCCGACGTGTTGCCCGGCTCACACTCTTGCCAGATGACGTTCCAGGCCACGCGGTCACGGATACACGAACGGCAGGTAACAATGACCACAACCATGTACGACACAGGTCGCAGTGATGCGGGGCGCGACCCCGCCGAACCCGACGATGGCGGCACCAGCGGCCAGCACACCGCCGGGAAGAAGGCCGCCACCGCGGCCTTCTTGGGCAGCATGCTCGAGTACTACGACTTCGTGATCTACGGGTCCGCGGCGGCTCTCGTGTTCCCCGCCCTGTTCTTCCCTGGCGACAACGCCACCGTCGCCACGATCGCGGCCCTCGCCACGTTCGGTGTCGGTTACGTGGCGCGGCCGGTCGGCGGCATCGTGCTCGGACACTACGGTGACCGGATCGGACGCAAGCGCGTCCTGCTCATCACACTGATCCTGATGGGCGTCTGTTCGATAGGGATCGGCTTGCTCCCGACCTATCAGCAGGCAGGCATGCTCGCGCCGATCCTGCTGGTTCTCATGCGGCTGGGCCAAGGTTTCTCGGCCGGCGGCGAAGCGGCCGGCGCGAGCACCCTGACTCTCGAACATTCCCCCGAAGGTAAGCGCGGACTATTCACCTCCTTCACCATGTCCGGCTGCCAGGCGGGCACGTTGCTGGCAACCCTGGTGTTCATTCCGATCGCGGCAATGCCCGACGACTTCCTCATGTCGTGGGGCTGGCGCATCCCGTTCTGGAGCAGTGTGGTCGTGCTGCTGCTTGCATATGTCGTCCGCTCCCGACTCGACGAGACCCCGGTCTTCCAGGAAGAAGTCGAGCATGGAGAGGTCAAGTCGCTGCCGGTCGTGGAGCTGATGCGCACCCAGTGGCGCGACGTACTGAAGGTGGTGTTCGCCTCCGTCTTCGCGATCTTCCAGACCGTCATCACGGTGTTCGGCGTGGCCTACGCGACCTCCGACAATGTGGGCATCTCCCGGCCAGATATACTGTGGGTCACCGTCATTGCGAACATCGTCGCGGTCGTTGCGATCCCGATTGCAGCGATGTTCTCCGATCGGGTCGGCCGTCGACCGGTGTGGATCACATCCATCGCCGTGTGTTCGGGACTGGTCTTCGTCTACTTCTGGGCTGTCTCGACGACGTCGCTGCCGTTGATCTACGTCGTCGGTTCGCTGTTGCTCGGATTCTTCTACTCCGGAGTCAACGCCCTGTGGCCGGCATACTTCTCCGAGCTGTTCGCGGCGCCCGTCCGCTATTCGGGATTCGCGATCGGCAGCCAGTTCGGCTTCCTGCTTGCAGGATTCGCACCGGCGATCGGCTACGCGATCATGAGTGACGGACCCACCGGCTGGGTCCCTGTGGCGATCTTCGCGTGCGTGTGCGGACTGGCATCGGCAATCGCCGTGTTCACCGCCAGGGAGACCCACCTCGTGCCACTCGACGAACTCGGTCCCGTCAACCGCTGACCTTCCGACAGGACATCCATGAACTCCGACATCCTGCTCGTCACCGGCGGCGCATCCGGCCTCGGCCACGACATCGCTTCCGCAGCCATCACCGCCGGCCGAGCCGTCGCACTCCTCGACCGCGACGCCGATGCCGTCCGGAATGCCGCCGACCGAGTCGGCGGCATTCCGGTCACTGCCGACGTCACCCGACCCGACCAACTCGACCGGGCCGTCGCGCAGCTCGTGTCCGAACACGGACCGATCGGCGGAGTGGTCAACAGTGCGGGACTGACCCGTCCTGCTCCCGCCGCCACGATGGACGTCGACGACTGGCGGCTCGTCGTCGACGTCGATCTCAACGGCACCTACTTCGTGTGCCGGTCCGTGTTCCCGCATCTCTCCCCGGACAGCGGAGCTATCGTCAACGTCGCCTCGATAGCCGCGGCCCGGGGACTTCCGGGTCGTGTCGCCTACAGCGCAGCAAAGGCCGGGGTCGTCGGCCTTACGAGAGCGCTGGCAACGGAGTGGGCACCACACGGCGTCCGCGTGAATGCTGTGGGTCCGTCCTGGGTGGACACACCCCTGATCCGGACGATGGTCGCCGATGGCGCCCTCGACGGCGACGAACTGAGCTCACGGGCACCGCTGGGCCGCATGTGCACGACCGCCGACGTCGCATCGACGACCCTGTACCTGCTGTCCGACGCGGCGGCGTTCGTGACCGGTCAAACGATCTACGTCGACGGAGGCTACGTGTGGGGTGGGTGATCCGTCGTACGCTGCGACTCGGAGAGAGGAGCGAACGATGGCTCGATCACAGTCCGGCGAGTCGGTCATGGAACGAGTGTTGCGCATCCTCGAGGCGTTCGACGCGCACAACCCCGTTCTGACGGCCTCCGACATAGCTCGTCGCGCCGATCTACCGGTGACAACCGCGTACCGGCTGGTCTCGGAACTACTCGAACTGCGACTCCTCGAACGCACCGAGGGCCGCGGTATCCGCGTGGGGGTCCGAATCTGGGAGCTGGCAACCAGGTCGTCGCGGGTGATGCGGCTGCGTGACGTCGCGCTTCCTTTCATGGACGACCTGCATGCCGTCGTACGGCAGCACACTCAGCTCGGTGTGCTCGACGGCGACGAAGTGCTGCACATCGAACGCCTGTCGGTACCCGGCTCGATGATCAACGCCACCCATGTCGGCGGCCGGCTGCCCGCGCACGCATGCTCGGCCGGGCTGGTGCTCCTGGCGTATGCACCGGAAGACGCCCGTGAAGCGTTCCTCGCCGGCTCACTCGACCGGTATACGGCCGATACGATCGTCGATCCCGACCGGCTCCGAAAGATCTTCACGGACATCCGCTCGAAAGGGCACTGCATCGCCGAGGGAATGGTGATTCCCTCGGCGACCGGCGCTGCCGCGCCGATCTTCGACGCGAACGGCGATGTGGTTGCCGCTCTCACCATCGTGCTGCCTTCCGAGGCAGGACGGATCGTCGGACACGTTCCCGCTCTTATGACCGCGGCCCGGGGCATCTCGCGCGCGATGGGCGTGTCCGCCTCCCTCGTCGATTCTTCTGCGCCGGTGAGCGATCCGAGGTTCTTTGCCATTCATCGGGAAAAACGCCGCCACCACGAGTGATTCAGGGCACTCTCGATCCCGTACAGCGACACGGTTCACTCCCGGACCGTCTCTCTCGGAATCGGAGGAATCGACGTGCCCGACAGCACAGTTCCAGCACTCGATATCAGCGGATCAGACGTCGTCGTCGTTGGTGGCGGCGGCTCCGGACTGGCCGCGGCCATCTCGGCAGCCGAACACGGCGCTCGCGTCGTCGTCCTGGAGAAGGGCAGCGAACTCCGCGGCAGCACAGGACGATCGGTCGGCTCGATCGCGGCTTCGGGGACGCCCGACCAAGAACGAAAGGGAATCGTCGACGACGCTGACGCGCACCTGCGCGACTACCGGACGCTGTCCGGTTCCCTCACCGACACCGAGGACATCGCACTCGCCCGACTCCTCACCCACAACGTCACGGACACGCTGGTGTGGCTGCGCGAGATGGGCATGGAATTCTTCGGCCCGGTCGGGGAACCCCCGCACTCCGCCCCTCGGCTGCACAACGTTCTTCCCGGGTCACGCTCGTACATCTACCATCTCGAGCGACGGGCACGCGTGCTCGGCGTCCGGATAGTGCTCGACTGCCCTGTCACGCGGCTGGAGGTGGAGGATGGACGGGTAACCGGCGTCGTCGCGCATCACGGAGGCAGGGAGATGCAGGTGCAGGCATCGCGCGGTGTCATCCTCGCGGCCGGTGATTTCTCCGCAGGACGGGATCTCAAGGCCCGCTGGATCAACGAGCAGGTCGCCGAATTCGTGCCGGTCAACCCGCACGCGACCGGTGACGCCCAGACGATGGCGCTCGAACTCGGCGGACAGGTCCTCAACGCGGACGTGTTCGATGTGCCGAGCATGCGCCTCGCACCTCCCCCGTCGGACGGGCTTTTCGGTCTCCTTCAGAAGTTGCCGCCGCGACGGATCCTCACACGGACGGTCCGATGGGGATTGGATCACCTGCCCGACCGCATGATTCGCACACTGATGATGGGATTCGTCACGACCTATCTGTCACCACGCGAAGTAATGTTCGATGAAGGTGCACTGCTCGTGGACGCTTCCGGTGATCTACGGTCGGGAACCGACGAGAACATCAACCTGACGGTCGCCTCGCTCGGCGAGGCAGGCGGCTATATCATCGGCGACCGGGCATTGTACGAGAAGTTCTCGACCGACCCATATCACGTCGCCACTGCCCCCGGTGTTGCGTTCGCATACATGCCCGATTTCCGTCGGGCTCGACCCGACGTGTACGCGGAAGCTCCGACTCTGGAATCGCTCGCTGACCGAATCGGTGTTCCCGCAGAACACCTCACGAAATCGGCTGCCGCTGCCGGAACCTTGAACGGCCAGGCTCCCTACTTCGCCCTCGGGCCCGTCCGCGCGTATCTACTGCAGACCAACGGCGGACTCGCGATCGACAGCGAACTGCGAGTGGTCGGCTCCGACGGCACCTCGATCCCCGGGCTGTTCGCCGTCGGCAACGCCGGACAGGGCGGGCTGGCCCTGTTCGGCCACGGTCATCACCTGGGCTGGGCATTCACATCCGGCAGACTCGCCGGACGCATCGCTGCCGGCGCGCAGACCGGATCCGTCGCCTCTGCAACCCGCTCCTGAAACCTGAACGTCCTGACTCACGAAAGGCACATTTCCATGGGAATTTTCGCACTCACGTACATCTACACCGACGACGACGCGGGTCGCGACGAGCATCGCCCCGCGCACAAGGACCACATTTCCGGCCTTGCCGCGAACGATGTCGTGCTGATGTCCGGCCCACTCGGCCCCGACGAGGCTCCGGGCGCACTGATCGTCGTGCGCGCCGACGACAAAGCGTCCGCACTCGCCCACACCGACGCCGACCCGTTCCGCGTGCACGGGCTCGTCGCAACCGTGACCGCCACCGAATGGATTCCGATGCTCGGCCGCCTGACGCAGGAGATCTGAGATGCGCACCTATGACACCGATGTCCTCGTCGTCGGGTCCGGCGCAGCCGGGCTGTCCGCTGCGATCTCGGCACACAAACACGGCCACCGGGTGCTCGTCGTCGAGAAGGACGACCACCTGGGCGGCACCAGCGCCATCTCCGGCGGTTGGCTGTGGGCTCCCGGAAACAAACAGGGTGTCGCGGAAGGCGACACCCGCGCCGATGCCGAAACCTACATTCGGGCATTGGCGGGCGACGCTTTCGACCAGGCCGCCGTCGACGCGTTCCTCGACGAGGTGCCGGAGGCGCTCGACTTCTTCGAACGTGAGACCGCCGTCGACTTCGTGTACCCGGAGACCGCACCCGACTACCGGATGGAAGCGCCCGGCGCGCGCCGATCCGGAAGGGCACTCACGGTAGAACGCACCGATGCAAGGATTCTCGGCGCCGACAGGCTCCGGCTGCAACCGTATCTGTACACCTACACCGTGTTCGGGTACATGCCGGAGATCGGCAAAGACCTCGCGACGTTCCTCGACGTGAATCGCTCACCGCGAGCATTCGCCTACGTCACGAAGCGTCTGCTGCGCACCTGGTACGAGAGTTCGGCGCACAAGCGGTCGTTCACCCGCACCAACGGTAACGCGCTGATGACCCGGTTGGTCGCGACCGCACGCGAACTCGGGATCCCGATGTGGACGTCCTCGCCGGCCATCGAACTGCTCCGCGACGACGACGGCACCGTCTCGGGGGCCCGGCTCGGTGGACCCGTATCCACCGTGGTGACCGCTGACAAGGGAGTTGTGCTGGCCGCCGGCGGATTCGGTGGAGATCCGACACTGCGTCGCACCGTGTTCACACACGACGGTGGCGGCGACGACCACGTCACGCCGACGGTCGGGCACGGCGGCGACAGCCACCGGCTGGCTTCCGCGGTCGGCGGTGTCCTCGACACCCGCCCGCATCAGCCTGCTTCGTGGGGCCCGGTCACATACTTCCGCACGCTACGCGGCAAGCGACGGGTGTTCCCACATCTGCGCGCCTTCGGCCTGCCCGGGTTGGTCGCAGTCAACCGGCATGGGAAGCGATTCGCCAACGAATCCCTGTCGTACCACGATTTCGGTGCTGCGATGATTGCAGACAACGCGAACGAGCAAGGCACCTACGCCTACATCATCGCGGACCGGAAAGCCATGCGCCGTTATGGAATCGGATATGCAAAGCCGTGGCCGCTGCCCACCTGGTACTACCGGAGAGTCGGGTTCCTGACCCGTGCGAGGACGGTGGCGGAACTCGCGGGTCGGATCGGCGTCCCGGCAGACACCCTGCAGGCGACTCTCGACGAATTCAACGTCGATGCTCAGCGCGGTGTCGACACCCGATTTGCACGCGGTTCCACATGGTTCCACCATTTCAAGGGCGACATGAAGCACGAACCGAACCCGAATCTCGCACCGATCGACACCGGCCCGTACTACGCGGTGAAGATCGGGGTGGGCGACCTCGGTACCTACGCTGGTCTCGCTGTCACCCCGCGATGTGAGGTCGTCACCGAATCCGGAGAAACCGTACCCGGTCTGTACGCCGTGGGTACAGCAGCGGTGAGCGTCTTCGGCGGAGGTTATCCCGGTTACGGGGCGAACATCGGACCCGCCATGGTGTTCGGCTACTGCGTCGGACGTGACATCGGTGCGCGTGGGGTCACCACAACCGCGGCCGCAAGTACAGCCACAGCCACAGCCACAGAGGAGAAGGCCGAATGACCACGACATCTGCACCCGAATCCGTCACGGACTGGCTGGATCTGCGCGATCGAGTCGCCGTCGTGACCGGTGCCGCGGGTGGGATCGGCGCAGCCATCGCGCTCGAGCTGGCGCGTAACGGAATGCGTCTGGCAGTGCTCGATCTGAACCGCGACGGTGCAGTCGAGACCGCCGATCGAGCAGCCGATCTCGGTGTCGCTTCGGTCGGGCTCGGTATCGACATCACCGACAGCGCGAGCGTCGGCTCCGCCGCGGAGCTCGTGACCGAGAAGTTCGGCGGAGCCGACGTACTGATCAACAATGCAGGCATCATGCGCGCCGGCGATCTCGCGACCGTGGCACTCGACGACTGGCAACGGGTCCTCGACGTCAACCTCACCGGATACCTGCTGTGCTCGCAGGCGTTCGGGGCCTCCATGCGCGAGCAAGGCCGAGGGTCGATCGTGCACATCTCGTCGATCTCGGCGTCGCATCCGCAGCCGTCGTCCGGTGCGTACTCTCCCGGTAAGGCCGCGGTGTCGATGCTCTCGCGGACTCTCGCGTTCGAGTGGGGCCCCTACGGAGTCCGCTCCAACGTGCTTGCGCCGGGCATGACCCGCACACCGCTGACCGAGAGCTTCTACACCACCCCGGGAGTGCTCGAAGCCCGCAGTGGCGTCGTCCCGTTACGTCGCGTCGGCACCCCACAAGATCTCGCCGACGCCGCAGTGTGGCTGGCGAGCGACCGCGCCGGTTACGTCAGCGGCCAGGAGATCCAGGTGGACGGCGGGTTCACCCAGACGCTGATGAGCCACATCCCCCGCCCCGGCTACGAGTAAGCCGCCACTCGCCCTGACGATTCACGCACCACCAGATGCGTCGGCAGCACGAGCGAGCCCGGCTCGGAGACCCGCTCGTAGGCGAGACGGCCCAGCATCTCGATCGCCTGTGCGCCTGCGTCCTCGGTTCGTTCCGCAAGCGTGGTCAGGGTGGGCGTGCAGATCGCCGATCCGAACATGTCGTCGAATCCGACCACGCTCACCTGTTCCGGCACTGAGACGCCGCGCTCCTGCAACCTGCGCAGGACCCCGATCGCGAGCATGTCGTTGTGGCAGATCACCGCGGTGGCGCCGGCCGCGAGAGCAGCGTCGGCAGCTGCAGGCCCACTTCCCAGCGTCGGCGAGTACGGCCCGAATCGACGAACCTGCATGTCGTGCAGTCCGGCCGCGGCCTGCAGACCCGCCCAGCGGCGCGCGCCCGACCACGATTCCGGCGGCCCGCCGAGCACGAGGAACGACCGGTGGCCGAGCGATGCGAGGTGGTCGACGATCTGTCGAGTCCCGGACGCGTAGTCGGCGACGACGCACGAGACTCCGCGAACAGCCCGGTTGACCAGCGTGACCGCATTCAGTTCGGCCGCCTTCCGGAGGTCGTCGTCAGGTAGCCGGGAGGCGGCCAGGACGAAGCCGTCGACTGCCGGGCCGAGCCGCGCCACCAGGTGCTGTTCGGTGGCGGCGCTTTCCTTGGTGTTGCCGATGACGAGCGTGCGGCCTGCCGCCGCAGCCGCGCGCTCCGCTCCGTTGATGATGCCCGCGAAGTACGGATTCGTGATGTCGGGGACCAGCAGGGCGAAGGTGTTGGTGCGTCCCGATTCGAGCGCGCGCGCCATCGGGTTGGGGGTGTATCCGAGTTCGGCGGCGATCTCCAGGACATGTTCCCGGGTGGTGACGTTGACCCGGTCGGGGTTCGTGAACGAGCGCGACACGGTGGACGCCGCCACGCCCGCAGCGCGTGCGACATCGGTGATGGTGGCTCGCTTACGCGGCGACACACTACGGGGTTCCGGAGACATGAGATCATTATGGCAAAAAATGGCAAACGATTGCCGTGTGATGGCCGACACCCTTACCTTCGAATGCACCGACAATTGATGTAGCAATCCCGAAGGGCTATCCCATGGCAGAAACGACCACCGTGCAGCGCACGCCGCGCAAGGCGGCGTTGGCGGCGTGGAGTGGCAGTGCTCTCGAGTACTACGACCTCGCGATCTACGGCACAGCCGCCGCTCTCGTCTTCCCCACCATCTTCTTCCCCGAAGGCAACCAGGCCGTCGCCACCGTCGCGTCCCTCGCCACCTTCGGTGTCGCATACGTCGCCCGGCCGTTCGGATCGTTCCTGATGGGCCACATCGGCGACCGGTTCGGGCGGAAGCAGATCCTCATCGGCACACTGCTGCTCATGGGCGTCTCGACGTTCCTCATCGGCTGCCTACCGACCTACGATCAGATCGGCCTGGTCGCACCCGCGCTCCTGGTGGTGCTGCGGCTTCTGCAGGGACTCTCCGCCGCGGGAGAGCAAGCCGGCGCCAACTCGATGTCATTCGAGCATGCACCCGACAATCGTCGAGGGTTCTTCACCAGCTGGACTCTCAGCGGCACCCAGGGCGGCCAAGTCCTGGCACCGATGGTGTTCCTGCCGGTCATCGCTCTGCTGTCCGACGAACAACTGCACGCATGGGGCTGGCGAATCCCGTTCTGGATCAGCGCCGCGCTTCTGGTCGTCGGGTTCGTCATCCGCCGCACCCTCGACGAGACCCCCGAGTTCCACGCCGAGAAGAAGCAGGCCGAGGTGCCGCCCGCACCGCTGGCATTGCTGTTCCGCCACCACTGGCGCGGTGTACTGCGCGTCTTCTTCGCCTCGTTCATCGCAATGGTCAACACCGTCTTCCAGGTCTTCGCCCTGAACTTTGCGACATCCGACGAATACGGCATCGGCATCAGTTCGACCACCATGTTGTGGCTCGCGATCGTCGCCAACGTCATCGCGGTGGGCACGATCCCGCTCTGGGCCTCACTGTCCGACCGGGTCGGCCGCAAACCCGTGTTCATCTCCGGGCTGATCGGCACCGCAGTGATGGTGACCGTCTTCCTATGGTCGATCTCCACCGGCAATGTCGCGCTCATACTGATCACCGGCATCCTGTTGGCCGGCATCATCTACAGCATGCCGAACGCCTGCTGGCCCTCGACATACGCCGAGTACTTCCCCACCAGCGTCCGGCTCTCCGGAATGGCTATCGGAACACAGTTCGGGTTCGCTCTCGCCGGATTCACCCCCGCCATCGCCGGTGCCCTGATGGGCGGCAACGCCGACAACTGGTACCGCGTGGCGCTGTTCGCATTCGGTGCCGTGCTGATCTCGCTGATCGCCGTCCTGTCCGGCCCGAAGGCCACCCACAAGGTGCTCACTCGCGACCTCGGACAAACACACACCACCGACGCAGACACCCGCATCCCGGCCGGAGTCGCAGGATGACCGGCCGCCCTACCTTCACAGTGCTCAACGGCCCCAATCTCAACCTGCTGGGCACGCGCGAACCCGCGCTCTACGGCACCGCCACCCTCGCCGACGTCGAAGCGCTCTGTGCACGGGTCGCCGACGAACTCGGCTACGACCTCGACTTCCGGCAGTCCAACCACGAAGGCGACCTGATCGACTTCGTCCACGAGGTGCGCGAGACCACCTCCGGGTTCATCGTCAACGCCGGCGCGTACACCCACACCTCGGCTGCTCTGCACGACGCGCTGGTCACCGTCGTCGCACCGATCATCGAGGTCCATCTGACCAATGTTCATGCCCGCGAACCCTTCCGACACCACTCGTACGTCACACCGGTCGCTCATGCAGTCATCGCCGGCTGCGGCGCCTCCGGCTACGAATTCGCCATCCGCCGCCTTGCCTCGCTCGACATCCACCGGGAGATCCACCGTGTCCACCAGTAGCCCCGACCGCACCTCGTTCCTCCTCGGTCTCGTGGGTGCCGGAATCGGCGGGTCGCTCACTCCCGCCATGCAGGAACGAGAAGGTCTCGAATCCGGATTCAATCTGACCTACCGGCCGCTCGACGCCGAGCGGATCGGATTCGGCGCCGATGACCTTCCCGAAATACTGTCCTGGGCACAGCGCCTGGGATTCGACGGGCTCAATATCACTCATCCGTTCAAGCAGCACATCATCCCGCTCCTGGACGAACTCTCCGACGATGCCCACGATCTCGGCGCGGTCAACACCGTCGTCTTCCGCGACGGCAAGGCGCTCGGCAGGAACACCGATTGGTCCGGCTGGGGACGGGCCTTCCGCCGCAGGCTACCCAACGCCCTCGCCGATCGAGCGGTTCTCGTGGGTGCAGGCGGCGCCGGAGCCGCGGTGGGGTACGCACTCCTCGATCAGGGAGCCGCACACGTGTCGATCATCGATACCGACACGGAGAAAGCGAAGGACTGCGCGACCCGGCTGGCCACCCGGTTCGGCGACGAGCGCGTCTCCGCAACAGACGATCTCGCCGAAGCTCTCCGCGACGCGCAAGGACTCGTCAACGCAACCCCGACGGGCATGACCGGACACCCGGGACTGCCCCTACCCGCCGAACTCGTCCGCGACGACCTGTGGGTCTCCGACGTCGTCTACTTCCCGCTCGAGACCGAACTGATCCGGCTCGCGCGCTCACGCGGCTGCCGCGTCGTCCCCGGCGGCGGCATGGCGGTGTTCCAGGCGGTCGGCGCTTTCGAGTACTTCACCGGCCACATCCCCGACGCCGAGCGGATGGTGCGGTACTTCGAGGAGCTGACCCACTGATGCACAGCAGTCACATACGGAAGGACAGTCGCATACGGAAGGGCATCGCGACCGTCTCGCTGTCCGGTGTGCTCAGCGACAAGCTCGAGGCCATCGCCGCCGCAGGTTTCGACGGCATCGAGATCTTCGACAACGATCTCGTCGCGTCGCCGCTCTCACCACGCGAAGTGGCTACCCGCTGCGCCGATCTCGGTCTGTCGATCGACCTGTTCCAGCCGGTGCGAGACATCGAAGGTGTTGCTCCCGAACGATTCCCCGCCGTACTACACCGTGTGCGACGTAAGCTCGAGGTGATGACAGAGCTCGGGGCCACGGTGTTCCTTGCATGTTCCAATGCTCTGCCCGATGCCGTCGACGACACCGATCTGTCGGCCGAGCAGCTGCACGCCGTCGGAGAGCTCGCCGCGTCCTTCGGTGTCACCGTCGCCTTCGAAGCGCTGGCGTGGGGACGGCACATCGATCGAGTCGGGCAGGCATGGGCGGTCGTCGAACGCGCCGACCACCCGGCGATCACCCTGGCCGTCGACACGTTCCACATGCTGGCGCGGGGGGACGACGGCGCCGCACTCACCGGCATCCCCGGCGACCGGATCGGATTCCTGCAGGTCGCGGACGCACCCGTGCTGGACATGAACGTGCTCGAGTGGAGCAGACATTTCCGATGCTTCCCGGGACAAGGCACCCTCGACGTCGCAGGCGTCGTCGCCGCGGTACTCGAATCCGGGTACACCGGTCCGGTGTCGCTGGAGATCTTCAGTGACGTGGTGCGCGAGGCCGATCCGTTCGTGACCGCGCGCGACGCGATGCGATCGCTGGTCTTCCTCGAAGACCAGCTCGGTGAGCGCCTGTCCGGACCGGTCCGCGAGAAGATCTCCGCTGCTCCGCCCGTACCGCAGCGCACCGATGCCGCGTTCGTCGAGTTCGCGGCGCCGGCCGGCTCCGCCTATGTCGAACTGCTGACGGGACTGGGCTTCCACATCGCCGGGCGGCATCGCAGCAAGCCGGTGGTCCGGTGGCGTAACGGCGGCGCCGACGTAGTGCTCAACGAGCAACCCGCGCCCGGACCTGCCGCCACCGCCCTGGGGCTCGTCGCACCACCGGTGTCCGACATCGCGGAACGCGCCGCGGCTCTGCTGTGGCCCGCGGTCGACCGCACGCGCGGTGCAGGTGAGGCCGATCTGCCGGGCATCACATCACCTTCCGGTCTGCACGTGTTCGTCAGTTCGGAGCCCGGAGGTACCGACGACTGGCGCACCGATTTCGTCCCGCTCGGCGACTCCGCGCAGGAGCACGGCTGGCTCGGTCTCGACCACGTCGACATGACCGTGCCCGCCGACGAGCTGAACCAGGAGCTTTCGTTCTTCCGCACCCTGTTCGGACTGGAACCGGAAACTCCCGAGGAGTACATCCAGCCGCAGGGCCGGTTACGGATCCGCGCACTCCGCGCACACAAGGGGAATCTGCGTGTCGCACTCAACGTCTCCGAAACCGGTCCGGATATTCCTCAGCAGCACGGCATTTCGCAGCTGGCGTTCGCGACGGCCGATGTCGTCGCCGAAGTCCGCCGCGCGAGGTCTCGGGGTGTCCGGTTCCTGACTCCCCCGGAGAACTACTACGTCGACCTCGACGCGCGGTTCATGCTCGAGCCCGCCCTGCTGGACACATTGCGCGAGCACGGTCTGCTGTACGACCGGGTCGGCGACGGCGAACTCCTCCACGCCTACACGCTGCCCGTCCCCGGCGGGTTCCAGGTCGAACTGCTCGAGCGGCGCGGCGGTTACGACGGATACGGAGCAGCAAATACTCATGTCCGGCTCGCCGCTCCGCGTCGAGACCGTCCGGTCACTCACACACGTGACTCCACTGCATGCCAGCTGTCTTCGAGCACGCGCGGCTTGCATGCCTGGTAGCCACCGGTGACCAGTACGAGGACGGCCACGCCGAGCAGTGCAAAGGACGCGCCCCATCCCGACGTGGCATCGTGGAGCACACCGAACAGGAACGGACCGACACACGCGACTGCATAGCCCACACCCTGCGTGAAGCCCGACAAGGCGGAGGATCCGATGTGGCTGCGGGTCCGAAGGTTGATCAAGGTCAACGCCATGGGGAAGGTGCTCGGCCCCAGACCCAGCAACACGATCCACAGGATCGGCGCGCTCATCGGAGCGAGCCACAGCCCGAGGAACGAAACGAAGAAGCACGTGGCGGCGATGAGCACGACGGGGAACGGGTTGCGCATCCGTGCGCAGAGCGACGGGGCGCCGAAAGCCGATACCAGCCCCATGAAGGAGAACAGCCCCACCATTGCACCGCCGAACGCGGGCGTGGCACCCGCGTCGGTGAGGATGTCGGGGATCCACGTGAACATCGAGTAGGTGACCAGTGAGGTCATGCCGAACATTCCGGCCATGCCCCACCCCACCGGCGAACGCCAGGCCTTGCCCTGCGCCTGCGCTGCTGTCCCGGGCTGTTGCGCTGCGTCGACGCCGCGGCGGCGGGCCAGAATTCCGATCCACGGCACCGCCGCAGCGAAACCCGCAACCGCCCAGATCCCGATCGACACGCGCCATCCGAACGCATCCGCAAGAGGCACCGCGACGAAAGCCGGTGCAATCGTGCCGATCTGCACACCGACGATGTACACCGAACTCATCAGCGCGAGCCGGTCGGAGAAGTACCGCTTCACCAGCGGCGGGATGACGACATTGCCGATCCCCATCCCTCCGAGGGCAAGTGCCGAGAGCGCGAGCAACGACCATGTTTCGTCCATGAACGCCCGGGTCGCCATGCCGATGCCTGCCATGAGCATCGCGACCAGCGCTGTCCGTTCGAGTCCCCACCACCGAGCCAGGAAGGGGGTGACGATCCCGAAGAGCGCGAACATGGCGGTCGGCACCATGCCGAACACGCCCACGATCGTCGGCGAGAAGCCGATGTCCTCTCGGATCTGCGATGCCAGCGGGCTGAACGAGGTGACGGCAAGCCGGAGCACGAGTGCAGACATCGCGATCGCACAGAAGACAAGTAGACGGCCGCGTAGAAGACTCACGCCAGAAATCATAGGATGAAAGGATGACTTTGGGACAACCGGTCCGACGCGCGAGCCTGATCTCGCAGGTCACCGAACAACTACGCAGCGAGATCTGCGGCGGTCGCTGGGCGGTCGGAGACCGGATCCCCACCGAACCGGAACTGACTGCTCTCACCGGAACGAGTCGCAACACCGTCCGCGAAGCCGTACAGGCACTCGTGCACACCGGGCTCCTCGAACGCCGACAAGGTTCGGGTACCTACGTCGTCGCGACCTCCGACATAGGCGGCACCCTCGGCAAGTACTTCGCGACCGCGCACGAGCGCGACGTGCAGGAACTACGGCAGACACTCGACGTCACCGCGGCCGTCCTCGCGGCGCGCCGGCGCACTTCCGGCGATGTCGCGCGCCTCGAGAAACTGCTCACCGAACGCGACAACCGATTCGCCGAATCCGACACCGGTGCCGCGGTCGAAGCAGACATCGCGCTCCACCGGGCCATCGTCGAAGCCAGTCACAACGCCGTGTACCTCGAGTTCTACGATTCGCTGCTGCCCTCGATCCGGCAGACCGTCGATCGGCACGTCCACACGACCGGACGAGGATTCCACTACGAGCACACCGCCCTGGTGACCGCGGTGATCGAGGGCGACGAGGCCGCCGCGACGGCAGCTGCACGAGCACTCTTCGCCGAAGTGATGGAATGAGGGTGGTCCGTCCGCGTCTACTGGAGGTTGGCAGAATGCCGAGCAAGACCGTCATCGATCCGATCGATGCAAAGATCCTCACCGCCCTGACCGCGGAACCTCGAGCCACCGTCATCGCCCTGGCCGACGTGACCGGACTGTCCCGAAATACCGTCCAGGCCCGCTTGAGCAAGCTCGAACAGCGAGGTGTGCTTCATTCGTTCGAACGCCGCATCGATCCCGGCGCGCTCGGATATCCGCTGACCGCATTCATCCTCACCAACGTCGCCCAGCGCAAGCTCTCGCAGATCGCCGATGCCCTCGACGGGGTCCCCGAGGTCGTCGAGGTACACGGGCTCAGCGGTGTCACCGACCTTCTCGTCCATGTCGTCGCTCGCGACGCCGACGACCTCTACCGCATCGCCGGGCGCATCCTCGACATCGACGGCGTCGAACAGACCACGACTTCGCTCGTGATGCGACAGTTGCTCGACTACCGGCTGACGCCCCTCCTGTCCCAGATCGCCGAACGCTCCTGAGCCCGAGCCGGATAGGCATTCTGCTCACGCCACTCACACTTGCAGCCTTCCTCGCGTGCAGATTGTTGAAGCCGTGCGGTGCTCCACACCGACCGACCGATCAGCTCGCTGCAGCAGATGACGACGAAACCGGAGAAGTACGAGTTCGACGAGAACGACGTGCAGGTCACCGAACAGCACCTTGCTGCCTGACCGACCGCTCCGTGCGATGCACCACTACACCCGAAATCGCGACCGGGCGCAGCACAACACACGTCGTAACCGAGTACGGAGTGTCTCTGACTATTCGGACCAGTCGGAGTTCTTGATGACTTCGACGAAGTCGCCACGCACGAATCCGGGTACGTAATGGGCTAGCACGTCGGCCTTGACGTTGCCGAAAGCCGTCTCCGGACGGTCCTTGATGCCGTCGGTGAATGCGGCGAGGATCCGGTTCTTGAAGTCGGGGCGCGGGTGAGCCTTCACGACGGCGTCGCGTTGCTCGTCGGACACCGCGTCGTACCCGATGCCCAACACGTCCAACTCCACTCCCCTGGTGACAAGGGCGATCTCGGGAGCCATGTGCAGTGGGATCTCCGGGGTGGTGTGCAGGGCGATCGCCGTCCATACGCGGTCGGCGGCCTCACCGGTGATGCCGTGCGAGTTCAGAAACTTCCGCGCCTCGTCGGCACCGTCGATCTCGAAACGCTGGTCGGTGCGACCGAATTTCTCGGTCAGCCCGAGGTCGTGGAACATCGCCCCGACGTACAGCAGTTCGGGATCGAACTCGATGCCCTGTTCGAGGCCGCGCAGCGACCCCCACACGAATACGCGCCGTGAATGATCGAACAGCAGCGGCGATGCGGCATCACGGACCACTTCGGTCGCCTCACGCGCAAGGATGCTGTCCGGTATCCGAACTCCTGCAATCGACTCGACCATCGTCATCCCTCTCCTGCTTCTCGGTTTGGCTTCCCGAGTCCAGACTTCCCGAACACGTACCATGACGCCATGTCCTTCAAGACAGAGAAACCACAGATTCAGACATGACTCATCGCGTGGGTTTCGTGGTCTTCGACGGTGTCACCATGCTCGACGTGACCGGCCCCGCGGAGGTGCTGCACCAGGCGGGCCGGCTCGGCCACCGCTACGAACTGGTCCTGATCTCGCCTGACGGAGGCACAGTGGCCACGGCGACAGGCATGCCGATGGGCGGCACGGTCCAGGTGAGCGCAGCAGGCCGGATCGATACGGCGCTCATCGCCGGAGGCGAGCGGCTCGTAGAACAGCCGATCGAGGGCGCGCTGCTGGAGATGACCGATGCGGTGATCAATCGAGCGACACGGGTCGCATCGGTGTGCACAGGGGCGTTCCTGCTGGCGGAACTGGGCCTGCTCGACGGGCACCGGGCAACGACCCACTGGCGTCACGCTGCCACTCTCGCCCGTCGCCACCCCCGGATACGCGTCGAGCCCGACGCGATTCATATTCGGGACGGGCAATTCGTCACTTCGGCCGGTATCAGCGCCGGCATCGACCTGGCTCTGGCACTCGTCGAGGACGATCACGGCGCCGAAGTTGCGCGCAGCATCGCCCGGGAATTGGTGGTCTTCCTCCGACGACCCGGCGGGCAGTCACAGTTCACCACCGCGACCATTCCGCCTTCGCGCAACAACGCCCTGCGGACAGTGCTCGAGTCCGTCTCCGCGGACCCCACCGCGGATCACGCGATACCCGCCATGGCCCGCACCGCCGCGGTCAGCACCCGCCATCTGACCCGGCTGTTCCGGACCGAACTCGGCACCACACCGGCGCGCTGGGTCGAGCGCGTGCGCCTCGACTACGCCCAGCAGCTCCTCCTCGACGGACACAACGTCACGTCGGCGGCTCAGTGCAGCGGATTCGGTAGTGACGAAACCCTCCGGCGAGTCTTCGCGCGCCACCTCGGCCTCACACCGACGACGTTCCGGCAACGGTTCACCACGGCAGGCGCCGGAGCCTGACATCCCGCTGAAGCAGGAGCAGGACCCGGCGCCGAGTTGGGCGTTATTTGAGTGCACTTCCCGCGTCGACCGACAGGGTGAGCCCTGTGACGTAACGGGATTCGTCGGATGCCAAGAACAACACCGCATTGCTGATGTCCTCGGGTTCGACCCAGCCGATCGGCAGCACATGCATGAGCTGCGCAACCACCTTCATATCTTCCGGGCCCGGGTTCTCGAGGTCGGGGCGGAACATCTTCATCGCGCCCTCGTTCATGAACATCGGCGTGTTCACGTTCGTGGGGTGAACGGTGTTGACGCGAATGAAGTGCTGCCCCAGTTCGACAGCGAACGAGCGCATCAATCCGACCACGCCGTGCTTCGCGGCAATGTACGGACCCATATTGGGATGGGCCTTCAATCCCCCCACCGAACTCGTCAGGACGATCGAGCCACCTTGGCCTCCCGCGATCATGTGGGGTACACCGGCTTTCACCGACTTCCACACGCCCGAGAGATTGATGTCCTGCATTTCCTGCCAGTCGAACTCGTCGGTCTCGTGCAGTGGTGTACCACCGGTTCCGATTCCGGCGTTGGCCACGATGATATCGAGTCGACCCAACTGCTCGACGCCGGCGTCCACCGCGGCCTTCACCGCGTCGAAGTCACGGACGTCGGTTTCGAGCGTCACGATCCGACGGTTGAAACCCTTGACCAGCTCGACCGTTTCGGCCATGTCTTCCGGTGTTGCCGGGGCGATCTGCGCGTTCTCCCGGATCGGACCGCAGATGTCGAGCGCGATGATATCCGCGCCTTCCTGCGCGAGCCGCACCGCGTGACTACGCCCCTGACCACGAGCCGCCCCAGTGACGAGCGCGACCTTTCCTTCAACTCTCCCTGCCATGATCCACCTCTCGCGTTGCGCATCGAGCGACTGCTCGGTGCAGAGTTATCCGAACTGTCTACATATTTTCCGAACTGTCCCAAGAGGATCGGGCCTATTTCAAGATCCGCTCGAACTCGATGTGCAAATCGACGAGACCACGCAGCAGGAAGGTGGGCTCGTACACGAAGCTCCGGTCGTCCGTCGCCCCGTGCCGGCCCTCGCTGATCCTGATGTCGTCCATCCTGTCGAGAAGTCGGTTCAGGGTCACCTGGCCTTCCATGCGAGCGAGCGGCGCACCTGCGCACGTGTGCAGCCCTCGGCCGAATGCGATGTGATCGTGCGAGTTCCTGCGGTCGAGACGGAACTCGTTCGGGTTATCGAACTTTCGGGGATCTCGATTCGCTCCGGCGAGGCTCAGCATGATGATCGTCCCTGCAGGGATGTCGACGCCGCCGAGTGTCGTCGTCTTCCGGGCGAGGCGGAAGTCGATCTTCGTCGGGCTGTCGAAGCGGAGCGATTCCTCCATGAACGGTTTGATGAGACTGCGGTCTTCACGCAGCATCTTCTGGTACTCCGGGCGTTCGCCGAGCACCCGCAGCGCCGAGCTGAGGAGTTTCGTCACCGTTTCCTGGCCGGCGGCGAACAGGAAGGTCGCGGGTCGCACCACCTCGATGAGTTCCGGAGTCGACCCGTCCGGATACGTCGCTGTGGCCAGACCGCTGAGGATGTCGCCGCGAGGATCACGCCGCCGGTCAGCGAGGTAGCCACTGAACCGCTCGTCGAGATACTCCAACGGGTTGATGCCCACCGGCTCGTGATCGAGCGACCCCACCCGAGTGCCGGGGCGTTCGCCAGCGCCCAGAGCTCGGCGAAACTCTTCACGGTCTCCCTCCGGTACCCCGAGCAGATCCGTGATGGCCAACGTCGCAAACGGTTTGGCGTACTCGCCGAGAAATTCGCAGCTACCGTTGTCGATGAACTCGTCGAGTTGCTGATCTGCGAGAGTCCACAGGTACTCCTCGTTCTCTTTCAGCCGCTTCGGAGTGAGGAGTCGGCCCAGCAGGGATCGTGCCCGTGTGTGCTCGGGGGGATCCATCACCACCATGTGTTCGGAGATCGGAAACAGGTGACGGTGCGCTTCGATCTGCTCGGTGATGTCGTCACCTTCAGGCTCGAACGGCAACGGCGGAAACGGCCCGCCGATTGCGTTGACGGCCGAGAGCGCGTCGGAGTTCTTGAAACCTTCGACCACCTCCTGGTAGCCGGTGACGACCACCACGCCGTAGTTCGGCTCGCGGAAGACCGGGTTCCGGCTTCGGAGGTCGTCGAAGTACTCGAAGGGGTTCTGCGCAAGCTCTCCGTCGGAGAAGTAGTCGGCTGATGCGAGATCGGTCATCGAATCACGGGCCTTTCGGTGAACGAGGTGACGCGACAGGCACGTCCTCGGTGATGCTGATGGCCTGGCGCGGGCACGCGCTGGCTGCGGAGTGCGCTTTGGACCACAGCGCTTCCGGTGGGTGTTCGTCGCAGGTTGCGATGTCGTCGTCCGGGAGTTCGAAGATCTCCGGTGCGATCTCGATACACAGGGCATGGGCTTCGCACATCTCGCGATCGATGTGCAGTCGCTTCGTCGATCCCGTCATCGGGCACTCCCCAGGGAAGAGGTCGGGTTCCGACGGCACAACGGACCATGTCCGCGTGCCGGGGTAGGCTGAGTAACAACGTTACTGACGAGACGATAACCCCGTTATCCTCATACGGCAAGGAAATTCGCGAACATGGAGAACAATGATTCGGCCGGCGCGGTCGATCCGACCCGGGAGCGACTTCTGACCACCGTCGTCGACCTTCTCGAGAACGAGGGCTACGACGCGGTGCAGCTACGCGAGGTGGCGCGTCGGGCCCGCACCTCGTTGTCGACCATCTACAAGCGGTACGCCACGCGGGAAGAGTTGATCCTTGCCGCGATCGAACATTGGATGAACGCGAATTACTCCGGGATCGTGACGCAGAGTCGCGATCCGAGCGAGCCCCTGCACCCGGCGATGATGCGGGTGATCCGTGCGATCTTCGAGCCTTGGGAACAGCATCCGGAGATGCTCTTCGCGTATTTCCGCGTGCGCTCTGCACCGGGGGGCGAAACTCTCGCCGTGCGCGGCTTCGATTCTGTCGTGCCCGTCGGCATGGCAGTTCTGTCCGACGTGGACCCGGAATTCGTCGCGGAGGCGACATCGATTCTGTCGAGCGTCATCTACGGTCTGGTCGGGCGCTGCCGCGAAGGGCACATCGAGATCACCGACATCGTGCCCACGATCGATCGCACCGTCTTCTGGCTGACGACCGGCTACCAGGCCTCGCTTCGAGGCGCGACCTCCGAGTTCGCGCCTCGAAGCGAGTGATCATGATCGCTTTCGGCGAGTATCAGCCCATCGGGTCGTCGGCCCCGGCGCGCGCGGTGTCGCGGAACGGTGCGTGGACCGCCGCCCACCGCACGCACTCCCACCCGCCGCCGGGTACCGGCACGAGTTCGACGGTGTCGGTGTTGGCCAGGTGGTTGCCGCTCGCGAAACCGCCGGGCACCTTGCCGAGGTACGACGCGACGAGACGGATCGCGGCACCATGGCTGACCACGACGATGTCGCCCGATCCCGCCTCGAGGTAGTCGGCGCGCAACTCGTCGAGCACCGGTACGAATCGGTCGAGAACGTCGAATGCGGTCTCGCCGCCTGGGACCCTCGCGCGGAGGTCTCCCTCGTGCCACGCTTGGTAGACCTTCACGAACATCGCGTGCGACTCTTCATCCGTGCGGTCTTCGAGCTCTCCGACCTGCACCTCGTGCAGCCCCTCGCGGGCAGACGCCTGCAATCCGACCGGCTCGGACGCGTGCAGCGCGGTCTGCTTGGCACGGACCGCCTGCGACGACACGAGCAGCGCCGGTGCGCGCTCGATGAGGTTCTTACCGAGTGTCTTCGCCTGCATGACACCGAGTTCGGTCAACTCCGCGCCGGGAAGCTTCGTGTCGAGTCGCTTCTCCACATTCGCCACCGTCTGGCCGTGCCGTGCCAGGATCAATTTCCCGTTCAACTGATTTCCTCTCCGCGCCGCAATTGCTCCAGCCACTGTGCATCGTCGTCGTCCGACACCGGGGCGACGCCGGGCTCGGACACTGCCGCCCACGAACCGAGGAACCGCACCTGGGCGAAACGGTGAAGTGCCTTGAGTGCTTCCGCGACGAGCGCGTCGTCGATGTGCCCCACACAGTCCAAGTGGAAGAAATAGGTGCCGTATTCCTTTCGCGTGGGGCGCGACTCGATACGGGTCAGGTCGATGCCGCGCGTCGCGAACTCCGTCATCGCACGGACCAGCGACCCTGGCTCGTGGGGAAGCTGCAGGATCACCGAGGTGCGGTCGCGACCGGTGCGTTTCGGCACCGGCGCCGGACGAGTGACGAGGACGAAACGTGTTCGGGCGCCCGCGAAGTCCGCGACGCCATCCGCGAAGACCTCGAGACCCAGTCGTTCACCGGCGAGTGCGGTCGACACTCCCGCATCGACCTTGCCTGCCTCCACGTCCTCGGCCGCACCCGCATTGGAAGATGCGGTCACGATCGTGGCGTTCGGCAACGTGTCGCTGACCCACTGCCGAACCTGAGCCGCCGCCACCGGGTACGCGCCGATGGTCTCGATCTTGTCGAATGCCATCCCCGAGCGCACCACGACAGTGAACGCGATGTCGAGTTCGGTCTCCGCCACGATCTGCAAGCGAGGCCCCATCGAGAGCGCATCCATCGTCGGAGGCACAGACCCTTCGACGGAACTCTCGATCGGAACGACCGCGGCGTCCACCTCACCGTCGCGCAGCAACTGCAGCGTGGCCGGCGGGCTGGCCGCCGCGACACGCTCGACGGCTTCGGCGAAGACACCCAGGTCCTCGAAACGGGCGAGGGCCATTTCGGTGAAAGTTCCGGTCGGGCCGAAATACGCGATACGAGGCACGGCTTCCAGATTACGCATCGTCCCTTTCCTGGATGCGTCGGAAAGGTGAACCGCCTCAGCGCGAGGTGAGACCTGCCTCTCGTAACCCACTCAGCACCGCGTCGGGGTCGTCGACCTCGACGGCGAGCAGGATCTCGCGCAACGCTTCGGCCGCCTCGGGGATCAAGCGACCCAGGCGATCGGCGTCGGGTGCTACCAGGGCGTCGCGGACGTCGAATCCACTCAGTGCCGCCGCCGTGCCGGAGAGCAGCGCAAGCACGTCGGAGGCTGTTTCTGCACGGGCGACGAAGCCGGTGTCGGCGTGTGCGAGCACGGCGAGGAAATCCGCCACGGCGCCCGGACCGTGGCCGGTCGGCAACCCTGGAATGTGCCCGGCCTCGGTCAGTGCGCGGGCCGTGTCGGCGAGGGCTGCATCGGCAAGAACCGGGTCGTCGACCTGCACGTAGACCGCCAGCGGTGCCGGAGCGGTGAACGCAAGCACGTCGTCGAGGTCGTCGGGTGAACAGTCGAGTTGGTAGCGGACGGGTCGCCGGCCCGCGGGCGACGGCGCTTCGGCGGACACGTCGAGTTCGACGACGATGTCGCGACCGGGAATGGCGATGACCGAGGTCGCGGGAACGATCGGCGCTGCAAGAGCCTGCCCGGACGACTCGAGCGCAGAGTCCATCGTGTCGTGGCGACGAGCGAGAAGTGCGTCGAGCAATCCGCGCGGCTCTTCCCGCGATGGCGGCATTCCGAGGGGAAGTGGGATCGACACGACGCCCAGACTAATCCTTCTGCCTCTTGCGACCGTCGTCACAATGACTTAGGTTTGCCTCACCTACATGAGAAGGAGGGTCCGCATGCAGACCACCACGACCGACATTCCGGCGCCGACCACGGCGGAACGCGTGCGTACCGCTCTCATCCGCGCCGACACCACCTACCTGGCGATCGACGGATGCGACCCCGTCCCGACCTCGGTTCACTACCTGCAGGAAGACGGCACCGTCGCCATCGTCGTGCCGGGCGAGATCGCGGCGGTCGCACTCACCTGGCAGTCCGGCGCTGCAGGCCTGCCCGCGATGCTCGAGCTGACCGACCACTCTCCCCTGAATCTGCGCAACCCCGTCCGGTCGCTGATCTGGCTCAGCGGCAACCTGTTCCCCGTCGACGAACCGCGACAGGTCGCCGCCGAGATCGCCGAGATCCTCCCGCACCCCGAACTCCTCGACGTCGGCCACGATTCCGAACTGCTCGTCCTCCGACTCACGTCCGTGGTCGCTGCAGACACCACCGGAGCCGAATCCGTCGACCTACCGGACGTCTTCGACGCCGCCCCCGATCCCTTCGCGGCCTACGAAACCGCATGGCTCGAACACCTCGAGCAGGATCACGCCGACATTCTCGCCCGCATCGCGCGGCGAATCCCGCCGTCTGCACGCACCGGCCGGATCCGCCCCCTCGGTCTCGACCGGTACGGACTGCGCCTGCGCATCGAATCAGGCGACGGCGACCACGACGTCCGCATCCCCTTCCAGGACCCTGTCGACGAGCCGAACGGACTGGGCAAGGCGCTGCGCCTGCTCGTCGGATGCCCCTTCATGAACGGGATGCGCGCCACTCACTGATCGCACGACCGGCTTCGCAGCACCTTCGGGCACAATCGCTCCCGTGACGACGATCCGAGCCTGGCTCACTCCACCCCGGCAGAATCCCGGCACACCACTCGAAGGTTCCGAACGCCGAGCGTTGTGGATCGAAATTGCGATCGTCCTGCTGGTCACCTTCGGACTCAGCGGACTGTCGTCGATCCTGTCACTGCTGGAAGCCGCCCTCGCCCCGGAACCACTGTCCGATCAGACGGTAGCGCTGAATGCGCCGAGGTCGTCACAGGAGTTCATCGACCTCGCGCGACAGCTCCTCGGCATCGTCCGCCTGCTTGCATGGGGCGCACTCGGCCTCTATCTCCTGTGGCGCAGCGGCCACGGACCCAAGATCATCGGCTTCGCGCGTCCACTGCTGCGCCGCGACTGGCTCCCGGGCGCCGGACTCGCCGCACTCATCGGGTTGCCGGGTCTCGGGCTCTACCTCGTGGCGCGTGCCGCCGGACTCAATCTCAACGTGGCACCGAGCATCCTCGCCGACTACTGGTGGCGCCTGCCCACCGAAGTGTTGTGGGCTGTCGCCAACTCCGGTGCCGAAGAAATCCTGGTGGTCGCGTATCTGATCACTCGCCTACGGCAGCTCGGATGGTCGGAGAACGGCTCGCTGCTGGCGTCGGCTCTGCTTCGCGGCAGCTACCACCTCTACCAGGGGCTCGGCGGCGGATTCGGCAACGTCATCATGGGCCTGGTGTTCGGCCGGTACTGGCAACGCACCTCGAAACTGTGGCCCCTCGTGATCGCGCACGCGCTGATCGACTGCGTCGCATTCATCGGGTACCAAGCATTGCGGGGGCACGTGTCATGGTTGTCGTGAACGCGCAGTCGACTGCCATGAACGTACAGTTGTCCGGGTGAACGGCGACCAACCCGATCCCCGGAACCGGCCGCGCCCACCACAAGGGCCGCCGCCGCGTCGGCAACCGCCGATGCGCCGACCCGTTCAGCCACCTGCAGGGCCACCGCCCGCGGAGAGCCCCCAGGTGATCCGGCGCAACCCGGCCGCGCCGCCGCAGCAGGCCTGGTCACAGGCACCCGGGTCCGAGTACCGCGCTGCTCCGGCACCGCCTCGACGCCAACCCCCGCCGCGTCGGCAGCCGCCTCAGCAGCAACCGGCCCCACCACGTCGGCAACCATCTCAGCAACAACACCAGCCTCGACAGCAACCCGAGCCCTACCGCGAGCCGCGGCGCGGTGCTGCAGCACCACCCCCCGCTCCCCCGCGCAACCGGCCGCGCCCTGTCGCAGAACCGGAACCTCGCCGCACACGTCCCGGCGGAGCCCGGCGTGCGTTGCGCCGGATCGGTGCGCTGATAGCCGTACTGCTGGTCGCGGCGGTCGCGGGCGTCGTCTACTTCGACGGCAAGCTCGCCCGGATCGATGCGCTCGCCGACTACGAGGGCCGTATCGGCGACACACCCGGATCCAATTTCCTGTTGGTGGGCTCCGACAGTCGGATCGGGCTGACCCCCGAACAGGAACAGGAACTCGCGACCGGCGGCGACGTCGGCCCCGATCGCACCGACACCATCCTGCTCGTCCACGTCCCCAGCGGAGGTGGCGCAACCACGATGGTGAGCCTGCCCCGCGACTCGTACGTTCCCGTTCCCGGATTCGGACAGGACAAACTGAACGCCTCGTTCGCGCTCGGTGGGCCACAACTCCTCGTCCAGACAGTCGAGGGAGCGACGGGAATCCACATCGATCACTACACCGAGATCGGCTTCAGTGGATTCGCGTCGATCGTGGACGCAATCGGCGGAGTCGACATCTGCGTCCCGTATCCGATCGACGACCCTCTCGCGGGCCTGCAACTCGAAGCAGGCTGCCAGGAACTGAACGGCGCGCAGTCGCTCGGATTCGTGCGCACCCGCGCCACACCGCTCGCCGATCTCGACCGGATGAACAACCAGCGGCTGTTCATGTCGGCGTTGCTCAGCAAGGCAACCGGCCCCACCACCTTCCTCAATCCGTTCCGGCTGTGGCCGCTCGTATCGGGTGCAGCAGGCTCCGTACGCGTCGACGACGACGATCACCTGTGGAACCTCGGCCGGCTCGCATGGGCGATGCGCGGCGAGACGGTGACGGCCACCGTGCCGGTCGGCGGATTCGAGGATGTCTACGGAGTCGGCAACGTACTTCTGTGGGATCGCGAGCGCGCGATCGAGTTCTTCGGGGCACTCGAGCAGGATCAGCAGATCCCCGCAGACCTTCTCGCGCCCGCGCCGTAACCATCGGGCCGGCGTGTGATAATGGGCACAACCACGACACCTTCGACGTGATTTCACACCAGACTCCACGAGGAGATCGGGAATTTCTCGGGGGGATACCACCAACACATGGCGATCGCAGTGCATTTCGACAACGCGCAGCTGCCCCCGTCGGGGCGCCTATTTCGATTCGCAGGCGAAGGAGAAACGCCGAAGCGAACTGATGGTGATCCGCTGTTTCGTCGACCGGAACACGGCCACCGAACTCTCTGCGGTCGACCCCACCGTATCGGGATCCGCACACGTGCACGCAGCCCTCGAGAACGAGAACCGCATGACCTACGAGGTCTCCGAACTCGCCCGCAACGCCCCCAAAAAAGGCTTCTACCTCGAAGAACAGTGGTTCCTGCAGGAGCAGGTGAGCGAAGTCGCGACCATGAACACCCTTGCAAAGGCCACGCCCCGAGCGGGCGATGACCTTGTCGAACTCGAGAACTTCGCGGCGCCGGAATTACCGAGGCACCGGAGAAGATGAGCGCCCCGCCGCTCCCCCGGAAAATGATCCGAATTTCCACGACAGGGCGAAGAAATAGCGGCGGAATCGCGTTCCGATCACCCTCGATGATCTTGGGTAAGCCAACCCTGAAACGACGAAGTGTAGGCAACACTCTGATTAATCAGCCTAGCCATAGCTTCGATGAAAATATCGCTGACCTGCATTAACGTCGTCGGCATGACAACAATGGGCGACACTCGCAAAACCAAATTCCATTCGCTGCTGCACGATCAGATTCGCAACGAATTCAATGCGTCGCACCAGTACATTGCCACCGCAATTTTCTACGACAACGCCGATCTCCCGCAGCTCGCAAAGCACTTCTACGCGCAGGCGGTCGAAGAGCGCAATCACGCCATGATGATCGTCCAGTACTTCCTGGATCGCGACATCGCCGTCGACCTCACCGGCGTCGACGCTGTGCAGTCGTTTTTCGAGAGCGCCCGCGAGCCCATCGCGCTGGCACTCGAACAAGAGAAGCGCGTCACCGAGCAGATCGTCGAGCTCGCCCGCACCGCGCGCGAGGACGGCGACTACCTGGGCGAGCAGTTCATGCAGTGGTTCCTGCAGGAGCAGGTCGAAGAGGTCGCGACGGTGACCACGCTGCTGACCGTCGCCGATCGCGCAGGCAGCAACCTGTTCAATCTCGAGGACTTCGTTGCGCGGGAGCTCAACTCGAAGGAGCGTTCGAGCGACAACGCTCCGCTCGCCGCAGGCGGCAGCATCTGATCAGCCCCGCTGCCCCTCGGCCGAACGTCACCTTCATGCTTCAACAGCGTGAAGGTGACGTTCGGCCGTTCGGGGGTCAGCGCAGAGTGACCTGACGGCTGCGCAGGCCGTCGCGGGAGCCTCGCTCGGCGACGGTGAGCGGCGAATCGTCGGCGAGTGCCGCATCGATTCGCGCACCGAGCTCTCGTGTCGCCGCGGCCCATTCGTCGGGATGCTTCTCACGATCGAGGTCGAATACGGGCACCAACAGGCCGTGCGTGCGGAACGAACCCGCGAATCGCGAACCGTCACCGAGGTGCAGTCCACCGGCAGCGTGCACGCGCGACAGGGCCGTCATCAGCGCGTCCTCGTCCTCGGGGCGAATCCACCGCAGGTGGGCTTTCTCTCCGGTATCGACCCACCATGCCGCGACGAGATCCTCGCCGTCGAGACGCGCCGAGGGCATCACTGCGGCGTTGGCCTGCTGCAGCGTCTGCGCGACATCGGGAGCGGCCTCGACGCCTTCCGGGATCCACCACTGGAAATCCTGGTGCACGGTGATCGACGGAAGCTCGTCGGCAACGAGCAGATCCTGCAGACGCGCCGAGTCCGCAGTAGTCTCCGCCACCTTCAGCGACGTCCCGGGCTCTGCGGTGAGAACCCACTCGACTGCCGCACCGAGTTCCCCGGCCGGGTCGGGACCGAACGTCGCCAACTGCAACCCGACGTATCCGACGACCTCGTCACCTTCCTCACGCGCAAGTGCCGCGACACCGCCCGGGAGGATCGTCGCGCCGACCACCCGGCGTCCGCCACCCTCGACCGGAAGATCGACGAGCGCAGACGGCACGAACTCCCGCAACGCCACGAGATCGAGTTCGAGGGCAAGTCCCTCGAACGGTCGGGACGATGCGCCGGACGACGCTTCCCGTTCGAGCCTGCGCTGCTCGAGCTTGGCCGCGCGATTGCTGCCGGGTTTGGGTCCGCTGTTTCTCTTGCTCTTCTTCGCCACGGCGCAAAACTACACGCCGGGCACTGTCTCGAGTTGAGCCTTGGTGCGTCCGGGATGATTGGTGGCCACCCAGCCGACGCCGAGCGTGCGGCACAACTCCACGTCGTCGGGCTCGTCGACGGTCCAGCAGTACGTGGCCCGACCCGCGAGGGCGGCTCTGTCGACGAGATCGCGATGCTCACGCAACGTCGCGACGGACGGGCCGATCGCGGTGGCGCCGACGGTCGTGGCGGCACTGCCGCCGAGATAGCGGGACGTCTCCCCCAGCAACACCGTGGGCAGCAGCGGTGCCTGCCGACGGATCCGCCAGACGGCACTCGCGGCGAACGACATCACCACGACCCGGGAGAAATCCGCCGACGGCGGGGTTGCCAGACCGAACCGCGACAGTTCGGCGAGTACCTTCGCCTCGACGAGAGCGCCGTACCGCACCGGATGTTTGGTCTCGACGAACAACTTCACCGGCACGCTCGTGAAGTCCATCATCAATTCGATGAGTTGGCCCAGAGTGAGCAGCCCCGCGGGTTCCCCCGGCCGCCCGTAGTCGAATTCGGACAGCTCCGCGAGCGTCATCTCGCTCACGACACCGGTTCCCGTCGAGGTCCGGTCGATCGTGCGGTCGTGAATGCACACGAGGTGACCGTCGCGGGTCAGCCGCACGTCGCATTCGAGCCCGTCGGCACCTTCCTCGAGCGCGAGTTCGTAGGCGGCGAGGGTGTGTTCCGCCCTGGCCGCGGACGACCCCCGGTGGGCGACGACGCGCGGCACGGAGAACTCGGTCATGACGCCACCGCCGGAGTCCGGTGCTCGTCCTCCTGAACGGCAGGCGCTGGCACGATCTCAGCGATCGGCGCATACGCCGGCCCGGTGGCCGTGGTGAACCGACGCTGCGCGAGGGGCCTGCCCTGCAGGTCGGCGCCGTCGAACAAACGCAGGATGTGCAGTGTCGCCACAGCGACCACCGCGGCGAGGGCTGCGACGAGGGCCGTCAACAGCACCGCGTCGGCCCTGGCCTGGAGCGCATCGCGCTGACGCCAGAACAGGACGAACACGAACAGCACCGCGTTCGACACGATCAGCACCCACCAGATCCGGACGGCACGCAGGATCCGAGGTTTGTCGTGGGCGATCTCGGTGAGGAACACGCCGGGTAACACAAGGTTGATGCCGGGCACCACCACACCGAACAACACCGAACCCGGCGAGCGGGGATCCGAGGTGCCGTGTTCCGCGAACATGCGTCGGCGGACTTCGATCAGGCGTAGACCCGACGCGACCGCGGCAGCGAGCGCCACGAGCGGACCGACGATCTGAGTAGCCCACACGGCCGAGTCCGACAAGGCCAGGACCATCGGTTCGATGAGCCGCGTGCGGTTGACCAGAAGCAACACGTATCGGACCAGTTCAGCGACGGCCGCGAGCCCGAACACCGCTGCCGTGCCGACGAGCAACGTGGGTGCCAGGTCTGCGAGTGTCTCGGCGCGGGACGGCTCCTCATCATGCGGTCGCGTCCGGTCGAGCAGTCCCCACCGCGGAATCTCGTCGTAGGCGGGTGTCGCCGTGGACTGAGTGGCGTGAGGCGCAATGTCTTCCGCGAGGTCGCTCTGCGGTGGCCGGACGACCCAGCGGAAGTTCCGCCGATCCGGCGGGACCGGGACGTGGGTGTCGACAGGTGAGAGCAGCAACCCGCGGCACGACGGGCACCACTGTCGTGCCTGGTACGACACCGGCCAGCGGGTCTCGCAGCGAACGCAGATCTGATATGCGGCCATCAAAAAATCTTTGCCGGGTCGACGGCGCCGAGAACCTCGTCCACCGACACGGTGGGCACATCGGAAACACTCACGATTCCAATAGTGGCACGCGTCGATATGCGATGCAGCCGCGCAGCTCGTCGCGCTGAATATCCACAATGCCCACGCGCAGGAGTTATCCACAGTTTCCACAGGTTTATCCCCAGGGATCGTCGACGGTCGAATTCATCGCTCGAGACCGCTCACAATTCGCGTTGAGTGGGTTCCTGAAACAATCGAGGAATGGAACTCAGGATCTTCACGGAACCACAGCAGGGAGCGACCTACGACGATCTGCTCGCGGTCGCGCAGACTGCCGAGCGGCTCGGCTACGGCGCATTCTTCCGCTCCGACCACTACCTCGCGATGAATGCGGACGGCCTCCCCGGCCCCACCGACGCGTGGATCACGCTCGCCGGACTCGCCCGCGACACCTCGACGATTCGGCTCGGCACCCTCGTGACCTCGGCGACCTTCCGTTATCCCGGCTCACTCGCGATCTCGGTCGCCCAGGTCGACGCGATGAGCTCCGGCCGCGTCGAGTTCGGACTCGGCGCCGGCTGGTTCGAGGAGGAGCACTCCGCGTACGGCATCCCGTTCCCGCCGCTGAAAGAACGATTCGACCGCCTCGAGGACGCCCTGGCCATCATCACGGGCCTGTGGGAGACCCCGGTCGGTGAGAAATTCTCGTACGACGGCGCGCACACCCGGATCGTGGATTCACCGGCCCTACCGAAGCCTCACCAGCAGAAGATCCCGGTGGTGATCGGTGGTGCCGGGAAGAAAAGGACGCCGGCATTGGCGGCGCGCTACGCGAGCGAATTCAATGTTCCGTTCAATTCGGTGGAGGGGTCGGCGACCCTCTTCGAACGGGTGCGGCAGGCTTGCCGCGACGCGGACCGTGATCCCGCCGAGCTGACCTTGTCGAATGCGCTCGTATTGTGCTGCGGACGGGACGAAGCGGAAATCGCTCGTCGTGCCGCGCGCATCGGTCGCGAGGTCTCCGAGCTTCGTGAGAACGGGCTGGCGGGAACCCCCGAGGAGGTCGTGGAGAAGATCCGCACCTACGCGAAGATCGGAACGCAGCGGATTTACCTGCAGGTTCTCGATCTCGCGGACCTCGAGCACCTGGAACTCGTCGCGCAGGAGGTCATGCCGGCGGTCGCGGAGTTGTAGGTCAGTGGCTGCTGGTGGAGCCGAGGAACGCTTCGATGTCCCGGCTCCACTCGCGGCTGCGGGCACGGTCGATGCCCCAATGCGCAAGAGCGAACAGGCCGCACGCGATGATCAGCGCGAACATGTACACCGCGACACCGGCCAGCACGGAGGAGAACTCGGCGGCGGACACGCTCATCGGCTGCAACGTCACAGCGCCTGCGCGGTCGACCCACACCTGCACTTCGTCGCCTGCGACCTCGGAGCCGGTGATCTGCACGTCTCCGTGGTGTTCGACGCCGCGGAACTGCCAGGTGGCGGAGGTGGTGGACGGTGCGATGTAGGAGAACTCTCCCCAGCCCGCGTCGGCCATCACGGGGTCGGCGTCGAGCGTGGCGGTGACCATGGTGCGTTCGGCGAGTTGTTGCTGAGCCACGGCGACCTGGGTGCTCTGGACGTTCGCGATGACGACCCCGGAGACAGGGACCATGATGAGCATCGCGGCGACGAGCAACGAGAAGATGCGGGCTTCGAAGCGATCGGTGCGGCGGACGAGGGGGCTACGCCCACGCAGACTCCGGCGGGTTCGCCGTAGATATCCCCCTGTGGACGTCATCTCGGTACCCCGATCCCTTCCCCCGGTCGACACTCTTACTTTCCAGAGTGCTCGCCGACCGGGCGAAATTCAAGGAATCCCAACCCATCTCACACTGTGCGGTGGCGCACAGCGCTACGCTCCGAGACCGACCGGGCAGCTCACGCCGGTCGAGTGAACCGGGCAGTAGCCGTTGGGGTTCTTCGCGAGGTACTGCTGGTGATAGTCCTCGGCGTAGTAGAACTGGGTGAGCGGTGCGATTTCCGTGGTGATCTTGCCGAATCCTGCCTCCGCGAGGCGCGTCGCGAAGGATTCCGCGGTGGCCTCGGCGACCTCGATCTGCGATTCGTCGAACGTGTAGATCGAGGATCGGTACTGGGTTCCGTGGTCGTTGCCCTGTCGCATGCCCTGGGTGGGGTCGTGGTTCTCCCAGAACTGCTTCAGGATCCCCTCGAAGTCGATCACGGTGGGATCGAAGACGACCAGCACTACCTCGGTGTGCCCGGTGCGACCGGAACACACTTCCTCGTAAGTGGGGTTGGGGGTGTAGCCACCGGCGTATCCCACAGCGGTCGAATACACGCCGTCGAGCTGCCAGAACTCCTTCTCGGCACCCCAGAAACACCCCATGCCGACCACCGCGGTGGCCAGACCTTCAGGGAATGGCGGGACGATGCGATGACCGTTGACGTGATGCGTCTCGGGAACCGGGATGGCCTCCGGCCGTCCGGGCAGCGATTCTTCGGCTGCGACCATCTGGGACTTCGAGCCGGCATGGGCGAGGATGTCGTCGAACCAGGACATGACCTGATGCTACGCGTGTGTCCGCGCGGTGACCTTTTCCTCGACCGCGGGCCGCTTCTGGTGGAGCCACCGGTTGCTGATCCAGCGGGCCGCAGGCACTTCGACGCCGCGATACACCAGCTCGGACACGAGCGCGACACCGATGAGCAGACAGATCACGGCACCTGTCATTCCGAGAAATCCGACGGTGTTCTCGTAGATCCGGTACATGACGAGGGTGTGCACGAGGTAGATCGCGTAGCTGCGGGTGGAAACCCAGTGCACGACGCGCAGGCGACCGATCCTTCCGTCGTATCGGGACAGCAGAACCACGACAGCGAACACCACGCTGATCGTCCACAGATAGTGGGTACCGGCCCAATACACCTGGGTGTCGGTGGCGAGAACGATCACCTGGACCTGGGCGATCAGAGCCACCAACAGACCGCGGACGGAGATCAGTCGAGCCCACGCAAGATAGGCGATCTGCCCGAGGAACACGGTGGGTAGCGTCGCGGCGATCTTCGACAGGAACGGCACGGTGTACGGCTCCGGCACGTACAGGTTGTAGAGGATCACGAGCATGCACAGAGCGGCGCCGAGCAGCGGCATGACGATGGGCTTGGCGCGCAACAGCGACCGCCCGCTCACGCAGAACAGGTAGAACACGATCTGCACGGCGAGCGTCCACGCGACACCGAGTACCGCGACCTGCGGTTTCAGGAAGAACCCACCGAGGAAGAAACTGAGTGCGGCCTCGCCTCCGGTGACGGTGGTGTGGCCGCTGAACATGCCGTTGATGCCGAAACGGACCAACAGGACCGCCGCGAGGATGCACACCCAGAATGCGGGGACGAGACGCGCCGCACGGGCGATCAGGAATTGTCCCCGCGGCTGGCGTATCGCAGAGCGCGTGATGAGCAGTCCCGTGAGCATCATGAATGCCGCGACACCGACGAACGACAGGTGCATGTTCAGACCGGCGCCTTGGGTCAACACCGCGTGGACCACGTCGATGAACCACCAACCGGTGCCCAGATCGTCGATCAGATAGAAGCAGATGTGCGAGTACACGACCGCGAACGCGGCGAGAAATCTCAGCAGGTCGAGCCCCGGCAGCTCGACACGTGGTGCCTCGGCTCCTCGTGTCGGAACGTCGAACAGCGGCCGAGACACTCCGCAATGTTAAGGTCCCGTTCACAATCGACTCCAATCGCACACCTATTGGGGCGAGTCGGTGCAGGTAGAGGCGATACAGCTCGGTTTCTTGCGCATACCTGCTTCGCCGGGCGGCCGGTAGGGCATGACGTCCCGCGTGAGCCCGAATGTTGCGCGACGTGTAGTTATGGGTTTGGGTGGATACCCATATAGGCACGGAAAAAATCGAACGGGCTCACCAGGCCCGCAAAGAAGGGACCCTTCGTGGCTGAGTACACGCTTCCGGAACTGCCATACGACTACGCGGCGCTCGAGCCGCACATCTCGGCGAAGATCATGGAGCTGCACCACGACAAGCACCATGCGACCTACGTCGCCGGCGCCAACACCGCCCTCGAGAAGCTCGCCGAGGCCCGCGAGAACGGCACGCTGGCGGCCCAGGCCACCAAGCTCGAGAAGGACCTCGCATTCCACCTCGGTGGTCACACCAACCACTCGGTGTTCTGGCAGAACCTCTCTCCCGAGGGTGGCGACAAGCCGACGGGTGACCTCGGAGCAGCGATCGACGACGCATTCGGCTCGTTCGACAAGTTCCGCGAGCACTTCTCCGCGAACGCGAACTCCATCCAGGGCTCCGGCTGGTCGATCCTGGCATGGGATTCGATCGGACAGCGTCTGATCATCGTCCAGCTCTACGATCAGCAGGGCAACATCTCCATCGGTCTGACCCCGCTGCTCATGCTCGACATGTGGGAGCACGCGTTCTACCTGCAGTACCAGAACGTGAAGGCCGACTACGTCAAGGCGTTCTGGAACATCGTCAACTGGGCCGACGTGCAGGCTCGCTTCGAGCGCGCACGCACCCAGACCGCCGGCCTGATCGTCTAGTCACCGGCACCATGCGGAAGAGGGCCACCCCGCGGGGTGGCCCTCTTCGGCGTTTCGGGACGCCGTTCCTCCCTCCTACCGTTAACCTGTGCGGCCATGACGACTCTGCCGCTCGACACCGTGTGTTCCGGCCTAGCCTTTCCCGAATGTCCACGCTGGCACGACGGCAGTCTGTGGTTCTCCGACGTGTACGCGAACGACGTGTATCGCCTCGATCCGGCCACCGGGTCTTCCGAGGTCGTCGCCCACATCGACGGGCATCCCGCGGGGCTCGGGTTCCTTCCCGACGGTCGCCTGCTCATCGCCGTCGGGCACACCCGCACGGTGATGCGGCGCGAATCCGACGGCATGCTCACCCTGCACGCAGATCTGTCGGGCCTCGCAACCTGGCATCTCAACGACATGTACGTCGACGGTGCCGGCCGCGCGTACGTCGGCAACTACGGCGACGGCAGCGCCCCACCCGACCCGATCACTCCCGCTGTGCTCACCCTCGTCGGACCGGACGGAACCGTGCGGGCCGTCGCCGACGACCTGTTGTTCGCGAACGGGATGGTCGCGACGGCCGACGGTCGCACACTCGTCGTCGCCGAGACCCGCGCGATTCCGGGCCGGCTCACCGCGTTCACGGTGGGCGACGACGGCTCCCTCGCCGACCGTCGCACGCTGATCGAGTTCGATCGGTCGGTGTTCCCGGACGGGCTCGCCATCGACCGCGACGACGCCGTCTGGGTCGCGTCGCCGTTCGGCAACGAGGTGATCCGGGTGTCGCAGTCGGGAACGATCACCGACCGGGTCTCCGTCGCGAATCCGTACGCGGTGGCGCTCGGGGGTCACGACGGCCGCGACCTGTTCGTCTGCACCGCCGAGAACTGGCAACCCGAGGTCGCGGCGCGTGAACGCACCGGGGCCATCGTGCGGCTGCGTGTCTCTGTGCCGGGCTGACGAACCACAGCTGGCACTCGACGCCTCTTGTGTGCCAGCCGGAAAAACGGGCATTCTTCCCTCATCGCCCCGCGAGGGATCGGAGAGACGCCATGAGGGATTCGGTCGGGATTGCCGCGTTTCATTCGGGTGGGTCGTTGCGCGGATTCGTGGTGACGGGACGGTGGCCCTCGACCACCCGCGAGTGGGCACAACTGCTCGCGCTGACCGTGCGGGTCGCATCGTTGCCGGGACTGCTGCCGACTTCGACGGTGTTCGGGGTCCGCGAGGAACTGCCGGACGATCCGGAGCCGGGAACTGTCGGCCTGGTCCTCGCCGCCGGACCGGTGCTCGGCGAGACGGCGGTGGAGCCGGGGTGCTTCGCCCAGCATCAACCGCCGGCGCTGATCATGCTGCATCCTCCATCGGAGACGACGACGTCACTGCCCGAGAATGCGGGTGCGGCCTCGGGGTGTGTGCTCCTGCCCGGGTTGCCGTACCTCGGGCTCGACCATCGCGCCGCGTGGGTGGAGGCCGAAGCGGACGGAACCGTGACGTCGCTGGTCAGTAAGGTGAACGTGGATCCCGGCAGCGATCCCGACACCGCAATTCTGGCCATGCTGCTTGCGGCGTGACGCTATGCCGTAAATGAGAGTTCGGTTCTACTAAACTTAGCATTACCTTTACATCGGGCACTCTCGCGGGCTAATGTCGGGAAAGCGAAGGGGAGTAGCCCCCAATCGCCCTGTCGACACACTGGCCGCCATCGGCCCGGCACGGCGAACCGGATGACCTCCGGTGGGCGAGACCTTCGGTCGTCGACGCATCACGCGTACGGCGTCCGGAGGAAGCCCGTTTCCTCCACAGGCGAAGGAGGAAATGCCGCTCATGTGGTCCGCAGTCGTATTGAGTTTCGCAGTGATCTTCATCGCCGAGCTCGGCGACAAATCCCAGTTGATGGCCATGACGTTCGCGCTGCGCTACCGCTGGTGGGTGGTGTTGTCGGGGATCCTGTTCGCCACCACCGCCGTGCACCTCGTCTCGGTCGCGGTGGGCCACTATCTCGGTGTCGCGATCCCGACCGCAGCCATCTCACTCGTCGGCGGCATCGCTTTCCTGCTGTTCGGCGCGTGGACATTGCGCGGCGATTCCCTCGACGACGACGAGCAGTCCAAGGCCGGTCGCGTCACGCGGTCGGCGTTCCTGGCCGTCACCTCCGCGTTCTTCCTCGCCGAGCTCGGCGACAAGACGATGCTCGCGACCATCACGCTCGCGACCGATTACGACTGGATCGGCGTCTGGGTCGGGTCGACGGTCGGCATGGTCGCGGCCGACGCACTGGCGATCATCGCCGGCGTCGTTCTCGGGCGGCACCTGCCGGAGAACGCGATCCGCTTCGGCGCCTCGGCGCTGTTCTTCGGATTCGGCGCGTGGATGCTCGGGGCCGGTATCGCTCCCGACGCACCCGCGGTCGGACCTATCTCCGGCGGCGTCACCCTCGTGGTCACCGCGCTGGCCATGTACCTGTTCACGCGTCGCACCCGTAAGGCCGACACCACGGAGCCTGCGCACAACGCGTCCGTGTGACCCCCCCCCGCAGAACCACGGTCCTGCTGCGCACCCAGGTATATGCTTGCCGATAGGCAAATACTTGAGGAGGCGCGGAACCGATGAGCAGAGAGTCGTTCGATCCCGACGAGGTGAATCGCCTCCGCATCGCACTCGGCCGCATCGCACGCCGAGTGTCCCGGCCGGCAGGCGACGGCAGCCTGACACCGTCGCAAGCATCCCTGCTCGGCACGGTCGCGCGACGGAAGACCATCGGAGTACGCGAACTGGCCGACCTCGAAGGCCTGAACCCCACGATGTGCTCACGCATGCTCGGCAAACTCGAAGACGCCGGACTCGTGTCACGTTCGTCCGACGCCGACGACAAACGCGTCGTCCTCGCCTACATCACCACGGACGGCGCTGCACTCGCCGAAGAACTCCGGATCCGACGCACAGCCCTGTTCACCGAACACCTCACCGAACTGAGCGAACACCACGTCGACGCACTGCACGACGCGCTCCCCGCACTCGAGGCCCTCGCCGACAGCATGGGTTGCGGCAGAAGCGAGGCGCGCAAGTGACCGTCCTCGCCGATATCCGTGGAACCACGTTCGCCGCCATGCGCGGCCCCAACTTCCGGCGCTACATCACCGGGCAGGCCACCTCCCTCGTCGGCACCTGGATGCAGACCGTCGCGCAGTCGTGGCTCGTTCTCCAGCTGACCGGATCGGCCACCGCAATCGGAATCGTGCTGGCCCTGCAAACCGTCCCGATGCTGCTTCTCGGACCGTACGGCGGGGTCATCGCCGACCGTTCCGACAAGCGCAAACTCATGATCGGGTTGCAATCGATGATGGGTCTGCTCGCGCTGACCCTCGGACTGCTCGTCATCACCGACACCGTGCAGTTGTGGCACGTGTACGTCCTCGCCCTCGCGCTCGGATTCAACCAATGCTTCGAGAACCCTGCGCGGCAGGCGTTCATGCTCGAGATGGTCGGACCCGAAGATCTGCGCAACGCGGTGAGCCTGCAGTCGACACTCGCGTCGGTCTCACGCATGATCGGTCCCGCAGTAGCGGGTCTCGTCATCGCTGCGGGTGGTATCGGCATCTGCTTCCTGCTCAACGCCGCGAGTTTCGTCGCGGTCGTGACATCGCTGCTCACCCTGGATGTGTCGAAGCTGCGGCCCTCTCCCCCGACTGCGCGTGCCCGCGGTCAACTGCGCGAAGGTCTCGCCTACGTACGGAGCATGCCCGACCTGGCGGTACCGCTGGCGATGATGGCGCTCGTCGGCTGCCTCGCCTATGAATTCCAGGTGGTGCTCCCCGTATTGGCCGACCACACCTTCGAGTCCGGCGCCGGCGCATACGGCTTCCTCACTGCCGCGATGGGTGCAGGTTCCGTGGTCGGCGGCCTCGTCGTTGCCACGTGGGGCCGCACGGGTATCAAGCCACTCGTGTTCGCCGCCCTCGCCTTCGGTGTGGCCATGGCCGTCGCGGCCGCGGCACCGTCCCTGCCGGTCCTCATCGCACTCATGGTGATCGTCGGCGCCCTGAGCGTCACCTTCACCACGAGCGCGAACAGCACGCTGCAGCTCGCCGCCTCGCCACAGATGCGCGGACGGGTGATGGCGTTGTGGGCAGTCGCGTTCCTCGGGTCCACCGCGATCGGCGGCCCCATCGCCGGATGGGTCGTCGAACAGTGGGGCGGTCGCGCAGGATTGCTGCTCGGCGCCGCCGCTTGCGTCGCGGCCGCGCTGATCGGCACGGCGGTACTGCGACGCACGCGCGACCGTTCGCCCATTGCGACCCGGGTCGAGTAAGCCGCGATCAGGGGCCGAACTCGCGCTAGGGTTCGACGCGAACGCGTGTCCCCTGGAACAGGAGTACGACTGTGGAAATTCAAGGTTCTGCCGCGCTGGTCACCGGTGCCGCATCCGGACTCGGCGCAGCAACCGCACGCCGCCTCGCCGACGCCGGAGCCACCGTATTCGGACTCGACCTCGAGCAGTCCATCGAACGGGTCGGCGACAATGCACCCGCCGGCGTCACCCTCATTCCCACCGACGTCACCAGTGGGGACGAAGTCCAGGCCGCCGTGACGCGCATCGTCGAGTCCGGGGTGCCGCTGCGCATCGTCGTCAACTGCGCCGGCGTGGGCTGGGCGGGTCGAATCCTGTCCAAGAACGGCCCGCACGACCTCGAGCTGTTCCGCACGGTCATCACGGTGAATCTGCTCGGCACGTTCAACGTCATGCGGCTGGCCGCCGACGCTATCTCCAAGACCGACACCGTCGACGACTCCGGTCAGCGCGGCGTCATCATCAACACCGCCTCCGTCGCCGCGTTCGAAGGCCAGATCGGGCAGATCGCCTACTCGGCATCGAAGGGCGGCGTGCACGGCATGACGGTGCCCGCGGCACGCGACCTCGCGCAGTTCGGAATCCGAGTCAACACCATCGCTCCCGGCATCGTCGACACCCCGATGCTCGCCGGTGTCACCGAGGACTACCGCAAGGGGCTCGAGGCCGGTGTGCCGTTCCCGTCGCGGCTCGCACAGCCCACCGAGTACGCACAGCTCGCGCAGATGATCGTCGAGCACGACTACCTCAACGGCGAGACCATCCGCATGGACGGTGCGTTGCGCATGGCACCGCGATAGGCAGCTTCGCTGCCGGTGCGCGGTTTCGGTAGGACCCACTACCGAAACCGCGCACGATCGGTTACACAGAGGTTGTGCGGATCGCTCTCGTCGTCGTACTGGTCGCCGTGATCGCCGGTGTCGCGGCGTGGGCGCTGCAACGACGGTTGATCTTCCTGCCCGATACATCGACTCCACCCGCTGCCGCGACGCTGCTGCCGGACGCCGAGGACGTGGTTCTGACGACGTCGGACGGCCTCGAGCTCGGGGCTTGGTTCGTCCCCGGGCGCAACCCGACCGGGCCGGGCGCCGGCTTCACGGTTCTTCTCGCTCCGGGCAACGGCGGGAACCGGCTCGGGCGCGCGCAGACCGCCGCCGATCTCTCCGCCGCAGGATTCTCGACGCTGTTGTTCGACTACCGCGGATACGGCGGCAACCCCGGTCGACCGTCGGAAGACGGGGTGGACCGCGACGCCCGCGCCGCCCTGCAGCATCTGCTGGACCGAGAGGATGTCGACTCGGATCGAGTGCTGTACTTCGGAGAGAGTCTGGGCTGCGCCGTGGTGACCGCACTCGCCGCCGAATCACCGCCGGCCGGAATGCTTCTGCGCTCGCCGTTCACCGACCTCGGATCGGTGGCGCGTCACCACTACCGGATCGTGCCGACCTTCGTCCTGAAGGACAGGTTTCCGGTCGCCGACATCGTCGCGCAACTCGATGTGCCCCTCACTGTGGTCTACGGCACTGCCGACAGCATCGTGCCGGCCCAGCAGAGTGCAGTGGTTGCGGACAGTGCACGGAACCTCGTCGAACGCGTCGAACTTCGTGGGCTCGAACACAACGATCCAGCGATGTTCGGAACACCCGTCATCGACGCGCTGGGCAGACTCGCCGACGCCCTACGCTAGGCGCGTACTCGACAACTCTCGATCGTCGTCGTACAAAGCACGGGTCAGAGATCATCGATGTGCGGAATATCCAGCACGGCACGGTCGCTCATCCACTCACGCAGCACCTTGGTGGCGATCACGTCGTCTTCGTTGTACTCGAACAGTCGAGTGCGTTGAGACAGATCCGGCTCACCCCGGTCGTAGCCGACGGCCTCGCGGTACCAGGCCATCGACGCCTCACCCCCGGCCTCGTCGTCGCGCCAGTGGTGACCCGCGATCGGTGCGATCTTCTTGAGACCCTTACCGTTCGGGCATACGAACTGGTCGGTCACTGCCTGGTAGATATCCACCCACTGCGGCGACGAGATGAACTCCTTGACCTCCGCCTCGGACGGCACCCCCGGATAGCCGTGGAAACGCCGGGCCGACGACAACAACCACTTGTCCTCTGCAGACCGCGAATAGCAGTATGCAGCAAACGTTTTCCCGCGACGCTCAGCGGCGCGACGTTCTGCCGACAACCACGTCCAGAACTCACCGAACGATCGGGCCTCGTCCGTCGTGGGCACCGGCTGCCATGTCGAGAACGGTCGGTACACGGACTGCACATCCGTGTTGAGCAGCGTCCCCCACAGATATGCGCCGTGTTCGTGATAGCTCTCCATGTCGATGTCGATCTCGACATCGGCGCGCGCGACATGCACCTGCCGGTAGCGGCGCACCAGCGGCGCCCCCGCAAGCCACGCCTTCGCGACCACGACCGCGTCCTCGAACGGCCCCTGGGGCCATACCTCGGGTTGTCGACCCGTCCATCCGGCGAGCCCGTCGATGGTGGTGACGCCGAGTTCGCGCAGCACGTCGGCGCGCTGCCCCGGCGCGACCAGCGACACATCGTGCCGCTCGGCCAGCTCGGAACGGCAACGTTCCCACCACGGACACGTACGGCACTCCCCGATCTGCGACGGCACGGTCGGCACGTTCCCGCGCGCGATGTCGAGACGGTCGGCGAGCCGCGCGTCGTAGTCGTCGAGGACGGCGCTCAGATCGTGGACGAGGATGCAGTCGGCGTTGTATCCGATCGCTCCTGCCACCTGTGCAGGACTGGCCAGCCCGTGTCGTTCGAGCATCCGGTACAGATGCGCGACCCGCATCTGGTCACCCGAGTGCGCCCGCACCTTGCGATTCTCGTCGACCGCGGGTGCCCACTCGAACAGGTCGGTGGTGGTGGCGCCCCGTCCCGGGTCGGTGACCTTGTGGTTGACGACGATGACGGGAATGTAGCCGCCGCGTTCCGTGTCGCGGAGCAGGATCTCGGATCGGCCGCGCCGGCCGGTGTCGGATTCGACGGGCAGGACCGCGCCCCAGATTCGGTCGGCGCCGGAACGGCACGCGTCGAGGGTCCGGTCGGCGCGCTGCGACATGGTCCCTTCCGCAACGATGTGCACCCATCCGTCCGGGTCGGCATCGAACATCCGCTGCCGGATCGCCTCGCGGTGCGCTGCGGCAGCTTCCTGACGTTGGGTAGCTCCCGGATTCTTG
Source organism: Rhodococcus sp. JCM 9793 (assembly GCF_055380405.1). NCBI lineage: Bacteria > Bacillati > Actinomycetota > Actinomycetes > Mycobacteriales > Nocardiaceae > Rhodococcus > Rhodococcus sp. JCM 9793. Next base: position 348,836 of record NZ_AP043721.1, read on the forward strand.
GGAGCCGCGACCAGTTCGTCGGGATACGTCGCGTCGAGAAACACCCGGTGACGGCACCGCGTCAACGCGCTCGCCTCTATCGAAACGGGCCTGCGTCGTTGCTCACCGGTCACCTCCACAACATCCCAGGGTATTCGCTCGATGCGGGACACCTCTCAGCAGCACCGTCGAGTTAGGCTTGCCGACGAGCGCGGGCACGCTGCGGTCGTACCGGATGGAGGGTGCTGTTCGATGGGGTTGTTCACACGGCGGAAGCGGCGTGCCACCCGCAAGGCGGAGGCAAAAGCGCTCAAGCACAAGGCGAAGCTCGAGGCCAAGCTCGGCGCGAAGAACCAGTTCAAGAGTGATCGACGCACAGCGAAGTCCCAGGAGAAGCTCGCCGCGAAGCTCGCCAAGTCACAGTCCAAGCTCGACAAAGAGCTCGTGAAGTCACAGTCCAAGGTCGAGAAAGAGCAGATCGCCACCCTCAAGGCTCAGAAGAAGGCCGCCGAGAACCAGGGTCTGACCGCGGCGAAGGTCCGTCGCTACCTGGGGGTCGCACGCCTGCTCATACCTGTGCTCGCGCCTCTCGCCTACCAGGCCGCGACTGCCATCCGCGGACAGCTCGACGTCCGCCGCGCCCAGAAACTCGGTGTCGGCGTCGAGCAGCTCGGCGAGTTCACCGGACACGGTGCGCGGCTCAGCGCCCGCATCGCGGCGGCCGAGCAGTCGGTCACGAAGACCGAGGAGCTGCATCCCAAGGACGCCGAGACGAAGAAGTTCGCGGAAGCCATCCGCGGTCGACTCACCGACCTCACCGCCGCGGTGTCTGCCGCCGAGCAGATGCCGGCCGCGCGTCGCAAGGCCGCGCACATCTCTATCGGCAACGAGCTCGACGGAATCGAGGCGGACCTGCTGGCCCGCCTCGGTGTGCGCTGACACACCCGTGACAACGAGCCCCGCCCTGCTCGGCGGCACCGCGGGGGTTTCCACCGCGGTGCTCGCCGTCGCAGCACACGGCGCGGCCGGAGGTTCGGTGCCGACGAACCCGGCCGTGGCGTTGCTGACGGCAGTTGCCGTCGGGGTCGGCATCGTGGGAGCCGGGCGACCGACGATGCCACCGGTCGCGCTGCTCGCCGTGGGCCAGCTCGGCACCCACCTCGTCCTGTCCACGCTGACGGACGGGCACCTCCACATCTCGGCGTCGATGTTGGCGGCGCACATCGCCGCCATCATCGGGTGCGCACTACTGATCGGCATCGCCGACCACCTCTACGCTGCATGTACATCGGTGGTCCAGTGTGCGCGGCCATGGCGTCCCACGGTTCCCGCGCCCACATTTCTCATCCCGTGCATCGATCCCGAGCCGCACATCATCAGGCTTCTTCCCTCCGGCATTTCTCGACGGGGTCCGCCCGCGGCACGGCTCTCCGTGTCCTGACCCTCGTACGAGAAAGCACCCACATCTTCATGAAGAAGAACCTCACCCGAGTCCTCGTCGGCTCCGGTGCCACCGCCGCGCTCCTGCTGACCGGTTCCGGCATTGCCGCTGCGCACGTCTCCGTCGTCGCACCGGGCGCCGAGCAGGGCGGATACTCCGTCCTGACGTTCCGCGTCCCCACCGAATCCGAGACCGCCGGCACCACGGCGCTCACCGTCGAACTGCCGGGTCTGCGATCGGCGCGCACAGAGCCGATGCCCGGCTGGAGTGCGACGATCGAGAAGAACCCCGAACAGCTCGCAACCTCGGTCACCTGGACGGCCGACCCCGGCATCGAGGTGGGCCCCGGCCAGTTCCAGCAGTTCGTGCTCTCCGCCGGACCGCTCCCCGAGGAGGACGAAGTCGCGTTCCCGGCTACCCAGACCTACAGCGACGGCGAGATCGTCGCTTGGGATCAGGCCGCGACCGGCGACGAGGAGCCCGAGAAGCCGGCGCCCTCCCTCACCCTCGCCGCGAGCAGCGGTGACGGGCACGGAGGCGGTGCCGACAGCGGCGGCGCAGCCCACAGCACCGAGGACACCGACACCACGGCCGCAGCCGAGTCGGGCAGCAGCACCGACAACACCGCGCGGTGGCTCGGCGGCATCGGTCTCGTCCTCGGCGCGCTCGGCGCAGCGCTGGGCCTCGGCGCAGTGATCCGGGGACGGCGAGCATGAACGGCACAGCAGGCATGAAGCGTCTCGGCACCGTACTCCTCGCTCTTGTCGGCGCACTGATGCTCGCGGCAGGCCCCGCCGCGGCGCACTCGGTCGTCCTCAGCAGCACTCCCGAACAGGGCGTGGAGATCGCGGAGGCACCCGAGCAGGTCAGCGTGACGTTCAACGAGGCGCTGCAGGAGCAGTTCGCAGCGCTCACTGTGGTCGGCCCCGACGGCAATCTGTGGTCCAAGGGCGACCCGATCGTCGACGGCCCCACCGTCAGTGTCGAAATCGACGGGCTCGGCCCGGTCGGCGAGTACACGATCGCCTACCGCGTGACGTCGGCCGACGGGCATCCCGTCAGCGGGACGCGCACCTTCACCCTCACGCAGGAAGGCACCGGTACTCCCGGTGAGGCTGCGGCGGGCGACGCCGCGCCGGCATCCGATGTCGCCACCGACGACGGCGGGGGGCCCGCCGTCTGGTGGTTCGTGGTCGCCGGTGTGATCGTGGTCGTCGCTGCCTTGTGGTTCGTGTTGCGCAAGCCGAAGGCCTGACACTCGTGCCGAACATTCGCCGGCGGTGGCTCCTCGGAGCCGCCGCCGGCGCCGTCGCGGGGGTCGCGATCGGCGTGCTGCTGGCGACCCCGGAGTTGTCGGCGTGGATACGCGCACTGTCACTGGTGGTGGGCTCGACCGTGCTCGGCGTCGCCGTGCTCGCCGCGATGATGCGCACTCAGCGACGCCCCGATGTGTCCAACGAAGACGTGTGGCGCGCGATCACCGTCCTCGGCGGGGTGTGGCTGCTGCTCGAAACCGTTCAACTCGTCATCGAAGCCGCCGCGACCGTCGACGTGCCCGTGGCCCGGCTCAGCTCCGGTCTCTTCGCCGAATATCTGGGCACCGCCGGGTCAGGCCGGGTCGCGGGCGCCGCGTGGGTATGCGTCGCTTCGCTCACCGTCGCTGCAGCCCTCGCCTACCGGCGCGAGGCATCGTGGTCGACGGCGCCGGTGCTCGTCGTGGCGGCCCTCGCTCTCGTCGCGCGACCCGTCACCGGGCACATGTCGCAGCAGCCGTTCGGGTCGTTGCTCGACGCGGCGCATGTCCTCGCGGCCGCCGTCTGGCTGGGGGTTCTCACGGCACTCGCCCTGCTGGTCCGGGGTCGCGGGCCGTGGTCCCGGCTGCTGCCGCGTTATTCGGAACTCGCGACGAAATGCGTCGTCGTCCTCGGGGTGACCGGTGTGATCGACGCGGCCGTGCGTCTCGAGTCGGTGGCCGCACTCGTCGATACCGGCTACGGGCGCGTCCTGCTCGCCAAGGTCGCGGTGCTCGTGGCGCTGCTCGCGCTGGCGTGGATCTGGCGGCGCACGTGGGTGCCCGCGGCAGGCGCCCATCGGAGCACCGCCGACGTCTCCCTGCGCAATGCCGTCATCGAAGTATGTGCAATGTCGGTGGCATTCGGGCTCGCAGCCGCGCTCGCCACGACAGCATGATCAGGTCAGAGCAACCCGGCGGCGCGCTGAAGATCGCGCACGAGTGATTCGAACGCGGCGGTGCGGTCGACGTGGGCACGCAGCGCCGCGGATGGATGGATCGTGGCGACCACTCTCGGATCGAGCGTGCCCCGCAATTCTTCGTCGAGGTGCAGCACCTCGCCACGATGCGCGGTGAGCGTGAAATTCTTCTCGATCAACGCGCGGGCCGCCGTCACACCGAGACACACCACGACGTCGGGACGAACCACGTCGAGCTCCGCGGCCAGCCACGGTCGGCACGCGGTGACCTGCCCGCCCGACGGTTTCTTGTGGATGCGACGCTTTCCGCCCGCGGCCCGGTCGAACCGGAAATGCTTGACGGCATTGGTGACGTACACGGCGTCGCGCTCGACACCGGCGGCTGCGAGCGCCTTGTCCAGCAATCGGCCTGCGGGGCCGACGAACGGCTCCCCCTCGAGGTCTTCCTCGTTGCCGGGTTGCTCGCCGACGAGCATCAGACCCGCGTCGGCGGGGCCTGCGCCGAAGACCGTCTGCTCGGCAGCCTTGAACAGGTCACACCCGCGACACCCCCGGGCCGCTGTCTCGAGTGAGAGGAGGTCGAGGGTGTCGGGAAGATAATTCTGTGCTCCGCGATAGGTGACCATGTCGAAGAAGTACCCCTGTCAGCGCCGTGAAATCATCGCAGTTCCGAGATCCACGTGCGGGTCTCGGCGGGGTCGATGACGTCGTCGAGTTCGAAGATCGTCGCCGCCTGCAGTGCCTTACCGCGCTGATACGCCGCCGCGACCAGTTTCCCGAACAGTTCCTCGCGAGCTTCGGCGGTGGGCGCGGCATCGAGTTCCTTGCGGAAGCCGAGTCGCACCGCGCCTTCGAGTCCCATCCCGCCGATTTCGCCGGTCGGCCACGCGACCGTGAACTGCGGTGAGTGGAACGATCCACCGGCCATCGCCATGGCACCGAGCCCGTATCCTTTACGGAGGATGATCGTGCCGAACGGCACCGTCAACCGCGCCCCCGCGATGAAGAACCGGCCGAATCGCCGCACGGTCGCCTGCTTTTCCGATTCCGGACCGACCATGAAACCCGGTGTGTCGCACAGACTCACCACGGGAATCCGGTGCTCTTCGCACAGTTCGAGGAAGTCCGCGGCCTTGTCGGCGGCTTCGGCGTCGATCGCGCCTCCGAGATGGTGGCTGCTGTTGGCGAGCACACCGTAGGCCTTGCCCTCGACCCGCACGAGGGCGGTGACGATGCCGACCCCGTAGTCCGCGCGCAGCTCGAGCACCGAATCGACGTCTGCGATCGCGGTGAGCGCCGTGCGCACGTCGTAGGCGCGGAGCCGATTCTCGGGGACCACGTGTCGCGCGAGACGCGGATCGGGTGCCTCGAATTCGGTTGTCCGGACGGTGAAATACGACAGGTACTGCCGGGTCAGCGCGACGGCATGCTCCTCGTCGCGCGCGGCGAGGTGGACGACGCCGTTACGGCGTTGCACATCGATCGGACCGATCTCTTCGGGTCGGTGCTCTCCGAGTCCGCCGCCCTCGATCATGGCGGGCCCGCCCATCCCGATGTTGGCGTCGGGCGTCGCGATGAGCACATCACACACACCGGCGAGTGCGGCGTTGCCCGCGAAACACCGGCCCGACACCACAGCCGCAGTGGGCACGCGACCGCGCAACGCTGCCATCGACCGGAACGTCGACAGGTCCAGGCCGGCACCGTGCGCTACGTCGACATCGCCCGGTCGTCCGCCGCCGCCCTCGGCGAACAGCACCAGCGGCACCTCGCGGCGCGCAGCGAGTTCGAGGAGCCGGTCGGTCTTGCTGTGGTTGTACCTGCCCTGAGTTCCGGCAAGCACGGTGTAGTCGTACGACATGACGACCACGTCGGCACCGTCGATACGTGCCGTGCCTCCTACAAGTCCGTCGGCGGGGGTGTTCGCGATGAGGTCTTCTTCGCTGCGCCGTGCGCGTTGCGCCGCGAGGACGAGACCGCCGTACTCGACGAAGCTGCCGGCGTCGACGAGATCGGTGATGTTCTCTCGGGCGGTGCGTCGGCCGCGGCTGTGCCGTCGGGCGACCGTGTCGGGACGGGCGGCGTCGAGGGTGGCTGAGTGCCGCGCGTGGATCTCGTCGAGGTCGGCGCGCTCGTCATCGAGGTCGAATGCGTCTGCGGCAGTGCTTGCTCCGGTTTCGTCGTCGAGGTGGACCACGGCGAGCACCGTTCCGGGTTGCACGGTCTGCCCGGGCTGTACGAGCATCCGAGTCACGGTGGCGGTTCCCGGCGCGGTGACCGCGTGCTGCATCTTCATCGCGTCGAGGATCACGATGGGCGAACCGGCGGGCGCGGTGCCGCCCTCCGCAGCGGATTCGACTACTGTGCCGACCATTTCGGCGCGCACCGCATACTCACCGGCGCTCAGTTCGGGCGCTTCCGCCGCGACCGATGTCTCCGCGTGCGGGTCGACGAACTCCTCGAGACGCTCACCGAGCCACGACGTGGTGACCGGACCGGACCGGAATTCCCTGTCGGTGAGAATCTTCCGCAGCACATTCCGGTTGGTGGCGACACCGTCGACGACGAACTCGCCGAGCGAGACCTCGAGTTTCCGGATCGCGGCGCCGACTCCACGCGTGAAATCCCCGGTCGCTTCGCTCGCCCCGACCCGCACGTGTGCGATGACCTTCGCGAGCAGGGAATCGTAGCGGGCACCCACCTCGAGCCCCGGGCGGCCGTGGGTGTCGACGCGAATGCCGGGGCCGGACGGAGGGGTGAATGCGGACAGGGTTCCGGTCGCGGGGACGGCCTGTCCGTCCTGACGCAGCGTTTCGGTGTTGATGCGTGCCTGCACGGCCACTCCCCGGACACGGGTGGGCGCTCCGGTGACACCGTGGGAGTCGGCGGTGACACCGTCGGAGAGCTCGAGTTCGTCGAACAAGGCTCCGCGCGCGACCGCGATCTGCACGGCCACGAGATCGATGCCGGCGACCTCTTCGGTGACGGTGTGTTCGACCTGGATCCGCGGGTTCACCTCGAGGAACACCATGCCCGAGCCGGACACGAGGAACTCGACCGTCGCCACCCCGCGCAGGTGCGTGCCGGCGCCGAGTCGGGCGGCCGCGACGTGCAGGTCGCGTCGCAGCGCCTCGCTCAGCGCGGGGGCGGGAGCGATCTCGACGAGTTTCTGGTGGCGGCGCTGCACGCTGCAGTCCCGGTCGCCGAGTGCACGCGCGACGGTCCCGCCGACACCGTCCGGTGCCGCGACGATCTGCACTTCGATGTGTCGGGCCCGGGTGATCAGCGCTTCGGCGTAGAGGCGGTCGTCGCCGAAAGCGCCGAGCGCTTCGGCCGCGGCCGACCGATGGGCGTCGACGAGGTCGCCGACGTCGTGCACGATCCGCATGCCGCGGCCGCCGCCTCCGGCGCGAGCTTTGACGACGATGCCGTCGGGGTGCTGTGTGAGGAAGGCCCGCAGATCCTCTGGGGTTCCCGAGCCGGAGGCCGGCACCACGGGAATGCCCAGGCTTGCCGCGGTGGCACGGGCGGTCTGCTTGTCGCCGAAGGTCCGCAGCGCGTCCGGATCGGGTCCGACGAACGTCACGCCCGCGTCCGCGCAACGGTCCGCGAACGCGGCGTTCTCGCTGAGAAAGCCGTAGCCGGGATGGACGAGGGTGCAATCCGTGTCGCGGGCGATGCGGAGGATCGCGTCTTGGTCGAGGTAGGCGGCGGGACCGGAACCTGCGAGTGCAACGGCTCTGGTGGCGGCCCCGACATGCGGGCACCCGGCGTCGTCCTCGGCATACACGGCGATGGTGGCGAGGCCGAGTTCGGTGGCCGTTCGGATGATTCGCAGGGCGATCTCACCACGGTTGGCTACGAGCAGCATGTCTACGCACCCCCAGGTCGAAATTGACGTCGGCCTCAATTCATACCGCAGCTCACTCCTGGGGCACCGGACGCACCCGAAGACGTCCGAGACCGATCGCGAGAACCACCGCGGTGATCGATCCCGCCGCCATGATCGCAGCGAGCACCACCACCTGGAAACGACCGGCCTCGATGGGCGACAGCCCGCCGAAGATCGCGCCGACGAAGGCCCCCGGCAGCGTCACCAGTCCGGTCGTCTTCGTCTGGTCGAGGGACGGGATCAGCGCTGCCCGCACTGCGAGCCGGGCGTGACCGAGTGTTGCCTGTCGCATGGTTGCGCCGAGTGCGAGCCATCCTTCGACCTCGGTCCACCGGTCGTCGACGATCTCGGTGAATCTCCGACCGGCAAGTCCCGCGACCGTCATCCCACCGCCGATCACGATTCCGCCGAGCGCGAGTGCGTAGCGGGGTGTCGGCTCGATGGCACCGCTGACGAACACGATGGCGAGGGCGATACCGATTCCGAAGAACATGGACGCACCGACCATCACTGTCGTGCCGACTCCTCGCCCGACCCGCAGCGACGCGGTCCACACCGCAACGCCGAACATGACCACGAGCACCAGGGCTACCCAGCGGACGTCGGCGATGACTCCCGTGAGCACGGCAGCGACGAATGCGAGTTGCCCTGCACCGCGCGCGATTGCGTACACCGGCGCGAACCGGTGCGGAACACCGAACGCCCACAGGGCGGCGGTGGCCACGGCGGCAAGCGCGGTGACTCCCACCAGTGTCCGGATGAGTTCGAGCGGGTCGTCGATCATCGCCGAGCAGCGTATCCCGCCGATCGCCTCGCCAAGACGTCGCAGGATACGGCCGCGGCGTGTTCATGCGCGATACGGTCGATGTATGTCTGCCCGCAAGATCGCTGCGCCCCGGCCCACCCTCGAATCCGACAACTACCTGTACGAACCCAGCGAACGCAGGATCCGGGGGAAGTGGTTCGGGCGGACGGTGGTGGACAGCACCCGCGCGGTGCTGGTGTGGGCGCCGGGCAAACCCGTGCCGTTCTATGCGTTCCCGCGAGACGACGTGCGCTTCGATCTGCTGTCCGCATCGCTGTCTCCGAGCCGTAGCCGCCCGGACGTGTGGCAGTGGTACGACATCGTCGTAGACGACGAGCGCGCGTATTCGCCGGTGTTCCAACTGGACATCGACGGTCTCGACGACCGGTTGGCGTTCGCATGGTTCCGGCAGGGTGAACCCGAGCCGGGCGACACGGTCTACGTCGATGAGGACGAGCACTGGTTCGAGGAGGAGGCCGAGGTGTTCACCCACCCGCGCGACCCGCACCATCGTGTCGACGCGCTCCCCAGCTCCCGCCACGTCCGCGTCACGGTGGGCGACACCGTCGTCGCCGAGACCCGCACACCGGTGTTGGTCTTCGAGACCGGCCTGCCGACGCGCTACTACATTCCCCCTGCCGATGTGGATTTCTCCCATCTCGAGGAATCGGTGCTGCGCACGGGATGTCCGTACAAGGGCACGGCCCGGTACTGGTCGTTCACCGAGCAGTCGTTCACAGGGCAACCGTCGTCGGGACAGCTGTCGGCCGAGAACGTCGCGTGGTCGTACGAGGAACCTCTCGCCGGGATGGAGCCGATCGCGGGGCACGTGTGTTTCTACGACGACGCGGTGGACGTGTCCGTATCGGTGTGACGATCCCTCTTCACAGACAATATTTTAGCGCTAAGATAGTTGGTGAACCGCGACCCGACCCCAGGAGCGATCACCGATGTCACTCACCTCCGTCAGCACCCACCATCCGTACAGCCCGGCGTACATCGCAGGCGGTCTCGTCTTCGTCTCCGGCGCGCTGTCCATCGACCCCGAGGGCATTGCCGTCGAGGGCCGCACCGAAGCCCTCGACGCCGCGATCGACCGCATGACCGACCGGCTCGCCGTCGTCGGAGGAAAGCTCTCCGACGTCGTCAAACTCACCTACTTCGTCACCGACCTGTCGCTGCGAGAGGAAGCCAACCGCCAGTTCGAGCGACTCTTCGCCGAACCGCGCCCGGCCCGGACCTTCGTCGAGGTGAGCGCGCTTCCGTACGGCGCCACCGTCGAGATCGACGCAGTCGCCACTGCCACCGCGCCACACTGATACCGACATCCCCACGCGCCCCGCGCAGGCCGTATCGTGAACAATGCTTTGGCGCTCAACAATCGAGCGGCAAGCCGAAGACACGAGGAGGCCCGCGTGGGGCGCGACAACGTTCCCGACCATGACGCCGTCGACGACATCGTGAATCAGTGGACTCGCGAATGGCCCGGCCTGGACGTCACACCCCTCGAGGTACTCGGACGCCTGCACCGCACCTACCTGCGCTATCAGAGCACCATCGGGCGGATCTTCGACGAGTACGACCTGAACATGGCCTCGTTCGACGTCCTTGCCGCGCTGCGCCGCTCCGGCACGCCCTACCGGATGACGCCCGGGCAACTCGCCGAGAGTTCCCTCGTGACCACCGGTGGCGTCACCCTCCGCATCGACCGTCTCGAGAAGGCGGGATTGGTGAGACGTGAACGCGACGCCGACGACCGGCGCATCGTGCACGCCGAGCTCACCGATGCCGGGAAGAAGCTCATCGACGAGGTGGCGGTCGCTCATTTCGAGAACGAGACCCGCATGCTCTCCGGCATGTCGGCGGACGACCAGGCCGAGCTGGTGCAGCTGTTGCGCAAACTCGAGCATTCACTCGCCCAGCACCAGGGCGGGTAGGGGCGCACTCGGAAAAAGGTCCATACCTCGGAAAAAGACAGAAACACACCTCCGGAGAGGGTGTTTCTGTCTTTTCGTGCCGCGGTTTCCCGCAGGGGCCGGTTACCCGGCCATCTGCTTCGCCAGCTCCTCGGCGCGACCCCGATACAGGCGCCGCAACCGCATGACACCCAGATCGTGCTGGTAGAGGTTCTCGGCCTGGTCTGCGTCGGGTGCCATGGCTTCGAGCATGACCCGATCCTGTTCGAGCACCTCCCAGTGCCGTTCTTCGAGCACGGTGCGATACAGGAAGCGCCACACGTCGCGTTCCCAGCCCGCCACGCGCCGGTATCGCCAGAAGAACACCGCGGTGGTCTCGGCGTCGATGGGGGTGCCCATGCCGACGATGCCGAACGAACCACCGGGCCCGGCGGTGGCCGGGTAGGGAATCTCGAGGTCGACCCAGTCGGCGCCGGTCCGGCAGTACTCGACCCAGTCGAAGTTGACGCCGCGCTGGTCGGTCTTCTCGAAGAAGAATCCCCTGTCGGTCTCGCGGATCCGGAAGCGTGCCGTCGTCTCACCACCGAACATCGAGTGCGATTCGTGGTGCAGAAATGCGCCGTGCATCGGGTCGAGGAGGTTCTCGAGGGCGAATCGCCATGGCGCCTCCCACTCCGCGTAGCAGAGGAACGCGGAAACCTCGTCGTCGACGAGTGGATCGGGGAGTTCGAGCGGCCCCGGTTCGGCATCCGGGTCGGTTCCGAACCACGCAAGGATCGCGCCGCCGACCTCGCGGACTGGTAGCGAGGTGACCAGTCGCTTCCCCTCGAGGTTGCAGCCTGGCATCCCGGGAACTTTCGCGACGGTACCGGTTCCGTCGACCTCGACACCGTGGTACTTGCATGCGATGCGGTCGCCGAGGTGCACGCCTTGCGACAGAGGAGCGCCGCGGTGTGGGCAGCGATCCGCGAGCATCCGCACGTCACCGTCGGACCCTCGGTACAGCACCCAGTCCTCGCCGAGGCGTCGCAACTTCTTGATGCCTCCGCGCTCGACGAAATCGGACGGGCAGACCGCATGCCACTGGTCGCGCATGCCGGTCGCAAAGATCTCGTCGGCGGTCAGTGACGCGGTGCGAAGTCGATTCACCATGGTTACGCTCCGATCCGTTGCATTTCGGTGGTGAACGAGATGGGCGTCCACGGCTGCCCGTCGGGCGCGTGAATTCCGGAACCGTTGAGGCCCTGGACAAGCCCTTCGAGGTCGTGAGCGCCCGTACCGAAGACCTGCTCTATGGCCTTGGCCAGCTTGATCTCGTAGGGAGTGGGGTCGGCCGTCCGGGCCTGATGGATCTCGAGATACCGAGTCATCGCGAATCCTTTCTACAGATCCAGCACCAGCTCGTCGGAGCCGGCGCGGGAGACACAGAGCATGATGGTGGCGCCGGACTCCTGCTCGGAGGCTGTGAGCAGGGAGTCGCGGTGGTCGGGAGTGCCGCAGAGAACGCGGGTCTCGCACGTGCCGCAGATGCCCTCACGGCACGAATTCGGGACGTTCACACCGGATTCCTCGAGTGTTTCGAGAATCGTCTTCTCCGGCGACACGGTCGCGGATACGCCGGACTGCTCGCACACGACCCGGAACGGTGCGTCCCCTCCGGCATCCGCGACACGTTCCTTCGCCTTGAAACGCTCGAGGTGGATCGCATCCGCCGGCCAGGCCTCGGAATACGATTCGATCGCCGTGAGCAATCCGTCGGGGCCGCACGCATACACGAGCGTGTCGGGCTCGGCGGTGCCGAGCAGGGTCGCGAGATCGAGGATTCCGTCGACGCTCTCGGTGACGATATGGACGCGGTCGCCGTAGCGTTCGAGCTCGTCGATGAAGGCCATCGACGTGCGGTCGCGCCCACCGTAGTGGAGTTCCCATGTGGCGCCGGCACGTTCGGCCTCGCCGATCATCGCGAGTATCGGAGTGATCCCGATGCCTCCGGCGATGAACACGTAGCGCGGCGACGGAACCAGTTCGAAGTTGTTGCGCGGGGCACTCACCGCGACCGAGTCGCCGGGGCGAAGGGTCTCGTGCACGCGACGAGATCCACCCCGCCCCGCACGCTCGTGCAGGACGGCCACGCGGTATCCGGTCTTGTCGTCGGGGTCGCCGCACAACGAATACTGGCGGACGACCCCGCCGCCGAGATGGAGGTCGAGGTGGGCACCCGGTGTCCAGCGGTCGACGGCCGCACCGTCGGAATGTTCGAGTCGGAGCGAAACGACGCCGGCGGACTCGACCCTCATCTGACGGACCAGGAGGTCGACGGTGTCTGCGGTCATGATTCTCCTCGAAGACGCTTTACTTCAGTGCTCATTATCTTAGCGCTAAGATGTTATCTGCGCCACAGTCGCGGGGGTTTTTCTTTCCGCAGGTCGTCTACGACGACGGAACGGTCACCGGCGGCGTGAACGGCGTGGGCATCTCGCCGTACGACGCGAGATCGACTTCGACGATGACAGGCGCCCGCAACGACACCGCGTCCTCGAGCACCGCGTGCGCCTCGGAGGCTCCACCGATCCGCCGGTACTCGACACCGACGGCCTGCGCGAGAAGCGCGAAGTCCGGTGTCGTCAGATCGACAGCGTAGGTGCCGCGACCTGCACCGGATTGCATGTTGCGGAGTACGCCGTAGCCGCCGTCGTTGCACACGAGCAGCACCAGCCAGGGCTTCTCCTGCGCCATCGTGAGGATCTCGCCGAGGTGCACGGCCAATCCACCGTCGCCCACCAAACCGAGCGTCGGCCGGGTCTCGTCTGCGATCGCAGCACCGATCGCCATGCCGAGTCCCTGGCCGATGCCACCACCGCGCGGGAAGATGTTCGAGCGCGGATCGAACATCGGCAGCAGCCGGTTTCCCCACGAACTCGATGCAATCGTCACGTCACGCGCGATCACCGCCTCCCGCGGTAACGCTGCGCGCACTGCGTCGCACAGGACGGCATGGTCGCCGAGTCCGGAACGTTGGGTCGCGCGGACCCGGTCGCGGGTCTCGCGAGCGCGTTCGGTCCATGCAGTGTCCACCGATTCACCGAGTCCCTCGACACCCGATACCGCGTCGAGGAAGGCCCCGATCTCGCCGACCACGGGTAGATCGGCCGGGAACACTCGGCCCGGCGCTGCCGGATCCAGATCGACCTGGATATGATTGTGCGGCATCGGGATCGAGTAGTCGCCCGTCTCGTTGGAGCGGAAGTGCGTCCCGAGCGACAGCACGAGATCCGCCTCGGCGAGCAGGGCACGCACGAGTGGCGACGACCCGTAGTTCCCGATGCACAGCGGGTGATCCTCCGGCACCGCACCTCGACCGGAATTGCTGGTCAGCAGTGGCACGCCCCATGTCTCGACCAGCGCGGTGAGCTCGCCCCCTGCGCGGGCCACACCACCACCCGCCCAGATCACGGGACGACGGGCACCTGCCATCGCCGCGAGTGCTGCGGCGACCTGTGCCGCATCCAGCGGCAGGACATGATGTTCGGTCACCGGGACCGATTCGAGGTCGCACTGCGCGTACTGCAGATCGATCGGCCACTCGACGCTCACCGGGCCGCCGGGGGTGGACAGAGACCGGGCGACGGCCTCCCGCAGCACCTTTCCTGCGGTGTCCGCATCTCGCACGGTCTCGGCGTGGACCGATACCGCGTCGAGCATCCCCCATTGATTCTTGGTCTCGTGGATGAATCCGCGCCCCGAACCGAGATACTGCGATTCGACCTGCCCGGTGACATGCAGGACGGAGGTCCCGGCGCTCAGCGACTCGATCAGGGAGCCCGCCGCATTACCCGCCCCGGTGCCGGTGCTCGTGAGTGCGCAACCGAGCCGGCCTGTGGCCCGGGCATATCCGTCGGCTGCGTTCACAGCGGTCGCCTCGTGTCGTACCGGCACGAACCGCAGTTCCCTGCTGACCGCTTCGACGAGGGGCTGGTTGTGCACGCTGACGATGCCGAACACGGTGTCGACACCCGCCTCACGCAGCACCTGCACCAAAAGATCGCCGCCGTTGCCGACCCGGGTTTCGCTGGACATTGTGAGAGTCCTTTCAGACATAGCGCGCGACACCGCCGCACACATCGATGCTGGTGCCCGTCACATACGACGAGCGGGGTGAGAGCAGGGTGACGATCATGTGGGCCACCTCGTCTGCATGGCCGAATCGTCCGAGCGCGATACCGCGATCGGCGGCGATCTCGGTTTCCCACTCCTCGAAACTTCCCGCATGGCCGGAGTTCTCGTAGCGTCGTCGCCACTGACCTGTGTCGACGAGTCCGAGCGCCACCGAATTCACGCGGATACCGTCGGCGGCCAGTTCCAACGACAGCGACTTGCTCAGATTGAGCAGGCCCGCCCGTGCCGCACTCGTCGTGACCAGACGTGTCTCCGGCTGGCGCGCGAGGACGGCCGAGATGTTGACTATCGACGGCGCCGACGACTTGCGCAGCGCAGGCAATGCGGCCTCGACCGTATTGAGCACGCTCGAGAACTTGAGATCGAACTCATCACGCCAATCGTCGAGCGTGGTTTCGGCGCGCGGCTTCATCCGCGAGCTTCCCGCATTGTTCACCAGCCCATCGAGACCCCCGAACCTGTCCTGAGCGGCCTCGACGAGGCGGGCCACGGCTTCACTGTCGCGTACGTCGCACGCGGCGGTCAGGACACGATCACGCCCGGGAAGTTCGCTCAGTGCGGCATCGAGTCGGTCGACGTCGCGCGCGCACGTCACGACCTGCGCGCCTTCGTCGAGCAGCATCGCGACGGTCGCGAGTCCGACACCGGAGCTGCCGCCGGTGACCAGATAGGTGCGGTCTTTCAGGTTCAGGTCCACGACCCGGTCCTCCCATGGTCTAGTGCAGGACGAATCCGCCGTTGACGACGAGTTCCTGTCCGGTGATGTACGACGCCTCGTCACCCATCAGGAAGGAGACGGCGCCGACGAGGTCCGCCGGTTGCTGTGGCCGGGTGAGCGCCCGGTTGAGCCGGTACAGTTCGTGACGGTGACCCGGAACATGCTGTGCTGATTCGCTTTCCGTCAGACCGGGCGACACCGTGTTGACGGTGATCCCATAGGGCCCGAGATCGCGCGCCATGGTGCGCGTCAATGCCGACACACCCCCCTTGGAGGCGATGTAGTGGGTGAGCTTCGGTGAACCGTACAGCGCCGCATCGGATCCGATCGAGATCACCCGCCCTCCCCCACGCTCGTCGCTGTGCTCGATGATCGAAGGGATCAGCGCACGGCTGACGAGGAACGTTCCGCGAAGGTTCACATCGAGCACGCGATCCCACTCGTCGACCGCAAGTTCGTGCACTGCCCTGCCGCCCACTCCGTCGGCGAGCGCGGCATTGTTGACCAGGCCGTAGATCGGCCCATCCGCGGTGACGGACACTGCCATCTCGTCGACCGAGTCCGCATCGGCGAGATCCACGCGCACGTATCGGGCGGCGATGCCGTCGGCGCGCAATTTCTCGGCGCTGTCCTCGCCGCGGCGAACATCGATATCGCAGAGCGCGATACTCGCCCCGTCCTCGCCGAGCCGGCGGGCGATCGCGAGACCGAGTCCGCGTGCCGCACCGGTGACGACGACGACGCGGTCGTCCAGGGCACCCACGGTCAGTCCCGGGAGATACCGAAGACTGCGGACGTCTCCGGGTAGGTGGGCACCTGAGGCTTCTGCGTCCCGATGATCACGCAGAACAGCGCGTCGGTGCTTCCGGTGTTCTTCAGGCTGCGGGGGACCCCGGCGGGGACGACGATCATGTCGCGGTAGCCGAGGGTGCGCTTCTCGACGACGCCGTCGCGGTGCACGCCCACCTCGACCTCACCTTCGAGGACGAAGAAGGCCTCCTCGGCGTCGTGGTGCGTGTGCTCGGGGCCTTCCGCACCGGCAGGCAGAAGCATGTTCGAGAAGGTGAACCCCTGCGACGCGATGGTGCGGTTGTCGTTCTCGTGGTTACCGGTGGCGCCCGATCCGACGTAGCGGATCTGTGCGCGCTTGAAGCGATCGCCGGCCTTGGCCTGGAATCCGAGTGTGTCCCAGTCCTCATGACGGGTGCCGCGGCCGAGGATCAGCGAATCGGTGAATTCCTTCAGGTCCGCGGTCTCGTAGTCGAGTGTCATTGCTGTCTCCAATTCAGTGAGTGACGGTGCTGTGGATGCGCAGACGTTCGGTGATCTGCACGAATGATTCGGTCCAGGCGTTGAAGGCGTCGGGCTGTTCCTGGTTGGCGAGGTGCCCGGCGCCGCGGAGGGTGACGTAGACGGCGCCCGGGATTCCGCCGGCGAGCTCCTGACTCGCTGGAGTCCCCGTCACGGTGTCCACGTCGCCGCACATGACCAGGGTCGGGACGTCGATTTTCTCCAGATCGTCGGTGTGATCGGTCGCGGCCATCGATTCGGCGGCGTAGCCGTAGCCGGGCAGTCGAACCGCGTCTGTCATGATTCCGGTCGCGCGCTCGACGAGGTCGTCGGATGCGTTCGGGGACAGCAGCCGTGGCGCGCGGCGGACGGCGAAGTCCTGAGGCCCGCTGCGGCCCAGATCGATGATCCGCGATCGCATGGTTGCGGCGCTGTCGGCGTCGGCGCCCGACCCGACCGTCGAGGCTCCGAGGACGAGGCTGCGCACGAGTTCCGGGTGTCGCAGCGCCAATCGCGTCGCGATCACTCCGCCCCACGACATACCGAGTACGTGTGCGCCCGCATCCGAACACTTTTCACGGATGAGTTCTGCCGCAGCGTCCGCATAGTCGTCGAGATCGAGTTCCCGGGATGGGTCTTCACTTCGGGCATATCCCGGTGCATCCCAGGCGATCACCCGGAGTGAATCGCCGAGCCCGGCGACCTGCGGTGCGAAACTGTCGGAGCTACCGCCGATTCCGTGCAGCATCAGCACGGCGGGTCCGGTCCCGTAGTCGACGGTGTACGTCATGATGCTCGTTCCAGATCGTGGCGTTCGAACGCGCCGGGGTCCGGGATGCCTGCCATGTGTTCCCGCACTTGGCGGGACGGCGGACCGGCAGTTCCCCACAGGTCGGAGAGCTCGGGCACGCGCCGCCACACACGGCACAGCCAGCGGTCTTCGTCGATCTGCGCGATCCCCGAGGTGTACTCACATACGAGGCCGGCGGGGTCGGCGAAGTACGAGAAGGTGTTGTCGCCCGGGCCGTGCTTGCCAGGACCCCACAGCGGGAGCTGTCCGTGATGGCGAAGACGGCCGATACCGCGCATGAAGTGGTCGACGCTCGGCATCTCGTAGGCGACGTGATTGACCGATGCCCATTCCGCCTGGTTGAAGGCGATGCTGTGGTGGTCGGAATTGCAACGCAGAAACGCCATCTGGTGTTCCGACCAGTCGGAGACACGCATTCCGAGGACATCGCAGTAGAACCGCACCGCGGCGTCGATGTCGACGGTGTTGAGGACGACGTGGGTGACGCCCACCGGCACGGCGTCGTCGCCGCCGAGGGCCGGAACCGCGAGGGTGTCGGCGATGAGCTCGATGATGCGCCCCTCGGGATCGACGATGCGCAGACCGTATCCACCTCCGGCGTCGTCCACCGGTCCGGGTCCCTGCACGACGAGGATTCCGCGCTCCGCGACACGGCGTGCCGCGTCGTCGACCTCGGCCGGCGTGGACACTGCGAAACTGATGCGCCCGAGACCGTTTCGGTCCGCCTGGGTGAGCTGGAGGGCGTGGTGCTGGTCGCCGGTCCCGCGCAGCCAGGCGCCTTCCCGGCCCGATTCGACGACACTCAGGCCCCAGACCTCGGAATAGAACTCGGCGGAGTCGGCAGCAGCGTGGGTGCGTAGTTCGACCGAGCGCAGGCGCCGCAGCCGGGCGATGGGTTGATTCACGAGAATTCCTCCGATGGAGCGATGGATATTATCTTAGCGCTAAGATATTTGCTTGTACAGACCCGCGGCAATATCCGATGAATCGGCCGTTACGGCAGCTCAATCCACCCAGCGATCGGGCTCGTCGTCCAACCCGAGGTAGATGCTCTTCTGGCGCGAATACGCAGCGATACCGGCGCGCCCCTTCTCGGTACCGAGACCGCTCTCCTTGATACCGCCGAACGGGGTCGAGATACTGAACCGCTTGTAGGTATTGACCCACACGGTGCCCGCCTCGAGCTGTCGCGCCAGCCGCCAGGCCCGACGGTAATCACGCGTCCATATACCCGACGCCAATCCGAACACCGAATCATTGGCCTGCGCAAGAAGATCCGATTCACCATCGAACGGCAGCGCAATGAGGACGGGGCCGAAGATCTCGTCCTGACACACCGCGGCGTCGTTGCTCAGTCCGTCGATGACGGTGGGCAGGTAGTACGCACCGTCTGCCAGCTCCGGGTCGTCGGGGGCAGTGCCGCCGCACAGCACGCGGCCGCCCTCACAACGGGCGAGGTCGACATAGCGGGCGACGGAAGCGCGGTGCGTGTGATGAACAAGGGGCCCGACCTGAGTACGCGGGTCGCGCCCATTACCGATCCGCAGCGCGCGGGTCCGCTCGACCAGTCGCTCCATGAACGCCTCGTACAGTGACCGGTCGACGAACAGCCTCGACCCGGCGATACAGCTCTGACCGGTCGACGAGAAGATCCCGTACATCACACCGGCCACGGCGGCTTCGATGTCTGCGTCATCGAGCACGATGGTCGGCGACTTGCCGCCGAGTTCCAGCGACACCGGCATCAGTTTCTCGGCGCCGGCATGCGCGACGGCACGCCCGGTGCGGGTGCCGCCCGTGAAGGTCACCTTGCCGACGTGCGGATGCTGCACGATGGCGTCGCCGACGATCGAACCCTTGCCGGGGAGCACCGACAGCAGCCCCGGCGGCAACCCCGAGTCGTGGATCGCGCGGGCGAGTGCCATCGAGACCAACGGGGTCCATTCTGCGGGCTTGAGCACAACGGCATTCCCGGCGGCCAGCGCGGGCGCGATCTTCTGTGCGTCGCTGGCGATCGGCGAATTCCACGGGGCGATCGCGCCGATCACACCGATCGGCTCATGAATGCTCATCGTGAGGTAGTTGCCGCGCTGCGTCGTCAGGTCGTCGTCGGAGGTTTCGAGGACCGCCGCGAAGTACCGGAAGGTGCCGGCGGCACTGCCGACAAGCGCGGTCGTCTCGGTGAGTGTCTTGCCGGTGTTGTAGCTCTGGAGGAGCGCGAGCCGCGACGCTTCGTGCTCGATTGCGTCGGCGATGCGGTGCAGGTAGCGGGCGCGTTCGTGCGGGAGCATCCGGCGCCAGGCCGGGTCTGCTGCGGCGACACGGCCCGCGGCGACGGCCTCGTCGACGTCGTCGGCGGTGGCCTGATGGACGATCTGCAGGGTTTCCCCGTCGGCGGGATCTGTGACCGCGAAGGCGGGTCCGGTAGCGCGGCGCCAGGTGCCGCCCACCAGGATCTCGTCGGCGACGGGCACGAAGCCGAGTGCGGTGGCGGTACGTAGTGCGGTGGTCACTGGGAGATCTCCTCCAGGGTCTTTTCGCGAGTCTCGACCGCGAAGAATCCGACGACGACGGCACCGATCAGTGCGACGACACCGAACATTCCGAACACGAGCGCCAGGGTTCCGCCGGCGCCGAGAATTCCACCGACGACCAGGGGGCCGACGATGATGCCGAGCCGGCCGCTGGCACCGCCGATGGCGCATCCGATCGCACGCATCCGGGTCGGGTAGAGCTCCGCGGTGTAGACGTACAGGGCCATGTTGACGGCGAAGACGAACAGTGCCGCTCCGGCCGACCAGGCCAGCACTGCCATGGCCGATCCCGTTCCGGTGGCAGCGAGCAGGAACAACAGCGTCGAGCACAGCACCATCGAGGCCGTGATGCAGACGCGGCGACCGAGGTTGTCGATCAGGAACGCCACCACGAGACAACCGATGAGCCCGGCCACCGTCGTGAAGATGCTGTAGTGAAGTGCCGTATCGACACTGACCTCGAACACAGAGCGATAGAGGGTCGGCAGCCACGACGCGATGCCGTAGTTGACGAAGTAGGCGCATCCCCAGATGGCGGCGAGCATCAGTGTGCGGCGCAGGTATACGCCTTGGAATGCCTCCCGGAAGCGGCCTCGACTCGTGTCTGTGACACCTGTGGCGACGGGTTCCGGCTCCGGCAGGGTCTTCCCGTAGCGGTCGGTGATCTCGGTTTCTATCCGTCGCATGGACGCGTCTGCCTCGTCGTATTTCCCTCGGGACGCGAGCCAGCGCGGCGATTCGGGAAGCTTGAACAGTGCCGGCAGCAGGAGGACCGGGATGGCGCCGAGCGCGAAGAGGATCTGGTAGCCGAAGCGGGGTACCACCCAGGCCGAGACGACCGCGGAGGCGACGAGTCCGATCGGGAAGATCACCTCGTAGAGCAGGACGAAGCGGCCACGTTTGTGCGCCTTGGTGATTTCACCGATGTAGGTTGCCGCGACGGGCACTTCTGCTCCGAGCCCGATCCCCTGGACGAATCGGAATACCAGGAACAGCATCAACGAATCGGTGAAGGCCATCCCCAGACTCATCACGGCATACAGCGCGAGCGAGACGATGATGACGTTGAGGCGACCCATGCGGTCGGCGAGCCAGCCGCCGCCGAGCGCGCCGACAAGCATGCCGATGCCGCCGATAGCGATCACCCACGCCACGCTCGCCGGGGTCAGGTTCCATTTGGGGATCAGGACGGGTAGCGAGTAGGCGATCATCAGCTGGTCGAAACCGTCGAAGAAGGTGACGGCGCCGACGATGATGCGGGCCTTGATGTGCCATCGGCTCATCGGCAGCCGCTCGAGGCGGGCGCTGATCATCTCGGCACTAGTGGACATGGTGGTCGATACCGGTGTCATCGGGATCCTCGGTGTCGGAGGCCATTACTTAAGCCCTTAAAGACTTACCGCTAAGATGTAACCTCGAACACTCGATCTCGTCAACCATTGACTTTGAACAGGGGGTCGCATATGGGAATCCAGAATACGACGCATCGAGGCAAGTCGGCCGCACACCGCTCCCCTGCATCCACCCTCCGAGATTCGAGAATCCGATTTGCATCCCCCAGTACTTGCCATAATGTAAATATTCATGACTGCAACCGACCAGGTATCGCATCGCGAGCGCAAGCGCGCCCGCACGTGGACGGCTATCCACCTCGCCGCCGCGCACGCAGCCGCGACGCACGACCACCTGTCGGACATCACCATCGAAGCGATCGCCGACGCCGCCTACGTCTCACCCCGCACCTTCTTCAACTACTTCAAGTCGAAGGAAGACGCGGTACTGGGCCTGCGCGCAGCCGTCATCAGCGACACGGTCGTCGACGAGTTCCAGATCGCACCCGGTGACGACCTCGTCGAAAAGGTCGCGTTCCTGCTCCTCACCGTCTTCCGCACCACCAACCACAAACAGATCACACAGACCGAATACGCCGATCTGATGGATCGTCACCCCGAACTCGCCCGCCGGCGCTTCCGATACATCGACGACGTACAGGCACTCGTCGCCGAGTTCGTCACCGAACGACTCGTCACGTCCAAGGGGTGGACGTCGGCCCACCCCGACGAATCCGCAGAGGAAGCAGCACAGATGGTCGTCACGGTCGCCGGTGCCGTGATGCGGGCCGCGATGCGCCCGATCCTCACGCGCGCAGACCTCGAGGGAACCGATGCCGATGCGATTCTGCGTCGGAAATGCACGCAGTTCAGAAATGTGACGCGACCATGACGGCGGAATCCACGAAGACCGAACAGGAACCGTCGGCACCACCCATCCGGATCGGATTCATCTTCGCGGGACTGCTGCTGGCGATGCTCTCGGCATCACTGAGCCAAACCGTCCTCAACCCCGCACTGCCCACCATCGTGGGCGAACTGCACGGCGCCGACCTGATGCTGTGGGTGATCACCGCCTACATCCTCGCGTCGACGATCATGATGCCGATCTACGGCAAACTCGGAGACCTTCTCGGTCGCAAACCGATTCTGATGGTTGCCATCTCGATCTTCGTTCTCGGTTCGGTGGTCAGCGCGACCGCTCCGAACATCGTCTGGCTCATCGCCGGCCGAGCCATCCAGGGACTCGGCGGCGGCGGATTGATGATCCTCTCGCAGGCCACAATTGCCGACGTCATCCCTGCCCGTGAACGCGGCAAGTACATGGGCATCATGAGCAGTGTCTTCGCACTGTCGTCGGTCAGCGGTCCGCTGCTGGGCGGGTTCTTCACCGAAGGCCCCGGCTGGCGCTGGGTGTTCTGGATCAACATCCCGATCGGTCTGCTCGCCCTCCTTGCCGCAGCGTTCTTCCTGCGCCTACCCGAGCGGCGTCGATCACGCCCCCGGATCGACGTCGCCGGAATGGCCGTCCTGTCTGTCGCGACAACACTTCTCGTGTTGGTCGCCACCTTGGGCGGCGCGCAGTTCGCGTGGTCGTCACCGACCATTCTCACGATGATCGCCGCGACCGCCGCGGCGGTAGGACTCTTCCTGGTCATCGAAACTCGGACCACGGAACCCGTGATCCCCCTGCACCTGTTCCGTGACCGCAACTTCAACATGTGCACCCTGGCCGGGCTCCTCATCAGCGTCTCGCTGTTCGGTGTGGCCTCCTACATGCCCACCTATCTGCAGATGGTCGCCGGCATGGGAGCCACCGCCGCGGGACTGATGATGCTCCCGATGATGGGCACGCTGTTCGTCACTTCCACGCTCATCGGCCGATACGTGACCCGCACCGGCCGCTACAAGAACTGGCCGATCTTCGGCGCCGTCATCGTTGCGGCGGCCATGGTCGCGCTGTCGACGCTCACCGTCGACAGCCCGCTGTGGCTTCTCGGCTGTTTCGTGGCGCTCCTCGGTCTGGGATTGGGCACCTCGATGCAGCTGCTGGTCCTCGTCGTGCAGAACTCCTTCCCCATCGAGGAGGTCGGCACCGCCACGGCAAGCAACAACTACTTCCGCCAGATCGGCGCGACACTCGGCGTCGGCGTCGTCGGCAGCGTGTTCACGACCCGGGTTGCCACGCTGATCACCGAACGAATCCCCGACGCGGCAGATGCCGGAATCCACGCCGACTCTCTCACCCCCGGCATCGTGAGAGCTCTACCCGACTCGCTGCACCTCGCGGTCATCGAGTCGTACAACGAGGCGCTCACCCCGATCTACCTCGCGATCGCTCCGCTCGCGCTCATCGCAGCGGTGTGCCTGTTCTTCGTGATCGAGAAGCCGCTCGCCACAACGATCGAGCGGAAGACCACGGTCGCAGACGCCTGAGGGGTCAGCGCCCCGGCAGCCATTTCATCGCCGCCACGAACGGCGCCAGCATCTTCGCCCATGCCTTCTTCGGCAACCCCCGGGGGCCGTCCAGATTGAGCAGGCGTGTGGTCGCGATGGTCTGCGACTCGGTGTATTTCAGCAGACCATCGGGACCGTGCCGCCGGCCCACACCGGAAATACCCATACCTCCCATCGGGGCGTCGGTGCTGCCCCACGCGGGCGCGTACCCTTCGTCGACGTTGACGGTGCCCGCGTGGATACGCGCAGCGATCGCCTCGCCCTCGGCCTTGGTGCGCGCCCACACCGACGCGTTGAGTCCGTACTCGGTGTCGTTGGCACGACGGATCGCGTCCTCGACGTCGTCCACCGGATACACCGACACCACCGGCCCGAACGTCTCATCGGCGTAGCACTCGGCGTCTTCGGGAACGCCGGTCAGGACGGTCGGTTCATAGAAGATCGGTCCCAGGTCCGGGCGCGGCCTACCTCCTGCGACGACGGTCGCGCCCTTCGCGACGGCGTCGTCCACGTGCGCCGACACGGTCTTGACCTGGTTCTCATTGATGAGTGATCCCATCTCGGTACCGAAGTCGTAACTCGCACCGAGCGCGACCTTGCGCACCCGATCACCGAACATCCGCAGGAACTCGGGGGCGATCGACTTCTCGACGTAGATCCGTTCGATCGAGATGCACAGCTGACCGGAGTTCGAGAAGCACGCACGCATCGCGGCTTCGGTCACCTCGCGCAGATCCGCGCCCTCGGTGACGATCATGGGGTTCTTGCCACCGAGTTCCGCGGAGAAGCCGATGAGACGTCGCCCGGCTTGCTCGGCGAGCAGCCGACCGGTCTGTGAGGAACCCGTGAACATCAGGTAGTCGCTGTTCTCGACGAGCGCGGTGCCCACCACTGAACCCGGCCCGGGGACGACGGCGAACAGGTCGCGCGGCAATCCCGCCTCGTACAACAGATCGGCGACCGCAAGCGCGCAGTACGGGGTCTGACTGTCGGGTTTGAGCACCACCGCGTTGCCCGCGAGCAGCGCGGGGATCGCGTCGGAGACCGCGAGGGTCATCGGGTAATTCCATGGCGCAATGACTCCGACAACGCCCTTGGGGTGGTGCCGCACCGTGGTCTTCGTCAGGACCGGGAGCATTCCCGTGGCACTACGTGGGCGCAACAGTTTCGCGGCAGTGCGTGCGTAGTAGCGCGCGGTCATCGCAATGTCGAGCACTTCTTCCTGCGCCGATACCCGGGACTTACCGGTTTCGGCCTGCGCCATGTCCATGAGCGACTCACGCTTCGAGATCAGCAGGTCTCGATAGCGGTGAAAGATCTCGGCGCGCTCCTGGACCGGCGTCTGCGCCCACGCGACCTGCGCTTTGCGTGCGCGGTCGATCGCGGCTTTCGCGTCGTCGGCGGTGCCGACGGGCACGGTCGCGATCTCGCGGCCGGTGAAGGCCTCGACGACGGGCCGCGTGGGCCGCTCGGACGCATCGTCGATCGCGATGAGGTCGGCGAGTCGCGCGAAGGTCGCAGCGCTCGGAGCAGGCATGTCGTACCCCTACCGGTGAGTAGTTTTCGGAGTTACACCAAACTACCGCGCCGGGATGGTCCCTGTCACAGTCCGGGCATTCCACGGTCGGCCCGCGCTGCCGGAAGGACTCACCTACGGTCACCGAAGGTCGTCTACGTGGAACCCCGCTTCCAAGCGCTGCCGGACGGAACCGAGATACCGGGCCGCGTCGGCGCCGTCGACGATGCGGTGGTCGTAGGAGAGGGACAGGTAGGCCATCGCCCGCACCTCGATCTGGAGTGATCCGCCGACGCCGCGAGAGGGAACGAGGCGCTCGACGACGGTCCCGATGCCGAGGATGGCGGACTGGGGCTGGTTGATGATGGGGGTGTCGAACAGCGCGCCGCGGCTGCCGGTGTTGGTGATCGTGAATGTGCCCCCGGACAGATCGTCGGGCCGAATCGTTCCCGACCGCACGTGGTCCGCCGAATCGCCGATGGCACGGGCGAGTTCGGTGATGCTCAACCTGTCGGCATGACGGATGACGGGCACCATCAGTCCCTTGTCACTGTCGACGGCCATACCCAGATGCACCGCCCCGTGGTAGGTGACCTCGGTGCAGTCGGTATCGAGCGACGAGTTGACCACCGGATGCTCAGCGAGCGCGCCGACGGCAGCGGCGACGAAGAACGGCAGGAACGAAAGTTTCGTACCGGTCCGGCGGTGGAACTCTTCCTTGTGTGCGGTACGTAGTCCGGCGATCTCGGTGATGTCGACCTCGACCACTGTGGTCAGTTGCGCTGAGGTCTGCAGAGATTCGAGCATGCGACGCGCAATGGTCTGCCGGATCCGGGGCAACTTCTCGACACGGTCCCCAGAGTCTGTCGGCGCAGTGGGCACCGCCGCAGCCACCGGGGCAGCGGGTGCGGGCGTCGGTACTTCCGGTGCGGGCGGCTCGGGATCTGCAGAGCCGATCGACGCGAGCGCTGCACCGACTTCGACGACCGCGTCCTCTGCGGCCAAGAGTTCGACGAGGGTGCCGGTAGTGGGTGACGGGATCTCGGTGTCAACCTTGTCGGTAGCGACCTCGAGCAGCGCCTCACCCTCTACGACGCTGTCGCCCACCGATTTGAGCCATCGAGTGATGGTCGCCTCGGTGACGTTCTCGCCGAGAGACGGCAACGTCACCGAGATACCTGTTTGTGTCGTCGTCATTTCTTCGTCTTCCTTGGGTCAGGCGATGAGGTCGAGTGCAGCACCGACGACGCTGTCGGTATCTATCCCGTGGTACTTGTACACATCCTCGAGCGACCCGACCTGCCCGAAAGTACTGACGCCGAGAGCAGATCCCGGAACATTGTTGATGCCGGTGAGGAACGCCAACGTGTGCGGGTGACCATCGAGAACAGTGACCATCGGTGCTGCCCGGTCGGCGGGGAACACCTGATCGAGAATCCACGACGCCCCGTCGGCAAGCCCACGACGCGCCTGCACCGCCTCGAACAGCCGTCCCGGACTCGTGACACAGATGACATCGGTCGCAATACCCTGCGCAGCCAACCGGTCAGCAGCAGCGAGAGTTTCGGTGATCACCGCACCCATACCGACCAGCGACACCGCCGGATCCTCGGTGCGCCGAAGCGTATAGGCGCCCGCGACCACCTGCCGACGACGACGTTCTCGGGCAGCGGGATCCGTCGGCACATTCGCCAGAGTCTGATCCACCGGGCGAGTCGACAGTCGCAGATACGACGACGATCCATCGGGCCGACCGAGCCGGGAGATGCTGTCGAGCAGCGTCCACTCGGTGTCGATCGCGAATGCCGGTTCGTAACTGACACACCCCGGCTGCTCCAATCCGATCGACGGGGTCTTGATCGACTGGTGCGCACCACCTTCCGCGGCAAGCGTCACACCGGAGGGAGTGCCCACGAGGATCGACTGGCCACCCGCGTAGATTCCGTACGACCACGGCTCGAGTGCCCGTTCGACGAACGGGTCGTACATCACGCCGATCGGGAACAGAGGCTGCCCCCAGCGACTCCATGTGGCGCCGAGCTCACCCATCAATCCGACCAGGTTGGTTTCGGCGATACCGAGTTCCATGTGCTGCCCGGTGGGCTTCTCCCGCCAGTGCATGATCGTCTCGGCGTCGTCGTCGAACCAGTTGCGGCGTTCGTTCGGCGACCACACCCCGACCTTGTTCAACCAGCCCGCCAGGTTCGTGGTGGACGAGACGTCGGGACTGACGGTGATGACGCGCTTCGCCGCATCCGGAGCTTCACGGCTCAAATCCAGCAACGTCCGACCCAGAGCAGCCTGGGTGGTGGACGTCCCCGACGGGGTGCGTCCGATGTCGGCCGGGACGGCCGGTGGTGTACCGAGTTCGACCGTGTCGCGGGCCAACCTGCTCGCAGTGGCCCGGCAGAGATGGTCGGCCGCACTGCCGGCGCCGAAACGCGCCCACGGGTCGGTCGGATCCATGCCGAGCTCTGCTGCGAGCTGCGTGTACTGATCGACGGTCAGCAGCGACGAGTGGTTCTGTGGATGGCCCTCGGTGGGCAGCCCGCGGCCCTTGACGGTGTAGGCAATGATCACCGTGGGACGGGTGTCGTCGATCTGCGCATACGCTGCGCGCAGTGCGTCGAGATCATGTCCACCGAGGTTGCGGATCGCCTGCAGCAGGGTGTCGTCGTCCAACTCGGCGATCAGCGACGCCACCGCAGCGGCGTCGGGTCCGTCACCAGGTAGTCTCGTGCGCACCTCGTCGGCGGTACGCCGCAACATCCGCTGGTACTCGGGGTTCGGCATGTCCAGGATCCGGGTACGCAGCGCTGCGCCGCCCGGGCGGGTGAACAATGATTCCAGCAGGGTCCCGAATTTCACGGTGATGACCTGCCACCCGGCGGCCGCGAACATAGCTTCGAGCCGGCCGGCGGCGATGTTCGGCACCACCCGGTCCAGGGACTGCCGGTTCAGATCGACGATCCACACGATCTCGCCGAGTTCGGCGACCGAGTGATCGAGGACCGCTTCCCACACCGCGCCTTCGTCGAGTTCGGCGTCACCGACGAGGGAGTACTGCCTGCCCGTCCCGGCGCCACCGATGGCGGTGTCGACGTAGCGGCGGGCGATGGCACCCCAGATCGGAGCCGTCGCCCCGATGCCGACCGACCCGGTCGAATAGTCCACCGGATCCGGGTCTTTCGACCGGGACGGATACGACTGCAATCCGCCGAACTCACGCAGCGTCGTCAGGTACTTCTCGTCCAGCTCCCCCAGGAGGTAGTTGATGCCGTGCAGCACCGGGGAGGCATGTGGTTTGACCGACACCCGATCGCCCGGTCGCAACTGCTCGAACCACAGCGACGTCATGATCGACACCATCGACGCGCACGACGCCTGATGACCGCCGACCTTGAGGCCAGTGGGATTCGGTCGAATACGGTTGGCGTGGTGGATTATCGAGGTCGAGAGCCACAGCACACGCTGCTCGATCTCAGCCAGCGTGTCCGTGCTGACACCGGACACCGGTGCGTGCAGATCAGCGGACGAGGTACTCGCAGTCATGACATCACTTCCTGGGGTAGCTGAGTGGATTGGTCGGCCGGAGAGTGCCATCACGATGTTGTGGCGACAATCCTGCGCAGACGACGATCCGCATCCCATTGCCCCTGCTCGCCGGGGATGGGGGCGAGCAGGGGTGGGCTGACGGTGATGGTGTTCGCTCGTCCTCAGGTCGCTCGTGCTCAGGTCGTGAGTGAAGCGGATGAACCGACTATGCAGTTCTCTCATTACAGTCGACTATCGACGCACACTTACGCAATACCGCCAGCGGAATTTGAGCATTCTGCGTATCTTTACCTGCGGCTCGCTCTCAGACGTTGGCAAGATGCTGAATGAGATCGCTGCAGATTGCCGGTGATCGTCGGTCGTGTTTGACTCCTTCTCACGAGCTCGCCACCGCCGAGCACACGCTCACTCACGCCGGATCCCGGACTTCGTCAAGCTGGCCGACGCACTGGGCTGCGCAGCTCTGCGATGCAATGCGAGCGTGAAGAAGACATCGACAGTGTCATCGCTCAGGCGCGGGAGATCAACGATCAGATCATGGCGGCCAAGGATATTCGCCCTCTGTTCGACGACGAGAACGACGCTGAACACGAGTGGCCGCAGGCATGGCGGCGTGCACAGCAGACCCGGTGGAGCACCTCCCTCGAGTTGGCAACTCGCCCGCCCGCCGTGCATCCATCACGACGGACGACACCGCAGCAGCGGTCTCTCGACCGGGATTTCGGATCGGAGCGCTACCTGATGGTGGTCATGCCGTCGAGGATGAGGTCGATGCCGGCAAGGAATTGTTCGCGGTCGTCGTGGTCGCGCATCTGTGTCGCCGCCTGATGCACGAAGGGATACTTCGCCCGGTCCAGCTGAGCCCACCGTGCGGCGACGGTCGCGAGGAACGCCGAGCGATCCGTATCCTCCGCGAGGAGCCGAGCGGCAGCGGCGTACTGCGCAGCGAGACCGAGAATGTAGCTCACGAGCGCGGACGCGGAGTCGAATTGCGCTCGTTCGGGAACACCCAACGCCTGGACTTGTCCGCCGACACCTTCGAGGATCTGTGTTATCGCGGATTGCCAAGGCTCACGGGAGAGTTGGGTGCCCACCCAGGGGTGCGCGTCGATCGCATCGAACACTCCGGAAGTGATGGATCGGATCGCCTCCCGCGGTTCCGTGCCCTCCTCCACATCGGTCATGACGCGGGCGATGACGTCGTCGGCAGCCGTCGCAAGTAGCTCACTCTTGTTGGCGACGTGCCAGTAGATCGCACCGGCCCCCGTGGCCAGGTGAGCCGCGAGCGCTCGGAACGTCAGCCCGCTCTCGCCCTCGGCGTCGAGAATCTCGATCGCCGCCTCCACGATTCGCTCCTTCGAAAGAGCATCGGTGCGCCGATCGGTCCGCCGTGTTCTGGTCGCCATGAGGACCATCTTGACACATTTGGAACAGCGTTCCATGATCACTTGAAAGGAACTCGACACGATGACGACACCAGTCACTATCGTCGGCGCAGGCCTCGGCGGCCTCACTCTCGCCCGTGTGCTGCACCTCCACAACATCCCCACGACCATCTACGAGACCGATCCTTCGGCCGAGTCCCGAACGCAGGGCGGCCAACTCGATATCCACGAGCAGGATGGACAGCGTGCGCTCGAAGCAGCCGGACTCACCGACGAGTTCTATGCGATCATCCACGAGGGCGCAGACGCTGCACGCCTGCTCGACCAGCACGGCACCCTGCTCCTCGACATGCCCAGCAACGACTCGACGGCGCGCCCCGAAGTGCTCCGCGGAGACCTGCGCCGCATTTTGCTCGATTCCTTGCCCGACGGCACAGTCCAGTGGGGACGCAAGGTCGCGGATGTCCGGCCTCTCGGCGACGGCCGGCACCAACTGACTCTCTCCGACGGCGCACACGTGACGACGGGCCTCCTCGTCGGCGCCGACGGCGCCTGGTCGAAGATCCGCCCCCTACTCTCCGACGACACCCCCGAATACGCCGGCACCACATTCGTCGAGACCTACCTGTACGACGCCGACGAGAAGCATCCCGCGACGGCCGTGGCCGTCGGCCAGGGTGCCATGTATGCACTGACCCCGGGAAAGGGAATCGTCGCCCACCGCGAGTCGGGAAACATCCTCCACACCTACGTCGAGCTGAACCGCTCCGCAGAGTGGATCGCCGACATCGACTTCACCGACCCCGCCGCTGCGAGCGCCCGGATCGCGGCCGAGTTCGAAGGGTGGGCTCCGGAGCTCACAGCACTGATCACCGACGGCGAGACCCCTCCGACTGCGCGCATGATCCACACACTCCCGGACGGACACCGATGGGACCGCGTGCCCGGTGCGACGCTCCTCGGCGACGCCGCGCACCTCGTGCCGCCGTCCGGCGACGGCGCGAACCTGGCGATGTTCGACGGCGCCGAGCTCGGCAAGGCGATCGCCGCTCACCCCGACGACATCGAAGCTGCACTCACCTCCTACGAAGAGGCGCTCTTTCTGCGCAGCGATACTTACTACGCGGATGCGCACGAAATTTTGGATCTCTGCCTCGGCGACCGCGCACCGTTCGGATTCATCGAGGCCTTCAGCAGCACCCTCGAGTAGTGTCGTTCAGGTGCCGGAGTAGAAAGCAATGGTGCGATCGGCTCGTGCGCGTGCCGCATCCGGGTCGGTTCCCGCAGCCACATCGGCGTCGCACCAGCCGTTTCCCGTTTCCCGGACGTAGGCGAGCCCCTCGGGCGAGAGGGACCATTTCTCGAACTCGGCTGGATCGACCGAAGCACCCGAATCGAGGTGCAAGCCGAGACCGAGAAGTGCCTGATCCCAACCGATGCCGACGGCTCCCGGACCGTACGTTTCCCAGTGGTCGCCTTCGGGGTGAGCGATGTGCGCGAGTTCGAAGCGCGCGTACCCGCCCGGTTCGGGGATGACCGCGACCTCGATCCAACTCTTGCCACCGCCGAACTCCCAGGTCGCGGAGAAGGACTTCGGAGGGTCGCATGTGAGGACCTCACCGCCGGCATTGCCTTCGAGCTGGTATCGACCACCGACACGCAGTTCCCCGCTGATCGGCAGGAACCAGCGCGGGATTCGCTCGGGGTCGGTGCAGGCATCCCAGAGGTCGTCGGCGTCGGTGGGGTAACTCTGCGACACCGTCATGACGGCGGCGTCCTTGCCGTCGACGATGCGATGCCCGATCGTGCGACGCAGGGTCTCGGCCCTGGTCTTCACGTCTTTCATGATGTTCTCCTCGTTTCGTCGGCCGCAGTGCCGGGATGCATGCGACGCGCGCGTTTTCCGCGGGCGATCTCGGTGCCCAGCGCATCGAGCGCCGGAGCGGGGCGGGGCCTCAGCTGCGCCAGCCAGTCCTCGAGCTCCACGAGTGCCGCCGGATCCACCTCGTACATGCGATGGGTTCCCATTCGACGAACAGTCGTGAAACCATTGTCGCGCAGCACTTTCAGATGTTGCGACACCGCCGGTTGTGAGATTCCGTATTCGGATCCGACCACTGCAACGATATCGCCCGCCGAGGACTCACCCGCTGCAAGCAGCTCCAGAATCCGTCGCCGAACGGGATCTGCGAGTACTTCGAATCCGTGCACGTTGCCACTATATAAGTTGATGCTTATATTTGCAATGGAATGCCTCCCCGGAAACGCACTGCCCGTTTCGTCGCTTCTCCCTAGACTGGGGCAATGACCACGAAGCGCGCTTCCGAGGAGAAGATCGATCACACCAAGATCGAGAATCGGGCACCGTCGGTCGCCCGGCTGTTCATCGACCGCGTCACCGCGACACCGGACTCAGAAGCCTTCCGCTACCCCGACGGCAAGGACGGGTGGACGAGCACCACGTGGGAAGAGACGGGCGACAAGGTTCGTCTCCTCGCGGCCGGGCTGCTGTCGCTGGGACTCGGCCGCGAAGACCGTGTCGCGTTGGCGTCGTCGACCCGCTACGAATGGGTGCTGTCCGATCTCGCGGTGATGTGCGCCGGCGGCGCAACCACGACGGTGTATCCCACCACCCACGCACCGGATGTCGCGTTCATCGTGGCGAACTCAGGAAGCCGCGTCGTCATCGCAGAAGACCAGGCGCAGGTCGACAAGCTCCTTCAGCATCGCGGTGAGCTTCCGGATGTCGCCAAGGTCGTCGTGATCGACGGCCCGGGTGACGGCGACTGGGTGATCGGATTCGACGATCTCGCAGAACTCGGTCGGGCCCACCTCGCCGAGGATTCGAGTGTGGTGATCGACCGCATCCACGGCATCGAGCCGCATCACCTTGCGACCGTCATCTACACCTCCGGCACCACCGGCAAACCGAAGGGCGTGCGGCTGCCGCATTCCGCGTGGACCTACGAGGCGGCAGCAGTCGACTCCGTCGGCCTGCTCGGCTCCGACGATCTGCAGTACCTCTGGCTCCCCCTGTCACACGTGTTCGGCAAGGTTCTGTTGACGCTGCCTCTGCAGATGGGTTTCCCCACCGCTGTCGACGGGCGGGTCGACAAGATCGTCGAGAACCTCGCAGTCGTGCGCCCGACATTCATGGGTGCAGCACCCCGGATCTTCGAGAAGGCCCACGCGCGCGTCGAAGGGATGATGAAGGAAGAAGGCGGCATCAAGAAGACGCTCTTCGACTGGGCCATGGGGGTGGGCACCAGTGTGTCGAAGGCGCGTCAGGACGGCCGCTCGCCCGGCCTGTTCGACAAGGCGCAGCACACCATTGCCGACAAATTGGTGCTCTCGACCATCCGCGAACGATTCGGTGGCCGGTTGCGATTCTTCATTTCCGGCTCGGCGGCGCTGAACCCCGACGTCGCGCAGTGGTTCGATGCCGTCGGCATCCCCGTCCTCGAGGGCTACGGGCTGACGGAGACCTCCGCCGCGTCCTGCGTCAACCGCCCCGACGCCAACCGGCTCGGGACGGTGGGCTGGCCACTCCCCGGAACCGAGGTGAAGATCGCCGACGACGGTGAGGTCCTCATCAAGGGCCCGGGTGTACTGACCGGCTATCACGACCGTCCTGACGCGACCGCCGAAGCACTCGACTCCGACGGCTGGTTCCACACGGGCGATATCGGCAGCCTCGACGAAGAGGGCTACCTGCGGATCACCGATCGCAAGAAGGACATGTTCAAGACGTCGCAGGGTAAGTACGTCGCGCCGTCGGCGATCGCGGCGACGTTCAAGGGCATCTCCCCGTATGCGGCGGAGATCATCGTCCACGGTGAGGGCAAGCCGTACTGTGTCGCGCTGGTGGCACTCGACGCCGAGGCCGTCACCGAATGGGCGGGCAAGAACGGTCTCGACGGTCGGTCGTTCTCCGATATCGCACAGCACGACAGGACGCACGAGTTGATCTCGAAGGACATCGACTCACTCAACCTGCAGCTCAATCGATGGGAACAGATCAAGAAGTTCACGATCATCGAGCGCGAACTCACTGTGGAAGAGGGCGATCTGACGCCGAGCATGAAGCTGCGCAGGAAAGTGGTTGTGGATACATTCTCGGACAGCTTGATGCGTCTCTACGAGTGACACTCTATCCTCGACAATATGAGTAGCGCGCGACCTAATTTGCCCCAGAGAATCGGATACATGTTCGGTCGCACGTTGCCCGTCGAGATGCGCGAGTGGGTGTGTCAGGACATCGTCGGTCCGGGGGGATCCAGGCGTTACCTGCTGCGATGGATCCTGCCCATCGTCCCGCTCCTGCTCCTGTTCCTGCTGATTCCCGGCCCGGTCTGGATCCCGATGTCGATGATGCTGCTCCTGTTGCTGCCATGGATCTACTTCTCGGTCGCCCTCATGCCTATCTGGCAGGGTCAAGCCCCAGAAGGTGGTGTAGGACGGTGATCCCTTCTCCTGTCCTGACTATGCAGCAGGAATCGCGGCAGCAGGTTCCGTAACCACCTCCCCGACACTCTCCGGCGCGGTGCCCACAGCACGACAACGAGCCAGCACCTCGAGCCCGAGATACCGCCGGCCCTCCGCCCATTCATCGGTCTGCTCGGCCAGGACAGCACCGACCAACCGGACGACGGCGTCACGGTTGGGGAAGATCCCCACCGCATCGGTCCGACGCCGGATCTCTCGATTGAGACGCTCGGCAGGATTATTCGACCACACCTGAGTCCACACATCCTTCGGAAATACGCTGAACGACAACAGATCCGGGCGAGCATTACCCAGATGCTCAGCGACCGTCGGGAGCCGGTCCTCGGTGTACTCGACAAGACGATCGAACTGGGCATCGACCGCATCGGCGGTCGGCTGGTCGTAGACCGAGTGCAACATCGCTTTGACCGCCGGCCACATGCTCTTCGGACACACACTTATCAGGTTTGCCGCGTAGTGGGTCCGGCATCGCTGCCACGCAGTACCGGGCAGGTTCGCCGCGATCGCATCGACCAGACCACGGTGTGCATCGGAGGTGACCAACCGGACCCCGCTCAGGCCGCGGGCGACCAGGTCGGCGAAGAAGGTGTTCCATGCCGGACCGGTCTCGCTGGTGGCCACGTGCAGGCCCAGCACTTCGCGGTGCCCGTCGGCGTTGACTCCGGTGGCGACCATCGCGACTGCATTCACGACCTGCTTGTTCTCGCGGACTTTCATCGTCAATGCGTCGGCGGCGACGAACGTGAACGGGCCCGCGTGATCGAGTCGCCGTTGCCGGAACGCGGCGACCTGTTCGTCGAGGTCCTCGGCCATGCGTGAGACCTGGGACTTCGACAGTGCGTTGATACCGAGGGTTTTGACCAGCTTGTCCATCCGGCGGGTGGAGACCCCGGCCAGGTAGCAGTCGGCGACCACGGTGATCAATGCGGCCTCGGCGCGTTTACGGCGTTCGAGAAGCCATTCGGGGAAATACGTGCCGGATCGGAGTTTGGGGACGGCGACGTCGATGGTGCCGACACGGGTGTCGAGCGGACGGTGCCGGTATCCGTTGCGCTGATTGACTCGTTCGGTGGACTGTTGGCCCCATTCGGCGCCGCAGACCGCGTCGGCTTCGGCGGACAGCAGGGCGTTGATCATGGTTTGTAGCAGTTCACGCATCAGATCGGGAGACGCGTCGGTCAGGGCTTGGTGCAATACGCCCGCAGGGTCGACAATGTGGGGTGCGGTCATCGTGATGACTCCGTTCGAGGATTCTGTGGAAGGTTGACTCGAAGGATCACGCGGTGACCGTTTCACGTCCAGCAGCGACACGCTGTCGGTTGTGGTGCTGGTCACCGGGTTACACCACTCTATGGGGCACTACTTCTGGCAGCGTCATCGCCTCCAGCAACACGGCCTCGACCCCGCCCTCCTCGGCACGAAGGCCCGCGCCCGCGCGGACCGCGAACGCGCCGAATACGAGCGTCGGTTCGGCCGCTGAAGCCGACGCGCACTGCGACAACCCCGCGTCTGGCCACGCTGCTCGGCCCTGCCTTCGTCGCAGCCGTCGCGTACGTCGACCCCGGGAACGTCGCCGCCAACCTCACCGCCGGGGCCGGCTACGGGTACCTGCTGCTGTGGGTACTCGTCGTCGCGAACGCCATGGCGATCCTCGTCCAGTACCTGTCGGCCAAACTCGGCGTGGTCACCGGACGATCGCTCCCCGAACTACTCGGCGACCGGCTCCGAACCCCCTCGCGGCGCGCGTTCTGGATCCAGGCCGAGGTCATGGCCGTCGCCACCGACGTCGCCGAGGTCATCGGCGGCGCGATCGCTCTGCACCTGTTGTTCGGCCTTCCACTGTTCGTCGGCGGTCTCATCACCGGCGCCGTGTCGATGCTGATCCTGTCGGTACACAACCGTCGAGGTCAGCGCACCTTCGAATACGTCGTGGTGAGCATGCTGGCGATCATCACCATCGGGTTCCTGTGCGGTCTGCTGTTCACCGACATCTCCCCCGCCGACGCCGCCGCCGGTCTCGTGCCCCGGTTCGCAGGCACCGACACCGTCCTGCTCGCCGCGTCGATGCTCGGCGCCACCGTGATGCCGCACGCGATCTACCTGCACTCGGCCCTGTCGCGCGGACGACACGGCAAGGTCGAACCAGGACCGAAGCTCGACCGCGTCATGCGCGCCACGAGATGGGATGTGGCCGGAGGCCTGTTCGTCGCAGGCAGCGTCAACATCGGCATGCTGCTGCTCGCCGCGTCCGCCCTGCGCGACACTCCCGGCACCGACACCATCGAAGGCGCACACGCCGCGATCTCGGGGGCACTCGGTCCCGCCGTCGCAACGGTGTTCGCAATCGGGTTGCTCGCATCGGGGCTGGCGTCGACCGCGGTGGGTTCGGCCGCCGGCGCCGAGATCATGGCCGGCCTGCTGCACATCCGGATCCGGCCGTTCATCCGACGCGTGGTCGTGATGATTCCCGCCCTGATCCTGCTCGCCGTCGGTGTGGATCCGACGTTCGCACTCGTGCTCAGTCAGGTAGTGCTCAGCATGTGCATCCCGTTCGCGGTCGTTCCCCTCGTGCGGTTGACGTCCGACCCCGCTGTGATGGGCGGGATGCGCAACGCCCTGCCGGTCACTGCGGCGGCGTGGCTGACCGCAGGCCTCATCGTCGCGCTCAACGGCGCGCTGGTGTGGCTTACCGCAACCGGCAGCTGATCACGGCAGCGCCGGATTCAGGACAACACTTCGACGAGGGTGGTTGTCGAATCACCGGTCATGTACCGCTCGACACTGTCGAGATGACGACGCCAGAATGCTTGCGCCGCACCCGGTTCCCCCGTGCGCAACAGTTCGACGAGTTTATGGTTGGCACGCAGTGCGACGGCAGCACCCGGGCTGTCCCGCTCGGTCCGCGTCGACAGGTACAGCGCGTTGTGGGCGTCCATGATGTCGAGCAGCATGCTCGCGAGTGTCGACATCGTCCGATTGCCGCCGAGTTCCATGATCGTGCGGTTCACTTCGCTCACATATTTCACGAACGCGTGTGGATCGTCCACCACGTCCCCGCCATGTTCGACGACCTCGGCAAGTGTGTCGATGCGGTCGTCGGGATTCGCGGCGATCAACCCGACTGCTGCGACCTCGAGCTCGGTGCGCGCGCGGTACACGTCGGCAAGCGGAACACCGCGGTACTGCAAGAGCAGGCCCGCGTAGCGTGCAGCCGTCGATCCGTCGGGGGCCTGCACTCGGGCGCCCCCACGAGCACCGCGGAGCACGGTGATGATGCCTTCGGATTCGAGGATGCGGAACGCTTCACGCAGCGTCGGTCGCGACACACCGAATCGCTCCATGAGCGCAGCCTCGTTGGGCAACGGTTCACCTGCCTGGAGCTCACCCGTGATGATCTGCCGACGCAGGCTCGCAGCGATCAGCTCTCCGGCTTTCGGCACGCGCACAACTGCCGGGCGGGCGTCGAGAGGCATGTCACCGTCCTGTATCCGTCATGGTCGAAACCGGCCCGTAAGAATACAAGAATCTACCCAATTGCGGCGACGCAGGCTCGTGGTCGTCGTCACCATCGTCGAGCGGTGCACGCGCAGGGATTATTCTCTGCCCCATGAGCGAAGCCATCGAATTCACCGCGACCGCCGACCTCGCCGACGAGATCGGCCCGGACATCCGCAGCTGCGACACCCAGTTCATTCAGTTCGGTGGGCACGCCGAATTCGCCGGACCGATCACGACGATCCGTTGCTTCCAGGACAACCTGCTGGTCAAGCAGACCCTGTCGGAGCCGGGCAACGGTGGTGTCCTGGTGGTCGACGGCGACGCGAGCATCCACACCGCACTCGTCGGCGACATCATTGCCGGGCGCGGCGTCGACAACGGCTGGGCCGGGGTGATCGTCAACGGAGCCGTCCGCGACTCCGCGATTCTGCGCACCCTCGGCATCGGAGTCAAGGCGCTCGGCACGAACCCGCGCAAGAGCACCCAGACCGGGTCGGGTGAGAAGAACGTGCCGATCGAGATCGGTGGCGTGACGTTCAACCCCGGCGAGATCGTCTACAGCGACAGCGATGGTGTGGTCGTGCGCGCAGCGAACTGAGAGCCGCACACGGACGTCTGCGCAGGCAGGTCAGGTCGGCCTCATCTACGTCGCGCTACCACGAGGGCGCCCCAACCGAGCACAGCGCTCGCGGCCATCGCGACGGCCATGGGGACGGCGGTGGCCTCTCCCCACATACCCACAATCGGGGCAACGGCGGCAGCGAAAAGGAACTGCAGAGCTCCGAGCAGCGCCGAGCCTGTGCCGGCGGCGTGGCGGACCCGTTCGAGTGCGATCGCCGCGGCGTTGGCGATCACGAAACCGAGACTCGCGACGGAGCACCAGAGCAGAACCAGGGTTGCCCACAGTGCCGGTCCGACAAGTGCATCGACGACGAGGAGTGCGCCGAACACCACGAGCAGTCCGGTACCGAACTC
The DNA here is from genome assembly GCF_055380405.1 of Rhodococcus sp. JCM 9793. NCBI lineage: Bacteria > Bacillati > Actinomycetota > Actinomycetes > Mycobacteriales > Nocardiaceae > Rhodococcus > Rhodococcus sp. JCM 9793. Next base: position 387,832 of record NZ_AP043721.1, read on the forward strand.
GAGCAACTTCCGCGGACCGACTCGTTCGAGCAGTTTCGCGTTGACGATGTTGGCGGCGGTCAGGCCCACCGCGTTGAACGCGAAGGCAATCGTGTACCAACCGGTCGACAGCCCGTGGATGCCTTGCAGGACGAACGGCGACGCCGAAATGTAGGCGAAGAGAACGCCGAACGCAAAGGTGTGCGCCAACATGTTGCCCAGGAACACGCGGTCGCGCAGTACGGTACCCAGCTCACGTGCCATCGCGCCGATTCCGCCGGCCTTGCGCTTGTCGGCCGGGAGACTCTCGGGGACGAAGACGACGATGGCCACGAGCATCAGCACGCTCATCGCGGCGAGGAACCAGAACACCGCGCGCCAGCCGACCGACAGCACGATCGCACCACCGATCAACGGTGCAACGATCGGCGCGATGCCGCTGACCAGTACGAGCAGCCCGAACAGCTTTGCCGCGGCGACTCCGGCGACGCGATCGGCGACGACAGCGCGGCCCACGACGATCCCGGCGGCACCCGCGAAACCCTGCGCGAACCGCGACACGGCGAGCAGTTCGACGGTCGGGGCGAGTGCACACGCGACACTGGCGACGGCGCACACGAAGGTGCCCACGAGCATCGACGGCCGGCGACCGAACTTGTCGGACAGCGGCCCGATCACGAGGTTGCCGAGTGCCATACCGATGAGGAATGCGGTCAACGTCAACTGCACCGCCGACACGGTGGCACCGAACTCCTCACCGATCCCGGTGAAGCCGGGGAGGTACATGTCTACCGCGAGCGGCGCCAGCGCGGCGAGCAGTGCGAGTGTCGTGGTCATCGCCATCGGCAGCGAGCCGACGGATCTCCGGTCGGCTCCGTTCGCCTCGACGTCGGTCGCCCGCGTGTCGTCCGACGTCTCGGTGAGGCCGGGCGTGTCTGATCGTGCCAAGAAGAAACCCCACTCTTGTATGCAAATATATATCTGAATTTATATATAAATGTACGCGCTATCATGGATGGGTGTCCAATAGCGCGAACGACGAACCGATCACACGGCTCGCCGACAGCATCCGAACGCTCGTCTGGACGCTGCAACGATTCGGCGAACGGGAAGCCGGACTCACCGGCCTACCCCAGTCCGAGATCGAACTTCTCCGCGTCCTCTCCGACCACCCCGGCTACACGGTGTCGGACATCGCCCGCACGCTCGGACTGCAGAGCAGCAACGTCAGCGCTACCGTCCGCAGCCTCATCCAACGCGGACTGGTCACACGCACGACCAACCCCACCGACCGGCGCTCGCACACGCTGCACCGCACACCGCTGGCCGAACACAACGGCGAGAAGATCCGCGAGATGTGGATCAGCGGCGTCCGACGCCTCGTCGCCGACATGGATCCGGACGACGCGGCGGAGATCCTCGACGTGGCGCCCGCCCTCGAACGGCTGAAAGAAGGATTCTCAGGATCCTGACCCAGGGGCGTCTCAGTCGAAACGCGCGACCCGCGCGCTCATCCCGCCGATCTCGACGATGTCGCCGGTCTGCAACTGCCTGCCCCGACGCACCTCGACCTCACCGTTGACCGAGACGAGACCGTCGGCGATCACCTCTTTGGCCTCGGCACCCGACTCGATCAGGCTCGCCAGTTTCAAGAACTGACCGAGCCTGATCGAGTCGTCACGAATGGGGACATCGAACGCGTCGGACATGTTCGCCATTGTCACCCATCCCCTTACACGCACACTGGACGGGTGAGTACAGAAGTCGTCTGGTTCCGCCGTGATCTGCGGCTACATGATCTGCCCACCCTGTCGAGTGCCGCCGACGCACACCGTGTCGTCGCCCTCTTCGTGCTCGACGACACGCTTGCCACACCCGGGCCCCGCTCGACGTTTCTGCTGCGCTGTCTGCGTGCGCTCGACCACGACCTCGACGGTCGGCTGCTGGTCGTCCGCGGCGACCCGGCCGTCGTGGTACCGAGAGTCGCCCGAGAGTTCGATGCGCGGGCCGTACACGTCAGTGCGGACCACGCACCGTACGGATCACGCCGCGACCGAGCGGTCGAGACCGCGCTGGGCGATGTGTCGATGGTCCGGACGGGATCGCCCTACGCTGTCTCACCCGGGCGTGTGCTCAAGAACGACGGCACACCGTATCGGGTGTTCACGCCGTTCCGGCGGGCGTGGCTCGACCACGGGTGGCGATCACCCGCGAAGACCGATGCTTCCACCGCGGCGTGGCTGGACCCGGACGGGGCCGATCTGCGCGTCGAGATCCCGGACATCCCGCACGACACCGACGTCACATTGCCACCGGCCGGAGAGGACGCCGCACTGCGCCGGTGGCGAGAGTTCCTCGACGACGGGCTCGAACGATACGACACCGACCGCGACCGGCCCGATCTCGACGGCACGAGCCGCATGTCTGCCGCCCTCAAGTTCGGGTGCGTGCATCCCCGCACCCTCCTGCACGATCTGCGGGGCCGCTCCGACTCGGGCGCCACCACCTTCCGCAGCGAACTGTGCTGGCGTGACTTCTACGCCGACGTGCTTCACCATCGCCCCGACACCGCGTACCGCAACTACAACCAGCGCTTCGACGCCCTCCGCTACGACACGGGCACCGACGCCGAACGCGCCTTCGCCGCATGGCAGCAGGGCCGCACCGGATTCCCGATCGTCGACGCCGGCATGCGGCAACTGCTCACCGAAGGGTGGATGCACAACCGGCTGCGGATGATCGTCGCGTCGTTTCTCACCAAGGATCTGCACCTGCCGTGGTGGTGGGGCGCGCAGCACTTCATGACACACCTCGTCGACGGCGATCTCGCATCCAACCAGCACGGATGGCAGTGGACTGCCGGGTGCGGCACCGATGCCGCGCCCTACTTCCGCGTGTTCAACCCGACCTCGCAGGGAGAGAAGTTCGATCCGGCGGGTGATTACGTGCGCCGCTGGGTACCCGAACTGCGTGGCGTCGCGGGCAGGAATGTCCATCGGCTGCCGGACGGTCCGCCGGCCGGATATCCGGAACCGCTCGTCGATCACGCCCACGAACGGCAGGTTGCGCTGACACGATACGGAGAGATCTCCACCCGCCGATAACCCATCCGCCGATGGGCGGGGTCCGAATGAAGAGCAGGCGGAACACGATCCACGGAGGATTCATGGGTATCGAATACAGCAGCGTCGTCGAGGCGACCCGCGACGACGTGTTCGACTGGCACGCGAAGCGCGGCGCGATCCATCGGCTGCTTCCGCCGTGGCAACCCATGAGCGTCGTGTCCGAGGCCGACTCGCTCGCGGACGGCCGTGCCGTACTCGGCTTGCCCGGGGGCCTGCGCTGGATCGCCGATCACCAACCCGACGCCTACGATCCCCCGTCACGCTTCGTCGATGCACTCGGACACGACGGCGTGATGTCGCTGCCGGCCGGGCTGATCCGCTCCTGGCGCCACGACCACCGGTTCGAGGAGGTCGACAGGCACCGGACCCGAGTGACCGATCTCGTCGACACCCCGATCCCCGAGCGCCTGCTGCTCCAGACCTTCCGGTACCGGCACCGCCAACTCGCCGACGATCTCGCGAGCCACCGCTGGTCGCACGAACAGGGCGTGCGACCGGTGACCGTCGCGATCTCGGGCGCATCCGGGCTCATCGGTACGGCGCTGACCGCATTCCTGAGCACCGGCGGCTACCGCGTGATCCGCCTCGTGCGGCGTCCTGCACACGGCGAAGACGAGCGCCGCTGGGATCCCGTGTCACCCGCCCCCGACCTGTTCGAGGGAGTCGACGCCGTCGTGCATCTGGCCGGCGCGTCCATCGCCGGACGGTTCACCGAGTCGCACAAGGCCGCAATACGCGACAGCCGCATCGGGCCGACACGACGGCTCGCCGAATGCGCGGCCGGTACTGCGAACGGACCCGCCACGTTCGTGTGCGCGTCGGCCATCGGCCTGTACGGCTACAACCGGGGTGACGAGCCGCTCGACGAAAACTCCTCGGGTGGAGGGGGTTTCCTCACCGACGTGGTGACCGAGTGGGAAGCTGCCACCGCACCCGCCTCGGAAGGGGGACTGCGAGTGGTCAATGTGCGCACCGGCGTGGTGCAGACGCCGCGCGGCGGCACCCTGCAGCTGATGCGGCCCCTGTTCGCTGCGGGCCTGGGCGGGCGCCTGGGCAGCGGACGACAGTGGTTGTCGTGGATCGACCTCGACGACCTGCTCGACGTCTACCATCGCGCCCTGTACGACCCGGCACTGTCCGGTCCCGTCAACGCCGTCGCGCCGGACCCGGTACGCAACGACGAATACACGCGCGTTCTCGCAGGCGTGCTGCGTCGTCCGGCCGTGCTGCCGGTGCCCGGCTTCGGCCCGAAGCTGCTGCTCGGTGAGCAGGGTGCCCGCGAGCTGGCCACCGCAGACCAGTACGTCGTGCCCCGGCGCCTACTCGATGCGGGGCACACGTTCCGCCGCGCCTCCCTCGAGGATTGCCTGCGCCATCAGCTCGGGCACCTGTTGGCGGCGTCATGACCGATACAGGCCGCGCCCACTCGCCCGGGCGACCGCTGCACATCCTCGTGACGGGCGCGACCGGATACATCGGCGGCCGACTCGCACCTCGCCTCGTCGCAGCGGGCCACCGTGTGCGGGTTCTCGCGCGCAGTCCCGACAAACTCCGCGACGTGCCGTGGGCCGACGACGTCGAGGTGCTGCGCGGCGACCTCGACGATCCCGAATCGATCGAGCGAGCATGCCGGGACATCGATGTCGTCTACTACCTGGTGCATTCGATGGGTGGTCGCAGCGAGTTCCTCGACGCCGAACGACGCGCGGCGAACCACGTCGCCGTAGCAGCCCGCAGCGCCGACGTCGGCAGGATCGTCTATCTCGGTGGTCTGCACCCGAAGTCCGCGAAGTTGTCGACACACCTGAGATCGCGGGCGCAGGTCGGGCAGATCCTGCTCGAGTCCGAGGTGCCGACGCTGGTGTTCCAGGCCGGAGTGGTGATCGGTTCGGGATCGGCATCATTCGAGATGATCCGCCATCTGAGCAATCGTCTGCCGGTGATGACGACACCCCGCTGGGTGAACAACCGGATCCAGCCGATTGCGATCCGCGACGTGCTGCACTACCTGGTGGCGGCAGCAACGGCCCCGCTGCCGCGCAGTCGCATCTACGACATCGGTGGGCCCGACGTGCTGCGGTACGGGGAGATGATGCAGGTCTACGCAGACGTTGCAGGGTTGCATCGTCGCAGGATCCTGGTCCTTCCGGTTCTCACACCGAAACTGGCAGGCCTGTGGATCGGGCTGGTCACACCGATCCCACCGTCCCTGGGTCGCTCCCTGATCGAATCCCTGGGAAACGATGCGGTGATGGACGATCACGACGTCGACGAGGTGATCGCGCCACCGTCCGAGGGACTCACCGGGTACCGCGACGCCGTGCGGCTGGCACTGGGGCGCATCGAGCGCGGCGAGGTGGAAACCTCGTGGGCGAACGCGTCACCGGTGGGGGCGCCCGCGGATCCCTTGCCATCGGACCCGGACTGGGCCGGAGAGGCCGTCTTCGTCGACGAGCGCAGCCTCGACTGCGACACCGACGCGACCGCAGTGTGGGAGGTGGTGGAGGGAATAGGCGGCGAGAACGGGTGGTACTCGTTCCCGTTGGCGTGGACGATTCGCGGCTGGCTCGATCGTTTCGTGGGCGGAGTCGGGCTGGCCCGTGGACGGCGGAACCCCCGCACCCTGCACACCGGCGACGCACTCGATTTCTGGAGGGTCGAGCGCATCGACCGCCCGGAGTTGCTGCGGTTGCGTGCGGAAATGCTCGCGCCGGGCGGGGCGTGGCTCGAATGGCGGCTCGAACCCCTCGGTCCCGACCGCACCCGGCTACACCAGCGCGCGATCTTCTTCCCGAAAGGTCTTGCCGGCAGGCTGTACTGGTACTCGCTGCTGCCGTTCCACGGAGTCATCTTCGCCGGCATGCTCGAGAACATCGCGGGAACAGCGCGGAAGGACCGGTGACGATCGTCGCCACCGGTCTTCCGGGTCTCGATCCGCTCAGCTCACACAGTGCAGAGCGGTTTGATCTCCTGTAGTCCTTCCGTGGTCGGCGACGTGAGCATCAGACACGAGTTGTAACCCTGTGCCTCCACCACTGCGCGGATCGCCTGCCAGCTCTCCGCATCCACGACCGGCGACCGCGACAGCACGAACCCGGAAAGCCGGTTCGGATCGCCGACCAGCGCCCACGAGTAGTCGTCCGCGAGATACGCGACGACATAGTTGCTCGGGCCGTCGAGCGAATCCTGTGACGGCACACCGGGGAACGACACATGAAGTGCCGCGGTGTCGTTGACACGGGCATTGCCCACGATGCCCCGTCGTTCACCGGCGACGGTGGTGCACGAATTCTCTACGCGGATATTCTGCTCGTCGATCAGCGTGTAGTTCGCGGTGGTGTCGCGCACACAGTCGAGATTGAACGGCGCCGGATTGGCGGCCAATTGGTACCAGTCGCCCAGGTAACGGCTCACATCGAGCTGCGGAACCGGACTCAGTGGCGCGGCCTGAGCGGGCGCCGCCACCAGCGTCGAGCCCGCTGCGGCGAGAAGCGCCGCAGCGAGGCCGATGATCGTCTTTCTCACGAGATATCCCTTCTTCGGCCGAGGCCAGAGCTACTGCAGTATCCGGACTACTGCGGCATCAGGACACCGTCGATCAGGTAGACGGTCGCGTTCGCTGTTTCGATGCCACCGCAGATCACGTTGGCGTCGTTGACCGTCCACTCGTCGCCGGAGCCCGCGACCTCGACGCTGCCGCCCTGAACGGTGGTCTGCTCGCCGGCGATATCGGCGGGCGCGATCTGACCGGGGACCACGTGGTAGGTGAGGACATCGGTCAGCAGTGCCGAATCGGTCTTCAACGTCTCGATGGTCGCGGGATCGACCAACGCGAAGGCGTCGTCCACCGGCGCGAACACCGTGAACTCGCCGCCGTTGAGCGTGTCGACGAGGTTCACGTCCGGGTTGAGCTGCCCGGAGACCGCCGCAGTGAGCGTGGTGAGCATCGGGTTGTTCGATGCTGCAGTGGTCACGTTCTCCTGCGCCATCCCTTCGACCGAACCGGGGCCCGTCGGCACCTGTTCTGCGTAGGCGGCGCATCCGGGCCCGACGAGGCCTGCCGGCATTGCCGCGGCGGACTCGGTCGTCTCCATCGGTGCGGTGGTTTCGGTCATGGTGCTGGTGGTCGTATCCATCGTGGTGTCGGAGCTGTCGTCCGACGTGCAGGCGGAGATGCTCAGTACCGCCGCAGCGCCGATACCGATAAGTGCCAAGCTCTTACGTGTCCGATTCGCCATCGTCTCGTTCCCTTCGGTACGCGCGGTCCTCGAACCGCGTCGATGAGGTGTGTCGGAGAGTCATTCGCCGCTGCGGGGCAGGGGGATGGGTGCGATCGGAAGAAAAATTCTCCGGCGCCGGTGACCCATCCGAAATCGCGCCCGCACCGAAGCCCGAGCATGGATTCCACTTCACCTCGGGGACGCGCGCACGTGCTGGTACTGCCCGGTGGCAAACCCTCGAGTCATGCGGGGACACGACCGTGGCATCTGACGAGCGTGCGAATGGCCCTGCTGACCGAGGCGTTACGTTCGAGGCTGACGGGTCACGGCATCACGGTGGACCAGGTGCAGTACGGAGTGCGCGGCTGGAACGGCGACCGGATGAGCCCGGTGCACGACGCATTGCGTGCACTCGACGCGACACTCGATCGGCGGCCCGACACACGCATCGGCCTCGTGGGGCATTCGATGGGCGGGCGGGTCGCGGCACATCTCGCCGCGCAGAACGGTGTCGAAGCGGTGGTCGCACTGGCCCCCTGGTGGCCCGACAACGACGCCGCACTCATCCCTGCGGGACGTCGGCTCCTGGTGGCGCACGGAACCGGAGACCGCTGGACGGACCCCGCTTCGGCCGAAGCCCAAACCGCTGAGGCATCGCGACGCGGAGTCGACGCGACGTGGCGTCCGCTGCCCGGCGCGGGGCATTTCATGCTGACCCGCCCCTGCTGGTGGCATTCCGTCACCGCCGACTTCCTCATCGATTCCTTGACACCCGAGACCAGCCACACCGGAGGTAACCATGACGCGTGAAGCATCCCGTTCCATCGCCGTGGTCGGCAGCGGCATCGCGGGGCTCACAGCTGCCCACGTGCTGTCGCAGCACGACCGCGTGACCCTGTTCGAGGCGGACTCACGCCTCGGCGGACATGCTCACACCCACCACCTCACCTTGGAAGACGGAACGCCGGTGTCGGTGGACACAGGGTTCATCGTCCACAACGACCGGACCTATCCCACGCTGCTGCGCCTGTTCGACGAACTCGATGTCGTCACGCAGGAATCCGACATGTCCATGTCGATCCGATCCGACGACACCGGACTCGAATATGCCGGGGCAAAAGGTGTTTCGGGGCTCTTTCCCACCTGGCGTTCCCTCACCCGACCGCGCTACCTGCGGATGCTCGGCGAGGTCCTGCGTTTCCACCGCGCCGCGCGAGCGCTGCTCGAGGCCGGGGATCATGGGACGGACGAACCGCTCGAGGCGTTTCTCGCACGGAACAAATTCTCCCCGTTCTTCATCGAGCACTTCATGACGCCTCTCGTCGCTGCGGTGTGGTCGTGCGATCCGGCCTTTGCCGGCCGCTATCCTGCTCGGTACCTGTTCCGATTTCTCGACCACCACGGCATGCTCACCGTCTTCGGCTCCCCCACGTGGCGGACAGTGACCGGTGGATCCGGCACCTACGTCGATGCTCTCGCGAGCCGGCTCGACGAGGTCCTCGTGGATACACCGGTACACAGTGTGGAACGGACCGACGACGGTGTGTGCGTGGTCGACGGCGACGGAGATGTGCGCTGGTTCGACGCCGCGGTCATCGCCGTGCACCCCGCACAGGCCCTCTCGATGCTTGCCCGGCCGACGCAGACGGAGCGCCGAATACTCGGCGCGATGCCGTATTCGACGAACCGTGTGCAATTGCATACCGATATCTCGCTGCTCCCGCGCGCCGAACGTGCGCGAGCCTCGTGGAACTACCTGACCCCGGCGGGTGGCGGTTCCGGCGAGGTGATCGTGACCTACGATATGACCCGGCTGATGCGCTTGACCGATGTGACGGATCGGCGATTCCTCGTGACGCTCGGCGGCGCACATCTCGTCGATCCGAGCACGGTTCTCGCCGAGATGACATACGAACATCCGCTCTACACCCCGGAATCGGTCGCAGCACAGGAATGTCTGCCCGAGATCGGCGACAGCAGAATCGCATTCGCCGGCGCGTACCACGGATGGGGATTCCACGAAGACGGCGCCCGGTCGGGTGTCGAGGCCGCTCGGCGGCTCGGCGTCGAATGGGGTGCGCCTTCCTCCATCAGGGCGGAGGTGTCCCCGTGACCACGGCGTGGATCTACCGCACCAGAATCGGACACGTTCGGCGCGCACCGATCCGGCACGCATTCGAATACCGAAGCTATAGCTGGTACATCGACCTCGACGACCTGCCGGTCCTGCCATGGTGGTTACGCCCGTTCGCTCGGTTCGACCCAGCCGATCACTTCGACGACCCCCGCCCGGATACGACGCTCCGAGAAGGGCTCGACGCGTATCTCACAAGTGAAGGTATCGACCTTCGCGGCGGGCGTGTCACCGCGCTGCTCAACGCGCGGGTACTCGGTCACGTCTTCGATCCGCTGACGCTGTTCTGGTGTCGCGATCCCGGCGGGGAGCTCGTGTGCGTCGTAGCAGAGGTCCACAACACCTATGGCGGCCGGCACTGTTATCTGCTGAGGCCGGATGCCTCGGGCTACGCGGAGACCGACAAGGTCTTCTACGTCTCCCCGTTCAATGAGGTCACCGGCAGCTACACCCTGCGGGTCGCGGAGCCAGGCCCCTTTCTCGATGTCGAGGTCGCCCTGCATCGCGAGGGACAACCGCCGTTCACCGCCACGATGCGCGGGTCCGGCAGGCCCGCCACCATCGGCGCCGTCGTGCGCGCCCAGATCTCGCACCCACTCGCGTCCCAGATGATTTCGGCTCGTATCCGGAGGCACGGCGTCGAACTGTGGTTGCGCAGGCTGCCACTCGTCCCGCACCCGGATCCGGCCCCCTCCCCAAGACTTCCCCAGGAGATTTCCCGATGAGCACACCCGAACTCGAGTTGTCCGCCCCGCGGGTGAGCGTCGACGCGCAGAGATGGCCCGACGTGGCACGAGTCCCCGGAGGACTCCGCGCCCGTGTCGCGGCAGTGGTCGCCGACCGATTGTTCCGACGTGCCGCCGCCCGTCTCGACGTGCGGGTGGAATACCCGGACGGAACCGTGCTCGGAGCCGGCGGCGAGACGGGAAGCACCACCGGCACCGATTGTCGGATTCTGCCCCGGATGATCATCCGCCGGCCCGACAACTTCGCCCGGAGACTGGGCCACGACGGGCTCATCGGCTTCGGTGAGGCCTACATGGCGGGTGATTGGACCGCGTCGGATCCGGTCGCGGTGCTCACCCCGTTCGCCGCCGAGATCGGCACGCTGATCCCGCTTCGACTTCAGCGCCTGCGGCGGTTGTTCGTCACAAAACAGCCTGCGGCCGAACGGAATACCGAGCAGAATAGCCAATCCAACATCTCTCGTCACTACGACCTGTCGAACGCGTTGTTCAACACGTTCCTGGACCGATCGATGACCTATTCGAGCGCACTGTTCGACGAGCTCCCCGCCCACTGGGATGCGCTGGCGACAGCTCAGGACCGTAAGATCGATCGCCTGCTCGACGCCGCGAACGTGGGCCCGGGAACGCGCTTGCTCGAAATCGGCACCGGCTGGGGAGAACTGTGCGTACGCGCCGCGCAGCGCGGTGCCGTCGTGCGTTCGGTGACGCTCTCGGAGGAGCAGCGCACCTTGGCACGGGAGCGTGTCGCGGCGGCCAAGTTGTCCGAACGGGTGCAGATCGATCTCCTCGACTACCGCGCGGTCGACGGAGAATACGACGCGATCGTGTCGGTGGAGATGGTCGAGGCGGTCGGCTACGACTACTGGCCCACCTACTTCCGTAGCCTCGACCGGCTCCTACGACCCGGCGGTCTCGTTGCACTGCAAGCCATCACGATGCCGCATGATCGGATGACGGAAACCCGCGACACCTATACGTGGATCCACAAGTACATCTTCCCCGGCGGGATGCTGCCGTCGACCGAATCGATCGACGTGACCACCCGCGCGCTGACATCGCTGCGCACCATCGACCGGTTGCGGTTCGGCGAGCACTACGCGGAAACCTTGAGGCTGTGGCGCGAACGTTTCGTGGCGCACGGAGACCGGGTCGGGGACATCGGCTTCGACGCCACGTTCCGGCGCATGTGGGAGTTCTATCTGGCCTATTCGGAAGCCGGATTCCGGTCGGGATATCTCGACGTCCAGCAGATCGTGTTCCGGAAGGAGAACGAGCGATGAGCACATGGTCGGAGTTCTTCCTCATCACCGCGACCGCCCTGGTCCTGCTCACGCTGATCCAGGCGATCACCTTCACCGTCGGGCACCGTATCGGACGCTACAACGTCGTGGACGTCTCGTGGGGTCTCGGCTTCGTGGCGGTGGCCGCAGCTGCAGCGGTGCTCGGCAGCGGTGACGCCTCGCGTCGGTTCCTCCTGCTCGCACTGGTCACGGTGTGGGGTCTGCGGCTGACGTGGCACATGTACCGCAAGTCCCTGGGCAAAGGTGAGGACCCCCGCTACACGGACATGCTCGAACGCGCCGGTGACCACTCGATCGCCACGATCATCCGCAAGGTCTTCGTGACCCAGGGCGCGGCGCAATGGTTCGTGTCGTTGCCGATCCAGGTCTCGGCGGTACTCGGACCGACGCGCGGCTTCGGCTGGGTAGTGCTCTGGACGGGTCTCGCCGCGTGGGTCACCGGTCTGATGTTCGAGGCGATCGGCGACCTGCAACTGCGACGGTTCAAGTCGGACCCGGCGAATCGTGGCCGGATCATGGACCGGGGGTTGTGGGCGTGGACGCGGCATCCCAACTATTTCGGCGATGCCACCGTGTGGTGGGGAGTATGGCTGATCGCGGCGAGCGTATGGCCCGGAGCGATCACTGTGGCCTCACCCGCGATCATGACCTACTTCCTGGTCTACGCGACGGGCGCGCGGCTGCTCGAGCAATCGATGTCCAAGCGGCCCGGTTATCCGGAGTATCAGGAGCGCACCTCGTACTTCCTTCCGCGGCCACCCCGCCCTGTTTCGGGAGATGATCGGCGTGCCCACCCGGGCGCCTCGGCGTGACATCGGGCTCCATCTCTGCCGGGGCAGGTTGAGCGGCCCGATTCGCCCGACTAGGATTCCGTCCGATGAGCGGACACAGCCCATGACCGGCGTCGGCGGCGGCACCGACACACTCGAGGCGTTGCTCGTTCGGGTCGCGGCCGAGGATTCGGCTGCCTTCGCAGAGTTCTACGACCTGACGCGGTCGAGGGCGTACGGCATGGTGCTGCGGGTACTCCGCGACCCCGGCTACAGCGAGGAAACGCTGCAGGAGGTCTACCTGCAGGTGTGGCGCACCGCGTCGGGGTTCGATCGCACGCAGGGGTCCGCACTCGCGTGGCTGATCACTCTGGCACATCGCCGGGCCGTCGACCGGGTGCGCGCCGAGCAGTCCGGGGCCGAACGGGAGTCCCGCTACGGCGCCCTGACCACGGCCACCGAGTTCGACAGCGTCAGCGACGAAGCACTCCGCCGAGACGACACACGACAGGTGATCGAGTGTCTGGGCACGCTGACCGAACTACAACGCCAGTCCGTCGAACTCGCGTATTACGGCGGCCTCACCTACCGGGAAGTATCGGAACGCCTGTCCGCGACGCTGCCGACCATCAAATCCAGGATCAGGGACGGCCTGCTCCGCCTGAAGAACTGCCTGGGGGTGAACAGCGATGACGAGTAGCACACGATCCGGCTTCGACGACGAAGACAACCTGCTCGATCTCGCCGCTGTATACGCCTTGGATGCGGTTTCCGACGACGAACGTCGCGCGATCGAAGCCCGCCTGGCGGAAGTCGACTCAGACGTCGCTGCGGCATTCCTGCGAGAGGTCCGCGAGATCCGCGAATCCATGGCGGCGGTGTCGGACGCGACTGCCGTCGACCCACCGGCGCACGTGCGGCAACATCTCCTCGACGCCATCACGACGCCCGATCCTCACGTGGCCGACGCCCCGATCTCCCTCGCGGCACGCCGGAACCGGCGACGCTACTTCCTGCTCGCCGCCGCGGCCGCCGTAGTGATCGCGATCGGCGGCATCGGTATTGCAACGCAACTCCGAGATGAGTTGCCTCCCACATCCGCCCAGGTCCTGGCAGCCGACGACGTGCGTACGACCTCTGGTTCCATCGAGGGTGGAGGCACGGCTACTGTCGTGTATTCGAAGGACGTCGATGCCGGCGTGCTGGTGATGAACAACGTCGCGCCGCCGACCGACGGCACGGTCTACCAGATGTGGCTGATCGGGCCGGACGGCGCAACCGCTGCGGGCACCATGACGCCCGACGACGTCGCTCCGTCGACCACCGCTGTCCTCGAAGGTATTTCGGATGCCACCGCTTTGGGATTCAGCGTGGAGCCCTCCGGCGGATCGCCCCAGCCGACCGCCATCTTCGCGCAGTTGCCGCTGGGCTGAGCACGCCGCCGACGGGTCACGGCCGGGTGCCGATGACCACAGTGGCGTCGAACTCCTCCGACCGGCGGATCACCGGTGCCAGACCGGCCGCGACGAGAATTTTCGTCGCGTCTGTGGCCTGCCCGGAGCTGGCTTCCACCAGCAGATGTCCCCCTGGCGCGAGCCACTCCGTTGCGGACACCGCCAACCGTCGATGCACGTCGAGTCCGTCGTCGCCGCCATCCAGCGCGACACGTGGCTCGTGTATCCGTGCCTCGGGCGGCATGGTGCCGATCGCAGCCGTCGGCACGTAGGGGGCGTTGGCGACGACCACATCGACCCGGCCTCGCATCGAGTCGGGCAGCGCCGCATAGAGGTCGCCACAGTGCACGTCGCCGTCACATGGTGCGACGTTGCGGCGCGCGCAGCGGACCGCCTCGGGGTCGATATCGGCGGCATGCAGCCGGATGCCGGGCACGGAGTCCGTAAGCACAGCCCCCACCGCCCCGCATCCACAGCACATGTCGACGACGAGCGCCCCCGGCACCACCACGTCGGCGGCGCAGCGAACAAGGAATTCCGTACGACGGCGGGGAACGAACACCCCGGGATCGACCGCGATCCGCACACCACAGAATTCCACCCAGCCCAGCACGTGTTCGAGGGGGCGGCCGTCGATCCGCTGCTGCACGAGCGCTTCCAGATCCGACGGGGTGTGTGCAGCAGTTGCGAGTAGCCGGGCCTCGTCCTCGGCGAAAACGCACCCGGCGGACCTCAGCCGTGTGATCAGGGTCGCGGGGGGCGACAGCCGGTTCGGACCGTCTCCGATTTCGGTCACAGCACACCCTAACCGCGTCGACTCCGGCACAACCATTGAATTTCAGGCCGTCCGATCAGCCGCAGTCTCGTGAGGAGAGGACCCAAATGTGTGTTCTCCAGATTCGGAAGCATCGCCCGGACTTCCACTTCTTTGTGGACTTCCATTTCTTGTCGGAGGGTCCGACTACACTTCGAACATGCTTTCGGACGATGGCGGCAACGGGCTCGGCCAAGTGGGACACCACCTGGCCACCCTCGACGCCGCCGTCGAAGGTCTGCTCGCCGAACCGCTGACGGGCCTATCCGAAGCCGATGTCGTCGAAGCACTGCAACGGATGGAGGTCTCCCTGAGGAAGGCCGCCGCCGTCGGGCACCGGTTCGTCGTCGAATCCGTCGAACGGTCCATCCCGGCAAACCTCGCCTGCCGCTCCATCAACGACTTCCTCGTCTCGACGCTCCGCATCTCGGGAGCCGACGCCGCGAAACGCGTGAAGGGCGCCACCAAGACCGGCACCTGGCACACCCTCAGCGGTGAGCCGATGGACGCTACCCTGCCCGCCACCGCGTCGGCCGGCCGCGAAGGCGCCATCGGCCCCGACCACGTTGCCGCAATCGCCAGAACCATGCGGCAGCTCCCGAGCGGTACCACCTCCGACGAAATCGATGCCGCAGAGCAGATCCTCGCCGACGCGGCCCGCTCCACCACTCCTGAAGACGTCACCAAGATTGGCATCCACCTGCTCGCCCACCTCAATCCCGACGGCAACGCCCCCGACGAGCGCGAACGTAAGCGTCGCCGCGGCCTGCGGCTCGGCAAGCAGGGCACCGACCTCATGACCCCGATCTCCGGACTGCTGGACCCGGAGACGCGGGCCCTCCTCGAACCGGTGCTCGCCAAACTCGCCCGCCCCGGCATGAACAACCCCGGCGACCCTGAATCACCCTCTGGGGATGTCGATTCCCCGAATCTGGACCGTACGGCGATGGCGAAGGCCGCCGACCGCGACACCCGCACAGCGGTGCAACGCAACCATGACGCTCTCACCTTTGCATTGCGGCAGATGCTCGCGTCCGGTGTGCTGGGCAGTCATCGCGGTCTACCGGTGACGGCGATCATCACGATGTCGGTGCACCAACTCGAGAAGGCGTCCGGCGTGGCGACCACCGCCACCGGCGGAATCGTGCCCGTCAAGGATGCAATGCGCATGGCGCAGAACGCCCACCCGGTACTCGCCCTATTCGACCACAACGGCCGCCCACTTCACCTCGGTCGCGCCCGGCGTCTTGCCTCGGTAGATCAGCGACTCGCCCTCATTGCAGCGTCTCGCGGGTGCACGCGCCCCGGTTGCGATGCTCCTGCCTCCCTCACAGCCGTGCACCACGTAACCGAGTGGAAGTACGGCGGCGCCACCGACATCACCAACGAGGATCTCGCCTGCGACAGCTGCCATGCCCTCGTTCACGACGGTCCCGGCGGCTGGAAAACCCGCGTCGCACCGCCCGATGCTGCGCATCCGGGCCGCGTCGAATGGATCGCGCCACCTCACATCGACCCGGACCGGCGCCCGCGGATCAACCACCGACACCACATGGATCATTTCGTCGCCGGCGCCCTTGCCAGGCACCGGTACCGGCGGGAACGGCCGAGCCGGAGAGATGCCTCCGGCACCACTCGGAGCGATGACAACGGCCCACACCCTTGACGCAGAGGCGCACCCGTTGAGAGTGCCGTCGTTTGAACTCGGTTGTCATCGGCTTGCCCGCGTTGATGTGCACGGACATCTGCTGCATCCACGCCGTAATCATGCGCATTACTTTGCAAAAACTATGCGACTTGCCGGCCTGTCGGTAGGCGGCATTTGGTGTAGGTCCACAATCGGGTCCGCCACTGTCGATAGCAACCGGTCAGCGCCGCCGCGGTGGCGGAACGGCGGGCGCGCGAGGGCTCGGCGCAGAGACTCTCGTATCGAAACGCGTACTTGCGAGCCGGCGTTCGGTGAGCCCGATCAGGTCGAGGACGTCGCGCGCGACGTACCCTGTGGTGCCGCGTTCGACGCTTTTTCGGAACAGGACTCCGGCGTCCGCAAGTTCGTCGAGCGCGGCTCGCGCTGCGGGGAACGACACCCCGAGGATGCGCTGCACGGTGCGCGCAGTCATGATCGGTGCCTCGGCGAGCACCGGAAGGATGCGTGCTGTCGCGGATCCTGCGCGGGGCTCCCCTCGAAGTCCTTGCTCCTCGCGGTTGCTGGCAAGGCGGCCAGCCCACTCGAGCGCCAGCTCGTCGATGTCTCGTGCCAGGCGTTGCGCGTGCTCCGATGCGATGACAGCAGACTCGATGAACGTCGAGAGCCAGTCGTTCACGCCAGCGACGGCGTCGGGGTCGACAGGGTTGCCGACGTACCGGTAGGCGCTCAACCCGCCGACGTAGCGGTCGCTGAGAGTCGACAGCACGAGACTGATCGGGAGCACCGCCTCCGGTGCCAGACCGCGCCGGGCAAGAACGGTGTGGATCAACGCGCGCCCGACCCTGCCGTTGCCGTCGGTGAACGGATGGATCGTTTCGAACTGGGCGTGCACGATCCCGGCTTGAATCAGCGGTCCGTGCAGGGATCCGTTGAGATAGTCGACAAGGTCGGTCATCAGCGGTCCGACATCCTCGGGCGAAGGGTGGACGAAATCGGCTTCGAGCGGATGCCAATTCGAGCCTCCGATCCAGTTCTGAACCTGCCGGAGGCCGTGATGCCGTTCGTCGGGCAGTAGCGCTGCGTGCAGCGCGACCACGTCATCCACGGTGACGGCGTCGGTGTCGACCAGACTGCTCGACGCGTGCCGGAGGACCGAGATGTTGTTGGCCACGAGGCGCGCCTGGTCGCTGAACCCGCGGATGTCCTCGTCCTGCGCCAATTCGGCCAGGGCGACCTGCTGAGGTGAGGGGGCGATCCCCTCGATCATCGAGCTGGCAATCGCCTCAGACCGCAGCAGAAATCGAGCGATCGACTGCAGTCCGCCCGAACCGGGACCTGTCCCGAGTTGTCGGATGTCACGCTCTGCGGACGCGGCGCGCGCAGCAAGGTCTGGAGGCACGATCAGTGGTCGGTCCGTCACCAGGTCGGGAAGGTAGCGGTCGTAGTGACCGCCGCGGCGATCGCGCGCAACCAGACCGGAGCCGGGATTCGACTCCCAATACGCGCGACACAGCTCGGCCACTGTGCAAATCCCTTCATCCAGCCCGATGCAATCAAAGTTTAGTATCTCAATCTTTAATACGCGACGGCCGCGTTGAAGGTTGCCGGCGTCACTCGCTCGATCAGTGACTCTGCAGGAGCAGCCACCGCCTGACCAGAGACTGCTTGTCAACGAATTCCTCCTGTGCGCGCGTGCACCCATCCGAAACGGGTAGTACTCCGAATCTCAGGACACAGACACCGATGGGGCAACATGGTGCCTGCAGGTTTCGTGCTTGCCAGACCAGGAGGACGCTTGAGCACCACGACGACACCGAGTCCACGCCGTTCGCGTTTGCGTTGGCTGATACCCGCGGTCCTGCTTCTGGTGTGGCTCGGGATCGCGGGCGGCGGCGGGCCCTTCGCCGGCAAACTCAGCGAGGTCGCCTCGACCGACGCGAGCTCCTTCCTCCCCGCGTCAGCAGAATCCACCCGTGCCGACGAGATCTACGCCGAGTTCAGGGACAGCGATGCCATCCCGGCGATCGTCGTCGCCGAGCGCGACGGCGGGATCACCCCGAACGACCTCGCATTCCTCGCCACCGAATCGGCGGGGCCACCGCCCATTCCTTCCGAGGACGGGCAAGCCGCGCAGATGATCGTGCCGATCGACAGCAACGTCGAGGTCAAGGACGCCGTCTCCGAACTGCGCACCGCACTCGAAGGGGCACCCGAGGGACTCACCGTACATGTCACCGGCCCTGCAGGTCAGGCCGCCGACCTGTCGGCCGCGTTCGCCGGAATCGACGGTCTGCTGTTGCTCGTCGCAGGCGGCGTGGTGCTGCTCATCCTGATAGTCGTCTACCGCAGCCCGATCCTGCCGTTCGTCGTCATCGTCTCCGCCGTGTTCGCGCTCGCGCTCGCCAGCCTGCTCGTCTACCTGCTCGCCGACGCCGGCACGATCGCGCTCAACGGGCAGAGCCAGGGCATCATGTTCATTCTCGTTTTCGGCGCGGCCACCGACTACGCGCTGCTGCTCGTCTCCCGCTTCCGGGAGGAACTGCGTTTCCAGGAAGACAAGTACGCCGCGATGCGCGTCGCCTGGCGCGCATCGCTCGAACCCATCGCGGCCTCCGCGGGCACCGTCATCCTCGGCGTGCTGTGCCTCCTGCTGTCCGACCTGAACTCCAACCGCGGGCTCGGCCCCGTCGCCGCGATCGGTATCGCAGCGTCGTTCGTCGCGTCCATGACATTCCTGCCCGCCGCACTTGTCCTGCTCGGTCGGGTCGCGTTCTGGCCCACGAGGCCGAAGTACGAGCCCGGCTTCGACCATGAGGACCTCGAACAGACCCACCGCTTCTGGAGCCGGATCGCCGGTCGGGTGGGAGCGACGCCTCGCCCGATCTGGATCGTGTGCAGCCTCGTCCTCGTCGCGTTCGCCCTGTTGCTGCCGCAGTTCAAGGCCAGCGGTGTCGCCTCCTCCGATCTGTTCCTGCTCCAGACCGATTCGAAGTCCGGTCAGCAGGTCCTCGGCGAGCACTTCGATGCCGGTAGTGGCTCCCCCACGGTGATCATCGCGAACGAATCGTCGCTCGACGCCGTCACCGACGCCGCCCGGATCGAAGGCGTCACCACCGTCGAACCGGTCACCCGGCCCGACGGCACCCCGACGATCGTCGACGGGCGGATCGCCGTGCAGGCCACTCTCTCCGATCCGGCCGACTCACTCGACGCCGAGCAGACCGTCGAACGTCTCCGCGACGCCGTGCACCCGGTGCCCGGTGCCGATGCGCTGGTCGGTGGACCCACCGCGGTCGATCTCGACACCAAGGACACCGCTACCCGCGACCGCACGTTGATCATTCCGGTGGTCGCGCTCGTGGTGCTGCTGGTGCTCATCGTGCTCCTGAGGGCGATCGTCGCACCGGTCCTGCTGATGCTCACCGTCATCGTGTCGTTCGCGGCCACGCTCGGTGTGTCTTCGCTGCTGTTCAACCATGTATTCGGCTTCCCGGGCGCCGACCCCGTGGTGCCACTGTTCGCATTCGTGTTCCTGGTTGCGCTCGGCGTCGACTACAACATCTTCCTCATGACACGAGTACGCGAGGAAACGAAGAAGGTGGGGACGCGCATCGGCACGCTGCGTGCGCTCACCGTCACCGGCGGGGTGATCACGTCGGCGGGAATCGTCCTCGCCGCAACGTTCTCGGCGTTGGCGGTGATACCGCTGCTGTTCCTGGCGCAGCTCGCGTTCATCGTGGCATTCGGCGTACTACTCGACGCGTTGCTGGTGCGGTCGCTGGTGGTCCCGGCACTGACGATCGACATCGGCCGAAAGATCTGGTGGCCGAGCGCGCTCTCCCGCAACGAGCCCGACACCCGGACCGACACCGACACGCTCGCGAAAACCTGACCCGTCCTGTTCGCGAGGCGGGCCCGACAGCGCTACGGTCAGGAGCATGTCTGCGGATCTCACCGCGAGGCCGGATCCACCGTCTCCGGTGACGGGCCCGTCTCCCACAGCACCTGCGCGCCGCACAGCACCCTCACATTTCGGGGGTCGTGTGACCGCCGTCCCGCACATCGCGGGGGTTCTGCTCGCTGTGTACGCGGTAATGGTGACGCTCTGGTCACTGTCCCCGACCCTGCGCTATTGGATTCACACGCCACGCAATTACGTCGACGAGTACTACTTCGATGCCCCCGACACGAGTCTGTCGTTCGCGCTCGTCGTCGCGGTGCTCGCCGCCGCGATCGCCGGCCGCAAGCGCATCGCCTGGTGGATCCTCACCATCTATCTCGGCGGGTTCGCGATCACGAACCTGATGCTCGCGGTCATGGATCGCGATCTGGGTCATTTCGTGGCACTGATCGTGCACCTCGTGGCCATCGGTGTGCTCCTGCTCGCATTCGGTGAGTTCACCACGCGTGTGCGGCCGGGGTCGATTCCGCTGTCGCTGGCGGTGCTCGTGGGCGGTCTTGTCGCAGCCACCCTGCTCGGATGGGGTCTCGTCGAACTGTTCCCCGGATCGTTGCCGCCGTCCGACCGCTTGTTGTGGGCAGTCAATCGCGTCACCGCCCTGACTTTCATCGACAACGACCAGTTCCCCGGCCACACTCATTGGCTCGTCAGCACCGCCCTCGGATTGCTGGGCGCGCTCGCCCTGCTCGCCGCCCTGCTCGTGCTGTTCCGTTCACAGCGCTCGTCGAATGCCCTCACCGGCAACGACGAATCAGCCATTCGGGGACTCCTCGAGCGACACGGCGACGACTCTCTCGGATACTTCGCGACCCGACGCGACAAGGCGGTCGTGTTCGCACCGAGCGGCAAGGCCGCGGTGACCTATCGTGTCGAGATCGGCGTGTGCCTGGCCTCCGGCGACCCGATCGGCGACCGCGAAGCGTGGCCACACGCGATCGACGAATGGCTCGAACTCACTCGCGCGTACGGATGGACACCGTCCGTAATGGGTGCGAGCGAGGACGGCGCGCAGGCGTATCACCGCGCGGGGCTGTCGGTACTTCAGCTCGGCGACGAAGCCGTCCTGCACACCCAGAACTTCTCGCTCGCCGGACACGATATGAAGCCCGTTCGGCAGGCAGTCAACAGGGCGCGTAAACATGGTGTCTCCGTGCGGATTCGACGACACTACGATGTCGGTACCGTCGAGATGGCCAACGTCATCCGTCTCGCCGACGCCTGGCGCGACACCGACAACGAACGCGGCTTCTCGATGGCACTCGGACGACTGGGTGATCCGCTCGACGCGAACTGCCTGCTCGTCGAGGCTGTCGTCGACGGGTTGCCTGTCGCGATGCTGTCGCTCGCACCGTGGGGTGAGAACGGTGTCTCGCTCGACCTCATGCGTCGCGATCCGCAGGCACCCAACGGTGTCATCGAATTCATGGTGACCGAACTTGCCACACATGCACCACTTTTCGGTATCACACGGATCTCCCTGAACTTCGCAGTGTTCCGCTCGGCGTTCGAAGAAGGCGCGCGCATCGGAGCCGGTCCGATCATGCGGTTGTGGCGATCGATCCTACTGTTCTTCTCCCGATGGTGGCAGCTCGAGGCGCTCTACCGATCCAACGTCAAGTACCACCCGGAGTGGATTCCGCGTTTCCTCTGCTTCCGCGACAACCGCGAGATCCCGCGCGTCGCATTGGCCTCCGCGGTAGCTGAAGGATTTCTCACCGTCCCGAGCTTCGGGCGCCGAAACATCCGGAAGCACACCGGGACCCACTCCCAGGTCCCGGAAGAACTCATCGAATCCGGAGCAGTGCACGAGGACGGCAGCGCGTCGCAGATCGATTCTGCCGCATCTCGTCCGGCGAACTCACCTGTCCTGCATCGACGCCCCGAACAGGACCGCCTGCGGATGAACACGCTGGAGCGGATCATCGAGTACGGCGTCGACCCGTATCCGAGTGCCGACCCGCCGTCACACACCAATGCCGAAGCACGAACAGCGAACCGAGGGACCTCGGCGCAGGTCGCTGGCCGCATCCTGCGGATCCGCGATTTCGGCGGAGTGCTTTTCGCGGTGATACGCGACTGGTCCGGCGATCTCCAGGTTCTCGTCGACCGCGAACGTGTTGCCGGGCGCCGCTTCCTGTTCGACCTCGGCGACCTCGTGGAGGTCTCCGGCGAAATGGGGCGTAGCCGTACCGGCGAGATCTCGCTGCTGGCCGACTCCTGGCGGATCAATGGCAAATGCTTGCATCCGCTGCCGGACAAGTGGCGCGGGCTGGTCGACCCGGAGGCCAAGGTACGTCGACGGTATGTGGATCTGGCGATCGATCTCGATGCCCGTCGCCTGATCGCGGCGCGCAGCGCGGTGGTCCGGTCGTTGCGCGACCAGTTGCAGACCCGCGGCTATCTCGAAGTAGAGACGCCGATCCTGCAGTCCGTACACGGCGGGGCCAATGCCGCGCCCTTCACGACCCACATCAATGCGTACGACACAGACCTGTACCTGCGTATCGCACCCGAGCTGTATCTCAAGCGCCTGTGCGTGGCCGGGATGGAGAAGGTGTTCGAGATCGGGCGCGTATTCCGCAACGAGGGTGCCGATTTCAAGCACAACCCGGAGTTCACGATTCTCGAGGCGTACGAGGCCCACAGCGATTACGAGAAGATGCTCACGCTCGCGCGCACGCTGATCCAGCAGGCGGCCGTTGCCGCGCACGGCCGCGAGATCATAGTGCGACCGGGGAGCGACGGAACACCGGTGGAAATCGATATTTCGGGCGAGTGGCCGGTGAAGACGTTCCACGACGCGCTGTCCGAGGCTCTCGGCACGTTCGTCGACGCCGAGACTCCGGTCGAGGTACTGCGCCGGATGTGCGACGAACGCTCGATCGCCTACGACCCGGCCTGGGAGGCGGGCGCCACGGCACAGGAACTCTACGAGCATCTCGTCGAATCCCGCACCGAGTTTCCCACGTTCTACACCGATTTCCCCACGTCCGTCTCACCACTGACCAGGCCTCATCCGCGGAAACGAGGTGTCGCGGCGAAGTGGGACCTGGTCGCGTGGGGTATCGAACTCGGCACCGCCTACAGCGAATTGACCGATCCGATCGATCAACGGGCGCGACTCACCGAACAGTCGCTCCTTGCAGCAGGCGGCGACGAGGAAGCGATGGAACTCGACGACGACTTCCTGCGCGCACTCGAGCACGCGATGCCCCCGACGGGTGGCCTCGGCATGGGTGTCGATCGGATCGTGATGCTGATCCTCGGTGGCAGCATTCGTGAATCACTGGCATTCCCGTTCGTAAAACCTCACTAATAGGACATACAGAACATTTGATGCGCGATTACCCTCAGGTCGCGCATATCACATCGCTCTTTACCCGAACATTGGGATGGGATATGTACAAGATCACCCGGGAGGAGTAGAACGTATTCCAGCGCGCTCTGCGCGGGAATCGTCATCATCCTTTCGAAGGGGCAATCCGAGCGTGAGAATCCGCCGTAACCGTGTCCTTCAGCTCGGCAACTGGCGGCTGAAATACAAACTCGGTGTCGTCCTGGCCGTTCCGTTGCTCGCCGCAGTGGTCCTCGGCGCTCTCCGCATCACCACCCAGCTCGAAGAAGCAAACAGGTACGACACCCTGGCCCACCAGATCGCCGTCGCACCGGCCCTGCTCGAGTACTCCACCGCCCTGGTCAGCATGGCGACTGTGACCAGCCTCGGCATCGCACCCTCGTTGGCCACATCGGACGATGTCACCTCGACAATGCAGAACGTGATCGAGACCGCCGACGCGAACGACCTCGAGCCTGCCATCGCAGAAGAACTCGACGCGCTCCTCGCCGACGGCGCGATCCTCAACCAAACAGTGATGAACCCCGGCGTCAGCACGGCGGAACGTGGTCGGCTCACGATCGACTTCCTTGTGCGATGCAAGGACATCTTTCGCGACATCTTCGACCTTCTCGAAGACAACGAAGCACTCGTCGACGCCAACAATCTGCTCACCGTGTGGGACGCGCAGCTCAATCTGCAGGACGAGCTGGAAACACTGAGATTGTTTGCCACCGACGCCGAGGTCGGACAGATGATTGCCGAGAACGCGATCAACCGGGAAGCATCGACACTGGGGCTTCTCCTCGGGTCACGACTGGACACCGGTCAGATCGAAGGAATGCTCGCCGACGTCGAGTCGCGTCGGTCACTGATCCAGAACTACTCGCCGACCGCCGCATTCGGAGAACAACTTCGCGGTGCGATGGTGTCGGCCTCGCAGCCGTATGCCGATGCCATCGTCTACGCCGGCCAGCAGATCACGTCGACACTCGACCGCCTTACCGCCGATGCGCAGTCCGCAGCCATTCGCGACTCGATCCTGGTCGGTGCGATGCTCGTCCTCGCGCTCGTCATCGCGCTTCTCGTGGCGCGGTCGCTGGGCGTCCCACTCCGCCGCCTCCGCAACGACACCCTCACGGCGTCGGAGACCGATCTGCCCGCCGCGATCGCCGCGGTGAAGGACGGCGCCGACGTGAACCATGTTCAGCTCGCTCCGATCGGCGTCGACACCGACGAGGAAATCGGCGAAGTGGCGCGAGCCGTGGATTCGATGAAGGGCCAATCGCTTCGGCTCGCCGGCGAACAGGCGCACCTGCGGCAGCAAGTGAATGTCATGTTCGAGACACTTGCGCGACGAAACAAGACCCTGGTCGAGCAACAGCTCTCACTCATCGACTCGCTCGAATACCAGGAGAAGGACCCCGCCCGCCTGCAAAGCCTGTTCTCCCTCGACCACCTCGCCACACGAATGCGTCGCACAGGCGAGTCGTTGCTCGTGCTGGCGGGCACCCGCCCCCGAACTCGCAACGCCCCGGCACCGCTCACGGACGTATTGCGCGGTGCGGTCTCCCAGGTCGAGAACTACCAGCGGGTCCACATCGGGCGCACCCCGCACGGATATCTCCTCGGGAATGCCATCGAAGACGTCGTGCACCTGATCGCCGAACTCGTCGACAATGCCCTGCGGGCATCACCTCCGAACAGCCCTGTGCGGCTCGAGTTCTCGAATGCGGAGGGCGGCGGACTCCTCCTCGAGATCGCCGACGTCGGAATCGGTATCCCACGCGATGCGCTCGACCAGATCAACACCCGTCTCTCCGACGGCGACGAGGCCGATGTCAACGCACCCCGACAGATGGGACTGTTCGTGGTGGGGCGGCTCGCCGCTCGTAACGGTATGAGCGTCCGGCTCCGCCCCACGTTCGATTCGGATACCAATGCCGGTGTGACGGCGGCGATCTATTTCCCATCACACTTGCTCGCCGAGATCCAGGCACCGACGACCACGGCGATCACAGAACGCCCGAGGCGACTGTCCCGAGAGGACGACCAGGTGCAGTACACACAAGGTGGCCGCTGAAGACCCACTGTTTCACGTGAAACGGGGGCGTTCCCCCGTGCGTGGGCTCACCTGGCATGGTGGACACCGTGCAGCTTCTCCTGATCCGCCATGCCCAGCCGGAGTACGCCCGTGTGAACCTGGGGCGCGCTGATCCGTCCCTCACCGAACAGGGCCTGGTTCAGGCCGGACGGCTGCGGGAAGCACTGGCGCCCTACCGAATCTCGCGGTTGTTCTCGAGTCCGCAACTCCGCGCACTCCAGACAGCACAGCCGCTCGCCGACCAGCAGGAGCTGCCGGTCGAGCAGATCAAGGGCCTCGCAGAGTACGACTACGACCTCGATCACTACATTCCGTTCGAAACCGCACAAGAACTCGGATCCGATGCCTACAAGCGCATCCTCGCAGGCCACCTGCCCGATTTCGTCGATGCGGAACTTTTCCGCACCCGCGTGCTGACCTCCGTCGACCAGGTCGTGTCCTCGTGCCCACACGAGGACACCGCAGTGATCTTCGCGCACGGCGGTGTCATCAACATCGTGCTGCAGGACCTCCTCGGGCTCGAACTACCGCTGGCATTCCCGATCGAGTACGCATCGATCACGCGCATTCTCGTCTCCCGCACCGGCAGACGTCGGGTCGCATCGATCAACGAGACAGGGCACGTGCGCGACACATTGCGTGTGTGAATCCTGGCGCGGCAGCGAGCGTGGGCACCTACGCTGAGGGATCATGCGAACCCTCACTCGAATGGTTTCGATCGTTGCCCTCACCGGTGCAGCGGCACTCGGCGCCGCAGGCACCGCCGCTGCGGAGGAATGGCCCTCCGACAACGGCGCGGTCAGCGTAGTCGAGAATCCCGCATTCCTCGTTCCGGCCGACGGCGAATTCTGGAATCCGCTGGTCGCCGAGAACAGGCTCACCTCGCCGTACGGCCTCTCGACACGCATCGCGTGCACGCAGTTCCACGGCGTGCTCCTCGAGTGCTGGCAGGCCGACGGGAACGGGAATCCGCACAAGCTCACCGAACTCCCGTTCAACTTCCCGGCGGTCACCGGTTCCTCGCAGCCGGGTGGCGGTCCGTCGCACTTCGTGTATCTCGGCTGATATCGGAAAGCGGCGTCGTCCGCTGCCGCACCCGGCGCACCCATCCGATTCATGATCGGTGCCGAAGTCCTCCCCGACATGGTGGAAGGAAGACGGCATGACGACGAATGAGGAACGTGCGCACGAGGGGTCCGATGAATCAGGTGATCGTCGCCCGCGTGCGCGGCCCCGCCTCCTGGCGCGTGTGCTCTCCGGAGTGCTGGCAGCTGCGGTCACGCTCGGTGTCGGCGAACTTGTGGCGGTGCCGTTCGGATCGTCGGCGTCTCCGTTCTTCGCGGTAGGATCCACGACTGTCGATCGAAGCCCCTCGTGGGCACGAGAGATCGCGATCACCGCCTTCGGCACCAACGACAAGGCGGCGCTGTTCATCGGGATGAGCATCCTGATCGCGATACTCGCCGCGCTTGCCGGAGTCGTCGAACGGCCGCGGCGCCCCTACGGCAGTCTCGTACTCGTGACCCTCGGCATCGTCGGGATGTACGCGGCCACGACCCGTCCCGGGGCGACCGTCGTCGATGCAGTCCCGACGCTCACGGGTGTCGCCGCCGGCGTCCTGGCCCTGACGCTCCTCACACGTCGCGCCGACGAGATCGACGATGCAGCTCACACCGGCGCAGGAGTGCCCCGCCGACATTTCCTTGTACTGGCAGGTGCCGCTGCGACCGTCGCAGTAGCCGCGGGCGTGGCAGGTCGCAACCTGGCAGGCACGATCGCGGGAGCCATCAGCAACCGCATGGCATTCGTCGCCCCGCTCGTCTCGGCGAGGAACCGGGCTCCGGCCGTCCCGCCGGGCACCGACATCGCGGTCCCCGGGGCGACGCCGTTCGTCACCGGCAACAACGCCTTCTACCGCATCGACACCGCACTGCAGGTTCCGATGCTCAGCACCGACGACTGGACTCTGCGGATACACGGCATGGTCGACCGAGAGATCATGTTGAGCTGGAGCGATCTGTTGGCCCGCACACCGATCGAACGGACCATCACTTTGACCTGCGTGTCCAACGAGATCGGCGGCGCTCTCGCCGGCACTGCCACCTGGGTCGGCTATCCGATCAAGGAC
Organism: Rhodococcus sp. JCM 9793; assembly: GCF_055380405.1. Lineage (NCBI taxonomy): Bacteria > Bacillati > Actinomycetota > Actinomycetes > Mycobacteriales > Nocardiaceae > Rhodococcus > Rhodococcus sp. JCM 9793. The sequence goes on from NZ_AP043721.1 coordinate 415,553, forward strand.
CTGCTCGACGAGGCCGGCATCTCGCCCGACGCCGACATGCTGTTGTCGACCAGTGCCGACGGCTTCACCGTGGGAACGCCGATCGCAATCCTGCGGGACGGCCGGGACGCACTGCTCGCGGTGGCGATGAACGGTGAGCCGCTGCCGTTCGAGCACGGCTATCCGGCCCGACAGGTGGTGCCCGGCCTGTACGGATTCGTCTCGGCCACCAAATGGGTGGTGGACTGGGAAGTAACCCGGTTCGACCGGGCGCAGGCGTACTGGACGCGTCGCGGTTGGGCCGAACAGGCACCCATCAAGACAGCATCCCGGATCGATGCCCCGGCATCGTTCGCGCGGGTCTCCGCCGGCGAGGTGCTGGTCGCAGGCACCGCATGGGCACAGCACCGCGGTATCGCACGGGTCGAGGTACGAGCCGACGACGGACCATGGGACGACGCAACCCTCTCCGAGGAGTACTCCATCGACACCTGGCGACAGTGGTACTGGAGGTGGCAGGCGTCCCCCGGCACGCACAGACTTCAGGTACGGGCCACCGATCGGGACGGCGAGGTCCAGACCGAAATGCGTGTCGAGCCGATCCCTGATGGCGCCAGTGGATGGCACACCCGCTCGATCACTGTGGTGTGAGCAGGGAAGCCGGACACACCCGGTTCTGTCGTGTTGGATGGAAGGTATGCCCACTCGGTACGCGCAGATCCGCAGATGGCGAGCCGGTACGGCTATCCGCGCCCGCCTCCACGATCTCACCGGAACACTGGTCGTGGTCACCGGCGGCGCGAGCGGAATCGGCCGCGCCGCAGCCCGCGCCTTCGCAGCCCAAGGCGCGATCGTCGTGGTCGCCGACAAAGATCTCGACGGCGCGCTCGACACAGTGAACCTCATCGACAATCCTGACTCGGCCGGTGGCTCGACCGCCGTCTTCGGTGGCGGTGCGCACGCCTACGAACTCGATGTTGCGGATGAGAAGCAGGTACTCGAGTTCGCGGCAACCGTCCGGTCACGACACGGAATTCCCGACGTGCTCGTCAACAACGCAGGGTTCGGTGTGATCGGTGCGTTCGTCGAGACGCCGCAGTCGCTCTTCGAGGACGTCATGAACACCAACTTCTGGGGCGCGGTGTACGGGTGCCGCGCGTTCACCACGCAGATGATCGAACGCGGCACCGGCGGACACATCGTGAATGTGGCGTCGGCAGCAGCATTCATGACGCAACGGAACCTCACTGCCTATTCGACGAGCAAAGCGGCGGTGTTCATGCTGTCGGAGTGTCTACGCGCCGAGCTGATCGAACACGGCATCGGTGTGACCGTGGTGTGCCCGGACCTGGTGAACACGAACCTGACCCGGAACACCGAATACGTCGCTCCCAGCAGGGAGAAGCGCGTCGCTCGCCGCGAGCGCGCGCAGTCGATCTACCGCAGACTGCACGTCGAACCAGAGCGTGTGGCCGATGCGATCGTCTCCGCGGTGCGCCACAATCGGCCCATCGTCACCGTCGCTCCGGGCGCGAAGGCCCGGAAGTGGCTGAGCCGCTTGGCTCCCCGAGTAGTGCGAGTGGGATCGCGTTTCGATCTCGATTGAACGGCGGCAGTGCTCGCGTCACACCTTCGACGCAAGCCAGTTGTTGAGCCAGATCGTTGCCGTCGTGCCGCGGTCGTCGACCGCGTAGTTCGAGTAGTCCTGGTGGATCTGCGACCCGTAGAACTCGCGGATCTGCGTCTCCCGTTCGACGTTCGCCTCGGGGCTGATCTGCAACTGCAGTGTCGGTACTCCACCGGCGGCCATGATGTCGTTGTAGAGGATGGTGGCCTCGTCGCGGTAGTGCTCGACCGCATCGGGACCCGTCCCCGCGGTGATCGCGAGGAACCCCGCGAGGCGCGTCACGTAGTCCTCTCGGGGCGTCGAGCAGTACAGGTCTCCGACGGCGCAGATGGTGCGGACGTTGGGGCTCACGAATCCGAATCCGCCGACGCGGGATCCGCCGGCACCGTTGCCGGGCACCGGAGGTCCGATGAGCGCATCGGCTTCGGAGCGACGCGGATCGGAGATCAGGCCGACTGCAGCAAGTCGGTGCGGCGGGACCACGCCGAGTCCGGTTCCGATCTCGGCGGCGAGATCACCCGCGGCGTCGGCACCCTGGCTGTAACCGACGAGCGCGAACTCGGTGCCGGGGCAATGCGCTGCGGTCCCTGCGATCAGGTTGCGTGCATTGTCGACCGCCCGGTTGCGGGAGGCGCCGTAGACGTCGCCTTCCCATGGGAAAGCGGTGGCGGGGTACTGCACGTAGTCGACCCGGGCACCTGCCGGTAATCCGGACGTGACCTGGGCCAGCATGCCGTTACCGCGCTCCGGATCCGGGGTGCTCGACGTTTCCCACGTTCCGGGTACCGCGATCACATTCAACGTCGGGCAACCACCCGGATCTGCCTGCGCGGCAGGAGCTGCCACGACAGCACCTGCGACGACTGCTGCCGCCGCCAACAACGCCGATCCCCTACCGAACCCCATCGGAATCCCCCGCCCATCGTTCGTCACATCACGCCGCGCCCAAGTCTCCATAACGAATATGACACATCCGTGAACGCGGCGTGATATCAGTCGATATTTTCGCGGGGCAAGTGACGCTATCCGCGCACGACGGTGACGGCGCCGCCCCCGATGTTGGTGACGAACACATTGCTGGTGCCGTGGTCGAGGGAGGTGACCGGATCGGGTTTCTCGACGACCCGCGAGACCGGCCCTCCCGCTCGATCCACCACGGTCACTGCCGGACCGAACAAGTTGGTGACGTAGACGTTGCCGGTGATCGGGTCGGTGACGACCATGCCGGGCGGAGCCGGAATCTCGTCCGGCAGCGGACCCGTCGCGTGATCCCAATCGACCACGTCGACCGAGCCCGTTCCGATGTTGGTGACGAACACCCCGTCGCTACCGGCGTCGAGCGTCAACTGTGGCAGCGCATCAGGTGTGTTCGCGGCGGGCTGTCGGCCCGAAGCAGCCTGGGGTCGTGGGGCAGCCGAGTTGCGATCGACCGTCACTGCGCCCGTTCCGAGGTTCGTGACCGCGATATTGCCGAGGCCACCATCGACACGCATCTCGAGCGGAGCATCCGCCACGTAGTTGCGGCCCGGTTCGCGTCCCTCCGGGTGAGTGACATGCACAGCGCCCGGCCCGACGTTGGTGATGCAGGAATTGCCGCTGCCGCCGTCGACACCCAGCAGTTGCAGACCGTCGAAGCCGAAAATCGGTGCCACCGGGGCGGCCCCGTCCACCGAGACCGTGCCCCCACCGTTACGGACGCACTCGCTCAGGGGGTCGGCCGCCGCCGTCGGTGCCGCCAGCACGGCCATCGCGGTAGCGCCGGCGCCGACCGCGACCACCGTCAGTGCCCGTGTCGTGACACTCCGTGATGCACTCATGCGCAGAACGATAACTGCTCAGGCACCGGGGCGACGCCGGAACACACCGGGCCGCCCACCGGCGTCCGGTGGGCGGCCCAGTACGGGTACGTCAGCGCTGTTCTACATCAACGCTGGTTCTGCATCAGCGCTGCGGCACGGTCCGCGTGGTGATCGGGACGGGAAGCGCCGTTGCTCCCTCGAGGTACTGATCGACCGCGGCCGCGCACGAGCGGCCTTCCGCGATGGCCCACACGATCAGAGACTGACCGCGACCCATGTCGCCGGCAACGAATACACCGTCGACGTTGGTGTTCCACTCCGACGAGCGGGCGACGTTGCCGCGCTGGTCGAAGTCCACACCCAGATCGGTGAGCAGTCCGGGCTTCTCGGCACCGGTGAAGCCCATCGCGAGCAGCACGAGGTCCGCCTCGAGCTCGAAGTCGCTACCCTCGACCTTCTCGAACTTGCCGTCCACCATCTGCACTTCGTGTGCCTTCAGCGCGGTGACCTTGCCGTCCTTGCCGACGAACTGCTCGGTGTTGACCGAGAAGACTCGCTCGCCGCCTTCCTCGTGCGCGGACGACACCCGGTACATGAGCGGGTAGGTCGGCCACGGGGTCGAGTCGGCGCGCTGCTCCGGCGGGCGCGGCATGATCTCGAACTGGTGAATACTTTCGGCGCCCTGCCGGTGCGACGTTCCCAGGCAGTCGGCACCGGTGTCGCCGCCACCGATGATGACGACCTTCTTTCCCGTCGCCGTGATCGTGGGTGCAGGCAGATCGCCGAGCTGGACGCGGTTGGCGATGGGCAGGAACTCCATCGCCTGGTGGATACCGTCGAGTTCGCGTCCCGGGATGGGCAGGTCGCGTGCAACAGTGGCACCGCCGGCGAGGACGACCGCGTCGAACTGCTCACGCAGCTGGTCGGCGGTGATGTCGACGCCCACGTTCACGCCGGTGCGGAAGACGGTGCCTTCGGCCTCCATCTGCGCGAGACGCCGGTCGATGAAGCGCTTCTCCATCTTGAATTCGGGGATGCCGTAGCGGAGCAGACCGCCGATGCGGTCGGCACGCTCGAACACCGTGACGTTGTGACCGGCACGGGTGAGCTGCTGAGCTGCAGCAAGTCCGGCCGGGCCCGAGCCCACGACCGCGACTTTGCGTCCGGTGAGCTTCGACGGCGGGATCGGGGTGACCTTGCCCTCGTCGAACGCCTTCTCGACGAGCTCGACCTCGACCTGCTTGATGGTGACGGGGTCCTGGTTGATGCCCAGCACGCACGACGCCTCACACGGAGCGGGGCACAACCGGCCCGTGAACTCCGGGAAGTTGTTCGTGGCGTGGAGCCGTTCGATGCCGTCGTCCCACTTGCCCTTGTAGGCAAGATCGTTCCACTCGGGAATCAAGTTCCCGAGGGGGCAACCGTTGTGGCAGAAGGGAATACCGCAGTCCATGCAGCGGCTCGCCTGGACCTGGAGGGTCTCGAGCGGGAACGGCTCGTAGACCTCCTTCCAATCGAGCAGTCGCAGCGGAACCGGACGACGTACCGGTGTCTCGCGAGAACCGTGCTTCAGGAAGCCGTTCGGATCAGCCACGAGCCGCCTCCATGATCGCTTCGTCCACGTTCCCACCACGAATGGTGGCGTCCTTGATAGCCATGAGAACCTTCTTGTAATCGCGAGGCATCACCTTCGCGAAGTGCCCGACCTGCTGTGACCAGTCGGCCAGGATGCGGGCTGCGACCTCGGAGCCCGTTTCGTCACGATGTCGTTCGACGGCACCCTTGAGCCAGACGAAGTCCTCGCCTTCGAGGTCTTCGAGATCGACCAGCTCGGTGTTCAGGTTGTCTTCGAATTCCTTGTCCGGGTTGTACACGAACGCGACACCACCCGACATTCCTGCGCCGAAGTTGCGTCCGGTCCTGCCCAGGATCACGACTTTGCCACCGGTCATGTACTCGCAGCCGTGGTCGCCGACGCCTTCGACGACGGCCGTGGCTCCGGAGTTACGCACAGCGAAGCGTTCACCGGCGACACCGCGGATGAGTGCTTCACCACCGGTCGCGCCGAACAGGATCACGTTGCCGGCAATGATGTTGTCCTCGGCGACGAATCCGGCCGCCACCTTCTCCGGCGGGCGCACCACGATACGGCCACCCGACAGGCCCTTGCCTACGAAGTCGTTGGCATCGCCGAGTAGTTTCAGCGTGATGCCCTGAGGGACGTACGCGCCGAAGCTGTTACCCGCCGAGCCGGTCAGGGTGATGTCGATCGTGTTGTCCGGCAGACCCTCCGCGCCGTAACGCTTGGTGAGCTCGTGTCCGAGCATCGTGCCCACCGTGCGGTTGACGTTGGTGATGGTCGTGGCAATCGATACCGGGGTACCCGACTCCAGAGCGGCCTGCGCCTTGACGATCAGCTCGTTGTCGAGCGCCTTGTCGAGCGCGTGGTACTGCTCCTTGGTGCAATGCATGTCCTGCTCGGTGAAGATCGGCGATGTCACCTTCTCGAGCAGCGGCGACAGATCGAGCTTCGATGCGCGATAGTGGTCGACGGCCTTCACGGTGTCGAGGAAGTCGACCTGACCGATGGCCTCGGCGAGGCTGCGGAATCCGAGCTCGGCAAGATACTCGCGCACCTCCTCGGCGATGTACAGCATGAAGTTCTCGACGAACTCCGGCTTACCCGTGAACCGCTTGCGCAGCACCGGGTTCTGCGTCGCCACACCCACCGGGCATGTGTCGAGATGGCACACGCGCATCATGATGCAGCCCGAGACGACGAGCGGTGCGGTCGCGAACCCGAACTCTTCGCCACCGAGCAGCGCCGCGACCATCACGTCGCGACCCGTCTTCATCTGGCCGTCGACCTGCACGACGATGCGGTCGCGCAGACCGTTGAGCATGAGGGTCTGCTGAGTCTCGGCGAGGCCGATCTCCCACGGTGCACCGGCGTGCTTGAGCGACGTCAGCGGCGAGGCACCCGTGCCACCGTCGTGGCCCGAGATGAGCACGACGTCGGCGTGCGCCTTCGAGACACCGGCTGCGACCGTGCCCACACCGAGCTCGGAGACGAGCTTGACGTGGATGCGAGCCTGCGGGTTCGCGTTCTTCAGGTCGTGGATCAGCTGCGCGAGATCTTCGATGGAGTAGATGTCGTGGTGCGGCGGAGGTGAGATGAGGCCGACGCCCGGCGTCGAGCCACGCACCTCGGCGACCCACGGATACACCTTGTGCGGCGGCAGCTGGCCACCCTCACCGGGCTTGGCACCCTGCGCCATCTTGATCTGGATGTCGGTGCAGTTCGTCAGATAGTGCGACGACACACCGAAACGTCCGGACGCGACCTGCTTGATCGCCGAGCGACGGAAGTCGCCGTTCTCGTCGGGAGTGAAGCGCGACGGATGCTCGCCGCCCTCACCGGAGTTGGAGCGTCCACCGAGCCGGTTCATGGCGATCGCGAGGGTTTCGTGTGCCTCGGCCGAGATCGAGCCGTAACTCATCGCGCCCGTGGAGAACCGCTTCACGATCTCGGCGGCCGGCTCGACCTCTTCGATCGGAATCGACGGACGCAGCCCCGTCTTGAACTCGAAGAGTCCACGCAGCGACGCGAGCTGCTCCGACTGATCGTCGACCAGTTTCGTGTACTCCTTGAAGATCTTGTACTGGCCTGTGCGAGTGGCGTGCTGGAGCTTGAACACCGTGTCCGGATTGAACAGGTGGTACTCGCCTTCACGGCGCCACTGGTACTCGCCGCCCACCTCGAGCTCTCGGTGCGCATGCTCGGACGGGCGATCGAGGAACGCCATCCGGTGCCGCGCAGCGACATCCGCCGCGATCTCCTCGAGGCCGACGCCGCCGAGCTGACTCTGCAGTCCGGTGAAGTACTCGTCGACGAGCTCCTGCGACAGGCCGATGACCTGGAACAGCTGCGCGCCGGTGTAGGACGCGAGTGTGGAGATGCCCATCTTGGACATCACCTTGAGCACGCCCTTCGACGCGCCCTTGATGTAGTTGGCGATGGCCTTGTCGAGGGTGATGCCCTCGGGCAGGTCGCCGTTCTGCAACAGCTCGTCGATGCTCTCGAACGCCATGTAGGGATTCACCACGGCCGCACCGAAACCGCACAGGGCGGCAATGTGGTGCACCTCGCGAGCGTCACCGGCCTCGACGAGCAGGCCCACCTGGGTGCGGGTCTTCTCGCGCACGAGGTGGTGGTGCACGGCTGAGGTCAACAGCAGCGACGGGATGGGCGCAAGCTTCGCGTCGGACTCGCGGTCGGACAGCACGATCAGGCGGGCGCCCTTGTCGATCGCCTGCGACACCTGTTCGCGGATGCTCTCGAGCGCGGTGTGCAGACCCCGCGCACCTTCCGCGACCGGGTAGAGACCGCGCACGATGACGCTGTTGAATCCCGGGTACTGCTTCTTGTCGTTGACGTGGATGAGTTTCTGCAGGTCGTCGTTGTCGATGACCGGCGCCGACAGCAGGATCTGGCGGCACGACTCCGCGGTCGGCCGCAGCACGTCGCCCTCGGGGCCGAGCATGCCACCGAGGCTCGTGACGATCTCCTCGCGGATGGCGTCGAGCGGCGGGTTGGTGACCTGGGCGAAGAGCTGCGAGAAGAAGTCGAACAACATCCTCGGACGCGACGAGAGCACTGCGATGGGAGTGTCGGTCCCCATCGAGCCGAGCGCCTCACCACCGGTCGCTGCCATCGGCTTGATCAGCAGATCCACTTCTTCGCGTGTGTATCCGAACACCTGCTGGCGCAGCACGACGCGCTCGTGCGACATGTACGTGTAGCGGGACGGCGGGAGGTCCTCGAGACGAGACACACCCTTCTCGACCCATTCCTCGTACGGATGCTCGGCAGCGAGCTCCGACTTGATCTCCTCGTCCTCGACGATCCGCCCCTTTGCGGTGTCGACGAGGAACATACGACCCGGCTGGAGGCGTCGCTTGCTGATGATCTTCTCGGCCGGGATGTCGAGCACGCCGACCTCGGAGGCCATGACGACTAGACCGTCGTCGGTGACCCACGCGCGCGACGGGCGCAGGCCGTTGCGGTCGAGTACGGCACCGATGACCGTGCCATCGGTGAAGCACACCGATGCCGGTCCGTCCCACGGCTCCATGAGTGCCGAGTGGTACTCGTAGAACGCACGACGGGCGGGATCCATCGCCTCGTTCCGCTCCCACGCCTCGGGGATCATCATGAGCACCGCGTGCGGCAGGCTGCGGCCACCGAGGTGCAGTAGCTCGAGCACCTCGTCGAAACGAGCGGTATCGGATGCGTCCGGGGTGACGACAGGGAAGATCTTCTCGAGCTTGCCGCGACCACCGAAGACGTCGGTGTCGATGAGTGCCTCGCGGGCACGCATCCAGTTCGAGTTCCCGATGACGGTGTTGATCTCACCGTTGTGCGCGACACGGCGGAACGGGTGCGCGAGCGGCCACGACGGGAACGTGTTGGTGGAGAAGCGCGAGTGCACGAGGCCCAGCGCCGACTCGACGCGCTCGTCCTGCAGATCGCAGAAGAAGCCCTTGAGCTGCGGCGTCGTGAGCATGCCCTTGTAGACGAACGTCGACGCCGACAGGCTCGGGAAGTACACGGTCTCGCTGCCGGGGCCGTCCTGGCCGGAGCCGCTGTTGCCGAGTTCGTGCTCGGTGCGCTTGCGCACCACGTACGCACGTCGCTCGAGGTCCAGGCCGGTGAGGGCCCGCGCGCCCGACGCGATGAAGATCTGGCGGAACGTCGGCATGGCGTCCTTGGCCATCGAGCCGAGATCGGAGGTGTCGATCGGCACCTCGCGCCAGCCGAGGACCTCGAGGCCCTCTTCTTCGACGATCCGATCCACCGCTTCCTGCGCCGCGTCGGCTGCATCCGTGCCCTGGGGCAGGAACGCCATGCCGGTGGCGTAGGCGCCGGCGGCGGGCAGGTCGAAGTCCACGACCGCGCGGAAGTACGCGTCGGGGACCTGGATGAGAATTCCGGCGCCGTCGCCGGTGTTCTGTTCTGCGCCCGCAGCACCGCGGTGTTCGAGATTGACCAGCGCGGTGATCGCCTTCTCGACGATGTCGCGGCTGCGTCGACCGTGCATGTCCACGACGAACGCGACGCCACAGGAGTCGTGCTCGTTTGCCGGGTGGTAGAGCCCTCGAGGCCCGGGAAGATGAGTCATACCTAGCCTTCGTTGCGGTGATGGCAACTGACGACCAGCAACACTGATGGCCATCTACTGCTGTAGATGGGTACCGACCCGGGTGCGCCGATACCTTGTCCTCGTCAGTATCCGCCCATCCGCGACGGTGCGGGTGCCTTTTTCGGCAGCGCGGGATCGAACCTGACGATCGGTGGGACATCGTGGGCCCACCGCCTCGCAACAAACGATATGCCAGGCCACCGGGGGTTACGCAAGCAAGGCTGCCCTACTTTGCACGTGAACAGCGGAAATATGCCGGTAACAGGCCCGTAGCGGGGGCGTCACTGCGCGTGCTGCGGACGCAGCACGGCGTCGAGGATGCGGCGAATCCCCTCCCTCGGATCCGGATCGCTTCCGGACGTCAGCCGATGCAGGATCACCCCGTCGAGATAATCGACGAGAAGCCGCGCACCGGCGTCGGATTCACCCGGGCCATCTGCTCCGAGATCTGCCAGCATCGCCGCGCCCCACGCCCTCAGCTCGCCGCGTCTGATCTCCACCGCAGTGCGAAGTTCCGGAACGGACATGGCCTCGACGAACATCGCGAAGCGCGCCCGGGTCCGCACCGTGTCACTGTCGGTCGCGAACAGCACGTATCCGCACAGCAGATCTTCGAGCTCACGTTCGTCGCGCGGTGCTGCCGATGCGGCGCCGGCAAGAGCCGCCACGTCGACCCGGTCGCGTTCGAGAAGGCGATCGAGAACTCCTTCGACCAACGCCTGACGCGTGCGGAAGTAATTCGACGTCGACCCCGCCGGAACGTCGGCGATCGAGTCGACGCGCCGGTGCGTGAGTGCGCGCAGGCCTTCTGTCCCGAGCAGTTCGATCGCGGCGTCGAGCACTGTGGTGCGTTTGTCGGTCACCTCACGATCCTACGACCGACACTACGAATGTAGTGACACCGCACTACATCAGTAGTATCTTGCAGGCATGGCCACCGGATACGCAGGGAAAGCCGCGGTGCTCGGCGGAGGAATCGGCGGGCTCACCACCGCGAACGCCCTCGCCACCCGCGGCTGGCACGTCGACGTCTTCGAACGGGCCGCAGCACCGCCCACCACCGGCACCGCACTGGGACTGTGGCCCGAAGCCGTCGAGGCGCTCGAACTCGCCGGCCTGGGCGGACAGGCGCAGCGCCTCGGTGTGCTGCAGGAATCCGGCGCACTCATGAGGTGGGACGGGAAAGTGCTCGGACGCTTCAGCGACATCCGGGCGCCGGCGATCCTGCTGTCACGTCCTGTTCTGCTCGAGCTCCTCGTCGGAGCCCTTCCCTCCGATACCCTCCGGTTCGGGACCGCCGCTCCCGAACTCACCGACCTCACGGGCTACGACGTCGTGATCGGCGCCGACGGCATAGGCAGCGCGGTCCGAGACCAGATCTTCGGACCTTCGTATCGCCCCGTGCACTCCGGCTACGCAGCCTGGCGCGGCTGGGTGCCCGGAGCCACCACCGCGATGAGCGAGACATGGGGCCCGGGCGCACTCTTCGGCATCACCCCGCGCGACGGCGACCTGACCAACTGGTTCGCAGCCGTCCGCACGCCCGCGGGTGGAGCAGGCACGGTCCACGAGCTCCGCGCACGCTTCGGCGACTGGCACCGCAGCGTGCGCGACGTCCTCGACCGGCTCGACCCCGCCGAAGTCCTGCACCACGATCTGTACGAGTCGCCGGCTCTGCCGTCGTACGTGCGCGGAACCACAGCACTGATCGGCGACGCAGCGCACGCGATGACTCCCAACCTCGGTCGAGGCGCGTGCGAAGCGATGGTGGACGGTGTCACACTCGCGACGTTGCTGACCGAGCATCCGGTCATCGAGGCTCTCGGCCGCTACGACCGGGCACGACGTCGTCGCACACAGCGCCTGGTTCGGACGTCGCGGACGGTCGCGCGGGTGGCGACGGCGACCCGGCTCACCGGCGTGCGCAACGCCGTGGTGGGGACCGCCGTCAGATTCGCCTGACGTCCGAGGGAACCGATCGGACCTCTGCTGCGTCCAATCCTGATGGGACTGTTTCAAGATCAGGAGCTGGTTGCGGATGACGTGGTTGCAAGTGGACATCGACGCGCTGAGAGCCCTGGCGTCGGCATTGACGTCGGAGGCCGAACTCATCGGCGAGCTGGAGCCCGGAGCTCCGCTCGCTGCGGCGGCCACAACGATGACGTCGTCAGCGGTCGGTGGCGCTCTCACGCGCGCCGAAGCTCCACTGCACACCGCCTACCACGCCATGTCCATCTGCTTGCACCGCATGGCCGAAGCAACATCCGCCGGCGCGAGGAACTACGAGACCGCAGAGGACGAATTCAGGCGGCAGGTCGAGGCAGTGGGAAGCAGCTTCGAGCGCACAGGAGTCTCTGAAAGCACAGTGTCGTAGATGTCGACGCTCTCGCAGATCCGAACACTCGACCTCGCGGCGCTGGCATCCACAGCCGACAGCGTCGAAGCCTCCAACATCACATTCGGCAGAGCAACCGACCAGGTCGACCGCCATGTCGACCGCGCGTTCAGCACATGGCAGGGCGAGGCTGCCGCGGCCGCAGCGGCGCGCGCGTGGAGCGATCGAGTCGTCGGCCGTGGAATCGCCAACGCAGTCGCCGAACAGGTCGAGGCACTTCGTGCCGCAGCGGCCGCACTGGTTCCCGCGCGGGACACCGTCGTCCTCATCGCCGACAACGCGCTCGGTGCCGGGTTCACCGTCCATGACGACGGCAGCGTCGCCCCACCCCGATGCGACACGGGAGACTCCCGCGCCGATGTCGTCGCGCAGGCATGCCTCGACGACGAAGCCGCCACATTCGAAGTGCAGTTGAAGTCCGCGCTGAGTACCTTCGACGAACTGGACAGCGGCGCAGCCGACACGATCGACCAGATCTCCATCCGACTGTCGACATTCGGAGGAGACTTCCGGACCCAAGGCGTCTGGACGCTGAGCGGACCAGGCGGTGACGAGGACGCCGAACTCATCATGTCGGGCCGCGCCCGCGACTCCGACCTCGAACGCATCGGACGAGCCCTGTCCGCCGACAGCGGCGCCGGTATCGAATACCTCGACGCCTTCTACAACGGGCTCGGGCAGGACGAGTTGACGGAACTGTTCACGACATTCAAGGAATGGGAGGCCGACGGCGATCCGACTGCTGCAGGTTGGGCGGACGCGGTGGGTAACGGTCTACTCACGTTGTCGAACCCCGACTACGGCGGCAGCTGGGAACAGGTGCCACAGGACATCCGCGACACCATCCAGTACGGATACGAACCCGGGCCTCGTGAACCCGGTTCGGGAAACCGATTCGACCGTCTCGATGCGCTCGGTGCGGTGCTCGGCGAAGCGAATCCCGAGTATCGGCCCGGCACCGAGATGGGAATCGAGCTGAACCGCGTCGCGGGATACATGGCGGGCATACCCACCTATGCCGATCCACACTTGGTCCCCACCCCGGATCCGTCGTACTACGACGAGACCGCGCGCACATTCCTCGACATCGGCACGCGCAATCCCGATGCCTCGCACCACCTGTTGACGGGTACCGATGTCGACGGCACTCCTTCGGACTTCGACCGCGACGAAGTGCTCGTGCCCCTGCTCACCCGCGAGTGGGAGGACGACGGAGCAACCCTGGCCGGTCTCACCGAGTGGATCGCTGCCGACGCAGTCCCTGCCGACCCGACCGATCCCGACGACATCGAGCGGGCAGAACGAGCCGGACAGGCAGCGTACGGTCTGGCCGAAGTATTGTCATCACCCGAATCGGCTTGGGATGGAGGCAACAACTTCGACCGTTTCCTCCACATGCCCGAACCTGGCGGGAGCCTCTCCGACCGGACCCTCGGAGAGATCAACCCTCGTGCAGTCCAGTCGTTTTCGGAAGCACTCGCACCGTATGCATCCGACATGGCCGGAGCTGACGAGCATGCCACACCCACTCACGGCTTCGGCGACCTCGGCCCTGTCCCGGCAACCCGCGTGTTCACTCTCCTCGACACCGACCCCGCAGCCGGGGCACTCATCAACGGCGCAGCGCTCGCGCAGGCCACCGACTTCGATCGTCGATTCGCGCTGGATCAACTGGGCGGCGAGGGGAAATACACCTACGGAACGTATTCGGGCCGGTTGCAGAGTCTCGTCGAGGTCGGTTTGAGCAGTGCGTACGAGAACGAGAGGATGACCGAACAGGCCGCGATCGACTCGCGGAACCAATACCGTTCCGATGCTTTCGCGGTCGCGCAGACTCTTGTCACCGGCACGGTCACAGCACTTCCCGGCGGTATGGTCACCGGGCCGATCGTCTACTCGGCCGGAGTTCTTGTGGACTCCGAAATCATCGATGCCGAAGGGCAATACGTGGGTCGACCGTCGGGAATAGACGGCTTGGACACGTCGATGTATCTGACGGAATCAAGTGCACAGAACACGATACGGTACAACATGTTGCGAGGACTCAGCGACTCTGAGCATTTGGAGGCTTCGACACTCCCGATCGATTGGATTGAAAATGGAACACTCAACGAACGCAATAGTATTTCGGACACCGAACTGACCAGAGAAGCAACCTGGATCCTGGCTGACGCTGGAATTCCTCGAGACGTGCAAGGCACCTATCTCATCACGGCCGCTGCTGGTAGCCAAGATCTGCGCAACATCATCTATGCCGACCAAAGGGATGGTGAATCCGGTTTCCGCGAGGTACTCCTCGGCGACGTGGTCGCCTCTGGAGGTGGACGATGGGACTACTCATAGTGAATGAACTCTCGGTACAGATGATTCGTTCTGCCGCTGCAGCGTTGAGCATTCTTGTGCTCGCTTCCTGCTCGCACAATGTCCCGGAGGGGACGACCACCAGAACGCCCGAGTCTTCGGAGTACCAACCCCCCGCGCAGGTCCGCAACGCCACGTATGCATGGTCCGCTGAAAACGGTATCGATTTGCTCGACGAACGTGGCCAACTCGTCCGCGCCGCACACGAGTCCATGATCATCGCGCACTACGGAGGCATGGACGCGACCTACCCTGGATTTGCGGAGGTACTCGATCCTGAGTTCGCTTCCCAAATCAACACACGCTGGGACAGATCACTCGCTGGCACGATGCAATCGCACATCCTCCAGATCACCGAGACCGACATCGGATTCAAAGCCACTGTATGTAGCCAGCCTTCTCACTTCGCGATACGGGAAGCCGACGGAACGTACCGCATCACCAACGGGTCCGGACGAGAGGAATACATCCAGTTCGACCACATCGTCTACACCCGCTACAACCCAAGACTCGACCCCGAGGACTTCTGGCCGACCGTACACAACACCGGACCATTTCCGGAGCCACCAGGCCTCCCCGCATCCGAACACCAATGGTCCGCCCCAACCGAAGACCTCTTCACCGGTACCGGCTGGACCATCACCTTCGGCGCCGACCTCGGCGAGACCATGCACCGCTGCGAAGACTGGGGACGCAGCATCGAACCCGACGTCCCTGCCGAAGGCTCCGAAACCATCCTCTCCCCCACCCCACCCAAGACCCTGCCGGCCTACCCCGGCTGGTGAGCCGAAGGAGAACGTCGTGACTCGAACCGAAGAGTTCTCGTCGAAGGTCCGCAGGATCCAGGACGAGATCGACATGATCAGAGGCAACGGGACCTCGAACGGGATCGTGATGACCGTGTCACCCACCGGACGGATCGTGGGACTCGAGATCCCTCCCCACGCGTACGACCTTTCGCCCCGCGTCCTCGCCGACCACATCGCGAACGCGCACGCATCTGCCTATGCGGACGCGGACGAGAGGGCACGGAACATCAGAGCGGAACTGGCTGAGGACCCCAGGGTCCGTCGCATCATGTCCGAGACCGAAAACTCGCTGACCAGCAGTTCCAGCGTCAGGTGAACTACCCGTGAATAACAACTGGCCGCAGCGAGAATATCAGCTGCGGCCAGAGGTAACGAAAGAATAACTTGGGGTGCCCCAACTTTGTAAGCCCTGGTTCCGGTGAACTCCATCACATGACGCACGCAGCGTGCGGAGAACTCGAGATGACCGGCGACCGGCCGTCACTCCGGCGACACGTGCGTCACCTTCTTGAAGCCACTCGCGGTGGCTCGGTCCACACCGGCCTTCACGATTCCGAAGATCAATCCCTGCACTGCCGCCGCGACAAGCACGTCGCGGGTGCTCTGCGACAGGTCCTGCGGTTCAGGTTTCTCGGCGCCCTTACCGAGCCGTTTCCATACCTGGCCGAAGACCGCACCTGCGAGCAGGCCTCCGCCGACACTTGCTGCAAGAGCGAGTGGCTTGTAGAAGATCACGCGCGCATCGGCCATCTGTCGATTCCTCCTCCGTAGCAGCACCGGTCCGGCGCCACGATCTCCCGACCGAATTACCCACCGCTTCCCTCCCGCAAACAGCCGACATCCGACCACCCGACTCCACCACCGGTTTCACGGCTCCCGAAGACGTCGACCACGGTGCCATCTCCTTCTCGGTGGTTGCTTCCCCGGCAGGAGCGGACGTTGCCCGCCGCGAGGGTCCACGGCGAGGAGAAGCATCACGACGCCGAGCGCCAGATGCAGCCAATTATCGGCGTTGTTGACCGGCAGGATGTTGGCGGTGCTGTGATGCTCGATGAGCATGCCGTACACAGCCAATCCCAGATAGATGCTCCCGCCGGCGGCGAGATACACGCGCGACCAGAGCAATCGGCGCGCCGCGATCACACCGGCCACGCCGAACGCGAGATGCACGGCGTTGTGGACCAACGAGACCTGGAAGAAACCCAGTAGATGGGCGTGGGAATCCACTCCCACCCGCAGAATCGTGCTGTAGTTCGAAGTCAGTCCGGGTACGAATCCGATGACGCCGATGATCAGGAACACGAACGCGACAACGAGTGCGTAGCCCTGGGCTCGACGCCGAGCCGCGAAGATCGGATCATCGGTACTCATGGGAACCTCGAAGTCGCTGCGCTGAACCAATTCTGGGAACAACAGGAATACCCACTCGCCGGGGGATCAAACGGCGGCGCCGATAGCAGTCACACCGGCCGGCTCTGATCGGGCTTGACGCCGGGCGGATCCACCGGCACGGTCGGCTCGTCGACACTCGGCTCGATAGTCGAAGGAGTACCAGGAACCGCGGAGACATCGCGGACATGTCGTGGCTCCGATTCGTGGACTGTGCGTTGTGCTCGGTTCGCCCGCCGACTACCCGATGGTTCGGAGGTCAAACGCCGTCAGCGGATCCCATCCCACAGCACACGCAGCTCCGACTCCGCATCGTCGACGGCCCCGCACGTATCGGCGAAGACCATCTCGGTGCGCACCGATCCGTACGGCGCCCACCCCGGTGCGCCTGTCGTCACAAACGTCACCCAGGCCTGATGCATCCGCTGGGCAAGATCCTGCGGAGGATTCGGACCCGCCAACGCAGTGTTTCCCGAGACACGGAGGTTGTCGAACACGAACCCGATGTCCAGAGCGTGCGTCGCGCCGAGCCGGTCGTCGTACTCGGGTGACTTCCAATCGAAGCGATACACGTAGGTGGCAGCGTCGAACGCAGAGCGCGCCTCGGCGACGCGGACGACCGGAATCCGATACATCCAGTCGCGTACCACATGCATGAGCACCTCACCGGGCGTCGCTTCCGGTCGGGCCGAGCGGTAGGTGTCGAGGGCTGCGGATTCCGTAAGACCATAGGGCGCCACGAGTGCGGGGAGCATCTTGTCGTCGACTGCGTCGGCAATTCCGGTGGGCACCAGGAACAGCGTCATCTCGTCACCGTTGTGGCCGACGAGAACGTCGACATCGGACGACACCCCAGCAGCGATCCGATCGATGGGCAACTCCGGCAGCACTGTGCCGTCGATGCACGGTTCGAAGGCCATCGCATGAGTCGGGATCTCGCCCCACACCTGCGGATCCGACTCGCCGCGGATCCGCGCGACCAACGCCTCCTGAGCCTCGACAAGTTGATCGGGATCGATCGTCGAGAGGCCTGCGCGTGTGGGTTCGACGTCGAGCGCTTCCGCCAACGCCCGCGACACCTTTCGCGCTGTGTCCGCCGACATCACCGAATGCCCGGCTCCGCTCTGGGCGATCGCCCGACGGAACAGCCCTTCTGCAGAGGGCATCGCCAGTAGCGATCCGACGCTCATCGCGCCCGCAGATTCACCGACGATCGTCACAGCCTCGGGGTTCCCGCCGAACGCGGCGATGTTGTCGCGGACCCATTCGAGTGCAGCCACCTGATCGAGCAGCCCACGGTTGGCGGGTGCGTCGGCGAGGAAGGCGAACCCCTCCGCACCGAGTCGATAATTGATGCTGACGAAGACGACGCCGTCGCGGGCGAAGTTCGCGCCGTCGTACAGTGGCACCGCACTGCTACCACGAACGAACGCGCCGCCGTGGATCCAGACGAGCACCGGCAACGACGCATCGATACCGGGCGTCCACACATTCAGATTCAGCGGGTTCTCACCGGGAATCGCCGGATCTTCGAAGAGCCTGTCGAACGGCGCACCGTAGGCCGCCTTGGGTGCGGTGGGGCCGAAATCGACCGCGTCTCGCACGTCATCCCATTTCGGTGCGGGTTCAGGTGCCGCGAACCGAAGGTCGCCGAACGGTGCAGCCGCATACGGGATGCCCTTGAAGACCGCCGTACCGCCCTCGGCCGTTCCCTTCACCCGGCCGCATGTGGTCTCGACGACGGGATTCATTTGCTCTCCTCATGTTCGGGCCGTTTGATCGTCAGCATCGCACGCCGAGCCGACCATGAGTAGAGCATTCGCTTCCTCACGAGTCAGGCAGGCACCTTCCTCGTAGTAGACGTCGAAGTTGTCGGTGCGCGACGCCGCTGTGATCGCCGCGTCCTCCGCAGGGCTGTACGGATCGAGAAGGTCGGCTTGCACCCCTACTCGCTCACCGTGCGCACGGGCCGCTCCCAACACGCGTGCTGCGTCGGCAGTGCGTCCCGCTTGCGCAAGCGCGGCCGCCGCAGTGTGCATCGTGACGATCCACCCGGTCACTTCACTGTCGAATTCGAGAATCGGGAGGATCTCGCGCGCAAGCTCGAGCCCCGCAGCGTGGTCTCGCGAGTCTGCCGCGATTTTCGCCAGCGCCCACAACGAGCAGATCGGCACCCACTGATAGCCACATCGGCGACCGACTTCGACCGACCTACGCAGCGTCTCTTCCGCCTCAATAGCTCCGCTGCTGCGCTGAGCGATTCCCATGACCATCAGAAGGGAGGCTTCGATCCAGTCGACTCCGAGGCGGCGTGCATCGATGAGACTTCGCTGCACGATATCCACTGCGCCGTCGTGATCACCGCACACGGCGCGGTAGTAGGCCCCCAGTGAGTCCGCATAGGCGACGTCCGCAGCGTCGCCGGTTTCGAGCAGTACCTCGCGGGCACGGTCGCTGTGGCGCTGCGCGGTCTCGGAGTCGCCGGTGAGGTCGGTGAGAAGTGCCATCCCCATCAGCGCCCTGCCGAGGTTTTCCGGCTTGGGTGCGATCGGATGCTGGTCGACCCTCTCGATCGCGGCGCGCAGGAAACCCAGCCCCTCCGACACGTTCGCCTTGCGATACCAGAACCAATACAGAGCACCGGACAGTTCGAGTACATAATGCGGGTCGCCGTGTTCGAGCGCAGCGGTCAGTGCCGCTCGATGCTCCGCGCGGTCGGCGACCAGTTCGGACACGGCATCCCGCGCACCGGGCCCACGGAGTTCGGCCGCCAGGGCGACTGCCCTCCGGAGGACTCGATTGCGGTACGCGGCCACAAGATGAACCTCCTCATCCGGAGTACGCTGTTGTGCGGCAAAGTGTTTGATGGTCTGTAGCATCACGTATCGCCTGGGCATGGTATCGGGCACAACCGACAGCAACGAGCGACGCACCAACACTCGCACAGTGTCGACCACGCGAATCGGATCGTCTACACCGAGTACGGCAGCGACGCCGTGGATGTCGAAGCTTCCTGCAAAGACCGAGATTGCCCGCAACGCCCACGACGACGGTGCGTCGAGCATTCGGTAACTCCAGTCGACGGTATCGATGAGACGTCGTT
This sequence comes from Rhodococcus sp. JCM 9793, assembly GCF_055380405.1. Classification (NCBI taxonomy): domain Bacteria; kingdom Bacillati; phylum Actinomycetota; class Actinomycetes; order Mycobacteriales; family Nocardiaceae; genus Rhodococcus; species Rhodococcus sp. JCM 9793. The sequence continues at coordinate 435,218 of NZ_AP043721.1, forward strand.
GGCGCGCTCCGGCGAAACGTGGTCCTGCGCTGAGCATCGTGAACCGGTCGGCGAGTCCGTCCGCGATCTGACTTTCGGACAACACACACAGCTGTGCGGCGGCAAGCTCGAGCGCAAGCGGAAGTCCGTCCAGGCCTTCACAAATCCGATGCACTGATGTGGAGTCAGCCGTCGCAGGCGACCAACCCGGGTCGAATCGAACGGCACGATCAGCGAACAGTTCGACGGCGGAGGCGAGATCGAGCGGCCTGATCTCGTATCCGACTTCGCCGTCGACGTCCAGTAACTCTCGGCTCGTGGCAAGCATGCGGACGCGAGGACAACGTTCCAGAAGCATCGAGACGAGGTGTGCCGCTGCGACGACTAGATGCTCGCAGTTGTCGAGGATGAGGAACATCCCGCGGCGGCCGATCAGAGCGGCAATCTCTTCGACCGTCTCCACACCCGGTAGGCAGAGGGCCTCGGCAACCGGCGTCGCGATCGGCGACCCTTCTGCGACTCCGGCGAGGTCGACGAACCAGGTATCGTCCCCGGTTCGGGGGCTTCGCGCCACCTCGAGTGCAAGCCGCGTCTTCCCCACACCTCCAGGGCCGAACAGGGTCACCAGCGCATGACTGTCCAGCAGATCGGACACTGTCGACAGGTCCGCCGTCCTTCCGATCAGCCGGGTACGAAATACCGGCAGCACGGGAGGCGGGGGTTCGTCCGGCGACACCTGCGCAACCTGGTGCGTGAGAATCCGTTGCTCGAGCTCCTGTATCGCGACACCGGGATCTACGCCGAGTTCGTCCATCAGTGCTCGCCGAACACGCCGAATCGCCGCGAGCGCGTCGGCCTGGCGTCCACTTCGGTACATCGAGAGCGCCAACAGTTCCCACGCATGCTCGTCGAGTGGATACCGCTCGACGAGTGCCTCCGCACCGCGCAGGGCATCGCGCGTGCGTCCACGCGCAAGATCGATATCGACGAGTGCACTCGATGCGTCGCGATACAGCCCGTCCAGGCGTGTCCGCTCGGGAGCCACACACGCGAGGTGCGCGACGTCCTGAAACGGTTCGCCTCGCCACAGCCCGAGTGCCTCGTTCAGAATCGCTGCGGCATCCTCCGAAGCTGTAGGCGTCTGTGCCGTACGAACCTCATGGGCCGTCCTGATGAGAGCATCGAATCGGGCCGAGTCGAGTTCGGCGATCCGCAACGCATAATGGGGTCCGCTGCGCACAACCGGGCCACCCTGCCCACGGTTACGCTGTGGATCGAGGTGACGACGCAGTTTCGACACAGCAAAGTGCAGAGCGTTGACCGTCGGTTCCGGGACGTCGTTCCACACTTCGGCGAGAAGCTGATCCGCGCTCACCGAGTGCGGATATGCCACAGCAAGTGCAGCAAGCAAGGCGCGTTGGCGTGGTCCACCGAGATCGATGGGTGCACCGTCACGGAGCGCCGCGACAGGACCGAGAACACCCACTGAGATCTGCACGTCCACGAGTTCTGCACCCCCGACTCGTCACGGCCCCGCCTCGGGGCCTGTCGACGTCGAGGTTACCGCGCTGATTCGGCGCACAGATCCGCAAAAATACCCTTCCGCATCAGCAACTCGGCGTAGGTGCCGGATTCGACGACTCGTCCGGCGTCCAGCACCAAGATCAGATCTGCAGTGCGCACCGTGGACAGGCGATGTGCAATGACGATACGGGTTTGGCGTAACCCGCCGATTCCCTCGACGACGGCGGCTTCGGTCACCGAATCGAGAGCACTCGTCGCCTCGTCGAACAACAGCACCCGCGGCCGGGTCAAGAGCGCACGAGCAATTGTCACCCTCTGACGCTGACCACCGGAAAGACCACCGCCTTCACGAAGAACGGTGTCGTAACCCATCGGCAAATCAGCAATGTCCTCATGGATCTGTGCGAGGGAGGCAGCCCGCACGATCTCTTCGAACGGTGCGTCGGGGTTCCCGGTGGCAATGTTTTCGGCGACGCTGCCGGTGAACAACGTGGAGTCCTGCGTGACGACACCGAACTGTGCGCGCAACGACCGGGCCTCGATGCGCTGCGCGTCGATGCCGTCGTAGAGAACCGCGCCTTCCTCGGGGACGTACAACCCGAGCAGTAGGCGCGCGAGCGTGCTCTTCCCCGAACCGGACCGCCCCACGAGCGCAACCGTGGCACCCGCCGGAATGTCGCAGTCGATTCCGCGGAGCACCCATGGGGATCTCGGACCGTACCGGAATCCCACACCGCGAAGGCTGATCGAACCCGACAGCAACGGCGCAGCAGAGACCTCGAGCCCCTGCTGTTCCGGATCGGATTCGAGGATGTCCTGGAGACGCCGCGCGTACGCCGCGGCAGATTGCAGGTACTGCACGAGCGTGAGCAGCGATGTTACGAAACCCATTGCAGCCACTGCCATCCCGTTCACCGCAATCAGTTGCCCGAGCGACAGCCGACCGTCCAGCACATGGACTGCGCCGACGAACAGCAGCACCGCCGGCGCAGCCGCACGCAGCGAAGTCTGCGCGGCATCGACCAGACCGGACACGAGGGAACTCCGGACCGAAACGGAGAGCGCCAGTTCGAACCGTGCCGTCCACCGAGCAATCACTGCTGCCTCGGTGCCGGACGCCTTCACCGTTTCGATACCGCGAATGTTCTCGATGAGCAGGCCTTCCGCTTCAGCAGCGGTGGCAGCCTCACGCTGCTTCAGATCGACCACGCGTCGATGCACCACGCAGATCAGAAGTGCCTGCACCGCAGTGAGAGCAAGAAGACCCGCGCCGACTCCTGGCGCCCACCACATCACGATCGCGATGTAGGCGATTGCGAGTGGACCGTCGATCAGAGCGGACACGACCCTCTCGGTGAGCAGATCTCGAATGGTGCCGATACCCCCGACCCTTTGGGCAACGTCATTCGTGCCCCTTCGCATGAAATAGGCGAAGGGCAGAGAGAACAGTCTCTCGACCGAGTATCCGCTGAGGGCAGCATCGACACGTCGACGCATCAGTGCGATGACGATGGTGCGCAATGCCCCCACCGTCAGCACCACGAATACGATACCGGCCAACGCCACAGCAAGCAGGCTCAGAAGCCCGAGATCGGATTCAGGGATGACCCTGTCGACGAACACCGCAGTCAGCAACGGAATCACAATGCCGACGAGCTGCAGGACCACTGACGCACACAGAATCCCGACCAACGAGGCGCGGTTGTTCCGCCATACGAGTGCGAGGAACTCTCGTCGCCAACGGGTATCTCGAGGGCGTGACGGTAGGTTCTTCCCTGCCACGTCGCCCGCCGCGAACTCGAGCACCACGCCCGAATACCGCTCCGCGAAGTAGTCGTGCGCCAGGCGCTGTCGACCTCGGCTCGGGTCCACCACCACAACGTGTCGTGCCGTGACCCGGTCGACGACTACGAAATGATTGTGTTCCCAGTGCACGAGCGCGGGCAGCATAGTGTGTCCGCCAACGATCGATTCCGCGGGCCGGCCGAACGCCCGTACCTCCAATCCGTAGCCTCGGGCTGCCTGGACCAGCGCGAGGGCCGTCGTCCCGTCGCGACCCACCGCGAGGTCGTCGGCCACTTCGTTCACCGGCCTCGGCGCGCCGTAGTAGTCGAGAATCATCGCGAGACATGCTGCGCCGCAGTCCGACATTCCCGACTGATGCCGTAGGCGAACCCTGCGTGTCACGATGCCGCGACCCGATCTGTCTTCTCGGCTTCACCCCAGAACCACTCGACGCGTGCAGACCGCCTACGATCGGCGAGCCACTCGTCGAACACACGCTGTTCGGCCATCCTCATCGCCGACACATCGACCTGCGCACGTTGCACCGCCAGGACCTGTACGACCTCCCATCCGCCGTTACCGGCCCGTGCCGCCATGACAGTTCCAGGCTTCGCGGCGAGGACCAGGCTCGAGAGTTCTCCGTCGAGGTCACCGCGTCCGATCTCGGAGAATTCCGCCTGCCCACGGCCCGCAGCCACAGCAAGACCGAGTTCACCGGTGAAGTAGCGGATCGCGTCGTCCGCATCATAGGTATGAACGTCGGCCACCCGTGCCGCGAACTCGGATGCTTCCGCACGGCTCGGGAAGACCACCCGGGCGATGCGTGCGCGGTCGAGCGCATCGGGGTGCTCCTGGAGCCACACCGAGGCGCGATCGCCGACAATGCGCCTGCGAAGCATCGCAAGTTCAGCTTCTTGGCGCACCGTTCGCTCGAACATGTTCGGGCTCAGATGATTTCGCGCCATCCAGGCCTCGGTCGCGTCGCGAGTGAGCAGGCCTCGTGCCCGACGGAACGCATCGAACGACTCCTGCAACTGCGCGTCGGTCAGCTCGACGGGTTCTTCTTCGAGCTCAATGCGAATCGCGCAGGCATCGATGAGGCCCGTGAGGAGGTCAGGACGATCCCACAACCCTTCGATGTGCAGAATGGCGTCGCCGACCGTGAGGGTTTCTCCGTTCACCGACAGGAGGTCTGATTCACCGACGCGGCGTGCACCACGGAGGGGCCACGGAAGAAGTGATGGCGGGGACCATGACAGGGTTGTGACGGATCCGTCCGCATCGGTGATGAGCAGCGCACTCTGGCTCGACCCGTCGAAAGGCTCGACGTGTCGCACGAGCCGCAGCCGGAGTTCGGGATTGTTCTCACGTAGGACGCGGAGGGCTTCCGACGAGTCGGCGTGCACGTCGCCGGATGCATTGTTCTCCAGGCGGATCATGTCCAGGAGGTCGGACAGCAGACTCGCGTCGAGGCAGTGGTGTCGCTGCGACGTGGTGAGGGTCATCGAAAAGCTCCGTTCGTCAACGATTGTGGTGATCGGTCCGCGGCAGAGAGCAGCAGATCTGCGACGGCATCCGCTATCGGGATACCTGTGGCCGACTCGAGCCACAGCCATTGTCCGGCCGGGTTGATCTCGAGGAAGACGTAACGGCCGTCGGGTGTGAGGATCAGATCCAGTGCGCCATAGTTCAGGTCGAACTCGGACACCAGCCGGACGCAGCTCTCGGCTGTTTCGTCAGGCAGGGAGTGGACTGCATACAGACCCTGTGTGGAATCGTACTTGCGCCAGTCACCTCGCGCGTGATTGCTTCGTTGGCTGTCGATTTCGACCGCGAATGCGCGATCACCGACAACCGTCACCCGGAGTTCGACGAGCTTGGGTACATACGCCTGAATGATCACCGGGCAGAAGCGGATGGCATCTGCCGCGGCGAGATCCATGGTGGCCGGGGTCTCGGAGTATCGGGCGAACATCCGTCCACTCACTCCGATCGAAGGATTATCGAGCGGTTTCGTGATGATCTGCCCTCCATGGCGATCCCAGAAGTCCATGAACTCCTGCGGATCTGAGGTGATGAGGGTCGGGGGAACAGCCAAACCGAGTACACCCGCAAGCGCCAGCTGAGCAGGCTTGTGCGATGCATACCGGATCGCCCGCATCGTTCCCGGTACTGCCAGGCAATCCAGACTGTCCCATACGTAGGAGGAGAACGTACGGGTCTCGTCCCGGATACATTCTCGCGAAACGGGATCGTCGATCCCAGGATCCGGACTGGGCAGGTTGGGTCGCCGAAACCAAATGCTGTCAACAGCATCGAGATCAAGGCGGCCCGCAGAGCTCGAGAGTGTACGTACGATTGGCCCGCATCGGGAATACGATACTGAAAGTGCTGCGTTGACAGGGAATTCACCTGGATCGAAAACTGTGAATCCCGCACGGCGCTGGACCAACCGCTCGACGACGGCATCTGCGTGCACATCACCGGGACAGGTGAGAACAAGGACATGAGTCACTACGAAGACCTCCGGGGACTGCCCGGGGCGCAATACCACGCCCCGGGCCACGATCCGACGCGATCTTCCGTAAAACGGAAGAGGGCACAGAGCAGTCGACTATCCGTCAACTAGCCCTGAACGATGACATCGGGCCCCTCAGGTTGGCAGGTCTCTTGGTTGATGATGATCTCGGACTTTTCCTTGGTCTTCGCCTTACCACCCGCCACGCGGGCCAGGCGGGACTCGTCCAGTTCGATGCCGATCGCGGAAATCGTGTCGATCGTGAACTTGCTCATTCAGCTCTCCTTGCATGTTCCGTGCCGGACCACCCGGCAGCACGGATATCGTCACGAGGATGACTGTGCAGACTCTGAGCAACGGATGAGCGCCAACTCTGTCACTGACACAGAGACACATCTGGCGTGGAACGCACCGTGCGTCCCACGCCAAGAGTGTGAGGCTCGGGCTCAACCCAAGATGGGATCGTCCGCGCGGATGGAGCCATCCAGATCCGGAATGCAGCCGGTCCGTCCCTTGTCATCCCGGATGATTCCTCGACCACCCAGAATCCGAGCAAGTCGCGATTCGTCGAGCTCTGTGCCGTCTGCCGAGATGGTGTCGATGTCGAACTTACGCATGGCATGCCTCCTCGAGTTGTGCGTGTGCCGGCGGTCCGGCGCACGCACAACTGTCGGGGAGGGCACCTAGCAACTTCTGAGCAACCGCACTCAGTCCTCGTCGATACAGGCGAGACGATCCCCCGCCATGCCGGCTTCTCCCGGTGCCGTCATGGTGTGGTGATCGTGGATCACCACGGATTCGGCTTCATCGTCGCGGAACTCCCACTCGACGGTGCTGGTCGCGCGGGCATTGCCGCTGTCATCGGTAGTGAAGTCCAGCCAGATCTCGTTCTGGGGGTTGGCGTAGGCCGGGTCGGTGGACGGCGAGTCCGGTGTCGCCGCAGGGTCGGCCTGGTTCTGATAGTGCGGTCCGGCATCTGCGGGGTCCGGTCCACACCGCCTCGTATGCACATGCGCACCGAATTCGCGGTCGGGTTGGAGGCCTGTCACGGTGAGGGTCACGGTGGTGCGGCCGTCGTCGTCCTCGGTGTCCACATCCGCCCTCGCTCCGACCGGCACGGCGACCTCGTCGTAGGTCACGGCGTCGACGTCGTCACCTCCAGGAAGAGCGAACACATCATCGTCGTCGAGTTCGGAGCCGGGTGCGGACGTCGCTGAGGCTGCCGGCGCTGATGTCGCCGACTCCGCCGTGGTGGCGGGAGGAGACTCGACGATAGTCACGGCGTTGTCGTTCGCGTCGTCGCCGCACCCGGCCACGAAGAGCGCAGCCAGCGAGATTCCTGTCAGGAACGCAGTCGTTCGAGAATTCATGACAGGAGATATACCCATTCAGCAGTCGTTCAGTCCTCCTGAGCCGCCACGATTGCCGCGAGTGCTTCGGTGATGTTCGCTTCGGCCTTCGACTTGTCGACGCCGGCCGATGACAGTGGTCCCGTACCGTCCTCCAGTTCCAGAAGCGCCAGCAGGATGTGTTCGGTGCCGATGTAGTTGTGCCCGAGTCGCAACGCCTCGCGGAAGGTCAGCTCGAGAGCCTTCCTGGCCTGTGCGTCATACGGAATGAGCTCTGGGAGTTGAACGGTCGATTTCTCCGGCAGGGCCGCGTGGACAGCACGCCGCAGATCGTCGAGCGTGATTCCCTGCGCGACGATCGCGCGAGCAGCGAGGCCGGCAGGATCTGCCAGCAAGCCCAGCGCAAGGTGTTCGGGCGCGATCTCGGCGTTGCCTGCGGCGCGCGCTTCGTTCATCGACGACATCACAACGTTCTTCGCGCGCGGCGTGAACCGGTTGAAGCCTTCGTTAGGGTCGAGATCGTTGTCGGCCTTCGACACGAATCGTTTCTGAGCGGCCTGTTTGGACACCCCCATGCGTTGGCCGATCTCCGACCACGATGCGCCGGAGCGTCGGGCCTGGTCGACGAAGTGGCCGATGAGGTGATCGGCCACGTCTCCGAGGTGATCGGCGGCGATCATGGCGTCCTGGAGTTGATCGAGGGCGTCGGGGTGGACTTTCTTGATCGCTTCGATGAGGTCGTCGAGGCGAACCGGGTGGGTACTACGCGTTGGTTCAGTCATACGTCAACCGTAGGTTGACGAAGCTTGATCGTCAACCACTAGTTGACGATCTTGTCACCGGCCGACCGCAAGCACATCGCAGGGAACACCATCCACAGCAACCGCCCTCGGATGACGGGCGGCGGCTGGCCGCACTGTTGGAACGGTTCCTCGAGGCATCGGGCGACCTCGCGGACCCGAACTGAATACAAGCAGCCACCGCTGCCAGGGCACACGGGTGCCCTGGTAACGGTGGCTGTCTTTGTGATCTGGTGTGAACTAGGCGACCAACTCCGGTCTGTTCCCTGGTATCGGTGTCCGGAACAGATCGATGCTCGCGGGCGGAATGAACTGCGGCCGAAGCTCTTCGGTCATCTCGACTTCCCACTCGGTGTGATGCATCAACCGGTGGTGGTGTCCGCACAACAACACCAGATTGTCGAGGTCGGTATCACCACCATCGACCCAATGCCGCACATGATGCGCATCCGCCCACGCCGGTGGGGTGGTGCACCCCGGGAAAGCACATCCGCCATCTCGCACTGCGAGGGCGCGGCGTTGCGCGACCGTCGCGGAACGGTGCGTCCGGCCGTGCGCCAACGGCACGCCGTGTTCGTCGAGCAGGATCCGAGTGACCTGGCAGTCGCAGGCGAGCATCCGGGCGGTGTCGATCGACAACGGTCCGGCCCACGGTTCGGTGGCGTATCCCTGTTCTGGGGAGTTCGCGAAGAGTTCTTTGACGGCGGTGTTCTTGGTCAGATCCGTGATCGACGCGGTGACCGTCACATGCGGTTTCACACCGCCTTCGACGGGGACGAGTCCGGCGGCTTCGACGCACTGCAGGAGTTGCTCGAACGCATCGGCGGTGCGTCTGGAGGCCGGCCGGTCGTCGGTGATGCCGTTCGTTTCGGGCCTCGGTGCCGACAGTGGTGAGAGCAGGTGCCGCAGGCGGGCGCCGGTGACGGCATCGAACTCGCCTGCGATCACCACACGCCCGTGCAGGGTGGTGGAGACGAACAGTTCGTTGCGGGTCGAGTCTTCACCGGGTGGTGGTCCGTCGCCGGTGCCGTAGAGGTGTTCGAGGCGGCGGATCAGGGCGCGGACGGTCGCCTTGGTGGCGACGGTCTTGCTGGCGTGGTCGATGAGGATGGTGCGGGCTTTCTCGAAGTCGCACGGGTTCATATTCCGTGGGTAGTGCTGGCAGAAGTAGGCGATCTGGCGAGCTTTGTCTGCGTCGAGCAGCCCCGAGCTGTATGCCTCACGCACTTCCGGTTCGAGTCGTAGTAGACGAGCCAGTGATTCGATGCGGTGGCATTCACCGAGTTCGAGGTTGGTTGCTGCGGCGAGCCAGTGGGCGGGGCTGCGGTAGCCGTGGTCTTTGACGGTGTCGCGTTCGTACATCGCGATCATCAGATCCACGCGGTGCACCTGCGACGCATGGATTTCGGCGGAGACGGCGAGTGTCTCGGCCATCAGTTGCTTGTCGTCGAGTTTCCAGAGTTCCCCACCCATGACCGAATTCTATAGAACTGACATTCGAGTTTCGAGATATATACGAATATTCGTTCGATACAGTCCGGTGAGACGCGGAGTTCTGTTCATCGCCCGAACACGGGACCACCACCGAACAGAGCCCTGTGCGAATCCGGTTGATTCCCTTCGACATCCACTACTCCGTAGTCGAGTGCTGCTTCCGCGGTGATCAGCGTGGAACCACTGCGTTCGTGCACATTCGGGTCACCGGCCAATGCGACGACAACACGTCCGATGAACTCGGGGGTCTCGGCATTAGCGAGCGGAAAGCCCTGGAAGTTGTCGAGTCCGCGGGCCGACATGGCCTCGTTCTTCACGAGTCCCGGCCACAGCGACAGCGCCGTCACGCCCGTGTCGCGCAGGTCGACGGCCATGTCGGCGGCCATCTTGTCCAGGCCCGCCTTGGACATCCCGTACAACACCGAGTGCAGGTACCCGCGCGTGCCGAACGACGAGATGTTGACCATCATCCCGCTTCCCTGCGGCACCATGAGCTGGGCAGCCTCGACCGAGGCGACGTAGTGGGCTCGTAAACCCACGCCGATGAGGCTGTCCCAGTCATCGACAGGGCGTTTCCAGAACGGATCGGTGAAGCCGGCGAATCCTTTCGGACTCGCCCACACGTTGTTCACCAGCAGGTCGATTCGACCGTTCTGCTCGTCGGCGATACGGGTGAAGAGTTCGTGGATCTGCTTATCGTCGCGGTGATCGCACTGCACCGCAATGCCATGACCGCCGCGTCCGGTGACCGCCTCGGCCGTTTCGTCGAGCGGACCTCCTTGCCCGACCGATCCGCGCGCAGTGACGTACACCGTCCAGCCGTCGGATCCGAGAGCGCAGGCAATACCCTTGCCGACGCTGCGGCTCGCTCCGGTGACGAGCGCTACCTTCCGTTCTGTCATGTCCCCGTGTTCTGCCATGTCACTGAACCACTTTCACATCGTCGGTCAGAGTGCGTTCGATCGACCACAGCACCTTCACGTGGCATCTGGAGATCTTCCACTCGCCGTTCTCGATGACGTAGTCGTCGTCGTAATCGAGTGCGGTGACCCTCTCGGTGCGGGCACGAAGATCTACCTGCCGGAATCGCAGGGTCCATTCACCCTTCGCGGAATCCGGGCCTTCAATGGAGATACTCGGGTGCATCCCGTGATGCATATCGAGGATGATGTACTGGTCGTCGACGCGCTGAAGTGCGATACGCGAATAGATGTCGACGAGTCCGTCGGCGTCGTCGAAGCTGCCGAGCGCGGGCCCGTAATAGATGTCGGCACCTTTCGCGATGAAGCAGGTGCGCATCACCTCGGGATCCTTGGCATCGCATGCGCGGAAGTATCGATGCTTCAGCATCCGGATCTCTTCGACCGCCTCGAGACGTGCGAGGCGGTCCTCCACGGTCGGCATTTTCCTGGTCCTTCCGACGGATGTGCAACAGGCACCGGCCGTGCCCGCTGCGCCATCCTTACATGGAACGTGTTTCAGAAAACACCCCTCGTCCCGACCATCGGCCAGGTAGCAGTCACGTCCACTCCACAGCGTGCCATCGCGATACCCTTGCGCATCCATCTTTTAGTCTGTAAGACTAAAAGCATGAACACGGCCGAGGTAATCGAGGAAGTAGAGGCGGCGAGAGCGCCGGGCGACCTGTTCGGTCCCACCCTGTCCGGCACCGAATCCGTGCGTGCCGCGCGCCGACGCTTCCACCGGTTGACGGCGCACATCCATCCTGACCGTGTCGCCCCGGCAGAGCGGGCTCGTGCCGCCGCCGCGTTCACCCGAGCTTCGGATCTCTACCGTCGCTGGCTCGCGAGCACCGTCACCACCGACCCCTGCCCCGTCCTCACCGGATCAGCGGCGCAGTACGTCCTCGGCCCACTGCATGCGCGTGGCTCGACGAGCAACCTGCACCACGCGACACGCAAGGACGGGACCGCTGTGATCGTCAAGATCCCACGCGCAGTCACGTCGAACACCTTGCTGGACAACGAGCAAGCAGCACTCTGCGACATCGCCGCCTCCGCCGACAATGGACATGAGTGGCTGCTGGCGTACTTTCCGTGCCTGATCGATCACCTCGTCCACCTCGACCCGACGGATGGCGCGCGACGTGTCGTGAATGTCCTCGACGACCTCACCTCCGGATTCGTCACGCTCGCCGAGGTCCACACCGCTTACCCGGCCGGACTCGACCCGAGGGACTGGGCGTGGATGCACCGTCGGCTCCTGCGGGCGGTTGCGGCAGCGCACCGCGCAGGCTGGATACACACCGCAATCACCGCCGACAACGTGCTGATCCATCCGCAGCGACACGGTGTTGTTCTGGCGGGATGGTCTTTCGCGACCCCACCCGGCCGGGTGCCGACCGCAACCATCCCGTCGCAGCGTCACCACTACCCACCCGAAGCGCGTGAGCACGGCACAGCGAGCACAGGTTGGGACGTGTACATGACGCACTCGTTGATGCTGCCGATGCTCGGCGACCAGCCCCCGGAGCCGCTGCGCCGCTTCGCGCACGGGTGCATGCATCCGGATCCACGTACCCGGCCCGACGCTGTTGATCTCCTCACCGAATTCGACGACCTGCTCGACCGACTCTACGGACGGCGGCGGTTTCGCCCGTTCAGTACGACTCCGACGAAAGGACAGTGATCGACATGGGTTACGGCAAATGGGATGACGACACATACACCGCGGCAAAGACATTCCGCGCCGCTCACGGTGTCGACGATTTCCGCTACACAGCGACACTGCGGAACCGCCCCCGCACGGAATGGAAGGCGGATCCCACTCTCGATCCGTACAAGGTGGGGTTCCGCGAATCCCGGGACTCCGCGGGACACCAGTCGTCGCTGCCCATCGCGGTCCTGTTCGACGTGACCGGTTCGATGGGTGTGGTACCGCGCATCATGCAGGAGAAGCTGGGTAAACTGCACGGCCTGCTCGAGCGAAAAGGTTACGCCGATGACCCGCAGATCCTGTTCGGTGGTATCGGTGACGCCGACAGCGACCGTGTTCCGTTGCAGATAGGGCAGTTCGAATCCGGCAATGCGATGGACGAGCAGCTCCGCACGATCTTCCTCGAAGGCAACGGTGGCGGCCAGAAGTCCGAGAGCTACGAGTTGGCAGCCTATTTCATGGCGCGCCACATCGTCACCGACGCGTGGGAGAAGCGCGGCAGGAAAGGGTACCTGTTCGTCATCGGCGACGAGCTGAACAAGCCGCGATTGTCGGCCCGGCATGTTCGTGCTGTGATCGGTGACGACCTCCCCCACGACGTCACGGTCGAGTCGGTGTATCGCGAGCTCGAACAACGCTGGAATGTCTTCTTCATCCTGCCGAATCAGTCGTCGTACTACGGCGATCCGGAGATCGTCGAACACTGGACGCGACTGCTCGGAGAACGATTTCTCGAGCTCGACGACCCTGCTGCCGTGTGCGAATTGATCGCGTTGACAATCGGGATCGGCGAGGATCGCATCGACCTCGGAGAAGGCCTGGCCGACCTACGTGAGATCGGCTCGACGCACGAGGCCGCGTCCGTCGGCACCGCGCTCGAGCGCGTCACCACTGCCCGACCGCCGGTCGCGACGTCTGCACTTCCCCTCGGCGATCCGAGCAGCGACGACATCTCCTTCGAGTGAAAGGGATCATCCGTGTTCACAACCCACGACGACCGCGACATCATCGTCGTCGACCTCGGTTTCGGTGATGCAGGCAAAGGCGCCACCGTGGACTGGCTGTGCTCCCCCGACGCAGACCTCGATGTCGCCGCGGTGGTCCGGTTCAACGGTGGGGCACAGGCGGCACACAACGTCGTGGTCGGCTCGCGGCACCACACGTTTTCGCAGTTCGGCTCGGGAACCTTCTCCGGTAAACCGACGGTGCTCTCACGCCATATGCTCGTCGAACCGATCGCGCTCGCCACCGAGGCACGAGCGTTGGCCGCTCGCGGTGTGGCAGATCCGCTTCGGCTCGTGCACATCGACGCAAGGGCACTGCTGACCACGCCGATCCATGTCGCCGCGAACCGAGCGCGTGAGGAGGCACGGGGTGCGGGGCGACACGGCTCGTGCGGCAAGGGCGTCGGTGAAACGGCTTCGTATGCACTCGACCACCCCGACGCCCCCACGGTCGGCGATTGCAGATCTCCGGCGATCCTGCGTGCGAAGCTGCACACCCTGGAAGGCCACTACCGTCCACTGACGAGAGGTCATCGCATCCCCGGTATCGACGCGATGGTCACGATGTACAGCAAGTTCGCTGCGGCCGTGCACGTCACCGATGATGTGTTGGCACCGCTCGCACAGCAGGGCCGGCTCGTGTTCGAAGGTGCGCAGGGTGTGCTGCTCGACGAGTGGCGCGGCTTCCATCCACACACCACGTGGTCGACCGTCGAACCGTCGAACGCGCACCGGATGCTCGCCGAACTGGGCCGAGACAGCGCGGTGCTCGGGGTTACACGCACGTACACGACCCGGCACGGTGCGGGACCGCACCCGACCGAGGACCCTGCGCTCGCCGGGGCCCTCCCGGAACCGCACAACGGCACCGGTCGGTACCAGGGCGCGTTCCGGATTGGGCATCTCGACGAGGTCCTGCTGCGCTATGCGGCAGAGGTATGTGGCCGGCTCGACGGTCTCGCGGTGACCCACCTCGACGCTATCGACCGCGCAACCGCCGCGGGTGTACCTGTCCGGATGGGGCGGCGATATACCGGACTCGGAGAGCACCTGCCGGTCGGCGCGTGGCGTGACCTCGACCATCAACAATTCTTGACCGACATCCTCGGTCTGGTCGATGTCGAGTTCGAACAGCGCCCGGACGATCTGCTGGGACGCCTCGAAGCGGTCACGGGTGCGCCCGTGGTCGTCACCGCAGACGGTCCCGGCCGGGCCGACCGACGCGTCGTCGCGCCGGTTGTCGCATGATCGCAGTATGCAGGATCAGTCAGCTGTCTCCGTCGACGTACTCGCGCTCCGCTTCGGCAACCCTGAGGCGGGCAGGTTGCGGTTCGGTGTGGCTCCGCGACGGTGGGAGCCCTACGCCGGGCAGCTCGCGCTGCCCGGCGTCCTCCTCACCGCCGGTGAGCGCCTCGCGGATGCCGCACGGCGTGCCGTCACCACCAAACTCGGTGTACCTCCCGCCTCGATCGCCTCGGTCGGTCAGCTCACCGTGTTCGACGAACCCAGTCGCGACCCGCGCGGCCCGACCCTGTCGGTGGCGATGTGGGCGGTCGTCGACAACACCGAGTACGTCCCCGTCGACGACACGATCGACGCGCAGTGGCAGGACTTCGATCACCCCGCCGAACTCGCGTTCGACCACAACCGAATCGTCACCGACGGTCGCACGATCGCCGGAAACACGCTGCTGTGGAAGGATATTTCCTTCACCCGCGGCCTTCTCGGACAGGAGTTCCCGGCGACCTACGCGATCGAGGTCACCACGTCGCTGACCGGGGTACGGCCGGACGCCGGGAACCTCAACCGGACGCTCAAATCCCTCGACGGGCTGGAACGTACGGACGAGCGGGTGCGGGTGCAGTCCACGGGTCGTCCCGCGGTGGTGTGGCGGTGGAGCGAATCCCACGTGGGGATCACCAGATGACGGCGATGCCCGCATTCAGTATCGACAGCGCGCCGACCGCGTAGAACAGTGGACGCGGCGCCGGCTCACCCGATCGCCGTTGCCGTGCACTCCCCATCCCGATCACACCCCCGAGTATCACGAGGACCACGAGTTTGACGCCGAGCTTCGTGTAGTCGAGTTCGATTCCCGCAGGCCACGGCGCTGCCAGCGCGAGTCCGGTGACGAGCGACAGCAGCAATCCGTAATCCATCACGCGCGTCATGCGGAACCGGCGAGCCGCCGACTCGCTTACCCACGCACCGAATGTGGCCGCAAATCCGACAATATGGAGAAGTACGACAAAGTCACGAAGCAGGTCCATGCGAATGTCCTTGCGTTTGTTGGCATATCGTTTCTGGCCGAATCAATGTCGGTTGTGACATATACACATTCGTCCGGAGATGTGTGACAAATCGTAACCTGACTCCGATAGACCGAACGCACAGGTATCGAGGTATCACCGAATCTGAGGAGTGTTCATGAGTAGACGAACGATGCGCCGCAGGGGGACTTCTGCACTCGCCGCAATCGGAATGGGTGCGGCGATGGTCGCTGCTGGAAGTGGTGTAGCGACTGCTGCACCGACTTCCACGGATATGACGTGCACGAGCGCGAATCCCCTCCCTTGGGCACCGCCGTTCACATGGAACGTTCGCGCAGGGTCCGGCGAATCGATTCCCCCGGGTGGTGACGTGCTGGAACCATCACTCCTGCTCAGCGGCGGAAACGATCTGCCTTACCCCCCGGGTGGCCTCATCCCGAGCATCGGACCGAACTGGTATGGGACGCAGGTGCTGGTCGACTGGACCAACACGACGAGCGGCGAGTCCGGACGCAGTGTCAGCGATCAGGCAGCGTGGAATCAGAACCCCGGCATCCCGATCAATCGCACCTTCCCCGGGACGGGAACGGTCGACTTCACCGTGACCGTGCAGACCGGTGGGGGGTGGTGGTTCATCAACACCCAGAACGCGGTCTGCCAGGGCACCATCGACGTTGTGTCCCGACCCTGATCGGGACCGATAATGAGGCCGCCCGCGTCCGCGGGCGGCCTCGTTCAGCTCACCAGTAGGAGAAGTAGTGCGGTGACGGCAAGTACGTCGGGCCCACGCATCCGTTGCCGGATCAGGTCGACAGGAATCTGTCCCACAGCGGTGTCGAGGACCAGACCGTCGTAGTCGGTGTAGGGATGCGTACGAACCCGATAGGCAGCGGCGCACGCCCCCATCAGGACGATGGTCATGACCAGGAGATCTGCTGCCACCAGCGGCGCAGTGAGAATGGTCGTTGCAGCGGCAACACCGGCCGGCACAGCCATCAGGGGCACGCGCAATGCCCGATCGTGAGCACCCAGCGTCGCACGTAACCCGCTGTTGGCAGACAGGTCCCGCAGTCCACCGCTGAACGCCACTGCCACAGCGAACACGAGTGCGAGATGAGCAATGACGGCAGCAGGCGGCGACAGTACCGCAGCCAGAACCGAGCCCACGAACACCGCACCTGCAACGTAGAGAAACGACGACGGACGGCGACGAAGCCGAAGTGCATCACTACAGATCAATGCCCGCGTACGGCTCGTCGGTAATGCACGCGAGGGACGGCGAGCCACCTTCCGCCACGCCCTCTGCTCAGCAGCCCCGGTCAGCACCGACAGATCCAGTGTCGTGATCGATGCACTCACTGCGACGGTCATATCGGATCCCACCGTCATGTCGGCGAGACCGATGCGTCCACACAAGCTCACCGCCGCTGCGCCGGCCGAGACAACCGCTACTCCGACAACGACAACCGGAGCCCACGCCACCGTCATCGGTACGGACACACCCGTGATAGCGAGTGCCGACGTCGCACCTCCGAGCACCGCGAACACCCCGGCCATGGCTCGAAGCGTCCATACCGGCAGCACCCTGCATTGAACGAGTATCGCGAAGGCGACCACACCGATGCCGATACACATTCCGAATACCGTGAACGGGACCCAGCCTTCGAGCGCACCGATGAACGCAGCGAGTCGCCCCTCAATTGCACCGACCAGCGCGCCGATGCTCAGCGCTGCGAGCAGACGGGCCCGCAGTAGAGCACCACGATCGACCGGTGTGGACAGCACCCACCACGCCGTATTGCTCACGGTGGTGACGGGTCCGAGCGAACGAGTCGCGACTGTGGACAGCGAAATGAGAATCGCGAAGACCGCCCAGCCCCACGTCGGATTCCAGCCTTCTTGTCCTGCAAACAGAATCGACTCGGCGAGGGCGGTCGGGGGGCGCGTGGCCAGCCACCACACGAGGCCGCCGCACACGTACAACCCCAGAACCGACACAACGATCAGGCCTTCACGGTGGGTTTGCGGGGTGTGTGTGCGCTCGAACCCGCGCCGCACGGAGTGCACAACGCGCACCGACGGGATGGCCCCCGGTATGTCCGTCAGCGCCATGAGTCTGCGTCCACGGTCAGGTCTGCGACGGAATCCACCAGCGCAGCATCGTGGGATGCCAGCAGCACCGTGGTGCCCGCGCGAGTCTCGTCGCGAATCGCATCGGACAGCCAGGTCCGTCCACTGACGTCGAGGTGCTGTTCGGGCTCATCGAGCACCAATAGTCGACGCGGCCGAACGAATGCCGATGCCAGGCCGAGTCGGCGTCGTTGCCCACTCGACATCGTCACAGGCAATTGGTCGGCCGCGTCGAGGAGACCGACATCCTCGAGCACCCGCGAGGCCTGACCGTACGGATCCGGTACACCGTGGGCAGTGGCGACAAGCTGCAGATGTTCGTGCGCAGTGAGATGCGCAAACACCGCGACATCGCCTATGACCGCGGCTACCGCAGCCCGAAAACCCGGAGAGGACTCGTCGACAGGGTCGCCGTCGACGGTGATGCTGCCGTGATCGAGCCGCTCGGCACCGACCATGCATCGCAGCAGTGTGGATTTGCCCGCACCGTTGGCGCCGACAATCGCGCAGCATTGCCCCGCTGCGACGTCGAAACTCAGTTCGGTGAAGACGCGTAGACCACCGAAGTGGCGTTCGGCGTCGCGCACGGACACGACATGGTTGTGTGACGACATGGGGATCTCCCGAATTCCTCGTGACTGACGATGAGTGCGAGGAAGCGGGGACCGATCGGTCAGAGCGCAGCAGTCGATCCGGTCCCCGCGTGGGGGCCGGGAGCTCGAGGTCGTGGTTTACCGGCGGTGTCCGGGTGTGACTGACGTCGAAGTTCGCCGTGCCGGCGATGCTCTTCCTCCGTCGGCCCGCGGGTGGTGCGGCCGAGGGCGAACAGCAGGTCGTCGGACCGCCACACGAGCACGAGCGCAGCGACCGCCACGACGGTTATGAGAAGCCCCGCCAACAGCGCCGACGTGTCGCCGGACGATGCGAGGCCGACGGTGAAGAAGACTGCGACCGCCCACGTCAGGACGAAGAGGAGGACCTCTACGCCGTTGCGGGTGCCGAAGAACATACCGCGCAGTCTATCTCCGCGTCGTGCCTACCGTTCCTGGGAGGGCTTCAGCGCTGCAGGTCGACAGTCTCGTCCATCCGTCCCAGCTTGTGGGGATTGGCAATCCCGTAGAGGTGCGTGATCCTGCCGCCCTCCACCACGATGCTCACCGCCACGGTGCGGCCATCGGCGAAGAGTCGTGCACCCGGCATCCCGTTGATCCGGGCCGTCGTCACCGTAAATCCTCGAACGTTCACGTACCGGACCAGCAGCGACGCCAACCGGTCGGCTCCGACGATCGGCTTCCTCGACGCAGGCGCCAGCCCACCGCCGTCGGCGACCGCCACCACATCGGGGGCGAGGACGTCCAGCAAGGCCTGCAGATCACCGGTGGTGACCGCTGCCAGGAACTTGTCGACCACCGCGGATTGCTCGACGGGATCGACATCCATCCGTGGTCGTCGCGCGGCGACATGTCTGCGGGCACGGTGAGCGATTTGCCGGACCGATTCCGGAGTCTTCTCCACCGCCGCGGCGATCTCCTCGTACGGCGTTTCGAACACCTCCCGCAACACGAACACCGCGCGTTCGGCCGGCGTGAGTGTCTCGAGCACGGTCAGCATCGCGATCGAGACGCTCTCGGCAAGTTCGACGTCGTCGGCGATATCGGGACCCGTGAGCAAGGGCTCCGGCAACCATTCCCCGACGTACTCTTCGCGTCGTCGCGCCGACGCCCGGATCTGATTGAGCGACAACCGCGTCACGATCCGAACGAGATAGGCACGGGCGTCGCGCACCTCGGCACGGTCCGCCGCGTCCCACCGCAGCCATGCCTCCTGGACGACGTCCTCGGCGTCGGCGGCGGAGCCGAGCATCTCGTACGCGACCGTGAACAGCAGGCTGCGATGGGTGACGAACGGATCGTCGGTCATGACTTCGACGCTACGGCGAGCGGGGCGAGATTGCAGCTCGCCGCATACTCCTCCGATCTCACTCCGAGTGCGATGTTGGAGCGGGTAGCGAAGTTCGAGAACGCGATGTGTGCCGTCAGCTCGACCAGCGCGGCCGGGCCGAGTGCGTCGAGCAGCCGGGCCGACAACTCGTCGGTGACGGTCGGAGGAGTGGAGCTCATCGCCTCGGCGTACTCCATGACGTCGCGTTCGAGCGATGTGAACGCATCGGATTCACGCCACCGCGGGACCTCACGCGCCTTCCTCACATCGAGACCCTTGTTGTGTGCCTCGAAATATCCGTAATCGAGGCAGAATTCACATCCGACGAACGCCGCCACGGCCATGTTGGCGAACGCCTTCAGATTCTCGTCGCATCGATCCCATTTCTTCACCTTGCGCCCGACACCGAGGCTGAAGTTCATCACCTTCTTGTTGTGCCACAACACGGCTATGCCGTCCGGCACGTTGCCGACCATTCGTCGCGACATGCGTTTGACGAGGCCGCCGTAGAGTCCGGTCATTTCCGCCGGCGCGATCCTGGTGGTCATCATTCCTCCGATCGAAGTGGCTTCGACATGAAGACACCGGCCATCGCCGAAACGTGACACCAGTGGCGAAATCTAGGGCTCGATGACGTAGCGGCCGCGCACCCCGCCCTTCGCAACGGCTCGGTGTGCGTCTGCGGTCTGCTCCAACGGCACTACCGCGTGCACGCGGGCCGGTAGTTCTCCCGAAGCGGTGCGGGCGAGTAGTTCGGCCAGTCGAGGCCCGTTCGGTGTCGTGTCCACCGCGGTCGTGGTGATGCCGCGCTCCGTGGGCGGTTCGCCGTTCGGCCGGACACCGACGAACGCCCCACCGTCGCGGATCAGGGGTATCGCCTGCTCCTGTAGGGCTGCAGCGTCGGCGACGGCGTCCCAACCCGACTCGGCGTGCGTGGTGAAGTCGGCTCCGAGGCCGCGCACGAACTCTTCGTCCTCGGCTCTGGCGAGACCGGTCACCTGCCAGCCGCGGTCACGTGCGAGCGACAGCAGGTATCCCCCGACGGCGCCCGCTGCTCCGGTGACGAGCAACCGGTCGGCGCTCGCGGGTGCGTCACCGAGCAGGTCGACGATCTGGGCCGCGGCGAGACCGTTGATCGGCACCGTCGCTGCGTCGACCAGTTCGAGATCGTCGGGCACGACGGCAACGTCAGCGGCGGCGACGACGAGTTGCTCGGCGTAGGTGCCGAAGTCGCGGTCGAATCCGATGACGGCTCCCGCGACACGGGCGCCGACTGCCAGGTCCGCCCCCGGCCCGGCTGCGAGGACGGTTCCGGCGAAATCCATACCCAGACCGGTGCGTTCGGGCTGGTCGATCAGGCCCGCAGTGTGGAAGAAGCCGCTCGCGACCGCGAGATCGACGGGATTGATCGTTGCGGCAGCGATCCGAACACGGATTTCACCGGGACCGGGTTCGACGACGGGAACGTCGACGATCTCGATCGAGTCGGGTCCGTTCGGGGTGCGAACGACTGCCGAGCGAAAAGTGGATGTCCCCATGATTCTCTCCTCGAGTCTTGCGTTTCAATGCGATACCACTTCACTATTGAGGGGTAACTCTCCAACGGGAAGTACGCACTTCGAAGTGCGTAACTCTCCTCGGAAGAAAAGAGCGTTCGATGCCGACGATGACCGCAGCACAGAAGCGAGCACAGGAACACCAGGAGTACGACGCATTCCTCGCGCAATGCCCCAGCCGCCAATTGCTCGACCGGATCTCCAACAAGTGGGTCGCGCTGATCATGGCCGCGCTCGGCAGCGACGGCCCGCAGGGGCCTGGCAGATGTGCTGGTGATCCGCGCGCGATGCGGTATTCCGAGTTGTCGCGCAGGCTGGCCGGAGTCAGCCAGAAGATGCTCACCCAGACGTTACGTTCCCTCGAACGCGACGGCATGCTCACCCGCACCGTGACGCCGACCGTGCCGATCACCGTCAGCTACGAGCTGACCGATCTCGGATTGTCGCTGCACCAGGTGATCCGTGGCATCAAGGATTGGGCCGAAGCGAACATGGACGAGGTGCACGCCCATCGCGAGACATACGACGCCGACAGCGAGTGACTGCAGATCGTCAATGATCGTTCGCGGCCAGCAGATCGCGAGTGATCTCGAGTTGCCCGAGGTGCTGCGACAGTTCACGCACGATATGCAGTAGAACCCACGTCGGACTGGCAGTCTGTGTATTGCTTCGCGTAGTGCCTACGGCG
Organism: Rhodococcus sp. JCM 9793; assembly: GCF_055380405.1. NCBI lineage: Bacteria > Bacillati > Actinomycetota > Actinomycetes > Mycobacteriales > Nocardiaceae > Rhodococcus > Rhodococcus sp. JCM 9793. The sequence continues at coordinate 456,932 of NZ_AP043721.1, forward strand.
GTGCGATCACGGATGCCTTCGGTCAATGCGATTCTCACCCAGCCGGGGAATCGTCGACGCAGCCGCTCGACCTCATCACACAGGTCTCGCGGGTCGCCGTGCGCCTCGAACTCGGCGTCTCGATCGCGTGGGATGCGCAGGCCGGCGATCAGTGATCCGCCCCAGTAGTCGGTCATACCGACACAGTGGGTGACAATCGCGTAAGGGCTGTTGGCACCGGGTAACGCCGGAACGGTGTTCGCCTGCTGATAGCTCATCCGAGACAGGATCTTCCGCATGTGATCCAGTGACTCGTCCGCGATCGCCATCACGGCTTGGCATATCTCGTCGACGTCGGTTCCTGCCATGCCCGCGAGGATAACCCCGGTCACACCCCTACGCTGAACACAGACAAGATTGCCGCGGCCGACTTCTAGCCGGCCGCGGCAATTCCGATTTCGAACACCGCATCAGCGGCGGATCAGTGTGTATTCACTGTCAACGACGAGCACCACGCCCGGTGACAGCCTTGACAACGAACAACAGGATCACCGCACCGAGCAGGCACGTCAGGAAGCTGAAGATCATGCCGCCGCCCTGGACATCGACTCCGAACAGCCCCAACAAGAATCCGCCGAGCAACCCACCGACGATGCCCACGACGATGTTGAGAAGGATGCCTTGCTGCGCGTCGGTCCCCATGATCTTGCTGCCGATCCAACCGGCCAGACCGCCTATGATGATCCAGCCGAGGATTCCCAGTCCGAGCATCGTTACAAATCCCTTCTCCTATGTGGATGCAGTCGATGTCCGGCATCGGGCAACCCGTACCGGACCTCAACAGCATTGATGCCGAGTACCCATTGGACGGCGAATTCACACATGCCACTCTCGTCACTGCGCGACGGCACCCTACTTCGAGTCCTCGGCGGCATAGCGGGCCAACAACTCGCGCTCCGCCTCGCGCTTCGGAAAGACGAAGAACACCAGAGCCGCACCGATCAAGACGATCGCGATCGCTGCTGCATACGCGCGCGTGTCTCCGTCGAGGAACGCCTCCCGGGCTGCCGCAATGATCTGCGGCGCATACTGCGGATACTGCTCCGCGATGTTCGCCGCACCCGCGAACGACTTCTCCAATGCTGCCTGAGTCTGCTCGCTGACCGACGACGCCTGCGGATTCGCGGCGATGGTGGTTGCGAACGACGCCGTGTACCCCGCCGTGAGCAGCGCTCCGAGAATCGACTGCACGATCGCGCCGCCGAGGTCACGCTGCAGATCGGCGGTGCCCGACGCCATTCCCGCCCGCGATACCGGCACCGAACCCGTCAGCGAATGAGATGCCGGCGTGCCTGCCAAACCGACACCGGCGCCGAGGAACATGAAGCCCAGCGCGACCGCCCAATAGTGGGCGTCGTCGTCCCACATCGTCAGTGCGACCACGAGCCCCAACACGATCGCGACGTACCCCGACAGCAATGTGAACCGCGCCCCGTGCGACTCCACGAGTTTCGCCGACTGCGGCGCCACCAACACCATCACCACTGCGGCAGGCAGCGCCGCCGAGCCTGCCGCCAGGGTCGAGTAGCCGAGCACGTTCTGCAGGTACTGCTGGCTGATGTACATCGTTCCCATGAGCGTGCCGAACACGACGATGCCGGCGACCGCCGCGACCCAGAAGATCCGGCGACGCGCCACCCGCAGGTCGAACAGCGGATTCCGCGCGCGTAGCTGCCGAAGCACGAACAGGACACACGCCGCGACGGCAATCACCAACGCGGACACCGCGACGGTCATCATTCCGTCGACCGGCGCGAAGTTGATTCCGACGACGAGCGACCCGACCAGCACCACCGACACGATGCCGCCGAGATGATCGACGGGATCGGTCGATTCGTTGACGTGACTCGGCACGAACACCACCGTCAGGCCGAGCGCCAGAAGCGCCAACGGAATCGTCACGAGGAAGACGGACCCCCAGAAGAATCCTTCCAGCAGCGAGCCTGCGACGAGCGGTCCGAGGGCAGTGAGTCCGCCGCCGATCGACGACCACAGCGCAATCGCACGGGTGCGCGCGGCACCCGACCACAACGCCGTGATCAGCGCCAACGTCGTCGGGTAGGCCAGACCGGCAGAGATCCCCCCGATCACACGCGCCAGGAACAGGATCTCCTCGTTCGGCGCGAACCCTGCGACGAGCGACGCGGGGACCGACAGTGCCATACCGAGCATCAACATGGACTTGCGTCCGTAGCGGTCGCCGATGGCACCGAGATAGAGCACGGACGCCGCAAGACCGAGCGAATATCCGACAGCGATGAGGTTCAGGCTCGTCTGGGTCGCATCGAACGCCTTCCCGATGTCGGGCAGCGCGACGTTCGCGACGGCGAGATTCAGGTTCGCCACCGCTGCGACGAGGATCAACGATGCCAGGACCAACGGTGCGCGGGTGGGACTGCCCTCGTGGGGTGTGGTCACAGAACAATGGTGCGCGATTCGCTGCGTGTCCGGTCCGGTTCGCAGGAAGTGGTCGGCTACCTATCCGAGGGAGACCGCTCTTCAACGCTGTCGACGATCCAGCGATGCCAGGTCACTGCCGAATCGACTATGCACCCGTGCCCGAAGGTAGGCTCGGGTGGACCCTGCCGGATCAGCACCCGGTAGTCCCGTCCGGCTATGCGCATGTCGACGGCCACGGAACCGTCCGGTGTGGTTGTTTCAGATACCTGCTCGATCGCATCGATTGCGTCGAGGCCTGTTCTTTCGCGAATGGTGTGCTCGGCGACCTGCGCCGATGGTGATAGGGCTGCACGGCCACGTAGATGGCCGAGTGGCATGCGGCCGGAGAGTACCTCCCGGGCGGTGACCACCGCGGATTCCGGCCCCAACCGGCTGAAGTACAGACCGGCCGGGAGCGCGATCATGTTCGCCGCAAAGCGATCTCCCCCGATGTGCGTGCACTCCCACACGTCGGCGCCGTCGACGGCGGCCACCGCGTTCACGATCGGTCGGCCGAGTTCGGCGCAGCAGGCATCCTTCTTCCCGTGCGTGCACACTGCGAAAATCGGTATGTGCCGTGCAACACCGACGTCCGGTTCCTCACCGCGGGCGCTCGACTCGAACGGCAGGTCCACAAGGTCCCCATAACCAGCGACGGTGCCCTCCCGCATCCATTGCCGCACACCATCGGACCACGCGAGGATCCACCGCGGCTCCACCACGTTGCGATCGCGTGGGCGTCGGATCAGCGCCAGGCGGACAGGCCCGCCCGCCGATTCGATCCGTCGGACGAGTGCGTCCGGCAGAACTTCACCCGGTGCCGACTTCGGCCACGGGCCCGCATGTTCGATCAACACCCATAGTCGTGCGCGACCCGCGCGTGCCAGCATCGACTCGCCGGCCTCCGACGATCGTCGCGTGCACGCATCGCACCGTCGGCTCGTCTGGTGATTCTCGACAGCCGGGGTCTCACTGTGGGGTGTCACAGGTCCTCTTCGCTAAGTAAGTTAGGCTCACCAAACCTGAGCAGTACATTCCGGTCGCGCTGCACCCGAACATGCTCCGCGTTCGGTGCATGCATCGAGGAGCGCAAATGCAGCAGAACACACGACGACGAGTCGGACGCTTGGTGGCGGGAGCCGTCGTCGGCGCCCTCGCGTTGTCCGCGTGCAGTAGCGGAACCGAGGAAACAGCCGACCAGACGGCATCGTCTCGCGTCGTCGAGCATGCTCGGGGCAGCACAGAGGTGCCGGGCAATCCCCAGCGCGTCGTTGTCCTCGAACCCGTTCAACTCGACACATCCATCGCGCTCGGTGTCGTCCCTGTCGGCGCAGCTGTTCTCAGCGAGTCGGCCGGTGTGCCGGCCTACCTCGGCGATGAGGCCTCGACGGTCGAGCTTGCCGGAACTGTCGCGGCTCCGAACCTCGAGAAAATCGCCGCACTCGACCCCGACTTGATCATCGGTACCCAGACCCGGCACGGCGAGATGTACGAACAGTTCGCCGCCATCGCCCCGACCATCTTCATGGCCTCGCAATCCGACCCGTGGCAGGACAACGTCCGCTTCGTCGCCGACGCACTCGGCCGCAGCGATGATGCGCAGGCATTGCTCGACAATTACACCGATCGCTGCGACGAGGTCGCGACCGAACACAACACCGAGGGTAAGACGGCACAGCTGATCCGGCCCCGCGACGAACAGCTCACGCTCTACGGCCCCGTATCCTTCGCCGGCAGCGCCCTCGAATGCGCGGGATTCACCATCCCGCCCCGCGATTGGGAGAACTCGATCTCGGTCGACGTGTCGTACGAGCACGCCACCGAAGCACGTGCCGATGTCGTGCTGGTCACCAGCGCGACACCTGACGACCCCACATCGATTCCCCCGGTCGTGACCGATTCGGAAATCTTCCCGAACATGCACGTCGTCGACATGGCGTACTGGATCACCGGTGTCGGCCCGCTCGGCGGACTTGCGGTTCTGAATGATCTGGACGCGATACTCACCGAATCCGCTGACTCGAACTGATCACCGGCACAGGGACACAATCCCGGTCCCGATCAGCGGAAACGCGACGAGAACCACCACGTCCACGGCCTATCGTCGACCCCGCACGGTGTTCGGTCGGGCGAGGACAAGGGAGATCATGACCTCTTCTACTCCGGTGGATTCTCACAGCGAAGGCGTCGAGATTTCTTCCCCACCCACCGGTCATGTGATCGAGGAAGTCGTCGACGCAACACGACGCATCATGGCGTCGGTGCTGCACACCGGACGTGACAACCCGCACCTCGCGCGCATCCGCGACACGTTGCGCGAGATCGCCGATACGCTCGACGAGCACTCCCCCGACGTCGGCGCCCGACTGATCGAAATGTGGGATGTCGATGGCCCGACCCGGCACAGCCCGGTCACGGGCATCGACAATCCCATCGCACCTCCCCTGCAACTCCGCGGGTACGACGACGGATCTGTCAGTGGTGACACCACTCTCGGTCTTCCCTACCAAGGTCCGCCCGCGAAGGTACACGGCGGCGTGTCGGCACTGATCCTCGACCACACCCTCGGAATCGCGAACGACTTCGCGGGCCAACGCGGTATGACGAAAGAACTCACCGTTCGGTACCACCGCGTGGCACCCCTGTTCGAACCCTTGACCGTCAGAGCCCGCCAGGTGTCGTGCGACGGACGAAAGATCCACACAACCGGAGAGATCAGCACCGCCGACGGTCAGGTCTGTGTGTCGGCCGAGGGGCTGTTCATCGACAGATACCTTCCGCGGCCGCGCGCCGAGTGACGTGTTTCCCCGACCGAAGAGATCCGGGAGTTCCCTGATGTGCCGCGGCGCCCACCATGATGAAATCCGATCATGGACTTCGTGACCGCTGCCGATGCAGACCCACCCCACTTCGTGGGTATTTCCGTGGCCGCAGTACTCGTCGCGCTCGTCGTACTGCTGATCGTCGTCGCCTTCAGTCACCATCGGAAGCGGATATTCACAAGACTGGCCATCAGCGTCGGCTGCATGGTCGGCCTGTACCTGATCGTCCGTGGAGTCGCCGAATTCTTCATCATCGACTACCGCGATCCGGCGAGTTACCGCGACGATTGGGGTGGACCGAGTCTGCTCGGAGTCTTCGCGGTCCACACCGGACCGGGGCTCATCGCATTGATCGTGGCCGGCTACGCGATCCGCAGGAGACTCACCGACCGCGCAGTCTCGCGGCAGGCAGTCTCACGGTAAGCCACGCCGTCACTTCCTCCAGAACAAGTGGTGAGTGACGCCGCTCGGACTGGGCACCACATCGAGATGGAATCGGTCGAGTAACTCGTCGGGCGACTCCCACAGGCGAAGGCCACTACCGAAGGTCACGGGCGACACCACCACATGCAGGGTGTCGACGAGATCCGCGTCGAGGAATTCCTTGACGGTGGTGACCCCACCGCCGAGTCGGACGTCTTTGCCGTCCGCGACCTTCTTTGCCTGTTCGAGGACCGTGGCCGGGTCTCCGTCGACGAAATGGAACGTGGTGTCGCCGAGCGTGAACGACGGACGTTCGTAGTGGGTCATCACGAAGACCGGCGTGTGGAACGGCGGTTCGTCACCCCACCATCCGAGCCACTCGTGATCGGCCCAGGGGCCACGTTGCGGACCGAACTTGTTACGCCCCATGATCTCGGCGCCGATGTTGTGCGCGAAGTCGCGTGCGAAGTAGTCGTCGAGGCCACGACTTCCACCCGGCTCGGTGCGATTGGGCCAGCTCGCCGTAGCGCCGGCCCACGCGAGCAGCTCGCCGTGGTCGAGACCGAACGGGCTCTCGAAACTCTGATTTTCCCCTGCAGCGATGCCGTCGCTCGACACGGTGAAATTCTGGACTCTCAGCAGTTGACTCATACGGTTCTCCACTATTCGTCGTTGATGGCACAGAGTGAGACTGCTCGAGTCCACGAAAGTCATCGCGCGTCACAACTGCGAACGCACTCCGTCCCAGGCCGCACAAGCACCGGTCAGAGATCATCATCGGTGAACCACCGGCAGGCGGGAGGCATTTCGGACAGGTGCCCGGATCTGTGCCGCGTCGGTGGCGTGCCTGATGTCTTTGTGGATGCGGCGAACTGCGGGTCGACAAGAGCATCATGGCTGCATGTCGATACTCGGTCTCATCACACTCGTCCTGCACGGAACCCTCGCCGGCCTGTACTACTCGTTCTCGATGTCGGTGATCCCCGGACTCAAAGCGATCGACGCCGACGCAGCCGATACTGCTATGCGGAGCATGAATCGTAAGATCCTCAGCCCGTGGCTGTTCGTCCCGTTCTTCGGCGCCCCGATCCTGGCTCTCGTATCCGGACTCTTCGCAGAGGGGTCGTCAGCGCTGTGGTTCTTCGCCGCGGCCGCGGTCAGCTTCGTCGGCTCCCTTGTCGTTACAGTCGTCGTCAACATTCCACTGAACAACTCGCTCGATTCCAAACGCATCGGATTCTCCGAATTTCATCCCCGCTGGAACACATTCAATGTTCTGCGTGCGGTATCGTCCGTCGCGTCACTCGTTCTTGTCGGCGTCGGGCTCACCGGCTGAAGCAATCGGAAAGGACCGGGATGCGGTCGGTATCTGCAAGGCGAATCAAGACCACCGTCGTCGCAGGAACTCTCGCGACGATGATTGCAGCCACTGCGGGTAGCGGCATCTCGTTCGCACAGGATCAAGTGCCGAACGACCCTATTGTCGCGGCTCAATCCTTGCTTGCAGATCCGGTGTCGCCGAATGGTTCCCGAATTGTCTCGAGCGAGTTCGACGGGCAGTATCTGACTCTGCAGGTCCACTCCGCAGCGATGGACGAAGACATCACGGTCCGAGTCCAGCGCCCACGCGACGCGTCTGCAGCTCGACCCGTGTTGTACCTGGTCAACGGCGCCGGAGGTGGTACCGATGCCGCAACGTGGTGGGCCAACACCGACGTCGGCGATTTCCTGAAGACACAGGACGTCAACGTGGTGATGCCCATCGGCGGCGCGTTCTCGTATTACACCGATTGGAAGCGCGAAGACCCGAATCTGGGTCTCAACAAATGGCAGACGTTCTTCCTCGAGGAACTTCCGCCACTGATCGATGGCGCGCTGGGCACCAACGGCGTGCAGGCCATCGCAGCGAACTCGATGACAGCGACCGCGGTACTTCAATACGCAATTGCCAAGCCCGGTTTCTATTCCGCAGCGGCCGGTTACAGCGGCTGCGCACAGACCTCCGATCCGATCGGCAAGGAATTCGTCAAACTCGTCGTCGAAACCTGGGGAGGCGGCGACGTTCGCAACATGTACGGCGAGGACGACGATCCGGCATGGGTGGAGAACGATCCGGTGGTCAATGCCGAAGGTCTACGCGGAACCGAGCTGTTCATCTCCGACGCCACCGGGCTGCCCGGCCCGCACGAAACCCTCGGCAATGAGTTCACGGTCGTGGAACCGGACGCAAGTGTCGAGGATCAGGCGCTGGCGTTGGCGAACCAGGTTGTGGTCGGCGGGGTGATCGAGGCTGCGGTGCACTGGTGCACGACGAACCTGCAGACCCGTTTGAACGAACTCGATATCCCGGCGACGTTCGATCTACAACCCAGAGGGACACATTCGTGGGGATATTGGCAGGACGCCTTCTACCAGTCGTGGCCGCTCCTCGCCGATGCACTGGGTTTGCCGCCTAGCCAGTGATTTGCCGGTCCGTCAGTGTGTTCGAGCTTCGGTGAGATCGGGTCCTGCGGGGAAAGGGAGCGTGAACTCCTGCCCGACATCGCCGATCGCGTCCGACACCGCGGTGGTGACGATGACACGGTCCTCGTAGAGGTGCCTGATCCGCACCGTGTGCCCACGGTAGTGGAATCGGTTCATCAAGAAGCGCAGGCCCAAGTCCTCGAGGACTTCCTCGGCTGCATTCCAGTCGGAGACCGTTGGGAGGGGCCGGCCCAGGCGGTCGATGGGAATGAGGTTCGGTTCCTGAGATTCCATGTCGATCCAACCGATGACCTCACCATCCTCACGACGGTGCGGAATCCAGTGGCTGGGAAGGTCGCTCATGGCCTCACCCTATCCGGATGGTCAATACAGGTGTGCGAGCACGTTGATCACTGTGCCACTCGGATCCTCCACGAAGAACCGTCGCACGCCCCATGGTTCGTCGGTGAGCGGATAGACCACAGGCGTGCCTCTGCGTATCGCTTCGGCGTGGGCGGCGTCGACGGCGGCCGGCGTCCCGACATCGATCCCGAAGTGCGGCGCTGGGGTCTCCATCCCGTGTGGCGGGATCAAGACCTGCGCGCTGGGATTGTCCGAGGACTGTAACCCCAGCACCGGATCGTCCATCGCTACATCCAGCCCGAAGACCTCGACGTAGAACGCTCTGGATGCTGCAAGATCGTGTCCGTCGGCGTAGGGAATGATTCTTTTGATCATCGTCGTAGCATCACAGTTCATCCGCAGTCCGTATTGGACGAATGGGAACACACGCCTATGACTCAGGGCTCGTCAGCGAGGGTCGGCGTTCCCGTCCGAACTCGGACCGTGGCCCGGACACTCGTACACGTAGCGGCGCAACCGATGACGAGACGGTGAGTGGGAGCTAGCTCGGGTCGATTTCTGCGAACGAGTCAGACGGCAGCGATCAACAGGACAAGTTGGACGGCGTCGAGGGCATGCTCTCGGCCTTTGCGTTGGTGGCAAGAGACTTCGGGGAGGGCACGTATCGCGGAATGTACCGCCACATCACGGCTGCGCCCACGATACCGAGCGCATCGATCGTCATGGCGCCCGCTGCGAGCGAGACCGCCGCGACCGCGCCGACCACCAGCGGGCCCGTGAGCGACCCGGTGTCGTGGGTCAGACGCCATGCGGCGAGGAACTCGGCGCGACGATCCGGCGGAGAGACGTCGGCGCCGAGTGTCATCACAAGCCCGTTGCTCATGCCGTTGCCGGCGCCGAGGACTACCGCGACCACGATGAGCCACCATAATTCGTGGATGAGCGGAAGTATCAGAAACGCGGTGCCGAACAGCAACAAGGCCGGTATCGCGGTCACGAGGCGACCGCATTTGTCCATGAGAACACCCGCGGGGTAGGCAAGCAGCAGGTCCACCGCACCGCTGATCCCGAACACCAGCGCCACCGTGGCAGGCGCAACGCCGATGTGCTCGGCCCATAGCGGCAGTACCGCTTCACGCGACGCGCGCGATGCTCCGACGAGCATCGATCCCGCTCCCAGCGTCAGGAGCACGACGTGGTGGGATCGCGCGACACCGAGAACTCCCTCTCCACCCTTATCGGACCGTTGCGGCTCCGGGACCGTCGACCTCGTGATGAGTATGCCCGCGACGATGATCGCCACGAACTCCACCATCAATCCGCCTTGGATACCGAATCGATGCACGGCAACGGCCCCGACGAACGGCCCGACCAGAAATCCTGCGCGGTGCATAGCCGCGTTTGCCGAGATACCGCGGGCACGCATGTGTATCGGGAGGGCGCCTGCGAGATAGCTCTGTCGGGCCAAGCCCCACACCGCCATTGCGAACCCGGTGAGTACTGCACCGATGGCCAGGATTGCCGGGTTCGGAGCCAACAGCGAGACGAGCACACCCGTCGCACCGAAAACAGTGCCTCCGATGATCGCCTGCTGTTCCCCGAATCGTGCCACGATGGATCCCGATGGCAGATCGCCGAGGACCGCACCGAGTGCGATCATCCCGACGATCATGCCCGCGACAGGTACCGAGGCACCCAGATCTCGGGCGAGGAGGGCCATCATCGGAGCACCCGCGCCGGTACCCAGACCGAATATCGCGGACGGTATGAACAGGGACGTGAAGAATGGACGTAGGCCCGCAGAGGGTTCCGTCTCCCGTGTGCGGGCGAACATCGAACTCCTAGATAGTGGATCAGACAGCGTTGAAAGGGTCGCCCTCGAGCGCAACGGACTCGGTTCCGTCGGGACCGACGGGCACATCCCCCTCGAGAGTGATGCGGTAGAGCCGACGGTCGTGTTCGGTCGTGAGATCCGACGGTGCCAGATGCACAGCGGAACGGTTGTCCCAAAATGCAACCGAGCCCGGCTCCCACTTGAAGCGCACGGTGTATTCGGGGCGGCCGAGCTCTTCGTAGAACAATCCGAGCAGACGACGGCTCTCATGCGCGGAGACACCGGCGATGTACTGGGTGAAACCGGGGTTGACGTACAGAGCCTTCTCCCCCGTCTCCGGATGCACACGCACCACCGGATGCTCGGTCACCAGCGGACGGCGCTCGACACGGCGGAGGTAGTCCTCGGTGGGCTTCGACCCGGCACCCGGCGTGAACTGGTGCACCGCACGTAGTTCGTCGGCCAATCGTTGCACCGGCGCCGACAGACCGTCGTACGCCGCGACGGCGTTGGACCACTGTGTGTCACCGCCGTAGGGAGGCAGTTCCTCGGCACGCAGAATCGATGCGAACGGCGGATTGACCGCGGCGGTCACATCCGCGTGCCAGCGCACCTTGTCGTAACCACTGTTCTTCGCGACCCGAGCCTTGAACCGATCTCGGAAGATCGGGTAGATGGTGGGGTAGTTCTCGTCCGGAATCGAATCGAACAACGGGTGAGCCGGGGTCGGATTACCGAAATAGGACGCGAACCGCAGGTGCTGGTCGTGATCGAGGAACTGCTCTCGGAAGAACACCACCTTCCACTTCAGCAGGGCCTCACGGACGGCGGTGATCTCGTCGTCCGTGAGGTCGCGCGTCAGGTCGATACCCCGAATCTCTGCACCGGCGTATCCGGACTGGGGAATGATGTCGAGTCTGGTGCCGGCCTGGGTCATGGTGAACTTCCCTTCATCGAAATTATCTGGGCTGTAGGAACTTCAGAAGCTTCAGGAGTCACAGAGCGTCACGGCAACGGTTGCGGTTCGGATCCATCCGCGTTGTTCTGTGCGTCGACGATGTCGTTGTAGCGGTCGTCCACATAGGATTCGATTTCGACCGCGGTGGACATGGTTCCGGTCTCGAGCAGTCCGTCGGCGACCGTCCGGAACAGCGCGATCGACTTCTCGTCGATCGGGTAGTACTTCCCGGTACCGATGTGGTCGAGCAACGACTTCCCGTCCTCCGGTGTCATCCCCTGGGTGCCCACGTAGTACGCATCGACCCATTCGTCGGGATGAGAAGTGATCCAGTTGTTCGCTGCGACGGAACGCCCGACGAGATCGCCGATGGCGGCAGACTTCGCAGGATCCTCGAGCGTCTCCCTGCGGACGATCAGCGTGTTGATTCCGGTGTTGATTCCGGTTCCGTCGCCGATGATCGGCGGCGCACCCACCTTGTAGTACTGGACGCCCGTGAGGATAGCGGCGTCGACGGCACCCGACGCGAACGTCGGCGCGACCTCGGCGCCGGCGAGCTCGACGGCCTCGATGTCCGTCTTCGGATCGAGCCCGGCCTGGGCGAGGAGACCGGCGACGATCATGTGCCGTCCGGTCCCCGGTGGATACGCGACCTTCTTGTCCTTCAGGTCGGCGACGGTCTCGATTCCACTTCCGGGCTGTGCGGCGAGGAAGTACCCGCCGCTGCTTCCCGGATTCGCTTCGAGGCCGATGGCGACGATGTCGGTGACGCCACTGGCAACTGCGAGTGGAATAGGAGCCTCGCCGACCGCTCCGATGTCGGCAGCGCCGGAACGGAGCGCTTCGATGACCGCGGGTCCACCGCTGAAGTCGGCAAACTCGAGTGAGTACGGAAGTTCCTCGGTGGCACCTGAAAGCTGCAGCGGCAGAGACCGGCTCGCATTCTGCTCGGCAACGACGAGCGAGGTGCCCTCGGGAATGTCATCGCTGCTGTGGGCGATCGTCGCCTCGGCGAGGGCTTCCTGCCCGTCGGCCCCGGACAGCCCACATCCGGAGACCGCGAACGCGATCGCCAATGCGGGCAGCAGAAGCCACCGTGATCCTTCTGTATTCGGCACAGCCTGTTCCTTCGTCGTCGAACTGTGGTGGTTGTGCTCTGCACCCAGAGCGAGGAGCCTGCGGATCATTGCGCGTCCGGTTCGTCGCCCACGCCGAGCTCGGTGAGCAGCTGTCGCCGCAGCTCATTGAATTCCCGGGAATCGCGAGAGCGGGGCTTCGGTATCTCGACGGGTGAGGACAGCGAGATCGCCCCGTCGGTCAGTACGATCACGCGATCTGCCAACAGGATTGCTTCGTCGACGTCGTGGGTGACCAGAAGCACGGCAGGGCGGTATTTGGCCACGAGCTGCTGGAGAAGCCCGTGCATCTTGATTCGGGTGAGCGCGTCCAGAGCACCGAACGGCTCATCGAGCAGGAGCAGTTCGGGTTCCCGGACGAGGGCGCGCGCGAGTGCCACACGCTGCGCCTCGCCTCCCGAAAGGGTGTGCGGCCAGGCCCTGGCCTTGCTTGCGAGCTGAACCTCGTCGAGCGCGGCGAGAGCATCCGCGCGGGTCTGCGCATTGTCGGGGCGGCCGATATTGACGTTGGTCAACACCTTCTGCCACGGAAGCAGGCGTGGGTCCTGAAAGACGATCGCCTGTTGGGCGGGAACACGGAGGTGCCCCTCCACATCGGCGTCCAGCGCACCCAGTGCCCGCAGGAAGGTCGATTTACCGGATCCGCTCCGACCGAGCAACGCAACGAATTCACCGGGGGCGATGTCGAGGTCGAGGCCGTCGAGCACCACCTGCTCGCCGAATACACGTCGCACCCCACGTGCGACGACCACCGGATTCGTCCTGGTCGGTTCGATCAGGTCAGTTCCCATCGAACGACCTCCTCCATGTGAGCAGGCGCGTTTCGAGTGCGCGGACGATGAAGATCGAAATCAGGCCGAGAATCGCATATACCGCGATGAGCACGAAAACCACGTCGAGCTGGAAGTACTCGCGGGCATCGCTCATCATGCGTCCGAGCCCGCGTTTCGCGTTGATCGTTTCGGCGAAGATCAGCGACAACCACGCGCCGGTCAGCGCCAACCGCAGCCCGATGAGGAATCCGGGGAGGGCCCCGGGAAGGATCACTCGGCGGATCAGTTCGGCGCGCTGCACACCGAAGGAGCGCGCAGCCTCCACCAGTCCGGCATCGACGCTGCGAATTGCCGAGAAGGTGTTGATGTAGATCGAGACAGCAACCGCAAGGGTGATGAGCAGTACCTTCGGGGTCTCGCTGATACCGAACCACACGATGAGGAGAGGAACGAGCGCGAAGTTCGGAACGGCCCTCAGCACCTCCATGTTGGCGTCGACGAAGTTCTCACCGACCCGCGACAATCCGGATATCAACGCGAGGACCAGCCCGAGCACGATGCCGAACAGCAAGCCGTAGCCCACCCGCAGGAGACTGATCGACATATGCTCCTGCAGTTCGCCGTTCGCAATCAGACGCCACGCTGCGGACAGCACCGACAAGGGCCTGGGGAGAGTGTTCTCGTTGAACAACCCGGTGCTCACCACGAGCTGCCAGACCACGATGATCAGGACAGGACCGATCATGCGCTGTACTGATCGAGGCACGCGGGATGAGCTCTGAGTCTTCCTGCTCAGCGCTGTCGGATCGATGAGCGCGGACTCCGCGTCAGCCGTCGTCGGCACTCGCACATCCGACTTCCGTGCCCTGTCGAGGATCGCCGCCATCGCTCAGCCCTCCTCGATCGCTGCGCCGAACAACCGGCGTCGCGAGTTGTTGCGCGGCATGCGAACTCCCTCGTCACTCTGAATCAGACTCCGGAAGTTCAACTCCGGGTCATGTGTTCGTCGAATGTAGAACGTGGGAGCGATGCGCGACGACCATTGAAATCGGCTTGATTACAAGGACTCGTCGATTCCGCGGGCCTGCCTGCTGGACGGCGAGCGTGTCGTTCCACGGGCTGTCGTTGTCGCGTGACCCGAACCGCCGGGCGAATGACGCTTCAGTTCCGGGAGCCGCAGGTGCACAGACGCCGATCATCTGACAGCATCGTCGAATGTCGACTGAGCGCATCGAAGTGCAACGCACCATCAAAGCCGATCCCGCATCGATATTCTCGGTGCTCTGTGACCCTCAGGGGCACGTTGCCATCGACGGATCCGGAATGCTGATGGATGCAGACGGCGACGTGGTGAACTCGGTCGGCGACAGCTTCGTCGTACACATGGATCGTGAAGCTCTCGGCGATATTCCCATGGGCGAATACGACGTGACGGTGGCCATCGAGACTTTTGTTCCGAACCGTGAGATTGCCTGGACCATCCTGGGAACCATCCGCCCGCCGATCGGGCACGTCTACGGTTACCGGATCGAACCGGTCGACGGCGGTTCCCTTGTGACCTCGTACTACGACTGGTCCGATATCGACCCGAAATGGCGTGAGGCAGGGATCTTCCCGGTCATCGCCGAAGGGTCCTTGAAGGCAACCCTCGGAATCCTCGCGCGCACCGTACACCGCGGATATCCACACTGATCAAAGTCCATTCGCGCTCGCCGAGGGCACGGTGGAGGCATTCGATGTCGACCAGCAACTCTCCCGCACCGTGGCGCACGCATTCGACGCGCTCGAACGAGGATTTCGGGGTTCCTGATCACATCAGAGGTCGCGGCCACCATCAGCTGCCTCCACAGCTGTCGCCGTGCATCAATCCTGCTTCGGCACCCAATGGTCGTTCTCGAGCTCGTACTTCTCCTTGACCGCCTCATAGGCGGCGCGCTCGGCCTCCTCGCCCTCACCGACCCTCTTCGCCGCGGCTTCATAGGCGGAGCCGTACAACTCCTGTACCTCCTTCGACGATCGACGCAGCGTGTGTGGAAGCTCGAACCGATCCACGTGGGCATCCCTTCTTCGGCGACGGACATGCTGTGCACCCATTGTGGGTCGGTCGGCCGCAGCGCGGTGCCGATCGGGCGAGTTCGACGATGAGAGGATCGAGCCATGACGTCCGTGATCGGTGACTTCGAACTGACGCACGAGGAACTGCGCGTAGTGGCCCGCTACGTCGCCGAGTCTGCACAGGAGGTTCTGCCCCTGTTCGAGACGATCAGGCCCGACGATCCCCGACCTCGCGCCGCCCTGGATGCCGCCTGGGAGTTCATCGGCGGTGCACGCCGCACCAAGCTCCAGCGCGTCACCTCGATGGACGCGCACCGCGCGGCCGCCGACGCTCCCACCGAGGTCACCCGTCTGGCGGCACAAGCCGCCGGCGACGCCGCGTCGGCTGCCTATCTGCACCCGATCGCGAAGGCCCACCAGGTCGGGCACATCCTTCGTGCGGCAGTCAACGTAGCGCGTATCGCCGAGATCGAAGCCGGCGACGACCCTGCCGTCGGGGACGAGATGATCGAGCGGGCGCGCACACGAGCCACTCCGGTGTTGATCGACGTGCTGTGCCGGTATCCCGCCGCGCCGGCAGGCAGGAGCCGCGCCGCGCACCTCTTGACCGTCCTGGACGCCTCGCTCCGAGCATCCCGCTGACTCCTGCCGCTACCCACCCGTCACCCGACCGCGGTCCCCTCCAACTCGACCATCAGACTGGGGATCGCCAGCCGTGCCACTCCGAGCAACGTGCTGGTAGGTGCCACCCCGGCGACGTCCAGCCGCGAGGTCAGTAGGCCGTAGTGGGGGAAAAGCAGGTCGATGTCGGTGGTGTAGACGTTGAGCCGGACGAGGTTCGCAAGGGACATACCACCCTCGCCGAGCACGGCCTCCAGGTTGTCGAGACTCAGCGTCAACTGAGCCGCCATGTCGCCGTCATGCTGAGGCTCACCGTCGCCGTTCGTCGCCGTCTGCCCTGAGCAGTACAGCGTCCGAGTCTGTCCGGAGACGATCTCTCCCTGATTGAAACCCATCTCCATCGACCACTTCACCGGGTTCACCGCAATACGTTCCATTGCCACATCAGCTCCATTTCGATTCGACCGTGCGTACGTCCAACAGCGCGGAAGCCACCGTGACGCGACCGACTCGGGTCGATCTGGACCGAGCCTGGCAGGAACGCAGTGGTTGCGCTCGTCCTTCCATGACCGTGCCGCTGCGATCGCCACCCTCTACGGAGCGCCGTCCTGACAAGTCAGGACGCGATCAGGCGACGGAACGAACTGCGGTGGAACACGATCGGTTCGACATCGCAGTCGGTGAGCAGTTCCTTGATTCGGAGCACCACGATCGAATGGTCACCCGCCGGAACTTCCTGCTCGACCGTCACATCCATCCGCACACTCGTCCCCGAAACGAACAGTGCTCCCCCATTGCGGGTCTCGGTGTCGATACCGGCGAACCGGTCGCCGTTCTTCGAGGCGAGGACCCTGGCGGCACCGTCGTGCACATCGCTCAACACACTTATCCCCAGGTGTGGAAGAACGGACAAACGCGGCCAAGTGGTCGAGGTGTGCTGCACGCAGAACGAGACGAGCGGCGGGTCGAGCGACACCGGCACGAACGTGCTCGCCGCCATCCCGACGCGTTCGCCGTCGACGTCAGCGCAGATCGCAACCACACCCGATGGGACGTGGGCGAATGCCTCACGCAGTGCCGTGCCGTCGAGCGCGCTCATGCTGCCTCCGTCCTGGTTGCTGCAGCCAACACCGGCGACCAGCGTTCGGTGTAATCGGCGATGGCGGTGTCCGTCGTGTAGGTCGAGTCGAGGAGGTACAGGCCCGGCGCCGGCGTCGTTGCGCCCAGTTCCACCAATACCGGCTTGAGCAGCAGGTCGGGCGCCAGTGCATGCGCCGGACCGGCACCCAGCATGAGTGGCACCGCGACCACGTTGCGCAGTCCGTCGCCGGTGGCGAATTGATCGAGGAACAGTTTCAGTACGCCGGTGTATGTGGCTTTGAACGTCGGGCTGGCGAACACCACCAGGTCGGCCTCGGCGACGGTCGACACCGCGGCGGCGACGGCCTCGTCACCCCACCCGAGGAGACCTGCGCCGAGGCTGATCACATCGATCACGTGGTCGGGTTCCCGCCCGGTCAGCGCGGTCGCGAGCCGAGTTCCGGCATCGAGAGTTCGGGAGCCGGGCTTCGGATTGCCCGCCACGACGACGATCGACATAGTCACCTTCCAATCCTTCGGATGCCACCGTTCGGAAGACGAGGGCACCCGCCATCCTCCACTTTCACCTCGCCTCCGGGAACCCTTTCACGCACCTCGAGTGAATCTCCGACGCCTGATGCCCCGCGGCGCACAGACGATTTCGCTACCGTTGCCACCAGGTCCGGGCCGCATTCGCGGCGTAGTACCAACTCGAGGACGACAGATGAGCGATGTGAATCTCAGCAAGCAGCACCCCGCTGCGTACAAGCAATTGGCAAGCCTGAACGAGCAGGCCGAGACGGCGGTGAAGGAGGCGGGTCTGGACCCGCTCCTCGCCGAACTGGTGAAGATCCGGATATCGCAGATCAACGGGTGCGCATTCTGCTTGCGGATGCACACGCGCGACGCACTCTCCAAGGGTGAGACGACCGATCGGCTGGCCGTGGTCGCGGCGTGGTGGGAGTCGCAGTACTTCACCGCTCAGGAGCAGGCCGCGCTCGCCCTTGCCGAGCAGGTCACTCGACTACCGGTTCCTGAATCCGATGCGTGGGACGACGGATCCCTCACCGCGGAACAAGCGTCAGCGGTGAGCTGGCTTGCGATTGTGATGAACGCGTGGAATCGGGTGGCGATCACCAGCCACTATCCCGTCGCCCCCTGACCCATGGTCCCCCGCGCAGCCGAAACGAGGTCACTCACCGAGATGGCATCTGCGATGCAACCGACGGATCGCGTCCTCGAGTTCAGGTGCCGGACCTTCCACGATGATGTCCGGAGCAACCACCTCGATGGGAAGGGGCCGCACCGGTGCCGGCGGCACGCCCATTTCCTCGAGCCATCCGCTGAGCTGCTGTGAGGAGGCGGCATAAACGATTCTTCCGAGGCCGACCCAGCCGTGCGCAGCTGCACACATGGGGCAGTGCTCTCCCGAGGTGTAGACCGTTGCGCCCGCGCGGCTGTCGGGCGTCATGTTCTCAGCCGCCCACCTGGCCAGGGCGAATTCGGGATGACGAGTGTGGTCACCGTCCGCGATACGGTTGCGATCCTCCGCGAGGACTCGGTCGTCTGCATCGACGAGTACCGATCCGAATGGCTCGTCGCCTGCGAGCAGCGCCTCCTCAGCGAGTTCGATGCACCGATGCAGGCGCTCGAGATCCGCGTCGTTCACCACAGTCCGTGTCCCTTCATTCGAGTAGCCGGCGCAGCACATGCTGCGCTCGCACAACCACGTCGATGGATCGGTGATTCATGCCATGATCATGCAACCATCGGCAACGGTCCAGAGCACGGGATTATCGACGCGGACTCGAGTCAGAGCCACTAGGACACTTCGTCGACGGCGCCGAACAATGAACACATGACCTCGATGAGCCACGACGATAGCGGTGGTACTCATCGCGGGGCTGAATCTCGCGGAGCGCGCGGGAGGAAGCAGTCGCTCCGGCCGTTCCTGGTCTCGCCCCGACCTCATCCATGGATGACCGGATCAACGGCGGAGGATCCGTCGCCACGTCCGGGGACGCTCTGCGCTCCGAGTACTTTCGGTGCTGCACGTGCAACGGTCGGCAACGGGCACGGAACGCATGACTACGTCGACGTGTTGTCCGCATCCGTCCCAGCCGGTCTTTCCACAGTTCGGGCAGGTAACGGGATAGCACACTGTGAGTTTCTCCTCTGGTGGTGAATCGTCGGGGTGTCGGTGACCGGTGTGGTGATCAAGCCGGGATTCGCGCGGCGGCCCAGGCGTCGTATCCGCCGACGAGATCCGTCACGTTCTCGATGCCCTCGGCACGCAACAACGATGCCGCAACACTCGAGCGCCATCCACCGGCACAGTGCACGACGATCGGCTTGTCGGTGGTCACCTCACGGATGCGAGCGCGGATCTGTGCCAACGGAATCGAGCACGATCCGGGGATCCACCCCGCCTCGTGCTCGCCGGGGTTGCGGATGTCGAGGACTGTGACAGCATCCTCGGCGCGGAGCTCGTCGAGCTCCTCGACGGTCACCCTCGGGGCGGATCGAACCAGGTCCTCCAGTGCCACCGGGAACACACCGCCATGGTCGACGGCGAGATAACCGATCGCGTTGTCGGAGCCGATCCGGGCGAGGCGCATTGCGGCGTCCTGGCCTTCCCCGGGGTAGGTAACCAGCACGATCCTCGCCCCCACGTCGGCGACCATGCCTCCGGTTTCGGCGAAGCGTCCGTCGAAACCGACGTTGACCGATCCCCGCAGGTGTCCGGCGGCGAAGTCGTCGACGCTGCGGGCATCGAGAACCCTGGTGCCGGACTCGAGTTCGACACGCGCCTCCGTCAGGCTCAGCTCGCTGATGGTGCGATCGTGAGGAAGCAGGGGGTGCACCCGCTTGTTCATCGCGGCGTCTACCGCGAAGTAGGACGGGGCGGCAGGCTGACCTTCGGTGACCAGTGCAACGAAATCATCTTCGCTCATCGGCTGCACCGAGGGGTTGGTGGCACGCTGCTCGCCGATAGTCGAGGTGAGCTCGGTCGAGAGGTTCTTTCCGCACGAGGAACCGGCACCGTGTGCAGGCATGACGACAATCTCATCGGGGAGCGTCAGCAGCTTCTCGTGCACCGTGTTGTACATGGCCTTGGCCAGGTCTTCGGTCGACGAATCTCCGATGTTGACCAGATCGGGGCGCCCCACGTCACCGATGAACAGTGAGTCACCGGTCAGGACGGCAGTCGGGGTCGCGGTGGGATTCTCACGCACGAGAACCGAGATCGACTCCCAGGTGTGTCCCGGTGTAGCGAGGATCTCGAGTTCGACGGTGCCGAGCGAGATGCGCTCGCCGTCCACCAAACGACGGATCGGGTAGTCGGTCTCTGCGACCTCTCCGAATCCGATCCACGAACCCGTCGCATCCACCAGTTCGAGATGCCCGGAGACGAAGTCAGCGTGGAAGTGGGTGTTGATCACACCAACTATCGTAAGTCCGTATTTCTTTGCATCGGAAAGGTATTCGTCGATGTCTCGGCGTGGGTCGACCACGATCGCCCTTCCGGTGGACTCGTCGCCGATCAGGTACGACGCGTGCGACAGGCACTCGATGTAGTACCGCTCGAGAATCATGCGTTCCTCCTTCAGGCTTGACCAGCAGGGCCCCCTGCCTCCTGGACAAGGGTGGCATATACCCCCAGGGGTATGCAAGTACCCCTGGGGGTATACCTCGAAACGTCCCATTGGACATGCTGTCCGTTGAAATCAATCGGGTCGGAGACAACACCTCGCCGCCACCACGACCGCACCCACATACCCCCGGGGGTACTGTGGACGCAACCATCGAGAAAGGCATCACCATGGTCGGAGACGACGAAGCCATCAAGACCGTACTCAACAGGCTCAAGCGCGCCCAGGGTCAATTGGCGGGTGTGATCACGATGATCGAGGACGGACGGGACTGCAAAGAGGTCGTCACTCAACTCGCCGCTGTCTCACGAGCACTCGACCGCGCCGGCTTCAAAATTGTGGCGACCGGCTTGCGTGAATGCCTCTCCGGCGACTCGACCGAGTCGGGCGAACCTATGACCGAAGCGGAACTCGAGAAACTGTTCCTGGCACTGGCCTGAAGCAATGTGATGGCAGGCAGACTTCCGCTGCTTCCAGACAGATACAGCACCCGTGACGTGTTGCATCTGTCTGGAGCGTGCGCTTGTCCATAGATACGACGGTCGGCATACAAAAGGAGGTCACGTACTCTTTCGAGTTCGTGACCTCGCCTGCTGCAATTCATCGAATTGCATTCTGTGGGCGAAGGGGGACTTGAACCCCCACGTCCCGAAGGACACTGGCACCTGAAGCCAGCGCGTCTGCCATTCCGCCACTCGCCCGAGCAACGCAGAAAACAGTAACACAGGGCATACCAAAACACCGATTCACCAGGTCAGGGCCATTTTTGTGGGTGGATCGAGGCATGCAACATGTCAGGTTGAACACGCGGAGTAATCCGCCCGGTCGAATCCGAGCAAAAGTAGATACCATGCAGTAGCGAGATCTGCACCCACGACACGCTGTGACCGGAAAGGGGGTCGTCATGGGTATCGCCCAACGCTTCGAGCGAAAGCTCCAGGCTGCGATCGGCGACGCGTTCGCCCGCGTCTTCGGTGGCGGTGTCGTCCCCCAAGAAGTCGAAGCTGCACTCCAGCAGGAGGCAACCGACGGCGTCCAGCAGCTTGATCGTGGCCATATGTTGGCCCCGAACAAGTACGTCATCACCATCAGCGACTCCGATCACGAGGCCTTGGCGGCGGATCGGGACTTGACTGTGAAGGCGTTCGCGCGTCACCTTGAGGACTTCATTCGCGAACAGGGATGGCAGACATACGGTGAGATCCAGGTTGTATTCGAGTCTTCTTCGGCACTGCACACCGGGCAGTTCCGCACACACGGCTCGGTCGACCCCGAGGCAGGGCGTCCGCAGACGCACGCCCCGTCACAGCGGACCCCGCAGAACCGTCCAACAGTGACCCCCGAACCAGGAGTTGGCTCCATGACGCAGAACCCCGGCTACGAACCAAGCCGTGACCCCGCCGAGGCGGAAGCACAGTACGCACGAAACGGTCACGCGCACGGCGGCCAGGATCAGCGCTACGCACAGGGCTACAACGGTGGTTACGCTCCCCAGGGCGGCGGGTACGACGATCAGGGCGGTTACGACCAGCAGGCCTACGGCGCTCAGGGTTACGACCAGCAGGCCTATGACCAGCAGAGCTACCAGCAGCCGGGGTACGACCAGCAGGGTTACGGCGCACAGGGCTACCAGCAGGACCAGGGCGGCTATCCGCAGGATCAGGCCTACGGCCAGGACCAGGCGTACGGCCAGCAGGCCGATCAGGCCTACGGACAGCAGGCCTACAGCCAGGACTACGGCCAGCAGGGCTACGCAGACCCCGGCTACCAGCAAGCCGACCCGGGCTACCAGCAGGCCGACCCCGGCTACCAGCAGCAGGGGTACGCAGCAGGTGCGGGCTACGACCAGGGCTACGCAGACCCCGGCTACCAGCAGGCCGACCCGGGCTACCAACAGCAGGCATACGGCCAGCAGGGCTACGCAGATCAGGGCTACGCAGACCCCGGCTACCAGCAAGCCGACCCGGGCTACCAACAGCAGGCATACGCAGGTGGCGGCTACCAGCAGCCCCCGGCCGCTGCCGGCCGCGTTCTGACGGCCACCCTGCAACTCGAGGACGGCAGCGGGCGCTACTACCAGCTCCGCGAGGGCAGCAACATCATCGGTCGCGGGCAGGACGCTCAGTTCCGCCTCCCCGACACGGGTGTGTCCCGCCGCCACATCGACATCCGCTGGGACGGACAGGTCGCGATGCTCTCCGATCTCGGGTCGACCAACGGCACTACGGTGAACAGTGCTTCAGTGCAGGACTGGCAGCTCGCCGACGGCGATGTGATCCGTGCAGGCCACTCGGAAATCCTGGTTCGCATCCTCTGACCAGCGGGAAAACCGGCTCACCGGATCCGCAGAACTCGTCCGAAGCGCGAGCTGCGGATCTGACTCTGCATGGAGTCGGTCGATGTCCGTATTGTGAGTGACCGCACCGAACCGGACGACCGCGCACCGGTCGCACATGCCGAAGGAGGACATGCCGTGCAGGGGCTGATTCTGCAGCTGAGCCGGGCAGGTTTCCTTCTGCTGCTGTGGCTGTTCGTGTGGGCGGTGCTGCGTGCATTGCGTTCGGATATCTATGCCGGATCTGCGCGACCGCTACCTCGTTACTCCCCCAAACAGTCGGTATTGCCATCACTCGGCCGCAACAAGACCGCCAAGTATCTGGTTGTGACGCAGGGCGCACTCGCAGGCACCCGGATCACGCTCAGCACGCAACCGGTGATGATCGGTCGGGCCGACGATTCGACACTCGTACTCACCGATGACTACGCGTCCACTCGTCATGCGCGGCTCTCTCCGCGCGGCTCCGACTGGTACGTCGAAGACCTCGGCTCGACGAATGGAACGTACTTGGACCGAGCGAAAGTCACCACCGCTGTCCGCGTACCCCTGGGCACTCCTGTGCGCGTGGGTAAGACTGTGATCGAGCTCCGCCCGTGACACTTGTACTGCGCTACGCCGCCCGAAGTGACCGCGGCCTCGTTCGCTCCAACAACGAAGACTCCGTCTACGCCGGCGCGCGCCTGCTTGCGCTGGCCGACGGAATGGGTGGCCACGCCGCCGGTGAAGTTGCCTCGCAACTGATGATCGCCGCGCTCGCGCATCTGGACGACGACGAGCCGGGTGGAGACCTCCTCGGCAAGCTCGACGACGCAGTGCGAGAAGGCAACGCAGCGATCGCCGATCAGGTCGAGGAAGAACCCGAACTCGACGGCATGGGCACCACACTCACCGCCATCCTCTTCGCCGGAAGCAAACTGGGCCTGGCCCATATCGGCGACTCCCGCGCCTACCTGCTGCGCGACGACCAACTCACCCAGATCACCCGCGACGACACGTTCGTGCAGTCGCTCGTCGACGAGGGCCGCATCACCGCGGAACAGGCGCACACGCATCCGCAGCGTTCGCTGATCATGCGGGCGCTCACCGGCGCCGAGGTGGAGCCGACGCTGACGGTGCGCGAGGCACGCGCCGGGGACCGCTACCTGATCTGTTCCGACGGTCTGTCCGACGTCGTGAGCGACGAGACGATCGCCAACACCCTGGGCGAGGGCAGCCACGACGAGTGCGCCGACCGGCTCATCGAGCTTGCGTTGCGCAGCGGCGGTCCCGACAACATCACCGTGGTCGTCGCCGACGTCATCGACCTCGACTACGGGCAGAGCAACCCCATCGTCGCTGGAGCAGCGTCGGGTGAGGACGAGGACGACGCTCCCCGACCGAACACTGCGGCCGGTCGCGCCGCCGCAATGCGGCCGCCGCGCGCAACGCCCAAGCGCGTCATCAACAAAGCTCCCGAGGAGCCGAAGAAGCGTCGTAGCCGCTGGTGGGCTCCGCTCATCGCGCTCGTGGTGCTCGGCCTGATCGCCGTCGGCGGCTTCTTCGGTCGGCAGATGATCCAGAACAACTACTACGTCAGCGCCGACGATGCCCGTGTCACCGTGCTACGCGGACTTCCGGGCAACGTGTTCGGGTACTCGCTGCAGGACCCGGCGCGCATCGCGTGTGTGACCGACGAAGGTGACCTGACCCTCGTCGACCCGGGCAACGCCCAGTGCCGGGTGATGATGGTCGACGACCTTCAGCCCGCCGCGCGCGAACAGGTTCGCGCCGGGCTTCCGTCCGGGTCGCTCGACGACGCGAGCGTGCAGATGGCGCGTCTCGCCGAACAGGACCTGCTCCCGGTGTGCAAGGTCGAGGAGCCCGAGCCGGCCCCGACGCCCGCACCTGCGCCCGGTGAGCCCACACCAGGTGCACCCGTGCCCGGTGAGACACCGGCTCCGCCGAGCGAGCCCGCACCTGTCGAACCAGCGCCGGGCGAGGCAGCGCCAGCGCCGGGCGAGCAGACTCCCGAAAACGGTGGAACCGAAACGATGGCGGCACCGGAACCGGCGCCCGTACCCCAGGTCCCCGGCCAGAACTGCAGGGTGGGCGCCTGATGTCGGTGACCCATGGTGCGGGGGCTTTTCCGAGCCCCCCCGGTGGTTTCGCTCCGGCCCCTGCTCAATCCACGAAGCGCAACACCGAGCTGGGACTGTTGCTCGTCGCGATCGGCATCACGACTGTATCGATGATGCT
This sequence comes from Rhodococcus sp. JCM 9793, assembly GCF_055380405.1. Lineage (NCBI taxonomy): Bacteria > Bacillati > Actinomycetota > Actinomycetes > Mycobacteriales > Nocardiaceae > Rhodococcus > Rhodococcus sp. JCM 9793. Next base: position 482,164 of record NZ_AP043721.1, read on the forward strand.
CGTCGAGGCATCGCTCGAGCAGGCGCTCACGTTCGACCTCGCGAAGTACGGGCTCACCTACGCCGGGTTGTTCCTCGTCGCGCACCTGGCGGTGAGGCGGTACGCCAAATACGCCGATCCGCTACTGCTGCCGATCGTCGCGTTGCTCAACGGTCTCGGTCTCGTGCTGATCCATCGGCTCGACCTCGCCGACCAGGAGAACGCGCGCTACATGGGTCTGTCGATGCCGTCACCCGACGCCAACCAGCAGATCCTGTGGACCGCGTTCGGTATCGCGCTGTTCATCGCTGTGCTCGTATTCCTGCACGACTACCGACTGCTCGCCCGCTTCAGCTACACCCTCGGTCTGATCGGGTTGATCGCCCTCGCGATCCCCGCATTGCTGCCATCGCAGTTCTCCGAGGTCAACGGCGCCAAAATCTGGATCCGGCTCCCCGGATTCAGCATCCAGCCGGGTGAATTCGCGAAGATCCTGCTCATCATCTTCTTCGCGTCCGTCCTCGTGGCGAAACGTGATCTGTTCACCACGGCCGGTAAACATTTCCTCGGCATGGATTTCCCTCGTGCACGCGACCTCGGTCCGATCCTCGCCGCGTGGATCATCTCCATCGGCGTCATGGTGTTCGAGAAGGATCTCGGCACGTCGCTGCTGCTGTTCACCACGGTCCTCGTGATGCTCTACATCGCGACGGAACGGGTGGGTTGGCTGATCATCGGGTTCTCGTTGCTCGCCGTCGGCTTCGTGTTCGCGTATCAGATGTTCGGTCACGTCCGCGTCCGCGTCCAGACGTGGGCCGACCCGCTCGCCGACTACAGCAACACGGGCTATCAGATTTCGCAGTCGCTGTTCGGCCTTGCCACCGGTGGTGTCGCGGGCACGGGTCTCGGTAGCGGACGACCGGCACAGGTGCCGTTCGCGAAGACCGACTTCATCATCGCCGCGATCGGTGAGGAGCTCGGCCTGATCGGGCTCGCCGCGATCCTGCTGCTGTTCCTCATCCTCGTCATCCGCGGTTTGCGCACCGCCCTCGCAGTGCGCGACAGCTTCGGCAAGCTGCTCGCCGCCGGTCTGTCGTTCACGCTCGCCGTCCAGTTGTTCGTCGTCGTCGGTGGTGTCACGAAACTGATTCCTCTCACGGGCCTGACCACACCGTTCGTCTCGTACGGCGGATCGTCGTTGCTCGCGAACTACCTACTGCTCGCTCTGCTCATGAAGATCTCGCATGCCGCGCGCGAACCCGTCCAGCCACGGAAGAAGCCGGTGACTCCCATCGCGGAAGCGCAGACGGAAATGATGGGGCGCGAATGAACACACCGCTCCGTAAGGTCGCGATGGCCGTGATGTTCATGGTCGTCGCGCTGCTCGCCAACGCCACCTATGTCCAGGTCATCAAGGCAGACGACCTGCGTACCGACCCGCGCAACTCGCGTGTGCTCCTCGACGAGTACTCGCGTCAGCGCGGCCAGATCTCTGCGGCCGGACAGGCACTGGCCGTCTCGATCCCCACCGACAGCCGCTACAAGTACTTACGTCAGTACCCGTCGACGCCCGCACAGCCGATGAGTCCGCTCGCATACGCACCGGTCACCGGGTTCTACTCGATGCAATACGGCAGCACCGGCCTCGAACGCAGCGAGGACGAACTGCTCAACGGATCCGACAACCTGCTCTTCGGACGCCGGTTGTTCGATCTCGTGTCGGGGCGCAACCCGCGCGGCGGCAATGTGGTCTCGACGATCGATCCGGCCATGCAGCAGGTCGCGTACGACGAGCTGACGTCCAAGGGATACACCGGGTCGGTCGTGGCCATCGAGCCGTCGACGGGCCGGATTCTCGCGATGGTGAGTACGCCCAGCTACGACCCGAACCGGTTGTCCGGCCACGACGGCGCAGCGACGTCGGAGGCATGGGACGAGCTGAACGCCGACCCCGACAAGCCGATGCTCAACCGTGCGATCTCCCAGACCTACCCGCCGGGGTCGACATTCAAGGTGGTCACGACCGCCGCGGCTCTCGACGCCGGCGTCACCCCCGACGACCAGTTCACCGCGGCCCCGAACATCACGCTGCCCGACACGGCGACGACTCTGGAGAACTACGGCGGCGCTGCGTGTGGCAGTGCACCCACGGTGACTCTGCGCGAGGCATTCGCACGCTCGTGCAACACCGCGTTCGTCGATATGGGCATCAACACCGGTCGTGAGGCTCTCATCGATCAGGCGGAGGCGCTGGGTGTCGGGGAGACCATGGACATCCCGCTGCCGGTCGCGGAGAGCACCGTCGGGTCCATCCCGGACGGCGCCGCGCTCGGGCAGTCCACCATCGGTCAGCGCGACGTTGCGTTGACTCCACTGGAGAACGCGGTGATCGCAGCGACCGTCGCCAACGGCGGTGTGCGCATGAAGCCGTATCTCGTCGAACGTCTCGAGGGGCCCGATCTTGCGCTCCTCGAGGAAACCAAGCCCGAATCCCTCGGGCAGGCCATCGACCCCTCGGTCGCGGCAACACTGACCGATCTGATGATCGGTTCCGAAGAATGGTCGGGTGGGCAGGGTGCGATTCCCGGTGTTCAGATCGCGTCGAAGACCGGCACCGCCGAGCACGGCAGCGACCCGCGTAACACCCCGCCCCACACGCTGTATATCGGGTTCGCACCCGCGCAACAGCCCACAGTGGCGGTGGCTGTGATCGTGGAGAACGGCGGCGACCGCTCCCTCGCCGCGACCGGCGGCTCAGTGGCTGCACCCATCGGACGGGCCGTGATTGCGGCCGGAATACAGGGAGGCTGACATGGCTTTGTACAGCGGCGCCATGGTCGCCGACCGCTATCGCCTCACTCGACTCATCGCAACCGGCGGCATGGGTCAGGTCTGGGAAGGTCTGGACACGCGACTCGACCGTCGGGTCGCGGTGAAGGTCCTCAAGGCAGAACTGTCCCATGACCAGGACTTCCTGACTCGGTTCCGGTTCGAGGCACGCACCACCGCGCAGCTCAACCATCCGGGTATCGCCGGAGTGTTCGACTACGGCGAGACCACCGACGAAGAAGGGCAGTCCGTCGCCTATCTGGTGATGGAACTCGTGCACGGCGAGCCGCTCAACGCAGTTCTCTCCCGTGTGGGCAGGCTGTCACTGACGCAGGCGCTCGACATGCTCGAGCAGACCGGTCGCGCATTGCAGGCCGCGCACAATGCGGGTGTCGTGCACCGCGACGTCAAGCCCGGAAACATCCTGATCACCCCGACCGGCCAGGTGAAGATCACCGACTTCGGTATCGCGAAGGCCGTGGATGCGTCCCCTGTGACGCGCACCGGCATGGTCATGGGCACGGCGCAGTACATCGCGCCGGAGCAGGCGCTCGGCCAGGAGGCGACTTCGGCGAGTGACGTGTATTCGCTCGGTGCCGTCGGCTACGAGGTCCTGTCGGGTCGGCGCCCTTTCCTCGGGGAGAGTGTCGTCACGGTCGCGATGAAGCATGTGCAGGAAACTCCTGCACCCATGCCCGCCGACCTCCCGCACGAGGTTCACGACCTCATCGACATCGCGATGACGAAGGACCCGAAGTACCGGTACTCGAGTGGCGGCGAGTTCGCCGATGCCGTGGCGGCCGTGCGGTCGGGCCGGCCCGCGCCTCCTCCGGGCAATGTGCCGCCGGTGACGAGCGCGAACCGGGTGCTGCCTCCGGGTGTACCGGGAGCGACCACCACGGTGCCCATGCAGTCCGGGAAACCGCAGACGCAGCAGTACGCGCCCACTGCGTACACGCAGGCGCCGTACACCGGGGCGTCTCAGCCACCGACGTCCGGTCCGCCTCCGTACGGTGCCGCCGCGGCTGCCTCGCCGGGTGGGGACGACAACCGGAAGATGCCCAGCCCCACAGCACTCGCCTGGGCCGCGGGCATCGCGATCGTGCTTGCTGTGGTCACCCTGTTCATCGTCTTGACCAGTAACGACAAGGACGAACCCGAGACAGGGCAGTCGCCGACCACGCAGATCACCACGACGACGCAAAGGCCCACCACGACGACGCGCGCACCACAGACCACGACGTCGGAGTGGACTGCTCCGCTCCCGGTTCCGACGGAACCGCCGACGTTCGAGCCGACGACCACGGTCGAGGTTCCGACGACAGTCCAGCCGACGACCACGGTCGAGGTTCCGACTCCGACCACTCAAACTCCGACCACGACCACCGCGACACCGACAACCACCGCCACCGCCACCACGACGCAACCCGTCGAAGGAGGAGAGGAGTCGCCAGGCGACGCCTCGGGTGGCGGGGAAGGCGACGGAGGTACGGGAGGCGACGAAGAGCCCGCAGCCAGCAACGGTACGAACAACGCACCGCCGGACACACAAGGAACGTCATGACCACACCGCGCAAGCTCTCCTCACGCTACGAGCTGGGTGAGATCCTCGGCTTCGGTGGCATGTCCGAGGTGCATTTGGCACGGGATCTGCGGCTCGGCCGTGACGTGGCAATCAAGGTTCTGCGCGCCGACCTCGCGCGAGACCCTACGTTCTACCTGCGGTTCCGTCGCGAAGCCCAGAACGCGGCTGCGTTGAACCATCCGGCGATCGTCGCCGTGTACGACACCGGTGAAGCCGAAACGGAAGCCGGCCCGATCCCGTACATCGTCATGGAGTTCGTCGAGGGCGACACCTTGCGCGACATCGTGCGCGGCGAGGGACCGATGCCGCCGAAGCGGGCGATGGAGGTGATCGCCGACGTGTGCGCGGCGCTCGACTTCAGTCACCGCAACGGGATCGTGCACCGCGACGTCAAACCCGCCAATGTCATGATCAACAAGGCCGGCGCGGTCAAGGTCATGGACTTCGGCATCGCCCGCGCAATCTCCGACGCGTCGAGCCCGATGACGCAGACGGCCGCCGTGATCGGCACCGCTCAGTACCTGTCACCCGAGCAGGCGCGGGGTGAACAGGTCGATGCGCGCTCCGACGTGTACTCCGTGGGCTGCGTGCTGTTCGAGATCATGACCGGAGAGCCCCCGTTCAAAGGTGATTCGCCGGTCGCGGTCGCCTACCAGCATGTTCGTGAGGATCCGCCGCTGCCGTCGTCGGTGAACCGGCAGGTCCCACCCGAGCTGGATTCGGTGATCCTCAAGGCGATGGCGAAGAACCCCGCCAATCGCTACCAGTCCGCGGCAGAGATGCGCAGCGACCTCATCCGAGTCCTCAGCGGTCAGCGTCCCAGTGCCCCGATGGTCATGACCGACGAAGACCGCACCACCCTGATCGACTCGGTCGACCAGAACACCGGCCGGCACTACCGTCCCGCCGCCGCAGCCGGCGCTGCAGGTGGTGTCGCCGCCGGCGACGATTCCGGAGGTGGTGGCGGTTCGGCGCTACGCAAGATCCTGCTCGGTGTTGCGGCCGTGATCGTCGTGGGCATCGTCGGTGTGTTCCTGTGGTCGTTGGGCCCGGGTTCCACCGCGGCGCAGGTCGCCATTCCGGACGTCCGCAATCTCGCGGCGAGTGAGGCCGAAGGTCAGCTCCAGGACAGTGGCTTCCGGGTGTCGTTGCAGGAGAAACCCGACTCGGTGGTGGCCGAAGGCAACGTGGTCAACACACGACCGGTTCCGGGTAGCCAGGCCGACGAAGGCTCGACGGTCACCATCGAGGTGTCGAGTGGTCCCGAACAAGTGCAGATCCCGCGGCTCGACGGACTCTCGCAGGAGAAGGCCGCCCAGCAACTCGACGCGGTCGGCCTGCGTCTCGATCCGAATGTGATGCGAGCACCGTCCGACGAGGACGAGATCGACACCGTCGTCGAGCAGAACCCATCGGCCGGCGCGAACATCGATCGTGCGTCCACGGTGACCATCACGCTCGGTTCGGGGCCCGAACAGGTCCGTGTTCCGAACGTTGTAGGCCAGGCCGAAGAGGTTGCCCGCGGAAACATCGAGGGGGCAGGCTTCGAGGTCGTCGTCGAGCAGATCGAGTCGAGCGAGCAGGCCGGCACCGTGGTGTCGACCAGCCCGTCCGGTGGCGCCACGACCGATCATGGCGGAACCGTCACGATCCAGGTGTCCAACGGCGACCGGATCGAGATGCCCGTGCTGACCAATCGCTCGGTGTCGCAGGCTCTGTCGGCGCTCCGTGCGGCCGGCTGGACCGGCTCGGCTGCTCAGCTCGTGCAGACCCGTGAGGCCACACTCGATGCCGGTCTCGTGGGCACGGTCATCACCCAGCAGCAGCCGCCCGGTTCGGAGATCTCCAAGACCGACACCGTGAGCATCGGCGTCGGGGTACTCGGTATCCGCTGACACAGCGCTCCCGAAGTCACCTGCCGCGGCGGCCTACTCCATCGGAGGGGCCGCCGCGGCGCGTGAGCGGCGTGCGTAGGCGCCAGGGTTGATTCCGATCTGGGCGCGAAATGCTGCGATGAATGCCGAGGTCGTGAGGTATCCGACCTCTCGAGCGGCCTGCTCGACGGAGACACCTGAGGCGAGGAGAGTAAGCGACGCGCTGAGGCGCGCACGTGTGCGCCACGCGCTGAATGTCAGCGAGGTCTCCGACCGGAAAGCGCGGGCGAGGGTCTTGGTGCTGATGCTCAGTTCGTCGGCCCAGAATCGGAGTTCACGACGATCCGCGGGGTCACTGAGAATCGCCGCCGCGACCGTTGCTGCGCGCTCGTCACGCGGCAACGGAACCGTCCCGCTGCTGATGGCCGACTCGTCGAGAACGTCGACGAGAACGTCGACGCATCTTCCTCGCTGCACATCGCTCAGGGTGCGCAGCTCGAGTCGCCCGATGAGTGCCGCGAGGAGATCGTCCATTTCGAAGGTGTGGGAGAACGCCCAGCGGGACTCCCGCAGACCTACCTCCGGCATGAGGTACACGCTGTGGAACTCGGCCGGGGCGGCCATCGCCATCGTGTGGACCGTGTCGGCCGGCATCCAGATGGCGTTGCCGGGAGCGACCATCCACGAACCCATCGCCGACGAGATCATCGCGCTTCCCTGCGTGATCCACATGATCTGGTTCTCTTCGTGCACGTGCTCCGGAAACGACACCGAGAATGCCAATCGGTGCCGGAACGCGGAAACTTGATCCCATGTCCGGCGACACGTATGTGTGCAGTTATCAGGGCTGTGCACGGCATCGTGATCGTCCTCAACGGACATTTGTCGTCTCCTGCTCAGGATTTCATGTCGTTTCCGAAGGATAGCGTTACTTATTAGCCAAGGCTAAGTTGAGCTTCCACCGTTGATCACATGAGAGAGAGTCACCACTGCCATGTCTCCGAAATTTTCCGGCGTGTCCGGTCGATCATTGGCTGTCGCCGCCGCCCTTCTCGCGTCGACGGTGGCGCTGACCTCCTGCTCCGGAGGTTCGGAGACGGAGGGTGACAGTACCGATTCCACCTGGGAGACGGTCACGACGACCGGAGCGTTCGGCGATGCCGTCGTCACCGAGCAGCCCGAGCGGGTCCTCGCGCTGTCGACCACCGACGCCGACATGTTGTTCTCTGTCGGTGTGGCATCGATCGCGGTCCCGTCGATGCCACAGACCGACGCCGCCACGAACGGCACGAGCATGTACCCGTGGCAGGTGCCGCTCTACCCCGCGGGCACCCCGAAGATCGATGCGTCGACGACCGAGGTGAACGTCGAGGCCATCGCCGAGGCCGCGCCGGACCTGATCGTCGCCACCGCCTTCTGGGGATTGACGGACGCGACCTACGCGCACCTCGCCGCGATCGCACCGGTGGTGCACTACGACACCGAGGCCAACGCGGACGGGTGGCAGGAATCCACCCGCAAGATTGCGGAAGCGGTCGGTCGCGTCGGCGAAGCCGATGAAGCCATTTCGGATGCGGACGAGAAGGTCGAGCGGGTTTCGGTCGACCACCCCGAACTGGTGGGCAAGACCTTCAACGCGGTCATCTCCCCGTCCCCCGACGAGATCTACATCCTGTGCTCCGAAGAGGACAACATGGGGCGCGTGATGGCCGACTTCGGGTTGAAGCTCAGCGACTACGCGCAGTCGGTCGAGTGCGACGGCGGCAAGGCCGCTATCTCCTGGGAGAATGTCCCCCAGCTGGACGCAGATCTCCTGTGGGTCATCCCGGACAACCCGGAGCAGCTCGGCGTTCTGACGGACAACCCGCTGTGGAACGCTCTTCCCGCGGTTCAGCGTGGCGCCTACTTCGTCGTTCCCAAAACCGAGGGTGTTCCGTTCGCAATCGCGTTTCCGTCACCGTTGAGCCTGTCGTGGGCCGTCGACCAACTCGCACCCCAGGTCGCCGAGGCGTCCGCACAGTAGGACAGATCTCCCTGTAGTGGCCCGGGCGTCAGGCTGCGCCGCCGTCGAGCGCCCGGGCCATTTCGCCCTCGAGCTGCGCGACGAGTGATTCCTGCGGCGCCTGACCGCACACTGCGAGCCAATTCGCCAGCATGCGATGACCCCCCTGGGTGAGCACCGATTCGGGATGGAACTGAACACCGTGAATGGGCAGTTCCGCGTGCCGCAGCGCCATGATCACACCACTACCGGTCTGCCCAGTGACGACGAGTTCGTCGGGCATCGTTTCCGGGAGCACGGTCAACGAGTGGTAGCGGGTTGCGGTGAACGGGTCGGGGAGACCGGCGAGGACACCGGTGCCGTCGTGGTGTACGAGGCTGGTCTTGCCGTGCAGGAGTTCCGGGGCGCGATCGACGGTTCCGCCGAATGCGACACCGATCGACTGGTGGCCGAGGCACACACCGAGCAGCGGGGTGCGTGAGGCGGCGCAGGCCTTGACGAGGTCGATGCTCGCACCCGCACGTTCGGGGGTGCCGGGGCCGGGGCTGAGCAGGATACCGTCGAACTCGTCGACGACCTTCTCGAGTGCGCCGGGCGCAGTCAGCCTCTCGTCGTCGTTGCGCCACACTTCTGCCCGTGTCCCGAGCTGACCGAGGTACTGCACGAGGTTGAACACGAAGCTGTCGTAGTTGTCGACGACGAGAATGCGCATGGTGAGAAGAGTACTCACCGAGTTATCGCGCCGCGGCTCCACCGGTGTAGGCGGGGACAGTGAGCTCGGACCCCACCTGCTGTGTGAAGCCCAGACCATAGCGCGTGGAGTACTGCTTGAAGATGCGCACTCCGGGTTCGGCGTCGAGTGATGCCGCGATCTTCGCGGAATCCCCCAGTGCCGTGATGACATACGGCGGCGAATAGGTGCGGCCGTGCAGGAGAAGGGTGTTGCCGATGCAGCGGGGCGCCGAGGTCGCGACGATCCGCTGATCCTGCATCGAGATGGCTTCGGCGCCGCCCGCCCACATCGCGTTGAGCACGCTCTGCACATCCTGCTGGTGCACGACGAGGTCGTCGGGCGAGGCGTCGGCCGGATACCGGCCGTCGACGTTACGCGGTGCATCGGTCAATGTGACGGTGACGCCGGTGCCCTGCTGTTCGGTCAGTCCCGCCGGATCCTCTAGCTCGGCGAGCTGATCGAGCACGGCGGCGACCTCGTCGTCGTTGGTGGCCGCACCGCTCTGGAGCCGCGCGACCTGCGTGGCCAGCGCGTCGCGAGAGGCCGCGAGATCGTCCGATTCGGACTGCGCTACGCGCACGAGATCGGACAGGCGCGGAGAGTCACTCGCGCGCAGTTCGGTGCCGTCGGAAACCCCGCGAGTGGTGCCGAGGAGAAGCCCCGCAACCAGGCACACGACGACCGTCGCCGATCCCCAGGCCAGAGTGCGCAGCCGACCGTTCGACACGTCGAACCTCCGTTTCGGCTACTGCGTTAGCGTGTACAGCACAGGTAGATGCCCAACCTACTCTGCCGGCCTGCAGGAGGCGGAGTCGTACCAGCGAGGACACCATGCCCAAGTCGAAGGTCAGGAAAAAGAAGGACGATGCGGTCGAACGGTCGGTCAGCCGGACACCGGTGAAGGTGAAGGCCATGCCGTCGAGCGCAATCTACGTCGCGGTGATGCTCGGACTGATGATCATCGGGTTGCTGTGGCTGATCGTGTACTACCTCGCCGCAGAGCACATTTCCTTCATGGACAGCCTCGGTGCGTACAACTTCCTCATCGGATTCGGCTTCATGGTGGCAGGTCTGATCATGACGATGAAGTGGCGTTGACGACCGCGGATCGCCCCGGATTACACACGTGTGATTCATCCCCACCTGTGGAGAACCCTGTGCACAACTGTGTGGAAGTAGCGGTATGACCGAGCGATCTCCACTCGAATGGTCCACGCCGCCCGTCGCTGTCGCGGCGCTTGCAGTCGGCGGAGTCGTCCTTGCGGTGGCCGCGATGTTCGCGGTCCCCGACGCGGTGGGCAAGGTTCTGATCGGATTTGCTGCGCTACTCGTACTTTCGATGGCGCTCACGGCGGCCCGTCAGCGTCCTCGTCTCGAGGTACTCGGCGACTCCGACGGACCGGCATCGGGAATCGCGACCACCCGTCTGACCGGTCGCCGCGAATTTCCGCGCGCTCAGTTGCACCGGGTGCGCATCGTCCGATACCCACGACTCGGGCGGCGGGTCCCGATGCTCGAAATCGACACGCTCGACCCCGAAACCGGCGACGAACGACTGATGATCTTCGGACGCTGGGATCTGGGCACCGATCCGCGCGACGTGTACGACGCACTTGCGGTGCACGGCCTGGCGCCCGATCACACCCCCAACTGAGAGCGCAGACGCAGCACGGCGAGCATCACCAGCACGAGCGACACCACCGCCACTGCTGCGAGCGCGATCCATCCCGTGCTGACGATCTTCTTCCGGTCGGTACCGGCGCCGAGATACTGCGGCGCGTAGAGGAGGGCCGCCGTCGATGCGGCGCCCGCGACCAGGCCGCCGAGGTGTCCCCACAGCGAGATGCCGGGGATCGTGATGCTGATGAAGATGTTGAGCACGACCACGGCGAGGACCGGCGCGGGGCTACGGCGCAACCGCAGCAAGATGATGGCCTGGGCGCCGAGCAGACCGAACACAGCGCCCGACGCTCCGACGGTGACCGCATCAGGCTGCAGGAACATCACTGCGGCGGAACCACCGATGATCGACACCGCGTACACCGCGAGATAGCGGGCACGACCGAGCACCAACTCGGTGTCACGGCCGATGATCCACAACGCGAACATGTTGACCGCGAGGTGTATCAGGCCGTAGTGCAGGAAACCGCTGCCGACGACACGGATGTAGTCGCCGTTGGCGGCGATCATGGGTGGCCACAGCGCCCAATCGAAGAACAGGCGTGACGCCTGCTCGTTGTTCATCACACTGCCGGACTGCGCGGCGGTGATCCCGAAGATCACGACGTTGAGCGCGATGAGGATGTAGGTGACCAGCGGAGTCGGCCGGTCGGTGCGCACCGGCGCACCGGCGACCGTACGGGCCTGCGGCACGGAGCGCTGTGCAGTGGCGACACACTCGACGCACTGATGCCCCACCGACGCGGGGCGGAGACACTCGGAGCAGAACGGTCGACCGCACCGTGTGCACGCGAGCAGCGTGGAGCGGTCGGGGTGACGGACGCACCGCGGCTGGGACGCGGGGCCGCCCCCCTCGGCCGCCTCGCCCCAGCCGGGGTTCGTCATATGTATCTCTCTCAGACTGTATTTCTGATCAGAGTGTGCGTCTGATCAGGCGATGGTGATGCTGTTGATCACGATGTCCTCGGTCGGACGGTCGCCGCGATCGGTCGCGGCGCCGCCGATGGCGTCGACGACCTTCTTCGACTCCGCATCGACGACCTCACCGAAGATGGTGTGGCGACGGTTCAGGTGCGGGGTCGGGCCGAGGGTGATGAAGAACTGCGAGCCGTTGGTGCCCGGCCCCGCGTTCGCCATTGCGAGGAGGTACGAGCGGTCGAACTGCAGCTCCGGGTGGAACTCGTCACCGAACTGGTAGCCCGGGCCGCCGCGACCGGTGCCGGTCGGGTCGCCACCCTGGATCATGAAGCCGTCGATGATGCGGTGGAAGATCGCGCCGTCGTAGAACGGGCCGGTGGCCTCGCCCTTCGCGTTCTGGGTCTTGTACTCCTTCGAGCCATCGGCCAGGCCGACGAAGTTCTCGACGGTCTTCGGCGCGTGGTTGCCGAACAGGGCGATGACGATGTCTCCCCGGTTGGTGTGGAGAGTGGCTGTTGCTGTCTGGTTGGGTGAAGTCACACCCCCATGTTGCCATCCTTGTGTGGTTCGGCGCGGCACTCCTCCGACTGTGATGCGCCTCGCGCAGATCTGCCGCAAGGAGGAACCGTTGTGGCAATGTGGAGCCATGCCGAGTGTGAGCGAGTTCCGTTCCGAATACGACCTCCCCGAGTCTCTCCGCGAACTCGTACGTCCGATCGACGACACCACCGATCTCGGAGGTGCACTGCGTGTCGCCGGCGACGGTGCTGTGGCGTTGGCTCAGGGTTCGGCAGCAGCCGGCCTCGTCGTCGCCCGCAAGGGTGTCGAGGTATCCAAGGAGCTCGCTGCGCGCGCACGTCGTGCACGGGAAGAAGCATCGCCGCTGATCAAGGCGGCCACCGAGAAGGCCCTGGTCGACAAGGGCGCCGTCGAGAAGACCACCTCGACGCCACGGGGTCGACGGAAAGCGCTGTTCATCACCGGTGTCCTCGGCGCCGTCGTCCTCGGAGGTGTCGCCTTCTACCGCAGTCGTCGCCCGTCTTTCCCGCCCGTGGCGCCGGAGCCGCCGCGGTTGCAGCCGGTCGTCACCGACAACGAGCCCACCGGCAACTGATCCACGAGGGTCGCACCGGTCACATCTTGGCGGATCGGGCCATGGCGAAGCTGTAGAGGCCGTAGGTGATGATCCCCAGGCCGGCCGCGACGAGGAGAGCCACGCCGTACGGCTGAGCTCCCAGCGTCTTGAAGGCACCGTCGAGTCCGGTGGCTTCGTCGGGTGCAGACCGAACCACGGCGAGGATCACCAGTACACCGATCGCCGCGATGGCCAGTCCCTTCGCGATGTACCCGACCGTGCCGAGACGCCGTACGAAAGGACTCGTCGATCCCGCGAGATCGTCGAGGAAACTCCGGCTCGCACCTTTGTACACGTGATATCCACCGATCCCGATGATGATCAACGCGCCTGCGACGAGCGCGACCGTACCGGCGACAGTGTTCATCAATCGGGCGGTGATATCGGTACTCTGATCGCTGCTGGATGTTCCGGCGCCGCGGGCGAATCCGAACGCCGAGAACGCGAAGGCGAAATAGACCACTGCAAGGGCGAAGGCCTTGACACGATCCAGAAGCTCCGCTTTCCTGCTATCGGCGTCGGGCCGTGAGGAACTGCCCAGAGCAGCTTCGGCGAGCCGCCAGAGTCCCATGATGGCAAAGGCGACGACACCGAACCACAGGGCCACGACACCGCCCGGTTTGGCCGCCACTTCGGTCATTGCCCCGGATTGGTCGGCAGTGCCGGAAGCACCGCCGAGAGCGAGTCGAATGGCGATGTATCCGATCAACAGATGGACGATGCCACTCATGACGAAGCCGGCGCGGGCGAAGCGTTCGAACACACTGTTCTGAGCGAGTCGGCCTGCGGTGGAAGAAGAATTGGCATACGACGCCGATCCGTCCGTGGGCGGGCTGGACGAGATGTCAGCCATGATGCACGACCCCTTCCGGTGTGCACGGTGGTAGAAGGTTCCACCGGCGGGTGCGCCGGGAAGTGCGCAGGGCCTGTAGCGCGGTGACGAGGCCGATCGTCCGGTCGGGGTTAGCCGCCGTGAGCCGTACGTCGCCGGGCGTGCGGAACTTTCGCTCCGAGGAGGTCTCGGGCGCATCGTCGGAGGTCGCGAGCAGGAAACGATCGGGCAGCGCGAGCTTGTGGATGGTGCGCATCGACAAGAAGTATTGGCGCGCAAGAGAACCGGTGGTGTAAGGCAGCTCGTACTTCGCGCACAGCTCCCGCACCCGAGTGGATATCTCTGCGTACCGATTGCTGGGCAGATCGGGAAAGAGGTGGTGCTCGATCTGATAGCAGAGGTTACCGGACAGGAATGCCATCAGCTTCCCGGCCCGAAAGTTTGCAGTCCCCAGCATCTGCCGCAGATACCATTCCGCCCGGGTCTCGTTCTCGAGTTCTTCGATGGTGAACTTCTCGGCTCCGTCAGGGAAGTGCCCGCAGAAGATCACCACGTACGCCCAGACGTTTCGCAGCAGATTCGCGACGAGATTCGCCTTCAAGGTTCTACGCCACCGGCGCCCGCTCAGCGCAGGGAAGAGCAGATAATCCTTGCCTGCCTGACGACCGATCTTGCCGAGCAGCGCCCGGACCGGCGGTCGCAGACCTCGCCGGACTCTGTCGGCCTGCTCCGGCGGTTGCAGGTCGTGTAGCGCGATCCCCCACTCGAAGGTTGCGGCGAGCAGGAGGTTCTGCAGCGGTTGGATCAGGTGGATCGGCCGCCATTCCTGGTCACGGGTCACTCGCATCACTCCGAACCCGACATCCTCGTCCATACCGACCACATTGGTGTACTTGTGGTGGCGGTAATTGTGCGCGTACCGCCACTGCACTGACGGCCCCACCTGATCCCACTCCCAGGTACTCGAGTGGATTTCCGGGTCGTTCATCCAGTCCCACTGGCCGTGGGACACGTTGTGCCCGATCTCCATGTTCTCCACACTCTTGGCCACCGCGAGGGCAGTCGTCCCGAGAGCCCACGCGGCCGTGGACCTGCTGCCGATGATCACGAACCGCGCCGAGATGTCCAGAATTCTCTGAAAAGCAATGGTGCGACGAATATATGTACTGTCCGTTTCACCGAGCGAGGCAGTGACCTCGCCGCGGATGCGGTCCAGTTCGTCGCTGAGTGCCTCAACGTCCTCCCGCGTGAGGTGGGCGTATTCCTCGATGTCGGTGATAGCCATGGCGATCGCTTCCGATTCGGACATCCGGTACCCCGCGAACTCGGGCACCGATCACGATGAAGACCGGATGTCTCATCGTATTAGATTGTGATGCATATGATTTGGGTGGATCAGGGTTACCGTTCGGTTCCGAGGCCGCCGGTCAGGAGGTGGCGCCACCGGTGCGGTGGCCGAACGGATGCCTCCAGTCGCGTCCTGTCGTGGACGCGTGGCTGCGTGCGGCGCTCGGAGGTGCGGTTTCGCCCCGGTCGAGATCGCCGCTCCCGACCTCACGCTGGGCGGCAAGATGATCGCGGTCTCGGCTCACGACCTCGGTTTCATGGCGTGCTTCCTTCAGATCGTGGCGGGCCGCGTGGCCGCGCCGGGAGGTGCGCCGCGCGCCGGCCAGCAACACGCTCAAGCCGAGCAGACCGACAGCGCCGACGACGATGCCGTAGAGGAACAACACACCGGTCGAGCCGGTGACGTGGTAACCGAACACCGCGAAATCGTCGGTCAATGTGTGTGCGGCTCCGCTGTTGCTCAGTACACCCGTGGTTCCGATGACCACGGCGGCGAGCAGAAGAACGAGTCCGAAGATGATGATCATGCCGGCCTCCAAGGCCTGGTAGTAGCACCAGTCAACGCCGAATTCCATCGTATGTCAACGGTGTAGACCTACGGTTGTGGTCTACTGTGTAGACAGGGAACGAAGGGAGAGCGTGTCATGGCGAGGACACCCGCGCGTCGCACGGCCGACCCCGGCAGCCCTCCTGACAACGGACCGGTCACCAGAGAGCTGATTCTTTCGCACGCACTCGAAATCATCGATCACGACGGAATCGACGGGTTCTCGATGCGACGTCTCGGAAAGGCCCTGGGTCGCGATCCGATGACGTTGTACCGGCACGCACCGAGCAAGGCCGCCGTCCTGGACGGAGTCGCCGAAATCGTCCTCGCCCAGCTCACTGTCGGCTCGACGGACGGCGACTGGGTGGCACAGCTCCGCGAGGTCGCGCGCGACTTCCGCCGGCTGGCGCTCGACCATCCGCACGTGGTGCCACTGTTGGTCACCCGACCCTTGGCTACGCCGCTCGGACTTCGTCCACTGGGAACACTACGTCCACTCGAGGACATTCTGAGGCTGCTCACCGGTGCGGGTTTCGGCTCGTCGGACGCCTTGCACGTCTATCGAGCACTGTTCGGGTTCCTGCATGGCCACGTCCTCGACGAACTGCAAGAACTGGTCGAGCGACCCGAAGAATCCGACGACGTGCTACGCCTGGGGCTGCACAGACTTCCGATCGGCGACTTCCCGCTGTTGCGCGGTCTCGCACCGGTCCTCGCCTCGTACGACGGTGCGGCAGAACTCGAGCGTGGGCTCGACATCGTGTTCGCCGGACTGACTGCAACCCTCGCGCCCCCTCGCCCCTGAAGCGCGGTGCACGCGCCGGGCGGCACCCGGTGCGAGAAGAGCGCCGCGGGCTGCACATCGCGACGGAGAAGGACCTCTCGCCTCCCTCTCCCGCGGGACGGCGTGGGTTACCGGCCGGTATCGAATTCACCGAACCGAGTGACGCCTACCACAGAAGAGTGGATACTCGCGGGTAGACACTCTCCGATGGAGGCGCATCATGACCGGATCCGCGCACGTCACCGAAGAACAAGCGCGCGCAGTCGCCGAAGAATCACGTGAAGCAGACTGGGACAAGCCCTCGTTCGCGAAAGAGTTGTTCCTCGGCCGGCTCACCCTCGACCTCGTCCACCCGTTCCCGCGACCCACCCCCGATGAGGACGCACGCACCGAAGAGTTCCTGACGAAGCTTCGGAACCTGTGCCGGACCATGGACGGCGGCGTCATCGAACGCGACGCGAGGATCCCCGACGACTACGTCGCCGGCCTCGCCGATCTCGGTTGCTTCGGCATGAAGATCAAGCCCGAATACGGTGGTCTCGGGCTCTCCCAGGTGGCCTACAACCACGCGTTGACGCTGGGGGCGAGCGTGCACCCGAGCATCGGTGCCCTACTATCGGCCCACCAGTCGATCGGCGTGCCCGAGCCACTCGCGCTCGCCGGCACCGACGAGCAGAAGCGGGAATACCTCCCGAGATGCGCGAAAGGCGCCATCTCCGCGTTCCTGCTCACCGAACCCGACGTCGGCTCCGACCCCGCACGACTCGCCTCGACGGCTACCCCGATCGACGACGGCGACGCGTACGAACTCGACGGGGTCAAGCTGTGGACCACCAACGGGGTCGTTGCCGAACTGCTCGTCGTCATGGCGCGTGTTCCACGGAGCGACGGCCACAGAGGCGGGATCTCCGCGTTCGTCGTCGAAGCCGACTCACCGGGCATCACGGTAGAACGCCGCAACACCTTCATGGGTCTGAAGGGCATCGAGAACGGCGTGACGCGCATGTACAAGGTGCGTGTCCCCGCCCGGAACCTCATCGGTCGTGAAGGCGATGGCCTCAAGATCGCGTTGACCACCCTCAATGCCGGTCGCCTCGCGATTCCCGCGATGTGTGCGGGGGCGGGAAAGTGGTCGCTCAAGATCGCGCGCGAATGGTCGGCGGCGAGAGTCCAGTGGGGCAGGCCGGTCGGCGAGCACGCCGCGGTGGCGTCGAAGATCTCGTTCATCGCTGCAACGACCTACGCGCTCGAGTCCGTCGTGGAGCTCTCCGGGCAGATGTGCGACGAGAAGCGCAACGACATCCGCATCGAGGCCGCGCTTGCGAAACTCTGGTGCAGCGAGATGGCGTGCATCATCGCCGATGAGCTCGTACAGATCCGTGGTGGTCGCGGATACGAGACCGCGGAGTCACTTGCGGCACGCGGCGAACGTGCCGTGCCGACAGAGCAATTGGTGCGGGATCTGCGTATCAACCGGATCTTCGAAGGGTCGAGCGAGATCATGCGGCTGCTCGTCGCGAGAGAAGCGGTCGACGCGCACTTGAAGGCTGCGGGCGACCTCGCCGATCCGAAGGCCTCCGGTGAGGCCAAGGCGAGGGCCGCAGCGAAGGCGAGCGGTTTCTACGCCAAGTGGCTCCCCAAGCTGGTGACCGGCAAGGGTCAGCTTCCGAAAGCCTACGGCGAATTCGGTTCTCTGGCCCACCATCTCAGGTATGTGGAACGTGCGTCTCGCAAGCTCGCACGCTCGACGTTCTACGGGATGGCCCGCTGGCAGGCCGGACTCGAGAAGCGGCAGAATTTCTTGGGGCGCATCGTGGATATCGGTGCCGAACTGTTCGCAATGTCGGCATGCTGTGTGCGCGCCGAACGGCAACGTGCCGACGGCCATCCCGGATCCGACGGTGCGTTCGAGCTCGCCGACACGTTCTGCAACCAGGCACGCGTCCGAGTCGATGCACTCTTCGACGGGCTCTGGGCCAACACCGACGACGCCGATGTCGCACTCACCCACGGCGTACTCGAGGGTCGCTACACCTGGCTCGAGAACGGGGTGCTCGATCAGAGCGAAGGCACCGGACCGTGGATTTCCGAATGGACATCAGGACCGTCTTCGGACGAGAACCTGGCGCGCCGCTTCGGTCTGACGCAGAACCCAGCTTAGCTGCAACAGAATTCGGCCCACATTCGAGGAATGTGGGCCGAACTCTACGGTTGTGTCAGGATCAGAATGCGCCGCAATTCGGAGTGATCAGAATGCGCCGCAATTCGACGGCGCGGGCCTGTCCGCGAAGCGATCGTTCATGTACGCAACAGCCTCGGGCATTCCGCCGAGCATGGGCAGCGCATGGTTGACGATGAATCCGGGAAGGATCGGCGGGGTGTTGTTCGGGGAGAACTGCACCGTGGCGCCCTGCGCGCACCAATCCAACGCCATCTGCCGTCCCTGACCGTACGGCACGGTGTCGTCCTGGGTGCCGTGCTGCACCAGGACCGGAATCTGGGGCGCCCGCAAACCGATACGCTGTTCTGCGATGACCTCCTGGACCTCGGGGATCCGTCCGATCACCACGCCGAGCGGTTCGCCCGTGCGCGTGTAGTCGCTGGTCTGCTGGAATCCGAAACGGAACAGGGTCTCGGGCAAGCACTGATTCCCTACCGCCGCGAGCATCTCGCGACCGCGATCATTGACCTCGGCATCGAGGACGTCCGACAACTGCGGGTACGCCTCCACCAGACCATTGATGGTGTAACCGATAGCGCCGGTGAGGGCAGTGCCGTCGATCTGTTCGAGCGTCGCGACCAGATCTGCCGGCGGAGCTCCCGCATAGGCACCCACGAGATCGAGTTCGGGGGCGTAACTGGGCGCAAGTTCCGCCGCGGCCGCTACAGCGCCACCACCCTGCGAGTAGCCGAAGAGGCCGACAGGTCCGTCTTCCGGGATGGAGGCCTCGGGCAGGTTCTGGGCGGCGCGGACGGAGTCGAGCAACGCGTGGGCTTCGGCCGCGCGGTTGACGTATGTGTGGTGTCCGGGGGTGCCCAGGCCGTCGTAGTCGGTGACCACCACGGCGATGCCCTGCAACAGCATCGCGTTGATCGAGACCAGCTCGTATTCAGTGAAGAGATCGAGTGGCGGCGTGTACTGCACGACCTGATTGAGAGCCTTGGACGGTGCACACTGGTCGCCCTGACCTTGCGTTCCGGGTGCCAACGCGATCAGCGGTCGCTCACCCGGCCCGTTCCACGCCATGGACGGTTCGAGGTAGGTGCCGCTCACTGCGTTCGCGGCGCCGTTGGCGTCGTTGCTGCGGTAGAGCAACCGTGTTCCCTGAGCGGGGAACACACCGTCGGGCGTGGGCACGCGGATCGCAAGATCGGATGATTCGGTACGAATGAGGTCGCCCGGTGCTCCTCCGAGCACCTCCGGCGGCTGATAGAAGTCTCCTTCTGCATTCGCGATTGCCGGGGTGACCATCAGGCCTGCCATCAGCGCCGCAGACGCCAACCCCGCCGTCATCCCCCATCGCCGGGTTCGACCTGCCATCGGTTCCTCCATGCTCGAATTGTGTGCCGCCCATCACGGCGGTACGAAATGTAACATGTATCTACTCTCCAGTAGCTTCCAGCTCCGCCGTCTGTGACCTGCCAGAAAGAGCTTCCTGCACCCGTATGGTGTCGTCACTGTCCCACCCCTGCGGAGTCAGAATGTCCACCCACAGATCCGCTGCGTCCACTCCGTACGAATGGCCGTGGCCGTCGGGTACCTCCGCGGAGAAGACCATGTCCAGCGTCACCTGCCAGAACGTCACGAACGGAATCCAGCGCATCCCGGGGTCCACGTCGGGGCCGAGCGGTTCCCGCAACCAATCCGGCTTGTGCAGGATCAGATCGAACGACCACCACGTGATCGGGTCACTCGCGTGCTGCCAGAACACCACACGCGGAAGCTCCCACTCGGCGGGAAGATCCGCATCGCCCGGAACGGATGCGAACCTGATGTTCCGGCCACCGTCGACGACCGGCAGACGCTCGAAGGTGCCTTCATCGCGCCCCTCGGTGATCCTCCCCCACGGCTCGGCGAAGTTCGGTGTCCCCACGAGCAACGCGCCGTCGGTGAGTTCGACGAGCGCATCACCGGACGCGAAAGCCGCTTGACCGCCGTATGATCCGAGACTTTCCCCGAATACCACGAGTTTCGGGCGAGCATCCTCGGGCAGTTCGTCCCACCGCTCGTACACCGCGTCGAACAGTGCGCGTCCGGCATCCTGCGGTGTTTCACGATCAGCAAGAAAGGCCAACGGACTCGGCAGGAACGAATACTGCATGGCCGCAATCGCGGAGTCACCACCGCTCACGAATTCGAATGCCCCTGCAACATTCTCGTTGACCCAGCCACGTCCGGTCGTGGTCACCACCGCCAAGACCGACCGATCGAACGCGCCCGTGCGCTCCAGCTCAGCGACCACTTTCTCGGCGCCTTCGGCGACCGTGTCTGCGGATTCCTTTCCCACGTATGCGCGAATCGGCGTCAGCGCGGGTTCGCCGGTGGCATCGGAGATCTCATCGGCCGTGGGGCCACCTGCGACGAAGGTGCGCCCTTCCCTTCCCAGCGTGTCCCAGTCTTCGAGCGAGTCGGGTGAACCCGACCGCTCGGGTGCACTCGGCCTGTTCACGCCGTTCGCCGTCCCGTGATCGGATGCAGCTGCGGAACCCTCTGCAACCGAGAGGATTCCTCGGTACACCCCGTGGTCGAGAACCACGACGAGCAACAGCACGACGACGACGACCGCGGCGACCTTCGCGACCCCGTCGGGCAGGAACCGCGCGGAGAACGCCGACAGCCATTCCACCCCGAACCGCAGGAGCCGTGCCACTGCGATCAGCACGAGTGCCACCGCCGCGGCGACGAGCAGAACCGGCAGGTAGAGAAGGCGTTCGAGTCGTTCGAGGCCGACCAGCTCACGGACGATCTGCTGCCACCACGACCCGAGGATCAGGAAGGTCGGGATCACCACCACCGCGACGGCGGCGAGCACCCACCACCCGCGGCGGCGGGTCTCGGCAGACCATTGAGGGTGCACACCGCACCTGCGCAGAATCCAAGCGACAAGACAGCCGAGTCCGTAGCCTGTGGCCACCGAAATTCCTGTGGCAACGCCCTGCAGGTACCACACGCGCGGCAGTAGCGACGGTGTCATCGACTGCGCAAAGAAGAACAGTGCGACGGCGAGGCCGACCGGATGAGCTGCGCGCCGATAGACGATATCCCGGAACGACCTGGTGCCCGATCGTCCCTCCTGCTGTGTCATCGCTGGAGTCTAAAGGGATATTCAGGGCAAGTGCGGGTTACGGTGGCCAATGCGGCGTGCCACGCCCTCCCGGTAGTACAAGGGGGCATGATGTAAGCAAATCGTTACAGGGAGGGTTCGGATGGCGATCGGGGTAGGGCTTCGGATAGGCAGGATCGTCTCCACAGCTGTGGTGGCGTCCAACGAACCCGGTACCCCGGATCCCGTTGTCATCGCCCGCGACACGGTTCTGCACATCGACCACGACGGCAACTCGCAACTCGGTGGTTCCACACGCACGATCGACGAGGCACGCACCCTGTCCGGGTTCCTGTCCCGTGTCGGAGACCCCGGGGGAATTGCAGCAAGCGACGGCCGCGTCTACCGCGCCGAGGACGCCATGGCAACCGCGGTTCACTGCCTGCTCAACGAATGCCACCCGCTCCCGACCTTCGGGGGCATGGACCGGGACACCGACCCCGGCTACACCGCCACCTACCCGTCGCATTGGGATCCGACGAGGGTCTCGGTGCTCCGCGCCGCGCTCGACTACGCCGAATTGAGGCACGTCGACCTCGTCTCCGACGCCCAGGGTGCCGCGACCTGGTACGCCTCGGAAATCTCCGAAACCCCAGGTCTGCTCATCGGCGTCTACCACGTGGACGACGCCGGATCCACGGTCACACTGGTTCGCTCCGGCGTGCCGGCAGGAAAGGCCTTCCGTGTCGCGGCCAAAGGTGCGCCCTCCCCGGCCGCGCAACTCGCGAGGGCCCTCGGGGCGTTCGGATGGATGCCCGACAACCTCGACGCCGTCGTCGTCATGGGCGACGGACTCATCGCACGCGACCGTTCGCACATTCAGGACATCGCGAACAGCCTCGCGACCAAATTGATGGTGCGGAGCCTCGTCGGTCCCGGGCCCGAGCAGACCGCTGCGCTCGGCGCCGCGATCCTCGCAACCGGCTTCACACCTGCGCGAGAGAAGAAGGCACGCATCGGCCTTCCACCGTCGTACGACCGAACCGACGTTCTCACCGGAGGCTTCGCCCGCGTGCGCGAAGCCGAGTCCGACTCGGAGGAAGACCCACCTGTGGCCATTGCCTCCACCACCGATTCGATTGCGGCAGGAAAGTCGGCCGGAGGCCCCTCGAGGTCCGAAGTGGTGGGCGAAGATCAAGCGGCGTTGACCGGCGCGAACATCTCCGAGCCGCCCCCCGAACCGAAGGTGTCGACGCGCGCATACGCGCTGGCCGGGATCGGTGCAGTGATCGTCGTGATCCTCATACTCGCATTGATGCTCTGACCACCAGCGTTCCGGCCACTAGGCCGTGCCCGCCCCGGTGATCGACGCAAGTTCCGCTGCGTCCTCGGCACCGAACTTCTCCTCGAGAACCTCGGGGGTGTAGTCGAGATCGATCTCCTGGACGGGTCGCCCACGGGCGGATTCGATCGCCCCCAGACGACGCTGCGCTCTGTCGGCCGCATAGGCGACGAACTCCTCGGGATCGAGACCGTAGGGCTGTTCGTCGAACTGGTCGTTGACCCACCCGATCATCCCGAGAGCCATGGGGAGCAGCTCGTTCATCCGCTCCTGCACGACATTCCAGTTCGAGTCGTCGGCCGCGACGTGTCGCCGGCACGTGAACGTCCCCCATGCCATGTGACGGCGCTCGTCGTCGCCGATGCGCTTTACCAGTTCCTGCATGCCCGGCAGGATTCCCCGTGTCGTGCACACCTTCTGCCAGGCGTAATAGCCGGTCAGGGCGAGACTGCCTTCGATCACGTGGTTGTAGGTGACACTCGCCCGCACCTGGTTCGCGGGTGACGGATCTGAGTCGAGCACCTTGAGCGAGTGCGGTAGTTCTTCATAGAAGAGTTGTCGGTAGTACGGGTTGTCCGCCACATACGGATGCAGATCCGACGTGAGGCCCACTTCGTCCATCCACAGCCGGAACACCTGCATGTGTTTGGCTTCCTCGAAGCAGAACTGCGTCAGGTACATCTCGTCGCCGATCCTGCCCTCTGCCGCCATCGCACGCAGGAACGGCTGGATGTCCTGGGTGACGGCCTCCTCACCGGCAACGAACTGCGCCACGAGGAACGTCGAGCTGCGCTGTTGCTCCGAGTTCAGAGCCGCCCAGTCCGCGGCGTCGCGGGAGAAGTCGAGGTCGTGAGGATCCCAGAACTTGGCGTTGCCCTTCGAGAAGAGCCGAAGCGGGAAGGCGTCCCAGTTGAGGCCGCCTTCCCGCAGCGACGCAAACCCCTGACGTTCCTGTGTTATCCAGGTCACATCAATCAGGCTAGCGCTGTCGGAGCCTGGAGTCACACTTTCGGTCAGTTCTCCAAGAGCACATCCCCCGGATACCCATCGGGCCCATATCCAGGTGGTATGAGGAAGACAGCGGACCCGACCGGAGTGGTCCAGGTGTTGAGTGCGTCGTGCATCGCGAGCCGCCTCTGCACGGGAACGAACTGTC
Organism: Rhodococcus sp. JCM 9793; assembly: GCF_055380405.1. NCBI lineage: Bacteria > Bacillati > Actinomycetota > Actinomycetes > Mycobacteriales > Nocardiaceae > Rhodococcus > Rhodococcus sp. JCM 9793. Next base: position 506,171 of record NZ_AP043721.1, read on the forward strand.
GATCCACATCGCCCTGATACGCAGCGAACAGCAGGCCTGCACCGTCGTCGTCGTAGTTGTAGGCCCGGCGGAGGAACTGTTCGTCGGCGCTGCTCGGCCGAGCCCGGGCTACATGAGACTCGGGTGGGATCACCCGGATCCCGTGGCCGTCCACCGCCTCGAAGTCGGCGTCGTCGCGCTCGGAGGTGCCGGTGAGCGGTGCACCGTCCGATTGCCTACGCCCCATCACGAGGTCTTTCGCGGGACGGTCGAGCTCGTCCCACGTGTCGAGCTCCATACGAATCCGACGCAGTACGAGGGACGTCCCGCCGGCCAGCCACGCCGGTTCGCCCGCATTCCAGACCTGGCGATCGAAATCCGGGGTCGTCGGTTGCGGATTGACAGTGCCGTCGACCTGGCCCATGAGGTTGCGCATCGTCAGGCCGTCGGGTCGGGTACCCACGGCATGACGGAAGCCTCGCTGTACCCACCTCACCGACGCACGCGACCGCACGCTCTTCGTGAGTGTGCGCACCGCATGCGACACCGTCACCGGATCGTCGCCGCACACCTGCAGCAGCAGGTCTCCACCCGACCACCGGTCCTCGAGCCTGTCGATGTCGAACGGCGGCAGCGGCCGAAGCCACGCCGGTCGCGCAGCAACCGAGCCTGCCGCATCGAACACGGCGCTTCCGTAGCCGACTGTGACGGTGAGTCGCGCGGGGTCCACCGCCAGCTCGGGTTCGGTATCGCCCAGCGCAGGAACGCCCCGGGCGAGTCGGCGGGTGTCCTCCGCCCACACCTTCATGACACCGATCACACCCACTCGATCGACATCCGGCTTCAGGTCGAGTGCGACGAACGCAGCGAACGCCTGCGGTTCGGTGTCGATCCCTGCTTGGTGCACACCGTGGGGATCGACGCTGTTCGCGCCCATCCGCTCGGGTTCCCGCGTTGCGGCAGCAACTCCCGCGCCCGCCGCGCCGAGACCTGCCGCACCCAGCACCGCGGCACCACCACCCAGCAGTCGACGACGACTGAATTCAGCCACTGTGACCGGTTCCCTCCCCGCCTCCGTGCCCGGGGGTGTATTCCTCCTGTGCACCCGCGAAGTCCCGGACCTGCGCTGTGAAGTCCTTCGTGGAACCGTCGTCGAAGGTGAGGGTGAAGCTCACATCCGATCCTGGGACGATCGGCCCGGTCAGGTCCATGAGCATGAGGTGGTCTCCTCCGGGCGCAAGGCTGTGCACGCTGCCGGCCTCGACGACGAACCCGGATTCGGATTCGCGCATGACCATCGCGCCGCCGTCGCCCGCGACCATCTCGTGCAGTTCGGTGCTGCCCGCAGCGGAGCTCGTCGCCGCCACGATGTGCAGGTCTTCGTCACCGGTGTTCTCGAGTTCCGCGAATGCGGCCGTCATGCCGGAGTCGGCGGCCTTCGCCCAGGATGACGAGACGACGAGCGAGTCCGCGGCGGCGGTGTCATTGCTGTCGGCACTGCATCCCGCGACGAGAACGGCGGCGGCGGTGAGCAGTAGCGATGTTCTGAAAGTCTTGATCACTGTGGTTCTCCATGCTGTCTTCCGGGCATGCGGCAGCGCCGATCGCCGCACGGCAGCGATCCCGGGAGGGACTCGTGAACGAGGTCGAGGTCAGGCCGCGACGACCGGTGGACCTCGCGTGCCGAGCCCGGCAGCGGGAAGAAGCACACGACGGGTGTGCGGACGGTGCGCGACGCACGGGGTGATGCGAGAGCGCACGGGTGGGGCGTTGTAGCCGCGAGGGACGAGACGATGCAGGGCTGCCAAGGCGATACGGCAGCCCCGCTCGGCACCGGTGATCAAGAAGGCCGCGACTCCCACCGCTGCGATGTGCGCGGCCACCATGGCGGGGCTCGGCACGTGCATGTGCCCGAATTCGAGAGCGAGTGCGAGGTGGCCGACGACCTGGCCCGCAGCGAGGACCGCGATCACGGGGAGCCGAGTTCCCGCCGCGACTGCTCCGACGGCAACCGATGCCAGAAGGAGGAGCACGGCCGCACTCTGACCGGGTACCGCTCCCCCGGCCGCCGCGTGAGCGGCGATGCTCACCGCGCCGGAAGCGCCACCGACGAAGCCTCCGCGCATGCGCGCCACGAGCCTCCATTCGGTGGACATGAAGCCAGAATACGTCGATACTACGGACTGTCGTACAGGGGCACCGTTTCACGTGAAACATGCAATTACCCGTGCAGCAGCCGACTCACCCTCGCCGCTTGCCTCGCCAGATGGTGACGTTCGGCCAGATTGGGAGCCGCCCGAGCTGCCTCGGTGTACATCCGGACAGCGTCCTCGAGATCACCGGCCTTCTCGTGGAGGTGCGCAGATGCTGCGCTGTATCGCGGCAGGCCTGGATCCACTGCAGCCAAGGCCGCAAGACCTGCCGCCGGTCCGTCGGCCTCACCGACCGCGACGGCGCGGTTGAGTGCCACGACCGGACTTCCGGTGAGCCCGAGAAGCTCGTCGTACCAACCGACGATCTGCACCCAATCGGTTTCTTCGACACGTACTGCGTCGGCGTGCAGGGCAGCGATGGCAGCCTGGGCCTGGAACTCGCCGAGCCGGTCCCGAGCCAGAGCGGCCTGCAGAATCTCGACTCCTTCGGCGATGAGTGAGGTGACCCATCGCGACCGATCCTGCTCCGCGAGCGGGACCAGACTCCCATCCTCGCGTGTGCGTGCGAAGCGTCGGGCATGGTGCAGCAGCATCAACGCCAGCAGCCCGGCGGTCTCCTCCTCATCGCTCATGTCCGCAAGCTGCCGAGTGAGCCGGATCGCTTCGGCAGCCAGATCCACATCTCCCGTGTAGCCCTCGTTGAAGACGAGGTAGAGCACGCGCCGCACCGTTGCGAGATCGCCCGATTCCTCGAATCGCACACCGCTGACGGTCTTCTTGGCACGGCTGATCCGTTGCGCCATCGTCGACTCCGGGACGAGGTAGGCCGAAGCGATCTGCTTGGTCGTCAGACCTCCGATAGCGCGCAGCGTGAGCGCCACCGCCGACGTCGGGGTCAGCGCTGGATGAGCACACAGCAGAAACAGGTGCAGCGTGTCGTCGGCAGCCTCGGTCGGTCCGGGTGGGGGCTCGATCTCGACTCGCTGCTCGCGATCCCTCCGCGCGACCTCGGAGCGGTACATGTCGAGGAACTTGCGCCAGGCCACCGCGACCAGCCAACGTTTCGGATCCGCCGGTGGACGATCCGGCCAGGTCCGGGTCGCCTCGATGAGCGCCTCCTGCACGGCGTCCTCGGCTGTCGCGAAGTCGACTCCGCGATGCACGAGGACGCCGATCACTGCGGGAGTCAGCTCCCTCAGCAGCAGTTCGTCCATGTCACTCGGTGATCGTCGGAGGTGCGGTGAGGAACGGACGCAGTTCGAGCCACTCGTGGATCGGCTTGCCGCCGGCGCCGGGCGCCGCCGACAACTCACCGGCGAGGGCGACGGCGCGCTCGTAGGAGTCGACGTCGATCACCATCCAACCGGCGATGAGATCCTTCGTCTCCGCGAAGGGGCCGTCCGTGACCGGCGGACGTCCTTCCCCGTCGTATCGCACGAACGTACCCTCGGGCGCGAGTGCCTGACCGTCGACGAATTCACCGGTCTTCTCGAGTTTCGCCGCGAAATCCTGCATGTACTTCATGTGGTCGTCGATCTCTTGCGGAGTCCACTGATCCATGGGGACGCTGTTCACGGACTCGGGTGCGCCGCGGTAGTGCTTGAGCAGCAGGTACTTCGCCATCATGATCTCCTCGGTTCTGTGCAACCGGTGTGGCCGCATCTACACCTGGGACGGAGCTGTTCGTCCGGTCTCGACATCCTCGTCAGAAATTCTCGAAAGTTTTCGCCCTCGAGATACCACGCGGTCATCGAGCGGTCCACTCCGACCGAGGGTTGATACCCATGGGGGGTATAGGTATATTGAATTGCGGAACACCGACGTGCAGCGATCGAGAAGAGGACTCATGAGCACCAACACCATCACCGTGACCGGCATGACCTGCGGGCACTGCGTCTCGTCGGTTCGCGAAGAAATCAGCGGGATCCCCGGCGTCACCGGAGTGAACGTCGACCTGGAAAGCGGACGCGTCGACATCGAGTCGAGCACCGAAATCGACAGTGCATCGATCGCAGCAGCCGTCGATGAGGCCGGCTACAAGATCGCCGACTGATCCACCCATTCGGACTCGGACAGGAGCCCCACCCGATGAACACATCGACGAAGGTCGCCGGATTCATCCTCGGCCTGGCCGCAGTCTTCGCTCTGGCCCTCGGGGCCGGCGCCCTGGCCGGCCCCGAGAACACCACACCCGACACCCCCGGCGACGAAGTCGCGACCGGGACGGCATCGCCGGTCACCGACGGGAGCCTTGCAGGACTGACGTCCACCGACGCCGGTTACACCTTCTCCCTCGAGACGGCCGATGTCGACGCGGGCACACAGGTCCCGGTGCACTTCCGCATCAAAGGCCCCGACGGACAGCCGGTCACCCGGTACGTCGAAAGTCACGACAAGCAACTCCACCTGATCGCGGTTCGACGCGACCTGACCGAGTACGCGCACGTGCACCCGGTCCTCGACGACACCGGAACCTGGACTGTGCCGCTCGACCTCGACGAAGCGGGAACGTATCGACTCTTCGCCGACTTCACGCCCGACGGCGGCGCACCCCTGACGCTGGGTGCCGAACTACACGTGGCCGGACACTTCGATCCCCGCCCACTCCCTCCCACGACCGCGACCACCACGGTCGACGGCTACACCGTGACACTCGACGGAGTTCTGACCCCCGGCCAGGCCTCCACGGTGACCGCGACGGTGTCGCGGGACGGGCACCCGGTCACCGACCTGCAGCCCTACCTCGGCGCCTACGGACATCTTGTGGCGCTGCGAGCCACCGACCTGGGTTATCTCCACGTGCACCCGGACGGACACCCGGGTGACGGGATCACTCCCCCCGGCCCGGGTATCGACTTCTCGGTCACGACTCCCAGCGCCGACGACTACCGACTGTTCCTGGACTTCCGACATGACGGAGTGGTGCGGACCGCCGAGTTCACTCTGACCGCCGGGCCCGCACCTTCACCCGACACCACCACCGGCACCGCTCCTACGCCCGACGGGCACGGACACTGACCGCCACATCCGAGAGGAGAAACCGAATGAACCCGGTAACCCACGCTTCAGACGGTCGGATCGAACTCGACATCGGCGGCATGACCTGCGCGTCCTGCGCCAACCGGATCGAACGCAAACTCAACAAGCTCGACGGTGTCACAGCCACCGTCAACTACGCCACAGAGAAGGCGCGCGTCGACTACGTCGGCGACGTGTCGCCCACCGACCTCGTCACCACTGTCGAAGCAGCCGGATACACCGCGTCACTTCCCACACCTCCGGCCGCCGCAGAATCAGAACCCGTCGCGGAACCGGATCCGACCGCCGCGCTGCGACAGCGTCTGCTGATCTCACTGGTCCTCAGCGTCCCCGTGATCGCGATGGCCATGGCTCCTGCCCTGCAGTTCCCGAACTGGCAGTGGCTCTCGCTGACCCTCGCCGCTCCCGTCGTCGCATGGGGTGCCTGGCCGTTCCACAAGGCCGCTTTCACCAACCTCCGTCATGGTGCCGCCACGATGGACACCCTCGTCTCCGTCGGCACACTTGCCGCATTCGGCTGGTCGATCTACGCCCTGTTCTGGGGTACAGCCGGAATCACCGGTATGACGCACCCGTTCGAGTTCACCATCGCTCGCTCCGACGGCTCGGGCAACATCTACCTCGAAGCCGCCGCCGGGGTCACCACCTTCATCCTCGCCGGCCGATACTTCGAAGCACGCTCCAAGCGTCGCGCCGGGGCTGCGCTGCGCGCACTGCTCGAAGTCGGCGCCAAGGAAGTTTCGGTGCTCCGCAACGGCGCCGAACAACGGATCCCGATCGAGGAATTGACTGTCGGTGACGAGTTCGTGGTCCGTCCCGGCGAGAAGATCGCCACCGACGGTGTCGTCGTCGACGGCTCTTCTGCTGTGGACGCCTCGATGATCACCGGCGAATCCGTACCGGTCGAGGTCGGGCCGGACGACCACGTCGTCGGCGCCACCGTGAACGTGGGCGGACGGATCGTCGTGCGCGCCGAACGTATCGGATCCGATACCCAACTTGCGCAGATGGCCAAGCTCGTCGAGGACGCTCAAACCGGTAAAGCCCAGGCCCAGCGACTGGCCGACAGGATCTCCGGAGTCTTCGTCCCGATCGTGATCGCCTTGTCGGTGGGCACCCTGGGGTTCTGGCTCGGCACCGGTGGCGCGGTCGCGACCGCGTTCACCGCAGCGGTCGCCGTGCTGATCATCGCCTGCCCCTGTGCTCTCGGTTTGGCGACACCCACCGCACTGATGGTCGGCACCGGTCGCGGAGCCCAGCTCGGCATCCTGATCAAGGGCCCCGAGGTCCTCGAATCGACCCGCCGCGTCGACACCGTCGTTCTCGACAAGACCGGCACCGTCACCGCCGGCAGGATGACCCTGGTCGACGTGATCGTTTCCGACGGAGTGGACACAGGCGAGGTCATGCGCTTGGCAGGAGCCCTCGAGGACTCGTCCGAACACCCGATCGCACAAGCCATCGCCAAGGGCGCCCGCGAGAAGGTCGGCGACCTGCCGACAGCGGACCAGTTCACCAACATCGCGGGTCTCGGCGTACAGGGCACGGTGGACGGCCATGCGGTACTCGTCGGCCGAGCCAGGCTGCTCGACGACTTCGCTCAGCATCTGCCCGCCGAACTCGACGCCGCCATGAAGGCAGCCGAAGCCGAGGGCAGGACCGCCGTCGCGGTCGGCTGGGACGGCGCTGCGCGTGCAGTGCTGGTGGTGGCCGACGTGGTCAAGCCCACCTCTGCCGACGCAATCGCCCAGCTGCGTGATCTCGGTCTGACACCGATCATGCTCACCGGCGACAACACCGCCGCGGCCACAACGATCGCAGGGCAGGTGGGAATCGACGAGGTCATCGCCGAAGTACTGCCGTCCGAAAAGGTAGACGTCGTCAAACGGCTGCAGGATCAGGGCAAGGTCGTAGCCATGGTCGGCGACGGGATCAACGATGCCGCCGCCCTCGCGCAGGCCGACCTCGGACTCGCGATGGGCACTGGCACCGACGTCGCGATCGAGGCCAGCGATCTGACTCTCGTCCGCGGCGACCTGCGGGCGGCAGCGGATGCGATTCGCCTCTCCCGTCGTACCCTGGGCACGATCAAAGGCAACCTGTTCTGGGCCTTCGCCTACAACGTCGCAGCACTGCCGCTGGCGGCGATGGGTCTGCTCAACCCGATGATCGCGGGCGCCGCCATGGCTTTCTCGTCGGTGTTCGTGGTCAGCAACAGCCTGCGGCTTCGCCGATTCCGCTGAGCCATAATCGACGATGTGCCACATGACAGCCAGGAGGACACCATGGCCACCCCCACCCCCTCGGCCACACCACCCGAGGCTCCAGAAGCCGACTGCCATGAGCACGCGGGACACGGATACATCACCGAGAAGGACGCCTATCTCAAGCGACTCAAGCGCATCGAGGGCCAGGCCCGCGGACTGCAGCGGATGGTCGAAGACGAGAAATACTGCATCGACATTCTCACGCAGGTCTCGGCGATGACCAAGGCTCTGCAGGCCGTCGCGATGGGCCTGCTCGAAGACCACATCAGCCATTGCGTCGTCGACGCCGCGGTCGCCGGTGGGCCGGAAGCGGACGCGAAGATCAAGGAAGCAACCGACGCCATCGCCCGGCTGCTGCGGTCCTGATCTTCGTCTCGAACGACTGAAGGGCGCTTCCGATTTCTCGGAAGCGCCCTTCAACTGTGGAGCCTAGGAGATTCGAACTCCTGACATCTGCCTTGCAAAGGCAGCGCTCTACCAACTGAGCTAAGGCCCCGTTCGCCGATCTACCGGCTGGGTACCTCGTGCCATTCGTCCTCGCTTCGGAGCATCCGAGCGATTCCGAAGGCCACCAGAAATGCCGTTCCCATCGCGATGAGAACCTTCATTCTGCTGCCCTTTCGGCACGGGGAGTGGGCCTAGGAGGACTTGAACCTCCGACCTCTTCGTTATCAGCGAAGCGCTCTAACCGCCTGAGCTATAGGCCCTCGAACCGATTCGGAACACTACCCCAACGACACTGGAAGAACAAAATTGCATCGATGGAGCAGTGTTCCTGCAGGTCAGTCCGGGTCGGCCAAAGTGACCTGAACGCCCCCGACGAGGTCGCTGCAGAGGTTGTAGATGAATGCACCGAGCGTCGCAAGAGCGGTCATCAGAATCATGTTGGCGAGACCGATGACCGTCGCGTAGCCGAACACCTGGCCGACTGTGATCAATCCGTCACTGCCCGACTCCGACACGAGGTCGGTGAAGGCACTGTTCAACCGATCCCACACGCCCATGCCGGCGAGCACGCCGTACAGCAAGCCCACCGCGATCATCCACACGAAGAACAGTGACAAGGAGATCACTGCGGACACCTTGAGCATCGACCACGGGTCGATGCGGCGCAGCTGCACAGTCGCCCTGAGCGCGTCACCCGCGGTGGGTGCCACGACGACGGGACTCGCGTGCGGTGTTTCCGCCGCCACCGGTGCCGCCGGCGTCGGATGCTTCACGCTCGACAGGTCCGGCAGGTCCTTCGCCAGATCCTTGCGCTCGATGTGCCGGGTCGGGCCGTCGATGACCGCAGACTTCGCCTTCGCGGCGGCACGATCGGAACCCTGCGCGCCTCCGGTCATGGATGCCGCCGCTGTACCGGTGACGACAGGACGCGTCGACGCAGCGCTGCTCTTCGCAGCAGGGTTGTTCTTCGCAGCAGGGTTGTTCTTCGCAGCAGGGCTGCTCTTCGCCGCAGCAGGCTTACCTACAGCGGGCTGGGGACCCGTTGCGGGGCGCTGAGAGGTCCCTGACGGGCGATTCACGGCCTTCCCCAGGCCCGGCCCGACCCCGGGGAGATTGGTCTGGGGGGTGTTCTGCTGCGGCGCAGAACCCTGCTTGTCGGCAGTCGGTTGCTGCCCACGCTGCCACGGCGGTGTCTGACCCGTCGGACGCGCCGTGGGGTTCGAACGCTGCACCGGCCGCGTCGCCTGCTCCTCGGCGGGAGCCGGGTCGCCCTTGCCCGCGTTCGCGACGGACTCCGAGGACACGGCCGACTTCTGGATCGGCTGGTTCTCGGACTCCGACGCAGGCTTCTCGACGGGCTTCCCCGACTGAGCAGCGCTCGGCTTCACGGCGTCACCCGCAGGCTTCGGCTGCTTCTCAGCGGCTGGGCCGCTCGGATCGGTCTCCACCTCGCGTCCGTTCCGGTCCTCGGGCTTCCGGGCGGATTTTCCCTGGTCGGATCCGTTCGGCCCCTGGGGAGTGCTCACTTACGACTCCTTCGATTCGGATGCGTCGATCTCCTCGGGCTCGTCGGCGTTGCGTGCAATCGCAAGCAACGTGTCGCCGTCGCCCAGGTTCATCAAACGCACACCCTTGGTCTGTCGGCCTGCCTTGCGTACCTGCTTGGCAGCAGTACGAATGACACCGCCGCCGGACGTGATCGCGTACAACTCGTCGTCGTCCTCGACGATCAGTGCACCGACCAGGGTGCCACGTCGCTTGTCGTACTGGATCGTCAGAACACCCTTACCACCGCGACCCTGGACCGGATAGTCGTCCATGGGCGTGCGCTTCGCATAGCCACCGGAGGTCGCCACCAACAGGTACGTGCCCTCCTTGACCACGTTCAAGGACAGCAGTTTGTCCTCGCCGTTGAACCGCATGCCCTGGACACCGGACGTCGCGCGACCCATCGGGCGCAGCGCTTCGTCGGTGGCCGAGAAGCGGATGGACTGGCCCAGCTCCGACACGAGCAGTAGATCGTCCTCGGCAGAGCACAGCACGGCGCCGACCAGTTCGTCCTCGTCGCGCAGGTTGATCGCGACGATGCCGCCCGACCGGTTGGAATCGAAGTCCGACAGTCGCGACTTCTTCACCAGGCCGTTGCGTGTGGCGAGCACCAGGTACGGGGCGTCCTCGTATGTCGTGAGGCGGATGACTCCCTGGATCCGCTCGTCCGGCTGGAATGCCAGCAGGTTCGCGACGTGCTGGCCACGGGCCGTGCGGTTCGCTTCGGGAAGTTCGTACGCCTTCGCCCGGTATACGCGGCCCTTCGTGGTGAAGAACAGCAGCCAGTCGTGCGTCGACGTCACGAAGAAGTGTTTGACGATGTCGTCCTGCTTGAGGTCGGCGCCCTTGACACCCTTGCCTCCACGCTTCTGCGACCGGTACAGGTCGGTGCGGGTGCGCTTGGCGTAGCCGGTCTCGGTGATCGTGACGACCACGTCCTCGCGGGCGATCAGATCCTCGTCGGTCACGTCGCCGTCTGCAGGAACGATGCGGGTGCGCCGCTCGTCGCCGTACTTCTCGACGATCTCCTTCAGTTCGTCGCGGACGATTGCGCGCTGTCGCTCCGGCTTGGCGAGGATGTCCTTGTAGTCGTCGATCTCGCGTTCGATCTCGGCGAGGTCGTCGACGATCTTCTGGCGCTCCAGGGCCGCGAGCCGGCGCAACTGCATCGCCAGGATGGCGTCCGCCTGGATCTCGTCGACGTCGAGCAACTCCATGAGGCCTGCGCGGGCGATGTCCACGGTCTGCGACGCGCGGATCAACCTGATGACCTCGTCGAGGGCGTCGAGAGCCTTGACCAGGCCACGCAGGATATGGGCCCGCTCTTCGGCCTTGCGCAGCAGGTACCGCGTCCGTCGGGCGATGACCTCGATCTGGTGGACGACGTACAGCCGGATCATCTGGTCGAGGCGCAGCGTGCGCGGCACCCCGTCGACGATCGACAGCATGTTGCACCCGAAGCTCGTCTGCAGCTGCGTGTGCTTGTAGAGGTTGTTCAGCACGACCTTGGCGACAGCGTCGCGGCGGACGGTGACGACGATGCGCATGCCGATGCGGTCGGACGACTCGTCGTGGATATCGGAGATGCCCGCGATCTTCGCGTCGCGCACCTGCTCCGCGATCGACGTGATCAGGTTGTCCGGGTTCACCATGTACGGCAACTCGGTGATGACGATGAACGACCGCCCCTTGGAGTCCTCTTCGATCTCCACGACGCCGCGCATCTTCACCGAACCACGCCCGGTCGTGTAGGCATCGTGAATGCCCTGCGAACCGGTGATCAGGCCTGAGGTCGGGAAGTCGGGGCCCTTGATGCGCTCCATCACCGCCGCGAGCGTGGCTTCCTCGTCGGCCTCGAAATTCTCGAGAGCCCAGTAGACCGCCTCGGCAACCTCATTGAGGTTGTGCGGAGGAATGTTGGTCGCCATACCGACCGCGATACCGCCCGAACCATTGATCAACAGGTTGGGGATACGGCTGGGGAGAACCGTCGGTTCCTGGGTACGCCCGTCATAGTTCGGCTGGAAATCGACCGTGTCGTGGTCGATTTCCCGCAGCATCTCCATGGCGAGCGGAGTCAGACGGCACTCGGTGTACCGCATTGCTGCCGCGCCGTCGTTTCCTCGGGAACCGAAATTGCCCTGTCCGTCGACGAGCGGGTACCGCATCGACCACGGCTGGGCGAGACGCACCAAGGTGTCGTAGATCGACGAGTCGCCGTGCGGGTGGTAGTTACCCATCGTCTCTGCAACCGCACGCGCAGACTTCACATAGCCACGGTCTGGACGGAAGCCGTTGTCGAACATCGCATACAGCACGCGCCTGTGCACAGGCTTCAGACCGTCACGCACATCGGGGAGGGCGCGGCCCACGATCACGCTCATCGCGTAATCGATGTAGCTGTTCTGCATCTCCTGCTGGATGTCGACGGGCTCGATGCGGTCGTGCCCCGCACCCTCCGGCGGCAACGTGGTGTCGGTCATGAGCTCCTTCTTCTACTCGGCTCGAACGTCCGATCCGAGCTCGGGCCCGACGAACGTCTCGCAACCACCCGAGTCTATAGGTGCAGGTCAGCTACCGCCGTCAAGGACAGGCACTTTCTCCGAACCAGTGCCTCAACGAACGTCGTCCATCCAGTCCGCGATCTCGTATTCGTCCTGGAGATCCTGGTCGCTGGGCGCCGCCATCAACAGCACAACCGTGGCCGCAAGTGCGATGACGCCGAGGACGAAACCCGGGAACAGCAACGTCGCTGCGGGCATCCCCTCCGGCACCTGCGCCATCGGATCCAGGACCACGGACACGCCCGCCATCCCTGTGTAGTGCAGTGCGACGACCGCACAGCCCATCAGTACAGCAGCCGGTAAGCGCACCACGCGACTATCGACATTGAGGCTGAGCCACAAGGCAGTGAAGGCGGCAACGATTCCGATCGCGAACGACGCGACGACGTAGGTCAGCGCCTGATCGAGCGTGCCTGCCACACGAACCGCGGCCATGCCGCTGTAGTGCATCGCACCCACGGCGAGGCCCATGATCACACCCCCGAGCGGGAGTCGCAGGTCGTCGCGCATCCACTGCATCCAGGGCTCGTCGGCATCGATGACGGCGAGGCCGAACCAGGTGGCACCGACAGCGAGCACAACGGACAGCAAAGTCAGCCAGAGGTTGTAACGGATGACGACTCCCGGAATCTCGAAGCCGATCATGCCGGTGAAATGCATCAACCAGACGCCGACCCCGCCGATCGCGACGCTCGCCAATGCAGTCCAGCGGCGCTTGTCCCGGCGGTGGGTGGCCTCCCTCGCGCGGCGCGCGCAGGTCAAGCCGATGTAACACCCCACGATCGAGGTCAGCCAAGCCAGGAAGAAGACCCACATTCCCATGGAGAAGTGGTGAAGTTCGTGCGACATACGTTCCCCCTGGGGACCGACACATCCTCGGTGGACGTGTGACATGGATCGAATATTCGGCAAGGCCCCCGATACCGAAGAAACACTATGTCACGAACATCGAAAACCCCTGAACGAGAAACCATTCAAGAGACCAAGCCGACGCCGTTACGGCAAGTGTGACCCACCTGTCATCGATCGCGACGCGGCAATACCCAACCACCACACACGGACTCCGCCGGTTGACGCAGTGCGCGCGTACGCGCACTCGCCACTCCGACGAACACCCCGATTGCCGAGGTGATGGTGTCCCGCGCCGTCATCCATGACCCATGATGAACGGCTGCCGACCCGAATCCCCTACTGCGCCACCGGCTGATGCAACTTCCGGAGTGCGTATTCGGTGACGGTGACAAGTGCCTGCTTGGCCGATTCACGCGAGCGAGCGTCGATCGACACGATCGGCACCTCCGGAGAAATGGCCATGGCCTGGCGGATGTCTTCGAGTGGGTACCGCGGCGCATCGTCGAATTCGTTGATCGCGACGATGAACGGGAGGTTGCGCGCTTCGAAGAAATCGACAGCGGCGAAGCTCTCGTCCAGTCGGCGGGTATCGATCAGTACGATCGCACCGATGGCACCTCGGATGAGGTCGTCCCACATGAACCAGAACCGATGCTGGCCCGGCGTACCGAAGAGATACAACACGAGGTCCTCGGCCAAACTGATTCGGCCGAAGTCCATGGCCACGGTCGTGGTCGACTTCTGCGGCGTTGCCGCAAGGTTGTCGACGCCATCGCTGGCGTTCGTCACGAGCGCTTCCGTGCGGAGCGGAACGATCTCCGACACAGCCCCCACCAGCGTGGTCTTGCCGACACCGAATCCGCCGGCAATCACGATCTTGGTCGAGGTCACGCGCTTCGTAGCGTTAGAGTTCGCGAAGTCCACTGAGGACCCTTTCAATCAGCTCACGACGCTCCGCGTCGCTCGAATCGTCTTTCAGCGTGGCCAAGATCTGTACATGCCCGGCTTCGACGAGGTCGGCGACGAGCACGCGGGCAACGCCGAGCGGCACACCCACCCTCGCTGCGATCTCGGCGACCGACGGGGACTCCTTGCACAGCTCCAAGATCGTGGCGTTGATGTTGTCCAGATCCCGGGCCCGACTGTCCGTCCCCGGAATTGCTTGGATCAATGCTTCCAACGCCAGTTCGACCGCAGGACTGGTGCGTCCCGAAGTCAGCGAGTACGGCCGGACCAGACTTGGCTGGTCCGGCACCGACTCCGGCTTGCGCGGTTCCATGGCCACCTCGACGTCAGGACCCCAGGCCGACCCGAGGCGTCGCCTCGACCGACGCACCGACGCGGTCGACCAGGAGTGCCATCTCGTAGCCAACCTGTCCGATGTCGCATTCCGAAGCAGTGAGCGCAGCGAGGTGCGAGCCGTCGCCGACGCTCATGAGCAGCAGGTAACCGTGCTGCATTTCGACGACGGACTGCAACACTCCGCCACCGTCGAACAACTGCGAAACTCCGTTGGAGAGGCTCGCGAGTCCGGACGTCACCGCAGCGAGCTGCTCGGCTCGGTCGACCGGAAGATGTGCGCTGGCCGCCATGAGGAGGCCGTCGGCCGACACGAGCACCGCATGCGAGACACCTGGGACTTCGCGCGCAAAGTTGGAAACCAACCAGTCCAATGGACGAGCTACATCGGATCCATGATCAATGTTCATCGAACTCCCTGTTCATTGTTCTCGCGATTACTTGTCGTCGCCGACGCGCGCCCATTACGAACGCCCTGCTGGTGGCGACTGAGATTGGCCCGAATGGATTCCGGGTCACGACGTCGGAGTGCGCGCTGTTCCGTGGTCACAGGTTGGCGCACCGCACCTGGGACGAGGCGTTCGCCCGGCGCGCGACGGGGAAGACCGGAGGTGGTGTGTTCCTCCACCGGCACTTCCGCTGCACGCTGCGCGGCCTGCCATCCGGAGTCGGCCGCCGAATGCCACTCGCGCTTCCGTCGATCCTCGGGAAGGTTCGTCGGATCGACGAGCCAGTCCGACATCATGTCGGAGAAGATCGGACTGCCTGCCGCGGAGTGCGGTTTCAGCGAACCCACATCCGGACGCGGCTGGAAGAACGACGCGGTCTTCGCCGAGTTCGTGCGGTAACGATGCCGGGCGGCATTCTGCGCATCGGACTGCTCCGACACCGAACCACCATCGGCGATACTTGCCGGCCGGGCCGCAGACTGCGGGATACGCGGCGAAGAACCCGGCTGCCGACGCGGCAGGCCGAAAGCTCCACCACGACGGTTCTCACTGCTGGTCGGCGGGCCTGCCTGCAGAGGCGCCACTTCCGGTGTTGCACCGGGACGACGCTGCGGAAGTCCGGACGAGGTGACTTCTGGCGGTCGAGCATCCTGCTCGCTTCGAGTCGGCTGTGCTGCACGACCGTTCGACTCTGTGTGGCCACTCTGATTCTGTGACGGCAGACCCGGAGTGGAGCCCGGCTGACGCTGCGGAAGGCCCGGCGTGGAACCGGGGTTGCGCTGCGGCAGACCCGACTCGGGGGCGTCCTGCGGCGGCCGCACTGCCCGCACCGGAACACCGGGGGTTGCACCCGGGCGACGCTGCGGAAGATCAGAGCCCTCAACTGCCGACCGTCCCTGCTCCGAACCACGGTGCTGCGGAGCCTGATCCTGAACCGGACGACGCTGAGGAAGGCCCGACTCACGAACCGGCGGGGCCGCCATGGCGTGCGCTGCGTGGCCGGACGATTCTCGGTTCTGCTCGTCCTGGTTCTGTGCTTCCCGAACCGGGGCCTCGTGACGCGACGACTCCTGATCCGGTGCACCGAACTGCGGCAGCCCGCCCTGCGGTTGCTGATCCTGCCGCTCACGCTGGTCATGCTTGCGCTCGAGGTTCTCGCGACGCCCGCTCTCGACGCTCGGATCCACGGGTGTGCGGTTGGCACGCGACGGAAGCGCCGACGCGAATGCTGCCGCGGCATCCGGCTGGATCCTTCGCGGAGCCTGCTGTCCATCCGGTTGCGGCAGACCCGGAGTAGAGCCTGGGCTGCGCTGCGGAAGTCCGGGAGTAGAGCCTGGGCTGCGCTGCGGAAGACCCGGCGTAGAACCGGGCTGACGCTGCGGCAGACCAGTCGGCGCCTGCTCGCGCGGCGGCTGTTGCCGAGGCGGAGCGGCCGGAGCCGAGTGGAACGCCTGCGGCTGAAGGTGCGGCTGAGATTGCGGCTGCGGCTGTTCGCGGTACACCGGTTGCGGCTGCGGCTGTTCGCGGTACACCGGTTGCGACTGCCGCTGTTCGCGGTACACCGGCTCCGACTGCTGGAACCCTGCCGGGGCAGTGTCCGGACGACGGATTTCTGTGAGCTGGTCGTCGACGCGGGAGTCCTGATGCGAGTCGGCGCGCACCGGAAGGTATTCCGGAATCGGCTGCGAGTGTTCGTGGTCCGGCGCCTCGTCGGCGTCCGGCGCGGGCAGCGCATATTCCTGTTGCTGTTCGACGGAGATCTCCTCCGCCTCGGCGTCGACAACGACGGGACTCGGCTGGGCCAGCGCCAGCGGCGACATGAGCAGAACGTCGGGGATATGAACGCTCGCAGTAATACCGGGATTGCGCGCGGTGTCGAACGTCGGCCGCAGGCGCACGGTGAGCCCGTGGCGATCTGCAAGACGCGAGGTCACGAACAGACCCATATGACGAGCGGTGTCCGGGCCCACCTCGCCACCCTGGCGGAGACGGTCGTTGATCAACTCGAGTTCGTCGGAGGGGATACCGATTCCGCGGTCGGCGATCTCGACGAGCAGACCACCGTCGACGGCACGCGCGAAGCTGAAGGTGACTGTGCTGTCCGGCGGAGAAGCACGCAGCGCGTTGTCCACCAACTCTGCGAGCAGGTGGACGATGTCCGTCGCGACGGCACCACTGAGCGCACCGTCGGGCGTGGAACCGATCTCGACTCGCTGGTAGTCCTCGACCTCGGACATCGCAGCACGCAGGATGTCGCCGAGCTGCACCGGTGCGGACTGGCCACGGCGCATACGTGTACCGGAAAGAATCAGGAGGTTGTCGCCGTTACGGCGCATACGTGCCGCGAGGTGATCGAGTTTGAACAGGCTCTCGAGACGGGACGGATCCTTCTCTTCGTACTCGAGTCGCTCGATGAGCCCGAGCTGCTGTTCGACGAGCGACTTGCTTCGACGCGCGAGCGTCTCGAACATGTCGCTGATCTGCAAACGGAGGTGCGCCTGCTCGCCGGCGAGACGCAGAGCCTGACCGTGCATATCGTCGACGGCGCGGGCAAGCTGACCGATCTCTTCCGTCGTGTGCACCGGAACCCGAGTGAACTCGATGTCCTCGATACTGTCGCCGACCTTGATCCGGTCGATGGCTTCGGGCAGTTCCTGACGCGCAACCTTGAGGGTGCCGTACCGCAGGCGACGGATCGGGCCGACCAGCGATCGCGACACGAGCAACGCGAGGACCAGGGCTACGAGCAGCGCGGCGAGCACGAACGCAGTATCTCGGAGTGCGGCGGAACGAGTCTCCGCCGCGCGGTCGACGACAGTCGTGGTGATCGCTTGTGAGGCTTCGTTGATGATGTTGGCGTATACATCGACGCTGTGGAGCATCGATTCCCGCAGATCCATCACCGGAAGCGGTCCCTGACCTGCAGCTTCCACCATCGCGGTGCGCTGGTCGATACCGCTGCGCAGGTCTGCGATCTGCGCGTCGGCAAGAGGGAACGAACGGGCAAGGAGGTCGAGCATCGCGAGTTCGCCGCCGGATGCGGTGACGAGAGCGGTGCCGGAAGTCGTCGGATTCTCGAGGATCTCGATGATGCCGAGCACCTGACCGAACAGATAGCGCTGCGAGTACCACGCGTTGATCAGGCGTGTTCCGTGATCGAGAACGTCCGGGTCGTCGATCTGGTCGAGAATCGCCTCGACGATGCGGTTGAGGTTGTCGCGCACCTCGTTGTAGACCGTGGCGATCTGCGCAACCGGCACGGGGCCGGCCTGCATCTGCCCGTAGAGGGTCTCTGCGGCGGCGATCGTCTGGGTGAGGTCGGAGGTGACAGCGGGATCCAACTCGGGGTTCTCGGCGAGCGGCTTGATCTTCTCGAACGATTCCCGCAGGAGCTCGAGGTCGTCCGGCCGGGCGGTGCCGGAGGCATTGGTCGCGGTGGAAGTTGCGAAAGCAGTCGAGAAGTCGACGATGTCGGGCACACCCACGACTTGGTCAGCGGCGGACGAAAAATGGACCGCATTGCTGAGTTCCGCTTCGACGCGGAGTCCACCGAGGACCATCGCCACTGTTACCGGAACGGCGAGAACGGCAGTGACCTTCCTGCGAAGTCCCCACCCCTCGATATTCCACCACCGCTGCCGGCGCGGTGACTCGTCACTCATGGATTACAGCTCTCCTTCCAACCCGTTCGCGCCGCGCGACGAGCATTCACGACCAACCCACTCGACCGGTGAGCATGATTTCCGCTGGAATGCAGTCGAACGAGACGTTTCTGGGTGAGGGCACCATATCGGGACATACAGGGGATATGGAAGACGGGTTTCCACATACGCCGGGTGATTCCCTTCATGGCCCTGTTCGGCGGCCATGCATACGGATGGCCGATAGGAGTGTACTCATGAGTAACCGCTGAATGTAAGCGGCATTAGTCCGAAATGAGAGTATCAGTAGGGCCTGCGACATGAAATATCACACATCGCAGGCCCTACCGGCACGACACGCCGGAGACGGGGCAGTCTGCCCCGACTTCACATCTCCGCAGGATCAGACGTCGAGGAAGCGCACATCCTTCGCATTGCGAGTGATGAAGCTACGCCGGGCCTCGACATCCTCACCCATGAGCACGCTGAACAACTCGTCGGCCGCAGCGGCGTCGTCGAGGGTGACCTGACGCAGGATGCGCACGCTCGGATCCATCGTCGTCTCCCACAGTTCCTTGGCGTTCATCTCGCCGAGGCCCTTGTAACGCTGGATCCCGTCGTCCTTGTTGATCTTCTTGCCTGCCGCGAGGCCCGACTCGAGAAGAACGTCGCGCTCACGGTCCGAGTACGCGAACTCGGCCTCCACACGCTGCCACTTGAGCTTGTACAGCGGCGGCTGCGCCAGGTAGACGTGGCCATGCTCGACGAGTGGGCGCATGAAGCGGAACAGCAGCGTGAGCAGCAAGGTCGCAATGTGCTGCCCGTCGACGTCGGCGTCGGCCATCAACACGATCTTGTGATAGCGCAGCTTTGCGATGTCGAACTCTTCGTGGATGCCCGTGCCGAACGCCGTGATGATCGACTGGACTTCGGCGTTCTTCAGCACGCGGTCGATGCGTGCCTTCTCGACATTGATGATCTTTCCGCGCAGCGGGAGGATCGCCTGGTACATCGAGTCGCGTCCCGACTTCGCCGAACCACCTGCGGAGTCGCCCTCCACGATGTAGATCTCGCACTTGCTCGGGTCCTTCGACCGGCAGTCCGCGAGCTTGCCCGGCAGGCCGCCGATGTCGGTGGCGCTCTTACGGCGCACCAACTCACGTGCCTTACGCGCTGCGACACGGGCCTGCGCCGACGACACGGCCTTGGTCACGATCGTCTTGGCGTCGGCAGGGTTGGCCTCGAGCCAGTGCGAAATGTGCTCGTTGCACGCCTTCTGCACAAACGACTTGACCTCGGTATTGCCGAGCTTCGTCTTCGTCTGACCTTCGAACTGCGGCTCGGCCACCTTCACCGAGATGATCGCGGACAGGCCCTCTCGGATGTCGTCACCGGTGAGGTTCGGATCCTTGTCCTTGAGGAGCTTCTTCTCCTTCGCATACCGATTGACCACGCTCGTGAGCGCCGCACGGAAACCTTCCTCGTGCGTGCCACCCTCATGGGTGTTGATGGTGTTGGCAAAAGTGTGGACGGACTCGGAGTAACCCGAGTTCCACTGCATCGCGAGCTCGAGCTCGTGGCCGGTGCCCTTCGCGGTGAACCCCACCACCGAGTTGTGGATCGGCGTCTTCGTGCGGTTGATGTGGCGGACATAGTCCTCGAGACCACCCGGGTAGTGGTAGACGCGGGTCTTGGTCTTGTGCACCGGAGGCTCGGCAGCCTCGGCGGCCTCGTCCTCGGCAGTCTTCGGCGCTTCGGCGACCTCCGCGACGACCTCGTCGGTGACCTCTTCCGGGAGCACCCGCTCGTCTGTGAGCGTGATGGTCAGTCCCTTGTTGAGGAACGCCATCTCCTGCAGGCGCCGCGCGACCGTCTCGAAGTTGTACTGCGTGGTCTCGAAGATCCCGTCGTCGGCGAAGAACCGCACCGTCGTTCCGGTGCGCTTGGTCGCCTCGCCCCTGATCAGCTCGCCGGGCTTCGAGTTCGTGTACGTCTGTTCCCAGTGGTAGCCGTCGTTGTCGATCTCCACCTCGAGCTTGGTGGACAGCGCATTGACGACGGAAATACCGACACCGTGCAGGCCGCCCGACACCGCGTACGCGTCGGAGTCGAACTTGCCGCCGGCGTGGAGCTGAGTGAGCACCACCTCGACCGTGGGCACACCCGACGAGTGCATTCCCACCGGGATGCCGCGGCCGTCGTCGACGACCTGGACTCCACCGTTCGCGAGAAGGGTCACCTCCACCTTCGTAGCGTGACCTGCCATCGCCTCGTCGACGGAGTTGTCGACGACCTCCCAGATGAGGTGGTGAAGACCACGCTCGCCCGTGGAGCCGATGTACATGCCGGGACGCTTACGAACCGCCTCGAGGCCCTCGAGGACGGTGATGGAAGACGCACCGTAGTCACTTTTGTTCTTGTTCGACTTCTCGGCAGCCACGGGTGGGTAGCTCTCCTTTTCCGCCTCGGCCTCGCGCACATGCGCGCGGCGCATTCTTGTCCATTCTACTTGGCCTGAGTCCATATGCCCCCCGCGACACAGAGCGCGGTTGCCGCACCGCTGACGTCCCCACAGTCGGCTCGGCGCGGACCGGCGAAAGTGAATTCCTACATCGGCCGAATTTTCGGCGCTCGCACGGAGAGCGGGCTCCGGTCTAGCCGTAGGTGTCGCGGGGGCCGCGACCGCGAATGTGTCGTTCACCCTTGCGCCAGCTCGGCGCGGTGGGGCCGGTGATCCGCAATTCCTTCACCACACCGTGTCCCACGGACGCCGCGATCTTCGCAAGGATCTGCGACTGGATCATCCTCAGCTGCGTCGCCCACGCGGTCGACTCCGCCGAGACATGGAGGATCCCGTCACGCAGGGTCGTGGGCTGTGCGTGCGCGGCGATGTCCTCGCCGACGACCCGCGCCCAACTGCCCAGCACCGTTCCTTCCGACACGTGTGAGGACCATCCACGCTGCTTCGAGATGGCGCCGGTCAACGCGCCCAGCCGCTGGGGGTCGCGGTCGTCGGGCCCGGGACCGGACCATCCACGCTTGCGGCGACGTGGCCGCACCCGGCCGCCCGAGGCACGCCCCTGACCGACCGATTTACCGCTGGCCTTCGCAGCAGCTCGAGCTTCCTCGAGTGCGCGCCGTGCCAGATCGACTCCGCGGAGCTCGGGCTCTGCCCCGTTGTCGGGTTCTGTCCGGTCGCCCTTCGAGCGGGCGCCGTCATCGTGCGTCATCGGATACCTCCCCGACCGATTCTCCTCGCTCCGCCACACCGAGCACGGAGATACGGCCACGTTCGGTTTCCTCGGCGTGCACAGGGAACCTCGCACCGATCAGTTCGGACGGCACGTCCTCGGGTACCGCCGCGGTGATGAGGACCTGCTCGGCCGTCGCCGCAACCGAAGCGAGCGCCGCTCGGCGCCGACGGTCCAACTCGGCGAACACATCGTCGAGCATGAGCACCGGATCCGTACCGTCGGACCGGAGCAGAGTAAACGCACCGAGGCGCAGTGACAGAGCGAACGACCAGGATTCCCCGTGGCTCGCATATCCTTTCGCAGGCTGATCACCGAGAATCAACTCGAGGTCGTCGCGATGCGGACCGACAAGGCACACACCCCGCTCGATTTCCTTGGAGCTCGTCTCAGACAGCCTGCGCAGGAACGCGGCCTCGATCAGTTCGAGGTCGTCACGTTCGGGCACCCGCGCGGGATCGGCGAACTCTGCCGGTAGAACCTCGCCGAGGCTGCTTCGATATCGCAGGACCGCCGGACGTGATTCCGGCGCGATGGACCGGTAGGACTCGACAACGTGCGGTGCGAGATCGTGGAGCAGCGCGATTCGTGCGGCGAGCAACTCCGAACCGTGCGCTGCGAGGTGTCGATCCCACACCTCGAGCGTCGCCAGCGCGCTCGCACCATCACTCGAGCGGGCGCCCCGGCGCAGTACCCCGCCGGCGGTCTTGAGCAACGCCGAGCGCTGACGCAGAACCTTGTCATAGTCCGCGCGCACACCCCCGAGGCGAGGAAAACGGGTGGTGAGCAGTTCGTCGAGGAACCGACGACGGTCGCTCGGGTCGCCGCGGACCAGAGACAGATCCTCGGGCGCGAACAACACCGTCCGGAGAATCCCGACGACCTCCCTCGGTCTCCTCGCCGGCGACTGATTGATCCGGGCGCGATTGACCTTGCCTTCGTTGATCTCGATGTCGATGCCGAGTTCACGGCCACCGTTGACGACCACAGCACCCACGAACGCTCGTGAGGTCCCGGCGCGCAGGAGCGGAGAATCGGAGGACACGCGATGCGATGACAGCCCCGACAGGTACCCGAGCGCCTCGATCAGGTTGGTCTTGCCGTGTCCGTTGGGCCCGACGAAAACCGTTGGGCCCGGAGTCAAATCGGCCGACGCGGTCTCCCATGACCGGAAATCGCGCAGCGCGAAGGTGCGAACGTACACGGACCGTCCACTTTCTGCTTGCCTGTCAGCCCGGCAGGCGCACCGGCATCAACAGGTAGGTATAGGCGCTGTCGGGGGCAGCGAACGTGCCCGACTCGTCGGGTACCGGTTCCTCGTCGGTGGCCGGACGCAGGACTGCCGGACGACTCGACGTGGTGAACCCGAAGGACACCTTGTCGGTGTGCAGCGACGTCAGACCATCGAGCAGGTATCCCGGGTTGAACGCGATGACCATCGGTTCGCCATGGAACTCGGCGGGATGAGATTCCTCGGCGCGTCCCGCGTCGTCGCCACCGGCCGAGAGGAGCACGCTGCCCTCACTGAACTCGAGACGGACCTGAGCTCCACGTTCGGCGACGAGAGCAACGCGCTTGATCGCCTCGACGAGCGGTGCGATCTCGACCGTGGCCATCGCGGTGTGCTCGGCCGGAAGCAACTGGCGGAACTTGGGGAATTCGGCGTCGAGGAGACGCGTCGTGGTACGACGACCGTCAGCGACGATGCCGAGCAGACCGTCGGCACCGACGGAGGAGCCACTGCCGAGTGCCAGCTGGACCACCGGACTAGACGCTCCACCAACAGTTTTCGCGGCCTCGGAAAGGGTCTTGGCCGGCACCAGCACGGCCGAACTGGTGCTCTCACCGGTGGGCATCCACTCGAGCTTGCGCACCGCGAGCCGGAAACGGTCGGTGGCCGCGAGCACCATGTCGGTGCCCTCGATCTCGACACGGATGCCGGTGAGCATCGGAAGTGTGTCGTCCTTGCCGGCAGCGACCGCAACCTGGCCGATCGCCTCGGCGAACAGATCGCCCGACAGCGCACCCGTCTGCTGCGGAAGCTCGGGAAGCTGAGGGTAGTCCTCGACCGGCATCGTCGGCAGGGAGAACTTCGCGCTACCGCAGTTGATGAGCACGCGAGTGCCGTCGAGGACGACATCCACAGGCTTGTTGGGGAGTGAGCGGGTGATGTCGGCGAGCAGCTTGCCCGACACGAGCACCTGGCCCTGAGTGATGACCTCTGCGGGGACATGTACCTGCGCCGAGACCTCGTAATCGAAGCCCGACACCGTCAGGCCCTGCTCCTCGGCTCCGAGCAGCACTCCACCGAGCACCGGAACCGGTGGGCGCGACGGGAGGCTTCGTGCCACCCATGCGACAGAGTCGGCGAAGTCCTCGCGAGCAACACGAAACTTCATGCTTCCAAGCTCCATCGCCCGGGGGATCCTCTCTCGATCGTGGTCATCGACAAGTCTTACGAGTCTGACACACGGCCCCGACTCCATTGCTCGGCGTCGGGGATGCGGCTCCACGGTAGGCGTTCGAGCTCTGCTTGGAAAGCCGGACACCGTTGCGAGGACAGGACTCTCGAGGGCCTGTGGACTCGAGGGATCCACACACCTGTTTTGAAAGAGTATTTCTGAGAAGAACTCACAGAAGTAGTAATAGGTCCTGTGGAATCTGTGGACGAACAACCGTCTAGGCTGGTGAGGCGGTCTTCTCGAGGGGGTCCTACTCGAGGATGAACTCGAGGAATTCTCGAGGATGAATGTGGACTCCTCGAGACTGTTCTTCTTCTGTCCACCGTTCGTCCACAAAGATCCCACGTTCTGCACACCGTTGTCCACAAGTGTGAGTGCGTCTGTTTTCTCGAGATCCGGGACGGAATCGGAAGGTTGCCCACAGGCTGTGGACAGAAAAAATCGGGAGCGTCGTGTCGACGCTCCCGATTGGTGAGTGGCCGTGCAGTGCGTATTCGCTACCGCTTCGAACGCTGCTTGATGCGGGCCGTGAGCTCCTGCACCTGATCGTAGATCTTGCGCCGTTCGGCCATTTCCTTGCGAATCTTCTTGTCCGCGTACATGACTGTCGTGTGGTCGCGACCGAACGTCTGTCCGATCTTGGGAAGTGACAGGTCGGTGAGCTCACGGCACAGGTACATGGCGATCTGCCTGGACTGGGCCAACGGGCGTGCCTTACCCGGTCCGCACAGGTCGTCGATCGAGATACCGAAGTACTCGGCGCACACCGCCATGATCGTCGAGGCGTTGATCTCGAGTGCCGTCGAATCGGGCATCAGGTCGCGCAGCACCACTTCGGCGAGGGTCAGATCGAGTGGCTGCCTGTTGAGGGAGGCGAACGCCGTGACCCGGATGAGTGCGCCCTCGAGTTCGCGGATGTTGCGCTCGATCCGGCTGGCGATGAGCTCGAGCACATCGTGGGGCACGTCGAGCCCGTCCATCCGTGCCTTCTTACTGAGGATGGCGATGCGCGTCTCGAGTTCCGGCGGCTGGACGTCGGTGATCAGGCCCCACTCGAAACGGGTCCGCAGCCGTTCCTCGAGCGTGGCCAGCTGCTTGGGCGGACGGTCCGAGGAGACGACGATCTGCTTGTTCGCATTGTGGAGGGTGTTGAAGGTGTGGAAGAACTCCTCCTGGATGCCTTCCTTGCCTTCGATGAACTGGATGTCGTCGACGAGGAGGATGTCCGTCTCGCGGTAGCGACGTTTGAACGCGACCTTGCGGTCGTCGCGGAGGCTGTTGATGAAGTCGTTCGTGAACTCTTCCGTCGAGACGTACTTCACTCGCATCCCGGGGAAGAGTCGCTGTGCATAGTGCCCCGCGGCGTGCAGGAGATGTGTCTTGCCGAGGCCGGACGCACCCCAGATGAACAGAGGGTTGTAGGCGCGGGCCGGAGCTTCTGCGATCGCCACGGCGGCGGCGTGCGCAAAGCGGTTCGACGCACCGATGACGAAAGTGTCGAACGTGTATTTGGCGTTGAGGCTGCTGCCGATCGCCGGCGTTTCGGGAGGCGGAGGCTGTGTGAAGTACGACGGCCAGGACTCGCGCACCGCGGTGAGCGCCTCATGATCGTCGTCGACCTCGTCGACGTCCCCGTGGTCGGGTTCGAGAGGCTCGTGGTCGTATCCGGGTCCGAAACGGCGATGATAGGGACCCCTGCCGTCGCCGCCGGGCATGGCGTCGCGGGGGGTGCGCCGTTCCCTCGGATCGGCGTCGCGACGTGCGGTTTCGCGCGGCCTGGACTCACGCGAGGCGGGTTCTGTCGGAAGCCCCTCGAGAGGCAATGTGTCGCGCGGTTCGGCGTAGGGATCCTCGGCAGGGTCGTCGACCCGCTCTCTGGGTTCGACGCGAACGCCGAGTCCTTCCACACCCTGCCCGAGATTGCGGTTGAGGACTCGCAGGATGGGCTCGCGCAGATCACGCTCGATCGATTGCTGCGCAAGCGTGGAGGGCACCGAGAGCAGCGCGAAGCCCTGAGCCAGGGTGATGGGTTTGACGAGATTGAGCCATGCCTTCTGACTCTTCGACAATCCACCGTTGTCCACGGTGAGCTCGGAAACGACGTCCGCCCATACATCGGCAAGCGCGTTAGGCTCGTCGTTCACGAAGCTTCCTCCCACAGAGTCGACCGGATTTCCACATGATTATCCACAGGTGTGGACAACCAGGGGAAATTGCCCGGTCGGGCTGGGGATGGATGCGTGAAATTGTGTGCAGAATGCACCGCATTCGTCATCGGCGAAGGCCGGCGGCGGTGGCCTGACGCGAACCGACTGTGGCACACGGTGGCCGGGCGACAACGATCCCCCTCGATGTCATGAGCGGTAGCGTACCGCAGGTGATGGCCGCCACATTGCGTCTCGGAAGGATTCGGTGAAGTCAGCATCGGCGTGTCGGGTTGCGTGATCCCCACCGCCGCGGTTTGATTTCGCATCCGAACCCGAGTAGCCTCGAACAGTCACTCGTACTGCAGTGGCTGGTCCGTGCTGTGTCACAGCGCGCGGGTCATGCGAAATTCCGTAAACGTTGGACCAATGGCGCCTCCTGGTGCCGCAGATTATCGAGGAGTGTTGACCGTGGCCAAGGGCAAGCGGACGTTCCAGCCGAACAACCGACGCCGCGCGCGTGTTCACGGCTTCCGTCTCCGGATGCGGACCCGTGCGGGCCGCGCCATCGTGACAGCGCGTCGCCAAAAGGGCCGCGCTTCCCTCACCGCCTGATCCCGTTACCGGGAGCTCGGGGTGTTACCTGAGCCGTATCGATTGCGGCGCCGTTCGGATTTCTCCGACGCCGTGCGCCGTGGTCGTCGTCAGGGGCGCCGAGATCTGGTTGTCCACGCTCTACAGCGGGAGCAGCCGGATTTCGTGGTGAATGGTGTCGACGGTCCTCGTTTCGGGCTTGTCGTGAGTAAGGCTGTCGGGCCGGCGGTGATTCGACATCGAGTCGCACGCCGGCTTCGTCATATCTGCGTCGAGTTGGTCGAGTCGATTCCTGAAGGCACCGATGTGGTGTTGCGTGCGCTGCCGGGAGCAGCCATAGCCGAATCCCGGGATCTCGAGCGGCAGGTCCGCTCGGGATTGAAGCGACTCGGGATCCTCGACAGCGAGGAACAGCAGTGAATTCGCCCGGGTGGAGTGCTGCGCTGCGGTCTGTTCGCACTGCGCCGGCTCGGGGACTGATCCTCTGCATCGAGCTCTATCGCGTCTACGTGTCGCCCACCCGGATGCCGACCTGTCGATTCTTCCCCACGTGCAGCGAATACGCGGTCGACGCGCTTCGTGCGCGGGGTGTCGTCGTCGGTTCTGTATTGACGGCTGTGAGACTGCTCAAGTGTGGACCCTGGCACCCTGGTGGTTGGGATCCGGTGCCGGAGCGCCGACACCGACCGTCGCCGGCGGGAACCTGAGCGGCGCCTGAAGACCTGAGACCGACGCCGTTGCGTGGCGATCATGGACGACCAGAGGAGTACCTAGAGCCGTGCTCGACTTCATCTATTATCCCGTGTCCTGGATCCTGTGGGTCTGGCACAAAGCCTTCTCCTTCGTGTTGGCGCCCGACAGCGGACTGGCGTGGACGTTGTCCGTGGTGTTTCTCGTCTTCACGCTTCGCGCGATCCTGTACAAGCCGTTCGTGAAGCAGGTCCGCACGACGCGTCAGATGCAGGAACTGCAGCCACAGATCAAAGCGTTGCAGAAGAAGTACTCGAACGATCGCCAGCGGCAAGCCACCGAGATGCAGAAGCTGCAGAAGGAACACGGCTTCAATCCGCTGATGGGTTGCCTGCCGATGCTGCTGCAGGTACCCGTGTTCATCGGTCTGTTCCATGTGCTCCGCTCGTTCAACCGCACGGGTACCGGTGTTGGTCAGCTCGGTCTGTCACCTGAAGAGAACGCGCAGCTCGGCAACTATGCCTTCAGCCCGGATGACGTCCAGTCGTTCCTGAGCGCACGAATTTTCAATGCGCCGATCTCGTCGTGGATCACCCAGCCGATCGAGTCGCTCCAGGCGTTCACGATCGATGGTGGGAGCCTGCCCTCGCGATTGGATATTGCCGTGGTGGCGATTCCACTGATGGTGATCGCGGGTATCGCGACCCACTTCAACTCGCGCGCATCTGTTGCCCGGCAGAGCGCCCAGGCCGCGGCCGCTCCACAGGCCGCGATCATGAACAAGCTCGCGCTGTATGTGTTCCCACTCGGCGTGATGGTCGGCGGCCCGTTCCTGCCCATCGCGATCCTTCTGTACTGGGTGAGCAACAACGTCTGGACCTATGGTCAGCAGCACCTCGTCTTCCGCAAGATCGACCGCGAGGAAGAGGAGAAGCGTCAGGAAGCCCTCACTCGCCGAAACGAGAACGCACCCAAGCCGGGCGCCCGTCCGACCAAGAACAAGAAGAAGGGCGGCGCAGCCTCCGCAGCGGCGACGGATGCCGAACCTGCATCCGAGGATTCCTCGAGTGACGACACCACGGCACAGGCCGGAGATGTGTCGCTGAAGAAGATCGATCCCCAGGCCGGCGGGAAGGCTTCCGGTGCGAGCACACCGAAGCCCGGCAGCCGTCCCAAGAACTCCAAGCGCAAGCGGCGCTGACCGAAGTAGAAGAGAGCTGAATATGGCCAGTGACCTTGACAAGGCACAGGAGGACCTCGAGGTGACCACCGAGCCGCGGGATGCAGAACTCGACGCAGGCGATGACGATGACCTGATCGAAGAGGGCGAGATCGCCGGCGACTACCTCGAACAGTTGCTCGACGTGCTCGACTTCGACGGTGACATAGACCTGGATGTCGAGGGTGACCGCGCTGTGGTCAGCATCGACGGCGGCAAGGATCTGTCCAAGCTCGTGGGGCGGAGCGGCGAGGTTCTGGACGCGCTCCAGGAACTCACGCGATTGGCAGTCCAGCAGGCCACCGGCGAACGCAGCAAACTGATGCTCGATGTTGCCGGCTGGCGCGCGGGTAAGCGTTCCGAACTGAGCGCTCTCGGTACGTCGGCCGCCAAGCGGGTCCTGGAGTCGGGTGAGCGCGAGGAGCTGACCCCCATGACGCCGTTCGAACGCAAGATCGTGCACGACGCCGTTGCTCAGATCGATGGTGTGTCCAGCGAGAGCGAAGGTGCCGAGCCCAATCGGCGAGTCGTGATCATCCGAGATTGATCAACAGCTGATTCGAAGAGGAGCCCGGCCGGCCCGGGCTCCTCTTTTTCATCGGTAGGCGCCACGGATGGACCACCGTCTGTTTGCACTACCCGTTTACGGGAGAGGATGTTTCACGTGGAACACGAAGAGTCCGACCTACTCGGAATCGCTCACCGCATCTTCGGAGACCGATTCGACCTTGCGCAGCGTTATTACGAGTCGTTGTCGGTGGACGGCGTCGAACGCGGACTCATCGGACCCCGGGAGGTCCCGCGGTTGTGGGAGCGACACATCCTCAATTGCGCCGTGCTCGGTGAGTTGATCGAAGCGGACGAGCAGGTTGTGGATGTCGGTAGTGGTGCCGGTCTTCCGGGTATCCCGCTTGCCATCGCCCGTCCTGATCTTCGAGTGAAACTCGTAGAGCCGTTGTTGCGACGTTCTGTGTACCTCGCCGAGTTCGTCGAGACACACGGACTCGAGAACGTGCTCGTGGTGCGTGGCCGCGCCGAGCAACCGGGTGTGGTTCAGGAAGCGGGCGGCGCCGATGTGGTGACGTCGCGGGCAGTGGCTCCGCTCGCCAAACTCGCCAAGTGGTCGTTGCCGCTCATCCATGAGGGTGGGCGGATGCTTGCGCTCAAGGGAAGTTCCGCGGCAGAAGAGATCGAGCGTGATCGTAACGAGCTTGCCAAACTCGGTGCGGGCAACCTCGAGGTACTCGAGTGCGGGGCCGATCTCCTCGAGGTTCCGACACTTGTGGTGAAAGCCGAACGGATTGCGAAGCCTCAGCGACGTCGGAAGATGCGATGAACAGTTTCACGTGAAACGTGAAGTCGACCCCTCCCCTCCCCGCTGGAGTGGGAGGGGTTTCAATTTCGAGGCCGATTGCGACGAAATGTGCGATGTAGGCGGGTGTACTGTGACCCGCAGTAGTTTCGTCACTGTGACAGTTGTTCCAGCCCTATCTGGCCGGTTGCGTTCAAAAGTAGCGAAATATGTTGCAGCACTGCCGGTTTCGATGATCATATTGCCAATAGTGTTCCAATACACAGGATTTCAAGAATCATTGAGTGGAAGTGTGTTGTCACGCAGGCTTCGGGTGTGCTCGGTCTCGCGGGACGATGTTTCACGTGAAACGGTGAGGTGCGATCGCCCCTCCATCGAAGGTTTCACGTGAAACAATCGGGTTCACGTTTCACGTGAAACGTGAACGGCGAGGTGTCGGCGTCACCTGTGAGATTTCTTTTGACATACTTGATCGCGAGCGAAGAAGTGGACACGCGACACGTGCCGGGGACGCACGTTCACGGATCTCAGCTCGCGCATCACCCTCGGGAGTCCACGTCTTCGCTGCAACCGCCGCGCATAGCGAGTGTCGGACGCGTCAAGGATGTAGCGTGCGAACCGAGCGGATCTACGTTTAAGGAGCGTTCTATGTCGGGTGGATCTGAATCCGCTGTTTCACGTGAAACCGAGGCCGCAAGCGAAGACGATTTCTTTCCGGTTCCCGTCGACAGCTTCCCGTCGATGGACACTCCGATCGGAGCGGCTGCCCATCGCGCGAGTCAGGTTCTGCACCCCAGTGAGGCGAACGCACTTCCCAAGCCGCGTGAACGCCGCGTTCTCACGATCGCAAATCAGAAGGGTGGAGTCGGTAAGACGACTACCGCCGTCAACCTTGCCGCCGCTCTCGCGGTTCAAGGACTCACTGTCCTTGTCATCGACCTCGATCCTCAAGGCAACGCGAGCACGGCGTTGGGAGTGCCACACCACTCCGGCATCCCGTCGAGCTACGAGATCCTACTGGGTGAGGTGACTGCCGCCGACGCGGTGCAGCAGAGTCCGCACAGTGAACGACTCTTCTGTATCCCGGCGACGATCGATCTTGCGGGCGCCGAGATCGAACTCGTCTCGATGGTGGCCCGCGAGAATCGGCTCCGAAATGCGGTCACCAAGGAAGCCCTCGGCGACCGCGACTACGACTACATCATCATCGACTGCCCGCCGTCGCTCGGACTGCTCACGGTGAACGCCCTCGTTGCTGGGAAGGAAGTTCTCATTCCCATCCAGTGTGAGTACTACGCGCTCGAGGGAGTCGGCCAGCTTCTCCGCAACATCGAGCTCGTTCAGTCGCACCTCAATCCTGCGCTGCATGTGTCGACCGTTCTCCTGACCATGTACGACGGACGGACCAAGCTCGCAGACCAGGTCGCGGCCGAAGTCCGGCGGCACTTCGGCGATGCCGTCCTCCGATCGGTGATCCCGCGCAGTGTGAAGGTCTCCGAAGCTCCCGGGTACGGGACGACGGTTCTCGACTACGATCCAGGTTCGCGCGGTGCAATGAGTTACCTCGACGCAGGGCGCGAATTGGCGGCACGTGGGCTTCAGGACAACCAGGGGAACCGATGAGTGCGACACGTAAGGGTGGACTCGGGCGCGGCTTGGCGGCATTGATTCCGACGGGCCCGCCCGTCGGGACATCCGACGAAGCTGCAGCCGTGAAGGGCGCCGCAACCAAGACGGATACGGCAGTGCAGACAGATTCCGCGGTGCAGACAGATACCGCGGTGGACGCGGGCGCTGCCCGTGCGCCGGTACCCGCTTCGGAGAAAAAGCAGCCACTGATCAAGTCGCTCACTCGTCGGCCGGTCGGTACCTCCGGCCTGACGATCTCCCCGTCGGGCCTCGGGACCGCAGCGGCCGATGTGATCATCGGCGACGGTAAGGCGGCCTCGAACGGGAGCGCAGAGTCGGTCGCTTCTGAATCGACCACTGCCGGTCCGGAAACGGATACGTCGGAGAAGTCGGCGGCGACCGAACCCCTCCCCTCCCCCAGCGGGGCGGTGTACCTCGAGATCCCGATCGATCGCATCGAGGCGAATCCGAAGCAGCCGCGGCAGGTCTTCGACGAAGAGGCGCTGGGCGAGCTCGTCCACTCGATCCGTGAGTTCGGGCTCATGCAGCCGATCGTCGTGCGTCGGACCGACGGTGACCGGTTCCAACTCATCATGGGTGAGCGACGCTGGCGTGCCGCTCAGCAGGCCGAGCTTCAGACCATTTCCGCGATCGTGCGCGACACCGATGACAACGCGCTCCTCCGCGATGCGCTCCTCGAGAACATTCATCGCGTGCAGCTCAATCCGCTCGAAGAAGCCGCCGCGTATCAGCAGTTGCTCGAGGAGTTCGAAGTCACCCACGAGGAACTCGCGGCACGCATCGGCCGTTCGCGTCCGGTGGTCACGAACATGATCCGGCTCCTCAAACTCCCCATCGCCGTCCAGCGTCGTGTCGCGGCGGGCGTGTTGTCGGCCGGCCATGCTCGCGCGCTGCTTTCCCTGGACGCGGGAGCCGACGCCCAGGAGGTGCTTGCCGCTCGAATCGTGGCGGAAGGCATGTCGGTGCGGGCCACCGAGGAAGCGGTTGTTCTCGCGAATCGTGCGGGACCACCGGACGTGGCGGCTCCCGGGCGGCGGAAGCCGATCCAGATGCCCGGACTGCAGGACGTCGCCGAACGGCTGTCGTCGTCGTTCGATACCCGCGTCACCGTCAGCCTCGGTAAGCGGAAGGGCAAGATCGTGGTGGAATTCGGGTCGGTCGACGATCTCGAGCGCATCGTGACCCTGATGGAATCGCAGAAGTAGGGCGACCAACAGAACCCTTCCTGACTCCCCGCCGGAGCAGGACGACTGTCTAGACCAGAGGTGGAGGCGAAGGAATCTCGTGTCGACACGAGTCACGCCGCTCTCGTTGAGCGGTATCGATCGGTTGCCGAGACACTCCCGACGGTGTGTGTTCTGGGAAATGGACCCCGACACCGTTGACGAGGCACGTGAATTCGCGGACCCCGAGTTCGAGAAGGAAGCCTGGCTGTCGACGGTCATGTTGCAGTGGGGGTCGTGCGCGCAGATCGCGACCGTCGACGAGAAGGTTTCCGCGTGCGCGTTCTACGCCCCACCCAGCATGGTGCCCCGGGCGCAGTTGTTTCCCACCTCGCCGGTGAGTGCCGACGCGATCCTCCTTACGGCCATGCGGATCGAACCGCACGCAGAGGGGTTCGATGTGGGCGCCGACCTCATTCGTGCCGTCGTGGACGATCTCGTCCGACGGAATGTGCGTGCGCTCGAAGCGTTCGGGATCAGAGCGGATTCCGAGGCGGATGTGGTCGGTGACACTCCCTCCGCGACGGCGGCCAACGCGTGCTCCCCTCACGAGTGCATGATCTCCGCCGATTTCCTCGAGGACATGGGGTTCGACGTGGTCGCACCACACCACCGGTACCCGCGGCTGCGGCTCGAGCTCGACCGCGACCACGGGTGGAAGGAAGAGGTCGAAGCAGCGTTGGATCGGCTGATCGAGGCAGCGTCGATCACTGTCGAAGATTTCGCCGGCCGGACCACGGTGGGAGTGCAGTAGCCCTACCTCCCGCAGTAGGACAGAAGAACAGAAGAACGGGCTCCCTCGCCGCCGAGGGAGCCCGTTCTTCTGTGGAGTGTGGTTCAGCGAGTCTCGGTGATCGACAGCTCTTCGGCGAGAAGCTCGGCGAAAGTGTACGTCCCGGTCGGTTGGTCGTCCTGACCGAGCAGGTACAGACGCTTGACGGCGATGAGTACAGCTTCGGCGATCGTGTCGCGGTGACGGGGGTCGGCGAGCACCATGGCGTCGTGCGCGTTGGTGAGGTAACCGAGATCGATCTGGATCGTCGGCATGTTCGTCAGACGCAGCAGATCCCAGGTCCGTCCGTGGCTGCGGCAGTCCTGGAGAGGTGTGCGCGCGACGATCTCGCGCTGGATGTACCCGGTGAGCACCTGACCGATCATCGATTCGGAGCCGTGCGAATTGCCGTAGTGGAAGCTGGCGATACCGCTTGCCGAGAGATTCGAACTCGCATCACAGCGCAGCGAGATCATCAGGTCGGCGCCGAACGCGTTGGAGGTACCGGCGCGCTCGATGTCGGTGGGGTTGGCGTGGTACGGCCGCGACAGGAAAGTTTCCATGCCGGTGGCAGCCATGCGTCCTTCGAGCCGGCGGGCGAGATCCCACAGGATGTCGGCCTCGGAGATGGTGCCGTGCGGACTGCGGAGGATGATGCCGTGATGATTGCCACCGAGACCCGGATCGATCACGATCCGCTTACCGCTGAGTTGCGGACCGGACCGCCGGACGATCTCTTCTTCACTGATGGCATGCGGCGAACCGCCGGACACGCGGGTGCCGAGGAGTTCGAGTGCCCGCAGGGTCTCGGGTCCGCAGATTCCGTCGGGTGCGAGACCGATCTCCTTCTGGAAGGAGCTGAGTCCGGCGTGGGTTCGGGGACCGAAATATCCGTCGACCCGGTCCACATAGAACCCGAGATCCTGCAGACGAGTCTGCAGTGCCGCCACGTCGTCGCCGTACAGGGGTGCGGACAATTGATAGATCAGGGTGCGGGCACCGAGACGGTACGACGCTTCCTTGAGCGACCGATACGTTGCCGCGCCGACTATGCCGTCGACGAGCAGACCACGCTGTTGCTGGAAGGCACGCACGGCACCGTCGAGTTCTTGATCGAAGACGACGTCGGAACCGATCCACTCGTCGCCGGCGTCTGATCCTCCGTGGAGAAACCCTAATCCGGCCAGTGTGTTCCGGATTTCTGCGACAGCAGGACCGTGGTCGCCGTGACGAAGAGGGCGCATGTGTCGGGGGCCTTTCCGTGCTGACCGGAGCGCCCAGCACACGCGGGGCAGCATCGAACGGAATTGTCTCAGATGCGCCCGAGGTCGATGCTCACGGGCGCGCGGTCGATCCTGGGACGTTACTACAGGACCTCGTCGAGCTCCCGGAGCAACGCCGCCTTACCCTTCGCGCCGACGATCGTCTTCACGGGCTTGCCACCGGAGAACAGGATCATGGTGGGAATGGACATCACCTGATAGTCGCGAGCCGACGACGGGTTGGCGTCGATATCGAGCTTGGCGATGGTCAGCTTCTCGCCGTGCTCACCCGCAATCTCCTCGAGAACCGGGGCAACCATCTTGCAGGGACCGCACCACGTCGCCCAGAAATCGACGAGCACAGGCTTGTCGGCCTGCAGTACGTCTTCGACGAACGACGAGTCGGTGATGTTGACGGTGTTGGTCATGTTGTTCTCCTGCGCAATGGTGGGTGGGGTCGAGAGGGGACGTCAGTGGTGGCGATCAGGCTTGGACAGCGACCGGTACGGACGCCTCGCGGTTGGCGACGAGCCAACGCTCCGCGTCGATGGAGGCGGAGCAACCCGTACCCGCGGCGGTGATCGCCTGGCGGTACGTGTGGTCGACGAGGTCGCCCGCAGCGAAGACGCCGGGGACGGATGTCGCGGTGCCGGGAGCGGAGACCTGCACGTAGCCTTCGTCGTCGAGAGCGACCTGTCCGGCGACAAGCGAGCTCCGCGGATCGTGGCCGACGGCGACGAACAGACCGGTCACGGCGAGGTCGCTGCGCGCGCCCGTCACCGTGTCCTCGATGACGAGGTTGGTGACGCTGTTCTCACCCTGGACCTCGGCGACGGCGGCGTTGGTGAGGAAACGGATCTTCTCGTTCGCGCGTGCACGCTCGAGCATGATCTTCGACGCGCGGAACTCCTCGCGACGGTGGATGAGCGTGACGCTGCGTGCGAAGCGGGTGAGGAACGTGGCCTCTTCCATCGCAGAGTCGCCGCCACCGACGACGGCGATGTCCTGATCGCGGAAGAAGAAGCCGTCGCATGTGGCGCACGCGGAGACACCGCGGCCGAGGAGTTTCTCCTCCCCCGGTACGCCGAGGTAGCGCGGCTCTGCGCCCATCGCGAGGATGACGGCGCGGGCGCTGTATGTTTCGCCGTTCGCGACGACGGTCTTGATCGGGCCTGTCAGGTCCATTTCCTCGACGTCCTCGGTGCGGATGTCGGCACCGAATCGCAGAGCCTGTTCACGCATCTGGTCCATCAGCTCGGGGCCCATGATGCCCTCGCGGAAGCCCGGGAAGTTCTCGACCTCGGTGGTGGTCATGAGCTCGCCACCGAATTGGGTTCCTTCGAACACGAGCGGGGAGAGTTCGGCACGGGCCGCGTAGATCGACGCGGTGTATCCGGCCGGTCCCGAGCCGACGATGATGAGGTCGTGGATCGTGGGCGAAGTCGTCATGCGAGCCTTCCGGGGTCGTGTGCTGGGGTGGGGACGCAGTCAGCGGCCACAGTCGTCCGTGCAGGTGAGGGCACGAACGAGCTTCAAGTATCAACACCAGGGTAAACGGTGTTGTTCCCTACTCGCCGTGCCTCACGCCACAGTCGGTGCGGAGGACCCCGGAGGCGATCCGGAAGTGTTCGATCAGGTGGTGGGTGTCAGACGGTTGTCGGGACGTCCTGCAGCGTTCTGCGGATGACACAGTGGGTGCCGGTGTAGATGGTCGGCATGCACTTGTTGCAGTGGATGCACAGTCCCTCGCGCGCGGTGGCATTGCGGAACTTGTTGACGACATCCGGATCGCGCAACAGTGCCCTGCCCATCGCGACGAACTCGAATCCTTCGTCGAGCGCGGTCTCCATCGTGTCGAGACGGTTGATGCCGCCGAGCAGGATCAGCGGCAGCGACAGTTCCGAGCGGAATTGTCGGGCCATCGGCAGGAAGAAGGCCTCCTCGAACGGAAGTTTCGGAAAGATCTTCGGACCGTAGAACTTCAGTCCCCACCCGACGATCTTGGCCTGTGACGCGACGAATTCCTTCATCGGGACGTCGCCGCGGAAGAAGTACATGCCGTTCAGCAGTGAGCTGCCGCCCGTGAGCTGCATTGCGTCGATGTGACCGTCGGCTTCGATGAGCTGTGCCATCGGCAGTGACTCGTCGAGCCACAATCCCTGAGGGACCCCGTCGGTCATGTTGAACTTCGCGATCACAGCGATCTTGTCCCCCACCGCGCGTCGCACGGCCTCGAGCACCCGGCGCGGATATGCCGTGCGGTTGGCGATGCTCCCGCCGTAACGATCCTTGCGCTTGTTGAGGTTCGGGCTCATGAAGGAGCTCAGAAGATAGTTGTGTCCGAGGTGGACCTCGACGGCGTCGAATCCGGCGTCGACCGCGTGACGGGCCGCAGAGGTGTAGGACTCGACGATCTCGTCGAGTTGCTCGAGGGATGCGCCGCGGACGAGACCCATGGCCGGTGCGCTGATGCGTGTCGACGGTGCGATCGTGCTCATGCCATTCGATATCTGGTTGGCGACGAGGCCGGCGTGACCGATCTGGGCGGACGCAAGCGCTCCCTCGGCGTGCACGGCATCGGTGAGACGTCGCAGGCCGGGAACGGATGCGCTGTCGAGAACGAGGGTGTCGCGGTGGACGCGGCCGCTTTCGGACACCGAGCAGTAGGCGACGGTTGTCAAGGCTGTTCCGCCGCGCGCGACTTCGGCGTGGAATTCGACGAGTTCGTCGCTGACGGCTCCGCGAGGCATGACGCCTTCGAACGTGGCGGCCTTGATGATTCGGTTGCGGAGGGTGAGCGGTCCGAGCCGGGCAGGCTCGAAGACGGTGGGTCGCGGCGAAGTCATGCCCCTACTTTCGATGCCAGTGGTACCGTAATTAGAATCTGACTATAGCGCGCGTGGCACCACTGACGCCATGATCCGTCCGAAGAGAAATACAGGCTGCATGTCCGATGTTGTTCCCGGGCGCCCCCGCGACCCCCGAATCGATGCCGAAGTTCTGGCCGCTGCCCGCGAGATGCTCATCGAGGTCGGTTGGGACGGACTGAGCATGCGCGCGCTTGCCGTGCGGGCAGGCGTCGGCCGAGCAACCCTGACGCGTCGCTGGCCCACCAAAGCGCACCTGGTCCTCCACGCGCTACTCGGATCTGCGCCCGACCTCGGGCCGTACACGGGGATCGATCGCCGCGGCTGGATCGAATGGGTCGTCACCGGCAGTGTGGAGCTCTTTTCACGCCCTGAGGTGCGTTCTGCCCTACCGGGCCTGCTTGCCGCACTACGCGACCATGATGACCTCCGGAACACGCTGTGGCGCACGTTCAGCGGGCCGAGCACGGCCCTGTTCGCCGGCGAGACCGATCACGACTCCGAAATCGATGCGCGTGCGATCCTGGTCATGGCTGCCGGCTCGGCACTCTTCGCGGGGCTCATCGCCGCAGAGGACGACACCCCGGAACTACGCGCGAGGATCCTCGAGTTGCTGCTCCCGGCGGCCGAAGACTGACCGAGCAACATCACCCCAGCACTTCGACCTGGATCGTCGCAGGATCGTCCGCGCCGCACCGAGTACCCACCACGAGCGCCGTGATCTGCGGTGCCTTCGGTCCGCCGAGGAGGATCGCGACGGCATCGGAGTCGCCCACTCGGATCTCGCGTGACCCGAGAATCGGACTGTCCGGGTCGACTCCGTTCGCCGACAGGCAGTCTCGCAATCGTTCTTCTTCCGACAGTGGTCCGAGGCCGGTGGAACCGACGATTTGCCTCAGAGATGCAGGGGTGAGCGAATTCTCGCCCGAAGAGGAATCATCCTGCGACGGCGAGGCACCGGATGCGAGCGGCGGTCCGACGGTGTCGTCGGCGGCACCGATGCCGCGGAAGACCAGAGCGAACACGACCGCGAAGGCCGCCGCGGCCCCGATACCCGTCACCGCAAGGATCCGTCGGTCGCGGAGTGGCCCCCCACGGCGCCGTTCGGAACTCTGGGTCGCGAGTCGGTGCAGCGTCGAATCGAGACGTACCGCCACATCGGGCGGTATCGGTTCGGCAGTGGGTTCCTCCCCCCACGTGCGTAGTCGTGCCTGCACGGCGTCGAGCCGGTCGATCACAGCCATGGCGTGGTGGTCCTGCCGCACGAGCGGCCACAGTCTCTCGGCGAGCTCGTCGTCCAATGCCCCCGCGTGGAGATCAGCGAGTAGATCGTCGGAGTACGGCGGACGTGGAAACTCGTCCTCGTTCATGCGCGATTCTCCTCGGCGACTCGGGTGCCCTCACCAGAGTAGGACGTACGCGGCTCACGATCGGTTCCCCCCGAATCGAAGGTCGTCGAGAACGAAGGCCAGTTTCTTTCGGCCGCGCGCGCATCGGCTCTTGATCGTGCCCTCGGGGACACCGAGTCGGCGGGCTGCTTCCTTCACCGAACAACCCTCGACATCGACGGCCACCACTGCGGCACGTTGATCGGGCGGGAGCGCGAACAACGCGGCCTCGACATCGAGGGTGATCTCGAGATCGGAGATCCGATCGCGTTCGTCGCGGATCTGCTCGACGTCATCGGGATAGCGGGCAGCGATCGGACGTACTCGATTGCGGCGGATGCGATCCAGGCACGCGTTGACGACGATGGAGTGCAGCCAGCTGAGCACTGCGGCATCTTTTCGATACGTGGCGGCCATCCGGTGGGCCGAGAGCATCGCGTCCTGCAGGGCGTCTGCTGCGTCCTCGTCCGAATAGCTCGTGCGCTTGGCCACGTGCCACAGGTGGTCGCGATGTCGCGTCACCAACGTTCCGAACGCGTCCCGGTCCCCTCCGACATGCGCTGACAGCAACTCCGCATCCGACATCTCACCGATGTCGGGCACAGCGATTTTTGCGATCCCCCCGAAAATTCGCACGCGCGGATGGTATCCGATTTGCCGGATGTTTCCCCTGCAGTGCGCGAGGACCTTACTTCTCGGCGGTGAAGGTGACCTCGGAGATCGTGCTCTTGTGGCTGCCGCCGCTGGTGCTCAGATCGGTGATCCACAGCAGCACATGAGATGTGCCCCCATCGGCTTCGACCGGAATCTCTGTCTCTCCCGAACCCAGTGTGGCAGAACCGATCACCTGTGTCTGATCAAGAGAAGACTGAGCCGACGGCGCACTACGCACTTCGACGACCGTGCCGGGCGAATCGGTGGTGACGGTCACCGACGACAACGTGGCGGTATCGGCGAGTGTGACCAGTAGGCCGACACCGTTCTTCAACGACGGGAACGGATCGAAGTAGGCGTCGGTGCTCCACTCGGTGCTCGGATCGCCGTCGATGGCCTGTGACGCGGTCGCCGGGGAATCAGGGGTGCCCTGCGGAGAGAACACCTCGACCGATGTCGCAGCGACCGGGCCGGCGGCAACGGGAGCCGCGGACTCGCCCGCGCCTTCGTTGCTGCCCGGTGTCACCGGAGCCTCGGCCGTCGGGGTGAGCCCGAATTCCTGGCTGGTCAAGGGCGCGTCGCTGGAATCGCCGGCAAGAAGATTGGTGATCCACCAGCCGATCAACGCGAGGATGATCACGGTGACGACGCCGAGGCCGACGAGTGCCATGAGCATCCGCTCGGAATGCTTCTTCTTCTGCGCCAGCGCTTCCGGATCGGCGAGGGCATGGTTCTCGATGGCAGGCGTTCGTTGTCCGAGCCGCAACGCGGGAATCATGTCGGTCTTCTGATCGACCACCGATGCCTGGTCGAGGATGTGCTGCACCGTCGCCGCCGTACGAATACCGCCGTCGGTGGACAACGCACGCACCGCGACCGCAGAGATCTCGAATGGAACGTCAGGGCGGATAGCGCGAGGCTCGACCGGAACACCGTCCGGACCGTGCTCGGCGATCGGCATTCCACCGACCGTGCCGCCACTGCGCGCCCGAGCAGCCTTCGGGGCCCCCGGGATACCGGGTTCGTCGATCGGCCAGCGACCGGTGATCAACCCGTACAGAGTTGCGCCGAGGCCGTGGACGTCGGAGATCGCGTCGGCGTCGGAGAACGTGGCCGGGAACGCGAGCACCGCGTCGCCCGCGACACTGATGCGGATTCGATCGGGATGGTCGATCGACAACGCGCTGCCACCTCGGTGGGCGGCCTCCGCAGCCGCGGCGAGTGCCCGCACGGCACGAGCCGCCCCGATCGGTGACGGGTCGGTGGTCGACATTTCCTTCAGCGACCGGCCCGGTGTCCACTCGGCGACCACGATGCCGCCCGAGCTTCCGCGCACGACGTCGAGAACACGCGCGAGACCCGGCGAGTTGATGCGTCCGAGTCGCAGCGAGCGTGACAGCACGGCCTGCGGAGAGTCGGGTCCGGTCGCGTCGGAGGCTCGCTGGTCGGCGTCGACGAATGTCAGCGCCACTTCACGGTCGAGCTTGACGTCGAGCGCCTGCCAGAACCGCAGTCCGCGTGCCCCTCCGTGAGGTGCGAGCAGCCGATAGCGACCTCCCGCGACCGATGCGCCCGCGATGAGTTCTGGTCCGCGCATCGTGCGACGAGGTGCGTTGCCCGACACGCGGACGGGCGGCAACTGCGGCGAACCGATCGGGATGACGCCCGTGTCGGTGTGGGTATCGCGCCGTGGGGCGGCATCGGGGTTCCGTGCCCCGGGTGCGGATGTACGGTTCGCTGCGCCCGTCGAGCCGGCGGTATCCTTCGCTCCTTCGGCCGCGGAGCCGGTGTCGTTCCGGTTCGCTGAATCGAGCGCGGACTTGCCGGCAGCGTGGTCGTCGCTCACCCTTACTCCTTCGTTGTCGACTCGTCCGCCCTCTGTACGGAGTCGGGGATCGCCGGGAGCCACGAAGTATCGCGGTCCACGCCGCCCGGGTCGAATCTGTTGACCAGGGTACGGGAGTTGCGCCCGGCCATCGACGGGACGGGGCAACTCCCGAATCGCAGGAATGACCTCTGTGATCGCGTCGTACGGACCGACTCCGTACTCCCCGTAGTCGATACGCGGGAGCACAACGGTGCGCTCCACGTCGGTTTCGGGGTAGTCGTAGCGTCGAGGGGCAGGGAGCGGTCCGGTCGGCGGAGGCGTCGTCGTCGGATCGGTTCCGGCACCGGCGGATCCCGGCGTGTCGTCCGCCGGGTCGCCGCGCCGCGCACCCAGCTTGCGCCGGATCATGGCTTCGATCGAGAGGATCTCCGGAACCTTCAGCAGCCACATTCCGACGAGGGCGACCAGGACCATGAGCACCCCGGTGATCCCGACCCGCACGAAAGAACCGAGACCGTCGAACCGCTCACTCAGCGCGTCGAGCTGCAGTAACTTGTCGGCGAGCAACACCACCACCGCAGCGGCAGCCGACGAGAACACCACATGCCAGACCGTCCGACCGACATTCGCCATCTGCAGGTCGCCGAGCGTGCGATGCAGCAGGAATCCGCCGATGAACGCGCCGACCGTGAAAGCCACACCTGTCGCGACACCGAGGAGCACGACGACCTGACTGCCGTCGCTCGCGATAACGGGCGCCAACGCCGACAACCCGATCTTGACAGCGGTGATGCCCAGGATGATCCACGTGGGTGTCCACGCCTGCTCTCTCGCGTAGAACACCCGGAGGTGGATCAGCACGAGCGAATACGGGATGAGTGTGAACGCAGACCAGCTCACCGCGCGACCGAGCAGTTCGGCGTTGCCGCTGCCGAAGTTTCCGTAGCCGTACAGGGCGGCGCCGATCTGCGGACCGGCGATCGTGAGGAAAGTGACGATCGGAATCAGCGAGACCATCGTCAGACGTGTCGCGACGGAAAGATCGTCGACGACGGCGGGCGTGTCGCCGTCGGCGGCGTTACGGCTCAATCGCGGCATGATCGCGGTGAGCACGGTGACGCCCAGCACGCCGTATGGCAGCTGCAGGAGCAGCCACGCATTGTTGTAGATGGCCGGGCCGGCTTCGTCTGCCCCCGACGACACATGTGTCGCGAAAACCATGCCGGCCTGGCTGATCAGCACGTACAGGATGATGGCGCCGGCCATCCCGCCGAATTGGCGGAGTCGGTCGTCGAGGCCCCACAGGGGCTTGAGGTTGATGCTTTCCCGCCGCAGCGCGGGGACGAGGCACAGAGCCTGGGTGATCACGCCGAGGAGCACACCGATCCCGAGGACCAGCAGTTTCGGGTCGCTCATCCGTACCGGGTCGAGGGTGATCTCGCCGGGCATCAGGTAGTACAGGACGAGCACGCAGAGCACGACGACGTTGTTGCATACCGGCGCCCACGCGCCGGGCTTGAACACCTGCCGGGTGTTGAGGACGCCCGTGAACAGGCCCGACATGCCGTAGAAGACGATCGCCGGCAACAACAGATAGGACAGTGCCGTCGTCAGCGACGTCGAGACCTTCCCGGAGTCGTCGAGGAAGACGTGTGTCGTCAGGAGCGGGGCCGCCGCGACGGCGAGCACCGTCGCTGTGCCGAGGAGTACCAGCGCGGCGGTGAACAACCGCCGGATGAAGGCCTCACCGCCGTCGGGGTCCTCCCGTTCGGCGCGGACGAGGACCGGCACCACGATCGAAGTGAGCACGGCACCGAGCACGAGCTCGGAGATCATGTTCGGGATCTGGTGCGCAACCGTGAACGAGCTCGCAACTCCCGCGCCGAGCAGGGTGAGGATGAGCAGCTGCTTGAGGAAGCCCGTGATGCGGCTGATCAGGGTGGCGATCGCGATCGACCCGGTCGCCGCGAGCAGGCTCTGGGGCTTACGCGACCGAGCCGACCCGGTGATGTCCGGGGACGTCGTCGGCCCCTGAGGCCTCGTCGGTCCGTGGGGCTCACTGTGGCCGGTGGTGCCCCCGGTGCCGGTGCGGGTGGGGTTCCCGGTCATTGCTCTCCGTATCCTTCATCCGCCGGATCCGGCTCTCCCCGGAACCGGTGCAGAAGTCGCCGCCCCGCCAGGAACAACAGGAGTGCTCCCGCACAGCCCGTGACGATGGCGAGGATCTGGCCGTACGCATTGGAACGTACCGTGACCTGCGTGGGGTTGCCGAGTGGGAGACCGGACTCGGTCGTGAGTGCGAACTCGACCTCGATTTTCCTCGAGTCGCTGATCTCGGCCGGCACCGTGAGTGTGCGGCTACCCCTCGGCGGAAGCTGGGTGGGTCCGATGTCGGTGATGTCCATTGCGTCGGGCACGTCCACACGCAGCCGGACGGTGATGCCCACGGGGAGATCGTTGCGGGCCACGAACAGCAGTGGACTCTGTTCCGAGGTGAGGGTGAAGACCCCGCCCGGTGCGAGCACCGTGACCGAGTCGAACATCCGATCGACGGCTTCACGGGCTTCCGTCGCCCGCTGTTCGGCCTCTGCAACGGCCCTGTCCGGATCGGTGCCGCGGCGCCCCGCCAGCGTCATCGAGCGCAGCAGGTCGTTCCGCAGCGGCGCGGTGTATGCGCTCGGGGTCAGCTGGGCCTGTGGATCTTCGACGAAGGCGTCCTCGAGCCCGTCGAGTCGAGGCATCTGCACCGACGCCTCGTGCGCCACCGACGCGGGTGCACCGTCGGTGATCGCCTGCTCCGGATACGTCAGCAGCGACGCGACCGGGTCGCTGCCGGTCGCGGTGGCGGCGGCGATCATCTCCTGGAACGGTTGCGCCGTCGCAAGCCCCGATCTCATCAGCGTCGACACCATGGACAGGACTCGAGCAGCATCGCCGGCGGATGCCGACCACACCTGCGGCGGCGCGAGCACCACCGAATGTGGTCCGGCCGGCGGTACCGACTCCGACGACGAATCCAGCGCGGGCCAGGCGATGGCGCC
Organism: Rhodococcus sp. JCM 9793; assembly: GCF_055380405.1. NCBI lineage: Bacteria > Bacillati > Actinomycetota > Actinomycetes > Mycobacteriales > Nocardiaceae > Rhodococcus > Rhodococcus sp. JCM 9793. The sequence goes on from NZ_AP043721.1 coordinate 550,766, forward strand.
GAGCGCGTCCTGGAGCCGGGCAGTCGTCGAATCGTCGGTGAGGGTGTAGCGCGACGACTCGGGCACGTACGACGGAGTCTGCGGTTCGTCGCCCATCGCAGCCAGTGCGGCACCCGCGGCGCTGTCGAACAGACCGGCCGTCAGGCCGCTCACACCGCTGATGCGGACACCCGCCGCACCGGGGTCCGCCTGCTGCACGGCGTCGTCGGCGAGCAGTGCGGTCACCGGCCCGTTCGCGGCGATCATCGTGCCGGCCTTCTCGGTGAGCACGCCGGAGTCGGGCCAGACCACCGAGCGAACGGAGGCGATGCCGAGGGTCGAATCGATGATCTCGGCGGGTGAATCGAGGGCGGATTCGATCAGTGCTGCGTTGCCGGTCTCAGCGAGCGCCGTCAGATCGACCTGGGCATACGGCACTGCGGTCGTGCACATCCGCGCGGACAGCGCCCGCATCCGTTCGAGCCACGCGATCGCCGCGTCGGTGCCGGCGCCGGGCTCTGCGTCGCCGGTCGGGTCGGCGGGGTCGGTGACCACCAGATAGTCGCGGGTCATGTTCGCGACCGTGACCAGCAGATCCGGGTCGATCGCGAGACACATTGCGTCCGAGACCTGCTCCTCGTTCGCCACGGCGTCTTCCGCGACACCGAGCAGACCGTCGAGACGACCACCCTCGGCGAGGGAGGTCGCAAGATCGTCGTCGACGAGGCGGACCGGATCGGTCGCCGACCCGGGCACCCCCGCCGCGATCCGGGGGCGGTCGGCGAGCGGCCACAGCACGGTCGTCGGGACCGGAGACGACCCCTCAGGCGGTACCGCGGGGAAATCCTTTCCTGCGGCACCGGCGGACGTCTCCCCGAGCGAGGTCGGCCCGCTCGTGGTCTCGTCGGTGTCGGTGACCTCGTCGGCGGCGGGCACCCCGAGGACGGGGAGTAGGAACCTGGCGTCATCGAGGCGCGCCTGACCGCCGTACTCGGGGGCACCGTTGACGTTGACGAGCAACGGGTACACACCGGGAACAGTGATGTTCAGGGACGGCACGAGATCCGAGCGCAGCGGCAGTTCGAGCGTGAAGTCCTCCGTGTCCCCCTGACCGAGACGGTCGCTGACCACCTCGAACTCCCCGACCGTGTCGTACCCGGACTGGTCCAGCGTCAACGCGCTGCGTAGGGTCTCCGAATCCGCGACGGCCTGCGCACGCTGCAGACGCACCCACACGTCTTCGACGTCGCGGTCGCCGATGTTGGTGACAGTGCCGGTCACGGACACGAACGGGTCGCTGGTCAGCGACACCGCAGATGGGGTGACCTCGGCGATGTCGATCCGGAGGAACTGCGGTTCGTCGGCCGTCTGTGCAGCTGCGGAGCCGGGAATCGGCCCACCCAGAGCTACGAGGACAAGCGCGAACACAGCCAGGACCACGGCGCCGGTCCGAGAGAACACCACCGTCATCCGAGTGCGGCCCCCGGATCGTCGACATCCTCGAGCCACGTGGGGTCGATGTCTGCGATGAGTTGATCGGCGATGTCGGCGAGTTTGCGTTCGTCTGCGTAGGCGAGCCGCGACCGCAATTCGGTCAGCGGTACCCAGGCCACCTCGGTGACCTCGATGTCGGCGTCGGAGAGCTCACCGCCGAGGTATCGGAGGAGATAGTGGTGGACGGTCTTGTGGACGCGGCGTCCTTCGGTCACGAACCAGTAGTCGATGCTGCCGAGCTCGGTGAGGACCTTGCTGCGCACCCCGGTTTCCTCGTGGACCTCGCGCATCGCGGTCTGTTCCGCCGTCTCGCCCTTCTCGATGTGGCCCTTGGGCAGCGACCACAGCAGACGGCCGCGGCGGTCGGTGCGACCGATCAGTGCAGCGCACAGTTTGTCGGGGGGGCCGCCGAGACCGTCGACGACGAGACCTCCCGCAGATGTTTCCCGAACGGTGCGCATCCGGGGGTGCGGCGTCGCAGCCGAGGCAGCTGCACCTCCTCGCACCGGTGATTTGCCGCCCGAACCGCGCCGCCGCGGATTGCGGCGGTTGCGGTTGGCACGTTCTGCGGGCGACACCTGATCGATAGTAGTTGTAACGGCCACCGTGCCGGTTCAACCACACGTCGGTGCCTGTCCGACCACGAGCATGGGCAGCTCGGTAAAGTTCGAAGGCGTGAACTCTCCCACTACGGACGCCGAGCGCCGCGCCCGATTGCTCGCCGGCGCCGACTCGACGCTGCGCGCACTGTCGGATGTCCTGGCTCCGCTCGGGGCGCGATTCGCCGAGGCCGGGTACGAGCTGTACCTGGTGGGTGGCAGTGTCCGCGACGCCGTGCTGGGGAGATTGGGCACCGATCTCGATTTCACGACCGACGCCCGCCCCGAGCTCGTGCAGGAACTTCTTCGCGGATGGGCCGACCACCAGTGGGACACCGGCATCGACTTCGGCACGGTGAGCGCGTCGAAGGGCCACGAACAGATCGAGATCACGACGTTCCGCAGCGATGCGTACGACCGCATCACGCGCCATCCGATCGTCGAATACGGCACCCGGCTCGAGGACGATCTGGTGCGCCGCGACTTCACCGTCAACGCGATGGCCGTCCGGATCGGCCCCGACGGCGCGGGCGAGTTCGTCGATCCCCTCGGTGGGATGGACGCGCTGGTCGCGGGGGTGCTCGATACCCCGGCGCGGCCCGAGGATTCCTTCCATGACGACCCGCTGCGGATGCTGCGTGCCGCGCGGTTCGTGTCGCAGCTGGGGTTCACGCTCACCGAGCGTGTGCGTACGGCGATCGTGCAGATGGCCGACGAGATCTTGCGGATCAGCGCCGAACGCGTCCAGGCCGAACTCGACAAGCTGATTCTCGGCACATACCCGATCGAGGGCATCGACATCATGGTCGAGACGGGACTCGCGCAGCGCGTGCTTCCGGAGATCCCGGCGATGAAACTCGAGATCGACGAACACCACCAGCACAAGGACGTGTACTGGCATTCGCTCACGGTCCTCGAGCAGGCGATCGATCTCGAGGACGACGACCCCGATCTGGTGTTGCGCTGGGCGGCGCTCCTGCACGACATCGGTAAGCCCGGCACCAAACGCAACGAGGAGGGTGGCGGCGTGAGCTTCCACCATCACGAGGTGGTCGGCGCGAAGCTCGTCCGCAAGCGGTTGCGGGCACTGAAGTACTCCAAGCAGATGATCGAGGACATCGGTCAGCTCGTGTTCCTCCACCTGCGGTTCCACGGGTACGGCAAGGGCCAGTGGACGGACTCGGCGGTGCGCCGGTACGTGCACGATGCCGGGCATCTCCTTCCCCGGCTCCACAAGCTCGTGCGCGCCGACTGCACCACCCGCAACAAGCGCCGCGCCGCGTCGTTGCAGGCCACGTACGACGATCTCGAGCAGCGCATCGCGGTGATCGCCGAGCAGGAGGACCTCGCACGGGTCCGGCCGGACCTCGACGGCAACGCGATCATGGAATTGCTCGGAATTCCTGCAGGCCCGCAGGTCGGGAAGGCATGGAAGTTCCTCACGGACCTGCGCCTCGATCGCGGCCCGCTCGAGCGGGCCGAGGCCGAGGCCGAACTCCTGAAGTGGTGGGACCAGCAGCCGAAGGCATGAGTGTTTCTGTCTCCTCACAGGGGCTCCCCGGCTCGGTGAGCCAGATGTCACAACCTGCTCACCGCGTTTGATCCGCCCGCAACACCGTGTCCGCAGCATGGACACCGGGCCATTCACGAGACGGCGCCGGGCAGGAGTTGGGAATGCAGGACGCGACCGCGTTGGTGAGGACCGCCTGCTCGTATTGCGGCGTGGGATGCGGGATGGTGCTCGAGGTCGGTATCGATCCGAACACAGGCACGCGATCCGTCCAGGCCGCGTACGGCGACAAGGACCACCCCACCAACCGGGGTCGTCTGTGCACGAAAGGTGCGACGAGTGCCGCGATGCTCGCCGGGGGTGGTCGTCTCGAGACTGCGCGTGTGCGCCCGGAGCGCGGCACCGATCACGTTCCGGTCGCACTCGAGACCGCGATCTCGGATACCGCACGGCGCCTGAACGTCATCATCGACGAATACGGGCCCGACTCCGTTGCGCTCTACGTGTCGGGGCAGATGTCTCTCGAGTCGCAGTACCTGGCGAACAAACTCGCGAAGGGGTTCATCGGCACGAACGGGATCGAATCGAACTCGCGGCTGTGCATGGCGGGCGCAGGCACCGGCTACAAGCAGTCGTTGGGATCGGACGGCCCGCCCGGCTCGTACGAGGACTTCGACCACGCCGACGTGTTCTTCGTGACCGGTTCCAACATGGCCGACTGCCATCCGATCCTGTTCCTGAGGATGATGGATCGAGTCAAGGCCGGAGCGAAGCTGATCGTCGTCGACCCTCGTCGTACCGCGACGGCCGACAAGGCCGACCTGTTCCTGCGAATCTCCCCCGGAACCGATCTCGCCCTGCTCAACGGTCTGCTGCATCTCATCGTCGACGACGGTCATGTGGATCGGGACTTCATCGACGAGCACACCGATGGCTGGGACGCGATGGAGGAGTTCCTCACCGACTACACGCCGGACGTGGTCGCCCGGATCACGGGAATCGACGAAGGAGACATCCGCACCGCAGCGAAGTGGATCGGCGAGGCCGGCAACTGGATGAGCTGCTGGACGATGGGGCTCAACCAGAGCACCCACGGCACGTGGAATACCAATGCGATCTGCAACCTCCATCTCGCGACCGGCGCGATCTGCCGAACCGGCAGCGGCCCGTTCTCCCTCACCGGCCAGCCCAACGCCATGGGTGGACGCGAAATGGGTTACATGGGACCGGGTCTACCCGGGCAGCGCAGTGTGCTGTCGGAGGCGGATCGCGTGTTCGTCGAAGACAGGTGGGGTGTCCCGCGTGGCACGCTGCGCACCGAGGTGGGTACCGGCACGATCGACATGTTCGAGAAGATGGCCGCCGGCGAGATCAAGGCATGCTGGATCATCTGCACCAACCCCGTCGCGACCGTGGCCAACCGGAAGACCGTTCTCGAGGGTCTCGAGAAGGCCGAACTCGTGATCCTGCAGGACAGTTTTGCGGAGACGGAGACAGCGGACCACGCGGACGTCCTGCTGCCGGGGGCGTTGTGGTCCGAATCCGATTACGTGACCATCGGTTCCGACCGAACCCTGAATCTCATCGGGCAGGCCGTCGACCCGGTCGGCGACGCGATGCCCGATTGGGCGATCATCGCTCGGGTTGCTACGGCCATGGGATTCGGCAGCGCATTCGACTACTCGAGCGCCGACGAGATCTTCGAGGAGATCACCGGATTCGCGAACCCCGCTACCGGATACGACCTGCGCGGAGTGACCTACGACCGGTTGCGTGAATCGCCGGTGCAGTGGCCGTGCCCGCCCGGAGCCGGCGCCCGCAATCCCATCCGCTATATCAACGACGGCACCGCCCGACCGCAACTGGTCCGTGACGACGGCACCACCCCCCGGTTGGTGTTCGCCACCCCCGACGGCCGGGCCCGCTTCTTCCCACGTCCGCACGTGCCGGCCGCGGAACTCCCCGACGAGGACTTCCCGATGATCCTCAATACCGGACGGGTCCAACATCAATGGCACACCCTGACGAAGACCGGCCGTGTCGCCAAACTCAACAAGCTCGAGCCCGGACCGTTCGTCGAGGTCAACCCGGACGACGCGCAGCGACTGACACTCGTCGACGGTGATCGCGTCGAGATCACCTCGCGGCGCGGTCGTGCGGTGCTCCCCGCGGTGGTCACCGATCGGGTGGGACCGGGCAACTGCTTCGCACCGTTCCATTGGAACGACAAGTTCGGTGAGGACCTCACCATCAACGCCGTCACCAACGACGCGACCGATCCCGAGTCGCATCAACCCGAGTTCAAGGTGTGTGCGGTCTCGTTGCTGAAGGTGGCGACACCGGAACAGGTGATCGCCGACCCCGCCGGCCGTGTGGCGTCGGTGATCGGTCTCGGCGACATCGAGGCACCTGTGCTCGACGAGACCGAACGAATCTACTTGTCCGGCATGCTCACCGGGATCCACTCGAGTGATCTCGGCGGTGTTCCGGTGCTTCCGTCGTCGGCACCGTTCTCTCCGTCGAAGCGTGCGTGGATCGAGGGCCTGCTGGCGGGCGTCTACTCGCGAGGTTCCGAGTCGGACGCTTCTGCAGCTGAATCCGTCGGGACACCGGTCGTCGTCGCGTGGGCTTCGCAGACCGGCAACGCCGAAGAATTCGCCGGAACGTGTGCCGAGCGACTGCGGGCAGCGGGCTGCGCGGTGCGGTCGATGTCGTTGAACGAGCTGGGTGTCGCCGGTCTCGCCGACATTCCGAATCTTCTGGTCGTTGCGAGTACCTTCGGCGACGGCGAGGCCCCGGACAACGGCGGCACCTTCTTCACCGCGTTGGCCGACGACGGCGCTCCCGCGCTCGCACAGCTGCGGTACGCGGTTCTCGCATTGGGTGATTCGAGCTTCGACGACTTCTGCGGCTTCGGCAGAAAGCTGGACGAGCGTCTCACCGAGCTCGGCGCAACCGCTTTCGCTCCCCGCGTCGACTGCGAACCCGACTTCGAGGAACGGTCGGCGCAGTGGCTCGCCGAGATCGAGTCGCATTTCGGTGGCGCTACCGGGCTCGAGCGACCCGTTGTCGCCTCCGCTCCGGCTCTCCTGTCGTATTCGCGGAAGTCCCCGCTGGTCACGCGGATCACCCGCAATGTGTGCCTCAGTGGCGGGGGTTCGTCGAAGGAAGTGCGCCAGTTCGGGTTCGAGTTGTTCGATCCGGCCTTCGAATACAGTGCGGGTGATGCCCTCGGCGTGGTGCCCACCAACGGCCCGGACACCGTCGACGACTGGCTCCAGGTCACCGTTCTCGACGCGGAGGCCCCCACCGAGATCCCGGGGCTTCCGACGATCCCGCTTCGCGAGGCCGCGACCCGGCACCTCGACATCACCAGAGTGACACCCGACCTGTTGAAATTCGTGCAGCAGCAGACTGGAAGTGCCGAGCTCGCAAAACGCCTCCGGCCGGGCAACAAGCTCGAGTTGCAGCGGTGGTTGTGGGGTAAGCAGGCGGCAGACGTCATCGCCGAATATCCGTTCAAGGCACCGCTCGACGAATGGTTGCCGCTGCTCGAACGACTTCAGCCACGCATGTACTCGATCTCGTCGAGCCCGAAGGTCGATCCTCGGGAGGTGCAGCTGACGGTGTCGGTGGTGCGGTACAACAACGAAGGTCGAGGGCGGGCCGGGGTGTGCTCGAGTTTCCTCGCCGACCACAGCAAGGGCGCAGACATCCCGATCTTCGTGCAGCGCAGCAGCCATTTCCGGCCACCGTCGTCGCCGGATACACCGATGATCATGGTGGGGCCGGGTACGGGAATCGCGCCGTTCCGCGCGTTCCTCCACGATCGCCGGGAGTCGGGACACACGGGCCGCAACTGGTTGTTCTTCGGCGACCAGAGAATCGACACCGATTACCTGTACCGGGACGAGATCGAGGCGATGCATTCGGACGGATTCCTCACCGAACTCGACCTCGCATTCTCTCGGGATCAACGACAGAAGATCTACGTCCAAGACCGCATGCGCGAACACGGTGCGCGTCTGTGGCGCTGGCTCGAGGACGGCGCCCATTTCTACGTGTGCGGCGACGCAGCGCGGATGGCGAAGGACGTGGACGCGGCGCTGCGCGACGTGGTGCAGGCCCACGGCAGGCTCGACCAGGACCAGGCGACCGCGTATGTCGACGCGCTCATCGCTCGGAGACGCTACGTGCGCGACGTGTACTGACCGCATCTCGAATTCCGGACCAAGATCGACGCGTTTCGCCGCGCGGTCGTATTCGAACCGTCTACTGTCCGTCCCGGAACACTTGTGGCACCGATGGTTCGGGGGAGGTTGCTGTGGAATTGGGGCTCGGGGACGTCTCCCAGGAAGTATCCACAGGTGATCTGCCTGTATGGAACGAGGTGGACGCGCTCGTCGAAGCTGCGTATCGACGATATCGGTCTGTCGGCGACGGCACGGTGGCCGAGTACATTCCGGCACTTGCCGAGGCCGATCCGGGGCGGTTCGGCGTGTGCGTGGTGGGTACGGACGGTGGTGTTCATTCGTCCGGGGATACGCATATCGAGTTTTCGATCCAGTCGATCTCCAAAGCGTTCGTCTACGCCCTGGCATGCCAAGAACTCGGTCACGAACTCGTCCGTGAACGTGTGGGTGTGAACAACTCCGGGGCTGCCTTCAACTCGGTCATCGCTATCGAACTCAACGACGGACACCCGATGAACCCCATGGTCAATGCGGGGCGATCGCGACGACGGCCCTCGTGCCGGGCGCCTCTGCTGACGAGCGATGGGATGCCGTCCTGGCGGGTTTGTCCGAGTTCGCTGGGCGGACGCTGGAACTCGACGACGCCGTCTACCGGTCCGAATCCGAGTCGAATCAGCGCAACCGCGCCATCGCCCAGCTACTCGCGAGCTATGGGCGCGTCGAACTCGACCCCGACGAGGTCGTCGATGTGTACACGAAGCAGTGTTCTCTGAAGGTCGATGCGCGGGACCTCGCGGTCATGGGCGCGACCCTCGCAGACGGGGGCATCAACCCGCTCACCGGTAGACGAGTCGTACCTCCCGGAGTGTGTCGCGACACGCTGGCCGTTCTGTCTGCGACGGGATTGTACGAACGCTCCGGTGAGTGGCTGTTCGAGATCGGCTTGCCCGCCAAATCGGGGGTCGCGGGTGGGATCGTGTCGATCGCGCCCGGCAAGTGCGGAATCGGTGTGTTCTCACCGCTCCTGGACTCCGCGGGAAACAGTGTTCGTGGGCAGCGTGCGACGGCATATCTGTCGAGGGTGCTGGGCCTGAACATATTTGCTTCTGCTGCACATTCTCGACAGAAGGGATTCGTCCGATGAGCACCGGACAAGACACCGCGATCGTCGAACAGCGCAACTCGTGGCTGCCGATGATCGGGCTGTTCCTCGGCCAGATCCTGATGTCGTTCAACGTGGCGGCATTGCCGGTGTCGATCGGTGGCATGGTCGACGATTTCGGTGCGCCTCCGACCGCGGTGAGTACCGCCATCGTCATGTACGGAATCGGCGTGGCCGCGCTCGTGATGCTCGGTGCGAAACTCGGCCACCGTTTCGGGTGGGTCCTCGTGTTCCGCATCGTCGTCGTCGTATTCGCGGCGTCTTCATTGATGATGATCTTCGCGCCGACCATCGAATTCGTCATCGCAGCGCAGACTCTCGCGGGAATGTCGGCGGCCGTCATCGTGCCGGCGCTGGTTGCGTTGATCGCGGAGAACTATCACGGTAGCCAGCAGGCGACCGCCATCGGCTCGCTGGGATCGGCCCGTGCTTTCTCCGGCATGAGTGCATTCCTCATCGGCGGTGCGCTCGGTTCGACCGTCGGGTGGCGTCCGGTGTTCGGGATCGTGCTGGTCGTTGCACTGGCGGTGTTCGTCTTCAGTTTCACTCTTCGTTCGGACCGGGGTAATTCGTCGGTCGAGATCGATGTGGTCGCCGCGATGCTGATCGGCGTCGCGATCGTGGTGCTGACCTTGGGATTCAACAATCTCAACGGTTGGGGTCTGCTCATCGCTCGTGACGGAGCGCCGTTCGATGTCGTCGGCCTGTCGCCGGCACCGATTCTCATCGTCCTCGGTGTGGTACTCGGTCAAGCGTTCCTGGTCTGGACCAGACGCAGGGTGCAGGTCGGCAAGGTTCCGCTGGTCGGTCTCTCGGTGCTCGGCTCGTCCCGCGAGAGGGCAGCGCTCTACGCGATGTTCGTGGTGGTCGCGTTGGAAGCGGCCTTGAACTTCACCGTGCCGTTGTACATCCAGATCGTGCAGGGACGCTCGCCGTTCGACACCTCACTGGCGATGATGCCGTTCAATCTGACGGTGTTCGTCACGGCCACGCTGATCATTCGCTTCTACAAACGGTTCAGCCCCAGAACCATCGGGATGTTCTCGTTCGTCCTGACCACGGCGGCCCTGGTCTGGCTCGCCTTCGTCGTGACGAACGACTGGGAAACTCTTCCCACGATCGCGGGTCTGATCGTCTTCGGTGTGGGGCAGGGCGCGTTGGTCACGTTGGTGTTCAACGTGCTCGTGACCTCGGCGCCGAAAGAGTTGGCCGGCGATGTGGGCTCGATTCGAGGTACGACCCAGAACTTGGCCTCTGCTGTCGGTACCGCGGTGGCGGGAGCGATGCTGGTGACGATCCTCGGGCTCAATATCGCCCAGTCGGTCGCCAACGATGTCGAGATTCCGGAGTCCGTCGTCGCGGAGGTCGACCTCGACGATGTCAATTTCGTGAGCAACGACCAGCTTCGCGAGGTGCTCAGCGAGACGAGTGCTTCACCGGCGGTGGTCGATGCGGCCGTGCAGATCAACACCGATGCACGTCTGCGGGCCCTGAAGACCGGGCTGTTGATTCTTGCGGGGATCAGTGCCGTTGCGATCCTTCCGGCTTCGCGGCTCCCGGCGTACAAGCCGGACGAGATTCCCGACCCGAGCCCCGAATAGACAGCCCGTGCGGCCGGGACCACCGGCATCCTTGTGATCGAAACTATGTCGCAGGGTTATAAAACTGTGACGTGAGGTAAGGTCGCTTACGCCGCGTCGGGGACTTCGTGCGGTCTCGATCGGTCGGTACGGCACGTCCCATCCGAATCTGGGGCAACAGCCCGACGTGCCATACGGAGATATGGATGTCGCACGAACTGCACCATTTCACGATGGGTCTGTGGGTCTTCTTCCTGGCGTACGCGACCTCGGTCGTCGGATCGTATGTGGGCCTGTCCTGCGTGCGACAGTCCTTCAAGGACGACGGCAAGAACGCCAGAATACGGTGGCTCGCAATGGCCTCACTCGCAATCGGTGGAGTGGGAATCTGGTTGATGCATTTCATCGGGATGATGGGATTCGCGGTACCGGGCTCCACGATTCGGTACGCCCTCGCGCCGACGCTGTTCTCCGTCGTGCTCGCGGTGGGCGCCACGCTGTTCGGGCTCTGGATCGTGGATTCACGTGCCGGATGGAAGACGCGGGTGCCTCGCGGTGTCCCGCTCGCCGTCGGTGGACTGGTGATGGGCCTGGCCGTCAGTTTCATGCACTACAGCGGTATGGCGGCGATCCGGATCAGAGGCACGATCGAGCACGATCAGGCTTTCGTGGTGGCCTCCGTCGTCATCGGCATCGTCGCGTCCACAGCCGCACTGTGGCTGGCCGGTGTGGCGGAACGTCTTGCTGCCCGGGCCGCTGCGGCCCTGATCATGGGGTGCGCTGTGGTCGCGCTGCACTACACGGGGATGGCCGGGGTGAAGGCCACGGTCGATGTGAGCGCGCCGGAGCCCTATGGGCTGACGGTGCTGTCACTTCTGTTCCCGGCCTTCGTTCTCGGCATTGCTGTGCTCGCATTGCCCATCGCAGCACTGCTGCTCGCCCCGAACCGTGAGGATCGACGCCGCGACGCCGCGGTCGCGCAGTGGATGAGTGAGGGCGAACCTTCCGAGGCGCAAGCGGGATCGGTCACGCCCGATCCTGCACCTCGGGTCGCCGAGTACGGGGTCGACGAGCGCGGGGCAAAGGCGCTGGTCAAAATCTTCCCGACTGCGCCACAGAAGGACGGCGGTCGACCTCGACCGTGAGGCGCACCTGACGCCGCAGTCGGCTTGTGGATCCGTGAATGCGTCAGTACCTTCCACTTCATGACGAATGTGCGGATAAAGGACGCCGCTGCACTGCTCGGTGTCAGCGATGACACCGTGCGGCGCTGGGTCGATCAAGGCCTGCTCTCGGCGACCAAGGACGACGTCGGACGCAAGGTGATCGAAGGCAGCGAACTCGCTGCCTTCGCTCGCTCCCAGTCCGCCGCGCCGCCCGATCTCCTCGGCGTCGGCAGCTCTGCCCGTAACCGTCTGGTCGGCCTCGTCACCCGGGTCGTGTCCGACACGGTGATGTCGCAGGTGGAGATGCAGTGCGGTCCTCACCGGATCGTCTCGCTCATGAGCACCGAGGCCGTCGAGGAACTCGGTCTCGAACCGGGCAGCATCTCGGTCGCCGTCGTCAAGTCCACCAATGTCATCGTCGAAACCCCCGGAGGGCAGGCATGAGGACCCGTATCGTCGTAGCAGCATCCGCGGTGGTCGCTGCCGCTCTCGCCCTGACTGCCTGTGGGGGCAGCAGCTCCACAGATGAGGGCTCCGAGACGGTGACGGTTTTCGCGGCAGCCTCACTGCAGTCGACATTCACCGAGATCGGCGACCTGTTCGAAGATGCGAATCCCGGTGTGACCGTGGAATTCTCCTTCGCCGGATCTTCGTCACTCGTCACGCAACTCGAAGAGGGTGCGCCCGCCGACGTCTTCGCGTCGGCCGATACGAAGACCATGGGCAACGTGGTCGACGTCGGGCTCGTGGCGGGCGAGCCCGTCGACTTCGCGACCAACGTCCTCACCATCGTCACCGAGCCGGGCAATCCCGAGAACATCACCTCGTTCGCCGATCTCACCCGAGAGGGCGTATCCGTCGTCGTGTGTGCACCGCAGGTGCCGTGCGGAGCCGCGACCGAACACGTCGAGGAAGCATCCGGCGTCACCCTCACCCCGGTCTCGGAAGAATCGTCCGTCACCGATGTTCTCGGTAAGGTCACCTCGGGGCAGGCCGATGCGGGCCTCGTCTACGTCACCGACGCCACGGATGCGGGTGAGTCGGTGACCGAGGTTCCGTTCCCCGAATCGGCCGGAGCGGTCAACACCTATCCGATTGCCGATCTCGCGAACGCCGACAACGCCGAATTGGCGGCAGAATTCGTCGACTTCGTCACCGGAGAACAGGGTCGTGCACTCCTCGCGGAGGCAGGATTCGGCGCACCGTGAGCGCAGCGCGCACGTCGACGGGGATCCCCCTGTGGATGTACGTGCCTGCCGCGGTGGGGTTCGCCTTCATCGCGGTCCCGTTGGTGGCGATGCTGCTCACGGTCGACTGGGCGAACTATCCCGCGCTGATCACGTCCGAGGCTTCGCTCGACGCACTCGAACTCAGTCTGGTGACCGCGTCACTCAGCACACTGCTGTGCACAACTCTGGGGATACCGATGGCTGTGGTGCTGGCGCGCAGTACCTTTCGGGGCCTACGGGTGGTGCGCGCGCTGGTGCTTCTTCCGCTCGTGCTGCCCCCGGTGGTCGGAGGTATCGCCCTGCTCTACACCTACGGCCGCCGCGGCCTGATCGGTGAGCACCTCGAAGTGCTCGGTATCAGCATCGCCTTCTCCACCACCGCGGTCGTGGTGGCGCAGACCTTCGTCGCATTGCCGTTCCTCGTGATGAGCCTCGAAGGCGCCCTGCGCACAGCGGGACACCGATACGAGAACGTCGCAGCGACGCTCGGCGCCCGACCCACCACGGTCTTCCGCCGCGTCACCCTGCCCCTGGTGCTGCCGGGACTCGCGTCCGGTGCGGTCCTCGCATTCGCCCGCGCACTCGGCGAATTCGGCGCGACACTCACTTTTGCGGGGAGTCTGCAGGGCACCACACGCACGCTCCCTCTCGAGATCTATCTGCGACGTGAGACCGATCCCGATGCGGCGGTGGCCCTGTCGCTGCTCCTCATCGTCGTCGCCCTGGTGATCGTCGTCGCCGTCCACTCGCGACGGCCGAAGGGAACAGCTCAGTGAGCCGGCTGCGTGTTCGCGCGAGTGTCGACGTGCGCGACTTCACCGTGGATCTCGAAGTGGACGCGGGTAGTACCGTCGCGGTTCTCGGACCGAACGGAGCCGGAAAGTCCACGCTGCTCGATGTGATCTCCGGACTGCTCCGGCCCGACCGGGGTCGCGTCGAACTGGGCGACCGGGTCCTCACCGACACCGTGTCGGGCGTCGCGGTGCCGCCCCACAAACGCTCCGTTGCGTTACTTGCACAGCAGGCACTGTTGTTTCCGCACCTCACCGCCGTCGACAATGTGGCATTCGCGCCCCGTAGCGCAGGGACACGGCGTCGCGCTGCACGTGAGGTCGCGATGAGCTGGTTGAAGGCAGTCGACGCTGTGGAATTCGCCGATCGCACACCGCATCAGCTGTCGGGCGGTCAGGCTCAGCGCATCGCGGTCGCGCGGGCATTGGCGGCGGCTCCTGAACTGCTCCTCCTCGACGAGCCGATGGCTGCGCTCGATGTCGCCACGGCACCGGCGGTGCGGTCGCTGCTACGCAGGGTGCTGCGCGAGGACGGTCGTACCGCGCTGATCGTCACGCACGATCCCCTCGATGTCCTGGCCCTCGCCGATCGCGTGATCGTCGTCGACGGCGGACGCATCGTCGAGGACGGCACCGTGCCGCGGGTCCTGACGCGGCCGCGCAGTGCGTTCGGCGCGCGGATCGCCGGAACGAACCTGCTCGGTGGGACCGTCGAAGCAGACGGTCTCGCCACGGAAGTCGGTGTCGTGCACGGACTCGCCGACGACGACTGCACCCCCGGTGCCGTGGCGGCCGCGGTGTTTCCGCCCTCTGCGGTCGCCGTCTACACCGAGCCTCCGCACGGAAGCCCGAGGAACGCGCTACGCGTCACGGTCGGTGAGCTCGAGGCGCGCGGCGCGACGGTGCTGGTGCGTGCATCGGGTGGGTTGTCGGCCGAGATCACGACGGCCGCGGCCGCTGATCTGACACTCGAACCGGGGACGAGGGTGTGGTTTGTGGTCAAGGCCACCGAGGTCCGGATCCACAGGGCGGCATGATCAGCGCCGACTGTCGATCCGGTAGCGCCTGACCGCAAGAACCCCGATCACACCGAGGACGTAGACCACAGAGCCCGCGACAGCGAGTGCGGGCGAGCGGCCGTCCGGTGCCACGACGTATGCCGCCGCTGCGAGCGCGGCGAGGAACGCGATGTTGAAGACGGTGTCCTGCAACGCGAAGACCTGTCCGCGCCGTGCGTCGTCGATGTCTATCTGCATCGCGGCGTCGCCGGTCAGCTTGATCGTCTGACCCGCGACTCCGAGCAGGAACGCGGCGATGAGCAGCGGGCCTTGGGTCACGGTGGTGACGAACAGGAGTTGCACCACCGCCGCGACGATCAACCCGAGGGTGACGGTGCGCGGACGGCCGAGTCGCGGGATGAGGAACGGTGCGACGATCGCGGCGATGAGCATACCGGCGGCGGTGGCGGCCACCGCGACGCCGAATCCTGCGAATCCGCCGGGTAGCGACGTTTCGTGTTCGGTGTTGCCGAGCACGAGCACCATGATCAGCGTGTCGATGCCGAAGACGATGCGGTGCGCACCGATTCCGATCATGGCGGCGGCGACACCGGGGGCCTCCCAGACGGCCGTGGCTCCGGTGCGTAGACCGGCGACGACGGTCAGTACCACCGCCCGTGGCCGCGCGTCGTCCGGCCCCAGCGCCTGGTGTGCGAATCCTCCTGCTGCCACTGCACCGATCACCGATCCGGTCGCGCCCAGTGCGACGGCGATTCCGGACCCGAGGTCGCCGGCGCCGACGAGAGCGATCGTGGTGACCGCGGCTCCGGCACCGGCCGCCGACACGGCGGAGCCGACCGTCGCGAGAACGGAATTGACCGGGACCAGCCAGGACTGTTCCACCACATGCGGGAGCGACGCCGATACTCCGGCGAGAACGAAGCGACTCACCCCGACAGCGGCGAGTGCGAGCAACATCAGCGGTGTCTGCGGTCCTCCGGTGACGAGCACTGTTGCCGCAGCGAGAATGAACACGCCGCGTAGCGCGTTGGCCCACACCAGAACGAGGCGGCGATCCCAGCGGTCCAGGAGTGCGCCGGCGAACGGGCCGATCACCGAG
Source organism: Rhodococcus sp. JCM 9793 (assembly GCF_055380405.1). Classification (NCBI taxonomy): domain Bacteria; kingdom Bacillati; phylum Actinomycetota; class Actinomycetes; order Mycobacteriales; family Nocardiaceae; genus Rhodococcus; species Rhodococcus sp. JCM 9793. Next base: position 566,587 of record NZ_AP043721.1, read on the forward strand.
TACGGGAGCAGGAGGACGGCGAACCCCGCGGCGATGGCCACGGGGTCTGCGTGCCGTTCGGGATTGAACAGGATTGCTCCGCCGAGGGCGGCCTGGAACATGCCGTCGCCGAACTGGCTTGCGAAGCGGACGAGTGTCAGACGTGCGAGCCCCGGCGATCCGCGGAGGGCGGAGACCGTCGAATGCCACGCCTGCCGCTTCGAGTCCTGCACAATCTCCCAGACTATCTGTGTGGGAGGCGGCCTATCGGGCGCGGTGTGGAAGGCGGCCTATCGGACGCGGCCGCGCCACCAGCGGACGGTCGTGTCGGCGGCTTCCGAGATCGGGGTTGGCGACAATCCGAGGACGGCCTCGGTGCGGCTCGAGTCCATGACGAACGGATCGGTGAACATGTAGACGGTCTCCGCGAGTTCGCGCATGTCGCTGCTGACGACCGCACCGGCACGCAGGACCCAGTTGGGGATGGCCGCCACCTTCGGAGCGGTCATTCCTGCGGAGGCGGCGAAGGCAGTGGCCAGCTCGCGCTGCGTCACCGCCGGCGAGGTGGGTGCGTGCAGGACGCGGTTCCACACCTCGTCGTTGCTGGCGGCGGCGATCATGGCGGCGGCGAGATCGGGCACGTAGGTGAACGAGTGCGGTGTATCCGCTGATCCGAGCACGCGGGACGTCTTCCCTGCGAGAACCGTGGGGACCATGCGTTCGCCCGCATGGGCGTTCACTACGTGTGGGCCGAAGAAGTCCGACGCCACGACGCTGACCGTCGGCGTTGAGTGGGCGTCGCGGGCCGCGAGCAGACGGGTGCGTACACCGAGTTTGCCGCGGGTCGCGTTGCGAGGTGAGTCCTCGGTCATGACCTCGTGCGGGGAGCTGTACGAGTAGAGGCTCTCGGGGAACACGACGACTGCGCCGACGCGACCCGCAGCATCGAGCACGACCTGCTCGGCGGCGGGCAGTTCCTTCTCCCATACCTCGGCGGAGTAGGTCGAGCCGTGGATGCACATGTAGAAGGCAACGGCACTGTCGCCGTCGGGGCCGGTCAGTGCGTCGTCGAGGGCGCGGGGGTCGTTGACGTCGATGCGCAGGCGCTCGATGCGGGGGTGGTGGGGCCCGCTTCCCGAGCGGGTGAGGATGCGGACGCGGAGTCCCTGTGTTGCGAGTTGTTCCGCGACGGTGGTGCCGACAGGTCCGGCGCCGGCGACTACGTGGAGTTTCGACATGGTGTCCGCCTTTCGTAAAATGTGAGCACTGCTCTCTGTTCTGAATCCAGACTGCACCGCCGAGTGTGGTGATGTCAAGAGCAGTGCTCACATTTGTTGACAGTGCTCGCGGTAGTGGTCAGGCTGGAGACATGACGACACCTCGCGCAAAGGCGCGCGCCCGCACGATGGCCGACATCCTCCGGATCGGCCGCGACCACCTGGCGACCGAAGGCGCCGCCGCACTGTCGCTGCGGGCCGTCGCTCGCGACCTCGGCGTGGTGTCGTCCGCCGTGTACCGCTACGTCGCGAGCCGCGACGAGCTCCTCACCCTGCTGGTGGTCGATGCGTACGACGAACTCGGAGACGCGGTCGACGCCGCGGTCGCCGCCGCAGACGGTCCGCTCGAGGAATTCGGCGCGCTCGGTCGCGCAGTACGCGAATGGGCACTGCGTGAACCGGCGCGATATGCGTTGCTGTTCGGCAGTCCCGTCCCGGGCTATCAGGCCCCCGCCGAACGCACCACCGAACCCGGCACCCGGGTCATCGTCCGACTCGTCGGGATCCTGGCGGACGCGTATGCCGTCGGTGCGTTGCAGTCGATCGACTCCGTTCCGGTCCAGGTGTCGCTGTCGTCCGATTTCGCGCGGATCCGAAGTTCATTCGACATCGATCTCCCCGACGCAGTCATTGCCCGCGGGGTTCTGGTGTGGACCGGTCTGTTCGGCGCGGTGAACTTCGAGGTCTTCGGTCAGTACGGTCGCGACACCTTCTCGGACACGTCGGAGCTGTTCGAGCATCACCTTGCGGTTCTCGCCGACACTGCAGGATTCGTGACCACAAACGCACAGCCGCGGTGAGAGAATGACGGAGTGGCGCAGCACCAGGACGACCCCGAGGATCGCACCGCACCGTCGACCCCCAAGGTCCGTGCGGGGAATCTGCTCGTCGCCGGCACCGACCTCTCCGAAGCCACGTTCCGCCGCACCGTGATCTACGTCATAGAACACAACGACTCCGGCAGCTTCGGCGTCGTACTCAATCGCATCAGTGACACCGCCGTCGGCGCGATGCTCCCCCGCTGGGCTCCGTTGTCGGCGTCGCCGGGTGCCCTGTACGTGGGGGGTCCGGTGCACCGGAATTCGGCGCTGTGCCTCGGCACCGCGCGCGGTGGCGCCGAGGTCGACAACGTGAAAGGCGTCCGCAGGATCGCGGGCCGAGTCGTGCTGATCGACCTCGACACCGACCCCGAGACCCTCGTCGAGCACATCGAAGGAGTGCGGATCTTCGCAGGGTATGCAGGGTGGAGTGCCGGTCAGCTCGACGGTGAACTCAGCAATGACGACTGGATGGTCGTCTCCGCCCTGCCCCGCGACATCCTGGCGCCGGCCGATATCGATCAGTGGGCGAGTGTGCTGCGCCGCCAGCCGCTCCCGATGGCGCTGCTGGCAACCCACCCGATCGAGATCGAGCGGAACTGACTCACCCCAGGGCATGCGGCGACCCTCAGGATTCCCAGTCGACCGCCGCGGCCATCTGCAACAGCCGTTGTCTGCGTGTCGGTGACGTGGCGCCGATCCAGGCGATCAGCCCGTACACGTGGGCCCGGAAATCGAGATGGCCACTTCGGTTCTGAGACGCTGCGCCCTCCCGGACCGCGTTGTGCAGCAGCGCGCGCAGAGTGTCGTACTCGGAGCGGGCGACCTGTGGCCGGTCGTTGACGACCAGGCCCGCGAGGCGCTGCCGCTGATGCCGGTGCATGATCCGAAGCTTGTCGGGATGTACGACGAATCCCTCCGCGGACACCACTCGAATCACCATCCACAGTGTTCGGTCGACGTCGAGTGTGTTCCCCGACAACGCCAGGTCGTCGCCGTATCGGGTGTAGTGCAGGTCGTTGCGCCGGGCATATGCGTCGAGACGCCGGTCCAGCGCCCGCAACACCAGGTTCGCCAAGTGAGGCGACGTCGGCGCGCCCTGCGGCAGATGCCTGTCGCGCAGCAGAGCCGCATGCGCCGAGGCGACACCGGGAAGCGCATCGACCGGGGTCGTGGTCGTGCACAACTCGGAGAGCAGGCGAGCGATCCGCGGTGGGTAACCGGCGCGGTCGAACACTCCCCTGACACGACGGAGGGTAATCGTCTCGAAGCAGTGGCGCAGGTCGATGCGCAGCACCGTGCCCCGGTCGGTGTGCGGCCAGGCGAACGCGGCAGGCGACGAACCCGGAACGAACCCGCGAGCGGCCGGATGCACAGGTATCTTTCCGACAAGTCGGTGGAGTAGACGTCGCTGTGTCTCGCGCATCCGTGGTTTCGGTGCTTCGATGACGCGGACACCATCGCGTTTCGTGCGATGCCAGATTCGGTAATGCCGAGGCGTTGGTCCGGCGGTGCGCAACCAGTTGCCGCGGTCGGCGAACCACTCGAGTTCGGGAACAGTGAGATCGAGCCAGTGCGCGAGCTGATCGACGGCGTAGAGGTCGGGTAACCCCTCGAGCACGGACCCGGTCGACGTCGGCTCGTGCAATTCGATGCGTCGACGCGCCGCCGGCGTGGGGATCGTCCACGGTGCGAGTGCGTCGACCACGGCAGCGGCGGGGTGACGCGGCTCTGCCCGTGCCAGACGGAACAAGCGATGCGCGACATCGGGGGCGATCTCCCCGGGCAGGACGGAGTCGAGTGCCCGCAGCACTTCGGGCCATGTCCAGGCGGTGTAGATCCGTGAGAATGCGGCCGCCGCCTCCGAGACCTCGTCGGCGGGAAGTGACGGTTCGGTCATGAGAGGGGAACGGTGCTGTTCAGGACGGACGGCATGCAGGATGGACGGCACGCGAGGTGACCTGAACCTCGTGGTCGCGGCGCCGTTCAGCACGCGCAGCGTGCGGTGCGGCGTCGGTCGCAGGAACCAACTGTGAACTGCACCCAGGGGTTGCCCCTGAGACGGATCGGATCGATCCGCTCTCACCTCGCCTGCCGCCCATGGTCCCGATGTTGCCAGATCCGAGGAGGAAACGCCGGGTGGAAATAGAAGGACTATGCCCGTCGATCGGCGAGGGTGTTGATCGCGCCTGCCATCTCCTCGGCGCGGTCGGTCGTTATCGTGAGTTCGTGACCTGATTCGGTGGTGATCACCAGCGCGGGACCGGTGTTCGTGACAAGCCCGTACCGGTTGGGCCGCTTGATCCGCATCCCCCATCCTCCCCAGTCCTGGAACGGGCGTGTCTCGGTGACCTTCGCGCCGATGATCTCGTCGAGGTCGTAGTCGAGCGCGGAGGCGCCGAGGTTGCGTACCGACACCCGCTGTTCGTCCACTCGCACAGTGAATCGGAGCAGGCTCAGGATCAGGAGACACGACGGAAGTGCGATGGCCATGGGCCACCAGCTCCCCATCATGAGGCACACGATGATCACGGGGACCAGTACGAGAAGTGCGATCACGACGGTGGTGGGCCGGCCGGTACCGACCTGGTCGACGATGGGCAGCTCGACGGGGCCGCGTGGCAGCGACGGGTCGGGCGTTGTCGTCGCGATCGGACGCTCCCGATAATCGCGGAGCAGGCCCGCGCCGAGCCATCCGACCACGACACCGAGACACATGCCCAGCCCGAGTGACCACGCAGGGAACGGCGCGTCCGACGGGTCGGACACATCCAGCTGTGCGGCCAGGGTCGCGACGTACAGCGTCGCCATCAGGAAGGTCACCGCAAGCCCGATCACCAGCATGTACCGCCGCATCATCAACTGTGCCTGGGCGAGTACCGCGATCGCGCAGCATCCGCCCCCGACCAGTGCGATCAGTAGCGCCATCGTCCACGCGCCGGCCATCGGACTCGTGAACGAGTCGGGAGTCGAGCCCGACCAATGGGATGCGACCTCAGCAGGCAGCCTCGGCTCCCATGCGGCGGTGAGAATCAGAACGGCGATAGCGCACAGCAGTGGGATCGCCAGCCCGAACACGGCGCCGGCGGGGTCGATGGTGCGGCGACTGGTCATGGCCACATGGTATGGACAGCCGCAGGAGTGAAGATCAGGCGGTCGGTTCGCACATTCCGCTCAGGCTGCACGACCCGCAGGACGTCCCGCAGCCGGCCTCCTCGGGCTTCGTGGCTTCCGCGACCCGCGCGGCGATGGACCCACCGGCGCCCGCAGTGAGCAGTGCCGCCACGACGGTCACGACGACGGCGACCACGCCCCAGACGGTCGGCAGGGTCAACGCTGCGACGCCACCGAAGACACACAGCGCAGCTGCGCCGAGCATGCTGGGTGCGGCGACCTTGTTGGACATGGCGAAGGTGGCGTCGTCGCGGAGTGACTCCGACGTGCGCACACCCGCCCAGCGGTTGCGCGGCAACTTGCCGGTCAGCGCCGCGACACCGACCGCGCCGACAGCGAGGGCGATAAGGAAAAGCAGAATGGCGACGATCAGCACCCGATCAGGATACCGCCGCGTGTGGCCGCCCCAACCGTCGGGTGCGGGCACGTTCTACCCTGGTTGGAGCCCACAAACGCCGGCCGAGTAGATAGCGATCACCGTGACCCGTCCCCATCAGTCCTCCACACCGTCGTCCGACGCCACCCCGCAGCATCGCTACACGGCGGAACTCGCGGGGCAGATCGAGCAGCGCTGGCAGGAGTTGTGGCGCGAGCGCGGCACCTTCCACGCACCCAATCCGGTGGGCGACCTCGCCGGCAGTGACCCTGCAAGCGGGGTGCCCGCCGACAAGCTGTTCGTGCAGGACATGTTCCCGTACCCGTCGGGCTCCGGTCTGCACGTCGGGCACCCGCTCGGCTACATCGCGACCGACGTCTACGCCCGCTTCCATCGGATGCAGGGCCACAACGTGCTGCACACGCTCGGCTACGACGCGTTCGGTCTGCCCGCCGAGCAGTATGCGGTGCAGACAGGCACCCATCCCCGCACCACCACCGAAGCCAACATCGTGAACATGAAGCGGCAGCTCGGGCGTCTGGGGCTCGGCCACGACGACCGTCGCTCCGTCGCGACCACCGATGTCGACTTCTACCACTGGACGCAGTGGATCTTCCTCACGATCTACAACGCGTGGTACGACACCGCCGCAGGCAAGGCCCGCCGGATCGGCGAGCTCGAGGCCGAATTCGCCGACGGCACGCGCGCCCTCGGCGACGGCCGCGACTGGGCGTCGCTGTCGGTGAGTGAGCGCGCCGCGGTGTTGGACTCGTACCGCCTCGTCTACCAGTCGAATTCGCTCGTGAACTGGTGCCCCGGACTGGGTACCGTGCTGGCCAACGAAGAGGTCACGGCCGACGGCCGTTCGGAGCGCGGCAACTTCCCCGTGTTCCGGAAGAACCTGCGGCAGTGGATGATGCGCATCACCGCGTACTCCGATCGCCTCATCGACGACCTCGAGTACCTGGACTGGCCCGACAAGGTCAAGTCCATGCAGCGCAACTGGATCGGTCGCTCGAACGGCGCCCAGGTGGCATTTGCGATCGACGGTGCGGATGCCGCGGTCGAGGTCTTCACGACCCGCCCCGACACCCTGTTCGGCGCGAGCTACGTCACCCTCGCACCCGAACACGAACTCGTCGACGAGATCGTCGCATCGGCGTGGCCGGACGATGTCGACGAGCGCTGGACCGGCGGTGCTGCGACCCCCACCGACGCCGTTGTTGCGTACCGGGCGGCGATCGCCGCGAAATCCGACCTGGAACGCCAGGAGTCGAAAGAGAAGACAGGTGTGTTCCTCGGCACGTACGCCGTGAACCCGGTCAACGGTGAAAAGCTCCCCATCTTCATCGCCGATTACGTGCTCACCGGGTACGGCACCGGCGCGATCATGGCCGTCCCCGGCCACGACCAGCGCGACTGGGAATTCGCGACCGCGTTCGGGCTGCCCATCCGCGAGGTCATCTCGGGTGGCGACATCACGACCGAGGCCTACACAGGCGACGGCACTCTCGTGAATTCCGGCCTGCTGGACGGACTGAGCATCGCCGACGCGAAGAAGACCATCATCGCGAAACTCGAGGAAGACGGCACCGGCACCGGTACCGTCCAGTACAAGCTGCGCGACTGGCTCTTCGCCCGCCAGCGTTACTGGGGCGAGCCGTTCCCGATCGTCTACGACGAGCAGGGTGGCGCACATGCACTGCCCGATTCGATGCTGCCGGTGGAACTTCCGGAGGTCGAGGACTACGCGCCGGTGTCGTTCGACCCCGACGATGCGAACTCCGAGCCGTCTCCCCCGCTCGCGAAGGCCACCGACTGGGTGAACGTCGAACTCGATCTGGGCGACGGGCTGCAGCGCTACACCCGCGACACCAACGTGATGCCGCAGTGGGCGGGCAGTTCGTGGTACCAGCTGCGCTACATCGACCCGACGAACTCGGAAGAGTTCTGCGCCAAGGAAAACGAGGCGTACTGGACGGGTCCGCGACCCGAACTGCACGGCCCGAACGATCCGGGTGGCGTCGACCTGTACGTGGGCGGTGTCGAGCACGCGGTGCTGCACCTGCTCTACGCTCGCTTCTGGCACAAGGTGCTTTTCGACCTCGGCTATGTCACATCGTCCGAGCCGTACCGCCGCCTGTTCAACCAGGGCTACATCCAGGCCTACGCCTACACCGATGCGCGTGGCGTGTACGTTCCCGCCGACGAGGTGGTCGAGCGTGACGGCAAGTTCTTCTGGACGGGTCCCGAAGGTGAGCAGGAAGTTGCCCGCGAATACGGAAAGATGGGCAAGTCGCTCAAGAATTCCGTTGCGCCCGACGAGATCTGCAACGACTTCGGTGCCGACACCCTGCGCGTGTACGAGATGTCGATGGGTCCCCTCGACCAGTCTCGTCCGTGGGCGACCAAGGACGTCGTGGGTGCGTCGCGGTTCCTGCAACGCGCGTGGCGTCTGGTGGTCGACGAGGAGACCGGTGCTGTCCGCGTCACCGAGGACGAGCCGGGCGAGGACACCCTGCGCGCGCTGAACAGGGCCGTCGCCGGCGTGACCGACGATTACGCTCATCTGCGCGACAACACCGCGATCGCGAAACTGATCGAGTACACGAATCACCTGACGAAGCAGTACCCGTCGGGTGCGCCGCGCACCGCGGTCGAGCCGCTCGTGTTGATGATGGCTCCGGTCGCGCCGCACCTCGCAGAGGAGCTGTGGTCGCGGCTCGGGAACTCCGAACCACTTGCGCACGGGCCTTTCCCGACCGCCGACGAGAAGTGGCTGGTGGCGGATTCCGTCGAGTACCCGATCCAGGTCAACGGCAAGGTCCGCAGCCGCATCACCGTTCCTGCCGATGCGTCGCCCGACGCCATCGAGGCCGCGGCGTTGGCCGACGAGAAGATCGTCGAGCTGCTCGCGGGTGCCGCGCCGCGCAAGGTGATCGTGGTGCCCGGCAAGATGGTCAACATCGTCAAGTAGGACGTCGAGGACAGCGCGCAGCCACCGCTGCCAGGGCACACGGGTGCCCTGGTAACGGTGGCTGTCTTTGTGATCTGGTGTGAACTAGGCGACCAACTCGGGCCTGTTCCCTGGTATCGGTGTCCGGAACAGATCGATGCTCGCGGGTGGAATGAACTGTGGCCGAAGCTCTTTAGTCATCTCGACTTCCCACTCGGTGTGGTGCATCAACCGGTGATGATGTCCGCAGGGCAGCACCAGATTGTCGAGGTCGGTGTCGCCGCCGTCGACCCAGTGGTCAATGTGGTGGGCATCCGCCCACGCCGGTGGGGTGGTGCACCCCGGGAAAGCACATCCGCCGTCTCTCACAGTCAACGCTCGGCGTTGCGCCGTCGTCGCGGAACGGTGCGTCCGGCCGTGCGCCAACGGCACGCCGTGTTCGTCGAGCAGGATCCGAGTGACCTGGCAGTCGCAGGCGAGCATCCGGGCGGTGTCGATCGACAACGGTCCGGCCCACGGTTCGGTGGCGTATCCCTGTTCTGGGGAGTTCGCGAAGAGTTCTTTGACGGCGGTGTTCTTGGTCAGATCCGTGATCGACGCGGTGACCGTCACATGCGGTTTCACACCGCCTTCGACGGGGACGAGTCCGGCGGCTTCGACGCACTGCAGGAGTTGCTCGAACGCATCGGCGGTGCGTCTGGATGCCGGTCGGTCGTCGGTGATGCCGTTCGTTTCGGGCCTCGGTGCCGACAGTGGTGAGAGCAGGTGCCGCAGGCGGGCTCCGGTGACGGCATCGAAGTCGCCTGTGATGACGACCCTGCCGTGCAGGGTGGTGGAGACGAACAGTTCGTTGCGGGTCGAGTCTTCACCGGGTGGTGGTCCGTCGCCGGTGCCGTAGAGGTGTTCGAGGCGGCGGATCAGGGCGCGGACGGTCGCCTTGGTGGCGACTTTCTTGCTGGCGTGGTCGATGAGGATGGTGCGGGCTTTCTCGAAGTCGCACGGGTTCATATTCCGTGGGTAGTGCTGGCAGAAGTAGGCGATCTGGCGAGCTTTGTCTGCGTCGAGCAGCCCCGAGCTGTATGCCTCACGCACTTCCGGTTCGAGTCGTAGTAGACGAGCCAGTGATTCGATGCGGTGGCATTCACCGAGTTCGAGGTTGGTTGCTGCGGCGAGCCAGTGGGCGGGGCTGCGGTAGCCGTGGTCTTTGACGGTGTCGCGTTCGTACATCGCGATCATCAGATCCACGCGGTGCACCTGCGCGGTGTGGATTTCGGCGGAGACGGCGAGTGTCTCGGCCCTCAGTTGCTTGTTGTCGAGTTTCCAGAGTTCCCCACCCATGATCGAATTGTATAGAACATAATTTCGAACTACAAGTGTTACTCGAATGAAGATTCGAATGAATGCTGCGGTGCGTCCGTTGGGTACGTACGCTTCTGGATAGCTCCGCCAACGGATCTGTGGTTCCGCCCCGGATCCCCGAGAGAAAGTGATTTTCGCGCTGTGAAGAAGCCTCTCGTCGCCGGCCTGGCGTGTCTCACCGTGTGTGTGCTGAGCGCCTGCGGTACCGATTCCGGTAGTGCCGAGACCGACGCGACGTCCACGCCGTCGGCTGCGGTCGTTCCCTCGGAGGTGGTCCTCTCGGATCCGGATGCCCCGGCGGGTTACATCCACACCGATGTGGCCGACACGCTCGACTCGGATGTCGGTGAGGTGAGCAATGACGAGGTGATCGCGATGTTCACCGAGATCAGTGGCAGCACCGTCACCGATCCCGCGGAGTGCGGCGTACTCGTGCCCACCGCGGTGGATACTGTGCTGCGACTCAACGAGGATCGGGCAGGCACGGCCGTCTCCGAGTACACCTCCGATGGCACCGACGGATCCGACAGTGCCATCACCATCATGGTCACCACCAGCGACACCGGACCTCGGGCACCCGAGAACCTCGACGGGTGCGCGAGTTTCACCCGGACGAGCTCGTCCGGCGACACCGAAGCGTCTGTCACCTACCGGGTCTCCCCACTGGATCTCGATGTCGAGGGAGCCGACACGTTGATCGCTGCCCGCGCGGAGGCGGACCAGGGCGGGGCAGCCGAGTCCACCACTCTCGTCGCCGGGACGGTCGACGGCGTGTACTTCCAGATCAACGCCACGGGACCGGTCGACGATCAGCTGGTCAGCGACCTGGCAGAACTGCAGATCGGCAAGATCGAAGGAGTCTGAGTAGCGCTGAACGAGCAGTGGTCTCGACAACTCCACGCGAACCTGGTATTTCTGGAAACAGCGTCGCGTGTCGATGACGGACTGCGTCAGGCATGGAGGCGTCGAACCCTTAGGGATTCCTCTTGACCATCTCGCTCAACCACACCATCGTCGCCGCCAGAGACAAGCAGCATTCGGCGTACTTTCTCACCGTCTTGTTCGGCCTCCCGGATCCGGTTCCGGCGGGTCATTTCCTGGCTGTTCAACTCGAGAACGGCGTCACCCTCGACTTCGCGGAGCCACCGCCGCACGTCGAGTTGTCGCCGCAGCACTACGCATTCCTGGTGTCGGAGGACGACTTCGACAAGATCTACGGGCGCATTCTCGAACAGAAGCTCGAGCACTGGGCGGATCCCCGCCAGTCGGCGCACGGGATCAACCGAAACGACGGCGGACGCGGAACATACTTCCTCGACCCGTCCGGTCACTACCTCGAAATCATCACCCGGCCATACGGTTCGGGCGGGTAGCCGGCGAGGCTGTATGGGCGGGACCGCCCAGTCTATCCGACAGCGCTGCGGTGGGAGCGGGCGGCGAGGTCGCGGATGAAGCGGGCGATTTCGCCGGGCTTCTCTTCGGCCATGAAGTGGCCGGCCTGGATGGGCTCATACGCCAGATCGGGCGCCCATGCCCGCCAGAGCGACGCGGCGTCGAACCCCAGCTGGGAGCCCCAGTCCTGAGAAATTACTCCGACGGGCATGGTGAGTTGCTTGCCTGATTCGCGGTCCTCGCGGTCCATGTCGAGGTCGATACTCGCTGTGGCGCGGTAGTCGGCGACGATGGAGTCCACAGAACTCACCGAGCTGTCGATGTAGTGCCGGCGGACTTCGGGCGGGAACGTCGAACCATCGGTGTCCCAGGCGTCCAGGAACGAGCCGAAGAACTCGGGCCCGACGGCGCGGATCATCTTCTCGGGGAGACCTGTGGGCTGTGCCATGAGGTAGAGGTGCCAGGCGACCTTGGCGTCGACGCCGTGCAGGACGTCCCAGGTGTCCAAAGCGGGCAGCACGTCGAGGATCCCGAGAAACTGCACCGACTCCGGATGGTCGAGTCCTGCGCGAACACCGACGAGGGCGCCTCGGTCATGGCCGATCAGGCCGAAACGGTCGTGGCCGAGCGCTTCGGCTATGCGCAGGATGTCTCGGGCCATCGTCCTCTTCGAGTAGGTCTCCCTGTTCTGCTCTGCCGGTTTGGCGCTCTCGCCGTACCCCCGCAGGTCGGGGACGATGACCGTGTGCTGTTCAGCGAGCTCATGTGCGACGTGGCGCCACATGTAGTGGGTCTGCGGGAACCCATGGAGGAGGACGATCGCAGGTCCGGTACCTGTCACAGCGACGTTGAGGTCGACTTCGTCGTCTCCGGGTAGCGTCCGGTAGCGGAATCCATTGATGGTCAATCGGTTCACAGGGTGTCCTTCGCAATGGTGTCGGTCGGTTCGGCAGCGGTACGGCCCGAGAAGATACCCGCGGGAAGTGAGTGTTCCGCGGAAGGTGTGGCGCGTAGTGCAGGGATCAGAACGGTGTCGACGAGGGATTCGAGGTAGCGGTCGTCGATCTCCAATCCGTTGAGGCGCCGAAGCAGGATCACGGCGCCGGCAACTTCTTCGAACGGGAACGGGTCGGTGCCCTCGTGCGGCAACTCCCCACGACCGATGGCCGCCCGGACGACGGTCTTCGGTAGCCGGGCCCCGGTCGGCCCCACGGATCGTTCGATCTCCTCACAGAGTTCCGGATCCTCGAGGCCGGCTTGGAGCAGCAGCATCGCGGTCTGGCCATCTGCAGAGCGCATGGACTGCACGAGGCGACGACACAGGGCGAGCAGGTCACCGCGCAAACTTCCGGTGTTGATTTCATCCGGCTCGTCGCGGCGTGAAGGGCCTGCTTTCAGTGCGGAAACCACCATGTCTCTCTTGGACTTCCATCGTCTGTAGAGAGTGGCCTTGGATGCGCCCGCCCGCCGGGCCACCTCTTCGAAAGTGACTCCGTCATAGCCGACTTCGGAGAGGAGCGAGAGTACGGCAGCGAGGATCTCCCTCTCTCGTTGGTCATCGCGCGGGCGTCCCCCGCGATGGGTGCGTGGCCGGCGCCCGTCGAACTCGTCCTTATTAAGATACGGCACGTTTCGTATCGTAACAGGGCGTGTGGCGATCGCCGCAACTGAAACGACCGGGATCACCTTCTCGGTCGTCGATCACGGTGTCCGACGAGTACCGCTACGGAAGCTGCTCGTGCACGAAATCGAGCACGTCGCCGAGCACCTCGTCGCGGTTCGTCTCGTTGAAAATCTCGTGTCGCGCACCGGGATACACCTTCGACGACGAACCGCGACCGGCGAATGTCGCCCAGCCTGTGGAGGTGCCGTCGATGGGGACGAGACTGTCGTCGCTGCCGTGCAACCAGAGCACGGGCACGGTGTCGACGGTCCCTGCCGCGGTGATGGTGTCGAGGCAGCCCTTCAGGGCTTCGACGGTGGGTCGCTTGAACGGCCCGTGCCACACGAGCGGATCGTCGACGTAGGCGCGTCCGACCTCCGGGTTGCGCGACAGGGTCGACGGATCGATCGGGGTATCGGGGATCTCGTCGGCGGCAAGGAGTGCGTCGACGGTGGCCCACCTGCCGAGTACAGGACCGGACAGCACCACTGCCGCGAGCGCGTCGCCGTGGATCTGGGTGTACCGAGCGGCGATCATGCCGCCCATCGAATGCCCGATGAGCACCACGGGAAGTCCGGGATGTTCGCGTCGCGCAGTGACGTCGAGGAGCCGGAAGTCGTGGACGACGTCCTCGAAGTTCTCGACGAGGACCCGCTGTCCGTCGCTGAGTCCGTGCCCGATGTGGTCGATCGCATAGACGACGGCGCCGTCGGAGGTCAGGCGGGTCGCGACGTATCCGTATCTCCCGGAGTGTTCCCCGTAGCCGTGGCACAGCAGCGCGATGTAGCGGGGCGACTCCGGTTCCCAGCGCCGTGCCGCAAGCATGACCGAATGGCCCGCCAGGGTGAAGGCGGTGTCTGCTGTGGAGTGGGAATCCGGGGAACCAGAACCTCCGGTGGAGCCGGAACGGTCGGTGAAAGCAGGGTCGGCGCTCATCAACTGCATTCCTGTCCTGGGAACGAATGGTGCGCACAGGATCGCACGTTCATCTTCTGGTCGAGAGCGAGATCGTGCACTACTCTGCAAAATAGAACACGTTCTAAGGTTTGAAAGGAGCACCATGGCACCGACCCGTGACGCGATCCGCGACACCGTCGAGAACTATGTCCGCGCGGTTGCGAAGGGCACCACCGAGGATGTCCTCGCGCTCTACGCGCCGGGCGCGACCGTCGAAGATCCCGTCGGTACCCCCGCGCGCACCACCGAGGCGGAGATCCGCGAGTTCTACAGCGTGATCGAACCGCTCGACCAGGCCGGCGAGGTGATCACTCTCAAGATCGCCGAGAACAATGCCGCCTTCCTGTTCCGCCTGGTCACGCACCTCGGCGAGCAGGACATGGTGATGGAGGTCGTCGATGTCATGACCTTCGACGACGACGCGAAGATCACCAGTATGAGGGCGTACTGGAGTCAGGACGACATGCAGACGGTACCCGCGACCTGATGCCGGTCCGCTCGGTCGAAGTCGATGGTTTCACGTGGAACATTCACGATGAGGGCGTAGGACCCGCGGTCGTGATGTGTCACGGCTTCCCCGGCCTCGGCTACAGCTACCGACACCAGGTGGAGACGCTCGCCGCGGCGGGCTATCGCGCGGTGGCTCCCGACATGCCCGGTTACGGAGGCACCGATCGCCCGAAGGCCGTTGGGGAGTACACCAATATCGCGGTCGCGGATCGGTTGAGGAGGCTTCTCGACGCACTCGGCATCCATCGGGCGGTGTTCGTCGGACACGACTTCGGTGCCCCTGTCACGTGGACGATGGCCCTGCGGCATACCGATCGAGTGGCCGGCCTGGTCCTGCTCGCGGTGCCGTACGCGCCGGATCGGCTGCCTGCGCGACCGACAGAGTTGTACGCCGCGATGGCCCGCAAGCATTTCCTGCACCTGCACTACTTCCAGCAGCCGGGTGTCGCCGAGGCCGAGCTCGATCCGCGCGCGGCGGAGTTTCTTGCACGTGTGTTCTTCGCACTTTCGGGCGAATACCGATATCTCGACATCTGGAGCCATCCGTCGGAGGGGCACGGATACCTCGACGTGCTGCCGGCGGCGCCGGAGCTTCCGTGGGACTGGCTCAGTGTGGCGGAACTCGCGCACTACGCGGACGAATTCTCCCGCACCGGATTCGGCGGTGGCCTTTCGTGGTACCGCGCCTACGACGCGAACTGGGAGGCATCCGCGCACCACGCGGGTGTGGACATCGAGGTACCGACATTGTTCGTCGCGGGCGCATCCGACCCTGTGATCACGATGTCCGGGCCGCATGCGCTCGAGCGGATGCGGCAGACCGTACCCGATCTACGGGGACTCCATTTGCTCGACGGTGCCGGTCATTTCGTACAAATGGAGCGTCGACGTGAGGTCGACGACCTGCTGCTCGACTTCGTAGCGGACGTGTATCCCCGCAAACGATTCGAATAACCCGGCGCGGTGGGTCCCGTCGTCCTAGGCTGACGATCGTGGCCACCGACACCGCAATACGCGGATTCGGAATGGTGCTCGCTCTGACTGCGCTCGTGGCAGGTGCGTGTTCGTCCGGCGGTTCCGGTTCTCCGGATCCCGTGCGACTCGACATCGCGACCGCACAGAGCGACCACCCCTGGACCGGACTTCTACTGCCGGCCCAGGTTCCCGTCGCGGTTCCACCACCCCCCGACGATGCCCTCGCGGAGTCCGGAGATCCGGTTTCGTCGGACGGAACACCCGCCGTCGCGGGCGACCGTGTCGCGCTCTACGGGGGGAGCCTCCACCGGGAACTGTGCGACCGGAACGAACTGGTCGCGACCCTGACGAGCGACGCGGCCAAAGCGGCGGCCTGGAAGGCCAAGGTCGGTGCCGACGACATCCTCGAGTACACGAACGCCCTCACTCCGGTTCTGCTCCGCGCGGATACCCGCGTCACGCGCTACGACTACATCGACGGCACTGCCCGACCCGTCCAGGCGGTGCTCGAGGCAGGAACCGTGGTGCTGGTCGACGACCGCGGGATGCCGCGTGTGCGGTGCGCGCGCGGTAACCCCCTGTCGCCACCGGTGCTGGCGAGGGACACCGATATCGAAGGCACCGAGTGGACGGGGTTCGATCCCGAACGACTGTTCGTCGTGCAGGCCGCTGCCAATGCGGTGAACGAGTTGAAGGTCGTCGACATCACGACCGGCGCGCTACTCGCGGTGCCGATCGGTGCGGGTCCGCTCTCCCCGGTGGCACCGCCGCCATCACCGGCCCCGTCCTCGACCTCCGGGTTCGCAGAGACACCCGACGCCGTCGAGCAGAACCCGGCACCGGCACCCGCCCCCGCACCGAATCCGCCGCCCCGGGCAGAGGCACCGCCGCCGCCTCCTCCTGCCCCGGCACCCGCGCCTCCACCTCCAGCGCCTGAGCCTGCGCCCCCGGCACCCGAGCCGGTGCCGCAGATACCCCCACCGCCTCCACCCGCGCCGGCCCCCGCACCTGCTCCGGCCCCGCCGCCCCCGCAGATCCGGATCAACGTGCCGGGTGGGCCTCCTGTAGTGATTCCCCTACCGTTCTGAGCGCGTGATCAGGACCCGGGCGGCGACCACGGCCGCAGGATGATCTCGGCCGGATGCGCGTCGGAGGGTGTCTCGACGGCGTTCCGGACCGCACGCGCCACCGTCGACGCTTTCAGGAACCGCGAGGGGTCGTAGTCGTCGCCCTCGGTCTGGACGATCGCGCGCTGCATGTCGGTGTCGATCCGACCCGGATGCACCGATGTCACCCGCAACGCCGGTTCTTCGAGACGCAATACGTCGCCGAATGCACGCAGTGCGAACTTGCTCGCGGCATAGGCTCCCCATCCGGGATTCGCGCGGATACCGGCTCCCGAATTGATCAGCACGACATGTCCGTTCGCGGCCCGCAATGCCGGGATCAGCAGCTGCGTCAGTGCCACGACGGACAGGAGGTTCGCGTCCATCATGTGTCGCCACTGCTCGACGTCACTGTCGGCGACAGTGCCGAGCTCGGCCGCACCCGCGTTGTGGACGAGGACGTCGAGCCGATCGATCCCGGTCGTCGCGGCGGTCAGCGCGTCGTGATCGAGCAGGTCCACGGGCCACGGCCTGCTGCCCGGGAGCTCCTCGGTGATGGCGGTGAGCGAGTCGGGTCGGCGGCCGCCGAGGAGAAGATCGTGGGTGGGGGCGAGTTCGCGGGCGATCGCGGCGCCGAGGCCACGGCTCGCTCCGGTGATGAGAGCTGAAGGTCGCATCCGATCACACTAGGGCGATCACAGCGGGACCGAACCGACCCGGTGGTCAGCGGACGGCGAGGATCTCGGCGAGCGTGTCGTCGGGAGGAGTCGATACCGCAGGGTCGCGGGGAAAGCGGAGTTCCAGGAATGCCTTCGGACGCGACAACACCCATTCGCGCAGATGGCTGCGAATCTGCGACACGAGCCGCACCTGTCCGCCCGCCACGACACCGGTCGCGTCGATCCCCGCGCGCAGACACAACGCGACCGCACGCGCCAGATGGAACCGCTGCGTCGTGATAGTCGCCTCTCGCACCCCGAACGTGCGCACCGCCCGCTGCGCGGTGTCGAAGGTGTCGAGACCGTACGGGTCTGCCACGATGCGGTCGCGGTCCACGCCGTGCTCGACGAGGTAGTCGATCATCGCGGTGATCTCGTTGCCGGAGCGTCCCTCGGCGTCGCCGGAAACGAGGACCGCGTGGGCGCGGCCGTCCCGGACGAGCGACACCGCGACGTCGAGGCGCCCGCGCAGGAATGCACCGGGCCTGCCGTTTTGTACCCGCGCGCCGGGCACGATCACCACGGGAGCCGGTGGTGCGTCGGCGAGGCTGTACATCCGGCCCTGCGCAGACGAAGCGACCTGCGAGGACACCCACACAAACGCCGACCCGGTCGCGATGCATCCGGTGAGCAGCACTATTCGACGTCTCGACATGGTGCCCACATTACGGAGCGCAACCTGTGGGCACGCGTCCACAATGGTGAGATGGACCCGGTGGCCGCGCTCCGCGAGATCGCGTTCTGGCTCGAGCGTCAGCACGCGTCGACCTATCGTGTGCAGGCGTACCGGAATGCCGCCGACGTGGTCGCGGGCCTCTCCGAAATCGCTCGAGCGAAGCACCGTCGCGCCGACGACTGGACCGAACTCGCCGGGATCGGGCCGAAGACCGCGACCGTGATCCGGCAAGCGTTCGACAGTGTCCCCGACTACCTGCAGAGTGTGCGCGACGAAGCCGAGCCGATCGGTCGCGGCAGTCGCGAACTCCTCGAAGCGCTGAAGGGCGATTTGCACACCCATTCCGACTGGTCCGACGGCGGCAGCCCCATCGACGAGATGCAACGGACCGCCACGACGATGATCGGGCACGAGTACATGGCCTTGACCGACCACTCCCCTCGGTTGACGGTGGCGAACGGGCTGAGCGCCGAACGCCTCCACACGCAGTTGTCCGTCGTAGCGGAGCTCAACGAGAGCGCACAGGGCACCAGGATCCTCACGGGCATCGAGGTCGACATCCTCGACGACGGGTCGCTGGACCAGGACGAAGGGCTCCTCGCAGCCCTCGACATCGTCGTTGCGAGCGTGCACTCGAAGCTGCGCGATGACCGGGCGACGATGACGAAGCGGATGCTGGGGGCCGTCGAGAATCCGAATGTGGATGTCCTCGGGCACTGCACCGGCAGGCTCGTCACCGGCGGTCGCGGGCAGCGACCCGAGTCGACGTTCGACGCGGAGGCAGTGTTCACGGCGTGCCGCGATTACGACACCGCGGTGGAGATCAATTCGCGTCCCGAACGTCGTGATCCACCGTCGCGACTGATCGATCTCGCGCTGGATATCGGGTGCCTGTTCTCGATAGACACCGACGCGCATGCCCCGGGGCAGCTCGACTGGCTCGGGTTCGGATGCGAGCGCGCGGCCGAGCGGGGTGTCGAACCCGACGTGGTGATCAACGCGTGGCCGGTGGATGATCTGTTGACGTGGGCGAGTCGGTAGGGACGAGGAGGCAGGAGTGGGCATGGAACACGTCGATGTGCTGGTCGTCGGTGCCGGACTGTCCGGTATCGGTGCCGGATACCGACTGCAGACGCAGTGCCCGGACCGCACCTACGCGATTCTCGAGGCTCGCGACAGTGTCGGTGGTACGTGGGATCTGTTCCGCTACCCGGGAATTCGATCCGACAGTGATATGTACACGCTCGGGTATCCGTTCCGGCCGTGGCGCGGGGAGAAATCGATCTCCGACGGCGCGAGCATCCTGCAGTACGTGCGCGACACCGCCGCGGAGTACGGCATCGACGCCAAGATCCGATTCGGGCATCGCGTCGTGTCGGCGGCATGGTCGAGCACCGATGCGCGGTGGACAGTCCGGGTGCGCTCCGGCGGTGAGGACTCGGGCGGGGAGGACACACAACTGAGTTGTGCGTTCCTGTATCTGTGCAGCGGGTACTACAGCTACGAATCCGGTTATCTACCTGACATTCCCGGCCTGGATGATTTCGCCGGAACCGTCGCGCATCCCCAGTTCTGGCCCGACGACCTCGACTACGAAGGTAAGAAGGTCGTGGTGATCGGCAGTGGCGCCACCGCGGTGACTCTCGTGCCCTCGCTTGCGGAGAAGGCCGAGCGCGTGACGATGCTGCAGCGGTCGCCTTCGTATGTGATGTCGTTGCCGTCCCGCGATCCGATCGCGACCCGTATTCGGAAATACTTGCCCGACAAGGTGTCCCACCGGGTGATCCGCGCGAAGAACACGGTGGCCAATCTGGGCTTCTACCAGCTGTGTCAGCGTCTTCCCGGGGTGGCGAAACCTGTACTGCGCCGGCTTGCGAAGCGACATCTGCGTGATGGGTCGACCGTTGATCCGCATTTCACCCCGAGCTACCGGCCCTGGGATCAGCGAATGTGTCTGGTGCCCGACGCCGATCTGTTCAAGGTTCTCAACTCCGGTGCCGCGGACATCGTGACCGGCCACATCGATACCGTCACCGAGAAGGGCGTGCTGCTGAAGTCGGGCGACCACCTCGATGCCGAAATCCTCGTCACCGCGACCGGGTTGCGCCTCGTTCCCGCCGGCGGCGTCGAATTCACGATCGACGGTGAGACCGTGGATCTCGCCCGTCACTACACCTATCGCGGGATGATGCTCAGCGGCGTACCCAATCTTGCGCTGTGTCTCGGATACACGAACGCGTCGTGGACACTGCGCGCCGACCTCGCATCCCTGTACGTGTGCCGCCTGCTGAATCACATGCAGCGAAGCGGTTATCGCGTCGCCCGGCCGGTATCGCATCACGACACCTCACCGCAGCCGCTGCTCGGTTTGACGTCGGGTTATGTCGCGCGTTCGGAAAGCATTCTTCCGAAACAGGGTTCACGGAGCCCGTGGTTGATGCGGCAGAACTATCTGCTCGATCTACCCACGATGCGATTCGGCCGGATCGACGAGTCGATGGAATTCACGTGAGTTGATTCGCGCATCGCGTGGCTGAATTGCGGAGACCTGCCGGACAGGAAGGCCTCGAGTCCGATCTCGAGATCGGGGTTGGTTGCGTCTCGCCAATAGTGCTCCAGCTCGTCGTCGAGTCGCCCGCGGGCGGCCGCATCGATCATCTCCTTCGCAGCTCGTTGCGTGATCGAGGACCTCGACGCGATGGATTCCGCCAAAGTCATGGCGTGGGCGACGAGCGTCTCGTCCGGGACCACCTCGGTGACGACGCCGAGTTGTGCCGCAAGAGCACTGCCGATACGGTCCCCCGTGATCACCAGCCGTTTTGTCGTGGCAGGGCCCAGAGTGAGCACCATCCGACGGATTGTCCGCGCTGGGTAGATCACGCCGAGCTTCGCTGGAGTGACAGCGAACTCGGAACCTTCTGCAGCCACCCGGAAGTCGCATGCAAGAGCGAGTTGTGCACCCCCGCCGATGCAGTATCCGCGGATGGCTGCGATTGTCGGCTTGGGAAAGGCTGCGAGCGCCTCCTCTGCATCGGTGACTCGATCTTCCATACGGATGCCTTCTACACGTGCCGATCGAAGTTCACGAATATCCATGCCAGCACAGAACTGTGCTCCTGTACCAGTGAGTACAACGACCGAAATCGCGGGGTCGTCCGCGAGTTGTTCTAGTACGGAAATCAATTCGTCGAGCATCCCACCGGTGAGTGCATTGTGCCGGCGCGGGTGATCGATTATGAGAACTGCGACGTTCCGGTGGGTCTCCGTCCGAATCTCGGCACGCTCGAGGCTCATCGCTTCGTCAGGTGATCGTCGATCAGGATCTTCTTCTGGACTTTGCCCATCGCGTTGCGCGGCAGGGTATCGACGAATCGGATCTCTCGCGGACGTTTGTGGATCGAAAGGGTGCGCGCGACGAAATCAGGCAGCGCACCATCGTCGTGACAGTCGCCCACCACGTACGCGACGATTCTCTGCCCCAGATCGTGGTCGGGAACACCGATGACCGCAGCCTCGCGAACCTCGGGATGATTCAGCAGTGCCTGCTCTACTTCGCCTGCCCCGACCCGGTATCCGCCGGACTTGATCATGTCGACCGACTCCCGTCCGACGATGCGGTGCAAGCCTTGTTCGTCGATCGCGGCGATGTCGCCGGTCTTGAACCAACCATCGGCAGTCATGGATTCCGCAGTCTTGGCTGGGTTTCCGAGGTATCCGCCGAACAATGTGTCGCCCGCAACCTCGAGCCGACCCACTGTTTCCCCGTCGTGCGGGACCGGATTGCCCGATTGGTCGAGCAGGCGCGTTCGCACTCCGCGGATGGGACTCCCCACCCAGCCGGGTCTGCGTTCACCGGTGGACCGTGTGCTGAGCGTGATGAGGGTTTCGCTCATTCCGTACCGCTCGATCGGGGTGAGACCGGTGAGCTTCACGATCCGTTCGAACAGTGGAACCGGCAAAGGGGCACTGCCCGAGACGAGGAGCCGTGCCGATGTGAGGGCCCGTGCGGCCGCGGTGTTCGCGCAGATTCGCGACCACACGGTGGGAACACCGAAGTACAGCGAACCGGATGCTGCCGCATACGCCTCGGGGGTAGGTCGTACCGTGTGAACAATGGGCGAGCCGTGCCGTAGAGCTCCCACGACGCCCAGGATGAGCCCGTGCACGTGGAATAGTGGAAGCCCGTGCACGAGAGTGTCATCCGGACTCCAGTTCCACGCCTCGGCCAAGCCGTCCAACCCGGCGGCGATCGCGGAGCGGGACAGTACGACGCCTTTCGGGGAACCGGTGGTACCCGAGGTATACATGATCATCGCTGTTGCCTCAGGATCCGGCTCGCGATGCGTCGCCGAGGAACGGGCTTGCGCGTCGACCGCGACCGATGGAAGAGAGATGTCCTCACGCGAAGAGCCGAGCCAGATCTGTGCGCCGGAGTCCTTCAGGATGTGTGCACGCTCGCTCGGGCCGGAGTCGGGCGGAACCGGAACAGCCGGCACGCCCGCCATGAGGCATCCCGTTACCGCGATGACCGTCTCGATACTCGCCGTGGCATCGACTGCAACGCTTGAAGCACCGGCGATCTCGTTTGCCACTGCGGATGCTGCGGCGATGAGTTCGGATCGGGTGAGGGCGCTGTCGCCCACCCGGACCGCATCGGGGCCGTCGGCTCCGTGGCCGGAATCCTGAAGAGCGGTGAGTAGTGGCAGCGGCGTGAGAGCTGTCATGGGGAGGTCCCTTTCGGGCGGCAGAGTGATTGGCTGTCCACATTCGGAGCAGAGCGCTACATATGGCTGCGTCAGCCTATGATCTCCTCGTGTATTCGTCAACCATCGTATTTGAAATAGGTTGCATGAACGGCGTTTTCATTGCTGTCCGCGTCTTCGGAAGATGCGGTCGTGATGAACTTCGCCGCCCTGTCATGAGGCCGTGCGAGCTGTCAGGACCGAGCGCGATCGGTACGTGAGCGGACTCAGCCGGCAGGTTTCGTGGGAGGTTCGGACTCGGCGCCCTCACCGGGGAGAGGGTCGAAGAATGCGGCCGTGTTGATTGTTGCGAGTTCGCGACTGGCCGCCTCGTACAGGCCGGTGAGTACTTGCATCGACCGGACCGCGTGATGCATCTTCGTCACGCTGTCGCTGAGCTCCTCGAGGTTGGTGCTCAAGGTCTGCTGGCGCAACTGGGCGTACCGATCGGTGACCTCACGGCCGGTCGGGGTGACAGTGAAGACCGACGAAGTCCCCGACTTGGTGCGCTCCAGCAAGCCGAGGCTCACCAATTTCCGGAGGTTGTACTGCAGATTCGGAAGATCGTCCCGATTGGTCAGCTGGGCGATCGTCGCTGTGTCCTTCGATCGTTCCTGCATGCGCACGACGTGTAGAGCGACGACCTCGTTGAATGTCAGGTCGATGTCGGAGGAAACCCGAATGGCCTGGACCGCGAACCGCTGGAAGCCGCCCTCGACCTGGAGGATCGCGAACTCGAAGGCCGTCAGCGCCTCTTCGTAGGCGTTGTCCGCGAGGTGCCAGCGTCGCCCCGGTGCCAGCGACTCGGGTTGTCCGGACGACCGGGGTTCGGTGTTGCTCATCTTTTCTTCCGTAGTCCGCTCGTCGGTGGCTTGTGCTGCGCATGGGGTG
The DNA here is from genome assembly GCF_055380405.1 of Rhodococcus sp. JCM 9793. Taxonomy (NCBI): domain Bacteria; kingdom Bacillati; phylum Actinomycetota; class Actinomycetes; order Mycobacteriales; family Nocardiaceae; genus Rhodococcus; species Rhodococcus sp. JCM 9793. The sequence goes on from NZ_AP043721.1 coordinate 590,157, forward strand.
TTGGACACAGATGTTACCAGCGACGACTCGAATGATCAGTTGATCATTCATAGAAAATTGATTGACATTCCACGGAGGATGGATATTGTGGTCTGCAACACCCCCTTGTTTCGACTTCGAATCGATGGCCCATCAGCCCGGGCCGCTCGCCCATCCGGCAAGACCATGCGGATGGGAGCCACTATTCCCCGACCACATCCTCCGGAGGTCACTTCGATGACAACTACCTCTCACAGCGGCTCGTCCGCCGGAGCCACCCGGCAGTACGCGCCGTACGTCAAGGCCGATTGGGGCTACGCCAATCACTGGTATCCCGCACTGTTGTCCCACGAACTCGAGGACGACACTGCCAAAGGTGTCACTATCGGCGGTCACGACATCGCACTGCGACGTTCGGCCGGCAAGGCATACGCGGTTTCCGACCGTTGCATCCACCGAGGTGTGAAACTCTCGGCCAAGCCGATGTGCTTGTCGGAAGGCACCATTACCTGCTGGTACCACGGATTCACCTACGGACTCGAGGACGGCAGCCTCACCACTATTGTAGGAAATCCCGATGACTCACTGATCGGGAAAGTGGGCATCCGCACCTATCCCGTCGAAGAGGTCAACGGGATCATCTACGTGTTCGTGGGAGAGGACGACTACGGCACCCCACCCCCTCTCAGTGCCGACCTTCCGGCACCGGTTACCAACGACCCCAACGATTCTCCAGTCGCGCACCTACTGGACGAGGGAATTGTCATTCGTGGCATCCACCGCAAACTGGTGGGCAACTGGCGTCTTGCGGCGGAGAACGGCCTCGATCCCGGTCACCTTCTGGTGCACTGGGACAACCAGATTCTGGTAGCGCTCGACCGGGCGCTGCCGCTCGGAGTCAACGCTCTGACCGACTCCGCGACCGAGGAAATCGACATCCCGGACGGTCCCAAGGGCGTGATGAACCGTTACGACCGGCCGGACCTCTACGAGCCGGTGCTGGACAACCCGAAGGTCAACATGAAGGCCCGAGGTACTGTGCCGCACTATTTCCGCACGTCACTGTGGGTTCCGGGGGTCCTGATGGTTGAGCATTGGCCGATCACCGATCACGTGCAGTACGAGTTCTACGTGCCGATCGACGATCACCATCACGAGTACTGGGAGGTCATCGCCACCCGCGTGACCACTGAAGAAGACATCGCCGAGTTCAACTTCAAGTACGACAATTTCATGCTCCCTCTCGCACTCGAGGGGTTCAACAACAGTGACGTCTTCGCACGCGAAGCCACTGAGGAGCACTACACCAGATTCGATGGTTGGAACAATGAAATGCTCTGCGACATGGATTATTCCATCGTTGCATGGCGCAAGATGGCGTCGCGGCACCCTCGCGGCTTCTTCGAGTCCCCCTACGAGGACGAGGACTAGCGTCGTGTCGATCGCCCCGACCGACACTCTTCCGGAGCGCTCGATGGCCACCCAGAGCAATGTCCGTCTCAACTTCACAGATGGAACCAAAACCGTTCAGGTACCGGCCGATACCACGATTCTCGAAGCGGCGACCGAAGCCGGTGTGCGATTGGTCAGTCAATGCACGGTGGGCACGTGCGGAACATGCGTGGGCCGGGTCGCACGCGGTGACGTGATCATGCCCGAAGGGCGCGTGTACTCGCTCAAGAAGGACGAAATCGACGCTGGCCAAAGGTTGTTGTGTCAATCGCACGTGCGTGGCGATTCCGAGATCGACCTCGACTACCCGGCATCGATGCTCGACGAGTACCCCGTGATCACGGCGACCGCAAAGGTCGGTGCGATCATCTGGCTCGGTGAGACTGCGGTGGAACTGCAACTCAAATTGCCCAAGTCGGTGCGCTTTGCGTTTCGAGCCGGGCAGTACGTGCGAATGCAGGTGCCCGGCACCGACGAATGGCGTTCGTACTCGATGGCATCCGGCGAACGAGACCGCAAGAAACTGACCTTCACGATCCGGGTGCTACCCACCGGCGTGATGTCGGATTACCTCCGCAACAACGCCGTGGTCGGAGACCGGATCGAGATCGAGGGTCCCACAGGTAGCTTCGGACTCATCGACGAGTCCGGCCCGGTTCTCATGATTGCCGGAGGTACCGGACTGGCCCCGATGCTGTCGATGCTCGAGAAGCTGCAGACCGCACGCGACGAATATCCGATCAGGCTCGTATTCGGTTGCAGCCGTGAAACCGACCTGTTCCATCTCGACGAGCTGGAAGCCCGGCAGGGCTTCATGTCCAAACTCGACGTGCGCGTGGTTGTCGACGAACCGACCGCCGTAACCGGAGTGCTGGAGGGTAACCCCGTCAGCGTTCTGAACGCAGCGGACGTCGAGCACCCCCTCACCTCCGCCTACCTGTGCGGCCCGCCGGCGATGCTGAAAGCCGCGGAGGAGCGGCTGCTCGAACTCGGGATGCCGGCCGAGCGTATCCACGCCGAGCAGTTCCTACCCAGCTGACTCGCTACTTCCGAACAGAGGCAAGAGATGAGCCTTTCCCGTCTGGGCGCAATGAGTGTCGAGGTCACCGACCTCGAGGCCTGGCGCCACGTCTTGGTGGACCTGCTGGGGCTGTACGCACGCCCCCGCGAAACGGAACAGGATCCGCTGCTGATCCGAATCGATGACCACCACCATCGCATCGCACTGTATCCCGCGGAACAGGACCGAATCCGGTCGATCACGTGGGAGGTCGACAGTCCCGATATGCTGCGGACCCTGGCGGACCGGGTCACGACCGAGGGAATCGACGTCGAGTGGATTCCGGCCGGTCCCGCGGAGGAGCGGTTCGCTGTCGAAGCGTTCCGGTTCGTCGACCACGACGGATTCCCCAATGAGGTCTGCTTCGGCCCGACGATCGACCATGCCCCTCTCGTGCACGGCAATGTGATCAGCGGATTCGTCACCGGGACCCTCGGTCTCGGACATGTGGTGCTGATGTGCAAGGACTACCCGGCCGCCGTGGACTTCTACACCCGGGTGCTCGGCTTCCGGCTCACCGACTACATCGTGTGGGACGGTGCCGACGCGACGTTCCTGCACTGCAACCCCCGGCACCACAGCCTTGCGTTGATGAACGAATGCTTCTCGTTCACCGGAGGTGATTTCAATCATCTGATGATCGAAGCGGCATCCCTGGACGACGTGGGCCGCGCATACGACATCATCAACGCTGCAGGGATCGATCTTCAGATGACATTCGGGCGCCACACCAATGACGGCGTGACGTCCTTCTACATGCGCACGCCATCGGGATTCGCGATAGAGATCGGATACGGCGGCGAGCTCATCGACTCGGACGAGTGGGAGGTCAAGACCTTCCGGTCTCCGTCCCGATGGGGTCACGAACCACAGAAGGCGGGGTGACCGCGGTGTCCGGCCCTACCGCACCCACCTCCCCCATCACTGACATCCTGGCCGACGAGCATCGAAGCGTCGCGGCAGTCGAGCGTTGCTTGGCGCGCATCGAGGAACGTGACGAGACGATCATGGCTTGGGCACACGTCGACCCTGAGCTCGCACTGAGTCAGGCGTCGGCACGTGACTCCGAGCAACGGCGCTCGCCTCTGCACGGAATTCCGTTCGGTATCAAGGACATCATCGACACCGATGACCAGCCCACGGCATACGGATCAGAGTTGTGGAAAGGCCACCGGCCCGACGGCGACGCCGAAGTCGTTCGGCGTCTGCGCCGCGACGGCGCAGTGATCATGGGAAAGACGACCACTACCGAGTTCGCAACGTATCGACCGACCGAGACACGCAACCCACATCACACGGGACATACTCCCGGAGGATCGTCGAGTGGTTCTGCTGCTGCGGTCGCAGACGGCCAGGTGCCGTTGGCGTTGGGAACCCAGACTGCCGGATCGGTCCTACGGCCGGGCTCCTTCTGCGGCGTGTTCACGCTCAAGCCGACATACGGGCGCTGGCCGTTTGACGGTGTACTGCCCGTCGCGCTCACCTTCGACACGGTCGGCGCATTCGCCCGGCATCCCGCGTGGTTGGGCGCCATCGACGAATCCCTCTCCACCGCCGGACACGTCCCTCCCCCGGCTACCGTGCTGGCACCACTGCGAGAACTACGGGTCGGAGTGCTGCGACCACCGTGGGACGACCGCGCAACTCCGGCGGCGGCCGCACTCCTGGAAGACTTCACTTCCGGCCTGCGTGGGCTGGTGTCCGACATCGTCGATGTGCAGATTCCGGCCGACCTCGCCGACCTCGACGACGCGCACACCCTGCTCATGGCGGCCGAAGCCTCCGCTGCGCTCGCCGAACGTATCCACGGGTCGCGTCCGGGAAGTATCAGCAGGCAACTGACGAATTTCCTGCAGTCGGGTCGCGAGGCGCCGTCGAATGCGATTCAGTCTGCCAGAACGGTGCTCAGGAGGGCACGCACCGTGGTCGATCGCCTGTTCGACGACCTGGACCTGCTGGTCACGCTCGCCGCGCCGGGCGAAGCACCTGTGATCGGTACCGGAACCGGTGACCCCGTGTTCAACAAGCTCGCGAGTGTGAGCGGATGTCCCGCTGTCGGGCTCCCGGCAGGACGCGGCGTCCATGGCCTGCCTCTCGGAATCCAGCTTGTGGCACCCGCACATGCGGATCAGGCGCTGGTGCGCATAGCGACCTGTCTGACGGATCGCGCCGGCCTGGCTGCGAGGCCCGGCATATCGGAGAGAGAAACAGATGACTGATATATCGACAACCAAGGCGCTCCCGCTCGACGATCGTCGGCGCGAGATGTACGAGGCCGTCTGCGCGAACCTGAACGCTGATCGATTCCGGGACTTGCTCGTCGATCTGATCGGCATTCACAGTCCCACCGGCCGTGAGCGGGCAGCGTCCGAGTTCATGGCGTCCCACCTCCGTGAGCGGGTCGGGATCGATGCGCGATACCAGCCGATCTCCGAACACACCGGCAACGCGATCGGCGAGATGCAGGGATCGGGTGGAGGTAGCAGGCTGTTGCTCTACGCCCCTATCGACACGCACATCGATCCCGAATCGGATGTCCCCTGGATCGGAAAATCGTTGCGATCCGACATGATTCCCGAAGCTACGGTTCACGGGGATCTCGTCGTCGGCCTGGGCGCCTCGAATCCGAAGTGCATGGTCGCCGGGCTCACCGAAGTCATGCATGCCGTCGTCGACGCCGATCTTCCCCTGATCGGGGACCTCGCAATCGGGTTCGCGGGCGGCGGGATGCCGGTGACGATGAGCGAACGCGACAACGTCGGGATGAGTAGCGGTGTGTTTCATCTGCTCACCCACGGAATGGCACCCGACCATGCCGTCGTGCTCAAGCCGTGGTGGGCGGTATACCCGGAAGAGCCAGGTATGTGCTGGTTCAAGGTGTCGGTGCGCGGGACTTTCGGATACGCCGGAATCACAAGGGGAACCAAGGGATTCCGCTCCTCGATCGTGCCGGCTGCCACGGTGATCCAAGAGATCGAGGCGTGGCTGCCCCAGTACACCGCACGCAACACGTCCGGTTCGACCATTCCCGAGGGCTGGATCTCGGCCGTCCGGTCGGGGAGCCCGGACAAGCCTGCCTTCCCGTCCGCGACCACGGAGATCTACCTCGACGTCCGGGTCAATCCCCGCGTGACACCGGGCGACGTTCGTCACCAATTTGCGCAGATGATCGATGAGATTCGCAGACGGAACCCCGACCTCGATCTGGATTGGGAGATGTACGGCTCGCTGCCCGGCGGCATGACCGACCCGGAGAACTGGATAGTCCAGTCGTGCCGACGAGGATGGGAGGAGGTCGAGGGTCGCCCGTACACCACGACGCCGCTCCTCGGTGGCCAGACCGACGGCACACTGATCCGGCGTCTCGGAATACCGTGCGCGCGCATCGGATATCCGTGGCCGCCGGAAACTGCCCCCGATGACCTGAACGAGGGGCTAGGAGGAATGGGTGTCGCCTCCGTGGCCGACGTGATGATGGCGACCAAGGCCGTAGCCTACGCCGTCGTCGACACCCTCACCCGAACCAGAGAGGAACTCGACCTGTGAACCGTGTGCTCAATATCGTTCCCGTTCCCGTACCGCCAGAGGCATTGGATGCCTTCGCTGCCCAGCTGTCAGGCGAGTTCGTCCACCCATCCTTCGAGAATGTCTTCGTCTCGGCCAGGGCCGGTGGCGCGACGCTCGACAGCGCCTACGAAACCACTCTCGCCGACGCCTTCGTTCTCGAGGCAGGATGCCGGGCACAGGAACAGGGTTACGTGGGTGTATGTGTCAACTCGATGAGCGACTCCGCCCTCGCCGCGCTTCGCTCGCGCTTGACGATCCCGGTGGTCGCGCCGAGTCAGGCAACCATGCTGCTTGCCTGTCTACTCGGCAAGCGATTCTCGGTTGTCACGATGTGGCCCCAGTGGCACGAGTTGTACTACAAGGCCGCTCGGGAGAACGGAATCAGCGCACGCCTCGCGTCGGTACGCGACATCGGAGTCCGGCCCGATGCAGCGGAACTTCTTGCAGGGAAGGAAGAGTTCGTCTTCACCGAGCTCGAACGTCAGGCGCGCGCCGCCGTGGAGGATGACGGAGCCGATGTCATCGTGCTCGGATCGACCACCATGCATCAGAGCCACGCGTATCTGTCGTCGGTGCTCGACGTTCCCGTCCTCAATCCCGGTGTCGTCGCGTACAAGATGTGCGAAATGCTTGTTCAGACCGGACTTTCGCACAGCAAGCGTGCATACCCGTCTCCCGAACGCCTCCAGGACGACCTTCTGCAGTCGGTCGTTTCCGTTTTCCAGAGCTAGGAATCCACGATGACACACGCAACCAATCCCGAGATCGGGAAGACCTTCCGTACAGGGTCATTCGAGACCAACTATCACGACGTGGGAAGCGGCGTGGGAGCACCGGTCCTCCTACTGCACGGTTCAGGTGCCGGCGTGTCGGCGTGGGCCAACTGGCGGGGCCTGATTCCCGTACTGTCGGAGAACTTTCGGGTGATCGCACCCGATCTGGTGGGATTCGGCTACACGACGCTGCCCGACCCTGTCCGGTTCGAGATCTTCGACACCTGGATCGATCAGATCCTCTCGTTGCTCGATGGATTGGGTATCGAGAAGGTGCACGTCGTCGGGAACTCGTTCGGTGGTGGGCTTGCCCTTCATCTCGCCACCCGATTCCCTGAGCGGCTCGACCGAATCGTACTCATGGGCGCGGGTGGAGTGAAGATCGATTTCACGCCCGAGCTCGACGCGCTGTGGGGATACACGCCGTCGGTGGAGAACATGAGGAACATCATGGACATCATGGCGTACGACCGGACGCTCGTCACCGATGAACTCGCCGAACTGCGCTATCGTGCCACGATCCGCCCGGGCGCCCAAGAAGCCTTCGAGCAGGTATTCCCGGAGCCACGGCAGCGCTGGCTCGATGCTCAGATCGTAGCGGACGAGAGCCTCGCGAAGATCGGACACGAGGTGCTGATCGTGCACGGTAGAGAGGACCGCGTGGTACCGGTCGAGGCCTCACGGCACATGTTCGACATGATTCCGAACGCTCAGCTGCACGTGTTCGGTAAGTGCGGGCATTGGACCCAGATCGAACACGCAACGCGATTCCAGCAGTTGGTAGACGGTTTCCTCGGTGAGTCGCTCGTGCCGGAGGAAGTCCTGTGAACGACTCATGGGCGTCGACTCCGCGGAACGGCGGCCCGGTCTCGGGGGGACACTCGGCGGACAAGACCAAGATTGCCATCGTCGGGGCCGGGGTTGCGGGACTGTGCACCGCGAAGGTGCTGAAGCAGTTCGGATTCGATGTGGTCGTGTACGACAGGACACCGGATGTGGGCGGCGTGTGGAGTGTGACCCGTCGCTACCCGGGAGTGATGACCCAGAACAACAAAGGAACGTATGCGTTCTCGGATTATCCGATGCCGCGGTGGTATCCGGAGTGGCCGACCGGCGCTCAGGTTCAGCGGTACCTGGCCGGCTATGTCGAGTTCTTCGGCTTGGAGTCGTACCTGCGACTGGGAACCGAAGTGACCTCCATGCTCCAGGACGAGAACACCGGCCGCTGGTCGGTCTCGACCCGTAACGTCGCGACCGGACACGCCGAGGATGCCTGGTACGACCACGTTGTGATTGCCAATGGAATCTTCTCCGACCCGTTCATTCCCTCGTATCCGGGCGTGGCGGAGTTCGAGGAAGTGGGTGGCCGACTGTGCGCGGCGTCCGATTTCCACGATCTCGACGAGGCGGCAGGCAAGCACGTGCTGGTAGTCGGCTACGGAAAGTCTGCATGCGATGTTGCAGAGGCTCTCAGTGAGGTCTCGGCTACGATGACTGTGGTTGCTCGCGAGGTCACCTGGAAGATGCCCCGCAAGCTCGGAAACATGCTGAACTACAAGTACATTCTCCTCACCCGGCTCAGCGAGGGATTGTTCGAGCATATCGAGCAGCGGGGGTTCGGGCGGTTCCTCACGGGCCCGGGAAGGTTCGTGCGGGACGGGATGCTCGGATTCATCCAGCGGATCGTGCGAAGGCAACTGTCGCTCGATCGGGTCGGCCTGGTTCCCGAGGGTTCCTTCGAGCGGCTTGTTCGCCACGCGGTGAGCCTTGCGACCGAGCGGTTCTACGAGAAAGTGGAATCCGGCACGATCGAGGTACGTCGCGGAACCGCCATCACCGCGTTGTACGAGAAGGACGGTCGCGCGGTCGCCGAACTGTCCGACGGAAGCGTCGTACCTGCGGACGTCATCGTGTGTGCAACGGGGTTCGAACAACGGGTGCCGTTTCTGGACGACGAGATCCAACGACGTCTCACGGATTTGGAGGGCAACTTCCTCCTCTATCGTCAGATCCTGCCATTGGATGTGTCCAATCTGTATTTCATCGGCTACGGGTCGTCGCTGTTCAGTCCGCTCAGTGCAGAGGCCGCCGCTCTCTGGACCGCCGACCACCTGCTGGGTGGCGCAGAGTTGCCACCGCTGGAGCAACGCCGCGAATTCGTTCGGACGCGACTGGACTGGATGATCGAGCGAAGTGAGGGAAAACCTGCTCGCGGAACCAATATCATCCCGTTTTCGCTACGGCAGGTCGATGAGGTACTCGACGAAATCGATGCCAACGTAGGACCTCTGACCAGGTTGTCGCAGTGGATTCTGCCGGCACGTCCCTCGTCGTACCGTCGATCGACGAGGGTACTGATGAAGCGGCACGGCATCGTCAGGGTGTCGCCGTCACGCTGACGTTCACCTACGATTGTGGCGTTGAGGGCCTTTCGATCCGCTGGTCGGGGTACCGTGCGAATCGCCCGGCGTCGGGAGCATGTACCGGGTCGTTGCTCTCCCACGGCCAGCCACCGAAACCCGTGCGGCGGTAGTCGTCGAACGCCTGCTGGATGCCGGCTTCGTCGTTGAGGACGAACGGGCCGTACGACGCAACGGGTTCGCCGATCGGACGTCCTTGCAGCATCAGGATCTGGGTGGTGTCGTCGCTTCCGCAGAGTGTGATGGGTTCGGAGGCATCGACGACGGCGCCGTGCCCCGAGCTCACCTGTTGATCACCGATCTGCACCGGAGAACCGTTGTACACGTAAAGGACACGCTGTGTTCCGGCACCTGCTGCCGCAGGCAGCACCCACTGTGCGCCTGGCGACAGGTCGATATTCCAGATTGCCACGTCGGTGTCGGAGCGCGACGCCCACGAGTGCGGCGGCGGCGCAGGCGCTGTCGCGTCGTCCAGCCTTCCGGCGAGCACCCGGACGGAGACGGCCCGATCGGCGTCGTCGGTGAACGTCACCGTCGGCGTGTCCTCGTTCCACAGCATCGAGAAATGCGGGTCGGCGGTCTTCGACTCGGCAGGCAGGTTCAGCCAGATCTGGAACAGTTCGAGCGGGTTGTCGGCGTCCCGGTTCAGCAGCGGAAACATCTCGCTGTGCACGACGCCATGCCCGGCGGTGAGCCACTGCGTGTCGCCTTCCCCGAATCGGGCGGACGCGCCGACAGAGTCGGAGTGGTCGATGAAACCCGATCGGACGAACGTCACCGTTTCGAACCCACGGTGTGGATGGCCGGGGAATCCCGGGACGGTGGTGCCGTGGTACATGTTCCACCCCGCAGGATTGCCGAAGTCCTGGCCGAGCGGGCGTCCGTCGAGCGGCGCATCCGGCCCGAGATCGGCATTGCCGGCGGGATACGCGTCGACGTGGTGTGCGACGAACAGGAACGGATCGATCGTTTGCCAGGGCGAACCCAGCTTGAATACCTGGAGGACGGGCGAATGTGTCGAGGTCATGCAAGCTTCAACGATCAGAGGGGTCCACGTGTTCCCCGCTGCGGTGCCGCCGTGCTCCGCTGAGGCGCTTCGCTGTCGTCGAGAACCTTCGAACCCGCCGCGAACTTGTGCGTCTCCGCAGTGTGCCTGATCTGAGCGGGCACGGCACCACCGAGCAGGTCACGGGCCAGGGCGTCGGACTCTCCGAGCGGCCGGTCGCTGCCCGCGATGATGAGATTGCCATAGCGCCTGCCCTTGAGCATGGCCGGATCCGCGATCATCGCGGTGTGTTCGAACACCGAGCCGATGGTCGCGGCCTCACGTCGGGCAGTGGTCAGGTCACGGGTGTCGCCGCAGTTCACGACGTACAGCCCACCGGGAGCCAGGACCCGCAGCACATGTCGGGTGAACTCGAGCGTCGTCAACGCCACCGGTGTCTTGTTGATCGCGAACACGTCGCGGATGATGACGTCCCGCGTCGCATCGGTGAGCGAGGTGAGGACTGCTCGGCCCTCCCCCACCCGGATCCGCAGCATAGGTGCGCGCGGCAGGTCGAACCATTCGCGCACCAGCTCGGCGAGGCGACCGTCGATCTCGACGACAACCTGCCTGGCATCGGGATAGGTCGCAGCGAGGTACCGCGCCATGGTGCACGCACCGCCGCCGAGGTGCAGGGCGCGCAGCCGGGTGTCGCGGGAGAACTGGCTGTGCACGAGCATCGTGATCCAGCGCATGTATTCGAACTCGAGCAGCGTCGGGTCGTCCGGATCGATGTGGGAACTGGGCACACCGTTGACCTCGAGAATCCATCCCGAGTCGCGATACGGATCTTTGACCAGCTCACATGTGCCTGTGTCCGTGTCGTACAACCCCGCAACCGGTTCATGGCTCGACCCAGTCGGCTTCTCCCGGCCAGTCCTGCGTCTGCCCATGCGTCGAGCCTAACGCCTGAGCTTCCGGTGGGCTGTGCGGGAGCCGCGTCCAGAGGTACTGGTCCATACTTTCTGATGAGCGATGTGGGCGAAGGCGTGCATCTTCGCCGGGAGGCCTCAGAATGGGACGATGGCGGACCGCGGCTTCACCCCCACCCAGCTCGCAGCGCGCGCAGCGTATCTTCTTCGCGGCAACGACCTGGGAACCATGACGAGCGCAGCACCCAAGCTGTACCCGCACATGTGGAGCTGGGACGCAGCGTTCGTGTCGATCGGGCTCGCGCCGCTGAGTGTGGAACGTGCCGTCGTCGAGCTCGACACGCTGCTGTCGGCGCAGTGGAAGAACGGGATGATTCCGCACATCGTGTTCGCGAACGGTGTCGACGGATACTTCCCAGGCCCCTCTCGATGGGAGGTGAACCGCCTCGCGGCCCATGCCCCGCAGGGGGTGCAGACGTCGGGTATCACGCAGCCGCCGGTGCACGCGATCGCGGTCCAGCGCATCCTCGACCACGCCCGCAGGCACGGTCGCAGCACCCGGGCGGTCGCCGACGAGTTCCTCGACCGACGCTGGCCCGATCTGATGCGCTGGCATCGGTGGTTGGCGGAGGCCAGGGACGTCGGCGGCAACGGGCGCATCGCGGTGTACCACGGCTGGGAATCCGGCATGGACAACTCGCCCCGGTGGGACACCGCCTATGCGAATGTCGTCGTCGACGCACTCCCGGATTTCCGTCGTGAGGATCTCGCCCATGTCGCGGATCCGGGTGAGCGACCCAGCAACGTCGAGTACGCCCGCTATCTGTGGCTGCTCGAGGAGATGAAGACCGCACAGTACGAAGACGATGTACTCGCCACCACAATGAGTTTCGCGGTCGAGGATGTGTTCGTCAGCGCCGTGTTCGCGTTGTCGTGTGAGGTGCTCGCCGACATCGGTGAAGAAGAATCGCGACCCCACGCCGACGTGCGTGAACTGCACGAATGGGCCGACAGGTTCCGTCGCGGCGTCGTCGACTCGACAGATGCGCGGATGGGTGCGGCGAAGGACTTCGACCTGCGGACCGGAAAGTGGGTGGCCACCGACACTCTCGCGATGTTCGCGCCGCTGCTCAGTGGTGGCCTGCACCGGAAAACCGAGCGGGCGTTGCTACACACCTTCGAAGGACCGAAGTTCTGCGGGCACCCCGACCTGCGATACGCGGTGCCGCCGTCCACGTCGCCGGTGTCGGTGGACTTCCGGTCGCGGGAGTACTGGCGGGGTCCGGTGTGGCCCGTCATGACGTGGTTGTTCTCGTGGGTGTTCGCGCGTCGCGGTTGGGTCGAACGCGCGAACACCCTGCGAGCAGAAGGGTTACGGCAGGCCGCCGGCGGCTCGTTCGCCGAATACTACGAGCCGTTCACCGGCGAGCCCTTGGGTAGCATGCAGCAATCCTGGACCGCTGCAGCGGTGTTGGACTGGCTGGGTTGACCTTTCGACCATAAGGGTCAGACGCCGATCTGTCCGCCGCCGGTCTTCCATGCCGCGACCACGGACGGGCGCGGCTGCGAGGTGCCGCCATCGGGCCAGTGCGATCCCGGGCTGTCCCACGACGCATCGTCGGTCTCACCCGGATGCTGGACGCACACGACGACGCGGCTGTCCTCGATGATCGGACCACACGTCTCGGCACCGACCGGGACGGTGAGGAACTGTTTCGTCTCGCCGCGGCGCGGTCCGTCGAGCACCACCGCGAACAGGCCGTCGTTGGAGCCGAGTGCGTTGCCGTCAGTGGAGATCCACAGGTTGCCGTGCGGGTCGAACGCGAGGTTGTCGGGGCACGAGATCGGGCTGACCTGCGACTTGTCGAACCCACCGAAGTAGGTGTCGGCGGTGGACGGGTCGCCGCACACCAGCAGGAGATTCCATGCGAACGACGTACCGGCGTGGTCGTCGTCGATCTCGAGAACCTGACCGTTCTTGTTGTTGTTGCGCGGGTTCGCTTCGTCGGCAGCAGCGCCACCGTCGACACCGCGCTTCGTGTTGTTGGTCAATGCGACGTAGACCTTGCCCGAGACCGGGTTGGCCTCGAAATCCTCGGGGCGGTCCATCTTGGTGGCGCCGACCCGGTCGCCTGCCAGTCGAGTGAACACCGCGACCTCTTCGGCACTCATCCCGTCGACGAGCGACTCGCCAGTGCCGTCCTCGCCCGTGCGCAGCAGCGGAATCCACGTGCCGGTACCGGCGAACGCGCCGCCTTCGGGCAGGTCGCCGGAGCCGTCGATCGCATCGGGACTGTCGCCCGTGAGGGCCGCGACGTACAGCGTGCCTGCGTCGAGCAGTGTCATGTTGTGTGCCGTTGCCGCGCGGGAGTTTCCGTCCTGCATCGTGCGGGACGAGACGAACTTGTACATGTAGTCGAAGCGCTCGTCGTCGCCGCTGTACGCGACGACGGTGCCGTCGTCGGTGACGTGGATGTTCGCGGCCTCGTGCTTGAATCGGCCGAGCGCAGTGTGCTTGACGGGGGTCGAGGAGGCATCGAAGGGGTCGATCTCGACGACCCAGCCGAACCGGTTGACCTCGTTGGGCTCCGCGGCGATGTCGAACCGGGGATCGAAGCGCTCCCATTTGCGTTCGGATGCGCCGCCTTCGATTCCGTACCGGGCGAGGCGTTCGGCGCCGGCCGCGTCGGTGACGGTCTCGGCGTTCGCGAAGTACTGGTTGAAGTTCTCCTCGCCGGACAGCACGGTGCCCCACGGCGTGACGCCACCGGCACAGTTGTTGAACGTTCCGGCGACTCGCGTGCCGGTGGGGTCGGCGGTCGTCTTCAGCAGGTCACTGCCCGCGGCCGGACCGGTGACGAGGAACTCGGTGGTTCCGGTGATCCGACGGTTGTACTCGCCGAATTCGGGTGTGAGACGACCGGATCCGGACTCTCCCTTGACCTGCACGACGGACAGGCCATGGTTCGCAATACCGATGCGTACCTGCTCCTCCGTCGGATTCTCGCCGTCGTACCCGGCGAACATGAACGGTTCGGTGCTGTATTCGTGGTTGACCACGAGCAGGTATGTGTTCGGGACGCCGTCGACGGGCAGCAGCCCGGCGAAGTCGTTGTTGAATCCGAACTGCTTCTCCTGTGCGGCAGCAGACTGATTGTCGATGTCGAATTCGGGGGCATCCGGGAGAACCTTGTCTCCCCAGCGGATCACGACTTCCTGCTCGTAACCCTCGGGTACGGTCACCGCATCGTCGGTGTTGGGGGCAACGGCGACGAAGTCGGTACCGGCCGGGCTGGGGCCGAGATCGACGGCTCCCTGGCCACCACCTTCGGCGGGCGCGGCGGCGGAATCATCGGAGCACGCGACGAGTGCGCCGCCGGCGCCCACGGCGAGGACGGCCATCGCGCCGCCGCGCAGCACGCCACGCCGCGACATCGCGTGACGCACGATGTCGCCGAAGTAGGCACCGCCGGAGGTGTTGGGTACGTCGTGCGAGCAGGCGTCACCGCACTTGTACTTGCAGGTGATGTTCGAGCGCGACGATTTTCCGTCGTGCATGACGATCAGAGGTAACTCTTTGCGGGCCACGGGGCTGTCTCCCTCAGTCTCTAGGTTCAACCGAGGGACCGTAGAAGCTCGAAGCGAGTTGGAGGCAACGAGAAGGTGAACGTGGGGTGGGTGCCGTAGAAAGTCACGGACCGACGGACGGCCCGGTTGTCGTGCCGGTGTCGCCGTCGTTGTCGCTGCCGAGGTTCTCTCCAGGGCGTAGATCGATGAACGGTTCGACCCGGTCGGTGATCGCGTTGTCGTAGGCCTCGGGTGCCTGGATCGGATTCGCGTGACCGGTGTGATCGATCTTTGCGACCAGCAGGGTGCCGTCGACACCGCCGGAGTGTTCGACGAGGGCCTGCTGTGTGTACTCGACGTCCACGACCTGGTCGTTCAGCGCGTGCCGTGGCCGCACGAACACGATCGCCGGTCGCACCTTGTCGTCCTGCTCGGTGGCGAGCACCCGCAGGCTGTCGGAGGCACCGGATGCGACGATCGCCCGGAACTGCGATTCGATCAGACCGTTGCTCGCGGAGTCGGTCGACAGGATCTTGTCCTTCAGGACCTCATCGACGACGTCGAGGAATTCGGAGCCGTCGATGCGTCGGTACCAACGATCCGACGGAAGGACGAACCTGTGCTGGCGTGCCGCGATCTCGATGGTCATCCGCATGATCCGGCTTTCACGGGCACCGGGGATCCAGCCGATCCACCGGAGCAGCTCTTCGCCCGCATCGCGGCTGTCTGCGCGCACGGCGTGCAGGTCGATCGGTGTGCAGTCGAGGATCACCCCGAGCACCTCGAGCGGTGTGTCCTGATACAGATGCTCGGCGACCTCGAGCGCGATGATCCCACCCATGCTGTGGCCGGTGAGGATCACCGAGTCGATGCCCAAGGTCTCGGCGCGTGCGGCGACGAGACGGCTCACCACGGCGGTGTCGAGACCGGAGTTGTCGTACTCGACTGCCCACACGTCCCCGAGGCCGCTCAGCGCGGGCAGCGCCCTCGCGGTGTCTGTGGCGTCGAGATTGCCCAGTCCGACGAGGTCGACGACGGCGGTGTCGCGGCCGTCGGCATCCTGCGCGTCGTAGATGTGATGGATGCGCGGCTGCGTCTCGGCGAGTTGCTCCCGCATGGGTGCGACGTCGAAATGCCAGTACTGGGTGTAGAGGGCAATGAGCGGCACCGTGGCGATCGCGGTGCGCGCGAGGAACCGGCGTGCCCGGCCGAACCGGCGCCAGCTGTGACCTGTCCTCGTGTCGCGCAGGCGCCGCCGCCGGCGAGCGTTGTCCCAGTCGCCGGCGGTGCACGGTGGAAGCGTCGGTACATCTGGCATGCAGTTCCGATCGTACGAGGCACACCGTGCCCGACGCGACGGCTCACCGTGTGGCCTGCCCCGGGGCCTGAGACCAGGCCCGGGTCGCGAAGGCCTCGACCGAATCGACGACCGCGTCGAAACGGGGCGAGTGGAACACGTCGAAGCCGTGGTGGGCGCCGGGCAGTTCCGCGTAGACCGTCCGGCACGAGACCTCGCGCAGCCGCTTCGCGAAGGCGCGGGCGATGGAAATGTGGACGAGGGAATCGTGGTCGCCGTGAACGATCATGACCGGGGGCGCATCCGCGTGGGCCTGGGCGAACGGATCGGTGTCGTCGCCGCGACCGAAGTACGGGCCGTAGTAGCCGCCGAGACCGACGACTGCCGATACCGAGGTGTCGACCTCCTCGAAGCCCGGCTGGTACTCCGACCTGCCCTGAGTGAAGCCTGCCATCGTCGACATGTGGGCACCGGCGGACGAGCCGGTGAGGACGATCCGGTCGGGGTCGGCGCCCCACTCGTGGCCGTGCTCGCGGACCCAGGCGATGACACGCTTGGCGTCGATCAAGTGGTCCTCGAAACCGGCCTCGGGGCGCAGCCGGTAGTTCGCGCTGATGCACACCCAACCTCGGGAGGCGAGGTGGTGGAGCATCGGCCGGGATTGGGTGTTCTTGCGGCCCATGGCGTAATAGCCACCGTGGAAGTGGATGAGGACGGGGGCACCGGTGGGGTGCGAGCGGTGCCGGTAGACGTCCATCAGATTGCGCTTGCCCGCCGTGCCGTAGGCGATATTCGCGGTCCGCTCGACCGATCGTGGTCGGAAGGGGAAGGGATGCAGTAGGAGTCGCAAGTACGAGACACGACGGGTGACGATGATGTCGCCCAGTGCGTCTCGGAGGACCCGCTGGGTACGTATCCCCTTCCACGTGATCAGCCCGATGCACGCCGCGGCGACGACGGCGGCAGCGACGGTGAGCGGTGAGGTGAGGTCGCCCTCGGAGTATGCGAGAGCAGTGCTGGCGGCGAAACCGGCGATCGCGAGGAACGGCAGTTCGTTGACGACCATGCACAGGAGGAAGACCACGGTGCCTGCGCCTTCGCGGAGGCGCGGAACGGGCACGGCGGGGATCGCGAGGACGGCGAGTCCGATCAGGTAGCCGAAAGGGATGCTCATGCCGGTCAGTGTCGTACGTGTGCGAGCCCTGCCACATCGGCCGCGAGGCCGGGGCGCCTCCTACTTTCGTAGGTGACGGAACCGGTCGATCCGTGGATAGCATCGCCCCGTGATCGAGCGCCGAAATCCCCGCCCCCGCGAACTGATCGGTATGGCAACCGGAGTCGGCGTGCTGACCGCACTGACACTGTGGTCGCAACCTGATCCGGGACCGTTGGACTTCGCCGTCGCGGTCCTCGGCCTGGCCGCGGCGATGCTGCAACTGTGGCGGCCGGTGGCCGGGGCCCTCGCCGCGACCGTCCTCGCGGCGTTCTCGCCCATCGCTACCACCGCAGCGACGGTGGGGGCTCTCCAGGTCGCGTGGCGCACGCGGTTCGGCACGGCTGTGGCTGTCGCGGTCGCCGGGATCGCGGCGCATCTGCTCCAGTGGGTTCGGAACCCCGTACCGGCCCTCGGCTTCGACTGGTGGGCGATCCTGGTGACGGTCGCCTACCTCGCGCTGCTGGGTTGGGGCACGCTGGCCCGGTCACACCGCGATCTGGTGATGTCGTTGCGGGAGCGCGCCCGCCGCGCGGAGGCCGAGCAGGGCCGCCTCGTCGCCGAGGCCCGAGCGGCGGAGCGGCGGGGCCTGGCCCGGGAGATGCACGATGTCCTCGCCAACCGTCTGTCGCTGGTTGCTACGCACGCGGGTGCGCTGGAATTCCGGCCTGACGCGTCGCCTGAGAAGGTCGCGCTGGCCGCCGGGGTGGTTCGTTCCGGGGTACACCAGGCGTTGGAGGAGCTGCGACAGGTGATCGTGCTACTGCGCGAAGACGATGCGGCAGCATCGAGCGGCCCCGGCCCGACTGCGGCGGACCTGGAGGCGCTGATCGAAGAGACCCGCGCGGCCGGTCAACAGGTGACGTTGTGCGGAGAGTTCCCCGGCGATCTGCCGCCTTCGGTGGGTCGCACCGTGTACCGGATCGTCCAGGAAGGACTCACGAACGCGCGCAAGCACGCAGCCGGGAACGAGGTCGAGGTGACACTGAGCGGCTTGCCCGGGGCGGAACTCGAGATCGAGATCCGGAACGCGCTACTCGCGCCCGGGACCACCCCGGCCGCGCCCGGCAGTGGGTTGGGCCTGGTCGGGCTCACCGAACGGGTCCGGCTCGCGGGAGGACGGCTCGACCACGAGCGAATCGACGGCCGGTTCCACCTCAGGGCACGGCTACCATTGCCGACGTGATCCGTGTGGTCCTCGTAGACGACGACGCCCTCGTGCGTGCCGGCCTCTCCATGATGCTCGACGGAGTCGGCGACATCGTCGTCGTCGGAGAAGCGGGAGACGGGGGCGAAGCCGTCACCGCCACCGACGCACACCGCCCCGATGTGGTGCTCATGGACCTTCAGATGCCCCGTGTGGACGGCATCACCGCCACGACACTGTTGCGGGGACGGCCTCGGCCGCCCGAGGTCATCGTGCTGACGACCTTCGACACCGATGAGAACGTCCTGCACGCGCTTCGCGCCGGCGCTGCAGGCTTTCTGCTGAAGGACACTCCGCCGGCGCAGATCGCCGAGGCCGTTGCCCGTGTCGCAGCCGGAGATCCGATCCTGTCGCCCGCGATCACCCGCCGGCTGATGGAGCGCACTGTCGTACAGGCGGGCACGTACGAGCGCGCACGCGCGGCGCTGGCGGTGTTGACGCCCCGTGAGCACGAGGTGGCGGTGAGGGTCGGGAACGGGGACACCAATGCCGAGATCGCAGCGGCGCTGACCATGAACGTCACGACGGTGAAATCCCACGTGTCGAGCATCCTCACCAAGCTCGCACTCGACAACCGGACCCAGATCGCGCTGCTCGTCCACGACGCCGACCTGGTGTGACGGGGAGATGCGGGCCGCGTAGCCTGTCGTCCGTGCTACGCCAGACCTGCCAGCGGGGGTGGCGAATTCTCGTCGCGCCACCCGATCGCCTCGACCAGCTGGGTCAGGTCGTAGTCGGGGCCCCCGGCGCTCACGGTGAACAGGGTGATGCCCTCATCGACGTAGGCCGCGACATTCTCGAGCCCCGGCCACGGCGTCGACCGTTCGATCTCCGACGGTGATCGACCGACATCCGCGCATCGCGCCTCGAGGATCTTCGACTTCTCCGTGTGGGTCTCGAATTCGCCGAAGCTGTGCCAGATATCGGCGTACTTCGCGACCAGGGGCAGCGTCTTCTTGGGTCCACCACCGCCGATGAGCAGTGGAATATGCCGGGTGGGTTGCGGGTTCAGCTTGCCGAGTCGTGAGGTGATGCGCGGCAGGTACTCGGCGAGCAGATCGAGCCGCGACCCCTTGGTCCCGAATTCGTAGCCGTACTCGTCGTAATCCTTCTCGAACCAGCCGGAGCCGATGCCGAGGATGAGGCGACCGCCGCTGATGTGGTCGACGGTGCGCGCCATGTCGGCGAGCAGGTCGGGGTTGCGGTAGCCGCCGCCGGTGACGAGCGCGCCGATCTCGACGCGTTCGGTCTGCTCGGCCCACGCGCCGAGCATCGTCCAGCATTCGAAGTGAGCACCGTCGGGATCGCCGTACAGCGGATAGAAGTGGTCCCAGTTGAAGACGATGTCGGCACCCGCGTCCTCGGCGCGGAGCACCGTGTCGCGGATGACCCCGTAGTCGGGCTGTTGTTGGGGCTGAAGTTGGAGACCGATGCGAATGGAGCGAGTCATGCGTCAACCGTATTCGGATCGGGTTCGCGCCGCAGCCGGATTCCGCTGGGGCCGTTCGCTACGAGCACGGCTGCGCCGATTGGTCGTGAGCACGACGACGAGCAGCACCGCGTAGACGATCGGGTAGGTGGCCTGCAGGACCGTTTGCTGCAGCGGTGTGCCCGGGGTCATGAAGATTCCGATAGCCACCACGCCGTCGGGATACGACCGGTACCACGCCAGCAGTGGAATCGCCGCGGCGAACGGCAGGAGGTATCCCCACCACCGCCGCCAGCGCAGGGTTTGGTCCAAGCACAGCACGAGTAGGGGAATGACCCACACCCAGTGATGTCCCCACGAGAACGGCGCCACCATCGGGGCTGTGAGTCCCGCGACGGTCAGGCTCAGGAGGTATTTGCCGTTGCGATGCGCGAGGTATGCCGCCCACAACCCGAGGAGTCCGACGATTCCGGCGCACAGCAGCCACAACCACATCGGGGGATTTTCGGTGTGCAGGGTGCGAGCGAGGATCCCGCGGATCGACTGGTTGGCGGGTGACGAGATCAGCCCGATCCGCTCCGACCGGATGATGGTACTGGTCCAGAATCGCCAGGAGTCCGAGAAGATCACGACGAAACCGAGGAGCACGGTGGCGACGAATGTCGCAGTGGCCACGACCGTTGCGCGCCACTGACGCAGCGTTGCGAGATACGCGATGAAGAACAGCGGGGTGAGCTTGAGGCCCGCGGCGATCCCGACCCCGATCCCCCGTAGCCGGGAGTGCTCGGGCCTCCCGAGATCCCACAGCACCAGCACGAGCAGCACGAGGTTGATCTGTCCGAGCCAGATCGTCATGCGTGCGGGTTCGATCCACGTGAACAGCACCGCGAGAAAGATGCTGATCAGCCGGGTCCGCCCCGAATCCCGGTAGCCGAGTTGCCGCCAGCACAACCACACCGCGAGATACACGAGCACGAGATTGGCCAGGTTGAGCGCGATTTCCGTTCCATGGATGGAGAGGACCGACAGGGGCACGAATGCCAGCGCGGCGAACGGCGGATAGGTGAACGGCAGCGCGCCGTGCAGGACGAAGTCGTACAGCGGTTCGGCGGTCCGGACGGTTGTTCCGCCGTACCGGTAGACCTCGGCGTCGACCGTGTTGCCGAACAATCCGTAGAAGGTGTCGAAGCCGAGCAGTCGATCGTGCGCGACGAACGCCACGGCCGCTGCGAGGCCCAGCATGGCAGGCCACCACCGGGGGTGGTTGCGTGCCCGACGAGACTCGCCGTTGTGCTGCATGCTTATCGAAGTTATGCGTGATTGTGGCGCGCAACCCGTAGGACGTGGGTCGGCGTGTCGACACGGGCGCCGCGACGGTGCATGGTGGAAGACATGCGCGTCACGGAACCCGCTGCACCGCCCACCGGTATCCGGCGTCGGCTCTTCCGTTCGCCGATCCGGTTGTATCGGTGGCACCTCGGGTTCCTGCTGGGGCGCCATTTTCTTCTCCTCGAGCACCGGGGTCGCAAGACCGGGAAACCTCGGTATGTGGTGCTCGAGGTCGTCGATTACGACGACACACACGACGGTTTCGTCGTCGCGGTCGGCTTCGGAGCCACGTCGGACTGGTATCGCAATCTGCGAGCTGATCCGCACGCACGCGTCGAGTCGCGACGAGAGCGGGTCGCGGTCACTGCGGAATTTCTCGAGCCGGACGAGGGTGCGCACTTTTTCGCGCATTATGCGCGCCGCCACCGGAAGCTTGCCGTCAAGCTGTCCGCGACGATGGGATTCGAGGTCGACGGCAGTGACAGTGACTTCCGTGAGGCGGGGAACCGGATCAGGTTCGTGCGGTTGCGGCGTACCTGACCGTCGTCATCCCTTCTCGAGCGCCGCGTATTGCGCGGCGAGACCCGACAAGAACGTGCCGAGGACCAGCTCGAAACTGTCCTCGTCGATCTCGGCGGCGTACTCGCGGAGCCGGTGCGCCTGAGACAGGTGTGGATAGCGTTCGTTGTAGGTGTCGATGTCGTCGATGAACCCACCGGCGAACGACGTGATCGCGGAGCCGACGACGATGTACTTGATCGACGCCCCGATCATCGTCGCGGTCCGTGGCGGCCAGCCTGCGCGAGTGAGACCGCCGTGCACGGCATCGGCGCGGTCGAGAGCCACGGGTCGGTCGCTCGGGCCGTAGGCGAGGAACGGCACCATGTTGGGATGTGCGGCAAGGGCGTTGCGGTACGAGCGTGCCCAGCTACGCAGGGCGTTCTGCCAATCGTCGTCGTCGAATCCGCTCACGTCGACGTTCTCGGCGACGGTGCGGGCGATGTCGTCGAGCAGTTCGTCCTTGTTGGCGTAGTGGCTGTACAGCGAGGGTGCGCGGACGTCGAGTTCGTTCGCGATCTTGCGCATGGACACGGCGTCGAGGCCGTGTTCGTCGACGAGGCGCAATGTCGTCTCACGGATGAGTTCCCGGCTCAGTATGGGGGTGCGTGGCCGCGCCATGTGCTTCTCCTCCCTGTTGTCGTACTGGACAACCTTACAGTGTCAGGTTACGGTTCGGGAGTACAGATCAGCAGCCTTTCCGCTGGTCTCCCCACCGCACAACCGCGACAGAGGGCCACCCATGAATCTGAAACTCACCGCCGAGGAGCTCGCGTTCCGCGACGAACTGCACACCTTCTACACCACCGAATTCCCCGCCGAGCTGCGCGAGAAGGTCGCGGCCGGTAAGTCTCTGGGCAAGGACGAATTCGTCCGGGCCCAACAGATCCTCAACGCGCACGGCCTGGCGGTCCCGAACTGGCCCGTCGAGTGGGGCGGCAAGGACTGGACTCCGGTGCAGCGCAACATCTGGCTCACCGAGATGCAGCTCGCGTCGGTGCCCGAGCCGCTGCCGTTCAACGCCTCCATGATCGGCCCGGTCCTCGCGCAGTTCGCGTCGCAGGAGATGAAAGAGCGCTTCCTTCCGGCCACGGCGAACCTCGACATCTGGTGGTGCCAGGGATTCTCCGAGCCCGAAGCCGGCTCCGACCTCGCCTCGCTCAAGACCCGCGCGGTGCGCGACGGCGCCGACTACATCGTCAACGGTCAGAAGACCTGGACGACGCTGGGTCAGCACGCCGACTGGATCTTCTGCCTCGTCCGCACCAACCCCGATGTCAAGAAGCAGGCCGGCATCTCGATGCTCCTGATCGATATGAACACCCCCGGCATCACCGTCCGCCCGATCAAACTCATCGACGGCAGCTACGAGGTCAACGAGGTCTTCTTCGAGGACGTGCGGGTGCCCGCGGAGAATCTCGTGGGCGACGAGAACGCCGGCTGGTCGTACGCGAAGTTCCTGCTCGGCAACGAACGTATCGGCATCACCCGAGTCGGGGCCACCAAGGTCAAGCTCGCACGCGCCAAGAGCTTCGCCGCCGCGACCAGGCTGGGTGAGGGCACGCTCCTCGAGGACCCACTGTTCGCCGCCCGCCTCGCCGAACTCGAGAACGAGCTGATCGCTCTCGAGCTGACCCAGCTGCGCGTCGTCGCAGGATCGGCCGACGGCAAGCCGAACCCGGCATCGTCGCTGCTCAAGATGCGCGGCTCCGAACTCCAGCAGGCCGCCACCGAACTCCTCGTCGACATCGCCGGCCCGGATTCGCTCCCCACCGGTTCCGCCGACATCGATTCGCCGGAGTGGGCGCAGCTCACCACCGGGACCTATCTCAACAACCGCAAGGTGACCATCTACGGCGGGTCGAGCGAAGTGCAGCGTTCGATCATCGCTTCCTCGATTCTCGGACTGTGAGGCCCAGGACATGAACTTCGATCTCGATACCGAACAGGACCTGCTCCGCAAGACCGTCCGCGATCTGCTCGCCGGCGCGTACGACGTGGAGACCCGCAACAGTGTCGCCGAGGGCGAGCTCGGCTGGAGCCGCGAGGTGTGGCAGCAGCTCGCCGAACTCGGGGTGCTCGGCCTGCCGTTCCCCGAGAAGCACGGCGGAATGGGCGCCGGCCCTGTCGAGGTCATGGCCGTCGCGACCGAACTCGGCGCGGCCCTGGCACCCGAGCCGGTACTTGCCGCCGTATACCTGCCGGGCGGACTCGTCGCGGAGGTCGGCAGCGACGACCAGCGCGACGATTTACTGCCGCGCCTGTCCGAAGGCGCGTTGCTGATGGCGTTCGCGCACGACGAGCCGGGAACCCGCTGGCCGTCCGCGGCCGTGGCCACCACCGCTGTGCGCAGCGGCGACGCCTGGACCCTGACCGGACGCAAGAACCCTGTGCTCCACGGTGATTGCGCGCAGACGCTGATCGTGTCGGCGCAGCTTCCCGACGGCGGTGTGGGCCTGTTCGTCGTCTCCGCCGAGGCCGACGGCCTCACCCGCACGGCGTACCACACCAACGACGAGCGACGCGCTGCGCAGATCGTGCTCGACGGCGTCGCCGCTGTCGCGCTGGGTGAGGCCACCGACGCGTCGGCCGCGATCGTCGCCGCGCAGGTCCGGGCGCAGGCGGTGCTGTGTGCCGAGGCGACCGGCGCGATCGATCGAGCAGTGCGCGCCACGGCGGATTACCTGAAGCAGCGCAAGCAGTTCGGTGTTCCGCTCGCGACATTCCAGGCCCTGACACACCGTGCCGCCGATATGTACGTGCAGTACGAACTGGCGGCGAGCATGAGCCTGTACGCGACCATGGCGCTGGCCGATGGGATCGTCGACCCGGTGATCGCTTCGCGTGCGAAGCTGCAGGTCGGGCGGTCGGCACGCAAGATCGGTCAGGAATCGGTGCAGATGCACGGCGGTATCGGTGTCACCGCCGAACACTCCATCGGGCACTATCTGAGCCGGCTCACCGCGATCGAGCACACTCTCGGCACCATGGACGACCACTTGCGGGTGCTTGCCGCAGGTGTCGGCGACTACGAGCGTGTGGAGATCGCCGGTATGTGACGCGAGTTCACTCGCGGACCGCGATCCCCGACGCGCGCAACACGAATGCGGCCTCGGGCCCGACGATCTCGTCGACCAACGTCAGGAACCGGTCGATGAACGCGGGCCCGTGGGCGGGTTCGGTCGGATCGTCCGGGTCCTGCGGGTCGAGGTGGTGGGCCAGTTCGTGCAGCACGACGAGTTCGCGGAACGCCCATGCCTGATTGCCGCGATGTACGGGGAGAGCGATGGTGGCGCAGTCGCTCTCGTAGTGCGCCGCGGTGTTTCCCGACCGCGCACGGACTCGCACAGGCAGTGCTGCGCGCGACCAACGCTCACGCACCCAGTTCAGGGCAAGCACCTTGTCGATGTACTGCTGCGCGGAGTCGAGCGATGCGAAACGTCGTTCGACGGGCAGGGTGACGTGGGACCCTGCCACTTCCACGGTGCGCAGCCCGCGCTCATCCGCGAGATCGAACATGCGCCGTACGAGCGCCTCCGCCTCGTAGACCGAGGTCTTCTGTGTGTCGCGCACCTTGGTCACCGTTCAAGCCTCCTCGCGGCAGGTGGCAGCTCGGGCGAGTTGCCGAGTCGCGCCGTACGTCCGGCACGGTCCCCGGCGCGTTGCGCATCGGTGGACCGAGCCGCCACACGGTTCCCCCGCCAGCTTCCTCGTGCCTCCGATGTCGTGCGGTAGAAATCGCGCAACTCGAGTTCTTTGCCGCGCAGCACGAGAGCGGTTCCTGGCGCCGACTTCTCCGCTTCACGCTCGGTGTCCTGTTTCGCTTCGGCGAGGCGTGTGCCGATCCGCGCGGCGAACGCCGACTGGAAGTTCAGGCGTGCGGTGACGCCCGCGACCGGCTTCCGTACCCTCGTGCGGACCTGCCTGCCCCCGCGTCGCTCGACCACCGTCCGCACTGTCGTCTCGTTCCGGTAGGTACCGGACCGCAGGTAGGAATCGGACGCGCGCACCATCTGCACCAGCAGCGACGAGTAGAGGGCTTCGCACACGTCGATGTCGTCGGTGAAGCCGTACGCGTAGACGACCGTGGAGGTGGCGGTGATGTCGCACTGCACGTCGTTGGCGGCAGCGATCGCGAGGAACAGCTGCGCATACGTGCGCAGCCCCTTCTTCCCGGCCTCGCCGATGGTGATGAGTCGCTGGACCGGTGTCGCACGACGTTCCTTGGCGGTGGCGTGGGCGCGGGCCACCGCGAGATCGACCGAGGCGGAGGTCGCGAGCCGCTGGGCGGCGGCGAGGAAGGCATCGGCCTCGTGTGGATTGTCGGTCGACTCCGCCTGGCGCAACAGACCGCCGATGCGGGTCAGCATCTTGTCCGAACTCACGCGTCGAGCGTAGAGGGTCGTGCGCTCGCCGATCGGGTCACCGAGGGAATGCACTTGATTGCATATGAACCTGGTTGCATACTAGGTTCATGGCACTCGAACACGCGCTGCTCGTCTCACTCGACGAGCGTGCCGGATCCGGCTACGAGCTGGCTCGTCGCTTCGACAAATCCATCGGGTTCTTCCACAGCGCGACCCATCAGCAGATCTACCGGGTCCTGCGACGTATGGAGGAACACGGCTGGGTGACCTGCGAAACTGTGCCACAGGACGGCCGGCCCGACAAGAAGATCTACACCGTGGCCGCAGCCGGTCACACCGAACTCGACCGCTGGATCGCCGAACCGTCGGAACCCGACCATCTGCGCAGCGAACTGGCCGTCAAGATCCGCGCCGGCCGCCCCGACACCATGCCCGAGTTGCTCGCGGAGATCACCCGGCACCGTGACGCTCACGACGCTCGCCTCGACGTCTATCGGCTCATCGAGAAACGGGACTTCCCGGCGCCGGCATCGCTCGCCGGTCCTGCGCTGCACCAGTACTTGGTGCTGCGCGGCGGCGTCCGCGTCGAAGAAGGCTTCCGCGACTGGTGCCAGGACATGCTCGACGCCCTCACACCCCCTTCGGAACAGGAACAATCGTGACAACGCGAACTACGGGGACCGACTCTTACCCGACCTTGCTGTCGCCGCTCGACCTCGGCTCGATCACCTTGCCCAATCGCGTGATCATGGGGTCGATGCACACCGGGCTCGAGGATCGCGCCAAGAACACCGCACGCCTTGCCGCCTACTTCGCCGAGCGGGCCCGCGGCGGCGTTTCGCTCATCGTGACCGGGGGTTACGCACCGACCCGGACCGGATGGCTGCTGCCGTTCGGTGCGAAGCTCACCAACCGGATCGAGGCCCGACGGCACCGCACGATCACCGACGCCGTGCACGCCGAGGGCGGCCGCATCGTGCTGCAGATCCTGCACGCGGGCCGGTACAGCTACTGGCCGCTGAGCGTCTCGGCATCGTCGATCAAGGCACCCATCAATCCGTTCCGGCCCAGGCGACTCACGTCGTGGGGTGTGCGCAGGCAGATCCGCGCGTTCGTCCGCTGTGCCCGGCTCGCACAGCAGGCCGGCTACGACGGAGTCGAAATCATGGGCGGGGAAGGGTATTTCATCAACCAGTTCCTTGCGGAACGCACCAACCGGCGCACCGACGAGTGGGGCGGCACCCCGGAGAAGCGTCGCCGCCTTGCCGTCGAGATCGTCCGCGGGGTCCGCGAGACCGTCGGCCCCGACTTCGTGATCTCCTTCCGGCTGTCGATGGCAGATCTCGTCGACCGCGGTCAGAGCTGGGACGAGATCGTCGCGGTCGCACAGGAAGTCGAGGCAGCAGGCGCCACGCTGCTGAACACCGACATCGGCTGGCACGAATCGCGGGTACCGACGATCGTCACCTCCGTGCCCCGCGCCGCGTTCGTGGATTTCACCGCGAGACTCGCGAAGCATGTGAGCATTCCTGTCGCGGCGTCGAACCGCATCAACATGCCCGAGACCGCCGAAGAAATCCTCGCCGACGGTCGCGCCGACCTGGTGTCGCTCGCGCGGCCGATGCTCGCCGACCCCGACTGGGTGCGCAAAGCCGCCGCGGGTGCCCCCGACGAGATCAACACCTGTATCGCCTGCAATCAGGCGTGCCTCGATCACGCATTCGTGAACAAGCACGTCTCGTGCCTGCTCAATCCGCGCGCCGGACGCGAAACCGAGCTGCTCCTCTCGCCCACGCGCCGCAGGAAGTCCGTCGCGGTCGTCGGCGCAGGCCCCGCAGGTCTGTCGGCGGCGGTGAACCTCGCGCGACGCGGACATCGCGTCAGCCTGTTCGAAGCGGACGCGCAGATCGGTGGCCAGTTCGGCATCGCGCGGCTCATCCCTGGCAAGGAAGAATTCGCCGAGACCCTGCGGTATTACACGCGCCAGCTCGAGCTCACCGGCGTCGACGTCCGGTTGAACACGCGCGCCACGGTCGCAGATCTGACCGACGGATTCGACGAGGTCGTCGTCGCGACCGGTGTCACGCCGCGGGTTCCGGCCATCGACGGCATCGACCATCCGAGTGTGCTGACCTATGCGCAGGCAGTGCGCGGCGGTGCGCCGATCGGTGAGCGGGTCGCGGTGATCGGCGCAGGCGGCATCGGCGTGGATGTCTCCGAGTTCCTCACGCACACCACTTCCCCGGCGACCGACCTCGCCGAGTGGAAACGAGAATGGGGTGTCAGTGACGCAGAGGATGCGCCCGGAGCGTTGACCACCCCGCAACCGTCCCCGTCACCGCGCGAGGTCTATCTCCTGCAGCGCACCGCCGGCCGGATCGGAGCGAGGCTGGGAAAGACCAGTGGCTGGGTGCATCGGGCGGCACTGAAACACAAGGGTGTCCACGAGCTCTCGGGCGTGGGCTACGAACGCATCGACGACGACGGTCTGCACATCAGTCTCGGCGAGGACGGCAGCGAGCGCCGGGTGCTCGCCGTCGACACGATCATCGTGTGCGCGGGGCAGGAATCGGTGCGTGATCTGCTGGACGGACTCACCCTCGCCGGGGTGGTGACCCACGTGATCGGCGGCGCCGATGTCGCAGCGGAACTGGATGCCAAACGCGCGATCGAGCAGGGCACCCGGCTCGCCGACCGGATCTGAGGGCTTCCGGGCCGAAAGCGGTGCGGAACCGTTCCGCGACCGCCAAGATCAGTGGAATGGACACCGCGGTCGAATTCGTCACCGACATCAACGACTGGTACTGGTACGCGGTCATCGCGCTTCTCGTCGGGTCCGGTCTGTACTACACGGTGCGGTCACGCTTCATCCAGATCCGACTGATCCCCGACATGCTGCGGTCCATCGTGGAGAAGCCCGAGGATCTCCCCGACGGGGAGAAGGGGATCTCGGCGTTCCGGGCATTCTCCATTTCGGCGGCGTCACGGGTGGGAACGGGCAACATCGCGGGAGTGGCGATCGCGATCAGTATCGGCGGCCCCGGCGCACTGTTCTGGATGTGGGCGATGGCGCTGATCGGTGCCTCCACCGCATTCGTCGAGTCGACCCTTGCCCAGCTGTACAAGGTGCGCGACAAAGGCGCATTCCGGGGCGGACCGGCCTATTACATGCAATACGGGCTCGGTAAACGATGGATGGGCATGATCTTCGCGGTGATCATCACGATCACCTACGGATTCGTGTTCAACGCCGTGCAGACCAACTCGATCGTCGACGCCGTGTCGAGCTCGGTGGGTGAGAAGACGACGGGTCTGCAGGTCGGTATCGGCATCGCCGTGGCGATCCTCGTCGCCCTGGTCATCTTCGGTGGGGTGCGGCGCATCTCGAGTGTGTCGCAGGTGGTGGTGCCGGTCATGGCCATTGCCTACCTGATCATCGGAATCATCGTCGTGGTCCTCAACATCGGTGAGGTCCCCGGGATGTTCAAGTTGGTGTTCGAGAACGCCTTCGGCATCCGAGAGGTTGCGGGAGGCGGGTTCGGTGCCGCGTTCATGTACGGCATCCGGCGCGGTCTGTTCTCGAACGAGGCCGGCATGGGTTCGGCGCCGAACGCCGGGGCGACCGCGTCGGTGTCGCATCCGGTCAAGCAGGGCCTGGTGCAGAGCCTCGGCGTCTACTTCGACACGTGGCTGGTGTGTTCGATCACCGGGTTCATCATCCTGTTGTCCGAGCCGGAGTTCGGGTCGGGTCTCGAAGGGGCCGCGCTGACTCAGAACGCGATGGCCTTGCAGCTGGGCGACTGGACCGTGCACTTCCTCGCCGTCCTCATCTTCTTCCTCGCTTTCACTTCCGTGATCGGCAACTACTACTACAGCGAATCGAACATCGAGTTCCTCACCGGTTCGAGGAAGGCCCTGCCCTATCTGCGTTCGGCCGTGGTGGTGTGCGTGTTCCTCGGTGCGATCGGTTCGGTGCCGCTCGTGTGGGCGCTCGCCGATCTGGCCATGGGTGTGATGGCGACGGTCAACCTCATCGCGCTGGTCCCGTTGTCGGGTATTGCGTACGCGCTGTTCCATAACTACAGCGCACAACGTAAGCAGGGACGCGACCCGGTCTTCCATCGCGGCGATGTGCCGGGGGTGCGTGGGATCCAGGTGTGGGGCGACGACGACGCGCCGGTGGCGGTGGACCGCGAAGATGCACGGTAGATTCCGGTAGCGCACGAGCGTGTCCGCTTCGGAAAGGATCTGCGATGGCCTCGGTGACCTTCGACAAGACGACGTGTCTGTTCCCCGGCTCGAGTACACCCGCGGTCGACGCACTGGATCTCGAGATCGAGGACGGCGAGTTCCTTGTCCTGGTCGGGCCCTCGGGCTGCGGCAAGTCGACGTCGCTGCGGATGCTCGCGGGCCTCGAAGAGGTGCACAGTGGCCGCATCCTCATCGGAGACAGCGACGTCACCGCGCAGGATCCCAAGGAACGCGACATCGCGATGGTGTTCCAGAACTACGCCCTGTATCCGCACATGTCGGTGGCCGAGAACATGGGATTCGCGCTCAAGCTCGCGAAGACCCCGAGATCCCAGATTCGTGAGCGGGTCACCGAGGTCGCCAAGATGCTCGACCTCGAGCAGTATCTCGACCGCAAACCGAAGGCCCTGTCCGGCGGCCAGCGGCAGCGTGTCGCCATGGGTCGTGCGATCGTGCGGGAACCGCAGGTGTTCCTCATGGATGAGCCGCTGTCCAACCTCGACGCGAAACTGCGCGTCCAGACCCGCACGCAGATCGCGCAGCTGCAACGGCGCCTCAACACGACCACCGTGTATGTCACTCACGACCAGGTCGAAGCCATGACGATGGGTGATCGCGTCGCGGTGCTCGACAAGGGCATCCTGCAGCAGTGCGCGTCGCCGCGCGCGCTCTACAACCAGCCGGCCAACGTGTTCGTGGCCGGCTTCATGGGCTCACCCGCAATGAATCTGTTCACCCTCCCCGTCGTCGACCGCGGGGTCATGGTGGGCGATGTCCACGTCCAGGTGCCGCGCGACACCCTCGGCCAGGTCACCGAGTCGGAAGTGACGCTCGGCATCCGACCCGAACATCTCGAGATCGCCGAGGACGGGCTCGCCGTCGATGTGGATGTCGTCGAGGAACTCGGTTCGGATGCGTACCTGTACGGCAACGCCACTGTCGGTGGGATCCGCCAGGAGATCGTGGCGCGGAGCGACTGGCGCACTCCGCCTCAGAAGGGCGATCGACTCCACTTGCGGTTCGATACGAATCAGGTGCACGTGTTCAAGACGTCGGACGGCCTGCGCATCGGCTGATCAGGCCTGGTCGGGTGCTGGGGTGCCCGACACAGAACCGATCAAGGGTGGGCGGAATGCCGACTTTTCAGGGTGTCCCGTGCCACAGTAGTGGCCGGTGTCGGTGGCCGAGCGGTTGCCGGCGAGTTGATTTTCCGAACTCACACGGGAGATGTTCATGGTTTCGAAGAAGAAGGCGATGCGCAGAGCTGTCATCGCCGCCTCCTCGGCGGCGCTGTTGGTCCTGACGGCGTGCGGATCCGATGACGGTGGCAGCGACTCGGGGTCGTCCGACACGGGCGCCGCATCCAGTGAGGGCCGTGGCCCGATCACCATCGTCGAGGGGCAGGACCCCTTGAACGCGGCACTCGAGAACATCATCGCCGACTGGAATGCCGAGAACCCCGACGAGCAGGTCACCTTCAAGCCGCTCGCGCGCGAGGCCAACGACCAGTACGCCGATATCGCGCAGCGGATGCAGGCACAGAGCGACGAGTACGACCTCGTCGCGGTCGACGTCACGAACACTGCCGAGTTCGCTGCCAACGGCTGGCTTCTGCCGCTCGAGGGCGACAACGCGATCGACACCGAAGGTCTGCTGCCCGCGACCGTCGAGTCGGCCACCTACAACGGCACGCTGTTCGCCGCGCCGAAGAACACCAACGGTGCGTTCCTGTACTACCGCACCGACCTCGTCGACCAGGCCCCTGCGACGTGGGACGAGCTGAAGGCAGAATGCCCGAAGGCCGAAGAAGCGGGTATCGCCTGCTACATCGGTCAGTTCAGCAACTACGAGGGACTGACGGTCAACGTCACCGAGATCGTCAATGCCTTCGGTGGCAGCTTCGTCGCCGAGGACGGTCTCACCCCGGCCATCGACGAGCAGACGGCCGAGGGCCTGCAGTTCATCGTCGACTCCTTCGAGGACGGCACCATCCCGGCCGCCGCACAGACCTACACCGAAGGTGAGTCGCAGACAGCCTTCGGCAACGGCGAAGCCCTGTTCATGCGCACGTGGCCCGGTTTCTACACCGACGGCGAAGAGTCGTCGGTCGCCGGTAAGTACGGCATCGCGGTACTCCCGGGCGTCGACGGTCCGGGTGTGTCCACCCTCGGTGGCTACAACGTCGGTATCAGCGCGTTCACGGACGCTCCGGCGACGGCCCGCGACTTCCTCGAGTTCATGACGACCCGTCAGTCGCAGGAGTACTACGCCGAGGTCGGTGGCGCACCGGTCCTCGCCGAGGTCTACGACGACCCGGAGATCCTCGCGCAGTACCCGTACTTCTCGACGCTGAAGGAAGCACTCGAGAGCGCGAAGCCCCGCCCGTCGTCGCCGTACTACTCGGCCGTGTCGAAGGCGATCTCCGACAACGCTTACGCTGCGATCCGGGGCGAGAAGCCCGTCCAGCAGGCCCTGGACGACACTCAGGCCGGCATCGAAACCGCCGGCAACTGATCCACTAGGAGCAGTAGATGGCAGAACCGCAGGTCGGGGCACCCGCGGATCCGCCACACACCGCGGTCGGGACGGATCGTCCCGACCGCGGACGTGTGGCCGGACGACACCGCACGCCCGAACCACCGCCGATGACTGCGCCGCCGGCGAAGTCGCGGCGGAAGGTGCCGGTATGGATGTTCATCGCGCCGTCGATGATCGTCCTCGCGGTGATCATCCTGTACCCGCTCGGCAGAGCGATCTGGATGTCGCTGCACGGTGACGCGAAGTCGCTCGACCCCGAGACCGGCCGGTTCGTCACCGGCGGGTTCGTGGGTATCGAGAACTACACCCGCTGGATCACCCAGACCTGTGGTACTGCCACCGGATCGATCTCCTGTCCGCCGGGCACCCTGGGCGCCCAGTTCTGGCAGTCGATCTTCAACACGTTCTTCTTCACGGTCGTCACGGTGTCGATCGAGACCGTGATCGGCTTCGCGATGGCACTTGTGATGGCCAAGTCGTTCCGCGGTCGCGGCCTCCTGCGTGCCTCGGTCCTCGTGCCGTGGGCGATCCCCACCGCCGTCACCGCCAAGCTGTGGTTCTTCATCTTCGCCAACGACGGCATCGCCAACAAGATGCTCGGTACCGACATCCTGTGGACCGCCGATCCGTGGCCCGCCCGCTTCGCGATCATCGTCGCCGATGTGTGGAAGACGGCGCCGTTCATGGCGCTGCTCATCCTCGCGGGTCTGCAGATGATTCCGTCGGATGTGTACGAGGCGGCGAAGGTCGACGGCGCGAACGCCTGGCAACGTTTCACCCAGATCACCTTGCCGCTGGTCAAGCCTGCGCTCATGGTCGCAATCCTGTTCCGCACGATGGACGCGCTGCGCATGTACGACCTGCCCGCCATCATGATGGGCTCGAACCCCGCCACCTCGACGATCTCCGTGCTCGTCGTCGACCAGATGCGGCAGGGTGCCAACTCGGCGTCCGCGCTGTCGACGATCACATTCCTCATCATCTTCGCGGTCGCCTTCATCCTGGTGCGGTTCCTCGGCGCCAATGCAGTCAGTACGCAGGAGAAGCAGCGGAAGGGAGACGCGGCATGACCGGCACGATCACCGCAACCGAGACGACTGCCGACGAGACCCCACGTCCCGGCCCGAAGCGTGCGCGCAGGTTCCGGCTGGGATCGATCGGCACCTATCTCGGGGTGGCGATCATCATCGTCTGGGGGCTCGCTCCGTGCTACTGGATGGTCGTCACGGCGCTGCGCGATCCGTCGGAGACGTTCAGCACGAGTCTGTGGCCGACGAATCCGACCCTGCAGAACTTCGCCGACGCACTCGACCCCGACGCCAAGGTCAACTTCTCTCGCGCGCTGATGAACAGCGTCATCATCGCCGGGGCAACCACGCTGATCGCGCTGCTCATCGGTGTGTTCACCGCGTACGCTCTGTCGCGTTTCGAGTTCCGGGGCAAGTACTTCGTCACCGGCATCATTCTCGGCGCGTCGATGTTCCCGGTCGTCGCGCTCGTGACACCGCTGTTCCAGCTGTTCACCGACATCGGCTGGATCGGTAGCTACCAGGCGTTGATCATCCCGAACATCTCGTTCGTGCTGCCGCTGACGGTGTACACGCTCACCTCGTTCTTCTCCGAACTGCCGTGGGAACTCGAGGAAGCCGCGCGCATGGACGGCGCGACCCGCGGGCAGGCGTTCCGCCTGGTGATGCTGCCACTCGCGGCCCCCGCATTGTTCACCACCGCGATCCTCGCGTTCATCGCGACGGTCAACGAGTACCTGCTCATGTCGCAACTCTCGAGTGAGCGGACGGCCCCGGTGACGGTGGCGATGGCGCGGTTCACGGGCACCGATCCCTATGTGACGCCGTATGCGTCGATCATGGCGGGTGGCACGCTCGTGATGGTGCCGCTGGTCGTGATGGTGTTGATCTTCCAACGCCGGATCATCTCGGGTCTGACGGCGGGTGGCGTGAAGTCGTGAGTCGTCGCCTCCCCCGCCGTCAGCGACTCGAGATGCTGCTCGGTGTCATCACGATCTTCGCCGTGATGGCGGTGGTGGGGGCGGTCGCAGAGATGTTGTCACCCGAGCCGGGTATCGTGCCGTCATTGGTGCTGGCAGCCTTCGCGCTCGCGTGGTGGTTCACCTATCGCGCGTGGCGTCGCACAGACTCGTCGTAGTGCTGCGTACGTCACTTATGCGCGTGACTTCGTACCATGCGGTCGGCAGGATGGAAGAATCTGCCGAGTCCCATCCTGGAGAAAGTGGTACGCGTGAGCCCGAATCCGTCGACGTCCACCAGCGGTCGTTCTTCCGCTGATTCGAAGTCACGGCGGTGGCGAACCGTCCGATATGTCGTACTCGTCGTGGTTGTGCTGCTGATTCTCGCGCCGATCGGAGTGTTCGCCGGTGCGTATGTCTCGACAGAGGTTCCTCGCCCGTCCGACATGACGACCAACCAGATCGCCCGCATCTACGCTGCCGATGACACCACCGAGATCACCCGGGTGGTGCCGCCGGAGGGCAATCGCGTCGAGGTCGGCATCGACGAGGTCCCCGAGCACGTCCGCAATGCAGTGCTCTCCGCAGAGGACCGCGACTTCTACAGCAATCCAGGTTTCTCGGTCTCCGGTTTCGCTCGTGCGGCCCGCGACAATGTCCTGGGCAAGGACACCGCCGGTGGCGGTTCCACGATCACCCAGCAGTACGTCAAGAACGTGCTCGTCGGCGCCGATCGCACCCTCACCCGCAAGATGAAGGAACTGGTCATCTCCTCGAAGATGGCCCGCGAATGGTCGAAGGACGAAATCCTCGAGGCCTACCTGAACACCATCTACTTCGGCCGGGGCGCTTACGGAATCGCCGCGGCGTCGCAGGCGTACTTCGGCAAGCCGGTCGGCGACCTGACGGTCTCCGAGGGTGCCGTCCTCGCCGGCGTCATCCAGACGCCGTCGTCGCTCGATCCCGAATTCAACCGCCCCGCGATCGAGGCGCGCTGGGGCTACGTCCTCGACGGCATGGTCGAGATGGGCGTGCTCAGCCCCGGAGACCGTGGGGAAGCGGCGTTCCCGGAGACCGTCCCGTCGGATCAGTTGGCGCGAGCCAATGAGACACCCGGCCCCGAGGGACTGATCCGGTCGCAGGTGCTGCGTGAACTCTCGGCAGCCGGAATCAGTGAGCAGGTGCTCAACACCGAAGGCCTGCGCATCGTCACCACGATCGACCCCGTGGCCCAGCAAGGTGCAGTCGACGCGGCGCGAGGCAACCTCGAAGGTGAACCCGAGGACCTGCGGACCGCCGTGGTGTCCGTCGACCCGAGGTCGGGTGCGGTGCGGGCCTACTACGGCGGCGAGGAAGGTGCGGGTTACGACTACGCACAGGCGCCGCTGCAGACCGGTTCGTCGTTCAAGGTGTTCGGTCTGGTCGCGGCGCTGAAGGACGGCATCGGTCTCGGCGCCCGCTACGACAGCACCCCGCTGACCATCGGCAATCTCGAGATCAACAACGTCGAAGGCGAATCGTGCGGTAAGTGCACGATCGCGGAGGCGACGAAGCGCTCGCTGAACACGAGTTTCTACAGGCTCATGATGTCGATGGAGAACGGTCCTCAGAAGATCGCCGACGCGGCGCACGAGGCCGGGATCCCCATGGAGATTCCGGGAGTCGAGGGCACGACACTCAGCGAGGCCAACGGCATTCCGGAGGGCGGCATCGTGCTCGGTCAGTACCAGTCGCGGGTGATCGACATGGCATCGGCGTATGCAACCCTCGCGGCGTCGGGCACCTTCCATCAGCCGTACTTCGTGCAGAAGGTCACCACCTCCGACGGTGAGGTCCTCCTCGACCGGCCCGCGTCTCCCGCCGAGGAGCGCATCGACCCGGCTGTGGCCGACAACGTGACCCAGGCGCTGCTGCCGGTCGCGGCGTACTCGCGTGGCCACGCGCTCGCAGGCGGCAGGCCGTCGGCTGCGAAGACCGGCACCACTCAGCTCGGCGACACCGGCATGAACAAGGACGCGTGGATGGTCGGGTACACACCGTCGCTCTCGACCGCCGTCTGGATCGGCACCTCGGATGCAGGGCCGATCACCAATCTGTGGGGTGGCTCCATCTACGGCTCGAGCCTGCCTTCCGACATCTGGAAGGACACGATGGACACCGCGCTCGAGGACACCGACGCGGAGAGCTTCCCGTGGCCCGACCCGATCGGTGGACAGGCCGGCGTGCCGGCCGACGCGGGTATCAGCACGCCGACGACCACGGGGCGTCCGGTTCCCGCGTTCGAACTCCCCGGCCTGGGTGAGCTGCCGCCGATCACGATCCCGGCGCCGCCGATCGAGGTTCCGCCGCAGGTTCAGTTGCCTCCGCAGATCGAAGTGTTTCCCGGCGTCACGATCCAGATCCCAGGGATGTGACGTCGCGTGCTGCGGGGCCGTCGGGCACGACGGTCTGCAGTCACGACGGTCCGCAGTACTGTCTTCCGCAGTATTGTCTTCCGCAGTACTGACCGACGACTTTCTTCGGTGCCTGTATCGCCGCGCCGGCATTGCCCCTTTCGGACGGCCCCGGCGAGGTGCACGAACGCCGCGTGGCACGATTCGAACTCGGTAAACACAACTGAGATGGGGATCAAGGAGTGACCGAATTTCCTGACAACGCGCGAGCCGTCCGCGACGAGGACACGTTCGACGTCCGGTCCGTTGCGACATGGCTCGAGGAACACGCCGGTATGGCGGGGATTCCGGAGGTGCGCCAGTTCGCAGGTGGCGCATCCAATCTGACCTACCTACTGCGGTATCCGCACCGCGATCTCGTGCTGCGTCGTCCGCCGGCCGGGGCGAAGCCGTCGTCCGGGCACGACATGGCGCGTGAGTACCGCATCCAGTCGCAGCTCGCACCGGCCTACCCGCACGTGCCTGCCATGGTCGGCATGTGCACCGACCACAGCGTCCTCGGCAGCGACTTCTACGTCATGGAACGCGTGCCCGGCACGATCCTGCGAACCGACCCGCCGACCACCCTGGACCTGACGCCGGAACAGACCCGGGCCCTGTGCCTGCGGATCGTCGATCTGCTCGTCGAACTGCACGGCGTCGACCCCGAGACCACCGGGCTGAACGAATTCAGCCGGGGCACCGGATACGTTGCGCGGCAGGTCGCGGGCTGGGCGAAGCGCTACGAGTTGGCCCGGACCGACAACGTGCCCGATTTCGCCCGCGTCATCCGCTGGCTCGACGAGACGCAGCCCGCCGATATCGCGTCGACGGTCGTGCACGGAGACTTCCGTATCGACAACGTCGTCCTCGACGAGAACGACCCGCTGCGGCCGGTTGCGGTGCTCGACTGGGAACTCGCGACGATCGGCGACCCGCTCATGGACCTGGGGTCGTCGCTCGCGTACTGGGTGCAGGCCGACGACGACCCGATGATGCTCGCCACCAAGCGACAGCCGTCGGATCTGCCCGGCATGCTCACCCGTCGCGAGATCGTCGAGTACTACTCCGAGAGAACCGGACTGCCGGTGGACAACTGGGGCTTCTACGAGGTCTTCGGTCTGTTCCGGCTCGCCGTGATCGCCCAGCAGATCTACTACCGCTATCACCACGGACACACCACCAATCCCGCGTTCGAGAACTTCTGGGTGGTTGTCGGCTACCTCGATTCTCGGTGCAACGAACTCATCGACCAACTCGAGAAGGAGGGCCGATGAGTCGGCCGCAGCGACGAAACATCCTCATCACCGGAGCCAGTTCCGGTCTGGGGGCCGGTATGGCGCGCGAATTCGCCGCGCGTGGAAGCAATCTTGCGCTCGCGGCACGCAGGGTCGATCGCCTCGACGCATTGCGGTCGGAACTGCTCGCCGAGCACCCGCACATCACGATCGCGGTGCGGTCGCTGGACGTCAACAGGCACGACGACGTCTTCACGGTCTTCCGGGAATTCGACGAGGAACTCGGCGGTCTCGACCGAGTGATCGTCAATGCCGGTCTCGGCAAGGGGCAGCCGTTGGGCACGGGCTACTTCCACGCGAATGTGCAGACCGCGCAGACCAATTTCCTCGGTGCGCTCGCCCAGAGTGAGGCGGCGCTCGAGCTCATGCGTCCGCGCAATGCGGGGCACGTCGTCCTGATCTCGTCGATGAGCGCACTGCGCGGGATGCCGCGCAACATGACGACTTACGGTGCATCGAAGGCTGCTGTCGCTGCGCTCGGCGAGGGGATGCGATCGGATCTGGTGGGCACCGGAATCGATGTCAGCACAATATTTCCCGGTTATATCCGCTCGGAGATCAACGAGAAGGTGAAGAAGGTACCTTTCATCGTCGACACCGAAACCGGTTGTCGCGCATTGGCTGCGGCGATCGAGAAGGAGCCGGCCAAGGCGTACGTGCCCGGGTGGCCGTGGATCCCGCTCGCGTATGCGATGAAGGTGTTGCCGCTGTCGGTGGTACGACGTATGACCTGATGAGTGGCAGGTGAATACGACTGTGGCGGTGAGTGAGTCCGAAGACTCGCTCACCGCCACGGTGCGTTCGGAGTGCCGAGTTACTCGGCGCCGATGATGAAGGCCTCGAGCTCGGTGCGAGCCTTGTCGTCGGCCATCTGGACCGGCGGGGACTTCATCAGGTAAGCGGATGCCGGGAGGATCGGGCCACCGAGGCCGCGGTCCTTGGCGATCTTCGCGGCGCGGATCGCGTCGATGATGATGCCGGCGGAGTTCGGCGAGTCCCACACCTCGAGCTTGTACTCGAGGTTGAGCGGGGCATCGCCGAAGGCGCGGCCCTCGAGACGGACGTATGCCCACTTGCGGTCGTCGAGCCACTGGACGTAGTCGGACGGGCCGATGTGAACATTGCGGTCGTGGACCTTGCCTGCCAGCGGGCCCTCGAGGTTGGAGGTGACGGCCTGGGTCTTGGAGACCTTCTTGGACTCGAGACGCTCACGCTCGAGCATGTTCTTGAAGTCCATGTTGCCGCCGACATTGAGCTGGTAGGTGCGGTCGAGCACGACGCCGCGATCCTCGAACAGCTTCGCCATCACGCGGTGGGTGATGGTCGCGCCGACCTGCGACTTGATGTCGTCGCCGACGATCGGGACACCGGCGTCGGTGAACTTCTTCGCCCAGACCGGGTCGGAGGCGATGAAGACCGGGAGTGCGTTGACGAAGGCCACGCCGGCGTCGATGCAGCACTGGGCGTAGAACTTGTCGGCCTCGTCGGAACCGACCGGCAGGTACGACACGAGAACGTCGACCTCGGCGTCCTTCAGGGTCTGGACGATGTCGACGGGCTCTGCGTCGGAGAGTTCGATGGTCTCGGAGTAGTACTTGCCGATGCCGTCGAGGGTATGGCCACGCTGGACGGTGATGCCGGTGGGCGGCACGTCCGCGATCTTGATGGTGTTGTTCTCGCTGGCGTTGATGGCCTCGGAGAGATCGAACCCGACCTTCTTGGCATCGACGTCGAACGCGGCGACGAACTTGACGTCGCGCACGTGGTACTTGCCGAACGCGACGTGCATCAGACCGGGGACGGTCGTGGTGGCGTCGGCGTCCTTGTAGTACTCGACGCCCTGAACCAGAGACGAGGCACAGTTCCCCACGCCCACAATGGCCACGCGCACCGAGGTGCTGTTCTCACCCATGGTCGGGTTCTCCTTCTTTTCTGCTTGCTGCTGACGACTGCTCGGCGGCGATGAGTTCGTTGAGCCAGCGGACTTCACGTTCGCTGGACTCGAGGCCGAGTTGGTGTAGCTGACGGGTGTAGCGGTCCAATGTGCCGCTGGCCCGCCCGATGGCGTCGCGGAGGCCTTCTCGGCGCTCCTCGACCTGGCGTCGCCTGCCTTCCAGAATCCGCATCCGCGCTTCCGCGGGTGTCCGGCTGAAAAAAGCGAGGTGAACGCCGAATCCGTCATCGGTGTAGTTCTGTGGGCCCGTGTCGGCCACCAGTTCGGTGAACCGTTCCCGGCCGACCGGGGTGAGCTGGTACACGCGACGAGCGCGCCGCTTCACCGGCCCGGGGACTCCGGCATCCTCCTCGGCGATGAGGCCGTCGGCCTTCATCCGCCGCAATGTCGGATACAGCGACCCGTACGAGAAGGCGCGGAATGCGCCCAGAAGCCCGGTCAATCGCTTGCGGAGCTCGTAACCGTGCATGGGCGATTCGAGAAGCAGCCCGAGGATTGCCAGCTCGAGCAAGGGGGCCACCTCCTACGTCCGTTCGAACCTGACCGACTGATGCGATGCAAAACTATATCGCACCGATATATAGAACCATACGCGTGTCCCGATAGGTGCACACGGAAGCACCGCGACGGCGGCGCGCGAAATGCAGAAGCGTGCGAAAACTACAGAAGCCCGAGGACCACACCGGCCCCGCTGCTGCGGGTGTCGTGGTCGACGATCGGCTCGGCATCGCCGTCGGGAAACGCAGCCCACAGAACAGCAGCGACAGCGACGACCGCCACACCCGCGATCACCGCTGCGATCCGCCTGCCGGAGGCCTTCTCGGATCGGCCGGCCTCGGGTTCGGCAGGCGGTTGCAGGTCGCGAACAAGACCGGCGAGTTCCGGTAGCGTCTCCGCTGCTTCGGTGCGTGCGACGAGGTCGCGCCATGATTCCGCTGTGAGCTGTCCTTCGGCGTACGCAACGTCGAGACGTGTGCGCGCCCGGCTGCGATCACTGTCACGAGCTCGGGTCGGCGGCGATTGTCGGCGGGCCACGGCAGAAGCGTAGTTCGTCCGGAATGGGTGCGCCGTGTTCACGACCGAGCACACTCCGCGCCCACTTGCACTGGGGCCGCACGTACTCTGGATCCCGTGCAAACTCAGCGGCAGGTGGTGGACTACGCGTTGCAGCGACGGTCGCTGCTCGCCGAGGTCTACTCGGGGAGGCGCGGCGTGACCGAGGTCTGCGATGCGAGCCCCTACCTGCTGCGAGCCGCAAAGTTCCACGGCAGGGGCAGCGATGTCGTGTGCCCCATCTGCCGCAGGGAGCAGCTGACCATTGTTTCGTGGGTTTTCGGCGACAAGCTCGGACAGGCTTCCGGCTCTGCGCGCACTCCCGAAGAGCTGACCCGCCTGGCATCCAGCCAGGAGGAATTCTCCGTTCACGTGGTCGAGGTGTGCCGAACCTGCAGCTGGAACCACCTCGTGCAGTCGTACGTTCTCGGTGCGCAACCCGCGCCGAAACGGCCCCGTCGTCGATCGACGGGTGCGAGTCGACGCACCGCGAGCGAGTGAACGGACGCCGGACGACGTGACATCGACGTGCCCGACGGTGTACACAGCTGCACAAGACCGAACGACCGAGTCGTCGACTACCTGTCCGAGGACGGAATCGAGGATGCGGCGTAACGCGTCGCGCCGACATTTGGAGAAACGTACGTGAGTTCCACCGACAATGAACCCGAGGACAACCGGGCGGTTCCGCCCCAGCCGAACGGCTCTGCCGGCGTCCCGCCGCAGCGGCCGACACCGGATGGCGCACCCGCCGCGG
This sequence comes from Rhodococcus sp. JCM 9793, assembly GCF_055380405.1. Taxonomy (NCBI): domain Bacteria; kingdom Bacillati; phylum Actinomycetota; class Actinomycetes; order Mycobacteriales; family Nocardiaceae; genus Rhodococcus; species Rhodococcus sp. JCM 9793. The sequence continues at coordinate 632,562 of NZ_AP043721.1, forward strand.
GGCGTCCGCTGCCGCCTCCGCCGCGTCAGCAGGGGTCGGGGCAACCTCCGGGTCCAGGTGCACGGCCGCCGCTCCCGCCTCAGGGACATCCGCAGCAGCCACCCGGACGTGGCGGGCTCCCCCCGCGGCAGCCGGGGCCCCGTCCGGCCGGCCCTCAGCAGCAGGGGCCGGGGCAGCCCGGCCCTCAACAGGGGCCGCCGCCGGGCCGCGGTGGACCGCCGCCTCAGCAGGGTCGGCGCCTGCCGCCGCAGGGGCCGGGACAGCCGATGCGACCCGGCACGGGCCCGGTTCCCCAGCAGCAGCGTCCGCCGCAGATGTTCCCCGGTGCGCCCACAGATCGTGCGCCGGGAGCCGATCCCACACGCCGGATGCAGTCCGGTGCGCCGAACAGCCAGGAACAGGCGGCACTCAGGCAGCCCCCGCCGCGGGCAGCTGCCGCGTCTCGTCCGGCCGGTGGTCCCCCCGCGGGCGGACCGCCGACGGCACCTCCCACGGGTGGACCCGGTGGCGGAGCCGGCGGTGGTGGCCGGAAGCGGGGAATCCCATGGCGCATGATCCGGCGTATCGGCTACGTGGTGGTCGCCGCGGGCATTCTCGTTCCCGTCCTCGCGTTCATGCTCGCGTACGTCGCGCAGGATGTGCCGCGTCCCGGTGAACTCGTCACCAACCAGGTGTCGACGATCTACAACGCCGACGGATCGAGCGTCATCACCAAGATCATCCCGCCTGAAGGTAACCGCCAGGAGGTGGACCTGCAGCAGATCCCCGAGCACGTTCGTAACGCCGTGCTCGCAGCTGAGGACCGTGATTTCTACAGCAACTCAGGCTTCTCGATCACGGGCTTCGCGCGCGCCGCGCGCGACAACATCCTCGGGCGCGACAGCGCGGGCGGTGGCTCGACGATCACGCAGCAGTACGTCAAGAAGGCACTCGTCGGTGACGAGCGGAGTCTGACGCGTAAGGCCAAGGAACTCGTCCTCTCGGTGAAGATGGCGAACCAGTGGCCGAAGGACGAGATCCTCTCCGCCTACCTCAACACCATCTACTTCGGTCGAGGCGCGTACGGCATCTCGGCGGCCTCGAACGCCTACTTCGGTAAGCCGGTCAGCGATCTGACCGTGGAGGAGGGCGCAGTCCTCGCGTCGTCGATCCAGCTGCCGTCGCTGCTCGACCCGGAACAGAACCCCGAGGGCGCCGAGGCCCGCTGGAACTACGTGCTCGACGGCATGGTGTCCGCGGGAACCCTCAACGCAGAGGACCGTGCGACGAAGCAGTACCCGGCGTACATCCCGATCGCCGAGCTCGACTTCGGCGACCAGACGATGGGCCCGGAGGGCCTGATCAAGAACCAGGTGCTGGCAGAACTCTCCGCGGAAGGCATCGACGAGAACCTCCTCAATACCGCGGGTCTCGAGATCACCACGACGATCGACACGACGGCGCAGGCCGCCGCGGTCGACGCCGCACAGTCGAACCTCGAGGGAGAAGACGAGAACCTGCGTACCGCAGTGGTGTCCGTCGACCCGAACAGCGGTGCGGTGCGTGCGTACTACGGTGGCGACAGCGGCGTCGGATACGACTTCGCGCAGGCGGGGCTGCAGACAGGCTCGTCGTTCAAGGTGTTCGGGCTGGCCGCCAACCTCGATCAGGGCAAGCCGTTGTCGACGACATACGACAGCGGACCGCTCACCGTCAACGGCATCGAGATCAGCAACGTCGAAGGCGAGCAGTGCGGTGAATGCACCATCGCCGAGGCGCTCAAGCGCTCGCTGAACACGAGCTTCTACCGGATGATGCTCGACATGGACAACGGCCCGCAGGCCATCGCCGACATGGCGCACACTCTCGGTATCGCGAAGGAACTGCCGGGCATCGGCGAGACCCTCACCGAGCCGGGCGGCGCGGGACCGAACTACGGCATCGTGCTCGGCCAGTACCAGTCGCGGGTCCTCGACATGGCGTCGGCCTATGCGACGCTCGCCGCGTCGGGCATGCACTACAACCCGCACTTCGTGCAGAAGGTCGTCACCTCCGACGGCGAGGTGCTCCTCGATCGCGGCTCGCCGAGCGGCGAACAGGTGATCGACGACGCCGTGGCCGACAACACCACCTCGGCCATGATGCCGATCGCGGCTCACTCGAACGGGCATGCCCTTGCAGGTGGCCGGCCGTCCGCGTCGAAGACCGGAACCGCACAGCTCGGCGACACCGGATCGAACAAGGACGCATGGATGGTCGGGTACACCCCGTCGCTGGCCACCGCGGTGTGGGTCGGCACTGAGCAGGGCCTGCCGCTCGAGAACAGCTGGGGCGGCATGATCTACGGATCCGGCCTGCCGTCGGACATCTGGAAGGACACGATGGACGGGGCTCTCGAGGGCACCGATGTCGAGTCCTTCCCCAAGCCGGGCACGATCGCCGGTGAGTCCGGTGTGCCGAGCTGGTCGGCGAAGACGACGGCACCGCAGACCAGCGACAGGCCGTCGACCTCGCGAACGATTCCGTCGTTGCCGGAGATCCCCGACATCACCGACATCACGACGCAGAACGTGGAGATCTTCCCGGGCGTGACGATCCCGATTCCGGGCGTGGCGCAGGCACCGGCCACCACGACTCCGCCTCGTGGACTGTCGAACAACGATTCGACCTCGGAAGAGGAGGAGACCGAGAGCGAGGATTCGGACGGCAGCGATCCCACCGTGCCGTCGGTTCCCACCACAACGAATCGGGTCCCCCAGTTCAACCAGCCCGCCGAGTAGCCTCTCGGCGTGACCGTCAACGAGGAGGCTGCGCTCAGGGGACAGGTCTCTCCGGAGCCTCTCGCCGACGATCGTCGTTCCGTGGACTGGCGCGACACCCCGGGTCGAACCGACCCGATGGTGTCGCGCCTTTCTGCACTCGTCGGGGGTCCGGTCGGTCGGCACGCCCTGCTGGGACGCACCCGTTTCTTCACGCCGCTGCGGGCCATGCTGTTGCTCGCGGTGGTGTTCTTGGCGTTGGGCTGGTTCGGGAAGGCCGCGTGCATCCAGCAGGCGCCGCTCGGTCCCGACGGTGGACTCGGGTTGGACTGGAGCAACAACCGCCAGTACGTGGCGATGTGCTATTCCGACGTCGTTCCGCTCTACGGCGCGGAGCGACTCAACGAGGGCGCATTTCCGTACGCGACGTCGTGGGAGGAACCGGGCGCGGACGGGCAGATGCAGACCCGGTACATGGAGTACCCCGTTGTTTCGGGGCTCTACCAGTACGTATCGATGCGTGTCGCGAAGGCCTGGGACTCCGTGTCGTGGTTGCCCGGTGGGCTCCAGGTGGCGATCTACTTCAACGTCGTCGCATTGGGGCTTGCGTTCGCGTGGCTCGCGACAGTGTGGGCCACTGCCATGTCCGCGGGCCGGCGAGTGTGGGATGCCGCGCTCGTCGCAGCCTCGCCGCTCGTGATGGTCCACGCCTTCACGAACTTCGACGCCCTGGCCACGGCCTTCGCTGCGGGCGGCCTGCTCGCGTGGGCCCGACGTCGTCCTGTGCTTGCAGGCGTGTTGCTGGGGATCGGTGCCGCGACGAAGTTGTATCCGCTGCTGCTGCTCGGCCCCCTGCTGGTGTTGTGTCTGCGCACCGGCAAGATGCGCGCCTTCTTACGGACGCTCGGTGCCGCAGCAGGCGCGTGGCTCGCGGTGAATCTTCCGATCTTGCTGCTGTATCCGCAGGGGTGGTACGAGTTCTTCCGCTTGAATTCCGATCGCGGTGCCGACCCCGATTCGATCTACAACGTGGTGCGGTCGTTCGTCGGATGGCCCGATTGGTCACCATCGACCCTGAACATCGTGTCGCTGCTGTTGTTCGCGATCGCATGCGTCGCGATCGGATGGCTTGCGCTGACCGCACCGCGGCGTCCGCGACTGGCCCAGCTGTGTTTCCTGCTCGTGGCGGCATTCCTGTTCACCAACAAGGTGTGGAGCCCGCAGTATTCACTGTGGTTGGTCCCGCTGGCGGTGCTCGCGATACCGCACCGCAGGGTGCTGCTCGCCTGGATGACGGTCGATGCGCTCGTGTGGGTTCCGCGCATGTTCTATTACCTCGGTCCCGACAACAAGGGCGTGCCGGAGCAGTGGTTCACCGTGACGGTGGTGATCCGTGACATCGCGGTCCTGGCGTTGTGTGCAGTGGTGTTGTGGCAGATCCGGCATCCGGTCGACGATCCCGTCCGGTACGGATTCATCGACGACCCGGTCGGTGGTGTTCTGGACCAGGCACCCGATGCGCACCCATGGTGGTTACCGGGATGGTTGACACCGGCGCACCAGCGCGCAGCGCCGAAGTCGTCCCGCCCGGTTTCTTTCGATTCGGTTTCGTTCGATCGGAGAACAGCGGAGTCGCCGACGTCGACCTAGGCTTGTATCCGGAGGGAGGGGACATGACGACGGTGCGCGGCGGCGGGATACTCGGACACTTCACGATGTGTGAGCTCGCCTGGTCGGTGGCGGCAGGCGACGCGGCGGCGATGCCCGCCCTTCTGCGACAGCTGTATCCCCAGGTCTCCGCGTACTGCCGTGCGCGCGCCCGCGACACCGGCGTCTCGTTCACCGAGGCCGATCGTCTCGCCCTCGAGGTGTGCCACGCGATCCTCGCCGAGGTGTCGTCGGCAGCTGGTACCCAACAGCCGTTCGCGCGCCTTGCCTATGCGACCGCTGCCGATACCGCAGACTCCCGGTTCGCTCACCCCGGGGGCAGTGCCGGGACCCGCACCCAGCGGGAAATTCTGATTCTGCGCACGATCGTCGGCCTGGATCTCGAGCTCACTGCGATCGCATTGGGCATCAGCCCCCGGCGGGTACGCGCCGAGCAGCACGCAGCGCTGAAGTCGTTCCGCGCGGCATGAATCGAGCGATCTGCCTGATCGGGTGATCGATGGGCGGGCCGTTCAGATCCGTAGTGCGGTGAACGGCGCGACCGGAATGTTGCGCGCTACGAACCACATTGCGATCACCGCGAGCGTGATGTGTGGAGCCCACCGATATCGCTCCCAGCGGGGCATCGGTGTGTCGCGCACACGGCTCACGGTCCACACCCCGAACAGAGCGAGTAGTCCTACCGTCGCGACGACGCCCAGTGCATTGAACTGCAGTGCCGATGGAATATCCAGGTGCACAAGTGAATACAACATCCTTGACGCACCGCACCCGGGGCAGAGGATCCCGAATAGCGTGTAGGTGGGGCACGGCGGGATGATCCCTCCCGGGGTGGTCGGGTCGGCCCATGCCACGAATGCGCACGCGCACACCGCACCTACCGCGGCTGCGGCGGGAGCTTTCAGGCGTGCAAGCGTGCGTTCCATGAGGTCCTCAGTGCGTCGTGGCCACCACAGCGGCCCAGAACGCGACATAGGCCACGACGAGCGCGATCAGCCCGACAACCCAGATCACCGCCGACCAGATCGCCCAGGTCTTCGCTGAGCGTGCGGCTCTGTGTGCGTCGTCGAAACGTCCCTGGGCCCACAGAGTGTTGACCCGTGTCGCCTTGATCAGCGACACGATACCGATCGGCATGCAGAACACCACGGTTGCGACGATTCCCCAGACGAGGTTGTTCTCCGGTGGCCGGCCGTAAGGATGGAAAGGCGTGTTGTAGGCGCCCGGGGGCGGATATCCGCCCGGTCCGGATTGCGGGAACTGCTGATACGCATTCATACGCCGGTGCGCTCCTCGGGTCGTGTTCGGTGGACGGCGTGGCCCCCGGTCTCCTGCTGGGATCGAGTGCGCTCGGACGAGTTGAGGAAGACGAAGAACAACACGATCAACAGTAGTGCGCGCCCCCATACTCCGATGTGGACGAGCGTGAGCGGCAGTGCGGGGTCGATGTTGCCGGCGGTCGAGTCGAACCAGAGGAAGACACCGATGCCCATCGACAGGTCGACGAGAAGATACGTTGCGATGAGTTGCCACGGGATGCGCAGCAGCACGAACAGGGGCAGAAGCCACAGCGTGTACTGCGGGGAATGCACCTTGTGGAGCAGCAGGAAACCGCACAGCATCGCGGAGGCCACTGGGAGCCACGGGTAGACGCCGTCGCGGAGATACCGGCGCCACCCGAGCCACATCGCGACCGCGATCGCCGCGAGCATCAGCACCGGCGATGCGACCGCGACCGCGTCGTTGTACTCGGAGGTGACGTCGTGTCCCTGATAGTGACCCATCAGTGGACGCAGTCCCCAGTACCAGATCGAGTTGCTGGTCGCGTCCGCCTCGCGGTTCTGCTGGAACGTGAACGACGCGCGCCACCCCTCGAAACCGAGAATCGCGAACGGAAGATTCACCACGACGACGGTCGCCACAGCGGTGCCCGCGACGGCGAGGGCACCACGAACATCACGTTGCGCGCCGACCGTGCCGTTCGCGCGGTGAGCTGTGCCGCCTGTGAAGACATAGGCGATGAGCGGCAGGACGAACAGTCCGGGATAGAGCTTGAGACAGAACCCGATGGCGAACAGAGCCGCGGCGACCATCCCGCGGGTACGTAGTGACCACCGCTGCGTGCCCACGATCGCGATGGCAAGGACGGCCACCGCGACCACGGGAAGGTCCCAGTTCAAGAACGCGTACAGCACCAGCGGTGGGGTGGCCGACCACCACAGTGCATCCCACCCGGCGGTCCGTCCGAGAATCCACGCGGTGAGCAACCCGAACGGCGCGAGCAGCAGTGCGGAATACAGCAGGAAATCGGCGTCGGTCTCCGCGAACAATGCCCCCACCCACATGAGGACGCCGCCGAGCACGGGGTACTCGACGGTGCCGCCCGTGAGGTTGCCGCCCGCGGTGATGCCGCCGTCCACGAACGGGAACTGGTGGAGGTTGATCCCGCGCCCGAGCCACAGTTGCTGGATGTCGGAATAGCAGACGGTTGCGTCCTTGACCTCGTCGAACTGCATCGAGCGGCCGAAGAGATCGAAGGGGGGGCCTGCGCAGCGGGCCTTGTTGAGGTAGCCGAGCACCAGCAACAGCGCACACGTGGCGACCGCGACGAGCGCGGGAAGGAATCGGCTCGTGCGCATGTCCTCACCCTAAGTCAGTTTCGCTGGTCAGGCCGCAGTCATGTACCCTTCTTGGGTTGCTGACGCAACGACCCTCCTGTCACGGATCGTCCGTGACCGTTCACAGTCCATAGGAGGTGATGAGGTCTTATGCGTCATTACGAATTGATGATCATCCTGGACCCCAGCCTGGATGAGCGCACCGTCGCTCCCTCGCTGGATACGTTCCTCAACGTGATCCGCCAAGAAGGCGGCAAGGTCGACAAGGTCGACGTGTGGGGTAAGCGTCGTCTCGCATTCGAGATCGCCAAGAATGCCGAAGGCATCTACGCGGTCGTCGACATCAGCGCGACACCCGCTGCGGTTGCAGAGCTGGATCGCCAGCTCGGCTTGAACGAATCGGTGCTTCGCACCAAGGTTCTGCGCCTCGGAAAGTGAGCCTGTCGGCGCTTGGCCGTAGGCTCTGGCGCATCAGGACTCCACACACTGCAGGAGGAACCACATGGCAGGCGACACCGTCATCACCGTGGTCGGCAATCTGACCGCCGATCCAGAACTGCGTTTCACCCCGTCGGGTGCCGCGGTCGCGAACTTCACCGTCGCGTCCACGCCCCGGATGTTCGACCGTCAGTCCAATGAATGGAAAGACGGCGAGGCTCTCTTCATGCGCTGCAACATTTGGCGTGAGGCAGCCGAGAACGTGGCCGAGAGCTTGACTCGAGGATCCCGCGTGATCGTGCAGGGCCGGCTGAAGCAGCGCAGCTATGAAACGCGTGAAGGCGAGAAGCGCACTGTCGTGGAGCTCGAGGTCGACGAGATCGGCCCCTCGCTCCGTTACGCCACGGCCAAGGTCACCAAGGCCAGTCGTGGCGGTGGCGGAGGCGGCTTCGGTGGTTCCTCCGGTGGATCGGGCGGTGGGCGCCCCAGTTCCAACGCCAACGCCAATGTCGGCGGGGACGACCCGTGGAGCAACGCTCCTGCGGGTGGTTCCTTCGGCGGCGGCGGGGACGACGAGCCCCCGTTCTGATCCGACCTTCGATCGGAACATCTAAGTACGGAGACAGACCATGCCTAAGTCGCCCGCGCGCGAGAAGGTTTTGAAGAAGAAGGTCTGCGCCTTCTGCAAGGAAAAGAATGTGCAGATCAACTACAAGGACACCACGCTGCTGCGTAAGTACGTCAGCGATCGCGGCAAGATCCGCGCTCGCCGCGTCACCGGCAACTGCGTGCAGCACCAGCGTGACATCGCTGTTGCTGTGAAGAACTCCCGTGAGGTGGCTCTGCTTCCTTACGTCTCGACGACTCGCTAAGGAAAGGGGAAACACGATGAAGCTCATCCTCACCGCCGACGTGGACAACCTCGGTGCGCCTGGCGACACCGTTGAGGTCAAGGACGGTTACGGCCGCAACTACCTGCTGCCCCGCGGACTGGCGATTGCCGCCACCCGTGGCGCCGAGAAGCAGGTTGCGGGCATCCGCCGTGCACAGGAGGCCCGTGCAGTGCGCGGCCTCGAGCACGCACAGGAGCTCAAGGCCGCCATCGAGGGCCTCGACAGCGTCTCGCTGGCAGTCAAGACCGCTGCCGACTCGGGCAAGCTGTTCGGCTCGGTCACCGCTGCCGACGTTGCAGGCGCGCTCAAGGCTTCCGGTGGCCCGGTTGTCGACAAGCGCATTGTCGTGCTGCCCAAGGCGCACATCAAGGCGACCGGCAAGCATGAGGTCGTTGTGAAGCTGCATCCGGATGTCACCGCGAAGTTCACGCTGAACGTCGTCGCTGCCTGATCCCGGTTTTCGAGGAGCCCCGCGCATATCGCGCGGGGCTCCTCGCCGTATGTGTACAACCTGTGGATGAAGCCTGTGGGATTCACCCGCTCTGTGATCCACAACATATCGTTTCTGGAACGAAACGATGGACACGCCCGGCTGTCGATGTGACCGTGACACGCCGAAATTCTTTTGCTCCACAGCTGTGAAGAGCAATTTGTCCGCCCTGAGCTGGGGTTAGGCGCGATGTGACATGCGTTCTCCCCAGGTTGTCCACAGAGGGTGCACAACCTGGTCCACGGGTTTCCACAGTTCATCCACAGATGTGTGCACAACCCGATTTGGTGAGGAGCATTCCTGTCCCTAACGTCGTGCACACGACTCCCTGTATGTGCCGGTATATGCCGGCATGTCGGTGGGGACGGGTAGAACGTGGATTGTGGATCCGGGCCGCAGGACCGGAGCTGTTCACGGAAAGTCCGTCGGCCGGGCATGACCGTGCTCGGTTCGGGATTCGGAAGGGTGGTATCGCGGTGGCAGTTGTGGACGATCGAGGCCACTCCGAGTACTCCGGACCGCCCGACGAGCCCGAGACCGATTTCGGGCGTCAGCCTCCCCACGACTATGTCGCGGAGCAGTCCGTGCTCGGCGGCATGCTGCTGAGCAAGGACGCCATCGCCGACGTCCTCGAAGTGCTTCATCCGGGCGACTTCTACAAGCCCGCGCACCAGTTCGTCTACGACTCGATCCTCGACCTCTACAGCCGAGGTGAGCCCGCCGACCCCGTCACGGTGTCGGCCGAACTCGATCGTAAGGGCGAACTCAAGCGCATCGGTGGACCCGCCTACCTCGTCACGCTCACCCAGACGGTCCCCACCGCCGCGAACGCCGGTTACTACGCCGAGATCGTCTCCGAGAAGGCCATCCTGCGCCGCCTCGTCGAGGCGGGCACACGCATCGTCCAGTACGGGTATGCGGGCTCCGAGGGGCAGGACGTCGCCGAGGTCGTCGATCGGGCCCAGGCCGAGATCTTCGATGTCTCCGAACGCCGCACCAGCGAGGATTTCGTTGCCCTCGAAGAGCTGCTGCAACCCACGATGGACGAGATCGACTCCATCGCCAGCCGCGGCGGCATCTCGGTCGGCGTTCCCACCGGGTTCGCCGAGCTCGACGAACTCACCAACGGCCTGCACGCCGGGCAGATGATCATCATCGCCGCACGCCCCGGTGTCGGCAAGGCACTCGCGCTCGACACTCCCCTGCCCACTCCCACCGGGTGGATCACCATGGGTGAGGTCACCGTCGGCGACGAACTGCTCGACGCCCACGGCGCACCGACCCGTGTCGTCGCGGCCACCGAGATCATGCACGACCGCCCGTGCTTCGACGTCGTGTTCTCCGACGGCACGGTGCTCGTCGCCGATGCCCAGCACCAGTGGCGCACCTCCGACGGCGCTGTCCGCACCACCGTCGAGCTCGCCGCCACTCTCGACGACGATCACGCCGTCGCCAACACCGCTCCCCTCCGGACACCCGCCGCCGACCTGCCCGTCCCGCCGTTCACGCTCGGTGCATGGCTCGGTGGCCCGTCGTCCGATCCGCACGTCCACATGCGCGTCGAAGGTGAAGGCGGGTGCACCGAGGCAATGATGGCGTTCGGTGCGCACATTCCCGCCGAATATCTGCGGGCGTCGGAGGAACAGCGCCGCGATCTGCTGGCCGGGCTCCTGGACGCCGGAGGCACCATCGACGGCAACGGCACCATCCGATTCACCTCGGACTGTGCACGCCTCGTCGGGGATGTCTCCGAACTGATCGCCGGCCTGGGCCACACCTACACCGTCGACGGGGGCGAGGTGGCGTTCGAGACCGACGACGACGTCTTCGTCCTCCCCAGCAAGGCCCTTCTGCACAAGGAGTGCCGAGCCCCCGTGACGGCCGAGCGGCGCATCGTTGCGGTGCGACCGGCGAAGTCGGTGCCGGTGCGCTGCGTCGAGGTCGACGGCGAGCACATGTACCTTGCCGGTCGCGCGATGGTGCCCACCCACAATTCGACGCTCAGCATGGACTTCATGCGGTCGTGCTCGATCAAGCACGGCATGGGCTCCGTCATCTTCTCCCTGGAAATGGGACGCACGGAGATCGTCATGCGACTGCTCTCCGCGGAAGCGAAGATCAAGCTCGGCGACATGCGGTCCGGTCGCATGACCGACGACGACTGGACCCGGCTCGCGCGTCGCATGAGCGAGATCAGCGAAGCACCGCTGTACATCGACGACTCACCGAACCTGACCATGATGGAGATCCGCGCAAAAGCGCGGCGACTCAAGCAGAAACATGACATCAAACTGATCGTCATCGACTACCTGCAGCTCATGACATCCGGCAAGAAGGTCGAGTCGCGGCAGCAGGAAGTCTCCGAGTTCTCGCGAAGCCTCAAGCTTCTCGCGAAGGAACTCGAAGTTCCCGTCATCGCGGTCTGTCAGCTCAACCGTGGTCCCGAGCAGCGAACCGACAAGAAGCCGCAGGTGTCCGACCTTCGTGAGTCGGGTTGCCTCCCTGCATCCACCCGGATCCTGCGCGCGGATACCGGCGCGGAGGTCACTCTCGGGGAGCTTCTCGAGACCGGTGAGCAGCCGCTCGTGTGGTCGCTGGACGAGCGGATGCGCATGGTCGCGCGGCCGATGACGAAGGTCTTCCCCAGCGGCCGTAAGGAAGTGTTCCGGCTGCAGCTCGCATCCGGACGTCGGGTGGAAGCGACGGCGAACCATCCGTTCCTCACCGTCGACGGGTGGATGCCTCTCGGCGAGTTGATGGTCGGCGGGCGTGTCGCGGTGCCGCGTGCTCTGCCCGCCCCGACCGACATGGTCACTTCCTCCGAAGACGAGATCGTCGAACTCGCCCTCCACGCCGTCGCCGATGCCGCGGTGCCGTCGCGTGTGTTCGCGTTGCCGAAGGATCAGGTCGCTGCGCTGCTCTGCCACGTGTGGGAAGACAGCGGCGTCCTCGCCTGGGACATGGACGCAGAACAGGCGATGATCCGGTACTCGACGGCCGAACGGCGTTTCGTCGACGATCTGGCCGTTCTGTTACTGCGGATCGGTGTGTTCTCGCAGATCACCGAAACCGCGTCGGGCTACGACCTGCGCGTGACCGACCCGGACGGGCAAGCGGTGTTCCTGCACGACGTCGGCGCCCACGGCACGGCAGCGCAGTGGGTGCTGACGCAGCTCGGGCCAAAGCTGACGCGGCGTAGCGCCGACGGTGTCACCCCCGAACTCGAGGCGTCGCTCGGAAGGCTCCTTGCGGTCGAGCGGTTCACGCCGAGCGAGCTCGTCGGTGCAGCGGCTTCGCGTTCCAACCTGGCCAAGGTGGCCGGAGTGCTCGACGACGCCGACATCGACATGGTCGCCACGAACAACGTGTACTGGGACGACATCGTCTCCGTCACGAGCCTCGGTGAGCAGGACGTGTTCGACGGAACCGTCCCGGGCACACACAATTTCGTGGCCGACGGCATCTCGGTGCACAACAGCCTCGAGCAGGACGCCGACATGGTGATCCTGCTGCACCGTCCCGATGCCTTCGAGCGCGACGACCCGCGTGGCGGCGAGGCCGACTTGATCGTGGGTAAGCACCGTAACGGCCCCACTGCCACCATCACGGTTGCGCACCAGTTGCACCTGTCGCGATTCGTGGACATGGCGCGAGGCTGAACTTTCCTCCGCTTGCGCGGGTTTCCGTCGGTCGTGAGGCAACGGGAACCCGTGGTACCGGAGGAGAGTTCACACGTCGCTGCCCACGACGGCCCGGTCATCGTGCCCATGACGTTGGTGGAACCGGACTATTTCGACGAGGTCATGGCGGGCCTGGCTGCCGAGAACATCGACATCCGGCACTTCTCCCTCGTCGCATCACCCGAGACCCTCCGCCGCCGACTACAGACCCGCACCGGTTACTGGCTCGGTCGTGCAGTCGGACGGGAGGAGACCTGGGCCATGCAACAGATCCCGCGCTGCGTCACTGCGCTTGCCACGGAACGATTCGCTGAACACGTCGACACCGATGGCCGCGCGATCGACGAGGTTGTCGAAGACATCGCGGCGCGTGCGGGCCTGGATCTCACCCACGACCGACTGCCGCTCGTCCGCCATCAGTTGCGGCGAGCGGCAGTCGGCGTCCGCCACATCAGGATGTGAGCAAGGGACGCGGCGTCAGTCTTCCGAGATCTGGATGGCGATCCGTGGACAACTTCCCGCCGCCCTGCGCGCAGCGTCCTGCAGTTCCGGTGCGGGGTTGTCCTCGAGGATCGTCACGATGTCCTCGTCGCCGAGCTGAAACAACTCCGGGGCACTCGCTTCGCACAGGCCGTGTGCTTCACAGAGATCCGTATCCAGTGTGACCTTCATCTGCTCTCCAAGGGGCTGGTGTCGAGCCCGGCGCAGCCCCCGAGAGCTGCTGCGCCGGACATTCCTACGTGTTCGGTGATCAGCCGATGGGGTCGTACTGCAGGTGCAGATTGTTCAACCCGCGCAGGAGGTAGGTGGGTTCCCAGGTGAACTTCCGATCGGATTCGGGGCCGTGTTCCGCGTCGTCGAGTTTGATGTCGCCCATGCGGTCCAGGAACCGCTCGATGCTGACCTTCGCTTCGACACGCGCCAACGGACCTCCCGGGCAGGAGTGCACACCGCGGCCGAAAGCGATGTGTTCACGCAGGTTTTCACGGTCGACGCGGAATTCCGCAGGGCATTCGAAGCGGTCCGGGTCGCGGTTGATCGCGCCGGGCAGAATCGCCACCGGAGTGCCCGCGGGGAGGTCCATTCCGCGCAGCGTGGTGTTCTTCAACACCAGCCGGAAGTCGGTCTTCACCGGGCTCTCTATACGGAGGGTTTCCTCGATGAACGCTGGAATGAGATCGCGGTCGTCGCGCAGTTGCTTCTGGATGTCGGGTCGCTCGGCGAGGACCTGGATGGACGAACTGAGCAGTCGGGCAGTCGTTTCCTGGCCTGCGGCGAACAGGAAGGTCGCCAATCGCACCACATCGATGACCTCGGGCAGGGTGCCGTCGGGGAAGGTGGCGGTCGCGAGGTCGGTCAGGACGTCGGCGCGGGGGTTCTTGCGGCGGTCCTCGATGTAGCCGCTGAACTGGGCGTCGAGCCACTCGAGCGGATTGACCTGGAGTTCCTCGTTCTCGTCGAGAGTGCGGGCGGTCGCGGTGAGCAGCTTGTCGCGGAACTGATCGTGGTCTTCTTCCGGAACACCGAGCAGATCTGCGACGACGATCAGCGCGAACGGTTTCGCGTAGTCGTTGAGCAGTTCCATGCGGCCGCTCTCGAAGAAGGTGTCGATCTGCTTGTCGGCGAGACGCCACATGAACTCTTCGTTCTCCTTGAGCCGCTTCGGCGTCAGGAGTCGTTTGAGGAGGGCCCGCTGGGCTGTGTGTTCCGGCGGATCCATCGTGACCATGTGCTCGTTCAACGGCAGTTGGTCGCGGTGCGCGGCGAGTTGAGCGGTGATGTCGTCGCCCTCGGGGGTGAACGGCAGTGGAGGGAACGGTCCGAGGAACGCGTTGGCGGACGAATACACCTCGTGGTTGCGGTACACCTCGACGGCTTCTTCGTAGCCGGTCACCGCGACCACCCCGTGGTGGGGCATATGGGTGACTGGGCACTTCGATCGCAGGTGCTCGAAGTACGGGTAGGGATCTTCCACCAGGGATGCGTCGGTGAAGAAATCGATCTCGTCGAAGCCGGTCAAGTCTGCCTCCTCTTCGGGGTGTGCCACGGCGTCGTCGCACACGGGATCTTCAAGCACGGCCTGGGCGAACGGCGGGGCTGTGCCGTGCGGTAACCGGATATCCGATTGCGAGAATACGGTATTAATTCCCGCATGGGAAGAATCATTCGCGAATTCTCATCGATACAACAGACCCGCAGGTCACGGACTCGGGACGGCGTCGGGACAGGAGGGCCACCTTGCGTCGAAGCCGGAGATCGTAGGCTTGCCGAGTGAGCAGCGAGGAGATGGTCCGCGGCGCGGGTGCGCGACGCCGCCGCGGCCGGCCCAGCAAGATCAGCCGCGACCGGATCGTCGCCGCGGCACGATCGCTGCCCCCCGACACGCTCACGATGCAGGCCGTGGCAGACGAACTGGGTGTCGACCGGAAGGCCCTCAACTACTACGTCAGCGACCGGCAGGGCCTGCTCGAGCTGGTAGCGCTGGATGTCTTCGAATCCGCGATCCGCGGCGTCGACACACCGGAAAGCCAGGACTGGCGCCAAGTGCTCCGGTCCTGCGCTCGAGCGATGAAAGAGGCGCTGACGGCGGCGGGCGTCCTCATCGTCTACATCCGGTTCGACGGAATGACCGACCTCGGCGCTCTCACAACAGTGGAGCGGATCATGGAACGCCTGGTGCGCGCAGGGTTCGACGCCGAAGAGGCGGGGCGCGTGATCACGCTCCTCGCCGTGATCGCGCACGCGGCGGCGCGCGAGGACATTGCCGCGGCGTCGGGAGCCGCCGATCCGCAGGTGGACGATGTCGTGCGAACGGTGGAAGCCGGATCGCCGGAAGATCTTCCGCTACTTCACGGGTTCGCATTGAGCCGTGAAGCGCAGTCCCGAGCAGTCGAGCAGTTCGAGTTCGAATTGGATCTGATCGTCGACGGCCTGGACAGGCGTCTCGAACAGCGCCGCATCGGCTGAGGACCGCCGGCGTCGGCGATACTCGATGGTATGGCCATGATCAAGACCTATCGCCGCGACGCCGACGGTGTATTGCACTACCGCGAGGCGTGGAGCGAGAAAAGTGGAGTGCGGACCCACATGGGTGCCGTGGGCACCAAGGGAAGGACGCGTTTCCACTCGACACGTAGTCGGACATGGCCGGACAAACCCACAGCGACCGAGTTCCTCCACAATTTCACCGAGGAGAGCGCAGCAGACGGTTACTTCCCCGTGCCCGACGACGACCACGGCTGGCTGGTCCTCCAATGCTGGACGTTCACCGCCGATCTCTCGCACCCCGACGACCAGCGACTCTTCGAGCAGGGGCAGGACGCTCTCGACGAGCACCTCGGATGGCGCGGGGTGGGGCACTACGACGGCAATGATCTCGGCGGGAAACCTCCTGCCGGATACGACCTCGACGGAACCGTCATGAACCTCTTCTGCAAGGTGGTGGACACCGATCTCGGGGTCAAGGTGGTGCGAAGCTTCGCCCGGGCGTTCTCTCTCACGCCCTACCATGTCATCGCCACGCGTGAACCGGGCAACGACAACGACTACGTGCTGGCGTGGTCGCCCCGTAAGCGCGACAAGGACTTCGGGCTTTTCCGCCTCTGACTTCTTCCCCACCATCTCGTCTGGAAGTGGGTGAACGTGGACGGCGATGTTCAGGTGCACGATCCGGTCGCTAAAGTGAATCGATGTGAGCACGCACGGGTTGGTCGATCGTCCGCTTCGTCTCGTGGTCGACGACGACCCGGTCGACTACGACGCAGCGATGGCGCGAATGCAGGAGATGTACGAGGAGCGCCGCGAGTCGCAGCGACCCGACACACTCTGGTTGCTCAGCCACCCGTCGATCTTCACGGTCGGCGCCCGGACGAAGCCCGAGCATCTCCCGCTGGACGTCGGCATCCCTGTGAAGGAAACGCGTCGTGGTGGCCAGCTGACCTATCACGGGCCGGGCCAGATCGTGGGTTATCTCGTCGTCGAGCTTCGTGCAGGTGAGGGCGTCGTGGACTACGTCCGTGAGGTCGAACACCGCCTTGTCGACGCGCTCGACGCGTTGGGAGTTCCCGCCGAGCGGCGCGACACCCCGCGGGGCGCCGACCTGCTCACGGGGGTGTGGACGAAGAAGACCGGACGGAAAATCGTGTCCATCGGGATGCGGTCCGGCCGCGGCATCACCACCCATGGGTTCGCGCTCAACGTCGAAGGCGACATGCAGCCGTGGCATCAGGCCGTCGCATGCGGGCTTCCGGATGTCGAGATGACCAACGTCGAAACCGAATTGGCCGCGATCGGGCTCGTCTCCCCGGGGCTCGAGAAGGCGCGTGCCGCGTTGGCGACGGCGTTCCAGGCCACGTCCTGACATCGGCAACGTATCAGACTCCGCGTCAGTATCAGACTCCGCGTCATGGGATTACGAGGGAGTCAGCCGCTCCGCATCGTTGATTCCGAGTCGTTCGAGCATCCACGCATCGATACCGCAGCGCGCGGTCCGGGCAAGTGCGGTCGGGTGGCCCGTGAACCCGTGTGGCGACTCGGGATAGATCCGGAGCTCGACGTCGTTGTCGGCTGCGGACAGTCGACCGGCCATTGCGAGGTTGTCTTCCAACAGCACGTCGTGGGCCCCGACGACCAGCAACACCGGCGGTAGGCCGTGCAGGTCGGCGTAGATCGGGGAGATGTCCGGGTCGGTGCGGTCGGCGACGTGACCGACGTAGGCGCGGAGGAAATACTCGTCGGCGATCAGGCGCCCGGCGGGGGTCTGCGCGCTCATGTCGTAGGTACCGAACTGTAATGCCGCACCCGCAAACCCGTCGGCAATTCCCTTGTCCTGCAGTCGGAGCAACGTGGTGAGGGCGAGCGACGCGCCCGCCGAACGGCCCCCGATGATCAAGCGGGACGATCCGAAGTGGGACGCCGCATTCTCGACCAGCCATGCCGCGACGGCTTCGCAGTCGTCGGGTGCGGCGGGCCACGGGCATTCGGGTGACAGTCGGTAGCCGACGCCGACGACGGCCACGCCGAGACGGTCTGCGAGGTCGCGGTTGCGGACGTCGTCGCCGGCGGCCGAACCCATGTAGAAACCGCCGCCGTGGATGTTCAGGTAGACACCGCGAATCCGGCTGTCGGCGGGGAGCGTGATCCGGATGGGGACGCGGCCGTCGACCGTGTCCTCGACCGCCGGCGGCTCGGCTGCGGGTGGAACGGGTATCGCTGCCCGGACGGCCGTCAACTCCTCGGCGCCGGCGGGGCCGCGTCCGGCGGGCCTCGATGCATAGAACCTCCGGGCTTCGTCCACCTGCTCGGCCGGAACGTCGACCATCAGTGCATCCAGGGCAAACCGCACGGGCACTCCTCACAGTCGGGACCGGGACCAGAGTGAGCGTATACACGGCCTCTGATCGCCGATAAAATCGGATGCGCGAGCGGACATAGCGGGTTACGGTCGCGGCCATGGAATTACTTCGGATCTACAGCTGACGCCAACGTACGCATTCCCCGCTCGATGTCCATGCTCCGCAGACCCGAAATGAGTGGTACTACATGTCCGTTCGTCGCGCACATATCGCGATGGTCGGTGTCCCCGCCGTCAGCCACGTCCTGCCGAGTCTCGAGATCATCCGCGAATTGGTTGCCCGTGGCCACCGGGTGACATACGCCAACGACCCGGCAGTGGCCGAGCTGATCGAGAGCACCGGCGCCGAACTCGTCCCCGTGTCCTCCGAATTGCCGGTGGCCGAAAATGATTGGCCCGACGATCCCATAGCAGCGATGACCCTGTTCCTCGACGATGCGATCCGGACGCTCCCCCAATTGCGTGCTGCCTACGACGACGATCCGGCGGACCTGTACCTGTACGACATCGGCGCCTACGCTGCGCGTGCCCTCGCCGAATCGCAGGGCAGACCCCTGATGCAGCTGTCGCCGACGTTCGTCTCCTGGGAGGGATACGACCAGGAGGTCGCGGCGCAGTTGTGGGAACTGCCGGGTGCCGACGCATACAGGACGAAGTTCTCGCGATGGCTGGCGGAGTGCGGGGCAACCACTACCGACGTGGATATCTTCCCCAACCGTCCCGCCCATGCTCTTGCGTTGATCACGCGGGCGATGCAACCGCAGTCCGACAGGGTCGACACCGACACGGTGACCTTCGTGGGCCCCTGCTTCGAGCTGCGCGGAGAGTCTGCTGCCTGGACTCGCCCCGTCGCCGCGGACAATGTGCTGCTGATCTCGCTCGGCTCCGCGTACACGCGGCAACCGGAGTTCTACCGGCAGTGCCTTGCGGCTTTCGGCGACCTGCCCGGCTGGCACGTCGTACTCCAGATCGGCAAGTACACCGATCCGCGGGAACTCGGAGACATCCCACCCAACGTCGAGGTGCACTCCTGGGTCCCGCAGCGGGCCGTTCTGGAGCAGACAGACGCCTTCATCACTCACGCCGGCATGGGTGGCTGCGGTGAAGGACTGCTGGCGGGCGTGCCGATGATCGCCGTGCCGCAGGCCGCCGAGCAGTTCATGAATGCCGACCGTCTCGTGGAGCTGGGAGTGGCCCGCCGCATCGATACGGAGGATGCCACGGCAGAGAATTTGCGTGCCGCGCTGACAGAGTTGCTCGACGGCGTAGCGGTCCGCAACCGTTCTGCACAGTTGCGAGCCGACGCCCTGGCCGAAGGCGGCACCTCGTGTGCCGCCGACCTCATCGAGGGCATGCTGTCCTGAACAGCCGCTGCTCCTACGATTCCAAGAGGTCGCGGAGGCGTTCGAGATCCGCCGCGACCGTCGTGGTGTCCCGATCGAATTCTTCGTCCGACAGGTCGATCTGACGCACGGTGAACAGCACCTCGGAGCCGTTCGGGTGCGCAAGTACACGCACCGGGTTGTTCACCGTCGTGCCCGACGGCAATGTGACGTCGTGGTCGAGTACGCCCAGGTCGTTGTGCTCGGTGAACTGCACCGTGACCCGGCCCATGGGCGAGTCCACCACGAGGGTGTCGCCGTCGCGTTCGACGTGACTCTGGGCCAAGCCGGACGCCCATCTGGGCAGGTTGTCGGGATTCGCCGCGAATTCGTACACCTCCGCCGGCGGACGTGCGATGACCTGACCGACATGACGGCTGCGGATGACCTTCGGATCGTTGCTCATGTAAGGAAACGTTATTGCGCGGCCCAACGGTTGTCTTCCGAAATCGGACCAGCGCAGCTGTTCCCTCAACCGCCGTTGTGGGGAAGGATCGGTGCACCACCGTGCTCGAGATAGGGGACCTCGTGACCGAAACCGCTGCTCCCGCGACGGCAGGCCCGGGCCGTGACCGCCAGGGTGTGGTCTACCGCGACGGTGCATCGGGGCGACGGCCTGCAGTGCCGACGGCATTCGGAGCCCTCGAACGGGCCGCGCGCAGCGCAAGTTCGAAGCGGGCGTGGGCGTATGTCGCGGGTGGTGCCGGTGACGGTCGCACGATGGTCAACAACCGGCGCGCGTTCGACCGGTGGGTGATCGTTCCGCGCATGGCGCACGGCGTCACCGAACGCGACCTGAGCACGACCGTGGTGAATACCTCGCTGTCGTCGCCGTTGCTGTTGGCGCCGGTGGGTGCGGGCGCGTTGATGGCTACCGACAGCGATCTGGCGATCGCACGGGCATCTGCCGTGACGGGCGTGCCGTACATCTTCTCCAACCAGGGCTGCAACCCGATGGAGGACTGCGCCGCTGCGATGGGCTCGGCTTCCCGCTGGTTCCAGCTCTACTGGAGTTCCGACGAAGAACTCGTCGACAGCCTGCTGCATCGCGCCGAGTCGTGCGGTGCCGAAGCCGTCGTCGTCACCTTGGACACGACGTCGCTGGGGTGGCGCCCGCAGGACCTGAACCTCGGATCGTTGCCGTTCGCGCGGGGCGAGGGCATCGCCCAGTACACCTCGGATCCGCGTTTCCGCGACATCGTCCGGCAGCGGATCGATGCGGCACGCGGAATGGTCACAGAGCGACCCGACGTCACGCCCGGTGCGATCCGCACGCTGATGTCGATGACACGCAACTATCCGGGCAAGTTCCTCGACAACCTCCGCTCCCCCGTGCCGCGCGCAGCGGCGGAGACGTTCCTCGACATCTACTCCAATCCGGGTCTGAGCTGGGAGCATCTGGCGACGCTCCGCGATCGCACGAGGTTGCCGATCGTGCTCAAGGGCATCCTCCATCCCGACGATGCGCGTCGCGCCGTCGATCTCGGGGTCGACGCGGTGGTGGTGTCGAACCATGGGGGACGGCAGATCGACGGCTCGATCGCGTCGCTCGATGCGCTCCTCGAGATCCGCTCTGCGATCGGCAGAGAGACGACCCTGTTGATGGACAGCGGAATCCGCAGTGGCGCCGACGTATTCGTCGCACTCGCGCTCGGCGCGGACGCGGTGCTGCTGGGCCGCCCGTACATGTACGGGTTGGCGGTCGCGGGGCAGCGGGGTGTCGAGGAGGTCATCCGCAACGTGATCGCCGAGTTCGACCTCACGATGGCTCTCACAGGTGCGCGGTCGGTCGCCGACATCGACGAGAGGTTCGTCCGCCCCAACCCGTCGTTCTGAGAAGGGATTGTCGTAGATGCCCAGGATCGTCGTGTACGGGGCAGGCAGCATCGGCTGTTATGTCGGCGGCCGGTTGGCCGGTGCGGGTACCGACGTCGTGTTCGTGGGCCGGCAACGGATCGCCGACGAGGTGCGTGAGCACGGACTTCGCGTCTCCGACCTGGACGGCGCCGACGTGCGGGTCGGGGCCGTCGACTACCGGACCGACCCGGACGCGGTCGCCGACGCATCGCTGGTGCTGGTGACCGTGAAGTCGTCCGCCACCCCGGACGTGGCCGCGACCCTGGCTCCGCTGCTGCGCGACGACGCGGTCGTCGTCAGTCTGCAGAACGGGTTGTCCAATGCGGCGGTGCTGCGCGAGAAGATCGACCGGCCGGTACTGACGGGAATGGTGCCGTTCAATGTGGCGGCGCAGGGCGAGGGGTGGTTCCATCAGGGATCCGAGGGTGGGATCGAGGTGGAGGACAGTGCACTGCTCGCGCCGTATCTGCCGCAGTTCGACGCGGCCGGACTGCCGTTGACCCGACGGTCCGATATGGATGCGGTGCTGTGGGCGAAGCTGCTGCTCAACCTCAACAACCCGATCAACGCACTGTCGGGGCTACCGCTGAAGACGGAACTGTCGCAACGTGCCTATCGTCGGTGCGTCGCCGCGGCCCAACGTGAAGCCCTCGCTGTCGGGCAACGGGCGGGACGCACCGCGGCGCGTCTGACGCCGCTGCCGCCGGAGTGGATCCCACGTCTGTTGACGGTGCCGGACATCGTGTTTCGCAACGTTGCGTCGTCGATGCTCGCGATAGATCCTCTCGCCAGGTCGTCGATGTGGGAGGACCTCGAGGCCGGGCGCGTCACCGAGGTCGACTGGATCAACGGTGAAGTGGTGCGGCTCGGTCGTGAGTACGGCGTTGTGACACCCGTGAACGACCGGCTCGTCGAGCTGATCCGCGACGCCGAGCGCGGCGGTCGGCGGACTTGGTCCGGTCCCGAACTGCTGGACGTTCTCCTCCGACGTTGAGTGTGCTCGGCACACGAGATGCTGTCGGTGCTCGCCGCCATACTGGGATGATGACGTGTTACACGCTGTTCGAGACCACACTCGGCAGGTGCGCGGTGGTGTGGCGCGACAGTGGTGTCGTCGGATTCCAGCTGCCCGAGCGCTCCGACGCGGCGACCACCACTCGCCTCCGTAATCTGTTTCCGGATGCGACGCCGGTGGAGCCCGGCCCACTCGCGCGTCGCGTCATCGACGGCGTGACCGCACTGCTCAACGGTGGATCCGATCCGCTGACGGATATCGACCTCGACCTGACCGGCCTACCGGACTTCGACCGCCGCGTCTATGCCGTTACTTGCACCATCGGGCCCGGCCGGACACGCACCTACGGCGAGGTCGCAGTCGCACTCGGCTCCCCTGGTGGCGCGCAGGCGGTGGGGCAGGCGCTGGGCCGCAATCCGATTCCGATCCTGGTTCCTTGCCATCGGGTGTTGGCGGCTCACGGTGCGGTGGGCGGTTTCTCCGCCTCCGGCGGCACGGTCACCAAACGTGCGTTGCTCGCCGCCGAACGGGTCCCGGGCTTCGACGACCCCACTCTGTTCTGACGGATACGCAGTCTGCAGATACGCAGGCGTGGGCATCGGGAATACGGCTCTGCTTTCTGCGTTGAGCTACGGTAGATGTAGTTGATTCATCAACTACCCGATATGAGGAGCGCCCATGCCTGCCGTGAACGTCGACAACATCCTCGCCCTACCGCGCGTGACCGAACCCGTACCGGGATCCGTCGCACGACCAGTTCTGTCGGTGACCACAGCACCCACCGGCTACGAGGGTGAAGGCTTCCCGGTCCGACGCGCATTCGCGGGCGTCGACCTCGGACGGCTCGACCCGTTCATCCACATGGACCAGATGGGCGAGGTCAACTACGCGCCCGGCGAACCGAAGGGCACCCCCTGGCATCCACACCGCGGCTTCGAGACCGTCACCTACATGATCGACGGGACGATGGAGCATCAGGATTCCCATGGTGGCGGCGGTGTCATCAGCGGTGGTGACACCCAGTGGATGACTGCCGGCGGCGGCATCCTGCACATCGAAGCCCCGCCGGAGCAACTCGTCATGACAGGTGGGCTCTTCCATGGCGTGCAGCTGTGGGTGAACCTGCCGAAGAGCGACAAGTTGGTGGCTCCTCGATATCAGGACATCTCCGGTAGCAAGGTGGCGCTGCTGTCCTCCACGGATGGAGGGGCACTGATCCGTGTCATTGCCGGCGAACTCGACGGCCACCACGGACCAGGATCCACGTACACGCCGATCACATTGGTGCACGCCACTATTGCGCCCGGCGCAAGCGTGACGTTGCCCTGGGATCCCGAGTTCAATGCCTTGACCTATGTTCTGGCCGGCAATGGCCTGATCGGCGTCGAGCAACGCCCCGTACGACACGGTCAGCTGACGGTGTTCGGTCGCGGCGAGACCATCACGATCGCCGCGTCGGACACCCAGGATTCACGTACCGAGTCGCTCGAGGTGTTCGTTCTGGGTGGTAGGCCGATTCGTGAACCGGTAGCGATGGCCGGACCATTCGTCATGAACACCAAGGCGGAAGTGCTCCAGGCCTTCGAGGACTTCCAGGAGGGGCGTCTCGGCTCTATCCCCGCCGACCACGACACCGTGGATTGAATCTGTTCGAGGCTCACCCGGCTCCTCGACATTCCTTGCGCATCGAGTGGGTGTTCCAGCGCGGTCACCGTCACCGGGCATCGGATGTCCTGGTGCCGGTGGCCGCATTCGTTAGTGGCCGTTAGTATCCGGTTTGATCTCGGGATTCGGCCGAATCAACGACACGGGTGCAGAAGCTGAACGGGTGCAGAAGGAGGACAGGTCATGATCTGCCCACACTGCAATCAGAATCTGCTGCGCAAGGAACGTGGCGACCGCACGTGCTCGACGTGCAAGCAGCGTTTCGCCCTCGAACCCAAAGAGAGCACCTACGGGCTACACGACCTGCGGCTGCTGAAACTCGTGGAGAAGCTTTCCGCTGGTCGCGGTTTGTATTCGACGGTGACGCAATTACGGTATACGGCTGCCCGACGTCGACTTCCGAATCTGAAAGAGGCCTACTGGACCATCGTCGGATCGTGGGTTGCGATCGTCGTCGTCCCGACGTACCTCTTGTCCATCCTTGTCGGTGCGGCCCTCGGCAGCTCTCGCTGGTGGATGATTCCCTTGTGCGGTCTCCTCGTTCTGGTGATCGGGCTCGCGGTGATCCGAGCGTCTTGGCCCCTGCTCCGCAGGCGCGCGCACGTCCGGATGCAGGTCAGCGACGAAGCATTCCGAGACGACGTACTCGATCCGTGGACATCGGTGTACGGCGGGCTGCCTCCCAGGGTCGTGTACGAGTCGTGGGTCATGATCCCGGAGGTCGCGCATCCCCGAATGGTGCTGCTCTGCGCTGATCCGAGCGTTCGGGCGTGCCTGGCCGCCAATCGGGTGCCGGAGGGGTTCGATATGGTGCTGGTCGAGAGCCTCGACCGGGTTCCGCCGGGGCTTCCGGTGCTGGTGCTGCACGACGCGAGTATTCCGGGGTTCGAGTTTGCGAAGCTCGCTCGTTCGATGCTCGGTGACCGGGTGCGCGCGGTCGGGTTGCGACCCCGATCCGTGATGGATGACGAGTCGGCTATCCGGCTGAGAGAGCCGGTGTCCGCACGGTCTGCGACGCAATTCCTCCACGACCCATTGTTCCCGAACGAAATCGAATGGCTGGACGACGGCTGGTGGTCCCCGATCGCGGCCATACCGCCGGCCCGACTGCTCGCAGCCGTCTCTGCAGCGGCAGGGCAGATCGAGGACGAGTCGGATCCCGACCGACGCTCCGCACGACAGCTGGGGTTCCTCTCATGGCCGACGGCATGACGGACAAGGTTCTCGACCGGCTCCTGCGCGGGGCCATCGAGCGAGCCGCCGCACCGAACGGAGTGCGGTTCACCGAACGCCAGCTCTACTTCGAACTGTGCCGCGGCCTGGTACCCGTACACAGGCTTCCGCGCCGCCCAGCGTTCACCGTCTCGGCACTCGTGCCGTATCGGGTGTTCCGCACGGCGCTGGATCGGCACGGCGACGTTCCCGGACTGCTGGATCCGGCTCTCCCCCTTCCGCGGGGCGTGGGCAGGTACACGAGGGAACCGGATCTGTTCGACTACGGACTACCGCGTCTACTGGTCTGCGAGTCGACGCAGGTTGCGGCGATGCTGCGAGCGAACGGAGTGCCGATGGAGTCGGCCTGCCCGGTCGTGAGCGCTGCGGACCTTCCACTCGATCCGGGAATTGCCGCAATGCTCGGCCGCGCCGGCGGCGCCACCGTATACGTGCTGCACGACGCGAGCGACGAAGGTCTCGCCTTCCCCGCCCGGTTGCCGTCTCTGACCGATATCCCGGACGAAGTGCGTGTCGCCGGAATCGGGCTCAGTCCGTCGCAGGCAGCGCCATTGCACTTGCCCCACGCACGCGGACGGGCTGTCGAGGTCGAATCGGTGAATCCCGCGGTCCTGTTGCGCACCGTCCATCGCCTGGTTCGAGGTATCCACCGCACGACCACACCGCTCGTCGACGTGCGGAGTGCGCGCCGAACGGGTTTCCTGACCTGGCCGACCGCATGAAGGAGCCACAGTGAACGAACCGGCAGTTCCCGCACGCCGTGTTTTCCACTATGCCGACGAGTTGCTCACCGACGGCACGGTCTGCCGACGGTACACCGACGGGCGGACGGAATGGCGGTCGCGAGGACAGAGCGGAGTGGTCTTCTGGCGAGACGATCACGGCATGACCGGCACCGACGAGGCACTGGGTCGCGACCTCATCAAGCGGACGTACGGCGACG
Organism: Rhodococcus sp. JCM 9793; assembly: GCF_055380405.1. Classification (NCBI taxonomy): domain Bacteria; kingdom Bacillati; phylum Actinomycetota; class Actinomycetes; order Mycobacteriales; family Nocardiaceae; genus Rhodococcus; species Rhodococcus sp. JCM 9793. Next base: position 658,535 of record NZ_AP043721.1, read on the forward strand.
GGCGAGTCATCTACGGGCGAGAGGGCGGGTACGGCCGAACCCTGTGGAGCGACGGCGCTCTCACCACCAACAGGTCCCAGTTCGGTGGCCGGCTCGGCGGCATCCTCACTGCCGTCGCGGGTGCGGCCTTTCTCGGGGCGATCGCCCTTCCTCCGGATTTCCTGACACCCGAGCAGGAGCAGGAACTACAACACGACGCCGGCGACGAGTTCGTGGGCGCGGACAGCGGTTCCGATTACGGGGATTGGGGCGGCCCCGGTGACGACGGTGGCGGCGATTTCGGCTGAGCAGGTATCGACGGAGTACTGAGGAGAAGCGGTGAGTCGGTGGTGTGCCTTCCTGGGCGACGGCGATCCGGACGTGCACGTGCGTGCAGTCGGTGGCCGCCCTACGTCGTCGTCGGGGCGTCCTGGACCGAGGTCGCACGGATTCGGGTTACTCGACGGGCCGGGAACGGCGTCGGGTCCGTATACGGTCGGAGCCCTGACCGCAGTCGGCGAGGTCACGCTCTTCAACGCCGACGTGCTGCGTGCCCGACTCGGCACGGACGCACCGGATCCGCACGGCGACGACGCAGAGCTGCTGCTGCACTGCTACGCCCGGCTCGGCGTCGGTGGTATCGCGTTGGCAGAAGGCATGTTCGCACTGGCGATCGCGGACGGCGCCGACCTGGTTCTGGTGCGCGATCACGTCGGTGCGCGCACCCTGTTCCACGCCCGTGCTCGTGGGACCTGGGCGGCGTCGACATCGCTTCGTGCGTTGCGGGCATGGCCTGATCTCGACACCGGACTGAACCTGTCCGCGGTGCGCTCATTCCTCACATTCGCGTACCTTCCGGGTAGCGAAACCTTTCTTCGGGGCGTCCACGAAGTGCTCCCCGGCCGGTGCGTCCGCCTGCGCCAGGACGGGACGATATCCGAAGAAACCTACTGGGAGCCCAGGGAAATCGACGACAACAGGTCGACACGCGACCACGTCGGCCGGTTGCGTGAGCTGCTCGAGGACGCGACCGCGCGACGACTGCCGGATGGCGAGCCGGTCGGGGTGTTGCTCTCCGGAGGAATCGACAGCAGCCTGGTCACCGCACTCGCGTCGAAACTGCACGACAACCCGGTCCGCTCGTATTCCATCGCATTCGACGGTACGACCCCGAACGAACTTGCCTACTCCGGACTCGTTGCTGCGCACTGCCATACGAATCATCGGGTCCTCACGGTCCCGGGTGACGCGGTCGCCGAACGATTGGCGGCGACCGTGTCCCTGCTGGACTGCCCGGTGGGAGATCCGCTGACGGTGCCGAATCTGATGCTCGCGGAAGCGGCTGCGGCAGACGGCGTGCGCACGATCCTCAATGGTGAGGGCGGTGATCCCGTATTCGGCGGGCCGAAGAATCTGCCGATGCTGATCTTCGAGTTGTTCCGCGACGACCCCGACCCGGAAGCTCGGGCGCGTGTGTACCTCGACAGCTACCGCAAATGCTACGACGATCTCCCGGCACTACTCACGGCGGACACTCTTGCCGAACTCGAGAGTGCGCCACCGCTCACGGATGTATTGGTGCCGTACCTGCAGCAGGGGCGGATGACGAGCCTGCTGAACCAGCTGCTGCACACGAACCTTCGCACGAAGGGCGCCCATCATATCCTCACCAAGGTGGAAAGGCTCACGGCGGCAAGTGGTGTGGAAGGAAGAGCTCCGCTGTTCGACCGTGAGGTCATCGATCATGCGTTCCGAATTCCGCCGAATCTGAAACTGGCAGGCACGTCCGAGAAGTGGATTCTCAAGGAATCCGTCCGAGACCTGCTGCCCGACACCATCGTCGACCGGCCGAAGAGTGGGATGCGGGTTCCGGTCCAGCAGTGGCTCACCGGTCCGCTCCGCGACCTCGGTCACGATCTGCTGCTCGGGCCGTCTGCACGTGCGCGGGGGCTGTTCCGTGAGGACACGGTCCGTAGCTGGATGCGCGGTGAAGGTACGTTGCTGCCACGCCAGGGCGGCAAACTGTGGCTCGTCCTCACCCTCGAGTTGTGGTTACGGTCGTTCCGGATCGGCCCTTGACACGGCCTCATCCAGCGACCCAGACGCGTGCACGACATTGTTCGACGATCCGAATTCAGGAGTTCTCCCGGCATGGCCGACCCACACGCCACCCCGACCACGCTCAAGCGTCGCGCCGACGACCACAACGAGGTCCACGACATCGCCGACTTCCGGGATGCGGGTCGCTGCGTCGTCACCCCGGTCGCCGAGTTCCCGGCCGAAGTTGCACTGGTGGTGGTCAGCGCGTTCGCCGGCATCGTGACCAGAGCAAAGGGCAGCGGCGCTGCCACTACCCCGGACGCCCAAGGAATTGTTCGGTCCCAATCGTTCGAGGAGGGGGACGTGTACATGATCGAATCCCCCTTCGACGGGTTCTTCGCCGACCGCTACATCATGGACTTCTACAACATCGAAGAACGCGGGATCTGTTCGCGCATGCATCTGCATACGGGGTTGCGGTTCGTGCGCATGATGACCGGGCCGGACACCCGCATCCGGGTCGGTAGCCTGTCGCCGTTCGACGTGACCGACGTGCCGGATGTCACTCCGTTCCGTCCCGTCATGTTCGAAGACGACCTGCCCGACGTCCCCGCTGGTGTGCAGCGCACCCGTTACAACATGATCGTGCCGCCGTGTTCGTTCGTCGACATGCAGATCCCGCGCGGCGTCAGCCACCAATTCAATGCGATCGGTGAGCACGCCGTGATCGACTCGGTACATCCCGAGGAATCCATCGAAGTGCTCCGCGAGGAGATGACGGGCTACAAGATGATGGCGCAGACGATCTTTCTTTCAGACGAACTGCCCACGTCCGCGACCTGTGTCGATACGACTCCGATGCCGTGAAACGTCACGGTGGAATAGGGACAGGCCTCCATCTCGGATAGCATCGCGTGGCGTGAGTGAGGCCAGTACGACCGAGGACCCTGTCCGACCATCGGCAGTCGAGCCGTCGGCACCCCGATCCGATGTGAAGTGGGCCCGGCTCATCGCACTGATCGGAGCGCTGGTCGGCATCGTCGCTGCGCTGGCGATTCCGTTCCTCCCCGTGACCCAGGCACAGTCGACGCTGAGCTGGCCGCAGGACGGCACGAGCGCGAGTGTCACCGCGCCGTTGGTGTCGTACGCGCCCGTCGAACTGGACATCACAATTCCGTGTGCTGTCGCAGGGGCCGCCGAGGGCCGGACCATCGTCTCGACGTCCCCGCAGGGCGCACCCGACGCGGAGCGGTACGGGCTTGTTGCGCGTGTCACGTCTGCCTCCGACGACCGCCCGGCCACCCTCGAGGTGATCGCCCGCAACACCATGCTGGTCTCGGCGCCGGTCGATGAACTGGCACCCGGCTGCACGGTCACTGTCGATTCGACCCCCACTCGCACCATCGCCTCCGTCACCGGCGCGGGCGGCTCGGACACCGAGCAGGTGTTCGAGCGCGACCTCCGTCCCCAGTTGGTCGGTGTGTTCACCGGGCTGACTGGCGACCTGCCCGACGGCCTGTCGGTCGATGCGACTCTCGATACTCGCTTCACGTCGTCTCCGACCTGGATCAAGCTGCTCGCGATGGCTGTCGCCGTGCTGGCCACGGCGCTGTCGCTGTGGTCGCTGCACCGCCTCGACACCACCGACGGGCGACGGTCCCGCCGCATCCTGCCCGCATCGTGGTGGTCGTTCGGCCGGGTCGACGGACTGGTCGTCGGCACGTTGCTGGTCTGGCACATCATCGGCGCGAACACCGCGGACGACGGCTACCAGCTGGGCATGGCCCGCGCCGCCGGTGAAGCCGGGTACATGGCCAACTACTTCCGGTGGTTCGGAGTCCCGGAAGCGCCGTTCGGCACACCGTTCTACGACGTCCTCGCGCTGATGACCCATGTGTCCACCGCGAGCGTCTGGATGCGACTGCCCGGCCTGATCGCCGGCTTCCTCGCGTGGTGGGTGATCAGTCGCGAGGTTGCGCCGAGGATCGGTGCGGCCGTTCGTCGCAATTCGCTCCCACTGTGGACCGGAGCGTTCGTCTTCCTGGCGTTCTGGCTGCCGTTCAACAACGGCCTGCGTCCCGAGCCGATCGTCGCGACCGGTGTGCTGTTGACATGGTGCTCGGTCGAGCGCGCGATCGCAACCCGCCGGCTCTTCCCGGCCGCGGTGGCGGTGCTCGTCGGAGCCGTCACCGTCACTGCCGGCCCGTCCGGAATCATCTGTTTCGCCGCGCTGATCGCCGGTGCACGGCCGATCGCGCGCATCGTCCTTGCGCGTGGTCGCGAGTTCGGATTCTTCGTCGTGCTCGCGCCGATCGTCGCAGCGGGGGTCGTGATCCTCGCTGCCGTGTTCGCCGATCAGACGCTGGCCGCAGTGCTGGAGATGCAGTCCGCGCACGTCGTCGGCCCGAGCGTGCCGTGGTTCCAGGAGTACCTGCGCTACCAGTACCTGCTGCAGATCACCGTCGACGGGTCGCTCGCGCGGCGCTTCGCGATGTTCACGATGATCCTGTGCCTGATCACGGTGATCGTGGCGCTGCTGCGGCGCGGCGGGAAGATCCCCGGAGCAGCCTCGGGTCCGTCCCGGCGCCTCGTGGGTATCACCCTCGGCGCGATGGTGCTCATGATGTTCGCACCCACGAAGTGGACCCACCACTTCGGCATCTACGCCGGCCTTGCCGCGTGCGTGGCGATCGTTGCTGCCGTTGCCGTGGGGCCCACGGTGCTGCGGTCGCGTCGCAATCGTGCGCTCTTCGCGGCTGCGGTGCTGTTCACCCTCACGATGTCGTTCATCGGCCCCAACGGCTGGTGGTACGTGTCGAGCTACGGCGTGCCGTGGTGGGACAAACCGCCGTCGGTCGCTGGGTTCGGGTTCTCCACCGTGTTCTTCGGGCTCACCGTGTTGGCACTCCTGCTCGCAGCGTGGTGGCACATCCACCCCGTCGCGTCCACGCGCACCGATTCGCCCTCGCGCCTGTGGTCGATCCCACCGCTCACGGTCGCGGCCGCTGCGATGGTGCTGTTCGAGGTGCTCTCCCTCGCGAAGGGCGCGGTGTCGCAGTACCCCGGGTACTCGGTGGCGCGATCCAACATCGATGCGCTGACCGGGTCGCCGTGCGGCCTGGCCAACGACGTCCTGCTCGAGGTGAACCCCAATACGGGCATGCTCGTCCCGGTCGGCGGTGACATCGCCAACGCGCTCGTGGCGGAGGGCGGCGACGGTTTCACCCCGAATGGTGTTGCCGATGATCTGACCGCCGACGACGAGTCCGCTGACGCGGGCACTGCGAACACCGTCGACTCCGACAACGACCAGACGGCCGGCGGCACGGCGGGTACCCAGGGCGGTACAGGGCAGGCCGGCGCCAACGGCAGCACCGTCGCGTTGCCGTTCGGTCTCGACCCCGCCACGACCCCGGTCCTCGGCAGCTACGGCGGCATCACCGGGAACGTCACCACCGACTGGTACAGCCTGCCGGAGCCGGATGCAGCGGGTTCACGCGGCGACATCGTGTCGATATCGGCGGCCGGCCGGATCTTCTCGGTCGACGCGGATGGCACCGAAACCTACGGGCAACGGCTCGAACTCGAATACGGTGTCACCGAGGGTGATACCGTGCGCGCACTCGGGTCGGCCCTCCCGATCGACATCGGGCCTGCGCCGTCGTGGCGGAACCTGCGGGTGCCGCTCGACACCCTTCCCGCGGAAGCCGACACGGTGCGGATCGTCGCGAACGACCACGATCTGGCACCGGAGCAGTGGCTCGCGTTCACCCCGCCCCGTGTGCCACAGACGCAGACAGCACAGACCGTTCTCGGCACCGAGTCTCCGGTCCTGCTGGATTGGGCCGTCGGTCTGAACTTCCCGTGCCAACATCAGATGCTGCACAGCAACGGTGTCGCCGAGATCCCCGAGTTCCGGGTCCTCCCGGACCGCGTCGGAGCCATTTCGACGAATCTGTGGCAGGACCACTTCGGCGGCGGTCCGCTCGGCTGGACCGAGATGTTGCTCGGCGGCCGCACGATCTCGTCGTATCTCGACAACGACTGGGACCGAGACTGGGGTTCGATCGAGCAATACCGTCCGCTCGACTCGTCGGCCGAGCCTGCGCAGGTGGACACCGAGGAGGTGACCCGGACCGGGTGGTGGACCCCAGGACCGATCGAGACCTCGTATTGAGTCGGCGGGAAGGGACCGCGTGGGCCAGAATGAGGCCATGCGGTCCCCTATTCCGGATTACCTGACTCAGGTCCTCGACACGTGTGCGGCCGATTCGGGCGAGCTCGCCGAGTACATTCCGGAACTCGCGACGGTCGACCCCGATCGGTTCGCACTTTCCTTGGTGACCGCGGAAGGTGACGCGTACTCGGTCGGCGATCATCAGGATGCGTTCACGATCCAGTCGATCTCCAAGCCGTTCGTGTACGGCCTCGCACTCGAGACTCTCGGGTTCGAGGCCGTACTCGACCATGTCGGTGTGGAACCGTCCGGTGAGGCGTTCAGCGAGATCTCGCTCGAGCGGAACACCGGTCGTCCGCTCAATCCGATGATCAATGCCGGTGCTCTCGCGACGCACGCCCTCGTAGCGTCCGATCCGTCGCCGGATTCCGGTGTCGAGCGGATCCTGAAGTTGCTTTCGTCGTTGGCCGGTCGCGAGCTCGACACGGATGAGAAGGTCGCCGAGTCGGAGTTGGACAACGGGTACCGAAATGTCGCGTTGGCCAACCTACTTCGCAGTTATGACGTCTTCACCGGCGATCCGGACGCCGTGGTCGAAGGGTACGTACGGCAGTGCGCGGTGCGTGTGACGACCGCCGATCTCGGGATGATGGCTGCAACCCTTGCGAGCGGTGGAGTTCAGCCGCGTACGGGCGAGCAGATTTTTTCCAGACCTGTTGTACGTCAAGTGTTGTCGGTGATGGCAACGTGCGGAATGTACGACGCGGCCGGCGACTGGTTGACGACCGTCGGGATTCCCGCGAAGAGCGGTGTGTCCGGCGGGATCATCGGAATTCTTCCGGGGCAGTTGGGTATTGCAGTTTTTTCGCCGCGGCTCGATCCGCACGGTACGAGTGCTCGCGGAGTGGAGGTCTGCGAACGTCTGTCACGCGACATGAATCTGCATCTCATGGACGCCCCGATGGTTGCGCACTCGGTGTTGCGTCGCCGCAGGGAATTCGGAGATGGCGACACTGCTGTCACCCTGCTGGTGCTCCAGGGCGACCTCCAGTTCACGAACGTGGAGACGATCGTGCGCGACCTGATCGACGAGCCGATCATCACCCCCCGGCTCGTGCTCGACCTGGCCCTCGTCCGTTCGGTGTTCCCTGCCGGCAGTCGGGTTCTGCTCGAGATGGTCCGTCGACTGCACCTCGACGGGATCGAGGTGATGTTCATCGACCCTGAAGGACATTTCCCCGATCCCGAGGTGGGCGGTGGGTACCGACCGGTGGTGCTGGAGTCCATCGGCGAGTTGCCGATGGACCTGCAGTGGCGGCGAGGCCTGCGCAGCTGACCGGTCGGTTCGCCGTGCTTGTCAGTTCGGCCCTGACCACTGAGCGCCACGGACTGCGGCGACGACACCGCCGTCGACCAGAAGGTCTGTACCGGTGATGAAGCCGGCCTGCGGGTCGAGGAGGAACGCCGCTGCACCGGCGATGTCGTCGGGTGTGCCGAGTCTGCCGGTCGCCGACATGTTCACCATTCCCTGCATCCGCTGCCCGGATTCGCCGGAGAGTTCCTGGCGGCCCATCGGAGTGGAGATGACGCCGGGGCTGATGGAGTTGATCCGTGCTCCGCGCTTCCCCCACGCGGCCGCTGCTGCCTGCACCCGCACGGCGTTTCCACGTTTCGCGACCGTGTAGGCGATTCCGGGATGCCCGAGCGTCTCGGGGGCGAGGAAGGGAAGGTCGAGTAGTTCGGCGGCCGGGGTGACGGCGAGCGCCTTTTCCTGCTCGGGAGGTAGTGCTCCCATGTGGCCGGCCATGCTGGCGATGACGACGCCGGCGCCGCGCGGTGCGATGACCCGGGCGAACTCGTCGAGGACGAGCGCGACACCCAGCAGATCTACCTTCAGGACGGCCTCGATCGGTGCTTGCTCCGGCGACACGCCCGCTGTGTGAGCGACATGGGTGACGCGACCGAGTCCGGCTGCGAGATCGGCGAGCGCCGCAACCGAGCTGTGATCGGACACGTCGACGACCTGCGTTTTCACCTCGTGTCCCTCGCCGTGGAGAGTCGTTGCAGCGGTGGTGAGGGTTGTCTCGTCGAAGTCTGCCAGCAGCACGGTGCGGCCGGCGCCCAGTCGTCGTGCGATGGCGAGTCCCATTCCGCCGACTCCGATGACGACGAGTACGTCGATGTCCATCATGTACCTTTCGCGAGATCTACTGGAGGTCAAGACCGTACGGTGATGTGCCGGGGGCCACACCGTGACCGGAACGATACTCGCCGATGGTGCTGATGGTGAGGGTGATGCTGGTAGGAGTGTTCTTTCGAAGCCCTGCTGGCGTGAGTACCGAAGAGTGAGCTACGGTGTCGTGCGGTGTGCCGGAAGTCTGGTCGGCGAGAGATGTGTCGTACGTACGAGAGAAGATCCAAACATGCCGTTCACCTGTGAAGATGCCGTTGTTGTCCGGATCGGTGGGTGACGGGGATGCTCACCAAGTCCCCGTACCGCTGCCCCGGCGATGACAGCGTCATCCACCACGCGTGTGCAGGAATGCTGTCGCACTGGGCGAAGCCCGTCGACGAGCAGGTCGCGCGTACCTCCCTCGGCGAGACCCACGTGCTCAGCGTCGGGCCCGCGACGGGGCATCCGATCGTTGTCCTCGCAGGAGGCGACCTCCCCGCTGCCGGGCTACGCGGTCTGGCCGATTCGTTCGATCCCTCCCGGCGGGTGCTTCTCATCGATCTGCCCGGTCTGCCGGGGGCGAGCGCATGCACCCGCCCCGAAGGCAACGTCCACGCCGCATACGGCCGGTGGCTCACGGAGATCCTCGATGTCCTGGAGATCGGTGTCGTACCGATCCTGGGGCTCGGATGGGCCGCATCGGTTGCTGCTGCGATCACCGACGTGGATCGGGTCGAGAAGCTCGTGCTCGCCTCCCCTCTCGGTCTGGTGCCGCGTGCGCGTTGGCACCGCGCCCTGATTCCGGGCCTCCAGTGGCGCAACGAGCCGAACTTCGAGAACACCGAGCGCTATCTCCGTGCCCTTGCGGGTTCGGGCTTCGAACCGGACGACGCCACACTGCGGTGGTCCTGCCGGGTCGGCGCCTACTGCACCTCGCTGGCAGGGATGCCGCGCATCGGTCGGTCGCTGTGGCAGCGGTGGAACGGTCACGCTGTCGAGCTCGTGGTGGGCGACCAGGACCCGCTCGTGCACGTCGCTCCGCTCCGGAAGATCGCGGACGAGATCGGTGCAGGCCTCGAGGTCGTGAAGGGTGCCGGACGCCTGCTTCCGCTCGAGGCGCCGAAGCTTCTCGCCGAGGAGATGTTCGCGCCGGTCCGGTGAGCCGGTTCACGTGATTCTCACACACCGGATCCCGGTGCGAACGGCATGATTTCGCTCACCTGTGGGCTTCTGGGGTCGTGTGCCCCACGCGGTGACCTGTCAGGTCGGGTGCCTTCGGCAACGATGTGACCCAGTTCGCATTCACATCCAAGTTACTCGGTGGTAGACCCGTAACGGACAATATGTGTGGTCGGGCGAGCTCTACCGGACATGCAGCCGTGGCGCCGGTACCTACCTGGCGGACCCCGCACGAAAGGTTCAGCATGCTCTTCAGCACGATGTTTCCCCTCGCCGGACGCGCCCCTCGCCGCCCCGCGTCGTCAGCGTCGGCTGCGAATCCATCGGCCGAGTCGTTGCGCGTGACCGCGTCGGCACTGCGGGCATGGGGTGCTGAGGTCGACGCCGACGAACTCGAGGCCCGAGCTGCACGAGTCGCCGTTTCGTAGATTCAGCGGTAGATTCCTTCCCCGCACGGAAGGAACTGCCTGTGGTCGACGACCGAGGTGCCATCGCGCATCGCCGACCGTCCGCGCTTGCCGTGGTCGCTGTCGGCGGCGCGATCGGAACGCTCGGTCGCTATTGCGTAGGGCTCGTGTTTCCTGTGTCGCCCGCCGGTTGGCCGGTGGCCACCTTCATGGTCAATCTCGTCGGAGCCTTCGCCCTCGGTCTGTTGCTCGAGGCTCTGCTTCGAACAGGCCCCGATAGTGGTCGTCGATACCTGCTTCGCCTCGCTGCAGGAACGGGCATGCTCGGTGCATTCACGACATACAGCACCTTCGCTGTCGATGTCATCCTGCTCGTGCGTGACGGCAGCCTTGTGCTCGCTGCGGCCTACGCTGTCCTCTCGGTGCTCTTCGGCGTCTGCGCCGCGGGTGCGGGCATCGTGGTGAGTGCGCGTATCGCTGGACGGCGTGCGTCATGACCTCTGTGATGATGCTATGGGTCGCCTTGGCGGGAAGCCTGGGCGCCCTGGCACGCTTCGTGGTGGACAGCGAGATCCGTAGTCGCCGGAGCCTGCAGTTCCCGTGGACGACGCTCGTGGTGAACGTGTCCGGTTCGTTGTTGCTCGGGGTCCTGGTGGGTCTCGTCCTGTTCCACGGCGCAGATCATCGACTCGAAATCGTTCTCGGTGTCGGATTCTGTGGTGGGTACACCACATTCAGCACGGTGAGCGTCGAAACCGTTCGACTCCTCCAGGAGGGTCGATACCGCGCCGCGGTGCTCGGAGCGCTGGGAACCCTCGTCCTCGCGGTTGCCGCGGCGGCCGTCGGTTTCGGAGTGGTCCGGGTCTTGTCGTGACAGCGAGCATCCGTGAGAGGGATGCGGCGCCGGGCCACCCCCGACGGGTGCACTGTTCGGCCCGGCGCCGCTGGTCGGTCCTCCCGTTGCGGGATACCCATGACCGTAGGTGAATATAACGGAAAGGTCACGCCTCAATTGCGGCCGATTTGGGCTCCGGGGCCGAAGGTGCCGACATCGTTGCAGGTAGGGGCAGAAATAATGCAACCGAGAACCGAGCGGTATTCTTTCGACGATGTGACTGCGGACACCTCTTCAGGGCAATGATTGCGAGAAGATCACGGTCGCGAAGAGGGCGCTGTGCTCAGTGGGGTGCTGGCAGTGACACGTACGGCTGACGACAGAAGTCGTCAGCCGTACGTGTCAGCGGCCGGTAGCCGTAGTGGGCCCGGAGTCAGTCTTCGCGCCTGCTCGGCCACCGCTCGTGCAGGCGGCCACGCTGGATGGTCGGGCTCGTGCCGGGGTTCTGCGGTCGAGGTGTGGGATCCTGCTGCCACTCACCTTCGCCTTCGTTTCCCTGCTCACCCTCGTACGGCTGGCCGTGCTGCGGGTTCTGGTTGTACTGAGGCTCCGGCAGGTACTGAGAGTCGTTGCCGTACTGAGAGTCCGAACCGTATTGCGGCTCAGGGTCGTACTGGGGACTCGGGTCGTACTGGGGACTCGGGTCGTACTGGGGACTCGGGTCGTACTGGGGACTCGGGTCGTACTGGGGACTCGGGTCGTACTGCACCGTGTTGTCGGAGAACGAACTCCTCGGCGGCTGTTGTCCCGCAGGTCGTTCGGAAATCTCCTGTGCGAGCGGGTACGGGTTGATGGCGTGCTCGGTCTCCGCTGCCGATCGCTGCAGCCGACGCGGACGATCGATCTGATACGTGTCGGTGACAGAGTTGCCCACTCCCTTGAGGAGTCGGATGGGCAGGTAGACGCTTGCGGTGATACCGGCGTTGGTCGTGGAATCGAAGGTCGGGCGCAGGCGCACCGTGATCCCGTTGCGCGCAGAGAGGCGCGCGACCACGAACAGACCCATGCGTCGGGCCGCTCCCCAGTTGCCTTCGTCGTCGCTCGACAGCCGTTCGTTGATCTCGGCCAGTTCCTCGGCCGGGATGCCGATACCGCGGTCGGCGATCTCGAGCAGCAATCCTCCGTCGACGGCGCGGGAGAACGCGAATGCGACGGTGCTGTCCGGCGGGGAGGCGCGGAGCGCGTTGTCGAGCAACTCGGCGACGAGATGCACGATGTCGGTGACGGAGCTGCCGAGCAGACTGCCTTCCGGTGCGTTACCGAAATCGACACGCTGGTAGTTCTCGACCTGGGACACTGCGGCGCGGAGCACGTCGCCCAACGGTGTGTCGGGGATGCGTCCCATGCGCTGACGAGTGCCGGCAAGGACGAGCAGCGAATCACCGGTGCGTCGCATACGTGCAGCGAGGTGGTCGAGTGCGAACAGATTCTCGAGTCGTGTGGGGTCGCGTTCTTCGTGCTCGAGCGAGTCGATGAGCGTGAGCTGCTGCTCGACGAGGGTCTTGTTCCGTCGTGCGAGGGTTTCGAGCATCTCGTTGACCTGGCGGCGAAGCGCGGCCTGCTCACCTGCGAGGCGGAGCGCGCCGATGCTCATGTTGTCGACAGCGCGTGCGACCTCACCGATCTCCTCCCGCGTGGTGACACCGACCGGCTCGAGGTTGACCGTCTCGATGTCGGCGCCGTTCTTGATGTTCGAGATTGCTTCGGGCAGGCCCACTTCTGCGGCCCGGAGAGTGTCGTTGCGGAGGCGTCGCAGTGGCCGGATCAGGGAGGCCGAAACGAGCAGCGCGAGGCCGAGCGCGAGCGTGAGGATGACGGTCACGCCGATTACCGTTCCCCAGGCGTTCCGCTTGGCCGTGGAAGCGAGGTCGTCGAGCGTCGTGACGATACGGGCGCCCGCTCCGTCGAGGGTCTCCTGGTAGATGGTCAGGCTCGCGAAGATGGAGTTGCGCAGTGCGGAGACGTCGGTGGACGCGTCGTCGATACCTGTGATGAGGGCTCGTCGTTGGTCCATCAGCCCGTTGAGGTTGGTAGCCAGCTCGGGATCGTTCACGTTCTCGAGGAACAGGGCGAGCTTGCCTGCTTCGGCTGCCTGCGCATTGGTGAACATGAGGCTCGCTGCTTCGGATCCGTCCATGAGCGCACCGAACGCGACGATCTGGTCGATGATCGACCACTGGGTGTCCCAGGTGGCGAGGAGCAGACCGGAATCGGCCAGCACCCGCGAGTCGCCGCTCGAGTCGATGATCGTCCGGAACACCAGGGTGATCCGGGAGACGAATCCCTGGAGCCGTTCGTGGAGTGCCTCGCGTGAGACTCCACCTTGCGTGGCGCTCTGATAGAGGGCCTCGCCTTCCTGGACGGCGCGAGAGACCTCGGCCATGACCTTCGGGTCGAGATCACTGTCGGCGAGGAACGCGTCGATCGTGGCCTCGTTCTCGGAGATGATCGCTGCGGCGTTGTCGGTGGGCAGGTGGATCATGTTTGCCAGAGCAGCACCGCCGACACCCATGCTCCACTGCGCCAGCGAAGGGATGATCGACACTTGCTCGGCCTGCTCGGAGAAGTGCCTCGCCTCTTGGACGGAGTCGTAGACGCGCAGGCCGCCGTAGAGCGACGCGGCGATGAGGGGCACAGCGACAACCGCCGTGACCTTCTGCCACAGGCGCCAGTTGTCCGGTGTCGGCAGCCGCAGGTTGCGGAAGAGGCTCATGGGGGTGGGCCTGGCCTTTCTGGTCCGTGTCTCACACCGGCCGGGCCGAATTCGGGATATGTCCTGGGAAAAATCGGCAATCTAGCACTCAACCAGTGAGATCTGGGCCAGATTAGGGCCGTGTCATGCATTTATACAAATTGCATGTCCGATTCGGATAACAGGTATCTGCTGTAACAGATACCGGACGTTCAGTATGTAACGGGCGGCTGGGATAGGATCCCGGAGGCCCGACGATCCCCATGAAGAGGAGAAATGCGGTGGAACTGCGACGAGTCGATCTGAATCTGCTCGTCGTACTCGATGTCCTTCTAACCGAATGCAATGTGACGAAGGCTGCACGCCGCCTGAACATGTCGCAACCCGCCACCAGTACCGCATTGGCGCGCCTCCGCAAGCAGTTCGACGACCCGCTTCTCGTCAAGAGCGGACGAACACTGCGACCGACGCCGCGCGCACTCGCCCTCGCCGAACCGCTACGACGTGTGCTGTCCACCGTGGAGCGATCGATCCTCACTGTTCCGGATTTCGATCCCGCGACGGCCGAGCGTGCCTTCATACTGCTCACCGGAGACTATTCGGAGGTGACGCTGCTGCGGAACCTCCTGAGACGGAATCGGTACCGGTCGCACGGCATCAGGTTCGACATGCAGCCACTGTCGGTGGCCGGGATCGAGGCATTCCACAGACATGAGGTCGACCTCGCTGTGGTACCCGAGCAGCTCCTCGCCACCTCCGAATTCGAACAGTGCCGCCGCCGAGTCGTCCTCCACGACCGATACGTCGGGGTCGTGTGGAGCGGCCATCCGTATGCGGGCATCGAACTCACCCCGGATGTGCTCGCGGGCTACCCTCTGTTGTCCTATCTGCAGTACGGCGGCGACAAGAGTCTGGGCCGAACCCTGTCCCGGGCAGGGATCGCCACGAGGACATCGGCGACGACCACCAACATCGCGGTTCTGCCCTATGTGCTCGAGATGACCGACCTCGTGACGATCATCCCGGAGCGTATGGCCCGGCGGATCGCGGGTGTGGCGCAGCTACGGATCCTCGAACCGAACTTCTCGCTTCCCGCCGTGCGCGAGTGGGCGGTATGGCACGACGAGTTCGACGACGACCCCGGCCACCGCTGGCTGCGCAGCGAACTGTCGGTGATCGCCACACCGGATCTGGCAGCCGGACTTCACGCCACACGTCTCTCCGCGGTGACCTGAGGAGTTACCCGGGTCACCGCGCGAGAGACGGGGATCAGTGCGGTGTGGTGATCAGTTCGACCGCTTACGGAGGATCACTGCGAGGATGACCGCGAGAATTGCGACGACCCCCACGACCGGCGCGATGCGTTGCACCGCGGAGCCGCGCGCGTATTGCATGAGGTCGAGTGGCTCGGCCTCGGGTTGTGCCGCCGGTACTTTCGGTGCGCTCGCGGTTGCCTTCGGTGCGCTCGCGGGTGCCGCCGACGCTGCAGCGGCCGGAGTCGCAGCACTTGCGCCGGCGGCCGGAGCCTCCTCGGGCTCGGCCGCTGCCGGGCCGAGTTTCTTGGACAGGCACGCCGCGAACTGCTCGAGGATCTTGCCGCCGACGTCCGAGATCATTCCGCGGCCGAACTGCGCCGGCTTGCCCGTGATCGTCATATCGGTGGTCACGGTGCCGTCGGTGTGGTCGCCCTCGCCGGTGAGCACGATGGTGATGGTCGCGCTGACGGTTCCGTTGCCCCGCGCGTCCTTCGCGTTCGCCTCGATGACTGCCCGCTTGGCCGACTCGTCCTTCTCGACGTAGACGCCGGTGCCCTTGTAGGTGAGCGCGACCGGGCCCAGCTTGACCTTCACCGTGCCGGTGAAGGTGTCGCCGTCCACACCGGTGAGCGTCGCCCCCGGCATGCAGGGGGCCACTTTCTCCGGATCGAGCAGCGCGGCCCACACTTCGTCGACGGGTGCCGGTACGGACAGCTGGTGTTCGAGTTGCATCGGTCTCTCCTGCGTCGTTTCTGCGGGGTTGTTCAGAGCCCCGCAGCGGTCGTCACGGCTCGCCGGGTGAGGACTTCCGCCAGGTGGCTTCGATACTCGGCGTCGGCGTTGCCGTCGGTCATCGGGTCGGTTCCGTCGGCCGCGTGTGCAGCTGCCGACGTGATCGTGTCGGCGGTGGCCGCTTGTCCGACGAGCGCTTCTTCGACTGCGCGGGCCCGTACGGGCACCGCCGCCATATTCGTCAGGGCGACCTTCGCTTGTCGGATAGTGCCACTGTCGACGTCGATTGTCGCTGCGACACCCACGATCGACCATTGTTGCGCTGCGCGATGGAACTTCTCGTAGCGTGCCGCCCATTCCGTGTGCTTGGGAATGCGGATCTCCGCGAGGATCTCTCCGGGCAGAACCGCAGTCGTGAAGTAGTCCTCGAAGAAGTCCGCAGCCGCTACGGTGCGTCGACCCGAGGGGCCGACGACGACGAATTCCGCGTCGAGCGCCAGGACAGGAGCGGACAGATCGCCCGCCGGGTCGGCGTGGACCAGAGCGCCGCCGAGTGTTCCGCGGTGGCGGATCTGCGGGTCGGCGACGGTGGCTGTGGCCTCGGCCAGCAACTTCGCGTGCAGCGCGACGAGCGGATCGTGCAGCACCTCGTAGTGCGTGGTGGTCGCCCCGATCACCAGTGTCTCGCCGTCTTCACGGATCCCACGCAGGTCAGGGACTCGACCGAGGTCGACGACGGTGGTCGGTGCTGCCATGCGGAGCCGGAGCACCGGCATCAGACTCTGACCCCCGGCCAGCACCTTGGCGTCCTCACCGGCCTCGTTCAGTGCAGCGACGGCCTCGTCGAGAGTGGTCGGGGCGGCGTACTCGAATTCGGCGGGGATCATCGGTTTCCCTCCTGAGCGGAACGGATCGCGTGCCAGACCCGCATGGGCGTGCACGGCATGTCGATGGAGTGAACTCCGAGCGGGCGGAGTGCATCGAGCACCGAGTTGACCACTGCCGGTGTCGACGCGATCGTGCCGGCCTCTCCGACGCCCTTGACCCCGAGGGGATTTCCGGGGGCGGGTGTGTCGGTGCGGTCGGTGGTGAAATGTGGGAGATCCACCGCCGTCGGCAGCAGGTATTCGGCGAACGAACCACTGATCAGCGTTCCGGTCTCGTCGTGGATTGCCTCCTCGTACAGGGCCTGGGAGATACCCTGCGCCAGACCGCCGTGCACCTGGCCCTCCACGATCAAGGGGTTCACCACGTGCCCGACATCGTCGACGCACACGTACTTCCGGATGCGCACATGGCCGGTCTCGGTGTCGATCTCGACGGCGCACAGGTGGGTGCCGTGCGGGAACGAGAAGTTGTCGGGGTCGTAGGCGGCCTCGGAATCGAGGTTCGGTTCGACTCCGTCGGGCAGGTCGTGCGCAGCGAACACCGCGAGTGCGACGTCGGTGAGCGCAACTGCCTTCTCGGTGCCCTTCACCTTGAATCGGCCCCCGGCGAATTCGAGGTCGTCCTCGGCACATTCCATCAGGTGCGCGGCGATCGGCCGGGCCTTGGCCACCACCTTCTCGGCGGCCTTGACCACTGCGATACCGCCGACGGCAAGTGAGCGAGATCCGTACGTGTCGAGTCCGCGCGGTGACGACTGGGTGTCGCCGTGCAGGATCTCGATGTCGTCGAACGGAATTCCCAGCTGATCGGCAACGATCTGACTCCATGCGGTCTCGTGGCCCTGGCCGTGCGCCGACGACCCGGTGACTACTTCGACCTTGCCGGTCGGCAGCATGCGGACCGCCGCGTGCTCCCACCCGCCGGCCCCGTACGACAGCGATCCGAGCACTCGTGACGGTGCGAGACCGCACATCTCGGTGAACGTCGACACCCCGATGCCGAGCTGCACGGGGTCCTTCGATTCGCGTCGCTGAGCCTGCTCGCGTCGCAGTCCGTCGTAGTCGAACAACTCGCGGGCCTTCGCGGTGGCCGCTTCGTAGTTGCCCGAATCGTAGGTCAGCCCCGCCACCGAATCGAACGGGAACTCCTCGTGCTTGATCCAGTTCTTCTCACGGATCTCGAGCGGATCCATCGACAGTTCGACGGCGAGTTCGTCCATCATGCGTTCGATCGCGAACGTCGCCTCCGGGCGTCCGGCACCGCGATATGCGTCGGTGGGCACCTTGTTGGTGAACACGTTGGTGCAGGTGAAGTGGTAGGAGTCGAATTTGTAGATGCCGCTGAACATGAACGCCCCGAGGATCGGCACCCCTGGAGTGACGAGACGCAGATAAGCGCCCATGTCTGCGAGCAGTTCGACCTTGAAACCGGTGACGGTGCCGTCGCGTCGGGCAGCGAGCGTGAGCTTCTGGATCTGATCACGGCCGTGATGCGCGGCGACCATCGATTCGCTGCGGGACTCGGTGTACTTGACGGGTTTGTGGAGTCGGCGCGCGATGAGCAGCGTGAGGACCTCTTCGGGGGTCACCTGAAGCTTGCCGCCGAATCCGCCGCCGACGTCGGGCGCGATCACCCGCAGCTTGTGTTCGGGGATGCCGAGGGACATCGCCAGCATCAGTCTCAGAATGTGCGGTACCTGGGTGGCCGACCACATCGTGATCTGCGTGGCGGTGGGGTCGACGACCACCGACCGGGGTTCCATGAATGCGGGAATCAGCCGTTGCTGCCGGAAGGTGCGTTCGACCAGCACCTCCGCGTCACGGATCGCGTCCTCGACGTTGCCTCCGGAACCCGCTTCGGCCGAGTCGAATGTCCATGTGGCGCTGCGGTTCGTTCCGAGATCGGGGTGGACCAGTTCCGTGTCGGCGGCTGCGTCGGCGAGGTCGAGTACCACCGGCAGGTCCTCGTAGTCGACGTCGATGACGTCGAGTGCGTCGTGCGCCTCGTAGGTGGTGCGGGCGACCACGACGGCAACCGCTTCACCGGCGAAGTTGACGGTATCGACGGCCAGCGACGGTGCGGGCGGAGCTTTCTGGTCTTCGGTGATCGGCCACGCGCACGGCAGGCTCCCCTGCTCCTCGGCGAGGTCGGCGCCCGTGTACACGGCGATGACGCCCGGCATCTTCTTCGCTTCCTCCACATCGATGCCGGTGATGCGGGCGTGTGAGAACGGGCTGCGCAGGATCGCGGCGTGCAGCATGCCGGGGAGGACGATGTTGTCGGTCCACCGGGTCCGGCCGGTGATGAGGTGCTCGTCCTCCTTGCGGCGGCGGGACTGCCCGATCTCGAGGCCGTCGGTGCTGGAGGTCCGAGATTCGGTGGTGGTCATCGCGCATCCTCCGCTTGGGTTCCCTGCATGCGCCGGGCCGCGTCCTGCGCGGCAGCGACGATGTTCTGATATCCCGTGCAGCGACAGAGATTTCCCTCGAGTCCGTGGCGAATCTGCTCTTCGTCGGGGTCTGGGTTCTCGTTCAGCAGATCGACGGTCGCCATCATCATGCCGGGCGTGCAATATCCGCACTGCAACGCGTGGGTCTCGCGAAATGCCTCCTGGACGGGGTGGAGTACGCCGTCCTTCGCGAGCCCCTCCACCGTCGTGACAGCCCTGTCGTCGGCCTGCACGGCGAGCACCGAGCAAGATTTGACGCTCTTGCCGTCCAGCATGACGGTGCAGGCACCGCAGTTGCTGGTGTCGCACCCGACCACCGTGCCCACCTTGCCGAGTCGTTCCCTCAGATAGTGGACGAGAAGAAGTCGGGGTTCGACGTCGTCGGTGTAGACCGCTCCGTCGACCGTGACAACGATGCGCATCGGACCTCCCAGTGCTTCGTACAGTCCCGTGTGTTCCCCAGTGATATGGGTCACTGTCAGCTTCCTGCATCTCACGCGTAGAAAGGAGGTGATTGACGGAAATCCTTCGGCCACATCCGCACCTTCTGCCGAAGCCTCCGACGGCGAGAGGAACGCACATGGCCCGGCTCGACAACAAGATCGCATTCATCACCGGAGTTGCCCGTGGTCAGGGTCGTGCGCACGCCGTGCGGCTCGCGCGTGAAGGCGCACAGATCGTCGGCATCGATCTCGCCGGTCCCCTGCCCGGCGTCCCCTACGATTCGGCGACCCTCGAGGACCTCGAGGAAACGAAGCGGCTCGTCGAGGCGGAAGGCGCGAAAGCGCACCTGGCACAGTGCGATGTTCGCGACCTCGACGGCGTGAAAGCGGTGGTCGAGGAAGGGGTCGCGCGTTTCGGCGGCCTCGATGTGGTGGTCGCCAACGCCGGTATCTGCATCCCGCAGACCTGGGACGAGGTCACTCCCACGAGCTTCCGCGACACCCTCGACATCAATGTCACCGGCGTGTGGAACACGGTCACCGCGACCGCGCCGCACCTCATCACCCGCGGTGGCGGGTCGATCGTCATCACCAGCTCACTCGCCGGTGTGAAGCTCCAGCCGTTCATGGTGCACTACACGACCAGCAAGCACGCGCTGGTCGGCATGGCCCGCGCATTCGCGGCGGAACTCGGGCAGCACGACATTCGTGTCAACAGCATTCATCCCGGCGCCGTGAACACCCCGATGGGTTCGGGAAGCATGCGCGAGCGCATTGCACAGACCGCGGAGTCCAATCCGCGCCTGGGCGGCATGACCATGCCGTTCCTGAACAAGTACATGGCGGAAGCCGACGAGATCGCGAACATGGTCGCGTTCCTGGCCTCCGACGAATCCGCGTTCGTCACCGCCCAGAGCCTCGCGATCGACGGCGGAGCCCAATACTTCTGAGCAGGGCTTTCGGCCGAATGTCCCTTCGGTCATCAGCGGGGCGGGTGCGGCAAGAGTTCCTCGTGTGTGTGGATCGGTCCCTGCCGGTCCGCCAGGCGTTGCCCGCGTCCGCCCCACCGCAGCGCGATGATCTCGGCACCGATCGACACGGCGGTCTCCTCGGGGGTGCGAGCACCGAGATCGAGGCCGATCGGCGAACTCAGCTTGGCGATCTCGTCCTCGGTGATGCCGATCTCGCGCAGTCGGGCCAGCCGGTCGTCGTGCGTGCGGCGTGAGCCCATCGCTCCCACGTAGGCGACGTCGATCCGCAAGGCCACCTCGAGGAGCGGCACGTCGAACTTGGGGTCGTGGGTGAGCACCGCGATCACCGTGCGCTGGTCGACCCGCCCGGCCTCGTGCTCGGCGGCGAGATAGCGGTGCGGCCAGTCGACGACCACCTCGTCGGCCGCCGGAAAACGCGCGGGGGTCGCGAACACGCCGCGCGCGTCGCACACCGTCACCCGGTAGCCGAGGAACGAACCGAGTGTGGCCATCGCGGCCGCGAAATCGATCGCGCCGAACACC
Organism: Rhodococcus sp. JCM 9793; assembly: GCF_055380405.1. Lineage (NCBI taxonomy): Bacteria > Bacillati > Actinomycetota > Actinomycetes > Mycobacteriales > Nocardiaceae > Rhodococcus > Rhodococcus sp. JCM 9793. The sequence continues at coordinate 679,359 of NZ_AP043721.1, forward strand.
AGGAGACGGGGTCGCGGTTGGAAGGCATTGACGAACACCGACATGCCTACACCGCGTCGCTGACCGTCGGGTCCGTAGTGCAGGGTTCCGGAGCGGCCCACGTCGAGCAGGCCGCGCGCGTCGTCGGTGATCGCGTCGGTCATACGAGTGGAGGGAAGCTCGCCGTCCGCTCGGTCGGGCCACACCACCATGCGTCGCCCGACCACGGCGGGATCGGGATGTTCGGTGACGGTGGCGACCGCGACGGGCTCGCCCTCGTGGATCGAGTCGATGACGTCACCGAGCGCAGTGAACTCTGCGGGGTCGATGCGTTCGACGAAGACGTCGATGATGCCGCCGCAGGTCAGGCCGACCGCGAAAGCGTCGTCGTCGGAGACCCCGTACCGCTGCAGAACTGCGTTGCCGTCGCCGATGACCTCTTGGCCGAGTTCGTAGACGGCGCCTTCGACACATCCACCGGACACACTGCCCGTGACGGTGCCGTCGCCCGCGACGAGCATCGAGGCACCGGCTTCGCGTGGCGCGGACCGGAACGTCGAGACGACGGTGCCCAGTGCAACGGTTTCTCCGGCACGGTACCGGCGCTCGAGATCGTCGAGAACATCACGCACGGTGGACCTCCTTCAACAGTTCCTCCAACGTCGCGAGGCTGTGCCCGGCGAGCAGTCGGTCGAGGTGCGGGAGTGCGGCCGAGATCCCGGACTGGATGGGTTCGTAGCCGTCGGCGCCCGCATGGGGGTTGACCCAGAGTACGGCGTGGGCGAGTCGGCGCAGTTGCGCCATCTGTTCGGCCAGCAGCGAGGTATCGCCGCGTTCCCAGCCGTCGGAGAAGATGACGACGACGGCGCCACGTGCGATGCCTCGTCGGCCCCAGCGGTCGAGGAACGCACGCAACGTGTCGCCGAGACGCGTGCCGCCGGCCCAGTCGGGGACGGTGTTCGATGCCGCGGCCAATGCGCGTTCGGGGTCGCGGGCGCGCAGTGCGCGCGACAGACGGGTCATGCGGGTACCGAGGGAGAACACTTCGGTACCCGACGGATTGCTGCGGGTGACGACGTGCGCGAAGCGCAGCAGCGCGTCGGCGTACGGGCTCATGGATCCGGACACGTCGATGAGCAGTACCACCCGGCGTGGGCGGGTCGTGCGGTGGTGCCGGGCGGGCCGGACGGTCTCGCCGCCCGCGGCGAGCATGGCCCGCAGGGTGCGTCGCGGGTCGACTGTGCCGCGTCGTGACGGTCGTAGTCGCGCCGCGGGTCGTCTCGGCGGGTGAGGTTTCAGCAGAGTGAGCATCTCATCGAGGTGAGCGCGTTCGGCAGGGGTGAGTTCGGCGATGTCGCGGTGCCGCAGGACCTCGGTGTCGTCGGCCGCGACCTGGAGTCGCGGCGAGTCGTCGCCTCCGGCGTCGGATCCGGTCGGCGAGGTGAGCGCGGCGACCGTCGCGGTGCGCTGCTGTTGCCCGGTGGTGCGGGAGACCACGGGGAGGTCGCCTCCGAACCAGGCTTCGAACGCGAGGTCGTAGCGGGGAATGTCGTCGGGGTCGCGGCAGAGGGTCGCCCGACCAGCCCAGTACACCTGCGTGGGGTCGCTCGCATCCACTTCGCGGAGGGCGCGGACGTAGGCGTGGGTGGAGTCGAGCGCGACCGGGAGCCCGGCCACTTCGAGGGCCCGCGCAAACCCTGCCACGCCGATGAGGGCGCCCCCGCCCACAGTTCAGCCCGCCAGGAGTCGGTCGAGGCCGGCGCGCGCGACCCGTTCGAGGTCTTCACGATATTTCAGGACTGCGCCGAGGGTTGCGGCGGCGGTCGCGGTGTCGAGCACGTCGCGGTCGAGTTCGATCAGTGCCCGCGCCCAGTCGAGGGACTCAGCGACACCCGGAGGTTTGAGCAGGTCCGCGTCGCGGAGGGCGTGGACGGCGCGGGCGATCTGTTCCGCGAGCGCGGCATCGATTCCGGGGAGCCGGCGGCGCAGGATCGCGATCTCGCGGTCGAGGTCGGGGTGTTCGACCCAGTGGTAGAGGCAGCGGCGTTTGAGCGCATCGTGCACCTCGCGGGTGCGGTTGGAGGTGAGTACGACGAGGGGCGGAACACTGGCCCGGATCTCACCGAGTTCCGGGATTGTCACGGCGTTCTCGTCGAGGACCTGCAGCAGGAATGCCTCGAACTCGTCGTCGGCGCGGTCGATTTCGTCGACGAGAAGCACGCACGGAGCGTCGGTGAGGGCTTGCAGCAGTGGGCGGGTGAGCAGGAATCGTTCGGTGTAGAGGGAACGTTCGGCGGTATCGGCGTCGAAACTGCTCGCGCTTGCGGCTTCGAGTGTGCGCAGGTGCAGCAGCTGCCGGGGAAAATCCCAGTCGTACAACGCCTGTGACGCATCGATGCCCTCGTGGCACTGCAACCTGATCAACGGCAGATTCAAGGCCTCGGCGAGCGCGACGGCCAGCGACGTCTTCCCTGTGCCGGGCTCACCCTCGCAGAACAGGGGCCGGCCCATGCGGAGCGCGAGGAACGCTGCCATCGCGACGCCGTCGTCGGCGAGGTACCCGGTCGATTCGAGCGCGGCCGTCAGTTCTTCGGGGGACCGAATATCCACCGTCATATCTGCCATTGTGCGAGCCTAAGACCTCGTCCACTCGGTGGGGGCGGATGCGGGACGCCGGACGCGCGCCGGATCGGATTTCGTCATCCGCGCGGCGATGAGAACGACCGCAGTTGCTGCTGCGGCCGGTGCGATCAGCAGCCACGGGTTGTCGAAGCCGCCGGCGTCGGCCGTCACCAGGTTCAGGCCGAGGTGGATGAGCGTCGCCGGGATCATGCGCTGCGCGAAACTGCCCCGGGCGATCAGCACCATTGCGAGCCCCATCAGTGCCGTCGAGAGGGCAAACCCCGCGACGAACAGGAGGCCTTCCGACCAGTAGCCGATATGGGTCGCGCCGAACACCGCGCCGAGAAGCAGGGCCGCTACCCATCGGGACATTCGTGATTCGGCGAGATGCTGCAGCGTGCCGCGCCACCCGATCTCCTCGCCGAGGGCCCCGACGGCCTGCGCCGCCAGCACCACCGCGAGCGGTACTCCGGCGACACCGATTCCGGAGCCGAACGAGAAACCGGCCGCGAGAAGTCCCGCGGTGAACACCGCGATCCACACGAGGGCGAGCACGGTAGGCCATACGATCGCGCGGATGGCCACTCGCGGCCACGGCGCCGGAAGGTCGCGTCGCACCGCGAGCCACACGACGGCCGACGCGAGTGCAGGCGCCAGCATGACCAGCGCCAGCACATCCGTGGACAGGCCGGTCGCGTCCTGCACGATCGGGGCGGCGAGCCCACACACCGCCCACACGACGATCCAGAGCAGGACTGCCCGCCACAGCCGAGGGCGCGAGAGGTCGCGTACTGCGGTCCTGCTCACTCGGTTCTCCTTGTCGCGTCGTACAAGATCGTCGATCCGACGGTACGGGAGTCAGTGGTGTGGAGCAGAGTTCAGTTGGGGCGCACCGTGAGGATCTGAGACATCGTGCCGATCGGGCCGTAGGTGTCGTGCAGGACGCTGCTGGTCAGGCCGATACCGCCTGCGCCGAACGACACGGTGGTGTCGAAGCCGACCCATTCCCCTTGCGGCTGCGTGAATACGTGCGCGGTGAGATCGAGGTTGGGGAAGGTGACGCTCTTCGGGTCGGCACGCACCGTCATGCCGTTGGAGATGTCGAAGAGTCGGACGGTGTGCGCGAGGTCGCTGACCTTCTCGTCTGCGAGCAGCGGAATCGGACTGCGCACCCAGAATGAGGCACGTCCTGGCTCGACCTGATTGCGCCGCACTTCGACGGATTCGATGAAACCGCCCGGCCACACCTCCGTGGCATCCCACGGCTCGTGACTTTCGGGTGGTGCGATGCGCTGCAGGGAGGACGCTTCGAGGGCGTCGGTGGCGCCAGGAGTCATCAGCCACGCCCGCAGTCGCACGGCGGCGCGCCCCCCGTGGCTGAGCACGGCTTCGACGAGTTCGATGGTGCGACCGGGGCGTAGCACCGTCACTTCGACGTCCATGTCGCCGATCGGCAGGACTCCGAGGATGTCGTACGACAGGCGACCGATCACCAGCCCATCGCTGCGCCGCGCGTCACGGTCGCATTCGACGACGTGCGCGAGAAGCCCGAATGCGGGTGCAATGTGTTGTTCCTCGATGTTCCATGCGCCACCCACATGCTCGGTTGCGCGGAAGGAATTCGATCCGGTGCGTTCGAAGTACGCCATGTCGTGTCCTTGTCCTACTCGGCGTCGTGTGTGGAATCGAGTGCTGCGAGCGCCATCCGCCGCAGTACGGTGCGGGTGCTGTGCGGTGAGCGCGGATCGGCGCTGTGTGGTGTGGAGTTGATGAGCCCGAACGTCGCATGCGCTATGGTGCGCGCGTCGGATTCGGCGAGTGCCGGATCGATGCGGCACAGCACGCCCACCCAGATCTCGACGTAGCGGCGCTGCAGGGTGCGGACCTGGCGCCGGCCCTCCTCGGTGAGTGAGTGCAGTTCGCGATCCTGGACGCGGATGAGGTCCTGTTCCCCCAGCGCAAAGTCGAGGTGGAAGTCGACGAGGCCTTCGAGTGTCTCGTGGGGGTCGGAAGTGCTCTCCTCGACCGCGGTGCCGCCGGCGAACAGGCGCCGGCTGATGTCGACGAGGATCTCGACCAGCAGCGCGTCCTTGTTGGGGAAATGCCGGTAGACGGCGGGCCCGCTGATGCCGACGGCAGCACCGAGATCCTCGAGGCGCACGCCGGTGAAACCGCGTTCGGCGATCAGGCGTGCTGCGGCGACGAGCAGTTGCCGCCGACGCTCGGCCTTGGCCTGCGACCGTGGCGTGCGTGCGACGGAATCCATCTCGAGGGCCTCCCCTTCGACGGCCTGGTTCATGGCGGACACTCCACTCGTCTGGATGGGAACAACTCGGGTATGGACAACTCGGTTAATGGTAACTAACCTAGCTTTTCAGTTAATGGTGATTAGGTCAATCAACCGAGGATGGTAACCGTGACAACCGCTCACGCGCTCTCGCAAACCAGCCGTGACCAGCATGAACAATTGGTCAGAGGCCTTCGGGAGAAACTCGCTGCCGCCTCCCTCGGAGGCAACGAAAAGTCCCGCGAACGCCACGTCGCGCGAGGGAAGCTGCTCCCCCGCGACCGCGTCGACGAGCTTCTCGACACCGGGAGCCCGTTCCTCGAACTGTCCCCGCTCGCGGCGAACGGCATGTACGACGACGAGTGCCCCGGCGCCGGCGTCATCACCGGTATCGGCCGCGTCGCCGGTCGTGAGTGCGTGATCGTCGCGAACGACGCCACCGTCAAGGGCGGCACCTACTACCCGATCACCGTCAAGAAGCACCTGCGCGCGCAGGAAGTCGCGCTGCAGAACAACCTGCCGTGCATCTACCTCGTCGACTCCGGCGGCGCTTTCCTACCCCGGCAGGACGAGGTCTTCCCCGATCGCGAGCATTTCGGCCGCATCTTCTACAACCAGGCGACGATGAGCGCGCAGGGGATCCCGCAGATCGCGGCGGTCCTCGGCTCGTGCACCGCCGGTGGCGCCTACGTACCCGCGATGAGTGACGAGGCCGTGATCGTCCGCAACCAGGGCACCATCTTCCTCGGCGGCCCTCCGCTGGTGAAGGCCGCGACCGGCGAGGTCGTCACGGCCGAAGAACTCGGTGGCGGCGACCTGCATTCGAAGATCTCCGGCGTCACCGACCACCTCGCCGAAGACGATCGCGACGCACTGCGTATCGTGCGCAACATCGTCTCGACGTTGGGGCCGCGTACCCCGCGCCCGTGGGACGTCGCACCGACCGCCCCACCTGACGCCGACCCCGCCGAGCTCTACGACGTCGTCCCCACCGATTCGCGCACTCCGTACGATGTGCGCGAGGTCATCTCGCGAGTGGTCGATGGCTCCAGCTTCCACGAGTTCAAGGCCGAGTACGGCAAGACTCTGGTCACCGGATTCGCGCGCATCCACGGACATCCCGTCGGCATCATCGCCAACAACGGCGTTCTCTTCGGTGAATCTGCCCTCAAGGGAGCGCATTTCATCGAGCTGTGCGACAAGCGCTCCGTCCCGCTGCTGTTCCTGCAGAACATCTCCGGATTCATGGTCGGCCGCGACTACGAGGCTGCCGGCATCGCCAAGCACGGCGCGAAGATGGTCACCGCCGTCGCCTGCGCGCGCGTTCCCAAGCTCACCGTCGTCGTCGGCGGTTCCTACGGCGCCGGCAACTACTCGATGTGCGGGCGCGCGTATTCGCCTCGCTTCCTGTGGATGTGGCCCAATGCCCGCATCTCGGTGATGGGCGGCGAGCAGGCCGCATCGGTCCTTGCAACCGTGCGTTCCGACCAGCTCGACGCCTCGGGCAAGCCGTGGTCGGCCGAGGACGAAGAAGCGTTCAAGGCTCCGATCCGCGAGCAGTACGAAGACCAGGGCAACCCCTACTACTCCACTGCTCGGTTGTGGGACGACGGAATCATCGACCCCGCCGACACCAGAAAAGTTCTCGGACTGGCACTGTCGACGTGCGCGAACGCGCCGCTCGAGCCGGTCTCCTACGGCGTCTTCCGGATGTGAGCGACATGAGTGACACGAAACGCATCGATACAGTACTGGTAGCCAACCGCGGAGAGATCGCCGTCCGCGTCATCCGCACACTGCGGTCGATGGGCATCCGCTCCGTCGCAGTGTTCAGTGAGGCCGACCGCGACGCCCGACACGTGCGCGAAGCCGACACCGCCGTACTCCTCGGCCCCGCCGCGGCTCGCGAGAGCTACCTGGTGATCGACAAGGTCATCGCCGCGGCGGTCGAGACCGGCGCGCAGGCCATCCACCCGGGTTACGGATTCCTGTCGGAGAACTCGGCTTTCGCTGCCGCGTGTGCCACGGCCGGTATCGCATTCCTCGGCCCGTCCGCGCATGCGATCGAGACCATGGGAGACAAGATCACCGCGAAGGCCGCGGTCTCGGAGTTCGGAGTCCCTGTCGTTCCGGGTATCTCGCGACCGGGCCTGACCGACGACGAACTGATCGCCGGTGCCGCCGAAGTCGGCTACCCGGTGCTGGTCAAGCCGTCGGCCGGCGGTGGCGGCAAGGGCATGCGGCTCGTGCACGATCCCGCCGACCTTCCCGACGCCTTGGTCTCCGCACGTCGCGAAGCCGCGGCGTCGTTCGGCGACGACACGCTGTTTCTCGAGCGTTTCGTTCTGCGCCCGCGCCACATCGAGGTGCAGATCCTCGCCGACAGTCACGGCAACGTCGTCCACCTCGGCGAACGCGAATGCAGCCTGCAGCGTCGCCACCAGAAGGTCATCGAGGAAGCGCCGTCGCCGCTGCTCGACGAGGCCACCCGCGCCCGCATCGGTGAAGCAGCCTGCAACACTGCGCGCAGCGTCGACTACACCGGCGCCGGCACCGTGGAATTCATCGTCTCCGCCGACGAGCCCGACGAGTTCTTCTTCATGGAGATGAACACCCGCCTGCAGGTCGAACACCCCGTCACCGAGATGGTCACGGGCCTCGACCTCGTCGAATGGCAGGTGCGGATCGCCGCGGGTGAGCCCCTCGGGTTCACGCAGGAGGACGTCACCCTCACCGGCCACGCCATCGAAGCCCGCGTCTACGCGGAGGATCCCGGTCGCGGGTTCCTGCCCACCGGCGGCACCGTCGCCGACGTGGTCGAAGCGTATGGTCCCGGCGTGCGAGTCGACTCCGGTCTGCAACCGGGCACTGTCGTCGGAAGCGACTACGACCCGATGCTTGCCAAGGTCATCGCGCACGCCGACGATCGCGCCGGTGCTCTGCGGCGCCTCGACCGCGCCCTCGCCGACACCGCGGTGCTCGGGGTGGTCACCAACATCGATTTCGCACGGTTCCTGCTGGCCGATCCCGAGGTGGTGGCCGGTGCGCTCGACACCGGGCTGCTCGATCGGCGTCTCGGCGACTACACCGCGCCCGAGACCTCCGATGCCGCGCTCGTTGCCGCAGCAGTGCTCCGCTGGTTGCAGCACTGGCCCGACGACACCTCCGATCCGTGGGACGTTCCCGACGGATGGCGCGTGGGCCCGCACCTGCCCACCAGCTACCGGCTCGCGTCCGGCGACCGCACCGCCCACGTGCGCCTCGCGGGAACACCGGTCGCGGGCACCGTGGATGTCGAAGACGGCAGCCAGTATTCGCTGTCTGCAACGCTCGGCGCAGGGACCGGCCGCGATGCAGCCGTCGGCTCGGTCCTCGCTGTCGTGCTCGACGGTCGTCGTCACGTGTTCCGCGTCGCGGAGGTCGACGGCACGATCTGGCTCGCCGACGGCCACGGGAGCGTCGCGGTCCGCGAGGTCCGCGAGGCCAGTGTGCGCGGCGGCGACACCCACACCGGCGACGCCGATATCACCAGCCCGATGCCGGGTGCCGTCATCGCCATGTCCGTCGAAGCGGGCGCCGAGGTCACTGCGGGCCAGACGATCGCCATCGTCGAAGCCATGAAGATGGAACACGCGCTCACCGCCCCGATCGACGGCGTCGTCGAACTGTTCGCTGCCGCAGGTGAACAGGTCAAGGTCGATCAGCTTCTCGCCCGCATCACCCCGCACACAGACACGAAGGAAGAGGCATGACCGAGTCTCCGACGTACCTGGCCACCGGCCAGCTCCCCGACGAATACGAACAGCTGAGGAAGTCGGTCGCCGACTTCGCGCGCACCGTCGTCGCGCCCGTCGCGGCCAAGCACGACGCCGAGCATTCGTTCCCGTACGAAGTGGTGCAGGGAATGGCCGACATGGGTCTGTTCGGCCTGCCGTTCCCCGAGGAGTACGGCGGAATGGGCGGCGACTACTTCGCGCTGTGCCTCGCCCTCGAGGAGCTCGGCAAGGTCGACCAGTCTGTCGCCATCACCCTCGAAGCGGGCGTGTCGCTCGGCGCGATGCCGGTCTACCGCTTCGGTACCGACGAGCAGAAGCAGGAATGGCTCCCGCAGCTCACGAGCGGTCGCAACCTCGCCGCGTTCGGCCTGACCGAGCCCGGTGCCGGTAGCGACGCCGGCGGCACCAAGACCACCGCGAAGCTCGAGGACGGGCAGTGGGTGATCAACGGCAACAAACAGTTCATCACCAACTCGGGCACCGACATCACCTCGCTCGTCACGGTCACCGCCGTCACCGGGACCGACGCGAACGGCAAGAAGGAGATCTCCACGATCCTTGTGCCGGCAGACACCCCCGGTTTCACTGCGGAACCGGCCTACAACAAGGTCGGCTGGAATGCCTCCGACACCCACCCACTGACCTTCGCGAATGTGCGCGTCCCCGAAGCGAATCTCCTCGGACAGCGTGGCCGCGGATACGCGAACTTCCTGCGGATTCTCGACGAAGGCCGCATCGCGATCGCGGCACTGTCGGTCGGTGCCGCCCAGGGTTGCGTCGACGAATCGATCAAGTACGCCAAGGAACGCGAGGCATTCGGGACCGCGATCGGCAACAATCAGGCCATCGCATTCAAGATCGCACGGATGGAAGCACGTGCGCACACCGCCCGCACCGCCTACTACGACGCCGCGGCAGCGATGCTCGCCGGAAAACCGTTCAAGAAGCAGGCCTCGATCGCGAAACTCGTTGCCTCCGAAGCGGCCATGGACAACGCGCGCGACGCCACGCAGATTCACGGTGGCTACGGATTCATGAACGAATACCCTGTCGCGCGGCACTACCGCGACAGCAAGATCCTCGAGATCGGTGAGGGTACCACCGAGGTGCAGCTCATGCTCATCGCACGGGGGTTGGGACTGTGAGCGAGACCGAAAAGCGAATTACTCAGCGTGGTCTGTGGTTCGAGGAATACGAGCTCGGCGCGATCTACGAGCACCGGCCCGGTCGTACCATCACCGAGGCCGACAACACGCTGTTCACGACGCAGACGATGAACACGCAGGCCCTGCACCTCGATGCCGCGTACGCGGCCGGGACGAGCTTCGGTGAGCGACTGGTGAACTCGATGTTCACCCTGTCGACGATGATCGGACTGTCCGTCGCGCAGCTCACGCAGGGCACGATCGTCGCGAATCTCGGGTTCTCCGAAGTGGCGTTCCCGAAGCCGCTGTTCCACGGCGACACCCTCTACGTCGAGACGAAGATCCTCGACAAGCGTGAGTCGAAGAGCCGCCCCGGCGAAGGTATCGTCACGCTCGAGCACACGGGTCGCAATCAGCACGGCGACGTCGTCGGCATCGCGGTCCGCAAGACACTCGTACAGAAGAGGCCGACATCATGACATGGGAATTGCCCGGGCCCGCATGGCTGTTCGTGCCCGCAGACCGGCCCGAACGTTACGCCAAGGCGGCCGACCGCTCCGACGTCGTCATCATCGATCTCGAGGACGCGGTATCGGCAGGCGACAAGCAGACGGCGCGCGACGCGCTCGTCGCGACCCCGCTCGATCCGGAGCGCACAGTCGTGCGCGTCAACCCGGTGGGCACCGCCGACCACGAACTCGACCTCGAAGCATTGCGTCGCACGTCGTACACGCGCGTGATGCTTCCCAAGTGTGAAAGCGCCGACGAGGTGCGCTCACTCGCGTTGCTCGAGGTGGTTGCCTTGATCGAGTCACCGCTGGGAGTGCTCGCAGTCGAGGAAATCGCGAAGGTGGACAACACGATCGGTGTCATGTGGGGTGCCGAGGACCTGGTCGCGGGCCTCGGCGGCAACTCGAGCCGACGCGCCGACGGCACCTATCGGGCTGTCGCACAGCACGCGCGGTCGGTGTCGCTGCTCGCCGCGAAGGGGCATGCCCGCTGGGCGCTGGATTCGGTGTACCTGGACATCAAGGACACCGACGGGTTGTACGAGGAGTCCCTCGACACGGTGGCTGTCGGATTCGACATCAAGGTAGCGATCCACCCCGCTCAGATCGAGGTGATCCGCCGTGCGTTCGCGCCCACGGAAGAGGAAGCCGACTGGGCACGACGCGTGCTTGCCGCTGCACAAACCCAGCGGGGCGTCTTCGATTTCGAGGGCAAGATGGTCGACGGCCCGATTCTGAAGCACGCCGAGCGACTGCTTCAGCGGGTCCCGAGCCGCGCGGACTGACGCTCGCCGGGCCGCTCCCGACAGGGTCAGCGGCCCGGCTGCGGCCGACGTCGCAGGAGTTGAGTGAGCCGGTGCGCCTGGTGCAGCAGCGACTCACCCAGCTCGGCGCGGCGGTCGCCGCGGAAGCGGCTTTCGACGCCTGTGATGCTGAGCGCCCACGTCGGGGTGTCGCGTCGGTCGAACACTGCCGCGCCCATGCCCCAGCTGCCTTCGACGATGAGGGCGGGATTGACCGAGTACCCGGCCAATCGTGTGACGGCGATGCGTTTCTCGATATCGCTTCTCGCGTGGTCGGTTCCCCATTCCGACGAGAGGTCGGTTCTCGACAGGTACGCGTCGATGTCGCGATCGGATAGATGCGACAGGATCGCCAGTCCGGCCGACGCCACACCCAAGGGGAACCGGATCCCGACGTGCAGCACATGGGAGCGTAGCGGGAAGCTGCCTTCCTCGACTGCCAGGCACACGGTCTCATCACCGCGACGTGCGGAGAGGTAGGCGCTCTCCCCGGTTTCCCGGGCGAGGTCTCGTAGAACGTCCCCGGCGACTTCGGTGATGTCGTAGCGCGCGGCCGCGAGTGAACCGAGCAGATACAGTTCCGGGCCCAACGTCCATTTCCCGCTGTCGCGGTGCCGGTCGACGAGTCCTTCGTCGGCGAGCGTGGTGAGCAGACGGTGGACTGTGGGTCTGGCGAGATCGACCTCGCGCGCGAGGTCGGATGTCGACACTCCGTCGGGTTCGTGGGCGGAGACGGCTCGGAGGAGTGCTGCGACCCTCCCGACCAGCTGTCCCTGAGCGCCCGACGTCATAACCGGCAGCATACGTTCACTGGGTGAACACTCTCCGTCGACGTGTTCGTTCAGCGACCAATCGGGAAACGTAACCACGGTGTCCTTGCAATGTGACCGCCCGCACTATTTATTGGTACACAGCAAGAAAGCGTGTTCACCCAGCGGACGCATCCACCTCCGGTGGCGATGCGGCCCACGGACCGGAGAGGTATTGGACTTGGCTTCCAAGGTATTCGAGACGCCCCAGGCGGCCGTTGCGGACATCCCGTCGGGTGCGCTGCTCGCCGTCGGCGGATTCGGACTGTGCGGCATCCCCGACGAGCTGATCGCGGCGATCGCCGCCGGCGACGCCTCCGACTTCGAGGTGTTCTCCAACAATTGCGGCGTCGACGGGCACGGACTCGGGATCCTTCTCGGTGAGAAGCGGATCCGCCGCGTCACTGCGTCGTACGTCGGTGAGAACAAGGAGTTCGCGCGGCAGTATCTCTCCGGTGAGCTCGAGGTGGAGTTGACGCCGCAGGGCACGTTGGCGGAGAAGCTCCGTGCCGGTGGTGCCGGTATCCCGGCGTTCTTCACCCCGGCCGGTGTCGGTACCCCGATCTCCGAGGGTGGTCTGCCGTGGCGGTATGCCGCCGATGGTTCGGTGGAGATCGCGTCTCCGGCGAAGGAGATCCGTGAGTTCCGTGGCAAGCGGTACGTGCTCGAGGAGTCCATCAACGCGGACTATTCGTTGGTGCATGCGCTCAAGGGCGACACCGAGGGCAATCTGGTGTTCAACAAGGCTGCGATGAACTTCAACCCGCTCGCGGCGATGGCCGGCAAGGTGTGCATCGTGCAGGTCGAGGAGCTCGTCGAGCCGGGTGAGATCGATCCGGCGCAGGTGCATCTGCCCGGCGTGTTCGTCGATCGCATCGTGCATACCGGCATCCAGGACAAGCAGATCGAGAAGCGCACTGTCAGCGCTGCGAAGGGAGCGTGAGCATGAGCACCAGTGTGGACACCGCCGAGACCGTCGGGTGGTCGCGGATCGAGATGGCTGCGCGTGCGGCGCAGGAACTCTCGCCGGGCGAGTACGTCAATCTCGGTATCGGTCTGCCGACTCTGATTCCGAACTACCTCCCAGAAGGTGTGCAGGTGACCTTGCACAGCGAGAACGGGATCCTCGGTACCGGACGGTACCCGACCGACGATGAGGTCGATCCGGATCTGATCAACGCGGGTAAGGAGACCGTGACGGTCGATCCCGGTGCGGCGTTCTTCGATTCGGCGTTGAGCTTCGGCATGATCCGCGGTGGTCATATCGACACCGCCGTGCTCGGTGGCATGGAGGTCTCGCAGACCGGGGATCTGGCGAATTGGATGGTGCCGGGCAAGATGGTCAAGGGCATGGGCGGTGCGATGGATCTGGTGCACGGTGCCCGCAAGGTGATCGTGTTGATGGAGCACACCGACAAGTCGGGCAACCCGAAGATCGTGGAGAAGTGCTCGCTTCCGCTCACGGGTGAGGGCGTGGTGCAGCGCATCGTCACCAACCTCGCCGTCGTGGACGTCACCGACAACGGTCTGAAGCTGGTCGAGTGCGCACCTGGCGTGTCCGAAGAGCAGGTGCGGGGTGCCACCGGAGCCTCCCTGGCGTAGCAGCTTCCCTGACGTAGCGCAGCCGACGCTGCCCGCGTGGTTCTGGTAGCTACCGCCACCGGAACCACGCGCGGCCAGCTTTGCTGCGCTTACGGATGGGTTGCTGCGACGGTGGCGTGGCCAGAGCGTCCTTCGCCTGCGTGCGTCGACTCTGTCGCTCGGCACGCCATGTTTCGAGCACGTCGTCGACGTCGACCTTGTGCAGCGGCACGGGTAGGCGGTCCGGCGAGAGCAGACAGGCGGCCACCCGGCGGTTCAGATCGGCGACGAACTGCCGCACGTCCTTCTCCGTCGGAATCGTCCGAACCGACTCGGGCAGGCGTTCGATCTCCTTGCGCACCTGAAGTTCCGGCGGCAACAACGCCTCCCCGGACAAGCCCTCACGCTCGAGATAGGTCTTGATCCACCACATCTCGTCGTTCCCGTGATCCGGGATGGGTTTGCCTGAGCCCGGAAGATTGTCGAAGTCGCCGCGTTCCTGCGCGACGCGGATCTGTCGTTCGATCCACGTCTCGAAACTCACGTCCGGACGCTTCCGCTCGGTCACCTTCACCAGGGTGCCATCACAGACAGCCCGGCGCGAGCGACCTCAGGTCATCGCCGCTTTGGCTTCGTCGCTCAGCTCGACGAGTTGTACGTAGTTGCCGTCGGGGTCGATCGCTGTGGCGAACAGGCTGCCGTCGCGATCTTCGAGCGGGGAATGCCACTTCGTGCCGAGTTCGTCGAGTCTGGCAACGATGTCTCGCGCACCGGTGACCTCGAGGTTGATGATCAGACGCCCGGGTTCGGGATTGAGTGCGCCGATATCGGCGCGACGGTCGAGCATGATGTAGAAGCCGTTGAAATCGAGGACGTCGTATGCGGGTTCGCCGGGGGTGCGTTCGGACTTCACCGAGAATGCGTTCACATACCAGTCGCGTAGGCGCTCGGGGTTCGTGCTCGACAGAAGCATGCTGCCGAGGGAGGGGGCGGCCATGAGGTCTCCTTCCGGACGGGGCCCGACGGGTGCCGTGCCATCCGTCAGGTACCGACCGTCGGATCGGCCGGAACTCATCGCAGACACAGGTGAGGGCGACCCCGATGGGGTCGCCCTCACCTGTTGTTCGTGCTGCTACGTCGTCATTCCTCCGGCGTCACGTGCTTGGCCAGATAGAGCGGCTCACCAAGCTGCTCCAGCAGGTCGAGCTGGGTTTCCAGGTAGTCGATGTGCTCTTCTTCGTCGGCGAGGATCGACTCGAAGATGTTCGCCGAGGTGATGTCGCTGACCGAACGCATGTACTCGGACCCCTTGCGGAGCCGATCACGTGCCTCGACCTCGACGACCAGATCCGATTCGAGCATCTCCTTGACGGTCTGACCCAGCCGCAGCGACCCGAGCCGCTGATAGTTGGGGAGTCCGTCGAGATACAGGATCCTGTCGGTGAGCTTCTCGGCGTGCCGCATCTCATCGAACGACTCGGCGCGCGTGTGCGAGGCGAGTTTCGTCCATCCGCGATCTTCCTGCATCTTCGAGTGAAGGAAATACTGGTTGATCGCCGTGAGCTCGGCTGTGAGCTGCTCGTTGAGTAGTTCTATTACCTTCTTGTCGCCCTTCATGGCACCTCCCGGGGTGAACCATTGGGTTTCACCGCCGGGCAGGGGCTGGCTACACGGCGGTCTCGAGTTCGATGATCTCACTCTGAGAGCGTGCCTGCCGGATGATCGCGGAGATGTTGCGGACGCAGTTGCCACAATCGGTGCCTGCTCGGCACGCCGCACTCACTTCGCGGGTGCAGCGCGCGCCGGCTGCGACCTCGGCTTCGATGTGATGATGCGTGAGTGCGTGGCAACTGCAGACGATCATGAGCCACCATTCCTGTAACCGGATGCTTACTTAGGTTGCCCAAACCTTACATCCAGTTAGGCTACCCTAGTGTGTGATCGTAGTCACAAATACGGAATGGCTGATCCGTGATAAGTCCAGGATCGACCCAGGGTGTGTTACTGCTGTTGCTGCTGCATCTGCTGAGACACCACCTGGTTGATTCGCTGCAACCCGCCGGACGACAAGCCCGGGATCTGTCCCTCGATGGTGCGCACGATCGACGAATCGTGGATGACCTTCTCACTCGACTGGATCAGCACCGTGCCCGCACCGGTGAAATCGAACTGGCGCTCTTCGCCGGACTGCACCCCGAACAAGCGTGCACCCGCAGACATGAACCCGGTGATCCACGCTTCGTCGAAGTGGTGGCTGGGCGACGGGCAGTCCGCCCATCCGACCAAGGCCTCCGGATCGACGCGCAATGGCGGCTCGGCGAACATCACCGGCCCATTCGACGACGCCAAGAACTTGCCCGTCCCGATCAAGGTGAGAAACCCGGGCACGATGGACTGCTTCAGTGCCAGGCCGGGTTCCCACGCAAGTAGGTTGGCCTGCCGAACGGTGAGGTTCCCGTCGTCGAGGTCGAACGAATTGATGTCGTATCCCCGATCCCCGAGAATCAGCTTTCCGAAACCTTCTGCCACGACGTAGTCGCCGATATACATCGGCGCCGAGAACGACCGAGCCACCATGTGCAGCATCTGGCCGTGCAACTGAGTGAGCGCATTGAACTGCAACTGACCGTAGTAGGCGATCATCGCGCCCTTCGACAGGAACCACGGCGACTGCAGATCGATGCTGAACGCATAGTTGTTACCGGGGACATTGTCGCTGCCCACCAGGTGCGACGGATTCAGGACGGCACTCACAGCTTCTCCTCCGATGCCTGCACGTAGACGATTCCCTGACCGGTGCATTCGAGTTGCATCGACTCGCCGCCGGTGCGGCCCGCATTCCGCCAGCTCATCGACGACTTCAGCTCGGTCTGCACCGGACCGTACGAGGCGACGAAGGCCTGCGGGTCGACGACCACCGGGGACGGCCCACCCACCTGCAGTTCGAGGACCCCACCGTGCGCGAGCAGTACGGCTGCGCCGTAGCCGGACAGCTGGGTGGTGAACAGACCCTGGCCTGTCACCATGCCGGTCGCGGCGCCACGCAGGGCGCCGAACAGTCCGCCGCCACCACCGCCGGACGGCGTCGCATTCGCCGACACCACCGAACTCTGCAGACCGACCGTGTGGGCGAGCAGCCGCGACGCTTCCACTCGGAGCTCACCGCCGGCCGACATGTCGACGACGTGTGTCTCGAGCCCCTTGAAGCCGTAGTGCACGCTGCCCTTGCCCTGGGCGAGCATCGTGGCCTCGTGCTCGCCCTGCAACATCCGGCCGGCCATTCCCGCCATCCCTCCTAGGCCGGGAGCGCCACCCGCCCCACCCGGGCCGCCGTGAGGAGCGAACTGCACCTCGCCCGTGTAGAAGAGCATTGCGCCGCGGCGCGCGACAATGGGCCCCGATTGGATGAGGTCGACCCGCACGACCTTGCTGTTGATCTTCGTGAACGCCATGTCCTGCCCCTTACCGTTCTGCCGGCTGAATGGACACGATGCCGGAGCCCTCCCAGCGGAGCGAGAACGCTTCGCCGCTGCCTTGGCCGATCGCCGACCGCCACGACACATCTGTCACGAACGATTGCGTCAGCATCCCTTTCGCGCAGACGAACGCATCAGGGTCGACGACGAGCGGATACTGCGGAGACACTTCGAGGTGGATCAGCGGGCCGCCGGCCGAGAGCAGGGCCACCTGGCCGGATCCCGATACCGTCGTCGTGAACAGACCCTGCCCGCTCATCCCGCCGCGTACACCGGCGAACGTGACATTGGTGCTGAGGTTTCCGTTGAGCGCGAGCAGCTGCTCGGACTCGACCTGCAGGGTCTCGTTGTTCAGCTCGAGCACCGTGGTGTCCTGTGCCTCGTGGGCGAGATACACCACGCCGGTGCCCGTGCATTCCATGAGGGACAGGCCTTCGCCGGTCGCGCGTTGGCGCAGGCCCGCGAGCACGCCGTCACCTCCGCCGAACCCCGCGGATTTGAACGTGATCTGCCCTTCGTACGCCACCATCGAACCCGACAATGCGCGGATGGTGGAGTTGTTCAGTTGGGCTTCGATCACGCGTTTCGATTTCTCGAGCAGTCGCATGGCGCGAAGAGTAGCGGGCCAGCGTGAACTTGTCGGCGCAGGTCCTCGCAAACGGCGGTGTCGTCTACAGGCGTGGTGTCGTCTACAGAGGCAGCGGCCGATTCTCCACGACACGTTTCATGACCAGCGTCGAACTGAGGCGCTGGACGCCGGGCAGAGCAGACAGACGCTCGTCGTAGAGCGACTGGAATGCGGACAGGTCGCGGGTGAGGACGCGCAAGAGATAGTCCGGATCACCGAACAACCGTTGCGCCTGAATCACATTCGGGATCGTGGCAACGGCAGTCTCGAATGCGTCGAGGGTGACGCGCTCCGCGGTGTGCATCGTGACGAAGACAAGGGCTTCGAAGGTGAGGCCGAGAACATTCGCATCCAGCTGTGCGTGGTATCCGCTGATCGCTCCGTCGCGTTCCAGCGTGCGTAAACGGCGGTGGCAGGGCGAGATGCTCAGACGCACGCGGTCGGCGAGCTCCGTGATGGTGAGACGACCGTCCTTCTGGAGCTCGGCAAGAATTTCCCTGTCAATTGCGTCCATGTGGAAAATCTTCCCTCAAGAGGGGCTGTCAGGGGAAGTACTTGCAAACAGATTCCAGGCCGAACTCCCTAATCTTTGCTGTGGGACTTCTCGTCCCCTTCGACCTTCCGACAATGTGTGAGGAGTGACCATGGCTGCCGGTGTCGTCGCTGCATTCTGGATGGTGTCCATTCTGTTCGTGTTGACGCCGGGAGCGGACTGGGCCTACGCGATCACCGCGGGACTGCGGTATCGGAGTGTCGTGCCGGCGATCAGCGGAATGCTGCTCGGGCACCTCGCGATGACCGCGGTCGTCGCGGCCGGCGTCGCAGCTGTGCTTGCGCAGTCGCCGGTGTTGCTCACGGTGCTGTCGACCGCCGGTGCCGCGTACCTGATGTGGCTCGGAGTCGGGATGCTCATGAGCCCGCCGGCCCCGCAGGAAGGCGAACTGGACGGCGCCGGCTCGTGGGCGCGGCAGACGGTCAAGGGCGTGGGGGTCTCCGGCCTCAACCCGAAGGTGTTCCTGCTGCTGCTGGCGCTACTACCCCAGTTCACCGACCCGTCCGGCCCGTGGCCGCTCGCCGCGCAGATCGCGATGCTCGGTGTGGTGCACGTGATCACGTGCGCTGTGGTGTATCTGGGTGTCGGCGCGGGCGCGAAGCGCGTGCTCCGCGCCCGACCGAAAGCAGCCGAGATCGTGAGCCGGGTGTCGGGTGCGGTGATGATCGCGCTCGGAGCGGTGCTGGTGATCGACCAGGTGCTCCTCTAGGACGCACGCGAAACCGCGGATCGCGTTGCTGTGTCCTCGGCCGTGCTGAGCGTCCTCGGCCGTGCTGAGCCACAGCCCCGCTCGACACGAACTCGAGGACGGGCCGCATTCGGTCAGCCAACGATCCGGTCGACCCCGCGCAGTTCAATCCGTCGCGGGTCGGCGAGCACATCCAATCCCACGATCCGGTCGTCCGAGATCTCGAACGCCATGATCGAAACGACCTTGCCGGCCAGCACGGCTGCAACACCGGGCCGACCATCGATCAGGATCAGGGTCGAGTGCGCCGCGAGTCGGCCCGCGAGCACGGCTTGCTCGGCGATCGTCTTCGCTCCTTCGACGCGTTGCATCGACGTGCCGTAGTCGGCACGCAGCACCGCACCGTCGTCGAGTAGCTCGATGAGCGCTCCGATGTCGCCGTCTTGCGCAGCCGCGAGCCACGCGTTCACGATGCGCCGCCCGCGTTCCCGATCCGGCCGTGCGGGTTCCTCGACGCCGCGCACGCGCCGGCGCGCCCGAGAGGCGAGCTGGCGTACCGCCTCGGGTGAACGATCGAGCACCACGGCTATCTCGCCGAACGCCTGGCCGAAGACGTCGTGCAGTACGAGCGCGATCCGTTCAGCCGGACTCAGTATCTCCAGCAGCACGAGAAGTGCGACGCTCACCCGCTCGCTCGCGGCGGCGAGCTCGGCAGGGTCCGCCTCCGTCGCCACGGGCGCGTCGCGCCACGGCTCGACCTGCCACCCGTGCTCGCGCTTGCGACGAGGCGCCCGCAGCATGTCGAGACTCACGCGCGAAACCACGGTCGTCAGCCATGCTTCGAAGTTGTCGATGCCCGCGGCATCCACTCGCTCGAGGCGAAGCCAGGTCTCCTGCACCGCGTCATCGGCATCTGCGGGCGAGCCGAGCAGCTGCGTGGCGATCGCCCGAAGCCGCGGCCGCTCGGTCTCGAAGCGTCTCGCAAGAATTCTTCGATCGGTCATGTCACATCTCCACGAGTTCGTTCGTCGGTATGTCGACGAGGGAACACCCTCGGATGTGACATGAGAGGAACCCCACCATGAACGCACCTCTGCTCGTAACGGGCGGCACCGGGAACATCGGCAGCCGCGTCGTACCGCTGCTGCGGGAGGCATGCCGCGACATCCGTGTCTTGTCGCGGCATGCCCGCGCCGATGCTCCCGGCATTCATCATGTCGTGGGTGACACTGTGTCCGGCGACGGACTCGCCGCGGCATTCGACGGCGTCGACGTCGTGCTGCATCTGGCTGGCGGCGGGAAAGGTGACGACGTCGCCGCGCGAAACCTCGCAGCCGCGGCTCAGGAGGCCGGCGTGCGTCACCTCGTGTTCATCTCGGTGATCGGCGCCGACCGCATGCCGATCGGCTATTTCCGCGCGAAGGCTGCGGCCGAGCGGGCCATCGCCGAGTCAGGCGTGCCGTGGACAGTGCTGCGCGCGGCCCAGCTGCACGACTTCGTGCTTCCGGTGGCGCGAGGCATGGCACGGATGCCGCTGCTCCCGGTTCCCGGGGGTCTCCGTTTCGAGCCGGTCGACGGCGACGAGGTCGCGGCACGTCTCGCCGAGCTCACGCTCGGCGCTCCGGCCGGACGGGTTGCCGACCTCGCGGGGCCCGAGGTGCTCGACGTTCCGCAACTCGTGGCCGCCCTTCGGGACGCGTCGGGTGCACGGCAGCGACACGGTCGCCTGCCGATCCGCCTGCCAGGCCGCGTCGGTCGTGCGTACCGTGCCGGCGACAACCTCGCCGCCCCGAACGCCCAGCGCGGCACCGGTACCTGGCAGCACTTTCTCAACCAGCAGACCGCACTCCTCGAGGCGTGACCGATATCGACCCCGACCGCTCCGGCGACGAAGGCATGCTCCTCGAGTGCGAACGAGAATACGCGGATCACATTGTCTGTGAGGCAAGGTGATCCGCGTATTTCATGTGTGGTCGCTCACGGCGCTCTCATGTCAGAGGCCGAGGTCCTTCGCGATGATCGTCTTCATGACCTCGCTCGTGCCACCGTAGATGCGGGTGACGCGGGTGTCGGCGTACAGGCGCGCGATCGGGTATTCGGTGATGTAGCCGTAGCCGCCGTGCAGCTGCAGGCACTTGTCGATGATGCGTCCGGCGGTCTCCGTCGCGAACAGCTTCGCACGTGCGGCATCCGGCACGGTCAGTTCGTCACGATCGTTGAGCTCGATCGCGTTGTCGACCATGATCTGCAGCGCCTGAAGCTCCGCAGAGCACTCCGCGAGCACGAACTTGGAGTTCTGGAACGAGGCAACGGGCTTGCCGAACACCTTGCGGTCCTTGGTGTATGCGATGGCGTGCGCAATTGCGGCCGATGCGGTGGCGGCTGCGCCGAACGCGATCGTCAGGCGCTCCTGGGCAAGGTTCTGCGTGAGGTACGAGAAGGCCTTGCCCTCTTCGCCGAGCAGATCCGCGACCGGAACCAACACATCGTCGAACGACAGCTCTGCCGTGTCGGATGTCTTGAGTCCGATCTTCTTCAGCTTGCGGCCGACGGAGTAGCCCTCGCTCGATGCGTCCACCACGAGAATCGAGAGGCCACCGCGACGGTTGTCCGGGTCGTACGGGGTCGTGCGGGCGACGACGAGCACACGGTCGGCGAGTGCGCCACCGGTGATGAACGTCTTCGATCCGTTGAGTACGTAGTGGCTGCCGTCGTCCGACAGCTTTGCGCTGGTTGCGATGTTCGCGAGGTCGGAACCGGTACCGGGCTCGGTCATCGCGATTGCGAACATCAGGTCGCCCGAGGCGAATCCGGGGAGCCACCGCTGTTTCTGCTCGTCGGTTGCGTTCTGCATGATGTACGGCAGGATCAGGTTCGAGTGCACCGACGACGAACCGAACGACACACCCGCGGCCGATGCCTCTTCCGCGAGGATCACGTTGAACTTCAGCGACGACTCGCCGCCTCCGCTGTACTCTTCGGGA
The DNA here is from genome assembly GCF_055380405.1 of Rhodococcus sp. JCM 9793. Classification (NCBI taxonomy): domain Bacteria; kingdom Bacillati; phylum Actinomycetota; class Actinomycetes; order Mycobacteriales; family Nocardiaceae; genus Rhodococcus; species Rhodococcus sp. JCM 9793. The sequence continues at coordinate 701,199 of NZ_AP043721.1, forward strand.
ACCTGGATGCCGAGGAATCCGAGTTCGCCCATGCGGCGGTAGAAGTCACGAGGGGGGTGTCCTTCTTCTTCCCACTGCTCGTAGACCGGGGTGACCTCCTTCGCAATGAAGGTGCGAACCGTATCGCGGAATGCTTCATGATCCTCGTTGAACACCGTACGCTGCACAGATTTTCCTTCCGGGTGAATGTATGACAGGGCAGCTGAACTACAGCGCGTATTCGCGGAGGATGCCCTTGCTGATGATCGTCTTCTGGATCTCGCTGGTGCCCTCACCGATGAGCAGGAACGGTGCCTCACGCATGAGCCGCTCGATCTCGTACTCCTTCGAGTAACCGTAACCACCGTGAATACGGAAACTCGCCTGAGTCACCTCGGAGCAGTACTCGCTGGTGAGGTACTTGGCCATGCCGGCCGCGACGTCGTTGCGCTCACCCGAATCCTTCAGGCGGGCAGCATTGACCATCATCAGGTGCGCGGCCTCGACCTTGGTGGCCATCTCGGCGAGGGAAAACCCGATCGCCTGATGCTGCGCGATGGGCTTGCCGAACGTGGTGCGCTGCTGCGCATATCGCGCCGCCAACTCGAATGCCCGGATCGCGACACCGCACGCGCGAGCGGAGACGTTCACGCGACCGACCTCCACACCGTCCATCATCTGGAAGAAGCCGCGACCCGGCTCGCCACCGAGGATGCTGTCGGCCGACGCCGCGTAGTTGTCGAAGACGAGCTCGGTGGTGTCGATGCCCTTGTAGCCCATCTTGTCGATCTTGCCGGGAATCGTCAGACCCGGAGCGACCTCACCGAATCCGGCGGGCTTCTCGACGAGGAACGCCGTGAGGTTCTTGTGGGCCTTGTCGGAGCCCTCCTCGGTCTTGACGAGGGCGGCGACGAGGGTGGAGCTACCGCCGTTGGTGAGCCACATCTTCTGGCCGTTGATGACGTAGTTGCCGTCGGCGTCGCGCTTGGCCTTGGTGCGGATCGCGGCGACGTCGGAGCCGAGTTCGGGCTCGGACATCGAGAACGCGCCGCGCACCTCACCGGTGGCCATGCGCGGCAGGAAATGCTGCTTCTGCGCTTCGGTGCCGTGCTGGCGGATCATGTACGCGACGATGAAGTGTGTGTTGATGACACCGGAGACGCTCATCCAACCGCGGGCGAGTTCTTCGACGCACAGTGCATAGGTCAGCAGTGATTCGCCGAGCCCGCCGTATTCTTCGGGGATCATCAGGCCGAACAGACCCATCTCGCGCATCTGGTCGACGATCGCCTGCGGGTAGGTGTCGGAGTGCTCGAGTTCCTGCGCGTTCGGGATGATCTCGCGGTCGACGAATGCCCGGACGGTGTCGAGGATGTCGGACTGGAATTCGGACAGACCGAGGGTCTGGGCAAGGCGGGTCATGCGTTGTCCTTCTGCTTGGTGGCGATGGCGCCGTCTGCGGCGAGGGCATCGATTTCGTCGTCGGTCAGCCCGAGGTGTTCGACGAGGACGGCGGCGGTGTCGTCACCGTTGGCGGGGGCGGGGCGGACGGCCGGGTGCACACCGTCGAACGACATGGGGGTGCTGGCCGCGGAGTAGGTGCCGATGCGCGGCTGATCGAGCGTCTGGAACATCGGGTTGCCGGTGATCAGCGGGTCTGCGGCGAGTTCGGCGAATGTGCGGTAGCGCTCGTGCAGGATCGAGGTTGCGTCGAGTGCGGCTTCGACCTGGTGGGCGGTGCGGGCAGCGAACCACGGTGCGAACAGGCCGTTCAGTACCGCGCGGTGCTTGTAGCGTTCGCCCTCGTCGCGGAAGTCGGTGCCGAGGGCGGCTTCGACCGCGGTGACGGCCGCGGTGGTGCCGGTGAGTTCGGTGAGGTCGCGGAAGTGTCGGGGGGTCAGTGCGACGGTCATGAATCGTGCGCCGTCGGAGGTGGCGAAGTCGGCGCCGTAGGTGCCGTAGACGGCGTTGCCGATGCGGCCGCGTCCGGTGAGGCCGAGTTGGGCCTCGGCGATGTAGCCGAGGTTGCCGACGGTCGCGAACGCGACGTCTTCGAGCGGAAGAACGATCTTGGTTCCGGCGCCGGTGATCTCGCGACGGTAGACGGCCGAGGCGACGGACAGTGCGGCGTAGAGACCGCACGAGACGTCCCATGCGGGGAGTACGTGGTTGACGGGGCCGTCGAGGTTGTCGGGGCCGGTGACCTGGGGGAAGCCGGCGGCGGCGTTGACGGTGTAGTCGACAGCTGCGGTGCCGTCGGCGCGTCCGAGGACCTGGACGTGGATCAGGTCGGGTCGGATCGCGGCGAGTTCGTCGTAGTCGAGCCAGTCGCGTCCGGCCGCATTGGTGACGAGTACGCCTGCGTCGATGATGAGGTCGCGAATGATTTTGTGGGCCTTGGGGTCACGAAAGTTTGCTGCGAACGAGCGCTTTCCCTTGTTCAGGTTCGCCCAGTAGATGGATTCTCCGTTTTCGGTCAGGGGCCAGCGCTTGTAGTCGGCGGCTCCACCGATCGGGTCGATGCGGATCACGTCGGCGCCGAGGGCGGCGAGGGTCATTCCGCACAGGGGTGCGGCCACGAAGCTCGATACTTCGACTACACGGACCCCGGCCAGCGGTGCGGTGGACGAGGGTAACTCGTCTGTGGAAGCGGTGGAGTTCATGGCGTTCCTGTCCTCGTCCGTCAGGTGCGTCCGGGCGTGCGTCACCCGAATCGGTTCCCAGTCAGCATGCAACAGCTTTGGGGGGTGGACCAGCACCGATCGGCTATAGATCGGTTAGCGCAGACCAATGTCGCCCTCGGCTTGTGACGGGTCATAGGTTCGAGTGATCGATCGGATCACCGAAGGCACTTTGCATTCGGTGACACCGGTCACGTTCAATTGGTCCAGACGCCAGGTGTGCCGTATTTCCACGCCGACAGCGAGCCGGAATCCGGCCCGCGGCGATCCTCCTCCGAGTCGTGAAGGGACTCCCCGTGACCACAGGTGAAATCGTGAACGGTACTTCAGGTACCCACGACGGCCCGGACACAGCCGCGTCCGCCTCGCCGTTCAGGGTGACGCCCCGGCGAGCCTGGGGAATGACCAGTCTGGTCATTTTCCTCTACGTCGTGAACTACGCGGACAAGGCCGTGCTCGGCATCATCGCTCAGCCGCTCGCCCGCGAATTCGGGTTGACCTCGTCGCAGATCGGCCTGGTCGGTTCGCTGTTCTTCGTGACCTTCACGGTCGGCGGCTTCCTCGCCGGGCCGCTCGAGAAGAAGTTGACCCTGAAGTGGGCACTGCTCGCGCTCGGACTGGTCTGGTCCGTCGTGATGCTGCCGCTCGTCGTCACCGGCGGCTTCGTGGTCCTCGTCGTGTGCCGCATGCTGCTCGGCCTGGGTGAAGGCCCGAGTTCGGCCCTCATGCACACCGCCGCGTACTCGTGGCACCCGCCGGCCAAACGCGGCCTGCCCGGCGCATTCCTCGCCGGCTCTGCCTCGGTCGCCAAGATCGCGCTCGCTCCGGTCCTGACCTTCATCACCGTTCAATACGGGTGGCGTATGGCCATCGTTGCGCTGTCGGTCCTCGGCCTGGTGTGGATGGTGTGCTGGATCCCCGGCTTCAAGGAAGGCCCGTTCACGTCCAAAGCAGTCAAGGGTGCCGATACCGCGGTGGGGTCTGCGCCGACGGAGCCGTCCGTGTCGTGGCGCAAGATCTTCTTCACACGCACCTTCGCGAGCTGCGCCTTCATGATCATCGTCGTGTATGCGCTCACCACCGTGGTCCTCACCTGGCTGCCGTCGTACTTCGAACTGGGACTCGGCTACAGCGCCCTGCAGGCAGGCTCGATGTTCGCGCTTCCCTCGATCGTCGGACTCGTGCTGATGATCTCGTCGGGCACCGTCACCGACCGCCTGCGCGGTCGCGGCTACACCTCCCGCGTGGTCCGCATCATCGTTCCCGCCATCGGCGTCCTCATCTGCGGTGCGGTCCTGGTCTTCCTCCCGTCGATCGGTACCCCCATCCTCGCAGTGGCGGTCGTTTCGATCGGCTACGGCTTCGGCGCCATCGCCTTCCCGCTGATCAACGCCGCGATCTCCGAGCTGTGCCCGCCGCAGCAGACCGCAGGCACGATGGGCGTGTTCCTCGCGCTCATGGCAGTCGGTGGCCTCGTCGCCCCCTACGGCACCGGCCTCATCGTCGACAGCGCTGCCACCGCGGCCGAGGGTTACGCAACCTCGTTCCAGATCATCGGTGTCCTCGGCGCGATCGCTGCGGTGCTCGTGCTGGTGTTCGCCAACCCCGAACGCGACCGCAAGATCATCCGCGGCGAGGCACTCGCGAAGTCGGCATAGCTTCCGCCTAACGGAAGCTTCCGCCGAAAGACTTTCCCTCACCGGCCGGGTGCGTGGTCTCCTCGACGTGAGGACCACGACCCGGCCGGTCGCACTTCGCCGGTGTGGCTCGACCGGGTTACAGACCAGACCGATTTGTTCGCTACCACAAAAGGACCGATCCACATGCGCGATGCCGTGATCGTCGATGCCGTCCGTACTCCCATCGGACGCCGGGGCGGTGCCCTGTCCGAAGTTCACCCCGTCGACCTCTCGGCTCATGTGCTCCGCGCACTCGCCGAACGAACCGGCCTCGACCCGGCGTCGGTCGACGACGTCCAGTGGGGCTGCGTGAGCCAGGTCGGCGCGCAGGCCGGAATCGTGTCGCGCAGCGCAGTGTTCGCAGCGGGCTGGCCGGTGTCGGTGCCCGCCACCACCATCAACCGCGCCTGCGGGTCGAGCCAGCAGGCCGTGTCGTTCGCCGCCGGATCCGTGATCGCCGACCAGGCAGACGTCGTGATCGCCGGCGGTGTCGAGTCGATGTCGCTCGTTCCGATGGGGAGTGCCGTGAAGAACCCCGGCGAGAACTACCCGCCCGAGGTGCTCGAACGGTTCGGTGTCGACGGATTCAGCCAGGGCATCGGCGCCGAGATGATCGCCGAGAAGTGGAGCTTCTCCCGCACCCGACTCGACGAATTCTCGCTCCGCTCCCACGAACTCTCCGCGGCCGCGACCGATGCCGGTGCGTTCGAGAAGCAGATCGCTCCGATCGCGGGTCTGAGCACCGACGAAGGCATCCGCCGCGGCGGCAGCCTCGAGTCGCTCGGCAAGCTCAAGACCGTGTTCAAGGAGGACGGCGTCATCCACGCCGGTAACTCCTCGCAGATCTCCGACGGTGCCGGTGCTCTCCTGATCACCACCAGCGAGTACGCCGCGCAGCAGGGATGGACCCCGCTCGCGCGCATCCACACCGCGGTCGTGGCTGCCGATGACCCGGTCGTGATGCTCACGGGCCCGATTGCCGCTACCGAGAAAGCCCTGGCGAAGTCAGGTCTGTCCATCGACGACATCGGGGCGTTCGAGATCAACGAAGCGTTCGCACCCGTGCCGCTCGCATGGCTCGCCGAGACCGGCGCGAAGCTCGATCGTCTCAACCCGCTCGGCGGTGCGATCGGTGTCGGTCACCCTCTCGGTGGCTCCGGCGCGATCCTCATGACCCGACTCGTGCATCACATGCGCGACAACGGCATCCGCTACGGCCTGCAGTCGATGTGCGAGGCCGGCGGCATGGCGAATGCCACCATCCTCGAACTGCTCTGATACCGGTCTTCTCACATCAAGGATTGAAATTATGGAACTCAAGGGTCTTTCCGTCGCCGTCACCGGTGGTGCCTCCGGTCTCGGACTCTCCACCGCCCAGCGTGTGCTTGCCGCGGGTGGCAACGTCACCCTCATCGACCTGCCGTCGTCCAATGGTGCGGACGTCGCCAAGGATCTCGGTGACGGCGCGACGTTTGCCGGTGCGGACGTCACCGACGCCGAGCAGTTCGCTGCTGCCCTCGACGTCGCACACGAGCGCGGCGGTCTGCGCGGAGTCGTGCACTGCGCCGGCGCCGGCCGCAAGATGCGCATCCTCGACAAGGAAGGCAAGGCAGGCTCGCTCGAAGATTTCGAGTTCGTGATCCGCCTCAACCTGATCGGTTCGTTCAACGCGCTGCGTCTCGGTGCCGAGCGCATGGCGCAGCTCGAGCCGATCGACGGTGAGCGCGGCGTGGTCGTGATGACCGCGTCCGCCGCGGCGTACGAAGGTCAGATCGGCCAGATCAACTACTCGGCGTCCAAGGCGGGCATCGTCGGCATGACGATCGTCGCCGCCCGCGATCTTGCGAGCAAGAACATCCGCGTCAACACGATCGCCCCCGGCATCATGGACACGCCGCTGCTCGCGCGCCTGCGCGATGACGTGCGTGCGTCGCTCGAGGCCACCGTGCCGAACCCGTCGCGGATGGGTCGTCCCGACGAGTTCGGGCGTCTGGCCACGAACATCCTCGAGAACGGTTACCTCAACGGCGAGACCATCCGACTCGACGGTGCCATCCGCATGGCACCGCGGTAACCGGGGTCCGACGATGACTACTGCTCAACTCGAGTGGGCCGACACCTCTCTGTCGTACCCACAGACGTCGATGGCGGTGTGGGCGCCGAGCCTGGCCGCCATGTACGGCGACCGCGCTGCTGTCGTCGACGGTGACCGTGTGCTGTCGTACCGCGAGCTCGACGAGCGTTCGGCGCAGTTCGCGGGTGCGTTGAGCGCAGCCGGTGTCGCTGCACGCGACGTCGTGCTCATGCACGTGGGCAACTGCGCAGAATTCCACATCGCCTATTACGGTGCGTTGCGCGTCGGTGCCGCGGTGACCCTCGTGAATCCGCTTCAGCCGGGGCCGGGTCTGCGGCGCCAGATCGAGGAGACCGGAGCAGTCGCGGCCGTCACACAGCCGCAGCAGCTCGACACGCTGCTGGGCGCTGCGGCCGGCACGTCCATCTCGTTGATCGCGGTCGTATCCACCGACACCGTCGAAGCCACGTCGGCCGGCACGGTGCGATTCGACGAGCTGCTGGCTAGTCATTCCACCGAGTTCGAACCGGCGCACATGAGCGGCGAGGATGTCGCGCACATCGCGTACACCGGTGGTACCACCGGTATTTCGAAGGGCGTGCGGGTTCTTCACCGCAACGTAGTCGGCAACGTGACGCAGATGTGCGGGTGGCGTGCCGGGTACCAGACCGTGGCGAAGGGCGGTCTGGTCTCGCTCGAGAAGATCGACGGCCTCGATATCGCGGGCGTCGTTCCGGGCGAGGGGTCGACGATCGTCGTGTCGCCGCTGTTCCATGCACATGCGCTGATCAATACGTCGTTCCTGCTGGCGTGCGGTCTCACTCAGGTGCTTGCGGGTCGCTTCGACCCGGCCCGCATGCTCGAGCTGATCGAGATCCATCGCGCCAGCTACATCACCGGAAGTCCGGCGATGTGGCACTCATTGGCCACGCACCCGGACGTCGCGACGCGCGACCTGTCGACGGTGCGGGTGGTGTCGTCGGGTGCCGCCCCGATCGATCACGTCACGCTCGAGGCGCTCGGACGCGCGTTCCCCAACGCGACTGTCGCCGAGGGTTACGGTCTGACCGAGGGCACGTGCGTCGTCACCGCGATGCCGCTGGTCCGAGGCCTCGACTACCGGATCGGTAGCGTCGGCCTTCCCGTGTTCGACACCGAAGTCGAGATCCGGCCGCAAGGTGATGCGACGGGAACGGTCGGGACGAACGAGCGCGGCGAACTGTGGGTTCGTGGCCCCCAGGTCACCGACGGCTATCTCGGTCATCCCGAGATCACCGCGGAGCAGTACGTGGACGGCTGGCTCGCGACCGGCGACATCGCCTACCGCGACGACGACGGCTACCTGTTCATCGCAGACCGCGCGAAGGACATGCTGATCTACAAGGGCTACAACGTGTATCCGCGTGAGCTCGAGGAGATCCTCGTGACGCATCCGTCCGTGTCGACCGCCGCGGTGGTCGGGCGCGAGGTGGGTGCGACGGGTCAGGAACCCGTGGCGTTCGTCGTGCCGGTGGCGGGTGCCGACCTGGACGAGGACGAACTCATGGCCTACGTCGCCGAACGCGTGTTGCCGTACAAGAAGATCCGGGACGTCGTGGTTCTCGATGCGCTGCCGACCTCGGCGGCGGGCAAGATCCTCAAGACCGATCTGCGCTCCCAACTGTAAGTGCAGCTCCGCCCGTGTGCGGTTCCGGTAGCCCCTACTACCGGAATCGCGCATGGGCGGTTCGTGTTTCAGGTACGATGCATCCGCGCACGAAAAAGGCAGACACAGCCCGTCGACGTGCTGTGTCTGCCTTTTCGCGAAGCGTTTACGAGCGCTGTGCCTGCTTGACCAGTCCACCACCGATGATCAGACGCTGGATCTCGCTGGTGCCCTCGTACAGACGCAGCAGACGCACGTCGCGGTAGATACGCTCGACGGGTACCTCGCGCATGTAGCCGGTGCCGCCGTGGATCTGCACGGCGAGATCGGCGACCTTGCCGACCATTTCGGTGCAGTACAGCTTCGCGACCGACGGGGCGATGCGACGGTCGGTCTCCTCGACCCATGCCCGTGCTGCGTCGCGTACCAGCGCGCGTCCGGCCATGACACCGGTCTGCTGGTCGGCGATCATGGCCTGTACGAGCTGGAAGTTCCCGATCGGGTTCCCACCCTGGGTGGCAGTCGCGGCATAAGTGACCGACTCGTCGAGGGCGCGCTGTGCCTGTCCGACCGAGAGCGCGGCGATGTGCACGCGACCGCGGGCGAGGGAGATCATCGCGGCCTTGTATCCGACGTCTTCGCTGCCGCCGACGAGCGCGGAGTTCGGTACGCGTACTTCGTTGAAGTGCACGTCTGCGGTCCAGGCGCCTTCCTGGCCCATCTTGGCGTCCTTGTTCGCGACCTGCACGCCTGCGGTGTCGGCGGGGACGAGGAACACCGCGATGCCGGTGCCGTTCTCGTCGGCTGGGCGGGTGCGGGCGAACACGACGAACAGGTTCGCGAGGGGTGCGTTGGTGATGAAGCGTTTCTCGCCGGTGATGATCCAGTCGTCGCCGTCGCGGACGGCTTTGGTGCGCAGCCCTGACGGGTTGGAGCCGGCGCCGGGTTCGGTGAGTGCGAACGATGCGACGACGTCACCGGAGGCGATTCCCTCGAGCCACTGTGCCTTCTGTTCGTCGGTGCCGAAATTGACGAGTACTTGGCCGGCGATGCCGTTGTTGGTGCCGAACATCGACCGCAGTGACAGAGTCGTGTAGCCGAGCTCCATCGCGAGTTCGGCGTCCTGCTGCAGGTTCAGGCCGAGCCCGCCCCATGCCTGCGGGATGGCGTAGCCGAACAGGCCCATGTCCTTGGCAGCTTGACGGATGTCGTCGGGAATCGCGTTGGTGTCGGCGATCTCCTGTTCGCGGGGAACCACGACGTTGCGCACAAACGCGCGGGTCTGGGCGAGGATTTCGCGGAAATCGTCTTCGTCGACCTCAGGGGTCGGAGTCGCAAGTGTCATGGCTACCACTTTCGAGTCGGAGTCGTGGCCTGTCCAATACGAATGGCGCCATCACCGTATAGGCAGTCCCGATGGATTCGGAAGGGTATTCTGCGCGGTCGCGCGGATATATTCGAAGGCATCGACCCGCGTCGGGGACAACTCAGGTCCCCTCGAAAGGATTCCAGATGTCGCTGTTGGAGAACCGTACTGCCGTGATCACGGGAGGCGCCCAGGGTATCGGCTTCGCGATCGCCCAGAACTTCGTCGACGCGGGCGCCCGCGTCGTCATCGGCGACCTCGATCTCGACGCCGCGAACGCGGCAGCGGAGAAGCTCGGCGGACGCGACGTCGCTCGTGCGGTCAAGGCGAATGTGGTCGAAGCCGGCGACTGGGACACTCTCCTCGCTGAGGCGGTCGACGGCTTCGGTTCCCTCGATGTCGTGGTCAACAACGCAGGCATCACCCGCGACGCGACGATGCGCACCATGACCGAAGAGGACTTCGACCTCGTCATCTCCGTGCACCTCAAGGGCACGTGGCACGGCACCCGCAAGGCTTCCGCGATCATGCGTGAGGCCAAGCGCGGCGCGATCGTCAACATCTCCTCGTTGTCGGGGAAGGTCGGCATGGTCGGCCAGACCAACTACTCGGCTGCGAAGGCCGGCATCGTGGGCCTGACGAAGGCCGCCGCTAAGGAGATGGCGCACCACGGCGTGCGTGTCAACGCCATCCAGCCCGGCCTGATCCGCTCGGCGATGACCGAGGCCATGCCGCAGAAGGCGTGGGATCAGAAGATGGCGGAGATCCCGATGGGCCGTCCGGGCGAGGTCGACGAAATTGCTTCCGTGGCACTGTTCCTCGCCTCCGATATGTCGTCCTACATGACCGGCACCGTCCTCGAGGTCACCGGCGGCCGCTTCATGTGACGGTCCCCCGTCAGCCACACCTCGAAAGGTCATCATGCGCGAAGTCGTCATCTGCGAGCCCGTCCGTACACCGATCGGCCGCTACGGCGGAATGTTCAAGGCCCTCACCGCAGTCGATCTCGGTGTCACGGCACTGAAGGGACTGCTCGAGCGCACCGGCGTGGCTCCCGACGAGGTCGGCGACGTCATCCTCGGCCACTGCAACGGCAACAGTGAGGCACCGGCCATCGGTCGTGTCGTCGCTCTCGACGCCGGTCTCCCGGTCACCGTGCCCGGCATGCACATCGACCGTCGCTGCGGCTCCGGTCTGCAGGCCGTCATCCAGGCTGCGTTGCAGGTCGGCAACGGCGACAACGAACTCGTCGTGGCCGGTGGTGCCGAGTCGATGAGCAACGCAGCGTTCTACTCGACGGACATCCGCTGGGGCGGCGCGCGCACCGGTGTGCAGATGCACGACGGTCTGGCCCGGGCGCGCTCGACCGCGGGCGGCAAGCACTACCCGGTCCCCGGCGGCATGATCGAGACCGCCGAGAACCTGCGCGCCGAGTACGGCATCAGCCGTCAGGAGCAGGATGAGCTCGCCGCCGAGTCGCACCGCCGCGCGGTGGCCGCGCAGCAGGCCGGCATCCTCGCCGAGGAAATCATCCCGGTCACCGTGCCCTCGCGTAAGGGCGATCAGGTCATCGACACCGACGAGCATCCGCGTGCCGACACCACAGTCGAGTCGCTCTCGGCGCTGCGGCCGATCATGGGCAAGCAGGATCCCGGCGCCACCGTCACTGCCGGCAACGCCAGTGGGCAGAACGACGCCGCATCGATGGCGATCGTCACGACTCCGGAGAAGGCCGCGGAACTGGGGCTTACCCCGCTGGTGCGGATCGTGTCGTGGGGTGTGGCCGGTGTTGCACCGAAGATCATGGGTATCGGCCCCGTGCCCGCCACCGAGATCGCTCTCGCCAAAGCAGGCATCGGCCTCGCCGACGTCGATGTCATCGAGCTCAACGAGGCGTTCGCGGCGCAGGCTCTGGCCGTGACCCGCGAGTGGAAGTTCGGTGCCGCAGACTTCGAGCGCGCCAACATCCACGGCTCCGGCATCTCGCTCGGCCACCCGGTCGGTGCGACCGGTGGTCGCATGCTCGCGTCGCTCGCCCGCGAATTGCACCGTCGTGAGGGCCGCTACGCCCTCGAGACCATGTGTATCGGCGGCGGCCAGGGCCTCGCGGCGATCTTCGAACGCGTGTCCTGATTCGGCGTCACCTCCGAATTCCACCGACAACGGTCGGCCGGGCATCTGCCGGCCGACCGTTGCTTGTTTCCGCTGGTCGGGAGCATCCGTTGATGCCAGAACTGATATGTGTTCTACTTTGCCCGGAGTGGCGTACGGCACATTTCGGGCAGGGGTGTGAGCGGCGTCGTCGCAGGACCGATCGGAAGGAACAGCATCATGTCTCTGAATCTGGCCGACCTCACCGAAGCGGTGGTCGACGCGATTCCCGATCGCACGGCCCTCGTCTGCGGCGATCGATCGCACACGTACGCGCAATACGACGCCGCCGCCAACCGGATCGGGCATCACCTCGCCGCGGCGGGTGTCGAACCCGGCGACCACGTCGGACTGCACCTGCGCAACAGCCTCGAATATCTCGACACGATGCTCGGCGCCATGAAGATCCGGGCCGTCCCGATCAACATCAACTTCCGATACGTGGGTGCTGAACTCGAGTACCTCTACAACAACGCCGAACTCGTCGCGCTCATCGTGGACGCAGACCTGACCGACGTCGTCGCCGAAGTCCTGCCCGACTGTCCACACCTGCGGCACATCGTGGTCGTCGGTGATGCTCCCACACCGGCGCTCGATGACGCAGCCGCGCTCGCGGAGGTCACCGTCGTTCGGTACGACGACGCGGTGGCAGACGCCTCCGACGAGCGGGACTTCGCTCCGCGCAGCGACGACGACCTCTACATCCTCTACACGGGCGGCACCACCGGCATGCCCAAGGGCGTGATGTGGCGGCACGAGGACTTCTACTTCGCCGCGCTCGGCGGAGGCAACGCGTACGGCGATCCGCACGACAGCCCCGAATCGCTCGCCGCCGCGGCCGCCGCCAACGAACATCCGTTGACGTATGTCGTCACCGCGCCGCTCATGCACGGTGCCGCCATGTACGCCGTGTACATGGGGTTGTTCATGGGCTTCCCCCAGGTGATCATGCGGAACTTCGAACCCGCGGAGGCGCTGCGTCAGATCGACGAGCACAAAGCCGCCGTGCTCATGGTCGTCGGAGATGCGATCAGTCGGCCCATCGCCGACGTCCTCGCCGAGCGTCGCGACGAGTTCGACCTCAGCTCGCTGATCGTCATCGGTTCGGGAGGTGCGCTGTGGTCGGTCAGCGTGCGCGACCGTCTGAAGGAACTGCTCCCCAACGTCATGCTGCTCAACTCCTTCGGCTCGTCCGAATCGGGCGCCAACGGCGCCCTCACACCCGGCGAGGACGGCAAGCAGCGACTACCCGCATCCCCGAAGGTGCGCGTCGTCGACACCGACTATTCGACGATCGAACCCGGCTCCGACGCCATCGGCTATCTCGCGCGGGTCGGTCACGTGCCGGTGGGTTACTACAACGACCCCGAGAAGACCGCCGCCACCTTCCCCGTCGTGGACGGCACACGAATGTCGCTGCTCGGCGACCTCGCCACGGTCGAGACGGATGGCTCGATCATCGTGCTCGGCCGCGGCTCGGCCTGCATCAACAGTGGTGGCGAGAAGATCTACGCCGAAGAGGTCGAGGAGGCCGTCAAAGGTCATCCCGCGGTGGAGGACGCACTCGTCACCGGCGTACCTGATCCCCGTCTGGGCGAGACGGTCTCGGTGGTCGTGCAGCTACGCGAGGGTGCGCACGAGCCGACGCAGGAGGAACTCGCCGAACATTGCCGGACCGTCATCGCCGGATACAAGGTCCCTCGGCATGTCGTCGTGATGCCGGAGATCGTCCGCTCCCCCGCAGGAAAGGCCGATTACCGGTGGGCCAAATCGGTAGTGACACAGTCGATCACCGCCGAAGCCTGATCACCGTGTGAGAGCTGTTTTCGGGTCGGTGTTCGCGGCGCCGATGAGGGACTCGAGGGTGGCGGTCAGCACGGATCGGTTCTTGCCGGCAGCCCACCGCGTGACTGTGCCCCTGCGGTACTCGATCAGGGTGAGCGCGTCGCTGTCATTCCCGGAGCCGATGCTGGTCTGATGCAGGGCGAGGACGTCCAGCGAGATCCCGATACGAGCGAGTGCTTCGGTGACGGCCTCCACCGGGCCGACGCCGTGATGCGAGCTGGTGTGCTCGGAGTTGTCCACGCGCAGTGAGAGAGTCGTGGCCACCTCAGTGGTGTCGAAGCCCGTCAGTTCGATGGCGGGCTCGTCGCCCGGTGTGAAGATGTACTCGGTCTCGAAGATGTCCCACAGTTGTGATGCGGTGACCTCGCTGCCGGTGGCGTCGGTGTGCTTCTGTATGTGGCGGGCGAAGTCGATCTGCAGACGCCGGGGCAGTTCGATGCCGTACTCGGCCTCCAGCAGGTAGGCGATGCCGCCCTTGCCGGACTGCGAGTTCACCCGGATGACGGCATCGTAGCTGCGGCCGAGGTCGGCGGGGTCGATGGGCAAGTAGGGCACGCGCCACTCGGTCTCGCTGGTTCGACGGCCCTCGGCGGCCGCGCGGGCATGGTGCTCGGCAAAACCCTTCTTGATCGCGTCTTGGTGGGTGCCGCTGAAGGCGGTGTGCACGAGGTCGCCGACGTAGGGATGCCTGGGATGGATCTCGATGCGGTTGGCGTGCTCGACGGTGCGGCGGATCTCGTCGATGTCGGAGAAGTCGATCATCGGATCGATGCCCTGCGCATGCAGGTTCAGAGCGAGGGTGGCGATATCCACATTGCCGGTGCGCTCCCCGTTGCCGAAAATGCAGCCTTCGACGCGCTGCGCTCCGGCCAGGACGGCGAGTTCGGCACACGCGACACCGGTACCGCGGTCGTTGTGCGGGTGCACGGACAGGATCACCGCGTCGCGACGATCGAGGTTCTTGTGCATGTATTCGATCTGATCGGCATACACGTTCGGCGTTGCGATCTCGACGGTCGCGGGCAGATTGAGGATGACCGGACGCTGCGGCGAGGCATCCCACAGCTTCGTCATCGCACCGGAGACCTCGAGGGCGAAGTCGGGCTCGGTGAGGTTGAAAACCTCGGGTGAGAACTCGAAACGCACATTCCCGAGGTCGCCGGCGAATTCGAGCACATCCCGGCCTCCGGACATGATCAACTCGGTGAGCGCTGTACGGTCGTGCCCGAGTACGACATCGCGCCACGTCGGTGCGGTCGCGGTGTACATGTGGAGGACAACGTTATTGCGGACGCCTCGGACCGACTCGACAGTGCGCTCGATGAGGTCGCGGCGGGCCGGCGTGAACACGACGATCGTGACGTCGTCGGGTGCGATGTCGGTCTCGGCGATGAGGCGGACGAAGTCGTAGTCGGTCTGCGAGGCCGACGGATAGCCGACCTCGATCTCCTTGTAACCCATCGCGACCATCAGCTCGAACAAACGGCGCTTGCGGGCGGGATCCATCGGCTCGGCCAGCGCCTGATTGCCGTCGCGCAGATCGACCGGAACCCACAGCGGGGCTGTGGTCAAGCGCTTGGACGGCCAGTCACGCTCTGTGAGTGGAACTTCCACACGTGAGTACACATCACGGTACCGGTGTGAGGGCATCTGTGAGTGCGTCTGCCGATTCCAGGACGGAGCATCGGCAGGTACCCGTCCGGCGGGAGTGTTGATGCTGGGGAAGGCGGTCATGTTCGTGGTTCCTTCTGCGGGTCGCGAAGTGTCGACCGGCGCGTTCGGGCTCCACGACGGGAGCCGGTCGGGCTACACCCCGCCGTGGCGGCGAAGAAGAAGGAATCCGAGGATGAGCATGCGGCGACACTACCACAACTCCTCAGACAAGCTGAGGGGCTGAAGGCGTCGAGCCCGGCATGGGAGAATGGCGACATGTCACTCGTCCGTCGTGAGTCACTCGCCGAACAGGCTGCTGAGCTGCTGTTGTCGCGAATCGGAGACGGCGAGTGGAACGTCGGAGACAAGTTGCCCGGGGAGACCACGCTCGCCCCTCAACTCGGAGTCGGCCGCTCGACCGTGCGTGAGGCGATCCGGCAACTCGCCGGTCAGGGGGTGCTCGCTTCGCGTCAAGGGGCAGGGGTGTTCGTCACCGCCGTCGATATTCCGGAGAACTGGGATGCAGTCCTGCATCGCGCCGACATCGTCGCCGTCATCGAAGCTCGCATCGCGATCGAGGTCGAGGCTTCCGCTCTGGCAGCCGAACGCCGCACGCCCCCGGAACTCGAGAACCTGCGCCGGGCATTGGTCGACCGCGCGAAGCATCGAGTGGACATAGCAGAGCACGTCGACACCGACTTTGCTTTTCATCGCGGCATCCTGCTGGCAGCGCACAGCGCGATCCTGCTCGAACTGTTCACTCACTTCGCGCCGCGCAGCCGTCAGGCGATGGTCGACATGCTCCGTCTCCGAGGCACTCATGGAGATGATGCCGACCACGCCACGCACGAACGCATCTACAACGCGATCGACTCGCGTGATGCCCTGACGGCAGCCTCTCTCACCCGCACCCACCTGAATTCACTCAAGGAACTACTTCTCTGAGGACGCGGAGGGAACAAGGTCTCGGTCGGTCACTTCCCTAGGAATCGAGTTGTTGCCCGGGCGGCTTCGGTGCATTCAGGGCGAAGCCGACACCGATCATCCGGATCACGAAACACACTGCGGCCGCGCTGAGAAGGGCGGCCGTCCCGGCAAAGCCCCATGAGTAGGCGGCAGCGAATCCTGCGGCGCCGATCAAAGCGGGAATGGCATAGAGCTCGCTGGTCAACACCGTGGGAATTCGCCGCACCATGACATCACGGATGGTGCCGCCGCCCACCGCGGTGATCGTGCCGACGAGGATTGCCTGCAGAATGCCGAAATCCAGAGCCAGGGCCTTGGAGGCGCCGAGCACTGCGAAGACACTCAGGCCGATGGCATCGAGGACCGTGATGGGGAATGCGAGGCGGTCCAGTACCCGGCTCAGGGCGAACGCTATCAACCCACCTGCTGCCGCCACCGCGAGATATCGCCAGTCCAGGAAGGTGGCCGGTGGTAGGGCGTCGAGGAGGACGTCGCGGATCACGCCGCCCCCGAGCGCGGTGAACATGCCGAGTGTCACCACGCCGACGATGTCGAGCCGTGCCGCACGGACGGCGGTCAACGCGCCATTGAGCGCGAAGACGAAGGTGCCGGTCAGATCGAGAACGAGCAGCAGCGTCGAGTCGGTGGGCATAGTGGACTGTCTACCGGACGCCGAAGTGGATCACCCATCCGACAGCCGGTAGAACCGGAAGAAGCTGAAATCCTCGATCGGGAGGATCTCCATCTGGGCGAAGCCGGCCTCCTGCGCGTACTTCCGAAGAGTGGCGGGGCGCATGACGGTGCCCGTACCCACGCTCGGCTGATGACTCATCCCGTCGGGGAGACAGACCGTCAGACTGTATCCGTACATGAGCCGCTCGATGTCGTCGCCGGGCGCGGTGAATTCCTCCCCGACGGCCTCGTCCATCACGATCACCGCACCGCCCGGCACGAGCGCGCGGCGTGCTGCCGCAAGCACCTGCACCGGTTGCGGCATGTCGTGGATGCATTCGAACGCGAACACCGCTCGGAAAGCCGACTCGGGCAGTCCGGAGACATCCGCTTCGGTGATCGTGATCCGCTGTGCCACTTCCTGTTCCGACGACACATTCGAGCGAGCGAGTTCGACGCTGGCGGTGTCGATGTCGAATCCGTGCAGTGTGGCGTTCGGATAGGCTCGGGCCAAGGCGATGGTGGACCATCCACCACCGCAACCGATATCGGCGATCGCAGCTCCCGGGGCGCGGAGCAGCTCGTCGACCGCGGGAACCGACTGCAATGCTCCGGCCAGCGCCTGCTCGAACCACGGCCGGTTGACGTCGGACTGAGACTCGCGCGCATCGCTGCCGTAGTGCGCCCAGCCGACACCGCCGCCTGTGTGATAGGCCTCGAGCAGGGCCGGCATCTGCATGGCGCCGCTGGTGAGCATGCGCGGCAGCGGAGCCATGTACGCCAGGCTGCGCTCGTCGGTGAGTACTTCCGCTCCGGCGGGCGACAGTGTGAAGTGCGGGGGTTCGTCGTCGTCGACGGAGAGCAACCCGGTGACCGCCTGCTGCTCGAGCCACTCGCGGGCATACCGCGGGTGGGTTCCGGTGCGGGCGGCGAGTTCGTCGGCGGTGGCCGGGCCGTCGGCAGCCAGGCTGCGGTACCAGCCGAGCCGGTCGCCGAGGTAGATGGAGAACACGTCGATCGCACCGAGTGTGGCATCGAGAATGCGTTGTGCGTAGACGTCGACCGAATCGGTTCCGGCGACGGAAACAGAAGGGTGTTCGGGTGTGGATGTGGACATAGCGGTCATCTCCGTGCAGGAGGACGAATGGTCCTCACAATCGTCGTACTCGAACGGGCCGATGTCACTGTTCGTTCGCCGTTCGAAGCATGTTGGGGAGGGCTAGCGTGGTCAGACATGAACTCCCCGTCGAATGCTGTCGCCGCGGTACTCGAGGCATTGCCGAGTGTGCGCAGTGGGCTCGAGGACTTCTACCGCGACTTACACGCGCACCCGGAACTGTCGCATCAGGAACACCGGACCGCCAGGAAAGTCACCGACCGCCTTCGTGATAGCGGATACGAGGTGCACAAAGGCATCGGTGGCACCGGTGTGGTCGGGATATTGCGCAACGGGCAGGGCCCGACCGTCCTGCTCCGCGCAGACATGGACGCGTTGCCCGTGGCCGAGGCGACCGGTCTTCCTTACGCCAGTACAGTTCGCGCTGTCGACAGTGACGGCAACGATGTCCCCGTGATGCACGCGTGCGGACACGACGTGCATGTCACGGCGCTGCTCGGGGCAGCGGACCTGTTCCGGCAGGGACCCCAGCACTGGCAGGGGACCCTGGTGGCGCTCTTCCAGCAGGCCGAGGAAACCGGCGACGGTGCCCGCGCGATGGTCGACGGCGGCCTCGCCGAACTGCTGACCGGCGTCGACGTCGCACTCGCTCAGCACGTCCTTCCGGCACCGGCCGGGCGCGTCGGCACCCGGTCCGGGGCGGTCCTGTCCGCCGCCGACAGCATGCGGGTCACCATGTACGGGCGCGGAGCGCACGGTTCGATGCCGCAGGCCGCGGTCGATCCCGTGGTGCTCGCGGCGATGATCGTCGTGCGCCTCCAGACCATCGTGTCGCGTGAGACCGCACCCGGTGAATCCGCAGTGCTCACCGTGGGCAGTATCAACGCAGGCAGCAAGGCCAACGTGATCCCGGACAGCGCGGTGCTGCAACTCAACATGCGCACCTACGACGAGGGCACCCGCGAGGCGATGCTGCGCGCGATCCGCAGGATCGTCATTGCTGAATGCCAGGCGTCGGATTCGCCGAGAGAGCCCGAATTCGAACTTTACGAACGCTTTCCGCTGACAGACAACGACGGTGAGGTCACCGACAGGGTGGCTCTCGCGTTCCAGGAGCACTTCGGCGACCGGTACCGCGAAATGCCCCAGCAGACGGCCAGCGAGGACTTCAGCGACATCCCGAACGCGCTCGGTGTGCCCTACACCTACTGGGGCATCGGTGGCATCGACCCGTCGATCTACGGAACCGCAGTCGAACAGGGCCGGGTCGCGCAGGACATCCCGGTCAATCACTCACCGACGTTCGCGCCGGTCGTGCAACCCACGCTCGACACCGGGGTGGAAGCGCTCGTCGTCGCCGCGCTCGCGTGGCTCGCGAAAGCGTGACCGCTCAGACGCGTTCCGTTGCCGATTTCACCAGGTCGACGAATGCTCGCCCGGCCTTCGACAGAGTTGCGGGATCGAACACCAGGCCGAATGCGCGGGTGAAGCTCGGCTCACAGGGCCGGACGACCGCGACGTCACGAACGGACTCTGCGAGCGAACGCTCCAGAAGCGACCCGCCGAGACCCGCCAGCACCATCGGCAGGCGCGCCTCCCGGTGACTTGCCAGCACGGCGATACGCGGCCTGTTACCTTCCTGACGCATCGCAAGGTCGAATTCGTCGCCCAGGGCCCCACCGCCGCGCGGCACGAACACCATGGGAATCGGTGGCAACGCCGAGAGTGTGATCGGACCGGGTGGGAGCTCGGTCCCCGGTGGGTAGACGAGCCAGTACTCGTCCTCGCCCAGCTCGATGACGTCGAGTCCGAGCTCACTTTCGACGGGCAGATGCGCGACCACGAACTCGCAGTGCCCGTCGCGGATCAGCGCAGCCGAATCCCGCTCTGCGCGGAGATCGCCGAAGCGCACCGTCGCCTTCGGGTGGGCGCGTCGGAACTGGGCGACCAGATCGATGATCGGGCCGGTCGCGAGTGCAGGGAACACCATCAGATCGAGGCTGCCCGTGACCTCGGCCGACGACGAGGCCAGCAGCTCTTCGACCCCGGCCACATCACGCAGTATCTGGCGGCTCGGTCCGATGAGAGTGTGACCGGCTGCGGTCAGGACCATGCCCCGGCCGATCCGGTGGAACAACTGCACACCCAGCTCGCGTTCGAGGCTGCGGAGGGCCTGCGACACCGTCGGTTGTGCAACCCCGAGCGCGGCGGCCGCACCGTTGATGCCGTCGTTCTCGACAACTGCGAGGAAGTACTCGATCTGGCGGAATTCCATGTGTCTACGCTCCCGGTTTCGTGCCGGTTGCCGCCGAGATGAATGCGGCCGCGGCCGGTGACGGTTCCCCGGCTCGAAGGACGAGTCCGACGGGCCGGGCAAGCGGCGGATCGAGCGACCGGACCGTGGCGCCGGGGAGTTGCTGTTCGGCGACCCGGCGCGGCACCACCGTCGCTCCGGTTCCGCGCATCACGAACTCTCGGATCGCGGAGGGATGAGCGCAGTCGACGACGACGTTGCCGGAACCCAGCAGCTCACCGGTCTTCGCGGCGTCGGCGGGCGACCCGAGGTCGATGACAAGGGGAACCTTGCGCACGAGTTCGCGCGGCACCGGGTCGGGAAGCCCGGTGGCGAGGTCGGGGTGCAGGGCGAGCACCATTTCCTGCTCGAGGATGGGGACTGTGATCATGCCGGCGTGCTCGACCGACAGATCGGTCACCCCGATCTCGGCCTCGCCGCGGCGGAGCGCGGAGTGCACACCGGCCGGGCCGTCCACGTCGGAGATCGACACGACGATGCCCGGATGACGGGCTCGGAACCGGCGGACGAGTTCGACGACGGGGTGGATGGAGAACGCCGAGAACGTGACGATCTCGACGCGACCGGACTCGAGTTCTCGGACCGACGCGACCTTGCTCTTCGCACGGTCGACGTCGGCGAGGATACGGCGCGCCGCGACCTCGAGAGTCCGGCCGTCGTCGGTCAGGGTGAGGCGCCGACCGGTCCGGTCGAACAGGGTTGTGCCGAGCCGCCGTTCGAGGGTGCGGATGGCCTGCGAGAGCGATGGCTGTGAAATATAGAGGGCCTGTGCGGCTTTCGTGATTCCACCGTGGTCGATGACAGCCACGAAGTAGGTCACGAGATGCAGGTCCACCCGTTCATATTAGGCGGTCATGTATTCCGAGGCGCAGCAGTACCCGGTCGTCGGCTCCGTTGCCGGGCCGGTGACCTGCCATCGAGATGGTTTCCCTCTCACGGTCAGGCCGGATCTGCAATAGCAGAGAGCATCTGCGCGACCTCTTCCTCGCTCATGTTCTCCACGGCATCGTGGCAGTGGACGTACTGATCGTCGGGATCCGCGGTGTGCGCCGTCCGAGGGTCCGGATCACGTCGTCGAACGGTCTCACAACCGCGTCGACCAGGGGCTCATGACGCGGTCGAGTGCCGCGTGGAAGGTGCCGGTGTTCTCGGCCGGGAAGAAGTGTCCGCCCGGGAGCACTTCGGATCGGTATCGTCCCCGGGTCATCTTCTGCCACGCACGGACGTCGGAGGTCTCGACCGTGGGGTCGTCGAGGCCAGCGAAGGTCGTGATATCGGCGGCGAGCAACGGGACGGGTTCGAGGCGATAGGTTTCCACCAATCGGTAGTCGTCGCGGATCGGTCCGAGGAGCATCGCGCGGATGCCGGTCGCCCGTCGCTCTCCAGTCGCCGCGCGACTTCGAACGCAACCAGCGCGCCCATGCTGTGCCCGAAGAGGATCGGAGCGTCGATCTCGGTGGCCGATAATTCCCGGGCAATCGAATCAGCGAGTGCAATAAGAGAATCCGACGGTGAATCGTCGAGTCGGTCTTCCCTGCCCGGGTACTGGACGACGATCACGTCCACATCCGGAGTGATGCCGGTCGCGAGTCGCCGGTAGTACGACGCTCCGCCACCCGCGTGCGGCAGCATCACCAGCCGGTGCCTGGCCGAGGGCGTGCTGCGGACTGTCCGGAGGGATGGTGACGTGGTGTTTCCGACGTTGTGCAACATGGGACTGATCCTTGGGAAGTGAGCGGTCAGGGGACCTCGGAGGGCATGGCGGCGAGCACGGGTGTGATTCCCCTGCCGACCACCACCACACCGGCGGCTGCCAGGAGTGCGGCGACGACCGTGACGGGAACGAATCCGGCGGAACCTGCAGCGGCGATGCCGAGTCCACCGGCAACTGCCATCGCGATGCCCGAGACGGTCGTGAAGAGTGTGAAGTCGGTGCCGGCGGATTCGTGCCGCACCAGGTCCATCGAGATCGTGTACACGATCGCGCCCGAAGCGGCGAAGCCGATATTCGACAATGCCACGACGAGTATCACAGCGGTGCGGCCGTCGGATCCGAGCGCGAGCGCGACGGTGCCCAGGCATGCCGCCACCTGGGTCAGGCCGAGCGCGACCAGCGACAGTCGGCGTCCGAGTCGTCGGATGAACATTCCCGCGGCGACACCCGACACGATGCCGAAGGCGCTGCCGGCGATCACCACGACGGTGCCGATCTCGGATTCGGACCACCCGGCGTCGACGAGCATCGGGCGCACCAGGTTGTAGGAGATCGTCCCGCCGGCTGTGTACACGGGTAACAGGAGCAGGGCCCACCGGGCGACCCCCGGGCGCGTGAAGAACTGCGTGATCGTCTTGCGGGTGACGCGTGGTCGTGGCTGTGTGGCGGTGGTGGTCTTCTCGTTCCAGGCCAGGACGAAGGGCAACGGAAGGGCGCTCCATACAGCGAGAACGAGGGCTGCTGCGGCCCAGCCCGCAGCGCCGTACACGAGGAGAACGAGCCCGCCGCCGACGATCTGGGCGACGCAGCTGCCCGCGGATTGGAAGCCGTTGCCGATCCCGCGGTCGGAGGGCGTGAGCAGCCGCGTCGTGGCGGCGTCGGCGGCAACGTCCTGGGTGCCGGCCACGATGAACAACGCGGCGAAGACGACCAGCGCGGGGGAGAAATTCTCCGCGGGGTCGAGGAGAGCGAGCGATGCGGCGCCGACGGCGAGCAGTGATTGTGTCGCGAGCAGCCAGCCGCGGTAGTGGCCCAGCCGTGAGGAGCCGTATCGGTCGACGAGCGGCGCCCAGAGGAATTTGAGAACGAGGAGAGTCGCGAGCCCGGTCGCAGCTCCGATGGTGGCAAGGGAGACACCGTTCGCCTGCGCGATGGTGAGGAACGCGTAGGTGAACATGCCCAGCGAGAGGTTCTGCGTGCAGTACAGCAGTGCCACGAGCGTCAAGCGTTGTGACCTGGACATGGTCGAGGGCGGGTCCGGGGCGGGATCGGCGACGGGAAGAGGTGAGGTGGACATAGGTCTCCGGGCATCAGAAAGCTATCGAGAAACGTCGGCGGTAATTGCGAGGGAAACGAACACGGTCCCCATTTGAGGTGAGCCTAAGCTATCTTATTGATCATGAACAGTCGTACGACGACAGTCGAGCTGCCGCTCGAGGCCGGACGACGCGGGCCTACGCGTGTCTGAAATACTCATGCGCCGAAGGGTTTCGCTGGTCTTCAGTGCGGTGGCCGCGATTCTCGGCGCACTTGCGGGCCTAATTCCCTTCGTGGTGGTCTATCTGGTTGCAGTGGATCTCTTCGTTTCCGAAACGCCGCGCACCGACCGCATCACGAGCCTCGTGGTCCTGGCGGCAGCGGGGGTGGCCGCGAAAGTCGTTCTGCGAGCTGTCGCAAACTGGCTGTCGCACGTGACCGCGTACCGGGCGCTGGCCGATCTACGTCTCGAACTCGCCGACCGTATCGATCGGATGCCGTTGGCGAGAGCCAGATCCCGCAGTGCCGGCGAACTCAAGAAGGTGGTGCAGGACGACGTCGAGCAGCTCGAGCTCGGCTTGTCGCATGCCATTCCGGACATCGCCTCCTCCATTGCCGTCCCACTCGCCACCCTGGGTGTGATGTTCTGGATCGACTGGCGAATGGGGCTTGCGGCGGTCGCGATCGTCGTGTGCGTCGTCGCGTGTATTGCCTGGGCGGTGGGACGCAGTGCCGATCTTGCTCCTCGAGAATCCGCGATCGGCACCGCCCTGAATGTGTCGGTTGTCTCCTTTGTTCGAGGCATTCGTGTGATCCGAGGGTTCGTGCGGCCCACGAGTTCGTTCGTCGACGTCGAGCGCGCGGTTGCCGACAGCGAGGCGATCGAGAATCTCAAGACGTCCAGGGGCCGCGTCGGGGCCGTCTCCGCAACCGCGTTCGCGTCGATCAGCGTCCTGTTCCTGCTCCCACTCGGGCTCTACCTCGTCCACACCGGATCGCTCGATGTCGCCGAACTCGTGTTCTTCCTGCTGGTCGGTGTGGGATTCGCGCAGCCGCTGATGAGCTTGACACTCAGCGTGGCCGTCCTGCAGTACCAGGTGGAAGCGGGATTGAAGAACATCGGAGCGATCCTCGCGGAGGAAGACCTGCCGCGAGCGGAACATCCGCGCTCGCCGGCCGGCAGCCGGATCGAACTCGCCGACGTCCGCTTCGCATACGGCGACAACACGGTTCTCGACGGCATCGATCTCACGATCGAACCCGGAACATCGGTCGCCCTGGTGGGCGGCAGCGGCGCCGGTAAGACGACACTGCTGCGGCTGCTCGCCCGTTTCGCCGACGTGACCGGCGGCGCAGTGAGGTTCGGTGGTGTCGACCTGCGACACATCGACCCGATCGAACTGGCCGGACTCGTGGCCTTCGTCCAGCAGGACGACTACGTCTTCGACGACACCGTGACCGAGAACATCCGATTGGCCAGGCCGGGTGCCACCGACGATGACGTGCGCGAGGCTGCCCGACGCGCGCGCGTCACGGAGTTTCTTCCCGACCTCGAAGACGGCTGGGACACGCGACTCGGAGCCGGCGGTGGCCGGCTCTCCGGTGGTCAGCGTCAACGCATTTCGATTGCCCGTGCGTTCTTGAAGGACGCCCCGGTGGTCCTTCTCGACGAAGCCACCGCGTTCCTCGATGCGGAGAACGAGCAGGCCGTCGTCCGCGCTCTGGCGGACCTCGCCGAGGGTCGTACGGTCGTCACCGTCGCGCACCGCCTCGGGTCGATCACCGGATACGACCGCATCCTCCTTCTCGATGCGGGACGCATCGCGGCTGCCGGCACGCACACCGAACTGCTTGCATCGAGCGCTGGCTATCTGTCGCTGTGGGAGGACTATCGCGCCGTCGACGGATGGCGCCTGGAGCCGGCCGACGACGCGACTGTGCAGACGTCCAGATCTACCGTGCCACCTATTGATACAGAGGAGCCGGACGCCAGCGATACGGATCGCGCCCCTGCGGTCGCGGATCTTGCTGCGAAAGGCCCGGTGGCGCAATGGTTCGCAATGCTCGGCCATCACCGCTCGACTTTCTTCCGGCGCGGTCTCTGGCGCGTGCTCCTCGAAGGCGCGCTCACGAGCGCCCCGATGCTCGTGGTGTTCATCGCGTTGTTCACGGCGCTCGACGGACCGGTCGAGACGTCCGATGTCCTCACCCTCAGCGGTGCGCTGCTCGTTCTGTTCATAGCGCGTGTCGTGATCGGTGTGGATGTCGCCCGGGTCTGGTGGCCGGTGACGCAACGCGCAATCGCCGACCTGCGACGATCGGTCCTGCACCGGCTGCGTCGCGTGCCGCTCGGGGCCTTCGACCGAATGGATGCGGGCCGCACCTCGACCCTGGTCGTCTCCGATCTCGCCCTCGTCGATTTCGTCAACCTGCCGGGCAAACTCGTGGTCGCCATCGTGCAACCGGTGCTCGCAACGATCGTGCTCGCCGTCCTCGACTGGAGACTCGCCGTGGCGGCGTTGATCGGCGTCCCGGTGTTCCTCGGACTGCTCGTGGTTGCAGACCGGGCCCAGAGCGCGATCAGCACCGACGTCACCGATGCCCGCCGGGAAGCGAACACGGCTCTGCTCGAGTTCGTGCGTGGAGCTGCGGTCCTGCGCGCGTTCCCTGATGCACCCCAGGCCGTCCGCTATCGCAGTGCAGTCGAGCGCCTGCGTCGTTCGAGCGTGGGGATGGCCGTGCGCACGAGCCCGCTGACCGCGGTGGCGACCGTAGTACTCGAACTCGGCTTCGTGGCCCTCCTATGGCTCGGAAGCACCTTGTTCCTCGGCGGTGAGGTCGCCGCAACGACACTGTTGCTCTTCCTGGTGATTGCGCTCAATCTGTACCGGCCGTTGCAGGAGCTGCTGGAGCTTAGTACGTATCGGCATCAGCAGGATCGGATCGCCGAGCAGCTCGGTGGCGTGTGGGACATCGAGGAACTTCACGAACCCACCGAACCGACACTCATATCCGGCACCGACGTCGAATTCCGCGACGTGCGGTTCTCCTACAACGATGACGAAGCACTGCGTGGTGTGTCGTTCCGGGCCGAATCAGGAAAGGTGACTGCCCTCGTCGGGCCGTCCGGCGCAGGCAAGTCCACGGTCGCGGATCTCGTCGCACGGTTCTGGGATGTCGACTCCGGTTCGATCCGTATCGGTGGAGCCGACCTGCGTGAGGTGACCGAGGACGAACTGCGTCGCACCGTCACGACCGTCTACCAAGAGGTCTATCTGTTCCCCGACACCATCCGGTCCAACCTCACGATCGGATCGCCCGACGCGACGGACGAGCAGGTGTGGTCGGCTCTCGAGTCCTCGCAGGCTGCCGACTTCGTCCGAGAACTACCCGACGGGCTGGACGCCGTGCTGGCGGAAGCCGGCGACGATCTGTCCGGTGGCCAGCGACAGCGTCTCTCGATTGCTCGCGCCCTCCTGCGCGACCCCGATGTCCTGTTGCTCGACGAAGCTGTGGCCTCGATCGACCCGGCCACCGAACGTCGTATCCAGGTCGCGTTGTCGCACCTCGTCGCGGGGCGCACAGTAGTCGTCGTCGCGCATCGACTCGACACGATCCGCGGTGCCGACCGCATCGTCGTTCTCGACAGCGGTGGCGTCGACGGCGTGGGCACGCACGACGAACTACTCGAGTCGAGTGCGGTGTACCGGCGTCTGTGGAATGCCCACGAGGTTGCCCACGCGGTCACCGGCTGAAAATGACCGTGTCCACCGTCCCAGGGTTCAGCACCTCGGACGGTGGACACGGTCGTGTTCGGACTCAGTCGTGTTCGGAGTCGGTTACGCGCCGGTCCAGACGGGAGCACGCTTCTCGGCGAATGCCTTGGCGCCTTCCTGGGCGTCGTTCGACGCGAACACCGGGTCGATGAACTTGCGCTGCGCGGCGAATGCGTCGGGGTCGGTGTACTTCGCGGACATCGCCACGACCTGCTTGGTGGCGCGCACTGCGAGCGGGCCGTTCGCAGCGACGCGTGCGGCGAGTTCCTTCGCGACGGTCAATGCCTCGCCGGGCTCGGTGACCCGGTTGACGAGGCCGTGCTGGAAGGCGACCTCGGCGGTGAGCGGGTCGCCGGTGATGGCCATCTCCATGGCCAGCGGGTACGGCAGGATCTTCGGCAGGCGCAGCAGACCACCGGCTGCGGCAGCGAGGCCGCGCTTGACCTCGGGGATGCCGAACTTCGCTTCGCGTGACGCGACGATGAGGTCGGCGGACAGCGCGAGTTCGCAGCCGCCGGCGAGCGCCCAGCCTTCGACCGCGGCGATCAGCGGCTTCGTGGGCGGAGCTTCGGTGATGCCACCGAAACCGCGGCCGGGGATCGACGGGCGTTCCCCGCGCGAGAAGGCCTTCAGATCCATGCCGGCGCAGAAAGTTCCACCGGCACCGGTAAGAATGCCGATGGTGAGGTCGGGGCGTGCCTCGAATTCGTCGATCGCGGCGGCGAGTGCTTCGGACACCTCGAGCGTGACGGCGTTCTTGGCTTCGGGGCGATTGAGGGTGAAGACGGCGACACCGTCGGCGAACTCGGTGAGAACAACGCTCATATCAATTTTCCTTCGTATTCCGGTCGACTGCGGCGGTAGCGAGACTCCAGCGAGCGGGAGTTCCACCATCCGAACGTATTACATCCCGATCGGCGAGAACGATCAGGTGTGCCTGGGTTTCGCGAACGGCGAGCCGCAGGAGTCGCGGGTTCATCGCGTCAATCGGCCGCGACCACGTGATACGAGTCGTGAGCTCCCACGCCGTCGATTCCGGATCCGCGCCGACGGCCGCACGGATTTCGTCGAGACGCTCGTCGTGGTGTGCCATCAGCTGCCGAGCGCGGTCGGTGACGCCGCGGAACCGGTACTCGTGGGCTGGCAGCACCTCGCAGTCCGGCAACGCGGTGGTCGCGTGCAGCGACAACAGGTACCGATGCAGAGGGGACTCGAGCTCCCCGGGCCCCGACGAGATGTTGGGGCTGATGCGCGGGAGCATGTGGTCGCCGCTGAACAACAGATCGTTGTCGCGGTCCACGAAGGCGAGATGTCCGGGCGTGTGTCCCGGTGTCCACACCGCTTCGATGTTCCACCCTGGCAGGTCGAGGCGGTCGCCGCCCGACAGCACGACATCGGCAGACTCGCCCGCCTTGAACCGGACGAGATCGAATCGGGGTGCTTCGACGACGTCGTCCGGAGCACCGAGATCGGTCAGATCCACCCGCCACGCCTCGATGTCGGCTGCCACATCGGCGGGCGTGAAGTGCCCAAGTGCCGTTGCTTCGGCGGTGTGCATCGCGATCGCAGCACCCGTGGTCTCTCGCAGTCGCGGTGCGAGACCGAAATGGTCGGGGTGAAGGTGGGTGATCGCGGCATACCGTACGTCGGTGATGTGGTGGCCGGTCTGCGCGACACCGTCGACGAGAGCCTGCCAGGACTCCTCGGTGTCCATACCCAGGTCGATCAAGGCCAGCCCGGTATCGAGGGCGAGCGCGTAACTCAGCACGTAACGCAGCGGGTTGTGTGGCATCGGGACGGGGATCGACCACAGCCCGGGTCGGACCTCCTCGACCGGGGGCAGCAGTTTCGCTCCCCATGCTTCGCGCTGAGCGACGCCGACGTCTTCGGTGACGATCATGATGCCCCCTTCGGGCTACCCAGGGTGTCGCGCAAAGCACGCTTGAGGATCTTGCCGCTCGCATTGCGCGGCAGCTCGCCGACGATGTGGATGCGTTGCGGCTTCTTGTACGACGCGAGCCGCTCTGTCGTGAATGCGACGAGTTCGGCTTCCGTCGGGCGCTGCGCGCCGTCGACGAGTCGGACAACGGCGGTCACAGCTTCGCCCCAGCGTTCGTCGGGCAGGCCCACCACCGCGACCTCCGCGACGGCGGGATGCTCGGCGAGTACCGCTTCGACCTCGACGGGGTAGACGTTCTCCCCACCGGTGATGATCATGTCCTTCACGCGGTCGGTGACGAACAGGTAGCCGTCCTCGTCGATGTGCCCGGCGTCGCCGGTGCGTAGGAACCCGTCGGCTGTGTAGAGGGCGGCGGTCTCGGCGTCGCGTCGCCAGTAACCCGAGACGTTGTTGCGCGACCGCGACACGATCTCCCCGGTGGCGCCCTGCGGCAGCGGTTCGCTGGTGATGATGTCGCGGATCTGCACTTCGGTACCGGGCAGCGGTGTCCCCGCAGAGCGCAGCAGATAGGTGCGCGCTCCGTGCGGGTCGTGATCGTCGGCGCGGAGTGCGGTGAGCGCGCCCATCGTCTCGGTCATCCCGTATCGCTGCACGAGACGACATTTCAGAGTGTCCATCGTGCGCGCGAGCATCGTCGGGGTGATGGGGGATGCTCCGTAGGCGATCACCTGCAGGCTCGACAGGTCGTGGTCGGCGAGATCGGGCAACTCGAGCAGCATTCCGATCGCAGACGGCACCAGGAAAGCATGGGTGACGCCGAACCGGGCGATCGCCTGCGCGACGAGAGCCGGCTTCATCTCGGCCAGCAACACCAGATGCAGGCCCGCAGACAGGCACGTGCTGGTCCAACCTGACCCGGCAATATGGAACAGAGGCAGGGCATTCAACGATACCGAGTTGTCCCCGAACTCGTAGAGTTCGAAGTTCTCGGGCACGTTGTAGAGGTTGCGGTGGACGGCCACAACACCTTTCGGCCTTCCGGTGGTGCCGGAGGTGTAGAGCTGCAGGACCGCGGTCTCAGGATCATCGCCCAGGCCCGGATCGGTATCGCCACCGGATGCGACCATCTCGTCCCAGCTGCGGGCACCATCGAGGGCTGCCTCACCGACAACGATGACACGCACATCCGGAAGCGCGTCGGCGACTGCGCGGGCGGCGTCGGCGAAGTCTGCCTCGACGATGAGCACGCCGAGCTGCGCGTCAGCCGCGATCCACGCGATCTCGTCAGGGTTGAGCCGCCAGTTGATGGGGGTGAAGACGAGCCCGGCCTTCGCGCAACCGACGAATGCCGCCGCGCCGGGCAGACCCATGCGGAGCAGTGCACCGACCCGGCCGGGTGATGTCGCCAGCGTGGTCAGTGCCGTGGCCACCTTGTTGGTGTACGAGTCGAACTCCGCGTACGTGAGGGTTGTGCCTTCGGCCGTGACCGCAGGTGCGGACGGCTGGGAGGCCGCCAGCTGCCGGATGCGGTTGGGAAGGTGCAGTTCGCTCACAAGCCACTCCTGATCGACGTCTCTCTGCGCGGACTCCCGGTCCGGGGGAATCCCAGTCGATCACGGGTGTGACGTCGACGACAAAGTCCTGCGGCCGCATTCAGCGATAGGGCAAACCTATGTGTGTCCGGGAGTGACGCCGGATTCACCGACGACCGACGCGACGAGGCTGTGCACGGCGTGGGCGAGTCGTTCTGTCTGACCGGTCCGGATGTGTTGCAGGATCACATCGGGGTTGAGTGCGCCGAGGAGGAGGCGGCCGAGGACGGTGGCGTCGACGTCCGGTCGTGTCTCCGCCAGAAGCGTCGCGATGTGTCGCGCCCAGAACACGTTGATCTCGTCCTCCTGCACTTCCCTGGTGGAGTTGTCGTACGCGATCATGAGCTCGACGTTGTCGACGATGAGCTGGAACATCGCGTCGAAATACGCGAGGAGCCGCTCGGGGGCGGGTGCCCCCGGACCGAGCGGGGGTTCGCCGTCGGTCACCGCGTCGCGAAGGGTCAGCGCACGCTCGCGTACGAGTTCTCTCATGAGGCCCGCGCGACTTCCGAACCGGTGGAAGATTGTCCCCTTACCGACGCCCGCCGCTGCCGCGATCTGGTCGATCGACACGTGCTCGGAGCCCTGGGCAGCGAGGAGGGCGTCGGCGGCGTCGAGGATCGCGCGGCGGTTCCGTGCTGCGTCGCTCCGCTCTTTTCTCGGTTGTTCGTCCAGCATCGCAGAGCCCTCCGTTGACAAGTTGACCGGCGGTCCATATCTTCGGTTGTAGTCGAATTGGACCACCGGTCATGTTATCGGGTGTGGCCCGAGGGATTGCATTGCACAAGCGCTACCTGTCGGAAGGATCTGTACATGTCTCACTTTCCGAAACCCGAGGAAGGCAGCTGGACCGAGCACTACGGCATCGACACTGCGCCGATGTCGTACGAGGACTCGATCAGCCCCGAACACTACGAGCTCGAACGCGAGGCGATTTTCAAGCGATCGTGGATCAATGTCGGTCGTATCAACCAACTTCGGAATGACGAACACCGCTACACGCAGGACATCGTGATCGCAGAGGTCACCGTGCTGATCATCGAAGACACCGACGGGACGATAGCGGCACTGGGATTCCCGATCAATGAAGACCCATCCACCGCCGACCTCACCCCCATTCAGGTCGACGTGTGGGAAGGGTTCATCTTCGTCAACCTCGACAACTCGAACACGAACCCGCTACGCGAGAGCCTGGGCAAGTTCGCGGCCGGCCTCGAAGGGTTCCCGTTCGGCGAATTCACCCAACGGTTCACATACCGGTCGGATGTGGGAAGCAACTGGAAGCTCTACATCGACGCGTTCGCCGAGTTCTACCACGCTCCCGTGCTCCACTCGAAGCAGTACGTGGCGGAGGAAGCGCAGAAACTCCAGGGCTACGGGTTCGAAGCCCTGCACTACGACGTGGACGGCCCGCACGGAATGGTCTCCTCGTGGGGCGGGATGGCGCCCCCGAAGGACCCATCGATGGTCAAGCCCACAGAACGCATCCTGCGCAGCGGCAACTTCGGGCCGTGGGACAAACCCGACATCCCCGGACTCGCCGATCTCCCCACCGGCCTCAACCCTGCTCGACATCCCTCGTGGGGCCTCGACTCCTACGTGTTCTTCCCGAACTTCATGCTCGTCATGTGGGAGCCGGGTTGGTTCCTGACCTACCACTATTGGCCGACCGCGTACAACCGCCACACTTTCGAAGGCACGATGTACATGGCGCCGCCGCGCAACGCCACCGACCGCTTGCGCCAGGAGATCGCTGCCGTCACGTTCAAGGAATTCGCACTCCAGGACTCCAACACGCTCGAAGCGACCCAGAAGATGCTCGAAACCCGTGTGGTGAAAGAATTCCCGCTGTGCGATCAGGAGATTCTCCTGCGCCATCTCCACACGTCTGCACAGCGCATCGTCGACGACTACGTCGAGACTCACCAACCCGCGACCAGCTCGGCCGGATAGGAAGTGAAAGACGTTATGACACAGTTGCTTCCCGCAGAATTTTCCGACCTCGAGCCGTGGGCCGACTGGGCGCTGCCCACCGAGGCACAGCGCTACGGCCGGCGTCTCGAGAGCACCATGCCCGAACTGCAGGCCTTCTACGACGCGGCGATTCACCGGCTCGCCGATGCCGCAGCGTATCTCGACACGTTCGACCTCGACAGCCTGCCCGAGGACGCCACCCGGCTGCTGCACGTCTGCTACTCGCTGATCAACATCTCGTTCCCCATCGAGGCATGGCATCAACCTCGCGTACCCGACACGGGTGCTGCAAGCATGGATGCGGTCCTCGAACCGGTTCCGTGACACCACGGTGCGTACCGCCGGTCGGCGGTACGCACCGTTTCTGTTTCCTGTCAGCCGATCTCGAGCTCACCCATCCGGGCCCACTCGACGCCCGGGATCTCCATATTGAGGATGCGCGGCGTCTCGGCCAGCGCCGGACGCATCGCGTCGAGTCCCTTCTCGAAGTGCTCGGACCCGACGTGCGCTGCCCCGGCATCACCGTCGCGGAACGCCTCCACCAGAACGAACTCGGAAGGATCGTCCACACTGCGCGACCAGTCGAACCACAGGTTTCCCGGCTCGGCTCGGGTCGCCTCGGTGAACGCCTTCGTCGTCTCGAGCCACTCGTCCTGGTGCTCGGAGCGGACCTTGAATTTCACCACGATGAAGATCATCGATACCTCGCTCAGTAGATGTTGGACGGCCGGACCATGCCCTCGGCAAGGTCTCCGAATCCGGGCGCGTGGATCGCACCCGGATTGCCGATGACCTCTTCGACGATCGCGGTTTCCGTCGTGATCAGCAAGGCCGCGATCGACGCCGCGCTCTCGAGCGCCGCACGCGTGACCTTGAACGGATCGATCACCCCCTCGTCGAACATGTCGCCGTACTTGCCGGTCAGCGCATTGAAACCATGTCCGAGCGGAAGGCCTTCGACGACCTCGACCACCTGATCGCCCTCGAAGCCGGCGTTGATCGCGATCCATCGCAGCGGTTCGGCGAGCGCACGTCGCACCACGTCGCGGCCGACGGACTCGTCGCCCGGCAGGTCGAGGTCCGCCAGAGCACGGTGTGCCTGGCCCAGCGCCGTGCCCCCGCCCGCGACGATGCCCTCCTCGAGGGCGGCACGGGTGGCGGCGAGAGCATCCTCGACGCGCAGCATGCGTTCCTTGAGTTCGACGCTCGTGGCACCGCCCACCTTGATCACCGCGACACGGCCCGTGAGCCGAGCCAGACGCAGCTGCAGGGCGTCCTGGTCGGCATCGAGGCGTGCCCGTCCGAGTTGGGTCTCGAGCTGTCCGATCCGCGAGTCCAGCAGCACGGTGTCGCCGTGGCCGCCGACGATCGTGGTGTCGTTCTCGGTGACGGTGATGCGGTCGCACGAGCCCAGGTGTTCGAGCCCCACCTCGGAGAGTTCGACGCCGGTATCCTTGGCGATGACATGTCCACCGAGCGCGACCGCGAGGTCCTGGAGCTCAGCGACACGGCGGTGCCCGAACCCCGGCGCACGCACGACGACGGACTGCATCGTCTTGTGCATGTTGCCCCCGACGAGCAGCTGCAATGCGGGGCCGTCGACGTCCTCAGCGAACACGACGAGGGGCCGGTCGGCACGCTTGGCGGCTTCGATGGTCGGCATGATGTCCTGCACCTGGGAGATCTTCTTGTTGGTGAGCAGAACCACCGGGTTCTCGTGCACGGACTCCATGCGCTCGAAGTCGGTGACCATGTATCCGGATATGTAGCCGTGGTCGAACTCGATTCCGTCGACGACCTCCACGGACATGCCGAGCGTGTCGGATTCCTCGGTGGTCACGATCCCGGTGCGCCCGACATGGGCGACGGCCTCGGCGATCACTTCGCCGATCGCGTCGTCGTCGCTCGCGGCCAGTGTTGCGATGCGCTGAAGGTCTCGCTGCTCCGACACGGTGACCGAATTCGAGCGCAGAGTGTCGACGACAACCGGAACCGTGCGTTCGATCCCGCGCCGCACCCGCATCGGATTGGCACCCGCATCCACCGCGCGCAGGCCCTCGCGCACCATCGCCTGCGCAAGGACGGTGGCGGTGGTGGTGCCGTCCCCGACGCTGCCGTTGGTCTTCATGGCGACTTCCTTGACCAGCTGCGCACCCATGTTCGCGAACGGGTCGCGCAACTGGATCTCGCGGGCGATGGTCACGCCGTCGTTGGTGATCGTCGGTGGTCCCGTGAGCTTTTCGAGCACGGCGTTACGTCCTTTGGGGCCGAGCGTCACCTTGACGGCGTCGGCGAGGGCATTGACACCGTACTCGAGCAGCAACCGGGCTTCCTGGTTGAACCGCAGGTCTTTTGCCATGATTCGTGTCCTCCGTGGGTGAGCGAGCGGTTCAGGGAACGAGAATTGCGCGGCCCCGGACGAGACCGGCGTCGAGGTCGTCGATGGCCTGTTGGAACTGGTCGAGCGGGTACTTGGTGGTGTGCAGCGTGACCTTGCCCTGCGCAGCCAGTGCCATGAGTTCCTGCAGGTCGTTGTACGAGCCGACGAGGTTGCCGATGAAGTTGATCTCGGTGGAGATGACGTCGATCGTGGGGATGTCGATGTTCTCGCCGTACCCGACCACGTAGTAGTTTCCGGCCCGTCGCAGCATTGCGACACCCTCCTTCGTCGATCCGCCTTCACCGACGAAGTCGACGACGGCCTCCGCACCCTTGCCGCCCGTGAGGTCGAGGACCTGCTGCACGTGCGTGCCGTCGGTGACGATTGCATGATCGGCGCCGATGTCACCGGCGAGTGCGACTGCGTCGGGATTGCGGTCCACCACGATCAGTGTCGCCGCCGACATCGCAGCGAACACCTGGATTCCGATGTGGCCGAGACCGCCGGCACCGATCATCACGCACACATCGCCGGGGCGAAGAGCCTTGGCGGTCTTCGCCACCGCGTGGTACGCGGTCAGTCCCGCGTCGGCGAGCGCAGCCACGTCGGCGGGCTCGAGTGAGTCGTCGATGCGGACGACGCTCCGAGCCGTGGTGCGCAGATACTCTGCGTAGCCGCCATTGGTGTCGATGCCCGGGAACTGATTGTTCTCGCAATGCACGTCGTCGCCGAAACGGCACGCTCGACACTGCCCGCACGTGATGAGCGGGTGCAGGATCACCTTGTCCCCCACAGCGACATTGGTGACGGCACTGCCCACGGCATGCACCCAGCCCGCATTCTCATGACCGATCGTGTACGGCAGTTCGACGCCGCTCTTCTCCTCCCACTGACCTTCGAGGATGTGGATGTCGGTGCGGCACACCCCGGCGCCGCCGACGCGGACGATGACATCGAGTGGGCTCTCGATCTCGGGCTCCGGAACGTCGGTCAACTGCAGTTCGGTGTGGTAACCCACGACCTGCACGGCCTTCATGAAACCCTCCTGGCGGTGATGGAAGTTGTTCGGGCATCGATAATTCGAGTGACCGACGCATCGTTGTCGCCGTACCGGGTGGCGAGCAGTCCGCGGCAGAAATGCGAATTGCCCTCCATCGAGATCCGGACCGACTTGGCGAAGCGCAACCGCATGGGCACAGCGTCGCGGGGGACGGGTTTTCCGTCGTCGTCGACGAAGACACGTCCGGCGGGGCAGACGCTCAACCCGATGCCGATGCGCCGGCGCAGCAGCGCCGACTTCTCGGGCCCCTTGGGAAGGTCGCTCAACGTCAGCGCGAAGATGTCGTCGACCTCGAGACCCGTCTGCTTCAACAGTTTCTCGATGCAGCGTTCCATCGCAGCGGTGTGCGCCTTGCGGCGGAAGATCCGACGGAGGTCGTCGAGGCTGTCGCCGGCCTCCACACCGAACGTACCGCGGTATCCGGCATCCGCGGCGAGACCCGCATTGATCTTGTCACTGTCGTGATGGTCGTCGAGCAGGATCCGGACCTCACCTGCTTCGGGCATCAGACGCAGGGCATCCTGTGCGTCGGAAGCCATGAGATATGCGAAGTTCGGTGAACAGAACGAGGTGGGAAGGCGCAGATGTATCGTCACTCCGCGATCGTCGAGGATCACCGACCGGACGAAGCCCAGGTCGGTGATCGGCTCGTCGAGCTCGGGGTCGACGACAGTTGCGAGTGCCTCCATGACCTCGTCCACCGTGACGCCGACCCGAATCATGACGCCACAGCTTCCTTCGCTCCCGCGGCGACCTCGACTCCGCTCTGCCCCGCCGGCTCGTCGAGCCGGAGGTGTTTCGGTACGTCGATGTCGTACAGCGCCGCTGCATTGAGACCGAGGATCTTCTTCTTCTGCTCGAGGGTGATCGGTGCGTATTCGGTCATGTCCTCGGGGATCTGGAAGTCCACGAACTTCTCGATCAGCCATCTCGGTGTCCACAGCGCGTAGTCACTCGAGAACAGGATCTTGTCCTCGCCGATCCAGTATAGGAGTTCACCCATGATCTGCGCGAAGTAGCGAGGCCGGGTATGGATGAACGGAATAGCCACGGCCAGACCGCCGTACACGTTCGACTCCTGCGTGGCGATCCAGCAGAAATCTTCCAGGCGCGGCAGGCCCACGTGCTCGACGATGAACTTCAGATCCGTGTAGTCGGTCGCGACCTTGTCGACGTCGCCGACGTCGAACGAATCCTTGTCCAGTGGCCGGATCGTGGGGCCCTTGTGGACATGGACGTTCTCGATGCCCAACTCGATGCACTCTTCGAGGTAGCGCCGGGACCACTTGTCGTCGAGCTTGTATCCGCGTGAATCACCGAACCATTCGGCCGTATACAGCTTCACGCCCTGCAGGTTCATCCGCTCCGCGTCACGCCGAAGCTGTTCGAGTCCGGCCTTCTCGTTCCGCGGATCGTACGCGTGGTTGTAGGTGAGCTTGTCGGGATGCTTCTGCGCCAACGCGAACGACTCTTCGGTACGTCCGAAGCCGTTGTGGTAGAAGTCGTTCAGCAGAGTGGCCTGGAAGATCGCATGATCTGCGTAGCCATCCTCGAAGACGTCCTTCATGAGCCTGTCGGCACTGTATTTGGTGTAGAGATCGTAATCCCACACCTCTTCTTCGGGGCTGAGGTTTCGGTGGTAGTCGTAGAAACAATCGATGAACTGCTTGCCGTGGATGTTCTTCAGGTTGGGTTCGCTTGCGTCCCAGAGGTGAATGTGGGCATCGACGATGAAGTACTCTTGACCGTCCTTCTTGTACATCTTGTGCCTCGCTCGATTGTCGGGAACTGCAGGGGGCTGTTGGTCATGCAGTCGGTACCGTCAGTGCACGGTGAGGTCGAAACCGATGTACTCGGCGGCGTCTTCGGGGCTGGCGAAGAGCATCGTCTTGTCGTCGAGATGTACCATGCGTCCGTAGTGGGTCGAGCTGATCTCCTCGAACACCGATCCGTCGAACTCGGAGCCGAGAGCGTCGGTGAGTTCGTCGTAGTCGAATTCGAGCAACTTCGTGCCGTCGACGCGGATCATCGACGGATACTCCGTCAGCTCCACACCGTCCTTGGTGCCCATGACATCGGCGACGACACGACCGATCGGCGTGTTCATCAACGTGACACCGCACTTGTTGGAGAACTCGGTGGC
This sequence comes from Rhodococcus sp. JCM 9793, assembly GCF_055380405.1. NCBI lineage: Bacteria > Bacillati > Actinomycetota > Actinomycetes > Mycobacteriales > Nocardiaceae > Rhodococcus > Rhodococcus sp. JCM 9793. Next base: position 739,137 of record NZ_AP043721.1, read on the forward strand.
GGATCCGAAATTCATGCTCATCGGTCCAGCTCCTTCGGTGTGTCGAGCCCGATGTCGTCGAGCAGGGAACGGAATTTGTCTTCAGCGGCCTCGAGGCTCGTGGTGAACGTGACTGCCCGGTCTGCGGGTTGCGACCAGATGGGCTGCAGCGCTCGTGCTGCGTCGAGGCACCGGGGTACCCATGTTTCGAGCCAGGTGGCGAACAGTGCCTTGTTTGCCTCGCCGTGCTCCTCGTCGCGGGTCAGCAGCTGGAACAGGTTGCGCGAGTACGACAGATCGCGGTCGTAGTCGTGTTCGCCCGTGCCCACGATCGTCGGGGTGATGTAGTCGCCGTTGCGGGCCGCGATCTGCATGATCAGTTCGCTGCGGAACAACGATCCGACGAGCTGCTCGAACACGATGTTGGTTGCGAACAGTAGCTCGCACCAGTCCGGAACGGCGGTGAGCCGTTCGACGACCTCACGCGTGGGTTGCCACTCGGGCGCCGACTGCCACACCTGCTTGTGTGCGGAACCGTCGAACTCTGCCCCCGATTCGGAAAGATCGAGGTTGAACAGTGCGAGGTCCTGCGCGAACCGCATCTTGTGCGCAGCGTTGACGGCAACCGCCGTATTGATCATGTTGCTCGGCCCGGACCGCTGGATCGACGTGAACACGTGCAGCGCAAGGCCGTTCTCGGCGTGCATCCAGGCGCCCAGATTCCGCTCGATGAAGTTGAGCCACGGCGCGTTCCAGCCGTCGTAGGCCCGGGCACGTTTCGCGTTCTTCAGGCACAGATCCACCTGTCGCACGATCGCCGCGTTGTTGCGGAAGATCGTCTGGTCCCATTCTTCGTTCGGATCCCGGAATGTGTGCCAGTCGGATGATTTCGCGGCGGTCCATTCCTTCGGATATCCGCCGGGACCGTCGCCGAAGCCGTAGATCCAGCCCTGCGACAGATGCCGGTCGGGGTCGGGTTGCACATCGACGGTGACGTCCTCGTACGTCGTCGCGCGCAGTTTGGCGGGCTTGTAGTAGTTGTACGTACGGCTCTTCGAACTCGGGAACTCGAGGGCGCCGGCCTCGGCATCAGTGAATTCGATCCGTGGAAAGCTGCGCCGCTGCGGCTCTGCCGTTGCAGTCATCTCGCTGTGCTCCTGTCGTTGAAGGGAATCAATCGAAGGCGGGACTGGTGAACTTGTCGTAGAAGATCTGGTCTTTCGGGACAGTGCGGCTGTCGAGGAGTTCGAGCGCGGCGTCGACCATCGGCGGCGGGCCGCACAGATACACCTCGCACCGGTGCAGTTCGTCCTCGCGCCGGTCGACGACGTCGGTGACCATCCCGGTCTCGATCTCGGACAGTGTCGGTGGCAACGAATCGGATGATTCCGACAGACATGGCACGAATACGAAGTCGCGCAGTCCTTTACCGAGCTCGAGAATCTCGTCGATATAGAACAGATCCGCACCGGTGCGGGCACCGTAGTAGAACCGGACGGGCCGGGTGTTCCCGGTTTCGGTCATGTGCCGGAGCAGCGACAGGATCGGGGCCATTCCCGCGCCACCACCGATGCACACGACGGGCAACACGTGCCCGTCCTTGAGCGTGAACGACCCGTACGGGCCGGTGAGCGCGAGGTCGTCACCCACCGCGATGCCCTGCTGTGGGTCTTCTCCGCCGAGCATTCCGGAGAACTTGCCGCCCGGATACTTCTTGATGAGGAACTCGATCTGTCCGGGGGTCGACTGTGTGGTCGCCATCGAGAACGACCGGTGCTCCTCGGTGCCGGGAATTGTCAGGTCGGAGTATTGACCGGGTTTGAACTCGAACGTATTCGGCTCGACCGCCTCGAGTCGCAGCGACACGATGTCGCGGGTGACGGGTTCGATTGCGCGCACCGTGGTGCGGACGTTCTGGATGGGTATGCCGCCGAGAAGTTCATCCTCGTCGTAATTGAGCAGTTCGATGGTGCAATCACTGAAGGAATGCGCCCGGCACAGCAGCACATACCCTTCCTCGACCTCCGAATCGTTGCATGCGAACGTCGAGTAGCGCTCCATCTGGATGTCGCCGTCGAGAACGTACGATTTGCAGGCCGAACACTGTCCCTCGCGGCAGCCGTGCATCAGATGGATGCCCTGGCGGAAAGCCGCATCGAGGATCTTCTCGTCCTCGGTGACTTCCATCTCGATGTCGACGGGTTCGAAGTGGATGCGGTGGGTGTCGGCCACGACGGACCTCCTGTTCTCCGGAAAGAGTGCGTGGGGTGGCGGTGTCGCGCCGCCGATGGGTGCGGTGGGCGGCGCCGGGAGCGCGGTGCTACAGCCGGCGCCGCCCACGCGCGTTCGGTTACAGCGGTGTCGCGCCTGCGCGGTACTCCGCGATGTGCGCTGCCCGCTGTGCGTCGGACATCTGGTTCAACAACACGTTCGGACTCTGGAAGGTGTTCCCCCGCACGTCGTCGAGGGTCCACATCTTCTTCGGGTTCAAATCGAGGTGCGGTTGCCCGATGAGAGTCTTGCCGTCGTCGCGCACATAGCCGAGATCCGAGACGATGTCGGCGAGATCCTTGTCGTGGTGGAGGGTCTCCCACTCGCGGAACCCGGTGAGTCGACCCATGTTCGGTGTCTCCCGGCCCTCGTACTCACCGCGGAACGCGACCGCGTCGGTCCAGTAGCACGGCTCCGAGCAGTAGGTGCGCCACTGTCCGTCGACCTTCTCGACCACCATGTCCTCACGGACCAGGGCCGGCACCATGCACGTCCAGCAGCGGTGCGGGTACTGGTAGCCGACTTCCTCGAACGCGATCGGCTTGTTCCGGCCCGGGTAGGCGAGGCGGTTGTAGTTCTCCCACCACTTGCCGAACTTCGAGTACCAGCCCGGGTACTTGTCTTCGAACCATTCGAAGTCGGCGTCGGTCATCGCGTCGATCCGCCAGTAGTTCACGGGCCAGCCGGTCGCGAAGAACCGTGCGACCTCGTGCACGTAGCTCTTCTCGGTGATCCGCTTCCACGCCTCCTCGACCAGGTCGTGCGGGATCGTCAGACCGTACTTCTCGAGCGGCAACAGGTAGCTGCGGTAGTAGTCGTCGTAGATCCACCGTCGCCACATCTCGGCGTAGCTCTCTCGATCCTTGCGGCGGTCCTTCGTGCCGTACTCGATGAACGTACCGATCGCGGCATCGACGACGCAGTGGTTGTTCCACCACGCGTACCGCAGGTCGCGCTCGAGCAGCGGCCGGTTCTGCTCGTCGGCCAACGCCATGAGCAGGATCGAGTAGCCGTTGGAGATGTGGCGGGATTCGTCGGACTGCACCGAGTGGAACACCGTCGGCAACAGGTAGTCGCCGTTGGCTGCAGCTTCATCGGGCATGGCCACGAACAGGGTGTTGGTGAACGCGGTCTCCGCGACGACGGTCAGGTAGATGTTGGCGGCGGTGATCGCGTCGCCGGTGATGAAGCCTTCACCGAATTGCCGGCCGATCGTGCCCGCGTAGTTGTTCGAGAACGCCTTTTCGGTGATGTCGAACCCGGCGGGGTCGATGTAATTGTTCATGTACAGCTTCTTGAGGTTCATCTGGATCGTGGAGTGACGAACCTCGTCGATCATCTGCACCGCGAGCCCATTGTGGATCTCCGGGTTCGGTACGGCGTCGATAGCCATCGGCATCGCGCGCGCCGCCGAGATTTCGGGAAACGGAATGATCGACAGGAACAGCTTCTGCCATTCCAGCCAGCGTTCCTGGACCTGACGGAACATGTTGCCGCGGATCGCGCCGTCCATCGCGCCGTAGACGCGGTTGTCCTTCTCCTCTTCCATCGGGAAGTACGACCGCATGATCTGCTTGAGTGGGTCCTTCTTCGGGGCCTTCTCGAACGTGTAGTCCGTGCCGAATCGTGTCGCGGGAGTCGCGAATGTCGGTTCCCACGACAGTTCGGTGATCTTCGCATGTGCTTTCGTCAAGCTCTGCCTGCTCAAGGTGACGCCTCCTGGTAGGAGCCGGTGAGTCCGGCCGTCGGAACTTCGGGGTGTGGATTGAGATACAACCCCCCGACAAACAGGCAATCTGTCTCAATGTGAGACGTGCATCACAGGATGAGTGACTAGAGTTCGGAGTCGATGAATTCGAACAGAGGCATTGCGACGACCCGGAGACCCTCGGTGAGTGCATACGATCTGCGCGCCTTCCCGGACGACCTGTCCGCGCCCGGAGCCCGTGAAGCTCCTGCTCGGGACCACCCGACCACCCACCCGGTGGACGGCCGTCAGGTCCGCAACTGGTTGCGCGTGTCCTGGTCGCGCTCGCGGGAGGCCAACGTCGATATGGATCGGCCGAATGCGGCCTACGTCGAGAAACTGCCCGCGGATACCGTCCTCGCACGTGCCGCGCGCCCGGTGCTGGCAGAGATGGCTGCCGAGATCGAGAGTGAACCGGTCTCGCTGATCCTCACCGATGCGACCGGAACGGTGCTCCAGCGCTATACGGGGGATCGTGAGCTGGCGTCCACGCTCGACCGCGTCGATCTCGCACCGGGTTTCCGGTACGCCGAATCGGAAGTGGGCACCAACGGTATCGGTACCGCTCTCGAGGTGGGCGCACCGTTGCTGATCCGCGGCGACGAGCACTACAACGGACTCCTCCGGAAGTTCTCCTGTGCAGGGGCTTTGGTGACCCATCCGGTCACGGGGGCTCTCCTCGGCCTCGTCGACCTGACCACTCTGGAGCGCAATACGAATGCGCTTCTGTTGTCGTTCGCGAAGCTCGCAGCGTCCCGGATAAAGGACAGAATTCTCGCCGAAACGGACGAACTGGACCGCGCGCTGTTACGCGATTATCACGCGGCGTGTCAGCGTTCGAGCCGACCGGTCATCGCGGTCGGCGACGAAGTCCTCATGATGAACGCACACACCCAGCAGAAATTCGATTCTCGCGATCAGGCCGCGATCATCGATCGCACTCGCGATTCTCGGGGCAGGACAGAGGCGTTCACCATCCTCGCCGACCTCCCGAGCGGCATCACGGCGCGGCTGTCCTACCAACCGACCTTCGTCGACGGGCGGCTCGCCGGCGGCATCGTCCGGGTCCGGGAACAGGTCGAGAAAGCCCACGCCTTCGACGTGGGGCGGCCGCTTGCGCTGCGTTCGATCGTCGGTTCGAGTGCCCAGTGGAGGCACACGGTGCGTAGCGTCGTCGACGTCTGTACGCGCCGCGAATGGCTCGTGCTCGACGGTGAGCCGGGTGTGGGCAAGACCGCGCTGCTGCGCGCCGCGCACGCACACGTGCGCGATGGTCACGACTTCGCGGTGCTCGATGCTGCGGCGCTCGACGTCGTCGAACTGCTGGAGCGGGTCGCGTCTGCACTCGACACCGGGTCCGATGTCGCCGTGCTGCACGCACACGTCCTGGACAGCGATGGCCTCAGTGCGCTGAGCGAACTGCTCCAGACCGTCAGTTTGGACTCTCCGTCCGACGAGCCGTGGGTCGCGCTGTCGATGCACCTGTCGCACGGCGTGCCGGACACCCACCCGATCCTGCGGTTGTTCCCCAAGACCATCGTCGTTCCGCCGTTGCGACACCATCTCGAAGACGTCCCCGAACTGGTGGCGCACCTCCTCGAGAAGGTCACGGACGGGAAGGTGTCGATGTCGGTGGCCGCGTCGAACCAGCTCATGCGGCTTTCCTGGCGCGGCAACGTCGCACACTTACGCCTGATCCTCGACGAGATCGGCCGCCGACGGCGTTCGGGAGTCATCGAACCGCAGGATCTTCCGCCGGAATGTCGCGCGACGACGCGCCGCAATCTCACCCAACTCGAGGCGCTCGAACGAGATGCCGTCGTAGATGCGCTGGCACTCCATGGTGGCGACAAGGCTGCTGCTGCACGCTCGCTGGGGATGTCGCGCGCGACGATCTACCGCAAGGTTCGGGATTTCGGGATCGTGTTCTAGACCGATTCGCGCTCGCGCTCGCGTACGCCCTTGCGCTCGATCTCGGCTGCGATGTCGTCGCGTGTGAGCACCGGTCCGACCGTCGCGAACTCGCCCAGCAATGGCACCGCGGTGTGCAGAACGGTCTCGTCGTAGACCTGGATGAGGTTGTACCCGCCCCCACCGTCGGCACCGCGCTGAGCGTCGGCCGGCGCCGACAGGTCTCCCGAGTACGCGACGGAGGTCGCGGTGGACACCGGAATGCCGGCGAACATCCCGGACACCGTGTAGTGCAGGTGGCCCGATACGATCGCGCGCACATCCGTGCCGCACACGGCTTCGGCGAGGCGCCACTGCTCGCACAATTCCCACAGCACTGCCCGTTCGGACGTCACCGGAAGCGGCGGGTGATGGATCACGAGGATCGTGCCGTGCTCGGCAGGAACGGACAGTTCGTCGGCAAGCCACTGCGCCTGCTCGGCGGTGACCTCGCCGCGGGACTCGCCGGGGATGCTGGAGTCGAGGCAGATGACGCGCAGGCCGTTCACGTCGTGCACCACGTCGATCGGTTCGGTGGTGGGCTCGGCGTCGAGGAGATTCACCCGGAACGCGGCGCGGCCGTCGTGGTTGCCCATCGCCCACAACACCGGCGCGCCGAGGGCTGCGGCGGTGGGCTCCACCAGCTCCCGCAGGCGTCGGTACGCCCCGGGATCACCGGCGTCCGTCAGGTCGCCGGTCAGCAGCAGCGCATCGACGGGAACGCCGGTGGCGGTGAGGGTGTCGAGGACGTCGCAGAGTTTCTGCTCGCAATCCACGACTCCGTGCAGCGGCGCGGACCCAGCGGTGAAGTGCGTGTCGCTGATCTGGACGAGCGTGTGGGTGGGGCGGGGGTGTTCTGCGATCCGGGACGTCTCTGTCATAGGTTCAGTCAACGTCGCGCACACTGCGGCTTGCGATACAGAGGGTTGCGTGCAGATGACGGAAGATCGAAGCTGCCCGTTGAGTGGTCAGACAGCCCCGAGAGTGGAGACCACCCGCTGCAGCAGGACGGCATCGGCAGGAAGAATTTCGGGCGTGAAGGTCCAGTCGTTTCCCGTCCACGGGTCGGAGAAATGCCCCTCGTCCGTCGTCGGCAGATGTTGGGATTGCTCGAACAGAATCTGAAACGCCGTATCGTCCACCACCGTGTCGGCTGCGCCGGCAATCACGATCGAGATGTGCTGCGCGCCGGGAAGTCGGGTGAGACGGACGACCTGCATGAGATCGTCGCTGTTGTACCCGTGGGGTACGCCGGCGAGTACGAGGACGCGCGGTTCCACTTGTGCCGCAGTGGGATCAGTGGACATCGCGAGGGTCGTCAGCTCCGCGCTGTCGGCCAACCCCTTCAACTTCGCTGAGACGCCGCTGGTGTCGAGGACGGGAGGGCCGGCAAATACTGGAGTAGTCAGCGACCGTAGTTCGGTGAGCGCTCCGGAAGGATCGACGATGTCGATGCGCGTACCGGGTTGCGCGGCGAGCAGGCGCAATGCGAGTGCGGTGACGACCTGCTGTGTCGCCGAGTCCTGCTGCATCTCCGAGTCGCGGCTGTCGATCCACAACGGCCGGCGCATCGGCAACGGCACACAGAGCGGCACCCGAAGAGGCCCGCGCTCGGGAGACGACAGTTCCCCGACTCGGATTCCGTCGCTCGGTGTGCGCAGGGTGTTCCAGACGGGAGATGCCCATGTCGCCAACGATGCAGGCAGTTGGTTGTCGATCGCGCGGAGTTCGTCGGTGAGCCGCGCGGTGTCGTCGCGATGTCGTTGCTCCGCGGCAGCGTTGAGTTCCTCGCACCGCTGGTGTGCGCGAGCGCGTGCGGCGTCGGCTGCCGGGCCGGTGCGGGTCGCGGGGTCGGCGACGGCTGCGGACAGCTCATCGTCGAGACGGTGCTGTGCGTATTCGTGCGCCGACAGGTAGGCCGTCGCGGATCGGGCGGCGTCCTCGAAGATCTTCCACAACCACTCGAAGGACGGTGTGAGATCGCTCGGTATCGTCGCGGGCTGCTGCTGCTCCACCAGCACAGGGTCGTCGTCGACCTCGACGCCGTGTGCAGCGAACATCTCGCCGAAGCCGCCCGCATAGCCCTGGCCGAGTGCCCGAAGCTTCCAGTTTCCGTTGTGCGGGTAGATCTCCCAGCACAACAGTGCGGTTTCGGCGCCGGACGGCTCCACCTCGAATGCCGCGAGCGGTGCACCCGACGGATCTGTCAGCGAGGTGGAGACGGAGACGACAGAATCCGTTCCCACCGCGCACAACACGCGAACGCCGGTGCGCAGGGCGGCCAATTCGACGACGATCGCGTCGCCGTCGAGTCGAACACCCTGCGTCCGAGGCTGGTTGTAGAACACCACGTCGTCCGACGACGCGACTTGCAGGCGGTCGTCGACGACGAATGCGCACAGGTCGACCGGTACTGCGGCCGAAGTCGTGAAGCGGACGGTCTGAGCCGTCAGCGGAGCGTTCTGCCCCGGTGAGAACACTCCGTTCACGGTTACGACACCAAGAAACGGCCGAGCTGTGGTGCAGCTTCGCCCGGGTGTTTGGCCTGGATGCCTTCACCGATGGCCTGCAGCTTCCATTCGCTGCCCTGGCGGTACACCTTCGCCATCACCATGCCGGTGAACGGCATGCCACCCTGCAGCGTGTAGCGGGCGAGCTCGTCGTTGGTGGTGCCGTCGACGAGTCGGCAGAAGGCGTTCTGGATCTGCTCGAACGTGTGGCCCTTGTACGAGGTGACGACGAACATCACGGTGTTGATGTGCGGGGGGATACGCGTGAGGTCGACGAGGACGACCTCGTCGTCGCCTGCGCCCTCACCGGTCAGGTTGTCGCCCTGATGCTGGACAGACCCGTCCTTCGACGTCAGCTGCCCGTAGTACGCGACGTCGACGATGTTCTGGTCGGCGAACAGCACAGCCGACGCGTCGAGGTCGACGTTGGCGGAGCGGTTGCCGAACAGGCCACTCTTCTTGATCGGATCCCAGCCGAGGCCCATCCGCAGGAACGTGAGCGCGACACCGCCGTCCTTGCGGAGCGTGACCTTCTGGCCCTTCACCAGGCTGACGGGGCGGCTCTTCGTCAGGTTCACCTCGGGCGGGCCGGCCGGCGCCTGGTTGAACTGTTGCGCGGGCGGCGGTGGGGCAACAGGCTGGGGTGGCACAACAGGCTGGGGCGGCGCAGGCGGCGCGGCGGGGGCGGCCGGTGCCGGTGCATCGTCGACGGAGACGCCGTGATCGGTCACGAGCGCCGCGAACCCGCCGGCATATCCCTGCCCGACCGCCCGAACCTTCCAGGCTCCCTGGCGGCGGTACAGCTCGAGGGCGATCACGATGGACTCGCTGCTCAGACCCTCGACCCGGTACTCGTACAGCACGGTGCCGTTCGCGTCGGACACTCGCGCCGTGGGTGGAGCGAAGCGTCCGAAGTTGCTCGACGCGTCGTCGAGCGTGATGACCGCGCGCACCTGCTCGATGTCGGCCGGCACCGCACCCAGCGACACTGCCAGCGACGCGGCCTGCCCGGGTGCGCCGGGCACGAGGTTCACACCGGGGCCCGTGGGCTGGTTGAAGAACACGAAGTCGGCGTCGGACCGTACTTTGCCGTCGGACTTGACCAGCAGTGCAGACAGATCTGCCGGTGTCGTCAGCTCCAGGGAAATGACGACGTCGTGTGCGCTGAGGGGGCCGTTCTGGCCTTTGGCGAGCGAGCTGGACAAATCGAAGACCTCACTGTGTCGGCGATAGGTGGACGGTGGGTATCAACTCTACGAAGCCACCGGTAGGGAAGCGGAGCGGGTGAACCAGTCGAGGATTTCCTCACCGGCCGCGATGCCTGTGTGTTCCGTGATGGTGAGCGTCGGATGCTGCCAGTCGATGGACTCGAGTTCGCCGTGTCGCGGGCGGATAGCTGCGTCGGCGGCCGCAAGCATCTCGGCGTCGAGCGCCCCGTCGCCGGCCGCGAACACCGGGGAGCCCGGAGCGAGTAGGCCCGCGTCGGTCAGTCGTCGGTGTACTTCCGCGACCGCGCGGCTCTTGCACACGGGATCGGGCATCGAATAGACCTTGCGGCCCTGCTGCGAGGCGTTCCATCCGTGGTCGATGCACCACGCGCTCCACTCGCTCATGAAGTCGCGGGGCTGTGCGTCGACGTCGACGACCAGATAGCAGAACAGGTCTTCGGCGATCCGGAACTTCGACACCCACTCGGTCGAGATCCGTCGCCGCAGTTCGGTGGTGACCTCGTCGAGGCTCGCGGAGGCAGAGCGCACGGTGGCGTCGATGCCGCGTCGCCAGCTCATATCGGCCTGGCCGTCCACGAGGATCGCGCCCCCGTTGCTCGTGATCGCGTACGGCCACGGCCCACCGGGCAGGTCGATCCGGTTGAACTGCTCGGGAGTGCGGGTCGTGGTGGGTACCACGGGGTGCGCCGCGGCGAGGTCGCGCAACCTGCGTGCGCCGCCCTCGGACACATACGACAGCGGCGCGCCCTCGTAGTACTCGACACACAGGAGCTCACCCTCGGCGAACCGGGTCTCACCCATCGCGCCGCGCGAGTAGATCATCGTGCGGTCGAGATCGGTGGCGATGAGTGCGGTGGCCGGGGAGGTCGGAGAATTCGTCAAGGCATGTCCTTGATCAGGCCCATGCACGAATAGGCGAGGTCGGGCACTTCCACGACGGGAACATCGCGGGCTGCGGCGAGCATCCGGATGTGCGCGTGTTCGTCGGCGTGGATGTCGTGCACGAGCACCTTCCACGGCACGCGGCGCAGGAGCACACGGGTGGTTTCACCGACGCCGGGTTTGACGAAGTTGACGCTCGAGATGCCGAATCGGATACGGATCTTCTCGACCGATTCCCAACCGGCCCATGTGGGTTCGCGGTCGGAGTCGAGGACCTTCCGGGCCTGCGCGACGGCGGTACGGCGATCACCGAATTCGGCTGCCACGGTATCGAGGAGGACTCCGGAGACATCGTCGGCGGCGAGTTCGGAGTAGAACTTGGCGCCGTGGAACTCGCCCGGTGCGATGAAGTCGTCGTTGAGGACGGTGCGCGACACGAGACCCGACACAGTCGAGTTCAGGCAGGCCGACGCGATGAGGAAATCGTCGCGTGTGCCGTACGTGCGTACGCAGTGCCCCGGGTCGGCGAGCACTGCGAGATCACTCGACAGGGTGGGTCCGCCGGAGGCGCTGTATTCGGCGAGCGCTGCCGCGAGTTCCCGTGCGATGGCGCCCTTGCCGGTCCAGCCGTCGACGAACACCACGGATTTCGGGTCGTGGTGGTCCGTTATGTAATCGAGTGCTGCCCTGTCGATTCCGCGTCCGCGCACTATCGAGACCGCGTAGTGCGGGAGATCGAGGTCGTGGTGTTGCTGGGCCCAGCGTCGGATCAGGATCCCGATCGGGGTGCCGGCGCGCGCCAGCGACACGAGCGTGAGATCGGTGCCGCGTTCGGCGAGCAGCAACTCGGTGACGGTGCCGACGGCCTGCGCGAGGCGGGGCGCGGTGGTGGCGAGGGCCTTGTCGAACAGTTCCCGGTAGGCGGCGTCGGGTTGGTATTCGACGGGGAGAGACTCCGCGTAGTGCGCGAGACCGGCCTGGATCCGGGCTTCGCGCTCGGCGATGCCGCCTTCGAGGTCGAGGTGTGAGAGGTCTTTGAGGAGCCAGCGCACTTCGTCGGCTGCATACGATCCGAACTCGGGTCCGGTCAACGGTGTGGTCACTTGTTTTCCTCCCTGGGGCGGTGTGCCCTGGATTCGCGCAGTGTCACCGGGTTCGTGGACGGTACGACGGCGACGAGGACGTCCTCCCCTGCGGCCGTGAGGACGTCCAGCACGCCTCCGGGTGCGCGCAAGCGGTCGGTGTCGGCCGGGCTGTCGATCGTCAGGATCAACTCGGGTCGGGTGTCCATACCGGTCCACTGCGCGTTGTACAGGAATCTGGGCGTCTCGGGCTCGAGCTCGGCTGCGATGTATTCCGGTGCCGCAAAGGTGAATCCGCGCTGCAAGGGGTATCCGGGGACGTCGAGGACGTACGCCGGGGACCGGGTCGTGGTCTGGAACCGTGCCGGTGTTCCTCGGGAGGCGAGCGCGTCCGCGAGTCGCAGCGGCAGGTACATCAGTTCCTCGTGGCCGATGACGATCGCCGGACGTGCGGCATCGCGTACGTCCGCAAGTGCGTCGACGGCGGCCTCGACGGCGGCATCGAAACCTGCGACATCGGAGTTCAGCACCCCGTGGCGGCCACCGTCGGGGACATGGTCGGGCCACGGTAGCATCACGAATCGGACCTCTCCCCGCTGCCGTGCAACGGGATTCAGTTCCGGATCCGGGAGTGCCGTGACGCGTGCGGTCAGCCCGTCGGGGATCTCGGTGTGTCCGCCGGCGAGACTCACGTGGTCGATGCGGGCGCCGAGTTCGTCGACGGCGGTAGCGGTGAGCAGTCGATGCTCATCCGAACGCATGTCGACCAGGGATGCCACGACGTAGTGTGTCCGCGGCTGCTGCCGGTGGAGGGCCCGGATCGCGTCGAGCGCGGTGGCGCCGGTGGAGATCTCGTCGTCCACGAGCACCAGCGGCGCCGGGTTTGCGAAGAGTTCGGGCGACGTGGGTTGCAGCAGGTGCGACGTCGCGTGCGAGTGGCCTTCCTCGAAGCCGGCGAAGACATCGGCACCGGGCACGTGCCGTCGCGTGGAGTGCAGATAGCACGCGGCGCCGATACTCTCGGCGACGCAATGACCCAGTCCTGTTGCGGTCTCGGCGAACCCGAGAACCACCGCGTCGGCGATGTCCGGCCCGAGGGTCTCCGCGACGAGCTGTCCGAGACGGTGGCCCGCGGCCAGCACCACCGCGGGGTCGGTGGGCAGGTGCTTGCCGAGCACCGTCGAGACCAACAGGTGTGCGCGCCGCGGATTGCGGCGCAGGCCGGGTTCGATCAGCTCGGGCACGGTGTACCCGGTCGACGTGGTGTCGTGGTGCAGGGTCAGCCCGAATTCCTCTGTTGCCCACATGGGCTTCAGCGTGTCGGTCACCGGACCACCAGGGCCGTCAGCAGGTCCACGAACGAAACTCCCTTGTTGGTGATACCGAACACCGACGCCCGCAGCAGGGTCTGCTGTGCCCACGTGCGGTGCGGTCGTCGTTCGTTCATCTTGTTTCCGTACTCAGACGCGCGCACCCCACCGGTATCGGCGTCGAGGATGTCGACGGCGTCGTGGTACTCCTCGTGGGTCACCGCGGACAGCGCATGCACCGCGGCGACGTGCGACGGATGGATGACGGTTTTGCCCTGGATGCCGTTGGCGCGGTCGAGTGCGATCTCGCGCAGCAGTCCGTCCAGGTCGCGGCTGACGAGTTGCTGCCGGAACAGCACGGCGTCGTGCTCTTCGAACGGGGTGGCGCGCAGCATCGGACGGAACATGCGTTCGTGGTCGGCGAAGTACTCCCAGACAGGGCCAGTGATGATGAATCCGGTGCCGTCTGTGCGGCCGAGGTAGTTGACGATGGTGGCAATGACGTCGACGACGACGCGCACGTCGTAGATGGTCAGGTCGCGGTCGCGTCGGATGCCGAAGGTCGCGCACATGTCGGTCGCGCCGACCCGCACGGCCAGCACCTGGGGTCGATACTCGGCGAGAAGCTGCGAGATGGCGCGTAGTTCTTCGTCGCGGGTCTCGCGGTGCACGACCGAGGTGGATTCGATCACCGGCATCGCGTACAGGTGCTTACGGAGCTGTTCGGATGCGCGGGTCACCGCAGCGAGGAATTCGCGGCCGCTGTCGGAGGTGAACTTCGGTAGTACGAACCCCGTGAGCACCCGCACACCTTCGCCGAGGGCGGCCGCGATGCGGTCGATGCCGTCGGCTGTGCGGACGCGGACGAACAGGAGCATCGGGGCGTCGCCCTGTGCTGCCAGTTCGTCGAGGGTGGCGACGGCATTGCACAGGCCCTGCTCGACTTCGTCGTCGGCGACGGCGTCTTCGAGATCGAGGACCATCGACGTGACGCCCTCGCCGGCTCGACGCAGGATCGTCGCGGTCAGGTCACCGCGTGTCGCGGGCACGTACAGCGTGGCACCCAGTGCGACCGCGAGGCGGTCGCGGTCATCGCCGTCACCGAACGGCTGCGGCACCTGGAAGAACAACCTGTCGAGGGTCGTTCGATCCAAGTGACGAAAATGACGCATCGTCTGCGCCTCGGTGAAGGTTGCCCCCGTCATTGCCTGTCGGCCCGTCCTCTCATTCGATCCACCACTCCGGCGATGAAATCCGATACCGCATCGAGATCGCGCACGTAGGCCCAGTAGTCCGGGTGGACGCCGGTGAGCGCGTCGACGGCTCTGTCGATTCGGTTCAGTTGGGCGTCGAGAACCGACCCCCACTCCGCTGTCAGGTCGCGTTGTACGGCAAGGAGCTGCGCATCTCGCAGGCGGAACCGGACTTCGTCGACCTTGGCACCCGGATTCTTCCGGACCGCACGCAATGTCGCCAGTCGTTCGGTCACGGCATCGACCAGTTCTTCGGCGGCAGCAAGGTCGACGCGGACTTCGTTGGCGAGATCGAGTGCGAGCTCGGGCCGGGCGTCGCCGACGGCTCGGCGTGCTTCCTCGAGTCGGGCACCGGCGCGCTCGAGGAGTACCTCGGCCTGGTGAGCGTTACCGGACAGGTCGGCCGAGCTCGCGGCGTTGAACTCGCGCAGCAACGACGAAAATGCAGGTGGCAGGGCATCTGTTCGGGTGCGCACCGCGTTCAACCGGGTGGTGACCGACGCCACGGTGTTGCGCGCTTCACTCTGGCGCCCGGGTGCGTCGGTAAGGGCCTGCCGTAGAACCTTCGTGGCTTCCTCGACCTCGTGTGCTCCCGTGCGAAGGGCGCCGGTGCCGCGAGCGGAGTCCAGGGAACGCAGCGCAGCGTCGAGCGACTCGGTGGCCGTGCGGACCGACCGATAGTGCGCAAAAGGCGCACGTTCGGGTGCATGCAGGGCCTCGAGGGCGACCTGTGCATCCGCCCGAACACGGTGAGCCAGTTGAGGAGCGGTCTGGGCGAGCGCGGCCGCGTGTTCGAGATGCGCGCGATTGTTCTCGTAGAATTCATCGAGAATTCTTGTTGCATCACCTATCTGGCGTATTACGTGTTCATAGTCTTGCGCGGGTGCCAATTCCTGGTCGGGTTCGGTGTGTGCGAGCTGCAGATAACCTTCGGCAGCGGTGTAGCAGGTCTGACGGATCGGTTCCCATTGCCGGAGCAGATTTCGCTCGGGTGCGATCTCGTCCGATTCGGCGACTCCGGCCTCGGCGACGGATTGACGTCGGTCCATGTCGAGGAAAGCGGCCACCATCGTGTCATGGGCACGACGGGCCGCGGGATCTTCGGTGTGCCCGCCGCCGAAGAGGCGGCGCGTCCATCGGCTCGCCACAAGACCGAATGGTACTGGTCGTTCAGTGTTCGCCACCGTGGGCCGCAACACTGGGCATAGTGGACAGGAGCGTACTTCATTCCCACCCATTACTGTGGTGGAACACGCGCGAAAACCGAACGTACCTCCCTGGTGCGTCGACGACCGATCGAAAGGACCCCGCATGGGCGTCAGCTTGACCAAGGGTGGAAACGTCTCCCTGACGAAGGAAGCCCCGAACCTGACTGCCGTCGCAGTCGGCCTCGGCTGGGACGTGCGCACCACCACCGGCACCGATTTCGACCTCGACGCGAGCGCCATCGCCACCGGTGCCGACAAGAAGGTCGTCTCCGACCAGCACTTCATCTTCTTCAACAACATGAAGTCGCCCGACGGATCCATCGAGCACACCGGCGACAACAAGACCGGCGAGGGTGAAGGCGACGACGAGGTCATCAACGTCGACCTGGCTGCCGTTCCGGCGAACATCGAGTCCATCTTCTTCCCCGTGTCGATCTACGACGGCGACGCCCGCAGCCAGTCGTTCGGTCAGGTCCGCAACGCATACATCCGCGTCGTCGACCGCGCCAACGGCACCGAGCTTGCCCGCTACGACCTGAGCGAGGATGCCTCCACCGAGACCGCCATGGTGTTCGGTGAGCTCTACCGCAACGGCGCCGAGTGGAAGTTCCGTGCGATCGGCCAGGGCTACGCCTCGGGTCTGTCGGGTATCGCCCGCGACTACGGCGTCAACGTCTAAGAACCATCCGGATCGGATCCGGTCCTGGGCTTCGATGCCGGGGACCGGATCCGCATCTGTCGTATTGCAGTAACCACCCTGCAAAGACCTGACTTCGAAAAGAAAGGCCACGCTTCGTGGTACTGCGAATATTCGGTGCGTCGTTCGCCGTCACCGTCGTTTCTCTGGTCGTCGCGTTCCTCTACGGCGGCCCTCAGGCACTTTTCCTCTGCGTGATCCTCGGCATCCTCGAGGTGTCGCTCTCCTTCGACAACGCGGTCATCAACGCGACCGTGTTGCAGCGGATGAGCGACTTCTGGCAGAAGATCTTCCTCACCATCGGCATTCTCATCGCCGTCTTCGGTATGCGCCTGGTGTTCCCGCTGGCCATTGTGTGGGTTGCGTCGGGTCTCGGCCCGATCGCCGCACTCGACCTGGCGCTGAATCCTCCGCCGGACGGCGCCGCGTACTTCCCCAACGGTGATCCCAGCTACGAAACGCTGATCACAGACGCGCACCCGCAGATCGCCGGCTTCGGTGGCATGTTCCTGCTGATGCTGTTCCTGCACTTCATCCTCGAAGAGCGTGAGATCAAGTGGCTTGCGTGGCTCGAGCGCCCGCTCGCGAAGGCAGGCAAGCTCGATCAGCTCGAGGTCGTCATCGCGATCGTTCTACTCCTCGTCACCGCCACGGTCATCGCACCGGAGGGCGAGGTGTCGACTGTGATGATCGCCGGTGCGCTCGGCATGATCACGTACATCGCCGTCAATGGCCTCGGTGAGATGTTCCACATCCCCGAAGAGGGCGAGGAGCCCAGCGGCGGGCCGAGCGGCCTCGCGAAGGCTACGGGTAAGGCCGGGTTCTTCCTGTTCCTCTACCTCGAGGTCCTCGACGCATCGTTCTCGTTCGACGGTGTCATCGGCGCATTCGCGATCACGTCCGACCCGATCATCATCGCTTTGGGTCTGGGCTTCATCGGTGCCATGTTCGTCCGTTCGCTGACCATCTTCCTGGTCCGCAAGGGCACCCTGAACGAGTACGTCTACCTCGAGCATGGCGCGCACTGGGCGATCGGTGCGCTCGCGCTGATCCTGCTGTACTCGATCGGTACGCACGTGCCGGAGCTCATCACCGGCCTGGTCGGCATCGTCCTGATCGGTGCGGCGTTCGGGTCGAGCATCTACCGCAACCGCAAGGAAGCACAGGCGGAAGTGTCCGTCTGATCGAGCTGAACCGATGGGAGTCTTCGACCCAGTTCTCGGGCCGGAGGCTCCCATCTGCATATCCGGGATTCACCTAGCGAAAGGGCATGACATGGCCATCGACTACAACAAGAAGCCCGAGCAGGGCTCCGGCGGAGTCAACCTCAGCAAGATCAACCTGACGAAGGAATCCCCGACCGTCAGCCTCAGCAAGGGCGGTGCGGGACAGGGTGTGATCCGCGTGAATCTCAACTGGTCGCGCGGTGAGCAGAAGAAGGGATTCCTCGCCAAGCTCACCGGCGCAGCCGGCGGAGTCGATCTCGACCTCGGGTGCCTGTACGAGTTGGCAGACGGCTCGAAGGGCGTCATCCAGGCGCTCGGCAACAGCTTCGGCGCGCTGAACACCCCGCCGTACATTCACCTGGACGGCGACGATCGCACGGGTTCCGCCCAGGGCGGCGAGAACATGCACGTCAACTTCGAACGTCCCGAACTGATCAAGCGGGTACTGATCTTCGCCATGATCTACGAGGGGGCTCCCAACTGGGCTGCCGTCGACGGTGTCGTCACCCTCACCCAGCCGTCGGGACCGGAGATCGAGGTACGTCTCGATTCGCCGAACAATGGTGCCCGCATCTGTGCCATCGCGATGCTGCAGAGCACCGGGCAGGGCGTGACCGTGCAGCGTCTCGTCGAGTACGTCAACGGCAGCCAGTCCGACCTCGACCGTCAGTACGGCTGGGGCATGCAGTGGCAGGCAGGCCGCAAGTAGGCGCGTTCACCCGTTTTCCGCCCGCCAGAGCATATGTCGCTGTGGCGGGCGTTCGGGTCCGCACGTCCGCGGCAGGCGGCAACTTGTAATCTGCGGTGTCCTCGGAGATCAGCGAGCAGATCGGCCGAGGTCATCTTGGTCCTCATCGGCATACGACTCCCACGGCGTCTCAGTTGCTCAGGGTCAGCTCGCGCCAGATGGCGTGCTGGCGCTTATGGTCGGTTCGGGGTGCGCGGGGAACCCAGAGAAGCGGCATGTCGGCCTCCTCCGGGGTGCGGTCCGCCTTGCGGCCATTGCAGTCCGCACACGCCGCGACGAGATTGCCGTAATTGTCTCCGCCGCCGCGGCTACGTGGGTAAACATGGTCTACCGTCGTAGCGCCCGCGTCGCCGCAGTACGCGCACCGGTGGTGGTCACGTGCGAGCACTACCGTGAAGCTCGCGCGGGTGTCGTCGTCGACGACCGGTCGCGGTGGCGTATGGACGTACTCGAGCAGTTGGATGGTGCGCGGCAGCGGGATCGCCACGTGCTGGGAACGCACTACGAACCGCGGAGTGTGTTCGACCAGGGTGATGGCGAGGTCCTCGGCGAGCAGCACCACCGCCCTGGCGGCCGGTATGACGTCGAAGTCCTCGTAGGTGGCGTTGAGAACCCGTACACGGGTGTTCATCCACGTGCGGGCGGTAGTGGCGGTGGGTGGGCGGCGCATGACAATCGACAACCTCGTTCTCTCACAGGGG
Source organism: Rhodococcus sp. JCM 9793 (assembly GCF_055380405.1). NCBI lineage: Bacteria > Bacillati > Actinomycetota > Actinomycetes > Mycobacteriales > Nocardiaceae > Rhodococcus > Rhodococcus sp. JCM 9793. The sequence continues at coordinate 757,930 of NZ_AP043721.1, forward strand.
AGTGGCGGGTTCTCGAGGTGTGATCGTCCCGTTACGGCCGAGGAAGGCCAGGAAGTCGCCATGGGTGACTGGAGGTCGGGGCGCGCACGCCCCGAGAGGAGGGCGTCAGTAGACGCAGAATCCGGCGGTCGTTCCGGAGTGTTCGGCGAGCCGGTCCAGGAGCTGGATCGTCGGATGCGAGATGCGCTGCGGGTACGAGTTGGTGTGCATTCGAGTGTCCTTCCTGGTCGTAGGTGGCTGCTACCGGTCGCCCAGTGTGCCATACCGCGGCGGGAAAGTACTGCGGGTTGTTCTTGCCGATCGCCAGTCTGATGGCGTGGTGAAGGCCGAACGTAATGTCCGGCGCTGTGGAGCCGTCCCGCACTCTTGTCCTGCATCTGAAGTGTCGGTGTGGGGCACGGTCGAGCCCGCGGCATCGCAGGATGTCTCGGGTAGCCGTGAGGGACGTGGATCTGGACCGCCGGCCTGCGCTGCCCGATGCGGTGTCGGTGAGGGCCGACATGAAGGTTCAGCTGACGCGGACCTTGATGTCGGTCGGCCGACCAGGTTCGTCGTTCCGAGTCTGCTTGCGGTTTCTCTGCAGGGCGAGCGTGACTGCAGCCAGAAGCGCGAACGTACTGCCGGTCCACATTGCCACTGCGGGGTCGTTTCCGAAAGTGCTGATTGCAAAGGCGCTCAACGCGGTTCCGGCGGTGATGCCCAAAGTGATGACCGAGGTGTGGAAAGTGCTGACAAGGTTTCCCGTGCCCCCGATCTCGACGACGCGGGTCACCAGCGGCGGGTTCATGGTGACCCCAGCGAGCCCGACGACAAGCACCATGGTGAGGACCAGAGGTTGGATCTGTCCTGCGAGTGCGAGTACACCGAGTGAGACGAAGAGCAAGGCGTGGCCGAATCGCAGAACGCCGACAGCGTGCTTGTCTGCGAGCTTTCCGACGACCAGATTGCCGACGAGGGCGCAGAGCCCGTACGCGAGGAGTATCAGCGTCGTCGCATCCGCGCTGAATCCGGCGCTGTCTTCCAGGAGAGGAGTGAAGTAGGAGAACGCCGCGTATGCGGCTCCGATGGTCAGGAAGCTCACGAGGTAGCGCGACCACAAAGTGGGGAGGCGAAGATTGCGCAAGTCCTGTGCACTGTCGGCAGCACTGGCTGCGCTCCTCGGAGCGAGCGTGAGGAGACTGACCACAAAGACGGCAAGGGCCGCAGCGCCGAGAATGTAGAAAGTGGCCTGCCAGTTCCAGCGGCCGGCGATGAAATGGGAAACGGGAAGTCCTACCACGGTGCCGACCATGATGCCGCTCAGCACGATTGAGACGGACTCGCCGATCTCGTCCGTGCTCGGCGCAAGTCTGGTGGCGTAGACGATCGACAACCCTACGGCCGCTCCCGCGAGACAACCAGTCAAGATTCGCATCAGTACTACCCACCAGTACTCGTGCACGACGGGTACAAGTATCTCGGGGACCGCATAGGCTGCGACCACAGTGAGCAGTGCCTGCTTGGGCGGGCGGTGCCGCAAAGCGTAAGCAATCACTGGCCCGCCGAGTGCCATACCCAGCGCGAAGATCGAGACGAGAAGCCCGACCTTTCCTGTGTCCACCCCAAGGTCTTGGGCCATTTCGGACATCATCGCGGGCACTTGTAGCTCACTCGAGACCACGATGATCATGGTCAGCATCAACAGGTACAGGTGTTTCTTCAACGGACTTCCTTCGATGATCGACTGCAGATTATAGATTTTAAAGTACAAAACTCGAAGACAGATCGACAACGTTGTCCCCCAACGTTTATGCCTTCAAGGAGTCGATGTGTAGATCTGCAACTTTGCACAGCTCGGCGGGCATGGTGCCCGCCTGCGCGAGAACACGTATCCCGGAGATCGCCGACACCACCATCAGTGCAGCCTCGTTCGGTGCGACCTCCGCACGTAGGGTGCCATCCAGTCGCCCAGCTCGAACTGCGTCGGCCACGAGCGAGAGCTGGTCGTGGAGGAAGCGGTCGAGGATGTTCCTCACGCGGGGCTCGCGGGCGCCGAGGTCGGGCGCCATGCGAGAACTCACGATCATGCAGCCCGCGGCGTGCCCGTTGTTTCTGGCTTCGTCTTCTTCGTCCAGGACGAGGTTGAAGAGCGCCGCCAGGCGTTCGATTCCTGACAGTTCCGCATCTGTCAGGATCGCTTCCTGTTGCTCCCTGGCAACGGAAACGCTTCGTTCCAGGGAGCGGACGAACAGCTCGTCCTTCGAGGTGAAGGTGTTGTAGAGGCTGCTCCGGCGTACGCCGGCCGCGTCGCACAGCTGCTCGGTCGAGGTATCCGCGAACCCGTGAACTCGGAACTGCTTGACGGAAGCATCCAGAACTGCCACCTCGTCGAACCCTCTCGGCCTGCCCATGACCGCCACGCTACACAATTATGTACTCAAATGTCCAGAACCCTCCTCCTCCACGCAGTCGGGCGTCAGCGACCGATCCTGTCGAGTTCGGCCACGGCCTCTTCCGGGAGGGAAAGGCCGGCGCCGGAGATGTTCTCGCGCAAGTGTGCCGACGACGATGTGCCGGGGATGAGCAGGATATTCGGGGAACGCTGCAGAAGCCATGCGAGTGCCACCGACATCGGCGCTGCCTCGAGCTGTTCGGCTACCGCGGAGAGCGTCTCGGACTGCAGCGGCGTAAGCCTCCCAGTGGAAAGAAGGGGACATAGGCGATGCCCTGCATGGCGAGTTGGTCGATGAGGGCGTCGTCGTAGCGGTGCGCAAGGTTGTACATGTTCTGCACGCACACGATCGGGGCGATGTTCTGGGCTTCTGCGACCTGCTCGGGGGTGACGTTGCTGACCCCGAGGTGTCGGATCAAACCCTGCGCCTGAAGCTCGGCGAGTGTCCCGAACGCTTCTGCGAGGGAGCCGGGCTGCGGTCCGGTCGCGTCGCCCATCCGCATGTTGACGAGATCGAGGACTTCGACCCCGAGGGATCGGAGATTTCCCTGGACCTGCTTGCGCAGGTCTTCGGGCCGCCGAGCGGTGGGCCAGCCGCCCTGCGCGTCGCGGTTCGCCCCGACCTTGGTGGCGACGAGCAGCGAATCGGGGTAGGGGCGGAGGGCTTTGCTGATCAGCTCGTTTGTGACCGTGGGCCCGTACGCGTCGCTGGTGTCGATATGGGTGATCCCAGCCTCGGCGGCCTCGCGCAGTACGGCCAGAGCGCCGGCCTGGTCGGCGGGCGGCCCCATGGCGGCCGGGCCTGCAAGCTGCATTGCCCCGTAACCGAACCTGGTGACGGGAACGTCACCGAGAGTCCAGTTTCCGCCGGGAAGTGAAGTGCTCAATGCTTCCATCGTGTTCGCTTTACTCCTTGGTCCTGGGTGGCGCTTATCGCCACCCAGGACCAGCATTGGGGAACCGCTTCCCCCGGGGAAGTAGGCACCTGGAAGTGCGTAACTTACCCGAGGGAAGGCGTGGTCGAAGTGGCGACGACGAGTGCGGCTCAGAAGCGAGCGTTGGAGCGAGGCGGCATGATCACGCGCACCGTGACGCCGACGGTTCCGGTCACCGTCTCTTACGAACTGACCGACCTCGGCCGCGCCCTCCACGAGATGACACGCGGCCTCAGAAGTTGGGCACAAGACCACATGCCTCAGGTCCTCGCTCACCGAGCCGCATACGACGAGCGCGATGTCTGACCATCGGCGGCATTGTTGCCATTGGCCCGGGCGGCGAGTCGGCCATCGGAGGGGCGCTACCGTTCCCGTCTGCGGTGCGCGTGGGTGCGCACCTTCATCCGGTTCCCGCAAGTGGTCATGGAGCACCACTTGGCGCTGCCGGGGCGACTGTGGTCGATGAGGAAGAGATTGCACTCGGTGTTGGCGCAGGGGCGAAGCCGGCCGGGCAATCTCTCAGTGACGTTCGACCAGGCCATCGCCGCACGAACCGCAAGTCTCTCGGCCGGGGGAGTGTGCAGTTCCCATCGGATACCGGTGGGGGTGACCTCGGGTGCGAGGATCGCGTCGCGGATCAGTGAACCGAGGGCGGCGTAGGCGTCGCCCCGGTCGCGAATCACCTCGTGCAGGGCGCTCCGCATCTGCTGGAGGTGCGCGATCTCGGTCTTCGAGCCCGTTCCGCCGAACCGCTGGGCAAACTCGCGACCGGCCGAACCTTGCAGGCCGTCGACCTTCTTTCCGTCGACGATCGGTGCGCTGTTCAGCAACGCCAACAGCAGATCCTCGTCCTGAACCATGTGCGCCCTTTCGCCGGCCACTCGATCGCTACCGTATCCGTCCCATGCTACCGTCGAACTAACCACTAAAACTACGTTAAGGGGTTAGTTATGCCTGCTGTGCACCACCGCACCGTCGCCGTCGGCGACTTCGAGGTCTTCTACCGCGAGTCCGGGTCCCCGGATGCGCCCGTTCTTCTTCTGCTGCATGGGTATCCGACCAGCTCGCACATGTTTCGACATCTCATTCCGGCCCTTGCGGACCGGTACCGCGTCGTTGCGCCCGACCACATCGGGTTCGGTCGCTCGTCGGCTCCCTCAGTGGACGACTTCGACTACACCTTCGAGTCCCTCACGAAGGTGACACGCACCTTCCTTGCGAAGCTCGGTATCGCGAAGTACACCGTGTACGTGCAGGATTACGGCGCGCCGATCGCCTGGCGCCTGGCACTGGCTGAGCCGGAGTCCGTCGAGGCTGTCATCTCACAGAACGGTAATGCGTACGAGGAAGGCTTCGTACCGGCGTTCTGGGAACCGATCTGGAACTACGGAGCCGACCGGTCCGTCGAGAACGAAGAGGCCCTGCGGCCCGCCCTCGAACGAGAGGCGGTGGAATGGCAGTACAAGCACGGGGTCGCCGACGAGACGGCCATCGACCCCGACGCCTGGGAACACGACCTCGCACTACTTGGTCGCCCGGGGGTCGACCGCGCTCAGCTGAACCTGTTCGCCGACTACACAACCAATCGACGGCTGTACCCCGCGGTCCACGACTGGCTGCGCACCACTCAGATCCCCGTACTCGCAGTGTGGGGAAAGAATGACGAGATCTTCGGCTCTGCCGGTGCCGAAGCCTTCCGGAACGACGTACCTCATGCGCGCGTCGAGTTGATGAACGGCGGCCACTTCCTTCTCGAGTCTCACCTCGATGACGTCGTCCGCATCATCGAGGAGTGGAGCAGTGAGACTCCTACCTGCTGAAATGCACGGACAAATCAGTCGAGGCGACGGCTCCAAGTGCTCTTAGCGCAGTCGGACGGGGGATCGGAGCATGGTCTCCGAAGTTCGCAGCATGCTCCGATCTCCCGTCATTCCATTCGCGAAAGTACCCCTACCTCGAGGCATCCCCGGGGGGAATGCGACCTTGGCGACCCGCGGGCAACAGGGCCGTTCGCGCTACGCGCCGTACCCGCCATCGATCCTCAGCACCGCACCGGTGACGTACGAGGCTTCTGGACTCGTGAGGAAGACAACGCCTGCAGCGATTTCCTCCGGCCTCCCGTACCGGCCCATCGCCGTTGTCGGGAGAAACAGTGATGCGCCGGGACCGTCGGCAGGGTTGCCTTCGGTGTCGACGAACCCGGGCTGGATCACGTTCACGGTGATGCCCCGGTGTGCCAGATCGCGGGCTGCTCCCCGGCTGAAGCCCTCGAGCGCCGACTTCGTTCCTGTGTAGTACGCCATCCCGGGGAATCCCGCGCGTGAAGCGACACCCGAGCTGATGTTGACGATCCGCCCGCCATCGGGCAGCAGCGCGGACGCTGCCTGGATCGCGGCCACCACGCCGGTGTAGTTGACGGCGAGTTGCCGTTCGATAGCGGCCCGGTCGGGGGTCTCGCTGTCGACAGGGCTGCCGCCACCCGCAGCTGCGTTGTTGACAAGGATGTCCAGCTTTCCGAACTGCTGGACCACGCTGATGATCAAGCCTGCCGACTGCGTCGAGTCCGCTTGATCGGCCTGGAATGCCGCCGCGCGCACTCCCTTCGCCTCCAGGTCGGCGACCACGTCCTTGGCGCGGTCTGCCGACGACGAGTAGCTGATTGCGACGTCGGCTCCTTCGTCGGCCAGTGCCAGTGCCGATGCTGCCCCGATCCCTCGCGATCCGCCCGTGACGATCGCGACCCTGCCGTCCAGCTTTCCCATGGCTTCCTGCTTCCCTGTCGTTGCGGTACGGCGTTCTTGACCGTGCGGTCCACTATAGGGGTTATGGACCTTTCGGTAAAGAACCCGGGTCGTGGCCCCATGGCACGTCCACATGCGAACTCGACCACCAATCGAAACGCCAGCCAGCAGAGTCCGGATTGCGTTGTGTGGCAGGATCGTCGGAAGCACCAAGACCGATCGTTCCGATGTCCCGGTGGAGTCCCGACCGTAAATGGGAACCTACGGATGTTTCCTCACCGGCCGCATGGGTACGCAGTCTGTGGACTGCGTGCCGGTCCGGTGAGGAGCATTCGATGCGCGACGATTATGACGAACGTGATCTGAAGGTCGGGGAGCCGAAGGAGTGGGCGGCCGGTGTCCCAGGTGTCGCCGTCGCACTGAAGCGTTCCTACGAACACATGGGTCTGGTCCGGACCGCTGAGACACTACGCGAGCTGAATCAGACCGAAGGTTTCGACTGCATGAGTTGCGCGTGGCCCGACCCCGATCCGGGACACCGGAAGATCGCGGAATTCTGCGAGAACGGTGCCAAGGCCGTGGCGGAGGAAGCCACCCGTGACCGCGCCGACCCATCCTTCTTCGCCCGGCACAGCATCGCCGATCTCGCGGATCACAGCGAACTGTGGCTGGGGCAGCAGGGACGCATCACGCATCCGATGATCAAACGGCCCGGTGCGACGCACTATTCCGCGATCGACTGGGATGAGGCCTTCGCCTTCATCGGCGATCAGTTGAAGTCGCTGGACAGTCCGGACGAAGCGATCTTCTACACGTCGGGTCGCGCATCGAACGAGGCCGCCTTCGTCTATCAGTTGTTCGCCCGTGCCTACGGGACGAACAACCTTCCGGACTGTTCGAACATGTGCCACGAATCCACCAGCATCGCGCTGCAGGAATCCATCGGAATCGGCAAGGCGAGCGTGACGCTCGACGACGTCCACAATGCGGAACTCATCGTGTTGCAGGGGCAGAATCCCGGCACCAACCATCCGCGCATGCTCACCGAACTCGAGAGGGCGAAACGACGCGGCGCGAAGATTCTTTCGATCAATCCCTTGCGCGAAGCGGGCCTGATGAATTTCCACAACCCGCAGACCCCGCGGGGAGTGTTGGGCCGCGGCACCGACTTGGCAGATCTGCACTTGCCTGTCGCGATCAACGGTGATCTTGCGCTGCTGCAGGCATTCGGTGCGCTGCTCGTCGAATGGGATGCGCTCGACCACGACTTCCTCGATAGGCATGCCCAGGGTTTCTACGAATGGAGGCGTCACGTCGAAACCCTGGACTGGAGCGTCGTCACATCGGCGACCGGCCTGTCGCGCAAGCAGATCACGGAAGCAGCGCAGATGCTGCGGCGGTCGAACGCGACGGTATTCTGCTGGGCGATGGGCCTGACGCAGCATCGCAATGCGGTGGCAACCATCAAGGAAGTTGTCAATCTTGCTCTGGCGCAGGGAAACATCGGTAAACGAGGTGCCGGGCTGATGCCGGTACGCGGACATTCCAATGTTCAGGGCGACCGCACGATGGGTATCTGGGAACGGGCACCGCAGCACTTCCTCGACTCCATCGAGAGTGAGTTCGGCTTCGATCCGCCCCGGGAGAACGGCTGGGATACGGTCGATTCCATTCGTGCGATGCGAGACGGCAAGGCCCGGTTCTTCCTGGGGCTCGGGGGGAACTTCGTGCAGTCCGCACCCGACACCGCCGTCACCGCCGAAGCGCTGTCGGGGACTTCCATGACGGTGCACATCTCGACGAAGATCAACCGATCGCATCTGGTCTGCGGCGACACCGCGCTGATCCTGCCCACGCTCGGTCGCACGGAGAAGGATGTCCAAGCGTCGGGTGAGCAGTTCATCAGCGTCGAGGACACGGCGTGCGCGGTGCACGCGTCGCGCGGGCCCCTCGAACCGGCAAGCACGCACCTGCGGTCCGAGGTGGCGATCCTCACCGGCATCGCCGAGGCAACCCTGGGTGACCGGCACGGGATCGACTGGGCGGCGATGCGCGACAACTATGCGAATATCCGCACCCACATCTCCCGGGTCGTCGCCGGTTGTGAAGGGTACGAGGTCAACGTGCGACGGCCAGGAGGATTCATCCTCCCGCACCCGCCCCGCGACAGCAGGACGTTCCAGACCGATTCGGGACGAGGAGAATTCGCGGTCTCGCCGATCGAGGTCCTGCATGTGCCCGAGGGGCACCTGTTGTTGCAGACACTGCGCAGTCACGACCAGTTCAACACCACGATCTACGGGCTGAGCGATCGGTACCGGGGAATCGAGGGCGGGCGACGGGTGGTGTTCCTGCACCGCGACGACATCGCCGCCCTCGGGTTCGACAACGGTGCGATGGTCGACCTGTTCACGCGCTGGGACGGCGACGAGCGGGTGCGATGCGCGCTGAACTTCCGCATCGTCGAATACGACGTCCCGCGGGGATCGGCCGCTGCCTACTACCCGGAGACCAACACGCTTGTTCCGCTGGATTCGACTGCACTCCACAGCAATTGCCCGACGTACAAGTCGATCGTCATCTCGCTCGCAGCCGCGGGCACCCGCGACCACACGTGCCCTGACGTGCACAGCCGGCAGCCGGTGGGGTCGGACCGGTCGCACAAGTCGCATCCGGAGCCGGAGCATCTCTCCTAGAACACGCCTTCGCGCAACAGAGTCTCGGCGTCGGCGAATGCCCGGGCACGCCGCGTCACCACGGGTGGTCCGGGCGGGTTGCCGTGCCACTGGTCGAACAGGGTGCTCAGGCTCAGTACGATCCGTTCGGGTGAGCTCCAGTGGTTCCATTGCGCGAATTCATTGCTGCGGACCAGCTCTCGTGCTGCCTCCCGGGTTTCAGTCCCGCGGTCGTAGTGTGCGCGTCCGGCGTCGCGTAGCCAGATCCAGTACGCGCGCAGATCGCGGATCTGGTCGGTGCCGCACAGTGGCCCGTGACCCGGCACGTAGACGTCGGCGTCCCATGCGAGGAGCCGGTCGAGTGCGGCGATCCAATTCTCGAGCGGTCCGTGCCAGAGGATCGGAGTAGTTCCGATGAACAGCATGTCGCCGGCGAACACTACGCCCGCGTCCGGCACGTGCGCGACGAGATCGCCCGCGGTGTGGCACGGTCCGAGCCGCTCGAGGTCGACCGCCCGGTCTCCGATCGTCAGGCGATGGGTCTCGTCGAACGTGTGGTCCGGGAAGCGTGGTGTGCGGCGCGGGAACCGGGCATCGCCCCGCACTCGCGACATGTAGGTCGCGGCTGCCCCGACCGGTCCGGGGAGGCGGCCGATCAGTTCACCTGCCGTCGCCAGCGCCGTCAATACTGCGGGCGGAAGGTCCTCGTGCATCCCTTCCAACGCGGCGGCACTGGTCGTGATGCGCGCTGTTGCGGGCAGTGTGTGGTTGCCCCACCAGTGGTCGCCGTCGGAGTGCGTGTTGACGGCCTCGGTGACCGGTGCGTCCGCGACCAGCGGTCGCTGCACGTCGGCGACACGTTTCGCCCATGCGACGTCCCACATAGTGTCCACCACAAGCGATGCGGCTCCGGGCGCGACGACGAGCCCGGTGTTTGCTTCGCCCCAGCCTCCCGACGGGCGCAGGAATGCCCATACTCCGTCGCCCAGCTGTGTCAGTCCGCTCTGTTCCATGTGCTCCCCGCTGCCTACTGAACGTTCACGGCCTCCGGCGTGCGCCGTGTTTCCTCCGGCGTGCGCCGTGTTTCGGACTCGTGCTCCCGGGTACCCACACGCTGACAGTGGATCGGGAAGAGGTGTGTCCGGGGATGAAGCTTACAACCGTTCTGGGGACCGTAGCGGCGACGGCGGCGACCGCGCTCATCGGGTCGATCGCATCGCGCGACGTCGATTCACGGTGGTACCGCAAGTTGCGCAAGCCGGATTTTCAGCCTCCGGCGGCGGTTTTTCCGGTCGTGTGGACGACCCTGTACGCCGACATCGCGGTCACGTCCGCAATTACGATCGACGAGTTGACCGAGCGGGGTGCCGCCGAGGAACGCCGGAACTACGTCGGTGCGCTTGTGGCGAACTTGGTGCTGAACGGGGCGTGGTCGTGGGTGTTCTTCAAGGGGCACCGGCCCGTGGCTGCGACGGTCGTCGCCGCACTGCTCTCCGCGAGTAGTGTCGATCTCGCGCGTCGCACCGCATCGACGAACCCTGTCGCCGGGCTGGCGCTGGCGCCCTACCCGGTGTGGACATCGTTCGCGACGTTGCTCAGCGGACGGATAGCACAACTCGATCGGTGATGCAGTGCGGCGAGGTCACCGGTTTCGCTCGGCAGCATTCTTGATGGCCTCCAGCCGGCGGTCCCACCCCGAGCCCACGGCGTCGAGTGCTCGGCCCACCGTGCTCAATCTCGAACCCGCGGCGGAGAACCGGAGTTCGCGACCGACGCGTTCGGAGGTCACCAGGTCGCAGGCCTGCAGTACAGCCAGGTGCTTGGCGATCGCCTGACGCGACACCGTGAACTCCGAGGCAAGAGCCGAAGCAGATGCGGGTGATCGTCCGAGGCGCTGCAGGATGTGCCATCGCGTGTCGTCGGCGAGGGCAGCGAACACGCGGGTCACGTCGGCCACCTCGCTCAGATCACTGTGAGGCAACCGCTTTCCTCCTCTCCAAGTGAGTTTTCGCGAGATCCATTTCGAGGGTCCAGCCTTCGACGTTCCCCTCGTACTTTGCGCGGCGGTCGGCGGCGTCGCCGGGGAGTGAGGCGAATCCGGTTTCCGTCACGTTCAGGACGGTCGACGTGTCGGAGACGGCATCGAGGCGGAACTCGACGAGCGTGGACGGGCTGTCGGGTTCAGCGTGGTCGGACAACCAGCGGAATGCTGCGTAGTTCGGTTCGTCCAGTGCGACGGTGCGGAATGTGAAGGTGCCGTGGACAGGATCGTGGACGACAGTGAGATCGCCGTCGTGTTCAAGTCGGTGCTCGATGATCCGGCCGTTGTTGATGTACCACCCGGGTTCGGCTACGAGATCCCATACTCGTGCGGCCGGTGCGTCGATGGTGATCTGTCGTTCGATGCGGTCGAGTTCGTCGGTCATGATGCCTCCTTGTCGATGTGCAACTCCATAGTTGCATGACACCGAACTCTGCCGCAACCCCTCGGTTGCATTTGGGGTGCGCGGGTCCGAACAATCGCGGGTGGGTGATGATGGAGCCATGCTCGAAACATCCGTGATCGTCGGTATCGCGTCCATTTGTGTGGGCTTCGTGTTCTTCCTGGCCGCCGCGAGCGGAGCGCGCGCCAAGTGGAACAGGAAGCTGACGATCGCCCTGTTCGTCATCGCGATCGTGTTCATGACGGTCATCCCGGTGATCGGCGCGGTCGGGTTCGCGGCGTAAATTTCATCGAATCCCGTCATTGCGGACCGAAACTGACCTCGATTGTTCTTACATTGTCTGCATGACCGAAAACATGACCGTCGAAGCCGCCGATATTCTGGCCATGCTCGCGGAACAACGAGAGATGCTCCTCATCACCGTGCGCGAACTCGACGAAGCGGGCGCTCGCGCCCGAAGCACCGCCAGCGACCTCACCCTGGGTGGTCTCATCAAGCACGTATCGGCCACCGAGAGCGGCTGGATCGACAGGATTCGTGAACTGGACGAGAACGCTGTCTTCGATATGGACTCGGCGATGGTGTCGTACTACATGAGCGACGACGAGACCCTCGCCGGCTTGCTGGACGAGTACTCGAAGGTGGCGGCTGCCACCGAGGAGTTCGTCGCAGGCCTCGACCTCGACCTGCAGGTTCCGCTCCCGACCGCACCGTGGGCGCCGGAGCGGGAATGGTGGAGTGCGCGAAAGGTGCTGCTGCACATCATCCGCGAAACAGCCCACCACAGCGGTCATGCCGACATCATTCGCGAGTCGCTCGATGGTGCGAACACCACCATGCAACGCGGCGCTGATGCCGGCATGACCTTCGACTGATCTTCACTTGCTCGGGACGGATAGCGGGTGTGTCGGCGTCAGTGAGCGCCGGCGACCTCCGCGCCGATACCGGTCTCCGCGCGCACCAGCATCTCGGCGAACTTCTCGTCGTCGTGGACCCCGCGACCGCGGCGTTTCTCTGCGACGAGCGAGCCGATGACGCAGGCGGCCAGGCCGAGCGGCATCGTGAAGATCACCGGCAGCTGGATGGTCAGCGGCGCGGGGCCGCTGCCCATCCACAGTGCCTCGGTGAACATCAGGCTCACGACGGTCGAGACCAGGCCCGTGAGGACGCCCCACACCGCGCCGGTGCTGTTGAACCGTCGCCAGTTCAGGCTCAGGACCAGGGCGGGGAGGTGGGCGCTGCCTGCGACCATGAACGCCATGCCCATGAAGAACGTGATGTTGGTGTCGTCGCCGATCAGCATGGTCAGGCCGATGGCGATGACACTGAAGGCGACCGCACCGTAGCGCGCGATGCGTGCCTGTGCGTTCTCCTCGCGGTTGCGGTCCTCGACGTCGAGGTGCTCGACGGGTTCCTTGCGGGTCAGGGTGGGCCATACGTCGCGTGCGAATGTGCCTGCGGCGGAGATGACCACACCTGCGACGACCGCGATGATGGACGCGAAGGCAACCGCTGCGACGAGCGCGAGCGCGATGGAGCCGCCGGTGGTGCCGATGCCGCCGCCGAGTTCGGTGACGAGGACCGGGGCGGCGAGGTTGCCACCGGGGCCGACGAGATCGGTGCCGTTCGGGCCGAGCAGTGCTGCAGCGCCGAAGCCCATCACGATGACGATGAGGTAGAACATGCTGCACAGTGCAACGGTCCAGCCGAGCGAGCGTCGTGCTGTCTGTGCTTCGGGGACGGTGAAGAACCGGATGAGGATGTGCGCCATGCCTGCGGTGCCGAGCGCGAACGCCAGGGCGTATGAGACGAGGTTGATCGCGCTGGTCTCGCCGAAGATCAGGCCGGGCGACAGGATCGCTTCGCCCGCAACGGCATTATCGGTGGCGTCACCGAGGACCTTGGGGAAGCTGAAGCCGAACTGAGCGAGGATGCCGAAGCACACGATGAGCGCGAGCACCGACAGGATCGACGATTTGATGACCTGGACCCAGGTCGTGGCGAGCATGCCACCGACGAAGACGTAGATGCCCATGAGCGAACCGGCCACGATCACCGACAGCCAGAAGGGAATTCCCGATACCGATTCGAGCAGGACACCTGCCGCGACCAGTTGGGCCAGGAGTACGAACGTGCCGGTGGTGATCGTGCTGAGTGCCACGACGACTCGCACGTTGCGCGATTCGGTGCGGAAGACGAGCACATCGGCGAGGGTGTATTTGCCGAGGTTGCGCATCTTCTCCGCGAGCAGGAACAGCACGGGCAGGAAGGAGATGACGGACGTGAACAGGATGACGGTGCCGTCGACGCCCTTCGAGAAGATCAGGCCCGTGGTGCCGAGGAAGCTGCCGGCGGAGATGAACTCGCCGGCGATGGCGAATCCGTTCTGCCAACTCGAGATCGAGCGACCTGCCGCGAAGAAGCCGTCGGCGCTCTTGGCTCGACGGGACGCCGCGAACGTCACCCACAGGGTCAGCGAGATGACGGCACTGCAGATCGCAATGGCCAGGTAATCGGCATCGCCGGTCATGCGACGACCTCCTCGGAGTCGGGCCGATTGTCGGCGACGGCGCGGATCGCGGCGTCGGCGGCGGGCTGAATGTATGTGCGGGACAACCGGAAATATGCCCACACCATCACCCAGGTGCCGGCGAACTGGCTCAGAACGACCCAGAGCGAGAGTGGGATTCCCAGGACGGATGTCGAACCGAGCTGGTCGGGGAATCCGATCCAGGCAACGAGGAAGCTCGTGAACAACACGATGGTGATGCCGCCGAGTGTGTTGGTGACGATCTTGCGGCGATGTCGAAGCTCGGTTACCTCAGGAAGTTGGAGCATTCTCGACCAGATCAGATCGTCGGCGGCGAATGTGCCCTTGTCGGAGACGGTGCCGTTCATGCCCGCACCGCCGCCCGACGCGCCGTGTCGAGCGCGAAGAGGTTCTGGTCCCACCCGGCCTCGAGCGGGCCGAAGAAGTGGAACCGAACCTGCTTGACCTTGTACAACCACCGGCCGTCGACCTTGACGGCTTCGTCGGTGTATCGGCCGGCCGCGATGCTTGCGGTGCCGTCGGTGACGCATGGCTGCCACAGGAACGATCGGACCGTGGCGCGGTCGCCGTCGAGGTCGATCTCGAGGTTGGTGATGAAGTGCCAGAACGAGGTGAGTCCGCCGTCGGCGAGGCCGGCGAAGAACGTCTTCATCTCGGTCTTGCCCTTGGGATGGGACAGTCCGTCGAACTCGCCGTCGTCGGTGAACAGGTCCGTCAGCGCATCCCAGTTTCCATCGTCGAGGTGGCGGCAGTACTGGGCGTCGAGCGTGCGGATTGCCTCCAGATCCTCGAGGCGAGCGACGCGCTCGGCGAGGGAGCAATCGGATTCGAGATTGGTCACGGGAAGCCTCCGAGTAAGGCGAGATTAACGAGCGTTTATGTGACCCGAACCATAACAAGGAGATTTGGGGCGGTCAAGGATGGAGTTATTGCTGGTCGGTACAGGTGCGTCTACCCTTCGAAAGATGAACATGCGGTCAACGGCGGCTCTACCGTCCGTTCGAGAGCGGATTCTCGAGACGGCCCTCGACGAGTTCTATGCGTCCGGTTTCTACGGGGCGACGATGCGAAATATCGCCAACAGTGCAGGTTGTAGCGCTGCGAACGTCTACAACCATTTCGAGAACAAGTCCGAACTGCTGGTCGAGATCCTGCGTCGCGCGAGCGACGAGCAGTTCACCGCGACTCGCAATGCCCTGCGGAAGGCCGGTGACGATCCTGCCGAACGCTGGCGGGTGGCCGTCGTCGCGCACGCGCTGTTCACCGCGCGGAATCCGCGTGCCTGTCTCGTTGCGAACACCGAGTTGCGGTACCTCGACGATCTGAATCGCAGGCGTGTCGTGGGGTCGCGGGACGCGCAGGAGCAGCTGTTCGTCGAGATCGCAGAAAATGGCGTTGAACAGGGTGTATTCGAGCTCCCGAGGGTGCATCAGGCGGTCACGGCAGTGTTGACGATGTGCTCGGGGATCCCCTTGTGGTTCCGTCCGGACGGGCCGCTGACCGCGCAGGAGGTTGCCGACGACTACGGCCGCTACGCGCTCAACCTGGTGGGATACCGGAAAGTCTGAGTCCGGGCGTTGACGAGTGATGGGTGTCATGGTCTACTTGGTGAACAAGCGTTAATGACCTACTCCGGTCCATAGAGGGAGTACCCCCATGACTCACCGCCCGTCTCAGCCCCGCACCGACTCGCCGCGCTACCTCACCGAGGAACGGCTCGAGATCCGCGACCTGGCCCGCGACTTCGCGATGACCCGGGTCCTGCCCGTGGCGAACGAGCTCGACCCGGTCCAGGGCACCATCCCGGATTCGCTGAAGAAGGAAATGGCCGAGATCGGCTTCTTCGGCATCATGATTCCCGAAGAATATGGCGGCCTCGGCCTCGGCGTCTTCGAATACTGCCTCGTCGCCGAGGAACTCTCCCGTGCGTGGATGAGCGTGTCGGGCCTGCTCGCCCGCGGCAACGGGATGGGCGGTGGATTCACCCCCGAGCAAGAAGCGGCCATGCTCCCGAAGGTCGCTCGCGGAGAATACCTCGGCGCCTACGCGCTGTCCGAGGCCGAAGCCGGCTCCGACGTCGCCAACATTTCCTGCCGCGCGGTGCGCGACGGCGACGAATGGGTTGTCAACGGCACCAAGATGTGGTGCACCTACGCCGACGAAGCCGACTACATGGTGCTGTTCGCCCGCACCGATCCGAACAAGGACCCGGCCAAGCCTCACCGCGGAATCAGCGCGTTCCTCGTCGAGAAGGAACGTGGAGGATTCCCCGCGGGAATCTCGGGCACGAAGATCCGCAAGATCGGTTACTTCGGCTGGAGCACTTGGGAATTGTCGTTCGACAACTTCCGCATCCCCGCGGGCAAGATGCTGGGCGAGGAAGGCAAGGGTTTCTATCTTGCGGTGTCCGGTCTCGAAGTGGGTCGTGCGCACACCGCGGCCCGCGCGATCGGCCTGGCCCGCGCCGCCCTCGAGGACTCGATCGCATATGTACACACCCGCCGTCAATTCGGCCGTCCCATCGGCGATTTCCAGCATCTGCGTTTCAAGATTGCGAAGATGGCCGCGGACATCGAAGCTGCCCGTCAGCTCATGTACTCGGTCGCCACAGACATCGACACCGGACGGCGCTGCTCGCTCGAGGCATCGATGTGCAAACTCGTCGCCACCGAGATGGCCGAGCAGGTCACCAGTGAAGCCGTGCAGATCCACGGCGGCGCCGGATACACCACGGATTTCCAGGTCGAGCGTCACTGGCGCGACGCTCGCCTGACGAAGATCTTCGAAGGCACCAGCGAGATCCAGATGCGCATCATCTCCGATGAGCTGCTCGGAAGGCCGGAAAAAGCATGAGCACCGAAGCTACTCGAGAACTCGTCGCCGTCGGAAACCGAACTGCGACTCGGCCGCAGGTCGTTGCCGAGACCCTCACCGCCGCAGGAGTGTCCCTGCCTGCCCGCTCAGCGCTGATCGGTGCTGCCACCGCGGATGTGACAGCACCCGCTGTTCCGGGCGCACGTCGAATCGGAACTCGATGGAATGCAGAGCAATTCGTCGAATCGACCGAGAGTGTCTCCGTCGAGACGGTGATCACCCGCATCACCGGCGATCGTGTCGAGCGACACGTAGCCCTGCGCGACGCGAATGGCGCTCTCCGTGAGAGCGGCACCGAGACCTGGTGTCTCGACGACCGGGCAGACGCACCGGTAGCTCCGGAGCTCGACTTCTGCAGCGTCGAGTGGGGCAATCTCCTGAGCGACAGCCTCGAAGGAGATCGAGGCTTCACGTCGTCGCTGTCCACCTGGGACGGCACCATCGGACTGCGGTGCGGCGATCGGGAACTACATCTGCGCATGTACAAGGGAGACATCGTCGACGTGAGCCGACGGACCCCGCACGGCGCCACCTTCACGTTCGTTGCGCCCGCCCACACCTGGGTCGACCTCGTCCTGTCGGATACCGACGACTTCATGCGACGCGCCATCAGCGGCGAGTTCTCCTCCACCGGAGACGGATACGAGTACCTGAGACTGACCAAGCCGCTCAACACGATCATCGCGCACGCGCGACTCATCGCACGAAAGGCCAACTCATGATCGAGGCCCGCTATCTCGAAGTCGGGGGAGCGCTCGGATTCGTCGAGATCGTCACCCCCGACCACCTCGACGTCGAGGCACTGCCCGCGATCCTGTGCATCCACACCGCAGGCCAGAGCGGCGTGCAGTGGCGGCACGTCGCCCGCGATCTCGCGAACCGGGGCTACCGAGTGATCGTGCCCGATCTGCCCGGCCACGGACGCTCCGAACCCGCCCCCTGCGGCCCGGTGACCAGTATCGTCGACTACGGCGACTGGCTGTGCAGCATCCTCGACACCCTCGGTATCGAGCGCCCCTACGTGATCGGGTGCTCGATCGGCGGCAAGCTTGCCCTCGAACTCGCGACCCGACCCGAGCGGACGCTGTCCGGCGTAATCGCCATGGAAGCCGAAGCCGGACCCGGCCGGGTCAATGTGAACGGGCTCCGCCGCGAACTCGAAGACGTCGCCGGCCCGGCCCGGGCAGAGCGCACCTACCTCGGCACACTCGCCTCGGTGGGACGCTCCGTGCCCGAAGCGAAAGCCCACGTCGTGGCACTCATGCACAAGCGGGAAGACCCGGAGATCTCGTCGTCCGACCTGATCGGCTGGGGAACCCACGACGTCCGTGATCGTCTGCATCAGGTCACTGCCCCGTTACATGTGGTCGCGGGGCGCGACGACCCGTGGATCGTCGTGGACGAGATCGCCCGTATCGCCGAGACGGTCAACGAGACCGTGCCCGGGCGTGCACGATTCACGGCGATAGACGGCATCGGGCACTACCCGATGGAGGAGATCGACGACTTCGCCACGCTCGTCGACACGTGGATCGGCGAACTGAAGGCATCGGTACAGGCCGAGGAGGTAGCGCTGTGACAACACGAACCGAAACTTTGTCGGCATTGCTGGACACCCTCGTCGACGACGACGCCGCAGCACCGATCACGTACGACGTGGTCGACGACGATGTGATCGTCAGCCGTAGGTCCGACATCCGCGACCGCGCCGAGGCCCTGCGCGCAGAACTCGAGGCGGTCGGGGTCCGACCCGGGCAGTGCCTCGCAGTGATGCTGCCGAACTGGTCCGACGCCCTCGTCTGGCAGTTCGCGGCCGCCTCCGTCGGCGCGCACGTGATCGGCGTCAACACCCGTTACAACACCGGTGAGGTCGCGCATATCCTCACCGCCGCGCGACCCGCAGTGGTTGCCGTCCCGGCGGCTTTTCACGGCCTGGATCTGTTCGGCCGTCTGAGCGAAGCCGCCGCCTCGGTTCCCGATGTCGCGGCCCCGGCCGTCGCCGTGGTGCGAGGACCATCCGAAACCGATACGACTGCACAAGAATTCGACCTCGGTGGGGGAGCATGGGTCGCCGGGAGCGGCGACACCACAGGAGTCGAGGTCCCCGAGACACCCGACCAGGTCACGCTCACCGCAGCCGGAATCGACGACGACCCGCAGGATCACCTCGCCGTCGCGTTCACCACCTCCGGATCGACCGGCGTCCCGAAACTCGCCGCACATCGCCACAGCGCCATCGTCCGACACGGACATGCCGACGCGGCGATCATGCAGGTGCGCAGCGGCGACGTGGGATTGTGCGTCCTCCCGGTCTCGGGCGTGTTCGGGTTCAGCGCCGCGATGGCGATGATCGCCGGTGGCGGCGCGCTGCTCATGGAGACGGTGTTCGATCCCGCAGCTGTGCTGCGCCGCATGCAGCAGGTGAAGGTCACACACGGGGTAGGCGCCGACGACCTGTTCGGCCGCCTGTACGACGAGTGGCATACCGGCGAGCGTGCCGATCTGTCGTCGTTTCGCTGGCTCGGCATCGCCGACTTCCTGGGCCGGTCCAAGGAGATCGCGCGGTGGGCCCGCGACGAGTTCGGTACCCACACCTCCGGGGTGTTCGGATCGTCCGAGGTGTTCGCCCTCGCGATGCTCTGGAATGCCGATGACCCGGAATCGGTGCGCTGGAACGGCGGTGGCCGCGCGGTGGACTCCGCGATCGAGCTGCGTGTCGCGGATCCGCTCGACGACACCCCGATCGCCGATGGTGAACAGGGTGAACTGCAGTTCCGCGGTCCCAACGTCGTCGACGCGTATCTCGGCAACCCGGAGGCTGCGGCGCGCGCCTTCACGAACGACGGATGGTTCCGTAGCGGAGACCTCGCAGTGTCGCTCGGCGGCGGCGGCTATCGGTATGTGTGCCGCATGGGCGACGTTCTGCGTCTACGCGGGTTCCTCGTCGACCCCGCCGAAATCGAGCGTCGCCTCGCTCAGCATCCGGGTGTGGGAATCGTGAAGGTCGTCGGCATCACCGGCGACGGTGGTTACACGCAGGCCGTCGGGTTCGTGGTCCCCACCGACGACGCACCTGACGACACCGACGCCGAGACTCTGAAGGCCTGGTGCAAGGAAGAACTCGCGGCGTTCAAGGTGCCGTCCGCCATCCATGTCATCGACCGCATGCCGACCACCGTGGGTGGCAACGGCTCGAAGATCCGGGCCGTAGAACTGCGCGAATGGGCGCAGAACTGGACCGACAGTGAAAGGGATTACCGTCGTGACTGATTCCACCGCTTCTCCCGCTTCCGCCACCGATGTGGTCATCTGCGAGCCGCTGCGCACGCCCGTGGGCCGCTACGGCGGCATGTACATCGACGTGCCTGCCACCGATCTCGCCGCACGGGTCATCTCCGAGCTGCTGTCGCGCACCGCAATCGACCCTTCGAGTATCGACGACGTCATCTTCGGCCAGTGCTACCCCAACGGTGAGGCACCCGCCATCGGCCGTGTCGCGGCGCTGGACGCAGGCCTTCCCGTCACCGTCCCCGGTCTGCAACTCGACCGTCGCTGCGGTTCGGGTCTGCAGGCGGTGCTCGACGCGGCGATGCGCGTGCAGACCGGTGTCGCCGACATCGTCATCGCCGGTGGTGTCGAATCGATGAGCCGCTCCGAGTACTACACCGAATCGATGCGCTGGGGAGCCAAGGGTGCGCCCGCCGCATTGCACGACCGCCTGGCACGTGGCCGCGTCACCGCCGGTGGCCGCAACTACCCGGTGCCCGGCGGCATGCTCGAAACCGCTGAGAACCTGCGGCGGAAGTACGATATTTCCCGCCTCGAGCAGGACGAACTCGCTGTCGAATCGCATCGACGCGCAGTCGCCGCGATCGAGTCGGGGAAGTTCGCCGACGAGATCGTGCCCGTGCAGGTGCCGCAGCGCAAGGGCGACCCGAGGACGATCGACCGTGACGAGCACCCGCGCGCCGACACCACCGTCGAGACGCTCGCGAAACTCCGTCCGATCATGGGCGAGCAGGATCCCGACGCCACCGTCACCGCCGGCAACGCCAGCGGGCAGAACGACGGCGCCGCAGCCTGCATCGTGACAAACCGCGTGACCGCGGACCGGCTCGGTCTGCGCCCGCTCGGCAAGCTCGTCACATGGGCTGCCGCCGGAGTGGCGCCCGCCGAGATGGGGATCGGCCCGGTGCCGTCCACCGCGAAGGCACTCGATCGTGCGGGACTGAACCTGTCGGATATCGATCTCATCGAACTCAACGAGGCATTCGCTGCACAGGCCCTCGCCGTGACGCGCGAATGGAAGTTCACCGCAGCGGATTTCGAGCGCACCAACGTCAACGGGTCCGGGATCTCCCTCGGACACCCCGTCGGCGCAACCGGCGTGCGGATCCTCGCGACGATGCTGCGTGAACTCGATCGTCGCGGCGCCCGTTACGGCCTCGAGACGATGTGCATCGGCGGTGGCCAGGGCCTGACCGCGATCTTCGAGAGGGTCGCGTGACCGGGCGTCCGCTGGACGGAATCCGCGTCATCGATCTGTCCAGCTTCGTCGCCGGACCCACCGCGGGCAGGATGCTCGCGGAACTCGGAGCGGACGTCATCCGCGTCGACCCGATCGGCGGCGCTGTCGACGGTGGTCGCTGGCCGCTCACCGATGACGGGGCGAGCCTGTACTGGACCGGCCTCAACCAGGCGAAACGCTCGGTCGCGGCGGACCTGCGCAGCGACGAGGGGCGTGCCCGTGTCGTCGAGTTGATCGCCGATGCCGGCATCGTCCTCGAGAACGCCGCGCACGCGCCGTGGCTTGCCCATGAGACGCTCAGGGAACGCCGCGCTGATCTGATCCACCTCCACATCTCGGGCAATGCCGACGGCAGCCCCGCGGTCGACTACACCGTCAACGCTGCCGCAGGGATTCCTCTGATGACAGGCCCGACCGGTCTCGGTACACCGGTCAACCATGTGCTGCCCGCGTGGGATCTGCTCACCGGTGTGCATGCGGCGCTCGGTATCGTCACTGCGCTCCGGCGCCGCGAACAGACCGGTGAGGGTGCGTATCTCGAACTCGCCCTCGACGACGTCGCGAACTCCGCAGTCGCGAGCATGGGTTGGCTGGCCGAGGCCCAGGCGCGAGGATCGGGACGGGAGCTGCATGGCAATGCGCTGTACGGCAGCTACGGTTCCGAATTCTCCACTGCCGATGGTCGTTACGTCATGATTATCGGTCTGACGCGTGGGCAGTGGCGGGCACTCGTCGAGGTCACCGGCACCGCCGACGTGTTCACCGCACTCGCCGCGCAGCGCGGTCTCGATTTCGAGAACGAAGGCGACCGCTATGCGGCACGAGACGCGATCACCGCGATTCTCGCGCCGTGGTTCTCCTCGCGGACCCTCGAGCAGATCGAAGCGGACCTCGCGGGCAGGCGCGTGCTGTGGGCGCCGTATCGGAGGATGGACGAGGTCGCAGCCGACCTCGCGGCCCGTTCCGATTCGGTAGTGCAGTACGTCGACCAGCCCGACATCGGTCCGGTGCTCACCGCGCGCTCGCCGTTGCGCTGGAACGGTCACTACACCGCCGCGCGACCTGCACCTCGGCACGGGCAGCACACCGACGAGGTACTCGGAGCGGATCAGCTGCCGGGTACTCGATAGGACGCGTCCCGCCGCGCGGCTTCGTCGACCTGCTCCGGGGTGAGCAGCACGATCGGCTTCGACCGCGCGGCACCGGAGGCGATGGTGCGGAGTTCCAAAGTGGCGGCGGCGATCTCGTCGGGCACCTCGCCGAGCACGTACAGGTCGTGTCCGCCCAGTGCGAAGTGCACGGACTCGACGCTGCCGCCGACACTTTCGACCATCGCGACGATAGCGTCGCGGCGGGCGCTGCCGCCGTCGCTCAACAGTCCTTGTGCGCCCTCTGTCGTGTAGGTGACCTGCCACAGAAATTTCGGCATGGTTCCTGCTTTCGTCGAGCGGTGTTGCTGTCGTCTTCCATGGTCGGACGGTTCCGAGCGATGCGTGGTGCTTTCGGGTAAATGTTCGGGCCTCTCGGAAGTCGCCGCTGTGACCGACAATGCGCTGGACAGGGTTCTCAGAGGAGACGGTGCGTAAACGGATACTTCGTCAACCAACTCTTCGGAAGTGCCGTCCCAGGGCATGCCCTCGGGCGATGCGCTCGATCACCACAGACGCGAAGATCGTGTTCGGCACGTCTCGCCTCATCCTGAGACTCGATACGAGTCCAGGATTCTACCGGCCGACGTTCGCTACGCTCGGAATTCGAGTTCGAACAGAACACCGTCCCGAAGGAGTTCACTGTGCCGAAGCCCCCGCTCCCCGATGCTGTTGCCGAGCTGCTGGCACGGCCGTGCCACGCGACGATCACCTCGTTGCGCGCCAGCGGCCAACCCGTGTCGGTGCCCACCTGGTACCTCTACGAGAACGGCCGGATCCTCGTGAACATGGACGAGGGTCGCAAGCGTCTCGAGTATCTCCGCAATGACCCGCGTGTGGCTCTGAGTGCGATGGATCCGGAGGACTGGGTCACGCACGTGAGTCTCCAGGGCAGGGTCGTCGAATTCGTCGACGACCCCGACCTGGCCGAGATCGATCGGATCGCCCGTCACTACACCGGGCAGCCCTACGGTGTCCGCGACCGCAAGCGTGTGAGCGCGTGGATCGAGATCGAGCGCTGGCACGCGTGGGGCCGGTTGATGAACGCCTGACCCGCCGCACGGAGATGGCCGGCTCACATGATGCCGGCCTTCTTCGCCGCGCTGCGTACCTGGAACGACATGACGATCAGCAGGATGCCGAACAGGATCGCGTAGATGCCGAGCAGGACGATCAGACCGAGGATGCCCGAACCCGGGAAGATCAGCAGGATCACGCCGAAGATCACTGCGACGACACCGGCGACCAGCGACCACACCCATCCCGAATCCGGGACCTTCCGGAACCGCAGGGCACCGACGATACCGATGATGCCGAACAAGATGGCGTAGAAGGCGATCAGGTACAGCAGCACCAGCGCGGTGATCCCGGGCCAGAACAGCGCGACCAGGCCTGCCAGGACGGACACGACGCCCATGGCCAGCCAGAGTCCCCAGCCGTCCAGGGTTGCGCGATCTCGGATGGAATGCCAGACGAGCACGGCGCCGTCGACGATGGCGTACACCGCGAACACGACGACGAGCGCCCACACCGTGATTCCGGGCCACACCAGGGCGATGATGCCGAAGAGCACTGCGAGGATGCCGCGGATCAGCACCACCCACCAGACTGTCTTGAACAACGAGCGGAACGGGTCGACCGAAGGCTCTCGGTTCGCGGACATAGCGGCTCCTTGCGTATGACTTCGCGATCTTGACGGCCTTCACAGGATAGGACCGGTTACGTTGATTCGCGCGGGAATCGATGTCACTCGCCCGTAAGTGGATGAGTCGTATCCTCGGAACGTGGCATCGGCACGGATCGGAATCTCCGGTTGGCGATATCAGGGTTGGCGGGGCGACTTCTATCCGAAGGGCCTGGCACAGCGTCGTGAACTCGAGTATGCGTCCGAGCGGCTCGGCACGATCGAGATCAACGGTTCGTTCTATTCGCTGCAGCGACCGAGCAGCTACCGGGCGTGGTTCGACGCGACGCCTGACGATTTCGTCTTCGCGGTCAAGGGCGGCCGGTTCGTCACCCACATGAAACGACTTCTCGACGTCGACGAGGCGCTGGCAAACTTCTTCGCGTCGGGCATTTTGGCTCTCGGACCGAAATTGGGGCCGCTGCTGTGGCAGTTGCCGCCCACATTGGGGTTCGACGAGCCCCGGCTCTCCGGGTTCTTCGACCTGCTGCCGCGGACGACGACGAACGCCGTCTAGTTGGCTCGCGGTCGCACCGACAAGGTGCCCGACGACCGGGCCTGGGTGGACACAGATGCCGACCGGCCGTTGCGGCACGCGGTGGAAGTGCGCCACCCCGACTTCGCGACGTCCGCTGCGATCGACATGTTCCGGAAGCACGACATCGCTCTCGTCGTCGCGGACACCGCGGGGCGGTATCCGTTCCTGACCGAGGTCACCGGGGACTTCGTGTATGTGCGGATGCACGGAGACAAGGAATTGTATGCGAGTGGCTATACATCCGAAGCGCTCGATCGTTGGTCCGAACGTATCGAGGGATGGCTGGGCGACGGGCTGGACGTCTACGTGTATTTCGACAACGACATGAAAGGATTTGCACCGCACGACGCTCTGGAGTTGCAGCGTCGCTTGTGATTGTTGTGCCCGACCTGGAACTACTGCTGTATCCGAGAATTACGAGGAGCCTTCCGTGTGGCCCGATCATTGGCCGACGATCACCCGCCGCATCGCGACGTCCACCGACACTGCATTGACCGCGGTTCGTGACGAGACGGTGCCGGTGTTCGACGACGCACTCGCGGAGTTGGTCACGTTGCCGTACGAGCAGGTCACCGCGGTACACGCGGGGATGCTGCGGGAGCTGCTCGAGGAACTGCACCCCGATGGGCTGACGGGCGAGGATGTGCAGACAGTGCTCGAGCGAGCGCTTCGGAACGGCATGCGCTGGTTGCCGTCGCTGCAACCCGACGCGGTGGTCGCGGTGCTCACCGGCACATTGGGTGTACACGACGACGAGGCCCCGAAGGTGCGACCGGGCGACTATCTGACGGCAGGTCTGCTGGTACTCGCCGATCTCCTCGCCGCGCGCACATCCGCTCCGGGCCCTTATCTGCGACGCGCGGTCGCCGAGATCGAGCGGGCCGAAACCGTCGAGATGCCCTGAGGTAGCGTGCTGAACGTTCCTCGGCTCCTGCGGGTTTCCGTGGATCGACGACTCACGGAAACCCGTGGAGATGGGGGAAACTCATCGCGCCGCAGGTCAGGGTAGCGTCCGGTCTTCGACGTTGCGTGCGATGCGTTGCAGCAGTTCGGTGAGCACGTCGAGTTCGTCGTCGCTGAGTCCGTCGAGCATCTGTCTTTCACTCTCGATGCGTCGCGGAAGTGCCCGTTCGACGAGTTCACGGCCCGCATCGGTGAGGGAGAGCAGCACCACGCGTCCGTCGCGTTCGAGACGCTGACGTTCGACCAGACCGATCTTCACGAGCCGTTCGGTGTGCTTGGTGGTGGACGCCCCGGAGATGCCGGTGACGGAGGTGACCTCGCTCGCGCGCAATGGGAAGTCGCTGCGCGCGAGGGCGCTGAGCACCTCGAATTCGGTGCGGCCGATCCCGCTCGATTCGAGTTCTCTGTCGAGCCGGTTGAGAGCGAGCGAGCTGATGCGAGTGATCCGGCCGATCACGTCGATCGGCCGGAGATCGAGTTCGGGATAGCGGGCCGCCCACGCGTGGCGGATGCGTTCGACGTAGTCGGAGCGAGCAGAGGACGTGGGCATGTGTGCATTCTAACGGTCCGAATCCAACAAGTTCATAGATAATTTACATACGAAATATTAGAATCGAAGGATGCAACGAACGCCTGACCGCACTGATCGCAACCGCCTCCGCTACTCGGGCGGCGCGTTGGCGCATTCGCTGTCGGCCACCGCGTGGCGGGAGTCTCTCGAGATGCGCCGCGCTGATCCCACGATCGCCGTGGCGGTTCGCGTCGGCGTGGCTACGTTGATCGCGCTGGTCGGAGGGGGCCTCCTCGGCCATCAGGAAGTCGCGGGATTCGCCGCGCTCGGTGCGCTGTCCTCGGCCTTTCTGCGCTACGAACCGTTCCCTCGGCTCGCCACGAAGCTGGCGGCTGTCGGCCTCGGTGTCACCGCCTTCACCGCGTTCGGCGCCCTGCTCGGTGCCGTCGGATTGACGATGTGGCTGCAGATCCTCCTGCTCTCCGTGGGTGCAGGGGTGTCGTTCTGGCTGCTCACCGCGTTCCGGATCACTGGACCGGGCCCCGTCATCCTCATCTTCGCCGCGGCCGGTGCCGCGGGCTTCGCAGAGAGTGCCGCCGAGGTGGGTCTCGTCACCGCGGCAGCCGCGATCGGGTCGGTCGTCGGCTGGATCGTTGCCATGCTTCCCGCGCTGTCTCATCCGCAGAGCCCCGCGCGCATCGCGGTCGCCCGTGCGCTGGCCTCGGTCGCCGCGCTCGAGTCTCAGGGCGCAGCGGGCGTTGCGGCGGCTCGCCAGAACATCGCCCGCGCACGTGAGGTGATCGCGCTCGGTGGTGATCGCCGGATGCGGTCACACAGTCACGAACTCCTCGCGCTGCTCGATGCGGCGGAGAAAGTCGTCGATAGTGGTGCGCACGACACCGAGCGTGCGCGCAGCGCCGACTTCCGTCACCTCGAAACGGAATTACGCAAGGTACGGCGCGACATCGACATTCCCCGGGCCGGAGCGCCCGCCCACGAAGCTCCGAGTGTGGGCTGGGCCGACAGGTTCTTCGGATTCTTCGGCGAGGGTGTGAAGCTGCTCGGTGATCGGCTGATTCTGATCGGTGTCGCGCGGATTGTGGCGGCGTCGTTGCTTGCGGGGTGGATCGCCGCGGCACTGGGTATGGCACATCCGCTCTGGGCGACGATGGGGGCGATGGCGACGCTGCAGGGTGTGAACTATCGGCAGACCGTTCAGCGTGCGATCCAGCGACTGATCGGCAACGCGCTCGGTGCGGTGCTCGCAGTGGTGCTGTTGGTTCTCGATCTTGGCTATTGGCCGCTGGTCGTCGTGATCGTGGTGCTACAGACCGCCACAGAAATGGTCGTCACGCGCAATTACGCGGTCGCGTCCGTATTCGTCACCGCCATGGCATTGATGCTCACTGGGCTGGGTAGCAGTATCGGGCCGGGTGTGGCAGCCAGTCGTGTCGGCGACACACTCATCGGTGCGGTGGTCGGTGTGGTCGTCGCCGCGCTGACCATTCAGCGCGGCGACCGTGCTCACCTGACGGAGGTCACGCGTGAGCGGCCTCGAAACTCTCGAGAATGTGCGACGGAATGCGTCCGCGTGAGCTGACGTCGAATCCCTGACCTCGCGCCCAGTGGCGCACTGCGGCCAGCTGCTCGGGGGAGCGTCCCGGAATCACCTTGCGGTTACGGGGCTTTCGCGTCCGAATCGGAGTGGGGGTGGCAGTGGCTGCATGCGCTGTCGGAGGGATGCTCGGCAGTTTCGGTGTCCGGTTGCGCTTCGACTCGTTCAGCCACGGCTGCAGGACAGCCCAGAACTTGTCCGCGTTGGAGGGGCGAAGATCGATTTCGTACTCAATATCGTCGACGGTGATCCTGAACGATTGCGCCAGACCATCGGTGATCGGCTCACCGTCGATGTCGTCGTAATATTCGACACGAACCTGCTGTGCCACACTGTCTCCTTGTCCCCGAACTTTCAACTAGACGCTAGTTGTTACTGAAGGGTAGCTTCAAATTCCGGGCGAATGCACCAACCCGGACAGTGAGGTGTTCGAAGAACACTTCAGGATGGGTCGCCGTGACGATAGCGGCATTCGGTTCACGCCGCCAGATGCCGGTCCAGTCTGCGATCGTGGTGCCCCGTGTGAGCCGCCCCTCGAGCTCGACGTCCACCGTCGCGGGTGTCGTCGTGTACGGAACGGTGCCCAGCGCCACGGCCGCCGCGAACGGATCGTGGATGTGAGCGAGATAACCGAGATTCTGATCGCGATGGAACTCCATGTAGAAGCGCAGTGCATCCGACAGGTGCCGGACCATCTGATTCGACGCGCGTGACCGTTGCCCTCGCGGGTGGTCGGGTGACAATGCTTCGGCGGGAGTACTTTCCGCCGCCTCCGCGATGCGGTCCACGTGCACGGGATGCATTTCGATGGTCTCGGTGATGTCCAGCGGACACACGATCGGATGCTGCGCGGCGGGCAGACCGGAGAACGCATCGAATACTTCACGCGCGGCCTCCGGATCGACCGCCACGTTCCACTCGGACGTCGGTGTCGTGTTGCCGGGATGGTTGAAGCAGCCGCCCATGATGACCAGGCGCCGCAGTCGCTGCGGCAGCTCCGGGTCCATCCTCACGGCCAGCGCGAGATTCGTCATCGGTCCGGT
The DNA here is from genome assembly GCF_055380405.1 of Rhodococcus sp. JCM 9793. Taxonomy (NCBI): domain Bacteria; kingdom Bacillati; phylum Actinomycetota; class Actinomycetes; order Mycobacteriales; family Nocardiaceae; genus Rhodococcus; species Rhodococcus sp. JCM 9793. The sequence continues at coordinate 786,611 of NZ_AP043721.1, forward strand.
GACCAGCCCGGTCAGCTCGCCCGGATGCTCGCGTGTGAGCTCGACCCATGCCTCGGCCGCGGTGCGAGACGACGGCGACCGGGACGTCGCCGGAAACTCGGCATACCCGACACCCAGTGGCCCGTGGGTATCCTCGGTGGTCATCAGCCGTGAAACCAGCGGGACTTGCGCCCCGACCGCGACCTCGATGTCAGTTCGACCGCACATATCAAGCACCGCAAGGGTATTCGAAGTCACCTGATCGACTGGTACATTGCCGGCCGTGCACAGCACCGCGGCGATGTCGGCCTCCGGACTCGCCAGCAGATACAGCAGCGCGAGTGCATCGTCTATGCCGGTGTCCACGTCGACGACAAGTCGAGTCGATGTGATCGGGAGGTCGGGGGAGCCCACGCACACATCTTGCGACATCGCGTCCGCGTCGCGCACCACGGGGTCCCACTCGACTGCCGAACCTCGGCTTGGGAACATTCGATGATGCAGAACAAAGCCTGGGGTTTTTTCACGGATGCCGACGGTGCGTATCGGCCCACCGAGTATGCGGTGAGCCCATGGTCGTCCACGATGCTCGCGGGCCCGTGCGTGTGCGGGTTGATCGCCCGCGAACTCGAGAACCAGCACGCAGACGACGGGATGTTGCCTGCGCGCCTGACCGTCGACCTGTTCAAGCCCGTTCGCAACGACGAGATCCGATTCACAACCACGCGCATCCGCGACGGCAAGCGGATCCGTGTCGCCGATGCGCTGCTGATGCAGGGCGGCGACGTCTCCGCCCGCGCGTCCGTCGTCTTCCTGCGGCCGTCGGAGCAGCCGCCGGGCACGGTATGGGTCCGCGATGACCGTCCGGAACCGCCCGCGGAAACCCCCGCAGACCCGGAGACCGGATTCGTCTTCCCCACCTGGTTCGGTAGCGACGATCACCCCGACGGTTGGTCGACGAACCGATCCGAGCACCAGAATGCGAGCCGCAAGCGCTTGTGGGCACGTCAGCTGCCCGTCGTCGTCGGAGAAGAAATGTCGCCGTTCGTGCGCACCGCGACGGTCGGGGAAGCGACCAGCCTGGTGACCAACTGGAGCGACCGTGGCGTCGGCTTCATCAACGCCGACCTCACCCTGACCCTGTCGCGGTTGCCCGTCGGGCCGGAGGTGGGTGTCGAGGCCGACCACCACATCAGCGCCGCCGGCATCTCGGTCGGCACCTCGGTGCTCTTCGATCGTCTAGGGCCCTTCGGTTCCGGAACGGTGACCGCACTCGCTGATGCGCACCGGCAGGTCGATTTCGGCGGGGCATGAACCTTTCCGAACTAGTGCCTCGTCAAGCAACCTTGGCCGTGTAATGCGGGTACTCGGTCCACGACCGGATCGGTGAGTCCGGGGCGAAGCGGGTTTTTGGTTCGGCACGGGTGTTGCGCCACCGCACGTATGCCGCGATCGCAGCGTTCTGCTCGGCATGGCTGCGATGGTCGGTGCCGTTCAACGAGAAATACCGCAACGCCGCGAACTCCGATTCGATCCAGTTGAGCCACGACCCGTAGGTCGGCAAGAACACCAACTCAACATCGTTGTCATCGGCCCACCGACGAACACTCTGGTGCCGGTGCGGGGAGAAGTTGTCGAGCACCACATACAACTTCTCCCCAGGCCACCGAGCCCGCAACACCTTCAGAAAGTCGAGGAACTCACCCGCACGCTTGCGCGGGCGGATCCGGTAATACATTCTGCCGCTGGACAAATCGAGGGCGGCAAGCATGTGCATCACACCGTCATAGCGGTGATACGTCGCCCACAACCGCAGCGGATGCGCGGCCGGTCGCCACGATTTCCCTTTACGCGGCTGCAGATTCAACGGCCCGAACTCGTCGACACACACGACCCGCCCATCGGCTGGCGGATTGTCGTAGAGGGCGAGGATCGCGTGCATCTTCGACAGAAAGTCCGGGTCGGTGGAGGCCTTCCACGTGGTGGTGGACTGCCAGGTGACTTTCCCGTCGCGCAGGATGCGGCGCAGCGTCTCGCGGCTGATCGCCGGCACCACCTTCTGCGCGATCAGATGCTCGGCGAGTTTGGTCAGACTCCACGTGGAGAACGCGGTGATCTTCCAATCGGCGGGGGACGTCCGGGCGATCAAGCAGATCCGCTCACGGGTCTGCTCATCGATCGTCTTCGGGCGTCCCCCTCTCCATTTTGGGTGCAACGCCTCGAACCCGTGCTCGTTGAACGCGTGGATGATATCGCGGACGTAATCGTCGCTGACCTGCATCAACGAGGTGATGTCCTTGACCGTTTGGCCTTGCGCGGACATCAGCACCACGATGGCGCGTCGCAGCTTGATCGGGTCCTTGGCGGTGCGGCTGATCTTCTGCAGCCGTCGGCCTTCTTCCATGCTCAACGATCGGACGAACACGCTCGGTTTGCGTGCCACGACCACCTCCTTGTCTCGACTCGGAGACAGTCTGCCGTGGACGTGTCGGTCAGCCGGAGATTACCCGGTCAACGATCTGTGTCGAGCCACTAGCATGTGCGCCATGCGAGTAGTGCGGATCGTCGACCTCAGCCACCCGGTGTCACCGAGCACACAGGTGTACCCGGGCGACCCGGCGCCCGTGTTCACTCCGCACGCGACCATCGCAGGCGACGGCTACAACCTGCTGCACGTCGCGATGGGATCGCAGACCGGCACCCACGTCGACGCACCGCGACACATCCGCGACGACGGAGACTCCGTCGAACTGCTCCCGGCCACAACATTCGTAGGAAGGGGAGTGGTTTTCGACGCACGTGGCCGCGTCGGACCGGGCGAGCTGATCGGTCCGGACCTGTGGGGTGAGGCCGAATTCCGCTCGGGCGACATCGCCCTCGTGCACACCGGTTGGTCGGAGCATTTCGGCACCGATGAGTACTTCCGACATCCGGCGCTGAGCGCGGACGCGTGCCGGTGGCTGCTCGACCGCGGAGTGCGCACCGTCGGCATCGACGCGCCGAGCATCGACCCCACGGGCGACGAGGAGCTTGCCGCGCACCACGTGTTCGCTGCCGCGGGCGGCGTGATCTGCGAGAACCTGACGAACCTCGCGGCGATCGACTTCCCGGATCCGCTTGTGAACCTGTTGCCGATTCCGCTCGAGGGCGCCGATGGGGCGCCCGTCCGTGCGGTGGCGATGCACGTCGAGCTGTTCTAGGGCAGGTGCGTCACCACGACACGTGCCGTCCCGTACACCGCGGTTCCTGCTGTGATCAGACCGAACACGACGATCCACACCCCTGCGGGAATTTTCGTCAGCCACCTCAGTTGGTCTGCGTCCGAGCCTTGGCCACGGCCTCGCATGTGGGTACGGGCGAGTTCGAATACCGGACGCGTCGCGCCGAGCAGCAGCACCCAGGTGATCAGATATGCCGCGGCGTATCGCACGACCGGATCACCGAGATAGGCTGCGGCACCCACGATCGCACCCGCGACCACGACGGAGAAGAATCCGTACAGGTTGCGGATCAGCAGGAGCAGCAGCGCCAGCGCCGCGAGAATCGACCACAACACCGCTGCCGGTCGGTTCAGGGTCAGCAGTGTGGCCGCGGCGAAGCCGAGCACCGCCGGACCGGTGTACCCGGCGAACGCTGTCGCGACCATGCCGGGACCGCGGGGGTTCCCCGACGACACTGTCACCCCCGACGTGTCGCTGTGCAATCGGATGCCCGACAGCTTGCGTCCCACCAACGCCGCGACGAGCGCATGCGAACCCTCGTGTGCCTGCGTGATCACGTGGCGGGTCTTCAGCCACAGCGGCCGAACTGTCACGAGGATCAACGCGATCGCTGCCGTGATCACCACCAGTGCTGTCGACGCGGGTTCGTCGACGGCAGAGACGGCCTGCCACGCGGATTCCACCGTGTTCGTGAACGAGTCGAGGCTCGACGCCACTGATCACCTTTCGTCGGGTGCAGGTGAGGCACGACACGTTGTCGGCCCCGCTAGCCTCATGAGCATGCCTGACCGTCGTGCCACCGCTGTCCGCGCGGGCATCGCGGACTCGTGGGCCGTCGGACTCGGACTGATTCCGCTCGGCCTTGCATTCGGGGTGGTGCTCACCCAGGGCGGCTTCGATTGGTGGTGGGCGCCGATCTTCTCGATCGTCATCTACGCCGGCTCGATGGAATTCCTGGCGATCGGTCTCGTCAGCGCGGTGACACCGTTCGCATCGATCGCCGCGGCGACGCTGCTCGTCAACTTCCGGCACGTGTTCTACGGACTGTCGTTTCCGCTGCATTCGATTCGCAGCAGGATCGGCCGCCTCTACGCCGTCTACGCGCTCACCGACGAGTCCTACGCGATCGTCGCGCCGAAGGCCGGTCAGGATCTGTCCGGCACCCGTGTGCTGACCGTACAGGTGTTGTGCCAGGTGATGTGGGTGGTGTCGGGGACGATCGGCGCGCTCATCGGTGCGGTGCTGCCCGCCGGCCTCACCGGCCTCGAATTCGCGCTCACCGCACTGTTCACAGTGCTCGCGATCGACGCGTTCCGCGCCAACCGCGACGTGCCCGCCGCGGTGCTCGCGGTGGTGTGCGGTCTGGTGGCGATGCTGCTTGCGAAGGATCAGATGCTTGTCGTCGGACTCGGATTGTTCGTCGCGTGTCTGCTCGCGCGGTTCGTCTATCGAAACAGGACTGCCGGTGCCTGAATCGGTACCCGGTGTCGGATACGTGCTCGGGGCGCTGCTGGTGATGTTCGTCGTGACGGTCGCGCTGCGCGCTGCGCCGTTCCTGGCGCTGTCGGCGTTGAAGGACTCCGCTGTCGTCAAGTTTCTGGGCACGTCGATGCCGGTCGGCGTCATGATCATCCTCGTCATGTACACGCTGCGTGACGTGGGTGAGACGACGTGGCTTCCCGCGACGATCGGTGTGTGCGGCACGGTCGCGGTGCACCTGTGGCGGCGCAACGCGGCGCTGAGCACCGTGGTGGGAACCGCGCTCTACTTGGCGGCGTCGACGGTCTGGGGCTGAGTTGTCACCGGCGGGATCGGGGTCATGATCTCGCCGCGTCGGCTGCGCGCAGCGAAGATTGCGGCGACGAACACGACGACGGCGATGATGGCCTGCGAGTTTCCGAGCGCCTCGAGCACGACGTGTTCGACCCAGCCGCGCGACGACGCGTCGGTGAGTAGCTTGTTGGGTCCGAACAGGAAGATCAGTGTGGCGGGCACGAGTACGGGCCACCAGCTGCGGTAGCGCGGGGCGACGAGCAGCGGCACCAGGAACAGTGAGTACACCCAGTGGTGGGTGACGGCGATCGGTGCGGCGAGCAGCGTCGCGAGACCGACCAGCGCGAGGGCGGGCACAGTTTCACCGGCGCGCAGGAAGCGGTGCGCGGCCCACGCGGTCGCGGTGACGATGAGCGCGGCACCGATGATCCAGAGGATCTTGCTGGTGTCCTCGGATAGGCCGAACCGGGCGATCAGGCCGGTGAGTGCCTGGTTGCGGAAGTACTCCTGGTCGCCGGCGCGATCGGTCGCGAAGAACTCGTCGGTCCAGAAGTAGATCGAGGAGTCCGGTCGCAGCCAGTAGCCGAACGCGACGGTCGCGATGAACGCCCCGAACGCGCGGACCACCGACGGGATGTCCTTGCGGAGCAGGAGCAGCAGGCCGAAGGCTGCGGGCGTCACCTTGATCGCCGCAGCCAACGCAATACCGACGCCGCGGAAGCGTGAGGGGATCACGCCGAGGACGTCGGCGACGACGAGTGCCATGAGGATGATGTTGATCTGGCCGAACGCGAAGTTCGATCGGAACGGTTCGAGCAGCAGCACCACACCGAGGGTGGCGGATGCGACGAGGCTTGCGCGGGTGACGTCGAGGCGCTGGTAGACGACTTTGAGGATCCACCACACGAGGGCGATGAGTAGAGCCGTCCACAGCACTTGCAGTGTCGTGCTGCCGATCAATGCCATCGGCGCGAACAGGAAAGCAGCGACCGGCGGGTAGATGAATCGGAAGCCGGAGTGGCTGTAGAAACCCTCCGTGTACAGGGGGGTGTGGTGCAGGAAGGCGTACCCGGCGTCGCGGAAGACATCGAGATCCATGAGGTATTCCGTGAACGCGTCCTGGACGTATCCGGCCACCGCGTACGCCGTGACCAGGAGTCCGATGGCGATCAGTGCGGAGTGCACGGGCCTTGCGCGGACTTCGGACAACAGCACGGGGTAGACCTCCGGGGGACGACGACGTTTCGGGATCCCGTCGGGGCGACCCCGTGGTCACGTTACACAAACGTTGTACGACGCAGCCGGGTCCGGACCGCTTCTTCCGCATAAGATGGTCGGTTCATCCCGTTTGGTGGGTTTCAGGAGGGCCGTGGATGGGTGTGTATCCGGTATATCTCGGTTTCTCGCACGACCGGTAGACATCCGTAGAGAACCGAATCGAGCGCGTTCGTCCCATTAATATTCTGATCTATTGGTATATCGCTAGATTGCCGAATATCTCTCTGAAATCGCGGCTCGGACGCCGACGCCCGCACAGTGCAGCACGAATGCGCACTCGCTGAGGTGCTCGGTACCGCCGAGATCCAGCGACAACTCCACCGACTCCGCCAATCGATACGGCCGGCTCTCCACCACCGAACCCAACGCGCGACGCAGCCGGGACACCTCGGCGCGCACGGCGACGGCGTGATCGGCGTCGCCGAACAGCGTGTGGCTCAATTCCGTCACCGACATCCCGATGCGGCCACGAATGTGCAACAGCAGCAGGATCTCGGCGTGCCGAACGGTCACAGCACTGCGCCACTGGCGTCCGGTGCCCGTCACCTCGACCGTCGGCGACGACGACAGTTGCAGCGTCATACGGATCGTCGCCGTGGATTCGGACGGCCGGATCAACCAGCCGTGCGGCAACTGTTCCGGTACACACAGTCCGAGACCGGGGACCGTCAGCGCCCGATCCGTGCGGGGAGCCCCGATGCGACGGGTCGCGGCGACACCGGACGCGTGCGCGACCCATCCGTGGTCGTCGACCAGCAGAACCGGCCCGCTGACCGAGGCGAGCAGTGGTGCGGCCTCGGTGCGCAGACGGTCCAGCCGGTGCTCGTGCTGCCGCCACAACTGCGACTCGGCGAGGCGCACCGCGGTGTCGACCAGCGCCCCGATCGCAGGGTGCAGCGTCATGGCCGGACCGCTGACATCGACGATGCCCAGCAGGTCGCCGCTGATCGGATCGTGGATCGGCGCGGCCGTGCAGTACCAGGGGTGTTGCGACTGCTCGAAATGTTCGCCGGAGAACAGCTGTACCGGCGCGGTCTCCGCCAGTGCGGTGCCGATCGCGTTGGTGCCCACCTTCTCTTCCGTCCAGACGGAACCTACGCAGAACCCCAGCGTGTCGGCTCGTGACCGTACGCGCGCCGAACCGCTGCGCCACAGGATGACGCCATCCGCGTCCGTCACGACGAGCAGCATCTGTGATGCGTCGGCGACCGGCGAGATCACCTGTTCGAGGTCGCCGATGATGGCGGCGAGCGGCGAGGAACGTCGACGCTGTTCGATTTCCTCGAGGGAGTACGGAACGCGTGCGTTGCTGCCCACCGGATCGAGGCCGGTGCGCAGGACTCGCGACCACGACCGGGCGACGACGCTGCGCGGTTGCATCGTCGGCGTACCGCCACCGATGACCGTGTCGTGCATCCGCATCAGATCGCGGGCGTATCGGGACAGATCGGTGCCGGGTGTGATCACGCTGAACGTGCTCCTGTCCTGCGGTGTCACGGTCCCTCCGTATTCCTGCTGGTCTCCGCAGCATAGGTCCCACACTGTGTTGCACGCCACACGCAACGTGATGCAACGCTTGCCTCGGTGTCGCATCGAGAGTGTGCTGGATCACATCAACGACCGGAAAGGATCGGCCATGACCGACATTCTCGAGCACCCCTCCGATCACGTCACCGACCCGCAGCAGCGGGTGGATGCGTGGCTGCGAGATTTCGAAGCGGCACTTGCTGCGCGTGACGTGGAGGTCGCTGCGGGCATGTTCGCCACCGACAGCTTCTGGCGAGACCTCGTCTCCTTCACCTGGAACCTCAAGACCGTCGAGGGACGCGACGGTGTCGCCGGCATGCTGCGTGAGCGTCTCGACGACACCGACCCGAGCGGATTCCGCACCACGGACACACCCACGGAAGACGACGGAGTGGTCAGCGCCTGGATCGCCTTCGAGACCGCCGTCGGTCGCGGCGAGGGCCACCTGCGTCTGGGCGACGAGGGCGCGTGGACCCTGCTCACCACGCTCCAGGAGCTGAAGGGACACGAGGAGGGGAAGAAGGAGCGTCGCCCGCGCGGCACGAAACACGGCGCCGACCGCCACCGCATCACCTGGTCGGAACAGCGCGAGGCAGAGGAGCGCGAGCTGGGATACGAGACGCAGCCGTACGTCGTCATCGTCGGTGGGGGTCAGGGCGGCATCGCGCTCGGCGCGCGGATGCGTCAGCTCGGGATTCCGGCGCTGGTGCTCGACAAGTACGACCGTCCCGGCGACCAGTGGCGCGGACGGTACAAGTCGCTGTGCCTGCACGACCCGGTCTGGTACGACCACCTTCCGTACCTGCCGTTCCCGGAGAACTGGCCGGTGTTCGCGCCGAAGGACAAGATCGGCGACTGGCTCGAGATGTACACCCGCATCATGGAAGTGCCGTACTGGTCGAAGACGCTGTGCACGTCGGCGTCGTACGACGATGCGGCCGGCGAGTGGACCGTGAACGTCGAGCGTGACGGAGAACCGCTCGTGCTGCGGCCCAAGCAGCTGGTGATGGCGACGGGTATGTCGGGCAAGGCCAACATCCCGAATTTTCCCGGTATGGACCGATTCGAGGGCGACCAGCATCATTCGAGCGCGCACCCCGGACCGGACGCCTACGCCGGCAAGAAGGCTGTGGTGATCGGAGCCAACAACTCCGCGCACGACATCTGCGGCGCACTGTGGGAGGTCGGTGCCGATGTGACGATGGTGCAGCGCTCGTCGACGCACATCGTCAAATCCGATTCACTCATGGACCTCGGGCTCGGCGACCTCTACTCCGAACGCGCGCTGGCCAACGGCGTCACCACACACAAGGCGGATCTGACGTTCGCGTCGCTGCCGTATCGGATCATGCACGAGTTCCAGATCCCCGTCTACCAGAAGATCGCCGAACGCGATGCCGACTTCTACGAGCGTCTGGAAAAGGCCGGCTTCCTCCACGACTGGGGCGACGACGGGTCGGGCCTGTTCATGAAGTACCTGCGACGCGCCTCCGGCTATTACATCGACGTCGGTGCCTCCGAACTCGTGGCGAACGGCGACGTCAAGCTCGCCCACGGCAACGTGCGTGAGCTCACGGAGAACTCCGTCATCCTCGAGGACGGCACCGAACTCGACGCCGACCTCGTCGTGTACGCCACGGGCTACGGGTCGATGAACGGCTGGGTCGCCGACCTGATCGGTCAGGATGTCGCCGACAAGGTCGGAAAATGCTGGGGCCTGGGCTCGGACACCACCAAGGACCCCGGCCCGTGGGAGGGCGAGCAGCGCAACATGTGGAAGCCCACGCAGCAGGACGGACTGTGGTTCCACGGCGGCAATCTGCATCAGTCGCGGCACTATTCGCTCTATCTCGCCCTCCAGCTCAAGGCACGGTACGAGGGAATCCCGACGCCGGTCTACGGGCTCCAGGAAGTCCACCACTTGAGCTGACGGACACGCAGCCGCGCGGTGCGGTGGCAGATACCGCCTGTTGACAGGGTGCGTCTGCCACCGCACCGCGCGGTTGCACTTCCCCGTCGCTTCGCTCGCCCCGACTGTGGAGGTCAGGAGGTGCTGATCTCGTTGGGGGTGTGCGGCAAGGTCGCGGTGCGGATGCCGCCCGACTCGAGGTCGACGGCGTGCAACTCGTCGTTCGCCGGGTCGGTGACGTACGCAGTGTGGCCCTCCACCGTCAAAGCCGGTCGCGGCGACTGCCACTCATCGGGTTCGGTCCACGGGTCGAGAACCGTAATGCGTTCGACGACATCACCGGTCTCAGGATCGATCACGTGCAGCGCGCCGTCGGTGCCGAGCACCAGTGCCTCGCCGTGCGGTCCCCGTCCCAGCGACCGGAAGGTGTAACTCGTCCCTAGATCCACGAGTTGCATCTGTGCGGAGCGGGTGTCCACGAGCGCGACCCGTTCGGGGCGCTCGAGCTCGGCGTCGGGGTCGGTTTTGTAGTCGCCCAGGACGATCGGAGATTCCTCGGAGCCGGCCTGATTGCCGAGCCGTCCGTACGGATCGGGTGCGGTGACCTTCGTGAAGGTGCCGTCGCGGAAGATCACCATGCCGTCCTCACATCCGAACACGACCGAGTCGGCTGCGACGGCTTCGCCGTGGACTCCGGCGCACTCGTCGGTTCGCGCGACTTCGTTGCGGTCGACGTCGAGAAGAACAACGCTGCTGCGGCTTTCGCTGTCGCCCTCGGTGACGAGGAGTGATCCGTCTTCGAGTGGCACGGCGACACCGTGGTGGGCGTCGGGTGTCGTGTACGTATCCGTGTCGGGGCGTGGGCCGCTGGGGTCGAGTTCGTCGGAATCGAACAGTGCGATATTTCCTGTGCCGTCGTCGAACAGTGCGGTGGTGCCCGCGTGGGCGACGACGTGGCCGGGCTTGTCGGCGGGAAACGTCAGGTCGGTGAGCGCCGGTGTTCCTGCGAAGTGGTGGCTGTGGTCGCCGTGGGCGTCGCTCCAACTGCCCGTGTCCAAGGCGCGAAAGCCTCCGGTGGTGGAAACGAACACGTGGCGGTCGTCGCCCGCGGGACCGAGTCGGTTGAATCCGTCGAGTGGCAGATTCGCGACGACGTCGAGTTCTGTCGCGTCGACGACGAGGATGCCGCCGTCGTAGGTGAGGGCCAATCGCGGCTCGGGTGAGGTGACCTCGACGGCCGGTGCGACGGTCGGTGCTGCGTTGTTCGGTGCGGCATCGGCGGGATCGGTCGACGAGGAGCATCCCGCGACCAGTGCGGCTGCGAGCGCTGCTGACAGCGCGAGGCCGCCGTGGTGGATCGGTTTCATGGCGGGAATTCAGCCAGTAACGAAAATGAATGTCAAAGTAGATAATGCGTACTTGTGCATTCATGTATCTAAGACACGCGCTAGAGAAACCCAGAATCCGCCGACGCCATCGTTACCATCGACCGATGGACCCGGTCCGCAACCCGTACGCCCCCGGCGCGGGGCAGCGCCCACCCGAACTCGCCGGCCGAGAGAAGCAGCTCACGGCCTTCGACGTGGTGCTCGAACGCATCGCACGAGGAAGACCCGAACGCAGTGTCGTGCTCACCGGCCTCCGAGGGGTCGGCAAGACCGTGTTGCTCAACCACCTGCGTTCGCTCGCGATAGGAAAGAGCTGGGGCACCGGCAAGATCGAAGCCCGCCCCGATCAAGGTCTGCGTCGCCCCCTGTCGTCTGCGCTCCACATGGCCGTCCGCGAGATCGCCGCGGGGCATCCCGACCCCGAATCGGTCGACTACTTCCTCGGCGTCCTCAAGTCGTTCGCGCTGCGCGCCACCGCAGACAAGGGCATGCGTGAACGCTGGCAACCCGGCATCGACGCGCCCGCGGTCAAGGGTCGCGCCGACTCCGGCGACATCGAGATCGACCTTGTCGAGCTCCTCGTCGACGCCGCCGGACTCGCCCGCGACGTGGGCGTCGGCATCGCCCTGTTCATCGACGAAATGCAGGATCTCGACCCGGACGACGTCTCTGCGATCTGCGGCGCGTGCCACGAATTGAGTCAGGATGCCGCACCGCTCATCGTCGTCGGAGCCGGGCTGCCGCACCTGCCCGCCGTACTGTCGGCGTCCAAGTCGTACTCCGAGCGGTTGTTCACCTATCACCGCATCGACAGGCTCGACCGTGAGGCTGCAGACCATGCACTGATCGCACCCGCGGAACGTGAAGAGGTCGAGTTCACGCAGGAAGCACTCGATGTCCTGTACGAAATGGCCGACGGCTACCCATATTTCGTGCAGGCATACGGGAAGGCCACGTGGGACGTCGCCGCCGCCAGCCCGATCACCCCCGACGATGTGCGAGTCGGTTCACCCGACGCCGAGGAGGAGCTCGCCGTCGGCTTCTTCGGTTCCCGTTACGAGCGCGCCACTCCGGCGGAACGCGAGTACATGCGTGCGATGGCCGAACTGTCCGGCGATGATGGCCCCGTCCCCACCTCGAAGATCGCCGTGGAGCTCGGACGTAAGCCGGCGTCGCTGTCGCCGGCTCGCGACGGTCTCATCAAGAAGGGCTTGATCTATTCCGCCGAACGAGGCTTCATCGGGTTCACCGTGCCGCACTTCGGGAAGTATCTTCGTGCTCAAGCAGACTGAGTTGCGCACGTAGTCGCGTCAGTGCGCGATGCTGGGCCACGCGCACCGCGCCGGGTGTGGTACCGAGCATGAGGGCGGTGCGTTCGGCACTGTAGCCGCGGAAGATCCGCAGAATCACGATCTGCCGCTGCTGTTCCGGTAGCAGGTCGACGAAACGACGTGCAGTGGAGGCGAGTTCGCTGTCGAGTACATCATCGTCGGGCGCGGGTTCGTGCACCTCGTGTACTTGCGCCACCGGACGCGATGCATTGCGTCGGGCATCGACGACCTTGTTTGCTGCGATGGCGAAAGCGAACCGCAACACCGACCCACCCCGATCGTCGTATCGGGGGAGTGCACGGACCAGGGCCAGGCAGGTCTCCTGCGCGACGTCTTCAGCGGGTGTGTGAGCCCGGGTCTGCTCGTCCATGCGGGCGGTGCAGAAGTTCAGGACGTGCGGGCGTACACACCTCACCACGGTGCCGACGGCGTGCGGTTCACCGGCGACGGCGCGCGGCACCCAGTGGCGGAGCAGGAGTTCGGTCTTCTTGTCGGCCACGGCGGTGGTCCTCTCGGGTGGTGTGGATGTCACACCACCTTCCGCCGCGGCGTGGCCGCGCAACACCGACCCTCGGGTGGGTTATTCGTCCACCCACTCCACTGTGTCGTCGAGCGATGCCCGATCGGTGCGGCACGTATTGGCCGGATGAGCGTCGTCGGCGTACCCGAAGGAGATGGCGCAGACGACGTCGCGGTCGTCGCCGATGTTCAGTTCGCGCCGCAACGAGGAACCGGCCATGGGTACGGCGGCCTGAGGGACGGCAGCGATGCCGAGGGACTCTGCGGCGAGCAGCAGAGTCGAGACGTATCCACCGCAATCGACTGCGCCGTACACGCCGAGAGCCTTGTCGGTGGTGATGATCGCGACGTGCGGTGCACCGAAGAACCGGTAGTTCTCGAGCATCTGCTCGGTGCGGCGCGCGTAGTCGTCGCGGGCGATGCCGAGCGCGTTGTACAGGGCGTATCCGGCGCCGCGGCGCCGTTCGGCGTACTCGCCCCGGTACTCGACCGGTCCCGGGATGTCGGGATCGAACTCGCCCGAGGTCGCCTGCGCGTAGAGGGCCTGCCCGAGTCGTTCGACGGCCTTTCCGCCGACCAGATGCACACGCCACGGCTGGGAGTTGCACCATGACGCGGTGCGCTGACCCATCTGCAGCATGCGTTCGATGTCCTCGCGCGGAACATGCTTGTCGAGGAAGCCTCGGCAGCTGTAGCGGGAGTCGAGGAGTGCCGACAGTGTCTGGGCATCGCTGGTCATGCCGACCACGATGGCACAAGCGAGGAGTTAGCGCTCGTTCAGGGGTGGTGCAGCGACGACATTCGTCGGCGGACATCACGCCGGTGCGCCGACCCGGTTCGAGCACGATTGCGTTCTCTAATACTTTCTATCTGATTGTCGAGAAATGGAGATAGTCCGCGATGGCCACCCTCCGCGCTTGTCGCCCAGCGGCGTGTGAGACTGCATGAGTGGGAAAGACCGATCAGCCGTTGCTCGGGGAGTCGTGGCGCACCGACCTCTTCGACATCCCGGCCTATCTGCGCGCTGTCGGCGTCCACCCCGCCGAACCGACGCTCGAACTGCTCGAGGAGCTGCACGGGAAGCACGTGCGTACTTTTCCCTTCGGGAACGTGGACGTGTTGCTCGGCACCCATCCCGGCGTTGCACCCGATGCCGTCCAGGATCAGTTGGTGCGACGAGGTCGAGGCGGCTACTGCTTCGAGCATTCGCAGATATTCGCGGCGACGCTGGAGTACCTCGGTTTCTCCCTACGTCGGGCGCTGGGGCGGGTGCATGAGCTCACCAACACCCGTACCCATATGACGGTCCACGTCGAGGTCGACGGAGAGAGATGGCTGTGCGACCCGGGATTCGGATTCAGTATCACCGGACCGATCGCGTTGAAGGACGGTGCTGCGCGCGTCGAGGGAGTTCGAGAATTCGGTGTGCGAGAACTCACCGATCAAGGCAACACCGTCTGGGCGCTCACGCGCGGCGGAAATGCCGAGCACTATGCCGACGAGAGTCCGGTCCATCCCGCCGACGTCAGGGCCGGGCACTTCGTCACATCGCGTGAGGAGAATTCTCCGTTCGTGAATCACCTCATGGTGATGCGACACATGCCGTATGCCCACGTCACTCTCACTGAAGAGGCGCGGACGATCCGTGCTCCCGGTAAGCCCACCGAGCACGCCGAGCTGTCGGTCGCCGAAGTCGTCGACACCGTACGCGAACTCGGAATCATGCTGGACGCGGAGGAGATCGACGCGTTGACCGCCGTCGTGACGCGACTGCGGAACGGTACGTGAAACGACGGCGTCAGACGATGTCCTGCTCATGCCCGGCCGCGACCTTCCGCAGCCCGCGGTACGCCTCGGCGGGTGAACGACGGCCCGCGACCACGGCCTCGACCTCTGCTGCGATCGGCATCTCGACGTCGTACTCGCGCGCGAGTTCCATCACTGTCGGTGCGGTTTTCACGCCCTCGGCGACCTGACCGAGTTCGGCGAGCGTTTCCTCCAGGGTCAGGCCACGCGCAAGAGCCTCGCCCACCCGCCGGTTCCGAGATGCCGGGCTCGTGCACGTGGCGATCAGGTCCCCGATTCCGGTCAGGCCCGCGAACGTACGCGGGTCGGCGCCCATCGCCTCCCCGAGACGTGTCATCTCTGCGAGACCGCGAGTGAGGACCATCGCGCGTGTATTGTCGCCCACCCCGAGTCCTTCGGCCATGCCTGCGGCGATCGCAACGATGTTCTTGAGTACGCCACCGAGTTCGCACCCGAGCACATCGGTGTTGCGATACACCCGGAATACCTTGGACGCGAACAGCGGTTGAAGTGCCGTGGCCACGGAGTCGTCCTGCATCGCGACGACCGTCGCCGCAGCCTTGCCGTCGGCGATCTCACCGGCGATGTTCGGTCCGGACAGCAATCCGACGGGATGCCCGGGCAGGCACTCGGATACCACCTGGGTCGGTCGCAGACGCGTTCCAGGTTCGAGGCCCTTCGCGAGTGACAGGATCGGCACCCACGCGCGCAGTCGGTCGGCGATCTGTTCGAGCGTCGTGCGCACCGCGTGCGAGGGCACGCCCACCACCAGAACATCGGCTTCGTGGGCAGCTTCGGCAATGTCCGTTGTGGCGCGTAACCCGTCCGGAAGCTCACGGTCGCCGAGATATCTGCTGTTGCGTCGCCGCTCGTTGATCTCCGTGACGGTGTCCGGATCGCGCGCCCACAACAGCGTCGGTGTGTTGTGTGCCGCGAGCGCGGCCACGGTGGTGCCCCAGGAGCCGGAGCCCAGAACGACGACGTGAACCGGACGTGCCATGGTGATCCTCGAGTTCGTAGACGGTGGTGCCAATCCAGAGTGGCAGTTGCGGTCTCACCACGAGGTGTGTTTGCCCGACTTCGTCGTGGTGTCCCCATCGTTATGAGTCCAGCTGAGAGTGCGTTTCCGGACTCGAATGGGCATTTTCTCGGGTAACGCGATAGCCGAGACCTTCGACGTACCGAATATGGCTACAGCACAACGTGGACGAGCCCTGACCCGGATCGCGCTCGGTGCAGGCGCCATCGCAGTGTCTGCCCTCATCGGTGCGGCACCTGCGACTGCGCAGGAACCGCCCGTGCGCGACGGAGGTGCGGGTACCGTCCCACGGGAATCCATGCCCGATGCCGTCCTCGGCTATGCAGGATTCCTCACGCCGCGGATCGAGTCCGAGATGGTGGGGATACCGACTCGGTACGGCAGTCTGTGCGCACCACGCGAGGTGTACACGCAGTACGGCGACCCGACCGGTCACCGCGCCCGGACCTACGCGGTGGACGGTTTCGCCGCGCACGAACTGAGCGGCCCACCAGGAACGGCCGGCGCCGAGGTGTTCGAATACGCCACGGCTGAGGCCGCCGACACGGCATTCGAGACCGTGAAGAACCTGACCTACGGATGCGAGGTGCCGGTCGACGGGCTGGTGGTCCCGTCCGTGTCGCCGAACAACACACTGTGGGGTGGTCCCGGGGAGCCCACCGACGGTGATGCCTTCTCCGTCCAGTCGGGCAACTATCTCGCGCACGGTGGCTCCGACAGCTACACGACCGCGCGATACGACCGGTACATCATCGTCGGCGGATATCACACGCCGCCGCATCCCGATGCGCCGTTCATCGAGCCTGCGCAGGGCGTCGCCGTGGCCGACAAGGCGGTGAACGCCACACGCAACTCCGCGCTCGGACTCGCGTGAATCTGCGGACGCAGGTCAGATGGTCCGATACCCGTCAATGTCAGAAAAACCACACTTGATCTGCGAATTTTCATTGGCGGTGGAGACACCGCGTGGCTACTCTCGGCGGATATGAGTGAGCCGAGTCCGTACCCCGGACGCCTGCAGGCGACCTTCGTCCCAGCCCTCGCCACTCTTGTGTGGTGGGGCGTCACGGACGTGGAGTCGGCGTTGACCGCGCTGGGCCTCCCGACGGGGACCGCCACCACGTGCCGGCTCGCGGTGCCAGTGGGTGCCGGCACCGTTGCTCCGCAGACGGTCGAGGTTCGGGTGGCGGACCTTGCCGCCGTGCTACCCGCGTTGAGCAGGCTGGACTCCGGCGACCTCGGTGCGTCAGTGTGGGCGTGGCGCCGGGCCGCGCTGCTGATGGACGGCGACGCCGCGGTGTGGGCGGACTTGGCGGCGTCGATGCCGCCTGCCGCGCACGCCTGCCTGCGCGAGGACGAGACCGCGATCGGGACAGCGTCGTCGGCGCTGCGTCAATTCGCCGCCGTGGCCCGCACCGGGCGTGAGCTGGTTGTCGCGGATATCCGGGCGACGTTGCGTCCCTATCAGATTCACGGGGTCTCGTGGTTGCGTGCGTTGGAGAGTGAGGGTGGGGGGATCCTCGCCGACGAGATGGGACTGGGGAAGACGCTGCAGGCCATCGCGCTGCTGGCGACCCGGCGGGGCTCCGGACCACATCTGGTGGTGTGCCCGACTTCGGTGATCGGGAACTGGCGGCGCGAACTCGGCCGCTTCGCTCCCGATCTGTGTGTGGTCGTGTATCACGGCGCCGGCCGAGCTTTGCCGGATGACGTCTCGGACGCCCCGGTGGTGCTCACCAGTTACAGCGTCCTCCGTACCGATACGGAGGATCTGACGGCCGTCGCGTGGGACTGCGTGGTGTTCGACGAAGCCCAACAGGTCAAGAACCCGACCTCGCTGGCTGCCAAGGCCGCCGCTCGACTGTCTGCGACGCTGAAGATCGTGATGACCGGAACCCCGGTCGAGAACCGACTCGACGAACTGTGGTCGCTCCTCCACATCAGCAACCCCGCAGTGCTCGGCACCCGCGCACGGTTCCGGCAGCGGTTCGCGACGCCGATCGAATCGGGTCGCTCACGGACCGCCGCGGACCGTCTGACGACTGTCATCGAGCCGTACGTGTTGCGACGAACCAAGTCCGAGGTCGCGACCGAGCTTCCACCGAAACAGTTCTCGACGGTCGCGTGCACGCTGACCGATGAGCAGACCCGGTTGTACCGCGCTGCTGTCGCAGAGGCATTCACGACCGGTCTGTGTCACGGCATCGCCCGACGCGGCAATGTACTGGCCTTGCTGACAACGCTCAAGCAGGTGTGCAACCACCCTGCGCAGGCAGGCTTCGGCGACGATGCTGAACTGGCGGGACGGTCCGGAAAGTTCGATCGTGCAACCGAAATGCTCGCGGAGATCGTCGCAGACGGCGACCGGGCACTGGTGTTCACCCAGTATCGCGGCATGGGTGAATTGCTGTCGGCGCACCTGACCGCCGAACTGGGAGCGGGGACGATCCCGTTCCTGCACGGTGGCCTGAGTGTGGAACGGAGAGACCGGCTGGTCGAGGACTTCCAGACCGGGTCGGATGCGGCGCCCGTTCTGATCCTCAGCTTGCGGGCGGCCGGGTTCGGGCTCAACCTGACCCGGGCCGGCCATGTGCTGCACTACGACCGGTGGTGGAATCCGGCCGTGGAGGCCCAGGCCACCGATCGTGCGCACCGGATCGGTCAGCGACGGACCGTCAACGTGTACACCCTCGTCACCGGGGGCACCATCGAAGACCGCATCGCCACCATGCACGAATCGAAACGTGCTCTGGCCGAATCGATTACAGGGAACACCGAGGTGGAGCTGGCGGATCTGCCGGACACCGAGCTGCGTGCCCTGCTCGACCTCGACGCGATCGGGGTATGAGCGCCGAGTTCGGTGTCACCGCGTGGGGCAGGGCGTGGTTGCGGACCGTCGAGTCGCCGTCCGCGTCTGCCCCGAATCCTGCGCTTCCCCAGGCGCGTTCCCTCGCTCGCAGCGGGGCTGTGCGCCTGGAGACCATCAGGGGCGGGCGGATCGTGGCAGTGGTGACCGTGCGCGGCAAAGCGTTTCCGGTGGCCGTCGAGGTGCCGGTGTGGACGAGGAAGGAGGCCGGGGTGGTGCGCCGGATACTGGATCGTGCGGGTGCCCAGGACCGCCGGGGGGCGTCGGTGATCTACCCGACGCCCTGGTCGCAGATCTCTCGGCCGAGGACATCATGGTGGCATTGCCGACCGCCGAATGCACGGCAACGTGCGGGTGCTCGGGTCGCCGGAGCCCGTGCGTGCACCACCTCGCGGTGCTGTACGGCCTGGTTCAGAGAGTCGACGAGGAACCGGCGGTTGCGGTTGCGCTGCGGGAGGGGGGAGGGAGAGGTCGTTCGGCCAGGACGGCTGTCACCGAACCGGACTGGATTGCTCTGACCGAGATCCACGCGGCCGGGTTCTACGGGGAATGACACCGAAGCCGCTCCGTTTCGCTGTGCCCGGTCGGATCGTGATGTCCGGGCCAGGGCGGGAGGTCACCGACCGAGTAGTTCCGACACCGTCACGAACCGGTAGCCCTCGGCGCGAAGACCGTCGACGATCCCAGGGATCGCTTCGAGCGACGATGTCCGCGATGGATACATCACGTGCAGCAGGATGATCGAGCCCGGGTGTGTCCGGTCGAGGGCCATCCGGACGATCTCGTCGGTATCGGCGGAGGCCGAGTCGGGTTCGACGTCCCACATCACCGTGGTCCGGTCGTGTTCGTCGAGATAGCGGGGGAGCGCGACAAGTTTCTTTCCGTAGGGCGGGCGGAAAGTGATCTCGCCGGCGTAGCCGGCGTCGCGGATCGCGCGGTCGGTGCTCTCGATCTCCTGCGCAACGGTGTCGCCCCCGATGAACACCATCCTGCGATGCGTCGCGGTGTGGTTCCCGAGTTCGTGACCGGCCTCGACGATCGCGCGACCCAACTCGGGCCGCTCGACCATCTCACTGCCCGTGACGTAGAACGTGGCCGGCACGTCGGCGTCCGCGAGCGTCTGCAAGACTTCGGGTGTGAGGGGGCTCGGTCCGTCGTCGAGCGTCAGCGCGACCACCTTCTCCTCGGTGTCCACACGGTCGACGAGGGTGCCGAACAATTGGTAGGTCCGTGAGTCCATGAGCCGATAGGTCGCGAAGGCTGCGACGATCAGAACCAGGACGACGATCGACGCGATCAGCGTCGTGGTTCGTGCGCGCGGTGTCATGCGGGCATGGTGCCAGAGCGGGTGGGCCTATTCGCCGTGAGGATCCGTCCAATCGTGGCGCTCGAGAAGCCATGACACCACCACACCGCCGACGATCCCCCAGAATGCTGCACCGATGTTGAAGAACATCACATCGGACGCGGTGACGATGAACGCGATGAGCGCGCCCATCGTGTAGCGGCGACTGAATCCGGCGACGAACGCGCCCTGCAGCGCTTTGAGCATCGCGAGGCCACCGAGGACTGCGACGAACGCCGCGGGCGCCGCGATCATCCACCGCACGAACAGCGGGGCGAACATGCCGAAGACGATTGCCAGCCCTCCGCACGTCAATGCCGCGGTGTACTGGCGTGACCGCTCACCCGACGAGGTCAGGAGTGCATTGGTCGGTCCGGTCAGGCAGGTCGACACCGCGCCGACACACGCCGCCGGGAGCGACCACAGGCCACACATGATCGTTGAGACGTTGATCGGAGGGTGGTGTCCGGCCGAGCGCAGCACCGCGACGCCCTGCCCGTTCTGCACGACGATGACGGTGATCGCTAGGGGGAGCACCAGTTCGACGATCGCCGACCAGGTGAAGACCGGCGAGGTGAACACCGGTGCGGCGAGGACGTTTCCGCTACCCGGTTCGGGTTCGAACCGGCCCGAGAACGCGACCGCGATGGCACCGGCGACAAGGGCACCGAGTATCGGCGGCATCCACCGACCGAGTGCACCCACAGTGCTGAGCAGCAGGAATATCACGATCATCGGTACCGCGATCGCGAAATCGGCGCCGAGGGCTTTCACCAGGTTCGTGCCGAACGACAGGAACACACCCGCGACCATCGCCATGACGATGGGCATGGGTAGTGCCTCCATGACGCGGCGGACGAGGCCGGTCACTCCCAACACGGTGATCAGCGCGGCAGTGACGAAGAATGCTCCGACCACTTCGGCCCAGCTCAGATGGGTGAGGGAACCGCCGACGAGGATCGTGCCGGGGATGGTCCAGAAGAAGCCCAGTGGTTGCCGGTAGGCGAGGCTGATGGCGATCGTGAGGATGCCGTTGAGGACGAAGACCCCGAAGATCCACGAGGCCAGCTCCGCCTGCGACAGTCCGCCGGTGGCGCCGGCGGCGAGGATCACCGCAACGGGGCCCGTGCACGAGAAGATCAGCCCGATGAGCCCGTTCGACGCGTACTTGGGGCCGAAGTCGCGCAATACTTCCGAGGGCCGGATCCATGGTCGAGGAGGTCGCTCGAACAGGTCGGAATCGGGGCGCGTGGCGTCGTCGACGGCAGTCATCGGGGCCTGTCTCCTTATTCTTCTTGCCGGAAGCGTGCGGCGAGTTCGCTGCGTGAGCGGATGCCGAACTTCGCGTAGACACGGGTCAGGTGGTACTGGACGGTCTTGACCGAGAGGAACAGTTCTCCCGCCACCTCTTTGTTGGTGTGGCCCGACGCGACGAGTGTGGCGACCGCACGTTCCTGCGGTGTCAACGTGGACACGTCGGTATGACGTCGAGTGCTCACGGCGTCACCGGACTTCAACCCGCCTGCTTTGAGCTCGCGGTCGCAGCGCGCGACGATCGAGCCTGCGCCGAGCACGGCATACAGCTCCCGTGCGGTGCGGATCACGCTGTCGGCGTCGCGTCGCCGTCCGGCGCGGCGCAACGTCTGTCCGTACGCGAAATTGATGCGTGCGCGATCGTACGGCAATGGGAGGGTGGCGATTTCGGATAATGCACTCTCGAAGGAGTCGCGGGCCGAGTCGATGTCGCCGCGCGCGCCGTGAATGCGTCCGCGCACGTACCCGAGTCGTGCCTTCGCGGAACGGTGACCTCGCTCGGCGGCGCGTTCTTCGTGGGGGCGCAGGAAGGTGTCGGCGTCGTCGACGCGGCCGGTCATCACCAGCGCGTTGCCGTAGAGGTCGGGCCAGGGCCAGAACCCGGGTTCATCGAGGGCTTCTCTGTGCCGCAGGGTCACGAGGGGGTCGAGTTGGCGGAGCACCCCGTCGTAATCTGCTGCTACTTCTGCGCACTGGGCTGCGGAGATGCAGGAGGGGACGAGCATGAGCGTGTAGTCGTTGCTGCCGGCGCGGCCGTGCCGCAGGTGTTCGCGCGCGGCATCCCAATTACCGCGCAGTGCATGCACCTGGGCCCCCGTCCAGTGAACGAGCGGTCGCAGCAGATCCAGTCCGGTCGAATCGAGTTGTGCGGCTGCCCGATCCACGGTGCGCAGGGCATCGCTCCACGCGCCGAGGGTGAACTGTGTGCGGGCGAGCCATGCTTGCGCCCACAGGGAGATCCGGAGGGAGCCACCGCGGAACGTGGTGGGTTCGGAGGCTTCCAGTTCGGTACGGGCACGATCGGGCGCATCCAACGCCAACGCAAGCCAGCCTTCTGCCATGCGGATGCGTTGGCTCTGTGCCCCGAGGCGGACGTGGTCGGCAAGGCCGGCGTACGAAGCACGGGCCTCGTCGATGTGTCCGGTCATGCCCAGACCGAGGCCTCGGATGGCGTTGGACTCCACGACGGCGGGTGCGTCGCCCGGGACCAGCGACGAGGCGCGATCGGCCCAGGCTACGAGTTCGTCGCCACGCATCCTGGCCAGTGAGTGCAGGACCATCCGCTGGCAGATCATCGCTGCCAGTTCGGGGTCGGTCTCCGATTCGTTGGCCATGGTCCAGGCTTCCGACAGTAGATAGTGCGCTTCGGCAGCGCGCCCTCGCTGGATGGCGAGGTAGCCGAGGACCGCGTTGCGCATCGGACCTCCGGGGGCGCTTTCGATCTCGGGAACGAAGGTCTGAGCCTGGGGGAGATCGGCGGCGCCCGTGAGTGCGTCGACCCCGCGGATCAAACGCTGTGTGCGGAGGTCTCGTTCGGGCGTGATGCGGCCTGCGGTGATGAGCGCCTCGGCGGCCTGCGCCCACGCGCCGTCCGCAGCGCGTTGCCGAGCGAACCGATCGAGTTTGTCTGCGAGGGTGCCGTCGGCGGCGGGTGTGGCCGACACCAGATGGAACAGGGCGTCGCCCTCGTCGTCGACAAGTGTGGCCGCTCGTGCGTGCAGTTCACGCCACCGCGCCGGCCCGATCTCGTCGGTGACGGCGGCGCTGGTCATCGGGTCGGGGAACAACAGGGTGACGATGCCCTGTCGTTCCCGCATCGTCAGCAGACCAGCCGTGTGTGCTTCGTCGAGCAGCGGTGTGGGGTCGTCGACTTCGGCAAGCGCAGAGGCCGGAGCGAGCGGTGATCCGGTGCCCAGGATCGCCGCCGCTTCGATGAGGGCGCGTGTCTCGGGTGAGCAGGCGGTGAGGGCTCGTCGTACTGCCGCGGCGTGTTGCGCAGGTGCCGGGAACCGTGCCTGCCACCGATGCCATTGGGCGCGCGGGATCTCGTCGAGGAGCTGCAATACCGGTCGAGGACTCCCGAGGGTGTGTTCGTGCAGGCGTTGAGCCGTCCAGGGCGAGAGGTCCACGCCCGCGCGGAGGAGTGCGAGCTGGGCGACATCGCCGGAAGTGAGTGCGCGGACATGGACGGTGTCGGCCCGATGCGACGACAGGATTCGAGCGGTGGTGTCGTCGATGCCGTCGGGCAGGACATCGGGGATCACCCACAGCATCAGGATCGGGCGTTGGTGTGCGCGGCGGATCATCGACGAAAGCGACTGCAACGACTCGATATCCGACCAGTGGGCGTCGTCGACGACGATGATCGTGGTGCCGCGGATCGTGTCCAAGTACGCATGGGCCGCATCGATGGGGTCGGCCTCGGGTGCCGGGGCGTGTGTCAACTGTTCGAGCACCGCCCACGGATGGTTCGACTCCCACGGTGCCCCGGAAGCGATCTGTGCATGGACATCACGGTGCCTACTCGTGAAAGACCGGACGAGAGCACTTTTTCCGATGCCGGGTGGACCCTCGACGAGGGCGAGCACGGGAGACCCGGCGCGCGCCCCGTCGAGGAGTCGGTCGAGCTGCGAAAGCTCGTTCTCACGTCCAACCAACATCGAATTGTCCGTCACGCATCCACGGTAGTCCCGGTCGAGGTGCCCGGAACGTCGATCCGCGTGTTGTGCTGCAGCGGCCGAGGAACGAACAGGGTGACGAGACCACCGGCGAGAGCGATCACCGCGAAGATGTAGAAATTCACGTTGTTCGCGAATCCTGCGCCGATCAACAGGCCACCGATGATCGGGCCGAAGATTCCGCCGAGTCGACCGAATCCGGCGCACCATGCGACACCGGCTGCGCGAGCGGGGGTGTCGTAGTAGTTGGAGACGAACCCGTAGACGAGCACCTGGGTGCCGATCGTGCCGACACCGGCGATCGCGACGGCGGTGAGGAGCACGGGCAGCGGGAATCCGAGCGTGAGCATCACCAGGGCTACAGCAGCGAGGAAGAAGGTGGTCACGATGACGGACTGCGGTCCGCGGCCGTCGGCGATCTTCGAGGCGATGAGGCCGCCGACGATCGCACCGCCGTTGAGGACGAGCAGGAATGCGAGCGAGCCGTCGGCGTTGTAGCCGGCATCGGCCATGATCTTCGGCAGCCACGTGTTCAGGCCGTAGGTCAGGAGCAGACCGGCGAAGCTCATCATGCCCAGCAGACCGGTGCCGAGCGCGTACTTCCTGGTGGCGAGCGCAGCGAATCCGATCTTCTCGGTGGGGTGCGAGGGTGCGGCCGTCGGCATCGGGAATCCGAATTTGTCGCAGATGGTCTGCGCCTTGTCGACGCGGCCACGGGATACCAGCCATGCCGGGGACTCGGGGAGCTTGACCAGTGCGATCGGCAGCAGGATCACCAGGGGCAGGGCACCGATCAGGAACAGGCCGCGCCACCCGATGGCGTCGCGCAGCAGGATCGCGAGCAGAGAGGCGAGCACACCACCGGCAGGCACACCGCTGTAGACGATGGCGTTGAACAGGTTGCGCTTGCCGGGAGGGGCGAACTCCGCGACCACGGCACCCGCGGTGGCGACCAGGCCGCCGACGCCGATGCCGGTGAAGAACCGGAGACCACCGAACATGGCGATGCTCGTGGAGAACGCTGCGGCACCCATGCCGACCGAGAACCACACGATGTTGATGAGCATCATCTTGCGGCGGCCGACCCGGTCGCCGAATGCGCCGGTGACGAGAGCGCCGACCATGACGCCGATCAGGGCGTAGGAGCCGAGAGCACCACCCTGCTGCGCCGAGATCTCACCGAGTTGGGTCGGATCGGCCATGAGCGTGGGAAGAACTGTCCCGTACACGACGAGGTCGTATCCGTCGAAGATGATCGCGAGGGTGGCGAGGGCGACGATCCAGATGACGCTTCGCTTGTGCTGTGGACTGGCCCAGGTCTGTGTGGTTTGGGTCATGACGTGCTCCGGTTTGTGTGGGGGGTCACAAATGAATTCGGGCAGAAGGAGGGCCTCACCAGCAGGGAAGGCTCACTGGTGAGGCCCGTCGATGTTGGAGACAGTCGGATTGCTCCGGCTGTCAGCCTTGGTCGCCTCCGGCAACGGGGAGTACCGAACCGGTGATGTACGAAGCCTCGTCGGAGGCAAGGAAGGTGATTGCTGCGGCCTGTTCGTCGAGCGTGCCGTACCGCTTGAGAAGCGAGGAGTCGACGGTCTGGTCCACGATCTGCTGGTACCAGGCCTTTTCCTGCTCCGACTGCGGGGCCGGACCACGTGCGACCCGCCGCTCGGGGGCAACGGTACCGCCGGGGGCGGTGGCGACCACACGGATGCCGTACTGGGACAACTCGAGCGCGAGCGCCGAGGTGATCGCATTGACGCCGCCCTTCGCTGCGGCGTACGGAACACGATTGACGCCGGAGGTAGCCACGGACGACACGTTGACGATCGTCCCGGACCCCTGGTCGATGAGGTACGGCGCTGCCGCGCGGCACGACCACAGGGTGGGGAACAACGACCGGCGGATCTCTTTCTCGATCTCGTCGGGCGCATAGTGCTCGTACGGCTTGGCCCAGATGGTGCCGCCGACCACGTTGATGAGCACGTCGAGTCGTCCGGCTGCCTGCACCGCGAACGCGAGTGCCTTCTCGGCGCCCTCGAAGGTCTCGAGGTCCGCGGTCACCGAATGTGCCTTGCCGCCGTCGGCACTCAGGGTTTCGGCGACCTCGTGGACGAGTTCGGCGCGGTCGACGAGGACGACCTCCCCACCTTCGGCCGCGACGCGGGTCGCGACCGTGAGACCGATGCCCTGGGCGGCACCGGTGATCGTCAGGCATTTGCCGTCGAATCGTCCGGGGAAGATCTTCGTCTCGCTCATCGCGCACCTGCTGTCGCGCCCTCGGCGATCGCCCGTCGCATGGTCTCCTTGGCGTGGCCGGCGTGGGCGATCATCAGCTCGCGTGCCGCAGCCTTGTCGCCCTTCTCGAAGGCCTGGACGAGCTGCAGGTGCTCGTCCACGATGTGCCCTTCGATCCAGTGCGCATCACGCAGGACCTGGTACATCAGCTGCGTCACCTCGAGACGGTTGTAGGCCTCGAGCAGCACCGGGTTGGTGCAGCAGCGGAACAGGAACTCGTGGAATGCGGCGGTGGTGTCGGTGAACGCTTCGGCGTCGGTGAAGTGGTCACCCTCGACGGACGCGCCGGACGCCTCCGCGAGAATCCGGAACTCGATGAGCTGTTCCGGGGTGAGCCGTCCGATGGTGAGTTCGAGAACGCCGAGTTCGAGTGCCATGCGGGCGTCGAATTGCTCGTCGGACTCCGCGACGGGCGGGTGCTCCTCGCCGATCTCGTAGTTGCCCGGCGATGCGGGGGTCTCGAGTGCGACGGGCCGGCCTGTTTCCGCGGCCGCCTTCTCAGCGGCGGCCTTCTCCGCTTCGGTGGGTGCCGATGCGGTCGCGCCGCCCGGGGTGGCGGACGTGTTGAACTTCTCGAAGTAGAAGTTCGCGGGCGTGATGTCGTTGTCCGACAAGTGAGTACGTACCGCTTCCACCATGGGCGGCGGGCCGCACAGGTAGATGTCGACGTCGCCGTCGTTGAGGTGTTGCGGCTCGAACAGGCCGGTGACGTAGCCCTTGTTGGGCGCAGACGACTTCTTGTCCGCGACGCAGTAGTCGAACGTGAAGTTCGGCAGCGACTTCGTGTACTCCTGAAGCTTCTCGAGCTCGACGAGATCGTGGTCGAACGTGACGCCGTAGATCAGGTGCACCGGATGATCGGTGCTTTCGGTCTTCACCTTCGACAGGATCGACAGCAGCGGGGCGAGCCCGGTGCCGCCGGCCAACAGCAGCGACGGACGCTTGCGCTCGCGGAGGAAGAAGCTGCCGAACGGCCCGGTGAACTCGAGGGTGTCGCCCACCTGCGCACGATCGCGCAGGTATTCCGACATCAGGCCGCCTTCGGTGATCTTCACCAAGAACGCCAGCGAGTTGTCGTGCGGGCCGGTGCTGAACGAGTACGAGCGCGTCGCCTGCTTGCCCGTGCCGTCGTCGCTGCCGGGAACCCCGATGTTGACGTACTGCCCGGGCAGGAACACCAGGTCGTCCCGGTTCTCGATCTCCACGGTGAACCCGACGACGCTCTCGGAGAAGCGGTTGAGTTCGGTGATCGTTGCGGTGTACGAGGCGGCCGCGGTCTTCGCGACATCCGACGTGCTGGCGATCTGCACGACCAGATCCGACTCCGGCATCATCTGGCACGGAAGGCAGTAGCCCTCTTCGGCTTCCTCGTCGGTCAGGGCGTCCTCGATGTAGTCGCCACCGTCGAAGGTGCCGGATTCGCAGAACGCCTTGCAGGTCCCGCACGCGCCGTCGCGGCAGTCGAGGGGGATGTTGATCCGCGCCTTGTACGACGCATCGGCGACGGTCTCGTTCGGCTTGACCTTGATGAAGCGGGTGACCCCGTCCTCGAAGCTCAATGCCACCTGGTACGTCATGGTGTCCAAGCCTCCTTTCGTGATTCGGGGGTACTAGACGACGTAGACGTCGACGATGTGATGGATGTAGTCGTTCTTCAGGACGATCTTCTTCTTCTTGATCACCGGCTGGTCACCAGAGACATCGAGCGTGATGAACGTCGTGCCGAAGTAGGTGTCCGTCGTGTTGTAACGGAAGTACAGCGAGAACCAGTTGTGGCGCAGGTCGATCTCGGTACCGCGGCGCTCGAGGATCTCGACGTTGGTGATGTTGTGACCGGTACGAGGTTCGGGCAGCGACGTCGACGACGAACGGTCGGTGCGGATACGGAACACGCGATCTTCGAGCCCACCCCGGTTGGAGTAGTAGATCAGCGAGATCTCCGCCTGCGGATCCTCGGTGGTCTTACCGTTGTCGTCCCACGCCGGCATCCAGTATTCGGCGTCGGGGTGGTAGCACTCGAGCCACTTCTCGAACTCGCGGTCGTCGAGGTAGCGCGCCTCCTTGTAGAGGAACTGTTCGATGTCGGTCTGCGTCAACTCTGTTGCAGTAGTCATGATTCCGGTTCCTCTCAGAGCGCGGTGGGCTCGCCGGCGGCGGCTGCCGCGGCTTCGGCGTCGACGGCCTTGCGCATCGTCTCGAGCCAGTAGCCGTGCTGGATCGGGTAGAGGCCCTCGTCCTCGGTCTTCACTCCGCTGGACAGGACGCCGTCCATACCGAGATCCTTCGCGACCTGGTCCGGGCCGTTCAGGACGTGGGTGGCTCCGCGACTCATGTCGTTCCACGGGGCGGCGGTCGCGAGGTAGGTCTTCTGGCAGGACCGGAATTCCTCGAGATCGTCGGGGGTGGCCATTCCGGTCGCGTTGAAGAAGTCCTCGTACTGGCGGATGCGGTTGGCGCGCGACTCGGCGCTCTCGCCCTTGGGTGCGATGCAGTAGATCGTCACCTCGGTCTTGTCCACCGAGATCGGGCGGAGGTGCCGGATCTGCGACGAGAACTGGTCCATGATGTAGACGTTCGGGTACAGGCACAGGTTGCGCGACGCCCCGACCATGAACTCGGCTTTCTTCTCGCCGAATTCCTTCGCGAGTTCGTCCTTGCGGGGGTACAGCGGACGGTCCTCCGGGTTGCCCCACCACATCCACAGCAGCAGGTGGCCGTGCTCGAACGAGTAGTAGCCGCCACCCTGCTTGCCCCACGTGCCTGCGTCCATGGCCTTGGTCTCGTTGGCGGACTCACCGGCGCCGCGACGGGCGGTGGTGGCCGCGTAGTTCCAGTGCGTTGCCGACACGTGGTAACCGTCGGCGCCGTTCTCGGCCTGCAACTTCCAGTTGCCGTCGTAGGTGTAGGTGGAGGATCCGCGCAGCACCTCGAGGCCCTCGGGGGACTGATCGATGAGCATGTCGAGCATCTTCGTGGAGTCGCCGAGATGCTCCGCGAGCGTCTTGACGTCGGGGTTCAGGCTGCCGAACAGGAATCCGCGGTAGCTCTCGAAGCGTGCGACCTTGGTCAGGTCGTGGCTGCCGTCGGTGTTGAACTGTTCCGGGTAGCCGGCGTCGCGCGGGTCCTTGACCTTGAGCAGCTTGCCGTTGTTGCGGAAGGTCCAGCCGTGGAACGGGCACGTGAAGGTCGTGCGGTTGTCGGTCTTGCGGCGGCACAGCATCGCTCCGCGGTGGCTGCACGCGTTGATCAGGGCGTGCAGTTCGCCTTCCTTGTCGCGGCTGATGACGATGGGCTGACGACCGATGCTGGTGGTGAAGTAGTCGCCGACATTCGGGATCTGGCTCTCGTGCGCGAGGTACACCCAATTGCCCTCGAAGATGTGCTTCATCTCCAGCTCGAAGATCTCTTCGTCGGTGAAGACATCGCGACGGACCTGGTGCCGTCCGGTGTCGGGATCTTCGACGAGTGCTCTGTCGAGGTGGGTGCGCACGTGCTCCACGATGTCGGTCATGGGTCCTCCAGTGTCGGCGTAGTTCCCGGGACGTACAGGGCTGATGTCCGATTCCGGCTCGTACATAGCTGTCGTGCGGGACTCTGTGGACTGGCTGTGTCCGATGCGGCTCGGACGGGCTGTGTCCGGCGTTGTTACTACCCTGACATCCTGTGTCCACGGTCACACCGGGTAAATGCCTAGTGATACCTAGGACCCGAGGCTCGAGGGCCGAAGTGCTCTGGACGAGCAGAATGGCCGAATGTCGCCTTCATGCACTCGAGCAGCATGAAGGCGACATTCGGTCGTCTGGGGAGCGGGACCTTACCCGGCGGCGGAGAACTTCTCGCGCCGGATCCGGCGCGGCGACATCCGGCGCCGTTTGAACGACTTCACCGAAGCGTCCACGAACTTCTCCGAGCCGCAGATGTAGCCGGTGAACTCCTTCGCCGAGGCGACGTCCTCCACGAAGGCGTCGGTGACGTAGCCTTCCCGATCGCCACCGTTCTCGCGGCTCACGCAGGTGACGTACCGGAGTCCGGAATGCCTGCTCGCGAGTTCGCGGAAGAAGTCGGCGTCGTACACGTCGGCGCAGGTGCGTACCCCGTGGTAGAGCAGGATTTCCCGATCCGGGTTCAGCGTGAGCGCATGACGGACGATGCCCTTGAGTGGTGCGAGTCCGGTCCCGCCGCCGAGCAGAGCCATCGGGCCTGTGTTCTCCTCGTCGAACGTGAAATCTCCGTACGGGCCGGTCATGTCGATACGGTCGCCCACCTCGATCGGTCCGAACAGCCATTCGGAGGCCACTCCGCCGGGCTGCCGGCGGACATGCAGTTCGAGCAGTTTCGGTTCCGTCGGCGGGTTGGCGAGGGAGTACTGGCGCTTCGTCGAGGTTCCCGGCACGGTGATATCGACGTACTGCCCCGCAGAGAACGTGAGTGGTTCGTCGAGGGTCAACAGCACGCGGCGTGTATCGGCGGCGATATCGCGCACCTCGGAGACCGTGGCGACGAAGTCGTGCAACACGTGCGTCGACGTGGGCTCCTCTGCGATCGGGGGGTCGATCGTGGTATCGCTGCAGGGCGTGGCCTGGCAGGCCAGTGCGAATCCTGCGACGCGTTCGTGCTGAGGGAGTGTGTTCTCGGGCGAAGTCCGGTGGTCGACCGAACCCGAGCGGACCTTGATCTTGCACGTGCCGCACGTTCCCTGATTGCACGAGTTGGGCATCCACACGCCGCTGCGCAGGAACGCGTCCAGAAGGGGCTGATCGGGGCCGCAGTCGACCGATGTGGCGCCGGTGGTGACGGTGTACGACATGTCAGACCTCCCAGGTTGCGTGCAGCGAGGTGGGACCACGGAAGCCCCAGCCCCAGAACTCGACGTCCTCGCTCGTGTCACGTTCGAGATTGGGGATGGTTTCGAGCAGTTCTTCGAGCCCGATACGACAGACGTGGTTCGCGAAGTAGATGCCCGCGCAGGCGTGGTTGCCGGTACCGAACGCGAGGTGGGGTAGCGGCGGTCGCGTCATGTCGTACTCGGTGGGAGCTTCGAACGTGTCGGCGTCGTGGTTGGCCGATCCGTAGGACAGGATGACGACCGATCCTTCGGCGACCGCGATGCCGGAGACCGCAGTGTCGCGCTTGGCGATTCGGGCGGTTCCCGACCAGATCGGTGACGTCCAG
The DNA here is from genome assembly GCF_055380405.1 of Rhodococcus sp. JCM 9793. Taxonomy (NCBI): domain Bacteria; kingdom Bacillati; phylum Actinomycetota; class Actinomycetes; order Mycobacteriales; family Nocardiaceae; genus Rhodococcus; species Rhodococcus sp. JCM 9793. The sequence goes on from NZ_AP043721.1 coordinate 818,051, forward strand.
CGCATTCCCTCGGCGATGGCACGGGGGATCAGATCGGGTTCGTCGACGACGGCCTCGAACTGCTCGGGGCGCGTGAACAGGCCGGCCAGTGTCGACGACATGGCGTGCCCCGGTTCCTGCATGGCGCCGAGGAGGAACACGTAGAGCGTCGGGTAGATGTAGTCACGGTCGCGGGTCTTCCCCTCGGGCATGCCGTCGTGCAGCCAATGCGAAATGGCGCTGTCGTCCGGATGCTCGATCCAATGGTCGATCAGCGGATCGACGATCGACTGGATCTCGGCCTTTGCCGCGTCACCCTCGTCGAATCGTTTCTGATCGGTGAAGTTGCCGTCGGCATCGACTGCGGCATTCGTGAACGAGTCGGACAGCTTGTGGAACCATTCGCGAAGTGTGTCCGAGCCGACGTCCTTCAGACCGAGGAGGTCTCCGAGTGCCCGGACGCTCAGCGGCTCGCAGTACTGCGTGACCAGGTCGGCCCTACCGGTAGCGTCGAATGCGTCGAGGTAGCGGCGGGCGATCGGTCGGACGAGATTCTCGACCCACCGGTCCACTTCGCTCGGCTGCAGCGCCGGCTCGACCATCGACCGCAGATCCTTGTGGATATCGCCGTTGACACCGATGATCGCCGGATGCCCGAATGTGCGGCCACCGGCCGGAGTGATGATCCCTTCGAAGTCGTCACTGTTCGCGATCGTGCGGCACGCTTCCGTTGTCGACGCGACGTATGCCCCGAGCACAGGCAGGAATGCGATGGGTGCTTCGGCCCGCAGTCGCTCGTAGACCGGGTACGGGTTGCGTTCGAGTTCGGCCATGGTGACTTCGTCGATCCAGGAGAGAGTGCTCGTCATGGGATGCTCCTCGGGGTGGGTCGTGGGCCCTGTCTCGTGGGGGCCTTCCGTACGCTGTGATGAGGACCATATGATCCAGGTCACTCGGGGTTCTATGCCGATTGCGCGGAGTCGGTACGCATCGCGCGGAAATGTTGCCGAGCAGGAGTCGGGAGGTGAGAAGGTGGCAGAGTTCGAGGACTGGGAGGACGCCTCCCGAGTGGTCGCCGACGTGTATTTCCCGCACGAATTGACCGTTCTCTCCGGTACCGATCGGCCTGAATTGCAGCTGTCGTCGGTGGATTTCGGTCCCGTGATGATCGGCAGGCTCACCTGGGGTGTCGATGTGGCCATCGAGTGCGAATATCCCGGGGCGTACGAGATCAACATCCCGCTCGCGGGCGTGCTCGAATCTCGGGGCGACGGTGGTGCGGTTGTCTCCGGTCGGGGTCAGGCCTCGGTGTTCAGTGCAGACACACCGAATCGGATCACACGTTGGGATGCAACGTGTTCGGTGCTGGGTGTCAAGTTCGATCGCGACCATCTCGAACGCGAGGCCGACCGGATTCTGGGTGCACCGCTGCGGTCCCGGCTCGTGCTGCCCGACCAGATCGATCTCACGGGGTCGGCCGATGACTGGCGCCGTCTGGTCGCCGCATTGTCGGATCAGCTCGAAGGTGCAGGGTCGCTTACCAACCCCCTTGTGTCGCAGCAGCTTGCGGGTGCCGTCACCACCGCGTTCGTGCTGGCGGTGTCTCCCCCGTCCGAAGAGGCAGCTCCGGCGCCGAGGCCGGGGATGGTCCGACGGGTCCTCGACGCGTTGCACGACGACCCGTCACGCCCATGGACCGCTGCGGACATGGCGGAGATCGCCGGCACCAGCGTGCGGCGTATGCAGGAGACATTCGCCGACTATGTGGGAAGCAGTCCGTCCGCGACCTTGCTCGACATCAGATTGGACCGCGCGCACGCAGAACTCGCGGCCGGGGGCTCCGGCGTCACGGTGACCGACGTCGCGTTCCGGTGGGGTTTCAGCAGCCCGAGTCGATTCGCGACGGCATACCGCAAGCGGTATGGAACGGCGCCGGCGGAGACGCTACGGCAGCGATGAACGTCTGCCGACAGGGGCAACCGAATGGGACAGATACACACCGAATTTCGGTGTGTATCTGTCCCAAAGGTATGTATCTGCGTTACCCGACCCACATGGTCGGGGTCGGGCGGTCGAAGGACAACTCGGGATAGTCGTCGTCGGCGACCGGTGTCCGCAACCGTCGTTCCGCGTAGTCGTGGCCGTTCGTGCGCATGTACTCGATGCACGCCACCGTGTAGCCGAGGGAATCGCTGCGGTCGGTGCCCGCCGGGCGGAACAGGTTGGGGAAGCCGTGCGCGGTCACGGCGGCCGGATCGATGGCGGCGGCTTCGCGACCCTGCAGGTGGATCTTCCCGTCGCCGTCGATCGCGAACTTGGCGCGGGCGATGACGAACCTTCCGACATGGATCTCCCAGCGATTGTTGATGTCGTCGTAGGTTGCAGCGGTTGCGTTGACCAACTCGCGGACGGACAGATGCAGGTCGTCGCGGAGGCGGACCGCTGCACGCTGGGATGCGAAGGAGCGCCCGAGGATCACGGCGTCGAACTCCGGAATGGGGGCGGGGGCACCGGAATTCGAGGCGGCGGACATCTCGGACGCTCCTTCGCGTGATGGTGGTGGGAACCGCGCGCAGGCGGGAGGGGGGTCGTCCGCCTGCGCGCGGTAGTCAGGCTTCTACTTGTAGAACGCCGAGACGTCCGAGTTGCCGACGAGATCGGGCACGGTCCAACCGTCGAGGTCGTACTCGCTCATGAACTGCTCGGCGAAGCCCTTCATGGAGGCAACATCACCGCGGGTCTCGGCGGCGAACAGCAGTTCCGCCTTGACGTTCTCGTGGTTGCCGGCGTAGTTCCGCTCGTAGAGCTCGTGGCGGCCACCGAACTCGGATCCGATCGAATCCCACAGTGCCTTCATGACCTTGACCCGGTCGACGGCCTGGATTCCGTCGGAGCCGCGAACGTACTTGTCAAGGTAGGGGCGTACGTCGGGGTTCTTGAAGTCGGCTGCAGACGACGGTAGGTAGATCAGGCCCGAGGCGACGTCCTGCTCGATGATCTCCTTGATGCGGGGGTAGCCCTGCATCGCGAACATTCGGTACGTCAGGCCGTATTCGAGCTTCGGGATGACGGTGTCGCCGATCCACGGTTCGGGGTTGTTGACCATGGAGTCGGTCAGAGACCAGAACAGGTTGCGCCAGCCGATGACCTCACCGACGCGGGTCTGCACTCCTCGGAAGCCGCCGGCGCCGGTGGCGTCGAGGGCCTTCATGAGCAGGCCGGCGATGAAGTCGAGCTTGACCGCGAGACGCGTGCAGCCCTGCAGGGTGAAACGCTGGAGGAATCCGGAACCCGGAAGGAAATTGTTGATCTTCTCGACGTCCCCGTACATGAAGACGTTCTCCCAGGGCACCAGGACCTTGTCGAAGATGAAGATCGCGTCGTTCTCATCCATGCGCGACGAGATCGGGTAGTCGAACGGGCTGCCGACGACCGCGGCGTTCTGCGAGTACGAGGCGCGGGAGATCAGCTTGATGCCCGGTGCGTCCATCGGCACCGTGCAGATCAGCGCGAATTCCTTCTTCTTGATCGGCAGGCCGTAGTGGGCGATGAAGTTGTAGTTGGTGATGGCGGAACCGGTCGCGACGACCTTCGCGCCCGAGACGATGAGGCCGGCGTCGGTCTCCTTCTCGACCTTCATGAACACGTCGCCGACCTGGTCCGGGGGCAGCTGGCGGTCGACCGGCGGATTGATGATCGCGTGGTTCCAGTACAGGACCTTCTCCTGCGATTCCCGGTACCAGCGCTTCGCGTTGTCCTGGAACGGGTTGTAGAACTCGTCGTTCGCGCCGAGCGTGCCGAGGAAGGAGGCCTTGTAGTCGGGGGAGCGGCCCATCCAGCCGTAGGTCAGGCGTGCCCAGGTGGCGATGGCATCGCGGTCCTTGATCAGGTCGGCGGAGGATTTCGGGGTGCGGAAGAACGGCATCGTGACGCCGCCGTTGCCGGTGTCGGTCGGTGTGGTGAGCGCGTCGACGTGCTCACCGGTGTGCATCGCGTCGTAGAGCCGCGCGGTCATCCGGATGGAGTTGCGGAAGGCCGGATGGTTCGTGAAGTCCTTGACCTTCTCGCCGTGCAGATAGATCTCCCGGCCGTCGTCGATCGACGCGATGTACTCGTCGCCCGTCATGGGACGTGTTGCGAAGTTCTGCGTCTGGTTCGCCTCGCATTGCGCAGCCACGTTGACCTTGGAGCGGTCGAGTTTTTCGTCGGGGCGGGATTCGGTGGTGGTCATGGAGTTCTCCTCGTCCGATGGGGCAGAGAAAGGGGTGGGTGTCAGGCCGGGGCCGGAGCCAGGTGGAACGGGGTGAAGCGTGTCTGAGCGTCGAACCATCCGCTGTGCGGATCGTCCATCGAGCCGTTCCACGCAGCGGATGCGCTGGGAGCGCCGAGATCGTGGAACGTGCTGCGGAAGAAGAGGAGAGGATCGACGTCGCGGCTGGAGGCGTCGACGATCTCGCCGATGTAGATGACGTGGTCGCCGCCGTCGTACTCGCGCCACGGGATGCACGAGATCGTCGCGGCGGTGCCGGCTAGGACGGGAGAGGTGGGGCCGTCCTCCCATGTCGGCTCGGGCGATTGCGGCCTACCTGCGAAGTGCAGTGCGGTGTCGACCTGGTCGGCCGCGAGGACGTTCACGGCGAACGGCGCACCCGATAGGAATCCGCAGGCCTTGGATTTGCGTGTCAGGGTGACCTGGCACAGGCGCGGCTCGAGCGAGACCGCGGTGAAGGCGGTGACGGTGGCGCCGTGTGGCTCACCGTCCCGGTTGGCGCAGGTGATGACGGTGACGCCACTTGCGAACTGTCCGAAGATGTTTCGCAGGTCTCGCGATTCCATTTCTGCGTCCTCCCTGTCCGGTTCGATCTGGTGTGACACAGACCATATGGATTCCGGAACGGGTGTGCGATCCAGTGAGCGCGGCCACTATCCGCCTAACGCGGCGGGTAGGTATAAAGTCCTTGTTTGCCAGGGACCGTGTCCCTGATCACACTGGAATCAAGGTCCCCGATATCCGAAACGAGGGTGGATCGCAGATGAGAGAGGATTCGACCCGGCACCCGTCCGACTGGGACGAGGTGGAAGAGGTGGTGTCGCATGCGTACTTCTCGCATGAGCTCACTCCCCTCGAGAAGGTCGAACCCCGCCTCGAGCTGCGCACATTGCCTTTGGGCCCGATCCGTTTGGCCCGGATCGGCTGGGGTGCCGAGGCGTCGGTGCGCAGTTCGCACCCGGGTGCCTATGCCGTGAACATTCCCCTGTCGGGCACGATCGAGTCGATTGCCAGCGGCGTCGAGACCGCGTCCGGTGTGGGGCAGGCAACCGTGTTCGAGCCGGATATCGACGCGACGATCCGTCGGTGGAGTGGCGACTGCGAGATCGTCGGGGTCAAGCTCGAGCGCGACTACCTGCACCGCGAGATGGCACGCATCCTCGGGCGCCCCGACCTGCACCTACCTCCTCAGGTCGACCTGTCGACCGACGCGGGGAAGAGTTGGATGGCGTTGCTGCGTTCGATCATCGAGCAGCTCAAGTCCGACGAATCGCTCTGGGGTAATCCGTTGGTCGCCGATCAGCTCTCCGGCGCTCTGACCTCGTCGTTCATTCTCGCGGCGATGCCCGACGACGCCGATCCGACGGGAGGCGCGCGACCTCGGATCATCAAGCGGGTCCTCGATCGAGTGCACGACGACCCGTCCTTGCCCTGGACGTCGGCAGACATGGCCGAGGTCGCCGGTGTGAGCGTGCGGCGTCTGCAGGAGGGCTTCCAGGAGTACCTCGGTATCTGCCCGCGCGATTATCTGCTCGATCTGCGGTTGGCGCGCATCCACGAGGAACTCTCAGCAGGATCCGGTAGAAACCTGTCGGTGACGGATGTGGCATTGAAATGGGGAATCACGCACACCGGGCGGTTCTCGGCGGCGTACAAGCGCAAGTATGGAGTAGCGCCTTCCGCCACGCTGCGTTCCTGAAATCGAGAGGCGCCTGATTCGGTATCGGTACTGGTCAGCGGTGTCGGTAGCCGAGTTCCGCGCTCAATGTCTCCGCGCAGTCGACCACTCGCTTCGCGCACAGATCCCGGAACGAATCGAGGGTGTGCCGTCCCGTCGACGTCGAACACGCGAGTACGCCCACCGCATGGCCGGCAGGGTCGAACACGGGTGCTGCGAGCGAGATCAACCCCTCTTCGAGCTCGGCGGATGCCATCGCGTAACCCTGGCTGCGCACCTCCGCGAGTTCGACGCGGAATGTGTCGGCGTTGTCGATGGTGGTGGGGGTGAGTTTCTCGAATCGGGTCTCCGCGATCACGGCGTCGACCTGTTCGCGCGGTGACCAGGCGAGCAGGGCACGACCCATCGAGGTTGCATATGCGGGTACACGGGTGCCGACCGAGACGTTGATGCTCATGATCCGTCGCACCGGTACGCGTGCCGCGTACACGACCTCGGCCCCATCGAGCACACCGAGCGACGCTGATTCGTGTGTGTGGTCGGCGATCTCCACCAATTTGGGCAGAGCGGAATCCACAAGAGTGTGCGAAGCCGTGTAGTGCTGCCCTATGCTCAGGACGCGCGGAGTCAGTGACCAGCGCGTTCCGGTCGAAGTGACGTAACCGAGCCGCTGCAGCGTCAGTAGGATTCGACGCACTGCCGGCCGCGACAGGTCGGTTTTGGTTGCAACTTCGGCCAACGTCGGTTTCGGATCTTTGTCGTCGAAGGCATGCAATACCGCAAATCCGCGTTCGATGCTCTGAACGAAGTCGCGGTCGTTACTCCGGTTGTTGCCTAGGCCGGTGCTCGGCATTGCATCTCCTACCTGCGGGACTTGTCGATGTTGCCCTATTCGGTGTTGACAAGCGATGTGACAACACGCACAGTATGTGGTGTACGCACTGCGATCCACAAGTACGCACAGCGTACTTTCGGTCAGTCCGCAGCCCCGGAACCGACCGGACCAGTGCTTTAGCGACCTGCTTTCCACACCGTTCTCAGCCCCGACGAGGAGAGTCCATGACCACCACCGAGAACCCCACCGCTCACGGTTCCGGCAATGCCGCCACCGACAAGTTCAAGTCCGAGCGGGCTACGTCCGACACGTCCGTCGAGCGTGCGGCCGCGATCTACAAGGACGTGCTCGAGGCTCTCGCCGGCATCGTCCACAAGCACGAGGTGACGTACGACGAGTACCGGGTGCTCAAGCAGTGGATGATCGACGTCGGCGAGTACGGCGAGTGGCCGCTGTGGCTGGACGTCTTTCTCGAGCACGAGGTCGAGGAAGTGCACTACAACCGCAAGCACTTCACCGGAACCAAGGGGTCGATCGAAGGCCCGTACTACGTGCCGAACGCTCCGAAGCTGCCGTCGAAGTGCACCATGCCGATGCGCGAGAAGGACAAGGTTGCGCCTCCGCTGATCTTCAAGGGCAAGGTGACCGACCTCGAAGGCAACGGCATCCCCGGTGCCACGGTCGAACTGTGGCACGCGGACGAGGACGGTTTCTACTCGCAGTTCGCCCCCGAGATCCCGGAGTGGAACCTGCGCGGCACCATCGAGGTCGACGAAGACGGCAACTACGAGATCACCACACTCAAGCCGGCGCCCTACCAGATTCCGAACGACGGCCCGACCGGCTGGTTCATCAAGTCCTACGGTGGTCACCCGTGGCGTCCCGCCCACCTGCACCTGCTGGTGTCGGCCCCGGGCAAGCGTGCCGTCACCACTCAGCTCTACTTCCAGGGTGGCGAGTGGGTCGAGAACGACGTCGCGACCGCGACCAAGCCGGAGCTGATCCTGGATCCGGAGACGAACGCCGACGGCATCGCAGAGGTGACGTACAACTTCGCCCTCGATCCCGAAGCGTGATCCACATCTGAACTCGAATGCCGGTGTCCTACATGGGCACCGGCATTCGCCGCGAGAGCACCTGCACCGTATCGACCGTCACACCCAGAACTGATTGTGAGCTGACCGAAGATGTCCGACCCCGATCTGGCGATAGTCTCCGTCGAATCGACGATCGTCGACGTACCCCTGATTCGTCCGCACAAGTTCGCGACCACGACATCGGAAGTGCAGCCGATCCTGTTCGTCGCCGTCACCACCGCCGGAGGAGTCACCGGCTACGGCGAAGGCGTCGTGCCCGGAGGCCCGTGGTGGGGAGGCGAATCCGTCGAGACGATGAAGCAGATCGTCGATCGCTACATCGGCCCGTACATCATCGGTCGCGGTGTCGACGAGATCAGCGGCGTCATGCTCGATATCGAACGGATCGTCGCGAACGCACGTTTCGCGAAGGCCGCGGTCGACGTGGCCATGCACGACGCGTGGGGTCGCAGCCTCGGTATCCCGGTCGCGTCGCTGCTCGGCGGTGCTTTCCGCACCGGAGTCGACGTGCGCTGGGCGCTCGGCGCGGCACCTCTCGAAGAAATCGTCGAGGAGGTCACCCACAAGATGGAGCAGCGCCTCAACTTCTCCTTCAAGCTCAAGATGGGTGCTCTCGATCCCGTTGTCGACACCGAGCGTGTCGTGAAGATCGTGGAAGCGTTCGACGGCAAGGTCGGTTTCAGCATCGACGTCAACGCCCGCTGGGATCGCTTCACCGCACTGCGACACGTTCCGCAACTCGTCGACGGCGGCGTCGAACTCATCGAGCAGCCCACCCCGGCCGACCAGCTCGACGTCCTTGCCGAGATCAACCGCCGCGTTTCCGCGCCGGTCATGGCCGACGAATCCGTCCAGACCCCGCACGACGCATACGAGGTCGCCAAACTCGCCGCGGCCGACGTCATCGCCCTCAAGACCACCAAATGTGGTGGCCTGCAGCGGAGCAAGGAGGTCGTCGCGGTTGCGAAGGCCGCCGGTCTGCGTTGCCACGGTGCGACGTCCATCGAAGGCCCCATCGGAACCGCCGCGTCCATCCACTTCGCATGCTCCGAGCCCGGGATCAACTACGGCACCGAGCTGTTCGGCCCGCAGCTGTTCGCCGTCGAGCTGCTGAAGAAGCCGCTCGAGTACTCCGAAGGGCAGGTGCACCTGCCCGAGGGTCCGGGCCTCGGCGTCGAGCTGGACATGGATGTCGTGAAGAAGTACGCCCGCGACTGACGTCGTACCCATTTTTCCGCCACAGCCGAAGGAGAAAACCCATGGCACTGTTCCACGTTCGGATGGATGTCAACATTCCGCGCGACCTCGACCCCGAGGTGCGCGCCGAGACCATCGCCAAGGAGAAGGCATACAGCCAGGAACTCCAGCGGGCCGGTAAGTGGCCCGAGATCTGGCGCATCGTCGGCAAGTACAGCAACATCTCCATCTTCGACGTGGACTCGGCCGACGAGTTGCACGAGATCCTGTTCAACCTTCCGCTGTTCCCGTACATGGACATCGAGGTCATGGCGCTGACGAAACACGGATCCGACGTCAAGTAGCCGTTTGACGGATTCGCGACGTAATAGACATCTGCGCTCTTTCCGGGTGGGCGCGGATGTCTATTTGTGCTGTGGAAGTTCCGTTCAACCGGTCGACTCGGGCCACGCTGGGTAGCGGGCCTTACGCCGCTGATGGACCGAAGAGATTCTGCAAGTGCGCCACGTATATACAGACATGCCCGCTGTATGTACTCTCTTGATCGAATGTCCAGGACGGGGAAGGGCAGTTCGATGAGGTTCCTCCGATGTGCAGTAGCCGTGACGGCGATGATGACCGTGTCGGCGCCGCTCGCATATGCCGATCCCGCGCCCCCGGTCGAGTCGTACTCTCTCCAGGAACTGGTCGGTCCGTACCCGTCCGACTTTCCCGCGCGGGGCAATCACATCTCGGTGCTGGATGGATTCACCGCGATCCGCGACACCCGTCCGGACCTGGTGCAACGTAACCTCGACCGAACCGTCGAGATCAACAACAGCGCGACGCCGATCGAGCAGCAGCGCGCGCTGTTCGATGCCGATCACGATCGCCTGCTGTCGTTGTCGGACGGCCTCGGTGAAGGACTCGGCAAAGTGTTCCGGGACGCGCTCGCCGAAGGCCGGCTGCCGAAGGTGCAAGCGTTGCTCGGAGGGGAGGTGGGGCGGGCCGTAGGCGTCACGAACCTGTCGCTCCTGGAAAAACAGCATTGGAACAATCCGAGGCCGTTCGAACTTGCACCCGACCGCATCCAATACTATTTCGGTGATGGTGTCAGTGGCGCCGCGGACCCATATGCCGAGGTCGGCGGCACGAGTTCGTATCCGTCGGGCCACACCTCGGGGTCGTATCTCAACGGGATCCTGCTCGCAGACATGCTGCCCGAACTGGCGCCTCAGATCCTCGCCCGCACGTCGGAGGTGGGTAACAGCCGAATCGTGCTCGGGGTTCATTATCCGCTCGATGTGATGGGCGGCCGCATCATGGGGCAGGTCGCGGCCGCGCAGCGATTGAACGATCCCGCCTTCGCGCGGTTGGTCGACGAAGCAGAAGCCGAGCTTCGAGCTGAACTCGAACGGTCCGTCGGTGTCCCGCTCGGTGACTACATCGCTACCGACGCCCCGTATCGCCGGTCGGATGCGGCACGCGACGATTTCCGCGCACGAATGACGTACGGTTTCGATTTCATCGACCCGACAATGGTGAACGACATCCCCGCCGAAGCTGCTGTACTGATGCGGGGCGTCGCGCCTGACCTGACCGATGGGCAGCGACTGGACATACTGCGGCGCACTGCAATTCCCGCGGGCTACCCACTCGATCAAGCCGGTCCTGACGGAGGATGGCTTCGCATCGATCTCCCTGCCGCCTACGGCGCACTGTAACCACTCGGTTCGGATCGTCGACGTCCGTCATGCGCACGGATTCTGATGTGCGGATGCGGACAGGGCGCGGCAGTTCAGGCCATACTCAGGGTATGAGCCTGCCGCTTCGTGACGTGTACGCCGAGCCCACCCTCGCAGACCTCCTGCCGTCGGTGCTCGCCTCCGCGGGTGTTGCCGGCGAGATGAACCGCCTCGGACTTGCCGAGTGCTCCCGGACCGTAGTCCTGCTCGTCGACGGTATGGGGTGGGAACTACTGCAACGGAACAAGAAGGCTGCACCGTTCCTCACCTCCGCCCCCGGACACTCGATCCGCGCCGGGTTCCCCACCACCACCGCGGTGAGCCTCGCGTCGCTCGGCACCGGCCTACCGTCGGGTCGTCACGGGATCACCGGCTACCAGTCGTACGTCGACGAGATCGAAGCGCCCGTCAACTGGTTGCGCTGGACGCTCGCGGGTACGGCCATCGACAAGCGCGACGAGCTGGTCCCCGAGAAGGTGCAACCGCATCCGACGGTGTTCGAACGGGGAAGTGTCGCGGGGATCGCCGTCACGACCGTCGTTCCGAAACACTTCGAGGGTAGTGGCCTGACCCGCGCAGTTCTCCGCGGCGGCGCGTTCGTCGGGGTTTCCGCCTACGGCGACCTGCTCGCCCGCGTGGTGTCGGCCATCGGCGCCGACGAACGCAGCCTCGTCTACTGCTACCTCGGCGAGGTCGACACGCTCGGCCACGTGTACGGGCCCGAATCGGATGCGTGGCTCGCGCAGCTGACCATCGTCGACCGGTTCGTCGAGCAACTTGCCGCGGCGCTTCCCCGCGACGCCCGCCTGCTCGTCACCGCAGATCACGGCATGGTCGATGCCTCCCGCGGACGCCGCGTGGACTTCGACCACACCCCCGGGCTCGGTGAGGAGGTGAGCGTCATCGCCGGTGAACCTCGCTGCCGGCACGTCTACACCGGCAGCGTCGACACGGTGCTCGAACGCTGGCGGAACGAACTCGGCGACGACATGTGGGTCGGCACCCGCGACGACGTGCTCGCTGCCGGTCTGTTCGGTCCCGAGCCCACGCCGTCGCTGGTCGGCCGCATCGGCGACATCGTCGCGATCGGGAGAGGGGAGTCGTCGGTGATCCGCACCGACGGGGAGCGTGTGATGTCGGAATTGCCCGGGCAACACGGTGCGCTCACCGACGACGAACTGTTCGTGCCACTTCTGCGTCTCCAATGACAGGCCGGGTGCGGTGAGCCGCAAAACGGGTCACGACGTGTGCAACGTCGCGTACCCGCAATCGAATTTGTCGCATAGTGTGTGCACATGAGCTCCAGTGCTTCTGTGACCTGGCACGATCGGACGAGTCGGATCGCGTTGATCCTGCTCTGGGTCGTCCGGATCCTCGTCAAACCGATCCTGAGCATCTGGCCGAGCAACGACTTCGGTATCGGCATCCTCGGCCGGCTCTCGTGGGTGGTCGACAAGGTCACGCCCAGACCGCGGTCGGTGGAGATCGTCGACACCGATCTCGGTGGAGTGCCGGGCGAGTGCATCATCTCGCCCAAGCCCGTCGACGATCCGCTCGAGGACGCCACCATCCTGTACTTCCACGGCGGGGGTTTCATCTTCTGCGGGCCTTCGACACATCGGCAGCTGTGCGTGCAACTCGCGCTCGATTCGGGAGCGCCGGTGTACTCCATGGACTACCGGCAGGTCCCCGCTGTTCCGATCGCGGGATCGGTCCACGACGCAATGAATGCGTACACCGCTCTGCTCGAGACGGCCGTCGATCCCACCAGGATCATCGTGGGCGGCGACTCGGCCGGTGGATACCTCGCCGTCAAGGTCGCGGAGATCGCCGCTCGCCGCGGCATCCAGCGACCGGCTGCCGTCATCGGTTACTCGCCGCTGTTGAGCCTCGATCTCGACGACTCCGGCCACGACCTCGAATACATGAAGAAGGACGCCTACCTGCCCATCGAGGCACTCGAAAAGCTGCGGCCGCGCTGGCTGGCGGGGCAGGAGGCGATCGAGGGCGAGATGAACCCTGTCGACGCCGACCCGGCGCTTTTCCCTCCGATGTTCCTGAGTGCAGCCGAATTCGAGTTGACCCGACCCGACGTCGAGGACATGACCGAGCGACTCGCAGACGCGGGAAGAACAGTGGAAACACACCTGTGGCGCGAGCAGATCCACGCGTGGCCGGTCCTTGCGCGAGCATTGCCCGAGGCGATGGAACTCATCGGGCTGAGCACGCGGTTCGCGCGCCGCGCCGTCGTCGCAGTCGGTGACGGTCGCGCCGCCTGACGCATTACAGGTTCGTGTTCGGCGGATCCGTCGAATCGGAAAGCCTCGCGCCGTGCCCGCCGTTCTCGGCACCGGACGGGCACTGCGCACCGGCGGTGTACGCCGTCATCGACAATGACCCGTAGTCGACCCCGCCGACGAGAACATCCGGTTGTTCACCCGACGCGGCAAGCAGGCCTGCGAAATGCAGCATCGGAAGGAAATGGTCCGGCGTCGGAACGGCTTTCGCGAAGTCGGGATGCTCCTGCAATACGGCCGCATCGCCGGGCCGGTCGCGCAGCACTTCGCCGGCTGCCTCGTCGAAACGCTGGGCCCAGTCGAACCCTTCGGTCGGCTTCGACGAATCCATACTGCGGAGGTTGTGCACGATGTTGCCGCTGCCGACGATCAGCACACCGGCATCACGGAGTGACGCCAGCGAAGCTCCGAGCTCGACGTGATACTCGAGCGGCTTGTACGCGTTGAGACTCAATTGCACCACCGGCACGTTCGCATCCGGGAACATGTGGGTGAGTACAGACCACGTACCGTGATCGATACCCCACGAATCGACGTCGCCGCCCACCCATTTCGGTCGTGCGAGATCCGCGATCTCCTCCGTCAGCTCGGGGAGCCCGGGCGCCGGATATTCGACGTCGAACAACTCCTGCGGGAACCCGAAGAAGTCGTGGATCGTGCGCGGCGACGGCATCGCAGTGACCGCGGTGGCGTTGATGAACCAGTGCGCCGAGATGGACAGGATCGCGCGCGGTGTCGGCATCGACGCCCCTAACGCGGCCCACGCCTGCGTGTACCGGTTCGATTCGAGTGCATTGAGCGGGCTGCCGTGGCCGATGAATGCGACGGGCATGCGTGTCGTCATGAGCGTCTCACCTTCCGGGGGCGATGCGAGGGCGCAACCAGTCGACGAGATCGCCCAGAACCCGGTCGTTCTCGGGTTCGTTGAACACCTCGTGGAACAGCCCGTCGTACAGCTTCAGGGTCAGATCCTCCGAGCCTGCGCGGTCGGCGATCAGCTGAGCGCCCGCGGGATCGGCGAGGGCATCGGCGGTGCCGTGCTGCACCAGCACCGGCAACGTGAGGGACGGCAAACGCTGCGCCAGGCTCTGCTCGTTATCGATCAATACCCGTGCGATCCCAGCGGGAACCAGCCCGTGGTGGACCAATGGGTCGGCCTGGTACGCCGCGACGACCGCCGGATCGCGCGACACCGCGCTGCTGTCGAGCTTCTGCACCGGCAGATCGGGGAGGAAACGGCCGATCACCTTGCCGATTTCCACAACCGGGCCGGGCGTTCCGGAGGTGACCACCACTGCGGGTCCGGACAGTGCGAGCGCCGTCAGACGGTCCTGGTGGTCGAGCGCGTACGCCAGCGCGATCGCGCCACCCATCGAATGCCCGAGCAGGAAGACCGGTAGACCCGGATAGGCCTGCGTCGCGATATCGAACAGCCGGTCGAGGTCGTCGGTGAACTCCGACATCTCGCGCGCGTGCAGGCGCTTGCCGCCGGAACGGCCGTGACCGTGATGGTCGAGCGCGAACACGACCAGGCCCAGTGAACCCAGCCGCTCAGCGACGTGATCGTAGCGGCGGGCGTGCTCACCGAGTCCGTGCGCCAACACCAGCACCCCGGTGACCTCACCGTTGTCGGGCGACCACACGTCGTACACGATCCGAGTGCAGTTGCCCCCGCTGAACGAGGACTCGGTGCGCTGCATGGGTATCTCCTACCGGGGGGTGGTCACATGGCCGTCTCACGCATCCTTCCACGAGGACACCTTCCGGGCTTGTGGACTCGACGAGACCGGAGGAACCTCGGAAAGGGGACCTCACAGTGAGAGGAATCGTGATGGACACAGTCATCACCGAAATTGCTCCCGACGTCTACCGCCTGTCCACGTTCGTCGACGAGGCAAACCTGACGATGAACCAATTCCTGATAGGTGGAGACGAGCCGCTGTTGTTCCACACCGGATATCGGTCGTTGTTCCCTTCCGTCTCCGACGCGGTCGCACGACTGATCCCGCTGAATCGGTTGCGGTGGATCACGTTCGGCCACGTCGAGGCCGACGAATGCGGCTCGATGAACTCGTGGCTCGCCGTAGCGCCGGCCGCGGAAGTCGCGCACGGCGCAATGGCGTGCTTCGTTCAGGTCAACGACCTCGCCGACCGGCCGCCGCAGCCGCTGCAGGACGGCGAGGTGCTGGATACAGGCCTGCGCCGAGTCCGCCACATCGACACGCCTCATGTTCCACACGGGTGGGACGCCGGCCTGATGTTCGAGGAGACCACGTCGACGCTGCTGTGCGGCGACCTGTTCACAGCATTCGGCAGTTATCCGGCACGGACGGACAGCGAGATAGTCGGCCCCGCATTGGCAGCGGAAGATATGGGACACGCGACGTGCCTGACTCCCGAATTGGCTCCGACCATCCGTGCACTCGCCGACCTGCAGCCGCGTGTGCTCGCCCCGATGCATGCACCTGCGTACGAGGGTGATTGCCACGAGGCTCTCGGCAACCTCGCTGCGGCTTACGAAGAACGATTCACCGCTGCGCTCGACAGCGCTCGCCCGACTGCGTGAGCAATTCGATTGACGTCGTCGCGGGGATCGGTATCCTGGACGACGTGATTCAAGCGCTTCTCTTCAACTGACGACACCGATCCGCACCTCGTGACGTAACCGAGGCGACGGGTCGAGTTGTGTCCACCGGCCTGCTCTCATGGCCGTTCGTCAGAAGCGCATGTCCCGTCCGTCGTGGGACGAGTGCGCCTCCACCGGAGGAAGAATGACCATCATTACCTTGCCCCAGCGCGCTCGCGCCCAACTCGGCGCCCATGACGTGCACATTGCTCGCGGCGGTCGTCCCGTCCTGCAGGGTGTCGATCTTGCGGTGACACCCGGTTCGCGGCTCGGGGTCGTCGGCGACAACGGTCGCGGCAAGACGACGCTGATCAATGTGCTTGCCGGCCGGCTCGAACCCGATCAGGGCACGGTGCGGCGTTTCGGCTCGCTCGGTGTCGCCGAGCAGGAAATGGCCGTCACCGAGAGCCGCACCGTGGGCGACCTCATCGACATCGAACTCGTCCACGTCCGTGAGGTGTTGCGCCTGCTCGACGAGGCAACAGTTGCTCTCGCCGAAGAGGAACCCGGTGCGTCGGATGCATATGCCGACGCCCTCGATGCGGCCGAACAACTCGACGCGTGGGACGCCGACCGGCGCGTCGATACCGCTCTCGAAGCGCTGGGCGCGGTGACCGACCGGTCGCGTCTCCTTGCCGAGATGTCGGTGGGGCAGCGCTACCGCGTCCGGCTGGCCGCTTTGCTCGGCGCGGAGCACGATTTCCTGCTCCTCGACGAGCCGACCAACCACCTGGACGCGTCGGGGCTCGAATATCTGACCGAACGGCTGCAGCAGACGCGCAGCGGTGTGGTCCTCGTCAGCCACGATCGTGCACTGCTCACGGATGTGGCGACATCGATCCTCGACCTGGATCCCAGTGTGGACGGCCGCCCCCGCCTGTACGGCGGCGGCTACGCCGGCTACCGCAAGGGACGTGTCGCGGAGTACGAGCGGTGGGTCGCCGAGTACGCACGTCAACAGGCCGAGCATGCGCGTCTCGCTGTCGACCTCGAAGCAGCCCAGGACCGGCTCGTCACGGGGTGGCGGCCCGACAAGGGCACCGGCAAGCATCAGCGCGCGACCCGCGCACCGGCGCTCGTGCAGTCGGTGCATCGGCGGCAGGAAGCGCTCGATGAGCATGCGGTGACGACTCCACCACCGCCGTTGCGGTTCTCCATGCCCGCGCTCGGTGCGGAACTCGACGGGATCGATCGTGACGAGCCGCTGATCCGAGCGGAGGACGTCACGGTGTCGGGGCGCCTCACCACCCCGGTCTCGCTGTCCCTCGGTGCGCGCGCACGGCTCGCCGTGACCGGGCCCAACGGAGCCGGAAAGTCGTCGTTCCTCGCCGTACTCGCCGGCGAACTGACACCCACGTCCGGGGACCTGGACATCGCGGAACTCGTGCGGGTCGGACGCCTGGCTCAGGAATCGCCCGCGCCCCCAGCAGCCCGCGTCCGGGAAGTCTACGAGCGGCATGTCGGCGCGCTCGAATCTGCAGGCATCGTCCCGCGCGAGGAAGCGGTGGCACTCGAAGATCTGGGTCTGTTCACCGAACATGATCTCGGTCAACGAGTCCGGGACCTGTCGATGGGGCAGCAACGGAGGCTCGACCTCGCGATGGTGCTCGCCACACGACCGCACGTCCTGCTTCTCGATGAGCCGACCAACCACCTGTCGATCACGCTGGTCGACGAGCTGACCGACGCGCTCGGTGCGACCGACGCGGTGGTCGTCCTCGCGACACACGATCGGCAGCTGCGACGAGATATCGCCGACTGGCCGCATCTCGCGCTGATCGGCCGGCATGAAGGAGGGGCTTGATCGGCTGCAGTTCGTCCGCTACCCCCATCGGGTGTCTCACTCGCCTGGCGAGTTCGCCGAGGTGGACGACTGCAGCGGCAGTGCCGAGGCATCGGCGGGCAAGGGATTCCATTCCTCGAGTTGCTCGATGGCGGTGTTCGCAACCGCCACGGCCTCGTCCCGGTCGACCCGTGACAGCAGGAGTGCGCTGACGGACAGCGACGTCAGGAGTCGGGCCCTGTGGGACAGCGTCGCGGTCGACGCCTCCGGGTCGTGGGCGCGGAGTGCGTGGGTGAGCGCCCGAGTCAGCTCGCGCTGATATGCGTTGACTACGGCCCGCTGCGTATCGTCGTGCGCGGCGAATCCGGCGGCACTGTTGAGCAGGAGACAGCCGCGGCTCGGGGCGTCGACGGAGAGGGACGCGAGCACATTGGCGAGGCTCCGGTAGTAGCGTGCGGCGGCGTCGTGGCGGGTCGGCTCGTCGGTCAGAATGCGGAGCCGGGGGCGCACCACGCGGTCGAGGTAGTCGTCGACGGCGGCGTCGAACAGTCCGCGTTTGCTGGTGAATGCGTTGTACAGGCTCGATCGGTTCAAACCAGTGGCGCGTTCGAGGTCGGGTATCGATGTGGATTCGAAGCCCTTGTCCCAGAACAGGTCGCGAGCGCGGCCGACTACTTCGGCCGTGTCGAAATCCTGCGTGCGAGCCATGGCGATCCTCATCCCCGGTTATGAAACGACCATTTCAGTATATATTGAAATGACCAGTTCAGAATGAGGAGGGGTTCCATGGTCGCCGCGGGTCTTGTTCTTGCCGCACTCGCCAGTGCGCTTCACGTGTACATTTTTGTGCTCGAGTCCGTCCTCTGGACCGCACCGCGTACCCGAGCGACGTTCGGGACCAGTGCAGAAGAGGCAAATGCAACCAAAGAGCTTGCCTTCAATCAGGGCTTCTACAACCTCTTCCTGGCGATCATGACGGTGGTCGGCATCGTCGCTGTGATCATCGGCTCGACAGCACTCGGCGCGGCCCTCGTCTTCGCCGGCGCGGGATCCATGCTTCTCGCGGCGCTCGTGCTCCTGCTGTCGTCACCCGATAAGGCTCGCGCGGCGATCACGCAGGGAACGCTTCCGCTACTTGCCGTACTCCTCCTCGCACTCGGGCTGGCGCTGTGACCGCAGAAATATCGAAAGGACATCTCGATGACGTCGAGCACCCAGATTCAGCTGATCAACCGGCCGGTGGGTTGGCCCACTCATGACGACTTCCGCTCCGTCACCGTCGAGTTGCCAGGCCTCGGGCCGGACCAGGTGCGCGTGGCCAACGCATTCACTTCGGTAGACCCGTACATGCGCGGCCGGATGAACGATGTGAAGTCATACATCCCGCCGTTCGTGCTGGGCGAGACGATGACCGGCGGGGCCGTCGGTCGGGTCGTCGAATCCACCACCGTCACGCACCCGGTCGGCTCCGTCGTGGTCCATGACCTCGGGTGGCGCGATGTCGCACAGGGTGACGCATCGGCGTTCCGTGTCGTCGAAGAGATTCCCGGAGTGCCGATCTCGGCACACCTGGGGATCCTCGGATTGACCGGGCTCACGGCGTACGTGGGACTCGTGCATGTCGCCCACCTGCAGCCGGGCGAGTCCGTGTTCATTTCCGGGGCAGCGGGCGCGGTGGGGACTGCGGCCGGGCAGATCGCCCGGCTCGAGGGTGCTTCCGAGGTCATCGGGTCTGCCGGCTCCGCAGAGAAGGTCGCGCTACTCGCCGACAAGTACGGGTACAGCGCCGCCTTCGACTACAAGCAGGCACCGGTGCGCGAGCAACTGCGCGAGATCGCCTGCGCCGGTATCGATGTCTACTTCGACAACGTCGGCGGCGACCACCTCGAAGCCGCACTCGACGTCATGCGGAACGGCGGCCGGGCCGCGCTCTGCGGTGCCATCTCCGCGTACAACGCCACCGAGCGCACACCTGGCCCCGACAATATGATGAACATCATCAGCCGGGGGCTCACCCTCGAGGGATTCACCCTTGGAAACTACACGCACATCTTCCCCGAGTTCGCCGCCAAGATGGGACCCTGGCTCGCCTCCGGCGCCGTGGTCCATGACGAGACCGTTGTCGACGGCATCGAGAATTCTGTCGATGCGTTCCTTCAGCTCATGCGCGGCGCGAACGTCGGAAAGATGCTGGTGAAGGTCGCGTAGTCACCTGTGCGCTTCAGGAGTCGGTTGTCCGGCCAGGCCGTCAGCCATAGACCTGAGCGTAGAGGTCTCGGATCTCCGCTTCGGTGGGGACCAGCGGATTGTTGTTCGGCGACCCTGATGCCAAGGCCTGCTCGGCCATGAGCGGAATCAATTCGTCCCACTGAGCCTTGTCGATGCCGTATACCTTCGGTGTCGGGACCTGCACGTCGCGGCACAGCTCGCGTAGTGCCACGACCAGGTTGTTCGAGGCGGTAGCGTCGGTGTCGCCGGGTGTGGCGACTCCGAGTGCACGAGCGCAGTCGGCGTAGCGGACTTCGGCGGCGCTCACGGAGAAGGCGGTGACCGCGGGAAAGAGCATCGCGTTCGACAACCCGTGCGCGACATGGAAATGCGCACCGATGGGCCTGCTCATGCCGTGCACGAGTGCCACCGACGAGTTGGAGAACGCGATGCCGGCCTGGGTGGCGGCGAGCATCATCTGCTCGCGTGCTTCGGCGTCGCTGCCGTCGGCATACACACGGCGCAGCATGCGACCGATAGTGCCGATGGCGACGAGAGCGAGGCTGTCGGAGAACGGATTCGCCTTGCGGCTGACATACGCCTCGATGGCGTGGGTGAGTGCGTCGACGCCGGTGTCGGCGGTGAGTCTAGGCGGCATCGACAGTGTCAGTTCGTAATCGATCACCGCGGCGACCGGAAGGAACGCCAGACCGGGACAGAGCATCTTCTCGTCGTTCGCGCTGTCGGTGATGACAGTGAACTGGGTTGCTTCCGAACCGCTTCCGGCTGTAGTCGGCACGGCGATGATCGGGAGGGCAGGCCCGATGTTGTTGCGCGGGGCCTTGTAGTCACGCATCTGCCCGCCCTGCCTACCGAGAATGCCGAGCGCTTTCGCGGTGTCCATCGGGCTGCCGCCGCCGAACCCGATGACGGAATCGGCGTCGTGTTCGGCGAGCGCGGCGACACCCGCTTCGAGGGAGTCGGTGGTGGGGTCGGGCACGGCGTCGGCGAACAGGCGCGCGGCGGCGCCGGCGGCCTCGAGGTTGTCGAGCATCTTCTCGGCCGCGCCGGTGCCGACCTGGAACGAATCGGTGACCACGAGTGGGCGGGACAGGCCGAGGCTCGCGACGACTTCGCCGATCTCGCGGACGGCTCCGCCGCCGATGCGCATGGTGCGCGGCAGTGCGATGGGTGCAGTCATGCTCGGATCATGTCACCCGAGGCGGACGAGTATGAACTGGGACACGCCTTGTGCGGTGCATCGTCGAAACGCAGGCCTTGACCGGTCGGTGAGGCGAACTTACGTTTGCGTTCGGTGTGGTCGACTGAGGGGAGCGAGCGGTGACAACGACCGATTCGGAGGCGACGCGACGGGTACTGGCCGGTCACACACTCTGGGCACCGCGGAGTGGGTCGAGACCCGCGACGGGCGGCGGCTCTTCAGCATGGTGTGCACAGCCCCCGATGAGACCGACACACCGACGGTCGTGTTCGAAGCCGGCGCGGCCGCGGACAGGTCGAGTTGGGCACCCGTGCAATCTCGGGTTGCCCGGTTCATACGCGCGATCGTGTACGACCGATCCGGACTCGGGCGCTCACCCGTGGACCCGGCCGACGAAGCCTCCGACGTCCTGCTGGGTAGGGGTTTCCGGACGTTCGAGAAGATCTCGATCCCGATACTGATCGGACTCTCCCGGTTGCGCGTGCTGAGGCACACGTTCGGTTTCCTCCTCGACGCATGCCCGGCCGATGTCCGCGCGGACATGGAGCGAGAAGCATTCGAATCCAGGGTATTCCGTACTCAACGAGCGCAGGCTCGCACCTTTCTCGACGAGATCGCCGCGTGGCGCGACAATCCACCCGCACTCGGCGATATTCCCGTCACCGCGATTTCCGGAGGCCTTACCGGCGACGGCATGAATGCTGCTGCATGCGCATGCGCATGCGCATCCGCGACCGCGTCGCATGCCTATCGTGCCGCGCAGTCGCCGCACGGCAGGCATGTGGTCGCCGAGATCGAGCGGTTGACGCGTCGCTGAGAACGTGTTGGTGGACTCCGATAGCTGACACAACCGACGTGGATGTAGACCCCGTTTCCCAGGAACACCCGGCCGACCACACGCACCCGGGAACCGATCCGGACAAGCCGTGCCCCGCGGCGCGTGAACGGCGAACACTTTCCAGCACCCGAAGCAGCGTGTCGGTGACGGTCAGGCCACGAACGTCGCGAGAGCTGCAGCGATCGAGGCGACGTCGTGAGCGCCCGTGGCGATGTCATTCATCAGCGCTTCGGCAGTATCCACATCGAAGCCGCGGCGCAGACGGATACCGTTGTAACCGAGGAACAGCCATGTCGCGGCCCAGGCGGTGCGCTTGTTGCCATCGAGGAGGGCGTGGTTTCGGGCGATGGAGTGAAGCAGCGCGGCTGCCTTCTCGAACAGTGTGGGATATGCATCGACACCGAACACCGTGCTCTGTGGGCGTGCGATCGCTGCGTCCAGCAGGCCGATCTCGCGCACAGCGGGCGACCCGCCGTTGACACGCGCCGCGATCGTGAGGAGATCGTTGCGATCGAGGTAGAACGTCACGCGAGTCGCGCGTTGAGTTCGGCGGACTTGTCGAATATATCGGCAAGCAGTTCACTGCGCAGGTGCTTACGGCTGCTGGCTGCGTCGAGCGAGGCATTGTGCACAAATGCTTTGAGGGAGACCCCCTCGCGTTCGGCGGCGTCGCGGATCAATGCCTGCTCGTCGTCGGTGAACTGGATGTTGAGTCCGGGCATACTCCCAACGGTACCTGTTCAGGTACCGGATGCGGTACCCGCGGGAGTATCGGCACCACGCCGACCTCGTCTGTCGTTGCGCGTCGGTGACCGACGAAGAGGATGCACCCGACACCTGTGCCCGACGTTGTCACTGTGGTAGGACACGATGGGCAGTGTCTGAGACGTCAGTTCCCGGAACCCCGCACGGGCGGCGTGTCGACCGCCGGCACGATCGAGTGCGCGAGGGCCTGGACGAGGAACTCGAGCTCGGGTGTCGGGACCGTTCCGGTGCGCACCACTCCACACACGGGCACCCGAAGCAGGTGTCGTTTCTCGCGCATGAACTTGAGCCCTTTGCTCGGAGTCTCGGCGGCGGTACTGGCGTAGAGCACCGTCCAGGCGCGCGGGTTGGTGAGGACCTCGAGGGTTGCTGTGTGATCGCTCGCGATCGACGGACCGAAGCGTGCACGTCTGCCCACCTCGACGAACGCATCCTCGATGACACGGTGCAACAGAACCTGGCTGCTGCGAGGAGGGAGCAGTAGCGGATAGTGGGCCAGCTCGCCCAGGTCGACGGTCGAGAACGCCGACAGCGGATGCTGACTCGAGGTGACCACAACCAGATCCTCGATCCCGAGCCTCACGGTCTCGAGCCCCGGCCGGTCCACCTCCCCGCGGATGAGGGCGAGGTCGGCTTCGCCGGAGGCGACGGCGTTGACGCGGTCGGTGAAGTCCTTGATGACGAACTCGACGTCGATGTGGGGGTATCGCTCGCGGACCTGGGAGATCGCGTCGAGGCTCTGCGTCGCGAAGCTCATGTTCGCGGTGATCCGGATGCTGTCGCGGGGTTCGGTCGCCACTTCGAACGCGCGCGCTTCGAGGCCGAGCACTTCCGAGGCGATCGGCATCAGCCGCAGGCCGGCGGCGGTGAGCTTGACCGATCGGGTGGACCGGTCGAACAGACTCGTGCCCAGCTCATGCTCCAGTTTCGCGATCTGGTGGCTGATCGCGGACTGCGAGATGAAGCACCGCTCGGCTGCACGGGAGAAGCTGGACTCCTCACCGACTGCGAGGAAGTAGCGTAGTTGCCGGAAGTCCATCAAACCCCATTTATGAGCGAAACAGATAACAGTTTTTCGAATATCCCAGGTTACTGGATTCCAAGGGATGTAGATACCTAGGTTTGAAGTCATACAAGAACTTCAATGTGGAGGTATCGGCAGCATGGGTGGTGCAGACAAGGGAGAGACGACCGTCGTCGACCGGACCGAGGTAGTGATCGTCGGTTCCGGATTCGGAGCTCTTGCCGTAGCGAAGAAGCTGGGCAAGGCAGGCACGCCGTTCGTCCTCATCTCGGAGACCACCGAGCACCTGTTCCAGCCCTTGCTCTAC
This sequence comes from Rhodococcus sp. JCM 9793, assembly GCF_055380405.1. Classification (NCBI taxonomy): domain Bacteria; kingdom Bacillati; phylum Actinomycetota; class Actinomycetes; order Mycobacteriales; family Nocardiaceae; genus Rhodococcus; species Rhodococcus sp. JCM 9793. Next base: position 841,901 of record NZ_AP043721.1, read on the forward strand.
CAAGTGGCGACGGGTGTCATCTCGCCCGGCGAGATCGCGCCGTCCGTCCGCGCGATTCTCGCGAAGTACCCGAACGCCGACGTACGGCTCGGCCGCGTTGTCGACGTGAACCCCGACGACAACACCGTCGTGTACGAGGCGGCGGGGAAACGGCACACCCTCGGCTACGAGCACCTGGTCGCCGCTACCGGAGCGCGACAGGCGTATTTCGGCCGCGACGAGTTCGCCGACCTGACGTTCGCCCTCAAGACCGTGGACGACGCGGAGCGCCTGCGTCGCCAGATCATCCGCTGCTTCGAGGAAGCGCACATCACCGCCGACCCCGAACTGCGTAAGAACTTGCTCAGCTTCATTGTCGTAGGCGCGGGCCCCACGGGCGTCGAGCTGGCCGGACAGATCAAGGAACTCGCTCAGCGTTACTTCGCGGAGTCGATCGGCAACATCAAGGGCGAGGACGTCACCGTCACGCTCGTCGAGGGTGCCGACAAGGTTCTCCCGCCGTTCGGTGGAAAGCTCAGCGAGTACTCGAAGGTGTCTCTCGAGAAGGCCGGCGTCGACGTTGTCGTCGGCACCATGGTCACCGACATCGACGAACACGGCGCCACCCTGAAGACGGCGAACACCGGCGAGACCCGTCGCCTCACGGCCGAGACGATCATCTGGTCGGCCGGAATCCAGGCCAACGATTTCGCCGACGTGCTCGCCGAGCGGACGGGCTGCGAGACCGTCCGGAGCGGGCGACTTCTCGTCGACAACGACTTCACCGTCGGACGCGCCGACAACATCTACGCCATCGGCGACATGGTCACGCTCGACAACCTGCCGGCGCAGTCGCCGTTCGCGATGCAAGGCGGCCGGCACGTTGCGAAGATGATCCTCGGCAAGGTGCCCGCGGGAACCGCGTTCCAGTATCGCGACAAGGGCAGCATGGCGATCATCAACCGCTTCCGCGCGATCACCCGCGTCGGCAAGATCGAACTCACCGGATTCATCGCGTGGGTGCTGTGGCTCGCCGTGCACCTGGTGTACCTCGTGGGATTCCGCAACCGGTACATCGCAGTGATGTCGTGGTGCGGATCGTTCCTCGGCCACCGTCGTCCGCACTTCTACTACGCGCAGGAACTCGAACCGGTAGCCCCTGCCGAGGCGGAGAAGCCGGCCGACGCGCCGAAGACGGACGCAGCGAAGGCCGGGGTATCGAAGACCGGGGCGCCCAAGGCAGACGCGACCAAGCACCCGAGCAAGCGGGCGAAGAGGAAGGCCGCGGCCGCCGCGCGCGTGCCTGTCCCGGTCTCGTAGGAGTCCGGTATCTGAACGAAAGTTTTCACGCAACGAGGCCCGACCACACAGGTCGGGCCTCGTTGCGCGCGACGCCCGGGACTGATGTGTGCGCCCTGGGACCCGACCGGGTATATGTATGCAAAGGGGGGGGCGCGCACCAGGTCACGCACGGTGTTCGGTGGTCAGCACTCTCCTCCCAGCATCCGAGAGGAGTCGATGTGTCGATCCGATCCACGTCCAGTACTGCGGCCAGGTCCCAGCCTCAGCAGCCGCGTCCACACCGCACCGTCGAGCACGACGGTCCATCGTTCACCGAGGCCATCCATTCTCGCCTGTTCTCGAACTACGAGCCGCCGCGGGGCGATCGACCCGGAGCTGCCTGACGTCGACCCGGTGGTAAGGCAGACTGCCGGAGTATGAGTGCATCGTCGAAGAACCAGAGCACACGAATCGTCCTGGCGTCTCGCCCCGACGGAACACCTACCGCCGACAACTTCCGTACCGAGGTCGTCGACCTTCCCGCCGTGGCCGACGGGCAGGTCCTGCTGCGGACCGTCTACCTCTCTCTCGATCCCTACATGCGCGGCCGCATGAGTACCGCGAAGTCGTATGCCGAGCCAGTGGAACTCGACGACGTGATGGTCGGTGGCACGGTCTGCCAGGTCGTCGAATCGCGATACCCGGGCCTTGCCGTGGGCGACTATGTCCTCGCGGGCGCAGGCTGGCAATCGCACGCCGTCATCAATGGTGATGAGGTGCGCAAGCTCGACCCCGACGCCGCGCCGCTGTCCACGGCAGTCGGCGTGCTGGGGATGCCGGGCTTCACGGCCTACTCGGGACTGTTGAAGATCGGGCAGCCCAAGGAAGGCGAGACGGTCGTCGTCGCGGCTGCGACCGGGCCTGTCGGATCTGCGGTCGGTCAGATCGCGAAACTGAAGGGTGCTCGCGCAGTGGGTATCGCGGGTGGGCCGGAGAAATGCAGAGCCCTGATCGACGAATTCGGGTTCGACGCCGCCATCGACCACCGCGACCCCGACTTCGCGCAGAAGCTTGCAGACGCGGTACCCGAAGGTATCGACGTGTACTTCGAGAACGTCGGCGGGCACGTGGCCGACGCGGTGATGCCGCTGCTGAATCTCTATGCGCGGATTCCGGTGTGCGGTCTGGTAGCCCAGTACAACGGCGCCGACCTCGAACGCCGCGACCGGCTGCCCGGATTCTTCTCGCTCGTGCTCGTCAAGAGCCTCACGATCCGGGGGTTCATCCAATCGGAGTTCGTATCCGAGATGTACCGCGACTTCCTGCGCGACGCGTCGGGTTGGGTGCGTAGCGGCAAATTGAAGTACCGCGAGGACATCGTCGACGGTCTGGAGAATGCCCCCGAGGCGTTCATCGGTCTGCTCGAAGGGAAGAACTTCGGGAAGCTGCTGGTACAGGTCGCGCCGGAGCGGTGATGTCCGCGCCGGCGCGACCTGGCACCGATCAGGCGATGCGCTCGAATACCGCAGCGAGGCCCTGTCCGCCGCCGATGCACATCGTCTCGAGACCGTAACGGCCCTCGCGACGGTCCAATTCGCGCAGCAGCGTCGCGAGGATACGGCCGCCGGTCGCGCCGACGGGGTGACCGAGTGAGATGCCGGAACCGTTGGGGTTGAGGCGGGCGTCGTCCGCATCGATACCCCAGGTGCGGATCACCGCGAGGGCCTGCGCGGCGAACGCTTCGTTGAGTTCGATGACATCCATGTCGGCGAGTGTCAGGCCGAGCCGGCCGAGCGCCTTCTCGGTGGCGGGGACCGGGCCGATTCCCATGGTGCGCGGCGGAACTCCGGCCACAGCCCAGCTCGCGAGCCGGGCGAGGGGACGCAGGCCGAGCTTTGCGGCCTTGTCTGCGGTGGTGACGATGCTCAGGGCAGCTCCGTCGTTCTGGCCGCTCGCGTTCCCGGCAGTCACGGTGGACTCGGGATCGACCTTGCCGCGGATCGGACGCAGTTTTGCGAGTGTCTCGAGGGTGGTGTCGGCGCGGGGATGCTCGTCGGTGTCGACGACCAGCGCTTCACCCTTACGTTGCGGCACCGTCACGGGCACGATCTCCTGCGCGAACACACCGTTCTTCTGAGCGGCGACGGCACGCTGGTGCGACTGCACCGCGAGCGCATCCTGATCCTCACGGCTGATGGAGAATTCGGCGCGCAGGTTCTCGGCGGTCTCGATCATGCCGCCGGGGACGGGGAAGTCGCGGCCACCGGCAGTGACACGGGCACGCGCGAGCCGGTCGTTGAGGGCGACTGCCTCACCCTTGACGCCCCAGCGCATCCCGGTCGCGTAGAACTCCGCCTGGCTCATGGACTCTGCGCCGCCGGCGAGGATCAGGTCGCTGCCGCCGGTCTGTACCTGCATGACGGCCTGCAGGATCGCCTGGAGACCGGAGCCGCAGCGTCGATCCACCTGGATTCCCGGAACCTCGACGCCGAGACCGGCATTGAGTGCGGCGATGCGTCCGATCGCCGGGTTCTCCCCGCTCGGGGAAGCCTGTCCGAGGATGACGTCGTCGATGTCGGATCCCGAGATGCCGCTGCGCGACACGATCTCGCGGATGACGGTGGCGGCGAGGTCTTCCGGTGCGATGTCTTTCAGGACACCGCCGAAGCGGCCCACCGGGGTGCGAAGCGGTTCGCAGATCACTACGTCGGTCATTGATTCTCTCCGATCAATTGGTCTGGGTGCGGGCGTAATCCGACGAGATCTCGTCCGCGGTGGAAACGAGGGCGGGGACCAGCCGGTCGTGGAGGGTTTCGATGGGGTAGCGGGCAGCGTGGGTGGAGATGTTCACCGCGGCGACCACGGTGCCGGATGCGTCGCGGATCGGTGCAGCCAGCGACCGCAATCCCTCTTCGAGTTCCTGGTCGACGATGCAGAATCCGTCGTGTCGCACCTTGTCGAGCTCGGCGCGCAACGTGTCGCGGGTCTGCACGGTGGTACCGGTGATGGGTGCCAGGTCGGCGCGAGCAAGGTAGTCGGCGAGTTCGCTTTCGGGCAGACCGGCGAGCAGGACGCGACCCATCGACGTGGCGTAGGCGGGGAACCGTGTGCCGAGTGTGATCGTGACGGTCATGATGCGATTGACGGGAACACGGGCGACATAGACGACGTCGTCGTGATCGAGCACCGACACCGACGTCGACTCGTGGATCTTCTGGGCCAACGCCTCGAGATGCGGACGCGCGACCTCGGGCAGTGACAGCGCCGACAGATAGCTGTATCCCAGTTCGAGGACCCTTGGGGTGAGCCAGAATTGGGATCCGTCGGTGCGCACGTAGCCGAGTTCGGTCAACGTGAGAAGGAAACGGCGCGCGGTCGCGCGAGTGAGGCCGGTCGCGCGCGCGACGTCGGACAGGGTACGACGCGGATTCTCGACGCCGAACGCCTTGATGACGGAGAGGCCGCGGGCAAGCGACTGGACGTAGTCCGGAGAGGCGTCCTTGGCAGGGAGGTCCTTCACGGAAGACCGCGCGTCGATGTCTGTCACGACTGGTTCTTCTTCAGGTGGTCGGTGATCAGCTGCGTGACCTTGTCGGCCTGTTCGACGTTTGCCAGGTGCGCGCCGGGCGCGACGACGTGGAACTCGGAGGTGGCGATGCCCTCGGCCAGGGTCTGCATCGTTGCGGGTGGGGTGGCGGGGTCTTCTTCGCCGGCGATCACGAGGGTGGGGGCGGTGATGCGGGCGAGGTCGTCGCGTCCGTCCCAGGTCGCGAGGGCTTCACAGCATGCGGCGTAGCCCTCGTCGGTGGTGCTCTTCACCATCGCAACGTGCCGGTCGACGAGTTCCTGGTCGGATTCCAGGCGGCCGGGGCTGAACCAGCGCGACACGATGGACTCGGCGATGGACGCCAGTCCGTCGGCGCGCACGGTCTGGGCGCGATCGAGCCACGGCTGCGCGGGCAGGAATGCCGACGACGTGCACAGCAGTGTCAGCGAGAGGATGCGGTCGGGGTGATGGGCTGCGAGCCACTGGCCCACGGCACCACCGAGGGAGAGCCCGACGTAGTGCGCGCTCTGCACGTTCAGGGAGTCGAGTACCGCGATGATGTCGGCGCCCAGTTCGCCCATCGTGTAGGGGCCCTGCGGTGTGGGCGAGGAGCCGTGACCGCGGTGGTCGACGGCGATGACGTGCCAGTTCGCGGACAGTTCATCGATCTGCGGCTGCCACATGGACAGGTCGGATCCGAGCGAGCCGAGGAAGAGCACCGACGGCGCCGACGGGTCTCCGTGCTGTTCGTAGTGCAGCGTGACAGTCAATTCATGCTCCATTTGTTCGCAATGAGGACGGATGGACGCTATGCGGACAAGGCTAGAACGGACCGGCGCGTGAGGCAACGGTTCGAATCGGATCTGTTCGCATAGCGGACGAGGGTTCACATTACGCACGTCACCGGTTATTCTGGCATGCATGGACAAAGTCGTTGCCTCCGCCGCCGAGGCCGTAGCCGACATTCCCGACGGTGTGACCATCGCCGTCGGCGGATTCGGCCTGGTCGGCATCCCCGAGATCCTCATCAACGCGCTTCTCGAACAGGGCGCGACCGACCTGGAGACTGTCAGCAACAACTGCGGTACCGACGGTTTCGGTCTCGGCCTGCTTCTCGAGAAGGGCCGAATCCGACGCACCATCTCGTCGTACGTCGGTGCCAACAAGGAGTTCGCCCGCCAGTACCTCTCGGGTGAACTCGAAGTAGAGCTCACGCCGCAGGGCACACTCGCCGAGCGGATGCGTGCCGGCGGCGCGGGCATCCCCGCGTTCTTCACCCCCGCGGGTGTCGGCACTGCCGTCGAAGAGGGCGGCCTGCCGCTGCGCTACGACGGACACGGCGGCATCAAGCTCGCGTCGAAGCCGAAAGAAACCCGCGAGTTCGACGGCCAGACCTACGTGATGGAACGAGGCATCGCCGCCGACTACGCACTCGTGCACGCCTGGAAGGGCGACCGGCACGGCAACCTCGTCTACCGGGCCTCGGCCCGCAACTTCAACCCGCCCGCCGCGGCCTCGGGCCGGGTCACGATCGCGCAGGTCGAGCATCTCGTCGAGCCGGGCGAACTGGATCCCAACGAGATCCACACTCCCGGCATCCATGTGCAGAGGGTCGTGCCCGTCGGCAAGGTCGAGGTCGGAATCGAGAATCGGACGGTGCGCTCATGACACAGACCGCCAAGGGCATGACCCGCGAACAGATGGCCTCGCGGGTCGCCGCGGAACTGCGCGACGGCCAGTACGTCAACCTCGGTATCGGGATGCCGACGCTGGTGCCGAACTTCATCGAGCCCGGCATCGAGGTCATCCTGCACGCAGAGAACGGAGTGCTCGGTGTAGGCCCGTACCCCACCGAGGATGAGCTCGATCCCGAACTCATCAACGCGGGTAAGGAGACGATCACCGCGATTCCCGGTGCTTCGTACTTCGACTCGTCGCAGTCGTTCGGCATGATCCGCGGTGGTCAGATCGACGTCGCAGTGCTCGGCGCGATGCAGGTGTCGGCCAAGGGTGACATCGCCAACTGGATGATTCCGGGTGCCATGGTCAAGGGCATGGGCGGCGCGATGGACCTCGTGCACGGCGCCAAACGCGTCATCGTGATGATGGATCACGTGACGAAGAAGGGTGAGCCGAAAATTCTCGAGGAGTGTGCACTTCCCCTCACGGGTAGGCGTTGCGTGCAGCGGATCATCACCGATCTCGCCGTCATCGATGTCACCGACGAGGGACTGAAGCTCGTCGAGACCGCGCCGGGCGTCACCACCGAAGAAGTGGTTGCCAATACGGCCGCGAAGCTCATCGTCTGACTCTGCCGCTTCGGCGTCAGTGTGCCTCCGGATCCTCTGGGTCCGGAGGCACTGCGCTCTTCGACTTGTCCGGCTTCTCCGACTCGTCCGGCTTCTCCGACTCGGGGGAGTGCTCGACGAGTGTGTAGCGCGTTCCATAGGATTCGACGAGCGCTTGCAGAATTGCCACCACCGGGACGGAGACGAGCGCTCCGATCGGTCCGAACAGTGTCGCCCCGGCTATCACCGATCCGAAAGCCACGGCGGGATGGATCGCCACCGTACGCGCTGTGATGCGCGGGTGCAGCACATAGTTCTCCACCTGTTGGTAGAGCGTGCCGAACACGATCACCCACACCCCGTCCAGTGGTTGCGCTGCGGCAGCAATGATCGCGGGTAGAGCGATGGCCAGATATGTACCGAGAGTGGGGATGAACTGTGAGACCACGCCGGTCCAGATTGCGAGTGGCAACCAGTACGGCACACCGATGATCAGCAGGAAGATGCCCGTGAAGAAGGTGCTGAACGCGGCGAGAATAAGCCGTGAGACCACGTAACCGCCGGCTTTGTCGACCGACGTTTCCCATACCTGCGCAATCACCTTCTGCTGCCTTGCGGGAAACCAGCTCGAGATCATCCGCCGCATCTGCGGTCCCTGCGCGGACATGTAGAAGACGAACAGAAGCATCGTCAACAGCTGGAAGAGCGCGCCGACGAGGGTGCTGACGACGCCGAGCACACCCGGTGTGAATCGCTGCGCGAGATCGCGGATCGTATCGGGCGTGATGTGGAGTAGATCGTCGCCGGTCTTGAAGTTGGTATCGAATGTCTGGTTCGCCCAGTCCGTCACGCGGGACAATGCGTCCGGAAGGGTGGTGAGCAGCTGCGCTACCTGTTCGGCGAGGAGCGCACCGAACAGCGCAAAGAACCCGACCACGAGGATGAAGAGGCTGACCAGCACGATCCCGGTGCCCGCACCTCGTCGTAGGCCGCGCCGCTCGAGCAAGTCGACGATCGGCTCGATCGTGACGCTGAACAGCCATGCCAGGAACAGCAGGCCGAGAAAGCCTTTCAAGTTGTGGAACAGCCACCCCGACATCTGGTAGAACGCGACTGCGAAGAGCACCGCGATGATCGTCGGGCGCACCCAGCGGGGCGCGCGCGGACGATCGGTTGCGGTCACGTCGTTGCTCATCGCACCTCCCCGGGCGATCGGCTATGACGCGGAATCTACCCGGTGGTCACCCGCGGCGCGGCGGTACCGACCTCGGTGGCCCGAATGAACCGAGCTGTGAGAGCGGCCAGTTCATCGGCATGCGACCGTGGCGACCAATGCCCGGCGTCGAGGGGTACGCGATGAAGATCGGACACCCACCGGTCGGTGTCCTCGTATCCGACGGGTCGTACGGCCAGGTCGCGGAGATTCTGGACGAGCTGCACGGCAATATCGGTTCGGCGTTCTCGCGGCCGCAGCAGATGACGCCGCACATTCGCCCGGTACAACTTCATGCCGTGCACCATGTCGTCGGCGACGGTCGGCGCAACCGGCCCGATCACGGAGGGGTCGGTTCGGTCGAAGGCACCGACGAAGCCGGGCCAGTGCCGCGAGAACCACCACCGCAGCGCGGGCACCGGAAGTCCGGGTATCTGGAAGAGAACCGTGTACGCCGACGCCAGCGCCTGCTCGAGCGGCCCCAGGGGGCGCAACTCCCTGAGCCGTCGTCGCATCCACATTCCCAGATGGTCGAGGTTGGGACCGGACACCGAGGTGTACGACGCGATCCGCGCGGCGGCGCCCGGTTCGCATACCGCCTCCCAGCACAGCACCGCGCCCCAGTCGTGTCCGAGGAGGTGAACGGGTTCGTCGGGGCTCACCGCATCGATCACCGCGAACAGGTCGGACGCGAGATGTGCCAGACGGTAGTCCGCGACACTGCGGGGAACGGTGGAGGCCCCCGCGCCGCGGTTGTCGAACCGGATGATGCGGAATTCGTCGGTCAGGTGCGGCACGACCCTGTCCCACAGGGCATGGGTGTCGGGCCAGCCGTGCACGAGGATCAATGTCGGACCGTCGGGGTTTCCTTCTTCGACGGTGTGAAGGCGGATAGGTCCGTTGGTGACGGTACGTGTGCGCATGTGGTTCCTCAGAGGTCGAGTACGAGGCGGCCGTCGGCGCGGGAGACGCAGACGAGCATCTCCTCGCGGCGTTCGTCGTCGGTGAGGCGGTTGTCGCGGTGGTCGGGGTTGCCGGACAGGACGCGTGTGCGGCATGTGCCGCAGAACCCTTGCCGGCAGGAGTAGGCGACATCGGTGCGGTGTCGGCGGATCACGTCGAGTGCCGATTCGTCGGCGGACACTGGAAGGACCTCGCCGGTGCTCGCCAGCTGCACCTCGAACGGACGGCCGTCGACGATGGGTGGTGCGCCGAACCGTTCGAAATGCAGTGCGCGGGCGTCGGTGTCGTCGAATCCGGTTCGCACGGCATCGAGCATCGATGTAGGACCGCAGCAGTAGACGGCGCCTCCGATGGGTGCGGCGGCCAGGAGGTCGGCGGCGGTGGGGATGCCGTATTCGTCGTCGGGGCGGATGAAAACCCGGGCGCCGTAGCGCTGTTCGAGCTCACGGACGAACGGCATCGCGCTGCGACTCCGGCCTGTGTACACGAGGAGCCAGTCGGTTCCGGCGAGTTCGGCAGCGCGCGTCATCGCGAGGATCGGCGTGATCCCGATGCCGCCCGCGACGAAGAGTGCCGGCCCATCCGCGACGAACGGAAATCCATTGCGAGGTCCCCGCACCGTCACTGTGTCACCGGGTTGGAGCGCGTGCATTTCGAGTGAGCCGCCACCGCCGTCGGGCACACGGCGCACCGCCACGACGTAGCTGCCGGCGTCTGCGGGGTCTCCGCACAGCGAGTACTGCCGGCGCCGTCCGGACTCCAGGTGCACGTCGATGTGCGCACCAGGGTGCCACGACGGTAGCGCGGTGCCGTCCGGCGCCTGTAGCGTCAGCCGCACCACATCCTCGTCGGCAGCCACGACCTCCTTGTGCGACACAATGAGTCGAATCTCCGGGTCTGGCCGTGCAACGTTGTCGGTCCCGGTGCCCAGCGGGGCGACCACGCCGATGTACCGGTCGACCAGCACCTTCAGCACGCTCATCCCACGGTCGGGACGGCTACGTCCGCGGAGGTCGCGCGGACCGTCCCGGCGGTCCAGGAGGCGCGTCACCGGTTTGCTCCCCGGGCGGCGGGGGAGGTCGCGAGGTAGCGGACGGCCTGAGCGGTCGAGCCCTCGTGGCTCGGGGCATACGTGCGGTGGAAGTACCGCGACAGTCGCTTGGCGAGGTCGAGCGGCCCGGGCATGGTGCCGCGCCGGCTTGCGGCGAGCCAGTCGGAGACGTGCGGTGTGCGCGTACGCCCGGAACCATCAGCGAGTTGTGGGTCGCTTGCCATGAGGAACCGGGTGCCGCGAATCCACAACCAGGTGAGAACGGGGGCGACGATTATCTGCGTCCGCAGGCGTCGCGCTTCACCAGGGTCGAAATAGCGCATCACGTCGTACGCGACGCTGCGGTGCTCGACTTCTTCCGCGCCGTGCCAACGCAGCAGATCGAGCATCGTGGGATCCGTTCCCGCTGCGTCGAGTCCTTGCGCGTTGAGCACCCAGTCGCCGAGGAACGCCGTGACGTGCTCGATCGCCGCGATGATGGCGAGACGCTCGACGAGGTAGTTCTCCGCGCGCAGACCGGTCAGGGGTCGCGGTCCGAGGAGTCGCCCGAACATCCAGTGGATCTGGTCGGTGAACGGCGTGGGGTCGAGGCCTCGAGCGTGGAGGTGCTCGAGAACACCTCGGTGCGCGTTGGCGTGGACCGCTTCCTGCCCGATGAAGCCGAGGACGTCTTCGCGGAGTTCCTCGTCGTGGATGTGGGGGAGTGCTTCTTCGAAGGTCTCGACGAACCACTCCTCCCCGGCGGGGAGGAGTAGATGCAGCACGTTGAGCACGTGGGTGCTGAACGGATCACCGGGGACCCAATGCGCGGGCAGCGTGCTCCAGTCGAAATGGACGTCGCGGGCGTGCAGGAGAACTCGATCTGGTGCGGTGGACGTCACAGTGCTCACGGAGGAAGCAGGACCGTGCACGCGGCTGCAGGTGTTCATGTGAGCGAAGGTTACCGTAACTCGAAGTCATATATAAGTGGGTTCCGGCGGGCCGACATTGACCGGACAGCCGTGGCCCGCCCGCGTTCGCCGAGGCGAAGGGGAAGTTCACCCGGGGCGGCGATGAGTTCCGGTTCATGCAGGAGTCTCAATGTGCATGACGATGACGACGGATGGTGAAGAGAGAGAAGGGGGCCGTCCACGATGAACACGAACACATCGGTGCCGTCCACCGACACGGCCGCCCTCGTCGCTCGCGATGGGATATTGCTGGCTGCACGTATCGGTTTGGGAATCTTGATGATCGCGCACGCGAAGCTCGAATACGACTTCGCCGGCGGCAGCATCACCGGTGTAGGGGAGCTGTTCGAGCAATCGAATATCCCTCTCGCGGCGATCACCGGACCGGCGAACGTGCTGTTCGAATTCGTCGGCGGTGTCGCCATGATCCTCGGGCTGGCTGTGCGCCTCGTCGGGGTCCTGATGGCGGTGAATATGGCGGGAGCATGGATTTTCGTGCATACCAGCGGGCTCTACGCGACTGATCACAACGGCCCGGAGCTGGTCATCGCGCTCGGTCTGCTCTCGCTCATGCTCGCCGCCTTCGGCTCCGGTCGAGTGGGGATCGATCATCTGATCGCCGGACGCCGCCGAAGCGGCCGGCCCGCTCGCTGACCGCAGCTGCTGAAATAATAGGTGACGCTCAGTGCCGTTCCGCCGGATCGGGCGGTAGTGTGCGCCCGCACCGGTGGGCTCCGACAGCAAACCGGCCCGGACTCGAATGAGTCCGGGCCGGTGGTGGTAGCGGGGACAGGATTTGAACCTGCGACCTCTGGGTTATGAGCCCAGCGAGCTACCGAGCTGCTCCACCCCGCGTTGCATTGCTAACAGTACACGATGTTTCGGGGTGCGATTACCAGGGCGGTTCTACCGGCGCGGAGAGCCGATCGTTTCGGAGTAGTACCCGCGGATATGGGACTCGATCCGACACCGTGCGAGATCAGGATCACCGGCACGCACCGCCTCGACCAGCCCACGGTGTTCGTGCCGCAGCCGCCCGCACGTCGTCGGCCAGATCGCGAGTGGCGCCCCGGCGAGAACGTAGCCCTCGATCGACTCACGCAACCCGGCCATCATCGCCGCGATCACCTGGTTGCCTGCGGCGTCTGCCATCGCGATGTGGAACTGCGAGTCGAGCACCAGGAACTCGTTCGCCGCCAGCTCGGTGTCGTCCATCGCGTCGAGCAACTCCTCCGCATTGCCCAGATCCGGTGTGGGGTTGCGAGTGGCGAGCAACTGCATCACCTCGGTTTCGAGGACGAGGCGCGTCTGTACGACATCGGAGACCGGGAAGCTCTGGGCCGCGACCTGCATCCTCATGAGCATCGCCATCCCGCCCGTGGGCCGCGACACGATCATCGCGCCGGAGGTGGGTCCCGACCCGGTCTGAGATTTGAGCAGACCCATCGCTTCCATCACGCGCAGTGCTTCCCGCACCGACGACCGTCCGACTCCGAGCTCGGCGGCGAGCACACGTTCGCCGGGCAGGCGCTGGCCCGGGGAGAGCTCCCCGGATACCAGCATCTGCTCGAGATGGTTCAGCACGTGTTCCCACGCGCGTGGTTCGGACTGTGGCGACATGACTCGACAGCCTATGCTTCTGCGTCGGGGCAGGTCAGGGCAGCATCCAGGACAGCACCGGCGTCGACTGCAGGTACACCAGCACACACAGGATCGCGAGCATGCCGACGCTGTACCAGACGACCTTGCGCAACAGTTCCGGCTCACTGCCGGGCCGGTCGACGGCGGTCGCCGCGATCGTGAGGTTCTGCGGACTGATCAACTTGCCGACCACGCCACCGGAGGTGTTCGCCGCGACCAGCAGCGTCGGGTCGATACCGGCGGTCTGACCCGCGGCCTGCTGTAGGCGAGCGAACAGCGCATTGGCCGAGGTGTCGGACCCGGTGACGGCGGTACCCAGCCAGCCGAGGATCGGTGAGAACAGCGCGAAGATCGCGCCGGTGCCGGCGAGCCAGGTGCCGATCGCGACGGTCTGTCCGGACTGGTTCATCACGTACGACAGTCCCAGCACCGTCGCCACCGTGGCGATGGCCAGGCGCATCTTCCATGTGGTGCTGCCGAAGGTGACCACGGCGAGACGTGCGGTCATCGGGAACTTGCCGGCGTGGGTCCACACCGCGTAGACGAGGGTGACGATGGCGCCCGAGATGAGCAGGAGCGTGCCCGGAGTGGACAGCCACGGCAGGGTGTAGATCGCGCCAGTCGACGCCGAGCCGTCCTCGTTGAGCAGGTTTCCGTACAGGCCCGGCCATTCGATCTTGATGTCGGTGGATGCCAGCCACTTCGGGATGTCGACTCCGATCGTCCACAGCTTGGCGATGCCGAACACGACGATGACGAGCAGGTACGGGAACAGGGCGAACATCGTGCGGGTGGGGCCGATGGCTTCGGCCGACGCCTGCGAGAGCTGGTCGTCCGGGGTGCGAGGACCCCAGAAGCGCAGCATGATCACTGCGGCGGCCAGACCCACGAGGGAGGCGACGACGTCGGTCAGCTCGTACGAGAAGTGACTCGAGCACCAGAACTGGGCAAGCGCGAACGCGGCACCGGTGACGAGCGCGATCGGCCATACCTGGCGGAAGCCGCGACGACCGTCTACGAGGAACAGCAACAGCATCGGCACGAACAGTGCCAGCAACGGGGTCTGGCGTCCGACGACGGCCGCGATCTCGGTGGCGGGGATGCCGGTGAGGTTGCCGGCGGTGGTGATCGGAATTGCCATGGCGCCGAAGGCGACCGGTGCGGTGTTCGCGACCAGGACGGTGACGGCGGCGCGGATGGGGGGCATTCCGATCGCGATCAGCATGGCGCCGGTGATGGCTACGGGTGCACCGAATCCGGCGAGGGCCTCGAGCATGCCGCCGAAGCAGAATGCGATGAGCATCGCCTGTACGCGCATGTCGCCGCGGCCGACCGAGTTGAACACCTGCCGCAGGTCTTCGAACCGGCCGCTGACGACGGTGAGTTCGTAGAACCAGATCGCGGTGACCACGATCCACATCACGGGGAACAGACCGAACGCGATGCCTTGCAGTGCCGACAGCCCGGCGAGCGGTGCAGGCATTCCGAATCCGACCACCGCGATGATCAGAGCAACGGCGAGCGCGCCGAGTCCGGAATACCAGGCCTTGAGCTTGAACCCGGCAAGTAGGACGAAGAAGGTCAGCAGCGGCACCAGGCCGAGCAGTGCGGAGGCAGTGAGGCTACCGGCGACGGCGGTCGTCGACGGTGTGAAGGTCACCGCGAGCAGGTCGGTTTCCACAAGAGGGCTCCTGAGGTCGCGGCCGCAGTGTGCGGCGACTGGCTGTGTGGTCTGACCACGTGGTCAGACCACAGGGAAGCTACACCATGATGCGGGTCACAATCGAGTCCCCGGTACGAAATCGGGAAATTTCGAAATCTTGTGACGGCGTCCACGGGGATCGGCTAGGGTGTGGTCAGACCACACAAGCCGATGCGGAGTTCCCCATGCGAGTCGCGCTGTTCGCCACGTGTCTGGGCGACACGTTGTTCCCGAATGCAGTCAAAGCCACCGCCCTCCTGCTTGCCAGGCTCGGGCACGAGGTCGTCTTCCCCGAATCTCAGACGTGCTGCGGCCAGATGCACGTCAACACCGGTTATCAGCCCGACGCGCTGCCCCTCGTCGAGAACTACGCCGACACGTTCGGTGACGCCTCCATCGATGCCGTGGTCGTACCGTCCGGGTCCTGCGTCGGTTCGGTTCGGCACCAGCACGAGATCGTCGCGTCGCGATACGGCAGCCCGAGCCTGTGTGGTCGCGTGGACACGGTCAAGGCCAAGACCTACGAATTGTCGGAATTCCTCGTCGACGTCCTCGGCGTCACCGATGTCGGTGCCTACTTCCCGCATCGCGTGACCTACCACCCCACGTGTCACTCACTGCGGATGCTGCGTGTCGGCGACAAACCCCTCCAGCTGCTGCGCGCGGTCCGGGAAATCGACCTGGTCGAACTCCCCGAAGCCGACTCGTGCTGCGGCTTCGGCGGCACATTTGCACTCAAGAATGCGGAGACCTCCACCGCGATGCTGGCCGACAAGATCCGTAACGTATCGACCACGGGCGCCGAGTTCTGCAGTGCGAGCGATTCGTCCTGTCTGATGCACATCGGCGGCGGTATGTCGCGGTTGCAGACGGGAACCCGGACAATCCATCTCGCCGAGATACTCTGCGCCACCGAGTCGAAGGTGGTTCCGGTATGACATCCACGGCACTCGGATTGCCGTCGATCCCGCCGCGCGGGTTCGGTAATCTGCGCGGAACCGAAACCTTCCCGGCCGCAGCACATCACGAGCTCGCGAACGGGCAGCTGCGGCGCAACATCGGCAAAGCGACCCATACCATCCGCACAAAGCGGCTCAACGTCACCGGTGAGATCCCCGACTGGGAACAGCTGCGCGACGCCGGTGCTGCCGTCAAAACAGATGTACTGAACCGACTTCCCGAGTTGCTCGAGCAACTCGAAGCTGCGGTGATCGCACGCGGCGGAATCGTGCACTGGGCTGCGGATGCCGCCGAAGCCAACGCCATCGTGACGCGGCTCGTCCGAGAGACCGGATCCGACGAGGTCATCAAGGTCAAGTCGATGGCCACGCAGGAGATCGGCCTCAATGAACACCTCGAGGCCGAGGGTATCCACGCATACGAGACCGACCTCGCCGAGCTCATCGTCCAGCTCGGACACGACAAGCCGTCGCACATCCTGGTTCCGGCGATCCACCGCAACCGCACCGAGATCCGCGAGATCTTCCTGCGCGAGATGGCCGGCGTGGACCCGGATCTCGATGACAACCCCGCGCATCTTGCCGAAGCGTCCCGCAAGTTCCTGCGCCAGAAGTTCATGACCGTCCCCGTCGCGGTGTCCGGAGCGAACTTCGGGATCTCGGAGACCGGCACGCTCGCCGTCGTCGAATCCGAAGGGAACGGCCGCATGTGCCTGACCCTGCCCGACACCCTGATCACCGTCATGGGTATCGAGAAGCTGCTGCCCACCTATCGCGATCTCGAAGTGTTCCTGCAGTTGCTGCCCCGGTCGTCCACAGGTGAGCGGATGAATCCGTACACCTCCATGTGGACGGGGGTCACCCCTGGCGACGGACCGCAGAACTTCCATCTCGTACTCCTCGACAACGGCCGCACCGCGGCGCTCGCCGACCGCGTGGGACGCGAAGCATTGCACTGCATCAGGTGCTCGGCATGCCTGAACGTGTGCCCCGTGTACGAGCGCACCGGCGGGCATGCCTACGGATCCACGTATCCTGGCCCGATCGGTGCGGTGCTCAGCCCTCAATTGGCCGGCATGAGCGAACCCGGCGACCCCAACGCGACCCTACCGTTCGCCTCGAGCCTGTGCGGAGCCTGCTACGACGCCTGCCCGGTGAAGATCGACATCCCTTCGCTCCTGGTCGAATTGCGGCATCAGAAGGTCGAACATGCA
This sequence comes from Rhodococcus sp. JCM 9793, assembly GCF_055380405.1. Taxonomy (NCBI): domain Bacteria; kingdom Bacillati; phylum Actinomycetota; class Actinomycetes; order Mycobacteriales; family Nocardiaceae; genus Rhodococcus; species Rhodococcus sp. JCM 9793. The sequence goes on from NZ_AP043721.1 coordinate 858,689, forward strand.
AAGTTCGGGCCTGAGGCTGCGGTCATGAAGGCCGCTTCGGTGGCGATGTCGACGTCTGCGCGTTGGACCGCGGCGCAGAAGGCTGCCGGAGCGTTGCGGATCGTCGCGGGGAAGAAGGGCAAGATCTCCAACCTTCCCGGCCCACTCGCGGGATGGACGGCAGCTCGTGACATCCCGGCACCCCCGAAACAGACCTTCCGGCAATGGTGGCAGTCCGACGAGGGCGCTGCGGCGATCGCGCAGGCGCGCGAGAACGGAGAGGCGCAATGACGTCGCGCGACACGATCCTGGGACGCATCCGCGATGCCAGTGTGCTGGCGCCGCCGATGCCCGTGGACATTCCACGTGAGTACCGCACCGGTCGGGTGCTTCCCGACGACGAACGCTACGAGTTGTTCGTCGATCGGCTCGTCGACTACAAGGCTCATGTGCATCGCAGCACTGTCGAGGAACTACCCGCCACGATCGCACGTGTGCTGAACGAGCGAGGTGTCCGCCGTGTGGGGATACCTGCGGGGCTGGATGCTTCATGGCTGTCCGAGTTCGACGGTGAGATCGTCGTCGACAGTGCCGACGTCCCTGCGCCCGACCTCGAGGGCCTCGACGGTGTCGTGACCGCGTCGACGGTGTCGTGCGCCGAGACCGGCACGATCTTCCTCGACGGCAATCCCGATCAGGGCCGCCGGGCTCTGACGCTGGTGCCCGACCTGCATGTGTGCGTGGTGCCGATGAGCAGCGTCGAGGTCGGCGTGCCGGAGGCGCTGGCCAGGTTGGTGCCGGAGCGGCCCACCACGATGATCAGCGGACCCTCGGCGACATCCGACATCGAACTCGAACGCGTCGAGGGGGTGCACGGTCCGCGGACCCTCGATGTGGTGATCGTCTGAGTGCTCAGGACCGACCGATACGTAGGCGCAGCAGTTCGACGCCGTCCAATTCGTCGAGCACTGCGGCCCTGCCTACCATCGCCAGCGCGAGTGCCTCCCCGGGACCTTGTACGACGGGCCCGTCGCCGCGTTCCCACTCCAGGTCGGTCGCGACGAGCCGGAGTTCTCGGATATAGCGTCGGGGTCGGGCGAACGGATCCGGGTGATCGAGCACGAGCCGGAGCCGGTCGGGGTCGATCGTTCGTGGAAGCCCCAGCGGCCTGCGGATGTCCTGCTGGTGCACAAGATGATCGGCGAGGCACAGGCGAGGAAAGTATCGTGCGTCCAGCTATGGGAAGTCGAGGCCGACAACCTGTCGACGAGGCGATCGACGGGGGCATCACGTGCCGCGACGACGTAGTGCTCGTTGAGGCGATCGGCCGATGGATGGACGACACCGGCGAGAGCGTAGCGGTACAGGGGCACCGAATCGATCGTCAGGTGGCCCGCGACGTCACGCACCGACCACCCGTCGCAGAGCGACGGCGAGTCCCACTGGGCGGGCGTCAGTGAACGGAGGAGTTCGACGAGTTCCGCGCGTTCGGCCACGATCTGTTCTCGAATGTCCACGCTCTCACAGTACGACCGCTGCGGTGCCGTTCCGCCCGTGAATTCTCACAAGCGACGTACCCTGGACGTGGTGATCGTGTGACGAAGGCGCGGGTTCAGGACATTCACATTTTGGCGTCGGCCATGCCCGACGTCACGGTCGAGATCGGGCCCAAAGGCAACTCCGTTTATCAAGTGGGTCGTAAGTCGTTCGTCTTCTTCCGTACGCCACGACCGGACGCGAAGGACCCCGACACAGGCGAGCGATACACCGATGTGGTGGTCTTCTGGGTGCCGTCCGAATCCGACAAACTCGCACTGATCCAGGATCCCGACACGCCCTTCTTCACCACCCCGCATTTCGACGGTCACCCGTCGGTCCTCCTACGCACGAGCAGGATCGGCGAGATCAGCCGTCAGGAGCTGGCCGAGGTGATCGAGGATGCCTGGTTGGCGCAGGCATCACCGCGTCGGCGTCAACGGTGGCTCGCGGAACACGATATGTGACGACGCAAGGCACCGCACGGTCAGCCGTTCTTCAGCCGCCACTCCGCGAGGTCGATTGTGCTCGAGATGGATTCGATGAGCGAAACGAGTCTCTCCTCGGGACCTGGCGCGCTGAGTATCGCGTACCGGTCGGCCTCGCCCATCGGGATGTGCCGGGCGAGAGCGAAGAGGCGCGCGCCTGGGTCGGTCGGAAGATCGTCGGGCGGGGGCGCCGCGCGCCCGTCGGTGAGTTTGTCGAGCAGACCGTAGAGCCGGCCCAGATGCACGGTGAGTTCGGTCAGATCCACGGCGGCGGAGTCGGTGTCGGGCCACTCCTCGACCTCAGCGCGTGGATACGGATCGTCGGGAAGCCACTCGTTGATGCGAATGCGTTCTTCGGCAATGCATTCCAGGGTGTGCCGTCCGCCGCCGAGCTCGTTGTCGACCATGATTCGGGCGACGGTGCCCACGTCGGTGCGCTGATCGCCGCCACCTACCTCGTGCCCGCGGGAGATGAGCACGACGCCGAATCGCGGGCCGTCGGGTGCGGCCATGCAGTCGCGGACCAGTTCTTGATACCTCGGTTCGAACACCCGCAGGGGAAGGTGGTCTCCGGGAAGCAGTGCTGTACCCAGTGGAAACATGGGGAGAATCGGCATCAGGGCATCCTCAACCGTGGTGTCGGAGGTTCTGGGATCGGGTCGCCGCGTTCGATCTCGGTGAGCAGATGGTCGGCCCACGCGGAGAGCCCGTCGATGTCGAGACCGTGTGGTGGTTCGTCCTCGTAGTGACGTATTCGCGCTTGCCCCTGCTTCAGCACCGACGTAGCGCCTTTCACGTTGCCACGAAGCAGGTGGGTGAGCCCGACCGAGAGCTGTGCCAGTCCCTGCCACAGGGGGCGTTCCTCGGGCTCGCACGACTTCCAGACCGACTCGAACACCTCGTGGGCGTGGAACGGGTACCCGTGGTCGAAGAGTCGTTGACCTTCGGTGATCGCCTCGTCGGGGTCGAATTGCGCGTCCTCAGGAATTCCCTCGACCCCCTCTTCGCCGTAGGGCAGAGGGCGACCCAGTGCGTCGCGAGGTCGTGCGTTCTGCGGTTTCCCGTCCGAGGTCCGGTCCCGATCCGACATGGACCCAGGTTAGTCCACGGTGTGTCCCCGGCGGCACTCTCACGCGGAGCGGGATGCCCCGATGGTCGATTCGACGATCACGACGAGAGTGTCGGTGAGTAGCGTGTGCACCTGTTCGCGGGTCAGTGTTCGGCGTTCGATCCATTCCCGGCCGGTGGATTTGATCAGACCGCCGTAGGCACGAATCATCGGGTGGAGTGCGAGGGCCTCTTCTTCGGTGATGGCGGGTCCGAGTGCCTCGAGCAGGCGATCAGCGGCAAGGTCGTCAGCGTCGCTGAGGATCTTGCCGACGTCCGGGTCGCTTGCCATGCCGCCGCCGGCGACTGCGACGAGCCAGGTCTTGCCGTGTCGTTCGAGGATGGTCAGGAACCAGCCGATGAAGGCGTCCGCGCGTTCGGCGAGGGTCCCGTCGGGGACGGTCAGGCGGTCCGGTGGTGGCACGGTGACCATCGCTTTGATGACCTCGAGATAGAGGTCGCGCTTGCCCCCGAAGTAGTGGTTGATCAGGCCTCTCGCGACACCGGCTTCCTTCGCGAGTTCGGTGGCCGACACGGATGCGTAAGGGCGTTCGCCGAACAATCGGATGGCGCAGTCGAGGATCTGGCGGCGACGTGCGTCGGGTTCGAGACGCTGTCGCCGGGGTTCGGCCTCCAAGCTCATGGAAATACCTTCTCACTCCTGATGGCCGCCATTTCGAGTGGGAGAAATTCCGGCGCGGAAATTGTTATTGACAGTGTGCCAACAAGCACATTACTTTAGGAGCACTCACGGGGACAGAAGCGAACCCGATCATCGCGCGACACCGGAGGAACCGTGTCCACAGCACTCATCACCACGCCCGATGCGAGCGAGTCGGCTGCCGTTCGCGAACTCGCCCGCGACTTCTTCACCAAGGAAGTGGCGCCGCTCGAGCCGAAGTTCATCGAGCAGGGTTATCCCGACCGATCCGTCTACCGCAGAGCCGGCGATCTGGGGCTTCTGTGCATGTCGATCCCGGAGGAATACGGCGGAGGCGGCGGCACCTTCGCCTACGAAGCGATCCTGTTCGAGGAGCAGATCCGCTCCGGTGACAGCGCGATGCAGCTCGGCGTGCACACCGGTATTGTTCCGCACTACATCCTCGCCTACGGCACCGAAGAGCAGAAACAGCGTTGGCTGCCGAAGCTGGCGTCGGGGGAGTGGATCGGTGCCATCGCGATGACCGAGCCGGGAACCGGATCCGACCTGCAGGCCATCAGCACGCGCGCCGCCAAGTCCGGAGACGGCTATCTCGTCTCCGGCGCAAAGACTTTCATATCCAACGGCCGCAACTGCGACCTGGTGATCATCGCCGCGAAGACTGATCCGGAGGCGCGGGCGTCGGGCCTGTCGCTGCTCATCGCCGAGGTATCCGACGACACACCGGGATTCGAGCGCGGACGCGTGCTGGACAAGATCGGGCAGAAGGGCCAGGACACCGCCGAACTGTTCTTCGACAACCTGCGGATCCCGGCGGAGAACCTCCTCGGACCCGACGAAGGCCGGGGGTTCGTCCAGCTGATGGAACAGCTCCCCAACGAACGCCTGATCTGCGCAGTGGCAAGTGTTGCGATGATGGAGCACGCCGTCGAGGTGACCACCGCATACACGAAGGAACGCAATATCTTCGGCAAGCCGCTCATGGCCATGCAGAACACCCGCTTCGAGCTCGCCGAGTGTGCCACCGTCACCCGCATCGCACGGACCTTCGTCGACGACTGCATCGCCAAGTTCCTCCGAGGCGAACTCGACGTCCCCACCGCCGCGATGGCGAAGTACTGGACCAGCGACCAGCAGTGCGCGATCGTCGACCGCTGCCTGCAGCTGTTCGGCGGCTACGGGTACACCAATGAATTCCCGATTGCGCGCATGTTCACCGACAGCCGAGTGCAGAAGATCTACGCCGGCGCCAACGAGGTCATGAAGGACATCATCGCCCGTTCGTTGTAAGACCTCTCACCCTTCCCCGGAGATCCTGGAGCTTCGATGTACCTGACCCAAGGCCTGCACCGTGCCCTGCAGTGCACTCCCGAGGCGCCCGCCACCATCTACGGCGATCGCACACGCACGTTCCGCGAACACATCGATCGCATCGCTCGTCTCGCAGCCGGTCTGCACAGCCTCGGGGTGACCTCAGGCGACCGCGTCGCGATGCTCTCGCTCAACAGCGACCGCTACGCCGAATACCTCCTTGCGGTCCCGTGGGCCGACGCTGTTCTAAACCCCGTCAACATCCGGTGGAGCCCCGCCGAGATCGCCTACTCGCTCAACGATTCGGGCACGAAGGTACTCATTGTCGACGACGCGTTCGCGGCGGCCATTCCCGCTCTGCGCGGCGCCTGCCCTGACCTGGGCGTCATTATCCACGCGGGTGAGAACGATGCCCCCGAAGGCGCCGTGTCGTACGAAGAGCTGATTGCCACCCACGAACCGGTCGAGGATGCACGACGTTCCGGCGATGAGCTGGCCGGCATCTTCTACACCGGCGGAACCACCGGATTCCCCAAAGGCGTGATGCTCAGCCACACGAACATGGTGACCTCGGCAGCCGGAACGGTCGCCACCGGCGAACTCTTGTCCGGTGACGCACGTTTCCTGCATGCCGCACCGATGTTCCACCTCGCCGACCTGGCCGCGTGGGCAGGTCAGGTCATGCTCGGCGGACCTCACATCATCGTGCCGTTCTTCGAACCGGTCGCGGTACTGAAGGCGATCGAGCAGTATCGCCCGACCGATGTCCTGCTGGTCCCGACCATGTTGCAGCTCCTCGTCGATCACCCCTCGGTGAGCGAATACGATCTGTCGGCGATGCAGCGGATCCTCTACGGCGGTTCGCCGATCGGTGAAGGTCTGGCCAATCGGATCCTGACGATGTTCCCGGGTGTGCGAATGACCCAGGCGTACGGCATGACCGAGGTCGCGCCCGTCGCGTCGCTGCTGCTCCCGGACGATCACAGGGGAGCCACACTGCGCTCGGGTGGACAGGCCGCACCGCATTCGGAACTGCGGATCGTCGACACCGGCGGCAACCCTGTTCCTACCGGTACCGTCGGCGAGATCTGTGTGCGTGGTGGACATGTCATGCAGGGCTACTGGAACAAGCCTGCCGAAACCGCAGCCGTCCTGCGCGACGGCTGGTACCACACCGGCGACGGCGGCTACCTCGACGAGAACGGATTCGTCTTCGTCGTCGACCGACTCAAGGACATGATCGTGACCGGGGGAGAGAACGTGTACTCCGCCGAGGTCGAGAGCGCCCTGAGCAAGCATCCGGCGGTCGCGCAGTCCGCGGTGATCGGGTTGCCGTCGGAGACCTGGGGCGAAACCGTGCACGCCGTGGTGATCCTGGCGGCGGGCGCCGAGGTCACTGCCGAAGAGCTGCAGGCATTCTGCAAGGAGCACATCGCCGGCTACAAGACACCACGCAGTGTCGAGTTCGTCGACGCCATCCCGATGTCCGGGGCAGGCAAGATCCTCAAGCGTGAGCTTCGGGAAGCCCTGGCCGAGCGGTCCTGATGAGCTCTGAAATCCAGGTATCCGACGAGGAGTTCCGCTCCCTCGATCCGGCGACGGACGAGGAAGTCGAGCGGTTCCGCATCCACGACGAGCAGGCTGTACAGCTGCGGGTCGATCGCGCGCGGTCGGCGCTCCCGTGGTGGAAGCGCCAGGGTATGAGCGGCCGCGGCGCCCACCTGCGGCGGTGGCGGACGTGGATCTGGCGTAACGCCGACGAGGTCATCGACCTGATCCATCGGGAGAACGGCAAGCCGCGCGACGATGCCTTCATCGAAGTCGTTCTGGCCGTCGAACACATGCGCTGGGCGGAGGACAACGCCGCCCGCGCGCTGCGTCCGCCGAAGTCGGGCCCGGGGCTGCTCTTCGCGAATTACGCGACAGACGTGGAGTACACGCCGCTCGGGGTGGTCGGCATCATCTCACCGTGGAACTATCCGCTCTACGCTCCGAACAGTTCGGTCTCGTTCGCGCTCGCAGCGGGCAACACCGTGGTGCTGAAGCCGAGCGAGTACACGCCTGCGGTTGCGGCCTGGTACGTCGACGCGTTCTACCGGGCGAATCCAGCTGCGCCGTCGGGTGTTCTGGAGCTGACGACGGGTTTCGGGGAGACCGGCGCCCTGCTCTGCAACGCCGGCGTGGACAAGGTCGGGTTCACCGGGTCGACACGCACCGGCAAGAAGATCATGGCGCAATGCGCGCACACCCTCACACCGGTGCTGCTCGAGTGCGGCGGCAAGGACCCCGTCGTCGTGGCAGAGGACGCCGATGTGAAGGCCGCGGCGCGCGCCATCGCGTGGGGTGGATTCTCCAATGCCGGTCAGACCTGTGTGGGTGTCGAACGTGTCTATGTCGTCCGCGAGGTCAGAGACAGGTTCCTCGCGGAACTACGCGGTCAGCTCGATCAAGTGCGACCGGGCAGCGGTGACGACGCCACGTATGGGCCGATGACGATGCCCGCCCAGATCGACGTGGTGCGTCGCCACATTGCCGCTGCTGTGAAGGACGGCGGGCAGCTGCTGCTCGGAGGGCCCGAATCGGTGGGCGACCGGTACATCGAACCGGTCGTGATACTCGACGCAGACGAGGGCTCGGCCGCAGTCAGGGAGGAGACGTTCGGCCCGGTGGTGACGGTGCGGACGGTCACCGACGTCGACGAGGCCGTGGAGTTGGCCAATGCGAGCGACTTCGCGCTCGGTGCGTCGGTGTTCTCGCGTCGGCGCGGTGTCGAGATCGCTGAGCGGCTCCGCGCGGGCCAGGTCACGATCAACTCCGTCGTCGCGTTCGCCGGCATGGGTGCCGTCCCGATGGGCGGGGTCGGTGAGAGCGGGTTCGGGCGCGTCCACGGGGTCGACGGGATGCGCGAGTTCGTCCGCACCCGCAGCGTGGTGCGCCAGCGCTTCCGGTTACCGGGATTCGAGCTGATTGCGCTTCGCCGCAAGTCGTACGTGCTGCCGGTGCTGCGGCGCGTGCTGGGGCTGCGTCACGCCCGGTGAGGTACCACGATCGAAAGCAGATGTGACTGCGCGAACGACACCAGCTCGTCGCGTGATCCGAGGGGTATCACCGCCTGCGGCGTGAGAACAACGGAATGAGCAACCCGGACGAGGACCTCGGCGCGTGCGGCGAGGTCCTCGACGGCGGGCATCAGTCCGGATTTCACGGCTTCGTCGAGGATGGCGGCGGCCGCGTGCGTGGCGTTCGTGAGGAGTGCGCCCCCATCGGTCGTCAATCGGGGTAGCGAACTCGCGGCCTCGAGGGTGAGCATCCGATTCCAGACGGGGTGTTCGCGCATGCGAATGACGGTGGTGGCGAAGACGTTGCCGATCATGTCGTCGATGGTCTCGGCGGCTCGGGCCGTGGCGACGACCTCTTCGATCAGACGCGCGGCGCTCCGGGTGGTCACGGCGTGCGCGATCTCGTCCCGACCGCCGATTCGTCGGTAGATCGTCACCCGCCCCACGCCGGCACGTCGAGCGATGTCGTTGATCGTCGTCAGTTTGACGCCGACCTCGCTGAACTGGGCCTCGGCCGCATCGAGGATCGACTCGATTTCCGGCGGGTTGGTGGCGCCGACGGTGGACGCGACATCGGCGGCAGGCGGTTGTTCGGCTGGCATCGTCCTAGGCTATCCCGATCCGTCCGAATGAAACATTGATACACGCAACGTCCTAATGTATCTTCGCTGTATCTTCCAGTAACACGTAACAACCGAGGAGTCAGGCATGTCGTCACATCACGGTGTTCCGACGCCCTACAGCGAAGAGGCGCTTGCGATCACCGCTCGCAACGTGCGCTTCGACTGGTCCGGGGTGCCACTGCAGTACGTCCCCGGCGACTCGTACGCCACGCAGTTCTGGAACGTCATGCACCTCGTACTCCCCGAGGGCGAACGCGCCATGGCAGACGTCTTCGGCCGATCCCTGGAGTACATCGACGACCCGCGCCTGCACGAAGAGGTCGTCGGATTCGTCGGTCAGGAAGCCACGCACGCGAGCTCCCATGAGAGCTTCCGCAAGTACCTCGCCGAGCACGACGTCGACATCGCGCCCGTCCTCGACCGCATCGGATACATCGTCGATCAGATCTTCGGCGACCATGGCCTCGAGGGCCGCGCGGGACGGATCTGGCTGCGCGAACGCCTCGGTATCTACGCCGCCGCCGAGCACTTCACTGCCGTCGTCGGCGAGTGGTTGATCGACAACGCCCCGTTCGACCGACGCGGTGTCGATCCGACGATGCTCGACCTGCTGCGCTGGCACGGCGCCGAGGAGATGGAACACCGCAACGTCGCGTACGACGCCTTCCAATATGTGGACGGCAGCTACGCACGCCGTGTGCGCACCGCATTCATCGCGTTCGCAGGCCTGGCGATCCTGTGGTTCAGCACCACCGCCTACATGTACCGCATCGACACCACCGAAACGCGTCGCGTGTGGTGGCCCCGCGCCTACCGGCGCTCGGCGAAGGCATCGATGATCCCCACTCTGACTTTCCTCGCGAAGCAGATCCCGCCGTACCTGAAGCGCGACTTCCACCCCTCGCGCATGGGCGACATCGACAAGGCCGTCCGCTACCTCGCCCAGTCGCCCGCAGCCCGGGAGGCCGCAGCATGAGCACCGTCACCACACCGTCGCCGTTCCTCGGCGCGGTGATGCACGCGACCAGGGCCTACTCGAGGCTGTTCAGTGAGAGCCGCCTCGCTCCGATCCTGTCGCGACCTGCCCCCGTGCGGCACAGCGACTACGACCGGGTGCTCCACGTCGAGACCCGCACCGTGGAAGCCGACGGAGTCGTCTCCCTGACACTGGCCTCACCCGATGGTGGGTCGCTGCCCGCCTGGGTTCCCGGTGCGCATCTCGACGTCTTCCTGCCGTCGGGACTGCAGCGCCAATACTCCCTGTGCGGCGATCCCGCAGACCGGACCCGCTACCGCATCGCAGTCCGCCGCGTCGACGACGGCGTCGGCTCCGCCGAGATCCACGACACTGTCGACGAACGCAGCACGATCCGGATCCGTGGGCCCCGCAATGCGTTTCCTCTCGCCGTCGCGCCGTCGTACCTCTTCGTCGCCGCCGGCATCGGAGTCACGCCGATCCTGCCGATGATCCGCAGTGCCGCCGGCGCCGGGATCCCGTGGACGCTGGTCTATCTCGGCCGGTCCCGCGACACCATGCCCTTCCTCGATGAACTGTCGGCGCTGTCCGGTGGCGACGTTCTGATCCGGCCCGACGACGAGTTCGGCATCACCCCGATCACCGAGATCCTCGGTCATGCCCGGCCGAACGCCGCCATCTACCTGTGTGGTCCGTCGCCCCTCATCAAAGACGCTTACCAGCAGGTCCCGCACGTGGCACCGACCTGCTCGCTGCACACCGAACGTTTCAGCCCGCCGCCCGTGGTCGGGGGCGAACCGTTCGCGCTGCGTCTCGCACGGACGGGAACCACCGTCGAGGTCGCTGCGGATGAGACCGCGCTCTCGGCGTTGCGGCGTGCCGTCCCGTCCGCGGCCTATTCATGCCGGCAAGGCTTCTGCGGAAGCTGCAAGGTGCGTGTGGTGTCCGGCGACGTCGACCATCGCGACACGCGTCTCCTCGATGAGGAGCGATCGGGATCGATGCTCCCGTGCGTGTCGCGCGCTGCCGGATCCACACTCGAAATCGACCTGTGAAACGAGTCGGACCATGACTGATACACATTTGCGCGTCGCCATCATCGGTGCCGGTTTCGGTGGCCTGGGGACGGCAATCAGGCTTCAGCAGGACGGAATCGACGACTTCGCGGTCTTCGAACGCGCGGAAACTCTCGGCGGAACCTGGCAGGCCAACACCTACCCGGGCGCCCAGTGCGACATACCCTCGATCCTCTACTCCTTCTCGTTCGCGCCCAAACCCGACTGGAGCAGGCTCTACCCGCTGCAGGAAGAAATCCAGCAGTACCTAGAGGACTGCGCCGACAAGCACAACCTCCGCCCCCACCTGCATCTGGGGACCGAAGTGACCTCAGCAGCCTGGGACGACGCGGCGCAGCACTGGCGCGTGGAGACCACCCGCGGGAACTACACCGCCGACATCCTCGTCGCTGCGATGGGCCCGTTCAGTGAACCTTCCGTGCCGAACCTTCCCGGCCTCGACTCGTTCGGAGGTGCCACCTACCACTCGGCCGACTGGAACCACGAGCACGACATCGACGGGCGTCGCGTCGCGGTGGTCGGTACCGGAGCGTCTGCCGTGCAGTTCATTCCGCGCCTGCAACCGCAGGTCGAGCACATGACGGTGTTCCAGCGGACCCCCACCTGGATCCTTCCGCACCCCGACCGGCCTGTCGCTCCCCGTGTGCAGCGGCTCTTCGCGAAGGTGCCGGCCACTCAGCGTGCCGCGCGCAAAGCCCTGGACCTCGTTCAGGAAGCCCTCGTCCCCGGCCTCGTCTACCGGCCCGGATTGCTCAGCGGGGCTGCGGCACTCGGCCGGTGGCACCTGCGCCGACAGGTCGACGACCGGGCATTGGTCGAGAAGCTCACCCCCACGTACGCATTCGGATGCAAGCGGCCCACGTTCTCCAACAAGTACTACCCGGCCCTCGCGTCCGACAACGTCGACGTCGTCACCACCGGCATCGATCACGTCGAACGCGACGCGGTCGTGACCATCGACGGCACCAGGCACGAGGTCGACACCATCGTGTTCGGCACCGGATTCAAGCTCACGAACAACAGTGGCTTCTCCCGACTGCGCGGGCGCGACGGTAGGTTGCTGTCGGAGCAGTGGGCGGGCGGTGAGATGACTGCCTACCTGGGGACGACGATCGAGAACTTTCCCAACATGTTCATGCTGCTGGGCCCGAACTCCGTGGTCTACACCTCGCAGGTGGTCACCATCGAGACGCAGATCGACTACCTGCTCGCGGCCCTGCATGCCATGGACGCCGTCGACATCGACAGCATCGAGGTACGTGCCGATGTCCAGCAGGATTTCGTCGAGGACACCGACCGGCGCCTGACCGGATCCGTATGGAACTCCGGCGGATGCAGCAGCTACTACCTCAGCCCGTCGGGCCGCAACTTCACGTTCTGGCCCGGATTCAACGCCTCGTTCCGCCGGCGGATGTCGACGTTCGACCTCGCCGACTACCGGCTCGGGAAGGCTCTCGGCTCCACCGCACGGCGCGCTTCGAAGGAGACGACGGTATGACGCGCTCACTCGACCTTGCAGGCAGGACCGCCCTCGTCACGGGTGCAGCCCAGGGCATCGGATTATCGATGGTCCGTGAACTTCTCGGACGTGGTGCCCGAGTGGTGCTCGTCGACCGCGACGAGGCCACACTGAAGAAGGCAGCCGGCACGCTCGATTCGAGCGCGATCTTCGTCGCGGTCGCCGACGTCACCGACCGCGACGCGATGGCCGACGTGGTCACCCGCTCCTCGGAGGACTTCGGCCCGATCGACGTGGTCGTCGCCAACGCCGGTATCACCCCGCCGCCCGCGACCATCCGCACCTCGAACCTTGCGGAGTTCGACCGCGTCATGGCGGTCAACCTCACCGGTGCGCTGAACACCATTCACCCGACGCTCGACGGGATTGTCGAGCGCCGTGGGCACATCGTTGTTGTGTCTTCGGCCGCAGCGTTCAGCCCCGGGCTCGGTGGCTCCGCGTACATGGCGAGCAAGGCCGCCGTCGAACAGGTCGGGCGTGCCCTGCGCTTGGAGCTGGCCCACACCGGCGCGACCGTGACGGTCGCGTACTACGGATTCGTCGACACGGAGCTGGCACGCGACACCCTCGACCGGGATCCACTGGGAGCGCGGGTCGGTGAGCTGCTGCCGTGGCCGATGAACAGGCGTGTCAGCCCCGAACACGCTGCCGCCGTTACCGTGCGCGCAATCGAACGGCGGGCGCCTCGCGTAGTCACCCCGAGACTGTGGGGTGCGTACTCGGCCCTTCGCGGGATCGTGAACCCGGTGATCGACGAGTGGATCGTGCGGAACCGCACGGTGCACACCCTCATCGGTGACCTCGAGCGGCGCGAGTCGGCAGAACGATGACCGGAGCCGATCGATGACGACAGTGAGTCGTCGCAGCACAGTGCTCGGCGCAACCGCCCGAACGTTCCTGCGCCCGATCTTCGAGCACGTGAACCCGGCCGGTCCCGGACGTATCGTTCTGCGCGGCACTGTTGCTGCCGGTTCGGTGCTCGGCGGGATGAGTGCCGCCGCGGGCACCAGGGTCGTTGACGACGTCGTGCCCGGCGAGATGATCGTCCCCGGCCACCTCCTCGACGATGCGATCATCCTGTACCTGCACGGCGGCGGATACGTCGCGGGGTCGGCGCGACTGGAGCGGGCGGTCACCTCCGACCTCGCTGCTGCCACGGGAATGCGGGTGCTGGCGCTCGACTACCGGCTTGCGCCCGCCCACCCGTTCCCTGCCGCCCGCACCGACGCTCTCGCGGCGTACCGGTCGCTGATCGCCCGCGGGTACGCTCCGGGGCGGATCGCGGTCGTCGGAGTATCGGCGGGAGCGCATCTCGCGATGAGTATGCTGACCACCCTGATCGAGATCGGGGAGACCGGGCCCGGCGCGGTCGTGTTGTTCTCGCCGCTGCTCGACACGTCGTGTGAGGAAGCTCTGCGCGCCGACTCACTCACCCGCGACCCGTTCCTGCCGCCTGTCTTCGCTCAGCGCTGTGCGGGTGTCTATGTGGGAAGCCGAGATCGGCGCTCGGCGCACCTCGACGTGTTCCAGGCGCCGACGTCGTTGCTGGCCGAGATGCCGCCCATCGTCAGCTTCGTCGGTTCCACCGAATGCTTCGCATCCGACGCTGTGCGCCTCCACACGGCGCTGCTCGATGCGGGCGTCCCCAGCTCGACGTTCACGGTGCCGGGACAGGTGCACTCGTTCGTCTCCCTGTGCCGGAGGCTCCCCGAGGCGCGCACCAGCGTCCTCGACGCGGCCGCGTTCCTGCGCCGGCGTCTGTCCTCCGACTCCCCAGAACTCACCGAAATGCCAGAACTTGCCGACTCCCCAGATCACTCAGAAGCGGACACTGCCATGACCGGCCTGCATTCACTCACCCCGACCGACGATTCGTTCTTCGACACGGCGCCGGTGCGCGGCTCCCACACTGTCTTCGTTCCGGTCTCACCCGCACGGCTGTGGCGGGAGCTGTCCGCCGATGACGCCGTCAAATCGTGGAGTCCGGGTGTGACACAAACGAAGTGGGATGTCTCGACCGTGCGCGGGGTCGGTGCCGTGCGCAACGTGACGCTACTCGGCGCAGCGACCGTCGAGGAGCGCTTCTACCGGTGGGACGAGAACCGACGCATGACCTTCAGCGCCAGCGGTATCAGCCGGCCGATATGCCGTGCATTCGCGGAGGACTACATCCTCGAGCCCGAGGGTGCGGGAACCCGCTTCACGTGGCGTGCGGCGATGGATCCGGTGGGGCCGGTCTTCGTGCACAAGGTCGCCGGTTCGGGCCTGAGTGCGGTACTCGCACATATGACGAAGGGCCTGGTGCGCCGCAGCATGGACGGATAGCGGGTTCGAATGCTTCCCGGAAAAATGTGAGCCGTTGTTCTGTCGACTTCCTTACGGAATGGTATACGGTATGGGTGTCCGGGCCCGCGCGGATGAGCGCGGGCCCGACGCTCCACCCGTAGCTTCGTCGCCATAACCAACCGGTATCCGGAGGTAGCATGAGCAACGTCTCCACTGCGTCGACTCGGCCGTACCACTCGCTGGACATCTCTGCGTCGTCGTTCTGGGACCAGGACTTCTTCGAGCGTGAGCGGACATTCGCGCAGTTGCGCGCAGTCGACGGGCTCACCTGGCACCGGCCGACGGAATCGCTCTTCCCGCACGAGGAGCAGGGGTATTGGGCCGTGACACGGCACGCCGATATCCGTTATGTGAGTGCCCATCCTGAACTGTTCTGCTCCTCGGCGGGTATCAGCATGGACCCGATGCCCGCCGAGATCCAGAAGGGGATCAGTTTCTTCCTCACCATGGATCCGCCGGAACACACCCGCTATCGGCGATTGATCAGCCTGGCGTTCACGCCCAAACAGGTGCGCACGATAGAAGAGCAGATCATCGCGAACGCTGCGGCGATCGTCGACGAATTCCTCCGCGAACTGGGCTCGGGTGAACCCGTCGACTTCGTCCAGTCGGTGTCCAAGAAACTGCCGATGCGGACTGTGTCGCAGATGATCGGGATCGATCCGGCGAACCACGAAGCGGTCGCCTACGCCGCGGAAGCGCTCTTCAGCACCAGCGACGACGAATACGCAAGCATCGAAGAGCGCGCAACACACATGATGACCCAGCTCGGTGTGCTTACGCGGACGGGCGTCGAGCTCGCGCGTACACGCAGGGCCGATCCGCAGGGCGACCTGATGACCAACATCGTGCAGGCCGAAGTCGATGGCCACCGCCTCACCGACGACGAGGCCGGATCGTTCATGGTCCTTCTGGCGTCGGCCGGCAACGACACCACCAAACAGGCGACCTCACACGCATTCAAAGCGCTGACCGACAATCCCGAACAGATCTCGTGGCTGCTCGACGACTGGGACGAGCGCGGCCCGGAGGCCGTCGACGAGTTCGTCAGATGGTCGACCCCGGTTATCGAGTTCGCGCGGCATGCGGTGGTCGACACCGAGGTGTCGGGTACTCCGATCAAAGCCGGCGAGAAGCTCGTACTGTTCTATTGCTCCGGCAACTTCGACGCCGACGTCTTCGACCGCCCCCTCGAGTTCGATGTGGGGCGAACACCCAACCCGCACGTCGGATTCGGTGGCGGCGGCCCGCATTTCTGTCTCGGCAAGCAGCTGGCCGTCCTGGAGCTGAAGCACCTCTTTCGAGAGCTCCTGTCACGGCTCCCGAAGGTCGAGGTATCCGACCCCGAATACGTGCACAGCGATTTCGTTCACGGCATCAAGAGGATGTCGGTCAGAAGACTCTGACCCCTGGTCGATCGGCTTCGACAAACCGGGGTGGAGCACAGCCACTCCCTGATCACACGAGGTTCACCCATGCCACAACCCGTAATCGTCGGTGCGGTCCGCACCCCGATCGCACGTTCCTTCAAAGGTTCTCTGGTCAACACGTCGGCGGAGGAACTGGCAACCGCCGTCCTCCCGGAGGTGATTCGCAGATCCGGCCTCGATGCCGCAGACATCGACGACATCATCCTGGCCGAATCCAACTACGGCGGTGGCGACCTCGCTCGGCACGCAGCGGTCGCTGCTGGGCTGGAAAACGTTCCGGGACAGGCCGTCAACCGTCACTGCGCGGGCAGCCTGACCGCGATCGGAAACGCCTCCGCGCAGATCGTCTCCGGCATGGAACGCGCCCTCATCGCCGGAGGTGTCCAGTCGCTGTCGACGGGCCCGCTGATGAAGTGGCGGGTTCCGACACGTGGGGGCAGCAGCGTCGACGGACGCGCCGAGAGCGCAGCATACGTCGAACCGTGGATTCCGCCGAGTCACCCGGAGACTCCCGACGCACCGGTCCTCGACATGGCGGTCACGGTGGGCTGGAACACCGCAAAGTCCGTGGGGATCTCCCGCGAGGACATGGATGCGTGGGCAGCCCGGTCGCATCAGCGAGCCGTGGCGGCGATCGACGCCGGAAGGTTCGTCGACGAGATCCTGCCGCTGAAGGTCGCAGGTGCCGACGGTTCGCTCGTCGACTTCAGCGTGGACGAGCATCCCCGACGCGATACGACAGCCGAACGGCTCGCCGCCCTGCCCGTCCTGCATCCGGAGATCGAGGGGTTCTCGGTGACTGCGGGCAACAGCAGTGGCATCAACGACGCCGCGGCCGTCATCGCTCTTGCGAGCAACGAGCTCGCGCGCGACAAGGGACTGAAGGCCCTCGGGACCGTGAAGGCATGGGCAGCATCCGCAGTGCCGCCGCGCGACTGCGGACTCGGCGCAGTGGCGGTGATCGGCAAGGTCCTCGACCGCGCCGGGCTGGCCGCATCCGACGTCGACCTGTGGGAGATCAACGAGGCATTCGCCTCCGTCCCGATTGCTGCGTGTCGCGAGTTCGGCATCGACGAAGACATCGTGAATGTGTCGGGAAGCGGTTGCAGCCTGGGACATCCCATCTCGGCGTCGGGTGCACGCATGGTGACGACGATGGTCTACGAACTGGCGCGCCGCGGCGGAGGAATCGGCGTCGCAGCGATGTGCGCCGGGGGCGGCCAAGGCGGCGCCGTGGTATTCGAAGTCGAAGGCTGAGAGGAGCCGCAATGTCCGACGAAGTACTGCTCGAACGCCGAGGGCGAATTCTGATCATCACGATCAACCGCCCGGAGGCACGTAACGCAGTGAACCGGGCGGTGAGCCAGCAGCTGGCCGACGCGATGGACGAGCTGGACGGAAACCCTGAACTTTCCGTCGGTATCGTCACTGGTACCGGTGGAAACTTCAGCGCCGGAATGGATCTGAAGGCGTTCGCGGCGGGTGAGATTGCCGCTGTCGAAGGTCGTGGTCTCGGGTTCACCGAGAAACCTCCGAAGAAGCCGTTGATTGCAGCCGTCGAAGGTAACGCCCTGGCCGGGGGAACCGAGATCGTCCTCGCCACCGATCTCGTCGTCGCGTCGAAGGACGCGAAGTTCGGTCTGCCGGAGGTCAAACGCGGTCTTGTCGCCGGCGGTGGTGGACTCCTCCGGCTGCCCGACAGGATCCCGTATCAGAAGGCCGTCGAGCTGGCCCTGACCGGCGACACGTTCAGCGCGGAGGAGGGCGCCGGCTACGGGTTCGTCAACGTGGTCGCGGAACCGGGACAGGCCCTGGACGAGGCGATTCGCCTGGCCGAACGCATCACCGAGAACGGACCGCTGGCCGTGGCCGCAACCAAACAGATCCTTGCCGAGTCGCGGAGCTGGTCGGACGAGGAGAAGTGGAAGAAGCAACTCGATCTCCTCATCCCGGTCTTCATGTCGAAGGACGCCGCCGAGGGCGCGAAGGCCTTCGCGGAGAAGCGGAAGCCGAACTGGACCGGCAGCTGACACCGGGCGCGAACCAACCGAACAACAGGAGGGGAACACATGTCTTTCGAAGGTGAAGTCGTACTGGTCACCGGTGGTGCCGGGGGTCTGGGTGCGGCGACGGTGCGGAAGCTGCACGCCGAGGGGGCTGCGGTGGTGATCGCCGACATCGCCGATGAGCAGGCACAGAAGTTGGCCGACGAGCTCGGCAACAAGGCCGTGTACGTGCGGACCGACGTGCTCGACGACGACTCCGTGGAGGCGACGCTGGCGAAGGCCGATGAGCTCGGCACACTCAGGTACGCCGTCATCGCTCACGGCGGTATCGGGGTGCTGGAGAAGGTGGTCAACCGCGACGGCACACCGCACTCGCGCAAGGGATTCACCGACACGATCTCGCTTTACCTCACGGGCACGTACAACGTGCTCCGACTGGCGGCAGCCAAGATCGCGAAGCTGGAGCCCAAGCCGAACGGTGAGCGGGGCGCCATCGTCATGACCAGCTCCATCGCCGGCTTCGAAGGGCAGATGGGACAGTCCGCGTACTCGGCGGCCAAGGCCGGCGTCATCGGCCTGACCTTGACGGGCGCCCGTGACCTGAGCTCGGTCGGTATCCGGCTCAACTCCATCGCACCGGGCACTATGCGCACGCCACTGCTCGAGCTGATCGGCGAAGAAGGGCTCGAGAAGTTCGCCAAGAACATCCCGTTCCCGAAGCGCCTCGGCACACCCGACGAGTACGCGTTCCTTGCCCAGCATCTGCTGGAGAACTCGTACATCAACGGCGAGGTCGTGCGACTCGACGGGGCGCAGCGGTTCCAGACTCGTTGACGCGAGAGCTGTGAACGGCATCGTCCCACCGGGGTGCGCCACGTCGACAATCGAGGCGGCACACCCCGGTGGGGCGAGGGTCACCCGGCCTGTTCCCGGAGGTCCGCTCCAGTAGCCGGAGCGGGCATGCGCCACACCACGACCGCACCGATCACGAGCCCGACGGCGGCCAGCAGGGTGGCAGTCAGGAACGGATCGAAGGAGTGCAGGGCGGGAGCAAACCCGATCCCGACGCAGATCGCGACCCCGGTCGCACCGCCCAGCTGGTCGGCCGCGCGCTGGACGCCCGACGCGATCCCGGCGTCATTCTCGGTGACGCCGCTGACCGCGAGGTATTGCAAGCCCACGATGCCGAATCCCATCCCGGCCGAGATCAGGAGCATGGCCGGGATCATCGCCACCCCACCTGCATGCAGGGACGAGACGAGTGCGATCGCGGCCATCGCGGCAGCGGTGAACCCGACGCCGGCCAAGACACACGCGCGTGCTCCCACCGGCTCAGCAGACGCGGTACGAGCATGGAGAACACGACCAGCGAGACCGCCAGAGGCAGCATCGTCAGTCCCGCGCCCATCGGACCGATGCCCAACCGGTCCTGCAGATAGAAGGTGAACAGCAGAAACGACGTCGACAATCCCCCGCTCAGCAGCATCGTGGTCAGGTTGGCTGCCACACGCGTGCGGTTGGCGAAGAAGCGCAGCGGCAGCAGCGGGTTGCGTGAGCGTGCCTCGACACGCACGAACCCGATCCCGGCGGCGACCGACCCGGCCAGCGCCCCCGAAACTACCCATGCGGACGTGGCGGGTTCACCGGCCTCGACCACACCGAAGATGAACAGCAGCGGGCAGGCGGTCAGCAGCAGCGCGCTGGGAAGGTCCAGCGGCGGGACGTCCTCGGCCACTGGCCGGTCACTCTCGACAAGGAAGACGGCCGCCAGCAGCACGATCAGGATGAACGGAACCGAGACCAGGAAGATCCACCGCCAGCCCAGGTGGGCCGTGATGAGGCCGGACAGGACGAAGCCGAGCACGAGGCCGCAGCTGGCCACTGCTGCCCACACACTCAGAGCCCGCGACCGGCGCGGGCCTTCGGGGAACGTCAGGACGATGATGGCCATCGCGGCGGGCAGCGCAATGGCCTCACCGGCACCCTGCAGCAGGCGCGCGATCACCAACAGAGCAAAACTGGGTGCCAGGCCTGCCAGTAGGGAAGCGGCGCCGAACAGGCCGGTGCCGAGCAGCAGCACGCGCCGCCGCCCGAACAGGTCGCCCAGTCGGCCACCGAGCATCAGCATCCCGCCACCGGTGACTGTGTACCCGACCACGACCCAGGTCAGAGCATGCCCGCCGACGTCGAAGCCGGCGCCGATCGAGGGGAGGGCGATGTTGACCACCGTCACGTCAACCGCGATGAAGAACTGCAGCATGGACATCGTGCACAACACCAGCCATGCGCGTGCAGAGGACGGGCTGCTGCGCCCGTGTGAAGAAGAAATGTGTGGGAACAAAGGTGCTCCATTGCTCAGAGGAAACTCTGAGCAGCACGAACGTGCCGCTCCGGTCAGATCACGAAGCGGCCGGACGTCCAGGGATGTGAGTAGAACGCCCCGCCGCTAGCGGGACGTCCTGGTCACTGCGGCACAAGCGGCCGCGCACGAAGCAGCAGACATGCCGCCAACGCTACCTCAGGTCTCGGTCACCCGGTACCGAGAGACGCAGCTTGCGCTCGCGCCCAGCGGTAGTCGGCCTTGCCGACGGGACTCCGCTGGATCGCTTCGGTGAAGATCACCGACTTCGGAAGTTTGTATCGTGCAACCGACTTCGCGGCGTGTTCGATCAGTTCGTCGGCCGTTGCTGCATGGTCAGGGAGAAGCTGGACGATCGCGACGACCGCCTCGCCCCACGTGTCGCTCGGACGTCCGGCGACGAGAACGTCGGCGACGGCGGGGTGCGAGCTGATCGCCATTTCCACTTCTTCGACGAAGATCTTCTCGCCACCGGAGTTGATGGTCACCGAGTCGCGGCCGAGCAGGTGGATCGATCCGTCGTCGAGTCGTTGCGCTCGATCGCCCGGCAGGACGAATCGCTCGCCCCCGACGACGGGGAAGGTTGCGGCGGTCTTCTTTGCGTCACCCTTGTAGCCGAGCGGGACGTGTCCGCGTTGCGCGAGCCAACCCAGGTCGTGGTGCCCCGGTTCGGCGAGTCCGTCGAGGTCCTCGGTGAGGACGCATGTGTTCGACCCGGGAGTGAATCGACCGGTCGAGACGGAGCCTGCGCTGGAGACATGCGTCATCTGCGTTCCGGTCTCGGAGGAACCGGCCCCGTCGATCACCACCGCCTTGGGGACGAGGTCCAGAAGTCGCTGCTTGACCGTGGGCGACAGGATCGCACCACCGTTGGCCAGGATCGACAGCGACGACAGGTCGGCATCGGTCTTCTCGAACTCGGCGGCGAGGGGTCGCGCGATGGCGTCGCCGACCATCATCAACGCGGTGGGGCGTTCGGCCTCGATCGTCTGTGCCACTGCCTCCGGATCCAATCGGTCGACCACAGGGGAGAACACCAGGGTCTGTCCGGTGAGGATGCCGGTCAGTGACGCCCACTGAGCCGCGCCGTGGATCAAGGGGGGAAGCACGAACATCGTGAATCCGGCATTGTCGGCCGCGGTCGACGCCACTTGGTCGGGAGAGGTGATGCACTCCCCGGTGTACACGTTCCGGCCGCCGCAGGAGGCCATGTAGATATCGTGTTGACGCCACAGCACGCCCTTGGGCATACCGGTGGTGCCGCCGGTGTAGAGAATGTAGAGATCGTCCGGTGACTGTGCGGCAGGCGCTGGGGCCGGGGAGGTTTCGGCCAGTACGGTTTCGTAGTCGACAGCACCGGGGAGCAGAGGGTTGCCCGAGTCGTCGGCGATCTGGATCAGCACCTCGATGTGGGGAAGCGCTGGTAGCACCTGTGCCAGTTGCGGTGCGAACGCCGCGTGGTAGACGATCGCGCTCGCTTCCGCATCGGAGAGAAGATATTCGAGCTCCTTCTCCACATAGCGGTAGTTGACGTTGAACGGTGCGACGCGGGCGCGGAAAGCGCCGAGCATCGACTCGAGGTATTCGTTGCCGTTGTACGCGTAGATGCCGAGGGTGTCCTGGCCGATCTCGTGTCCGTCGAGCCCGTCGCGTTCGGTACGGGCACCGAGCCCACGAGATGTCAGATAAGCGGCGAGCCGGCGAGAACGATCGGCCAGCATGGCCTGCGTGATCCGCCGGTCGCGGAAGACGACGACTTCTCTGTCCGGAATGGACGACGCGACAGCGTCCACGAGTTCCGGGATCGTGAACTCCCTGGTGACTGCCGCGGGCCGGGCGGTGAGATCGGTCAAGGTGACTCCTGTGGGATCAGCTAACCCGTCACATGAACTATTCGACAAACTGTAATGTATACGGCAACTCTTGCGATAGGGTTCGGGTCTGGCAATGTGCAGTCGAACGGGGGATGACGATGAGCATGGTCGAGAACGTCGGCGTCACCACACTGAACGAACCGGACGGGGAGTTGTCGCGCATCCTCGTGCTGCAGCGGAGAGCGTTTCTCGCCGATGGTTTTCCCTCCGCGGAGAGGCGACGTCACCGCATCGACCGACTTGTCGCGCTCATGCTCGACAACGCCGATGCGCTCGTCGACGCCCTGGTGTCGGACTTCGGTAGTAAGTCTCGGATCGGCACGATGTCGATGGAATTCGTCGGCATCATCGACGCGATCGAGCACACCCGTGCGCACGTGGCGAAGTGGATGAGAACGACGCCGCTGATGCGCGCGGGCAGACTCGCAGGGTTGCGGGCCGAAGTGGTGCCGTCGCCACTCGGGGTGGTTGGGATCATCGGGCCCTGGAACTTCCCGCTGCATCTGGTGATCATGCCCGCGGCAGCAGCGTTTGCGGCGGGAAGTCGGGTGATGATCAAGATGTCGGAAATCACCCCTGCGACATCGGACCTGTTCGCCTCCCTCGCTCAGAAGTATTTCGACGAGGCGGAACTGGCGGTCGTGACCGGCGGAGCCGACGTGGGTGCCGCATTCTCGGCTCTCCCGCTCGACCATCTCTTCTTCACCGGTTCGCCAGGTGTCGGGAAGCGAATCCAGGCTGCGGCGGCGCAGAACCTGGTGCCCGTCACGCTCGAACTCGGTGGAAAGAATCCGGTCGTGGTGGGGCCACGCGCTGGCATCGAACGCGCGGCCGAACGCGTGGCTCTGGGGCGGATGGTCAACGGCGGCCAGGTCTGCATCTGTCCCGACTACGTGATGGTGCACGAGAGCGAGGCCGAAAGATTTTCCGCGGCAGTATTGTCCACGTGGCGTAAGAGATTCCCCGCTATGATCGCCAACCTGGAATATCCCTCGTGTGTCAATGCCGCGAACTACGACCGAGTGGTGGGCTTGATCGACGACGCACGCTCCCGCGGTGCGCACGTGCAGTCGGTCGTGCCGGGTGGTGAGCTGCTCCCTGATCCGGAGACGCGAAAGGTTCCCCCGACTCTGGTCTCGGATGTCTCCGACGACATGCGCATCGCGCACGAGGAGATCTTTGGTCCGGTACTCATGCTCCTCACCTATCGCGATCTTTCCGAGGTTGTCGACTACGTGAATGCGCGCCCTTCACCGCTTATCGCCTACTGGTTCGGGCCGGACGACGACGACTTCCGCCGGTTCGTTCGCAGTACCCGCACCGGTGGGGTTGCGCGAAACGAGTTCGGAATTCACATGCTTCCGGCGTCTGCCCCGTTCGGCGGAGTCGGGAACAGCGGCATGGGCGCTTATCATGGCAAGGCGGGTTTCGACACGTTCAGCCATCGCCGATCCGTCGTGGGCACCGATCTTCCGTTCATGCTTGCGACGTCGAGTGCTGTCCCGCCGTTCGGGCGGGTACCCCGCCTGATCGTCGATCTGACGATGCGGCGCGCTCGCCGACGGACCGCCCGCCGCCTGCGGGATTAGATACTGTATAGACAACAGTAAGTGTGTGGCCTAGTGTTCGACGTGAGGAAATCTGCGCGCCCGCCGTGTGCCGAAACTTCGACCGGAGGTGAACGACGATGACCGTCGTGCCCGAGAAAGCAACCCGCAGCGACGAAGTCGTGTACAACCGGCCTGTCGATTGCGACAATCACTACTACGAGAAGATCGACGCCTTCACCCGGTACCTCGACCCCGCTTTCAAGGATCGCGGTGTCGAAGTGATCAAGCGCGGCAAACACACCGAATTGCTCGCCGGGGGAAAACTTCTCGAGTTCGTTCCGAATCCGACATTCGACCCGGTGATCGTCCCGGGCGCTCTGGATCTGTTGTTCCGGGGACAGATTCCGAAGGGAGTCGATCCACGAAGCCTGATGAAGGTCGAGCCGCTCAACCCCGCGTACCAGGATCACGACGTCCGACTCGAGATGATCGAGCAGCAGGAGATGTCGGGGGTGATCCTCCTTCCGACACTTGCGTGTGGAGTCGAAGAGGCACTCAAAGAAGACATCCCGGCCACGATGGCGAGTGTCACGGCATTCAACACGTGGTTGGACGAGGACTGGGGATACAACTACAAGGGCCGCATCTTCTCGGCGCCGATGCTGGCGCTGGCCGACCCGGATGAAGCGGTCGCAGAGATCGACCGACTCCTCGAACGCGACGTCAAGCTGGTCTACATCCGTCCCGCGCCCGTACCAGCCGGGCACGGGACCTCCAGATCGCTCGGCGACATGAGGTACGACACGGTGTGGGCGAAGCTGGAGGAATCAGGCATCCCGGTTGCGTTCCATCTCAGCGACAGCGGATACAACGGCTCGATCGCACGTGCCTGGGGTGCACCGGCACGATTCGTGCCCTTCAGGACGTCGAACCCGCTCGCGAACATCGTCGTCTCCGATCGTGCGATCCACGACACGATGGCGAGTCTGATCCTCGGCGGCGTGTTCACGCGTCACCCGAAGTTACGTGTCGCCAGCATCGAGAACGGTTCGGACTGGGTGCAATTGCTGGTCAAACGACTGAAGAAGCAGGCGAATCAGACGCCATGGGCATTCGCCGAGCCGCCCGTCGACACGATCCGCCGGCACCTGTGGGTGGCGCCGTACTACGAGGACGACGTCCGCGCGCTGGCCGACCTCGTCGGATCCGATCGCGTCCTGTTCGGCTCCGACTGGCCACATGGCGAAGGCCTCGAGAAGCCGACGGATTTCGTCAAGGAACTCGGCGACTTCGACGAGGGTGAGAAAGACCGGATCATGCGCACCAACGTGCTGGATTACCTGGGGATCCCTCCCGGTTGCTGAATGCCGCATGGGTGCACTCGTCTCACCAGGCGAGTGCACCCACGCGAATCCCGTGTCCGCAGACGTCTACTTTGCGCGCGACGAGCGCGTCGTGGCCTTCTTTGCCTTGCTTTTCGCTGCGGGCTCCTCCTGCTCGAGGAGGCGGCTGGTGTATTCGAGGATGCAATTGAGCCCGTACTCGAAGTTGTAGTCGTCCGGTACGCCGCCCACTCGCCCCCGACCTGCAGCTTCCGCGAGAAGCGGGGTGCTCTCCGGCGTGACGACCAGGTTCTCGTAGTACGCCTGCGACGTCGGGTCGTATTTCTTGCCGCGTTCCTGCAGTCGCGCGAGCACGACCGAACCCCGGACGTGCAGCTGAACGGCGGAGTATGCGTCGAAGGCGTCGTCGAGCGACAGACCGCCCTTGACGAGGTCGTCGATGATGTGCTCGATCTCGCGTGCGCCGAGGGTGGCGTTCTTGGGGCTGAGCGACGACCTGATCAGGATCAGGTCGCACAGGATCGGGTTTGCCAGGAATGCGCGCCGCGCCGCGTGTGCGTGGTTGTAGAGGCGTTCGCGCCAGTCCGAGCCGGAATCGCCCATCACGGCCTCGACCTGCATCTGCGCGAGGGCGCGATCCGTCATCGCGTTGAGCAGTTCGTCCTTCTTGCGGAAGTACCAGTAGATGCTCGTGACACCGACGCCGAGGTGTTTGGCGAGTTGCGGCATGCTCAGGTTGTCGACCGGGACGTCCTCGGCGAGTTCGAACGCGCCGGCGATGATGTCCTCGGGATTGATGGATCCGCGCTCACGACGTTCGCGCTTCTGAGGCTCTTCTTTACGCGCCATTGCTCTCCGACTTCCGTCCACAGTTCATCCGTCAGGACGGCAGCACAGGCGTGAAGCGGCCCGTGCGGTGGTACGGACTGCCGGTGGCACTGAGTGCTGCCGACCATTTCGGCTCACTGTAGCGCATACGGGAACGTTGCCGGGATGTGCCGTCACTCGATGATGCTGAGTGCAGCGGACGGGCAATTGCTCACCGCGGTACGCAGATCGGCTTCGCTGCATCTCACCGCAGCGGCGTCGTCGATGACGACGTACCCTCCGTCACCGACCTCGAAAACATCGGGTGCGGTCGCTTCACACAGGCCGTGGCCCACACACCTGTCACCATCGACAACAACGCGCATCGTCTCGCTCCTTGCTCGGCTACTCGGATCCGGCAACTGGTGCTCGGAAGTCAATAGGCCATGAAGAGGATCTCGTCCCGGCTGTAATCATGGTCGGGATGACGTTCGCCGAGATGGTGCCGGACCTTATCGACGAGGTCGTCCTCGTCGGTGCCGCGTAGGTATTCGCCGCACGGGCAAGTCAATCGCTTCTTCATGATGTTCCTTCCATAGTGGTCGAATGGGTTTGGCGGGCAAGCAGGTCGCGAAGTCGGGCCGCGTCGACCTTCCCTGTGCCACCACGCGGAATTCTCTCGTCGGACTCGAGCACGAGCCATACCGTGGGGACCTTGAACGAACTCAGCAGTTCTTTTGCTGCCGAGCGTAGTTCGACAGGGTCGAATGCGCGTGAGCAGATCACCGCGGCGCTCACCCGTGGTCCCGCATCGCCGTCGACTTGCGTGACGAAGGCGTTCTCGACTCCGTCGATCGTCTTCAACGCCGCCTGCACCTCGCTCGGATACACGGTGGCTCCGTTGACCTTGAACATGTCGTCGATCCGACCCCGATGGAAGAGGAACCCTGCGTCGTCGAGATACCCGAGATCGCCTGTGGGGTAGAAACCGTCGGGTGTGAACACGTCTTCCCGGCTGCGGCCGCAGATGCCTTGCATGACATGGGGTCCCCGAACCTCGATCTGGCCTTCCATGCCGCAAGAGAGTGGGCTGCCCGTCTCGATATCGGTGATGCGGACTTCCATGCCGTCGAACGGGGTGCCGCAGCTTCCCCAGGATTCCCGAGGCATCGGAGTGTCCAACCGGTAGCCCGAGTACGGCCCGAATGTCTCGGTCATGCCGAACAGGTTCGCGCGCGAGCCCGGTTCGCCGCGCTCCGCGGCAGGCATCAGCGCGGGGAGGCTGCCCGGCTGCAGCGACGACAGGTCGACGTCCGTCGACCCGGACCTGCGTGCCAGTGCTTCGGCCTGGTCGGGCCAGCCGCGGAACAACGTCACTTTCTCGGCTTCGAGGAGTTGCAGCGTCGTGTCGGGCGCCGGGATTTCCTCGGTGACCAGGGTGGCGCCCGCGATCAGGGCCGACAGGATTCCCGCACCGAAACCCCCGACCCAGAAGAACGGCATCGGCAGGTAGAGCCGGCTGTCGGAGGTGATGCACCGCGCGGCCAGACCGGAGGCAACGGCCGCCAGCGCGCCGCCGTGCGAGTGCAGGACGCCCTTCGGCGGTCCGCTGCTGCCCGACGTGAAGATGATGACCATGGTGTCGGACGGTGACACGGCGTCTTCCAGCGCGGCGGCAACCGCTCGAGTCCGGGCAGTGGGCTCCGCACCGGTTACTTCCTCGACGCCCCAGGTTCTTCGCAGGGACGGCAGGCCGGGGTGGAGAATGTCGCCTGGTTCGAGTACGGGTTCGCCGATCGTGGTTGCCAGAGCATCGAGGTATCGGTGCCCCCGAAATTCGTCGACGCTGATGAGATGACCGATCGACGCAGCGTGGATCTGTGCGCGGAGTTCGGTGCCCGAAAGCAAGGTGCTCAGCGGAACGAGCACCGCACCGATCCGGGTGATCGCCACGGTGATCTGCACCCACCCGGTGTTGTTCGGCATGATCAGCCCCACCCGGGTGCCTGCGGTGACTCCGCCGTCGACGAGCGTCGCGGCGATGCGGCGGCTGGATGCGTCGAGCTCGCGGTAGCCGACTCGGGTGGCGGGGTCGACGACCATGTCCTTCGTCGGCGTCGCGTCCGCTCGTGCGCGGATCAGTGCCGCCATGGTGGTCGGAGACGGAAGGTCGGAAGGCTTGTTCAGCCTGCTCCGGACGGCCCCCAGATCCGCCTTGCCGGACGGCGTGCGAGGGATGGAGTCGACGACGGCGATCTCGGTCGGGATTTCGTAGCGAGCGAGGCGCGTGGACAGGTAATCGGCCAGCTCGGCGGGCGTGACACGTGCATCGGCGCGACATTCGACCATCCCCACGGGTGTTTCACCCAATCGATCATCAGGACGTCCGACCACTGCGGCGTTCTCCACCGCCGGATGGGTTTCGAGAGCCACCCGGATGTCGTCGGGCATGATCTTGAATCCGCCCCGGATGATCGCCTGGTCGGAGCGACCGTGGATCCAGACGAACCCGTCGGCGTCGATCCGCGCAAGATCAGTGGTCCGCATCCAGCCCGCCATCGGCCCACGCTGCGCGGGCTTGACCTCGAGGAGACCGACCGTATCGGTGTCGACCTCGTGCCCGGACTCGTCGACTACGCGGAGTAGCGAACCCGGCTCGGCGCGCCCCACACTGCCCCGTTTACTGGACCAGTACTTGCGGTGGTCGGCGAGATTCCATCCGGCGACACCACCGCCGAATTCTGTTGCAGCATAAGATGTGAGAACCGGAATGCCGAACTTGTCGGTGAACGCGTCGGCGTCTTCGGCCGAGAGTGGTGCGGTGCCGGAGGTGACAACGCGCAGACTCGAGAGGTCGTCGCGGGTCAGATCGGAGTGCAGCACCATGCGGAGCGCCGTCGGCACCAGGGATGCGGCGAGGGGACGGTGACGCCGGATCGCATCGACCCATGCGGCGAGTTCGAAACGCGGCAGTAGGGCGAATGGCCGCGCGGCGACGATGCACTGCAGCGTCCGGTACACCCCACCGACATGGACGAGAGGTGCATTGACGATCGCGACACCGGAGCTGAGGCGGTCGGGCGGGGTGTCGTCTCCGGCGGGCCCCAGGACGCTGTGGGCGAGCATGTCGTAGGTGAGTTCGACGCGTTTGGGCGGCCCGGTGGTCCCGCTGGTCAGCATCAGGACCGCGGTTCCGGGGCGGTTGTCGGACGGCATCGACCGATCGGTGGCAGCGACCACCTCGGGTTCGTCGGCGACGTCCGCAACGGTGACGGTGGTCGTGCCAGGTGGCCGTCCGACGAGGGTGTCGAGGTCGTCGGATTCTCCGATGACGACGGGCAGGTGCAGCGCCGCGACGTCGTCGCGTGTGCGTTCGTCGCCGCGGGACGGGTTGACGACGACGAGGCACCGTCCGGAGAGCAGCACGCCGAGCAGGACGGCGACGTGCACGGGGCGGTTGCGGAGCAACACACCGATTCCGGTTCCGTGGTCCGGCCCGTACTGCCGGCAGATCGTGTTGATGCGATCGGCGTAACGCGCGATCTCCGCCCAGGTGGTCCAGACGCCTTCGTACTCGAGTGCACCGTCGTCGGGAGCGAGGCCGAACACCGCTTCGATCCGGTGTGCGAGGCGGTGGTCGGTGACGGCTTCGGTGAGCACGCTGCGGGTCGTCATCGGATCCTCGGTGGTGTCGTGTCGCGGGCCGGCCCGGTGAGTTCGTTCTTCGCGATCGGGTTGCCGAGTCGTGTGTAGATCAGGCCCTGGTCCATTGCGGCTCGATAGGGTTTGTCGAGGGATTCCCAGATCGCCTTCACCGTTCCCTGGATTGCAGTCGGCGGTTTCGCGGCCATTCCTGCGGCGATCTCGTGTGCGCGTGTCCAGAGTTGTTCGCGCGAAGTGATTTCGGTGACGAGTCCGATGCGGAGGGCGGTGTCGGCCCCCACACGTTCGTCGTTGCCCATGAGTGCGATTCGCAGAGTCTCGGCGAGGCCTACCCGGCGCATCAACCCGACGGGTTCGAGGGCACAGACCAGGCCGGCCGAGACGTGCGAATCGAAGAACGTCGCGTCCTCGGAGCAGATCACCACATCGGATTCGTTGACGAAATACAGTGCGCCCGCCGTGCACATTCCTTGGACCGCGCACACCACGGGCTTCCACATCTTCTGCCACTTGGGGCTCAGAAGCTCGCCGGGATCCTCGTGGTTCCAGACGTTGTCGGGTTGACCGTAGGCGGATTTGATGTCGAGGCCGGCGCTGAAGGCGCGGTCGCCTGCGGCACGAAGCACCACCGCGTGCACCCGCTCGTCGTATTTGACGATGTGCCAGGCATCCCGTATCTCGTTGCACATCGTCCGATCGAACGAGTTCAACCGCTCCGGCCGATTCAGAGTGATCGTGGCGATGTGGTCGTCGGCATCGACGTCGAGGAGGATCGTCTTGAAAGTCGTCGGTGGTGCCATTGCGGGTCTCCGGTTCTCGCTCATGTCGATTGTCGATCAGCGGCCGCGGAACTCAGGTTCGGTCCGCTCCTGGAACGCGCGCAGACCCTCTTTGAAATCGTCGGTACGACAAGCTAATTCCAGGGAGTAGAGCTCCTGGTTCATGGCGTCGGTCAACGAGGTCGCGTCACTGCGGTTGATCGCCTGCTTCGCGAGACCGAGTGCAACGGTGGGGCCGGATGCGAGCCGATCAAGCAGCGTGTTCGTGGCGGCATCGAGATCGGTCCCGGGTGTGGAGCGGTAGATCAGGCCCCAGTCGCATGCTTCGGGTGCTCCGACCTTCTCGCCGAGCATCAGCATCTGCTTTGCCCGCGCCGTCCCTGCGAGTCGGGGGACGAGCCAGGTGGCGCCGGAGTCGGGGCTGAATCCGCGCGTGATGAACGGCTCCCAGAACACGGCGTCGTCGGCGGCGACCGTGAAGTCGGCGGCGAATGCGAGGTTGCAGCCGAGGCCGACGGCCCACCCGCGGACCGTGCAGACGACGGGAAGGTGGAGGTCGTGGACCAACTCGACGATGCGATGAGCCTGATGAGGGACGCGGCGTACCAGATTTCCGGCACGCGGCCGCGATGCATCCGTGCGGTTCGTCGCGACCCAGTCGGCACCGCCGCAGAAGTTCTCACCGGCGCCCGTGATGTGCACTGCGCGAAGCGAATCATCGTATGCCGCATCGGTGAGTTCGCGGATGAGCGTCTGGACCATCGCGGAGCTCAGCGAGTTGAGTGCCTCGGTGCGGTCGAGGGTGAGCCGCAGGATCGATCCGTCGCGCTCGACACGTACTTCTCCGGACCGTCCGGGCGAACCGTCGTCGTTGCCCACCGTGGTGATCACCCCTCGCGACCTATACTGTGATGTATACGGTATGTAGTACCGTTGCGTTCTACACAAGTTAGCAAGGAACCCGGGCCGACGGAACCGGGTCGGCCGAAAGAGGCGCGATGACCCGCAACGAGGTGGAACCGACGTCCCGCGCCGAAGGGCGCTATGTTCCGGGGCGGTTCGGCGAGGCGTCGCTGCCGCAGACGCAACATGCTGCGACATCGCTTCGTAGACTCGCCGGGCTGCTGCTCTCGCTCGAGCACGAACACGACGTGGTCGACGAGATCCTCACCCGCTTCGCGGAGTGGGAGAAGGTCCTGGCGGCAGCCGTGCCCGCCAACTCCAGGCTCCGGCGCGCAGACGACACGAGTGGCGAGAAGCGCATCTACCTCGACCATGCCATCGACATCGGCGCATTCAACCCGGCCTTCCCCGAGTACGAACTCCGCACGTTCGACGCCGATACTGCGTCGGGCACGGTGAACTTCCCCGTGGTGTACGAGGGGCCACCGGGGCTCGTACACGGTGGCTTTCTCGCCGTGTTCTTCGATTGCGTCATCCAGCACCACAATTGCGAGGTCGGCATCGCGGGGAAGACGCGTCTGCTCAGCATCCGCTATCGACGGCCTACCCCATTGCTCACGACGCTGGACTTCGATGTAGTCCGACGGACGACCGAGCGTGGCCTCGTTTCCGAAGCACGCCTCATGCGGGACGGCGAAGTGCTCTGTATCGCTGAGCTCGATTCGGTGGCGAAGCAGATCGACCAGCTGGAGACCACGGCATTCGGACATCGCAGATGACGCCACTCTCGGCTGTATCCCGCCGCAGGAAAACACCATTCGGAAGGGTATGTAGATGACCGAGGCCAGTGCATCCGACGGCAGGGTGTTGTTCGATATCGATCGCGATACCCGAATCGCGACCGTCACCCTGAACAACCCGTCGCAGCGGAACTCTTACGATCAGGCGATGCGCGACGAGCTCGCGCGATATTTGGACATCGTGGTC
Organism: Rhodococcus sp. JCM 9793; assembly: GCF_055380405.1. Classification (NCBI taxonomy): domain Bacteria; kingdom Bacillati; phylum Actinomycetota; class Actinomycetes; order Mycobacteriales; family Nocardiaceae; genus Rhodococcus; species Rhodococcus sp. JCM 9793. The sequence continues at coordinate 891,071 of NZ_AP043721.1, forward strand.
GACGACGACGACATCACCGTCGTACTGCTGCGGGGAGCGGAAGGCGTATTCAGCACCGGGGCCAACATGAACAACGCCTACGGGTGGTACGGCGAGGGCCGCAACGGTAGCGGTGACAATCCGGCACCGGACAAGCGCCGACCGAGCCAGCGGCGCCGATTGACCGTGGACCGCAAGACCTTCGGGTTCTACCATGAGTTCCTGGGGTTTCCGAAGGTCACCGTAGGCGAGATCAGCGGATTCGCGCTGGGTGGCGGGTTCGAGATGGCCCTGATGACGGACATCTCCGTCATTGCACGCGACGCACGAATCGGCATGCCCGCGACCCGTTTCCTCGGTCCGGCGCTCGGAAGTCTCCACATGTTCTTCCACCGGCTGGGTCCGGTCCTGGCCCGGCAGTTGCTCCTCACCGGCGACATCGTCACCGCCGAGTCCGTCGAGCACCGCGGTGTGTTCACCGAAACCTGCGAGCCCGCACACGTGACGGCCCGCGCCCGATACTGGGCCGAAAAGGCCGCGAAGATGCCGGCCGATGGAGTCGTCATCGCCAAGGAAGCATTCCGACTGGTCGAACAGAGTCAGGCGTACCAAGGCGAAGAGGTCGCGAGCTACCTCTTTCATGCATTCGGAACCAATCTCCAGTTCTCACCCGGCGAGTTCAATTTCGTGAAGACACGTGCACAGCACGGGACGAAGAACGCGTTCCGCCTTCGCGACGAGCATTTCCACGTCGCCGAGCCGGACCTGACGTGAGTTCCCCACAGGAGGATGCAGTGACCCATACGAAGCTCGACTTCGACCCGTTCTCGCAGGAGTTCTTCGACGGTCCGTACGACATCTACGCCAGGATGCGCGAGGAAGCGCCTGTCTATTACAGCGAGGAATACGACTTCTATGCGCTGAGTCGCTACGAGGACGTCGCTCCGGCGTACCGGGATTTCGAAACCTATTCGTCGGCACGGGGACTCGATCTGGCCACCGTGCGCAAGGGCGAGATCTCCTCGTTCAAGTCGATCATCGTCCTCGACCCGCCAGAGCACCGGCACATGCGACGACTCGTGAGCAAGGTGTTCACACCTCGTGCGATCAACGACCTGCGCGAGATGGTCGACGCGCAGATCGTGCGATTTCTCGACAGTGTGGATCCCGCGGGTTTCGATATGGTTCAGGACTTCTCGGCATACTTCCCGATGGAGATCATCTCGGAGATGCTCGGTGTTCCAACGGAATACCGGACTCAGCTGCGACTGTGGACGGATAGCTCGCTGCATCGCGAGATCGGGCAGATCGAGATGAGTGAGGCCGGAACCGATGCGGTCGTCGACGCGATGCGGTTCTACTACGGTCTCGTCAAAGAGCGTCGGGCGAATCCCCAGGACGACATGATCTCCAAGCTCATCGAGGCCGAGATCGAACGCGACGACGATCAACCGCCGAAGCTGACCACGATGGAGATCGCGATGTTCGCGTCGCTGCTCGGCGGCGCCGGCGCCGAGACGGTCGCCAAGCTGGTCGGTGGAGCGCCGGTGACCTTCGCGCGATACCCGGATCAGTGGACCAAGCTGCGCGAGGACCGCTCGCTGATTCCGGATGCGGTCGAAGAACTGCTGCGTTTCGAATCCCCGAATCAGTACAACGTGCGGTACTCCATGCGCGACGTCGAGTTGCACGGCGTCACCATTCCTGCAGGCAAGCCGGTATTCCTGCTGCTGGGGTCGGCGAATCGGGATCCGGCGGCGTTCGAGGACGCAGACGTCTTCGATATCGAGCGTGATCGTTCGGGTCCGCAGAGTCTGGCCTTCGGCCTGGGGATCCACAGTTGTCTAGGGGCAGCGCTCGCGCGGATGGAAAGTGCACTTGCCCTCGGGCATCTACTCGAATTCATGCCCGAGTTCGAGGTCGATTTCGACAACTGCCAGCGTGTGAGCATGCAGAACGTCGCGGGTTACGACAGCGTGCCGGTCAGGGTTCGTGCTCGGCTGCAGTGACGCCGGGCGACAATCACATCACAAATAGACAGAAACAACGTTCCAGAAAAGTTGTTTCTGTCTATTTGTGCCGCGGTGTTCGATCGCGTTTATGTGGAGACAACGGTCGCCCCCGCGGTCCCCGGCGCGCCGTAAAGCAGGGCGAACCCCGCACTCGGGCTCCCCGGCACCTGCCGTGGCCCCGCGTCTCCGCGCAACTGAAGCACGAGTTCGTGGAGTTGCCGTAGCCCGGAGGCTCCGATCGGCTCGCCATTGGCGATCAAACCGCCGTCGGTGTTGACGGGAAGGCTGCCGCCGATCTCGGTGGCGCCGTCTGCGATGAGCTTCTCTTGGTCACCGTCGGCACAGAAACCTGCCTCCGCCATGTGGATCACCTCGGCGCCTGCGTCGGTGTCCTGGAGTTGGACGACGTCGATGTCCTGGGGTGAGATGCCGGCGGCCTCGAACGCGGCGCGCGACGCGAATGCCGACGGTGACGGGACTTCGTCGACCGGCGCGTAGGTGGTGTTGACCTCGTAGGCTCCGTACGTGCGTGTGCGCACCTCGACCGAACGGACATAGACCGGCTTCGACGTGAAGCGGTGAGCGATGTCTGCCCGGCACATGATGACCGCAGCCGCGCCTTCGTCCGGGGCGCAGAACATGTAGTGGGTCAGGGGGTAGTTGAGCATGGGGGAGTCGAGGATCTGCTGCTCCGAGATGGGCTTGCGCCTGAACGCATTCGGATTGTTCACGCCGTTCCGGTAGTTCTTCGCGGCGACCTTCGCCAAGGTCCGGACGGAGATGTCGTGATCGTGCAGGTAGCGGTTTGCCTTCATTCCGAAAAACTGCGTGGTGAGGTACTGGCCGTTCTCTCCGTACCAGGAGGGCATTCCGACCAGTGTCGGATCCACGGTGAATGCGCCGCGAGGGTGCTTGTCGAGACCGATGGCGATACCGACGTCGTACTTGCCGAGCCTGATTGCATCCGCGCATGCCTCGGTTGCGCTTGCGGCCGTGGCGCAGGCGTTGAACACGTTGGTGAACGGTATTCCGGTGAGCCCCATCAGGCCTACGATCGCGTCGGGATTCGCGATCTCCCAGCTGCCTCCGACGGCGAACTGGATGTCGTTCCATTCGAGGCCGGCATCGGCGAGCGCGGCGCGGATGGCGTCGGTGCCCATCTGCATCGCCGTCTTGTCGAACCGGCCGAAGGGATGCATGCCCACGCCGATGATCGCTACCTCATTCATTCGATGCCCCCTTCGGATCGACCGGCCGAAATGCGAAAGTGAGGACTTCGTCGCCCTTCTCGTCGTGACCGAGCGGGATCATCGTCAACTCGACATCCATGCCGAACTCCAGGTTCGACGGACTGTTCTCCGTGAGGCGCCCCTCCACTCGGACCACGTCGCCCAACTGCACGAGGCCGACGCCGAACGGTACGAACGTCTCGGGGGTTTCGTCCCCGAGATACGGCGCGCCGGGGAGGAAGCCCTGCGTGGTCCAGGCGACGAGGGTTCCGGTGCGAGGGAGCGCGACGTCGGTCATCTGTTCGCGGCTGCACCGAGGGCACAGCGGCTGCACTGGGAAGACCGTCGCCTCGCAGTGGTCGCATGTACTTGCGAGGAGGTGCGGCCGGGCGTCGGGCCAGGTCGATAATTCTGGGGCGATAGCTCTCTGCATGGATCGTCCTCAGGTCGTCGGGACTGGGAAGAGACTTGTCCGGGACACTCTCAACTCTTGCGGTAGATCATACCGATAGGTATACAGTAGTAGCGGTTATCACGCGAGAGGCCACGCAGTCGTCCGAACGGAGATCATATGCCGCGCAAAGTCATCGACTGCCTGCTCAACGTCCACTTCGGGGAGGCGGACTCGCAACCGAAATGGATGACATCGGTCCGCGACAACTACTTCAAGGGACCCAAGTCGATGTTCGATCCCGTCGACATGTCGGAGCTGCTCGACGAGATGGACGAGATGGGCGTGCAGAAGGCCATCCTGATGGACTCCATCGCGACACCCCGGCTCACCGCGCGGAAATTCGCCGAAGCCCACCCGGAACGGTTCTCCCTAGCAATGGGCGTCGGGCCCTTGTTCCGCCCGATGAAGATGGTGCGGGAACTCGCCGCAATCACGCACGACCTGCCGGTCCGCTACGCGGCGATCGGCCCCAGCTTCTGGGGCGACGGCGACTATCCGCCGAGTCACGCCCTGTACTACCCGCTGTACACGAAATGCGCCGAAATGGGCCTGCCGCTGTGCATGAACACCGGCATCCCCGGTCCGGCGCTCCCCGGCGAAGTGCAGAATCCGCTCCACCTCGACAAGGTGTGCGTGCGCTTCCCGGAACTGAAACTCTGCATGATGCACGGAGCGGATCCGTGGTGGGACGTCGCGATCCGAATGTTGCTCCGGTTCCCGAATTTGCGGCTCATGACGTCGGCGTGGTCGCCGAAACGACTGCCAGAAAGCTTGTTGCACTTCATGCGCACGCGCGGACAGAACAAAGTGATCTTCGCGTCTGACTGGCCGGTGCTCACGCAGCGCCGCATCGTCCCCGAAGCAACGTCGCTCGAGCTGCCCGAGACTGCGCTCGACAATTTCCTGTTCGGCAATGCCGAGGAGTTCTTCTTCGGCGACCGGCAGCCCCTCAGCTGATCTCCAGACGACAACTCGAGGAGTAGAGATGGATCGGTACGAGCTGCGGCGCGAGGATTACAGCCTGAGCGAAGACCAACTGGATCTGCAGAACGCGTACGCGAAATTCTTCGAAACCCACTGCACGATCGAGACTGTGCACGCCAACGAGGCCGACGGATTCGACCGTGCCCTGTGGGAGAGGCTCTGCGCGACCGGCGCGACGACGATGGCTCTTCCGGAAGAAGCCGGCGGCGACGGAGCGACGCTGGTCGATCTGACCCTTGTCGCCGAGGAAGTGGGCAGATATCTGGCTCCGGTCCCGTGGATTGATCATGTCTGTGCTGCAAGGCTTCTCGCTCGGTTGGACATCGATGAACTCGGTGTGATCGCGTCGGGTAAGCGCATCGTCGGACTCGATCCGCACCTCGGTGACCGGACGGGCCGACGGCTGATCCCCACCGCATCGACCGCCGACGACCTCATCGTGCGCGACGGAGACGACGTAGTGCTCCTCACGTTCGACCGGGCCCCGGAGCGCGTCGAAAACCTCGGGAAGCTGCCGATGGCGTGGGTCGACCCCGCCGACGCACCGCACCGGACGGTTCTGGCGAGTGGCCCCACCGCCATCGCAGAGTGGGGCCGCGCTCTCGACGAATGGCGCCTGCTGACCGCGTCGGCCCTGGTGGGTCTTGTGGAACAGACGATGCGCATCGCCGCCGAATTCGCGAAGACCCGGTACACGCTGGGCGTTCCTATCTCCTCGCTGCAGGGCATCTCGCATCCGCTGGCGAACATGGCCGTCGTCGTGGAAGGCGGACGAGCACTGGCACGTAAGGCCGCCTGGTTCCTGGAGAACGAGCCGGACGTTCGGCCGGAACTGCCGGGTGCGGTCTTCGTCTTCATGGCGGAAGATGCGCCGCGGGCCGCGACGATGGCCGTTCAGGTCCAGGGTGGTCTGGGGGTGTCGACGGAGGCTGCGGCGAGTTCGTATCTGGTACGGGCGCGCGGGTGGCCGCTGGCCGGCGGCGACCTGTCCGACACCACGCGACACGTGGCTCGGGTGGTGGCACAGAAGCGGTCCGCGAGTGCCGATGCGGCGCTGGCTGCGGTATAGAGGAGACGAACATGGATTTCTCACGAGTGGAACTGGCCGCAGACGAACAGGCGTTCCTTGACGAGATTCGTACGTTTCTCGACAAGCACGTCACCGACGAAGTGCGCAGACGTGATCGAGAGACCGGCGACAACTTCGACGAGGGCGTCCACCTCGCGATGGGAGAGGCCGGGTACCTCGAACGTGAGTACCGCAAGCCGGAGGACGGCGGCTTCTCCCGCGTCGAGAGCCGCATCTGGGCCCTCGAACGTCGACGTGTGCACGCCCCATGGGTGACGTGGGGAACCACCATTCTGGTCTCACATTCCGTCGAGGCATACGGTTCCCCGGAGTTACGTGCCGAAGTGATGCCCGGAGTGTTCAGCGGCCACGTGCGCATGTGCCTCGGATACACCGAGCCCGACGGCGGTTCGGATATCGCGACGTCCAAGACCAAAGCGGTGCGCGACGGCGACGACTGGGTGATCAACGGTGCCAAGATGTTCACGACCGGCGCGCACAACTGCCGGTACGTCTTTCTCATCACCAACACCGATTCGAACGCGGAGCGGAAACACAAGAGCCTGACCATGTTCCTCGTTCCGCTCGATACTGCTGGTATCGAGATCCAGGGCCTGCGGACGGTGGATGGCGACCGCACCAACATCGTCTACTACAACGATGTGCGCATCTCCGACAAGTACCGGCTCGGGGACGTCAACGGAGGGTGGGCGGTGTTGCGCGGGCCGCTCGATGCGGAGCACGGGGTCGTCGACGCGGCCACCGACGGTCTCGACGACATCGCGATCCTCCAGCACCAGGGCATGTTCATGGGCACGGCGGTCGACAAGGTCGCGGCCATCGTGGGGCGGCCGGGGAACGACGGGCAGAGGCGAATCGACGACGGTGCCGTTGCCGACCGCCTGGGCAGGGCCGTCGCCCGGATCGAGATGGCGCTCAGTACGCCCAACATGTACGGCCGTGTCGCGATCGCACAGACGATGCGCGACGTCGCACCCGAACTCATGGACATCCTGGGATCCGCGTCTGTGCTGCCGACAGATGCCGATGGGGCGATCGACGAGGGAGCGAGCGAGTACCTGTATCGGTGGGCGCCGCTGTGCGGAATCTACGGCGGCACACTGGAAGTGTTTCGCAACATGATCGCGCAGTATGTGCTCGGCTTGGGTCGACCGGTGTACGCGCCGGTCAAGAGCTGAAGGCCCGGCTACGGCACAACGCCGGCGCGGCCGATGCGGCCACGCCGGCGTTCTACTGTCGGTTTACAGGACGGCTCCGGCGACCTTCGCCGCGATGATGTCGTCCCAGGTCATCCCCAACTCTTCGAGGATCTGGTCGGTGTGTTCGCCGTGTTCGGGTGAGCGTCCTGGTTTCGCGGGGGTCTCGTCGAACTGGATCGGGGCTGCGACCGTCTTGAATACTTCACCGTCCTCATCGGCGACGCTCATCAAATAGCCGTTGGCGACGGCCTGCTGGTCGTCGAGCACCTCGGCAGGGGTCGCGAGCGGCGCCCACACACCTGGCTCGTCGGCGAGGATTTTCTGCCACTCGGCAAGATCGCGGTCGGCGAAGATCGCCCGCAGAATGGTTGTCGCTTCGTCTTTGTTGGCGACGAGATTGGCGAGTGGGGTGAATCGTTCGTCGACTGCGAGTTCGGGATGCCCGATCCGTTCGCAGAATCCGTGCCAGAAGCGGTCGGCCTGCAGGAACACGAGTTGGAGCCACCGGCCGTCGCGGGTCTTGTAGCGATTCACCACAGGATTCGGAGCTTCCCCCTGGGAGTAGGCCGGAATGCGGTCGATTCCGTAGTAGTCGGCCGCGCAGATGTCAGGTGCCACGGCCCACATTCCTTGGGCAAGAAGCGATCCGTCGACCGTGCGTGCCACTCCGGTCCGTTCCCGATGGAAGAGTGCTGCGACGATGCCGCCAGCGAGGGTGCTGCCGCCCTGCAGGTCGCCGAATGCGGGGCCCTGCGCGAACGGAAACTCCTGACCGTCCGGTGTGAGTGCATAGGCAACGCCTGCGCGTGCCGTGTACCCGGAGGCGTCGAACCCGCCCTTGTCGCGGTCGGGGCCGAGCGGGCCCTGGCCGCTTCCGCGCGCGATGATCACGTTCGGGTTGAACGAACGGAGGGTCTCGACCGAGAGATCGGCGCGTTCGAGCGCGCCGGGGAGCCAGTTGGTCAGGAGGACATCGGCCTTCGCGATGAGCTTGGCGAAGATCTCGCGCCCCTCCGGTGTCTTGATGTCGATTGCGATGCTGCGTTTTCCGTGGTTTCCGATCTCCATCATGAAGTTGGCCTTCACCCGGGATTCCGCGGGATCGAGACCGCCGACCGTCAGGTAGCGGCATGGGTCGCCGCCCCGGGTGTCTTCGATCTTGATGACGTCGGCGCCCCAGTCGCGGAGTACGACGCCGGCGCTCGGCACGTACGTCCAGGAGGCGAGTTCCACCACAGTGACACCGTTGAGGAGATCGGACATCGACGTTCCCTTCTCGCAAAGTCGGGCTGTACAGCTTCCCGGAAGATTACTGTATAGATTACAGTTAGTCATCCGGTTCCGGTTGAGGAGGATGCATGAGTGAGGTCGACAGCCCCGAGATCACGAGCGTGGAATTGGGGCGGCGCGTCGCGCAGCGGGCGGAGACCCGATTGCTCATCGACGGAGTGCTGACCGAGGCGACGAACGGTGCGACGTATCGAAATCTCAGTCCCGCCACCGGACTCGTACTCGGCGACGCCGCCGCGGCGACCGCACACGACATGAACCGAGCGATCGGCGCGGCACGTCGCGCATTCGATGAGACCTCATGGTCGACCGACCGCGCCCTGCGACGGCGCTGCCTCGAGCAACTCCAGACCGCGATCGAGGCAGAGAAGGAAGACCTGCGAGACGAACTCGTGGCCGAGGTCGGATGCCCGGTGATGGCCACGGCCGATGCGCAACTGGACTGGCCGCTGTCGGAATCCCTCCGCTACCCGGCAGCGTTGATCGATGAGTTCGAATGGGAGCGGATCCTCGACGGCGGGGGTCTGTTCGGGCAGCGAAACATCCGCACCGTGGTCAAGGAAGCGGTGGGGGTGGTTGCGGCGATCACGCCGTCGAACTATCCGATCGAGGTGATCCTCAACAAGATGGGCCCGGCTCTCGCCGCAGGAAATACCGTGGTTCTCAAACCGGATCCGAACACGCCGTGGAACGCGGCACGCCTCGGCAGGCTCGTCGCAGAAAAGACCGACATCCCAGCCGGGGTGTTCAACGTGGTGACCACCCCCGACAACGACGTTGCAGGTCTGCTCGCCGACGACCCGCGCGTCGACCTCCTTTCCTTCACTGGATCCACCGCGGTCGGCCGCGCCTTGATGCGCCGAGCAGCCGACACGATGAAGCGGACGTTCCTGGAACTCGGGGGAAAATCGGCTCTCATCGTCACCGACGGCGCCGACCTGTCGAAGGCGATCATGGCGACGATCGGCGCGTGCTCCCATGCGGGTCAGGCTTGCGCGGTCAACACCCGAATCCTCGTGCACGAGTCGCTGTTCGATGATCTGTCGGCCGGAGCGGCCGAGGCATACCGGCAGCTTCCGGTCGGCGACCCGGCGGCAGCAGGGACATTCGTCGGCCCACTCATCAGCGACGCCCAGAAACAGAAGGTGCTCAGCATGCTCGAGCAGGCGCGCATCGACGGTGCGCAGTTCCTCGTCGGTGGAGGCGAGGTGGACGGCCTGGACGAGCATCTGCGCGGCGGCCACTTTGTGGCGCCGACCCTTGTGAAAGGCGTCGACAACAGCGAGGCTATCGCGCAGGACGAGATCTTCGGGCCGGTCGCAATCCTGATTCCCTTCGCCACCGACGACGAGGCGATCAGGCTCGCCAACGACAGTCCGTTCGGCCTTGCCGGTGCAGTCATGACGGACTCGTTCGAACGAGGCGAGGCCATCGCACGTCGCGTGCGCACCGGCGCAATCGGTATCAACGGTGGCATGTTCTACGGCGCCGACGCACCTTTCGGTGGCTTCAAGAACAGCGGTATCGGGAGGCAGTGCGGGATAGAAGGTTTCGAACAGTACCTCGAAACCAAGACCCTCGCCGCGCGGGTTCCCCGACGTGCATGAAGACGATTCACGTATCGGCGACGAAAGGTACACGGATGGGCAAGCTCGACAGTAAGGTCGCACTGGTCTCGGGAGCAGCACGCGGACAAGGGAGGTCGCATGCGCTCCACCTCGCGGCCGAGGGCGCGAGCATCATCGCCCTCGACCTCTGCGCCGACCTCGAGGGCAACACCTACCCGCTGGCGAGACGGGAGGATCTGGAGGAGACGGCCCGCCTCGTCGAGAAGGAGGGAGTTCGTGTCCACACCGTGGTCGCCGATGTACGTGAACGCCGCGACGTGTGGAACGCGATCGCCGGCGGAGTGAGCGAACTCGGCGGACTCCACATCGTCGTTGCCAACGCGGGAATCTGCCCGATGGGTGACGGGCAGACATTGCAGTCCTGGTCCGACACGATCGACACCGATCTGGCCGGGGTGTTCAACGTCGTCCAGGGCAGCATCCCGCACCTCGGCGCGGGGGCGTCGATCATCGCGACCGGTTCCCTGGCCGCTCAACTGGGCAGCGCGACCAACCAGGGACCGGGCGGCTCGGCGTACAGCCTCGCGAAGCAGATGGTGGCGCGCTACGTCAACGATCTCGCAGTGCAGCTGGCGAAGAAGGACATCCGCATCAACGCTGTGCACCCGACGAACGTGAACACCGACATGCTCCACAACGAGGGGATGTACCGGGTGTTCCGACCCGATCTCGAGCATCCGACGAGGGAAGAGGCCGAGTTGGCATTTCCTGCCATGCAGGCGATGCGCGTGCCGTACATCGAGCCGTCGGACGTCTCCGAGGCAGTTCTGTTCCTCGCCAGCGACGCATCGCGCTTCATCACCGGCACGCAGCTGCGGATCGACGCGGGTGGCTATGTGAAGTCCGTGCCCTGGAAGGGATGAATACCACCATGACCGACATCATCGGATTTCTCGGAGCCGGCCAGATGGGTGAGCCCATGGTCCGCAGACTCCTCGGCGCGGGGCACGACGTCCGCATCTACGCCCGCAGGGAAGAGGTGCGCATGCGTCTCGGCGTTGCGGGTGCGTACCTCGCCGATTCGGTCGCGGATGTGGCTCGGCAGGCCGACATTCTCGTTGTGTGCCTGTTCTCGGATGCGCAGTTGACGGAACTGGCCGCGGGGCCGGACGGTTTCATGGCGAACGCGAAGGACAACGCGGTCGTCGTGTCGCACACGACGGGCACCGTCGGCACTCTCGAGAAGATCCGCGCCGACCACCCCGGCGGGCCGGTACTCGTCGATGCGCCGGTGAGCGGATCGGCAGAGGACATTGCCGCGGGCAAACTGACCGTGCTCATGGGCGGGGAGAATGCGGTGCTGGATCGCGTGGTAGCGGCGGTGGGCGCATATGCCGATCCGATCATCAGGACCGGTCGATTCGGCAGCGCACTGAACTTGAAGTTGGTCAACAATCTGCTCTTCGCGGCGAACGCTCAACTTGCCGCGGCAGCAGTAGAACTCGGCGACCGTCTCGGTATCGGAAGTCGTGAGCTACTCGCCGCGATTGCGTTGTGCAGCGGCAGAAGCCATGCCCTCGCGTCGATCGGAAAGGTCGGCGGTGTCGAGACGTTCGACGAGTTCGCGTCACCGTTCCTGCGGAAAGATGTCGCCGCATGTACCGCGGCAGCCGAGGATGCAGGCGTCGATCTGGGCTGGCTTGCTTCTGTGGTGGCAGGTGGTCCCATTGCCGGACTCGTCGCCCACTCACAGGGGTGAGCCGGCGTCGCGAGACGCGTCACCGCTCCACATCGAGAGGATGTTGTCGGTGGTGGTGATGGTCGCGAGCACGCTCAACGTGTGGTCGATCATCGACCGTGCATGCGGGTCAACACCAAGTCGGACGGTGCCGGCCCGAGTTCCGGCAGAAGGGAGGCTCCCGAGCTCCCCGGGGCCATGGAGGTGGTGTGGCGTCCGATCGCGAAGAGCTTTGCGTTGTCGTTCGAGCCCTGATTGTCGTCACGACGGTGTACCAGGCAATGCACCACACGAACACCCGCGTCGCGGGCGACGGGAAGCAGGCGGCCGATGTTGGGGAGGGCATGACGTCTCGCCTCGTGTGCGAGTTCTGCCATGCCTGAATCCGGACCGACGACGGCGCCCTGCAGTTCCTGCGTGACGATTGCCGTGCGGTCCGGATTCAGAAGGTCTTTCAGCGTCGGCGCGCTCACGCGCGGGTCTCGTAGAACTGCGTCGCCCACCGACGCATCGCCATGTACGGCTTGGCGTCGACGCGACCGAGCGGGGGATTCTCGACGTAGACCTGATGGCGCCAGATGCCGAGGTCTTCGAAGACGGTGTGGAGGAATCGACGCTCGACCTTCTCCTGAACGTCCTTCGGTGGAACGTCGGAGTCGTGACCGTCGTTGCGAGGCCACCAGATCGAATAGAAGAGGTCGGAATGCCCGTCGTCGACGGGGGTGCAGGCGAAGATCAGCCGGTAGTTCTGGGCACCTTCGAACGCGCTCATCGCGTATCCCAGACCGGAGAAGTGGCTATGAATGCGAAGCGCCATCTTATCGGTATCGTCGCTGGTCTCATCGGGCCAGCCGGTGAGGAACTGCCACTCGTTGTCGACGGCTTCCCATCCTAGCGACACTGGAGTCACACTGGCGCCGTGCACATATCGGAAATGGGCGCTGTCCGGTCCGTTCTCGGCCACGATCTGTGGATGCACCGGCTCGTACTCCGCGCGGCGTGAGAACTCCGGATAGATGCGGTAGTAGTTGTCTGGGCCGGCGGTGATTTCGGGGAACTTGGTGAACGGATCGGGCAGTTCCCACTGTGGAGGTTTCCTGGCCGGCTGATGCCACATGTACACGATTCCGTGCTGCTCCCGAATGGGATAGACCCGCAGCTTCAATGCCTTGTTGGGGCGGTCGGGGTCGTACGGAATGTAGCGGTTGCTCCCGTCCGGCCCCCACCGCCAACCATGGAACGGACATTCGATGCAGTCGCCCACCACTTTTCCGCCGTGTCCGAGGTGCGCGCCGAGATGACGGCAGTGCCCGGTCATGACGTGCAGTTCATCGGCATCGTCGCGGTAGGCGACGAGTCCCTCCCCGAAGTAGTGCAGGGCACGGCTCTGTCCGGCTTCGAACTCCTCCGACCAGCCGATCACGAACCAGCCCGTGACCTTCCACGTGAACGGTACTTCCAACGGATACTCCTTTGCCGGGCCGGAGGAATTCAGCTCGAGCGCTGCATCTGGGAGGCTGCGCTGATCTGCTGTTCCCACGCCGCGAGCTTTTCTTCGGCGCTCGTCTGATGATGGCTCAACGCACGGATACTCACATCGTGACCTTCCGCTGCCGCCCGTAGGGCTCCCACAGTGGCCTGTTCACGGGGTACATGGGCAAACGGGTCGAACGAGAACCAGCGCATCGCGTTCAAGTGGGTCATCTTGTCGATCTCGCCGTCCGGAACGTGGTCGTCGGCGAACACGCCGCTCAACTCCTCGGGCGCACCCGGCCACATCGAATCACTGTGCGGATAATCCATTTCCCACGCGATGTTGTCGATCCCGATCTTGTGACGAAGTGTGACGCCGAGCGGGTCGCTGATGAAGCACGTGAGGAAATGCTCTCGAAACACCTCGCTGGGAAGCTTTCCTTCGAAGTCCTGCAGCGTCCACGTCGAATGCATCTCGAAGGTGCGGTCGACGCGTTCGAGGAAATACGGGATCCAACCCGTGCCACCTTCGGAGAGCGCGATTTTGAGGTCTTTGTATTCCTTGACCGGGCGCGACCACAGAAGATCTGCGGCGGCGTTCACGATGTTCATCGGCTGGAGCGTGATCATGACATCGGGCGGCGAATCCGTCGAGGGGATCGAGAGCTTGCCCGAGGATCCGATGTGGATCGACAGCACCATATCGGTGTCGACGAGAGCCTTCCACAACGGATTCCAGTATTCGTCATGGAAGCTCGGGTATCCGAGCGCGGCCGGATTCTCGGTGAAGGTGAGGGAGTGCACCCCCTTCTTCGCGAGGCGCCGGACCTCCTGAGCGCACAGTTCGGCGTCCCAGATCACCGGCAGGCCCATCGGGATGAATCGGCCGGGGTACGCGCCACACCACTCTTCGAGGTGCCAGTCGTTGTAGGCCTGCACCAACGCGAGCGAGAAGTCGGAGTCCTCGGTCGCGAACAGGCGAGCGGCGAAGCCGGGGAACGACGGGAAGTTCATCTGCGCCAGAACACCGCCCGCGTTCATATCCTTGACGCGTTCGTGGACGTCGTAACATCCCGGCCGGATCTCATCGAGGCCTTCGGGCTCGAGGCCGTACTCCTCCTTGGGGCGACCGGCGACGGCATTGAGTGCGACGTTCGGGATGATCCTGTCGCGGAACTTCCACATGTCTGCGCCGTTGTCCATGTGCACCAGGCGCGGTGCGTCGTCCGCGTACTTCTTGGGGAGGTGGTTGGCGAACATATCGGGTGGTTCGATGATGTGGTCGTCGACGCTGACCAGGGTCATGTCGTTCTTGTCCATGCTCGTTCCTTCCGAGGGCCGTGCGCGAGGTCTTGCGTTTCGTGGGCGACTACCTTGCTGTGGCGAGCGTCGGCGGATCGGCGGCATCCGGATCCGGGTTCGCGATAGAGAGGCCCATGAAGCGGCGAGCGTTGTCGCCCATGAAATCCCACGTCCGGCGGCGATCCATTCCTTCCGCGTACTTCCAATACCCCTTGGGTTCGGGAAGGCCTTCGGGATGCGGGTAGTCGGATCCGAACATGACCTTGTCCCAGCCGACCATGTCGACGACATCTGCCACCGACCCTTCCCAGAAGGGGCTGACCCAGACGTTGCGACGGAATACCTCGAGCGGATCTTCCGGGAAGTTCTGCGGCATCTTCTTCGTCAGATCCTCGAGGTCGTGGAACAGCGGCCGGATCCACGAGCTTCCGTTCTCCACGCTGGCGATCCGCAGCTTCGGGAAGCGCGTGAGGGTTCCGTGGCAGATCAGGCTGCCGAGCATGTCGGAGATCTCCCGGTGCCCGAGAGCAAGCCAGCGAAATGCGCTCATGGCCATGAAGCTCTGGGTGTTCGGGGGCTCCCACTTGTTGACGTATTCGTCGAGTGGCGGCTGGCTCGCGTGAAGCGCGATCGGGAGGCCGGCCACTTCCACGTCATGCCAGAAGGGGTCGAACTCGGGGAGTGCGGGAGAGCGCCAGCCGTGGAGACCTTTGACCGGAGCGGGCTTGATCAGCGCGACCTTCGCCCCGTTTTCGACGAGGTATGCGAGCTCGCGTCGGGCGCCGTCCACCTCGGCGCAGTTGATCACTGGAGTGGTGAACACTCTGCCGTGGTGGTCGAAGCCCCAGTGCTCGAGCATCCACCGGTTCAAGGCGTGAACGATTGCGAGTGTCAGTTCCGGATCGTCGGCGGACGAGTGTTCGACGAGGCTGGCGAGAGTGGGGAAGACCAGTGATTCCCGCACTCCCTGCCGGTCCATCTCGGCGAGTCGTTCGTCCGGACCGCGAGTGGCGGGTGGGCAGTCGATGGCGGACCCTTGCATTTCGCGGAGTGTGAGTCCGTCGGCGTTCTCGCCGGCGAAGAACTTCTCGTGGGCGCCCGGTGCTGCGACCCGGTCGAAGGTGGGGTTCGGGATGAAGTCGGTGATCTTACCGTTGATGGCGAGGCGCGTGCGACGACCGATCTGTACGTACTGGACGGCGTTCGTGTACTTGTCGGGGAGGTACCTCGTGAGGGCTTCGGACGTCTCGTACATGTGTGTGTCGGCATCGAAGATCGGTGCACCATCGGACGTTGTCATGCGCAGTCTCCTCGTTCGTGCCCGCTCGTGAATTCGAGCCTCGCAGCGCGCAACGGTTATGTCAACAGTCGGCATTACGGTAACTTGGGGTCATGATGTCGAAAGTGCCTCCCGGTTACGAGGACCTTCTCGAACGGCCGATCGTCGGTGTGCTCGGTACCGTCAGTCCCGATGGGTCGCCGAGTCTGTCTCCGATGCGATTTATCTGGGATGGTGCACATCTGAGGGTGAGCCACACTATTCCTCGCAAGAAGTTCGTGAGTCTTCAAGCGAATCCCAACTACTCGTTCCTGATCACCGACCCGGACGAGCCCGCGCGGTGCCTCGAGGTACGCGGTTGGCTGGTGACAGTGCAGGGCGACCACGACGGCTCGTTCTACCTGTCGCTGGGGAAACGCTACGGGCAACCCGACCTGCAACCGCCCGACGATGTCGACGACCGCGTTGTGATGATCCTCGACGCCACCCGTTTCACAGCGAAATGAATCGACAGGAGGCCTGCCGCGATCATCGATTCGGCGACGCGGGGACCGCGCCCCAGTCTTTCTGTGAAATGAGCACTCTTGCAGCGTGGTCGAGGATGCAGTCCAGTCCGTACTCGAAGTTCCGGTCGTTGGGTTCGCCGCTCTGCAGGCCACTCTCGCTCGCCTCTGCAAGCAGGGGAGTGGTCTCAGGGGAGATCGACAAGATCTCGTAATACGCACCCGAGGGTTCCTCGGACTGCCGGTTCTTCTCCTGGAGTCGTTGGAGGACAACCATGCCGTGCACGTGCAATTGCACGGCAGAGTAGATGTTCACCGCGTCGGCCAGGGTGAAGCCGGATTCGACGAGGCTGGTGATCACGTTCTCATTGTGCAGCGCGCCGAGCCGAGCTGCATTGGAGCTCAAGGATGGGCGGATCAGAACGAGGTCGCACAGGATCGGTCGGTCGAGGATCGTGCGACGAACAGTTCGTGCGTGGGCTCGCAGCGTGTCGCGCCAATTCGAGGCCTCGACGAGAGGCATGGACCGCATGGAGTCGCGCAGTACGCGGTCGGCCATCGCGGTGAGAAGGTCGTCCTTCTTGCGGAAGTACCAGTAGATGCTGGTCACGCCGATGTCGAGGTATCGTGCCAGCATTGGCATGCTCAGATTGTCGACGGTGACCTCCTCGGCGAGTTCGAATGCGCCCCTGAGGATGTCATCGGGATTGAGGGACCCTCGCTCGAGCCGGGTTCGCTTCGCCATGTCGGGTACCGCCTTACAGGTTACGTCCGGGATGCTCGGGCGAGCCGTCTCCCCATGTTCTCTACTGTAGATATGCTTACCGTATAAGATACGGTATCTGCATAAGTTACGGCGTATCGGTAGATGAGGGGCACGATGGATCTCGGACTCGGCGGTGCTGCAGCGGTTGTCGTGGGTGGCAGCCGTGGGATGGGATTTGCGTCCGCTCAATGCCTTGCGCAGGAGGGTGCGCGCGTTGCGGTCGCCGGCCGGTCGCGTGCCGATGTCGAGCGTGCCGCAGCGAACTTGTCCGAATGCGGGAGCCCAGATGCGGTCGGGCTCGTGGCCGACGTACGTGATGGGCAGGCCGTGATCGGCCTCTTCGATGAGCTCGGAAAGCGTTGGGGCGGTGAACTCAACGTGCTGGTCAACACCGTGGGGCCGAATGCGCAGGGGGCATTCGACGTCCTGACCGACGACCAATGGCACGACGCCGTCGAGGACGGCGTGATGTCGATGGTGCGCTGTGTCAGATCCGCCCTCCCGCTCCTGCGTTCCGCAAAGTGGGCGCGCGTCGTCAACTTTTCTGCGCAATCCACTCAGAGACAGAGCGTTCCGCTCGTCGCCTACACTGCAGCGAAGGCAATGTTGACCAGTGCGTCGAAGAATCTGTCGCAGCTGCTGGCGCCCGAAGAGATTCTGGTCAACGTCGTCTCACCCGGAACGATCGTGACGCCGTCGCTGAGGGAATGGGCGAGGTCGGTGGGTGTCGAATCGACCGATCCGTACGCCCTGATGGATGCTATAGGAACACATTTCGGACACCCGTCGCAGATGCCACGGGCGGGTCTGCCGGACGAAGTGGGCCCGTTGGTGGCGTTCCTCGTCTCGCAGCGCAACTCGTACATCACCGGAGCAAATATCAACATCGACGGTGGGTCCGACTTCACCTGAGCGCTTATCTGCACTGCCATATCGGCGCACGCTTCTCGACGAATGCGCGCGGGCCCTCGAGTGCGTCTTCCGTGCGCGTCACCCGCTCGCGGAACGACTCGGCCAGCATCTCGGCCTCGTGCAACGGCATGTCCAGGCCCTTGATGATGGCCAGGCGAGTTCCCCGAACTGCCAGTGGTGCATTGGAGTTGACGATGTCGGCGATCTCGTGCGCCCGTTCGAGCAACAGGTCGTGTTCGACGATCTCCGTGATCATCCCCAGTTCGTATGCGCGCTGGGCGCTCATTCGTTCATGCTTTCCCATCAGAGCCATGCGCAGTGCCACGTTCCGCGGGAGCACCCGAGCGGCACGCACCACCTCACGTCCTGCGACGAGGCCGATGCTGACGTGCGGATCGAAGAAGGTTGCCATCTCGGAAGCGATGACGATATCGCCGGTGGTGACCCAGTCAAGCCCTGCGCCGCAGCAGATCCCGTTGACAGCAACGACGATCGGTTTCGTCATCGAACGAAACGGGGGGGTGCCTTCTTGCGGTGCCTCCCACTGGTCGTAGGTCGACAGGTACGGCCGTTCGTTGACGACTTTCCCATCGCCCGGAATCTCCTTGACGTCGGCGCCCGTGCAGAATGCCCGACCATTGGCGGTGACGACGAGAGTCCAGACCTTGTCGTCGTTCTCGGCCTCGGCATACGCGGCACGCAACTCCGTGATCATGTGCGGGCTCAGCGCATTGAGGGCGCCCGGCCGGTTGAGGGTGAGGGTCGCGGTGTGGCCGTCGACGGCATATTCGATGGTCTCGAACGTCACTGTTCTTCCTTCTGCAACGAGGTCGGGGTCCGGTCATTCACCGTGCGGCTGCGGCACGGGTGTAGTCGGGGTCGCGCTTGTCCGAGAATGCGGCGAAGGCCTCCAGTATGTCGGGGCCCTGGAGGTTCGCCGCCTGCGCCTGTGATTCGTACTCGAGTGCTTCGGTCAGCGTCCGTTCGAGTCCGCGGTTGAGCAGGTCCTTGGTCTGTGCGAGTGCGAGCGGCGGCCCGGAGGCGAGCCGCTCCGCGATGCCGTGGGTGAACTCGTCGAGCGAGACCGGAGCAGTCACCCATGTGACGAGACCGAGCGAATGCGCTTCGTCTGCTCCGATCATGTCGGCCAGCAGCGCCAGCCGCTTGGCTTGCTGCAGCCCGACGAGCCGCGGGAGCAGCCACGACCCGCCCGTGTCCAGTGACAACGCACGGCGCGCGAAGATCTGGCAGAACCGCGCATCCGACGCGGCCACCACCAGGTCGCAGGCAAGGGCGAGATTCCAGCCCGCTCCGGCCGCGACCCCGCTCACCTTCGCGACGGTCGGTACCGGAAGCTCCTGGAGCAGCCGGATGGTGTCGTTGATGGTGCTGATCAGGTCGGACGGGTCGGGGAATTCGTCCATTCCCGCGGTGTCGGCGATGTCGGCGCCGCTGCAGAACGTGGCGCCCGCGCCGGTGAGGACCACCGCGCGTACCCCGTTGTCGACGGTCGCGTCGAGAAGGCGATCTCGGAGGCGCGCCCACATCTCGGGCGTGATCGCATTCTTCCGTTCGGGGCGGTTGAGTGTGAGCGTCAGGATGCCGGCGTGCAGATCGGCGAGCAGTGGCCCGTCGGGGCTCACGGCGTTGTCGGGCATGGTCACCTCGGGGGTGTCGAAGGGTGGTCAGAGCTGGATCGGTGCTCCGACGGTGAGTGGCGCGACGAAGCCGCCGTCGACGTGGATGTCCTGACCGTTCACCCACCCGGCGTCAGGCGATCCGAGGAACGCGATGACCGGCACGACGTCGGCGACCGTGGCATGCCGGCCGATGAGTGCCTTCACCCCGTCGAGGACGTCCTTACCCATCGATTCCTCGAAGTCGCCGAGGATCGGGGTCTCGGTCGGTCCGGGGCTCACCGTGTTCACGCGGACGCCGTACTTCTGCCATGCGGAGGGCGCAAGGCGCTTCGAATAGATGATCGCGGCCTGTTTCGACGTGCTGTACACGGGATAGTTCGGGTCTTGTTCGGCCTGCCAGCGTTCGACGGTGTCGCCGTCGGTTGCCTCGAGGAGACCGGCGAGGTCGTTCTGGCGCTCCTGCCATCCGAGGGCTGCCACCGACGCGACGGTGACGACGGACCCGCCTTGGCGCAGCAGAGGCAGCATGCCTTCGACGAACAGCCGCATGCCGAGGTAGTTGACCTTCAGGACGTCGGCGGCGGGTGCGGTTCCGGGCACCCCGGCGACGTAGGCGAGCAGATCCCAGCCTCCCCCGATCGAGCCGAGAAACTTGTTGATCTGCGTCGCATCGCGCAAGTCGCACTGTGCGTGCGCCGATGCTTCGGCACGATCCGGGCGGAGGTCGACGGCGAGTACGTGGTCGCCTTGTTCGTGGAAATGGGCGGCAGTGGCGGCACCGATTCCCGACCCCGCTCCGACGACGACAATTCTGCGCTGATCAGTTGCCATGTGGCCTCGCGCCTTTCCGGGATCACCCCGACGAAAGCTATATAGAATGCTTGACAGTAAGACACACTATAAATCACTCTGGGGCGGGAAGACCAGGGCTCGGGGTCTGCGACGCCGGACCGAAAGCGTCGCCGGAATGCGCGGGAACGGAGTGTCGTTCGTGAACCAGCGAATCGTCGGAGAGGGTGCCGAGGTCTTGGCGACCCCGACTGCGTACAAGGACGAAGACCACCTGCATTCGGTGCTGACGGAGGCACGCACAACGGCACCGGTGGTTCGGGTGGAGGTGCCGTCCTATCAGCCGTTCTGGGCACTCCTCAAGCACGCCGACGTCATGGCCGTCGAACGCGAGAACACGCTCTTCACCAACTGGCCCCGCCCGGTGCTCATGACGGCGGAGTCCGACGAGATGCAGGCCGCGGTCGGTGTTCGCACCCTCATCCACCTCGATGGTGTGCAGCATCGTGTGTTGCGCTCGATCGCAACCGACTGGTTTCGCCCGAAGGCCATGAAAGCCATGGAGGTTCGAATCGAGGAGCTCGCGAAGTATCACATCGATCGGATGTTCGCGGCCGGAAGTGAGTGCGATTTCGTGTCCGAGGTCGCGGTGAACTTCCCGCTCTACGTCATCATGTCGCTGCTCGGCGTACCGGAATCCGACTTCCCTCGTATGCTCCGGCTCACGCAGGAACTCGTGGGCAGCGACGACGACGAACTCAAACGTAGCGAACCGGCGGACGAGACCATGAACGCGCTCCTCGAGATGTTCGAGTACTTCAGCGCGCTCACGGCATCCCGCCGTGAGAACCCCACCGACGACATGGCGTCGGCGATCGCCAACGCGCGAATCGACGGCAAACCCCTCTCCGATATCGAGACCATGTCGTACTACACGATTATCGCGACCGCCGGCCACGACACGACGAGCAGTTCCATCGCAGGCGGGCTTCGTGCACTGATCGACCATCCCGATCAACGCCGAGCGCTGAGCGCCGATCTCGACATGCTGCCGCACGCGGTGGAGGAGATGATCCGGTGGGTCACTCCTGTCAAGGCGTTCATGCGCACCGCCGTCGAAGACACCGAGATCCGCGGCGTGCCCATCACGGCCGGTGATTCCCTCCTGCTGTCGTATGCGTCCGTCAACCGCGACGAAGAGGTCTTCGACGATCCCTTCCGCTTCGACATCCGGCGCGACCCCAACAACCATGTCGCGTTCGGGTTCGGCGTGCATTTCTGCCTGGGCGCCGGACTGGCCCGGATGGAGATGAAGAAGTTCTTCGCCGAACTCTTGCCGCGCCTGGGTTCGATCGAAATCGCCGGCGAACCCGAACTGACCGCAACCACTTTCGTCGGCGGGCTCAAGCACCTGCCGATCCGCTTTTCGACGGCCACATGACCACCTCCGAAGGACCTCACATGACACAGGCGCGGATCTGGGACGACACCCTCGACGACCTCACCCGCCGTCGTACGCACGCTCACGGAATGGGCGGCCCGGAACGCGTGGCCAAGCACCGCGGCAAAGGCAAACTCGATGCGCGAGCGCGAATCGATCACCTCCTCGACAAAGGCAGTTTCCACGAGTTCGGCACGCTGGTCGGTGGGGAGATTGCCGCCGACGCCATCGTCGCCGGTTCGGGACTGATCCACGGAATGCCGGTGATGGTCGGGGCAGAAGACTTCACCACGCTGGCGGGCACGATCTCACCGGGCAGCAATTCCAAGCGTTACCGGCTCGCCGAACTTGCTGTCCGAAACAAGGTCCCGCTCGTCATGCTCCTCGAAGGAGCCGGTTTTCGCCCCACCGGCGCTCACTACGGCAGAACCCCGACCGACCTGCTTGCACAGGCGCAGTGCTCGGGGAAGGTGCCGGTGGTCACCGCAGTCCTCGGTGCCTCTGCCGGGCACGGCGCGCTCATTGCGCCGGTCTCGGACTTCGCCATCATGAGCCGGCAGGGCGCGATATTCACCGCCGGCCCACCGGTCGTGAAGATGTCTACCGGAGAGGACGTCTCGAAGGAAAATCTCGGCGGACCCGATGTCGCCATCGCGAGCGGACTGATCCACAACGTCGCCGACACCGACGAGGAAGCTCTCGACGAGATCCGCCGCTACCTGTCGTACTTCCCGCCGAGCGCGTGGTCGTACCCGATCGCGACCGAGCCCGACGCATTCTCCGAGCCCCGCGACACCCCCGAGCTTCTCGACATCGTCTCCCGCGACAACCGCAGCATCTACGATATGAGATCCGTGATCGATGCGGTGGTCGACACGAAGGACTGGTTCGAGGTGCAACCGGACTTCGGGCGGGCAATCATCTGCGGGTTGGCGCACTTGGGAGGTCACCCGGTGGCGGTTGTCGCGAATCAGCCGCAGGTGATCGCCGGGTCGATCGACTCCGATGCGGCCGACAAAGCAGCCCATTTCATCTCGGTCGCCGACGCGTTCCACCTGCCGCTCGTGTTCCTCGCCGACAATCCGGGGATGCTGCCGGGCAGTGAATCCGAACGCGATGGCGTGCTCCGCAGTGGGGCCCGGATGTTCGTCGCGCAGACCACCGCCACGACGATGAAAATGCATGTGACACTGCGGAAGGCGTACGGTTTCGGGTCGATGGTGATGTCGCTGATCGGTTTCGACGGTCAGGTCGCTGCGTACGCCTACCCCGGCGCGACGATGGGTGCGATGAGCGCTGATGCCCTCAGCGGTGCGTCGAATGCGGACGACGGCCTCGCGGCGTCACTTCGAGAAATGGAGCTCGAGGCGTCGTACCGTTCCGCTGAACACATGGGTTTCGACGAACTCATCAGTCCCGAAGAAACCCGCAATGCCCTGCTCACATCGTTGCAGCGAGGAATCTATGCACGACAAGCAGTAGCGGAGCCGGTGAGCCGCTGTGCGATCGTCCCCTGAGTCCGCTGATCCACCGGCTTTCGCTGATAGACACTGCCACTGATAGACACTGCCACAGGAGAGATGCGTTGAACGAATGGACTCTCGGCGAGGTGTTCGACGCCGTCGCAGACGCAGTACCCGAACGAATCATGACCGTCTGCGGTGATCGCAGGAGCACCTTCGGTGAATCCGCGGTGCGCACGCGGCGGTTCGCGAACTTCCTCGCCGAACGCGGGTTCGGAGCCCAAACGGAAAGGGAGGGGCTCGAGCGGTGGGAGTGCGGTCAGGATCGCGTCGCCATGCTCATGTACAACGATCTGTACCCCGATGTGCTGATCGGATGTCTCAAGGCGCGCGTCGTACCGGTCAACATCAACCCGCGCTACACGCCCCAGGAGATCCGCAGCCTCCTCGAATACATTGCGCCACGAGGAATCGTCTA
Organism: Rhodococcus sp. JCM 9793; assembly: GCF_055380405.1. NCBI lineage: Bacteria > Bacillati > Actinomycetota > Actinomycetes > Mycobacteriales > Nocardiaceae > Rhodococcus > Rhodococcus sp. JCM 9793. The sequence goes on from NZ_AP043721.1 coordinate 914,660, forward strand.
TCACCGGTCGTTCGGTCAGGTGGTATCCGAGGTCGTCAGTGGCAGCGCAGAGCTGAAGGACAGCGTGGAGCTGCTGGTGTCCGTCGACGACGGCACCGGTATTTCCGAACTGGACGGGGCGGTGTCGTTCGATGAGGCGGTTGCACAAGGTGATCCGGAGAAGGTGATCAAGGGATCACCCGACGACTTGATGATGATGTGCACCGGCGGCACCACGGGACGCCCCAAGGCTGTGCTGTGGCGGCAGGGCGACGCGTACGTCTCCTCCATGAACGGCTCCGACCACGAGTCCGACGAGCCGATACGGACGCTCACCGCGTTGACGGGACAGAGCTGGTTCGCGGTGTCGCCCCTGTCGCACGCAGCGGGTACGTGGACGGCGTTCTCGGGTCTGCTGGCAGGCCAGACGGTTGTGCTCTACGACGACCGGAACGCTTTCGACGCACAGCGTGCCCTGGAGATCGTCGAGAAAGAGAACGTGCTGTTGATGACCATCGTCGGCGACGCGTATGCCGGACCACTGGTCGACGAGATGCGCAAGCGCAGGAACAACTTCGAGTCGCTGATAGTCATCGCGAGTGGGGGAGCCGCAACGAATGCGATCCACCGGAAGGCCTTCCTCGAACTGCTCCCGAACGCGACGATCGTGGAAGGGTACGGCTCGACCGAGACCGGTGGCATGGGATTCGGACGAAGCAGTCGCGGTGCCGAGGTCGACACATTCGCCCCGATGCCCGGGGGGTACGCAGTGTCGACCGACCGCACCCGAATCCTGGAGCCTGGTGATGACGAGATCGGATGGGCTGCGCGTGCCGGTCGCGTCCCCCTCGGATACTTCCGCGACCGGCACGCCACCGAAAACACGTTCCCTGTGGTCGACGGTCAGCGGATGGCGATACCGGGAGATCGCGTCAGAATCGCGAACGACGGGTCGCTGCGGTTGCTCGGCAGGGACTCTCTCGTGATCAATACCGGCGGTGAGAAGGTCTTCGTCGAAGAGGTCGAGGAAGTGTTGCGTGCGCATCCCGGCGTCGTCGATGCACTGGTGGTCGGTCGGGCCAGCGAGCGCTGGGGACAAGAGGTCGTCGCGCTGGTGCATGCAGGAGGCGAGGAGCATTGCCCCACAGAAGATTTGAAGAATGCATGCGGAGAATCGCTCGCGAGGTACAAGATCCCGAAGCATGTCGTGTTCGTCCCCGCAATACGCCGCCTCGGCAACGGAAAGCCCGACTACCGTTGGGCTGCGCAGCAGGTACAGGACGAGGGAACGGTGGTGTCATGAGCGCACCCACCACACGCCTGGCACCGTCGATCTCACCGGAGACGGAATTCTTCTGGACCTCCGGCGCCGACGGCCACCTGCGGATACAGGAATGCCGCTCCTGCTCGGCGCTGATCCATCCACCGCTCCCCGCCTGTCGCTATTGCCACGGCAGCGAGATGGGTGTGCGCGTCGTTTCCGGCTTTGCGACGCTCATCGGCTTCACCGTCAACCACAGGTTCGCTCCGCCGGGAATGTCGCCGCCGTACATCGTCGCGCAGGTGGCGCTCGAGGACGATCCGCGCGTGCGTCTGACGACCAACGCGGTCGAATGTGCGGCCGACGACCTCGCACTCGGTCTGCGGATGGAAGTGGTCTTCGAGAAGGCAGAAGAGGTGTGGCTTCCGCTGTTCCGTCCGGCTGAACCCGGAGCGGTGACGGAACTGCCGGCCGACGAACCGGACGCCGCCGCGATCCGCCGCAGTGTGCGACCCATGGCGAGTACGGACAAGTTCGAGGACAAGGTGGCGCTCACCGGAATCGGTATGTCGCGCATAGGCCGTCGTCTCATGGTCGATCCGTTGTCGTTGACCATCGACGCCTGCCGCGCCGCGATCGACGACGCCGGTCTCACCGCCGACGACATCGACGGACTGTCCACCTATCCGGGTGCCGGGTCGCTCGGCCCGTTCACCGAGGGTGGGGTCACTGCGGTGGAGTCGACCCTCGGGCTGAAGCCGACGTGGCACAACGGCGCTGCCGAGACGTTCGGGCCCGGAGGCTCGGTGATCGCGGCAATGCTCGCTGTCGCATCCGGACTGGCCCGACACGTGCTGTGTTTCCGAACGGTGTGGGAATCGACCTACAGCGAACTCGTGCGCACCGGCCGCACCGTGCCTGCGGCCGGACTGTCGGACGAATGGTTCGCGCCGTACGGTGCTGTTTCGGCCGCGCACCTACTGGCACAGACCGCGCAGCGGCACTTCCATCGCTACGGAACCGGCCGCGAAACCCTCGGGTGGATCGCGCTCAACCAACGCGCGAACGCAGCCAGGACAACCGATGCGATCTATCGCGACCCGCTCACGATGGACGACTACCTGGGTGCCCGCCCGATCACGACACCGTTCGGCCTCTACGACTGCGACGTGCCGTGCGACGGCGCGGTAGCGGTGATCGTGTCCGCCCGCGACACCGCACACGACCTCGCCCAACCGCCGGTGTTCGTCGAAGCGGTCGGTACACAGATGCTCGAGCGGCTCGACTGGGACCAGAGCACCCTCACCCACGAACCCCAGGTTCTCGGGCAGGCCGCGCACATGTGGAGTCGCACCACGATGCACCCCGACGATGTCGATGTCGCAGAACTCTACGACGGATTCACCTTCAACTGTCTGTCGTGGATAGAGGCATTGGGATTCTGCGACATCGGGGAAGCAAAAGACTTCCTGGACAAGGGAACCAACATTGCGATGGACGGAAGGTTGCCGTTGAACACCCACGGAGGTCAACTCTCACACGGACGCACCCACGGGTTGGGACTCGTGCACGAGGCGGTCACGCAGATGCGCGGCCACGGTGGAGAGCGTCAGGTTCGAGACGCCGGTGTCGCGGTGGTGAGCAGCGGAGGGCTCACACCCAGCGGTGTCATGTTACTGAAGGCCGGCCGATGAACGCCGCGGACACCGGAGCGCTCGACGACACCGTGACCGCTCGAACCGTCGAGGTCGACGGAGCTCAGATCTCGGCGCTGTGTTCGTACGTGGAGCGGCCGCGCGCGGTGATCGTCGCGTTGCACGGCGGCGCCACGACCTCCCGGTACTTCGATCTTGACGGCCATCCCGAACTGTCACTGCTCCGCACCGCGGCGGCACTCGGCTACACCGTCCTCGCAATCGACCGCCCGGGCTACGCCGACTCGTTCGAATGCCAGGAACGGTTCGACGATCCAGCCAACCGTGTCGACGCTGCCTACGGAGCTGTGAATGCACTGCTCGAGCGGTATTCGCGCGGAGCCGGGGTCTTCCTTCTCGCGCACTCGGCGGGCTGCGACCTCGGTCTCCGGATGGCAGCAGATCCGCGCGGTGCGTCGTTGCTCGGCGTGGAACTCGCGGGTACCGGCACGCGTAAGCAACGCGAGGCGCTCGAGATCATCAAGCAGATGCGGACGACGAGGAACCGGGGAGCGATCCGAGATCTCCTGTGGCATCCCGAGGACACGTACCCGCCGGAGGTGCGTGGTGGTCGCAGCCTCACGTGCATCACACCTCGGTACGAGGCGGCGGTCGCAGCCGAATGGCCGAACGACTTCATGCGTCTTGCTCCCGATGTCCGCATTCCGGTCCGCTTCACGTACGCAGAGTACGAAAAGGTATGGGAGACGGACGATCCTCTGCGGTCCGAGATCGAGGCCGCGTTCGTCGGAGCTCCGAGTTTCGTCGAACATCGGCAGACCGGCAGCGGACACAACATGAGTGTGGGGTTCGCGGCGGCCGAGTATCACCGTGGTGTGGTGGCGTTCGTCGAAGAATGCGCAGCACGCGGGTAGCACTGGTCACCAGGGTGTGGGCACGTCCTGTTGTCGGCGGGTGCGCGTCCGGTCGATCCGGCGTATGAGCTCGTCGCGCAGAATATCGTTGGTAGCGGGCATCACTCGCATATCTCTGCCCGGCATGAACATGTAGCGACCGTCGTCGACGACGTCGAACCACCCGATGTCCGATCCCGTCGTATAGCGGCCGTGCGCATTCGGAGCGAGGAGCCGGATACTGCCCGCACCGGAACGGTCGCGGAGGAGGAGACGGCGCAGTGCGCGCGGTTCGCTCTCGCCGATCTGCTCCCTCACCGATGTGGTGCCGCCGGGTTCGGTGAGTTCGCGCATCGATGCGGCTCGCGCCTGCTCACGCCCGCGGGGCACATCCGGGATCTGCGCTACGACGGCATGGGCGAGCGCGTCCGACTGGAGCGGGACGATCTCGATGTCGCCGGAGGCGTGCTGGCGTGCGACGACGGCGAATGCGCCTGCTGCGCCACCTCGCACCCGTATGTCTGCGTTTCCGGCATTGCCGTACACCTCGACGGCGACTTCGCCCGCGCGCAGGATGCGTAACGCATGCTCGAGGCGTGGATCGGCCAGTTCCCGGCGCCACTCATCAGCCGCGTGAAGGTTGGCGTCGTGTTCGTCCTCCCACATCGACGTCGAGCGATATCGCAGAGGGAACGGAAACTCGTCGCTGCCCGCCGCGGTCCACAGCGACAAGAAGCGGTCGGGGGTTACATTCCAGGTCACAGCGGGTCGACTCCTAGGACAGGCGGGGCGGTGTCGGGGAGCGACCCGATCAGTTCGTTGCCGTGATCGTTCGTGACGAGGTAACTCGCGACCCTCTGCTCATCGTCGTTGCCGCGCTGTTGACCACCCATCATGCCGGGATACATACCCATCGGCCGCATCGAACCGGAGCGGGCAGCGGCAGCTCCCTGCTGAGACGCGGCAGGCACCGAGGTGGCGGTCGCACCGACGCCGCCGACAGCGCCGGGACCGAGCGCGGAGCTACCGCCGGCCGAGCCACCACCGCCGGCCGAGCCACCACCGCCGGCCGAGCCACCACTACCGGCCGAGTTGCCACTGCCGAAGCCTCCGCTTCCCGGAATACCGGATCCCGTTGCTGAAGAACCATACGGTTGACCTGTCATGCCTCCGGGAAGAGTCGACGTCGGGGACGTCGACGTCGGTGACGTGCGGGTCGCTTCCGATTCAGCCGAGCCCGCGCCCCCGGATCCTGCAGACTGCGACTGCCTGTTCTGAGAACTGTCGGTCGCGGAACTGTCGGTCGTATTGCCACCGGCCTCGCTCGCTGCAGATCCGGACGGTTGACCGCCTGCTGCCCCGCTCCCGTTCGAGGCCGACCCGGAACTGTTGCCGCCGGATGCGGATGGGTTCCCGAACCCGGGTGTGCCTGCGCCCGCGCCCACACCCGTGCTCGCCGAGCTGCCGCCGGCGGTGTCCTGGGGCGCAGGCAGAACGGGAACCGCAGATCCGGAATCGCGGTAGTACGGCTTGTAGAGCGATTCCATGACGCGAATCGCCTGCTGCCGTGCAGCCTCTTCCTGGCGCTCTCTGTCAGCCGCGGCGACGGGGCTGAGTGCGTCCATCGGCAACGGGACGGAGATCGACGGGGGAGTGACCGACGACTTCACTCGCGCACCGACGTCCGCCGCGATCTGAAGTTTCTCCGACACCGCGAGCGACGCATCGCTCAACCGCTGGGCAGAGGTGCCGAACAGTTCCGTCGCCGACGATGCGGCTTCCGCAGCGCTCCCTTCCCAATGCTGGGCGATCTTGTCGCGGATCATGACGGTGGCCATGGAAATCGTGAAGCTGAATACCGTTCCGAGACTCCTCCATTCGTTCGAGAGCGTGGTCATCGCAAGGGGGCTGATCGTCTGGCTGAGCTGATGGATCGCGGCGTGTTCCATGCCGTGGAAGTTCTCGAACTGCGCGATGTAATCGGGGTCGACGCCGCTGTCCACCCGTCCCGCCAATACGTCGTGGCGGGCTTGGCGCCGTGCGACCGACTCAGGGGGCACCTCGCCCAGCAGCGGGGTGAGGAGTTCGTGTATCGGGTTGTCGGTGTCGGACATCGTCATAACTCCTGTTCGATGGTGGCGAGCCTGCGGGCCCAGTCGAACTCTGCGTCGAGAAAGGATTCGCCGCCGGAAGCGAAGGCGTCGCGGAGGTTGGTGAAGGCGACGATGAACTGCTCGACGCGTTCTTTCGCGGATTCGGGTGTGCCTGCGCCCTTGCGCGCGAAGCCGGCGGCGAGTTGTCTGGCGGACTCGAACTCGCCGAACCCCTCAGCGTGGCCGAGTTTGTCCGTGATCTCGGATGCCTTGTCGAGTTCGGCGAGCACGGTGTCGCAGATCGCGAGGATCTCGTCGATCACATGTGGTTCGAGGCGGACGAACTCGCTCACTGTGGTTTCTTTCCGGGGTTGTCGTCGACGAACGGTTCGAACAGTGCGACGGTGTCGTGTAGTCCACCGCAGCGCTCGTCGTGGGTGAGCGTGCGGGTGTGGTCGGCATGGTAGAGACGACTGAAGATGACGATGCCGAAATCGGTCTGCAACGTGATGGCGCATGTGTTGTCCGGTTCGGGGTCATACTCCAGTAGCGCACGGCGTCCGTTGACGGAGGTTTCGGTGGCGATGTCTCCGACTTTGGTGAGTTCCTCGTCGATGCTGACGTTTCCGGAGAGGATGTTGAGCCCGTAGGAGCGGATCACTCCCGGAATATCGACTGGTGCTCGGTAGGTGCACACCATGAATGTGTACTGCTCCATCAGGTAGTCGGCTACATCCTCGGTGCGCGGGTCGTAGCCGGCTTCGACGAGGACATCGTCGGGGATATCGAGGCAGGGGTCGAAGGTGATATCGGGTCGGCCCGACTCGTCGGTGAGACGTGGCGCGCGGGTCGTCGGCGTCATCGTGGTCTCATCGGCCGCGACCGCGGCCGTGTCGCTCGCGGCGGTGCAGCCGCTGAGTACGACACCTGCGGTGATGAGCGCCGCCCCCACCTTCGAAGCCCCCACCCTTGATGCACTGGGAAGACGTGAATACTTCATTGCCAAGGATCCCCCCGATCCGTTCGGTCGCGCAGATATTAACGCAGATCCGGGCGCGCGTCCGAGCCAGTGTCGTCGCTGCGAAACTTTCCTCCACCAGCACGGGTTTCCGTTGCCTCACGACTCACGGCAACCCGGACAACGCGAGGAAAGCTTCGTGCGGGGTATTGGGATCTGTATCACAATCGGGTGTCCGCCCATCCAGCAGACAATTGAGTGACCACTGATCACGGCACCGTGTGCCCCGACCCATAGAGGAAGTGCCGCTCGTGAGTACCCCCACCTCGACCGACAGCCCGGAATCCGCCGCCGAACGGCACCTGTCTGCAGCAGTGAAGGCCGCGGCGCAGGTCGCCGACATTCCCGCGTCGGTGACGCCGCGTCCGATCAAGCGTGTCGCCGTGATCGGTGCAGGCACCATGGGCTCCGGGATCGCCATGGCGTTCGCCAACGGAGGCGTGTCGGTCGCGTTGATCGAGCAGAGCCCCGAGGCGCTGGACCGGGGGATCGGCACGGTTCGGAAGAACTACGAGTCGTCGGCCTCCAAGGGCAAGATCACCGCTGAGCAGGCGCAGGAGCGTGTAGCGCTGATCGAGCCGCACCTCGACTTCGCGGCAGCCTCCGACGCCGACCTCGTCATCGAAGCGGTCTTCGAGGACATGGATGTCAAGAAGGAGGTGTTCGGCAAGCTCGACGCACTGTGCAAGCCCGGGGCGATTCTCGCGTCGAACACCTCGCGCCTGGACCTCGATGAGATCGCCCGCAGCACGTCCCGCCCGCAGGACGTGATCGGGCTGCACTTCTTCAGCCCGGCGCACGTCATGAAGCTCGTCGAGGTCGTGCGCGGTGAGGCGACCGCCGACGATGTCGTCATCACCTCCATGACGCTCGCACAGACGATCGGCAAGGTTCCGGTGCTCGCGAAGGTCTGTGAGGGATTCATCGGCAACCGCATGCTCACCCCGTATCGCCGTGAAGCCGACTTCCTGCTCGAGGAAGGCGCGACCCCGCAGCAGGTCGACGCAGCGTTGAAGGCATTCGGGTTGGCGATGGGACCGTTCGCCATGGCGGATCTGGCCGGCAACGACATCTCGTGGGCAGCGCGCAAACGACTCGCCCCGACGCGGCCGAAGGATCTCCGTTATTCGCGGGTGGCCGATACTCTCTGCGAGGCAGGACGCTTCGGCCAGAAGACCGGATCCGGCTACTACACGTACGAAGAGGGAAGTCGCACACCGATTCCGGACCCGGCCGTCGAGGAGATCATCCGCACGTGTGCTGCGGAGGACGGTATCGAGCGTCGCACCATCACCGACGAGGAGATCGTCGACCGCAGCATCCTCGCGCTGGTCAACGAGGGGGCGGCCCTGCTCGGTGAGGGTATCGCTCAGCGGGCATCCGACATCGACGTCGTCTACACCAACGGGTACGGATTCCCCAAGCGTCGCGGTGGTCCGATGCACTACGCGGAAACGGTCGGACTCGACGTGGTGCTGCGGAAGATCCGTGAATTCGAGAAGGTTCACGGTCGGGTGTGGGCTCCGGCGCTGTTGCTCGTGGAGCGCGTCGAGGGCGGGCACACCACCTTCTCCGCATAAGCGCACATGACTGTAGGTGTACCGAAATTTCGGTACACCTACAGTCATGACCAGCTCACGTTCCCCGTACGGTGGGTTTGATGACCTTCATCGGGAAGCGCGACGACACCTTCTGAATCCCGGGGATGGTCTGTACCTTCTCGCTCAGAAAGTGTTCGTAGGCGGGGAGGTCTGCCACCGCGATGCGGACGAAGTAGTCGGGTGATCCGAACAGCCGGTACAGCTCCTGGACTTCGTCGAACGCGCTCATCGTCGACTCGAACGTGTCGATGCTCTTCCGATCGAAATTCGTCATCTCGATGTCGACGAGCACTTCGAAGCTTCGGCCGACGGCTTCTGGTGCGAGGACGGCGCGGTAGCCGACGATGACCCCTTCGGCCTCGAGTCGCTGTACCCGCCGGAGGCACGGTCCCGGCGTCAATCCCACACGTTCGGCCAGCGCGACGTTCGGTATCCGGGCGTCCTCGCGGAGGACCTCGATTATTGCTCGATCCAAGTCGTCCATAACCAATAATTGCACAACCTCGGCGTTCGACGGCTATATAGGCAATCAAATGCCGCGCGATAAATGCGATTCTAGAACCTATGACGCAGGTGTGTGAAAAGGTCGAATTCTCACGGCCCCAAGAGATCAGAGAAGGTGTACGCCTGTCTCTTGCGGCGGGGTTGGGCATTTTCCCGATCGGCGTGGCGTTCGGCCTTCTCGTAGTGCAGTCGGGGCTTCCCTGGTGGGTGGCCCCGGCCATGTCGATCGTAGGATTCTCCGGCTCGCTCGAACTGCTCCTGATCGGGATGATGGCTGTCGCCACCCCGCTCGCGCCGATTGCGCTCACCACCTTCCTCGTGAACTTCCGGCACGTGTTCTATGCGTTCTCGTTCCCACTGCGGGTTGTGCGCAATCCTCTCGCCCGTTTCTATTCCGTCTTCGCGCTCGTCGACGAGGCCTATGCCGTGACCTCCGCTCGGCCCGATGGGTGGACCTCGTGGAGGCTTGTGTCGATGCAGCTCGCCTTCCACAGTTACTGGGTCGGTGGAGGGCTCGTCGGATTGACTGTCGCGGGTCTGCTGCCCGGCCCGGTCGTGGGGTTGGAGTTCGCGCTCTGTGCGCTGTTCCTGACCTTGACGCTCGACGCCTGCCGCACCGGAAAACAGGTGCCGTCCTTACTCATGGCGGCGGCGAGTTTCGCGTTCGCGACCGTGCTGACACCCGACACCGTCATGTTCACGGGGCTCGTACTGTTCGTGGCCGCGCTCATCGTGCGCTACGTCGCTATGCAGAGGAGGCGCGAGCATGTCTGAAATCTGGTACATCGTCGCGGTTCTCGCGATCGTCTTCACCATCACCTTCGCATTGCGCGCGGTTCCCTTCGCCGTGATCGGACCGTTGCGTGAATCGGAGTTCGTGACGACGTTGGCGCTGTGGATGCCGGTGGGGATTCTCGGCTTCTTCGCGTTGTCGACGTTGCACACCTCTGCGCTGAGCGGTACGGGAACCTATGTGTGGGAAGCCGCTGTGGCCGCGGCCGTCACGATCATCACGCATCTCGCATTCGGCCGCCGGACCCTCATCAGTGTCGGCCTCGGCACGTTGACGTTTGTCGCGCTCGTCAACTTCTTCTAGGGACACCGAACTCGCATTCCGTAGACTGGCAGCACGCGGGCGCCGCACGAGAGCCCGGCGCCCGACTCCCGGCCGGGAGGGGCCATGCGCACACGGACACGGGCGACAATCGTTGCCGGGGTGGCATTGTTGGTGTTGCTTGCCTTCGTGCCGCCGATCGTGCGGGCGTACACGGATTGGCTGTGGTTCGGTGAGGTCGGATATCGCGGGGTCTGGACCAGGGTGTTCCTCACCCGGTGGGCGGTGTTCCTCGTCATCGGCGCGGTGGTCGGGGGTGCGATCTTCGCCGGGATGGCGGTGGCGTTCCGGACCAGACCTCTGTGGATGCCGTCGCGCGGCGACCCGCTCGAACCGTATCGCCGGGTAGTGCTGCAGCGGGTCCGAGTGTTCGGTATCGGCATCCCGGTGATCATCGGATTGCTGGCAGGACTGATCGCACAAAGCAACTGGGCAACCGTTCAGTTGTTCCTCCATGGGGGAGCGTTCGGCTCGGTCGATCCGGAGTTCGGGCTCGACGTCGGATTCTTCGTGTTCGATTTGCCGTTCTACCGGTGGGTGCTCGGCTGGCTCTTCGTGGCGGTGTTCTTCGCGGGAATCGCGAATGCCGCCACGAACTATCTGTTCGGTGGGATCACGATCGGCGGAAAGATACGAAATGTCTTCTCGTCCCCGGCGCTCATCCAGTTGGCTTTCCTGGCAGGACTCTTCGTGTTGTTCAAGGCCGTCGCGTATTGGCTCGACCGTTACGCGCTGGTGTCGTCGGGGCATCGCGAACCTGCCTTCACCGGCGCCGGGTACACCGACATCAACGCGATGCTTCCCGCGAAGTTCATCCTCTGCGCCATCGCGTTGCTGTGCGCGATTGCCTGTTTCGCGGTGATCAAACTCCGGGATCTGCGGATCCCGCTGCTGTCTCTGGGTTTGTTGTTCCTGTCGTCGATCCTGGTCGGAGGTGTCTGGCCGTTGGTGGTCGAGCAGTTCTCGGTGCGGCCGAACGCTGCTGTGCGCGAAGCTCCCTACATCGAACGGGGGATCGAGGCGACGCGGCAGGCGTATCGGGTGGGCGACGACATGGTCGACTACGTTCCGTATCGGGGCGTGGGAACCACTCCGCCTCAGGAAATTGCGGCCGACGTCACGACCATCGCCAATATTCGCCTGCTCGACCCCGACGTCCTGTCGCGCACGTTCACGCAGCAACAACAGTTGAAGAACTTCTACGAGTTCCCGCACAACCTCGATCTCGACCGCTACCGGATCGACGGGGAAATGCGGGACTTCGTCGTCGGAGTACGTGAACTGTCGCCCGAGCGACTCACCGGGAACCAGACTCACTGGGTCAACCGGCACACCGTCTACACCCACGGAAACGGGTTCGTGGCGGCCCCGGCCAACCGCGTCAACGCGGCGGTGCGTGATGCGACCGATGGTGCATCGAGCAGTGACAGCGGATATCCGCTCTACACGGTGAGCGACATCGCGACGCACAGCACCGAGCAGGTGATCCCGGTCGAGCAACCCCGCGTGTATTTCGGTGAGGTGATCGGACAGTCCGGTCAGGAGTACGTGATCGTGGGAGGCGACCCCGGAGAGGCACCCCGTGAGTACGACACCGACACCTCGTCGTACACCTACGACGGCGAGGGCGGCGTCGCGATCGGGAACTGGTTCAACCGGCTCGCGTTCTCGGTCCGATACGGCGAACGCAACATCATCTTCTCGGGCGAGATCGGTTCGGAATCGAAGATTCTGTTCCACCGAGACCCCGCCGAGCGGGTGCACATGGTGGCGCCCTGGCTCGAGACGGACACGAATCCCTACCCGGCGGTGGTGGATGGGCGGATCGTGTGGATCGTCGACGGATACACCACGGCCGACCAGTATCCGTATTCGCAGCGCAGTGCCCTTCCCGAGCCTGATGCGATGCGCCCGCAGGCGATCAACTACATGCGGAATTCGGTGAAGGCCACCGTCGATGCCTACGACGGCACTGTCACGCTCTACGAGGTCGACTCGGCCGATCCGGTGTTGCAGACGTGGATGGGGGTGTTTCCCGGCACCGTCCGACCGGAGAGCGAGGTGCCCGACGGCCTGCGCGACCACTTCCGTTATCCGGAAGATCTGTTCCGGGTGCAGCGGGAGATTCTGGCCCGCTATCACGTCGACGATCCGGTGGAGTTCTTCACCACCAACGCATTCTGGTCGGTGCCGAGCGATCCCACCGTCGACACGAATCCGAATCAGCCGCCGTACTACGTGCTCGTCGGCGACGAGGAGGCCGCGCAGCCGTCGTTCCGGCTGGCAGGGGCAATGGTGGGTTTCCATCGAGAGTTCTTGTCGGCCTACATTTCTGCGCGCTCCGATCCGGATGGATACGGCAAGATCACGGTGCTCGAACTGCCCACCGACAGTCTCACCCAGGGGCCGCAGCAGACGCAGAACTCGATGATCTCGGATACGCGTGTCGCGTCGGAGCGCACGCTGCTCGAACGATCGAACCGCATCCACTACGGCAATCTGCTGACACTGCCGATCGCGGACGGCGGGATGCTCTACGTCGAACCGCTGTACACCGAGCGGATGTCCGCGGCGACCGACGGATCGACCTTCCCGCAGTTGGCGCGAGTGCTGGTGAGTTACCGCGACCCGCAGACCGGTGGTGTCCTCGTCGGATATGCCCCGACATTGGCGGAGGCGCTCGATCAGGTGCTCGGTCGCGGTGCGGGGAGCGCGGCGACGCCGCCGGGCGGCGATGCCGTGACCGTGCCCGAGGAAGCGCCCCCGCCGGTGGCGACGCCTGCGCCTGCAGAAAACCCGGAAGCGGCAACGGCCGCGCAGAACTTGCAGGAGGCTCTCGACGAGCTGCGATCAGCGCAGCGCAGCGGTGACTTCCGCACGTTGGGTGCCGCACTGGATCGGCTGCAGTCTGCGGTGGACGCGTACGTCGTCGCGACCGGAGGAGGTCAGTGAACCGCCCCCACCAGCCGTAATGACAGGTCGGCATAGAGAGAGCCGAGAGTGCCGGGCTCGCTGTAGCGACCGGACGGGTACCAGCGGCAGATGTCGACGCACAGCGACATGAGTGCGAGGGTGACGCCCTCGGCGTCGGGCACCGTGAACTGGCCCGACGCGATGCCGAGATCGACGACGTCGCGGACCACCTTGGTGGTGTCGCGTCGAAGGCCGGTGATGACGCGATAGTGGTCGGGTTCGAGCGCGGTCAGCTCGTACTGGATGACGCGGGCGCGTCGATGGTTCTGGGCTTGCCACTCGACGAAGCGCCGAATGATCGAGATGAGACGCGCGATGGCGTCGGCGTCGGGGAGGTCGGCGTCGCGCACGACCCGCAGTGCCAGGTCGTGGCCCTCGTATGCGATGGCGTAGAGAAGCTCTTCCTTCGACTTGTAGTGCGGGTACATCGCGGCCGGGCTCATGTCGAGGCGCGCGGCGATCTGCCGCGTAGTGGTGCTGCCGTAGCCGTTCTCCGCGAACGCCTCGATCGCGGCCTCCCGCATGCGCGCGGCGGCCTTGGAGCTGCTGATCACGGTGTTCTCGGGTGCGCTCACGGTGGGTCCGGCTTCCTTTCCTCTGTGGTTGACAAGCAAACCACAGCGACGTTTAATAAGCGAGCGCTTAGAATCTAAGCGCGCGCTTATCTATGAGGAGCAGTTGAATGCGACGCACCCTGTACGGCCCCGACCACGAGGCGTTCCGCGAGTCCGTTCGCGAGTTCGTGAATCGGTTCGTACTTTCCCGCGCTGAGGAGCTCATCGAGCGGCACGAGATCCCGCGCGACATCTGGATCGAGGCCGGTAAGGCCGGCATCCTCGGGCTCGAGATCCCCGAGCGCTTCGGCGGCAGCGAAGCCGGCGACTACCGGTTCAACGCGGTCGTCGCCGAAGAGATGGCGCGCGCGAACATGGCGTTGTCGTCGTCGATCGGCATCCACTCCGACATCACCGTCCCGTACATCGTTCATCTCGGTAACGACGAGCAGCGCGAACGCTGGCTGCCCAAGTGCGCGACCGGTGAACTCATCTGCGCGATCGGCATGACGGAGCCCTCGGGCGGTTCCGACCTCGCGAATCTCAAGACGACCGCGGTGCGCGACGGTGACGACTGGATCCTCAACGGCGCGAAGACCTTCATCACCAACGGTTACAACTGCGATCTCGTTGTCGTGGCCGCCCGCACCGATCCGAGCAAGGGCGCGAAGGGCATCTCACTGCTCGTCGTCGAGCGTGGAATGGAAGGCTTCGAAAACGGTCGCAAGCTCGACAAGGTCGGTCAGCCCGAAGCCGACACCGCGGAACTGTTCTTCGAGAACGTGCGCGTCCCGCAGGCCAACATGCTCGGCGAAGAAGGCATGGGTTTCATCTCGATGATGAAACTGCTGCCGCAGGAACGGCTCGGCTCCGCGGTCAACAACGTGCATCACGCCAAGCAGATCCTGCTCGAGACCATCGAGTACGCGAAGGAACGTAAGGCCTTCGGCAAGGCCATCGGCACGATGCAGTACAACAAGTTCCTGCTTGCCGAGCTCGTGACGAAGATCGAGGTTGCGGAGGCCTACGTCGACCAGGCCGTCGAGGCCCACGCCGACGGCGAGCTGACCGCGGTGGATGCCGCGAAGGCGAAGTGGTGGAGTGCACAGTCCCAGTCAGAGGTATTGGATGCGTGCGTGCAGATCCACGGAGGCTACGGTTTCATGAACGAATATCGTGTGGCCCGCGCATGGAAGGATGCTCGCGTGACGAAGATCTGGGCGGGGACCAACGAGATCATGAAGGAACTGATCGGCCGCGACCTGGGCCTGTAGCCCGGTAACGACAACCCACGAGGAGCATGTAATGCCCGAAGCTGTGATCGTGTCCGCTGTTCGCTCGCCCATCGGGCGCGCCATGAAGGGCTCGCTCAAGACCGTCCGTCCGGACGATCTGGCGACGCAGATGGTGGCCGCCGCGCTGGCGAAGGTCCCCGAGCTCGACCCCACCGAGATCGACGACATCATGCTCGGCTGTGGTCAGCCTGCCGGTCAGTCGGGCTTCAACATCGCTCGCGTCGTTGCAGTCCAGCTCGGCTACGACTTCCTGCCCGGCGTCACCGTCAACCGGTACTGCTCGTCGTCGCTGCAGACCACCCGGATGGCGCTGCACGCGATCAAGGCGGGCGAAGGGGACGTGTTCATCTCCGCGGGTGTCGAGTCCGTGTCGAGCTTCGTCACCGGCAACGCCGACGGCCTCCCCGACACGAAGAACCCCCTCTTCGACGACGCACAGGCGCGCAGCGCCAAGCTCGCCGAGGGTGGCACCGCGTGGACCGATCCGCGTGCAGAAGGTTTGATCCCCGACGTGTACCTCGCGATGGGGCAGACCGCGGAGAACGTCGCCTCCTTCACCGGCATCTCCCGTGAAGACCAGGACCGCTGGGGCGTGCGCTCACACAACCGTGCCGAGGAAGCCATCAAGTCGGGCTTCTTCGAGCGGGAGATCACCCCGGTCACGCTCGCCGACGGCACCGTGGTGTCCACCGACGACGGGCCGCGTCCCGGCACCACCTACGAGGCCGTCAGCCAGCTCAAGCCGGTGTTCCGTCCCGACGGCACGGTCACGGCAGGCAACGCATGCCCGCTCAACGACGGTGCTGCCGCGCTGGTGATCATGTCCGACACCAAGGCCAAGTCGCTGGGCCTGACGCCGCTCGCGCGGATCGTGTCGACCGGTGTATCGGGTCTGTCCCCCGAGATCATGGGTCTCGGTCCCATCGAGGCCACCAAGAGGGCTCTCGCAATTGCCGGCATGGGCGTCTCCGATATCGATCTGTTCGAGATCAACGAGGCGTTCGCCGTGCAGGTGCTCGGGTCGGCTCGTGAGCTCGGGATCGACGAGGACAAGCTCAACGTCTCCGGTGGTGCGATCGCGCTCGGCCACCCGTTCGGCATGACGGGAGCGCGGATCACGAATACGCTTCTCAACAACCTCCGTACCCAGGACAAGCAGTTCGGCGTCGAGACCATGTGTGTCGGCGGCGGCCAGGGTATGGCGATGGTGCTCGAGCGCCTGAACTGATCCACACATAGGTTCGGGCTAAGTCATCGTTAGGCCGCATGTCTGAAAAGACATGCGGCCTAACGCGTTTCAACTGTGTTTTGCCTTTGTCATCGGACTTCACTTGGGCTATACATACGTAGGCCCGTCACAGGAGGAGATCACTGCATGTCCGTACTCGACAGGTTCCGCCTCGACGGCCGCGTCGCGATCGTCACCGGCGCATCGTCCGGTCTCGGCGTTGCATTCGCACAAGCTCTCGCCGAAGCGGGCGCTGATGTCGTTCTCGCGGCGCGGCGCGCCGACCGGCTCGAGCAGACCGCAGAACTCGTCCGCGCCGCGGGACGACGCGCCGTTACGGTCGAGACCGACATCGCAGATCCCGAGCAGGCGCAGCGCATGGTCGAGGTGGCCGTCGAGCAACTCGGCAAGGTCGACGTCCTCATCAACAACGCAGGTATCGGCACCGCGGTGCCTGCCACCAAGGAAACCCCCGACGAATTCCGGCGGGTCATCGACATCAACCTGAACGGATCGTACTGGGCGGCGCAGGCGGCCGGCCGTGTCATGCAGCCAGGCAGCTCGATCCTCAACATCTCCTCGGTGCTCGGCCTGACCACCGCGCGCCTGCCGCAGGCCGCGTACGCGTCGAGTAAAGCCGCGATCATCGGCCTCACCCGCGACCTCGCTCAGCAGTGGGGCACCAGGAAGGGAATCCGCGTCAACGCGATCGCACCGGGCTTCTTCGAAACCGAGATGACGGACGAGTACCTGCCCGGCTATCTCGACAGCATGAAGCCGCGCATCGTTCTGGGTCGCACCGGTGATCCGGAAGAAATCGCCGCCACCGCAGTGTGGCTGGTATCCGAGGCGGCCGGGTATGTCACCGGCCAGACCATCGTGGTCGATGGTGGCCTCACCATCAATTGACCGCATCACTTCACGGAGGTTTGCAGTGAGCTCAACAGTCCGCACCGCCATCGTCACCGGAGCCGCGCGCGGTATCGGTGCTGCAGTCGCCAAGCGTCTCGCCGCCGACGGCATGCAGGTCGCCGTCCTCGACCTCGATGCCGCGTCGTGCGCCGACACCGTCTCCGCCATCGAGGCCGCCGGTGGTAAGGCACTCGCCGTCGGCGCGAACGTCGCGGACGAAGCCTCCGTTGCCGCTGCTGTCGAGAAGGTCGCCGAGGAGCTGGGCGAACCCACCGTGCTGATCAACAACGCGGGCATCACGCGCGACAACCTGCTGTTCAAGATGACGGTCGAAGACTGGGACGCCGTCATGAGCGTTCACCTGCGTGGCGCATTCCTCATGTCGCGCGCCACCCAGAAGTACATGGTGGACAACAAGTTCGGCCGCATCGTCAACCTGTCGAGTACGTCGGCACAGGGAAACCGCGGCCAGGTCAACTACTCGGCTGCCAAGGCAGGCATGCAGGGCTTCACCAAGACACTGGCGGTCGAACTCGGCAAGTTCGGTGTCACCGCGAACGCGATCGCCCCCGGCTTCATCGCGACGGAGATGACCGCCGCAACCGCAGAGCGCGTCGGCGTCCCGTTCGAGGACTACAAAGCCGCTGCCGCACAGCAGATCCCGGTCGCGCGCGTCGGTGAGCCGGACGACATCGCCCACACCGCGTCGTTCCTCGCGTCCGAAGGCGCAGGTTTCGTGTCGGGGCAGGTCATCTACGTTGCCGGTGGCCCGAAGGACTGACCTCGTCGTCGGGTGCGGGGACGAGGACATCGCTCATATCGCCCTCGCGCCACTGCGAGATCACACGATGAAACGCGACGGGGCCGGGCGCGTACGACGACGACGTCGTGCGCGTCCCCTCCCCGTTGTAGTAGCCCGGCGTGCACTCGGTCAGGAACGCCGAATTGTCGACCGCCTTCTCGGCGATCGTGTCGCACCACGCTTGCTCTGCCGCCGCCGTCGGCTCCACCCACCTCGCGCCGGTCTTGTCTGCCATTGCGATGACCGCGGCGATGTGAGCAGCTTGATCCTGCAGCACGTGAGAGATGTTGACCGAGTTCCCATTCTGAATCGACGCCAGGTGGAACAGGTTCGGGAATCCGTGGGTGTAGAAGCCGTGCAATGTGCGCGGGCCCCGCGCCCACGTTTCGAGCAGCGTCGTCCCGTTCCGCCCGTAGACCGGTAGCGTGCCGGACAGCACGCCCGAGATTCCGACCTCGAATCCGGTGGCGAAGATGACGCAGTCGACCTCGTACTTCGCCTCGCCCACCACGACTGCGTTCTCGGTCATCCGGGTGATTCCGCCGTGATCCGCTGTGTCCACGAGTGTGACGTTCGGCCGGTTGAACGTCGGCAGATAGAGGTCGCTGAAACCGGGGCGCTTGCACATGTACCGGTACCAGGGTTTGAGTGCCTCGGCGGTGGCCGGATCGTCGACGGCCTCCTCGATGCGGGCGCGCATCCTGTTCATGGTCACGAAGTCCGCCAGCTCGTCGCGGCGCTCGCGCTCGGCGGGGTCGAGGGTCGTGTCCAGCGCGCCCGTCATCATCTTGCGTTGAAGGCGTGCGTTCGTCGTCCATCCGTCCTGGACGAGGTCCTCGGCGGCGTCCTCCCCGGAGATGATGGCCAGGAAGTTGTCCATCCGCTCGCGTTGCCAACCGGGTTGCAGGGTGGCAGCCCACTCGGGATCGGTCGGACGGTTGTCTCGCACATCCACGGTCGACGGGGTTCGCTGCATCACGAACAGGTGCTGTGCGCCTTCGGCGACGTGCGGAATGGCCTGGAGGCCGGTCGCGCCGGTGCCGACGACGGCGACGCGTTTGTCCGCGAGCCCGGTCAGGCCGCCGTCGGGACCGCCACCGGTGTATTCGTAGTCCCAGCGGCTGGTGTGGAAGGTGTGGCCGCGGAAATCTTCGATACCGGGAATGCCGGGCAGTTTGGCTTGGGTGAGCGTCCCCGAGGATGCGATGACGTAGCGCGCGCGAATGGTGTCGCCGCGGTCGGTGCGCACCGTCCACTCGACTGCCTCTTCGTCCCACGTGAAGTCGGTCGCCCGGGTGTGGAAGACAGCATCGCGATAGAGGCTGTAGTGCTCTGCGATGGCGACCGCGTGCTGCCGGATCTCCTCGCCGGGAGCGTACCGCCATTTCGGGATGTACCCGATCTCCTCGAGCAGTGGCATGTACACGTACGACTCGATGTCGCAGTGGATGCCGGGGTAGCGGTTCCAGTACCAGGTGCCGCCGAAGTCGCCGGCCTCGTCCATGACCCGGATGGATTCGAAGCCTGCTTCGCGCAAGCGAGCACCTGCCAGAAGGCCGCCGAACCCGCCGCCGACGACGAGGATCTCGACGTGGTCGGTGAGTGGCGCCCGTTCGACGCGCTCGGTGTACGGATCATGCATGTAGTAGCCGAACTTCCCCGCCGCGCGCTGGTACTGCGCATTGCCCTCCGTGCGGATGCGTCGATCCCGTTCGTGACGGTACTTCGCGCGCAGGGCATCGGCTTCGAAGTCGGGAGGCATCGTTGATCCGGGCACCGAGGTATCCCTTTCGTCGAAGGAAGTGGTCGCCGTCACTTTCGTGATCGGGGACCTTACTCCATCTCCAGACGTCATTGCCGGGCAACTCGGGTCCGGCGCCAGAGGTTCGGGCTGCCTGAGGATGTCGCTGTATGGCTTCCCCTTTTCGCCCCTGGTCTGGGTGACGAACCCGGCCCGCAGCGGACGCCCACCCAACTGTCTCACGAGGTCGGGGTCGTAACCCGAGAGTGCGGCGCGGCGGATCGCCGCATGCGCCGCCGCTCCCCGACACACACGCGATTCGAATGCTCCGCGGTGCGCACCAACAGAATTACTGCCGGGACGGCCGTCGGTGTCGAAGGCGGCCACGATCTGGGCCCACCACATCCACGCACACGGCGGACAACTCGTATGCGTGGGCGAACGGCAGCGCCCGAATGTGCCCGCGGCCTTCCTGATCGGTCTCCGATATCCGCATGCGACGGTGCAGCCGTCGAGTCGATGCAGTCTGGCGTCCTCCCGGGTCAGCGCGACGAGTTCGCTGCGCCGGAAGGGCCCAGGCAAACCCGAGCAGCAGGATTGCGCTGCCGCGGCGTTCGAGCACCTCGTCGGCCCAACCCTGGCAGTGGGCCCGCGCTTTCTCGACGATTGCGAGGACATCGGCGCCCGGGAACGCGGCGGCGGCCGGATGCGCCGGCAACGATCCGGGTCGCAGCGGAGGGGCGAGGTCCGGCAGGGGGCCCTGCGGAGATCTCGCGGGTACCGTGAACTGCTGCTCGTCTGTGGTTTCCGGCCGTCTGTGCACGAGGAGGGGCTGTATCGGACGGCTCCGACACCGCCTTCTGCACCGGAAAACGCGCTCACCTCGGGTTTCCGTGGGATAGGTGCGTAAACGGTATTTTTCGTCGGTCACCCCGCACGAACCGTGAGTGACATACCCCCAGGTCACAATAAACGCCCGAATTGTCCTGTTGTAGGTTCTCGTGTCCTGTGCCACTCGATCCGAGGCTGAGAGGACGCACGAAATTGTCAGCGGGTCGACCTGGGGAAACGTCACTCGATGTCAGCGAAAACAGGCGGAATTGCATCTGGTGCAACATTCCGCAGGTGGCGTGCGTCGACATTCCTGCAGGTGGGTGAGACTCTGCACGAGAATTTCAGTGGTGTGACCTGGGGGTTCGTCAGTGCATGTCCACCGGTTAGGCCGCACGGAATGTCAGCAGCATTCAGGCAGGATTCGCTTGTTGACCTAGGTCATGCAGTCGATCCTGCTCCCGGTGCTGCCATTTTCATGCGGCCTCCCGCTGACACTTTTGTGCCGCCTCTCATCTGCAAACGGTGCCGCGTTTCTGCTCATCCGGTTCGAAGCACAGCCGGGAACACGTGTGAGACTTCCCACTGGGATGTCAGTGCGGCGAACAGGGCTTTTCCCGAAGGGTGTCAGTGGGTTTTCCCACTTGATGTCAGTGAAGTCCCGTCCGAGCCTGATCCGGAATGCGCGCCGACCCGGGCCTTACGAGCGAGCGGTGTCTTGTTCCTGGTCCGAGGGAGCAACGCTTCCGGTGACCGGCTTCCTCTCCCACCGGGAGTCTGATCGGCGTTGCTGACTTCATGCGGCGAATCAGGGAGTAGAGGCATGCTCGGCAGATGACTTCACGAGGTGTTGTGCGTGTGTGGCATCGCGAGGGCGGATGGGGTGTTCTTGAGTGCGCGGAGACTCCGGGCGGCTGCTGGGTGCACTTCAGCGAGGTCGAGGTCCCGGGCTTCCGCGCACTCGATCCGGGACAGCAGGTCGACTTCGAGTGGCAGCGGGCGAGTGGCCTAGTGGAGGGGTTGGTCTTCGTAGCTTCCCAAGTGCGCCCGGTTTCCGCCGAGTGACTGGACGAATGCGGGGCGCCGACACCGGGAGTCGGGGGCGTCCAGGGCGAGGTTGAGGATGCCGGTCCGGTAGAGACAGCCATCGCGCCACCGGTGCAGGGCCGGGATCGTCAATCCGCACGTGGCTGCGGTCCGGCGCAGCCTGCCGGTCCTCCCGACTGCCTCGATGAACAGTGTGCCGGTGGGGTTGGTGCGTGTTCGTTGGAAGATGGCGGCGGCGTGCAGCAACGGTCGTGCCGGCTGGGGGATCACCCAGAGGCGCAGGTCGGTGGGGCGTGCAGCAGCGGATGCGGCGACGGTGATCAAGGTGTCCCCGGTCAGCGCGAGTCGGGGGAGCGATCGGAGTTCGTCGAAGGTGGCGCCGGTGAACAGCAGAGTGGCCAGCGCGGCGGCATGTGCGGGGTTGGCGGCGTGTACCCGGATCGCGATGGTGGTCAGTCCCGGACCGACCATGTGCGCCAGGTTCGGTGGCAGTGTCAGCGGCAGACCGTGCTGCTCGAATGCGGCCTGGGCGCCGCGGAGCCGGGCGAGGGTGTGGCTGCGGCCGGGACTGTCGGCGACGAGGCCACCGAGGGACCGGTAGAGGCCGACGGCGGTGTGCCAGCGGCGGATTCGACGGAGGGGGATCGTGCCGTAGAGCGTGCGCAGTTGGGCGCGCGGTGTGGACAGGTAGGCGAGCATCCGCTGCGGTAGGTCGGGAGCCATGCCGCAACGGGTCAACCGGCGATCGGTCATCTCGGCGGCCTGGTGGTAGACCGCGGCGAACTGTGCCGTCGATTCGTCGAGACAATCGGAACTTCACCGGAGGCGAAAGCTGCGGCGGATCCGCATCGGATGACCTGGGAGATGCAGGTGCGGAAAGTCTGCAGTCACCCTCTCATCGGCACTATGCCGGATCTTCTGTTCGGCCACCAACTGTGGCCATATCTCTTGTACATGAGTCGACTCAAGCTCAACCCGTTGTGGCGCTGGCTGACTATGCGCCGACGTGGTGCGGATCGCGGGCGCAGCCGATCGGCTGGGGGCCTCAGAATTCCTTGCTGGCGACTCTAGAGCGAAGGGTGCTTACAATAGTTCCGCCTCAATCTCCTTGGCGCCTTTGAGAAGATGATCGATAAACAGCAGGGCACTGTCACTCAGTTCAGCACTCGACGAATGGGTGAGACCGAGCTTGCTCGGTACCGCGTCAAGCTCGACCGAGAGCACCTGCAAGTGCTCATCCTCCGCGCCGACCAGCATGGGCAACGGCGCCAGAGTGTCGGTAGCGCGCAAAATCGACCGAATCGTGAGGATCGAAGTGCATTCGATGAGGTTCGCGGGCGCCCACACTCCGACCTGACCAAACGAAGTACCGAGTCGACTCCCCACCGCGGTCGGGGGCGGCAGCACCCATGGAAAAGCTGCGAGATCCTCAAGCTGCGGATCCGTCAGCCCGAACACAGGATGACCGACCCGCCCCACGACTCGGATGGGTTCGTCGTAGAGATGTATCTGTGTAATGTCCCGGCCACCGCCGGGTGTCATCCGACCGATCAGTACGTCAATTTGGTTGTGGGCCAACTGCTCGAGCAGCGACTCGTCCGTACTTTCGACGACCGATACTTTGAGGGTGGGATGAGCCGATTTGAGGGATACCAGCGCGCGAGGCAGTAGAGCATGGGACCCTGTCATGTTCGTGCCCACTCTGATCGGCCGGTTGCCGCTGTCTTGAAGATGATCGATGTTCTCGGCCAACCGCTCCACGCTGGTCAGGATCGTGACGGCGTGTTCTAGAAGTAGCGTCCCGTAAGGGGTGGGGGTGACACCCCGTGGTCCGCGATCGAACAGGGTGACTCCCAGGATTTCTTCGGCCTCCCGGAGGCCTCTCGTCACTACGGGTTGCGTGACATACAGATCCCGAGCCGCGCCGGCGATCGTGCCGTTCTCCGCGATTGTCGTGATCAGTCGCAGGTGGCGCAACTTGAACCCGCCGTCCAGCAAGTTCCTCAGCCGACGCTCCATAGCGAGATCATACCTAAGGGTGCAGGCATAGCCATATAGGCATACTTGGTGCGGAAAGGGCATTATGCGGATTGCCACAAGGAATGAAGTATCTACCACATGCCTCCACTTCTCCCCTCTGCCGAGATCCTGGTAAAGGCGTTGAGAGACAGAATGATCAACGTCATCGACCTCACCGCCCCATTGTCCGACTCGACACCGGTACTCCCACTGCCCGAAGGCATGGAGCCGATCCCACACTTTGCACTCGAAGAGCTAGCCCGTTACGACGAACGGGGTGAGACCTCCTACCAGAACGGAATCCGCACTGGTGAACACGTGGGGACGCACTTCGACGCCCCGTGCCACTGGATTACCGGCCGCGATCTTGCAGATGTCGCAAGTGTTCCGCCTGAGGAACTGATCAGCCCCTTCGTTGTCATCGATAAGTCGCAGGAAGCGGCAGACAACCCGGACTTTCTCCTCGAGATCGAACACGTGCAGGAGTGGGAACAACGGCACGGTGCGCTCCCGACGGGCGGGTGGCTACTCTACCGCAGCGGTTGGGATCGCCGTTCCACAGACCAACAGCAGTTCATCAACGCCGACGAACGCGGTCCCCATACACCCGGCGTCTCGGTCGAATGTGCCAAGTGGCTGGCCAGCGAGACCCTGATCAGAGGACTTGGGGTGGAAACCGTGGGCATCGACGCAGGCCAAGCATTTGCCTTCGACCCTCCCTTCCCCTGCCACCACTACCTACTCGGTGCCGGAAAGTACGGCGTCACCCAGCTACAGAATCTCGAATCTCTCCCCACCGTCGGAGGGGTACTTGTTGTAGCTCCATTGAAGATCGTCGGTGGGTCGGGAAGCCCCGCCCGAGTGCTGGCAATCGTCGACGCACCAGCTCAATCATCGAAGAAGGAGGGCTGACCCATGTATGTTCGCGACGCGATCGGCCGAGCACTGTACGAACTCGGTGTCCGCATGGCATTCGGAGTGGTTGGTAGCGGCAACTTCCACTACACGAACGCTCTCGTGGACGCCGGAGCCCGCTTCGTTGCTGCTCGCCACGAAGGTGGAGCCGCTGTCATGGCAGATGCACACGCACGCATGAGCGACGAAGTCACCGTACTATCCCTTCACCAAGGGTGCGGCTACACGAATGCCCTGACCGGAATTGTCGAGGCAGCAAAAAGTGGGAGCCCGCTCCTCGTCTTGACTGCGGAGGCCACTGATCCGAAGTCCAACTTCTACATCGATCAGCAGGCAATCGCCCAGGGATGTGGAGCCGTCGCCCTCCGCGTACGCTCGGCAGAAACAGCCATCGCCGACATCTCCAACGCCTATAATATCTGCGCGACGCAGAACCGCACCGTGGTGCTCAACATTCCGATCGACGTTCAAGATCACGTCCTTCCCGAGCTTGGCGTCGTCGCACCACCTCTCGCGCGGCAAGCACCTCGCCCCCAGCGAGCAGAGGTCGAAAAGCTCACGGCGCTACTCGGGCAATCCGAGCGTCCCGTGTTCGTCGCTGGCCGTGGAGCACGAGGAGGTTCTGCCAAACACACTCTGATCGAGCTCGCCGACCGGTGCGGCGCTCTACTCGCCACCTCCGCGGTCTCGCGCGGCATGTTCGAGGGCGAACCGTGGGGAATCGATGTTGCGGGTGGATTTTCGACGCCCCTCGCCGCTGACCTCATCGCCAACGCCGACCTCATTGTCGGTTGGGGGTGCGGGCTGAACATGTGGACAATGCGTCACGGCCGACTCATCGCCGACGACGCCAAGGTCGTGCAGGTCGACATCGACCAAGGTGCACTCGGACGACACCGACCGGTCGATCTCGGCGTGTGGGCCGACGTCGCCGCGACCGCCGCGGACGCTTCTGCGCTGCTGGCCACCCAGGGAATCTCCAAGACGGGCTACAGAACAGAAGAGATCCTCGAGCAGATCCGCTCCGAAGGACGCTGGCACCAGGTCCCGTTCGATGACGAAAGCACCGGCGAGCGCATCGATCCTAGGTTGATGAGCGCACATCTCAATCGATTGCTTCCGCGCTCACGAGTCCTGTCCGTCGATTCCGGAAACTTTCTCGGCTATCCGAGCATGTATCTCGACGTCCCCGACGAATACGGTTTCTGCTTCACACAGGCATTCCAGTCGGTCGGCCTCGGACTGGCCACGGCAATCGGCGCCGCGATCGCCCAGCCTGACCGACTTCCGATCGCAGCCTGCGGCGACGGAGGGTTCATGATGGGCCTCAGCGAGCTCGAAACCGCGGCACGGCTCAAGCTGCCGATGCTGGTAATTGTCTACAACGATGCCAAGTATGGCGCAGAGGTTCATCACTTCGGGTCGGACGTCGTCCTCGACACCGTGACCTTCCCTGACACCGACATCGCCGCCATCGCCCGAGGCTTCGGCTGTGACGCTCTCACCGTCAGACACCCCGATGACTTGCTACCGGTCAAGTCGTGGGCGGATCGACCCGACCGACCAATGGTCTTGGACGCCAAGATCGTCTCCGACGAAGGGTCGTGGTGGCTGGTCGAAGCCTTCGGCCACTAGCCGCCGGCTATCCGAACCGGTCGACACAGAACTGTCTCGCATGATCGCTGATGAGTGCGGCCCGACGATGCGCCGCAGCCGGGCTCGAAATATGCAGAACGAAACGGATCCTGTCATGTCCAATCACACAGCAGAAACGCGGACGCGGAAAGCGGCCGCCGCAAGTCTTATCGGAAGCGCGCTCGAATGGTACGACTTCTTCTTGTATGGAACAGCCGCGGCCCTCATATTCGGCCCGCTCTTCTTTACCGGGGACGACTCTTTGACGGGTACGCTGGCCGCCTTCGGGACGTTCGCGATCGGATTCATCGCAAGACCGTTCGGCGGGGTCATTTTCGGCCACTTCGGAGATCGTGTCGGGCGTAAATCGATGCTCGTCATCACCCTGATGATGATGGGCATCTGCACTGCATTGATCGGCCTGCTCCCGACCTACGCGCAGATCGGCATGTGGGCGCCGATCCTCCTGGTGACCCTGCGCGTCATCCAAGGCATCGCGGTAGGCGGCGAATGGGGCGGTGCTGTACTGCTGATCAGCGAGAACGCCCCACCGCGTCGCCGAGGATTCTTCTCCGCCTTCAGTCAGGTCGGCGTCACGCTGGGCTTCATCCTGTCATCGTCCGTCTTTGCGCTGGTCAGCCTACTACCTGAAGACGACTTCCTTTCCTGGGGATGGAGAATTCCCTTCGTCCTGGGTTTGGTGCTCATGATTGCGGGCCTCGTGATTCGCATGAAAGTTGAAGAAACGCCGGTGTTCGAGGAGTTGCAATCGGACGGAAGTAACGTCCGTTATCCCGCGCTCGAGGCCATCAAGACGCAGCGTCGTTCCATCTTGATCACCGTGGGTGCCCGGATGGCGGAAAACGGCGGATCGTACATATTCGCAGTGTTTTCGCTTGCTTACGGCGTTCATATCGGCGTCGGAAGCGGAGTGATCCTGACGGCAATCATTGCGGCGAACATATTGGAAGCCTTCACGATGGTCGGATTCGCTGCTCTCTCTGACCGGATCGGGCGACGTCCCGTGTATCTCATCGGTGCAGTCGGTGTGATCGTGTGGGCAGCACCGTTCTTCCTGTTGATCAATACGAAGAATACGGCGTTGATCTGGATCGCGATCATCGTGGCAATCAGCATCTGTCACAGTGCCATGATCGGCACACAGCCGAGCTTCTTCAGCGAACTCTTCACTGGCAATGTGCGCTACAGCGGGCTTTCGATCGGCCATGAAGTCGCGGCGATCTTCGCCGGCGGCGTCGCTCCCCTGATCGCCACGGCGCTGCTCGCGTGGTCGGGAACGTACTGGCCCATTGCGGTGTACCTCGCATTTTTCGGTGTCCTCAGCACTATCGCTGTGATCAAGGCACCGGAAACCAGGCCCACGGATGACCTCCTGACAAGCTCGGAGTCTGCATCAGAGGCACGCCCGACGAACGAAGTGGGTGAGCGTGTATGAACCATTCCCACGCAGTCATCGTCAGCGCTGTCGAGGTTCCCTATACCCGGCACCCTGGTGATGATGTGACGACCGAAGCACTCCTCACCACAGCAATCCGCAATGCCATCTCGAATGCTGGGCTCGAATTCTCGGATGTCGACGGGCTAGGCGTCTCCAGCTTCACGCTCGGTCCCGATCACGCTGTCGATCTCGCCGTCCGAAGCGGTCTGGCACTGAGTTGGATCATGGAAGACACCAACGGCGGAGCCAGTGGGATCAATATGCTCCAGCATGCCGTACGCGCAATCGAAGCGGGAGACGCCGAAGCCATCGTTCTTGTCGCCGGCGACCGAATGACCTCGACAGAGTTTCAGGCGGTCGTCGACGAATACAACGTCATCACCAGGGACTACGTGGCGCCACTCGGTATGGGGGGTCCGAATGCCATGTTCGCGATGCTCACGCAACGTCATATGAGTCGCCATGGCCTTGACGAAACCGCTTACGGTTCCGTGGCTGTCTCTCAAAGGCGTTGGGCCACGATGAATCCTGGAGCGGTATACAGAACGGGCATGACGATGGATGACTATCTGATGTCACCCGTCGTCGCTTCACCACTACGTCGATTCGACTGCGTTCCTCCGGTTTCAGGCGCTGACGCGATCATCGTCACCAGGCAGGACCGAGTACCGGCCGGAAGGGTTGCAGTTCGTGTGCGTGCTGTCGGCGGTTCTGTGAACTTCGATCTCCATGAAGGCGACGGCCTCCGCACGGGACTTGCCGGTATCGCTCCCACGTTGTGGAATCGAGCCGGGTTGGATCCATCCGATGTCGACGTGATCAGC
Organism: Rhodococcus sp. JCM 9793; assembly: GCF_055380405.1. NCBI lineage: Bacteria > Bacillati > Actinomycetota > Actinomycetes > Mycobacteriales > Nocardiaceae > Rhodococcus > Rhodococcus sp. JCM 9793. Next base: position 943,013 of record NZ_AP043721.1, read on the forward strand.
GTCTACGACGACTATCCGGTCATGGTGCTGATCCAACTCGCCGACATGGGCTTCGCGCCCGACGGCGATATTCGGAAACTCGCCCACCGTCTTCGTAGTGCGGACTGGCCCGTCAATACCTCGGGTGGGCAACTGTCCGCAGGCCAAGCCGGTTCTGCCGCGGGAATGCATGGCCTCGTCGAGGCTGTGACTCAACTGCTCGGCGAGGCCGAAGACCGCCAGGTTCCCGACGCACATATTGCTGCGGTGAGCGGCTACGGCATGGTCACGTATCGCTATGGCGCATGCGCCAACCTTGCCATATTGGAAAGGGTTTGATGTGGGTATCGAAATGCAGCGCTGCATCGATTGCGCACAGGCAGTGTTTCCTCCCCGAAGCATGTGTCCGCACTGCCACAGCGATGTCTTCGCGCCCGCGACGGCCAGCCGAGGGGCCATAGAGGAAACAACCCTTCAGAGCGGTTCACCGCCCATACTGTTCGGCTCCATCCGAACCGACCTCGGACCGATCGTCGTGGCAGAGATCGTCGGGGAAGGCGGGGCCCCGGGAACGGAAATCACCCTTGTATCAACGAACAAGAGGCAGACCGGTGGGTTGATCGCCGTTGTTCCGCAGCCTTCCATCAAGGAGCAGTGAAACATGCAGAACGCCGTAGCCATCACCGCACCACTTCGCGGGCTACCGCTGACCGAATGCACGATCCCGTCGCTGTTGACACGGCAAGCCGAGCAGTACGGTCCGAAGACCCTGCTGAGAATCGGGGAGTCGACATTGTCATACGCGCAGGTCCGAGACCTCGCGGCAGGCACCGCAGAAATTCTGCAGGCAAACGGGATCAGCCACGGCGACAAAGTCGCGATCCTGTCGGAGAACCGCCTCGAACTGCTACAGATCATTCTCGGATGCGCATGGATGGGTGCCGTTGCCGTACCACTGAACGCGGCACTGCAAGGTGCTCAACTCCACCACGCGCTGGAAGATTCGAACTCGCAGATACTGGCAGTCGAATCCGACCTGCTCTCCCGACTCGAGTCAGTAACGCCGCCCCCCGCTCTGGAACAGGTATGGTGCCTCGGCCCAGTCACCGAGCCGAGTGTCGACGGCTACGACGTGCGAACCATGCCTCCGATCACAGGATCAGTGCCGGCCGGCGATGTCGCTCCTGGTGATACTGCCGCCTTGCTGTACACATCCGGCACTACCGGGGTATCCAAGGGAGTGTGCTGCCCACACGCCCAGTTCTACTGGTGGGGCATCTCCGTCACAGAGCAGTTGGAGATCACCGAGGACGACACCTTGTTCACGGTGCTGCCCTTGTTCCACACCAATGCCCTCAACGCCTTCGTACAAGCGCTTGTTGCAGGAGCAACAATGGTGGTGGGGCAAAGGTTTTCGGCAAGTCGCTTCTGGGACCAGCTGAAGGAATCGAAAGCAACCATCACATATCTTCTCGGAGCTATGATCAACATCCTCTGGTCCCGGGATCCCGATCCGCTCGAGCGAGAACACTCCGCCCGGATCGCGCTCTCGCCCGCCACACCCGCAACACTGGCCGCCCCCTTCTGTGAACGTTTCGGCATCCAGCTGATCGACGGATTCGGCTCCACAGAAACCAATTCCGTTCTGACCTCGGCCCCGGACGCGCCGCGACCGGGGTACCTCGGCCAGACGCAACCCGACTACGAAGCGATCGTCGTAGACGAACATGACGCCCCAGTTCCTGACGGAACACCGGGCGAGCTCCTGCTGCGTTCGCGCGTTCCGTACGCGTTCGCGACCGGGTACTACGGGATGCCCGACAAGACCACAGAAGCTTGGCGCAACCTCTGGTTCCACACCGGAGACCGGGTGATACGCGAGCCCGACGGATGGTTCCGCTTCGTCGACCGGATGAAGGATGTCATTCGCAGGCGGGGCGAGAACATTTCATCGTTCGAAGTCGAGCAGGTCATCGGTCTACATCCAGCAGTCGAGACGGTAGCCGCATACCCAGTACCTTCGGAAATGGCCGAGGACGAAGTCATGGTGGCGATCGTCGCCAAGGCCGGCGCTGGCCTTACTCCTCAGGACATCATTGAGCACTGCCACGGACGCTTGACGAAGTTCGCCGTTCCACGATTTATCGACATTGTCGCCGATTTGCCGAAGACCGAGAACGGCAAGATTCGGAAGGTCGTTCTGCGCGAACGTGGAAGAACCCCCAGCACCTGGGATCGCGAATCCGACAAGGCTGTCATGTTAGATGGGCGCTCCCTGCACGATGCTGCGGTTGATGATCAGGGCAGCCTTTCGGTGGATCTGTAGCCGGTAGCCGACTTTCGCAGCGAGGTCACACTCCGACTGTCGTCGAGGAGTGACGCTGTCTCATCTCAGCAACCAGCGGCCCGAACGGGGCCGACTCGGACTTGACGCAGAACACATCCCACAGGGCGGGCAACCCGCCTACCCAAGCCCTCGGTTTATACCCATCTGTGCATAGAAGGTGATGTAATGACACTAGACGAACATGCCGTGCAGTCCTACGGTCAGAACACGTCTGTCCCGTCGAAGACGGAGATCCTCAATGTGGTCGGTGTCCAACGCGTTCCGGGCAGACGGGTCTTCGACAAGGTCAATCCTGTCGATGGCTCGGTCAACGTCCAGGTGCACGAGGCCGACCAGAGCGTTGTCGATCAGGCAGTCAGTGCGGCCCGCGCCTCGTTGACCGGCTCCTGGGCATCGATGCCGGTCACCACGAGAGCGGAGCTACTACGTCGTATCGCGGACGTCATCGACGAGCGATTCGAAGATCTCGTGGCAGCCGAGATCGCTGACACCGGAAAACCCGAGAAGCTGGTGCGTGAACTCGATGTCCCTCGCGCAGCACACAACTTCCGTGCTTTTGCGGACATCATTTCCAGCGCCGGCCTGGATTCCTTTCTCACTGACCTGTCCGACGGGAGCTCAGCGCTCAACTATGCAGTTCGGAAGCCACTTGGCGTCGTGGCAGTCATTGTCCCCTGGAACCTGCCCCTCCTACTCCTGACATGGAAACTCGCACCGGCACTCGCCTGCGGCAACGCGGTGGTCGTCAAACCGTCCGAGGAAACACCCTCGACCGCGACACTGCTCGCCGAGATCATGACTCAAGCCGGCCTGCCCGATGGCGTGTACAACGTCGTCCACGGCTTCGGAGTGGACTCCGCCGGCGAGTACCTGACCACGCATCCCGACGTCGACGGCGTGACCTTCACTGGTGAATCGTCGACCGGTTCGGCCATCATGCGAGCCGTTGCACCATCGGTCCGACCCGTGTCGTTCGAACTGGGCGGTAAGAACGCAGCCCTCGTCTTCGCGGATTGCGATCTGGACAAGACAATCGACGGCCTGACCCGTTCGATCTTCCTCAACACCGGGCAGGTCTGTCTGTGCACCGAACGGGTGTACATTCAGCGGCCAATCTTCGAGACGGTCGTCGAACGCCTCACCGAACGGGCCCGGCAACTCACTCTCGGCGACCCGATGAACCCGGAAACCACCACCGGTCCCCTCATCTCCCAAGAACACCGCAAGAAGGTGCTTTCCTACTTCGATCTTGCACGCAGCGAGGGGGCCACCACGGTCGTAGGTGGGGGCGTCCCACAACTCGGGCAGGACCTCGAGCGGGGAGCCTGGGTCGAGCCGACACTGTGGACAGGGTTGGACAACAGCAGTCGAGTGGTCCGCGAGGAGATCTTCGGGCCGGCGGCAGCACTGATCCCCTTTGACACCGAAGAAGAAGCCATCCGCATGGCAAACGACACCAAATACGGCTTGGCCGCAGCAGTATGGACGACCGATCTACAGCGCGGTCACCGGGTAGCTCAGCAAATGGAAGTGGGGATGGCATGGGTCAACACGTGGTATCTGCGCGACCTGCGCTCACCGTTCGGTGGGGTTGGACTCTCAGGAATCGGGCGTGAGGGCGGAATGCACTCGCTGCACTTCTACTCTGAGCCCACCAACGTGTGCGTGCAGTTGTGAGGACCGAGTTCACTAAAGTGAGGAAAGCTGTGCACCACACCGAATTCGCGCAGATCGCTCGGCAACTCGCCGACGCAACAGACAGCGGGCAGGCCATCCCACAGGTCGCCGAGCAAGCCGGCCTCGATCTGACCGACGCCTACGCTGTCCAGCACGCGGGCATTTCCCTTCGGAAGGATCGCGGCGAGAGCACAGTCGGGGTCAAACTCGGCTTCACCAGTCGAGCCAAAGCCGAACAGATGGGCGTATCCGACATCATCATCGGAACCTTGACCTCCTCCATGGGAGTATCGAACGGCGGTGAAATCGATCTCACGCGAGGCGTTCACCCCCGAATCGAGCCCGAGGTCGCATTCCTGTTCGGTCATCCCGCTGGCGGCCAGAACGATCCGGATACTACCCCGGTCGTGACTCATATTGCTCCGGCGCTCGAAGTGATAGACAGTCGATTCGAGGCCTTCAAGTTCAGCCTCGAGGACGTGGTTGCCGACAACACGTCGGCATCGGCATTCGTCATCGGCAACTGGGTGCCGGTCGAAAAGGTCGAAGGACGCCTCGATCTGAGCAAGCAACCTGTCTTCCTCTTCGAGGACGACGACGTGATCGCCGAGGGCACCACCGCTGACATCCTCGGCAATCCATGGGAAGCCATCGCCGCAGCACAGCGCATGTCGGCGACCTATGGACACGAGATCACAGCCGGCTCGATCCTGCTCGCCGGCGCGGCGACGTCGGCCGCACCGATCACGGTCGGGCACTCGTACCGCGCCATGGTCTACGGGCTGGGCACCGTCTCGGTCCGGACAGGAGATGCACGCAACCATGGTTGAGTCGAAAGTCATCGAAGGAAAGGCCACTCCTCGCGGACGCTTCCCCCACGTGAAGGTGGTCGGCAATCTGGTCTACGTTTCCGGCACCAGTAGTCGTCGGCCCGACAACTCGTTCGAAGGCGTGAAAGTTGACCATCTCGGGGTGGTCGATCTCGACATTCGAACTCAGACACGCGCTGTGATCGAGAACATCTCAGACATCCTTCGCACGGTCGGAGCGGATCTGAGCAATCTTGTTCAGATCACGACGTATCTCGTCAACATGAATGACTTCGGCGGATACAACGAGATCTACGGAAGTTACTTCGACGACGATGGGCCGACGAGAACCACAGTCGCTGTCCATCAACTCCCGCACCCGCACCTACTCATTGAGATTCAGGCTGTTGCCTGGCTTCCGATAAGGAGCTGATCATGACCGCCATACCGCCTGTCTTCGACTTCGAGCGCTGGATCAAGGAGCACGAAGACGAACTCCAGCCGCCGGTGAACAACGCGCAGATGTGGGAACCCATGGGCGACTTCATCGTCCAAGTGGTCGGCGGCCCGAACGAGCGCACCGACTACCACCTCGACCCGTACGAGGAGTGGTTCTACCAGTATCGGGGCGATATGCACATCAACCTCATGACCAAGGACGGCCCACAGCGCATCGACCTCCGGGAAGGCGAGATGTGGCTGCTTCCGCGGAATCTGTACCACTCTCCGCAGCGTCCTGAGCCGGGCTCGATCGGCATCGTCATCGAGCGCATCCGAAAGGAGGGCACCCTCGAGAAGTTCAACTGGTTCTGCCCGGAGTGCAATCACCTCGTCCATGAGATCGAACTTCAGGTTCGTCACATCGTCGAGGATCTGCCGCCGGTCTTCCAAGAATTCTACGACTCGGAAGAAGCCCGCACCTGCGGCAACTGCGGTGCGCTGCATCCTGGGAAGGGGTAGACATGGGCGCGATTGATATCCATACCCACTCGGTTCCTCGCCAGTGGCCGGATCTGGGTGCTGGCAAGCCCTGGCTGCGCATCGACAGCGAGCGTGACGCGATGATCATGATCGACTCACGGGAGTTCAGACCGATCGGGGCTGAATGCTGGGACCCTGACATCCGGCTTCGCGATATGGATGACGACAATATCGACATTCAGGTCGTGTCACCGACTCCGGTGTTCTTCAACTACGACGCATCCCCACGTGAGGGCGAGAAGATCGCACGAATCTTCAACGATCTCGCCATCGAGATGTGTGCACCGGTGGGCCCACGGCTTGTCCCGTTCTGCCAGGTCCCGCTCCAGAACACTGACGCGGCATGTCGAGAACTTGAACGTGCCGTTCAGGCAGGACATCGGGGCGTCGAGATCGGGAACCATGTCGGTGACCGAGATTTGGACGACGCAGGAATTGTGACTTTCCTGCAGCACGCGGCAGCTCTGGACGTCCCGGTGTTCGTTCATCCCTGGGACATGCCCGATTCGCCTCGACTCGACCGCTGGATGGCACGGTGGCTCACAGGCATGCCATCGGAGACTCACCTCTCGATCATCGCGATGATTCTCGGTGGCGTGTTCGACCGGATTCCACCCTCCCTGCGCATCTGTTTCGCCCATGGCGGTGGATCTTTCAGCTTCTGGCTTGGGCGTTTCGAGAACGCGTGGCATCAGCGGTCGGACCTGATTGCAAAATCCGCGCTACCACCGTCGCACTACCTCGACCGTTTCAGCGTCGACTCGGTGGTGTTTCATCCCAGCGCGCTGCGCAATTTGGTGGAAACACTCGGCAGCAGCCAGGTGATGGTCGGTTCCGACTACCCGTATCCGCTCGGCGAGCGACCAGCAGGTGAGGTTGTACGACGCTCCGACTTCCTCACGGAAGCACAAACCGCGGCCATCCTCCACGGAAACGCACGTCGCTACCTCGGTGAGGCCACTGTAGAGCTCGGCTTGAAAAAGCAAGCGCCGCCCTCACCTCGGTGAGGGCGCACGTCGTAGAAGCCCGGTCGACGGGTTCGGCGGGAGACTCCGTTCGCGTACGATTCAGCGACGCAAGGGATGACCGGAGCCCTCGATGGCATCGCTATGCCGTCGCAGTGACGCTGACAAAGCGGGAACCGATCCAAGACCGAGGCAGCGTTGGTGGGGCGTTGTCAGGACCCCCGGCAACACCCACCACACTCGAACGGGCATATCTGAGGTTGCCCCTTGAAGGTGGACACCGGATTTCATGCAGCGAGTGACAGCGTAGACGGTGCGTGAAGTTGCCGCTCGAACTCCACCGGTGTGAGATATCCCAGGGAGGAATGGCGACGACGCCGGTTGTAGTACGCAAGCCACTCGAACAGCTCCGTCCGAACATGGCTCTTCGAGGACCAACTGCGGCCGTGCAGCCACTCTCTCTTGAGTCCTTAAAAGAACGATTCGGCGAGGGCATTGTCGTAGCTCGACCCAATCCGGCCTCGACTCGGTCGGATGCCATGCCGATGGCAAACATCAACGAAAGTTGCTGCAGTGTATTGCGATCCACGATCGCTATGGAAGATTACGCCACTGACGTCACCACCGCGAGTGTGCACCGCCATCTCGATCGCATCCGTCACGAGGTCGGTGCGCATGTGGTCGGCGATAGACCAGCCCACCACCCGACGTGAGTAGATGTCGATCACCGTCGCCAGATACATCCACGACGATCCCATCGGGATGTAGGTTATGTCGCCGCACCATTTCGTATCGACAGTCGTGGCGGTGAAGTCCCGCCGCACCAGATCCGGAACCGGCGGCGCTGCTGTATCCGGGGTCGTCGTGCGTCGGGAACGGCGCAGGTGCCGGCCGACGATGCCGTGAGAGCGCATCAGCCGGGTCACCCTTTTGCGGTTGATTGCGCATCCGCGGGAGCGGAGTTCGGCGTGTACTCGAGGGGCGCCGTAGGCGCTGCGATGCTCGAAGTGGATGGCACGGATCTCAGCGACCATCGCCGCTTCCTCGGCTCGGCGCTCGATACGGGCCGGCTCGGCGGCCAGGTGCTTGTAGTAGCCGGAGCGGGAGATCCCGAGAACCCGGCACAGCCGCTGGACACCGAACTCGGCACGATATGTCGAGATGAAGTCCCAGCGGCGGGGTCTTCACTTCACCTCTTTGGCGAAATACGCGGCTGCCCGGCGCAAGATCTCGCGTTCGAGCTGCCATTCCTTCTCCGCACCGCGCAGCCGGACGTTTTCCGCCCGCAACCGCGCCAGTTCCTGCGCCTCGGTTTCTGCACCCACACCGATGCGATCACCAGACCGCGCCGTGCGAGCGGTGTCCTGACGGACCCAGGTGCGCAGAGTCTCCCCGCTGATCCCCAGATCCGCGGCCACCGTCGCGTAGGTGCGGGTGCCGTCGGCTGCCCGATACAACGCGACCGCATCCCTCCTGAACTCCTCCGGATACATCGATTGACGTCCCACCTCGACATCCCTTCCTGGACCCTCTGGGTCCATTGTCAGGGTGTCCACTCCAAGGGGGCAGCCCTCATATCCACCTCGTCTCAGTTCGTTGTCTGCCACGGTGTGAGACGCTGTGATCATCCGACACGTCAAGAAGGACCGCAGACTGGGGGACGGGCTGCTCGTGATCGCCGCTACCGTCACCCCGGGATGCTTACTGAACAACCATGGTCGTACCGACTGCCTTTTTGAAAGGGTGGTGGGTGCTGAACCCGGTAGCCGCTGGGCCACTGCTGTGGATGCTCGCCCTTCGAGGGCCAATAGCAGTTCCGCAGGACCCGGCGGCCCGGCGTTGAGACTGGCGATAGGGCCATGCGCTTCGAGCGCCTTGCAGTGAGCGACCAGCACCAACGCCTTCCACCTGGTAAAGCATTCCGACGATGCGGAGAAGATACGTATGCAGAAACCAAGTGCGATAGCTGGGATCGACTGGGCCGCTGAACGTCACGCGGTATGTGTCCTCGACAGCGACGGCCGGATGATCGAGCGGTTCGACATCACACACGATAGCCAGGTGCTTCGCGCGATGGTGTCCCGGCTCCGGAAGAATGGGGTGGCCACGGTAGCGATCGAGCGCGGCGACGGGCCGGTCGTGCAGGTATTGATCGATGCCGGCCTCGCGGTGTTCGTTGTCCCGTCACGTCAGATCAAAGCCTTGCGGACCCGTTACGGCTCTGCCGGCAACAAAGATGATCGTCTCGACGCGTACGTCCTCGCGGACACGCTACGCACCGACGGGCACCGGTGGAGGCCGCTGCGGGAGGATCACCCGGAGACGGAAGGTATTGCGGGCGATGTGCCGGGCTCGCTAGGAGCTCGTAGAGATGCGTGTGCAGGTGATGAACCAGCTCCGGTGCAACCTCGAACTTGCGTTCCCTGGGGCCCTCGGGTTCGCCCTCGACTCGACAATCCTGCAAACACGAACAAACCGTGTTTCGTTGGTCGTGCGCCGGGGTCATGGACTTCGCGAACGGCAGCCGCCTCGGCGACGAGTGGGCGATGAGCGTCTACCAGCGGGCCATCGCCAAAGGCTGTCGACACCCTCATGCCATCCGGATCTTTGCACGCGCCTGGATCCGCATCATCTGGCGCTGCTGGGCAAGACGAAATACCCTTCAGTCCGCAACTACACACCAGTCGAAAACTCTCAGCTGCTTGACATAGGGCACTTCTATATCTGTCAAGCATCCCGAGGAAACGATACGGCAGTGACGCTTACGGAAGACTTGTCTGGTCACGTAGCGTTTGAGTACAACACTGGGATTTCCTTGGTGGTGCAACCTTCCGCACGTCGCCGTGCGACGTAGGCGCGGGTATCCGGATCGGTCCTCACCCGGACGACCAGCGCCGGTCGCCGCCACGATTGAGCCGGTGTCGCATGGTGTTTCCAGAGGACGCCGGGATCGGGCAGGTCCCCGCGAGGGACGCGAAAGCCCCCTCGCTGCGGACACGCCCTGGGTGCGACCATGCGATGAGGATCGACGCGGCGACCACGGCACCGACGCCGGGGAGGTCGACCAGTTTCGGGGCGCAGGCCTTGACGACGGCATCGAGCTTCTTGCGGTTGTCGGCAAGCTCGGACTCGAGCGCGCAGATTTCTCCGCGCCAACCGGACCGCCTCGTGGCGACAGGTGTGCAGCACGGCGTCCTCGTCACGGCGCCGTCAAGCGCAGATCGTCGAAATTTGGCTGTGGGCCAAGGGCTTACGTGCGTCAATGCCGAGGTCGACGGTGCGGACGAGTGCAGTCAATGCAGTGATCGCACGGGTGCGCTCGCAGGTCATCTGCTCCCGGGCGACCACGAGAACACGCATCGCCACACGCGGGCCATCCGCGCGGGGCGTACGGAGCCTCGCCAGGTCGATACTCAGCACGGACCGCGCGATCCAGTCCCGAGCACGGTCGAGTCCTGCCGCACTGACGGGGAACGTCGCCGGCGCCCCTGGCGCGCCGGTGGCTGCTGTCACGACGTTCATTGTGTGGGTTGCGGCGTGTGTGTCGACACCGATGACGTGTTGGTAGTGGTCTGCGACGATGGTCATTGCGGCGGTTCTCCTTTCCAACGGGCGGACGTCGTGTTCCGGCGTCGGTCCGGAAGGAGCTTCGAGGCAGGCCTGTAATGGGCCACAACCTGGGTAAACAGGTCGGGCAGGCTTCTAATCAAGCCACCGAAGCGAGACCGGGCCAGCGTCGCCGCCGCTCGAGCGATGGACAGATCCCGGGAAGTGTACCCCCAGGCAGGGGGCAAGACGATTCACGAGTCACAGCGGATGAGGGCGACGACACCGATCCTGTCAGCCAGCCCCGGGCCGGCCACTGCCAACACTTACAGACGATTCACTGCGCTCGCAGTACGCTGACCTGTGGGTCTGCTGACGTAAGTGTCCTGAGTGGTTGATCGGATATTGCGTTGGTCAATTCCACGAACCAGCGCTGCGGGTCTGTATCAGGGTTGCGTGCGTGCATGGTACGGGGTGGGCAGGCGTAGCTGTCGATACGAGAGTTGCGGGTGGTCGGTGAGAGGTCTGCGATCAGGAGCAACTCCGATTTCACAAATTGGGTCTTGCAGTAATCCAGATCACCAGTCATCCTAAGTGCATCCAAAAGTGTATCCAGTTAGGAGACGTCTGGTGACTGCTCTGAACAAGCCCGAGACAGTGACTCGACCCTTGTCCGTGTCCGACCCTCGACACGCCGAAGCAGCGGATTTCCTGCACTACGAGGCCGAGTTGCTCGATGGTCTCGCCGAGCGCACATGGCTCACCGAACTTGTCAGCCGCGACATCGTGTACCGGATTCCGGTCCGCGAAACCGTCGAACGAGCGCGCGGCCGCGGATTCCACTCGTCAACGTTCCATCTCGACGAGACATACGGGTCGCTGGATTCACGGGTCACCCGCGGGGAGACGAAGTACGCCTGGGCGGAGGACCCGCCATCGCGGGTGCGCCACTTCGTCACCAACATCCGGGTCCGACCGACCCTTGACTCGGATCCCGACCTGCTCGACGTCAGGAGCAATCTCCTGATCTACCGCACGCGTCAGGAGCAGACGACGCCGCAGCTTCTCTCGGGCGAGCGGCACGACATCCTGCGCCGGGAGGAGGGTCGATGGCGCCTGCTGCAGCGGGTGGTCTATCTGGATCTCACCGTGATCGGAACGCACAACTTCGCCCTCTTCTTCTGACGATTTCTCGTCCTACACGCAAATCAGGAAGTGCAGCCATGAACCCCGTGATCAATAGAGGTCAGCCTGAGACCAAGCCGGCATCGACCCTGAAGCCGACGGTCCGTGAAGTGATGGACCGCATCGACGACGGTCTGTCACGCGGCCGGGTCCCCGCCGAGATATTCGGTAATCCCGACATCTATCAAGCTGAACTGCGTCGAATCTTCGGCCGTGCCTGGGTGTTCATGGCGCACGAGTCGGAGATCGAAGCGAACGGCGACTATGTCGTCCGCAAGATCGGCGAAGATTCGTTCGTCGTCACCCGCGACGAACACGGACAGATCCACGTCCTGTTCGACGCATGTCGCCACCGGGGCGTGCAAATCTGCCGATCCGACTCCGGGAACTCCTCCCACTTCCGATGCCCCTATCACGGCTGGACATACTCATCGGATGGATCCCTTGTCGGGGCACCCCTGTGGAAAAATGCACTCGGAGGCATGACGAAGGAGAACAACGGTCTCGCCAAGGCAGCCCAGGTGGAGTCCTTCCACGGCTTGATCTTCGCGACCCTCGACCCGACTGCCCCACCGCTGCGGACTTACCTCGGGGGCATGGCCTGGTACCTCGACCTCGTCTTCGGTCTGGACAAGGACGGTGTCGAAATGCTTGGCGCGCCACAACGTTTCGTCGTCGATGCCAACTGGAAATCCGGTGCAGACAACTTCTCCGGCGACGACTACCACCTCGGCACCCTGCACAAATCGGTGTGGAGCATCGGCGCCTTCCCGGTCCCGTTCAGCGAGAACATGATGGGGTACCACATTCAGGCCTCGCCGGGGCACTCGTTGTCGTTCTCCATGGCCGAGTACGCCGACGAGCCAGGACCCAACTTCTTCGGGTTTCCCGAATCGATTTCGAAGCACTTCGACAGCGTCAACATCTCACCCGAACAACTCGAGGTGGCTCGCCGATCGCGGGTGTTCGTCGGGAACGTGTTCCCCAACTTCTCGATTCTGGCCCTGCCGATGACCGAGGACGGTGCCAACCATGCACCGACCGGCATCCTCACCATCCGAACCTGGCAGCCCAAGGGGCCCGGGCAGATCGAGATCTGGAACTGGTTCGTCGGTTACAAGAATATGACACCCGAGCAGAAGGAGCGGACCTACCACGCGGCCCTCGGCACCTTCTCGCTCGGCGGGTCGTTCGAGATGGACGATACCGAACCGTGGCTCACGGTGACGCGCACCGGTGGTTCGGTGGCCGGTGAACTCCTCGGATTCGAATTGAACTACGAGATGGGCATGCCCGGAATCGGCATGGCAACACCGGTGTCCGACTGGCCTGGCCCCGGAAAGGTGTACTGGACACGCTACGAGGAAGGCGTCCAACGCAACCTGTACCAGTTCTACGCCGACATGATGCGCGCGGAGCAGGGCGAATGGCCGGAGTTCGAGTTTTGACCGCCCATGACGCCGTCCGCGACAAGTATGTGGCAGGGGGTTTGCTCGGACGACTGACACCGGGACACAACATCGGCGTGGTTGTTGTCGACCTCCAATACGGGTTCACTGAAGCCGAGTACGGTCCGGGCTTCGATCTCGACCAGGTCGTGGCGGACACGCGCACGTTGGTAGACGCGGCCCGCAGCCGGGGGATACCCGTGTGGTTCACCACCATCGCATTCCCGGCGGACGGAGACGGCAGGGGCGCCACCTGGCTCGCCAAGATGCCCGCACTCTCGGGATTGCGCGAAGGCGAGCGCAGCACCCGGATCGACGAGCGCCTGGCGATGCGTTCCGACGAGAAGCTCGTCATCAAGCAGACGGCCTCCGCATTCGCACACACCGACCTCGCGCAGCAGCTCCATGCAGCCGAGGTCGACACGATCCTCGTTACCGGCGCCACCACCTCCGGCTGTATTCGCGCCACCGTCGTCGACGCCTGCGCTGCGGACATTCCCGCGTTCGTGGTCCGCGAATGCGTGGGCGATCGCGAAGCAGCACCGCACGACGCGTCTCTGTTCGACATAGAGGCGAAGTACGGCGATGTCGTCTCACTCAACGAAGCACTCGACCTTGTCAGGGGAAAGCCATGACAATCGCGATCGACAGGGCTCTGTACCGTGCCCCCTCGCTCGACACGCCCGCCCGGGTCGTCGAATCCACGCCACCGAGACTTGTGCTTCCCGGAGTCGGCAGCGGAGACTGGGGATTGCGAAACGAACGTGAACTCGGCTTCTTCGGCGAACCCGTCGATGGGCCCGCATTTCTCGCGGAGCTCGAGCGGTCGGGCTTGCGAGGACGTGGCGGCGCCGGCTTCCCCGCCCACCGTAAGTGGGCCACGGTCGCAGCGGCAGCCGGACCGAAGGTCGTCGTGGCCAACGGGCACGAAGGCGAACCGGCCTCGCTCAAGGACACGTGGTTGCTCACTCGTCGACCCCACCTCGTCCTCGACGGGTTGCTCCTGGCCGCCGCGGTGGTCGGAGCCGACGACGCCCTCGTGTACGCGTCTCATCCGGAGGCCGTGGCCGCCGTGGAACGCGCGATCGGGGAGATTCGTTCGGCAGGGCTGGTGCCCGAGAATGTGCGCCTGCGCGTGCACCTCGCGGAGGACACCTACGTTGCCGGCGAGGAATCCGCAGTCTGTCAGTCCATCAACGGTTTCCCCGCCAAACCGACGAGCAAGCCACCACGCCCCTACCAACAGGGCGTGAACGGGCTTCCGACACTGGTCAGCAATGTCGAGACTCTCGCGCACGCGGCGTGGATCCATGTGCACGGTGCCACCGAGTTCGCGTCGGTCGGTAGCGGATCATCCAAGGGTACAGCGTTGTTCACGCTCACCGGCGCGTGTTCGTCACCAGGTGTATACGAAATGTCCTTGGGGCGACCGGTACTCGACCTTGCCACCGCAGGCACGATGGCTGGGACGATGACAGGAATGCTGATCGGGGGATGGTTCGGCGGCATCCTCACCGGCGACCACAGCGCTCTGCACTGCTGCTACGACGCGGTTCGCGCCGCCGGTAGTGGTCTCGGCTGCGCCGCGGTCACCGTCCTGGGTCCCGATGACGACATCATCGAGATCGCCGGTGAACTCAGTGCCTGGTTCCGGCAGGAATCCGCGATGCAGTGCGGAATCTGTGTGAGCGGCACGAACGCGATCGCCCGCGCCTTCCGGCAGGTCCTCAGCGGCAGTCACGACCCCGCCCACCGGCATAACCTGATGCGCTGGGGAACGACGACTCCCGGACGCGGAGCATGCGGCTTCGCCGACGGGGCATTCACGCTTGCGCGTACTGCCGGAGCCGAACTCGCTCGCCGGGAAGAGAACTCGAGCAAAGGAGTGCTGCCGTGAAAGTCGAGCACAAGACCGAGGTCATGAAAGTCGCTGTCGACGCAACCAAGTGCGACGGGTACGGCATCTGTTTCGACGTGTGCCCGTCGGTTTTCCGCTCGGACGAGTGGGGCTATGCCGCTGCTGCCGGAGACGGAACAGTTCCGGAACGCGACCAGGACAAGGCGCGCCGAGCTATTTCACTATGCCCTGAGCAGGCAATCCGCGAAATTTTCTGAGTCTCCACACACCATAGTTTTCGAAGGAGTTCATCGTGTATCTCGGACTGGACAAAGGCATCGCCCTGGTCACCGCTGCATCGCGAGGTATCGGCCGCGCGACCGCCGAGCGTCTCGCAATGGAGGGGATGACCGTCGTCGTGGCGGCGCGCAGCGTCGGCACGGAACGTGAAGATCTCGGTGAAGGACACATCGTCCCCATCGAGGCCGACCTCGGTGATGCCGCGGCGACGGCCACCCTCGTCGATACTGTCGTTGAACAATATGGAAGCCTCGACGTCGCGGTGCTCAACACGCCCGGCCCACCCATCGTCTCTGCTCTCGGCACGTCGTGGTCGGATTGGCAGAAAGCTCATGACCTGCTGCTGCGCCCGATCGTCCAGCTCGGGATCGCGGCAGCACGACAGATGCAAACGCAGCGTCGCGGCTCGATCGTCCTGATGTCGTCCACGTGGGTACGGCAGCCGGCAGCCGGTGGCGTACTCTCCGCGTCGTACCGCTCCGCGGCGTCCGCGTTCGTGAAGACGTTGTCGAGCGAAGTGGCCGGCGACGGCGTGCGAGTCAACCAGGTGATGCCCGGTGCGACGGGAACCGACCGGATGCAGGGCATCGTCGAGATGAAATCACGCAACAACGGCACCACGGTCGACGCCGAGATCGCGAAAGTGGTGCAGGACATCCCCATGGGCCGGTGGGCGGAGGCCAGCGAGATCGCGGACACCGTTGCGTTCCTGGCCTCTCCGCGCGCCGCATTCATCACCGGCACGTCCCTGTCCGTGGACGGCGGCGCAGTGCGCGCCGCGCACTGACAACCGAGCCGGATAGAACTCATACAAGGAGCAGAAATGCCGAACACCCTGACCGAGAACTTCGTCGAACAGTTCACACTGTGCAAGGTCACCGCAGACGAAACTATCGGCATCATCGCAGAACTCGGGCAGAAGGACGAGTACGTCGCCGCTGCGGTAGCTGCCGCCCGGCAACTCGGAGCCGGTGTGCTCGTCCTCCATGCCTCCAGCCTGTCCAACCCGAACCTCCCGCCCTACGTGGCCGACGGGCGGGAGGTCGCGCCGCTCCTGGCTGCTGCGGGCGAATGCGACTTCGTCGTCGATGTCACCGTCGGCGGGCTGATCCACTCCGACGTCCGCACCCGAATCACCGGCAACGGCAAGCGAATGCTGTTCGTCGCCGAGCCCAATGACGTACTCGAACGCTTGTCGGGCAACATCGACCTGCGCTCCGCGGTCGAAAGCGGCGGCAACCGTCTGCGCTCGGGAAGCACTCTCCGCGTCACCAATGACGCCGGCATGGATCTCACCGCCGATATCTCGGGCGAGGACCTGCCAATCACCCACCAGTGGGGGTACGTCGACGAACCCGGACGCTGGGACCACTGGCCCTCGGGTTTCGTCGCATGCTTCCCTCAGGACCGCACAGCGGAAGGCCGGATCGTCCTGCAACCGGGCGACGCCCTCATCCCGTGGCAACGCTACGTCCGCGACACCGTCACCCTCGAGGTGGAGAAGGGCTTCATCAAGAGCATCTCCGGAGAGGGTGCCGACGCGCATCTCCTCAACGACTACTTCGAGGCGTGGAACGACAGTGAGGTCTGGGCGCTGAGCCACATGGGCTGGGGCTTGCTCGAACGCGCCCGATGGTCCGCGTTCGATGTCTACGACCCCCGCACTCTGTACGGGCAGGAACTGCGTTCCACTGCCGGCAACTTCATGTGGTCCACCGGGTCGAATCGCTTCGCGGACCGCGAGACCCCGGCACACCTCGACATCCCGATGCGCGGCTGCACTGTCGAGATCGACGGCGTCGCGGTGGTCCGCGACGGCAAGCTTGTCACCGACTGACACATTCGACCCGAACCTGATCGATGAAGAAAGACGTGATCGACATGGACAAGAGCAGGATCGAAGCCGCTATTCTCGCGATGGCACGCGACAGCGATCTGCTGGCCGAGGTGAAAGCGGCACCGTCGCGCGCACCGGAACTGCTGGGCATCGAAGAGGAATGGGCGTCGACCATCCTCGCCGGTGATCGCGATCGGTTGCGGTCGATCGGCCTCGGCGACGGGTTGACGATTCTCGTCAGCCGCTGGTTCAATGACGACCTCGGTGACACCTCGAGTTCCGGCGGATTCGTGGTGGACGAGTCGATACCGCTGCCGACGCCGGATGTTCCGCGGAACCTGGTGTTCGCGGGAGGATGTTCCCATGTCCCGGATCTCCTGGCCCGGCCGGAAATCGATCCAGACGACGCGGTGGCTCGGCTGCTCGCCGGGTACGAAAAGCTGGCGACGGACATCGCCGCGGCGGATCCCGACGTCATCCTCGTTTCTGCGGACTGCCACTTCCAGAGCTTCGACACCGGCCACTTCGTGCTCGGCGTAGGTGAGGGGCACACCGGTTCGATGGAGTTCTTCAAGCGACCCGATCTGGGCCTCGACCTGACCGGACATCCCGAGTTCGCGCGGTCGCTCGTCGATGCGGTCCGGGCCGGCGGCCTCGAAGTGGAAGCGGCGCCACGCGTCGACCTCGACCACGGACTCGTCGTACCGCTGCGACTGCTCCTGCCCCGGCCCGATCTGCCGGTCATCCCGGTGATCACCCAGCCGGCCCGGAGCTTCTCGCCGTTCAATGCTCGACGGTTCGGTGAGGCGATGCGTGGCGCGATCGAGAGCTCCGGGCTCAAGGTTGCCTTCCTCGCCACGGGCGGACTGTCGCACTGGCTCGACCCGGGACATTTCGGCGGTGTTGACACCGAATTCGACACCTACATCCTGCAGTTGCTCCAGAGCGGTCGTGGCCTCGAGATGTGTTCGCTCGAACCCTTCCCGCTGCTCGAGCACGGCCAGTACGAAATCCTGAACTGGATGATCATGCTCGGCGTTGTCGGACCGGCTGTTCGAGGCAACGTCTATGCCTACGAGCCGATGGAGGCATCCGGCGGCGGCTGGACCGTGGTCGACATGGACCTCGAGGACGCGCGCGAGCGTTCCGGCGCATTGGTTTCCGAGGTGGGTCGGTCGTGATCACATCGCCTCGAACGCTGAAAGTGGGTGTGACCCAGTGGCATCCGACCACTGACATCGGGTCGAACCTGGAGAAGGCAGCCCGTGTGATCGAGCGCGCAGCAGCCGACGGAGCCTCCGTCGTGGTGCTGCCGGAGAACGGATTGATTCTGGGCACCAACGCCGAGATGCGTGAAGCCGCGTTGAGCGTGGACTCCACTCCGGTACTTGCACTGCGCGAGCAGGCGCGGCGCATCGGCGTCGTCATCGTGCTCGGCGGAATGAAGAACCGCACTGATGAAGGAATATTCAACTCCGCCGTAGTTATCGACGCCGAGGGCTCGGTCGTTGCGCGCTACGACAAGCTGCACCTCTTCGATGCCAACATCGACGGGCAGTCGTTCGAGGCGTCGTCGGTAGAGCAACCCGGTGACAGACTCGTCGTGGTCGAGATCGACGGGATCAGGGTGGGGCTGACAATCTGCTACGACGTCCGCTTTCCTGAACTGTTCCGTGCTCTCGCTGCGGCGGGCGCCGAGGTTCTGCTCGTTCCGGCGGCATTCACCCAGACCACGGGCGAAGCCCACTGGCATACGTTACTGCGGGCGCGGGCGATCGAGAATCACGCGTTCGTCGTCGCCCCGGCCACGGTGCATTCACCGACAACCGACTACACGGACGCTTTTGCCACCTACGGGCATGCGCTGGTGGTGGGGCCGTGGGGCGATATCCTCGCCGACCTCGGAGAATCGGCCGAGGGGGTGCAGGTCGTCGAACTCGACCTCGGTGAAGTCGAGCGTGCGCGCACGAAGCTGCCCGTCCTCTCCGGTCGGCGCGACCCGCGGGTCTACGCCGGTGAACCGGACGTCATTCGTATCCCGATCGAACAGAAGGAGCCGGCGCGATGACTGAACAGCATGGTCCACAGGATCTTCCTCGCGGTGTCGTCGATGCCGAGCCGTGGAACGGGGTCGGTAACGAGTTCACGGGTGTGCAGTTCCGGAAGGTGTCCACCCGGAACGGCGAACGCCTCGAAATCTACGTACCGAGGACGGAGGCACGGATCCTCCTGGATCCGATGGCGCTCGAGGTCCTTGCGGATCAGCAGCCGGAGTTCTTCACCGGACTCATCGCGACACGGCTCGGTTCAGCGGACCATTGACCGTGGTCGCTGCGAAGCAGGTCGGCAGCGACCCAGATGTGTCGGCGCCACGGCGGGGCGACACCGTCGATCGGACGTATTGCCTACTACGCGAGAGGATCCTGTCGGGGACATATCGCCCCGGCGTCAACCTGTCGCAGGTGCGTCTTGCCGAGGAGCTCGCCGTGTCGCGGACACCGTTGCGCGAAGCGCTGCGGCGGCTCGAGGCAGAGAACCTGGTGGTCAATCAGGCGAACCGCGGTGTGGTCGTTGCACCGATCCGGTTGCGTGATGTCGAGGATTCGTACTCGGCGCGGCTCCTGGTCGAGCCGGCTCTGATCTCGGCGGTACTGGACGAGGTCACCGATGCGGACGCCGATGCCATGGCGGCTGCGCTCGCCGACATGGAGGATTCCCGCATTTCGCCGCGCGATTTCCAATTGGCGCACTGGCGGTACCACCGGGTGATCCTCGACAGGTTTCCGAATGGAATGCAGGACGTGATCGAGTCCCACCTCACCGTGATCGACAGGCACCAACGAATGTATTTCGAACGGCCTGCCGCGGTGGGTGACATCACCACAACCGACACCCTGTTTCTCGATGCAATCCGCAACCGCGACGGCCTTCGGGCCAGGTCGGTACTCGAGTTCCACCTACTCGACACAGCGCTGGGAATGATCATGTCCATCGACACCGACCATGAGTTCGATTCCTTGACAACGACCTTGAAGGGAATGGGGATCACGCTTGATGATTTCGATCGGCTGCGTGCGGGCGAGTCCGCCCGAATCGGCTGGCGAGGTGACTCCGATGCCCCAGTGCTGGCAACAACCAATCTCGTCACGACCGCCGACTACCTGACGGCAGCGTCGTAGACACCCACCGAATCGAGGTAAACACAATGACTTCCAACTACCGCATCGGCATGATCGTGCCGAGTTCGAACACCACGATGGAGACGGAAATCCCGGCGATGCTCCGCGCGCGTGAGGAAATTCGTCCTGACCGGTTCACATTCCACTCTTCGAGGATGCGAATGCAGCACGTCACGCCCGAACAACTTGCGGCAATGGACGCCGATTCGCTGCGGTGTGCGGCCGAACTCGCCGACGCGCGCGTGGACGTCATGGCCTACGCCTGCCTGGTAGCGATCATGTCGCAGGGGCGCGGATATCACTCCGAGTCGGAATCGAAGTTGTCGGCGGTCGCGCGGCAGGAGAGTGGTACCGAGATTCCCGTCCTGTCCTCGGCCGGCGCTCTCACCGAGGCGCTGGCACATCTCGGCGTCAAGAACATCGCGGTCGTCACGCCGTACATGAAGCCGCTGACCGCCACTGTCTGCGACTACATCGAACACGAGGGCTTCAATGTAGTGGATTCGCTTTCGCTCGAGGTGCCCGACAATCTCGCGGTGGGACGACTCGATCCGCAAAACCTGCTCGAACACGTCCGGCGGGTCGATATCAGTGGGGCCGATGCGCTCGTGCTCAGTGCCTGCGTGCAGATGCCGTCGCTACCGGTCCTCGACGCCGTACAGCAGCAGTTCGATATTCCGGTGGTGTCGGCGGCTGCGGCAACCGCATGGCGGATTCTGAGCCGGCTCGGTCTCGACCCGGTGGTGCCCCGCGCTGGTGCGTTGCTCGCTCCCTGACCGCACCTACTCCTGCAGTTCCTCCGAAGCGCCGTCGGGCGCCTGTCGTCACATGGAGTCTCAGTGAAGTTTCCCGCGTTGTTCACACCCGGTCGGATCGGCGCTGTCGAGATCCCCAACCGAATCCTGAAATCACCGCAGAGTACTGCCACGTCCAATTCGGATGGGACCGTCAGCCAACGAACCGTCAACCACTATCGCCGGCTGGGTGAGGGCGGCGCGGGGCTGGTGATGGTCGAGTACAGCCATATCGACGACGATGCGTCGAAGGCCATCCACAACCAGCTCGGGAACTCCTGTCGCGAGCATGTCCCGGGTCTGGGGTGGTTGGCCGACGAGGTGCGCTCGACCGGTGCGAAGGTGGGACTGCAGATCGCGCACGGGGGTCGGCAGAAGTTTCTGGGCACCGCACCGATCAAATCGGCGACCGCCTCGTCCTGGTCCGACGTGGAAGGGCAGTACGGCGTGGTCCCGACGCCGATGACGGTCGAAGAAATCGATGCGGTCGTCAAGTCGTTCGGCGAGGCGGCGGCCCGGGCGTGGGCCGCCCGATTCGACCTGGTCGAAGTACATGCAGGCCACGGTTATCTCATCACCAATTTCTTGTCCCCCCACACGAACTGGCGCGACGACGAGTACGGTGGCAGCTTCGAGAACCGTGCACGACTGCTGTTGCGCATCGTGGATGAGATCCGGGCGTCGGTGCCGGAGAGCTTCCCGCTGAGCATCCGGTTGTCGGTGACCGATTACGAACCGGACGGGATCACCATCGAAGACACCGTCGAATTGTGCCGGCTTCTCGAAGCTCACGGTGTCGACGTGCTCCACTGCTCGGGTGGCCACCACGCCGGAATGGAGTGGGAGGTCAGCCCGTGGTACCAGGTGCGTGCGCCGCATCGGTGGGGGTGGGAGAAGATCAAGGAGGCAGTGACGATTCCGGTGATCGCGTCCGGCTCGCTCGTGACGCCCGAGGTCGCCGACGAGATCATCGCGTCCGGCTCCGCCGACTTCGTCTCGCTCGGCCGGGCGATGCTCGCAGATCCTGATTGGGCCCGGAAGGCAAGGGACGGTCGAGTTCTGGAGATTACCCCGTGCATTCGCTGTAATGACGGATGTTTGCACCGGGGGCTCAATCGCGGGCGCAGCGCCGGGTGCAGTGTCAATCCTCATGTCACCGAGGAAGGGCGGTTCGCGGTACTGGTGAGCGACACGCGCAAGCGAGTGGCCGTGGTCGGTGGTGGGCCCGCTGGCTTACGTAGCGCTGCGGTGCTCCACGATCGCGGCCACGACGTCACGGTGTTCGAACCCGGCGAGATCGGTGGTCTGCTGGCCCACGCACAGGCTTCGACGGTCAAGCAGGATCTGGCTGGACTGGTCCGTCACCTCGTGCATGAGGTCGAGCGCCGTGGAATTGTGATCGCAGCCGAGTATGCGGACGTCGAGAAGCTCACGACACAGGGCTTCGACACGGTGGTGGCCGCCACCGGCGCACCGTTACGTCGCGCAGACTTCCCGATTTCAACCGCGTCACCGGTGCTCTATGCGGGCGACGTCCGGGCAAGTCGACCGCTCATGGGGACGGTTGTGGTGGTCGGTGGTGGACTGCAGGGTTGCGAGGTGGCGCTGCGAGTTGCCGGCATGGACAGTGCCAAAGTGACGATCCTCGAGGCCGGGCCCCGGCTACTGGCGGGCGATGAGGTGTTCACCGATCAGGAGCGGCTACCCCTGTTTTTAGGTGCGGCGGGTGTCGATGTGCGTACCGGGGTGAGAGTCACGGCTGTGGACGATTCCGGTGTGCACGCGACCGGTGACGGCGTCGACGAATTCATACCTGCCGACACGGTGGTCCTGGCGCTCGGTCGGGTCGAGGCCGATACCCACTTCGTCACGAGCTTGCGCGATGCGGGTCTGGAAGTGAAGGTGGTCGGTTCGGCCGCCGCGCCGGGGAGAGTGTTCGACGCGATCCATTCAGCGTTCTTCACGGCACGTCTGGTGTGACCCGGATTCAGTATGGCGGTCGTAGGATCAGGTTCTGCGTCACACGGTCCGGCACGTCGACCTGTTCACCTGAGGTCCAGCGGATTTCGGCGGGCCGGTCGATGCGGCCGTCGGGATGGTGTGCAATCGCGATCTGTCGTCCTTCCATCGCGACGAGGAGGGCTTCGAACTGGTGGTCCGGGTCGGCGTCGAGCACGAGGCCGATCGCCGCGTCGATGAGGTGGAACTCCATGATGCGACGCACCTGTCCGGAGTCGCCGATCTTGACGGCGTTCACGAGGTCGGCGTCCAACTCGATGAAGTCGTCGGGTGTCCGCTGATGCGAGAGGTAGACACGCTGGTGCCGGTAGATCCTCATGTGCAGCTGGTCGATCAGCTGCCGGAAGTAGTTGGGGTACCGGCGCAGCGCCACATCGTGGAAGCGCTGGTGAGCCTCCTGAAACCGTCGGCTGTGGGCCCGATGGTCCTGCATCTCGTCGAGCAACAGCTCCATATCCGCGATGTCTGTCTCGGTGAGCTTTGATGAGACGGCAGCGATGGTCGGGGGTTCGACAAGTACGCGCAGGGCATAGCTCTGCTCGGTCTCCGAGTTCACGATGGGTGCGACGTGCATTCCCCGGTTCGCGTAGGCCACGACGAGCCCGTCCGATTCGAGGCGTTGGAGTGCTTCGCGCAACGGGGTGCGGCTCACCTCGAAGTCGGTCGCCAGCTGCTCCTGGGACATCCTCAGGCCTGGCTGATAAGTGCCGTCGATAATGCGTTCGCGCAGTGCGGCATACACATCGTCCACCGTTGTACCTGCGCGGACGCGTCCTGCCGTTGCCATGGATTCTCCGATCGAAGGTCACTCGAGCCGCTGCAATTTGCATACAGTTTTCCCAACGATACTGCGTATCGGTCTTCTTGTGTGCCGCTGAGCCATTGCCCGGGTCGAGATCCGGTGGCTCGCAGATTCCTCACCGGCACCCCTTGATCGGGGAGTGATTCCCGTTACACTCATTTTGAATCCATTTATGTATACAGTTTGGAGACCTACATGCCTGCACTGCCCTCGGTCTCATCCGACCGCAACGGTGGGATCGACCCCGACGAGAACTTCAGTACCACCGCGGTGCCCATTTCGGTACGACTCGGTCGGTGGCAGATCACCATGTCGTTCTGGTCATTGCTGAGTGCGATGGTGTGGCTGTTCTACGGTGCTCTCGCGGCGTCGCTGTACGGCACGATGAATGCCATCGGGGCGATCGTGCTCGCTGCGGTTGTGTACGGAGTGGCCAACATAGTGATGGTCCGCCTCGGAATCCGTTCCGGGCTCAACACGTATCTGCTGACCATCCCCATGTTCGGACGATGGGGCGCCTTGGTGACGTCACTTCTGATCGCTGCTACCACCTTGTACTACGCGCTTTTCGAGAGCAGCACCCTGGCAGTGGCGTTCCAGTCGTACTTCGGAATCGGAGACATCCGGATCTGGTACGCGGTGGTGGTGGTCGCGATGCTCCCCCTGATGCTCGGAAGCGTTCAATCCTGGATGGCCAAGCTCAACGGCTTACTGCTCCCGTTCTACGGTCTCGGCCTAGTCGCGACTCTTGTCGCCGCGTACATCAAATTCGGCGGCAATTCGGCGTGGCTCAACTTCACCGGCATCGTGCCGTCCGAGGCCCGGACACTTCCCGGCTGGGTTCTCGGGTTCGTTCTCTACATGGGCATTTTTATCACCATGCCGACGACCGTCGATTTCGCGCGGTTCGCTGACCGTCGGGACGAGAAGTTCCATGAGAATGTCACCTTCGGTTGGGTGTTCTATCTGATGCTTTTCGTGGTCAACGGCGTGGCCGGCATCTATCTGGTGCAGACGGTGTTGCCCAACGAGCCAGCCTCCGAAATCGGGGTCGTACAGGCAATCCTCGGCAGCCTTGGTCTTGCCGGTCTGCTCTTTATCGTGGTCTCTCAGACCAGGGTGAACACCTTGAACTACTACCAGTGCACCACCAACTTCGAACGAATCGTCAGCACGTTCACGGGTTTGCGCTTTCCCCGATTCGTATGGGTCATCGGCGTCTCGATCGCAGTCTTCCTGCTGATGCTCACCGATGTGTTCAGCTATGTACAGACGGCACTGAACTGGCAAGGCGTCCTGATCGTTGGCTGGGTCGGCATCGTGTTCACTCATGTCGTACTCAGCCGCACCGACCGCCGATACACCCTGGCGGAATCGGATTGCTCTCGTGCGCCCCAGCTTTCCTGGGGACTGGTGGCCTGGCTCGCGCCGTCCGTGATCGGCATAGTATTGATCGAGACACCCACTGTCCCAGCGATCCTGAACCAGTCGGCTCAGCTCATCGTCCTCGCGTTGTCGGTCGTGGCCTACGCCTCTGTGTACCTGCTGACTCGATCCTCACGACCGCGCTCCGGCCGGCCCACAGAGCCCACCCGGAAGGGCCCCGACCTGATTTCCGCGGCAGAGTGACCTGCATCGTTCAACTCAGGCCCTCGACGCGGTCCACCCTCGTACAACACCATTCGACTCCCTCGAGCGAACGAGCCGAATTTGCTTGCACGGCCTCTTTGGAAGGAACATCACGTGAAGGTCTACGGAATGGGGTGGGTCGGATCCCGCACCTCGAACTTCGAGCAAATGCGCGAATTCGTCGCGGATAAACTCGGACTCACCATGACCGTCGACCAGAAGAATGCGGTCGTCTTCTCATTCGCCGACGGAACGGCATTCGAGGTGTTCAAGCCGGTCGACACCGACCACTCGTTCTTCGACCATCCGGTGCCGGGCCTCATCGTCGACGACGTGTACGAGGTGCGAGCCGAACTCGAGGATCGGGGTGTGGACTTCATAGGCGAGGTACACAAAGGCGTCGAAGACTCCTGGGGTACGGCGTGGTCACATTTCCGTGCACCCGACGGCAATATCTATGCCTTGATCAGCCGGCCTGCGATGCACCCCACGAACACCGCACGTCGGTTCGACGAGATGCGGATCTGTTTGAAGGTCAACAACCTCGACGAGGCAGTGCGCGTCTACCGTGATGGTCTGGGAATGCCGATCGTCGACGAGTGGGTCCACCCGGGAGGCCAGCGCGGCGTGCTGTTCGGTGTGGCCCCGGCCGCGCTCGAACTGTTCGACGAGTCGCAGTGGGACTTCGTCGACGACGCGGAGACCGGAGTACGGCTCAACGCCGACCATGCCCTACGCATGGAGGTCTGCGACCACTCAGTGATCGAGGACCTCGCGCGGCGGCTCGAGGATGCCGGAGCCACACGCGCGGGCACGATCACCGACACGCCGTGGGAGCAGCGGTGCCTCCAGCTCATGACCGCGGAGACCGGGCAACTGACCCTGTTCACGCTGCCCGAGTCCGAGCGGGTCGTGCGAGAGCAGGCACGCGCGCGGCTCCCTTTCTGACATCGCCTCACCGAAACACCGACCCAGACCGCGCGACACACGCCGCAGCGGATCGACAAAGAATCGAGAAGAAATCTCATGGGTGCACTGGACAATCAGATCGTCGTATTTACTGGCGCCGGTGCCGGAATCGGCCGATCGGTCGTCACACGGTTCGTGGCCGAGGGCGCGCGCGTCGTCGCCGTCGACATCTCCGAGGGGGTCGTCGACGTCGCGGCCGAGCTCGGGGACGCGGTAGTACCCGTAGTCGCGAATGTTGCCACCTGGTCGGGCAACACGACTGCGGCGCAGACCGCGCTGGACACCTGGGGCAAGATCGATGTTTTCGTCGGCAACGCCGGTATCACCGACGGCGCGCGCGGTCTTGAGGACATCACAGGTGAGCAGCTACCCAAGGCGTTCGACGAGCTCTTCGGTGTCAACGTGCTCGCGCCGATGCTCGGCGTGCGGGCCTGTCTCGACGCACTCGTCGCATCACGAGGCAGCGTGATCCTCACCGGGTCGTTCGCGAGCACCAACGCAGCCGGAGGTGGCTCGCTGTACACCGCCTCCAAGCATGCCGTGCACGGTCTGATCCGCCAATTCGCGTACGAGTTCGCGCCGGACGTGCGCGTCAACGGTGTCGCGCCCGGTGTCGCCCCGACTCGGTTGCGCGGCACCGAATCGCTCGATCAGGCGATCACCGACTCGGTACTCGACGGGACCGATCGGGCGCTGCCGACCCAAGAGGTCGCGCCGGTCTCTGCCTACGACGGTGTATTCACGATGCTGGCATCGCGCGCCGAGTCGGCCGCGATGACGGGCACCCTGGTGTCCGTCGACAGCGGCCTGGCCATTCGCGGCATCGCCAAGCCGGGCGGACGGGTCGGTGCCCGATGACAGCGCTCGGTCTGACCGGCCGGGTCGCAGTGGTGACCGGCGCCCGCCGCGGTATCGGTGCCGCGATCGCCGCGGCGCTGCTCGATCATGGTGCGACCGTCGTCGTGTGTGCCCGCGACCCCAGGCAGGTGGAAGAGAAGGTGCACGAACTCGACAAGACGGCACCGGGCCGGGTGCGTGGGTGTGCAAGTGATCTGACAACTGCGCAGGGCCGGACTACACTGTTGCAGACGGTCGACGCGGTCGACATCCTGGTCAACAATGCCGGGGGATTCACCCGGCCGGTCGACACGCTCAACTCGACTCCGGACGAGTGGAACGGCCACCTTGCTGTCAATCTCACGGTGCCATTCCTGCTGTGCCAGTCGGTACTACCGGGAATGATCGAGCGCGGGTGGGGACGCATCGTCAACATCGGGTCGATCGTCACGACGGCTCCGCAGCGCGGCAACGCCATCGGTTATGTCGCCGCCAAATCCGGGCTCGTCGGGTTCACTCGCCAGCTTGCGCTCGAGGTCGCTGCCCACGGCGTTACGGCGAATGTGGTCAACCCCGGAACCATCGGAACCGAGCACCTCGCGGACTACTTCGCCGTGTCCGGAGGCGACGGCGAAGCTGCGATGACGAGTCGCATCCCGATGGGTCGGCTCGGCCGTCCCGACGAGATCGCGGGAGTGATCCCGTATCTCGTCTCCGATGCCGGTGGATTCATCACCGGTTCGGTCATCGACATCAACGGCGGCGCGGTTACAGCCTGACGCTGTAACCGCGCCCGGAAGAGATAGGAACAACGACATGGGATCCTTGGCAGGAAAAGTCGCTCTGGTCACCGGAGGTGCGAACGGAATCGGGCGCGCAGTCGTAGAGGGATTTCTCGAGGCCGGCGCACGGGTTGCGGTGCTGGATCGAGACGTCGACGCGTCGAAGCAGCTCGCGAGCGACCTCGGGTCGGACGCACATGTCACGATCGGCTCGGTCGAGACTCTTGCCGACAACCGGACCGCGGTCGCCGAGGCCGTCGACCGCTTCGGTCGGCTCGACATCTTCGTGGGGAACGCAGGCGTCGGCGCGGGCAATCTTCCGCTGTCGCAGATCCCACTGGACCGGCTCGAGGCAGCTGTGGACGAGATCTACGCGATCAATGTCAAGGGGTATCTCCTGGGCGCCCGTGCCGCACTACCCGAACTGCTACGCACCGGCGGCAACATCATCTTCTCGTGTTCGCTCGCGAGCTACCGCGCTGTCGACGACGGCGCGTTGTACGTGTCCACCAAGCATGCGAACCTGGGCATCGTGCGCGGACTGGCGTGGGAGTTCGCGCCGCACGTGCGTGTCAACGGCGTGGCAATCGGTGTTGCCCGCACGCGGATGGAAGGTCTGGCACATCTCGATCAGCAACCGATCGACGCGGTCCTGCCTGGAGCCGAAGAAGTCATACCACTCGGCTTCATCCCGGAGCCCGCGGACTACGCCGCTGCGTTCACTTACCTGGCATCGGATGCCGCCAAGATTGTGACCGGCGAATGCCTCTGGGCAGACAGTGGGTTCGGTATTCGAGGTATCGGAAGCCCTGCAGGCGGACGACATCTGCCCGCCGCGAACCTCGAGGTATGACACCGACGGAGACTGCGCGGTGCCACCCGTCGACACCGCGCAGTCTCCGTCTGTTCCTCGAGGTCAGGAGGAGGGGGAGTAGCCCGGGGTAACTCCGTGCCGGACGAGATACTGGCTGACCACCTCATTGAATTCGTCGGCGCGTTCTATCTGGGTCCAGTGACCACACCTGTTGAAGATGTGTGAGTCGGCGCTGGGGATGGTGTTGAGCAGTTCCCACGTCCGCGAGGCCGGAATGACCTCGTCTTGCAGGCCGTGGATCAGCAGCACTGGGAGATCCAGAGTGGACAGAACATCGAAGTCGAGAGGTAGTGCTTCCCGGTCCCGGTCGCGAGCCGAGACCACCTCGATGAGGCGTTCGGAGGCCGTGTCGTTCAGTGCTGCTCGGTAGCGGAGGCTCACCAGTTCGTCAGTGATGAGGGAGGTATCCACCACGAACTGCTCCAGGGTGCGGCGAATGCCGGCTTCGGACAGTTCAGGCGTGGAATGACCCGCCAGGGCAGCGGTTTTCTTCGCTCCACCGGTACCCATCGAGACGATGCCCAGCAGCCGTTCGGGAAAGTCGATGGCGAACTGCAGGGCGACCCAGCCGCCGATGGAATTTCCCACAATCCATGTCTTGTCGATACCGAGGGCGTCCAGCACGCGTACCGCGTGCCGGACCCATTCCCGGATACCGTATTCGGTGTCTGGGGCCACGATCGACTGGCCGTAGCCGATGGAGTCGATCGCGATGCAGCGACCTTGTTCCGCGATCCGGGGCAGATTCAGCCACCAGTTGGCCGCAGCGGTCACACCGGTTCCGGAACCGTGCAGGAACAGGATCGGGGTGCCCGCACCCAGCTCGTGATAGTGGGTGAGCTCGCCGTCACCGGTCTGCAGCCATTTGTCTTCGAGGCCGAAGAAGGCGTCGGTCCGGTAGTCGGGGATGGGCAGGGTCGTCATCGACCTTCCTTTCACTGAGATGAGTGGCGATTCCCCGGTTTACGGGGACGCCGTTGTATGCTGTGCGCACCTTGTCGAGGCGACGTGTCGCGAGGGCCGCCCCGGTTCGACACAGCCCGGAGCCGGTGTCGTACCAGCGACCGGCGTGCCGACATCTCGGTCTCGGTGGGGGCGGTCTGCATCGGTCGATCAGGGCCGACGGGTGAGTTTCTCGATGACGGTGTGGACTCCGACGATGTTGTTCACCATCTGGGTCACGCGGACATCCGCTGCGATGGAGCAAAGACTGTAGGCGTCGTCGGCGCTGAGGCCGTCGTCCACCAACCAGTTCACCAGGTCGTCCACCGCGTCGTGCGCGGCATCCTCGAGAGTGCCCCCGAAGCCGGTCGAGACCAAATGGTGTGCGGTTTCGACGCGGGGTGTGCGCAACCGGGCATCCCGTTCCACTGCGAACCGCAGCCGCACGTGATCCATCCCGGTCTCGATCGCGGTCTGGTTCACCTCGCCGTCCCCCTGAACCGCGTGACCGTCACCGCAATAGAAGCCGGCGCCGTCGCGGAAGACCGGCAACCTCAGACGGGCGCCGACCACCAGTTCAGACAGGTCCATATTGCCCCCGAACGGTCCGGGCTCCACAGTGCTCCGCGGGCCGTCGTCGGCGGGAGCCACTCCCATGATGCCCAGGAACGGCTTCAGCGGCACCGTCACATTCCCACCGAGCGTGGTGGTCATAGATTCGCGATCCAAGGCGAAGTGACGGATCATGCCGTCGGGGAAACGGCTGCGCAAGACACCCCGCCCGCGGGGGTGCGCCACCACCAGATTGAACCCGTGGGCCGCCGGGACGAGTTCGAGCACATCGACCACCAGCGTGTCGCCGGGACGAGCTCCGCGCACGTGGATCGGTCCGGTAATCGAGTGCGGACCGAGTGCCTCCGGAAAACCCTCCCGGATGCGTGGGAAGTCCCCGATGACCGTCTCCGGTGTCACCTGGTTTCCCCAGTGCCCCCAGGTGGACAGCGTGACCTCGTCGCCCGGGTTCACGGTGAGCACCGGCGGCGCGGCCGCGTCGATGACCCCCACGCGGACGGTGTCCGGACCGGCGGGCAGATGATGGACGCGGTGCTGCTCCCCGGCCCCTGGGGCTTGCGTCCCGGGAACGGCGGACGGATGCGCGACGGTATCGGGAGTCATGGCCGACTCCCGTCCGGCTCGCTCGGTGCGGATTCCTGACGGATCGATGCGAGTAGGAGCTGGACCGCGCTGGTGGCTCCGGATTTGTTGTTGGCAAACAGGATCCGAGCGAACTGT
This sequence comes from Rhodococcus sp. JCM 9793, assembly GCF_055380405.1. Lineage (NCBI taxonomy): Bacteria > Bacillati > Actinomycetota > Actinomycetes > Mycobacteriales > Nocardiaceae > Rhodococcus > Rhodococcus sp. JCM 9793. Next base: position 974,044 of record NZ_AP043721.1, read on the forward strand.
GCCCCCAGATAGGGGTGGAAACCGAGGTCGTAGAGGGCGCGGAAGTCCCGCTGTTCGATGGCTGTACGCTCCGCCGGTGTCAGGTCGTAGCGGTCGAGGACGGCTGCCTCGTCCTGCTCGAATTCCTGGCGCAGGTCAGCGTTCCATTTGAGATCCTGCACCAGATCGTGGGAGACCAGGGCTCGGTTGATGTTCTCGAGACTCACCGTTGCTTCACCTCCTCGTTTCCGGCAAGCGTCGAGGTCATGTCCCAGCTGACGGCGCCGATGCCGCAGCGCCACTGGTCCCAGGCGGTGTACCCGAGTACGTCGCAGAACCGCTCGCCGATGGCACCCATGACCAGGATCCAGCTGAGCAATTCCCCGGTGCCGCCAATTCCGGCCTGGTCGAGGTGCTCCGGCGTGACCTCGGACAGAATCTTGTCGTGATCGCCGTTGGCGAGCAGCCCGAGGAACCACTGGTCGAATTCCTCATCGATCCAGAAGTCCCGTACGCCGCCCGGCTCGTGGCTCATGCCGCCGGTGGCGAACAGTCCCACGCGTAGACCGTCCGGCAGGTCGTGTTCGATGATGTCCGCGAGCTGCTGTCCGATCTCGTAACAGCGGTGCTGATCCGGGATGGGCGGAACCGTGACGTTCTGCAGGATGGGGATGATCGGAACGCCGCTGGCTTCGATCTCGGTCTTGACCACCGGAACCGAAATATTGTCGTCGAAGTTCAGGTTCTCACGAGTTGCGGACGCGCGGACGCCCCGCCGGCTCAGGCCGTTGAAGATCGCTTCCGCGATGTCGGGGCGGCCGGGAATCGTGTACTCGCCGCACCCCAGCCAGTCCTTGAAGAATTCGGCCGGTCCGCGATGTTCCGGAGACATGCCGATCACGAAATCGGGGTACTCCCGGATCCGGTTGTTGGCCATGTGGTCGTTGGCGACCATGAGGATCACGTCGAGGTCGGCGTCGCGAATGTGTTGTGCAATGGAACCGTAAGCGGAGGACACCACCGTTTGCGATTCGGTCGGGGCCTGGTCGAACATGCCGATCAGTCCGGGTGCGTGGCTGGCGGCCACCGCGAATGCGGTTGTGGCCATGGTGAAACTCCTTTGTTGCGTAGAATGTTCGCCCGCATATGTCTGCGGGGCAAGGTGTCAGCGAGTGGCGGCGCGTAGGCTTCGGGTCTCGTCCTGCCGGATGTCCAGGGTGTCCGGGTCGATGTCGACGCCGTAGACCGTGCGCGCGGCGTCGACGGACACCACACCGTCCCGGACGTCGCGCAGCACCAGTTCGACGTCGCGCCGATGCGGGTCGCCGTATCCGCCGCCGCCGCTGGAGATGACTTCGAAGACGTCTCCCTCGCCGAGCGTGTAGAAGGAGTTGGTGTCGATCTCGGTGGGGTCGGCGCCCTCGGGGGTCAGGGTGAGGCGCTGGACGATGCCGGGCCGGCCACCGAGCAGGCCCACGGGTGCGGTCTCCGGCGTGAATCCGCTGCCGTAGGTTGCGCACGCAATGTCGCTGGCCTGTACCCTCCACCGGTAACGCACGCCCAGTCCGCCACGCCACTGGCCACCGCCCGCGCTGTCCGGAAGGTACTCGAGCTCCTCCAGCAGGTACGGGGTGTCCAGTTCATGAAGTTCGGGGTCCGGGGTGCGCAGTCCTCCCAGGGTGTTCGCGGGCGACAGGTGGTCCCAGCCGTCGAACCCTTCGGTGGCGCCGCTACCGCCCTTGCCAAGGAAATGCAGGTCGCCGAAGGGGCGCCCGGTGCGGGGATTGACCCCCATGGTGGCCGGGGTGCACCAGCGTGCCCAGCCGGCGTGTGCAAGGCTCGGTATGGCCTGGGACAGGGCCACCCAAACCGCCCCGGCGATGGCTTCGCAGGTAGGAACGGTGCAGGCCGCCACGGGCGCCGGGTCGCTGGGATTAACGATGGAGCCCACAGGGGCGACGACCTCGATCGGATCGATGGCGCCGCTGTTGTAGCGGATGTCCGGATCGATGGATCCGAACAGGGCGAGGTGGGCCGAGGCGACAGTGTTGGCGATCGGGCTGTTGATGAATCCTTGGGCCTGCGGGTCGCTGGCGCTGAAATCGAAAGTGAGCTCCTCGCCGTGAACCTTGATGGTCAAGGCAATCCGGTAGGGCCGGCTCCTGTCGATACCGTCGTTGTCCACCAGGCTCTCTGCGCTGTACTCCCCATCGGGGATCTGGGCGATCTGCGCGCGGACCTGACGAGCGCTGGCTCGCATCAGCTCATCGGTGGCGTCACTGAGCGTCGCAGCCCCATACTTGTCCAGGAGCGCGTGCAGCCGCCGTTCACCGATGGCAGTGGCACCGATCTGACAGTTCAGGACGCTCTCCACGAGCGAGCGCATACGCACGTTGGTAAGAATGAGTTCCCAGGCGTCTTTGCGGAGCGTGCCCCGGTCGATGATGCGGACCGGCGGAATGCGGATCCCCTCGTCCAGGACGTCCCGGGCTGCGGGATTGAAACCGACTACGCCTCCGCCACCCACATCGGCGTTGTGTCCCTTGGTCATTGCCCAGAACACCAGCTCGCCGTCCCAGAAGATCGGCCGCGTGATGGTGATGTCGGGAAGATGGGAGCCGCCGTTGAACGGATCGTTGTGGATGAAGACGTCACCGTCGTGCACATCGTCGCCGAAGAAATCCACGATGGCACGCTGCGCGTAAGGAGTGGCCCCGCCGATGACGGGAATGTAGTGGGTCTGTGCCAGCAGCCGACAGTCCGCGCTGAAGATCGAGGTGGCGAAGTCCCGCGCTTCCACGAAGATCGGCGAGCGCGACGTGCGCAACATGGTCTGGCCGATCTCACGGGTGATGCCGTCGAGAGCGTTGCCGATCACCGCGACGAGGATGGGATCGGAGGTGGTTCGTGCATGTGTCATCTGAAGCATTCCTTTCAGTCCGGTCAGTTGACCGGTTCGATGACGTACGTTCCCTGGGCATCAACCGTCAGCCCGTAGCCCTCGATGAGGACGACGGTGGTCGTCGGCTGCTCGATGATGGCGGGCCCGGCGATGCGGTTGTCCCGGTGCAGGAGAAGACCGTCGTAGACGTCCACCTGGATCCGTGAGCCCGAGAAGATCGCGTCGCGGGTGCCCTTGAGTGCGGCGGACGGGTCCTGGCCGGCGGAGGGGTCTTCGGCGAGGGACGGTTTGGTGGTGCGACCGAGGGCGGTGAGGCGCACATTGATCAGCTCCGTGCTCTCCCCGGGCATCGAGTAGCCGTTGAGGCTCTCGTGCTTGTCTTCGAAGTCGGCCAGGAGCTGCTTGAGCGCCGCGGGTGTGAGATCGCCGTCGAACTCCAGGGGGACCTCGATCTCGTCGAACTGTCCCACATAGCGGATGTCGGCGGTGAAGATCAGCTCGATGGCGTCCGGGGCGACGTTTTCCGACCGCAGCGTGGTGATGGCTTCGTCCCGCATCTCCCGATACACCTGGCTGACCCGGCGCAGATCCAGCGCATCGGTGTCCGAGACGAAGGTGCGTGCGTACAGGTGCTTGAGGTCGGTCAGCAGAGTGCCGACGGCGCAGAACACGGAAGACTCGCGGGGCACGATGATGCGGCTGATGCCCAGCTCCTGGGCGATCGGCACGGCATGGATCGGCCCGGCGCCGCCGGCCACGACCAAGGTGAATTCGCGGGGGTCGAAACCGCGCTTGACGGACACCGCGTTGACGGCCTCGGCCATGGTGGCGTTAACCACGCGGTAGATGCCTTCGACAGCTTCGGGGACGGACAGACCCAGCGGTCTGGCGACCTTCTCCTCGACGGCCTTGCGGGAGGCTTCGACGTCCAGGGTGAAGGCGCCGTCTCCGAACAGGTCCGGGTTCAGGTAGCCCATGAGCAGGTCGGCGTCGGTGGTGGTGGGGTTTTCTCCGCCGCGGCCGTAGCACGCCGGGCCGGGGGTGGCGGTGGCGCTCTGCGGGCCGACGCGCAGGATGCCGCCGGAGTCCACCCACACCAGAGAGCCGCCGCCGGCACCGACGGTGTGGATATCCAGCATCGGCAGGGCTACGCGATATCCGCCGATTTCGCTGTCGCTGGTGAGCAAGGGCTCACCGCCACGGACCAGGGCCACGTCGAAGCTGGTACCACCCATGTCCACGGTGATCACGTCCTGCGAGCCGTGCCGGCGTGCGTACTGCAGGGCGGCTTCCGGTGCGGCCGCCGGGCCGGACATCAAGGCGTTGACGGCCATCTCGCTGGCGATCTCGGGCGACATCACACCGCCGTTGGACTGGACGATGAGCAGGGTACCGCCGAAACCGCGGTCGGCGAGCTGCCGCTTGATGTTGGCCAGATAGTTCTGCAGCTTGGGGCCCACGAAGGCATTGAGCACCGTGGTGCTGTGGCGCTCGTAGGCGCGAATCTGCGGCAGCACCTCATGGGACATCGTGACGAAGACACCCGGGAGTTCTTCACGCAGGATTTCTGCGGTGCGCTGTTCGTGGGAAGGATCCAGAAAGGACCACAGATAGGAGATCGCCACGGCCTCGACGTCCTGCTCCCGGAACAGCTGTGCCGCCGCTCTGACATCGTCCTCATGCAGTTCCATGAGCTCGTTGCCCGACACGTCGATACGTTCGCGCACGGTGGCCACGAGGTTCCTGGGCACCAGCGGAACAGGTGGTGCGTACTTGGAGTCGTTCTGACGGTCCCGGATGCCGCGCCGCATGTTCAACAGATCTCGGAATCCGCGCGTGGTGACGAAACCGGTCTTCGCACCCTGCCGGGTCAGCACGGCGTTGGTCGCAATCGTCGTGCCGTGCACAATCGTGGAGACCCCGCCGAGAAATTCCTCGAGCGATTCACCGACGGCGTCCGCGGCCTTGGTCAGCCCAGTGAGCAGGCCCTCGGACGGGTCGTGCGGTGTGGTGGGCGACTTGTAGATTCGCCCGGCACCGTCCCCTTCCACCACGAAGAGATCGGTGAACGTCCCTCCGATATCGATTCCGACCCGGCGACCGGCTGTAGTGCGTGCATTCATCATCGAGACATCTCCGTGCAGTGATTCAGGGGTGGATTCAGGCAAGGACGCACACCATGGGGCGCGACGAAGCGCAGTGAACTACGGGAAAACAGTCGAACCGAAGCTGAACCCTCGGTTAGAAGTGGCTTTCCATGTCCGAAAAGTAACCCGCCTCACAGCAGGTCCGCAATGCCCCTGTTCGCCTGAGCCGAACACGGCCGTGCGGCCGTGTCGACAGGGGCAACTACCACGCCGGGGGGCAGATCGGGCCCTACGGCAATCGACCGTCGCCCGGAGACGGAGCCTTCGGGTGGGACAGTCGCTGTGCCGCGTCGACAATCGCCTGGGCGTAGATCTCGACGTGGGTGGGCAGCAGGTATTCGAGGAAGCTCATGCTCAAGGCCCAGGTCACGTCGCCGTCCTCATTACTGATCGGGGCGGCGACCGAGCACATACCCTCGACGGTCTCCTCGACCTCGAGGGCGTAACCACGCTCCCGAACCGTGGCCAGTTCCGTCTCCAGTACCGCCCAGGATCCGATGGACCGCTCCGTCAGACGCGTCAGTCCGGCGCCGGCATACACGTTCTGCACGTCGCCGGGACGAAGGTGGGCCAACAGCACCTTGCCGGCCGCGGTGCAGTGTGCCGCGAGCCGCTCGCCCACCCGGGTCAGGTTGACCTGCACGCCGGTGCGGGGTGAGATCTTCTCCAGATAGACCACCTCGCTGCAATAGCGCGAGGCCAGTTGAACGGTCTCGGCGTATTTCTCGACCAGTCGGCTCATCTCCACCCGCGCCGGACCGGAGATCTCCGATGTCATGCGCGCCCGGAGCCCCAACTGGAAGGCCCGCCACCCCAGCCGGTAACGGCCCCGCGCCGTGCGGCGGAGCAGGCCCAGGCCGGTCATGGCCTGCATGTACTCCCAGGTCGTTGTCTTCGGTAGGTTCAGTTCGCGGCATACGTCACTGACCGTCCACTCGGGGACGTCGGATGAGAAGAGGTCCAGGACCCGCACGGCCCGTTCGAGGCCGTCGATCACGATGCAGCCTTCACGAGCATGCGGTACAGGGTACGCGAGCGTGCATGGGAGCCGATCAGCGAGCATCCATGCTGAGGAAGTGCATGATCCAGATGCCGACACACCCCAGATCGACACGGAGGCAATCACGAGCCAGCGCATCTTGCCGGGTGAGTACTTCCGAGTCTGCCGGGCACGGAACAACCCGAGTGTTCGTCCTCGCTGATCTTGGGCCAGCAGACCGCCTCCGATGTAGGTTCCCGCCTAAAAGTTCGACTTTTCGTGGTCTGTCCTGGGGGTTTGTGGTCGGTTCTCATCAACTGTTCGGCGTCTCCTTCTCACGGTTCGTTCGACTTCTTCTCGGCGTGTGCTGGTTGGCGGGCCTGAGGATCTGTGCGGCCAGTTCGACGGTGTCGGGGTAGAACGCTGCGTGGGTGAAGCTGTCGTGATCGGTTTGGATGCCGAGATAGTGGTTGCGGGTCTGTAGCCGGAGCAGCCGGTATCTCCGGTGGTGAGGAATGGCGGTCGTCGAGGCCGGCCAGGGCGGGATGGCTTTGACCGCGGTCGCGTAGGCGAGTGTCACTTGCTGGGGTGTGTGGTGGCGCAGTAGCTGGTTGGTGCGGCGTTGGGCTGTGATGATCTCGGGGGAGGCGGACAGATCGAGCTGGGGGCTGTCGGCGTCGCCGATCCAGATCCCGTGGCGTGTGCAGACATTGTGGTGTATCGGCAGGGGGACGGGGACAGGTCCGCGGATGCCGCGGCGGATGGTGCATCGTCGGCAGGCGGTGGTGGCCCGGAGCGGGCCTTGAATGTCGGTGTCGCCGAAGGGAGGCAGTGCGTGGGCGAGGTCGGCGGGAGGTTTGCCGGTGAGGTGCGCGAGCGCGAGCAGCGCCGCGTCGGTTGCGGGGACGAGCAGGTGATGGCGGGCGCGGTCGCCGTCGCTGCTGGTCTTCCTCGAGAACTACGGGGAAAGGACGGCGAGAATGGCCCAGATCAAACAAGAGCGGACAATGAGCCTGATCATGAATTCGCGTCTTCTGTAACTCGTGACTATTTGTGATGGATAAGTGTGATTATCCATCAAATATGTTGCAGTGGATTATAATTCGATCTCACCCAAATGTGAGACGGATTCGGCTCGACCTGTTGCTGAGTGTGTGGCCGCGCGTGGCACGGCGACGATGTCGGGCGGTGTGCGTACGCTGCGCATGGTTGCAGGGGCGCCGGGGTCGCGGGTCCGCGCATGCGGCCGAAAGGCGTCGGCCAGGCGCGGCGGGAGCCCACGGGCGGGGATACCCAGCACCGGCGTCGGACGGTGTCGGGGACGACTCGGGCACAGGGTCGCGGGCGGTGCGGGTGGCGCGATGATGCATCCGAGGCACGACCACAGGCCGTTGGTTGACGTAATATTCGTTATCGGCAATAAACCAGGACGAGTTCAAACAGATGCAACTACTCATCCCACCATGCCATGACAACCGTTCCTGCAAGTGATGACGGGGTTCCGCTGAGGCGTGCTTGACGTGTCGGGATGGCGGCCGGGTGGTTGGTGTGCAGGTCCGAGGCCGTTTCTCTCATTTGATGAGAGATTCTCGCGTAGGGTCCCAGGGTGTGGACGTGGTCCCGGGGAGAATTCCCGCCTTCTTGAGTGATCAGACCGTCGGCTTGCTGCGCGCCGAGGATCGTGCCTTCGAGGCGATGCTGGACGGCTGGCGAGCGCAACAGCTGGCCCGCGGGTTGACAGTGGCGCACATCGAGGCGTCATGTCGGCTGGTCGGGCGTTTCCAGCAGCATACGAACGAATATCCCTGGACGTGGTCCCCCCACCACTTCGACGAGTTCATGGCCGACCGGCGCAGTGGACAACGTCGACTGGCGCTGTCGACATTGCGGTCGAACGCCGGGTCGATCCGGACGTTCTGTTGCTATGTGACCGAACCTCGATACGGATGGATACCGTTCTGCGAGAAGGTATTCGGTCAGATTCCGGCGCAGGTTGTCTTCGAATGGAATGCGCCCCGTCACGCGACCGACGACGCGGTCACACCCGGCCGTCGCAGCCTCACCCGAACGGAGCTGCAGCGGTTTTTCGATGTGGTGGACGACTTCGTCGACGATGAGTTCGCCAAGCGATCGAAACGGTGGCTGCCAGCACTGCGGGACTCGATTGCGTTCAAGGTGGCCTACGCCTACGGGCTCCGACGACGTGAGTTGGCGATGCTCGAGTACGTCGATTTCGGTCCCAACCCGCATGTAGCGCACTACCGCAGGTTCGGCGCCGTGCAGGTGCGGTGGGCCAAGGGTACGAGTGGTTCCGGCCCGCGTCGGCGCACCGTGCTGACGGTGCCCGAGTTCGAGTGGGTGGTGCCGTTGCTCGAATTCTGGTTGTCGCCGCAGGGCCGGGAGCGGTTCCCCACCGCGGATCGCTCCAGGCTGCTGTGGCCGTCCGAACGCGCCGACGGGTCGGGGGTGCGCAACTTCGATCGGGCGTTCCGCCACGCCCGCGACCGTGCCGGCCTGCCCGGCGAGCTCACCTTGCACGCGCTGCGCCATTCCTACGTCACGCATCTGATCGAGGCCGGCTATGACCCGTTGTTCGTCCAGCAGCAGGTCGGCCACGGGTATTCGTCGACCACCGCGCTGTATACCTCGGTGTCCACGGACTTCAAGCAGAAGACCGTGCAGCGGATTATCGCCACTCGACTCCGTGGCATCGGAACAGAGGGTGGGACCGGCTCATGAGTGAGCAGCGCCGAATCGGCTACAGGTGGAATCTGCGTCAGCTCATGGCCCAACGCAATTTGTGGAAGACCACCGAGCTGATCCCCCTGCTCAAATCGCGGGGTATCAACCTATCCAACGCACAGGTTCACCGGTTGGTGACCGCGACCCCGGAACGGATCCCGGCCCGCACCTTCGCCGCCTTGTGCGACATTCTCGACTGCACACCGAACGATCTGTTCGAACCGTTCGTCGAAATGCGGGCCGCGAAGACCGCCGACGCACCCCGGAGGCCCGAAAACTTCGGTGTCACAACGGAGCCGCGGATCGCCCGGCGCATCCGCGTGATCGCCCCGGACGACGATGGTTAGACCACGCAAACCCAGCGACCCCGACGCGTGGCCGATCCCGTGCACCCGGTGTCGCGGGCATTACCCGATCGCCGCGAACTGGCCCGACGGCCCGATCTGCAACTACTGCTACCAGCAGGCCAAACGCACCCGCGGCACCTGCGGCTGCGGCCACACCGGGGTGCTCCCCGGGGTTCTCGACGGCCATCCGGTGTGTCGCCGGTGCTCCGGGATCGCTCTGAACCTCGATTGCCGGGTTTGTGGCGTCGAGGACGAACTCTACCGCGGCGGCCGCTGCCAACGCTGCGAACTCGCCAGCCTGGTCGATGACCTGCTCACCGACCCGCAATCCGGAACGATCGTCGCGGAGCTGGCACCGGTCGCAGTGGCGTTGAAGGCCATGGCGCGACCCAACAGTGGGATCACCTGGATCCGGCAACGCCACGTCACCGCGTTCCTCGAGGGTCTGTCGACCGCACCGACGATCACCCACGGCAGCCTCGATGCGCTGCCTGCCTCACGCACACGTGACTACGTTCGGGCACTGCTCGTCGAGTACGGTGTCCTGCCCCCGCGTGACGAGATCCGGATCCGATACCGACAGTGGACGACCGAAGCTCTCAACCGCGTCCACCAGCCGGCGATGCGCGAGATCATCGACCGTTATGTCCGGTGGCATGTGCTGCGCCGCATGAACCAGAGCGAGACGGTCTCACACGGTGCCTTCTTGCGCAGTAAGCAGACCGTGACCGTCGCGATCGACTTCGTCAACTGGCTCAGTAACGAAGGCCTCGGACTTGGCGACCTGCGGCAAGGCCATCTCGATCACTGGATCGCTACCGGCTCCACGACCCGGCTGATCGTCGACCGTTTTCTCGGTTGGGCCATCGCGAGCCGACTGGCCACACCGGAGTTGACCGTGCCCAAGCATCGCCGCGGCACCAGCCGACGTCTCAGCGCCGCCGAACAGGATCATGCACTACAGGTGGCGGTCCACACCGACGAACTGTCGTCCCGCGATCGTGCTCTGGCCATCCTGGTCCTCGTCTTCGCCCAACAGATCGAGAACATCGTCCAGCTCCGCTGGGACGATGTCACCATCACCGAGGAGCAGGTCACCATTCGACTCGCCGACCTCGAGATTGCGTTGCCCACACCGCTCGACCAACCGTGGCGTGATCTCACCGTCAATCCCGGTCACGACCAGACGGCCGCACATCCCCACAGCAACTGGGTATTTCGCGGTTACACTCCCGGTCGGCACCTCGATTCCGCGACTGCACGAGACCGACTCAGAAGAACCTTCAGTGCGCGTGCTGCCCGGCTCGGTACCCTCGAGCAACTCAGCAGACTCGCACCCGTGGCGATCATCGCCGAGACCCTGGGCTATCACCCGGCCACGATCGAACGGCACGCTGCTGCCTCGTCGGCCGGCTACGCCGAATACATCGCAGCTATCGACGATGCACAATCGACCTGACCATCGGTTCGCCCTGACACCCGTCCGAACCACCGCGGATCAGGAGCAGATCTCAACGGCAACTCGTCTCACTGCAATACGTCTCGTTGCCAGTATATGAAATCGTCATAATATCTTGCGCTCCAATATATTACGGAGAATTCGTACCGTTCCATTAGACGGCTCGAGCATTGCCGCAGAAGCCGGAGTGTCGGCCGGTGCACGGTCCGAAGCCCACGACGACGCCGGAATGGACGTTCACCCCGCTCGGCCGAGTGCACCGGAGTAGATCGACGCGTGGCGTGGGCCGAGTGCGGGCCGCACCACGCAGCACCGTTTGCGTGGTGCCGGAGTGGTCATTACGTGACGAATTGGAGGAGCGCTGGCGCTCGTGCACAACCCACACGAGGATTCGCGAAGGTTTTTCCTGGATGATCTATATTATTTCGCAAGCAGGGATCGAGGGTCAGTCTCCTCTATTGAGATTCACTTCAGTGCCAATTGCCTTCTAGAATTTCGAGATCAAATTCTGGTGTGGGTAGATCCTCCGCCAGGTCTCCGCGGCCGCGGTCTGCGCGGACGACATCATTCGTTTGTCTCGTACCCGGTCGGCCGGACCGAACACCGATAGAGCTGCGGCCTCGGTGCCGCCGATCTTTCCGATAGGCACGGCGACGCAGCTGAAGCCCTTCACACAGCGTTCCGGGTCGTAGGCCAGACGAAGCTCACGCACTCTCGTGAGTTCGGGGCAGTCCACATCGGTGGGATCGCCGAGAGCCAGCAATGCCTTGCCGATCGTCGACGAAGTTACGGGGAGCCGGTCGCCGACACGAGACCGCACCAGCGGAGCCGACTCGCCACCGACTTTTTCGAGATAGACGGCCTCGGATCCGTCCCGCACGGCGAGGTGGACGACGCATCCGGTGAGCTGATGAAGCCGACGCAGGCTGGGAAGCGCCGCACGGCGCAGGGCATTCTGCTGCGCAGCCGCAGCGCCCAGCTCGATCATCCGCATACCCAGCTGGTAGTCCATGCCCTCGCGATACACCCAACGGAGCGCAACGAGCTGTTCGAGTGCACGGTGCACCGACGTGCGCGGGAGCCCGGTGGCGGCGACGATCTGCGACAGATTCAGGCGGTCTGCGCCCTCGAACACGTCGAGGATCACCGCCGCGCGCTGCAGTGTTCCGGTCGGCCCCTCCATCCGGCTCTCCTTTCTCGTCCCCGGACATGGGTAACACACCGTGCCGCGCGGAAGCCGGTATTTCCGCCTACCGGAATCGGTGCTGTTACTCCGGGCGTCCGGTGCTGTGTACTCCGTCCATGCCGAATCCCTCATGTATGACTCCGGGCGCGATGCTGGCAGGTCGTCGCGCCGTGGTGACGGGCGGCGCCGCAGGTATCGGCGCTGCGATCGCGAGGTCGTTCGCCGCCCATGGCGCTGACGTACTCGCCGCGGATATCGAGCCGATCGACGGACTCGACTTCGACCCCGCGGCGGGCGGGTCGATCAACGCCGTCGAATGGGATGTGCGTGAGGGATCGTGTCCGCCCGAACTCGTCGAACACCGGCCGGACGTGCTGGTCAACAACGTCGGCCACTATTTGCAGCCGCCTCATGCCTTCGCCACCAACTCGCCGGCGCTCTGGGACGAGCTGCACAACATCAACTTCGCGCACATCCTGCGCCTGACGCACGCATTGCTGCCGGGAATGACCGAACGTGGCCGCGGGTCGATCATCAACCTGACCACCGTCGAAGCCCACCGCGCGATTCCCGGCCACACCGTGTACTCCGCCTACAACGCTGCGCTCACGCAATTCACCCGCTCGCTGTCGGCCGAGGTCGGCCCAGCCGGCATCCGGGTCAACGCCATCGCCCCGGACCTCATCGAGTCGGTGCAGGTTCCCTACGCGACGCTCGTGCCCGAGGAGGACCTGCCGCTGTGGCCGAACTGGTCGCCGCTCGGCGGTCCCGGGCAGCCCGAGGACGTCGCGGGTGTCGCGCTGTTCCTCGCCTCCGACCTGTCCCGGTTCGTCACCGGAGGCACCATCCACGTCGACGGCGGCACGCATTCGTCCGGCGGGTGGGTGCCACGCAACTCCGGCGGCTGGACCAACCGTCCCCGCAATCCCTGATCCACGATCCGAAAGAGGCATCATGAAAATTCTGGTTATCGGCGGCACCGGCATGATCGGCGCGCACGCCGCACTCGAACTGCGCGAACACGGCGACGACGTCACGGTCGCGGGACGCGGTCCACTTCCCGACGACTCGCTCGTCGCCGATTTTCCGCTGCTGACCGGTGACTACACGGTGCCGACCTTCACCCGCGAGCAATTGTCCGGTTTCGAAGCCATCGTCTTCGCTGCCGGCCAGGACCCGCGACACAAGCCACGCGAGGACGACGACGAGCTGAAATTCTGGGAGACCACACAAAGTGTGGGTGTGCCACGTTTCGCCCAACTCGCGAAGGACGCGGGCGTCGGGCGGTTCGTGCAGGTCGGAAGTTACTACCACCAGGTGCGTCCGGATATCGCCGAGACCAACCTGTATGTCGCGGCACGCAAGGCCGCCGACGAGGGCGCCCGTGCGCTCGCCGGCGAGTCGTTCAACGTCTGCACGCTCAATCCGCCGTCGATCCTCGGTGTCGTGCCCGGTGCCTCCACCCGCCGCTACCGGAAGATGGTCTCGTGGGCCGCAGGCAACGAGCCGCAGATCCCCGATTTCGCTCCCCCCGGCGGCACCAACTACCTGTCGGCCCGCTCGCTTGCACAGGCAATCCGCGGCGCCGTGCATCACGGTGAGTCCGGGAAGGCGTACCTGATCGGCGACGAGAACCTCACCTACCAGAGCTTCTTCCAGATGATGGTCGACGCCGCAGGTGGCAATCGTGAGGTCGCGGTGAAAGACGAGTCGCACCCGCTGCTGTCGGATGCTGCGATCGTCCAGGGACGCGGCAACACCCTGTCGTACGAGCCGGATGTGGACGAGACGGCGCTGCTCGGCTACGACCGCAACGATTGCCGCCGCGCGGTCGAAGAGATGGTTGCTGCGGTCGTCGCTGCCACCCAGTGAGACCGGAGCAGTAAGAGCGCAGCTTCCGCGATACCAAGAGAGCATTCGGACCGCGTACTGCGAGGAGAACTGCAATGGGTAACCCGGTGATCGTCGATGCGGCGAGGTCTCCTATCGGCCGACGCGGTGGGGCATTGTCCGGGCTGCACGCCGCCGAGCTGCTGGGCGCCGTCCAGAAAGGTCTGCTCGAGCGACTGAGTCTCGATCCGGCCCTCATCGAGCAGGTGATCGGCGGATGCGTCACGCAGGCCGGCGAACAGGCGTCGAACGTCAGTCGCAACGCATGGCTGCACGCCGGTTTGCCCGAGCGGACCGGTGTGACCACCATCGACGCGCAATGCGGCTCCGGTCAGCAGTCGGTGCACCTCATTGCCGCCCAGATCGCCGCGGGTGTGATCGACACGGGGATGGCCTGCGGTGTCGAGGCGATGTCGCGAGTACCGTTGCTGTCCAACATCGCCGGTGACTTCGGTAGCCCGAAGCCCCCGGGCTGGACCGTGGACATCCCCGCTCAGTTCGACGGGGCCGATCGCATTGCGCGGCGTCGCGGGTTCTCGCGTGGCGATCTCGACGCGTTCGGGCTCCGGTCACAGGAGCGTGCGGCCGCCGCGTGGGCCGATCGTCGCTTCGACGGTGCGATCGTGCCGGTGAAGGCGCCCGACGCCGATGGTGAGGCACCGGTCGTGGTGTCGCGTGACGGTGGTCTGCGCGACACCTCGCTCGATGCCCTGGCGGGACTGAAGCCGGTGCTCGAGGGAGGTCTGCATACGGCGGGCACTTCCTCCCAGATCTCCGACGGTGCAGCTGCGCTCGTGGTCATGGACCAGACACGGGCCGAGGAACTCGGTCTGCGTCCGCGGGCGCGGATCGTGGCGCAGTGCCTCATCGGTGCAGAGACGCATTACCTGCTCGACGGCCCGGTGCAGGCTACCGAGTATCTGCTCGAACGGACCGGGATGTCGATCGGCGACATCGACCTGTTCGAGGTGAACGAAGCGTTTGCGGCGGTGCCGATGTCGATGGCCCGCGTGCACGGCGTCGACGAGGACCGTCTGAACGTCAACGGCGGCGCCATCGCGCTCGGCCACCCCGTGGGAGCGTCCGGTGTCCGTTTGATCGGGGCAGTGATCGACGAACTCGAACGTCGCGATGCGGAACGCGCCCTCGTCGCGGTCTGCGCCGGTGGAGCGATGGCAACGGGGGCGATCGTCGAACGGATGTGAGTGCCGGGGCGGGCTCAGCGCTCGGCGTCCGCCCCCATTCCGTCGAGGAAAACGGAGATACAGTCTTCCGCGAGTTCGTCGAGAGAGTAACCGTCGTCGGGTTTGTGCCAGTACACGGTGAACCACACGGAATCTCGAAGGAATCGGTGGAACACCCTGGTAGGAATGTCCTTTCGGAGGACGCCCGCGTCCTTGCCCGCCTCGATGGCGTCGAGCCATACCGCCTGGATCGACTGTGCGAGGCGCCGTGCTTCGACGAAATCTTCTAGGCGCCGCAGATTCTCGAACTCTGCCTGGTACACCTTCGTCGCGTTGCCGCGGGTTGCTGCAGTGGCGAGCGAGACGTCGACAATCGCCTTCAGCCGGGCTCGGGGGTCGAGGTTCTCGGCCCCCGCAGCCCGGTAGTCGTCGAGTAGGTCTGTCAGATATCCCGTCACGAGCTCGGTGACGATAGCGCCCTTGGACCGGAAATAGTGGTAGAGCGCGCCTGCGTTCAGGCCGACGGCGTCGCCGATCTCCCGCATCGACGTGCCGGCGATGCCGCGTGCGGCGAAGGCCGTCGCGGCGGCATCGAGTATCTCCGATCGCCGGTCCGGTGGGCCGGATCCGTCTGACTTTCGGGTGGCCACGCTCATTCGAGAAAATGTATCGGGACTTCCCGTATTCCGCAAACAGGGCGGCTGCGGCGACGGTGACTTCTTTCTGTTCAGCAGATTTCGTCGGGGGTCAACGTCTTCCGTGATCTTCCGCGTACTTGACGACGGCGTTCGGCAATTCTATATTCGGGATTGAATGATCGTTCAAACGATGTTCATCGCCGACGACGGCTGCGGCCGGACCGCATTCGCTACGACTCCCTACTGCTTCGCTTCCTGAAGTGGTGATCCGCGGCGTCGGCACCTTCGACGAATTCGGATGAGGAGATCCCATGACCAGGGTTGTCTACGCACGCAGTGTTCATGACGAGCGCGAGATCGAGGCCTGCCTCGAGGTTCTGCGCGGGGGACCGTTCGCGTTGAAGATCGGCAAGAACGTCGCGGAGATGGAACGCCGGGTGGCCGATCTCTACGGCAAGAAGCTCGGCCTCATGTGCAATTCCGGTTCGTCGGCGCTGTATCTGGCGCTCGAGTTGCTGGATCTGCCCAAGGGCGCCGAGGTCATCACCTCGCCGCTGACCTTCTCCACCGATGTCGCGCCGATCGTTCGGGGTGGCTGGATCCCGGTCTTCGTGGATGTCGAGCCCGACACCTACAACGTCGACGCTGCCAAGATCGAGGAGATGATCACTGACCGGACCGGGGCGATCCTCGTTCCGAATCTCGCTGGTAATGCGCCGGATTGGGATGCCATCCGCGAGATCGCCGACAAGCACGGGCTGAAGGTCATCGAGGACTCGTGCGACTGCATCGGCACCACCTTGCGCGGCACCAAGACCGGATCGCGCTCGGACATCACCGTCACCAGTTTCGCGATGTCGCACATCATCACCTGTGCCGGGAACGGGGGTATGGTCTGCCTCGACGACGAGAAGCTTCGCGACAAAGGGTTGATGCTGCGCCGTTGGGGGCGGCGCTCGGAACCACACCTGTTCGGTTCCGAGCCCGGCGGGCGGGTGTTCCGCGAGGATCTCGACGGTGTCTCCTACGACAACGACTTCATCTTCGACGTCCTGCCGTGGAACTTCGAGCCCTCCGAGCTGGGTTCGGCCTTCGGTCTGGTCCAGCTGAGCAAGTTGGAGGAGAACTACCGGCGTCGCCACGAGATCTTCGATGCCTTCACTGCCGCGTTCGGAGCCTACCCGGACCTGTTCCGCCTGCCCAAGCAGCTCGAAGGCTTCCACACGGCGTGGCTGTGCTACCCGGTGACCGTCTGTGAGGATGCCGGGTTCGAACGTTCCGATCTGCAGGAGTTCCTCGAAGGCGCAGGTATCGACACCCGCACCGTGTGGAGCGGCAACGTCACTCGCCATCCGATGATGAGCAACGTCGAATACCGGGTTCCGGATGCGGGTCTGCCGTTCGCCGACGAAGTCTTCGCCCGGGGTATGTCGCTGGGGATGAGTCACGGTACGACCGCGGAGGAGCTCGACCACACCGTCGCGACCATCCACGCGTTCGCTTCGAAGTACACCCGGGCCGGCGCCTGATCTTGTCGGCAGTGCAGCTCCCGAGCTTGGCGGGAGAGAATGAAACCGGGTTGCATCACTCAGTGGGATTTCTGCTTGACCACAGGTGATAGGGCGCTAGTCTGGGATCAGAAATTTAGAACTGAGTTTCAGATATGCAGTGACCATGATTTCGCGTAGCCCTCGGACAGGAGCATCTCGTGACGAACGAAGTCCCGTACACCCTCATCTCCGCCGACAGTCATGCCGGCGCCGATCACGCCACCTACCGCGACTACCTCGAGCCGAAGTGGCACGAGGAATTCGACGCGTGGCGCGGCAAGTACAAGAACCCCTACCGCGACCTCGTCGACGACGGACGGGACCGCAACTGGAACAACGAGCGGCGCATGCGCGAGACGCAGGGCGACGGCACGGTCGGTGAGGTGCTGTTCCCGAACACCGTGCCACCGTTCTTCCCGAGTGCGGCGGTGCTGGCCGGGCCACCTCGTGCGGACGACTTCGAGAAACGCCTGGCCGGAGTGCGCGCGCACAACCGGTGGCTCAAGGACTTCTGTGACGACGCACCGGCGCAGCGGGCAGGCGTCGGGCAGATCTTCCTCAACGACGTCGACGAGGCGATCGCGGATGTGAAGTGGATCAAAGAGAACGGGCTACGGGGAGGTGTTCTGCTGCCGAACCTGGCGCCGGACATCAAATGGGTCAAGCCGCTCTACGATCCCGAGTACGACCGGCTCTGGGAGATCTGTGAAGACCTCGGTGTGCCGGTCAACAGCCACGCAGGTACCGGCCTGCCCGACTACGGCCGGTACAAGACCTCGTCGCTGCTCTATATCAACGAGGTCGGCTTCTATTCGATGCGCCCTCTGGTGCAGATGATCCTCTCGGGTGTCTTCGAGCGCTTTCCCAGGCTCAAGTTCGCCGTGTCCGAGCAGGGCTGCTCGTGGGCGCCGGATCTGATGCGTCAGCTCGACACGGTGGACCTGCGCGTCAAGCGCACCGGCCGGATCGGTGAGCTGTTCTACAGCGAGGACGAGCAACTGCCGTTGCGTCCGAGCGAGTACTTCCGCCGCAATGTGTGGGTCGGTGCGACAATGCCGTCCGCGCAGGACATCGCGGTGCGCGAGACTCTCGGCGAAGGAAAGTTCATGTGGGGCAGCGACTATCCGCACAACGAGGGAACCTACCCGTTTACGCGCGAGTGCATTCGTCAGGTCATGCACGACGTGGACGAGTCCGAGCTGCGGAAGCTGTTCGCCGCCAACGCCGCCGAACTGTACGACTTCGATCTCGATGCGCTTGCACCGCTCGCGGCCGAGTACGGGCCGACACCCTCCGAGATCGCGCAGCCCCTGACCGAGCTTCCCGAGAATCCCAACGACGTACTGATGCGCGATTCCTTCGCTGAGCAACTCGAAGCGGAGCTGAGCGCATGACCGCCTACGCAGGAATTCCGATCATCGACACACACATCGGTTTTCGTGAATCCGGATACGACGAGTACGCCTTCATCACGAAGCAGACGAAGGACAGCCAGAGCCGTGACGAGTTCACGATGCCCGCGCAATACATGTTCAAGGATGTTCCGAGCGACCTGGCGACCGACGATCCGGTGTCGGTGACACTGCGGGAAATGGACAAGCACGGCATCGAGATCGGAATGGTCAGCGTTGCCAAAGAGTCAGGGCGTCAAGCAGTCCGGATGTTTCCGGACCGGTTCGTCGCGCAAGGCTCTGCCGTCGACCCCAACGACATCATGGGCACCCTGGAGCGGATGACGCGCGAACGCGAGGAATTCGATATCCGGTCGGTGAGTTCCTTCGCGGCAGGCACCTTCCCGCAGGTGGCGCTCAACGCACCGCAGATGTATCCGATCTATGCCAAATGTGTCGAACTGGGCATCCCGATCTTCGCGTGTGCAGGAATCGCGGGTCCTCGGCTGAAATCCGCGGTGCAGCATGTCGAACTCATCGACGACGTGATGTTCGACTTCCCGGATCTCGTGTTCGTCACCCGGCACGGCTGTGAGCCGTGGGAAGATCTGGCGGTCAAGCTGATGCTCAAGTGGCCCAACCTGTACTATTCGACATCGGCCTTCGCTCCCAAGCACTATCCGAAGGCGATCGTCGACTATGCGAACACCCGGGGCGCCGACAAGATCATCTACGCCGGGTACTTTCCGGCGGGTCTGAGCCTGGACCGCATCTTCGACGACATGCCGAACGTTCCGTTCAACGACGACGTGTGGCCGAAGTTTCTGCATGACAATGCCCGCAAGGTGCTCGGATTGAAAGGTTGACCGGAGATGCCGATCGGAATCGGACCGGATCACGACGCACTGGCCGACTCGCTCGCTCGGTTCGCTGCACGGCACACGCCTGTCGCACGTACCCGCGACCAGTTCGACCGGATCGCTCGTGGCGACACCCCTGACTTCTGGGAACAGCTGGTGCAGATGGGTATTCCCTCCCTGCATCTCGCAGAGGAGCACGGTGGTGCCGACGCCGGACTGCTCGAGCTCGCGGTGGCGCTCGAGCAGTCCGGATACGGACTGATCCCGGGACCGCTGCTGCCCACGGTCAGTGCAAGCGCTGTGATCTCGTCCCACGGCACCGATGCGGCGCGCACGACGCTGCTGCCGCGATTCGCATCCGGTACGACGGGTGCGCTGGGGCTCGCACCGGGCACTGTCACCCTCGACGGAGACGGCGACGAGGTGATCGCCTCAGGCACCACAGTGCCTGTGCTCGGTGCGCTCGGTGCGGAGATCCTCGTCCTGGCGGGTCGGTGCCGGGAGGAGACGGTCTGGTTCGTCGTGTCGGCAACGGATGCGGGTGTCGAGCGGCTCGGGGAGGAGGGTGTCGACCTGACCCGTGACGTTGGCCGGGTGCGGTTGTCCGAGAAACGAATTCCCGCGCAGAACATTCTCGGGGCCAGGGTCGACGAGATCGCCGCTCTCAATGCGGTCCTGCAGTGTGCCGAGGCGGTGGGTGTCGCGCGATGGGCGCAGGAGACGAGCCTTGCATACGCCAAGATCCGGGAGCAGTTCGGCCGTCCGATCGGATCGTTCCAGGCGATCAAGCACAAATGCGCCCAACTGTTCATCCGCGTCGAGGTGATGACGAATTCGGCGTGGGATGCGGCGGTGGCCGCGGACGGCGACGACCGGCAGCAGATCGCACTCACCGCTGCGCGTACCGCGACGGTGGTACGACGCGAGGCCGTCGACGTGGTACTCGAGGCACTCACCCTCCTCGGCGGTATCGGCAACACCTGGGAACACGACATCCACCTGTACTGGCGCCGCGTCGTCAGCCTGCTCGCACTCGGCGGATCACAGGACGAATGGGCCCGCCGGGCGGGCGAGCTGGCGATGACCACCGAACGCGAGTCCTCCCTCGTCACCGAGGACCGCCCGGACTTTCGAGCCGGGGTGGCAGCCACGATCGACGAGGCCGCAGGTCTCGACGCCGGGAAGGCGCGGGTGTTGCTCGCCGACCGCGGTCTCGTATCGCCGCACTACCCCGCCCCGTACGGGCTGGGCGCAGACACAGCCGGCCAGTTGATCATCGCGGAAGAGTTCGAGCGTGCCGGTCTGACACAGCCCAGCACGGTCATCGGTGAATGGGCGCTGCCCTCGATCCTGCAGTACGGGACCGAGGAGCAGTGCGAGCGCCTGATCGTCCCGACGTTGCGCGGCGAGATCATCTGGTGTCAATTGTTCTCCGAACCCGGAGCGGGCTCGGATCTGGCCTCGCTGACCACGTTCGCGACCAAGGTGGACGGTGGCTGGCGACTCGACGGCCGTAAGGTCTGGAATTCGAAGGCACGCGAGGCCCACTGGGGAATCTGCCTGGCACGCACCGATCGCGCTGCACCCAAGCACCGCGGCATCAGCTATTTCCTCGTCGACATGTCGACGCCCGGAGTCGAAGTACGTCCGCTGCGGGAAGCCAACGGCGACGAGATGTTCAACGAAGTCACCCTCGACGGAGTGTTCGTGTCCGACGCCGATCTCGTCGGTGCACCCGGCGAGGGATGGAAGGTGGCGCGGACGACGCTTGCAAACGAGCGGGTGTCGATGGGTCGCACGCCGGTCGTGGGACGCGATCGATTCGATCCCATCGAGGTGGTTCGCACACTCGACCCCGAGATCCGGCAGGATGCGATCCCAGCGCTCGGCCGGCTCACCTCCACGACCGGAGCGCTCGACGCGCTCGCGCACCGCAGTGTGCTGGGGCGCCTGTCCGGACGAGATCCGGGTGTCGAAGCGAGCGTGCTCAAAGCTGCTTCGGCGCAGCACATCACGGATGTCGCGGCACAAGTGCTCGAATGGTTCGGGCCGGAGGCTGCCGTCGGTAGCCTCGGAACGGATGTCAGCGGGGGAGGCCGTGCGGCCAAGGCGTACCTGTCGACGCCGTCGTTGCTGATCGGCGGGGGCACCCTGGAGATCCAGCTCAACGTGATTTCCGAGCAGATTCTGGGGCTGCCCCGAGAACCACGATGAGCACACGGATTCTCGGCGGCCGGACCGCGATCGTCACCGGTGCGAGCGAGGGGCTCGGGCGTGCCGAGGCCCTCGCGCTCTCCGCCGCGGGCGCCGATCTGGTGATCAACGCGCGGAGCGCGCGGATCGACGATGTCGCGGCCGAGATCCGCGATGCGGGTGGACGCGTGGTGACGTACGTCGGTGATATCGGCGAACAGGCCACCGCAGACCGGCTCGTCGCACTTGCGGTGGCCGAGTTCGGCGGACTCGACATTCTCGTGAACAACGCCGGAATCATCCGGGACCGCATGGTGTTCAACATGTCTGCGGAAGAATGGGACGATGTCGTCCGCGTAAATCTGCGCGGCACGTTTCTCACCACCCGCGCCGCGACCCACCATTGGCGGCGTCGTGCCGAGGAGACCGGGAATCCGGTATATGCCCGAATCGTGAACACGTCATCGGAGGCATACGCGACGGGCCCGCCCGGCGCAGCGAACTATGCGGCGTCGAAGGCGGGGGTCGTCGCGCTCACGATGTCGACGGCGCGAGGCTGCGGACGGTTCGGTGTGCGCGTCAACGCACTGTGCCCCCGTGCCCGGACCGCGATGACCGACGGCGTGTTCGACCCCGAGCCGCTGTCCGGAGACGACCCACTGTCGGTCGAACATGTGACCCCGCTTGTCGTCTACCTCGCATCACCTGCGGCCGAGCAGATCACCGGGCAGGTCCTGGTGGTGTACGGCGACCGGATCGATGTGATGTCGGCCCCCACGGTGCAGACCCACCTGACGTCGGCGTCGCGGTGGGAGCAGGAGGAACTGCACGAGGTTCTAGGCGGCCATCTTGCTCCGTCCTCGGCGGTGCAGGGCGACGAGGCAACTAGAATGCCGTCGTGACCGACTCCTTGGCCGTGCCGATGAGCCCCGACGACATGACCGACGGGCAGCGTCGGCGTCGGCGTCAGCTCACCACCGCGGTGATCGAGATGCTCGCCGAGACCGGTCCGGACGGCATCCAGATGCGTGAGGTCTCGGAGCGTTCCGGGGTGGCGATGGGCACTCTGTACCGATATTTCCCGGCCAAGCAACACCTCCTCGCTGCCGCGATGGTCGCCTGGAACGATATCCTCGCCGACCGGCTCGCGGCGGAACGCGAGTCGAGGGGGAGCCGAGCCCACGGCTCCGTCCTCGACCGCGTGATCGACCTCTACACACGGCAGATGAAGGCATTTCAGCGAGGTCCCCACTTCGCGCGACTCGAGGTCGAGCTGCAGACCTCCGGCGATCCCTATGTCCGGGACACGCTCGACGAGCGTTCTGCTGCCAACCGCACAGCCTTGTTCGAGCTGATGGACGGTGTTCCCGCCGAACGTGCTCGGCTCGCCTCGCTTGCGATCGGCAGCACGATGCTCAACTCATTGATCTTGTGGACCACCGGAAGAATCGCGTTTCCGGAGGCATTGCGAAACGTCCAGGATGTGACGCGGCTGGTGCTTGCGGAGTACGCGTGAGGCGATGAGCGTCCCTTCAGGGCATCGACCCCGCGCCGGGTGCCGATCAGTGAGACTTGCGACACAAAGGCCCTCTTCTCTCGGTATCAAGGAGACGTTGCGGACATCGACGGTGTCCGCACAATCCTCAGATGCTCGGCTGTGCCTGGCCGGATCCAGTGCTCCGCCAGGGAAGGAGTAGTGGATGCCCGATCTTCATGGTGTGTCCGACGTGCGCGCGGACGCCATCGCGCGACTGACGGCGCGGGACACGCCCTTCGAGATCGTCGACGAGCAGGTCCGTGGAATCACGATGCCGGTGCTCCGCAACAGGCACCGGTCGCTGAACGCGCTGCTCGCGGAGTCCGCGCGCTACGGCGATGCCGAATACCTGGTCTGCGGCGACCTCAGGTTGACCTTCACCGAACATCTGGCGCGTGTCGCGTCGCTCGCATACGAGTTGCGGACGCGATACGGCGTGGAACAGGGCGACCGGGTGGCGATTCTCTCCGCCAACAATGCCGAATGGATCATGTCCTTCTGGGCTGCGACGGCGCTCGGCGCAATCACGGTGGGAATGAACTCGCTGTGGTCCGCCCGGGAGATCCGATACGGCATGGAACTGGCCGCTCCGAAGGTGGTCATTGCCGACCGCCGGAGACGGGACTTGCTGGGTTCCGTCGATGCTGCAGTGCTCTCGATCGAAGACGACGTGCCGGTAATGGGGTCTGCCCACCCCGGTGCGGATCTACCCGAGGTGCAGATCGACGAGGACGATCCCGCGGTCATCCTGTTCACCAGCGGAACCACGGGCCGCGCCAAGGGTGCCACTCACTCGCACCGGAACATGGTTGCGGCCGTCGACTTCCATCGATTCAACGATGCGCTTGCGGCCGAACTCGGCCAGGCGCCGAATGCGCGCCGGTTCCTGCTCGCTACACCGCTGTTCCACATTGCGGCACTGCATAATCTGGCGGTACCGCGCCTTGCGTTCGGTGACACCGCGGTGATCAGCACCGGCCGATTCGATATCGAGTGTGTGTTGCGGCTGATCGAGCGGGAACGTCTCACCAACTGGGGCGCGGTACCGACGATGTTGACCCGGCTGCTCGAGCACGGCGATCTCTCCCGTTACGATCTGTCGTCGCTGCGCGCTGTCTCGATCAGCTCCGCACCGTCCTCGGAAGCGTTCAGAGCGCGGCTGCGGGAAATCCTTCCGGCGGCGGAACGGTCGCTCGGTACCAGTTATGGACTGACCGAATCCTCCTCTGCCGCAACGCTGGCGACGGTGGCCGATCTTGCCGGGCGTCCCGATACCGTCGGACGGCCGGTGCTCACGACTCGTGTCGAGATCCGGGACGAGGCCGGAGATCCGGTCGAGGACGGCGTCGAGGGCGAAATCTACTTGCGTGGCCCACTGATCATGCTCGGCTACTGGAACAATCCGGAGGCGACGGCCGCAGCTATCGACGAGTCCGGTTGGATGCGCACCGGCGACCTCGGCACGATGGAGGATGGATACCTCCGAATCAGCAGTCGGCGTTCGGATCTGATTCTCCGCGGCGGCGAGAACGTCTATCCGGCAGAGGTCGAGGCGGTTCTCGGGGAGCACCCGGCGGTGCGTGAGTGCATTGTTCTCGGAGTCGATCACGACGAGTACGGCGAGGAGGTCTGCGCGGTGGTCGTCGTGTCTCCGGGTGAGGGATTGACGGAATCGGAAGTCTCCGGCTTCGTTGCCGAACGTATCGCTCGCTACAAGGTGCCGACGCGGTGGATCTTCCGGACCGAGGACTTGCCGCGCAATGCGACGGGCAAGGTCAAGCAGGTCGATGTCCGGGCAGAGTTGCCGCGTTGGACGGTCATCGAAAGCAACTGAAAATACACAGTATTGGCGGATGCGCAGGCCTGGTCTGCGTGTCCGCTCAGTGCTGCCCGCCGGGCCGATGCCTGCGCTCGTGGGATGCGGCCGGGCGCCGACACGACGGCGGTGTGATCTCTTGCCAAGCAAGTGATCGGTGTTACAGTCATCACAGCGAACGGGTTCGCTGGATGGTCTGTGCTGCTTGGGTTTCGAGTCCGAGGATTCCGCTCGTCGGTCGAGTGACTCGCCCTCCCCGCTCCTTCCGTGCAGAGAGTTCCTGTGCTCGATCACTGGTTCGCGGGTATCTGAGAGGACACAATATGAGGAACAACTGGGTTCGTAAGTCACGCTTGATGGCTGTCTCTGCCGTGGGCTCCCTGGCGCTGGTGGCGTGTGGCGGCGGGGGTGTGTCCTCGACGACGGCCGGCGGGCCCACGGGTGAGCTCGACAGCGCTGCCGTCCTGCGTGTCACCGCAAGTGCACCTACACGCAATCTCGACCCGTATCTGCAGACCAGCTACGGCGGATGGGGTTACATCACACCGGTGTTCGACCGTTTGACGGTGGTCGACGGTGACGGCGCACTTAAGCCCGCGCTTGCGGAATCCTGGGAATTCGCACCGGACGGCACCTATCTCGAACTGAGGCTGCGCAAGGACGTCACCTTCCACGACGGCACACCCTTCGATGCCGCTGCAGTGGCTGCGAACATCGATCGCGGAAAGACCATGGAAGGCAGTACAGTCACCGCTGCTCTGAGTGATATCACGGGCGTCGAAGCAGTGGATGACCACACGGTTCGTCTGATGCTCGTGCCGGGGACCGGGGTGGAACTGCCGGGTGTGTTCACCACGAACGTGGGAATGATGGTCAGCCCGAGGGCGATCGAATCCGGAGCGGACCTACGCAACGATCCCGGCACGAGCGGCTCGGGCGCATTCCTCGTCCGCGAGTACATTCCGGAAGAGTCGCTGTCGCTGACCCGCGCGGAGGGGACGAACTGGGATCCCGAGGCGGGCAAGGTCCAGGCGATCGAATACGAGGCGATCTCGGACGCGAGCACCCGAATGAACGGCATCAAGACGGGCGCAACGGACTTGACGTGGGTCAGCTCCGCCAACGAGGTGGTCGAAGCTCAGGGACTGGGACAGTCCGGAGCGTTCGACGTCGACGAAGTTCGGTTCCGGAATGTTCTCGGGCTGTACATGCGTGCGCAGGGCGATCTCGCGAAACCCGAGGTTCGTCAGGCGGTGGCAACAGCGATCGATCCGGAAGCGATCAACGCCCTGTTCTCGGGTACGTGCACACCGAGCCGTCAGTTGTATCCGGCCGGAAGCTGGTCCGTGGACGAGTCGTACGTATACCCGTACACCTACGACGTGGACAAGGCCAGGTCCCTCGTGGAATCGGCTGGCGGTGCCCAGATCACACTGACATTCGCCGCGGGCACCAACACCGAGAAATCTGCGAATGTCCTCCAGTCTGCTCTCACCGACGCGGGGATCACTGCCGAACTCGATCCGGTCCCGAACGTGCAGAACGAGCCGCGATACATCGCGGGCGACTTCCAGTCGATGGTCGCGAACAGCTTCAGCCCCAAGGTCGATCCCGCGGAGACGGTCAACACCTTCGTCACAGGACCGTACGACTTGTCGAACGGCAACGCGGAGATCGAGGATCTCGCCACCAAGGCAGCAGATCCTGCGCTTTCCGAGGAGGAACGAGCAGCGCTGTACCAGCAGATCTGGGACCTGACCTTGCAAGAAGCGATGTTCGTGCCGATCTGCAACCAGACCAACGCCTCGGTATCCAACGGCAAGGTCACCGGCCTCGACGACATGCCGTGGGTGGATCTCGGCATCTTCGATGTGCGTCACGTCGGAATGACCGGATAGCCGGCCCGGGCAACGACATACGGGAAGGTTGGACGATGCTGTTGTACGCTGGGCGACGATTGCTGGCGGCGATTCCGCTGCTGCTGATCGTGCCGTTGCTGATATTTCTGTTGATCGACCTGGCGCCGGGGGATCCCGCGGTGATCCTCGCGGGCGAGGACCCGAGCCCGGAACGGCTCGAAGAGCTGCGGGCCACGCTGAATCTGGACCAGAACGTGTTCGTCCGATATCTGGACTGGGTCTGGGGAGTGCTCCAGGGCGACCTCGGAACCTCGCTCCTGTCCGATCAGGCGGTAGGCGATCTCCTGCTGCGGCGCATGGCGACGACGCTGTCGCTGGTGGCGTTCGCGATGGTCCTTGCGGTCGTGATCGGTGTCGTACTCGGAGTGGTGGCGTCGCTGCGTCCCGGTGGGCTTCTCGATCGGGGGATCAACGTCGTGGCGTCCGTCGCGATCGCGATTCCCGCATTCTGGTTCGGGCTCGTCCTGGTCTCGGTGTTCGCGGTGTCGAATCAGATCTTCCCTGCCTTCGGGTACGTGCCGCTCTCGGAGGGTGTCGTGCCGTGGTTCCAGCACCTCGTGCTGCCGGGCGTGGCGTTGGCCCTGCTGCCCGCGGCCGAGGTGACGGTGCAGTTGCGGTCGGCCCTCGGGCAGGTGATGAACAGCGATTACATCCTCAATGCCAAAGCGCGTGGGCTCGGGTCTGCAAGTGTCGTCCTGAAACATGGACTGAAGAACGCATGTATCCCGGTCGTTACGGTGCTCGGCTTCCGTGTCGCGGAGGTGCTCGGTGGTGCGGTGACGATCGAGATCATCTACAGCATGCCGGGCATGGGAAGCCTGGCGGTCAACAGCGTGCAGAACCACGACGTTCCTGTGTTGCTCGGATTCGTCCTGTTCACCACCTGCGTGGTCGTTGTCGTCAATCTGCTCGTCGACGTCTCGTACGGCTATTTCAACCCGAAGGTGCGCGCATGACATCGACACTGTCCGACACGGTGAACGTCGAGAACGCTGCCGGAATCGGCAGTCGTGTCACCGGATTCCTGCGACGGCGCCCGGGGACCGCGATCGCCGGTGCATTCGTGCTGCTGTTGATCGTGATGGCAGTCTTCGCTCCGATGATCGCGCCGTACGACCCGTACGCACAGGAGGTGGTCGACCGCCTGCAGCCGCCGTCGTCGGCGCACTGGCTGGGCACCGACGACTACGGGCGGGACGTGCTCAGCCGGCTGATCTACGGAGCCCGTATCTCGTTGCAGGCGTCGGTGCAGGCCGTCGCTCTCGCACTTGTACTCGGCCTGCCGCTGGGCGTGATCGCCGGTTACCGTGGCAGCTGGGTGGATTCCGTGCTCACCCGCATCATGGATGCGTTGATGAGTGCTCCGTCGCTCGTTCTGGCGATCACCATCGTCGCTGTCCTCGGCACGGGAATCACCAACGCCATGCTGGCGGTGGGCCTGGTGATGGCGCCACGGTTCTTCCGGGTGGCCAGGGCAACGACGATGGACGTGCGCGGCGACACCTATATCGAGGCATCGATTGCGTTGGGATGCAGTACCTTCCGTGTCATCGGACGGCACATCCTTCCCAACGTGATGCCCCCTGTCGTGCTGGTGATCTCCGTGTCGCTCGGGACCGCGGTGGCAGCCGAGGCCAGCTTGAGCTTCCTGGGGCTCGGCGCAGCGCCTCCCGCCGCGAGCTGGGGGGCGATGCTCAGCACCGCTGCATCGAACATGCAGCTGGCTCCCCATCTGGTGTGGCCGCCCGGGGTGATGATCTTTCTGACCGTGCTGGCGTTCACCTACCTCGGTGACGGTGTTCGCCGGGCGCTGACGAGGAGTCGTAATGGCAGCAACTGACACTCTCACCCGACTCGAGAAGGTGCCACCGGGACGCGACTCGCCCCTGCTTCGAGTACGCGACCTGACGGTCCAGTTCCGCGCGGGTCGCAAGGAGTGGGTGACAGCCGTGCAGGACGTGTCGTTCGACGTGGCGGCCGGGGAATCGGTTGCCCTTGTCGGCGAGTCCGGTTCCGGAAAAACCGTCTCGTCGCTCGCTGTGATGGGTCTGACGGGGGACACCGGAGGCAGGGTCTCGCACGGCAGCGTCGAATTCGACGGGCGCGATCTGGTGGCGGGCACGCCGGCGCAGTGGCGGGCACTGCGCGGGACAGGGATGGGCATGATCTTCCAGCAGCCCATCCGCAGTCTCAATCCCGCGTATACCGTCGGCGATCAGATCGCCGAATCAGTCCGTAAGCACCTCGGTCTCGACCGCAAGGCTGCGATGGCACGCGCAGTGGAAATGCTCGAGCTGGTGCAGATTCCACGTGCAGCCGAGCGAGTGCGCGAGTATCCGCACGCATTCAGTGGCGGCATGTGCCAGCGGGTGATGATCGCGATGGTCATGGCCTGCAACCCGCGCCTGCTCATCGCGGACGAGCCGACCACCGCGTTGGACGTGACCGTGCAGAAGACGATCCTGCAGTTGCTGCGGGATCTGCAGGAGCAGACCGGGGTTGCGCTGTTGTTCGTCACCCACGATCTGGGCGTCGTGGCCGAACTGTGTGAGCGCGTCGTGGTCATGTATGCGGGGGAGGTGATCGAGGACGGCACGGTCGACGAT
This sequence comes from Rhodococcus sp. JCM 9793, assembly GCF_055380405.1. Classification (NCBI taxonomy): domain Bacteria; kingdom Bacillati; phylum Actinomycetota; class Actinomycetes; order Mycobacteriales; family Nocardiaceae; genus Rhodococcus; species Rhodococcus sp. JCM 9793. Next base: position 1,003,369 of record NZ_AP043721.1, read on the forward strand.
GTGTTCTCGGTCCCGCAGCACCCGTACACGTCGGGCCTGTTGTCGTCGATCCCGCGTCCCGGGATGAGCTCCGACCGGAGGCTAGCAGCGATCCCGGGGCGCATCCCCGCGGCGGGGGAATGGCCTTCCGGTTGCCACTTCCACAATCGCTGTCCCCATGCCCGGACGGGACTTTGTGACAACACCCATCCGGTGCTGGTTGAGACCACGTCCGGTCGTTCCGCTCGTTGTCTGCGCGTGACGGATCTGGAACTGCAAGGAGTGACGGGGGCATGAGCCTGCTCGAAGTAGCCAACCTGACCAAGTCGTTCCCGACCGGACGCAGCCTGCTGGGGCGCCGCACCGGATGGACGCATGCCGTGCGCGATGTGTCGTTCACTCTCGACGCGGGCGAGTGCCTTGCTGTCGTCGGTGAATCCGGCGCGGGTAAATCCACTGTGGGACGCATGGTGCTCCGCTTGATAGAGCCGGACTCGGGCACTGTCCTGTTCGATGGTGAAGACGTGCTGGCGGCGAAACCTGCACGGCTACGCGAGATGCGGCGCAGTATGCAGATGATCTTCCAGGATCCGCACAGTTCACTCGATCCGCGGATGACAGTACTCGACGCGGTCGTCGAGCCGCTGATCGTGCATACCGACATGGACCGGGCGGCCCGCGGGCGTCGTGCCGAGGAACTGCTCGACAAGGTCGGTATCGGGTCGCGCTATCTGGGCCGCTATCCGGCAGAACTGTCGGGTGGCCAGCTCCAGCGGGTCGCGATTGCGCGTGCGTTGACTCTCGAGCCGGACATGATCGTATGTGACGAGCCGGTCGCCGCTCTCGACGTGTCGGTACGCGCCCAAGTTCTCAATCTGCTCCGCGATCTGCAGGAAGAACTCGGCCTCGCCTATCTGTTCGTGTGCCACGATCTTGCCCTCATCGAGGTCATTGCAGATCGTGTGCTGGTGATGAAATCGGGCACCGTAGTCGAATCGGGTGCCGTCGATCAGATCTACAAGTCGCCCCGCGAGGAGTACACGCGGGAGCTGCTCGACGCGATTCCGGTGCCCGTCCCGAGGGCCGCGCGACAACCATGAGTTTCTGTGTCGCGGAGTTCCTACGGTGCGGCGCGTACCTCCGCGCGAGGTGATCGCGCGGAGGTCTTCGGCTGCCGACGGTTCTCCCCCTGGTGGTGGAGCGCTCGCGAGATACGTCGAGTCGCGGACCAGACCAGTGGTGCGATGTTCGACAGCTCTACCGTGCCGACGCAGGAGACCGAGATTGCAGCTTCGATACCGTTGGGGCCGGTGATCGGCGCCGCAACAGAGCTGATGGCCATATGGCATGCGCGACGGGGAATGACGTCGAGCCCGTGGCGCTGACGGATCCGGTTCAGCCTGTGGTGCAGGGCGTCCAGGTCGGAGCGGGAATGTACGCGGGGCCCTGCCGTCAGCAGTGCGTCGACCTGTTCGGGTTCGAGTCCGGCAAGGAGTACCCGACCGCTGATCGTGCTCTCGGCGGGTAGGTAGGTGGCGACCTGGGAGGGGATGGCTGCGCTCGCGGCACCGCCGATCCGGTCGAGGAAGTATGTGGAGGCGCCCTCGAGGACTGTGAGGTGAACGACTCCGCGGGTGCTCGCGTGCAGGTCGTTCAGTATTCCCGATGCGGCTCCGCGTAGCCGCGAGTGGTCTTTGGTCCGGTTCATCGTGAACATTCGCGGACCCAGCCGGTAGCCGCGGGAGTGGTGCTCGATCCACCCCTGTTCGATGAGCTGGGCAAGGAGCCGGAAGACGGTGGAACGCGGTAGACCCGTGATATCGGTGATCTCTTCGAGGTACATCCGATCGGGGCCGGAGGCGATTGCGTCGAGAATCAGGGTGAACCGTTCCACGACGCCTGGGCGCTGGGCCGGTGCTTTCGGTGCCGAACTCGATTCGCTTCGCATCAATGTCATTGAACGACCTCCTGTGCGGCACTATACCAAGCAATTGCTTGGTAGTTCTACCGGGAATGCGGCTCGTCCCGCGCATGCGGGTTCGGCGCCAAACCGTTCAGAAGTGAATCGACCACATCGATGATCAGTTCGTCGTCCAGTGGGTCGAGCGTCTTGTTGTTGCTCATGACGTAGATCCCCTGCAGGGTCGCGAAGAAAACGGTGCCGATGGTCCGAGCCTCTCCTGCGAGTTCGCCTTTGGACAGGCCGATGTCTACGAGGGCAGCTACCGGAGCGAAGCTCGCAGCGCGGGCGTGCCTCAATTCGGAAGTGACGTCTCCCTGCCGGTAGCGCGACATGAGCTCCACCAGTGCGGGGTTGTCGGTCGAGAACCGGACGAAGGTTACTGCCACGTCGTGCAGGGTGGCCACGAAGCTGCGGCCCTCGATCGTGGCCGCAGCGTCCAAGGTATTACCCAGCCGGCGGAATCCCTCGATGGCGAGCGCTTCCAGAAGTGCGGCTTTATCGGCGAAATGGCGACTCGGTGCGCTGTGGCTGACCCCGACCGCGCGGGCGAGTTCGCGCAAGGACAGTCCGGATTCCCCGGATGCCTGCAGTAGTTCTTCGGCTTTCGTCAGGAGTGCGGCGCGAAGATCTCCGTGATGGTAGCCCTTGGTCATGTGGGGGAACTCTAGCAAACGCCGCCGCAATGTAGTCATTGACAACATTGCGGCGCGCATCTAAGGTTCCGATGGACGAAGAAGGGTGCGTTCATGATCACAAACATGATTTCTCCATCCATCGGTGTTGAGATTCAAGGGATCTCGGAGTCCGGATTCACGGATCCGGATATCGCGTCGACCACCTCGGAACTACTGGCCCGCCACGGCGTCGTCGTTTTTCCTCGGGCGCATATTTCCGATGCAGACCTGGTTGCCTTCAGCCGAATGCTCGGAGATGTGGTGGTAGCGAAGATGGGCGGGCTTCCGGGCTTTCCGGAAATCTCGCCGGTCACCCTGGATCCCAGCAGAAGCGAGCTGGCGCGGGTGCGCCGCAGCACCGTGTTCTGGCACGTCGACGGTGTTACCGACGACATCCCGCAGAAGGCCACGCTGCTGACTGCGCGCGCAGTCTCCGAAGGTGAGGGCGATACCGAATTCGCGAATACCTACGCGGCCTACGATGCCCTGCCACAGTCACGGAAGGCCGAACTGGCCCAGTACCGAGTGGTTCACAGTATGGCGGCCGCACAATCACTGACGCACCCCGAAGCCACTCGGAAGCAGAAGGATGCGTGGAATCAACTTCCCGCACGAGAACACCCGCTGGTCTGGAAGCACAGGGACGGCCGCCACTCGCTACTGATCGGAGCGACCGCCGGGCAGGTTGTCGGGATGACTCCCGAGGAGGGACGCGCGCTGCTGGACGACGTGCTGGACTGGGCGACGCAACCGCAGTTCGTGCTCCGTCATCGCTGGCAGGTCGGCGACCTCGTAATGTGGGACAACACAGGGCTTCTTCACCGGGCATTGCCGTACGAGCCCACATCACCTCGCCTGATGCATCGCACCACGCTGGTGGGTGAGGAAGCGGTCGCATAGCCGCATTGCTTCCGGGTTTGCAGAATCATGGATGGACGAACAGAAGGACGAAGCGACATGGCACGAATCGAACCACTGGCTCTGCGCGAGTTCCCCAAGGAGATGCGTGGGGCGCTCGCTGCGATGACCCCACCGAACCCCCGGCATCCGCAGCCGTCGACGGAGGGGCGCCCCAAAGCGCTCAACACATTGGGCACGTTCGCGCACCACCCGGAACTGGCAAAGGCGTACTTCACTCTCAACGGGCACCTCCTCATGGCGACCACCCTGTCGGAGCGTCAGCGCGAACTGCTCATTCTGCGAGTATCGGTGGTGCGCGACTCGGGATACGAATGGATTCAGCATGTCTTCATGGCGAGGGATGCCGGTCTCTCCGACGAGGAGATCAGCCGGGTCACATTCGGCCCGACGGCACCGCTCTGGGACGAACTCGATGGTGCGATGCTGAAATCCGTCGATGAACTGATCGTGGACGGCGAGATCAGCACATCTACGTGGAAGGTGCTGGCTGCGCACCTCGACGTTCAGCAGATTCTCGACCTGATTTTCACTGTGGGTAGCTACGACATGCTCGCGCGCATGTTCAGGTCATTCCAGCTCGAGATCGACGACGACATCAAGGATCTGGTCGCGAAGCGTGCCGCCGAAGCGCAGTAGAGGCGGCCGATCCAGCCAGTACGACCGGGGAGACTTCGTCGAGAACCGGTTCGGTGTGCAGCGCGCGGGGCATGAGGCCACCGGGAGCAAATCTGCTGTCATCCATTCTGTTTCCTGAAGAACGAGTCATGCGAGAATGGTCTGCATGAACACGGTGTCTCGAGCACGGACCGCACCCAAGAACATGGCATGGATCCCCGGCGGCACATTCTGGATGGGCTCGGACGAGTTCTATCCGGAGGAACGCCCGGCCCACCAGGTATCTGTGGACGGATTCTTCATGGACGAACATCACGTCACCGTCGCAGAGTTTCGACGCTTCGTGAAAGACACCGGGTACGTCACCACAGCGGAACTGCAGCCCCGCGCAGAGGATTATCCCGATGCTGATCCTGCTCTGCTGGTCCCGGGTTCACTCGTCTTCGTTTCGCCCCCCGGCCCGGTGCCGCTCGACGACTTCCGCAGATGGTGGTCGTGGATGCCGGGCGCCAACTGGCGCATGCCGGAAGGGCCGGGAAGCAGCATTGCCGGACGCGAACGTCACCCTGTGGTGCACGTGTCGTATTTCGACGCACTGTCCTTCGCCGAGTGGGCGGGCAAAGAGCTTCCGACCGAAGCGGAGTGGGAGTTCGCGGCACGCGGAGGTCTCGACCGGGCGCGCTTCGTGTGGGGTGACGAGTTCGCTCCGCGCGGACGATTTCGAGCCAACACCTGGCAGGGTGAGTTTCCATGGGAGAACACCGCCGACGACGGATTCGTCGGCACCTCGCCTGTGGGGTCGTACGGACCCAATGGATATGGTCTGGTCGACATGGCAGGCAACGCGTGGCAGTGGACCACCGACCTCTTCACCACGCAGCATGGAGCAGATGGTCGCGAGACCTCTCCTGCTCACGCGTGCTGCATTCCAGCGAACCCGCGTTCGAGCGCCGGCGAGGGTGAGGAAAACTATCCGAGCCGTGTGATCAAGGGGGGCTCACACCTGTGCGCTCCGAACTACTGCCTGCGTTATCGCCCGGCTGCACGACAAGCCGAAACCGTCGAAACATCAACGTGTCACATAGGTTTCCGCTGTATCGTCCGGCCATGATGACGAGCGGCAGGTGGGACGCGCCGAAGACGTGTGCCACCTGACACAGTCCTCTCCTTCGCGGTGGTCAGTGCGGAACGTCGCCGATGATCGCGACCCGCTCCATGACGCGGCGGTGGGGGAAGTAGTCGCTCGTCGCGTAGTGCTGTGTTGCCCGATTATCCCAGAATGCAATCGAATTGGGTTCCCAGTGAAAGCGGCATTGGAAGTCCGGTACTTTTGCCTGGTCGATCAGGTGGCGCAGAAGTTGTTGTCCTTCAACCGGGTCGAGATCCGTTATGTGCGTTGTGAAAAGGCTGTTCACGAACAGTGTCCGTCGGCCCGTCTCGGGATGGATCCGCACGATCGGATGCCGGACCGGCGGGTAGGTCTCCTTCATCTGCTCGAGGCGCTCAGCAGTCATTCCGCGACCGAAGGACGGGACGAAATCGTGTACTGCGGTGAGGGTGTCGATTTTGCTCTTGATTTCGTCGGAGAGGCAGTCGTAGGCGTTTCCCATATCCGCCCACAGGGTGTCGCCGCCTGCCTGAGGGACTTCGAGCGCGCGCAGGACGGAACCCAAAGGCGGGCGCTGCTGCCAGGTGACGTCGACGTGCCAGATGTTCTCCGTTCCAGGATCGTCCTGGCTTCTCTCGAAGTGCACCACCTCGGGAACGTCACCCTGGGGGAGAAACGGGTGAACTTCGAGCTCGCCCCAGTGCCTGGCGAAGTCGCGGTGTTGTGCTGGAGTGAGGTCCTGGTCGCGGAAGAAGAGCACCTTCCATTCCAGCAGTGCACGACGCAGCTCGTCGATCTGCTCTTCGGCCAGGTCGCGGAGGTCTACTCCGGTGACGGTGGCTCCGATGTATGGGGTCACCGGATCGAGATGGAGGGTTGTGTACGGCTCGGTCGCGTTGCCGTCGACCGTGCGACGAAGCAACCGTGGGCCGAATTCGATTGTGTGATCGCCGATTTCTACGGTTCTGGATGTGATTGCGCTTGCCATGGTGCTCCTGTCCGGTCTGCGAGCAGCGCGCCCACCGCCATATCGATCAAGTGGTCGACGGTGTCGGCGAAGCTCGTGAGTTGGGGAAGTCCTTCGGCGCTGCGCTGTTCGACGAGAGCGAGCGCGGAGATCATCATGTTGAACATCAGATCGATTCGTGTGAGAGCTACGCGCCGCGGAAGATGCGTCAGTGCATCTACGAGCATTTCGACGATGTCTCTGCCGGCGTCCTGGACCTCGCTGAGTTCCGCGAGAGTGGAGATTGCGGATGGCGAGACGCGCGCGAGGAACCGGGCGTAGTAGCTTCCATCAGGGATCTCGGCGAGAAACTCGGTGAGGGGCCGGATCTCGGCTTCAACGAGGGCGCGGACGTCACTTCCCCGCCCGGCCCGTTCGACGTCGTCGAGGTAGGCGCGTCGCACCTGATTGATCGAACGCATTCTATCCTGAAAAATGGCCAGTAGCAGCCCTTCTCGACTCCCGAAATGATACTGCACCGCCGAGTTGTTCCGTTGCCCGGCAGCCGTCGCGATATCGCGCATGGACACCCCTTCGATGCCATGTGCGGCATACAGCTGCTCGGCTGCGTCGAGGAGGGCCTGGCGGGAATCGGCTGCCGATGACATGTGCTCAACGTATTCGACCCCGGCGGGGGAGTCAAGACACTGACTTAAATGTGTCGAAAGTGCCGCTGTACTCCTGGTTTGACGTCGATCCACGGCGGGCGGTGCCGGACGCTCCTTGGTCCCGCTCAGTGGGACAGGATGGACGAGTGCCGAAAATTCGTGATTAGCGTCACCCCCCCAGCTGGGCTGGTGTCATCCCCGCATCCGAAGAGTTCAGGCGTGGACTGCCGCCGCGTCGCAGTCTTTTCTTTCCTCCTCGTCCTCGACTCACTCGAACAAAGGACAACTCTGGTGCATTATTCGGCTTCTCCGACAGCAGGCGCATCCAAGCGGCAACTGTTTGCCATGCTCGGCGTCATCATCTTGTTCTCGGAGATCGCAACTTTCGAGATCCTGATGGTGTACCCGGCTGTGCCACACATCGCCGAGGAATTCCGCACACTCAACGTGGCATGGGTCATCTCCATCGTCACCCTTGCAGGTGCGACCCTCATGCCGCTGATCGGGAAGGTTTCCGACAAGGTCGGCAAGAAGCGCGTCATCATGGTGCTGGCCGCCGTGTTCGTGTTGGGAAGTCTGCTCAGTGCCGTGGCGCCGTCCTTCGAACTCATGCTCGCCGGTCGTGCGGCGCAGGGAGCTCTTGTGGGCATCGTGGCGCTGTCGTACAGCCTTGTGCGTGACGTCATGCCGCGCGACTTCGTGCCGATCGCACTGGGCGTGGTCGCGACTGGGATCGGGATGTCCGCCATCGTCGGACCATTCGTTGCGGGATGGCTGATCGACGGCTTCGGCTTCCGAGCGGTGTTCTTCTTCCTGGCGATCTACGTGACGGTGTTGATCCCGTTGTATGCCGCCGTGGTGCCGGAAAGCCCGGTACGGGCCGATCGTCCCGTCGACTACCTCGGCACGCTGCTGCTGGGTCCCGGTGTCGCGGTTCTGCTCGTCGGTGTCAGCAAGGGCCCGACGTGGGGATGGTCGTCTGCAACGACCTTGGCGCTGTTGGCCATCGGTGTACTGATGCTGGTGCTGTTCGTCGTGCGCCAGCGCACCACGGCGTATCCCCTCATCGACCTGACGATCCTGTTCGGTCGCAGGTTCGGGCCCACAGTACTCGCGGTCGCGTGCGTGGGGTACATGATGAACGCGCACGCGCTGATGATGCCGACGCTGCTGCAGACTCCGGCAGGGATCCCTGGAAACTTGTACGGAGCGGGCCTGACCGCGACGGTATACGCGTTGTGGACCTGTGCACTCGGACTGTCCGCGATGTTGGCAGGCCCCCTCGGCGGATACTGTGCGAAGAAGTTCGGTCCGCGCCAGGTGCTGATCGCATCAGGTGTGCTGTTCGTGCTCGTGATGTTCCTCGGTTCCCAGCTGCCGACGTCGCTGGGGCAGGTCGTTGTGATCAGCGCGTTGGCCGGAGTGGCGGTCGGCTTCCTGCATTCGTCCAACGCGAATCTCGTTCAGGATGCCCTTCCGTCCGAACACAGTGGCGTGGGATCGACGATTGCCGGCGTCGGGATGCAGTTGACGTCGTCGGTTGCTGTGACGGTGACGGGTGTCGTCATGGCGGGCCACCTCAGCGGTGTCGGCGCAGGCGACCGGGCCGTGGTGTACGCGGATTCCGCGTTCGTCTACGGTTTCGGATCTGCTGCGCTCGTCGGTGTGGTCGGTCTGGTGATCGCCGTGCTCATGAAGCACGGGCGCGCGCCCGCCACCGGCGGCTTGCAAGCATCGGAAACGCCCGCGGGACCTACTCATCATCACGAGAGTGTCTGACCACCGTCACGAATCCCACTACTCTTTCATTCCGGAAGGAATTCGCCTATATGGACCGCCATTCTCTGCCGATCGTCGGGCATGTTCCGCAGCCGGCGGCTGCCGTCGACTATCGCAGCCAGAACCGCCCGTTCCAGCGCAGTGCTCCGGTCCGTCCCCCTCAGGGAGCGCCGAACATCCTGCTCATCATGATCGACGACGTCGGATTCGGTGCGGCATCGGCATTCGGCGGCCCGTGCCGGACTCCGACGGCAGACCGGCTCGCCGATGATGGGCTCAAGTACACGAGATTCCACACGACGGCCTTGTGCTCTCCCACTCGCGCAGCCACACTCACCGGACGTAACCACCATTCGGTCGGCATGGGTGTGATATCCGAAATGGCCGGTGCCGCGCCGGGGTACAACGGAACACGCCCTGCATCCGCTGCCACGGTCGCGCGAATCCTGCAGGGCAACGGATACGCCACAGGTGCGTTCGGCAAGATGCATCAGACGCCCGCCTGGGAGATCACACCGGCCGGGCCGTTCGATCGGTGGCCATGCCGGGAAGGTTTCGACAAATTCTACGGATTCCTCGGCGCAGAATCCGACCAGTTCAATCCCGTTCTCTACGAGGATTTCACCGTGGTCGAGCCGCCGCGCAACGCTGAGGACGGATACCATATGTCCGAAGATCTGGTGGACCGCGCCACCGCGTGGATCGAAGGCGTGACCGCAGTGGACGCAGACAAACCGTGGTTCTGCTACCTGCCTTTCGGAGCCTGCCACGCTCCGCTCCAGGTGCCGGACGCATACCTCGACAAATACCGCGGCGAATTCGATCACGGTTGGGACAGGCAACGCGAGATCACGTTGGAACGACAGAAGCAGTTGGGTGTTGTGCCGGACGAGACCGTCCTCGCACCGTGGGCGCCCGGTCTGCCCCATTGGGATTCGCTGACCGACGAACAACGCCGGGCGTCCGCACGCCTGATGGAGCTGTATGCGGCGTTCCTCGAACACACCGACGATCAGGTCGGGCGACTCGTCGACCGCCTCGAGGAGTTGGGTGCGCTCGAGAACACCCTGGTGTTGTACATGCTGGGTGACAACGGTGCCTCGGCCGAAGGCGGAATGGAAGGGTCGTTCAACTATCTCGCGGGTCTCAACGGCTACGAGAGCACCACCCGCGAGATTCTCGACCGGTTCGACGAGTTGGGGACGTCGTCGAGCTACCCGCACTATCCAGCAGCGTGGGCGCTGGCGCTAGACACCCCATACCAGTGGGCAAAGCAGGTTGCGTCGCACTACGGCGGCACCCGCAACGGGCTGATCGTGCGATGGCCTGCCGGAATCGAAGGCCCGTCCGGGCTACGGCACCAATGGCACCATTGCGTCGACATCACGCCGACGATCCTCGAAGCCGCGGGCATACCCGCACCGCACACCGTCGACGGTGTCGCTCAGATGCCCATGGAAGGTATCGCACTGAACTACACGTTCGACGAGGCCGACGCCGACGAACGGCACAGCACCCAGTACTTCGAGATCTTCGGTAACCGGGGCATCTATCACGAAGGATGGACGGCGGTGACGGCGCACCGACCACCCTGGCTCATGGCGACGGCCGGTGCGGAACTACCGACTCTCGACGAAGACCGTTGGGAACTGTACGACACTCGAACCGATTGGTCGCAGGCGCGTGACCTCGCGGCAGAGCACCCGGACGTTCTGGACCGGTTGAAACAACTCTTCCTCGTCGAGGCCGCGAAGTATCAGGTGCTCCCGCTCGACGATCGCACCGTGGGCAGGCACACCCAGGAATCGCGACCGCCGCACCCGTTCGAGGGTCGTTCGAGCATCACTCTCTACCCGCACATGCAGGGTCTGGTCGAGAAGGCGGCACCGTCGTTCTTCAACTGGTCGTTCATGCTCACTGCGCGTATCGACACCGACGGCGCGTCGTCCGAAGGGATGCTCGTGGGGATCGGTGGCAGGTTCGGGGGCTTCGCGCTGTACGTCCTCGATTCGAAACCCGTTTTCTGCTACAACTTCTGCGACCGTGAGCGCACCTTCGTGCGTGCACCGGACTCGCTGCCTCGAGGGGAGAGCGTGGTGTCGCTTCATTTCGACTACGACGGGGGCGGCATCGGCATGGGCGGCACAGTCACCCTGTGTATCGACGACGTGGCCGTCGCGAACGGACGCGTCGAGAGCACTGCGCGTGCGATCTTCTCGATGAACGAACAACTCGACATCGGCGTAGACAGGGGCAGCCCGGTCGCCGAGGAAATCGCCCGGCGCGGCAGATTCGCCTTCACCGGCACGCTCCGCGACGTGAGAATCGATCTGGCGCGCGGTGGAGGCGTTCCCGCCGCGGAACGTCGGAAGGTGGAGTTGGCGACACACTGACACGGAAGCGCCTGCGAGTACGTCGAGTACGTCCCTCGTCAACGCTGTAGGTACTTCAGCACCGCCAGCACGCGCCGATGGCCGTCCATCTCCGGTGGTAGATCGAGCTTGATGAGAATCGACCGCACGTGCTTCGCTACCGCCGCGTCGGTGACCACCAGTTTCGCGGCGATCGTCGCGTTCGAATCGCCCTCGGCCATCAGAGCGAGAACTTCCAGCTCTCGGCTGCTCAACCGCGACAGGGGACTTCGGTTCGTGGCAAGCAAAGTGCGAACCACCTCAGGATCCACCACGGTACCGCCCGCCGCGACACGTTCGACGTCGGACACGAACTGTTCGACTTCCCCGACACGATCCTTGAGGAGGTAACCGACGCCCCCTGCGTCGAAATCGATGAGTTCGGCAGCGTACGTGGGTTGAATGTACTGGCTGAGAACGAGGACCGGGAGAGCGGGCACTGTGCGGCGCAAGGCGATTGCCGCCACGAGGCCCTCGTCGGTGTGTGTCGGCGGCATCCTGACGTCAGTGATCGCGATGTCCGGGCGGAACGACACGACGGCGTCGCGGAGGGAATCGGCGTCGGTCACAGCAGCGACGACGTCGTGCCCGAACCGGGCCAGGATCCCCACCACGCCCTCCCGGACGAGGAGGGAATCCTCGGCGAACACTATGCGAAGTGCCGGCATGGGATCTCCATTCGTAGTCGGGTTCCGCCGCCTGCGGGGCTGTCCAGCATCATCGTGCCGCCGAGTACAGCGAGGCGGTGGCCGAGCCCGGCGAGCCCGGTTCCCTGCGCTGGATCGGCACCACCGGAACCGTCGTCGGTGACGTCGAGGAACAGTGTCGACTCTGCCAACCGGCCAGACACACTGACCCGCGACGCTCCGGCGTGACGTGCGACGTTTGCGAGTGCCTCACATACCGCGAAATAAGCGGTGGACTCGACGTCTGCGGGCATCCGTCGGATGGGGAGTTGCACGTCCACGGGGATCGGAGAGCGTGCCGCCACATCGTCGACCGCGGCCGCTAGACCGCGCTCCGCCAGAACCTGCGGGTGGATGCCGCGGATCAGGTCGCGTAGATCCTGCAACGCCAGCTTCGCCTGTTGCTGGGCGTCACCCACCCGCTCGGCCGCCGCGGAACCTGCGGGCACATCGAGTTTTGCCATGCCGAGCGACATCGACAGCGCGATGAGCCGTTGCTGTGCACCGTCGTGCAGATCACGTTCGATGCGTCGGCGTTCTGCGTCGAATGCTGCAGCGAGAGCACTGCGCGAGAGTGTTACTTCGTTGAGCATGCGGTCGAGTTCGGCGTCGCGGGGAGAGAGAACAGCGCGGGCGATCTCGGCGCGTCCGGCCGCCCATGCCGCGATGATGTAGGTCGCGACCGGGAGGAACGCGACCGACGCGAGCACGAAGATGATCCGATAGTGCGTGGGTACACCGGGTTCCGTCAACGACACCTCCACGCCGAAGAACACCGTTCCGAGGCACAGGACGAGGACCAGCGCGTCGATCCAGCACAGGATCGACGCATTGACCACCGCGTAGCCCAATTCCCGCCACGTGACGCGCTCCCGCAGTCGAGTTCGGAGCCACACACGCCATCCACGTTCGGCGACGCGACTGTGCGGGTCGAAGGTCGGTTCCTCGTCCACCAAGCGGAGCCGCGCCCGTTCCCACCGTGCAATGGGAATGCCCATGAGCAGGCATGCGGCGAGCAGTACGAGACCGACGATGTAGATCGACAGCAGGGCCGCGATCGCGACTACGGCAGCCGTCAGGGCACCCAGCGCGGCCCCCGTCGCGAGGTATGCGATGGCACGCCACGGCCACCACGACAACAGGAACCGTATCGGTGACCGGGTCACCGCGACGCGTAGCGTAGAAGACTCCACGTCCACGCACGTTATCGCGTCCGGCGGGGCGCCACAGTAGTGCTGGCGCTACTCGTAACAGTCGTCTCTGCGCGACCGACACGGTCCTCGATATCGGGTTGGGTCGAATGCCATGACGACAACTATTCAGGCTACCGAGCGCGGAGATGTCACGTTATGCGGAGTCTCGAGGGGGTATCGCCTCGGCGACAGCGTGGTGACCGCGCTCGACGATGTCTCGGTCGCGTTCGCGCCGGGTACCTTCACCGCGATCATGGGACCTTCCGGATCCGGTAAGTCCACACTGATGCACTGTGCTGCGGGGCTCGACCGCCCGGATGCCGGCGCGGTCCGGATCGGCGACACCGACGTGACGCAGCTCGGAGAGAAAGCACTGACACAGTTCCGGCGTCGGCACATCGGGTTCGTGTTCCAGGCGTTCAACCTCGTCCCGTCCCTCACGGCCGCGCAGAATGTGGCGTTGCCGTTGCGGTTGGATGGTGAGCGCCCGGGCAAGGCCGAAGTGGCGTCGGCGCTCGCCCTCGTCGGCCTCGGTGACCGGGCGGCACATCTGCCTTCGGAGTTGTCGGGCGGACAACAGCAGCGTGTCGCGATTGCGCGGGCGCTGATCTCACGACCGTCGGTCCTATTCGCCGACGAGCCCACCGGCGCGCTCGACATCACCTCGTCACGCACTGTGCTGCAGCAGCTTCGACGACTGGTCGACCAGCATCGTCAGACAGTGGTGACGGTGACGCACGACCCGGTGGTCGCTGCCGCGGCCGACCGGGTGCTGTTCCTTGCAGACGGCAAGATCGTGGACGAGTTCGGGTCGAGATCGACTGCGCAGCGCATTGCAGCCCGCATGACCGAATGGGAGGCGTGATGTTTTCGCTTGCAGTGACTTCCGCGCGACACCAGTGGCGGAATCTTGTGGGCAGTGCGGTGGCGCTGGCGTGCGGCATCGGTCTGCTTTCGGCGACTCTGCTCGTCATTGCGTCTGCGCAAACCCGTCCACCGTCGCAGTACTTCGATGCGGACCTCATCGTCACCACCGAAGTCCTCGGCGAGACCTACAACAGCACCCCGGTCCGCCGCCCGCTGGACGAGGGGCACGAACGCGGCCTCGTCGCGCAGCTGGCAAGCGTTGCCGGTGTCGCCCTCGTCGTACCGGATCTCGTCTTCCCCGCCCAACTTGCCGACGGCGACCGGATACTGACTCCGACAGAACGTGATGATCCACTCGGACACAATATTTCGGCGTCGATCCTGGGGACAGCCCGGGTGATCTCCGGCGAGCTTCCCGTTGGGCCCGATGAGGTCGTCGCACCGGAGGCGAGTGGATTGAGCCCCGGCGACGCGACCACGTTGGTGACACCGGCCGGACGTACGAACGTCACCGTCTCGGGTGTCGCGGACGGGAGGTCGGTGTACGTCGACGACGACACAGCACGATCGCTGTCCGGTGGCGCCACCACGGTGGGCGTAGTTCTCGACGAGGAGGCCGACATCGGTTCGGTACGCGCCGTGTTCGAGGGGATCGCGGGAGCCGGATCGGTACTCACGGGAGACGACCTTGCGCACATCGAGACCTCGGCCGATCGCGGGGCGCGAAACATCGGGTCGCAGTTGCTCGGTGCGATGGGCGTACTCGCCGCGATGATCACGGTGTTCATCGTCGGCACCACGTTCGCTTTCGCTGTGACACAGCGACGTCAGGAACTGGGGTTGCTTCGGGCCGTCGGTGCGACACCCGGCCAGGTCCGCGGCATGCTGCTGGCCGAGGCCGGCGCAGTCGGCTTCGTATCGAGCATTGCGGGCTCGGTGCTGGGTTGCACCGTGGCGCCCCTGCTCGGAGGGTGGATGCGCGACGCCGGGATGCTGCCTGCCGGATGGGAATTGTCGATCACGCCGGTCCCCATAGCGGCCGCGGTCATCGCCGGTGTCGGCGTTGCCATCACGGGAGTATGGTTTGCCTCCCGGCGGGCTGCGCGGGTGCGGCCGATGGAGTCGCTGCGGGTGTCCGAGGTGGAACGGTCGCCCATGACGCGATCGCGTGGGATCGCCGGTGTGTGCGCCGTGGTCGGGGCGTTCGCCTTCGCCGCGGCGAGCGGGCTGAGCACTGGCGGATCGAGTGCGATGTACGCCGTCACCGCGGTCATGTCTGCGATCGTCGGGGTCACAGCGCTCGGCCCCGTCTACTTGCCGAAACTGATGCAAATCTTGGTCCGAGGCTCGGGCCCGACAGCGGAACTCATCCGGGCCGAATCCGCGCACGGCGTGCGCCGGGTGTCGTCCGTGCTCTCGCCCGTCCTCGTGCTGGTGGGGTTCGCCGTCATGCTCACCGGGATGATCGACACGATGGACACCGCGTTCGACGACAATGCCTCCGCTGCAGTCCCCACCGATCTCGTCGTGTCTCCACCCGAGGGTGCGCCCACTCTGCCGCCCGATGTCGTCGAGACAGTTCACTCGTATGGATCCGGCACCGTGATCGCGCCGGTCGCGACGAGCGTTGTCTTCGGTGACCGCGTTGTCGATGTCTGGGGAATCGACTCGGCCGGGATGAGCGCGCTCGACCTGGAAGTGGAAGGCGGCTCGGCAGATCTGAAAGCGGGCAGCATCGTGCTGGACCGGGACGCAGCCGGCCGAGTGGGCGCACACATCGGTGCGACCGTCGAGACGGTCTTCCCGGACGGCCGGAACATCCCGCTCGAGGTGGCCGGCATTGTCACCGGCGCACCGGCATTCGCATTCGTAGACCGGGGCACTGCTCTCGATCACGACCGGACAGCTATGACTCCCGTGCTCTATGCGGACGGGATCGAACAGGCTGCATTGGCGGATACCCTGGCCGGAACGGGTGCGCAGGTCGAGACCCCGTCACAGTACGAGAGTGCGGGCAACGCGGAGGACGAGCGTCTTCTGCGCCTGTTCGAACTTGCGCTCGTCGGTTTGTCACTCACATTCGCGGCGCTCGCGGTGGCCAACACGATGGCGATGGCCACCACCAACCGTCGCGCGGCCTTCGGCTTGTTGCAGCGGATC
The DNA here is from genome assembly GCF_055380405.1 of Rhodococcus sp. JCM 9793. Taxonomy (NCBI): domain Bacteria; kingdom Bacillati; phylum Actinomycetota; class Actinomycetes; order Mycobacteriales; family Nocardiaceae; genus Rhodococcus; species Rhodococcus sp. JCM 9793. The sequence continues at coordinate 1,019,339 of NZ_AP043721.1, forward strand.
GGCGCGACGCGCAGGCAGATTCTCGGCGTCGTCGCAGCGGAGTCGGCGGTGGTCGCGCTGATCGGTGTGGTGCTCGGTGTGGTTCTGGCATGGCCTGCTCTGGCGGGTGTTGCAGCCGGCTTGGCCGCCGACCTCGGGCAGCCGGTGTCGCTGCAGATACGCTGGAGCGCGGTGGTGGCCGTGAGTGTCGTGTCGCTCGTCATCGTGTTGGTCTCGGCAATCGTTCCTGCGGCCCGAGTGATGCGACCGCTTTCTTCGGAGTAGATCGACCGATTGGGATCTGAACCCGCGGTCGGCCGATCGAGCGGCAATTCGAGTTTCGGGACCGTCCTCGCGGGTAGCCCATCGGAGATGCCTGAGGAGGTAGCGATGAGTACGAACGATTGGGTATTGCTGATCATCATCGTATTGGTGGTGCTGCTGTTGCTCGTCGGACTCGTGTGGGCGCTGAGGCGTCGCGCTGAAGTGAAGCGCAGAGAGGAAGCGGCGCACATCCGCGACCGAGTGACAGAGAAGCAGCCGGTTGTCGAACAACGCGCAGTGGTGGCGGAGCAGACCGATGCCGAAGCGCGGCGGGCTGCGGCGGACGCGGACGCCAAGGCAGCCGAAGCGGCACGACTGCGCAACCGCGCGGACAACCAGCGCGCTGCAGCCGATCGGTCCCGCGAGGAACTCGACGCGGATGTGGCGCGGGCGAACAAGCTCGATCCGTCGTCCGGTGGAGAGCACCGGGTGGACGGAGACCAGCGCGTGAGCGGGGACCATCACGTCGGTGGGGACCATCGCGTGGGCGGGGACTCTCGCCACGGGTATACGGGCCGTGAGACCGGGGAGAACGACCTGCCGCCTCGCGTGTGAGGGGGGCGCTACACCGTAGAGGGACGACGGCACGCGGGCTCATCGCGACTATCGCGTGGGCTCGCGGCCGTGTCCCTCGAGGGTGTCGAGTGCGGCGAGCGCAGTCCTCAGACCCTCCGCAGCCATGGCGATCACCGACCACGCATCGGATACGGGATGTTCGTCTCGGATCCCCTCCTTGAACGAACCGAGAAGTGAACGTGCGTCAGGCAGCGCCGTATTCACGACCTTCAGGTAGGGGTCGCGGTGATGTGCGGGATCCCAGGTGAGTTCGTCGAACGCGGTGGCAAATGTATCGAGTAGTGCCGCGGCGTCCTGACGCAACCGTTCGGAAACGGGAGCGGCGCTCGAATCTTCGGGATCGATGAGTGCTTCGACTGCAACCTCCGCCATCGACACGTGCAGCAACGACTGGTCGAGAATGGTTGCTATCGGCTGGTACACGCGTGAGCCACCGACCTTGGCCCAGCCGGCGTTCCGCATGTTGCCGCGTAAGCTTTCCCTGCCCTCACGCAGCGCGGCGCGGGCCCCTGTCGACTTGTAGAGACTCCACAGCTGTTGCTGTTTCCGGTCTCGGTCTTGACCGTCCCCGTCGCCTTCCCGAAGTTCATGTGCAAGATCGGCGAGCAGGACCGAAAGCTCATGAGCGCGGAACAGGATGAGATCGCGCGCGGTGGAAAGTCGATCGGGAGGCAACACGAGAGCGTTGACCACAACACCGATGAGCACGCCTATGGTGACATCGAGAATGCGATGAAGCACCAAGGCGGCGTTCGTAGCCGTGCCGTACAGCAATACCAGCAATGCGGTGATCGCGACCCACATGCCGTCCGGCGCCAGCAAACGGCTGCGGCCGAGGACGGTGCCGACTGCGACCGCCCCAGCCAGTGCCGCGAGTTCCGGCAGCGTGCTTGCTGCCAGCGCGGCCACGAGCACTCCGAGTATCACGACCGCGATCTGGCGCACTGCGGCGGTGACCGAACTGCGCACCGTGGTGCCGATGATGAACAGGGCGGCATAGGGTGCGAGAAAGGCTTCGGGGCTATGCAGCACACGGTCGGCCAGCACCCATGCGATCAGCACTGCCACAGTGCATTTGAAGGCCGATACCGTAGCGGGGTGCCGAAGGATTGTGCGTAGTCGAGATGAGAGGTGTCGCAACGTACTTCCCGGTGGTGCTCTGTCATCCCTCCGCAGCAGGGTACTGCTGCTCTCGCAGGGTCCGGGCCAAGTGCGCGGCATTGCGGGCGGCGGTTGCGTTGGTGGATGCGACGGCTTCGGGAACGCTGTCGAGATCGTTGTAGTCGCCGGGTGTCATTGCCTCGCCGTTCCAGTAGGTGCAGCCTTGGGCGGGAATGGTGTAGCCGCAGTCGTTGAGCGCCTGGAACAGCGAAGCGACGATCGCGTGGGCCCCGTCTTCGTTGCCGACCACCGCTGCGATCGCTACTTTGCCGAACAAGATCGGACGTCCGCTGTCGTCGGTTTCGGACAGTTCTGCGTCGAGACGCTCGAGGGCGCGTTTGGCGACGCTGGACATCTGGCCCAGCCAGGTGGGGGTCGAGATCAACAGGATGTCGGCGTCCAAGATCTGCTGACGAATGCGAGGCCACTGGTCTCCGTCGCCCATGTCTGCCTCGACCCCGGGTCGAATATCGAAGTCGACGAGCCGTATCTTGTCGCCGGTCACGTCGTGGGCGCGCAGTTCCTCGAGGACCTGATCTGCGATCAGATCACTGCTCGACGGTGCAGGTGAGGGCTTGAGTGAACAGGTCAGTGCGAGTGCGGTCAGTGATGTCATGTGGGATCGGGTACCCGCCGTCGGTGCTTCCACACATGCCGGTGCTTCCGGGCGGGAGACGATCAGGGAGCCACACCGGCACCATCCGACACGCTCTCCAATCGCCAGCCCGATGCGACGTCGCGCTGACGCCAGAATTCGGCGAATCGACCACCCGCAGCGAGTAGGTCGTCCACAGTGCCGTCCTCCACGACCTTGCCCCGTTCGAGGAACACGACGCGGTCGGCGGTGCGGATGCTGGCCAGTCGGTGCGCGACGATCACGCGGGTCCGTGGTGTGGGGTCGGCAGTGAGGGCCTGGACCACTGCTGTTTCATTTTCTGTGTCCAGTGCGCTGGTGGCCTCGTCGACGAGGAGCAACGGCGCCGGTTTGAGTAGCGCGCGCGCAATGGACACCCGTTGCTTCTCACCACCCGACAGAGCGCTGCCACCCTCGCCCACACGGGTGTCCCACCCGTCCGGGACACGAGCTATCACTTCATCGACCTCCGCGAGCGACGCGGCCGCGGCGAGTGCCGTGTCGTCGGCGTTCGGGTCGCCGGCACGGATGTTCTCGCGGATCGTGCCGTCGAACAGGTAGGGATGCTGGAAGACGACGGCCGCCAGCGCGCTACGTGAGATCGGGTCGAGAGCATCGGATTCTATGCCGTCGACGAGGATCCGTCCGGTGCGCGGAGTGAGGAGACCGGCGAGGAGCGAGAGGATGGTGCTCTTGCCCGAACCCGACGGCCCCACGATGGCAGTGGTGGTACCGGGTTCGAACATGAGATCCACACCGTCGAGTGCCGGGGCGCCGTCTCCGTACCAGAAGCGGATGTCCTGCAGTTCGATTCGGGGAGCTCTTCCGGTGATGGTGCAGGTGCCGTCGTCACTGTCGACCGGTGCCTCGAGGACGGCACGGATGCGCCGCAGCGTGGTCAGCGACGACTCCACTCCTCCGGTGAGGTCGCTGAGCGTAGTGAACGGATCGAGATACCGGACGATGACAACGATCAACGCGATCGCCTCGGGCACGCCGAGGTCGCCGCGCACGGTCAGCACGGTGGCGGCACCGGCCAGGATCACCAATGCCAGCTGGGTGGCCAAGCCGAAGATGAGCTGCCCCGGGACCTGCATGAGCAATAGACGCAGGGTCGCGGAATGCTGACGTTCCAAGGCCTCGCCCACATGGCTGCGATGGGGTTCGGTGCGTCGTGCTGCGCGCAGAGCGGGCTGGGTACGGGCGAATTCGACGATTCGTTCGGTGAGAGCCGCATTGGCGTCGGCGGCGGCGTGGTCGGCGTTGCGCCCGAGTCGTCCCGACAACAGGAACGCTCCGAGCAGAATGGGCACACCGGCGAGCGCGGCGACTCCGAGGACCCAGTTGATCGGCAGCAATGCGATCGCGATGGCGAGCGGCAGCAGGATTGCGCTCAGGATCGGTGTCACCAGATACACGATGAGACCGACGAGATCCGGTCCGGTGGCCGCGATGGCTTGACGGTTGATGGAGGTGTTCTCACCTGTGAACCATGTCAACCGGATTCGTGCGGTGCGCTCGGCAACTTCGTTCTGGGCGTGGTCGAGCAACCCGAAGCCGATGTCGAAGCCGAGCCGGGAGGCGGCCGTGTCGACGATCCATCCGGTGACGGTGACGGCGGCCAGTGCGCCCATCCAGGGCCATGCATCGGACGGGGTGGAGCCGAACAGGGCACCGACGAGTGGCACGAGCAGGACGACACCGACGGCGCGGAGGACGACGCTGACGACGGTCAGGCTTTGGTGGAGGACGACGGTGCGGCGGCTGCCCGGTGGCAGCAGAGCGAGCAGGGTGCGGATCATCGGGCCGGCTCCTGGTCTGCGTAGGCGAGTTCGTTCGATGTGTGGGAACCCGCGTCCCACATCTTCCGGTAGCGGCCGTCTGCGGCGAGCAGTTCGCTGTGGGTGCCTGTTTCGGCGATGCGGCCGTGATCGAGGACGACGATGCGGTCGACGTCGACGAGGGTGTGCAGGCGGTGTGCGATGACCAGAACGGTGCGGCCCGTGGTGAGCCTGCTCAGTGCCTGCTGGACGAAATATTCCGATTCGGGGTCGGCGAAGGCCGTTGCTTCGTCGAGGACGAGTATCGGAGTGTCGGCGAGGATGGCACGGGCAATCGTGATGCGTTGTCGTTCACCGCCGGACAGTTGTGGATCGGCGTCGAGCACGGTGTCGTAGCCGTCGGGCAGCTGGAGGATCCGATCGTGGATGTACGCGGACCGTGCAGCCGATTCGATCTGTTCGTCGGTGGCGTCGGGAACGGCGAGCGCGATGTTGTCTCGCACCGTTCCCTGCACGAGTTGTGTGTCCTGGAAGACGAATCCGACCTGTTCGTAGAGGGCGTCGGCATCGAACTCGCGGATGTCGCGGCCGAAGATGCGGATGGTGCCGTCGTCGATGTCGTGGAACCGGGCGAGCAGTGCCGCCATCGTGGATTTCCCGGAACCCGAATGCCCGACGAGCGCGGTGATTGTTCCGGTGCTCAGGGTGAGGGAGACGTCGTCGATCACGGGGACACCGGGCCGGTAGGAGAAGCAGACGCGGTCGAACTCGACGGAGCTTGCGTGACGGGGTGGCGCGGAGTCGCTTTCACGGGTGTCGAGTTCGGGCTCGTCGAGGACGACACCGATACGACGGGCAGCGAGCATGCCGCCGCGCAGGCCACCGAGACCGTACCCGAGGCCGAGAAGGCGAGCTCCGAACGTGGTCCCCAGGAACAGGAACGGCAGCAGAGCTGTGGGCTGCATGCTTCCGGACGTGATCAGAGCGGTCCCGGTGACAGTGATGAGAAGCAGGAAAGTGGCGGGTCTCGTCGCGAGATCGATGAGCGACTTCTTGTTGCTGAAGGGGCGTTGCCAACCGTCGAGGAACTCGATGTATTCACGTAGTCGTGCGCGGAACGTGGATGCCGCTGCTCCGCCGAACACACGGATCACCGGTTGTCCTTCGAGATAGGCACCCGCTTCGGAGCTCATCCGGTCGGCCCAGCGCATCGCCTGCGCCGTCTTGTTTCCGGACTGGACCACCATGATCACCGTCGTCACGACGTAGACGAGGATCGGCACGAACATCAGAAGCGCCAGACGCCAGTCCACGGTGAACAGGTAGATCAGTACAGCAACGGGCGCCACCACCGCGGCGACGGCATCGGTGACAGCATGTGTCACCAAATAGTGCAGCGACAACGTGTCATCCTGCACGACGCGTTTCACCTGCCCGGAGTCACGGTCGTCGAACCAGCCGAGGGGAAGCTTCGCCAGTTTGCTCAGAAGCTGTGTCCGCAGACCACGTTCGAATTGTGCATCGACGGTGTGCAGCCAGAAGGACAGCGCGGCGGCGAGCAGCGTGCCCGCGCCCATCAGTCCGATCGCCCAGATGCCGATTGTCCACAGCTGTGATTCCGGTGCTCCGTCGAGCATGCGACGAGCAAGCTCGGTGAGCAGTACGAACGGGGCGAGCTGGATCAGGGTGATCAAGGCCTGCAGGGCGCCGGCAGCGACGAATGTATTGCGCAGCGTGCCGATCAGCTTGCCTCCGGACTCCGCTTGCCACGAGCCGCGACTGCTGCGGGTGGGTTGCGGTGCAGGTGGCGCCTCGTCGATTGTGGGTTCCGGCTCGGCAGTGTTGTTCGAGCGGTACGTGCCCATCGCGCGGCCGTGGAACCAGTAGGCCTGTGCGTACACCTCGGATTTGGGGAATCCGAAATCGTCGCGCAACCGGGTTCGCAGGTGTTTGAGGGCCTTGGATTCGGTACCGGCCCATGCTTTCCAGTTGGACCAGTCGCGATCCTCGATTGCCGCGGCCAGCGAGGTGGGGCCGAGCCGCGGGACCCAGTGCGTGTTCATCAGCGGATGATCGGACATGGGGATGAGGAGATCGGCGTCGTCGTGCTGCTCGAGGTATACCTCGACGGCGACATCGTGGGGGAGAACATCGATGATGCTGTTGATCGCGGGAATCGAGGCGGAGTCGCCGATCAACAGGTAGCCGGCGGGCAGTTCGTCGGGCACGGTGAACTGCTTGGAACCGAACGACGTGATGCTGATGGTGCTGCCGGGTTCTGCATGTTTCGCCCACACCGATGCCGGCCCCGCCGGTTCGTGCAGCACGAAATCGACCGCGAAGGTGCCTTCCTCCGTGTCTGCTTCGGAGAACGTGTATCCCCGTTGATGTTCCGTGTCAGGGTCGTCGGGGTCGGGGACCCAGAACCGTAGATATGCGGTCGGTCCCGGATCGGCGTCGTCGAACAGTGTTGTGGATGAGAACCGCACACGCAGGAAGTGCGGTGCGAGTTGCTCGGTACCGGTGACGACCGCGTCGTGGACGCGGGCACCGAATCCGCGCATCACCGCGCCCTGGAACCCCCGTTTGGCCATCAGATCCCCATTCCGGTGGCCGCCAGATCAGCGACCACCTGCTCCAACGGCCGACCTGGAGGTGCGACCGCGACAAGGCCTCGAATTATCGCTGTGAGAACAAGTTTCACGTACTCGTCGTGTGTGAACGTCGGTAGCTCGCGGTGGGTTGTGCCCAGTTCCGCGTCGGTAGCCAACTGGTTCGTGACATTGCGGCGTTGGTCCTCGAGTCCCTCTGCTCTTTCCTGCTGGTTTTCGTCTGCCACCGCGTAATTGATCGTGTTGCCCGCGACCGCACTGGACAGGATGATGGCGAGGTCGGGTGTGTATCCGCGTCTGGCCAGGGCGGCCACCTCGTGCACCATCAGGCGACGGCCGGCTTCGCCGCGCGGGAAGAGTGTCTGCATGTAGGTGCCGAGCCCGGGGTTGGCCAGAACGAACGCTCTGAGTTGCAACCCGAACGACAGCAGGTGTTGCGTGGCGTCGTGAGCCGGGTCGTCGTGCAGGACGAGGTCATCCAGCAGGCTTTCTCCCACCGCCCGCTCTAGCCCCCAGCGTCCGTCGACGTGCCGGTAGAGGGCGGTGGTGGACACGTCGAGTTCGGCGGCGACCGCGCTCAGGCTCAGGTGGCGCATGCCCAGTTCGCGACCGACGCGGACGATGTCGTCGATGTCGATCTTGCGCACGCGTCTGCCCGGCTCGGACACTTGTTCATCGCCCCGTTCCCTTAAGTTGCACCCCATAACTTAGGGGAGTCTAAGCTCATCTGCCGGTGTGTGACAAGGGCTCGGAAATGGGAAAGGTGCCACCGCGCGGGTCGCGGCTACCCGGACGTCGGTCGTTCCACGGAGCGAGAGAGCTGACCGTCCAGTACCCGGGCCGGATCGGCAGCCCAGCGAAGCCCGAGGTTCACAGCAGACTCCGAGCGTGAGCGAAGGGTCCTCGGAGCCTGCACAACAACCATGGAGTCGAACGGGAAGCAGCCACTATCGCGGCGCTTTCCTCCATCGGTTGTGTTGTAGAACAGGAGATGACATGCGTTCGAAGATCGTCGGCGGGCTCGTCGGTGTTGCGGTGATATCGGCAGCGGTGTGGGGAGGTGGAGTGGCCTCGGCGACGACCGCACCGAACGTGGTGGGAATGAGCGAGGCAGATGCGAACGCTGCATTGGATGCTGCGGGCGCGTCGCATTCGATCATCAGCAGAGCAGGCAGTTCTTCGCGGGATTCGTGCACAGTCGTCGAGCAGCGTGATCGGGGCTATCACACCGAGGCCGCGGGAGAGTGGAACAGCAGCAACCACACTCGCTACAGCAGCGATACCGAGGTGTGGGACGGAATCGGCGTCGTCCTGCTCTGCAACTGACGGCACGCGTCAGACAGTCCGAGTCCGATCACCGGGCGAGTGTAGCGGTGACAGCATTTCGGTCGGCACGCCCACGCCGCGGCACAATATGGCCGCGGCGCCGCGCCAGCCACAGGAACGCGAGCGTCACCACCACACAGAACACGACGGAATAGAGACTTCCTTCCGGGCCGAAACTACCGCCGGTGACCAGCGTGGAACCCGAGGTCGAAGTCTGCAACAGCCCGGATGTGGCGCCGTTCCCCGAAACCTCGCTGCTGAAAATGCCTGCCGCGGCGAAGTTCCAGCCGAAGTGCAGCCCGATCGGCAGCCACAGACTGCGGGTCGCGATATATGCGGCCGTGAGCATGCCACCGGCCTCGATCGCGACCGCGAGGCCACCCCACACGGTGGCGTGCTCGTTGAACAGGTGCACCATCCCGAACAGGAGGCCGGTCGAGACCATCGCGATCCACGTACCCACACGTTCCTCCGCTATCCGGAACAGGACGCCGCGGAAGAGCAACTCTTCGGTGACGGCGGCTGCGGCCATGAAACCGATCATCCCCAACGCCCCCGTCACCGAGCCCCAGCCCTCGACGTCGTAGCTTCCGAGGAAAGCGAGATTCACAATCACCAAGGCGAAAAGCGCGATACCGATGAGTGTCCCCCACCCCATGGCCTGCCAGGCTCCGCGTCGGGCCAGTTCGGTGGTGGGTCGGTGCTCGGTGCGTCGCACCACCCAGCGGTAGACCCACAGGGCGGATGCTGCCGCACACACGCCGACGATCAGTGTGAGCCAAGGATTCCCGTCCACAGCAAAGAGAAGCTGACTGCCGATGAACGACACCGCCGCGACGGCCAGGAGTTGTGGGACGAATCTCATGAAGATCCCTTCTTCGGCGCCGCGGGCCCCGAGCGCCGCGATCGATTCGAACCTACGGATTCAGTGCCTCGAAATCGTCACCCGACAGTACTAACCTGCGCGTAGCTCTCGCGGGGGACAACGTCACTCCAGAAGGTGACGGACACAGTTCCCGCTGACCGGACCTGACGTGACCAGAATCCGGCTTACGAGTCGCTCGAAATCCTTTTGAGAGTGCAGTTTTCGACGGATTTGGTGCAGAATCACGTCAAGAACTGCGCAGTCGATCGGCGGAGGTCGGGGTTCGTCGGTCGCGATGGCCAGGCAGATCATTCCCATGACGGGGCAATCCAGCGTGCCGCTGTCCGTGCGTCGTCGATGTCCTCGAACGTTGGTGGGCACCGCAGGTGGTGGTAGTGGAACTCGACCATGATGTCGTCAGTCCACAGAACCTCGAACATTGTTTCGCCAGAACGTAAATAGAGCAGTGAAAGCCGGTTGCGGAGAGTCCGTGAGTCGAGCGTAACCGTCGCGCTCAGTCGTTGATGCCGAGTTCGTCTTCGAGGGCGCGTAAGCGTTCGAATGCCTGGCTCTGTTCGGTTTGCTTGGCGTCTTTGTAGGCGAGAACGTCCCTGCTGAGTAGGCGAGTGTGCGACCCGCGCATATGTGCGGGTAGCGCTCCATCCCGCACAAGTTTCATCAATGTGGGCCGGGATATGCCCAGCATCTTCGCCGCGGTGGTCGTGGTGACTTCGGTGGGAAGGCTCCCGACGGTGACGGTTCCCCCGCGGCTGACGATGTCGAGTACCTGACCGAGTAGTCCGGTCAGTTCAGGGGGAAGCGGAAGGGATTCGTTGTCCGACGTGGCGAGCGTGATCATGTAGCTGTGGGCATCGTTCGACGTAGTGCGAGCGGCATGGACCTGCTCGTTGAACGCGCGAGCCTGCTCGATCTCGTCCGCACTCAGGGATAGGACGGTTCTGTCGTCGCGAGCGATGTGCTCAGTGCTCATGGACCCGACCTCCTTGCGTCATGGCGTCGATCCGATGCCCATCACCGTAGCTACTTTCACTTATAAGTGCAACAAGGGTTCTCTTGCTGAGTGGAGATCAGAGGTTCGCCGGTCGCTTCAAGATGGATGACGACGTCAGGCACAGCACTGCAGACGAGAGCAACAGTAGCCACAACCCCCACCCGATCTGGACACCGATTGTTTCTCCGAAGAACTCGCTGGTGATAGACGAGACCTCGAACAGGTCGTAGATCGCGATGACCAGGCAGATCACTCCCATGACAGGGGCAACCCAGCGCACCGCTGCCCGTGCATCGGTTTCCCGCGAGAACCGTACGAACAGTGACGCTGTGGCCACCGCGCCAAGGATCAGGGTGATGATGCCGACTGATGTCCGGCGAACTCCGCGTGCGTGATGCAGAGAAAGTAGTCGAGAACGCGCTGTAGCAATGTACCCGAGGAAAGTGTGGGTTTGAGCTCGGATACCGTCGGGCTCAAATCCACACTTTTGGACCGGGTTGGGCCTACCCAGCGGTGCGCAACTTGGTGGTTTCGACCGCGTATATCGCAGTCGAAACCATCAAATCATTAGTAGCGGCCGCCGCTCGTCCGCCGCATAGGAAGATGATCGATCCCAGCCTCGATGTAGTTCGTCCCCGTGCGCGTGAATCCGAACCGCCCATACCAATTTTCAAGATACGCCTGTGCTGAGATCTCGACGTCGGTGGAGGTCGCGGACAAAGCGGCCTCGATGAGAGCGCCCGCGAGTCCACGGCCACGAGCCGAGCGTGATGTGGCAACTCGGCCGATGTGGGCGGTGTCTCCCTCGGTGATCAGACGAAGCGTGGCCACCACCGAATCGTCCTCTTCGATCCAGTACAACTCGGTGAACGGCTCGAGATCGACGCCGTCCAGTTCGGGTTCGTCGACGATGCGTTGTTCGTGGACGAAGACCTCGGTACGCAGCATCAGGATCTTGTACAACGTGACAGGGGAGATGGCCGCGAGTGGTGCGTGCTGAGTCGCTAGCATGAGCCGATCGTACTGTTCTTCCGTGGTGTGCCATGGAAGGTTGGGGCGGGAGCAAAACCAGATGGAAAGCCTTGGAGTCCCCTCAAGAAACGCAACTACTTGCAGCCATACCGTACTTTCTCTGGCACAAACGTAACTACGCGCAGCGATACCGTACTTTGCGGCTATGGATGCCACGGGCAGCCGCTGACTTGAATGAATCCTGTTTGAGTGTGCAGTTATTGACGTGATTTGGTACTGAATCCGTCGATAACTGCACACTCGATGAGGAACATGGCCGAACGCCCGCGCTACGGTCCACCCTAACTGTCTTTCCGGCAGAGCTCGAGGTATGAATCAGTCATGGCTGAGTTGGCGCGCGGACAGAACACCACCATCGGCACCGGAGCCGTGACGGCATCGGTGACGGGAGCGAAGCAGGGGACCGTCGACTTGATGGTCTTCCAGCTCGGGACCGACGGCAAAGTCCGCAGCGACACCGACTTCGTGTTCTTCAACCAACCCGCATCGCCCGAAGGTGCCGTCCGGTTGGTCGCCGCCGACCGCGTCGCCATCGACCTCACCGCAATCCCGCCCGCGATCGAACGGCTCTCGATCGCAGTCGCACTCGACGACAGCGTCTCCGGCAGCCTCGCATCCGTGCCCGGACTCGGAGTCGACGTAGCTCATCCCACTGGCGCCGCGACCGCGAAAGCACTCGATCTGACCAGCGAACGCGCAGCCGTGCTCCTCGAGGTCTACCGGCGCAACGGCGAGTGGAAGATCCGCAACGTCTCCGCCGGCTGGGATTCCGGCCTGTCCGGTCTCGTCACCGAGCACGGTGTGCAGGTCGACGACGCGCCTCCCGCGCCCGCACCGGCCCAGGACGGCGTGCGCACAGTCGCGGGTGAGGAGAAACTGTCGCTCGAGAAGCGTCAGAAGCTCGACCTGCGCAAACGCGAGGTCGCCAAGGTGCTTCTCGACAAGGGAACGCCCGGGGTGCGGGCACGCGTCGTGCTCGTCATCGACAAGACCGGCAGCATGCACCGCCAGTATTCGAAGAAGCGCATCCACGAAGTCGTCGAACGCATGGTGCCGATCGCCGTGCAGGTCGACGACGACGGAAAGCTCGAGCCCTACCTGTACGCGGTGTCGTTCGTGCGGCTTCCCGACATCGCCGTCCACGAAGTCGAGGAGTGGTCGTCGACGTATCTGCACCTCAGCGGTGTGCACGGCGGTATCGATTACAAGCCGATCGGTGGGGTCAACGACGAACTGCCGATCATGGGCGAGATCATTTCCTCACTCACACCGGGCGCGACGATGCCCACCCTGGTGTTGTTCTTCACCGACGGCGGTTTCAATCAGAAGAAGCAGATCAGCGCGCTGATGAAAGAAGCGGCCGTGCTGCCGGCATTCTGGCAGTTCGTCGGGCTCGGCAAGGCCAACTACGGGGTCCTCGAACGCCTCGACACCATGGAGGGTCGCGTCGTCGACAATGCCGGATTCTTCAGCGTCGACGACATCGGAAAGATCAGCGATGCAGAGCTCTACCGTCGTTTGCTGAGCGAATTTCCGGACTGGTTGCGTGCGGCTCGAGCGGCGGGCATCGTTCGGTAGTGCGCGTGGCACCCGGGAGGGCTCGGTCAGCCGACAGGCACGAGTTCCGGAGCGTCGAGCGGGTCGGGGGTGTGCCGTTCGCGCACAACCGCAATCGCGGTGAGCAGCACACCGACTGCGGTCCACCCCGCCAGTACAGCCCATGAGAAGGCAGTGCTCGCGTCGGGGAAGTACGAGAGTTCTTTCAGTAGTGTCGCGCTCGCGCCCGGTGGGAACCACTGGCCGATCGCGCCCCAGGGTGAGAGCAGGAATTCGACCGGCATGGTGGCAGCCGAAATAGGGTTGGCGACGAGCATCATCAGCACCGCGCCGATCCCGATGCCGGGAGGACCGATCAGGCTGCGAAGTCCGACGATGGGTGCCGTGATCGCCACGAGCGCGAATCCGATTGCGGCGGCGTTCGTCCAGTAACTGCCCTGCAACGCCCCGAACATGCCCTGCAGGATGGCGCCGAGCAGCAGTCCGCCGACCACCCCGTACGTCACGAGCGCGCCGATGCGGTGTGATGCGCGAGCGACCCCGAACGAGATGAGGACGGCACCGGCCATGCCGCCCAGGACGAGCGGGAACGCGGCGACACTCAGCTTTGCTCCGCGCGCATCCGAATCGGAGAACGGTACGACGTCGGTCACCGGAACTTCGGCCTGCGGGATCGTGAAGGAGGTCGGCGCGTTCGCTGCGGCTGGTTCGGCGAGACGCTGCGCGATCGCGGCTTCCGTCGCCGACCGTAGCTGCGCGTCGATCTGCTGCTGAATTCCGGTCGCCATGCCCTGAAGCATTTGCGCGACTTGAGCATTCGCCGCGGTCGCGACGAGGACCTCGGGCATGTCGGTGGGGTTGTCGCCGAGGACGATCGCGCCGTAGATCTCGCGTCGCTCGACCGCCGCAACTGCTGCGTCGCGGGTGTCCTCCTCGATGAGGAGCAGTGCGTCGCCGGACTGAGCTTCGAGCATCCCGGTGGTCTGTGCGACCGATGCGTCGGGGCCGACGATTCCGACGGGTAGATCGCGCGGTTCGGAGGTGACGGCCGGCCACGCGAATGCCAGCAGGACGACGCCGACGATGACGGCTGCGCCCGCCGCGAGGGCGATGGCACGTGCAATCGGTGGCGTGCCTGTCGCCGGTGGGGTAGCGCTCATGTTGCTCCTATCAAAACGAATATTCGTTCTTTATGGTGAGGTCGGTTAGAGTGGCTTGTCAACAATGGCGCTGTGAACAGGAGAAATGTCGTGCCGAGGGTGAGTGAGGCGCATCGTGTCGCGCGGCGGGCAGAGATCATCGACGCGGCCCTACGGTGTTTCACCCGTGCGGGCTACCAGCGCACATCGATGGCCGACATCATCGCTGAATCCGGGCTGTCGGCCGGTGCCATCTACGGCTACTTCAGCGGAAAACAACAGTTGCTCGTCGCGGTCGCCGACCACGTCCTCAGCGATCGGCATACTGCACTGACCGCTGGCGGCGCGTTTGCGGAGGCGAAGAGCCCAGGGGATGTCGCTGCGGGCATCATGAGGACTCTTGCCGAAGATCTGCACACCCTCGCGGGCGACGATTACGGACGGGCGATCCTGCAGGTGTGGGCCGAAGCCACCATCGACCCCGAGATCCGCGAACTCGCCCAATCTGTCATCGGCCGGCTACTCGGGGCGGTCACCGGCGCACTCGTGGAATGCGCCGAAGCCAACCCGGGCGTGCTTCCCGCCGGAGCTACCGACCTTCACACCTGGGCGGCCGGATACGCGCCGGTGGTGCTCGGCGTGGTCCAAGGCTTCATCGTGCAGCAGTCTCTGCGCGACGACTTCGACGTCGATGCCTACATTGCAACCGCAGCCGAGATGCTGTGAGGCGCGCGTGAACTTGTGTGGATTCGAGCCCGGTATCCGGCCTCGAATCCACACTATCGACCCGTGGTTCCGTCGATGAGTTCGCGGAGGATATCTACGTGTCCGGCGTGGCGACCGGTTTCTTCGATCATGTGCGCCAGCGCCCACCGGGCACTCGGCCCCGGGCGCTCACCGGCTCCGTGCGGAATCGGCGCGGCAAGGTCCGTGCACCTGTCCAGCATCGCGTTGGATTGTTCGACGGCAGCGCGGTAGCGGGTAACGACGCTCTCGACGGTGTCTGTGGAATCGCAGCGGAATGTCTTCGGCCAATTGGTGGTTCGGCGGCCCAGGAAGATCGACTCCTCGACGTGAGCGAGGTGTTTCAGCAGGCCGAGCAGGCTGGTGCCCGACGGAACGCCCGCGGTGCGCACCTCGGGTTCGGGAGTGGTCTCGACCTTGGTTGCGATCGATGTGCGGAGGTAGTCCAGGAAGCCGCGCAGCACCTCGGCCTCGCTGCTGCCGGTCTTCGGTGGCGGGGCGTCGCGGCGTCGGTTCACGGTCATGCAGATCGTCCTCGGTCGGAGGCGCGGCGGATCATCAGGATGTGGTCGGTGACCTCGGCCTTGCGTCCGTCCGGCCCGGCCGCGATCCGTTGATCCGCCTCGGCGCGTACAAGCTCCCACTCCGGGGGATCCAGTGCGATCTCGCGATGGAGCTCTCGAGAACTCGGGAAGTGGGTGCTCGGGTCCTGGTTCCACGACCACGGCGCGATGGAGCCGTGATCCACGACCAGCAGATGACCGCCGGGCCGCAGTGCATGTGCTGCGGCCCGGAACACGGCCGCCCGATCCAAGTGGGAGGCGGCGTGCAGGTAATGGGCGTTCACCAGGTCGAACTCCCCGGACGGGACTCCCGCGTCGAGGTCCCACTGAGTCGCGACGAGCCGGTGCGTGAGGCGGGTCTTCTGGGCGAGTGCTGTCAGCTGTTCGACTGCGCGCTGCGAGATGTCGAGGGCGGTGACGTTCCAGTCGTGCTCAGCGAGCCAGAGTGCGTCGCCGCCGTTGCCGCAGCCCAGCTCCAGTGCGTCGCCGGGGGTGAGGTGGGAGGTCATCTCGACGAGGCGCGCGTTCGGCGCAACCCGATAGGGTTCGGAGGTGGTCTTGGAAGCTCTGGTCATGCGATCCACGCTCGCACCCTGCATTGCATCGAGCCAGGGTCCTTGCAGGATTGCAAAATGAGAGCTCGGTAGGGTCGAGGAGGCGCGATGGATGACGAGGTGCTCCGCGCGGTCGGCCCACGGCTTCGAGGGTTCCGGCAATCGCTGGGGCTGAGCCTCGACGAGCTGTCCGCACGTAGCGGGATTACGGCCAGCACGATCTCCCGACTCGAGCGGGGCCTGGTGCGTCCGAGTTTGGAGCAGCTGCTTCCGCTTGCCCGGGTCTACGGACTGCCACTGGACGAACTCGTCGCTGCCCCGCGCGTCGGTGATCCGAGAGTCCATCTGAAACCTGTGCGCAAGCACGGTCTGACATTCATCCCGCTCGGCGTCCACGCTGGGGGCATACGGGGATTCAAGGTGATCTACCCGCCCAGCGCGGTGGCCCCGGCGAAGTACAACACCCATCCGGGGCGAGGGTGGTTCTACGTCCTCAGCGGCACGGTGACCTTGGCGTTGTCCGACGAGCGCACCACCCTCGGGGCGGGCGAGGCGGCAGAGTTCGCCACCACGACCCCGCACTGGATCGCCAACGCCCACAAGGACCGACCCGCCGAGATCATCGCTCTGTACAGCGTGCAGGGCGAACGTGTCCACGTCACCGATGTTTGAACACCACGACCGCAGGAAGCTGAGGTGCGATCTGTGTTGTGCTGGGCAACTCGAGAAGGACGCCCTGCGGGCGGCTGTGCCTGACCATGTGGAGACCCTGCGGGTCCCTGAGCTTGCCTTCGGCCCCTTCCCCAACGCTGCCCGGTCGCCATACCCCGATAGACCATCTCGGCCAACGCTTCTGGCCCCACGTCGGAGGTGACGTGCGGCTCACGCTGAACCCGGTCGTTCGTGTCGACCCTCACGAGCGGGTGCTCCACCGCCAGCTGTGGAGACGAAGGTACTGGCGCCCAGTCGGTTTCACGCACGGGAAGGCACCCCTGCGCGCAGCGTCGAAGCGCTGACGTCGGACCTGAGGAGATGAGCGACGATGCCTGCCCGCTGTGCCGTGGTTACCGGAACGGCCCTTGTGCACGCCGGTGCAGGCGGCAAACACCTCGAGCCCCTCGACTGGCTGCCGGAGCAGGGTCGAGGGGCGAGAAGGTCAGGACGTCGATGAACCTGGAGGCCAGAAGAGGTGGCCGGCGCGGGAGAATGCGCTCGCGGCTCGTCGCTGGTGCACGCCTCTGTGAGGCGTGTGGATAGAATCCACCGTACGGTGCATGACAGGTCCGTTCTGTTGTGTACCCAGACCCCGGTTCGGTGTTGGCGCACCGGCCGGGGTCGACCTATTTTCAAGGTCAGTGGAGGGATAGTCCCACGTGCGGCGGATGCCGTCAACCGGGGCGGGAACGTTCGCACGCCTTCGGGGGTCTGCCCGCTACAGCCCTCGGGGGTGCTCAGATGTGCGACGGAAACGACGCACGCGTATGCTGTTGTTACTGTCGCATCAGGTGGAGGCCGGCATGAGCATCGACCACGATCTCGGCGCGGAACTGCGCGCCCTACCGGATGGCGCGTTCTTGGCTCTACTTGCTGACGAAGTCGGCCGCCGTGAGTCCATGAGCTCGGTACGAGACTCCCTGCTCTCGCTCGTCGCTTCCGGGCCCACTCTCAGCGCCTCGATCTCTTCGGCGGTGCCTGCGCACACAGTGGCGGAGGCGGTCGCACGGGCCCGGATCGAGACTTCCGCCCGGCAAGCAATCTTCGAACATCCACATCTCGAGGCGAGCGATATCGCCGACGTCCTGCAGTCCCGTGATAGTAACCGGCGCAGCCCGGCCAGCCGGTTACGCGAACGCGGCGACATCGTCGGATACGAGATCGGTGGGCGCTACCTCTACCCGAGTTTCCAGTTCGACGCCACCACTGCGAAGGTCAGACCGGTCGTCGCGGAAATCAACCAGTTGCTCGATGCGAAGCACGACCCATGGGGAGTGAGTTCGTGGTGGCTCAGTCCATCCGGGTGGCTCGAGGACGGAGAATCTCCGGCGGACCTCGCCGCAGCGGGCGGTCACGAAGATCATCTCCGCGCCATCGTCCATGATCTGTTGGAGGATTGAACCGGTGCCTGCGGCATCGCCGCCTCCAGATCTGACGGGCGCGCCCGTTCTGGTAACTCTCCCTGCAGGCGCCGAGCTGTGGCGGATACACCACAACAAGTACGCGGCGAATGCGATGAATCCGACTCCGCAGCCCACAATTCCTGGCGGGGCCCGATTCGACAGCCTCGCCGGTGACTACGCTTATACCTACGTCGGCGATTCACCGGAGGCTGCCGTTGCGGAGACACTGTGTAGGGGCTTGGCAGTGACGGCCCGTCCCAGACTGGTACCGCGGGTCCAGATTTCAGGCCGTGTCTTGAGTCGGCTCACCGTAACGACCGACCTCACCGTGATAGCCTTGTACGGCCCGCACCTGTCCGCCGTCGGTCAGGACACCTGGCTCACCAAATCAGACCCCTCCGATTACGTGCAGACCCGAACATGGGCACGAGCACTGCTGACAGCAGCGCCCTCGGCCGGCGGTCTGACATACCGGTGCCGCCACAACGAAGACCGCTTCGCATGGATGCTTACTGCAGACCCTTCCCATGCCCACCATCCCGAACTTGCCGTCGACAGCAAAGACTCACTCCGGCTCGATAGCCCGTCCGGTCTGGTGCTCGTTGAACGAATGCTCGCGCGTTACAACGCCGTTCTGTCATCGACGATGTGATCAGATCCTGCCCACATGTTCATAGGCATTGCTGATGGGTTGAATCGGCGATGTGTCTTTGCGTCATGGTGCCGTGAGGTGTTGAACTGCCTGAATCCTCAGGTTCGCGAAACTCGGATCCGTTCTCGACACCGGGTCGTTCGATTGGAGTACTACCGATGCGCATCGGAACGATGATCACCTACAGCGGCGGGTTCGCCGAGACCGTCGAGGAGGCAGCTGATCTCGAGCGCGCCGGACTAGACATCATCTTCATGGCCGAGGCGTACTCGTTCGACGCCGTCAGCCAGCTCGGGTACCTCGCAGCGAAGACCAAGACGGTGCAGTTGGCGTCCGGAATCTTTCAGATCTACACACGCACCCCGTCGCTGATGGCGATGACGGCGGCGGGCCTCGACTACGTGTCGGGCGGTCGGTTCGTGCTCGGCATCGGCGCATCAGGTCCGCAGGTGATCGAAGGCTTTCACGGCGTGCCGTACGACTCGCCGCTGGGCCGCACACGCGAACTCGTCGACATCTGCAGGCAGGTGTGGCGACGTGAACCCGTCCGCCACGACGGCAAGCACTACCAGATTCCGCTTCCTCCGGAGAAGGGCACCGGCCTCGGTAAGCCGTTGAAGCTCATCAACCATCCGGTGCGCGAGCGCATCCCGATCGTCATTGCCGCACTGGGACCCAAGAACGTGGCGTTGACGGCAGAGATCGCGGAGGGCTGGCAGCCGATCTTCTACCACCCCGAACGGGCACACGATGTGTGGGGCGAGTCGTTGGCGAAGGGTGCGGCGCGTCGCGATCCGTCTCTCGGTGATCTCGAGGTCTACGCCGGACCGGCGCTCGCAATCGGAGACGACGTCGATCACCTGCTCAACGTCGTCAAACCGCACCTGGCGCTGTACATCGGCGGAATGGGTGCGCGAGGCAAGAACTTCTACAACGACCTCGCCTGCCGGTACGGATACGAAGCGGAAGCCAAGACCATCCAGGATCTGTACCTGGACGGGAAGAAGGAGGAAGCTGCCGCGGCCGTGCCCGACGACCTGGTGCGCGCGATCTCGCTGATCGGGCCCGAAGGCTACGTGCGCGAACGGGTCGCGGCGTTCAAGGAGTCTGGCGCGACGACGCTGAACGTCCGGGCACTCGCCCCCGATGCGGCTGGCCGTGTGGCGCAGATCGAGAAGCTGCGCGCCATCGTGGATGCCTGACGAATCACGAGTTCACCTCTCATGAGGTCAGGAGCCGTACCGGGCGATCAGCCGCTGCACCGATGCGGGGAGTGGCGCGTCGTCGGATATCCACGGAGCCGGCACCGGGCGCTCGGCGACGGTGCGTAGCGGTACCACCCCGGCCCACGGCCCCGGCGCGTCGGTTCGGGTCGGCGGCGCATTCCGTTCCTTCACGGTCCATTGGCCGGGCCGGATCGTCAGCGCCAGCGCCGACGTGCCCGCGAGTTGCTTGCCGGTCGGGCCGGGAACCTCGGTGCTGCGGTCGGGAATCAAATTGTCGGACAGGATGTTCAGGGCATCGAGCGCCTCGTTCCCGCTGATTTGCTCGATGGTGCCGCGGACCACAGCCGAGCGGTAGTTGGCCGACGAGTGATACAGATCCTCGGCGACGACGATGCCGTCGAGAAGCATCACGCTCACAACAACGGGCGCCCCGGCCGCGACGTGGCGCAGCGCGCCGGCCCCGGTTGAGCCGTGCAGCAGAATCCGGTCGCCGTCCCGGGCGTAGAACATCGGCACCAGCCACGGCTGTCCGTCTAGCACAGTGGCGAACGTGCAGGTCGTCGCGGCATCGAGCACTCGATCAAGGTCTTCGCGGTCGGTGCGGGCGCGGTCGGGGTAGCGAGTGAGGGTGTCCATGACATCAACCCTGCCGGCTATCTGGACCGGAGAACAGATCCGCATTCCAGCAATACTGGCAGACCAGTATTCTGGCAGCCGTGCCACGCGTATCCCCTCCTGTCCACCTGCCGTTGGCAGTGCCCGACGGGAAGGCGCCGCTGCGACACCGCATTGCCGAAGTGATCGTCGAGCAGATCCGACTCGGCCACTTACGGGTCGGCGATGCCCTCCCGTCGTCGAGGATGCTTGCCGCCGAGTTGGGAGTGGCGCGAGGTGGAGTTGTCGAGGCATACGACGAGCTTGCCGCTTCAGGATTCGTTGTTGCGGTGCCCGGATCTGCTACCCGGATTGCCCCCGGGGCCGACATCGCTGCCCGCGCGCACACGCAACCCCATCCGGTCGCGCCCGACGCGGCACCGGTACCGCCGGCCCGAACCCGCCCCGCTCCGGCAGTCGTCGACCTCCGTCCCGGACTCCCCGACACGGCACTCATCGCCGAACCGTCGTGGCGGCGGGCTTGGCGCCGAGCTGCGAGTGCACCTCGGGCCACGGGTAGCGTCGACCCGCTGGACCACCCCGAACTTCGGCGTTCACTCGCCGTGCACCTGCGCCGTACCCGCGGAATCGCGGTGAATCCAGATGATCTCGTGATACTTCCCGGCGTTGCCGCGGCTACGCGTGTCCTTGCGGTGGCTGCCGGACTCGGCGGACGCGACGTCGCCTTCGAAGAACCCGGATACCATCGGGCCCGTCGCGCGCTGATCACCGAAGGTGCTCGTATCCGACCGGTTCCCGTCGACGACGACGGACTGCCTCCGCAACTCCTCGCCGACACCGATGCCGCCGTCTACTGCACACCCGCACACCAGTATCCGCTGGGATCGCGCATGCCCGTCGCGCGTCGCGCCGAGCTGGTGGACCGAGCGACAGCTACCGGAATGCTCGTGATCGAAGACGACTACGACGGCGAATTCCGGTACGACGTGTCGGCTCTGCCTGCTCTGCGCAGCGTCGACGGCGGACGCGACTGTGTCGCCTATCTCGGGACCGCGTCGAAGATCCTGTCGCCGACGTTACGGCTCTCCTGGCTGATACCGCCGGAGCCACTGCGCGCCAACATTTCCGAGGCGGTATCCGTGTGCGGTGAGGGGGCGAACGCGATGTCGGCACTCGCACTGTCCGCATTTATCGACGACGGATCCCTGACCCGGCATCTCGCGCGAACGGCGCGCACGTACCGGGCTCGCCGCGCCGCATTCGTGGACGCGCTCCGACGACGGACCGGCGACTTGGAGGGGGTGCGTGTGGTGGGCATCGATGCAGGACTGCACGTGGTGTTGCGCCTGCCCGATGGCCTCGACGACGTGGCGGTCGCGGTAACTGCCGAGCAACTCGGGGTCCGTACGACTCCGGTGTCGGCGCAGTTCGCGGGTGACCAGGGTCCACGCGGGTTGGTGTGCGGCTATGCGTGCCTGCCCGAATCCACAGCGGGGGAGGTGGCGACGGTGATCGCGACGGCGGTGCGGCAGGTGCTCGCTGGGTAGATGTGACGAGGGCGTCGGTAACGGCATGGTCGCTGCACCCGATTTCACCCTACGAGGCCACGCCGACCGTGTGCGTGTCGCCAGGTAGTTGAGGAGCACACTTGAAGCCCTACCTGAGGGTTCTCGCGGGGATGTTCGCGGGCATCACGCTGTGGCTGGCGATCGTGGAATTGATCCATGGCAACGTCGGGTCTGCCCTCGTTCAGCTGATGTTCACGGTCGGTCTCGTCTACCTCGCTGTCGGCACACTGATACGGCAGCATCGCTCGCGGGTCAAGGCCGAGCGCGACTCGCTCGCTGCCCGAGCGGAGGCAGGGCACCGCGCGTTCTTGGCCGGACATCCGGCAGCGTTCGCGCCCCCACCTCCACTGCCGCCACCCTCGAGGGTGCGCCGCGGTGTCGTGATCGCCGTGGTTGTGGCAGCGTTCTTCGTGCTCTTCGGGATCATCATCGACATCTCGGACGGGCTCGATGCGCCATCCGAGGACGGTGCGGTCACGACGCCGCAGTCTTCGGCTCATGCCACCGCATCGACTTCGTCGGCAGTTCCGACATCGACGGAGGCGGCAACGACGGCGCGCGTTGTGGCGCCGACGGGCACGGTCGCTGCCGCGGCAGTGACATCGACCGCTGCATCGACAGCGGTCATGCCCGCTGTTCTGTGCATGGATCTCCAAGCGGCGCAAGACGAGATTCAGGCTGTCGGCGTGTTCTATTCGCGGAGCATCGATGCCACTGGCGAAGGACGCGCGCAGGTGCAGGATCGCAATTGGATCGTCGTCGACCAGACGCCGTCGGCCGGTGCGTTGATCGGTGAGGGCGACGCCGTCCTCTCGGTCGTCGAGGAAGGTGAGCCCAGTGCTTGCTGATGTGGGTCGTGCGATCAACTCGACGCCAACCGAGCCGGAAAGCGGCTTTAGGAAATCTGTGTATGTGGTCGGTCTCGTTTACCCTGCCGTCACAGCGCTTGTACCGGATAATGCTGTTTCGTGAGCGTTGTTGCATCTGAAGCAGCCGGGGGACGAAACCCAATCCCCGCGGTGCGCGCGTTGGTCGTGGCGACAATCGTTGCTGCGATCGCGGTGTTGTCGAGTCCGGCGTTGGGCTCTGCCGACACACATGTCCGCTACGTTGCCCTCGGCGACTCACGGGCTGCCGGGCCATATCTCGACGCCGCTGCCCGGCTCGACGGGTGCGCGCGATCGAACCTGGGATACCCGGGTGTGGTGGCGCAGATATTGCACCCGGAATCGTTCACGAACGTCTCGTGCACAGGAGCGCGCACCGAGCACCTCACCTCGGTTCCGCAACAGACGTCGACCGGACCGGTGCCGCCTCAGCTCGACGCGCTCAGACCCGATACCACCCTCGTCACAGTCAGTGTCGGTGGCAACGACATCGCCTGGCCCAAATTGGTTTCCGCGTGCTACACCAGTGCTCCGTTTGTCGATGCGCACTGTCGGACCGATCCGGCCGTGGCATCGCGAATGGACACTGCGCTCGGTGCACTCGGGCCGAAGGTGACTGCAACGCTCGGAGTCATCGGCCAGAGGGCGCCGAACGCACGGGTTCTGCTGGTCGGCCACGGCGGCATCTTCGGCACCCGCGGATGCTGGCCGAACATCCCCACCAGCGACGCCGACGCGGCCTTCGTCAACGGATTCTTCACGAGGATGAATCGTGTACTGGCCGGCTCTGCTGCTGGCGCCGGCGCCGAATTCGTCGATGTCACAGTCGGAGCGGGAGGGCACGACGCATGCGCCTTGCCCGGCAACAGCTTCTTCGAGGGGCAGTATCCGCTGTCGCTGGCGAGGCAGTTGCATCCCACCGAGGCCGGTATGCGACACATGGCCCGGCGAGTGGTGGAGGTGCTGCAGGCGGGCTGACCGACTCCGGAGCGCATTACGCCTCGCCGTACCCGTAGGTGTACTTGCCGGTCGTCCAGTTCATCGTTGCGTGGTAGGTGTAGCCGCGCATCCGTCCGCCGCCGACATCCTCGTTGGCCACGAAACACTCGAAGACGGTGGTGGTTTCACTCAGGTTGTCCGTCGAACCACCATTGACCGGTGAACACGTCACCGACAGCACTGGGCCGTCGAGCATTCCCTCTGCGACGTGTTCGTTCGCCATCTCCTCGATGCTCGATTCGATGCCCGTCACACTGAGCTGCCGTGATGCGCGCTCCGTCTCGTCGCGGCTCTCCTGAGCGGCCTTCTCTGCCGCGACGCGCTCGGCCTCCTGGTTTGCGGCCTCCTCCGCCGCGGCCACCTGCGCGGCGACCTGAGCGTCGTGGTTGACCTTCCACGTCACGGTGCTGCCCACGGCGACGAGGACGACGATGGCCAATGCAACCAAGATCGGCTTCTTGCGGATCTTCCTCTTGGGAGTGCCGCCCGACTCGGGGTCGGGCAGGTCGAGCCACGCGGCTCCGTCCCAATAGCGCTGTCCGCCGTCGGGGTGCGGGTACCAGCCGGCGGGTGCCGGAGAATTGTCGGGAGACATCGAAAGAGTCCTTTCGGGAATGGCTGAGGGAGCGCCGGTGCGCCCGACCCCTCATCGGGCGCACCGGCAGGGAGAGGGAATTACTGCAGTGAGACGGTGACTCCGCCGGAGAACATGGAGTCGTGCAGTTCGATCGCGGTGGGAACGGCGTCCGCAGGCATGTCGAACACGACCGGCATCGTGACGGTGTTGCCCGGGTTGATCTCATCCCAGATCGGTACGTCCGAATCCAGGTTCAGCGCCGCCGAGGAATCGGGGCTGAAAGTGCGACCCTGCTCGTCCATCAGTTTCTGGTCGCTGGGGCTCAGTCCCTTCGGCGCGTCGGAGATGTTGCTGACCGTCATCGTGACGATCACGAACTGCCCCTGGGCGTCTTTCGCCAGGAACGGGTTGTCGCCCAGGGTGGTTACGCCGGCCTCGATATCAGTAACGACGAACTCGAACTTGCCGTCGCGCACGGGCATGTTCATCGATGCGGTCGTTTCTTCGACATCAGGGGCTTCCGTTTCAGGGGCCTGTGCGGCGGGGGCATCTGCCGCAGGTGCCGCGACACCCGGAGCAGAATCGCCAGTCGGTTCCTCGTCGTTGCCCGACACGGACACGATGACGAACAGTGCGACGAATGCGCCTACGATCCACGGCCACTTCTTGCGCTTCTTCGGCTCCTGCGGCGCGGGCTGCAGATTCGGCGCGAATCCACCGGACTGCTGCCACCCTGCCGGCTGCGTCGGATGCTGAGGGTTGGGCTGCTGAATGCGCGGATCGGGCTGGTTGGGCATGGTCATGACAGGCCTCGTTTTCTCGAGAAGGGGAGGGCGGATGGATCAGTTGCCGAGAGTGAGATGCACTCCTGAATCGGCTTCGGTCTCGTCGTAGGAGACGGACCCTCGATGGGAAATCTCCACGTCGTAGGACGCCGCGCCGCGCGGCACCTCGGGGACGGTGAAGAAGAAGGTGCAGAAATTGCCTTCGCTCACGCTGTGTGTGAGCGAACCAGTCGCGAGCAGGGTTCCGGCGTCGTCGGATACCCGGACCGCGGCGGTAGGAGAGATGTCGTCGTAGCCGTGGGCGCCTTCGCAGTCGAATCCCGACGTGCTGCTGGAGGTGGCGCCGTCGATGAGGGTGACGGTGCCGTCGATCTCGAACAGCGGCGCTCGATCTGCCAGGAGGGACCCCATAGCGATGAGTGCCCCGGCCATCGTCGCGGCACACGCGCCCACCGAGAAACCCGGCCAGAAGCGGCTGCCGGCGCCGTCGCCTGCGGTGCGACGGTCATCGGCGTAGTAGTCGGGAACGGTGGTCGCAGGAGCGAACTGAATGGTCACGGCGATCTCCTGATCAAGTAATCGGAACACCAGAATCGTGCGTTCCGGCAGGCGGCCTGAACCATTTTCAGGCCGATAACCCCCCTTATCGGATGCTTGTGTCGCTCCTTCTCGTGGAAGCTTCTAAATTGTGTGCATGGCAGACGTTTTGGACTTCCCCGGACGCTTCAGCGAATCGGTGTGGGAACAGATGGCGCTCGAGACATTGGGCGAGCTCGGGTGGCGGTACATTCCCGGCGCCGATATCGCTCCAGGCTCGGGTGAGCGCACCTCGTGGGACGATCTTCTCGTACCCTCGCGTTTGCGTGCCGCCATCGTCGAACTGAATCCGGACGTGCCCACCAGCGCCGTCGACGACGCCGTTGCGCTCGTGGCGACGGCCGGCTCGACCGACGCCATCGCGGAGAACCGGGCTATCCACGAGTGCCTCACCGAGGGCTTGCGCAAGATCTCCTACACCGACGACACCGGAGTGGAAGTCACACCGACAATCCGGCTCGTGTCCGTCGATCCCGACGACAACGACTGGTTCGTGGCCAGCCAGGTCACCGTGATCCGCAGCGACTACGAGCGCCGCTTCGATCTCGTGCTGTACCTGAACGGTATGCCGATCGCTGTCGTCGAACTGAAGAACGCGGGCAGCGAGTACGCCAGCCTCAACGACGCCCACGCTCAGCTGCAGACCTACCTGCGTGAATTCCCGCTCGCCTTCCGCTACGCCGTGATGGCCCTCGTCTCCGATGGGATCACCGCGTCGTACGGCACTCCCTTCACGCCTTTCGAGCACTTCTCCCCGTGGAACGTCGACGACGACGGAGCCCCCGTCGAGCCCAGCGGCGATCATCATCCGCTCGACACCGCGCTCTTCGGAATCTTCAATCAGGAGCGGTTTCTTCAGCTCCTCCGCAACTACACCGCATTCGACGAGAGTGAGAGCGGTCTACTCAAGCGAATTGCAAAGCCGCACCAATATTTCGCAGTCTCCAAAGCTGTAGGTTCCACGGTGGTCGCCGTCGGTTCCGGTGGTAAGGCCGGCGTCGTCTGGCACACCCAGGGTTCCGGAAAGTCCATGGAGATGGAGCTCTACGCCAACCAGGTGATCCGTCATCCGAAGCTCGCCAACCCGACGATCGTGGTGATCACCGATCGTAACGAACTCGACGGCCAGCTCTACGAAACCTTCGCCCGCTCGCAACTGCTTCCCGAACAGCCCAAGCAGATTCGCCGACGCGAAGAGCTGCGCCAGGAACTCTCCGGACGCACCACCGGTGGCATTTACTTCACGACCCTGCAGAAGTTCGGGAAGAGCAGGGAGGAACGTGAGGCCGGACTCAGTCACCCCGAGCTGTCGGACCGCCGCAACATCATCGTGGTCGTGGACGAAGCTCATCGCAGTCACTACGACGACCTCGACGGATACGCTCGGCACCTGCGCGATGCACTCCCGAACGCAACCCTCATTGCGTTCACCGGAACGCCGATCTCGTTCGAGGACCGCAATACTCGTGCGGTATTCGGCGACTACATCGACGTCTACGACCTTACGCGCGCGGTCGACGACGGCGCCACCGTCCCAGTACATTTCGAGATTCGACTCGTGAAGGTGTCGTTCGCCGGGGAGATCACCGAGGAGCAGATCGACGCGTCGGCCGACGAGCTCACTGCGGGCCTCGACGATACCGAGCGATCACGCATCGAGAAGTCCGTCGCCGTCATCAACGCCGTCTACGGCACGCCGGCTCGACTCCAGATGCTCGCGGAAGACCTCGTCGCACATTGGGAGCGTCGTCGCTCGCAGATGGCGAAGTTCGTGGGTTCGGAAGAGAATCCGACGGCCCCCGGCAAGGCGATGATCGTCGGTGCGACCCGTGAGATCTGCGCCAACCTCTACAACGAGATCGTCAAGCTCCGGCCCGGCTGGCACTCCGACGAACTCTCCGCCGGTCGCATCAAGGTCGTGTACTCCGGCGACGCGACCGACAAGCCGCCCATCAGCGACCACGTGCGTCGCGATTCCGAGAACGCAGCAATCAAGAAGCGTCTCAAAGACATCGACGACGAGCTCGAACTCGTGATCGTCAAAGACATGATGCTCACCGGATTCGACGCGCCACCGCTGCACACGCTGTATCTCGACCGGCCCCTCAAGGGCGCGCTGTTGATGCAGACCCTCGCTCGTGTGAACCGCACATTCCGCGGCAAGCAGGATGGTTTGCTGGTTGCGTATGCGCCTGTCGCGGACAACCTGGCGGACGCACTGGCCGAGTACACGGCTTCGGACCGCACGACCAAGCCGCTCGGCAGACCTGTCGAAGAGGCGGTCGACGCGGTGAAGAACTGCATGACGATCCTCGACAACATGCTGCACGGGTTCGATTGGCGGGCGCACCGAAACGCGCCCGGCCCGCGGGCCTGGCTCGACGCGGTTCTCGCGACCGTCAACTTCGTGCGAGACAAGCAGAACCCGCAGAACAAGGTCGCCGAAGGCGAGAAGACCCTCTCTGCCCGCTTCCGTGAGCACGCGTCGCAGCTGTCGCGGGTGTGGGCGATCTGCAGTACCCACGAGGAGGTCCAGCCACTCGCTCGCGATGCGCGCTTCTTCGAGGAAGTGCGGGTGTACGTGGCAAAATTCGATGCCGCCGAGCGGCAGGCGAACGGTGTCGCGGTGCCCGAGGACGTCAAGCGGGCTCTGCGCGCGCTGATGGCTGCGTCCGTGGAATCCGGCGAGGTGCTGGACATCTACGACGCAGCCGGCATGCCCAAGCCGTCTCTCGCCGACCTCAACGCGGACTTCCTCGAACGCACTCTGCAGGCGAAGAACCCGGCCTTGGCGATCGAAGCACTGCGCAAGCTGGTGTCGGAGGAATCCCGCAAGGTGTCGCGCCACAACCTGGTGCGACAGCGAGCGTTTTCTCAGAAGCTGCAGGAACTGATGATCAAATACACCAACAGTCAGCTGACGTCGGCCGAAGTGATCGCGGCACTCGTCGAGGTCGCGAAAGAGGTTCAGGCCGAAGCACAGCGCGGGCAGCGCTTCGACCCGCCTCTCGGTGATCACGAGTTGTCGTTCTACGACGCGGTGTCCCAGAACGAGTCGGCGTTGGAAGGGATGGGCGAGGATGTTCTCGCGCAGATCGCCCGCGAACTCGTCGGAGTCATGCGGCGCGACATCAAGACGGACTGGAAGGTGCGCGAGGACGTCAAGGCCAAATTGCGGTCGCAGGTGAAGCGCTTGCTGACTCGCTACAAGTACCCGCCGGACAGGCAGACGGGAGCGATCAAACTGGTGCTCGAGCAGATGGAGGCGATTGCACCCACCATGGCGGCGTGAACCGCCACTCGCCGATGGGCACATCCATGTATCGAATGCGCGGCGAAACGCATCCTTGAGCCGTGACTCAGGGATAGCGTTGTACCACCACCATTCTGCGAGGAGTGCTGATGCCCGCTGATTTTGCCGACCGCACCGATTTCGACAATGCCAATCGCGGTCTTGTAGCCGTGCTCGAACCCGCGCAGATCCACGCCGGTGATGGCCGGGTGGTCTACGACGCCGACGGCTTCGCTGCGGCGACCACCGGCGACTGCCCAGACACCGTGAACCCGAGCCTCTGGCGCCAGGCGCAGCTGACCGCGATACACGGGTTGTTCGAGGTCACCGCGGGCATCTACCAGATCCGCGGCTACGACCTGTCGAACATGACGCTCGTCGAAGGCGATACGGGAGTGGTGGTGATCGACCCCTTGGTATCCGCAGAGTGCGCCGCGGCGGGTCTCGCGCTGTATCGCGAACACCGCGGCGATCGCCCGGTCGCCGCGGTCATCTACACGCACTCCCACATCGACCACTTCGGCGGCGTACTCGGTGTCGTCGACGCCGACACCACCGTGCCGATTGTTGCTCCCGAACATTTCCTCGAACACGCGGTCTCCGAGAACGTCTACGCCGGTGGTGCGATGCTGCGGCGCGGGATGTACCACACCGGGATCGTGCTCCCGGTCGGCGCAACCGGCACCCTGGGAGCGGGCCTCGGGCCCAGCACGTCCAGCGGAACCGTCGGACTCCTTGCGCCGACGCTGGACATCACCCACACC
Organism: Rhodococcus sp. JCM 9793; assembly: GCF_055380405.1. NCBI lineage: Bacteria > Bacillati > Actinomycetota > Actinomycetes > Mycobacteriales > Nocardiaceae > Rhodococcus > Rhodococcus sp. JCM 9793. The sequence goes on from NZ_AP043721.1 coordinate 1,049,277, forward strand.
GGACAGGAGGAGACGTTCGACGGTGTGCACATGGTGTTCCAGGTGACGCCGGGAACCGAAGCGCCATCGGAGATGAACTTCTACTTCCCCGATCACCGCGCGCTCTGCCTGGCGGAGAACGCGACGCACAATCTGCACAATCTGCTCACGTTGCGGGGCGCGGAGGTGCGTGACGCGCGGAACTGGTCGCGGTACCTCGCCGAGGCGATCGAAATGTTCGCCTACGAGTCCGACGTCGCCTTCGCCTCGCATCACTGGCCGACCTGGGGCACCGACGAGCTGATCGGGTATCTCACCGAACAGCGCGACCTGTACGCCTATCTCCACGATCAGACGCTGCGCCGCCTCAACCAGGGGTTGGTGGGCAGTGAGATCGCCGAGGACTTTCCGATGCCGCCTGCTCTGGATGCCGCGTGGCACACCCACGGGTACTACGGTTCGGTCAGCCACAATGTGAAGGCGATTTACCAGCGCTATCTCGGTTGGTACGACGGCAACCCGGCGCACCTGTGGCAGCACCCTCCGGAAGCGGCCGGCGCCCGCTACGTCCGCGCTGTCGGCGGGATCGATTCCGCTGTCGCGAAGGCCAGAGAGTTTGCGGCCGAGGGCGATTTGCGCTTCGCAGCCGAACTCGCGAGCCATGCGGTGTTCGCCGAGCCTGATCACGCCGGGGCGAAAGAAGTGCTCGCTGACGTCCTGACTCGACTCGGGTACGGCTCCGAGTGCGCGACGTGGCGGAACAACTTTCTCGTCGGTGCGAGCGAGGTCGATGGCCCGCCACATCCGGCGGAGGTCAGCGCGGCGGGCATGGCTACCGCACTCACCATCACGCAGGTCTTCGACAGCATCGCGATCCGTATCGATGGCCCGCGAGCATGGGATGTGACTGCGACGATCCGTTGGCACTTCACCGATGTGGACGAGACCTATCGTATGGAGCTGTCCAACGGGGTGCTGGTTCACTATCCGACGAGGCGGTCGGATCCGGCGGATCTCGTGGTGACACTGACGAAGCCGCAGTTGCTCGGCCTGCTCGCGGGGTCCGGAGCCGACGGCATCACGATGGACGGCGACGCGGCGGCCATCAGCAGAATCGTCGAGCTGACCGACGTCGCTGACCCTGCTTTCCCGATCGTCTCCCCGTAATCGGGATCGAGCTGTTCGCTATGACCGCCGAGGCTCGTGGACTACGAGTACACCGTCGTCGCCGCGGTCCTGCACGGCAGCGACGGAGCTGCCGCCGGAGGACGATGGCCTGCTGATCGAAGTGTGGGGGACCGGGATTGCCACTACCTCGACGGCCTGTGATCGGCCGCTTCCCATTCACGGTCCCATTGAGCCATCCTTCGGCGCAGTCCGATCCGGTGCAGGACGTACAACGCTGTGATGGCGGATCCGGCAGAAATGAACCACACCGTGACGGCGAGCGCGACGCCGTCGAGCCCGGCATGAATCCCGGACTGTGGCGCGGTCGTGGGCAGCGCGTCGGCGTCGACCCACACGGTGATTTCCTGACCGGCCGTCGCGCCGGAAGGAGTCTGGAGTCGGCCGATGTGTTCGACACCGTCGACGAACCAGCGTGCGGACGCGTAGTCACTCTCACGTGGGATTCGCGGATCGTCATCGGGAGCGGCGGGACGGGAATCCTCGAGGAGCACCGCGCCCACCTGCTTCCGGGTATCGCGCTCGCCCTGGGCCCGTTCGCTCGAGTTGGCGTAGTACACGGTCCCGATCGCGCCGGCGATCGGCACCATCAGCAATACGAATGCCACGATCACTGCAACGGCGACGGTTTCGAGTCGATGGAATCCGCCCATCAGAGGGTTGCGGCTCCAGGGAGCGCTGCGCCACAATCGGCGCATGGGGCCTCCCTGCGCACGCATGGTCATGTCGCCCAGCCCTTCGACCCAATGAGGATCCCGGGTAGCTGCGTGGCACTGTTCGTCCAGGACATTCACAAATTATCGTCCTGTCTCCCACACTCCGGTGTGGAATCGGCCCAGGTTGGTGGATGTTTCCGCACGACGCGGAATACCCGGCGCCCTCGGCGCGAAAGGTTACGGGCGGACGAGCACCTCGAGTGCGGTGCGGGAGTGATCAGGCTTCGGGGATTGCTCTGCCGAAGGTTTCAAGGGTGATCGCCTCGGGTTCGGGGCCACCGCGCACTCCGGTGTCGAGAGCGTCGATCGAGGCCAGTTCGGCGTCGGTGAGCTCGAAGTCGGTGACAGCGAAGTTCTCGGCGATGCGGCTCGGGGTGACCGACTTGGGGATCGCGGACCGGCCCTGCTGCAGGTGCCAGCGCAGCATTACCTGGGCGGCGGTCTTGTTGTGCGCATCGCCGATCGCGCGGATGGTCGGGTCGTCGAGGGTGCTGCTGTTCTTACCGTCGCGGTAGAAGGTGATGCCACCGATCGGCGACCAGGCCTGAGTGAGGATTCCGTGTGCCTTGTCCGCGGCGAGCACGGTGGGCTGCTGGAAGTACGGGTGTACCTCGATCTGGTTGACTGCCGGTGTCACGGTGGAGGTTTCGCGGAGTTGGTCGAGGTGCTCGGCCATGAAGTTGCTGACGCCGATCGCGCGGACCTTGCCGTCGGCGAGCAACGTCTCGAGTGCTCGGTAGGCCTCGCGTGTCAGGTCGAACCGGGAGGGCAGTGCCTGGTGCAGGATCAGTAGGTCGAGTTGATCGACGCCGAGTTTGCCTACGGCCTTGTCGAAGGCGTGCAGAGTGGCGTCGTAGCCGTAGTCGCTGATCCAGACTTTGGTTTCGATGAAGATGTCGGCGCGGTCGAGGCCGGATCGGCGGATGGCCTCGCCGACTTCCCGTTCGTTGCCGTAGGCGGCCGCGGTGTCGATGTGCCGGTAGCCGGTCTGAAGTGCAGTTTCGACTGCTGCGATGGTCTCGTCCGGCGGTGTCTGGAAGACGCCGAAGCCGAGTGCGGGCATAGTGATGCCGTTGTTGAGTGTGAAGTCAGGAACTGTGTTCGTGGGCATGGTGACCACGATAGAAGTGTCTCGCGAGGTGTGGGAGGGCCTGCGGGTACCCCGTTTGTGGGCGGTGGTTGTGCTGGGAGTAATGCCAGTACCTCCCGAGCGCAGGTTTCCGCACGTACCGTCGACGCCATGGACCTGAAGGCGGAGACGGCGGAGTTTCTCGCCTCGCGACGTGCCCGGATCACGCCGGACAAAGCGGGGCTGCCCGCATACGGAGGGAGCAAGCGGCGTGTGCCCGGGTTGCGGCGCGAAGAGGTGGCGATGCTCGCCGGTGTGAGCGTCGACTACTACACCCGCCTCGAGCGAGGAAACCTCGGTGGTGTGTCCGAATCGGTACTCGAGGCGTTGGTCGAGGCGCTGCAACTCGACGAAGCCGAGCGTAATCACCTGTTCGACCTTGCACGCACGGCGAATGCATCCGGGGCTGCGCGGTCGCGGGCCCGTCGTGCGTCGTCTGCGAGCGTCCGACCGGTTGTGCAGCGCATCCTCGACTCGATGGAGAGCGTGCCCGCTCTGGTACGCAACGGCCGGCTCGATATCCTGGCAACGAATCTCACGGCCAGGGCCCTGCACTCGCCGATGTACGATTCACCCGAGCGGATCGCGAACAAACCGGTGAACACCGCCCGATTTCATTTCCTCGATCTCGATGCCGCGCAGAAGTATTGGGGAGACAGGTGGGAGAAGATCGCTCGCGATGCGGTCGCGATCCTGCGAGCTGAGGCAGGAAAGAATCCCTACGACACTGCGCTCATTGCATTGGTAGGGGAACTATCCACTCGCAGTGAGGATTTCCGCCGGATGTGGGCCTCCCACGACGTGCGTCTGCACCGCAGTGGCACAAAGGTCTTCTATCACCCGGCGGTGGGCCGACTCGAACTCGCGTACGAGGCGCTGGAGCTTCCAGCCGATACCGGATTGCAGATCAACGTGTACACCGCAGTTCCGGGTTCGCCCTCCGACGACGGACTCAAGTTGCTCACCACGTGGGCGGCCACAACACTTGCCGATCCGCAGCCGTCGGCAAGTGATACTCGATCCAGGAAGGATCATTGATGGACAAGCTGACCGAACCCTCCACGTGACATCGGGTATCGCGCTCGTGCAGTCGCGCGACGGCGACATCTCCGAAGTGCGTGTCGTCGAGACGCCTTCCCCCCGCCCGGGATTCCGAGCGGGGGAAGTGTGAGGTTCGCGGAGAGGTCAGGAGCCGAGCATGTCCTGAAGATCGTCGAGCACGAGCATCGCGCCGGTCGGGCCGAGGCCGAGGAACCACGTTTCGTCGCTGACGCGTTCCACTCGCCCCTCCTGGACAGCCTCGATCTGGTTCCACAGCGGTCCCGAGACGACTGCTGCTTCGCCGGTGTCCTCGGGGCGGCCGTAGCTGGTGTAGAAAATCTGGTCTCCCGCTGCTTCCGTGATGGTTTCGGGGCTGACCTCGACGGCCAGCTCGTCGATGTCCTGGATCTCAGGGCGGGGGAGTCCGACATCCTGCAGGATCACGCCGATGAACGACAGATTGCCGTACAGGCGGAGCTTGCCCGACATGAACCGGACGAGCGAGATCGTGGGATCACCGTCGATCGACTCGCGTACCTCGTCGGCGCGCGTCTGGTAGTTGTTGAGGACCTCCACCGCCTCGTTCTCGTCACCCAGTGCGTCCGCAACGAGGAGGAAGTTCTCCTTCCAAGGGAAACCGGGGCGGATGCTGAACACGGTCGGCGCGATTTCCGAGAGCTGTGGGTACAGCGTGTCGGCCCGGAGTTTGCTGCCGATGATCAGGTCGGGCCGGAGCGCACTGATCGCTTCGAGATCGAGGTTGTTGACCGTTCCGACGGTGGTCACGCCGTCGAGTTCGTCGGCAAGATAGGACGGCTGCCCTGAAGCGCTTTCCGGGTTGGCCAGTCCGACGGGGGTGATACCGAGCGACAGCACGTCGTCGAGTTCGCCGCTGTCGAGCACAACCACACGCTCGGGCTTGCTTTCGATGACCGTGTCGCCGAGGGCGTGGGTGACGGTGCGGGGGAACACGCCGGGTTCGGCGTCGCTGCCGAGCTCGGCGGTTTCGCTGTCGGCGGTGCTGAACTGCGCCCCACCTGTCGCGACATCGGCGTTTCCGGCCCCTGAGCTCGGCGTGTTCGACGTGCCGCAGGCGGCAAGGAACACGGTCGCGAGAGCCGCGACGCCGATGCGTGACAAAATTTTCGACATGTAGGTGAGCCTAAATTATCGGACTCGGTCGATGGTGCGCGCACCCGAGTGCGCACAACAAATTTGCTCGGCGAGGGAACCAAACCGCTCTTCGGTGCATCCAATTATGTGACGGGGACCCTTGTCTCCGCGGACGTGATGAAATCGGAGGCACGATGACCCAGCAGTTCCAGCAGGCAGGTTTCCAGAACGGCCCGGCGGCCAACCACCTGCGGCCGGTGTTGCCCGCCCAGAACACCGGTTGGGCTGTTGCCGCTCTCATTTTCTTCTGGCCGCTCGCCTTCTCGGCGTTCGACAACTCGTCCAAGGTGTTCCCGTTGTACATGATGGGCGACTACGAGGGTGCCCACCGCGCGTCGGCCCAGGCGAAGAAGCTGGGGAAGATCTCTCTGATCATCTGGGCGGTTTTCATGGTTCTGTTCATCGTGCTCTACGTCGTCATCTTCGTTGTGGCGATGGCGAGCGTCGAGGCGGTGACGGACTACCCGTCGTATCGCTGAGCTGTGCGGTTCGGACCGAGATGTGGTGCGACAACACCGCCATGGTGAACAGACCGATCGCGAGCGTGGGGAGTGCACCGAAACCTGAGGTCGCGAAGTCGGCCAGTGCGTTCAACGTGGTGAAGATCAGCGCGGCAGTGCGCAGTGTGCGCAACGCACGCAGCGAGTCGCTGCGGTGAACGGCGACCATGGAGGGGAGAGCCATACAGAGCGTGATCGTCGCGCTCAGGAACAAGATGCCACTGGTGATGCCCATCCTGTCGATGTCGATATCGGTGTCGTCGGTGCTGAGATCCACTCCTCCGGTCACCATCTGCACAACGCCGAACACCACTCCCGCCGCAGCGGCCAGAACGATGAGCCACCCGACGATCGGAACCCATCGAGGACTTCGGAAGAACCTCGGGATGAGACCTGCCGCGAACCGCTGACCTGCCCCGAGATGGTCGGTTCGGTGTTCCGCCGAAGCGAGCACCACACGAAGTCCCTCGATCACATGAATGTCGCTGCCGAGGTCTCGGGCCTGGTCGAGCATGCGTGCGGCGGCCTCGCGCCGGTGGGGTGGGATTCCGCCGGCCAGGCCGTCCGCGGCGATGGCGGCGGCGTTCGCCAGGTACTCCGCTGCCGTCGGGGCCCGGGCGATGCGAATCAGCCGGTTTGCCACGAGGACGACGACGATGAGTACATACATTATTTCCGCGGACGGACCGTAGAAATAGTCGTTGTCCTTGGTGACGAACTTTCCGATTTCGTCGAGGAACAGCCCGAAACCGATGCCGCCCAGTACGACTGCCAGCACTCGCGGTCCGAAACCGAGGAACAGCCATCCGATCAGAAGAGCTGTCATCATCGCGGCCCCGCCGTAGAGTGCGTGCGCGATGTGCAGCGTCGACCCGCCCACCTGCGGATAGCCGGTCAAAGCCAGGTAGAGCCGAGTCGTCAGAATTGTGACGATCGCGATGACGAGGAACGCTTCGGCGTACGCACTGCCGTACGCGGTGCGTAATAGTCGGCCGTGCGAGTTCTCGGATCGGGTGACCACAGATCCTGATTCAACAGGATTGCAGCAGTGTCAGCGGGCGAACTGCCGGCGACAGACGGTCGGGGTGGTCGCTTACTCCACCTCGGCGGGTCCGTACTCGGGGCCGCCGGGACCTTGTGCCACTCCGTCGAGCGATACGAATGTCGTCACTGTCAGCTTCGTGCTTCTTCCCTTCCAGAGGTGTCCGGAAATGTAGACCTTCCGGCGACCGGAGACTCGTCGCGATGTAACCCGAGTGCGAGCAGAACACCGCCCGACGCCGGTGTCCGGCGTGAAATATGCCTCATCGTCCACCTGGGATTCAGGAATCGGCCCGCGTACTTTCTAGTCTGGACTGTTGTGTGGGAAGGAACGGGAGTACAGCAGTCGACGGGTATCGACCTGCCCATTCCCACTCCTGCCTCGCCGTGGTCGGCGATGCTGGCGGTGCCGCGCCGCGGGCGCCGGTGGCCGGGCGCGGCACGTGCCGCGCTGAGCGTTGCACTGCCGGGGCTTGTCGGTCTCGCCGCCGGGTTCGGATCTGTTGCCGCGGTCGCTACCCTCGGCGCATTCGCCGTCGTCTACGGCGAGGGCAGGCCCTACCGGGTGCGCTGGCGGATGGTGGCGATCATCGGGACAGTGCTCGTCGTGCTGGCGGGAGTCGGCGCGGCCGTCGGGTCCGAGGTCCACCGAGCTGTCGCTGCAGGTGGTTCCGAGTGGTGGGCGATGGCGGTGGTCCTGATCATGACCGTCGTGGTCGCGTCGTGCGCGTTCGTCGTCGATGCGCTGCGACTCGGCGCGCCCGGAGCGTTTCTGCTGCTGTTCACCCTGGAAATCGCTTCGGCTCTGCCTTCCGCCGGAGTGTCGGTCGCGTCGATCGTGGCGTGGACGGCGATCGGGGCGGGCACCGCGCTCGTGATCTCGATGTCCGGCGTCCTGATTCGGCCACGCACCCCGGAGCTCATGATGGTCGGTGCTGCGGTCACCGCCGTCGATGCGGTGCTGGCGGACAATTCGCCGGCACATCGCCGCACAGCACTGCACGATCTGCATGCGGCGTGGCAATGCCTGCATGACGCGGGCCTCGCCGACGACTCGGGTCACCCGTTGACACGGACCCTGTACAGGGCTCACGTGCGATGCGTCGCCCTCCTGCACGGCGGCGATCATGACGAGGCGAGCCCCGCGGACGATCTCCGCCCGCAGGTCCCGCTGCGTCGGCCGTCGGTCCGTCATCGCCTTGCTCGTGCGGCGCATCTGCGTGCTCGTTCGACGACCATCGTGGTGCGGTTGCTCGTGGCGTGCCCGATGGCCGGGGCAATCGCGATTGAGCTGGGAGTCGGTAGGGCGGATTGGGCGGTGATCACGGCCGCGATGATCCTGCATCAGGGGCCGGACCGGGTCCTCGGCACGTACCGGGCAGCACACCGATTCGTGGGGACCGTGCTCGGTCTCGGACTGCTTGCCGGACTCGCCGTCTTCGAACTGCCCGGGGGCGTGCTCGTCGTGGCGCTGGCGTTGATGATGGCCGGGACCGAGTTCTTTCTGGTGCGGAACTACGGACTCGCGATGGTGTTCATCACCCCGCTCGCGCTGATCCTCGGCGGGCTCGGGACCCCGGTAGGACTGGGGATCGCGGCTCGGGACCGCTTTCTCGAAACCGTCGTCGGTGTCGTAGTCGCGCTGGTCGTCATGTGGTGTGTGTTGCCGCGTGCTCATCGCCGGATCCTGATGTTTGCGGATGCTCGGATCCGCGACGTCATCTCGCGGATAACCTCGGCGACCGAGGACGAGGGACTTTCCGAGCTGCGTCGCGACCTCGAGTTCGACCTGCACGCCTCCACCACCGCCGCCATCACGGCCGCGCACAGCGACCCTGCATGGGCCGCTGATCGCTGGCCGGAACATCGTCGTCTGCACGAACAGGGCTATCGAATCTTGACTTCTCCCGGCGCCGACACCGAGCGGTAGCGGTTCCGGCGACGGTGGAGAACCGTGCACGTCCCGGCGATCGCTGCGGTGAGGGCGCCCGTCGCAAGGAGCTGCGTGCGGGCGGCGCTGTCGAACAGGGCCAGTATCACGATCCCCGCGAGCAGACCGAGTGTCGCATACGACAGGTATGGGAAGCCCCACATCTTCAGCGGCAGCGCATCCTCGGTGCCGTCGCGCCGAGCCCGGCGTCGCAACACCATGTGCGATACGGCGACGAACGTCCACAGCACCAGAATCGTGGAGCCGACGGCGTTGAGCAGCAGCGGAAGCACCTTGTCGGGGTAGGCGTAGTTCAAGCCGACGGCGACGAACCCGAATGCCACCGACGCGAGCACCGCGTTGCGGGGGACTCCGTTCTTCGAGGTGCGCCCGAATGCGGGGTGTGCCGAACCCCGGTGCGACAGAGAGAAGATCATCCGCGAGGCACTGAACAGCATCGCGTTGAGCGACGACAGCAGCGCCACCACCACGATCACCGTCATCACCGCGGCGGCACCAGGCACAGCGCCGGCCTGCAGCACCGCGACGAACGGCCCGGTCGCGAGATCCTCCGACGTCCACGGCAGGATCGTCACCATCACCAGCACGGAACCGATGTAGAACACGAGAATCCGCCAGACGAGGGTGCGTACGGCGCGGCCGACGTTGCGTCGCGGATCGGAGGTTTCGGCGGCGGCGATCGCGATGATCTCGGTGCCACCGAATGCGAAGACGACGATCAGCAGACCTGCAGCGATCCCCGCGATGCCGGTCGGTGCGAAACCGCCGTGGGCGGTCAGGTTGGCGAAACCGGTGGTGTCGAAGGTGGGCATCCAGCCCGCGATCATGGCGACACCGACCGCGAGGAACGCGAGAATGGCCGTGATCTTGATTGCGGCGAACCAGAATTCGACTTCGCCGAAACGTTTGACGCCCACGAGGTTCACGCCGGTGAGGACCACCATGTAGAACAGCGCCGACGCCCATTGCGGGACTCCCGGCAGCGCCACCGCGGTGATTGCTGCGGCCCCGGTCGCTTCGGCGGCGATCACGATGATGACCTGAATCCAGTACAGCCAGCCGATAGTTCGACCTGCGACCGGACCCAGCGCCGCTTCGGTGTGGGTGGAGAACGCGCCGCTGGCCGGGTTCGCGGCCGCCATCTCGCCCATCATCCGCATGATGAACACCACGAGCACCGCCGCGACCAGGAACGAAATCAGGATGGCAGGGCCCGCGACTGCGATTCCCGCGCCGGACCCGACGAACAGGCCCGCGCCGATTGCGCCGCCGAGACTCATCATGACGAGCTGCCGCGGCTTCATCGCGCGATGCAGTCCCGCCGGTTCGGCTGCGGTGGCGGGCGCGGCGACAAGGGTGTCAGTCATCGATGCGCTCCCCTGCGGGTACGAGCTGATCGAGGGCGATCTCGAAGGCGGTTGCGGCGAGGCCGGTGCGCTCGGGCGAGCGGTCGTGGCAGCGTCGCAGCGCGGTCGCGATGGTATCGGAGACATCACTGAAGATCGCCGCGTCGGACACCTCGACCTCGCCCTCCATGAGCTGGGCGAACGCGCGGGCCATGCCGCAATTGGCGATGAAATCAGGGATGACGGCGACAGACTTGTCAGCGTGTTCGTAGGTCGGGCCGTAGAAGATCTCGTCGTCGGCGAATGGGACGTTGGCGCCGCTCGCGATCACTTCGAGTCCCGCGGAGACCATCCGGTCGATCTGCTCGCGGGTGACGAGACGGCTTGCCGCGCAAGGGAGGAATATCTCGGCACCGAGATCCCAGATCTTCTCGTTCACCTCGGTGAACGGCAGCAGCCGGTCGCTGCGCAGAGCGTTGCCGTTGCGGGTGAGCAGCAAGGTGCGGATCTCGTCGAACGACAGCCCGGCGGAGTCGAGGATCCCGCCGTCGCGGTCGATGATGCCGACGACGCGGGCACCGGCCTGGGCGAGGTAATAGGCGGCAGCGGCGCCGACGTTGCCCCATCCCTGCACGACTACCCGCTTCCCTGCGAGATCATTACCGGGATGGAGGTTCTGGTGGTGACGTACCGATTCGGCGACACCCCATCCGGTGATCAGGTCGGCGACGGTGTATTTCGCGTCGAGGGCCGGGGTGAAGCGTGGATCTTCGACGACCTTCGCGACGCCGAGCCGCAATTGGCCGACTCGCTGGATGCGCTCCCGTTCGTCGTTGCCGAAATGTCCTGTGACGACACCTTCCTGAGGGTGCCACAGGCCGTTGGCCTCCGTGATCGGGACGACCTCGGCCATCTCGTCGACGTTGAGGTCGCCGCCGGTCCCGTAGTAGGCGCGCAGCAACGGTGCGACGGCGGCGAACCAGCGCCGGAGGACGTCGTCCTTGCGAGGGTCGGACGGATCGAAATCGATGCCGGACTTGGCACCGCCGATGGCCGGTCCCGACACGGTGAACTTGATTTCCATGGTCTTCGCGAGGGATTCGACTTCGTGGCGGTCGAGGCCGCGTCGCATACGGGTGCCGCCGCCGGCCGCTCCGCCGCGCAGCGAATTGATGACGACCCAGCCGCGGGCCGTGGTGTCGGTGTCGTGCCATTCGAAGACGATCTCGGGAGCCTTGTCTTCGAATTTCATCAGCAGGTTCTTCATGGGGAAGAACTGTGACGGCAGTAACAATCCGCACGCAACTGCGGTTCAGGCAACTGTGCACGGTGCGGAGGTTCGGTTGAGTGATAGGGCGATTTTCTGTGCAATTCGTGCAGTTGGGGACACTCCCGCTGGTTGATCGGGTCAACGACGGTAGGCGGGGGCCTTCGCTGATCGTTCGGGTTCGAGAGTTCGGAGCAGCGGCATGGCGCGGTAGTGCACCACTTCCGACAACACCATGACGCTCGTCGATCGAGCGACGATCGACGAGCGGTTCAATTCGATGAGGGTCTGTTGCAGCCCGATGTGCGAATCGGCACCGATGCGGCACAGGATGTCGCCGGCGCCGGTCGTGGCGAATGCTTCGAGTACCCCGGGGATCGCCTCGAGTACTTCGGTCACAGCTTCGAGTGCCCCTTGGACGATCTCCATCGTCACGAAGGCCTGAACCTCGAATCCTGCTGCAGACAAGTCGATTCTGGGTTCATAACCGGCGATGACGCCGGTGTCCTCGAGGCGTTTGAGACGTGCCGAGACCGTGGCGCGCGCAACCGTCAGCCGGCGTGACAGTTCGAGTGCGCCGACCTTCGGATCGGCGTGCAGTGCCCCGAGAAGTGCAAAATCCAATTCGTCCAGTTGTACAGGCTCGCGCATGGCGGGTCCTTCCCATCGAGCCGCAAATTCTAGACCGATTGTATAGCTGGGCGTGGTCTCTCCGGTGGATTCGAGCCAACGCGACCAGTTGGGAAAGGCGACGTTGCGCGACGCTGCTCGATGGGTTTCTCCTGGTGATACACGACACATCGACCGGTGCCGCGGACGGCGGCAGGAGGTTCACGACATGACGCTCGAATACACCCTCACCGACAGCGAGAGGCTCGCCCACCTCGACGCCGACGAACTTCATCGTCTCGTCGGTCTCGTCGAATACGACAGTGACAGCGACCCGTTCCCGGTGAGTGGATGGGACGCGGTGGTGTGGGTGGTCGGCAACGCGACCCAGACTGCCCACTATTTCCAGTCCGTCTACGGAATGGAACTCGTCGCGTATTCCGGTCCGAATACCGGAAACCGAGATCATCATTCCTATGTATTGCGCAGCGGTGCCGTGCGATTCGTGATCAAGGGTGCGGTCGATCCGAACAGTGCGCTGATCGAGCATCACCGACGCCACGGCGACGGCGTCGTCGATATCGCGCTGCAGGTGCCGGACGTGGACAAGTGCATCGAGCATGCTCGCCTGCAGGGCGCGACGATCGTCGAAGAGCCCCGCGACATCACCGACGAACACGGCACCGTGCGGACCGCAGCAATCGCCACCTACGGCGACACCCGGCACACCCTCGTCGACCGGTCGCGCTACAACGGGCCCTACCTGCCCGGATATGTCGAGCGCGCATCCACTTTCCGTAAACGTGACGGTGCTCCGAGGCGACTGTTCCAGGCGCTGGACCACGTGGTCGGCAACGTCGAACTCGGCCGGATGGACGAGTGGGTCGGTTTCTACAACCGTGTCATGGGGTTCACGAACATGGCGGAGTTCGTCGGCGACGACATCGCCACCGACTACTCGGCGCTCATGAGCAAGGTGGTGTGCAACGGCAATCACCGCGTGAAGTTCCCGCTCAACGAGCCGGCGATCGCCAAGAAGCGCTCGCAGATCGACGAGTACCTCGACTTCTATCAAGGCCCGGGTGCGCAGCATCTTGCCTTGGCCACCAATGACATTCTCACCACGGTGGATTGGTTGCGCGGTGAGGGCGTCGAATTCCTCGCGACCCCGGATGCGTATTACGAGGATCCTGAACTCCGCGCGCGTATCGGCCGAGTGCGTGTGCCGATCGAGGAACTGAAGAAGCGCGGCATCCTCGTCGATCGCGACGAAGACGGCTATCTTCTGCAGATCTTCACCAAGCCGATCGGCGACCGGCCGACGGTGTTCTTCGAACTGATCGAGCGCCACGGATCGCTCGGCTTCGGGAAGGGTAATTTCAAGGCGCTGTTCGAGGCCATCGAGCGGGAGCAGGCTGCGCGCGGAAACTTCTGATCGTGCGATGAGTTCCTCGAATCGGAGAGGTCTGTACCTGACGAACTCCGAGTGAAGGGACCGACGCATGTCGAAGTCTGCACATCCGTACGTTGCCGGGGAACGGCGAGATCTCGCCGAAATACTCGGCGGGCTCGACGAGCAGCAGTGGGCCACCGCATCCTTATGCGAAGGATGGAGGGTGCGAGAGGTCCTCGCGCACACCACTACAGCGTTTCGCTACGGCATCCCGCGGCTGGTGTTCGCCATGGTGAAGGCGCGGGGCAACATCAACCGCGCATCCGACGAATGCGCCCGTGCCGATACGCGCGCACTGTCGGACGCGGAGTTGCTCGATAGTCTGCGGGCGAATATCGAGCATCCGTGGCATCCGCCGGGCGATGGACCGGAGGGGACGCTGTTCCACGAAGTGATTCATGGCCTCGATATGACCGTCGCGCTCGGGATCGACCGCACGGTGCCGCAGGAACGCATCGAGATGATGCTCGGATCGTTGAAACCCAAGGCCATCGACTTCTTCGGTGCCGACCTGAGCGGTGTTCGGTTACAGGCCGACGATCACGACTGGTCGTACGGCGCGGGTTCCACCGTCACAGGGTCGGCGCAGCATCTTCTGCTGGTCCTGACCGGCCGGATCTTGCCGTCGGGATTGTTGACGGGCGAGGAGAGCGGACGGTTCACCGCAGGGGTGTGAACCGTCCGCGGGATCAGGCGAGCTGCACGAGCTGGGTGCGCAGCGCCTGCTCGGTCTGCCGCACGGCCGTGCCCACGATGGGCTCGATGAGTTTGCCGAGGGCACGACCGGCGAGGCCGCCGGGAAGTTCGTAACCGAAGACGACGTCGAGCCGGGTCTGCTCGTTCTCGAGTTCGGCGAATCTCCACGAGGATGACGTGCAGAACCCCGAGATCGACGACAACACGATCGCCTTGTTGCGGTCCCATTCGACGATTTCGACGCGGGAATCGAGGTTCTTCGGGCCGACCCGCATGGTGGCATCGAACTTTGCCCCGAGGCCGTGGATCTGGTCGCTGACCGGCTCGAATCGGACCACGCCGAACATCCAGTCGGGGACGGTGCGGTGGTCGTCGATGTAGTCGAAGGCGACGTCGACGGGAACCTCCGCGACGGCGCTGTGGTGGACCTCGATCATGGCGGGCAGGTTCCCTTCAGGGCTCGTGTCTGTTACTCAGGGTATCTATTACTGTCCGGATCGGGAAGGGGTGTGTCCGGGTTTCTCCCCCGAAATGCCGGAAAAGCTGCTTCACTCTCCGTGGATCACGTGGTTCCCATCACGCAGGAGGCTTCGGTGAAGGTAAAAGCGGCAGTCATCAAGGGCGTAAACCAGCCGTGGGAGATCGAGGAGATCGATCTCGGCGACCCGGTGGCGGGTGAGGTGCAGGTCAAGCTGGCGGCGTCCGGACTGTGCCACTCCGACGAGCATCTGAGGACCGGAGCTTCACCGCTGCCGTCGTTCCCCGCGCTCGGCGGTCATGAGGGTGCCGGTGTCGTCACCAAGGTCGGACCGGGAGTCAGCAGTGTGGCGGAGGGTGACCACGTCGTTCTCGCGTTCATCCCGGCATGTGGGCGGTGTCGCTCGTGCGCGAAGGGGTTGCAGAACATCTGTGACGAGGGTGCCGGACTCCTCACCGGGAAAGCGATCTCCGACAAGACCAATCGCGTGACGCTGAACGGTGAGCCGGTCATTCAGATGTGCTTGCTCGGCACCTTCGCTCCGTATGTCACGGTCAACGAGGCCTCGGTCATCAAGATCGAGAAGGATATTCCGCTCGACAAGGCAGCGCTCCTCGGCTGCGGTGTCGCGACCGGCTGGGGATCGGCGACGGCGATCGGCGGCACCAAGGTCGGCGACGCGGTGGTGGTCATCGGTGTCGGTGGCGTCGGTATCAACTCCGTGCAGGGCGCTGCGCACGCGGGTGCGCGCTTCGTCATTGCGATCGACCCCGTCGAGTTCAAGCGGCAGAAGGCCAAGGAATTCGGGGCCACCCACACGTTCGCGTCGCTCGAGGAAGCCACTCCCGTGATCGGTGAAATCACTTGGGGTGCAATGGCCGACGTAACGATCATCACTGTCGGTGAGATCCACGGCGACATGATCGCACCGGCTCTCGCGGTGACTGCCAAGGGCGGTCAGGTGGTGGTCGTCGGCATGGGTGATGCCAGGGATATCGATGTCAAGATGAGTCTGTTCGAGCTCACGTTGCTCCAGAAGCGGGTGCAGGGCGCGATCTTCGGCGGGGTGGGCCCGCGTTCGCAGATTCCCAAGCTGCTCGAGCTGTACCGCAACAACCAGCTCGAACTCGACGGTCTCGTCACCAAGACATACAAGCTCGAAGAGATCAACGAGGGCTACGCCGACATGCTGGCCGGCAAGAACCTGCGCGGTGTCATCGTCTACGGCGACGACGACTACTGAGTCCGTGAGGGCGGCCGTCCTTTACCGTGATGCCCATGAACACGCGTGAGGATCAGGTCTCCGGCGACACCGGGTCGTGGCGACACTACGGCCCGGTGTCATTGCCGAAACCCCTGGCTGCGGCACTCGAGGCCTTCGCGGAGCGAGGCTACGACGGTACGTCGATCCGGGAAGTCGCCGCACGCGCGGAACTCTCCGTCCCCGGTCTGTATCACCATTACCCGTCGAAGCAGGCGCTTCTTGTGTCGCTGACGACGGCCGTCATGAACGAACTGCTGGACCGCAGTCGGCGTGCTCTCGCCGAAGCAGGCCCGACCCCGTCCGAGCGGTTCGACGCGGTGGTGGAGTCGCTGCTGAGGTTCCACATGTTCCGCCGCGACCAGGCCTTTGTCGCCTCCACGGAGATGCGCAGCATGGAGCCGGAGAGTCGTGAGGCATACGTCGCGCTGCGCGACGAACAGCAGCGCATGATCGACGAGATCATCGAGGCGGGTGTCGAGTCGGGCGAGTTCACCACACCGTTTCCCAAGGATGCGGGACGTGCGGTGGCCACGATGTGCATCGGGGTGGCCGATTGGTACCGCCCGGATGGCGCGCTCACGCCCGATGAACTCGTCGAGCGGAATCTTGCAATTGCGCGCAGTGCGGTGGGAGCGCGCTGAGTCCTGACTCCCCTTGACCGGACCGACACGGGTGTGTCACGGTATCCATGACCGAGCGATCGATCGGTCGGTCGGTGTGGAGAGGAAGTGATCATGGCAGTCGATCTGTCGTATTCGGATCAGGTAACGGGCCTGGTCGCAAAGACCGAAGCGTTCATCCGCGACCACGTGTTGCCCATCGAAGACGCGCACGGCGGTGACATCGCTGCGGCCGGCGGTGACACCATCCGTACCGATCTGCAGAAAGCCGCCAAGGATGCCGGTGTCTTCGCGCCGCACGCTCCCATCGAATACGGCGGCCACGGACTCGGCATGTCCGACCGCGCTCCCGTCTTCGAAGCGGCCGGCTATTCACTCTTCGGCCCCACCGCTCTGAACATCGCCGCGCCCGACGAGGGCAACGTCCACATGCTCGCCCATATCGCAAGCGACGAGCAGAAGCAGCAGTTCCTCGCGCCACTCGCGGCCGGCGACGTGCGGTCCGCGTTCGCGATGACCGAACCCGCACCCGGTGCAGGCGCAGACCCCAACGCGCTCAACACGCTTGCGGTGAAGGCATCGGGTGGTTGGAAGATCAACGGCCGCAAGCACTTCATCACCGGAGCCGATGGTGCCGGCTTCTTCATCATCATGGCCCGCACCTCCGGGGAACCCGGTAGACGTGGCGGGGCCACCATGTTCCTCGCGCCCGCCGACACCCCGGGGCTGACGGTCGGCCGGCATATCGGCACTCTCGACAAGTCCATGCTCGGGGGACACTGTGTGGTCGACTTCGAGGACCTGTTCGTCCCCGACTCCGCGGTGCTCGGTGAAGTCGACCAGGGTTTCTCCTACGCGCAGGTCCGGCTGGGGCCGGCCCGTATGACACACGTGATGCGATGGCTCGGCGCTGCCCGTCGCGGCCACGACGTTGCCGTCGGCTATGTCGCCGAACGTGAGGGTTTCGGATCGAAACTCGGCGACCTGGGCATGATCCAGAAGATGGTCGCCGACAACGAAATCGATATCGCCGCCACCCGCGCCCTGCTCACGCAGGCATGCTGGGAACTCGATCAGGGTTCACACGCCGCAAACGCCACGTCCATCGCGAAGACGTTCGCCGCCGAAGCGATCTTCCGGATCGTCGATCGGTCGGTGCAGATGTGCGGTGGTCTCGGTGTGTCCGAAGACCTTCCGCTCGCACGCCTCTCGCGAGAGGTTCGCCCGTTCCGTGTCTACGACGGACCGTCCGAGGTGCACCGCTGGGCTATCGCCAAGCGCACCGTCGGTGCCGCTCGTAGGGCTGCTGCAGCGAAGGCGGCCCAGTCGTGACCGCGCTGCGGTACGAGGGATTGGATCTTCCTGCCCTCCAGCGTTTCCTGTCGGAATCCGGGGTGGATCTCGACGGTGAACTACGCGCCGAACTCATCTCCGGCGGCAAATCGAACCTCACCTACGGGATCTTCGACGACACGTCGAAATGGGTTCTCCGTCGTCCCCCCACCGCGGGTCTGACGCCCTCTGCACACGACGTGGCACGCGAATACCGCATCACCACGGCGCTGCAGGACAGTGGAGTCCCGGTCGCGCAGACGGTCGCGCTGTGCGAGGACGACACGGTGATGGGTGCGCCGTTCACTGTCGTCGAACATATCGACGGGCGCGTGATCCGCAGCAAGAACGATCTCGACACGCTGACCGACGACGAGATCGACAGCTGCACCGACGAACTGGTACGGATCATCGCTGCGCTACACAACGTCGACTTCGCCGCGGTGGGTCTCGGCGAACTCGGTCGCCCCGACGGATATGTCACGCGGCAGGTGAAGTTGTGGGCGAGCCAGTGGGGGCGTGTCAAGACCCGCGAACTTCCTGACCTCGACCGCCTCCATGCAACCCTCGCCGACTCGATCCCCGAGTCGCCCGCGCCGTCGATCGTGCACGGCGACTACCGGATCGACAACACCATTCTCGACAAGAATGATGCGAGCAAGGTTGCCGCAGTGGTAGATTGGGAACTGTCCACGCTCGGTGATCCGCTCACCGATCTCGCGTTGATGTGCGTCTACCGGAACCCGGCGCTCGACGACGTGCTCGGTTTCCCGGCCGCGTGGACGAGCTCCCGGCTGCCGGCAGACACCGACCTCGTACAGCGCTACGCCGTGGCCTCCGGTCGCGAGATTGCACACTGGGACTTCTACATGGGTCTCGCGTATTTCAAGCTCGCCGTGATCGCCGAGGGGATCAACCACCGGTGGCGCGTCGGCGCGACAGTAGGAGACGGGTTCGACAAAGCCGGAGAAGCGGTTCCGGCGCTCGTCGCAGCCGGTCTCGAAGCAGTGAAGGGAGCGGCCTCGTGACCGCGAGTGCACTGGTGACCGGGGCGTCGCGTGGCATCGGATTCGGTGTCGCGATGAGGCTTGCCGAGCAGGGCTACGCCCTCACGATCTCGGCGCGCAACGAGGAGCGGCTCGAGAAGGCCGCCGTGCAACTGCGTGAGGCGGGTGCCTCCGAGGTGAATGCGCTCGCCGCGGATCTCGCCGATCCCGAAGTGGCAGCACAGCTGGTGAGTGCGCACGAAGAATCGTTCGGCACGATGCGTGCGCTGATCCTCAACGCCGGCGTCGGCACCGCGGGCGCGATCGCAGAATTTCCGGCGCGCCGCTTCGACAAGACGCTTGCGGTGAACCTTTCCGCACCGTTCGCGCTGCTCCAGGCCTCGTTGCCGTTGCTGCGGGCAGCCGCTGCCGCCGACCCGGGTCGCGGTGCGAAGGTCGTGGCGTTGTCGTCGATCACCGGTGTGTACGCCGAAGCCGGACTCGCGGCGTACGGGGCGACGAAGGCCGCGCTGATCTCCCTGGTCGAGACCCTCAATCTCGAGGAATCCGGCAATGGGGTCTCCGTGTCGGCGATCGCGCCTGCGTATGTAGATACCGACATGTCGGACTGGATCAAGGAGAAGATCCCCGCCGAGTCGATGCTCGAGGTGAACGATGTCGTCGAACTGGTCGACGCGCTGCTCAAGTTGTCGTCGCGGGCGGTGCTGCCGCGGCTGGTGCTCAGTCGCGCGGGATCGAGTCTGTACGAGGCTTGATGATGCTGCATCAGGGGGTGGGGTCAGTCGCCGTTTTCCTTCTCCTCGCCTCTACGTCGCAGGAAGCCGAAGCCGGGTACTCCCGTGATGGCTTGGCGCACGTCCTGGGCGACGCCCAGCAGTTCGTGAAGCTCGGGCCCGACGGATTCGAGGGTCGCGAGGATAGGCATGAGCCCGACCATGCGTTCGGAAAGTTCCGGGAACTGGTCGAGCATCAGGATCGCCGCGCGCACTTCCTCGGGTGACAGTTCGTCGAGGAACTGCGATGCCAAGGGTGCTGCCTGCGTGGCGAGTGGTGCGTAGGTGTCGAGGAGCTCGCCCGCGACGGCGGTGCTGGTGCCCGCAGACTCGACGACCTGCTCGGCTCGTGCAGCCACATCGGCAGCCTCCCCGACGACCTGCGTCGTCGATTCGATCACCGCGGCAGCGTGGGCGACAGCTGCGGCCGCATCGGTGACGACATCGTCGACTCGTGCGACGAGCTTTTCGGCCGTGTCGAGCAGGGCTTCGACGCGGGCAGGAACCGTTGCCGCGAACACGGCGGTGGCGACCGTGCGCTCGGCGAGGGTGCGGGCCATACCGGTGACCGGTCCGACGAGGGGCAATGCGGGCAGCGAGATCATCCGCTCATAGTGCAGGAACGAACCACCTCACGTTTTCACCACCCCGTGCGTCTACCTCATGTAGACCTTGCACCGGATGGAAGGATCGAAGCCGTGACCGCATCGCGTACCCACATCGTGATCGGCTCGCCGATCGGCGAGTTGACCCTGGTGAACACCGACGGCGTGCTGTCGGGCCTGTACATGGCCGATCACCACCCCGCACCTGATCGCGACAGTTTCGGGCCGCAGACGGAGGAGGGGTTCGAGGAGGCAATCGACCAGCTCCGCGAGTACTTCGACGGCGCGCGCACGACGTTCACGGTCCCCCTTGCCCCGGTCGGCACCGAGTTCCAGCACACCGTGTGGACCGCTCTCCGAGCCATCGAATTCGGAACCACCTCGACTTACGGGGAGGTGGCGGCCGCGATCGGCCGGCCTACCGCGGTGCGGGCGGTCGCGGCGGCCAACGCACGGAATCCGCTGAGCATCGTCGTTCCGTGTCATCGCGTCATCGGTAGCAGCGGCAGACTCACCGGGTATGCCGGGGGAGTGGAGCGTAAACAGTTCCTCCTCGAGCAGGAGGCGCGGATCGCCCATGCCCCGACACCGGCCTGACGGGCACCTACCACCATTCGAGCGGGTCGTCGCCGACCACGGCCCGACCGTGCTCCGGGTGTGCCGCGCAATGCTCAGCGCCGCCGACGCCGACGACGCGTGGTCGGAGACGTTTCTCGCTGCCTTGCGTGCCTATCCGGATCTGAAGCCGGGTGCCAACATCGAGGCGTGGCTCGTGACCATCGCGCACCGCAAGTCGATCGACGTTCACCGCGTGCACGGTCGGGCGCCGCTACCCACTGAGGTATTGCCCGAGCGGGCCTCGACCACGGATCTCCCCGGCACCGGAGACGACGAACTGTGGGGCGAGGTTGCGGCATTGCCGTTCACTCAGCGTGCCACGCTCGTCTACCACTACATCGGCGGATTGCCGTACGCAGAGATCGGTGAACTCCTCGGCAGCACCGCGGAAGCCGCGCGCCGCGCAGCCTCCGACGGTCGTGCAGCGTTGCGTCGTCACTACAGCACCGAGATAGGGAGCGTGTCATGACTTTTCCTATGCCATCGGTCTCGACGTCCGATCTTGCGTGGCTGCGTCAGCGACTCACGGTCGATGCCGCCGCCGCCGGTCTCCTCGACGTCGCCTACCGGATCGTCGACACGCCGGTCGGGCCGCTGCTGCTCGCCGCGACCGAGGCGGGGCTCGTGCGGGTCGCATACATCGCCGACGGCCGGGACGACGTGCTGGACGACCTCGCTGCGCGCATCAGCCCCCGCATTCTCGAAACGCCCGAACGACTCGACACCGCGGCGGCCCAGCTCGACGAGTACTTCGAGGGCACGCGGGCGTCGTTCGATCTGCCCCTCGACTTCCGGCTCGCGACCGGATTCCGGCGCGAGGTGATCACGCACCTACCCGACATCGCGTACGGGCACACTGCCAGTTACGCCGAGGTCGCCGCGGCCGCCGGTAGCCCGAGGGCTGTTCGTGCGGTGGGTACGGCCTGCGCGAAAAACCCTCTGCCCGTGATTGTTCCCTGTCATCGGGTGGTGCGTAGCGACGGCGGGATCGGGCAGTACGCCGGGGGCGTCGAGGCGAAACGGATTCTGCTGAGTCTCGAGGCGGCGGCATGACCACCCTGCGTCTGCCGTTGACGCCGCCGTTCGCCGTGTCGGCGATGCTCGACGCATTGCGGAGTCACACCGTCGCAGGCCACGAACGGCACGATGCTCAGACCGGCACCCACAGCCGTGCGGTCCGGGGTCGTGGAGGTCCCGCGGTCGTGTCGGTGACGTTCGAGAACGATCCGGACGCCGCGTATGTCAGCGCGCGGATCGTTGCCACCGATGATCGAGATGTGCCCGAACTCGAACAGTGCCTCCTCGCCTGGCTCGATCTCGACGCCGAACCGACCGTGATCGACGCGGCGTTGGGCACAGATCCGTTGTTGGCACCGTTCATCGCAGCCCGGCCCGGTCTTCGCGTGCTCGGCAGCACCGACTGGTTCGCGACTGCCGTGCAGACAGTGCTCGGGCAACAAGTGAGCCTCGCGGCGGGCTCGACCTTCACCTCGAGACTCGTTGCAGAATATGGTGATCCCGCGCCTGACGGGTTGCGATGTTTCCCGACGCCGCAGCGTCTCGCGGCTGCGGATCCGGACGAACTGAAGGCGGCGGTGCGGGTCACGGGTGCGCGCTCCCGCACGGTGCACACACTCGCGACCGCCGCGGCCGACGGGCTCGACGCGACGTCGACGGCCGACTTCCGAACAGAACTGCTGGCCCTGCCCGGGATCGGGCCGTGGACCGTCGACTACCTGTCGCTGCGTGCACTCGGCGACCGCGACGCGTATCCCTCCGGCGACCTGGTGCTGCGTCGAGCGCTGGGAGGCGTCACTGCCGGTGAGGCGACCGCGCGCGCCGAATCGTGGCGGCCGTGGAGGGCGTACGCCGTGTCGCACCTGTGGACACACGCGGCCTATGCGAAGTCCGCGTGTGCGGCGCCGCCCCCGTCGACCGCGGCACGATGATGCCACCGGTCAGTTGGTGACCCACAACTCTTCAGGCAACGGTGATCCCAGCGTGTACATGGTCACACCATGCAGATCCTTGCTCAGCGTGACGGAAGGTGCTGCCTTGACGTACCAGATGCCCGGGTTCAGTGCGACGAGCCGTTCCTGCGCGGTCTTGTACGCCGCTTGGCGTTCCTCCACCGTCGTGCCGACGCGGCCTGCATCCAGCGCGGCATTGAGTTCCGGATCGTTGATCCCGGTGAAGTTGCCCACGGAATCACCATGGAACGCGGTCCACAGCGAGTAATCCGGGTCTTGAGTGATCGCGGACGAGATCAGCATGTCGAAGTCTCGCGCGCCGGCTCGGCCGGTGAGCGTGGCAAAGTCGGCAATCTCGACCTGGGCTTCGACGTTCTGGAACGCGCTCAGCTGAGCCTGCAATGCTTCCGCAACCTCTTTGCTCTCCGGCGTGGGATAGGACAGGAATGTGAACTTCACCGGCTTACCCTCTGCCGCAAGCTCGTCGAACAGTTTCTGAGCAGTGTCCTTGTCCTGCGTGGGCAATGCAACATCCACGAAGAACGGCGACGATTCGGGAAAGAGAGTGGCCGGGTACTCGGCGGCACCGTTGAAGACGGCGGCATTGATCGCATCCAGATCGGTGGCAAGTGCCACGGCTCGACGTGCCCGCTCGTCGTCGAACGGCGCACGGCGGAAGTTCATACCGAGAATCTGTCCGCCACCGGTCTGCACGACTTCGGTCGGGAACCCGGCCACCTCGGTATTTGCCAGAATCTCCCAACTGGACTCCGACGACAGATCTGCGCTGCCGGTCGTGATCGCATTGAACCGCTGGTTGGTGTCGGTCGAGGTGCGAACGGTAATGCGATCCAGGTAGGGCTTCGGCGCATCCCAGTAGCCCGGGTTCTTCTCGAGTTCGATCACGCTCTGGCGGGTCCACTCGGTGAGGGTGAACGGGCCTGCACCTACCGGGTTCTCGTCGAACGCAGCTTGACCCTTCTGGAGTGCGGCGGGCGACGCGATCCAATTCATCGATGTGCCGAGCATGCCCTGCGGGAAGTGTGGATTCGGCGCCGCCAGCGTGATCGTCAACGTGGTCGGGTCGACCACCTCGGAGTTCGTCACCTGGGCGGCTTGCCTGATCGCCGTCGAACCCAGGGCCGGATCGCGCAAGCGATCCCAATTGAATTTGACCGCCGAAGCATCGAGCGGGGTGCCGTCGGTGAACGTCAGACCCGGCTGCAGAGTCAGCGTGAATGTGGTTCCGCCGTCTGCGGTGGAGAAATCTGTGGCCATCTTGTATTCGATCTCGAACGTGTCGAGATTATTGATCATCAATGTCCCGTACAGGGCGTTACCGACGACCGGCTGATGCGAGAAAGTATTGGACAGAGACGCAGGGTCGAGGGATCGCGGCTCTGCGGGTTGCAGGACATCGGCCGTCCCACCGGCGACGGGGTCGCCGTCCTCGGCGCCGACCGAGGTCTGGCTTCCGGTGTCGGTACCCGAAGCGCCGCATGCGCTCAGGAGGAGCGCGCCGGCGCAGGCCGTTGCGGTCAGGAATTGTCTGGATCGGAACATCGTCGACCTCTCAGTATTCAGACAGTGAACGGCCAATAGGTGTGTCACGACGGACGGGCGGTGAGAGCACGAACGTGGTGCGCAGGGCGCCTGATGGGCAGTGAAGAGAGTGAGGAAAGGCAACCGACGTCAGGGCAGGTTCGGGCTTTCCACGACACGGGGGTTCCGTCGCGCCTTGTGGGCCACATCGCGGAAGAGTGTGATTCTGATATTAGGAAAGTCACATTCTTATCGATGAGAATACAACACTGGAGCCCGCTTGGGGAGGGCAATTCACCGGCGCGGAGGAGCCCCTACTCCGCGGGCTCGGACTCACCGTCGGCGTAGGAAGGGCGGACGTCGGTCGACATGGGGAAGCGGACCGCGGTGTCGCCGAACATCAACCTGGTCGCTGCCCCGACCGACGCCTCGATGTGTGCGGCGGCGGCGTCGGCATTACGGGTGTGCACCACGACCTCGTCGTGCTGGAAGAACACCAACTCGCCGTCGCGGCCGTCCGGTGCCGTCGCGAGCCTGCGTCGCAGTTCGGCCAGCACACACAACGCCCACTCCGCGGCCGTGGCCTGGACGACGAAATTTCGGGTGAAACGTCCGCGGGCACGCACGTCGCCGTGCGAGTGAAATCCGGGTTCCGGTGGGGGACAGGCACGCCCGAGCCATGAATGCACGACCTCCCCGCGCTCCCCGGCGCGGGCTGCGCGTTCGACGAATTCGACTGCGTCGGGAAAGCTCCTGCGCAGCACCGTCAGCAGCGCACGAGAATCACCGGAGGTCGCGCCGTAGAGCACACCGAGCACCGCGACCTTCGCTTTCGCGCGATCTCCCCCGAACGCTGTTGCCGCCACCGGGGCGTACAGGTCGTCACCGCCCGCAGCCGCGACCATGCGGGGATCTCCCGACATGGCGGCGAGGATGCGGGGTTCGAGCTGTCCGGCGTCGGCGATGACGAAGGTATGCCCGGGGTCGGCGACCACGCTCGACCGCAACGCCTTGGGGATCTGCAGGGCGCCGCCACCGCGGCTCGCCCACCGCCCGGAGACCACCGCGCCAGGAACGTACACGGGGCGGAAGCGATTGTCGTGAACCCACGTGTCGAGCCAACTCCACCCGTTGGTGCTGTACAGCTTCGACAGGTCGCGGTGCCGCAACAACAACGGCACCGCGGGATGGTCGAGTTCGCGCAGTACATGTTTTCGAGTCGACGTCAGCTCGATACCTTCGCGACGGAACGCATCGAGCACCTCGACGTGCGACGCCGGATTCACGGGCCGGCCGAACACGGTCTGGATCTCCTCGATCACCTCGGCGATCCGCGTCGGTTGCTCGTACCCGAGGGGGCGTCGGCCGAGGGTGCGCTCGAGCAGGGCGCGGTGCGCGTCGACCGAGAACGGTAATCCGTCGAAACCCATTTCGGCGGCGGCGAGTGTCCCGGCGGATTCGGCTGCCACGAGCAGATCGAGACGGCGGTCGGTAGCCGTGCGGCGACGTTGCTCGGCGAATCGCTCGATCACGGTGGCGATGCCGACGCCGGGCGCCGCGTCGAACAGCCCGGGTCTTTCGTCCACCGGTTCCTCGACGGGATCCGGTGGGATCCCGTCGCGCGTGTTCAGGATTGCGGCGGTGGTCGCCAGATCGTGGCACCGCTGCACCCGCACACCGGCGCGCAGCAGCTCCGGGTACACGGTCGCGGTGGAGGTCCACACCCATCGCGGGCTGCGAGAGGATTCGAGCTCCGTCACGGTCGCAGCGAGATCGCGACACTCCCAGATATCGCCCACTGGGACGCCGGCGTCGTCGATCAGGGCGACGCTGCCACCGCGCACACCCCCGCTCGCGGAGGGATGAGGAACGACGACGGCGCGCATCGGTTCAGGGTACGGATCAGCGAGGAATCTCGGCGCCCCAGGCCCAGGAGTGATCTCACTGACCGGCCGGCCCCGATCTATTGGCATCAGCGATCGGCTACGCTGATCGCCTTTGGATTGCAATCGGTGTCCACACCTCAGGGGGAGCCTGCTTTGTCCGATCGGAACAATATGGGTGACGATGGCCGAGTCGACCCCGTCCGTTTGTCCAGTGGCAGTGGCCAACTGGATGATTCGACAGGCACCGCACCTACGTCGGCCCCTACCCGGACGCGCTCGGCCTCCACCCGGTTCTTCGAGTTCCCCCTTGTATGGGGTTTGGTCGGAATCGTCGGTGTCGCTGCGGTGGCGGGGCTGACTGCACAGGGTGTGGCACTGCCGATTGTGGGTGCGGTGGCTGCGGTTGCGGTCTACTGGCTGGTCATGCGGTTCGTCGCCCACCGCGAGGTCCCGGAGATCAGGCGTGCACACGCCGTGCGGCTGGCCCTGCTGGGTGGTGCGATCGGGTTCGGGTTCATCGCGGTGTCGATGCTCGCCGTGGTCACCGAGTTCACCATCACCGGCGGCTCCGGGAACGCCTTCGACATCGTTGTAGGCATTGTCGCGGTCGCGATCGGTGCGGCCGTCACCGAGGAACTGATCTTCCGAGGCTTCGCGCTGCAGGTTTTGGAACGACTCTGCGGCAGCTGGCTGGCCCTGGCGATCACGGCGTTGTTGTTCGGGGGCTTGCACCTGGCCAACCCCGGCGCCACGTTGTGGAGTTCGTTCGCGATCGCGGTGGAGGCGGGCGTCCTGCTCGGCGCCGCGTTCCTGTGGAAGCGCAGCATCTGGCTGGTCGTAGGCCTGCATTTCACGTGGAACGCCACTGTCGGGCTGCTCGGCATCCCCGTGTCGGGCCACCCGTCGTCCGGCCTGCTGACCACCACCCCGACAGGGCCGACGCTGCTCACCGGTGGCGACTTCGGATTGGAAGCCTCGATCGTCCCCGTCGTGGTGAGCCTGCTGTTGGCCATCCCCATGCTCGTTGCCGCCCACCGCCGCGGCAACATCGTGCCTTTTCGTCGCAGCCAGCGCGTGGGATAGAAGGGCCGTTCAAGGCCGGGTAGCAGACTCTCCGCTCTCGGAGGCGGACACGGTGTCGCCCGCCAGTAATTCGGTGGAACGATGGAATCCTCGACGGTCGTACAGCCACGTCACCACAGCGCCGAGGACCACGCCGACGGCGAGGCCCACGAGTGTCATCGCGACGCCGTGCGTCAGTCCTGCGGCGCCGTGGCCGTCGAAGTAGAGGATCGCGCGGGTCGCGATGTAGATCTGATGCATCGGCTCGAATGTCGACAGCCATTCGAACATCTTGGGCATCGCCTCGATCGGGACGGTGCCACCGGATGACGGTAGCCCCAGCACGATGAAGATGAACAGGTTCACGAGCAGACCTGCGGATCCGAACACGGACATCACCGACACCGAGGTGATGCCGACCGCGCTGATCGCGAGTGCCCCGTATTCCCACATCAGCAGGGCGCGCGGCACAGGCATGCCGAGGGCTGTCCCGATCCACAGATACAGCGCCGACACGATCAGTGACAGGACGACGATGATTCCCCACTTGATGAGCAACACCGTCAACCGGGACATGCGGGTGGTCTCTCTGTTGATGTAGAGCGGCCCGTATTCGGTGGGGATGAACCCGAGAGCGGTGTCGACGAGAGTGTTCACGATCGTGGCGCCGGTGAATCCCGCGAGGATCAGCAGCAGCGTGAAATAGAACGCGGACAGGCCGGCGCCGGTGCCTTCGGGCAGCGGTTTGTGTTCGACGTTCAGGACGTTGATCGGGTCCTGGAGGGTGAGCAGGCTTCCACCCGACAACTGCAGGTCGGGTGCGGTTTCGGCGAGGGTGTTCGTGACCTGGGTGGTGAGCTGTTCGCCGACCGTCTCGTTGACCTGGGTCATGGCGGTGTCGCCGATGATGTCGACGATGCCGGTCGAGAACGTTCCGGTGCGGGGATTCGAGTAGACCGTGATGATCGGTCTTTCGATATCGCCGGGCACGACGCTGCCCTGCGCGAGAATCGATGTGCGTTTGGTGAAGTCGCTGGGGATCACGATCGCGCCGTACAACGTCCCGTTATCGAGGCCGGAGTTGGCCGCGGAGATGCCCATCTCCTGCATGTCGATCTGTGCAGGGTCGATGCCGTCCAGGATCGCGGCGGTGATCTCGATCCCGAGGTTCCGCGGTTCGTCGTCGCCGGGCATCACGTCCCCGACGTCCTGGTTGACGATCGCCATCGGGAATTCGCGCAGGTTCTCGGTCGGATTGACCATGCTGGCCAGATAGAAGTAGCCGAGCGCGGACATCACCGCGGCCACAACGACGAGCGGTGCGAGCCAGAAGCGAGGGCCGCGCAATGTGCCGCGATGGGGATCGGGCGCGATGTCAGTTGAACTCACCCATTGATTGTGCACATGTGTGTGCGGATTCGTACCCGACCGACGGAGGCAAGTGCTCGAGCGCACGCCGACCGGACGGCTGGGGTGGGGCTCACGTCGGCCTGTAGGAGTGACCCACGGAAATGCTGTCGACGTCGGATGCCCGGCCTTCGGGCGCATCGCTGGTTATGGTCGAAAGGTGACTGCTCGCGTGGGGCTCGTCGTGGCCGGCGGCGGTGCCCGTGGCGCGTACGAAGCCGGTGCCATCACCACGTTGCTGCCGCGCCTGGGCCGGTCCCCGACGATTCTGGTGGGAACCAGCGCCGGCGCTCTCAACGTGGTCGGATTGGCCGGCAACGCTCACCTCGGTTTCGATCGGGCGGCCGAACGTGTGGTGTCGCTGTGGAGTTCGGTGTCGCTCGACGACGTGTTCTCGGTGACCGGCAGCGTCGTGGGCGGCGGGTTGCGCTATCTGGGTCAACTCGCCGGTCTACCGATGCGGCTACCGAGCCTGTTCGACACCACCCGGATGCGCGAGACGATCACATCCTTGGTCTCGTTCGAACAGCTGCACGAGAACATCGACCGGGGACTGGTCGATGTCGTCGCGGTCGCGGCGACCTCGGTGGCGACCGGCGGGACCGTCATGTTCGTGCACAGACACCCCTCGATCCCGTTGCCGTCGTACGACGCGAACCGCAACATCACCTACGTCGACACCACGCTGGGACCTGAACATGTTCTTGCATCCGCGGCGGTGCCGGCACTGTTCCGGCCCATCTACATCGACACCCCGCGGGAGTGGGCCGGCTGGTACCTCGACGGCGGGGTGCGGCTGAACATGCCTCTCAAACCTGCCGTTCAGATGGGCGCCACCCGCCTGGGGGTAGTGGCGACCCGCCCTCGGTACTGGCCGCGGGGATCGCCTTCGCAACAGCCGACCGGCGCGGGGGAGCCCGACGTGTTCGACGCTGTCGGGGTGATCCTGCGGGCCATGCTTGTCGATCGGATGGTCGAGGATCTGCATCGTCTCGAGTCTCGCAACGTCACCGCAGGCACGAGCGAAACGCACTTCCGTCACATCGAGGCCGAGTTCGCCGGTCCGCCTCGGGAAGGGGTCGATGCTCTCGCGGTCCTGGCCGGGCAGGTCCTGCAGCGACGAAGCGGCGGGCTCCGTCGCTTGCAGAACCCTCAGTTGGGATCGCTGGCCCGACTCGTCGGCGGCGCATCCGCCGATCGCGCGGATTTGCTGAGCTTCCTGCTCTTCGACCCCGCCTTCACCTCACGAGCCGTCGAGTTGGGTCGTGCCGACGGCAGGCTCGGTGCCCCTGCCTAGCGCAGGATGTCGCCGAGCGACGTCGCTGCCGCGACCACTGCTGCGCCGATCCGCTCTTTGTCGGCGGCGGTGAACACGGAGACGCCGACCGCGGCCTGAGTTCCGCCGGGGCGACCCCGAACGCCGGCGGAGATACCGATGGTCGTGGAAACGACTTCGCCCGCCGAGACCGCGTACCCGAGTCGGCGTGCCTGCTCCACCTCCGGGCGTTCATCGGAGGTCGGGGGCAGAGATGCCAATATCGCGAGGCCCGCGGAGCCGCGATCGACGGGATGTACCTGGCCGGGACGAAAAGCGATGTGCACCTGGGCTCGGCGCGGCTCGATCACCATCATGGCGCGGACCGTCGTGTCCGATTCGCGGACCACGAGGTGAGCGGTCGCTTCGACGGTGTCAGCGAGATCCTCGAGGATCGGTCGCGCGAGCGTGCGGAGGTCCTGCTCGACCGATTCGGAGAGCGTGACGAGCCCGGCTCCCAGTGCGACCCGCTTGTAATCGTCGCGACGGCACAGGCGATGCGCCTCGAGGGTTCGGATCAACCGGTGAGCCACTGTCCGGTGGACGCCGATGCCTTCGGCGATCTCGCTGACGGACAACCCATTCGGGTGTGCGGCCAGCAATTCGAGGATCTCGAGCCCGTTGTGCAGTGTCTTGGACATGCCCGAATCGGGTTCGACTCGTGGCATGTCGAGGCCTTGTATAGGCGCAGCCTCATCCTGCATTTGGGTCATCTTGCCCGGTACCTCCTTGACGTTTGTGAACTGTAACACCTAGCATCTTCATTAATCGCACATGCAGTGCGATTATCGCACAAATACGGACGGTTTCATACGACATGGCACGTACGGACGACGGTGTCGACGCAGCACTGCTCGCGCTGATCCACCAGCTCTACGGACAGCAGAGCCACCTCATCGACGGTGGCTCCGCGCGGGAGTGGGCGCTCACGTTCACGCCCGACGGCGAGTTCTGCTCACCCAGCTACCCGGCACCCGTCTCCGGGACGGACGCGCTCGAGGCATTCGCCGGGCGCTTCTACGTCGGAGCGCAGGACGCCGGCGAGGTGCATCGCCACGTCATCACCAACATCGCCGTCGACCGCGTCGACGACGACACCCTGCGCGTTCGGGCGTACCTGCAGATTGTGGCCACTGCCCGTGGCGGTGCTCCACGTCCGGTCCGATTCACCACGATCGACGACGTGGTCGTCCGGCACGGCGACACATGGCTGATTGCTCGCCGCACAGTTTCTCGCGACGACGCCTGAACCGGATCGTCGCCTTCTCTCACTCGTTCCACACTTTCGGAGGAAACCCATAATGTCTGCTGATGCCCAGAATCCGGGTCGTACCGTCACCGCGCAGATCGTCGCGCAATACCCGGAAATGGCCGGCAAGGTCGCCGTCGTCACCGGTGCCGCACGCGGAATGGGCGCACAGTTCGCCCGCGGTCTCGCGTCGCGCGGCGTCAACGTCGTCGGTGGCGACATCAACGACGTCCAGATGAAGGAGACCGCCGAGCAGATCAACGCCGAACTCGCAGCCGAATCCCTCGCCGAGACCCCCGGCATCGTGGTCGGCGCGCGCATCGACGTCACCGATCCGGCCGAGCACGAGACGCTCGCCCAGGTGGCGCTGCAGGAGTTCGGGTGGATCGACTTCTGGATCAACAACGCCGGCATCTTCCCGTTCGCGCTCGCCGACGAGATCACGAAGGAGCAGATCGCAGCGACGCTCGACGTCAACGTCGAGGGTGTCCTCTTCGGTGCGCAGGCCGCGGCGCGGCACATGCAGCCGGGCAGCGCGATCGTCAACATGTCGTCGGTGTCGGCGCTGCGCGTGCGTAAGGGTCGCGGCGCGTACTGCGCGTCGAAGGCTGCCGTCGCGCACCTCACCGAGGTCCTCGCGGTCGAATTCGGCGACAAGGGAATTCGTGTCAACTCGATTGCTCCCGGCTACATCGACACCGAGATGACCCGCTGGGTGCAGGAGGATCCGGCGGCGCTGAAGCACGCACTCGATGTCGTGCCGCTGCACCGTCTGGGCTCGCCGGAAGAGGTCTTCGGCCCACTGCTGTTCCTGTTGTCCGACAGCGCTCGTTACGTCACGGGCCACTCGATCGCGGTCGACGGCGGCTCGCGCCATGTCTGATCCGGTCCTGGAAACCGTGACCTACCCGTCGGTCGTTCTCGTCACGGGCGCGGCTTCGGGTATGGGTGCCAACCACTCTCGCGTCCTGGCGGCCCGCGGTGCTCACGTGTGTCTGGCCGACGTGGCCGATGCGACCCCGGTCGTCGAGGAGATCGAAGCTGCGGGGGGCTCGGCGTCGGCGCACACGCTCGACGTCGCCGACCCGGCATCGTGGGCTCGGGTGGTGGATGAGATCCGGTCCCAGCGCGGAGCGCTCGGCGGACTGGTCAACAACGCCGGGATCTCGCGGCGGCTCGAGTTCATGGACACCCCGGACGACGTCTGGGAAGCCACGATGCGCATCAATCTGTTCGGTCCCTTCTACGGGATGAAAGCCGTTGCGCCCCTTATCCGCGACAGCGGAGGCGGGTCCATCGTCAACATCTCCTCGATTTCGGGTCAGATCGGCTATTTCTCTCCGGCCTACTCGTCGAGCAAGTGGGGAGTGCGAGGCCTGTCGAAATCGGCCGCAGGAAATTTCGCGAAGTGGGGAATCCGAGTGAATTCGGTACACCCCGGGCTGGTCGGAACGTCGCTGCTGGGAGGGGCGGACGCGTTCGTCGGCGCCGCTCTCGAGAGCGTTCCGTTCGGGCGGATGGCAACGGTCGACGAGGTCACCGACGCTGTCATGTTCCTACTGTCCGACCGGTCCACGTACATGACCGGAAGTGAGGTCACCGTCGACGGCGGCATGACCTCCAACGGGCTCTACCACCGCATCATCGCGGAGACGGGAGATCAACTGTCATGAGCGACGACATCATCGACGTCGTGGTGATCGGTGGCGGCGGCGCAGGCCTTGCTGCGGCGGTGTCTGCCGCCGAGGCCGGAGCGAGCGTCCTGCTGTTCGAATCCGAAACCGAACTGGGCGGGTCGACGCAGCTGTCGGCCGGGCTGTTCACCGCTGCGGGAACGAGCGTGCAGGCCGGACTCGGTATCGAGGACTCCGCCGACAAGTTCTTCCAGCACTACATGGACCTCAACCACTGGATCCTCAACCCGGGCCTGGTCCGGGCGTTCTGCGAGAACGCCGGCCCTACCCTCGAGTGGCTCCTCGAACTCGGTGTGGAGATCCCGGCGCGGGTGTCGTCGAATGCTCACATGCCGGGGCTGTGCCAGGCCGGAGTGGAGGATGTCTGGCGTGGCCACGTGCCGAAGGACCAGGGGTACGGACTGGTGCAGACGCTCGACCGGGCCCGCCGTGCCCACGGGGTGGAGGCGATCCTTGCCACCCGGGTGCAGCGTCTGCTCGTCGAGGACGGTCGGGTCGTCGGTGTCGTGGCGGACGACATCGAGGTCCGCGCGCACGCCGTTGTCGTGGCGTCCGGCGGATTCGCACAGAGCACTGAACTGCTCGAGCAGTACTACCCGTATCCGCTCGAAGCCGGTGACTCGCTGTTCGTGGTCGCGGCACCCGGTAGCCGGGGCGATCACCTCCGGTTCGGCGAGCAGATCGGTTCCGCGGTCGTCGGCAAGGACTGGGGCCTGACCATGCCCACCGCCTATTTCCAGCGCTACCACCATTGGCAGGCAGGGTTCCCGCCCAAGTCGCGGATCTACGTCAACAAGGCCGGTCGGCGGTTCATGGACGAGGATGCGTCGTACGCCGTGTCGGGCGGCCTCATGGACGCGCAGGGCGGGCCCGTGTGGGCGATCTTCGACGAGAAGGCGCGTACCGGGCTCCCCACCGGTTACGCCGACTGGGACGCCGACCGCGTCGAGGCGGAAGCCGACGCGGGGCGCACTGTGCGCGCCGACACACTCCACGAACTCGCAGGACTGATCGACGTGCCGGTGTCCGCGCTGGTGGCCACCGTGACCCGGTGGAACGCCCAGCTCCCGAGCGGTGTCGACGACGATTTCCTGCGCCACCGGACCCTTGCGAACAAGGGCTCGACCTCCGATCCCGACCCCGTCGCCGAGGGACCGTTCTACGCGGTGCGTATGCTGCCCGCGGAACTGGTCTGTACGCACGCGGGGCTCGAGATCAATCGGAACGCCGAAGTTCTCGACACGATCGGGAACGTCGTCCCCGGCCTGTATGCGGCCGGAGAAGCGGGAGCCGGGATCCTCGGCCTCCGCTATGTGGGTGGCGGAAACGCCGTCGCCAACGCATTGACCATGGGCCGCATCGCAGGCCGAAACGCAGCGGGAGTCGGCTCTGCGCTGCCCGCCGAACTCGGTGCAGCCGGCGTCTGACGCAGGCTGTCCCCCCAGAACCTCAAAGGACACATCATGCTCGGTTCCGACGCGGCACCTGCCGCGGCAAGTCCCCCGCTCGCAGACCCGGCACCGCAGAAGCAGTCCACGGCGAAGGTCATCCGCGCGGCTGTCGTGGGCACCGTCGTCGAGTACTACGACTTCGGTATCTACGGCTACATGGCGACCATGGTCGCCACCCTGTTCTTCGTCTCGGAGAACGACACCGCCGCTCTGCTCGGCACGTTCGCGGCGTTTGCGGTGGCGTTCTTCCTGCGGGTGCCCGGCGGTATCTTCTTCGGGCACATCGGCGACAAGTTCGGCCGCAAGACCGCACTGTCCTGGACCATCCTGCTGATGGTCATCGCCACGGCGGCGATGGGCCTGATGCCGACCTACGCCACCCTCGGCGTGTGGGCGACCGTCCTGCTCGTGCTCGCCCGCTGTCTCCAGGGCTTCGCGGCCGGCGGCGAACTCGGCGGCGCCAATGCATTCGTCTCGGAATCGGCTCCCGCTCGCTGGCGGGCCACACAGACGTCGATGGTCAACTCCGGTACCTATCTCGGCTCGTTGGCAGCCTCGCTCGTCGCGCTCGGTATCACCTCGACCTTCTCGGAAGAACAGATCCTCGAGTGGGCGTGGCGCATTCCGTTCCTGCTCAGCGTCGTGATCGGTGTGATCGGCGTCTGGATCCGGAACCACCTCGAGGACACTCCGCAGTTCGAGGAGATGGCCGACAAGGGTGAGACGAAGAAGCTGCCCATCAAGGAGCTGCTGAAGACCTCCGGCGGAAGCGTCGTCAAGATCGTCATGCTCGGTGCGCTCATCGTCGGTGGGTATTACATCGCGTCCGTGTATGCGGCGACCTACCTGCAGACCGAGGGCGGGCAGACGTCGTCGGTGGCGTTCCTCTCCACGTCGCTCGCGCTCGTTCTCGGCGTGATCACACTGCCCATCGCCGGGTATGCGGCAGACAAGTACGGACGTAAGCCGGTGTTGTTCATCGGGAGCGTGGCGTCCGCCGTGCTCGGCGTCCCGATGTTCATGTTGATGTCGGGTGGAACCATCTGGCAGGCGGTCGTCGGTCAGTCCGTGCTGTTCATCTGCGTGTCGATCGTCAACGGCGCCTCCTTCGTCGTCTACGTCGAGATGCTGAAGGCGTCGGTGCGGTACAGCGGCATCGCCCTCGGCAACAACATCACGAACATGTGCCTCGGCGGCACGGCACCGTTCATCGCGACCTACCTGATCGATGTCACCGACAACTCGCTGGCACCGGCCGGATACTTCGTGTTCTGTGCACTGCTCACGCTGGTCGCTGTCTTCTTCATCAAGGAGACCAAGGGCATCGAACTGCGGACCGACTGACGTCGGACCCGTTCTCGAACGAACGCCGACACCCCGATGTGGGTGTCGGCGTTCGTCGTTCAACAGATGATAAATGTGTGAACAATCTCGCGGTCTGCGGTACTGTGACCGCATGTCAGCACCCCGCGACCTCGACTACTGGTCCTTCGTCGAACTCGCGCAGGAGCGTCTGAACAGCAAGTTCGGCGACCATCACCGCAGCGCGACCGAAGTGCTGCTCACGTTGAACCGGGCCTCGGACATCGTCACCTACGATCTCGAATCGAGCGTGCACCGCCCGCGCGGGCGCTCGTGGTCGGGCTATCGCCTGATGTTCGTGATCTGGCTGGCCGGTCCCATCGAACCGAATGTCGCGGCGAGGTTGACCGGGATGAGTCGTGCGGCCGTGTCGAATCTGGCGAAACCGCTGGTCGAAGCCGGTGTTCTGGAGAAGACGCCCGTCAGCCACGATGCCCGTTCGGTGCAGCTGTCGCTGACCGAGGCCGGCGAGAAGGAAATCGTCGAGGCCTTCGCTGCGCAGAACGAGCGCGAACTCGCGTGGGTGGACGTCCTCAGCGACGCTGAACAGCAGATTCTCGTGATGCTGCTGAACAAGCTCATCACCAACCGCAGCCAGTTCGACGTGCGCGGACGCAACTGATTCACGGCAACTTCATCCCTGTGGTTGCGCTCACGCTCCCGAATTAGTTAATGTATTTACTAACCCCGGCGGCGACAGAGACACCGCGCAGCCCGATTCACCATCTCCGAGGAGCTGAACCATGGCGTTCTACCGACAGCTCGGCGTCATCCCGCCCAAGCGTCACACCCAGCACCGCGACGACAACGGCAACCTCTACTACGAGGAGCTGATGGGTGAGGAAGGCTTCTCGTCCGATTCCGCGCTGCTGTACCACAAGTACATCCCGTCGGCGATCGTCGAAGCCAGCGAATGGACGGTGCCGGAGCAGTCCACGACTCCGAACCATCCGCTCAAGCCGCGGCACCTGAAGCTGCACGATCTGTTCCCGGAGAGCGTCTGGAACGACACCGACGTCGTCACCGGCCGCCGGATGATCCTCGGCAACCCCGACGTGCGCATCTCGTATGCCGTGTCCAAGAAGCCCTCGCCGCTCTATCGCAACGTGGTGGGCGACGAGATGGTCTACGTCGAGTCGGGCACCGCGAACGTCGAGACCGTGTTCGGCACCCTCGAGGCCAAGCCCGGCGACTACGTGCTGCTGCCCATGGCGACCACGCATCGCTGGGTGCCCACGGGAGACGAGCCGCTGCGTGCCTACACGATCGAGGCCAACAGCCACATCGTGCCGCCGAAGCGTTACCTGTCGAAGTTCGGCCAGTTCCTCGAGAACGCCCCGTTCTGCGAACGCGACCTGCACGGCCCCACCGAGCCGTTGATCGTCGAGGAGGAGAACGTCGAGGTGCTCGTCAAGCACCGCACCTCCCACGGCATCGTCGGTACCCGCTACCTCATGCCGAACCACCCGTTCGACGTCGTCGGCTGGGACGGCTGCCTGTACCCGTACACGTTCTCGATCCACGACTACGAGCCGATCACCGGTCGCGTGCACCAGCCGCCGCCGGCGCACCAGTCGTTCGAGGGCAACAACTTCGTGATCTGCAACTTCGTGCCGCGCAAGGTGGACTACCACCCGCTGTCGATTCCGGTGCCGTACTACCACTCGAACGTCGACTCGGACGAGGTCATGTTCTACGTGGGTGGCGACTACGAAGCACGCAAGGGCTCGGGTATCGGCCAGGGCTCCATCTCGGTCCATCCCGGCGGCCACGCTCACGGCCCGCAGCCGGGTGCGTACGAACGCAGTATCGGTGCCGAGTTCTTCGACGAACTCGCCGTCATGGTCGACACG
Organism: Rhodococcus sp. JCM 9793; assembly: GCF_055380405.1. Taxonomy (NCBI): domain Bacteria; kingdom Bacillati; phylum Actinomycetota; class Actinomycetes; order Mycobacteriales; family Nocardiaceae; genus Rhodococcus; species Rhodococcus sp. JCM 9793. The sequence goes on from NZ_AP043721.1 coordinate 1,086,851, forward strand.
TTCCGGCCCCTCGAACTCGGTGAAGGCGCCCTCGCGTGCGAGGACGCCGCGTACGCCAGTAGCTGGAACCGCAACCGGGAGGCATCCAAGTGACGACCTTCGGGCCCCTACTCACGCACCTGTGCGACGACGCCGCGCTCTTCCCGCCCGGCAATGCGCCGATCGCGGATGCAGTCCCGGCGCACGCCGTCCACACCGCTGCCGATCACGCACCGCTCGTCGGTTCGTTCGTGTTCCCCGCCGGACGCCTCGGCGAACTCACCGAACTGCTCGAGCGGCAGCCGTACTCCGGTGAGCTCGAACTGAGCCTGACGGTGCCCGCCGGAACCGCCGCGGTTGCTCCGGCGCTGGAGAAGGCAGCGACACTCGATTCGGTGTCCGTCACCGCCCTCGAAATCGCAGTGCCCGCCGAGCAGACCGTCGACGAACTCTTTGCCGCGCTCGACGAGATCTACTCGGCCAACCCGGAACTCAGCGTGTTCGTCGAAGTACCCCGAGACGAGCGTCGCCCGGAGATCCTGGCTCGTCTCGCGCAGACGCCGTACTCGGCGAAGTTTCGCACCGGAGGCATCGTCGTCGAGGCCTATCCGGACGAGGCCGAACTCGCCGACGCAATCCGCACCGTCGTGACGGCGGGTGTGCCGTTCAAGGCCACGGCCGGACTGCATCACGCGATCCGCAACACCGACCCCGAGACGGGATTCGAGCAACACGGTTTCCTGAACATCCTCGACGCGGTCGCCGTGGCACTCGACGGCGGCGACAATGCTGCAGTTGCGGAGGCGCTCGCCGACCGCGACGGTGCTGCTCTCGCATCACGTTTGAAGGATCTGTCCGACGAGCAGGCAACCGAGGTGCGCGGCCGGTTCCGCTCGTACGGCACCTGCAGTATCGCCGATCCGCTCACCGATCTGCTCGACCTCGGGCTCGCACCGTCGTCCGTATCCCCGATCAGCGAAGGAACACTCTCATGACCACCATTGCAATCCCCGAGGGTTCGCTCTTCGGACCGGACAACCTCCCGTACGGCATCTTCTCCACCGCCGACACCGAGCCGCGTGTCGGTGTGCGCGTGGGTGATTCGGTCCTCGACCTGAGTCGCGTGTTCGAAGACGACGTCGTATTTGCCGAACCGAGCCTCAACGCCTTCATGGCCCAGGGCCGTGCCCGTTGGGACGAGGTGCGTGCCATCATCAAGCAGACGATCGCCGGCGACGTGGACGACGACGCCGTCTTCCCGATCGCCGACGTCACGCTGCACATGCCGATCGAGGTCGCCGATTACGTCGACTTCTACGCATCGGAGAACCATGCGTCGAACCTGGGCCGTCTGTTCCGTCCCCAGAACCCCGACCCGCTCATGCCGAACTGGAAGCACCTGCCCGTCGGTTACCACGGCCGCTCGTCGACCGTCGTCACCTCGGGTGTCGACATCGTCCGTCCGTGCGGTCAGCGCAAGGGACCGAATGACGAAGCGCCTGTGTACGGCCCGTCGATCCGTCTCGACATCGAAGCCGAGATGGGCTTCATCGTCGGCGCGGGCTCGAAGATGGGTGAACAGATCGCTCCCGACGAGTTCGCCGATCACTGCTTCGGCGCGGTGATCCTCAACGACTGGTCGGCCCGCGACATCCAGGCCTGGGAGTACGTGCCGCTCGGACCGAACCTCGGCAAGTCGTTCGCGACGTCGATCTCGCCGTGGGTCGTGCCGATTGCAGCGCTCGAGGCCGCGCGCATCGACACCCCGGATCAGGACCCCGCACCGCTCCCGTACCTGTTGGGTGAGGAGAAGTGGGGCCTGGATATCGATCTCGCGGTGGAGTGGAACGGCCACATCGTCTCGCGCCCGCCGTACGCCCAGATGTACTGGTCACCCGCGCAGATGCTGGCGCACACCGCGGTCAACGGCGCCGCGACCCGCACCGGCGACCTGTTCGGCTCCGGCACCATCTCCGGCACGGAGAAGGATCAGCGCGGCGCATTCATCGAACTCACCTGGGGTGGTGCAGAGCCCGTCCAGGTCGGCGACGAGACGCGCACCTTCCTCGAGGACGGCGACGAGATCTCCATCTCTGCTTCCGCTCCGGGCCCGAACGGCTCGCGCATCGGTTTCGGTGAGGTGCGCAACCGCATCCTGCCCGCCACGGGAGACGCCAAGTGAGCAAGGTCTTCGCCACGGCGGCCGACGCGGTCGCCGATATCCCCTCGGGTGCGTCGCTCGCCGTCGGTGGTTTCGGCCTGTCGGGTATCCCCGACGAGCTGATCGCGGCGATCGCCGCCGGCGACGCCTCCGACTTCGAGGTGTTCTCCAACAACTGCGGCGTCGACGGGCACGGACTCGGGATCCTTCTCGGTGAGAAGCGGATCCGCCGCGTCACTGCGTCGTACGTCGGTGAGAACAAGGAGTTCGCGCGGCAGTATCTCTCCGGTGAGCTCGAGGTGGAGTTGACGCCGCAGGGCACGTTGGCGGAGAAGCTCCGTGCCGGTGGTGCCGGTATCCCGGCGTTCTTCACCCCGGCCGGTGTCGGTACCCCGATCTCCGAGGGTGGTCTGCCGTGGCGGTATGCCGCCGATGGTTCGGTGGAGATCGCGTCTCCGGCGAAGGAGATCCGTGAGTTCCGTGGCAAGCGGTACGTGCTCGAGGAGTCCATCAACGCGGACTATTCGTTGGTGCATGCGCTCAAGGGCGACACCGAGGGCAATCTGGTGTTCAACAAGGCTGCGATGAACTTCAACCCGCTCGCGGCGATGGCCGGCAAGGTGTGCATCGTGCAGGTCGAGGAGCTCGTCGAGCCGGGTGAGATCGATCCGGCGCAGGTGCATCTGCCGGGCGTCTTCGTCAGCCGCATTGTCCACACGGGTGTGCAGGACAAGCAGATCGAGAAGCGCACCGTCAGCGCAGGAAAGGTGGCCTGAGCATGACTGCTGTTGTAGAGACGCTCGGCTGGTCGCGTACGGAGATGGCTGCGCGTGCGGCGCAGGAACTCTCGCCGGGCGAGTACGTCAATCTCGGTATCGGTCTGCCGACTCTGATCCCGAACTATCTGCCCGAGGGGGTTCGGGTGACGTTGCATTCGGAGAATGGAATCTTGGGTACCGGCCCGTATCCGACGGAGGATGCGATCGATCCGGATCTGATCAATGCCGGTAAGGAGACCGTGACGGTCAATCCTGGTGCGGCGTTCTTCGATTCGGCGTTGAGCTTCGGGATGATCCGCGGTGGTCATATCGACACCGCCGTGCTCGGCGGTATGGAGGTCTCGCAGACCGGGGATCTGGCGAATTGGATGGTGCCGGGCAAGATGGTCAAGGGCATGGGCGGTGCGATGGATCTGGTGCACGGTGCCCGCAAGGTGATCGTGTTGATGGAGCACACCGACAAGTCCGGTGCGCCGAAGATCGTCGATACGTGTTCGCTTCCGTTGACCGGTGAGGGTGTGGTCCAGCGCATCGTCACCAATCTTGCCGTCATCGACGTGACAGACAATGGTCTTGCCTTGCGTGAGTGCGCGCCGGGCGTGACCGAAGAGCAGGTCCGTGCAGCAACAGGAGCGCCCCTGGCTTGATGGCCGGACCACGCAGCGATACCCGGGACCCACAAGGACCCGGGTACCGTTGTTTCTGCAGTCGGTCAGTCGATCGAGAGAATTTCTCCCACAGAACAATTCAGAACACGGCACAGTGCTGTCAGGGTCGAGAACCGGATGGCGCGAGCTCGACCGTTCTTCAGTACCGACAGGTTTACGACGCTCACCCCCACCTCTTCGGCCAACTGCGCCAACGTCATACCTCGATCGGCGAGCAGTGTGTCGAGGTGGCAGCGAACGGCATGCTCTGTTTCGGGAGGCATCAGATGAGGCCTTCGTTGTCGCGGGCCATACGGCTTCCGATGCGCAGTGCGATGGCCACTGCCGAGAGAGCCATGCAAAACACGTAGCCGTACCAGAATTCAGGCCCGAGCCCTGCGAAGTCGAGCATCTCCCGAGCCTCCACATCGCGCAGCAACAAGTTGGTGCCGAGCGTCCGGGGCATCTGAGGAACGAGGATCGCGGCGATTCCGGTGAGGGACGCGATCCAGACGAGTCGAACCGCGAGGCGGTCGAACAACCGGCCTCGGACGAACCGCGCGACCATCCAGGTCAGAAGCGCCAGTATGGCCAGGTAGCCGAGTGTCTGCAGTCCTTCCGCGCTACGGAGGAGTCCGACGGTGACCGGGGAGAGCGGGCCCGTCGAGACCTCGATGGTGGAGGGTGATCCGAGTTGCATCGCGACACCGTCGAGCGAGGTCAGTGTTTGAGGCTCGTCGAACTCGACGCGGGCTGTGACGATCCCGGCGTTCAGTTCGTGGAGTAGGCGGGTGACGTAGGTGTAGAGGACAACGCCGCCGGTGAGGGCGAAGACCGCGATCGACGCCCACAGGTCGCGGCGGTCCTTCTTCGACGTGTCGGTTGGTGTGATCGGTCCGGTGTCGGTCGTGTCCATGTCTGCTCCCGCGCCTCGTAATGGTCCATAACGATTATCGATGCATCGATAATCGTTATACACATCGAAAAACGATATGTCCAGACGTGCGGGATTGCGGGATTGCGGGTGTCCGGGAAGGTGGTCGGTCTCAGATTCTGTCGACCGGGTCGCCGCAGTGGACGACCCCCTGCGCGCTGACCTGCGCGTACACGCCGACGCACGGTGCTTCTTTGCCGCCTTCACGGGTCAGTACGCGATTGCGCGACATGACGTTACGCAGCATCTCGCGTCGAGCCGGGATCTCTTGATGATCGAGCGTGACCATCACACACCGATCGGTGCGCTTGTTCGGTTCGATGACGACGTCGCCGAGCTCGAGCAGAACACCCAACCAGTCGTTCTCGACGAACCCGTCCATGTCTCCGGTGTCGACGACGATCGTCGGGCGGAACCGACGCACCGCGACCTCGATCGGGTCGCCGGTGTCCAGGGCATTCACAGACGACGAGGTGACCACATGCAGGGGAGCGGCATCGTAGGAGCGGGCTCTGGCTTCCAGCCGCACCGGATGCCCGGTCAGATCCGACAACATCGCGTCGACCTCGCTGTCGTCGCCGAGCATCACGGTGCCGTCGGGAAACGTCAATTCCAGCGACGCCGGGTCGCGCGGATCGGTTTCGTCCGTCAGTCGCGCACCACAGGTCAGCAGTACACCGAAACGACGGAACTTCTTCGCGGTTGCCACGGTGCCCGATTCTGCATCGACGACCGCCCACACGTGGTCGCCGCGGAGACCGTCTGATTCGATCGTCGCCGACTGCAACCGCTCGCCTCCGAACGACTTGACCGGATACCGCCACAATTGACCGACATGCACAACGAGCCAGCATACGGATGCCAGGTGACCTGTGGGGGCGTGCTCTAAGGTGACGGCCATGACGGAGAACAGACGACGGTGGGGGCTCACAGTGCCCCTCGACGGCATCCCCCTTGCCGACCAGCGCAGCCTGATCGAGGAACTCCCCGACCTCGGCTACACCGACGTCTGGTCGTCCGAAGCCAACGTGGCCGATGCCTTCACCCCCCTTGCGCTGGCGAGCGCATGGGCGCCGTCGCTGCGGCTCGGCACCGCGATCGTCCCCGTCTACACCCGCGGCCCGGCGACGCTCGCGATGTCTGCTGCCACCTTGGCCTCCGCAGCTCCAGGACGGTTCGTGCTCGGAGTCGGCACGTCGTCCAACGTCATCGTCGAGAAATGGAACGGCATCCCCTTCGACGAGCCGTACAAGCGCGCCCGCGACACGCTGCGTTTCCTGAAGTCGGCGCTGGCCGGCGAGAAGGTGACGCAGCAATACGACACCTTCACCGTCGACGGGTTCCGTGCCGGGCTGGTCGCCGACCCCGCTCCACCGGTATTGCTCGCAGCGCTGCGCCCGGGGATGCTGCGCCTCGCCGGCAAGGAAGCCGACGGAGCGATCGTCAACTGGCTTTCGGCCGACGATGTGCGCACCGTCGCGCCGTACGTCCACGAGGGCGGTGAAGGTAAGGAGATCGTCGCGCGGATCTTCGTGCTCCCCGGATACGACACCGATACCGCCCGAGCGATGGGTCGCCGGATGATCGCCGCCTACATGAACGTGCCCGTCTACCGCGCCTTCCACGAGTTCCTCGGACGCTCCGACGAATTCGAAGGCATGTGGCGACTGTGGGCGGAGGGCGATCGCAAGGCTGCACTCGAGGCGATTCCCGACCATGTCGTCGACGAACTCATCGTGCACGGACATCCCGACGAGTGCCGCGAACACGTCGAACGTTACGTGGAGGCGGGAGTCGCCACTCCTGCAATCCTGCTTGTTGCCGACGGCGATCCGACGCCGATGATCCGCGCCCTCGCACCGCGCTGAGGTTCCGGGCGTCACGATTCGGTAGCGACGGTTAACAGAAGGGAACGAGGACACGAATAATCGAGCAGGTCGCTCGAGGAGTTGTTCATGTCCGATTCACCTTCCAGGTTCACTGTTGCCGCAGACGACGGTGTTCCACTCGTCGCCTATGTGGACGGTCCGGCCGATGCCGAGCTCACCGTCGTGTTCGTGCACGGCCACTGCCAAGATTCGGCGTGCTGGACCGGCGTCGGCGCCCAGTTGGGCGCGCCCGAGGTCCGAACAGTGCGCTACGACCAGCGCGGTCACGGTCGTTCCGGAATCGGCGACGTCGAGTCGTTCACCTTCGACCAGTTGGCGCGCGACCTCGACTCCGTCCTTCGCACGCTCGTGCCGCGCGGCCCCGTGGTGCTGGTCGGGTACTCGATGGGCGGCATGGTTTCGCTGGCGTATGCGCGGCTGCATCCGGCTGCGATCGGGACCCGGATCGTGGGGTTCGCGCTGGTGTCGACCGCAGCGGGAGGACTCGCCGACGGCGGTGTCGGCCGGTATCTGCGACATCCCGCGGCGTCGTTCCTCCATCGGGCGGTGCTGCGCGCCCCGCGCACCGTGGAACGGTCGAAGCGTGCCGGCGGTGCGGTGTGCACGATGCTCGGGCGGCGACGTTCGGCGGATTCGTGGCTTCGCATGCTCGGAATGGTGCTGGCGAACGAGACCTCCGTCGTCACGTGGTCGCGGCTGCTGGCGGCCTTCGCGGTGCTCGATGAGTACGACGCGATCGGTGCGCTCGCGGCCGTTCCCGTCGTGGTGGCGGCGGGAACCGCGGACCGGTTCGTGCCGATCGCGCACTCGGAAGCGATCGCGTCACACTTGCCCGGAGCCGAGCTGGTCCGGATACCCGGCGCGGGACACCGCGTGCTCTCCGAGAGCGCGGACGCGGTCGCGGGAGCACTCGGCCGGTTGCTCACACGTGTGCGCGACGGTGCTCTCGCCCCGACGGGCTGATCCGGACGCGGCGACCGAAGATCAGCGCCGCACACATCAGCGCTGCGGCAGCGGCGAAACACGCACCGAATCCGATGTGCGGAGCGGCGAGCGAGATGGCGAACGGCACCGCGAAACCGAGATAGATCAGGCAGTAGAACACCGCCACGCTCTGCGCCAGCTCATCGGCCGGCGCCGCGTTCTCGACGGCAACGAGTCCTGAGATGAGCAGGATTCCGTAACCCGCACCGAGGAGAACCGCCGCGACGACGATCACGGCCACCGCCCAGGGGCTGCCCGCGTAAGCGGTTCCGGCGGCCGCGGCGAATCCCAGCACGCCGATCCCGACTCCGATGCGCACTCCCACCGTCTCTCCACGCCGGGCGATGCGCCGCGCCCAGGGCTGGATCAGCGCGCCGGTGAGCAGGGTGAGCGCGGCGATCGTGCCCGTGAACGCGATGGACACGTCGCTCACACTGTCGGACACGAGGGGCGGAAGTGTCACAAAAGATACCGTGGCGCACCCGAACACCCATGGCGCCCAAGGCACCACACCCCACCGGAACCGTGGGTTCGACAACACGGAGAGCCGCCACGAACCCCGCACCGCCCGGGGCACCTGACCGTCGGGCACCGACCACGCCAGTGTCAGAGCCACCACCATCAACCCGATGTGCACGAGATACGCCAGCACTTCGGGCGCAGGCAACCATTGCGCGATGAACCCGGCGAACAGCGCTCCGCACCCGAATCCCGCCGACAGCGACACCGCCGCGCGGCGCGCCCCCACACCCGCACCGGCGTCGGCGCTCAGTTCCTTCATCCAGGCGGTGCCTGCGCCGAACGCCATCCCGGATGCAAGACCGGCGAGGATCCGGCCCAGATACAGCAACAGCGGCAACTCGGCACCGAGAAGCAACACCACCGACGAGACGATGCTCACCGGGACCATCGCGAGGATCACCGGACGCCGGCCGATCCGATCAGCGACCCGGCCGAAGTACAGCAGCGCGGGAATCAGCCCGATGATGTAGGAGCCGAGCATCGCGGCGAACGACCCACTGCCGAGACCGAGGTGCTCGCGGTAGACGAGCTGCATGGGGGCGAACTGATTGGCGCCCCAGCTCACCGCGAACACGGCGAACGACAGACGGGCCCAGGGTGAAAACATGGTCCGATCCTCGCAGGTGCGTGCGGAGGTCGACGTATCAACTGTTCACAGGGCGGCGGTGGAGATCCTGTGGACACTGGACGTTGGCGGCCCTACCTGCCGGCCTCTAGCGTTCTCGTCCATCGGAACGAAGGAGAACGCGTGCGGACGAACGTGGCGGATATCTGGGTCGGCGCGGACGCGCACACGATCGCGGGGGCGGTGCACCGGCGCGAGGTCTCGGCGCGCGCGGTCGTCGAGCAACATCTCGCACACATCGACGACCGCAATCCGAGCCTGAACGCGATTGTCACCGTCGCCACCGAGCAAGCTTTGCGCGAGGCGGACGCTCTCGATGGGCTGATCGCGCGTGGCGAGCAGCCTGGCCTGCTGGCGGGTGTTCCGTTCACCGCGAAGGACCTCATCACCACTGATGGGGTGCGCACCACGGCCGGGTCGCGGGCGCTCGCCGAGAATGTGACCGGTGCCGACGCCCCGGCGGTTGCGGCGATGAAGGCGGCCGGGGCCATCCTCGTCGGAAAGACCAACACCCCGGAGTTCGGCACGTCCGGTCTCACCGACAACGAACTCTTCGGACCGACCGTGAACCCGCTCGGAACGCCCGACCTGCCCCGGTCACCTGGCGGGTCGAGCGGCGGCGAGGCCGCGGCTGTCGCCTCGGGCATGAGTGTGCTCGGGCTCGGCACGGACTTCGGCGGCTCGGTGCGGTGGCCCGCGCACTGCACAGGGTTGACGTCGATCCGTCCGACGATCGGCCGAGTCTGCGCCGACGGCCAATACCCCGGTGTTGTCGCCGGTGATCATCTACTGGCGAACCCCGCCACCGTGCACGGCACGCTCCAGACCATCGGCCCGATGGCGCGCAGTCTCGACGACGCCGCCCTCGTGCTGCGTGTGGTGTCGGAGCCGCACATCGCGTGGATCGATCCGGCCTCCGTCGACGTGAACAGTCTGCACATCACCTGGGCGCCCGGAGAAGGCACGGTGCCGGTCTCCGCAGAGATCGTGGCTGCCGTGACAGAGGTAGCGGGCAAGTTCGGTGCGCGCCGCTACGAAGGATCGGCGCTCGGTGAGGGCAATGCCCTGTTCGGACAGCTGCGTGCGACCCAGACACACACCGATATCGCCGCGCTGGCGGCACCCGGCGAGTTCGGCGCGAGCATCCGGACGATGTTGTCCACCGGCAGTCGTGCAGAAAGCCTCGAGATCGAGGAACTGTGGGCCGTCCGCACTCGGCTCGTCCACCGGTTGCTCGCCGAGATGGGCGACCTCCTGGTGCTCCCCGTGGCGTCGATCGGCGCACCACTGCTCGGCCTCGATCGGTTCGACGTGGAAGGCCGAGCGCTCACGTGGCAAGAGGCGCTGGCGAGTTGCCGCACGATCAGTGTCGCCGGGTTTCCGTCCGTGGTTGTGCCGGTGGGCGAGACGAGCGACGGCATGCCGATCGGTGTGCAGCTCGTCGCCCGTCCCTTCCACGAACACGTGGCGCTGGCAGCGGCAGCGCTGCTGTGACGGGGCCCGGGTCAGATGACGCCGGATCGGTGTAGGCGCTCGAGTTCGCCACTGGTGACACCGAATTCGGCGAGCACCGTGTCGGTGTCCTGACCGAGGGTCATCGGCGGGGCGTTCCTGATCGGCAGTGTTTCGGAATCGACCCAGAACGGTCCGCGCATCAGCGGCAGATCCTTACCGTCGTGCGTGGGCACGGTCTGGACCATGTTCAGTGCCTGTACTTGCGGATCGGCGAACGCCTGATCGACGGAGTGAACTGGTCCGCAGGGTATTCCGGCCTCCCTCATGGCCGACACCCAGTCGGCCGCCGATCGGTGCGCAAGTAGTTCGAGCAGTTCCTTGGTCAATCGATCGCGGTGCTCGAGGCGGGTCTTGCCGGTGGCGTAGTCGGGACGCGCCGCGAGCTCGGGATCGCCGAGCACGGTGCACAGTGCTTCCCAATGCTTGTCGGATCCGGTGGCGATGATGATCGGGAAGTCGGCGGTGTCGAAGCAGCCGTACGGGGTGATGGTGGGGTGAGTGTTGCCGTTGGGTTCGGCGACCCGCCCCGTGCTGAGATAATCCTGCGCTTGGAACGTCATGATCGACAGCGCCGATTCGATCAGGGAGGTCTGCACATGGTGGCCCTCACCGTCCCGGGCTCTGGCGACGAGTGCAGCGGTGATACCCAGTGCCGCATAGATTCCCGAGACGGTGTCGATGATGGGGATGCCGACTCGCATGGGTGTGTTGTCGCCGGCTCCGGTGACGGACATGAGCCCGGACATGCCCTGCGCGACCTGATCGAGGCCCGGTGCGAACTGGTCGGGCCCGGTGGGCCCGAAGCCGCTGACGCTCATCACGATCACGCCGGGGTTGTCGCGTCGAAGCGATTCCTGGTCGAGACCCATCGCGGCGAGAACCCCGGGCCGGAAGTTCTCGACTATTACATCCACTTCGGATGCCATGCGATGCAGCAATTTTCGTCCTTCATCGCTGCGCATATCGAGCGCGACCGACCGCTTGCTCCGGTTCACCGAGGCGAAATACAGACTGTCCGATCCGTCGAACGGTGGCCACTGGCGTGAGCTGTCGCCCCCGCTGAGGGATTCGACCTTGATGATGTCGGCGCCGAAGTCTGCGAGCAGCGAGGTGCACAGGGGGCCGGCGAGGGCTCGGGACAGATCGAGGACGCGGACGCCATGGAGTAGAGGCTTCATCATCACGACGATGGTCGAATCGGGCACCACGGCGCGACGGCGACAATGTACAACTGGATGCCCCTGTTTTCGGCGTATTCTGTGCCCGGTGATGTCGAGTGCTGCGTCTAACGTCGAGACTCGTCCATCGTCTGCCGCGGAACCGTGTTGACGACGACGTGGCGGGAATCTATGGTCATGGTCTCGCGCCCGGCGGGACGAACTACTGGTAGGTGAACGGGTGTTGCTGTGACGGTGCGGAAGATGAATACCTCCCGGAATGCCGACGCAGGCGGTACCCAGTACTCCCTATCCGACCCGATTCCGTTCGCCGACGTCGTCGCGTCGGGTCTTCTCGTTGCCCCGACGGTGATAGCGGGCGATGTGGCTACTGCACGTGACGTACACGATGTGGTCGTGATGATGCTCCCGGACATAGGTCCGTGGCTGCGTCCGAACCAACTCCTCGTCACTTCGACCACCGTGCTCCGCCGCCTCTCGGGAACGATCGGTGACTTCACCGCGCGTCTGGCTCGGCACGAGATCGCCGGTCTCGTCGTTCGGCTCGACGAGGACACTGCGTTGCCGGACGGTATCGCGCGGGACGTAGCCTTCCCGGTTGTGACGGCCGCCGGTGATATCGCGGCCGAGCACGAGCTCGCATACGGACTCTCGGAAATGGCGAAGACGCAGGTCGACGCGGTCCTGCGAGCCGACCATCTGCGCCGCGGGCTGCTCGAGATCGTGATGGCGGGTGGCGGCCACAAGGCGCTCGCCGACAGTGTGGCACGCGATCTCGGTGGCGCCGTGCTCATCACCACCCCGGACGGCCGGCAGACCTGCCGTTCCGGAGCGGACGCGGATTTCGGTTGGCTTGCGTCGACCGCTGCATTGGACGCGACCGGCCGTGTCCGCACGGATTCCCTCGACGGCGGACTCGGCCTGCATCGCTTCGGTGACGAGTACGTGGCGATTGCCGCGATCTCGGCGAACGGCATCGACCACGGCAGGCTCGTACTCTTCTGCCCGGGGCGCACTCTCGCGAGTGAGGACCTGTATCTCGTCGAGCAGGCCGCGACGGTGTGCGCCTTGGTGGTGAGCAGGGAACTGGCCGTGTCGGCGGTCGAGGAACGGCACCGCGCCAACTTCGTCCGCGACCTGTTGCGCGGGCGTGGCGGCGATCCCGAGCAGGTCATCGTCCACGCGCAGATGTTCGGATGGAATCTCGACCGCCCCATTGTGGTCGTCGCTGTCGAACCCGACGTCGTCGACGACGATGCACCACCCACACCCGCTCGTCTACCGGTAGTCGAGAGGCAGGCGCGAGCATTCGTCGGTGCTGTCGCAGGGCGCGATCCAGGAGCCGCGGTGACAGCGCTGGCGACGGAGACGGTGATCCTCATGGGTGAAGGTAGCGACACCATGACCCTCGTTCACGAACTTGTCGCGCAGGTGCGAGGCGCCGGAGGCGGTGGGCGTCGGCCGTTCGGGGTGGGGGTGTCGCGGGCGTCGTCGTCGATGGTCGATCTTCCGGCGCTGTACGGACAGGCCAGAACCGCACTCGAAGTGGGGCGCAAGATATCCGGGGCGTGGGCGGTGACGCACTTCGACGATCTCGGTGTGTACCGCCTGCTCAGCCTCGTCGAGGACGCCGACGAACTCGAGTCGTTCGCGCGGGAGACTCTCAAGGAACTCACCGACGACACCGCTGAGGCGCAGGACATGCGACGCACCCTCGAAGTGCTGCTCGCAACGAACATCAACATCGCAGAAACTGCGCGCCAGTTACATTTTCATTACAACACGTTACGATATCGGGTTGCGAAGCTCGAGAAGATCCTGGGCCTGTTCACGGCGCAGCCCGAGTTGCGTCTCGACCTCTCGCTCGCCCTCAAGATCATTGCCATGCGCGGGATCAATTCCCAATAGTGCCAATATCTGCCGTCGCGCACTGGCAGATTGTTCCTATCCTCCAGCGTCCCGACTCAATTAACGTTTGCGGCTATCCGGGTGCACGTGTGAGCGGCAACACAACCGTAACAATCGACGTCGACTCTCTTGGCACCACACTCTGGCTGAAAGGTTCGACCATGGCCATATGGACGTTGCACGGAGATGGGAAGACCATCGAACCGGGACAAGTGGTCGCGCCGAACGAACGGCTGACCTGGGGGCGCACCATCGGGCTCGGCGGTCAGCACGTGGTGTCGATGTTCGGTGCCACCTTCGTCTTCCCGATCATCATGGGTCTCAATCCGCAGCTCGCGGTGATGCTTTCGGGCTTCTGCACGCTGTTCTTCCTGCTCGTCGTGAAAGGCCGGATCCCCAGCTATCTCGGAACATCGGCTGCGTTCGTCGGCGGTATTGCGGCGATTCACGCGCAAGGCGGCACCACCGCGGAGGTGACGGGCGCGATCATGGTGTCGGGCCTGGTGCTCGCCGCGATCGGTGTGGCGATCCACTTCCTCGGCGGCTCGCTGGTGTTCAGGATTCTGCCGCCTGTCGTCACCGGCGCAGTCGTCATGCTCATCGGATTCAATCTGGCGCCGGTCGTGGCCGGTACCTACTGGCCGCAGGACCAGTGGGTCGCCTTGATCGTGATGGTGGTGCTGGTGATCTCCAGCGTCGCCCTCCGCGGATTCCTCGGCCGGGTGGCGATCTTCCTGTCGCTCCTGTTCGGATACGCGCTGTCCTGGGTGCTCGACCTGGTCACCGGGCCGATCACCTCGTACGACGCCACCGCCGGGGCCGTCACCGAACACTTCCGCGTCAACTGGGACGGTGTCGCGTCCGCATCATGGTTCGGACTTCCCCCGTTCACCGATGAGGCCAACGGCATCGTCGGCATCCATGCCCCGTCCTTCAGCCTCACCTTCATCGTGCTCGTACTGCCCGGTGTCATCGCGCTGATCGCGGAGAACGCAGGCCACGTCAAGGCCGTAGCCGAGATCACGAAGACCGACCTGGACCCGATGATGGGGCGCGCGCTTGCCGCGGACGGTCTCGCCACGGCCATGGCGACCGGAATCGGTGGTTCTCCGACCACCACGTACGCCGAGAACATCGGTGTCATGGCCGCGACCAAGGTGTACTCGACCGCGGCTTACGCGGCGGCCGGTGTGATCGCGATGCTGCTCGGATTCTCGCCCAAGTTCGGTGCCGTGATCTCGGCGACGCCCGGCGGTGTGCTCGGTGGGATCACCGTCGTCCTCTACGGCATCATCGGCCTGCTCGGCGCCAAGATCTGGAAGGAGAACGGCGTCGACTTCGGAAACCCGGTCAACCTCATGCCCGTCGCGGCAGGCCTGATCATCGCGATCGGCGACACCTCGTTGAACTTCACCGACACCTTCTCGCTCAGCGGCATCGCGCTCGGCACCATCGTCGTCATCGTGCTCTACCACGTGTGTCGGGCCATTGCGCCGAAGAATGATGCCGACACCGTCGGCAGTGGCACTGATACCGACACCGTCGGCAGTGGCACCGATGCGGATCGGGAACCCGACACCGACCCCGACGGGGGGATCGCCCGAGATCGGGTCGAACAACCGGCGTGATCACGATTACTTTTGACAGAGGAAGGGCGTGAGCGTTGTCACTTCTTCACCAAACACCGAACGCACGATGCGGGCAGGATCTACTGAATGAAACCGTCGCCACTCACCTATCACCGACCCCGGTCGATCGACGAGGCCTGCGAGATTCTCGCGCGGGTGGCCCATGAGGGCAAGGTGCTCGCCGGTGGTCAATCGCTGATACCGCTGCTGTCGATGCGGCTCGCTGCGCCGGCGCACCTTGTGGACATCGGCTCCATACCCCGCCTCGACTCGGTGTCCGCCTCATCTGAGCTGGGTGTCACCTTCGATGCCCTCACCACCCACACCGCACTCGAGGCCGACCTCTCGGCCGCAAGGGTGCAGCCCCTCCTCGGCCGGGCACTGCGGTTGGTGGCGCATCCGACGATCCGCAACCGCGGCACCACAGTGGGTTCGATCGTCCACGCCGACCCTTCTGCGGAGATGCCCGCCGTGCTGGCGTTGCTGAGCGGCACGCTCACCGTGCGATCGGTGCGCGGCGTGCGGGAGATCAGGGCCGACGAGTTGTTCGCCGGCCCGCTCGAATCGACCCTCGAACCCGACGAGATCGCCACGAGTGTGACCGTGCCGCCCGCCCGGCCCGGAGTGGGCACAGCCATCGACGAGATTGCTCGTCGCCATGGTGACTACGCGCTCGTGGGTGTCGTGGCGCAGGTGGAAGTCGAGGACGGCGCAGTCGCGTCCGCCCGCATGACCTACGTGTCCGCCGGGGAGCTCGGTCAGGTCGTCGACTACAGCGACGCCCTGCGCGGGGCATCGGCCACCGACGACCGCGACCCGATGTGGCAGCAGTTGTCAGAGATGGCTCGTGAGACCGTCGAAACCGATGCGGACATCCACGCCACCGCCCGCTACCGCTCGCAGCTGGTGGCGGCGCTGACAGGACGAGTCGGTTTCGCCGCCGCGCAGGATGCTGCGCGCGACGGGACGAGAATGCCGATGCCGACAGGAGGACGATCATGACGAGCACGACGCCGCGTGGAGGCCGAGGTCGCGCACCGGAACGCACCGTGGAGGAACAGGTGAACGACATGGAGGCCGAGACCGGCGAACAGCATGTCGCCGTGACCTTCACGTTGAACTCGGTCACCCAGATGGTCGTCCTGCCGTCACGAACACTCGCGTCCGACGCGATCCGGCACCATCTGCGCCAGACCGGCACCCACGTCGGATGCGAGCACGGCGTGTGCGGCGCGTGCACGGTGCTGCTCGACGGCAAACCCGTCCGCTCCTGCCTGGTCCTCGCCGCAAGCCTCGAGGGACGTTCGGTGACGACGGTCGAAGGGCTCGTCGAACCCGACGGCACGCTGCATCCCGTGCAGCAGGCATTCATCGACTGCCACGGACTGCAATGCGGATTCTGCACACCGGGTTTCGTCACCACCATCGCCGCCTATCTCGAAGAGAATCCCTCTCCCACCAGAGAGGAGGCGACCGACGCGATCGCGGGCAATCTCTGCCGCTGCACCGGATACCAGAACATCCAGGCCGCGGTGCTCCGTGCCGCGGAGATCACGAGGGAACGCGCCGGGGGATCACCGCTCGGCCCCGACGACGAATCAGCGCGTGCCTCGCTCGACGGCAAGGTCCGCGGTACCACCAGCCCGGTGGGTGGAAAGGCGGGACGAGCATGACCACCACCGATCACACGATGGGCACAGCCCTGGAACGGGCGCCGCGCGGTGTCGACAGCGTGGGGGAGTCGGGCAAGTCCTTCGGCCAGCCGATTCCGCGCAGCGAGGACCGCCGCCTGCTCAGCGGGCAGGGCCGCTACCTCGACGACCTCGGGCAGGGCGCGCTCATCGCGGCGTTCGTCCGGTCGCCGCACGCCCACGCCCGCATCGTCGGCATCGATATCGACGCCGCACTCGATGTGCCGGGTGTGCACGCGATCTACACGTACGACGATCTCGTGGACGACACCCCGGAGATGGCGGAGAATCTGCCGCTGCTGATTCCGCATCCCGCGATCACCGCGCCCCGCAACGGGTATCCGCTCGCGAAGGACGAGGTGAACCACGTCGGCGAGGCCATCGCGATGGTCGTGGCCGACAACCGGTACATCGCGGAGGACGCGTGCGCCCTCATCGACGTCACCTACGACACGTTGCCCGAGGTCGTCGGTATCGACGTGTCCCGTCGTGCCGAGCACACCGTCCATCCTGATGTCGCGGACAATGTCGCGGCACACCTGCAGCACGGATTCGGCGACGTCGACGCCGAACTCGAAGCTGCACCGCACCGGTTGACACTGAACCTCGAGATCGAGCGGTCGGCCTCGATGCCGATGGAAGGCAAGGGCGTCTACGCGCGCTGGGACGACGACGAGAAGGCCCTGACGTTCTGGACATCCACGCAGACGTCGACATCGGCGCGCGCCGCGATCGCCGCGCGGCTCGGTATGGCGCACAACAAGGTGCACTGCATCGCCCCCGATGTCGGCGGTGGCTTCGGTGTGAAGATCGTGCATCCGTGGCCCGAAGAGGTGATGGTGACATGGGCTGCCCGCAGACTCGGGCAGGCAGGCATCTCCAACGAGGTGAAATGGGTCGAAGACCGGCGTGAACATTTCGTCTCCAGCGCGCACGAACGCGGGCAGTTGCACGAGGTGACCATCGGGTTCGACGACGAAGGCCGGCTGCTGGCGTTCGACTTCTCCATCTGGCACGACAACGGCGCCTACCTGCCGTACGGCATCATCGTCATCCTCAACACCTCGACGCAGGTGCTGGGGCCGTACAAGCCGAAATCCTTCCGGGTGGATGCCTATTCGCTGTATACGAACACAGTCATCGTCACGCCCTACCGCGGCGCCGGCCGGCCACAGGGCGTGTTCGCGATGGAACGGTCGATGGACGCGATCGCGAAATACCTCGGCAAGGATGTCATCGCGGTGCGCGAGGCCAATCTCATCCGGCCGGAGGAAATGCCCTACGACTTCCACCTCACCTTCCAGGACGGCCGACCACTCATCTACGACACCGGCGACTACCAGGCCGGCATCGACAAGCTCAAGGAACTCATCGACTGGGACGGTTTCCCCGAGTACAAGACGCAGGCGAAAGCCGAGGGGCGCACCGTCGGGATCGGTATCGGTGCGTACGTCGAAGGCACCGGCCCGGGCCCGTACGAGGGTGCTCACGTGCTGGTCGAGACGTCCGGAAAGATCAAGGCGGCCACCGGCCTGACCACCCAAGGCCAGGGCCACCAGACGTCGTTCGCGCAGATCGTCGCCGACGATCTCGGTGTCTCCGTGTCGGATGTCGAGATCGTGACCGGAGATACTCGCCGGTTCGGTTACGCGGTGGGCACGTTCGCGTCACGCGGTGCCGTCATGTCCGGCTCGGCGTTCCATGTCGCGGCGCAGATGGTTGCGGAGAAGGCGAAGAAGATCGCCGCCGAGCACCTGCATGTCGACCCGTCGAGCCTCGAGCTGCGTGGCGGGCACGTATGTGTCGTCGGTACCGATCCCGGCGCCGAGGGCACCTCCATCCCGCTCGGGGTGGTCGCGGTGCTGTCCAATCCGCTGAGATACGCATTCGACGAGGCGTCCCGTCAGGCGACCGGGTTCGCCAAGGTCGACACCGACATGACGGTTCCGCCGGTTCGCGAAGGCGAGCAACCGGGGCTCGAGGCCACCGGTTACTACTCGCCACCCACGTCGACGTTCGCGTCCGGTGTCCACGCCGCGATCGTCGAAACCGATCCCGTCACCGCGGAGATCCACGTGCGGAAGTACGCGGTGGTGCACGACTGCGGCAACGTGATCAACCCGCGGATCGTCGAAGGCCAGGTGATGGGCGCGGTGGCCCAGGGCATCGGCGGTGCGCTGTACGAGCGGATCGTCTACGACGAGCACGGACAGATGCTCAATGCGTCGTACATGGATTTCCTCATGCCGTTCGTCACCGAGATGCCCGATTCCCTCGAGATGGACCACACGGTGACTCCGTCTGCGCTCAATCCTCTCGGCATGAAAGGTGCAGGTGAGGCAGGTGTGATCCCGACCTCGGCCGTCATCGCCGCCGCGATCGAGGATGCGGAGGGCATCCCCATCACGTCCATGCCGATTTCCCCCTCGGAGTTGTTCGAGCTGCGTCTGACTCACGCGGCGACACGGAGCAAGGAGAACGAATGAGAATCGCCGGTACCGCGCAGCTGCTCGCCCCGCCGGAGGTCGTGTACGACAGCCTGCAGGACGGCCGCGTTCTCGCGGCCACCATTCCCGGTGTGCAGTCGCTCGAGCAGATCAGCGACAACCACTACAAGCTGTCCATCACGGCGGGGGTCGCCTCGATCAAGGGCACCTACGACGGCGAAGTTCTTCTGTCCCAGCAGAACAGGCCCGACTCGTTCGTCATGACCGCCTCGGGCTCCGGGGCGCCGGGGACGGTCAAGGCCGACGTGACAGTACGGCTCGAAGAGCGCGACGGAGGCACTGTCCTGACCTACGATGCCGACGCCGTCGTGGGCGGAATGGTCGGCGGTGTGGGTCAGCGAATGATCACCGGCGTCGCCAAGAAGATGGCGGGGGTGTTCTTCAACGGTATCGACGGGGTGATCGCGAACGGTATCCCTGAACCCACGGGCGAGGTTGTGCCTGTTGCCTCGAGTGCTGCATCCGAGAGTGCGACAGCCGTGATCGCGCCGACCGGGGTCGCTCCTGCCCCGGCGGCCGCCACATCGCAGTACTCCTACCAGGGCGCGTCGGTTGCCACAGTTCTGGCTTCGGCGGCCGTGGGTGCAGGCATCGCGCTCGCCGGTGTCGTCCTCGGAGGGATCCTCGCCCGCAGGTAGGGCTGTGGCTGGTGGACCCAACTCGACGGCACCCCGGGCCCCAGCGGCTCGGGGTGCCGTCGTGTATGCAGCCGTCGATGCAAGAAGCCCCGAACATGCGGGGGTGAGTTCGGCGATATGTGACAAAGAATCGGCGTCGCGCAGCGGGTGGAATGTCAACAAGCGTCAGGGAAGAACCGGCGAGACGAACCCAGGAGGAAGTGTGGGATCCAGGAAGATTCGGGTCGGTATCGACACCGGCGGCACATTCACGGACATCGTGGCCGTGGACGACGAGTCCGGTGCGATTGTCACGACGAAGACCCCGTCCACTCCGGCGGACCCGGCGGTGGGTTTCCTCGCCGGTATCGAGAAGGTGCTCGCGAAGCTCGGCGAGACCGGCGATGCGATCGGGGCTGTCAGTCACGGCACCACCGTTGCGACCAACAAGCTGCTCGAAGGCAAGGTCGGACACCTCGGATTCATCACCACCGAGGGTTACGAGCACGTGCTGGAGATCGCTCGCCAGTCCGTTCCGGACGGCTACGGCAACTCCTATTTCTGGGTCAAGCCCGACCGCATCGTCCCGGCCGACCGGGTCCGCACGGTGGGTGGACGACTCAACTTCGAGGGCAAAGAGATTCGCCCGTTGAACGAGGACGACGTCCGCGCCGCCGCCCGGTTCTTCCGGGACAGCGAAGTCCGCACCATCGGCGTGTGCCTGATGCACTCCTATGCGAACCCGGAGCACGAGCGTCGCGTCCACGACATCCTGCTCGACGAGTACCCCGAGGCGACCGTGAGCATCTCGAGCGAGGTGCTGCGCGAGTACCGCGAGTACGAGCGGTCCATCACGACCCTCGTCGACGCCTCCGTCAAACCCAATATCCGCAGCTATGTGGGCAACATTGCGAACCGTCTGCGCGAGTTCTCCTCGCTCGACGGTGAATCGCGCGACATCCCGTTCTATGTGATGAAGTCGAACGGCGGCGTGCTGTCGGCGAAAGAAGTTGTGAATCAGCCGATCACGACGGTCCTGTCCGGTCCTGCCGCGGGCGCGCTCGGCGCCGCACTCATCGCGGGTGTCGCGGGAGTGGATCAGGTACTCACGTGCGACGGCGGTGGCACTTCCACTGATGTCACCGTGGTGGTCGGCGGCGAGCCTGCTCTCACCACCGAAGGCCGGGTCGGTGTGTACCCGTCGAAGATCCCGATGATCGACGTGGTCACCGTCGGTGCCGGTGGCGGCTCGATCGCGTGGATGACTCCCGAGGGCACGTTGCGCGTCGGCCCGCAGTCGGCCGGCGCCGATCCCGGACCGCTGTGCTACGGCAAGGGTGGCAACGAACCGACCATCACCGACGCGCACGTGCTGCTCGGTCGGATTCCCCCGCATCTGCTCGGCGGTGAGATCCCGCTCGACACCGAACTTGCTCGCAAGGGGGTCGAGGAACTCGCACACCGACTCGGGCTCGGGTTCGAGGCGTGCGCCACCGGAATCCTCGAGGTCTCGGCGTGGAATCAGGCGAACGCATTGCGGCAGGTCACCGTCAAGCGGGGACTCGACGTCCGAGACTTCACGCTTGTGACCTTCGGAGGTTCCGGTTCGCTGCTCGCGTGCCGCCTCATCGACATTCTCGGTCTCAAAGATGTTCTCGTCCCGCTCAACCCGGGCAACGTCTCGGCGTTCGGCCTGCTCACCGTCGATGTCCGCAACGACTACGTACAGACGCACGTGAGCCGGCACGACCGGCTGCAGGTCGCCGAGCTGCAATCCGGGCTCGACGCGCTCGCTGTGGAAGCCGAGCGCGCGCTCGCCGACGAAGGTTTCGCTCCCGACGAGCGTCGCTACGCACGCTCGGCCGACCTCCGGTATCTCGGTCAGGCTTTCGAGGTGCGGGTACCGCTCGGCGACGGGCCCGTCACCCGAGAGTTGATGGACGAGGCGGCGGCACGATTCCACGATGCCCACCGCGAACTCTACGGATACGACTTCTGCGGCGATCCGCATCAGCATGTGGAGTGGGTCAATCTGCGCGTGAGCGGCATCGGACCCATCAAACGTCCCGAACTGAAGGAGATCGCGGCAGGTCGCGGCGCGGACAGCGCCGTCACAGGCACTCGCGAGGCGTACTTCGACGAGTGGGTCACCACCCAGGTCTACGACCGTTCCCTGCTCGGTGCGGGCGACGAATTGGATGGACCCGCAGTGATCGAGGAGTTCAGCTCCACCATTCCCGTCCACCCCGGATTCCGCGCACGCGTCGACGTGTTCGGGAACATCCGTATCACCAAGACGTCCGACTCGAACGGAGCGAACCGATGAGCGCGATCCTCGATTCTGCCGCCGCCCAGGCGGCCAAGCCTTACCGGCTGACCGACGTCGGGGGAGCGGCACCAGACCCGGTGCTCGTGGAGATCGTCGCCGGCTATCTCGCGAGTGTCGAGATGGAAGTGGAGACCTCCATCTCGCGGACCTCGCGGTCGCCGATGATCCGCGACGCCCATGACTTCCGTGCGGGAATCCACGACCGGAACCTCCGGAAGCTCACGGGCCGTTCGTATTCGGCTTTGGTTCACCCGATCGCGCGGGACTTCCCGCTCGACACCATGAAACCCGGCGACGTGTTCTTCCACAACGACGTCTATCTGTCCGAAGGCGGCATCGGCCACCTGCCGGACCTGTGCGTCACGGTGCCGGTGTTTGCGACCCGCCCCGGTGAAACCGAGCCAAAGGTCGTCGCGTTCGTGCAGGCATTCGGTCACCACGACGACATCGGCGGTTGCTGCCCGGGATCGATGCCGTCGGGTGCCACCACGGTGTTCGAAGAAGGCCTGATGGTTCCGCCGATCAAGTTGTGGGACCAGGGTGTTCCCAACGAGGCGGCCCTGCGCATCATGACCCGCAACTCACGGACACCCGACGCGCTGGCCGCCGATCTCGACGCCGAATGCTCCGCGTGCCTCATGGGCGCGCGGCGCCTCACGGAACTGTTCGAGCGGTACGGCGTGGAGACCGTCGAGTCCTGCTTCGACGCGATGATGGACGCCACGACGGAAACCTACCGCCGCGAGATCCTCAGCAAGATCCCGAAGGGTGAGTACACCTGGGAGGACTACGCCGAGCACGATGGTGTGGACGAACCGATGCTGCACGTTCAGCGGATCACCTTGACGAAGACGGGACCGGAGGACGAGGGCGGGGAACGCCTGATCCTCGATTTCAACGGCACCGGTCCGCAGGCGAAGGGGCCGATCAACCACTGCGGCGACTACGCCGACGGCAACTTCCTCATCAAGTGGCTGGCCCCGATCCTCCGCAACCTGGCGGACACCCCGGAACGCATGGCCGAACTCGACGTCAACGAGGGTGTCGTGCCGTTGATCGAGATGAAGTTCCCGGAGAAGGGCACGCTCATCACGCCGATCTTCCCGGCGCCCACCAACGCCCGCACGTTCGTGATCCTGCGCCTGCTCGGTGTGCTGGCCGGTGTGGTCGCGAAGGCCGTCGACGGCAACATGCCCGCAGACCAGGAGACCATCCGCTACACCGGTGTGTACGGCGAGGACTTCGAAGGCCACTCGTACCTCATGCGTGAGGTGCTGGGCGGCGGCTCCGGTGGACGCAACTATGCGGACGGCGAGGACACCATCCACGTCGTGCCCGACTCGCGCAACCTGCCGACGGAATTCACCGAGAGCCGATTCCCCTTCATCGTCGAAAAGCTGGGTCTGGCCATCGATTCCGGTGGAGCCGGGCGGTATCGCGGTGGTCTGGGATACGAGAAGCACATCCGGATGCTCAAGGATGCGCACTTCATGTCCATCGCCGACCGCTCCATCCTCGCGTGCTGGGGCGTCAAGGGAGGTAAGGCGGGACGGCCGTTCTCCGTCGTCCTGAATCCGGGCACTCCCGACGAGCGCGAATTCGACGCACTCACCGACGCCGAACCCATCAAGGCCGGCGAAGTGGTCCGGATCCGCACCACCGGTGGCGGCGGCTGGGGTGACCCGCTCGACCGGCCTGTCGACGAGGTCGTCCGAGACGTGCTGTGGCGCAAGGTGTCTGTCGACGGAGCGCGCGCCGACTACGGTGTCGTGCTGAAGGACGCGTCGGTCGACGCGCCGACCGCGGATATCTCGGCGACCGAGGCACTGCGCGAGCAGATGCGGTCGGAGCGCTCCGCAGAAGAGCCGTTCTTCGATCGCGGACCCGGCTACGAGCGCCTTTCCGGAGGAGCGAAGTTCGCCGAGTACGACTTCATCGGGAGCTGACAGCGTGGATCCGACCTTCTCCCACGGCGCCGATCTCGCAGTGATCGGCGCCGGCGGAAAGACGGGAACTGCGGTCGCGGCAGCTCTCGAGGGGAAGGCCTCCGTTCGCCGGGTGGTGCATACCGCCCGGCGGGCGGACGATCGGGCCGTCGATCTCGAGACCGGTACAGGTCTGAACGACGCGTTGTCGGGGTGCCGGGGCGTGTACTTCATCGCCCCCAACGTGCACCCCGACGAGCCTGCGCTGCTGCACCGGGTCCTCGAGGCCGCCGCAGCGACGGGCGTCGACCACGTCGTCTACCACTCCGTTGCGTGGCCGTACACGCCCGAGATGCCCCACCATCTCGACAAGGCCCGCTGCGAGGACCTGCTGCACACCTTCGGCGGTGTGAGGTGGACGGTGCTGCAACCCTGTGCGTACGCGGAGAACTTCGGTGCTGTACTCGACGGGTCGGTGGACACCCTCGAAGTGCCGTACGACCTCGACGCGCCGTTCTCGTTCGTCGCGCTTGCCGACGTCGCCGAAGCGGCGGCGCGCGTCCTGGTCGAGGGCGCCGCCGTCCACCACGGTGCGACATACGAGCTCGGTGGGCCCGAGACGATCGGTGTCCGGCAGCTGTGTGAGCGGGCCGTCCGTCCCGTGAAGGCGAGCCGCATCTCGGTCGCCGAGTGGGAGGAGCGGCACGGGCAGGGCCTCACCGACGACGCGCGTGCACGCCTGGCTGCGATGTTCGACTTCTACGACCGGCACGGATTCGTCGCGGGGAGCGCGCCGCTACGTGGATTGCTGGGGCGTGCGCCCCTCGGCGTTGCCGAGCTGGTCCGGGCGATGTGAGCTTCTTCTCCGCTCGCGTCGTGTAGGAAAGGGCTGTGACGGATCACCACGCGAACGGCCGCTCTGCCGATGAGACCCTGCCCGCGTCCGTGCTGATCGCGGTCGACGAACCGACCGCCATCGGTGTGCTCACCCTCAACCGTCCGGAGCAGCGGAATCCGCTGTCGGTGGCAACCATGCGCGAGGTGACACTCGGGCTGAGGACGTTGTCGGCCGAACCCGCAGTTCGGGTGATCGTGATCCGGGCCGAGGGGCCGGTGTTCTCTGCCGGACACAATCTGCGGGAGATGATCGGTCGCACCCTCGAGGAGGAGCGGGCCGTCTTCGATACGTGCACCGAGATGATGCGGACGGTGCAGTCGGTCCCGCAGCCGGTGATCGCCTCGGTGCAGGGCACGGCGGTCGCGGCCGGATGCCAACTGGTGGCGGCGTGCGATCTCGCGGTGGCGTCGTCGACGGCGGTGTTCGGTACGCCGGGGGTGAAGATCGGCCTGTTCTGCTCGACACCGATGGTTGCGGTGAGTCGCGCGATCGGACGCAAACGCGCGCTGCAGATGCTGCTCACCGGGGAAACGATCGACGCGCAGACCGCCGCGGACTGGGGGCTGGTGAATTTCGTCGTCGACCCGGAAGAGCTGGAGACCGAGACGACGAAGCTCGCCTCGAAGGTCGTCGGGTCCTCTCCCGCGACATTGAAGATCGGCAAGGAGGCGTTCTACCGGCAGATCGATCTTCCTCAGGATCAGGCGTACGAGGAGATGGGCGAGACCATGGCCCAGAACGCGATGATCTGCGATGCGCAGGAAGGCATGACCGCCTTCGTGGAGAAGCGGGCGCCGGTGTGGCAGGGCCGTTGACGGACTTCCGACTCCGAGGCCTGGACCGGTTGTTGGACGTCCTATAACCTCGTCGACATGAGCTCCGATCCTCGTTCGAGCACCGTCGATGCCATCGTCCGACGTTCTGCGGGACGCTTCCCCGATCGTGTCGCATTGCGGTTCGACGACCGCACGGTCACGTATCGGGAACTCGACGACGCTGTGTCGCGCGCGGCCGCGCACCTGCTGTCGCTCGGGCTGTCGTCCGGAGACCGTGTCGCTGCGTACGGCACGAACTCCGACGCCTACGTGATCGGTTACCTCGCCGTCGCGCGCGCAGGGCTCGTGCACGTGCCGATCAACTACGCGCTCCGCGGCGACGAGTTGGTCTACCTGCTCGGGCAGTCGGGTGCGCGGGCAATTCTCGTCGATCCGGCACTGCGCGAGAACATCGACCGGGTGCGCTCGGACGTGCCGGCCGACATCGTCCTTGCTCTGCGCGACGCCGACGATTCGCTGCTCGCAATTGCCGCGGCCGGTGACGTTCTCGCTGTCGATGCCGACGTGGCCGACACCGATCTCGTGCAGCTGCTCTATACCTCGGGAACTACGTCGAAGCCCAAGGGCGCCATGATGACTCATCGTGCTCTTGTGTTCGAGTACACGTCGTCGATCGTTGCGCTCGATCTCGCGGCCGACGACAACCCGCTCATCTGCATGCCGCTGTACCATTCGGCGGCGATGCATGTGTTCATGCTCCCGTACCTTGCGATCGGCGCAACGATCCGCCTGCTACCTGCGCCCGACATCCCGGCGATCCTGCGCATGGTCGAGGAGGAGTCCGTCGGGTCGCTGTTCCTCGCGCCGACCGTGTGGGTGCCGCTCGCCAATCATCCCGATCTCGCGACCCGAGATCTGTCGTCGCTGCGCAAGGCCCAATACGGTGCGTCGATCATGCCCGTCACGGTGCTGAACCGGCTGCGCGAACGCTACCCGGACCTGGCGTTCTACAACTGCTTCGGCCAATCCGAGATCGGCCCGCTCGCGTGCGTACTGCGACCTGAAGAGCACGAGGACCGTCCGTCGTCGTGCGGGAAGGCGATCCTGTTCGTCGAGACCCGCGTGGTCGACGCCGAGGGCAACGATGTGCCCGACGGCGAATCCGGTGAGGTCCTGTACCGGTCACCGCAGCTGTGCCTCGGCTACTGGGAGAACGCCGAGGCCACCGCGGAAGCGTTCCGCGACGGCTGGTTCCACTCCGGCGATCTCGTCACCCGCGACACCGAGGGCTACATCACGGTTGTGGATCGCATCAAGGACGTCATCAACACCGGGGGCATCCTGGTGGCGTCCCGCGAGGTGGAAGATGCACTCTATCTGCACAGCGCGGTCGCCGAGGTCGCGGTGATCGGCACTCCGGACGAAAAATGGATCGAGGCCGTCACCGCGGTCGTCGTGCTCAAGGACGGACAGTCCGCCACCGAGCGTGAGCTCATCGACCACGTGAAGCAGAACCTCGCTCCGTTCAAGGTGCCCAAGGCGGTGCGATTCGTCGACACGCTGCCGCGGAACCAGAGCGGCAAGCTCCTCAAGCGTGAACTCCGTTAGAAGAAGAGGACTTTCATCATGAACAAGCACGTTCCCTCGTGGTACGACGACGAAGTGGGCGCCGTCCACGAACTCGCGAGCGACTTCTTCGAGCGCGAGGTCATGGGCCATGCCGAGAAGTGGGACGCGCAGCGCCGCATCGACCGCGAGGTGTGGTTGAAGGCAGGCAAGCTGGGTCTGCTGTTGTGCTCGGTACCCGAGGAATACGGCGGTGGCGGAGGCACATTCGCGCACGATCTCGCGGTGTTCGAAGCCCAGGGCTACTCCGGCGACCTCGCATTCGGGGTCTCGGTGCACAGCGGCATCGTCGCGCACTACATCCTCGAATACGGCACCGAAGAACAGAAGACGACGTGGCTGCCGGGAATGGCTACCGGTGAGATCCTCGGTGCGATCGGTATGACCGAGCCGACCGCCGGGTCCGACCTCAAGGCGATCAAGACCAGCGCGATCCGCGACGGCGACCACTACGTGGTCAACGGCAGCAAGACGTTCATCACCAACGGTTCCTCTGCCGACGTCATCGTGCTCGCCGTCAAAACCGATCCGAAGGCAGGCGCCAAGGGCGTGTCCCTGCTGATCGTCGACCTTCGTGACTGTGACGGCTTCGAGGTCGGCCGCGTACTCGACAAAGTGGGCCAGCACGCGGCGGACACCTCGGAGTTGTCGTTCGTCGACGTCCGGGTGCCGGTGTCGAACCTGCTCGGCGAATCGGAAGGTCTCGGATTCGGTCAGCTCATGGCACAACTCGTGCAGGAACGACTCATCATCGGCGCACAGGCCGCGGGTGCGATGGAACGCGCGGTGGAGGAGACCGTCCGCTACACGAAGGCGCGGGAAGCATTCGGGCACAGTCTGTTCGAATTCCAGAACACCGCGTTCGAACTCGCCGAGTGCCAGACCATTGCGCGAACCAGCCGGGTGTTCCTCGACTACTGCATCGAGAAGCACCTCCACGGCACGCTGGACGCGTCCGACGCCGCGATGGTCAAGTACTGGCTCACCGACAAGCAGTGCGAAGTGATCGATCGGTGCGTGCAGCTGCACGGCGGCTACGGGTACATGCGCGAGTACCTGATCGCGCGGATGTACGAGGACGCACGGGTTCAGCGGATCTACGCCGGCGCGAACGAAGTGATGAAATCCCTTATCGCACGGTCATTGTAGGGATGCGGAGGGTCACCCGTCCACGAACACATTCGGCTGGTCGTCGTGGACGCCGGTGAACATTTCGATCGGGGTCAGGGGTCGAGAGGCCGCTGTGGGCATGATCCCCTCACGGTGAGCGAGGTGGGTCATGCTCTCGAGCTGTCCGGAGTAGTCGGTGGGCTGATCGAGCATCCAGAGGATGCCCTCGGCGGCCTCGGAGCTCGGTGCGAAGTCGCTGTGGTCGACGTCCGGCAGGTTGGCCAGAGTGCCTTCGGATGCGACCGGGGAGTCGATGCGGAAGCAGTTGGCGGCGATGTTGTCGACTGCGAGCTGGCGGGCGAGGTCGACGGTCATCCGCTCGAGGCCTACCTTGGCGATGCCGTAGGACATCAGTCCGGGCACCGGCTTCAGTGCGGCCAGTGAGGACACGTTGAGGATGCGGCCTTCGCCGGCTGCACGCAGGTGCGGTACGGCGTGGCGGATCGCGATCAGTGGGGCGTCGAGGTCGATCGCCATCACGAGGTCATGTCGGCGCAGCGGGATATCGATGTCGCCGACGAAGGTGACGCCGGCGTTGTTGACGAGGACATCGAGCCGCCCGAGTTCGGCGACGGTCTGCTCGACCATGGCGCCGACCTGCTCGCGGTCCGACAGGTCCACCGGCACGGCGATCGCTGTGCCACCTCGTGCTCGGATGGTGTCGACGATGTCGTCGAGGGTGCCGGGGGTGCGGCGAGGGTTGTCTCGCGTGGACCGAGCGGCGCAGGCCACCGCGTAGCCGGCATCGGCCAGTGCGAGGGCTGCGGCTGCGCCGACCCCTCGGCTGGCACCGGTGACTAGAGCAACCTTGCCAAGAACAGTATTCTCCATATTCAGAACTATACTTCTGGATGCTGGTGAATCAAGGTCGCCGACCTCCGCAGCCGGTCGAGGCCGAAATCGATGAAGAAGGTGGAGCCCTGATGCGCATCGAACAAGGACAAGTCGCCGTGATCACAGGAGGAGCGAGTGGGATCGGGTACGGCCTCGCGGAGGCCCTCGTGTCCCGAGGTGTCTCGGTGGTGATCTCCGACATTCGGTCCGACGGTCTGACGGAAGCGGAATCCTCCCTGCGCGCCGAGGGAGGCGAGGTCACGGCCGTGCTCGCGGATGTCGCTGACGAGCCCTCCGTTCGTGCGCTCGCCGAGCGGACGATGGAGGTGTACGGACGGGTCGACCTCGTCTGCAACAACGCGGGAACAGTGTGCCCGGCGGCGCCGCTGTGGGAACAGAGCGCGCAGACGTGGCAGCGGATGATCGACGTCAAAGTGCGCGGTGTGATCCACGGAATCACGGCTTTCGCGCCACTGTTCCTCGAGCGAGGTACGGGCCATTTCCTCAACACCGCGTCTTCGGGCGGTCTCGCGCCACTGCCCGGGCGCACGCCGTACACCACGACGATGCACGCGGTCGTCGGCTTGACCGAAACCCTCGATATCGAGCTGAAGGAGGTCGCTCCCGGGCTGGGTGCGACGGTGCTGTGTCCGGGCCTCGTCGACACTGCGCTCGGTGTGAACTCCGCTGCGCTCGGCGCCATCTCGCTACCCGTCGGCGGTGCGCAGCGATCCATGCGCAGTATGGGCGGAGGCAATGTCCTCACGCCCCGCGAAGTTGCGGAGTTCGCTCTCGCGGCGATCGAGGCGGGACGCGTTCACGTTGCGCCGGGAAGTGGCGTCGTGGAGCGCGCACGTGGTCGTATCGACGAGTTGCTCGCCGACATCACCGCCGACTGATCGATCACCAGGGGCGGCTCGTGGTGAGGTATTCGGCCATCTTCTGACTCTGCCGACGGTGCGCGCGACGGGTCTCGGCGCGTTCGTCGCCGGACTTGTTGAGCTGGAGTTCCTCGTCGGACTCCGGCAGTACCTGAGGCACCGGGGTGGGCATGCCGGCGTCGTCGATCGCGACGAACGTCAAGAAGGCGGTCGCGGCGATCCGGCGATCACCGCTGCGGAGGTCTTCTGCGGTCACCTTCACGAACACCTCCATCGAGCTGCGCCCGGTCCACGTGACGAATGATTCGAGGCATACCGAGTCGGAGGGACTCACGGGTGCGAGGAACGCCACAGAATCCGTCGATGCCGTGACCACCGAAGCGCGGCTGTGACGAGTCGCGGAGATCGATGCGGTCATGTCGATGTCGCTCATCAGCTTCCCGCCGAACAACGTGTTGTGATCGTTGACGTCGTTCGGAAAAACCCTGTTGGTCTTGATGACTCGTGATTCCCGGCATGGTTTGGCCTGCACGCGTGGTCCTTTCGTAGGCAGTGTTCCGGGATCTCCGGTTGTCGGCACCGTTCAAGCCTACGACCACGAAGGCCGTACCGTTACCGGTCGGTACGGGAGTGATGCCCCACAAGCTTGGTCAGCATGGCGGCGAATTGCGCACGTTCGTCCGCATCCAGTGGCGCGAACGCCACGTCCTGCACCGCGGTGACTGTGAGCTCGAGGTCGAACAGCCGGTTCCGTCCTCGACGGGTGAGGCTGATGATGTTCCGGCGCCGGTCGTTCGGATCGGGAGCGCGTTCGACGAAATGCCGATCGACGAGTGTGTCGAGGACGGAGACCACGTCGCTTCGATCCAGTGCGCACCGACGGCCCAGATCGATCTGACTGGACGGCCCGTATTCGTCGAGCGCGGCGAGCACTCGGTAGTGGTGACCACGGGCGTCGGCAGCGTCGAGCCGGTCGAACACGACGCGATGGATGTGCAGCGCGGCTTGGCTCAGCAGGAAGCTGGGGAGATGCTCGAGTCGGGCCGGACCGGGCCGGATTTTACTGACCGGACCGGTCGGGGCATCGCTGGCGGGCATGTGTCGGAGTCTACGTTCGGCCACGTCACGGAAGCGAGTTCCGTCGGGCGCGTCACTATCAGCGTCTACGGTGGTCCGTGATGGGGGTGCGTGGACCGCGTTTCGGGACCCGTGAGTACCCACCGGATTCCGCAATCAGACGGACCGCGCGATAGCGATGCGGGCGGAGCGGTTCGAGGTACTCGACCATTCCGTCGTCGTCGAGCGGTCCGCCGAGCAGCGACCAGCCGACCACGTTCGCAAGGTGGTAGTCGCCCACGGACAGGGCGTCGGTGTCGCCGAATGCTCGCTGTGCGACCTCGGCCGCTGTCCACACCCCGATTCCCGGCAGCGTCCGCAGTTTCCGCTGGGCTTCGACCGGGGAGTCGTTGCACAGGCGCTCCAGACGGTCGGCGAGCTGCGCGCACCGCACGATCGTGCGGGCCCGGCCCGGGTCGACGTTCGCCTTGTGGAACTCCCACGATGGGATGCGACGCCACACCTGAGCGCTCGGCGGCACACACATACCGGTCGGCGCGGGGCCGGGGGCGGGGTCGCCGAAACGGGTGACGAGGCGGCGCCACGATGCGAACGCCGCGACGCCGTGCACCCGCTGCTCGAGTACAGCGGGCACGAGGGATTCGAGGACACGGCCGGTACGTGTGATCCGCAGCGCAGGGAATCGCCGGTGGGCCTCGACGAGCGCCGGATGCTCGGGTGCGAAATCGGAAGGGTCGTCGTGTGCGCCGAGCAATGCGGGGAGCCGGTCGTGCAATTCTGCCGAACCAGGCCCCCACAGTTGGGCGCGTGCTCCGTTCGGGCCGTCCTGGGTCAGCCGATACGTCACCGGCCCGGACTCCATCCGCGACACCCGCCATACGGCGGCACCGTCGATGCGGTGACACGGATCCCATGCGCCACGCTGGAGAGGCCGAAGCGTCGACACGAGGTCGACGGGCCGTGGCACTCTTATACGGGTGTCCATTTCGGATGTGGACGTGGGCACCGAATCACCGTACGCCCGTGAACGAACTCGGGTTTAGACGGTGTCGGATGGAAAGGCTATGGTCGCCGCATGATCATCGTGAGCACCGACGGATCCTGTTTGCGCAATCCCGGTGGCGCCATCGGGTGGGCGTGGGTCAATCACGAAGGCCCCAGCGCATCGGGTGGTGATCGCTCCGGTACCAATCAGATCGCGGAGCTGCGGGCGCTGCTCGAAGCGCTCCGCGCTCATCCCGGCCCCGACCCGTTGCTCATCGAATCCGATTCCCAGTACGCCATCAAGTGCGCGTCCGAGTGGCTGCCCGGCTGGAAGCGCAAGGGCTGGAAGACGGCAGCGGGTGCCCCGGTGAAGAATCTCGACCTGGTCCGCGACATCGACCGCGAGATCGCCGGGCGTGCGGGGCCCGTGCGCTTCCGCTGGGTGCGCGGACATGTCGGCAACCACTTCAACGAAGTCGCCGACAAGCTCGCCGGTGAGGCGGCACGCGAGGCCGCCGCCCGGCCGGGTCCGATCGAGGTCCCGAAGGTCGCGCCCGCAGCGGTCAAGCCCAAGAAGGCCGCGCCCGCCGCCGACGCCGAAATGACCCTGTTCTGAGACGGTGAACGGCACCGGTCATCAAGTAGACGGCTCAGTAGTAGACGGCGAGACGACCGTTCGGTCCGTCGACGCAGGTCACAGGTGTGTTGAACACCTGGGTGAGGGTCTCGTCGACCATGATTTCCTCGGCGGTCCCGAACTCCACGACTTTGCCGTCCTTCATCGCGCAGATCCGGTCGGCGTAGTGGCCGGCGAAGTTGATGTCGTGGAGCACGATGACGACTGTGCGCCCCAGCTCGACGGCCACCTTGTGAAGATGCTTCATCATCTGGACGGAGTGCTTCATGTCCAGGTTGTTCAGCGGTTCGTCCAGCAGGATGTAGTCGGTGTCCTGGCACAGCACCATCGCGACGTAGGCGCGCTGGCGCTGTCCACCGGAGAGCTGGTCCAGGTAGCGGTGCTCGAGGTCGGTGAGGTCGAAGAACTCGATGGCACTGCTGATGGCCTCCTCGTCCTTCGGAGTGAGACGGCCCTTCGAATGCGGGAAGCGCCCGAAGCCGACGAGCTGCCGCACCGTCAATCGGGTGACGAAGTGGTTCTCCTGGCGGAGGATGGAGACGATCTTCGCGAGGTCCTTCGACTTGGTGCTCGAGACGTCGTAGCCGGCGATCTCGATGGTCCCTGCGTCGGCGCCGAGTAACCGGCCCACGATCGTCAGCATCGTCGACTTGCCCGCGCCGTTCGGTCCGACGAGGGCCGTGATGCCGCCTGCAGGAATGGTCAGGTCGATCTCACCGATCGTGACCGTGCTGCTGTACTCCTTACGGAGTCCCTTGATCTCGATCACAATCTGCCCTTCCGGAGGATCACGTACAGGAAGGCCGTGCCACCGACGGCCTCGATGATGATGGACACGGCGCCCTCGGCGTAGAAGATGTTCTTCAACACGAAGTAGGCACCGCCGAGGATGACGAACCCGGTCAGGATCGCGACCGGGAACACGAAGCGGTGATCGTGCGTCGTCGCGAACTGGTAGGCCAGGGTCGCCACGAGGAATCCCAGGAATGTCAGCGGGCCGACGAGTGCAGTAGTGGTGGCCATGAGGACCGAAACCAAGAACAGGACGAACATGATCTCGCGGCGATGGTTGAGGCCGAGGTTCGTGGTCACGTCCTTGCCCAGCGCGATGATGTTGAGTCTGCGGGAACGCCACCACAGCGTTCCTGCCGCCGCGATGCACATCGGGATCGCGAGCGGTAGGTAGGACGCATCCGCATTGGACACCGACCCGAACAGTTTGGCGGTGAGGATGTCGAATTCACTGGGGGTCAGCATGCGCTGCATGAAGGTGGCGACGGAGCCGAGGCCGCCGCCCAGGACGATGCCGACGAGCAGCATCACCTGCATGTTCCCGTACTTGCCGGACAGTAGCCATCCGTAGAGCATCAGCGAGAAGCCGACCATCAGGACGACCATGAGGGCGAACTGCGGTACCCCCTGGAGCGCTGTCACGCCCACCGCACCAAGGAAGAAGACGGCGGCGGTCTGGAGTGCAACGTAGAGCGCCTCGAACCCCATGATCGAGGGCGTGATGATGCGGTTGTTCGTCGCGGACTGGAACGACACCGTCGCGACGGCCTGACACACGACGACGACCGCGATCACGATGAGGTTGGTCGCGCGCATCTGCGTGATCCGCCAGTACCCTGCCGTCCCGAATGGCACAGGATTGTTCCAGGTCACGATCCCCGCGGCGATCACGACCGAGAGAAGGGCGAGAACCCCCACGAGGAGCCAGTAGCGACGTACTTGGCGGGTTGTCGCGAATGCTCCGGAGCCTGCGTGCTCGGCCTTGACCGCGGTGGTGGAGATCGACTCGACGGCTGTGTCAGACATTGCGGCGGCTCCGGAGAATCAGGGCGATGAAAACCACCGAGCCCACGACACCCAGGATGAGCGACACGGGGATCTCGAACGGCATGATGATCGTCCGGCCTATGAGGTCGCAGATCGTCACGATGGCGATCCCTAGCAGACACACCCAGGGAAGGTTGCTGCGCAGGTCGTCGCCGCGGAACATCGAGACGATGTTGGGGACGATCAGCCCGAGGAACGGGAGGGCACCCACCACGACTGTCACCACTCCGGTGGCGATAGCGATGAGGCCGGTTCCCAAGAGAATGATGCGGTTGTAGTTCAGGCCGACGTTGGTGGCCACGTCCTCGCCGAGACCGGCGACGGTGAGCCGGTCGGCGACGATGAACACCACAACCGCGACGATCGCGACGATCCAGAGGACTTCGTACTGGCCCTTGATGATCGACGTGAAGCTTCCGGCGAACCAGATGCCCAGGCTCTGGAGTTTGTCGGTGGCGAGAGCGATGTATGTCGTGATGGAGCCGACGACGGCGCCGAGCATGATGCCGACGATAGGAACGATCAGCGATGACGACAGTTGCACCCGCCGAAGGAAAAGGAAGAAGATCATCGTTCCGACGAATGCAGCGACGATCGCGCTGATCATCCGGGGCATGAGGCCGGCGGTGGGAGCGACGATCAGGACGAGCAACAGACCCAGCCCCGCCCACTCGGTCGTGCCGGTGGTGGTCGGTTCGACGAATCGGTTCTGGGTGAGCAGCTGCATGACGAGGCCGGACATCGACATTGCCGCACCGGCCAGGACCAGGGCGATCGTGCGGGGAATGCGGGTGATGCTGAACATCTCCCAGCCGAAGTCGCCGCCGAAGATGTCGAACACCCCGGTGAACAGGGACGCGATCAGCAGAACGCCTACCCCGAGGAAACCCAGCAGGAGTTTCCAGTCGAAGAGCTTGTCGCGGGTCCGGACGGGTGGGGCTTGCGTGGTCATTTCAGATCTCTGCTCGTGAATCACGCCGGCCGTGGACTCGGCCCTCGGGCGAGTCCACGGCGGTCGACGCTGTGAGTGCAGTTATGCGCTGCGCTCCGTGTCGGGGTCAGTTGTTCGCTGCGCTCGGCGCAGCGTTCTGCTCGAGCAGATCCGCGAGCGAGTTGAAGAACTCCGTGTACGTCTGGATGCTCTCGTTGGTGTAGGTGTCGGCGGGCAGGTAGATGATGTTGCCCTCCTGGATCGCCGTCACGTTCTGCAGCGCCGGGGACCCTTCGATCACGCTAGCGGCAGGAACATAGTCGGCTTCTCCGCTGCTGGAGGTTGCGGCGTCGCGGTCCATGACGATGATCAGGCCCGGGTTGGATGCTGCGATGGCCTCGACGGAGATGTCGTCGCCCTGGTGGTTGTCGGTTCCCTCGGCAACTTCGAGTGCGGGGGTGAAGCCGAAGATGTCGAACATGGGGCCGATGGTGCGTCCGGTGCTCGGGGCGGCGTAGTTGATCTCTCCACCGGAGACGATGATGCCCATCACCGACTGATCAGGGGAGTACGCGGCCTCGACCCGGGCGATCGACTCGTCGAATGCGTCGACGAGTGTCTGTGCCTCGTCCTGCTTGGAGAAGATCTCGCCGAGGACGGTGACGCCGCGCCTGAGCTCGGAATCGAAGGGCTCCTCGTCGCGCGGGGCGACCTCGACGATGGTGGCGTCCGGTGCAAGATCCTGGAACTGCTCCCGGTACTGGCCGTACCGCCCGCCGTTGATGATCAGGTCCGGTTCGACGGCGACGACGGCTTCGAGGTTGGGCTCGCGGTGCGAACCCAGGTCGATGATGCTCTCGTCTTCCGTGTAGGAGATCGTGTTCGGCATCAGCGTGACTGCGCCTGCGGTGAGCGGAACACCCCACGTGTCGAGCGTCTCGAACGTGCTGTTGTCGGTGGCGACCACGGACTTCGGCGGCACGGTGACCGTCTGGGTACCGAAGTTGTCTTCGACCGTGACTGTGGTGGCGGTGTCGTCGGTGGCCTCGGTGGCCGGGTCGCTCGAACATGCCGTCAGGGCCAGAGCTGCCAACGTGCCGAGCACGGCACCTCGGTACAGGCGGGATGCGATCATCGATTTTCCTTGCTGCTCGTTTGCAAAGGGTTAGGCAACCCCTTTAGGGCACCTTATAAAACGGTTAGCATAACCTAACCCTGAAGTTTCGCTAGCTTTGCTTCGGATTCGGTCTTGACCAGGTGTTCCATCGGCAGCGCGTAAGTCACTGGACGTATGATGCGCCCTGCAATCCCGGGGTCTTTGTGACGAGTTCGCGCTTGAGGATCTTGCCCGTCGCGGTCATCGGCAGCACCGTGGTGAACTCGATCGAACGCGGGTACTTGTATCCCGCCATCTGCTCCCGACACCACGCGATGAGTTCGGCCTCCTCGACATACTCGCCCGGTTCGAGGATGACGAACGCCTTGATCTCCTCGCCGTGGGTCTGATGAGGTACGCCGATCACCGCCGCGAGCGAGACCGCGTGGTGGGTGATCAGTACTTCTTCGATCTCTCGCGGGTAGACGTTGAAGCCGCCGCGCACGATCAGGTCCTTTGCACGGTCGACGATGTAATAGAAGCCGTCGGCGTCCCGTCGGGCGAGGTCTCCCGTGCGCAGCCATCCGTCGCGCATTGCCTCCGCGGTCGCTTCGGGGCGGCCGAGATAGCCGGACATGACGTTGTGTCCGCGCAGTGCGATCTCGCCGACAACGTCGAGGTCTGTCACCGTGTTCCAATCCGCGTCGACGAGACGTGCCTCGATACCCCACACCGGGACACCGATCGACCCGGGACGGGGCTCGCGCTCCGGGTCGCTGAACAGTGCGAGTGGTGAGGTCTCGGACAGTCCGTAACCTTCGAGGATCCGAACACCGAACCGCTCGGAGAATCGGGTGAGGATTTCGACGGGCAACGCCGCCCCACCCGAGATTGCGCGGCGCATCGTCGTGGCGATCCGGTCGACGTCCACACTCTCGTCCAGTGCACTGAGCAGACCCCAGTACATCGTCGGCACGCCGGCGAAGACAGTGATGCCCTCGTCCGTCATCAGCGCCAGGGCGGCGCGTGCCTCGAATCGTGGCAGCAGGACCAGGGTGCCGCCCACCGACAGTCCCGCGTTCATCGTCACGGTCTGACCGAAGGAGTGGAAGAGGGGCAGCGTCACGAGATAGGTGTCGTGGCGGATCGGGTTGCTGTCGAACAGTCGGTTCGCGGTGACCGCATTCATCACCATGTTGGAGTGGGAGAGCTGCGCACCTTTGGGTTTTCCGGTGGTGCCGCTCGTGTAGAGGATGACTGCGGTGTCCTGCGGTGCGCGTACCACCGTCGAGAACACGTCCGAAGCTCCCACCAGTGCAGCTTCGAGACTCGGTATGTCGGTGGTGCCGGTTCCGGGTTCGCCGCCCGCGACGAACATGTCGCTGCACTGCGATGCCGATCCGAACCCTGCCCGACCGAACTCACCGATCGGCAGGTCGGGTCCGCCCTCGAAACAGAAGTACGCCTTTGCTCCGGAATCTTCGAGATGGTAGGCGATCTCGCGACCCTTGAGCATGATGTTCAACGGCACCACGACCGCACCGGCCTTGAGGATGCCGTAGTAGACGATCGGGAATTCCGGCATGTTGGGGAACGACATGGCGACGGTGTCGCCGGGTTCGATGCCGCGCTCGACCAGCAGGTTGGCGACCCGGTTCGAGCGGGAGTCCAGTTCGGCATAGCTGATTCGAGTGTCGCCGAGCACCAGCGCGTCACGAGTCGGATATCTGCGGGCGGAATCTTCCAGGACAACGGACAGGTTGAGCATCGTGTGATCTCTCTCAGGCGGTGGTTCGCGAAGCGGATTCGATCAATTCATGCAGGAACTCGTCGGCCTTCGGCCAGTCGCCGAATCCCGCCGCGGGGTTGAGGTGTCCGACCTCGCCGAGATCCACGAACCGGCTACCCCACATTTCGGCGATGCCCGCGACCCGGCGTTGTTCTGCGAGCGGGTCGTTGCTGCTCGCCGCGACGATGCTGCGGAAGGGAAGACGGCGACGGGGGATCGGTAGCCAGCCTCCCTGTGTGAGATCATCCATCGTGGGATATCCCTCGGGCAGCGGACGTTCCAGGTCGGCCGGTGTCGCGAGCAGTGCGCCGAGGATCGGCCTGGTCGATTGCTGGGCCCAGTGCGCGGTGATCAGGACACCGGCGCTGTGTGCCACGAGCACCACAGGTCCGTCGACTTCGGCCACGACCGTGTCGAGAGCGGCGACTCGGGCAGTGAGGCTCAGTTTGTCGCGCTCGAGGGGTGGCACCGTGCGCACCCGGTCGAGGCGATCGGCGAGCAGGGTCTGCCAGTGGTCGGCGACGTGGTCGCGTAGACCGGGGACGATGACCACGGTCGGTTCGGTATTGTTGTACATTGATCACCCAAATCTGTTGTTCCACAGCATTTGTCGACGAGACCGGGCCCGTCGATCACGGCGGGCCCGGTCGCGGTGGTAGGTCAGGCGTGCTGGGTGAAGCCGACCTGTCCGGGACGACGATTCGGTGCGTAGCCGAGCTTGGCGAGGGTTTCGTCGGCGTCGCGGTAGGTTTCGCCGATCTTGTAGATGTCGCGGGCTTCCTTACCGGTCGCGACCTCGCGGCCGAGTTCGCCGGCGATACGGACCAGCTGCTGGATCTGTTGGACCGACGTCATCTTCTCGCCCTTGCGACCCCAGATGGTGTCTTCGTTGCCGCAACGGTTGTGCAGGCCCATCGCCGTGGCCATGGTGTTGACCGGAAGGACCGAGCGCATCAGGGTCTCGAGGGTCAGGCACGCACCGTCGGGAACACGCTGGATGAAGTTCATGATGTTGTAGGGGTTCGGGCCGTCGAAGCCGCCCCCGATACCCACCCAGGTCAGGTTGAGAGGTCCGGTATAGACCCCGCGACGGATGAGACGTTCGACGGTCTCGAGCTGCGGGATGGACGAGAGCTGGAAGTGCGGCTGGATTCCGGCGGCCTGAAGGCGGCGTAGGTGCTCCTCCACCCACTCCGGTCCGGCAGGAACGGTCATCTCTCGGTACGTGGCCGCAAGTTCCGGACGTTCCATCGAGGTGCCGGCGATGTCGTCGGCGGTCATCAGCTCCATGATGTTCATCTGGCTGGTGTTGATCGCGATGGTCACCTGATCCGGTTTCGGATCGAGCTCGGCAAGCATGTGCCGCACGTCGTCCGAGAGCCATTTCGCATCTGCGCCTTCGCCTTCCGGGGCAAACGAGATGGACCCGCCCACCTGCAGGATCATGTCAGGCACGGCCTCGC
Organism: Rhodococcus sp. JCM 9793; assembly: GCF_055380405.1. Taxonomy (NCBI): domain Bacteria; kingdom Bacillati; phylum Actinomycetota; class Actinomycetes; order Mycobacteriales; family Nocardiaceae; genus Rhodococcus; species Rhodococcus sp. JCM 9793. The sequence goes on from NZ_AP043721.1 coordinate 1,126,670, forward strand.
GCAGTCCGGCGAGGAGTTCGTTGAATTTCGACAGGCGCTTGGAGCCCTTGCCGTCGAGTTCCCGGACGTGGATGTGCAGCACGGTTGCGCCGGCTTCGTAGCAGTCCACTGCCTTCTGGATGTGTTCTTCCATCGTCAGCGGCAGGTCTTCGCGGAAATCGTCCGGTTCCCATTCGGGGCCGTACGGCGCGCAGGTGATGACCAGTTTTTCCTGGCATTCGGGGAAGAGAGCGTCGTCGTGGAAATGCATGGAAGCCTCCTGTGGATCGAGTGGGGAAGTCTTGGGCTGAAAGAGGATCGGTGTGATCAGTAGGGCCGGTCGCCGATGATTCCGGCGCGTTCCATCTTGCGGACGGCGGGCCAGTAGTCCTGGACCGCGTAGTGCTGCGTGCACCTGTTGTCCCAGATCGCGACGCTGTTCGGTGTCCACCTCCAACGCACCTGATATTCGGGGATCGTCGCCTGGCTCTGCAGGTAGCGGAGCAACTCGCCGGCCCCGGGGGTGTAGTCGACTCCGCATCGGACATTGTCTGCGGTGTGGAAATTCGTGAAATGTGTCGTGAAGCTGTTGACGAAGAGGATCTTCTCGCCCGTTTCCGGATGAATGCGGACGACGGGGTGCTCCGCGTCGGGGTAGCGCTCCTTCAGCTCGAGGCGCTTCTCGATCGGGAGTCGCGCACCGAACGACGCTTCGATGCTGTGTCGTGCACGCAGCCCGACGATCTGTTCTTTCACACGCTCGGGTAGTCGCTCGTAGGCGAGCGCCATGTTCACCCAGATCGTGTCGCCGCCCACAGCGGGACCTTCGACGCATCGCAGGACGGACCCCATCGGTGGGATCTCTCGCCAGGTGGCGTCGCAGTGATAGGAGTTCTCGAATGCTTCGGGCGGACTGTCGAGGTCCTTGTAGATGCGGACCAGGCCGGGATGTTCCGGATCGCTGCCGAGTACCGGATGATCCTCGAGCCTGCCGAAGCGCTCCGCGAGCGTGACGTGCTCGGCCCGGCTCATGTGCTGATCGCGGAAGTACAGCACCTTGTGTTCGAGCAGAAGTGCTTTCAGTTCGGTGAAAAGCCGGTCGTCGCGAGAGACCTCGGCCAGGTCCACGTCGTGAAGTTCTGCACCGATGCTCGCGGTCGACGGCCGTGCGTCCATCGGACTCCGAGAGCGCGAATCGGTGCGGGGGTCCGCACGGTCGACAGTGGTGGTCATGACGGTTGTCCTCCTGTCCATGACGAGGGGTGGATGACGATGGGTCGATGTGGGTCAGACCGAGAACACCGAAGAACCGACGCTGATGCCTGATTCCAGGTCACGGTGGGCGAGTTCGGCTTCGTCGAGCTTGTACCGCTGGTTGATGTCGATCTCGATGCGTCCGGCTGCGACGTGCGCGAACAGCTCGCCGGCCAGTTCGGCGCGCTCGGCGGGGTCGGCGATGTAGTCGGCGAGCGCAGGGCGGGTGACGAACAGTGAGCCCTTGACGGCGAGCTCCATGGCATCGATCGGCGGGATCGGGCCGGAAGCAGTACCGAACGCCACCAGCAGGCCGCGGTGTGCGAGTGAGTCGATCGACGACTGAAAGGTCGACTCGCCGATGCTGTCGAACACCACCGGCACGCCCTTGCCGTCGGTGAGCTCACGGACTCGCTCGGCGACGTTCTCTCGCGTGTAGACGATGACCTCGCTGCAGCCGTGGGCTCGCGCAGCCTCGGCCTTCGCGTCACTGGATACGGTGCCGATGACGTTGATCCCCAAGTGCTTTGCCCACTGGCAGAAGATCAGTCCGACGCCGCCGGCTGCGGCGTGGAGGAGCACGGTGTCCCCGGCTGCCAGGGGGTGGATGCGACGCAGGAGATACGACGTCGTCAGGCCACGCATGGTCATTGCGGCCGCAGTGTCGAACGGGATCTCGTCCGGCAGAGCGATCAAGTGCTCGGCCGGCATCACGCGTTCGGTGCTGTACGCGCCGAGCGGGCTGCCCGTATAGGTGACACGGTCGCCTTCTCGGAAATCTGTGACACCCGAGCCGACCGCCTCGATGACACCGGCGGCTTCGACGCCCATTCCTGCGGGGAGCGGTGCCGGGTACATCCCGGTGCGGAAGTAGGTGTCGGCGAAGTTGAGGCCCACGGCTTCGTGCCGGATCCGGACTTCGCCGGGGCCCGGTTCGCCTACCTCCACGGACTCCCACCTCAGAACCGCGGGGCCGCCGGTTTCGTGGAAGCGGATCGCCTGTGCCATGTGTTCTCTCCTCTGATGTCGCTGCGTCCGGTGTCACCGCGTCGTAGGTATTCCTGCACCTCGGAAGGGTTATGTGACGCTGATAACACAACGGTAGTCAGGAGGGATGGTTCATACTTACCTGCAGGGGACATATTTGTTGCCCGTTCGGGACAGGGAACGCGGCGGCAACGAAGGAAGGATCCGACGATGACGCTGGCGAAGCCCCTGGCGCGCTACGCGTCGCTGACCGGCTACATCGAACTGGGGCGTTCGCTGTCGGTCGACCCGGTCCAGTTGATGCGCAGCGTAGATCTCGATCCGGCGGGGCTCGAACTTCAGGATCGCTGGATGCCGGCCGCGTCGATCGCGCGACTGCTCGAACTCTCGGCTGCGGCGACCGGCCGGCAAGATTTCGGGCTCAGGCTTGCCGAACGGCGACGGCTGTCCACTCTCGGCCCCCTGAGTATGGGTATTCGCGAGGAGCCGGATGCCCGGAGTGCGTTGCGGATGCTGATCCGCTATCAGCACACCTACAATGAGGCGTTGTTCATCGAGATCATCGAACGTGGCGGGCTGGCGACCGTCGTTCTCCGGGTCGAGACCGGCGAGCCGATGCCCGTCCGTCAGTCGGTGGAGCTCGCCCTCGCTGTGATCTACCAGCTACTGCAGCACCTGCTCGGAGATCGATGGCGCCCCGTATCGGTGTCCTTCGAGCACGAGCGCCCCGATGATGACAGTACCCACCGTCGCATCTTCGATGCGCCCCTCACCTTCGGCGGTGACTACTCCGGGATCGTCATGTATGCGAATGACCTGGACCAGCCGAATCGCCTGTCCGATCCGTTGCTTCGCGGCTATGTACGACAAGCCTTCGACGAATTCGCAGCTCCGGAGGCTCCCACCCTCGAGCAGCGGGTACGTGAGCTCGTCGAGCTGCTACTTCCGACCGGACGATGCTCCGTCGAGCAGGTCGCTCAGAGTCTCGGTGTGGATCGCCGCACTGTCCACCGGCACCTGGCCAAATCGGGACAGACCTTCTCCGGGGTCGTCGACGCCACTCGTGCCGAACTTGCCCGGCGGTTGGTGGCGAGCCGACGGCACACCTTCACAGAGATCTCCGAGATGCTGTCGTTCTCGGCACCGAGTAGCTTTTCCCGTTGGTTCAGTCGGCAGTTCGGTATGAGCCCTCGTGAGTGGCGCAGGCGCTCCGGCGAATAGCTGTCCCGAAATGTGAAGAAATACGTCCCGACGGGGTAATCAATCTCGATCGACGGGGTTTAAAGTGATGTACACCACGTTCTCCGTGGAATGGCGTTCACGCCACATCATACTTCGACCCTTGCGTGAAACGAGTGCCGTGTGACCACGAAACCCGATTCGATTCCCACCCCGACCCTGGATGCCATGCGCCGGGACGGCAATTGGAATCCTTTGTGGGACAAATTGTCCGACTGGGATCCGGAGTGGACCGAGCAGTTCATGGCGATGAATGCCACCCCGATCGAGCGGGGCATCTTCACGCCGGAGTTCGTCGAACTCCTCAGCATCGCGATCGACGCTGCCGCTACCCACATGTACGCCCCCGGCGTACGGCGGCACATCCGTGCTGCGCTCGATCTCGGAGTCTCTCGCGACGAGATTCTCACCGTTCTGCAGATGGTCAGCGTCCTCGGAATCCATGCCTGCAATCTCGGCGTTCCGATCCTCGAGGAGGAACTCGACGCACATCAGGCGCGTCACGCAGCGTCCTGACGACACCTTCCCCCACTCGAGGAGCTCTCATGGGAAACCCTCCCGCCTCGATCGGTACCTCCGTCGAACTCGGCCCCGACTCTCCGGCCGATGAACCAGGATCCGATCGCATCGACTCTGCTCGGCCCCGCCGCCGCCCCATGTATCCCTGGGTGGTCTTTGCGCTGACCTTCGCGTTGCTGCTGTCCGACTACATGTCGCGTCAGGTGCTCAGCGCCGTCTTCCCGTTCCTGAAGGCCGATTGGGATCTCTCGGATTCACAGCTCGCGTCTCTGACCAGCATCGTCGCACTGATGGTGGGTTTGCTGACCTTCCCGCTATCCTTGCTCGCGGACCGCTGGGGCCGGGTTCGCAGCCTCGTCCTGATGGCGGTGATCTGGAGCATCGCGACGCTGTTCTGCGCGGTGGCAGCCAACTACGAGCAGATGCTGGCGGCACGTTTCCTCGTCGGCGTCGGCGAGGCCGCATATGGCAGCGTCGGAATCGCATTGGTGCTCAGTGTCTTTGCTCCACGGGTGCATTCGGCACTCAGCGGAGCGTTCATGGCCGGCGGTTCGTTCGGTTCGGTCGTCGGGGTCTCTCTCGGCGGCGTCATCGCAGTGCACCTGAGTTGGCGATGGTCGTTCGCAGCGATGGCGGTGCTCGGGCTCATCCTCGTCGCGTTGTTCCGCATCGTGGTCACCGAACGCCGGTTGGCCGCACACGCAGTCGAGCAGGACGTTCCGTCGCCCTCCCGTCCGGACGCGCCCCCGATGCGGGTCTCCGTCTCGACCCTGTTCACCAACCCTGCAGTGTGGTGCGCGTATCTCGGTGGCGGCCTGCAGATGTTCACCGCTGCCGTGCTGCTGTCGTGGACGCCCAGCTTCTTCAACCGCGAGTACGGCATGGCGCCGGACCAGGCAGGCGTGATCGCTTCGGTCTTCGTGCTGCTGATCGGTACCGGCATGGTGGTGTGCGGGATCATCACCGACCGGGTCAGCCGCAACAACCCGTCGGCGAAGTGGTCCAGTGCCATCGCATACTGCGCTATTTCGCTGACTTCTCTCGGGGTCGCATTCCAGTTGGAACCCGGCCCGGCGCAATTGACACTCATCGCGATCGGCGCTTTCTTCTCTGCCGGTTCATCCGGCCCGACCGCAGCGATGGTGGCCAGCCTGACACACCAGTCGGTGCGCGCATCCGCCCTGGGGTCGCTGACCGTCGCCAACAACATCCTGGGGCTGGCGACCGGACCGTTCATCGTCGGCATCCTCGCCGACCGTCTCGGCCTCGTCGGCGCACTGCAGTTGACCCCGCTGGTGTACGTGCTCGCAATCGTGGCGCTGTTCTTCGGTAGACGGTTGTATGCGGCAGGACTCGACAAGCTCGCGATTCAGAGTGCGGCCGCAGCGGCAAAGGCCTGACTCTGCGCTCCGCAGAACGACAGGACCGGGTGCGGATCGCTTCCGCACCCGGTCCCGGCCTGTTCAGGCCCCTCCATCGAAGGTTGTTCCGATACACCATGTGTACGGTCGCAGTGTGAACGAGATCGATCAGGTTGCGCAGTTCCGTCAACGGCACGGCATCGATGAGCTCATCGATGTCCACACGCATTTCATGCCGAAGAACGTGATGGACAAGGTCTGGGAGTACTTCGACACGGCAGGACCGCTCGTCGGACGGACCTGGCCCATCACCTACCGACACACCGAGGAGGAGCGCGTCGAGCGACTGCGCGCGTTCGGTGTCCGGTACTTCACGTCGATGCTCTACCCGCATCGGCCGGAGATGGCGGCGTGGCTCAATTCGTGGTCGGCCGATTTCGCGTCCCGTACCCCGGACTGCCTGCACACCGCGACGTTCTATCCCGAACCGGGCGCGGCGTCCTATGTCGCCGAGGCGATCTCGTCCGGTGCGGTCGTGTTCAAATCCCACATCCAGGTCGGCGACTACACGCCACTCGATCCGCAGTTGAAGGACGTGTGGGGACTGCTCGAGGACGAAGGGCTACCGATCGTCGTGCACTGCGGGTCGGGGCCCGCTCCCGGAACGCACACCGGACCCGAGCCGATGGCCGAACTGATGCGCCGGTACCCGAACCTGGCGGTGATCATTGCCCACATGGGGATGCCGGAGTACGAGGCCTTCCTCGACCTCGCGGACGAATACCCGCGCGTGTACCTCGACACCACGATGGCGTTCACCGACTTCGTCGAAGCGGATATGCCTTTCCCCGAGGCGGCATTGCCCAGGCTCGACGCCCTCCGATCCAAGATCCTTCTCGGCACCGACTTCCCCAACATCCCGTACGGCTACCTCCACCAACTCGACGCGATCGAGCGGTTCGCGCCGGATTCCGCGTGGCTACGCGAAGTGTGTCACGACAACGCCGCTGCGTTGTTCGGGCTGGGGTAGAGCACCCGGGTGTTTGCCGCAGAAAAAGGCAGGTACACACCGTCCGGAGGTGTGTACCTGCCTTTTTCGGTTGTGGCTATCGTCAGACGGTGAGGTCGCGACGGATGACCTTCCCGGTCGCGTTGCGCGGCAGGAGATCCTGCGTGATCCTCCAGGTCTTCGGGATCTTGTAGTAGGCGAGACGTTCCTGGAGGAAGTCCCGCAGATCGTCTTCGGTGGCGTCGCTTCCGGCCACCAACACCACGACCGCGCCGACCTCCTGCCCGAGGTCCTCGTGATCGACACCGATGACCGCGCACTCCTGGACTTCGGGATGCTCGTCGAGAGCCTGCTCGATCTCGGTCGGGTACACGTTCTCGCCGCCGCGAAGAATCAGATCCGAGCGACGGCCGGTCAACCGGAGTCGGCCGTTCTCGAGGGTCCCGAAGTCGCCGGTACGCAGCCAGCCGTCGGAGGTGATCGCAGCATCGGTGGCAGCGTCGTTGTTCCAGTAGCCGAGCATCACGAACGGGCTGCGGACGCAGATCTCGCCCTCGACACCGTCATCGACCTTCTCGCCGAACGGGTCGCGGATCTCCATGCTCACCGTGATGATCGGGCTGCCGAGCGTGCCGGGGAAGGCCTCGATCTCGGGTGCGGTCGCTACAGCGATCGCGGTGCTGCACTCGGTCAGACCGTAACTGTCGACGAGCGCCTGCTGGGCGAACGGGAATTTCTCCTGCAGCCGCTTCTTGAATGCCGGCGACGACGGTGCGGACGCCAGTGCGAACGCGCTCAGCGACGTCAGGTCGTATTTCTCGGTGTCCTCGTGCTCGAGCATGCGGGCGGCCATGGTCGGGACCGCGCCCCAGTTGGTGACTTTCTCGCGCTCGACCAAGGTGAACACCTTGTCGACATTGAACGCACCCTCGGTCAGGACCATGGCGCTGCCGGTGGCCAGTCGGGGTACGACGAGGTTGTGCAGGCTGGCAATGTGGAACAGCGGCGACGTCAAGAGATAGCGAAGGTCGCTGGGGGTTGCGTCGTCGTACGGGCGTCCGTACATGGAAGACATCATGGCGTCGTTGAATCGGTGGTAGTCGACGACGGCGAGCAGGTTCCGCTGCGAGTGCACCGCACCCTTGGGACGTCCGCTGGTGCCGCTGGTGAACAGGATGACGGCGGGATCGTCCTCGTCCACGTCGGAGACCGGGAGATCGGCACCGGGCGCCGCGGACACGATCCGCGGAACGTCCTCTTCCATCGTGAGCTGCTCGAACCCGGACACCTCCGCTTTGGTGAGCAGTGCTGCACGCTTGGCGTCCGTGACGATCACCTTCGGCTCGACCATCTCGACGCCGTAGGCGATTTCTGCGGGCACCCACCACGAGTTGAGCCCGACCGTGATCGCACCGAGGCACTGGGTCGCCCAGAATGTGATGATCCATTCCGGGGAGTTGGCGGCAAGAATCGCGACCCGGTCGCCCTTGCCCACGCCGTATTCGTCGCGCAGGGTCGTTGCGAGAGCTGCCACCGCGTCGGCGTGCTGAGCGAAGGAGATCCGTCGGTCGGCGGTGACGATGTAGTCGCGGTCGCCCCACGCCTTCGAAGCGACGACGATGTCGGCGACACGCCGGTCGCGTTTGGTCATCACCGGCATGGCGTTTCCACGTACGTTCTCCACAGCGACCTCGAAACGGCCGCCCGGACCTGTGAGCTGGGAAACGACCTTCTGCAGCATCTGTTGGACATCTGCGGGTGCTGTCACTTCGATCGCCTTTCTTCGGTGTCGCGGAGAAGAAGTACTTCACTCGATGCCGCGGAACGATCTCACGCTCTCCCTCCAGTATGGGGTGAGAGATACCACTGACTGGGAACGGCGTGTGGTCCCCATCACGGCCAAGTCTCACTCACCGGGAGTCCGGGATGTCCGTTGCGTGACGCTGGCTACTTTCGCGGCACCGACATGCCGCCGCGAGGTCCCGATCCTCGCCATTCTCGGCGCGCGCTCGAGACGTAAGGAGCTCCACATCGTGAAACGAAGTACTGCCACCAAACTGGTGGCCGGTTTGGCTGCCACCATGGCGGTGACCTCGGCCTGTGCGTCGGATCGAGGTGCGGATCCCGCCGCTGCCGGGATGGCACCGGTTGCCGCCGCGGAAGCGGCCGCCGCACCGACCGGTGTGAAGTTCGGAACCCTCGACTCTCCGTGCGGCGCAGGTGATGCCACCGGCGCGACCGATCAGGGTGTCAGCGACTCGGAAATCCGCATCGGTTTCGGCGACGACAGCGGCTACGTCAAGAGCCCGGGACTGAACAAGGAAATGGGCGACGCCGTTTCCGCGATGATCGACTGGTGCAACGAGCAGGGCGGTATCAACGGCCGGCAGATCGTGGGCACCTACTACGACGGCGCGATGACACAGGCGAACGCCGTCATGCAGAACGCCTGCGGTACCGAGTTCATGCTGGTCGGGCACGGTTTCGCGATGGACCAGACGTCCGAGCAGACCCGTGTGGCCTGCAACCTTGCGGCCGTCCCTGCGTTCACCGTCTCCCCGGACGCGGCGAACGGCCCGATGACCTTTCAGGGCGTTCCGTTCCCCGTCGACTATGCCAACGGGTCTCAGTGGTTCCAGATCGCCGAGATGCACCCCGACAAGATGAACGGCTTCGACGTCATCAACTCCACGATGCCGACGATCATCACGTCGACCACGAAGACCCGGTCGACCGCGGAGGCCGCGGGCTTCCATCTGAAGAATTGTGGAGTGACCCTCAACTACGAGGGTGAGTCCAGCTACGTCCCGTTCGCCGAGAAGTTCAAGGAATGCGGCGCCACGGGGCTGTGGACGTCGAGGTCGCCGGTGCCGGCCGAATTCAACCTGATCAAGGCCCTCGACCAGGTCGGTATCGACCCCATCTTCATGGGTGAGGCCACCTGGTACGGCGACGCGGCACGCGAGTGGAACAGTGCGAACGGCGGTCTGCTCGACAACCTGCACGCCGGCATGACCTTCCAGATGATCGAGAACGCCGACACCGTTCCCGCGGTGAAGGACTACGTCGACATGGTCACGGCGAAGGGCGGCAAGACCGCACTGCTCGGAATGCAGGCGACCTCGTCGTTCCTGCTGTGGGCGACCGCCGCACAGGAGTGCGGTTCGGACCTGACCCGGCAGTGCATGATCGACGAACTGTCGAAGATCCACGAGTGGGACGGCGGCGGATTGCACGCCGCGACCGATCCGGGCGCCAATATGCCCGCGAAGTGCGGCCTGGTCGCCACGCTCGATGGTGCGGAGTTCTCGCAGGCGTTCCCCGCGGAAGCCGGCACCTTCAAATGCGACGACCGCTACCTGTTCGCGACCGACCCGAGCACCTGGGGAACCGATCTCGGACCCGACCGTATCGCCACGAAGTACCTGAATCCCAACATCATCAGGCCGGCGTCCTGATCCGATGACGACCGGTGCCGGCGGCGTATGCGCCGCCGGCACCGACGAGCAGAGGTTTTCGCATGGACACCTTCTTGACCTTCACCGTTCTGGGGTTGGTGCTCGGATCGGTATACGCGATCGCAGCATCGGGCCTCGTTCTCACCTACAACACCTCGGGCATCTTCAACTTCGCGCACGGCGCGCAGGCGATGCTCGGTGCCTTCGCCTACTGGCAGTTCAAGGTGGGCTGGGGTCTGCCCACCCCCGTGGCACTGCTGATCGTCCTCGGCATTCTCGGCCCACTGATGGGCCTGTTCCTCTACACCGTGATCATGCGCGGAATGCGCGACACGGCCGAGGTGACGAAAATCGTCGTCACCGTCTCGATCCTTCTCGGAATGGTCGCTGTCTCACACTGGTTCTGGCATCCGGAAGAGCCGCGCACAATGGCGATGTTCTTCGGAGACCGCAACGGAATCGAGATCGTGGGTGTCAGCATCCGCTACCACGAACTGATCTGCATCGCTGTCGCGATTCTCATCGCCGTGGGCCTGCGCATCATGTTCACCCGCACCCGCGCGGGTGTCGCGATGCGCGGCGTCGTCGACGACCCGGACCTGTTGCGGCTCAACGGCCACGATCCGGATCGTCTCGCCGCGCTGTCGTGGGTGATGGGATCGACCCTCGCTGTCCTGGCCGGCGTCCTGATCACCCCGATCAACGGCGGCACACTCGAAGCGAACATGCTGACGCTGCTCGTCATCGACGCGTTCGCCGCCGCGATGTTCGGCCGGTTGCGTAGCATCCCGCGCACCTTCGCGGGAGCGATCTTCCTGGGTCTGGCGGCCACCTATGTGCTCGCGTACTTCCCGACCTCATGGAACTGGACGTCGAACTTCCGTGTGTCGCTGCCGATGATCGCGCTGTTCGTCGTGCTGATCGTGCTGCCGCAGGATCGCCTGCGCGGCGCGGTGACCCGCACACGGGAGCGTTACCACGTGCCGTCGGTGCGCAAGGCCGTGGCGTGGGCGGTGGCGCTGGTGGTGATCGTCTACGCGGTCCGGTTGCTCATGGTGACCTCGGCGGTCACCACGTTGACGATCGGTATGACGTTCGCGATCATCGCACTGTCGTTGACCCTTCTCACCGGGTACGCCGGAGAGATGAATCTGGCGCCCGTGTCGTTCGGCGCGATCTCCACCATCGTCGCGTTCCACTTCGGGATATCCGGGGCCGGACTCGCCGCCCACTTGAATCTGTGGGGTGTGGCGCTCGGTGTCGCTGCGGCAGCCGTGATCGGCGGCCTCATCGCACTGCCGGCACTGCGGCTCCGCGGCCTGTATCTGGCGTTGGCAACCATGGCGTTCGGGGTGTTCCTGTCGAACATGGTGCTGCGCGACACCACCCAGCGTGAACTCTTCGGTATCAAGTTCTCCCTCTTCACCGACGGCAACATTGCGATTCCGCCGCTGAAGATCGGACCACTCGATCTGCGCAACGAGACAACGTTCCTCATGACCATGACGGTCGTCTTCGCCGTGCTCGGTGTGGGTGTCATCGCTCTGCGCAACAGCGGCTACGGCCGGCGTCTGGCTGCGATGAAGGACAGCCCTGCGGCGTCCGCGATGCTCGGGCAGAGCCTTGTCCGGCTCAAACTCGGTGTGTTCACACTGTCGTCCGGCATCGCCGGACTCGGCGGACTCTTCATGGCGAGCGCGATGGGATCGGTGTCGAACGAGAGTTTCTCGATCATGGTGAGCCTGTCGCTGTTGATGCTCACCGTGGTGGCGGGCATCGGTTACGTCTCGGGCGCATTGTTCGGCGGTCTGATGTCGGGTATCGGGTTCGCGGTCATCATGACCACGTTCGCGAATCTCGCGACGGCGCAACCAGGGCATGCCGACATGTGGACCTTCCTGGGCAATGTCGCTGCGGTGAGCCCGGCGCTGATCGGTATAGGTGTGGCACTCAACCCCAGTGGCAGTGTTCACCAGGTGGTCGAGGGCTACCGCACCCTGGTGAACGCGAAGCCGGTACTGGTCGGCGGAGCGGCAGTGGTGCTGGTCTCGTATGTCCTCGCCCTCGTTGGCGTGCTGGACAACTGGTGGTTCGCTTCGATCACCATCGCGACGGTGTTCATGCTCCCCGTCGTCGGGCAATGGTTGATGCCCGAGGCGGTCCTCGGAGCGGAAGAGGCGCAGCGTCGTGCGCCGCTGATCCTCGAACGTGTGGGTGTCGACGAGCCGTACAGCACGCAGGTGCGCGACGAGATCGACCGTGAACTCGGCATCGCCGACTATCTGTCGACACCTCCCGCGCGGGCCGAAAAGGAGTTGGTCACGAATGCCTGATGCGCCGATCCTCGAAACACGTGACATCACTGTTCAATTCGGTGGTCACAAGGCTGTCAAGGATGTGAGCATCGCGGTCATGAAAGGAACCGTCACCGGGCTGATCGGCCCGAACGGTGCCGGCAAGACCACATTGTTCAACACCATCACCGGACTGCAGAAACCGACGGCCGGCAAGGTGTTCCTCGACGGCCGCGACGTCACCTCCGCCGCACCCTACAAGCGGGCCAGGCAAGGTCTCGCCCGCACATTTCAGCGGCTCGAGCTGTTCGTGTCGTTGTCTGTGCGGGACAACCTGCGTGTGGCAGGGGACATCCACAACGCCAACACCCGCGCACGAATCGATGTGGAATCCGAGACGGATCGGCTTCTCGAACTCACCGGTCTGGCCGACATTGCAGACAAGGACGTTTCGGATATTCCCACCGGGCGAGCTCGTGTGGTGGAGGTGGCGCGGGCACTGATGACGTCCCCGCGGGTCCTGCTGCTCGACGAGCCGGCGTCGGGTCAAACGGAGCAGGAGACCGAGCAGTTCGCTGCCCTGCTCACCGATCTCGCCGATCAAGGACTTGCGATCTGTCTTGTGGAACACGACATTCCGCTGGTGATGAAGATCTGCTCGACGATCCACGTCCTCGACTACGGTGCGATCCTCGCCAGTGGACTCCCGGACGAGATCAAGAATGATCAGGCAGTGATCAATGCGTACATCGGGACCGAGGAGGAAGCGGTATGAGCACCGAGCCCTTGCTCGAAAGTGGCACCGAGCCCTTGCTCGAACTCGTAGATGTACGAGCGGCGTACGGATCGATCGAGGTCCTGCACGGCGTCGACCTGGTGCTGGAGCCCGGCGCGGTCGTTGCGCTGCTCGGCCCCAACGGCGGCGGCAAGACCACGTCTCTGAAGGTGTGCTCCGGAATCCATCCGGTGGCATCGGGGGAGTTCCGACTGGCCGGTCGCGTCGTGAACGGAGTGTCGGCGGCGGAGCTGGCGCGCATGGGAGTCTGCTCGATTCCCGAGGGGCGAGGGGTGTTTCCCAACCTGACGGTGCGGGAGAACCTGTGGATCGCCACCGGCACCGGCGTCTCGCTGGCGGATCTCGAAGAGGTCGCCTATTCCCGATTCCCGATTCTCGGTGAGCGACGAACCCAGCTGGCTGGGTCGATGTCGGGCGGTGAGCAGCAGATGCTTGCCCTGTCGCGTGCGTTGGGAACCAACCCGACCGTGCTACTGCTCGACGAACTGTCGATGGGCCTGGCCCCTCGGATCGTCTCGCAGATCTATGACATCGTGGGTGAACTTGCAGCGGAGGGTATTTCGATACTCGTTGCGGAACAGTTCGCTCGTGCAGTGCTTCCCATCGCGACCAGTGCCGCACTGATGCTGCAGGGTCGAGTGGTTCGCACCGGTGATCCGGCGGAGATCGAAGAAGCACTGTCTACCAGTTATCTAGGAGGATGACCATGACTCTCGTCGACGAACGGCGTGAACAGTTCAAGAAGGACGTTGCCGGGCTGGGGCTCGATTCCGCCCGTGCCGGATCCGGTGGAGCGAAGGGACAGATCATCGGCCTGGTGCTGATGATCGTCGGTGCTGTCGCTGCCTTCGTGATCTACATTGCGTCGCTGACGTTGTCGGACACGCGTGACCTGCTGTCGTACCAGCTGTTGAGTCTGGCATTCGTGGCGGTCACCTTGATCGGCGTGGCCGTGTATCTCGCTGCTGCGGTCACTCGGGTGCTCGGCCTGTGGCTGGTGCGGCAGTTGCTCGAAAGCAACGCTCAGGCGGAGAAGGTGGCCGAGGCGCTCGCGTCGACAAAATCCTGACGCGGTGACCGCGGTGTCGATCAGCCCGGGTCCTCGATGTGATGCTTCTGTCCTTCTGCAGAATCGTCAGCATCGTCGAGGTTCCCGGGCTTCTCGGCTTCGTCGGGCGCATCGGGATCGTCGGCGGTGTCGATGCCGGACGCAGTGGGTTCGGGTTCGGGTGCGCTGGACGAATCACCGATCAGTGCGTCGACCCAACGGGTGGACTGGTCGATATCGACGAGTAGAGCCTTCACGAGCAGTGTCATGGGAACGGCCAGTAGTGCGCCGAGTGCCCCTAACACCCACGACCAGAACACCAACGACAGAAACGTCACCGTGACGCTCAAGCCGACGGCGTCACCGACGAACTTCGGTTGAATGATCGACTGGATCACGAAATTGATGACGCTGTAGACGACGATCACCCACAGCATGAGGACCGGTCCACCTTCGAGCAGGGCGAGAATCGCGGGCGGAACGAGTCCGATGATGAAGCCGATGTTCGGAATGTAGTTGGTGATGAACGACAGCAGAGCCCAGAGAATCGGTAGCGGAACACCCAGCAGCCACAACGCGGCACCGTCGAACACTGCGACGATGAGACCGAAGACCGTGGATACGATCAGGTACTTCCGTGTTCCGTCGACGAAAGTGGAAAGAGCATAGGCGATGTCGGGGCGCATCCTGTCGACGATGCGCATGCGGCGGCCGATGGTACTGCCATCGATGGCCATGAACAACAGCAGAGCCATGATGAAGACGACGTTCGAGACGACTCCGAGGAGTCCGACGAGCAGGTCGTCGAGCAATCCGACGAGTTTCCCGAGATCGAGACTGCTCAGCGTGCTGGCGACACGGTCGTCGTCGACGCCGGCATTGTTCAACTGCGCGTGAACTCCGTCGAGCAGGTTGTTCAGACTGTCGGCGTACTGCGGGAGTTCCGTGGCAAGTTGCGCAACGGACAGGAGGAGCGCGCCGATCAAACCGAGCAGGATGGCGTACACGGCTGCCAGGGCGGCCAGCATCCCTGCCCACACGGGAATCCCCCGCCGCGCGGCCCATGTCTGGATCGGCTGCACCGCGATGGTGAGCATCAACGCCAGGAACAGCGGAGCGAGCAGACCTGACAGTGCCCTTGCCCCGGCAACCGCGACGACCGTGGCTGCCAGGGCAAGGAGGACTATCAGTCCACGAGGAATCGTCCAGGGCGGTGACGCCGGTTCGGTGCTGACCGGCGTGTATCGCGATCCCATCCCGATTCCTCCTGGTCGATGCTGTGCTATTCGGCGAACACGCTGCGCAAGGTGGCTTCCTGCTCATGCGACAGGTTCGTCGAGATCAGTTCGGCCTTCTGGCCCTCGAACTCTTCATGAACACGGTCGAGGGTCGCGTCGGAGGTCAGGACGAACAGTGCCGACGTGCCAGGAGTGATCTTGTCCTTCAGGTTCTTGATGAAGTCGTCGTCGATTCCGACGTCCGTCAGCGATCCCGTCAGTGCACCGATACCCGCACCGATGGCAGCACCGATGAGGGGGATGAAGAACAGGATGCCGAAGAGTAATCCCCAGAATGCACCGCCCAGGGCCCCGACCCCAGCGAGATTGTTCAGCTGTCGTGTCTTCGGTTTCTTCGCGCCTTCGGCCCAACTGACCACAGCGGCATCATGCACGGTGATGAGTTCCTGACGCTGCAGGTCTTTCAATGTCTCGACGGCAGTGTCGGCGCCGGTTTCGGTATCGAACTTCCATACGGTCAGGGTTCCGGCCATGGGTTTCCTCGATTCGGTGACGTGGTGATGCTGTCGAACTCGACGCTATGGCGCCGCCCGCTATCGGGTCTTCATACGGCGAGGGTGAGATCCCGCGGTACCGGTCAGTCCGTGTCGGTAGCCGGGTCTGCGTCGGCGATGGCGGCCCGGACGGTCCGATACACCTCGATCGGTGTGACCTCCGAATCGGAATGGCGCAGCACGTCACCGAATTGACCGATATCGCGGGCGATCCGCAGGGCGATCCCACCGTCCGCGAGCGTGTCGCGTAGTTCGAAGAGCATCTGTGCGGCACTGACATCGATGAACGGGGACGTCTCCGCATCCAGGACGACGACCCGGGTCTCCGCGGTGCAGCGCGCCTCGATCTGCTGGTGCACGTAGTCGGAGTTCGCGAAGTACAGACCGGACTCGACCCGGACCACGAGAACGTCGGACCTGTCGGCGACATGGTCGTCCGGCGGGCTCGTCGTGACATCCACCCACCGGTCGCCCTCACGGACCAGCGACGCGACGTGCGGTCGGGACGACCGATACAGCAGAAGCAACATCGACACCCCGATACCGATGACGAGGCCGGGGAGGGTATCGAAGAGCAGCACGCCCAGCATCGCTGCGATTGCCGCCGTGAAATCCTCGCGCGCGGCGAGGCCGTAGATGCTGCCGAGTCGGTTGGTCCACACGCGATACAAGCGGCGCAACGCGGCGAAATCGACCAGTTCGACGACCGCGGCGATCACGATCGCGGCAAGGGCTGCGTCGGGCAACTGCTCGAACAAGCCGGTGAGGAACAGCAATGTCAGAACGGTCAGGGCAGCGACCACGAGACCGCTGACCTGCGTCTTGGCGCCCGCACCACCGTTGACCGCGGTCTTGGACAGACTCCCGTTGACGACCATGCCCGAGCTGAAGCCCGATCCGAGGTTCGCGGCGCCGAGGCCCAGCAGTTCGCGGTTGGGATCGACGGTGTAGCCGTGCTTGACCGCGTACGTCTTCGCAGCACCGAGGCCTTCGGCGAAACCGATCAGCAGAACTCCGACGGCGGGCCCGAGTAGGTCTACGTAGTCGTGGAATCCGAGACCATCGGGTATCCCCAGTGCCGGCAGACCGGAATCGATGTGCCCGACGATGGCCACACCCTTGTCGTCGAGACCGAAGATCGCCACGGCAAGGATGCCGACAGCCACCGCGACTAGCGCCCCGGGGACGAGTGGCAGCCATCGTTTGAAACCCAGGACCACCACGAGGCAGAGGATTCCCACCGTCAGTGTGCGCCACTCGGTGTCGCCGAGGCCTCGGATGATGCCCCAGGCATGGACGAAGAAGTTCCCTTCGGTCTTCTCGATTCCGAACAGTTTCGGCACTTGGCCGATGATGATCGTCAACGCGAGGCCGACGATGAAACCTTTGAGAACCGGTTCCGAGATGAACGACGCTATGAATCCGAGGCGGGCGAATCCGGCGATCAGTCCGACTATTCCTGTGGCGATCGCGAGCCCCGCCGACAGCGCCAGGTACTTGCCGTCGTCGGCACCGGCGATCGGCGCGATTATCGCCGCGGACAGCGCGGCTGTGGCCGACATCGGGCCGACCACGAGGTGTCTCGAACTTCCCGCTGCCGCATACAGAATCAGAGAGGGTATCGCCGCATAGAGGCCGATCACCGGGGGGACTCCCGCGATCGTCGCGTAGGCCAGTGCCTCGGGGACGAGTACCGCCCACACTGTCAGGCCTGCGACCACATCGGCGCGGATCCACGATCTGCGGTAGCCCTGCAGCGATCGGAACAGGGGCCAGGGGGTCGTGGTCTGCTGATTCACTACAGCCCGCCGAGGCCTTTGCCGAGGACGACCGCGCCCATGATCAGCAGCACGATCGCCATCACCATATGGTTGTTCGCCTGCAGCCATGTCTTGGTCGCGTCGAGCGGGCCCGCCAACCGCTCCGCCGCCACTGCATAACCGATGACGGGAATCAGCACCGAGCAGGCGGCGAGCACAGTGAAGACCAGCCACACCACTACCGCGTTACCGGAGGACAATCCGGCGGTACCGATGGCGACACCCGCCGACACGCCAAGGAGCAGGTTCTTGGGATTCACCGCAGACAGCAGGAGTCCGAGGCCGGCGGCCTTGACGAACGTGAACTCGTCGATCGCCTGCATCCACTTCGGTGTCGTGGTGTCGGACCGCGATTGCCACTGCTTGAAGGCGAGGATTATCAGGAGAAGGCCGAGGACCACCTTGACCCAGCCGGTGGACGATCCGCCACCGTCGCCCGGGGTGATCGAGCCGGCGAGGAGGATCACGATACCGGTGACCGCGAGGATCCCGACGGTCCAACCGACCCCGAACCCCGAACTGGTTGCTTTCGCATTGCGCGACAACAACATCAGGATGACGGCCACGATGGGTATCGGCGAAATCGCGACACCCACGGCCAGTGGAAGGATCTCTCCGATTGTGGCGCCCATGGCGGCAAGTCAATCAGACATCCGACGCTGCCCGGATCACCTCTGTCGGATGAATCTCAACCGAGAAGTTGCTTCTTGGCGGCCGCGAACTCATCGTCGGACAGCACACCGGTGGTGTGGAGTTCACCGAGTTGCTTCAGTTTCGTGACCAGATCGTCGGATGACACAGGCGGCGGGGTCGGTGCAGGGGCCGGGTAGTCCTGGGGCGGGGGAGGAGCCTGCTGCTGGGTGTAGGCCTGCTTCTCGGCTGCGCGCTGCTGGCCACGCCGGTTGACTGCGTTGGAGGTGGCGGTGGCTGTTCCCGCCACGACGGCGGTGCGCGCGACGGTGCCGAGCAGACCCGGACGACCGCCGCGTCCTCTGCGGAAGACCATGGGGATACCTCTTTCTGGGATGCAGCGAGTGCCGCTATTGTTCTGAAGACGCGGACAGGGCCGCTTCGACTGCATCGCGCGGAACCTGAACGTGCAGTTCGACCTCGCCACCGGCTCTGCGAACTTCACCGGCGAGCTTGCGGGCCCACGTCTCCTCGTACACGATCACGACGGCCGAGGTACCGGGCTCCATCGACGAGCGGACGACATCGAGATCTTCGTCGCTGACGAGTCCGAGGGGATCGACGGTGATCCCGTCGAGCCCGGTTTCGGCGAGTGGTTCGTCGATCTCGATCTGGGTGAGGGTGCCGTCGGCATCCTTTGCCAGATAGATGAGGTCGAGGATCGTGGCGTAGCCGCCGTCGATCACTTCCGCGAATGCTGCTGTCACCGCCGTGTCGATCTGCGTGCCGGGGAACGACAGGACGACCATTTCCACAGGTCCGAGAGAAACTGGCTGCGTCATGGGCTCGATCCTGTCGCGGATGTCTGTGCTCGCGCATCACCCGATTCGGATGAGGTTGGGTACTTCCTCCTGTTGTCGGGACACCGTGGCTCGAGTGGAGGAATGGCTCTGCGACCACTGTGGCTATTCAGCCAGGTGAAGCACTGTCGCGAAACTGTGGTTCCTTCGGCGGAGTACTGGATCGAGCCTGCACGTGTCGGCGGAGTGGCTTCAGGTTGCGTGGGATCCGGGGATGCATGGGCGGATAGATCAGACTGAGCGTCGAACCGAGCGTGAAATAGCTGCGCAGCACACGGAAGGCCAAATACATCGGGATGTACTTCACCGACCCCGGCCGCCAGATGAGACAGACGACGACGGTCATGATCATCGACATACCGAGCAGGGTTGCGACGACGGGTTGCCATCGCATCGAGGTGAACGTGGAGTGGAAGGCCACTCCGGCCACCACGGAGTAGAGAAGCAACGGGGCCAGCATGGCGCGGCGGGCGGCATTGACGAGGTTGAAGGGGAGAACGAAGGTACCGACCATGGTCTGCCGATCGAACAGCATGGCTCGGTTGCGGGCGGTGAGGTGATAGATGCTGCGGAACCAGCGTGTGCGCTGTTCGAGAAGGTGAGCGTAGGAGGCGGGGGTCTCGCTGTAGTACACGGCGTTCGGGTCGGCGACGCTACGGTATCCGGCTGCCGTGAGGCGCATACAGATGTCGGTGTCTTCGCCGTTCATGCCTTGAACCATGCCGCCGACCTCGAGAAGCCGGCTACGCCGGTAGACGGCGAACATTCCCGGGATTCCCATCACCCCGTCGTATCCGTCGAGCGAGACCTGGAAGAAGCCGTGACGCATATAGACTTCGATGAGACGGCACTTGTCCATCCAGGTCTTTTCTTCCGCGGGCATGGGGATCCCGCCGACACAACCGACGTCGGGTTCAGCGAAGTGACGCATCGCATGTTCCAGGCAACCGGGCCCGATCACGGTATCGGCATCGATGCGGACGATGAATTCCTCACGGATGCGGTCGATACCCATGTTCAAGGCGATTGCCTTGCCCGGGGTCGGACAGTCCAGCACCTCGCCGGTGATGTGGCTGCAGTCCCGCAGGGCCTCCTCGGCGACTTCGCGGGTGGTGTCGCTCGAAGCGTTGTCGACCACGTACAAGTGGATTCGCCCGGGGTAGGTCGCTGCTCCCTCGTCGACCGAGGAGATGGTGGCGCCGATACTGTGTGCTTCGTTGTGTGCCGGCACCAGAATGGCCGCCGGTGGGGAGAAATGGAGTTCGCGGGATTTCCTGAGCGTGCGGAATCCCAGTACTGCCGTAGTGGAGGCGAGGATCTGCTGCATCAGGAACACTCCGGCGCCGATGCCACCCAGGATCGCCCAGTTCTTCAGAACGTCGACCACTCCGGACAGGACGTGGATCGCCAGCACTGCGCCCGCGATCGCGATGATCAGACAACACGCGAGTTTGAGGAACGAGGACAGCGGAATCCGAGCAGGTGATTCAGGTACCGGTCCTTGAGGGGGCAACTGTGCCTGCCGGAGCAGCGTGTGCGGGAAGATGGCCAGCGCCGCGAGCCCGGAGAGCATCTGTCCGGCGAACATCGAGATCGAGATGATGTCGGCGGCGTGCAGGAGACCGCTGAGGGTGTCGACAACCACGCAGAACACGGCGAACTTCCCGAGCAGACTCACCCCGATGAACAGTCGACGCCACCTGTTCGAATATGCGAACAGAGCGTAGGTGAGGAAGAACAGCGCGATGAACATGCGCAGCGGGAACTCGACGTTGCCTCGCCCTTCTGCGAACAACACCAGATCGCGGGGAACATAGGCGAGTCCGGAGTGGATCAGGAAGGTACGCACGCACATCACGAGAATTGATATCCCCACGAAGACGATCAGGAATCCGTTGGTCCCGCTGGCAGGTCTGTTGACCGCATAGTCGGCCGGTGCGCTGTCGACCGATCGAAAATGATCCGCAATGGCCGTGTGGTCACTGTCCCCGGTCGGCGGTCGGTCCTCCGACACATGGGTCATCGTGGGAGATCCTCCCGCGGTGGCATTTCGGTCCCCACCGTGCCGTCGCCGTTGATCGTGAAGCTGCCTTGCGGAGTGATCACCTGCGCTGTCTCGCGCCCGAAGTCGGGCAGTTCTGTCTGTCCGATAGTGCCTCGAGACTGGATCATCACGCCCCCTGGCCCTCCGGCGCTGGTCACCGTTTCGACGAGGAGCCCATTGTCGAACGCCGGAATATCGAGTGCGGCATTGTCCGGGCCGGCGACGATCCGACTGTCGGTCAGGCCGACGAGCGGACTGACGTCGGGCGCCCTGCCGACGAGAATGAACGGTTGACCGGCTTCCGGCTCTTCGTTCCACCGGAAGTCGGGATTCTCGTCGGCGGGCGTGAACTCGGTGAGCGTGGGGATGATCGCGTTGAGCTGTTCGACGACATTCTCGCCGGACTCGCCGGGAAGGTAGACGGCGAATCCGGGTGCCAGGGTCCGGGATACTCCGGTGAAGCCGATTCCGGGGTCGGTGCCCAGGTCGAGGGTGGAGTCGGTCTGTAATTGGATGGGGTAACTGGTCACTCGCACGTCGCAGCCGCCGAGATCGCGGTCGCGTTCGATCGAGAGCGTCAGCGTGTTCTCGAGCAGTTCGCGCTCCGGCGGCAGCGGAACAGTCGCCCTTCCCGCGGTGTCATTGAGGTTTCGACTGGCGACCAGAGTTCCGTTGAGGTCGACATTGAGAATCCATCTCAGATCGTCGGGCGAAGCAGGGAGCTGAAAGTTGGCGGAAACCGACTGCGGCAAACGGCCTTCCGGTAGGTCCGCGAGGGAGTAACCGACCCTCCAGCGACGGGTTTCGGTGATCTGCTCGACAGACGTATCGGCACCCAGAGCTTCGAGGGGCACCCGATCGCCCCCGAGAGGTGG
The DNA here is from genome assembly GCF_055380405.1 of Rhodococcus sp. JCM 9793. Classification (NCBI taxonomy): domain Bacteria; kingdom Bacillati; phylum Actinomycetota; class Actinomycetes; order Mycobacteriales; family Nocardiaceae; genus Rhodococcus; species Rhodococcus sp. JCM 9793. Next base: position 1,148,635 of record NZ_AP043721.1, read on the forward strand.
AGTCGATATCGCTGTACGATCTGCAACCGAGCCATCGGCGGTTGTGACAGCGGGACTTGTGAGATAACGCGAGATCTGCCCGCCGTCCGGCGTTGTGACACCCAATACTGGAGAGTCGGAGAGCCGGCCGACGACAATTCCTTCGGCCGCGTCATCCGGCCCTGCCCACCCCTCCTCACTCAGTGCGCCGTCCGGACCGACCAGGATGGTGCTGCGTCCATCCGATTCGGGCACGTCCGACGCGAAGGTGACCTCGTGGCCTGCCCGGGTGAGCGCGATACCCATTTGCGCGGCAGCAGTGAGCCATTCGACGCCCTGATCGATCAGGGCGATGGTCACGTTGCGGTCCCATGACACTACCGCGTCACGCACCGTGTGAATCGGTTGGTCGAGCGCAGCCTCGACCAACGAGTCGGGATCGAGGTGAATCTGCAGACCGGCGGAATGATCCGGAGTGCAGGTCTCGTCATGCCGGGTGCCATCGGCGCGGATCTGAACACGAACCTGGCCGTCGGCCGCGATCTGTTCGGGTACATCGATGTAGGTCTCGATCTCGGTGTCGCCAGGGGCGAGTTTGTTGTTGAACACCTGCTGTCCGTCCATCGACACCGACAGGAACACGGTGCTGTTATCAGGAATTTGGGAGGTACCAGCGAGGTGGAGACGTGTCTGGCTGCGCCCCGAGTCGGCGGGCAGCGTCACGAGATAACTGGTCGAGGGCGAATTGTCGGTCAGCCACACGCCGTCGGCATGACCGGATCCGGCGAGGGTCTTGACGAAGTGGCGATCTGCAGGCACCTGCAAACTGTGGTCGTCCGCGTCTCTGGTGAACCACGCCGGCCTGACCAGGAAGAATGCCAGTAGGATCACCAAAGCCACTCCTAGCACCCACCACGCCGCCTTCGGAACCGTACGCCCCTTCTCGCCAGTGAAGTACTCCGATTTCTCCGAGTCGTCCTTATCGGCCGGATCGGGAGTCGGCCGGTCCGCGGCCGGTGTGCCCTCGTGGTGCTCATCGTCGCTCAACAATCCCGCCCCTCGCCGGCGGACCTACGGCGCTCGTTCCAGAAGGCTCGGCGGGTATGCGGCTTTGGTGGGCGACGCCGTCTGTATACCGTCGCGCGATCTCGAATCTCGCCATCAACAGATCCGAATCCAGTGCTATTGTGCCTACTCTAATCCCCACGAACTCTTGTTGCGGCCCGAAAGTTCATTCTCGTCCGCGTCATGACGAGGATGTGCGACCACGTCGCTCTCGCACCCGTCGTTTCCTGTTCCAAGCGGGCGAGATCGACGATGTGATGGTTTCGGCGCACGGTCTCTCTCGGAGGCGGTAGTCCTGTGTCGTCAGCGATGCGCTGGCTCCCCGGCGGCGGCCTGTCGATTCCGGTTCCAGAAGGACGTGCACGGGATGCGATCTCTCTCGATGCGATCCGAGTACTTCTGCGCGATATCGACGGACTCCGTCAACAGGCCCGTCGCCAGTTTGATCGGTCTCAGCCCGAGGCTCACGAGCTGGTCGTTTCGTACCTGGAGCTGGTTTGCGTCGGCTTCCTTGCGTGGATTGGACACGGACCCGACTTCAGAGCCGAGGAGGTCGGCGACGAGGTGTGCCAGATCGGACACCCGGTGGGTTTCGGTCACCTGGTTCATCACGCGTACCCGCCCCGACACCTCCGCACCCGATTCCACCGCCAGCCGGATACATCGCACGGTGTCGCGGATGTTGATGAAGGCCCGGGTCTGGCCACCGGTTCCGTGGACGGTCAACGGATAGCCGATCGCGGCCTCGACCAGGAAACGGTTGAGGACCGTTCCGTAGTCTCCGTCGTAATCGAATCTGTTGATGAGCCGTGGGTCGAGTTCGGTCTCGTCGGTCTGCGTGCCCCATACGATTCCCTGGTGGAGATCGGTGATACGCACACCGTCGTTGTTCGCGTAGAACTGGAACAGCAACTGATCCAACGATTTACTCAGGTGGTACACGCTGCCGGGCTGTGTGGGGTAGAGGATCTCCCGGCTGTGTTTTCGGCCCGTGCGGTCGGGGTAGGACACGGTCAGATATCCCTCGGGCAGGTCGACCGGAACCGATTCGTAGCCGTAGACCCCCATGGTTCCGAGATGCACGACATGGGTATCCAGACCCACCTCGACCACAGCTGCGAGGAGATTATGGGTGGTGGCCACGTTGTTCTGAATTGTGTACCGCTTGTGGGCCGAGGACTTCATCGAGTACGGAGCCGCACGCTGTTCGGCGAAGTGCACCACGGTGTCCGGTCGTTTCATCGCGAGGAGCTCCGTGAACGACGAATAGTCTTCGGCAAGATCGAGTTCCACGAAATCGATTCTCTTCCCGGTCGCGTTCTCCCATGCTTCGAGACGCTCGGACAGTGGCCGTATCGGTGTCAGTGACCGGACCCCGAGTTCATCGTCGATGCGTCGACGCACGAAGCTGTCGACGATTGTGACCGCGTGCCCGTGTGCGGAGAGATGCAAAGCGGTCGGCCAGCCGCAGAATCCGTCGCCGCCGAGGATGAGTAGTTCCATGGGTTGCCTCTGCCGAGTCGTTTCGAGCAGTGAGTACGTGGCGCGACCCCTGACTGAGTGCACGATTCGTCAGGGGCCACTCCGGTATTTCTACGGTGTCACGATCGCGAAGTCCGGGTCGGGGGAATCGAGATATCCGACAAGTTCGGACAATGCGGCGACATCGCCGTCTGCTTCGACCGATCCTTCCTTGATCATGGCATTCAGATCCGCGCCCCCGATCAGGGCTTCGTGCAGTTCACGATTCGTGAGTGTGAAGGTGGCGTCCGCCGCCGGGAGATCGGCGTCGCCAAGATCGAAGTGGACGAGCAGCCCGTTTCGCAATTGGGCTCGATGGGTGATCGATTGATCGCTCACTCGCCAGTCGATGGTGATCTGCGCATCCCACGCCCGGGGGCCGTCGACCCTCAACGCGAGGGCGTCGAAGACCTGATCGACGGTGAGCGCGCCGGCGATGTCGGGGGACGCCGTCGACAACGGCGTGCCGATGCCTCCGTTGCGGAGTTCGTACGCGCCCATCAGGAAGAAGTTCCTCCAGGTTCCGTTCTCGGAACCGTAGCCGAGCTGCTCGAGGGTGTCGGCCTGCAGTGCCTTCGCCTCGGCGTTGTCGGGGTCGGCGAAGATGACGTAGTTCAGTACTTGCGCCACCCAGCGGAAATCACCCTCATCGTACGAACGGCGTGCTTTGGCGATGACTTCCTTTGCACCGCCCATGAACTCGACATGTCTCTTCGCGGACGCGACCGGCGGATGCTCCCACAGATTCGCCGGATTTCCGTTGAACCAACCCATGTAGCGCTGATAGATGGCCTTGACGTTGTGACTGACGGAGCCGTAATAGCCGTGCGTGTGCCAGGCTGTCTCGATCGCCGGAGGCAGATCGATGTCCTCGGCGATCTCGATGCCCACGGACCCCTTGTTCATGGCCCGGAGCGTCTGATCGTGGAGGTAGCCGTAGAGGTCGCGCTGAACCGACAGGAAGGCCGTGATGCGCTCGGTGTCCCACGTCGGCCAATGGTGCGACGCGAACAGCACATCGGTGCGCGATGCGTAGCGGTTGATCGACTCGGTCAGGTACTTCGACCACACGTGCGGGTCGCGGACCAGCGCGCCGCGCAGAGTCAGGAGGTTGTGCAGCGTATGGGTCGCATTCTCGGCCATGCACAATGCACGCTTGTCGGGGAAGTAGAAGTTCATCTCTGCGGGAGCCTCGGTGCCCGGCGTGAGTTGGAATTCGACGCGCACCCCATCGATCACTTCGGATTGTCCGGTGTGATCGATGTGGACGGTCGGGGGAATGAGCGTCGGCGTGCCGGTGGAGTTCGTGGGTCCGAGGCCTGCGCCGATGGACCCCTGAGCGCCACGCGGGAGCGCTGCCCCGTACATGTACGCGGACCTCCGCGCCATTGCGGTACCCGCGTACACGTTTTCGGCGACCGCATGTTCGACGAACCCGACGGGGGCCACCACGGGGCAGCGTCCCGCCTCGACATCTTCTTCGGTGGTGACACCTTTGACACCACCGAAATGATCGATGTGGCAGTGCGAGTAGATCACGCCGGTGACAGGACGCTCTCCTCGGTTCGCGCGGTACAGGCCCAGCCCTGCGGCGGCGGTTTCGGTGGAGATGAGCGGATCGATGATGATGACGCCGGTGTCACCTTCGACGATGGTCATGTTCGACAGATCGAGTCCGCGAACCTGGTAGATACCCTCGGTGACCTCGTAGAGCCCCTGCATCGCGCAGAGCCTCGACTGGCGCCACAGACTCGGGTTGACCGTGGGCGGGCACTCTCCTTCGAGGAACGCGAAGGCATCGCTGTCCCACACGGTGTTCCCCGACGCATCCTTGACCACCCCGGGCTCGAGGGAGGCGATGAACCCGCGCTCGGCGTCGGAGAAGTCCTGAGTATCCGAGAACGGAAGGGTTCGTTGTGCTTCCGAATTCTTGTTCGACACAGTGGTTGTGGCGTCCTGATATTGCGTCATGTATCGATCGTGCTGCCGACTCCGTGCAGCGTCATCACCTATTGCAGGTGATTTGCCTTTGCGGCTCATCGGCCGATAGGCCGGGGAATCGCTGCCGATCGTGCGACACCCGACAGGAGCGACACGATTGCTGTACCGACGACGAGGTAGAGCACGGCGCTGCACACCTTCGAGGCCAAGGTTGCGTCGAACATGAAGGGCCACAGGGCTACGGCGACGGTGGCGAGAGTGCAGATCCACGAGAAGAAGCTCGTGGCACGAGGTGTCGACACCAGGAGCAGGTGGAGTAGGCCGGCCGCGACCAGTGCCGCGATGGCGGCGAACACCGCGAGGTTGGCGGCCTGGGATCGACCGAACAACATTTCCGGCGTGATCACCGGGACGTCGAGCAGTTCACGGATGACGAGTAGTCCTACGACAGCCGCGAGAGCTGCAACGACGGCGGTAGCGAGGCCACCCGACCACAACTTCTTTGCGTCCACCGCGTTCGTCGCAGGGTCCGGGTTGTACTGGGACATTCAGTGAATCCTCTCTCGATCAGTCGGGAAGTCGGCTCATTTCGATGAGGGTGATACCCAATGCATCGAATCGCGCCAGTACCCCACGTAACTCGGTCGGACTCGCGATCGAGCCGTAGAGCATGGTGTATGCACCGGGAATGTCGGACACGTGCAGTTCCGGAAACGCAGCGAGTGTGCGTTCGGACAGCGTGCCGGCGACGGTGAACGAATATCGCACGCCCTTCGGCCACGAATCTGGCTGCATCGCCGCTCCTCTCGTGGTGCACCCCACAATGTCGCGCACGGCGGGGGCTGCGCTTCACCCGTAGGTGGTGAACTTCTAGAGATCACCTGTCGCGGGCGATGCGAGATTGCCGGGCGACCGCGTGCAATGGAATGTGGCGGACTGTGCTCAGGTCCGAATCACACACGAAGGGAATGACTATGTCTTCCGATGGAGGCGTCAAACAAGGTTTTGCGGCCGGTACGTCGATCGCGGCTGCGCTCATCCTGCTCGTAGTCGGTGTGGTATCGATCCTGCAGGGGATCTCTGCTATCGCCACCGACGAACTGTTCGTGGTCGGCGCAGAGTACATATTCGAGTTGAATACGACGGCGTGGGGCTGGATCCATCTGATCGTCGGCATTCTCGTGGTGATCACCGCGTTTGCGCTGATGTCGGGGGCCACATGGGCACGCTTCGCGGCGGTCGTACTTGCCTGCCTGTCGATCATCGCCAATTTCTTGTGGCTGCCGCATTACCCGATGTGGTCGATCCTGATCATCGCCTTGGACATCGTCGTGATCTGGGCCGTGTCGACGTGGGACCCCGATCGCTGAACTTCTGTCAGGCCTCTCGGGCTGACCGGTACGGCTGTACTACAGCAGACCGGTCAGCCGAGCGGCTGTGATGGCATCTCCCCGCGACGACACTCCCAGTTTTCCGTATACGCCTCGGAGATGTGTCTTGATGGTGTTGACCGACAGCGCCAGAGCATGCGCAATCTCCTGAGTGGTCTGCGGAGAGGGCAACTGTTTGAGCACGCGCGCTTCGGCGGGCGTGAGGACGACGTTCGTCGAAGCATGGGGCGCGTCGGGGTGCGTCCGGATGCTCTCGACGAACTGATCCAGCCTGCCGAAGCGGCCACTGTGGGTGTCGAGCAGCGCCACCGCACCACCGGTGGTGAGGAACGGCCGGACCAGGTGCTCGGGTTCGGCGAGGGTGAGCGCGATCTCGAGATCGTCGTACGCCCCGAATTCGTGGTCGGACGCTGCACGGAGGACCGCTCGCAATACATGGGCTTCGACCTCGGAGACCCCGTGGTCGAGCCGATGGTCCAGGACTGTATCCAGCAGTTCCCGGGCACGCGCCGAGCGTCCACGAGCGTGTTCGACCGTTGCAGCGGCGAGGTCGAAGTGGGGGTGCCGGCCCAGAACTCTTGTTGCCTCCTCGATGATCCGCTGAGCCTGGTCGAGTTCGTGGACGGCCACGAGTACTCGAGTGGCGAACGGAATGATCGGCGCTGACCGGGCACCCATCCGAGAGTCGGCCACAGCGGTCAGGACCACGTCGGCGATATCGCGGGCAGCTGCGATCTTGTCGGGGGCCTGGTGGAAGGCAATGAGTTGCGACATCGCATAGCTGTCCCACCCTGCGAGGGGCGACGACAGTCCATCGATGCCGACGGACATTGCGAGTGGCCGATCGATTCCTTCCGGCGGCGTGGTTCCGCAGAGAAAATGATGGTAGCGGCACATCACCGCGCATCGGTCGGCATCGCCGGACCCCAAGAGCCCGACACTCCGTGCGTATTCGACACCGATGAGCGCGCGGGCACCCATCGCCGACAGGTGCCCGCGCGCACCTTCGTTCAGGGCGAGCAGCATCAGCGCTTCCAAATGTGGACGGACGCTGCCGGCGTACTCGGCCATGCTGACGGCGGCACGGAGACGATCATTCGTTCCCCGATCACCGGCCATCAGCGCGCACTTCGACTGCTGGACCGCGACATAGGACTCGATATCGCGATGGTCTCCGGGTGCTGCCGGTGCGGAGACACCGACGATCTCGTCCCCGAGTGCGCTGCGGATGTCGATTTCGACGGCGTGATGGAAGCGATCGAACACTTCCGCGGGGCAGACGGAAGACGAGCGGGCGGAAGTGGCGCGGAGAAATGCGTCGGCTTCTACCGGAACGCCGAGAGCCAGCGCATGTACGCTGCGCAGGAGATGGACGAATGGGTCGTCCGCGATGTCGGATGACGCGGATTCGAGGACCTTCAGAAACGCGGCACCGTGCGGTCCGAACACCGCTTTCGGACCCAGGTCGAGGATGCATTTGGACAGCGCATAGCGATCTTGCGCAGCGGTGAGATATCTGATGGCCTGGACCGGGTCGCCGGCCCTGGAATACCAACCACCGACCCTGAGTTCGAGCCTGCGCACCCCGTCACGACCGAGCATCCGGTCGAGTTCGGCTTTGAGGTGTGAACGCATCAGCGGGTGGTAGCTGTAGATTTCCGATCCGGCGCTTCCGGTGTGCGACATCGGGAAATATGCGGCGAGGATCTCCGCGAGTATTCGTGCCGCCTCGGGGCCTGCGAGTTCGGTGGCGAGATCTACATCGAACGACTCGGCAACCGCTGTTCGCATCAGGAAATCGCGTTGCTCCGCGCTGATGCTGTCGAGTAGTTCTCCCACGAGAAAATCGGATATCGCAGGATGATTCGATGCGGTGGCCGACACCAGGATCTCTCTGCTGTCGCCGCGTGCCGACAACAGGAGTGCGATGAATCGGACCATGGCGGCCCACCCACCGGTGAGTGCCACGACCGCATCGAGCTCGTCGTCCGTGACCACGACATTGCCTGCAGTGAGCGCACAGCGTGTCTCGTCGCGGTCGAACGCCAGGACCGCATCATCGAGCCGTACCAGAGCTCCGGTCAGATCCAGCTGGTGCCACGGTATCGGCGGTGGAAATCTGGAGGTCAGCACCACAGTGACGTGCTCGGGAAGTATCTCGAGAAGATGCGCCAGCCCGGACAGCGTCAGTGGGTCGTGGACGTCATGAGCGTTGTCGAGGACGAGCACGGCCGGACCCTCGATCGCGCCGAGCCACTGCGCGAACATCTCCGCCCGAGTCCTCGGCGCCTGGTCGCCGTGGCAGGGCGGGGAATCGCCGAACGACCGGTGGAGTTCGTCCCAGAATGCTCGGGGATTGTTGTGTTCCTCGGAGAGCGTCGCCCATGCCACCTGTGTCTGCGATGCAGGCAGGCGAGCGCACCGCAGCCATTCGGTCACTGCCACGGTCTTGCCGGTTCCGGCCATGCCGCACACGAGCACGACACCCCCGCCGAGCTTCCGGGCACGCTCGAAGTGGGCGCACAGTTGATGCCGGTGGACCGGCTCGGTTGCGAGCCGGGGTATCGAACGAACGCTTCGGCCGGCGGCTCCTGTAGAACTGTCGTCGCTGGTTGTGAGCAGCACCGCGGCTCCTATTCAAGAGACTGTCAGATGTCTTCTCCTAGGATCTGTCCCCCGCGTTCGAATTTATCGCAGTCGAGCCGATCTCGGGGGATGAACGGAATGAGCGCACGATGCAGCAAGGTTCCACAACGACGGCATTTCATCCTCGTCGGGTGAGCCGACAGGAGAGTCGCCCTCACTACGGTTGTGTGTGCCGCCTGACGGTGGGTGCAGGCCACGAGCCGAGGAGGGACAGTGCCGGCGAAGCAAGCCGGTCCGCGGCGTGCACACATCTTGCGCGATGCCGTGGCCGGATTGGGCGGGGCCATCTCGTCGATCCCGGACGGGATGGCTTGTGGTCTGCTCGCGGGCGTCAATCCCGTCTACGGCCTCTACGCGAGTTCGTCCGGTGCGTTCTTCGGAGGGCTCGCCACCTCCACAACCCTGATGGTCGTGACGACGACGAGTGCAGCCGCCCTCGCAACGGGCTCGGCTCTGGAAAGTGTTCCCCTCGAGAACCGCGACTCGGCCCTGGTCCTCCTGACGATCCTCGGGGGGCTGCTCATGTGGGCAGCAGCGGCACTGCGCTTCGCTCGTTACACACGCTTCATCTCGCATTCCGTGATGATCGGCTTCCTCACGGGGATTTCCGCGACGATCCTGATTTCCCAGATCCCGACGATGATCGGCGTCTCGACAAGTGGGCCCTCAGCGTTCGCCAAGGCACTCGACCTCGTGACGGAACTCGGACACATCGACCTCGCGTCGCTGGTGTGCGGTGCGCTGGCGCTCGCCGTGGTGGGCGTGCTCGGCCGGACCCGTTTCGTCGCACTCGGTGCCCTCGGAGCCATCGCGATTCCCAGTGTGGTCGTCTTCTTCCCCTGGTTCGACGGGGTCGCCCAGGTTCGAGAAACCGGTGATCTCCCGACAGGTCTTCCGATGCCCGAAATACCCGAACTGTCGATGTTGAGCCCTGAATTGATCGCGGGCGCAGCATCTGTAGCGCTCATCGTGCTGGTGCAAGGTGTCGGTGTCCGCGAATCCGTACCGGAACCGAGCCGGAAACCGAACGCCGTCTCCCGTGATTTCTCGGCGCAGGGGCTCGCAAATGTCGCGTCCGGCTTCTTTCAGGGGATGCCGGTCGGGGGCTCCGTGTCGGCGACCTCGCTCAACATCGCATTGGGTGCGCGCACCAGGTGGGCCGCCGCGTTCCGTGGCGTGTTCGTGCTCGTGCTCGTCCTTGCGGCTGGAGGGTTGATCGGACGGGTTCCGATGCCGGCCCTGGCCGCGCTGCTGATCTACGCCGCCGTGATGTCGATCCGCCCGCGCGAGATCGTGTCGGTCTTCCGCGCCGGCGGCATCGGGCGCGTGACTCTACTGATCACCGCGCTCGCGACCCTGCTGCTTCCTGTGGCGACGGCGGTGGGTGTCGGTGTCGCGTTGTCGCTGGTGCTACAGCTCAACAGGGACTCGATCGATATGCGCATCGTCGAGCTCGAACCGACCGACGACGGCGGGCTCCGCGAGCTCGACCCACCCATCGTGCTGCACTCGGATCACGTCACAGTGCTCGACGTCTACGGGAGTCTGCTCTACGCGGGGGCGCACAACTTTGCGAACCAATTGCCGCCGGGGACGGACAGGGTTGTGGTGGTGCTGCGGCTGCGCGGACGCGTCACCGTCGGAGTCACATTCATGAAAGCCCTGGTCGAGTATGCGAGGAGACTCGACGAGCGAGGCGGGCACATGTACGTCAGTGGTGTGGATCCGGTGTTGATGAGCAGGTATCGCGAGAAAGTCGGGCTTCCTCCGTGCATCACCGTGGTCGAGGCCGAATCCGTTCTGGGTCGCTCGACCCTGCATGCGTTCGACGAGGGCATGCGTTGGCTTGCCGCTCAGCGGGATTCACCTGACGAGGAGTGAACATGAGTGGTGTGGTGGTTCAGCTGATTCCACTCGCGCTCGGGATCATCATGAGCCCGCTCGCGATCATCGGTGTGGTTGCGGTCCTGCTGTCGGCACGGGCACGGCCGAACAGCCTTGCATTTCTTGCAGGGTGGGTACTCGGTGCGTGCTCCGCGATCGGGTTGACGTATCTGATCCTGAGCCGGCTCGCCGTGCACGAGCATCATGATCCACCGTTGTGGGTTCCCATCCTGCATCTGACACTCGCTCTCGTCTTTGCGGTCGGTTCGGGGATCATGTTCGTTGCGTCGCAACGGATCAAGGCAATCGGTGCCGAACGTGCGGAAGGTGCCGGGCTCACGCCGGAGCTCCCGGCGATGTTCCGGGCGATCTCGGAATTCGGCCCGGGCAAGGGCTTCGGTCTCGGGGTCGGCCTGTTCGTGCTCAATCCCGTGGACCTGTCGTGTGCGGTTGCTGCTGCCCTCACCCTGAGGCTCAGCGGGCTGACAGGCAACGTCGTGTGGGTTACCGCCATTGCGTTCGTGATCGTGTCGGTGTCGTCTGTTGCCGTGCCCGTCCTGTTCCTCCTGATCCGCGGAGAGCGTGCACAGAAGCCGCTGTCCGACCTGCGAACCTGGATCGCAACGCACACGAAACTTCTCAACGTCGCCCTGCTTGTGCTGCTCGCGATAATGCAGTTCGGTAAGGCGCTGAACACCTTGTGAATTCGTCATCCGACAGAGCGGGGATCTGCCATGAACATTCTGGTTCCGGACAGTCAGCGGCGGACGCTCGACGAACTTGTCGATCGCCTCGATCTCAGCGCGGGAGAGTCTGCATCGAAACGCTCGGCCTTTTGGATCATGCTGACGCTCTCCGCGGTGATCGCTGCGTCGGGTGTGGCGGGTGATTCGACTGCGACGGTGATCGGCGCCATGATCGTCGCACCGTTGTCGGTTCCCATTCTCGGTGTCGGACTGGGGATTGCGACCGGACGCGGGAATCTGATCGTCCGGAGTCTGCTCCTCGTCCTCGTGGGCATCGTGCTGGTGGTGGCGATCGGCTTCGTCGTCTCGAAGCTGCTCCCCAATCCGACGAATGTGCTGACGAATTCTCAGGTGGTCGGCCGCACTTCGCCGAAGCTGATGGATCTCACTGCCGCGTTGGCGACCGGGTTGGTGGGGGTCATCGCCATGACCCGGCGGGACGTCGGAGATGTACTTCCCGGCGTGGCCATCGCGATCTCACTGGTACCGCCGCTGGTGGTGGTCGGTGTGTGTCTCGGCTCGGGAGCGCCCGGCCTCGCGCTCGGCGCATTCGTGTTGTTCGCGTCCAACATGGTGGCGATGATCGTGACGGCGACGGTGGTGCTCGTCGTCGTGGGGTACGCACACGAGGCCGGGGCCGGCGAAGCGAGACGAGGCTGGGCCTATGCAGTCCTGGTCACGGGCTTGATCATCGTGGCGGTTCCGATGGTGGTGAACTCGTTGTCGTCGCTGTGGGCCGGTCAGATCGCCGACGCCGCACGGATCTGGCTCGGAGACGAGTCTGTTTCTCAGGTCACCGACGTGTCGTTGCAGCAACGGACGGCGCTCGTCCATGTCCTGTCGCCCGAGAAACTTCCCCCGGTGGATGAACTCCAGTCGGCGGTGGACGACCTCGTGCCGTGGCACCCGGAGGTCGTCATCGTGCACACCTACGGCGGTCGGTTCAGCGAGTGACGAATCGGGTAGGGGACGGAACGCGCGACGCGTTCCGTCCCCTACCCGTGTTCCGTGGTCGGTGAGGTCAGCTTCCGGCAGCCTCGAGGCCGATGGTGATATCGGCGAGGATGTCGTCGATGTGCTCGATACCGACGGCGAGGCGGACGAGTCCGGGAGTGACGCCGGCCGCGAGCTGTTCCTCGGCGGAGAGCTGGGAGTGCGTGGTGGACGCCGGGTGGATGACCAAGGAGCGCACGTCGCCGATGTTGGCCACGTGGCTGTGCAAGGTCAGCGCGTTGACGAACTTCTTACCGGCATCGATGCCGCCGGCGAGCTCGAACACCACGATCGCGCCTGCGCCTTCGGGTGTGAGTTGCTGTGCGCGGTCGTACCACGGCGACGACTTCAGGCCGGGGTAGGCGACAGAGGTGACCTCGGGACGCTGCTCGAGGAACTCTGCGACCTTCTGGGTGTTGGCGACGTGGCGCTCCATGCGCAGGCTCAGGGTTTCGAGTCCCTGCGAGATGAGGAACGCGTTGAACGGTGACACCGCGGAGCCGAGGTCGCGCAGCAGCTGGACACGCGCCTTGAGGGCGAACGCGGGCGCGCCGAGGTCGGAGTAGACGACACCGTGGTAGCTGGGGTCGGGTGTGGTGAACCCGTCGTGGCGGCCTTGTGTCCAGTCGAATGTGCCGCCGTCGACGATGACGCCGGCGATGGCGGTGCCGTGTCCGCCGAGGTACTTGGTGGCGGAGTGGACGACGATGTCGGCGCCGTGCTCGAGCGGGCGGAGCAGGTACGGGGTGGCCACTGTGTTGTCGACGATCAGCGGCAGACCGTTCTCGTGCGCGACACCGGAGACGCCGGGGATGTCGAGGATGTGGTTCTTCGGGTTCGCGATGGTCTCGGCGAAGAACGCGCGGGTGTTGGGGCGGATGGCTGCGCGCCACTGCTCGAGATCGTCGGGATCCTCGACGAAGGTGGTCTCGATGCCGAGTTTGGTGAGCGTGTAGTGCAGCAGGTTGTAGGTGCCGCCGTACAGGTAGGGGCTCGCGACGATGTGGTCACCGGCCTGGGCGACGTTGAGGATGGCGAAGGTCTCGGCGGCCTGACCGGAGGAGAGCAGCAGTGCAGCGACGCCGCCTTCGAGGGCGGCGATGCGCTGCTCGACCGCATCCTGGGTGGGATTCATGATGCGGGTGTAGATGTTGCCGGTCTCGGCGAGACCGAACAGCGCGGCAGCGTGGTCGGTGTTGTCGAAGGTGTAGCTGGTGGTCTGGTAGATCGGAAGTGCCCGGGCTTTGGTGTCGCCGCCCGCGGGCTGTCCTACGTGGATCTGCTTCGTCTCGAAGTTCCAGCCGGCGGTCGGATCGACAGCGTCGGGCGTGGTGTCACTCATCGGTTTCGGCTCCGGTTTTCTCGGGTGATTCAGGGGCTCGGGTGATTCAAGGGGATGTGCCGACCTGGCGATCCGCGACCGTGCAGCGAACGTCGAGCTGGCCGAGTCGTGGGACCGGAGGCTACGGGTGCGGGCGGTCAGCGGGCCTGGCACCCGCAGATACACAGTTTTCGGGCATGGACATGCGCCGACGGATGCCCCGGCGACTGTTCGTACGTCCTGCTCACGGTCGTGACGATAGTCGCAATCGATGATCTCTACCAGTGCACCGGGAAATGCCCAGGCGACGCGCCGATGTATTTGCATCCATAGCGCACATACACTCTGTGTGCTGTACTTCTCCGGGGGCCGATCTTTGTTTCAGTCGTGCAGTAACCAATTTCAGTTCTGCTCGAGTTCTGCACCCGACCACTAGCGATGGAGGGCATGTTGACAGTCATCGATTCGGAGTTCACGCAGGCCGACACAACGATGCTGCGCCCGCCACCACCCTCGATGGTCGAGCGAATGACACGCATCCTCGAGGCCTTCGACGCAAGCATCGCCAGACTCACGCTCGAAGAGGTGACGTTCCGCTCGGGTCTTCCCCGGTCGACCGTGCACCGCATCCTCGAACAACTCGTCCGCCTCGACTGGCTCGAGCACAGTGCGCTCGGCTACGGGCTCGGAGCCCGCGCACTGGGCCTCGGCGGCGACATCGACCGCGACCGTCTCCGTGAATGCGCGGCACCGCACCTCCACGAACTGGCAATGCAGACCGGTGGTGTCGTGCATCTCGACGTTCTCGACGGCGCACAGGTGTATTGCCTCGACAAGGTCGGTGGCGCAGGCGCTGCCGGGCTGCCGACGCGGGTGGGTGGACGTACCGCGGCGTATGCCACCGCGGGCGGCAAGGCAATGCTCGCGACGCTCGACCCCGAACAGGTCGACAGCCTGTATCCCTCTCGGCTGACTCCGGCCACGAATCACACGGTCACCGACCGGGTGATGCTCCATCAGGAACTGAACCGGGTCCGTAAGCGACACGGCATCGCGTTCGACCGCGAAGAGTCGATCGTCGGAATCGGCAGTGTCGGTGCACCCCTGCGCGGCACCGGCGGAATCGTCGCGAGTGTGTCGCTGGCCGGCAGCGTGCGGGCGATCCAGCTCGAATGGATGGCACCTCTCGTGGCCGACTTCGCCCGGAAGATCTCCAGCGACCTCGCCTGTGGAGACGAGGGTCAGCGGACCAGGTGGGCGTAGTCGTCGCCTCGCTCGGACGGCAGGATCGTGTTGAGCACGAAGCGGATCTGCAGGCGGATGTACTCGTCCAATGAGTAGAGGGCACCGAAATGCCAGTGCTTGAGGGCCCATCCGTGTGCGAGCAGCAGTAGGTCGAACACCATGAGGTCGACGTCGACGTCGTTCATGACGCCCGCGGCGATTCCGTCTTTCAGAACGTCCCGCAGTGGAGCCGAGGTCGACACCTCGAGTTCCTTGATGCGGTCGCGTCCGGCGCGATCGAGGGTTCGGCTCTCCCGATACGTCAACGCGACGGCATCGATGTTCTCGTCGACGATCTCGATATACCGTCGCATGCCGGCGACGAGGCGCTCGACGGGATCGTCACCCGCGGTTTCCATCGCCGGGACCAGCTGGTCGCGGAACGATTCCAGAATGCTGATGATCGTCGCGAGAAGGACGTCCTCCTTGCCCCCGAAGTACTTGTAGATCAGGCCGACGCTGACGCCCGCCTCGTCGGCGAGCGCCTGCATGGACATCTGATGGAACCCGGTCCGCTGCATGACCGTCGCGGCGGCGCGAAGGACCTGACGTCGCCGCGAATCCGTCCGTACCGCCCGCACCGCGTCGTGAACGGACAGTTCGTCCTGGTCGCTGGTCATATGTGCTCCTGTCGGGCCGCCGTTCTCGTCAGATCCCGAGATCCTTGGCGATGATCGTCTTCATGATCTCGGTGGTACCGCCGTAGATCGTCTGGATACGGGCATCGACGAATGCCCGCGACACGGCGTACTCACGCATGTAACCGTAGCCGCCGTGCAACTGCAGGCATCGGTCGGCGACGCGCACCTGCAGCTCGGTGGTCCACCACTTCAACCGCGCGGCGCGTGCAGCGGTGAGCCGGCCGTCGACATGCTCGGCGATGCAGTCGTCGAGGAATGTGCGGGCGAGGTCGAGTTCGGTGGACAGTTCGGCCAGCACGAACTGGGTGTTCTGGAAGCCGGACACCGGTCTACCGAAGGCCTTGCGTTCCCGTACGTAGGTGAGGGTCGTCTCGAAGACACCTTCGGCTGCGGCGACCGCACCCACTGCGAGCGACAAGCGCTCCTGAGGCAGATTGTGCACGAGCTGATAGAAGCCCTGTCCCTCCTCACCCAGGCGATTGGCGACGGGCACACGCATATCGGTGAACATCAGCTCGCTGGTGTCCTGCGCGTGCAGGCCGATCTTCTCCAGGTTCCGGCCACGGGAGAAGCCGGGGGTATCGGCCGGGGCGACCAGCAACGTCAGCCCCTTGTGTGGGTCGTCGGAGGTGCGGGTCGCGACGACGAACAGGTCGCCGTTCTGTCCGTTGGAGATGAACGTCTTCGATCCGTTGACGACATAGTGGTCGCCGTCGAGCACCGCCGACGTGCGGATGCCGGTCAGGTCGCTGCCCGTTCCGGGTTCGGTCATCGCGATACCGAGGATCGTCTCACCGCTGACGACGCCGGGCAGCCACCGAGCCTTCTGTTCGTCCGTGGTCATGTCCGTGAGGTAGGGCAGCACCACGTCGTTCTGCAGTGAGAACGCGATACCGGCGGCGGCATGACCGGCCCGGTTGACCTCGTCGATCAGGATGGCGTTGTAGCGGAAGTCGTCGACGCCCGGACCGTCGTACTCGTCGGCGACCGAGAAGCCCAGGAGCCCGAGCTTGCCGGCCTCGGTGAACAGGGATCGATCGAGGCAACTCGCGCGTTCCCAATCTTCGTGGACGGGGGTGATCTTCTCGCGTACGAAGTCTCGCGCGACCTCGCGGAACTGGAGATGTTCGGATTCGTGGATCAGTGCGGTGTTCATAGGATCATCCCGGAAGCAGTAGGGGTGGTGAATCGGCCGTCGGTGAATTCGCTCGCTGCCGCGGCGGTCGCCTTGTAGTGCAGCTTCTTGCCCGTAGCCGACACAGGGAGGGAGTCGACGAACCGGTATGCACGCGGCCGCTTGAATGAGGACAACAGGTGGTGTGCGCGGCAGTGTTCGTCGAGAGCATCGATGGTCAGGGTGGGATCGGACGCGACGATGTAGGCGACGACGATCCGTCCCCACCGGTCGTCGGGCACGCCGACGACCAATGAGTCCTGCACGCCCGGATGCTGGTTGAGTGCTTCCTCGACCTGAACGGGATGGACGTTCTCGCCACCGGAGACGAGCATGTCGTCCTTGCGGCCGACGATGGTGACGAATTCGCCGGCATCCCATGTCGCAAGGTCGCCGATGTGCAACCAGCCGTTCCGGAACTTGGCTTTCTCCTGGTCCGGAGAGTCGAAGTAGGCGTTGGAACACTTCGGTGACCGGACGATGACCTCGCCGACCTCCTGGTTGTCGCGCGTGACCACGTCGCCGGGGTCGGCGAGACGGTCCGGATATACGTGCACGACACGAACGTCGTCGTCGGTGCACGCGCGGCCCGCAGTCCCAGCGTGATCGGGAAGATCGGAGGGGCGCAGGAAGGTGTTCCAGAAGCCCTCGGTGCTCCCGTACCCGTTGAAGATTCGTGGGTTGAGCACCGTCTGGTAGCGGAGCGCGGCGTCGCGTTCGAGGGGTGCACCCATCGTGACGATGCCGCGCAGTGTCGACAGGTCGCGGGCGCGTTGCTCCTGCGCGGTCGCGAGCAGCGCGAGGTTGGTGGGTGCGCCGATGAGGAAGGTCAGGCCGAGTTCTTCGACGAGGTCGAGGACGCGGTCGGGATCGAAGGTACGCAGCGGTACCACCTGCCCACCGATGTAGAACGTCGGGTTCGGTCCGCCGGAGTACAGGCCGCCGCGGTGGAACCACGGGGTCATGTTGAGCGTCCTGTCTTCGGGGCCGAGCGGGAAGTGCATGATCACGTCGTGTGCGCTGAAGATCTCGATCATGCCGTTGAGCGGCACGCCCTTTGGCATACCGGTGGTACCGGATGTGTACAGGCGGGTGGTTTCGTCCCAGACGGTCCGGTGCAGCGGCGGCAGCGACACCCGGTCGGCCGGAAGGTCGCGATAGCGGATGGCGGTGGCTCCCGGAACGGAGAGGGGCTCGCCGTCGCCGACAGCGATCACCACATCGGGTGTGTGCGACGAGTGCTCGAGCGCCGCCTGCACATTCGACGTGAGTTCGGTGTCGTAGACGAAGACCTTCGGGGTGCTGGTGTCGAGCACGAACGCGGTCTCGCCCCCGGCCAGACGGAAGTTGACGGGTGAGCCGACAGCGCCGACAGCCTGCGTCGCGAGGTACAGCTCGGCGAACTCGATTCCGTTGAACAGCTGGTATGCGACGACGTCGCCGCTCCGGACGCCTGCGTCGGCGAGGCCGGTTGCAATCCGGTCGACTCGTTCGCCGAGCTGCTTGTAGGTCCACTGCTGCCCGGTGTCGGGGTCGGTGACGGCGACCCGGTGCGCGTAACGCCCGGTGTTGCGCCGGAATCCGTTGAGATACGTGAAGTCGTTCTCGAAGTACTCCCGGTAGGCCCGGGCGTTGTACGACGCGGTCATCTGGTGTTCGGCGCGGATACTCCCTCGTTCACGGGGGAGAGGAAGCGCCGTCCTCCTTCCAAAAGGTGGGCTGCGTGGAGCAACCGTGTCGGACCGAGCACACCGTGCCGGTGGGCGCGGATATGGTGCCGGGCATGGGGACCGAGGTGGTGCGTTACAAGTACCGACTGAGGCCGGGTGCGCTCGCCGAACGTGCCCTGATCGAGGAATGGCACCGTTGCCGATTTTTGTGGAACGAAGCCGTCCACCAACAGAAGACTGGTCGGAAACCGAACTTCACGAAACTGGGCACCATGCTGACCGAGATCCGCGCCCGTTCGTCGTGGTTGCGGGAGCGTTCTCAGGTCGCGCAGCAGCAGATGCTCCGCACCTACGCGCAGGCGTCGGATGCCTCGTTCACCGTCAAAGGCCGCGGTCGTCCCCGCTACAAGGCGCGGAAAAAGGCGTTGCCGTCGCTCGAATACACCCGCCGCGGTTTCCGGATCCGCGACGAGCAGTTGGTGTTGCCCGAAGGTGTGACGAGTCGTGTGGGGATCGACTGGGGTGTCACGCAGACCGCGACGGCCACCGATGAGCAGTTCGATCTGCCGCATGCCGAATATCGGAAACGGTGCTCTGCGGAGTTGGCGAAATCCCAGAAACGGATGGCGCGACGCCGGCGTGGGAAGGTGCAGGCGCCGTCGAAGGGCTACCAGCGGGCCCGAAAACAGGCGGCGAAGGTGCACAAGAAAGTGGCCCGGCAGAACCGGCACGACGGACGAGCCTGGGCCAAGCGGGTTGTCGACGAGCATCAGTTGTTGGCGGTGGAGGATTTCAAACCCAAGTTCCTGGCGAAATCGAACATGGCGCGCAAGGCTGCGGATGCGGCGGTCGCGACCATGAAGCGGGAACTTGTCGAACGCGGTAGGCGGGCCGGCCGGAAGGTGGTGTTGGTGCGGCCCGCGTATACGACGATGACGTGTTCGGGGTGTTTCGCGAGAGCCAAGCAACCCCTCGGACTCGGGGAACGAGTTTTCCGGTGCGATACCTGTGGGTTTTCGGGGTGTCGGGACCGGAACGCTGCCAGAGTGATTCTGGCTGTGGCGGAGCGTGGCCACACCGGTGTCGACGACGTAGGTCACTGGGGTCCGCCTCCTTCGGGTGGTGGTTCGGGTGCGGTCTGAGCTGGGAATCTCCTGTCAACACGGCAGGGGAGACGTTAAGGTGTCTCGTCCTGTCCTGGTGAGAGGCCGCTCAGCCGGCCATGGTGAGGCCGCCGCTGACGCTGATCACCTGTCCGGTGATGAACGATGCGGAGTCGGAAGCGAAGAACAGGACCGGGGCGGCAACCTCGTCGGGGCGGGCAAGCCGGCGGAATGGAATCGCCTTGATCAGTGCCGCTTTGAGCTTCTCGTCCTGTGACTGGAACAGCGGTGTGTCGGTGGGGCCGGGGCATACACAGTTGACGTTGATGCCGTGCCGTGCCATCTCTCGTGCAAGCGATTTGGTGAGTGCGATGACACCGCCCTTGGCGCCGGCGTAGATGGATTCACCCGAGCTGCCGACGCGACCGGCGTCGCTGGCCAGATTGATGACCCGCCCGCCGTTGCCGGCCTCGATGATGCCGGGCAGGAAGGCGCTGCAGATGTTCACCGGACCGAGGTAGTTGATCGCCACGACCTTCTGCGCGAATTCGGGGGTGGCATTGAGGAACTGGTCGGTCCGGTCCCATCCTGCAGCGTTGACGAGGACGTTGGGGACGCCGACCTGCGCGTGGGTGTGTTCGCGGAGGGCGTCCACCTGGGTGCGGTCGGAGATGTCGACGGGCAGCGCGGTGATCAGGTCCGGGTTCTCCTTCGCGGTGGCCTCGGCGGCCGCGAGATCGAGGTCGGCGGCGATCACCTTGTCGCCCTGCGCGGCGAAGGCCAGCGCAATGGATTTGCCGATGCCGGAACCGGCTCCCGTGACGAGGGCGATGTTGCTCATGTGAATGGTCCTCTCGGGGTGAAGGAGACGGTCAGGCCTTGACGTACTTTGCGAACTCGGCGGGCCGCTTCTCGGCGAATGCCTTCGCGCCTTCGAGACCTTCGTCGGACTTGCCGAACAGGTCGAGTGCAGACATCGCGAGGTTGCTCAGACCGGCCTGGTGATCGGTGTCGGCGTTGAACGACTGCTTGAGGAACCGGATCGCGGTGGGGCTCTTCTCCGCGATCTCCGCGACGACGGCCTTGGCCTCGTCGAGCAACTTGTCCTGGGGGACCACCCAGTTCACGAGACCCCAGCGCTCGGCGGTGGGTGCGTCGTACTGGCGGCACAGGTACCAGATCTCGCGTGCGCGCTTCTCGCCGACGATGCGGGCGAGGAAGGCGGAGCCGAAGCCGGCGTCGAACGATCCGACACGGGGCCCGGCCTGGCCGAACTTCGCGTTCTCGGAGGCGATGGTGAGGTCGCACAGGACGTGCAGGACATGCCCACCGCCCACGGCGATTCCGTTCACGGCAGCGATGACGGGTTTGGGGACGTCGCGGATGAGCTTGTGCAGGTTGCCGATCTCGAACATGCCGCTCTCGGTGGGGCCGTAGTCGCCGGTCTCGGCGCGTTGCTTGACGTCACCGCCGGTGCAGAATGCCTTCTCTCCGGCGCCGGTGAGGATGATCGCCGAGACGCGGGTGTCGGCCCACGCGGCGCGGAACGCCTTGATCAGTTCCTCGACGGTCTTGCCGCGGAAGGCGTTGTAACGCTCGGGGCGATTGATGGTGATGATCGCGGCGGCGCCGTCGATTTCGTAGGTGATGTCGTCGAAGTCGGCCATGGTGACTCCCTTGTCGAAGTGAGGGAATGAATACTCATTCATTGAGGCTGAAGGTACATTCATTAAAATTGAGTGTCAAGGGTCACAGTGCTCGATGGTGGCGTGCGCAGCGGAAACCGCCCCCGGGCTGCGGTGGCGCCGGGGGCGGGGAGTGTGGGCTATCGGGACTTGTTACCGAGGATTGAGCGCCATGTAGCGCGCGGGTACCTCGCCCCCGCCGTGGACGGCGAGATCGGCGCCGTTGACATAGGACGCAAGCGGCCCGGCCAGATACAGGCACGCGCCCGCGATATCCGAGGGAACTGCCATTCGCTGGATGGGCAAGGTTTTCGTCACCGCCGCGCCGCCGTCGTCGCCGTAGACATGGGCCGCGGCTTCGGTACGGATCAGGCCCGTGGTGATGTGATTGACCCGCACTTTCGGTGCCCACTCGAGCGCGAGCGCCTTGGTGAGTGCGAGCAGACCGGCCTTGGCTGCGGTGTATGCGGCGGTGCCGGGCTGGGGATCGTGCGCCGACACACTGCCGATGTTGATGATCGAGCCGCCGGTGGGTTGGGTGCTCATGACGCGATTCGCGGCCTGCGCCGCATAGAAGGGCGCAGAAAGGTTGAGGGAGACGATCCGGTCGAAGAACCGCGTCGAGACCGTCGCGGCGTCCGCGTCGGGGGAGCCGCCCGCGTTGTTGACCAGTACGTCGAGGCGGCCGAATTCGGAGGCCGCCGCATCGACGACGGCAGCGGCCTGATCGGCGTCACGGATGTCGGCGGCGAAGAACGACGCGGTACGACCGTCCGCTTCCGGGAGTGCCTCGGGCTCGGACCGCCCGCACACCAGGACATCGGCGCCTGCAGCGAGGAAGGTCTCGGCGATGGTGAAGCCGATGCCCTTCGTGCCGCCGGTGACGACGACTGCGTGTCCGGTGAAGTCGGCCGGGTTCGAGATGCTCATGGGATCGGAGAGTAACTGCGCGGCCGATCGTTCGGCCGCGCAGTTCCGCTCAGTGGGCCGTCTCGGTCAGAGCAGATGAACCTTCTTGTAGAGGATCTTCGACGGCCCGCCGACCAATCCGACGCTGTCGAGGAACGTCATGAGCTTGGCGCCGGACTTGCGCACCTTGTCGTGGTGGTGCTTGTTGCCCTTGGCTTCCGCGAGTGCGCGATCACGATCGAGGCCGGCATTGGTGTACACGCGGGGATGAATCATGCTCTTGACGACGAAGTACACGACCACCGCGGTGTTGACGCGCTCGATCGCGAGACGCGCGCGGCTCGCGCCGGTGAGTCGCCGGGTGACCTCTTCGCGAGCGAACCGGATGTGCCGGGCTTCCTCGAGGACGTGGATCCTGCTCACGGCGCGGGTGACCGGTTGCACGCGCTCGTCGCGCATGAAATCGCGCTGCATCATGTCGAGGATCTCCTCGGCGGCCATCACCGAGGCGTAGGCGTTGGCGCCGCGGAAGTAGTGACCCCACAGCCGTCCCAGGTGATGGATGTACTTCGGGGGACCGTAGCCGGGCATTCCGAGGCGTTCGCCGGCCCGCGCGAACATCACGGAGTGACGGCACTCGTCGGCGACCTCGGTGAGCGCGAACTGCACATGGCTCGAGTGCTTGTTGCGGCCGTACACGTCGCGCAGCAACATCTGCATGAGCAGGATCTCGAACCACAGGCCGACGCTCGAGACGCTGGCGGCTTCGTGCTTGGTCAGTTCGATGCGCTGTTCATCAGTGAGTTCGTCCCAGAGGACGGTGCCGTAGAGCGTGCTCCACTCCGGTGTCATGCCGAACTTGTCGTCGGGGATCGGTGCGTCCCAGTCGACCTCGATCACCGGGTCGTACGACTTGCGGGCGGACGATGCGAGCAGGCGCCGCGCAGTGTCCTCGCGGTCGGAGATCGGGAGTCCTGGAACGAAACCCTTGCTGTTCTCGCGGGTGAACGATGCGGTCATGCCTCCACCTTTAAGTGTGACGATGAGTAACTGTTAACTGAAGGCTACAGTGATCGCACCCACGACACAATGCCCACCGCCGAATCGGCGATGGGCATTGTGGGTTCTGGAAGGGGGCCTCAGCTGCGCGGCGGCGCCCAGAAAGCCGCACCGACAGCGCCGACCAGCAGAACCGCCGCGAGCGCAAATGATGCCTGCTGCATGCCTTCGAGGAATGCGTCCTGGGCGAGTGCGGCGAGTTGTTCGCCCTGCGGACCGGCCTGTTCTGCAACCTGCAGGGCAGCGGCGAGCGAATCCTCCACGGCTCCCCGCGCAGGTTCCGGGAGCATCTCCGCGGTCGGTGCGATCCGGTTTCCGTAGGCGGCGGCGAGGACGCTGCCCGCCGCGGCGACACCGATCGCCGCACCGATCTCGCGGGTCGCATCGTTCACGGCCGATGCGACACCCTGCTGGTCCTCCGGGGTGTTCGAGACGATCGCGTGAGTTCCGGGCGCGGTACAGAATCCGACGCCGACACCCGTTACCAGCATCGCCAGCGCGACATCGAGGTACGACGAGTCCGCGTCGAGCATGCCGAGGAAGATCAGCGACACCCCGATCAAGGCAAGGCCGACGCTCATGAGGATGCGCAGTCCGATCCATCGGAGCATCAGCGGTACCGCGACGGACATGATCATCACGAGGACGAAGATGGGAGTCATCGCGACGGACGACATCAGCGGTGAATAGCCTTGGACGAGCTGGAGATACTGCACCATCAGGAAGAACAGCCCGAACCCTGCGAGGAACTGCAGGTTCAGAGCGGCGGCGCCCACACCGAATTCGCGGTTGCCGAACAGTCGCATATCGAGCAACGGTTCGGCGGCCCGCAGTTCGGCGAACACGAACCCGACGGCGGCCGCGACGCCGACAGCGATGCAACCCAGTGTCACCGGGTCGAGCCAGCCTCGATGAGGCCCTTCCATCACGCCCAGGACGAACAGGCCGATTGCCGCGATCGCAAGGATGCTACCGCCGATGTCGAAGCGCCCGGGATTCTCGGCCCGCGATGACGGGATCGTCAGTGACATCACGACCATGACGAGGGACGCGACAGCGAATCCACCGAAGATCAACTTCCACGAGGCGTATTCGAGGATGACTCCGGAGACGATCATGCCGACGACTGCCCCGGATCCGGCCACCCCGGCCCAGATCCCGATCGCTCGTGCTCGGTGCTCCGGCGAGAATCCCGTCGTGATCAGCGACAGCGTGGCCGGCATGACCAGAGCCGCTCCGACGCCGGCGATACCTCGCGACGCGATCAACCATGTCGGACCGTCGGTGATCAGCGGTAGCGCCGACCCGAGCCCGAAGATCACCAGACCGATGACGAGGACTCCGCGTCGACCGAACCGATCGCCCAGGGCGCCGCACGGGAGCAGTAGTGCCGCGAGCGCGAGTGTGTAACCGTCGACCACCCATGTCAGTTGACTCTGCGTTGCCCCGGTCTCGACGGCGATGTCGGGCAACGCGGTGTTGAGTGCCGCCATCGCCGCAATCACCGCGGACACCGAAGAACAGGCCACGACGAGCAGCCACAGCTGTGCGCGCGTCATGCGAGCAGTGGGAATCTCGGACTTCGGAGGTGCTGATGCTTCGGACACGGTTGCCTTCCGAGCGTGACGGTGGGCTTGTGGAACTGCGCAGGAGTCGTGGAACCACAAACGAGACTGTCGGTATCGTAACGGAAACGATAGTTCTACAACCAGGCCCGGACGGAGACGAGAGAAACTGTGGATGTGAGCGCACGCGAAGATGTCCAGACATCCCGAGAACCCGATCCCCGGAAAGCGCGGTCGCGAGCACGGCTGCTCGATGCCGCCACCGAGTTGCTCGCCACGGGCGGCGCCGACGCCGTCACGATCGATGCCGTGACCACCCGCGCGGGGGTGGGTCGCGCGACGCTGTACCGGCATTTCGCGAACGGCACCGAACTCGTCGCCGCCGCCTTCGCGCGGCTGATCCCGCCGGCGCCACCCGTGCCCGAGAACGCCGACCTGCGCGAACAACTCGTCGAACTGCTCATCGGCCAGGCGCGGATCGTCGAGGAAGTACCCATTCCTCTCGCTGCGATGTGCTGGCTGGGGATGGGGCCGGAACTCGTCCACGCGAGTCGCCCGGCCGACCCGGAAGCGCAGGCGCGACCCGAACTGCAGTCGCTGCGCGAGCAGCTCGTCGAACGCTACCGTTCGTCGTTCGACCGTGTGCTCGGCACCGAGTCCACACGCGAGGAACTCGGCGAGTTCGACTACGACCTCGCCCTCATCCAGCTGGTCGGTCCGGTCGTGTTCAACCGGCTCGTCACCCTGCCGCCCATCGGTCGGGCGGCATGCGAACAGATCGTCGACGACTTCCTCGCGGCTCGTCGTGCAGCGAGAGGATAGTCCGGCAGAGGATCCGGTCAGAGTGCCCAGCGTCGCCGGTCCGGCGCCCGCAGGACGAACGGCCGCGACCGGCGGAAGTCCTTGACCCTGAGCCTGCGCAGCGGCTGGATCCGGAACTCTTCCGGATCGAGCTCGGCCGCGAGCTTCTCGTCCAGCAGGATCGAGCCGGGCCGGGCCGCACCCGTGAGACGAGCGGCGTTGTTGACGACGGAGCCGAACAGGTCGCCGAAGCGTGCCAGCACCGGTCCCCATGCCAGTCCCACCCGGAGCTCCGGGGTGTCCTTGCTCGCGCCGAAGGTCTCCTGCAGTTCGAGCGCGATCCGCGCGCCGTCGGCCGGATCCTCGGCCGCGAACATCACTTCGTCGCCCACGGTCTTGATGACCCACCCGTGGTGTCCGGTGATCGCCGCGGTGACCTCGGATTCGAAGTACTCGAGCAGTTCGTTGAGTTCGCCCGCATCGATGCGGCGGGTGAGCTGCGTGTAGCCGACCATGTCGGCGAACCCGACCACGACTTCGCGAAGAGGTGCGTCTCCTTCGGGGCGCCAGACGGAACGCTCCGTGGTGCTCACGATATGACGCCGCCAGATGTGGCTCTGCAGGGTCTCGGCCCGCATCGACAGCTGTTGCACGAGAGCATCGATGAGGTCGGGCATCTCCTCGGCCGACACGTCGGAATGCTCGTCGACGAGGTTGTCGAAGAGGTGAGTGTTGAACAGGGTCAGTTCCCACTCTGCGAGTCGTGAGATGGATTGACCGAGCGACCGGGCCGCCGAGAGCTCGAGGTTCTCGTCGATCACGCCGCTACCGACGATCGCCGCGATATCGCGTAGCGCACCGATGTCGCCGTCGGTGAACATCTCCGCGTCGGGTTCGGGGTCGACGGTGAATCCCAACGCCTGCCATAACCGTCGAACCCGCGCAGGAGACATACCTGCCATCGTGGCGACCTCGTCCACCGTATAGCGGCGTTCGCCCCCGAGCAGGCTGCGTTCGAGCTCCCTCTGAATGGCGGCAAGCATGTCGGGGCCGGGCTTCGGTCGTTGCTCCGGCGAGTTCACAACCGACATCTTTCCTTGTCGTGGTTCGGGGCACACGACGGGTTCCCTGCGGCGAGACGATCGCCGTACGTCCGGACGGACGGAGTGTCGTACAGATGTGCGAGAGTGGGCGCCGTCGATCGCACAGCAGAGCCGAGAAAGGACGTGGCATGCCGCCCCGTAGACGTGCGGACCATCTGACCGAGGAACAACTCGTGGAATTGAGCTCCGCCCTCGCGGAGGATCGCCGCGCCACGGTATATCTCGTCGAGGGAATTTCCAGCCTCGGGATAGGGCCGGGTACGTCGGCGCGTGTCATCTCGATCGACGGGACCACGGTCACCGTCCGCCCCAAGGGTGTCAACGACGAGCTCCCCTTCGAAACCGATGAACTGCGCTTCACCCGAGATGTGGCGACGAAGACGTCGCCGAAACCGGCCGCCGCGAAGGCACCGTCTGCGACCGGAACACCCGCACGGAAGCCCTCTGCGGCGCAATCCCCGGCGGCGAAACCGCCTGCAGCAACAACCCCGGTCGCGAAAACCGAACCCGCACAGCCTGCCCCCCGGCCGGCAGCCAAGGAGAAGACCACAATGACCTCCGCTCCCGCGAACCCGCCGTCCGCGGCCGGCGCCGAGCCGGCCAAGCCCAAGGCCCCGGCCAAGCGAGGCGCCAAGAAGCCCGCCGCCATCAGCATCACCGTCACGATCGACCCCGAGAACGAATGGACGGTCGCTGTCGCGCAGGGCACGCGGAAGATCGGAAAGCCCGCGGCTGTCGCGCCCGATGCCGTCGAACGCGCCGTCAAGGAACTCGGTGACGAGACCGCGATCGAAGCCGTGCACTCGGTGATCGACGAGGCGCGCCGAACCGTGGAGGAACGCGTCGCGCAGTTGAGTCGCGAACTCGAGGAGGCGCGGAAGGCGCTCGAAAGTCTCGGTTCCAACCCTGCATAGTGCGGAATCCTCCAGTACTGTGACGACGCTCTAGTACGCTGACCGCGGAGGCGGTCTGGGCAGACCGCGTTGGAGGGGCATGATGTTCAGAAGACTTGCTGTGGTATTCGCAACCGCGATTGCCTTGGTCGGCAGCGGCGCGGCGGTGGCCACGGCAGCCCCTCCCGTAGTGCTCGGCGGCGGATCGGGCATCACGCTCGGCAACGGTGACGAGAGCATGTACGACTGCACGCTCACCACGATCGGACACGACGCGGCCGGTCGGCTCGTCGGACTCACGGCCGCGCACTGCGGCGACCCGGGCATGACGGTCAAGTCCGAGTTCGCCATGGACGCCGGAACGCTGGGCCGCATCGTGTCGACCAACGAGACCCTCGATTACGCGGTCATCGAGTTCTACGGCGACAAGGTCACTCCGGTCAACCGCGTCGGCAACGTGACCATCACCGGGCTCGGTACCCCCGCCGGATTCCCGAACATCGCCTGCAAGGAAGGCCGGACCACCGGCAACACCTGCGGGATCGTGTGGGGCGACGTCTTCGGTGCTCAGGAGACATGGACGCAGGTCTGCGTCATCGAGGGCGATTCGGGTGCACCGCTGGTCGTCGGTACCACCCTGGTCGCGATGGTCAACGCCTACCTGCTGGCACCGTGCGTCGGCCCCGAGGTCGGCACGAACATCGACGTGATCATGGCCGACATCAATGCGCGCGGTGGCGCCGGAGCAGGGTTCCGGCCGATCTGACCGGAGGTCATCCGCACACAGCGCCCTGCGATGCGGACCCGACGAGTTTCGTGTACTTCGCCAGTACACCCTTGGTGTAGCGCGGCGGCAGTGGCTCCCAGCCCTGCCGTCGCGTCGCCATTTCTGCCTCGTCCACCAGCACCTCGAGCAGGCCGTTGGCGACATCGAGCCTGATCCGGTCGCCGTCACGCACGAACGCGATGGGGCCGCCGTCGACGGCCTCGGGCGCAACATGCCCGACGCACAGGCCGGTGGTGCCGCCGGAGAATCGCCCGTCGGTGAGCAGCAGGACATCCTTGCCGAGACCTGCGCCCTTGATGGCGCCGGTGATCGCGAGCATCTCACGCATCCCCGGGCCGCCCTTCGGGCCTTCGTACCGGATGACGACGACGTCGCCCGCCGTGATGGTGCCGTCCTCGAGCGCATCCATCGCGGCGCGTTCGCGTTCGAACACCCGCGCGGTGCCCTCGAACACCGACTCGTCGAAGCCCGCGGACTTCACCACCGCACCGCCCGGTGCGAGAGAGCCGCGCAGGATTGTGATACCGCCGGTGGGATGAATCGGATTGCTGAGCGCACGCAGCACTTTCCCGTCGGGGTCGGGCGGTGCGATCCCGGCGAGATTCTCGGCCACGGTCGCGCCGGTGACGGTGAGACAGTCGCCGTGCAGCAGACCGGCGTCGAGCAGTGCCTTCATGATCACCGGAACACCGCCGATGTGGTCGACGTCCTTCATCACGTGCCTGCCGAAGGGTTTCACGTCTGCGAGGTGCGGGACGCGGGCGCCGACCCGCACGAAGTCGTCGAGCGTCAGATCGACGTCGGCCTCATGGGCGATCGCGAGAAGATGCAACACCGCGTTGGTGGATCCGCCGAACGCCATCACCACCGCGATCGCGTTCTCGAACGCTTCTTTGGTGAGGATGTCGGAGGCGGTGATTCCGCGCCGAAGCATTTCGACGACGGACTGCCCGCTGCGACGCGCGAACCCGTCGCGACGACGATCGGTGGCCGGTGGTGACGCGCTGCCCGGCAGCGACATACCGAGCGCTTCTGCGGCGCTGGCCATGGTGTTCGCCGTGTACATTCCGCCGCATGCGCCCTCTCCAGGGCAGATGGCCCGTTCGATCGCGCCCAGATCGGCTTCGGACATCAGCCCACGCGCACACGCGCCGACCGCTTCGAACGCGTCGATGATCGTCACGTCGCGTTCCGTGCCGTCGGACAGCTTCGCGACGCCGGGGAGGATCGACCCCGCGTACAGGAACACCGACGCGAGATCGAGGCGCGCAGCGGCCATGAGCATCCCGGGCAGCGACTTGTCGCACCCGGCGAGCAGCACCGATCCGTCGAGACGCTCGGCCTGCATGACCGTCTCGACGCTGTCGGCGATCACTTCGCGGGAGACGAGGGAGAAGTGCATACCCTCGTGGCCCATCGAGATGCCGTCGGAGACGGAGATGGTTCCGAACTCGAGCGGATATCCGCCGGCCGCGTGCACACCGTCCTTCACGGACTGGGCGAGACGGTCCAGCGACAGGTTGCAGGGCGTGATCTCGTTCCACGACGAGGCCACACCGATCTGCGGCTTGGCCCAATCGTCGTCGCCCATCCCGACGGCGCGCAGCATCCCGCGCGACGCAGTCTTCTCCATGCCGTCGGTGACATCGCGGCTGCGGGGTTTGATGTCGATGTCGGTGGGCCGGTCGTTCATGGTGCTCCTTCGGTTCGTGTCGTTCACGCGCTCGGTTCCGCTCGGGGGTCGCGACCGGTGAGAGCGATCAACCGGTCCTGCACGGGAGCGTCGTCGGGGATCGGCACGGGTGGTCCGAACAATCCGCTCGATGCGAGCATGTCACGCTGAGGTTGCAGGTCGGCCCACACGGCTTCGACCAGTCTTGGATGGAGATGGTCGCCGCCACCCACGGCGCGTGCCAGGTCCCAGGTGTGCACGGTGATGTCGCCGACCTGTTGCTCGAGGTAATGGAGGCACGGGACGGTGCCGTAGGACAGATGCACCGGCGCATCGAGCGGAGTGGAGGCCCACGCTGCGGTGGCTTCCTCCGCGTACCGATGCCACTCTGCGGCGAGGTCGTCGCGGATCGGTTCGAGCGTGGCCTCCGCATCCGCGAGGGTGCGTCCTTCGAGAATGGGCGCGACCCACCGCTGTTCGTCGACCACGTGTCGTACGAGGTCGGCGACGGTCCACTCTGTATCGGGAGTGGGAGCGGACCAGTCGGTGATGTGCGCGAGGCGGGTGTCGAATTCGCGTCGTGCGGTGCGTTGCAGTTCGAGCCAGTCGATCGCCATGAACCCAGCGTAGGCGCGGCATAGTTTCGATCATGGTGATTCGGAATCCTGCGCGGCGCGCCGATGTACGGAAGGATCGACAGGCGTGCCGTGCGCGAAGAGCACGAGTGCCGCCGACTTTCGAGGAGAATCCGCAGATGACCGTACCCGCCGTCGAACTCGCACCCGGGCTCACCGTCAGCGCCCAGGGCTACGGAGCGATGTCCGTCGCTCCGGTGTACGGACCGGTCGATCCCGGGGAGGCGCTCGCGACGCTGCATCACGCGGTCGAAATCGGCGTCACCTTCATCGATACGGCGAACATCTACGGGAACGGTGTCAGCGAACAGGTCGTGGGAAAGGTTCTGAGCGAGCGTCGCGACGAGGTGCAGCTCGCGACGAAGTTCGGGCTCATCGGCAATCCGACTAACGGCAACCGGGGGATCAACGGGCGCCCCGACTACGTGCATGAGGCAATCGACGAGTCACTCCAGCGGCTCGGTGTGGACGTAGTGGATCTGTACTACCTGCACCGTGTCGACCCCGAGGTTCCGATCGAGGAGACCGTCGGCGCAATGGCCGAGCTCGTCGAGGCGGGGAAGGTACGCCACCTCGGTCTGTCGGAAGCGACCCGCGATGAGCTGCGCCGCGCGCACGCCGTGCATCCGATCGCCGCGATCCAGTCGGAGTGGAGCATCATCTCGCGCGATGTGGAACGCAACGTGGTGCCGACTGCTGCCGAGCTCGGGATCGGCTTCGTTCCGTTCTCGCCGGTCAGCCGAGGTTTGTTGACCGATGCGTTCGATCCGGGGCGGATGGGCGACGGCGACCTGCGTCACCGGTTCCCGCGTTTCGGCGCAGACGCGCTTCCCGCGAACCTGGAGGTGCGTGCGAGGGTGCGCGCGGTCGCCGATGAGGCCGACGCGACCGTCGCGCAGGTTGCTCTGGCGTGGCTCGATGCGAAGGCTCGCGCGTTCGGTCTGCCGTCGGTGTCGATCCCCGGTACCCGGTTCGCTGCGCGTGTCACCGAGAACGCGGGCGCTGTCGACGTGACGTTGTCGGACGAGCAGGTTGCGCGTCTCGACGCCCTTGCAGGTGAGGTGGTCGGTGAGCGGGCCTCGGACCCGACCTGGGTGTCGCTCGGTCGCGAGTAGTTACCTGATCTAACGAAATCCGGCGTATCGTGTGTATCTCATGAGGTCATGGCTGGTCTGGGGTGTCGGTGTCTTCGCCTACCTGGTCGCCGTCCTTCATCGCACGACCTTCGGCGTTTCGGGCCTGGCCGCGACCGAGCGTTTCGACATCGCCCCGTCCGTGTTGTCCGGGTTCGTGGTGCTGCAGCTCATCGTGTACGCGGGCATGCAGATTCCGGCCGGGGTCCTGCTCGACCGGTTCGGCTCACGCAAGATGATCGCACTGGGTGCCGTCATCATGGCGGTGGCCCAACTCGTGCTCGCGACCACCGACTCGCTGCCGATCGCGTACGCGGGTCGTGTGTTCGTCGGAGTGGGCGACGCACTGACGTTCGTCTCGGTGCTGCGGCTCGTCCCGGTGTGGTTCGCTCCGCGCAGGGTTCCGGTGGTGTCGCAGTTGACAGGCATCCTCGGCCAGCTCGGGCAGGTGCTGTCGGCCGTGCCGTTCGTGCTCATCCTGTCCGGCCAGGGCTGGACAGCTGCGTACGCCAGTGCCGCGGCATTGGGAATCCTTGCATGTGTCCTGGCGGTCGGGATCATCCGGGACACTCCGTCCGGGGAACGGATGGAGGTCCCGCCCGCGGGGTTGCGCAACGTGCTCGGCCAGATCGGTGTCGTATGGCGCCGGCCGGGGACGCGGCTCGGGTTCTTCACACACATGGGCACCCAGTTCTCGGTGACCACATTCGCGTTGATGTGGGGTGTGCCGTACCTCGAATCCGCGCAGGGGCTCTCGCCTGCGGCTGCCGGTTCGATGCTCACGGTGTCGGTGGCCACCGCGATCGCTGCCGGCCCGATTCTCGGTGTCCTCACCGGGCGCTACCCGAACCACCGATCCTGGCTCGTGCTGTCGATCATCGTGGCGTGCGCGACCGCCTGGACGGTAGTGCTCTCCTTGCCCGGTCCCGCACCGATCTGGCTGCTGGTCCTGCTCATCATCGTGATCTCCGTCGGAGGCCCGGGGTCGATGGTCGGCTTCGATTACGCGCGCACCTTCAACCCGACCACCGCGCTCGGCACCGCTCAAGGCATCGTCAACATCGGTGGCTTCCTTGCGACGTTGCTGGTCGTCCAGACGATGGGTGTCCTACTCGACAGTTTCGGCGGTTACGGCTTCGACTCGTTCCGGGTTGCCTGGCTCGCGCAGTACCCGATCTGGGTTATCGCGCTGGTAGGAGTGCTGATCACCAGAAAAAAGGCACGTCGCGAAGCAGGTGTGCATCCGCGCACTTTGCGGCAGATCCTGAGTGCGAGGAACGAGCCTCCTCGAGAGAAGCTGGCAGACTCGGTGGTGGAACACATCGAGGAGGAACCGAGTGACAACGACGGTGGACGACCCTGAACAGGGTGTACCCCTACCTGACGAACCCGAGGACATCTCCTCATCGCTGCCGGTCCCGCTTCGGGATCTGAAGAGCGACCTCACTCGATTTCTGATGGTCTACAAGTTCGGCATCGACGAGATGATGACCAAGATCAACATCTTGCGCGACGAGTTCACCTATGCCCGCGACTACAACCCGATCGAGCACGTCAAGTCGCGTCTCAAGTCGCCCGAGTCGATCATTGCGAAGGCTCGCCGGAAGGGGTCGCCGCAGACGATCGAGGGTGTTCGCGAATATGTCCGCGACATCGCCGGTATCCGCATCACGTGCAGCTTCACGTCCGACGTCTACCGCATCATGGACATGATCACGCGCCAGGGCGACGTCACCGTTGTCGAGATCGAGGACTACATCGCCGAGCCCAAACCGAACGGGTATCGCAGCGTCCACGTCATCGTCGAGATTCCCGTGTTCATGTCGGACAGGGTCGAGTCCGTGTATGTCGAACTCCAGATCCGCACGGTCGCGATGGACTTCTGGGCGAGCCTCGAGCACAAGATCTACTACAAGCACGACCGCGCGGTGCCGGACGAACTACGCGAAGAGCTCCGTATCGCCGCCGAGACGGCCCGCGACCTCGACCTGAAGATGGAAGCACTTCACGGCCGAGTGCACGGGGCGCGCGAGGACTGAGGCGTTCACTCCTCCGGCGCCGAGCCGTCACCGGGGCCCGCGGCGTCATCATCCTTTCCGGCGACCGTCTCGATGATGAGACCGTCGGTACCGGCGTCGATGCGCACCGTGTCTCCCGCACCGAGCGTTCCCGCAAGCAGCAGGTTCGACAGCCTGTTGTCGAGTTCCTTCTGGACGGTCCGCCGCAACGGGCGGGCACCGAACTCCGGTGCGAACCCGGTATCCACCAGCCAGTCGACCGCGCTCTCGGTGATTTCCAGATCGATGTCCTGTCCTCGCAACCGTCGCCGGGTCCCGTTGAGGATCAAGTCGACTATCTCGCGCAGCTGTTCCTTGTCGAGTCGATGGAACACCACCGTCTCATCGATACGGTTGAGGAACTCGGGCCGGAAATGGGAGTGCAGTCGCTCCATCAACTTCGGGGTCAGGGTCTCGATGTCGCCGCTGGTGTCGGCAAGAATGAGGTCGGACCCGATGTTGCTGGTGAGGATGACGATGGTGTTCTTGAAATCCACCGTGCGGCCTTGCGCGTCGGTGACATGGCCGTCGTCGAGGAGCTGAAGAAGCACGTTGAACACATCGGTGTGCGCCTTCTCGATCTCGTCGAACAGGATCACCGAGTACGGCTGACGGCGAACCTTGTCCGTGAGTTGCCCGGCCTCTTCGTACCCGACGTAGCCCGGGGGAGCTCCGACCAGACGGGAGACGGTGTGCTTCTCCTGGAATTCGCTCATATCGAAGCGAATCATCCGGTCCTCATCACCGAATACGGCCGCAGCAAGCGCCTTCGCGAGTTCGGTCTTGCCGACCCCGGTAGGGCCGAGGAACAGGAACGATCCGATCGGCCTGTTCGGGTCGGACAGACCTGCGCGCGCCCTCCGCACCGCTTCGGCCACTGCTGTGACTGCTTGCTCCTGCCCGACCACGCGAGCGTGGAGTACGCCCTCGAGTTCCAGAAGCCGTTGGCGTTCTTCGGCCGTCAGTTCGGAGACCGGGATGCCTGTCTGTCGGGAGATCACTTCGGCAATGTCGACGACCTCGACCTGCGGCGTCGACACTGAGCCGCTCGCGCCGACGCGCTCTTCGAGGGCTGCGATCTCGTCCTTCAACTCGCCGGCTTTGGCGTAGTCCTCAGCCGCGACCGCGGTGTCCTTCTCGCGTTCGAGGCGCGCCAGTTCGTCCTCTTGCGAACGAGTATCCGCGTCGGGAGTCTTGGTTCGCAGCCTTACACGTGCGCCCGCCTGGTCGACCAGGTCGATCGCCTTGTCGGGCATGAACCGGTCCGTGATGTACCGATCGGACAGCTCCGCAGCGGCCACCAGCGCTTCGTCCGTGTAGTGCACCTGGTGGTGTTCTTCGTAGACATCGATCAGGCCGCGCAGAATTTCGATGGTGTCGTCGACCGAAGGCTCGGACACCATCACCGGCTGGAACCGCCGTTCGAGCGCCGCGTCCTTCTCGATGTAGCGACGGTATTCGTCGATCGTGGTCGCGCCGACCGCGTGCAACTCTCCGCGCGCGAGGGCCGGCTTGAGGAGATTGCCGGCATCCATCGAACCTTCGCCGCCACTGCCCGCGCCGACGATCGTGTGCAACTCGTCTATGAAGAGGATCAACTCGTCGGAATGTTCGCGAACCTCGTCGAGGATCTTCGTCAACCGCTCCTCGAACTCGCCGCGATACTTGCTCCCCGCGACCAGCGAACCGACGTCGAGAGCGACGACGCGTCGATCGGCCAGCGTCGACGGTACGTCTCCGTTGACGATTCGCTGCGCCAAACCCTCCACGATCGCGGTTTTGCCCACGCCGGGATCACCGATCAGGACCGGATTGTTCTTTCGCCGACGGGAGAGGATCTCGATGGTCTGCGCGATCTCGTCGGCGCGCCCGACCACAGGGTCCACGTTGCCCGCGCGAGCTTCTGCGGTCAGATCTCTGCCGTACTCGTCGAGTGTGGGCGTCGTGCTCTGTGATGTGTCGCGCCGACCGCCGGTATCGAGCTTGGCGCCCGCCAGCGCGTGAGCAGCCGGGTTCTCGCTGTTCGCGGCAATGCCGTAGAGGATGTGTTCGGGACCTATGTAGCTGATGCCGGACTGTCCGGCCTGCTGCTGGGCGACTCTCAGGGCACGTTTGGTCGCAGGACTGAGCGTGACCTGCTCACCGTCGCTGCCTTCGCCTTCGTCTCCGGCAAGGGAGCGCATCTGCTCTGCGACCGCATCGGGATCCAGACCCAGACCACTGATCACGCCGCGAGTCGGGTCGTTGAGTGTGGCGGCATACAGAAGATGTTCGGGGGTCAGCTCCGCACTGCCCCACTCCGTGGCTGCCTTCCTGGCCTCGGAGACCAATTGTTTCGCATCGTCGTTGAGCAACCGGCTCAGATCCACCCGTTGCACCTGCGGTTGACGGAGTCCGCCGGAGCTGAAGAAGCGGTCGAAGATATCGTCGAAAGGATCGCGAGAAAGCCAGTTGTCGGTCATTGTCACTCCACGGGGTTGACCCTGAATATCGGCTTCCGCAGGAGGTGCAGCACGCACCTACGTTGCGGCACAAATTATTTGCGGAGACATACTCCGCCGCGCCGGCAACAGATACGTGCCGACCAATGAGTTCGATCGTAGCCTCCGAACCTACGATTTGTGTGCGGGTCGGCGAATCGGGTCGAGTCTTTCGGGTAGCGGTCGGACGCTGACACAACAGTTTCGGACAAATGCTGACACAATAGATTCGGACAAATACAGCGATTTCGGATCGTATCTGTCCGTCTTAGGTGTATCTGGTTGCGCGGCAAAGTCCTGCGGCCACGGCGGACCAACTGTGACAGTGAGTCGAAGGCGGCGATCGCGAACTACCACGGGGTCTTCACTCCGCGTGCGGCTCGGAAGCGATCACGCAGCGGGAGGGGTCGGAGAAGTTCGACGGCATCGCGCTGAGCGACGAGGTGCCGATCTTCCGGCCGAATGTGCAATCGACGGATCAGCTCGATGAGCATGTTGGGTTCTGCGACGAGTGCATACGCACTGATGGCCACCTCGTTCTCCTCGTCGAACGGCACAAGCTTCACGGTGGGTACCGGGCCGGGCACGCGGAGTCGGATCATCGGATTGCAGATGGTGGGCCCTTTGTGTGGACGAGGAAGACGTCGGCCGCGACATCCTCGATGTCGTCCCACTTCACGAAGGTGTCGTACTTGTGCAACCGGAGCCTGCGGATCGTCACGCGACGTCGGATTCCGTCCTCGTACACCTGCAGCACGGTGGTGCCTCGGATCCTCAGTGGAAGCAGTGCGATCACCAG
The DNA here is from genome assembly GCF_055380405.1 of Rhodococcus sp. JCM 9793. Taxonomy (NCBI): domain Bacteria; kingdom Bacillati; phylum Actinomycetota; class Actinomycetes; order Mycobacteriales; family Nocardiaceae; genus Rhodococcus; species Rhodococcus sp. JCM 9793. The sequence goes on from NZ_AP043721.1 coordinate 1,185,572, forward strand.
TGTCGAGACGGCGGTCAAGGCGATGAACGGAACATGCTCAGCCACTTCGTCGCGCGGAATCAAGACTGCGTCCGCGTGTGTCACCACGGCGTAGATCATGACAGCGCCGGTTGGTGTCACCAATGCTGCAATCGCACAGGCCGATAGGAGCGTTGTGCTCCCCGTGGGTATTTCGATGCCGCGACCGTGCTCGGTATCCGCGTGCGTTGTGATCCGGCGGCTCAGTCCCATCGAGGAGAATCCGGAGTACTCGAATATCCACAGTGATATCAACGCGAAGAGAATGGTGTTGGTGATTGTCAACCACCGGATTCCGATATCGTCGTCCGAAAGCAATTCGGGTACGTGGTATGCGACGAAGAGGAAACCGCAAGTGAGTGCCGAGCCTGCCGCAAAACTGAAGGGGCGGAAGCGCTGAGGCCAGGTGGGGATGGGCATGGCCTCGGCATGAACCGTGTCGTGTCCGGGCATCTATCGGTCCGCTCGGCGAGGCATATCCAGCACAACTGTCAACTCGTTGTGAATAGTCGATGTATCGGAGGCCGGTCTCGCTTCGGGGTGAGCGCGGGTGGTTACCGTCAGCTGGGTCAAGTACCGGTCGTATTCGGCGTCGACGACGAGAAATCGAGTTGTCGCGTCGAACCAGGCATCGCCGACGTGGTAGACGCCTCGCGTGACAACCGAGCGATGGGAATCGAAGTCGTCGGTGTCGAAGTGAAGTTCGGACCATTGCGGAAGTGAGCGACAGTCGGATGCGGCGATGCGGAGGAGCTCGTCGGTGGGGCGCCAACGTGAGAGGCGGCCATGGAGCAGCACCGCGTTGGGTGTCCATTCGTTTTCCGTATGTTCGGGTGCGACGAGGACCGTGTGTGCGTGGGGGAACATTTCGTTGGGAACAGGGATCCACCCGGCCGGAGTCGGGATCGTGACATGCGGGTGCCTGGGCTCATCGGGAGAGCAGGCAATGAGCTCGACTTCGTGACTTTCGAGGTATGTGCGGAGGGTTCTCGGGGCTGAATCCGGTGGACTCATGACGTCGGCTCCGTGGATCGGGAGATTCGGAAACGTTCGAGCAACGGGGGTGGTCGCAGGAGTTCAACCGAGTCAACGTCGCTCAGAAGGTGTCGCTGGTCTGGGTTCTCCTGCAAGAAGCGAAGCAACCCGTAGACAGTATTCGGCTCCCCGATGAGGCGATACGTGGGGACGTCGAGTTCGCTCGTCTTTTCTCCTGTTCGAGTGTCGACGATCACACCGCCGATTCTGATCACCGGGTGGCCGGTGGGGGATTTGCTGTTCGGGCCGGAATAGAGGGCCGGGGTGATCGATTCGATGTGATCCCACTCGATGACCTGCTCGGTTGTACTCGTGAAGAAGGGAATGTGGCGACGCACAGCGAGGTAAATCCCGTTGGGGTAGATCTCGAGGGAAGTCGGCGTTCGGATGATCAGAGAGAGGATGAAGAGGGTGAGTGAGAATATTCCGAGAACAGCGGCACCCACCGGCCCACCGATGCGTAGGAACACCTCGTCCAGCAAGCTGAGGTCGCCCTGGTCCTCATGGGGTGGCAGTAGAGCGGGAAGCGCGGCAACGGGGAGGCTGCTCAGTAGGAGGACCATGAGTAGATCTCGCTTGTGAGGGACAAGGATGCCCATTCCGTGGCCTCTGTTCTGATTCCGGGATATTCGGCGGGGAACAGTGAGGTGGCGGAGCCCGCCTTGTGTGAGTGCGATTCCAGCAATCGTCGAAATCAGGAGGGTGAAGCCCGAGAATCCGATAGCGGTGTCGAGTTCGTTTCTCTGAACACCTTCCACTGTGAAGTGGATGAATACTGCTGCGAACGGGATTACAACAATGGCGGCGATGAGTTTCGTTCCTTCGAGGCGTTGCGGCCACGGCGCTTCGTATGAGGAGCGAATACGGTCACTGATCGAATGGGACGGGTTTCGGGACATTTCACTCCTGAACTCGTTTGAAGATGATGCCGGGGTACTGGTTCAATCCCAAGCCCATTGAAGAAACTTAGAAACGCCGACGGAGGTTGCTGCACCAATTGCAGTACCGACCACCAGTCCGACAGCCGTTCCCAGGCCCGGTACGACCGATCCCGCCGCGCTGCCGGTTGCAGCTGCACCCGCAACTGAGCCCAGGGTCGATCCAAGGGCAAGACCTGCTGCCGCGCCGGTGGATTCAGTTAGAACCGCTTGGGTCGGGTCCATACCCCCTTCGATATCGTTGGAGATCGCTGGGATCACTCCCAGGGCGGCGCCAGCGGGACCGAGGCGCCCGGCGATACCACGCGCAAGGTCGTCACCAGTGGATAGCGCTGCAGCCTTCAGCCCCTCCTTGGTCGAGTCGGCCATGAATCCGATGGTGGAGGCCGCGGCCGTGGCAGACCAGTCCGGAACCCATGAGTGCGTGCCATCGTCGGATCGGACGACTTCACCCGGTGTTGCTGCCTTGGTGGCGTCCTCCAACACCGCGATTGCGTTGTTGATGCGACCCGTTGCGTCGTTGGCGGCTGCCGAGGCTTGCTGGAGTGCGTCGACCAGAGCGACACTCAGTTCGGCGGCCTGGCGTTCGAGTTGGAGAGCTGCGGTGTCGTAGGTCGCGCCGGATGGCAGCAGCGCTCGGAGGAGCGAGACTTGGTTCGTTTGCGTCGACGATTCCGTTGTCGTGCACCGTGAACGATTGTTGTTCTGCGGCGTTCGCCAGCGCACGCACGTGCATCCGGGTGCCTTCGGCCATCGGCGCGCCGATGCGGTAGGCGTCGGCGATCTGCAGGAGGGCGCCGGCGATGGCACTGCCGAGTGAGCGTTCGTGGACGACGCGGAGGGCGGCGGCGTTGGCGGCGTTGCCTTTCCACTGCTCGGCGAGGGCGTCCTGATCGTTGAGCAGGCCCTTCATTCGGTCGTCGAGTTCGTCGACGAGCGCGTCGAGAGCGTCGGCAGTTGCCCGCAGGGCGTCAGGATTCCAGGACTTGACGGCGGAGACGCCAGGACTCACCGGGGTAGACCCATCGCAGTGAGTGCTGCGACGAAGTCGGTCTCGGCGATCTCGTAGTCGTCTGCCGCACCGTTCGAGATGTCGGTGACTTCGAGGAGGCGCTGGCGGATGTTGGCCAGCGCTTGTGCCGTAGCGAGGTGCCCGCGCGCACCCGTGTCGCTGAAACCGGTTCCGGGGAGTGCTGAGTGCGAGTGCGTGTATGGAGCGCCGATATCCCATTCCCCGATGGCGTCGGCTGCGCTACTGACGGATGCGGCGAACGCACGAAGCGCGTGCGGATCTACTTTCAATGTCACGACTGTCCCCCCGACAGAATCCCCCGATGTGTCCGGGCGTGACGATAGCAGAGCGGGTGGGGGCCGCCGGAAGTGCATTTGGTGTCGAGAAGGTGAGTAAGAGAAGCGAGTTGAGCCCTGCCGGTCCCGAAAGGCCGACAGGGCTCGACTGTACTGCTGGGGGCTACTTGTAGCTGTAGAAGCCCTCACCGGTCTTGCGGCCCAAACGGCCCGCTTCGACCATGCGACGCAGTAGCGCCGGCGGCGCATAGTTCGGCTGAGCGAACTCGTCGTACAGCGACTGTGCGGCGTTGAGCGCGATGTCGAGGCCGACGGTGTCGAGCAGCGTCAGCGGTCCCATCGGGTAACCACAGCCACCCTTCATTGCGGCGTCGATGTCTTCCTTTGTTGCATAACCTGATTCGAGCATCCGTACCGCGTCGCACAGGTACGGGATGAGCAGCGCGTTGACGATGAAGCCAGCGCGGTCGCCCGCGCGAACCGCCGTCTTGCCGAGAGTGTTCTTGGCGTAGTCGAACACCGTGTCGGCCGACGCCTCGTCGGTGGTCAGCGCCGAGATGACCTCGACGAGAGGCATCACCGGCACCGGGTTGAAGAAGTGCACGCCGACGACCTTGCCGGGACGCTGCGTCGCCTGTGCCATCTTGATGACGGGGATCGACGACGTGTTGGTCGCGAGGATGCCCTCGGGCTTGACGACCTTGTCGAGCTCGGCGAAGATCTCGGCCTTCAGCGACTCGATCTCGGGTGCTGCCTCGATGACGAGGTCGCGGTCGGCGAACTCGCTCATATCGAGCGTGACCTTGATGCGGGCGAGGATCGCGTCGGCGTCCTCCTGGGTGATCTTGCCGGACTTGACGCCGCGTCCGATCGACTTGGAGAGACGTTCGCGCGCGGCTTCGGCGAACTCCTCGGTCGTCTCCTTGACGAGCACGTCGCTACCGGCCTTCGCGCACACCTCTGCGATACCGGCACCCATGGTGCCGCCGCCGATGACGCCTACTTTTTCCACAGCCACTACGAAGACTCCTGATCAGTGTGATGTTCGAGCTGGTCCAAACCTAACCGACCTGCGTCAGCGAAGCAGAGCGCGCGACATGACGACGCGCTGGATCTGGTTGGTGCCCTCGTAGATCTGCGTGATCTTGGCGTCGCGCATCATGCGCTCGACCGGGAAGTCCGTGGTGTAGCCGGCGCCGCCGAACAGCTGCACGGCGTCGGTGGTGACCTCCATGGCGACATCGGATGCGAAGCACTTGGCGGCGGCGGAGATGAAGCCGAGGTTGCCTTCGCCGCGCTCGGCGCGGGCTGCCGAGGTGTAGACCATCAGGCGGGCGGCCTCGACCTTCATGGCCATGTCGGCGAGCATGAACTGCACGCCCTGGTTGTCGGAGATCGGGCGGCCGAACTGCTTGCGATCCTTGACGTACGCGAGCGCGGCATCGAGCGCACCCTGGGCAAGGCCGACGGCCTGCGCGCCGATGGTGGGGCGGGTGTGGTCGAGGGTCGCGAGAGCCGTCTTGAATCCGGTGCCCGGCTCGCCGACGATGCGGTCGCCGGGGATACGGCAGTTCTCGAAGTACAGTTCGGCGGTGGGGGAGCCCTTGATGCCGAGCTTCTTCTCCTTCGGTCCGACGACGAAGCCTTCGTCGTCCTTGTGGACCATGAACGACGAGATGCCGTTGGCGCCCTTGTCGGGGTCGGTCACGGCCATGACTGTGTACCAGGTGGACTTGCCGCCGTTGGTGATCCAGCACTTGGAGCCGTTGAGGATCCAGTCGTCACCGTCTGCCTTCGCGCGGGTCCGCATCGATGCGGCGTCGGAGCCGGCCTCACGTTCGGAGAGTGCGTACGACGCCATCGCGCCGTTGACGAGATCGGGCAGGACCTTGGTCTTGAGCTCGTCGGAGCCGCGCAGGATCAGGCCCATGGTGCCGAGCTTGTTGACGGCCGGGATCAGCGACGAGGAGCCACACACGCGGGCGACTTCCTCGATCACGATGCACGCGGCGATGGAGTCGGCACCCTGGCCGTCGAACTGCTCGGGGACGTGGATGGCGTTGAAGCCGGATTTGTTGAGCGCGTCGAGGGCCTCCTGTGGGAAGCGGGCGTTCTCATCGACGTCCTTCGCGTAGGGCGCGATCTCCTTCTCGGAGAGTGCACGGATCGCCTCGCGGAGGGCGTCGTGCTCTTCGCTGAGTTTGAACAGATCGAAATCGGCGTTGAGGGCCATGAGGTCGAACTCCAATCGGCACGCGGTGCCATACCAAGTGGTGGATCTGCGCCCACCCTATCCAGGGAGGAGAGCGCAACGTCGCGGAATCGCCCAATTCTAACCACGGCACTGAGTGCCAGGTCAACGGTTGGGGGTTGATTCAGTGCCGTACGGGACTTAGCCGCCGAGGGCGCGCCGCACTTCCTCGGCGACCTCGTCGGGGGGCATTCCCGCTGGATAGGACACCACCGTCACGGCACGCGGTGCCTCAGGAGGTGAGGTCGGGCCGGCGCCTGGAACCACCCCGAACGTGCGTCTGATCTCGTACAACTCCCGGTCGAGGACCTCCGCGGTCGCGGTGTCGTCACCGCGGATCATCGCCCGCAACAGGAAGTTGTGGGCCGAGGTCACCGCAGCCGCGAAGCTCACGATCCGGATGGGCTTCTCACCCGGCACCGCCTGGCGCAGAAAATCCGTGAACAACCGCTCGTAGCGGTAGGTCATCACGAGTTCCCGATCGCGCAGCGCCGGCACCCGCTGCACGACCCGGTACCGCCACACCGACAGGTCCCGCCGGTCGCGGAAGTAACCGAAGACGAGTTGCGCCGCGTCGCAGGAAGCAGCCCACGGATCGTCGAAATCACGCGACAAGTATTCCGACACCTGCTCGAGCAGCGACTCGTGATCGGCGAAGATCACGTCTTCCTTGGAGCGGAACTGTCGGAAGAACGTGCGACGAGAGACGCCTGCGGCCGCCGCGATCTGCTCGACGGTCGTCGACTCGTAGCCGTTCTGTGAGAACAGCCTGATGGCCTGTGAGACGACGTGCACCCGGAACTGTGCGGGGTCCGGTCCCGTTGATTCGGAACGACGGGCGGGGGCTGTTCCGGGCGACATAACTATCGAGTATCCAACGTGGCCGTGGGAGTTACGTCAGGACCGGGTGGTTTCCGAAGCGCGGAGTTCGAATTTGAGGATCTTTCCGGTCGACGTACGGGGCAGTTCGAGCGGGAAAACGATGTCGCGGGGCACCTTGTAGCCCGCCAGCAGGCTGCGGGTGTGGGCGATGATGTCGTCGGCAGTCGCAGTCTGCCCGTCCTTCAGAATGACGAACGCCTTCGGCCGCTCACCCCACTTCTCGTCGGGGACACCGACCACCGCGACGTCGATCACTGCGGCGTGCGCCATGATCGCCTGCTCCACCTCGACCGTCGAGATGTTCTCGCCGCCGGAAATGATGATGTCCTTGGCGCGGTCCTTGAGCTGGATGTATCCATCCGGATGCATGACTCCGAGGTCGCCTGTGTGGAACCAGCCGCCTGCGAAGGCCTCCGCGGTGGCGTCGGGGTCCTTGTAGTAGCCGAGCATGACGTTGTTGCCGCGCAGGACGATCTCACCCATCGTCGCGCCGTCGGCGGGCACATCGTTCATGTTGTCGTCCACCACCCGCGCCGTTTCGGCCTGCAACATGCCGACGCCCTGACGCGACAGCAGTGCCGCGCGCTCATCACCGGACTTGTCGTCCCACGACTCCTGGTACTCGCAGATCGTGTAGGGCCCGTACACCTCGGTCAGGCCGTACACGTGCACGACCGTGATGCCCAGCTGCTCGAGCTGAGCGATCACCGTCGGCGACGGCGGTGCCCCGGCAGTGGTGATGTGCAGGGGCCTGTCGAGCGGATGCGCCTGTTCGGCGTTCGCGATGGTCGAGCACACCGCGGGCGCGCCGCACAGGTTGGTCACCCCCAGGTTGTCGATGGCATCCCAGATGGCGTCGGCCCGCACCGCGCGCAGGCAGATGTGCGTACCGGCCGCCGCGGTGACCGCCCACGGTGTGCACCAGCCGTTGCAGTGGAACATCGGCAGCGTCCACAGGTACTTGCTCTGCCCGGTGAACCCGTTGTGGAAGGTTTCGCCGAGCGAGTTGAGGTAGGCACCGCGATGCGAATACATCACGCCCTTCGGCTTCCCGGTGGTGCCCGAGGTGTAGTTGAGCGTGATGACGCCGTGTTCGTCGTCGACGGTCCACGGCAGCGGGCTGTCGTCGAGCGAATCGGCGAGTGCGAGGAACTCGTCATAGCGTGCCGTGGCCACGCCTGCGGGAACCTCGGGTACCGGCACCGTCGGATCCGGGATCTCGACGATGTCGGTGAGCGTCGGGACATCGATGTCGGTGAGGGAGCCCACGAACTCGGAATCGACGAACAGCAGCGACGCCTCCGCATGACCCAGGATGTAGTCGAGCTCCGGACCGGCGAGCCGGGAGTTCAGCGCGATCAGCACCCCGCCGGCCAGCGGCACCGCGAAATGCGCGATGAGCGTCTCGGGCACATTCGGCGTGAGGTAGGCGACGCGGTCGCCGGGCTTGATCCGGTTCTTCAGGACCCGGGCGAGCCGTTGGGTCTCCTCGGCGAACTCCGCATACGTGTACCGACGGTCGCCGTAGATGATCGCGGTGCGATCGGGGAACACCGACGCCGAACGCTCGAGAAAGCGCAGCGGGCTGAGCTGGCTGTGGTTGGCGAGCGCGGCAGAGCGGTCGAGTGCGGTGGACACGGAAACCTCCGGGGTCATCGGGACTGTCGGCATCACGTGTGATCGTCGCAACACCGGGCTCAGTGGAGGCTACGAATCACCGAATCGCCGCCGCTACCCTAGAAAGAGGGTGTTTCGTGAGGGAGGGCCGACGAATGAGTACCGCGAACCGAGATGAGCTGCTCCGGCCGAGCGATGTCGACACCCTGCGCGCCGAACTGCGTTCCCTGAAGCTGTCGACCGGTCTACCCATCCTTTTCGGAGGCGCCGTCGATGGCGCCGACCTGGTGTTGTCCGGCTACGTCGGAACCCGCGGCCGATTTCTCCGCAACCTCGTGATCAGTTCCGAACGCGGACTCGGGGGCCGTGCGATCGCCGAACAGCGCCCGCGTGCGGTCGCCGACTACTTCACGTCGAGGCACATCACCCACGACTACGACAGGCCCGTCGGCAGTGAAGGTATCGAGTCGTTGCTGGCGGTCCCCGTCGTCGTGCGAGGGCGGACCCGCGCGGCAATGTACGGCGGTCTTCGGACGCCTCTGCCCATCGGCGACACGGTCACCGAACAACTCGTGCGGTCGGCACGAGCGCTGGCACGGGAGATCGAGATCCGCGACGAAGTCGATCGTCGAATGGTGCTGCTCGACAGTGTCGGCGAACGTCCGACGACGGGTGGGCTGCCGCGGGCGGTATCCGACACGGTCACCGAGAGTTGCCTCGAACTGCGCGAAATTGCGGCGGTGACGAATGACCTGGACCTCGAATTGCGACTCAAGGAGATCGAGGGCAAGCTTCGGGCCCTCGGCGGTGCCGATTCATGCAGTCCGATGGTGCATCTGACGGCGCGTGAACGGGATGTGCTCGAGTATGTGGCTCTGGGGTGCCGCAATGCCGAGATCGCCGAACGGCTTTCGCTGAGTGTCGAAACGATCAAGAGCTACGTACGCAACATCCTGGCGAAACTCGAGGTGCACGGCCGCCACGAAGCTGTTGTCGAAGCGCGTCGTCAGGGACTGATTCTTTGAGCCGGTCGGTCGGGGAGTCCGGCTTCCGGGCCCGGGGTTCCGCCCAGCGCCGCAACAAGGCGTTCGCGCGCGCGACCGAGGTGCTGGGTCAGGACCGCGACCGCCAGTTCGCCGTCTCCGGTAGCCACCGCATCGAGAATCTGCTGGTGCTCGGCGGAGATGCTCGAGGTGGTCAGGAGGTGCTGGCCCTGAACCTGCACCATGCACAGTCGCACCTCGGAGACGAGGGAACCGAACATCCGGCTCGTCCGAGGGCTGCCCATCGCGTCCACCAGTGCGGTGTGGAAGCGCATATCGGGCTCGACGATCGACAGGGGGGTATTGCCGGTCATCGCCGAGATCTCGTCGTTGGCGGCGACGGCAGACTCGGGAATGCGAGAACTGCGGGCAAGGTGGCGTAGCGCGCTGGATTCGAGGTGCGCGCGGGTGCGGTAGATGTCTCGGACGTCGTCGGGGCCCAGGCTCGGTACGCGGGCGGTCTTGTGGGCACTGCGCTGAAGTAGCCCCTCGCCGACGAGCTTCTCGATTGCGGCCTTTGCCGTCGGCCGCGCCACCTCGTAGGCACGCGCCACCTCGGCTTCGGTCAGCGTGTCGTCCTGGGCGAGTTCTCCGGAGAACAGCCGGTCCCGCAGTTCCGCGGTCAGTGCGTCGACGATCGACAGGGCCTTGACCCGTGACGCCATTCTGGGCCCTCCGCTCCGCTGAATTCGTGCGTGATTCTCCCACGAATATGAACCTGCGTCCTTGACTGTCCAGTGTACTTGTCAGACAATATTGGAATGGTTGACACCGCGAACATCGACGACCTGCACAGCTCACTCGGTGACGCGCTCGTCACCGACCCGGATCGGATGCTGGCGTACCGGCGCGACCAGTCGCTGCTGACCGAGGCAGGAATGCCGCTGGCGCTCGTCCGGGCACGCGACACCGACGACGTGGTCGAAACGATGAAGTGGGCCCACCGGCACGGTGTACCCGTGGTGACGCGTGGCGCAGGAACCGGCCTGGCCGGGGCCGCGAACGCGCTCGACGGATGCATCGTGCTCAGCGTCGAGAAGTTGAACGAGATCCTCCATATCGATACGGCTGCGCGGACGGCAACGGTGCAGCCGGGTGTGATCAACGGCGACCTGGCTGCCGCGGTTGCCGAACACGGACTCTGGTACGTGCCGGACCCCGGAAGCCGCGCCATCTCGTCCATCGGCGGCAACCTCGCCACCAACGCCGGCGGAACATGCTGCGCGAAGTACGGTGTCACGGCCGACCACGTGGCTCGGATCAAAGCGGTGCTCGCCGACGGTCGCATCATCCACACGGGCGCGGCAACCCGGAAGAATGTTGCCGGCTTGAACCTGACCCAGTTGCTCGTCGGATCGGAGGGAACACTCGCCGTCATTGTCGAGGCGACCATGAGGCTGAGGGCTGCGCCATCGGCAGCAGCGACCGTCGTCGCCAACTTCCCCACCACGGCACAGGCCATCGATGCGGTGCTCGCGATTCGTGACCGCGTCGAACCCTGCCTGGTCGAGTTGATGGATCGCACGACCATCGCGGCCGTCGACGCGATGACCCACATGGGCCTCGACGAGTCCGCCGGAGCCCTGTTGCTCATCCAGTGCGACGGCAGCGACGCCGCTGCGGAGGCTCAGACGTGTGCCGATGTGTGCACGGACTCCGGGGCAACCGAGGTGTACGACACCGACGATCCGATCGAGGGCGAAGAGTTCATGCAGGCTCGTCGAGTCGCGTTGACCGCACTCGAGCGGCAGGGCAGCACCCTGCTCGACGATCTCGCGGTCCCGATTCCGCGGTTACCCGAAATGCTGTCGGCGATCGAACGGATCGCTGCCGAGCACAGCCTCGTGATCGGCACCTTCGGCCACGCAGCCGACGGCAATCTGCACCCCACCATCGTGTTCGACGCGGCGGACGAGGACCACACGCGGCGAGCGCAGCAGGCCTTCGACGACATGGTGACCGAATGCCTGGCACTGGGCGGAACCATCAGCGGAGAGCACGGCATCGGAGTTCTCAAGGAGCCGTACCTCGAGCGGATGGTGGGGTCGGTGGAACGTGAGTTGATGCGGAAGGTGAAAGCAGCGTTCGACCCGAACTCGATTCTCAACCCTGGACGGGGCCTCTAGCTCGAAGCTCCGGCGCGAAACTCTAATTGCGGCGAAACCGCTGGAAGAACTCGCGGGCCAGCCGCCGAAGTCGCGCCGTCCACGGCTCTGCGACCGTGCTCGCGGGGCGTTCGAGAACGCCGACGCCCGATGCCGCGCGTAGTGGCCAACTGCCGTCGACGTCGGTGGTGTCGCGACCGAGACCTTCCAGATATTCGGCGAAGTTTCGTTGCCGCTCGGCGTGCCACGCGGCTTGATCGGTCATGATGTCGAGCTCGGCGAGCTGAGGGAAGCGAACGACGAGTGCTCGGACGAGATGACCCGCGGCGAGGGCATCCGCCTCGGCTTCGTGTGCGCACGTCAGCGTCACGCCGTACTCGTCGCACACCGCCGCGAGGGTTCGTTTGCCCGACCGCGTGCGGTCCATCTCGCGGTCGATGACATATGGGTCGGCGACTGTCCCGAACTCGAGCGCCGGGAACCCGAGTCGTTTCCCTTCGGCGTCCATCACCGTCAGGTCGTAGCTCGCATTGAACGCGACGACGATGTGCCCGAGCGCCCATGCGTCGAGCAGCGACTGCCGGATCTCCAGGTATCCGGCGCGATAGTCCATGCCGTCGGTGCGGGCACGCTCGTCGGTGATGCCGTGGATGGCGATGGTCTCTGCAGGGATGGGAATACCCGGGTCGAGCAGCCACGTGCGTGAGGCGATGCGTTCTCCGTCGAACGTCGCGACACAGGCGCTGACGATGCGGGCATTCCGCGGATCGCGGTCGGTCGTTTCGAGGTCGAACGCGCAGAGCGGTCGGTCGGGCCAGAGCGTCATGCGTACTCCTCGTATCCGTGCGGCGGGCAGGGTCGGTGGTTCACGGGCATTGTGTCTGCCGGTACCGACACATCCCGCCGCGATGGGAACGACGAGGTCAGAACGTATCCGAGCACACGACGATCTCGCGTTCCTCGTAGACGAACCCGCTGTCGGAGATGGAGCAGTCGTTGACGTCGGTGGTGTCGGTCAGGATCTCGGTGACCTTCTCGCCCTCGACAGCCGTATCCGAGCAGTCGATCCGCTTCGGATCCTCGCCGCCGAGATCCATGCAGTCGTCGACCTGCCAGTCGATGTCGAGGCACAACGCGCCGAGCTCGTTGCCTCGCACGGACTCGTAGTACGACTGATCGGAGTTGCACTCGTCGCTCGTCGTCACGATGTCGACGACGAGGTAGTTGGAGTCGAAGGTGCCGCAGGTCGCGTTGTCGATGGTTGCATCGTCGACAGTGCCGCCGAGCAGGACGCAGTCGCCGATCTCGACGTCGACCTCCAGATCGAGATCCGATGCCGAGGGGCTTCCCGAGGTGGTCGAGGGTGCCGACGTGGTTGTGCGTGAGGTGCTGGGCGCGGAAGTGGTGGAGGACGCGGTCGTCGAGCTTGCGGAACCGGCCTCGGGCACGGCACGTAATTCGACGTCAGCGGAGCATCCGGCGATCAACGACACAGCGGCAACGGCTGCGACGGCGATGCCGGCCGCACGGCGAAGAATGATCATGGCTGCACAGAGTACGGAACATCGCTGACATGGTCCTACCGAGCCCGCGTAGAGAACGGGCGACGGAAACGGACGGTTCCCGGATCGACCGCATCGAGCGCGCGACGAACGACAGGATGCAACGATGGGGTGCATGGATCTGCCTGTGGCTCCGCCGATAGCGCCGATGCTCGCGAAGGCCGCATCGAAGGTGCCGGAGCAACCCGATTCCGGAGCCGAACAGTGGTCGTACGAACCGAAATGGGATGGGTTCCGCGCCATAGTATTTCGAGATTCCGACGAGGTCGTGCTCGCGTCGCGCGGCGGTAAGGACCTCGCCAGGTATTTCCCGGAGCTCGTCGAGCGGGTGCGAGCCGAGCTTCCCGAGCGCTGTGCGGTGGACGGCGAGATCGTCGTGCCGCGTGAACGCGACGGGCGCACACGTCTCGACTGGCAGGCGCTCTCGGAACGGATCCATCCGGCGGCGAGCCGTGTCGCGATGCTCGCGGAGGAAACGCCGGCGCAGTTCATCGGGTTCGATGTGCTGGCTCTCGGCGACGACAACCTCATGGAGGAGCCGTTCGCCGAGCGGCGTGCGCGGCTTCAGCAGTCCGTCGGTGGCGGCCCGAGTTGCCATGTGACCGCCGCGACCACCGACGCGGCGACCGCAATGCGGTGGTTCGAGGAGTTCGAAGGCGCAGGTCTCGACGGCGTGGTCGCGAAGAGGCTCGACGGCATCTACCGCCCCGACAAGCGCGACATGATCAAGCTCAAGCATGCCCGGACCGCCGACTGCGTGCTCATCGGTTACCGCAAGCACAAGAGCATCGATGGGGTCGGCTCACTGTTACTGGGGCTGTACCACGGCGACGAACTCGCGATGGTCGGCGGCGCATCCGCATTCACCACGATCAGGCGTCAGGAGTTGCTCGCCGAACTGCAACCGCTACGGGTGGGCGACGACGTGGTCGCCGACGGTGAACAGACGAGGTGGCGTTCAGCGGCCGACCGCAGCTGGGTCCCGCTGCGTCCGGAACGGGTGCTCGAAGTCGCGTACGACCAGATGGAGGGAACGCCGGAGACAGCGATGCGGTTCCGGCACGCGGCCAGATTCCTTCGTTGGCGGCCCGACCGCGACCCACAGAGCTGCACGTACGACCAACTCGAGGTGCCTGTGCGCTACGACCTCGCCGATGTACTCGACCGGACGGAGAACTGACGATGGCGACAGCGAAGCGATCCCCCGCTGTGGAACTCGACGTCGATGGTGTGCCGGTGCGACTGTCGAACCCGGACAAGATCTACTTCCCGAGCCTCGGAGCGGAGGGTGGCACCAAACGTCACCTCGTCGAGTACTACCGGGCGCTCACGACGTCGGTGGGCGCACCGCTTCTCGATGCGCTCCGAGACCGACCCACTCATCTCCAGCGTTTCCCCGACGGCATCGAGGGGGAGGAGATCTATCAGAAACGCGCGCCCGTGAAGCGTCCCGACCACGTCGCGACGTGCGAGATCACCTTTCCGTCCGGCCGTAAAGCCGATGCGCTGCGGGTGCGGTCGGCGGCGGATGTGGTGTGGGCAGCGAACCTCGGGTGCGTGACGTTTCATCCGTGGGCAGTGCGCTGCGGCGACACGGACAGGCCGGATGAACTCCGGATCGACCTGGACCCGCAGCCGGGGACGGATTTCGGGGACGCCCGCGCGGTCGCGCTCGAGGTGGTCCGTCCGCTGCTCGACGAACTCGGATTCACAGGTTTTCCGAAGACGTCGGGTGGCCGTGGTCTCCACATATATCTGCGGATCGTGCCGGAATGGGACTTCGTCGGGGTCCGCCGCGCCGGAATCGCATTGATGCGGGAGGTAGAGCGCCGCAGCGGTGACCGCGCGACGACCGCGTGGTGGAAGGAACAGCGTGGCGAACGGATCTTCCTCGATTTCAACCAGAATGCGCGCGACAAGACCATCGCGTCGGCGTATTCGGTGCGGCGCACCCCGATCGCGACGGTGTCGACACCGCTGACGTGGGACGAACTCGCAGACGCGGAGCCGGACGATTTCACGATCGCTACGGTGCCCGAGCTACTGGCTCGCCGACCCGATCCGATGTCCGGGCTCGATGACGCTGCGCATTCGATCGATGTGCTGCTCGAGATGGCGGACCGCGACGAGGCTGCGGGGCTCGGTGATCTGCCCTACCCGCCGAACCATCCCAAGATGCCGGGCGAACCGAAGCGTGTGCAACCCAGTCGTGACCGGGAGCTGAACAGTGGGAAGAACAGCGGGAACAACACCTGACCGAGACTCTGCTGTTACCTCGCTGTGGAGCGTGACAGGGCGAACCTCCTTAAACTGTTACCCGAGGGTAGTTCTTCATACGGTGGGAGGGCCGCAGGTGTGACCTGGGCGAAAATGTCAGGGCGGGTGTCGGCAGTCGGCGCGGTATTGGCTGCGGCCATCGGCGGTGCTCTGCTGACTGCGGCGCCGGCGCAATCGTTGACCTGCTCGGCCCCTCCCGGTGCGCCGATGGAATCCGTCGAGGTGCTCGGGACCGAAGCGTGTGGTGCGACCACCGAGGGGCCCGGAGGTGCATGGAGCCACGGCGGCGGCGGAGTGGGATTTGCCGATTCCCGCGGGGACGCGCGGGTCGGCGCCGTAGGCCTCGACGGTGGTGTCGGAGCTGCCGAGAGTGCCGGAGGACTGCTTGCCGCCGTCGGTGTAGGCGCCGACTCGCTCGCACTCGGTGTGCTCGCTCAGCCGGGTGCCGCGTTGGTGGCGACCGGCCCGGGGTCGCAGGCGTTCATCGGCGACGCCACCGATCCGGTCCTGTGCGTGGGAGGCATGGCACTGGCGGTGAACTTCACGACCGGTCAAGGCTGCGTCATGTACGGAACCTTCGGATACACAACGGCACCCCGGCCCGACGGATCGCTGTAGCCCGATAGAGCTCGGGCTGCCGACAATCTGTATGTAAGGCCTTCCCCGGGCTCGGGTCGACCCGTAACGTGTCGGAAACATCCGAGCGGAGGTGTCGATGAGCGTCCGGACGATCGACCGTGAACAGGTTTCACACGAGCAGGGGGTTCGGGATCTCCCCCCGACCGCGATGCACGTCGACCAGCGGTTCCTGCCGCTCGCCGACCGCTTCTTCGCCCTCTACAAGGAGCCGCAGCATGGCGGCGGAGCACTCACGGCGTACTTGCACGGTGAGAAGGTCCTCGACATCTGGGCAGGTTGGGCCGCTAGCAATCGGCGCTGGACCCGCGACACGATGTCGCTGTCGTTCTCCACGGGCAAGGGTGTCGCCTCGACCGTCGTGCACAGACTCGCCGAACGCGGCCTGATCGACTACTTCGCCCCGGTCGCGCAGTACTGGCCGGAGTTCGCGGCGGCCGGCAAGGGCTCCATCACCGTCGCCGACGTGATGACCCACAGCGCCGGTCTGCACCGTGTGCGCGGTCTCGTGCCCGGCACCCACGGAATCCTCGATTACGACAGGACGGTCGCCGCTCTCGCCGCGGCTCGCCCCGACAGCCGTCGTCACCGCGGATCGGGCTACCACGCGGTGACCTACGGCTGGCTGGTTGCGGAGATCGCTGCGCGGGTCACCGGGAAGCCGTTCGTCGACGTGGTCGAAGAGGAGATCGCCGAGCCGCTGGGCATCGGAGACTTCTGGTACCGGGTGCCCGCCGGCGAACGGCACCGCCTCGCACCGCTGTTTCCCCGGATCAATCCGATGGGACTGAGCTGGGGTATGAGCGCGTCGGTGCTGTCGAGGATCGGGCCGACTCGCGGGCTCGCGGAGGCGGGGATGCCCGACGGCTTCGACGACCTCGTCCGTGACCCCGCGGTGCACGATGCGGTCATGCCCGGCTGGAACGGGGTGTTCACGGCACGTTCGCTCGCACGGATGTACGGGGCGATCGCGGCCGAGGGCGTACTCGACGGTCGGCGGTTCCTGGAGCCGGAAACGATTGCCGAGATGAACACGGTGCGCCGTCGCGGCCACGACTACGTCCTCGGTGTCCCGATGGCGTGGCGACTCGGATATCACCAGCCCGTGTTCGCGAGCTCCGAGCGCCCGCGGGGTGCACTCGGACATTACGGAGTGGGTGGTTCGGGAGCCTTCGCCGACCTCGACTCGGGTCTGTCGCTCGCGTTCATCACCAACCGGCTCGGCGCCGGTGCGATCCCGCTCGGTGATCTGCGCCTGGCCCGACTCGGAGCGCACGCACGCGACCTGGCAAGGAAGGCGTGAGCGTCCGGTCCTCAGGGTCGGCGGAGATTCCCGTTCCGGCACGAAGAGCGGGGCGAGGCGGGCAGTATCCGGAGCAGGGCATTCCATGCTGTACCGATACGTGAGGAGCGCGCCATGAGCCATGTGTACCGAGTGATCGAGGTCGTCGGATCGTCGACGGTCGGGGTGGACGACGCGATCGCCAAGGCTGTCGCGCGGGCCGGGGAGACGACGCGTCACCTGGAATGGTTCGAGGTCATCAACACGCGCGGCCACATCGATGACGGTGCTGTCGCCCATACGCAGGTTACGCTCAAGATCGGATTCCGGATCGAGTCCGGCGACGAATTGTCCGAATAGCGTATTCTCGCCACCGGTAGCGGCCTGATAGGATTTGGGTAATGTGATTCTCGACCAAATCTGTAACGTGTTATAGTCTGGGGTTTCGACGACCCCACCCGGCACTCTCAGGCAGGTAGCGAAGTGGCTTATGTGATCACCCAGGCATGTTGTAACGACGTCTCGTGCGTCGAAGTCTGCCCGGTCAACTGCATACACCCGACACCCGACGAGGCGCCGTTCGCAACGACGGAGATGCTCTACATCGACCCGGAGACCTGCATCGACTGCGGTGCCTGTGTCGACGAATGCCCGGTCGACGCCATCTTCGCCGACAACGAGATCACTCCCGAGCAGGAGCCGTACCTCGAGATCAACGCCGCGTACTACGAGCGGTACCCGATCGGCCCCGACTGGCCGGAGCTGCGAAGCCGCAAGAAAATCCCGGCCGAGCTCGGAACGCTGCGCGTCGCGATCGTCGGATCCGGCCCGGCCGCGTGCTACGCGGCGCAGGAACTCGTCTCGCACTCGAGCATCCGGGTCGACATGTTCGACCGTCTACCCACCCCGTACGGGCTGGTTCGTGCCGGTGTCGCGCCGGATCACCAGACCACCAAGGGCGTCGGCGACGTCTTCCGTAGCGCCATCGGTCACAAGAACACCCAGTGCTGGTTCAACGTCGAGGTCGGTACGCACATCACCCACGACGAGCTCCTCGCGCACCACCATGCCGTGATCTATGCGGTCGGTGCATCGAGCGACCGTCACCTCGGTGTGCCCGGAGAAGACCTCGCAGGGTCGCACGCCGCCACCGAGTTCGTCGCCTGGTACAACGGCCATCCCGACTACGCCGACCGGCAGTTCGACCTGTCCGGCGAACGCGCCGTGATCATCGGCAACGGCAACGTCGCACTCGATGTCGCACGCGCCCTGGTCATGAACCCCGATGATCTCGCCCGCACCGACATGGCCGAGCACGCCGTCGAGGCACTGCGGAACTCGAACATCCGCGAGGTCGTCGTCGTCGGTCGTCGTGGCCCGATCCAGGCCGCGTACACCAACCCCGAACTGCTCGCGCTCGGGCAGCTCCACGATATCGACGTCATCGTCGACCCGACCGAGATCGAACTCGATGCGGCAAGCCAGGCCCTCCTGGACGATCCCGAGGTCGAGCCGAGGATCGCTCTCAAGATGCGCCAGGTCGAGGGATACGCACAGGGCACCTCGAACCCCGACAACAAGCGCATCGTGCTGCGGTACCTCGCGTCGCCGGTCGGGATCGAGGGCGAGGGCAACGTCGAGTCGATCACCCTCGAACGCAACGAACTCGTCGAGTCCGACGGACGGCTGGACGCCCGTCCCACCGGCGAGACCGAGACACTCACGACCGGCCTTGTGCTCCGCTCGATCGGATACCGCGGCACCCCCGTCGACGGTCTTCCGTTCGACGAGAAGAAGGGCGTCATTCCGAACGAGTCCGGCAAGGTCGTCGACCTCGACACGGGCAACCCCGTCCCCGGCGTCTACACGGCGGGTTGGATCAAGCGCGGCCCGAGCGGTGTGATCGGCACCAACAAGCAGTGCTCGGCCGAGACCGTCGCGCAGCTCGTCGACGACTTCATCGCAGGCCGTCTCGCCGAACCTGTCGCGGATCGGGAGAAGCTCGACGCGCTGATCGCGGAACGTCGTCCCGAGTACGTCGACTACAAGGGCTGGCAGGCCATCGACAAGCAGGAACGCGCACGTGGCAAGGCGTCCGGACGGTCGCGCCTGAAGTTCGTCTCGATCGAGGACATGCTGGCAGCGTCGAGGCCTGAGGCCTGACGCGCATAGGCTCCACCCGAACCGAACGAATGTGCCGTTCATCTCCTTCCGGAGAGCGAACGGCACATTCGCTTCGGTGCCCGAATTGCTCGACGTCGGGTCGGTGTGTGTAATGACGAGGTACGCCAGCGCCGCGGTCGGGGATATGAAAACGCGACGCACCGTCGAACGATGGGTAATTTGTCGATGTTTGTGAAGCAGTCCATGCCCAAGAGTCGTCACCGTGCCACGCGCCGGGTCGGCCGCTTCGTCGCCGCTCTCACGGGCGCCGGCGCAGTCGCACTCGCGATGGCCGGCCCCGCGGCTGCCGCGCCGCTGTGGCCGGGCGGACCGGAGGTGCCGAGCGTCGAAGACCTGATCGAGGGTCTCGCACCGGCGATCCCGGGCGCACCGCAACTCCCGATCCCGAAGGCCCCGGAACAGGCCGCGCCGTTCTCGGATCCATCCCTGAACCCGTCCTCCGGTGAAACGGTCGGCGTCGCGCAGCCCATCATCATCCGGTTCAACGAACCCGTCGGCGACCGTGCTGCCGCCGAACGTGCTATCGAGATCACCTCGCAGCCGGCCGTCGGTGGCCACTTCTACTGGGCGTCGGATCAGCAGGTGCGGTGGAAGCCGTTCGAATTCTGGCCCGCACACACCACCGTCGACATTCAGGCAGGCGGCTCGCACTCGTCGTTCACGATCGGCGACGCACTCGTGACAGTGGCCGACGACAACACCAAGACGATCACCGTCACCCGCAACGGTGAAGTGGTCCGGACGATGCCGACCTCGTTCGGTAAGTCGGGCCACGAGACCCCCAACGGCACCTACATCGTCGGCGACAAATTCCGCGAGATGTACATGGACTCGTCCACGTACGGTGTTCCCGTCGACGACCCCGAGGGCTACCGCACCTACGTCGAATATGCGACGCGGATGTCCAACAGCGGCATCTTCATCCACGCCGCCCCGTGGTCCGAATGGGCGCAGGGCAACACCAACACCAGCCACGGATGCCTCAACGTGAGCACCGCAGACGGCCAGTGGTTCTTCGAGAACTCCAGCAAGGGCGACCCGGTGATCGTGCAGAACACCGCGGGTGGCGTCCTCAACGGCTGGGACGGCCTCGGAGACTGGAACCTCTAGCGAGCGCTGAGTTCCGCCCCCTACCAGGCCGGGCGAATGAATCGGTTCGATCTCTCTCGGGACGAACGAGACATTCGCTCGGAAGGGTAGGGGGCGCCTTCTTTTCGTAACCACCAGTTCGCCGATAGCGGTCAGACTGCCTCGGTGCCATCGAGTCCGGAACGAACACTGCCGCAGACGAGCCGCGGTCTACGCGGGCGTCCATGGATCGACTATGCGCTGTTCGCGGTGCTCGTCGGACCCAACCTCGCGCTGCTGATCCTGTTCACCTATCGCCCGTTGGTGGACAACATCCGGCTCTCGTTCTTCGAGTGGAACATCTCCAGCCCCACTTCGACGTTCATCGGCCTCGACAATTATCGCGAATGGTTCGGCAGGTCCGACACCTGGCAGATCGTCGGAAACACACTCTTCTTCACTACGGCCGCCGTCATCGGTTCGATGGTGCTCGGGCTCGGTCTCGCACTGCTCCTCGATCGGAAGCTGATCGGCCGCAATCTCGTCCGCTCCGCGCTGTTCGCGCCGTTCGTCATCTCCGGCGCCGCTGTCGGCGTCGCCTTCCAGTTCGTCTTCGATCCGAACTTCGGTCTCGTCCAGGATGTTCTGGCCCGGATCGGGATCGAATCGCCCAATTTCTATCAAGACCCGACCTGGGCGCTGGTGATGGTGACACTCACCTACCTGTGGAAGAACCTCGGCTACACCTTCGTCATCTATCTCGCCGCATTGCAGGGCCTGCGTTCCGAACTGAGTGAGGCCGCAGCGATCGACGGTGCGTCCGGGTGGACCACGTTCCGCAGGGTCATTCTGCCGCAGCTGCGCCCGACCACATACTTCCTGTCGATTACGGTGCTGCTCAATTCGTTCCAGGTTTTCGACATCATCAATGTGATGACGCGCGGCGGCCCGCTCGGTACCGGCACCACCACGATGGTGTTCCAGATCTACGATGAATCCTTCCGCAACTTCCGCGCTGGATACGGGGCAACCGTCGCCACCATCATGTTCCTGGTGCTACTCGCGGTGACGGTCTATCAGGTCCGCATCATGGATCGGGGGGACCAGAAATGACCGCTCTCGCCGACCGTCCCACCACATACGTCGAACCCGAACAGGTGGATGCCCGAACCCACGCGCGACGCGAACGTCTGGTGAAGGTGTTCGGCTATGCCGCGATGTTGTGTGTCCTGGTCATCGTGGGACTGCCCCTGTACTGGATTGTCATGACCTCATTCAAGGTGCGCCCGGACATCTACACGATCCCGGTGACCTGGTGGCCTGCCGCGTTCCATCCCCAGAACTACTCCGAGGCCGTGCAGTCCGTCGAGTTCTTCGCGTTCCTCCGGAACTCGGTGATCATCACATCGATCCTCGCGGGCGTGAAGTTCGTCCTCGGTGTGCTCAGTGCGTACGGGTTGGTGTTCCTGCGTTTCCCCGGTAAGAACATCGTGTTCCTCGGCATCATCGCGGCGCTGATGGTACCCAACCAGATCACCGTCATCTCCAACTACGCGCTGGTCGCGGAATGGGGATGGCGCAATACATTCCAGGGCATCATCGTTCCACTCGCGGGTGTCGCCTTCGGGACATTCCTGATGCGCAACCACTTCCTGTCGATCCCGGCCGAGATCATCGAGGCCGCGCGGATGGACGGCGCCGGCCCGTTCCGGTTGCTGTGGCGGGTCGTGCTGCCGGTGTCGGGCCCGACGATGGTGGCGTTCGCGATCATCACCGTGGTCAACGAGTGGAACGAGTACCTCTGGCCGTTTCTGATGGCGGACGATGCATCCGTAGCGCCGCTGCCTATCGGGCTGACGCTGCTCCAGAACAACGACGGCGTCACCGACTGGGGCCCGGTCATGGCGGGCACCGTGCTCGCGATGCTTCCGATTCTCGTGGTTTTCCTTCTCCTCCAACGACACATGATCAAGGGCCTCACCTCCGGTGCGGTCAAAGGCTGAACACTCAGGGAGCTGGTAATGGGTATCGACATCACGAATTTGAACAGGCGCGGCTTCCTGGGGCTGACGGGTCTCGTCGCGACGAGCGCGGCACTGGCCGCGTGTGCGGGAACCGGCGACGGTTCGGGTGGTTCATCCGGCGCATCGGGCTCGGCAGCGTCCGGCGACGTGAGCACCATCAACTTCTGGTCCAACCACCCGGGCAAGTCCATCGAGATCGAGAAGGAACTGATCGGCCGTTTCCAGGCGCAGAACCCCGATCTGACGGTCAATTTGATCGACGGCGGAAAGAACTACGAGGAGGTGTCGCAGAAGTTCAACGCGGCACTGTCCGGCGGCGACCTGCCGGACGTCGTCGTCCTGTCCGACGTGTGGTGGTTCAACTATGCGATCACCGGCGCCATCGCGCCGCTCGACGATCTGTTCTCGACTGTCGGAGTCGACACCGGCGACTACGTCGACTCGCTTCTCGCCGACTACCTGTACGAGGGCAGTCATTTCGCGCTTCCCTACGCGCGGTCGACGCCGCTGTTCTACTACAACAAGGACGTGTGGACCCAGGCCGGCCTGCCCGACCGCGGGCCCGAGTCGTGGGCGGAGTTCGACGAGTGGGGACCGCGCATCCAGGAAGTCGTCGGCGGCGGAAAATGGGCGCACGGCTGGGGCAATGCAGCGGACTACCTCGGCTGGACTTTCGAAGGCCCGATCTGGACCTTCGGCGGTGCGTACTCCGACGGCTGGGATCTGAAGTTCACGGATTCGAAGACCCTCGAGGCCGGGAGCTTCCTGAAGGACATGATCCACACCAAGAAGTACGCGTCCGTCTCGAACGACATCGCCAACGACTTCTCGGCCGGTCTCCTCGCGTCCACCATCGCGTCCACCGGCGACCTGTCCGGTATCACCAGCAACGCAGCGTTCGAGTTCGGCACCGCATTTCTGCCCGCACCGGACGGGCCCGGCTGCCCGACCGGTGGTGCCGGCCTGGCGATCCCGTCCGGTATCTCCGACGAGCGGAAGGCCAATGCGCTGAAGTTCGTCGACTTCGTCACCAACGGCGACAACACGGCGTACTTCTCGCAGAACACCGGATACATGCCGGTCCGTAAGTCCGCGGTCGAGAACGACGAGATGAAGAAGTACCTCGACGAGAACCCCAACGCGCGCACCGCCGTCGACCAGCTTGCCGTCACTCGCTCGCAGGACTACGCCCGCGTGTTCGTTCCGGGTGCCGACCAGGTGATCGGAACCGGACTCGAGAAGATCGCGTTGCAGAACGCCGACGTTGCAGTGACGTTCGCGGAGATCCAGGACCAGTTGCAGCAGATCATCGATCGTCAGATCACCCCCAGCCTGTAAGCACACAATCACGGATAGAGGTACGAACCCAGTGGCCCAGATCAGTTTCCGGAACGTCACGCACCGCTATCCCGGTTCGGACCGCCCGGCAGTCGATGCGCTCGACCTCGAGATCGCGGACGGCGAATTCCTGGTGCTGGTGGGTCCGTCCGGATGTGGGAAGTCGACGAGTCTGCGCATGCTCGCCGGTCTCGAGGCGGTCGATTCCGGCCGCGTCGAGATCGGTGGGCATGACGTGACCGGGTTGCCGCCGAAGGCTCGGGATGTAGCGATGGTGTTCCAGAACTACGCGCTGTACCCGAACATGACGGTGGCCGAGAACATGGCGTTCGCGTTGCAGAACGCGGGGATGAAGAAGCCCGAGCGCACGAAGCGTGTGCTCGAGGCCGCGAGGATGCTCGAACTCGAACAGCTGCTCGATCGCAAACCGGGCAAGCTGTCGGGTGGTCAGCGTCAGCGAGTTGCGATGGGGAGGGCCATCGTTCGTCACCCGGCGGTATTCTGCATGGACGAGCCGCTGTCGAACCTCGACGCGAAGTTGCGGGTGAGCACCCGCGCTCAGATCGCCGAGCTCCAGCGCAGGCTGGAGACCACGACGGTGTACGTCACCCACGACCAGGTCGAGGCGATGACGATGGGCGACCGGGTCGCCGTGCTCGACGGCGGCCGCCTGCAGCAGGTCGCGTCGCCCCGCATGCTCTACGACGATCCCGTCAACACTTTCGTGGCGGGATTCGTCGGGTCACCCGGAATGAACCTCATCGAGGTCCCAGTGCAGGATGGATCGGCGAAACTCGGTGCGCTGCAGGTGCCGGCGCCCCGGTCGGTCGACTCGGGACGTGTGGTGCTGGGAGTGCGACCGGAATCGTGGACCCCCGTCGGTGCGTGGCGGAAGGGTTCGTGGACATTGCGGACGGTGCTCGTCGAGGAGCTCGGCGCGGAGTCGTTCGTCCACGCGGTCTCGGCAGACCCGACCGGCGGGGTGGGGAAGGTCGTCGTGCGGTGGGATCGGCGCACCCCCATCTCGAACGGTGAGGAGATCCACCTGATTCCGAAATCCGGTGAAGTCTTCTTTTTTTCGGCAGACACCGGGCTGCGCATCAGGTCATGATGCGGTGGGCACCTGGGCGATCGTCACGATGTCACCGTAGAGGTCGCGTTGGTCGCCACTGATGCCGGAGTCGGTGACGATCGTGCCCACCTCGTCGAGCGCAGCCACCTTCGCGAGGGCGCGTTGCCCGAACTTGGCATGGTCGGCGACCACCACCGTGTGTGCGGCGGCGGCGATCAAGGCGCGTTTGATGGGAACTTCGAGGGTGTTGTTGTTGGTGATGCCGGCGAATCGGTCGACCGCGTCTGCTCCGAGGAACGCCCAGTCCGCTGAATAATGCGACATGAATCGAACGGCGTGGTCGCCGATCAGTGTGTAGACGGAGCCCAGCAGTTCACCCCCGGACACCAGCAACCGCACATCGGGGAACGACGCGACGAACTTCGCGATGCGGAGATCGTTGGTGAGCACGGTCAGCGACGACTTCTCTCGTAGCGCGACCGCGACCTCGTAGGTGGTGGAGCCGCTGTCGAGGACGACGCTGTCGCCGTCGGACACGAGCGCGGCCGCGACCGAGGCGATTGCCGATTTCTCGGCGCGGCGGACGTCCCGTTTGAGTGCGTAGGGCACTTCGAAAGATGCGCCGTCGATTGCTTTCGCGCCGCCGTGTGTGCGTTCGACCTTGCCGTCGCGTGCCAACGCATCGAGGTCGCGCCGGATGGTGGAGGAGTCGACACCGAGGGCCGTCGACAATGTCTTCGCGTCGACGTATCCGTCGGCGAGTACTCGAGTGAAGATCTCACGTCGTCGTGCGCTCGCGGACACGATTGCTCCTCGGATCGGTGCGTCGGTATGGATGGTCGAAGTTGGGGTTCTCTCGATCGGTGACGACCTTAGCGCACCGACACGCGGAATGCGCATAGATATTGACACTCATGCGCGAAGATGTGCATGATTTCGTGCAGAACGTGCGCGTTCTCGCGCACTGCTTTGAGAAGTTCCTTGCGAGCTCGAAGTTTGCCCAGTACAGAAGTTTGCCAAGAAACACTGGAACCGCCGAGGTTCCTTCCGTACGGACCTCGGTCGACCGGATACGACGTCGTCTTTCGGAGGTCACACGCAATGCTCAAGTTGGGTTACAAGGCATCAGCGGAACAGTTCGGGCCGCGTGAACTGGTGGAACTCGGGGTGCTCGCCGAGGCGCACGGGATGGATTCGGCGACGGTGTCGGATCATTTCCAGCCGTGGCGGCACAACGGTGGTCATGCCCCGTTCTCGTTGGCGTGGATGACGGCGGTGGGGGAGCGCACGGAGCGGTTGCAGTTGGGGACCTCGGTGCTCACGCCGACGTTTCGGTACAACCCGGCGGTGATCGCGCAGGCGTTCGCGACGATGGGGTGTCTGTATCCGGGGCGGGTGATGTTGGGGGTGGGGACCGGTGAGGCGCTCAACGAGATCGCGACGGGGTACAGCGATGCGTGGCCGGAGTTCAAGGAGCGGTTTGCGCGTCTGCGGGAGTCGGTGCGGTTGATGCGGGAGTTGTGGACCGGGGAGCGTGTCGATTTCGAGGGGGAGTTCTATCGGACGGTGGGGGCGTCGATCTATGACGTGCCCGAGGGTGGGATTCCGGTGTATGTGGCGGCGGGTGGTCCGGTGGTGGCGCGGTATGCGGGTCGGGCGGGGGATGGGTTCATCTGTACTTCGGGTAAGGGTATGGAGTTGTATACGGACAAGTTGTTGCCTGCGGTGGCCGAGGGTGCGGGGAAGGCCGGGCGTGATGTGTCGGGGATCGACAGGATGATCGAGATCAAGATTTCGTATGACACGGATCCGGAACTGGCGCTCGAGAATACGCGGTTCTGGGCGCCGTTGTCGTTGTCGGCGGAGCAGAAGCACAGTATCGAGGATCCGGTGGAGATGGAGGCGGCGGCGGATGCGTTGCCGATCGAGCAGGTGGCGAAGCGGTGGGTTGTGGCGTCGGATCCGGATGTGGCGGTGGAGCAGGTGAAGGCGTATGTGGATGCGGGGTTGAATCATTTGGTGTTTCATGCTCCGGGTCATGATCAGAGGCGGTTTTTGGAGTTGTTCGAGCGGGATCTGGCTCCGCGGCTGCGCGCACTGGCCTGAGCGGACGGAGGAGCGAGATGACTTCGGTCGCACAGAATGTGACCATTCTTCCGCAGTGGAAGGAACTCGACGCCCATCGCATCGACATCGAGCCGGTGCACCTACGAGAACTGTTCGCGGCAGATCCCGCCCGGAACGCCGCGATGACCGTCACCGCCGCGGACCTGACGGTCGACTACAGCAAACACCGGATCACCACCCGCACCAAGGAACTGCTACTCGACCTCGCTCGCGCGACCGGGGTCGAGGGTGCACGCGACCGGATGTTCGCCGGTGAACACATCAACGCCACGGAGGACCGGGCGGTCCTCCACACCGCACTGCGGCTCCCGGCGACCGCGCAATTGAGGGTCGACGGCCGGGACGTGGTCGCCGACGTGCACGAGGTCCTCGGGGCGATGGGTGCTTTCACCGACCGGGTCCGGGACGGCCGGTGGCGCGGAGCGACCGGGGAGAAGATCACGACCGTGGTCAATCTCGGGATCGGCGGATCTGATCTGGGCCCGGTGATGGTGACGCGTGCCCTGCGGCATTATCACGACGGCCCGCAGGTTCGGTTCGTGTCGAACGTCGACCCGGCCGATCTGACGGCTGCCCTCCACGGACTGAATCCGGCCACGACGTTGTTCATCGTGGCGTCGAAGACGTTCTCGACGGTCGAGACGTTGACGAACGCGACTGCTGCGCGGCGCTGGCTCGTCGCGGCGCTGGGAGAGGGTGCTGTCGCGGCACATTTCGTTGCAGTATCCACACACGCACAGCGGGTCGCGGAGTTCGGGATCGACCCGGCAAACATGTTCGGTTTCTGGGACTGGGTCGGTGGCCGGTACTCGGTCGGCTCGGCGATCGGGCTGTCGGTGATGTGCGCGATCGGCCGGGAGCGATTCGCCGAACTGCTCGACGGGTTCCACCGTGTCGACACCCATTTCCGCACCGCACCCCTCGAGGAGAACGCTCCACTCCTGCTCGGTCTGCTCGGCGTGTGGTACACGAGCTTCCTCGGCGCGCAGTCGCGTGCCGTGTTGCCCTATTCCAATGACCTCGTACGTTTCCCGGCCTATCTGCAGCAACTCACCATGGAGTCGAACGGTAAGTCGGTACGTGCCGACGGCGCTCCGGTCGGATGCGCGACCGGTGAGATCTTCTGGGGGGAGCCGGGAACGAACGGGCAGCACGCGTTCTATCAACTACTGCACCAGGGAACGCACCTGGTGCCGGCGGATTTCATCGGATTCGTCACGTCGACAGACGATCTGCCTACCGCTGACGGAACCGGAAGCATGCACGACGTGCTCATGGCGAACTGCTTCGCGCAGTCGAAGGTGATGGCGTTCGGACGCACCGCAGACCAGGTGCGGTCCGATGGCACACCCGAAGAGCTGGTGGCGCACAAGGTGATGCCCGGCAATCAGCCCTCGACGACCGTCCTTGCGCCGAAACTGACACCGTCGACCCTCGGTCAGCTGATCGCGCTGTACGAGCATCAGGTGTTCGTGCAGGGCGTGGTGTGGGGGATCGACTCGTTCGACCA
Organism: Rhodococcus sp. JCM 9793; assembly: GCF_055380405.1. Lineage (NCBI taxonomy): Bacteria > Bacillati > Actinomycetota > Actinomycetes > Mycobacteriales > Nocardiaceae > Rhodococcus > Rhodococcus sp. JCM 9793. Next base: position 1,213,849 of record NZ_AP043721.1, read on the forward strand.
GTGGGGCGTTGAACTGGGGAAGGTGCAGGCAACGCAACTGCAGCCGGCGTTGTCCGGCTCCGGCGATCCGGCGACCGGTGATGCCTCCACCGACGCGCTCATCCGAATCTATCGAGAGATGTCGAAGGGAGAGTGACCCGTGCCCGCTCTGAAACTCCTCAAACTTCCCCCGCCGGTGGCGGAGTCGTGGGACTGGCAGATGGATGCCGCATGCCGCGACGTCGACGGCGCGAACTTCTTCCACCCCGACAACGAGCGCGGCGAGCTGCGTGAGGAACGGGTGGCGGCTGCGAAGCGGATCTGTCAGATGTGCCCGGTGCGTATGCCGTGCTTGAGCTACGCCTTGGAATCCGGTGAACGATACGGGGTCTGGGGCGGCATGACCGAAGAGGAACGGAAGGCTGCACGCAGGAGGCGTGTGGTTCGGTAGCGCTCCCGAACTGCAACGGCACCGAGTGATGTCACTCGGTGCCGTTGTACGTGTGCGGTGATCAGGCGTCGAGGAACAGATCCCGCTGCGGGTTGTCGCCACCGCCGTAGCGCGACAGATCCGTGATGCCCGCAGCCGTGAGGACATCGGCGTCGATGAAGCACTTGCCGCTGGTGGTCTTCGCGGGGCTCGACAGGATCGTGACTGCGGCGTCGGCCATGATCTCGGGGCTACGTGACGATGACAGCAGATCGTCGCCGTCCTGCATGTTCGCTACCGCGGAGGTCGCGATGTAGGTCTCCGGCCAGAGGCAGTTCGCAGCAATGCCGGCCTCGGCGTACTCGGCCGCAAAACCCAGTGTCAACAAAGACATTCCGTATTTGGACAGCGTGTACGCGGGATGTGCACCCAGCCAGTACGGGTTCATGTTGATCGGGGGTGCGATCGTGAGGATGTGCCCGTTCTCGGACTTGCGCAGATGCGGCAGTGCTGCCTTCGTGAGGAGGAAGGTGCCGCGGCAGTTGATCTCTTGCATGAGGTCGTACTTCTTCGCCGACAGCTTCTCGGTCGGTTCGGTTCCGATCGCGCTTGCATTGTTGACGCACATATCGATGCCGCCGAATCGCTCGACGGCGGTGTCGACGGCGCGCTGCACGTCCTCTTCTTTGCGTACGTCGCCGACGATGGCGACGGCCTTACCGCCGGCTGCCTCGATGTCGGCGACGGCCGTGTGGACCGTGCCCTTCAACTTGGGATGGGGTTCGGCGGTTTTGGCCAGGAGCACTACGTTCGCGCCCTGTGCGGCGGCTGCGACGGCGATCGCAAGTCCGATGCCGCGGCTGGCGCCGGACACAACCATCGTGCGGTCGCGAAGTGCATGCTGGCTTGTCATCGTTCTCCCTGATCGGATTTCATGCTGCTCGTTCGTTCTCACCGATGATATTGGCATTCTCATTTTCTGCAAGTAAGGTATCCGGCGTGAGCGATATCGTGGAAACCTCGTCCGGGATCCCGCTCGATCCGGTGTACGGGTCGGGGGATCAAGAGCGCGAACTGCCCCTACCGGGCAAGTTCCCCTTCACCCGTGGAAACTTCGCCTCCGGTTACCGGGGCCGGCTGTGGACATTCCGTCAGTACTCGGGCTTCGGCACCGCCGAAGAATCCAACCGCCGCTACCGTTATCTGCTCGACCAGGGCGGCACCGGGCTCTCGGTCGCGTTGGACCTGCCCACTCAGTGCGGCTACGACTCCGACGATCCCGAGGTCACCGAAGAGGTGGGGCGCGTCGGCGTCGCCGTCGACACTCTGGCGGACGCCGAGATCCTGTTCGACAGCATTCCCCTCGACAAGATCAGTACGAGCTTCACGATCAACGGAACCGCCGCGATCCTGTTGGCCTTCTATGTGGCCGCAGCCGAACGCAAGGGTGTACCGCGTGAGAAGCTCACCGGCACCATTCAGAACGACATCCTCAAGGAATACGCGTCCCGCGGTACGTGGATCTGGCCGCCCGAGCCGTCCCTACGACTGATCGCCGACACGATCGAGTTCTGTGCCGCAGAGGTCCCGCGGTTCAACGCGATCTCGGTGGCCGGTGCGCATTTCCGCGACGCCGGCGCCAATGCGGTCCAGGAGATGGCCTTCACCCTCGCCGACGGTGTCACATATTGCGACACCGTGGTCGAGCGCGGCCGCATGACCATCGATCAGTTCGCACCGCAGATCTCGTTCTTCTTCTACACCCACGGTGACTTCTTCGAGGAGATCGCCAAATATCGCGCCGGACGTCGCCGTTGGGCGACCATCGTCCGTGAGCGCTACGGCGCGACCACCGACAAGGCATCGATGTTCCGGTTCGGTTGCGTCGCCGGTGGCGCCTCGCTCTATGCCCCGCAGGCGCAGAACAACCTCGTGCGTGTGGCCTACGAGTCCATGGCCTCCGTGCTCGGGGGCGTCCAGTCGATGTTCACCGCGGCGTGGGACGAGCCGTTCGCCCTGCCGAGTGAGGAATCCGCGACGCTCGCGCTGCGCACGCAGCAGGTCCTCGCCTACGAGACCGGCGTGACCCGGGTGGCCGACCCGCTCGGTGGATCCTACTTCGTCGAAGCACTCACCGACCGCACCGAAGAGCGCATTGTCGAGATCATGACCGATCTCGAACAACACGGCGGCATGGTGCGTGCCATCGAGGACGGCTATCTCCAGGGCCTCATCGCCGACGAGGCGTACAAGCTCCACAAGGAGATGGAAGCCGGCGAGCGCCCCATCGTCGGCGTCAACAAGTTCGTCTCCGACGAGCCCGCACCGGAGATCTCCACCTACGAACTCGACGCCGAAGGCCGCGAGATGCAACTGAAGCGTCTCGCGAAAGTGAAGGCAGAGCGTGATCCCGAGGCCGTGCGCCGCACCCTCACAGCCTTGTCCCGCGCAGCGGAAGGAACCGACAATCTCATGCACTCCCTGATCGACTGCGCCAATGCCTATTGCACGGTCGGCGAAATGGTGTCCACACTCAAGTCCGTGTGGGGCGAGTTCCAGCAGCCGGTGGTGTTCTGATGACCGCCCGCGTTCTCGTCGCCAAGCCCGGACTCGACGGCCATGACCGTGGCGCCAAGATCGTCGCGCGCGCATTGCGTGATGCCGGCTTCGAAGTGATCTACACAGGGATCCGCCAGAAGGTCGAGGACATCGTGTCCATCGCCGTCCAGGAGGACGTCGACGTGGTGGGTCTGAGCATCCTCTCGGGCGCGCACGTCGCACTGACGACGAAGGTCGTCGAGGCCCTGCGGGCGGCGGATGGCGGCGACATCGATGTGATCGTCGGTGGCACCATCCCTCAGTCCGACGTTCCCAAGCTTCTCGATGCCGGGGCCGCCGCGGTGTTCCCGACCAGTACGCCACTCGACGTTCTGGTCACCGGGGTACGCAAACTGACCGAGAACGCGGACCGCGCGTAGGCCGTTCCCGAGCCCGGTCATCGAGCGCGTCACCGGGCCGCGCAGAGGACAGAACTTCGTCGGAAACTTGGAGGTATCGTGCGGATCGGAGTGATGGTCGGACCTGAGCAGGGCGACACAGCCCGCAAGGTCGACCGGATGTTGAAAGATGTCGAATGGGCGGAGGCCGCCGGATTCGACACCGTGTGGGTTCCGCAGATCCCCACCGACTTCGACGCATTGACGGCCATCGCCCTCATGAGCACGAGGACGACCCGAATCGAGATCGGCACCGCAGTCGTGCCTCTCCAGGCACAGCACCCGGTGCATCTGGTGCGCCAGGCACTGTCCACCCACGCCGCGCTGAACGGACGACTCGCGCTCGGTGTCGGCCCGTCGCACCATTGGATCGTGCAGGACATGCTCGGCCTGCCCTACGAGAAGCCCGCCAAGTTCACCCGGGACTACCTCGACGTCCTCGGCGCCATCAAGGATCTTCCCGGTTCGATCGACGTCGAGAACGACACGTTCACCGTGCACAACCCGCTCGATATCGGACCTGTGGCACCGATGCCTATCCTGGTCGCCGCGCTGGGGCCCGTCATGCTGAAGATCGCCGGTGAACGTGCCGACGGAACAATCCTGTGGATGGCCGATGAACGCGCCATCGGCGAGCACATCGTTCCGCGCATCACCAAGGCCGCCGCAGAAGCCGGACGTCCCGACCCTCGGATCGTTGCGGGCGTCCCGGTGTGCCTGTGTGCGCCGGGTGAAGAGGACACTGCGCGTGAGCGAGCCAACCGGATCCTGGCCGAGGCCGAGATCTCGCCGAACTACCAGCGTCTGCTCGAGCAGGGTGAAGCGAAGGACATCGGACAGATGGCCATCGTCGGCGACGAAGAAGCGATCCTCGCCGGGTTCCGCCGCTACCGCGACGCCGGCGTGACCGACCTGTCGATGCGGTTGCTGCCCATCGGCAACAACCGCGACGAACTGGTCGCGTCGAAGTACCGCACCCGCGAGGTCGTCGCCGAGCTCGCGAAGGAACTGCGGTGACGATGGACCCGCACGCGGGTCCACTCGCGGGTATCCGGATTCTCGAGGTCGGCCACATCCTTGCCGGACCGTACGCAACGATGATGCTCGCCGACCTCGGAGCCGAGGTCACGAAGATCGAACCACCGACCGGCGACCTGTCGCGGCAGGTCAGCGACGCGTACTTCGCGAGCCTCAACCGGGGCAAGCGGAGTATCTGCCTCGATCTGACAACCGAGGACGGTCAGCGCCGACTCGGCGAGCTCGCCGCCGAATCACACGCTCTGCTGGTCAATCTCAAGCCATCGGCGATCCGCAAGTACGGTCTGACCTACGACGCATTGCGCCGGTTCAACGACAAGATCGTGTGTGTCGCGCTCACGGGGTACGGCCTCGACGAGGGCGACGACCCGGCATTCGACTACGTCATCCAGGCGGTGACGGGCGTCGCCGATCTCACCGGCGACCCCGCCGGCCCGCCGACCCTGCCCGGGTATTCGGCAGCCGATAACTCGACCGGACTGACGGCGGCGCTCGGACTGCTCGCCCAGATCGTGTCGGGTCGCGGTGGCCAGGTCGAGGTGTCGCTGCGCGATGTCATGCTCTCGCAGCTCAACTACCGTGCCTCGGCATATCTCAACGAGGGAGCAGCGCCGCGTCGTATGCCGAACGGTGCGCACTCGTACTATGTTCCGGCGCAGCTCTTCCCGACGTCCGACGGCACATTGGCACTGTTCATCACGCACGATGGATTCTGGCGGACCTTCGCTGCCGAAGCCGATGTCGAGGGTTTCGCGACGATGGCCGAGCGTGCGGCGAATCGAGACGAGGTTCTTGCCGTTGTCACCGAGGTGCTCGCCGGCGACACCGCTGCCGGGTGGGAATCGCGGTTGCGTCCCTTGGGTGTGCCCGCCGCCGCGGTCCGGTCGCTTCCGGACGCTCTCGGGGCCACACCGTCGATGGTCGTGGAGGCCGGCGACTTCCGGCTCGTCGGAAGCCCCATCCGAATCGACGGCTACGAGCCCGAATACGGGGCGCCACCGCGGCTGGGTGAGCACGGCACGCTTCCCGTCGGCTGAGAGGAGCCGACGGTCGTAACACGCGCAACACCCGATGGCCTCCAATAGAATTCCGTTGGAGGCCATCGGCATACCATACGGTGCTACTCGTACCGCACCTTGATCGAGCAGTCCGGTACGGCCTGGCAGGTGAGGGTGTAGCCGTCGGCGATCTCGTCGTCGCTGAGCGCATCGTTGACGCGCATGGTGGCGCTGCCGTCGGTGATCTTCGCAATGCAGGTCGCGCAGTTGCCCGCCTCGCACGAGAACGGCGGCGCCAGACCTGCGCGACGCGCACTCTCGAGGAGTGTCTCACCTGCTTGCAGCGGCACCGACACCCGCTGGCTGCCCAGACGAATCGACACCGTGCCCTCGATCGGTGCGGCCGGGGCGGGGATCTCCTCTTCGGCGGCTTTCACGGGTTCCGCAGCCGCGCCGAAGCGTTCGCTGTACACCGTGCCGGGACCGGTGTGTGCGGACTCGATCATGTCCATGAACGCCTCGGGGCCGCACAGGTACGCGTCGGACGCGGTGTCGGCGCCGATGAACTCCAGCGCGCTCGCGGGGGTGAGCAGACCCAAGTCGTCGTCGAAGTGACGAAGGACCGTGAGGCGTCCGGCGTATTTCTCGACGAGTTCGTCGGTCACGGCGTCGAAGATCGCTGCATTGCGGTCGCGATCGGCGATGAGCAGACGGACGTCCCGATCGGTGGTGGCGAGCGTGCTCTTCGCGATCGACAGAAGCGGGGTGATGCCGCTGCCGCCGGCGAACCCGATGACGGGCCCTTCGCCCTCGCGCAGCAGGAATGTGCCCGCGGGGCGGGTGATCTCCACCTGATCGCCCTCGGCCACGTTGTCGTGCAGCCAGTTGGAGACCTTGCCTCCGGGCACTCTCTTGATGGTGGTCATCATCTCGGTGTCGGTCTCGGGGGAGCTCGACATCGAGTACGACCGGTACAGGTCGGTGCCGTCGACGTTGACCTTGAAGGTGCAGAACTGGCCTGCCTGGTAGGTGAACGGCCCGTCCACAGGGGCGAGCACGTAGGTGCGGGCGTCGTCGGTCTCCTTCACGATCCGGGTAACGGTCGCGCGTTGGAACAAAGGTGGTCTCGCCATGGACCGTCTCCTCCTGGTATCGATATTCTGCTACTAGGAGAGTACTATTCTCGCCAGTGAGAGCGAAAGCTCCCGACCGAGATATTCGCAGGATGAGACGGGATCGTAAGGAACGAGGACATGGCCGACCGCACCGTGCTGGCCTTCGACCAGCAGGAATACAGCCGCGCGCAACTCGACGCGCTGGCTGCCGGTATGGCTGCGTCCCTCGAGCATCGCGGCGTCGCACCCGGCGACCGGGTGGCCCTCATGTCGTCGAACCGGCCGGAGTTCGTCATCGCCGTGCTGGCCATCTGGCAGGTCGGTGCAGTCGTCGTCCTGATCAGTCCCGCGTGGAAACGCGCTGAAGTCGAGCACGCGCTCGAAGTCGGCGAGGCGGCCCATGCGGTCGGCGACAATTCGGTACTGGCCGACCTGATGCCCATGCTCTGCCTCGACGATCAGATCGAGGAGGGATTCCGGCCGCCGACACCGGCGAGCCCGGATGCCGACGCTGTTCTGGTCTTCAGCTCCGGCACCACCGGACTCCCGAAAGCGGTCCGGCACACCCACATGTCGTTCGCCGCCTCGGTCGAGCACTGGCGCGACGCCCTGAAACTCACGGCGAGTGATCGCATCCAGATCGTCACGCCCCCGTCGCACATCCTCGGCCTGCTCAACATCGCAACCGCACTCGACGTCGGCGCCTGGATGCGGCTGCACCGGCGCTTCGACCTCGACGCGATGCTGAGCCACATCGAGAGCGACCGCATCACCGTCGAGATGGCGGTCGCACCGATCGCCCTGACCATCGCGTCGCACCCGGATCTCGAATCCTTCGACCTGTCGTCGCTGCGGTACATCATGTGGGGCGCCACACCCGTCACACCGAGCGTCGCCGAGACGGTGACTCGCCGCACCGGCGTGCCGTGGGTGCCCGCGTACGGCGCGAGTGAAATCCCCGTGATCGCCTGCAGCCCGATCGACGGTGCACGCCTCGACAGCGTGGGTCGCGTCGTACCCGGCGTCGAGATGCGCGTCGTGTCGCTCGAGACGGGAGAGACGCTCGTACCGGGCGGCACTGGCGAGCTCCAGGTGCGTTCCGCGTCGATGATGGCCGGCTACCTGCCCAGCGCCACGACAGCCGAGGCATTCGACGACGGCTGGTACCGTACCGGCGACGTCGGCAGCGTCGACGCCGACGGCTGGGTGCGCATCACCGACAGATCCAAGGACATGATCAAGGTCAAGGGCTTCCAGGTGGCGCCCGCCGAGATCGAAACCGTCCTGTTCTCACATCCCGACATCGCCGACTGTGCGGTGTTCGGCGTCGACGACCCATCCACCGGTGAAGCCGTCGTCGCGGCGGTCACGACCACCGCACCGATCGAAGCCGACGAGATCATCGACCTCGTCGGAAGCACACTCGCCTCGTACAAACGACCGAGCCGAGTGGTCTTCGTGCCCGAAATCCCGCGCCTGCCCTCCGGCAAGGTGTTGCGCCGAATACTCGAGGAGCGCCATGGACGTACGTCTGACCAATGAACAGCAGCAATTGCGCGACGCAGCCGCAAAACTCGCCGACGATCTGGGGCCGGGCTCGGTTCAAGACCTCGACGACGCGACACGTGTCGCGCGGCTGGAGAAGACGGTCGCCGCGGCGGGCTGGCGCGAACTGCGCTCCGACGGCGCCTCCGCCGTCGAGGTAGCCATCGTGGCAGAAGAATTCGGCCGAGGACTCGTAGATGTCCCGTTCCTCGGGCCGGTCCTGGCCGACGACCTGCGACGGCATCTCGCCGACGATCAGCAGACCTGGGCCATCGGCGTCGGCGATGATGCGTTCGACGCGACAGGCCTCACTCGCGCGCTCGTGGTGCGCGACAACAGCATTCTTGCGGCAGATGTCGGAGGGCCCGCAGAGGGCGCAGACCTGACCCGCGCGTTCGCCACGCTGGTGGAACCGTACGAGCAGATCGGCGACCTGTCGGCCGAGCAGGTCGAGCGCGGATACGCATTGGCGCTCGTCGCGACGTGTGCCGACCTCGTGGGAACCTCGCGTGGCGCCCAGGCGGCCGCGGTCGACTACGCCAAGATCCGCGAGCAGTACGGCAACACGATCGGCTCGTACCAGGCGGTCGCGCACCTGCTCGCCGAGAGTGAAGCGCTCATCGAAGGATCCATCAGCGTGCTGCGGCACGCGGCGTGGGCCGTCGACGAGTTGGCACCCGTAGAGGCCGTGCGCGCCGCGCGGATCGCGAAGGTCTACTGCGCCCGTGCCGCACGCACCGTGTGCGAGACCGCCATCCAGGTGCACGGCGGCATCGGAAACACCTGGGAATGCATCGAACACGTCTACCTTCGGCGGGCGCTGACGTCCACCGAACTGTTCCCCGTGAGCCTGGAGGAGATCGACCTTGGACTTTCGTGACTCGCCGGAAGAAGCCGCGTTCCGGACGCGGCTGCGCACCTGGCTCGCAGAGATAGCAGGAAAATTCCCCACATCGGGCGACGAGTACTGGGCCAAGCAGGGCGAATGGCATCAGGCTCTGTACGGAGCGGGATTCTTCGGATTGTCCTGGCCCAAGGAATACGGCGGCCAGGAACTCCCACCTGTATTCGATGTGATCCTCGACGAGGAACTCGCAATCGCCGGTGCTCCGCCGCGGCCCAGCCTCGGCTATCTCGTGGTGGGCCTCGGACACCACGGCAGCAAGGAGCTGCAGCAGCGTTTCCTGCCAGGGATGATCAACGGCACCGAACGGTGGTGCCAGGGATTCAGCGAGCCCGATGCCGGCTCCGACCTCGCGTCGCTCACCACCACCGCGACCCGCGACGGTGACGAGTACGTCATCCACGGTCACAAGGTGTGGACGAGCTACTCCGATGTCGCCGATTGGTGCCTGCTGCTCGCGCGCACCGACCCGGATGCGCCGCGGCACCGCGGTATCTCGGCGTTCATCGTGCCGATGAAGCAGTCGGGTATCGAGCAGCGGCCGCTGAAGATGATCAGTGGTGTCACCAAAGAATTCGGCCAGGTACTGTTCGACGGTGCGCGGGTCTCCGCGGATCAGATGGTCGGCAACCCCGGCGACGGCTGGCGCATCGCGATGACGGTGGTCGGACATGAACGGGAGCCCTCCACACTCGGATTCGCCGCGCGCTACGGCAAACTCGTCCGTCAGCTCGCCGCGCGTACCGAAGGCAGACCGCCGGAAGATCTGGCGTGGGCAGCGGTGCAGTCGGAGATGCTGCGCCTGCACGTGCGCCGCCGGCTGTCGGAACAGCTCGACGGCGTGAACCACGGGTCCGAGGGCTCGCTCGACAAGTTGCTCATGACCTGGGTGGATCAATCGGTCGGTCACGCCGCATTGGCAGTGGCCGGCACCCGCGACACCGAACTGCTCGGCTCGTACATGTACAGCCGCGCGCAGTCGGTGATGGGCGGTACGTCGCAGATCCAGAAGAACATCATCGCTTCACGAATCCTCGGATTGGGGGTCTGACATGTACGACATGCCCGACGAAATCGACGTTCAGGCCGACGGTCCGCTGCGGATCATCACCCTGAACCGCCCCGACGATCTCAATGCGGTCAACGATGCACTGCACGAGGGCCTCTCGCGACTGTGGACGCGTCTCAGTGCGGACCGCGATGCGCGTGTCGCGGTGATCACGGGTGCCGGCAGGGCCTTCTCGGCCGGCGGCGACTTCACCTATCTCCAGGAACTCGCGAAGGACCCGGACCTGCGTGCGAAGTCGATCGCCGACGGGCGTGAACTCGTGCTCGGGATGACCCGGTGCCGAATCCCCGTGATCGCCGCCGTGAACGGGCCCGCAGTGGGGCTCGGCTGCAGCATCGTGGCGCTCAGCGACATGGTCTACATGGGGGAGAAGACGTATCTCGCCGATCCGCACGTGCAGGTCGGTCTGGTCGCGGCCGATGGCGGTGCGCTCACCTGGCCGCTGCAGATCAGTCTGTTGCAGGCGAAGGAGTTCGCTTTCACCGGCCAGCGGATCCCCGCGCAGCGGGCACTGGAACTGGGTTTGGCCAATCATGTGGTCGAAGATCCGTTCAGCGAGGCCCTCGCGGCGGCCAAGAACATCCTGGATCAGCCGCAGAAGGCGATCGAGGCGACGAAGCGCCTGATCAACATCCAGCTCGAGCGCACGGTGCTCGCCGCCATCGACTTCGCGCTGTCCGCCGAGGAGATGACGTTCCAGAGCGACGACTTCCAGAACAACATCGCGCGTCTGACCGCTGGCAAGAGCTGACGGACACATGCTCGGCCGTATGAGGTCGCTGGCAAATTTTCATCCTGATCTGCGGGTCGCGGCGCTGGTGGCGCCGCGGCGCGCGGTGACACCGAGAACTCTCCCGGTGTTGCGCCGACTCACAAAGGCGATCAAGGGGACCGACCCCGACGTCCACGTCCTGGAACCCGGTGTGGCGGTACGGTATTTCCGACCGCATACACTCATCGACGGGCGGGAGTCGGGAATGTCACGGGCGGAGCCGCGCCCGGCGCTGCTGTGGATCCACGGCGGCGGCTATGTGTTCGGCCGGGCTGCTCAGGACGATGCCCTGTGTCAGCGTTTCGCCGACCGACTCGGTGCCGTCGTCGCGTCGGTCGACTACCGGCTCGCGCCGGAGTTCCCCTATCCGATCCCGGTGAACGACTGCTTCCAGGCCTATCGGTGGCTCGTGCATCGGCCGGAGGTGGACGCGTCGAAGATTGTGATCGGTGGTGCCAGTGCTGGTGGAGGTCTCGCCGCCGCACTGGCGTTCGCCATCCGCGACAGCGACCTCACGGAGCCGGTGTTTCAGCTTCTGGTCTATCCGATGCTCGACGACCGGACTGTGTCCGGACCCGAGCACATGCGCATGTGGGACGAGGACTGCAACCGCTTCGGGTGGGCGAGTTTCCTCGGCGATGCCGATGCTTTGATTGCGGCGCCAGGACGTCGAACAGACCTGGCGGGGCTACCGCCGGCGTGGATCGGTGTGGGATCCAACGATCTGTTTGCGAGTGAGGATCGTGAGTATGCCGACCGGCTCGTCGAAGCCGGGGTGCCGTGCGAGTTCCGTTCGATATCGGGGGCTTTCCACGGCTTCGACCTCGTCTCCTCGCGCAGCGGTGTCGCGCGAGAGTTCTTCGACGAACAGTGTGTCGCCGTGAGCAAGATCCTGAAGGCTTGACCTTACCGACAGAACGACGGCGCTTCCGAACTCTCCGGAGTCCGGAAGCGCCGTCGTATCGGTCTACGAGTGAGCGAGTTCGTAGCGCCGACGGTATTCCTCCTTGGAGGTTTCGCTGATGTCGACGTCCTTGGCGCGTGCGCGCAGGGCACCGACCGTGGCCTGCTCACGGGGCGTGTGCACGAACGGATCCCAGCCGAAGAAGCGTGCGGCGTTCTCGAAGGTGACCTTGTCGATCTCCTCGTCGGTGAGCTCGGCGGCGACCAGTTCGTCCATCAGTACCTCGGGGGAGTGCGGCCAGGTGGAATCGGAGTGCGGGTAGTCGCATTCCCAGGCGATGGTGTCGATGCCGAGGCGTTCGCGGTTGTTCAGGCCGCTCGGTTCGGTGATGTAGCAGGCGAGGAAGTTCTTCTTCCACACGTCGGTGGGCGACATGCCCTTCGGCAGGAAACTTGCACCGGTCCAGGACTGGTTGACGATGTGGCGTTCGAGGCGGTCGAGCCACGGCGCGACCCAGCCGACGCCGCCTTCACTCATGGCGACCTTGAGATCGGGGAATTTCTGGAATGCGCCGCTGAGCATCATGTCGGTTGCGGCGATCGTCGAGATGAGTGGGGTGAGCACCATCATGTCGTCGAGGTTGAACGCTTCAGGTCGTTTGACGAGGCTCATGCCGCCGCCGATGTGCAGGCTGAGCACGATGTTGTGCTCGACGCAGGCCTTGAAGATCGGGTCCCAGTGCCCGGATTTGAAGTCGGGGTAGCCATCTCCGACGCCGTACGGGGTTTCGGGGATCGAGATGGAGCGGCAGCCCATGGCGGCGAGGCGGTGGATTTCCTTGACGGATTCGTCGGCGTCGTAGAAGGGGATGATGCCGAGTGGGATGAAGCGTCCGGGGTGGGTGTCGGGGACCTCGCCGACGACCCAGTCGTTGAAGGCTTTCAACGCTGCGAGTGAGAGTTTCTTGTCGGGCAGGGTGGCGAGGTGGGTGCCGGCGAAGCCGGGGAAGGTCGCGAAGAGGGTGGCGGCGAGGGTGCCGTTGGCGTCCATGTCGCGGACGCGCTGGTCCATGTCGTAGACGCCGGGTCGCATTTCGGCGTAGCCGGTGGGGTCCATGCCCCATTCTTCTTTGGGCCAGGAGACGACGGCGTTGAGGCCGGAGCTGCCGACGACGGTGCCCTGGAACTGCCATGCCTGGACTTCGGGGTTGCGGGGGTTTGCGGTGAGTTTGGGCGCCTGGTCCGAAAGGCTTTTCGGGAAATGCTTGTCGAACAGATCGGCCGGCTCGACCACATGATCGTCGATGCTGACCATCACCATATCGTCGATATTCATCGAATTCCTCACTGCCGAACCGCTATCGGAGCGGCGAGTTCTTGTTCGTCGATCATGAGCTGAAGCGCGGCCAGAGTCTCGTCGAGTCCGGCGCCGATGCGCGGGCCAGGAGTGAAGGTCGCCGGGAGTTGTCGCATTCCTTGAATGACTCCGATGGAATCGTAGTGAACCGCGCCTTCCGGGTCGCAGTGGAAGTCCGGCATCCGGTCGAGCACTGCGAGGAGCATCCTCTTGAACACCGTTCGTGCCAGGTTGGAACCGATGCAGCGGTGAACGCCCAATCCGAAGCTGAAGTGTCGATTACCCTTGCGCTCGAGGTCGATGTCGTTGGGGTCGGTGAACACCGCAGGGTCGCGGTTGGCCATAGCCCAGGAAACCCACACGCGTTCGCCTTCTTTGTACTGAACGCCGTTGAGCTCACCATCGGACGAGAAGGTTCGACCGTCGCCCGGCGACGGGCAGAAGAAGCGCAGGAATTCTTCGGTGGCCGAATCGAGCAAGGTGTCTCTCTCGGCGCTGAGGATTTCGCGCTGGTCGGGATTCTGCGACAACCACTCGAGAGCATGGGAAGTCAAGGCCGTGGTTGTGTCGAAGCCACCGCCGATGAGCAGACTGAGAACACCGAGCAGTTCGAGGTCGTCCGGTTCCTCGCCGTTGACGGTTGCCCGTGCGATCGCGTCGACCATCCCTGGCCGCGGATTCTCACGGATTTCGTGAAGGCTGGAGAGAAGATCCACGCCCATGAGACGGTGCAGTTCCGCGACGCGAGTCACGTCGGGCGAGTCCGGTGGTGTGTACATCGCCGCGTGGACCGGTTCGCAGTACACATTCCATTTGGCAACCGGAATGCCCAGCATCGCGAGAGTGATCACCGCCGGAACGATGTTGACGAGATCGTCGATGAAGTCGATCTCCCCGGTCTCGATCTTCTCGTCGAGGCATGCGCGGATCACCTCGTCGATGACGGGAACCCATTTCTTGACTGCGGCAGGGGACAGGTACGGATTGAGGACCGCGCGGAATTCGCGGTGCTCGGGATCGTCCATCTCGAGGATCCCGCCTCTGACACCGGACGCCCTGACCGCAGACGGGATCATGATCCCTTTGTAACCGCGGCGAACTCCCTTGACGTCGTGATCATTCGAGATGTCTGCCGACCGGGCGAGGGCGAATACTTCGTCGCTCCCGGAGGCAACCCAGTGGCCGCCGTGGGTATCGGACCACGCGAATGGGCACTTGGACTGCAATTCCTCGGTGATGTCCTGGAACTTGCCGCGATAGTCGGGTGCGTGCCTGTCGAACTGAAACACGGGTTGCCTGCGGCCGACGTCGGATACAGCGTCATCAACACTCATGGCTCTGCTCTCTGCTGTCTGTGGTGTGGAACGCGATCATGGACCGAACGTCAGGAGAGGGAGACCGCCTGCTCGGGGCAGCTACGGGAGGCTTCCCGTGCCGTCTCTCCGAGATGTGCGGGTACGTCCTTGTCGACGGCAGTGGCGTGGCCGTCGACATCGCTCAGTTCGAACAACTCCGGAGCGGCCATGGCGCACAGGGTGTGCCCCTGGCAGCGCTCCGAGTCGACTTTCACCTTCATCTGTCCTCCAGTTCGAGCAGAGACGAACGACTGAGCCACCTGACCGCGCAGTCCCAGTCGCGTAGTCTGCATTATAAGAATGTCCTTCCGAATGTGGAGAACCATAATCTCGAGCGGGGTGATTCCGCAAGGTTCCTGCACGGGTGTCGACGTTCGATTCCAAGGCCGGCGACTGCTCGGTCTGCGACGAAGGGGAGCAACTTGAAGGCATGGCAGTTCGAAGGAACAGGGAAGCCGATCTCACTGAATGAGGTGCCGGAACCGGTACCGGGCCCCGGTGAGGTCGTCATCGATGTCAAAGCCGCCGGACTGTGTCACAGCGACATCATGTACATGGAGGTCGGTGAGGTGAGCATGCCGTTCCTGCCGATGACCCAGGGGCATGAGAACGCCGGCGTGATCAGCGCGCTCGGCGACGGGGTCGAGGGATGGAGCATCGGCGACGTCGTCGGAGTCTGCACATCCGGTTTCCGCCCACCCGCCGGAATGTTCACCCCCGGAGGTTTCGCTGACAAGTTCCTCGCCGACGCCCGCGATCTTGCGCGAGTGCCCGAGGGGCTCGATCTCGCATTGGCAGCGCTGGCGACCGACGCCGGTATGACGTCGTACCACGCGATCATCAAGGAGGGCGGAGCCGCAGCCGGGATGAAGGTCGGCGTCATCGGATACGGAGGACTCGGCCAATTCGGCACGCGCGCAGCAGTGCTCACCGGAGCAGAAGTGCATGTGGCCGAGACCAAGGAATCCGTGTGGGATCTCGCCCGTGCGGCCGGGGTTGTCGACGTCGTGCGCGACGCGTCCGAATGGGCGGGTAAGGGATTCGATCTCGTCGTCGATTACGCGGGCTTCGGCACCACGAACAAGGCACTGGAGGCGATCAAGCGCGGCGGTAAGGTTGTGCAGGTCGGCCTGGGAAAGTCGACATTCACCGTGAACACACCCACGATCCTCGGGCGGACTCTCGTGGGGTCCCTTGGTGGCACGGTGCAGGACATCGAAGAGGTCTACGCGCTTCTGTTCGCCCGCGAAATCGAGCCCGAGTACACCGAGATCGGCTTCGACGAGATAGGCGCGGGGCTGGACCGCCTGCGCCGCAACGAGGTGACCGGACGCCTGGTGGCGCGTTTCGGGGACTGACCGGTGACGAGTAAGGGGCCGGTCATCACACGGATGACCGGCCCCTTACTCGACGAACTACTGCTGCGGGATCAGCGTTTCCGAGCGCTGGATCGTGCCCGTGATACCGGAAGCGTCCTGCTGTCCGAGCAGAACGGCTGCGGCACCCATCGTTTCCGGCGGCTCGATCGCCTCCGGTGGAATCTTCTGCCCGCCACCGCCGGCCAGCCACCCTTCGGTGAGCACGACACGGGACGGCGACAAGCAGTTCACCGCAATGTTGTCGGACGACAGGTCGGACGCGAGACCCGTGTAGAGGCGTTCGACGCCGGCCTTCGACACCCAGTAGGCGTTCGATCCACGATCGATCATCGTGACGCCGGTTGTGGTCACCGCGATCATCGACCCGCCACCCCGCGCACGGATATGTGGGATGGCAGCCTTGGTCACGTTGAACACGCCGGTGAGATTCACGTCGAGACAGAGTTGCCACCGCTTGAGCGGTGTCGATTCGATCGGACCCATCCACAACACACCCGCGTTGGCGACGAGGATGTCCAGGCCTCCGAATTCGCCGACCGTCGTGGCGACGGCGGCGTCGACGGAGGCCTCGTCCGCGACATTGCACTGGACCGGGATCGCCCTGCCGCCGGAGGAGTTGATGCGCTCGGCAACTGCCCCGATGGTGCCCGGGATCTTGCCTTCCTCTTGGGTTCGCGCAGCAACGGCCACTGTCGCCCCCGCATCTGCGAGGGCGACGGCGATCGCCGCCCCGATGCCGCGGCTGGCACCCGCGACGAACGCGACCTTTCCCTCGAGGGAGGTCACTTCGGCGGGAACCTCAGCGCGCCGTCGAGACGGATGGTCTCGCCGTTGAGGTAGTCGTTCTCGACGATCGACGCAACCAGCGTCGCGTACTCGACCGGGCGGCCCATGCGCTTGGGATGCGGTACCTGCGGGCCCCAGTACGCCTCGAGCTGGTCGCCGGACTTGCCGTACGCGGGGGTGAGGATGGTGCCGGGGGCGATGGTGTTGACGCGGATTCCCAACGGCGACAGATCGCGCGCGGCGACGAGCGTCATACCGAGGATGCCGCCTTTGGCTGCCGCGTAGGGGAGCTGCCCGATCTGACCTTCGTAGCCTGCGATCGACGCTGTCTGCACGATGACGCCGCGCGAGCCTTCGTCGTCGAACGGGTCCTGCTTGGCGATGGCCGCCGCGGCGAGGCGCATGACGTTGAACGACGAGGTCAGGTACGACTGGATGGTTTTGGTGAAGCCCTCGAGCGACATGGGGCTGCCGTCCTTACCGACGAGCCGTCCGCCACCTGCGGGGCCGCCGTGGCAGTCCACCGATACGCGCAGCGGTCCGAGCGACTCGGCTTCGGCGATGGCCGCCAGCACCGACTCCTCGCTACCTGCGTCGGTGTTGACGTAGCGCACGCCGAGCTCGTCTTCGAGGGCCTTGCCCGCTTCGTCGTTGACGTCTGCGACGACAACCTTGGCTCCACCCTCATGGAGGCGGCGAACGGTGGCCTGCCCGAGGCCTCCGGTGCCTCCGACGACGATGGCCGAGATACCTGCGATCTGCATTCCGATTTCCCTTCTTGCAACTAAAGCTCTCGTGCTGAGAGAATAATGTTCTCATGAACCTAAGCATGATTCTAGAAATGGTGGCAAACAACGGCGAACGCGCAGTTGCGACCGTTGGCGATCGCTCCTTGACTGCCGCGGACCTCGACACATACGCGCGCCGTCTTGCCGCGCGGGTACGCGACAGCTCCGCGGTGCTCTACCTGGGAACGAATCACCTCGCCTACCCGGTGGCACTGTTCGGCGCGGCGCTCGCGGGCGTTCCGTTCGTCCCCCTCAACTACCGGCTCGGCGAGCAGCAATTGTCGGCGCTGCTCGAACGACATCCCGGTGCGACGATCCTGCGCCAGGACGATCTCGATGCGCTGATCGACGATGCGCCGGACGATGCCGAGCCGGCCGAACTCGAACCGCAGTGGGACGGCGACGCGATCGCCGCGATCATCTACACCAGCGGCACGACGTCGGATCCCAAGCCTGCCGTGCTGCGCCACCGGCATGTGATCGCGTACGTCCTCAACACGATGGAGTTCGCGTCCGCAGAGGAAACCGATGCCTCGCTGGTGTCGGTTCCGCCCTATCACATCGCGGGCCTGACGAACCTGATCTCCAACCTCTACAGCGGCCGCAGGATCGTGTACCTGTCGGCATTCGAACCGGTCACCTGGCTCGAGACCGTGCGTCGCGAGAAGGTCGTCCACGCGATGCTCGTGCCGACGATGCTCGCCCGGATCGTTGCCCACCTCGGTGAGGACGAAGCGAACGTTCCGACGCTTGCGACCCTCGCCTACGGAGGATCCCGCACCCCGCGGCCCGTACTCGAGCACGCGCTGCGCGCCTTCCCCACCACCGGATTCGTCAACGCGTACGGCCTCACCGAAACAGCGTCCTCGGTGGCGGTACTCGGACCCGACGACCACCGCGCGGCGATCGCCTCCGACGACCCGGCCGTGCGCGACCGGCTCGGCTCGGTCGGCCGTCCTCTTCCGGGGATCGAGATCGAGATCCGGACGGAAAGCGACGAACCCGTCGCAGTCGGCGACACCGGCCTGATCTTCGTGCGCGGGGAGCAGATCTCCGGCGAATACGGCGGACGCAGCGTGCTCGACGCCGACGGGTGGTTCTCCACCCGCGACCTCGGGCACCTCGACACCGACGGCTTCGTGTTCGTCGAGGGCCGCTCCGACGACACGATCATCCGCGGCGGCGAGAACATCGCGCCCGCCGAGATCGAGGACGTCCTGTTGGCCCATCCCGCGATCGGCGAGGCCGCCGTGATCGGTGTGTCCGACCCCGAATGGGGACAGCGCATCGTCGCAGTTCTCGTCGGCGACGCCGACCCGGAGGAAGTGCGACAGTGGGTCAAGGACCGGCTGCGCTCGTCGAAGACCCCCGACACCATCGTCTTCCGACACGAACTCCCGAAGACCGAAACCGGAAAGCTGTTACGCCGCACCCTGCTCGCCGAACTGGAGAACCAAAATGCCTGAAGCCGTCATCGTTTCCGCTCTGCGGACCCCCATCGGCACGGTCCGTAAAGGAACGCTCCGCGACACCAACGCCTTCGAACTCGCCAACCACATCGTCGCCGCGGCGGCGAAGGGCCACGACACGGCCGACATCGACGACGTCATCCTCGGTGAGGGCCTGTACGGCGGCGGCGTGATCGCCCGTCACGCTGCGATCACCGCCGGATTGACGAGCGTGCCGGGCATGGCCGTCAACCGGCACTGCGCCGCGAGCCTGGCTGCAGTGCAGAACGCGTCGGCGAGCATCATGGCCGGCATGGACCGGCTCGTGATCGCCGGTGGCGTCAACTCGGCCTCCACCTCCCCGCAGTCGCTCATGCGTAACGGTGAGAACTGGGAGCCGTGGCTGTCGCCGACCCATCCCAATCGCGAGGACGCGCCCAACAAGGACATGTCCATCACCGTCGGCTGGAATGCCGCGGTGAAGGCCGGTGTGTCGCGCGAAGAGATGGACGCCTGGGCCCTGCGTTCCCACCAGGTCGCGATCAAGGCCATCGACGAGGGCAAGTTCGTCGACGAGATCGTCCCGATCGAGACCCCGCACGGCCTGTTCTCCGTCGACGAGCACCCGCGTCGCGACACCAGCATGGAAAAGCTGTCGTCGCTGAAGGTGCTGCACCCGGAAATCGAAGGATTCAGCATCACAGCGGGCAACGCCAGCGGTGGTAACGACGCCGCGGCAGCCCTGACCATCGCAAGCAGTGAGCTGGGACTGCCCGCACTCGCCACCGTGAAGTCGTGGGCGTCCACCGGCATCGATCCTGCCCTCACCGGTCTCTCGCCCGTGGATGCCATCCCGAAGGCGCTGGCCCGTGCCGGTATGTCGATCGCCGACGTCGATCTGTTCGAGATCAACGAGGCTTTTGCGGCGCAGTGTGTAGCCGTGATCAAGATGCTCGAACTCGACGCAGATCGCGTGAACATCTACGGCAGCGGATGCTCGCTCGGGCACCCGGTCGCCGCGACCGGTGCCCGCATGCTCACCACCCTCGTCCACGAACTGCGTCGCCGCGGCGGCGGAGTCGGTGTTGCCTCGATGTGCGCGGGCGGAGGAATCGGCTCGGCAGTGGTGATCGAGGTGCCGGCACCGTGACACCGGCTCTGGTGAATGTGTCGTCGCCTCCGGACGCGACGTGAACATCGCCGAACTCGTCGAAGCGGCTCGTCGCGGCTCACCACGCGCGACGGGCCGCTTGCTGACCCTGGTCGAAGGCGACCGCCGCGACGAGGTTCTCGAACTGATCGAGACTGCGCCAGTTCGGGTCGTCGGGATCACCGGGCCTCCGGGCGCCGGAAAGTCGACGACGGTCGGCGTGCTCACCGGCGGGTACCGCGCGCGGGGACTTCGTGTCGCGGTGCTCGCCGTCGACCCGTCCTCGCCGTACAGCGGGGGAGCCCTGCTCGGAGACCGTATCCGGATGGCCGCGCACGTCAACGATCCTGATGTGCTGATCCGGTCGGTGGCGTCGCGGGGTCATCTCGGTGGTCTGGCTGCGGCGGTGCCGGCAGCGATCACGCTGCTCGGTGCGCTGTCCTATGACGTGATCCTGCTCGAGACGGTCGGGGTCGGCCAGTCGGAGGTCGAGATCGCTGCGGTCGCCGACCCGACCGTAGTTGTTCTCAATCCTGGTGCGGGAGATGCTGTTCAGGCCGCGAAGGCCGGTCTGCTCGAGGTGGCCGACATCCTCGTCGTCAACAAGGCAGACAGGGACGGCGCCGATGCGACGGTACGCGACCTGCGTGTCGAAACCGGTATGACGATCCTCAAGCTGATCGCGTCGACCGGTGAGGGCCTCGACAAGTTGATCGACGCCATCGAGGTGCATCAGCGAGCCGATACACCGGAGCGCCGTGCTGCACGAGCGCGTGCCCAGATCCTGTCGCTCGCCACGACACGGTTGCGCACCCACCCGGACCTCGACGCACTCGCTGCTGCCGTCGCCGACGGACGCAACGACCCCTACACCGCCGCCGCCGGCCTGCTCGGACAGTAGATCCGGGCGGCCGGCGGGACGGCCAGCGGTCAGCTCAGGACCGGAACGATCAGGGGCAGGTCGAGGCTGGTGCGGATACCCGGTGCGGCCGAATGCACTGCGTGCACGGCGTTGACCGCGCGGTTCGCGGTGTAGTTCGGGGCGGTCTCGCTCATGCGCTCGAGCGGGATCGGGAAGCGCATCTCGATGTCGAGCGGGGCATCCCCGTCGATCGAGATGTGCCAGCCGGTCGCCTGCATATCCCAGTCGACATCGATATCGGTGGTGCAGTACCACGTCGGCCTGAAACGCATCAGTTCGCGTCCGCCACGGATACCGGAGATGGTGATGCGCTGTGCCGCTACCGTTCCAGCGGGGATTGTGCCGGCCGCGATCGTGACGTCGTTCCGGGCCACAGCCAATTCCCCACTGGCTTCGACGGAGTCGAAGGGCAGGCCGAGTGCGTCGGCGAGTACCTGGAGCGACGGACCGAAATTGTCCTTCACATGGTCGAGACGCGCTTGCGCGAAATCGGCCGGTTGCTGGCCGAAGCCCATCACCTCGAACAGGATTCCGGGCGAGTTGCGCTGTGACAGGTCGGCGTACTCGTCGATGGCGAGATGGTCGAGCGTGCGCTGAATGGAGCTCAGAACCAGAGGCACTGCCTCGGAGATGAATCCGGGGCTGCTTCCGGTGCTGTGGATGGATGTGCCGCCTTCGGCACACGCGGTCTCGACCGTGTCGCGGATCGCCGCAGGCATACTCGGCGGGTGGTGGAATTCGCCTCGGGTGGTGACGATGTTCGCGCCCGAGGCAAGAATTCGGCAGACCTCGTCGAGATCGAACTGCAGCGGCATGTAGAGAACGCAATCCGCACCGAGATCGATGATCTCGTCGATGCTGCGCGTTGCCTTCACTCCGACCGTGCCTCGATCGCACAGTTCGCCGGCGTCGAGTCCTTCCTTGGCGTCGCTGTGGACATACAAGCCGGCCAGTGTGAGGGCGGGATGGTCGATCACGGCGCGGAGTGCCCGGGTACCGATATTGCCGGTGGTCCACTGGACCACACGTAATGTCTTCTGGGACATGTCAGACCACCTCGGCAGGAAGTCGGAGAAGTGCTTCCTGGGCGAAGGATGCGACGAGATCGCCCTGCTCGGTGAAGATGTCGCCGCGGCCGAAGCAGCGACCGTTGGCGATCAGAGGGCTCCTGTGGCGCAGCAGAAGCCAGTCTTCGGTGCGGAACGGCCGGTGGAACCAGAGGTTGTGGGAGGTCACCGCCGAAGTGAAGGCCGTACCGTTCCCGGTCTGGCAGTACCCGTCGACGGCCAGGAGGGCGGTGCCGATGAGGTGGAGGTCGGTCGCATACGAGGTGAGCGCGGGTGCCAGCGTCTCATCCACCTGCGGCGTACGCATCCACATATCGAATTCGGGTGCGGCCGTGCCGAGATCGTTGAGATCGGAGGAGGCGCGTGTTTCCCACGGGATGAGAGAGAAGTCGACCCGGCTCCCCTCGGGGAGCAGTGAGGGCACGGGCGGGAAGGACTGCCGATCGGGACCGCTCTCCGGAGCATGAACCGACACCGACGCGGTGGCCAGCACCCCCTTGGTCTGGCGCGCGACGATCGTCAGGGTGCCGAACGACCGGCCTTCGTGCTGACGAGTCACCTCGTATCGGACCGGCTCGTCGGCACGGCCCTCCCGGGCGAACACCGTATGCAACGACTTGATGGCCTTCTCCGGGCACGTCAGCTGAGCTGCGCGGACGAACTGTCCGAGGAGCTGGCCACCGAAGAGCCGGTGGTACTCGAGGCGCTGGTTCGTGCCCTCGAAAACCGCGATGCCGGTATCGGGGTCAGGGGCCGAATCGACTGCCGGGGTGAGGTCGAGACACGTCAGGAGGTCATTCCAAAGCTCGGTCACAGGCCGAGTGTAAATGACCCACTCTCAAATGAGAACAGTATTCTTCCTATTTGGAAGCGAACCCATGCGAGCAGAATGTCCATACTTCGTCGGCGGTGATCGGGCGCGCGGTGGCATCGGGGTCGCCGCTGGACTGCGCGATGAACATCACGGTCTGCATAGTCATCGCGGCGGCGCGTCGCGCATTGAAATCGCTGCGCAACTGACCCGACGCGGCGACCTTCTCCATGAGTTCGGTGAACAGCGCCAGCATCGACGCGTGCGCCACTTTGACCTCGGTAGGGTGTGTGAGCAGCAGCTGAGGCGCAAAATCGGTGAACAGGGGGCGCTGCGCAACGGGGTCGGGACGCGATGATTCGAACAGCAGCTCGACTGCCACGCGGAGCTGATCCATGGGATCGTCCTCGCCGGCAGCCGCTGCGCGGATCTGATCGGCGGATCGGCCGAGTGCATCCTCGAACAGTGCGAGCAGCAGCTCGTGCTTGCCGTCGAACTGCAGGTAGAAGCTACGCAACGACTGCTTCGAGCGATCGACGACCTCTTGTACCGTGAAGTCGGTACTGCCCTTCTCGGTGATGATGGCCTGGGCAGCGTCGAGGAAGCGCTGCACGCGCTGCTCGGCGCGCAGCTTCGCCGTCCGGATGGACCGCTCGACTGCGCGCTGCTTCCATGCGGGTTCTTCGCTCGGGCCGGTCACCGCGAGCACTGCCCATTGTTGCGTGAGGCAAACATGTGAGCACTGTACCGGAGATCATGCACGTTCTCGCAAGGTTACCCAAGGGTCAGATGCGCCGAATGAGACTATTACTTTCTCGTATTGAGAATGATATTCTCATTCTGCTGTGCAACCGCAGCTCTGTCAGAGAGGTATGTCGGAATGCTTTTCGAGTTCGACTCCGATCAGCGACTGTGGCAGGACACCGTCCGTGACGTCACGGCGAAGGAATGTCCGTCCACGCTGATCCGCAATATCGTCGACAACGGCGCAGATCCAGGGCCGCTGTGGAAAGTCTTCGTGGGACTCGGCTGGACCGAGCTCACGGATCCCGAAGCTGCTGTCGAACTCGGGATCGTCCTGGAGGAACTGGGACGGGCCACAGATCCCACGCCCTACCTCGCGACGATGACGCAGTTCGCGCAGCTCGCGCCCGGTGTGGCCGAGCCCGACCAGACCGGCGCTGCGGTGTACGGCGGTGTTCACGCGCACCGCGACGCCGACGGCTGGGTACTCCACGGCACTGCCTCGCAGGTCCTCGACGGCGACCGCGCCGACCTACTGGCCGTGGTCACCGACGCAGGTGTCTTCGTCGTGACTGCCGACAAGGTCACCGCGACTCGCAGTCCGGTGTTCGACCCCGCCCTGCACATCGCGGATGTGCGGTTCGAGCAGGTCCGGGTGGAGGGCGACCCGCGCTCTGATGTCGATTCGGTCCGGGGGCGCCACATGGCGCTCACAGGCCTTGCTCTGACGGCTGTCGGTGCGTGCCAACGTGTTCTCGATCTCGCGCTCGACCATGTGAAGAACCGGCAGCAGTTCGGTGTCCCGATCGGGTCGTTCCAGGCCGTCCAGCACAAGGCTGCCGATATGCACATCGCGATCGAACGTGCCCGCGCACTCGCGTACTTCGCGGCGCTCACCATCGCCGAGGATGATCCGCGCAGGAACCTCGCTGCGTCGATGGCGAAGGCCGCGGCGGGCGAATGCCAATCGCTCGTCTTCCGTCACGGAATGCAGTTGTTCGGTGGTATGGGATTCACCTGGGAGAACGATCTGCAGTTCGCGCTCAAACGTGCCCGCGCCTGTGAACATCTGCTCGGTGGCGCCGCCGAACATCGGGCACTGATCACCGAGGAGTACCGTGCAACTCTCGTATGACGACGACGTCGAGGCGTTCCGCGCCGAATTCGTGGCCTTCCTCGAGGCGAACCTGCCGGATGAGGCCGACGCCACCGAGCGGTCCACCTCGAGCGCCGACATGCCCGACTGGGCACGCCGGTGGCAGCGAGTCCAGTTCGACAACGGCTGGTTGCTTCCGGGGAATCCGCCCGAATTCGGGGGTCGCAACGCAACGTTGATCCAGCAGGCCGTCCACCTCGAAGAACTGTCGAAGCGCCGGATCTACCACAGCTTCAATCCTCAGGGCCTCGGCATCATCGCGGCGTCCATCCTCTCGTTCGGTACGGAGGAGCAAAAGCAACAGTGGGCGGCGCGGATTCTTCGCGCCGAGATCACCGCTGCCCTCGGAATGAGCGAGCCCGGCGCGGGTTCCGACCTCGCGGGCCTCCGCACGCGCGCCGTCCTGGACGGCGACCACTTCGTCGTCAACGGCCAGAAGGTGTGGACATCCGGTGCCCACCACGCCGATGTGCTCCTCACTTTCGTCCGTACCGATCCGGATGCACCCAAGCACAAGGGCATCAGCGTGCTGCTGATCCCCACCGACACACCGGGTGTGGTCCGTCGCCCGTTCGCGTCCATCGCCGACAGGGATGATCGTGACTTCAACGAAGTGTTCTTCGAGGATGTCCGAGTACCGGCGGAGAACCTCATCGGCGAGCTCAACAAGGGCTGGACCGTTGCCAACGGCTCGCTCGGGCACGAGCGCACTCTTCTGTGGCTCAGCTTCGCGGATCGATTGGAAGATCTCGTCGCAGATTTCGAGCCGCGCACGGTCATCGATCGCGACCGGTACGCAACGCTGGTGATGGACCTACAGGCGCTGCGCCTGCTCGGGTCCGCGGCTCTTGCGCGTGAGTCGCGCGGTGAGCAGGATGTCGCTTCCCTGTCGGTCCTGAAACTGCTCGGATCCGAGGCGATTCAACGCTCCGTCGAGCACGCACTCGATGCCGAGGGCGCGGAAGGGCTCGTGCATCCTGCGTCGACCTCTGCGTACACGCCGTGGAACCTCGACAACTTCGCAGCGAGCTGGTTCGAACGCTATGCCCGCAGTTTTGCCGGCACCATCGCGGGCGGTACATCGGAGATCCAACGGAACATCGTCGCCCAGCGAGTGCTCGGGCTACCACGCGGCTGAGGAGCGCAACTTGTACATTCTCTACGAGGTAGCAGACCGGATCGCAACGATCACGTTGAATCGGCCGGATGCCGCGAACGCTCAGAACGCGGCTCTGCTAGACGAACTCGACGCGGCGTGGGTCCGTGCGGGCGACGACCCGGATGTGTCGGTGATCGTGTTGCGCGCGGAAGGCAAGCACTTCTCTGCGGGGCATGACATGACCGGCGGCGGGGGCCCCGTGCCCGACAAGATCACCCTGGACATGATCTACACCACCGAGTCGCGCCGCTACCTCGAGTACTCGATGCGCTGGCGCAACATCCCCAAGCCGTCGATTGCCGCGGTGCAGGGGCGCTGTATCGCCGGTGGCCTACTGCTGTGCTGGCCCTGCGACCTGATCATCGCGTCCGAGGATGCCAAGTTCTCCGACCCGGTCGTGATGATGGGTATCGGTGGCGTCGAATATCACGGCCACACCTGGGAACTCGGGCCGAGGAAGGCCAAGGAGATCCTGTTCACCGGTCGGCCGGTCACGGCCGAGGAGGCCGAGCAGACCGGCATGGTCAACAAGGTGGTGCCGCGCGACCAGCTCGACACCGAGACACGTGCACTCGCCGAGCAGATCGCGAAGATGCCGCCGTTCGGTCTACGGCAGGCCAAGCGCGCGGTCAATCAGACTCTCGACGTCCAGGGCTTCTACGCGGCCATCCAGTCGGTGTTCGATGTGCACCAGACCGGCCACGGCAATGCGTTGAGCGTCGGCGGATGGCCGGTGCTCATGAAACTCGACGAGATGAAGCAGAACATCAAGTAGCGCATACGAACGCGGGCGCCTCTACCAATCGTGGAGGCGCCCGTTCGGTTTTCGGGGTCAGGGCTTGACGTACTCCGAGTACACCTGCATGATGCGCATCCTCGGAACTGGGCCGTAGCTCAGGGAATCGGACATCTCGAACTGTTTGGCCGCGGCGGCCGCGTGCACGTTGTGCAGTGCCTTCTCCGGGTCGCCCTCGATCTCGTAGAGGGTGATGAACGAACCACCGGCCGCATCTGCGGGCGCCAGGCGCGTGGCCTTGAGGAAGCCGTCGAGCGCGACAACCTCACGGATGTGTGTGGTTTCGTACCATTCGTTGAACTCGTCGACCCGATCGGGATGGGTCGGATGTGCTTCGACCATCAGATAGTGCTTCATCGTGCTCCTTCGTCGTTTCCGGGGAAAACGTGAACTCAGACTCGGACGACCCAGCCGCCGTCGATGTTCAAGGTGTGGCCGGTCACCCAATCGCTGCCGGACGAAACCAGATACAGCAGACCCGGAATCAGCTCCTCGGGTTCACCGAAAGGAAACGGGATCGCGTGCTTGACCATCTCCTTCAGCTCGGGGGGTGAGGCGATGCCGCCGGCCTCGGTGTTCACCATGCCCGGTGCGATGGCATTGACGCGGATGCCGAACGGCGCCAGTTCCCGTGACAGCGACACCGTCATGCTGACGAGTCCGAGCTTGGTGATCCCGTAGGCCTGTGCGGCCATGAAAGCGCCGCTCGACGACTGGTTCACGATCTTCCCGTACCCGCGTTCCTTCATGTAGGGAACCACGGCGCGGGTGCACAGAAGCGGCCCGGTGAGGTTGACCGCGAGGGTGTTGTTCCACAGATCCAGAGGCATCGAGGTGAGACTGCCCTGGCCGACGACCTCCGCCATCAGGCCCGCGTTGTTGACGAGGATGTCCACGGAGCCGAACTCCGCGGCGGCTGCGGCGGCCATCTCCGACGTGCTCTTCTCGTCCCGCACATCGACGCGGACGGCGAGGGCGCGATATCCGTCGGCCTTCAACTCGTCTGCGGTCTTGCTTGCGGAGTCGAGATCGATGTCGGCCACGACCACTGCGGCACCCGCCTCGGCGAGACCGCGCGAGTAGGTGCGGCCGATTCCGCCACCAGCTCCGGTGACGATGGCCACCCTGTCTGCAAGTTGTGTTGAATCCGGCATGGGATCCCTTCTCGAAGTATTTGTGAATTGACCTCTGGTCAAACCTTTTTCGTGACTCCACCGTCGACGCGGATGATCGCTCCGGTGGTGAAGCTCGAGGCATCGCTCGCGAGGTGCAGGGCGAGCGGAGCCACTTCTTCGGGGCGGCCCATGCGCTCGAGAGGCACGAACGTAGCCTTCTCGCCCTCCTCGGGTGCCCATGCCTTCGACAGATCGGTCCGGAACGGGCCTGGCAGGATGGCGTTGACGCGGACCTTCGGTGCGTAGGCGTCTGCGAGACCCACGGTGAAAGCATTGAGGCCGGCTTTGGCGCACGCGTAAGGGAGTTCCCGCACACTCGCGGTCAACGAGCCTGCGGTACCGACATTGATGATCGATCCGCCGTCGTGGGCAGCCATGTGTGCACCCGCGCGGACAGCCAGACGGAACGGCCCCTTGAGGTTGACGCTGAACGTCTTGTCGTACAGGTCTTCGGTAATCGACTCGAGATTCTCGTAGAGCGGCGACATTCCGGCATTGTTGACGAGGATGTCGATGCGACCGAAGTGCTCGAGGGTGCGGTCGACCAGCGCGTCGCAGTCGTCCCACTGGCCGACGTGGCATGCGACGGCGAGCGCACGCCGTCCGGTCGATGCCTCGATCTCCTTCGCAGCCAGCTCGCAGGCATCGAGTTTCCGGGAAGCGATGACGACGTCGGCGCCGGCTTCGGCGAGTATCTGGGCGATGGCCCGACCGATTCCTCGCGAGCCGCCCGTGATGATGGCGGTCCTACCGGTGAGGTCGTGTAGTGAATCCAAGCGCGTCATATATCGATTGTTGCGCAGAATCTGAAATTTGGAAAGGGTATTCTTGTGTCAAAGAATGCGATTTCGGTATGAGAGAGTGATGGTCGGCGCGAGCCGGTGCGACCGGAGCTGCGTCCGGGCAGGGTGAGAAAATGCGACAGATCCGACATCGAGGAATGAGGACCGGAATGACATTGCAGAGACTCCAGGATCGGCTCGACATCGCCGACCTGCTGTACAAGTACGCGACTACGGTCGACACGAAGAACTGGGAAGAGCTGGCGACGGTCTTCACCGAGGACGCCCACCTCGACTACTCCTCGGTCGGTTACCCGGCAGGTACGCGCGACCAGGTGCTCGGCATGCTGACCCGCGCTCTCGGCCAGTGCCCCATGACCCAGCATTTCGTCACCAACATCGAGATCACGTTCGTCGATGACGACACCGCGAATGTGCGCGCGATGTTCTACAACCCCATGCAGCTTCCGGGTGTCGACGGCCTGACATACTGCGGTGGCAACTACCACCACGAGGTCGTACGCACTGCCGACGGATGGAAGAGCCGCAAGGCCGTGGAGGAGAACCTCTGGTTCTCGAACCATCCTGATCCGTCCAAGAACGGTGCGGCGGCACAGTCGGCAGCATCGTCGTAGCGCTCGAAAAATACGAGTAGAGGCCATCGTCGATGACGGTGGCCTCTACTCGTTCAAGTGATTCTCTACAGGTTGGCGATGCGCGGCGCAGATCCCGACGCGCGAATGGCAGCCCCTGCTTCCCGTGTCAATTCCTTGGAACTGCCCAGCAGTCCGTCGAGGAACAGTCCGCGGCGGATGTGACGATGCAGGTCGTGTTCGTCGGTGAACCCGATACCGCCGAGCACCTGCTGGCAATGCCGCGCGGCCGTCACCGCGGCCTTACCTGCTGCGGCCTTGGCCAGCAGTGAACTGAAATCGTCGTTCGCCACGAGGAGCGCCGCTTCGGCACCCTCGATCGCCACGAAGGTCTCGGAGAGCTTGTGGCGTACCGCCTGGAATCCGGAGATGGGCTTGCCGAACTGGGTGCGGCTGAGCGCGTGGGTCCGGGCGAGATCCAGCATGGTGCGGCTCGTGCCCACCAGCCACCACCCGAGCGCGCGCCGACCAGCAGCGACCGGCACCGGATTCCCGGAATCGACCACCTCGACGGTGAGTTCCTTGTCGAGCACCTCGGTGGTCCGCTGCGTGCGGTGCCACACGATCCACGAACCGCCCGCGTACGGGAGCGGAACAGTGCCCCCCAGCTCGGCTCCGGCCTCGGCCAGGATCACGTCGTTGATCACGGGTGCGTGCGCGCCGGTCTCACCCAGTAGCCGGAAAACCAGGGGGATCGCCACATCGGGCATCTCGCTGAGCATGTCGTGCCAGCCGAGCTCGCCGAGTGCCGAGTCGAGTGCGACGCCCGAGGTGGTCTCCATCGTCTTGCGGAGCGTGTCCTCGAGTAGTGCGAGTTCCGAATCGACCGCCGGTGCAGTGTCGTTCGTGGTCATCACTCTTTCCCCAGTTGCAGTAGACGGCGGGCGATGATGTTGCGCTGGATCTCTGCGGTACCGCCGTAGATCGACGCGGCCCGCGAATACAGGAATTCGGTCCGGAGCTCGGTGTCGAACAATTCGATCCTGCCGGGGATCAGATCCCGGGCGGTGTCGAACAGTTGCTGCTCCGCGGTCGCCAGCAGCACCTTGTCCACCGAGGTCTCCGGGCCCAGCGGCAGACCTGCCTGGAGGCGCTTCTGCGTGCTGTACGAGCGGCTCCTCACCGTGTGCAGCGCGAGGTAGGCGTCGCCGAGTTCCCGGTCGTCGGCTGGATCCGAGACGGCTGCAATCTGGTCGAGACGCGTGAACAGGTACGCGATCCGGTGCCAGAAGCACGACGAACGTTCGTGCGGCAGCAGATCCATCGCGAGCTTCCAGCCGTCTCCGGGATTCCCCAGCATCCGATCGGCGGGCACCACGACATCGTCGAAGTAGACCTCGCAGAATTCTTCGCGGTCGTGCATCGTCGTCAGTGGCCGGACAGTGATGCCCGGGGTGTCCATGTCGAGGAAGAACGCGGTGATGCCGTCGTGTCCGGGACCCGTGCGGGTGAGGAGCACACATCGGGTTGCGAACTGCGCCAGCGAGGTCCACACCTTCTGCCCGTTGATCACCCACTGGTCGCCGCGCTGTTCGGCGCGGGTGGACAGCGATGCCAGGTCGCTACCCGAGCCGGGCTCGGAGAAGCCCTGGCACCACTGTTCGCTGCCGTCGAGCAGTCGCGGCACCATCTCGGCGGCCAGTTCCGGCCTCGCATACTTGATCATGGTGGGCGCGAGGACCTCGATCATCGAGTAGATACCCGGCTCGGCGAGGTCGCGTGTTGCGACCTCCTCGCCGAGTACCGCCCGCAGCATCGCGGGCCCGCCGAGGCCTCCGACCTCGGCCGGCCATCCGTAACGCATCCATCCGGCGTCGTAGAGAGCGCGCCGGACCCGACCCAGCTGCTCGACGTGTTCGTCGAACGTGAGGTCGGGTCCGGGGGTGAGATCGTTCTCGTCCAGCCAGGCACGAACTGCTGTCCTGAACTCCTGGACACTCCCCGTTGCTTCGCTCGCCTGGACACTCCCCGTCGCGTCGCTCGCCCCGGTGAGGTTCATGCCGTCGGTGCCTCGAATGCGTGCGGGATTCCCGAGTCGTGCACACCGCTGCGACGGATGAACGTCATCTTGCGGGTCTTCAGACGCCACCCGTCGTCGGTGCGGACATAGGCGTCGGTGTAGTACCCGATCCGCATGTCGTGTGCCGAATGCTCGACGAAGCACAGTGGTTGGGTCCCGGTCGCAGAGTCGCCGTCGAGTGCGATCAGTGCGGTGCCGGTCATGAAGAGTCCTTGCGGTGCCGCTGCGACCAACTCCGGAAACTGATCGAGGGTGAACGCATCACCGAAGGCGCTGTAGGTGCCGTCGGGCGTGAAGACGGCGACGACGCCGTCGACGTCCCCCTTGGTCATGTTCACGGCGTACCGCGCGAGGAGTTGATTGATCTCTACGAGATCGTCACTTGTTGACATAGACCTTTCCGCCTTTCATCACGAACCGAACGTCCTGGGTGACGGTGATGTCCTCTGTGGGATCACCCGGGACAGCGATGATGTCGGCGAGCAGACCCTCGACGAGGCGGCCACGGTCGTCGACACCGATCAGCTCGGCCGCGTTGATCGTCGCGGCCTGGATGACCGCCAGCGGCGGGAGTCCCCGGTCGACCAGCGCGACGATCTCGTCGGCATTCTTGCCGTGCGGAATCGCCGGAGCATCGGTTCCGACTGCGATCTTGACGCCGGCCTTGTACGCCGCCAGCACGGAAGTGCGTGCCTTCGGGAACATCTCGGCAGCCTTCGCCTGGAGTTCGGGCGGGGCGTGGGAGGTGTCCATTGCGTCGGCAAGACGTGTAGTGGGGACCAGCCACGTGCCGTTCTCCACCATCTGATCGATCGCGTCGTCGTCGATGAGGAATCCGTGCTCGATGCAGTCGATACCCGCTGCAACTGCGTGGCGCACCGCCTCGGCGCCGTGCGTGTGCGACGCGACCTTCAAGCCGCGCCGGTGTGCCTCGTCGACTATCGCGCGCAACTCCTCATCGGAATAGTGCTGGGCGCCTGCAGATCCGGTCATCGACATCACGCCGCCGGAGACACACACCTTGATGAGCTGGGCGCCGTGCTTGATCTGGTATCGGACGGCCTTGCGAACCTCGTCGACACCGTTGGCGATGCCTTCTTCGATGGTCAGATCGAGAACACCGGGTGCGAAGGCCGCGAACATCGTCGGATCCAGGTGACCGCCGGTCGGGGTGATCGCGTGACCGGCAGGAACGATGCGCGGTCCGTCCACCCATCCGGCGTCGATCGCCTTACCGAGTGCGACGTCGAGGAGATAACCGCCGGTCTTCACGAACAGTCCCAGATTTCGGACGGTCGTGAAGCCGGCACGCAGCGTGCGGCGGGAATTGCCCACCGCACGCAGCATGCGCAGCGGAGGATCGTCCTGCACCGTGGAGTAGACGGGCTTCTCGCCGCGCCCACCCATGAGCAGGTTGACCTCCATGTCCATCAGACCCGGCATGAGGATCTGATCACCGAGATCGATGACCTCGCCGCGTGGTTCGCCGCCGACACCCGCAATCCGGTCGCCGTCGATGTGGATGATTCCCGGTCGGATGATCTCGCCGGTCTCGACATCGAGGAGGCCGGCTGCCTTGAGCGTCAGCATGCGGTTACACCACCGGTTCTTTGGTGATTTCGGCCCAGGCGGCGCCGCTGTCGGGGACGCGGGGCTGCTTCCAGACTTCGACGGGGAAGGAGACCATGACCAGTGACTGCATCAGGTGCATGACGGTGCGTGCATCGTCGGGCAGGTCGTCGAGGTCGAACTTGTCGCAGAAGGCGATGGCGTCTTCGAGGCGGGGGAATGCGGCGTTGTAGAACTCCTGCATTTCCGGCATCGTCGAGGCGAGTCGCTTGGCGTAGCGTTCGGGTTCGGTGGCCAGGTCCCAGCCGATGTAGGGCTCGAGGTCGGCGAATTCAGTTGGCAGAGGCATCGCGGTACTCCTTGACGTAGTCTCCGACGGTCTTGTGGAGGTGACGCAGGAGAAGCTCCTGGTCGCAGAGGGGGAATTCGGTCACCGTGCGGGTGCCGATCATCGTTTGGGTGGCTTCGAGGGTGTTGGCGTCCTGGAGGGCGTATTCCTTGAAGGTCACCGCGGCGAGTTCCTGTGCGAGGCGCTCGCGGGCGTTCTTCGGGGGCACGAAGTAGAGGCTGGCCTCGAAGATGTGCTTGTCGACGGCGGTGGGCCAGTAGGCGTAGGTCAGGTACCAGCCCGGCTTCCAGACGAGCAGGGTCATGTTGGGGAAGAACTCGAAGGAGTCCTGGCCCCAGCTGTGGAAGCCGGTGGGGTTCAGTGCGGTGGGCAGCTGGTCGTCGGCGAGGCCGTCGATGTCGGGCTGGTCCCAGGGGCCGAACAGTCCGGAGCGCAGGACGCGTTCGATGGGCTTGACCATGTTGAGGTCCTTGGGCGGTGCCATGCCGCCCCAGGAGGAGATCATCGAGTGCGGGGGCTGCAGGTCGTAGTGCAGGGCTTCGTAGCCGTAGCCGGCGAGCTTGTCTGCTTCGTCCTTGACTGCCTGCTTCATGTGCAGGATCGGTGCGTGGTAGAACTCGGCGAATGCGTCGATGAACAGCTTCCAGTTGGCGCCGATTTCGGCGCGGTAGCTGTAGACCTCGGTCATTTCACCGAAGGGGTAGCCTTCGAGGCCCTTGGCGAAGGTGCCGAGGTAGTCGACGAGGGGGATGGCGTCGGGGTCGAGGTTGATGTAGATGAACCCTTCCCACGTTTCGCAGCGTACGTCCTTGAGGCCGTAGTCGCCCTTGTCGAGGTCGAAGAATTCGCCTTCCTGCTGGACGAAGGTGAGTTCGCCTTCGAGGCTGTAGCGCCAGGCGTGGTATTTGCAGGTGAACTGCTTGCAGCTGCCTGCGGTTTCCTCGCCGGGGAAGTCGTTCCAGACGAGTTTGTTGCCGCGGTGGCGGCAGACGTTGTGGAAGGCGCGGATCTTGCTGTCGTTGCCTTTGACGATGACCAGGGAGGTGCCGGGTCCGGCGGAGGGGAGTTCTTTGGTGAAGTAGGCGCCGACGCGGGGGAGCTGTTCGACGCGGCCGACGTAGAGCCAGGTGCGCTTGAAGATTGCTTCGCGTTCGGCTTCGAAGAAGGCGGGGTCGATGGAGTCGGTGTAGTCGACCGGTGCGGTGCCGAGTTCCGGGTAGTTCTCGGTCCAGCTTCCTGCTGCCGGTTTGGTGAAGTGTGGCAAGGCTCTACCTTTCGTCTGAGAGCACTCTCTCTAGTGAGAATGACGCTCTCACTGATGAAACTTAGGTTTCCATAGAACCGGACCGGCGTCAATCGTCGAGTTGGACAAGGCATGAAAAAGGCGCCGACCCGGACCGAAGTCCCAGGTCGACGCCGAGAAGCTGCCCGAAGAGTGTGTTGCCTACCCGGCAGACGCGGGCCGCCCGAAGCCCTCCAGGATCACGGCAGTGCAGTCGGCAGCGGCCTGACGCAGCGGCAGCGCCTTCTGATAGTCCTCGGATGCGTACCAGGTCTGTGCCGCCTCGACGGACTCGAATTCCAGAACGACAGTCCGGTGGCCGTGCCACTCGCCTTCGAGAACCTGGGGTTCGGCGACGGCAAGGACCCTTGCGCCCGCCTGCACGATCGAGGGGCCGGAGAGCTTGCTGTATGCGGCCATGCCGTCTTGATCCCGGATGGCTTCGGTCAGGATGACATATCCCTTGGGCATCTGCGCTCCTCGGTGTGAGGTGAAGGTGGTTGCCGCACACTATGAGCGGGAAACGTAGCGCGCAAGCCCGGGTCTATCAGGCCCGGGTCAGCGCATCAATTATGTCGGTGGTCGTGTTTATGGTCGCGGTGTGCAACTGCGATACCAGTACCGCGTCTACCCGACACCGGGCCAGCAGGACACGCTGGCCCGGTCGTTCGGGTGTGCACGGGTGGTGTTCAACGACGCACTGCGCGTCCGGCAGGACGCGTACGCGGCCGGGGTGAAGCTCTCGGACACCGACGTGCAGAAACAGGTGGTCACTGAGGCGAAGAAAACCCCGGCGCGGGTGTGGCTTTCCGAGGTGGCGTCGGTGGTGTTGGTGCAGGCCTGTCAGGATGCGCGCCGCGCGTACAGGAACTGGTTCGACTCGATGTCGGGGAAGCGGAAGGGCCGCAGGGTCGGGGCGCCGCGGTTCCGGTCTCGTAAGGACAATAGGCAGGCGATCCGGCTCACCCGCCACGGCTTCAGTATCCGGGCCAACCGGAAGTTGTATGTGGCGAAGGTTGGCGACGTGAAGGTGGCGTGGTCGCGGGATCTGCCGTCGGAGCCGTCGAGTGTGACGATCATCAAGGATGCCGCGGGCCGGTATTTCGCGTCGTTCGTCGTGGAGACGTCCGACGATCCGCTGCCGGAGTGCGATGCGGAGGTGGGTATCGATCTGGGGCTCGCCACGTTCGCGGTGCTCTCGGACGGGAAGGTGATCGAGTCCCCGAAGTTCTTCCGCCGCGCCGAACGGAGGTTGAAGAAGGCGCAGCAGAGCCTGTCCCGCAAGGAGAAGGGATCGAAGAATCGGACCAAGGCACGTGTCCGTGTCGGAAGGCCCACGCCAGGGTGGCCGATGCCCGCAAGGATTGGGCGCATCAACGCTCCACGGTGATCATCCGCGAGAATCAAGCGGTGTTCGTCGAGGACTTGTGCGTCACCGGGTTGGCGCGGACGCGGCTGGCGAAGTCGGTGCACGATGCCGGGTGGGGCATGTTCACCCGGTTGCTGGAGGAGAAGGCCGCCCGGTATGGGCGCACCTTCGTGAAGGTCAACAGGTTCTTCCCGTCGTCGCAGCTCTGCTCGGTGTGTGGGAGGGTGGACGGGCCGAAACCGTTGTCCGTGCGCACCTGGTCGTGTCCATGCGGGGCGGTCCACGATCGCGATCTGAATGCTGCCATCAACATCCACGCCGCAGGACGTGCGGAGTGGTTAAACGCCTGCGGAGAGACGGTAAGTCTCCTCGCCTAGCGGGGAGCGCGACTCGATGAAACAGGAACCCGCCGATGCGGCACGTGTTGCCGCGGTAGGAATCCCGGTCGTTTACGGCCGGGAGGGCGTCAAAGACGCCCGCCCCCACGGTCGGAACCATGAGGGCGGGCGAGGTGTTCGGTGTGGAGCGGGGCTACGAGATCGAGATTGCGCGCTCGGGGCAACTCGCGACGGCTTCGCGAACGTTGTCTTCGTGTTCGGCCGGAACTTCGGACACGAGCGTCACGGCGTAGCCGCCGTCGCTCAGCTCGAAGACCTCCGGACAGATCGCGAGGCAGAAGCCGTGGCCACGGCACGCATCATCGTCGACATGAACCTTCACTTGCTGTCACCCTCTGCGACGGTGCCACTGTTGTCGCCTGCCGCGACGGTGTATTCCAGATTGAGGTTCAGCAGACCACGAAGGATGAAGGTGGGCAGGTAGTCGAACTTCCTGTCGCCCTCGGGCCCATGGACCTCTTCGGAAAGCTTGATGTCGATGGTCCGCTCCAGGAGGCGCTGGATACCCACGCGTCCCTCGGTACGGGCGAGGGGTGCACCAGGGCACGCATGGACACCGCGGCCGAATGCGATGTGGGTACGCGCGTTGCGGCGCTCGAGGTCGAATTCCTCCGGGTCGGAGAACTGCCGCGAGTCGCGGTTGGCGGCGCCGTTCAGGAGCATCAGGATGGTGCCGGCCGGAACTTCGACACCGCCGACTTCGGTCGGAATCTTGGAGAGTCGGAAGTCGCCCTTGATCGGGCTCTCCATCCGCAGCGCCTCTTCGATGAAATTGGGGATCTTCTCCGGGTCGTCGCGGAGGGCCTGCTGGATCTCGGGATTCTCGGCGATGATTCGGAGGCCGGAGCTCAGCAACCGCACCGTGGTCTCCTGACCGGCGGAGAAGACGTTCGCCGCAATGCGTAGGACATCGTCGACCGGAGGAAGTGTGCCGTCGGGGAACGTCGCGGTCGCGAGCCCGGTCAGGACGTCGTCCGTGGGGTTCTCGCGACGATCCTCGATGTACTCCCCGAACTTCTTGTAGAGGAACTCGAGCGGGTTCAGCTTCATCGACTCTCCCTCGGTGCTGCCGAGAGTGAAGCCGCCTTCCGTCGCCAGGTTCAGGCCCGCGATGAACTCTGCATGGTCGCTTTCCGGTACGCCGAGAAGGTCGGCGATGACGAGCATCGCGAAGGGACCGGCGAATTCGCTGATGTAGTCGCCTTCGCCCTTGGCCAGGATGTTGTCGAGGAGCTTGTCGGCCAGGCGGTAGATGAACTCTTCGTTCTCCTTGAGGCGCTTGGGGGTGATCAGGCGCATCAACAGGCCGCGATGGTCCGCATGCTGGGGCGGGTCCATCGTGGGGAGCTGATCGCTCATCGGCAGCGAGGGGCGGTGCTCCTCGATGAGGTCGGAGATGTCGTCGCTCTCGGCCGGGAGCGGGAAGCCCGAGAAGGGGCCGGTAACCGAGATGCACGAGGAGTAGGACTTCTCATCGCTGAGGACCTGGATTGCTTCCTCGTATCCGGTCACCATCATGACGTTGTGGTGCGGCTCGCGCTTGACGGGGCAACTCGCGCGCATCCCGTCGTAGTACGGGTTGGGGTCCCCGACGAACTCGGGGTCGGTGAAGAAGTTCTTCGTCTCGATGTCGGTCATCATTTCCTCTCGAGAATCAAGCTTCGGGCTGTGGCCGAGCGCGGCCCCGAGTCGCGGTCAGTGCCGCGCCGACGCCGAGTCTCGTCGCACATCAAATCACGCTCCTCGATCCGTCTCACTCAGGGATGTTTCGTACATATCGGACTTGTGATGCTGCACAGGGAAATTGATCCCGCGGTGTAGTTGATCTTGGTGATGTCACTCTCGATCGCGGCAACCCTGTGGCTGGCATCACAAGCGAAGGCCCCGAAATGCAAGCGTGCCCGTGTCCGAACGACGACTGTCGCTCGGACACGGGCACGATTTGTAGCGGGTGCAACTGCTATCTCGCAGGTCCTGTTCTCAGCGGGGCTGCTTGTCTCAGACCACCGGTTCTTTGGTGATTTCGGCCCAGGCGGCGCCGCTGTCGGGGACGCGGGGCTGCTTCCAGACTTCGACGGGGAAGGAGACCATGACCAGTGACTGCATCAGGTGCATGACGGTGCGTGCATCGTCGGGCAGGTCGTCGAGGTCGAACTTGTCGCAGAAGGCGATGGCGTCTTCGAGGCGGGGGAATGCGGCGTTGTAGAACTCCTGCATTTCCGGCATCGTCGAGGCGAGTCGCTTGGCGTAGCGTTCGGGTTCGGTGGCCAGGTCCCAGCCGATGTAGGGCTCGAGGTCGGCGAATTCAGTTGGCAGAGGCATCGCGGTACTCCTTGACGTAGTCTCCGACGGTCTTGTGGAGGTGACGCAGGAGAAGCTCCTGGTCGCAGAGGGGGAATTCGGTCACCGTGCGGGTGCCGATCATCGTTTGGGTGGCTTCGAGGGTGTTGGCGTCCTGGAGGGCGTATTCCTTGAAGGTCACCGCGGCGAGTTCCTGTGCGAGGCGCTCGCGGGCGTTCTTCGGGGGCACGAAGTAGAGGCTGGCCTCGAAGATGTGCTTGTCGACGGCGGTGGGCCAGTAGGCGTAGGTCAGGTACCAGCCCGGCTTCCAGACGAGCAGGGTCATGTTGGGGAAGAACTCGAAGGAGTCCTGGCCCCAGCTGTGGAAGCCGGTGGGGTTCAGTGCGGTGGGCAGCTGGTCGTCGGCGAGGCCGTCGATGTCGGGCTGGTCCCAGGGGCCGAACAGTCCGGAGCGCAGGACGCGTTCGATGGGCTTGACCATGTTGAGGTCCTTGGGCGGTGCCATGCCGCCCCAGGAGGAGATCATCGAGTGCGGGGGCTGCAGGTCGTAGTGCAGGGCTTCGTAGCCGTAGCCGGCGAGCTTGTCTGCTTCGTCCTTGACTGCCTGCTTCATGTGCAGGATCGGTGCGTGGTAGAACTCGGCGAATGCGTCGATGAACAGCTTCCAGTTGGCGCCGATTTCGGCGCGGTAGCTGTAGACCTCGGTCATTTCACCGAAGGGGTAGCCTTCGAGGCCCTTGGCGAAGGTGCCGAGGTAGTCGACGAGGGGGATGGCGTCGGGGTCGAGGTTGATGTAGATGAACCCTTCCCACGTTTCGCAGCGTACGTCCTTGAGGCCGTAGTCGCCCTTGTCGAGGTCGAAGAATTCGCCTTCCTGCTGGACGAAGGTGAGTTCGCCTTCGAGGCTGTAGCGCCAGGCGTGGTATTTGCAGGTGAACTGCTTGCAGCTGCCTGCGGTTTCCTCGCCGGGGAAGTCGTTCCAGACGAGTTTGTTGCCGCGGTGGCGGCAGACGTTGTGGAAGGCGCGGATCTTGCTGTCGTTGCCTTTGACGATGACCAGGGAGGTGCCGGGTCCGGCGGAGGGGAGTTCTTTGGTGAAGTAGGCGCCGACGCGGGGGAGCTGTTCGACGCGGCCGACGTAGAGCCAGGTGCGCTTGAAGATTGCTTCGCGTTCGGCTTCGAAGAAGGCGGGGTCGATGGAGTCGGTGTAGTCGACCGGTGCGGTGCCGAGTTCCGGGTAGTTCTCGGTCCAGCTTCCTGCTGCCGGTTTGGTGAAGTGTGGCAAGGCTCTACCTTTCGTCTGAGAGCACTCTCTCTAGTGAGAATGACGCTCTCACTGATGAAACTTAGGTTTCCATAGAACCGGACCGGCGTCAATCGTCGAGTTGGACAAGGCATGAAAAAGGCGCCGACCCGGACCGAAGTCCCAGGTCGACGCCGAGAAGCTGCCCGAAGAGTGTGTTGCCTACCCGGCAGACGCGGGCCGCCCGAAGCCCTCCAGGATCACGGCAGTGCAGTCGGCAGCGGCCTGACGCAGCGGCAGCGCCTTCTGATAGTCCTCGGATGCGTACCAGGTCTGTGCCGCCTCGACGGACTCGAATTCCAGAACGACAGTCCGGTGGCCGTGCCACTCGCCTTCGAGAACCTGGGGTTCGGCGACGGCAAGGACCCTTGCGCCCGCCTGCACGATCGAGGGGCCGGAGAGCTTGCTGTATGCGGCCATGCCGTCTTGATCCCGGATGGCTTCGGTCAGGATGACATATCCCTTGGGCATCTGCGCTCCTCGGTGTGAGGTGAAGGTGGTTGCCGCACACTATGAGCGGGAAACGTAGCGCGCAAGCCCGGGTCTATCAGGCCCGGGTCAGCGCATCAATTATGTCGGTGGTCGTGTTTATGGTCGCGGTGTGCAACTGCGATACCAGTACCGCGTCTACCCGACACCGGGCCAGCAGGACACGCTGGCCCGGTCGTTCGGGTGTGCACGGGTGGTGTTCAACGACGCACTGCGCGTCCGGCAGGACGCGTACGCGGCCGGGGTGAAGCTCTCGGACACCGACGTGCAGAAACAGGTGGTCACTGAGGCGAAGAAAACCCCGGCGCGGGTGTGGCTTTCCGAGGTGGCGTCGGTGGTGTTGGTGCAGGCCTGTCAGGATGCGCGCCGCGCGTACAGGAACTGGTTCGACTCGATGTCGGGGAAGCGGAAGGGCCGCAGGGTCGGGGCGCCGCGGTTCCGGTCTCGTAAGGACAATAGGCAGGCGATCCGGCTCACCCGCCACGGCTTCAGTATCCGGGCCAACCGGAAGTTGTATGTGGCGAAGGTTGGCGACGTGAAGGTGGCGTGGTCGCGGGATCTGCCGTCGGAGCCGTCGAGTGTGACGATCATCAAGGATGCCGCGGGCCGGTATTTCGCGTCGTTCGTCGTGGAGACGTCCGACGATCCGCTGCCGGAGTGCGATGCGGAGGTGGGTATCGATCTGGGGCTCGCCACGTTCGCGGTGCTCTCGGACGGGAAGGTGATCGAGTCCCCGAAGTTCTTCCGCCGCGCCGAACGGAGGTTGAAGAAGGCGCAGCAGAGCCTGTCCCGCAAGGAGAAGGGATCGAAGAATCGGACCAAGGCACGTGTCCGTGTCGGAAGGCCCACGCCAGGGTGGCCGATGCCCGCAAGGATTGGGCGCATCAACGCTCCACGGTGATCATCCGCGAGAATCAAGCGGTGTTCGTCGAGGACTTGTGCGTCACCGGGTTGGCGCGGACGCGGCTGGCGAAGTCGGTGCACGATGCCGGGTGGGGCATGTTCACCCGGTTGCTGGAGGAGAAGGCCGCCCGGTATGGGCGCACCTTCGTGAAGGTCAACAGGTTCTTCCCGTCGTCGCAGCTCTGCTCGGTGTGTGGGAGGGTGGACGGGCCGAAACCGTTGTCCGTGCGCACCTGGTCGTGTCCATGCGGGGCGGTCCACGATCGCGATCTGAATGCTGCCATCAA
Source organism: Rhodococcus sp. JCM 9793 (assembly GCF_055380405.1). NCBI lineage: Bacteria > Bacillati > Actinomycetota > Actinomycetes > Mycobacteriales > Nocardiaceae > Rhodococcus > Rhodococcus sp. JCM 9793. The sequence continues at coordinate 1,255,396 of NZ_AP043721.1, forward strand.
CATCCACGCCGCAGGACGTGCGGAGTGGTTAAACGCCTGCGGAGAGACGGTAAGTCTCCTCGCCTAGCGGGGAGCGCGACTCGATGAAACAGGAACCCGCCGATGCGGCACGTGTTGCCGCGGTAGGAATCCCGGTCGTTTACGGCCGGGAGGGCGTCAAAGACGCCCGCCCCCACGGTCGGAACCATGAGGGCGGGCGAGGTGTTCGGTGTGGAGCGGGGCTACGAGATCGAGATTGCGCGCTCGGGGCAACTCGCGACGGCTTCGCGAACGTTGTCTTCGTGTTCGGCCGGAACTTCGGACACGAGCGTCACGGCGTAGCCGCCGTCGCTCAGCTCGAAGACCTCCGGACAGATCGCGAGGCAGAAGCCGTGGCCACGGCACGCATCATCGTCGACATGAACCTTCACTTGCTGTCACCCTCTGCGACGGTGCCACTGTTGTCGCCTGCCGCGACGGTGTATTCCAGATTGAGGTTCAGCAGACCACGAAGGATGAAGGTGGGCAGGTAGTCGAACTTCCTGTCGCCCTCGGGCCCATGGACCTCTTCGGAAAGCTTGATGTCGATGGTCCGCTCCAGGAGGCGCTGGATACCCACGCGTCCCTCGGTACGGGCGAGGGGTGCACCAGGGCACGCATGGACACCGCGGCCGAATGCGATGTGGGTACGCGCGTTGCGGCGCTCGAGGTCGAATTCCTCCGGGTCGGAGAACTGCCGCGAGTCGCGGTTGGCGGCGCCGTTCAGGAGCATCAGGATGGTGCCGGCCGGAACTTCGACACCGCCGACTTCGGTCGGAATCTTGGAGAGTCGGAAGTCGCCCTTGATCGGGCTCTCCATCCGCAGCGCCTCTTCGATGAAATTGGGGATCTTCTCCGGGTCGTCGCGGAGGGCCTGCTGGATCTCGGGATTCTCGGCGATGATTCGGAGGCCGGAGCTCAGCAACCGCACCGTGGTCTCCTGACCGGCGGAGAAGACGTTCGCCGCAATGCGTAGGACATCGTCGACCGGAGGAAGTGTGCCGTCGGGGAACGTCGCGGTCGCGAGCCCGGTCAGGACGTCGTCCGTGGGGTTCTCGCGACGATCCTCGATGTACTCCCCGAACTTCTTGTAGAGGAACTCGAGCGGGTTCAGCTTCATCGACTCTCCCTCGGTGCTGCCGAGAGTGAAGCCGCCTTCCGTCGCCAGGTTCAGGCCCGCGATGAACTCTGCATGGTCGCTTTCCGGTACGCCGAGAAGGTCGGCGATGACGAGCATCGCGAAGGGACCGGCGAATTCGCTGATGTAGTCGCCTTCGCCCTTGGCCAGGATGTTGTCGAGGAGCTTGTCGGCCAGGCGGTAGATGAACTCTTCGTTCTCCTTGAGGCGCTTGGGGGTGATCAGGCGCATCAACAGGCCGCGATGGTCCGCATGCTGGGGCGGGTCCATCGTGGGGAGCTGATCGCTCATCGGCAGCGAGGGGCGGTGCTCCTCGATGAGGTCGGAGATGTCGTCGCTCTCGGCCGGGAGCGGGAAGCCCGAGAAGGGGCCGGTAACCGAGATGCACGAGGAGTAGGACTTCTCATCGCTGAGGACCTGGATTGCTTCCTCGTATCCGGTCACCATCATGACGTTGTGGTGCGGCTCGCGCTTGACGGGGCAACTCGCGCGCATCCCGTCGTAGTACGGGTTGGGGTCCCCGACGAACTCGGGGTCGGTGAAGAAGTTCTTCGTCTCGATGTCGGTCATCATTTCCTCTCGAGAATCAAGCTTCGGGCTGTGGCCGAGCGCGGCCCCGAGTCGCGGTCAGTGCCGCGCCGACGCCGAGTCTCGTCGCACATCAAATCACGCTCCTCGATCCGTCTCACTCAGGGATGTTTCGTACATATCGGACTTGTGATGCTGCACAGGGAAATTGATCCCGCGGTGTAGTTGATCTTGGTGATGTCACTCTCGATCGCGGCAACCCTGTGGCTGGCATCACAAGCGAAGGCCCCGAAATGCAAGCGTGCCCGTGTCCGAACGACGACTGTCGCTCGGACACGGGCACGATTTGTAGCGGGTGCAACTGCTATCTCGCAGGTCCTGTTCTCAGCGGGGCTGCTTGTCTCAGACCACCGGTTCTTTGGTGATTTCGGCCCAGGCGGCGCCGCTGTCGGGGACGCGGGGCTGCTTCCAGACTTCGACGGGGAAGGAGACCATGACCAGTGACTGCATCAGGTGCATGACGGTGCGTGCATCGTCGGGCAGGTCGTCGAGGTCGAACTTGTCGCAGAAGGCGATGGCGTCTTCGAGGCGGGGGAATGCGGCGTTGTAGAACTCCTGCATTTCCGGCATCGTCGAGGCGAGTCGCTTGGCGTAGCGTTCGGGTTCGGTGGCCAGGTCCCAGCCGATGTAGGGCTCGAGGTCGGCGAATTCAGTTGGCAGAGGCATCGCGGTACTCCTTGACGTAGTCTCCGACGGTCTTGTGGAGGTGACGCAGGAGAAGCTCCTGGTCGCAGAGGGGGAATTCGGTCACCGTGCGGGTGCCGATCATCGTTTGGGTGGCTTCGAGGGTGTTGGCGTCCTGGAGGGCGTATTCCTTGAAGGTCACCGCGGCGAGTTCCTGTGCGAGGCGCTCGCGGGCGTTCTTCGGGGGCACGAAGTAGAGGCTGGCCTCGAAGATGTGCTTGTCGACGGCGGTGGGCCAGTAGGCGTAGGTCAGGTACCAGCCCGGCTTCCAGACGAGCAGGGTCATGTTGGGGAAGAACTCGAAGGAGTCCTGGCCCCAGCTGTGGAAGCCGGTGGGGTTCAGTGCGGTGGGCAGCTGGTCGTCGGCGAGGCCGTCGATGTCGGGCTGGTCCCAGGGGCCGAACAGTCCGGAGCGCAGGACGCGTTCGATGGGCTTGACCATGTTGAGGTCCTTGGGCGGTGCCATGCCGCCCCAGGAGGAGATCATCGAGTGCGGGGGCTGCAGGTCGTAGTGCAGGGCTTCGTAGCCGTAGCCGGCGAGCTTGTCTGCTTCGTCCTTGACTGCCTGCTTCATGTGCAGGATCGGTGCGTGGTAGAACTCGGCGAATGCGTCGATGAACAGCTTCCAGTTGGCGCCGATTTCGGCGCGGTAGCTGTAGACCTCGGTCATTTCACCGAAGGGGTAGCCTTCGAGGCCCTTGGCGAAGGTGCCGAGGTAGTCGACGAGGGGGATGGCGTCGGGGTCGAGGTTGATGTAGATGAACCCTTCCCACGTTTCGCAGCGTACGTCCTTGAGGCCGTAGTCGCCCTTGTCGAGGTCGAAGAATTCGCCTTCCTGCTGGACGAAGGTGAGTTCGCCTTCGAGGCTGTAGCGCCAGGCGTGGTATTTGCAGGTGAACTGCTTGCAGCTGCCTGCGGTTTCCTCGCCGGGGAAGTCGTTCCAGACGAGTTTGTTGCCGCGGTGGCGGCAGACGTTGTGGAAGGCGCGGATCTTGCTGTCGTTGCCTTTGACGATGACCAGGGAGGTGCCGGGTCCGGCGGAGGGGAGTTCTTTGGTGAAGTAGGCGCCGACGCGGGGGAGCTGTTCGACGCGGCCGACGTAGAGCCAGGTGCGCTTGAAGATTGCTTCGCGTTCGGCTTCGAAGAAGGCGGGGTCGATGGAGTCGGTGTAGTCGACCGGTGCGGTGCCGAGTTCCGGGTAGTTCTCGGTCCAGCTTCCTGCTGCCGGTTTGGTGAAGTGTGGCAAGGCTCTACCTTTCGCTTTCGAACTCGATGCCGAATGTGTTGTAGGCCATGGCCAACAGGCCGTAACCGCCTACGGTGAAGATGAAGTCCATACGTTGCTGCTCGCTGAGGTGTTCTCCGAGCGCGGTCCATGTCTGCTCGGACAGTGCGGCGTTCTGGTGGAGTTCGTCGACTGCTGAGAGGAGGCGGTTCTCGAACTCGTCCTCGGCGGTACCGGCCAGTGCGGCTTCGATCTCCGGGCGGGTCAGCCCGCCTTCTTCCTCTGCCATCCGGATGTGATGGCTGCGCTCGTACTCGCACTGGTACACCTGTGCCACGCGCAGGATCGTCATCTCTCGCAGTCTCGGCGACAGCGTGGACCGGAAGAGCAGGTGCACGCTGAATCCGAGAAACGCCTTCGTCAGATCCGGGTGGCGGACGAGCGTCGCCATGGCAGTGCCGGCCTGCTCCGGATTCCTCATGTGCCGGGGCATGAGCCCCTTCAATGCGGAATCGACGCGCTCGTCCCATTGGTCTGCCGGCAGCGGGGGCACTAGAGCCATGCCGAACTCCTCCTCCATGAGAATCACATTCTCGTTTACGGATGCTAGATTCTCATGGCTCGTGCGGATAGTCAACAATTGGTGTCACGATGGCTGAATTCGCTGGTACCGAGCATGTCTCGACCCCCGTCGGGTGCCGTGCGTCCTGCCGGGTCGAATGAATCGACCTCGCCTGACCTCGATGCCCGTATGTCAAGAGCATATTGATTCTCCGGATGCGAGAAGATAGTTTCCTTAAAGAGAGAGCACTGTGCGACCGTCGGCGACCCGACGCGCGCAGACCGTCTGCCGAAAGAGAGGTTTCCCGTGACTGCAACCCTGCGCCCAGGTGGGCAACTTGCCAGCACCGTCTGCACCACTCGAGTTGTGGTCGTGCGCGCTCCCGCGGATAGTGCGCAGGTGATCGCGTGTGGTGGAAGCCCGATGATCCCGGCTCCTCCCGGCAAGCCGGACGCCAAGCCCGCCGGCGACGTGATCACCCTTCTGGGGAAGCGTTACGTCGATGCCGACGGGTCGATCGAGGTGCTGTGCACGTCACCCGGAACCGGCGAACTGTCCTACGGCGGCACCCCGATGACCATCAAGGCAGCCAAGGCACTGCCTGCCTCCGATTGATTCGCTCGATCGCAAGATTTCAAGAGAAGGCCAGGCGGCTGCCGCAGTTGCGCAGTGGCCTCCGCAACGACCGCATGAGGTGTCGACTATGGGTGGAATGAGCTTCGCGCTGAGTGAGGATCAGGAGCTGATCCGCAAATCCGTTGCCGAGCTGATGAAGAACTTCGACGACCAGTACTGGATGGAGAAGGATCTCGCTCACGAGTTTCCGACGGAGTTCTACAAGATGCTCGCCGACGGCGGCTGGATGGGCATCACGATGCCCGAGGAGTACGGCGGTCACGGTCTCGGCATCACGGAGGCGACGATCCTCCTCGAAGAGATCGCCCGGTCCGGTGGTGCAATGAACGCCGCGAGCGCAATCCACCTGAACATCTTCGGAATGCAGCCTGTCGTCAAGCACGGCACCGACGAGATGAAGGCACGCACGCTGCCCCGCATCGTCAACGGTGATCTGCACGTGTGCTTCGGGGTGACCGAACCGGGTGCCGGCCTCGATACCTCCCGGATCACGACATTCGCGAAGCGCGACGGCGACCACTATGTCGTCAACGGTCGCAAGGTGTGGATCTCGAAGGCCGTCGAATCGGAGAAGATTCTGCTCCTGACCCGCACTCAGCGCTACGACGAGGTCGAGAAGAAGACCGACGGCATGACGCTGTTCCTGACCGATCTCGACCGCAGCAAGATCGACATCCGTCCGATCCGCAAGATGGGGCGCAACGCGGTCACCTCCAACGAACTGTTCATCGACGACCTCCGGGTCCCCGTCGAGGACCGTATCGGCGAAGAGGGGCAGGGATTCAAGTTGTTGCTCGACGGTCTCAACCCCGAGCGCATGTTGATCGCGTCCGAAGCCCTCGGCATCGGCCGCGTCGCGCTCGAGAAGGCCGTGAAGTACGGCAACGAACGCGAAGTGTTCGGGCGCCCGATCGGCATGAACCAGGGCATCCAGTTCCCCCTTGCCGATGCGCTTGCGCACCTCGATGCCGCGGAGCTCGTCCTGCGTAAGGCCACCTGGCTCTACGACAACGGCAAGCCGTGCGGCCGGGAAGCCAACACCGCCAAATATCTCTGTGCGGAAGCAGGTTTCGCCGCAGCTGATCGCGCATTGCAGACTCACGGCGGAATGGGGTACTCCGAGGAGTACCACGTGTCGCGTTACTTCCGCGAGGCGCGCGTGATGCGAATCGCCCCGGTCAGTCAGGAGATGATCCTCAACTACCTGGGATCCCATACCCTCGGACTGCCGAGGAGCTACTGATGGAGGCCCCGCTCGCGGGGGTCACCGTGGTGACTCTCGAACAAGCGGTCTCTGCGCCGATGTGCACCCGCGTCCTCGCCGACTTCGGTGCGCGTGTGATCAAAGTGGAGAACCCCAAGGGCGGCGATTTCGCTCGCGACTACGACGACGTCGTCAACGGAATGGCAGCGCACTTCGTCTGGGCCAATCGCGGTAAGGAATCGATCGCTCTCGACCTGAAGACCGAGGGCGGTCGGGGCGCGCTCCACACCCTGCTGGCGCGCGCAGACGCCCTCGTATCGAACCTTGCACCCGGAGCTATGGCGCGCCTGGGACTCTCGCCCGAGGATCTGGCCGGCCGATATCCGGACCTGATCGCGGTCGAGATCGACGGATACGGTCCAGGCGGACCGCTGTCGCACAAGCGCGCGTACGACCTGCTCATCCAGGCCGAGTCGGGCGCATGCTCTGTCACCGGCTTCCCCGGGCAGCCCGCGAAGCCGGGACCACCGGTCGCGGACATCAGCACCGGTCTGTATTCAGCGTTGTCGATCCTCGCGTTGCTGTGTGGACGGGAACGCAACCGGGGGCGCGGCGGCGGACTGTCGAAGGTGTCGGTGAGCCTGTTCGACACGATGGCGGACATCATGGGCTACCCGCTGACGTACACCCGCTACTCGGGTGTCGAACAGCAACCCCTCGGCATGAGTTCACCGGCGGTCGCGCCGTACGGTTCGTATCGCACCGCCGACGACCGGATCGTCGTGCTCGGCACGACCAACGACCGTGAATGGCAGCGTCTGGCGCGCGAGATCATCCAGCGCGACGACCTCGCCGACGACGAGCGGTTCGCGACCAACACGGCGCGGTGCGAGCACCGCGCCGAACTCGACGAGGCCATCGCCGCGTGGTGCGCACAGCACCCGCTCGACCACGTACAGAAGATCGCAGACGAGGCGGGTATCGGCAATTCGCGTTACAACACGCCGCGCGACGTCATCGATCATCCGCAGCTGGCCGCCCGTAATCGTTGGCGGACGGTCGCGAGCCCGAACGGACCCGTCGAGGCGATTCTGCCGCCACCGGTGATCGAAGGCTACGAGCCGCCGATGGCGCCCGTACCCGGTTTGGGCGAGCACACGGACATCATCCTCGCGGACTTCGGTCTCCGCCCCGACGAGATCGATCTCCTGCGCGAGCAGGGCGCGATCGGGTCGGTACAGAGATGATCGAAATACGAGAGATGGCCGGCAAACACACTTGGAACCAGGAGAATTCGAATGCGTGAAGTGGTCATCGCTGCGGCCGTCCGAACGCCGGTAGGCAAGCGCAACGGTGGGCTGGCCGGGGTGCACCCGGCGGACCTGTCGGCGCTCGTGCTCGAGGCGCTGGTAGAACGCACCGGCCTCGATCCCGAGATCGTCGACGACGTCATCTGGGGTTGCGTGTCGCAGGTGGGCGACCAATCGAGCAACATCGGACGCTACTCGGTGCTCGCTGCCGGATGGCCGGAGTCCATCCCGGGTACCACTATCAACCGGGCGTGCGGATCGAGTCAGCAATCGATCGATTTCGCGGCTCAGGCAGTGATGTCGGGGCAGCAGGACGTGGTTGTCGCCGGTGGCGTCGAGATCATGAGCCGGGTCCCGCTCGGTTCGGCGCGTGCTTCCGGGCAACCGTACGGTCCCCGAGCGCTCGCGCGCTACGACGGGTTCGCGTTCAACCAGGGAATCTCCGCCGAGAAGATCGCCCAGAAGTGGGGATTCTCGCGTACTCGTCTCGACGAGTACGCGACGACCTCGCACGAGCGGGCTGCTGCGGCGCAGGATCGAGGGGCATTCGAAGCGCAGATCGTTCCGGTGGTCACCGACGAGGGCACGGTCAGCGCGGACGAGGGCATCCGCCGCGGCACCACGGTCGAAAAGCTCGCCGGCCTGAAGCCGGCATTCGCCGACGACGGGGTGATCCACGCCGGCAACTCGTCGCAGATCTCCGACGGTGCAGCCGCGCTGCTGGTGACCACCCCTGACAAGGCCCGTGAGCTGGGCTTGACCTCGCTCGTCCGTTACCGCGCGGGTGCGGTTGCGGGCGCCGATCCGGTGCTCATGCTCACCGGTCCGATCCCGGCTACGGAGAAGGCACTCGCGAAGGCGGGGGTCGGTCTGAAGGATGTCGGGGTCTTCGAGGTCAACGAAGCATTCGCGTCGGTTCCGCTGGCGTGGCTGGCCGAGACCGGCGCCGATCCGGAGCTGGTCAATCCCCTCGGTGGGGCGATCGCGCTGGGGCATCCGCTCGGCGGCTCGGGCGCAGTACTGATGACTCGCATGATTCATCACATGCGGGACAACGGAATTCGATTCGGTCTCCAGACGATGTGCGAGGGGGGCGGAACCGCGAACGCCACCATCGTCGAACTGCTCGGTACGTAGGGTTGCACATAGTGTGATGCATCCAGAAAAATTGCAGGCCTGAGACCCTTGTCACATCCGGCAAACCGACCTAATGTGTGTTCAGTAGGTTGGGGACGCGAGGGAGAGGGGCAGCGTGCAAAGGGCTTACGACACGCTTCTCGCCAAGGGTGAGGACCGCAGGGAGCTGATTCTCAGCGCAGCTCAGCGGTTGTTGGCGAGGAACGGGTGGCGCAGCACAAGCCTCGCTCAGATCGCACGGGCCGCGGGCATCACGCCCGCGGGTCTGCTACATCACTTCCAGTCCAAAGACCAGTTGCTGCATGCCGTGCTCGACGCCCGGGATGCAGACGATGATGCACGTGCTGATCGTTCGGGAGATCCGATCGAGCAGATCAGGGGCCTCTACTTGCGTTTCGAGAAGTCCCCTGACCTGGTCGGGATGTTTGCTGTACTCCTGATCGAGAACCTGGAGCCGGATGCTCCACTGCACGATCGCCTACTCGCTCGACACCGGGCCGCCGTCGACACAATCGAGGCGGGAATCCGACGTGGTCAACACGCCGGCCGGTATCGAACGGATGTGAACCCAGCCGTCAAAGCGGTGGAAATCGTCGCTTTCCTCAACGGAATGGAAACCTCATGGCTGCTCGATCGTTCGCTCCCGCTGGCCGAGATATTCGAGGACTTCACACAGTCGCTCGAGCAACAGCTCATGCCCACCAGCACAGTTTGAGGCACCGCGTCGTCATCGTCGCACCGCGCGTGGTCGATACCGTGCGCCACGTCGGCGGATGGCTCTACGACCAGGCCCTCGCGGGATGGGAAGTCACTGTCCTGACGCGAGAGCATCAGGACATTCGTCCCCTCGAGATCCTCGGAGCCCGGGTCGTCGATCTCGACTCGGCCGTGTCGACCGAAAATGGTCTCGTTCCAGAGGCGTTGGTGGCGTCGGCGGAGCTCTACTCGACCGACGAACGCATCCGAGTCGGGCTGGACCGAGTCCTTGAACGCGGCATGACGAAGTTCAGCATGTGGGGCGATGAGATCCCGGCAGATATCGATGCCCGGTTCTCGCCTTCTGAATACTGTATGAGCAGGGCGGCGCAGGTGTTCAAGCGCCATGCGCTCGTTGCAGCGGAGGTCCGCGAGCCCGTGATCGCGCCCACCGAATCCTTCCGGACGTCCGGATTTTCTGCACCGCAGTCGGGTCACCTCACGTCGGTCTGATGTAGACCGGATTGCAAGAACAGCAGTGCAAAGACGGCAGCGCAAAGACACAGCGGTGTAAAGACATAGCCGTTCGACAGCCCAGAAATGACCAACGTCCCGGCTCTCGGATGAGCGCCGGGACGTCGTGTTCGGTCGGTCAGTTCTGCTGAAGGTCGATGACGACCTTACCGATTGCCCGCCCGTCACCGACCAGACGCAGAGCATCGACGGTGCCCTCGAGCGAATACACCGCACCGATATGTGGCACGGCGCGGCCCGAGACGAGGAGCTCGACCAGTTCGTCCTCACCTCGCCGGTACTCGTCCGGGTCGAGATCCTGGAACTGGAACCCCTGAATGCGAATACCTTTCACCAGAACCAGGTTGAGTGGTATTCGAGGGATTGTTCCGGACGCGTACCCCACGGTGATGAAGCGCCCGCCGCGGCGCAGCGACCTCAACGCCGGTTCCGACAGGTCGCCGCCGACGGGATCGACCACGACGTCGGCGCCCTCGGGAACAGCATCCTTCAGGAGCGCGCGTAGCTCACCCGACCGATGGTCGACGAGATGTTTCGCACCGTACGACGCGGCGACCTCGAGCTTGTCGGACGATGAGGCCACCGCGACGACCGTTGCACCGAGGACCGCTCCGAGTTGAACCGCGGCGAGTCCGACGCCGCCGCCCGCACCGAGCACGACGAGGGTTTCACCAGGCTGGAGCCGAGCCACCGACCGGAGCGTGTGATACGCGGTGCGGTGCGCCACACCGAACGCGGCAGCGGTGCGGTGATCGACGCCGTCGGGTATCCGCTTCAGCGACGCGGCTTTTGCCGCGATCTCCTCTGCGAACGCGCCGACGATCCCGGTGCCGCTCACCCGGTCGCCGACGGCGAGGTCGCCGACATCGCCGGCGATCTCCTCCACGACCCCGGCGAATTCACTGCCGGGCACGAACGGTGTAGGCACGCTGATCTGGTATTTGTCGGCGACGACCAGAACATCGGGGAAGTTGACCGCTGCAGCACCGACCCGCACTCGCACCTGGCCCGGTTCGAGCGTGGGGGAAGGGCGTTCGTCGATCCGCACGACCTCGGGCTCCCCGTACTCGGAACAGACCGCTGCGCGCATGCCCGTTACCGCCCTTGCCAGACCGGTGCGCGCTTCTCGACGAACGCGGCCGCACCTTCCTTGGCGTCGTCGCTCGAGAAGACGAGGCTTTGCCAGTGTCCGAGACGCTCGTCCGCGCGCGCCGGGTCCACCTGCGCGAGACGCACGAGTTCCTTGACCGCTGAGAGGCCCAGCGGGGCATTCGCCGCGATGCGTTCGGCGAATGCCAGCGCAGCCGACTGTACGCCTTCCGGTTCGACAACCTGGTTGATCAGACCGAGTTCGTATCCGCGCTGCGCAGTGATCAGGTCGCCGGTCAGTGTCAGCTCCAGAGCGGCCGCCCGAGGAATCCGCGTCCCGAGGTTGGTGCCGCCTCCGGCGGGGAACAGACCCCGCTTCACCTCGGGAAGACCGAACTTCGCCGCCGAGGAGGCAACGATGATGTCGGATCCGAGGAGAAGTTCGAGCCCACCGCCGATCGCGGTGCCGTTGGCGGCGCCGATCACAGGAATGTCCGTCTCGCCCTTGGCCAGCCGCGCGTACGCGGCACCGGGGCCGGAGTCCAGCCCGATCTTCTCGCCGCTTGCGAATGCTCGTAGATCCATGCCCGAGCAGAACGCGCGGTCGCCGGTGCCGATGAGGACGATCGCCCGGATCTGAGGATCTGCCTCCGCGTTCTCGACGGCTGCACCGATCCCGTTGATCACGGCACCGGTCAGCGCATTGCGTGCCTCGGGGCGGTTCAGCCGAAGCAGGAGAACCGCGCCGTGTTGTTCTTGTACGAGTCCTTCCACCGGTTCGCTCATCCCTGGTAGTCCGTCGATTCGGCGAGGTCGGCGGCCGACTTCATGAGGTTGGTGATGACCGGACCGTACGACTGCAGCTTCACGTCGTCGCCGGCGCGCTGGAAGCCCTGCTCGAGGACGATGGCGAGCTTCCACTTGGCGAGGACGAGGTAGTAGTCGATGTCGTCGACCTGACGACCGGAGACCTCGGAGTAGTGGGCGAGCATCTGCGACCGGTTCGGCATGCCGCTCAGGTCGACGTAGCTGACCGCGCTTTCTCCGGGGGCGTCCATGTCCTCGGGCCAGTTCATGAGCATCCAGCCGAGGTCGAGCTTCGGATCGCCGACGGTGCCCATTTCCCAGTCGACGAGCGCTGCGAGCTTCGCGGGCGCGCCGTTCTTGTACATCACGTTGGCGAACTGGTAGTCGCCGTGCATCAGGCCCGGGATGTAGTCGAGCGGCCGGTGATTCTGTAGCCACTTGGTGGCGACGTCCATGCCCTCGATCTCGCGGGCTTTGATCCGCTCGAAGAATCGGGTCCAGCGGTCGACCTGTCGATCATGGAAACCATCCGGTCGTCCGAGGCCTTCGAGGCCCTGAGCTTTCCAATCGACCTTCGACAGCAGGCCGATGCCCTCCGCGAGCTGGTAGGCGAGACCGGCACGTGCCTCGGGATCGTTGTCGAACGGAGCGGGCCAGCCGTCGCGATGATCCATGGGGGACCAGCCGTCGACGAATCCCATGAGGTAGAACGCGCGGCCGAGCACCGAGGTGTCCTCGCATGCGGCGATCGCGGCGGTGTGGGGCACGTCGGTACCGTCGAGGCCCTCGATGATTCTCCACTCGCGAATGATTCCGTTGTCGCGGTCGGCGGGCGCGGCTTTCGGCGGTATCCGGATGACGCTCGTGAAGTCGTCGCGGACCAGCTTGTAGATTTCGTTCTGCGTGCCGCCCGAAAGATAGGTGGCTTCGAGCGGGGCGCCCTTACCAGGCAGTCCGCGCTCGTCCATCCACTCGGCGAGTCGTTTCGTGTCGATCACAGGTTCCCCACTTCCAGTTCGAGGTATTCGGCGTACTTGGCACGGGCTTCGTCCTGCTTGCGCGGGAGCCACTCCGAGGGCCACAGGTCGTCGGTTGCGGTGTAGTCGCGCAGGACCTGTTTGGCAACGGTCGTCTTGTGGACCTCGGTCGGTCCGTCGGCCAGACCCATGACGGCCGCGCCGTGGATCATCTTGAAGAACGGCATCTCGTTGGTGACGCCGAGCGCTCCGTGTACCTGCATTGCGCGCCAGGCGATGTCGTGGAGCACGGTCGGCATCACGATCTTCGCCGTCGCGATGTCCTTGCGGAGCTTCTTGTAGTCGTTGTACTTGTCGATCTTCCACGCGGTGTGCAGCACGAACAGGCGGAACTGCGTCAGCTGCGCGTAGGAGTCGGCGATGTAGCCCTGGACCGTTTGTTTGTCGGCGAGGCGGCTGCCGGCGGTCTCACGACTCAGCGCGCGTTCGCACATCGTGTCGAGGGCCTTCTGGGCGAGGCCGATGGTGCGCATCGCGTGGTGGATGCGGCCGCCGCCGAGCCGAGTCTGAGCGACGGCGAACGCCTGGCCTTCGCCACCGAGGAGAGCTTCGGCGGGGACCCTCACGTTCTCGTAGTGGATGAGTGCGTGGCTACCCCCGTTCATCGGCTCGCCGTACAGACCGACGTTGCGCACGATGTCGATACCGGGGGTGTCGGATGGCACGAGGAACATCGACATGCCCTTGTGAACCGGAACCTCGGTGTCGGTCACGGCCATCACGATCAGGAACGAGGCCGTCTTGGCGTTGGAGGAGAAGTACTTCCAGCCGTTGATGACCCAGTCGTCGCCATCCTTGACCGCCTGGGTGCGGAACTGCGCAACGTCGGCGCCGCCCTGCGGTTCGGTCATCGAATACGTGGAGAACATTTCGCCGTCGAGCAGCGGCTGTAGATACTTCTTCTTCTGCTCAGGAGTGCCGTAGTGCGCAATGATCTCTGCGTTGCCGGTATCGGGCGCCTGGCATCCGAAGACGATCGGTGCCCACGATGAGCGACCGAGAATTTCGTTCAGCAGGGCGAGCTTGAGCTGCCCGTAGCCCTGGCCGCCGAGTTCCGGCCCGAGGTGTGTGGCCCACAGGCCTTGTTCACGAACCCGCTGCTTGAGCGGATCGATGGCCTTGCGCCGAAGCCCGTCGAGGGGCACGAACTGTTCGTGCTCCCACACCAGGTCCAGGGGCTCGACCTCGTCGCGCACGAATGCGTCGGCCCAGTCCAGTTTCTCCTGGTATTCGGGGTCGGTTTCGAAGTCCCACGCCATTGCCTGGCTCCTCTCTGATCAAAAGAATGTCGATTCCGTCTTTCCAGAATGCTATTCTTACACGACTGAAGACAGTTTGGAACAGTCCGCTACGAAAGGCACCGAGTTGAAAGCCGAAGACCTTTTCCATCTGGGCGTCGTGACTGACGATCTGGCCAGCACGAAGGCCGAATTCACGCAGCTCTTCGGGTACGAGTGGGGGCCGGAGGTCGGCGGTGAGGTAGCGGTGACGCTCCCGACGGGTGATCAGGTGGTCGATCTGTTGTGTGCGTTCTCGATCACCGAGCCGCGCATCGAACTCGTCCGGAGTGCACCGGCACCTCTGTGGGAGTCGGTCCCCGGTATTCACCATCTCGGCTACTGGTCCGACGACGTCGACGCGGATCGCGACGAGTTCGCAGGCCAGGGCTACAGCACGGAAGCAACCCGCCAGGCGCCCGACGGCAGCCTCTTCTTCGCCTTCATGCGCAGCCCGTCCGGGCTCCTGCTCGAATTCGTGACCCGTGTGGTGGAACCGAGTATGTCGCAGTGCTGGGCGGCGCCGCAGTAGTCGTAGTGCAGGTCGGCAGATCAACGAGGCGAAGAGGGAAAATATGGGAAACGTCGGAATCGTGACCGGTGGAGGTCGCGGGATGGGGTTGTCGTGCGCGGAGCGGATGGTCGGCACAGTCGACACACTGCTACTCGTCGACATCGATGAGACCTCCGCGAAAGAGGCCGCGGCGCGGTTGTCATCGGACCGGACCGTGGTCGAGTCGTTCGTCGCCGATGTCGGTGACGCCGAAGCGCTCGGCAGACTCGCGGACCGCGCGGCCGAACTCGGAAACTTGCGTTCCGTCGCTCACGCCGCCGGAATCTCTCCGACCATGGCCGACTGGCGCAGGATCGTGTCGGTCGACCTGGTCGGTACCGCACTGCTCGCGCACACGCTTCGTCCGCTTGCGACCGCAGGTACGGCGATGGTCTATTTCGCTTCCATGGCACCGCTGATCGGGCGGATGGATCCGGACCCGGAACTGGGTGCAGTCCTGGATGATCCGCTCGATGAACATTTCCTCGACAGGCTCCGCGAGATCGTGGGCGAATCGATCGAGCAACCGGGTATCGCCTACTCGTGGGCGAAGCACGGTGTGCAGCGATTCGCGCGTGCGGAAGCCATCCGGCTCGGTGCCGCTGGAGCACGTGCGAACTCCGTGTCGCCGGGGCTGATCGATACTCCGCAGGGCAGGCAGGAGGCGGCGAGTAATCCGCGTATCGCCGACATGCAGCGCGCGACGCCGCTCGCACGACTCGGGCAGGCAGACGAGCTGGCAAAGGTCGTGGCGTTCCTGCTGTCCGACGGTGCGAGCTTCGTCAACGGCATCGACGTCCTCGTCGACGGCGGTGTCATGGCAGCAATTACTGCCCGACGCGCTGAGTCCGCGACATGACCGACTCCATGGGAGTCGGGCTGCACTACGGCGGAACCGATACGTCTATGCCGCTGGTCGACCTCGCGCGTGCCGCGGAGGATCGCGGGTTCGAATCACTGTTCGTGCCGGAGCATTCACATATTCCGAGTGTCCGCCGGACGCCCTTCCCTGGTGGCGGAGTTCTACCCGACGGTTATTTCCGTCTGTGGGACCCGCTCGTGAGCTTGTCGTTCGTCGCTGCGGCGACCGGCCTGACCGTCGGAACCTGCACGGCGCTTCCCGGCGGGCACGACCCGATTTCCTACGCAAAGGCTGTGTCCACACTCGATGTCATGTCGGGTGGTCGTCTCGTTCTCGGCGTCGGTTTCGGCTGGAACAACGACGAATTCGAAGATCACGGGTACGACGCTCGCGACAAGTACAAGGTGGTCGAAGAAAAGATCGCGCTGATGAAAAGCCTCTGGACCGAGGAAGAAGCATCGTACGACGGCAAGCACGTGCGGCTGTCGCCCAGTAGAGTGTGGCCGAAACCTCTGCAACGCCCGCATCCTCCGCTCCTGCTGGGAGCGCGGTCCGGTCCGATCGGATTCCGCAGGATCGCGAAGTGGGCGGATGGTTGGATACCCATGGGGCATCATCCGGTGGACACCCTCGAAGAGGACCTGAAGCAACTCGCCGTCGAATTCGAGCGGGTGGGCCGGGATCCGGACAGTATCCGGGTGACGGTCCTGCAGGGACTTCGTCCCGACCTCGCCGATGTGCTGGACAGGTTTCGGCAGATGCCTGTCGAGCGGGTGATCGTCGACGTCCCGACTGCGGACGACGATGTCGTGTTACCGATCCTGGACGAGATCGCGGCTTACTCGTAGGACCTCGGACGGTCCGTCTCCGGGTGCAGGCTGCGCAGAAACAGGGCGACTGCGGCACGGATGTGCTCGTCGGGATTGTCGCGGATGATCCCGAACGATGCGAGGCGCGCCGGTGCGCCGGCTGCCATGCCGAGAAACAGTTCGGCGAGGGTATCGGGGTCGTCGGCCACGATGGCGCCGGTGGCCGCGTGCCGGCGGAGGAGTTCGGCGACCTGTCTCGTGCGCGGCCAGTGCCCGGAACCGAGTGCCTTGCGGGCGATATCGGGGTAGCGGGACGCATAGGCGACTGCGACCTGCTGGAGTTTGATCATCGACGGATCGAGGGCACGCCGGACTGCGGTGTCGGCGATCGCGGTCAGCGCCTTCTCCAGGTCTTCGTAATCCGGGAGCTCGGGCTCGGGCCAGGGCCAGTCGCTGCGCGACATCGCCCATCCGAGTACCGACCGGAAGACGTCTTCCTTGGTAGGGAAGCGTGCGTACAGAGACGGTTTCGTCGTTCCTGCTGCGGCTGCGATGGCATTCATCGTCGTGCCCTCGTAGCCGTTCTCGAGGAACAGCCGGAGCGCGGACTCACGTACGGCTGCGTCGAGTTTGCCTGCTTCCTCCCTGGTCGGTCGGCCGCCTCTGCGCCGAACGGTGCCCTCGGCCTGCGGCGCATCATTCACCGGTGTCATATCTGAAGAGTGTGCCAAACGAAATTGCCTCTGGACATAAAACTTTCCCAGTGAGTATGGTTATCCGTAATCACTAACTATACCCACAAGTCTAGTTATCTCGGATCTCCCGAAACTCAACGGCCGGAGGGCACAGTGACAGAAACGACGATGCAGAAAGACGTCATCGGGACGCTGAATTCGTACTTCCAGGAGCGACGGGGACAGGTCCCCGTCCTGACTCAGCGTGCGGATGATCAGGGCATCACCGAAATTCGTTCCCGCGAGGACATCGTTCCCCTGCTCTTCCCCCACACGACCTACAAGAGCTACCCGGAATCGCTTATCGCGAAGGGCAAGTGGGAGCAGATGAACCGGTGGCTCGGCTCGCTGTCCACCCGCCGGGTCGACGACGTCGACGTATCCGGTGTCACCGACGTGGACGGCTGGATCGCCGCGCTGGAGAAGGCCGGCCACATGGTGTCGAGTTCGAGCGGAACCAGTGGAAAAGGTTCGTTCCTCAACAAGTCCTACCGCGACTTCGAGGTCAACAAGCAGAACCTGCTCGCATGCTTCGACTCATTGGGAATGCCGCCCGAAACGGCATGGCACGTCATCCCGGTCGGGCCGGACACCGGACAGACTCAGCACGCAGCCGTGCGCGATCTGATCATCAACTCGTTCTCAAAGTCGGATGCGCTCCCGCTGTTCGACGGCCCCGCACCGGAAGGGTTCCATCGCTACCTGTCCCGGTTGTCGGCGATGCGTCGCGCGATGGCCGACGGCACTGCGGCTCCCGACGACATCGCGTCCTTCGAGGCGGAAGCCGCCGAACGCGCCGCGCTCCAGGAACAGAAGCTGAACCACTACGCCGACCAGGTCCTCGCGCACCGTGACGAGAACATCCTGTTCAGCTCGCAGTTCCCGCAGCTGTACCGCCTCGTCGAGGTCCTCCGTGAGCGGGGTATCAAGGACGGCGACATCACCGGCCTCAACGGACTGACCAGCGGCGGCGGACTCAAGGGTACGAACCTGCCCGACGATTACCAGGAACAGATCTACCGGATGCTCAACATCGCTCCGGAGCGCTTCCTGCACTACTACTCCATGCAGGAACTCAACAACCGCCTGTTCAAGTGCCCGGAAGAGGGGCGTTATCACGTGCCGAAGGAGGTCGTCCTCCTTGTTCTGAACAAGGACGGCGACGCACTCGCCGAGGCTTCGGACAACATCGTCGAAGGCCGGGCCGCATTCGTCGACACCACCGTCGACGGTCGCTGGGGCGGCACGATCTCGGGCGACAAGATCACCGTCGATCAGGGTCGCTGCCCGTGTGGGCGCGACGGTGAGACCGTCATGCCGAACATCGTGCGGTACTCCGACCTCGGCGACGACGACAAGATCACCTGTGCCGGAACCATGGACGCCTATGTCCGCGGAATCGTAGGGGAGTAGAGCACCATGACCGCAACTGCACCTGCGCCAGCACGCACCAAGATCCAGGTTCCGCATTTCGTTCGCGGAAAGCTGGTCTGGGGCGAGGACAACGAGTACCTCTCGCGCGATTTCGGAGTCCCGTTCGTGACTCCCAAGATCGAATACAACGAACTGTTCGTTCCGCGCACGGAGCCCGGACCGGCCTTCGATGTGCCCATCTCGGAGATCATCGACTTCCTCGTCGAGACCGCCGGGCAACTCTCCCTGGAGAAGAACCCCTACCTTCAGGAATCGCTGGAGATGACGCTGCAGGTCAGCGCATTGCCTCGCCGGATCATCGAGAACACCTTCCGCCGACCGGGGCAGTTCCTGACGAAAAAAGCCCTCGAATACCGGCTCGAACGCACCTTCGGAAGCATCGACGTACTCGACGGATGGGTCGAGAACACCGATCCCAACGGCAGCGTCAGCAAGATCCGCGCCTTCCCGCCGCGACTCGTCCACATGCTCGCCGGGAACTCGCCGAGCGCCGCCATGACGTCGATCGCCGACGCGGCACTGCTCAAGGCCGTCAACGTGTTCAAGATGCCGTCGGCAGACCCGTTCACCACCGTCGCCGTGCTCCGGACGATGGCCGACATCGCACCCGACCACCCCGTCCTGAAGTCGATCTCCGCGGTCTACTGGCGTGGCGGCGACGAGTCGGTCGAAGGCGTGCTCTACCGCTCGCAGTACTTCGACAAGCTTGTGGCGTGGGGTGGCGGTCCCGCGATCGAGAACGCGGCGAAGTACGCGGGGCCGGGATTCGATCTGATCTCGTTCGACCCGAAGGTCTCGATGGCGATCGTGGGTCGCGAGGCATTCGAGTCGGAAGAGACGCTACGGGAGGTCGCTGAACTCGCGGCCGCCGACGCGACGATCTTCAACCAGGACGCCTGTCTCGCAGCGCGACACATCTGCGTCGAGGGAGACGTCGAGCAGGTCGATCGCTTCTGCGCGCTGTTGCACGAGCGGCTGGGAGTGGACCGCGATTTCGCGTCCGCAGTGGGTCCGAAGCCCGACTCCGAAATCCGCGAAGCGGTCGAAGGAATGCGTTACCTGGAGCCGGACTACCGCGTGTGGGGCACGTTCGACGGTTCCGGACTCGTGGTCCGCTCTCCCGAGATGGTCGACTTCCACCCCAATTTCAAGACCGTCAACGTCATTCCGATCGCGAACCTGCGCGATGCCGCGTCCTATGCGACGGTGGCAACTCAGACGGTCGGCGTCTACCCGAACCACCGCAAGGCCGAGATCCGTGATCACCTCGCGACCGCGGGTGTCCAGCGGATCGTCAAGCTCGGCGGCGCACTGCGCGGCAGCATGGGTGGCCCGCACGACGGCATGTACCCGCTGCACCGCATGGTGAACTGGGTGGTCGACGACGATGCCTGAATCTGCAACACGGCCTGAAGCGACACGCAGTGCTATTCCGATGAGGGTGCTCGGACGTTCCGGAATCAGGGTCAGCGAATTGTGCCTCGGCACGATGACCTTCGGGACCGAATGGGGTTTCGGCACCGACGAATCGACGAGCCGGAAGATCTATGAGACGTACAGGGAAGCCGGCGGCAACTACGTCGACACCGCGAACAACTACACGAACGGTTCGAGCGAGGAAATCCTCGGGCGGCTCGTGGCACCGGAGCGCGACTCGGTCGTCGTGAGTACGAAGTACACCTTCCCCACCGACTCCGCCGACCCCAACACGGGCGGAAACCATCGTAAGAGCCTGCGCCGCAGTGTCGAGACGAGCCTTCGTCGGCTCGGCACCGACTACATCGATCTGCTGTGGGTCCACGCGTGGGATCAGTGCACGCCGGTGGACGAGACCCTGCGAGCCCTCGACGACCTGGTGAGGTCGGGTAAGGTGCTCGCGATCGGGGTGTCGAACACACCGGCATGGGTCGTATCGCAGTCCGGCGCCATCGCGGAGCTGCGCGGATGGAGCTCGTTCTGCACGATGCAGGTGGAGTATGCGCTCACGGCACGCACTGCCGAGCGTGATCTCCTCCCGATGGCGCGGGCACTGGGTATCGAGGTCTCCGCATGGAGTCCGCTCGGGCGAGGCACCCTCGCCCGTCCTATGTCCGAGGAGGCTTTCGCGAAGCTACCCGAGTTCGTGCAGCGCATCCTCACAGTCACGCGGGAGGTCGCGGGCGAGATCGGCGTCTCACCCGCGAGGGTCGCGCTCGCATGGGTACGCAGCCAAGGGCTTATGCTGTCGATCGGTGCACGCACTGTCGATCAGATCAACGACAATCTGGCGGCACTGGACGTAGAACTCGACGACTCGCACCTGGCGCGGCTCGACGAGGCATCGAAGATCCGCCTCGGCTATCCGCACGAATTCCTGCACGAGCGTCGGGCGATGTTCACACCGGACGCTCTTCGGGCCTGAGCCCGTCGGTAGCTCGCGACTGAGGAAGGCATACACGATGGAGACCCTCGAACACTGGATCGACGGAGCTGCCGCAGCACCCCACGGCGGTGGCTACCTCCCGGTGACCGATCCCGCGACCGGTCGCACCGTGCGACAGATCGCGGACGGCGACAGCAACGACATCGATTCCGCCGTCGCTGCTGCGTCGAGGGCGACATCGGAGTGGTTGAAGATCCCGGCTCTGGCGCGTGGGCGTCTGATCACCGACCTCGGCCGGGCGATTCGTGCGAACAAGTCCGAACTGGCCGAACTCGAAGTGAGTGAGACAGGCAAGCCACTCGCCGTTGCGCTGGGCGAAATCGAGAACTCCGCCGTGTATTTCGAGTTCTACGGTGGGCTTGTCGGGATGCCGGCGGGGGAAACCCTCGACGTGGCACCCGATCAGCATGTGTTCACCAAGCGCGAGCCGTACGGTGTCATCGGTGTCATCACACCGTGGAATGTGCCGCTCAACCAGGCGTCGCGGGCCTGTGCACCCGCGCTCGCCGCCGGCAACACGGTGGTCTTGAAGCCATCCGAGAACACCTCGGCGACCAGCGTGCGGCTCGCGGAACTCGCTACGGAGGTCGGAATTCCCGACGGTGTGGTCAATATCGTGCTCGGGAACGGACGCGACGCGGGGGCTGCGCTCGCACAGCATCCGACGGTCGCGAAGGTCGCGTTCACCGGATCGGTGCCGACAGGTCGCGCTGTCGCGGGTATCGCGGCGGAACGGGTCATTCCGGTGACCCTCGAACTCGGCGGCAAATCGGCGAACATCATCTTCGCCGATGCTGATCTCGATGCCGCCGTTGCCGGTGCGCTGGCGGCCTTCACTGGAAACGCGGGTCAGGTGTGTTCCGCCGGTACCCGTCTGCTCGTGCAACGCGAGATCCACGACGAAGTCGTACGCCGACTGGTCGACGGTGTCGCTCTCATCCGGGTGGGACGCGACATGGGTCCGATCATCACGCGCGAACAGTTCGGACGCGTCCAGGAGTATTTCAAGGTTGCCGAATCGGAAGGCGTCCGCGTCGAGACCGGGGGCAGTGTCTCGTCACTCGCCGAGGAGACCGGCGGCTTCTACATCGATCCCACCGTGTACACCGGGGTGGACAACTCGATGCGCATTGCGCGAGAAGAGATCTTCGGTCCCGTCGTCGTAGTGATCCCGTTCGACAGCGACGACGACGCGGTCGCGATCGCCGACGACTCGGAGTACGGTTTGATCGCCGGTGTGTGGACCAGGGATGTGTCCCGGGCGCTTGCTGTGAGCGACCGCTTGCGCACCGGCCAGGTTTTCGTCAACACGTGGTCGACGGCATCGGTGCAGACCCCGTTCGGTGGGTGGAAGAACAGTGGCTACGGGCGCGAGAAGGGCGTCGAGGCCCTGCACCACTACGGGCAGGTCAAATGCGTCACCATCAAGCTCTGACCACGCACACGGTGCTGCTGTCCATTTTCGGAAGGAACTTTTGATGACCCAGGACTCAGCGGTGAGCGGAGCGTCCGTCGATGATGCGCACCGTGCACTCTTCGACGCCGGACTCACGGTCCGCAGGGAAGTGCTCGGCGACGCATACGTCGATGCAGCTCTCGAACGCAACGCAGGCTCGGACGGAGAGTCGCTGCAGGAGTATGTCAGCGAATTCGTCTGGGGCGGTGTGTGGACGCGCGACGGACTCGAACGCCGCGACCGCTCACTCGCGACGATCAGCATTCTCATTGCGCTGGGCCAGCACCAGGAACTGGCGACACACATTCGCGCGGGTCTCGGCAACGGTCTCACCCGCAAGGAGATCACCGAGACGGTCGTCCACGCGACCGCCTATGTGGGCTGCCCCGCAGGTATTTCGGCTATGCGAGTGGTCCAGGAAGTGCTCGTGACCGAACTCGGCCCGCTCACCGCCGAGGACAACGCATGACCGCCGGCCCGGAGACTGCAACGATCAAGATCGTGCCGTTGCCCGGAAAGACTGTCGGTCACATCGGGCTCGGCGCGATGGGGCGGCCCATCGCACAGAATTTCGTGGCCAGCGGGCAATCCACGGTGGTGTTCGACGCCGATACGACCTCCCAGGAACGGTTCCTCGCCGGCCACACCGGTATCCGGGGCGCAGCGGGTCCGGCCGACTTCGCGGACTGCGACATTGTGGTCCTGGTGCTCCCGACGAGCGACATCGTCGACAGCGTCGTCCTCTCGGACGACGGTCTGCTGAAGCACCTTCGGCCCGGTAGCACGATCATCGACATGGGGTCGAGCATCCCCGCGCGCACACAGGCACTCGCCGCAGCTGCGGCAGAGAAGGGGATCGCAGTCGTCGACGCCCCGGTCAGTGGCGGTGTCGCGCGGGCCCGGCAAGCCGCGCTCGCCGTGATGGTCGGCGGAGACGCGGCCGCAGTCGATTCGGTGGTCCCCCTGCTGAAGGCGACGGGCACCGACGTCATCCACGTCGGTCCGGTCGGATCCGGTCACGCGGCGAAGGCCCTCAACAACCTGATGGCCGCGAACAACGTACTCATCGCGGCGGAAGCGCTTCTCGTCGGCCGCAAGTTCGGGATCGATCCCGCCACGTTGCTCGGCGTGCTCAACGCGAGCAGCGGACGAAATCAGGCGACCGAGACGAAGTTCGAGAAGTTCGTGTTGTCCCGCTCGTTCGACTCCGGGTTCGCCGCGCGCCTGATGCGCAAGGACATCGGAATTGCACTCGACCTCGCGCACGATCAGGAGATTTCACCGCTCCTCGGGGAGGCAGTGGGCAGGTTGTGGAACGCGGCGGTCGACGAACTCGATCCGGCCGCAGACCAGACGGATGTGGTGCGGTACTTGGAGGAACTCCACCACGTGTCGCTGGGAGATCCGGCCGACCACTGAGAAAACAGCCTCGCTCCCCAGGGAGCGAGGCTTTTCCGGTCGGTGGCCACCATTTTCTGTGATCTCCTGCAGGCCTTCCATGAGGAACCTGCGAGAACTATGCTTCTGGAATCAGGAATGGCGTTCTAGGTTGAGGTCATCCGATCCCGACGACGCCGTCAGTGGCTGACGTGAGAGCGAGAATCTGTGACGGGCACCGATATCCGATTGACACCGTCCGCACACGCCCACGCGCGTCCGGAGGTGCCGGCGATCGTGATGGGCACGAGCGGCGAGACTGTGACCTACGCACAGCTCGAGGAACGCTCGGTGCGGTTCGCCCGTGCGCTCGGGGCCCGCGGGATCATGCCGGGGGATCACATTGCCATCCTCATGGAGAACAACCGGCCCTTCCTCGAAATCTGCTGGGCCGCTCAGCGCTCCGGCCTGTACTACACCGCGATCAATCGACATTTCAAGACCGGCGAGGTTCAGCACGTACTCGACGACTGCGGCGCCACCGCGCTGATCACCAGCGACACGGTGCGCGAGACTGTCGAACAACTCGACCTCGGCAATATCCCCGTCCGGGTGTGCGCCTCCGGCGACATGCCGGGTTTCGAATGCTACGACGAAGTTCTCGACCGCGAGACCTTCGAGCCGATCGACGAATCCGAGGGGCGCGAGATGCTCTACTCGGGCGGTACCACCGGATTCCCGAAGGGTGTGCGCAAGCCGCTGCCCCGAACCGCGTTCGGCGACCCGTCATCGGCCCCCGTGCAGATCGCCAAGGGGCTGGTCATGAGTGGTCCACAATCGGACGTGGTCTATCTGTCCCCGGCACCGCTGTATCATTCGTCGCCGCTGGTCTTCTCGATGTCGTGGCACCGGCTCGGCGGCACCGTCGTGGTGATGGAGAGCTTCGATCCTCAGCGGTGCCTCGAGCTCATCGAGAGACATCGGGTCACCCACGCCCAGTTCGTTCCGACGATGTTCGTCCGCATGCTCAAACTTTCCGAGTCCGAGCGCTCCCGGTACGACATGTCGAGCCTGCGCTCGGTCGTCCACGCCTCGGCGCCGTGCCCGATACCGGTAAAGCGGCAGATGCTCGAATGGTGGGGCCCGATCATCGACGAATACTATTCGGGAACAGAAGATGTCGGAACCTCGATCATTACCGCTGCGGAGTGGCTGGAGCATCCCGGATCCGTCGGGCGGCCCATGCAGGAATGCCACATCGTCGGTGAGGACGGCGAAGAGCTTCCCGACGGTGAGATCGGGTCGATCTACTTCGCTGGAGGTCGCCCGTTCGAATACCACAACGATCCGGAGAAGACCGCGTCCGTCACGAACGACAAGGGGTGGCGGACCCTCGGCGACATGGGATACCGCGATGAGGACGGATACCTCTACCTCACCGACCGAGTCGCATTCATGATCATTTCCGGCGGTGTGAACATCTACCCGCAGGAGACCGAGAACCTGCTCGTCACGCACCCCGCGGTAGCGGACGCCGCGGTGATCGGAGTGCCCGACGACGAGATGGGCGAATCCGTCAAAGCCGTTATCCAGCTACTGGATCCGTCGGAGGCGGGTGCGCACCTGGCGGCCGAACTGATCTCCTTCTGCCGGGCCGAACTCGCGTCCTACAAGTGCCCTCGCAGCATCGATTTCGTCGACGAACTTCCCCGCGACCCCAACGGGAAGCTGTACAAGCGCCGAGTGCGCGACCAGTACTGGGCCGGTCACGACACCCGGGTCATCTGAACCGTGTCGGTCAGGTTCGCGCGTTGATCGCGGTGTCCAGCACACCGAGGTCGGCGCCGAGTTCGGCAACCGTGTTGCGCACCACCGAGACATCCTTCGAGATGAACTCACCCACGGATGTGCGGAACGCCTCGACGGACCCGCGCATCGCGACGTTGCCCATGATCTTGCACGACGCACTGCCGTACGGGAGAGCTTCGAACAGCGTCTCCGGTGCGACACCGAGTTGCCTTCCGAGCTCTTCGGCCTCCGCCAGAAGCCCGATCTGCGCGGCGAACAGCGCGTTGTTCACGAGCTTGACGCGAAGTCCGTTTCCGCTCGGGCCGACATGGATCAGTGGATTGCCGTAGCTCTTCAGTATCGGGCCGATGCGTCCGACCGCGTCTTCGGCCCCGCCGACGAAGAGCGCGAGATCGCCCGCCGCAATGTTGTGCGGGCCGCCGCTCACTGCAGCGTCGACGACAGCGATTCCCAGCGGCTCGGCCACGGCGACAAGATCGTCGATCGTCTTCGGGCTGATGGTCGTGTGAATCACGAGGCACGACCCTCGCGGCATCGACTGCAGGAGCCCGCGTTCGAGGCACACCTCACGGACCTGCGCGTCGGTGAAGACGCACACTGTCACGAGATCGGCATCGACACCGATTTCCGAGAGGTCAGCGACCGCCTTCGCTCCCGCTGCTTCGATCGCGGCGCGCGACTCGTCGGATCGTCCGAGCACCCGAACATCGTGACCTGCACCGAGCAGACGCTCGACCATGGGCATACCCATGCGGCCTGCCCCGATGAATCCGATGCGGCTCATCGCTGATATCCCATCATGTCGAGGGTGGCGTCTGCCGTGGTCAGAGAAATCCCGGCCGAGGCTCCCACGCCGGCGGCAAGGCTCGCGACGAGCGTGACGTCCTTGCGCAGTAGCTCACCGGCGTGACCTGCGATCCGCTCGAGGCCGCCGGCAGAGACGACACGGCCCAGCGCAAAGCTGTTCGCCGTGCCGTGCGAGACGACCTCACCGAGCTTGGCGGGGTCGACGCCGAGCGACTCACCGAGTTCGAGGGTGCTCGCCGCAGTCGACAGGTTGGCGGTGAAGAGCAGGTTGTTGAGCAGCTTCGCGACCTGCCCGGCGCCCAGGTCGCCGAGGTGGACGACGGGGTTGCCGTACGTCTCGAACACCGGCCGGGCCGCTTCGACGGTGTGGTCGTCCCCGCCGAGCATGACGAGCAGCGTTCCCGCCGCCGCGCCCATGCCGCCGCCGCTGACCGGTGCATCGATGATCGACACACCCTTTTCGCGGGCTACCTCGGCGAGTTCCTTGCAGGTGTCGGGATGGATGGTGCTGTGGATCGCGATGATGCCGCCGTCGCGCAGTCCTTCGAGGATGCCGTTCTCGCCGGTGATCACTGCGCGGACGTCGTCGTCGCTCACCACGCACAGGCACACGAGGTCGCTGGCCTTCGCGAGCTGCGCGGGTGTATCTGCGTACTTCGCGGCGGTGTCGGCGTACGGCTCCAACGACTCCTTCCGGCGCGCCCACAGTGTCACTTCGTAGCCGGCTTCGACGATGCGGCGCGCCATGGGGCCGCCTTGGCTACCGAGACCGATGAATCCGACGCGCATCATGTGTCCTTACCCTCGCGTGCGAGGCAGTCGTCGATGAAGTTCATGACCGTCCGGTGGTACTCCGGTGCGGCGTTGCAGATGCTGAGATTGTGGCCGCCTCCGGGAATCCGGGCGGTGGCGACGCGAGGGGATGCGGTGAACATCGAGGCCACATCGTCGAGTGCCTCCGGGTCGCTGCGCCATACTCGCTCGTACTCGGCGGCGGTGTAGTGGACGGGGACACGCACTCGCGCTGCGAGCGGTGGGAACGTCTCAGTGGGCCAGATCGCAGTGACATCGGCTTCGTAATCCGGTGTGCGAGAGCCGATTGCTGCGCCGCCCATGACGTCGGGTGGATAGAGGTCCTCCGCGGGAGTCCAGATCAGTTCGCCCACACCTTTTGCTTGAGCGTATCGCTCACGCGTGCCGAGGATTCCGACCGCGAGCGCGTGGTGCTCGCGACCGGTGCCGGAAATCGCGAGGCCGAGCAGATCGTGGCCGTGGTCGTCGGTGGCCATCCGAACTGCCAGTTCGCTGCCGACCGAGTGGCCCCACAGGAACAGGCCGGTCCTGCAGGAACCCGAGCCGAGGACGGCATCGACTGCCGCGTAGGTGAGGTCGGCCCGACGCTGCGAATCGCGGAGTTCCTCGGCGAACGGCCTCGAGGCGCCGTAACCGGGACGGTCGAGAGCCAGCACCGTGTATCCGCTCTGGGCAGCGGCGCGCATCATCGACAGGTCAGGGTGGCCGGGGCAGTCCCAATATGCGGAGAACGCGGCACCTCCGTGCAGTGCCACGATCACTGCGCGCGGCTCGGGGGCCTCGAGGAGGAGTCCCGAGATCGGGATGCCCTCGATATCGACGACGCGGGAGACGGGTGAGGAACTCCACGCGTCGCCGACACCGGCCTCCTCGATCGCTGAGGATTGTGGGGAAGTGAAGGTCATGAGTCGGCTCGCAGAAGCATCGCGCCGCCCGGTGAGAGCCCGCCGGTCGCGGCCACCGCGACACGTGCGCCGGGGACCTGCCGCGCACCGGCTTCTCCGCGCAACTGTGTGACGGCCTCGTGGATCAGGCCCATGCCGTGAGTACGACCGTGCGACAGCTGACCACCGTGTGTGTTGAGGGGCAGGATTCCATCGCGTGCGATGTTCTTGCCACCGGCGAGGAAATCCTTCGCTTCGCCGATACCGCAGAATCCGAGACCCTCGAGCCACGACAGGCAGTTGAAGCTGAAGCCGTCGTAGAGTTCGGCCACGTCGACATCCTCGGGCTTCATCGAAGTGCGAGACCACATGTGCGCAGACGGCCCGAGCGAATGCGGCTCGTGGGTGAGCGTGCTCTGATCCCAGTCCATTCGTTCGATGATCTGGGTGCCGGCAGCCTCGACGAGCACCGGCGTCTTCGGGAGGTCACGTGCCGCGTCGACGGCCGAGACGATGACGGCGATCGAACCGTCGCACGGGACATCGCAGTCGTAGAGACCGAACGGGGTGGTGATCGGACGGGCCGACATGTAGTCGTCCATCGTCATGGGATCGCGGTAGATCGCGGTCGGGTTCAGCGCCGCGTTGGCACGCTGGTTGAGGGCGATCCAACCGAGCGTCTCACGGTCGGTTCCGTAGCGATGGAAATGTCGCTGTGCGTTCTGCGCGAGGGTGTGGGCGGCGGACGTGGCACCGAACGGCATGAACCAGTTCGGGGTGCGCCCGCCGGCCGGGGGAGCGATCTCCCCGCGTTTCATCAGCTCACCGTAGGTGGCTTCCCACACGGTCCGGTAGCACAGCACGTGCCGTGCAGCGCCGCTGGCGACCGCGATCATCGCGGCGATCACCGATCCACCCGGGCCGAACGTCTCGATGCCGCCGTTGTGCCACGTCGGCCGCAGGCCCAGCGCAGCCTCGACCGGCGTGATGCCACCCTCACCGAACCCGCCGACGTTTCCGCCACCGGGATAGCTGGCGATGCCGTCGATGTCGTCCATCGTCAGACCTGCATCGGCGACCGCTCGTTCGCAAGCCTCGATCGTCAGGTCGATGGGTGACCGCATCAGCCGCCGACCGATCTCGGACATACCGATGCCGGTGAGCGCGACTTTGTCCTCGAACTTGTCCTGCGTGGCCGGGGGGCGCACATGGAACCGGAACTGGTCCGGCTCGATCTCGTCCTGAGGGAGAGGGGAGAATTCGCCCTGTTCCCGCGCGGGTCGGAAGAGCGGAAGCCACACGTCTGCATCCTGCTGGAACACGACTTCCATGCGCATGCCGAGTTGGAGCGTGTCGGGGTCGCAGTCGATGATGTTGGTAGTCAGCCGGACCCGAGGATCTTCCTCGATCGCAACCTGCGCGACGACATACGGGGCAGGCATGCCTGGCACGGCAAAGCGGTGGTTGATCGTGAACCCTGCGAGGGTCGCGAAACCCGATACCTCACGGACCCCCATCCTGTGATCTCTGCAGTACCGGCAGACCGGCTGTGGCGGATGAATGAGGGCCGAGCACGACTCACATTCCTGAATTCGCAGCACACCGTCGGCACCGGCCGTCCAGAAGAATCGGTTCTGAGAGGTGAGTTGGGGTAGGGGACGTCCCGAGGCTTTCGCCACGGATGTGTCTCCGGTCTGATCGACCACCGCTGTCTCGGCCACGTGCGTCGGGTTCCTTACTGTCTGTGCCGGGGGCACCGCTGCGCGTCGAGGCAGCGGCGCCCCCGGGGTGAGATCGGTTGCTGTCGGCTCAGTTACCGATGTTCGCCGAGTCCTTCTTCCGCGTGATCGGATCCGCGAGACGCTGCTCGTCGCAGACCTTCTGGAGCTTCTTCAGCGTGTCGTCGAGGTTGTCGCCGAGACGCGGCCCAGGGGTGAACGTCGCGGGCAGATGTCGCATGCCCTGGATCACGCCGATGGTGTCGTAATGCACCGTTCCCTCGAGGTCGACGTTGTAGTCGGGCATCCGATCGAGAACCGCGAGCACCATCCGCTTGAACACCATGCGCGCCATGTTGGAACCGACACACCGGTGGATTCCCAGTCCGAAGCTGAAGTGACGGTTGCCTCGTCGCTCGAGATCGATGTTGTTCGGATCGTCGAACAGTTCGGGGTCGCGGTTGGCCATGGCCCACGACAACCAGAGCCGGTCGCCTTCCCTGAATTCGGTGCCGTCGAGTTCGTAGTCGGCCGAGAAAGTGCGGCCGTCGCCCGGCGCCGGAGTGAAGTAGCGCAGGAACTCTTCGGTGGCGGGGTTGAGGAGGGTGTCGCGCTCCTCGCTCAGACGAGTCCGCTCGTCGGGATTGAGGCCCAGCCATTCGAGTGAATGGGCGGTGAGCGCGGTCGTCGTATCGAAACCGCCGCCGATCAGGAGACTGAGAATTCCCAGCAGCTCCATGTCGTCGGGTTTCTCACCGAGAACCTCGACGTTGGCAATCGCATTGATCAAGCCCGGGCGAGGATTCTCCCGGATCTCGAACAAACTCGTGAGGAGATCGAGCCCCATTGCGCGATGCATTTCGTTGATACGCGGGATATCCGGGGAGTCCGGCGGGGTGTAGACCGCGGCGTGCACGGGCTCGTTGTAGATGACCCACTTCTCGATGGGAATTCCCATCATGGCCAGGGTCAGCACCGCCGGCACGATGTTGGCGAGATCGTCGACGAAATCGATCTTTCCGCTTTCGATCTTCTCGTCGATGGCCGCCCGGACGACTTCGTCCACGAAGGGGATCCACCGCTCGACGGCTGCGGGGGAGAGATAGGGGTTGAGCAGACCACGGAACTCGTGGTGCTCGGGGTCGTCCATTTCGAGGATGCCACCGCGGACACCGGATGCGCGTTCCATGGACGGAATCGCGATTCCCTTGTATCCCTTGCGCTTGTTGTGGAGGTCGTGGTCGGTGGATACGTCAGTCGAGCGGGCAAGGTCGAAGACTTGGCTGCTACCCGCAGCGACCCAGTGGCCACCGTGGGTGTCGGACCACGCCATCGGGCACTTCGACTGCATTTCCTCGGTCACGTCGAGGAAACGATCCCGGTAATCCGCTGCGTGCCGGTCGAAGTCGAATTTGGGAGTCTTGCGGGCTGCGTCGGCAACTGGGTCGACACTCATGACTGTCCTCTCGGGAATCAGAGAATGGTGATCGCTTGCTCAGGACATGAGCGCACGGCCTCGTGGACGTTCTCCTCGAGGTGTTCGGGGATCTCGGTATCGATGGCCGTGGCGTGGCCGTCGATCTCGCTCAGTTCGAAGACATCCGGTGCTGCCATGGCGCACAACGTGTGTCCCTGGCAGCGATCGGGGTCGACTCGCACCTTCATTGCGTTCCTCCCGTTCGAATGGGTATCGGTGATGGGCTGTACATTTCAGGGAGTCGGCTTCCGGCGCGACGGCCGGGGCCGGTGATCACAGGTGGTGGTCGTACCACTTGAGGTAGCCGCCACCGTCGACGCGCATCTGCATGCCGGTGACATAGCGGGACTCCTCGGATGCGAGGAAGAGCACCATGTTGCTGCTGTCCTCGACCTCGATGTACGGAATCTTCATCGCCTGCTGGACGCTGAACACGGGCTCTGCGTCCGCGCGGGTGGGGTGCTCGAGATCAGGACGGAACGACTTGTACATCGTTTCGCTCTGCAGCATGTCCGTGTTGCAGTTGGTGGGGTGCAGCACGTTCGCGCGAATACCACGCGGGGCGAGGTGGGTTGCCAGATCGTGGATGAAGTGCGTCAGAGCGCGCTTGGAGAACACGTAGGCCGCGCCACCGAGGTCCTTGCCGGGCTGATCCTTCTTCGATACATCCATGAGTGCGGCGGTCGAGCCGGTCGCGATGATCGAGGCGCCCTCGTTGAGATACGGCAGGGCGGCCTGCACGGCGTTGATGGTGCCGACCAGGTTGATGTCGACCGTGTCGGACCACGCCGCCACCTGCGGTTCTCCGCGCATGCCTGCCACGCCCGCCTGCGCAACGACGATGTCGATCTTGCCGAGTTCGTCGATGCCCTGCTTGGCTGCCGCACGCATCTGTTCGGCGATGCGGACGTCCGCCTGCACAGTGACGATGCGGCGACCTTCCTTCTCGACGAGGCGGGCGGTCTCCTCGAGGTCTTCAGGGGTAGCCATCGCATAGGTGATGCTGTCGACGTTGTGGCACAGATCGACCGCGATGATGTCGGCGCCCTCGGATGCGAGTTTGACCGCGTGGCTGCGGCCCTGACCTCGCGCCGCGCCGGTGATGAATGCGACCTTGCCTTCTACGCGTCCCACTGTTCGTCCCTTTCGATCGAGTGTGTGGTTTTCACAGGCCCGATGATGGGCCGGCAGTGTTCACGTACTGCGATTTACGTATTGCGATTACGCACTGCTGACTACGTACTGCTATGTGTTTCGGCCACCGTTGACGCCGAGGATCTGTCCGGTGATGTAGCCGGCTTCCTCCGAGATCAGGAAGGCACACGCAGCGGCGATGTCTTCGGGACGGCCGGCCCGACGGACCGGTGTGCGCTGGATGTGGTCTTCGATGGTGCCGCCGAGTAGACCTTTGCTCTCGGAGCGGCGGAGCATGGGGGTGTCGACGAATCCGGGGGGGACCGCGTTGACGGTGATTCCCTCGGGTCCGTATTCGAGCGCGAGCGACTTCGTGAGCCCGTTGACGGCGGCTTTGGCCGAGACGTACGCGGACATGAACTGCTGTCCCGACTGCGCGCTCGATGAGGAGATGTTCACGATGCGTCCCCAGCCTGCTTCGATCATGTCGGGGAGCGCGGCCTGGACGCAGTGGAACACGCCGCCGAGATTGACGCCGATGACCTTCTGCCAGGTGGCGTAGTCGATGTTCTTGAATCGCTTGTACAACTCGAGGCCTGCACCGTTGACGAGGATCGTCACGGGCCCCAGCTCTTCGCGCACCTGCGCGAACGCTGCCGCGATCTGTTCGGGATCGGAGACGTCGACCTTGTATTCGAGCTCTGCACCGGACGGGTTCAGATCGAAGACAGCGACCTGGTAGCCATCCTTGCGCAGACGCTCCGCGATGGCCTTGCCGATTCCCGAGCTTCCGCCGGTGACGACTGCTGTTTTCACGCCCATGCTTCGTCACCCACGATCGTGGTGCGACGCATGAGGCGCTCGGAGGACGGATCGTACGGGAGAGCACGGTGCAGCATGCCCGTGTTGTCCCAGACGACGAGGTCTCCGACCGACCACTCGTGCGAGTAGACGAAGCGCTCCTGTGTGGTCCACGTGAGGAGTTCGTCGAGGAGTTCGCGGCTCTCTTCGGGGCTCATGCCCACGATTCGATCGGCTGTTGCTCCGATCACGAGCGACCGGCGGCCGTCGCGGCGATCCCACACGAGCGAGGACTCGTGCTCGGGAAGCCGGCGCCATCCGGCGACCTGCTCGTCGGTGGGGTCGGGGTACACAAGGCGCTGCGCGGCCTCGAAGCTGTGGACGACCCGCAGACCTTCGTAGCGCTTCTTCTCATGCGCGGGAAGGTTCTCGTATGCGGCGTAGGTATTGGCGAATTCGGTCCCGCCGCCGACCATCGCGACGTGGCGCGCAGACAGTGTGGTCGCCTTGGCCGGGACGTCGTTGGTGGTGTCGTCGATGTGCCAGCAGAAAGTGCCCTTGAGATATTCGGCCGTAGGCGTCTTTGCGGGATCGAGTGAGACAGTGAAGATTTCCTGCCCCGGCGCCGGCTGTACCAACTTCCCCAGACGACGGCTGAAGGCCAGCTGGCCCTCGTCGTCGAGGTTCAGGCCGCGGATGAGCAACACCCCTCGCCATTTGAGCGCCTCGAGCAGTCGCGCCACCACCGAGTCGTCGTCGAGGCTGTCGAGGCCGGTGACTTCTACCCCGAGCGACGGACTGAGTGCTGTTGTCTCAATCACAAGAATCTCCCTTCCAGATGCGAGAACCATACTCTCGTTCGATTGGGGGTTGCAAGACCGGATTTGTCCGGGTCTCGCCGGTGTCTTCCCACTTAGTATCGGTGGCGTGAATCACGTTCTGGGGTAGGCGTGAGCCGGTTGACTTGGTACAGTCGCGTCCAGCAGATCTCTGATTCTCAGATGCGAGAATATTATTTCCACCAGTGTGAGGAGACGGAATGTCACCGCAGGACAACGGGTCGACCGCAGTAGTCG
Organism: Rhodococcus sp. JCM 9793; assembly: GCF_055380405.1. NCBI lineage: Bacteria > Bacillati > Actinomycetota > Actinomycetes > Mycobacteriales > Nocardiaceae > Rhodococcus > Rhodococcus sp. JCM 9793. Next base: position 1,289,504 of record NZ_AP043721.1, read on the forward strand.
ACGGCGAATCATCGACGGGCGTGACGAAGCCCCTGCTCATCGACGGTGAACTGGTCACGCTCGACAAGACCTTCCCGTCCTACAACCCTGCGACCGGTGAGCTCTACGGACATGCTCCGGACGCCGGCGTCGACGAAGCCGAAGCCGCTGTTGCCGCTGCGCGTCGTGCGTTCGACACGACCACGTGGTCGACCGACGTCGAATTCCGCATCAAGTGCATGGATCAGCTGCATCAGGCGTTCCAGGACCACAAGGAAGAGCTCCGCGAGATTCTGATCGCGGAGGTCGGCGCGACCTTCATCTCCACCCACGCCAATCAGCTCGAAGCGCCCATCGGGATCATCAAGTACTACGCCGATCTCCTGCGCGGGTACTCGTTCGAGGACGACAAGGGCGAGATCGAGATCCGCGGTCAGAAGCACCGTCGCTGGGTCGGAAAGGAAGCGGCAGGCGTCGTCTCCGCGATCACCGCGTACAACTACCCGGTGCAGCTGGGGCTTGCCAAGCTGGCACCGTCCCTCGCTGCCGGGTGCACCGTGGTCCTCAAGGGCGCTCCCGACACACCGATCATCACCAATGCCATCGGTGAGCTCATCCAGAAGTACACCGACATCCCTGCGGGTGTCGTCAACATCCTGTCGTCGTCGGGAATCCCCGTCGGCGAGGTCCTGACCACGCACCCGGACGTCGACGTCGTGACGTTCACCGGATCCACGCCGGTCGGTGCGCAGATCATGGCCGCGGCTGCAGCGACGATGAAGAAGGTGTTCACCGAGCTCGGTGGCAAGTCCGCTCTGATCGTGCTCGAGGATGCAGACCTGGCGACCGTCGCCCAGTTCGCTGCTTTCAGCATCTGTTCGCACGCCGGACAGGGTTGCGCGCTGACCTCGCGTCTGCTCGTGCCGCGCGACAAGCACGACGAGATCGTCCAGGCGATCGCAACGATGATGGCCAACGTGCCGTTCGGTGATCCGACGAACCCCAAGATGTACATGGGCCCGCTCATCAGCGCGAAACAGCGCGACAAGGTCGACGGACTCGTGCAGCGCGCGATTGCCGCAGGCGCCACGCTCGCGGCCGGTGGTAAGGCCGTCTCGCCCGGTTACTTCTACGAGCCGACCCTCGTCGCGAACGTCGACCCGTCGAGCGAGATCGCTCAGGAAGAGGCGTTCGGCCCGGTCCTCGCCGTGATCCCGTTCGACGACGAAGAGGACGCCGTCCGGATCGCCAACGACTCGAAGTACGGTCTGTCGGGCGGCATTCTCACCGCCGACGACGATCGCGGAATCGCAATCGCTCGTCGCATCCGCACCGGCAGCTTCGGTATCAACGGCGGCAACTACTTCAGCCCCGATATGCCCTTCGGCGGCTACAAGCAGTCGGGCATCGGCCGCGAAATGGGCCAGGAAGGACTGGAGGAGTTCCTCGAGACCAAGTCGTACGCGCTGGCGGTCAAGTCGTGAGGCCGCTGGAAGGGGTTCGCGTCCTCGAGGTCGCGATGTACGGGTTCGTTCCCTCTGCGGGTGCAGTACTTGCAGAGTGGGGCGCCGACGTCATCAAGGTCGAGCACGCCGTCACCGGTGATCCGCAGCGTGGCCTCCGTCAGATTGGTCCTATGCGTGTCGAAGGCGACCCGAATCCCAACGTCGAACACGCGAACCGCGGGAAGCGCAGCATCGGCCTCGATATGAGTACGACCGAGGGCCGGGAACTCCTCCACGACCTCGCTCGCAACTGCGATGTCTTCCTGACGAGCTTCCTCCCGCAGGCCCGGGCGAAATTCGGTATCGACGTCGATGATATCCGGGCTGTGAACCCGAAGGTGATCTATGCGCGCGGAAGTGCGCTCGGTCCACGTGGCGAGGAGTCCGACAAGGGCGGCTACGACATGACCGCTTTCTGGGCCCGGGCGGGAATCGCTGCCACCCTCACACCGCCGGGGACCGAAGGCATGATCACTCCTCCGGGGCCGGCGTTCGGCGACACCATCTCCGGCACGAACCTCGCGGGTGGCATCTCGGCGGCACTGTTCAAGCGTGAACGTACCGGCGAGCCGTCGATCGTCGACGTGTCGTTGCTCAGTAGCGGCGTGTGGGCCATGGGCCACGGGATCGCGTTGTCGGTGCACATGCAGGATCACATGGTGGCGCCGGTACCCGGTGGGCATGGTGCACTCACCAACCCGCTGTCCGGGTTGTACGAGACCGCGGACGGACGCTTCCTGTCGTTCGTCATGCTGCAGCCGGCGAAGTACTGGGCCGAGGTGTGCACGCTCATCGAGCGCCCGGAACTCATCGACGATCCGCGTTTCGTCGGGGCGGAGCAGATAGCCGCACACACTGCAGAAGCCGTGGAACTCATTCGTGAGGCGATCCGCGCCCGCACGCTCCCCGAGTGGACCGAGCGTTTCGGAAGTCTCTCCGGTCCGTGGGCGCCCGTGCAGGACTCCCTGCAAGTGGCGAGCGACCCGCAGGTCCGGGCGAACGAGTACATCATCAAGGCCGGTGAACTCGAGCTGGTGAGCAACCCGGTGCAGTTCGACGTCACGGCTCCGAGCATCGGAGCGGCACCCGAATTCGCCGCTCAGACAGAGGAAGTTCTCCTCGAGCTCGGCCTCGATTGGGAGCGGATCATTGCCCTCAAGACTGCCGGTGCAGTCACCTAGTTCGGCAGTCGCCTAGTTCGTCGGGAGAGTCCCATGCCATACATCGCTTCGATCGGTACCTACCTGCCATGCTGGGGTACAGCCGACTCCCGGGTGCCGGGAGACGACGAGGACGCGATCACGCTTGCTGTAGAAGCAGGTCGCGCCGCACTCGAGTCCGGAGGTTCCGTCGAGTACGTCGTGCTCGTGAGCCGCGACCTGCCGCTCACGGAGAGCAGCAATGCCGCGGTGCTTCTCGCCGGCCTCGGGCTCGATCCAGAGCTCGAAGTCATCGAGCGATTGGGCGGGGCTCCTGCGACACTCGACGCACTCGGCTCGGCCAGGCCCAGGACACTTGTGATCGGTGTCGATATCGACGCTGCCGGTGCGGCAGCGGCGCTCACAGCAGAACGCGGGCTGCAGGTGCGCACCGCCGCGCGGGTGTCCCGCAGTCTGCCGGTCCGTACGCGGAACAGTTCGGGGGACGTCCACGACTACGGCGATCCGCGACTGCTCAAGAAGCGCGGCTATCTTGCGTCCTTGACGACGGCGTGGGTCGACAGCCCCGTCGTCGTCGCGGGCATCGGGCGCAAGGACGCGGCACCCCTGGCCATCGGCGAGACAGTTGCGCTTCCCACCACCGGCGCGAGTTCGAGTCTGTTCGCGTTGGCAGCCATGGCGGAAGCAGGTACGACCGGGCCGTTGGTGGGGATCGAACAGGCGAGTCTGTCGGGGATCACGGTCGCGGACGGCTCGGCTTCGGTCCTTCGTCGAGAGCGAGCCGCGCAGCCGCTGTCCGACTCCGGCCAGCTCGCGGCCGGTGAGATTCCCATCTCCCTTGCCGCCTACGAGCGGGCCTTCGAAGCGAAGGTGCGGTGGGAGGCGGGAAAGTTCTCGGACAGCGACGAACTGGACTTCCCCCCTCGATACCGGGTGGATCATGACGGAACATTGAAGACGGACTACACCTTCGTCGAACTGCCTCGCACCGGCGTCGTGTACACCGAGGTGACTGTGCACGTCCCGGTCCCCGGACTGAAGACGCCGTACACACTTGTGATCGTCGAACTCGACGAGGTAGGGGTGCGGGCACTGGTGCGGGTCACCGGTGTCGACGCGGGCACGGTCGACATCGGAGATCGAGGTCGACTGGTACTCAGGCGGGTGGCCGTCCGCTCGGGCGTGCCCGACTACGGCTATGCATTCGAGCCTGATACTGCGGGCACGGTCGGTGCGGGAACGGAGGACGCGGCATGAGGAACGTAGCGATCGTCGGTGCGGGAATGACGCCGTTCGCGGAGCATTTCGCGTTGGGCATCAGAGACCTTCTGCCGATGGCGTTCTCGGAGTGCGCGGCGAGTGTCGACAAGGGGCTCGACCTCTCGGACCTGCAGGCGGCTTGGTTCGGCTCCATGGGCACCACCGACGGATTTCCGTCGGGGATCCTCGCCGACACCCTGGGCCTACGCGATATCCCTGTGACCCGCGTCGAGAATTCGTGTGCCACGGGGCACGACGCGATCCGAAATGCCATGTTCGGCATCGCATCCGGAGCCTACGACGTCGCGCTCGTCGTGGGAGCCGACAAGCTCCGCGAAACAGCGTCGAAAGGGATGCTGTGGGAATGGGAGGCCATGTCCCGCGACATGGCCTGGGATTACCCACTCGGGTTGGCGCAGGCCGGATTCGCGCTGCATGTACGCAGGTACCTGCACGAATCGCCGGCAACCCGTGAGCACATGGCGATGGTGGCGGTCAAGAATCACCACAATGCGATGAGTAACCCCAAGGCATGCCGACGATTCGAGCTCACCGTCGAAGAGGTTCTCGCGGCGGATGCGGTGGTCACCCCCTTCGGCGTCTACGACTGCGCACCGCAGAGCGACGGCGCCGCTGCGGTGGTTCTGGTCGCAGAGGATATGGTCGACAGATTCACCGATCGTCCTGTCTGGATACGTGGAAGTGGCGTCGGCCTCGATTCGGTTATGCACCAGCACAAGCGCGACCTGACCTCCTTCCCTGCGACAGTGCGCGCGGCGAAGCAGGCGTTTGCGATGGCAGGGATGACTCCGTCCGACATCGACGTGGCGGAGGTACACGACTACTTCACGGGCATCGAGCTGATCAGCTACGAGGATCTCGGGTTCGCCGAGAAGTTCGAGGCGTTCAAACTCATCGAGTCCGGTGGTACGGGTGTCGAAGGATCGCTCCCTGTCAACCCCAGTGGAGGGCTCAACACGAAGGGGCACCCTCCGGGCGCCACCGGAGTTGCCCAGTGCGTCGAACTGTTCGAGCAGCTGCGTGGCGACGCTGCCAACCAGGTGGACGGAGCTCGGATCGGGTTGGCGCACAATGTGGGAGGTCCGACTGCCGTTGCGGCCGTGACGATCCTGGAGTCGGCAGCCGGCTGATGATCAGCACGAAAACCCGCGTACAGGCAACTGTGACGCGGGTTTTCGTCGTGCCGTGAGCCCGTTTATGATCCCCGTTCTGCCCGGATCTGCCAAATGTTGCCGGGGTGCAAGATTGCCGTTCTGTAATTTGAACAAATAGGTTCTGTTTTATGTGAACTGATATTGCCGTCAGCGCGAGAACGTCCTACTGTGGGAGCCGTCACAAGCACTTCGTCTCTTGTTCTGGGCGGCACGATTCCGGTATCGCGATGAAAGTTGAGTTCGGATGATATCCACGGTTTCCAAACGGGTGGGGCGCAGCATTCTGGTTGTCCTGCTGGTCACGATTGCGGTCGTCGCCCTGCTCAGTTTCGCGCCGGGATCGGTTGCGCAGGTAATCCTGGGCGAAAACGCCACGCCCGAAGCGGTCGCCCAGATGAACTCCGAACTCGGCCTGGATCAACCGTTCTGGGTTCGGTACATCGACTGGCTGGGCAACGCAGTGCGCGGCGATCTGGGGACCTCCCCGCTGACAGGGCAATCGGTGAGCGAGGCGATCGTCGAGCGTCTGCCCGTCACGCTGCAGCTCGCGGCCATGGGGCTGATCATCGCGTTGGTCGTATCCCTCGTGATGGGCATCGTCTCGGCTTCGCGTCCGGGCAGCAAGGTCGACCGGGCGATCAACGCACTGTCGGCAGTGTTTCTCTCGGTGCCGGCATTCATCGCCGGTCCGGTGCTGATCTACTACTTCGCGATCCAGCTGCAGATCTTCCCGGTGATGGGCTGGTCGCGGCTGAGCGAAGGGCTCGGCGACAACCTGCGCGGTGCGATCCTCCCGGCGATCGCGATCGCGCTCACCGAGATCGCCGCATTCCACCGACTGTTGCGTACCGACCTCATCGGCACGCTTCGCGAGGACTTCGTGGCGTCGGCGCGAGCCAAGGGGATGCCCTCCTGGTACGTGATGCTCCGGCACGCGCTGCGGCCATCGTCTTTCTCACTCATCACGGTCGCGGGCATCAACCTCGGACGGCTGATCGGAGGCACCGTGATCGTCGAAACACTCTTCGGTCTACCAGGATTGGGGCAGTTGGTTGCTTCGTCCATCACGTCACGTGACGTAATCATGGTGCAGGGCATCGTCGTCTTCATCGCGGTCGTGTACGTCGGTATCAACACCCTCGTCGACCTCAGCTACCAAGTCATCGACCCGCGGGTCAGGAAGGTGGTCGGAGCATGACGCAGGTCGCGCTCGAGAAGCGTGGAGACGGCGTCTCCACGGGAAAGAGCGCCGCGACGTTACCCGACGTCCCGGCCGTAAAGAAACAGCGTTCGATCCTGGTCTACCTGTCGATCGTCTGGCTTGTCGTCATCATCGGTGCCGCGATCTTCGCAGGCCTGCTTCCCATTGCGCCCTACGATGTTCCGATCGGATCTCCTCGTCAGCCCCCGTCGTTCGAGTCCCTCGACCTGGTCCTGGGAACAGATACACTCGGCCGATCGATGCTCTCGCGCATCGTCTACGGCGCGCAGGTCTCGCTCGTCATAGGTGCCGTCGCCGGCCTGACCGGGTTCGTGATCGGCTCCTTCTTCGGCTTGATCTCAGGCTACTTCGGCAAGAAGCTCGACTCCGTGATCACCCTGATCACCGATGCCATGCTCGCGTTTCCCCCGCTGATCCTTCTCCTCGCGCTGGCGTCGATCCTGACTCCGAGCGTGCCGACCATGCTGCTGGGCCTCGGTCTGATGGCTGTTCCGTCGTTCATCAGACTGTCCCGCGCGAATACTCTTTCCTGGTCGTCGCGTGAATTCGTCAGGGCTGCAAAGAACATGGGAGCCGGGAACGGCCGCATCCTGTTCCGAGAGATCACGCCCAACGTGATCGCGCCGCTCGCGTCCTACCTCCCCATCGTGATGGCGGCTCTCATCGTTGCCGAGGGCTCCCTGAGCTTCCTCGGCCTCGGCATTCCGCCGCCGCAGCCGAGCTGGGGCGGGATGATCAACGATGGCAAGGACGCGCTGTCCACGTCACCTCACCTGGTGATGGTTCCTTCACTCGTCATCTTCCTCACGGTGTTCGGCCTCAATCAAGTAGGCGATCACCTTCGCACAAAGTACGACCGCACGCTGCACGACTGAACACGTTCAGCGCGCGCCGATCGTAGTCCTGAAGTACATGAAAGTATGAGGTCGAGAATGATCCGACACAGACGTATGGTGGCCGCGTTCGCAGCCGCCTGCTCCGCGGCACTGGTTCTGGGTGCATGCGGCGCCGGAGGGGATTCCGGGTCTGCCAGCAATTCGACTGCGGCCACAGTGGAGGCCGGCGATCCCGTCGCCGGCGGCACTGCACGCATCATGCAGATGGGCGAACCGCGGTCGCTCGACCCCGCGCAGCTGTCCAACACATGGGCGCACCAGCCCCTCCTCGGCAATGCGCTCTACGGCACGTTGATGGTGACGAACAACGACACGTTCGAGCTCGAATACAAGATGGCCACCGACTTCTCGAGTGAGGACGGTGGCAAGACCTACACCCTCGTTCTTCAGCCGGATCTGGTCTTCAGTGACGGCACACCGCTGGATGCTGCCGCGGTGAAGTACAACTGGGATCGACTCAAGGACCCTGCTTTGGGGTCCACCACCATCCGGCAGGCAGTGGAGGTCGAGTCGACCGAGGCTGTCGATCCGCTCACGCTGCGTGTGACGATGGTGGAGCCGAACCCGCAGTTCGGTCAGGCTGTTGTTGCGGGCGCGCTCAACTGGGTTGCGTCGCCGGCGGCACTCGAGCAGGGGCGTGAGGCGTTCGATCAGAACCCGATCGGTGCAGGCCCGTTCACCCTGGTCAACTGGGCTCGTCAGGACGTGGTGACACTCGAGAAGAATCCCGGGTATTGGGATGCGCCCAAGCCGTATCTGGATACGCTGGAGATTCGCACGGTGGCCGATGCCAGCCAGCGGTCGAACACCATGACTACAGGCGGGGCCGACCTGACCGCAGAGACGAGCTGGACCAACGTCAACAAGGCCGACGCTGCAGGGCTCCAGTACGTCGTGACGTCCACTGGTGGCGGCCAGTATGTGGGTATGAATCAACGTCGTGCGCCCTTCGACGACGAGCGTGCGCGTCGTGCAGTGTCGCTGGCTGTCGACCTCGACGCCGTGAACACCGTGGTCTACAACGGTGAGGGCGAGGTCCCCACCACGTTCTTCCCCGAGGACTCACCGTTCTACGCCGACATTCCGCTCGGCGAGACGAACATCGAAGAAGCACAGAGTCTCTTCGACGAACTCGCCGCAGAAGGCAAGCCTGTCAAGTTCACCTTCCTGTCGTACCCGACGACCGAAAGCCGCGTGCTCGCCGAGGCGATTCAAGCTCAACTCAGCGCCTTCGAGAACGTGGAGATGAACGTGGAGGTCACCGACTTCGCGGCCGTGACGGCGCGCGCGGGCGCACGCGACTTCGACATGCTCATCTCGTCCGCGGTCACCCAGGATCCCGATTACGCCCTGTCGATGGCGTTCACGTCGGACTCCACCGGAAACTTCATGGGCGTCAACAATCCTGAACTGGACGCTGCGCTCGATCGCGGCCGGTTCGGCGCAACCCAAGAGGAGCGCAAGGCGGCATACGACGAGGTACAGCAGATTCTCGCCGACACCGCCGTGGGCCTCTGGTACACCCGTGCATTGCCGTCGGTGACCTTCAGCGAGGACACGCATGGGGTACAGCTGTTCAGCCTCGGCTCGACCTTGCCCGAAGAGCTTTGGATCAGTAACTAGCCGACACGACCGAAAGGGCCGGCTCGCCGTGAATGCTCAGCCGCTTCTCGAAGTGAGAAATCTACGTGCCTACATCGGCACGCCGCGAGGCACCGTCCGTGCTGTGGACGATGTGTCGCTGAACCTGGACTCCGGACAGGCGCTGGGTATCGTCGGCGAGTCCGGCTCCGGCAAGTCGGTCATGGCCCGTGCCATCATGGGTCTGATGCCGCCACGCTCGGGTCGTTCCGGCGAGGTCACCTTCCAGGGACGTGATCTGTTGTCCCTGAGCAAGAAGGAGAAACTGGAGATCTGGGGAAACCAGATCGCCATGGTTTTTCAAGATCCCGGTCGGTCCCTCAATCCGGTTGTGCGGGTCGAACGTCAGCTCACCGAGGGAATGCGACGACACCTCGGCGTGAGCAAGTCCGAAGCCCACGATCGCGCGCTGAAACTCCTGGACGAAGTGGGTGTGCCCGATCCGGAGCGTCGCCTGAGGAACTATCCACATGAGATGTCCGGCGGCATGCGTCAGCGCGTTATGCTGGCGATCGCCTTGGCGTGTGAGCCGGATCTTCTGATCGCGGACGAACCGACCACGGCCTTGGACGTGACCGTGCAGCGTCAGATCCTCGATCTGCTCCGCCGCGTACAACGCGATCGGAACATGGCGATGATGCTCATCAGCCACGACCTGGCTGTCGTCGCCGGTCGCACCGACCGGGTGGCTGTCATGTACTCGGGTCGTCTCGCAGAGATCGGGTCCACTCGCGGAGTGTTCGACGCGCCTATGCATCGCTACACACATGCGCTCCTGGGTGCGACACCGTCGATCGACCACGAACGGCATTCGCCTCTGCGTCTGATCGAAGGATCGCTTCCCGACCCGACCTCGCCCCCCGAAGGGTGCAGGTTCGCTCCTCGCTGCTCGAACGCGGAGGACGCATGCTCGTCCGCGCCGATCGAGCTCGAGTCCTTCGGCGTCGATCACGACGTCGCGTGCGTGAACCCCGTCAAGGTGCCGGTGGGGTCTGTATCCGGAGGTGAATCACATGGCAGGTAGTGGTACCGCACATCTGCGCGGCGACGAAGCATTGCTCTCGGTGCAGGACCTCGTCGTCGAGTACCCGTCGAAGGCAGGCACTGTGCAGGCGGTGTCGAAGATCAGTTTCGACCTGCTTCCCGGCGAGACCCTGGGCATCGTCGGTGAATCCGGATGTGGGAAGTCGACCACCGGCCGTGCCGTTCTGCGACTCGATCGGGTGACGGCGGGCCGAATCAGGTTCGGTGAGGAATGGATCGAGGGCGTGAGCGAGAAGCACATGCGCTCGCTACGCCGTGACATGCAGATGATCTTCCAGGACCCGGTATCGTCGCTCAATCCGCGTCGCGCGGTCAAGGACATCGTCGTCGAGGGACTGACGGTCGCCGGAGCGAACGCCGAGGAGCGAGAGAAGAAGTCTGCATCGATGCTCGAGCAGGTCGGGCTGCCGGGCGACCGGTTCGCGGAGATCCTGCCCCGGCAGCTGTCCGGTGGTCAGGCACAGCGCGTCGCGATCGCGCGTGCACTCGCGCTCGGTCCACGTCTGCTGATCTGCGACGAACCGGTTTCGGCGTTGGACGTCTCGGTGCAGGCTCAGATCCTCAACCTCATCGAAGAACTCAAGGCAGAGTTCGATCTGACGGTCGTGTTCATCGCCCATGATCTCGGTGTGGTTCGCACCGTCAGCGACAACGTGATGGTGATGTATCTGGGCAAGGTCTGCGAGTTCGGCGACTCCATCGAGCTCTACGACGACCCCGCACATCCCTACACTCGCGCATTGCTGGACTCGGTTCCATTGACCGATCCCGACAAGGCTTTCGCGGGGCCTGCTCTGGCCGGCGATGTGCCGTCGCCGCTCTCCCCGCCGACGGGATGTCGTTTCCGGACGCGCTGCCCGCATGCGCAGGAGCGGTGCGAGAAGGAAGAACCGGAAATGCGTGAGGTAAGGCCGGGACAGTACGCGGCATGCCATTTCCCGCTGCCTTCCGTCCTGGGACGTAAGAATCTGTTCGAGGTGGAGAACATCGACCTCGACAAGGCCGTAGCATCGTAGGAGCAAGTCGCGAGAACTGTAGGCCCCGAGAGAGTCTCGGGGCCTACAGTCGTTCGTCGGAGTTCTCGAGCGTTATCTCGACGATGTGGTCAGGCGCGCGAACTCCTCGCGGATGATGATGCCGACCTTGATCGAGAACCCCCGGGGTAGTTTGTGTTGCGACGTCGCGGCCATACCGACTCTGTGACTGAGTATCGGGCCGCGGAGCGGGGCGTATCTCACACGGCCGCTGCGAATCTCGGAACGGCAGGCGGACTGGGGCAGGATGCCGTATGCCTGGCCGGATTCGATGAGTTCCTTCGAGATCTGAAGCGAGTCCGTCGCGAATCGAGACCGAAGAGTGATCTCGAGTCGGAGGGCGGTGTTCGTCAACGTCGTTCCGATTCCCACCGGTGAAATCGGTAGTACCAGCGGGTAGTCCGCAAGATCCACGAACTCGATTGCACGGCTCGGATGAAGATCCGATGCGGGACCGCCGACGACGACGAGATCTTCGACGAGTAGCTCGCTGTAGAACAGGCGGTCATCGGGAATCGAGTTTATGACAGCGCTGTCCAAGTTCTCCTTGAGCATGTCCTCGACGAGCTTTTCGCTGGGTGCAACCGTCACCGAGAAGCTGACCTTCGGAAATGCCGTAGACAGGCTGCCGAGTAAGGGCGTGGCCAGCGTGGCTGCGACAGTTTCGGTCAGGCCGAGCCGCAGTCCTCGCTCGATGTGTGCCATGGGAGAACCGGCGTACTGGAGTGCGAGTTCCAGTTGGCGTAGCGGACCCGCCGTGTTCGCGCGGAGCTGTTCGCCGTCTTCGGTGAGCTCCATACCCCGGGATGTACGACGAAAGAGTTTCACGCCCAGGTCGTCTTCGAGGAGCCGGAGTTGCCGACTGAGTGCCGGCTGCGCCACTCCCAGCACGGTGGCAGCCTGGGTCATCGAACCTTCCTCGGCGATGCGCAGGAAGTAGCCGAGCCGGTGAGTGTCCATGTGCGGCTGAGTCCTCTCGAGATATAGCGCGATGTTATGGCTTGGCGCCGAAATCGATATTGGCATAGCTCGTGACCTGAATCATAGTCTCGTTTCACCGGGGTGAATTTCCACGCACCCGGATTCGAGAGTGAATCGGCGAGAGGGGAATCCATGTTGCAGGACGAGACGCAGAACTGGGTCGAGAAGCTCGGCCTGGATCGGCTGCCGAGGCACACTGTCGATCAGCGCGTCACCGAGGTTATGGATCTGACCGGCAGGAAGGCCCTCGTCACCGGCGCCGGCGGCGAAGGCCTCGGCCATGCCATTGCGAATCGTCTCGCAGGACTCGGCGCGGATATCGCATTGGTGGGCCGGACGCCGGAGACGTTGGAGCGTCGGGCGAAGGAGATCGCGGAGCGCTGGGGCGTGAACACGGTGCCGGTCAAGGCGGATATGTCCGATTGGGACCAGGTGCACCGGGCTGTGCAGGAAAGTCGTGATGGCCTCGGTGGTTTCGACATCATGATCAACAATTCGGTGAATGTGGTTGCCGGTCCGTTCGAGAACCACACCAAGGACGACATCGACACCACGGTCCACGGCAGCCTGACCATGATGATGTACGGCGCACACGCTGCGCTGGAGGTCATGTTGCCCCAGGGTTCCGGGAAGATCATCAACATCGGGGCCGTGGGCGGCCGCATCCAGCAGCGGGGACTGGTGGTGTACAACTCGTGCAAGTCCGGGGTAGTGGGATTCACCCGCAACCTGGCGCACGAGATGGCGCCCCGGGGCGTCAACGTGCTGGCGTGTGCACCCGGAATCATGATCAAGCCCAGCATGATGGAGTACCTCCAGCGTCCGACGAACGACCGGGAGCGCGCGGCTCGGGACTCGATCGTCGAATCGATCGAGAACTACGTGCAGCTCGGGCGCGCAGCGCTTCCCGAAGAAGTAGCAAACATGGTCGCGTTCCTCGCCAGCGATGCAGCCGACTACATGTGCGGTCAGACGATCGATGTCGCCGGCGGTCAGTGGATGAACTGACGCGCGTTCACCGTGAACCCGACATATATTTCTTTGGAGGACAACGTGTTCGATATGGACGACATGCTGGCGGCAGCGACCTCGCGGACGGAGCTCACCGATTTCGGTGACGACTCCTTCCGCGAAGGGCTCGGCATACTTCTTTCCTCGCTGCGCGGTGAGGCGCAACTGAATTCTCGTGGCGAATCGTTTCTTCACGAGCGGATCGTCAACCATCTCGCGCAGCGGCTTCAGGTCGAAGACTGGTACCGCAGGCATCCCGAGGTCGAGGCAGAGCAGATCTCGGCGCCGCTGATCGGATTGGGTCTTCCTCGAACAGGTTCGAGTGCACTCGCGTTGCTGCTGGCACAGGATCCCGAAGTTCGCTACATCCGACGGTGGGAGTCCTCGCAGCCGTGTCCGCCGCCGTCGACGGTATCCGGTGTCGATCCGCGAATCCCCACGGGCACCGGTGAGATGGTGGGCTCCCGGCATCATGTTCCGGTCGAGACGCATGGTCCGATGGAATGTCACGACCTGATGGCACTGGACTTCAAATCGTACATGTTCTTGTCGTTTGCGCAGGTCCCCACCTACGCGGAGTGGCTCGTCCACGATGCTGATCTGCGACCGACCTTCGAGTACCAGAAGCGCGTCATGAAGCTCCTGCAATGGGGTGAACCCACGCGCCCGTGGCGTCTGAAGTGCCCCACGCATGTGCACTTCCTGGAACCCCTCACAGAGGTCTTCCCGGACGCGCGATTCGTCATGACACACCGAGATCCGACCGATTCCATGCTCTCTCTGTCTGAACTGATCACCGACATCGTGATGAGCTTCACCGACAGCGTGGACAGGCCCTACATCGGCCGGATGAACATCGAGCATTGGGTGTCCGGCATGCAGAAGACTGTGGAGTTCCGCGCGGCAGGTGCGGACGATCGCTTCTACGACATCGACTTCCGCGCAATGCAAGCCGATCCCGTCGGCCAGGTCCGAGGTCTGTACCAGTGGTTGGGCGAGCCGGTCACCGACCGGTTCGAGACCCAGATGCGCGACTGGTGGACTCGCGCAGCTGCCGAGCGTGAGCCCAGCAAGAGCGCCGACCCCGTCGAGTTCGGCATCGATCTCGACCAGCTACGACCACGGTTCTCGGACTACCTGGAGAAGGCGAACAAGTGGACGGTGCACGAATTCAGCTGAGTCTCGAACACGTGGGCCGGTCGACAGGAAGGGTATTCGATGTTGCAGGGCGATGAGCGAGACTGGGTCGAGGTGCTCGGGCTGGATCGGTTGCCCAAGCACACCATCGATCAGCGCGTCACCGAAGTGATGGATCTGACCGGGAGGAAGGCCATTGTCACCGGGGCGGGCGGTGACGGTCTGGGCCACGCTATCGCCACTCGGCTTGCAGGTCTCGGAGCGGATATCGCATTGGTGGGCCGCACCCGTGAGAAGGTGGAGCGCCGGGCGAAGGAAATCGAGCAGCGCTGGAATGTGAACACGGTCCCGGTGCAAGCGGATATGTCCGACTGGGATCAGGTGCGCCGTGCCGTGCACGAAAGTTGTGACGCGCTCGGAGGTCTCGACCTCATGATCAACAATCCGGTGAACGTGATTGCCGGTCCGTTCGAGAAGCACACGAAGGAGGACATCGACGCTACGGTGCACGGCAGCTTGACGATGATGATGTACGGTGCGCACGCCGCCCTCGAGCACATGCTGCCGCAAGGTTCGGGCAAGATCATCAATATCGGATCGGCAGGTGGACGCACCCAGCAGCGAGGCCTCGTCGTCTACAACTCGTGCAAGTCCGGTGTCATCGGGTTCACTCGAAACCTTGCCCACGAAATGGCACCGCGTGGTGTGAATGTCCTTGCAGTCGCGCCCGGAATCATGATCAAGCCGGACATGATGGAGTACCTCCGACGTCCGGCCAACGACAAGGAACGCGCCGGTCGCGCTTCGATCGTCGAGTCGATCGAGAACTACGTGCAGCTCGGGCGTGCGGGCCTGCCTGAGGAAGTCGCGAACATGGTGGCGTTCCTCGCCGGTGATGCGGCCGACTACATGTGTGGTCAGACGATCGATGTTGCCGGCGGAATCTACATGAACTGAGTCGGAGTGGTACCGACTGTGTCAACTCTTGCCATGTCAATTCCGGCCAAGTCGATCCACACGCGTGGAGCATGCGCGGCCGATACGAAAGGTGTGAAATGTCTGTAGACCTGACCGGTGGGATCGATCCGTCGCGAGAACTCGTATTCGACGAACGCCCCGAGGATCCGGACATGAGGGACTCGGTGAGCTTCTGGACTTTCGACGATCGCGGTACCGTGGGATTGCCTCGCATGGGTATCGAGGCCACCGCTGCGAACTGGGACAGTCACGATATTCAGGTCAATGTTGCGTTCCCGGACGGGCGAACATACCGGCTCCGCGAAACAACCCCGTCGATACCGACCGCCGGCCACGATGGCCTTCCGAGGGTGCTCGGTGCCGGTGGATTGCGGTTCGAGTCGATCTCCGAATTCGACACGTGGAAGATGACGTACGAGGGAAAGGCCGTGGCCTCGACATCCGCAGACCTCATCGACGGAAATGTCGACGGCCCTCTGGTCGATATCCGATTCGGCGTCGAGGCGAAGATGGCGGTTCCGCCATGGGTTCAGGGTGCGATGCGCAAGGAAGCCGGAGACCAGCTGAAGACGACAGCGGCGGGAGATCTCATCGGCGGGCCCCGCTACGAGCAGCTGTACCGGGCTACCGGGTACATCGCCGTCGATGGCGGCGAGGAGCAGACATTCTCGGGTAGCGGCCTTCGCATTCGCCGTCAGGGTGTGAGAAGGCTGACCGAGTTCTGGGGGCATTGCTGGCAGTCAGCGGTGTTCCCGAGTGGAAAAGCATTCGGATACCTCGCATTTCCCCCGCGAGACGACGGGCAGCCGTCGTTCAACGAAGGGTTCGTCTTCCGCGGTGATGGTGATCTGATTCCTGCGCGCGTGGTGAAGGCACCGTGGCTCACCAAGCTCGAGCCGTCCGGCGACGATGCATCGCTGGTCCTCGAGACAGATGACGAAACGATCGAGATCGACGGAGTGACGGCCTTCGGACTCCACGACGTCCACCACAAGGACAAGACCTATTCCGCGCAGGTATTGCAGACCAATTTTCCCGTGGTTCACCAATCCGGCGTGCGTTACCGGTGGGACGGTGAAGAGGTCTACGGAATGATGGAACGTTCGAATCCCATCGAGAAGATCGAACGCCCGTAGCCGGAACGTCTGAAGATCCCGAACCCGAGAAAGTGGCGGTTGCACCGAACATGTCGGATATCAAGATCAATGCCCCGCTGCCGTTCGACAACGTCGACGCAGTCGATGAGTTCATGACCGTCGATGCGGTCCGAGACGTGGGGCGAGCCCTGGAGTGAGCAGGGTTCAATGCCGGCTTGGTCACCGACCACCCGTGCCCCACAGGGCGATGGCTCGATTCCGGCGGGCATCACGCCCAGGACCCATTCGTGATGTTGTCGCTCCTCGGGGCGGTGACGACGACACTGAGGTTGCAGACGGGAATTCTCGTGCTGCCCTACCGTAATCCGTTCCTGGTTGCGCGTGCGGTCGCGTCGCTGGACCGGGTCACCGGTGGTCGCGTCACGCTCAGTGTCGGAACCGGCTATCTGAAGGGTGAATATCGGGCGCTCGGGGTCGACTTCGATCGGCGCAACGAACTCACCGACGAATACCTCGACGCGATGACCGCGGCGTTGTCCGGTGGTGAGTTCACCTTCGAGGGGGAGGGGTACACCGCCTACGGGAATCGGATCCTTCCGGGCCCGGTGCAACAACCGCGCCCGCCGATTCTTGTTGGAGGCAACTCGAAGAAGGCGATTCGGCGCGCAGTGGAGCGCGGAGACGGATGGAACCCGTTTCTCACCTCGGTGTCGGGTGCCGATCTGGCCAGGACCCGCACCGCAGGGATCACAGGAGAAGACGACTTGCGCGAGGCTATCGCCTATATGCGTGTGAGTTGTGAAGAAGTCGGGCGTGCAACACCACCCGAAGTTGTTCTCGGAGGGATCATCAAGCCCACCGAGCCGTGGGCACCGGAGATGTGGATCGACCGCATCGGGCGGTACCGAGAGCTCGGGGTCTCGGGACTCGGTGTCAACTTTGCCGGACGCACTCGCGCCGAATGGTGTGACACCGCCGAGCGTATCGGCGCGGAAGTGATAGCCCGGCTCTGAGCCGCACATTCAGTCGTAGACGGTTGTAGGGAGACATGAACGATATGAAGCCACTCACACATCTCGAGAGGCTGGAAGCGGAAAGCATCCAGATCTTCCGGGAGGCAGTGTCGGAGAGCGAAAATCCGGTGATGCTCTACTCGGTCGGCAAGGACAGCTCGGTCATGTTGCATCTCGCGATGAAGGCGTTTCATCCGTCCAAGTTGCCGTTTCCATTGCTGCACGTCGACACGACATGGAAGTTCCGGGCCATGTACGAGTTCCGCGACACGATAGCCGAACGCATGGGTGCCGAACTGATCGTCTACCAGAACCCCGAATGCGTTCGGCTCGGCGTCAATCCCTTCGAGCACGGCTCCGCCACCCACACCGATATGTGGAAGACGGAGGGCCTCAAGCAGGCGCTCGACCTCCATCGTTTCGATCTGGCGTTCGGTGGTGCGCGACGCGATGAAGAGGCGTCGCGAGCGAAGGAGCGGGTGTTCTCGATCCGAAGCGCGAAGCATCGTTGGGATCCGAAGCAGCAACGTCCGGAGCTGTGGAGCCTCTACAACACGAGGAAGGCCCCGGGCGAGAGCGTGCGCGTCTTCCCGCTGTCCAACTGGACCGAGTTGGACATCTGGCAGTACATCCGGCGGGAGCGGATCCCGATCGTGCCGCTGTATTTCTCGAGCCCGCAACCGGTGGTCGAACGCGATGGTGTCCTGATCATGGTCGACGACGATCGATTCCCTCTCGAACCGGGCGAAGTGCCCGAGAAGAAGAACGTGCGCTTCCGGACCCTCGGTTGCTATCCGCTGACCGGGGCAGTCGAGAGCGAGGCATCGACTCTCACCGAGATCATCCAGGAAATGCTCCTCACGACAAGCTCCGAACGCCAGGGCCGGGTGATCGACCGCGACTCGAGCGGGTCGATGGAGCGGAAGAAGCAGGAAGGCTACTTCTGATGGCACATTCAACGACCGACCTCCTCGAATCCGGCATCGAGGACTATCTCGAAGTCCACGAGAACAAGTCGATGCTGCGGTTCATCACCTGCGGAAGCGTCGACGACGGCAAGAGCACGCTGATCGGCAGGCTTCTCTACGATTCGAAACTGGTGTTCTCGGATCAGTTGGATGCGCTCGAAGCGGACTCCAAGAGGGTCGGGACCCAGGGCGACGAGCTGGACTTCGCGCTGCTCGTCGACGGCCTCACCGCGGAACGCGAGCAAGGCATCACGATCGACGTGGCGTATCGATTCTTCTCCACGGAGAAGCGGAAGTTCATCGTCGCCGATACCCCGGGGCACGAGCAGTACACCCGGAACATGGTGACCGGAGCGTCGACTGCTGACGTCGCGGTGATCCTGCTCGATTCCCGACACGGGATCTCGACGCAGACGAGACGGCACTCCTATCTCGTGACGCTCCTCGGAATCGACCGGGTGGTGCTCGCAGTCAACAAACTCGACCTGGTCGACTACTCGCAGGAGGTGTTCGAGCGTCTCGAATCCGAATACCGGGTGTTCGCGAAAGAACTCGGTCTCGCCGACCCCGTGTGCATTCCGATCTCGGCGCTACGCGGCGACAACATCATCGAGCAGAGCCCGAATACGCAGTGGTACAACGGCCCTACTCTGATCGAGTATCTCGAGTCCGTCGGGATCGCCGACGAAATCCGGACATCTCCGTTCCGGCTTCCGGTGCAGTGGGTGAATCGGCCGAATCTCGACTTCCGGGGGTTCTCCGGCCGGATCGTGGGCGGCACGGTGAGCGCCGGCGACAGTGTGCGCATTCTCCCGTCGGGTCGAGAGACCCGAATCAAGCAGGTGCACACCGCAGACGGCGATATCGGTCTTGCCGTCGCCGGCCAGTCCGTCACGGTCACCCTCACCGACGAAGTCGATGTCAGCCGTGGTGATGTCATCGTCGCGGCGTCGGCCCCGGCGTCGGTGTCGGACCAGTTCGAGAGTCACCTGGTCTGGATGAGCGAGGACGCGATGCTGCCCGGCCGCTCGTACCTGATGAAGATCGGTACGCGCACCGTCGGTGTCAGTGTTGCCCAGCCGAAGTACACGGTGAACGTCAACACTCTCGAACACCTCGCTGCGAAGACACTCACCATGAACGAGATCGGGGTGTGCAATCTCAACCTCGACAAGCCGATTCCCTTCGACCCGTACGGAGAGAACCGGGAGATGGGTGGGTTCATCCTCATCGACAAATTCACCAACGCGACGGTGGCGGCGGGAATGCTGCATTTCGCACTGCGTCGCGCCGACAACGTCCACTGGCAGGCAGTCGACGTGACGAGGAGCGTTCGCGCGCGTGCCAAGGGGCAGAAGGCAGCGCTCGTGTGGTTCACCGGACTCTCCGGTGCAGGCAAGTCGACCGTTGCGAACCTCGTCGAGAAGCGTCTGTTCGACCAGGGTTTTCACACGTATCTTCTCGACGGCGACAATGTACGCCACGGACTGAACAAGGACCTCGGTTTCACCGCTGCCGATCGCGTCGAGAACGTGCGACGGGTCGCGGAGGTTGCCCGGTTGATGGTCGATTCGGGATTGATCGTCCTCGCATCCTTCATCTCACCGTTCAAGGCCGAACGGCAGATGGCGCGGGAACTGGTCGGTGAATCCGAGTTCGTCGAGGTCTTCGTCGACGCTCCGCTGTCGGTAGCGGAGTCCCGCGACCGGAAGGGTCTGTATGCAAAGGCCCGGCGCGGCGATCTGGTCAACTTCACCGGTGTGGACTCACCGTACGAAGCACCCGAATCTCCGGATGTCCATCTCGACGCAAGCGGCGGCATCACACCGGAGGCCGCAGCCGATCTCGTGATCCTGCATCTCCGTGAAGCGGGAATCCTGCAACCGGGAACGGGGGTATGAGGTGAACGACCACGAACTTGCCGCGGCATTGGCCGCGGAAGCAGGTGCGCTGCTGCTCGAGATTCGCTCTCAGGGAGGTGATGCCGGCGACGCAATGGCGAACAGGCTGTTGTTGCGTCGGCTGGCCGAAGAACGTCCTCGGGATGCGGTGTTGTCGGAGGAAGCGGCCGACGACAGGGTCCGCCTCGGTCGCGATCGGGTCTGGATCGTCGACCCCCTCGACGGCACGCGGGAATACGGCGAGCCACCGAGGGCCGACTGGGCCGTCCACGTGGCGCTCGCCATCGACGGTGTCGCCGCGATCGGTGCGGTGGCGCTACCTGGAATGGATGTCGTCCTCCACACGGGAACACCACCCGTGGTGCCCGCGGCGCACGCGGGTCCGCCGCGGTTGGTGGTATCCAGGTCGCGGCCCCCGAAGTCTGTCGCTCTAGTTGTCGAGCGACTCGGCGCCACCACGATTCCGATGGGATCGGCAGGCGCCAAGGCCATGGCGGTGGTGCGGGGTGAGGCCGATGTCTATGTCCACTCCGGTGGTCAGTACGAATGGGATTCCTGCGCACCGGTTGCCGTGGCGGAGAGCGCAGGCCTCCACACGTCGCGGATCGACGGCACTCCACTGCGCTACAACATGCCCGACCCGTACCTGCCGGACCTGGTGATCTGTCGCCCCGAACTTGCAGGGGCGGTACTCGAATCACTCTCCGGAAGTATCGAATCGAGTCGAAGATGATTCACGGGTCTCCGAACAGAGAAGCGCGTCCGCGATTCGGCCGGACCGTCGGAGTGGTGGTCGCAGCATGCATTGCCGCCCTCACATTGTCGGCGTGCGGTACCACCGAGGCCGGTGACCGCGAGAGCCGGTCCGCGGGTGAGGGGGATTCACCGGTTCCGGGAGGCACAGCGAACATCCTGCAGCCTGCCGAACCGCGTTCCCTCGACCCGGCGGCCCTGTCCAATAGCTGGTCGCATCATCCGGTCATCGGGAATGCCCTGTACGGAACGCTGATGACCCTCGACCCCGAGACCCTCGAGCTCGGGTACAAGATCGCCACGGATTTCGTCGGGAGCGACGAGGGACGAACATTCACGCTGACACTGCGTCCCGACGTGACCTTCACCGACGGAACGCCGCTCAATGCCGCAGCCGTGAAGGTCAACTGGGATCGGCTGCGCGACCCGGAGCTGGCTTCGACGGCAATCCGGCAGGCCGCCCAGATCGCCGCAACCGAAGTGATCGATGACCGGACACTGAAGATCACGCTGCCGGAACCCAACGAGAACTTCGTGCAGGGCATCGTCAACACGTCGATGAACTGGATCGCGTCGCCGACTGCGCTGGCCGAGGGCCGAGAGGCATTCGACGAGAACCCGGTGGGCGCCGGCCCGTTCACCCTGGCGGAATGGACCCGGCAGGACACGATCGAACTAGAGAAGAATCCCCACTACTGGGACGCTCCGAAGCCGTACCTCGATGGTCTGAGCATCCGAATGCCGACCGACACCAACCAGCGCTTCAACGCTCTCTCGACCGAGGCGGCGGATCTTTCCACCGAGGCCAGTTGGAAGATCCTGTCGATGGCCGAAGACACAGGCCTCATGACCGAATCCGTGGACACCGGAGGCGGCCAGTTCATCGCCCTGAATCTACGGAGGGCACCGTTCGACGACGAGCGCGCGCGGCGCGCCGTGGTGCTGGCCGTCGACGCCGAGGCGATCAACGCGGCCGTCTATGAGGGAAGTGCACAAACCCAGAGCTTTCTCTTCCCGGAATCGTCGCCGTTTCACCGCGACATCGCGTTCCCCAAGCGGGATGCGGAGTCCGCTCAGAAGCTGTTCGACGAGCTCGCGGCCGAGGGTAAGCCCGTGAAGTTCACCTTCCTGTCGTATCCCACGCCCGAGAGCCGCGGGCTAGGGGAGAGCCTGCAGGCGCAGCTGAGTGCCTTCGAGAACGTCGAGGTGGACGTGGAGATTGCGGATTACCCGGCGGCGACCGCGCGAGCGGGGGCGCGGGATTTCGATGCGATGATCTCGACCGCTGTCATCCAGGATCCGGATTACGCTCTGTGGACAGCCTTCCACGGCGATTCACCGGGCAACGTCACGGGGATCGACGACGAGGACCTGAACTACGCCCTCGATGTCGGCCGTGCCAGTACGTCGATGGATGAGCGCGCACAGGCATACGCCACAGTCCAGGATCGACTCGTGGCCCTGAATCCCGCCGTGTGGACCATCCGGTCCGCGCCGTCCACCATCTGGCGCGAGTCACTGCACGGAGTTGTGTCGTACGCCTGGGGTTCACCGCTCCCCGAAGAACTCTGGCTGGGCGAGTGAGGATGCCGCACTCGAACAGCACCAGCGGTTCCGGTCGTGTCGTGTGGGTGCTGGTATTCGGTGGCATCGTCACCACACTGATGTCGACGCTGGTGATTCCGCTCCTCGGTGAGCTCCCCACGATACTCGGAACCAGCGTCGCCAACTCGTCGTGGGTGGTGACGGTGACCTTGCTGTCGGGTGCTGTGGCCACGCCGGTGACCGGCCGGCTGGGGGACATGTACGGGGCTCGCCGGATACTGCTGCTGTGCACGATCCCGTTGATCGTCGGATCGGTCCTGTGCGCGCTGTCGTCGTCCTTGGTGCCGATGCTCGTCGGGCGAGCTCTGCAGGGTGCGGGCTTCGGCATGGTCCCGGTGGGGATCAGTGCGCTGCGCACGCTGGTACCGCCGGAGAAGCTGGGATCGTCGATCGCAGTGATGAGTGCGTCGCTGGGAATCGGGGGGACACTCGGGTTGCCCCTTGCCGCGGTGGTGGCGCAAACGACGAGCTGGCGGTTCCTGTTCTGGGGAGTCGCCACGCTCAGTGTGGTAACCGCGGTGCTCATCGCGTGGGTTGTACCGTCCACGCCTGCTTACGGTGCCGGGAAGCGTTTCGATGCGGTCGGTGCTCTCGGTGTTGCTCTGGGTCTGGTGTGCCTGCTGCTGGTCGTGTCGAAGGGCGCCGAGTGGGGATGGGCGAGTCCGACGACACTCGCCTTGCTCGCCGGCGCGGTGGTAGTCCTTCTGATCTGGGGTCTGTGGGAGCTGCGGATCGACGCCCCGCTGATCGATCTCCGGGTCTCGATGGGGAAGCGGGTACTGGTCACCAACTCGGTGACGATCCTGATCGGATTCTCGGCGTACTTCCAGTCGTTGCTCGTCCCGCAACTCCGGCAGCTACCCGAATCCACGGGCTACGGGTTGGGTCAGTCGATGATCGTGATGGGTCTGTGGTGTGCGCCGTCCGGGTTGGCGATGATGGCAGCTGCCCCGCTCAGCGCCCGTCTGACCGCTACACGTGGTCCGCGTGCCACGTTGCTCACGGGATGCTTGTTCATGGCCACAGGTTTCGCGTCCTCTGTCTTCTTGATGGGGTCGACGTGGGGACTGATGTTCGTCAGTTGCAGCGTCGCTGCGGGTCTCGGTCTCGCGTACGGCGCCATTCCGACAGTGATCCTGAGTTCGGTTCCGCCGTCCGAAGGGGCATCTGCAAACAGCGTGAATACTCTCTTGCGATCCGTGGGTAGTTCTGTATCGGCTGCCGTGAGCGGCATGGTTCTCGGTTGGATGACCATCGAGTTCGCGGGAAGCGTGATTCCCAGCCGGACCGGATTCGTCACCGGTCTCATGATCGGATGTGTGACCGCGCTGGTCGCTGGTGCCATCGCCATGGTGCTTCGAGTTCCGAAGCCGGGGACCGCTCGGGCACATGAAGCTCATGTGCCGGAGCAAGCCACGGGTTGATCAGGACTCAGCGCCCGGCATCCATCTTCGATCCGCCGTCGACCATCAGGGTGTGTCCGGTCATGTAACTGGCCGCATCGCTCGCCAGGAAGACGGCAACGGAGGCGACTTCGTCGCCACCTCCGAAGCGGCCCAGCGGAATTTGAGACCGCATCCACGCCTGCGTCTCCTCCCCGGCCTTCTCCAGGTAGATCTTCATGGCGGGAGTGTCGTAGGCGGCGGGGCAGATCGTGTTCACCCGGATGCCGTCCGGACCCCATTCGCGAGCCACCACACGAGTCGTCGCGCGGATCGCTTCCTTCGTTGCGGCGTAGGAGAAGTGCTCCTTCAGCCCGCCGACGCCTGCCCCGGAGCCGATGTTGACGACGCTGCCGGTGCGGTCCACGAGATACGGGTAGCAGGCCTGAAGGTAGTAGTAGGTGCCGAGGAGTCCGCTCCGCAGATGCACCATGAGATGCTCCTCGTCGGTGTCGACGAACGGCATCTGGGTGTTGCGGACGTTCTGAGCATTGTTGACGAGGATGTCGATGCCGCCGAATTCGGATACGACGGTCGCGACACTCGCGTCGACTTGGTCGCGCTGGGACACGTCACACGTAATGGCAAGACCCGGACTGCCGTAGTTGCCGAGTTCTCGACTCACCGCATCTGCGGTGTCCGGGTTGATGTCGACGACCGCGACACGGGCTCCGGCCTGCGTCAGGGCGATTGCGATGTCGCGTCCGAGGCCTTGCCCGGCTCCCGTCACGATCGCGGATCTACCTGCGAGCGCGCCTTCGAGAAATGCAAGATTCCGTTCGGTCATGGGTCGTCCTCTTCTATGACGGGAATGAGACTGAGTCTCATAGTCAATTCAGCGTATCAGCCAGTAGTCTTTCTCACCATGGGCGACAACATCCGCGATCGAGGCCGAGAGATTCTCACGGCCGAATTGGCGGATGCGGCCGCGACATATTGCGCCGAAGCCGGTTTCGATGCGGTCACCGTCGACGACATCGCTCGGGCGATCGGGATCTCCCGAGCAACGTTCTTCCGGTACTTCACTTCCAAGGAAGCCGCGGTCGTCGCCGCAGTGCGGATCGGGCGGCTCTCGATCGCCGATCAGTTACGCCAGGCGCAACCGATACCCGGCACGCGAGTTGTCGACGCTGTTCGGGCAGCCATGCAGCCGACCATCGATGCAGCGCACGCGACACCGGAGTTGCTGCGCGCACGACTGAAGATGATCGCCGAATCGTCGGCGCTGAGGGCTCGACTGGCGTCGGAAAGGTCGGAGCAGCGAGCAGGCCTGGAGCAGGCTCTGCTCGAACGTGTGGCAGATCCGATCGGCGCGTGCGCGGCTGCCCACGCCTCGATGGCTGCGATCGATCTGGCATGGAGTATCTGGAGTTCCGACGAGCGCATGGAGTTCGGTGCCGCGCTCGACCGCGCATTCGCGCTCGTCGCCGATGTCGGCTCGGTCCGACTCGATCACTCGTAGAAGCGAACGGCCTTCTGCCCCTATGATCGGAGGCGCGACCGATCCGGTCGCCGCTGCCACGACCATGATACGTAGATCGAAGGCCGGCAGCCCCTCACTGCGACACTCGGCTCCCGAACATGTCACGGACCGAGCAGTATTGGAGACCGATATGGGCGAACAACGACGAGGTACCGCGATCGCGATGTCCGACGACGAGCGCGACGAGTTCCTGCAGAATCAGCCGGTGTGCCGAGTTGCGACCGTCGGCTCGGGTGGGCCCCACCTGAGTGCGCTGTGGTACGTCTGGGACGGAAAGGCGTTGTGGCTCAACTCCCTGGTCCGTAGCCAGCGTTGGACCGACATCGATCGCGATGCGCGGCTTGCTGTGATCGTCGACGACGGAGGCTCCGACTTCATGAGCCTTCGGGGTGTGGAACTACGCGGGCGAGCGGTGAACGTCGGTGAGATACCGCGCCGAGGTGACGAGGTCGACGAACTTGCCGAACCCGAACGGCTTTTCGCCGACAAGTATGCCGGCGGACGCGACTTCTCCTACGACGGCCGGCACGCGTGGCTGAAGCTCGAACCGGCGAAGATCGTGAGCTGGGACTTCAGTAAAATGCGTAAGTGACGGCCGTGTGAGCGTTGCTCCGGCGCAGCAGGACCGGAGCAACGCGTCAGGCCGAGAGCCTGCTGAGTGGATGCTGGGGCGAGGCGAACTTCGCCCGATCGCGGTCGGCGACCGACCGGATGTCGATCGCGCCGATACGCTCGTCGCAGACCTTGACGAGTTGGTCGAGGATCTCCGGGTCGAGCCGATTCCACCGATCCCGCGTCAGGAGCACGCGCAGTCGGTGGAAGAACTCCGGCGGGGTGATGCCGAATTCGACGAAGATATCTTCGTCGGGGCCGCCGTTCCAATGCCTCCACTTCAAGGCGAAGGCCAGCATTGCAGCTTCGTCCCTCATCGTGCCTCCTCCTGTAGTGCGGTGGTGAGTCGACCTACCGCAGTTGGTTTTTCATGACTTTTCCGGTGGCGCCGAGTGGCAGCGCATCGAGGTATTCGATGAAGCGGGGCGCCTTGAACCCGGCCATACGATCGCGGCTCCATGCGATGAGGTCGTCGATCGGCACCGGGTTGCTCGAGACGACGAATGCCTTGCCGACCTGGCCGAGGCGTTCGTCGGGGACACCGATGACGGCGACCTGGTCGACGGCGGGGTGTTCGAGTAGGAATCCTTCGATCTCCGCAGGGTAGGCATTGAAGCCGCCGACGATGAACATGTCCTTCTTGCGTCCGACGATGCGAAGGTGCCCATCGGGATCGAGTGTTCCGAGGTCGCCGGTGTGCAGCCAGCCGTCGGTGTCGATCGCTTCGGCCGTGGCCTGGTCATCGTCGAGGTAGCCCTGCATGACGTTGTAACCGCGGATGAGTACTTCGCTGTCGTCGGCTATGCGGATCTCGATGCCTTCGCACGGTTTTCCGACTGTGGTGGCGATCTGTTCGAACGTGTCGCCGGAGCGCGATGCGGTGGCAGTTCCACCTTCGCTCAATCCGTACCCCGTCATGATCGTCTCGAACGGCAGTTCGTTCTTGATCCGCCGGATGAGATCGACCGGAATGTCCGCGGAACCCGTCACGGCGGCGCGCAGCGACGACAGGTCGTGGGCGCTCGACGAGTTCAACAACGATTGGTAGAGGGTCGGGGGTCCGGGCAGCATCGTGACCTTCTCGCGTTCGACGAGTTCGAGCACGACGTCGACGTCGAGGACCGGTATCGGCAGGACCGTGGCGCCGCGGATCATCGATGCGATCAGGCCGGCCTTGTATCCGAACATATGGAAGAACGGATTGACGATCATGTAGCGGTCGCCCTGGCGCAGATCGGCGAGATCGCACCATTCGGAGAACATCCGCAGCGTCTGCCGATGGTTCATCATGACGCCTTTGGGGCGACCGGTGGTGCCCGAGGTGTACATGATGTCGGCGATGTCGTCGCCGCGCATCTTCACTTCGAAAGGTTCTCCGCTGGAGAGGAAATCGGATTTCAGGTCGAACACCGGAACGGGTTCGGTGACCGTGAAATCCTGGCCGAGAAAGCCCTTCTCGACGAGTACGGCCTTCGCTCCGCTTCGGCGGATGATGTCGGCGGCCTCGTCCTCCCGGTATCGGGTGTTGATCGGGACGAGGACTCCGCCGGCGGTGAGCAGGCCGAACGCGGCGATTGCCCAGTCGGCCGAGTTGGGACCCCAGATCGCCACCCGATCGCCCTTGCGGATGCCGGCGTCGGCGAAAGCACCGGCGGCTCGACGGATCCGGTCGGTGAGATCGGTGTAGGTGATCCGGAGGTCCCCGTCGACGACCGCTTCGGCATTGCCGAAGCGGTCGCCCGAACTCAGGACCATCTCGGGGATGGTCTGCCAGTTCATACCTTCAGGAGCCTCGCAAGGTTGCCACCCATGACCAGCTTCTGATCCTCGAACGGGAGGTGCTGGATGTGGTCGATGTAGGTGGTCGGTTCGGCGAGCCCTTCGGGGTGCGGGTAGTCGGAACCGAACAGCACGCGCTCCGCGCCGATGAGGGCGGTCAGCTTGCTGAAGTCCTCTTCCCAGAACGGGCTGACGTGGATGCTCTTCTTGATGGCAGCGACCGGGTCCTGCATGCCGAAGCCCTCGGGTGCCTTCTTGAAGGTGTCTTCGAGGGTCTGGAGCACGTGCGGGAGCCAGGAGGCGCCGTTCTCGATGACGGCGATCCGCAGTTCGGGGAAACGGAAGAGTGCACCGTGGCACACCCAGGAGCAGACCGCGTCCTGAATCGGGCGCCACTCGCTGACCATGCGGAACGCGTTGGTCACGAACGGGAGCATCTCCGCGCCCGTGCCGTCCCACTCCTGGTTGTAGCGGGCGTATCCGCTGTCGGAGGAGTGCTGGGTGACCAGGACGTCGAGTTCTACGACACGCTTCCAGAACGGGTCGAACTCGGGGAGCGCGAACGACCGCGGACCCTTGAATCCGGGCACCGGTGCGGGACGCACGAGGATGGCCTTCGCGCCACGCTCGACACACCACTCGAGCTCTTCGATCGCCTTCTCGACGATGGGGAGGCTGATGACGGGAACGGTGAAGATACGTTCCTTGTAGTTGAATCCCCAGGTCTCGTACAGCCACTGATTGAGCGAGTGGATGACCGCGTGGATCAGGTCCGGATCGTCACGCATGCGCTCTTCGACGAGGCTGGCGAGCGTCGGGAACATCAGGGTGCGCTCGATCTGGAGTTCGTCCATCAGCTCGAGACGTGCGGCCGGCTCACGGAAGGCCGGGATCGACTTCATCGGCTTGCCGAAGATCTCCCGCTTGCTCTTGCCTTCGGGGTTGCCGTTCTTGAAGTAATCCTCCATTGCACCGGGTCGGGCGACGACCTCGAAGGTGGGGTTGGGGATGTACTCGCTGATCTGATTGCGGATCGCGATCTTGGTACGGCCTTCGACCTGGACGTACTTGATCGCACCCTTGTACTTGTCCGGGAGGAACTTCGTGAGCGCCTCTTCGGTCTCGTACAAGTGGTTGTCCGCATCGAACAGCTGGTACGGCAAGTCTTTCGCTGTCATCAGAAATGCTCCTTCTCTCGTTGTGAGAATACTATTCTCTTCCGATGCGTGCCGCAATATCCTTTCGGACCAAGAACTTCTGGATCTTGCCGCTTGCGGTGCGGGGGAAGTCTGTGACTTCGTGCAATTCCTCGGGCCACTTCTGCTTCGCGACTCCGGCCTGGGCGAAGTGCGTCTGCATGTCGCCGAGGGTGGGCATGGTGTGTCCCGCGTGTAGCCGAAGGACCGCCGCGGCGTGCTCACCGAGGCGCTCGTCGGGAGCAGAGACGACTGCGGCTTCCGCGACCGATGGGAGGGTGAGCAGAACCTCCTCCACCTCGAGGGCGCTGATGTTCTCACCACCGCGGATGATGAAGTCGGCCTTCCGGTCGGTGATGGTGAGATAGCCGTCCTCGTCGAGCACCCCGATGTCGCCGGTGTGGTACCAGCCCTCATCGTCGAACGCCTTGGCAGTCAGTGCAGGGTCGGTGTAGCCGGCGCACAGGTCCGGTCCGCGGCTGAGGATCTCGCCGTCGCCGGTCAGCCGGATCTCGACGCCGGGTGCGGCGTTGCCGTCGGTGTAGAGCCGCTTGTCCTCCGGGTCGGTCACCAGTGAACTGGTGATCGACGGATGCTCGGTGCTGCCGTATGCGCGGAAGACGATGATGCCGTAGTCGGCGAGCCGCCGAGTCACTGCTGCTGGGACCGTGGATCCGCCGAGTCCCGCGTACTTCATGAACGGGATGTGCCGTTCGGGGGCGAAGTCGGGGTGGTCGACGAGGCTCGTCATGAAGTAGGTGGCGCCGCCTCCGACGACGAGCGCGTCGCTCTCCATGAGCTCGAGTGCTCGCTGGGGATTCCACACGTCCAGCAGATTGATGGGACTGCCGTCGAGGATCGGGATGAGGAAGGCATTGACCATGCCGATGAAGTGGCCGACCGGCGCGGCCGTCAGTTGCTTGCCGCGGTCGGCCGGGTACCGCGCGGCGAGCTGCCGGGTCTCGCATCCGAGGCTCCGGTGGCTGTGTATCACGCCCTTGGGATTGCTCGTGGTACCGGACGTGAACGCCAGGAGTGCTGCGGCGGCAGTGTCTGCGGGGAGTACACCCTCGAACGGCTCGTCGTCGAGCAGATCCTCGAAGGGGACTGCTGATCCTTGTATTTCGCCGCTGTCGGAACCGACCACGCCCACGATCGGTATCGCCGCACACACGTCCGGCGTGAACTCCATGTTCCCGAAACGTGCCGCACTCACGAACACCTTCGGCCTGGCCTCGCCCAGGATGTAGGAGAGTTCCTTGCGTCCGTAGAAGTGGACGATCGGCACGACCGCGGCGCCGAGGAACGACGATGCCCAGAAGACGGCTGCGGCCTCCATCCAGTTCGGCAGCTGAAACGCCACCGTGTCGCCGGGGCCGACGCCGCGCTTACGCAGGCCGCCCGCGAGTCGGCGAGCTACGAGTTCGACGTCGGCGAAGGTCCCCTCCCAGGGCCGTACGTCGGAGAAGATCCGGAACTCGGTGTCCGGAGCGGCTTTCAGGCCGCGGGCGAGAAGGTCGCCGAGGGTGTCGCGTGTCCACCACCCTTCGTTTTCGTAGCGTTCGACGAGCTCGGGGGGTATCTGCCGCATCTGTTGCGCTCCAGGTGGTCGCGGAGCGTGTCGCTCCAGTGGTTACGGAGCGTGGCGCTCCGGGTGGTGACAGAGCCGCGCCGAGGTACACCGCGGCGTCGGCGGAGTTCCTGCCGGCCTTCGCCAGCATGTGAACATGTTATTCTCTCTAAACAAGAATTCCAATATCACCTGGGAGAATTACCCTATGGTCGAGCTCGAACTGGACGAGGGACTGGCAGTCCTCACGATCGATCGTCCACAGGCGCGCAATGCGATTTCGCTCGAGACGATGGACCGGCTCGATGAGACGCTCGACAAGGTGGGCGACGCCCGAGTGCTGGTCATCACCGGCGCGGGCGACCGCGCTTTCGTCTCCGGAGGTGACCTCAAGGAGCTGGCCAAGCTGCGGACGCTGGACGAGGCCGCGGGCATGGCGCGCCGCATGCGGACGATCTGCGACCGGATCGCTGCTTTTCCAGGACCTGTGGTGGCAGCACTCAACGGTCATGCACTCGGGGGCGGCGCAGAGTTCGCCGTGTCGGCCGATATCCGCATCGCGGCAGACGACATCAAGATCGGGTTCAATCAGGTCTCGCTCGCGATCATGCCTGCGTGGGGTGGGGCCGAGCGGCTCGCCGCACTCGTGGGTCGGGGGAAGGCGCTCATGCTCGCGGGGTCCGGCGCGATCCTCGGAGCGGAGGAGGCTCACCGCGTCGGTCTCGTGGATCAGGTGCTGTCACGCGCATCGTTCGACGAAGGTTGGCGCTCGCTCGCGCGCTCACTCGTCAACGAATCCTCGGGGTCGATCAAGCGCGTCATCTCCGGTGCAACGCCGGATGAAGCGATCGACGCGTTCGCGCAACTGTGGGTCGCCGATGCTCATTGGGACGCCGCAGGCAAGGTGATGAACCGCGGGAAATGATGCCCCGGCATCGTGAGGCCGCACACATTTTCGACGTCATGGATGAGCGTGCGCGTTGCGTATGTGACTCATGTGGGGAAATTTCGGACATTTGTTGAAGGATGAACTGGCTGGCGTCAAACCAACACGCCGCTGATAAACGCAAAACACGTACTCTGTGATGGATTCGTAACCCTTTCGTTACCGAGAGGCCGCTCAGAGGAACGCTGTTTTGTCTTTCACTGCCGAAAATCTTGCTCCGACCGTGACATCCCGACGCCGACCCGCCACCGTGCGGATGGGGAGGTGGATATCGGTGGTCCTCGTTACAGGGGCCGTCACGGCAGCGGGAACGACTGCTGCCAACGCGACCGACACGACGCCCCGCGCCCAGGCGGGGCTCTCGTGGACCGGAAGCAACGAAGCCCTGTCCACGGCTCCTCAGGTGCTGTCGATCCCGGGGATCGACGTCTCGAGCTACGCGGACAAGCTTCGCAAGGCCACCGAACGCGAGCAGCAGCGCATCACCGAGGCCGCAGCGGCGCATCAGGCCGAGCTGGATCGCATCGCGCGTGAGGCGGCGGAGCAGGCTGCCCGCGAGGAAGCCGCGCGTCATCCCGCATCGGTGTTTCCGGCCGCAGGTGTCTTCACCTCCGGATACGGCGCCCGGTGGGGTACCAACCACAACGGCGTCGACATCGCAGGCCCCATCGGAACCCCGATCCTCGCCGTCACCAACGGCCACGTGATCGAGACCGGCCCCGCATCGGGATTCGGGCTGTGGGTTCGTGTGCAGCAGGACGATGGCACAGTCGGTGTCTACGGCCACATCGACCAGTCGCTGGTCTCGGTCGGCCAGCCGGTGAGCGCCGGCGACCAGATCGCCACGATGGGCAATCGCGGGCAATCCACCGGACCGCACCTGCACTACGAGGTTCACCTCGCCGACGGCACCAAGATCGATCCCGCGCCGTGGCTCGCCAACCGCGGAATTCCGATCCCCGGAGCCCACCTGTCATAGGCGGTTCCACCCGAGACGAGAAGGACCCCGCGCACCTGCCATTGCGGTGCGCGGGGTCCTTCACTGTCGGATCACCAGATCTTCACGCGCTTCTCGGGTTCGAGGTAGAGCCCGTCGCCCGGCTTCACGTCGAACGCAGTGTGGAACGCATCGATGTTGCGCACGACACCGTTGCACCGGAACTCGGGCGGAGAATGCGGGTCGACGGCGAGTCGCCGCGTCGCCTCCTCGTCGCGCACCTTGGTACGCCACACCTGCGCCCACCCGAAGAACACCCGCTGCAGACCTGTCAGCCCGTCGATGACCGGGGACTCGTCGTCCCCGACGGCAATCTCGTAGGCGTTCAACGCAATCGACAGTCCGCCCAGATCGCCGATGTTCTCACCGATCGTGAAGCTGCCGTTGACGTGCTTGCCGGGGAGTGCCTTCGGCTCGAACTCGTCGTACTGGGCGATGAGAGCTGCGGTGCGCTTACCGAATTCGGTGCGGTCCGAGTCGGTCCACCAGTTCTCGAGGTTTCCGTCGCCGTCGTACTTGGCACCTTGGTCGTCGAAGCCGTGACCGATCTCGTGCCCGATGACCGCGCCGATCCCGCCGTAGTTCGCGGCGTCGTCGGCATGCAGATCGAAGAACGGTGGCTGCAGGATCGCGGCGGGGAAGACGATCTCGTTCATGCCGGGGTTGTAGTAGGCGTTGACGGTCTGCGGAGTCATGAACCACTCGTCCCGGTCGACAGGGCCGCCGAGCTTGGAGAGTTCGTGGTCGTACTCGGCTGCGTAACCGCTGCGATAGTTGCCCACCACGTCGTTCGGGGTGATCGTGACCGCCGAGTAGTCCCGCCACTTGTCGGGGTAGCCGACCTTCGGGGTGAACTTCTCGAGCTTCAGGAGCGCCGCCTGACGGGTCTCCGGGCTCATCCACTCCAGGTCGGTGATGCTCTGCCGGTACGCCTCGGTGAGGTTCTCGACGAGCACCTGCATCCGGGTCTTCGCCTCGGCCGGGAAATGGCGTTCGACGTAGAGTTTTCCGACGGCCTCACCGAGAAGGTCCTGCACGAGTGACACGCCGCGCTTCCAGCGTTCGCGAATCTCCTCGGCGCCCGTGAGCGTGCGGCCGTAGAACGCGAAGTTCTCGTCGACGAACGCGTCGGTCAGGTACGGGGCGCGTGCGCGCAAGATCCGCCACGACGCCCACGCCTTCCACTCGTCGAGCGACTCGTCCGCCCACGCCTGTGTGAACACTTCGAGGAAGCTCGGCTGCCGCACCACGATCTCGTTCCACTGCTCCGCGGTGGCGCCCGTTGCGGCGATCCAGCCGGACCAGTCGAAACCGGGGAGATCGGTGAGCACCGACTCGAGGGTGACGAGGTTGTATGTCAGGTCGGCGTCGCGACGCTTGACGACGTCCCAGTGTCCCGCGGCCAGTTTCGACTCGAGCGCGAACACGCGCTGCGGATCGTGTTCGATGCCGGCGAGTGCGAACATCCGGCCGATGTGCGCGACGTACTCGTCGCGGATCTCGGCGTACTGCTCCTCGCGGTAGTACGACTCGTCGGGCAGGCCGATGCCGCCCTGCGCCACGTGCATCAGATAGCGCTGGGAGTTCTTCGAATCGGTGTCGACGTAGTGACCGAACGCGCCGCCGACACCCACCCGCTGCAACCGTCCGAGCACGGATGCGAGTGCGGCGCGGTCGGCGGCACCCGCGACAGACGACAGTTCGTCGGCGACCGGCCCGAGCCCGGCAGCCGCGATCGTGTCGGTGTCCATGAAGCTCGTGAACAGGTCGCCGATCTTCTGCGCATCCGTCCCCGGTGCGGCGTCGGAGTCGGCTGCCTCCCCGATGATCGTTCGCACATCCACCTCGGCCTTGTCGGCGAGCGTGCGGAAGGCACCGTCGAGGGCACGGTCGGCGGGGATTTCGTGTTCGGCGAGCCAACGGCCGTTGACGTGCTCGAACAGGTCGTCCTGGGCGCGTGTGCCCTCGTCGACGTGGTCGAGATCGATTCCGGATCGGGTCTCCGAGTGCGCAGTGGTCATGCCCACCATCCTTCCACCCGTAACGGTCCCGATGCAGTACGCGCTCGAACGCCGGAGAACGTGCGCACGTCGCCCCCTCGGTCCCTACCATCGGGTCAGGAGCCTAGGACGGGAGAAGAACACGGTGGCCAGCGGTGACGAACAGGCGTCGAAGGCGACGCCGCGCACGGAGATGATCGTCGACAAGCGGTTTCTGCCCGTCGCGGACCTCTTCTTCCGGATGTTCGACAAACCCGGTCAGGGCGGCGGCGCGATCGCTGCGTACCTGCACGGCGAACCAGTTCTCGATGTGTGGGCCGGGTGGGCCGACAAGCAGCGTCGCTGGGCGAGCGACACGATCGTGCTGTCGTTCTCCACGGGGAAAGGGGTCGCCAGCACGGTGCTGCACCGTCTCGCCGAGCGCAACCTGGTGTCGTACGACGCACCGGTCGAGCAGTACTGGCCCGAGTTCGGCGCGGCCGGGAAAGAGAGCATCACCGTCCGCGAACTCATGTCGCATCGCGCGGGGCTCCACAAGGCCAGAGGGCTCGTCCCCGGACGCTACGGTCTCCTGGACTCGGAGAAGGTCGCCGCCGCACTCGCGGCATCGCCCCCGGATCCTCGGCGGCTGACAGGACCGGGCTATCACGCGGTGACCTACGGGAATCTCGTCGCGGAGGTCGCCGCGAGGGTCACGGGTGTGCCGTTCCAAGATCTGGTCCGGCAGGAGATCGCCGAGCCGCTCGGCGCGGAGGAATACGGGGCAGCGGAATTCTGGTATCGCGTGCCGCCCGAACAGCGGCACCGCATCGCGCGAGTGTTCCCCAAGGTCAACTTCCTGCCCGCTCCGTGGGCGACCGCGGGTGCGGTGATGTCGCGGATGCCCGGCATCAAGGGGCTCGCCGAAGCAGGGATGGCGGAGGGGTTCGACGAGGTGATGCGCAGCCCTCGGGCGCACGACGCCGTGATGCCGGGCTGGAACGGCGTGTTCACCGCCCGCTCACTCGCCCGGATGTACGGCGCGCTCGCACACGGGGGTGCACTCGAAGGTGGTGACCACCGGTTGCTGGCGGAGGAGACCGTCGAGCAGCTTCTCGAGGTGCAGACGCGTCGCCGCGACTACGTCCTGGGGTTCCGTCCCAACTGGCGACTCGGCTACCACCCTGCCTGGGTCGCAGTGCGGCACCAGCCGCTCAGGTCCATCGGGCACTACGGTTTCGGGGGTTCCGGCGCGTTCGCCGATCCTGAGACCGGACTGTCGTTCGCGTTCGTGACCAACCGTATGGGCAACGCCTACACCACGATCTCCGACGGACGGTTCCCGCGCCTCGGGGGCGCAGTGGTCACCGCTGCTCGGAGGACCTAGCGAACAACTGCACGCTCGCGTACGCCCGAACGTACACGGTGCCGTCCTCGCCGGTCAGCAGCGTTTCCAGCGATGCGAGACGCCGTCCGGCCCGCACCACGTCGGACTGCACCTGCACGGGCGGTCCCGGCACCGCGGGCGAGCGCAGGTAGTCGAGGGTGATCTGAAGCATCCTGTACTGCCCGCCCGCTTCGGTGAGGCTCTGTGCTGCGAGGCCGGTGACGCTCTCGGCGATCGAAAGAAGCACGCCGCCCTGGATCGAGCCGATGAAGTTCGTCATCCATTCGCTCGGCGTGACGGTGGCGCGCACCGCACCGCGTTCGACGCTGTGCACCCGGAGGGCGTGCATCCCGGCGAGCGGGCCTCTCGGCAGCGTGCCGGCAGCGATGCCGCTGACGATGTCGAGGCCGGACTTCGAGTCGAGGACATCTCCGTCGATCCAGGGTTCGTACTTGTCCGGGGCCGTGGGGAACGGGTCGGCCGCCGAGCCGGCGCCGTCGGTGGGTGTGCGCCCGACGACGATGGTTCGTCCGGTCAGGTGCAGGACGAGGTTGCCGCTCTCATCGAGGATCTCTGCGGACGACAGACCCGAGGTGTCGTCGAAATGCATGCTGCGTCCGACCCCGGAGACCTGACCGGAATGCGGGAACGGATGTGCGGTCGACGCTGTGAGCTGTGCGAGCACGCCTTGCGCACGGAGCCCGGTGGCGTGCTCCCTGGCGACACCGGCGGGGGCGGCTCCGACGATGTCGGACAGGGCGCCGAGCGCCGAGATCGTGACCTGTCCGCGGTGGTCGAAGAAGGTGGGGCCGACTGTCTGCGTCACCGAGACGGAGTCGGGCGGGCACACGCTCACTCCGACCCCCGTGTAGGTGGCGGGTCGGTCGATCGGGAACGTGGCAATTTCGAGCGTCATGCCGTCGATTCTCGCTCAGACGATGGTGGGCGGATCACCGGGACTCGTGCGCGAGGATCGCGGCCTGGATCCGCGACTGCAGATCCAGCTTGTGCAGAACCCGCGCGACATGCGTTTTGACGGTGGTTTCGCTGACCCCGAGGCGAGTAGAGATCTGCCTGTTCGACAGCCCCTCGCCGATGAGGTCGAACACTTCGCGCTCGCGGCCGGTGAGGGTATCGAGGGCGGGGACCGGTGTGGGCGTGCGCTCGCGCACGGCGGCGAACGCGTCGATCACCGTTCGGGTGACCTCCGGCGCGAGCACCCCGTCGCCCGCGTGCACGGACCGGATCGCGTGCAGCAGAGCATCGGCCGATGCGGTCTTGAGGAGGTAGCCGCCCGCACCGGCACGCAAACTGTCGAATACGTACTCGTCGATCTCGAAGCTGGTGAGTACGAGCACCCGGCTACCGGTTTCCGAGGTGATGATGTGCGTGGCGGCGATGCCGTCGGTTCCCGGCATCCGGATATCCATCAGCACCACGTCGGGTTGCAGCGCGCGTACCTGCGACACGGCGACGGCGCCGTCGGCGGCCTCACCCACCACCTCGATGTCTGGGTCGGACTCGAGGATCATCCGCAGGCCGCTGCGGATCGCGGTGTGATCGTCGGCCAGCAGGACTGTGATGGTCACCGGGTGGCTCCGTTTCGCAAAGGCAGGTGTACTTCTGTTCGCCATTGATTGTCGACGGCCCGGGAGCGGGCACCACCACCGATCGCGGCGGCGCGCTCCGCGATATTGCGCAGCCCCTGCCGTTCCCCACTGTCGGGAAATACATCACTGTCGGGAGGCGTACCGATAGGTCCGGTGCTGGTCCCGAGCGGGTTCGAGATCCGGATCGTCAGTTCGCGACGATCAGCCGCGAGGCACACGACTACGGGCTGTCCGGGTGCGTGCTTGGTGGCATTCGTCAGGGCTTCCTGGATGATGCGGTAGGCGGTCACGTCGACTTCGGCGTCGAGTTCGGGAAGCTCGCGCGTATCGATTGTGACGGCGTTGCCGCTCGCCTCGGCCGACGAGACGAGGCCGGACAGGTCGGCGAGACGTCCGGCGGTGGCGGCGTCGTCGCGCGCGTTCTCGCTGCGCAGCAACGTCACCATCGACTGCATCTCCCGGAGTGCTTCGACGCTGTTGGTACGAACCGACTCGAGGACCGTCATCGCCTTCTGCGGATCGCGTTCGCGCAGCCGCAGCGCCGCTTCGCTCTGGATCGCGATCGCCGACAGGTGCCCGGCGACGATGTCGTGCAGGTCGCGCGCGAGGTGCTGCCGTTCCGCGGTGATCGCGGCCGCCCGGTCGAGTTCGGCGACCTGGGCGAGTGCCTGCGCCTTGACGCGCTCGGCTTCTGCGGCGTCGCGGTGGGTGCGCACCGAGCGGGCCCACCACACGGGTAGCGCGACGAGGAGCACGCCCATGGCCGCGACGAACACCGCCGGTCTCAGCTCGCCGGTGTAGATACCGAATCCGACGGCGAAAATCGCGATCGGCGCGATCGGTGCGCGCTCCAGAAACACACTCGTCCGGGCACTGCCGTACAGCGCGGCCGCGAACAGCAGGTCGCCGTACGCGAGCCACACCGGCAGGGACAGGCCGAGCGCGAAGTCGACGGCGACCGGAATCGAGGCCAGCACCAGACCGAGCAGCGGGTGCGACCGGCGCAGGAGAATGGGCACGCACACGGCCGCGAGGATCAGCAAGCGCACGCCCGTCGACGTTCCGTCTTCGGAAACCAGAGCGCCCAGATTCAGCGGATACAGCACCGCGCCGCACGCGAAGTAGGCGAGTGCGATGAGCGTGGGCGCGTAGCGGTCGATCACGTTGCTATTCGAACACAACGATCAGGCCGTTTCGGTGGTCGTCATCCGAAGTGATGACGCCCCGCGACCCGGTCGGCGGACGCGGCGGTGCACCTCCCGCCGCGATGCTCGATGCATGTTCACCAGCCACATCACCGCATTCATCATCGCCAGCGAGGTCGGGTTCTGGGTTGTTCTCGCACTCGGCCTCGTGCTCCGATATCTGCTGCGTCTACCGAAGGTCGGCGCTGTTGTGCTCGCACTGATCCCGGTGATCGACGTGGTGCTGCTCGTAGCTGTGGCACTCGATCTGCGGAACGGCACGGAGGTCGGCTACATCCACCGAATCGCCGGGATCTATCTGGGGGTGAGTGTCGCGTTCGGACCCAGCATCGTCCGCTGGGCCGATGCGCGCTTCGCACACTGGTTCGCCGGCGGCGAGAAGCCACCGCCGACACCGAAGGAAGGACCGGAAGCGTTCCGGCACGAGATCGCGAGTTTCGGGCGCTGGCTCATCGCCGCCGGTATCAGTGGAGCGGCCGTTCTGGGCCTCGGCGCGACCGTCGCGAACGATGCGCAGAGCGCCGCCCTCAACAGCGTGTTCCCGACACTCGGAATCATCACCGTCATCTGGTTGATGACCGGACCGGTATGGGTTCTGAGCAAAACCTGATCGTCGCGATGAGTTCTCCGTCGGCCGTGGGTCTGTCTACTTCGAACG
This sequence comes from Rhodococcus sp. JCM 9793, assembly GCF_055380405.1. Classification (NCBI taxonomy): domain Bacteria; kingdom Bacillati; phylum Actinomycetota; class Actinomycetes; order Mycobacteriales; family Nocardiaceae; genus Rhodococcus; species Rhodococcus sp. JCM 9793. The sequence continues at coordinate 1,328,728 of NZ_AP043721.1, forward strand.
CTCACCCACGCAGTGCTCACCGACCTGAGGAGATACCTATGTCCCGCATGCTCTTCGCCAACCTCGCCGTCGAGAACGTCGCCGCGACCCGCGCCTTCTTCGACAAACTCGGCTTCACCTTCAACGACATGTTCTGCGACGAGAACACCGCGTGCCTCGAGATCAACGAACAGTCGTTCGTGATGCTGCTCGAGAAGCCGCGATTCCGCGATTTCATCAACGACGACATCTGCGACACCTCGACCGCGCGAGAGGTGTTGATGTGCGTGTCTGCGGACAGTCGCGAGGCAGTGGACCAGTTGGTCGACGGGGCGGTCGCCGCGGGCGGAAGCGAGTGGATCACGGCCGGGTCGAAGCAGGCGAACGCGGAGATGGGCGAGTTCTCGCACAGCCGCGCGTTCCGCGACCTCGACAACCACGTGTGGGAGGTCATGTGGATGGATGTCGAGGCTGCCGCCGCGCAGTGGGCACCCGAGGGTGAAGGTGCGGCCCAGGGCTGAGCTTTCAGCACCGGAGGACGCGCAAGTACCTCTCAGCGTCGGGCTACCGGAGTCTCCGGTAGCCCGAAACGCGCGAACAACCCGACGATGTCGTCGCTGAAAAAGACCGTCGCATGCGCGACCTTGCCCTCGACGATGTCGAGTACCTGGAGCTGAAACGGATGATGCTGCCCATCGTCACCGCGCATGTAGAGTCCGAGGGCCGGCTGTCCGTTCGCCACCGTGGGGAGAAGGATCTGATCGCCCGGGCCTTCAGCCGGGCAGTTGCACTTGATCAGAGTCACGATGGCGTCGGCACCTTGATACCAGCCGTCGAACGGCGGCATTTCCCAGATGGCGTCCTCCGTGAGCATCGTGACGAGCGAGTCGATGTCGTACTTCTCGAATCCCTCGACCCACCGCTTCACGAGCGCGCGGGTTTCGGCGCTGTCGGGTTCGCTGAGTTCTTCGTTCGAGGCCTGGGCGCTGCGCAGCTGTGCGCGCGCTCGCTGCAACAGGCTGTTCACCGCGGCGGTGGTGGTGTCGAGCGCGGCGGCGACTTCGCTTGCGCGCCATTGAAGTACATCGCGCAACAGGAGTACTGCGCGTTGCCGTGCAGACAGGTGCTGTAGCGCGGCGACGAACGCGAGCCGGATCGAGTCGCGTGACGCGACGATCGTTGCGGGATCGCTCGGGTCGTCGGTGTGCCCATCGTCGGTGTAGCTGCCGGGGATCGGCTCGAGCCAAGGGACTTCCTGACGCGCGACGAGGTCGTCCGTCGGATCGGAGCTCGGCGCACCCAATCCGGTGGGCAAGGGTCTGCGTTTTCGCCCGTCGAGCGCCGTGAGGCACACGTTCGTGGCGATGCGGTGCAGCCATGTGCGCAACGACGAGCGTCCGCCGAAATTGTCGTATCCGCGCCATGCACGCAGATAGGTCTCCTGCACGAGGTCTTCCGCGTCGTGCAGGGAACCGCTCATGCGGTAGCAATGCGCGAGCAGTTCGCGCCGGTACGGCTCGGCGGCATCCATGAATGCGGCATCGCCGAGGTCACTCGATGTTGTGTCAAGGAGCTGTTCTGTCATGGGTGCCCGCCCTCGTCCGACTGCCTGAACAACTACCTGCCCGAGAGTAGTCCGGGGGACCGACACACAACAGACCGAGAAGTCTTCCGATGGAGGTCACGGGCACTTCGATTGCGGCGGTTCTCCGGGTAGCGTGACGAAGCCGTGTCCTGGTGGGGGCCACGGAGTAAGGATTGGGGCAGGTGTTGCAGGAACACTTCGGGCGGAACGATGCGTCGGGTGGGGCGGGCCCCGTGGGGCCGTTCGCGGGTGGGCCGCCACTCGATGCATTGCACGTCGAGACTCCGCCGCTCGACAGGTTCGGGCTCGCCGAACTGGGTCGCGCCGTTGTCGTCGCCTTCGCGCTCGTCGCGTTCGTGACGTGGGCGGTGGTGCGATGGGCTGCGATGAGCATCGTCGGGCGCGCACCCCGTCGCAGCCTCGTCGACGCCGCCGCGCACGGCACGGTCGACGCATTCGAACACCTCGGGCCCACGTTCGTGAAGCTCGGACAGCTCGTCGCGTCGTCGCCGGGCCTGTTCCCGGCCCGACTCGCCGACGCCTGCCTGCGCATGCTCGACGACGTACCCACCTTCCCGTCTGCGCAGGCCCGCGCGGTCATCGAGGAAGACCTCGGGCACCGGATCGACGAGATGTTCTCCTCGTTCGACGATGTGCCGCTCGCGGCGGCGTCGGTCGCGCAGGTCCACGGATGCGTGCTCCGCGATGGGCGCGAAGCCGTGATCAAGGTGCAACGGCCCGGGATCGCGCGGCGGATGCTCGTCGACCTGCGCGCGGCGTATGTCGGTGCCAAGATGCTGCAGATCTTCGAGTTCTTCCGGATCGCCAACACCCCCGCGATCATCCGCGACCTCTACAACGCGACGATGACCGAACTCAACGCCGCGGTCGAGGCGGATCGGCAGGACCGCTTCCGCAGCAACATCGGGACCTTCGGCGACAACCGATATGTCACCGTGCCCGAGGTGTACTGGAATTGGTGCGGGCCGAGGGTTATCTGCATGGAACGGTTGAAGGGCACACCGCTCGATCGGGTCGTGCCAGGAGAGGCCGGTTTCGACACCGCACTGTTGGTCCGACGTGGCGTGAAGGTGTGGATCGAGGCGGTGCTGTTGCACGGTCCGTTCCACGGCGATGTGCATGCAGGAAATCTGTGGCATCTCGACGACGGCCGTGTCGCGCTACTCGACTTCGGGATCGTCGGCGAACTCCCAGAACAGTGGCGGACGGTGCTGCGCGAGCTGTTCCGCTCGGCGCTGCTCGACGGTGACTTCTCCTCGGTCGCGAGCAGCATCCGGGAGCTCGGGGTCTCGGAAGATCTCCACGTCGACGATGCGGAGGTCGGGCGGCAGGTGGCGGAGACCTTCGCGCCGCTGCTGGGACGTGATCTCTCGGAGCTGCGGCTCAGTGCGCTCATCGGTGCACTCGTGTCGCTGGGGCGTCGATGGAACACCACGAGCCCGGAGGAGCTGGTGTTGTTCGGTAAGCAGGTGGGCTATTTCGAGCGGTACGCGACGGCGCTCGCACCAGGGTGGGTGCTGGGTCGCGACCCGTTCGTCTTCCGCAACGTCTTTCCCGAGGAAGTGGCCATAAGAATTGCCGAATCGGGCGTGAGCCTGCCCGACTGAGCGAAAAGGTGTCGGAGGTCTTTACAGTCCATCGCGCACGCCGTAGTTTAACGATCGTTCGACCCAACACGTTGGTTCGATACCGCCGATGGCAGCGCAACGGAAGGATCACGACCCCATGAGTGCATCGCAGGACGTCGTACTCGCCGAACGGGACGGCCACGTCGTCACGTGGACGATCAACCTTCCCGAGGCGCGGAACCCGATCTCCGGAGACGACGTCGTCGAACGCCTCGTCGAACTCGTCGAGGAGGCGAACGACGATGTCGAGACCCGCGTCGTCATCCTCACCGGCGCCGGCTCTGCGTTCTCCGCGGGTGGCAACGTCAAGGACATGGTCGATCGCACCGGCATGTTCGCCGGTGCACCGCACGCACTCCGCGACGGCTACCGGCGCGGAATCCAGCGACTGCCCAAAGCGATCTTCCACTGCGAGGTCCCGATCATCGCGGCCGTCAACGGCCCCGCCGTCGGTGCGGGCTGCGACCTGGCGATGATGTGCGACATGCGGGTCGCGTCGACCAAGGCATTCTTCGCCGAGAGCTTCGTCAAACTCGGCATCATCCCCGGTGACGGAGGCGCGTGGCTGCTGCCGCGCGCGATCGGCGCCGCCCGCGCCGCCGAGATGGCATTCACCGGCGATCGCGTCGACGCTGCCACAGCCCTCGATTGGGGCATGGTGTCGCAGGTGGTCGAACCCGAGCAGCTGCTCGAGACCGCACGCGCGCTCGCCGATCGTGTCGCCGTCAACCCGCCGCACGCACTGCGGATGACCAAGAAGCTGCTCCGCGAAGGACAGCGCGTCGACCTCGACACCCTCCTCGAGCTGTCCGCGTCGCTGCAGGCGCTCTCGCACCACACCGAAGACCATCGAGAAGCGCTCGCGGCGTTCATGGAACGCCGCCCGGGCAACTTCACCGGCAAGTAACCAAGAACAGAAGGAATCCATATCGTGAAGAGGACGATCCTCACCGAAGAGCACGACGCGTTCCGCCAGATGGTCCGTGACTTCATCGAGCGCGACGTTGCGCCGCACCGTGAGGAGTGGGACGAGCTCGGACACCCGCCGCGTGAGTTCTTCCGCCGCCTCGGCGAACTCGGGATCCTCGGCATCCAGGTGCCCGAAGAGTTCGGCGGCGGCGGCGAATCCAGCTTCATCTACAACACGATCGTGTTCGAAGAGGTCGCGCGCGCCGGTGTGTCCTTCGGCGGTTACACCGTCCACGCGTGCCTGATCCTGCCGTACCTGCTCGAGTACGCCACCGAAGAGCAGCGGAAGCGCTGGCTCCCGGGCTTCGCGGACGGCTCGATCATGACCGCCATCGCGATGACCGAGCCGGGCACCGGTTCCGACCTCGCGAACATCGCGACCACCGCGAAGCTGTCGGAAGACGGCTCGCACTACATCGTCAACGGCGCCAAGACCTTCATCACCGGTGGCGCCACCGCCGATCTGATCCTCACAGTGTGCCGCACCTCGCCGTTCGATCCGGAGGACCGGCGCGGCGGCCTGTCGATCATCGCCGTCCCCACCGCGACCGAGGGCTTCGCTGTCGGCCGCAAACTCAACAAGATCGGCCTGCATCAGCAGGACACCGCCGAGCTGTCCTACAGCGACGTGAAGGTTCCGGTCGAGAACCTTCTCGGTGAAGAAGGTGCCGGCTTCGGCTACCTCGCGCACAACCTGCCGCAGGAACGTCTCGCCATCGCACTGAACCAAGTGGGCTTCGCCGAGGCCGCGATCTCGCACGCGATCGCATACACCCAGGATCGCAAGGTGTTCGGCAAGCCCGTCGCCTCGTTCCAGAACTCGAAGTTCGTGCTCGCCGAGTGCTCCGCCGAAACGCAGGCGGCGCGCGTCTACGTCGACCACTGCCTCGAACTGCTCGATCGCAAGGAACTATCGGTCGCCGACGCCGCGCGCGCCAAGCTGTTCTGCACGGAGGTCGCGGGCCGGGTAATCGACAAGTGCCTGCAGTTGCACGGCGGCTACGGCTACATCACCGAGTATCCGATCGCACGCCTGTACGCCGACACGCGCGTCACGCGGATCTACGGTGGCACCAGCGAAGTCATGAAGACGATCATCTCCAAGGATCTGGGGCTGTAGACATGTACCCGGGCCGTTACGCTGCAACGCACCCGGATCGGCCCGCGGTACACGAGGCCGCGACCGGGCGGACGATCACCTATCGAGAACTCGAAGAGGCGTCCGTCCGGTTCGCGCACTGGCTACGCGCGCACGATGTGGGTGCCGGTGATCATGTCGCAGTGATCACCGTCAACGACGCGACAGTGTACGAACTGTATTGGGGTGCTCTACGTTCCGGCGTGTACATCACCTTCGTCAATTCGCATCTCGCGGCCGCGGAGGCCGCGTACATCGTGGACGACTGCGACGCGACAATCCTGCTGATATCGGCACCCCTCATGTCGCTCGCGGAGGAGATCGCCGTGTTGACGCCGAAGGTGCGGCATCGCGTCGCCTTCGGTGGACCGGTCCCGGGCCACCTCGACTACGAGACCGAGGTCGCCGGCCTGTCCACGGTGCCGCTCGCCGATCAGCCGCGGGGCAGCGACATGCTGTACTCCTCGGGAACGACGGGTCGTCCCAAGGGAATCAAGCCCCGGCTCAGCGGTGTGCAGATCGACGAAGATCCCGGAATTCCCCTCATCGACATGCTGCGGCACTTCGGGTTCGATGAGGACACCGTCTACCTCTCACCTGCGCCCATCTACCACTCGGCGCCGCTGCGTTACAGCGTGCTCACACAGGGGCTGGGCGGCACTGTCGTACTCATGGAACGCTTCGACGCGGAACTGTCGCTGGAACTGATCGAGCGTCATCGTGTCACCCACAGTCAATGGGTCCCCACACATTTCGTGCGATTGCTCCGACTCCCCGAAGAGATACGGGACAAGTACGACTTGTCGTCGCTGCGCTGCGCGATCCACTCTGCGGCGCCGTGTCCTGTCGAGGTCAAGGCGAACCTCATCCAGTGGTGGGGTGAGATCGTGTACGAGTACTACTCCGCTACCGAGGCGGTCGGAAGCACTGTCATCACACCGCAGGAGTGGCTCCGCAAACCTGGAAGTGTGGGCCGCACAGGCGGGATCGGAAGCAGCGGGATCGCACACATCTGTGCAGACGACGGCAGTGAACTGCCGTCGGGGCAGGCGGGGACCGTCTACTTCGAGAAGCCCGTGCAGAACGTCGAATATCACAAGGATCCGGTCAAGACCGAGTCTGCGCGACATTCGTTCGAGAAGAACTGGGCGACCAACGGCGACCTCGGTTACCTCGACGAGGACGGCTATCTGTACCTCACCGGCCGCGACAAGTTCACGATCATCTCCGGTGGTGTGAACATCTACCCGCAGGAGATCGAGAACATCCTTGCTCTACACCCGGGGGTCGGCGATGTCGCGGTGGTGGGCGTACCGGACGCGGACCGCGGTGAACGCGTCGAAGCGTTCGTACGACCCGCAGACGGCGCCGCGCCGGGCGTCGATCTCGAACGCGAGATCATCGACTTCTGTCACGAGAGACTGTCGAAGTTCAAGTGTCCACGCAGAGTTCGCTTCGTCGACGCGCTGCCCCGCACCGCTACAGGCAAGATGGTCAAGGGCGCTCTGCAGGACCTCATCGACATGTATGCCGATGTGGGAGCGACGTGATGGTCCCGTCTCCCAAGCAACGACTGTTCATCGATGTCGGACGTAAAGAGTTCGTGCGCAACGGGTACGGCGCCTCGTCGATCCGGACCATCGCGCAGGAAGCCGGTGTGAGCCTGTCTGCGCTGTACTACCACTACAAGAACAAACAGGATCTGCTGCTCGCAATTCTGCTGGACGGCGTCGACACGTACGACGCGGTATGCGACGCTGAACTGGCGGATGCCGGAGACGATCCGGTCGCGCAACTGCGCGCGTTCGTTCGGGGGAACGTCAAGTTCCGGACCCAGTACCCCCTGCAAGGCCGCTTGATCGCGACCGAGGTGCGCAATCTGGAGCCCGACGGAGCGCGGCAGTACGACGAGCGTCGACGTGCGGGCCGCAGGCGGATGCGCGACATCATCGATGCGGGTGTCGGACAGGGGCACTTCACCACGAAGTACCCCGACGACTGCCGTAGGTCGATTCTGGCGATGGTCTCCGCGATTGCCAATTGGTACGACCCGGCAGGCCCGGACACCCCGGACGTGATTGCCGAACGCTACGCCGACATGGCGATGGATCTGTTGTGCCCGAGCGGAACCGAGCCGGTCCCGAACGACGGAAGAGAATCACGATGAGTACACGACTGGTCCCACAGGCCGGGATCCCCGATCCCGCACTTGCCGAACTGCGTTCGCAGGTGCGGGCCTTCCTGAAGGAACAGATCGAGGCAGGAGTGTTCACCCCCGGCATCGACACCTGGCTGACCCAGTGGAATGTCGACTTCACACGCGCGCTCGCCGCCCAGGGGTGGGTCGGGATGACGATCCCCACCGAATACGGCGGGCACGGGCGCACGTTCATGGAGCGGTTCGTCGTCACCGAAGAGCTGCTCGCGGTCGGGGCTCCCGTTGCGGCGCAGTGGGTCGCGGATCGGCAGGCCGCGCCGTCGCTGCTGAAGTACGGCACAGAGGCGCAGAAGCAACGGTTTCTTCCCGGTATCGCGGCGGGCGAGATCTGCTGGGCCATAGGAATGTCCGAGCCCGACTCCGGATCCGACCTGGCCAGCGTCAAGACTCGCGCCGTCCAGATCGAGGGCGGTTGGAAGATCTCGGGTACCAAACTGTGGACCTCAGGTGCTCACCACGCCGACGCGTTCTTCGGTCTCGCACGTTCCGCGCCGCTCGACCCTGCCCACAGGCACGACGGCCTGAGCCAGTTCATCGTGCTGCTCGACTCACCGGGTGTGACCATCCGCCCGGTCCTGTCGATGTCCGGCGACCACCACTTCAACGAGGTGCTGCTCGAGGACGTCTTCGTCCCCGACGATCTCGTCCTCGGCGCGGTCGGGTCGGGCTGGGAACAGGTCACGAGCGAACTCGGCTTCGAGCGCAGCGGTCCCGAACGATTCCTGTCGACGTTCGGTGTCCTCGAGGGGCTGGTCAGCGGAGTCGCGTCGGGCACCGTCGAACCCGACACCCGGATCGGCGCGACCATCGGCCGGATGGCCGGGCTGCACCGGATGTCCACGGCGGTGTCCGAATCGCTCGAACGTGGAGAGAACGCGGAACTTGCCGCGTCGGTGGTGAAGGTGCTCGGCACGAAAACCGAGGGCGACCTCTCCGATCTGGCGGACGAGATCGCCGGCTACGGAACCTCCGACGAGCATCTTGCGCAGCTGATACGAGCGGGCGTCATGCAGCGCCCGGGCTTCACATTGCGCGGCGGAACCAGCGAGATCCTGCGCGGGGTCATTGCACGAGGATTGGGACTACGATGACCGACAACACGGCAACGGACAATACCGAACTACGCGACTTCGAGCGGATGCTCGCCGAAGTCTTCACCTCCGGCGACGACCACCGCATCGGTGAAGTCATCGAATTCGACCGCAGCCTGTGGAACACGCTGAGCGAACTGGGTCTCGCACGCCTGACCGGCGACGAATCCGCCGGCGGCAGCGGCGCAGGCTGGACCGAGGCAGCACTGCTGCTCACTGTGGCGGGTGCGGGTGTGGCGGCGGTGCCGGTCGCGGAGAACGATCTGCTCGCCGGGTGGCTGCTCACGACCGCCGGGCTCGAGGTGAGCGACGGTGTGCGCACCGCCGCTGTGCTCGACGGCGACGGCACTGCCCGATTCGTGCCGTGGGCGCGCGACGTCGACTCGATCGTCGTTCTGTGGCAGGACGCGGGAAGTACTTGGAGGGTCGCGGAGATCCCCAAGGCTCAGGTCGAACTTGCGGAGGCCGTGAATCTCGCGTCGGAGCCACGCGACCACATCCGCGTCGACGTCTCTGCGCTCTCGGGTGCCGAGGTGTCCGCGTCGGTGGCCGAGGAGTTCCGCTACCGGGGTGCATTGGCACGGACACTCTCCTCTGTGGGGGCGATGGATCGGATTCTGGAGCTCGTCGTCGAACACGTCACGGCGCGTATCCAGTTCGGTCGTCCACTCGGGAAGTTCCAGGCAGTCCAGGCGCTCGTATCCGATATCGCCGCTGAGTCGGCGCTCGCGCGAGCGGCAGCGGATGCGGCGGTCACGGCCGTTGTCGACAGCGGATTCGGCAGTGACGCCACGAGATTCGCGGTTGCGGTGGCAGCGTCCTGTACCGGTCATGCGGCGGCGGTCGTCACTCGCAATGCGCATCAGGCACTCGGCGCGATCGGCTTCACGATGGAACACGAACTGCATCGGCACACGAATCGCATCCTGTCGTGGCGCAGCGAGTTCGGAACCGTCGCGTCGTGGGATGCGGAACTTCTCGAGGCGGCGGTCGCGGCAGGTGATGTGTGGTCTTTGGTCACCGAGTGATGTAGGTAACAATCCTCTGGTGCGGTCGGTGTGGCAACGTCAGGACATCCGCGATGAGCGGCCATGTCTGGAAACGGAGCTGAAGTGGACACGATCGACACCGGCCTGCTGATACTTCGGGTGCTGCTGGGACTGACGATGGCGGCGCACGGGTACGGCAAGCTCTTCCGCGGTGGACGCATTCCGGGTACCGCCGGATGGTTCGACGGCATGGGCATGCGACCCGGCAAGATTCATGCGTGGCTTGCGGCTCTCACAGAGGTCGGTGCGGGTATCGCGCTCGCGCTGGGGCTGCTCACTCCGTTCGCTGCGGCCGGGTTCGTCTCGCTGATGTTCGTCGCCGCATGGACGGTGCATCGAGGCTCCGGCTTCTTCGTGACGGCCAACGGCTGGGAATACAACCTCGTGTTGGCCGGGGGAGCTGTGGCCGTCGCAATCATGGGAGCCGGCAGTGCGAGTCTCGATCACCTGATCTTCGGGCACAACCTGCTCGACGGCTGGGCAGGTGGACTCATCGCATTGGTCGGTGGACTCGCTGCGGCCGGTGTTCTGCTCGGTGCGTGCTACCGGCCCGCGCCGAAGCAGGACGACGAATCCGTGTCGGTGTCCTGAGGCGACCGCTCATCCAACTTTCCTCCGCTCGTGCGGGTTTCCGTTGGTTCACGACCAACGGAAACCCATGCAGGCGGAGGAAAGTTTGCGTGTCACCGCAGGTAGAGGCGCACCTTGTCGATTTCGTTGCGCAGCAGGTCGATCTCATGTGCGGTCGGAGGTTCGGTCACGGTCAATTCGGGTGAGACGATCAGATCCCATCCTGTTGCCGCGCGCACCTCGTCGACGGTGACACCGGCGTGGACGCTCGTGAGTTCGAGTTCGTCGAACGGTCCGCGGCGCGAGAGCACGCCGAGACTGGTGAACACCTTGGTGACGCCGCGTCCGCGGGGCATGATGCCGACGCCGGCCTCACGGGCCCGTACGGGGCTCGGGGACGTGCAGAAGTCGAGCTCGGCAGGAAACGCGCTCGGGTCGTGCCTGCGCATGACGACGAAGACCTCGCCCGCGTTCGGCATGATCTCTACAGCGCCACCCGCACCCGGAAGCCGCACGGTGGGCTTGTCCCAGTCGCCGATGATGCTGGTATTCAGGCTGCCGTAGCGGTCGATCTGACCCGCGCCGAGGAATCCGACGTCGACATTGCCGCCCTGCAGCACGTATCCGAACAGCGATGCCATGGAGACGACGGATTCGGCGCCGGATACGACGACCGAATCGGCGATTCCTTCGGCCATCGCCTCCGGGTGCGCACCGCACACGCCGGATTCGTAGATGAGTTCGATGTCCGGGTTCGAAGTGCGGCAGGCGAGGTCCACCGCGAGAGTCGGCAGGCCGACACCCGCGAAGACGCGGTCCTTGCCGGCGAGCGCCCGGGCGGCAATCGACACGATCAATTCGGTCGTGGAAAATGTTTCGGCAGTAGTCACTTTCGGCTCCCGTAGTTGACCGCTTCGGAGTATCGCGGCGCGACCTCGAGATCGCTCCAGTAGTCTGCGCCGAGCTTGGCGAGATATCCGTCGTGGTCGGCGATCTCGTACACCCAATCCTTCAGCCACGTGCGAAGTGCCTGAGCATCCTTGCTGATCTCGGTCCAGCGCCGGTAGAAGGCACAGTCGCGGTCGTAGTAGCCCTGCGCGTACGACGGGTGTGCCCCGCGCGGGCACACGACCACGGCATCGACGGCGTGCGACGGGATGAGGGTGCGGCTGGGGTCGGAACGCACGGTGTCGTCGTCGACGATTTCCTCGACCACGACGATCGCGTGCTTCGCTGCATACACGGCTTCCTGCTGCACCCCTGCGATGCCCCAGATCTGGATGTTGCCGGCCCGGTCGGCGCGCTGCGCGTGGATGATCGTGACATCCGGGTTCAACGGCGGGACGACGTAGGTGCTGCCGTTCCCGTAGGGATCTTCGACGAGCTTGATCTTCGGATTCAGGGCGGGCAGGTCGCTCCCGGCATACGAGCGCAGAGGAAAGAACGGCAGGCCCGCCGCGCCTGCCTGGTAGCGGCACACCATCCCGTAGTGGCTGTATTCCTCGACGTTCAACTTCACCGGGTCGTGCTTCTCGATGCGTCGGCGGATCTCGTACAGCGAGCCGGCGGATCCGCTCGCGAAGAACGATGCGACGAGGGTCGAGACGCAGTCGGCGGCGATGAGCTGGTCGGAGATGATGTCCGGCGTCATCCGACACAGTGTCAGGTCCTTGCGACGCTGCCTGATGATCTCGTGTGCCGCGGCGAACGGAATGAGGTGCGAAAATCCCTCGAGAGCAACGGTCATGCCGTCCTGCACGTATGTCGCGATGGCATCGCGCATGGTCATCGTTTTGTCTGCTGACATATCGGTCTCCTGCCGGATCTTGCGTCGTATCGACTGTGACAGGCACACTAGGTCTAGTCCAATACAAAATGTTGCGTCATTTATTTCACTGTGCGCAATAATGGTCGGGTGGAAATCCATCAGATCCGGGCGTTTCTCGCGGTGGCGGAAGAACTTCATTTCGGGCGGGCTGCGCAGCGTCTGCACGTGGCACAACCGCCGTTGAGCAGGACGATCAAGCAGCTCGAGAAGCAACTCGGCGCGGCCCTGTTCGAGCGCAGCACCCGTAGTGTGCAGCTGACGGAAGCCGGGCATGCGCTGATCGAACCGGCACGCGCCATCCTCGATGCAGTCCGTCTCGCGGAGATGGCGGTGACAGCTGCGGGGCGCGGACAGACCGGCCGCGTACGAATCGGATTCGCAGGCTCCTCGTCGCATCACCTGGTCGGGCAATGGGCGAAGCTCGTACGTCGCACTCATCCCGGCATCGAGTTCGTGCTCACGAGTTCGGCGTATGCGAGTGAAGTACTCAACCGGCTTTCCGAGGGCACGCTCGACATCGGCATCGTCCGGTTGCTGTTCTTCCCACCCGGGATCGCGTCGAGGGTCGTGGCACACGAGAATTTGGTCGTCGGATTGCCGAGAGAGCATCGATTGGCGGGGGAGTCGGCGGTGCGCATGGCGGATCTCGCCGACGAATCCTGGGTGATGCTCCCTTCCGAACCGGGTTCGATGTTGCGCGATCTCCTGCAGCGGCTCGCTCAGGACGAAGGATTCACGCCGAGAATCGTGCAGAGCGCACCCGACTCGCTTTCGCTGGTGGCGCTCGTCTCTGCCGACGTGGGGTGCACGTTGACGGTGTCGTCGGTGGCCCGGCATGTCGTCAACCCGGAGGTCGTGTTCGTGCCGCTGGCCGAGCAGGGGCCGATCGACGTGCGTCTCGTGTGGCGCGAGGGCGACACCAGCGCGGCGCTCGCCGAGGTGCTCCGGTTGTCCGAAGAGGCTCTGCCCACTCCGAACGCGTGAGCGGTGCCTGCCGTCTCGGGGACCGGCCGGCACCGCTCGTTGCGGATACTCGAATTACGTGCTGACACGCACAGATTCGGCATTCGGATGAGGAGCGGTGTCGACACGGACCGGGGAGTCGCGGCTCTCTCCGGCTTCGTCGTCTCGACGCTCGAGTTCGAGCTCGTCCTCGTCGGCCTGTTCCGCGGTGGACAGCGCTTTCGGATCGTAACCGGTGCGATTGAGCAGCATCAAGGTGCAGACCAGGGATACCGCCGCGTACGTACCTGCCGCGATCGCGACGCCTGTGACGCTGCCGGACGAATTGAGGATCCACTGTGCGAGCACCGGGGTGCCGCCGCCGACGATCAGCGAGCACAACTGATATGCCGCGGACAGTCCGGAATAACGAATGTTCGCGGGGAACGCCCTGGCGAGGATCCCGGCGATGGCACCGTAGAACATCGAGTGCGGAATCGTGGCAAGACACATGCCTACGGCGGCAATGGCGAAGGTCTCGGTGCGGATCGCGTAGAACATCGCGGGCATCAGGAACAATTCGGGCACGACCATGAGACAGATGGCCTTGCGCATGTCGATTCGCGAGACCAGGACCGCGCCGAAGGGTTGCACGATGAACTGCACGACGAGTGCAATCGCGATGATCGCGAGGAAGGTTCCGCGTTCGTATCCGAGTTCGCTTGTTGCCCAAGATAATGCGAATGTGTTCTTGAAGTAGGTGACCTGGGCGAGGGGGAGCGCGCCGGCGCCGAGAAGTACGAGTACCCAGTGCTTGCGCAGAACTTCACCGATCGGGAGCTTGACGACCTTCTTGCGGGCGAGAACCGCCTTCATCGCATCCGATTCCTCGAGCTTGAGCCGGATCACCATGCCGACGATGACCAGCAGCGCCGAGAACAGGAACGGGATCCGCCAGCCCCACATCAGGAATTCTGGCGTAGGCATCGCGGCGAGGAAGAAGAAAGCCATGGTTGCAAGCAGGTTTCCGGCCGGAGAGCCTTGCTGTGCAAACGCTGAATAGAGAACACCCTTGCCCTTGGGTGCGTTCTCGGAGGCGATGAGAACTGCGCCGCCCCACTCGCCGCCCACGGCCACACCCTGTAGTACGCGGAGTGCGACGAGCAGAATCGGAGCCCAGATCCCGATCTGTGCGTAGGTGGGCAGCAGGCCGATTCCGACGGTCGCGATGCCCATCATGACCAGGGTGATGACCAGTGTGTTCTTGCGGCCGATGCGATCGCCCAGGTGGCCGAAGATGACGCCACCGATAGGACGGGCGAGGAAGCCTGCCCACAGTGTGACGAATGCGAGCAAGGTGCCGACGCCGGCCGGGAGGTCGGATGCGAAGAAGATCTCGCCGAAGACGAGTGCCGCTGCCGTTCCGTAGATGTAGAAGTCGTACCACTCGATGGTCGTGCCGATGAAGGAGGCAATTCCGGCTTTGCGTGCCTTCTTCGTGATGTCTGCGTCGGTGGGTGTCGACGGTGCCATACGACTCCGCTTTCTCTGGGTTGACTCGGCTGCCCCGACGGACCGATGTGTCGTGGGTCTCATCAGAGGCTTGCAGTTCGGAAGCAGCCGCGTCCAATACCTGATTCCTGGGTGATTGTTTCGAAAAATGTATGAATCGACACCTAATTAATGCGCATGAATAGCATAGTCCGGCATCGACGGTCAGGGAGTTGTTGGTGGTAGACATACAGCCGACTGCAGTGCGAGGGAGGACATCGGCGTGACAGGTGAAGAGACCAGTAACCACGGCACCGCTTCGGGATACGACGAACTGCCACTCGACGGCATCACCGTCGTGAGTCTCGAACAGGCGGTCGCGGCGCCGTTGGCGACCCGGCACCTCGCAGATCTGGGCGCGCGCGTCGTCAAGGTCGAACGGGTCGGCGACGGCGACTTCGCTCGCGACTACGACAGCGCCGTCCTCGGCCTCGCCGCGCACTTCGTGTGGCTCAACCGCGGCAAGGAATCGTTCGCGGTGGACCTCAAGGCCCCGGCCGGCGTCGACGCGGTGAAGTCGCTCATCGCGGGGGCAGACGTGTTCTTGCAGAACCTCGCCCCCGGGGCTGTCGACCGTCTGGGTCTCGGCGCCGATGAGTTGCGTGCCGATCATCCGGAGCTGATCGTCGTCAACATGTCCGGGTACGGGACCGACGGCCCGATGCGCGACCGGAAGGCCTACGACCTGCTGGTTCAGTCGGAATCAGGGCTGTGCTCGATCACTGGTACACCCGAGACTGCCGTCAAGACGGGCATTCCCACGTCCGACATCGCCGCCGGCATGTATGCGCTCACCTCGATACAGGCCGCGCTGTTGCGCCGGTACCGCACCGGAATGGGCGCGACGATCGACGTGTCGATGTTCGACGCGACCGCCGAGTGGCTCGGATACCCGATGTACCTGCAGATGTACCAGGATCGGCAGGTGCCGCGGATGGGGCTCGCGCACACGTCGATCGCTCCGTACGACAAGTACCCGACCGCCGACGGGGAGATCCTCATCGGTGTGCAGAACGACCGCGGTTGGCGGACCTTGGCCGAGGTGCTGGGGATGCCCGAGTTGGCGGACGATCCGCGTTATGCAACCAATGTGGAACGGGTCGCGCGGCGGGAGGAGGTCGACAAACTCGTCGGTGACGCGACCAGCGCGTACGTCAGCGCGGACCTCGACGACAAGCTCGCCGCGGCCGGCATCCCCGCAGCGCGCCTGCGTGATCTGTCGGGGCTGATCGAGCATCCGCAGCTGAGTGAGCGTGATCGGTGGCGCGAGGTGCAGACCCAAGCGGGCCCTGTGCGCGCGATTCGGCCGCCGATGAACTTCCGCGACGTCGAATTGCCCATGGGTCCGGTTCCCGGACTGGGGCAGCACACCGATGCTGTTCTGGCCGGGCTCGGGCTGACCGACGAACAGGTCGCAGGTCTGCGTGAGGCAGGGATCGTCGGGTAGGTCCGCGCCGCAGATGTCCGGCCGTATAGGTATGGGGAGTCGTACGTATTGGTGATTCGGATCGACGGCGCAGCACTGAGCGATTGACGCCCGGTACGTACATATCCGAAAATGGCCGTACAAATTCTGTACCAGAGGAGCAGGCCATGACCCGAGCGGCACTCGTCGCCCCCGTTCGTACCGCCGTCGGCCGATTCGGAGGTTCGCTGAAGGATGTCTCGGCGGTGTCTCTCGCGACCACGGTGATCAAGGAGACCGTCGCGCGTTCGGGTATCGACCCCGAACTCATCGAAGAGGTCGCGATGGGCCAGTCCTACGCGAGTTCGGAAGCACCGTGCATCGGCCGGTGGGCTGCGCTCGACGCGGGTCTGCCGATCTCGGTTGCCGGTATCCAGACCGACCGCCGCTGCGGCACCGGCCTGCAGGCTCTGGTGACCGCCGCGATGATGGTGCAGACCGGTGCGGCGAATGTCGTGGTTGCCGGCGGCGTGGAGTCGATGAGCAACATCGAGCACTACACGACGGGTGCGCGCTGGGGCGCGCGGTCGGGTGGCCTGAACCTGTACGACCGCCTCGACCGCGGTCGTGAACGGTCGCAGCCGGAATGGCGATTCGGCAAGATCAGCGGAATGATCGAGACGGCCGAGAACGTCGCGGAGCAGTGCGGGATCACCCGCGAGGACTCCGACGCACTCGCCGCGGAGAGTCATCGTCGCGCCCACGCCGCGTGGGAGGCAGGACGTTTCGACGACGAGGTCGTCGGAGTCGAGGTCAAGGACCGCAAGGGCAACGTCACGGTGGTCGCGCGGGATGAGGGTATCCGCCCCGACAGCACCCCCGAATCCCTCGCGAAGCTCCGGTCCGTGACGCCGGGCGGGGTGACCACCGCCGGTAACGCCAGCCAGCAGAACGACGCAGCCGCAGCGCTTCTCGTGGTCGCGGAGGACAAACTCGACGAGTACGGACTCGAGCCGATCGGTTTCCTCGAAGGCTGGACCGCCGCCGGATGCGATCCGGCGAC
Source organism: Rhodococcus sp. JCM 9793 (assembly GCF_055380405.1). Classification (NCBI taxonomy): domain Bacteria; kingdom Bacillati; phylum Actinomycetota; class Actinomycetes; order Mycobacteriales; family Nocardiaceae; genus Rhodococcus; species Rhodococcus sp. JCM 9793. Next base: position 1,345,765 of record NZ_AP043721.1, read on the forward strand.
CATGGGGCTGGGCCCGGTGGCGGCCACCCGGAAGCTGTTCGACCGCACGGGTCTCGGATTCGACGATTTCGATCTCGTCGAACTCAACGAGGCCTTCGCGTGCCAGGTTCTCGGTGTGTTGTCGCAGTGGGGCTGGGACGATCGAGACAAGCTCAACGTCAACGGATCCGGCATCTCCCTCGGTCACCCGATCGGGGCGACGGGTGTCCGGATGACGACGACGGCACTGCACGAACTGAAGCGTCGCGGTGGTGGTCGTGCGCTGGTGACGATGTGCATCGGCGGCGGCCAGGGCATGGCCGCGTCGATCACGACGGCCTGAGGCGGGGACTCGACATGACCCGATCCGACAGCACGGAATGGATGCTCTCGGCACGATGCCGCGGCTTCGACTCCTCCGTCTTCTTTCCTCAGAAGGAGTCCGGTCGCGGTCCGGTGGCAGGTGCGGAACGCGAGGCGAAGAAGATCTGCCGCACGTGCCCGGTGATCAGTGAATGTCGCGACCACGCGCTGGCCAACGATGAGCCGCACGGTATTTGGGGTGGGATGAACTACTCCGAGCGTCGCGCGGTTGCGAGGGCCAAGAAGCTGGGCCGACCCGTACCTGCCTGACCGGTACCCCAAGACTCCGCTCGGTCGAGGCATATGCCGCCGGGTCAGTCGTGGTCGGCTACGTACTGTTCGAGCAGTGAGAGATTTGCCGTCATGCTGTCTCGCCACACACCGAGCCGGTAGGCGACGATCTCACCTTCCCTGTCCGGATGCTGCTCGATGAAATCGGAGAACGGCGACTTGCCCGGACCGACCTTGGCCCACTGTCGGACGAGGGCACCGTCGTCGGCGGGATCGACCTCGAAGCCCCAGAGTGCGATCGGTGCCTCGGGGGTGCCCACGCGCCACACCCAACGGCGACCGTCCTCGACTTCGACGACCTCCGGCTCGGTGTGCCACTCACCCATCTGTGAGCTGTGGTTGTGTCCGCGGAACCGGGCGCCGACGGATACCCCGGAGGCTCCGTCCAGCCACTCCGCACGTTGCAGTTCGCCCTCTGCGCGCGTGGGCAGTTCGATGTCGGTGACCAAGGCCCAGGCACGTTCCGGTGTGCAGGGCAGGGTACCGGTCACTTCGACGGTCGGGGTGTCGCGCAGACGCATTGATGCTCCTCGGTTCTCGATTCGATCTTCGACGGTGACGCTGCGCCGATGCTATTCGAGACCGGATTCTCCGGCTCAGCCGACGTTCGTCACCGGGATCAATCCGCCGGTGATGGGCGACCCGGCGTCGGACAGCAGGAATTCGATCACCTTCGCGACATCGGCCGGCTGCGACCAGCGGCTGGTGTCGGCGTCGGGCATCGCCGCGCGGTTGGCCGGGGTGTCGATGACGACGGGCAGCAGTGCGTTGACGCGGATGTGGTCGTCACGGTACTCGACGGCCATGGTCTCGACGAGTGCGGAGACGGCGGCCTTCGACGCGATGTACGACGCGCCGCCCGAGAACGGATTGTGAGTCGCGGCGGCGGAGATGCAGACGATCGATCCACCGCCGCGACGGATCAGGTGGGGCAGCGCAGCCTGGCTGACCGAGTAGGCCGTGCGCACGTTGAGGTCGAACTGGGAGTCGAGCACACCGATCGGTGTCTCGTGGACTCGAGGCCCGGAGGAGAAGCCGCCGACGAGGTTGACCACACCGAACAGGGGCGCGCCGGGGTCGTCGGCCGCGACCGCCAGGACATCCTCCAACTGCTGCTCGTCGGAGAGATCGGCCTTGACGAGGTGCAGATTCGCATGGGTACCGACGCGTTCGAGTTCCTCGGGAGCCACCCACGGGACGACGACACGCCAGCCGGTGTCGAGAAGATGTGCGGTCACAGCGGCTCCGAGTCCGCCGGTGCCGCCGCTGACGAGTGCGGTGCGAGTCATGGCCACCGTCCTTCCGAGTGTCGTCGAGGTCTCGCGTGTTGATCCGGTCCTATCCGGTGCGGGACTGGTAACGACCCTATCGCATAGGGAAATGACATTCTCAAAAATCTCACAGAGTGGGAGCAGGGTGTCCTTTGCTCTGTGATCGGCATGATGAGCGAGAGGGTCATCGTCGAAGGGATATCACGTGACAGACATCGAAGCGGAATTCGTCGAGATCGGGGAACTTCGGGCATTTCTCGCTCGCCCCCTGGGTGGCAGCACCGGCGGAATGCTGCTGCTTCCCATGATCACCGGCATCAACGACCAGGTCCGCGAGTACGCCGAGGACATTGCAGGCACCGGCGTAACCGCGCTGGTGTGGGACCCGTGGCACGGGCACAGCGCCGACGACACCCCGCGGGAACAGCTGGTGGAGTGGATGGGTGAACTTCAGGACGACGCCGTCCTCGTCGAGATGAACACCCTGCTCGAGCATGCTTTCGGTGAACTGGGTCTGTCGAAGGTGGGAGTGATCGGGTGGTGCCTCGGTGGCCGGCTGGCCCTGATCCTCGGCGGAGGGGACCCACGGGTCGCGAACGTGGTCGCCTACCACCCGTCGATCTTCGTGCCGGCGCCGCCGCACCACACGGTCGACGCGGTCGAGTCGGCGTCACGCATCGCCGCACCGGTGATGATCCTCCACGCGGGCGCCGACACGGTCATGTCCGCCGAGACGTTCGGGGGATTACAGGCCGCACTCCAGGGGAGATCCGCGGGCGCGAGCATCATCGCGGTCTACCCGGGTGCCGAGCACGGGTTCAGCAGTCGAGATCGACACTCGAATCCGATCAACGCGGATGCATACGCGGTGTCCTGGCCGCAGGTACTGCGCTTCATCGGCAACACCGTGCTGGACTCCTGACCGGGAAAATCCACAGAAACTGCAGGAACCGGTTGCATGAGCGCTGCAGAAGACGACTATGGAGCGCAGGCGCCGGACTGCGCAGGCCCGGGGGAAGTGAGACAAGGTATGGAGTCGAAGGACACCCGCACGTCGAACGTGACCAAACTCGACCAGGTCGTCATCCGTATTGCCGGAGACTCCGGCGACGGCATGCAGCTTGCCGGAGACCGATTCACCGCCGAAGCGGCGGCCTTCGGCAACGATCTCGCCACACAACCGAATTTCCCCGCAGAGATCCGTGCACCGCAAGGCACGTTGCCGGGTGTATCGAGCTTCCAGATCCAGATCGCCGACCACGACATCCTCACTGCCGGCGACCGACCCGACGTGCTGGTGGCCATGAATCCGGCAGCGCTGAAATCGAATGTCGGCGACCTGCCGGACGGCGGGATCCTCATCGTCAACAGCGACGAATTCAGCAAACGCAACCTCTCGAAGGCCGGCTACGACAGCAATCCGCTCGAGTCGGACGGATTCGAGCACCTACAGGTACATACCGTCCCGATGAGCACCATGACGCTCGGCGCGGTCGAACCTTCCGGAGTGGGCAAGAAGGAGGCCCACCGCGCGAAGAACATGTTCGCGCTCGGCCTCCTGTCATGGATGTACGGCCGGGCGATCACTGCCGTCGAGGCGTTCCTCGAAACCAAATTCGTGTCGCAACCCGACATCGTCCGCGCCAATATCCTTGCTCTGCACGCGGGCTGGAACTACGGGGAGACGACAGAATCGTTCGCATCGACCTACGAAGTGGATCGAGCGGACCTGCCGCCGGGTAGATACCGGCAGATCACTGGCAATACCGCGCTTGCCTACGGACTGGTCGCCGCAGGCAGGACTGCGGGGATGGATGTCTTCCTCGGCAGCTATCCGATCACGCCCGCGTCGGACATCCTCCACGAACTGAGCAGGCTCAAGCAATTCGGTGTCCATACTTTCCAGGCCGAGGACGAGATCGCCGGGATCGGTGCGGCGATCGGGGCGTCGTACGGTGGAGCGCTGGGGGTCACCAGTACATCCGGGCCGGGGATCACCCTCAAATCGGAAGCCATCGGGCTTGCGGTGATGACCGAACTGCCGCTCATCGTCGTCGACGTGCAGCGCGGCGGCCCGTCCACAGGGCTGCCCACCAAGACCGAGCAGGCCGACCTGTTGCAGGCGATGTTCGGTCGCAACGGCGAGTCGCCCGTCGCGATCGTCGCACCGCAGTCCCCGGCGGATTGCTTCGATGCTGCGCTCGAAGCGGCCCGCATCGCGGTGACCTATCGGACTCCGGTCATGCTCCTGTCCGACGGTGCAATCGCCAACGGCTCGGAGCCGTGGCGCATTCCGGATGTCGACACCCTCACTCGGATCGGACCGGGATTCGCGACACCGCCCGAGGAAGACGACCCGGGCTACCAGCCGTACGCGCGCGATCCTGTGACGCTCGCGCGCGACTGGGCGATCCCCGGCACAGAAGGCAGAGAGCATCGCATCGGCGGGCTGGAGAAGGCCAACGGCACCGGAGACATCTCCTATCACCACGCGAATCACGAGCTGATGACCCGCGTGCGTGCGGCCCGGATCGCCGGCATCGACGTCCCCGATCTCGAGGTGGACGACCCGACAGGTGACGCCGAGATCCTCGTACTCGGCTGGGGTTCGTCGTACGGACCGATCGGGGAGGCCGCACGGCGAGCGCGACGAAGCGGTCATGCCGTCGCCAGAGCTCACCTGCGACACCTCAATCCGATGCCGAAGAACCTTTACGAGGTGCTGAAAGGGTATCGGCGCGTGCTGGTCCCGGAAATGAACCTCGGCCAGCTGTCGATGCTGCTGAAGGCACGATGCGATGCCGACATCCAGCCTGTCACCAAGGTCTCGGGTATGGCGTTCCGCGCGGACGAACTGCACGAAGCGCTACTCGAAGAGTTCGACGGTGCGCTGCGCGACACCGAGCGCGCCAAGACCCCCGCCGCGGCCTCCGCGGCCGTGACGATCGGGCGAGGTGATCGATGATGGCAGACAACACCGTGAACGGCGTCGTGCACAACGGCAGCGCACACCGGCTCGTCGGAACCGACCTCGGCGTCAGTGCCCTCGAAGGGGTGCCGCGCACCGATCTACCGCAGAAAGCCAAGGATTTCACCTCCGATCAGGAGGTGCGGTGGTGCCCCGGATGCGGCGACTACGTCATCCTCGCAACGGTCCGCACCGTGCTGCCGCAGTTGGGCCTGAAGCGGGAGAACATCGTCTTCGTATCGGGCATCGGCTGCTCGTCGCGGTTCCCGTATTACCTCGACACGTACGGCGTGCACTCGATCCACGGACGCGCCCCGACCTTCGCCACCGGCCTGGCGGTCACCAGGCCCGACCTGTCGGTGTGGGTCGTGACCGGCGACGGCGATGCGCTGTCGATCGGAGGGAATCATCTGATCCACGCTCTGCGCCGCAACGTGAACATGCGGATCCTGTTGTTCAACAACCGCATCTACGGGCTGACGAAAGGGCAGTACTCGCCCACGTCGGAAACCGGCAAGGTCACCAAGTCGACGCCGATGGGGTCGATCGACGCACCGTTCAACACGATGTCGCTCGCGATCGGGGCCGAGGCGAGTTTCGTGGCGCGCGTGCTCGATTCCGATCGAGCCGGACTCACGGAGATTCTGCTCGCTGCGGCAGAACACCGAGGGGCCGCCTTCGTCGAGATATTGCAGGACTGCCCGATCTTCAACGACGGCTCGTTCGACCCACTCCGCAAGGGTAGTGCCGAGGACCGTCTCATCCACGTCCGCCACAGTGAGCCGATCATCTTCGGAACCGACGACGAACTCTGCGTCGTACGCAGGGGGTTCGGGCTACGAGTAGCGCGCATCACGGATGTCGATCGGGACGACATCGTCGTGCACGACGCTCACAGCGACGACCCCGAATACGCCTACGCGCTGTCGCGGCTGTCGGCGCAGGACCTCACGTACACGGTCACGGGAATCGTGCGGTCGGTGTCGCGGCCCACATACGACGACCAGGCGCGAGCTCAGGTCGCCGCCGCGGAAGCGGCGGAACCGCCCGATCTGCAAGGGTTGCTCGACGGCTCAAATACCTGGACCGTATCGTGACGGCACTCGAGAAGAGCATGGAAGGTGATCGGTGACAATTCGATTCGGTGTGTTCGTTCCACAGTTTCGCCTCGGAGTAGGTGAGGTGAAGGCGCGGGCCGTCGCCGCGGAGCACGCCGGCTTCGACTCGTTCTGGCTCATGGACCACCTGTATTCGCCGGGCGGCAGGCCGACGGATTCGCTCGAAAGCTGGACGCTGCTCACAGCGCTCGCAGGTGCCACCTCGACGATACGGCTCGGACATCTCGTGGGATGCGCGCCGTTCCGGCATCCGGCGCTGCTGGCCAAGATGGCGGCGACCGTCGACCACATCAGCGGCGGCCGGCTCGACCTCGGTCTCGGCTGGGGCTCGGTGGAGGCGGAGTTCGAGACCTTCGGCATCCAGGTCGGTTCCCGGCGGGAACGAGCGGAAGCCCTCGACGAGACCCTCGAGATCTTCCGCCTGATGTGCACGGGCGAGCAGTTCGACTACGACGGAAAGCATTACCGGATGCGCGGCGCGTACGGTCTGCCGATTCCTGTACAGGACCGGATTCCGGTACACATCGGCGGTGCAGGCAGGACGCTGACGATGCCTCTCGTCGCACGACACGCGCAATGGTGGAACTGCGTAGGGCACGCGCGTGATCAACTCGAGGAACTCGCGCCGCTGAAGGGCGATGCCCGGATCTCGGTGCAATACGCGGTGGGATTCGCGGAGACTGCTGTGGACGTCCCCGGCGTGGCGACATCGGTGGCGCGCAGACTTCCGGAAAGCGGTTGGGGTGCACCACTGATCGGTACAGCCGACGACCTGATCGAACAGATCACCCTCGAAAGCAAACGCGGTGTCGAACTGTTCGTTCTCCGCTTCCACGACTTCGCGCCGCCCGAGACCCTCGAGAGGTTCGGTCGTGAGGTCATCTCACGGCTGCACCACTGACGCCTCACGGCTGCACCACTGACGCCTCACGGCTGCACCACTGACGCCTCCCGGTTGCGCGACTAACTCACGAAGTGGCAGCGCCCGCCGATCCACGTGCCGCGCACCCTGTCTGCACTGAGGTCGCCGAGTACTTCCACGGCCGGTCGGTCCAGCAGCACGAGGTCGGCGTCGGAGCCGACCGTGACCTGTCGTGACGGTCCCCCCGGGTCGTCGAGGGGCGCAAGGTACCGGTCGAGTGCTTCGGCCGGCGTGATCCGTTCTACGGCACCGACGATGTCTCCGGTCGGGCAGCGCCGGGTCACCGCCGCCGACATGACCTGCCACGGGTCCACGGGCCCGTACGGTGCGTCGCTCGACAACGCCACGGGTACTCCGCCGTCGATCAGGCTGCGGCAGCGGTAGAGATCGGGCTGGTCGTGGGAATCGATGTCGCGCAGATACGCGTCGCCGCGATCGGCGAGGAATCCCGGCTGTGTGACCACATGGATTCCGAGTCGCCGCAGGTCTTCGATGGATTCGGCCGGGACGAGAGCCCCGTGCTCGACCCGGTCGCCGGGGTGAGAGCCGACCTCGCCGAAGACCGCGAGGAGAATCACGAAGGCCTCGCGGCTGACACAGTGCACCGCGACGGCGCGGCCTGCGTCGTGGACGCGACGGATCGAGGTGGCGAGATCATCTATGTCGGGGAGATCGGAATCGGCGATGACGATCTTGTACGGACCGACGGTGCAACCCGGCCGATTGGAGGTGACGCTGCTCGGTGCACCGAGCAGATGCAGCCGCTGAGGAAGTGCACCGGTGGTGTGTGCGTCGACGAGTGCGGTGACCGTGCTCGGTGTGAGATCGGGTGTCGCATCGGTGATACCGGTGACGCCGTAACGTGCGAGTTCCGCGCCGAGCGCATCCAGGGCCGGGGGTGCGGAAGCGGGGAGGCGGTCGCGCAGCCAGGTGTCGGCCCGCCATATCCGTCCGGTGGGGCGCCCGCCGTGATCCCGCTCGACACCGGGGTGTTCGGCCGTGTCGAGTCGGGCGAGTCGCGCGGCCACAGAGTTCAGCGCCCACATGGCACCACTGCGGTGTTGGATGCGCACGGGCCGCTTGTCGTGCAGACGGTCCAGGACACCGGAATCGAGCATCCCGGCGACGGATTCGAAGTATCCGACACCGCGGATCCAACCGTCGCCCGGAGCGGAGTCGAGAGCGCCGGCGAGATCGTCGGAGGAGGTGACATCGGGTGGTCCGCACCGCACGGAGACGCGATCGGCAGCCAGTGCGTGCAGGTGGATGTGATGATCGTGGAGGCCGGGAATCAGTGCGCCACCGGCGCCGTCGACGATGGTGCACCGCTCGGGTACGGTGAGCGCCGCACCGATCTGCGCGATCACGCCGGTGCGGACGAGGACGTCGACGTTCGTTCTTCCGGCGACCTCGACATTGCGCAGTAGTAAATCGGTCATCGGATCCCGAACTCGGACAGAATCTTTGCTGTGTCGCGGCCGGACTCGGCGACGTCCCCTACCGGCTCACGACGTTGCGGCTCTGCGAGAGCGACGGTGGCGGACGGTGTGTCGACCCACCAGCGTCCCCGCTTCTCGTACGCAGGCGGTTGCGCGGCCGTGTCGAGTGTGGACGAGACAGTGGACGAGACAAGGGCCGACATCGATATGTCCCACAGCATCCCGTCTCCGTCAGCAGGTCGGGACAGCGCGAGGGCGGCGGCGGTGAGCCCTGTGAGGGGGTCGGCCAGGGCATCACCGACGAACACGGGGCCGCGTGCATCGCGAGCGATGAGCCCGGCAGACGCTGCGATGTCGTCGCCGAAACCGATGCGGAAGGAGTCGCGACCGTGTGCGGTGATGGACACCCAGGTACCACCGTTCGCGACGAAACGGTCGGCGTCGAGTCCGAAGCCCGAGAGTGCCCGTGGGCGGGACGCTTCGATGATGATGTCGGCTGCCGCTACCAGTTGGCCGAGTTCCCTGCGCTGGACGTCGTCGCCGGGGTCGAGCATCACCGACTCGTGCCCGCCGTGCAAGAGGCGGTAGAAGTCGGCGTTGCCGAAGCGTGCGCCGTCCGGCCGCGTCGGGGTCTCGACCTTGATCACTCTGGCGCCCGCGAGGCCGAGGATGTGTGCGCACAACGGACCGGCCCACAGTGAACTGAAGTCGACGACCAGTAATCCGTCGACCGGTCGAGGAACGAGGGGCTGTGGCGCCGTCGCGGCAACCGGTGAGATGGGGCCTGCGGCGATGCCGAGTGGTTCGGCGAGTTCGAGGAGGTCGTGGCCGGTGTGCTCTGCCAGCCACGAGGCGACGGCGGGCCACGGATCGTCGTCGATGCCGGCGCCGACCAGCGCGCCGAGGAGCAGGGGATCGTCGGGGCGAGCACACGAGACCGCTGCCCAGCCATCGGCGCTGGACAGCAACCTGCAGGCGCCGCCTGCGGAGATGGCACCGCCACGCCCGTGGCCGGTGAACGCGGCCCGCTCGGACAGCAGCCGTGCTCCGTCGAGCGTGACCGCTCCCTTCGTCGCGGATTCGATGCGTGCAGTCATCTCACGCGCGACGGTTGCGGCGCGGCCGGGTGGGATCAGAGGAGGTCCGTCGGGCCTGCCGGTCAGACAAGCGATTCCGCTCTCGGCCCAGTCGCGCACGGAGTCCGCGGACGGGAATTCGAACACGCTTGTGATGCTACATTGCCCGGGAAGAGCAGGCAGCGAGTGCAAGGGCGGAACTGATGGGCACGAACACGATCTCCGTCGTGGAGCTGGCGGACGGCATCGCCGACGCACCGGTCCTGGGTGACGACGGTGTCGTTGTGGACCCGCTCTTGATCGTCGACCTCGACGATGCGCCGCAGTCGGTGGTCGAGCGTGCAGCAGAACGTGCGTGGGCGAGCGATCACCTGCTCGTCGGCAGGTTCACCGGTGCGTCGGTCGGTGGTGGCTCGATCGACGACGTCACCTTCGCGCCTCTGCTCGAGGCCCTCGATCTGACCTATGCGACAGGGCCCGACCCGCGGTCGACGACGGTGGTCGGTACGGATGACCTCGACGCGAGCCTGTCGGCGTTCGGCGATGCTGTCTCGCAGAATCCCCACGCGTCGCTCGTCGTTCGGCATGTGCTTCGTGCCGCCGACACCGTCGGGGTTGCTGCCGCGATCGATGTCGAGTCGCTCGGATACTCGACGTTGCAGGGTGGCCCGGAGTTCCTGCGGTGGCTCGACGAGCGTGGGCCGCGTCCGCTGCCGCCGCCTGCACTCTCCGACCCGGTGCTCGTCGCGCGCGCCGCCGACACGCTGCGTATCACGCTCAACCGGCCCGAACGGCGCAATGCCTACGGGACGCAGTTGCGCGACGCGCTGGTCGAGGCGCTTCGTATTGCCGAGCTCGACGACAGCATCGAGCGCGTGGTGGTGGACGGAGCAGGGCCGTCGTTCTGTGCCGGCGGCGACCTCGACGAATTCGGGCGTACACCCGACACCGCGACCGCTCATCTGATCCGCACTCGCGGCGGAGCGGGACGCCTGGTCGCACGGCTTGCAGATCGGATCGAAGTGCGTGTGCACGGGCATTGCGTCGGTGCGGGGATCGAGATCCCGGCCTTCGCGAATCGGGTGGTCGCGGCTCCCGGCACGGTGTTCCGGCTTCCCGAGGTGTCGATGGGGCTGATCCCCGGGGCCGGAGGTACGGCGAGCATTCCGCGGAGGATCGGGAGGTGGCGGTCGATGCATCTGTTCGTCACCGCCGGCGTCCTCGATGTCGGTCGCGCGTTCCGATGGGGGTTGGTCGACGAGGTGTCGGACCCCGTGTGACGGCCCGTACTGGGTGAATGTTCAAGAAGTCGTTGTAACGTGACCTTTATAGTGTAAAGATTGTCATAGATTTGTACTGGGGTACTCGGTCCGGGAACCCGGGGGAGTTCGTACGGCGGAGGTTCATCGATGGGACGGGCAGGGCTACGGCCGCAGAAGACGGCGATGCTGGTGGCGCAGCGGATCGTTCAGGACATCAACAAGCGGGGCAACAAGGTCGGTGATCGCCTGCCACCGGAGCGCGTCATGCTCGATGACTACGACGTGGGCAGGGGCACCTTGCGCGAGTCCTTGCGGTTTCTCGAACTGCAGGGCGTGATCTCGCTCAAGCCGGGGCCGGGCGGTGGGCCGATCGTCCAGCAGCCCGACAGTGAAGGTTTGGCTACCTCGATCACGCTCCTGCTGCAGTTCGAGAACGCGCCCTTCCGGACCATCGTCGAGGCGCGCACCGCGCTCGAACCGATGATGGCCAAGCTCGCTGCGGAGCGGATCAACGAGGAGCAGCTGGCCGACCTGAAGTACTCCGTCGAGCACATGCGAGACAACCTCGACGACGGTGAGATCTTCCTCGAGATGAGTCGCGTGTTCCACGACACCGTCGCGAAGGGGTCAGGAAATGCCTTGTTCGGCTACCTCATTCACGCTTTGCTCGACATGTTGGACGGGTCGGTGATGGGGATGGAGTACTCGGAGCGGCATCGTCGCGCCACTCTCGACATCCACGAGAAGATCTACAACGCCGTCGCCGACCGCGACCCGGAGGCTGCACTCATCGCAATGGAAGAGCACATTGCGGGCATCTGGCGTTACGAGGAGAAACATTATCCGGAAGCGCTCGAGACGCCCATAGCCTGGGGTGCCGTGAACTGACACGGTCCTATCTCTGATCCGGCCCTGCAGCGGCGGGACGACCGTTCGACGGTCGTCCCGCCGTTCTGTTTCTCCGGATCGCCGAGTTCTCGGTGACCTGGATCATGATTAAGTGTTGACAATGGAACTAATCATGCGCATGATAGTCGTGATTTGCATCACGGATGCGTGAGTGTGCTACGCACCCCAAGAGACGGAGCAGCGCATGACCCTTTCTCGCACCACCCGATCGAGGTCGCTCGGTGGCTCCGCCGTCGCGCTGGCTCTCGCCTCACTACTCGTCGCGGGATGTGCCGAATCGGCATCTGCCGGCGCCGGTGGAGGTGGCGGCGGCGTCGAGTACGGCGCCACCAAGGACGATTACATCGCGGCGTTCGAGAACGTCGAACCGATTCAGCTCTACACGCAGTCCCCTGCGCCGAAAGGATCGGCGACCGGCGTACCGGTGGAGAAATACCTCGACCGGATCACCGAATGGTCGGGTGGCAAGATCACGTTCGATGTCGCCTACTCGAATGCCGTTGCGCCCCCAGCGGAGATCGACAATGCGTTGATGGACGGGCGACTCGACCTCGGACATGTGATCCCGCAGTACGAACCGTCGGAGTACCCGGCGACAGCCGCCCTGGTCGACACGAGCTTCGTGTCGCTACAGACGCCGGTGCTCGGACCGCTGCAGTCCAATGCCTGGGCGAACGACGTGGCTTTCGACACTCCGGAGCTGATCGCGGAGTACGAGGACAAGGGCATGAAGTTGCTGTTGCCTGCCTACAACTCCGGTTCCAACGGGCTCTTCTGCGCCACTGAGCGCCGAGATCTCGCCACCACCAAGGGTTCCCAGGTCACTGCCTCGGGTCTGTCGATCAATGCGGAGGTCGCGTCGCTCGGAGCGACGCCGGTGTCGATCGCCTACACCGAACTGTTCGAGGCTCTCGAGCGTGGTATCGCAGACTGCTCGGTCACGTCATTCACCGTCGGCATGCTCGGCGGCTTCCTCGGGCAGACACCGCAGGTGGTGATCGATCCGGAGGCAGGCGTCGCGGTCGGCTGGGGCGGAATGGCCATGAGCACCGAAGCGTGGGAAGAACTTCCGCTCGTCGCGCAGCAGCTCATCTGGGACAGCCTCACCGTATACGTCGAGTCGAACATCGAGGACAAGATCCTGCCCAACACGGCCGACGGAATGAAAGCGGTCCTCGCAGCGAACGGTACCGTAGGCCCCTACGCCGAGGACGCCCGTACCGCGCTCGTCGCCGAGAACGAGCGACTCCTCGATGCACAACGGACCAACGCCGCATTCGAGGACGGTGATGCGTTCGTCGATCGCATCGGCACGTCGACCGAGAAGTGGGCATCCACCCTGTCCGAGCTCTACGAAGATGTCACCTACGACGAGTTCGCCACGTGGTACAGCCCGGAGGTGCTCGATCTCGAGGAATACAGCACGAAGGTCTACGAGGAGATCTTCCTGCCTCACCGCCCGTCCTGACCGCTACCGGAGGAAACGCATGACGCACGCAACGGGCTGCCCCGTCAGCCACACCGACTACACGCAAGAGTCCGAGATCTACGGTCATTACGCGATTCTCGATGAAGAGCGGGAGGCCGCGCGGTTCCACTTCAACGACACGACCGAACGTGGATTCTGGATGCTGACCCGCTACGAGGATGTCCTCGCGGGATTCCAGAATCACAAGAACTGGACGACGGCCGTTCGTACGGCGCTGTTCCCCGACAGCAAGATTCCGCTGCTTCCCCAGGACCTCAACGGGGAGGAACACCAGAAATTCCGGCGCATCATCAATCCGTTCTTCGCGCCCGCTGCGGTCCGGCGCATGGAAGAACTCGCGCATACCCGCTGCGTGGAGCTGCTCGAGGAGCTCGCACCCAAGGGGCACTGCAACTTCGTTGCAGAGTTCGCCATCCGCTATCCGACCGATCTGTTCCTGGTGCTGATGGGGCTTCCCGTCGAAGACGGCGACTTCTTCCTGCCGTGGACCGAAGAGATGTTCAATTGCATGCTCCAAGGCGACCTCGTCGGCGCCGAAGCTCCGAAGCAGAAGATCCTGGACTACTTCACCGTCGCCATCGACGAGCGGCGTAAGGATCCCCGCGATCCGGCCGAGGACATGGTCACGCGACTCGTCCAGGCGGAGCTCGACGGTGAACCACTCTCGCACGACACGATTCTCACCACTTGCATGTCGATCATGCTCGCAGGTCTCGACACCACCCGCTCGGCGCTCGGGTACATCTTCACCCATCTCGCGACACACGACGACGACCGACGCATGCTGATCGAAGAGCCCGAGTCGACGCGCGATGCGGTCGAGGAGTTCATCCGGATGTATCCGCTGGTGATCCAGGCGGGCCGTGAGGTGCAGGAGAGCGCTGAGTTCGAGCGCATCGACATGGGCGCGAAAGACGTGGTCTGGCTCGGAATCGGCTCGGCGAACAGGGATCCCCGCAAGTACGACGACCCGGACAAGTTCGTCCTCGGTCGACCGGGAATAAATCAGCACCTCGCATTCGGTGCCGGACCGCACCGCTGCCTGGGGATGCACCTGGCACGGCTCGAACTTGCCGTCGTCCTCGAAGAATGGCACAAGCTGATCCCGGAGTACCGGATCAAGAATGGTGCCGGACTGATCGAGCGTGGCTCTCAGCTGACCCTGAAGGAACTCGAATTGGAATGGGAGGTCTGACATGGCCGGGAATTCTGGAACGACGATGTCGATCACGCGTGAGAAGTGCATGGGGCACGGTCGCTGCTACTCCGTCGCGCCCGACCTGCTGAGCGACGACGAAGAGGGCTTCGTCGCGCAGGCCGGCGAGGACTTCGAAGTCCCGGCCGAGCTCGTCGGCCAGGCCGAGGCGTCGGTGGACGCGTGCCCGGAGCACGCGATCACCTTCACCCGCTGAATGTTCGGCTAGTGCCCACTCGGCCAGCCGCTGGAGAGATCGGTACCGACATGGACATCGATCGCCAGCGACTCGAACAACGCGTCACCCGCATCGGTCCGGATCACCGCGGAATACGTTCCCCAGCCGAGACCGGACTCGCGGGTGGCGCGTGCCGTGTATCCGAAGTAACAGTCGAGTTGCACAAGATTCGTCGCGGTGGAACGAATATCCGGCTGGCATACGAAATGTCGCTTCTCGGACGAGTCGGTGCCGCGGGCCTCTCGGAAGAAGGCCGCGACCTCGTCGCGACCCCGGAACGTACCGCGACGGGTGACGAGCGCGCCGTCGTCGGTGAAAAGCAGCGCCAGATTCTCCGGCACCGGCGCATCGAGCAGCGCGGCATAGCGGTGCATCAAACCTGCTGCAGTGCGTTCGGATTCGAGTGTGGTTACTCGGTCGATGAGGTGCTCGACGGTGGCCTGCAGACGGGATTCGGTGGACACGGGTTCTTTCCTCCTGATCGATGGTGGCTCGACTATAGGGTCTGTCGCGCGAATCTGTAAGAACGAAATTTGTTGGGTACGAAGAGAACGGATGCGACAGTTGAGTGGATCGACGAACACCGGAAGGTTCGAAGGACGGACCGCGGTCGTCACCGGTGGTGCCGGCGGGATCGGTGAAGCCGTGGTGCGGGCGTTGCACGCAGAGGGTGCATCCGTGGTCGTGGCCGATCTGCAGGAAACCGGCGCGGCGCTTGCAACGGAGCTCGGCGAGCGAGCGCGATTCGTGCGCACCGACGTCGCCGTCGAAGCGGATGTCGCGGCAGCCGTCGATCTCGCAGTCGACAGTTTCGGGCGGCTCGACGTGATGTTCAACAACGCCGGCGTGATGGGCACGCTGGGGCCGATCGACCGGACACCGATGGACGAGGCCGACGTGACGCTCGCGGTGAACCTACGCGGAGTGCTGTGCGGGTTCAAACATGCTGCCCGCGTGATGAAGCCGCAGGGCTCGGGGGTCATCATCTCGACGTCGAGCCCGGCCGGGGTCCTCGGCGGCGTCGGGCCGCACGTGTACAGCGCGGCGAAGGCCGCCGTCGTGGGTCTGTCGAAGTCGGTGGCGGCCGAGCTTCGGCCGTTCGGGGTGCGGGTCAACACCGTGATTCCGGGAGCTGTCGTCTCACCGATGACTGCTGCCGTCGTGGCGGACGGTGCCGACGATCTCGCCGGTGCGACCACGGCGCTCGGTGGCAGTGCTCTGATGGACCGTGCACTCACACCGGAGGACGTTGCTGCCGGCGTGCTCTTCCTGGCGAGCGACGCCGCCGCCTACGTCACCGGGGTGACGTTCCCGATCGACGCCGGGATGACGGGCATCGCGGGTCGATCGCCGTACACCAGTGGGAAATACGAGAACCCCGTGACGTTGCTGGAAGCCGGGCGCACCACCTCGGCCACCGCCCGGTCTTGATCGAGATGTTGTCGACACGGTCGACAGAGAAGGGAAGCAGAACATGCTGACAGGTAAGCGGGCACTGGTCACCGGAGCGGCCCAGGGCATGGGTCGCGATATCGCGATCGAGTACGCCCGGCGCGGCGCCGAGTTCGTCGGTGTCGCCGACCTCAACGGTGACGGGGCGAAGGAGGTGGCAGCCGAGATCGAAGCGATGGGCGTTGCCGCTGCTGCGATCACCGTGGACCTCGCGGACAGCTCGGCCATCGCAGGCATGATCGACACTGTCGTCTCTGCCGCGGGTGGCCTCGACACGCTGGTGAACAACGCCGGCGTCATGGAGAACGCATTCACCGAGCACACGACCTTCGAGGAACTTCCCGAGGACGTCTGGGACAAGGTGTATGCGATCAACGTCAAATCGGTGTGGCTCGCGACGAAATTTGCTGCACCGCATCTACGTACCTCGGGACGCGGCGCATCCGTGATCAACGCGGCCTCCGTCGCAGGCATGGTCGGCTACGGCAGCACCGCGTATCCGTCGAGCAAGGCCGCCGTCATCCAGCTCACCCGTACCTCTGCGATTGCACTGTCTCCCGATGTCCGCGTCAACGCATTCGCCCCGGGCTCGATCGAGACCCCGATGAGCCGGGCCTACCTCGACGCCGCGGAGTCGGACGAGGCCCGCGCAACCCGGAAACGTTCGATGGTCGGCGCACACCTGATTCCCCGATTCGGCACCGGCGACGAGATCGCGAAGGTCGCCGCATTCCTCGCGTCCGACGACTCGTCGTTCCTCACCGGGATCGTCGTCCCCGTCGACGGTGGTACGACGGCGTGGCGTGGACTGCGCGCATGAGCATGGCAGCGGCGATCGTCGGCGCCGGTGAGTCGCAGTTCGGCCGATCGGTGGACCGTCCGATCGCCAAGCTGGTGCTCGACGCGTGCCGCAACGCGCTCGCCGATGCGGGAGTGACGGCGTCGGACATCGACGGCGTGATTGCGGCAGGTGCGTATCCGGGGCCGGACGAAGTGTCGGTCGCACTGGGTATCGATCGCATGTACACGGCGGCTCCAGGGATACCCGCTGGCGCAGGACCGCTGGCTGCAGTCGAAACAGCTCGTGCAGCAGTGGAATCCGGGCGCGCTACCACCGTACTCGTGTACTACGGGTATGCAGGTTCGAAGCCCGGAGGTCCCTACGGCTTCCACGCGCAGGACCCGGTGAAGGCGAGCGTGGAAATGCCCTTCGGCTGGTACGGCCAACCCGTGTATTTCGCGGCGTGGGCGCAGCGCTACTGCCACACCTACGGGATCGACCCCGATACCCTCGGCTCGATCGCGGTCTCGAACCGGGTCTGGGCGACGATGACGCCGAACGCGCAGCGCCCGAAGCCGCTCACCGACGAGGACTATCTGGCGTCACCGATGATCGCATCACCGTTGCGGGCAGCGGATTGCTGTCTGATCTCCGACGGTGCCGGTGCACTCGTCGTCACCACGACCGAACGGGCGCGCGATCTCGCAGGTGCACCTGTCGTCGTGGCAGGATCGTCGACCGTGGCTGTGGGCCCGTCCATGACCTCGTACTTCACTCAGGCCGAGGACATGTGCTCGTTCGGTTCCGCGGTCTCCGGTCCGCGCGCGTTCGCTGACGCAGGGCTCACTCCGGCAGACCTCGATGTCGCCGAGATCTACGATTGCTTCTCGATCTCGCAGGCGATCCAGATGGAGGATCTCGGACTCTGCGGTCGCGGTGAGGCGGTGGAGTTCCACCGAGCCGGACACACCCTGCCGGGTGGTTCACTGCCCGTCAACACCCACGGCGGACACCTCGCGTACGCATACATCCCGGGCATCGTCCACGTGATCGAAGCCGTACGCCAGGTTCGCGGTATACGTGGACAGGCACAGGTGCCCGATGCGTCGACCGCACTGGTCGCTGCGCTGGCCGGCGGCGAGCACACGACGTTGATCCTGACGAAGGACAGGTGAGAAACGTGACCGAGACCGAATTTTCCGCTGGGAGCATGTCGGTGCCGGAATTCGCGCCACCGAACGATGTGCCGGAACTGGCGCCGTTCTGGGAGGGCATCGGCCGCGGCGAACTCGTGTTTCCGCGGTGCCGCGCATGCCGGCGTTGGCATTGGTATCCGGGCCCGGGTTGCCCGTGCGGTCACGACGACGAATTCGAGTGGTCCGCGGTCGACGGCAGGGGCGTGATCTACTCGTTCACGACCGTGCATCGCGCATTCCTACCGTCCGGATCCGCTCCGCCGTACACCGTGGCCCTCGTCGAATTCGAGGATGCGCCGGGTGTGCGCCTAGTGACGAACCTCGTCGGAGAAGGTGCCGCCGCTCCCCGGATCGGCGACCGGGTGGTCTCGTCTCCCACCGTCTTCGAAACACATACCTTGCCGACCTTCGCGCTCGAGCGGGACCGGCCCGAACGACAAAGGCGACCATGATGAAACTTTCACTGCGTTACGACATGCGCGCACCCGCAATCGGAGCACCTGCTGTCGATCTGTACCAGGCTGCGGTCGAGCAGGCCGGCTGGGCCGACTCGCTCGGATTCGACACCGTGTACATCGCTGAGCACCACGGCGCCGAGGACGGGTACTGCGCCTCCCCGATGATCCTGGGTGCCGCGATGCTCGGGCGCACCGAGCGGATCCACGTCCACTTCTCGGCGCTCGTGGCGGTCCTGCATCAGCCGCTGCGGCTCGCCGAGGACCTCGCGACCCTCGACCTCGTGGGCGGAGGTGGTCGCGTCGAGATGACGATGGGCATCGGATACCGGCCGGACGAGTTCGAGATGTTCGACGTCCCGATGAAGCGCCGTGTCCGGATCCTCGAGGAGATCATCGATGTCCTGGACAAGGCCTGGACCGGTGAGCAATTCGAGTTCCGCGGAAAGACGGTGCGGGTGCGTCCGACACCCGCCGGCTCGTCGCGCCCTCCGATCTACATCGGCGGCTCGGCCGACGCGTCGGCGGCACGTGCAGCAAGACTCGGCGACAACTACATGCCCGCCGGGTCGGAGAAGGATCGGCTGTACGCGCTGTACGACGCCGAACGCACCCGACTGGGGCTGCCGATCCCTCCGCGCCCCGCGCCGGCGGGCCCGCTGTTCCTGCACGTGACGAACGACCCCGACCGCGATTGGGAACTGCTCGCGCCGCACCTGATGTACACGACCAACATGAACGCGCAGTGGGCGAAGGAACGCGGTGTGGGCACCACGGGGTACACGCATGTCGAGACCGTGGACGATCTGAAGAAGCAGCCGCAGTTCGTCGTGCTCACACCCGAACAGTGCGTCGAGTTCGCGCGGCAGCGGGGCGACGACTCCGAATTGATGTTCCAGCCGCTCATGGGCGGGCTTCCACCCGAAATCGGCTGGCGGAGCCTCGAATTGTTCGCCTCCGACGTGCTCCCGGAACTCGAGGAACTCGGTCTATGCGATTCGGCTGTGCGGCAGCCGACCACGACTTCGGCATACTGAGCCGGATCATCACGAAAATGAGGGAGTCGATCATGAGGTATCGATCGGTTGCGTGTGCTGTCGCAGGGCTGACTGCGGGTGCGAGCGTTCTGACGGCTTGTGCCGAGTCGGCCGGTGGTGGTGGCCAGGGTGGTGGTGCCGGTGTCGAATACGGCGCGAGCATCGAGGTGTATCAGGAAGCGTTCGAGTCCGTCGATCCGGTGGTCATCCACACCCAGTCGCCAGCGGCCAAGGATGCGTCGGGTGGTCAGCACATCGAAAATTACGCCCGTGCGGTGTCCGAATGGTCAGGGGGCAAGATCACCTTCGACATCGTGTACTCGAACGGTGTGGCGTCGCCGACCGAATCGGACGATGCGGTGCAGGACGGCAGGCTCGACATGGCCCAGGTCATGGGTGCGTACGAACCGCAGGAGTACCCGGTCACCTTTGCACTGAACAACGCCAGTGTGTTGTCGGACAACAGCGTGATCGTCGGAAGCCTGTCGTCCAATGCGTGGCCGGTCGATGTGGCGTTCTCGTCGCCGGAATTCTTGTCCGAGTACGAAGACCACGACATGAAGGTGCTCGTCCCGTCGTTCAACTCGGGTTCGATCGCCCTGATCTGTGGGCAGGCCCGAAACGATCTGGCCGAACTGAAGGGCCAGTCGATCGCATCGGGTTCGGCGACCCTCGGTACACAGGTCGCGGCGCTCGGAGGCAACCCCGTGTCGATCGGGTACACCGAGTACTACGAGAGCCTCCAGCGCGGGGTAGCGGCATGCGCGGCCACCACACTGACCGCGGGTATGATCGCGGGAATCATGGAGGTCGCGCCCCACGTCGTGATCGATCCCGACGCGGGATTCGTGAACACGTCTGGTGCTCTGGCGATGAATGCCGATGTGTGGGATGAGCTTCCGCTCGTTGCGCAGCAGCTGATGTGGGATCGCCTCGACGTGTTCATCGAAGGCAGCATGAACAAGATCTGGGAGGGGACGGTCGACGCTTCGGCGACCATCGCACAGTTCAACGGTTCGGCCGAGCCGTTCGCCGACGATGCCCGCGACGCGTTGATCGCGAAGAACGAAGAGATCGTGGACGAGCTTGCGCAGACGGCCCCCGGCGGCGACGAATTCGTTTCGCGTGTGCGCGACACCTCGGCGCAATGGAAGGCGACGGTAGCCGACCTGGGTTACGAGAACAGCGTGGACTACGCCGGTTTTGCCGAGTGGTACAGCCCCGAGAAGCTCGACACGACGGCATTCGTCGACGCACTGTTCGACGAGGTGATGCTCGAGCACCGTCCGTCCTGAGCTGCCGATCGAGCCGTGAACGTTATGTTTGAAACAGTATGTTGACAACATAACGTTCACGGCTCACGCTGTATGTATGACAAACGAGGAATTCACCCCACCGAACCCCAGCCGCGAACGTGCTCAACGCGAGTACGCCGGCCTGTTCCGGATTGCCGAACGACACGGTTCCACTGCGGAACAGCGTGCCCGTCAGTCGCACCCGGAGATGCTCGATCCGCTGGGTGCGATCCGCATCGTCGCCGCAATCGCCGGCGGCGTCCACCCTCCGGGTCCGGATGAACCCGAGGTGGACGCCGCCGACGTCACTGCTGCGCTAGGGCTCATTCCGAAGGCGAGAGCCGAGATGGATCAGCTGGAGGCGCTGGTCCTCGAGATCGCTCGTGAACGCGGAATGACCTGGCAGGAAATTGCTTTCGGTTTGGGTCTGGGAAGTACTCAGGCGGCACGCCAGCGGTACGAGCGCCTGGTGAAGCGAACCGGAGTCTGAGATTCCGTCATATCAGGGAGTGTGCGGATCCGCCCGCTTGATGGGCGGTGCGGTCTTCCAGTCGGGCATCCCGAATTCCGGGGTCCCCACCACTGCCTTCCCGCCCGACAGGTGGGTCCACTGTGCGTG
Organism: Rhodococcus sp. JCM 9793; assembly: GCF_055380405.1. Lineage (NCBI taxonomy): Bacteria > Bacillati > Actinomycetota > Actinomycetes > Mycobacteriales > Nocardiaceae > Rhodococcus > Rhodococcus sp. JCM 9793. Next base: position 1,367,120 of record NZ_AP043721.1, read on the forward strand.
GTTGAGCTGATGAATGGTGAAGCAGGCGTCGAGTGCGTTGGAGAAGCCCATCGCATCCTGACTCTGGTTCACCGACTCCTTCACGAGCAGTGCCGCCATCGTGGGTACCTGAGCAACGCGACGGGCGAACTCCAGGGTCCGTTCCGTCAGATCGTCCGCCGGGAACACCTTGCTCACCATGCCGAGGGCGCGTGCGTCCTCGGCGTCGAGGCTGTCTCCGGTGAGAAGCAGTTCCTTGGCCTTGCGCGGGCCGAATTCCCACGGATGGCCGAAGTATTCGACGCCGCACATGCCCAGTCGCGTTGCGACGACATCGGCGAACTGTGTTCCCTCCGCGGCGACGATGAGATCGCATGCCCACGTGAGCATCAGCGCCGCGGAGAACACGTTCCCGTGCACCTCGGCGATGGTGATCTTGCGGAGATTGCGCCAGCGGCGGGTGTTTTCGTAGAAGTAGTGCCACTCCTGGTGGAAGCGCGACTCGACGGCGTCCTTCGTGCCACCCGTGCAGGCGTACGACCAGTGCTGGTCGGGGCCGGGATTGCGTTCGGCCTGGTAATCCGGACTGCCGAGATCATGCCCGGAGGAGAAGACCGGGCCGTTTCCGGCGAGGATCACCACGCGCACGTCGTCGTCGGCCTCGGCGCGCAGGAACGCGTCGGTGAGTTCGACGAGGAGCCCACGGTTCTGGGCATTGCGGTACTTGACGCGGTCGAGAACGATGCGGGCGATGGTGCCCTCGTCGTGGGTCTCGTACTGCAGGTACTTGTATTCGGTGGTTGCCCGGGGATCGGTGGTCACGGGGAGTCCTTCCTGGGACAGGCTCAGACGGCCTGCGGTGATGTGGAAACGAGTGCGCGAGCTTGGTCGAGCAGAGACTGGGACACGCTGTGGAAGCGCTTCCCGAGTTCGGCGTCGACCTTGCCTGCGCATGCGCGGGCGTGGGTGCCCTCGAGGATGATGGCCAGGCGGTAGCAGGCCAGCACCTGGTACCAGTCGAATCCGGTCATGTCGCGTCCGCTCTTCTCGCCGTACCGCGCGATGAGCTCGGTTCTGGACGGTAGGCCGTCGAGTCGGCGGGCCAAGCCCTTGGTCCGGGACTCGTTCGGGTCCGGCCAGGTCGCGAGCAGATGTCCGAGGTCGAGGAGGGGATCGCCGATGGTTGCGAGTTCCCAGTCGACGACCGCGGCGACTTCGGGTCCGTCGTGCCGGAACATGACGTTGCCGAAGTGGAAGTCGCCGTGGATGACGCCTCTGCTCCACTGGGTGGGTCGATGATCGTCGAGCCATCGGCCGAGTTCGTCGACGCCGTCGAGATCAGGGCCGGGCCAGCCGTCGAGTTCGTGGTACGAATTCAGCTGCTTGCGCCAGCGACCGACCTGCCGCCCGATCCAGCCGTCGGCACGATCGAACTGTTCCTGTCCGAGCGCTGTGGGATCGACACGGCCGAGGGCTGCCGCGGCATCGACCATTGCCAGCCCCATCGCGTGCTGCAGTTCCGCGGACGATGCGTGCGGCTCCGGCACCTCCGTCGTGGCGGTGAACCCACTGATCGCGTCCATGACGAAGAAGGTGAAGCCCATGACATCCGGGTCGTCGCATGCGGCAACGAGCCGCGGATGAGGAACGTCGGTGCCTCCGAGCGCGGTGAGGATCCGTGCTTCCCGGCGCATGGTTTCGTCGCTGTTGCTGCGTTTGTGCAGCGGTGGCCTGCGGAACACGTATTCGCGGCCGTTCCGGACGAAGCGGACCAGGATGTTCTGAGTTCCGCCGGTCAGGGTGACAGCATCGCTGATCGGCCCGGTGCCGACACCTTTGCTGTCGAGCCAGGACGTCAGCATGCCGACGTTCACGGCGTTGTCGTCCACTGTGCTGACGTCCACGGCGCTGTCGTCCACTGTGCCGACGTCCACGGCGCTGCCGTTCGCAATGTCCCGATCGCTCATCGGGTTCACCTCGTGTCTTCGATCGTGTTCCGGGCGGTGCTCGATGTACTACCGGTCAGGCCGCGGAGCGGATGTACTCGTGGGTGACCGGGGCCACTCACCGCACTCTACACATTCGTGCAAACCATTGTCATGATTAGCTTCACATTCAGGCGCATGATTGTTAGAGTCCGAGTGCGAAGTCCGGTTGCTGCGGCAGAGGATCGGCGAGAGCTCGGACACACTCCGGTTCGTTCAATTCAGGTGGTGCAATGGGTATCGAAATGGTTCTCGACATGGCGACCTCGGTCGTCCCGGATCGCGTGGCCATCGGCCGGCGCGAGTCGGGGCTGACCTACGCCCAACTCGACGAAGTGGCGTCGGGAGGTGCAAGTGTCCTGAAGGAACGAGGAGCTGAGCATCTCGTGTTCGTGGGCGTCAACGGGCCCATCCTTCCGGTCCTCACGTTCGCGTCGGCAAAAGCAGGAATCCCGATCGCGCCCCTGAACTACCGGCTCGCGACCGAGCAGCTGCGCGACCTCGTCGCTCAGCTCGACACGCCGTTGATCGTCGCCGACCCCGCCTACAAGGACAAGCTCGAAGGTGCCGCCGAGCATCTGCTGACCATCGACGAATTCTTCGACGCCGCACGCGCGGCAGGACCGTCCGATCACCTACCGGCCGACGACGACAGTGCCGCGGTCGTGCTGTTCACCTCCGGCACCACATCAGCCCCCAAAGGCGTGTTGCTCCGGCATCACCACCTGACGTCCTACCTGTTCAACACCGTCGAATTCGGTTCTGCCGGTGAGGAACAAGCGACACTGATCAGCACACCGCCCTACCATATCGCGGGAATGGGCGCGGTCCTGAGCAACATCTATGCGGGTCGGCGCATGGTGTACCTGCCCGACTTCACGCCGCAGCGATGGCTCGATCTCGTCCGTGAGGAAGAGGTCACAAGCGCGATGGTGGTGCCCACGATGCTCGCCCGCGTCGTCGAGCATCTCGGTGGAGAATCTGCGGGCGCTCCGAAGCTCGCGTCGCTCGCATACGGTGGAGCTCGGATGGCGCAACCCGTTCTCGAACGAGCCCTCGTCGCATTCCCCGACACCGGTTTCGTCAACGCCTACGGACTCACCGAAACCAGTTCGACGATTGCAGTGCTCGGCCCCGACGATCATCGCGAGGCCCTCTCCGATCCTGCGCTGCGACATCGTCTGTCCTCTGTCGGACGGGTCGTGCCCGGCATGGAGGCGCAGATCCGCGCGGAGGACGACATCACCGTCCTGGCCGACGGCGACACCGGCCTCTTGTGGGTCCGCGGCGCGCAGGTCAGCGGTGAATACATGGGCAAGGGCTCGGTACTCGACGCCGACGGCTGGTTCCCCACCCGCGACCGCGCTCGGATCGAGGACGAGTTCCTGTTCATCGGTGGCCGCGCGGACGACACGATCATCCGCGGTGGCGAGAACATCGCACCCGCCGAGATCGAGGATGTCCTCGTCCGCCACGACGATGTTCGTGAGGTCGCCGTGATCGGTGTTCCCGACGACGAATGGGGCGAACGCATCTGCGCCGTCATCGTGCCTGCCGGTGAGACCCATGCCGAACCGGAGCAGGTGCGCGCGTGGTGCCGCGAGCGACTGCGCGGGTCCCGCACCCCCGACGACGTCGTCTTCGTCGACGAACTGCCCAAGACCGCCACCGGCAAGCTCGTGCGCCGTGATCTGGTCGCACAGGTCACCGCCGAGTCGGCCTGAGATCGAGGACCTGCATGTCTCCTGTAGCCGGTCTCCAGTGGGTGCTCCGGTCCCGTCCCACAGGCCGACCGAGCGCATCCGCCGTCGAGCTCGTCGATGTCGTCCTGGGCCATCCCGAACCGGGTTTCGTCCGAGTCGAGAACCTCGTGATGTCGGTCGAACCGTACATGCGCGGCAGGATCGGCGGTGAGGCCACCTACGCCGAACCGTACCCGCTCGACGAGCCGATGCAGGCGCCCACGATCGGCCGTGTCACCGCCTCGGCCGACCACTCGGTTCCTGTCGGTTCGCTCGTGAAGCACGAGTACGGGTGGCGTGAACACGCTCTCGTGCCGGTGGACGAGTGCACCGTACTCACGCACGACGACCTCGCGCCCGCCGATCACCTCGGGCCCATGGGGATTCCCGGTATGACGGCATGGGTGGGGTGCGAGCGAATCGCCCGCATCGAGTCGGGTGACGTGGTGTTCGTGTCGTCAGCCGCCGGTGCTGTCGGTTCCACCGTGGTACAGATCGCAAAATTGCGGGGCGCCACCGTGATCGGTAGTGCAGGTAGCCCGGAGAAGGTCGCCCTGGTCCGTGAGCTCGGAGCCGACGCCGCCTTCGACTACCACGACGGTTCCGTCAAGGATCTGCTCCGCGCGGCGATGACGGACGTGGGAGCGACCGGACTCGACGTCTACTTCGACAACGTCGGGGGTGAGCACCTCGAAGCCGCGATCCGCGTGATCAACGACCACGCGCGGATCGCCCTGTGCGGGATGATCAGCATCTACAACTCCGCAACCCCGCAGCCAGGGCCGAACAACCTCATCAAACTGGTCTGGCGCCGGGCCCGGATGGAGGGTTTCCTCCTCCGCGATCACCTCGATGCGCGCGAAGAATTCGAGGATCGGATGGCCGAGTGGCTCCGCATCGGCGCGGTCCGCCCCGTCCACACGGAGTTCACCGGCGGTGTCGAGGGTGCATGGGACGCGTTTCTGGGCATGCTCGACGGCACTGCGACCGGCAAGGCCGTCGTGCCACTGACTCGCAATCGGATCGAGCAGGACAGCACGACAAGCGAATCCGGCGGGATGATCTCGCCCGACAAGGAGGCAACACGATGACCGAGCAGGTACTGCCCTTGGAAGGCAAGGTCGCACTCGTCACCGGTGGAAGCCGCGGCCTCGGTCGTGAGATGGTGCTGGCCTTCGCGAAGGCGGGCGCCGACACCGTCATCGTCAGCCGCAAGATCGACAGCTGCGAGAAGCTCGCAGCCGAGGTCACCGAGACCACCGGACGCAAGGCACTTCCGGTCGCATGCCATGTCGGCGACTGGGACGCACAGGAAGCCCTCGTCGAGCAGGTGTACGCGAAATTCGGCCGCGTCGACATCCTCGTCAACAACGCCGGCATGTCGCCACTCTACGATTCTCTCGGCAGCATCACGGAAGCGTTGTTCGACAAGGTCTTCGACGTCAATCTCAAGGGAGCATTCCGGCTGACGACGCTGATCGCCCCGCGCATGGTCGAGGCCGGCGGCGGTTCGGTGATCAACATCAGTTCCATCGCCGCGGAGCGGCCCACACCGAGCGACCTGCCGTACGCGGCGGCCAAGTCCGGACTGAACATCATCACCAAGGGCTTCGCGCAGGAATACGGACCCGCGGTGCGGGTCAATGCGATCATGGCCGGCCCGTTCCTGACCGATATCAGCAAGTCGTGGGACATGGACGTCGTGGCGGAGAAGTTCAAGACACTTCCACTTCAGCGCGCCGGCAACCCCGACGAGATCATCGGCGCCGCGCTCTACCTCGCGGGACCCGGCTCCACTTACACCAGCGGCGCGATCATCCCGGTCGACGGCGGCCGCACCGCGATGCGCTGACGCGCACGCGCCGAATACTTTTCGAGAAAGGAACGCGCATGAGCTGGGGTTTCGAGACAGATCCCGAGTACCAGAAGGTCCTCGACTGGGCCGAGGACTTCGTGAAGAACGAGGTCGAGCCCATCGACAAGGTCATCACCCACGCGTGGGACCTGAAGGACCCGCTGCGTCAGAAGCTGATTCCGCCGCTGCAGGACAAGGTGCGGGAGAAGGGCCTGTGGGCGACGCACCTCGGACCGGAACTCGGCGGCCAGGGATTCGGGCAGCTCAAGCTTGCTCTGCTCAACGAGATCGTCGGGCGCACCCACTCTGGACCCATCGTGTTCGGTGCGCAGGCACCGGACTCGGGCAACACCGAGATCCTTGCCCACTACGGCACGCCCGAACTCAAAGAGCGGTACCTGAAGCCGCTGATCAACAACGAGATCGTCTCGTGCTACGCGATGACGGAACCTCAGGGCGGGTCGAACCCCGTCGAGTTCGAGACCACGGCTGTCCTCGACGGTGACGAATGGGTCATCAACGGCGAGAAGTGGTTCGGCAGTAACGCCCGCTTCGCATCGTTCTACATCATCATGGCGGTCACCGATCCCGAGGCCGAGCCGCACAAGCGTCTGTCGCAGTTCATCGTGCCGGCCGACACTCCCGGACTCGAGATCGTCCGGAACACGGGCGTGTGGGGCCACGACTACGAGGTCGGTACCCACGCCTACACGCGGTGGACCGGTGTGCGGATCCCGAAGGACCACATTCTCGGTGGTGTCGGCCAGGGATTCGAGGTCGCGCAGACCCGGCTCGGGGGCGGTCGTATCCACCACGCGATGCGCACGGTCGGCCTGGTGCAGGCATCGCTCGACATGATGCTCGAACGCGCGGTGTCGCGTACGACGCGTGGCAAGCGTCTCGGCGACCAGCAGATGGTCCAGGAGATGATCGCCGATTCGTGGTTGCAGATCGAGCAGTTCCGGCTACTGGTGCTGCGCACCGCTTGGCGGATCGACCACTACAAGGACTACCGGAAGGTCATCAAGGACATCGCTGCAGTCAAGGCTGCGATGCCGAAGGTGTTGCTCGACGTGACCTCTCGTGCGGTACAGCTGCACGGGTCGTTGGGCGTGTCGAAGGAACTGCCGCTGGGCAAGTGGCTGTTCGAGAGCTACCACATGGGCTTGGCCGATGGCGCCACCGAGATCCACAAGGTGGGTCTCGCTCGGCAGCTGCTGCGTGACGCCGAGCCGCACGACGGTCTGTTCCCGAGCTACCACCTGCCCGAGCTCGAGGAGCTCGCGCGTCGCAAGTTCGCGGCACAGTTGGCGGGTCTCGAGAACTGAATCAGAGCACGAGAGGGCCGGAGCCGCAGCGGGTTCCGGCCCTGCTCGTGTGCGCTGTCAGTGGTCGGCGGAGATGACGAAGGCCGTCGACCCTGCCAGACCGTTGGAGACCGTGACGACGGACCGCTTCGCATCCGGGATCTGGCGCTCCCCGGCGCGATTCGTCACCTGATAGGCGGCTTCGGTCAATTGGGTCATACCGTGCAGCCTGCCCTCGGCGAGGCACCCGCCGCCCGTGTTGAGCGGTAGCGTCCCGGTCGGCCGGGCATTGCCGTCGTCGATGAACGAGGCTGCTTCACCACGACCACAGAAGCCGAGGCCTTCGAGCCACGTGTACGTGAAGATCGAGAATCCGTCGTACAACTGGGCGATGTCGATCTCGTCGCGGCCGATGCCGGAAGCGCTCCAGAGCCTGTCTCCGGTCGTTTCGGAGCCGGCGAGAATATCTTCGAGCGTCATCGGCACACCGGTCGCCCCGATGTGGTTGCTCGCCGCATAGCCGGAGATCAACGCTGGAGGGTTGGGCAGATCGCGGGCGCGGTCGGCTCTGGTGAGCACGATGGCGACTGCTCCGTCGACGGGCAGGTCGCAGTCCAGCATGGTGATGGGATCGGCGATCATGCGTGACGACAGGTACTCGTCCGTCGTCAGAGTCTTGCCGCGGAAGAACGCGTTCGGGTTCAGGTGTGCGCGGTCGCGGTTGTCGACGATGAAGCGCGCGAACGATTCTCGCGTCGCACCTGCGAGGTCGAGGTAGCGGCGGGCAACGGTTGCGGCCCACCCTGCGGGCATCGAGAAGCCGTAGGGGGCGAAGAACTGGTCCTTGCCGCCTGCCCGCGCAGAGGTGAAGTTCGAGTACCTGCCCTGCGGCATGTGCAGAGCGCGGTAGAGGACGACGTGTGTGCAGGCCCCGGCTACGAGGGCATTGATCGCGTCGATGGCGGCGTGGGTGACCATCGGCATGGTGTTGCCGAGCCACGTGATGTTGTCCCGTATCCGCAACGCTCCGGCGAGATTGCCGGGGGTGACGACGTCGATGCCGTCGCGGTTGCCCTTCTCGCCCCCGTAGACCGGCATGGTGGGGGTGGTCGCGAGGCCGTCGACGTCTGCGCGGGTCAGGCCGGCATCGGCGAGCGCGGCATCGGTGGCCTCGACCGTCAGCGACAGCAGAGTGCGTGGATTGCGGCGGATGAGTTCGGTGTAGCCGATGCCGGCGATTGCGACCTTGTCGCGGTATTCCCACATGGTCAGGCGCTCCTGTGTCGGGATGCGGGTCGGAATTGGGGCACGACGTCGCCGGGTGCCAGCTCGTCGAAGGTGACTTCCAGGGGGAGTCCGATTCGTAGGTCGGCCGGGTCGGCGTCCACAAGATTCGTGGTGATCAGCAAATTTTCTTGCTCTTCGAGTTCGGCGACCACGACGATGTACGGCAGATGATCGGCGAATCCCGGTGCGGGCGCGTCGTGCATGACCGTGTACGAGTAGAGCGTCGCGCGACCGGACATGTCCTTCCATGTCAGCTCCGCGGCACCGCACGTGGGGCAGGCGTCCACCGGAAGATGCAGGTAGCGGACGCAAGAGTCGCAGTATTGCAGCGTCAGGCGCCGCTCGCGCGCGGCGTCCCAGTAGGGGGTCGTGGTCTCGTCTGCCAGTGGTAAGGGCTTGGGTGGCGCCGTTGTCGGTGTCATGGGTCCTCGGTTCGGCATTGACATCTATTGCAGATAATGGTGATCATCTATTGTGATTGTGTGATGCCAGTCTCGGCCCGTCAAGCCTCCGTGCCCCGGGGGGGTGCCACAAATCGGAGTTCAGGCAAATCATTCGCATGAAAGCTTGACTCTGACCTAATCTAGGCGAATGATATGACCAACCAGTGACTTAGATCACGACAGGCAGGCGAAACCATGGTGCATCGCAGTGTCGATTCCGAGAACCGGATCGAAGACATCGATCGCGGTGGAGTCGGCGAAGCGCTCGCCGCGCTTGTCCAGATGCTCACGACATGACCTTCGGGCGTCCCCGCACGCCCGCCCCCTCACATCAGCGGAGTTGACATGAGCGCATCCCCGAGCGCTTCCAGCAAGCCGAGCAGTCGGTTACTACTGCTCATCGAGGTACCGGCAGTCATCGTGCTGTTCGTGATGATGCTCCACGTGACGGCGAACGCGCTCATGCGAGCGTTCGCGTCGTCGCCCATCCCGAACACACTCGAGATCACCCAGTACATCTATGTTCCGGTCATCGCCCTGCTCGGCTTCATGGCAGCACAGGCCAGGGGAGAGCACATCGTCGCGGACCTCGTGGCGCACTACTTCCCCACGCGGATCAGACGAGCAGTGCTGTTCTTCGGATACATGCTCGGTGTCGTGGTGTTCTTCGGATTTGCATGGTTCGGCCTCGAAGAAGCCCTCCACTCCCGCGACATCGGAAAGACTGCGGGCGTTTCGACCGTCGTGGCGTGGCCCGTGTACTTCCTCGTTCCCATCGCCTTCGGTGTCCTGTGCGTGCAGTTCGCCTTCGCGGGTGTACGTGCACTTCGTGGAGCGGAGGACTCTGTCGACGCGACTGACGCCGAGGTGGCCCGCATCACCGACGAGATCGATGAAGAAGCCGGTGTATCCGCCGCTTCTGCAACCGCGCCGAATTCGGAGAGCAAATGACTACCACTACAACTGCCGAAGCGCGGGACTCGAGCCCCACTCCACCGGTTGTCGGTCCCAGCAAGAAGTTCTCGACCCGATCATGGGTGTTGTTCGGTGTGCTGATGGCGCTGCTACTGTGGTCGACTGCCGCGATCTTCATGCCGCTGACTCCGGTCGCGATCGGCTGTGCGTCGCTGGTGATGATGATTACGCTGCTGTGCCTGCGGGTTCCGGTGGCGTTGACGATGATCGTCCCGTCGTTCGCAGGCCTCTACGCAATGCGTGGCGAACGGACGGTGACAAGTGCGCTCACGTCTCTTCCCTACGACGAGGTGGCGAGCTGGACTCTCAGCGTCGTGCCGATGTTCGTGCTCATGGGCCTGTTGCTGTGGCGCTCCGGTATGACCGATTCGCTCTATACCGCTGCACGTCAGTGGTTGGGCTGGCTTCCCGGCGGACTCGCTGTCGGCACGAACATCGCCGGCTCCGGTCTCGCAGCGGTCAGTGGGTCCACGACCGGAACGACCTACGCTCTCGGCCGCATCGGTATTCCCGAGATGCTCAAGGCCGGATACGACCGACGACTCGCGGTCGGCGCGGTGCTGGTCGCCGGCCTGCCCGGTCAGTTGATCCCGCCGAGCATCCTGCTCGTTCTGTACGCGGGCATCGCCGAGGTCCCCGTCGGTAAGGCGCTGCTCGCCGGTATCGGCCCCGGCATCCTCGTCTCGATCATGTTCACGACCGCGATCATCCTGATCGCCGTGTTCGCCAAGGATGTCGCGGGGACGAAGGAAAGCCGTGCCGAGGCGTCGAACGTCTCATGGGGCACGCGTTTCAAGAGCCTCGTGTCGATCTGGCCGATTCCGGTGCTGGTGATGGTGATCATCGGCGGGATGTTCTCGGGAATCTTCACTGCCACCGAGGCCGGCGCGGTCGCCGCGCTCTGCTCGGTGGGCGTCGTCTTCATCTGGAAGCGCAAGACCGGCGGCGCGAGTCGCGCACTCCTCGACGGTTCGATCGGTACCGTCTCGACGGTCGGTGCAGTCTTCCTCCTGCTCGTCGGTGTCGAAGCGCTCTCCCGCATGATGACGTTGACCGGCATCAGCAACGGATTCGCCGACCTGATCACCGATATGAACCTCGGGCGGGTCGAGTTCCTCCTGCTGATGATGGTGGTCTACCTGATCCTCGGCGCCTTCATGGATCCGCTGCCGATGATGGTGCTCACCGTCCCGATCCTGATCCCGACTCTCGAGAGTCTCGACATTTCGATGCTGTGGTTCGGTGCGTTCGTCGTCTTCATGGGCGAGCTCGCGATCCTCTCGCCGCCGGTCGGTATCCTGGCGATGATCGTCCATTCGATCGTCAAGGATCCGAAGGTGAACTTGGGCAAGGATATTCCGCTCAAGGATGTGTTCGTCGCCGCTGCATGGTTCCTGCCGATGGCGATCGTCGTCGTCCTGATCCTGATCTTCTTCCCGGAGATCTCGACGTTCCTGCCCGATCATTCGAGTGGCGGCTGACCGCTGCCGTAGCCACTTCGCGCCCCTCGCGTCCGCTTTCCTGCGGTGACGTGAGGGGCGCGTTGCGTTGGGAAGCGACGTTGTTAGTAAGCCTTGCGAACTTCTATGAATATCATTACGGTGAATCATGTTACATCCGGATGTCACCGGGATCAGCGTCACAGACGAGCCGCGGTCCGAGAGATCTTGCCCGGGCGCGGACGGACGCCTGGGGCGTCCCTCGTCGAATCGCACGGTAGCGCCGGTTCCGAGAGTCGCGTGGGTTGTCCGGGTCGTGAAATCCGAATTCTCCGATGGAAGGTAGAGCGATATGAGCGGTCCACTCGAAGGTCTGGTAGTCGTCGATGCGAGCTGGGGTATGCCGACGGCAATCGCCACCATGATCCTGGCGGACTACGGTGCCACGGTCATCAAGGTCGAGCGCCCCGGGTCGGGCTCCGGCGACACGAACCTCCGCAAGCTCCTCGATCGAGGGAAGTGGAGTGTCGCACTCGATCTGGAGACATCCGCGGGACGGGCGTCGTTGATCGATCTGCTCGCGAACGCCGACGTGTTCGTAGAATCCTTCGGTGCGGGCCGTGCCGACGAGCTGGGGATCGGTTATCCCACTGTAGGCGCGCAGTATCCGGAGCTGATCTATACGTCGGTCACCGGTTACGGCAATGTCGGGCCTCTCGCCGAACGTCCCGGCTACGAAGCGCTTCTCAACGCGCGCCTCGGTCAGACCGCCGAACAACGCGGTCATCGCGACGGGCCGATCTTCCTCGGTCACCCCACCGTCTCGTACGGCACCGCATTCATGACAGCGATCGGGATCCTCTCGGCTCTGCGTGCGCGTAGACACACCGGCCGCGGGCAGCACGTGGACACGTCGCTGCTGGACGGCATGCTGACGATCTCGTCGATGAGCTGGTGGTGGAACGAGAAGGACATCTCCTACCTGGCGCGTAGCGGCCCGCACGCGGGATTCGGCAAGACGCGCCTGATCACCGATCCGTTCCGGTGCGCCGACGATGAGTGGATCGTGCCCCACACCGGAGGGCCCGGCTCGTACAAGAAGCTCATGGATCTCCTCGGATTCGGTGACATCACACCGTCGATCGACGGTCCGGAGATGAACGTGCCACTCAGCGACGAGGAGTTCGAGGTCGCACGGATTCGCGTTCCGCAGGCATTCGCGACCCGGCCCCGCGACGAATGGCTCGAGCTGCTCCATGCCCATGACATTGCTGCGCTACCCGTTCTCCGGCCGGAGCAGACTCTCGACGATCCGCAGGTTGTCCACGCCGACCTCATCGCCGAACTGCAAGATGACGAATACGGGACTATCCGAGCGCTCGGTCCCGTGATCCGGCTCGCGAAGACGCCTCCCGCGAAGCCATGCCGTGCGCCGAAGATCGACGAACACCGGGATCAGTTGCAGACCGTTCGTAGACAGGACAAGTGGGCGCCTGCGGCAACAGCCGAAGGCGAGCACCTCGGCTCGTCGCTCAGCGGTATCAAGATCGTGGACTTCAGCTCCTTCTTCGCAACGGGCTTCGGCGCGCGTCTTCTGTGTGACCAGGGCGCCGACGTCATCAAGGTCGAACCTCTCGTGGGCGACCAGATGCGTCCGCTCGGAGACCTGTACGAGGCATCACAGCGCGGCAAGCGCAACATTTCCATCGACCTGAGGACACCGGAAGGACAAGAAGTCGCGCGCCGCCTCGTTGCAGAAGCCGACGTGGTGATGGTCAATTACCGTCCCGGGAAGGCAGAGAAGATCGGTCTCGGGTACGAGCAGCTCAAGGAGATCAACCCGAACCTGATCTACGCGTACCTGCCGGGGTTCGGGTCGACGGGCCCCAAATCCACTCTCAAGAGCTTTGCACCCCTGCAGTCGGCGCTCGTCGGGTTGCCGTTCATCGGTGCCGGCGACGGAAACGAGCCGATCAGGCGAGTACTCGGCAACGAGGACCTCTACAACGGATTCCTCGGAGCAACGGCAGTTCTCCTGGCCCTGGTACATCGCGAGGCGACCGGTGAGGGCCAGTACGTTGAAAGCCCGCAGTTGCATTCGAGCCTGTTCGTACGAAGCGAGTTCGCGGTGAGTGGCGGCGGAGTGCCCGTCCGTGGCCACCAGCTCGACGCCGACCAGATGGGCCTGTCGCCGCTGTACCGCTTCTACCGGACCAACGACGGATGGGTGATCATTGCGGTGGTGGGCGGCAAGAAGTTCGAGTCGCTTCTCCGGGCGTTGGATGTACCTGAGCTCCTCGACGACGCGCGGTTTGTGGACCGCGCCACCCGCGACGAGCACGCCGGCGAACTCACCGATGAACTCCAGGCGCGTTTTGCCACACTGACCAGTGCCGAAGCGTTCGCCAGGCTGGACGGCGCCGGCGTGCCGATCGAGATTCCCTCGGATCACCCGCTGATGCCGGAAATTCTGTGGGAGGAGTGGGCGACGGAGTCGGGGCGCGTCGTCGAACACCATCATCCCGAATACGGATGGTGCCGCGAGGTGGCCGTGACAGTGCGCATGTCGGATACGCCCGTGAAGTTCCGCGGACCGAGCGCGAGCCTGGGCGAGCACACCCGCGAGATCCTCGACGAGCTCGGATACGACGAAGACACGATCGACACCATGATGGCCGGAATCTGCCGCACGAAATCAGCGGTCGCAGCAGCGAAGTAGCCGGGATACCCGATCCCTTCCCCCGAGAAAGGTAGCGAATACATGTCCGTAGCAGGACGTCTTGCAGGCAAGACCGCAGTCATCACCGGAGGTGCGTCGGGGCTGGGCAAAGCATCGGCTCTCCGCTTCGCAGAGGAAGGCGCATGGGTCGCCGTCGTCGACCTGAATCGCGCGTCGGCTCAGGAAGTCGTCGACGACATCATCGCGGCCGGGGGCCGGGCATTCGCGATGGCGGTGGATGTCACCTCCACGGAGCAGTGCGAGGACATGGTGGCCCGGACCATGGCCGAATTCGGGCACATCGACATCATGTTCTCCAATGCCGGTATCACGGGTAACGGCGCGGCAGTCGATATCACCGAGGAACACTGGGGCCGCGTGATCGACGTCAATCTCAAGAGCGTGTGGCTCTGTGCCAAAGCGGTTCTCCCACACATGATCGAGCGCGGTAGTGGTTCGATCATCAACCAGGCCAGTATGGCGGCGCTGATCGGCATCGACGGCATCTTCCCGTACACCGCGGCCAAGGGCGGCGTGACGGCGATGACCAAACAGATGGCCGTGACCTACGGGCCCAGCAATATTCGGGTCAACGCGATCTGCCCCGGCACGATCCCCGGGCCGTTCGTGTACAAGTCGCGGGCCGAGCGTGGGGACGCGCCCGACGACGGCAACGAAGACATCAAGAACAACGAGGTCGCTCAGCGTTTTCCGCTGAAGCGACTGGGGAAGCCCGACGATATCGCCAACATGGCCGTCTATCTCGCCAGTGACGAGTCGAACTGGACGACCGGTGGAATCTTCGCGGTCGACGGCGGTCGTAGCGCTGCGTGACCACTCGCCGGTGGCCCCGACCCACAACAGGGTCGGGGCCACCGGCGTCTACAGCAACAGGGCGGGAGCGAAATGACAGGCAGGAGAGAAATGAAGGCAGTAGTGGTGTCCGAAACGATCGGACCCGAGGGAATGGAAGTACGTGACATCCCGGAGCCGGATACCGAGGGCAAGGTGCTCATCGATGTCAGGGCCACGGGCGTCTCGTATCCGGATCTGCTGATCGCCCAGGGGAAGTATCAGTTCAAGCCGGAGCCGCCGTTCGTGCTGGGTGCCGAGGTGGCCGGTGTCGTACTGTCGGCGCCGGACGACTCGTCGTTCGCGGCCGGTGATCGGGTGATGGCGGTGACCACCCTCGGCGGGTACGCCGAGCGCGTCGCGATCGATCCGACGCGCGTGATGCGGCTCCCGGACGAGTTGTCGTTCGAGCAGGGCGCCGCCATGGTCATGAATTACCAGACGATGGAATTCGCGCTGGGTACCCGTGCACGACAGCAGGTGGGCGAGACCGTGCTGGTGCTCGGCGCCGGTGGCGGTATCGGTGCCGCGGCCATCCAGATTGCCAAGATTCGCGGGGCGCGAGTGATTGCGGTGGTGCGCCGCCCCGGTGCCGAGGATCATCTGCGCTCGATCGGAGCGGACGATGTCGTCGCTCTCGGTGACGGTTGGGCGCAGCGCGTCCGAGACTCGGTCGGTGGGGGTGGCGTGGACATCATCGTCGATCCGGTGGGTGGTGACGCGTTCGACGATGCGATCCGTGTGCTCGCACCGGGCGGCCGCCTGCTCGTGCTCGGCTTCGCTGCGGGAAGCATCCCGGCCGTCAAGGTCAACAGGTTGCTGCTGCGCAACGTCGCGGTCGTGGGCGCGGCGTTCGGGGAGTGGATCCGGGGTCGCCCCGGCGATCTGGTGACGCTCAGCGCGGCGCTGCACGAACACGTGCGACAGGGTTTGCGACCTGAAGTGGGGGAGCGGTTCGCCTTCGAGGACACCGCTGCGGCGTTGACGGCGCTGGCTGACGGAAAGGTCCTGGGGAAGGCGGTGGTGATGCAGTAGAAAGTGACCCGCTGAACCACTTGCCCTAATCTATGAACATCATTATAGTGAACTAGGTAACGTTCACCCGGGGATGCAGGCGCACATTCGCCGCCCCGAACCCATCACACGGCGAAGGAGTGGACATGAGTGCAGGGAACACCGAGGGAACTGAAGCTGCGAACGGAAACCGTCTGCGCTGCAACAACTGCGGCTCGGAAGCAATCGTCACCAAGGCTGGCGGCTCGTCGCTGACCTGCTGCGGCGCAGCCCTCGAGGTCACGTTCGGTCGATAACCGACCCCGTCTCGGTTGTCATCACCACACCCCAGGAGTTCACATGAACGAGGTCGGTAAGCGCTACACGTGCGCCACCTGCGAAACCCAGGTCATCTGCGTCAAGAAGGGTGAGGGGCAGTTCACCTGCCACGGGACGCCCATGGAGCTCGTCACGGCGAAGCCTCTGCCCTCGTCCGACTAGCGAACACCGAAGAAACATGGCTGCGTCAGACGCGGCATCGTACGAGAAGAAGGAGCGCGCAATGGCTGGTCCACTCGACGGACTCGTAGTGATCGATGCGAGCTGGGGCATGCCTGCTGCCATCTCGACGATGATGCTGGCCGACTACGGAGCCCGTGTCATCAAGGTCGAGCGCCCCGGCGGAGGTCCGGACTCCACCGCGAACGTTCGCAAGTCGACCGATCGCGGAAAGTGGAGCACCGAAGCGGATCCGAACACCGATGCGGGACGCGCAGCGATCCGCGGTCTCATCGAGAACGCCGACGTGTTCGTCGAGTCGTTCGGTGTCGGCAAGGCAGACGCACTCGGGCTCGGCTACGACGAGCTGCATGCCGAGTTCCCGGAGCTCGTCTACGTATCGGTGACCGGATACGGCAATGTGGGGCCCCACGCGGCGCGTCCTGGCTACGAGGCACTGCTCAACGCCCGCCTCGGACAGATGGCCGAGCAGACCGGGCACCGCGAAGGCCCCATCTTCATGGGCCACCCGACCGTGTCGTACGGCACCGCGTTCATCACCACGATCGGCATCCTGACGGCGTTGCGCGCCAGGAAGATCAACGGCACCGGGCAGAAGCTCGACACCTCTCTGCTCGACGGCATGCTGTCCATCGCGTCGATGAACTGGTGGTGGAACGAGAAGGACATCTCGTACCTCGCCCGCAGCGGCAACCAGAAGGGCTTCGGCAACAAGCGTCTCATCACCGACCCGTTCCAGTGCGCCGACGGCAAGTGGCTCGTCCCGCACACCGGTGGCCCGGGTGCGTACAAGCGCACCATGGACATCCTCGGATTCGGCGACCGGACGCAGACGATCGACGGACCCGAGATGGCCGTGCCGCTCGACGAAGTCGAGCTCGATATCGCCCGAAACCAGGTGCCCGAGGCATTCAAACAGCGCAATCGGGACGAATGGCTCGAACTGCTGCACGCGGCCGACATCGCTGCGCTGCCCCTCAATCATCCCGAGGACATCTTCGAGGACGACCAGGTCCGGTTCGCGGGCGTACCGATCGAGCTGCCCGACGACGAACACGGCACGATCCAGCAGATCGGCCCGGTGATCCGCTTCGAGAAGTCGAAGCCCGCGACACCGGCGCCCGCGCCGAAGGTCGGTGAGCACAACTCCCGCACGGCCGAGATCGCTCGATCCGATGTCTGGGCACCCCTGTCGGACAAGCCTGCTCCGGTGGCGCGGCCGCTGGAGGGTGTGAAGATCCTCGACTTCAGCTCCTACTTCGCAACAGGATTCGGCGCCCGTCTGCTGTCAGATCTCGGTGCCGACGTCACCAAGATCGAGCCGCTCATCGGCGACCAGATGCGTCCCCTCGGCGACCTGTTCGAAGGCGCCAACCGCGGCAAGCGCAACATCGCACTGGACCTGCGGACGCCCGAGGGGCAAGAGATCGCGCATCGGCTCGTGGCCGGCGCCGACGTGGTGATGCACAACTACCGGCCCGGCAAGGCGGAGAAGATCGCGCTCGGCTACGAGACGTTGAAGGCGATCAACCCCGACGTCATCTACGCGTATCTTCCGGGTTTCGGATCGGCAGGACCGAAGTCGAGCCTGAAGTCGTTCGCGCCGATGGTATCCGGCATGGTAGGCCTCAACTTCGAGGGCTCCGGCAAGGGCAATCCGCCGATCCGCCGTGTCATCGGCAACGAAGACCTGTACAACGGATTCCTCGGTGCCGTCACGGTGCTGCTCGCCCTCAACCACCGACTCAACACCGGCGAGACGCAATCGGTCGAGAGTCCGCAGCTGCACTCGAGCCTGTTCGTCGTCAGCGAGCATTCCGCGACACTCGACGGAAAGGCGATCCCCGCACACGAACTCGATGCCGACCAGACCGGGTGGTCGCCGCTCTACCGCCTGTACCGCACGGCCGACGGTTGGATCGCGATCGCTGTGTTCGGTGATGCCGCATTCACCCGTCTCGCCGGCGCGCTCGGCACTCCCGAGCTGGCGACGGATACGCGTTTCGCGACGAGCGCCGACCGGTCGGTCAACGCCGACGCTCTCGCTGAGTCCCTGTCCGTCACGTTCGCCGGTCTGGACAGCGAGACCGCCTTCAAACTCCTCGACAACAACGACGTACCTGCAGAGATCCCGATCGACTACCCGATCATGCCCGAGTTGCTCTGGGAGGAATGGGCTCTCGACTCGAATCGGGTCGTCGAGCACCACCATCCCGAGTACGGCTGGTGCCGCGAGGTCGGGATGGTCATGCACCTGTCCGATACCCCGGGTGCGTTCAAGGGCGGCGCGCCGGTGCTGGGTGAGCACTCTCGGGAGATCCTCACCGAGCTCGGTTACACCCCCGACGAGGTGACCTCACTCATGGCGTCCGTGTGTGCATTGCCCACGGCAGCAGCGAAGGAAGACTGACGATGGACATCACCTATCCGCCGGAAGCCGAGCAGTATCGGGCGTCGCTCCGCGAACTCCTCGAGTCGAACCTGCCGGACGACTGGAAGGGGATCGGCGCTCTTCCCGGGCCGGAGCAGGAAGAGTTTCTCGGATCGTGGCGAAAAGTACTGTCGGACAACGACCTACTCGCTGTATCGCTTCCACGTGAATACGGCGGCGGTGGACTGTCCGATATCGAGCAGGTCGTGCTGAACGAGGAACTGATGCGCCTCGGAGTTCCGGAGGGAACCGAGAACGACACGCTCGGCATCAAGCTCCTGTGCAACACGCTGGCCGTGCTCGGCACCGAAGAGCAGAAGGAATACTTCATCCCGAGGACTCTTGCTGGTGAAATCAGCTGGTGCCAAGGATATTCGGAACCCGAAGCCGGTTCGGACCTGGCCGGCATGCGCACGCGTGCCGTGCTCGACGGCGACGAGTGGGTCATCAACGGTCAGAAGACGTGGACCTCCGCGGGTAGCAGCGCGAACTGGATCTTCGCGATCTGCCGCACCGACCCGACCGCCGCCAAGCACAAGGGCCTGTCGTTCCTGCTGGTTCCGATGGACCAGCCCGGGATCGAGGTGCGACCGATCCTCAACGCCGCAGGGTATGTTGCGTTCAACGAGGTCTTCTTCACCGATGCGCGCACCGCGGCGGCGAACGTGCTCGGCGAGGTCAACGGCGGCTGGCACACGGCCAACACCCTCCTCGGTTTCGAACGCGGAGTGCGCGCGACCACCGATGCGGTGCGATTCGGGCGGGAAGTCGACCGGCTCATCGAACTCGCCCGGGAGCGGGGCCTCACGGCCGACCCACACATCCGCCAGGAACTCACATGGTGCTGGCAGCGCGTGCAGACGATGCGCTTCCGTGGCTACCGCGCGCTGACGAAGCTGCTCGCGGGTGGTCGCCCCGGCACCGACGGCTCGTTCTCCAAAATCTACTGGGCCGAGTTCTTCCAGCGCTACACCGAGATCGGGCTCGAGATCCTCGGACTCGAGGCACTGACTCCGGAGGGGCAGGGCAACAACGGGATTCTGGTCACCCCGCAGCCCGGGACCGAGAACTCCTCGCGCTGCTGGGACGACATCGCGCTCTACGCCCGTGCGGCGACGATCTACGGCGGCAGTTCGCAGATTCAGCGAAACATCATCGGCGAACAGCTGCTGGGTCTCCCCAAGGAACCGAGGCTCGACGGCGGCCCGTTCCAGGACATCGGGCGACGCAAGACCGCCTGATCGAGATCTCCGCCGGTCTACGGCAGAACGGAACAATCGTGTACTTCGAATTCAACGAGGATCAAGAAGAATTCCGCGCGTCATTGCGCAGGCTCCTGTCGGAACGCGCACCGATCACCAGGGTACGCGAGATAGCAGAGACCCGTGGATACGATTCGCGGACCTGGCAATTGCTCGCTTCCGACATGGGGGTCCCCGGCATCCATGTTCCCGAGGAACTGGGTGGCAGCGGCTTCACTTTCCTCGAGACGTGCGTCGTGGTTCAGGAACTCGGGCGCGCGCTGACCCCGGTGCCGGTGATCACCACGATCGGTGCCATGGAGGCGATCCGGGCTCTGGGTTCGGCATCGCAGCAGGCGGATCTGGTTCCCGGTCTGGCCTCGGGCGAGAGAATCGGCACGCTGGCGCTGTCGGGCAACCGCGACCTCGACGTGGACGGTGCAACCGTTCGGGCGTCGGTCGAAGGCGACACGCACGTACTCACCGGCCGGCTCGACTATGTGGTGTTCGGCCACATCGCCGACCTGTTGGTGGTGCCGGCAGTGGCTCCGTCCGGTGACTCGGTCGCGCTGTATGTCGTGGAGGCAACTGCTCCCGAGGTGACGATCGAGTCGCGCGAGAGTCTCGACCTCACGCGCCCGCTGGCGTCCGTCGACCTGTCGGGTGTGTCGGCGCAACTGCTGGGATCCGATCACACGGCGATCGTGCGGGTGGTCGATCTCGTTCGGATCCTGCTCGCCAACGAGGCCATCGGGTCCTCGAAAGCGGTCCTCGACATGGCGGTCGACTACGCGAAGCAGCGGGTGCAGTTCAACCGGCCCATCGGATCATTCCAGGCGATCAAGCACAAGTGCGCCGACATGGCGATCGCGATCGAATCTGCCGAAGCAGCAGTGATGTTCGCGTCGATGACCGCCGCGGATGATTCGAAGGATCTGCGGCTCGCCGCGCTGATGGCAAAAGTGCAAGGCTCCGAGTGCCTCACTCTGTGTGCCTCCCAGAACATTCAGGTCCACGGCGGCATCGGATTCACCTGGGAAGCGGATCCGCACCTGTACTTCCGCCGCGCGAAGGCGATCGAGCCGTTGTTCGGAAACAAGGTGCACCACAACGACATGCTGGCCGATCTGGTCGGCATCTGACGGGAGTTGGAGATGACCGCAACGATGCGTCGCCTCGAGGGCGACATCGCACTGGTGACGGGTGGCGGATCCGGGATCGGTGCAGCCTCGGCGATCCGGCTCGCGCAGGAAGGTGCCGCGCTCGCGGTCGTCGACGTCAACGTCGAGAACGCGGAAGCCACTGCCTCGCAGATTCGCGAGGCGGGGGGCACGGCTGTCGCGTTCGCGGCGGATGTCCGCGACGACAAGGCACTGGACGCAATCGTGGCCGATGTGGTGTCGCAGCTCGGTGAGATCAGCGTGGTGTTCACCGCGGCCGGTGTGAGCGGTGCGCGCCTCGACAGTCACGACGTGACTCGTGAGGACTGGTACGGGGTTCTCGACATCAACCTGTCCGGCACGTTCTTCACCATTCGCAGCGCTCTTCCGTCGCTTCTCCGTCGCGGTGGTGGAGCGGTCGTCACCTGTGGTTCGACGTCGTCGTTCGTCGCCACGCAGGGCGGTCTCGCGCCGTATCGCGCGTCGAAGGGCGGGGTGAAGATGCTGACCCAGACGCTTGCCGTCGAGTACGCGCCGCAAGGGATTCGGGTGAACAGTGTCTGCCCCGGGGCCGTCCGCACCAATCTCAGCGCAAATACTGCGGCCATCGTGCCGACGACGGGCACGGTGAAGAATCCTTCGAAGCCGTTGAGCGTCCCTCTCGGGCGCTACGGTGAGGCAGAGGAAATTGCTTCGGTCGTAGCATTTCTCGCGTCATCCGATGCGTCGTACGTGACAGGTCAGGCGATCCTTGTCGATGGTGGCGTCACTGCCGGATGAGGCTCTTGACACACGCCAAATTCAGTCGCATGATTAGCAACATAAGCCGTGAGGGTGATCACTCCGAGTGGAGTATCCGAATAGGTGTCGATATCACCGGATCTTGCGGTCGATCCTGACAGAGGAGTCCGAAGTGATCACATTCTCCCGAGCGCACATCATGCCGCGCGTCGGCGTTCTCGTTGCGGCGAGCGCGTTACTGCTTGCCGGGTGCGCCGAGTCCTCATCCGGCGGCAGTGGCGCAAACGGGGGCGGCGAGGGCGTCGCGTTCGGTGCGACGATGGAGGAATACAAGGCCGCATTCGCAGACGTGGATCCCATTGTCCTGTACACCCAGTCGCCCAGCACGCAGGGCTCGACCGGTGGCGCATTCATCGATGCCTACACATCCGCAGTCGAAGAATGGTCGGACGGCAAGATCACTTTCGACATCGCCTATTCCGACGCGATCGCGAAGTCCACCGAGATCGACAACGCCGTCGTCGACGGCCGGCTCGACATCGGACAGGTCCTCGCTGTGTACGAGCCGCAGGAGTTCCCGGCCACCTCCGCTCTGCTCGACGCCAGCGTGTTGTCGGACCAGAGTGCAGTCACCGGAGTCCTCCAGTCGAATGCCTGGCCCGCGGACGTTGCGCTGAACACCCCCGAGATCGTCGCCGAGTTCGAGGACAAGGGCATGAAGCTGATGCTTCCCGCCTACAACGCAGGCATGAACGCGTTGTTCTGCTCCGAAAATCGCACCGCGCTTCCCGACTATCAGGGCCGCAGTATCTCCGTCGGCAGCACCGCCGGTAACCAGCAGGTCTCCGCACTCGGCTCCACCCCGACTTCGGTTGCCTACACGGAGGCGTACGAGGCGCTGCAGCGCGGCGTGATCGACTGCTCGATGCTCAGCCCCGCCGCGGCACAGATCGGTGGCATTCTCGAGGTCGCACCGCAGACCGTGATCGATCCGGAGGCCGGCCTCGCGGTGCCGAACGGCAACATGGCGATGAACCTCGATGTGTGGGAATCGCTTCCGCTCGTCGCGCAACAGCTCATGTGGGACCGCCTCGATGCCTTCATGACCGGCAGCATTCAGGGCAAGATCTGGCCTGTCACCGTCGAATCCGTCAAGGAGATCCAGCAATACGGTGGAACCATCACACCGTTCGCCGACGACGCACGCGCGGCAGTGCAGGACTCGAACGACAAGATCGTCGATGCGATCGCAGGCAACAGTGGTCTGAACGACGGCCCCGGATTCGTCACCACGGTGCGTGAAAGTGCCGACAAGTGGAGCGGCATCATCGACGAGCTCGGCTACACCAACGAGACCGACTACAACGGATTCGCCTCCTGGTACTCGCCGGACAAGATCGACATCGAGCCATACGTCGAGCGGGTCTACGAGGAGATCTTCCTTCCCTACCGTCCGTCCTGATACTCGCGGCGGCACCGACCACGTTCCGGAGGGGATGCCCCCTGCGCCCTCTCCGGAACGTTTCTCATGAGGGGTACACGATGACCGAACGTCACTCCGGCACAGCAGCTATCGCTCTCGACGGTGCGATCGACATGCATTGCCATTTCGGTCCCGAGCCGCTCGTGGAGATGGCGGCCAAGTCGCCGCACAGTGTCGACCCGATCGAGGCGGCACGCGAGGCCGCCGACCACGGTATGCGGGCGATCGTCCTGAAGGCACACGAATTCCCCTCGACGGTCGCGGCACACCTGGCCAACGTCGCCGTTCCCGAGGTGGAGTCGATCGGTGGAATCTGCCTCGACCATCCGGTCGGAGGCCTGAACCCGCACGCGGTCGAATGCGCGTTGCGCGCGGGAGCGAAGGTCGTCTGGTTACCCACCCTGTCGTCCGAGCAGGATGCGCCGACGAAGGTGAAGGCATTCTTCGGTGAGAAGGAAGAGGGAATCCGGGTCATCGATGCCGACGGTACGATCGTCCCCGAGGTACGCACGATCCTCGACCTGATCACCCAGTACGACGCGGTGCTCGCCACCGGTCATGTCTCGACAGCCGAACACTTCGCCGTGGCACGAGAATACGCGTCGAACGGCCGTGTCCTCGTCACCCATGCAATGCATGCGACGACAGGTCCGCGCTTGACCGAACAGGAGGTCGTCGAGTTGGCAGACCTCGGCGCCAGCATCGAGTTCGCAGCCCACACCTGTATGGGAGAACCGTCGACATTCGCGAATGTCGTGTCGGCACTGAAACGACTCGACCCCGCCAAGGTGGTGCTCGCGACCGACTACGGATGGACGACGAAGATCCCCCACCCGGCGGCCGGCCTGCACTCGTATATCAACGCGTTGTGGGACGAGGGCATCGATGAGGCGGATCTGAAAGTGATGACCTGCGACAATCCGGCGCTGCTGCTCGGCATGAAATAGCCGGACATGAAGTGAATGCAACTACGAATTCGAAGGAACGTCGAATGACCGACACTCAGGGACGGGTGGCCGGGAAGGTCGCCTTCATCACCGGCGCCGCCCGCGGACAGGGCCGATCGCACGCGTTGCGGCTCGCGCAGGAGGGTGCAGACATCTATGCCACCGACGCGTGCGAGGACATCGCGTCGCTGACCTACGGAATGGCGTCGGAGGAAGACCTCGCCGAGACCGCGCGTCTCGTGGAGAAGACGGGTCGTCGGATCATCACCCGGAAGGTGGACGTGCGAGACCAGGCCGGTCTCGACGCGGCCGCAGCCGACTGCGTCGCACAGTTCGGCCGGATCGACATCGTCAGCGCCAACGCGGGTGTCTGCGGCTGCCGCCCCACCGTCGAACTGACCGAAGACGAGTGGCAGGACATGATCGACATCAACCTCACCGGTGTGTGGAAGACGTCCAAGGCCGTCATTCCGCAGATGTTGCGCACCGGCGGTGGCTCCATCGTGCTGACGAGCTCGGTCGTCACCTACAACGGCTCACGTAACGTCGCGCACTACAACGCTTCCAAGCACGGCGTCGTCGGCCTGATGCAGACCCTTGCGGCCGAGTACGGCGGCCAGGGTATCCGGGTCAATGCGGTCCATCCGGGCAACGTCGGCACCGACATGCTGTTCAGCGAATCGACCCTGCGGGTGTTCTGCCCGGACCTCGAGAACCCGACCATCGAGGACCTCCGCGAACGCGCTCGCGGACGCAACATCATGGATATGGCGTGGGTCGAACCCGAGGACATCACCAACGCCGTGCTGTGGTTGGCATCCGAAGAGGCA
The DNA here is from genome assembly GCF_055380405.1 of Rhodococcus sp. JCM 9793. NCBI lineage: Bacteria > Bacillati > Actinomycetota > Actinomycetes > Mycobacteriales > Nocardiaceae > Rhodococcus > Rhodococcus sp. JCM 9793. Next base: position 1,392,048 of record NZ_AP043721.1, read on the forward strand.
CGGTACGTCACCGGTATCTCGATCCCCGTCGACTGCGGTCTCCGCATCAGCTGAGAGGTATTCCCCAATGACCGAAGGACGCAACGCAGGACGCAGGGTTCTCATCACCGGCGGAGCCGGTGGTATCGGTGCCGCCGCTGCTCGGCGACTCGTGAAGGAGGGCGCCGCAGTCGCTGTGCTCGACCTCGACGGTGAGGCAGCAGGGGCGCTCGCAGCCGAACTCAGTAGTACAGGTGCAACGGCCGTGGCGGTCAGCGCAGACGTGTCCGACCCCGAGTCGGTGGGGCCGGCAATCGACGACGCGGCAGCCCGACTCGGCGGAATCGACGGAATCGTCACATGCGCCGGTATCGCGAAGTCGGCTCTGGTACACGAGATGTCGGTCGAAGATTGGCACGACGTGGTCGGTATCAACCTCACCGGCTCGTTCCTGTCGGTCCGCGCCGCGCTGCATCACATGCTGAAGGAGCGCCGCTCATCGGTCGTGACCATCGGCTCGGTGGCCTCGCTCATCTCCGCGAACACCAACACCTGCAGCTACGACGCGTCGAAATCCGGTGTGCTGGGCCTGACCAGGTCCATCGCGGTCGGATACGCGGATCGTGGTGTCCGGGCCAACGCGCTGTGCCCCGGCGTGGTGGATACTCCGCTTGCGCAGCGGGCGCGGGAAGCCGGTGGCGTCACGAGCACCGCATTGGCGCAGACACCTCTGGGTCGCCGGGCAGATGTCGACGAGATGGCGTCCGTCATCGGCTTCCTCATTTCCGACGAGTCCTCGTACATGACGGGCTCCACCGTCGCAGCCGACGGCGGCCTCACCGCGCAGTAGGTGGATTCCGTGCGATGACGCAGGTATGACACTGTGTCTCACCGAACCGATTCAGCGTTTCACCGAACTGATTCGGCGCAACAGTACTCGAGAACCGAAAGGCTCATTCATGGCTTCGACCGGACGCCTCGCCGGTAAGACGGCACTCATCACCGGTGCAGGATCCGGCCTCGGACGGGCCACCGCACTCCGATTCGCAGCGGAAGACGCTGCCGTCGCAGTGGTCGATCTCGACCTCTCCGCGGCCGCCGGGGTGGTCGACGAAATCCGCGCCTCGGGTGGTCGTGCGCTGGCGGTGACTGCGAATGTCACCTCCGACGCAGATTGCCAGCGCATGATCGCCGAGACCCTCGCGGAGTTCGGCGCACTCGATGTCGTATTCGCCAACGCCGGTGTCAACGGTGCCGGAGACGCCGCTGATACGACGGAAGCCGAGTGGGACAAGGTGATCGGCGTGAATCTCAAGGGTGTGTGGCTGACCTCGAAGTACGCGCTGCCGCACATGATCGAGCGACGTACCGGGTCGATCATCAACCAGGCCAGCATGGGTGGTCTGATCGGCCTGCCCGGAATCTTTCCCTACACTGCAGCCAAGGGCGGCGTCATCGCAATGACCAAGCAGATGGCGGTCACCTACGGGCCCGACAACGTGCGGGTGAACGCGATCTGTCCGGGCACCATCCCCACACCGCTGGTCTACCAGTCGCGTGTCGACCGCGGTGCGGCAGACGCCGACGCCGACCAGACTGCGATCGACGCCGAGGTCGCGAATCGGTTCCCGCTTCGCCGCCTCGGGACCCCTGACGATCTCGCCTCGGTAGCACTGTTCCTGGCGAGCGACGAAGCCGATTGGGTGACCGGCGGCATCTACACCGTCGACGGTGGTCGCAGCGCGTTCTGATCGGTACGTACAGCAGAAGGGCGGACCGGTACTCCGGTCCGCCCTTTCGCTGTACGTGATGTCAGGCCATCAGGACCGTGAACCGCCAGTCGAGTACCGGCGCCGGCTCGGCGTCTCTGCGGTGTGCATGGACGAGCGACCGCAGATTCAACACGCCACCCCCCACGGCGAGGGGTTCTGCGGACTCGACGTGCAGGTCGCTGGTGAGGGTGTCGCCCTCGTGCACCGGACCGGTGTGATCGCACGACTTCCAGCCGAGCACCGTCACCAGATTAGGCAGTGCCCGTGAGGCCTGCGACAGCGCCAGTCCGATCGTGTGCCCGCCGTACACCAGACGACCTGCGGCACCGACTCTTTCGTCGTGATGGGTCGCCGCGATGTTCAGGCTGAGTCGCGCGAGTTCGGGCGCGCTCGACACTACGTCCCCGCTGGACTGCAGGACCGACCCGGCCAGCGACGGGTCGAAGTGCGCGCCAGGAACCGAAGAACGGTATTCGTCGAGGTTCCATCCCTCAGGGGCAGTCCATTGAGGGTCGTCCTGCGGCCCGATCGCCGACAGATCGTCGGTGTGCACCACCCGATTCCGGTCGGGACTCTGACTCAGTGGCAGCATCGCGCACCGGTAGAAGTCGAGGACGGTGTTGCCGTCCTGGTCGACGGTGTTCATCCGCAGCGCAGCGAGGCCGGTGGGCTTGCGGCCGGCTTTGGCCGAGTTCTCCTTCAGGCCGACGACCTCGGTGGTGGTGTAGAGAGTGTCGCCGATGTGCGGGAACCGGCGAAAACGGAGGCCGCGGTAGAACAGGTTGGCCTTGACGTGGTGGGTGGCCAGGGTCGACTGGCCGATGGCGATGTCTGTGACGAAACCGGCATGCGCGACCGGGCCTCCGGTGACGCGAGTGGAGAGGTGCTGGTCGAGGGGAAGGCGCAGTCGGTCGCCGAGGATCGACTGGTGCGCGGCGGCGAGGCCGTCGGTGAGAGTGACGGCGGGCGCGGTATCGAAGATCTGGCCGACGGTCAGCTCGTCGAAGTACGGTCCGCCGACGTATGCGGGGGTGCTGGACATGCTCAGGCTCCGATCTTGGTGAGGGTGCGGCGGGCGGCGACGGCGATGGCCTCGTCGAGCATCTGGCCGTCCAGCTGTGCGGCTCCGGCTCCGCGCGCTTCGGCTTCTTCGAGAGCGGCGAGAACCTTTCGGGCTGCCTCCACCTGTTCGTCGGTGGGCGTGAATGCCGCTGTGGCGGATTCGATCTGGGAGGGGTGGATGACCCACTTGCCGTCGAATCCGAGATCGGACACCCACTGCGCGGAGTGACGGAAGGCGTCGTCGTCGGCGATGCCGAGGAAAGGGCCGTCGATCGCCTGCAGGCCTGCGGCACGCGCGGCGTGTAGCACGCGATCCTGGACGTACAGCCAGTGTTCGGGCAGTGCGGTGCGCGCGCGTCCCAGTGCGGCGCCGAGATCGGCGTAGCCGATGATGACGCCGGCGGCGCGGGGGCCCGCGACGATCTCGTCGATGTTCTGGACACCGGCCGGGGTCTCGATGAGGGCCTGGATCCCGACACCGGAGTTCTCACCGAGGATGCGGTGGGCCTCGGTGAGATCGTCGGCGCTCTCGACCTTCGGGAACACGATCGACGCGAGTGCGGTGCCGAGCTCCGCGCACGCGCGCAGGTCGTCCTCGAACCACTCGGTGCCGCGTCCGTTGATGCGCACCGACACGGTGCGGTCGGCGCCGTGCTCATGGATCAGGGGAGCGATGAGGTCGCGCGCGGCGGGCTTCCGGTCGGGCGTGACCGCGTCCTCGAGGTCGAGGACGACCTCGTCGGCGGCGGAGGCGAGTGCCTTGCTTGCCTTACGTTCGTCGGAGCCGGGGGCGACGAGCACCGCTCGCCGGCGAAGGTGTTGCTCGGAAGTCACGGGGAACCTCATGGAGTTCGACAGTGGGGGGAACGTCGTCAAATGTACGGCCATTGTGGCGCGATGCGCCACTTCTATAGGTATCGGTAGTGGCACGGATTGTTGATATCACTGGCTCGGGGTGTCGAAATAGCGGAGTCCACGATTGACAAGCACCGGCATCGGTACCCAAAATGGCCGTACAAAGTGTGCGTCCCTGCGACTGGGACCCGCGACGATCCTAAGGACTTCCGTGAGCTATCTGAACGACGAAGAGACATTCCTGGTCAAGACCGTCCGTGACTTCATCGACCGCGAGGTCAAGCCGTCGGTGCAGGAAGTCGAGCACGCGAACGAGTATCCCGAGAAGTGGATCGAGCAGATGAAGCAGATCGGCATCTACGGGCTCGCGGTGCCCGAGGAGTACGGCGGGTCGCCGGTGTCGATGCCGTGCTATGTGCAGGTCACCGAGGAACTCGCCCGCGGCTGGATGTCGCTTTCGGGTGCGATGGGCGGGCACACCGTGGTCGCGAAGCTGCTGGTGTTGTTCGGCACCGAGGAGCAGAAGGCCAAGTACCTGCCCAGGCTCGCGACCGGGGAGATCCGCGCGACGATGGCGTTGACGGAGCCGGGTGGTGGTTCGGATCTGCAGGCGATGACCACCACCGCCAAGCGTGACGGCGATGATCTGGTGATCAGTGGGGCGAAGACGTGGATCACCAATGCGCGCCGGTCGGGGTTGATCGCGTTGCTGTGCAAGACCGATCCCACCGCGACTCCGCGGCACAAGGGGATTTCGGTGGTGCTCGTCGAGCACGGTCCGGGGCTGACGGTCTCGCGGGATCTGCCCAAGCTCGGGTACAAGGGTGTCGAGTCGTGTGAGTTGAGTTTCGATGGCTATCGGATCTCGGCGGAGGCGATTCTCGGTGGGGAGCCGGGTAAGGGTTTCGGGCACATGATGAAGGGTCTCGAGACGGGCCGGTTGCAGGTCGCTTCGCGGGCGTTGGGTGTGGCGACGGCGGCGCTGGAGGATTCGTTGGCGTACGCGCAGCAGCGGGAAAGTTTCGGGAAGCCGATCTGGAAGCATCAGTCGATCGGTAACTATCTTGCGGATATGGCGACCAAGTTGATGGCGGCGCGGCAGCTGACGCGGCATGCGGCGGAGAAGTACGACAGTGGTGAGCGGTGCGATATGGAGGCGGGTATGGCGAAGCTGTACTGCTCGGAGGTGGCGATGGAGATCGCGTTGAATGCGGTGCGGATCCATGGTGGGTACGGGTATTCGACGGAGTATGACGTGGAGCGGTATTTCCGTGATGCGCCGTTGATGATCGTGGGTGAGGGTACCAACGAGATCCAGCGTAATGTCATCGCGAGTCAGCTCGTGGCGCGCGGTGGACTCTGATCTTCACCATCGGACCCCGAGCCCACTAGGATCTTCTCCGTCATGGACAGCAGAACACGTGAGATGGAACCGGCGTACGCGCAGCTCGCGCGTCAGTTGCGCGACGCTGTCGAGGCCGGGCGGTACAACGATGGTGTGCGTCTGCCGACGGAGGCGGAGCTGGCGGAGCAGCATGGGGTGAGTCGTCAGACGGTGCGTCGGGCGTTCCAGGATCTGGTGGCCGACGGGATCGTGTATCGGGTGCCTGGTCGGGGTACGTTCGCGAACGAGTCGGGCCGGCGTTACCGTCGTCAGCTCGGTTCGATCGAGGATCTGTTGGCGTTGTCGGCGGATACGGTGATGGAGATCGTGTCGCCGTTGCGGCGTGGTGTCGATATCGATGCGGCGAGTCGGCTGCGTTTGGACACCGATCTGCTGTATTCGGTGGTGCTGCGGCGGGTGCACGACGGTATTCCTTTTGTGCATACGACGATTCATCTTCCGGATGAGGTTGCGGTGGATGTGCTGGATGAGCCTGCGCTGCAGCTCGGTGCGTCGAGTCGTAACACGGTGATCGGGTTGCTCGAGCCGTATCTGGACAGTCCGATCGTCGAGGCTGCGCAGTCGATCACTGTTGCGCCTGCATCCGAGCAGGTCGCGGAGGTTCTGAACTGCGCGGTCGGGCATCCGTTGTTGCGGGTGGATCGGTTGTATTCGAATGAGGCGGGGGTGCCTACCGAGTTGTCGGTGAGTTACTTTCTGCCTGAGCACTACACCTATCGCGTCACCCTCCGGCGTTCCGGACACTGACGCCAAATACCAACCACAGGAGTCGAATATGCGGGTCTTCAACGGAATCGACGAAGTCGAAAAGGCAGTCGGCGAGACAATCGGGCAGAGCGACTGGCTCGAGATCACCCAGGAACGGGTGAACCTGTTCGCCGAGGCAACCGGCGACCACCAGTGGATCCACGTCGATCCCGAGCGCGCTGCCAGCGGTCCGTTCGGTAAGACGATCGCCCACGGTTACCTCACCTTGTCGCTGCTTCCGGTGCTCGGATCGCAGATCTTCTCCCTCGAGGGCGTGAAGCTGAAGGTCAACTACGGCGCGAACAAGGTGCGTTTCCCCACGCCGGTCCCGGTGGGATCGAAGGTCCGTGCCTCGGCCGAGTTCAAGTCGTTCGAGCGCACCGCGAAGGGTGCCAACCTCGTGGTGGGCTACACCATCGAGATCGAGGGCGGCAGCAAGCCGGCGCTCGTCGCCGAGACGATCGTCGTGCTCGTTCCCTGACTGTCAGGGACTTTCGAGACTGGGATTCTCGATACGGAGGATGCGGTCGTCGTCATCTGCGGGTTCTCCGCGGCCGTCGCGATTCGACGTGGTCAACCACAGTGAGCCGTCGGGTGCGGTGACGACGGTCCGCAGCCTCCCGTATTCACCCGTGAAGAACTCGGTTGTGCTGAAATCGGCGATGCCTGAATCCGCGATTCCGATGCGCCACAGGCGTTCTCCCCGCAGTGAGGCCATCCACAGGTTGCCGTCGTCGTGGGCGATCCCGGACGGTGACGCCTGAGCGACCGGCCATGTCACGACGGGGTCGATGTATTCGTCTCCACCCCCGTCGTCGTTACCACTGCTGCCTTCGACCTCGGGCCAGCCGTAATTGCCGCCGGCTACGATCTCGTTCAGTTCGTCCACATCGTTCTGTCCGAATTCGGACGCCCACAACCGGCCCTCGTCGTCGAACGCAAGGCCCTGCACATTGCGGTGCCCGAGCGAATACACCGGGGAGTTCGGGTCGGGGTTGCCCGGTGCCGGCTCGCCGTCCATCGTCACCCGCAGGATCTTTCCGCCGAGCGACGCCGGATCCTGAGCGAGAGATCGATTGCCCGCCTCACCGGTCGCGGCGTACAGCATGCCATCGGGCCCGAACTGCAGCCGCCCGCCGTCGTGGACTCGTGCGGCGGGGATGCCCCCGAGGATCACCTGCTGGTCGGTAAGAGTGAGTCCATCGTATGTGGCGCGCAGGATCTGATTGTCGGATGGCGTGGTGACATACAGGAATACGAAACGGTCGGTGTCGAAGGTGGGGGACACCGCAATACCGAGGAGGCCGGATTCGCCCTGCGCGACGGTGTCGGCGATCGTGGCGACCTCTCGAATCTGCCGGTCTGCGCCGATCCCGAGGACTCGGCCCGAGTCGCGTTCGGTGACGAGTGCTGACCCGTCGGGCAGGAATGCGAGACCCCACGGTGTGTCGAGACCGGACGCGACCGTGTCGGTGACACGCGGTGCAGGGTCTGTAGTCGCGGGAGCCTGGTGGATGGGTGTCGCGGGGGTGGGTGTCGCGGGCACTTCCTCCGAAGATGAACACGCGACGAGTGGAACGGTCAGGGCAGTGACGGCGGCGCGGTACAGCCAGGCGGGGTGCAACCATACAGATGTCACGTGGTACATCCTCGCGCAGCGACCCTCCACCGGTCCACTACCGCGTCGGAGTGGCGCCCGTCTGTCACTGTCAACTCATCCGCGAGATTGACCGTATTGCACACGTGATTGGGAATCACTCGCACCCGTTGTCCGAGCTCGGGCCGAGTGGAAGCGTTCGGCCACTCCACCGTGGCGTGATGCTCCGACAGGGCAGTGATCCGTGCGTCGGGTTCGCCGAGAATACGACCGTATCCGGTGGCCCACGATGCGCGGTCGGCGCCGAGCGTCTTGCTTCCGGAGTCGAGCACGACCACTTCTCCGCGTGCCGACACCACCGTCGCCAGCGCGGTGAGTGCAATGTCCGCCTCGGTGATGGTGCCGAGCTCGAGTTGCTGAGCATCACCGAACACGTACACACCTGGGCGTAATTCAGTTGCAACGGTGGGTGTCTCGATCAACGCGGTGGGCGACGAACCGCCGCTGATCACCACCGGATCGATTCCGACGTCGCGCATCGACGCAACCGCGACGCCGAGCGCGTCTGTCTCCTCGGCTGCGGCGACGTGAGGCAGGCCGGGACCGTACGAGTGTCCGGGAAAAGTGAACACGCCGAGCACATTCAGACCCGAATCGTGAGCTTCACCCGCGACCGCGCCTGCCTGCTCGGGTGCGACGCCGGTCCGGTGGTGGCCGCTGTCGATTTCGACCAGCACACCGATCGAGGTGTCGCAGTGTTCGGCGAGTGCCCGAGCGCCGGCCGCGGAGTCGATTCCGATGGTCAGCTGCACGGTCTCGGACAAGGCCAGCAACCGTGCGCCGCGCGCAGCATCGACCCAGAGCGGATAAGCGATGAAGATGTCGTCGAACCCGGCCTGCGCGAACACTTCGGCTTCGGACACCGTCGCGACGGTCAGCCCCCGCGCGCCGGCGGCGAGTTGAAGATGGGCGACCTCGATGCACTTATGGGTCTTGGCGTGCGGTCGCAGCTCGAGACCGCGCTCGCGCGCCGATACGGCCATGCGGGTGATGTTGCTGTCGAGAACGGCGCGGTCGACGACGAGTGCGGGAGTGGTATCGACGGTGGGAAAAGCGATCATTCCCAGACCGTAGACGGCATGGGAGTCACGCGCGATCGAACCAGGTGAGCTGCATGCCACTGTCGAATTCTCGACGCTCGGTCACGCGGAACTGTGTCGGCCTGAAGTTCCCGGACAGCGCCGAGATGCCGCCTCCTGCGATCACCGGGTAGCTCTTGAACATCAGTTGGTCGATCTCGTCGACGAGTTGACCTGCGAGATTTCCGCCTCCGCAAAGCCAGATGTCGAGGCCGTCTTGATTCTTGAGTGTGCGGACCAGGTCGACCGGATCGGTGTCGACGACCTCCACCTGCGGGTTGTCGACCGGTTCGAGTGTGTGCGAGAAGACGTACTGCTTCATGTGGGCGTACGGACTGGTCATGCCGCCGGCCTGGTAAGTGCTGCGACCCATCAGCACGGTGTCCCACGCCTGGTTGGGGGTGTCGGCCGGCATATCGATCTGGGTGCGCAACTCGGTCGGGATCGATTCCGGGTACCGCTCACGGATCCACGACATGTCGTCGCTCATCGGATAGAAATCGAATTCCCCATCGGGGCCTGCGATGTAGCCGTCGAGAGAGACCGCCGCGTAGTAGACAAGCTTTCGCATAATTGCCAGACCCTTCGTAGTACTATGCATGAAGTGGTTTGAACTTAGTACTACGGATGGAGTGGTGTCAAGTGGTTCGGACGAATCCTGAGCGGCGACAGGCCCTACTGGATGCATCGATCGAGGTCCTGGCAAGAGAAGGTGCGAGAGGATTGACATTTCGGGCGGTGGACAAGGAGGCTGCGGTACCCGCGGGTACCGCGTCGAACTACTTCTCGAATCGAGACGACTTGCTTGTCCAGGTGGGGCACCGCTACTACGAGCGTCTCGTCCCCAGTGACGAGAGAATGGAGCAGTCGCACCAGGCGCAGACTCGCGAGTCCATGACCGCATTGATGACCGAGGTGGTCGAGCGGGTCTCCGGCTTCCGCACGGGCTATCTCGCGATCCTCGAACTCCGGCTCGAGGCAACCCGGAGACCCGAGTTGCAGGCTCTACTCACCGACCGGGTGCGCGCCGATCTGGATTTCAATATCAGCAACTATCGAGAATCGGGATTGCCCGGCGGTGAGGATGCGGTGGTCTTGCTGTACCTCACATTGAACTGGCTCATCCTCGACCGACTCACGCTCCCTGGAATCTTCGGCGAGAAGCGCGCCGCAGATCTGGTGCGGACGGCTGTCGACCGCGCGATCCCGGCTGATTTCTGATGTGAAACAGCATTATTCGCAGTGCTATTCGCGCGACAGCCGCGGCTTCCGTTTTCGCCACGGTCGGCGCTCAGTTCTCGAGATGCGCACCGGCCGAGTCGTGAGCATCGCCATCACGATCATCTCGTGGGGATGATGCCGGTGATTGCGACGCGGCGCGCGGGACGGGTCCAGTAAGTGTGGTGCCGTCCACAACGGTCTGCCGCGGTGTGGGTCGACGCAGGTGCGCCATCCGGTTTCGGTACCGGTGATGCGGGCGTGGTCGGCGTCGCACACCAGGGCGAGGTTGTCGATGTCGGTGGCGCCGCCGTGCTGCCATTCGGTGAGGTGGTGCACGGCGCAGTGTGAGGCGGGCATGTCGCAGCCGGGGCGGGTACAGCCGCGTTGCCATGCGGTGAGCAACAGGCGCTGCTCTACGCTGGCAAGACGTTTACCGCGGCCGAGGTGCAGGGGTGCACCGGCGTGATCGAACAGAGCGAGCACGGGATGGACGTTCTCGGCGATGGCGAGGGCGTCGGGAACGGGGATGACACCGCCGGTGGCAGTGGTGGCCAGACCGAGGCCGGTTTCGAGTTGATCGATGCTCATGGTGACGATGACGGTGACAGGTAGCCCTCGGTGGTGCCCGAGTGCGCCGGTAGCGAGGGCGTGGGTGCAGATCGCGTCGAGTGCGTCGTGGAGGCGCTGGTCGGCGGTACGCACGTCGCGGCGGGCGGCTTGCTCGAGGGCGGCGGGGTCGAGGTCGGGGCGCTCGATGCTGCCGTGGGGAGAGTCGGGATCGTCGGGGTTGTTCATACCTGGACGGGCCCATTTTGCAGCGATGGCATCGAGTTTCGCGCGTGTGGTGGGATGCAGGTCGCCGCGCAGGGCGGACATGAGTCCGGCGTCCTGGGGCGGCAAGCGTAGGGAGCGTCGGGCTGCGCGGTCGCGCTCGTCGGGGAGGACCCCGTCGGGGTCGAGACGGGCGAGGAGGTCGATGCCGGCGGTGGTGATGTCGTCCGGGGTGGAGGTGCGGGCGAGGGTGCCGAGGATCTGGTCGATTTGTTCGAGAGCGGTATTGCGGTATCGGCCGGGAATTCTGTCGATGACCTTGCGGATGGCGTCGGCGTGGTCGGTGCCTGCGGCGCCGTCGGTGATCGCCTGTGCGGTGACGGGCAGGACCGCATCGAGAGCCGTGCCGGTGGGAGTGGTGCTGGGTGCGAGGAGGCGGGCGTTCTTGATGCGGCGGTGGGCGTCGGCGCGGGAGAGTCGGAGGAGTTCGACGAGGTATTTCTGCGGTGTGGAGAGTTTCACGGTGTTGTGGATGCCGCGGTCCTGGATTTCGCCGATGAGTCGATTGCCGAGGCCGTCGAGCTTTCGGCGTGCCGTTTCTGCCGTCTGAAGAAGGCGTGCGATGTCCGCGTCGGGGAGGGTTGTGAGGTTTAGCGCGATGAGGGCGTCGAGTGCCGCGATGGTATCGCTGAACTGCCCGAATCCATCCCCATTCGAACTCATGTTCCCACCCTACATAAATCGAATAAACATTCGAGTAACGATTTCATAACGGAGTGAACTTCGAGAGTGGTCATCCTCTATCTGGGTCTACGCTCTCGGCATGACTGGTGGTGTGGATCACACTCATGAAGGCGACAAGGATGTATACGACATAGATGTATACGACGTCGTCGTGCGCGGCGGACTCTGGTTCGACGGAACGGGCGCTCCCGGCGTCGTGCGAAATCTCGGAATCCGCGACGGTGTCGTCGCAATTGCAACTGCCGACGAGTTGGCCGTCGGCCCCGACACCGACGTCATCGACGCGCACGGCAAGTGGTTGATGCCGGGGTTCGTCGACACCCACACGCACTACGACGCGGAAGTGCTTGTGGGGCCGGGATTGCCGGAGTCCGTGCGACACGGGGTCACCACCGTGCTCATGGGCAACTGCTCGCTGTCGACCGTCTACGTCAACGCGCTCGACGGGGCGGATCTGTTCAGTCGAGTCGAGGCGCTGCCCCGCGACCATGTACTGCGCGCACTGGAATCCACGAGAACGTGGACTTCGCCGTGCGAGTATGTCGAGGCCCTCGATCACATGCCGCTGGGCCCCAACGTGACTGCGTTCATCGGTCATTCGGACGTCCGGGCGTCGGTGATGGGGCTCGGGCGATCCACCGAGCCGGCAGGCAGGCCGACCCGCTCCGAGCTTGCGGCGATCGACGACAAGGTGAACGAGGCGCTCGACGCCGGGTTCCTCGGCGTCTCCACGATGACGAACCCGTGGGACAAGATGGACGGCGACCGCTACCGTTCCCGCACGCTCCCCTCGACTCATGCATCGTGGTCGGAATTCCGTCGGCTGCATCGCATTCTGCGTCGCCGTGGACGCGTACTCCAAGCAGTCCCGAACCTCAACACCAAGTACGACGTCGCCTTCTTCGCCCTCGCGAGTACCGGCCTCGGACGGCGGCCGATGAAGGCGTCGGTGCTGGCCGCCGCCGATACCAAGGCCGAGCGGTGGGTCAACCGGATCTTCGGCCCGATCGCCTACGCCGCCAATCGGATCGGCAAGGGCATGTTCCGTTGGCAACACCTGCCGACCACATTCGAAGTCCATTCCGACGGCATCGATCTCGTGGTGTTCGAAGAGTTCGGATCGGGTCGTGCTGCGCTACATCTGAACGAAGAACTCGGCCGCAACGATCTGTTGAAGGACGAGGCCTACCGGCGGTGGTTCCGCCAGGACTTCGAGAAGAAGTTCTCCCCGCGCGTGTGGCACCGCGATTTCGACGACACCCGGATCACCGAATGTCCCGACGAGTCGCTCGTAGGCCGTTCCATCGGCGACGTCGCGCGCAGCAGGAAACTCCACCCCGTCGACACCTTCCTCGACCTGGTCGTCGAACACGGACGGAAGTTCCGGTGGCACACCGTGATCGCCAACGACCGAGAGAGGGTCGCGAACCGATTGATCCGGACCCCGGGTGTCACCGTCGGGTTCTCGGATGCAGGTGCGCACCTGCGCAACATGGCCTTCTACAACTTCGGAATCTGCCTACTGCGCCGCATCCACGAGAACGAGAAGCGGGGAACCCCGGTGATGCCACTCGGGGAAGTGATTCACAAGCTCACAGGCGAACTCGGTGATTTCTACGGGATCGACGCGGGGCGCCTGAGAGTGGGCGACCGCGCCGACTTCGTGGTGATCGACCCGGACGGGCTCAACGGCGATGTGGACGCGTATCACGAAGCGACGATGGACGAATTCGGTGGTCTGAGCCGGATGGTCAACCGCAACGACGATGCTGTGACCGCGACCGCCGTGGCAGGAAAGGTGGTGTTCCGGGAGGGCAGCTTCGTGCCCGGCTACGGGACCACCGTCGGGACCGGGCGGTTCCTGCGCGCGGGTGTCGAGGAGCGGGGCCCGGCGCCGGCGCGAGCAACTCCGGTGGCCCGCCCGTCGTGATGATCCCGGCTCCCGCTCGCCGCACCCAGCAGCAGCGACGCGAGGAAACCATCGGACGGATTCTCGACGCAACCATCACCTCGCTCGCCGAACTGGGCTATTCCTCCACCACGATCGGTGAGATCTGTTCGCGGTCCGGGGTGTCGTCGGGCGGAGTCTTCCGCCATTTCCCCACACGACTGGATGTGATCGTCGCGGCTGCCGACGAGGTCAGAAGCCGGCAGTTCGTGAACTTCCGGGCCGGGCTCGAGCTGCTCGGAGACACTGGCGCCGACCCGGTAGGCATCGAGACCGTACGTGCGTGCCTGATCTTGCTCCGTAAGGCGACGAGGGCACCCATCAACGCGGCGTGGTACGAACTGCTCGGGGCCGCTCGTACCGACGTGCGGTTGCGTGAACACCTTGCACCCATGGCTGCGCGCTACCACGCCGCGATCGCCGAGTTCGCTCGCTCACTGCCCATCGCGGAGCGATTCGAACCCGGCGAGTTCGACATGATTCTGTTTTCCCTCGTCCACCTCTTCGATGGTGAAGCACTCGTCGCGACTGTGCATGCACAACCCGAACAGGAGGACCCGCGGGTCGAATTTCTGGCCCAATTTTTGGTGGGCGTCACACTTCGCATAAGTTCGAGTAATGAGCGATGAGAACGGTTCTGCTCCGCAGTGGTTCGTCGACGCGCTTGCTGCGCCCGTCGAGACCGGCAAGTACACGGTGTCGGGGGCGACGATCTCTTACCGTGCGTGGGGTGAAGCCGGCACGCCCGGCGTAGTCCTCGTCCACGGTGGTATGGCGCATTCGCGCTGGTGGGACCACATCGGGCCGCAGCTGGCGGTCGGTCGCCGCGTGGTCGCGCTCGACATGAGCGGGCACGGCGACAGCGACCACCGTGAGCAGTACAGCCTCGAATATTGGGCGGATGAGGTCCTGGGCGCGGCCGAGCACGGCGGTATTTCCGGCCCGCCCGTCCTGGTCGGTCACAGCATGGGCGGAATCGTCTCGTTCGTGACGTCTGCACTGCACGGCGATCGGCTGGCAGGTGTCGTCATTCTCGACTCTCCGATCCGTGACATGACGCCGGAGGAACTCGAGATGCGTGCCAAGACGGTCGCGAACAGCGGTCCGCCGAAGGTGTACCCGTCCGTCGATGCTGCAGTCGCGCGATTCCGGCTCGTTCCGCCCCAAGAGCAGGCGGAACCGTACGTGTTCGACCATATCGCCCGTACGTCGCTCAAAGAGGTCGACGGTGGCTGGTCGTGGAAGTTCGACAACCTGCGGATGGGCCGAGAGGCTCGCCGCAGCCTCGAGGTGCTGCGTCAGGGCTGCCCGCTCACATATTTCCGGTGCGAACACGGCATCATCCGGGAACCGTTGCTGACGCAGATTCGCGAGCAACTCGGACCCGCCGCGACGATGGTGGAATTGCCTGCCGCCGGGCACCACCCGATGTTCGATCAGCCACTGGCCCTGGTCACGGCGGCCCGGACCGTGCTCGCCGGGTGGGGTCGCTGACTCTGTGAACCCGCTTCGCCTGGTGGCCGTCCACCTGGGTGCCCAGCCATGGTTGCCGCGCTACGCCCGCGTCATCGTCGGGGTGGACCGCGCGATCCAGAAACTGACGCGCGGCCGATTCACACTCCTGACGGCGACGGGACTACCGGAATTGATGCTGACGGTCGCCGGTCGGAAGACCGGTGTGCCACGCACGACCCCGCTGCTGTGCATGCCGCACGGCGGCGGCTGGCTGGTCGCGGGATCCAACTGGGGCAATCCCGCACCGCCCGCATGGGTGCTCAACCTGTGTGCTGCAGACGAGGCGTCGGTGCGGTTCAGTGGGATAGATACCGCGGTTTCGGTGCGGACCGCGGAAGGCAGCGAACGGGATGCGCTGTGGGCAGTGCTGGTGGCGACGTGGCCGAACTACGATCTGTACGCCGAACGGATCGAACGCCAGATACCCGTGTTCGTCCTGATGCCGAAGTAAGTGGATATGCGGGGGACTTCATGACGGATACAGGTGTGGCCGAACGCGGGACCACGATTGATGTAGTCGCCCGAGCGCTGACCGAAGTCGGTGCGCCTTGGGTCATCAACATCGTGTCGTCGATGGTCCTGGGGATCTCTGTGGGCAGCCCTGGATGGGGCATCTTCGTGGCAGTGTGCTCGGGCGTCGTGCCGATGGCCTTCATCCTCGGCGGGATGCGCAGAGCGAAGATCGGTGACCACCACGTCACAGAGATCGACGAGCGTCACGTGTTGATCGTTGCGATTCTGGCAGTGGTTGTGGGTGCGCTCGTTGTTCTGATCATGGCCGATGCGCCGATCGAGTTGGTCGGATTCACGTCGGCGGGTCTCGTGACTCTGGTAGCCGCGGGGGCCATCACGAGCATCGGGCGTTGGAAGGTCAGTGTCCATACCGGTGTGTCGGCGGGCGTTACCGTTGTGCTGGCTCTTGCGCTGTCGCCGTGGTGGCTACTGGCTCTGATGTCCACGCCCCTGATCGGCTGGTCCCGGGTTCATCTCGGTGATCACACACGTGGCCAGGTCATTGTCGGCGCGGTCGCGGGAGCTGTGGTCGCCGGAGCGGCCTACGCTTCGATCGCCTAGCGCCGCCGTCACACAGGCTGGTGCGCGTCGGCGTCCTCCATACGAATCGGTGTGCGGCGCTCGCGGAGCAGGTGCCGCGCAGCCCAATCGAGCCAGAACCCGAGGAAGCCGATCACGACGATCACGGCCATCACCTGGTCGTAGGCGAGCTGATCGCGTGCGTTGAGAATTTGATAGCCGAGCCCCGAACGCACACCCAGCATCTCGGCGGGCACGAGTACGACCCACGCGATTCCGAGCCCGACCCGCAGACCCGTCTGGACCTGGGAGCGGATCGAGGGGAGCACTACTGTGGTGAGCAGTTCGACACGTGTCGCGCCGAAGGATCGGGCCACCATGAGGTGTCCTGGATCGATCGCGTGCACGCCGGCCGCGGTGTTGATGACGATCGGCCATATGGCCGCCGCTGCGATGAGGAAGAACACCGGCTGGTGACCGATTCCGAACAGCGCCACCGCGATCGGAGCCCACGACAGCGGTGAGATCATCCGCAGGAACTGCATGACCGGCATGGTTGCTTGCTCGACGACCGGGTTGAGTCCGATCAGCAGCCCGAGTGGAATGCCGAATGTCGCGGCGATCAGCAATCCGACGAGAAGCCGCCACAGGCTCGCGAGCATGTCGGGAAGCAGCACGCCGCGGGTGAACAGATCCACGATGGCCGGTCCCACATATTGCGGCGCGAATTCGCGCACGATCGAATCGGGTCCGGCGACGACTGTGGTGACCAGCCACCACAGGGCGACGGCGACGACGATCGCGATGGTCTGCGGCAGGAGCGGGAGACTCCGGGCGGACCGGGTCGGGGTGCTCACGTGGGGTCGACCTCCTCGATGCGGGTGAGATCTGCTGGTAGCCCGAAGGCGTCGGTGCCGGGGATTCGGGTCAGCGACGTGCGGACGAACCGGTCGTCGACGAGATCGTGGTGCACTGTCGCCGGGTCGATCCGCGACAGGAAGTCGGTGTTGCCGTCGACGACCGTGCCGTGCATCGCCTCGACCAGCGCGGTGGTGAAGCTGGGGAACGGGAAGGGTTGGTACCCGATCTGCTGAGGCGCCCACTGCGGATGCCGGGTGTCGGCGTCGCGCCCCGGATAGGTCAGGGCCGTCGTGATCGCGGGAAGCGGCTGCGGCAGATAGCGATCGGAGAGCATCGTTGCGGCGCCCGGACGATCTGCCCCGATCTGCAGCTGGGCGGACACCACCGAATCGGTCAGGGACTGCACCGCCGCAGGATTCTCTTCGATGACGTCCTCGTGGACGAGGAACGCGCAGCACGCGTGATCGCGCCACAGGTCGCCGAGGAAGCGGTGGATCCGACCTACGCCGCGGAGTTCGGCGGCGGCGTTGAACGGGTCCGCAACAGTGAATCCCGCAATCGAGCCGTTGGCCAAGGCAGGAATCATATCGGACGGCCCCATGACGACGAGGCCGACGGTGCGCGCGGATTTCGACGGCGCCTGCCTCACCACGGGGGTCAGACCGTGTTCGCGCAGCAACTGCTGAACGACGATGTTGTGGATCGACCACCAGAATGGGATCGCGATCGTCTCGCCCGCGAGCTGTCCGAGGTCGGTGATGTGCGGGGCGACGGTGAGCGCGGAACCGTTGGTGTGGTTCCAGCCGAGAATTCGGGCGGAACTTCCCAGGCCATAGCGTAATTGGACGGCGAGGGGCATCAACAGGTGCACGACGTCGACCTGCCGGCTGACGAATGCTTCTGCGAGCGACGCCCAGCTGCGGAACAGCACAGGTCGAGCGCTGTCGACGATGCCGTTCGGATACAGTCCGGCGCCGTGCGCGACGAGCAGCGGCGCTGCGTCGGTGATCGGTAGGTATCCGATGCGGAGTTGCCCGGTGGTGTTGGTGCGGTCTGTCGCGGCGGTACGCACAAGGTCGGCTGCACCGAACACGCCACCGGCAGCGGCGATTCCGAGCGCACCCTGCATCAGGGTTCGCCGCGTCAGTTTCCCGTTCACGATGGAGTCAGCGACGAATCGCGGTAGTGCTCGAGGATCTCCGTGCGCAGCGGTGCCCGTTCGTCCTGGTTGACGTCGGCGATGCGCCACTGCTGCCGCACCGTGCCACCTCGGCCGAACAATGCGATCCGGTCGGCGAGGCGAAGCGCTTCGTCGATGTCGTGGGTGACCAGCACCGTAGTGAAGGCGAGGTCGCGGGCGAGGTCGCCGAGCCACGCCTGCAGATCGGAGCGTGTCGCGGGGTCGAGTGCGCTGAACGGTTCGTCGAGCAGCAGCAGGCGAGGACGCACCGCGACCGCGCGGATCACGGCGATACGCTGTGCCTGCCCGCCCGACAACTGATCGGGGTAATAGCCGGCGAGGCCGGACAATCCGAACCGGGCGAGCAGTTCATCGGCGTACGCGATGTCGAAACGATCGCGATGATTCTTGAAACGTCCGCCCAGCGCGATATTTTCGCGAACGGTGAGCCACGGCATGAGATACGGCTGCTGGAACACCACACCCGTGTGCGGGCGGGTGTCACCGTCGGTGCTCGGCCAGTCGATCTCTCCGCGATCGAGATGATCGAGACCGGCGATGATCCGCAGCAGTGTCGACTTTCCGCTACCGCTGCTGCCGAGCAGGACGAGGAACTCGCCGGTGGGGACGTCGAGATCGAGTCCCTGCAGGACCGGTTCGTGTCGGCCCGCGAAACTCTTGTAGGCGCCCGCTACTCGAACTTCGAGAGTTCCCATCGCAACTGTCCTTCCGAGGGGGATTGGATGGGGAGGAACGCGGCTTCGCGGAAGCGCCTGTTCGTTGCGCTCGCGGAAGCGTATCCGGCGCCGCCGCGCAGCGTCGCTTCGAGACGTGTCGCGGCCACTGCGACGACCGAGCCGTCGAGGCGCAGGCGGATCAGATCTGCCCCGGACACCGTGGACGGTGCGGTGGCGAATCGGTACAGCCGATCTCGAAGTGATTCGTATTGCTGTGTCAGGACCTGGTATTCGTCGATGAATTGCTCACCGAGACCGTGCAGGCGCGCCGACGCCTCCGTGAGAGATGCTCGGGTGATGCCCGCGCAGAACGAAGTCTGCAGCAACAGGAAGGTCGGGCGGATGGCGCCGCAGAATTCGGTGAGGTCTCCGGAGATGACGTCCGAAGCAGGAATCCGGACGTTCTCGAATGCGATCGACGTCGACGAGGTGGCACCCAGCGCGAGCAGTTCGGGTGACGAATTGATGCGGATGCCCGGTGAATCGGCATGTACTACGGCGATGACGTGTCCGCCGTCGGCGGTGCGTGCAGGAAAGACGATGAGTGATTCCGGAAAGACATTGGAAGCCCAGTGGATCGGTCCGGAGACGGTGAGTCCGTCGTCGGTGCGTTCCGCGACGAGCGGGAGTTCGCCGAGTCCCGCAAGGTATTTGAGCGCGGCCGCCATGGCAGTTACGCCTACACGCCGACCCGATGCGAGCTCGTCACAGTACCGCGCACGGAGGTGTTCCGGTGCGCGGTCCAGATATTCGAGTGTCATGCGCTGAGCCCACAGCGAGAACCCGACGGTGAGGGATTCTGCGGCGATGCCGTCGATGACCGCGACCATGTGGTCGAGACACTTTCCGCCGAGCCCGTTCTCGAGCAGGCCGAGCTCGCCGATGCGTGCGAGGTCGGTGCGGATGTCGGTCTCACCGCGATCGAGAGCGGCGGCACGGTCGCGTACGAATTCGGCGATCGTGTCGAGCTGCTCGTTCGGGTTCTGAATGGCCGCGGTCATCGGGTACTTATCCTTCGAGGGAGTGGATACGGTCGATCGGGGTGCTGACGGCATCGCGAGCGCGGACGACGGCGTCCTCGTCGGGAGCGTTGTAGAAGCACAGGCACTTGTCCATGTCCTCGCGGACATAGGTGCGCAGGAAGCTCACCTCGGGGACGTTCGCGTACTTCGGCGAGTTGGCCTTCTTGCGCGCGAGGTATGTCTCCATGTCGATGGTGTCGGGGATGTCCCACTCGACGAGGTAGCCGGCCTCGGGACGCGCGGCCTTGATCTGGTCGAGCTCGGCGCCGACTAGTCGAACTTCGTTGGGGCCCACGATTTCTGCGACGTCGAGGGTGGTTGCCTCGAGCTGTGCTGCGCGGCATGCGTTGAACTCGGCGACAGCGAAGATGCGCGTGCCGCCGGAGGTCACCTGCGATTCGATCAGTTCGCCGCCGCCGGCGACGACTGCGTCGCCGAATGCCTTGATGGCGGTCTCGGCCTGACCTTCGGTGGGTACGAGTTCGTAGAGATACAGCGACATGGGTCACCTTCCGAGGTGGAGCTGGGTGGGGGGTGCTGACGGCACGGTTGTGCGCAGGCGTACGTCAGGAGGCGACGAGCGAGGCGGAACGTGAGCCGGTCAGCGAATGAAACGACAACACGCAGCACCGGTCACCCGCACGAGATCCACGTGCAGGCGACGGGTCAGAAGACAGCGTGTCACGGGTGCCACGATACATCCAGATAGAACGATCTGTCTATCGCGTCGATCCGTTAGGCTTTTCTGCGTGCGCACCACAGTCGAACCCCTCGCCAAGCGACCGCCCGCGGAACGACTCCTCGATACCGCCGGCGCACTGTTCGCCGAGCTCGGTATCCGCGCAGTGGGTATCGATCGGATCCTCGCCGAAGCGGGTGTGGCACGGGCGAGTCTGTACTCGTCCTACGGCTCGAAGGACGGTCTCGTCCATGCTTACCTGGACCGCCTCGACCATCGCGATCGCACCCGATGGAACGACGCAGTCGCAGATATCGACGACCCCGTTGACCGAGTCCTGACCTTCTTCGACCTCGCGCTCGCCTCGGCGCCGGGCAAGAACTTCCGGGGGTGCCAGTACGCGAACGCGGCCACGGAGTTCCCGGAAGAGCGGATCGAGCCGGTCCTGGCGCATCGCGAGTGGCTACTCGACACTCTTGTGGCACTGCTCGATCGGGCAGGCGCCGTAGATTCGGTCCTCGTGGCCGACCGTGTGCAGTTGATCTACGACGGGGCGCTCGCCGGTTCGAAGTTCGAACACTCGACCGAGCCGATCCGCCGCGGCCGCGACCTCGCTGCGGAACTCATCGGGGCAGCTCGAGACGCACGACAGGCTCACTCCGACGCGTGAGCGCACGGAATCCGGTGCCGGCGACCGCGATGGTCGCGAGTACCCCGATCGTGCCGGCGGCTCCGGTCGAACCAGCCTGACCTCCGACCGTGTAGTCGGCCAGGGCGCTGCCCGCGAGGCGATGCTCCCGAACTCCTCGGGCCATGCAGTCCCCGATCGGTGGAGTCTGCGTGGTGTCGCACCCTCGCAGCGTGGCGGCTTCGAGCGCGTCGGGTGTGCCGGCGGTGAAGGTCGACAGGGCGAATGTGGACAGCACGCCCGCGACGCCGAATGCGGCGAGACCGAGCGCAGTCACGAGGCGTGTGTGTGCCGCGCCCGCTGCGGCGACCACGACCACCCCGGTGACGAGACCTTCGAGGAGTGCGACCGGCGCGTGGGCGCCGTACAGGTACGCGAGTGTCGACAGCGGCATGTGCGCTGAGCCGGAGATCGCGTAGACGACCACGGACCCGGTGACCGCGGCGAACACCGACGCACAGCCCGCGATGAATGCCACGGTGAAGGTGTGTGCGGTAGGCGACAACGTGTTGTGACGGGCGGTGTTGTGACGGGCAAAGGCTGCGCGAAGAGCGATGGCGGTTCCGTATCCGCCGGCGACCCCTGCAAGCGCCATGACGGTGGTGTTCGCTCCGAGGGCGGTGAGGCCCCCGTCGGCGAATACGAATGCCTGGACGGTGAGCACGAACGTCAGGCACAGCGCGGCGGCGAAGGGACCGAGAAGCAGTGCCGCCACAGTGCCGCCGAGGACGTGGCCGCTCACTCCGGGCAGGACAGGTACGTCGATCATCTGCATCGCGAATACGAGTGCGGTCACGAGTGCAGCCGTCGCGGCAGATTTTTCGGTCAGCTCGGTGCGTGCGCGCCATGCGGCAAGCGCGACGCCGATCACGGCGACGACGTAGAACAACACCGATGCACGCGGAGTGATCAGTCCGTCGCTCATGTGCATGGCCAAGGTATCCAGGGCCATGTTGTCTACGGTCAGGGTGTCCACGATCACGATGCCCCCATCTCACGTTCGTGGGCGTAAGGCTAGCGCCGGATACGCACTACCGAGCGACATTCGTCAGGTCGGGTTCCGTGTCGACCGTATACACAAACAGGAACATGTTCTATATTTCGTTCATGTACGAGTGGTCCGACACAGACCTCATGTTCCGCGATGCGCTGCGCGGATTCATCGAGAAGGAAATCCGTCCCCACGTCGACGAGCTCGAGTCCGGTGAGCTCCCGCCGTTCGACATCATCCGCAGGATGTACGCCGCATTCGGGATCGACGAGATGGCCCGCGAATCCCTCGAACGGGCCCTCGCGAAGGAGGGGAAGGGCGAGAGCTCGTCCGGAAGCGGAGGGGGAATGAGCGGGTCGCCGGGCATGGCGGCACTGCTCAACATCGAGATCGCGGGCGTGAGCCTGGGACTCGTCGCGTCGATGGGTGTGAGCCTCGGGCTCACTGCCGGCACGATCCGGGGTCGCGGCACTCTCGCGCAGAAGAAGCGCTGGCTTCCCGAACTGGTGACCTTCGAGAAGGTCGGCGCCTGGGCCATCACCGAACCGGATTCGGGGTCCGACGCTTTCGGCGGGATGAAGACGACCGTGCGCCGCGACGGCGACGACTACATCCTCAACGGGCAGAAGACCTTCATCACCAACGGCCCGTATGCCGACGTCATCATCGTCTACGCCAAGCTGGATGACGGCGACGCAACGATCGACCGACGGGACCGCAAGGTTCTCGCGTTCGTACTGGACAAGGGGATGGAGGGTCTCACGCAGGGTCCGCCGTTCAAGAAGATGGGTATGAATTCCTCCCCCACCGGCGAGTTGTTCTTCGACAACGTGCGTATCACCCGCGATCGTCTGCTCGGGGAAACCGAGGACGGCGGGAAGAGTGACGGCAAGAGCAGCGCGAAGGAATCGTTCGCCGCCGAGCGCATCGGAATCGCGTATCTGTCGCTCGGCATCATCGAGCAGTGCCTGACGTTGTGCACCGAGTATGCGAAGTCGCGCAAGTTGTGGGGTACCGCGATCTCTCAGTTCCAGCTCATCCAGCTCAAGCTCGCCGAGATGGAGATCGCCCGCATCAACGTGCGGAACATGGTGTTCAGCGCGATCGAGCGTGCGGAGGCCGGGAAGCCGGTGAGCCTGTCGGAGGCGTCGGCGATGAAGCTGTACTCGTCGCGCGCTGCCACCGAGGTCGCGATGGAGGCGGTGCAGCTCTTTGGTGGTAACGGCTACATGGCTGAATATCGTGTCGAGCAACTCGCACGCGACGCGAAGTCGCTGATGATCTATGCGGGGAGCAACGAGATCCAGGTGACCCACATCGCGAAGGGGCTCCTGGCAGATTGACCGGAATGACTGTTTCGTGCTGATTTCCCGCAGTTTCAGGTTCGGTTGATAACACAAAAACCGCGCCGACGAATACCGGGTAGTGGTAATCGCTCGGTGTCTTCGCATATCTTGGCACGTGGGCCTATAGGCCGGGGGTGGTTTACCTGCAACCGGTGATAACTATTAACTGATGTGCACAAGTATCGGGGAGGATCAGATGCACGGGGGAGAGAATGGGCCGCGAGACCGGCCGATAATCCGGTTCGACGACCGGCCGACCACGCCGATCAGTATCGACGGCCGGTCGGCACGCGCCGAACGTACGCGCCAAGCGGTCATCGACGCGCACATCGCGTTGATCCGCGACGGTGAGCTCAAACCGACCGGCGCGCAGATTGCCGAGCGGGCACGGGTGTCACTGAGATCATTGTGGGGTCACTTCGGCGACTTGGAGACGCTTTTCTCGGCAACGGGGGCCGAGCTGATGCGTCGTCAGGACGACGCGCACGAACCGGTGGATCCAAGTCTGCCTCTCGCGGAACGCATCGACCGGTACTGCCGGCAACGTGCCGAGGCGCTCGAGTACATCGCGCCTTTCTCGCGATCGGCGGAGGTTCGGGCGCCGTTCTCGGAAGAGCTGCAACGCAACCGTCACGGCTATCTCGAGCGAGCGGAGATCGAAGTGCGGATGCTGTTCGCTCGTGAGTTCAGTCGAGCCGACGACACGGCACGTGTTCAGATCGTCCAGGCGGTTGCCATCGCATCGACGTGGCCCACCTGGGTCTCGCTGCGCGACGTCGTGGGCCTGTCGGTCCCGGACTCGACCGAAGTGATGAAACGGATGATCAGCGCACTGGTGGAGTCGGTCATCTCGCAGTCGGCCCAACCGTTGGGTGTCTGACCGGGATCCAGGAGTCGTTCACGAATTCTCGCCACACCGCCGACGACAGTGCGCTGCCGTGCACCAGCATCAACGCGGGTGCGTTCGCGTCGCCCGACAGGGCAGGCCGAGACGAGAACGCGATGCGCGTGCCGTCCGCAGGATTGGCCGCGTAGCTCACCCGTCCAGTCTTGCGCACTCGTCCGGAACGTCCGCGTCTCCTAGGACAACCGACCGTGTCACTCCGATCTCGTCGAGGAATCGCTCATCGTGGGACACCACCACGAGCGCGCCTTCGAACGCCCGCAAGGCTTGGGTCAGGTGCGCGAGGCTCGGCAGATCCAGGTTGTTGGTCGGTTCGTCCAGGATCAGCAACTGCGGAGCGGGATCGGCAGCGAGGAGGATGGCCAACGCGGCGCGGAGCCGTTCACCGCCGGACAGGACTCCCACGGGCACGTCGGCGTCGGTCCCGCGGAACAGGAAACGTGCCAGGCGTGCCCGCACTTCCTGGGGAGGGAGGTGCGGTGCGCGCAGTTCGGCATTGGCTACCACCGATGTCGTGTCGTCGAAGATGTCGAGTCGTTGGGGGAGCAGTGCATACGGCACCAGCGGCCCGGCGTCGACGATCCGGCCCAACAGTGTCGTCTTGCCCGAACCGTTGGGTCCGCGCACCGCGATGCGTTCCGGTCCGACGATCTCGAGCGGCCCCTCGGCGATCCGCCGTCCCGGGTGTACCGAGGTGTCGGGCAGGTCCACGCGGATCTCGCGGTCGTTGCGCACCGAGTCCTGTGCCCGATCGAGCTGGGCCCGGGCGGATTCGAGGTTTCCCTCGTGCTCGCGGCGATACTTGCCTGCGGCCTCCTGTGCCTGTCGTTTGCGCATGTTCATGATGATCTTCGGCTCACGCTTGTTCTCGAACATCTTCTTGCCGTAGCGCGCTCGCCGATCGAGTGCAACATGCGCGGCGGCGAGCTCGCGAGCCTGCCGACGAACATCGCTGCGCGCGTCCCGGACCGCGGCCTGAGCCGCCTCCTGTTCGGCTTCGATGATCTGCTCGTAGTCGCTGAAGCCACCGCCGAACATGCGGAGACTGCCGTCCCGCATTTCGGCGATCGTGTCCATCCGATCGAGTAGGTCGCGATCGTGACCTGCGATGATCACGGTCCCCGGGAAACGGTCGAGAGCATCCTGCAGGCGTTCGCGAGCGGCCGTGTCGAGATTGTTGGTCGGCTCGTCGAGCAACAGGACTCCGGGCTCGGCGAGCAGCCGCGCGGTGAGTCCGAGCAGGACGGTCTCCCCTCCTGAGAGCGTCCCAACTGTGCGATCGAAATCGCTTTCGTCGTGCAGGATTCGATCGAGGCCGAGCCGATGCACGGTTGCGAGTGCACGCTCTTCGACGTCCCAGCGGTCACCGACGGTGTCGAAGTCGTCGCCGGTCCCGTCTCCGGATTCGATTCGCCGCAGCGCTGTTCGCACTGTGTCGATACCGAGGACGGTGGAGACCGACACGGCGGGATCGAGGGTGATGTCCTGCGGCAGGTATGCGACTCGTCCGGATGTCGTCACCGATCCGCGTGCGGGTGTCAGATTTCCTGAGATGAGCTGCAGCAGTGTGCTTTTGCCGCTTCCGTTACGTCCGACGAGACCGGTGCGGCCGACGGTGAACGTCGCGTCGAGACCGTCGAAGACGCGGGTGCCGTCGGGATGCTCGTATGTGAGAGCGGACAGCGTGACACTGTTGGATGCAGAAATGGGTACAGACATAAAAGCTCCTGGAGGTAAGAGACGGCCCGCACGTATCGTGCGGTGGGTCGAGAACCTCTACAGGAGCAATGCCTTCTCCGAACGCCGGGAACAAAGTCGAACTCCACGATAAGGGCACTGTCGGCGGTCGCGCAAGCGAATTGATTCCCTGTGGGCCGCCACACAGTTCGGTTGTCGCACAGTTCACCGGATCGTGGCATCGGTCAGCGGCGCCGTTCTCCGATCTCCGGCATGATCGTGACCATGCATATCGGTCGACGGACGGTCACGCTCGTGACAGCGGCTTCTCTCACCCTCGGCGTGGTCGGTTGCGCCACGGGACCTGATCAGCCCGACACCGTCGCCGAAGAGTTCGCCGCCGCTCTGGATACCGGCGACGCAGCGTCCGCTGCCGCGCTCACCACGGATCCCGCTGCCGCGCAGGAAGCGATCTCGGATCTGTTCGAGGGGCTCGGCAACGATGATCCCACCGTGACGGTTGCGGGTATCGGCGACGGCGACACCTTCGACCTGGATGTGTCGTGGAACTTCGGGGAGGGAAAGGACTGGTCGTATCGCACGACCGGCTCCGCGCTCGAAGATACGGCGGAAGAATCGGATGACGACGACGGATGGCGGGTCCGATGGGACCCGACCGTGTTGGCTCCCGAGCTGAGCGCCGGCACGTCGCTGCGCTACACCCCGACGACGGGCACTCCGCCGACGATCTTCGACAGCTCGGGCCAACCGCTGATGAGCGAGCAGATCGTGACGCTCGTGAACCTCGATTCGTCCGCCGACCCCGCAGCGGTCGCGCCTCTGCTCGCCTCGGCTGCGCCGACGATCACCGCGGACTTCCTTGCTGCCGACCTCGAGAAGTCGGCCGGCGCGCCGGTGACTGCGGTGGCTCTGCGCGAAGTGGATCTGGCTCCCATCGAGGAGCGGCTTGCTGCGCTGCCCGGTGTCACACTCGCGCCGCAGCCGCGGCTGCTCACCGTCAACCGCGATCTGTCGTCACCTGTGTGGTCGGGCCTGGACGAGATGTGGCACGAGAATCAGACCGCGACCGCGGGCTGGGCGGTGCAGTCGGTGGCCATGGACGGCACGGTTCGATCGATCGCCGGTGTGGACCCCACCGAGGCCCCCGACCTGTACACCACCATCGACCCCGATCTGCAGGCTCGGGCGGAAGCCACGCTCGCGTCGTTCGACAGGCCGGCGGTGATCGTCGGGATCGATGCCGACAACGGCGCGGTACGCACGGTCGCGCAGAACGCCGCAGCCGATCTGGAGGGCCCGGTCGCGCTCACCGGCCTGTATCCACCGGGTTCGACGTTCAAGGTCGTGACCACTTCGGCGGCGCTGCAGGCGGGGCTCGCCGAACCCGACACGGTGCTTCCGTGCCCCGGGGTCGCGACGATCGGCGACCGGACCATTCCGAACGACGAGAGCTTCGACCTCGGTGAGGTACCGCTGCACGCTGCATTCGCGAACTCGTGCAACACCACCATGGCCGGACTCGCCGTGGATATGCCTCCCACGGCGCTGACCGATGCCGCATTGCAGTTCGGACTCGGCGTCGACTACATCACGCCCGGTCTCGTGACCGTCACCGGAAGCGTCCCCCCGATGGAGTCGGGGGCAGCGCGCGTCGAGGGTGCGATCGGGCAGGGACAGGTGACAGCATCGCCCTTCGGGATGGCGCTCGTCGCCGCGTCGGTCGCGGGTGGGAAGACACCGCTGCCGACGATCGTCGAGGGGCAGCCCGCGACGGCCGATCAGGAGGTCGCACCAGCCCCTGCAGACACACTCGCCGCACTGCGAACGATGATGCGAGAGACCGTAACCGACGGTACGGCGAGCGCACTGAGCGACTTTCCCGAACTCATCGGAAAGACAGGAACCGCAGAGTACGGTGGCAACAACGGAGCAGCCGACAATGTGGGCGGGGCACACGGCTGGTTCATCGGCGCGCAGGATAACCTTGCGTTCGCTGTGTTCGTCGCAGGTGCCGACAGTTCGGCCCCCGCGGTGGAGGCGGCCGGAGAGTGGCTGGGGAGGTGAACTCTCGGATGTAGCGCAATCGTGATCGCATCGTAGACGACTCGTGCTTGTGGCCGGTGTTGCTGGAGTGAAGGTTGGGGAGTATGGGATTTCGAGAGTGGCAGCGCCGTCGAGGCGTTCGCACTGTCGCCCTCGGTGCTGCCGTGGCCGTGGCCGCGGCGGTGGGTCTGAATACCTTCGTGTTCAACGACCCGCGCAGCGATGCGGAAATCCTGGTCGACGATTTCGTCGGGGCACTCAACGACCGGGAACCCGGCGACGCCGCCGAACTCACCTCGTACCCGAACGCCGCCGAACCGGTGCTCGCACAGATGTTCGACGGTCTTTCCGACGGCAGCGTCGACTACGACGTCACCCAGCTCGTCGAGCTCAACGCGGACTCCGGGTACTTCACACTCACTGCCGACTGGAACTTCGGGGAGAACAAGGACTGGCATTACCAGGTCGACGGTTCCGTCCGGAAGCTGGCCGTCGGCTGGCGCGTGTCGTGGAGCCCTGATGTGGTCGTGCCCGACCTCGCGGGCCGGACCGTCCACCACGTGCGCACGGATGCCGCACCGCCCAAGATCTTCGATCGTGCGGGAAATCCGCTGATGGAAGAGCAGACCATCAATGCGGTCGTGCTCAACCCCGCGCTCATGCCCGATCCTGTCGCCAGCTCGACACGGCTTGCAGAGGTCCTCGCCCCCGTCGCGCCCGTCATCACCTCCGAGCTCATGCAGGAGAGGCTCGCCGCCGATCCCGGGGCCCGGATCACTGCGGTCAAACTCCGCGACCAGGACTATCAATTCCTCGAAGACGACATCGTTGCCGTCCCGGGTGTCGAGGTCATCAAGACACCCACGCTGATCAGCTCAGACCGGAGGGTCTCGACGCCGCTGCTCGATTCGCTCCGTTCGGCGTGGCAGCTCGAACGAGACCGCACCGCCGGGTGGGCCGTGACACTCGAAGACCCAGAACAGGGGCCGATCCAGGTCGCAGGGTTCCAGGGGCCCCCGCCTCCGGATCTGACGGCGACCGTCGACTCGCACGTGCAGCTCGCAGCCAAGGAAGCCGTCGTCACCGTAGGTACTCCCGCGGCGCTCGTCGCGATCCAGCCGTCGACCGGTGGGATCCTCGCCGCAGACGTCAACAACCAGGCCATGGAACTCGGACCAGTGGCCACCCGAGGCCTCTACTCGGCGGGTTCCGTCTTCGATCCCGTGCGGTTGGCGGCAGGACTCGACCGCGGTGTCGCTCCCGATTCGGTGAGCACCGACGATCTGGCCGATACCGCGCGTCGCCTCGGACTCGGCGTGGGGTACTCGGTGCCGGGCTTCGAATTCGAGACCGCACAGATCGGGCACGGCAGGTCCGGGGTGGTGCAGTTCACCGGCGACGGCGACGACGAGTCACTCGTCAGCCCGCTCGGTGCCGCATTGCTCGCCGCGTCGATCGCGCGCGGCGAAGCTCCCCCGCCCATGCTCGTGCAGGGTCAGCCGGCGTCGGTCACCGATGCACCCGAGCCGTTGCCGGCGCACGTGACCGACGCTCTGCGCGGGCTGATGATCGACAACGTGCAGAACGGTCCCGCGTCCTTCTTGAAGGGGCATCCGGGCCTAGCAGGGATCGCCGCCGCTGCCGGCGATGACCGCTGGTTCTTCGGCTACACCGGCGACGTGGCGTTCGCGGTGTTCGTTGCCGACGCCGATGGTGGCGACCGCGCAGTGAGGATGGCCGACCGATTCCTCACCGAATTGGCGAAGCCGCCTGCGTGATCCTGGAGTGCACCGGCGCCGGTCAGCGCCCCTGACCCGGTACCGGTACGTTCGAACATCGTGACGATTGTCGATGCACTGCTGCTCGTCGTCGCCGGGTTCTTCGCCGGCGTCGTCGGGTTCGTCACCGGTCTCGCGTCGCTCGTGTCCTACCCCGCGTTACTTGCGGTCGGGTTGTCGCCGGTCGCCGCGAACGTCACCAACACCGTCGCGATGGTCGGTGTAGGCGTGGGTGCGCTCAGCAACTCTGCTCGTGAAGTGGTCGACACGGGCCCGCGGGTGTGGAGGTGGACGGCGTACGCGGCTCTCGGTGGTCTGACGGGCGCGGTCGTGCTCCTCGTCGCGCCGGCCGGGTCGTTCGAGGCCACGGTGCCGTTTCTCGTCGCGTTCGCGTCGCTCGCCCTGCTGCTGCAGCCGAAGATTCGGGAACTTGCCGGTGGGCGTGATCTTCCCCGGGTGTTCGCTGCTGCCCTGTTCGTCGTCGCGGTGTACGGGGGCTATTTCGGGGCGGGCGCGGGCGTCATCTTCCTCGCCCTCACTCTGATCTGTACGTCCGAGTCGATCTGGCGTGCGAGCATCCTCAAGAGCTACCTGCTCGGCGTCGCCAACCTGGTCGCGGCGATCGGTTTCGCGTTCTTCGGCCCGGTCCACTGGATCGCCGCGGCGGCCATGGCGGTGGGTGCGTTCGCCGGTGGTTGGTGTGGTCCACCACTGGTCAAGCGGATCCCCCCGACGCTGCTGCGGGTCGCGGTGGCCATCGCAGGTTTCGGTCTCGCCGGATGGCTTGCCTTCGGTTGATTCGATCCTTCAGGTGCTTCAATACGGGCCTCGGGTCACTAGTGCACGCCGTGCATGAGTTTCCGGATCCGCGGAGTGAGTGCGATCAGGATCAGGCCGACGGCGATCGAAGCGCCGCCGATCCACAGGTAGTACGACACCTCGGTGTCGTCGTTGTAGTACCCGGCGAGTGTGCCGGCCAAGGCGCTGCCCAGCGCGACCGACAGGTAGAACAGGGCGACCATCTGCGTGTGGAAGTTCTTGGGCGCGAGTTTGGTCGTCAGTGACAGGCCGACGGGAGACAGGAACAGTTCGGCCAGGGTGAACAGCAGCAGGATGCCGACGAGGCCGAGAAGCGGTGCACTGTTGGCGCCGCCACCGGCCATCGGGATGAAGCACAGGAATGCGATGCCCATGATGATCGTGCCGCACGCGAACTTGATGGGCGACGACGGTTGCCGCGGCCCGAGCTTCGTCCACACTGCGGCGAACACGCCGGCGAAGATGATGATGAAGACCGGGTTGATGGACTGGACCCATGACGGTGGGAAGTCCCAGCCGAACAGGGAGCGGTTCAAGCGTGTGTCGGAATACACCGCGACCATCGTGAACTGCTGCTGGAACAGCGACCAGAACACGGCGCTGGCGAGGAACATCGGAATGAACGACCACACCCGGCTGCGTTCGACCGGCGTGATATGTCTGCTGGTCAGAATGACGGCGAAATAGACGACTGCCGCGAAGATCGTCAGCCCGACCACGATGTCCGACATGTTCCCGGTGGTGATGACGCCGGTGGTCGCAAGGACTGCGACGACGACGATGGCCAGTACTGCTCCGCCCACAACCCGCAGCCGGAGATCGGCCGGGAGCGGATTCGGTGGTGTCTTGCCTATGTCGCCGAATTGCTTGCGGTAGATCGTGTATTGCGCGAGACCGAGGAACATTCCGACCGCAGCCAGACCGAAACCCCAATGGAAGCCGTACCGGGTCTGCATGAAGCCGGTGAGCAGCGGTCCGACGAGGGCACCGAGATTGATACCCATGTAGAAGAGCGAGAATCCGGCGTCGCGGCGGTCGTCGTTCTCCTTGTACAGATCGCCGACCATCGAGGTGGCGGTCGCCTTGAGTCCGCCGCTGCCGAAGGCGACGCAGATCAGGCCCACCCCGACCCCGACGAACCCGGGGAGTATCGCCAACGCGATGTGGCCGAACATGATGAGTACGGCACTGTAGAACAGGGTGCGTTCAGCGCCGAGGAGGCGGTCGGCGATCCAGGCGCCGACGATGGTCGACAGGTAGACGGTGCCACCGTACGCACCCACTATCGAGGTGGCCGCAACCTGGCTCAGGCCCAGCCCGCCGTCTGCCACCGAGTAGTACAGGTAGTAGATCAGGATGCCCTGCATGCCGTAGAACGAGAACCGCTCCCACATCTCGACACCGAAGAGGTTGGCGAGGGGGAGCGGTTGTCCGAAGAACCGGTGGTCGGTCCTGATCTCGGAGGTCGGTACGGTGTCGCTCATGACGTCACTGTTGCACCGACACGCTTTCGGTGTGGCCGATTTCGGCCCGACCATCGTGTGCTCGTGATCATCCCGCGCTCACACGACGGCGGATGATGACCTGTGCGATGATGCGCCATCCGACGAGCACGGCACCGAGGAACAGCGTCGCGACGATGACGAAGGCCGTCGCAGTGCCCTGACCGGTCAGGGCGCGCAGCAGCATTCCACCGACGAGTGCACTCACCCACAGAACCAGCCCCGTCGGGACGGCAGCGTAGGCGTCGAACTTGTCGCGGCGGAGCCATGCGGTGAGGAACCATCCGATGGTGAGTCCTCCGAGGAACGGCCATGCCGTTCCGGCCAGGCCCACGAGGTCGAGTGCTTCGTCATGGCTGGATCGCCCGAGTGAAGCGAAGACGATGACCAGGATGACGTCGATGACCAGCGCGGGTGCGTACCTTCTCACGCGTCCAGGGTATCCCTGGTGCGAGTGGGCCCGGCCAGAGGCGTCAGGCCTGCTGAAGGGCCTCGATCTCGATGTTCAGGGTGATCTTGTCGCCGAGGACTGCTCCGCCGCCTTCGAGGGGCATCTCGATGGAGATGCCGAAGTCCTTGCGGTTGATCACGGTGGTCGCCTCGAAGCCCGCGACTGCGCCCTGGCCCATGCCCGGGTTGACGCCGTTGAACTCGAGCTTCAGCTCGATCGGCTTGGTGACGCCGCGCAGCGTGAAGTCGCCTGCGAGGACGAGGTCGCTGCCGTCGGCGCGCACACCCGTGCTGGTGAATGTCGCGACGGGGAACTGCTCGGCGTCGAAGAAGTCGGCGGACTTGATGTGTGCGTCGCGGTCGGCGTTCTTGGTGCTGATCGAGTCGACCTGGATCTCGGCATTCGCGGTCGCGGTGCCGTCCTCGGCGACGACGATGGTGCCTGAGAAGTTCTCGAAGGTGCCGCGAACCTTGCTGACCATGAGGTGACGGACGGAGAAACCGACGGTGGAGTGGACGGGGTCGATTGCCCAGGTGCCTGCGGTGAGGCCGGGGAGGGTGGCGGTGCTGGCGGTCATGGGGCGCTCCTGTGGGTTGTTCCAGTTGTTCATTGAACCTTCAACTTCTTACGAAAGAAGCATGACACAATCTAGTTGAGTTCGCAACTACTTTTTCGTGAACGGATTCATTCGGGCTGAAGAACGGTGCGCTCTGCACCGTGCACTGTGCTGTCCGTGCCGGGGGTGCTGCGTTCGGCGACCGGATCGATCTCCGTGCCGGCACTCGCCCCGCGATACAGGACCGCGACGGTGGTCCACCCGATCACCGCGACGAACACGACGCTCACCGCCCGGTAGACGAACACCGCGGCGAGGGCCTGCGACGCGCTCAGTCCCGCCGCGGTGAGCGTTGCGATCAGCGTGCCGTCGACGAATCCGAGACCTGCGGGTGCCAGCGGAACGCTGCCGACTGCCTTCGCCGCGGTGAAGGCGATGATCAGGCCTGCCAATGAGGGTGTGCCGCCGACCGCCCAGCACGCGAATCCGAGGCAGATCATGTCGAACACGCGATTCAGGCCCGACCACGCGACCGCGGCCAGCATGTCCCGTCGACGAAGCTGTACCGCTTCGAGCTGCGACAGGGCGCGTTCGAAAGCGTCGATCCCGGCGTCGGCCGATCTTCTGGTCAGCCGGTTGAAACGTTCCAGATTCCACGTGACGAAGGTCTTGACCGACGAGGGGTTCTGCGCGACGTACCGCAGGCCGAGGAGCAGTGCACCGGCCACCGTGATCGACAGCAGCAAGGTGACGGGACTCATCGACGAGCCGACGGCGAATGCGCCCACCGCCCCCAGCGCGGCGAGAGCGGCGGTGGACACCACCCCCGACACCGCGAGCTGCCAGGACGCGACCACCGGCGTCGCGCCCCAGCGGCGCGTCTGCCGATAGGTGAACGCCGTCGAGAAGACGAGGCCGGCGGGGAGGGTCACCGCCATCGCAGTACTCCCGTAGACCACCGAGGTCGACCGAGACAGACTCACCTGAACTCCGCCCGCACGCAGCACCTTGCGGAGGAGTCCTGCGAACGCGCTCAGTGAGAGGAGTTGCGCGACCACCGCTGCCGCGACCCAACCCCAGTGCATTTCCGTCAGGGCTCGCCAGGATTCGCTCATCGAGGGCCAGAGGTAGATCCCCTCGACGACGAGGAGTGCGATCAACGCGACTGCGGACGCCCATTTGATCCACCGAAGGCGGCCCCGTCGCGGTGTAGCGTCGGGGCCAGATCGGTCTTCATGCGGCTGCGCCACTCGGCCAGCGTATCGAACGCCGTCGACACGGTCGTATGGTTACCTGTCGGTAGAGGCCGGTTCGGGAGATCGAACGGGCCAAGCAAGGTGCGTCATGCGCCCCCGTCCGCGTAATTGGACCTCGTCGCCCAGTTCCCAATGACCACGCTCATCGTCGTCCGCGAAGTACAGGGCACTCGACGATGCGAGCACCCGGCTGGGACGCATCTTCGCCAGCTCGGTCAGTCTCGACGCCTCGTTCACCGGGTCGCCGATCACCGTGTACTCGAAGCGCTCCGCGGCACCGATGTTCCCGGCCACCGCCAGTCCGGCAGAGACCCCGATACCGATGTCGAGCCCGGTGATCTCGTTGAGCGCGAACCGCAGCTCGCGCGCCGCAGCCAACGCGGCGGTGGGGGCGTCGGGACGATCCAATGGTGCGCCGAAGATCACCAGCGCGGCGTCACCCATGAACTTGTTCACGAACCCGTGGTGCTTGTCGACGACGTCGACGACCACCCGGAAGAACTCGTTGAGCAACTCCACGACCTCGTTCGGGGGTCGCTCGGCCGCGGTGGCCGTCGAGCCCACCATGTCGACGAACAACACGGCGACGTAGCGCGTCTCACCACCGAGTTCGGTGCCGTACTGCAGGGCCCGGCGCGCGACGTCCTCGCCGACGTGCTGACCGAACAGTTCGCGCAACCGTCGACGCTCGTCCGACTCCGACATCATCCGGTTGAAGCCCACCTGCAGCCGACCGATCTCACTACCGTCGAACACCTCGACCTGGACCCCGGACGCACCGCGCTGGACGCGTTCGATGGCCCAGCGCAGCTGCTTGATGGGGTCGGAGATCTGCGACGACGTCAGCAGTGACAGCACGAGCGCGAGCCCGATCGACATCACGGCCAACGCCAGCACCGACCATGCGAGCGCATCGGATCCGAATTCGTTGTCGGTGGTCAGCTGCGTGACGCACAGCAGCACGATCCCGGCGACCGGCATCAAGGTGCCCAGTCCCCAGGTCATCGCCAGACGGGTACCGACGCCGGGCGCCATGGTCCGATCGAAACGGCCCTCGCTCAGGGCGCGTGCGGCCACCGGCCGTAGGATGCGTTCGCCGAGCATGTAGGTGAACCCGAACGTGCTCGTCGCGGCCATCGCGACGGTAATCGCGACGGTGATCGCGAGCGACGGCATCTCCTCCGCGGTGAGGAACACGAACAGCACCCCGCCGAGCAGCCACAGCACGAGGTGCACGACCGCCTGCCGGAGGGGTGCGTGCAGGGCAGCCATCTGCTCCGACCGGGTCGGCGGACCGCCGCGCAACTGCCACCGCACCACGGACCGCAGCATCAACGCTGCCGCGCTCAGGCTCACGACCCCCGCGAACGCCAGGTAGACGGCAAAGACGGCGAAATTGCGGACCCTGTCCGCGATGATGTTCTCCGACTCCTCGATCGGCAGGCCGTACCGGACGAACGCGAACACCAGCATGGCGCCGAACAGATTCGAGGCGCCCATCGAAACCATGTAGAGCGGCCAGCGACTCCGCAAAGTCGCCGCGACTGCTCGATATGACCTCAACACGACTTCAAATCAAACCACTGTGCGGACGGTCACATGACCTTGTGGTCGCACTAGAGGGTCACCGAGTGGTTGGATTCACCGAAAAAGTGACGACGAAGGCGAGGGACACGGAGATGGTGGAATCCATACCCGGGCTCTCGCGGACCGCAGATCCGGACGCTCCGCTGTGGCGCGCCGCCCAGGTCTTCCGGCTGGTCACCGTCGTCTACGCGGTCAGTTCGCACTTCTCGACCGTCCAGCACTACACCGACGAGGGGTTGAGCTGGATCCTCATCGTCGTGCTCGTGGTGTGGTCGCTGACCTCGGCGCTGCTCCTCTCACGCGGACCTCGCGGGCGCCCGGTGGTCGTCGCGGTCGACCAGATCACGGCGATCGCACTGATGGCGTCGACCCGGCTGATCTCCGATCACGACTGGTACAGCCATCATCAGACGATGCCCACCACTCTGTGGGTCGCCAACGCGGTCATCTCCGCCGCACTCTTCGCCGGCCCTCTTGCCGGAATCACCTCGGCGATCGTGATGGCCGCGGTCAGCGCAGTGGTGCGCGACCAGGTCAACCTCGACCTGTGGGCCGACGCGACCGCGCCAGTCCTCGTCGCATGCGGTGTCGCGATGGGATTCGCGATGAGAACCGCGCGGACGGCGCACCGTCAGCTCGAGGAGGCCATGCGGATCGCTGCGGCCACAGAAGAGCGCGACCGGCTCGCCCGGCAGGTCCACGACGGCGTCCTTCAAGTGCTCGCGCTAGTGCAGCGTCGCGGCGACGAGGACTCGGGACTCGGTGTCGATCGGGCCGAACTCGCACAGATGGCCGGTGAACAGGAGGAGGCATTGCGCCGCCTCATCTCGGAACAGGACACCGAGGTCGATCGAGGCGGGCAGCACGTCGACCTGACCGCAATGCTGCGTGTGCGGGTCGACGGCGACGTCACCGTCGCGGCGCCCGCGGATCCCATCGTGATGGACCGGCTGCGCGCGGGTGAGCTCGTGGCGCTCGCGACCACCGCCCTCGACAACGTCGAGCGCCATGCCGGACCAGGTGCCAGGGCCTTCGTGCTGCTCGAGGACCTCGGCGACGAGATCGTCCTCTCCGTTCGTGACGACGGCGTCGGCATCGAATCCGGACGGCTGGCCGAAGCATCTGCGCAAGGGCGTCTCGGTGTGTCGAAATCGATCGTCGGTCGGGCACGGTGGCTCGGCGGCATAGCCGAACTCGAGACCGCGCCCGGCGAAGGCGCCGAATGGGAGATTCGCGTCCCCAAGGAGGAAACGCATGGCTGAGATCACCGTGATGGTGGTCGACGACCATCCCATCTGGCGCACCGCCGTGTCCCGCGACCTCGAGGAAGCAGGCTTCCTCGTGGTGGCGGAAGCCGACAGTGTGCGGACGGCCCGAGCGCGGGCCGTGGTCGAACCCACCGTTGTCCTCATGGACATGTCGTTGACCGACGGCAGCGGAACGGACGCGACCCGCGCGGTTCTCGAGGTGTCGCCGCGCTCGCGGGTACTCGTGTTGTCTGCGTCAGCGGAACGCGCCGATGTGCTCGGTGCGGTGAAGGCCGGGGCGTCCGGGTATCTGGTGAAGAGCGCGTCGGCCGCGGAACTCGTCGAAGCCGTCGTCAAGACCGCAGCGGGGCAGGCCGTGTTCACGCCCGGTCTGGCGGGGCTCGTGCTCGGCGAGTACCGGAAGCTGTCGGTGTCGAGACTGCGTGAGTCGTCGGTGCCGACCCTCACCGACCGCGAAACCGAGGTCCTTCGACTCGTCGCGAAGGGGATGTCGGCGAAACAGATCGCGTCGCGCCTGGTGCTGAGTCACCGCACCGTCGAGAACCATGTGCAGGCGACGCTGCGCAAACTTCAGCTCGCCAATCGGGTGGAACTGACCAGATACGCGATCGAACAGGGCTTGGACTGACGTTCGGAATCATCTCGAGTTCCTGGACAGTGCATTACGAGTTCTGGACGCTGCATCGTGCGCCGACGACTCTAGAGTGGTCGCCATGGACCCGAAGGATCTCAGAGTTTCGGACGCAGAACGTGAACACGTGGGTGAACTACTGCAGCGCGCAGTGGGCCAGGGCATGCTGTCACTCGGTGAATTCACCGAACGGATGGACACCGTGCTCGCCGCGAAGACCCGCGGTGATCTGAACCAGGTGCTCATCGACCTGCCCGGTATCCAGATGCGCCCGGAGTTCCAGCAGCAGCCGCAGTTTCCGCCTGCGCGGGCATACGAGCCGCACGTGGTCGCAGCCGCTGCGCCGATGTACCCGGCAGGTACAGGGACCGTTCTCAAGGGCAGGATGTCGACGATCGCGCGCAAGGGTCGCTGGGAGGTGCCGCCGGTGCTGCAGCTCGACACCGTGGCATCGTCGGTGTCGCTCGACTTCACCGAGGCGGTGATGCAAACGCAGGTCGTGCGCATCGAGGTCAGCGACTATCTCAGCTCGATCAGCATCGTGGTGCCGATGGAGGCGACCGCCGACATCAACGGCCTCGAAGCCATTGCGTCGTCGGCGGTTTCGAAGGTGGGCGCGGGTGCCCCGTACGGCCCGCTGCATCTGGTGGTGACGGGCAAGATGCGCGCGGGGAGCCTGACAGTCGCGCACCCGATGGGTGCGCGACTGCGTAAGTTCCTTCGGGGGACCTGACCCGTCCTACGGTGACCCGTCCTACGGCCGACGCTTCTTATGAACGACGCTTCTTATGAACGACGCTTCTTATGAACGACGCTGCCGGGCGATCAGCTCGCTGACGCTGATCGTCTGAGCGTCATCGTCGCCGGCGCCGTGGCGCCGGCTCTGGGTGTCGGGTCCTCGTGAATCCCGGCTCGGAGGCGGCCGACGGCGGTCGTCGCGTCGGGGCAGATCAGGCCTGTCCTCAGGGTTGTTCGGGACGGGATCGTTCTGGGCGGGATTGTTCGTGCCCTGCGACTCGGGTTGCTGCGGTGCTTCCGGTTGCTGTGGCGCCTCGGGATTACGACCGGGGGTGGACGGTGCCCGCCGCATCTGCGAAAGCCAGCTCTCGATTGCCTGCGGATCACGACCTTGGGGTTGAGCAGCCTGTGTTCGATCGGCCGGGGGTCGAGGATCAGGAGTCTGCGGTCGAGGAGCCTGCCCCGGTGTAGAGCCGGGATGTCCTGCGCCTGCCTGAGCGTTCTCGCCGGTGTTGCCCGTCGGGGCCTGAGGACGCACGTCCGTGCGCGGAAGCGGTGGAGGTACCGATCCACGCTGTCGACGCGGCAGTGGAGGCATCGCCGCGGTCGGCGGCTGTTCGCGCGGGGGCTGTGCAGGACCTTGCTGTGCGGGTGGGGATGCTTGTGACGGCTGTCCTTGTCCGTGCTGCGCAGGCCCCTGCTGTCGCGGTGCAGCCGGCTGCTGCGGTCCTGCCGCCTCGCGGCGGGGGAGCGGACCACTCGCGTTGCCGGGCGCAGGCATTCCGCGGGTAGGCAGCGGAGGCTGCCCCGGACCGTGCTGCCCCGGACCCTGCTGTTGGGGCGGAAGGGGCGGCCGGCCCGGCCGTCCGCGCCGTATCGGTGCGGAAACCTGGTCGTCGCGGCGCGGCGGAATCCCAGCGCCGCCGCGCGGCGGCGGTCCGCCCGGCTGGCTCGGCTGGCGGGGTACCGGCGGACGCCCCTGCGACCGGCGCGGAGGCGGGAGGTCGCGTGTGCGGCGCTGCTCGGAGGCGGGGCGCGGTGCAGCGATCGTGGGCATCGGCTGCGTCATCATGTCGTTCGCGCCCTCGGCATCGCCGAACATGCCCTTCGGGAACCGGTGTGATCCCGTTGCCGTGATCGTCGAGGGCCCGAACATGCCGACGGTGATGAGCTCGGGGACATCCTCGGGCATCAGCTCGTCGGGCAGGATCGGCTCGGCGAGGCCGACCTTCTCCTGGATCCGTTTCATCCATGCGGGCGCCCACCAGCAGTCGTCGCCGAGCAGTTTCATCACAGCGGGGACGAGGAACATGCGGATCACGGTCGCGTCGATGATCAGCGCCGCGATCATGCCGTACGAGATGTACTTCATCATCACGAGCTCGGAGAATGCGAACGCTCCGGTGACGACGATGAGGATCAGTGCCGCGGCGGTGATGATGCGACCGGTATGGGCCGTGCCGATACGGATGGATTCGGTGGTGCTCGCGCCTTGCGATCTGGCCTCGACCATGCGTGAGAGCAGGAACACCTCGTAGTCGGTCGACAGGCCGTAGATGATCGCGATGATGAGCACGAGCACCGGCGACATGATGGGACCGGGCGTGAAGTTCAGCAGGCTCGCGCCATGACCGTCGATGAATATCCACGTGAGGATGCCGAGGGTGGAGCCGAGCCCGAGCGCACTCATCAGCGCGGCCTTGATCGGCAGTACCAGCGACCCGAACGCCAGGAACATCAGCAGGGTCGTGAGTGCCACGACGAACACGACCATCAGTGGCAACGTGTCGAGGAGCGCCGCGATCGAGTCCTGTTCGATCGCCGGGGTTCCGCCCACGTACACCTCGACTCCGTCGGGCCACGACGCGGAATGCAGGTAGTCGATGGTGTCGGCGGTCATGTTGCGATCGAGGAGACCGGCCTTGAGGACGCGGACACCGTCCTTCGCGGGACCTTCGATGGAGAATTTCTCGACCAGCCCGGGTGCAGCGCTACCGGTCTCGATGATCTTGTTGAGGTCGCCGCCCTCGGCGCCCCGGACGACGAGCTTGACCGGCTCGGTCCGCTGGCCGGGGAACAGCTCGTCGAACTGTGCTTGCGCGGTGCGGGTCACGTGGCCCGGCGGAAGGTAGGTCTCGTTGATGCCGCCGAACTTGATGCCGGTCAGCGGAGTGATGAGAAGCAACAGACCGATGACCGTCGGGATGGTCACCTTCATCGGATTGAGCATCACCCAGCGGGTGAGGCGGCCGAGGAAGCTGTTCTCGATCTGCTCGTTCGACTGGATCTGGCCGAACTTCTTCATGCCGAACTTGTCGATGCGCCTACCGAGGATGGCGAGGATGGCGGGGAGTACCGTCACCGACGTCACCGCAGCCAGCGACACGGTCGCGATCGCACCGTAGGCCACCGACTTGAGGAAGCCCTGCGGGAACAGCAACAGGCCGCCGAGACTGGTGATCACCATCGTTGCCGAGAACACGACGGTGCGCCCGGACGTGATGACGGTGCGGCGCACCGCAGCGGCAGTCTCGTAGCCTTCGGCGAGTTCCTCTCGGAACCGCGACACCATGAACAGGCCGTAGTCGATCGCCAGACCGAGCCCGATCAGCGACACCACGGGTGCGACGAACGAGTTGACCTCGGTGAAGTTGGTGATCAGGCGAACGATGCCGTTGGCAGCGATGACCGTCAGGCCACCGGTGATCAGCGGCAATGCCGCGGCGACGACACCACCGAAGACGAAGAACAACAGGACCCCGACCGCGGGGATCGCGAGGATCTCCATGCGCTTGATGTCGTTGGCCATCGTGTCGTTGAGCGCGTTGGTGACCGGCTGTAGTCCGGCGAGCGAGACGTCGACCCCGTCGATGTAGAACACGTCTTTGACGTCGCGGAAGTTGTTCGCGATCTCCGTGTCGTTGTCGCCGGCGATCGCGAT
This sequence comes from Rhodococcus sp. JCM 9793, assembly GCF_055380405.1. Lineage (NCBI taxonomy): Bacteria > Bacillati > Actinomycetota > Actinomycetes > Mycobacteriales > Nocardiaceae > Rhodococcus > Rhodococcus sp. JCM 9793. Next base: position 1,433,511 of record NZ_AP043721.1, read on the forward strand.
CGATGCCACTCCGTGCTGCTTGGTCGCGTCGGAAAGGGCAGGCAATGCCGGGGCAGCGTCGGTGGGCCAGTACGCCCCGTTGATCTTGAGGATCTTGTCCGAATGCTCGGCCATGATCGTGTTCAGGCTGTCGACGACGGTCGTCGTGAACTCGGGGTCGTCGACCGTCGTTCCTTCGGGCGCGGTGTAGAGCACCAGGACGTCGCCGTTGGTGTCGCGGCCGAACGTGCCATCGGCCAGCTTCGCGGCCGTGACGGACTCCGAGCCGGGGTCGTCCCAGCCGCTCTGGCTGAGATGGTCGTTCAGGCTCAGGCCGTACCCGGCGAGCCCGAGCAACGCCGCGACCATCACCGCAATGACGGTGAAACGCGCGCGGACGACGAGCTCTCCCCAACGGTCGAACACGTAAATCTCCTATTCGGCGACGCTCTTGCGCCCCGCAAGAAGGGCTGAAAGCGGTCGGAAAGGCTGCAGCCACGCACCCTCGTCTGGCAGCGTTTCGAGGCTGACTCGCGGCAGCGGCTCACGGAACACACCGGGGATGTCCTCGAGATCGACGAAGTCGAGGATCTCGGAGGTCACCGCCCAGCTGGCGTGTTCGCGGAAGCCGAGCACCTGCACTGCGACGCCGGCTGCGGCGAGTTCCTCGAGAGGTTCCCGGAACGCCTGCCCGTCGGCGGATGCAACCATCACACCGGCGAGGCCCTCGCTGCGCCGCAGCTCGATGTGCTCGAGCATATCGGAGTCGACGTCGCTGTCCTCGTCGATCTTGGGCTTGGCGAACACCGCGAAGCCCACGTTACGCAGAGCTTCCACCCAGGGGCGCACCACGTCGGCGCTGCCCGGCGCGATATTCGTGAAGACCGTCGCCTCTGCCTCGAGGGGCGACGTGCGGTTGCGCGACAGGTCTGCCGTGCGGCCCAGAAGCCAGCGGCCCAGGGCGTCGAACCGAGGCCGGTAGGCGGCCGTCGGGCGACCGCCGAGGATTGCGCCGAGGCCCATGTCGAGGTTCGGTGCATCCCAGACGAGCAGGACACGCCCGGGTCGCTCGGTGCTGTCGATCACGGGAGGGTCGGTCACACCGGACACTTCTTCATGGACGCTCATGCTCCGATCTTCCCCCAGACCATCTCGGCGATGCGGCTGCCCACCTGGTGAGCCTTGTCTTCGAACTTCGTGACCGGCCGTTCGTGGCTGATCGGAGACTCCCACGTCACATCTGTGAGCTGCGGCTCGGCGTTACCGGCTTCCAGGATCCACTCCGCGTATTCGGCGTGGTCGGTCGCGACATGCAGCACGCCGCCCGGCTTCAGCCGACTCGCGATCAGGGCGAATGTCGTGGGCTGCAGCAGTCGGCGCTTGTGATGCCGTGCTTTCGGCCACGGATCAGGGAAGAAGACCCGCACGCCGGTCAGTGACTCCGGCGCGACCATGTGCTCGAGGACCTCGACTGCGTCGCCGCGCAGAATCCGCAGATTGGATACGGGCGCGTCGGTGCCGGCGGTGCGCTCGATCCGCTGCAGCGTCTGCGCGATACCCGGCAGGTAGACCTCGACGGCGATCAGGTCGACGTGCGGTTCTGCCTGTGCCATCGAGACAGCGGCGGTTCCGGTTCCGGAGCCGATCTCGAGAACCAGGGGTGCGGAGCGTCCGAACCATGCGTCGGTGTCGAGGAGATCGTCTCCGACATCGCGACCGAGTTCGGGCCAGCGGCGGTCCCATGCATCCTGCTGCGGATCGGTGAGCGCTCCTCGACGGGAGCGGAAGCTCGTCACCCGCGGGTACAGGCGGTTCCCCCTGGACTGATGCTCTTCGAGCGTGTCGGTCGTGTCCTGATCGGCGTGGTTCACCCGACCATTGTCACGTATCGGGAGAGTGCGTGGCAGGAGTGACCGGTGTGACCACAGGGTTTTCTCAGGATGAGAGTCCCCGATATCACGCTCGGGACTTGTCGGGGGCGTGGCCTCTGGCACAATCCGTCGCAACGATCGGGGGGTCATGGCGGGGGAGTCGAGGACAGAATGTTCGGGCTCGGGGTCTTCGGGCTCGGGGTCTTCGGGCTCGGGGTCTTCGGGCTCGCAGTATGCGGATGTGGGGGCGTGGCACCGGCTCGCCGGTGAGGTGGATCGGCTGGATCCGGCCGCCGGCCGCACGCTGCACTCTGCGCTCGCCCGGTATACCGCGCCGTTGCGGATCCAGGTCGCGGGGCGCGCAGGTGTCGGACGCGACGATGTGCAGCGCGCGCTGCCCGAGCTGCCCTGTGCGTCGGAGTCCGCTGTCGTCGATGCCCCGGGTGTTCCCGATCCCGTCCTCGACGCCGATGTCGTCGTCTACGTGCTGCCCACCCGGCTCGATCCGGCATCGGTGCATCCCGCCGACCAGCGGACTCTCGAGACGCTCGATCCTCGTCGCGTCGTCGTGGTGGTCGCGGGGGATACCCCGGTCCCCTGCCTGACGGTGCCGGTGTTCGTGCAGGACGATCCGTACCTGGACACGACGATCACCGACCGTGTCGACGGCGCCCACTCCAGGCGATTCGAGGATTTCGTGCGCGCAGTTACGCGGATCGCCGCGTCGCCGCAGGCACGGGGCGTGATCGAAGCAGCACTCGAGGACGTTGCCGTCCCAGGGTTTCCGGTCCGGTGAGCAGCGCCGACGACGTCCTGCGTCGCTGGAATCCGCGTGGGTGGGCACGGCTGCACCGATCGTCTGCCGCGGACCCAGGTAAGGCCGTGGACCCAGGTACGGCCGTGGATCCAGGTACGGCAGTCGACCCAGATACGGCAGTGGTGCGGGTCGCGGGAGTGGCGGGATCGGGCCGCACCGCGCTCACGGCCGAACTCGCAGAACTCGGAGGCGTCGAATATACCGAGGACGGGGACGCTCCGGTGGTGCTGATGGTGCTCGACGCGTCGTCGGTTCTGGGTCGCACCGAACTGGACGAACTCGACGCGGCGGCGCGCGGCGCGGCCGACGTGGTGTTCGCGTTCACCGGCATCGATCGCTATCCGGAATGGCGGTCGATCAGCGACCGCGACATCGAACTGCTGCATCGGCACGCACCGTGCCTCGCGCGCGTCGTGGTGATCCCGGTGTCGGCCGTCGCTGCAGCCCGGGCACGTGATCTCGGTCGTGATGCCGGTCGGGTGCTCGCACTCGAGTCGGGGATCGTCAGTGTGCACGAGGCGCTCCTTGCGGCGGTGGCAGCATCCGCGCACGGTCGGACGACGCGCAGCGCGGTGGTCGCGCAGACCCGCAGCATGATCGTCGAGGAGATCGCTGCGCTCTCGGCCGCCGACGACACCGCGGATCTCCGTGCCGAGCGTGCACGTCTCGCGACGCGACCGGTCGGCTCCGCACCCCGCCCGGACTTCCCTCGAGCCCGGGTGGAATTGACACAGGAACTCGCTGTGCGAGCGCGGGAGACGTCGGTGCAGTTGCGCGGCATGCTCGACGAGGGCTCCGCCCACCCGCGAGACGTGGAGACTTTGCTGACCGCGCACTCACAGCGCCTCCGGGACGAGGTCGCTGCGGGCGTCGAGCACAGGTTCGGAGTTGTGGCGCAGCCGCCGATGGTAGGACCGGCTCCCATTCCACAGGTGCCCGGCCGTCGCCTCGACGATCGCCTCGCGCTCGTGTTGGGGGCATCTGCCGGTGCGGGCCTCGGCCGCATCGTGGCCACCATGCTCGGAGCGATCCCGGTGTCGGTGTCGGTGCTGGTGACGGTCATGTGTGGGGCGATGGCCGCGTGGTGGCTCGTTCGTCTGCGCAGACAGCTGGCGCACCGTGATCTGATGCGGCGGTGGGTCGTGGACGAGTTGACCTCGCTTCGCGCGGACCTCGAGGCGTGGGTCCGCACGATGGTGTTCGACGCGGAATCGGCGTTCGGTCACGACACTGCCGCGCGAGAGCGCGCACGCGCTGCCGACCTGCACGAGCGGGTGGCAGTGATCGACGAACGGATCCGTCGACGCATCGGGGAACAGCGCGCCCGCATCGCGGCGTGTGAACGGGATCTGGCGATGTTGAGACAGGCGGAACCGATCGGGGATCCGGTGCGTCCAATCGGGTGAGGGAACGGCTCGAGAGAACGAACACCACAGAACAAGCACTGCAGAACAAGTACCGCAGAACCGATCTCAGGAGCAGGCATGGCGGACACATTCCTCGGGGCCGACGGGCTCGGCGACCAGCATCTCGGCGGCTTCGACGTGTTCGATCCCGCGAGCACGGCGGTATGGGCGAACTCGGTGGACGCGACGACGGACCTCGACGGCGACGGGATCCGCGACACCGTCGCTTTCGACAACGGGCTCGGTGCGCTCGTCGTGGCCACCGACACCGATCTCGACGGTCTCACCGACCGGCTCACCGCTGTCGCCGACGACGGAGAATTCGGTGTCTGGGAGTTCCACCGCAAACCCGACGGAACACCCGGATGGGACAGGATCGACGAAGGTACGATCGGAGTGGACGAGAGTCACACAACCGAGCACAAGTGAGGCGTATCGCCTGTACGAGCACGGAGGAGGGATGTATTCTCCACGCCTCTGAATCGTTTCTGTGACATTTCCGACCGGCCCCGAGTGTTCCCGGCCGGACGTCCAGCGTTAACCTCTATGAATAGGACATCCGGCGCCCGCGTCCTCCGTTCGGCCACGGACGAAGCGGGTGGTACCCCTGCCGAGAGGGGAAGCCCGGGTTCGCCGCTGTCACTGCACTACAGATGCAGGTCGGGGGAGGGATCCGGTTCCGGGCACACCCCAGGAGAGTTTGATGACCTCAGCCACCATTCCCGGTTTGAACGGTACCGACGACAAGCTCCCGACCCAGCATGCGGAGCTGCTTGCGTGGGTCCAGGAGGTTGCCGAGCTCACCCAGCCCGATCGTGTCGTGTGGGCAGACGGATCCGATGCGGAATGGGATCGGCTGACTGCTCAGCTCGTCGAGGCCGGCACCTTCACTCGTCTCGACGACGAGAAGAAGCCCAACTCGTTCCTTGCGAACTCCGATCCGTCGGACGTTGCGCGCGTCGAGTCCCGCACGTACATCTGCAGCGAGAACGAGATCGACGCGGGCCCCACCAACAACTGGATGGCGCCCGACGAGATGCGTGCCACCATGACCGAGCTGTACCGCGGCAGCATGCGCGGCCGCACCCTCTTCGTGGTGCCGTTCTGCATGGGCCCGCTGGGCGCCGATGATCCGAAGCTGGGTGTCGAACTCACCGACTCGGAGTACGTCGTCGTCTCCATGCGCATCATGACCCGCATGGGTGCCGCTGCGCTCGAGAAGATGGGCACCGACCGTCCGTTCGTCAAGGCGCTGCACTCGGTGGGTGCGCCGCTCGAGGCGGGTCAGCAGGATGTGGCGTGGCCGTGCAACGACACGAAATACATCACCCATTTCCCCGAGACCCGTGAGATCTGGAGCTACGGCTCCGGCTACGGCGGCAACGCTCTGCTCGGCAAGAAGTGCTACTCGCTGCGCATCGCATCGGCGATGGCTCACGACGAGGGCTGGCTTGCCGAGCACATGCTGATCCTCAAGCTGATCTCGCCCGAGAACAAGGCGTACTACGTCGCCGCAGCGTTCCCGTCGGCGTGTGGCAAGACGAACCTCGCGATGATCCAGCCGACCATCCCGGGCTGGCGTGCCGAGACCCTCGGCGACGACATCGCGTGGATGCGTTTCGGCGAGGACGGCCGTCTCTACGCCGTGAACCCCGAGTTCGGCTTCTTCGGTGTCGCGCCGGGTACCAGCGCCGATTCCAACCCGAACGCCATGGCGACGATCGAGGCAGGCAACACCATCTACACCAACGTCGCGAAGACCGACGACGGTGACATCTGGTGGGAGGGCATCGGTGGCGAGAAGCCCGCGCACCTGACCGACTGGCTCGGCAACGACTGGACCCCGGAGTCCGACACGAAGGCCGCTCACCCGAACTCGCGCTACTGCACCCCGATGTCGCAGTGCCCGATCCTCGCCCCCGAGTGGGACGACCCGCAGGGTGTGCCGATCTCCGCGATCCTGTTCGGCGGGCGGCGCAAGACGACGGTTCCGCTGGTCAGCGAGTCGTTCGACTGGCAGCACGGCACTTTCCTCGGCGCGACCCTGTCGTCCGAGCAGACTGCTGCTGCCGAAGGCAAGGTCGGCAACGTTCGCCGCGACCCGATGGCGATGCTGCCGTTCCTCGGCTACAACGCCGGCGACTACCTGAACCACTGGATCAACCTCGGCAAGAACGCCGACGAGTCCAAGCTCCCGAAGATCTTCTACGTCAACTGGTTCCGCCGCGGCGACGACGGACGCTTCCTGTGGCCCGGTTTCGGCGAGAACTCTCGCGTGCTGAAGTGGATCGTCGATCGCATCGAGCACAAGGCGGACGCCCAGTCCACGGCCATCGGTTACGTGCCGACCGCAGCCGACCTGACCCTCGACGGACTCGATGTCGACGCCGCCGACGTCGACGAGGCCCTGAAGGTCGACGTCGACGAGTGGAAGGCCGAGATCGACGGCATCGCCGAGTGGTTCGAATTCCTCGGTGAGAAGGTGCCCTCGGGCATCCGCGACGAGTTCGAGGCTCTGAAGCAGCGCCTCGGCTGATCGATCGAACGACACCACGAATGCCCCGCCGGGTTCAGTCCGGGCGGGGCATTCGGCGTCTCGGGTGCGAAATGCAGCTCAGCTGCTCTGCGAGGCCAGCCATTCGTCGATGCGCCGCTTCGCTTCGTCGGGGGAGACGTCCTCGACTCGGGTCATGATCGCCCACCGGTGTCCGAACGGGTCGAGGATCGTCGCGAACCGGTCGCCGGTGACGAACGTCGAAGGCTCTTCGAAGACGTGTGCGCCGAGTTCTACGGCCCGCGCGAAGACCGCGTCGGAGTCGGCGCAGTACAGCACGTACGAGTGGTTCACGTCGTTCGTTCCGTCCGGGGCGTGCAGGCCCATCGTCGGGATGGGGTCGCTCAACTGCATGCGACCATTGCCCAGATCGAGTTCCGCGTGCGCGACGGAGCCGTCGGGACCGTCGGTGCGGTCGACGAGTGCAGCCCCGAACGCGTCGCAGTAGAAGTCGATGGCCTTCGCGGCCCCGTCGACGACGAGAAACGGAGTGAGGGTGGTGTAACCCTCGGGAATGGGATTCACGGAATTCGTCATGCTCCCCAGTGTTGGACCTGAGGGTCGTACCTGTATTGAAGGAACCCGACATGGTGCGTCGTGGGCAACATGATGCAATAGGTATATCGCACACCACAGCCGGTCCTTGGTGGCCGGGAGAGGATCAGCTATGAGCGGGATCTACAACAATGTCACCGAGCTCGTCGGTCGTACCCCGATCGTCAAGCTCAACCGGCTGACCGAGGGCCTCGGCGCAACTGTCGCTGCCAAGCTCGAGTTCTACAACCCGGCCAACAGTGTCAAGGATCGCATCGGCGTGGCGATCATCGACGCCGCCGAGAAGTCCGGTGAGCTGAAGCCCGGCGGCACGATTGTCGAGGGCACGTCCGGCAATACCGGCATTGCGCTCGCCATGGTCGGCGCAGCCCGCGGCTACAAGGTGATCCTGACGATGCCCGAGACGATGTCGACCGAGCGTCGCGTCATGCTCCGCGCCTACGGTGCCGAGATCGTCCTCACCCCGGGCTCCGAGGGTATGGCCGGTGCAGTCGCGAAGGCGAAGGAGATCGTCGAGTCGACCGAGAACGCGGTGTCGGCGAGCCAGTTCGCGAACCCGGCCAACCCGCAGATCCATCAGGACACCACCGGCGAAGAGGTCTGGAACGACACCGCCGGCGAGATCGACATCTTCGTCGCAGGTATCGGCACGGGTGGCACGCTCACCGGTGTCGGCCGCAATCTCAAGGCCCGCAAGCCCGGTGTCCAGATCATCGGTGTCGAGCCTGCCGATTCGCCGATCCTCACCGGTGGCAACCCCGGCCCGCACAAGATTCAGGGCCTCGGCGCCAACTTCGTTCCCGAGGTCCTCGACCGCGAGATCTACGACGAGATCATCGACGTCCAGTTCGACGACGCCGTGAAGATCGGTCGCGCGCTCGGCACCGACGAGGGGATCCTCGGCGGCGTTTCGGCCGGTGCGAACGTGTGGGCCGCTCTCGAGGTCGCCAAGCGCCCCGAGAACGCAGGCAAGCTGATCGTCGTGGTCGTGCCCGACTTCGGCGAGCGCTACATCTCGACGCCGCTGTTCGAGCACATTCGGGACTGATCGTCGTCGTGAGTATTCTCCGTACTCTCCGTGAGGACCTGCAGGCTGCGCGTGGCAACGATCCCGCTGCGCGCAGCAATGTGGAGAACGCGGTCGTGTACTCCGGTCTCCACGCGATCTGGTCGCACCGTGTCGCGCACCGGATGTGGGCGGTGCCCGCATTGAAAGGGCCTGCGCGGATCCTTTCGCAGTTCACCCGGTTCCTCACCGGAATCGAGATCCATCCCGGTGCGACGATCGGTCGGCGTTTCTTCATCGACCACGGCATGGGCGTGGTCGTCGGTGAAACCGCGGAGATCGGGAACGACGTCATGCTGTATCACGGTGTGACGCTCGGTGGCCGGTCGCTCGCGAAGGAGAAGCGGCATCCGACGCTCGGTGATCGCGTCACCGTAGGTGCAGGAGCAAAGATTCTCGGGCCGGTCGTGATCGGCGACGACAGCGCGATCGGCGCCAATGCGGTCGTCACGCACGACGTACCGGCGGACTCGATCGCCACGGGTATCCCCGCGACGGTGCGGTCGCGGAAGAAGCATGAGCCGCTGGTGGATCCGACCACCTACATCGATCCGGCGATGTACATCTGAGCTCGGACAAAGGCGCCGAAATGGCGGTGGGTGTACCGAAATATCGGTACACCCACCGCCATTTCGGGCGCCTACTCGGCCGGCAACACTGTGTCGGCCGAAAACTCAGCCCTGGTAGCCGGGAGGGTACAGCACCGACTTGGTCTCGCAGAACGCCTCGAGCCCTTCGGGGCCGTTCTCGCGGCCGATACCGGAGTTCTTGAATCCGCCGAAGGGCGATCCGGGATCGAAGGCGTACCAGTTGATTCCGTAGGTGCCCGTGCGGACTCGCGCTGCGACGTCGAGGCCCTTCTCCACATCGGTGGTGTACACCGAGCCGGCGAGGCCGTAGTCGGAATCGTTCGCGATCTTGATGGCGTCGTCGACGCTGTCGTACGGCAGCACCGACAGGACCGGTCCGAAGATCTCCTCGCGCGCGATTGTCATCGAATTGTCGACGTCGGCGAAGACCGTGGGTTCGACGAAGTAGCCCTTGTCGAGACCGGCGGGACGGCCACCGCCCAGCACGAGGCGTGCACCCTCTTCCAGGCCCTTCTTGATGTAGTCCTCGACGCGGTCGCGCTGCTTCGCGGAGATCAGGGGGCCGAGCTGGGCGGCCTCGTCCGACGGCGGGCCGACGGGGAAGAACGCGGCGGTGGCCACGATCTTCTCGACCACCTCGTCGTACCGTGAACGCGGTGCGAGGATGCGGGTCTGGCCGACGCAGGCCTGCCCGGTGTTCATCAGACCGGACATGACGAGCATCGCAATAGTGGAGTCGAGGTCGGCGTCCTCGAGGATGATCGCGGCGGATTTGCCGCCGAGCTCGAGTGAGCAGCGCTTGAGGTTGCGCGCGGCGATCTCGCCGATGTGCTTGCCGACTGCGGTGGACCCCGTGAAGGTGATCTTGTCGAGGTCCGGATGCGAGACGAGGTGCTCGCCGGTCTCGGCGCCACCGGGCACCACCGACAGCACACCTTCGGGGAGACCGGCCTCGGCGAAGATCTCGGCGATCACGTTGACGGCCAGCGGAGATTCAGGTGCGGGCTTGAGGACCACGGTGCAACCGGCGAGCAGTGCGGGGCCGAGCTTGTTGGCGCACAGGAACAGCGGCACATTCCACGCGATGACCGCGCCGACCACGCCGACGGGCTCGCGGGTCACTCGCGTCCGCCCGAACGAGCCGTTGCGTTCGTCGACCCACGGGAACGAATCGGCCAGCCCTGCATAGAAGTTCAGTGTCGCGAGCGACGGAGTCATCTGCATCATCTGCACCGACGCGGCGGGCTGTCCCATCTCGGACGAGACGATCTCGGCGATCTCTGCGCCGCGTTCTTCGATGATCTTCGCGGCCTTGCCGATCACCTCTGCGCGCTCGGCCGGGGTCATGCGCGGCCACGGACCGTCGTCGAATGCGGTGCGTGCCGCGGCCACCGCGGCATCGATGTCCTTCGGTCCGGCGACGGGCACCGAACCGACCCGTTCCTCCGTGGCCGGGGAGAACACTTCGAGCCTCTCGTCGGTCGACGGTGCCGTCCACGTGCCGCCGATGAACAGCTTGTCGTAATCCGTCATTTTCTCACCCTTCTCGATTGCGTTGTGCTCGTATTCATCACGGTGATCGGGTTTCGTCGGCGTCGACGAAACCGGTGAATCCGTACTGTCGGTGCGGTCCGATCACCGCGACCTCGAACAGTCCGGTGCCGACGACTGCTCGTCCGTCTCCGCCGGTGAGGTGGAACCGGGCCAGATGGTCGGTGGGGCAGAACATCAACGTCGCCGGGTCGATCTCGCGGGTGTCGCGGCGCAGCGACTGCACCACGAGGTCGCCCTGCCACATGCCGTGTCGCCAGTCGGGTTCGAGCCCGTATCCCGTGCCGATCGCCAACAGGTTCGCGACCAGCAGTTCGCATTCGACGACCAGCGGATCGCGGCCGGGGCGGTGGAACGTGAGGGTCGCACTCGTGACCGTGCGGGTTCCCGGCGCGAACCGCAGGGCGTGCTCGGGTCTTCCCAGCCATTCGGGTTCGGTGTCGGGCCGGATGCGGATGGCTTCCTCGAGCAGGCGGCGGCCGGTGTCGTCCTCCTGAACGATGACGACGATCGTGTCGCTGCCGAATTGCATCACCGAGTAGATCCAGAAGAATCCGGGTGTGCCGTAGGCGGCCTTGCGGCCGGGTGGTTCGGCCTCGCCGACCGGCCGCACACCCCACGATCTGTCGCGGTTGCCCCGCCAGACCTCCGGATCGACCTCGCGGCTGTGCCCGTCGACGGTGAGGGCGCCCGACCACGTGCCCGATTGCACGAACCGGGACGTGTCCATCACGACACGTTCGAGTTGCCGTAGCTTCTGCGGGTCTTCCTCCGTCGCGGGAACGTCGCCCTCGAAGGTGAGATCGAAGGACAGGTCTGCGGTCTCGGGATGCCCCGCTTCGAGTACCACGCGCAGTCGCTGCAGACCTTCGAGCACCTCCACGCGCAGCGGGCCCACCGCGGTGTCGGTGCGGTCGGTGCCGAGGGCCTTCGAAGCGCGGACGACGATGTGGTCGTTCCCGCGGCGTAGTACCGCGAATCCGTCGCACACACCGAGATTCGGATACTGGCCGAGTCCGACGACGAGGAACAGGTCGGCATCGTCGGACGGATAGCAGTTGAAGTAGTAGCGGTCGTAGAAGTTGCGGTCGGAGGTCGCCACCCGGCGCATAGGTTCGGCGGTCTGGTGTACCGGGTAGTCGTCGAGCGGCGACAGTGAGCCCCGCGGGTCCGCCGTCACGTCAGTGCCTCCCAGTAGGTCCCGTCGAGCATCGATTCGAGGGTCGTGCGATGCATGATCATTGCGTCGGGGTCGTCCGGCTGTCCGGAGGCCGAGTCGACGACGGACTGCCCGAAGTGCACAGCACGGGTGGCGATGCGCAGCATGATGATCGCGTGCTGCACCGCGGCGTAGCAGGTGTGGAAGTCGAGGTGCTGCGGGACGTGCCCGGTGCGCTGCGCGTAGGTGTCGGCGACGTCGTCGCGTCGCAGGAAACCGGGCAACCCAGGGAGTCCCGCGAGACCGGCGATGTCCTCGAAGAACCTGTGCAGGAAGATCATCCATGCCAGATCCATTTCGCGGGCGCCCGTCGCAGCGAGTTCCCAGTCGAGTACTCCGGCGGGTTCGAAGTCGTCGAACATGATGTTGCCGATGCGTGCGTCGCCCCAGCACAGCACCGCGGGGGCAGGGTCGTCGGGGACGTGTGCGTCGAGCCATGTGAAGGCACGTTCGATCAGTGGGGATCGCGGCCCGGTCCGGGTGGTCCACTCGTAGTAGGCACGTTGTGCCGCGACGTGCGCACGGATCGCGTCGCCGGCGCAGCGGTGTGAGGCGAGGCCCGCGGTCGCGGGGTCGACGGTGTGGATCTGCGCGAGGACGTCCACCGTGCCGTCCTGCAGCGTGGCGCGCTGGTCGTCGGTGGCCTCGGTGACCCACGAACCGAAGTTGTAGGGCATCACATCGGGCGGCACGATGCCGTCGATGCGCGACATGACGAGGAACGGTGCGCCGAGCACGGCGGCATCGGATTCGGTCCAGTGCACGTGTGGCACGGGGATGGCGGTGGCGGCGGCCACGGCGCTCATGACACGGGCTTGAGCGTCGAGGTCGTAGTGCGGGAACACCGGTACCGCGCTGTCGGCTGGGGCGACGCGGGCGACGAGTCGGTGGTCGGTGCCGTCCCAGCGGGCATCGAACAGCAGGGTCTCGCTGGACATGCCGTTGGATTCGGGGATGTGCACGTCGCTGACGACCGGGTCGGTGACACGTTCGGCGAGCCAGTGTTGCAGGCCGGTGCGTACGACTTCGGGATCGCGGCGGGACTCGCGTGGGCGGGCGGCCTCGCCGTGGTGGGCTGTGTCGTGCGGGTCGATCGCCACGAAGGCCCCTCCCTTGCATGTTGCAGGTTTCGTGCGCCGCGTCACATCGGCACGCCAACACTAGAACACGTTCCATCTTTTTCAAAGGGAGCGTCGGGTCGTGGCGAAGACCGCCCGTGCCCGCCACACTGGAGAGTGCCGACCGTCAGGAGCAAACATGGCAGAGAACAATCCGTTCGGATTCGACCCCGAAGACATCGATCGGGTCGTCCGTGAGGCCGGAGAAGAACTGCGCGAGCTCAAGGGCCGGATCTTCGCTTTCCTCGACCAACCCGTCGCGCGGCCGGAACCGGCACCGCCACCCGAGACCACGGGCGACGCGGGGGACGGCGTATGGGTCGTCTACACGGCGGACGCGGACGGCGTCGCACACATCGACCAGGTGTACCCCTCGGAACTCGAAGCGCTCCGCAGTCTCAAGGGCAACACCGACCCGGCTCGGACAGCACGGTTCCTGCCCTTCGGGATGAGCGTGAGCGTGCTCGACCGCCCGGCCACCTCGACCGACTGAGACGCGCCTCGCGTCAGCCGTGATGGATGTACGACCGGAGCTGGTCGCGTTCGGCCTGCAATTCGTCGATCCGGCTCTTGACCACGTCGCCGATGCTGACGATTCCCACCAGCTGTCCGTCGACGACGACCGGCAGGTGCCGGATGCGTCGCTCCGTCATGGTCTCGGCCAGGCTGTCCACACTGTCGGTCGGCAGGCACATCGCCACATCGACCGTCATCACCTCGGAGGCTGTGGCGACGAGTATCGACGGGCCCAGCTCATGGAGCTGCCGGACGACATCGCGCTCGGTGACGATTCCGACGACGTCGGTGCCGTCGACGACGACCATCGCCCCGATATTATGGCGCGCAAAATCTCCGATCAGCTCGCAGACCGTGGTTCCCGGGGGAACCGTCTGCACCGCCGAACCCTTGTTCCGCAAAATTTCGGCAATCCTCATCGGATACCACCGATCCGTCCCACTGGGCCCGTTGGGCTAGTCGAGGTAGGGCTGGTCCAGTCAGGGTAGGTCCTCGGAACCCGTGCGCCGCCGAATGGTTACCTACTCGTGACCATGTGTGAGTGCAGCGGCACCCACGAGCGATCCCAGCGCGCCCAACGAGGCCGGCACGATCCGCAGATCGCGAATGAAGCCGAGGCGAGCCTGCCGCGCCGCGGACGCCAGCATAGGACGCCACAGCGGAGTTCCCGCCTCCGCAAAACCACCCCCGACGACGACGAGCGAGACGTCCGTCAGTGCCGCCGCAGATGCAATGACCTGACCCAACGCGGTCCCCGCGCGCTCGAGCGCAGCCGCCGCGACACCGCTGCCGGCCTGCGCCGTCGCCGCGAGCGCAGCGCCGTCCTGCCCTTTCCAGCCGTGTGCCCGCGCCCACTTCACCGCGGCGGTCCCGCTCGCCACCGTCTCGATGCACCCCGCGCCGCCGCACGTGCATTTCTCGGAGCCGTATGCCGAGACGATGTGGCCGATGTGACCCGCGTTCCCGGTACGGCCGGACACGAGTCGACCGTCGAGCACGATGCCGCCGCCGATACCGGTGCCGAGCACTACGCCGAGCAGATCGTTCGTTCCGCGACCCGCACCGAACCGGTGCTCGGCCAACGTTGCGGCGGCGCCGTCCATCGCCAACGCCACGCGCGCGTTCGGGAACAGGCTGCGCACGGCCCCCACCAGCGCAAAACCTGATGACCACTCAGGGATGTTGATGGGGGAGACGGTGCCGCTCCGTGAGTCGACGGGGCCTGCTGCCGCGATCCCCACCGCGGTGATCGGTTCGGCACCGGCCACCTCGCGCAGAAGCGCGGCGCAGGTGTCCCACACGCCGGTGGCGGGCACTGGAATCTCCCTCGGCTCGACCGGGGTTCCGTCGTCCGCGACGAATGCCGCGGCGAATTTCGTGCCACCCACGTCGAGAGCCAGTGCGGTCATGACGCCGAGATTAGGTGATCAGCGGCGCCGCAGCACGAGTACCAGGTTGCTCACCAGGAACTCCCGCACCCACGGCACCCGGACGAGCAGCCACGCCCACTGCGGGTGGTAGCGGGGGAACGCGGCGAGCAACTCGCCGCCGGGCGTCGACCGGGCCCAGGCGAGGCCGTCGGTGCAGCCCACTTCGAACAGCGACACACCGTATCGGTTCTTCGGTTCCTTCCCGTGTTTCCGGGCATAGCGACGCGCTGCGTACTCGCCGCCGAACGCGTGCCACGGACCGGTCTCGTGTCCACCGAACGGTCCCCACCACAGTGTGTACGAGAGCACCATCAGGCCGCCGGGTCGCGTCACCCGCAGCATCTCGTCGGCCATCACCCACGGCTGTGCAACATGTTCGGCGACATTCGACGACAAGCACACGTCCACCGACCCGGTACGTAGCGGCAGCGCGAGGCCCGATCCGCGGATCGCGCCACCGACCTGTAATCCGGCCGCGTGCATCTCGGACGGATCGGGTTCGATCGGCACGTAGCGCGACCCCACTTCGGCGAACGCGTCGGCGAAGTAGCCGGGCCCACCTCCGACGTCGACGACGGTGGTGCCCGCGAGACTGTTCCCGGTCAGGCCCGTGTAGAGGTCACCGACGAGGTCGACGGTGTCGTGGGCGAGACCGCCGTAGAATTTGTCGGGTGCGGTCTGCTCGAAACGGAAACTGCCGAGCAGACCGATGGAACGTCGCAGGGTGGCGCGGCGTTCGAACAGCCGGGTCACACGGGGAACGGACGGGGTCTTCGGTGGCACGTCGAACCACAGTAGTGCCCGCACCCTCGCGCGTACGGCGGCGGTGCGGGCACTCGGAAAGCCATCGTGCACCTGCATCGCGGGCGCACCCGCTAGTGTGTCCGTGACATCACACCGCGTCCGTACGGGCGTGCGCTACTACCGGGGGGTAATCCGCGTGCGGGAGGTTCTACTGCTCTGCTGGCGCGACAGCGGGCACCCGCAGGGAGGCGGCAGCGAGCGCTATCTCGAGCAGGTCGGCGCGCAACTCGCCGCTCGCGGCATCAAGGTCACGCTGCGCACTGCGTCGTATCCGGGCGCGAGCAAGCGCGACACCATCGACGGTATCGACGTCAGCCGCGGGGGCGGTCGTCTCGGGGTGTATCCGCGTGCTCTCGCCGCGATGGCCGCCGGACGCCTCGGATTCGGTCCGCTGAAGGGCATCCGCCCCGATGCCGTCATCGACACCCAGAACGGCATCCCGTTCTTCTCCCGATTCGTCGCCGGCGCCCCCGTCACCGTGCTCGTGCACCATTGCCACCGTGAGCAGTGGCCCGTCGCGGGACGCGCGATGGCGAAGCTGGGCTGGTGGATCGAATCCACGTTGTCGCCGCGAGTGCATCGCCGCAACCAGTACCTGACCGTGTCGCTGCCGTCGTCCGACGAACTGCGGATGCTCGGAGTCGACCACGACCGCATCGCGGTGGTCCGCAACGGCGCCGATGCCATCCCCGCCGATGTCATCCCCGGCGGCGAACACACCCGCACCGCGCACCCGAGCGTGTGCGTGCTGTCGCGGCTCGTGCCGCACAAACAGATCGAGGACGCACTCACCGCGATCGCAGCGTTGCGCGACCACATCCCCGGCCTGCACCTCGACGTCGTCGGCGGTGGCTGGTGGGAACAGAAGTTGCGTCACGTCGCCGCGGAGCTGGGCATCGAAGCTGACGTCACCTTCCACGGCCACGTCTCCGAGGACCGCAAGCACGAGGTGCTGGCACGGTCCTGGCTGCATGTGATGCCGTCCCGCAAGGAAGGGTGGGGGCTCGCGGTGATCGAGGCCGCACAGCACGGTGTCCCGACGGTCGGATACCGCAGCTCGAAAGGCCTCACGGATTCGATCGTGGACGGCGTCACGGGTGTCCTCGTCGATTCTGCCGGCGACCTCACCGACGCGGTCGCAGAACTGCTCGGTGACGCCGAGCGCCGCACCGAGCTGGGCGACAAGGCCCGGATCAGGGCGGGTGAGTTCTCCTGGGAGGCCACCGGATCCGGTGTGTTCGAGGTGCTGACCAGTGTCGCGTCGGGGCAGCGAGCGTCAGGCCTGTTTCCCCGAATCGCAGCGGAAACGATCGGCGAGGGCGCGGAGCAACTCCGATACGCGGGCACCTAGTCGGGTTCCGAGCATGCCGATAGCCCCGGCGGCAACCACCAGCACCAGCAGCAGGTGCGCGAGGATCGCCACGCTCCGGCCGGACGTCTCTCGCGCCCACGCTCCGTCGACCTGGTAGAGCGCCAGGTCGTCGTCGCTGTAGAGCTGGGTGAGGTTTTCGAGGGTCTCCTCCGATCGGCCGTGATCGCCGGGAGTGCCGTGCTCGACCAGGACCCAACCGACACCCCGCGCCGCGAGCTCCGACGGATCCGCACCGCCCTGCAGGAGTCGTTCGACGTCGACAGCACGCGCGCCCTCTCCTCCGACTGCGCCTCCTTCGACGATGAGGGTTCCGGTCTGCAACACGTCGGCGCGCAGCATGCGGGGCGTCGGGTCCAGGACCGCCACCGGGCCGGAATACTCGAACCGGCGGAACATGCCCGTGGGCAGCACCGCGACGTCACCCTCGTTCGCGGTGACGATGCTCGCGACCTGCTGCCACCCATCGGGGTATCGGATGGGTCGTATCTGGCCGCCGACACCCCAGGCGAGATCGGGGAGCGCACCCACCAAGGCAACCACCGCCAGCGCCGCCCACGCGGTGTCGCTGCGGGCCCGATCGGGAGTGAAGTGCCGTCGCAGTGCCCCGATGCCGGCGGCCGCGGCCACTGCATAGAGCGGCATCGCGAGTGCGACCCATTTCTGGGTGTCGCGCAGGAGTCCGGCCCCGGGGACGTGCACCATCGACCATTCCCCTGATCGCAGACCCGGCGCGGTGGCGCCGAGAGTCGGGCCGAGCAGCGCGACGACCGCGACGACCGTGAGTGCGACGATCACCGGGTTGCGACGTCGCCGCCACAATGTGGGTAGTCCGCACGCGACGATCACGAGGAGCAGTGCGGTCCCGACGAGTGCCCACGGCGTCGTGCGTGAGCCCGGCACCGCATCGGCATTCCAGATGCCGCCGAGACCTGCGACCGACCCGATCGTGCCCAGCAGCGGCTCGGCGCGGGCCGCGAACGCACTCACACCTGCCGGGTCCGCCTCTGTGCCGCCACCCGACAAGGCGGTTGCGACGAGCCATGGTGCCGATACCGCCACGATCAGGGCGCAGGCACCCACGAGCCGCCGCACCCGTGACGCGCGACCGCCGGGCATTGCGAGGACCACGACCGCGGTCGCCCCGGCGAGGAGCACACCGGTCGGGGTGAGCCCCGCGATCCCGAGCCAGAACGCGAGCGCCCACCATCCGCCGGGGGCACGTCGACGCACCGCGACCGCCGCGCACGCCGCCCACGGCAGCGCCGCGTAGCCCGCAAGGAGACTCCAGTGTCCCTGCAGTAACCGCTCGCCGACGTACGGGTTCCATATCGCGACGGTCGCCGCAGTCACCTGTGCGGGCACACCGGAAGTGGGAAGTAGAACCGAAACAAGCTGCGCTGCACCGAATCCTGCCGCCCACAGTGATGCGACGAGAAGGACGGTCACAGCGACACCACCGTCGACGACGGTCGTAACCCACGCGAGCAACGCATCCTGCGGAACCGCGCGGGCCGCGGCGTCGGACAGTCCCAACGCCGAGTCCGTGAGGTACGAGCGAGGCGTGCTCACCGCGTCGCGCAGCAACAGATAGCCGTGCGAGGTGAACATCGGACCGAGCACGACGACGGTCAGGGCGAGCGACCACAACGCCGGAACCAACGTCGGCGTCAGTGCCGACGCGTGTGTCGTCGCGCGAGGACGGCGCAAACCCTGCATGGACATGGCCGCAGACTACGGTGCCCACGGGTGCGAGGATGGGCGGATGCCGCCAGAGAACACGACGCGCCGCTCCGGGACAGGAACCGCGGTGGCCGGGATGACGATGGTGACCCTCGGTGCGATGACCGCCAATGTCGCGTCCTACCTGCTGCATCTGCCCGCGGGACGGTGGCTCGGCCCCGCCGGGTACGGAGAGTTCGCGAGCCTGCTCGCGGCCCAGCTCGTCCTCGCGGTCCCAGCGCTGGCCTTGCAGACCGTCATCGCGCGTGAAGCTGTGCACGGAGCCGACACCGCGGTGCTGCGTCGTCTCGGTCGTCGATGCGCACTGATCGCCGCTGTCGTCGCTCTGGCTCTCGTACCGGTGGTGTCGTGGGCACTGGACACGAGCATCGCGGGTGCGTTCGGGTCGCTGGTGACGGCCCCTCTGCTGGTACTTGTCGCGACCGAACAGGGATTGTTGCAGGGACGCGCCCGGTTCGCGGCGCTGAGCGTCGTCCTCGCCGCCGCTGGGATCGCGAAGGTCGTCCCTGCCGTCGCGGTGCTCGCCGCCGGTGGTGGCCCGGGTTCGGCGTTGCTTGCCGGCGCGGTGGGGACGGGAGCGGTGGCGGTGGCCGCCACGCTGTTCGTCGGTCGCGGCGAGCCCGAACACCCCGGCGAACCCGAACGCCCCGGCAAGCCCGAACATCCGGACCCGGGGTCTGCGCCTCGGATACCGGGAGCCGCGGCGGTGCTGCGCGCGTCGCAGGTCCAACTCGCGTTGATCGCGTTGACGTCGCTCGATCTGATGCTCGCGCGCATGCTGCTCGATGCCGACTCCGCGGGCCTCTACGCGCTCGGGGCGGTCGCGACGAAGGTGGCGTTCTGGTTGCCACAGGCCGTGGGGGTGGTGTTGTACCCGCGGATGGCGAACCCGGCGGAGTCGGCGTCTGCAGTGCGTTCGGCGCTCGCGGTCCTCGTCGGCCTCGGCGCGGCGCTCGTCGCGGCAGCGGCGATCTGCGCGCCCATCGTGCCGCTTCTCGTCGGCGACGCCTACGAGCCCGTCCAGTCCCTGCTGTGGTTGTTCGCGCTGCAGGGTGCGTGCCTCGCGGTGCTGCAGGGTGCACTGTTGTCCGCGATCGCCGGGGATCGCACCGCGCTGGCCGGTGTCGCGTGGGTGGGCCTCGTGGTCGAAGCCGTGCTGATGGCGACGGTCGCAGCGACGGTGGAGCAGTTCATCGCAGTGGCCGTCGGTGTCGCAGCCGTCACGGCCGCGGTGGTGTCGGTGCTCGCTGTCCGCGGGGCATCCGCGGCGGTGAAGACGTCTCGGCTCGCACATGCGAACGCCGCCTCCCACCGTGAGGTGTGAGGCGGCGTTCGTTCGGTCTCTCGATCAGTCCTGAGTGGGGGGCTTGTTCAGGTCTGTGCGGGGAATTTCCTGGGTCTGGTCGGTCGTCCAGTCCCGCTGCTCGGGCTCCTGCGGAAGATCGGAGCGCGGAATGACCTCGGTGCGATCGTCCGTGAAGTCGCGCTGCGTGTCGGCGGCATGGGCACCACCTGCACCCGCTGCTGCGGCCGAGGCCGGACCGGCGGGTGCCGGGCTGCCTGCCGCGGCGGCACGCCGACCGCCGTTTCCGCCACCGCGGAGACCGAGGACGAAGCCGACGATCAGCAGGATGACGCCGAGGACGGCGGCGATGATCGGCAGGGTCTTACCGAAGAGCGAAAGCTGGTCCTGGCCGTCGCGGGCCTGCTCGAGCTGGTACTCGATCGTCGGTTCGTCGAACGGCAGCGTCACGTCGAGGACGGTGACCTCGGGAGTGTTCGCCTCACGTGCGTAGTACTGGTCCTGCGCTTCTTGACCCTTGACGACGACACCGGTGATCGGGTCGACCCACAGATCGCGGATGTTGTTGTACCAGCGGGTCATCTCGACGGGCTCGTCGCCTTCACCGACACCCCACGTCGAGGCGGGGAGTTCCAGCTTGTACGTCGGGACGCTCGGGTCGGCCTCCGACATGTCGACCGGGCCGATCTCGTGCTGGAAGTGGTAGACGGGCATGCCGTTGATCTCTTCCTCACCGACGAAATCGATGGGGTAGGTCTCACGGGCATTGATGTCGTAGTAGGGGTACGACTCCTGCTTGACGTCGAACGGGAACTTGTACTGCAGGCCCTCGCGGTTGTCGATCTCCTCGCCCGGCGAATCCGCGGACGTCTGGATCGTGCTCACCCGATCCGGGAACTCTTCCTGCGACACCGGCATCGACGACACCCGGTCGATCGTGAGGCGGTCGACGGTTGCGGACACGAGTCCGGTGTCGCCCTGCATGTCGAGACGGCGCACCGTCTGACCGGCCTGGAGCGTCATGATCTCGCCGTCTGCCGGATCCTCGACCGTGACGAAGCGCTGGGCCACGATCGGGACATCGGTGTCGACCTGAGCGTTACCGGCGAGCAGTGCACGCGAATTCAGAATGTCGCCGGTGCCTTCGGCGACCGTGGTCACCTCGAGGTCGAGCGGCGTCTTCTTCAGCTTCCCGACGGTGTACGTCGGGATCAGAATCGCGATGGCCAGAAGGAATGCTCCCAGGCCCACCAGAATCATTGCCAGTATCCGGCCCGAGCTGGAACGCTCAGCCATGCTGTATCTCCTCACTCAACGGTTTCATCGAGTACCCCCACCGGCAGCAGGGCTGCACGGATCGCCTGGCATCCGACCCGCGAACACCACGTGAGCCCAGACACTAACAGCCTGAGGTTCGGTGACGCGCGACCGCACGCCGCGAGGCCCGCACTTCTCGTTACGGGCACTACACGGCAGACTGGTCGCCGATGACCGCTCCCGACATTCCGTCCCCTTCCGCGACAGGTTTCCTCCCTGCGCTGGAAGGAATGCGAGGAATTGCCGCCGTAGGTGTGCTGATCACCCACGTCGCATTCCAGACCGGAGCGGTGCACGACCCCTGGATCGGCAGGGTGTGGGGCCGATTCGATCTTGCGGTGGCCCTGTTCTTCGCGCTCTCGGGTTTCCTGTTGTGGCGCCCGCATGCGGCCGCCGCGCGCGGCGAGGCCGATCGGCCGTCGACGCGTCGCTACTTCGTCTCGCGCGCTGCCCGGATCCTGCCCGCCTACTGGGTGGCCGTGATCCTCATCCTGTGGCTTCTGCCCGGCGCCGGGGGAGGCCCGACGGTGTGGTGGGCCAACCTCGCGCTGGTGCAGGTGTTCGTTCCGCTGACCCTCACCGAGGGACTCACCCAGATGTGGAGCCTGTCGGTGGAGGTGGCCTTCTATCTTGTGCTGCCTCTGCTCGCCTGGTCGGTGAGCCGCCTGCGCGGTGACACGGCCCGCTTCCGGATTCCGGTCCTGCTGGGTGCGGCCGTGCTGTCGCTGGCCTGGGTGTGGGTGCCCGTGTCGACAGAGGATCACATCAACCATGACAACTGGCTGCCCGGCTACATGCCGTGGTTCGCCGCGGGCATGATCCTCGCCGAACTCGCCGCGCACCCCCCGACATGGATGCATCGGCTTGCTGCGAAACGGCACATCATGGCTGTCGCGGCACTCGTCGCGTTCGGTCTCGCGACGACGCCGCTCGCCGGTCCGAAGACCCTCACCACGCTCGAACCGTGGGAGTACAACGGCAAGATCGTGTTGGGCGCCGTCGTCAGTTTCTTGTTGCTGGCTCCGCTCGTGCTCGCGCCGCGCACCGAACATCGCATCCTCGCGAGTCCGCTCGCGTTGACGATCGGCCGCTGGTCCTACGGCATCTTCATCTGGCATCTCGCCGTGCTCGCCGTCGTCCTGCCGGTGTTCGGCATCCCCGCGTTCCAAGGGCGCTTCTGGTTCGTGCTGGCCGTGACGGCGGTACTGAGCGTCGCGGTGGCATCCGTGAGCTACGCATTGGTGGAAGAACCTGCCCGGCGGGCATTCCGCCGCTGGGAACGCCGACGCCAGAACTCGGGCAGCTCCGCTGTGCAGGCCGCCGCGACACCGACCGCGACCAGACCGACCAGCGCCGCGAACTGAATCAGGTACGAGTGCCCGACGTAGCCGTCGGGTGAGCGCCACGGCCCCGTCGACAACAGTGCCATCGCGAGCATCGTCGACCCACCGGCGACACCGACGAGGATCCGCGACGCGGTCGCCGAACCCCACCGCGCCGCGGCAGCGATCACACCCGTCGTGCCGAGAACCGTCACGGCGATCCCCACACCGCCGGCGACGACGACGGACGCGGCGGCGACCCCGATGAGAGCAGCGGTCGCCGAATGCCACGTCCGCGGTGCGGGACCGGGATCCGATACGGGTCGGCGGCGGGGCAGGAACGCTAGGGCGAACAGAGGAAGAAGGAGAAGGAGGCCTCCGAAGATCCCCATGCGATACCAGCGATCGGTCGCGAACTCGAGAGTGACGGTGCCTTCCGTTCCCGCGGGCACGATCCAACCCTGTTGCCATCCGTCCGCGACGACCGGCGTCAGCTCGGTGCCGTCCGGCGCGGATGCGACCCATCCGACGTTCGTGCTCTCCGGCACCACGATCAGCTGATCCGAATCGGACGCGGGCACCTGTAGTTCACGCAGGTTCTCCGTCCACGTCCCCATCTCGAGTTCCACGGGATCGGTGCGTGGCGGTTCCGCACCTACGAGCGGCAACTGCAGGCTCGATGCCACGAACGCGGTGCCGGGCTCGACGTCCACATCGATCCGGCCCGGCGACATCCCGACCGCATCGGTGTCGCACAGGGTCGCAGGCACCTCCGCGCCTTCCGCGAGATCGCGGACCGACCCGGTGACGGACGTGCGGTAGGTGCGGCCCTCGATCGTGATCACGGGCCCGGCCTCGCACTCGACGGTGACGACGCGATCGTAGATCGAATCCTGTGCGCCGATCGGACCGTCCTCCCCGAGAACGGTGATCTCGGCGAGCCCCGGCGGCGTCTCCTTCGAGAACCCGAGGATCGTGCGATCGATCATGTCGTCGTGATCGACGAGGGTGAGCTGTACCCGGTCGGTGAGGTGCGGCGTCAGCTCGATTCCCGTGGAGTCCTCGTCGAGTTCCCGGACCTGCGGGCCGTTCCCGAGGTTCACCGCGACCCGGGTGGGCGGCGCGGGGAGCGCTCCCAGCGACGTCGCGAGATCGAGACCCGTCACCACCTGCGGTGACGGCAATTCGAGGGTCAGAGTGGGATGCGGCGCACCGGGCTCGAGGGAACTCTCCTCCGCGGTCCACGACGTGCGTGGATCACCGTCGGTGGCAGCGAACGCCGAGCCCTGCAGATCCACCACGTCGGCAGCGCCGCGGGCGACGACCCGATCGGACCGTTCGATCACCTCGTCGAGTGCCGGCCCGGGGCGTGCCCGCACCCACAACTGCGGGGTCACCCACGACTCGGCCGGTACGTTCAGGGTGCGGGTGAACAGATTCGGTTCCTCCGGCGCGGTGGCCAACCCGAACGCGCACCGCACCCGGGCGGGGGTATCGACGCAGCTACCGCGACCAGGGAACTCCTGCCGAAGATCCCAGCCCCGCACCGAGGTGCCGTCAGAAGGAGCCGGCACGACGATGCGTCGCCGGATGTCGAGGAACCGCGGGTCGGCGCGGTCTGTGTGGTCTTCGAGTGCGACCTCGGACAGCCCGAACTGGTTGCCGCGGCTGCCTCCTTCGGCATACGTCGCGGTGATCCGGATCCACGTCGTCGTGCCCAGCGGCAACGCCACGGTCTGCGGGGTGCCGGGCTTCTCGACGCGGACAGCGGTGCTGCCCCGGTCGGTGGTCACCTCGAGCCACTTCACCGGCGCACCCAGTGCGCCCGCACTTGTGGTCAAGTGCAGGATGCCCGCGTCGATGGGGGTGTCGAGGTCGAGTTGCAGCCATTGCCCGATCGCGGATTCGAGGCCGTTGCTGTGCCAGCCGGTGGTCGGGTCACCGTCGATCGCAGCGGCCGGGCCGCTGCCGACCGATGTCCCGCCGAGCTGCGTGGCGTCCGACGCAGCGCTCGACACACTGATCCGTGCGCCTTCCCATTCGGCCTGCACGAGGTCGGTGTCGGGCACGGGATAGTCGGGCACCAGATTGTGCGTGCGCCGCTCGTCGCCCTCGGCGCGGATCGTCGACGAATGATGATCGACCTGCCCGTAGTCGGTTTCTCGATCGGTGGGGGTGTCGGTCACGGTCAGTGTGTCCGGTTCCCGTCCCCCGCGTGCACTGTCGGCCGCGAACACACGCGGACCCACATGCCTGGGATCGGTGGTGTTCAGGCTCAGCAGCGACTCGGGTCCGCCCTGCACGACGGGGACCGACGCGGCGTCCACCGCGTACGGCCCGACGGGCGCGTCCGCCGGTTCGTCGACCCGGTAGATCTCGACCGCCCGATACACCGGGCGCAGGTCGGCGTCGGCGACGACGCCGACGGGCTGGACACGTTCGATCTCCGAGCCGAACTCGGCGACCCGCTCGATGCCCGGTGACCCCTCGACGGCACGGTGAACCAGCGCCGGACGTGCCGCGGGGGAGGTGTCGGGATCGAGATCGTTGCGCACCACCAGGTAGCCGATGCCCATGCTGCGCAGTGTCGCCGCGAGCCCGGGCGACGGACGACCGTCGGCGATGAGCCGCTGCACCGAGTCGAGGGCCCGGATCGCGCCCGGCGGCACCAACGGCACCGCGTCGCGTGAGGCCCACGGTGTGGACGCGAGAGCCTGGATCGGCTCGTCGCGGGTCAGGCCCCAGATCTGACTTCCGAACGGTGCTCCGGGAAGGAGCAGAGCACGTTCACCGCGCTCCTCGGTGTGCTCGTCGAGCCACTGCGCGGTTTCGTGCCAGTACTCGGGCACCTCGTCGTATGCACCGCGAGGTGCGAGTTTCCCGGTCCACGCGAGCGACGTCGCGAGGGTCACGGCGACGAGGACCAGGGTGGAGAAGGCGACCATCGGATTGCGTTCGGGATGCGCGAATGCGGTGCGGGCGCGGCGCCACGGCACCGAACCGGGCAACGGCACCCACCGCAGCAGATGCGCCAGTCCGAGGACGAGCGGGAGCCGCACGAGCGGCTCGAGTTTGTGCACGTTGCGCAGCGGCGCGCCTGTGGAATCGAGGAACAGGCGCACCTGTTCGGCGAGCGGGGAACTCAGCTCGCCGACGTACCCGGCACCGAGACCCGCGACACCGACGAACAGGATCAGCGTCCACCGGCCGCGCGCCGGCATCGTCCGCATCGCCAGACCCGCGAGACCTGCGGCGGCGAGCAGACCGGTGACGAGCACCGCGGCGGGCTGGGTGACGAGCACGGCACCGGCGATGCGTTCCGGCGACACGAACGGAGTCCAGCTGCTGGTACCGCGCAGCACCTCCGCCAGTGACGTCCATTCGGTCGTCACCCCGGACGACTCGATGAAGTCGAGGAACGGGGGACTGACCCTGCCGAGCAGAAGCAGCGGCACCATCCACCATGTCACCGCGACCACGCACAGCGGCAGCCACCACACGGTGAAACGCCACCAGCGCCGGTTCGGTCGGTGCGCGATCCACCACAGGCCCGCGACGAGGCACGCCGCGGCGGTGGCGACGGCGTTGATCGCGCCCATCAGCGCGACTGCGACGGCGGACTGCGCGGCGAGAACACGGTGCGAGAGCGCATCCCGACCGTTCAGATACCGCACCAGGGGCAGCAGCACCCACGGAGCGAGCATCAGCGGATGCGCTTCCGACGAGATGGATCCGAGGGTCGTCAGGACGCGCGGCGACAGCACGAACACGATCGCTGCGATCACCCGCGAACTGCGGCTGCCGACTCCGAGCGCTTCGGCGAGCCGGATCAGACCCCAGAAACCCGCGACGAGCAGCAGCATCCACCACAGGCGCTGAGTGATCCACGGGGGGATGTGCAGAAGCTGTCCGAGAGCGAAGAACGAACCGTGTGGGAAGAAATACCCGTACGCCTGGTTCTGTACCTGCCCGAGCGGTGCCAGGCTGCTCCACTGGTGAGCCGCGCGCGTGAGGAAACCGATCGGGTTCTGCGTCAGGTCGTACTTGGTGTCAGCAACGATCAGGCCGGGAACCTGCGCGAACGACAGAACGAACGCGATGGCGGTGACAACATACAGCCACCGCCGCGACAGTGGTTCCGCGTTCGGTGAAGTCTCGGCGCCGGGAGGTTCTGCAGCGCCGTGCGTACGTGAACTCGAAGCGTTGCCGGCGCCGTCAGCGGCTGCCGTACTCAACCTGGTTCAGGAGGGACGAATCAGCGTTACCGCTGCGATCGATCTCGGGACGAGAGTTCTCGGATACCGCAGCCGTGACTCCGAATACGGCGACAGCGCCGACCACGACGCCGGCCAACGCGCTGATCAAGCCTGGCCCCAGGAACTTCCCCATACCCAACTCCCCATCATCGATCGACTCACGTCGTTTGGTTCCGCGTCAAGGTATCACCCCGGGTAGCGGAGACGGTGCCAGCGCACCGTCCGAGCGGCTCAGAGTCCGATGGTGCCCAACAGCGTGCGCAGTTTCGCGGTGGTCTCGGCGAGTTCGTCGTCGGGATCGGACTCGGCGACGATGCCACCGCCTGCCCACGCGAGGGCCCGCAGCCCGTCGGAGCTGATCTCGGCGCAGCGGATCGCGACGAGCCAATCCCCGTCGCCGTTCGAGTCGCACCAGCCGACCGCGCCGCCGTAGAAACGGCGGTTTCCTTCCGTTGCCCGGATCGCCGCGAGAGCCGCCTCGGTGGGTGTTCCCGCGACCGCAGGTGTCGGGTGCAGCGCAGCAGCGACGGTGAGCGCGTCGGTAACCGGATCGCGCAGTGTGCCGGTGATCGGGGTCGCGAGGTGCCACACGTCCGGCGTCGACGTCAGCTCCCGTCCGGCGGGGATGTCGAGGTCGCTGCACAGTGGGGTCAGCCGCGCCCGGATCCAGTCGACGACGAACGCGTGCTCGGCGAGGTTCTTCGGCGACGCCAGCAGCGTCTCACCGGCCTTGCGGTCGGCATCCGGATCGGCGTGGCGGGCGGCGGTGCCGGCGAGCGGTCGGCACGTCACGGTCTCGCCACGCACACTGACCAGCAGTTCAGGGGTTGCGCCGACCAGCGTGTGGCCCCAGTACCGTTCTTCTGCTGCGCTGAGGTCGAGTGCGTAGGTCGTCGCGTCCGGATGGCGTTCGATCATGCGCGCAGCCAGTGACAACGGGTCGATCGGTTCGTCGGCCTCGAGCGCCACACGTCGCGCCGCAACCACCTTGTCGAACTCGCCGAGCTCGAGCCTTTCGATGAGCGAACGCACCCGCGCGACATGGATGCGCGGGAGAGGGATCTGCGCGGTCATCCGCACGGAAGGCAGATCGGGAAGGTCGTCGGGAGCTTCCCACGCTCCGTCGGTGATCTCGACATTCTCGGGTTCGGTCAGCGCGACTGCCCCGTCCGGGTCGAACGGCAGAGCTCCGACGATCAGCTCGGCTTTGCCGCGACGCAGCGCCGTCGACGCCGTGGCGACATCGGAGAACAGGCGCCGCGTTCCGATGGCGTGTACAGAGCGATCGGCGCGCGAGAGCAGGAATCCGTCCATGGTGAGACGACGATATCGCCTGCACGCCGTTCCCCATGTAATGCGGGCGGATTGTGTGAGGTGGTCGTCAGCGGCCGGGCGGCACGATCAGGACAGGTCGGTGGCTGTGCCGGAGCACGTGATCGGCGACCGAGGACTGCAGCAGAGAACGTAGCCCCGTGGTGCCGCGAGTACCGGTGACGATGATGTCGACGTCCAGTTCGTCGGCGGCCTCGATGATAGCCGCCCACACCGCGTTGACGACCTCGACGGTGCGACCCTCGGCATGCAGGCCGAGAGAGTTGGCGAGCTCCAGGCCCTCCCGGTTGGTCACCTTCGCGTCGGAGAAGGCCACGTCCTCGTTGTCCTCGTCCGGCACCCACTCGGGCTGCATGACTCCCGACAGCCCGGACATCCGCGCTGCCTGGCGGACCATCGGCTCCCACGCGGTGACGACGACGGCACGGCACGATTCGAGGAAGCGGCCCGCGTATTGCACGGCGCGCTTGGAATTCTCGGATCCGTCGTAGGCGATGAGAATCAGGTCTGCGGCCAACGTGCACTCCTCCAGGTCGTGTACGCGAAAGCTCTCGTAGCTGCGGTGGTTGCGTGCACGATACCTCGCTGAGCGGGTGGTGGGGAGGCCCCTACGTGAGTCGACTACCGTCGAGCATCATGCGGATCCGACACAGCCTCGCCGTCGTCCTCACCTCGGCACTCGCGGTAACGGCCTGCGGTGCCGGCGACACCGCCGATGCCCCGGCGTCGGAGCCCACGACGTCTGCGGAATCGGCATCGTCGCCGTCGTCCACGCAGCCTTCTCCGTCGTCGTCCGTGCAGCCGGCCGTGTGCGGCGACGACCTGCTCGCGTCGCTGTCGTTGCGTCAGAAGCTCGCGCAGTTGCTCAATGTCGGTGTCACCGGCGCCGACGACGCGCTTGCGATGATCCAGGCAGAACAGATCGGCGGCATCTTCGTCGGCAGCTGGACCGATCGGGCGATGCTTGCGGAGCGCCAGATCCCAGGGGTCGCGGCGCAGAGCCCGCTGCCGCTGATGGTGACGATCGACGAAGAAGGCGGCCGCGTGTCGCGGGTGGGTGAACTCCTCGGCCCCGACCCGTCGGCCCGTCTCACTGCGCAGACCATGTCCGTCGACGAGACGTATCAGATGGCACTCGAGCGGGGCCAGGAGCTGCGTGAGCTCGGTATCACTGTCGACTTCGCGCCCGACGTGGACGTGAGTAGCCAGCCCGACGACTCCGTGATCGGCGACCGTTCCTACTCCGACGACCCGGCCGTCGTCATCGATTACGCCGGCGCGTATGCCCGTGGTCTGCAGGACGCGGGCATCATGCCGGTGTTCAAGCACTTCCCCGGCCATGGCTCGGCATCCGGTGATTCTCATACCGGTGCCGTGACCACCCCGCCGCTCGACCAGCTCGTGCAGACCGACCTTGCGCCGTACAGGGAACTCCTCTCGCCCGATGTTGCGGTGATGATCGGACACCTCGACGTTCCCGGTCTGACCGATGGTCTGCCGGCGAGCATCAGCCCTGCGGCGGTGGATCTGCTGCGCACCGGTACCGGTTACGGCGGACGTCCCTTCGACGGCATGATCTTCACCGACGATCTGTCGGGGATGCAGGCGATCACCGACAGTTACGACATCACCGAAGCCGTAGAGGCCGCGTTGGCCGCGGGCATCGACCAGGCGTTGTGGCTGACCACCGACCAGGTTCCGGCAGTCCTCGATCACCTCGAACAATCGGTGGTCTCGGGTGATCTGCCCGCAGCGCAGGTCGACGAGTCCGTGCGCACCGTCGCGCGTGCCAAGGGCGCACTCGACTGCTGAGAAACGCGTCGATCGCGCGTGGACTCCGGTTCCCTACCGTAGAGTAAGAACTTGTTCGTCACGTAGGTGTTGGAGGAGTCATGGCCGGCGGTACCAAGCGACTGCCCCGCGCAGTGCGGGAGCAACAGATGCTCGACGCCGCGGTGGATGTGTTCTCCGAAAACGGATTTCACGATGCATCGATGGACGCGATCGCAGCGCGCGCATCGATCTCGAAGCCGATGCTCTACCTCTACTACGGGTCGAAGGACGAACTGTTCGCCGCGTGCATCAGCCGCGAGGGGCAGGCGTTCGTCGAGGCACTCAAGCCCGCCGGCGACCTGTCGCTGTCGCCGCGCGAACAGTTGCGTGTGGCATTGGAGTCGTTCCTCGGTTTCGTCGACGACCACCGCAACTCGTGGATGGTGCTCTACCGTCAGGCATTCGGGCAGCAGGCGTTCGCCGGGCAAGTGCAGAACAGCCGCGACCAGCTGATCGAACTGACCGCCCATCTCCTCGAATCCAGCACGCGCGACCCGGAACCCGGATCCGACTTCCAGATCATGGCCGTTGCGCTCGTCGGCGCGGGCGAAGCCGTCGCCGACCGTATCGCAGGCGGCGAGATCGACGTCGAGAAGGCCGCCGACCTGCTCGAGAACCTCGCGTGGCGCGGTCTTGCGGGAAGGAAGAAGTCCGACCAGCAGGGCTGATCGGACTTCTTCTTCGAAGTGTGAGCCGGGACGCCCCCATCGCGCCCCGGCACACAGAAACTCAGCGCAGGATCGCGGTGAGGTGCGGGTACTGCTTCTTCGGGTGCCGCACCGCGAGGTCCCACCCGCCGACCTCTCCGTCCTGATCGCCGTCACGCTGCGCGTAGAGGCTCAGAGACGACGGCAGGAGCACCGGCTTGCCGAACCGCACCGAGTAGGTGACCTTCTCGGGGATCCGGCCTTCCACTGCCGACAGGGTGGCTGCGGCGGTCCACATGCCGTGCGCGATGGACTTCGGGAACCCGAAGGCCTTCGCGCCCAGCGACGACACATGGATCGGATTGCGATCGCCCGACACCGCCGCGTATTTGTCGATCGTCCGCTGATCGACGCGCAGCGTGGAGGTGGGGACGGCCGGGATCTCCTCGGCCTTCGGTTCCGACTTCGGCTCACCCGACAGTGACGTGCGCTGCTGGTGCAGGAACGTCGACGTCTGACGCCACACCGTCTCGCGCCCCACATTGACGACGGTGACGAGATCGACGAGCAGACCCTTGCGATGTTCACGCATGTTCTCGGCGTGCACACGGAGGTCGAGGGGCTCGGTCACGGAGATCGGCCGCAGCTGTTCGATCACGTTCTCGGCGTGCACCGAACCGATCGCCGCGAACGGAAAGCCTTTGGACACCATCATTTTCATCACGAGTGGGAACGAGAGAATGAACGGGTACGTCAGCGGCAACGTGTCGCCGAAACGCAGCCCGCACACCTTCGCGTACTCGGCGAGGTTGTCGGGATCGACCCGCAGGCCGCGCAGCACCAGCGTGTCGTCGGGCAGCGAATCGCCGGACGCTCCGACGACCGGCAGCGCCGAAAGCACGGCGCGACCGTAGACGTCGAGGATCGACGGGCTCTCCGACAGTTCGATTTCGCTCATCAAGCCCCCAGCATGGACTGGCCGCAGACACGCACGACCTGTCCGGTGACGGCGCTCGACGCGGGGCTTGCGAACCATGCCACGGTCTCGGCGACATCGACGGTTTCGCCGCCCTGGCTCAGCGAGCTCATCAGGCGGCCACCCTCGCGGGTTGCAAGCGGGATCGCAGCGGTCATCGCGGTCTCGATGAAGCCCGGCGCGACGGCGTTGATGGTGATGTTCTTTTTCGCGAGCACGGGCGCAGTGGCCTGCACGAGGCCGATGACGCCGGCCTTGGATGTGCCGTAGTTGGTCTGCCCGCGGTTGCCCGCGATGCCCGCGATCGACGACACGTCGATCACGCGACCGCCTTCCTTCAGAGCACCCTTCTCGACGAGGACCTCGGTGATCTTCTGCGGGGCAATGAGGTTCACGGCCATCACGGAGTTCCACCTGCTGTCGTCCATGTTCGCGAGCAGCTTGTCGCGGGTGATGCCTGCGTTGTGGACGATGATGTCGGCGCCGCCGTGCCGCTCGAGCAGATGTGCGGCGAGCTTGTCGCCGGCGTCGGTAGCGGTGACATCGAGTGGGAAAGAGGTGCCGCCCACGCGGTTGGCGGTCTGCGACAGTGCTTCACCGGCAGCCGGGACGTCTGCCGCGATGACGGTCGCGCCGTCGCGAGCGAGGACCTCGGCGATGGTTGCGCCGATGCCGCGCGCGGCACCGGTGACGACGGCGACCTTGCCTGCGAGCGGCTTGTCCCACGACTCGGGGGCGGTGGCGTCGCCGTCGCCGACACGGACGACCTGGCCGTCGACGAACGCCGACTTGGCGGACAGCAGGAATCGCAGTGTCGACTCGACGCCGGACAGGCCGGTCGAGGCCTTCGGCGAGACATAGACGAGCGCGATGGTGGCGCCGCGACGCAGTTCCTTGCCGAGGCTGCGCGTGAAGCCTTCGAGGGCACGCTGCGCGATCTGCTCGTCGACGGACGTCGCTTCCTCGGGCGTGGTGCCGAGGACGACGACGCGCCCGCTGGGGGCGAGGCTGCGGATGACCGGCTGGAAGAACGTGAAGAGCTGTTCGAGACCCGCGGCGTCGCTGATACCGGTAGCGTCGAACACGAGAGCGCCGAACTCGGTATCGGCGGGGTCGGCGAACGCGTAGTCGCGCAGCAGTGTGCGGATCGGTTCCACGAGGCGGCCGTTGCCGCCGACGAGGACGGGGCCGGGGAGTGCGGGCTCACCCGGCTGGTAGCGGCGAAGCTTCTCGGGCTGTGGCAGACCGAACTGCTTCGCGAGGAAAGAGCCGGGTGCGGACGAGATGAGCTGGGAATAGAGCTTGGGGGCGCCCTTGGCGTCAGCCACGTTTCCACCTTCTTCGAATTCGGTCGTCGATGCTGTAGTCGACAACTAACTTACTCCTGAGTAAGAATAGTAGCCACAGTTCGAGTCCATCTGAATGCGGGAGATACCAGTGACCACCAATGCCCGATCCACGCAGCTGCGTCGAGTCGCCGTCCTCGGTGGCAACCGGATCCCGTTCGCGCGTTCGGACCGCAAGTACGCACGCGCGTCCAACCAGGACATGTTCACTGCAACCCTCGACGGTCTCGTCAGCCGCTTCAATCTGCAGGGTGAGCGTCTCGGCGCCGTCGTCGGCGGGGCGGTGCTCAAGCACAGCCGCGACTTCAACCTCGTCCGCGAGAGCGTCCTCGGCAGCGCGCTGAGCGCCTACACCCCCGCCTGGGACCTACAGCAGGCATGCGGCACCGGCCTGCAGTCGATCATCTCAGTGGGCGACGCGATTGCCGCGGGCCGCATCGAGGCGGGGATCGGCGGCGGCGTCGACACCACCTCCGACGCCCCGATCGCGGTGAGCAACCCTCTGCGCGAGTTCCTGCTCTCGCTCAACCGCGCCCGCACGACGGCCGATCGCGTCAAGCTGCTCGGCAACGTGCGCCCGTCCATGCTCGGCATCGAGATCCCGCGCAACGGCGAGCCGCGCACCGGTCTCTCGATGGGCGACCACGCTGCGATCACCGCGAAGGAATTCGGGATCCGACGCGAAGACCAGGACGAACTCGCCGCAGCGAGCCACCACAACATGGCCGCCGCGTACGACCGCGGCTTCTTCGACGACCTCGTCACCCCGTTCCTCGGGCTCACGCGCGACGACAACCTGCGCCCCGATTCGTCCGTCGAGAAGCTGTCGACGTTGAAGCCGGTGTTCGGTACCGAGCTCGGCGACGCCACCATGACAGCCGGCAACTCCACCCCGCTCACCGACGGCGCGTCCGCGGCGCTGCTGTCCACCGAGGAATGGGCCGCAGAACGGAACCTGCCGGTCCTCGCGTACCTCGTCGACTCCGAAACTGCCGCCGTCGACTACGTCCACGGCGGCGACGGGCTGCTCATGGCCCCCACCTACGCCATTCCGCGTCTGCTGCAGCGCAACGGCCTCACCCTGCAGGATTTCGATTTCTACGAGATCCACGAGGCGTTCGCGTCGGTGGTCCTGGCCACACTGCAGGCGTTCGAGTCGAAGGAGTACTGCACGCAGCGTCTCGGCCTCGACGCTCCGCTCGGATCGATCGACCGCACCAAGCTCAACGTCAACGGATCCTCGCTCGCCGCGGGGCACCCGTTCGCCGCGACCGGCGGCCGCATCGTCGCTGCACTCGCAAAGATGCTGCACGAGAAGAAGCAGGAGACCGGCAAGCCCGCTCGCGGCCTCGTCTCGATCTGCGCTGCAGGTGGCCAGGGCGTGACGGCAATCCTCGAAGCGTGATCTCTCGGGGTGTCGACTCACATTCGAGAGATTCTCTACGAATGTGTGTAACGCCCCCGTCGACACGGCGATAGAACAGACGACCCTGCTGGGCTACCTGACCCCCGACCTGGTAGCCCAGCAGGGTCTTTGCGCCTTCCGCCCGTAGACCGTTCACGTCCGGGCGTTACCCTGGAGAACCGGTATCCGGCGCGCAGTGTACGACGAGCGTGCCCCGTCTGAAGGGACATCGGTGAGCGGCAACAACGGGACGAACGAGCCCGAGGCTACACACGACGACGTTCTCCCCACCGAACCACAACCGCAGGCGGCCCCCTCGGCCGGCGCTGCGACACCGGTGAGCAACGCGGCGTCGCCCGGAGCCGGTGAATCCGGCCCGATGGGTCGATCGGAGGCGAGCGTTCCGGACCGGGAGAGCGGTTCCGATGGATCGGATGCTGCAACCGAGAGCGCGGACACGTCGAACGACACGGCGTCGTCGGACGCTCCTACCGGCGCCGGGTCGTCGGACGCTCCTACCGGCGCCGGGTCGTCGGACGCTCCCACCGCAGTCATCCCGGTCGTGAAGGTGCCGTCGGAGCAGAATCCGCCCGCGTCGGATGCTCCCACCGAACAGATGCCGCAGATCAAGGTGCCGCCCGCGCAGGCCGCCGCCACCACCGCGATGCCACCCGCTTCACCTCCGGCCGCCACACCTCCTCCGGCCGGGCCACCGCCGGTGGCGCCTCCTCCCGGAGACGGACCAGGCGGCCCGTCGGGTCCCGACGGGCCGTGGGCGAACCTGCCGAAGCGCACGGTTGCGCTCGCCGTCGGTGGTGTCGTTGCCGTCCTGGCTGTCCTCTACGCCGCGGATCTCGCCATGAGTTCGGGCGAGGTACCGCGTGGCGTCACTGTCGCCGGTATCGAGATCGGCGGCGACTCGCGGGGCGATGCCGAAGCGACGCTCCGCAACGAACTCGGTCCGCGGCTCGACACTCCTGTCGCGGTGACCGCCGGAGACACCAGCGGCGAGATCGTTCCGTCGGAGGCAGGGTTGGGCATCGACTGGGATGCCACCCTCGACAGCGTCGGATCGCAGTCGCTCAATCCGTTCAGCCGGCTCGCGTCGTTCTTCGGCAATGACGAGGTCGGTGTGGTCTCCACTCGCGACGACGCCGCACTCGCCGCATCGATCGATCTGGTGACTGCTGCCGCAGCCCACGGGCCGCGTGAAGGCAACATCGTGTTCGAGGACGGCACCCCGGTTCCCGTCACCCCGCAGCCCGGACAGCGTCTCGACGCGGAGGCGGCGTCGGATGTCTTCGCAGAGCGCTGGCCCTTCGGCGACGTGTCGCTGCCGGTCGAGAGCGTGGAAGTCACCGTCACCCGTGAGGGCCTCGATCGTGCGCTCGCCGAGATCGCCGTGCCCGCGGTGGCGTCGGACCTCGTGATCACCGGCCACGACGGCACGATCGCGACGCTGCCGCGCCAGGACATCGGCGCCGTGCTCTCGTTCGCACCCGACGGCTCGGGTGGACTCGATCCGCAGTACCACCCCGAGGCCGCCATCGGGATTCTCGCGCCGCAGCTCGAGGCGACGGAGACGGAACCGAAGGACGCGCAGATCGTCCTCGACGGTGGTCGTCCCGCGGTCGTTCCGGGTACGAAGGGCAATCTCGTCGATTGGGACAAGACCCTCGAGTCGCTGCCGCAGTTGCTTGTGACCGAGGACGGACGGTCCATCGAGGCCGTGTACAAGTCGGCCGATCCGGAACTGACGACGGAGGCTGCGGAGAAGCTCGGGATCAACGAGGTGATCGGTGAGTTCAGCTCCGGTGGTTTCGAATACGCCTCCGGTGTGAACATCCGGCTCGCGGCCTCCGAGATCGACGGCGCGCTCGTGAAGCCGGGAGAGACGTTCTCGCTCAACGGATACACGGGGTCGCGTGGTGCAGCGGAAGGCTACGTCGAATCCGGCATCATCGAGGCAGGTCGCCCGGGCAAGGCTGTCGGCGGCGGTATCAGCCAACTCGCGACGACCCTGTACAACGCGTCGTACTTCGCGGGTATGGAGGACGTCGACCACACCGAGCACAGCTACTACATCTCCCGCTACCCGGCCGCGCGTGAAGCGACGGTCTACGAGGGCGCCATCGATCTGGCGTTCCGCAATCCGTCGGAGTCGACCGGTGTGCTGATCCAGACGATCGGGACGGATTCCGACATCACGGTGCGTCTGTGGGGCACGAAGACGGTCGACGTGCAATCCATCACCGGCGACCGCACCAACTACACATCGCCGAACACGATCACGCTGCCCGCGGGCGCCTCCTGCATCCCTTCCAGCGGCGCGCAGGGCTTCACCGTCACCGACACTCGCATCGTCACCGATGTGAACACAGGGGCGCAGATCTCGAACAAGACCCGTACCGTTCGCTACGACCCGGTGCCCGTCGTCAAGTGCCTGAGTCCCGAACCGGAGCCGGGCGACGAACCGTCCGGTGACGGCCGTCCGTCGGCGCCTGCTCGCGTGCCGGGCGAGGACGCCGCACCTGTTCCTGCGCCGACCGAACCCGAGGCCGAAGCGCCGGCGGCGCCGGAAACCGAGGAGCCCGCCGCGGCCCGTCCGTCAGCGGGTGACTTCGTGCCGGACTTCCCCGGCGTCGAGGTCGAATAGGAGACACCGCCGAGGGCAGATCTCGCTGAGCGGGAACTCGCTGGGGGTGCTGTGACGACGCTCATAGCATCCCGCTATGACCATTGTGACCAGCGTGGATTCCGAGTTGAGCGCGTTGCTCGGGATCCAGCAGCAAAGGATCCGCGTGCAGCGGATCAGCAGCGTGGACGAGCGCCGCGCGCGGATCCAGCGGGTGATCGACATGCTCGTCGCGCGCCAGGACGAGATAGTCGACGCGATCGATGCAGACTTCGGCGGGCGACACCCCGGGTACTCGACCGTCAACGACATCCTCGGGTCGCTCACTGCGCTGAAGTACGCACGCGATCACGTCGCCGAGTGGATGCAGTCCGAGCAGCGAGCAGTGTTCTCGCCGTACGACCAGCTGGGAGCCACCGCATCGGTGCAGTACCAGCCCAAGGGATCCGTGCTGATCCTCGGAACCTGGAATGCCCCGGTGTACACACTCCTGAGTCCCTTGGCGGGTGTGCTCGCGGCGGGTAACCGGGCGGTGCTGAAATCGTCCGAGATCGCGCCGCGCACTGCGCAGGTGCTGGCGGATGCGGCCGCGGAGCTCCTCGATCCTGCCGACGTGGCGGTGGTCACCGGGGGACCGGACATCGCGCAGGCCCTGACGTCGTTGCCGTTCGACCACATCGTGTTCACCGGTGGTCAGGCTGCCGGCCGGTCGGTGCTGGCGAACGCGGCACGCAATCTTGTGCCGGTCACATTGGAACTCGGTGGCAAGTCGCCGGTGATCGTCGGTCGCTCGGCCGATCTCGCGACGGCGGCGTTCCGCATTGCGGTCGGGAAGGCCACCAACGGTGGTCAGATCTGCGTTGCCCCCGACACCGTCCACGTGCCGGTGGAGCTCGTCGAACCGTTCATCGCAGCCGTCCGTGAGTCCTACGCCGAGCTTCTGCCCACAGCGTCCGGCAATGTGGATGTCACCGCCATCGTCTCCGATGGGCACGCCGATCGGATCGATGAATATGTCCGGGATGCAGAGCGGCTCGGTGCGCGAGTCGAGATCGTCCCCGTGGAGCCGGTCGATACCACCGAACGCCGACGTCCGTTGCGCCTCGTACTCGACCCGCCGGAGTCGGCGATGATCTCTCAGGAGGAGATCTTCGGACCGGCGATGGTGATTCGAACGTACGACGACGTCGAGCAGGTGCTCGAGCAGATCAATGCGGGACCGAAGCCGCTGGCGCTGTACTACTTCGGACACGATGTGGAAGAACAGAATCTCGTCGTCGAGTCCACCTCGTCCGGTGGGGTCACGATCAACGACGTGCTGATGCACCCCGGGTTGCTCGACGCGCCGTTCGGTGGTGTCGGAGCATCCGGCATGGGGCATTACAACGGCCGCGAGGGTTTTCTCGAATTCAGCCACGCCCGTACCGTGTTCGTGGCGTCGGAGCAGGACCCGCGTCGTGAGTGGGGGATGCTCCCGCCGTACGCCGACGGATACCGTGCGTCGATGGCCGGCCAGGTGACGCCGGAATGAGAACTCGCGGAGCAATTATTCGTCAAGCACCCGGCACCTACGAGATCGCCGATCTCGACCTCGACGATCCGCGACGCGGGGAGATCATGGTCGAGATGGTCGCGGCAGGGCTGTGCCATTCCGATGATCACATCTCCTCAGGAGATCATGCGGTGGGGAGCTATCCCATCTGTGGTGGCCACGAGGGTGCGGGCATCGTCGTGCAGGTCGGGCCCGAAACGCATGGTTGGAGTGTGGGCGACCATGTGGTGTTCTCGTTCCTGGCGGCATGTGGACGGTGCCGGTGGTGTGCGAAAGGCCTGCAGAACCTCTGCGATCGCGGTGCAGCCATCATGACCGGAACCCGTCCCGACGATCCGTCGAGCTTCCGCCTGAGTCTCGATGGCGCGCCCGTCGCGCAGACGTGCGGGCTGTCGACCTTCAGCGAATACACTACCGTCAGTGTCGATTCGGCCATCAAGGTCGACAAGGATCTACCTCTCGACAAGCTGTGCCTGCTCGGGTGCGGTGTGGGTACGGGTTGGGGTGCGGCGGTCAATTCCGCCGAGGTGTATCCAGGCCAGACCATCATCGTGCAGGGCATAGGAGGGATCGGAATCAATGCGGTTCAGGGCGCAGTGCATGCGGGGGCGGCCCGGATCATCGCTGTCGATCCGGTGCCGTTCAAGCGTGAGAGTGCGCTGAAATTCGGTGCTACACATGCTGTCTCGGATATGGCAGAGGCAACTGAGATCGCACGGTCGTTCACCAACGGGCAGGGCGCCGACGCCGCGATCGTCACTGTGGGCGTCACGACCGGGGAACACATCGCAGAGGCCTTCTCGTCGATCCGCAAGGCCGGTACCTGTGTGGTCACCGGACTCGGGTCGATGACCGACTTCGGGATCCCCATCAGCCCCATGGAATTGGTGCTGTACCAGAAGCGGATCCAGGGTTCCCTGTTCGGCGCATCCGCGCCGACCGCCGACATCCCGTGGTTGATCGACCTGTACACCTCGGGAGCGTTGAAGCTCGACGAGTTGATCACGTCCACCTACAAGCTCGACGACATCGCACAGGGATTCACCGACATGCACGAGGGCCGGAACCTGCGTGGGGTCGTCCTGTTCTGACCCCTCTTCGACTCTGATCCCGCTACGACGACAGTGGCTCCCGCCGGGATCGGCGGGAGCCACTGTCGTGTTCTACGACGCCGTCTGGCCTTCTGCACAGCCATTCGGGTTCGGCGCAGTCATCAGAACGCGGCTTCGTCGAGCTCCATGATGTCGAGGTCGACGTCCGTGATGATGTTGCGCGAGGTGGTCAGGGTCGGCAGTACGTTCTTCGCGAAGAAGGACGCCGCTGCGACCTTGCCCTCGTAGAATGCCTTGTCCTTCGCATCCGGGTCGGCGTCGAGGGCGGCCAACGCGATCTCGGCGTGCTCGAGGAGCAGCCAGCCGATGAGCAGGTCGCCGAACGACTCGAGGAAGCGGACCGAGCCGAGACCGACCTTGTACAGCTCGGTGGGCTGCTCCTGCGCACCCATGAGGAACTGGGTGAGGGTCGCGACCATCGTCTGGGTGTCCTCGAGTGCGGTGGCCAGCAGTGCGCGCTCCGGCTTGAGGCGCTGGTCGGCGGTGTCGGAGTCGAGGAACTTCTTGACCTGCCCTGCAACGTGTGCGAGGGCGACGCCGCGGTCGCGGGCGATCTTGCGGAAGAAGAAGTCCTGTGCCTGGATCGCGGTGGTGCCCTCGTACAGGGAGTCGATCTTCGCGTCGCGGATGTACTGCTCGATCGGGTAGTCCTGCAGGAAGCCCGAACCACCGAAGGTCTGCAGCGAATCCGTCAGGTACTGGTAGGCACGCTCGGAGCCGCAGCCCTTGACGACCGGCAGGAGAAGGTCGTTGATGCGGTGCGCGAGCTCGGCGTCGGCGCCCGAGACCTGCTCGGCGACGACGTCGTCCTGGTGCGCGGCGGTGTAGAGGTACACCGCGCGCAGGCCTTCGGAGTAGGCCTTCTGCATCGCGAGCGACCGGCGGACGTCCGGGTGGTGCATGATCGATACGCGCGGGGCGGCCTTGTCGGACATCTGGGTCAGATCGGCGCCCTGGATACGTTCCTTGGCGTAGTCGAGGGCGTTGAGGTAGCCGGTCGACAGGGTCGCGATGGCCTTGGTGCCCACCATCATGCGGGCGTGCTCGATGACGTCGAACATCTGCGCGATGCCGTTGTGGACCTCGCCGACGAGCCATCCCTGGGCGGGAACGCCGTGGCCGCCGAAGGTGACCTCGCAGGTCGCGGAGGCCTTGATGCCCATCTTGTGTTCGACGTTGGTGACGAACACGCCGTTGCGTTCGCCCATCTCGTTCTTCTCGAAGTCGAAGTGGGTCTTCGGGACGAAGAACAGGGACAGGCCCTTGGTGCCCGGTCCGGCGCCCTCGGGACGCGCGAGGACGAGGTGGAAGATGTTCTCGAACAGGTCGTCGGAGTCGGCCGAGGTGATGAAGCGCTTGACGCCCTCGATGTGCCACGAGCCGTCGTCCTGCTTGATGGCCTTGGTGCGACCGGCGCCCACGTCGGAGCCGGCGTCGGGCTCGGTGAGGACCATGGTGGCGCCCCAGCCGCGTTCGACGCAGGTGGCGGCCCACTTCTTCTGTTCGTCGGTGCCGTTCTCGAAGAGCACACCGGCGAACGCGGGGCCCGCCGCGTACATGAAGGCGGCGGGCTGTGCGCCGAGCATCATCTCGTTGACTGCCCACAGGAGGCTGCGCGGCGAATCGGTGCCGCCGATCTCCTCGGCGATGCCCATGGACCAGTATCCGGCGTCCCACCAGGCGCGGAAGGCCTTCTTGAACGGCTCCGGGAGGGTCACGGAGTGGGTCTCGGGATCGAAGACCGGGGGGTTGCGGTCGGCGTCGGCGAAACCTTCGGCGGCCGGGCCCTCTGCGAGGGCCTTGACCTCGGAGAGGATGCCGCGTGCGGTCTCTTCGTCGAGGTCGCCGAACTTGCCGGCTTCG
Source organism: Rhodococcus sp. JCM 9793 (assembly GCF_055380405.1). NCBI lineage: Bacteria > Bacillati > Actinomycetota > Actinomycetes > Mycobacteriales > Nocardiaceae > Rhodococcus > Rhodococcus sp. JCM 9793. The sequence goes on from NZ_AP043721.1 coordinate 1,474,998, forward strand.
AGGACCTTCTGAATCTTCAGGAACTCGAAGAGGTTGAACTCGAGGTCGCGGAGGTTGCTCTTGTAATGGCCCATGTCTGTGCTCTGTCTCCCAGTGCGGTCCGGTGTGGTCCTAGTACCGCCCAAGCTTATTACTCGTCGGTAACATCTCTATGTTACTCGCAAGGCAACTAACTGCCAAGGCCGATTTTACGGGCAACGACGAGCGCGTCGATGGCAGTTCCGGAAACTGTTTCTCGGAATCTTCGTTCGGCCACCCGGATTTCCAGTCTTCCGTCGATTTCTTCGACGATATCTGTTGGTGTGTAAAGGATTTCACTGTCCTGGGGTCCACCGACCCCCTCGTCGATATTTGTCCTGTCGTGCCCCAGAAATATGAGGATTCCTTCAGGTTCGAGCGAATTGATCGCATTGTCGATCAGTGTTCTGCGCTGTGCCGGAGGGAAGTGTAGGAATACGGCGAGGATCAGATCATATGGGCCGTCGAATGCGCCCTGCGTCACATCCGACCGAACGTACTGCAAGCGGTCACGCGACCGCTTCGGTGCCTGCGCCGCGACCTGCCGGGCCTTGTCGAGGGCCACTTCGGAGAAGTCCGTACCTACTACCTCCCAACCCCGGGTCGCGAGCCACAGGGAATGCCGCCCCTCGCCGCACCCGAGGTCGAGTGCGCGTCCGTGCGGGAGGGCGGTGGCGAACTCGACGACGACGGGGCTCGGTGGCGCCCCCCATACGAGTTCTTCGGCCTGATACTTCTCGTCCCACTCACGTGCGTCCATGGGGGAAACGTAGCCCCCCGACTCCTCCGCTGAGCTGCCCTGGAACAAGTTCTACTAGGGGTGTCGCGGAAGGTACTTCCGACCCGCGATACCGTGTCCGGACGGCGATGCTAGGACAGTAGCGCCACGATGATGTAGAGGAGTTTTCCGGATGGGTGCACAGATCGCCGCTCCTGCGCCGTTGCGGAACAGCGTGCTGCTCGGGCTGGGTGTTCACCGCCCCGAGCGCGTCGTCACGAACGAGGAGATCTGCCTGCAGATCGACTCGAGCGACGAGTGGATCCAGTCGCGTTCCGGCATCAAGGAGCGCCGATTCGCGAAAGCGCATCCTGAGGAATCGATCGTCGAGATGTCGATCAACGCCTCCGAGAAAGCCCTCGAAGCGGCGAAGCTTACCGGCGCACAGATCGACACCGTGATCGTCGCGTGCTCCACCTACGGCTTCCAGACTCCGCAGGCTGCTGCGCTCGTCGCCGACCGGATCGGCACGAACGGCGCCGCTGCGCTCGACATCCAGGCAGGCTGTGCGGGCTTCTGCTACGCGCTCGGTGTCGCATCCGACCTGGTCCGCGCAGGATCCGCGACGAACGTGCTCGTCGTCGGAGTCGAGCGGATGAGCGACGCCACCAACCCCACCGACCGCTCCGTGCGATTCATCTTCGGTGACGGTGCGGGCGCCGTCGTCGTGGGCGCATCCGACGACGTGGGCATCGGCCCCACCGTGTGGGGGTCCGACGGCTCCCAGGGCAACGCGATCCGGCAGGAACCCGACTGGGTCGACTTCGCACAGAACCCCACCCAGCCGCGCCCGTGGATCATCATGGAGGGCACCGCGGTGTTCCGCTGGGCTGCCTTCGAGATGAGCAAGTACGTGCGCCAGATCGCCGACAAGGCCGGTGTCGCGCTCGAAGATCTCGACGCGTTCGTGCCACACCAGGCGAATTTGCGGATCAACGACGTCATCGTCCGTCAGCTCGAGCTGCCCGACACCGTCGCGGTCGCCGACGACATCATCGAGACCGGCAACACCTCCGCGGCATCCATCCCGCTCGCCATGGAGAAGATGCTGCGCACCGGTCAGGTCGAGCCGGGCGCCACCACGCTGCTGCTCGCCTTCGGCGCAGGCCTGTCCTTTGCAGGCCAGGTCGTCACGATGCCGCCGTTGGCCCAGTAGTCCATGGCCCGTAAGAAGAAGTCGTCGATCCCTCGATGGCTCTGGTTGCTGTGTTTCGTCGTGGTCGCCGTGGCCATGGTGCTCCTCGAACCGTACGACTCCGACCCGTCCGGTGCCGCCACCTCTTCGGGTGGCGCCGGGCAGTCGTCGACCTACAGTGGTTCGGCCGCTCTGCAGGCACTCGCGGCGCTTCCGGTGCGCGATGCCGCATCGCAGAGCGGCTACGAGCGGGGCGAGTTCGGCTCCGCGTGGACAGACAGCGTCACCGTCGAGTTCGGTAAGAACGGCTGCGATACGCGCAACGACATCCTCAAACGCGACCTCGTGCACATCTCGCTCGAACCCGCCACGAAGGACTGCACCGTGCGCACGGGCACGCTCAACGACCCGTACACCGGCACGGAGATCTTCTTCCGGCGCGGTAGCGACACGTCGTCGCAGGTCCAGATCGATCACGTCGTTGCACTGTCGAACGCGTGGAAGACGGGGGCGCAGAAGCTCGATGAGCAGCAGCGTCGCAACCTCGCGAACGATCCTCGCAACCTGATCGCGGTCGACGGCCCGACCAACCAGTCGAAGGGCGACGCCGACGCAGCGCAGTGGCTACCACCCAACGCGGGCTACCACTGCAACTACGTAGCACAGCAGATCGAGGTCAAGACCGTCTACCAACTGTGGGTCACACCCGCCGAGCACGATGCGATGTCCCGGGTCCTCGCGGCCTGCTGAAATCGGCCCCCGGTGGGATGGAGCACAGGCGGCCCTTCAACCACGATCACGGCTCTTGAATATCATCGTTGTGTCGCACGTAACCTGAGACGCGACGCGATTCCGGTGGCCACACCCGGTGCTGTTCGGAATCGGACCGATACGACGTGGGAGAACCGCCATGAGCGCCGATAAACCGAAAATCATCTACACGTTGACAGACGAGGCGCCGCTACTCGCGACGCACGCCTTCCTGCCCATCGTGCGCACCTTCGCCGGCGCCGCGGGCATCGAGGTCGAGTCGAGCGACATTTCGGTGTCGGCGCGGATCCTGGCCGCGTTCTCCGACCGCCTCACCGAGGAGCAGCGCGTTCCGGACACCCTCGCCGAGCTGGGACGTCTGACGCAGCTGCCCGAAACGAACATCATCAAGCTGCCCAACATCAGCGCATCCGTACCGCAGCTCCTCGCTGCGATCAAGGAACTGCAGGGCAAGGGATACGCGATTCCGGATTTCCCGGGCGACCCCAAGACCGATGAAGAGCGCGACATCCGGGAGCGCTACGGCAAGATCCTCGGCAGTGCCGTCAACCCGGTCCTGCGTGAAGGAAACTCCGACCGGCGCGCACCCCGTGCGGTGAAGGAATACGCCCGCAAGCATCCGCACAGCATGGGTGAGTGGTCGATGGCATCGCGCAGCCACGTCGCGCATATGCAGCACGGCGACTTCTACCACGGCGAGAAGTCCATGACTCTCGACAAGGCGCGCAAGATCCGCATGGAGCTCGTGACCGAGAACGGCGAGACGATCGTTCTCAAGCCCGAGGTGTCGCTGGGCAAGGGCGACATCGTCGACAGCATGTTCATGAGCAAGAAGGCCCTGCTCGAGTTCTACGAAGAGCAGATGGAGGATGCGCGCAAGACCGGCGTGATGTTCTCGCTGCACGTCAAGGCGACGATGATGAAGGTCTCGCACCCCATCGTCTTCGGCCACGCAGTGAAGGTCTTCTACAAGGACGCCTTCGCCAAACATCAGGCGTTGTTCGACGAGCTGGGCGTCAACGTCAACAACGGCCTCGTCGACCTCTACGACAAGATCGAGACGCTGCCCAGCACACAGCGCGAAGAGATCAAGCGGGACCTGCACGACTGCCACGAGCACCGCCCCGAATTGGCGATGGTCGACTCCGCCAACGGCATCTCGAACTTCCACTCACCGAGCGACGTCATCGTCGATGCCTCGATGCCGGCGATGATCCGCCTGGGCGGAAAGATGTACGGCGCCGACGGACGCCCCAAGGATGCCAAGGCCGTGATGCCGGAGTCCACGTTCGCCCGCATTTACCAGGAGATCATCAACTTCTGCAAGACCAACGGTGCGTTCGACCCGACCACCATGGGCACCGTCCCCAACGTCGGTCTCATGGCGCAGAAGGCCGAGGAATACGGCTCGCACGACAAGACCTTCGAGATCCCCGAGAACGGCGACGCCAACTTCGTCGATGCCGACACCGGTGAGGTGCTGCTGACGCAACACGTCGAGGCCGGCGACATCTGGCGCATGTGCACCGTCAAGGACGCGCCGATCCGCGACTGGGTCAAGCTCGCCGTGACCCGTGCCCGCAACTCCGGCATGCCGGTCCTGTTCTGGCTCGACCCGTACCGCCCGCACGAGAACGAGCTGATCAAGAAGGTCGAGCTCTACCTGCAGGATCACGACACCGAAGGCCTCGACATCCAGATCATGTCGCAGGTGCGTTCGATGCGGTACACCCTCGAACGCCTGATCCGCGGCAAGGACACCATCGCCGCGACCGGCAACATCCTGCGCGACTACCTCACCGACCTGTTCCCGATCCTGGAACTCGGCACCAGTGCGAAGATGCTCTCCGTCGTCCCGCTGATGGCCGGCGGCGGCATGTACGAGACGGGTGCCGGCGGCTCGGCTCCCAAGCATGTCAAGCAGCTCGTCGAGGAGAATCACCTGCGTTGGGATTCGCTCGGTGAGTACCTGGCGTTGGCGGTCAGCCTCGAGGACCTCGGCATCAAGAACGACAACGGCCACGCCAAGATCCTGGCCGACGCGCTCGACGCTGCGACCGGCAAGCTGCTGGACGAGAACAAGAACCCGTCCCGCAAGACCGGCGAGCTCGACAACCGTGGAAGCCAGTACTACCTCGCGCTGTACTGGGCGCAGGAACTCGCTGCACAGACCGAAGACAAGGAACTGGCGGAGCGCTTCGCCCCCCTTGCTCAGACCTTGGCCGAGAACGAGGACACCATCGTGCGCGAGCTCATCGAGGTGCAGGGCTCCCCGGTCGACATCGGTGGCTACTACCAGCTGGACAACGAGAAGGTCGACGCTGTGATGCGGCCGAGCAAGACCCTGAACGACGCATTGGCGTCCGTGCAGGTCTGATCTCCGACCCGCTGTAAATCCTCTGACACCCATTGCGGACGATCGATGTTCGCGATGGGTGTCATGTTTCGAGGGGGCCTGATCAGGCGAGCAGCGCGTCGACGATCTCGTCCTCCGACAGAAGCACATGTGCCGCGGCCGGACCCAGCGGCACGAAACTGTCGCGGCTCGTGACGCGGGTGATCCGCCCCGGATAGTTCGTGTCGACGAGTGCCGCGATCACCGACTCCGCGACCGACCCGCTGCGACGTGTCTCGTCGACCACCAGGACCCGGGGGAACCGCATCGCGTGCTCGGTGAGCGCGGTCAGCGGCAGCGGCGCGAGCCACTGCAGATCGAGCACCGTCGCCGCGACCCGTGGCGCGCGACGGGTCGCGCGCAGGCTCATCCGCACACCGTTGCCGAATGTCACCACCAGCACGTCCCGGCCCTCACCGTAGGTGTGCACCGTGCCCGGTGCGATCGGCGCGGGGTCGGGGAACTGCTGCCACAGTCCGTCGCCCTCGTCGTACAGGTCGCGCTGGTGGTAGAGCGCAATCGGTTCGACGAACACGCACACACGATCTTCTGTGCGAGCCAAGAAGATACACGCGCGCAGCAGCCCGCCCGCCGTCGCGGGATCGGATGGGACCGCGAGAACCAGGCCCGGAATGTCGCGCAGCGCCGCGACGGAATTGTCGTTGTGGAAGTGGCCGCCGAATCCGCGCTGATACGGCAGACCGGCGATGCGCACTACCATCGGATTTCCGAAACAGCTGTCGGAGAAGAACTTCAGGGTTGCTGCCTCGCCGCGCAGCTGATCCGCTGCATTGTGCAGATAGGCGAGATACTGGATCTCGGGGATCGGTAGCATCCCGGCCACGGCGAACCCGAGCGCGGTGCCCAGGATCGTCTGTTCGTCGAGCAATGTGTCGAACACCCGGACCGCTCCGAAGTGCTCCTGCATGCCGCGCGTCACCCCGTACACACCGCCCTTGGTACCCACATCCTCACCGAACACGCATGCCTGCGGGTGCTCCTCGAGGATGTGTCCGAGAGTGCGGTTGACGGCCTGTGCGAGCGTGAGCGGTTCCCGTGGCTGCGGGTGCGGGTCGTCGACCGCGTGCCCCCGCCCGTGGATGTGCAGCGGCCGCATCACCTGTGCTGCGGATTCGAGACGCGGGGGATGGTGCAGTGTGTCGGCGACCTCGGCAACCTCGGCGCGCACCGATTCGTAGCGTTCGACGATCTCTTCGGAGGTGAAGAGATCCCGGGAGACGAGTTCGGTGGCGGCCGCGAGTAGCGGGTCGCGTGCGTAGTCGGCGACGATCTCGTCGCGGCTGCGGTAGGCGCTCTCGACATCCGATCCGGCATGGCCGAGGAACCGCACCGTTTTCAGGTGCAGGATCGCGGGGGAGCGTGTCGCGCGGACCTGCTCGACGAGTTCGCCGGTGGTGGCGAGCGTGGAGACGGTGTCGGCGCCGTCGACCGCGCGGTACTCGATGCCCGGGTACCGCGACAGTGCCTGCTCGATCCAGCCGTCGGGGCTGCGCACACTGATTCCGAGACCGTTGTCCTCGCACACCAGCAGCAGCGGCACCGGCAGACCGCGATACGTGCAGTACGCGGCGGAGTTCAATGCCCCTGTCGCCGTCGAATGATTCGCCGAGGCGTCGCCGAAACTGCACACCACCACCGAATCCGCCGGCCAAGGGCCGTCCAGGTCGAGTTTCTGCATGCGAGCCAGCGCCAGTGCGAGCCCGAGGGAACGCGGCAGATGCGACGCGATCGTCGAGGTCTGCGGCAGGATGTTCAGCGCCGGATTGCCGAACACCTTGTGCCGGCCCGCCGAGATCGGATCGAGTGTCGACGCCGCGCACCCGGCGAGCACGTCGCGGATCGGCGTCGTGCCCTCCGCCAGCGATGCGCGCGCAGCGTAGAAGCCACCCGAACGGTAATGCAGCAGAGCCGGATCGGTGACGCGGGTGAGCATCCCGATCGCGGCGTTCGATTCGTGGCCCGCGGAGCCGATCGTGTAGAAACCTTCGCCGCGGCGCTGCATCTCGCGTGCCGCGAAGTCGAGGTGACGCGACTGCAGCTGCGCGCCGAAACAGTCGAGCACCAGCGCGTCGTCGATCCTGCGGTCGGGGGCACGCGTCCGGAGGGCCCGGATCGCCGTGAGGAAATGGTCGTCGAGCGGCTCCGCCGTCATATCTCCGTTCTACCCGGTGTCAGCGCACCCGGAGGTCGATCGGCTGACCGTCGTTCGGAAAGGGCAGCGACGTGAAGTTCATCGGCGCCACGTAGTCGGCAGGCACGTGCCAGCGGTAACGCAGCAACAGGTGGTGGAGCACCGTCTTGATCTCGGCTCCGGAGAAATACATGCCGAGGCAGCGGTGGGCGCCGCCGCCGAACGGTGACCACGCGTACTTGTGCACGCGATCCTCCCGGCGTTCCGGGGAGAAACGTCCCGGGTCGAAATGTTCGGGATCCGGCCACAGGTCGGGCATGTGGTGGGTGTAGTGCAGGCCGACGTTGATCAGCGTGCCCTTCGGGATGAAGTGCCCCAGGATCTCGGTGTCGGCGACTGCGCGGCGCACGATGCCGGGTACCGGGGTGACGAGTCGCTGGCATTCCTTGATGACGAGATCGAGTGTGGTGAGCTGGTCGAGTTGCGCGAATGTCGGAGTGTTCGTGCCGAGGGCTTCCGACTCGTCGCGGCACGCCTGTTGCCATTCGGGGTGCTGCCCCAGGTACTGCATGGCGGTCGACAATGTGATCGTCGACGTGTCGTGCGCCGCCATCATCAGGAAAATCATGTGGTTGACGACGTCGTCGTCCGAGAATCGTTCACCGTCTTCGGATTCGACGTGGCACAGCACCGAGAACAGGTCGTCTCCTTCGTGCGCACGTCGTGCGGGCAGGTAGCGGCGGAAGAACTCCTCGAGTCGGGCGCGGCCCTGGACTCCTCTTCGCCATCGGGTGCCGGGCAGTGGGTAGCGCACAATGGCCGTCGACGCCTGCACACACCCGATGAACGCCTCGTTGACCTCGTCCATTTCTCGCGCCGAGGAACCTTCGGCCCCACCCATGAAGATCGAGGTGGCGAGGCCGAGGGTGAGTTCCTTGATGGCCGGGTAGGCGCGGAAACCTTCTCTGGGCCTCCAGGCGTCGAGGGTCTTCTCGATCGCCGGGTGCATGGACTCGGTATAACGGGCGATGCGGTCGCGGGTGAAGGCCTGCGACATGATCCGTCGGTGCGCGGTGTGTTCGTCGCCGTCGAGCAGCATCAGGCCGCGGTCGAAGAACGGTCCGATGAGCACGCGCCATCCGGCACCGTTGACGAGTGCGCGGTCGCGGTTCTGCAGGGCGGCGCCGCATGCGTCGGGCCCGAGGAGCACCACCCACGGGTTGCCGGCGAAGCGGAACCACGACACCGGTCCGTGCTCGCGGTAACGCTTGTCGTAGGCCTTCAGCGGATTACGCATGTAGTCGAGGGCGTACCCGACGTACGGCAGTCCCTTGTCGCCAGGGACCGCTCTGAGCCCGGGGGGTGCGGGTGCCAGCGTCTTCGTCACAGTGAACTCCACGTTCGGATCTGACAATGCATGTGGTCAGATAACTGTAACTGCAGTCACACCTAACGGGGAGCGATTTGCGCGTCGGGCTTCTGGCCGTGGTCGGCCCCGAAAGTCAGCAGGGCGTGCTGCGCATGTCATGCTGACGCGCATGGTTGACGTCGCACGTCCCAAGTTGGAAGGCACCGTCGCGGTCGCGGGAGGGCGCCGGCTCGGCTTCGCCGAATTCGGATCCGCGCAGGGTCGCGCGGTGTTCTGGCTGCACGGCACCCCGGGAGCGCGTCGGCAGATCCCGATCGAGGCCCGGGCCTACGCCGAACGGGAGAACGTGCGGCTGATCGGGTTGGATCGTCCAGGTATCGGCTCGTCGTCACCCCATACTTACGACCGGGTGCTTTCGTTCGCCGACGACCTGCGGATCGTCGCCGACACCCTCGGTGTCGATCGCATGGGCATCGTCGGCCTCTCCGGTGGCGGCCCCTACACCCTCGCTTCGGCCTACGCGATGCCCGAACGTGTCGTGGGGGTCGCGGTGCTCGGCGGGGTCGCGCCCGTCGTCGGACCCGACGCGATGTCGGGTGGTCTGATGCAACTCGGATCCCTCGTCGCACCGTTGCTCGCCAGGGGCGGGGTGCCGATCGGTGCGGCGACGAGCGCCGCGATCCGTGTCGTCAGACCGTTCGCATCGCCGATCATCGACCTGTACGGGAGGCTGTCGCCGGAAGCCGATCGTCGGCTGCTGGCACGCCCCGAGTTCAAGGCGATGTTCCTCGACGACCTTCTCAACGGCAGTCGGAAGCAGATGGCCGCACCCTTCGCCGACATCGTCGCGTTCACCCGGGACTGGGGTTTCCGGGTGCCCGATGTGAAGGTGCCGGTGCGGTGGTGGCACGGCGACACCGACCACATCATCCCGTTCGAGCACGGTCTGCACATGGTGGAGCTGCTTCCCGACGCCGAGTTCCATCACCTGCACGGAGAGAGTCATCTCGGTGGGCTCGGTGCGTCGGAGGAGATCCTCACGACCGTGCTGAAACTGTGGGACGACGCCGAGAAGTAGACCTACCGCGACCGGTCGAGCAGGGCGAGCACCGCCTTCAGTTCGGTGGCATCGACCTGCCCGGGCGCCGACGGTGTTCCCACCATCCCGAACGTCGCGGCCGACCCGAACACCTGACCGGCCAGCCGTGAGATCACGCCGCGCCCGCCCATCGACATGGTGATGATCGGGACTCTCGCGTGCTCCTCGTGCATGACGCGGGTGGCATCGAGCAACGTCAGGACATCGGCGGTGGAGTTCGGCATCACCGCGATCTTGCAGATGTCGGCGCTCAATTCCTGCATGGCGCGCAGCCGCGCGACGATGTCGTCACGTTCGGGGGTGCCGTCGAAGTCGTGATTCGACGCGACCACCGCGACACCGTGAGCGTGCGCGGCCCCGATGATCCGCCGCACGGCGGCGGGATCGCGGCGGTACTCGACGTCGACGAGATCGACCGTTCCCGACCCGGCGAGCGCGACACAGAGGTCGGCGTAGTCCTCGTCGCTGATCGCGGCTTCACCTCCCTCGTGCGCGGTGCGGAACGTGGCCAGAAGCGGTACGCCGTCGAGTTGTTCGGCGAGGGCACGAGCCTGCGTGACGACGGCATCCGGGTCGTCGAAGGCGGTGAAGAAGTCGACTCGCCACTCGACGAGGTCGGCGCGGCCGGCAAGGGCGTCGACCTGGCCGCGGAGCGCCTCAGGTGTGGATCCGGTGATGGGCACGAACACCGTGGGGGCGCCCTCACCGATCGCCACACCTTTGACACGGACCGGTGTGATCGCTTCACCCATCGTCGACTCCTGTGCTGGTTGCCTGTGATCGAAGCACCATTCGATCACAGGCAACCGGGACGTCAGGGTCTGTGGTCCGGCACATCCGCATCGCCGGAGGCCTGCGAGACCGCGTCATCCACCGCATCAACGGAGGCATGCGTCTTGTCCGGATCGGCCACGGCCTCACCGCGGGCGATCATGCCGGCCTCATCGGACAGCGGGATCTCCTTGACGAGCCACGCGAGGAGGAACGCGATGATCAGGAACGGCACCAGATACCAGAACACCGGGGCCAGCGAGTCGGCGTAGGCGTTGACGATGCCGTCCTGCACCTGCTCGGGGAGCTGCTTCATGACGGCCGGGTCGAGCGTAGCGGTGGCCTGGCCGGCCTGCTCGGGGTTCGCGCCGGCCTCGGTGAACACCGTGGTCAGGTTCTCCGCGAGCTTGTTGGTGAAGATCGTGCCGAAGATCGCGACACCCAGCGCGCCACCGACCTCGCGGAAGTAGTTGTTGGTGCTGGTGGCGGTGCCGATCTCGTCGACGGGCACCGCGTTCTGCACCACGAGCACCACGACCTGCATGATCAGGCCGAGACCGAACCCGAAGACGAACAGCATCGCGCAGACGACCCACAGCGGGGTATTGCCCTGCAGCGTCGTCAGCCACAGCATCCCGACCACGGTGACAGCGGTACCGACGATCGGATAGATCTTGTACCGCTGGGTCTTCGCGATGAGGAGGCCCGACACGATCGTCGTGAGCATCAGGCCGGCCATCATCGGCAGCAGCAACAGGCCGGACACCGCTGCGGACGTACCGGACGACATCTGCAGGAACGTCGGCATGAACGCGATGGCCGCGAACATACCGAGACCGAGGACGAAGCCGATCGCGGTGGCGTTGACGAAGATCGAGTTGCGGAACAGCGACAGCGGGATGATCGGGTCCTGTGCGCGAGACTCGATGAGCACGAACAGGCACACTGCGACGAAGAGTCCGGCGCCGAACATCCACGTCAGCGGATCGGTCCACCCGCGATCGGCGCTGCCGCCGAAGTCGGTGAAGAAGATCAGGCATGTCGTCGCGACGGAGAGCGCCAGGACGCCGGGGACGTCGATCTTCTTGGTGGGCTTCTTGACCGGCAAGGTCAGCATGAACCACGAGATGACGAAGGCGATGATGCCGATCGGGATGTTGATGTAGAAGCACCACTCCCACGTCAGGTGGTCGACGAAGAATCCGCCGAGGAGTGGCCCGCCGACAGCGGCGAGCCCGAAGATCGCGCCCATCGGACCCATGTACTTACCGCGTTCGCTGGCCGGGACGATGTCGGCGATGATCGCCTGCGACAGGATCATCAGGCCACCGCCGCCGAGGCCCTGCATGGCGCGGAACACCACGAAGGTCCAGAAGTCGTCGGTGAATGCGCAGCCCACCGAGGCCAGCGTGAAGACCGCGATCGCGATGAGGAACAGATAGCGGCGCCCGAAGATGTCGCCGAACTTGCCGTACACGGGCATGACGATCGTGGTGGCGAGCAGATATGCGGTGGTGATCCATGCCTGGTGCTCGACTCCGCCGAGCTGACCGACGATCGTCGGCATCGCGGTGGAGACGATGGTCTGGTCGAGGCTGGCCAGAAGCATGCCGGCGATCAGCGCACTGAAGATGATCCAGATACGTTTCTGGGTCAGAACCAAAGGTTCGTCGGTGGTGGTGGTCACGGGGTTCCTGTCGGATCGGTGAGGTCGAGCGGTTGTCCGAAGAGCTGACGGGCGATGGAGATGTTGTGTACCAGTAGATCCTCGAACGAGCTGTTGTTGTCGTCGCTGAAGAATTCGTCGACGGTATTGAAAGTCAGCGAGAGGGTGACGCCCACGATCGCGCGCGGGAGCGGATCGTCGGGTGGGAGACCTTCTCTCTCGGCCACGAGAAGTGCGAACTCGCGCTGCTGCGTTTCACTGACGGCCAGGAGCTTGGCCAGCAGCTGCGGTTCGGTGCGGACGATGTCGCGGAACAGTTGGTGTCGCTGCCGAGTGAAGTCGTTGTGGCGGGCTCGGGTGAGTACGAGCCGGGTGATGTCACTGAGCAGGGTGGGCGACAATCCGACGTGGTCGCCTGCGCCGCGTGCGACGAACCGGTCCTGATCCTCCCGGTCGAACCCGACTTCGTGTTCGCCGAAGACGGCGTCTTCCTTCGTGGGGAAGTAATTGAAGAAGGTGCGTCGCGAGATGCCGACGTGATCGCAGAGTTCCTCGACCGTGAAACCCGACAGGCCTCGGTCGGCCGTGAGTGCGCGTGCGTGTGAGACGAGGGCGTCGTAGGTCCGTTGCATACGCGGGCTCCGCGGACCGCCCGTCAAGGTTGCACCTTCGCTCACAAGGTGCAGTTTTGCACTCACTTGCTATGGAGTGCAAAGAGTGGACCTCAGGTGAACCACGACCGGGTCGGAGGCTTGACCCACATGATCCGCTCGTCGAGGTGGTCGCGTGCCGCAGACGGATGATCCGGATGCGTCTGCGCCCACGCAGTCTTCTCGTCGAGCAGTGAGGCGACCAGTGTCCACGTCTCCATCGACCGCGGTGGATGCGCATCGGCGGCACGGGCCAACCTGCGGCGGTTGTCCTCGGTCATCGCGAGCAGATCGGCGCCCGTGATGCCCCGATGCCACGCGAACCGTGCCAGCCCCAGCGCCTTGTCCCGACGGTTCTTCTCCGCCCGATCGGTGTGGGCGAAGTCGGCGTCGCTCATGTCTGCACCTCCTGTGTCCACCCCATGATCCGTCCTCATGATGACGGCTCGCCCGCCGGTCGTTGACATCGTGCGCTGCCCGGCTCACGCTCATGGGGTGGGCCTTCCCGAGGGAACACCGAAAGAAGTTGTCGCACAAGCAGCCGAACCGCCGCGCGTGCCCGAATTCGACTCCACCGTCGGAGTGGCGGTGCGGGTGGATGCCCGCGGCACACCACCACACAAGTTCGTGGCGCTCGGAGATTCGCTCCTGCAGGGGTTCCAGAGCGGTGCCGTCTACCGGACCGACGTGTCGGTGCCCGCGATCGTCGCCTACGAACTCGGCGTGCTCGACTCGTTCCGCTATCCGCGCTACGGAGGGCCGGGTGGACTACCGCTGAATGTCGAACTCATGCTCCGACGCCTCGAACAGCGCTATGGGCCGCAGCTGAAGCCGTGGGAGATTCCGGCGGCGCTGTTCACTCTGCGTGACTTCATGGACGAGGTCGAGGACTACTGGGAGCGCGGCCCCGGAGCGATCGCTCCGGTGATCGGCAGCTACAACCAGAATCTGTCGTGCTACGGCTGGGATCTACGCGACGCCCTCGAGAAGACCGCCGCCGACTGCGCGGCCCGCATCGCGACACCCAGCGACAACTTCCTCGACCAGATCGTGGAGAACAACGGTGACCGCGCGGCCATGCGCGTCTACCCGCACTGGGCGCCGGCGCAGGAAGCGATGACGTTGTTCGACGCGGCCGCAGCCCTCGGCGACGACCATGGCGACGACACCGACAGCGGCATCGAGACGCTCGTCGTCTTCCTCGGTTCCAACAACGCACTGGGCACCGTCACCCAACTGCGTGTCGCGTGGAGCGGCGCCGAGTACAAGGACCTCGACCGCAAGAACTCCTACACGATCTGGCGACCCGAGCACTTCGACGCCGAGTTTGCGGACATCGTGCGACAGGTACGCCGGATTTCCGCGCGACACGTCATCCTCTGCACGATCCCGCATGTCACCATCGCCCCGATCGCACGAGGTCTCGGCGACAAGAGCGGTTCGCGGTACTTTCCCTATTACACGCGCCCCTGGATCGACGAACAACACTTCGACGCGGCACGCGACGAACACATCACGGGGGAGCAGGCACACGTCGTCGACACCGCGATCGACCACTACAACAACACGATCCAGCAGGCTGTCGCCGATGCGCGGCGTGACGGCCGCGACTGGCATCTGCTCGACGTCGCGGGTGTGCTCGAACGCCTCGCCGCGCGCCGCTACCGTGACGACCTCAGTGCCCGGCCCGCGTGGTGGACGCCCTATCCGATGCCCCCCGCCCTCGCAGCGCTCGATCCCGTCCCCGACACACGGTTCCTCACCGCCGACGGCAAGGGCGGACGAGCGACCGGCGGCCTGTTCTCACTCGACGGAGTTCATCCCACCACCGTCGGCTACGGAATCCTCGCGCAAGAGGTCATGACGATCATGGCGAGCGCAGGAGTCGAGTTCCGTCACCCGAACGGCGAGGTACGCACCGACTCGACGGTGGATTTCGAACGCCTCCTCCGTCAGGACACGCTCGTACAGAGTCCGCCGCAGAACATCGACAGTGCGCTGTCGATTCTCGGGTGGGCGGACGAGGTGCTCGACCTGTTCCGACGACTCCTCCACCGTGGTGTGTGAGTCACCCGAAAGGTTCTCGAAGTTTTTTCGTCTGTCGTGTCGATCGGCGTCTGCGTTGTTCGACGTGTAGACATCAGGGACCGAAAGGCGGTCCACGGGATTCACAGAACGAGGGAGTTCTCATGAAGTACATGCTGATCATGCGCGCCACCGACGCCGCCATCGAAGCGTCCAAGAACATGGATTTCGACGAGATCATCAACGCGATGGGTCAGTACAACGAATCGCTCATCAAGGCCGGCGTCCTGCTTGCCGGCGAGGGGCTCGCCGAGGCGGAGGAGGGGTTCGTCGTCGATTTCGACTCCGAGACACCGCTCGTCACCGATGGTCCCTACGGCGAGACGAAGGAACTGTTCAACGGCTTCTGGATCATCCAGACCTCCACCAAGGAGGAAGCCGCCGAGTGGGCGAAGCGGTGCCCCCTCGGACCGGGCAGCAAGCTCGAGGTGCGTCGTGTGCACGAGAACGAGGATTTCGACCAGGACAACGAGTACATCCAGAAGGAACAGGTCTGGCGTGAGGAACTCGGCACCGAGCGCCCGGTCGTCGGCTGAGTGATGGCCGGCTGAGTGATGACGGACGAGGCGACACTTCGCGCGCGACGCGCGGTGGACGCGGTGTGGCGGATCGAATCGGCGAAGATCGTCGCGACCCTCACCCGCAAGGTCGGGGATCTCGATTTCGCCGAGGATCTCGCGGGGCAGGCTCTGCTCGAAGCGGTCGAGCAGTGGCCTGCCGCGGGAGTTCCCCGGAACCCGGCCGCGTGGTTGACCTCCGTCGCCACCCGCCGCGCCATCGACACGTGGCGACGACAGGAACGCCTCGACGCGCGACACGCGCACATGGCGCGGGAACTCGAGAACGATGCGTCGCACTTCGACGATCCCTCGTGGGATCCCGACCGCATCGACGACGACGTCCTGCGCCTGATGTTCATGACGTGCCATCCGGTGCTGGGGCGGAAAGCGCAAGTGGCGTTGACGCTTCGTCTCGTCGGCGGTTTGACGACCGGAGAGATCGGCCGCGCATTCCTGACGCCGATGTCGACGGTGCAGCAGCGCATCGTCCGAGCAAAGAAGACACTCACGGCCGCGAAGGCCGTGTTCGAGGTGCCGGGTCGCGACGAATTCGCGACCAGGCTCTCGGCAGTGCTCGGTGTGCTGTATCTGGTGTTCAACGAGGGTTATGCGGCCAGCTCGGGAGACGAGTGGCTGCGTCCTGATATCAGTGCGGAGGCGTTGCGGATCGCGAGGATCCTCGCCGAACTCGTCCCGAACGAGCCGGAGGCGCACGGGCTGGTCGCGCTCATGGAGCTCACCGCATCGCGGTTCCCCGCACGAACCACGCCGTCGGGGGAACCGATCCTTCTGGCCGACCAGGACCGCACCAAGTGGGACCGCGGGCAGATCACCCGCGGTCTCGCGGCATTGGACCGCGCTGATGCGATCGGTCGTGGTCGCGGACCATACGGTCTCCAGGCCGCGATCGCGGAATGCCACGCGCGCGCAGCAGAATTTTCGGACACCGATTGGAAACGGATCGTGCTGCTGTACGAGGCGCTGCAGCGTCTGGCACCGTCGCCGGTGGTGGATCTCAACCATGCGGCAGCAGTCTCGATGGCGTACGGGCCGGGGCCCGCGCTCGAGTATGTCGACAAGATAGTTGCGTCAGGGAAGCTCGCTGGATATCACCTGCTTCCGAGCGTGAGAGGGGATCTTCTCGCACAGCTGGGGAGGAATGAGGAGGCCCGGGCCGAACTGCGCGCGGCGGCCGAGGCAACAGGGAACGAGCGCGAACGCGCCGTCCTCCTGGCGAAGGTGGATGAACTGGACCTGAGGTCGCTCGGGGCAGGGTAGCCAGGTGCAGGTAGCTCTAGGTGAGGGTGACGATGTGTTCGTGCCCCGCGACTGCGGCCTGAAGCTTCTTGCGCGAGAGTGTGCGCGGCCCACATCCGCAGCCGGCGGGAAGCTCGTCGTCTTCGAACTGGGTGGCTTCGACGGTGTCGACGAACTTGTCGTCGAGTGAGTCGTTGCCACGATTGTTGGCTTCGCGGTCGCGGGAGCCGTGGCCGCCCGGTCCGACTCCGCACACCACCACCGGGCCTTCCTCCGTCTTGTAGACGGCGGCGACCGTGTGGCTCTTGGGGCATCGCACTTTCAGGACAGCGTGATCGCTGCGTTGTCGCCCGAGGTCCTTGATGGCCTGGAGTGCCTTTCGTCGTCGTTCGGTGGGTGGCGTCTCAGCGATGTTCATCGCTCCATTCCACCGCAGATACGCGAATTCCACCACGGTTCCGTCGAACCAATCGTGATCGATATTCGGACGTAACCGACGATCTTCCTATTGTGCTGGCGCAGTGCTTCTTTCGACATCAATCACTTCCTGAGCCCGTCGAGGAGCAAGGTGAGGCCGGCGCCGAGGAGCCAGACGTCCTTCGCGAGCGCGGTGCCGTCCTGGGTGGGCTTCGGAGAACCGTCTTCGTGCATTCCGGGTGTTCGCCAGTACATCGTCATCATGCCGCCGCCGAACGCCGTCAGGGCCGCGCCGGCGAGGAACGGCGGCACGATCGGAGTCAGCAGAGCCGCGCCGATTCCCATCTCGGACGTACTCAGAAAAGTTCCGAACGTCCTGGCGTCCATCTTCTTGAACGCCGGAAAGGCATTTCCGGCCATGCCCTGCAGGGCGGTTGCGTTCTCGACCGGGAGGTTCCGTTTACCCAGACCCGAGTTGAGGATGAAGGCTCCCGTCGCAACGCGGAGCGGAATGTGGTGCAGTCGCACGAGGTACCTCTTTCGAACCGATGAGAGCGTCGCGTCGATCAGTCGATGACGGCATGCTGGGTTCGGGCCAATCGCCAGTGGTCCGGGCCGGGCAGCTGGAACAGGATCCTCCCCACATCTTGCTGGACACCATCGCTGTTTTCGCACGTCGCACTCACGGTGTGAGTGCCTTCGCTGACGTCTGTGAACTCGATGGCGCCGTACGTGACCGTATTCATGTCGAGACTCCTCGTCCCCGCACTCAGGATCGAGGCCCTGCACGTGTAGGGCCAATCCCTGTCGGGGGACTGGTGATAATTGAACCGGACCTGCACCGAATCCTCTTTGGTGAAGACCGCCCAGCTCACCGTCGTTTCGATATCTGCCGACGCCGCCGGCGCCAAACTCGTCAGTACTACCAGCGGCGCTGCGAGAGCAATCGCTGCGCGCCGGACTCTTCGCCCATCCATTCGTCTTACCTCCGAACACGGCTCAGGTTCCGACCCGATTTCCATGATGGGCGGTGTCGTGGGAGGCGGGTGTTGCAAACCGTGGCGTTTGTAAGGGACCCGTAACACACGGTCGACGCGGTGTCCTCGCTGTGATGCCGAGCGTCACGAAAGCGCAACGCCGACCAGGCGGATTCCGATGCGCTGCGCCCGACAGGCCGTCAGGGAAGCGTGAGCGGGCCGATGGCGACGTGGTTGCACGCGACGAGAGTCAGGTGCATGACCAAGAGTCCGCCGGCGATCTTCGCGGCCGTGATCAGCCAGCCACGAGGGTTGTCGTCGACGGTCGGCGGCGCTTCCGTCTGGACCACTGCTGCCGGCGGCCCCGAACTGGTGGCGAGGTGCGTATGGGCGGTCCACTGTTCGCCGTCCCACCAGCGGATAAGTCGTGCGGTCTCGGGGTCGGAATACCAGCCGGGCGGCGGGGTGATCATGAGCTCCTGGATCCTTTCGTCCGATAATTATCCGGACTGGATCCGGCGGCGTTACACCGAAGAATTGAGGTGTGCGTCACTCCCTGAGCGGGCCGTCCGGACCCTTGACAACGTACAACCATTTGGTTGTATATTGGGGTCGTGAACGGAGCTGACGAGGACCGGGCCGACGCCCTGTTCCATGCTCTTGCCGACCGGACGCGACGCGACATCATGCGCCGGGTGCTGGCGGGGGAGAGCTCGGTTTCCGCACTCGCGGCGAACTACGAGATGAGTTTCGCCGCGGTTCAGAAGCACGTTGCCGTGCTGGAGAAGGCAGGGCTGCTGACCAAGCGACGCAGTGGTCGCGAGCAGTTGGCGAGCGGCGACGTGGAGGCGGTGCGATCGGTGGCGTCCATGCTCACCGAGCTCGAACAAGTGTGGCGTGGCCGCATCGCGCGCATCGACGAACTCATCGCATCCGACTCGACCAAGGAGGGCTGAACTATGCCTGTTACTGACGTCAAGCAAGATCTCGACAACCTGACCCTGACCATCACCGCAGACTTCGCCGCACCCGTGGAGCGCGTATGGCAGGTCTACGCCGACCCGCGTCAGCTGGAGAAGATCTGGGGCCCGCCCGGATACCCCGCGACCGTGGTCGACCACAACCTCAGGCCTGGTGGTCGGACGACCTACTACATGACCGGCCCTGAGGGCGAGAAATACGCCGGATACTGGCAGGTCGCGGCAGTCGACCAGCCACGGAGCTTCTCGTTCGCCGACGGATTCGCCGACGAGGATTTCAATCCGGCACCGGAACTGCCGGTGTCCGAGAACGTCTACACCTTCGTCGAACACGACGGTGGCACCCGGGCGACGTACGTGAGCACTTTCGAATCGGCCGATGCATTGCAGAAGGTGCTGGACATGGGTGTGGTCGAGGGGGCCACGTCGGCGATCGGCCAGATCGACGACCTTCTCGCTTCCTCATAGCGGCACGCGAGTGGAGGCGGTCGGGCCATCAGCCGGGTGGCACGGCCGCCTTCACCGACTCGATCAGCTCGTAGGCGATGCGGGTCGCGTCATCGGACGATCCGTTCTCGATCGCGCGGACCAGATCCCGATGGGCATCGCCGATGCCGGGCCCCTCGGGGAATGTGGAGGCGTGCATCAGCGGGGCGTTCAGCACTTCGGCCACCGCGGCATGGAGGCGAGCGAGTAGCGGATTTCCGCTGGCGTGGACGACCGCACGGTGAAAGTCGGTGTCGGCCTTGGTGTATGCGTTGAGATCGCCGGCCTCGTGCGCACGTGTGCGTGCATCGAGTGCCGCTGACATTGCCGCGCGCGCTTCGGGCGTGGAGTGTTGGGCGGCCAGCCGCGCACTGATGGCCTCGAGTCCCGCTCGCGTATCCAGAACGTGGTCGAGCGCGGTGGAATAGTCGTCGCGGACGAGCACTCCGGTGATCTCGTTGGTTGCGCGGACGTAGGTGCCGTCCCCTACCCGGGGTTCGAGCAGGCCCGTGATGGTCAGTCCACGCAGCGCTTCGCGCACCGTGCCCCGGGGGTGCCTCGACGGCCTGCCGTGTGGGCAGTGGTCGCGGGTATGGGAACCGGTGCCTCACGTGTCGTCGCGTTGTCGCTGATCGGTCTTCGCGGGCGAACTCAGTACGAGACGACTCAGCTGTCCGGCATGGCACAGTCCGTCGGCTATCTCCTCGCCTCGGCCGGTCCGATCGGTGCGGGCTACCTCGCCGAAGGCACCGGCGGGTGGACGGTGCCGCTCCTCCTCATCGTTCTCCTCGCGACAGTCCAGATCGCCGTCGCAGTACCGGCCGGCCGGGGTCGTGAGAAGCCGACTGCCGTGTGAGTGTTGTGGCGCGTCAGGGGACGAACACTTCGGTCGATACCGGGAGGCTGGGGCGGTCGGTCCGCAGAGTGAGCTGAACCCGTCCCGGACCCGTATTCACAAGCACATTCATCGGCCGGGTGCTCGTGTGGCTCGCGGGAATGAACTGATTCACCGAGCCGCTCCGGCCGGTGTCGAGGTTCTGCCAATCGACGATTGCGGTGACGTCGCAGGCCAGGATGGTCGGCGCCCACTCACCCAGCGGTGAGAAGCCCTGCGAGATGCGCAGGTCGACGGCATGGGTGGCCCCGGGAAAAGTGGAGTAGTGGTAGAGCGGGCCGTCGAACGCGGTCCCGGAGGCAATCATCACGCCTGCGCAGATGCCGTTCCCCAACGTCAACACCGGGGCCATCCCGACGTCTGTCATGGCGCAGGATCGGGGGCCGACATTCGACCATCCGAGCTGACATGGATCGGCGGCACCGGCCACGCCCGGTGCCGCAACGAACATCGCAGTGCCCAGGAACCCGGCAGCAGCAGCTGAAGTAATGCGATGTGAAATTTTCATGTCCAGAACATCGTGCGGAGAACAGAATTCATTACATCAACAGCGGCCTGCTCGCGTCGCGAACGAATTCCTGTCGGTGGACGCACCTATGGTCGACCACCGACAGACCGACGGCCCACAGATCAGGAGGCAGCGATGGGGACATGGGGTTTCGGACCGTTCGAGAACGATGGAGCAGGCGACCTGCTCGCGTCGCTTCGGGCGGGCGACTTCGACATCGACCAGTACAGCACTCATGTCGACGACGGGTACCTGGAAGCGGACGATGCCCAAGCCGCCGTTGCAGTGGCCGAGGTCCTCGCCGTGGCACACGGGCTCCGGCCGGCATGCTCGCAGCTCGACGGTATCGACGCCGCTGCGTTCGCTCGATCGTTGACGCCGGATCACCGCGCGTGGATTCTCGAGACACTTGCGCGCACGATCGCCGGCAGCGACACGTCGGAGCTTCACGAACTGTGGGCAGAGAACGGTCCGGAGGACCTCGAGATGTGGCGGTTGCCGATTGCGACCAGGGTGGAAGGTCTCGGATCGCTCAGCTGATCGCGTTCGATTACCCGTGCAGGGTGCACGAACCGATCCCAGATCTCGGACCAGGGTGCGACCATTGGCGATCGCAGCGGGCGCCTGGATGCAGTGCTGCGTTCGGTTCGGTTCGGACTGACACCCGAGTACGGCTGTCGGTGGCGCATGGCACGGTTGGTCCATGTTCGAGATGACCGCCGCAGCAGCCCGGCGCACCGCCGTTGCCGCCCAGGGCTTTGCAGACCGGCGCCCGGCCGGGCCGGCCACTCGGAGGCACGTGCTCCGGGCCGTCGACCGGACGGCCCTCCTGCAGATCGACTCCGTCTCCGTGGCTGTTCGCGCGCACTACATGCCGGTGTTCAGCCGGATCGGTGCCTACGACCGCGATGTCCTCGATGTCGCGGCATGGCGCCACAGTGCGCGAGCGCCCCGAGCTCTCGTCGAGTACTGGGCACACGAAGCAGCGCTGATCCCCGTCGAGGACTGGCCGCTGATGCGGTGGCGGATGCAGCGCTACTCCGGGGGCCGATGGGCAGGCGAACGTCGCGTTCTCGAACGCAACCCCACCCTCGGCAGAGACATCCTCGACGTGATCACCGCGGTCGGGGCTGCGTCGGCGGGCGAGATCGAGAAGCATCTGCAGGTCGAACCATCGGGCGGCCGCGGACCCTGGTGGGGACGCAGCGACGTCAAGGTGGTCTGCGAGCAGCTCTTCGCAGTGGGCGAGCTGTCGGTGGACCGCCGGGTCGCGTTCAGCCGCTACTACGACCTTGCTGAACGGGTACTGCCGGCCGATGTGCTCGCCACACGAATCGACGAGGAGGATGCCATCCGGGAGCTCCTTCGCGGATCTGCGCGGGCGCTCGGCATTGCGACAGTCGCCGACCTGCGCGACTACTATCGGCTGTCTGCCAGCCAGACCCGCCCTGCCGTTGCAGATCTCGTCGACGAGGGCACCCTGGTCCCCGTCATGGTCCGAGGTTGGAACGAGCCCGCCTACCTGCACTCGGAAATGCCCGTGCCGCGTCGCGCACGCGGTACGGCGCTCTTGTGCCCGTTCGACCCACTGGTTTTCCACCGGCCCCGTACCGAGCGGATCTTCGGCTTCCGGTACCGCCTCGAGATCTACACACCGGAGCACAAACGTGTGCACGGGTACTACGTCTACCCGTTCCTCCTGGGCGGGGAACTTGTTGCGCGCGTAGATCTCAAGGCAGACAGAGCAGGAGATGCGCTGTGTGTTCCGGGCGCTTTCGTCGAGGAAGGGGCAGATGTCGGCGCCGTGGCAGAGGCACTCGCGGCCGAGTTGCGGGCGATGGCGAACTGGCTCGGTCTCTCCGATGTCGTGGTCGGGGAGCGCGGCGACCTGGCCGCGAAACTCGCTGCTCAGTTGTGAGGCGGATCGTCCGCTTGTCGCTCGACCGGGCGCGCCCGCGTATTTCCCGTCACCGTGAGTGGAAGCGATGACACCAGCGCGCGCGTGTTCTACGTTCGGCGGACAGGTGTATCGACGAGAAGAGTAGGGCACATGGATCTCGGATTGAGCGGTAAGCGGGCGATCGTGACAGGCGGTAGCCGGGGCATCGGGCGAGCGGTGGCCAGAGGTCTTGCACTGGAAGGTGTGGATGTCGCGCTTGCGGCTCGCAGCGCGGATGCGCTCTCCGCGGCTGCGACGGAGCTGTCGCAGGAGACCGGACGTCGAGTGATCGGTGTCCCCACCGACACCGGCGACGAGGAATCCGTGCGCGCGCTCGTGCAGACGGTGGTCGACGAACTCGGAGGTGTCGACATCTTGGTGAACTCTGCTGCGACGCCATGGAGTTCGGGGAAACCGCGCGATTTCGCGTCGACCACCGATGATCTGGTCCGCGAGGAGGTCGAGATCAAAGTCCTGGGTTATCTGCGCACAGCGCGGGAGGTGGCACCGCACGGGATCAACGTCACCGTAGTGCATCCAGGTCTCACCCGGACCGAGCGTCTGACCGATCGGCTCACGGCGCAGTCGGAGACCGAAGGGACCTCGGTGGCCGACCTCGAAGAACGTCTTGTGACGAACTCGATCGGGTGGATCGTGGACGCGTCCGAGGTTGCCGACGTCGTGACCGGAGAACGTAGCGCGCAAGCCCGGTCCTTCAGGGCCGGGTTAGCGCATCAATCATGTCGGTGGTCGTGGCTATGGTCTCGCTGTGCAGCTTCGATACCAGTACCGCGTCTATCCGACGCCCGGGCAGCAGGACATGCTGGCCCGGTCGTTCGGATGTGCACGGGTGGTGTTCAACGATGCGCTGCGCGCACGGCAGGACGCGTACGTGTCTGGGGTGAAGCTCTCGGACACCGACGTGCAGAAACAGGTGGTCACCGAGGCGAAGAAGACCCCACAACGGGCGTGGCTGGCCGAAGTAGCGTCGGTAGCGCTGGTGCAGTCGGTGCGCGACTCGGCAGTGGCCTACCGCAACTGGTTCGACTCGATGTCGGGGAAGCGCAAGGGCCGCAAGGTCGGCCCGCCGCGGTTCAAGTCCCGCAAAGACAACCGGCAGGCGATCCGGCTCACCCGCAACGGGTTTTCACTTCGCCCGAACCGGAAGCTGTATATCGCGAAGGTGGGTGAACTGGAGGTGGCGTGGTCGCGGGAGTTGCCGTCGACGCCGTCGAGCGTGTCCATCATCAAGGACCCGGCGGGTCGGTACTTCGCCAGTTTTGTGGTCGAGACGACCGACGATCCGTTGCCGGAGTGCGATGCGGAGGTGGGGATCGACCTGGGTTTGACGACGTTCGCGGTGCTCTCGGACGGGAAGGTCATCGAGTCCCCGAAGTTTTTCCGCCGCGCCGAACGCACACTCCGCAAGGCGCAGCAGAGTCTGTCCCGCAAGCAGAAGGGATCGAAGAACAGGGTCAAGGCGCGCATCCGTGTCGCCAAGGCCCACGCCAAGGTGGCCGACGCCCGCAACGACTGGGCACACAAGCAGTCCATGGCGATCATCCGCGAGAACCAAGCGGTGTTCGTCGAGGACTTGTGTGTCACCGGGCTGGCGCGGACGCGGTTGGCGAAGTCGGTGCACGACGCCGGGTGGGCGATGTTCACCCGGCTGCTCGAGGAGAAGGCCACCCGGTACGGGCGCACCTTCGTCAAGGTGGACCGCTTCTACCCGTCGAGTCAGCTGTGCTCGGCGTGCGGGAAGAAGGACGGCCCGAAACCGCTCTCGATTCGGGAGTGGCAGTGCACGGCGTGCGGGGTGGTCCACGACCGCGATCTCAACGCCGCCAAGAACATCCACGCGGCCGGACGGGCCGAGTGGTTAAACGCTTGCGGAGGGACCGTAAATCCTGCCGCTTAGCGGGAGGTAGGTCCCTGTGAAACAGGAACCCACCGGAGTGGCGCGTAGCGCTGCAGGAGGAATCCCGGTCGTTCACGGCCGGGAGGACGTCAAGTTCCTTGCTTCCCCTCAGGGGTGTCGCGATCACGGGGCCGGTACTGGGCAAGACTCTGCAGTGCATGGCGGGCGACGAGCACCGAAGGAACCGTGCGCTGGTCTCGCCGCCCTTTCGTCGCAGGCAGGTGGCGGAGTACATCTCACCGTTGTTGAAGCCACTCGCGCATGAACTGATCGATCGGTTCGCCGACCGCGGGAGCGTCGACCTCGTCGCCGAGTTCACAACCCGGTACCCGGTTCTGCTGATCAGCAGGTTGTTGGGACTGCCGATCGCAGACGAATCGGTGGTGTACCGCTGGGCACACGACCTCTTCTTCTTTCCTCTCGATCCCACTGCGGCGATGCGGGCGTCCGAGGAGTTCACGGGCTTCGTCACGCCGATCATCGCCGAGCGCAGGCGCAGGCCCGGCGACGACCTGATCTCGGTTCTGTTGACCGAAGATATCGAAGGCGAAACTCTCGACGACGACGAGGTCTTGTCCTTCCTGCGCCTGCTGTTCCCGGCGGGCGCCGACACCACGATGCTGGCCCTCGGCAATACCCTCTCCGCGCTACTCACGCACCCCGACCAGATGGAGATCCTGCGTTCGGATCTCGATGCTCACGCGGTGTGGGCGATCTGGGAAGGTTTGCGCTGGGAGCCGCCAGTCGGACTGCTGCCGCGCGTGTGTCCCGAGGCGACCGTGTGGAACGGGATCGACCTTCCGGCGGCGACTCCGATGATCTTCTCGATCAACGCCGCCCTGCGCGACCCCGCGGTGTTTCCGGATCCGGATGGATTCGACATCACCCGTCGAAAGCAGGCCCAACTCGCTTTCGGACAGGGCCCGCACAGTTGCGCCGGCAACTGGCTCGCACTTGCGGAACTCGAGACCGCGCTGGTCGCGCTGCTGGAACGCTTGCCCGAGTTGCGGTTCCGAGATGGCACTGCAGGCCGGGCGGGAGTCACCAGTCAGGTGGGTGTCGCGCTGCGTGGTCCCAATGAGCTTGCCGTGGAGTGGGATCTGTGATCCGGAGTCGAATCACCAACCCTTGATCGCAGTCCCGTCCCACAATGGATCGGACAACAGTTCCGGCGCAGGACCGACGAAGGCGCGTGCGGCGTCGGTGTCGTCGGTGAGAGTGAAGCGCAGCCACGCGGTGAGGTAACCGCGGAATCCTCCACCGTCAGTGGGCCAGTTGTGCCCCACCCCCAGCAGGCGGGCACGGGCCGCGGGCACCGGGCTCGCGGCGTAATAGGCGGCCTGTGGAACAGCCGTCGAGACCGGATCCTCGGCCCCCGTCAGGTAGAACACGGGACTTGTCAGTCGAGTCACATCGACCGCGTCGACGGGTCGAGTCGCCCACCAGGGATCCGGCAGGTCGAGGACAGCGGTGGACGTGATGAGTCCGTCGGAGTCGGTGCTGGCGTTGATCGCACCTCCCGACCCCTGCGAATGCCCGACGGCAGCGACGCGAGTGATGTCGATGCGATCGTGGAAAACGCTCTCCGGGTTGTCGTTCTGCGCAAGGATGTAGCGCGCTGCCGCCAGAATCTCGGTTCCGTCGCCGGTGACGCTGCTGTCGGCGACCACGACGACGAAGCCCCAGGACGCCAGGTGGCGAAGCAACTCTTCGTATTGTTCGTACGTCGCGTAACTTCCGTTGCCGAAGGTGACCACCGGAAGGCGTTCGTCGTAGGTAACGATGTCGGAGGGATAGAACATCTGATATCCGGGCACCGCCACCGAGGCGACGGTGTGGATACCGGTGTCCGCGTAGAGGTCGCTGACCGAGTGCCGTTCCGGAGCACCGGGAGCCGCCGGGGACCCCGCCGTGGGAACTGATGCGATGGCAGGCGTCGAGAATCCGGACGCCACCGCGATGATCACCGCGAGAATTGCTGTCCGAATGTGGCCGGTGGGCGGCAGTGGTCGTCGAAACGTCACGGCCCAACCCTAGTCGGAGTTCTCGGCCGGCCAACTCACCACGACGGTCGAAGATCGGAGAACATGTTCCCATGACATCGACGCCTCTGCCCGGACACCCGGCACCAGAACCCTCGCGCCGGTACCTGCCGTGGATTGTCGCGGTGGCTGCTGTGGTGGTGATCGTGGATCAGCTCACCAAGTGGTGGGCGGAATCGACCTTGAGTGACGGTCGGGCAATACCGGTAATCGGTGAGTTCCTCCAGTGGAGACTCATCTACAACCCGGGTGCCGCATTCGGGATCGGTGGGCAGTTCACGTGGATTCTCACCGTGATCGCCGCTGCCGCCGTCGTCGGACTCTGCATCTTTGCCACCCGCGTGTTCAACCCTTTCTGGGCGCTCGGCGTGGCAGTACTCCTCGGGGGAGCGATCAGTCATCTCGGCGACCGCGTATTCCGCACGCCCGGCTTCGCGCGAGGCCACGTGGTGGACTTCATCGACTACAACGGATTCTTCGTGGGTAACGTGGCCGACATCGCCCTCGTCGGAGGGGCAGGCCTGCTGATCGTTCTGACGCTGGTGGGCGTCGATGCACGGCCTCGGGCTGATGCGGCCGACCACACCGGCGACGGACCCCACGCGTGACCGTCGGTCGCGATGTTCACCGACGTCGCGGCGAGCATCCAGTACCTGCAGCCCGGTCTGCGACGCTGACGGAGGCTGCTGCGAGCAGCGGTGTCGGTTGGTGATCAGTGGGACTACTGAAGGACATCGCCGATTCCGAGCCCGAGGGCGGCGGTCGCAACACTGACGATGAGCATCCCGCCGCTGTGGGCGAGCGCAGCACGCCAGCGTCCCGCGTGGAGTAGTCGTGGAATTACCCCTGAGCAGGCCGATATCCAGGACAGCGTAGATCTCATCCCGCGTGGGATGACCGAGTGCGTAGCCCGTGGGCAACCCGAGGAACAGACACGCTGTTGCATTGACCACGACAGTGCCCAACGGTGACCACCTGTTGTGGCGGTTGACTGCAGTGTCCACGAGAAACTGCGCCATGCCACCGAGTCCACCGGCAAGCGCGGTGAGAGCGAGGATCATTCGATCTCCTCCGCCCGGGTCGCCGGGGAGGCCAGGTGTCACACGCTCGACGTAGTCGGGAATCCCGCAGTCGGTCGGGCGGGCCTGCGCGCCGCGACTTCTTCGTCAGTGGCGTCATCCCCAGTTCGGTAAGAACTCACGTATTTGCGGCGTCTCGGGGAATGATGAAGGGCGCTCCAGATCGTGGGAGCGCCCTCTACCTGTTGAAACGCTGGAGCCGATGACGGGAATCGAACCCGCGTATTCAGCTTGGGAAGGTATTTCGGGGTTGAAACGTGTGTTCGAGCGGACTGCGCGGACCTCGCGGACGCCAGCTGAACACCGCAGCTCAAAGGCATGATCTCGTACGGTTCTGTCCGCCTTCGGTACGGTGCCGGTTCGCCGCCGGACGCCTGGGGTCGCGGCGTCTGCGCGGCGTCTCTCGTCGCTCCCTGAGACGCGAGGAGACCGGGTAACGTCGTCTCCGTTCGGGCCGAGGAGCGCCTGCGGCGCGGGACTGAACGAACGGACTCCCGGGAACGGGGCTCATGGGCTGGTGGCCCACACGACACCGCGCGGAGCGCGACCGAGTGACCAGAACCAGACTCAGGAGCAACGATGACCATTTCCCGGAGTTTCGACATTTCCCAGCCCATCGGCTATATCAACGGCATCGCCGTTATGCCCATCTTCGGCGCGGAGCGCGGTTACAACACTGAAGGCGACGTCCTCGTCAACGCCACCGCGGACGGCGTGGATCTCAATGCGATCTGGCGGGAGCAGATGGCCGCTCTCGCGATCTTCAACGAGGAACGCACCGCCCTGGCGCGACTGATGAGTTACCCGACGACTCAGGCCGCGGATGCCGTGCCGCAGTCGCTGGCCGGCAGTTCCTTCGAGCGAGCGTCTGAGTTCGGCGTCCCGCAGAGCAACCGTGTGCCGAGTGACGTGCTCAAGCTTGGTTACACCTTCGAGGACCACGACCT
The DNA here is from genome assembly GCF_055380405.1 of Rhodococcus sp. JCM 9793. Lineage (NCBI taxonomy): Bacteria > Bacillati > Actinomycetota > Actinomycetes > Mycobacteriales > Nocardiaceae > Rhodococcus > Rhodococcus sp. JCM 9793. The sequence goes on from NZ_AP043721.1 coordinate 1,503,892, forward strand.
CGCCAGTCGCTACACGTGGAAGTTCCTCCGCGACAGCACCGCGGATCAGGTCGCCGCGATCTTCGCGGACGTGCTCGCCGCAGACAACAAGCTCGTCAACACAACGATCCTCAATCGCCTGTTCGACCCCGCGCCGGAAGTCAACGAGTTCGGTGCGACGTGCTACGGGCTGTACACCGGCGACGACGGCATCACCCCGCTTCCCTACCTCGGCAAGTCCTTCCCTTCGTCCACGACGCACTACCTCGCATCGGGCGCGTCCGTGATCGACAGCTCGGACGTCGAAACAGCGATCAAGGCCGTAACCACGAAGGGCTACGGGCGCCAGCCGGGCTCGAAGTTGCTGCTGCTCGTCAACCCGGAGGAAGGCGAACTGGTCCAGTCCTGGCGCGCAGGACAGGAGTCCCGGCCCAAGGAAGGCTCAGAGGCCGCTGGCCCCATCGCCAAGCACGATTTCATCCCCTCGGCGTCTGCTCCGGCCTATCTCATGCCCGAAAACATCGTCGGCGAGGTTGCTCCGGGCCAGTACGGCGGTCTGCCGGTCGTCGGCAGCTACGGCCCAGTGTGGGTGATCGAGTCTGAGTACATCCCGGCTGGCTATTTCACGGTTGTAGCCACCAGCGGCGCGGATTCCTCGAGCAACGTCATCGGTGTTCGCCAACATAAGAACCCGGCCTACCAGGGTCTGCGGATCATCCCTGGCGACCAGGCCCGCTACCCGCTTATCGACTCGTATGCGTCACGGTCCTTCGGGGTCGGCGTCCGCCATCGCGGCGCAGCCTTCGTCACCCAGATCACGACGAACTTCGAGTACACCCCGCCGTCGTTCGATTGGTGAGCAGAACTGCCCCTCAAGGAGGTGAGCTATGAATTTCGCATCCAAGGGCGCACACCAAGCCGAAGCAACGAAGGCGCGGCAGGTCCAAGCACGGGAACGTGCAAAAGCTCAGCGTCGCAATACCCGCGGACAATTCGCGCCGAGCCGCGCCGCACAGACTCCCGCGTCTCGCCCATGGCCGCAGGGTAGCGGAAGGACCGCACGTTGACTTGTCCGTGCCCTTCCGAGCGTCGTACGGATCGGTTGACTTGTCCCGGTCCGTGACGACGAAGTGACGTCCGCTCGGCGCCAGTAGTCCGCAGAACGACGTCGCCAACAACACCCCCGAGCGAGGTTTCCGGTTCACCGCTCGGGGGTGTTGTTGCACCTGCTGGTTGTGAACGAGTCATACGAGATATAGGGCCGTGTGTCCTATGCTACGCACGTGACACCTGAACTCATGCAAGCCCTCAGCGCAGTTGCCCAGGCAATATGGTCGATGCTTTACAAAATGCCTGCGGCGGCATGGGCCGCGCTCGCTGGTTGGGCGACTGCTGTAATCGCATTAGTTACGGTGATCGTTGCTGGTGTATATGCGCGCAAACAAGTTGAGGAAATGCGGCAGAGCCGTGAAGAACAAGCTCAACCCAATGTTGTGATTTTTGTCGAGCCGAATCGATCTTCTTGGAAAAGGCTAGATCTGGTAGTCAAGAACTTTGGAGTGACACCAGCATACAACGTGGTCATGGCTTTCGATCCTCCTCTGTGTATCAGTCCAAATCCTAACAAAGCGAACAGCTCGATTTCCCTATTGCGCTACCCGGAACGAATCTACATCCTCGCTCCAGGTCAGGAATGGCGCACGGTTTGGGATAATGCGGAGTGGCGATTCTTATGCGCGGGGATCGAGATGACTCATCGCGCATCTGTTAGTTATCAGGATAGTAAGGGTGAGAATTACAAAAACCCGGCAATCCTGGACTGGAATACATTTGCTCCGATGACGCGATTTCCAGCGAAGACCGTACACGACATTGCGGTTGAGTTGAAAAACCAAAACAAGCACTTGGATGATATGCGGGTTCGCCTCAAGAAAGTTGTTTCCCCCCACGGTGGCGTGTGGCTCGCTGGGGTCGTTTCAGACGAGGAGGAGGGCTATGAAGCAGTCCGAGAGGCTGTACGGCAGATGACTGGTGAGGGCGACGCAAGTTCTACCAGTACGACAGAAGGGTCAGAGAACGTTGGGTAGGGTAGATAGTATCGATTAATACGCACGGCCTCAACAGCTTTGAAGAAGATCGAAGTAGACGACTTCGGTACGTTTCCGGTACGCTTAGAGTCGCTCCGGTTCGCCGGAAGCGGAAGTTTGCCGGTGAGCGTTGAGAGACAACGACGCCCACATTACCAGGGACCTTGACGTCCAGAGATCCTCGCAAGTGTCTTGAAAAGAAGGCACGCACCAACGCGGCCTCTGGTGAGGATGGAAGTCCAATAGTCTGCCTGCCACCCTGGGGGACCTATTCGAGCGCGAAACGGCTAGCGCGAGGGTCTCCAAAATACTGACGCGGATACCAAACCGACAACATGTCGGGAGGTGTCCGCGCTTCGCGTTCTCCTCCCGCTGAAGCAGGAGGCCACAATGGGCAGGACCGTCCACAACCTCACGTCAGAAGTCGAGCGCGTGATGGAGATTCGCAACGCTCCCGCGTATGACCCCGACCTGCCGACGTTTGATCGGCCTGGTGTGGTTGCGCTTTGCACCGCTCGCGGGGTCACCGTCACCGAGCGCGCGGTGAAGTTCGCATCCATCGACGGTGACCTTGCCTCGCACAAGATCGCGGGCCGCCTGCGCTGGTCTGAGAACGATGTGCTCGCTTGGCTCCGCGGTACTCGTCGTGTTGGCACCAAGGGCGGTGCGGCATGAGCACTTGGAATCCAGACTTGCACGCTCAGGACTCGATTGGCCGCCGTCGGGGTGGACGACCTGAACCAGTAGGGGACTATGAGCGATCGGGCAGGTTTGCGGCGCACCCAGATGCCGCTCCGGACCCGAAGCGGGTTGCTGCACTGTGCGAATCGCTCGGGCTCCGCAAGGAGGGCGACACTCGGCCTGACCTGCGCGATGCGCGTCCTGCGAACCCGGTTGTGGATCAGTGGGAGGCCGCTGTGCGGCTCGCCGAAACCTTCTCACGGGGTCATCAGCGACTACAAAACCACGCGAGCCTGAATACCACGCTGGGTGAGTTCTTCCCGTACCAGGTTGCAGGACACCGAAGGACCGGTGGCGACGTACGCGGTGACGTCGCCGAGCAAGTGGCAAGTCCGCTGGAGACAACCGCGGCGCTCATCGGTGACGACCACACGGGCGCGCTCCACGTGAGGGTGTCAACTCGTGCGGAGGTTGCAGCAGTCGTGAGGGATCGGTTCGCGCTCTCCGATCCTACGGACACATGGTGCAGCTTTTGCCATGAGAAGTGCATCCCTCCCGAGGACTTGAAGTACCTTCTGCGGGGGCATTCGTTCTGGATCCTCGTGTCGCCCGCGTGTGAGCCGTGCCAAGACGAACTGGAGCTGAGCGCATCAAGCATCGGTGTCGAGTTGTGTTGGTTCGGCCCGTACGGCCACGCCTGACCTTTTGCACTCGTAAATCATTGCGCTAGAACGAGAAACGCCCTCTAGCCGCGCGATACGGTTAGAGGGCGTTCTTCTCAACTGCGCATTCCTGAGGTGCCAGCCTCAGTATCACCCAAACACTAAGGGGATCAACGTGTCTAATCCTACCGAACCCGCGTCCGCGAACGAGGCGAAACGCGTCGGCACACTCGGTAACCGTAAGCGATACAAGGACGCTGCGCTGGACTACTTGCGTCGCGGGTGGCTTTCGCCGCTTCCGCTGCCACCGGGTGTGAAATATCCGCCACCGTCGGGGTGGACGGGTGGCTCGGCACCGTACCCTGACCGTGCTCGGGTAAAGGGGTGGGTGACTGGCGAGCACTCTGATGGGAACCTTGCGCTGCGATTGAACGACAACGTGATTGCCATCGACGTTGACACCGGACATGAAAACAAGCAAGGTGCGGCGAACTTGACTGCATTCGAGCGGATGGTTGGAGCGACCTTCCCACGGACCTGGAGTTCGTCAGCCCGCGAGGACGGCAGCCGTCAGATGTTCTACCGAGTGCCTGAGGGATTGTTCTGGTTGAGTAGCCTTCCGACCATCGGGCCGGACGGTAGGGAAGTCCGCAAGAGTAGCGATGTCCAGGTGATCCATCCTTGGCACAGGTACTCGGTTGTATGGCCGAGCATTCATCCAGACACTGGAACTCAGTATCGCTGGCGCGATCCAGTGGGAAACGTCTCCCTGAATCCGCCAAGCGTGGAGGACCTTACGGAGTTGCCGAACGCTCTAATCGAAGCTCTCGCCGTCCCGGAACCGCAGGTCTCTGAGCGGGGAAGCGAGACGGCCGCACGGGGCCTTCTCGACGCGCTCGACCGCGAGCGGTCGGAGGGGCCTATGTCTCAGCGTGTTTCGGAGCGGCTCGTGAACTCGGTGAACGACTTGTCGCGGGGCGGTCGCCACGACGCCACGACAGGCAACGTCTTGGAGTTGGTCCGGCTGGGTGAGCAAGGCGATGCGGGCGTGAGTCTCGCGCTGACCGTGTTGCGCTCCGCGTTCGTTGACGCAATCCGTGAGCGGGCGAGTGAAATTGACGCTGCGCGCGAGTTCGACGCAATGGTGAACTCAGCAGCTCGTCGGGTCGTTGGCGAACCAAGCGTGGAGGGAATCGACACCACCTCGAAGCTGTGGCGTAAGGGGCTTCAGGTCGCTACGAAGGCCCTGGCGCCAGGTGGGTTGTGGCACCCCGACACGCCATATCCCGGCATTGACCGTGGTCAGCTCCGCGAACGGGGGTTGGTGGACGAATCCGGCGAAGTCGCCGTTGCAGCGGAGCGGTCGAGTTGGGTGCCGGTCGATATGTTCGCCGCGCTCGAAGGCGACGAGGAGGACGCCCCGAGCGTCTTGTCGCGGTCGGACGGTGTGCGGTTGTTCTACGCCGGCAAGGTCCACTCCGTCCACGGCGAGAGCGAGTCGGGAAAGTCGTGGCTTGTGCAATGTGCTGCGGCGGAGTGTCTGAATGAAGGTAAGCCAGTCCTCTACCTGGACTTTGAAGCGGACGCGAGGAGCGTGGGGAAGCGACTTCTCTTGTTGGGCGTACCCGCGGAGGTCCTGCGTGATCCGGCGATGTTCGCGTACGTCCAGCCCGAGAGTTCGTTGGACGCTCCGCAGGACCGCGAGGCGTTCGAGGCGTCGTTGTCTCGGTCGTTCGGTCTCGCGGTGGTGGACGGCGTAACCGACTCGATGGGCATCTTCGGCTACTCGGTGAACGAGAACGATGACGTGGCGAAGTGGCAACGTCAGCTACCGAAGTTGCTTGCTCGGAAGACGGGCGCGGCGGTGGTGTGCGTCGATCACGTCACCAAGGGATCGGACGGGCGTGGGCGCTACGCCATCGGCGGGCAGCACAAGATGGCTGGACTCGACGGAGCCGCCTTTATCGTGGAGGTCACGGAACCCTTCGCGCAAGGACTCGCAGGCAACGCGACCGTCCGTGTCGGGAAGGACCGACCGGGCCGAATCCGTGGGTTGGGGGTCGGATGGAGGACCTCCGACCGAACCCAGCTCATCGCCGAATTTCAGCTCGACTCGACCGACGATCAGCGCACCGAGTGGACGTTGGAAGCCCCAGACGCAACGGCGAGTAGCGACGCCGCCCCGCGGACCGGACAATCGGCGGTCTGTGAGCGTATTGAGCAGGTCCTGAGGGACCATCCGTTCGAGTTCACCAAGAGCCAGCTTGTGAAAGAAGTCGGCGGCAAGCGTGATGTGGCCTTCAACGCAATCGACCAGTTGCAGAGAGAGTTTCGGATTAAGAGTATGGATACGGCGAAGCTCGAAGGGGAGCGTGAGGTCGTGCGTGAGCGATGGGGCATGTGCGAAGCACCCGGCCGTATAGCCGTATCTGACTTGCGAAAGTAGCAGAATTTCAAGGTCTTTCGCGGTTCGGCTCGGGAACGGGTTCGGGAACTGGTTCGAACCCAGGTTTCGTGGGGTATTGAACCAGTTCCCAGGCCGGGAACTACTTCGGAACTACTTGAGCCTGGGCGTCGATAAACTGCCTGGTCAAACCGGGTTTCGAAGTAGTTCCCGACGCGGGGACTACTTGACACACCTGGTCCGCGGGGTCGCCGGGAACTCCGAAGGAGTTCCCGGCTACGACCCCCTAAGGAACTAGTTCGAAGGGAACTAGTTCGATCCGACCACGAAAAGACATGTAAGCAAGCAATCAAAGACGCACCGTCAGAGCTACTTTGACCACAAAGTAATCAGGAGGGTCCGCTTCCGGTCGGGTTGATAGCTCGGAATCGGTCGTTTCTGTCCGGTCGGCCCTCCCGCGTAGCGCGGGGCACATCATCGATTCATCAAATGTATTGGCGCACTAGTAGCGAACAGATCGGAGTGGGTATGTCCAGTTGGGGTGAGGAATCGCGGTATCGGGTCTACAGCCGTCGGGCGGACCAAGCCGCGGAGCTGAAGCTTGAGCGTGAACGTCGCCAACGGGAGCAGGCTGCGGCGAAGAGAGCGCGGACGTGGTGGAGCGAAGTGTGGGAGTCGATCCGGGTCGCAGACAAGGCCAACGCCCGCGACGACTTCCGCGTCCACCCCGCGACCTTCGGTGCGCTGGTCCCGTCTGGGGGTAGCGAACTTCCGTTGGACTGGTTCTGACAGCTGGCTCTGACCCCCGCGGGTCGTTCGGTTCGACGTCGTTCGCGGGGCCGGGCCTACTCGACACAGATTGCACACAGCTAGCGCCCAGTGTCACGGCCTATCGGCGTCGAGTCGGGGGTTCGGGCGAACGAAAGGTCTCAACGCCGCGGCGGGGCGATCAGCTATGTACCACGGTTTGTAGCGTCTCGCGTGAATTGTCGCTAGGTTCGGGGCGTAAGGCGTAAACGAAGGATTACGCCCCGAATGATGCAGGGAGAGAACGCATGTCGAGGATTCAAAGTCCAAGCGCGGAACGGAAACTGATGCTCGGATACGTTCGCGTGAGCACGGATGAACAGGCGCGGAGCGGTCTCGGGCTGGAAGCGCAGGAGGCCGCGCTCAAGGCAGAAGCCGAACGACGCGGGTGGGACCTGGTGATCTTCCGCGATGAAGGTGCGAGCGGAAAACAGGTCAACCCCGGCCTGCGGAAGGCGCTCGGTGAGCTTGCGGCGGGACTCGCGGACGGGCTGATCGTGGCGAGGATGGACCGGATCAGCCGGTCGCTCCTCCACGCGGTCGAGATTCTGGACCTGGCGAAGAACCAGGGGTGGGCGTTGGTCGTGCTGGACCTCGGGGTGGACCTCACGACTCCTGCGGGTCGTGCGTTGGCAGGGACGATGGCCGTCTTCGCGGAGTTCGAGCGTGAGCTGATCCGGGAACGGACTCGGGCCGCTGCGAGCGCGGCGAAGGCACGGGGCAAGAAGCTCGGGCGACCTCGGCAAGTCACTCAGGAAGTCGCGCGCCGCATCGTGGAGCTCCGCGACGCAGGCAAGAGCTACGACGCCATAGCGCGAGAGCTGGAGGGCGCGGGCGAGCTATCGCCCACCGGACGCCCGACCTGGCAGTCCTCAACGGTCCGCCGTATCTACAACTCCATCGAACTCGCGAAGGCGGCTGCGTGATGAGTGATTTCTGGTTCTGGATGGTCCTGGTCGTGATGCTGCTGACCTCGGGCGGCATCGCGGCGATCTTCGGCAACGACAAGCGCAAGTGAGGGAATTGACATGGCGAACGTCCGAAAGCTCACCCGGCCTGATGGCTCCCGCTTCTACCAAGTCCGCTGGCGCACGCCGGATGGCAAGCACCGCACCAAGGGTGGGTTGAGGTTCCGAACCCTCAAGGAGGCTGAGGGATTCGCGACTGACATGGAGCACGCGCAACGGCGCGGGTCCACCTTCGATCCGAAGGCGGGTGAGGTCACGTTCCGCGTAGCGGCAGGGGAGTGGTTGGAGTCCCGCCACGACCTCAAGCCCCGGACCAAGGCGGGGTACGAGTACGCGCTCGCTCCCTTTGATAAGCATCGGGGCGACGCTCGAGACCTCTGTATCGACGCGACGTTCGGCGGGTACCCACTGAACAGAATCACCCGGCCCTACATCTCCGAATGGGTCCAGAAGATGACCGCAGCGGGTAAGAGGCCGTCCACGGTCCGACACGCCTACTTCCTGGTTCGGATGGTCTTGGAACAGGCTGTGGTCGATGGACGGCTAGCGAGCAACCCCGCGGAGTACGTGCGGTTGCCGAGCGAACGGAGCGCGGATGGTGGTACTCCGGGTGTCGTGGATGACCCCGACCAGTTCCTCACCGCGACTCAGGTTTCCGTGCTCGTGGACGCGACGCCGTGGCCCTACAACGTTATGGTTCATCTCGCGGCGTGGTCGGGACTTCGGGCGGCTGAACTCGCGGGCCTCCAGGTAGGTGACGTGGAGTTGCCGGCCAAGATGATCAACCCCAACGTCGCCCCAAAGCCAGGACTCCTACGGGTAGACCGAACGGTCATGGTGATCGACGGGGTGCTGAGCTACGACACTCCGAAGACCAAGGGTTCCCGTCGTCGCGTCCCGTTGACACCCGCGACCGTAGGAATACTGCGGGAGTACCTGGCAGCCCACCCCCGTGGCGATGAAGTGGGTGCACCGCTGTTCCCCGCGTCGGTCCTCGTCGCGGCGAAGCCGACCGGGAAGAAGGCGACGGACGAGCACGGGCGACGGATCGTGCCGAAGGCGGAAGAGGTGCTCGCGGCGCTCCCGGTGAAGGAGGCGGAAGCGCGGCTGACCCTCGACTGGAGCACCCCGCTTCGGCACCCGTCGTTCTACAAGTCGGTGTATCGGCCTGCGGTGCTCCGAGCGAACCGGCTCACGCCCGACGCGGGCCTACCGCCCACGCTGAAGTTCCACGCGCTCCGCCATACCTACGCGAGCTTGTGTGTCGCAGCGGGCCTCCAGCCGCTCGCGATTGCGCGGTTCATGGGCCATTCGAAGGTCACGACCACGCTCAGCGTCTACGCGCACCTCTTCGAGGACGACCACGCCGACGCGATGGCCGCGCTCGGAGCGATGGCTGGACCGCCCGAGCGCGGCGACAACGTTGTGCCAATTAGGCGGGAGGGTTAGTCAAGGGAAGGAATGGGTTCCCAGGTCGTTTCCGAGCCGGGAACGTGAATGAATTCAGGTCGGCGTCCGCGGTTGACCAACTTGAATTCAGGTCCATGATCGAATAACCTTGCCCAAATTCCTCGTCCTACTCGAACTTTGCGTCGTTTTCCGTTTGTCAGAAGGTCGAGGCAACCCCACCACTCATACATGTCGACGTCTTCGTCGCTAGCAGCATTTATGATCAGGTTGAATTTAGCTGACTCGCCAGGGGCAAGCTGAAAGTCGAATGGACTTGCTGGTGCGCCCCCCATTTCAACATAGGTTGCTCTGGGTTGTGTGGTGTGTAGGTCCACTTGTATTCGGCGAAACTCCATTGACGCGCCGCCGACACCTTTGATGACTACGGATCCAGGAGGCAGATACTGTTTCTTTGCCTTTACGCGAAAGGCGTTTACGACTACATGTGAGTTTTCCCGTGCCGTGATAGTTACATCGTAATTGCAGTGCAACGCTGGGAAGCCTCCCAGGTTTGCCGCCCAACTCCCCATTTCGATTGCGAATCCTGAGGGGGGTGGAGGGAGGTCATCATGGCTCTTAGGTATGAATTGTGGAAAAGTAATCCAGTCATAGTCCAGATTGGCAAAGATGACCCGAGGGTCGGTTTCGATATGTACGTAGACGGGTGACTGACGAGAGATTCGACGCCATATAGGTTTCCAGAACTTGAAAGAGAAAATGGCCGTGAGTATTACGGTTACAACAGCTCCGACTACGGAACCGAGTAGCCATTCGGGCGTCTGCGAAAACAGGGAGGGGTCGCTAGTATCGATCAGGTCCTCGGTGCCGGGTGCATTCGTGCTGCTCGGCGGAGTATTCTGATATATTTGGATTCGCATTACAGGCTAGATCGGCGGATTTACGCGGTATAAGAAGGTAACAGATGCATCCGAACCGCCGTTTCGCTGATACTTGCTTGAATTTCTAACAAAGGCGGTCAATCTCTGATTCTCGCCGACGTGATCCTCGCTGACTTTCCACTCAAAAGTGGTGTTTGCGCCAAATGCGGTACCCAGTTCTACGGGTATCCGCGGATAGTGGTCACTTTGTAGGCTGAACGTCCACGTAAGTTCACGAGATTTGGGGTCTGTGGCAGAGCACTCAAACGAAATTGTCTGTCCAACGGAGACGCGCGGAATAGTCGCTTGTCGGTCGTTGTTGTCCGTGATCTGTTCACCGAACGAGTCCCGGACATAGTTGATGGATGCGTAGAATGCATCAGGTCCGTTCGACGAGCTCCTGTAAAGGGACAAGAGGTTTTGAATTTGTCCGGCTACGCCAGCCAGTAGATGCCTTTCGAACGGAGCTACTGGACGGGCGTGAGCAATCGTATTTCTGATGCTGAGCATCGTCTTGAGGTGTGTTTCCGTGCGCTTCTTATCCTGCAGGATGGGCTGTACAGCATCCCAGTGTTTGAGGATTAGGGTTTGGAGGTGATAGGCCTCGGTGTAGTCGAGGAGGTCTTGACTAACGGCCACACCGTCCCGCCGCTTGTCCTCTTCGGTTCGCTTCGCTTCTAAAGCTGCGAGTTTGTCCGCGGTGAAGTCGCTCGTCCACTGATCGCCGATTCCCGTGCGGACAACTTCCCGAAGCGCTGTCTCCGCAGCAACGAGTTCGTTGTATGGGTCTATCTCCCGCGCGGGCGGAAGAACCTCGTCCTTTTCAATCGGTGCTTCGACGCCGAGATACTGAGCGAGGCTGAATAAGTCTTCGTCATCCGCGGCGAGGAGGCATTCCGCCACAGTCGGGTCGGATTCATGTGTCGGCAACTGCCCAACGTTGAATGTCTTCATCGTTAGGTTGCCCTCTTCCCACCCGCGGATTTTTTCGATGGCTTCGCGCAGTTCCAGCACGAATCGCAGCCGTACGCCCTTATCCATGCTCCCTCTCGATCTGTCTGGGGCAGTAGTGAGTAGCTCAACGGTGATCTTTGCACATCCGTGCCGAGGCCTTCGCCCTCCTCTCGCGGCGTATCCGCGGCGTCTCCGGGAATGAAGAAGGGCGCTCCCGTGAATGGGAACGCCCTCTACCTGTTGAAATGATGGAGCCGATGACGGGAATCGAACCCGCGTATTCAGCTTGGGAAGCTGATGTTCTACCATTGAACTACATCGGCACGCTGGGCTTTTGCCGATTCTCACCGGCTCCGGCCCACGCTGGAGCAAACTTTAGCAGACTCTCCGAGCGCCACCGCACACCGCTACACCAGCGCGCGTCCGGTCTTGATCCGCCACCGCATGTCGGCCAGGAGTAGTCGGTACGGCGCTTCGCGGACCGCAATCGGAAGTTGCTTGTTGACCTTGCCGATTGCGCGCATGATGCGGTCGAATCGGCGTTGGTCGCGGGGTGTCCACGACAGCAGCATCTCGTCGCGGAACCGTTGCGGCAGGAACCCTGCGGTGAAGAACATGTTGATCGGTCCCGCCACCAGCGACACGGGCTTGGGTAGGAACTCCATCCGCGCGATGGAGAGCAGATGTTCGCGGATGACGTCGTCGATCCGAACCTTGGCGAGACTGTCGTTCCAGTACTCCTCGAACAGTTCGCGGTCGGCCGGCCACATGTCGGGTTTGACCTGAAGGGTCGTGCCGAAAGTCGCGCCGCGCTGATAGAAGTAGTCGATGGCGTGTGCGGGGATCGGCCCGTACAGCGCGCGGTGAACGTCCTCGAAGCCACGGTAGATGCACGCGGCGACCCAGAGCTGGAGTTCTGGATCGAACGCGTTGTATTCGACCGGGCTTGCCCCCGTCGAGCGCACCTGTGCGTGTGCCTTGTTCACGCCGTTGCGGAAGAGTCGCTTCTCGTCGTCGGTGCCTTTCGCGGCGACGGCGAGGTAGCTGAGCGTGGTGCGGCTGCGCTTGTACGGGTGATCGAAGAGACGACCCGACTCGACGCGGCTTTCGTAGACGCCGTATCCGACACCCGGCCACGACAACTGCATGATGATGTTCGCGGCACCTGCGGCGAGGCCGATGCCGTCCATCGCGTCGTCGAGACCTGCGGGTTTTTCGATCGTTGTCATCTCGAGTTCCCTTCCTGGCGCTAATTGACTACGACTGTACTCAGATGTAAGTCGGGCGTAAAGGACTGTTGCTGAGATGATGGGCAGCATGGCGACAGGACGGATCTACGGTGGACGCGCGGGCGAGGAACGATTGGCCGACCGAAGGGCCAAGCTGATCGACGCCGGTCTCGACCTGCTCGGCGCCGCCGACGGCGAACCGACGCTGTCCGTCCGCGGAGTCTGCAAACGCGCCGGCCTCGCATCGCGCTACTTCTACGAGAGCTTCGCCGACCGCGACGAACTCACCGGCGCGGTGTACGACTACGTGGTCCAGCGCATCGCCGAAAGCACACTCGCGGCGATCGCCGAGGCGCCACGCGAAGATCGTGCGGTCGTCCGAGCCTGCGTCGGGAACATCGTGCACGAGATCGCGGAGGACCCCCGGCTCGGTCGCATGCTGTTCTCCGTGAGTCAGGCCAACCCCCAGCTCGCGAAGCGTCGACTCGAGTCCACCCGCATGTTCGCGGGTCTGGTGATGATGCAGGCCGAAAACTTCTACGAGGTCAAACCCAGCCCGCGCCTCGATCTCGCCGCCCACTATGTCGTCGGTGGTCTCGCACAGGCGCTCACCTCGTGGCTCGACGAAACCGTACCGTTGAGCCAGGAGGAGGTCGTCGAGGAATGCACCGAACTGCTCGTCGCGATGGCCGCCCATCTGAACAGGGCCTGAGGCCGCGCGAGCGAGGTTGTTAACCTCTACCCGTGCTGCTCTCCGATCGCGACATCCGCGCCCAGATCGCCTCCGGACATCTGGGGATCGATCCCTACGACCCGGACCTGGTGCAGCCGTCGAGCGTCGATGTGCGCCTGGACAGTCTGTTCCGCGTCTTCAACAACACCCGCTACACCCACATCGACCCAGCAAAACAGCAGGACGAGCTCACCTCGCTGGTGGAGGTTCCCCGGAACGAGTCATTCGTGCTGCACCCGGGGGAGTTCGTCCTCGGGTCGACGATGGAACGGTGCTCGCTGCCGTCGGATCTCGCAGGACGGCTCGAGGGCAAGTCGTCTCTCGGGCGCCTCGGTCTGCTCACACACTCGACGGCCGGCTTCATCGACCCGGGCTTCGACGGGCACATCACCCTCGAACTGTCGAACGTCGCGAACCTGCCGATCACGTTGTGGCCGGGGATGAAGATCGGTCAGCTGTGCCTGTTCCGGTTGACGAGCCCCGCCGAGCATCCGTATGGCAGCGCGAAGGTGGGATCGAAGTACCAGGGGCAGCGCGGGCCGACGCCGTCGAAGGCGTACCTGAATTTCGTGCACGAGCATCCCGACGCGCGTCCCAGCTGAATCGGACAGCATCGGCGCACGCGTCGGTTACGGTCAGTGGATGCGCCTTGCAGTGCTCGTCGCTTGCCTGCTGTTGGTGGCATCGTGTGCGCAGGACACCTCCCCGCGACCGTCCCCTCCGGAGTCGCTATCGCAGGTCGCGGTCGCCGGCGACGACCTTCTGCTCGACGGCCGACCGTGGTGGCCCACCGGCATGAACGCCTATCAGCTGGCCACCGACTGGTCGCTCAACGAGGGATGCGGAGCGCAGGTCGACCTGGACGACTTCTTCGCCTCGTTGCCCCCGAATTCGCTGACGCGCTTCGACGCGTTCCAATCGCACGCCATCCATCGGGACACCGGGACGGTCGATTTCACAGCGATCGACGCAGTGTTCGATGCGGCCGCACGTCACAATCAGCTCGTCGTGCCGGTGCTGGCGCCACAGGACAGCGATTGCGACGCGGGTGGATACAAACAGCGCGATTGGTATGTCGACGGTTGGCGGCAGGTCCAGGACGGGCACTCGCTGAGCTACGAGGATTGGCTGACGAAGTCCGTAGAACGCTGGCGTGATTCACCCGCACTCGCCATGTGGGAACTGCTCGGAGAGCCCGAGGCGGCCATGTGTCCGGACGGCGACTGCTCACTCGAGCGACGGCAGTGCCCTCCCGATGCGGCCATCATCCTGAGGAGGTGGACCGACGAAGCGGGGCGCATCGTGCGCGACAACGACCGAGATCACCCGATCACTTTGGGGACGATCGGCGGAAATCAATGTGGCACTGCAGGAGACGGATTCGTGATCGTGGTGGGGTCTCCGTCCGTCGACGTCGCGCAGTACCACGACTACGACGACGGCCGATTCCTCGCGCTGCGTCTGGCGGAGACCGACAAGCCGATGCTCGTCGGGGAGGTCGGGATCGAGGCCGGAAGCTGCCGCACACTGGATGAACGTGCCGATATCGTCGACGAAAGGCTCACCCACTACCGGGAACTCGGGACGGCGGGGGCGCTGATGTGGGCGTACGTGCCCGACCCCCGTCCCACGGACTGCAGTTTCGATATAGGTCCCGACGATCCGCTGCGGCAGGTCCTCGCTCGACACACGACGCCCGGATGAGCGGTGATTGTCAGCTGTTGACCCGCCAGAGCCGCCACGTCGGCTGGTTGTCGCCGTCGTTGGGTATCTCCAGTTCGAGAGTGGCGATTTCACTGCCGGTTTCGAAGATCGTCGGGTAGCGCCGGTTGACGGCGTCGGATGTTCCTCGTCCCTCGTTGGGCACGGTGAGGATATATCGGACCCCGAACCGGGCCGGGTGGTTCAGTATCTCGGTGAAGTCGGCGTCGGACGGGACGACGTAGGTGTCGGGCCTGTCGGTCGCGGTGATGACGGCGAATCCGTACACGGTGTCCATGAGCACCGACCCGGCGGGCAGGTTCTGATCGTCGAGGTGTTGCGCGAGCCTACGTTCGGTGGAAAACGACGCCACCACCCGCTCCTGCTGTATCCGCAGCTCCGACGTGGGCTGGGAGGCGGGAAACAACACGGTACGCAAGGCGTGCTGTTCCTGCGACAGGTTCGGGTCGAGCATTGCCACGAATGTGATCGGCAGACCCAGCGCGAGCAGCGCAGCACCGAGCGGAGCGAGACCGCGGTCGTCGGTGCGACGAGGAACGGCGTGCGCGCCCGGTCTGCGCGACCCGAACTGCCCGCGGCGTGGCGCCAGTTGGATGACCCATACGGCAAGAAGTGGTACCGCACACAGGTAGAAGCGTAGGAATGGAAAAGTCATGCCGCGCAGGTACGAAACCGCGGCAAAGGCGAGCACCGCCCCGAACACGACGAAGGGAACGAGGGGCTCGAGATCGCGGCGCCGCCACGCGAGCACCGCCACGACGGGAATCAACAGCGGCAGCGCCGGCCCCAGCACAGCCACTTCGGCAACAGAGAACGCTATCGCGGACAGTCCATCTGTCGATCCGCCACCGCTCTGCTCGAGAATTGCTGCGTTGCCGTACGACGACGAGAACTGTGCGAGCGCGTCGCCCGTGATGAGCCAGCTGGTCGCAGCGAACACGACAAACGACAGCACGATCGGCGACGCGAACAGGATCCCGTCGAGAATCGGCGGGTGCCCGCTGCGCGGGGTCGAGGTGCGAGTCCGCCACCGGGCGACGATCATCACGAACACCGTGGCGGCGCCCCCGACAGCGAGTGCGTCGTAGCGCGCCAGGTATGCGATGCCGATGGCGACACCGGCGAAGGCCAGGTCGTGAACGTCGTCGGTACTGGACCAGCGGATCAGCCGACGGACCGCCCAGCACAGCAACATCAGGAAGGGTGCCTCACTCATCCCGTTCGCGCCGTAATAGACGATCATCGGATTGAGGGCGAACAGTACCGTCACCGTCCACACGAGCCACGTCGCGCACCCCCGGTCACAGGCCAGTTTGTGGACCTGCACGACCGCGCCCGCCATGAACGGCGCCGACATTGTGACGGCGGTGATTCCGAAGCGCGTGAGGTCGGGGAACCATCCCGACAACGCGACCAGCGGAAGTTGGCCGATCGCCGTGAGTGGAGTGAACACGAATCCGATGGCCGCAAGGTGCGGGTCGCGGGAGAAAAACACCGTTCGTGCAGCAGAAACCCGGCTCAGTGAATCGCCCTGGTAATACCGGACTTCGAGGGCCAACCACAGGCCTACCGCGACGTAGAGCGCGCACGTCGCCCAGAACACCCGCGCTGCCCGGGGTGTCATGAGGTCAGCCCATGGAAGGTCTTCTCCCAGTAGGAGGGATTGCGGATCAGCTGATATGTGCCCTTGATGGCTGCGATCGACATGAGCAGCCAGTAGATCGGCACCGTCAGGCACGGCCACCACAACGCCGAATTCGATGTTTCCCGGCATGCGATCAGATTCATGTAGAGCACGGCGGCATTGCCGAACACCAGCGATATCAGAGCCGGAAAGTACACGTACGCCGGGAAGATCTCCTCGATGATGTGAGGCTGCCCGAGAAGCCACGAGACGGTGGTCAGCCAGAACACCATGTTCAGGCACGCGATGATCGGTGTTCCGGCAAGCAGCGTGGTGAAGCGCAGCATCCCGACGGTACCGATGGCCCGCCACAGCCGGACGGGGCGGCGCATGTGCACGAGCCAGGTCTGGAGGTAGCCCTTGTACCAGCGGGATCGCTGCCGGACCCAGTTGATCGGGTCGCTGTTGGCCTCTTCGAGAGTAGTGGAATCGAGAACTGCGGTGCGGTAACCGGACTCTGCGATACGAACACCGAGGTCGGCGTCCTCTGTCACGTTGTACGGGTCCCACGCCCCGATGTCGTCGAACACGGTGCGCCGGATGTGGTTGGAGGTGCCGCCCAGCGGAATCGGCGAGTGTGAGGACATCAGCCCGGGCAGGATGAAGTTGAACCACAGGGCGTAGTCGGCGGTGAACCATCCGGTGAGCATGTTCTGCGAACCGTTGTGGAAGGCCAATTTCGCCTGGACACAGGCGACGTCGTCACCGACGCGGTCGAACGCGACGATCACCCGCCGCAGTTGCAGGGGGTCCGGAAGGTCCTCGGCGTCGAAGATGGTGACGATCTCGCCAGTGGTGAAGTGCAGCCCGTAGTTGCAGGCCTTGGGTTTGGTGCGCGGGTCCGCGGCGGGCACTTTCAGGATCTCTACGCTCGCCCCCAATCCGGCGGCTTCGGCCGCTTCGATGGTGACGGCGTCGTCCTCTTCGAGCAACAGCAGTACCTGAAGTTTGTCGTCGGGATAGTCGAGCGCGTCCATCGCCGCGACGAGGTCACCCACGACCTCCGGCTCGTTGTAGGCGGGTACCAGCACCGTGTACGGGGGGAGTTGGTCGTCGGTGAGCGCGAGGGCTTCTTCGTCGCTGACAATCAGCAACGCATCACGGGCAAGGCCTCGGGAGAACAGTAGGAGCCGGTCGGCGAGGGTCGCGATGTAACCGAGCGTGCACACGGTGGTCACGACGATCAGCGCGGGTTTCGTCACGACGACGAGTGCCACCACGAGGGTCGCAAGCAGCGACAGTCCGATCCATTTCTGCACCGGGGTGAACGCGACCGAGGCCGACGACACCGGGCTACGCTCGCGCAGCCCGAACACCGCGTCGTGCAGTGCCGCGCGCGTGTATTCGTCGTGCGCTTCGGTTCCTTCCGGAGGCACGACGGGCCGCGTGCTCACACTCCTCGCCATTGTGTCTCCACCAGGTCACGTCCGATCTCGGTGAGCATTTCCCGATCCTTGTCCTCGGGGGCGGTGTCGGACACCGCGGCATTGCCGCGAAGCAGGACCCTCAGGAGGGTACGGATGTTGGCGACCGAGTTCGGTTCGGGTTGCGGAAATTCGGCATCGAATTCGTGGTTGTCGACGGTCAGCAGACTGACGCGCTGCGCCACGTCGTCGGCGCGGGTCCACACGAAGCTGAGGAGGTTCCAGGTGACCAGCAAGTCGTCGTCGACGACCGTGAAGTACTCCGCGGTGACGCCGTGTCCGAGATCGATATAGCTCTTCGCGCTCACGCGCGCGCTGCCGATGTTGTACATCGTCTGCGTGGGATAGACCTCGAGCACACCGGAGCGCCGGACCTGCAGGGTCTGTAGGGCGACGGTGCGCGGGCGGAGTAACGCGTCCCAGTCGGCGCGGGAGTCGTCGGCGCGGATCGTCTGACGTCGGAGGAGTGCGGTGTTCCCGAAATAGGATCGGGGCCAGTCGTAGTCGACCGAATTGATCTGATTCCATCCGCGCGGAACCGCCTGTGTGATGGTGCCGGACGGAGGGGGCCCGGGGGAGACCGGCGTGAGTCCTTGGTCGGGAAGCGGCACGAATGCGAGTGCGAGCGAGACCGGGACGATGTACAGGGCAGCGCTGGCCGCCTGCGCCGGTTTGACCGGGTTCGGTGGTAGCGCGCGCGGAGCCGGTCCGCGGAATCGGAGCAGGTACGCGCCGGCGCCGACGAGCAGTGCGGCCAATGTGGGGGCGTACTGGAAGAGGCCGATCGGTGCGCCGGGCTGGAGCACGGAGATCGCTGTCAGGGCAGCGACTCCGATCGTGAAGGTGAGGACGCCGACGATGAGGCCCCGTGTGTGCGAGGTACGTGTCGCGAGGCCGGCGGCCGCAGCTGCGAGGAGCAGCGTCAGTATCCCCGCGGCGAACTTCGTGCCACCCAGTTGGACCAGGAGCAGTCGGTACAGGATCGGCGAGGTGAGGAAAAGCATCAGCCATGCGAGCCAGTACCTCGAGGTGGTGCGCAGCCCGAACATCGCCACGCAGGCCCCGCATACGAACACCCATGCGGCCAGGACATCCAGGTGCATGAGCTGGTAAGTGGGGGCATATCGGGGCATCAGTAGTGCTTTGATCGCGAGCGACACCGCAAACAGGAGGGTGGCAACGATCGTGTCCGTCTGCCTGTCGTGGATCGGCAGTTCGTTTCTGCGCCGGTGGGTGATGCCGACCGCCACGAGTGCGGCGAGTGGGGGAACGATCAGTACGAAACCACCGGTTGTGCCTGCCCGGAGCTCGTAGAAGAGCTTGAGCCAAGTCGAGTGGAACGCGACGAGTGTCGCCGCGACGATCATTACCCATCGGACGGACGTGCGGACGAACGGATACGCCGCGCCTCGCCGGGGCGGCGTGAGTGTCGTCGTCACGACCGTCACCGAGGCCTCTGCCGGTTACGGCGCAGCACCATCAGTACCGTTCCCCCGGCGACGCCGACGGCGACGAGCACTCCGACACCCACGACTGTCCAGACCACGGGCGCAGACATCCCTTCCTCGGGCGCTGCAAGGACGTCCCCACGAGGGTCGGAGAGCGTGACGGGGTCGCGACCGTCGGTGGTGAACAGCACGTGTCCGGTGAGATCGGGCCACCGTTCGGGGTCGGCGGCCAGCCAAGTCAGAGTGCGGTCGAGTTCTGCGGGTACCCCGGTGGACGTGGCGACGAGGACGGTGCGGTCGTTGTCGCGGATCACCTGCATGGACGCGTAGGAGACTTCCGTGCCGAATGTCAGACTCGTGGACGCGCCTTCCGCGCCGGCCAGCTCGAAACGACGGTCCTCGGTCCGAGTGAGTCGTAACGGCAGGTCGTCGGGAAGGCTCCCGTCGGCCGCGACGATCACTGCGGGTCTCGGCGATCCCAGGACCTCGTCCAAGGGCACCCATTCGGTGTCGAGCTGTGCCGGGCTCAACGACTGCAGGCCGGCGATGATGTCGACGGCGCGTGCCGTGTCGACGATCCCGGTGCCGGTCGCGGCGACGTCGACCTGCGGCATGAGTGTCTGGGGGAGCGATGCGAACCCGTCCGGTGCGGGTGGGTCGGCGATCGTGCTGGAGACGTGGGTATCGCCATCGACCATCAGGGTGACCGGATGCTCGATTCCGCACTGGCGCTGACCTCCGGTGGTGCGGAGCGAGACCGTCAATTCGGTGGATCGTTGCATGGCTGTTGCGGGAACGGTGATGGTGCGGTCGATGATGCCGCTGGAATCGGCAGCCCACGAATCGAGGACGGTATCACCTGCCCCGACCGTGAGGAGTCCGCCTTCGGTGTCGGGAAGTGGTGTGTACGACCCTGCCAGGTCGAGTTCAAGGTTGCCGACCGGCCGCCCGAACCGCGCCTGGTCGAGATACAGCCTGACTTCGGCGACTCCCACCGACGTCGTTGTCTGCCCGCCGATACCGAGGTCGTCGAGGGTGGTGATGTCGCGGCTGAGTTGGGGAGGTGCGGTGATCGTTCCCACGGAGACCTCGGTGGAGACTGCCAGGTCGGACAGCAGTGACGTGAGGATGCGGGCCTGGGTCGCGAGGCCTTCCCTGTCGCCCCGCAGGTACAGGGCGGGTGGGCCACCTGGAACAGCCCCCAGTTCGGTGCCCCTGGCGGCATCGTCGGTTTCGGTGACCACGATCTGTCGAACGAAAGGGTTCTCCGCGGCCGGAGGGATGCCGTTCGGCGGAGTCTCGCGGACCTCGACGGCCGGTGGGTGTCCGGTGTAGCGGGCGGTGACCGAGGCGGTGAGGCCGATCGCGGTATCGGATTCGACGGCGCTGGGTTCCGCGGGCAGATACACGTCGAGCCGCTCGAGGACGGGGGGAAGGAAGTCTGCAACCACGGTCGGGTCGGCAGGTGTTCCCGCGTAGCGGACCACTCCGTCGCGGAGGGTGATCGATCGGGTGTCCCAATCCTCGGGACAGATGTTGTCCACGGCGTAGAGGTTCAGCCGCAGCGATACCACCGCCTGCCGGTTCTCGACCTCCGCTGCACCGAGTGGGAGTGAGACGGGCACGGCGGTATCCTCCGGTCGAATGTCGACCCGCCCCAGGAGGCGTCCGTCGGATTCGATGTCGATCGAGCCGCGCGCGACGTTCGCGGGCAACTCGATCGTGGCGTCAAGGGCTTCCGGTCGAAGCCCGTCGGGGACAGGCACGGTGAGCGTGACGATGTCCGAGTGGCCGCGGAACCCGATCGCGTCGCCGAAGCCGAGCCGTTCGATACCGACCGTCTCGGTGCCGGGCGCGGGCGAGTCTCTCGCCGTGTCCGATTCCGGGGTGGCCGGGTCCTGTGCGAACGCGAGACTTGGGGCAGCGCAGAGAGTCATCGTCGCCATCACGGTCGCGAGGGCGAGGCGCATGAGGAACCCGCTGGTGTTGTCAGCCGTCACAAGTGCCACCCAAGCAGACCGGCGCGCGGTCCGCTGTGCGAGTGAGCGATCTTGTTTCCGGTTGGTGACCCGGTTTCGGGCACTCCACGCAGACCGGGCGTCGTACCTACCCGATCGGATAGTTTCTCGGCAATACTCGCGAGTAGCAATCTTGGTCGATAGACTCGAAATCGCGTCGTCCTCCTGTCCCCCCTGCGAGGACGACCACGCGGGTCGGTAACCCCCCATCTCCGGCCCGCGTCGAAGCCCCGCCGATCCCCACCACGATCGGCGGGGCTTCCTTCTTTCGCGATAATCTCGCCTCCATGACCGCTACCGGGCCTCGCGTGACCATCGCCTACTGCACCCAATGTCAGTGGCTGCTGCGTGCGGGGTGGATGGCGCAGGAATTGCTCAACACCTTCGGTACCGACCTCTCCGAGGTTGCGCTCGTGCCGGGGACCGGGGGAGTCTTCCATGTCGAGGTCGATGGCATCGAGGTGTGGGACCGTAAGGCGGACGGTGGATTTCCTGACATCGTCACTCTCAAGCAGCGCGTACGCGACATCGTGGACCCCGCGCGCGACCTCGGGCACGCCGATCGCAAGTAGCGTTCGCAAGTTCGAACGTATGATCGAGTAGTGAAGCTGTATCGCGTGGCATCCGGATGGGCCGAGCCCGCACCCTCGCGCTGCCCGAACGGCCACGCGCTCGGTGCGAACAGGGTGCTGGTGGGTTCGCAGGTGTGCGAATGCGGCGACAGGCATCGCACGCACGCCTGCCGGGAGTGCGACGCAGTCGTCTACACGCCGCCGATGGGGCCGAGGTGTCGTCTTCGCGCATTCGACGAACGATGATGCTATTCAGTGCACGCGAGTGAGCAGATTGTTCTATGGTCGAACGGCAGTCGTCGCCAGAGGTCGATTCGGAGTCGGGGAGGTTCTGGACCGGGCCGCTGCGCAGGTCTTCGGGGAGACCGGGCGGCTGGTAGGGGAGCCCCGCCGGCGAATTGAGGGGAGGAGCCGGCGGGGCCCTGAACTGCATCTCCTGTGTCGGGGAGGACTTCCAGGAAGAAGCGTCGCGTCAAGGCGACGGGCGCCACTGTATGGGAGCGTGGCCGACCCCGTCCACTTCCGATGCCGAAATGATATTTAGCACCATAACCATTCGTGCTTGCATCATCGGCGCGAACAACTGAGCCAGTCGTTCAGCTGTGTTTCCATTCCCGTTACCTACAGCGAAGTTGCCCATACAACTCGGTGGGCCACTGTCTGTGGCGTGACGACGCGCAACGGCTACCACAAGATCGCCGGCGAACTGGCCGACGAGATCGCACAGCTGGAACCGGGCACCAAACTCGCGAGCGAGCACGAGCTGATGGCACGGTTCGGCGTGGGACGGGCATCTGCCCGCTCGGCGGTCCAAGAGCTCGAGCGTCGCGGACTCGTCCGCAGGCTCCGCGGCTCGGGCACCTACGTCAACCGCCGCATCGACTACGTCGTGTCCAAGGAGAAGCGGCCGTCGTGGCACCGCACCGTCGAAGCGGCCGGAGCAGTTCCGCGCTCGGCGGTGCTGCTGTCGGAGATCCGGCCGATCCCCGCACACCACGCGCAGCAGCTCGGCGTCGTTCCCGGCACCCCCGCGCACTACATGCGTCGCCTGCGCTACGTCGACGACCACGTGGCCGCGTTGGGTGAGGAATGGGTGACATGCGAGGCGATCGCCGAACTCGGCTCCGCCATGCGTGTCGAGGAGTCGCTCGACGAACTCCTGCGCCAGATGGGCAGATTCGATGTGGTGCGGTCGTGGTGCCGCACCGCTATGGAACTGCCGTCCCCGGAGACGAGCAAAGTCCTCGAGATGTCCTACGTCGCCCCGGTGTGGGTCATCGAGAGCATCAACCGCGACGCCGAGACCGGCGTTGCCGTCACTTACAGCACCGCGTGGATGCGCGCCGACATGATCCGAGTGGTCATGGAGATCGGCGAACAGACTCCCGTATCGAAACCCGTGAAGGAAGACCGATGACGCCCCACACCTACAGCAGGGAGCGGCTCGCCGAGCTGCTCGCCGTGGCACCCGAACAGGATCTGGTGGGCACAGCCGACGTGTGCCTGGCCGACGGTGCGCCACTGACTGTCCTGACCACCCCGGAGATCGGGTGCATCGCGACCCAGGTTCGTGAACCGATCGGCCATGTCCGCTTCTTCCTCGGCAACGTCCTGGCGTGCCACGCGGAAGTGCGGCTCGACGGCACCCGCGGCTGGGCCATGCGCATGGGCGACGACCGCGCCGCGGTACTCGCCGCCGCCGTGTGTGACGCCGAGGTCGCCGCGGGCCGCCCGAACTCCGGCCACGTGCTCGACCTGTGCGCTCGCATGGAAGCCGAGCTCGGTCGCGCCGACGCCGAGGAATGGTCGCACATCGCCCCCACCATCGTTCAATTCGAGGAGCTGACGTGACCACCGCCGCCACCGACAAGGTCATCGGGATCGGTCTCGATCCCGTTGCTGCACAGCAGGTCTACCGCGCGATGCTCCAGGCGTTCAGTCGTCCGGGCCTGCCGCAGGCGTTGCCGTCGACGGACTTCCCACCCGCGCTGCTGCCCGCGCTCGCCCTCGCCGACCTGGAGACCGGTGTCGCCGTGCTCGAAGACGGCTCCGACTGGCGCGAGGTGCTCACGGTCGCGACCGGCGCCCCCGTTGCGGCCCTCGGCCAGGCGAAATACGTCACCGCACTTCGTCCCATCGCCACCGATGAACTGCTTTCTGCCACACGCGGAACCGCGCTGTCGCCGGAATCTGCCGCGATCGTGATCTGCTCGGTTCCGTCCCTCGACGGCGGAACATCCGCCGAAATTTCCGGTCCCGGCGTGAACGGCACCGAAATCATCGCCCCGCTCGGATTCCCCGACGCGCTGCGCAGCGCCCGCAACGACGCCGTCGCCGACTTTCCCGCCGGCATCGACATTCTGCTGGTCGCAGACGACGGCACCGTTCTCGGGTTGTCGCGCACCACTCGTATGAGCACCCCGCGTTCGAGCACCGCACAGGAGAACTGACATGGGATATTCCGGAGCCCGCGGCGGACTGGATGCGATCCTCGCCGCCGAAAGCCTCGTCCGCACCGCGCGTGAAGCCGACAACTCACCGCGCCTGACCACCGAACAGATCACGGGCCGCATGCGCCTCGCCGTCGACCGTGTGATGGGTGAAGGGTCGCTCTACGACCCCGAGACCGCCGCCGATGCACTCCGCCAGGCGGAAGGCGACGTCATCGAGGCCACGCACCTCGTCCGAGCCCACCAGTCGACACTGCCGCGACTGGCAGTCAGCGAACCCGTCGACCCCGACGAGATGACAGTGCTGCGCCGCATCGTGCCGGCGTGGCGCACCCCGGACGGTCCGCAGTTGCTCGGCCGCACCAGCGATTACACCGGCCGCATGCTCGTCCGCGACGACGACCCCGTGCCGCCTACCGTCATCGACGAGGCCCCCACCCCGGACCGCACCGACGCCGAACGCCATCCGAAGCGTTTCTCGGAACTGTTGCGCGAGATGGACCTGCTCGCCGACAGTCGGCCGGCCGACGGCTCCGACCCCGAGCCGTTCGACATCTCCCGTCACCCCGCCGCACCCCCGGCGCCCCGCTCGGCGGTGCTCGCATCGATGGCACGCGCCGAGACCGGTTCATTGATCGGTACCTGGTACCGCTCGATCCGCGGCACCGAAGGCAACCTGCACGAGGTCACCCTCGGTGAGGTGCGACACGGCCGCGTCCCGGTGCGCATCCGTCACCCACACACGGGAAATGCGTTTTCTGTCGGTGATATTCGTGTCACCGAGTGCGAGGCAATCGAAGATCTCAACGGCCCCGACGAGGATCGTGGCCGCTTCGACATCGGCTACGGATTGTGCTTCGGCCACAACGAGCGCAAGGCCATCGCGATGGCCAACCTCGACATCGCGTGCCGCCGATTCGGCGACACCGGCGGTCTCGAGCAGACCCTGCTGCTCACCACCGACGGCCTCGATTCCTGTGGCTTCCTCGAACACCTCAAGCTTCCGCACTACGTCACCTTCCGCTCGATGATCGACCGGAAGATCGCCGTGCAGGCCGGCGCCGGCGACGCCGCGGACCGCAACACCGAACCTCTCGGAAGGACCTGCTGATGACCGACCTGCTCACCACCCGCGACACCGGCTCGCGCGTCACCCACACCCTCGACGCGATCGACGCCGCCACCCGCGAGCGCGGGATCCTCGACGAAGGATCCAAACGCGAGATTCGCCGCGCGACACTGACTGCGGTGTGCGTGCCCGGCTACCTGACCCCGTTCGGTTCCCGCGAGATGCCCGTCGCCCGCGGCTGGGGCTCCGGCGGCCTGCAGGTCACGCTCGGCGTCGTCGGCGGTGCCGATGTCGTCAAGGTCATCGATCAGGGCGACGACGACGGCGTCAACGCCACGAACTTGCGACGCCTGATCGAGTCGAGCGAGAAGTGCGCTTCCTCCAAGGACACCCGCGAGTCGACGATCATTCAGTCACGGCACCGCATCCCGGAGGAGCCGATGACCGAGGATCAGATCCTCGTGCTGCAGGTCCCCAACTCGGAACCCCTTCGTGCCGTGCAGAAATCGGTCACCGAGTGTGCGCGTATGCACGCCGAGGCCGACTACTCGATGATGTGGGTCAGCCTCTACGAGGACCTCGTCCGCAACGGCGTCATCACCAAGACCACCGGCTACCCGGTGCTCGTCGACGGCCGGTACGTGATGATCACGTCGCCGATCCCGCGGTGGGACGTTCCGCGCCTGGACAATTCACCGCATCTGACCCTGCTCGGTGCCGGGCGTGAGAAGCGCATCTTCGCGGTGCCGCCCTACACCCCGGTGCAGCCGCTCACGTTCGACGATGTCCCGTTCGAGGTCGAGGGCAGCGACGACCAGATCTGTGTGCGCTGCGGTTCGTCCGACACGTTCCTGGTCGAGGCGTCGCCCGGGCGCATGATGTGCAGCGACGTCGAGTGGTGCACTCGCGTCGTCGACGCCGACATCGACGAGACGCTCCACAGTGCGCACGCCCCGATGCAGTTCCTGCCCGACCCGCAGCGCCGTGTCCGCGCCGCGAACGCGGTGACCCGCCGCGATCCGGCGGAGCTCACCGACCGACCTGTGCCCGCGCATCCAGACGGCTGGACCCTCGCCGTGCGGGACGTCGGCAAGGTGCACGGGCCCGGCGGCGCGGAGGCCGTCCCGGGAACCGGTCCCGAGACCGGCACCGCGATCAGCCCGGCCACCGGCGCCGTTGTTGCCGCGTGGGATGTCAGCTTCGACGTCGCACCCGGTGAGGCGCTCGGCCTGATCGGCGAGTCCGGCTCGGGCAAGTCCACCGTGCTGCGCTGCTTGATCGGCGACGACAAGGCGACGAACGGCTCGATGTTCCTGACCACCGTAGGCGGCGGCACCACCGACGTGTTCACCCTCGCCGACACCGAACGCCGTGCGCTGCGCATCGACACGCTCGGCCTCGTGCACCAGAATCCTGCCGACGGGCTGACGATGACGGTCTCCGCGGGCGGCAACATCGCGGAACGTCTCACCGCCGCCGGGTGGCGCAACTACTACGAGATCCGCGACCGCGCAGCGTATCTGCTCGAGAAGGTCGAGGTTCCCCTCGAGCGTATGGACGATCCTGTCCACACCTTCTCGGGCGGTATGCGCCAGCGCGTGCAGATCGCGAAGGCCCTCGCCACCGATCCGCGGGTGCTGCTGCTCGACGAACCCACCACGGGCCTCGACGCGTCGGTCGCCGCCGGCGTACTCGACCTGCTGCGCAATCTGCTGGCTGAACGTGACACCGCGGCAGTGGTCGTCAGCCACGACTTCTCGGTCATCGAAGCACTCACCGATCGCACGCTGGTGATGAACGTCGGGCGCGTCGTCGAGACGGGCCTGACCGACCAGCTGTTCCAGGACCCCCACCACCCCTACACTCAGCGGCTCGTTGCAGCCGCCCGGAGGTGACCATGTCCGAGCCCACCACAGCAGATCCGGTCCTCACGGTCCGCGACCTGCGAAAATCCTTTACTCTCCACACCATCGACGGCCGCACCGTCACATCGCTGCACGGCGTCGACCTCGAGGTCGGGCGCGGCGAACACGTCGCGCTCGCGGGGCCGTCCGGTGCAGGTAAGTCGAGCTTCCTGCGCTGCGTGCACCGCAGCTACCTGCCCGACGCGGGATCGGTCGTGCTGCACACCGACGGCGGACCCGTCGAACTCACCGAGCTGTCCGACCGGGAAATGGCCCGGCTGCGGGGGCGCGAACTCGGCTACGTGTCGCAGTTTCTGTCGGCGCCGCCGCGCACAGCACCTCTGGAGGTGGTCGCGGCGTCCGCTCGCCGCCGCGGAATGAACCGTGCCGATGCCCGCGACGCCGCTGCCGAAGCACTGCAGCGACTCTCGCTCGACGAAGCACTGTGGGACGTCGACTGCAGTGTGCTCTCGGGTGGTGAACGTCAGCGGGTGAACATCGCTGCCGGCACCGTCCACCCACCGCGACTGCTCCTGCTCGACGAGCCGGTGTCGGCCCTCGACCCGGTCAACCGGGAGCGTGCACTCGAACTGATCGCGTCGCTGTCGGCGTCCGGGGTCGCGGTGCTCGCAGTGTTCCACGATCTCGATGCCATGCACCGCCTCGCGACACGTGTCGTGCAGTTCGCTGACGGCCACATTGCCCGAATCGGTTCCGCTACAGATGTGTTAGGGAAGGCAGCATGACCGGAACAGAGACCGTGCCGACCACCGACTCGTGGACACTGCAGTCCGCGCCGCTCAACTATGTGGTCGGGCATGTCCGGGCGGTGCTGCCGGACCGAATTCTCGAGGATGCGCGCATCGTCGTGCGTGACGGCAGGATCGAGGAAGTGGGACCGTCCACTCCCGGAGTTCGACCCGACGTGGACGGCGGCGGCCTCCTGTGTCTGCCGGGCCTGGTGGACTTGCACTCCGACGGCCTCGAGAAGGAGCGACTCCCGCGACCGGGAGTCGAACTGCCATGGGCGTTCTCGCTCATGTCGTTCGAGGGCAAGGTGCGTGCGGCGGGTGTGACGACCGTGTTCCATGGTGCATCGTTCTCCGACCGCGCCACCGCGACGACGGGACGCAGCGTCCATGTCGCGCAGCAGATGTGTGAGTCCATCGAGGAATGGAGCACCCGCGACACCGACGCACGACTCGTCGACCACCGAGTCCTGCATCGCCTCGACGTGCGGTCCGCAGCCGGATTCAAGGCCATGCGGGAGGAATTCGACCGTCTGGTAGCGGTAGGTGTCGTCTCCACCGCGACACCTGCGGTGATCTCCCACGAGGACCACACGCCGGGGATCGGCCAATATGCCGACCGAACCTACTACGAGAACCACATCGCCGGCGTACGCGGCATCTCGGTGGAGGATGCACGCAAGGTGGTGGACGGTCTGGCGTCCGAGCGCGAGGCCAACGCCGGTGTCCGCGACGAGACGATGGGTTGGCTCGCAGAGCAGTCCCGCAGCGGTCTGGCCCGAGTCTTCGGGCACGATCCCGAATCGGCCGTCGAGATCGCGGATCTGGCCGCACGCGGAGGCAACGTCGCAGAGTTCCCCACGACCGTCGAGGCGGCGCGGGAAGCGCGTGACCGCGGCATGTCCGTGGTGATGGGCGGTCCGAACGTACTACGTGGACGCTCCCACTCGGGCAATGTCTCTGCCGGTGAACTTGCCGCGCTGGGACTGGTGACGGCGCTGGCATCGGACTATCTGCCGTCGTCGCTGCTCGGTGCGGCGTTCTCCCTTGCCGACGGATGCATGACGTTGCCGGCTGCCGTGTCACTCGTCACGAGTGGCCCGGCGACGGCAGTAGGGCTCGCCGACCGGGGTGCCCTGAGCACCGGTCAGCGCGCCGACCTCGTCCTCGTCTCGTTCGAGCACGGTCACCCGGTGACCCGCGCGGTCCTGCGCGCATCCTGAATTCACGGCCCCACGCCATTGGCGTGGGGCCGGTCTCGTAAGTATTGGTCGGACATGCCCTCGCGAACGTCTTCCGTTCGAGGTCGGAAGTTCACCTCGGGTTGGGGAATCCGATGCACCGTACAGACAGTCTTGACCCAACGATGCCGATGAGGTGTCGACCCCTCGTGCCCCACGACTCGCTTCTGCGTGTTCGACAAGGAGTTTTCCTCTCATGCGTAATTCTTCTTCCCGTACTTGGTCTGCGGTCGCCGTGGCCGCCGCCGTCGCGCTGGCTCTGTCTGCGTGTGGCTCCAGCGCCGATGAGGACACCTCGACGACAGGGGCGGCCGGAAGTGGAGGTGCCCCCGAGACCCTGGTTCTCGCCTCCATCCCGAGCGAAGACAGCACGAGCCTGCAGCAGGAGTTCGCCCTGGTCCAGCAGGTCATCGAAGACGAGACCGGTATCCCCGTCGAGTTCCAGAACGCCACCGACTACGCGGCCGTCATCGAGGCCCAGCGCGCCGGCAAGGTGCATATCGGCCACTACGGTCCGTTCTCCTACGCCACGGCGAAGGACGGCGGCGTGCCGGTGCAGCCACTGGGCGTGTTCGCCGACAGCCCCGATGAGGAACCCGGTTACAAGTCGTACGCGATCGTTCCCGCGGGATCCGACATCCGTTCGCTCGAGGACTTCCGCGGTAAGACGGTGTGCTTCGTCGACCCCACCTCCACCTCCGGTTATCTCTACCCGTCGGCGGGCCTGCTCGAGGCCGGCGTCGACCCCGCCACGGATGTCACCCCGATCTTCGCGGGCGGCCACGACGCATCTGCCCTCGCGGTCAAGAGCGGCCAGTGCGACGCCGGATTCGCGTTCGACACGATGATCACCGAAACCCTCGTCGAGAAGGGCGATCTCGCCGAAGGAGATCTCGACGTGATCTGGGAGTCCGAGACGATCGCGGCCAGCCCCTCGGCTGTACTGACCACGCTGCCACAGGATCTCATCGACCAGCTCACCGACATCTACGCGACCAAGCTCAACCGTCCGGCGCTCGTCGAGGCAGGCTACTGCGCCAGCGAAGAGGAGTGCAAGCTCCCCGAGGGCACCGAGTACGGATTCATCCCCGTCACCGACGACTTCTACGACGGGGTCCGCAAGGTCTGCGAGATCACGCAGTCCCCTTCCTGCGCCAGCTGACCCGACCCTTCGACACCTGGAGTCCGACATGACCGACCCCGACCATGCGCGCCTCGGCGCATCCATCGACAAGATTCTCCGGCCCACGATCGACCTCGACCACGTGAGCAAGGTGTTCGCACCGGATCTCCGCGCGCTCGACGACGTGTCGCTGACGGTCTATCCCGGTGAAGTAGTTGCGCTGCTGGGCCTGTCGGGGTCGGGCAAGTCGACGCTTCTGCGTCTGCTCGACGGCCTGCATCTACCCACCTCGGGTGCGGTGACAGTTCTCGGGCGCGATGTCGGCTCTGCCCGCGGACGCGAACTGCGGGAGTTGCGCCGCAAAGTGGGATTCGTGTTCCAGCAGTTCCACCTCGTCGGCAACATGTCGGTGCTGGAGAACGTGTGTTCCGGTGCCCTCGGCTCGCTGCGCGGGCCACGGTTCGGTCTCATGATGTATCCGAAGGCAGTGCGCCTGGCGGCCATGGAGCAGCTCGACCGTGTCGGTCTCGCAGACCGGCCGTTCCAGCGGGCGGACACCCTCTCCGGCGGACAGCAGCAGCGTGTCGCGGTGGCGCGCGCACTCATCCAGAAGCCGAAGATCCTCCTCGCCGACGAGCCGGTCGCATCGCTTGATCCCGAATCGTCGGCACAGGTGATGGCGCTGATCTCGCAGATCGCGTCCGAAGACAACCTGACGGTGCTGTGCAGCCTCCATCAGGTCGATCTCGCACTGTCGTGGGGGCACCGCCTCGTGGGCCTGCGACACGGGCAGGTCGTGCTCGACAAGCCCGTGTCGACGATCGACCGGAGTGAAACCATGAGCATCTACTCCGCCGTCGAACCGGTCGTGTCCGCGCGGGCCGCCGCGAACCGATGACGATCACCACCCCACCGCCTGCCAGGACACTCCCACGCCCCACGTGGCAGACCATCAGTGTGCAGGTCATCCTGTTCGGGCTGTTCGCGGCGGCGCTCTGGTCGATCGCATCACTGAAGATCAACGTCGCGACGATCATCGACAGTATCGGCAATGCGGCCGATTTCCTGTCGAGGATCTTCCCCCTCGACTTCCCGCCCCTCGGTGAACTTGCCGCGATGACCGGCCAGACCCTGGGCATCGTGCTGCTCGCCACCGTGCTGGCTGTGGTGCTGAGCATCCCCGTCGCGCTGGGCGCCGCCCGCAACACCGCGCCCCGCGCGGTGCTGCGGATCCCTGCCCGCACCATCATCGTCGTCACCCGCGCCATTCCCGAACTGGTGCTGGCGATCCTGTTCCTGCGCCTGTTCGGCCTCGGAGCGATCGGCGGCATCCTCGCCCTGGGCATCCACTCGATCGGCATGATCGGCAAGCTGTACGCCGACGCGATCGAAGACACCGATCCCGGCCCGCGCGACGCATTGCGGGCCGCCGGTGCGACGTGGTGGCAGCAGATCACCGGCGGCGTGCTGCCGCAGATCATGCCGGCGGTCGTCGCCACGGCCCTGCACCGGTTCGACATCAACCTGCGCGCCTCCGTCATCCTCGGCTACGTCGGTGTCAGTGGCATCGGTCTCGAATTGTCGAGTGCGCTGCGCACCATGAACTATCAGCGCGGTATGGCGCTGGCGTTGTTCATCGTCGCCCTGTGCGTCATCGTGGAACTGATCTCCGGCGCCCTGCGCAGGATGGTGCTCGGTGACAAGGCCCCCGCGCGGCGTGGCCTGTTCTCGCGTCTCCGCGACCGTGTCTCGAATGCTCAGGGCGGCTGGGTGGATCGCGAGCCGGGTGAGAAGCAGGCCCCCACTGCACTGCGCACTTCCGACGGCAGGTATCGCATCAGTCCGCCCTGGACGGGGGAGCGCATCGTCCGCAGCTCCTACGTCGCGCTGTTCGTGCTCGCCCTTCTGGTGTCCACCTGGGCCGCGAACCTCGACTTCTCCCGCATGGCCGAGGGTATCGGCTCGATGGGGAACACCCTCTCGCTGTTCTTCCCTCCCGGTACCGGTGGCATCGGCGACGAACTGTGGAAACAGCTGATCGTCACGCTGCAGATCGCTCTCGCAGCAACTCTGATCGGCCTGATCGTCGCGATCCCCGTCGGTCTGCTCGCGGCCCGGAACGTCGCGCCGTCCCCTGGCATCGCAAAGGGATTCCGCATCTTCATTGTGATCGTGCGCGGCATCCCCGATCTGATTCTCGCGATCATTGTCATCGTCGTCACCGGTCTCGGTGCCACAGCCGGCGCAATTGCACTGTCGGTGGGTGCAATCGGGTTGCTCAGCAAACTGATTGCCGACTCCGTGGAGGAAACCGACATACGTGTGCAGCAGGCGGTGGTGGCCGGTGGCGCGACGCGCATGCAGGTCCTCATCGCCGCGACGGTGCGGCAATCGGGGCCCGCGATCATCGCGCACCTCTTCTATCAGCTCGACACCAACATCCGCGCCGCCACACTGCTCGGTGTCGTCGGCGCAGGAGGACTGGGCTTCTACCTGATGAACGCGGCCCGCGTCATGCAGTTCGACGTGGTCACCATGATCGTGCTGATGATCTTCGTGGTGGTCATGATCGTGGAGGGCCTGGCCATCTGGGTCCGCAAGGTCGTGTCCTGATTCCTGGCCATTTCGACCGAATGGAGTAACCGAATGAACCTCACCGAGTCCGCCACCACCACTGCCGGCCGCATGCTCACCGCCGCGTCCGATGCTGCCCTCACCGCCTACCGCGACGCCGTCGCGAAATACTCGCGGGAGAAGCTGAAGTCGATCGCGATGGAAGGTGCCGACGGCACTCCGGCCATGTTCATCGATGTCCTCGTCGAGGATGCCATCATCTCTGCCGCAACGGTAGCGGGTGCGAATGTGCTGTCGGAGGAACGCGGCTGGGTCGATGTCGGCTCGGCCATCACCCTCGTCGTCGATCCCGTCGACGGCTCCGCCAATGCCGCTGCGGGAATCCCGTTGGCATGCTTCAGTGCTGCGGTGGTGATCGACGGCGAGTTCACCGAAGCGTCGACGACCTGGCTGCACACAGGAGAGACCTGGTGGGCGTCGCGCACCAGCTCGGTGTTCCGAACGAGCGGATGCACCTCGTTGTCGTCGGCTGCGGTCTCGATGCTCCGTCCGCACGAACGCAACCGCGATGCGTGGTGGCGTGTCGCGGAGAAGGCCACTCGCATTCGCATTCTCAGTTGCAGCACCCTCGAGTCGGTGTTCGTCGCGACCGGATCCACTGATGCGTTCGTCGACGCCGGCAGCGACACCCACCGCTTGATGGACATCGCTGCAGCGGTCGTGCAGGTCGAGGCATCCGGGGGAGCGGTGATCGACGCATACGACCGCCCCATCGAGTTCGGCACCGATCTCACCAAGCGGTGGAGTGGAATCGTCGCTGCCACACCGGATCTCGCCGCCGAACTGCGCGACGCCATCCAGGGATGACGGTCAGAATTTCTTTGCGCGCAGGCGTAGTGCGTTCCCGATGACGCTCACCGACGACAGCGCCATCGCAGCGGCCGCTACGATGGGCGAGAGCAGGATCCCGAACGCAGGATAGAGAACTCCGGCGGCGAGCGGAATACCGGCCGCGTTGTAGACGAATGCGAACACGAGATTCTGGCGGATGTTGCTCATCGTCGCCTCCGACAGCGCGCGTGCACGTGCGATGCCGGTGAGGTCGCCGTGGAGCAACGTGATGCCCGCACTCTCGATCGCGACGTCGGTGCCGGTGCTCATCGCGATGCCTACGTCGGCGGCGGCGAGGGCGGGTGCGTCGTTGACACCGTCGCCGGCCATCGCGACCACCCGACCTTCGTCGCGGAGCCGCTGGACCACGTCGCTCTTGCCGTCGGGAAGCACCTCGGCTTCGACGCGGTCGATACCGAGCTTGCGACCCACTGCTTCGGCGGTGGTGCGGTTGTCGCCGGTGAGCATGACGACGGTGATGCCGTCGGCGCGCAGTTCCTCGAGTGCCGCCGCGGTGGTGTTCTTGACAGGGTCGGCGATGGCCAGCACACCGGCCACCGCCTTGTCGACACCGACGTAGATCGCGGTGGCGCCGTCACGCCGCAGATCGTCGGCGCGTTCGCGCAATGAGTGCGTGTCGACACCCTCGTCCTGCAGGTACGACGCGTTGCCGATGGTCACGCGCCGACCCTCGACCACACCGACCACACCGCGACCGACGGGCGAATCGAAGTCTGTGACCTCGGGGAGGGAGATGCCGGTGTGTTCGGCTGCGTCGACGATCGCGATCGCGAGGGGATGCTCGGAGCCACGTTCGACGCCCGCGGCCAACCGCAGGATCTCGCTGTCGGTGTGACCGTCGGCCGCGACGATCTCGGTGACCGTGGGCCGGCCCTCGGTGAGGGTGCCGGTCTTGTCGATGACCAGCGTGTCGACCTTCTCCATCCGTTCGAGGGCTTCGGCGTTCTTGATCAGCACGCCGAGCCCGGCGCCGCGTCCCACACCGACCATGATCGACATCGGAGTCGCCAGCCCGAGGGCACATGGGCACGCGATGATCAGCACCGACACGGCGACCACCAACGCGTAGGTGAGCGCCGGCGACGGGCCGACGAGAGCCCACACGATGAACGCGATGACGGCGATCGCGATGACGGCGGGGACGAACCACGATGCGACGACGTCGACGAGTCGTTGGATCGGTGCGCGTGTGCGCTGCGCCTCGGCGACCATCGCGACGATCCGCGAGAGCACTGTGTCGCTGCCGACCTGCTCGGCGCGGATGACGAGGCTGCCGGTCCCGTTGACCGTGCCGCCGATGACGTTGTCGCCGGTCTGCTTGGTGATCGGCATCGATTCGCCCGTGACCATCGCTTCGTCGACGGACGAGCGGCCGTCGACGACGGTACCGTCGACCGGAACCTTCTCGCCGGGACGTACCCGCAGGCGATCTCCGATGTGGATGTGCTCGAGGGGGATGTCGCGTTCGGTGCCGTCGTCGTCGATGCGGCGGCCGGTTTTCGGTGCGAGGTCGAGCAGTGACCTGATCGCGCCGGACGTCTGCTCACGCGCGCGGAGTTCGAGAACCTGGCCGAGCAACACCAGGGTGGTGATCACGGCGGCGGCCTCGAAGTACACGGCGACGGAGCCGTCCATCTGACGGAACTCGTCGGGGAAGATGCCGGGCGCGAGTGTCGCGACCACGCTGTACACCCAGGCGACGCCGGTGCCCATTGCGATGAGCGTGAACATGTTGAGCGACCGGGTGCGGATCGAATTCCAGCCGCGGACGAAGAACGGCCATCCGGCCCACAACACGACCGGAGTGGCGAGGACGAGCTGGATCCACGTCGACACCCTGGGCGGTACGACGTCGTGGAGCGCGGGGAACAGGTGCGAACCCATCTCGAGGACGAACACCGGGACGGAGAGGATGAGCGCGACCCAGAACCGCTTCGTCATGTCGGCGAGTTCGTGGCTGGCGCCGGTGTCGGCTGTCACCACCACGGGTTCGAGGGCCATGCCGCAGATCGGGCAGGAACCCGGTCCTTGTTGCCGGACCTCCGGATGCATCGGACAGGTGTATTCCGCAGCCTCATCGGACACCTCGCGGTGCTCGGCGTGGTGGTGTTGATGACTGTGCTCGGCCATGACCCCACAATACCCCTGGGGGGTATGGCGTCAAGATGGTGCCGCGATGCCCTCCGCATCGACGAGTTCGAGCGAGGAGCGTCAGGCAGTGTCGCTCTCGTTGCCTTCGTCGCGCTGGCGCTGTTCTTGCGCGGCCCGCCGCTGTTGTTCGACGCGTGCGCGGAAACGGCGCTGGAAGTCCTCGTCGTTCTCGGGATCCACGACGGGACGGGTGGGTCGCGAGTACTGGGGAGCAGACTTCGACGCCAGAATCTCCGCGACACCTTGGGGCCGGCCGAGCACCAGCCAGAGCAGCGATCCGAACAGCGGCAGGAGAAGCACGACCATCAGCCACAGGAGTTTGGGTAGGTGCCGGACCCGGTCCTCGTCGGAGCAGATCACGTCGACGAGGCAGCCCAGCCACAGCAAGGTGATGATCAATCCGAGGTATGGCATCTCCGCAAGCTAGCAGCTCCGAGACAGGGCTCTCAGCCCTGGTGGGTGACCACCGGGGCTGAGCGCTCTATGTCTACGCTGCCGGCTTCGAGCTGATCCGGTCGAGGAACCCGAGAACGCGAGCCCACGCGTCGTCGCAGTCCCGCTCGAATTCGCCTTGTTTCCGGTCGAAGAACGAATGCGGTGCGCCCGGGTAGGTGACGAATTCGTGCTCCACCCCGGCTTCGTTCAGCGCGCGATCGAAATTCTGCACCAGTTCCGCCGGGATGGACGGGTCGGCGCCGCCGTAGAGAGCGAGGATCGGGCCGGTCATCTCCGGTGCCTTCGACGCCGGATCCGGGTAGACGCCCAGACGAGTTGCGTCCAATCCGCCGTAGAACGCGATCGCGCCGGCGAGCCTGAGACTGCTGTCCGTGGTCGCCAGATACGACTGCGAACCGCCGAAACAGAATCCGACAGTGACCACCTCGTCAGTCCCCGTGCGGGAGCGAAGGTGGGCGAGCGCGACAGCCGCGTCGGCGCGGATGTCCTCCGGTGTCGTCTGCTTGATGTGCGCCATCTGGTCGAAGTCGTCGCTGCGGTCGCCGGTTCCAGCCGTGCGTCCGAAGTAGTCGATCGCGATGGCGTGATGTCCGGCTTCGGCGAACGCGACGGCGAGCCGCTTGTAGTACTCGAACAGGCCCCGGATGTCGGGAAGAACCACGACCGCTGGACCAGAGGGTGCGTCGGCCTGCGCGATGAACGCCTGGAACGTGGCTTGCGCACCGTCGAGGATCAGCTCCTCCGTCCATGTTCTGCTCGGGTTCTTCAGCAGCTCAGCGGGAATGGCGGGAGGCTTGGCTGTGACGTCGAAACACATACTGGGCAATCCTTCTCGCTATCCAGGGGGCTTGCAAGTCAGTCGGTGACGGGCCACTGCACGGTCACAGGCTCGAGAAACTCGCGAATGCCCGCTTCGCCGCGTTCGCGTCCTCGATCGTCTCGTAGGGCTGCAGAGTCGAGAGGGCGGCGTCTACGTCGCACCGCTGGCGCGATCCGCTCTTGCCGCACCGATTGCGAACGCGATGGCGAGAACGGCCGACGTGATCGCTTGGTATCCGAACCACAGCGCACCGCCGGACGACATCATCGCGACCACGATCACGGTGACGACAATCCAGCCGCTGTCGTAGCCGACGAGGTACTTGGTGTGCGACGGGGCGGCGCCGCGGACGGCGAAGGCGATCTCCGCAGCGCCGCTCAGAAGCAGTAGGCCCGCGGTGGCGAAAATCAGCCAGGCGTTCACGTCCAGTGCAGTGCTGATCGACGCCACCGCCGCGGTGTAGACGACGGCAAGGATCACCTTGAAAAGTCCGTCACCGAGGAATCCGATGCGTAGCCACCGTGTCGTGTCGATTGTTGGGACGCTCATGCTGCCAACTCCCTACGCGAGTGGGGCGAGGCCCTGGGTTTCGAGTAGGCGCACGCCGGCCGGCGCGTCGAAGCTGCTCCGGGGCCGCACCAGGGCGGTGATCTTGTGCCCGGCTGCCTCGGCCCGTTCGATGAGCAGCCGGCCTGTTGCGCCAGAAGCCCCGGCGATGACGAGATGCAAGTGAAGTCCTCCCGTGAGGAGCTAGTACAACTTGACTACTGACGTCGACAATAGAGCATTCTGGCAACTAGTCAAGGTGTACTAGAGTCGTGAACACCCGCCCCGCGACGGAAGGCCCCCAGTGACTGCCACCAGACTTCTCCTCCTCGGAGCAGTTCGTGGACGCACCACCGCGCACGGATATCAGGTGATGCGCGACCTTGAGAGCTGGAGCGTGGACCTGTGGGGAAGCCTCAAGCAGGGC
The DNA here is from genome assembly GCF_055380405.1 of Rhodococcus sp. JCM 9793. NCBI lineage: Bacteria > Bacillati > Actinomycetota > Actinomycetes > Mycobacteriales > Nocardiaceae > Rhodococcus > Rhodococcus sp. JCM 9793. Next base: position 1,542,013 of record NZ_AP043721.1, read on the forward strand.
TCGGTCTACCACGGTCTCAAACGTCTACGAGACCAGGGACTTCTTTGCGAGGTGGCCTCCGAATCTCCCGCCGCCGGTCCGGCCCGGACTGCATACTCGATCACGGCAGAAGGCGAGAGAGAGTTTCGCGCGTTGCTCGAGAATGCGCTCAGCTCGGGCGAAGACCCCGCAGAAATCATCGCGGGCATCGGACTCATGTCCGTGCTGCCGCGCGAGCGAGTGCTCGACCTGCTCCGCCTGCGGCTCGACGCGTTGACGGTCAAACGTCAGCGTGTCGTCGGCGAGTACGAGCGCAATGCCGACGCGGATTGGCAGCACCACATCGAAGCCATCCGGTATTGGGCCAAGACCACCGACAGTGCCATCGAGTGGACGCGAGAACTGGTCGAACGTCTCGAACAGGGCGAATACACGATGGCAGGCGAGGAACCCGCTTCGTGATCGGAATCCCGCATCGGTCTCGGTCGGTGCACCAACAGCTCTTGCCAACGTGGCTGAGTCGGTGTTGAGTCGAGGGATGCAGTTCGCCGCGCCGGCCGAACAGTACGACCGTTTCATGGGACGTTACGCGCCGTCGCTGGCGGCCGCGCTCATCGATGCCGCCGAGGTGACATCCGGTCAGAGAGTCTGCGACGTCGGGTGTGGGCCGGGCGGCCTCACTCGCGAGTTGGTGGCACGGGTCGGAGCCGCGAATGTCGCGGCGATCGATCCGGCGCCACAGTTCGCGGCAGCATGTCGTGAACGCAATCCGGGTGCCGACGTTCGCGAGGGCATGGCTGAACAATTACCTTGGGCAACAGGTGAATTCGATTCGACACTTTCGTCGCTCGTGATCGGCTTCATGCGCGACCCCGACCTTGGAGTACGCGAGATGGTCCGGGTCACGCATCCGGGTGGCGCCGTCGCTGCCTGCATGTGGGACATCGCCAACGGCGGCATGACAATGCTCCGGTTGTTCTGGTCCGCGGCACGGCAGGTGGATCCCGGGGTGGAGGGTGAATCCGCGATGGCCGGCACCACCCGAGGCGATATCGCGGAGCGGTTCCGTCGTTCAGGCCTGGTCGACGTGGCCGAGGGGGAACTCACGGCCCACGCGGACTACAGCAGTTTCGACGACTTCTGGACGCCCTTCACGTACGCGGTGGGGCCCGCCGGCCAGTACCTGCAGTCCTTGTCACCTGTGCAGCAGGAAGGAATGCGGGAGGCCTGCCGGTCGGAGCTTCCGGCCGCTGGACCGTTCTCGCTCGACGCACGGGCCTGGTATGCGCGAGGTACGGTCCCTGCTGCTGAGCGCGCGTGATCATCTGAACGCTCCCTCGATGAGTTCGCGACCGTTCGGAAGTCACGATAGTGACAGGCGAACGCTGGAGGAGAATTCGATGGCCGACAGCTAAGCCGCCGTGGTCCTCGCGCACACGCGTGCAGGCACGGGGCCCCCGGCGACCATGGTGAACGGCGTCGCAAGCGGGAAGTCGTCGGAAAGCGATTCGACGCAGACAGCGCGAACGATGCCGGCGAGGGCCAGAGTGGCTTCGAGTATGGCGAAATGATCGCCGATACAGGTGCGTGGGCCACCACCGAAGGGCAGGTACTGCCACCGGCTGATCGTCGACCGTTCCCGATCGAACCGGTCCGGGTCGAACCGTTCAGGGTGGTCCCAGAGGACTGGATCATGGTGGAGCGCATAGATTCCCACGACCGCGTTGGTGCCCGCCGGGATCCGGTAGCCATCGACCTCGACATCCCGCATGGCCATGCGCGCGACCGTCGCTGCCGGCGGACATACCCGTAGTGCCTCATGGATCACTTGGACGGTGTACGGCAGTTGCGCAAGGTCGGACGCCTGCAAGTGACGATCGCCGACCTCGGCCGCCTCCGCTGCCACACGGTCCTGGACCTCGTGGTCGTGGCCGAGGGCCCACAGACTGTAGGCGAGAGTGGTCGCGGTGGTGTCGTGACCCGCGAAGAGGAAGGCGAACAACTCCTGGCGGATCGTCCGGTCGGTGAACTGTTCACCCGTCGCCGGGTCGGTGAGTTCGAAGAACAGCCGGATCAATTCCGCATCACCTCCGGAGTCGGTGCGCGCGGCGGCCATCGCGTCGTCGATCGCATCGGTGACGACTGCCATTGCCGTACGGAATCGGTGGCGGGCAGGTGTCGGCATCCAGGTCGGGGCACGGACAGGTTGCAGCGAGCGACGCGTGATGAACTGGACCGATCGAGTCAGTGGCGGCCCGAGATCGTCGGCGTGGTCGCTGAGATCGAGCCCGAACAGAGAATGCCCGAGTACCCGCAGAGTGAGCCTCCGAGTTTCCCGGCCGAGATCGATCGCGCCCGATGCGGCCCATCCGGCCGCCATGGACTGGGCGATTTCGGCCATGCGATCGGCGTACACGGCCACGTGCTTCTTGGTGAACAACGGCTGCAACGCACGCCGTTGGTCGAGCCACGGTTCGTGGGGGAGGTTGAACAGGTTGTCACCGGCCCACGTGCGCGTCTGAACATGGACGATCATCTCTTTGTCGAAGGCACCGTCGGCGCCCGCGAGAACGTCGTGGGCACCTTGCGGCGAGGTGATGATCGCGAGAGTCGGAGCCACACGCTTCGGGCCGAGATGCACGAGGACGACGGGTCCGTAGGCATCACGGATCTCCTCGGGCCCGGTGTGGAGTCTGCGTACAGTCCGGATGCGTTTGATGAGCGACATCGGCACATCGGGAGCGACGGGGAAATTCTGGGCCTGCTCGCTGGTCCTGGCCATTTTCTCAGTGTGAACCTATTCCGGTGGGTGTACCAGACCGGGCTCCCACCGGAACGGCAAACGTTTCTCACCGCGTGTCGCCGGAGCAAGCTGGACCGAAAGGTGACAACGTGAACCTTCTCGAAACAGAATGAGCGCCGGACGCAGGCTGCTGGCATTTGTCGGGGTGCCGGATACTGCTCCGCTGCACACAATTGAATGCGAGGGTGAACCACGAGGTTCATGTGGAGAGGAAGTCATGCCCGTACAGATCGCCACCGCCGCACCCGTCACTCACGCTGCTCTGCTGGGTTTGGGGGTGTACCGACCGCGTCGTGTCGTGCCCAATGCGGAGATCGTCGACCGGATCGACTCGTCGGACGAGTGGATCAAGACGCGGTCCGGCATCACGTCGCGTCGCTGGGCCGACGACGACGAGACGATCGTGTCGATGAGTGTCGCCGCGTCCCGTGACGCGCTGGCCGCGGCCGGCCTGGAGGCAGATCAGATCGATGCGGTGGTACTCGCCACGTCGTCACTGATGGTGCTGGGGCCGTCTGCGGGAGCTGTGGTCGCCACGGAACTGGGTATGGAGGACACCGCTGCCTACGACATATCGGCCGGATGTGCGGGGTTCTGCTATGCGCTCGGTAACGCCGCGGCCCTCGTTCGTGCCGGTCAGGCCAGAAATGTGCTGGTCATAGGAGTGGAACGGTTGTCCGATCTGCTCGAGCCGACCGACCGGACCTGCGCGTTCATCTTCGCGGATGGTGCCGGCGCGGCCGTGGTCGGTCCGTCCGAGTCGGAGGGGATCGGTCCGGTCGCGTGGGGTTCGGACGGAAGCCAGACCGACGCCATCAAGCAGGACAAAGACTTCATGAAGTACTTCGACGAGGTGGAAGAGGCAGCAGCGGGTGGTGCTCCCGCGGTGCGTCCGTACATCCGGATGAACGGGTCGGCGGTATTCCGCTGGGTGGTGAGTTTTCTGGGGAAGGCGTGCACCGACGCGTTGGAGAAATCCGGTGTACAAGCAGCCGACCTCGACGCTTTCGTCCCCCATCAGGCCAACAGTCGCATCACAGACGCGCTCATCAAGGGGCTGCACTTACCGGAGAGCATCGCGGTCGCGCGCGACATCGGAGAGACCGGCAACACCAGCGCCGCGTCGATCCCGATGGCGATGGAGCAGCTTCTCCGGTCCGGCGAATCCAAGCCGGGAGACACCGCGTTACTTGTCGGCTTCGGTGCCGGCCTTGCCTACGCCGGACAAGTCGTGCAGCTGCCCCCGATCGTCTAACTCGCCGTGGCTCTCGGGAGCGAGCAGGAGTGCCACGATCGGCACGGCAAGCAGGGCGACGCCGATACCGAACGCCGGGAACAACAGCGACAACACCGTCATGCCTTCGGGTGCCGGCGCATCGAGGTCGACGTGTGCGCTCATCCCGACCATGCCGGTGTAGTGCAGGGACACCACGCCGCACGCCAGCAACAGAGACGACGCCACGCGCACGTGCAGTTTCCCGGGCACTTCGAACATCCACATCGCGCCCGCCGACCCGACGATGCCGATGGCCGCAGACACGGCCACCATTCTCGGGTCGTGGTGGATGGTGCCCCGGATCCTGATCGCGGCCATGCCGCTGTAGTGCATGAGGACGATGGCCGTTCCCATCACTATCCCGCCGACGGTCAGCGATGCAGAGCGAGTGAGTCGCCGGGCGGCGGAGAGCCGAGCGTCCGAGATCAATAGTCCGAACAGGGTCGCCCCGACGGCAAGCACCACCGAGAACAGGGTGGCGCCGAGGTCGTAGCGGACGGGGGAGGTCGGCACGGAAAAACCCGACATGCCGATGAAGTGCATGAGCCAGATACCGACTCCGCCGATCGACAGGGCAGCCATCACGAGCCAGCAGACACCGGGGGCGCGCCCCGAGTACTTCCTGGACTGCTGGACGCAGCACAATCCGATGTAGCAACCGACGGCGGCTGTGACGAACGCCAGATACGGCACCCACAGTCCCATCGTGAAGTGCTGTTCGTGCGGCATCCGATCCCCTGTGTCCAGCTGCTGCACCTTTGCCGATGCAGCGGCCCGACCCTATCCCACACGCGGGGACTTACCCGACTGCTGAATGGCTACGGAGAAAGATGCCTCGTGGGCGTGTCGGCGAGTTCGCGGATCGCGGTAGCGAGCGGAGCCCACGCATGCTCGGGCAGGTCATGTCCGACTGCGGGAAGCAGCAGCGTGCGAGCCGCGGGGATCTTGGACGCGATGGTGCGGGCCGCCTTGGGGTCGATGAGAGGATCGTCTTCGCCGTGGACGATCAGGGCGGGGCACGCGATCTTGTCGATCGTCGGGCCGCTCCATTGTGCGCCGATCTGTCGACTCTGCGATTCCTGGTCGTGGACGCCGCTGTCGGGATTGTCTTCCAACCTTGCTCGAACCGACTTCTCGTCGAATGCGGCACGAGGTGACGACAGAAGCTCGGCAACGGCAAGCCCCGCCTCGATCGCACCCTCGCGCGTGTCGGGGAACTTCAGCTTTGCGAACTTGCCGAGTGTGCGCACCCGGATGAAGCGGAGTGTGCGCAGCCCCGTCACATCACCTGGGACAGCCGCGACCGTGGTGAGGGACCGGACCCGCTGCGGATGTCTGAGGGCGACGCGCTGGGCGACCGCACCACCGAGCGAGACTCCGAGCACGTGTGCCGAGCCCCAGCCGAGTGCGTCGAGCACTGCTGCGGCGTCGTCTGCCATGTTTTCGGCGGTATAGGCCTCACCACGCTTGCCCAACAACGCGGTGATCGGGTTTCGTGTGGACGTCGGCGGAAAGTGGGTCGACTCGCCGCCGTCCCGCTGGTCGTATCGCACGACGGCGAATCCCTGCTTCGCGAGCTCCCGAAAGAACCCGTCGGGCATCGACCAACGGTTGACGCCCAACCCGGTCGCGACCAGAAGTGGGTCTCCGTCGCGCTCGGGCATGAACTGGTCGAACGCGATGCGCACCGACCCGTTCTGTGCCCATTGTCGCGCTCCCCATGAATTGTCGGACGGCATCTTGACCCTTCCTAAACTGTGTTCGGTGAACTCAGTTTAGGATAGGGCAGAACGACGACGAGCGAAAGGGGCTCCGTGTGGCGAAGAAGGTGCAGCCGATCGTCTGGGACCGTGCCGATGGCACGCGCGGCCCGACCCCGTCGCACAGCAGGGATGACCTCGCCGCCGTTGCGATGGAGCTTGCGTCGGAAGGAGGCCTGCCGTCCGTTTCCACCCGCCGGATCGCTCAGAAACTCGGCGTCAGCCAATCGGCCGTGTATCGGTACGTTTCCGGCTCGGACGACATCTTCGACATCATGGTCGATGCCACGGTCGGCGAGATCGACCTCGACGTGCCCTTACGGGGCAAGCCGGTCGACGACCTCATTGCACTCGCCCGACGTGCGAAGATCGTCCACGTGAAATACCCGTGGCTGCTCGATCTGCCGGTCGAGTCGATGCGTATCGGGCCACGCACCATCGACTTTCTCGAGTACTCCCTCCGTGCAATGGCATCTGTCGACGTGCCCGGCCACGTGAAGATGCAGGCGATCGCGGTGCTGAATTCGCTTGTCCAGCAATTCGCTCGCGCCGAGGTGAGTGGGGGCGAGTCCCGGCAGGTGCGCCTCACTGCGCAGGTCGCGTACCTGCACAAGGTCTCCGAACAAGGAGACCACCCGTTCCTCTCGGAAGCGTTGACGCACCCAGGTGTCGACGACGCCCCCGGGGACATGTTCGATCAGGTGCTGCGCCGAGTCCTCGAGGGTGTGCTTGCGGGGGCCTGACGCCGGACGGACTTCCCGCTGGGCTGAAACATTGTGGTTGTCGCCACATCTGCTTCCTACTGTCGGATCATCCGACGAAGGGAAACGGCCAGAATGCAGTCGCTCGCTTGCCACGCCTGTGGCACCTGCGTGCTCGTCGCGAAATACAGCCCCGCGCATACGAGTATCCAGTGGACCGGATCATCCGAAGGGGCATGCCACGAACTCACGGCCGCGCGTGAGCTCGACCCTGCCGCATATCTCCTGCGCTGCGGGGCACTCGACCACACGGTAGATGTGGCGGTCGCGGAGGGAAGAATTCCTCAGACCACGCGGGTCGAACCGCACGTGAGGCCTCTCCCGTCCCAGAAATCCCTGCCTTCCGAGGAACACGCCACCGCTGCGCGGTGACTGCTGCTTGCGTTCAATCCCACTCAGCCCTGGAGGACTTCAATGACCATCGAGCAGGATCGCATCGAGATCCGCAATATCGAAGCCGGAAACAACCCCACTCGCTTCGCGCGTGGGTGGCACTGTATCGGCCTTGCCAAGAACTTCCGCGATGGAAAGCCGCACCAGATAGAGGTGTTCGGTACCAATCTGGTCGTCTTCGCCGACACCGAGGGCGAACTCCACGTCCTGGATGCCTACTGCCGGCACATGGGCGGCAATCTCGCCCGCGGCGAGATCAAGGGCGACACCATCGCCTGCCCGTTCCACGACTGGCGCTGGAACGGGGCCGGCAAGTGCGAAGCGATTCCGTACGCTCGACGCACGCCGAAGGTTGCGCGCACGAAGTCTTGGATCACGATGGAACGCAACGGCGTCCTGTTCGTGTGGCATTGCCCTCAGGGGACGACGCCACCGGAGAACGTGACCATTCCTGAGATCGACGGCTACGACGACGGCCAGTGGAGTGAGTGGACGTGGACGACCATCCACGTCGAGGGCTCGCACTGCCGCGAGATCGTCGACAACGTCGTCGACATGGCGCACTTCTTCTACGTGCACTACCAGATGCCCGAGTTCTTCAAGAACGTCTTCGAGGGCCATGTCGCGGGTCAGCACATGCGCTCCTACGGGCGCGACGATATCAAGACCGGTGTGCAGATGGACCTCCCTGAGGCCCAGACCGTTTCGGATGCGTTCTATTACGGTCCGTCTTTCATGCTCGACACGATCTACACCGTGGCGGAGGGAACGACCATCGAGTCGAAGCTCATCAACTGCCACTACCCGGTGACGACGAACTCGTTCGTGCTCCAGTTCGGCACCATCGTCAAGAAGGTCGAAGGTATGTCCGACGACCAGGCCGCGGAGATGGCGACGCTGTTCACCGATGGACTCGAAGAACAGTTCAAGCAGGACATCGAGATCTGGGAACACAAGTCGCGCATCGAGAATCCGCTCCTCACCGAGGAAGACGGCCCGGTGTATCAGCTGCGCCGCTGGTATCAGCAGTTCTACGTCGACGTCGAAGACGTGATGCCCGATATGACGCAGCGTTTCGAGTTCGAGGTCGACACGACCCGTGCCCGCGAGTCGTGGCAAAAAGAGGTCGAGGAGAACCTGGCTGCCAAGGAGTGACCTCGGTACCTTCCCGCCCTCATCGGGCGGGAAGGTGTCACTGGTCGCGGTTGCGCATCCCGTCGACGAACACGGTGATGATCGTGTGGGCGAGTTCCGCCATGGACTCGCCCGGTTTGCCGGGGTACCAGCGTGTCGCCTGCCAGAGGACGTCGTAGAGCATTTCTCGGAAGATGCCGGGGTCGATTTCGGAGCGCAGGGTGCCCTCGGCGACGCCGTCCGCGATGGTGTCGCGCCACGCATGTTGCATCTCGTCTGCGGTGTCGGCCATGCCGGCTGCCTCGAGACGTTCGCGCATGTAGTTGCCTTCTCGGCGCCAGATCGATGTTGCTCCGTGGTACTGCACGTTGGAGTCCAGGGCGATTTCGGCGAGTGCCTCGAGGCGTTCGATGGGTGACAGCGGGCGCGCGACCACCTCGCGGCAGCGACCCGAGATGTCGTCGATGTACTCCCGGATGAGCTCGGTGACGATGGCGTCCTTCGACGGGAAGTAGTGATAGAGAGCTCCGGAGTGGACGCCCACTGCAGCTGCGATGTCGCGGATCGTGGTGGCGTTGATGCCCTTTCGCGCGAAAATCTCGGCAGACCGATCCAGGATCTGTCTCCGGCGTTCCTGCGGATCCATTGCACCCTTTCTGCTGAGCGGCACCGACGTGCCCGGTGCATAGTGTGCCACATCTATTGATCAATTGATCAATGAGATTCCCTTTCACCCCAGGAGTATGAGTGACCACGTTCCATGCGACCACCGCAGTGTTGGCGGGGGAGACCGCGATCGTCACCGGCGCAGGTCAGGGTTACGAACTGCTCGACATTCTGTGAGCAAATGTGAACAAACATGATCGAATGTGTTCACAATGCGTGTGAAGCCGGCCGAGTGGGCGCACCCACAGGCTACATGTCGGACCCCTCTGCGAGCATGATCCTCGTGACGTACCGCAACCGTCCGGCCCGGCTCGGAGCCCTGCATCCGACGGCGGCCCTATCTGCGCAGGACCGCCGGATCGTGGCGGGCGACCATGGCCAGCAACACGATCCGGTGCGGGACCTCATCGAGGATCCGACCTCGAGGTGTCGCCGGTTCTACCGCCACAGCCATGCGCGCACTTGTGCGATGCGGCCGGTCACTGCCACCACGCAGGACGTACCTGAGCCGGAGGTCGTGTGATGGCTCGGTTCGAGATCCCGGACGGCTGGACCGCGCAGGCCTACAAGTTCGCGCTCGACCCGACCCCGGCGCAGGTGCGGGCGTTCCGCTCGCATGCCGGCGGGGCCCGTAAGGCGCACAACACGATGCTCGCGCTGGCGAAGGCGGTGATGAACCAGCGGCAGGCCGAACGCACCTACGGCATCGCCGAGGACGGATTGACACCCACATTGGGATGGTCGCTGCCGGGGCTGCGCAAGGAGTGGAACGCCCGCAAGGACCTGGTGGCGCCGTGGTGGGCGGAGAACTCGAAGGAGGCATACAACTCCGGGTTGGACGCTCTCGCTCGCGGCCTCGACGCGTGGTCGAAATCCCGTAAAGGCAAGCGGGCCGGGAAGACGATTGGGTTCCCTCGCTTCAAGTCCGCCCGGTCCCGCCGGTCGGTGCGGTTCACCACCGGCGCCATCCGAGTCGAGACGGACCGGCATCACGTCACCCTGCCCCGGTTGGGGCGGATCCACACCTGCGAGTCCACCCGGAAACTGGCCCGACGGATCGAGGCGGGCACCGCCCGCATCCTGTCCGCCACGTTGAGCGAGGATTCGCCCGGTCGGTGGCACGTCGCCTTTCAGGTCCTCGTGCACCGCGCGGTCGCGGTACCCGGCCACATCGGGGCGGGTGAGCCGGTGGTCGGTGTCGACGTCGGCGTGAAGGCCGACTCGCTGATCGTCGTTGCGACACCGGACGGACGCGAACTCGATCGGGTTCCGGCCCCGAAGTCCCTGACCGCCGCCCAGGACCGGCTGCGGGCGTTGCAACGTCGCCACGCCCGCCAGGTAGGCCCGTACGACCCGTCGACCAAGACGAAGCGGAAACCGTCGAAGCGGTGGGTGCGGCAGCAACGCCGGGTCGGCCGCACCCACGCGCATGCGGCGGCGGTGCGCCGCGATGTGCTGTACAAGGCCACCACCGAGTTGGCGCAGCGGCATGAAGTGATCACGGTGGAGACATTGAACGCCTCCGGGATGCGTTCGGCAGGTGGCAGTCGGAAGAAGGGCCTGAACCTGGCCCTGTCCGACGCGGCGTTGGCGCAGATCCGCCGGATGCTGTCGTACAAAACCACGTGGTACGGCTCGGTGCTGGTGGAGGCCCACCGGTACTTTCCCTCCAGCAAGACGTGTTCGGGATGTGGCAGGCGAAAACCAAACCTGACCCTCGCGGACCGAACGTATGTGTGCGACCACTGCGGCCTGACGATCGATCGTGATCGTAATGCCGCGATCAACCTCGCCCGCCTCGGCGAGACCCAGCGCACGGGTGCAACGGGGACCGGTACCGGGAGTAGCCTGGCCGCCACCGTTTCGGGTGGAGACGGACGTGGAGCCACGCGGGAGTCCGCGACTACGGAAGTGGTCAACGCAGCAGGCGATGAAGCGTCAACCCGGCACCAGCAGTCGCTGGGTGAGACCGGGACTGTCTCATCGGAAGGTGAGGCTGCCTGATGGCGAAGCAAACAGAGCATGTTCACGTTTGCTCACCAGAAGGCAACGGTATCGGTAGAGGAATCGCCTTGGCCCTCGCGGCTGCCGGGGCACGGGTCGCGGTGGTCGGCCGCACGTCGTCGACGATCACTGCGGTGGCCGACGAGATCGCTGCACGAGGAGGCCGGGCGGAGCCATTCGTCTGTGACGTGACGGACGGCGTCGCGGTCGACGAGCTCGTCGCGGAGGTGGTCGAGGAGTTCGGTGGGCTCACCGTGCTGGTGAACAACGCGATGGCTCCCGCACATGGGCGCCTGCTCGATGTGGACGAGGCGTCCTACCGCGGCGCCCTGGAATCGGGGCCGGTGGCGACGTGGCGGATGATGCGGGCATGTCATCCGCATCTGCGCGGGCGCGGTCGCATCGTCAACCTCGGCTCGGCGGCGGGGATTCGGTGGGATCCGTCGGGCACCGGGGCCTATGCCGCAGCGAAGGAAGCCGTGCGCGTGTTGACGCGGACCGCTGCCTGCGAGTGGGCCAGTGACGGCATTCGCGTCAATGCGATTCTGCCGCTGGCAAATTCTTCCACGATGGAGGAATGGTTCCGGCTCGAACCGGAGGCTGCGCAGGGATACCTCGCGACAGTGCCATTGGGCCGGTTGGGTGATCCCGAAACCGACATCGGGCCGGCGGTGGTGTTCCTGTGCAGTGACGCGTCGCGATATATCACCGGGCACACGTTGGCCGCAGACGGAGGTCAGGCGCTGGTGCGCTGATGCGCGCCGCGTGATCCCGTGTCGTGTTGCGACAGAGCGTTCCACACCGCTCGTGCTGCAACGCGGACCGGGGTGGCGAGCTGGACGACGTCCACGGTGCCGACGTCGCCCGTGACCGACAGCGCGCCGACACACGTGCGGCCGTTGCCGATCGGTGCGGCGATGCATGCGACACCCCGCATCGACTCCTCGCGCTCCTGTGCGATCTGTCGTTCGCGGATCTGGGCGATCTCACTGCGTAGTCGCGCCGACTCGGTGATGGGCATTCGGTCGGGGCCCGAGGGATCGAGTCGCGTGTGCGCGATCATGGCCTTGCCCAGTGCTGTGCGGTATGCGGGTTGGCGGCCGCCGACGCGTGAGGGGAGTGGAACCGACTCGCGTCCGACCTTGTCGAGATACCTCACATCATGGCCGTCGAGGACGGCCAGGTGTGCGACGAGTCCTGTGGCCGAATGTAGTTCGTGCAGGACGGGGTGTGCAGTGCGGTGGAGTTCGTCGTGGTGCTGCGCGAGTGCGCCCCACTCGAACATGCTGCGTCCCAACGCGTAGGTGCGTGCCTCTCGACGTACCCACCCTGCGTCGACCAGCTGGGTGAGGAGTCGATGGACCGACGATCGTGGCAGGCCGGTGCGCCCGGACAGCTCGGACAGAGTGAGGTGCCCGCCGCCTTGAAATTCGTCGAGGATGTCTGCCACCCGGTCGATGACTGCAGGGGGAGAGTCGTAATCTTTTCTCACGAAACCTCCGTTGATCAATCGATCAATCAATACGGCAGAACTGTATCAGCATCCCCCTTCCCGAGTGAAGAGAATTTGACCAACTCGTAATGAAATTCCTGTTCAGGCGCCTTTGGATGCGGCTATACGTGCCGACACGGCGCAGGCTGCCTCGCGGACGCGTCGGTCGAGATCGTCCGAGACCTGCTCGCGTGGGCCGGTCAGCGACAGAACCGCGATCTCGCCGTATCCTGCATCGAACGCCGCTGCAACGCAACGGATGTGGGATCCGCCGTCGGCGACGCCGTCGTTCCCCCCGCGGAAGGCGAGGGCTGCGGCGCCTTCGACCGTCTCTGCGGCGGGGCGCCTTTCGCCCGTGCGGGTGTGCAGGTTGGTGGACCAGCGTCCGCCGATCTTTTCGAGGTAGAGCAGGCTGTCGCTTTCGAGGACGGCGAGGTGGACGACGAGTCCGGTGTCGCGGCGCAGGTCGTACATCGCCGGGAGCGTTGCCCGATGGACTCGATCGTGCGCAACTGCGAGTGCGCCGAGTTCGACCAGTTTGGGCCCGAGGTAGTAGGTGGTTCCGTTGCGTCGGACCAAGTCCACCTTCACCAGTTGGAGCAGCATTCGATGAGCCGACGAGCGGGGGAAACCCGTGCGTCGGGCGAGTTCGGAGAGGGTCAGGCCCTCGGTGTCGCGGAACGGTTCGAGCAGGGCGGTGACTCGGCCCATGACGGTCTGTGGGCCTTCGAGTGCGGTCGTCACGAAGATCTCCTCGGGGGCTGATTCGTGGATTGATCGATTGATCAATGAAGAGGTACCGACGAATCTAGCGCCGTGGAAGCCGAATGGGAAGATGTGACGACAGATCTCCGAAAGAACGGGCAGATACGTCCCTGTCGAGAGAGTATCTGCCCGTTCAGTGCGCGTGTGCGCCCAGGAATCAGCCTGCCGGGATGAATGCCTTCAGCGGCTCCGACCCGGTCTGATCATGGCCCCAGTATGCGTCGGCGGTGATCTCTTCCGACGTGTAGTGCCGCTCGTCGACGAGCATTCCCTCGGTGCCGAACTCGAGATCCCACCCGCCCGGTGCACGGACGTAGAACGAGATCATCTTGTCGTTGGTATGACGACCCAGCGTCGACGAGATCGAAAAATCCATCCCGTTGACGCGATCGAGCGCCTGACCCACCGCGTCGAGGGTGTCGACCTCGGTCATCAGGTGCACCAGGCCGGGTTCCTCCGTCGGCGGCGCCGGGCACAGAGCGAGGGCGTGGTGCCGCTCGTTGATGCCGAGGAACCGCACCCGGTTCAGGCCCTCCTCGTCGAGCCGGATCGAGCCGCGAGGCAGGAAACCCAGTACCTGCGTATAAAATTCGTACGTCTCGTCGAAGTTCGTCGCCGGCAGCACCACGTGACCGAGGCCGAGGCCGCCCGTCACCCAGCGTCCGGCGAACGGCGTCACGACCGGGCTGTGATCGAGCACCGGACCGTAGAACACCTCGAGCCGCGTCCCGGCGGGGTCTTCGAAGGCGATCGCGCCCTCCGCATCGAGATAGGTCGCCTCCTTGCGCGACAACACCTCGACGGCACGCCCCGACTTCTCGACGGCCTCACGGACCCGCTCGAGAGCGAACTCGTCGCGCACCTCCCAGCCGACGGCCAGCGCCTTGTCCGAATCACCGGGCAGCACCGCGATGCGAGCGCGCCGCTCGTCGACCCGCGCGTACAGCGCATCGGGTTCAGGGCCGGAGCCGACCGCCATGCCCAGTCCGTCGATGAGGAGCTCGCGCCACCGCGGCACGTCCTGCGTCCGAATACGGAGGTAACCGAGACCTCTCAGTTCTGTCATAGCCAACTTCCTCGAAAGTGAAGGGAGATCAGATCATCGCGCGGTAGGCACCCTGCGGGTCGCCACCGAGCTGAGTGAGAGCTGCGGAATGGTAGATCATGCCGGGCACGTGGATGGCGTGGGTGAGACCGACGTGCGCGTCGCGCCAGAAACGCTGCATCGGTGTCTTGCGGTGCACGGCGGCACCTCCGGCTCGGGCGAAGATCTCGTCCATCGCGCGCACCGCACGCCACGCGGAGGAGATCTGGGTGCGGCGGCCGACGGCACGCTCCTCGAAGCTGATCTCGTCGCCGCGGTCCGTCTTGTCCCAGAACCGGTCGACGGTCTCGAGCAGCGTGACGCGTGCTGACTCGATCTCCGCCGCGGCCTCACTGATTGCGAAGAGAACGTACGGGTCTTCCTTGATCGGGACACCCGTGACCTGCACGCGCTCCTTCTGCGCTGCGATGTAGCAGGCCAGCGCCCCCTCGGTCATGCCGATCAGCGACGACGTGATACCCAGCGGAAAGATGTACGAGAACGGGAACTTGTACAGCGTCTCGTCGCGGCCCGCATGACGCCAGCCGTTGCCGCTGAGCACGATGTCGGCGTCGATCGTCCGGTAGTCGGGGATGAATGCGTCCGTGACGATCAGATCCTTGGACCCGGTGCCGCGCAGGCCGATGACATCCCAGCTGTCGGGGTCGATGTCGTAGTCGGAGCGGGGGAGCAGTACGTGCAGGACCTGGTCGGTGCGGTTGCCGTCCTTGTCGCCGACGGCCGCGCCGATCATGATCCAGCCGCAGTGGTCGGTGCCCGACGAGAACGCCCAGCGACCGTTGAGGACGTAACCGCCGTCGACCGGCACCGCGACACCCATGGGCGCGTACGGCGACGCCATCCACATGTCCCCGTCCTCGCCCCAGATTTCTTCTTGGGCGCGGGCGTCGAAGAACGTCAGCTCCCAGGGGTGAACGCCGACGATCCCCGCAACCCAGCCGGTCGCGCCGTCGAGCTTGCCGATGGCCATCACGGTTTCGGCGAACTCACGCGGGTGCGCTTCCTGACCGCCGTACTCCTTGGGCTGGAACATGCGGATGACGCCGGATTCGCGCAGGCGCTTCGCGGAGTTGTCGGGCAGGCGCATCAGCGTGTCGCCCACTGCGCCTTCGGCGCGGATCTCGTCCGCGTGCTGCATGATTCTGTCCAACGTGTGGCCCATGGGGAAACCTTCCTGGGACTCGAGAAGAGTGGCTTACGCATCTGGCCGGATGTGTCGGCTCGAACAGTCGCAGGAGTCGATGTGACGACGCTCCTGTATTTCCGTTGAACGGGACGTGCGACACATCGCGATCCGACGGCGGGTAGAACGGGGTTCGCCTTCGCATCGCTGCCCGCGATGTGCCCTCAGCCCGGACGGAGCGACATGACCGACACTGCAGAACTGGTGGCCTCGCTGCTCGAGCGCGTTCAGCTCCTCGAGGACAAAGCCGCGATTCAGGAAGTGCTGACGGCATACGGTCCCGCCGTCGATGCGGGCGACGCAGATGCCGTCGGTGAACTCTGGGCCGAGGACGCCGTATACGACATCGACATCCGCCTCATGGAAGGCCGTGACGCGATCACCGAGATGGTGCGTACCCGCCCCCACCAGGACTACATCAACGAAGGCTGTGGCCACCTCCTCGACCCCGTCCACATCCGTGTCGACGGCGACACCGCCGCCGCGACGTGCCACTCGCTGCTGCTTCGTCGCAACCTCGATTCCGACTCCTACCGAGTGTGGCGCGTGACCGCCAATCGCTTCGACCTCGCCCGCATCGACGGGAAATGGAAGATCAAGCGCCGTACCGCACGCGTCCTCAACGGCAGCGAGGAAGCCCGCGAACTGTTGGCGCGCGCGTCGCGCTGATCTCTTCTTGTCCGGTCCGACAGCCCTTGTATTGTCCGGTCCGGCAGCGCAGCGTCGGCGAACCTTCTAGATTGTGTGCATGGCGATGTGCATGGTCGGGATGGACGACGATGCCACGCTCCGCACCTGGACGACCGGATTGCGTAGATCCGCGCCTCCTGTAGTCCTGTTGCACGGTGGTCCCGGTATCCCCGATTATCTGCAAGCAGTCGCGCAGATGCTCGACGACGTCACCGTCGTCCACCGCTACGACCAGCGCGGAACGGGCGAGTCGGGCTGGGACGGCCTGCACACCCTTGCGCGACACGTCCACGACCTGAAGTGCCTGCTCGACGAGTGGGGGCACGAGCAGGTCGTGCTCGTGGGGCATTCCTACGGTTCGGATCTGGCCAGCTATTTCACACTCGCGCACCCCGAACGGGTCGTGCGGCTCGTCCACCTGGCCGGACCGTTCACCGGTAACTGGCGTGAGCCGTGCAAGGCGACAGAAGTGTCGCGGCGGACGTACACCCAGCAATCCAGGTTCGAAATCCTCGACGCCATGAAAGTCCGGTCCGAGGCCGAGGAGATCGAGTTCCTCGCCCTGTCCTGGTTCACCGACCACGCCGACCGACGTCGAGCGTGGCGGTGGGCGCTGGAGGCTGCGCGCATCCGGCGCCCGATCAACTACTCGATGAACAGTCAGTTGAGCGCGGACAAGAAAGCCGACCCCCTCGACGCCCGCATCGACGAACTGCGAGACGTGTTGCCGTCGGGGTCGATGATCATCGGCGGTGCAGGGGACCCACGACCAGCGGACGAACTGACGCGATTGGGTACGCGCCTCGAGTGCGATGTCGTGATCCTTCCGGAAACGGGGCACTTCCCCTGGCTGGAAGCGCCCGGAAGGTGCCGGTCGCTGCTGCGTTCGGCTGTCGAGGGCCCTCGTACATAGGAAGGATCGCCGGGTTCCGAGGCTCACCCCGGTGCGCTGAACACGTTCGCCGGGATCTCCGTACTGTGGAAGTGACGAGTAGTCGGGACCAACGGCAGGTGCACCATGGGAACGTTCAGCAAGCTCATCAAGACCGGTGTCGCGATCAAGGCCGTCCAGGTCATCAAACGTGAGGCATCGAAGCCGGAGAACCAGCGCAAGGCTCAGGAAATGCTCGCCAAGTTGCGTCAGCAACGTCCCGGCCCACGCTGAGTGATCAGGCCCGGTCGGCTGGGAGTTCGACGGTGAAGCGAGCTCCTCGGCCGGGCCCGTCGCTGTAGGCCGAGATCCGACCACCATGGGCGGTGACGAGTGCGCGGGCGATGGTCAGGCCGATGCCGCTGCCGCCGTGCCCGCGGTCGCGGGCGGTGTCCACTCGGTAGAAGCGGTCGAAGAGATGGTCGAGCTCGTCGTGCGCGAGGCCGTCGCCGGTGTCGGCGATGATGATCTGTGCGTGTCCGTGTTCGCCCGATCTGCTCGTGACCGTGACGGCGCCGCCCGCGGGAGTGTGCCGCAGGGCGTTGTCGAGCAGGTTTCCCAGCACCTGGCCGAGCCGGTCGGGGTCGACGGTCACGGCTGCGGAGTCCTCGAGGCGGGCATCCAAGGTGACACCCTTGTTCTCGAACTGCTCGCGGGCGGCGTGGACCGCGCTGGTGACGAGAGCGCCGGTGGCGGTCGATGTCGGTCGGATGCGGGTGAGGTGTTCCTCGGCGTGGGAGACCGCCGTGATGTCTTGAGCCAGCCGCTCGAGCCGGTTGGTGGCATCGCGCAGGACTTGCCGGGTGTCGTCGTCGAAAGTTCGGACTCCGTCGTCGAGGGCTTCGAGGTAGGAGTCGAGTGTGGTTACGGGAGTGCGCATTTCGTGTCCCAGGTCGGCCAGCATCCGGCTGCGCGTGTTCTCGGTCGCTTCGAGCCGGCGAGCGAGTTCGTTGACGCTGACAGCGAGTTCGTCGAATTCGCGACCCAGACCGTGGCTGTGGACGCGCGTGTCGTAGTGACCGTCGGCGATCTGCGCGGCGGACGTGGTCACCGCGGTGATCGAGCGTTGGACGCGTCGGGTGAGGTACCAACTCACGACCAGAGCCAGCAGCACCGCGATTGCGACTGCCAGGCCCCACGCGAGGACGATTGCCCAGGTGAAGGCTTCTTCGACGTGAGCTGCTTCGTTCGAATCGTGATCGATACCGGCCTGGCCGAGATGGTCACGGAAGATGCTCGGGGCGAGGGCGGAGGCGACGAGCCACGCGCTGACGGCGCATCCGACCACCACGACGGACAAGGCAACGAGCAGCCGGGTGCCGAAACTGAAACCGGCCAGGCCTCGCTTCGGGCGCGATTCATGCTCCGCTCGCGCGGTATTCATCGTCCGGTGCCCATCCTGTAGCCGACTCCGCGGACGGTGCGCACATAGCGACCGCGGGTGGCGTCGTCGCCGAGTTTGCGACGCAGATGGCCGATGTGGACGTCGACGAGGTGTTCGTCGCCAACCCAATTCGGGCCCCAGACCGCGCCGATCAACTGGGCACGGGTGATGACGATGCCTGGATCCTGCGACAAAGCGGCGAGGACGTCGAACTCGGTTCGTGTCAGCGACACCGGCACACCGTCGACGGTGACCTCCCGCCCCTCGACATCGATGGACAGGTCGCCGAATGTGCGGATCTGCCGGCTCCTGGCCGTGTCCGTGGTGCGTGGTCTTCGCATCATGGCCTGGATACGGGCTATCAACTCGCGGGGACCGAACGGCTTGGTCATGTAGTCGTCGGCGCCGACGGACAGCCCGATGAGGGTGTCGAGCTCCTCGGTGCGGGCGGTGAGCATCACGACGTAGGCGTCGGAGAAAGTTCGTAGTTGTCGGCACACCTCGACCCCGTCCAGGCTCGGCAGCCCCAGATCGAGGACGAGGACGTCCGGGTCGATCCGGCGGGCGAGTGCGATGGCCTCGGCGCCGTCGCCGGTGATCGTGGCCTCGAATCCGTCCCGTTCCAGGTACGACCCGATCAGGTTCGCCAACGCCGCTTCGTCTTCGACAACCATGGCCCGCAGTCCTGCGGGTGGGCGACTCCCAGGAGAAGCGTCGCTGTTGGGCACGGAAGTGTGGGACGTGGAAGCCATGATGTCCATCTTCGCCGCCTGGGCCGACGAAGACATGGCGGCCCGAGTTCTTGACCGAACCTTCATAGAAGCGCCACAGGAACGCAGAGGTGGCTGCGCGAAAGTGGTGGCATGTTCGATAGAGGAACCATCATGACCAAGAGAATCGTCGCCATCGGAGCTACCGCGGTGGCAGTGATCTTCGCCGCGTCGGCGTGCGGTGATTCCGACACCGGCACGAGCAGTGCGACGTCAAGCCCCACCTCGTCGGCCATCACCTCTGCAGAGGA
This sequence comes from Rhodococcus sp. JCM 9793, assembly GCF_055380405.1. Lineage (NCBI taxonomy): Bacteria > Bacillati > Actinomycetota > Actinomycetes > Mycobacteriales > Nocardiaceae > Rhodococcus > Rhodococcus sp. JCM 9793. The sequence goes on from NZ_AP043721.1 coordinate 1,561,360, forward strand.
GGCCACAGCTCACAACGAAGCCGACGTGTTGTTCGCCCAGATGATGCTCCCGCACCACGCGCAGGCGATCGAGATGAGCGACATGGTGTTGGGCAAAGAGGGCATCCCTGAGGCCGTGACGGCCCTGGCCGAACAGATCAAGGCAGCTCAGGGCCCGGAGATCGAACAGCTCGAATCGTGGCTCGAGCAGTGGGGACAGCCCACCCGGATGCCCGACGACATGCCGGGAATGGACCACGGCGCGGAAGCGATGGAAGGGATGATGAGCGAGGAGGACATGCAGGCGCTGTCCGAGGCGCAGGGCACCGAGGCCGCACACTTGTTCCTGACACAGATGATCGCGCACCACAAAGGTGCGGTCGACATGGCACAGACCGAGATCGAAGACGGACAATTCCCGGACGCGGTGGAGATGGCCCGTACAATTGTCGCTGCTCAGGAGCGCGAGATCGAGACCATGCGCCAGCTACTGACCACCTTGTGACCACAATTCGACGCACGCCGCGCGGTATCAGGGTCCCGGTGTGGACTCGGTGACGGTGTCGATGAGCCCGTAGTCGCGGGCCTGCTCTGCGGTCAGGATGCGTTGGTTGCGCATGTCGGCGGCGATCTCGTCGACAGAGCGTCCGCAGATGTGGGCGAGGCGCTCGTGCAGGGTCTGCAGGTGGCGCTGCTGGCGTTCGGTGTAGGCGGCTGCGTCGGCGGCGTAGCCGCTGTAACGGGTGCGAGGTTCTCGCAGGTGGAAGACCGTGTGCACGCCGGAGTCACGCCGGTCGGCGGCGGTCAGGAGTGCGACGCCCGCCCCGACCAGTTCGCCGAGGCAGATGGCGTGGATCTCCACTCCCATGAGATCGAGGACGTCGAGCAATGTCAGCGTCACTTCGAGATCGGCGTCGACATCGCACAACCACAGCTGCACGGGGTCGTCGCCGTCGGCGTCGAGGAGGGCCAACGCACCCGCCGCGTCGTTGGCTGCGTCGGTGTCGATCCGGCCGGTGAGTCTGACGATGCGCCGCTCGAGCAGACGCTCGGTCAGCGGATCGGGTCCGGTGACCGAGATGTGCACCGGTGCCGCCGGGAGTGGAGGCGGTGGAGGCGGTTGTGGTGGCGGGGGACGCTCGGGCTGCCAGGGGTTCGGAAACGGTTCTGGGGTCGGGGGGACCGGTGGTGGAGGCCAGATGGTCATGGTGGCTCCTCGTGGGTGCGGATCTGCCAATCGACGGTCCGCCCGACGGCGGCGGCGTATCGCTCGAGAGTGGACAGCCGGGCATCGAGTTCGCCGCGTTCGAGGCGCGCGATGGCGGACTGTGAAGTCCCCATCGCCGCCCCGATATCGGTCTGGGTCAGGCCGCTCTCGCGGCGGGCCGTCACGAGCTCCTCGATCAGTGCTCGCCGACGGTCTGCCAGTGCTTGCAAACCGGGAAATGCTGTCCGTCGGGCGGGACCGGTCATACCATCGATGGTATCTCGAAAACGAGATAGCGGATGTCGGCGTCAGACGCGCCGACGGTGGTGAATGGATCAGGCCTCGCCGGCCAGTTGTGCCGTGGTGACGGCGAACCCGGCAATGTACTCCTTGATCGGTCTGTAGAACTCGTAGGTCACGTCGTACTCCCCACACGCTCGCAGCGCGGAATAGGCGGCTACCCACGTCCGGACTTCGTGAGAGGAGTGTCCGGCTGCGGCATCCATCTCGTCGGCGGTGTATCGGTCGAAGTCCTCGACACGCCCGGACCGGCACACGTCGAGGAACGCCCGGTCCCATTCGGGATTGAGGTCCATGATCTCGGCCTCACCCGCTGCGAAGCGACGAGCGGTCTCGATCGTCCGGGCCTGCCGCGCCGCACGGGCCTCGGGAGGGGGATTCCTTCCCGACGTGAGGAATTCGCGTTGCGACGCGGTGGCGGTGGCGAACTGCGGGACCGGAGGGTCGTGCGAGAGGCCACCGGAACCGAGGAAGAGAACCCGCTTGTCGGTGCCCGCGAAGAAGTCGCCGACCGCATGCCCGAATGCGCGCACCCGCGACATCGGGACAAACGGTCGCGCAATCGAATTCACGAAGACCGGAAGGATCGGCCGGGCACCGGCATCTCCGCCGTGGAGGATCTCCATCGGCTGCACGGCACCATGATCTACTTCCATGTGCCTCGAGATGGCGACGTCGCTGCCGTGGTCGAGGACGAACTGCGCGAGGTCGGCCGCGACGTCTTCGGGGACGTCGAGATCGCCGGCGAACGAGTCGTAGTCGCCGGTCCCATGAGCCCGATAGCCGATGCAGAACGGCGGCATCAGGTCGTAGAAGAAGCCGTTGAAATGGTCGGGGCCGAAATTCACAACGAGTTCCGGATCGAACGCCTCGACGAAATCGCGTGCTCGCGCGAAGGCGTCATCTACGGCCGATTTCACCTCCGCGGGAGGGGTGGCATGGTCGAGCAGTGGGCTGTGGGACATGCACAGCAGAGCCTGGGTCATCGTCGGTGGCTCACTGTCCGGCACCGGTATGGCGGCGCAGGTAGTCGCCGACCACGGTGTTGAATTCGTCGGCCTTCTCCACCTGAGACCAGTGTCCGCACCGGCCGAAGATGTGGGCGTCCGAGGTCGGAATCGCGTTCAGCAGGTCCCACGTGCGGGAGAGCGGGGTGACGACGTCCTGAACGCCGTGGATGAGCAGCACGGGTATCTCCAGATGCGCGAGACGGTCGAAGTCGAGAGGCACCGCATGGCGGTCGCGGTCGCGTGCGGCGACGACGTCGGCGAGCCGGTCGGACGCGGTGTCGTTGAGCGCAGCTTTGTAGCGCAGTGATACGAGTTCGTCAGTTACCAGCGACTTGTCGACCACGAAGAGCTCGAGAGTCTTGCGGATGCCGGACTCGTTCAGCGTCGGGTTCGAATGTCCGGCCAAGGCTCCGGTCAGCTTCGCGCCGCCGGTTCCCATCGAGACGATACCGAGGAGGCGGTCGGGGTAGTCGAGTGCGAACTGGAATGCCAGCCAGCCCCCGAGCGAGTTGCCGACGATCCAGGTCTTCTCGATGCCGAGAGCGTCGAGGACACGCACTGCGTGCCGCACCCATTCCTTGATGCCGTAGGCGGTGTTCTCGGCGACGACGGTCTGTCCGTAGCCGATCGAGTCGATCGCGATGCAACGACCGTGCTCGGCCAGTGTCGGCAGGTTCAGCCACCAGTTGGAGGCTGCGGTGACACCTGTCCCTGATCCGTGCAGGAACAGAATCGATGTCCCGTGGCCTAGCTCGTGGTAATGGGTGAGCTCACCGTCGGCGGTGCGGAGCCACCTGTCCTCGAGTCCGAAGAACGGGTCGGTGGTGTAGGTGGGGATGTCGATAGTAGTCAAGGTTCACCTCAGGAAGTGTGTATCGCGTGCTCTAGTCGGACCGGACGGTTGAATCACTATTGAGATCAAGGTTTTTCGTCTCCTTACCGGCGGCTACGGAGATGATGGTGACGACACACGCGGCGATGAGATAGAGGCCCACCATCGAGTACTGTTCCCAACCGGCCGTGGCGACGTGGGTGCGGCCCAGCTCCCACAGTGCCGCCGCAATGAAGGGAGTGAACCCGCCGACGGTGGCACCGAGCTGGTAGGAGAGCCCAGCGCCGGTGTAACGCGCAGAAGTACTGAACATTTCGGAGATGTACGCCGCGAGCGGACCATACATCGATGCCTGCAGCAGCGAATTGCCCAGCAGGAATCCGACGAGTACAAGGATGATGCTGCCGCTACTGAGCAGCATGAGCAGCGGGTAGGCCATGATGATCGAGAGGACGCTTCCGGCGATCAGCACGCGCTTGCGTCCGAGCCGGTCGGACAAGTGCGCGAAGTATCCGATGCTGAAGATGTGGACAAGTGCGGCGGCGGCTTTGCAGAGGAGCACGGCGGTGGCGCTCATGCCGGTGTCGGTCGCCATCGAGATCGCGAACGTGGCCATGAAGGTTTGGAAGGCCAGCGCGGCGACCGCGGCGGTCGAGGCGAGCAACAGCGGCTTCCGGAACTTTCGGAAGATCGTGACGATCGCGAGTTCCGGTTTGGAGCCCTTCTGATCGTCGGCGCGCTTCTGCGCCTCCAGGAACAGGGGCGACTCTGTGATCTTCATGCGGATGAACAGGCCGACCATCACCAGCGCGGCGGACAGAATGAAGGGGATGCGCCAGCCCCAGCTCAGGAACTCGTCGCGCGGCAGTGCGCTGAAGGCCGCGAACACCAAGGTCGCCATGAGAGCGCCCGCAGGCCCACCCATGTTGGCGAACGACGCGGAGAACCCGCGCTTTTTTGCCGGCGAGTGTTCGAGCGCCATGAGCGCGGCACCGCCCCATTCGCCGCCGACCGCAAAACCCTGGACGATCCGCAGCAACACCAGGAGAATCGGCGCTGCAGCGCCGATCTGGGCGCTGGTCGGCAGTAGACCGATCAGGCATGACGCCGCACCCATCATCAACATCGTGGTCACGAGTGTGGCCTTGCGTCCGATGCGGTCGCCGAGTTGCCCGAAGATGATTCCGCCGATGGGACGAGCAAGATATCCCACGGCGAATGTGGCGAAGGATGCTGCGAGAGCGACTGCCGGACCCTGATTGCTGAAGAACAGGGGCCCGAAGACCAGGCTGGCGGCTGTGCCGTACAGCAGGAAGTCGTAGTATTCGATCGCAGAACCGAGAAAGCTCGACGCGAGGACTCGTCGGTGTTCTTGTTCGCGATCGATGGAAGTATCTTGAACTGCGTCTATGGTCATTTTCTTCAATCCTTAGGCAGGGGCAAGGAACAAGCCGAGGAGACTGCGGGCGTCTCGGATTTCTCGACGCCGATTCGATATGGATGGAGGATGAACACAGTGGAGCCGGGACGCGACCGCCGGGACATCGACTCCCGACTTCTGCGTACGTTCGTCGCGGTGGCGCAGGAATCCAGCTTCACGCGAGCGGCTGTCCGACTCGGACTGACACAACAGGCGGTCAGCGGTCACATCAAAAGCCTCGAACGTGTCCTCGGAGCCCCGTTGTTCTCGAGGCAGAGCTCCGGTGTGGTGCTGACTCCGGCCGGCACCAGCATCGTGTCCTACGCCGAGCAGGTGATCGCGGCGACGGAAGCCCTTTTCGAGCGGGCGACCGGATTGGACCGACCGATTCGGCTGGCAGAGATTCGCAACCGCAAGATGATGCAAGAGATCTGGCGTGAACATCGTCAGCGTCGTCCGAACGACAAGGTCAGCTTCACCGACCTGACCGGCGATGAGCAGATCTCCGCGTTGATTCGTGGTGAGATCGACGTGGCGATGCATTCCGTCACGCGTGTGGAGCCGAGCATCCGAACGACTCTGCTGCGACTCGACCCGGTCAAGTGCTTCCATCTCCGTGAGATCGACACTCCCACATTGCGCGGTCACCGCATCGGCTACACGGCTGTGGGACGGCACTTTTCGAGCTGGCAGAGATTCTGCATGCATCTCGCCCCGGTGTTCGGAGCCGAACTCGAACTCCTCCCGCACGACATCACGATGCTGGAGGCAATCGGTCAGCAGATGATTCAAGGCGATGTACCTCCTGTTCTCGTGCTCGAAGGAATGGAGCAGTACGCCGAGGCCGACCACTTCTTCTTCCAATATTTCGTCGACGTCCAGCCGTACTACCCGTGGGCGATCTCGATCCGGCGCGACGAGGCACGGCCGGAAGTTCTCGCGTTCTATGCAACGGCTCTGGAAGTCCGCTCCGCGAAACGCTGGGACCGGCCGATCCGCCCCGGTATTCCTCAGTGGCTTCCCCCGGGCATGACCGACGACGTGACGTCGCAATTCGACGACCTGCCCGATTTCACGCTGTTCCCCGAATAGGTGAGGGCGGGGAGCTACCCCACCTGGTCTCGGCAACTGGCCACGGACGCTTCCAGGCCCACCAGTCGACGCATCCGGCCGAGGTGCTTGGGCTGGTCTATCAGGAGGGCTCCGGAGATCTTGTCTACCGAACCGTACGCTCCGACGAAGCTCATGGCGTCCAACGATCCGTGAACGGACGTCAGCATCGATTCCGGATCAGCGTGGCCCAACACCTGTAGTTTGTGGGTGTATTGATCGGACCAGAAGTAGTCGGGTAGCGCCACCGGAACGGCGGACTTACCGACGATGTCTCGGGCCACGGACCTGGCGTGGGCGAGCGCGGCAGCCCAGTGGCCCTTCGAACCCTGCACGACGTCGCCTGCTGCCCACATATGGGCATTCGCACGCCCCTGCGGGGAAACTGCCACACCACGCGGGTCGTACACGTCCGCGCCCCGGAGCCACTCGACGTGGGGCCGCACCCCCACCGCGACGAGAACGGCATCCGCGGCGATGGTGGCGCCGTCGGCGAGTCGAACTCCCGCGACCGAGTGCTCGCCGAGCAGGGCTTCGACATCACTGAAAGGACGCACGTCGACGCCGTGACCCTCGTGCAGCGCCGCCACAGCAGCCCCGACGTCACTTCCCAATACGGTTGTGAGAGGGTGCGCTTCGCGCAGCACCATGGTGACGGAGATACCCAGAGTGCGGGCGGTCGCGGCCACCTCGGTTCCGACGAACCCCCCGCCGATCACTACGAGAGAGTCGATGTCCTGCAGCGTCTTCCGTAGGGACTCGGCGTCCGCCAGGGTGCGAAGCTCGTGGACGCCGGCGAGCTGCCGGAACCACGGTGGCCGGATGCATCCGGCGCCGGTCGCCGCGACCAGGTTGTCGAAGTTCAGCGAGTCGCCGGAGTCCATTGTGACGATCCGGCGGTCCGCATCGACGCTCTGGACCTTCGTGCCCAGTACGAGATCGATTCCCTGATCACTGATGTCGGAATCGGAGCACAGTGATATCGACTCGGCCGAGTCCTTCCCCGACAGGAAGCCCTTGGACAGTGGGGGCCGATCGTACGGCTTCTCGGGCTCGTCGCCGATGAGCGTGATCGAACCGTCGTAGCCTTCCTTGCGCAGATCGGAGGCGGTGCGGATCCCCGCCAGGGACGCACCCACGATGACGGTGCCCTCAGGCATGGTCGGCGCTCGCCTTCATCTTGATTGCGAGGGCGGGGCATGCGTCCGCGGCGTCGCGGATCTCTGCGTCGGACGCGTGTGCGGCCGTGGGGAGAACGACAGCCTTACCGTGATCGTCCATCTCGAAGACGTCGGGGGCAAGGATCGTGCAGATCGCGTGACCGGCGCATTTGGCGCGGTCGATGTGGATTTCCATGGGTGTCCAATCTCAGTTGACTGTGATGGCTGCGTGCAGCGGCGCCGGGTTCTGGCCATCGCCGGTCGCGTCTCGAAATGCGTCATCGAGGTCGGCGATGCCGTAGATGCGCTCGCACAGCCGCTCGAGGTCGGGGTCGGCCGCGAGCCAGTCGAAGGCTGCGGCGATCGCCCAGCTGGGGCGCGCCCAGACTCCGCGGATCGTGAGTTCCTTCTGCGCCACGAGGTCGGTGTCGACGAGTGGTTGCGATGCCCCACGCTTCATGCCGCCCCACAGCACACGGCCGCGCGGAGCAGCGAGGCGGATACTCGCCTCCACCGGCAGCGCGGCGCGAGGGGTCATGTCCATGACCACGTCGGGCCGGCCACCGAGCGCGACCACCACGGCCTGTTCGATCTCGTCGGGCACTGTCGAGGCAACCACGTGGCAGCCGAACTCGCGTGCCACATCCAGCCGGTGCTGATCCCGTTCGGTGCCGACAACCACCACTTCGGCCGCACCGAGGTGCAGTGCAGCCGCGGCGGACGCGATGCCGTGCTGGCCGGGTCCGAAGACCGCCACGCGCTCCCCGGCACGGAGCTCGCCGCTCTCGCGCATCCAGGCCAGCCCGTTCGACAGCGGGATGTACAGCGTCGCCAGTTCGTCGGACACCCGGTGGGGAACCTTGTGCAGCTGTGTGCCGGGGTGCAGGTACATGAACTGCGCGAATCCTCCCCACAGGCTCGGGGCGGTGTCGATGGAGGTGTAGCCGTATCGCACACCGGAGCGGGCACAGAGTCGCTGGTAGCCGGCTCGGCACTCGGCGCACGACATGCAGGGCACCGCTTCCTCGATCGCCACGCGATCTCCGGGTTTCACACCCCACCGCTCGGCAGCCGCGGGACCGATGTCCGAGATCCGGCCGATGACCTCATGACCGAGGATCACCGGGCCGTCGTGGTGCTTCTCTCCGAGATAGCTCGCCACGTCGCTTCCACACAATCCGCAGGCCAGGACCTCCAGCAGCCCGTCGTCATCACTCAGATTCGGTCGGGGGAACGGGCGGCGTTCGAACCGCCGCGCCGCCGTAAGCACCTGTGCGGTGATGTCAGGAGCGGGCATCGGCGTCTGCTCCTTTCGTGTCGCTGTATTCGTAGATCCCCACCTGGAGCAGCTCGGCTCGTCGCTCCTCGGGCCAGACGCACAGGCTCGCGAGCTCGATAGGGTCGAGGTAGGCGTGTCTGCCGGTTTCCCGATCCTCGACGAGGAGGCGGACTCCGCACCTCGTGTTCTCGAGTGAGATTCGGATACTGGCGAATTCGTTCCTGAAGTCGATCTGTGGCTGGTTCATCCGAGCCTCCGTGTCGGTCTCACGCAGTGTCGGTCTCACGTCGTGTCGGTTCACAGCAGGAAGGTGACGTTGCCCAGAGGTCCCTCGGCGCCGAGGAGCTGGATCTTCTTCGCGGCGATCCGCGAGTCGTCACCGATGCCGGTGATCCAGTAGGTGTAGCGGCCGGTGTACTCGGTGGTGCGCTCCGTCCGGTACTCCGCGAGCTTGAAGGGCGCTGTGACTACCTCGTCGAACGGTGTCGAGGGAGCCCACCCACCCGAGGTAGGCGCCGAGAGTTGACCCAGCAGCCGCACGGTCTGCGACGCCGGATCCTGGGAGTGCAGGTCCCCTCCGGTGAGACGGGAGACCCGCTCCTTCAGTCGCGCGAAGTCGTCGTACAGCAGGTTCATCTCGTTCATCGGTTCGGGGGCGTCCCAGCGGTAGGGAGCCCAGTACCGAGCCTCAGGAGCGAAGAGCTGGAGCCACTCGTCGTATCTGCGTTCGTCGAGCAGGAGGTTTTCACGGTGAATCAATTCGATGGTCGACATATCGGTGTCCCTCACGCCTCGACATCCATCAGTTCCGCCCAGCGCGCCCATTCGGCTCGCTGAGGCACCTCGTCGGTGATCTGCGACGACACGACCTCGCCTCGGGTCTCCTCGCGGTGCAGACCGCGTGTGAGCAGCAACCAGTCGGCATCCGCGCCGGTGCCGACCGACACCCGACGGAACATCTCGCCGTCGTCGGGGACACCGAAACCGGCAGCCGAATAGAACAATTCGTGGTTGCGCATCCGGAGCTGATTGATGCCGTCCGGTACACCGCTCACCGCGAGGGGTGTGTAGTGCACCACTGTCTCGTTCGCGGAAACAGGGCGGATCTCGCGGATGTGCAAGCCGATCAACTGCAGGTTGGGGAAGACCGTGAGGTTGAATCCAGGGCTCGTCGACGTCGCCAGAAGTTCGCCGATCTGCTCCTCGGACAGGTCTTTTCGCAGATCGTCGAGGATCGAGTCGACATCGGGGGAGGCTTTGTACCGTTCCGCGTAGTGCGAGGTCGCGGTCTTCCGTTGATCCAGGAGCGTGTGACCGCGTCCCAGGCTGAGAGCCTCCGCGGCGGCGGAGCCGTCCATGTAGGAGCCCAAACCGTCTTCGCCGGTACGTTCTCCCATCACGCGGAAGAACGAGCGGTGTGCGAAGTTCGGATGGTAGCCGTCGCAACCGTTCTCCAGTTGGTACTTCCAGTTGCCCTCGTACTTGATCTTCTGCGTTCCGTACGCGGCTTCGAGTGGGCGCCCGGCTCCCTGTGCGACGAACAGATCGATGTATTTCGTTGCCTCGCCGAGGTGTTCGACGAGCGGCTCCACATCGGCGTCGTGCGACGCGAAGACGAAGTCCTGATAGGTCTCGACGCGGGGAACTTCCTGTAGTCCGAGCTGCGATTTATCCAGATCCTTGTATGCGTCGGCATAGGTGACACCGACCAGTTCACCGTTGTTCTTGTACGTCCACCCGTGGTATTCGCAGCGGAAGAACCGTGCGTTGCCCTTCGCGGCCTGACAGACGCTGGCCGCACGGTGCCGACACCGGTTCTGCAGCACCCGGATGTTGCCGTCGGCGCCTCGCACGACGATGACTGGCCTGCCGGCCAGCTCCGTCGTCTTGTAATCGCCGGGCTCGGGGATCTCGGACGCATGGGCGATATAGAGCCACGTGCGTTCGAAGATGCGCTGCATCTCGGTGGCATAGACCTCGGGATCGTAGTAGGCCGTCTTATGGACGCGACCTCGATCCAGGTCGACAAATTCTCTGGCGGAGAACCCTGTATTACTCATGAACTCGCTCACTGGTTTTCGTTTCTCATTTCGACAGGAAGTGCGTTGGGAAACATGGAGAATCCGTATCCGCAAGCGCTTCCCCGCTGCGTGTGAGAAAGCTAACAACGGAACGTGTTCGGCCGCCAACATGTCGACGACGTGGCTCACAACGATTCGTTGTAACCCCAGGAAGGGGGTCGCTCGTCACGCTATCGGCCGCAGTTGTCATTCGTCCGGATGACACTCGGCGGGGAATATGTCGGAGATACTGACGCTTACGGGCGGTTGCACGATCCTTGGCGCAAGGTGACTGCAGGGGTATCGCACCGGTTCCCCGCGCACTCGATGTGTTGTCCGATGATCGGCACGGGCACTGTCGGCCGTTCGGGTCGTTGCAGGTTCGGTCGATGAAGGTGGTTCCGATGGAGTTTCCGATGCTGTCCAAGGGGCAGAACCTGTCGCTGGCTGCGGACGTGGAGCAGGTCGACGTGGTGCTCGGATGGACCGAATCGGAAATCGAAGTCGATGTGTCGGCATTGCTGTTGAACGTGGATGGACAGGTCCGCTCCGACGCCGACTTCGTGTTCTACAACCAGCCGGAGTCGTCGGACGGTTCAGTGAGATTCCTGGGGACGAGCGCGACCGAGGACGGCGCGCAGGCGCGGGTCGCGATTGCATTGTCCGCAGTCCCGGAGGATGTGAACGTGGTCGCTCTCGCCGGTAGTGTCGCGACCGGTAACTTCGGTGATCTCGGGAAACTTGCTCTGCGTGTCGTCGACGGATCCGGCCACACGTTGGCGGAGTACGTCACCGCCGACGCAACAACAGAGTCTGCGTTCGTCTTCGGCGAGGTCTATCGCCGAAACGATCAGTGGAAGGTTCGAGCGGTAGGTCAAGGCTGGGCGTCCGGACTGGTCGGGTTGGCCACCGATTTCGGCGTCGACATCGATGACGAACCGGAACCCGATGTCGCATCGTCAGGCGTCGAAGAGGCCGCGGCCGTTGCGCCGCCGGCAGACACGCTCGTCGTGGAACAGGGTCGGGCGACCGTGACACCGGAGAAGACGAAGACGCGGGGAGTGCGCACCGCCAAGCGCACGGTCAAGAAGTCGAAGCCGATCGAGTTCACTCTCGCTGAGAACGACGCATGGCAGCCGGCGCGGTTGTTCTCGGTCGCGGGTGTCGGCGCTGGTGAAGAGCAGGAACGACGTGCGACGTCGGCGCTGGTCGCGACCATGCAGGCGGTGCGACCGTTCGCTCGGGCGGTGTGTGCCCGGGTAGGTGCTCCGGCGGGGGCTTTCGAAGGTTATGTGGAGGTGCAGTACGAGCGGGGTGAGTCGAAGGTGATCCCCGACGCGGTGTTGAGGGTGTCTCGCGGGAGCCGGTTGTGGACGGGCCTGCTCGAGGTCAAGACGGGCAACGGCAAGCTCAAGAAGGAGCAACTCGAGAACTATCTCGATGTGGCGCGGAAGAAGAAGTACGACGTGGTGGTCAGCCTGTCGAACGACGTCCCTGCGAGCGCAGGGGAACTGCCCGTCGAGGTGGATCGTCGAAAACTCGCCAAGGTGTCGCTGCGTCACCTGTCGTGGGCCGAAGTCGCGCACGAGGCTCGGATGTTGCTCTCTCACGGCGGAATCGACAGTAATCTCGAAGCCTGGATTCTGGCCGAGTTCCTGCGTTACCTGGATCATCCCCGATCCGGTGCGGTCGAATTCGTCGATATGGGCAGGCACTGGGTCACGGTGCGCGACGCGGTGATCGCGGGTACTCTCCGCGGTGGCGATCAGAAGGCCGCTGCTGTGGCCGAAACCTGGGTTTCACTCTCACGTCATCTGGCGTTGCGGCTGACCGCCGAACTCGGTGTGAACGTCAAGCACATCTTGCCCCGCAAATTCAACGCCGACCCGGGCGCGCGTAATACGGCGGTCGCGGCGAGGCTGGCGACGGACGGGATTTTCGAGGCCGTGCTCCGAATCCCGGAGACAGCCGGCGATCTGACGGTGATTGCAGATATGCGGACCAGTAGAATCCGCTGTCGCACGACAGTGGACGCGCCGAACGAGGGAACCGCGGGCCGGCGCGTGTCGTGGTTGCTCAAGCAGCTCGACGGTGCGCCCGGCGATGTCCAGCTCGAGGCCGTCTTCTCCGAACGCGGCAACGAAGCATGCGACCATCTCGATGCGGTGCGTGCCGATCCGAAGGTGTTGACCGCAGGCCGCTCCGGTGACATCGTGTCGTTCTGCCTCGAGCAGTCCTTCGCGATGGGGAGCCGACGGTCGGGAACAGCAACGAGTTTCATCAGCAGCGTGACGTCGTCGACCGACGCGTTCTACGGCACCGTCGTTCAGAAGCTGCGCGAATTCGTGCCGGCCGCGCCGAAACAGACCGAACAACAAAGACCTGACACCACCGACGTCTCGGCCGAATAGACGGTGGGTGTTCGACCTGCTCGAGCGCCGTCAAAGTTTCCTCCCCGAACGCGGGTTTCCGGTGGTCGTGAACCGACGCAGTACTGTCGTGGATCGGCGAGGCCGTGACTGCACGTCGTTCTGCCGCAGTGGGTTGGAAAGAAGGCTGCAGATGTCGGGGTCTTTCACGCAGCTTCGGGACGATCATTCGGCGTCTCCCACTCCTTCGCGTACGCGCCGACGTACTCCTGCCCTGTGCGAGCGGCGAGTTCGAGCATCAACGCGTCCGTGGCCGCTCGTGCACCTGCCGCTCCGTCGCTGCGGTACGGCGTCAAGTCCAGTGGTTCGAGGATCTCCACCGTGACCCTGCGTCGCCACCACGGAGTGGACAGGTCAGGGCGGGTTCCTGTAATCGCCACTGGCACAATCGGAGTTCCGGTCTCGAGCGCGACACGGACGGCGCCTGTTCTCCCTCTGTAGAGGCGGCCGTCGGGTGAGCGTGTTCCCTCCGGGTGGATGCCCCATGCTCCGCCCTGTTCGACGATCCGCGTTGCGGCAGTGAGTGCGGGTGACGCATGGGAACCTCCTCGTCGATCGACGGGAATCTGACCCATGGCAGAGAAGAACCAGCGTTGGAACCCGCCGACGATGCCGCCCTTGTCGAAATATTCGCCTTTCGCCAGGAAGGTGATCTGTCGTCGTGCTGCCAGCGTCAGATAGAACGAATCGAGGACGGCGAGGTGATTCGCTGCGACGATGACCGGACCGCATCGTGGAATGTGCTCGCGTCCCGACACCTTGGGGCGGCCGATCAGATGTAGTGCCGGCCCGATCAGGGCGTGTCGACACAGCCTGTAGAAGCAGGCACTCCAGAAGCGCATAGACAGTGTCTACACGAAAATGGGAGACACTGTCTACGTGAAGATGGAAGACACGAGATCGGCGCTGGTGAGAGCGGGCATCGAACTGCTGGAGGAAACGGGCGCTGCGGACGTCGGTCTTCGAGAGATCGCTCGGAGGGCCGGGGTTTCCCACGGGGCACCGCGCCGGTGGTTCCCCACGCACAAGAGTCTCCTCGCGGCGATCGCCGAAGTCGGTGTGAAAGACCTCTCGGCGACGCTCGCCGCCGCGGTGGAACCGGAGGACGACCTCCCCGCCTTGGCCGCCGCCTACGTCGACTTCGCGCGGCGTCGACCGGCGATGTTCACGCTCATATTCCGTCACGACCTGCTCGAAGGATCCGGAGCACAGCTACGAAACGTGTCGCAACCACTGTTCACCTGGCTGATCACGATGGTGGAGCGGTCCGTAGGCTCCGACGACGCGCCGCAGCGGGCAGCGGCGTTGTGGACCGGTGTCCACGGAATCGCCGTGCTCTCGTCGACGGGGGCGCTCGGGCTTGCGGCGACGGGAGTCGACGAAGGTGATTTGATCGACCGGGTGGTGCGGAACAGTCTCCGGTGACCCGACCCCATCGAGGGCCCGGGTAGCGTTTGTCGCCATGAGCACCCTCGAGGAAGTCGGCGACCGCGAGTCGTGGCGATGCTGGCTATGTGATGAACCGGTGGACCCCGACATGTCGGTCAACGACCCTCGCGGCCCCAGCATCGACAGCATCAACACGGCCAAGAAGGGCAAGGGTAAGGGCGGCGTGGAGCGACTCGCGCACCGTGCCTGCAACACCAAGAAGGGCGCCGTCAAACCCGTCGTGCCGTGGCCCGACCGCCTGTTCGTCGTCGATCCGGCGCCGATCGTCGACACGGTCGAGCAACTGAAGCGCAAGGGCGGCCGCGCCGCGGTGGCCCGCTGCCCCGCGAAGTCCGACGCGGAGGAAGCCTCCGAATGGTTGCTCGACAGGCTGTCGCGGTTGGAGCCGGAGGTGCAGTTCACCACCCGGATCGACGCCGGGGGCGGTGGGTTTCTGCTGGTCCTGCAGGCATAGTGTCGGTCGGTCTACTGCCGCCCGGATCGCCCTTCCAACACCTCGACCACTGACTCGGCCTTCGAAATCCATTCCGCTACCACCGCTCCGGATGCACGCATCGGGAGCTGGGCAAGACGCAACGTCAGGGTGTGATTACCGTCCCGATCGCGCACGGGTAGCACGACGGAGCCGACGTTGTAGCGACCCTCGGCGTCGAGTTCTCGAGGACGATAGTCGACGGTCGATTCGACGATCGATGCCCGAATGTCACGCTCCTGCCTCGGGGTGAGACGGCTGGATTCGTATCGCCGCGTGGCTTCGCACATCGGGTCGTATGCGGCAATTCCCTCTTGGGGCAGCAGCGACAGCACGTAGCCGTGGGTGCGCAGGAACGTGATCCGCTGTCGGTAATGCTCCTTCACCGATTCGTCGACACCGCGAGCGTTGGCCAGCCACTGTTCCTGCTCGTCGCCGGAAAGATCGAAGACGATACTGTCGCCGATGGGTGGAACGATCGGAATCCGTCTGGCAAGGCCGTTCTCCCGCTCGACTCCCGGCCCGACCGCCGACAGCACAGTCGCCATCTCGTCCCTGCTGATCGCCGTGTAGAGGATGACCTCGCATCCGATGTGCTGGGCAAGTGCCTCGACGTGGGGACGTGCGATCTCCGCATCCTGGATCTCGTCGAGAATCTCGTGATCCATCCGTGCCATCAACGACGTGCTGACGAAGCTGCCGTAGCCGCCCTGGAAATAGATCAGCGGCGCAACAGGATTGGTGACGGCCATGTCGTCGACACCGCACAGGACGATCCAATGGTCCCCGGCGTCGACGGTGTTTGTGATGCGCGCGTCGATCCACGCGACGGATTGTTCGAGCACCGGATCACCGGACGGTGAGGCGAACCAGTCGATGCCGTCGAACTTGTTCTCCCAGCGTCGTGCGATCGTGGAAACCAGCTCTTCCTGTTCGCCGCCGAGGATGTTGATGCACACCGAATCGCATCGGCGGAGCTTGTCGAACGACTTGGACGTCTTCATCGGCATGAAGGAGACGAGGGGAGGCTCGAGCGACACCGAGCTGAACGTGCCGACGACGAGAGCGAGCAGCTCGCCGTCGTCCGCGCGTCCAGTGACGACCGCGACGCCGGTGGGATAGTGGCCCATCACCTCGCGGAACAGGCCCTTGTCGATGACACGGTCGATGTCACTGTCGATGTCGATCGTGGTGTCCGTGGACATGAGTGCCCTCCTTGCTCGGGGAAGATTACTTGCTGTAGCCGGCCTGGAGCTTGCGTCCGAGGGCCTCGGGGCGGAGGAACAGGATGCACAGCACGCCGCCGACGAGGAGGACGATGCCGGTGATCGTGAACGCCTGGTGCACACCGACGGCCATGTTGTCGGCCATCTCGGAAGTGAGTTCGGATCCGGAGGGCGGTGAGACATATCCGGCTCGGGTCATCAGCCATCCGACGAGGGTGGGCGAGATGATCGCTCCGACGGAGGCGACACCGCCGAGTGTGGCCATCATGATGGGCCGCTGCTTCTTGCCCACGGAGAATGCCAGCGCTGATGCGGTCATGGGGAAGGCGAGGCTGCAACCGGCCGCGATGCAGAGCAGCGCAACAGCGAAGACACCCGACGTGGTTTGGACGAGGATGAAGCACACACCGGCAACGAGTGCCGCGACACCGAAGGGGATCGCGATGGAACGGTGCGAATCGAACCCCTTCTGCATCAGCCGGTGGCCGAGGAAGCCGAGGAACAGCAGGACGACGGCTCCGAGGATCCACGGGATGGTGGTGACCGTCCCGACCTCGGGTAGGGAAAGTCCGACGACGGTTCCGAGGTATTGCGGAAGCCACGTCGTCACGAATCCCTGAACCCAGAAGTTGGAGCCGCCTCCGATGACGGCCGCGAGGAAGGTCAGGCTGGCGAATGCGCGCCAGAGGGCGACGGGCTTCTGCTTGTCGACATCCTCGATATCCGCGTCCTCGTAGGACTCCGCGGGCACGGCATCATCGCCCTGTTTTCCATGACCCGAATAGGGTCCATCGCCCGCGAGTAGCACCCACGCGATCACCCAGAGGAAACCGGCGATGCCGAGGACACCGAACGCCCAGCGCCACCCCCATTCACCGATGACCCATGCGAGCAGGGGGGCGGCGAGGACGGGGCCGAGGGTGGAGCCGGCCGCCACGAGGTTCGACGGCAGCGCACGACGCTTCGGCTCGAACCACGAGTGGACAGATGTCAGCGACATCGCGGTGGCGGGCCCTTCGGCACCGCCGAGCACGATGCGGGTGACCAGCAGGATCGCGGCACCGCCGCCGAGGAGCATGGGGAACTGCATGACCGCCCACACGACACCCATCGTGAGGATGATCCACCGCACCGAGAATCTGGCTGCGAGAAAACCGGTCACGACGGAGACCACGGCGTACAAGAAGAAGAATGCGCTGCCGATGAAACCGAACTCGACCGCGGTGATGCCCAGATCGGGAATCGCCTCGGATGCAACCAGACCGAGTACCGCCTTGTCGGCGAACGCGACGATCTGGAACAGGACGAGCAGCGCTGTGATGAGCCAGGCCTTGCGGTTCATTCTGCCGAAGTCGATCTTCGTCGACTTCTCCGGTTGGGGAGAATCGAGGATCGTGTCCGGCGCCACGGTCGAAGCCATGTGCAGCCGCCTTTCTTGTGGGCTGGGAATGGGGCGTGGTGCGTGCTGGAAGAATTCGAGGGGCAACATCGGGCCGACGGTGTGGAAAACATATTTGGCGTTTCCTTGCTCGGGTAGGAGAGAAACCTTTACTGTCGCCGCTCGCGCTGACTGGGCAGAATGGGGAGGTCAGCGAATGTAGGAGGAAGATGTGAACGCGCCCGCGGTCGATATCTCGGTTTCGGATCAAGTGCGGTCGGTCCGGGCACGTTCCACGACGGTGACGGAGCTGGTCACCCGGGTCAGAACAGCGATCGAGGCCAGGGAACCGGAGCTCGAGGCATGGGTGCAGCTGTCGTCATCGGCCTCCGCGGAGGCCGCCGGCATCGACAACGACCAGCGAGATCTCCCCTTGAGCGGAATCTCTGTCGGAGTGAAAGACCTCATCGATGTCGAGGGCATGCCCACACGTGCGGGCTCATCCGTCACACCTTCCACTGCAGCCACTTCCGACGCGCCCTGCGTTGCCCGACTGCGTGCGCTCGGCGCTGTCGTCCAGGGTAAGACCGTGACCACGGAGTTCGGCTACTTCCGCCCCGGCCCCACCCGTAACCCGCGCGCGTTCGACCACACCCCCGGCGGGTCGTCGAGCGGTTCCGCCGCAGCAGTCGGTGCGGGCACGGTGCCGTTGGCGCTGGGGACCCAGACCGCCGGGTCACTGACTCGTCCGGCATCGTATTGCGGCGCGGCAGGAATGGTCCTCGCGCACGGCAGTACCGACACGTCAGGGATCGTCGGTCTCAGCGAATCCCTCGATTCTCTGGGGTTTCTGACCCGCACTGTCGCCGACCTCCGCTACGTGCACGACGCGTTCGTCGGCGCGCAGCCGGGCAGGCCGTCCGGCACGGCGGCGAGGGTGTTCGTCTGGGGCGGTAGCCACCTCGACGACCTGGACCCGGCGATGATCGCGCTGCTGGGTCGGGTGCCTGCACTCCTGCACGATCTGGGGCTGCAGGCGGAGCCCCTCGACTGGGACGACCACGTGAAGACGCTCGCCGACGATCACCTCACGGTGATGGGTTACGAGGCCGCACGTGCGCGCGCCCGTGAGTTCGACGAGCATCGCGACGAACTGAGCCCCCAGATCCGGGATCTGCTGCAGCAGGGCCGTGAGATCTCCGATTCCGCATATTCCGCCGCTTCGATCCGAGGCGACCGGTCGCGCGAACTCCTACGCGAGATCCTCGACGGATCGTCGGTGATCGTCGGTCCTGCTGCGACCGGTCCGGCACCGAAGGGTCTGGCGGCCACCGGTTCACCGATCCTCAGTCGCCCGTGGCAGTTGCTCGGTGCGCCGGTGGTGGTGGTGCCGGGGGCGCGCACCACGTCGGGGCTCCCGTTGGGTCTGCAGATCATCGGATTGCCCGGCGGCGAGGAATATCTGTTCGACGTGGGCGAGAAGCTCGAGGCCGTCCTTCGGGAGCTGCCTGCAGTGGCCGGCTGACAATGGCTGCACCGCTCACGGTTTCAGTAGATACAGCGATTTCAGGAGATTCCGGGATGTTGAAGCCGCGACCCGTCGACCACCATCGGATGTTCCTCACCTGCTACGAGGACACCTTCAACTACGGGTGGCATCATGTCGACCTGTTCGTGCACGACGAATACGGCCGCGAGGTCAATTGGGTGCACTGGACGGTCGAGGCGGACGGCCCGGAGGCGGCCGACGAGTCGGTGCGCGGTGAGGAACCGTTACTTCGACGCACGACGCCGTGGGAGCCCGAGTTCAGCGCAGTGGGGGCCCGCTATTGGACCGCCGAGGCAGCGTGGGGAGACACTACGGCATGACCTCCGCGCAGGTGACCACTGATATCCCGGAGGCGACGGTGTACGTCGTCGACGACGACCCCGAGTTGTGCGATTCCGTCGACTGGATACTCGAGAGCATCGGTATCCGGCCGGTGATCTGCCACAGCGCCGACGCATTCCTCGATGTGTACGACGGGTCGACGCCGGCGTGCATCGTCCTCGATGTGCGGATGCCCGGAATGAGCGGCACGCGGCTCCAGGAGAAGATCAACGAATTCGCCCCGCACGTCGTCATCATCTTCGTCTCCGCACACGGCGACATCAGGATGTCCGTCGGGGCGCTGCAGAAGGGGGCGATGGATTTCCTCGAGAAGCCGTACGATCCGCAGCGACTGCTCGACGCCGTGCAGTCCGGTGCGGAGAAGGCCAGAATACGGTTCGCCGAACATGTTTCGCGCACGGTAGTGCAGGGGAAGCTCGAGTGCCTGACTCCGCGGGAGCGGCAGATCCTCGCGCTGGTCGTCGAAGGACTACCCAGCCAGAACATCGCCCGCCGGCTTGGCATGAGCGTCAAGACGGTCGATGTTCATCGCGCCCGAATCAAGAGCAAGACCGATTCCGACAGCATCGGAACCTTCGTCCGGGACCTCCTCCGGTACGGGGTGGAGGTCCCGGACACCGATCGATAGGGCTGTTCAGTAGTAATCGAGCACGAGTCGTGGGCTCTTCGTCCGCGACACGCACACCGCCATGACCTCACCCGATTCCTTCTCGGTTTTCGTGAGCACGTTGTCGCGGTGCTCGGGCGACCCTTCCAGTACCTGCATGATGCAGGTGCCGCAGATCCCTTCTTGGCAGGAGGTGTCGACGTCGCAGCCGTTCTCCTGGAGCACCTCGACGATGCTCTTGTCGGCGGGGATCTCGTAGGTCTCTCCCTCGAGTTCCACTTCGAAGGCCGCGTTCTCGGCCGCGTCGGGCTGCTCGGCGGCGTGGAAATTCTCCAGGTGGACCGCATCGGGCGAAACATGCCGGCCCGCGACCGCGACGACCTTGTCCATGAATTCGTCCGGCCCGCACGTGTAGACGTGCGAGCCGGACGGCACTCCGGCGAGGGCGTCGTCGAGCACCTGCTCTTGGCTCTCACGCGCTACCCCGATGTGGGCGTGCAGCTTGTCGGGGCAACGATCGTTCAGCAACGGCAGAAACGCCGCTTCGGCTTCTGCGCGGGCGAAGTAGTGCAGCTCGAAGCTGATGTCGTGGACGTCCATGTAGCGGGCCATGCTCAACATCGGGGTGATCCCGATACCGGCGGCCACCAGCACGTGGTGCTGTGCGTCGGTCGCGATGCCGAGCAGGTTCCGGGGCTCGCTGATGCGGAGTCTGTCGCCGACCGCGAGTTCGTGCAGTGCGGCTGACCCGCCGCGGGAGTTCGCTTCGCGTTTGACGGCGAACGCGAACGACTCCGCGGCGTCTGGTGTGCTGCACAGAGAGTACTGGCGGGTGATGGCCGTCGGCCCTTCCACGTCGATGTGCGCGCCCGGCAGATAGGTACCCAGCGGTGAACCGTCGGGCTTCTCCAACCGGATCGACTTGATGGTCGGAGTTTCCTGGGTGATGTCGGAGACGATGACGTCGATGAGTGTCATGTCCGTTTCTCCTTGTGTAGCGACAGTGGAAGGGGAAGGACGTCAGCGGACGTACAGTCCGCCGTTGACGTCCCAGCAGGCGCCGGTGACGAAGAAGGCGTCGTCGGCGGCCAGCAACGCGACCGTGTCCGCGATGAACGACGGGCTGCCGAGCCGACCCACCGGGATGCCCGCGATGATGCCTTCGAGCTTGTCGGCCGGGACCGTCCTGCGCACCACGGGCAGATCGTGCGGGCCGGGGGAGACGGCGTTGACCGTCACACCCCGGCTCGCCAGCTCACGCGCGAACACTTTGGTGGTGGTGAGGATGGCGCCCTTGGACGCTGCGTAGTGGCCGCCGGTGGCGGTGCCACCGTTCTGGCCCGCGAGTGACGCCATGTTGACGATCCGTCCGAAACCCTTGTCGGCCATGGCAGCACCGAACACCTGGCATCCGAAGAAGATGCTGTTGACGTTCGTGTTCAGGACGCTCGTGAAATCGTCCTCGGCGAGGGTCATCAGATCGGCGGCTTGGGTGACCGCGGCATTGTTGACGAGGATCGTGGGTGTGCCCCAGGTTTCCTGACACACTGCGAGACCGTCTTCGAACCCGGCCTTGTGGCTCACATCGAGCTCGAGCCCGCGGGCGGTGGATCCGTCCGCGGACAGCTCCGATGCGAGCGCATCGACGGCACCGCCGTCGATATCGGCGAGAAGAACCCGCCGTCCGTCGGTGTGCAGTTTCCGGGCGATGACGGCGCCCATTCCGCCGGCAGCGCCGGTGACGACTGCGATGCCGTGTGTGGTTGTGGTGGTCACGTCAACTCCTCACAACAGGTATCCGGAGGCGCTGACTGCGTCCTCGCTGTCGATGAGGCGGATCACCTTGAGCTCGATCTTGTCGTCACCCTCGTCGTCGAATACGACGGTGTGTGTCAGGTTCGCGCCGAGTGTCAGGAATTCGTTTCGCTTGAACGCGTTGAGAATCTGAGCCGAACGGATAGTGACCGACGTATCGGTGAGCTCGCGCACGGTGAAGCGGGAGATCACCCGGACGGTGCGCGCCGCTGCCACGGCAGACGGCGAGTACCCCTGGAGCATGCGTTCGACACGGAGGCGCCGCAGGCGCTTGTCGTCGTACACCAGGTTGAGCGACGACCCGAAATCCTCGGTGTCCGGGTCGATGGGGACGACGTAGTGGCCGTCGTCGGTGTACATCTGCTCCCACGACTTGTAATCCTTGTCGTCGAGCGCCTCGGCTTCCTTCCAGATGAGCTCGATGGCGCGCAGGACACGGGGGTCCGTAAAGGTGAGATCAGTCATCGCTCATCAACTTCTTCCACATCGCGTAGGCCTCACGCATTCCCGTTTCGTCGGTGACATGGGAAGTGGGCCAGCCTTCTTCGGTGAGATATTCGCGTCCCTCGCCACGGTTGACGAGAATCGGCATGTCGGGATTGCCACCGGCACCGATCTGCACCCGGGTCCAGCCTTCGGCGTCGTCGGGGCTACCGAAACCGAACGGTCCCTGGAAATGCTCGTGGATGCGCAGCCG
This sequence comes from Rhodococcus sp. JCM 9793, assembly GCF_055380405.1. NCBI lineage: Bacteria > Bacillati > Actinomycetota > Actinomycetes > Mycobacteriales > Nocardiaceae > Rhodococcus > Rhodococcus sp. JCM 9793. Next base: position 1,583,681 of record NZ_AP043721.1, read on the forward strand.
CTCCCGGTTGACGCTTTCAGGTCCGCCGTCCATGCCGATGGCCATGTGCCAGATCTCGGTTTCGTCGACCGAGATGGGGATGAGGACCCGGAAGAACGACGACGACATCGCCACGTTCGGGAACGTGTTGAGGTTGAACCCGCAGCCGTGCATAGAGCGCATGTAGCGACGAATTCGTTCGGGGCTTTCACCGGCTTCGGTGAGTTCGTCGACGAGATGCTGGAATCGAGGCTGGATCTCTTCGGTACCGTCGTCGATGTCGAGGTCCATGTGGGCGGCGGCCATGATCGCGACACTGTGCCCGTTACCGAGCGAGTGTGTTTCGGCGCTCGGATCGTCCATGAACGACATCATGTTCGCGGTTTCCGCGTCGACCGAGGCCATCCACGACTTGTGGACCATCGGGAAGTGGTAGCCGTCGGTGGTGTTCTCGAGCTGGATCTTCCAGTTGCCCTTGAACCGGAACTTGTGCACGCCGATGACCTTGGTCGGTACACCGTTGCTCTGCTTGAAGAAACGCTCCATCCAGATCTTGGCGTCGCCCAGGAAATCCTCGAGGGGCTCGGCGTCCTGGTTGAACGTCGCCCAGATCATCCCCATGTAGCTCTCGGTGCGCAGGGTCTGGAGCGGGTAGTCCTTCTTGTCGATGACCCCCTCGTACCCATCGGGGTACGGGATGCCGCGCAGGCGCCCGTCGAGAGCATACGACCAGTTGTGGTACGGGCACGTGAAGCCGTTCGCCTTGCCGCTGCGCTGGTCGCACACGGTTGCGCCGCGATGGCGGCAACGATTCAGGAGGGTGTTGAAATTGCCCTTGCGATCGCGGGTCACGATCACCGGTTGGTCGCCCACCTGCGTGGTCTTGAACGAGCCGGCCTCGGGAATTTCGCTCTCGTGCGCGACCCACACCCACGTGCGGTAGAAGATCTTCTCCATCTCCACGCGGAAGATGTCCGGATCGGTGTAGAGCCGGCCGGCGACACGATCGGTGCCGACGAGGTCGCCGTAGTTCTCCTGGATCGAATGCTCGACCGTTGTCATGGTGTTCTTCCTTCGGAATTCGTGACGTGCGGGCGCCCGCATCAGGGCAGGTGGCTCATCGCTGCGGCGGGCAGCGGTGTCGCGAACAATCGCTGCGTACGGAACCGGCGCATGCGGGCGGTGGTGTGAGGGAGTTGTTCGACCTCGAAGTCGATTTCGAGTCGAGCGCACAACAATTCGGCGGTGCCGTCCGTGTAGAGCGAGAGTTGCTGCATGATCCAGCGGCCCCGGGCATCGTGGCCCTCGACATCGATCTGTTCGCTGCCGAGCAGATGCACATTGCGTACGAAGTGGTCTTCCGGCGGAAGATAGTGCGTGACGAGCGCGACCACCTCGCCGCGCCCCCGGGCGATACCGAACTTGTCGGCGTACTCGGGCCCCACACCCTCCCAGGTTGCGTCCGCGGTGAACAGCAGTCCGATCTGGTCGGGATCCTCCATCGGCCCGGGCACGTCGCACAGATCCATGTAGCGGGTCAGGCAGTCGCGGACGGCATCCTTGATCTCGAGCGCGGCAAGACGTTTCTCCACGTCGTTCACCGGATCACAACTCCACGTCGTCCCGGATGGTCAGCTCACGCCCCATCCGCGCTTCGATCTTGAAGTACTTCCACAGTGCGTACTCGCCGATCATGGTGGTGCGAAGAAGGTTACATGCGCTCCTGACCGTCTCTTGATCCTTGGCATCGGCAAGGACATAGCAGGTCCACGGCCAGCCGTCGGACGGCCCGACCATGTGGGCGTCGTCGTCGAAGGTGCCGATGATGTCGATGCCGTCCATGTTCTTCAGGTTCGAGAGCATGGTGGAGATACCGACCCACACCGGGCCGATCTCGGCCTTGGGCAGATCGAAGAAGTTCTGATTGTTGCCGATGCAGAACAGGGTGCGCAACGGTTCGGCCATGACGGCGTCCTTTCGGTTGTGGGCAGGCCCGATCAGGGGAAGCTGGGGATTCCGGCGTCGAGGCCGAGGAGGATCGATCCGGCGGCCTCGAAGGTGTTGGTCTGGAGCATCGCGTGCTGGGCCGGGACGAGCGCGTCCTGCAGATACCGCTGAAGTGGATGACTCTCGTAGATTGCGCCGGTGCCCGCGAGATCGAATGCGGTGAGCACCACGGTGCGGCCCACATGTGCAGCCTGGGTCGCACCCAGTCGGAGCAACGCCTTGTGTTCGTCCGTGATGGGCCGGCCCGATTCGGCCAGCTCCCAGACCTCTTCGGTGACCTCGTAGAAGAACGCCCGCGCCGAGCGCAGATCGGCCTCGGCCTTCGCGAGACCGGTCTTGTAGGCGGGTCGATTTCCCTTGACCGGTCCGCCGGTGATGCTGGAGCGTGCCGAGCCGACCTCGCGCACGTAATCGAGAGCGCCGCGCGCGGCTCCGAGCGTCACGACGGCCAGTACCTGTGCTGCGTACGGAAGAATCGGATATCTGGTGATCGGTTCGTCCACCTGCGGAACGCCGCCGCGCACGAATGTCATCTCCTCGGGCACGAAGAGTCGGTCTGCGCGGACCGCGTGGGAGCCGGTGGCCCTCATACCGGCCACATCCCAGTTCTCCACGATCTCCACGTCGGCCGGGTCCACGAGCGCGGTGAGCGGCATTCCGTCGGTGTCGGGGCCACCTGCGAGACCGATGCCGAGAATGTCGGCACCGCGGCATCCGCTGGCGAACTGCCAGAGCCCGCTGCACAGGTAGCCGCCGTCCACCTTCTCGGCTTCCTGCATCGGGAACAGGCCGCCGGCGTAGGCGAGGTCCGGTCCGTCGGCGTAGATCTTCGCTTGCGTCGCGACCGGGAGGGCCGAGAAATACACAAGTGACGATCCGAAGCTCGCAACCCAGCCCGTGGCCGGGTCCACCGCGGAGATCCGCTCGACGAGCTTCATGAACGACGACGGATCCATCGGTTCGCCACCGAACTGCGCCGGCGTCGACGCCCGGTACATTCCGGCGCGCTTGAGCATGGCAATGTAATCGGGCGGGACGAAGTGTTGCTGGTTGAACTCGTCTCGTCGGTCGCACAGCACTTCGAGCGCATCTTCGAACGCCCGGTCCCGTGCCGCGCCTACCGGCTCGGCCGCGATCCGTTCGGTGATGCTGGGGATCGTCATCTCGTCTCCGTTCGATACGTGTTCGCGCTGATGAACACGCTATGGACGACGAGACTGCGGCGGTATCGGGATTTTCTCCCGAGGTCATAAGGTAATTCCTTATGGCGGATGAGGCGCATCGTGTTCGATGATGGGCCGTCACAGTCTCGGAGGTGTTGATCGATGTTCCCGACGCGACGCGACTTCCAGGCGATGGCGGAACACACTCAGACGGGCATTCTCATCCACGAGGCTGCGTCGAAGAACATCCTGTGGGCGAATCCCGCCGCTTGCCGGATGTTCGGATTCACGCTCGAGGAGTTGCGTCCGCTCAAGGCACACCACATGAGCAGCCAGGAACGGCAGTATCGCCGGGCACTCGGTGTCGCGTGGTTGCAGTCAGCCGTGGTGCACGGGTCGAGTCACCGGCAGTGGAAGTACCGGACCAAGGCGGGCGTCGACTTCCTCACCGACGCCACCGCGTCGCTCATGCAGTTCCAGGACGGCCCGGTGGTGATGGTCGAGTTCCGCAACATCTCGGAGGAGGTCGAAATCCAGCAGGAACTGAGCTGGGTCTCGCAGTCGCTGCAGCGGATCATGACCCACACCTCGGCCGGAATTCTGGTGCTCGACGACGACAACTGTATCGAAGACATCTCCCCGCTCGCCGCGCAGCTGTTCGATTCGACACCCGATCGACTCATGGGTGTCCACCTCGAAGACCTCGGCCGGTGCGACCCGACGCTGAACTCCGAGCAGGTGGTGGCCAAACTTGCGTCCGGACACGGATCCGTCAATATCACGCAGAAGATCACGAAATCGAACGGAAGTACCACCTGGCTGGCCGGTGAACTCGAGGATGTGGTGCACGACGGGATCGTCTCCCGTGTGCTGGCCGTCCGGGACGTGACGGATCGCGTCGAACTGGAACAGCGACACGAGTATCAGGAGGCGAACCTCCAGTATCTGAGTCGCTACAACGCGATGGGCGACATGGCGATGATCCTTGCCCACGAACTCGGGCAGCCCCTCGCCGCGTCGTCGAACTATCTGAGCGGACTGAAGGCGCGTGTCGCGGGAGGCACCCTCGACCGGGAGCAGCTCTCGTACGGACTGGACATGGCGGAAAAGCAACTGAGCCGCGCCGCGGAGATCGTGGCGTCCGTCAAACGGTATGTCAGACGAATCGAATCAACGATGTCTGCACTGGATCTCAACGAGGTTGTCGAAGAGAGCCTGTATTTCGTTCGGCTGCGTGCCGCTGAACGAGGCGTGTGCGTCAACGTCGACCCGACGGACGAACCACTGCCCGTTCAGGGTGAAAGCGTGCTGATCGGTCAGGTGATCATCAACCTGTGCTTCAACGCGATCGACGAAATCGTGCTGCCGACCACCGAGGTCAAGGAATTGAAGATCAACACCTGGCGTGACGAGAATTGGGCCTGCGTGTCTGTGTCGGACGGGGGCAGGGGAATGGAGAGAGCCCCTGAGAATCGGCTGGCATCGGGTGCATTTTCTGCGAAACAGGACGGGTCGGGTCTCGGTTTGATCCTGTCCGAGCACATCATCGAACGGCATGGCGGCGACATCCGGTTCCTCGCGAACGAACCGCGCGGCACCGAGGTGCGGTTGCGTCTGCCGATTTCTGTGCACGTAGCACCATTTCACTGAGTTCGCAATCGGTAACAGCTCGGGGCTGGTTACCGATTCACTTCCGACCGTCCAAACAACGTGGAAGGCTTCACTTCATGAAACGCAAGTTCGTCACGGTTGTAATAGGCTGTGCTGCTGCCATTCTCCTAGCTCCGGCGACGGCGAGTGCTGTTCCCACGGGTAGTTCCGCTCCTGCAACGGGGAGCGCCGCGGAGTTGCCGCGCATGGTTCAGGTGGCAATCGGATGTCTCCTCGACGGGACTCCCCCTTCCTTGTGCGGCTACGCAGACGGCGGCTACAACGCCCCGGGTGCTCCTCCCTTCCCCGGCTGACCTGATCGAATCTGTTGGTGTACTCGTGGTCCAGGCGTTCTGGTCCACATGATCACCAGCATTCCTCCGCTTTTGCGGGTTTCCGTTGGTTCAGAACCAACGGAAACCCGCGGAACGAGAGGAAGGGCTCCTCGCCGCAGGCCGCAACCGTGCAGGTCTCGACGAACTCGCCGTCGCGATCGCTGACGGTCGGATGATGGAGGCTCCCCGTATCGTTCCGCTTGTCGACATCGAATCGGCCTGGGCAGATGCGGATCGCCCGGAGAACGCGTTGTTGTCGTTCCCTGATTGACCTATGAACGGCTGCGGATACTCGAAGTGTCCGAGATGACGGTTACTGTCCGATATTTCGGTACACCCACCGTCGACGCCGAACCTGCTTTACGCCACTTAGCTAGATTGCTAGCATGCTTGCTGTGGGTGACGTCAAGCAGTTCAATGTGTATTTGCCGGTCGATCTGATCAAGCAGATCAAACATCGCGCGATCGAGGACGAAACATCGCTGTCCGCGTTGGTGACCGAGGCGATGCGCGCCTACCTCGACACCCACGAGTAGCGCTCGTGTTCCTCCGGAAGGGAGATCGAAATGACAACCGCCGGCATCGAAGCCGTGTATCTGACGACCCACAACTGGGGTAAGTCGGCGAAGTTCTTCCAGCAGCTGGGCTTCACCTTGGAGTTCGAGACCGACCACGCCTCCGGGCAGCTCCGCGCGGGCGACGGTCCCTACATGTTCATCGCCGAGGTCCCTGAAAGCGAGCAGCCGCAGATCCGACTCGTTCTGAATGTGCCCCACGCTGATGCATTTGATCCGGATCCCATAGTCGACGTGGTCACACCATTCGAGGACACCCACTTCGGAACTCGCGAGATGACCGTACGCGATCCCGATGGGCGACTCTGGAGCCTCCAAGCTTCCGGCCCGGGACGACACGCAGAGGTGGATCAGCATGGCGAATGAGCAGATCGAGGCGCCGGAGAACACGGCCGAACGTGTCGCACTGTGGCGTGCGATGCACGTCCAGGTGGATCCACCGCCGCACGTACTCGAAGATGAGGTCGGCCTGCGGCTTCTTGCGCCTGACGGTGATTGGCCACGTCGCCCGGACATGGACCCGCAGGCGACCAGCGGCTTCCGCGCGGCAATCGTGGGCCGCGCTCGATTCATCGAGGACCTCGTGATCGAGCAGGCAGAACTGGGCGTGACTCAGTACGTGATCCTGGGCGCCGGTCTCGATACCTTCGCCCAGCGCCGACCGGATGTTGCCGCGAAGATGGAGGTGTTCGAGGTAGATCAACCGGGCCCGCAGGCGTGGAAGCGTCGGCGCCTGATCGAACTCGGGTACGGCGTTCCGGACCGGCTTCATCTCGTGCCGGTCGACTTCGAGTAAAACGAAAGCTGGCGGGAGAAGCTGTCCGACGAGGGCTTCGACCCGAATCTTCCGGCGGTTGTCGTCTCCACAGGTGTGTCCCACTATCTCACCAGGGATGCCACCGCGGCGACACTTCGTCAGGTCGCCGGGCTTGCAGCCGGGTCGACGCTGGCAATGACCTTTCTGTTGCCCACCGATCTGGTCGACGAGACCGACCGGGCCGGCCTCGAGACCAGTGAAAAGGGGGCCAAGGCGTCCGGAACACCGTTCGTCAGTTTCTATACACCTTCCGAAATGCTGGCTCTCGCCCGCGAAGCGGGACTCACGGATGGCCGACACGTCGCGGGGGCATCGCTTGCTGTCCGCTACTTCGCCGACAGGGCCGACGGTCTGCGCCCGTCGAGCGGGGAGGACATTCTGGTGGCGACCATCTGACGGTGGCTCTCATGGTGAGCGAGTGAATCCGCCTTCTCATTCGTCGAAACCCGGCGCCGCGCGGAAGGGGATGGGCGACCCCGAGCGGACTCGTTGAACGTCGATGGGTCGGGTGTTACTGTCGCGCGTGTAGATACCGAGATTATGTGTGTATATAACGCACACTATGCCGCTCGCTCGGTCGACGAACGGAGTGATCATGCCGCTTGCTCTCTGCGCTTCGTCGCACTCGCCGTTGATCGGCCTGCACGACCCGGAGGCAGGCATTGCCGACGAGGTACACGCGCAGCTCGCAGGTGCACGCGCGTTCGTGGAGGAGTTCGATCCCGAACTCGTGTTGGTCTTCGCGCCCGACCACTACAACGGCTTCCTGTACGAACTGATGCCCCCGTTCTGTGTGGGTGCGGCAGCGACATCCGTGGGCGACTACGGGCTGCCGACAGGATCGCTACCTGTCGACCGCGACGCCGCCTACGTCCTCGCGCGACACGCGCTCGAGTCGGGCGTCGATGTTGCGCTGTCGGAGTCGATGCAGGTCGACCACGGATTCGTTCAACCGCTGCTGTTCCTGTTCGGTTCCGTGGAGAAGCTCCCACCTCTGATTCCGGTGTTCATCAACTGTGTGGCCGAGCCGCTCGGCCCCGCAAGCCGAGCGCGTCTACTGGGGGAGGCTGCTGGGCGAGCGCTGGCGGAGTCGGGGAAGCGAGTGCTGATCGTCGGATCGGGTGGTCTCTCCCACGACCCGCCGGTTCCCCGCATGGAAATCGCCACCCCGGAAGTTGCCGAACGAATTACACACGGGCGCAACCCCACTGCCGAGCAGCGTCGGGTGCGGGAATCCCGCACTGTCGCCGCGGCGGGGGCGTTCGCGTCGGGATCAACCGATTTTCACGACCTCAACCCCGAGTTCGACGCTTTCGTGCTCGATGCGTTCGAGTCGGGCGACACCACTGCGTTCGACGAAAAGTCGACAGAGTGGTTCGCCGAGGAAGGTGGCCATTCCGCTCATGAGATCCGTACCTGGATCGCCGCCTACGCCGCGCTGTCCACTCAGGGCGAATACGAGATGACACGCCGTTACTACCGCCCGATCAAAGAGTGGTTTGCCGGATTCGCCGTCACCACTGCTATACCGAAAACCACTGCAATAACGAAGGAGTGTGCGGCGCAATGACGATCTGGGGCGACCTCGGCACGGTGGCACACACGATCTCGTACCGCGAGATCGAAGGATGGCGGACCCGCGTGCTGCGCGCGGGCTCCGGGCCCGCGCTCGTGCTCATGCACGGCACGGGCGGGCATTTGGAAGCCTTCTCGCGAAACATCCCTGCGCTCTCCGAGCATTTCACCGTCATCGCCTACGACTTCCCCGGGCAGGGCTACACGACCCCGACCGAGCGTGATCTCGAGATCGACTCCTACGTAGGGCATCTCGCCGCGCTACTGGATGATCTGGATCTGGATCGCGTGCACCTGTCCGGCGAGTCGCTCGGTGGTTGGGTGGCAATCAAATTCGCTGTCGAATACCCTCACCGGCTGGAGCGCATCGTGCTCAACACGCCAGGCGGGACCATGGCAGCACCGGAGGTGATGGCGCGGATCAGGGACTTGAGCCAGGCGGCTGCCGACGATCCTTCGGAGGAACGCATCCGGGCGCGTCTCGAGTGGCTCATGGCCGATCCTGCGAGTGTCACCGATGAACTCGTCGCGTGCCGTCGCGCGATCTATTCGCGGCCCGGGTTCGCCGAGTCGATGCGACATGTCCTGTGCTTGCAGGATCCCGAGGTGCGGCGGCGCAACATGGTCACCGATGCCGACCTGGCCGCGGTGGCAGCACCGGCGCTGGTGATCTGGACCAGCGACGATCCGTCCGGTCCTGCGGGGGCCGGCATGGACATGGCCGACAAGATGCCGAACGGCCAGTTTCTCTTCATCGACGGTGCCGGGCACTGGCCGCAGTGGGAGCAGCAGGAGATCTGCGACAAGGCCGTGATCGGTTTCCTCTCCGGCGACGCATGACGGCGCTCAACTCTCGAGCACTGCCTTGGTGATCTCCTCCGCGGCCCGCACGACCTCCGGCGCAGCCGTGGCCAATTGATTCTCGCGATGGCTCATGAGCGTCAGGCACGCCGCGGGGTGTGAGTTCGCGACCGGGGCGGCGACCGCGTAGGCGCCGGACTCGACCTCACCCGAGCTCGTGGCGTATCCGCGCTGCCGTGCTTCGGCGACGGCTTCGGGCTCGCCCGGAAGTACAGGCCCGGCGGCCAGTAGCGCGTAGCCGGCGGCACCGCGATCCAGCGGCGTCCGCATACCGGCGCGGAAAGCGATGTGCTGGAGCACGGTCACGGGCTCCACCACCTCGATCGAGACGGCTTCTTCGCCCTCGACGACGAACAGGTGCACGGTGCAGCCGGCCTGGTCGGCGAGGCGCCGCATCACCGGGGTGGCAATCTCGCGCAGCGCCGGCAGGTAGGACGTAGAGAGGGCCGCGAGGAGCGCTCCGGGGCGATAGCTGCCGTCGGATCCGTGCGTCACGAAGCCGAAGTCGCGCAATGTCTGCAGAATTCGGTACGCGATCGAGCGGTGGACGTCGAGTTCGCCGGCAAGGCGTTGAACGGTCATGCCGTCGGGGGAGTCCACCACGGCGAGCAGTGCGGTGAGTCCGCGAGCCAGCGTCCGGCTTCCGACTTGAGGGGCAGGCTGCTGGCGCCCGTTCGACGTCGTCATTCAGCGCACGCCCGTGAGCAAGAAATACAACATGGAACTCATTATATGCACTTCAACGGCGATGTCGGTGTTGACACTATAGCTCCACATTCGACATAGTACGTGTGGATATAGAAGCTCGGTGTTCGATAAATACAACACACTGATGCAAGGGGAGTGCCCGTGACCGACGGTCGAGAACGATCCACTTCGGAGTTGGCTGCCGTCGATGTGCTAATCGTGGGGGCAGGGCCCGTCGGGCTCACCCTGGCGAACATCCTGGGGGGCCGGGGCTTGCAGGTTCTCATCGCGGAGGAACGCGACGTCCTTATCGACTACCCGCGCGGTGTGGGCCTGGACGATGAATCCATGCGCGCATTCCAGGGCATCGGTCTGTCGAAAAACGTCGAACAGCACCTCATTCCGAATCAGATCCTGCGATTCGTCAACGGCAAGGGTGAGCTTCTCGCTGAGATGGCACCGAGTCAGGCGCAGTTCGGCTGGCCGCGACGCAACGGATTCGTCCAACCCCTCGTGGACGCCGAACTCCTCGAGGGGCTCGGGCGCTTCGACACCGTCGAGGTGTGCTGGTCGGCCCCGATGCAGTCGATGCGCGAAGACGGCGACAGTGTCGTCGTCGAACTCCTCGAAGGTGGCGTATCTCGTGAGGTGCGTGCGCGATATGTGGTCGGATGTGACGGAGGTAAGAGCCGAACCCGTCACATCATCGGGACCGCGTTCGACGGTGTCACGTCGTCCACACGCTGGCTCGTCGTGGACCTCGCCCACGATCCCCTCGGCTCACCGAACAGCTACGTCGGAGCCGACCCCGGCCGGCCCTACGCTTCCATTTCCATCGCCCACGGCATCCGTCGCTTCGAGTTCATGCTCATGGACGACGAGCACGACAGCGAGGTCGACGACATCGGCTTCGTGCGCACACTCCTCGGCCTGCACATCCCACGCCCGGAGGACGCCGAGATCATCGCGTACCGCATCTACACCCACCACTCGCGGATCGCAGGAGAGTTCGGCCGCGGACGCATCTTCATCGCGGGCGACGCCGCCCACCTCATGCCCGTCTGGCAAGGGCAGGGATACAACAGCGGCGTGCGCGACGCAGTCAACCTCGGCTGGAAACTCGCCGCAGTGTGCTCCGGGCAGGCCGACCCCGACCTGTTGGCCACTTACGACACGGAGCGACGCGGACATGCCCGAGCCATGATCGACCTGTCGACCATGGTCGGCCGGGTGATCTCGGTGCGCGACAAGCGACTGGCCTGGCTCCGCGACCGGGTCCTCCGCTCGGCGTCGGCACTCCCCACCCTCAAGCGGTACATCCTCGAGATGCGGTTCAAGCCGATGCCGCGATACGAGACCGGGGCAGTGGTACCTCTCCCCGGCAACGACTCGCCGGTCGGCAGGATGTTCATCCAGCCGGAGGTCGTCACGGAGAACGGCCGGTGCCGTCTCGACGAGGCGCTCGGAAACTGGTTCGCGGTGCTCTGCTGGAACAACGACCCGACCGCGGTTCTCGACAAGCCCAGTGTGGAGGCGTGGCGCAAGATCGGTGCGCGGCTCGTTGCCGTCGTTCCCGCTGCTCAGGTGGGGCAGGCTTCGTACGGAGACGACGTGACCGTGATCGGCGACCCGGGGCAGCTCAAGGCGTGGTTCGACGTCCACCGCGAGTCCGTCCTGTTCCTGCGGCCCGATCGGTTTGTCGCCGCTGCCGGCATCGCGCAGGACGCGAGCCTGCTTTCGACGCAGCTGCTGAGTGCTCTGCGCATGGAGAAGTACGTGGCCGACAGCCCGTCGGATGCGGCCGCAGGCTGACGACCGCTGACCTTTCGCTGGAGAGTCCGACTATTTGCTTGACGATGGCACCTGTTCTGAGGAACAGTGTCCAATGACGAGACACATCGTCTATCGAACTGGGTGGCCGCTGATCCGACAGGCGTGAGGAATCTCGAATGAACGAAGGCCAGGGAAGCCGGAGCGGCACACTTCCGCTCGAGGACTTCGTCGTCATCGACCTCTCCGTCGGCGTCGCCGGCGGCTACGGGACGAGACTCCTGGCAGACGGGGGCGCCACGGTCCTGAAAGTGGAAGCCGCGGAAGGCGACCCGTTGCGCCTCTGGTCCGGCTCGGGGGCTGCGATCGGGGACGGGGAGAGCGGCCCGCTCTTTCAGTTCTTGGCGGGCGGAAAGGAAAGCTGCGTCATCGATCCCGAATCCGTGGATGTCGCGGAGCAGGTCGGGCGGCTGCTGGCGAGAGCCGATGCGGTGATCTGGTCGGCGGATTCCCCGTTCGCGAACATCGCTGAACTGCATCCGAAGCGGTTGGAAGCGCGCCATCCACACTTGGTTATCGTGTCGATCAGCCCCTTCGGACTCGAAGGTCCGTGGAGCGACAGAGCCGCAACCGAATTCACGCTGCAAGCGTGGTCCGGCGCGATCGTCGGCCTCGGCCGTGGCGCACCCGACCGCGCGCCTGTTCAGGTGGGAGGCCGGGTGGGGCAGTTCGTGACCGGTACCTACACCGCCATCGGAGCACTGACCGGACGTGTGAATTCGCGCCGTACGGGTCGCGGGTGCCTCATAGACCTCTCGATGCTCGAAGCGATCGTGCTGAGCCTGACGTACTACCCCGTCACCTACCACGATGTGATGGAGCGGCCATGGCGCACCGAACGCGCACTGGTGCTTCCCGGCGTCCAGCAGGCAGCCGATGGGCTGGTCGGAATAGCGTGCGGGACACTGCAGCAGCGCCAGGACCTCTACGTGATGATGGATCACGCGGAATGGATAGAGGACGACGCCATCATGTCCCGCCCAGCAGAGGTGTCGCCCCTGATCGCCGAATGGGTAGCCGAGCGCACCGTCGACGAAATCCGAGAACTGGCGATCGCCTTCCGTATCCCGAACGCTCCCGTCGCAGATCCCAGCAATGTCGCCACACTCGACCACTTCGAAGCGCGCAACGTGTTCGTCGAGAACCCGCACGGGAATTTTCTGCAGCCTCGCCAACCCTTCCAGGTGTCGTCGTTCGCTTGGGCCGCGCCGCAACCGCCACCGGCTCTCGGCGCACACCACGACCGGCTCGGCCCCGTGCGCACACACAACGGCGGCAGCAGTGGCACTTTGCCATTTTCCGGGTTGCGGGTGCTCGACATGACGGCGTTCTGGGCCGGCCCCACCTCGACCCACCTGTTGGCCCTGCTCGGCGCCGACGTCATTCACCTCGAGTCCGTTGTGCGTCCGGACGGCGGCAGGCTCGTCGGCGGGGTGTCGGGCGACATCGACATGTGGTGGGAGCGTTCGCCGATCCATCTCGGCGGGAATGCCGACAAGAAGAGTGTCACGATCGACTTCACCACCGATGAGGGGCACGAGCTACTCGAGCGGCTCATCGAAACGTGCGACGTCATCGTGGAGAACTTCACGCCGCGGGTGCTCGATCAGGCCGGACTGGACTACGAGCGAGTGAAGGAGATCAGACCCGACATCGTGATGGTGCGCATGCCGGGCTTCGGGCTCGACGGCCCCTGGCGCGACATCGCCGCCTTCGCCTACTCGATCGAGGATGCCGCGGGCCTGACTTGGATGACGGGCTACCCCGACCGGAACCCGCTCGAACCCTCCTGCATCGGCGACCCGAACGCCGGCATGCACGCAGTGTGCGGTCTGTTGCTCGCGCTCGAACACCGCACGGCCACAGGCGAAGGTGCGCTTGTCGAAGCGTCGATGATCGATGCGGCACTGAGCATCACCGCCGAGCAGATCATCGAATACACCGCGACCGGCTCGATCCTGACGCGCCAGGGAAACCGAGGGCCGGATGCCGCTCCGCAAGGACTGTATCGGGCGAAGGACGTCGACGAGTTCGGCCGCCTCGACAGCTGGGTCGCGCTCGCCGTCGAGAACGACACGCAATGGTGTTCACTTGTGGATGCGTTGAGCGAGGTCCCCGAGTTCCGGGATTCGCGCTTCGCGTCCGCCGCCGGGCGTCTCGAACATCACGACGAGATCGACAAACTGATGCAGGCCTGGTGTGAGGGCCGGGATTCCGAGCGCATCGTCGACCTGCTGTGGAGTGCCGGTGTCCCCGTAGCGAAGATGATGCAGCCGCACCGCCAGACCGAGATCGAGCAGCTCAACGCGCGAAAGTTCTTCGAGGACATGGAACATCCTGTCGCAGACCGTTATCGGCAGAGCACGCTGCCGTTCACCATGACCGGACTCCCCGAGCGGCTGACGCAGCACCCGGCGCCGCTGCTCGGGCAACACAACGAGGACGAGCTGAAAGCGCTGGGCGTCACCGACGGCGAACTGCGTGTATTGGAAGAAAGCGGAGTGATCGGCCGGGCTCCCGCTCGGTAACCAAGTACTGAACTCGAGGAGCGCACATGTCGAACAACGAACCGCCGTCGGCCGAAGAGATCATCCTCTACGAGAAGGATCCGGCTTCGAAAATCGCGACCATCACGTTCAACCGGCCCGACCGCTTGAACGCTCCCACGGTCGAAGCGCGACTGCGCTACGCCGACCTGCTTCATCGGGCGAGCATCGACGACGACGTGAAGGTCCTGGTGGTGCGGGCCGAGGGCGACGATTTCGGGAGCGGGGTGGACCTGCCCGATTTCATGGCCGGTGTCGAGGGCGACGACTCTGCCGAGCGTCTCAAGGAGTTCAAGATCGACGACCCCGACGTTGTCTATCCGCCGAAGGACTCGTACCGCAACATGGGTAACTACGGGTCGTGGTTCGCCGACGCCCAGTCCGGCTGTCGGAGTCTGCAGGAGTTCAACAAGATCAGCATCGTCGAGGTCAAGGGCTACTGCTATGGGTGGCACTTCTACCAGGCTGCCGACGCCGACCTCGTAATCGCCTCCGACGACGCATTGTTCGGGCACGCCGCGTTCCGTTACGTCGGTTGGGGCCCGCGCATGTGGACGTGGGCGATGACGATGGGAATCCGGCGGTTCCAAGAGATGGTGTTCACCGGCCGGCCGTTCACCGCCGACGAGATGTACGAGTGCGGTTTCCTCAACAAGGTCGTGGCCCGCGCCGATCTCGAGGACGAGGTGCAGACCTACGCGAAGGCGTGCGCGCGCAACCGCCCGACCGACACCGTCGTCATCCAGAAGATGTTCTTCCGGATGATGAAGCAGCATCAGGGTGAGTACATGGGCAGTCTCCTCACCGGTATGGTCGAGTCCATGGGTCGGCTCGTCCGCCCGGATGAGCACGAATTCCATCTGAATGCCGAGATGATGGAGGCGGGGCTGACCGATTCGGTGAAGGCGAACGACGAGAATTTTCCCCCTGAGTTCCGGCTCAGCAAGGCCGCACGGCTGCGCCCCTAGTCACTGTTGCGGTCCTAGTTAGGATCATCGAATCATGAGCACTACTCCACGACTGTCCATGCGCGAGCGTCAACGCAATCTGACCCGGCAGAGCATCCTCGACGCCTCCCTGGAGGCGTTCGCCGACCGGGGTTACTTCGCCACCACCGTCGACGACATCGTGCAGCGGGCCGGCATCGGTCGGGCGACCTTCTACCTGCACTTCGACGGCAAAGCGACCGTGCTGCGCAACCTCCGCGACGCGCGGATGGTCGAGTGGCAGACCCAGGACGGGTTCAACTGGGGGCGCGGACAGGCCGCCTCGGTGCGGAAGTTCTTCGAGCGGATGGTCGACTTCTATCTCGACGCGCCGATCCTCTACAAGACGCTGCACGAGGCGCGCGCAGCCGATCCGGAGTTCGCCGCCGAGCACATGCGGACCATGGAGGAGCTGGTCGTCGAATGGTCGGGCACCAAAACGTCGGCAACTGCGGAGCAGTTGCGTCTCAGTGCCGCGATGCTCTATTCGATGCTCGACTACTTCATGCATCTCTGGCTGATCCAGGGGTGGGACATCGAGCGTGAACGCGCGATCGACGCGATGTCGGATGCGCTGCTCGCCGCGATGCGCTGAGCTCAGTCGCCGGTCTCGAAGGCCCTGCGCAGAACGGCGTGGACGTCGTCGAGGAAACGCTGGGTCTGTCGTGTACGAGGGCGGGCGACGAACCCGCCGTGGATCACCCCGGGGTAGACATGGAGTTCGACCGGAGTCCCGGCCCGGGACAATTGCGCGGCATAGTGCAGGTTGGAGTCGAGCAGCGCGTCCACGTCGCCGATACCGATGAATGCGGGTGCAGTGCCACGCAATTCGTCGAGCGTCGCGCGTCCGGGTGCGGCTGTCGCCGGGGGGGCTGTGTCATGGAGTTCGCCGAGATACGCCCGCCACGAGTGACGTTCGGCCTCGAGTCGCCACAGACCCCGATGTCCGGCTCCACCCTCGAGTGCCCGGAGGGAGTCGTGCTCACGGTCGTCGAGCATCGGATAGACCAAGAGTTGGAGCGCGGGCTGGGGCAGGCCCACCTCGGCGAGGCGGATACACAGCGCGGTGGCGAGTCCGGCGCCGGCGCTTGCGCCGCCGATGACGAGACGGCTCGGGTCCACTCCGAGAGCGTCGGCGTTCGCCAGGATGTGGCGCCAGACCAGTTCGGCGTCGTCGAGGCCTGCGGGGTAAGGGTTTTCGGGTGCCAGGCGGTAGTCGACCGATACGACCGCGCATCCGATGTCGGCGGCGATGCGATCGAGCCGATCGTCGTTCTCGTCGAGCCCACCCATGATGTATGCGCCGCCGTGGAAGTACATGATCGCGGGGAGTGGGCCGGTGATGTCGCGCGGCCGGTACCACCGGACGGGCACGTCGGGTTGCCCCTGATTGCTGGGGACGGCGTCGTCGACCCGTTCGACTCGTTCGCTCACGGGAGTCGGGGGAGGAGTGACCTCGGCGTAGCTCCCGCGAACGGTGTCGATGCTCGTCGTGTCCCACCGGGTCAGGAGATCGAGTTGGTCGAGTGTCGCCGGCTCGATCCGGCGGTGGACTGCGACGGCGGGCTCGGCGGGGCCATCGAACGCCGGGAGTGCCGCGATGCGAGCGTGCAGATCGACATCGGCGGAACGGAACGTCTCGGCGAGGATCGGGGGTTCCTTCCGGGCCTGCACCCGTTCGGCGAGTGCGGTGGCAAGGGGCCGAGTTTCCGGCGTATCGAGAACGGCGATGCGGCTCGGGTCTGCTTCGAAGAGATCGGTGGCCACCGAGCGGGCCCATTGCAGGGCGCGGTCGCTGTCGTCGAGTGCACTGCGGGGACGGGTGGGAACCTCGACGATCACCAGTCCGTCGGCAATGAGCTCGCGGCAGCTGTTCGGGTGGTCGCCGTTCAGGACCAGTACGAGGAATCGGCTCGTCGCAGGACGTGGCGATGTGAAAGTTCGGACGCTCAGCCCGGCCCCCACCTCATGGGAGTCGATGCCCGTCATCCCCGCCTCCTGTCTCAAATAGTGCACAGATATGTGTAGAAAATACACTTGGACGGTAGCTGATGGTGCTGAGCCTCACAAGGTTCCGCTCCGAACTCTTGACGGAGAGTGGACCGCTCAACCAGTATGTGTGTATATAGAACCAATGTGTTCGTTAAATACACATGCCTTCGGATGATGCATTACACCGAGAAGGAGCCGCAACCCATGATGGAAGCTCGGCGCAACTCAACCCCTGAGATAGACGCTCCGAATGCGGCACAGGTCTTCACGACCTGGCTCGCAGAATTCGCGGCCGCGCTCGAGAAGGGCTCGGAGGTCGAGCTGGGGGCATGCCTGCACCGCGACGCCACGTGGCGCGACTTCATGGCCTTCCCGTGGGACTTCCACCATGCCGTCGGCAGCGAGCAGACGGCCGGGCGGCTGATCGAGCTCGCAAAGGAATGGAGCGCGTCCGGCTTCTCCGTGAGCGCCGTGCAGGAGCCCTTCGTCTCCGGCGACGACATCATGGGGTTCTTCGACTTCACGACCAACGACCGGGTCAATCGCGGATTCGCGCGACTCGTCCGCGACGGGGCGCGCTTCGTCGCGTACACGTTGCAGACCCAGGTCGAGGCGCTCGAAGCCTTCCCCGAGGGGACTCGTCACCGTCGCCCCGAAGGCAAGGTCTACGGCGTCGTCCCGGGCCGCACGCGCTGGGCCGACGATCGGCGCAACGAGACGTCGTTCGAGGACCGCGACCCCACCGTCCTCGTGCTCGGCGCAGGCCACAACGGTCTGGCTCTCGCGGCGAGGCTGGGTGCCCTCGACGTCGACACGCTCGTGATCGACCGGGAGGCACGCATCGGCGACACGTGGCGCAAACGCTACGCATCCCTGGCGCTGCACAGCACCGTCTACGGCGACCACCTGCCGTATCTGCCCCTCCCCGCTACATGGCCGGCGCACACCCCGAAGGACAAGTTCGCGAACTGGCTCGAAACGTACGCCACCACCCTCGATCTCAACGTGTGGATGAGGGCAACGTTCCTCAGCGGCCACTACGACGAGGAAACCGAGCGGTGGACCGTCCGCGTTCAGAGGGGCGACGGCTCGATCCGCGACCTGCATCCGCGACACTTCATCGTGGCCGGCGGCATGTTCGGTTCTCCGCGCATTCCCGAGATCGAGGGACTCCAGGAATTTCGCGGTGTTGCAGTGCACTCCGACGAATTCCAGGACGGCGACCGTTATTCCGGCAAGAAGACGCTCGTCATCGGGTCGGGGGTCAGCGGTCACGAACTGGCGCACGACCTCTGGGAACACGATGCCGACGTCACGATGGTGCAGCGCACCTCGACCTACGTCGTCACCTACCCGAGTTATCACAAGTACTGGTCGACCCTGTTCACCGAGGATATGACGCTGACGCCGGACTTCGCCGACCAGATGACCTACGCCCTGCCCAACGAGCGGGTCGACGAGTTCAACAAAGAACTCGTGCAGCTCGCGAAGGCGGCCGACAAGGAACTGCTCGATGCACTCGAATCCCAAGGATTCAAGCTCAACTGGGGCCCGGACGGCACAGGCATCATCGGTGCGCACATGTCCGGCAAGGACAGCTACCAGATCGACATCGGCGCATCCCAGCTCATCGCCGACGGCCGGGTCCACCTGAAGCAGGGCGTCGAGGTCGCGGAGATCAAGGACGGCAAGACAGTGGTGTTCACCGACGGGTCGGAGATGCGCGATGTCGAGCTCATCGTCTTCGCAACCGGATACCACCAGTTCTGGGGCCATCTGAAGCCGGTTCTCGGCTCCGCAGCAGCGAAGATCGACAAGGCGTATGGTCGCGCCGCCGACGGCGAATACGCGAACACCTGGCGCCGATCGGCGCAGCCCGGACTCTGGTTCGGCACCGGATTCATCCGAATGGCGCGCTTCTACACCCGCTTCACCGCCCTGCTGATCAAGGCGATCGAGGAGGGCATCGAGCCGATGGACCCGGAGGCCCGCAAGCCGTAATCGGCCCGACTCCAGCTTCGGTGTTCTCGACAGCCGATATACGCCGTTGAGAACACCGAAGTTCATCGTCCGCGCAACGCGCCTCGCTGGATCTTGCCGGTCGCGGTCTTCGGGAGCACATCGAGCACGTGGACCACGCGGGGTCGCTTGTACGCCGCGAGTCGCTCGCCCGCGAACGCGACCAGTTCGTCCGGTTCGGCCGCCTTGCCCTCGCGCAGTGAGACATACGCGACCACCACTTCGCCGCGGTAGTCGTCGGGCATCCCCACCACCGCGACCTCGAGGACTGAAGGGTGCTCGTACAACACGTCTTCGACCTCACGCGGCCACACCTTGTAGCCCGAGGTGTTGATCTGATCCTTGATGCGGTCGACGAGATAGACCCAGCCCTCGTCGTCGATGATGGCGACGTCGCCGGTGTGCAGACGTCCACCGGGAAGTGTGAGCTCCGTGGCTTCCTCGTTCTGCCAATAGCCGGGAATCACCTGCGGCGCGGTGACGACGAGTTCGCCCTCCTCACCTGGTGGCTGTGGCCTGCCCTCGGCGTCGACCGCGATGACCTCGACGCCGCGTGTCGCCACGCCGACGGACAGCGTCCCGCTCGGCCCGTGCACCGGAGCCGGCACACCCGGCGGCACCGCGATACCCCCGCCCGTCGTCTCGGTCATCCCCCAGATGTTGTGGAGGTAGACGCCGAACCGGTCGCGGAAGGCGTCGATCGTCGCCGGTGGGATCGGGGCTCCACCGGAGTAGACGCGCTTCGCGCTCGCGAAATGGCCGGCGCCGGCCTCGGAGACGCCGAAGAACGCATTGAACGCGGTGATCGAGCCGACTGTCGTCGTGACCTTGTGCTCGCGGATCGTGTCGAGCGCGACCGACGCCTCGAATCGTCCGCTCATGCTCAGTGTGGCGTCGTTCAGCAGCGCGATCCCGGCGTTGAGCGAGAGTCCGGTGATGTGGAACATCGGAGCGATCGCGTAGGACACATCGCCGGCTCCCAGCCGGATCCACTCGGCGTAACCCGAGACAGCGCAGAGGAAATTCCGGTGGGTGTTGAGCGCGCCTTTGGGCGGTCCGGTCGTGCCGGAGGTGTAGGTGATGAAGGCGATGTCGTCGCCGTCATGCATGATCCGAGCCGGATACCGGCCGCGTCGTGCAGCGAGGATCGTGGCGAGGTCGCCGTCGGGGGAGGGCGCGGCGTCCGGTTCGGTGAACACCCGAGGGTCGTTCCGTGTCTGGAAGTCTCGCGACGATGCCGAGAGCAACCACCGGACCTGTGTTCCCGTCAGCGCGTTGCGTGTTGCCTCATCGGTGCCGCGTGCGACGATGATCCCCGTCGTGCCGGAGTCCTCGACCAGTCGCCGTAGTTCGTCTCCGCGGTACATCGGATTGAACGGCACGGCGATCGCGCCGGCCTTCCACACGGCCAGAAGGGCCAGTGGGTAGTACGGGATGTTCTGCAGGTAGATGCCGATCCGGTCACCCGAACGCACCCCGCGAGCCTGGAACTCGGTGGCCAGCGCGTCGGTCAGCGAATCGAGGGTGGCGGCGTCGATCGTGCCGTCGAAGTATCGGATCGCCGCGCGGTCGGGACCGGCGGCGACCCGCTCGCGCCAGGCCTCGACGATCGAACCGGACATGTTCACCGGTCTGGGCCGACTGCGTGCCGTCCGGCGATCCAGGCGAATGTCATTCCGGGACCGAGCGTTCCGCCGGGACCTCCGTACGAGGCGCCGGTCGGCGACGAGACGTTGCCCGCCGCATACAAACCGCCGATCACCTCGCCGTCGAGATCGATGACGCGGGCATACTCGTCGACCTTTGGACCGCCCTTGGTGCCGATGACGCCGGCGGTCAATTCCATGGCGTAGAACGGACCTTCCGTGATCGGTCCGAGCGTGCCGTCGATGCTCCCCTTCTTGTACGGGTCGCCCCACCACCGGTCGTGGGCGCTCTCGCCTCGGCCGAAGTGCGGGTCCTTACCCGCGGCGACGTTCGCGTTCCACTGGTCGACGGTGCGCTCGAGTTCGTCGCCGGGGATGCCGAGCGCCAGCGCGAGGTCGCGGAGGGTGGGTGCCTCCACCAGCCACGGGGGTGTGATGCCTGTGTAGGGCCGACCGGTCGATCCGTAGGTGGTGAGGTAGGTGTGGTCGAAGATCAGCCACGCGGGCAGGTTGGCGTACCGGAACGCGGTGACGTCCTCCTGATGGAAGGCGCCCACGACCGAGTTGTAGCTGACGGCCTCGTTGGTGAAGCGTCGTCCGGTGCGGTTCACCATGATGCTGCGTGGCCGCGTGCGGTCGCCGTTGATCATCTCGAGGTTCATCGAGTTGATGCCCTCGGGGAGTTCGGTGATGGGGATCCACCAGGCTTCGCGCATGTTCTGGAGTGCTGCTCCGGCACGCATCGCCATGCGCAGGCCATCGCCGGTGTTCGTGGGGATCGAGGCGGGTTTCGTGACGTGGCCGCGCAGGAACGCAGTGCGGTATTCCTCGTTCCACTCGAATCCGCCGGTGGCCAGGATGACAGCGCGTGTGGCCTGGAGGGTCCGACGTCCGTCGGCGGTCTCGGCGACCACACCGATAGCCCGGCCGTTGTCGATGATCAGATCGCGTGCTGCGGTCGACACCTCGATGGCGACGCCCACGCGGAGGCATGCGTTCAGGAGGGCGCCGACGAGGCCTCCGCCCATGCCGCGCAGGTCCTCGGCCTCGCGGTGTGCTTTCTCTTCGTCGGTGGGGGTCTTGGGGACTGCGCAGCCGATCGCGGTCTCGTCCATTCGCAGGTAGGGGGAGTAGTAGGGGGTCACCTCGACCCTGTCCTGCCACTCGCCCAAGGTAGGGAATGGGAACAGTTCCTGTCCGAGCGTCCGGCCGCCCTCGGGTTTGCCGCCGGGATTCGACGGGTGGTAGTCGGGTAGTCCGGGCACAGCGAAGAACTCGACCCCGCCGTCGTCGGCGAGTGCGCGCACCATCTTCGGTCCGGCGTCCACGAAGGCACGGGCCAGGCGTTCGTCGAGGATGCCGCGGCCGAGAGACATCAGGTAGGTCATCGCGTCGTCGACGCTGTCCTTCGCGCCGATGTCTTCCATGTAGGGGTTGTTCGGGATCCAGACGTGGCCTCCCGACCAGGCGGTGGTGCCGCCGATCCGATCGTTCTTCTCCAGGATCGCGACTCGCGCGCCTTGGTGTGCTGCGGTGAACGCGGCCGTGAGTCCTGCGGCGCCGCTGCCGAGGACGATGACGTCGTATGTTTCGGGTTCGGACACTCCGGCCTCCGGTTCGAGTGGGCTCTTGTGGCGTGGTGTGATCCTGATTACCATAGCGAAAGTGCATCAATAGAGACCAGCTGTTCAATATATACACATAACGCGGCGCAGAGATGGTGGGTCGAATACCTATGCAGGAGATGTACGACGTGGTCGTTCTCGGGTCGGGAGCTGCCGGCCTCACTGCCGCGCTTGCCGCCGCGCTGGAGGGCGCTGACGTTGCGATCCTCGAGAAGGCCGAGCTGATCGGCGGCACGACCGCGCTGTCCGGCGCGGGAATCTGGGTCCCGGGCAATCCGATCGCGGCCCAGAAGGGTATCGACGACTCGCTCGAGGAAGGCCTGGCCTACCTGTCGAGCCTGTCCAACGGGATGATCCTGCCCGAGCTGGCCGAGGCATTGATCTCCGGCGGCCCCGGGTTCGTCGACTTCCTGCACGACCACACAGACCTCCGACTCCAGCTCGTCGAGGGATACCCCGACTACCACCCTGAACATCCCGGCGGCAAGCCCGCGGGCGGCCGGACACTCGAACCCGGACTGTTCTCCTTCGTCGGGTTCGAGAAATGGATCGACCGCATCGCCGGAGATATCCAACGCATCGTGCTGGTCGAAATGCCCCTGGGAGGCGGGACGGGTGTCGTCGCACCCGAGATTCTCGCTGCTCGTGAGGACGCCGCGGAAGAGGGGCTGGGGCGCGCGCTGGTCGGCGGCCTGCTGAAGGCGTGCCTCGAGCACCGGGTCGACGTCGTAACAGAGGCCAGGGCGCTGCGGCTGTGCACCGACGACGGCGTCGTCGACGGCGTCGAGGTCGAGACCGCCGACGGCGTGAGAACGGTCGGAGCCTCTGCGGTCGTGCTCGCGACCGGAGGGTTCGAGTACGACCCGGATCTGGTGCGTGACTTCCTGCGTGGACCGCTGACGCGCCCCATCGGTGCGCCGTCGAACACCGGTGACGGCCTGCGGATGGCGATGAGAGTCGGTGCTCGACTGGGCAATATGCGTGAGGCGTGGTGGTCGCCGTCGGTACCGTGCCCGGGCGCCCGGCGCGACGGGGCTCCGGTTGCGATGCTGTCGTCGCGCGAGCGGGCGCTACCCGGGTCGATCATGGTCAACCGCTACGGCCGCCGCTTCGCGAACGAGGCTGCGAACTACAACGCCTTCGGTGGCGCCTTTCATCATCTCGACGAGTCGCGACTCGACTACCCGAATCTCCCTGCGTACATGATCTTCGACCAGTCCACCGTCGACCGGTTCGGCGTATTCGGTGCTCGCCCGGGTGCTCCGGTTCCGGAATGGGTGATCCGGGCATCATCCATCGCGGAACTCGCTGCGGCGCTGGATCTTCCGGTCGACGCGATGGAGACGACGATCGAACGCTTCAACGGGCATGCAGCGAACGGCGCGGACCCGGATTTCTCGCGGGGCCGTAGTGCATTCGATCGCTTCCCCGGTGGACGGGTGAGCGACCCCGATTCTCCCGGCGCAACGCTGGGGCCGGTCGGGACGGCTCCGTACTACGCCGTCGAGGTCGTGAGCTCGGCGCTCGGCACGAAGGGCGGCCCACGCACCGACGTCGCGGGGCGGGTGCTCGACGTCGACGGTGACGTGATCGCGGGACTGTATGCCGCGGGCAACGTGATGGCCAACCCCAGCGGGATGGTCTACGGCGGTGCCGGCGCCACCCTCGCGGTCGCCGGGGTGTGGGGGATTGCTGCAGGCCGGGCCGCCGTCGCCGATCGAGTCCCGGCGCGTTCGAAAGTGGCTCAGACGTGAGTGAACCCGCAGGCAAGCCGATTCGTTCAAATGATAGACGCATTGTCTATTGACTTGCCTGACCATCCATCTATAGCGTGTGACTGGGATTACAGGACGACTCTCGATGCCACCTCTGATCTGAAGGACGGGCCATGGCGACTCGGCGCTATCTCCACCTGAACCTCGTCGGCAACGACATCAATCTCCACATGGGGGCTCCCTCTTACGAACAGAAGCACCACGCTGATACTGCGCTCGTCGACCCGTTCGAGCGGCTGATGACCTACGGCCATCTCGGCGACGAGGGTCTCTTCACCGCGATCTTTCTCGGCGACGTACCCGGCATGCCGAACTCGCCTGCCTTCGACGGCGGGCCGGCGGAGCCGATCACCGCGCTGACCGCGATGGCCCGCGAGACCCAGTACGTCGGTCTCATCGCCACCGCGTCCACGACGTTCTACGACCCGTACACACTCGCGCGGCTCATCGCCTCGCTCGACCAGGCGTCCGACGGACGGGCCGGGCTCAACGCTGTCACCACCGTCGGCGATGCACTCGCGCTGAACTACAGCAAGACCAGCCACCCCGATCGCGAAACCCGATACCGTCGCGCCACGGAGTTCCTCGACGTAACCGAAGCCCTCTGGGCCAATCGGGAGGTGCGTCGCGACCCCGACGGTGTCACGCGCTATTACGCCTCGCCGATCAACCACGAGGGCGAATCCTTCAGTGTCATCGGCCCGCTCAACGTCGCGCCGAGTCGGCAGGGCAGGCCGCTGGTAGCGCAGGCCGGTGGGTCCGGGCCCGGCATCAAGGTCGCCGCGCGGCACGCCGACATGGTGTTCACGGCAGCATCCAACCGGGAGCGAGCGGCCGCATACCGGGAGGACCTAGACAAGGCACTCGCCGACGCGGGACGCCCTGTCGGCAGCGTCCCGGCGGTTCCCGGCCTCATCCCCTACGTCGCGCGCACCGCGAAGGAGGCCGAAGAGCAGATGCTCGCCCTGGACGAATTCGTCCCGTGGGAACTCCTCGCGCCGAAGGTGCTCGTGCAGTTCGGGTTGGAGCCGATTTCGTTCGACAGCGTCGAAGACCGGTTCCCGTTCGAGAAGATGCCGAAGCCGGCCGATGTCGAGAAGACCATCAAGAGCACCTTCGGGAATTACGTCGGCCTCTACGACTGGATCGACGCACACCCCGGCGCCACCGTCCGCGAGGTCACGGCGCAGTCGCTCGGCCGGGGCGGTGCGCAGCACCGCAAGTTCGTCGGCTCGTACGACGACATCGTCGACGACTTCGAGGCGTGGTGGGGCGACGGCAACGTCGGAGGCTTCAACCTCATGTTCCCCGTCGGCCCGGCGTCGATCCGCGAATTCATCGACGAGGTGATTCCCCGCATGATCGATCGCGGGATCTACCGATCCACCCCCGACGACCGGCCGCTGCGAGAACGGTTCGCATGAGCAGCAACCTGCCGAGAGGCGAAAGGAACCGAGCATGCCGGAGACGTTGACGCCGCCGGGCCCGAAACCCGAAGGCTTCGACCCGGATTGGGTGCGGGCCAAACATGCCTACGAGCGTGCCAAGCGGCTGCGGCGCGACGGCGTCGAGCAGTTCGTCCAGGTCACTGCCGAGTTCTCGCACTGGGAGGACGATCCCTACGTCGAACGGGTCGATCGAGATCCGGTGACCGACGAGGTGGAGGTCCTCATGATCGGCTCCGGCCTCGGTAGTCTGATCGCCGCGGCACGGATGCGTGAGGCGGGCCTCGACGGCATCAGGTTGCTCGACCGGGCGGGCGGAGTGGGCGGAACCTGGTACTGGAACCGCTATCCGGGCGTCCAATGCGACATCGAGTCCTACATCTACATGCCGCTCCTGGAAGAGCTGGGCTACATCCCCACTCAGAAGTACGCGTACGGCGCCGAGATCCGTGAGCACCTCACGGCGATCGCGCACAAGTACGACCTCATGCGCGACGCGCTCTTCCACACCACCGTCACCGAGATGGTCTGGGACGAGGCGGGGGAACGCTGGGTCGTGCACACCGATCGCGGCGACCGCATCCGCGCCCGGATCGTGGTGGTCTCTCCGGGCTCGCTCGTACGCCCGAAACTGCCCGGTATTCCCGGCATCAACGAGTTCGAAGGACACACCTTCCACACCAGCCGATGGGACTACAGCTACACCGGAGGTAACGAGTCCGGTGAGCTGACCGGGCTGCAGGACAAGTCCGTGGGCGTCGTCGGCACGGGCGCCACCGGCCTGCAGGTGGTCCCTCACCTCGGTCGATGGGCCGAGCAGCTCTACGTGTTCCAACGGACGCCGAACGCCGTCGACGAACGGGGGAACAAGCCGACCGACCCCGACTGGGCCGAGAATCTCGAGCCCGGATGGCAGCGCGAGCGGATGGAGAACTTCACCCGCTACACCGCGGGCATGGAGAGCCACACCGACCTAGTCGACGACGGCTGGACCCGCGTGGCGTCCGAGGTCACCAAGACTGCGATCCAGCAGGAGAACGAACGCCGGGGCGCACCGATGAGCCCGGAGGAGATCGGCGAGTTCCTCTTCGAGGCCGATTACAGGTCCATGGAGCGGGTGCGCGCCAGGATCGACTCCGTCGTCACCGACACGGCGACCGCCGAGGCGCTCAAGCCCTGGTACAAGCGGCTCTGCAAGCGCGTCGGGTTCCACGACGAATACCTGCCCACGTTCAACCGCGACAACGTCGAGCTCGTCGACACCGACGGACGCGGAATCGAGCGGCTGACACGCGACGGGGTCGTCGTCGGAGGCACGGAATACAAGGTCGATGCGTTGATCTTCGCAACGGGATACGACGTCAGCAGCAGCTACACCCGACGGGCCGGATTCGACATCATCGGTCGCGACGGCATCCACCTGAGCGACAAATGGAAGAGCGGACCGCGTACCTTCCACGGCCTGCAGTCCAACGGATTCCCCAACTGCTTCTTCCTCGGATACACGCAGACCGGCATCGCGAACAACTACACGCACACCGCCGAGGAACGCGCCCGCCACCTCGTCTATCTGCTCCAGCAGCGCGTCGAGCGGGGCGCCACCACGATCGAGGCCGACCTCGAAGCCGAGGACGGCTGGGTCTCCACCATGAAGGAACTCTCCAATCCTGGGCAGGCCTTCTACGCGGACTGCACCCCCAGTTACCTCGACAACGAGGGCGACAGCGGCAATCCCGACGGGCTCGTCGCAGCCAACTATGGCGGCGGTCCGATCCAGTTCTTCCAACTGCTGGCCCGGTGGCGGGACAGCGGACAGATGGATGGCGTCACGCTCTCGTAGCGCCCTCGGTCACCAGTCACGGTTACGGAGTGAATTGTCAATGAAAGTCGAGATCATCGAAGCGCGATGCGTCTCTGCCGGCCAGTGCGCCGCGATCGCACCCGAGGTGTTCGACCAGCGTGACGAAGACGGCGTCGTGGTCCTGATGGATGCGAACCCGACCGAGGAACACTGGGATTCGGTTCGTCAGGCAGCAGCGTCGTGCCCCGCGGTCGCCATCGCATTCGAGGAGTGAAAGACATGACAGAGAATTCCACGACCGGCGTCGACGAGGCCGTTCTGAGCTTCCCCGTCGAACGCGACGCGCGCTGTCCGTTCGACGTCCCCGCCGCACTCATCGACTCGGCGGCGCATCAGCCTCTGAGACGAGCACGCATCTGGGACGGCAGCACACCGTGGCTGGTCACGGGCAACGCCGAATTGCGGGTGCTGGCACTGGATCCACGCATCAGCACCGACGATCGTCTGACGGGTTTCCCGCACTGGAATGCCGGCCGGGCGGCCATCGCTCCGATGCGGCCCGACAGCATCTTCAACACTGATGGACCCGGTCACCTGCGATTGCGCCGCATGATGACACGCACCTTCTCGTACAAGCGCGTCGAGGCTCAACGCGAGAAGATCCAGCAGGTGACCGACAAGCTCATCGACGACATGCTGGCCGGGCCGAATCCGGTCGACCTCGTACCGGCGTTCGGTCTTCCGCTTCCGTCGTTCATGATCTGTGAACTGCTCGGAGTTCCCTACGACAATCATGATTTCTTTCAGGAGCACGCCTCGGCGGCAATGGATCGTTACGCCACACCGGAACTGCAGGAACGGCTGTTCACGGCGATGCGTGGCTACATGCGCGAGGTCATCGAAGAGCGGCTGGCTTCCTCGGACGAGTCATCGGGAGTCATCTCGGAATTCGCCGACAACATTCGTGTCGGCGACATGACGATCGACGAGGGTGTCGCACTGGCAAACGGTCTGCTGTCGGCCGGTCACGAGACCAGCGCCGGCATCATTTCACTCGGGACTCTGGCGCTTCTGCAGAATCCCGAGCAGCTCGAGTTCCTGCGCAACAACGACGACCCCAAGGCCATCGCCAATGCGGTCGAAGAACTCCTGCGGTACCTGAGCATTGTGCACAACGGTCAGCGCCGGATCGCATTGGAAGACATCGAGATCAGCGACGTCGTGATCCGTGCCGGCGATGGTGTCATCCTCGACTATTCCGCCGGCAGCTGGGATGCACGGACGTTCGACGAGCCGCGGCAGTTCGATGTGGCTCGGGTGGCGAACAAGCATCTTGCCTTCGGATTCGGCCCGCACGGGTGCATCGGCCAGCAGCTCGCCCGCGTCGAACTTCAGGTCGCCTTCGCCACGCTCATCCGCCGCATCCCGACCTTGAAGCTCGCCGTTCCGATCGAACAGATCGAGTTCAAGCACGACCGGCTCGCCTACGGTGTCTACTCCCTGCCCGTGAGTTGGTGATGGGCAGGGAGTCTCGACTTCAGCTCTGACCCGGCGTCGTCATCGTGCTGCCCGCGGCTGTGCCGCCGTCGACACGGAGGACGGCGCCGGTGACGTAGCGGGCGCGGTCGCTGGCCAGGTAGACGGCGGCTTCGGCGGCGTCGTCGACCGTCCCTTCGCGGTTGAGAGGCCTCTTCTTCGACTGCGTGGTGCGCACACTGGAGATCATCGCTTCGCGTTCCTCACCCTCGAGTTCGGTCGTCGACGACGCCAGCAACGTTGTCGGGATGCTGCCCGGTGCAAGGCAGTTCACGCGGATACCGTGGACGCCGAGGTCGATGGCTGCCGACTTGGTGAAGTGGATGACCGCGGCTTTCGACGCCCGGTAGGTGATCACTCCTCGGCCGGCCATGATGCCGCCGATCGAGGACGTATTGATGATCGAACCACCACCGTTTCCGGCCATGTACTTGGCTGCTGCCTGCGTCCCGACCATCACGGCGCGCAGGTTGATGGCGAAGATCTTGTCGAAGGCTTCGAGGTCGTCGTCGAGGAAGCTGGCATGGATCGGGCCGGAGATGCCGGCGTTGTTGACCAGCACGTCGAGACCCCCGAATGTCTGCACCGCGAACTCCACCAGTGCTCGCACCTGATCGATGTCGGAAATATCGGTTTCCCGAAACACTGCGGCGGCGGCGAGTGAGTCGGCCAGGGCCGTACCTTCGTCGCGGTTCACATCGGCAATCACCACCCGAGCGCCTTCGCGGACGAAATGTTCGACCGTCGCGCGACCGATTCCGGTGGCTCCACCAGTGACGACGGCGATCTTTCCGGTGAGTTCTGAAGACATGTAAGCACTCTCGCATCTCGGACGGTTCGACATTCACGGCATCCAACTACTGGACGCATTGTCTATGAAGAAACGTTCTCTGCCAAGGGTGCACCGTCGAGGGCGGGTTGCGATGGCCGAGTATGAGGGCACACTGGTAGTCGACCGACGCCGGGATGCCGAACAGGGGAGGGTACATGATCGGAGATAAGTGGGGAGTCACCGACGAGGAGGTCGTCCGCCACTACCCGTGCGACGACATCGTCCCTTCGCCCAGCCTGTCGGCATGGCGAGGCGTCACCGTGAATGCTCGGCCTGAGGCGGTGTGGCCGTGGGTGACGCAGATCCAGTGGGCGCCGTACGCGTACGACTGGATCGACAACCTCGGGAAACGCTCACCGCAGCGGTTGCTGGGCTTCCCGCAACCGGTACCCGGAGACCACTTCACCAGCACGGCCGGTCGTCCGCAAGGACGGGTGTTGTCGATCGAGCCTCAGGTGCACTACACCGGTCGCATCATGGGAGCCGTCCTGTCGTACGTCCTCGTTCCCGTCGACGACGGCACCACTCGTTTGCTGATGAAGGTCGTCATGAGTGGGAATCGATGGCTTGCGCCTGTCATCTCCGTCGGCGACCTCGTGATGGCGCGACGACAACTGCTCAATCTCGAGCGGCTCGCGGAGAGTGATCTGTCGTGATGCGGTGACGTGCTCGGGCCTTCGGCACACGCACCGAGTCCGGGTACGCGTACTTCATCGACGACCTGGTCTGCCGAAGATGTCTCGGCGAGAAGTCCTCTTGGCCTTGGCTTCTTCACACTCCGTGGTGCTTGCTTCCTCGGATCGCGCCGCTTTGCGATCGGCCCATGCAGCCACTGTGGCTTCAGCGTCACGTGGCATGGTGATCAGCGGCGGTCCTGATGGCAGTTGGTAGCGAGCGTCCATCACCCGTTTGTTGAACTGGGCAATCTCGTGTCGAACGGCTTTCTCGTTCGATAGCTGATCGAGGTGCCCGTCCAGGGCGGCGTCATCCTTGCGCAACTGAATGGAGGGGGGCAGGAAGGCGAGCCCCTCACGTTTCATGAAGCTCTTGAGCCACCAATCTGGGTCATCGGCATCGGACAGATCGAGTGGCTTACCGCTGCCGGGAAGGTCGTCGAGATCGCCCCGTTCGATCGCCTTTCGAATATGCATGTCGGCGAGCAGTGCGATCGCCGTTTCGGAGTCGATCGCGAAAGCGGAGGGGTTGCAGAACGAGAGGGGCAGCGCGTGCTCATGCATCATCGGCACTCCATGTCGTGAAACTATTTGGGTCACATGTATTATGTCATGTGTATTGCCAAAGTGGTGGGTTCGAGTGTCGAAGGAGGTTGACCATCACGAGCGACGTGAGTCGATCGCGCATGCGCTCTGGTGCGTCGTTGATCAGCACGGTTGGGCACGAGCAACCATGCGCGAAGTCGCCGGCGAGGCCGGAGTCTCACCGGGGCAGTTGCAGCACTACTTCTCGTCACGCGCCGAGATGTTGGCCTTCGCGATGGAGTTTGCTTCAGAACAGACATCTCGCCGAGTCTCACGAAGTCTGAGGTCACTCGACCAACCTCCGCATCCTCGCGACGTGCTGCGAGTAGTCCTCACGGAGATGCTTCCTCTGAGACCCGACTCCCGTGCCACCAGCTGTATGAACGCGGCTTACGTGCTCGAAGCGATTGATGGGAACATGTGTTCGACTCGAGGTAGGGTGTGGAACGCGCGGGCCGGTGAGGCACTATGCCTGGGAAGCATCGGCCCGCGTCCAACTCGGCCGCAGTGAGATTTCCAGAACGAGGTCGACGTAACGATCCGGATGCAGTCGTCGATCTATAGCCGACCGTGTAATCCGTTCGAAGGGTGCCTGTTTCGTGAAGCGTAAATTTGCCGCAATTGTCATGGGTTGCGCCGCAGTCGCGCTGATTGTGCCGGGGACCGCGAATGCGGTGCCCACGGGCAGCGCCGATTCAGGTAGTGCCGCAGCTACGATGGCTACCCTGTCGTGGCTGCCGCACCTCGCGGAGGCGGCTGTCAATTGCCTCATCGATGGAACTCCCATTCAGCAGTGTGGTACCACCGGCTTGGACTATGACTCGATGCCAGCCATCGGGGGCTGAATCCATAGGCGTTCGAAATGATGGTTGGTATATCGATATTTTCGTACACCAACCATCATTTGAGGCACCTATGCCGCTCCTGCCGGCTACGGGAGTCGTAGTCGGAACGACCGTGTTACCGGTGTGAGCCCAGCGCAACATCGATGATCTCTGCACTGGGCACGTGCAATGCGTCGGCCGCGCTCTTGCCTGTTTCGGCGAGATAGCGGTCGACGAGGCGGTTGCCCACCGCATAGCCGCCTCCTATGGGAACGCCGACCGGTTCGGCGCCGAACCGGGCCGCGGCGTCGTCTCCGATGACCCACGCGGCGAAGTTCTCCATACCCGAGACGCTCAGTCCCGACACGATCTTCTCGAACACTGCATCGTCGTCGAGGTGGGGAACGCCGAACGGTGTGTATCCGAGTGCGTCGCCGTACAGCTGACGCGCGAATGCGTCGGCGAGTCATTCTGAGACGATATGTTCGCCGACGACGACGGACGCGGGATCCCACACGACCCCACCGGGCGCGTACCGGAGGTTGTGGTTGAGTTCGTGCACGGCAGCAGCCTCCAGTCGGGCCAGGTTCTCGTCGGTCGGCCAGAGTGTGAGCGAGATGTAGCCCGTGGCGCTGCCGTTTCCGCTGAGCCCCCGTGCCGAGTTCATGAAGTAGTCGTCGTCGGGGTTGCCGAGGACGAGCAGGAACGAGATATCCGGAACCTGCAGATCAGGGGTGGCGAGGGACTGCACGGCGACCGCATCGACGAGTGCGCGCTCGATCCGGTTCCAGGCGTCCGCGGCCTCCAGGCGGGCGAGGGCCTCTCGTGTCTCGTCCACACGGCGATCGATCGGGAAGCCCATGCTCATGGTGTGCATGGGGAGGAGGTCGACGTCGCCGGGGTAGTAGCGGAACATTCCCTCCATCGGTCGGAGCAGTGCGCGTACGAGTTCGGGGCGCTCGGGTTCGTCGGCGGTCAGCACGGTGTTCATTCCTGTGGCGGTGTCGAGCACGGTGATCGTCATGTCGGTGACGGTAGATCCTCACGTTGCGTGAGGTTCAAGTTCGGCGACGGTGCGGCGGACATCCGCCTGCACCCGATCGCGCGCAGACACTGCCTTATGGGCGATCGGGCGACGATTCCGTATAGACCCTTCCCCTTATGTGAAACGTGTTCTAGATTCTGGGGCAGGGTTCGTAGAAGTGGATGGTTGCAGGAGGGATGCGCAGTGAAGTTCAACCTTGCTGATGTTTTCGAGACGACCGCGTCTGCGGTACCGGATCGCATCGCCCTCACCTACGAAGATCTGAATCTCACGTACGCCGAGCTGGACGCGGAAGCCAACCGCGCCGGACAGCTCTTCGCCCAGGCGGGAATCTCCGAGGACGATCACGTCGCGGTGTTCCTCAAGAACTGCGTCGAGCACGTCACCAGCATCCTCGGCCTCATCAAGATCCGCGCAGTGCCGATCAACGTCAACTACCGCTACACGCCCACCGAACTCGAATACATCTTCACCAACTCCGATTCGGTGGCGGTGGTCGTCGAACTTCCCGAGCATCAGCAGGTCCTCGCGTCGTTGCTCGACAGCTGTCCGCTGATCCGCACGATCTTCGTCGTCGGTGAGACGACCGACGAGCTGAAGCGGGCAGCCGAACAGCGATCTATCGCCGTGATCTCTTTCGCCGGTGCGCACGATCTGCCCGCGACCGCAGAGTTCCCGGCACGCTCGGGTGACGATCTGTACCTGCTCTACACGGGCGGAACCACTGGATACCCGAAGGGTGTCATGTGGCGCCACAACGACTTCTTCCGCAAGCCGCTCTCCGGTGGCAACCCCTATGGCGATGAGCCGCGAAAGGATCTCGCCGAAGTTGCGGCTGGAGCGAAGGAATTCCCTGGTCTCTCGTTCCTCATCGCGGCTCCCCTCATGCACGGTGCAGCCTTGTACTCGCTGTTCACCTTCTTCACGCTCGGCGCCCGGGTGGTCCTGAGGCGCGACTTCGACCCGAAGACGGTCGTCGAGGCTGTCGAGAAGGACAAGGTGCAGGTGATCCTCATCGTCGGCGACGGTATGGGATTGCCGCTGGTCGACGAGATGGAACGACGGAAGGATGAGGCCGACTTCAGTTCGCTGTTCTCCATCACTTCGGGCGGTGCCATCTGGTCGACGAGTGTGCGCGACCGCATGCTCGCCGTGAAGCCGGACCTGTTGCTACGCGACAACTTCGGTGCCTCCGAAACCGGAAACGACGGCGCGTTCAACGTCGACGAAGACGGCAACCTGCGGATGCCGCCGAGCCCCAACATGATTCTCGTCGACGAGCGCCTCGAACCCGTACCTCCAGGATCCGACGACGTCGGCTACATCGCCCGCATCGGCAATGTACCGCTCGGCTACTACAAGGACGAAGAGAAGACCGCCCGGACCTTCCCGACCCGCGCCGACGGCACCCGCCTGTCCATCCTCGGCGACATGGGTCGTGTGGAGGCCGACGGCACCATCGTCTTCCTCGGTCGTGGCTCGCAGTGCATCAATACCGGTGGCGAGAAGGTCTTTGCCGAAGAGGTCGAGTCGGCACTCCACGCGCACCCGTCGGTCGCCGACGCCCTCGTCGTACCTGTGCCGCACGAACGCATGGGCCAGGCCGTCGCGGCCGTCATCGCCATCTATCCGGACGCCGACGAGCTGACTCTCGAGGAGGTCCAGGAACACTGCCGTAAGTCGTTGGCCGGATACAAGATTCCGCGCTCGATCGTCGTGGTCGACGAGGTGAAGCGAACCCCCGCCGGCAAGGCGGACTACCGGTGGGCCACCGCTCAGGCAGCGCAGTAGGCGACAAATACAACTTCTACGGACAGATACGCACTTTCGTAAAGGCGTATCTGTCCGTTAGTGGTGTGTCCTGCTTCTGATCTGCCGGTGTCAGAACTGAGCGCGCCGAGCGCGCCGCTCCGCTTCTGCGAGGGCACGTCGGACAACGCCCGACAACGCAACGAACGACTCCAATTGGCTGGATTCCGCAGGTTCGACGTCGTCGAGTTCGGCCGAGATCGACTCGCTCTCACTGCGGAGTTCGGTGGCGAGAGCGCATTGTTCGCTCAGCGACTTCAGTTCGGCAACAGACCAACTCGCGTCGATGAGTCGATAGTCGCCGCGCTCCTTCAATCGAACTCCTCGGTCTGCGAGGAAGAGTCGAAGTGCTTCGTTGACCTCGATGGAGCGATCGGTGACCTCGATCCACCTTTGCATCGCGTCGAGCTGCGAGCGCTCACTGCGACGCCTGCCTGATCCGAACAGTGGCAGCTTCATATCGCGATATCCCCCTTTTATTGAGAATCATCGTAACGTCAAAGTTGCGATCGTGTACGCGATTCGGTCGAGGTATTCGCAAGCGGTGGACACACCGAGTTGAAGTGCGTCAGCCGATGGCTCGGTCGACCTCAGGATCGGGCCGCGCAGCCGCGATGCGACGGGGATCGTCATCGGGGAGCGATTCGAGGAGGATACGGCGCGGGTGTGCTGCAGAGCCGGTCGTCAGATACTTCTGACCGGGACGCACGCGCCGGGCTTCGTCGGCCATCTCGTCCGTGGCCGGCGTCGTGGGTTCGTTGAGTGCGTCGCGCACGATCCGCCGTGGGTCGTACTGCCGTAGATCCAGTGAGGTCGGGATCCCCATCTCATGTTCGGCCGTACCGCGCGTCGATTCGACGAAGTCGCGCAGTGCTCGAACTGTGCGAGCGAGCTGATGGGCGTAGTCAGGCAGTCGCTGAGGGCCGAGCACGACCCCCGCGATGATGGCGACCAGGAACAGTTTCTCGAAGGTCAGACCGAACATGGTGTGAATTCCTCATTTCGGGCCGCTCGCCTGTCGTGCAGCGTCGTGATCACGAGTGCGGCGCCGAACAATGCCGACATCGGCAACGCGACCAAGAACATCGACAGGACGTCGGCGGCCGGCGTCACCAGAGCGCTGAACAGTGTGATGACGACGACGATTACGCGCCAGCTGCTACGGAGTTCGGCTGCAGAGACGATTCCGATGTAGTTCGACATCACCAGGAACACCGGCAGGACAAAAGCAATCCCCGTTGCCAGCACGACTTTCATCACGAAGTCCACGTAGTACGACGCGTTGAGGATCGTGCTGTCCTGGTCGGACGAGAACGCGGTGAGCACGCTCACCATCCGGGGGAAGATCAGGAATCCGAATGCGCAACCGGCAGCGAAGAGCGGCGCTGCTGCTGCAGAAAACCCTACGACGTACTTCTTCTCCCGGCGCGTCAGCCCAGGGGTGACGTAGGCGAAGAGTTCTCGCAGCCAGACCGGACTGGACAGGATCACGCCTGAGAACAGCGCGATCTTCAATTGGAGGTCGAACGCACCGGTCACGGTGTCGTAGTTGAGACTGGCCTCGCGGGAGAGTGCAAGCTGCTCGACAGGCTCGCGGAGGACGTCGAGAATCTGATCCGAGAGAACGAAGCCGATGATCACGCCGATGAGCAGCGACACCGCCGCGCGAACTCCGCGACGTCGTGCCTCGCGTAGGTGTCCGGCGATCGGCATCGTGCCTCGCGCGGCGGTGGTCGCGGTCATGACGCGCGTCGGTAGGGAACCTGGGTGAGGTCCGCGGTCTGTGCGTCGGTGGTTGTCGCCTCGCCGACCTCGTCACTCGCCTCGTTCTTGAGGATGCGCATCGACTGGCCGACGCTCTTGGCGAGCGCGGGAAGCTTGGTCGAGCCGAAGACGAGGAGGACGATCGCGAGGATGATGAGGGCGTGCCAGCCCGTGAGGTTGTTCAGCATGGTGTTGTCCTTCTGTGTGTTGGATGAGTGATCAGTTGGGGGCGCCCGAGCCCATGCCCGGCATCGCGCCATGGGGAGGTTCGCCGCCCATCGGTGCCCCTGCCGGGCGGGCGCCGCCACCGCTGAGGGTGGGTTCGGTCGTGGTGTCGACCGCGACGGTCAGCGACCCGACGTATCCGGAGTCGCCGTTGCCGGAGAACGTCCCCATCTGCAGGTCGTATCCGTCGCCGAAGACGTTGTCGTTGTCGAGGCTCCCGATCTGGGCAAGATTCTCGGCCGACCCCGAGTAGGCATCCAGCTGGTAGATCTCGTCGAGCATGTCCTGGGGGAACGCGACCTGTGATGTCGCGATCGCATTCTCGACGTTGGTCGCGGAGTCGACGTCGGGATATACCTCGAAGTGAATGTGCGTCCAGCGGCCGGTGTAGCAGCCGGGCATGATCGTCTCGAAGGTTGCCTTACCGTCGGCGTCGGCCACCTGGATTCCGCGTAGGTAGGTTTCGTCCTCGACACCTTCGGTGTACATCGAGTATCGGCCCTGCGCGTCGCACTGCCAGGCGTAGACGGCGACCCCATCGAACGGGGCATTGTCATTCGTCATGTCGGTGACCGTGAAGGTGAGGGAAAGGGGAACACCGTCGGCGGTGGTGCCGCCGTCGAGGCTCGACGTGATCTCACTGCGGACGATTCCGGATTCCTCGAGCACGTTGATCCCGTTCGTGCCGTCGGCCGGATAGGGGCCGTTGGTTTCGTCGGGGATCTCGCCGGCGGGTGTGCTCACCGTGGCGGCAGTGCTGTCGTTGCTCGAGGAACACGCGGCCAGTGCCAGTGCGCCGGCTCCGGCGCCGACGACGCTCAGCACTCGCCGGCGGGTGACAAGGGTTGCAATGTCGAAGCCCGCACCCTGATCGACGACGTCGTCGGTGGGGCGATCGAGTGGCCGGCCTTCGTATTCAGGTCCGTCCGGTGTATCGGTGGGTTCGGGTACGCGGCTCATGTTGTCTCCTCCGTGCGTCGCTCAGTGGTTCAGTGATGCCAACAATCCCAGCCGAGACAGGGGGAACCCTGTGTCGTCGCTGGGCGTTTGCTGTGAGCGATGCGGAGCGGAGGAGCGTGGGGCTGGTGGCTTCCGAGGTCGGGGGTTACTGGTCGGTCACCAGTACTGCGGTCAACGCAACTTCGACCGGCGCCCCACCGGGGAGTGTGTACACCCCGATCGCACTGCGCGCGGGTAGGTTGTCCGGGCCGAGCTCCGTGGCGATCATCTCCGAGGCTCCATCCGCCACCGCCGACAACGCGGTGAAACCAGCGCTCGCCGCCACGTACACGACCATCTCGGCGGGCCGAAAGCGGTGGCCGGCAGGCACCACCGACCGCACCGCGGCCAGTGCATTGCATGCGCCCAGGGCCGCGGCTGCACGGGCCTGGGCGACAGTCACCTCGGTGCCGACTCTCCCGGTGACGGTGAGTACGCCGTCGACACGGGGCGTCATTCCCGCTGTGCGGACGGTATCTCCGGCGAGTACCGCAGCGACGTACTGCCCTTGCGGTACAGGAGCTGTGGCATCACTCGACACCGAGAACCACTCCTTCCTGTCGCGGGTCGCTCCCACCGTTCATCACGCCCCGGGCCATCGACACGACCTGCGCACTGCCCTCGGCGCCGAAGGTGTCCAGTACCTCGATCTGGTGACCCATGTCCGACAGTGATCGCAGGACGTCGCGGTCGACGCGTCCTTCGATACGCAGCTCGGGGGCGTCGCCGAGGGTGTTCGCGTCGGACCCCGGGTACACCGTGAATCGTGGTGCGCCCACCGCCGATTGCGGATCGAGGCCGTGGTCGAGGAGATGTGAGAGCAATTGCATGTTCCACTGCACTTGACCGTCACCGCCCGGAGTGTTGCCGACGTGCATGAGTTCACCGTCGCGGTCGGTGACAATCCACGCGTTGAGGGTATGCAGGGGCTTGCGTCGGGGCGACACCTCGTTCGGATGACCGTCGATCAGATATGCCCCACGACCGAGACGGTTGTTGAGGGCGATACCGGTTCCGGGCACCGTGAACTTCGCGCCGAACGTGAACGCGAGGGAATGGATGAAGGAGACGGCTCGGCCTTCGGCGTCGACGGCGACGAACGACGTTGTGTCTCCGCTGGACACCGCAAATGCGCCTGCGGGGTCCCGGGCCTCGAGCCGAGTTCTCCCCGCCGTGATATTCATCGCGGACAGTGTGCGTTCGACACCGTCGTTGTCGGAGCTGCACCAGCGCAATCGGTCTTCGAACGACAGTGCGGCGGCACGTGCCATGCGGTCGATGGCAGGAGCGCCCATCCAAGGCATCGCGCCGAGCTCTCCGTCGCACAACGCGGCCTGCTGCAACACCATCCATCCCGGTGTCGGTAGCGGAGTCTGGTGCACGGTCGCTCCCGCGTAAGTCCCGGTCAGTGCGGACTCGACGAGAACCGAACCACCCGCGACCCATTCGTCGCCTGTGAACGGCGCCCCGGACTCCTGCAACGCCGCGACACAGTGCTCGGCAATGACCCCGGTATAGAACGAAGAGGGATCCGACGCGAGAGCACGAATGGTGCGCGCCAGCTCGACCTGCGGAAGCCGATCACCCACGCGCGGAACGGTACCCGTCGGCTTGTACACCGAGGAGAGTCCGGCATCGGAGCGGATGGCGTGGAGTGCCGCCTGGACGTCGGCGCGGGTCTTCGCAGAACACGGTAGCCCGCGTTCGGCGATGCGCGCTGGGGGCTCCCACAGTTCGGGCAACGGCATGCTCGCCCCACGCGCGTGCAGAGTGGCCAGTGCGGCGGGCGCGCCCGGCACGGCGACGGCGAGGGCGCCGTCCAGCGGGATCGCAGCAAGGCCCTTGTCCCGGTAGAAATCCGGAGTACCACCATCCGGTCCGTAACCGCTGCCGTTGACGGTCCATACGGAACCGTCCGGGTCGCGCACCACGACGAATGCGTCGCCGCCGATCCCGCATTGTCCGGGCAGTGTCAGCCACGTGGTTGCCGCCATCGCGAGCGCCGCGTCGACCGCGTTACCGCCGTCGGCGAGTACTCGCGCTCCCGCCTGGCTCGCGAGCGGGTGACTCGACGCCACCATGCCGCCGGTCGCAAGAGCAGCGGGTCGCCGCGCGCTCATGCCGACCTCATCCTGCGCCGGCGCGGACCTTCCGGAGGTTCGCTGGGATCGATGCCGACGAAGATCTCACCGTCCCGTTCCTCACACGGGTAGGTCTTGATCGGCTCGGTCGCGGGCGGGCAGATCGGCTCGCCGGTCTCGAGGTCGAAAGCGCTGCCATGGCAGGAACATCCGATCCCGTCCTGGACGAGCTTGCCGGACGACAGCAGACAGTCGAGGTGGGAACAATAGTTGGACGTCGCATATGCTTTGCCGTCGAGTCGCGAGATCGCGAATTCGTAGTCCTCCGCGTAGAACCGGCGGACGATACCTTCGGTCACCTGCCCGGAACGGGCCACTCGTTTGAACTCCATGGTCTTCCTCCAGGTAGGTATGAAGCAGTCAGGCCTGCTGCGACAGGTACACGGTCTTCTCGGATTGGTAGAACTGCATGAGGGTCGGCCCGGCCTGTTCCTTGAACGTCTGGGTGCTCGACTGCTTGTAGCCGCCGAACGGTGCGTTCATGGCCATCCCGGTGGTGGGCTGGTTGACCTTCACCAGACCGGTCCGGGAACCCGCGATGAACCGATGCGCATCCGACAGGTTCTTCGTCACGATCGAGGCGCTGAGGCCGAACGCGGTGTCGTTCGCGAGGACGAGGGCGTCGTCGAACGACGACGCACGCTGGAACGCGAGGACGGGACCGAAGATCTCGTCCGTCAGCAGTCGCGTACCGGGGGTGGTGTCGGCGAAGACTGTGGGCCGCACGAACAGTCCGCCGATGCGCTCCCCACCGCACACGAGGCGCGCACCGTCGTCGACACCGATTGCGACGTACTCGAAATACTTGTCGAGTTGAGCCTCGGAGGCGAGTGGGCCCATGGATACGCCCTGGTCCGAGCCTGGCCCGACCGTGAGCGCTTCGGTGCGCGCTACCACTCTGTCGAGCAGCGCATCGTGGATCTCGTCGACCGCGATGACGCGGCTGGTGCCGGTGCAGGCTTGTCCCGACAATCCGAACGCGCCTTTGACGATGAGCGCCGCAGCAGCGTCGAGGTCGGCGTCGGCAAGCACGACGACGGGGTTCTTTCCGCCCATCTCCAGTTGCACGCGACGTTCGGGGCCGACGCCGCGGTGGATTGCCCTACCGACCGAGGTGGAGCCGGTGAATGTCACTGCCGCGACACGTTCGTCGCCGACCACCGCGGCGCCGGCCTTGCCGTCACCCTGAACGAGGGCGATCGCATCGGGTGGCAGTCCTCCGGCGAGCAGTGCCTCGACGAGGCGTTGTCCCATGAGCGGGGTGATCTCGGACGGCTTGAAGAGCACCGTATTGCCCGCAGCGAGTGCGGGTCCGAGTTTGCGGGACGGAATGTTGAGCGGGAAGTTCCACGGAGTGATGGCGCCGACGATCCCGATCGGTTCGCGCACCGTGTACACCGTGGTGGGGCCGCCGCCGGGGTAGACCGTGCCTGTTGCACGGTGGGCCTCACCGGCGTAGAAACGCAGGTTCATCGGCGTGCGGCTCACCTCCATCGAGGCTTCGGCTCGGGTTTTGCCCTCTTCGCGGATCAGCTCCTCGACGAGTGTGTCCGCATTGGCCGCGAGGTGCTCGGCGGCGGCCTCGAGGATGGCCGCGCGCCGTTCCGGTGGTGTGGCAGCCCAGTCGGGTGCCGCCTTGTCGAGCGCATCGACGGCGTTCTGCACGTCGATGACATCCGAATCGGGGAAGGTTCCGATCAGATCGGAATCGTCTGCGGGGTTGCGTCGTTCGAACACCTTTCCGGAGTCGGCCGGGACCCAGCTGCCGTCGATGAAGTTCGCTCCGGTGATCGTCATGCCTGCTCCAGTTCCTCGTACATTTCCCACAGATCAGTGTCTTCGTCGGTGAGCAGTGCAGCGTCGACACGTTTCCCGACCAGTTCGCGGGCGGCCATGATGTCTTCGCCTCGATCCATCGCGAACGCGGCGGTGAGAGTCTCGCCGGAAAGATAGAAGACGGAGAATTCACCGGTGTCGATGTCGCCGCGTACAACCAGATCGGTTGCACCGAAGTCTGTTCCGGTGAACTGGATGTTCGTGCTGTATTGATCGGACCAGAACCAGTGCGGGTCGTCGGAGAGCGACTCGCGCCCGACGATCGTATCGGCGACCACACCCGCCTGCCGGTTGGCATTGTCGAAATGCTCGACGCGGATGTGCCCGCCCACGCGCGGTGAATATCGACTGGCGACGTCGCCCGCGGCATATACGTGCGGCACCGAGGTGCGACCGACGGCGTCGACCACGATCCCGCCGTCGACGGCCAATCCGCTTGCCGCGGCGACCTCGACGTTCGGGACGATTCCGATGCCGACCACCGCCGCGTCCGCCTCGACGACGTCGCCGGTCGTCGTCGTGATCCGGACCCCGTGATCGGAGGTGTCGACAGCGGCGACGCCCGTGCCGGTGCGCAGGTCGACACCGTTGCGGCGATGAAGATCCGCGCAGTAGCCGCCGACCCGCGCTCCGAGGATGTTGCCGAGGAGATTCTCGGCCTGCTCGATCACCGTCACGTTCACCCCGAGAGAACAGGCGGTCGCGGCGATCTCGAGTCCGATGAAGCCGCCGCCGACGATGGCGAGAGAAGAGTTGGGGGTGAGCCGTGCGGCGAGGGCCAGCGCGTCGTCGAGGGTGCGGAGGTAGTGGACCAGGTCGGGTCGGGTCCCCGTTGCACGGATAGTACGTGGGCGGCCGCCGGTCGCGAGGACGACGGCATCGGCGACGATGCTTCCGCCGTCGAATTCGACGGCGCCTGAGGCGGTGTCGACGCGTCGAGCCGTGACACCCATGCGGATGTCGATGTTGTTGGCGTCGAGCCATTTCGGAGTCAGAAGCGCGAGGGACTCCACGCCTTCACGCCCCGCGAGGAACTCCTTGGACAGCGGCGGACGCTGGTAGGGTGCGTGTGGTTCGTCGCCGAGCAGGATGATCTTGCCGTCGAAGCCGCGCCGGCGCAGGGTCCGGGCTGCGACGGCAGCGACCTGGCCTGCGCCGACGGTGACCACTGTGTGGATAGTCATGGGGTGCACTCCCTTCCGGATACGGAACGCGGTGTGGGATCGATGTGGACGGTGTCGCCGTCGACGTGCACGGCGTACGTCGGCTGGCAGAGGTCCTGGTCTTCCTCGTAACCGGTGTCGAGGTCGAACCGCCATTGATGGCCGGGGCAGATGACACGGCCGTGCAGTAGCGTGCCCTTGACGAGGGAACGGTCCTGATGGACACACAGGTCGGCGAAGGCGTAGATGCGGTCGTTCGCGTGGAACAGCGCGATCGCCACGCCGTCCACTTCCACGCGTAGCTTGCGGCGCCGAGTCACCTCTTTGACGGTCGCGACAGCAACCCAGGTCTGTGGGGTGGACATGAAACTCCTTCGCTCGTGTGCCGCGGGGACGGGAGCCCGGTCAGGGCTCCCGTCCCCGCACTCGTCGGGGTCAGGCCGACGCCAGCTCCAGGTCGGGTGCGACGTAGGTGTCGTACAGGCCCTTGGTGTAGGAGAAGCGCATCTCCGCACCCCAACGC
Organism: Rhodococcus sp. JCM 9793; assembly: GCF_055380405.1. Taxonomy (NCBI): domain Bacteria; kingdom Bacillati; phylum Actinomycetota; class Actinomycetes; order Mycobacteriales; family Nocardiaceae; genus Rhodococcus; species Rhodococcus sp. JCM 9793. Next base: position 1,626,951 of record NZ_AP043721.1, read on the forward strand.
ACGAGCTGCAGGCAGCGCTGCTGAAGCTCAGGCGTGTCGGCGCAGTCGAGCACGATCTGGTAGCCGCGTTCGCCGTGGACGACATCGGAGGTGATGTGCAGGTCGAAGAACTCGATCTCGTCCTCTGTGAATCCGTACACCTCACGCAGCGGAACGATCTGCTTCTTGTAGATGCTCGGAACCTGGGATTCGAGGCCGACGACCAGTGCTGCAGTGGCGACGACGAAGTGCTCGCGCTGCGACACCGCGTAGCACCAGGCCTGAAGGCCGCGGGTGACGGCATTCATGTTGTTCGGGTCCTCGATGCGTTCCTTGGTGGTGCCGCATGCCTCGGCGAACTTGATGAGGAGATCGGTGTGCCGGATGTCGGCGAGTTCCTCCTCGTACATGTTCTGGAGGGTGAAGTCTTTCGCATCGGTGTAGTGGTCGGGGGTGTTCGAGTAGATGTTGGCGAGGTAGTCGGCGAACGGGCCCACGTAGTGATAGTGGTTCTCGGCCCATCGGGCGAAGTGGTGCTTTTCGAGTTTGCCTTCGGCCCACGCCTTGCTGAACGACGCGTCCTTGGCTTCGCGGCCTTTGATGGCGTTTTCGAGTGCGGCGCGGAACTCGTCGCGTCCGAGCAATTCGGTCATGAGTGTGCCTTTCACGTGTGATCGTGCGGTCGATGCCGGGCTGGAATACGTCCGCGACGTTGCGGTCCGAAAAATGCTTGATTGCAGCTTGTTTCGGTGTCATCGACCCTAAGTGCGCGTTGGGCGTGCTGCCATGGCCACAATGACCGGAGGGCGCGGCCCGTCAGGGTCGATGTGCACGAGTCAGGTGTGCAGGAGTCAGGGGGCGGGTGCCGAGACGAGTGTCTCGAACTCGGCGAGCATCGCTGCGCCGACGGCCTTGTCCTGTTCGCCGTTTCCGCCGCTGATGCCCACAGCGCCGACGATCTGGCCGTCGTGGACGAGAGGGAATCCGCCGACGAAGACCGCGAACTTGCCGGGCAGCATGTGGCTGATCCCGAAGGCTTCGTTGCCGGGCAGTGCGGGGCCGTTGGGCGGTTCGTTGAACAGGTGGGTAGCGCGCTCATGGCCTGCGGCGGTGAAGGCCTTGGCGATCGCGATGTCGACGCCGGTGAGTCGCGCTCCGGGAAGTCGGTGCAGCGCGATGACATTCGCGCTTTCGTCGCACACGCACAGTGTCTGTTTGACGCCGAGTTCCTCGGCCTTGGCGCGCCCGGCGGCGAGCAGGGGAAGCGCGTCGTCGAGGTCGATCCGATGAATTCGATGCATTGGTTCCCACTTTCGAGGTCGGGTGTGGCCTATTTCTAACAGCGCGACGACACGATCGGGATAGGTAAAGTAACCCCACTTATTGATTTATCGTGTACAAAGTGCACATGTGTCTGGGGTCTATGACTCTGGTAACTGATGTAGGAAGTACAAGACGTTCCGCTCCCGCGTGGCGTCACTGCACCGAGGGAAGCAGGTTGCTGTGGAACCGAGTCCGCGCCTGACCGTCCGTGGTCTTCTCGACGAACAACTCATGGAAGGTGCTCGAGTCGTGCCCGCCGATGTTGATCTCGACCGTGCTCTCACATGGGTGCTGCCACTCGGCGAGGTCATGGGCCGCTACGACGATCTGTCCGGCGTCGCCGTGTACACCCGCCCTGAAGCGCTTACCGCCGATACGCAGGCCGTATCGGCGATCGCCGCCCGCGGCGCCGCAGCGCTCATCGTCGACGGCGCAGCGCCGACGTCCAGCACCACTTGGCCATCGGGCCTACCGGTGATCGAACTCGACCTCCCGGTCGGATTCGCCGCACTCAACCGACTACTCGCAGAACGGTCACTGACGCAGGAAGTGCACGTGATGCGCTATTCCGCACTCGTGCACTCGACGCTCGCCGGGCTACTCCACCGGGGCGCAGGTCTCGCCCTGCTGATCAAGGAAGTGTCTTCGCTCGCACAGCATCCCGCGTTGGTGCTCGACGCCCGCGGCCAGGTCGTGGCCCATCACGGCACAGATCGGGCGGTGGTCGACGAGATTACGGAGCACCTCCGGGGCCTTCTCGCCGCGCCGACGTCGAACCGGCATCAGCATCACGACACCCGCGTCGTGGAGCAGACCGGGGGAGGGGTGCGCTGGACGTGCACTGCCGGCGCGATCCGCCTCGGAAAGAGGTTCGAAGGGTGGGTGGTGATTCTCGCGCCCGACCCCGCCCCGGGCCCGCACGACCTCGCGCAGCACGCGGTGGTCACCGAGCAGGCATCCGCAATCATCGGTTCCGAGATGCTGCGCCAGAGCAGCGTGGACGAGGCCGAGGAACGTGCCCGTGGTGACTTCGTCCAGGCGCTCGTCCACGGTAGTTTCTCGAGCCGTCACGACATGCAGGCCCGCGCCGAACACCACGACATCGATCTGACCTCGACGTTCGCCGTCTTCGTCGCACCCGGTTACAGCGGGAACCCGGCCGCGCCCGGCACTGAGGAAGCAGGCGGGTTGCTGCGACTCGCCCGGTACGCGGCCAGCGTCCTACCGCACCCCTCCGTCCGGTCGTATGTCACCGTGATCGGCGACGCACTCGTCGTGGTGCGGTCGCTCCGATACCGCGACGCCACCGACGTCGAGGCGGAGATCGACGAATTCGCGGAAGCGGTGGCGCAGGATCTGTCGCGGCGTAGAGGCAGGCCGGTACCCGTCGCGCACGGGGTGCCCGCCGTCGGCGCCGACCAGATCCGGGAGAGTTACCGGCAGGCCCGGGTGGCGCTCGGGATCGGGCAGCGGATGGACATGTCGGGTTCGGTGTCGTACCACGACCTGCGTGGATACGGCGTCCTCGAACTCGTCGCCGACACCGACCGCAGTCGACGGTTCGTCGACGACGTGCTCGGCAACCTTCGGCCAGGTACCGATCTGCACGACACGCTCGTCGCGTATCTCGGCGCCGGCGGCAACGTCAACGCTGCCGCACGCGAACTCAACGTGCACCGCAACACGATGCTCTCGAAGCTCGACCGGATCTCGCGGGCGATGTCGATGGACGTGCGGGTACCCGAGAACCAGTTCACGGCCTGGCTCGCTGTCCGTCTCGAATTGCTCGACCGCCTGCACACCTCGGTGGATCGCGAGATCAACTACCGCTGAGCGTGTGCGTCGGTGTCGCCGGCAGGGGGAGGTGCGGCGGCATCCTCCGGGTCTCGTCCGAGGTAGGAGGCTCCGAACCCGATGCACACGACGACAGCGCAGGCGACGAAGACGACTCCCACCGACCACGCGGAGAGCGCGATCGTGACCCATGCAGCGCCCACCGCGGACCCGCCGAAGCGGATCAGATTGAAGACGCCGAGCCCGGTGCCCTGTGCACCGGCGGGGGAGCGCGTCGATCCCGCTGCGGCCGGTGTCTGCACGGCAGCGATCCCCGCTCCGGTCACCGCGAGAACACACGCGACGAGCCACAGGTTCGGTTCGTCGGCAGAGAGAACGACGGCGAGCGCACCCTGTGTCACCACCAGTACGGCCAGGCCGAACCGCAGGACGCGGCGCCCACCGATCCGGTCGGTCGTCCGACCCACCAGCGGTGCGAGGGCCGCCATGACGGCCGGGAGCGCGAACAGGACCATGCCCGCAGTCGCCGTGGATTCACCCGTCGCCGTCAACCTGAGGGGGACGGCCAGCAGAGCCGTGCCGAGACAGAACATCTGCGCGAACGCGGCGACCGCGCTCCGGGCGAAACGACTCTCGACGAGCAAGCGCACATCGACGAACGGCACCGGCGCCCGCAGACAATGCGCGACGAACCACGCGAGTACACCCGCCGACACCGTAAGAACCACCGGAGGAACGGCCGGCGCGACACCGGACTGACCGAACATACTCAGGCCCAGCACGATTCCAGCAGAACCAAGGGTGAGTGTCGCAGCGCCGAGCACGTCGAGCCGCATGGGTCGACCGGGAAACGCCGGAATCCATCGCAGGGTTCCGGCGAATCCGATCAGAGCAATCGGAATCAGGGGGACGAACACCCACCGCCAACCCCAACTGCCCGCGACGAACCCACCGAGTGACGGGCCGATCGCCTGACCGATCCCATTGACGGTCGCCCACGCGCCGACGGCGCGCGCGCGGCGTTGCGAGTCGAACAGCCACGCGATCAGACCCATCACCGCGGGAGCGAATGCAGCGGCTGCGAGACCGCCGAGCGCGCGCCACGCGATGAGGATTTCGAGGGTCGGTGCCGCCGCTGCTCCCGCCGCGCACACGGCGGTGCCGAGCAGAGCACCGCAGTACACGCGCCGGCGCCCGAAGCGGTCGCCGATGTACCCCGCGAGCGGCATCGCCGCCGCGAAGGTGAGGAGGAATGCGACGGCGAGCAGTGCACCGTCTTCCAGTGACGCATCGAAATCCGAAAGTATCTGGACAAGCGGAACATTGATGATGTTGTTGCTCAAAGTTCCGACGAGCGTGCCGGCGAGGAGCGCGGACAGCGCCAGCGGGGTGCCGGTACCGGACGCGTTCGGAGACGCGGCGGGCACGTGTGTGGAGGTGGTCATCGAGCTCCTGGGCCAGTCGAACTGCACGGCACTGTGCGAGCCGTCGTCCTACTTTCCCACCCCCCACCGGGCACGTGCATCAGCGTCACCAGGGCAAAAGGCACATGCTCGGAGCGTCAAATGTGGACACTGTGCACAGTGGGCCGTGGGAAACCTCAGCTGCGCGTGTGTCGACACATGTTCGTAGCAATTTGTCACATATGCGCGACCCGATGACACGGAATCGCAAAAGTGGAACACACTGCACACGTAACGTCCTGGGCACTGTGCATGGTTCTCGTTGACCAAGCATGGAGGAACGCGGAAAGTTCCACCAACAGCCCCCGCTCCGCTCTCCTGTTGAAGGACATGCCTTGGACGTACAACTCACCGCCGCCCACTGGGTCTACCTGGTCGGCATACTCGTCATCTTGGCCACCATGGCGCTACGAAAGAACATCGTCGTTCCCGCCGTCATCGCAACGTTCCTGACCGCACTGGTGTTCTCCGGCAGTATCGTCACCGGACTGTCCGCCATCTTCAACGCCAGCCTCGTGGCTGCGAAGGAACTGTTCAACATCTTCCTCATCATTGCGATGGTCACCGCGATGCTCGGCGCGCTACGCCAGCTCGGCGCCGACAGAATGATGGTCGCGCCGTTCCGCCGTGTCATGCGTGCCGGAACCAGCAGTTTCCTGGTCCTCGCTGCCGTCACCTATGTGATATCGCTGTTCTTCTGGCCGACTCCCGCCGTCCCGCTGGTCGGCGCGGTACTCATTCCCGTGGCGATCCGGGCGGGCCTGTCTCCGCTGTCGGTGGGCATGGTCATCGCGATCTGCGGACAGGGGATGGCGCTGTCTGCGGACTACATCATCAAGGTCGCACCAGGCATCTCCGCGTCCGCGGCAGGGGTCGACCCCGATGCGGTGGCCGACAAAGCGCTCGTGCTGTCGCTCATCGTCGGTGGCACCGCCCTCGTGCTCACCTACCTGATGCAGAAGAAGACCTGGCGTACGCCGTCTCCAGAGCTGCTCATCGAGTGGGAAGCCGAGGCCGATCGGGGAATCGGCGAATCACGTTCCGGTGGTGATGATCATTCGGGTGGGGGCGGAGGATCGAAGCCGGTGTCGACGGGGCCCACCGGCGGCGGAACGTCGGCGACCGCAGCGACTGCGGTGCTCGCCCCGGCGGCGAGCCCGTTCCCGGATGAGATTGTCGAGTCGGAGAAGGAACGTCGCGGCACCGCAAAAGCTTTCGCGATGCTTGTACCTCTTGCATACCTCGCGTTCATCGTCTATTTGATGCTGGGAAAGTTCACCGAGGTCGTGCCGCCGCTGCAGGGTGGCGACGCCGCCGCCATCGTGGGTGGCATTGCGGCACTGGTCTTGTTCGCTGCTGCGGCATCGACCGATGGGGGTGGCTTCCTCGAGACGACTTCGGACCACCTGGTCGACGGACTGGTGTTCGCGTTCAAGGCCATGGGCGTTGTGCTGCCCATCGCCGGGTTCTTCTTCATCGGCAATGCCGACTTCGCCGGTGCGATTCTCGGTGTTCCGGACAGCGCCACTGCACCTGCGATCCTGTTCGATCTCGTGACCGCAGTGCAGACACACCTGCCACAGAACGCGTTCGTCACGTCGTTCGGGATCCTGCTCATCGGCCTGGTGGCGGGGTTGGACGGCTCCGGGTTCAGTGGCCTGCCGCTCACGGGTGCGTTGTCGGGTGCGCTCGGTCCCGCAGTCGACGTCGACCCGGCGACGCTCGCCGCGATCGGGCAGATGGGCAACATCTGGTCGGGCGGCGGTGTGATCATCGCGTGGTCGTCGCTCGTCGCGGTCGCGGGGTTCGCTCGGGTACCCGTCCTCGATCTCGCTCGGAAGTGTTTCATCCCGGTGATGGCCGGACTTGTTCTGTCGACCATCTTTGCGGTGCTCGTGTTCTAGACGTAGTCGGCAGACGAAACAGCAACGCACCCAACGGTGCGTTGCTGTTTCGTACTAGCGCAACGACGTGCCGGGTGATTGCCGCTACGCGCTGTGTCGTCGAACGTGGTTCTCGTGGTGGCCGGTCCGGCTGGCGATCGACCGTCCGAGGCGGCTGTGGGCGGCGGAGGTTGAGCCATTGCGCCGGTCCCAGCTGTCGTGATCGGCCAACACCATTTCCACAACGTCGTACCCGAGATCGCCGAACTGCTCGATCAGCTCCGGCAGTACCAGGAAGTCGTCCTTGCCGTTGGCGCCGTAGGTTTTGGCGGTTCCTGGTCGGGTATTTCGCGGCGCCAGTACGGCTCACCGATCAACATCAGGCCGCCGGGACGGAGAGATTCTTGCTCAGCAGCTCGACGGTGCCGGCTACGCCGCCTCCGATCCAGGTAGCACCCACCCACGCGGCGAGATCGACCGGATTGCCTGCTACGAAACCTGAGGCATCGGAGTGCACGAAGTCGACCTGATCGGTGACGCCGAGTTCAGCGGCACGGACGCGGGCTTGCTCGGTGAACGCCAGTGCTGATGTCCACCCCAGTTCCGGGGATGTGGTGGTCACGGGCCCACGTGCAAAGTATTTTCGCCGGACCCGCTGGCGAGCTCGAGCACGCGCGTCCCGGGCGCCAGGTGCAGTGCCTGCCCAGGGCGCCGAGCTTGCCCGAGGTGAACGGGTTGTGGATGCGGTGGCTACTTTCGCGAATGGTGAAGACGCGTGGAAGATCCACGAGAGGTACTCCTTGGGCTTGATTCAGTCGTTGTATTTGCGGAGGGCAGTCGACCGGAGTCGGCTGCCCTTGTTCAGACTGTCATCAAATACACCACGTTCGGACGCATGGATCTTCAACCGAGGAAAGTAACCTTCCGGGCTGGACGTTTCCATCGAGTTAGCTGGGAGGTAGCTGACCGGCAGCGTGATCGTCCGGCCGGATTTGCGACCGGTGTACGTGATCGGGGCGATGTAGCTGCGGATACGGCTGCCGATGACAGGTAGTCCGGACGCTGCCATGATGATGGAGTTGAAGGGACCCGCTAGGCGCAGGACCGAACCACTGAGTGTTATTTTCCTCCTGCGGCCACCGTACTGGATGGGTCCACATCCGCCGGTGCGTGCGGATAGGAACGACATCGATTCTTGGTGGAGTATTCGTCGCTGGGCGGGCAATAATCCACCAAGAGCGGCGCCTCGCGCTATGACGCCTCGAATCTCGCTTCGACGTCGGCACTGAGCGTGATGCGGTTGGGTTCGAGGGCCAACCCGGTCCTTGCCCGACTGGTTGTGGTGGCAGCGACCTATACGGTGCTGGGGGTGGGAATCGGTGCATTGGTCCGCAACCAGCTCGTGGCTGTCGGGATCGTGCTCGGGTACTTCTATTTCCTCGAGCCGGTGCTCATGATCCTTCCGGCTCAACACTCTCTACCCGTTCCTGCTGGGAGGCGCGACCGCGGCGTTGACGGACTTCACCTTCCTCGCCGACACCGTGACGGAGGAGATATCGCTGGGTGGTCCGATACTGCCTTCGCCGCTCCTCGGGGCGCTTGTTCTCACCGTCTACGCAGTGGGCGCCGCCGCGGTGGTCGTGACGGCACCCCTGAGGCGCGATCTCCGATAGTTCTCGGATAGCGCGTCGGTGCGTCACGGTGCTCGTGCGCCGGTCAGGCGAAGCCGTCCTTTCGAATTCGTGCGTGCACACCTTTCACAACATCGACCACTTGCGAGATGTTGAAATCGGTAGCGGCAGAGAGATAGGCGTAAGCATGGCGGGGGTCCATGCCGTAGCGAGCTTCGAGCAACCCGATTGCTGCGCGGACGCAATTCTGCATGGCGATGTCGAGGTCTTCGTCCAGGCCTGTGGGGACGAGGTACTCGGAGGTTTCCGCGATGGGCCCGATCAGTGCGCCGAACGCTTCCAGTGCTTCTTCGCGGGGGATGACGTCGAACCGGATCGTCGCGCGGAGGGACGCTTCGAGGGCGGTGAGTGAGACCTCACCGTCGCCTTGCGCGAAGTGCGGGTCGCCGATGTAGGCGAGGGCTCCCCGGACCTGGATGGGGAGGTAGAGCGTCGCCCCCGCGGTGAGCAGGTTGATGTCGATGTTGCCTCCGTGGGTGCCGGGCGGCACCGAATGCGGACGGACGTCGGCATCGACCGCGACGCCCATGATTCCGAGGAACGGGGCAATCGGGAACGACGCAGTGCGAGTGTCACCGGGACCGAAGGACATTCGCGCCCTGGTCGGGTCGATCTCGTCGAGCGACGCGAACACACTGAACACGTCGGCTCCATGCGGGTATTCCTGCGGCAGTGCGCCTTTGCCGTGCCGGTTGGACACCACGCCGTACGGCACGCGTGGAAGCGCTTCCACGACCGTCATCGCGAGTACGTCACCCGGATGCGCGCTGCGAATCTCGATCGGCCCTGTCACGACGTGCGGACCGTCAGCGCCCATCGCTCGCGGATATTCGCTCGCTGCCAATGCGATGGCATCGCTGAGCACCTCGTCGACGCCGTGCGAGCCGAAGAACGATTTGGGGTCGCGTCCCTGGTCTTCGAGGATGCCCTCGTGACTGATCGTGTCGATCGTGACCTCGCTGCCCGCATCGATCGACAGCACGGGCGAGTCTGCTCGTGAGGAGAGGCGACCCCACAGGAGGTGGTCGAGGGTGGAGGGGAGATACAGGTCGGAGCGGATCGGCCCCTCGCCGGGATCGAGCATGCCGGAATTGAGCACGGGGTGTCGCTTTCTCGAAGGTCTACGGACGAACCGGGTTGAAGGCGTGCTGCCGGGTGCGGATCTCCACGGCTGCCTGGCGGGCGAGTGGGTCGGAGCACCGCATCCCGTCGCTGACCTGCACACCGCCGACGTAGACGCCGCGGAGGTTCCGCAGACCGCACGCGAGGACATATGCGTCGACGGGGTTCCACAGGGGACCGACATCGGGGGCTGTGGGATCGACGAGCACGAAGTCTCCGAACTTGCCGGGGGTGAGGCTGCCGACCCGGTCGTCGACGCCGATGATGCGCGCGGCGCCCAGCGTCTGCATTTCCAGCACGCGGCGAATCTCGATGGCCTGAGCATCGCGGCGATCTGCGCGCACGCTATAGGCGGCGATGCGCATGTTCTGCCATGGGTCGGCGAGGTCGGAACACGCTTGATCGTCCAAGCCGAGGCCGACGTCGATTCCGGCTGCGAGGATCTCGGGAATCGGCGCGACGCCCGAGCCGAGTCGCCCATTGGCGGTGGCCTGCCAGCTCATGCGGGCACCGGCCCGCGCGGTGCGCTCGATGACCGAGGCCGTGGCCTGGACGAAATGCCCGAAGATGAAGTCCGGCCCGAGTGCCCCGGCCTCTTCGTACCAAGAGAACTTGGTGAGCTGATGGTCGAGAGCTTCGGCGGTTTCGAGAAAATGCGCTTGGTTGATGATCCCGAACTCGCGCATCAGGGTCACTTCGTGGTCGGCGGCATCCCGTGTTCCGGCCCACTGCACACCACCTGTCACAGCGGCGCCGAGCGCGATCCGTGGATCGAGGCCCACGAGGTGGTCGACCGTGGGACGGAACCGCTCGAGGATTTCGTCGGCTGTTCCGATGTCGGAATCGGGGCGGGTCGCGTTGATGAAACGGATCCCGGCATCGTGCTTGGCGTCGATCTGTCGCAGGATGTAGTCGACCGGCCGCAAGGACGCGGGGTCGGGAGTGGACCGCTCTCCGTCGACCATGTCCGCCCACGGTTCCCGAGGATCGGTGAAGTCGAAGGCTGTGGTCACTCCGGCATTGAGGAAGTCGAAGGCACCGTGCGTCGTGGCCCAGTAAATGTCGTCGGGTGTGGCATCGCGGGTGGCACCCATGGAGGCGCTGGCCCAGCCGTACAGCGAGTCGTCGCTGGCCAGACCCCGCAGGCCGCTGGTGAACAGGTGACTGTGCGACGAGACGAAGCCGGGCGCGACGATGTGGCCGCCGGAGTCGAGGCGTTCGACTTCGGGGTCCACGGCGGGTGGGATGCCGGAGCCCAGATCGGTGACGACACCGTCCTCGATCAGTATCCAGCCGTTCTCGATGTAATCAGGCTGGTCGGTGTCGACGGGGATCAGGAGTGCATTGGTGACGAGGAGCGATGCGCTGCGAGCGATCATTGCGCCTCCTTCTCGAGTACAGTCGCCACCTCGTGCCAGTCGGCGGTGAAGCCGAAACACTGGCGAGTGTTGTACAACGTTGCGTCCAGGCAGTATTCGGGGGAGGAGGTGGTCGATGCGCCCTCGACCAGGACGACGTTGTAGCCGAGACTCGCGGCGTCGGTGAGGGTCGCGAGGACGCACTGGTCGACATTCACGCCGGCGAAGAACAGGGTGTCGATGCCGTGCAGCCGGAGCACGCTGTCGAGTTCGGTGTCGAAGAAGCCGCTCATGCGGTACTTGTCGACGCAGATGTCTCCTTCGCCGATGGTCAGTTCGTCGACCACCGCGGCACCCCAGCTCCCGCGGGTCAACACCGCAACGCTGTGTCCCGCCGTGTCGCCGATGCCTCCGCCGGATCCGTCGCCGTCGTAGACATGCACGACGCCCGCGGGAAGATTAGCGAGATCGAGGCGGTTACCCCAATTGACCCAGACGACCGGCATGCCCACCACGCGGGCCGTATCCGTGAGGGCTGCGCACGGCGCGATTGCGGAGCGTGGCCCATTCACGTCGACGCCGATGCTTCCGAGCCAACCGTTCTCGTGGCAGAAGTCGTTCTGCATGTCGATGACGACGAGCGCTGCGCGGGTGATGTCGACGGTGATGGACTGGGGGAGTGCGGGCAGGTCCACGCGTCGGGGTGCCGGTGGAGTGGGGTGCAGGTCGACATGATCGGTGGTGCGGATCCAGGTTTGCCGGTGGGCCATCAGTGTCCTCGGAGTGCGGAACGGGCGGGCGGGAACGCGAAGGTGCTGATCTCGGCGAAAGCCTTGGCGAGCTGCGCGACCTGGAATTCGATGACGGCCCTGCCGATTTCGGCCGAGGCGTGGCGGGCATCTCCGATGACTCCGTTGCCGGGGGAGATATCATCGGTGATCCAGGCGGGCGAGATGCCGTTCTCGATGGTGAGCAGTGGTGACGTGTCGAAGAGTTCGTGTGCTTCGTGGCCGCCGGCGACTGCGGCACTCATGTCCACAAGTTCGGGAGCGACGTGCAGCATCATGCTCGTCTCGAGCTCGCCCGCGTGGATTCCCCATTCTGCGTCGGACACGACGACGCCGTCGGGCTCCCCGAGCTGGCCGGGCATCACGTTCACCACGTGCAGACCGAATTCGATGTGGATCTCCCGCGCGACCATCGACAGGAGATGCGTCTGTCCACCGTGTCCGTTGACGAACACGAGCCGAGTGAAGCCGGATGCCCGTACCGACCGTGCTACGTCGCGGCACACCGCGAGAAGCGTTGTGGTGTCGAGTGACACGGTGCCGGTCCATCCGAGATGCTCGTTCGATGTGCCGTACGACAGGGTCGGAAGAACCCACGCGGGCGCGGTGCTCTGCGTTGCTGCGTGGCGGGCAATGTACTCCGCGAGCAGCGAGTCGGTGGCAACCGGCAGGTGGGGGCCGTGCTGTTCGACGGCACCGATCGGCTGCACGCACACGGTGGTGTCGTGGTCGAGCTCGGCGATTCGAGTGGTCGAAAGATGGGAGAGAAGGATCTGTTTCGTCACGCGGTGACCTGCGGGAGGTATCGGGCAAAGAGTGCTGCTTTGTCTTCGTCGTCGAGGGTCGTGGGTGTGCCGGCTGCTACGAGGTGTTCGAATCCGTGCGGCATGGACCCTTCGTTGTCGACCGTCATGATCGTCACCGTATAAAGTCGTTCTGTCGCAGAGGTATTGCGGATCTTGTGCACCGATCCCTTGGTGAGGATGAGGACATCGCCCTGCCGCAAAGGGGTGGTGTGCTCGTCGCTCGTCGCTTCGGCTTCGCCGGACAGCACGATGAAGATCTCCACCGAGTCGGGGTGGGAATTGTCGGGCTGCGCACCGCCCGGCTCCCAGACCTCGAAGAACACACTTGTCGGTGACCCGTCGCTCGGCCCCGCCAGCGGGATGAGTTTGACCGCGTCCGTTGGCGAAATGAGGCGTGCCGTCAAGTCTTCGATGTTCTTCACGGTGGGGGCGTCTGCCACGATGATCTCCTTTTCGAGGGTTGCTGACGCGGATACTCCGATCGCGCCGCAACGCAACCGTATACATGGACATCGGTGTCTGACGACGATGTAAATGACTCGTAACACGAGGTTTACTCCCCGGAGAGAATTGTGGGCGCCGTCACCTGATTCGGTCGAGGGCGAGTCTGACACTGAATCCGAAAAGCCCTCCTGCTCAGGGAATTAACACACGACATCCGGGCGTAATGCGAGCGAGAAGATCGCGTTACGACGTGGTTTTACGATCGCTTCAGCCGAAAGGTTCAGTGGCGCTTTCAGGTGCCGTTCCATTGAGGAGAATTGCGTGTTCAATCGAAAGACCCGGGAACGTGCTGTGACAGCCACCGTCCTTGCCTCCGTCCTTGCTCTGTCTGCATGCTCGACCGACTCGGCGGCAGATACCCCTTCCAACAGCGGCCTGACCGACGTGACAGTGGTACTCGGCTGGTACCCGAATGCCGAAAGCGGCGGATTCTATGCGGCGCAGCAGCTCGGCTACTTCGAGGAAGCCGGCCTGAATGTGACGATCGAACCGGGCGGCCCGCAGGTGTCGGGTACCCAGCTCGTCGCATCGGGGCGCGCCGACTTCGGCATCACCGGTAGCGGCGCCAACGAGATCGTTCAGGCCCAGGACGAGGGCATCCCGCTCCAGGCAGTCAACGCGATCATTCAGAAGAGCATCACCGGAATGATGGTTCACGCGGATTCCGGAATCGACACCTTCGAGGACACCGACGGTATGTCCTGGGTCAACTCCGCGGGCGTCCTCGGACCGGAGTGGGTCAAGCAGGAATACGGCATCGACTTCCAGCAGATGCAGTACACCGGCAGCCTCGCCAACTTCATTCGCGACGACACGCTGGTGCAGCAGGGAATCGCGGTCAACGAACCGTACGTCGCCCACAAGGAAGGTGATCTTGCGGTCACGTTCCTTCCGTTCGCCGATACCGGTTTCAACCCCTACAACACCGTCACGTACGTCACCGACGACTACCTCGAGGGCAACCGCGACGTGGTCGAGGCCTTCGTCGAGGCCAGCAACAAAGGCTGGCGTGACTACATGGGCGACATCGACGTCGCTCAGCAGATCAACGACTACCTGATAAACGAGGTCGACAAGGAGCTCGCAGCCGACCTGCTGTGGTTCGAGTGGGACGCACAGCGCGACTACGTCCTCACCGCCGAAGGCGAAGCCACGATCGGCGCGATGACCGAGGAGCGGTGGGCCACGCTCATCGAGCAGATGAAGAAGCTCGGGGTTCTGAAGACGGACGATCTGACCGTCGCCGACATCGCAGACCTCACCATTACCCCAGATATCGCCCCGCTCGAAACCCGCCCCGATGCACCCGAAGGCACGTACGAGCACATCGACTTCTGACCGGTCGGCGGACGGAACACCGTCCCTGCCGTCCGAACCTCGAGGAGTAGGAATGACCACCGTTATGGACCGAGAGACCGAACTGGCAACGCCACCCATGTTGGAGTTTCGCGGCGTCGAGAAGATCTTCCGCAACGGCTATCACGCCATCACGCCACTCGATCTGAGTATCGCGAAGGGAGAGATCGTCTCGATCGTGGGCCCGTCCGGCTGCGGTAAGACCACCGTCCTGCGGATGGCGGCCGGTCTCGCCGAGGTCAGTAGCGGTGAGCTGGTCCGACGTGCGAGCGAACAGGCATACGTCTTCCAGGATCCGACGCTGCTGGCGTGGCGCACAGTCCAGAGCAACGTCGAACTCGTCGCCAAGCTGAAGAAGATGCCGAAGGTGGAACGTCGCACTGCGGCTGCAGCCGCGCTCGAGACTGTGGGGCTCACTCCCTTCGCGTCGGCGTTGCCACGGCAGCTGTCCGGCGGCATGAAGATGCGCGTTTCCCTGGCCCGCGCAATCACGAGCTCACCCGAGATCATGTTCTTCGACGAACCGTTCGCCGCGCTCGACGAGTTCACTCGCGCAAAGATGTCGGAGGTCGTACTGGATCTGTGGCGTCTGCAGCAGTTCAGTGCGCTGTTCATCACCCACTCCATTCAGGAAGCCGTCAACATCGCGCACCGTGTGGTGGTGATGGCTGCCAGGCCGGGACGTATCGATCGCGTGATCGACTCTCCGAGCCCGCCGACGCAGGACGGCTCCGCCCGGGACACCGCTGCGCTCGACGATCTCACCCAAGAAATTTCCGGCCTGCTCGCATTCGACCACTGAGGAGCGACGGATGTCTCAGACACTGCAGTCACCCATCGACACGAACATCGTCCCCGACGTCGGACCCGCGGCGGCGGAGCCTGCACGGCCGAAACAGCGGAAGGATCTGGGTCGCAAAGTTGTGATTCCGGTTGCCTTCGCGGTCCTTGCCCTCGTCCTGTGGCAAACAGCGGTGGTCTTCACCGGGGTTCCTACCTATTTGGTGCCGTCGCCGATGGACGTGGTCACCGCCCTGATCGAACGCGCGCCCGACCTCGTCGAACCGACCCTGGTCACCATGCAGGAGGCGTACCTCGGATTCCTGCTGGCCGTGGTCAGCGGCTTCGCCACAGCCCTTGTCATGGCGCGCTGGAAGACCGCAGAACTCGGAGTCTATCCGTATCTCGTTATTCTGCAGACGATTCCGATCATTGCCGTCGCACCCATTCTCGTGGTGTGGTTCGGAGCCGGCATCGCAACCAACACGCTCGTCGCGGCGATGCTGGCGGTGTTCCCGGTCGCGGCCAATACGCTGCAAGGCCTGAAATCCACCGATCGCAACCTCGTTCAGCTCTACCGCATGGCCGGTGCCGCGCCGCGCGTGCAGTTGTTCTCACTGCGTGTCCCGCATGCGCTACCCGAGATCATGACGGGCCTCAAGGTTGCGGCCAGCTCGGCGGCGATCGGCGCAATCGTCGGTGAGTTCGCGGCCGGAATCGGTGGCGGCGCCGGAGGGCTCGGTTACGCAATCACCCACTACGCCAATCAGCTCCGCACACCTGAGCTGTTCGCCGCGGTCGTGCTGGCGAGTGTCGTGGCACTGATTCTGTTCGGCATCGTCAGCTTCTTCGAATGGTTGGTGCTGCACCGCTGGCACGAGTCGGCGGTGCCCGATGACGAGTAAGCACTGACGAGTTCACAAGACCGAGAGGCTCGGCCGGGATCCCCGGCCGAGCCTCATGTCATTTCGATGGGACACGAACGAAGCCGCGACCTCGTCGAGGTCGCGGCTTCTGCTCGTACTCGGTTGTGGAGTGGGGTGATCAGGCGAGTGCGGCCGCAGGGTTGCGGACCGTAATCTCGGCGAACACCTGGTCGGTGACACCACGCGCCCGGAGCCGGGGGCGTATGCCGTGCAGCAGATGCCGGAGTCCCCACCCTCCGTATCGCGTGAACTGCGGCTTCATTGCGATGTCGTGGCTCACGAGCACGCGGTCGCTGAAGCCCTCATCGAGCAGCCGGATCAGCAGGTCGATCCGGTGATGATCGAACGCGCGATCGGGATACTCGTCTCCTCGACGCGCAGACATCGCCCACTGCTCCATCCCGAACGTGTCGAGCTCGACCCAACACCCGCGGCGAGCGAGCTCGAGTGCGAACTCCGGCTCCGGACGCTCGTCGCAGTGGCTGACGATGAGCTTGCGCGGGTCGACACCCATATCGAGGATCTCGTCGACCAGGGGGAGCGTGGCGAGCGGGTCCGGGAAGATCGTCCGATGCAGATTCAGGGCGAGCCCCGACTCCATCTGGGCCATCGCTGCGCCGCACACCACCTTACGTTCCTCGGAGGTGGGTGGATTGCCGGTGCCGATCTCACCGATGATGCCCGGACGGACACCGGTATTGCCCACGCCGAACTCGATCTCGTGGAGCAGGACGTCCCGTACGACCTCGGCGGACGAATGCCGGACGTACGGCGAATGCGAATGCTCTACGTACTCGCCACACCCCATGATCACCGTGGCACCGGTGAGCTCCGACAGCGCTTTCAGCGCCGCAGGATCGCGTCCGAATCCGGGGATGCCGAGGTCGACGACCGTGCCGCCACCGGCACCGAGATACGTCTCGAGTTCTTCCCTGGCGACGTCGAGATCGAGCTGCTGCATCGCGGAGCGGAACGAGAACGGCTCGAGCTGGACTTCGCCGTGCAGCGTCGCAGAGTACGGCTGGGTGTAATGCGCGAGGTCGTCCCGGTTCTCGGGGTAGATCCACTGCGAGTGGGCATTGGCGATGAGATGCTCGTGCGGCATGACCACGCCCAGGTCGTCGACGTCGACGGGGCCGGTCACGCTCATGACCCGGCGGCTCATGCGAGAGCTCCGGTCTGGACGGGGATGCCGGCGCGGCGGCGCACCTCGGTGATGAGCTCGGACTGCTCTACCGATGCAGCGAGTGCATTCTGGCGACCGGTGACCGGTGCCAGCAGACAGCCTGAAACTCCTTCGGTCTCGGTGAGTTCGGTAAGCATCTCCGCAGCGATCTCGAGGCCCTCGTCCTGCGGATCCTTGGCTTGGCGTAGGCGCGTCAGCAGCGACTCGGGAATCGAGAACCCGCGCAGGCCGGCGTTGACCTGCCGCGCGATCTGCTCGCTGGGCATGATCGCGATTCCGCCGAGCATGTGGAACGGCCGTTCGTCGGCACGGAGCCGGTTGACCTCGGCGATGAATACGCGCCAGCGAGGGAGCTCGAAAATATGCTGGGAGATGATGAAGTCCGCGCCCGCTCGCACCTTCCGAATGGCCTGACGGGGACGGTCGTCATACGGCGGAGCGAACGGATGCACGACGGCACCGAGGAACAGATCCGGTGCCACTTCCACCGCGCGGCCGTTGTCCAGCAGGCCCTCGTTCCGCAGCCGGTCGGCGATGGCCAGGAGGCGGGGACTGTCGAGGTCGAAAACCGGTCGTGCATGAGGAGAATCGCCGACCTCCACGTGATTACCGGTGACGATGAGTGCGTTGCGCACACCCAAGCTTGCCACGCCGAGAAGATCGCCTTGAAGCGCAATCCGATTGCGGTCGCGGCACCCGAACGTCGGCATGACATCGAGGCCCGCGTTACGGAGGTGAGCGGTCGCGGCGATGTTGCCCATGTGGACGTTCGCGCCGGAGTGGTCGGTGATGGAGACGATATCCGCGACACCGGCGACCACCCGGGCCGAATCCACGAATTCCGTTGCGCTGGAGCTGTCTGCGCCGTTCACCTCGGCGATGATCGCGAATCGTCCGCTGTCGAGAGCCTTCTTCAGACGGCTTTCCGACGCGCGGCGGACCGGAGCCTTCTCGACGGGAAGTAACGTTGCTTCGTCGGTCGCGCGAACGGCGTGCTGAGCGGGGTCGAGGAAGCTACAGCCGTGGTCCGGACGAATCTCGCAACCACCATCGGTGAACACACCTCCGCACGGGCCGATGCGCATCGACTTGGGACAGGATTTTATGATAGGCAAGCTAATTGACAATGTTTATCCTAACTTCGGGTGATTGAAATCCAAGGAACTGGAGTGTGAGTGCACCGTGGAGAACACACGGATCGGGCTGGTGGTACCGGCGACCGGTGGCGATGCCGGATGGTTGGACGGGGCGTGGGATGCGTCGAGGGTCTGGAGGGACGTGGGTTTCGACCCCTACGTCGTGGTTGGCGAGCTGGACGAGACCGTTCAAGAATGTGATGTCCTGGTCCTGCATGGAATCCAGTACCTCGACGACGCGCATCGTCTGGCCGACGGGCGGCGTTCGATCATCCTGTCCGACGTGCCCACCGAATACACGGACAACCCCGCGACATTCACCACTCCGCCCGGCGTCACCATGATCGACTGGTGCTGGTGGCTCGGTGCCGAGCATGCGGGACGCGCTGCCGCGCATGAAGTCAGAGGATCCATCGGCTTTGTCGCAGGACCACCCGTGCCGACTCAGCAACGTGCTGCGGCGGGGTTCGTGCGCGGCGTCGCGGCCGTGGACCCGGCTCGCCGCGTCAATGTGCTGTATCTCTCGAGCTTCCTGGCGGCAGACGAAGGTCGATCCACCGGAAGGATTCTGGTGGAGAATCTCGGATGCGAGCTCGTTGCACACTCGGCAGATGCTCCCGGATCAGTCGCCACTGCGGTCGCCCGCGACCTGGGAGCGGCGACGTACGGGTTCCTCACGCCCGTAGGCGACGACACGGCGAGTCTGCGATCGGCGATCACACCGGTTCTCGACAAACTCGTGCGCACCGCAATCGAAGGTGGCACGCTTCCCGATGTGTACACGTGCTCGTGGGATAGCGGTGAGATCAGCCTCGAGCGGTGAGCTGTGCTCGGTCATCGCCACCTTCTTTCACTGGCCGTTAGTGTTGATCAGACGGTAAGACGACGTCGTAACCGATCGATATCCTGACTGTGACGTTCGTGTTGCGCGCGCGAGTAGTTGCGTTCCGTACGTCTAGACTCGGTTCGTCCATGGCGTTGACAGGGGGTTGGAAGTCAATGGAGCACAGCAGAAGCGGCGGGTTTGACGTGGAACTCGAGCGCATCTGGCGCGAGGCCGCGACCACACGCTCTCCGCTTCCGACCGAACTCGAACTGGCGAAGGCTCTCGGTGTGAGCCGGCCGATGGTGCGCGAAGCCCTGGTGAAGCTCGAAGGACAGGGCCTGATCGCCCGGCGCGCACACCAAGGCACCTTCGCGAATGTTGCCGCGATGTCGGTGCCCTTCCGCATCGACCAGAGCTATGAACTGACCGAACGACTCGGGAAGGCGGGATACGAGGTCAAGGTCGACGTCCTGCGCGCCGAGTGGTCGGAGTTGATGGATGACGAAGCATACGACCTCGAAGCGGCCCCCGGTGCGCCGTGCTTTCGTGTCCTGAAGCGATGGCTAGCGGATGGTCGACCACTCATTCTCGCCGAGGACGTCGTACCTGCGCGGCGTCGCGACGATATCGAATTCGATGACGAATACTCGATTTTCGAGTCCGTCAAGACACTGCGCGGGATGTCGGTGGAGTGGGAGTCGGCGAAGTTGAGGCCAGTCCTGCCAGATCCGGTGACACAGGAGGTCCTCGCCGTCGGGCCACAGGACCCGCTGTTGACGATCTGCCTCGTCGGTGTCTCACTGCACGGCGAGCGTTTGTACCGGGGCCACGAAACTCATGTCCCCGACGGTCCCGAGTACGGGATGGTGCGCCGCTCGATGCGGCGCACCTGATCCCGATCAGACTCCGAGTTCTTTTCCTACGCGCTGTGCCAGGTCGAGCAGACCTCGATCGGTGCCCGCCGCGCTCACCAGAGACACTCCGAGCGGTGCGTCGTCGGGCGACGGGGCGGGGATCGAGACGGCCGGAAAACCGCTGAGCGACGCAAGAGTTGTGAGACGCAAGGTGGATTGACGGTGCGCATCCACCTCCTCATGGGTTGCGTTGACGCGGGGCGTGGGCGAACCGACGGTGGGCAGCACGAGGTAGCTACCCGCGAGCAGTTCGGTCATCGTCGCCCGGGCGACCCGAATCGTCGCCCACGCGGCGGAAAGCTGCCTTTCGCTCACATCGCGTCCCGCGGCGAACCGGCCCGCGACATCGGCGGAGACGCCCCCCGGATGGGCGGTGAGCCATTCGCCGTGCTCAGCCCAGGCTTCATGGGCCTGCACGGTACGGAAGGCCGCAGTCCACTCGGCGAGATCGGGCAGCGGAGGAAGCGGATCGGCGTCGAGCAGCTGAGCTGCATGCTCGACCTTCTCTTGAACGTCGGGATCAGCGACCGCGTTCACGTCGCTGGACCACACTGCGCGTAGCGGTGCTGTCGCAGTGTCCGCGGGCAGGAGAACATCTCCGACGGCGGCGAGGGTCGACGCATCGCGGGTCAGCCACGACACGGTGTCGAACGAGGGGGCGAGAGCGAGAACCCCGTCGGTGCTGACCGATCCGTGTGTGGGTCGGAATCCCCACAGCCCTTGGTAGCTCGACGGGACTCGGATGGAGCCGGCGGTGTCGGTGCCCAGACCGATGCTGGTCCACCCGTTCCGCACAGCGCACGCCGATCCACTCGACGATCCGCCGGGAATGCGGGTAGGTGCGGCCAGGTTCACCGGGGTGCCCCAGTCGGCGTTTTGGCCGGCGAGACCGAAGGCGAATTGGTCGGTGTGCGTGACTCCCGTGACCGACACACCGGCCGCGAGCAGCCGACGAACCGCGTCGGCTGACTCGTCCTGCGGTTCCTGCTCCGCGAGGTACGCCTTGACGCCGCCGGACCGGGCGATGCCCGCTACGGCGAAGAGATCCTTGACCGCGACGGTACCGCCGGACAGCGGCCCCGCGTTCGCACCGGCGACCAGAGGAGCGCCGACGACGCGCCAGATTGTGCCCTCGACGGGCTTGCTCGGCGGCGTCACGTGCGCGGCCGTGATCTGCCAACCGCGGTCGGTGCGTCGCCACAACTGTGTCTGGAGCCCTGCAGCGCCGGCACCGGACCGCACTTCGGCGGTGGAGTAGACGAGGTCGTCGGCCAGTACTCGTGTCCACACTCGAGCGATACGACGGGTGGGACGGTCGGGCCGCGCAGCACGAAATTCGCCGATCGCCGTGTATCCCTCGAGGATGGCGTTCGCGTCGGCGCGCAGCGTGTGGTTCGACGGCTCGAACAACTCGTCGAGTTGGGCGACATCGTTTGCGAGGAGAGCCGTGTCGTACTGCCAGAAGGCATCGAGGAAGCCCTCGGGGAGCGGGCTATCGGACTGCGGTGTTACATCGTGGGTCACCGGACAATATTTAGCGGAGCAGTATTGCACCCGTGTGTCGTGCGGATGTCACTGAAAATGCGTCCCGATCCATTGGTCGTCGAGTTGAGGAGTGAGGCATTCGCACTGCGCCCGACGATGCCGGCCGCTGTGGCGGTGCTGGCGGCGCTCCAGGTGAGCGCCCGACGGACATTGCGGACACCGGTCGCGGCACGAATCCAACCGAGCGAGATCACGTCGTCAGTTGTGGCCGTCTCCGGAGCTTGCTCGTGGTGAGTAGCTGAGCCGGTCGACATTGGCCAAGATCACCGCTCGCAGTTCGCGCTCCGGCTCGCTCAGTACGCTCCGCCGCGAGACCAGTACGAATTCGAGTTCACCGGCGTCCGGCAGGCGACGACCCGCAGTGCGTACCGGTTCGAGTCCGGACGGCGGAAACCGCTGGGCATGAAGAACAACGCCGAGTCCGGCCAGGGCGGCAGCGCGTAGGCCGTTCAAACTGTCTGCGACGCACGTGATGCGAGCACTGAGCCCTTCGCGTTGCAGTACGTCGAGTGCGATCTCACGGGTCAAGGACGGCGGGGGATAGGTCACCAGTGGCACCGGACCGGTCGGTTCGAGTACGAAGTCCGGAGCGGCGAGAAATGCCAGTCGATCACGGAAGACCAACTCACCGTGACGTTCGCCCGGTCGGCGCTTTCCGAACATCAGATCGAGTTCGCCGTCCTCGAGTTTCCGATGCAGATCTTCGCTCAGGGCGACGGTGAGTTCGAAATCTATCCGGGGGTGACTGCGCCGGAACTCGGCGAGTATCAAGGGCAGGTCGTGAAGAACCAGGTCCTCGGAGGCTCCGAATCGGAGCCGGCCACTGACTCCCGACTCCTCGAAGTACCGTTGTGCAGTCTCGTGCCGGTCGAGGATCTCGCGCGCGAACCCGACCATGACGCTGCCGTCCGCTGTCAGTTCGACCGAGTGAGTATCCCGAAGGAACAGCCGGCGACCGACTGCGTGTTCGAGCTTGGCGATGTGCTGACTGACCGTCGATTGTCGAAGGTCGAGTCGTCGAGCGGCTGCACTGAAATTCCGATCGCGTTCGACGGCGAGGAAAGTACGCAGATGGATGGGATCGAACACCCTCGCATTCAATCATGTTTCGTGATGACTGTAACCATGGTGATCGTCTATCGCGGATATAGGCCGGTGCTCTAACGTCGAATCATGCTCACGAAGGTCCCCCTCCTGAACCGGCTCGACCCCTTCCTGGTCGGCATTCTCGTCACCGTCGGCGTAGCCGCGCTCCTACCCGCCGACGGCGTGGTCCTGAGCGGATTCAGCTGGGCGTCCAAGATCGCGATCGGACTGCTGTTCTTCCTCTACGGCGCGAAACTGTCGACGACTGAGGCCATCGAAGGACTCAAGCACTGGCGTTTGCACGTGACGATCCTCGTCACGACGTTCATCGTGTTCCCCGTTCTGGGTATCGCTGCGAAACTGCTCGTACCGTGGTTCCTCAACGACCCGCTCTATCTCGGAGTGCTGTACCTCTGCGTGCTCCCGTCGACGGTGCAATCGGCGATCGCTCTCGTGTCGGTCGCGCGCGGAAACATCCCGGGCGCGATCGTGAGCGCCTCCGCGTCGAGTCTGCTCGGGATCGTTCTCACGCCGTTGCTGGTCGCAGCGCTGATGACCTCTCAGGGCGTGACCATGAGCGCGGGGGCAGTGATCGATATCGTGGCAATGCTGCTCGTCCCGTTCGTGGCGGGGCAGGTGGCTCGCCGCTGGATCGGTACATGGATCAAAGAGCACAGCAGTCCCCTCAAGATCGTCGACCGAGGCTCGATCATGCTCGTCGTGTACGTCGCGTTCAGTCGCGGCATGAACGAAGGAATCTGGTCGAGCATCTCGATCCCTCGATTGCTTGCCCTCGTGGTGACGTGCAGTGTGCTCCTTGCGATCGTCCTTGCGTCCACCTGGTACATGGCGCCTCGACTCGGATTCGCAGCCGAAGATCGCGCGACGATCCTGTTCTGCGGGTCGACCAAGTCGCTTGCGACCGGCTTGCCGATGGCTACAGTGTTGTTCGCGGGTCAGCCGATCGGGCTGATCGTGTTGCCGCTGATGTTGTTCCACCAACTCCAGTTGCTCATCTGCGCTGCGATTGCTGGTCGGCTGGCTAAGCCTGCCCCCGAGGTTCCGGTCGCGGTGTGAGGGAGGGTGCCGGGCGGGCTGTGGCGAAGCGGCGAAGCTCGCCCGCGACATCCGGTCCACTGGGGGTGTAGATGATCTCGCCGTACCCGCGGGCAGCGATCTTCTGCAGCTGCCGACCTGCCTCTTTCTCGTCGGCCACAATGGTCTTGACGTCGTCATATGCAGGATTGCTGCCCTGGGCTCCGGTGGCCTCTGTGGTGATCTGTTCGAGTACCTGTCGATCGCGATCGGTGAGGTGAGTGGCGTGGCCTTCATAGATCCAGAGGTGTCTTTCGCTTTCCGGTCCGAGATCCTCGAGCGACTTCCGCCAGCTCATACCGCCCGGTATGGCGTCGACGGCGTCGGCGCCGCCCCATACGTAGGTGCTGTGCCAATCGACAGCCTTCCACGGTCCGATCGCCTCGCGGACACGTTCGGAATCCGGATCTTCTCCCTCCGAAAGAACCGTGCCGGAAACGAGGATCGAGGCCGGCACCCCGGAACCGGGAGGCCCGATCACCCCGTCGGCAACTTCTGCCGCGAGGGATGTTCCCTTGGGGCCGAATGCGCTCAGCCACAGTGGCACATCGGCAGGGCGGTCGGCAGTGAGCCCGTCGAAGTGCATCATTCGGACCGGCTTGTCGTCGACGATTGCAGTTTCCCCGGCCAGTAGCGTGCGAAGAGCAGTGAGGTAATCGCCGAGCGCCGCGATGGTCATGGGTCTCTGCCCGATCATGAGGCGGGCGGTGAAGCCGGTGCCGAAGCAGGGTCGGAACCGATTTCCGGACACCCGGGCCACGGTGGCGATCGCCGACGCCATGGCCATCACTGATCGTTGCTGAGGGATGAGAACTGCTGTACCGAGGCCGATTCGGCTCGTGCGCTGCGCAGCAAGTGCGAGGTGCACGAAGGGGTCTTCCCAGAGTGGAGCCGAATCGAAAACCCACACGCGTGCATAGCCGAGTGTTTCGGCCAGCACCGCCAAGTCTGCGAAATCCGGGCCTGGCGGCAGTCCGCATGACAGTTCGAAATCGTTCACGATACTTCAACTCCTTTGGCGTACCGCAACGCGTCTCGTCGCGCCGGGTGGGGAACGATGATGGGCTCGTCGTCTCAGTGGTCGTACACGACCAGTCCGCGGATGTTCTTGCCCTCGCGGAGGTCTGCTACGGCTTGGTTGATGTCTTCGAGCTTGTACGTCGTGGTGACGAGTTCGTCGAGCAGGAGAGAGCCACGCATGTAGAGATCGAGCAGAAGTGGGATGTCGTTGCGGGGTGCGCAGGATCCGAACAGTGCTCCCTGCAGTCGTTTTCCCGACATCGTCAAGGTGAGCAGATCCAGGCTGATCTCTGTTTGAAGTGCGGGTGCAGCCGACGTGCAGACGATGACTCCGCCCTTCCGAACCACCGCTTGCATTCCCTGGATCAGCTTGCCGTCGCCCACGCCCACAGTGATGATCGAGCGGTCGGCGAGCCGGCCATTCGTAATGCTCTCGACGAGGTCGAGTGCCTCTTGTGCATTCGCGGCGGTGTGAGTGGCGCCGAAGTCGAGTGCCTTCTCCCGTTTGAATTCAACCGGGTCGACCGCAACAATCTGCGAGGCACCTGCAAACTTCGCACCCTGGACTGCATTCATACCGACACCACCGACGCCGAAGACGACCACTGTGTCGCCGATCTGTGTCTCTGCCGCGTATACCGCCGATCCCCAACCGGTCGGGACGCCACAGCCGACAAGTGCAGCCTTGTCCAATGGGATGGCCTTGTCGATCTTGATGACGGAGTCGATCGGTGCCACGACGAATGGGCTGAATGTGCCCAGGAAGCACATGGCGCCTACGCCTTTTCCGCGGGCGTGAATCCGGTGGGTGCCGTCGAGTGTGACCCCTCCCAGCACTCCGGCGCCAAGATCGCAGAGGTTCTGGTCGCCGGCCACGCAGGGTATGCATTTTCCGCAGGCGGGGAGGAAGGAGAAGACGACATGATCGCCGACCTCGAGATCGGTGACACCGGGACCTATCTGTTCGATGACGCCGGCACCTTCGTGGCCACCGAGCATGGGGGCCCAATCGATCGGGATGTCACCGGTGTCCACGTGGTCATCCGAATGGCAGATGCCGGTTGCGGCCAAGCGAACCAGGACCTCACGTTCCTGAGGGTCGTCCAGCTCGATTTCTTCTACGGTCCATCCGGAGTTCGTGCCGGGCTCCCACAGGAGCGCCCCTTTGGTTCTCATGTGCACTCCTTGATCGAGAGTTGCGATAGTGCACTTTCTAACATTGCAATGATTAGAAGTACAGGGGGCGGCAGATGATGCCGGGTTCTCTCTGGAAGGTCCCACTCAGCTCGAGATGCAGCGGCCGTCAACTCACGACAGTCCAGAATGTCTGCGGGTACCGTCTCGTTCATGACGAACTTGGATCACGGCGACCCCGGCGACGCTCCCACTGTGCCGCCGCCGTTGACGGAGATCGTGAACGCGACCCGGCCCTCTGCTGCCGAGGAAGCTCGGACGGCCGCTGCGTCGACGAACATGGGGACTCTCGCGACCCTCACCAAAGAAGGCGACCCCTGGGCGTCGTTCGTGACGTATGGGCTGGTCGGCGGGGCACCGGTGCTGTGCGTGTCGCACATGGCCGAGCATGGTCGCAATCTTGCGCGCGATCGACGTGCGAGCATCGCGATCGTGGCGCCCGACCCGCAGTCCGACCCGTTGGCCAGCACTCGCATCACCCTCGCCGGGTACGTCGAGCATCCTGAGGGTGACGAACTCGCCGCCGCGCGCGAGGCACACCTGACCGCTGTCCCCGCGGCACGCATCTACATCGACTTCAGCGACTTCTCGCTCTGGGTTCTGCGGGTCCAGCGTGTGCGCTGGGTCGGCGGGTACGGTCGGATGGATTCGGCCACCGCCGAGGCATATGCCGAGGCACTGCCGGATCCCATTACTCCCTCGGCCGGTCGCGCGATCGCGCACCTCAACGCCGACCACGCCGACGCGCTGTCGGCGATGGCTCAGAAGCTCGGCGGATTCCCGGATGCCACCGCGGCCACCTGTGTCGGTGCCGATCGCTACGGGCTGGATCTGGACGTCACGACCCCGCGTGGTCGCGCCATGACGCGCGCCGGATTCTCGTCACCGCTGAATTCCGCCGACGAGTTGCGCGCGGCCACAGTGGAGTTGACCCGGCAGGCACGACAAGGGCCAACGGCTACAGCCGGGCGGTGAGTCTACGCCTGGGCCGTGAGACGCGCGATGATGCGGGCGACGGCGTTGGCACGTGTTTCCGGTGTGCGGGTTTTGAGCAGCGGAAGGATCAGTCCGTACCGATCCGATCGGCCGAGCCGCTCGAAGGCAGCGCGAGCGACGGGGGTGTCGGCCAACGCCGCCGTCAGTTCGGCCGGCACGTCTGCGGTCCGCTGGGATTCGTATGCTGCCTCCCACCGTCCGTCCGCCGGTGCGGCATCGATCTCTGCGAATGAAGCTGAGAGCTGCATTCATGACCGACCTGTGCCGAAATGCACTCAACGACATCGTGCGCGGAATCGGTGGAGACGGGTTCCGCACGGCCTCACCGATCCAGCGGTTCCACCGCGACCTCGGCGTTCTCGCGGTGCATGCGTTCCTCGACATCGATACCGCGTCGGAAACGACGGGTCGCTTCACGCTCGACCTTCCGGT
Source organism: Rhodococcus sp. JCM 9793 (assembly GCF_055380405.1). Classification (NCBI taxonomy): domain Bacteria; kingdom Bacillati; phylum Actinomycetota; class Actinomycetes; order Mycobacteriales; family Nocardiaceae; genus Rhodococcus; species Rhodococcus sp. JCM 9793. Next base: position 1,654,154 of record NZ_AP043721.1, read on the forward strand.
CGTAGACCCGCTGATCTGACGCCCGATCCCGTCGGCGATCCCGTCGGCTACCGTCTCGGCTCGTCTCTCTTCGGTGACATCGAGGCCATCCCGAACGCGTCCGCGCGGCGAAAAGGTAGCTGCTCGCCGTCGACATGATGGTTGTGTCCGTTCTGTGCGCGGTTGTGACTACTCCGCGAACTGAAGCTCCTCAGGCAAAAGAGATCCTGAGCCGTACATCCGAATGCCCTGCAGGTCCGTCGCGGCGATCACCCCGGGCGCTCCCCGGACGTACCACAATCCGACATTCAGGTCGACGAGCCGATTCTGCACGACGTCGTAGGCATCCCTGCGTGCCTCTACGGTGTCGGCGTTCCGGCCGGCGTCGAGTGCTTGTGTGAGCTCAGAATCATTGGCACCCGTGAAGTTACCCGACGACCCGGGATGGAATGCCGTCCACAATGCAGTATCGGGATCCTGGACCAACGCCGAGGTGATCATCATGTCGAAGTCGTGGCTCGTCAATCGCGATACGCCTTCCGTGTTGTCGACGATCTCGATGTCGACGGCGACGTTGTCGAATGCAGTCAGGCTTGCCTGCAATGCCTCGGCAGCCACCTTGTTCTCGGCCGACGAGTAGCTGACGAAGGTGAACTCTACGGGTTTACCATCGGCTGCCAACTCGTCGAACAGCTCCTGCGCGACGTCTCTGTCCGGTTCGGTGAAGGGGATATCGCTGTAGAATGGCGACCCCTCTTGGAAGAGAGTGCCCGGGACCTGATCGTCACCGTCGCCTGCGTACACGGCGCTGTTGATGGTCGACGGATCGACGGCGAGGGCTACTGCGCGTCGCGCGCGTTCGTCGTCGAAGGGCGCGCGCCGCATGTTCATTCCCATGAACTGGCCTCCGCCCATGGGGACGGTCTCCGCGTGGAGTCCCGCATCCTCGGCCCGCGCAAAGGTGGACCAGTTCGAGTCGGCGGTCAGGTCTGCGGCGCCCGAGACGACCGCGTTGAGGCGCTGGTTGGTGTCGGGTGACGTTCGCAGTGTGATGCTGTCGAGGTAGGGCTTCGGCGCGTCCCAGTAGTTGTCGTTCCTCGTGAGGTCGATCCTGTCCTGCCGTGCCCATTCGGCGAGTGTGAACGGCCCTGCCCCAACGGGGTTCGCGTCGAACTCCGGTTGTCCTTCTTGTAGCGCTCCGGGAGATGCTATCCAGTTCATCGACGACTGGACGAGAATGTCGGCGAAATGCGGATTCGGTGATCCCAGTGTTGCTCTGAGGGTTGTCTCGTCGACTACCTCGGTCGCGGTGACCTGCATGGCCTGCCGTAGGGACGTCGAACCCAGTGCAGGATCACGCAGACGATCCCAGTTGAACTTGACCGCCGCAGCGTCGAGCGGAGTACCGTCGGTGAACGAGAGGCCGGGGCGAAGCGCCAATGTGAAGGTCAGACCCTCATCGTTGGTGGAGAAGTCGGTCGCCATGGAGTATCCGGTTTCCAGTGACTCGACATCATTGGTGATCAGCGTGCCGTACAGGGCATTGCCGAGCAGTGATTGGAACGCCCAGCTGTTCGACATGTTCGCGGGATCGAGGGTGCGGGGCTCCGTCATCTGCACGGCATTCAAATTCCCGCCTGTGGTCGGTTCGTCGGCCGGGGTGTCGGAGGCCCCACCGCAGGCACTCAGGATGAGCAATGTGGAGCACGCTGCTGCGAACATGGTCAGGAAGCGTGTGGGTCGGAGCATCGTCGGCCTTTCGGCTATCGGGTGGTGGGACCGGCTACGCCTGCGCAAGCGCGGCCGGCCTTTCAGCCCACGCTTTTTCGACGACCTCGCTGAGCGCTTCACCTTTCGCGAATCCGTAATAGGCAGAGAATTGGATCACGATCTCGTCCATTTCGGGCTTGGTGATGTCGCCGGAGTGGAGGGCGGCCCCGACGTGGCTTTGCATCGGAGTGAGAGCGTCGTTGTAGGAGACGCAGGCGACCGTGATGATTCGACGCTCGCGCCGGGTCAGGCCGGGGCGCTGCCAGACGTGGCCGAAGACGAAATTGAGGATGCCTGCGTGCCGGTACGGAGTGTTGTGAGGAGGCGCGGGAATCCCGTTCACGTCGCGGAATTCCTGGGCGCCGGCCTCGAATCGCTCGTCCCAGTCCGAAGAGCCGAGAGTGTCGTGCGCGAGTTCGTGCCACGGTTCGGGTTCCTGTCCGCGGTCACGGTGGATCTGTGCCCATTGCCTCATGACAGCGCCTTCGAGATGTGACGCCTTCGGCCACCCGCTGTATACGGCGAAATGGAGGACGAATTCGAGCATCTCTTCCAGTTCGATGTCGCCGCTCTCGAGCGCGGCGCGCACATATGCCTCGATGGGGCCTGGAGCGTCTGCACCGGCGACGCAGGCCAGAGCGACCCATCGCCGGTCCTTGCGGCTCAACCCGGGCCGCGACCACACCTCGCCGAACACGAAGTCGCGTGAAACCTGTTGGAAGGGTGTGCTGATCTCGGTGGGCTCGCGGTGCAGCACGGCGCGGAAGGTCTCGTCTGCCTGGTTGTTGCTCATGGTCGAACTCCTGTCGTCCGGAGGGAGGTGTTCACGCGAGGTTCAAGGCAATTCGAATGGAGTCTCGTTCAGGTGTGCGCTCGGTCATCAGCGAGAACGCGTCGGCGAATCGGTCGAGTGGGTAGCTGTCGCCGAGAAGATCAGCGGTGGGGATCTGTCCTGTGTTGATGAGCTCGGCTGCTCGCTCGGTATCGAGGCCCGCTCCCGGGTGCAAGGTGATCCGCCTGGTGGGAATCCAGTCGGGATGGAAACCTTCGAGCGGGCTGTCCTTCATTCCTGCCAGGACTACGTGGCCGCCCTTGCGCACCAGGTGCATGGCCAGATTGACCGTCTCCGGACTTCCCGACGCAGCGTCGATCACGACATCGGCCATCTGTCCGTTCGTGATCTCACGTACTCGTTCGACGATGTCTTCGTTCTCGACGTCGAGCGCGTGGTCGGCGCCGACTCGCAGCGTATGGTCGAGACGGAAACGGTCTCGCCCGGTCCCGGTCACGATGACCGTCGAGGCGCCGGCAGCGCGCGCGGCGACGATCGTTGCCATGCCCATGTGGCCGGGGCCCTCGATGAGGACCACATCGTCTTGCCGCACCGGCGTCACCCACGTGACGGCGCAGCTCAGCGGCTCGAAGAACGTCAATTCATCGGCAGGGCGGTCTTCTCGCAGTCGATACACTTTCGAGCCCGGGAGCAGCTCGAGGTGCTCCGCGAACCCGCCGTACAGGCCGGATCCTTCGTGGATGGAGAAGTCGTGACCGTAGATCCGGTTTCCCTCGGGAGTGATCAGAAGTTCGCGCACGGCGACTCTGTCGCCTTCTTCCACACCCCACTCGGCCGCGGTCTCCGGTCGGATCTTGTCGATACGACCGACGATCTCGTGGCCGGGAACGGAGGGGAAGGCGCCGCCCCACGAGGTGTGGATGTTGCCGCGAAAATGGTCGACATCGCTGTGGCACAACCCCGTTGCTTCGACCCGCAGCACGGCGCCGCCTCTGGGTGGTTCAGGCTCCGGAAGCTCACGCTCCTCCCATGTCTCATGACCGGAGAAGACGATGGCCCGGCTCATGGCTACACCTTTCGGATAGTGCACTCGCACGTTCGATTTCGTATCCGAGTGCCCCTTCGTGGTGACCCACGAAGCGCTCATATCGGCTAATGGACTGAACTGTAAGTTCCAAGACTTAACTTGTCCAGAGGTGGTTACATTTGATGCATGTCAGAACAGCGGCCACACCCCATCGCTCCGTCACCGAAGCAGCAGCTGGTACTCACCGCTGAACGTCTCTACGCTCTCCACGGGCTCGACGGGGTTCCCCTTCGCCACATCGGCGTTGCCGCAGGCATGGCGAACAAATCCGCTGTGCAGTACCACTTCGGTACCAAAGAGAATCTGATCCAGGCCATTCTGGTCAACCGGATCGACGGTCTGACGCGCCGTCGTGAGTTACTCGAAGCGAGGTCGTCGGGCGAGGGTGTTCGGCAGATTCTCGAAGCGCACCATCTCCCGTTGATCGAGCTCGCAGAAGACGAGGACTGCTACTACCTACCGTTCCTGGAACACCTCCTGCGGAAGAGTCATCCGATGGACGACCTGACTGCGGGTCACCGCGAATCCAGACGCAACTACTACGCCCGCCTGGGTGAGTGTCTCGGGCATATCCCGCAACCGGTTCGCGACATGCGGATGCATCAAGCATCGGCAGTGTGCGTGCATATCTCCGCTGACCGGCATCGCATGCGCATGCAAGGGATGACCGTCGCTCCGTACGCTCTGCACGTGAGTCAGCTCCTGGACCTTCTCGTCGGCATCCTGACCGCGCCTCCCTCTGCAGAGACGCTCGCTGCGCTCGAAAGCTCTCCTCAGGAACCTGCTGTGTTCAGGGAGTTTCCATGAGTGCGCTCCGAGCTTCTCGAAAACACGGGAGGTTCACCCCGTTGAACCGCGCGGCAGAAAGGCAGCCGCGTGCTGTCGACAGCGGCGACGATCGCTATGCCGGGGCTACCGTGGCGAACATGGATTTCCGTCAGCGCCTCGCCGCTGCCAGAGTGGCCCGGCTCGCAACAGCAGACGGGTCAGGCGTACCGCACTTGGTACCTATCGTGTTCGCTCTCGACGGCGACGCGATCCACACCTGCGTCGACGACAAACCGAAGACGACCCGACGGCTGCGACGCTTGGCCGACATCGCAGAGAATCCGCGGGTGAGTGTGCTCGTCGACCACTACGACGACGACTGGTCGCAGCTGTGGTGGGTTCGCATCGACGGCATTGCCAGCGTTCACGGTGCGGACAGCGATGCGGGAACGCGGGGGCTCGACGCGCTGGCCCACAAGTATGCGCAGTATCGAGCGCAGCGGCCGTCGGGCCCGGTGATCACCATCGACCGGCTGAGCTGGCGATCGTGGTCGGCGTGACCCGCAAAGGCGGCTACGGGTAAGCGCGGAGCTCCGCTCCCCGTGTATACCGGTCGCATGCGTATCGGAATCGTGGGCTTGTCGAGGGGTCTGTACATGGCCGAATTGGCGCACCGGATCGGGATCGAGGTGATCGCGGTGTGCGATCCCGACTCCGAACGTATGGCCGCCGCACGCGCGGAATTCCCGGACGCCCGGTCGACCGAGGACTGGGCGGAACTGCTCGACGCCGGTCTCGACGGCGTCGTGCTCGCCAATGATTTCGACGCCCACGCGGAATTGGCCATCGCGTTCCTGGATCGCGGGATTCATGTGTTGTCGGAGACAGCGGCCTGCGCGTCCGAGGAGGAGGGACGACGGCTCATCGCCGCGGCCGAGCGATCCACGGCAACCTATTCGTTCGCGGAGAACTACGTCTTTCATCCGCACACGCGGCTGCTCCGGGAGTCGGTGGATTCGGGTGAGCTGGGCGCAATCACGTTGGTGGAAGCCGACTATCTGCACAGTCTGTCGCCTCGAGACACGGCCGCTCTCATCGGTGATCCAGCGCACTGGCGTGGTCGCATCCCGCCGACCGCCTACTGCACGCACACCGTCTCACCGCTGCTCGACCTCGCCGGAGCGTGGCCAGTGGAGGTCAGTGCTTTCCCTGTGGGTTCGGGTGACGACCGCCCCGCCGCCGTCGTGCTGGCAATCCGGTTCTCCGACGGCACGCTGGCCCTGACCCGCCACGGTTTCCTCGCCGGAGAAACGGGCAGCCATTGGAGCTGGGTGTCTGTGCGCGGTGCCCGTGGGCTTGCCGAATCCATCCGTGCCACAGGGGAAAAAGCTTGGTCGGTGCGAGTGCAGACGGAAGGTTGGGCAGAGGCCGGCGGGCTGACATGTGAGGAGATTCGCGTACCCGGCCCCTACGTTGTGAACGACGAACCGATCGCCCGGATGGCCGAGGGTACCGTCGTGGTGCTCGAAGGATTTCGAGCCACTGTGGAACGCGGCGCGCCCCCGCTGATCCCGGTGCGTCCCGCCGTCGCGGCATCGCTGGTCGGCGTGGTGGCTGCGGAATCGCTCGCGACGGGTTCTGCACCCGTGCTCGTTCCGGATGTGTCCTCATAGGTAAGTGCGGCCGATTCTGAACCTGGACTCTCCCGTGGGCGTCGAGTAGAGAAGCAGTATGGATTCGCACATCACCGATGAGTTCGCCCTGCTGCCGGAGAACGCCGCCGAACTAGGGCTCGACCTGCCCACACTGCCCGGTGTGCAACGTGTGGGCACCGACCACGACGACGGGCACGTCAGCGCGATCAAGTGGGGAGACGAACCACCGCGCGCTGTCTTCCTCCACGGCGGGGCGCAGAACGCGCACACCTGGGATTCGGTGATTCTTGCCCTCGGTGTGCCGGCGCTGGCAGTGGATCTTCCCGGTCATGGTCACTCCTCGTGGCGTGACGACGGTGATTACAGTCCGTGGCCGAACGCCGACGCCGTCGCAGTTGCCGTCCGAGAGTGGGCGCCGGAGGCGGACGTCGTCGTCGGGATGTCGCTCGGTGGATTGACCACGATCCGGCTTGCTTCGGTCGCGCCCGACTTGGTGCGACGTACGGTGCTCGTCGACGTCACCCCGGCATCGACCCAACGTCATCAGGCCATGACTCAGGACCAGCGAGGCACCGTCGCGTTGGCTTCCGGGCCGGCCACATTCGACACGTTCGACGAGATCGTCGCGCTCACTGCGGCGGCTGCACCGCACCGAAGCGCGTCGTCGATCCGCCGCGGCGTCATCCACAACACCCGGCAACGCGGCGACGGTCGCTGGGAGTGGCGTTACGACAGGATGCGTGTGCTTCGCGACTTCGCGCTGTTGTGGGAGGATCTCGCCCGGATCGACGTCCCGGTCACTCTGGTGCGTGGTGGAGCGTCGATGTTCGTTGCGGACGAGGACGTAGAAGAAGCGCGCCGACGTGTTGCGGACCTGGAAGTGCGCGTCGTGCCCGGCTCGGGACATTCGGTGCAAAGCGATGCGCCGCTGGAACTTACCGCGATATTGCGAGCGTCGCTCTGAGCCTGTCCTGAGCGAAAGCGTCGTTCGGTCTCGGGTGTCAGGGCCACGGTTTCAGGGTGGCGTCACTGTTTCTGCGGGTGTCGTCGCCGTTTCCGGGCACGCCGACGTTTCGGTAGTGACCAGTTGTGCCGTGATCGCGACAACATTCGAGGTCGAAGTGGAGAGCGGCCCTACTGCACGTCATAGGCGGAACAGAGAAGTGAAAGGTCCATTCTGCCTGTATGTTTCGGTGAAACTAGGTGTGGCGGCGGGTGACGGGCAATGTCTGGTTGGGGACCAAAGGCCCCGTTCGCTCGGTGACGAAGGAGTGTAAACCGGAGAGATTACCTTCCGTTGGTAACGATATTGGCGTCGTGCGGGATGTGATGGTTGGCAATCCGAAGTGACGGGGAGGCCGAACGACCGTGAGGCCTGGAGATGGCCGCTGCATCGCCGGTGCGCATGTGCGAGGGGCATCTGCGCATCGACTGTTGCCGTCTCCGGGTCTCATGGCGTACGAAAAGGGTTGGAGTTGTCGGCGGAACGGGATTGGTTTAGCTGTAACCCGTTGTTACACTGTAACGTTCGAACGAATGTCGTATATGTACTGGTTGTCGGGATTCGTTCGATGAATTGAGAGAAGTATGAAAACTCGTTTGGTTGCGGCCGGGTTCGCGGCGGCGCTGACATTGATCGTCACCCCCGCGGTCGCGTCGGCCGGTCCGCTGTCGTGGATCGCGTCCGGATCAGGCTCGGGCTCCGCGGGGTCCAGCGGTCCGTCGTACGCGAACTGTACCGAGGCACGTCAGGCCGGTGTGGCGCCGATCTTCCGCGGTGAGCCGGGCTACGCTGCGCACCTCGATCGCGACAACGACGGCGTAGCTTGCGAATAGCCATGTGAACAAGCAGCAACGCACCTCGGTGCGTTGCTGCTTTGCGGCACGTGTCGTCGGGAGGCTGCGAGCACCGCGCTGAGGGGTCTGGGCATTCTGCGTTTCGATTTCCTCACGACCCCGCAGGCATGTCCGGCGAGGTCATGTGCAGCAGTTCGGGTCGAGAACCACGCGCAGTGCGTCGAGGGCGTTGGCGTCGGCCCGGTGGAAGACGTTCATGCCCCGGCGTTCCGAGGTGACCATGCCCGCCTTGCGGAGTTGGGTGAGGTGGTGGCTGACGGTGGATTCGGCCAGATCGACGCCGGTTGCGAGATCGCACGTGCACACGGCGCCGTCGGTGTGGGTGAGCAGGATCGACATCAGTTTGATGCGGACAGGGTCGGCAAGTGCTTTGAGGCGTAGGGCCACTTCGAGGGCTGCGTCATCGGTCATCGGTGCGGCTGAGACGGGGGCGCAGCAGATCGGGGTGGACACGTCGATGACCGGGAGTGCCTTGGGCATGTCGTCGACCCTACCCGGGTATCTTGACGTATGTCGAAAAGGTGGCATTCTGTACGGGTAAGTACTTCGACATATATCGAAAAGGTGGATGGCCATGTCACGCGCACAACTCGCTCTCAACGTCGATGACCTGCAAGAAGCGGTCACGTTCTATTCGAAGCTGTTCGGTACCGAGCCGGCGAAGCTCGAGCCAGGGTACGCGAACTTCGCGATCGCCGAGCCGCCGCTGAAGCTGGTGTTGTTCGAGAACCCCGGCGAAGGTGGCACCATCAATCACCTCGGAGTCGAGGTGGAGTCCTCGGAGAAGGTGCACGCCGAGATCGCCCGGTTGACCGACGAGGGCCTGTTCACCGACGAGGAGATCGGCACCACCTGCTGTTTCGCCACCCAGGACAAAGTGTGGGTGACCGGTCCGGCAGGGGAGAAGTGGGAGGTCTACACCGTCCTCGCTGATTCGGAGACGTTCGGGTCGAGCCCTGAGCACCTCGACGGCCCGCGAAGTACTGAAACCGGAGTGTGCTGCGGCACTTCCGTTCCGGCCGAGGACCCACCGCGTGCAGTGTCGGGCAGGCCGGCGTGAAACCCTGGTCGGGGGTCTGCCTGCCGGTACTCGTCCGGGATCGGGATCACCTCGGTGGGTGCCGAACTGAAGTCGTATGCGAAGACGACCTCGGGATCGCGGGGTGAGGTCCATCGCGCGATCGAGTCCTCGATATGAGCATCGGCGGGGTCGATGACGAGCAGCAGTGCAACGATCGGTACGGCCAACGCGATCATGCCGAGGACGAATGCGGGAAACAGCAGCGCCATGACCGTCATTCCGCTAGGTGCCTGCACGGCGGGATCGACTGTGGCGTGCACGCCGGCCATACCGGTGTAGTGCATGGCGACCACGGCGCTGCCCATGAGGAGGGCTGCGGTGAGCCGCACGCTGATCCGTTCGGTCAGGCCCGCGACCCACAGTGCGGCGGTTGATGCGGCTACGGCAATGATCACGGATGCGACAACGAACTTGCGATCGTAATCGAGGGTGCCCTGGATCCGGATTGCCGCCATACCGCTGTAATGCATCAGGCTCACGGCCAGGCCCATCACCAGCCCTCCGACTGCACATGACGCGACGTGATCGAGACGACGTGTGGAGAGGAGGCGGATCCCGACGACGCTGCAGAGCCCGAACAGCGTTGCCATGACCGCGAGCACCACCGACGCGGTGGTCAGTGCGAGGTCGTAGCGGATCAGTGAGCCGGGAACAGCGAAGCCCACCATTCCGATGAAGTGCATCAGCCAGATCCCGACGCCGCCGATCGACACCGAGGCCATTACGAGCCACAGCGCCCCGGTGAGAATCGAGGTGAATTTCAGGGCGTGCCGGACACACGCCAGGCCTACATATGATCCGGTGACGGCCACCGCGTAGGCCAGAGGTAGGACCCACCACCCCATGGCGAAGTGATGCATTTCGTGCGACATATATCCCCCGACATATGACACGTCCCAAAGGTCCGAATTCGGGTGGGGACGTGCAGCACCGGACCGAAACGGGCTGCAACCCGGGCCCCCGCGCAGCGTCGTCGACTTTAACGCACGAGGGCCGCAGCGCAAGTCGTGGTGACTTCATCGTGAAACCGGGGGAAACGCCGCGCGCCGTCTACCGAAAGTGTTCATCCGGCCTGTAGGGTGAACTCTTCATGCGAATGGAAAGGTGTGTGTCCCTCCGAGGCAAAGACCATCTTGAGTCACGAAACATGTACCGGTGCAAAGGAAATGTCGACACTGGTGTCTTAATTCACTGTACTGCAGACTGTTTCGCGGTCACGTGGTCGTCGCGTTCGAGAACCCGTGAGACGACATATCCGATGAGAATGCCCCAGAATGCGGCATGGATGTCGAGCAGGTCGAGATCGGCGATCGTGACTACGAACGTGACCAGAGAGCCGAGCGTGAAGCTCGTGGCGAACGCCGAGACGAAGGCCTGCTGCAGCGCTTTGAGCATTGCGATCCCGCCGAGTGCCAGGACGAACGCCTCCGGGGTGGCGAGCATGAACCGCACGAGCGTCGGTGCCAGCAACGCACATCCCAGGGAGAGCACCCCGTAGACGAGTGCCGCGGTGTACTGACGGTGCTTCTGTCCCGACGAGGTCAGTAGGGCATTGGTCGGACCGGTCACGGACGCCGACACGGCCCCGAACGCCGCGTTGACCATCGAGAAGAGGCCCGAGGCGACCGCGAACACGTTGACGGGCGGCCGGTGGCCCGCAGCGCGCAGCACTGCGATGCCCTGACCGTTCTGGACGATCAACACGGTGATCGCGAGCGGGACCACCAGTTCGAGCTGTGCGGCCCAGGTGAATTCGGGAGCGGTGAACACCGGTGTGGCGAAGATCGGCCCACCACCGGAATCGAAGGAGAATTGGCCGCTCGCCAGCACCGCGACCACACCGACCACGAGTGCACCCAGCACCGGAGGCACGAACTTTCCCAGCATCGGAACCGCGGCGAGAAGAACGAAGGCGAGCACCATGGGTGCGGCCACGAGGGGATTGTCGCGGGTCGAGGTGACGATGTCGGTGCCGAAACGCAGGAACACCGCGGCGACCATCGCCATCACGATCGGTATGGGAATGGCCGCCATGGCACGACGCACCACACCGCTCATCCCGAGTGCGAGGATCAGGAGCCCGGCAGTGAAGAACGCGCCCACGACCTCCGCGAACGACAAATGCTGCAAGGACGGACCCAGGAGAACTGTTCCGGGAATCGACCAGGCGAAGCCGAGCGGCCGGCGGTACACCAGCGACATCACCAACGTCGCGAGACCGGCCGACAGGAAGATCCCGAAGACCCAGGATGCGAGCTGGGCCTCGGTCAGACCGCCTGCAGCTCCCACCGCCAAAGTCACCGCGATCGGTCCCGACGCGGAGAAAACCAACCCGATCACGCCGTTGGCTGCGTACAGTGCTCCGACATCGCGGATCACGTCCCGCACTCCGGCGGGGCGTACGTCGGGCCGTTCGAGCAGCGGGCTGCGTTCGGGCGTCTTCGAAGGTGTCGGCTGGGTGGTCACAGACATGGGTCGCTCCGCTTCGGTGGATCGGGTCCCATACAGTCCACCAACATTTTCTTCGTGTTCGAGCCGTGGAAGAGGCCCAGCGGATCCTGGGTATGCCATACCCAGGATCGACCGGACACGGTTGAGGCCCTCTTCCTGGCCGGAACGTTGCTGAGATGGGTGTATGACGAGGGGCACCGCACGGCGTGATGGCGATATCGTGCGGTACGCGCATCATGGACGTGTGGTGAACGGAGGGATCACGGCGTTGGCTGCCGGTACCGAGCTCGGGAAGTTTCTCAAGGTCAGACGCGCTCTCGTCGCACCGGTCGAGGGCGGGTCGCGTCGACGAGTCCCCGGATTGCGACGAGAAGAAGTCGCGGCCCTCGCCGGTGTCAGTGCCGACTACTACACGCGCCTCGAGCAAGGGCGCCACAAGCGCCCGTCCGAAGCGGTGCTGCATTCACTTGCGGACGCTCTGCAGCTCGATGAGCTGGCCACCCGACATCTGTTCGATCTCGCTCGCGCTGTCGCAGCACCCCAGCGACGCGTTCCGAAGGCGACGGTGCAGCGCGTGCGACCGTCCCTGCATCGGCTGCTCGATACCTTCACCGAGCATCCGGCGTTCATTCGCGGCCGACGCACCGACGTGCTGGCAATGAACTCCCTGGCTGCGCTCCTGCTCACCGATTTCCCCGCGAAACCTGCGCGTGAACGCAATCTGCTCCGCTGGGCGCTTCTCGACGGGGAGGCCCGGCGACGTTATGTCGACTGGGAGAAAGTCACCTCGTCGATGGTCGGCACGTTGCGCCTCGATGCCGGCCGCCACCCCGACGACCCGCTGCTCGCACAACTCGTCGGTGACCTCTCGGTACACAGCGACGAGTTCCGCACATGGTGGGCCGATCATCGCGTGGTCGAGCGGCGCGACGGAATCAAACGGCTCGACCATCCACTGGTCGGTCGTATCGACGTCTTCTACGAGGCCCTTGACGTGACCGGAGAAGCAGATCAGACCCTGTTCGTCTACAGCACCGATCCCGGGTCGGAATCCGAGGCCAAGTTGCGCATCCTTGCCGACCGGTCCCGCCCTGCACACACTCGGATTCGACAATGAAATCGTGCTCTGCGCGAAGGTTGCTTCGCACGAACACCACGTGCAGCGTCGAAATTCGCTGGTGATCGAATCGGAAACACGCGAGTCGGACCGCCGCGGGGTAGTCGTGGGTTTCACTGGACCCACACGCGGATCTCGCCGGGTGACGATCGCCGGAGGTTGGGCATGGATTCTTACGACGTCGTCATTGTGGGTGGCGGTGCCGGTGCGAAGCTGATCTGGGGATCGGTCCCCGGTCGTTCTGTCGCGGTGGTCGAACAGTCCCGCGTGGGCGGTGACTGCCCGTTCGTCGCGTGTGTGCCGAGCAAAGCGATGCTGCGGACCGCGCAGGTGTGGCACACGGTCGGGACGGACCAGTGGTCGGGTTTGTTCTCCGGACGGGTCGACAGTGAGCGCGCCTACGAGGAGGCCGTCCGGCGACGCGATCGCATCGTCCACGGACGCGACGACTCGCTCAACGCCGAAGGCCTGGAATCGACGGGGGCCACCCTACTTCGAGGTGAGGGAACCATCGTCGAGCCGGGCGTGGTCGACGTTTCCGGGACCGAGATCGGTTACGGCGAGATCGTCCTCAACACCGGCTCCGTCCCATCTCGTCCCGACATTCCCGGACTCGAATCGGTTCCGGTGTGGACGAGCGACGAGGCGCTCAGCACCTCGACGTACCCGAGTTCGGCGGTGATCATCGGCGGTGGACCGGTGGGATGCGAATTGGCTTTCCTCTTCGCCACGTTCGGGACTGCGGTGACTCTCGTCCAGCGGGGTGCGCGACTGGTACCGAAGGAAGAGCCCGAGACATCCTCGGCGTTGCAGAATCTGCTCCTCACACGCGGAGTCGACGTTCGCGTGAACGCACGGGTCGTGGAAATGGAGAGCGTCGGGGCAGGAGCACATGCGACGCTGGGAGACGCGAGTGCAGTCGACGCCGATGTGGTGATACTTGCGGCCGGACGCCACCCTCGTTCGCAGGGCCTCGGCCTCGACCGGTTGGGTGTCGCGCTCACCGCAAAGGGGGCCGTGCCCATCGATGAGCGTTGCCGGGTGCGCGGGGCCGACCATGTATGGGCGGTCGGTGACGTCACGGGGACAGCGCCGTTCACCCACACCGCGCACTATCAGGGGCGGGTGGTCGCCGCTAATCTCTCCGGCCGTGACGTGCTCACCGACTACCGTGCAGTTCCCCGAGCGGTATACACCGACCCGGTATTCGTCTCGGTGGGGCACACCGTCGCGTCGGCCCGGGCCGTCGACATCGATCCGATGGTTGCGCGGGCGTCGATGTCGCAGGTGGTCCGGTCGAGCACCGAAGGGGAGTCGGACGGGTGGTTGACGCTGCTCGCCGACCCTTCCACGGGCACGGTGATCGGTGCGAGTGCCTCGGGTGGGCATGCCGAGGAGTGGATTTCCGAGGTCTCTCTTCTGATCCGAGCGCGCATCCCTGTTCAGGTTGCGATCGACGTCGTGCACCCGTTCCCGACGTTCGGTGAAATCCTCGAGGGCCCGCTCTGGGAGCTCGCTGCACGTCTCGACAATCAGGTCTGACGGTCTCATTCGGTCCGTCCGGTCTCAGGTCGCGAATCGGGCCTGGGCTGCTTCGCTGATCGGTGTGAAGAAGTTGATCAGGTTGCCATCCGGATCCCTGACGAGGAGCGAACGGTTGCCCCAGGGCATGTCCGTCGGCTCGTTGACGAACACTTCGACGACATCCTGCAGCGCCTGGTAGGTCGCGTCGACGTCGTCGACGAGGAAGTCGAAGGTGACGCTGCGATTCGCGCGAGCCTCGGCGGCATCGTCTCCGAGCAACGGCACCGTGGCAGTGCTGGCGATGGCCAGCGTGCCGGATGGTGTGCGAAGCTCCGCGAACATCGGGTGAAGCTGTTCGACGGTGATTCCGGTGGCTGTTTCGTAGAACGTGACGAGCGCGTCGACGTTGTCGGTGATGATGCGGGTGGCCGCCAACTGCATTGCTGTCTCCTCTTGTTGTGAACGTGAATGTGGCCCACGAACTTGGCCACGGACATGACGGTACGGGCTATACCGGGCGAAAACCGCCCGGTATATGAGCGATGATGGGCGTCATGGCCGACACAACCGCGCGAGCGTTGCAGTTGCTCGAGCTGCTGCAGTCCGCGCAGCTGCGCACCGTTGGCGAGCTGGCAGACCGCCTCGGCGTCGATGAGCGGACGGTTCGCAGAGATGTGGCGCGACTGTTCGATCTGGGAGTGCCCGTCGAGACGCTGCGAGGGCGCTACGGCGGTTATCGGCTGGCACCCGGCCGGCGTGTCCTCCCGCTCATGTTCAGCAATGAGGAAGTGGTGGCGGTCTTTCTTGGGCTCGCCCGTGCGCAGGCGGCATCACGCGAACCGGGGATTGCCGCGCAGACCGCCCTGTCCAAGATCAAACGAGCATTGCCGACCGCTGATGCGAAGCGGATCGACACCCTGCTCGGGGTGATGACGCGTACGTCCCAGCACGGGGAGGTCGCTCCCGACCCTGCCGTGATGCTGACCTTGGCGGAGGCTGTGAACCTTCGACACGTCCTCGACCTGCGCTACCTCAGCGGTGAAGGTGTCGCGTCGCGCCGCACGATCCACCCCTATGCCCTGGTCGCGCACTCGGACCGGTGGTATCTCGTCGCTTTCGATACGGACAAGCAGGAGGAACGTACCTTCCGGGTAGACCGGATCCGAACGGCTCGATCGATACGTGGAACCTTTGCGCCGCCGCTGCAATCCGATGTGGAAGGTCACCTCCTCGGCCTCTTCGCCGATGCGGATTATCGGTGGCAGGTCGTGCTGCGCATTCAAGAGACCGAGGATCACATCCGTGCACATCTACCGCTCAGTGTGGCTCGACTCGAAAGGCTGGACCCTGCGGCGAACCGGGGGCCCGAAGACGTCGCGCCCTGGTATCGAGCCGAGATCCATGCCGAGAACCTCGATTGGCTACCGTCCGTCATCGCGGCCCTCGACTGCGAGGTGGTGATCGATCGTCCCGGCGAACTCCGAAACCGGGTGAGGGCTGCAGCGACGAGGATGCTTCACGCGGCCGGCGAGTCCTCATGACCTGGGTCCCGATCACTGCGGAGTAGTCGGTGGAGTAATCCATGACGGCGACGCCGCCCCGGGTCTGCGCCTCGCTGGTCACAACCTCCTGGGCGTTGCCGCCGGGTTACCCGTCCTCGACTTGTGGAAGCGGGTGCAGAGGCGACAGTCGCGCTGGAATCGTCGGCTCGACCGGTTCGTACGCCGGCGCATTCTTTGTCATTTCTTTGAATGAATCTGCAAGTAACGGATTCTGTCCGCGACCCGCCATTTCGCGCTCGCTCATATTGCCGGACCAGCGTGAGCAGTGCTCGAATCGTACATTCTGCCTGTATGTTTCGATCGAGTAGATGTTCTTTCAGTGCTCCGTATCGTTACCTTTCCATTGGTAACGATATGCGTCTCCTCGGAGATGTGTTGGGTGTCCGTACCCGAGCGACGGGAATCGCGGCAGAGCGACCCTGACTTTCGGCAGAAAAACACTGCGTTACCGATACGCGCACCTGCGAGGTGTGCGCGAATGGGCTGATGTAGGCGCCGGGGCTCATGGCATGCCGGGAAGGCGAGACCTGTCTCGGAGGAAACATTTACGAGAGATGGTTACAGGGTGGTCGTGATCGATGAAGAGCACGGCCCCGACGGGCACTGCGCGCCGGGGATGTCGACGTTGCCGGTGCGTAGGCGTGCTGCGGCGAACCGGTGGCAATGGCAGTCGGTGTATGTGCGGCGCCTGTTCTGGACCGACAGCATCGTTGTCGTGCTGGCGGTGCTGTCGGCGCAGGTGGTGCGATTCGGCCACGAGAACATGCTGACGATGGGTCCGATCAGCACACTGAGCTACTCGATGTTGTCGGTGGGACTCGCCGTCGCGTGGCTGGCAGCTCTGCGGGTATTCCGCACGCGCTCGCGCCGGGTGATCGGTGCGGGTTACGACGAGTATCAGCGTGTGGTGTCGGCGGCGCTGTGGCTGTTCGGGTTCGTCGCGATCGTTGCGTTGGTGTTTCGTCTGGAGTTGGCGCGAGGATATCTGGCGATCGCCCTGCCCACGGGTCTTGCAGGCCTGCTCATCAGCCGCTTGATGTGGCGAAAGGTAGTGGCGCGCAAGCGTAGCCGCGGAGAGTACGCCACCTCTGTCCTGGTGGTGGGTGGTGTACGGGCAGTACGGCATTTGGGCCGCACCTTCGAGCGCAAGTTCACCGATGGCTACCGGGTGGTCGGTGTGTGCGTGCCTGCGTATTCGGGATCGGTCGGAGAGACGATCGATGTCGATGGTCGGCAGGTACCGATCTTCGGTGACGAGCACTCGGTGGTCGAAGCACTGGAGCTCTCGGGTGCCGACACGGTGGCGGTGACAGCCACGGAGACGCTCGGGCCCGAAGGTATCAAGGATCTGGTGTGGCAGCTCGAGCCGCTCGACGCTGATCTCGTCGTGGCGACGGGCGTGGTCGATGTTGCGGGTCCGCGGTTGGAGATGCGACCGGTTGCGGGCCTGCCGTTGATTCACGTGGAGAAGCCGAGCTATCACGGTGCGAAGCGCTCGGGGAAGCGCCTGTTCGACTTGGCGTTCTCATCCGCGGCAATGCTGATGTTGATGCCGGTGTTCGCGGTGGTCGCGCTGCTGATCAAGTTGGGCAGTAGGGGGCCGGTGTTCTATCGGGCCGAGCGGATCGGTTTGGACGGCGAGCCGTTCGGGATGATCAAGTTCCGCTCGATGGTCACCGATGCGGACAGGATGGTCGACGCGTTGCTGGTACAGAACGAGGGCGCAGGACCGTTGTTCAAGATGCGCGAAGACCCGAGGGTCACGCGGGTCGGGCGGGTCCTTCGGCGTTTCAGCATCGACGAGCTACCGCAGTTCATCAACGTGCTGCGCGGTGAAATGAGTGTGGTGGGGCCGCGTCCGCCGTTGCGGCGCGAGGTGGAGAACTACGACGGGCGGGTCAAGCGTCGTCTGCTGGTGCGTCCCGGTGTGACGGGGTTGTGGCAGGTGTCGGGTCGTTCGGACTTGTCGTGGGACGAGTCGGTGCGGCTGGATCTGTCGTATGTGGAGAACTGGTCGATGGTGTCCGATGTGTTGATCATCGGGAAGACCGTGAAGGCCGTGGTCGCGAGCGAGGGCGCGTACTGACCGAGACGACGCACTGATCCGTAAGTGCCCGATATGACGGTTGGGGTATCGATATTTCGGTACACCAACCGTCATTTCGTGCACCTAAGACCCCGACTACGGACCCCGGGCTGCTTCCAGTCTCCGGATCAAGGTCGCCGCATCGAACGGGCCGTTGTGCAGTGTGAGATCCGAGCCGGTGGCACCGAGGTAGAACGTCGGCGTCCCGTGCACATCGCTGGATGCGGCGTCGAGATCGTCGTCCTCCACCCGATGGCGGTAACGGCCCAGCCGCATGTCCTCGGCGAACCGGTCGATGTCGAGCCCCACCTGCGCGGCGTGTTCGTAGATGTCGTCTTCGGTCAGGGCGTCGTTGTTGACGAAGAGATGGTCGTGCATGTCCCAGAAGCGGCCTTGTGCGGCCGCTGCCTCGGCGGCCTCGGCTGCGAAACGTGCGTGAGGATGCGAATCGTCGAGCGGCAGGTGCCGGAAGACATAGCGGAGTTCATCACCGAAATGCCTGTGCACATCCCGGATACTTCCGGTGGCTCTGCTGCAGAACGGGCATTCGAAGTCGCCGTACTCGACAAGGGTGAGCGGGGCATCCACCGGTCCGCGCAGGTGATCTCGGTCCGGATCCACCGGCCTCAACAACACGAGTCCGGTGGCAGCCTCGGGCGGGTGGCGGCGATCCGACAGCCTGAACAACACCCAGCCCAGCCCGGTCGCGAGGACGGCTGCGACGAGTACGCCGATGCGGGCATCGTTGGCGGCGTCGGGAGAGTCGAGGGCAAGGTCCACGATGAACAGAGAGATCGTGAACCCGATCCCGGCGAGCGCGCCGCCCCCGCTGATCTGCGACAAGGGGAGGCCCGGCGGGAGACTGCCCGGGCGAAGTCGCGAGAACGCGGCGGTGGCGGCGGTGATGCCGACGAGTTTTCCCACCACCAGGCCGAGGACGACGCCCCACGCGATCGGCGACCGGATCGCGTCGCTCACAGTCTGCCCGGTCACCACGATGCCGGCGTTGGCGAGCGCGAAGATCGGTACGACGAGAAACGCGGTGTACGGCTGATAGAACCGCAGCAGCCGCTCGTTGACGGACACCGCCCGCAGCACACCGAGTTGCGCGGCGCGCGCATAGTCGGAGTTGGGGGATTGACGGAAAGCTCGGGTGAGCTCGCCCGCACGTTCCACTTCGCTTCGCCTCGGCGGGTAGACGGGAAGGATCAGCGCGATCAGCACCCCGGCGAGGGTGGGATGCACACCCGACTCGTAGAACGCCACCCACGTTCCTGCCGCAACGATGAAGTAGGCGATGCCACGCCAGACCTCGAGTCGACGGAACTGCAGGATGAGAAGCAGTCCCACCCCACCCAGCAGTAGATAGCCCAGCCGCAGCTCGTCGGTGTAGAAGAAGGCGATGATCGCGAGGGCGCCGATGTCGTCGGCCACTGCGAGGGTCAGGATGAACACGCGAAGTCGGGCGGAGCACCGAGGTCCGACCAGTGCAAGCGCGCCCAGCACGAACGCCGTATCGGTGGAGACCACCACCCCCCACGCGCCGGCGGCCTCACCGCTGGGGTTGAGCAGGAGGAAGAGCGCAGCGGGCAATGCCAGACCGGCGATCGCGGCGACCAGAGGGACCGCGGCCCGCGTGCGGTCGGTGAGCTCACCGATGGTGAGTTCGCGTTTCACTTCGAGACCGACGACGAAGAAGAACAGGGTCATCAGTGCGTCGTTGACCCAATGCTTCAAATCGAGACTGATGCCGTAGTCGCCGATCTGGATGGTCAGCGGAGTGTGCCAGAACGCCTCGTACGAGGTACCCACGTTCGCCCAGATCAATGCCACCACGGTTGCCGCGAGGAGAAATCCGGCCGAGAGCGCGTCGTCATCGGTGCCGTCACGAATCCCGGCGAGAAGCCGTGACATACGGCGCAGGGCCCTGGGATTCTCGTCGACCGCCATGTGTCTCCGCTCCGAAGTCCGCTCTCAGCGGTGTCAGCGTATCGCCGTGTCGGCCGTGTCGCCGTCCGAGAGTTTCCTCCAGTTCCTCGTGTTGCCGCACGTTCAGAACCAACGGAAACCCTGGGTGTCGGGGGAAGCATTCAGCGATGGACTATCGGGCTGGTTGTGGGGGTGTCACTCGAGCCGACGCGGGCATGACGTCGTGAACATCGACCTGCGGGGATCGTTACGGTAGCGGCGTAGCAGTAGATCCGATCCGGGCCCGGGTGCGTTGTGGACGCTGTAGAGGCCGAGGTCGGATCCGGCGCGGATGACGTCATCGTGGGCTTCGGTGAGGATGACGCGCGTCCGGTGGTCGTTGTTGAGCGCGGTGGGGTCTTCGAAGGCATAGACATTCCAGATCGAGCCGACAGTGAATCGGGGGAGGGATTCGGCAGCGACGATGTCGGCGATCATCGTTTCTGTGGGGGTGCCGTCGACGTCGACTGTCACGGTGATGAGTTCGTAGGGTTCGAGATCGCTGTCAGAGTCCGGATCGGTGTGGAAGGGTTCACGTCCGGTGACGGTCGCTCTCCGCGGTGTCCGGTCGAGGGCGGGGAGCGTTCTGCGGAATGCCATGTCCATGACCACCACTATCGCGAAACAGAACGCGAGCACTCCGACGATCAACCGCTCCTGCCACGATGACACAGGTTCGCGGAAGAATCCGATGGCCAGCCAGGCCAGCAACACGAACGAGATGGCCGACGCGCTGCGGTTCAGTGCTCGGTCGGCGGCGCGTCGGCGTTCGGCGTTGGGAAGCTCCGATGAGTTCACTGCGATCCGTTCTCTCCGCGGGTTCTTCGACTCGTGTGATTATGTGCCGTACTCGTGCCTGGTTGTGGGAAGGGAACCGAGAGTCAGCGCCGCCGAGCGTCCTGTTCGACGCGGAACACCCCGAGTTGTTCGTCGCCCACCGCACCGGCGTGCAATCCATGGCGGGCGAGTTCGGTGTCGAGTGTGTCGGCGTCGAGGACATTCCACCGGTACTCGACCTCGGTAGCGCCGATCTCGTGGCCGTCTTCGCTCGTTCGGTAGGTCATGTGCCAGATCATGGTGCGCTCGTCCACGCGCTCCGCCGACGCGGTGCCGTGGTACTCGCGATTGCCGACGCGTTCACGTGCCATCTCGAATTCCGGAACGGCCGAAGACGTGGTGGGCGCCTGAAGATTGATCACGGCGTGTCCTCCCGGCAGGAGTCCGGTAGCGACCACCCTCCACAATTCTGATCGCTCGTCGGGGTCGAGGTGACCCAGTGAATTGATCATGACGAGGGCATCGAACTTCTCGGGCAGACGGGACGAGGGGAACGGCCGGTTCTCGACGGTCACTCGGGAGCGTAGGTCGTTGTCGGACGCGACTCGATGCAGCAATACCGCGCGCAGATGACCGGACGGCTCGACCGCCACGATCTGCGCGTTCGGCGCTGCGTGAGCGATGACGCCGGTTCCGAGTCCGGTGCCGGATCCGAGCTCGACGATGGTGGCCTCGGTTTCGCCGATGCCGGCCAACGCAGCACTGACGGTGGGTGCCATGTGCTGCCACGGCCCCGCGCTGAGGAGGTCGAGGTGATCCGCGGATCGGGTGTATGGGTCGAGGTACACGGGCACGTGTGTCCTTTCGGTCATGCGATCCGAATCCAACGGTCGGCTACTATTTGCAACGACAATCACTTTCAATAATAGCGGGCCGCTGTACCCGCCGATCGGAGTCACCTCATGTACGACGTCGTTATCGTGGGCGCAGGTGCCGCCGGCCTCAGTGCCGCACTGGTACTCGGACGCCAGAAAAGATCAGTCCTCGTGGTCGACGGTGGACAGCCTCGCAACGCACCCGCGGCCGAAATGCACATGTACCTCGGCCGCGACGGTGGTGCACCCGCGCATCTACTCGCCGACGGACGCGCCGAAATCGAGGCATATCCCACGGTCGAGCGGATCTCCGGTCAGGTCGGTGCGGTCGGTGGAGCCGACGGTGCATTCGAGGTGACGATCGACGACGGGATGCCTGTACAGGCTCGTAAGCTGTTCTTCGCCGTGGGCGTCACCGACGTCCCCTGGGAGATCCCGGGCCTGGCGGAACGCTGGGGCTCAGGAGTCTTCCACTGCCCGTTCTGCCACGGATTCGAGACCGACGGACTGACGCTCGCCGTCCTGGCCAACGGCCCGGACGCCGGGCTCGGAGCCTACGTCGCCGACCGCTATTCCGACGATGTGGTGGTCTGCACCAACGGTCCGTCGACCATTCCGGATCCGTTGAGAGCCATGCTGGACAAGACAGGCGCACGGGTGGTGGAGACGCCGGTCGAGCACATCGAGGGCGAACCCGGTTCGCTGACGGTGCATTTCGCCGACGGCTCCGTTCTCGAACGTCAAGCTCTCTACCACCGCGCGCCCACGACCCCGAACACGATGCTCACTCGGGCGCTCGGCTGTGAGCATTTCGACGACGGATGCGTCCGCGTCGACGAGTTCGGAAAGACAACCGTTCCCGGGGTGTCCGCCGGCGGCGACGCGGCGCATCTGGCCGCCGTCCCCGAGCCGGTGACGCTGGTGGCTCCCGCTGCCGCGGACGGCGTCCGTGCCGCAGTGTGGTTGGAGCAGGACTTGTTCGCCGACGCATTCGTCGATTAGCAGTCTCTCGCCGTCACAGGGCTTGGCCGACGAACAGGCGCTGTGACGGCGCGGCCAGCGCAGTTCCCTCCCCGGGGAGTTCGATGGACGGGCGAATACCGTTGATGGACAGATAGTGCCGGATGTCGGCATCGGAAAGGAAGACGCTGCCGTTCCGCCGGTCGGCCGCACCCGGATGCGCTCCGCCATCTCGCGGTGACAGCAGGAATTGCATCGTGGCCAGCACGAGGTTGTGCTCACGAACGGCCTCGATCACGACGGCGATTCCCGACGGTGCCAGCACTTCACTCAGGGCTGCGATCGACGATCCCGCATCGGTCGCACAATGGAGAACGTTCGCGGCCAGAACCACGTCGAATGCACGTGCCGGTAGATTCTGCTCGGTCAGTCGGACGTCGATATCTGCTGTCGCGGTGCGAAATCCGGAGCGGGCACCGAATCGCTCCGCGGCCGAAGTGGTGAAGAAACGGGAGATGTCGGTGAAGAGGTAGTCGACCTTCTGGCCGCCGAGCGCCGCGAGCGCGGCCTGCGTGCCGCCCCCGGCGCCGCCGCCCAGCTCCAGGATGCGGAGTGGGCCGGGCCGGGTGCGCGCGGCCTCGGTGATGATCTGGGCCGCGGCGCCGTGCAGGTACCGGTTACTGAAGTTCCTCTCGTCCTTGCTCAGCGACGTGGTCATGTCGCCGTCGGGAAACATCAATGCTTGCGCCGATACCTCGTCGCGCAGCAACGGGCCGAGCGAAGACAGCGCTTTCGAGTAGAAACCTGCCATCGCGGACGGATACCCCAGGGCGCGGCAGGCGCGGGCGAGTTCCCGGTCGTCGATGCTGTTCGTCGCCGGCCGGGTGGGCTCCGCGAGGACGAACGCGTCAGGACCCTGCCTGTGTGCGTGTTCTTCGGCGCACAAGACCTCGATCCACCGACGCAGAATCCACAGGTGCCGGTCTGCGACTCGCAGTGTCGCCGCGACCTCGTCGGTGGATGCTGTCACCCCGGGCCGAACCCCGCCATCGGAACAGAGGAAGCCCGCCATCGCGTCGAGAGCGATGACGTCCAACCGTTCGGCAGCGTCGGGTACGCGGGCAAGCGCTGCATCGGAAATGGGTTCCGGCGTTCCTGATACGGCACACCTTCCGGCACGGTCGATCTCGTGTCGTCGGCGGTCCGCTGCCACGATGTCGAGACCTCGCCCGGACGGAAGTTCGACGCTCATTCGTTTCGGTCGGGCGATACCGGCCCGACGCAACAGCGTGCGGGCGACGTCGAGCATCCGACCGCGTGCGAACGCGCCCAGTGGCTCGTGAGGCGTACCGGTCTTCGGTGGGTCCGCCGTGGTGATCGCGCCTACTACTGCGGGCGATGCCACCCGGAACACGGCGGGATCGGACGGGTCGATCAACACCACCGCATCCGTACCGGTCAGCGCCGAACTCAGCGCCGCGGCCGTGACAGATCGGGGGATGTCCGTGATCAGGGTGGGTTCGGACTCGACACGCGCTCGCAGATCGGCCAGTGCGGTGCCGTCGCGATCGAGATCACTCCAGGACGTCACCGACGGTGTGCCGCTTCCGGACACGGCGTCGACATCGACAGTGAACACCGCATCGAACCGATATCGGGTGAGTTCGGAATCGTCGCGCAGCGTCTTCGCGTAGGTGAACACCGACACTTCTCGATCGGACGCGCCTGCGATGGACGCGAGCGTCGACGGGTCCACCGACAGTTCGCTGTCCGACGCTGCCCGCCGATCCACTCGGTCGCCCAGTGTGTTCGGGTCTGCGTTCGGATTCTTGGCCATCTCCGCCCAGCGGGCGAAGTCGTGGAGTTGGCTCGAGTGACGGATGTCGCCGACGATCACGGTGCCACCAGGAGCGACCGTGTCGATGGCATCGAGTACGACGGCAGCAAGATATCGGGTATCCGGAAAACACTGGGTGACGGAGTTCAGAAGAATGCAGTCCGGTGTTGCGCCGGTTGCCGCAACGACGTCCCGCACGAGTTGTCCTCGCAGTTCGTGCGCGGCGGCCTGAACGAAACTGGTTCCGGCGATGTGTTGCGCGGCAAGTCTGTTCACGATCTCACCGGAAACGTCGGTACCGATGTAGCTGTCGACATGCGGGGCGAGTCTGCGCATCAACAGTCCTGTCCCGCATCCGAGCTCGAGTACGTTGCGGGGACCTTGTGCGAGAACGAGTTCGACCGTGCGCTCAACCCATTCGATCATGTGCTCTGCCGGCAAGGGCTCGCCGGTGTCGGTGGCACGCCAGCCGGCCAGATCGTCGTCCCGGTCCCGCATCTGAGTTTCGTGTTGCTGCGTGGAGCTGTAGGTCCAGTCGTACACCTCTGCCCAGTGCGTCAGATGTTCGTGGGTGAGGCCACCGAGCACCGCTGCACCTTCTGCTCTGGTCGTCGCCACGGCGCCGTCGGATACGACGATTCGAACTCCTCCGTCTCCGTCGGGGTCGACGCGCGCGATCCAGGGGTGCGCGGACAGGGCGTCGACGGCTGCGCTGAGATCGGCGTTCCGGGGCAATTCGGTGTCGGTCATGGATGTGCGCTCCTCGTGTGCAAAGGGGTTTCGATGATGGAGGCCTTGTGAATTTCGACGACGCGATCCGCCCGAGCGGTCAGATGCTCGTCGTGCGTTGTCGCCAGAATCGACAGGCCGCTGCCGGTTTCGGTGTCGGCGTGCCTGAGTTCGTCGAGCAGGTCGGTGATGTGCATCGCCGTGTTGTGGTCGAGCGATGCGGTCATTTCGTCGGCTATGAGCAGGCGCGGGCGGCCCGCGAGGGCGCGGGCGATCGCGACACGTTGTCGCTGACCGCCGGACAGTTCATGCGGGCGCCGGCGTAAGACGCCCCTGGGCAACGCGACACGGTCGAGGAGGCGCTCGGCCTCGGCCCGGCGATCCGCCCGCGGATGCAGCTGTCGCATCTGACGTCTGAGGATGCGCTCGATGTTGTGGGCGGGATTGAGTGCATCCCGGGGATTCTGGCCGACCAACGCGATCGCAGCACGCGACTCCGGTGTACGTTCACCGACCCGCGCGGCTACGGCATGCCCGTCGAGTTTCACGGTGCCGTCGAACGGATGCAGACCGCACACCGCGCGCAGCAGTGTGGTCTTGCCGCAGCCGGAATGGCCCCGCAGGACGACGAACTCGCCGGTACGGACGTCGAGAGTGGAGCCGTCGAGCAACACACGCCCTTGCTCGGTACGAATCCCGAAATCGGTCAGCTCCAGTGCAGTTGTGCCGGAGCGTACGACCCTGTCGAACACAGACATGGTGTCGTGGTGGACGGCCGGCGCGGTCCGTAGTACCCGATCGCACACGGCAATCAGGCGTGGGTCGTGGGTGGCGACGATCGTGACACCGTTCGCGCGTCGTCGTGCGGTGATGGCCGCGAGCACCGGTTGGAGGGTGACGTCGTCGAGTCCCGAGGTCGGTTCGTCGAGGATCACCAGCGGCGGAGACGCCACCAGTGCACGGGCAACCGCGACGCGCTGAGCCTGGCCGCCCGAGAGACGGTGGGGCGGCGAGCCGATCTGTTCGTCGGTCAGCCCCAACTCGGAGAGAACGGAGCGGGCGGCTGCGACGTGTCGCGCGCTGCCTCTCATACGTGCTGCCTCCGCGACCGAACGACACGCGGTGTAGCCGGGATGCAGCGCCGACGCCGGATCCTGAGCGGCATATCCGACAGTGGTTCCTCGCCACGATCTGGTGCCGTGCTCGCCCGGTCCGGACCAGACGACCGACCCGGCAGTGACGGCCACGCCGCGCGGCAGTACCCCGAGCAGGGCGGAGACCGCGGTGGTCTTGCCAGAGCCCGAAGGTCCTACGAGTGCGACGATCTCGCCAGCTGCGGCGTCGAAATCGAACAGATGGAGAGGATGGTTTCCGCGGTCGTCGGTGATCGTCAGGCCGCGAACCCGCAGTGTGCTCGGGGTCGTCATGAGGAGACTCCTCGTCGATCGGCCGACCCGAGCGGTGTCGACCCGAGTGTTGTCGATGCGATCGCGACGATGGTGGCGAGTGCGGCGAGAGCAACTGCCGGCGCCACGGTCGCGGTAGCGTTCAGTCCGATCCCGGAATAGTTCTCGGTGATCATCGATGCCCAATCCGGCTGCGGAGGAGAAGTTCCCAGACCCAGTGCGTTGATGGTGGACACGAGCTGCAGGGCCACGATGACGCGCAGGCCGTAGTCGGTCGTGATCGCGGCGGTGTGCGACGGCAGCACTTCTCGGAGCAGAACAGACGGGAGGGAATCGCCTCGCATGCGTGCGACGTCGATGTAGGTGGCGTGGCGGCAGGCGGCGGCAAGGTCGGCGACGATGCGCGCGGTGAGCGGGGCACCGGCTACGACGGTCGCGGCGACCACCGCGACGGGCATCGGGACGGCGACTGCGAGGACGAGTCCGACGAGAACGGCGGGGACCGCGAGCAACAGATCGGCCCCTGCGCTCACGACGAGTTCGATTCGGCGACCTGACCACCCGGCCCAGAGACCGCAGGCGACACCGACCGATGTCGACGTGGCGGCTGCGACGAGCGCAACCGCAGTGAGAGTGCTGCCGCCCCAGAAGACTCGCGACAGCACGTCGCGTCCGAGTGCATCGGTTCCGAGCAGCTGGTCTGCGTTCGGCGGCGTCCAGGGTCGGGCCACCGTCGCGAGTGGGTCCTGGTCGGTGAGATAGCGTCCGAACAACGCGAAGGCGAGCACCGCGGCCAGCGAGACCATGAGCAGCGACCGTGTCGATCGCCCACTACGGCCGGTCACCTCGGGTCCTTCCTGCCGATGCGGGCCGCGACAAGATCAGCGATGGCCATGCCGACCACCACCACGACTGCCGCGAGCAACGAGATTGCCTGTACTACCGCCACATCGCGTGTGGCGATCGAGGTCACGAACAGTTCACCGAGACCGGACAGCCCGAAAATATTCTCCACCAAGGCGGTTCCGCAGATCAGCCCGGCCAGGACGAACGACATCACACGAACGACGGGCGCAGCCACCACAGGGAGGACGTACGCCGCGGCGAGCCGTGCCCGGCCGACGCCGCGCATCCGAGCATCGACGATGTAGGGGGTTTCCGCGGCATCCACCAGCGGTCCGCGCAGCATCATCGCCGCATATGCGCTCGCTGGCAGCGCCAGCGTCAATGCCGGCAACACCAGCAGGTCGAGGTGCGCCAGCGGTGACCGGCCGGCGGGAATCAGGGAGACCGGAGGCACAAGTCCTGCCCTCCCGGACAGGATCGCGGCGACGAGAGCTGCGACGACGACCTGGGGGAGCGCCGCAATTGCGGTGGTGGCAGCCGACCCGGCAGATCGACGCCCCCCGCCGTGTGAGGCGAGCACAGCGAGCAGCCCCATCAGAGGGATGATGACGACCAGCGCGACCGACACGATGCCCATCGACACCGGCACACGGTTGCCGAGCATCGACGCCACACTGCGCCCGGTGCTCGTCGACGTCCCGAGATCACCTCCGACGGCATTCGTCAGCCACGCGAGATACCGCACGGGAAGCGGTTCGTCGAGACCAGCCGCGGAGCGCAGCACCGACAGTTGCTCGGGGGTCATCCGGCCTGCCGCACGCAGCGACACGGCGTCACCCGGAAGAAGTGCAGTGACACCGAAGACGATCACCGAGACGGCCAGGACGAGTGCGATTGCGCGCGCCGCTGTGACGAGCAGCGGACGCAATCGCACTCCACCGGAATGGCGTGACGTAGAGATCACCCTTCGAGGTCGACCTGGTCGATGAACGCACTGGCGAATCCGATGCCTTCGGGCACTCCGGTCACGCCCGGTGCGGCAAGATCCAGACGGTCGGAGACAGCCCAGACGGCGTAACCACCCTCATCCCGGAGCGTTGTCATCAACTCGCCGATGCCGCGATCACGGGTGGCGTCGTCGGGTTCGGCGACGGTCTCGGCGAGTCCTGCCGACCAGGCTGGATTGCTCCACGCGGTTTCGTTGGTCGGGGAATCCGGGCGAAGGGCCACCTGGGTGATGTCGAGGAAGGGGATACCCCCGAGATAGCTGATGTAGAAGGGACGTTGGGCGTACACATCCTGGAAGTAGGTGTCCGGAGGTGACAGCTCGACGTTCACTCGGATGCCGATCTCGGCGAGCTGCTGGGCGATGAGTGTGGCCGCGCTGTCCATTCCGGGGTACGCGGTGGTGCTGTTCAACGTTATGTCGACACCGTCCGACAGGCCGGCCTCGGCCATCAGTTCGCGGGCGCGGTCGAGATCACGAGTGCGCTGCGGCAGATCGGGTGCAGCCGGGTCCTGAGGACTGATCACGTCGTTGCCCAGTTGTCCTTGTCCCAGGAACGCGACATCGAGGAGCTGCTCGCGGTCGAGGGCATTGCGGACGGCTTCGCGGACCCGGTTGTCGTCGAACGGTGCTGTGTCGGTGCGCATCACGAGGGGGTAGAGGGTTGCGCCCGCGTGCCGGACCACTCCGATTCCCGACGACTCGTCGAGTGCGACCACCGCCGACGCCGGGACTCCCGCGGCGAGGTCGGCCTGCCCCGAGGTGACGGCGTCGGCGCGTGCCTGCGGATCCGGGATCGCGCGCATCTCGATGGTTGCCATCGGCGGAACGGGGCCCCACCACTCGTTGTTGCGTTCGAACACTTCGACCTGCCCGCCCGCGAAGGCCGGACGGAACGGTCCCGACCCCGGTACGAGTTCGGTGAAGTCGGCGCTGCCCTCCGGTACGACGAACGTCGACCCCTCCAGAGCCTGACCGACCTCCGCATACGGTTCCTTGGTGCGCAGGAGCAGCGTCGTATCCGACGTCGCTTCCGAGGCACCGAGATCGAAACGTTCGACGCGGCCCGAGTTCTCCGCCGACTTCTCACCCATCCGGCGGAGGGAGAACAGCGCATCAGCGGCGGTGACGGGGCTGCCGTCGGAGAACCTCGCGTCGTCGCGCAGCGTGATGGTCCATTCGGTCAACGTCTGGTCCGGCTCCCAGGACTCGGCCAATCGCGGTTGGGTCTGTCCGTCGGCGCCGGGAACTGTCAATGGGTCGTAGGTGAGGGCCATCCGGACCACATCACTTTCCGCCGGAAGGAGTCCATGCGGATCGTTGGTGCTGACCGCCGACGAGCCCGGCGCGACGTATCGGAACACGTCCGATGAGCTGACGTCGTCGCTTCCGTTGTTCGGGTTGCCGGCTCTGTTCGGATCGTCGGACGTCGAGCAGCCGGCCAGCACGGCGACGGACGCGGCGAGCGCCGTTGCCGCGCGGAGCGGGACCGAGCGGGATAGATGGGGGCGATATCGCATGGGGTGCTGTCTCTTTCGGGTAGAGGGCATCAGTGGGGAAGGATTCTGCTGAGAGCACGATCGAGCTGGTCGACCACGGTGTCCAGGGCGGGAGGTCGAAGGATCGAGTAATGATGGGCGTCGGCGTCGACGACGGTCAGTGGTCCGGCCAGGTGACGTGACCAGCCGAGATCGGCCGCGTGCTCGGCGGGGGTGTCGTCGATGCCCATACCGATCCCCGAATTGTTCGGGGCGAGTTGTGTGCACCGGACGAGCACGGTCTCGGTGGCCGAACCGGAGAGCAGGCGCGGCTGGTGACGTGCGAGAGCGTCGAGATGACGGCCGAATACCTCGAGGCGTGAACGTCCGTCGTCGCGGGGGCCGAGCAGCCGACGGCTGCGCAGTTTCTCGGCGATCACGGTGCTTCTCGTGTCGGCGTCCAGGTTCGCGATCTCGTTCCATGCGGTCTCGCCGATATCGAGATCGATATCGAGGAACGCCTCCAGCGCACCCAGTTGGCGCCGCGCGACCTCGGTCTCATGTTGTGTGGGCGTGCCGGGGATCGGGGTGATGTAGGTCGGGTCGTTGGAGTCGAGCATGACTATCAGCGCAGTGTGCTCGCCGTCCTCGTGCAGTTGCCGTGCAATCTCCTGCGCTACTGAGCCGCCCATGGACCAGCCGCCGAGCAGCCATCCCGCAGACGGAGTCGAATACCTACTCCGGATCGCCGACAGATACTGCGCGGCGATGGCCGGTATCGAGTCCGCGCCCGGGGTATCGGCGGTGAGCTGGGGGTCGGTGAGTGCCACGACCGCGACGTCGGTGACCAGCCGCCGCGACAACTCGGCGTAGCAGAGCACGTCTCCGCCCGAGGGATGGATAAGGAACAGCGTGGGAGATTCTGCCCGATCCGATGCTGCACCTCGCAGTGGGACGAGGACGTCGGCGGGATCGATCGCCGGCAGGTCGCAGGTGGTACCCACCTGCGTCCACGCGCCGCCGTCCTCGGCGAGGCACGTCACCACCTCGGTGTGCCGGGCCACCACTCGATCCAGCTCGTCGTCCGGGAACAGCCCGTCCAGCACGTCCCATTGCAATCGCAGTTCGCCGTCCTGCTCGAGCACCTGATGATCGAGCCACGTCTGCGGTGTCTGACCGACGGCATGGACCTGCGCGCCGACCCATTCGAGGGAGCCCGAATCGTCGACCATGTCGTGCACACCGAGTGCGCCGGTGAACACGACAGGTACCGAGCGCCGCTCACCGGAACGGGTGGATTGTTCGGCCAGAAGCTCGAGTGCCGAATATTCACGATGATCGAGATCGTCGAACATCGTGCGTTGGGTGGCCTGTGCGCGGTCGACGAACGACGAGCCGGTGAGGGCGTCCGACTCGTGCAGGATCAGCGACGTGAAGTCGCCGACCACCTTGTTGACGTCGGGGTGGACGGGCGGGCGGTCGAACAACGTCAGAACGACCGAGAAATGCGGCGTCGCCGACCATGCCCGCAGCGAATCGGTGTAGACCGTGAGCAGCGCTGCCGTCGGTGTGATGCGGTGGCGTCGGCATTCGGTGACGAATCGACTCCACCGATCGGCGCTCAGCGCGGTGGCCCGCCGAACGAACCGAGGACTTCGATCGAGTGCCGCGCGGATCGGCAGCTCCGGTGGCCCGGGAACGGTGTCTGCGCGGGTCAGCCAGTAGCGCTCGGCCTCGGCCCCTCCCGGTCCTCGTCGCCGCAGTGCCATTGCCGACGAGCACTGTGCGGGATGAAGTTCGAGCGTGGGAAGCGGGGTATCGGGGTCGTTGTACAAGGTCTTCAGTTCGGATTCGATGATCCACCAGCTCGCGGCGTCACAGATCAGGACGTCGACGCCGATGAACAACCGGACCCGGTTCGGTTCGACGATCGCGGCGGAGATCTGCACGAGAGGCCAGCGATCGGGAGGGCCGGGCTTCTCGGCGACCCGTTGCCTGATCTCCGCGAGGATGCGCGACTTGGTCTCGTCGTCGGCGCGGGAGAGATCTCGGGTTCTGATGCGGTACGACGGGACGGAATCGAGCGTCCGTAGCCGTCCGTCGGGTGTCGCAACACTGCGCAGCAGGGGATGGCGGTCGACGACCGCATCGAGCGCCTTCCGATAGCGCTCCAGATCCAGATCGACACAGTCGTATTCGAGGTAGAAGTGGCACGGGATGTCGCCCCACTCGTATCCTCCGTCGCGTCCGATCCAGTACGCGTGCTGCACCCGCGTCATGTCGAACGTTCCGTCGGCTCGCAGGGCCTCCGACAGCGACGGAACCGTGCCTGTAAGGCCGTTCGGGGCATTGCGTGGCGCGGGTACTTGTGCAGCATCGATGTGCCCCGAGAATTCCGTCAGCGTCGCAGCTGTCAGGAGGTCGCGGAGACCGAGTTCGACGCCGAAACGCTGCCGCACGATGTCGAGCATCCTGGTGCCCAGCAGTGAATGTCCGCCGAGCGCGAAGAAGTCGGCATCGGGGTCGGTCACAGTGGTGCCGAACAGCGTCGACCAGATCTCGGCCACCGACTGTTGAGTGGCGGTGAGATCCGACGGTGCCGCGTCGGCCACCGCTCGTGGTCTGGGGATCGAGGCTGCACGGGAACGCACATCGAGGCTCGAAGTACCGACTGCGACGACGGTGGGGCAACGGCCGGAGCCTGCGAGATCGAGGATCCGGTCGAAGGCGCTCAGGCCGGTGGCGGCATCGAGCGCACCCGACATCACGGTGGCCGACCCAGAACCCGAATCCGACTCGTCGAGCATCGTCTGCCAGCCGTCCCACACGATGCTGACCCAGCGGGTGAGGTGACCCGACACCGACGCGGCGTACGCGTCCATTGCCGTGTTCGACGCGGCGTACGGGCCCATTCCGACTCCGCCGAGCATCCCGGTGGCCGACGACATGCACAGAATCGAAGCGGGGCGCCGGTCTTCGGCCAATGCCGATACCGCGAGGTGGATGTTGCGCGCCACGGTCAATTTGGCATCGATGTGAGCGCGGGCTGCCTCGTGCACATAGGCAGTGAGCGTGACGGGAGCAACGGTGGCGGCCACCCCTGCAGCGTGGATGATCAGCCCGATCGGGTGACCCTCCGCGTCGAGGGAGGCCACCACTGCTGCGAAGTCGTCGGCGTCTGTGGCATTGCTGACGACGTGACGCACCGGCGTGGACTCGGTGTTCGTGGGTTCTCGCCGTGAGGTGACCACCACGTCGTAGCCGCGTTGCGACAGATGTCGGCTCAACAGCCGACCGACCGCCCCGGTTCCGCCGACGATCAAGGCCCGAGTTCGGGGCTGTACCCCAGCGGCCGGTTCGGCGGCAGACCACGACGTGGTGCCGCTCGTCCACCGGGTCCCTGCACGCACGGTGACCTGTGGGGCGGGCTGAGTGTCAGAGCGTCCGAGTGCGTCCCTGATTTCACTCAGGACAACGTCAGCGCCTTCCTCGTGCGCGATGTCGATGTCGAGATCGACTGCTGCCCAACGCAAACCGGGCGATTCCTGACCCAGTACCCGGGGTAGTGCCCGCACCGCCGCGGCTACCGGATCGACCGTGCCGCTGTGGGCGGGGTCCGACCCGTTGTAGGTCACCGATACCCAGAGCCCACCGTCCACCACGTGGGGAACGAGGTGTCCGGCTGCTTGCGAGAACGAGGTGACGGCATCGACCGGTCCGTCGTGGGCGTGCGCCAAGGTGACGACCCCGTGCAACTCGGTCGGGTTGTCCTCGGGTTCGGTGACGAGCACCCCCAGCTCTGCAAACTTGTTGCGAAGTGATTGTGCTGCAGGGGAACTGTCCAGGATCGCCCAGGTGCCGTGCGGCGTTTTCGAGATTGAGGCGGGCGGTAGCTGTCGCCACAGCGGTATCTGCAGTGGGTCGTCGAATGCGGCGGAAGATCCGGATGTGGCGTCCGACGGTTCGATCCACAGGTGTCTGCGATCGAACCGATAGCCGGGCGCGCGTATCGGCCGAGCTGGGCTGTGGTGGTCCCCGACGGGACCGGTGCCGCCGGATACTGCCGTGACGTCGACGGGCACTCCCACCGACCAGAGCCGGCCGACCGCTGAGCGGATCGTGACGGACTCGGATTCGTCCCTGCTCATCGTCGGCACCACAACAGCGGCATTGTCGAAACCATGAGACAGCGCCAGACCCGTCAGCGACGAGCCCGGCCCGACCTCGACCACCACCACATTGCCGTGCGCGGCAGTGACCGCAGCAGTGAGCGCGCGGGAGAACTGCACCGGACTGCGCAACTGGTCGATCCAGTGCGACGGTGCGCGCAGTGTGGCGGCGTCGACGGCGTCGCCGGTGACCGTGCTGAACACCGTGCTGGTACTCGGCTCTCGGGTCGTGGTGCCGAACGAGCGCACCGCGCGTTCGACTTCACCCAGCGCTGCCTCGACATGCCGCGAGTGCATCGCGGCATCGAGGCGCAACAGACCGACGTCGGCGCCCCGATCCGTCAGAAGCTCGTCGGCGGAGTGCAATGCGTCATGGGCACCGGCGATGACACAGGAGTTCGGGCCGTTCACGGCCGCCAGGTCGATTCCCGGGAGGTCGGGCAGTATGCCGCGGAGTTCGTGCTCGGAGAGGGCGACGGACATCATCCCGCCGACGCCTGCGGATTGCGCGGCAGCAGTGCAACGCGCGGCGACGAGTGTGCAGGCGTCATCCAATGTCAGTGCACCGGTGAACGCTGCGGCGGTGCATTCACCGAGGCTGTGACCGAGTAGTGCGGTCGGGGTCAGCCCCCAGGACTGCAGTAGACGCGCAGTACCGAGAGAGATCGCGAACAGTGCTGGTACAGCGAAGGCGACATCGCGGATGCGGCCGGAGGTGTCATTACGATCGAAGATGTCGCGGATGTCGACGCCGATACGGAGGAAGAGCAGGTCGGCGATCTCGTCGACTGCGGCACGGAACACCGGTTCGTCACGGTAGAGGTCTGCCCCCATGCCTCGGTAGTGACCACCGGCGCCCGGAAACGCGAAGATCACCGAGGGAGCCCGTGTGCGCGCCGAGACGGGCTCCGGGAATGCCGGACGCGCGTGCGGAGCAGCCGGGTCGAGCACCGCAGCCGTCCGATGTGGCAGGGCCGCGCGACCCGTTGCGAGCGTGTGTGCCAGATCGACCGGCGACGCCTCCTGTGCGAAATCGGCGATCGCATCGGCGGTGGCGCGTGCTCCATCGGTTGTGGCGCCCGAGGAGATCAACAGCACGGGACGCTCGAATACGTTCGGACGAGGTGGCTTTCCCGGTGCGGGGCCGAGCACGACATGGGCGTTGGTGCCGCCGATCCCGAAAGAGCTGACACCGGCCAGCGGGGCCGTATCCCAGTCCCGGGTCTTGCCGAGCAATTCGAACGGCGAATCCGAGAGCCGCAGTTCCTGCGCTACGGCATCGGACCCGAGTGACATCGGCAGTGTCCGATGATGGATCGCGAGGACCGTCTTGGCGAACGAGGCGATACCGGCAGCGGAATTGGTGTGGCCGATATTGCCTTTCACCGATCCGAGACCACACCATGGCGGACCGCCCCGTCCGAACACGGCGCGCAGGGCCGCGATCTCGATCGGGTCGCCGAGCCGCGTCGCCGTCCCGTGCGCTTCGATCAGGCCGATGTCCGACGGATCTGCCTCGGCAACGGCGAGCGCTTCGGCCACGACGCGGGCCTGGCCGCGCACGGAGGGGGCTGTGAACCCGGCCTTGTCGGTGCCGTCGTTGTTGACCGCGGACCCGCGCAGTACCGCGAGAATCGGGTCGCTGGAGGAAACCGCATCCTCGAGTCTGCGCAGGACGACGGCACCGGCGCCCTGGCTGTAGACGATGCCCGACCCCCGGGCCCCGAACGGCGCGATCTCGCCATCCCGCGAGAACACCCCGCCCTCGACATGAAGATATCCGCGTCCCTGAGGAACGATGGCCGACACTCCACCTGCGAGAGCGGTGTCGCACTCTCCGGAGAGGAGCGACTGCGCCGCGAGATGGATCGCGACGAGAGACGTCGAGCAGCTGGTCGATACGGCGATGGCCGGGCCGGTCAATCCGAGGCGGTAGGCAATCTGCAGGGGCAGATAGTCCGGCTGCGTGGCGATCGCGGTCTGCATGCTGCCCAGCGGATCGCGGCCACCGCCCGTCGTATCCCATCGACCGGCGAGGTTGTGTGCCAGGTAGCCGCTCTGCGCGGACCCGACGAAGACGCCGACGGCTCCACCGCCGCGACCGTGCCCGTGTCCGCTGTCTTCGAGCGCAAGCCAGGCACACTCCATCAACATGCGGTGTTGAGGATCGAGGGCGCACGCCTCCGCATCGGTGAATCCCCAAGCTGCGGGGTCGAAGTGGGACTGACCCTCGATGATCCCCGCGACCGGCACGTAGTTGCGATCCCGGACCAGCGACGGCGGAACACCCGCGGCGAGGAGCTCGTCGGTGGTCAGGCGCGTGAGTCCGCTGCGACCGTCACGAATCAGCGACCAGTACTGGTCGACGGACGGCGCACCGGGGAACCGTGTCGACAATCCGACGACGGCGATTCCGCCCGTCATCGGACGGCCTCCACGGCATGTATGCGGGCGGCGAGCCGGGCCGCGCGGCCGTGCGATGCGCTGGGCAGCCTCGAGGTGTGTTCGGCCGGTGGGGGTGCGGCACGAGTGCCGGCGTGCGCGTTCTCGGAGAGGAAGGCGGCGAGCGATGCGACGGTGGGATTGGCGAACAGGTCGATCACCGTGAAGTCGTCGGAGGCGACGGCTGTGCTCAATCGGCGGTGGGCGAGCACCAGCGTCAACGACGTCGCGCCCACGTCGAAGAACGGCGTGGAGGCATCGATCTTCTCGCCGAGGAGTTCGCTGAAGATATCGGTCACGAGAGTTTCGATCGCCGGGTCGACGAGGCGCCCCGGACTCTCGACCGGCTCGAGTGCTGACGGCGCAGGAGCCACTGGTTCGATCGCCTTGATACGCAGCTCGAGTAGCCCACTCGCTGCATGCACCTCGTCGACGGCCACCGAATCACCGAGCTGGCGAACGGTCCGATCGGCCCATCGGACGGCGGCGTCGAGAGATTCCCGTGGTCCCAGGGCACCTGCCGCGACCGTGATGCGCAGTTCGAGACCGCGCGCCAGCGCATCGGCGACCACATCGAGGGCCGTGTCGTCATCAGGGCCGCCCACAGGAATCTCGGTGTGCTGTCCCTTGTCGGCGGACGCTTCCGAATCCTGTTCGCGCCGAAAAGGATTGGGCAACGCGCGGTGGTCGACCTTGCCGTTCGGCGTGACCGGCAAGGACGGAAGCCGTACGAATCGACTGGGGATCATGTAGGGCGGGAGATGGGTCTGCAGAGCAGCAACGAGATCTGCGTCGGTCGCAGCTTCACCGGTTACCGAGGCGACGACGAAACAGATCAGACGCGGGCGGTCGTCGGGTCCGGGCACCGCCGAGGCGACGGCGGCACGTACCTGCGGCAACCGCTCGAGTGTCGAGTCGATCTCACCGAGCTCGATGCGATGTCCGGCGATCTTGACCTGGCGGTCGACGCGGCCGAGGAACTCGATGGAACCGTCGGTGCGCCACCTGCCGAGATCGCCGGTGCGGTAGAGGCGTCGGCCGGTCGCGGCGTGCACGACGAACCTCGCCGACGTCTGTTCCGGATTACCGATGTACTCACGCGCAAGACCGCCGCCGCCGATGTACAGCTCACCGGCCTGTCCGACCGTGCAGGGCACACCGTCGTCGAGAATGTGAAAGCTCTGACCGCCGAGTGCCCGCCCGTACGGGATCGTCGTCCATTCCGGATCGACCTCGCCGATCGGGTGAAAGATCGACCAGATCGCGGCCTCCGTGGCACCACCGAGGCTCACGATGGTGGCACTCGGCGCGAGAGCCCGCAGGCGATCGGGAAGCGTGGTCGGAATGTAGTCGCCGGACAGGAAGACGAGTCGCAGGGACGACAAGGCGCGTCGGGCACGTTCCTGTTCGATCTCGGCGTACTCGACGAGCATCTCGAGCAGCGCCGGCGCCGTGTTCCACAGCGTGACACGGTGCCGCGACATCACGTCCATCCAATGCCCGGGGTCGCGCAGGCGCGCGCTGTCGGGTAGAACCAGGGACCCGCCGGCACCGAGCACCGAGAAGATGTCGAACACCGACAGATCGAAGCTGAAGGCGGACAGGCCGAGCACGCGATCATCCGACGTGAGTGGATAGCGGCCCATCAGGTCGTCGAGTGTCGTTCTGACCGCGCGATGTTCGACAGCCACGCCCTTCGGTTCTCCGGTGGATCCGGAGGTGAAGATGACGTACGCGAGATCGCCCGGATCCGGTCGGCGAGGAACGGCGCGGTCGAGATCCGGAGAGTCGTCGTCGATCTTGCCGGCCGCATCGAAGGCGAGGACGTCGACGGCTGCCGGCCATCGGCTTCGGTCGACGTCCGCGGCCACCAGAGCGTGCGCGATGTCTGCCTGACGGATGACGCTGGCGACGCGCTCGGCGGGCCAGTTCGGTTCCACCGGGACATAGGCGGCGCCGCTCGCGGCGACACCGAGCACTGCGATGATCTGCGCCGGGCTCTTCTCGGCACTGACCGCGACGGTGTCGCCGGGGCCGATTCCGCGCGCGGCGAGGGATCGGGCAATGTCTGCGGCACGACAGCGGAGCGATTCTGCGGAATACGCGGTGGTGCCCGAGAAGACGGCCGGGGAGGAATCATCGGCGCGGGCAATGAACGGATCGGTCAGCAGCGGGCCCGTGGACTCGAATGCATTCACCGTGACCGGCTGGTCCGGATGGAAGCTGGGATCGTGCGCGAGGGCGCGCTCCGTCCAGGCTGCGTCGTCCTCGGCCAACCGCCCGAGAAGTCGCGTATGGGCATCGGCCATCGATCGCACGAAGTGGGGATCGAGCGCTCCGTCGACGGTGTCCCATGCGATGCGCAGTCGGCCACCGTCGTCGCGCACGATGTGATCGAGCAACACCTGAGGGGTCTGCGAGACGCCGAAGACTTCGGATCCCAGCCATGCAGTGGGGGAGTCGTTCCCGTCCGACAGGCCCAGTCCACTGGTGAAGACCACCGGGTGGCTGGGGCCGGGCAACTGTGCCGAGTCGGCGCCCGGGGCGGGCGTGGACGCGCGCGCGGGGCCGAGTCGGAGAACCTCCACCCCGGACACGGTTCGGTGACCCATATCCGACCAGAATCGGTGATTGACGGCGGACGCGAACGTCGCGAAATCGCAGTCGTCGGCCAACGGCATCTCGACCAGCACAGTGGTGGTGAAGTCGCCGATCGACTCCGCCGTGGTCTGTTCAACGTCCGGGTGTTCGCGGTCGAAGAGCGTGGTGTTGAGTGCGAACTTCTCGGTTGCTCCCCAGCATCGAAGCGTCATGGCGAAGCTCGCCAGCAACACTGCGGTCGGTGTCAGTCCACGCGAGGCGGATGCACGTCGAAGTGAATCCCAGGCGCTGGAATCCAATTCGGTCGAACAGCGAGTGAACCGGGGGAGGCCGAGGCTGTGGGGTGCTGCCAGCCACGGTAGGTTCGGGCCGCCGGGCAGCTCGGGTGCTCGGGTGGCCCAGTACTCGCGGTCTGCTGCGCGACGGCGACTCTGGTCGGGATCCGCCTTCCGGGCTCGGACGATCTCCGGAAACGACGCGCCCAGTGGCGGGAAGTCGGACCGGCCCCCTACCCGGGCGCCCCACTCGCGCATGAGCGTGATCCATCCGGCCATGTCGAGGGCGAGAATGTCGAAACCGACGAACAGGCGCGTGACTCCGCCGGGAAGCAGCGCCGCGCGGATGTCGTACAGCGGTCCGGTGTCGACCGGAAGTACGCGATGCGAATTCGTGCGGCGAAGCTCGTCGAGTGCATCCGCGCACGCGTCGGGCGACGCCTGCGTCAGATCGGTGACCTCGAAGCTGTATCTGTCCACGGAATCCCGGACAACACCCCGCGCGTCGGCGTCGACGACGAATCTCAGCATCGGATGTCGCTGAACCACTGCGTTCCAGGCATGTTCGAGTGTGCGTAGATCCGCATGCGGGTCGTCGGCGGCCCGGTCGTATTCGTAGTAGTAATACGTGGCTACGCCGCCGAGCGGAAAGGCCGGTTCACGGCCGACGAGATATGCCTGCTGGACCGCGCCGAGCTCGAAGGAGCCGTCGGTCGGTCGTGTCTCGGTCTCGGATGCTGCCTGCGGGGTGGATACCGGTGCTGGGTCGGCGTCGCGTCTGGTCCGGCCGATGCGCTGCGCGATGCCCATGGCCGTCGCCTCCCCCAGGAATTCCGTCAACTCCAGATCGACATCGGTGTCTTCGAACAGTCTGCGGCGCAGTCGTACTGCGGTGTAGGAGTCGATTCCCAGTGCGGTGAGCACCGAGGTCGGATCGATGGCGTCGGGTGGCGTCTCCACGATGTCACCGAGCGCTTCGAGAACGACGTCGATCGGCTCCTCGGTTCGGTGATCCGTGACGGGGTGCTTCTCGGGCGACGGCATGAGGGGCGTCCCTTCTGCAGTTGGAGGTGGCGGGATCGAGCGGTTGGTCTGTTACTCTAGATGATAATGATTACCGTTATCGAATCGGATGCCCGTCTCGGAAGCAGAGCCGACGAGAACGGTCTCGCAGCGATCGAGGGATGGTCGACCACGCAGTGCGCCGAGGACGTCGACGCGCTCGATCGGCTCGTTCTCGTCGGCCTCGCAGACCTACTGGTCCGCACCACCGACATCGCGGCCGTAGGCGGCGATGAGCCGCGGGCCCTTGCACACCGAATGAGTGCCTCGCCCGAACACCGGTGGGTAGTCGAGCGCTGGCTGAACGATCTCGTCGCCGCGGGCATGGTGGAGGCGCTCGGAGACGGCCGTGTTCGATTGGTCGAGCGACCTCGACGAACGGATCTGACCGCCGCGCGCGACCGGATGATCGAGGCGTGTGCACGACTGGGCTATGCGGCGTCGCTTCCCACGCTCCTCCTCGGCTCGCTCCGACACGCCGCCGACCTGCTGCAAGGACGCGTGAGTGTGCAGTCGATCCTCTACCCGGACGGCGACGCGACGGCAGCGCTCGAGGTGTACGGCACCAATGTCATCAGCCGCTACCTCAATGCGGCTGCTGCTTCCGTTGTCGCCGACCTCGCGCGCATCCGGGCGGCGCCGCTGCGCATCCTCGAATTGGGGGCGGGGGTGGGCGCCACGTCGGAACACATCC
This sequence comes from Rhodococcus sp. JCM 9793, assembly GCF_055380405.1. NCBI lineage: Bacteria > Bacillati > Actinomycetota > Actinomycetes > Mycobacteriales > Nocardiaceae > Rhodococcus > Rhodococcus sp. JCM 9793. The sequence goes on from NZ_AP043721.1 coordinate 1,695,009, forward strand.
TGGGCACGCTCGGGGACGGGAACGTGAAGCACTATGTCTTCACCGATCTCTCGTCCCACTTCCTGCGCACAGCGCGCGAGCGGTTCGCCGACGAACCGTGGGTGCACAAGATGAGCTTCGCGACGGTGGACATCACCGCGCCCCTCGCCGACCAACTCGGAGGCGCAGAGCACGACGGCTACGACGTCGTGCTCGCCGCGACGATGGCGCACAACAGCATCGACGTCGACGCGCTGCTACGTGAGGTCGGCGTCCTGCTTGCGCCGGGCGGTGTTGTGGTGCTGATCGAGACGATCGTCGAGCATGCCCAATCGTTGACGACGATGCCCTTTGCGCTGTCGATGCCGGACGGTTCCGGCCCGCCGGCCCGCACCGATGTCCGGGCCGGTTCGCATCGCACCTACCTCACCGCTCACGAATGGACTGCAGCGATGGTGCGCGCCGGGCTTCGGCCGTGCGTCGACCTTCCCCGCAACGGCCATCCGCTCGAAGCATTCTCGCAGCGGCTCCTCGTCGCTGCCCGGCCCGATACCCCTACGACTCACGCGGAGACACACGACAGATGATTGCCCAAGTAGACAGCGTTCCAGCAGCACCGGGCACGGAGGACATCCGGCACGTGCTCACCGAGATCTGGGCGGAGCTGCTCGATCTGCAGCCGGCGGATGTCGTCGACGACGCCAGTTTCCTGCGACTCGGCGGTGACTCCGTGCTCACGGTCCGCATGTCGGCATTGATTCGCAAGCGTCTCGACATCGCGCTCGAGCTCTCCGATGTTCGCGTGGAGACGACGCTCGGTCAACTCGTCGAGTTGGTCGAGCGACGAAGCACGGACGAGCCTGCCCGTGCGTGGAACATCGAGATCGCGCGCCGCGACGATCCTCACTCGACGTTTCCACTCCTGCCGCTGCAACAGGGGTACTTCGTCGGGCAGCAGGACGGTTGGGAGCTGTCCTACGGGTCGGCTCACTACTACCTCGACTATGCGCTCGACGGGATGGAGAGCGACGATGCCGAGGACGCACTGACCGACGCGTTGGAGCGTCTGGCGCGTCACCAGCCGACGTTACGGGCGCGAGTGACGCCGGACGGTCGCCAATATGTGCTCGCGGAGTCGGACCCTTCCGCTCTGCCTCAGGTGACGCTGTACGACCTGCGCGATCGTGACGAGCGGGAGATCGAATCGACGCTGGCGGATGTGCGCCGGGACATGAGCGAACACGGCCCCGACCCGATCACCGGGCCGGGCATCGACGTGCGCTTGACGTTGCTGCCCGGTGGTCGCGGGCGCCTGCACCTCGGCATGAGTCTGTTGACCTTCGACGGATGGTCGTCGGGTGCGATGAACCGCGACCTGCTGGCGTACGCCGCAGACTGGAACGCGACGCTCGTGCCGCTGTCCATCGACTTCGGTGACTATGTTTCCTCACTGTCCGGACTCAGTCGCACCGAAGCATGGTTGGCAGACCGTGAGTGGTGGTGGGATCGTCTCGATGACCTGCCGGCCCCGCCGGCGCTCCCGCTGGTCGCCGACCCCAAGTCCGTCCGCCCGGTCACCATGGGCAACCGCGAGGCGCGGTTCTCGGCCGACGAATGGGCGGCACTGCGAACTCAGTGCACCGCACGCGATGTCACCGCGTCGACAGTCATGCTCACAGCCTTCGGTACGGTGCTGGCGCGCTGGGCCGGGCATTCGGATCTGCTGCTCAATGCCCTGCAGCTCAACCGTTTACCGCTGCATCCCGACGTGCACCGTGTGGTCGGGGCGTTTGCAGCCACGATGCTCATCCCACTCGAACTGGACCCCGATGCGAGTTTCGCCGAGTTGGCGGCCTCTGTGCAGTCGGTGTCGAGTGAATACACGTCGCACAATCTCGTCTCCGGTGTCGAAGCGGGCCGCGAGCTCGCACGGAGGCGGGGCAGCCGGCGACCGCCGGCGCCGATCGTCTTCCAGAGTGTGTTGGGAGTGGATGCTGCGATGGGCGGGACGGCTTCGACGGATGCCGGGCCGCTGGGAACGGTCGACATCGCGGACTATTTTCATCAGCTCCGCACTCCGCAGGTCGCTCTCGAAGTGCGTTGCTTCGAGCTCGGGGACGAAGTGGTGACCGTGTTCTCGCTGGTCGACGAAATCTTCGACGAAGCGGAAGTGGCGGTGGCCTTCGAAGAGTTCGTCTCCACCGTTCATGAACTTGCCGCAGGCAGAGGATGGGAAGCCGTCCCGAATCTTCCCCGCGCCGGTGCCCCTGTCTCAGACGACCGGATGCGGTTGGGTCTGCTTCCCGATCCTCCTGTCAACGAGCACAGTGGCCCGCCCGTCGACGATCTCGAATACACCGTGTGTGAGGTGTTCGAGGAGTTTCTCGACGTTCCGGTGCTCGATCGCGGCGGCAACTTCTTCGCCCTCGGCGGAGACTCGATGCTGGCCGTTCGTGTGGTGGCGTTGCTGGCCAAGGAAACCGGTGCGACCATTGCCATTCGAGATTTCCTCGACGACCCCACCGTCGCGGGTGCCGCCTCGGCGGTTCGGCTGCGATTGGGGGTCATTCAGTGAGCGGCGGCGATGCGGTCCCGGTGATCGGATTGATCGGTGGCTCCGGGACGGTGGGCCGCACGGCGGCGTTGCGAATGTCCGCAGCCGGGCTCGGATCGCTACGCATCGGTGGCCGCAACCTTGATACCGCAGCGGCCGTCGCCGCGGAATGTGCGGGGGAAGCCGAGCCGGTCCGGTTGGACCTGGCGGACGAAGCGAATCTCGAAGAGTTCTGCTGCGGCTGCAGCATCGTGGTGAACTGTGCCGGACCGTCTTACCTCGTGCTGGATTCGGTTGCGCGGACCGCCTTCTCCGTCGGTGCCGACTATGTCGATATCGGTGGGGAGCTTCCTGCCGCCGATGCGCTCCGAGCTGCGGACACTGCGCGTGGTCGGACTGCGATTTTCTCTGCGGGTGCGATGCCGGGCCTGTCCGGTCTGTTGCCGCGCTTGATCGCGCAGGACCGGCCGCTGCGCCGACTGGAAACGTATGTCGGTGGGGTGGCTCGGTTCACGGAGTTGTCTGCGGCCGATGGACTCCTGACCCGCGGAGAGCGCTTCGGCGAGTCGATGGCCTCGATGCGGGACGGGCAGATCGCCTCCAATTCGGCGCCGCCGCTTCGCGATGTCTCGCTTCCCGGTTTTCCTCGTCCGGTGCATGCGTGGCCGTATCTGACGACCGAAGCGCAGTCACTGGGCGGGCTACCGGGGGTCGCCGAGGTGCGTGCGTACAACGTCTTCGCTTCCGACCGCCTCACCCTCGCGATGACGCACGCGTGGGCACAGCTGTCGGCTTCCCCGGATCACACCGAACTCGCGCCGTTCATACCGTCGATCGTCGACGCGACCATCGCCGACGAAGACGAATTCGGGTCGTTCTACGTCATGCTGTTCACGGGCCGGCCCGCGCCGGGGCATCCTCGAGGCACCACCCGGGTGGTTCTGCGCGCCGAGGATTCGTACGGTCTCAGTGGGGCGGTGGTTGCCCTCGCTACCGAGCACATCCTGGACGGACGGGTTCCGCCAGGTGTCCATCTGGCCGCCGAAGCGCTCGACCCCACCTATACGGTCGAGCGGCTCCGAGACGATCCATTGGTTCACGAGTTGCTGGTGGTGTGAGTTTCGCGCCGGGTCGCGGTGTATTCCGCCCCTGCACAACGTCTTCTCCACAGTCGAGCAGGTGCACTCGTTGTCGGTGCACCTGCTCGATCCGGACCTCGGCACCATCAAGCCGGTGGATGTCATCCATAGCAGGGTGGCGGGGGAGCCGCCCGGGGCCGCGTCTTACGTGTGGTCAGAGATTGCGGGGATCGAGAAGCTCGGCGTGCACTGCCTTCACGAGCCGTCGAGGAACCTGGTAGGTGACACCGTCGACGGTGATGGGGACGAGGGCGGGCACGCTCGCCGTCCACTGGGAACGCCGAGAGCGGGTGTTGGAGCGGGACATGCGGCGTTTGGGAACTGCCATGGCGGAATCCTTTCGAAGGGGTGATCAGGGGCGGCGACGGCCGTACTTGCGCTCGAATTTCTCGACGCGACCGGCCACGTCCAATGTCCTGGCTGTTCCGGTCCAGAACGGATGGGATTCGCTGGTCACGTCCGCCACGATCAGGGGATAGGTATTGCCGTCGGACCACGCGATCGTGCGGTCGGACCGGGCGGTCGAGCGCGTCAGGAACGCGGTTCCTGTGGTGGCGTCCTGGAACACGACGGGGTGGTACTCGGGATGGATGGTGGGTTTCATCGTCGTCCTTCTCCTTCTGTCGATGAGGTTTCCGGTTCGCTGAGAGCCGACGGCTCGCACGGGTCTTCGTGGTAGTCACCGAACGGGTCGCTCCAGCTCGCCCACAGATGGGGCTTCGCGAGTTCGGCATCGGTGAGCTGCGCCCGATCCAGGGCTGCGCGGATCGAGTCGGGTTCGGTGTCGTGGGTGAGGATCGCCAGCGAGGTGTCGCGGTCGCCGAAGGTCTCGTCCCAGCGCAGCGCGGCCAGGGCTTGCCGTTCACTGTTCACGTCCCGGAGCTGTTCCGGCGTCATCGACGCGAGCCACGGCCCGGCGTGGGCGATGCGCAGACCACCTCCGGCGGATTCGAGCAGCAACGCATTGTCGGGTTGCGTTGCCACCCATGCCCGGCCGCGGGTGCGGACCACGCCGTCGAGCAGTGCATCGATCGCCCCGTGGAGGCGTTCGGGATGAAATGGGCGGCGGGCGGTGTATTCGAACAGCTGTACGCCGCAGTCCTCGTCGAGCGGCGGTTGTCCGCGCAGGAGCGGCGTATGCGCGTCGGAGATCGCACCGCGCCGAGCGGTGGGGGGAATTCGTCGCAGCAGGGATTCGATGTCGCCGTGCTCACCCCAGATCACGGGTGCATCAGGCGCCAGCCGGGACAGCACCGCGTGCAGACGCGCCTGCTGCCATCCGTCGGATCCAGGATGGACGACGAGGGCATCTGCGAACTCGACCTGCCCGACGACGACCTGTGCGAGCGTGCGTTCGTCATCGAGTTCGTCGTAGCCGGTGGCGTCGTCGAGCCAGGTGGCAGCGTCGACGCAGGTGACGGTGCCCTCGACCCGTACGTCATGGGAGGCGGGTGCGTCGACCCGGCCGATGATGCCGGTCACCACCATGTGTTCGATTGCCCAGCACAGTGCTTCGGGTTCGAAGAGTGGGTCGAGGAGCAGGACGATGCGGTCGACGTTGCTGCGATCGTGGAGGCGGCGCAGCAAGGGGAGTAGGTCTTCTCTCAACGTGCACGAGACGCAACCGTGGGCGAGTTCGAGGATCTCTTCACGCTCGTCGTCGATCGTGGTCAGTGTGCGCCGCACGATGCCCTCGTAGACGTCCGCCAGGTCGTGGCGCACGATGATCGTCCCTGGTTTCAGGAGTGCGTGTGCGGTCTGTTCGATCGATCCGCGCCACCCGGCGACGAGGATCAGCGGTGTCCGGCGGTCCACCATGCCCCTTTCGATAATGATTGTCATTTCTGTTGGCTCGAGCGTACAGTCCCTGTCGTTCCTTGTCGAAAATGATTGTCGCTAACGTTGTGGCGACGGAGAGGACACCGTGTCGGCGCACTGCCAAGTCACCGGACGCGTTCCCGGATTCGGAAAATCCGTATCCCATTCGCATGTCCGCACCAACCGACGCTGGGATCCGAACATCCAGCGCAAGACATATTTCGTGCCCTCCGAGAAACGTCGGGTCACCTTGACGGTCTCGGCGAAGGGCATCAAGACCATCGATCGTGACGGGATCGATGCCGTCGTCGCCCGGCTGCGCGCTCGAGGGGAGAAGCTGTAGATGGCCCGCAACGAGATTCGCCCGATCGTGAAACTGCGCTCTACCGCCGGAACCGGGTTCACGTACGTCACCCGCAAGAACAGACGCAACGATCCCGATCGTCTCGTGCTGCGTAAGTACGATCCGGTGCTGCGCCGGCACGTCGAGTTCCGCGAGGAGAAATAGTCGTGGCCAAGAAATCGAAGATCGCCCGAAACGAGCAGCGGCGTATGATCGTCGCCCGCTACGCCGATCGCCGCAGCGAACTCAAAGAGACTGTGCGGCGGCCCTCGAGCACCCCGGAGGAGCGACGCGCCGCGCAGGCTGCTCTGCAGCGACTGCCACGCGACGCGAGCCCGGTGCGGGTGCGTAATCGGGACGTCGCGGACGGCCGCCCCCGCGGTCACCTCCGCAAATTCGGGCTCTCTCGTGTGCGGATGCGCGAGTTGGCGCACCGGGGTGAACTGCCTGGCGTCCGCAAGTCGAGTTGGTAAGGGGCTTCCGAGTTCATGGCAGTCAACCGAGTACCCAAGCGAGTATCCAAGAAGGCGCCTGCTGTCTCCGGTTGCACACCGCGACGAAATCCGCTGCGCGCCGCGAAGATCGAGCAGGTCGACTACAAGGACGTCACCCTGTTGCGCACGTTCCTTTCCGACCGAGGCAAGATTCGTAGCCGCCATGTCACCGGCCTGACCCCGCAACAGCAACGTCAGGTTTCCGCCGCGGTGAAGAATGCCCGGGAGATGGCTCTGCTGCCGTTTGCCGGTACTCACCGCTGAGCGCTTCTCGAATACCCGAACACCGGCGGGACAGGCATGTCCCGCCGGTGCTATTACTCGCCAGGAGGCAAACATGAAGGTTCGTGCATCACTGAAGTCGCTGAAGAACCAGCCCGGCGCTCAGGTCGTCCGTCGCCGAGGGCGGGTATATGTGATCAACAAGCAGAACCCACGATTCAAAGCCCGCCAGGGCTGACGACCGATCCGGCGCCGTGACATCCCAGCGCCACCGCTACTCCGGTGCGGGTGCCCCCGAGTAGTGCGCACATACCCCCAGTTGCCGGGGAACCGAGGCGCGCGACGCTCATGAAGTGGGAGAGTGGAAGGAGCGGAAGCTCGACTGAACGTCCACCAAGGAGTTCGATGATGACCGACCACCAGGAACATTCCGGCCATGAGCATGTTCACGCCGAAGGCTGCGGGCACGTGGCCGTGCCCCATGGCGATCACGTCGACTATGTCCACGACGGGCACCTGCATCGCGCCCACGACGGGCATTTCGACGAATGCGAGCCCACTGAGCACCGGGTTCATGACGGGCACGATCACACCCACGGTCCAGAATGCGGACACGTAGCGGTCCCGCACGGTGATCACGTCGACTATGTCCACGACGGGCACAGGCACGCTGCGCACGACGGGCATTACGACGACCACTGACGAGGTTCGGAGCTACCGGCCGGCGAGGACTGCCACTGGTGATGCCTTCGTATCCGAGCGATCCAGGGCACGCCGGCGCTGAGCAGCAGCAGTGCGACGTGTTCCGCGAGCACCTCATCGCCTGCTATGTCACCGACCAGACCTCACTGAAGCTGCGGCATCGGATCGGCATGCGGATTGACGATTGAATAGACACAAGTCAATATAGACAGATGTCGAATCAGAAGCCGAGCGGGGGCGAGCCCTGCTGCCCGCCGCTGTCGCGTGAGCCCCTCACCTCGGATTGGGCCGGCGACCTGGCCCGCATGTTCAAGGCCCTCGGTGATCCCGTTCGGCTGCGCATGCTGAGTCTGATCGCCAGCCACCAGGGCGGCGAAAGCTGTGTGTGCGACATCAGCCCCGCCTTCGACCTCTCGCAACCGACCATCTCGCATCACCTCAAGGTGCTGCGCGAAGCCGGACTTCTCGACTGTGAGCGGCGCGGCACCTGGGTGTACTACCGGGTGATCCCCGCCGCCCTCGAGCAACTCTCCGCGGTGCTCGCCACCGAATCCGGTGTGCTGCCCGGATCGGCCTGCACCTACGCACCGAATGAACCGCTCGAGGGGGCCATCTCGTGACCACCGACACCCGATCCGTCGCCGGCAAGATGTCGGTCCTCGACCGATTCCTGGCCGTGTGGATAGGCATCGCCATGGTCGTCGGCCTGCTGCTCGGCCGCCTGATCCCTGGGCTCGGGGATGCGTTGAGCGTCATCGAGATCGACAACATTTCCCTGCCGATTGCGCTGGGCCTGTTGATCATGATGTATCCGGTGCTCGCGAAGGTGCGCTACGACCGCCTCGACACTGTCACGGGCGATCGCAAGCTGCTGATCTCGTCGCTGATCCTCAACTGGGTGCTCGGTCCGGCGCTGATGTTCGCCCTCGCCTGGCTGCTGCTGCCCGATCTGCCCGAATACCGCACCGGCCTGATCATTGTCGGCCTGGCCCGCTGTATCGCGATGGTCATCATCTGGAACGACCTTGCGTGCGGCGACCGGGAGGCCGCCGCCGTGCTGGTCGCGATCAACTCGATGTTCCAGGTGATCATGTTCGCGGTGCTCGGCTGGTTCTACCTGTCGATCCTGCCGGGCTGGATCGGACTCGAACAGACCACGCTCGATGTCTCGCCGGGGCAGATCGCGAAATCGGTGCTGATCTTCCTCGGTATCCCTCTGATCGCCGGCTTCTTGACCCGCCACTTCGGAGAAAAAGCCAAGGGCCGCAAGTGGTATGAGGACACTTTCCTGCCGAAGATCGGACCGTGGGCGCTCTACGGGTTGCTGTTCACCATCGTGATCCTGTTCGCCCTGCAGGGTGAGCAGATCACCTCGCAGCCCTGGGACGTCGTGCGCATTGCGTTGCCGCTGCTCGCGTACTTCATCCTCATGTGGGGTGGTGGATTCGTGTTCGGTGCTGCGGTCGGCCTGGGTTACGAGCGCACCACCACCTTGGCGTTCACCGCCGCCGGCAACAACTTCGAGCTGGCAATCGCGGTGGCGATCGGCACCTTCGGGGTCACCTCCGGTCAGGCGTTGGCCGGGGTGGTCGGTCCGCTCATCGAAGTGCCCGTCCTTGTCGCTCTTATCTACGTCTCGCTTGCGCTGCGTAAGCGTTTCACCCGTTCGCCCGCCCTCACCGTGTCGTGATGCACCAGAAGGGACGTCTGGTTCCATGACCATCGACTCCACGACCGATCGCACACCGTCGGTGCTGTTCGTCTGTGTGCACAACGCGGGCCGTTCCCAGATGGCCGCGGGGTTCCTCACTGCGCTGGCCGGCGACCGGGTCGAGGTCCGCTCCGCCGGCTCCGCCCCCGCTGTCGCGGTGAACCCCGCCGCTGTCGCGGCGATGGCCGAGGTGGGTATCGACATCTCCGCGCAGAACCCGAAGATCCTCACCGTCGATGCGGTGCAGGCCTCCGATGTGGTGATCACCATGGGGTGCGGCGACACCTGCCCGGTGTTCCCGGGCAAGTCCTATCGCGATTGGGTCCTCGAAGATCCGGCCGGCCAAGGGGTCGAGGAGGTGCGTCCGATTCGCGACGAGATCAAGGCCAAGGTCGAGGCGCTGATCGCCGAGCTCGTCTCCGACGTCAGGAATGTCGGCCAAGGCCGGGTTCGCCGATCGTCGGGGTGATGTGCTTTGCCGACGACGTGAACCGATCGTGCGCTCGAGACCTGTCTCTTGCTCGTGCGGGGAGGGCTGCGCTGGGGATGATGAACGCGCAGAGGAAGTGGATACTTCGGTTGCGAGGAGCGAGACGCCGCCGATGAGTGTCAGCCACGCTACGGAGTGGAGGGCGAGGCCTACGCTCATGTTGCCGGTCTGCCCGATCAATTCCATGAACTCTGCGCGCATGACAAGCCAGGTCAGGAAACCACCGATCAACGCGACGCCGCCGATGAGACGCCCGATACGGCCACGGCGCTTCATCGTTCCTCCACGGTGATCGCGATTTCGACGGTGTAGTCGTGCATCACCTTGATCACCTTGGCTCAGTGGCTGATAGGCCATTTGGCAGCGCGCGGAGGAAGCCAAGCGCTGCCTTGCGCGCGTTTAAACGGGTCGGGACGCGGAACGGGTGGAGAAGAAGCTGCTGACAAGGGCTCGTCGGGGTGTGGCGGTCAGGGTTCGCTGAGCGCTGCGGTGAGCTTTTCGGTGACGAGGCGGACGGCAGGTGCGGGCTGTTCGCGGTGGGTTATCAACCCGAGCTTCGCGTGAACGGTCGCGTCTCGGATGGGCGCAACGACAAGACTTCCAGCGGTTTCGATCGTGCGGGGCAACACCGCGATTCCGCCGCCGCGCTCGGCAAGACCGAGCAGGGTGAGCGGTGAGCTTGCTTCGATGTCGACTCTCGGGTCGAGGCCGAGCTTCGCGCAGGACTGGTCGTATGCGGCGCGGATTCCGCTACCCAGGGGAAGGCTGAGGACTGGGTGCCGCTGCACGTCGGCCAGGCGCGGCCGGGCACCGAGGCCAAGGTCTGAGAGAGCGAACGCATGAAGTTGCTCGTCGGTAACGAGCTGATTCGCGAACTCGGGTGGGAGTGCGCCCGCGTAGCCGGTGAGAGCGATGTCGAGGCTCCGGTCGCGGATGCCGCGTTGGAGTTCGGTGGCGCTGCCTTCGCTGACTCGGAGGGTGATGCCGGGATGTGTCGTGCCGAGACCAGCCACGACGTCGAGGAATCCGGGGATGATGCATCCGGGGATGGTTCCCAAGCGCACCGGCCCGCGTACGGCGTCCGCGAACTCGGCTGCGGTGTAGGTGATCGCGTCGAGGCTGGCGAGAGCCTCGCGCGCCAACGGGAGAAGGGCATGGCCTGCCGGTGTGAGGGTGAGTGCTCGGCCTCTGGTGTACAACGACTGTCCCAGCTCGCGTTCCAGCTTTGCAAGCTGGGTACTCACTCCAGATTGGCTGACGTGCAGATGGGCCGCAGCCGCCGTGAATGAGCCCTCGTCTGCGACGGCGGCGAAGTATCGAAGCTGATGCACTTCCATACGTACCGATGATAGCTCGGATCAGTTCTATCTGTTGGACAGATACATTCGGAACTGCGGAGGATGGAGGCATGAGCGCACTGGAGCAGATCGACCAGACATATTTCACCGCGTGGGAGAAGGGCGACTACGACACCATCCGGTCCCTGGTTGCGGAAGATGTTGACTTCATCGGGCCGCTGGCGCAGACGCAGGGCATCGACGAGTTCCTGACCGGTTTGCAAGGTCTTGGCCGGGTTCTGACGCGCATCGAGGTGAAGGCCAGATTCGCGAACGACACCGACGTGCTCACCTGGTTCGACCTGCACAGCACGATCGCTAGCCCAGCACCCACCGCGAAGTGGACGCACTTCGAGAACGGGAAGATCACCCGCATCCGCGTTGCCTTTGACCCCCGCGAGGTGCTCGCAGCCCAAGCGGGTCGCACCGCGACTCAGTGAGCGCGTGCTCCGCGAAGTGCTCATTGAGTTCTAGAACGCAATGAACTCCAAGTAAAGCGCACGCGCTCGCGGAAGCCAATGCAGGCGGGTCTCTTCGCAGTTGGGCCTTCATGCGGGGGATCGCATCGTCTGGCGGCTGACGTGGCGAAGCAGCTTCAGTGTCCGATCCGTCCACGCGCACCCCGTGGGTGGTGAGGATGCCGCGCTCGTTCCAGTCCATCCGAATCCGATACAGCGACTCACCGGCCAGAACCGCTGCATGGCCTCGACCGCCAGCGGACCCGTCACCGGGTCGATCACGAGGAAACCGTTCTCGGCGCGGTACCCGAACGGCACCCTGCCGCCATGCCAGGAGCCTTCGATGGCCTGTTGCTTCGCTGCCCGCGCGACACGGCGGGCGGTGTCGGCGGAGGACTTGTTCGCCATCGCCACGAGCACACGGGCCATCGCTACATCAGAATCCGTGTCCAACCGCAGGGAGCCGGTGACCGAGCGGACTTCGAACCCGCCGAGCACCTTCGCGTCGATGAGGTCTTCCAGGTCGCGCGGGTCGCGCACGGCCCGGTCGAGGTCGTAGGCGATCATCACCTGCGCCTGCCCGCCGGTGAGGTGGGTGAGCATGGCGCGGAACTGCGGCCGAACCACGCGCCGCACTCGCTCACCCGACGGCAGGGTGATCGTGCGCTGCTTGAACGCCGACGTGTCATTCTCGCGAAACACTGCGACGACCTCCCAACCGTGGGCTTCGGCGTAGGCGCGGCAGTCGGCCTCCTGCCGATCCACACCCCGCTCCGTACCCTCCGGGTCGTCGCTGATCCTGACGTACACGACCGCCCGCAAAGGCGCGGCGCCTGTAGCCTGTTCCTGCTGATCGTTGTGGCCCATCTCCGGCCCACCTTCCTACTCGTATGAGGGGTAGGTGCGTTTACAGAACCGCGGCTAGTCGGTGGTGACGAACGTTCCGTCGGGAAGATAGATTGCGCTGCTGCCTGCCATGGTCGCGAACTCGACGTCCACCTGAAGGATCCGCGGGGCGTCGGAATCGGCGTCGGGGAGTCGCTTCTTGGTGATCGTGAACCTTGCCGATGCAGTATCGGCCGGTTCTGCACCGACCCGTTCGGCGTTGGCCGCGACGATGGCATCGAGCTGCGCCGCGGTGATCTGCGAAAAGCTGAAGAGCTCGTCAGGTGTCGGTGTGGTCGACTCGTCGATCGATACCGTCGGGAAGGCGCCGGAGTCCATCGAAAACTCCTGCTGCTCACCACCGTCGACCGTAGGGTCCACAGTCAGCTCGATCCCGCCGGAGCCGCAGGCGATGCATATGGAGCCGATGCGAGGTGTGGTCGCGTCGATGCCTGCACGCGGCAGAGATGAGGCGACCTGGTCGAGGGCGGCGGCGGTATCGCCGATGTCGAAGATCGGGGCGACGGTTCCGTCGAGCTTTGCCAGGTAGCTGGTGCTTTCGCCCTCGACAGAGGCGCGCACTTCGATGAGCGGCTCGGCGTCCGGTGCTTCCTTACTGATCTCGACGCGATCGTCACCGGTCTGGTCGATCCCGAGGGTTGCGGTGATCTCGTCGTATGCCGCGACGACTACCGAAGGATCGAGGACCGAGAGAGGGAAGGTATTGCGGACGCGGGCGCCGCTGTCGTTGCTGGCCCCACGCCTGACGTCTACCCGGTCAGGGTCGTAGTTTCCGCTGGGGTCCTGGCTGGCGTGGTAGACGACGCGCTGCGCGTTCGTCTCATCGAGTACGACGAGCTCGGTCCAGAAACCGTAGAAGGTGACCTCGAGTACGTGTTCGGTGCTGCCGGGAATGTCCTTCTCGGCCATCACCGTCATCGCGGCCAATGCGTCGAGACCGAACTGGCCGATGGCAGTGGTGATCTCCCATTCGCCCGTGCCCGTATCGATGTCGGTGGCTGTGGTGACCGCCGAGGAGAAAGCGGAGCTCAGTCCCGCGGTGTCGGGCAGCAGTAGGCCGGTCGCCGAACCGAAAACCGCGAAGGTAGTGCAGAAACAGACGGTGGCCATCGCCCGCGACACCACCCCGCCGCGAGGGACGGTGTAGACGCGTTCCGGTGGTATCTCCGCCGGGATCTCGGCGGCCAGCACCTTGCCGTGCTGCTGGAGCTCGGAGTCCTTCCACGGCATGATGACTGCGCCCGGAAGGCGGTGCACTTCCTCGATCGTGGCCATGCGACGCTCGCCGACGGCAGACTCGAGCACCTTGGGCTGAGCCATTGCGCGGGTGGACGTGACATAGGAGCCGTCGCGGAACAGTCGATCCACGACGGTGAGACCGAACTTCGCGATCCGGAAATGCTGCGTGAGCTCTGTCTCCACCGAATGGATTACCGCGACCTTGGCATGCGGTGAGTCGATGGCGGTGGCGCGCCGTGGACCGCCCGCCGCGAGATCGGGGTTCTCGACGAAGCCGGTGACGGATCCGCGGAGTCGTCGTGCACCGACAACCACACCGAGTGCTGCAATACCGGCGCCTGCGCCGTACAGAAACAACGATGAGGTGTCGGCCGCAATGGTGAGACCGGTGAACGAAACGACGCCGGTGGCGGCACCTGTAATGGCCGCACGGAGTGAGAATCTGCGGCTCACCTTGGGCATCGGGTGACGCTAACATACTGATCTTGTAGTTAGATCGGGGTGTGGTAGCACCCGACGAGCATCTGCGGACATCGAGTGGTGGCGCGCTGTCCGACGACGAGCACCGTCACTCGGAGCGGGCTCCGGTCGAGAGTGCCGGCGGCGACGATCTCGACAATCTCCAGTTCGGCGCGTATGTCGACGCCAACCACACCTCCTGGTTGCCGGTCGTGGTCGGAGTCCCATCCAGCGCAGTGGTCGTGCTGTGTGGCTGGATGTGGACGCAGATCGGCCGGGATGACTTCCTTACCTCCCTCGCGCTGGTGATTCCCATGGTGTTGGCTCTGGGCGCGGTTCTCGCGGTGACCCACCGCCGGCCGCCGCGACTGGGGATCCAGATCAGTCCGACGGAGGTCATGCTGGGTGATTGGTCGGAACGCACCTACCGATTCCCGAGGTCTGCTGTAACCAAGGTCAAGATGAGCGTCGGCCCGTGGGAAGGTAGCTCGACATGGGTGCCTGCCGAGCATGATTTCCGGCTGCGATCGCATTACTACCTGCAGATCACTCTGCGCAGCGGGGAGTTCTTCTGCGTACCGGCCGATCCCCACAACAACCCGGTCAGTGATCGGATAATCCTCGAGCTCAGGCGCACCGTTGCACCGCTGGCGCTCGAGTCGAAGCCATCCAAGCCTGACCATGTCGCGCCGAAGCAGGCACCACCATCGCCACCGCCGTCGGCCGGTCTCGCGACACCGTCTTCCGCAGAGAAGCTCTGGGAGTCCGCGAAGATCAAGCACGACGAGATTCTGCTCGCCTACCTGCCGTACGAGACCGAACCGCTGATCCTCATGCGATATCCCGCACTCACCGACATCACGCACCCCGCGACGGCGGCATTCCATGAGGCGATGGAGGAAGCGACCGCGTTGCGTACCGAGACTATGCCGTCGGATTCGACGTTCGCAGCGGCATACCGGGATGCGGTCCGCCGTCTCACCGTCGCCTGGGCGACTGCCGAACGATCCGCGAAACGTGAGGGTACGACGTACCTCGATCCGGTGGACCGCCGCAGACTCGAACAAGCAGCGAAGCTGCTGCGGCACGCCGAGAGCGCCGAGTCGCTCCCCGAACGCGCAGTGTACTTGCGTCAGGTCAAGTCGATCATGGACGAGTTGGTCGAGGGCGGCGCTATCCATGCCCCGGTGAAGGTCGTCGAAGCGATCGAAGCGGCCACGGCTCGTGCGATCGAGGCTGCGGCGCAGCGATAACGGCAGGTGACCGGTCGATCTACCTCCTCAGCTGACTACGAGCAGTGCAAGTAGAAGCTCAGCCCGTACACGTGCATCCGCGAGATCGACATCGAGCAACTCCTCGATCTTGGCGATACGTGCGCGAAGGGTATGACGGTGAACTTCGAGCGCTGCGGCCGCCGCTTCCCATTCTACTGTGCCCGTGCATCACGGCCGAGCTACGCGATGATGGGATCGAGGTGAACCACAGCGGGTGGAACGGGTGATGCGTGAGAACGGGATCGTCGGGGTGCATCTGCGCAAGACTGTCCGCACCACGGTCCCCGAGCCGCCCGCGACCCCGGTACCGGATCTGATCCGGCGGGACTTCACCGCGAGCGCACCGAACACCCAAGTACGTCGGCGACATTCCCCCAAACACTTCGTGCAGGGAGGTACCCCCACTTACCTTCCGGTTGCGGCCAATTTCTTTATCTGGCCACGGTATTGGTCCTGCGCTCGAAACGGCTGGCGGGGTGGTCGATAGTCCTGCACATGCGCACCGAGTGGGTCACCGACGCACTGTGGTCGGCGGCCCCCGCCCGCGGTGCCGCCAGCCTGGAGGGTGCACTCTTTCACAGCGATTATGCCGAGGTTTTCGTTGAGCCGAGGAATCAAGGAACCTGCGCTGCGCGCTGAACCGTCCCGTGCGCAGGCTGGTTGCGCTGCGGGTCGTGGCGGCCTTTTGTCCTGCACTCGGTTTACCGTTCCGAGTTATTGTGTCGCTGCAGTGCATGCGTGGATCTGGCAGCTCGCCAGCGAGTCCAGTGGCCGCGTCATGCGGACTGATCGCTACCCCTGCTGTGATCGGCATAGAGCATCTCACTGCGTTTCTTCAGCGCCACGGCAGTGTCATCGAATGCACGTTTCACCCAATCGCCGGTGTCCCTCATGATTTCGTGCGCGGCTTCGCCGAGGAACGCGTCCGTCGAATAGTAACGACAACGGTCTTCAGCGATGTGCTCGAGAACTTGGTCACGTCGGGCGGCGTCCGGTGACACGTCGGTTGCTCGCAGTTCCCACGACAGCAAGCGTTCCGGCACGACGGCGCAAACGTATTCGACGTAGGGGAACGTCTCGGTTTCGCCGGAGTAGTCGATCAAGGTCATCTCTAGGGGCGCACCGATTTCCAGTGTGGACCGTGCTGATACGCAGAAGGGGTTCCAGTGCGAATAACTGTCAAGGTCCGTGAGGACCTGCCACACGAGACTCGCGGGTGCCTCGATGTCGACCGTTATAGATCGAACAAGCGTGGAAGGGTCATAAATTGGAATAGACAACTCGGACATTCGACCTCCAGAAGTGAGAGACGTCGTTGGTGAATTCAGATGTTGGTGGGATTTTTTCGGGGTCAAGTGAATACGGCATGTCCACCGGTCAGGACAGCGCCGCCGGCGGTCGTAACGTCGAAGCAGGAAGCCGTTGCATCACCCCATACGCGAATCTGTGCAGAGTCGCCGGGGAACACAGGCGCTGCAAATCGGCCGAAGAGTGCCTTCAGATCGGCCGGATGGGCACCGAGCAGGTCCGCGAGAGGAAGCGTCGTCGCGGCAAGCGTGCACATCCCGTGCAGAATGGGGCGTGGCTGTCCGATGCGGGCGGCAGCGTCGGGATCGATGTGGATATGATGCCGGTCACCGGTGAGCCGGTAGAGGGCAGCTTGATCGGACCCGGTCGTGAGGGCGCCGACGAGTTCAGCATCCCGCGAGGGCGCGGTCGGTCCTGACGGGCCGCGGTCGCCGCCGAAACCGCCGGAACCAGGCGCGAACAATGACCAGGTTGCCACGAAGTAATCGCTCTCGACGACTACTTCGAACACCGCGGCACGGCCCTTGTCCCAGACGGCGCCAACATGTGCCGACATCGTGATCTCACCGGACCGAGGCATGGGAGAGAGCACGTCGAGGCTCTGCGATCCGTGGAGAGCAGTCTTCGTGTCGAACGCCCCGAGAGCGCCCAGCGCATCCGGTGCCCACTGTGCAAGTGTCAGGGCAAAGGTGGGCAGGATGCGAAGTCGATCCTCGAATACCAGGTCGAGGTCGGTTGCCCGCGCACCGACTGCCAGCGCATACAGGATGGCGTCACGTTCGTCGTAAGCGACCACACGGGTGCCCAGGTCGAGGCCACGCCATCGAGCGGGAGTCGATGTCGGTTCGGTCATGGGCGAAGTCCCTCCTGCTGTTGTGGCAACTATGTGTTCGACCTGCCGCTTCACGCGGTCGTCCGGGCGAACCTCGGGTAGTCGATGTACCCCTCCGCGCCGCCGCCGTAGTAGGAGCTCGGATCAGGTGTCGTCACAGGCCATCCGTTCTGCATGCGCTCGACGAGATCGGGGTTGGCGATGAACGGCTGTCCGAACGCGGCGAGGTCGATCAAGTTGTTCCCTACCAACTTCTCGGCCAGCTCCTGAGTCATACCACCGGCGAGAATGATCGTTCCCCGGTAACAGGCTCGGAACGCGGAAAGGAACCCGACATCGAGGATGCAGGTTCCTGCGGGACGTTGATCGATGAGATGCACATAGGCAACGTCTCGTCGAGACAGTTCGGACGCCAGGTACAGGTATGTGTCGGCGGCCTCGGCGTAGGAAGGCATGTCGAATAGTTCGCTGAACGGGGAGAGTCGAATTCCGACGCGGATGCTACCGATCGCCTCGATCACTGCATCGACCGCTTCCAACAGGAACCGAGTGCGATTTCGTATCGAACCACCGTAGTGATCGGCTCTCGTGTTGGTCGAGGGGTTGAGGAACTGTTCGAACAGGTAGCCGTTGGCCCCGTGCAATTCGACACCGTCGAAGCCGGCGGTGCGTGCATTGGTTGCGGCGCCGGCGAAGTCACGAGTTACGCGACCGACCTCTTCTGTGGACAAGGGGCGAGGATCGCTGACGTCGACGAAGCCGTCGGTCTCGGCATCACTGAACGCGAAGGTCTTACATTCATGGGCCGGTGCGGCGCCGGCGCTGACAGGCCGCTGTCGTCCGGGTTGGATCGAAATGTGCGACAACCGGCCGACGTGCCAGAGTTGGGCAAAGATTCGACCATCTTCGCTGTGAACGGCGTCGGTTACCGTTCGCCAGCCGGAGACTTGCTCGCCGGACCAGATGCCGGGGACATACGCATATCCTTGCCCTTCCGGGGAGATCGGTGTGCCTTCGGTGACGATCAGTCCGGCACCTGCCCGCTGGCGGTAATACTCCGCCGTATCCGAGTTCGCGACGGTATCGACGCAGCGTGCCCGGGTCATGGGTGCCATCACCACGCGGTTTTCGAGGACGAGTTCACCGAGCTGGTACGTGTCGAACAACTGGGTCAATCGATTCTCTTTCCTTGAGGGAGGTCTATGACTCTCGTGAACGGCGCGAGGCGCGTCGACCGGTCCGGCACCGGATCCCGGTACGCACCACCTGATCGCGTGACCATCGTCACCGCGACAGGGGCAACTGTAGCCAGTGGCTAATCTAGCGTCAATCAAGAGGGGTGACCGACTCGGAAGCCTGACATGTCGTACGGGTACTTGCCGGTAGCTCCACCGTCGACCACCAGCACTTGGCCGGTCCGGGCGAGATTGCTCACCAGGAAGACGAGGGCGCTCGCGACGTCGGCAGGCATGGTCACCCTCCGGAGTGGTACCTGGGTGCGGATGTCCTCGAGCGCATCGGCGTCGAGGATTTCCGAAATTCGGGGAGTGAGAACGAAACCGGGAGCAACCGCGTTGATGCGGACATCGTGGGGTCCTAGCGCGATTGCTGCAGAGCGGACCAGTGATCCGAGTGCAGCCTTGTATACGCCGTACGCAGCGTGCGCCGGTGAGCTGCCGATTCCGGAGACCGACGAGACGAAGGTGATGGAGCCCTCGCCGCGGTCGCGGAGCCGGGCGCCGAAGTGTCGGATCGCGAGCACGGCGTGGCGCAGGACAATGGCTTCCTCCCAGCGCCAGTCGTCGTCGGTGAGGTCGAGCAGGGGTCCGTATCGCGCCATGCCGATGACGTCGACGACGCCGTCGACCTCGCCTGCCCGCTCGGCCAACGCAGCCATATCGGCGTTGTCGGTGGCATCGACATGCTCGGCCGTTGCCGCGTGGCCGATCTCTGCGCAGACGGCAGCCGTGCGGTCCTGATCGATGTCGACGACGACTGTGGAACCGAGTTGAGCGAGCGCGTGGGATACCTGCCGCCCCATTCCCTGTCCGCCACCGAGCACGAGGTATCGGCGTCCGGACAGGTCGAATAGACTGCGGTAGTCGACTATCCGGTCACTTCGGTGCGATCGACAGGGAAGGCCAGGTCATGGGTCATGCGCCTCTCCGATCGTGGATCTGCGGCCGCCCCACTGTCACACCGCCTTCGGGGACAGAGGCAACTCTCCCACCGAATCAGCGTCGTCGGACTCGATGTCGCCTGTCATGAGCGTTGCCTCAGGCGCGGCGATGCTGTTGCTGTTCGGCATCGTGGCAATCACGACGATGCCCAGCAGGGCTGCGGCGCCGACGACGCCGGAGGCGGCGTAGGAGTTACCGGTCATCGCGGTGAGTTTTCCTGCGAGGTAAGGCCCGGCCCCGCCGCCGACTGCCGAACCGAGGCCGAACCCGATCGCAGCGCCGGTGTAGCGAACCGCAGCGGGGAACGCCGAGGTGAGTGTTGCATAGGCCGGGACTGCGGCGGCGCCGGCGAGGCCGACGAGGAGCATGTGGCCCATTGCGGTGACGAACAGATTGCCGCCAGTTACCTTGATGAAGTACATGATCGGGAACATCGATACAAGGATGATGCCCAGCGACAGGATCATGGTGTTCCGGCGGCCACTCCTGTCGATCATGAATCCGGCGGCGAATCCGACGGCGATGGAGAAGGTCGATCCAGCGGTTGCCAGCCAGGCTGTGGTGCCGGGGGTCATACCGACCTCCTGTTGTAGGAAGAGCGGCATGTACGCCGGAACCACGTAGCCGATCGCGAGAACCGACGTACTGAGCGCGACCACACGCAGCAAGGTCGCGGGGTATCGCGTGACGACCGAACGCAGGGGAGCGCGCTGTACCTCGTGTTTGTCGGCGAGTGCCTTGAAGTCTGGCGATTCCTCGAGCCGGGTACGCAGGTACAGCACGTACAGCATCAGGGGGAGCGACATGAGGAGGGGAATGCGCCAGCCCCAGTTCGCCATCCACTCTTCCGAGGACAGCGAGGTGGTGACGGCGACGACCAGTGGAGCAAGCGCGGCGCCGAAGGCGAATCCGACCGGGGTCATCGCGCTCAGGATGCCGTAGTTCTTGGCAGACGCATGCTCGGTGACGAACGTGGCCGAACCCATCTGCTCGCCGCCGGCGAAGAAACCCTGCAGTAGACGGGTGGCGACGAGCAGTATCGGGGCGAGGATCCCGAGTGCGGACTGCGTCGGCAGGAGTCCCATCAGGACAGTGGCGCCACCCATGCCGGTGATGGTGACGATCAGCGCGAATCGGCGACCGAAGCGATCACCGATTCGACCGAAGATGATGCCTCCGACCGGGCGCGCAATGAAGCCGGTGCCGAGGACTGCAAGGGAGCTCAGAACCCCGGCTGCAGGGTCGTCGCTGGGGAAGAACTGGGGCGACAGATAGACGATGAGGAATGTGAAAACCATGAAGTCGTAGGCTTCGACCGCAGTTCCGAAGAAGCCTGCCATCGACGCCCTGCGCGCCAGGCTTCGTGGCGCGATCTCGGGTGAGCTCATATGGATCCTGTTCGATGTGTCGTTAGATGTAATGCCCGACGGGAGTCTCGGTGCCGGGGTTCGGCGCGTGGCTCCCGTTCGCCGTGCAGAAGTTCCTTTACGACAAAGACGTTCACGGAACGTGCTCGACAGGCAGGTGCGCGTAGGTGCGAGAGTTCGCGGGTGTCGAACGCAGCGACCCGCGATCGTATCCACGGATCGCTGCGGCAGCGGCCAGTGACCGTAGTCACAGTAGCCAATGGCTACGTTTGCGTCAATAGAGCGGATGGAATCACCTCGACATTGCGAGTGGAGCGGGTGCGAATCGACCAGGCCGCGGCCGCTCTCTGCTGTTTTTCGGCGCCGGTGATCGTGATATGGTTCGCGCGCTATGGAAGCCCTCAGCGACCTCACCGAATCCGCCGACGTCTGGACCACACCACAGGCGGCAGAGTTCCTCGATATCAGCCGCCAGGCGATCAACAAGCGCATCCAGAACAGGAAGATGCTCGGCTATGCGGGCAACGGAATGACCCTGTTCCCGGTATGGCAGTTCGACTTGGAGAATCGCCGGGTTCGTCGGGAGGTGCCCAAGTTTCTCGCGGCGTTCGACGAGAACATCGAACCGCACGCCATCGCCCGGTGGTCGACCACGAAAATCGACGAGTTCGACCGGACTCCGGCCGAAATGTTGTTGTGCCCGAATACCGCGGAGGATGCGCTTCGGTTGGCCGGGGCCTGCACGGCCGGCTCGGTCGACGAAAGCGCCCCACCGGCTACCGAATCCGGTGTCAAGCGCACGGGTCAGAAGGTCGCCGAGTGGAGACCGTCTCGGGCGGGGTCGTCCGGAGCGCAACACGACATCCTTCTCGCTGCTGCGGATCTCTTCTCCCGCAAGGGCCCGGCGAAAGTCACCTTGCGAGAGATCGCCGCCGCGGCGGACGTGTCCTACGGCCTGATTCATCGGTTCTATCGCACGAAAGAGAACCTCTTGGTGGCGGTGATGGAGTTGCTGGTCAGCTATGGCGGCGACCGTCTCTCCGATGAGAAAGATGTCTACGCCGCGATCGACAACTCGTTCGGCGCCGATATCGATTCGGGTCAGTTCGGTCGGATGCTGATGTGGTCGGTTTTCGAGGAGACGTCACCGGATCGATTGCTCGGGCAAGTCAGTTCCCGCGGTTATCGATCGCAGATCGATGCATTGTGGGAGAACCCGGTCGAGCCGCGGGTGCGATCCGAATTCGATTCGAACGTGCTGGCATCTCTGATCGCTCTCGTCGGCGCGGTGTGGGATCTCTACGAGCCGTATCTCACTGAGCTCGCCGACAATCCGGGTCGTAGTCCGGAAGAGGCTCGGCAGGAAGTCACTGAACTGCTCAAGCTCCTCGTCTACGCGGCCCGGCCGAACAGATAGGACCGCACGAAGCACCGGAAATCCGGAACGCACGGAAGGCCCGAGGGGCTTTCCGCGCATTCCGGCGAGCGGGGAGTAGTCGTCGTCAGGACGGCATCAGTAGTACTCCGCGGTCGAGCTTTCCGTTCCGGGCGTCGTCGAGGAGAGACTCGAAGTCGTCCAGTTCGTAGGTCTTGGTGACGAGTTCGTCCAGAAGGAGTCGACCCGACCGGTAGAGGCCCAGGTACTTGGGGATGTCGGCGCCCGGTCGTGCGGAGCCGTAGCGGCAGCCCAGCACCGAGCGATCCATGTAGAACGTGGCGGCTGGAACCGACAGTGTGGCTTCCGGGCCGGCGACGCCGAGCATGATCAGCTGGCCGCCCCAATCGAGCATGTCCATCGCCTGGCTGGTGATTGCCTCGCCGCCGACGCAATCGAAGACGTGGTTGGCCCCGCCGTCGGTGAGCTCACGGACGGCGGAGACGGTATCGCCCGCGGTCGCATCGATGAAGTGGGTGGCGCCAAAGAGGCTCGTCTTCGGCGCCTTGTCGGGGTTCGTGTCGATGGCGACAATCGTCGCCGCGCCTGCGACTCGAGCGCCCTGAATGACGTTGAGGCCGATGCCGCCGGCTCCGATGACGACCACCGAGTCGCCGGGGTTGACGCGGGCCCGGTTCAGTACTGCTCCGGCGCCGGTCAGCACTGCACAGCCGATCAGGCACGCGGTCGACAGCGGTATGTCCTTCGGGATCGGCACCGCTTGCCCGGCCTGGACGACGATCCGCTCGGTGAAGGTCGAGAGCGTCGCGAAGTTGTGGATCGGGGTGCCGTCGAGTTCGAACGGGGTCGCCGTCTTCCCGAATGACTCCCGGCACATCGTGGGGTATCCGGAGGTGCACGAGGCGCACTGGCCGCATGTGGCCAGTGTCGAGAGCACCACGTGATCGCCGACCGAGGGCATGGTGACACCCGGGCCGACTGCCTCGACGATGCCCGCGCCCTCGTGCCCGAGGATCACCGGGGACGGGAAGGGGATCTTTCCGTTGACGACGCTCAAGTCGCTCTGGCACAGACCGCTCGCGACGATGCGGACCTGGACTTCTCCGATCCCGGGGTCGCGGACGGTGACGCCGTCAACCAGCTTGTTGTCGGTGCCGTCGAAGACAATTGCTTTCAATTGTTGGCCTCGCTGTTCTATGAGAATCCGCTCGCACAATGCGCGAAAGAACAGCGAGTTGCGGCGGGAATGTAAGGGTGCTGTGAAAACTCAGCCAGCTCTGTGGCATCCGTCTCGACGATGGTGATGCTATGGGCGGAAAGTTCCACCGTCAAGCTCCTGGCTCGATCGAGCCGAACCGCTCGGGACAATGCTCGATGCCTCACGCACGGGTGCCGCGAATTGGTGATGGCTCCGTCAAGAAGCCCGTTCACCTGAGGCGGGGAGGAATTCAAGGGTTCTTGTTGACGTCAACGTAGCCAATGGCTACAGTGATGGCAGTCACGGTGTGCGGTGATCTGTGGACGTGGTCGCGGCTCGCCACCGAGTGTTGCGTCGGCGGATAGCTGTCGGTTGCGATCTGTGACAGTCATCGTCGATGGAAGATCTCTGCCCAATTTCCGAAAGTGCCTCTGTTGCAAGATTTCAGGAGGATCTAGTGTTACCTATGGCGTTATCGATGAAGCCGACGGGGTGGTTTCAGATCGGTTGGTCTGCCGACCTCGAAGCCGGCGACGTCACACCGTTGCGTTACTTCGGTCATGACCTGGTCGCCTACCGCACCCAGAACGGCCGCTTGGTGGTGCTGAACGCCTACTGCGAGCACCTCGGGGCCCATCTGGGGCATGGTGGATCGGTTTCCGGCGACGACATCGCGTGCCCGTTCCACGGCTGGCAGTGGAGTCCGGAAGGACGCAACACCTGCATTCCGTATCAGAAGACGACGAACCGAGTCCGCAAGATCGGCACGTGGCCCATCACCGAGCGCGATGGAATCATGTACATCTGGCATAACGTCGACGGAGGCGCACCGCTGTACGACGTACCCAGCATCTTCGATCTCTTTCCCGGTTCCGGTTCGGCGAGCGACTACCACGAGCTCGGGGAGGCCGGCCGCTTCGCGACTGCAGAGCTGCCGATCCACCCGCAGTACGCCGCCGAGAACGGCGTCGACTTCGCACATTTCAAGTACGTCCACCGCGCCGACGAGATCCCGACCGTCGTCCACCGCGAGTTCGGTGAGTACGACTTCAAGACCGAGCTGGCTCTGAACTTCAAGCGCCGCGGTGCCGACGGCGAGTTCGAGACCGTTGCGGGCCGCACGAAGGCCGCTCTCCTGGGACTGGGGCTGGGGTTTTCGTACGCCGACGGAGTCGGGGCCATCTGCTCGCTGACAGCGGTGACCCCCGTCGACGACGAGCGCTCGATCCTGCGGTTCTCCACGTGGGCGAGCAAGGAGGACGGCGAGGACGAATCGCGAGTGATCAAGCGGCAGCGCAACGCAATCGGACAAGTTCAAGCTGACATCGCAATCTGGGAGCATCAGCGCTACACCGAGCCGCCCGGACTGGCGACTGCCGAAGCCGCAGGCTTCCGCGACATCCGCAAGTGGGCTCGCAACTTCTACCCCGCGGGCCACCTCGGCCACGGCGCCGCCGAGCAGACCGCAGGGACCGATGAACTACAGGCGGAAAACGCGTAATGAGACTGACACTGACACAAGAGTGCGAGGCCTGGCGGGCCGAGATCCGGGAGTTTCTCGATGCGGAGCTACCGAAGGGGAACGCCTTCAACCCGGAATTCGACGATGCCCCCGACCAGTGGGCGATCGCCGTCGAATTCAGCAAGAAGGTCGCCGCCAAGGGGTGGATCGGACTGACCTGGCCGAAGGAGTACGGCGGCAAGGGATTACCCCCGATCTCGAACCAGATCCTCCTCGAGGAACTGTACGCAGCCGACGCACCGATGATCAATTCGGTCGGAATCTTTCTCGCCGCGGGCACCATCCTGGTGGGCGGCACCGAGGAACAGAAGAAGCGGCTGCTTCCCGACATCGCGGACATGCGGACCCTCTGGGCCGAAGGCCTCACCGAACCGGAGGCCGGCTCCGACCTCGGCTCCTTGCGGACGAAGGCCGTCAGGGACGGGGACGAGTGGGTCATCACCGGGGAGAAGGCGTTCACATCCTGGGGGCCGATGTCGGACGTACTGTATGTGGCGGCCCGCACGGCGACAGATCCTTCGGCGCGGGATGCGATCAGCATCTTCGTAGTCGATCTGCGCAGCTCCGGCGTGACCCTCCACCCGATGCGCAACTACGGCGGCGGTGTCCAGTCCAGTACACACCTCGATCACGTTCGCGTGCCGGAAACCTCGCTCATCGGTGAAGAGGGCAAGGGCTGGCAGTACATCATGCGCGCCTTCTACGCGTCGGGCACCGTCGAGCCGATCTACGCGATGCAAGAGGCCCGGCTGCGCGATCTGCTCACACACTGCAAGGCGATCCCGGGCAAGCTCGACGATCCGCATGTGCAGGCGGATCTCGCGAAGCTCGCCGAGATGATCCAGACGCAGCGTCTGCTCGCCTACGAGATCATCGGCGACAACGCGGGCGGTCGGCAGACCCCGTGGGGCGGCGGCGTCCAGCAGGTCATCGCCAAGGAGTACGAGCCCCTGTTCGCTCAGATCTACGATCGCGTGCTCGGCCCGACCAGTCAATTGCGGTCGGGGTCGTCGTACGCCCCCCTCAATGGAAAGCCCGAGGCGTGGTACCGGCAGTCGTTCGCCAACCATGCCGGAGGAACGTCCCAACTCAAGCGGATGGTGCTCGCGACGCGGGGCCTCGGCCTGCCGCGATAGGAGCAGATGATGGAATTGGCATGGGGCGAGGACTTCACCGCCCTCGCAGAGGTAAGCAAGTCGGTGTTCGCGCGCTACTCGCCGCTGGAAGACCGGTCGAACAATGTTCTGTTCGCCGATCAGGTGAGCCAGTTCGCCGAATTGGGTTGGTTGCAGCTCGGCGATGCGAATGGAACCGACGAAGACGGAGCCACTCTCGGAACAATCGCGGCTGTCTTCGTCGAAATGGGCCGCGCGTTGGCCGAGACGCCGTTGCTGGACCTCACCGTTGCGCGTGACGCCGCGACCCTGGTCGGCACCGCGACCGCCACGGAGCTGGCGTCCCGTATCGGTGACGGCGAAGCCGTCGTCATCCCGACCTTCCTCACCGGGAACTGGGGATCAGCGGTCGCCATCGACGGCGGAACGGCGAGCGGTCGAGTGCTGGGAGTCGGCTTCGCGGACCGGGCGGACAGCTTCCTGGTGCACGCCGTCGACATAGGCGAGAGCCTCCTTCTGCACGTCGACGCGACTGATGCGAACGTCGAGCCGATGCCGAACGTCGGCGGATACCCGATGTTCAGCGTGACGCTGGCCGACGTCACCGTCGTCGATGGGCGGATCCTCGCTCGTGGCGCCGACGCAGACCGGGTGATCGACCGTGCGTCCCAGCGCGGCGCCGTGATGCGGGCCGCGCAGGTGTACGGCGCCGGCATGCGCCTGCTCGACACGACTGTGCTGTATGCGAAGCAGCGCCATCAGTTCGGCGGCGCCATCGGACGCTTCCAGGCGGTCCAGTACCTGTGCACCGACATCGCCGTGAACACACACGTCACGTCGGCGCATACCCGAGCTGCGGCGGCCGCGCTGGACGCAGGCGGCGATGGCCGACCGTACGTCGATCTGATGCGCAATCAGGCGGCGCTCACCGCCCGCGAGATGGTCCACTGCGCGCACGAGGTCCACGCGGGCATCGGCTACATGGTCGAGTCCGACGTCCACTTGTTCACCAATGCGGCCAAGCGCTGGCAGTACGACTTCGGCGACGCCACCGAGAACAATGGCTCGATCGTCGCGGCTATCACACGAATCTACGAGGGAGCGTGACCATGTCGCTGATCGACTACAAGGTCGAGGACGCAGTCGCTGTCATCACCCTGAACCGTCCGGAGAAGCACAACGCCCAGAACGAACCGATGCTGGAGGCGCTCGACGCCGCGTGGCGGGACGCGGCGACCGACAATGCCGTGAAGGTCATTGTGGTTCGCGCCAACGGTGACAACTTCTCGGCGGGTCACGATCTGAAGTCGACGACCTCCGGTTACGAACCGTCCGCCGGCAAGAGTCTGCTGGAGACCGCGTACGGATGGGAGACCGAGTACTACCTCGGCTTCTCCCGTCGCTGGCGTGACGTCCCCAAGCCGTCGATAGCATCGGTCAAGGGTGCCTGTGTCGCCGGCGCGCTGAACGTCATCTGGCCGTGCGACCTCATCGTGGCGGCCGACACCACGTTCTTCAGCGATCCGGTCGCCAAGTACGGGATCGGCGGAGTCGAGTATCACGCGCACACTTGGGAACTCGGCGCCCGCCGGGCGAAGGAGATGCTCTTTACCGCGCGCAGCTTCTCGGCGGAGGAGGCCTTTGCGGCCGGCATGGTCAACCGTGTCGTGCCGGTCGATGAGCTCGACGCCCAGACGATGGATCTTGCCCGCGAGATCGCGCAGATGGACGCGTGGGCCCTGCGGCAGGGCAAGCGCGCCGTCAATCAGACGCTGGACATCATGGGTCAGCAGGCGGCGCTCCAGTCGGCGTTCGACATGCACTGGCTCGGTCACGCCAATTCCATGCTGACCACCGGCTACCCGCTGCTCACCGCGGCTCCGCTGCCGGCGGAATCGAAGAAGGACCGTACGTGAACGCGACCGATCGGATCAGCGACGCCACGACGATCTGGTCCCTGCTCACCCGCCGCGTCGATGCGACCCCCAACGCTGTCGCACTGATCGACGAGAACGATCGAAGCGAGACGTTCGCCCGTGTGCTCGCGGCCGCTGAGCACACCGCGGCCGGCCTGCTCGCTGAGGGCATCGAGCCGGGCGCCGTCGTCAGCTGGCAGCTCCCCACCAGCATCGACGCAGTTATTCTGAGCCTGGCCCTGTCGAGGATCGGCGCCGTGCAGAACCCGATCATCCCGCTCTATCGCGGGCGTGAGGTCACGGCCATGGTCGAGCAGTGCGCGTCGCAGTGGCTCATCACTGTCGGTGAGTTCCGCGGATTCGATCACGCTCGCATGGCCGAGGAGGTCCGCGCCGCGGTGTCCGCGCCGCTGCAGGTCATGGTCCTCGCCGACAGGTTGCCCGAGGGCGATCCTGCCGCACTGGCTCCGGTCGAGTCCGGTGCGGATGAGATCCGCTGGATCTACACGACGTCCGGAACCACATCGGCTCCCAAGGGTGTCTGCCACACCGACAGCACGCTCGTCGCAGGCGGGCTCGGGGTGGCCGACGCCCTCGAGGTGACGCGTGCCGACACCGGAACGATCCTGTTCCCGTACGCGCACATCGGCGGACCCGACATGCTGATCGCCTCGCTGTCGAGCGGCATGGCATTGGTCCTGATGGGGGTGTACGAACCTGTGGCTGCGGTTCGGCTGATGCGTCGGCACGACGTCACGCTCACCGGCGGATCGACCCCGCACTACTCCCTCCTCCTCCAGCAGCAACGGAAGACGCCGGGCGTCCCGGTGGTGCCGACCCTGCGGATGCTCGCCGGCGGAGGCGCTCCGATGCCGGAGAAGCTGTTCCACGAGGTTGTCACTGAGGTCGGTGTACCGATCCTGCACGGGTACGGGATGACGGAGTCGCCGATGATCGCGTCGGCCCGTCCGGCCGACACCATCGACCAGCTCTCGACGACATCCGGACGTCCGGTCCTGAACTGCGAGATCCAGATCCGGTCCGAGTCGGACGAGGTGCTGCCCGTCGGCGGCACCGGCCGAGTGTGGTTGCGCGGGCCGATCCTGTTCAAGCACTACATCTCCGACGGCACCATCGTCCGTCCTTTCGACGCCGACGGCTGGTTCTTCACCGGCGACATCGGCAAGCTCGGGCGTGAGGGTCACCTCACGCTGGTCGGTCGAGAGAAGGACCTCATCATCCGCAAGGGCGAATCGATCAGCCCGTCCGAGATCGAAGACGTTCTGGGCAAGCACCCCGCGATCGAGGACGTCGCCGTGATCGGGCTCCCGGACGAAGTCCGCGGGGAACGGATCTGTGCGGTAGTGCAGCTGACCGACCAGGGACAAGGCGTCGAGCTCGACGAACTGAGGGACTACTGCCGAGTGTCGGGCATCTCGCCCGCGAAGTTCCCCGAGCAGCTCGAGTTCGTCGCGGAACTGCCGAAGACCCCGACCATGAAGATCCGCAAGCAAAGCCTGCGTGAGCGCATTCTCGACCGTCAGGTCGCCGCGCACACCGGTGCCTGACGCCCGTCTGTCCGCAGTCGTGGACCGCGCAGACGATCCTTCCCAGAACTCAGTAGTGACGCCCATGCGTTCATGCCCAGGCATGTACAGGAGTGAGAATGAAGCCCCAAATGCCAGACCGTAAGTTTGTGGAGCGCGCGGTGGCCGACGCCGATGTGAACGTCCTCCGGATGGCTCTGTTCCAGGCGACTCGCGATCCCGACATCGCCGCAGTGCATGCTGAGCGTGTCGCGGGCATGGTGGCGGACACCGTGGTGTTCTCCGATTCCGACACCGATCTGATCAGGTCGAAGGCGGTCGAGTACCTGATCTCCGGTGATCTCGCCGACGAGGCGCAGACACCGTCTCAGGACGAGATCACCGATCTCATCCGCATGGCCGAGGCTCGCGACCTGGCGTCCGAGGACCTGTTCATGCGCCGTCAGATCCTGTCGTTCCCTGAGTGGACCTTCCAGCGGGAGTCGACAGGCGAGACACCCGTCCCGGAGGGCTACTCGGTCGCGATCGTCGGAGCCGGATTCTCCGGTATCGCGATGGGCGTGCAGCTCGCCCGACTCGGCATCCCGTTCACCGTCTACGAACGTCGCTCGGAGATCGGGGGAGTGTGGAGCATCAACACTTATCCCGACGTCCGCGTCGACACGCTCAGTGCGTCGTACGAGTACTCGTTCGAGAAGAAGTACCCGTGGACCGAGTACTTCGCGCGCCAGTCCGAGGTACGTGCGTACCTCGACCACGTCGCACGCAAGCACGGTGTGTACGAGCACATCGTCTTCGACGCGGAGGTGACATCCGCGCGGTTCGACGACGTCGAGAAAACGTGGACCCTGACAGTGACGGAGGCGAAGCAGTCGCCGACCACCGTCGTGGCCAACGTCGTCGTGGCCGCGAGCGGTCTGTTCGCGACACCGCGCGAACTGCCCGTCGAGGGCGCCGCGGAGTTCTCCGGTCAGATCGTGCACACCACGGAGTGGAACGACTCGATCGACTACGCCGGGAAGAACGTCGCCATCATCGGCAACGGCTCGACCGGTGTCCAGTTGCTGTCGAAGGTCGCGAGTGAGGCGGCGTCGGTAACCGTCTATCAGCGGACCCCGCAGTGGATCTCGCCTCGCGCGAGATACGGCGAAGCGATTTCCGAAGAGCTGCAGTGGCTCTTTCAGGCGATGCCGTTCTATTGGAACTGGAACAAGTACATCGCCGGTTTCGCATCGAACGACCTTCGAGAGCTCCTCATCGCGGACGAGCAGTGGATCGCCGATGGTGGCGACGTGAACAAGCGCAACGACGCCATGCGGGAGATGCTGGTCGAGTACATCCGCAACCAGGTGAACGACCGCGAGGACCTGATCGAGAAGCTGGTCCCGGACTATCCCCCGATGACCCGGCGTCCCGTGGTCGACAATCAGTGGTACGCGTCGCTCACCAGAGACAACGTCGAACTGGTGACGACACCCATCGAGCGCCTCAGCCCTTTCGCCGTGCAGACCTCCGACGGCGCCGTGCGTGACGCCGATCTGATCATCGCTGCGGTCGGTTTTCAGACGGAGAAGTTCCTGTGGCCGACCGAGTACGTCGGTGCGGACGGGGTGAGTCTGGAAGACGTGTGGAAGGTTCAGGGCGCACAGGCCCACCTCGGCATGACCGTGCCGGGCTTCCCGAACCTGTTCATGCTCTATGGTCCCAACTCCCAACCGGTCGCGAGTGGCGCAGGGTTGCCGATCTGGCTGGAGACCTGGTGCGGGTACATCGCCGGGGGGATCCTGGCGATGCTCGACAACGGGTACGCGTCGATGGACATCCGGCGGGAGGCGTTCGACCACTACAACGAGCAGTTGCACAAGGAAGCCTGTCGGCTGATCTACCTCTCGCAGACGAGCGCGACGCGGAAGAACTACTACGTCAACAAATGGGGTCGTCTGCAGACCAGTGCTCCGTGGGACGGCGAAGAGTACTTCGCGATGAGTGTGGATCCTTGTCTGAGCGATTTCGACTTCGCGAGCGAGGAGTAGGAACGTCGTGCAGCCGACGGAGACTACTGGCCGCGAGTTGTCGAGCCGGGGGCATCTGCTTGAGGTGATGGCGGTGATCGACGAGACGCCCGACGCCCGGTCGATCGTCCTTCGGCCGACGGAGGCAGACCGGCCGACGTTCACGTACCAGCCCGGACAGTTCCTGACCATCCGGATTCCGAGTGACCTGACCGGTCACGTCGCCCGGTCGTACTCGCTCTCGAGCACGCCGTCGCTCGACGAGGACCTGAAGATCACCGTGAAGCGGGTCCCGTCCGGGTACGGGTCGAACTGGCTGTGCGACAACGTGAAGGCCGGCGTGTCGATGACCGTCCTGCCTCCCGCCGGCCGGTTCACACCGTCGGGTTACGAGGGGGGCCTGCTACTCTTCGCGGCAGGCAGCGGGATCACACCGGTCATGTCTATCCTAAAAGACGCACTGGCGCAGGGGATTCGACCAGTCACGCTGTTCTACGCGAACCGCGATGCGGATTCTGTCATCTTCGCCCGAGAGCTCGATGATCTGCAGGCCGGGCATCGCGCCCGGCTCACCGTCATCCACTGGTTCGACAACGTGGAGGGCGTTCCGGCCGTCGAGCGTTTCGCCGAGCTGATCACCGTAGATGCCTCGCGCGAGGTGTTCGTGTGCGGGCCGGGCCCGTTCATGGACGTCGTCGGCACGGCGGCCGAGTCGGCGGGTGTGCCGCGCGAACGGTTCCACCGTGAGGTGTTCTCCTCGATCACCGGTGATCCGTTCGCCCCGGCGCCCGCCTCGGACCAGGGATCGGCCGCAGAGACGGTCGACACGACCGTGCTTCTCGACGGTGTAGCCCACCGGTTCGCATGGCCGACCGGCACGACGCTGGTGGACGCGTTGCTGGCGGAGAGCGTGGATGTGCCGTACTCGTGCCGTTCCGGTGAATGCGGCTCATGTGTCTGCCGAGTCGTCGGCGGCAGCGTCAGCGGCGTCGTCGGTGACGTCTTCGAGCCCGACGAGGTTGCGGCGGGATACGTGCTGGGATGCCAGTCCCGGCCGGACGAAGGTCCGATTGAAATTGAGTTCTGACTGTAGTTCTCAGTCCGATTAGTCGTGCGACCGTCGTACGCGCTGAAGGAGGTTCGTCATACATGGGCAATAGAATGCAGGACAAGATCGTCATCGTCACCGGCGCAGCGTCGGGGCTGGGCAAGGCCACCGTCGAGCTGATGGTCGCGGAGGGCGCCACCGTCGTCGCCGCCGACGTCAACGCTGAGGCCGGAGCCATAGTCGCCGCTGCGGCGGGTGCGGAGTTCGTGCAGACCGACGTGGGGGACTCGGCTGCAGTGGACAGCCTGGTCAGCGGCGTTGTCGAGCGCTACGGTCGGCTCGACGTGATGGTCAACAACGCTGGTGTCTTCGGCGGCAGCAATCTGATCGACGCTCCCAATGAGGAAGTCGACCGCATGGTCGGCGTGAACATTCTCGGAGCCTTCTACGGGACCCGGGCAGCCGGTCGAGTGATGGCCGCGCAGGGTTCGGGCGCCATCGTGAACACCGCGTCGAACGGCGGCTCGCTGCCGACCGAGGGCATGGCGTTCTACAGCGGCTCCAAGGCCGCCGTGATCGGGATGTCGAAGGCCTGTGCGATCGAGCTTGCGCCCTCGGGTGTGCGCGTCAACACCCTGTCGCCGGGCACCATGCTGTCTGGAATGGTCCCGCCGGACCCCGAGTTCATCAAGGTGCTCCACGGGATCCAGCCGATCGGCTACGCCGCAAACCCGGCACAGATGGCGACCGGCATCCTGTACCTCGCCTCCGATGAGGCCAACTATGTGACCGGTCACGACCTTGTCGTGGACGGCGGCGCCACGGCCGGCCGCCTCGCGATCAAAGGCGCGTAGTAGAGACAGTACGCAGACGCGAGGTGTGCGAGGCGATCACGCGCTCGCTCACTTCGCGGACATGGGCTTCTGCGGTCGTGACGACCCGCTGGCCGTGTCGCAGATGTGAGGGACCGGAGCCACAGCATGAAGTTCACCCTGGAGTATCCGAGTGACGTCCCCGACGCGCATCCGAGCGTGTTCACGGGAGCGGCGCTCGCGCAGATCAGCCGTCGCGCGGAGGCCGGCGGGTTCGAGGCCGTGTGCCTCGCAGACCATCCCGCGCCGTCGGCGAAGTGGTACCGCAACGGTGGCCACGACACCTTCGAGCCTGTCGTGGCGCTCGCGTTCGCAGCAGCAGCGACGACGACGTTGAAGCTCATGACGAACCTGCTCGTCCTTCCATTCCGGAACCCGTATCTGGCAACGAAGGAGCTCACCACTCTCGATACGCTCTCGGGAGGCCGGCTCGTCGCGGGAGTCGGTGCGGGCTATCTACGGTCGGAGTTCGCCGCGCTCGGTGTCGACTTCGACCGTCGCGCAGAGTTGTTCGACGAGGCGATCGACGCACTGTGTCGCATCTGGACCGATCCGCCGACCCCGGTGGCAGGCGCCGACTTCGCGGCCACCGGTGAGATGCGCTTGCAGCGCCCGGCTCAGAGCCCTCACCCCCCGGTCTGGATCGGCGGCAACAGTGCAGCGGCGCGTCGCCGCGTGACCCAGTTCGGCAGCGGATGGTGTCCGGTCATCGCCGACGCTGGAATGTCCGCCGCGATCGGGACTTCGGTGATCCACGGCGTCGAGGCATTCGGAGCCGCCGTCGACGCACTCGGCGAGCAACTCG
Source organism: Rhodococcus sp. JCM 9793 (assembly GCF_055380405.1). Taxonomy (NCBI): domain Bacteria; kingdom Bacillati; phylum Actinomycetota; class Actinomycetes; order Mycobacteriales; family Nocardiaceae; genus Rhodococcus; species Rhodococcus sp. JCM 9793. The sequence continues at coordinate 1,729,252 of NZ_AP043721.1, forward strand.
AGCGAGCGGGCAGGAGCTTGTCGGAGATCGAGATTCAGGTCGAGGCGCCCGCTGTCGACCTCGACGACGACGCGTCGGTGGCGCGGTGGCATCGGGACGTCGACCGGCTGAGAGAGGCGGGGGCCACGTCGCTGTGCGTGCATGCGGACGCGAGATCGTTGGCGGCCGCCGAGGAGTTCATTGACGGATACCGCGAGCTCATGGCCCGGAATGGGGGCGCCCGACGGGCCGAGGAGACGAGCTTCAGCCGCGGGGGGAAGTAGTTCGTCAACTGCGACTGTCATATCCATAACTTGCTGAGCAGCAACAGTTTCGCGGTCGTGTCGTTTGCGCGGCGACCCGTCAGCAGCGTCGCGGTGTCGTCTTCGATCTCGAGTTCCGTGAACCGGCGCAGTACCGCCCAGCAGAACGCCAGGGCCGCAATGACCTCGAGTCGACGCAATGTGTTGACGAAGGATAGCCACTGGCTACAGTGATTCCCGTCACAGGGACGCGATTCGAGTGACCCGTTGACACCAAGGGCCCGCTCTGTGCGAAAGCGCATAATGCGCCACCTCCGCCAGGACGCAATTGCCGACCTGGCTGTTGATGTCGTCCGCCACTTCCTTACACAAGCGATCGCATCGAAGATTTCGATCAGCGGGCGAGGTCGTTCGGTTGGGCCGGGGCTGTCAGTCCTGTCGAGCCGCACCGAACGGGCCGGGGCCCTTCAGGGCTCACCTCACCCGGCCTATCCGGGTTACAGCCCAACGTCACTCTCACGAGGTAACCGCACCTACGAGCACGAGGAACATCGATGGCACAAGTCGGATCAGCTGACGTCCCCGCCCCCGCACCCCTGGCCCGTGAACGGGGTTGGTCTCCTCGACTGATTCTGTCTCTGATATCGCTGGTCGTACTTCTCGAAGCCCTCACCATGAGCTACAGCATGATCTCAACTGGGCTGCCGGACATCATGGCTCACTTCCGGACCGATCAGGGCGGCTGGGTCCAGACCGCGTTCCTCCTGGTTGCTGCGGTGATCAGTCCCACCTTGGGAAAGATCGCCGACATGATCGGTAAACGTCGCGTCCTGCTCATCTGCGTATTCGTCGCGGCCGCCGGTTCGTTTGTCTCGGCAGTGGCTCCGAACTTCGCGCTGCTACTGGCCGGGCGAGCGATGTCGAGTTTGCTCGTCTCGTGCCTGTTCCTCAGCTATTCGCTCATTCGAGACGTCTACCCGGCGAAGACGGTCGCTATGGCGATTGCCCTTGCAACCAGCGGCATGGGGATTGTCAGTATCGCGTCGCCATTTCTGACCGGCTGGCTCATCGACGATTACGGGTGGCGGTCGATCTTCTGGTTCTTCACGATCATCCTGATTGTGGCGGGAATCTGTATCAAGCTGTCCACGGACGAGTCGTTGTACCGCCTTCGGTCCAAGATCGATCTGGTCGGCGCCGCGCTTCTCGGTGGCAGCATCGGGGCAATCCTGGTCGCGGTGAGTTTTGGAGGGGGCTGGGGATGGACATCGGGCACAACGTTGGGCCTGTTGGTTCTCGGCGCCGTGCTGATCGCTCTCTGGATCTACTCCGCGACAGTCATCAGGGAACCGCTGATCGATCTACGGCTGCTGACCCGCCGGTCCGTCGGACTGACCGCGATCACTGCAGGTATGGCGTACGGCTCGACCACAGTGAGCTCGACAATCCTTCCGCTGATGTGCATGACGTCTGCGTCCTTGGGCCTCGGGTACGGTTTCGGTGTCGACGCCCGAGGTTTCGCGCTCATTCAATCGCCGCTCGGTGTCGCGCAAGTCATCGGCGGCATACTCGTCGGTGTAATGATCGGCCGTGGACTCACTCCACGCATCCTCTGTGCAGTGGGCACCACGCTGCTGGCCATCGGCGCATTCGTAGTCCTTTCAGGGATGGACACCAAGACGATTGTTCTGGTGGGCGCAATCATCACAGGCCTCGGAACCGGTCTGGCATACAGCTCCATTCCGAACCTCCAGATCCAGACCGTGCCACCACAGCTGCAGGCGTCGACGGCAAGCATTGTCGCAACCAGTCAGTCCGTGATCGGGTCGATCCTGCCGGTTGCCGTGTTCACCGTCTTGAACTCGAACGTTGCTCGAGTTGTCGACGGCATGCCGCTGTACTCGTCCATGGGCATGCACCTGGCATGGATCATGTGTGCCGGCATCGCGATCACCAGCCTCATCGCAGTAGTCCTTGTCCCGCGCAACATTGTTCAACTGACGGTTCCGGCGGCGAAGATCGACGATGCCGACCTCAATGCGGCCGCGCATCCGCCGGCGCCCGCTGCACGCTGACCAAGCCGCACCGCGGGTGGTCGGAGGTGTTGCCAAGTTGGTTGGGATGCAGTTATTTTGCGCGCAGCAGGCGACCACGCGGAGCGGTGTTCAGGCAGCGAAGGTTGGTTCGGTGACCCGATCCACGCCTGGAATCGGGTGGATATTCCGGTGCGGTGGCCGGGGGAAGCTATTCGGTGTCGGCGCGTGCGGCGGTCATCGGCGCGTCGTCGCGGAACCGAGGGCTCTACGTCTCGACCTCGCGACACGCCGGCACTGCCAGTCACGCTCCCGCGCGTCCCAAGTGAGAAGACCTCGATGAAAGAGAAGTGAAAAATGCGCGCTTTCCGGATAATGGCACCGCTGACTGCACCGACATGGGAGGAGGCTCCCGAGCCGACACCGGGCCCGGGGGAGGCGGTGCTTCGGGTGTCGGCTGTCGGCCTGTGCCGTTCGGATCTAGACATGCAGCAGATGCCTGCGGCCGCGGTCGAACCGGCCGGGTGGAAGTTCCCGTTCACACTCGGTCACGAGATCGCCGGAGACGTCGTCGCACTGGGCGAGGGCGTCGATCATCTGAGCATGGGCGAGTCCGTCGTGGTCCTGCCCGCGAGCAGTTGCGGACAGTGCTGGTACTGCCTGCGCGGCGCCCCCAACAACTGCAGTAATGCAGAGGCCGGCCGCGGGTACGGCCACGACGGCGGACTCGCCGACTTCGTGCTCGTGAAGAATGCACGCGACATCGTGCCGCTCGGCGGGCTCGACCCGATCCACGCAGCTCCGCTCGGCGATGCGGGCTCCACCGCCTACCACGGAGTCGACCGGATCCGGGGATCGCTGACGCCTGAGTCGACCGTCGTCGTGTTCGGTGCGGGCGGGCTGGGATCCTTCGCCATCCAGTTCCTCCGCGCGGTGAGTCCCGCCTTCGTGGTCTCCGTCGACAAGTCGACGGAAAAGCTGGCCATGGCGCGGGAGTTCGGTGCGCACGAGACGTTCGAGGGCGTGAACGACTCGACCCTCGATCAGATCCGCGCGCTGACGGGCGGCCGAGGGGCCGACGCGCTCCTGGACTTCGTCGGGATCGACCAGACGATCGCCACCGGCATCGCCGCCGTGCGCCCCGGCGGCAAGTACGGTCTGGTCGGCGCGGGCGGCGGACGTCTCGCGACGCTCGGCGAGTGGTTCCACCTGTTGCCGCGTGACGGCGAGGTCTTCACCTATCAGGGATCGACAGTGAGCGATCTCGATTCGGTGATGGCGCTGGCTCGGCGTGGAATGATCCAGAGCCCGGTCGAGGTATTTTCGCCCGACGACATCGAGACGGCCTACTCCAAGCTTCGAGACGGCTCACTGCACGGCCGTGCCGTGATCGATTTCGCTCGTTCCTGAATCGGCGAGGCTGAAGACCCGCCGTCGAAGCGGAGTGACCAGCGCGATGACCAAGGCAGAGCGCTACTCGTCGACAGACGCCGAGTACGCGACCTCTGCAGTTCATCGGATGGCACGTTGTCTCGACGTGTCGACCTCCGGCTTCTACCAGAGCCAAGGGCGCAGTGCACGAACATGATTGAACGAACGAATGCAGCGCCGTGTCTGAACTCGAGGTGAATATCCTCGTCCACCATGATTTTCACGGCCTCTGTGGCGTGCCTCGGATCACGAAGAACCTGCGACCGCGGTGAAATCGTCGCCGAGAAGTTCATTGACGGATCCCCGTCAGCTCATAGCCAGGGACGGGCGCGCTCGCCATGCTGAAAATTAGCCCTGAAATGCTCGATGCCCAGATTTCACGCAACATGTTGACGAGGTGGTAGCCGCTGGCTACAGTGATTCGAGTCACGGCGGTCCAATTCGGATGGCCCCACTCATACCAAGGTCCCGCTCTGCGGGCATGCGCGTGGATGCGCCGCTTTCGCCAGAACACAATCGCCAGGACAAATCGACACGATCGACAGGCAAGGAGCCGATGTGAGTACACGCAAGTCGAACTGGGGGCGATGGGGCGAGTTGGATGAGAAGGGTGCGCTCAACCTGCTGACGCAGAAGAGCGTGCTGGCAGCTCTGCAAATCCCTCGGACCGGCAAGCGGTACAGTCTCGGCATCCCGATCCAGCGGTCCGGCGTGCCGAACATGGAGTACCGCGGCACCCCGCAGCGACTGACGATGATCAATCACAGCGACGAGGCGATGGCGCGCGCGAACGGGGGCGTCCCCGGTGTCGGCGCCCACGAGGATCAGTTGATCATGCCGTCGCACACCTCGACTCACATGGACGCGCTGTGCCACGTGTACTCGGAGAACAAGATCTACAACGGTCATCCGCATGACGGCGTCAGCCCGTATTCCGGCGCCGACAAGTGCGGAATCGACAATGTCGATCCGATCGTCGGTCGCGGTGTGCTCATCGACGTCGCGGCGTCCAAGGGAGTCGACGTTCTCCCTGCCGGGCATGTGATCACCCGCGACGAACTGACGCAGGCTCTTGATGAGCAGGGCATCGCCCTGGCCGCGGGCGACCTCGTGCTGATCCGCACGGGATGGCTCGAGGACTTCATGCAGTCGCAGGGAGAGATGCTTCCCCAGCCGGGTATCGGCATCGATGCGGCCACGTACCTCGCCGAATGCGACGTCGCGTTAGTCGGGTCGGACAACTCGGCCGTCGAGGCGATCCCGTTCGATCAGAACGTGTACCTCGGCGGACACATCGTGCTGCTCGTGGACAACGGAATCCACCTCGTCGAGAACCTTGACCTCAAGGAACTGGCGGCCGACAAGTGCCACGAGTTTCTGCTCACCATCGGTGCTCTCAACATCACCGGCGGTACCGCAAGCCCCGTCACTCCGGTCGCCGTCGGCTGATCGACGATCGCTCACCAATTCGGTTCGAGAGGAATCACCACAATGACTCAGAATGCAGCTGCCAGCACCTACCGCTCCTCCCACGTCGGCCTCTGTGTGTCGGATCTGGCGCGCGCGCTCCGCTTCTACCGGGACGGTCTCGGCTTCACTGAGTTGGCTCACTACGAGCTCGCCGAGCCGATCCCCGAGGTGGACGCACCGTGCAGCCTCACCGCGACCATTATCGAGAAGGACGGGCTGCGGTTCGAACTGTTGGCGTACAGCAAGCCCGGTGTGATCGGTAAGCCCCACCACCGTCGCAACAATCTCGGACTCACCCATCTGTCGTTCTTCGCCGACGACGTCGATGCTGCAGCCGCGTCGATGGTGGAGTTCGGCGGCACACTCGTGCCCGACACCCGCGTCGGGCTGGACGACCCTGGAGCCGCGCAGTACACCTTCGTCGCCGATCCCGATGGCAACCGGGTCGAGTTCATGTTCATCCCCGCAGGCACTGCTTGGTGAGCTCGGTCCACGTCGAACGAGACCTCGGCTCCGCTACCACGCACAAAGACTCCCTTTAGGACTCACCCATGAATGATCGAAATGTCGGTATCGCCGATCCGCACTCCTTTGTTCCCTCCCGCAAAGTCGATCGGCTGGACGTGTTCCGCGAGAAGTATGCGGCCGAGCGCGACAAGCGACTGACGAAGGAAGGCGCCGAGCAGTTCCAGGCGATCGACTTCACCGGGAAATTCTCGGAGTTCGACGCCGATCCGCACGTCGACGGTCCGCGTGAGGCGGGTCCGATGTCGCTCGATCTGGACGTGCTAGTGGTCGGTGCCGGGTTCATGGGAATAACCGCAGGAATCGAGCTCGAGAAGGTCGGGGTCTCGAGCTACAAGATCCTGGACGTCGCCGGCGACTTCGGCGGAACCTGGTATTGGAACCGCTACCCGGGCGTCCGATGCGACGTCGAGTCGTACATCTACCTGCCGTACCTGGAGGAGACCGGCTACGTTCCCACCGAGCGATACGTCCGCGGCAGCGAGATCTATGCGTACTGCCGGTCGTTGGCTCAGCAGCACGGTCTGTACGACCACGCCCTCTTCCAGACACGTGTCACCGGCATGGAGTGGGACGAGGACACTGCTCGCTGGACCGTTCGGACCGACAACGGCGACGAGTTCAGGGCTCGCTTCGTCGCCACCCAGAGCGGTCTGTTCATGCGCCCACACTTGCCCGGCATCCCCGGAATCGAGTCCTTCGCAGGTCACAGCTTCCATACGAGCCGCTGGGACTACGAGTACACCGGTGGCGACGACAGCGGAAACCTCGACCGTCTGCGCGGCAAGAAGGTCGCGATCATCGGCACCGGCGCTACCGGCCTTCAGGTGATCCCACAGCTCGCGGAGTACGCCGACGAGGTCGTCGTGTACCAGCGCACACCCACGCAGGTGATGCCGCGTCAGAACGCACAGACGGACGTCGATTGGTTCAAGTCACTCAAGCCGGGATGGCATCGGGAGCGCCGCGCTGCGTTCGACAAATGCGTGCAGGACCGTGCCACGGTCAGCGACGTCGATGACGGCTGGGTCAAGTTCGCCAAGTACCAGATGGACGCGGTCTTCGAGGCAGGCGGCGAGAACCCCAGCCTAGAGGTACTCATCGACGCGATGGAGCGCTCGGACTACGAGTGGAACGAGATGCTCCGCGACCGGATCGACGCCGTCGTGGAGGACAAGTCGAAGGCCGACAAGCTCAAGACCTACTACCGCACGATGTGCAAGCGTCCGGGCTTCAGCGACGAGTACCTGCCCTCGTTCAACAAGGACTCGGTCGACATCGTCGACACGGCGAGCACGCCGATCGAGCGGATCACCGAGATCGGGATCGTGTCGGACGGTCAGGAGCGCGACTTCGACCTGATCGTCTACGCGACCGGATTCCAGGGCGGACGCTCGTGGACGGACAAGGCGGGCTATGACGTGCTCGGCCGCAACGGAAACCGGCTGTCGAAGAAGTTCGCGGACGGCATCAGCACACTGCACGGATTCCTGTCGAAGGACTTCCCGAATCTGTTCCTGCTCGGATTCACCCAGACCGCGACCATCACGAACATCGCCCACCTCATCGACGAGCAGGCGGCACACATGACGTACCTGATCGACCATTGCATCTCGTCGGGTACACGGACGATCGAGCCGACGGCCGAAGCCGAAGAAGCCTGGGGCAAGGTCATGAGTGATCAGACCGCGACCCGCACCGACTGGCTGCTCACCTGCACCCCTGGTCTCTACAACAACGAAGGAAAGATCGCCGACACGCGGAACCCGCTGGTCTCCGGCGTCTACGTGCCGGGCTTCCAATACTTCGAACTGCTCGAGGCCTGGCGCGGGGACGGCAAGCTCGAAGGCCTCGTCGCCGAGCGGTGACATCTCGACGCACGCAACCATTCACCCACAACCAAGGACAGATGATGACGGACGCACCGGTCAAGATCGGCCAGATGCTCTTCACGATGGTAGACCCCACGCGCGGCCACGAAGTCGCCTACAACCGCTGGTACGAGCGTGACCACATCTACGCAGGTTGCATGATCGGCCCCGGCTGGTTCGCCGGTCGCCGCTGGGTCGCGCCGAAGCGGCTCAAGGATCTTCGTTTCCCGGAGACGGGACCGGTCGCGACCAAGACCGAGGACGGCTCGTATCTTGCGACCTACTGGGTGCACGAGCCGGAGATGGAAGAAGCCGAGGCATGGGGCCGCACCCAGGTCGGCGAACTGTACGCCGCCGGCCGCGGTTTCACCGAGCGTGAGCACGTGCACACCTGCCAGTACCTGCCTGACTCGACCGTCGCAGCGCAGGAGGACGGAGTCCCCCTCGAGCTCGCGCTCGACCATAACTACCGTGGACTCGTCGCCGTGATGATCGAGCCTGCCGACGGTTTCGGCCGCACCACCGCCATTGAGACCATCAATGGCGTACCGGTCAAGGCACTACTGGGTACCGGTGCTGTCGACCTGGTGAGCAGCTGGCGGATGAAGCCCTGGCCCGCCGATCACAACGTGCCGATGAAGATGGGTAACGACGGCGGAACCACCGAGCGCATCATGCAGCTGTGCTTCCTCGAGGGCGATCCCGTCGAGAGCTGGCAGCACATCGTCGACTACGCCGCCGACATCGAGAAGTCCGGCGCCGGGCGAGTCACCTTCGCGTCGCCGTTCTTGCCGACCGAGGTCGGAACAGACAAGTACACCGATCAACTCTGGTGATCATCGCGGATGCGCGGTCGCAACTGTGCCCGCGCATCCGTATCTGCACTCGCGGTCCCATCGGGCGCGATGAATTCGAGACCCGACGAGCCGGCGCTCGTCCCGTACATCTGTGAGGTCAGTGAAAAAATGCTGAGCGGTGAGAAGATCCTGGTGACAGGAGCGGCCGGGCAGATCGCCTTCCCGATCGCGCGCGAGCTGCGCGCGGACAACGAGGTCTGGGGGCTGGCGCGGTTCAGCAAGCCGGAAGATCGGCAGCGACTCGTCGACGTAGGGATAGTCCCGGTGAAGGGCGATGTCGGCAGCGGTGAGTTCGCCGACCTGCCGACCGACTTCACATATGTTGTGCATCTGGCGGCGAATCAGGCTCCGGGCTGGGACTACGACACTGCTTTGCGTGACAACGCCGAAGGCACCGGGCTGTTGCTTCAGCACTGCCGGAATGTACGTGGAGCACTGGTGATGTCGACACATTCGGTCTACCGCCCGCAGGAAGACCCGATGTACGTGTTCACCGAGGAGTCGCCCCTCGGCGAGTGCAACAGCACCCACGCGCCGACCTACTCGATATCGAAGATCGGCCAGGAGGCCACTGCACGGTTCGCCGCGCGCGCGTTCGGTGTCCCGGTCACGATCGCGCGCATGAACGCCTCGTACGGTCCTAACGGCGGTCTGCCCGCTCTGCACGTCGACGCGATCGCCGCCGGACGGCCGGTCACGACGCGTTGGGACCCGTGCATGTACAGCCCGATCTTCGAGGACGACATCAACAGCCAGATCAGCAGCCTGCTCCAAGCGGCGACGGTCCCCGCGACCATCGTCAATTGGGCCGGCGACGAAGCGGTCAGCGTCCAGGAGTGGGCGACGTACGCCGGCGAGTTGATGGGCGTCGATGCGACCGTCGATGTGGTCCCGATCGAGGGGACGCTGCGGGGTTCGATCGCGGACACGGGTCGGCGCATGTCCATCACGGGACCGTGCACGGTGGACTGGCGCGAAGGTCTCCGCCGGACAGTCGCAATGCGCCATCCGGACAAGCTCGTCGAGACTGCGCACTCGTGAACATCACCTCGTAGAACACAGTTGGGAGACGACATGCCGATGACACTGCTCGAGTCGCTGCCTGCCGACCGGACCGGGACACCGGCGAGCCCGGACCTGATGGAACGTCGCGCGAAGGTCGCCGCGACCGAGATCGACCCTGCACTGGGGATCACGGCAGGTGAGGCGGACTTCGGGGGCGTACCGTGCCGGACCCTCCACGCCGGAGAACGCGCCACCGTCCTCTATCTGCACGGCGGCGGATATCGGATGGGCAGTCCGGGGGCGTACAACGCCTATGCCGCGGCGCTGGCGGCGGGTGCCGAGGCGACGGTCGTCGTGCCGCGCTATCGGCTCGCGCCGGAGAACCCGTTCCCCGCCGGCCTGCGCGATGCCGTCGCGGTCTACGAGGAGCTGGAATACACGACGAACGGGCCGATCGTCGTCGCCGGCGATTCGGCGGGTGCCGGTCTGGCCGCCGCGGTTGTCGCCGCAGTGGACACCAGCGACGTTCGTACCCCCGACGGGCTGATGCTACTGTCGCCGTGGCTCGATCTGCACTGTTCGTCGCCGTTCTACGAGACCGCGAGCGACATCCTCTTCCCGCTGGTGACTGCGGAGTCGGCGCGGGACGACTATCTGCAGGGCGCCCCCGCAGGCAACCCGTTGGTCTCGCCGTTGCTGGCCGACCACACCGGCTTCCCGCCCACTTTGATTCAGGTCGGTGGCAACGAGGCGCTCGTCGGCGACGCTCTCGGTCTGACTCGGGCGCTCGCCACCGCGAACGTCACATGCACGCTGGAAGTGATTGCGGGTCAAGGGCACACGTGGCCGCTGATCTATCCTGATCATGGCGTTTCCATCGCTTCGGTCGGGTCATGCGTCCGGTTCGTCCGGTCGATGCGGTAGGCATCTTCCAGGTGTCTGCGTTTGTGGTCCAACCGCGTGCGATCCGCAACGACGTGCGGAAATATCCCTTCGACCAGGTCGCAGAGGCATATCGAGACTTCGAGCAAGGCCGTGGGGGTCAGGGTTCGTTCGATCCGGTCTGCAGCGTCCGCACGACCGCGGTGAGTAGAGCGTCGCCGGCGCGCACGTCGTCGTCGAGTGCGTTGGCGACGGCGGTCGCTTCGGCTGTGAGGATGGTTGCGTCGGCGTCTCCGAGGCTCGCGACGATGCGGTCGTAGACGCGGCCACATTCCCGGGCGACGTGCGCGATGCGTTCGTGTGCGCAGCCCGGGGTGCAGACTCGAGGAGCCGCACCTTCGATAAGGCCGAGTGCCTTCCGGAACTTGCCGTCATCCCAGTAGCCGGCTGATGTCCAAAGCCATTCCATCAGCTCATGGTGGTCAGGGATGCTCGCGTCGCAGTCGTCGTGAGGTTCAGTGCCCGGATCCTCGTCCGGGGTTTCGGTCAAGGCTTCGGTGATTTCGCTGGGGCCCGCGCTCATCGGGTCGAGATCGAGGATTGTGCGGAACACGATGCCGGTCGCCGAGGCCAGCGCAAGCTTTCGTTCGTCTTCGCTGAACGGCTCGGACAGCACGCTCGGATTCTCGAAAGCCCCTTGTATCCAGCGTTCGAATTGCTTCAACCCGTAGGTGATCGCATTCGCCTCCGGCATTCCGGCGTTGCGGTGATATGCACCGGCGGCATCGCGGGTGGCACCCCACGCCATCCGGTCCAGATGCCCGATAGGGAACAGCTCTGCGCCACGAGCCACAGCAACACGCAGCGCCTCTCCGTGCGTCTCGGTCAGGTCCGGGAGGTTGTGCTCGCCGAGCATGTGAACGAAGTATCGTCCGGCTTCCTCTGCGACGAGATGCTGTGCGAGCTCGGCAAGTTCGGTGAGCTCGGTCGGGTGCATGCGATTCGGGTCCAGCTGGGCCAGAAGGACGTCGACGAAGCGCTCGATTCGGTCTTCGACGGGCCCGTCGCCGGGGACGAAGAAGCGTGTGCGGTTGGTGTAGAAGCCTTCACCGAGAACGGTTTCGCTGTCCCAGGAGAACGCAGTGACCGGTGAGGTCGGATGGACCTGGAGGAGCCCTCCCTGCCAGGCGGCGATGAAGAAGTCCTTGCTCAATGATGCGTTCGGGGCGATCGTCTGATCGTTGATCTCGATGGGATAGATCAACCCGCCTGTACTGCCGACTGCGTGAATCACCGCTAGAGCTCCGAGCTTCGCCTGGAGCGAGGCGTCGGCGAGGAGTAGCTCCAGATCTTCGGACTCCACCGGGTAGCGCCGTGAGATCACCTCGCGTCGTGCCTGTTCGAGAGCCCCTTGCCCTCGTACCTCGAGCGCTCGTGGGGCGTGTCCATTGAGCGCGCGGGGATTGAGGATCCTCGCAGCCTGATCGTCGACACGCGTGTTGCATCGTCGGCACTCGACTGCCTTACCGACGAGGGCATCGGCGAGTGCTTGTCGGGAGGTCAAGACCAATTCGCCCTTACACGATGCGCACCAGTATCCGAGCAGTGTCGCAGCTACGGCCGCGGCCGCCGCATAGTGCGCTCCGCCCGACCACATCTTGTAGGGAAGTGCGCTGACGCTCTGCTCCCAGATCGGCTCGCCGGTTTCGGGATCGAGCCCTGCCAGCCGCCAGTACGCGATCCCGACGTCCTGAAGCGCGGTGGGCGCGTAGGCGTTGATTTCGAGCCGGAGGTTGGGATCAGCGGGCGGGCGAGCGTAAGGCATGCCGGATTGTAACGGCACGTTTCGTCGATCCGGTATGTCGAATCCCATTCGATGACGGTGGCACGGGAGCCCGAAATACAACCTTCCGGTGGGACGGGACAGGGGTCCCTGCGAGCCGGCGCCGATCAATGCGGGCTCGGGGACGGAGTGGACCTTCACCCGGCTGCAGGTCGTGGGATATGCTCCGCGGCGATGGCTACCGGGACGGCATTGCTCCACACACAGATCGGCGACCCGGCGCTCCATTGAGCGCCGCGCGGGCACCGCCTCAGTCGTGTTGATCAGGATTGATACATCAACCACGACAGGAGAATTCATGCCCATCAAGGCGTTGCAGATCCCCACCTCGGACGGCGAAGCGGACGCGTTCGCCGCCTTCCCCGACCACGGTGAACGGCACCCGGGGGTGCTGATGTACGCGGACGGTTTCGGCATCCGACCTGTGCTGCGAGAGATGGCTCGCGAACTGGCCGGGCACGGGTACTACGTGCTCGTCCCCAACTTCTTCTACCGGCACGGCCCGACGCCGGTGATCGAACTGCCCGCCCACATCGGAGCAGACGCCCGACCCGCAGTCTTCGGCCGGTTGATGCCGTTGATCGAAGCGCATACCACCGAACGCATTCTGCGCGACGCCGATGCCTACCTCAGGTTCCTCACCGCACAGCCCGAGGTCAGTGCAGGGCCGGTCGCGGTGACCGGCTATTGCATCGGCGGGCTCCTGGCAACGCGTACCGCAGCGGCTTACCCAGGCCAGGTGGCCGCACTCGCGGCATTTCACGCCCCTGTGGGTGCCGTCGAGCCCGAGTTCCTCGCCGAGATCAGTGCCCAGGCCCATTTCGGGAACGCCGAAAGCGATGTGACGCCTGAGGGTCTGGATGAGCTCAACCGGGTGCTGGACGCCGCGAACGTCGACTGCACCTCTGAGATCTACCCGGGCACCGTCCACGGGTTCACCATGTCCGACACCGACGACTTCGATCCGGCGGGCCTGCAGCGACACTGGGACCGTCTGCTCCCGCTCCTCGCGCGCACACTCGTCGATCGCTGACGCTCCGCCGTATGCATCCATCGGGAAGTACCCGATTATCATCTTCGAACCATGTTCTGGCTGGAGCTGAGTGACGATAGTTCTGGAAGGGGCCTTGTGCAGAAACTGATGTACGCCGTGTGGCGGGATTCTGGAGGAACACAGCGGCCGGATGTCGGCCAGTACCAGTACTTTCATCGACCTCGCGGCCGGTCTCGATGTGCTTCCGACCAGTTCCTTCCTGCGCCGCGATCCGTTTCGGTAACCCGCTGACGTCCGTTCCAGTAGCGATCGATGGACGGATGGAGCAGGAGCCCTGTCGGGGCATACGCCGCGCCGACAGAGCTCCCGGTTCTGCTCCAATGGGGGGCGGAGCAGAACTCGACCACATCACGGCAAAAGACGTGTTGGGGTCTGCCGCTCCGAACAGGGGGATGTGGAGCAGCGCCCCGACCGTAGCAATCGATCTTGATATGCGCCACCCCCGCGAGCTCCCGCCAGCCTCCAGAAGCATGCCGCATCACCTGCCCGAAAGGCAGGCGGCGTGTTCGGTGTAGCGACGCCGTACTGTGAGGGCGATACATGCTGTATGGGAGTAACAAGCGATTCGCCCGGTATGTCTACCGGCATGGAGGATGGTGTTTCGGTGTTGTCGTTCGAGTCGACGGTGCCGCGTCGATATGTCCACCGCCAGTCCGTATCGGAGGTCTTCCTCACCGATTGCGTCAACGTCGACTCAGTGCCTGACCAGTTCGTTCTGGGCGCGCAGTGGCCACGCATGCACTGCTTCTACCGCGGCCGGGCCGGCCGGTACGATCCGATGCTCCTCGCGGAGACTCTGCGTCAATGCGTGATCTACTTGGCGCACACTCGCTATCGGGTCTCGCTCGACAAGCGTTTCGTCATGCAGACGATCGAAATCGACGCTGAGCTGGATCGGCTGGGAATCGGTGAGGGAGCTGCCGAGGTCGCCGTCACCGTCACGGTGTCGAACGTGCGGCGGCGGGGCTCACAGATCACCGGCCTGAGCGCGGCCCTGACGTTCGCGGTCGCAGGCCGCCGTGTCGGGTCAGGCTACGGCCGTGCCTCGGTCCTCACTGCTGTCGAGTACGACACCGTTCGGTGGGGTGCGGCCGGACCGCGCGCGATCGGACCCGTGCCCGACGGTGCACTCGTCGACCCGGCTTCGGTAGGGACGCCCAGCGGGGATGTCGTCATCGGAGCGACATCACGACGAGGACGATGGCAGGTGCTGCCCGATCTGTCCCATCCGGTGTTGTTCGACCATCCGTCGGATCATCTGCCGGGCATGCTTCTGCTCGAGGCTGCGCGTCAGGCGTCGCGAGCGCATTTCGGGGTTCCGGATGTGGATCTGGTGTCGATGAGCGTGCAGTTCCACCGGTTCGTGGAACTCGACACTCGAGCCGAGGTGGTTGTCTCGGGCATCGATGGTGAGCCGGGGCGTGTGCACGTCGTACTCGAGCAGTATGGAACCTCGATGGCCGCAGCGACCCTGACGTTGGCTTCTGAGGTCGGTGCACCTCCTATGTCCGGGATCCGGCCCGGTGCATAGAGGTGTGTCAGGCCATCGCTGGATCGCGAGCCCAGCGGGCCTGTCGGATCTTGTCACTGTCGAGTCGGCGGTCGGGTGCCAGAATGCCCGGCAACAGGAACTGCCACATCTGGTCGATCCGCTGTTCGAGGTCGGCACGTCGATCGAGCACATTCGAGACCATCTGGACCCCGGTGAACGCGGAGATCACGAATCGGGCCAGCGTCGGTGGTTCGATCGTGGGCAGAAGATCGCCCTCGGCGATCGCGATCTCGGAGAGGTGCCGGCAGGCTTCGATCCAGTCCTGGTACGGCCCCGGCTTGCCCGGTGCGGTGCCGGCGCTGAACTCGAGGGTCAGCCGTATTCCCGCCCGGACTATCGGATCATCGACGATCTGTCGACCCATTTCGTGGCAGAGCATCACGATCTGCTCGAGCGCTGGGGCGGCGGTGCTGGAGATGGCTTCGACTGCGGCGATGGAAATGGCATGTTGCCGATCCATCACTGCTTGTGCGAGGTCGTCCTTCGACTTGAAGTGGAAGTACAAGGCGCCTTTGGTGAGTCCGCTACTCGCTTCGACGATCTCCCCGAGGCTGGCACGCTCGAACCCCAGTCGATCGAATGTCGCAGCGGCTGCGTCGATGATCTGGTGCCGTGTCGCTACTGCGCGGGCTTGCTTTGCCACACCGCGTGTCCTTCTCTCGATGATGTTCCGAAAGGCGAGTCGTGACGAACCCTGACAATCGGCCTCCCCCGAATCGCACCGTACCAGTCGACGGGAACGGGTGTGCAGGCCACACATCGACCTCGGCATCGACAATGCATGTCGCGGTGGTGGGTGCGAGCGGTTTCCTCGGTGGGGCCGTGCTCGACGCGCTGCTGGCTCTGGGCGTCACGTGCACCGCGATATCGCGTCGTCCGCCTGTACTCGCCGGGTCGTCGATGCGGGTCGCGGCTGCCGATCTGCTCGATCCCGCAGCCCTGACCGCTGCGCTCGCCGGTGTCGACGTGATCGTGCACGCCGCGTCCTATACGGGCTCCGACGAGGCCGGGAGCGAGAGGATCAACGTTCTCGGTACCCGGAACCTGGTGGAGGCTGCAGCTGGGCATCGCATCGATCGAATTCTCTATCTCAGCACTATCGGGGTCTATGGCCCCGGGCCGCACCGGAACATCGCCGAGGGGGAACTCGCACCGAACCCGGTCACTGCGCTGAGCGACAGCCGTCTCGCCGCCGAGGATCTTGTGCGTGCGCGCGGCGGGCTGGTGTTGCGTCCCGGATTCGTCTACGGCCCGGGGGATCGGTGGTTCATGCCCGGACTTGCTCACATCGTGTCCACCCTCGGCGCCTGGATCGACGACGGCGCTGCCCGACAGTCGGTGATCTCGCACCGCGATGTCGGCCGGATCACAGCAGCGCTTGCGACACGGACGCTGCCCGATGAGATGCGTGCAGGCATGCTTCATCTCGCCGAACCGGCTCCGGTCAGCGTCCGTGACCTCGTCCACACCGCTGCTTCGCGGGGGCTGCTCACGCCGCCGACCACCTCGATCGGCTACGACGAGGCGCTACGCCGTGGCGAAGAGCGAGGACTCTCGGAACGCCATATCGACCTGGTCGGGCACGATCATCATTACGCCAGTACCCGCATCTGGGCGCATCTTGCGCTGGATGCCCGTCCCGGATCGTAGCTCCCGCGGCGGTCCGACACCTCTGATGACAACCGTCATTGTCTGCAGCGGGCGACGCAGGGGATGTCGGCGCTGCTGAGAATGCGGTACTCTCTACCCACCGAGCAATACCGGTCGATTGGTATCGTTTGCCGGGGAGGGCATCGATGCATATCGAAACTTGATCGGAAATTGACGGCTGAGAGGCCAGCGGTGGTGAGGTACTAAATCGGGGGGTCCTCACCACCGCTGACTTACGGGGTCCGTCGGCGTACGGCGCCGACGGAACCACATTGCCCGCGCACAGGGGGGGGAGGCGCGGGCGGGGCCCCCGGCTGGGGGAGAGCAAGGGGGCCACGGCCACTCTATGTGAAACCTCGACTTCGTGGGCAACCGGGCCGCAATCGTGCGTCCGCGGTCCAGGTGAGCCGACATTTGAACCGCCGCGCGCCACCGTCACTCGTGTACTTCCGTGTGGCGACTACGGCCTCGTCGTCGACGACCGGGCGATTGCCTCGGTCGAACGCAAGTACCTCCACACTCACTGGTTGAGGAAGGCGTCGTGCTCCGCGTGGGCACGTCGGATGAGATCCAACAGCCCGGCCTCTTCCCGCGCCTCCTGCCGGTACTTCGGCGCGAGCGCCTTCACCCGGTCCTCCTTGTCGATCAACTTGGCATAGATGCGTTCGCGCTCTTCCTTGCTCGACGTGTAATCGAGGTCGGTGTAGTTGGTGGCGAGACGTCTCGCGCCGGCGATCGCGGACTGTGCCTTGCCCCGCTCACTGGTCAGCGAGGCGATGACGGTGACGACGAGCACGGCGAGGATGACGGCCAGTGAGGTTTCCGTCCCGATCTCCACCACGTGCACAGGTTCGCCGTGGTTGACGAACGGCAGATTGTTCTCGTGGAGTGCGTGCAGGATGAGTTTCACGCCGATGAAGGCGAGGATGGCTGCGAGTCCGAACGACAGGTAGATGAGGCGGTCGAGCAGCCCGTCGAGGAGGAAGTACAGCTGACGAAGACCCATCAGTGAGAAGGCGGTGGCCGTGAACACGATGAACACGTTCTGGGTCAGGCCGAAGATCGCGGGGATGGAGTCGAGTGCAAACAGGAGGTCGGTGCCGCCGATGGCGACCATCACGAGCAGCATCGGCGTCAGGGCCCGCTTGCCGTTTTCGACGGTGAACAGTTTGTCGCCGTCGTAGTGCTCGCTGGTGTGGAGAAACCTCCTGGCGAGGCGGATGATGAAGTTCTCTGCCGTATGCGACTCTTCGGTTTCGGGCCGCAGCATGTTGCCGGCAGTGACGAGAAGGATCAGCCCGAATATGTAGAAGACCCAGGCGAATGAATTGATCAGTGTCGCACCGAGAAAGATGAATGCCGTTCTGGCGAAGAGTGAGAACACGATGCCGAACAGAAGCACTTTCTGCTGGTCGTCTCGTGGTACCCGGAAGCTGGACATGATGATCAGGAAGACGAAGAGGTTGTCCACCGACAACGCCTTCTCCGTCACGTAACCCGCGAAATACTCCGAACCCATCGCAGTGCCACCGAAGACGAATACTACGACGCCGAAGACGAGGGCGAAGCCGACGTAGATCGAAGACCAGATCGCCGATTCTTTCAACGTTGGCGTGTGGGCCTTGCGGACGTGCGCGAAGTAGTCGAAGGCGAGCAGGGCGACGATCACAGCAATCGTCAATCCCCAGGCGAGGGGAGTTACATGCATTGTTCGCCTTCGGTCGAAGGGGCGGGTCGTTCGTCAGCCTAGTGGTCGGTGGGGACGCCATCCGGCGATTCGCGAGCAGGCATCACGAATTCGAGTGACTGCGATCGGCGGAGCACCGACCGGCCATCGGCTGCTCGGGCCGTTCGGCTTTCCGACCGTCCGTGATCCCGGCGGCGGCCCGTTCACTACCGCCCCTTCCTGCATCGGAAGCGAGCTCGTTCTTCGAGGCGCGGCCAAGGGATCAGAGGTGGGGGATCAGTCGCTGGAAATAGGACGGTAATTGACCGCAATGGGTGCGAGGGTGGTCTTATGAAACACCAGAACCTGCCGGCGCAATTGGTCGTCCCCGATGTCGCCGCGTGGCGAGCGTGGCTGGATGAGAATGAGGGCTCGTCCGACGGCGTGCGGTTGGTCCTGGCCAAGAAGGGCACCACAGAACCGACGATGCTGTCCTATGCCGAGGCATTGCAGGAAGCCCTGTGCAGCGGCTGGATCGACGGACGCCGCAACACGTTGGATGACACTACTTTTCAGCAACTCTTCACTCCACGTCGAGCCCGCTCGATCTGGTCGCGACGAAACGTCGAGTTCGTCGCCGATCTGATCGCGTCGGGGAGAATGCGAGCCCGTGGACTTTCCGAGGTGGAGCGAGCGAAAGCCGACGGACGCTGGGAGCGGGCATACCCCGGTCCGGCGGCGGCCGAGGTGCCCGCCGACCTCGTATCGGCATTGGAGCGATCCCCGATTGCGTCGATGAGGTTTGCCGAGTTGGATCGCGGTCGGCGCTACATGATCATCCACCAGATCATCACCGCGCCCAGCGCTTCGAGTCGCGCCAGTCGGATCGTCAAGTTCATCGCCCGAGTGGAGCAGGGCGAATGAGTTGTCCGGCGTTTCTCTGCGCAGACGGCGTGCGCCTATTCGGGGATAGGGGATAAGGCGGACGCGAAGTGAAACCGAGAGTGAGATTCCTACCCTCGGGTGACCGAATCGGTGTTCGGGGGTCTCTCCGGCGACCGAGCGAAAGACGCAGTGGGTTTCGTGAGCGCAGACAACAAACGTCCCCACCATGACAGGGTTCAATGGTGGGGACGTCGTTGTTCGACCCGGATGTCGGGGGAAACCGGGTCGAACTCGAAGGCTATCGCCGAGCCGAGGGTTTTTCCTGTCGAGGAAGGGTGAAACGACGGGTGAGAACAGCGCTCATGGGTCGCCCAGAGCTCGAGCCGATCTCTATCGCTGACCGACGAGTGCCGCGGCCGATCAGCCGGAAAGTTCGATCCGTGTCAGACCTAGGCAAGCACCTCGTCGAACAGGTCGGCGTATCGGTCCTGCGCCGCGCGACGACGGGTGGGCACGTGCTCGGTCGGGACCCGGTCCGCCGGTGCTTCGTAGTCACGCAGGACGAGCTTGGCGACGGTGTCGCGGTGCACCTCGTCCGGGCCGTCGTAGAGGCGTGCCGCGCGTGCCGCCCGGTACATGAAGTCCAGGGGCAGATCCGAGCTGAATCCCAGCGAACCGTGGACCTGGATGGACCGGTCGATGATGTCGTGCAGGATCTTTGCGCCGAAATACTTGATCATCGCGATCTCCTTGCGGGCAGCCTTGGTCCCCTGTGTGTCGATCACCCACGCTGCCTGCAGTGTCATCAGGCGTAGAGCCTGCATCTCGGCGGCGGAGTCGGCGATCCAGTTGCGAACGGTCTGCTTCTCACCGAGGACGTTGCCGTGCGCGAAACGGTAGGTAGCGCGTTCGCACATCATGTCGAAGGCGCGGTTGGATTGGCCGATCCACCGCATGCAGTGGTGGATTCGGCCAGGGCCGAGCCGCTTCTGGGAGATCAGGAATCCGTCACCGGGGTTGCCGAGCAGCGCATCGGCGCCCACCCGCACATCCCGCAGCACGACCTCGCAGTGCGAGCCGTAGGTGTTCTCCCGAGGTGACGGGTTCTCCATAGATGCGATATCGCGCACTACGTCGAGACCAGGTGCATCGATCGGAATGATGAACTGCGAAGCGCGGCGGTGCCGCTCGGCGTCGGGGTCGGTGACGGCGACGACGATGACGAAATCGGCGGTCGACGCGTTGCTGATGAACCACTTGTGCCCGTTGAGGACCCAGCTGTCGCCGTCTCGTACGGCGGTGGTCTGCAGGTTCACCGGGTCGGCGCCGGCGTTGTCGGGTTCGGTGAGCGCGAAGGCCGAGTATTTCTCGCCCGCCAGGAGTGGATCGAGCCAGCGGCGCTTCTGCTCGTCGGTGCCCACTGCGGCGAGTATCTCCGCGTTGCCGGAGTCCGGTGCCTGGCAACCGAATACGAGCGGCCCGAGTGGCGAGGAACCGAGGATCTCGTGCATAAGGCCGAGCTTGACCTGGCCGTATCCCTGGCCGCCCAGTTCGGGATCGAGGTGTGCGGCCCAGAGGTGGTGGGCTTTGACCTCGCGCTGCAGGGGAGCGATCGCCTTCAGTAGCTGCGGCCACGTCAGCTCGAGTGTTTCGAGCGGTCGGATCTCCTCACGCACGAATACGGTCATCCAGTCCAGCTTCTGCTGGAACTCGGGTTCGGTGGAAAAGTCCCAAGACATGTTTCGTACCTCCGGTGGGCGATTGGCGGGTCGGGCGATCAGGAGATCGGTCAAAGAAAGCGAAGGGTGCGGTCGAACAGTTGGAGTGCGTACCGGTGGAGGCGGTCACCCACCTCGGCGGAGGCCTGCCCGGAGCAGGCGCGGGCATAGGTGCCTTCGAGGATGATGCCGAGCTTGAAACCGGCCAGGGCGGTGTACCAGTCGATGGCACGCAGATCACGATCGGTGTTCGCAGCGTAGCGGTTTAGTAGTTCCGCACGGGTGGGCAGGCCACCGGCTGCAGCGAGGCTGCTTTCCAGCAGGTCGGCGCCGCCATCGGTGTCCGGCCACATCGCGAAGATCCATCCCAAGTCCAGCAACGGGTCACCAATGGTGGCCATCTCCCAGTCGACGATCGCCGTCACTGTCGGTTCGGTGCGGTCGAACATGATGTTGGAGACGTGGTAGTCGCCGTGCAGGATGCCCGGTGTCCAGGTGCGGGGACGATTGTCGTCGAGCCACGACGCGATCCGATCGACGCCGGGAAGCAGCACTGTGGGATAGCCGGGCAGGAGCGTATACGACTCGAGTTCGCTGTTCCACCGGTCGACTTGGCGTTCGAGGAATCCTTCCGGCCGGCCGAAGTCGGTCAGTCCGATCGCGGTGTGGTCGATCCGGCCGACTTCGGTCAGTGCGTCGATCATTCCCAGGCCCATGCGATACCGAAGGTTGCGGTCTGCCGTGTGGGCAGGGGAGAGGCTTTCGCCGGCGTTGTAGCCGTCCACAGCGTGCATCAGGTAGAACACCGCACCCAGTACGGCGGTGTCCTCGCACCCGGCGACGAACGTAGGGTGAGGGACGGGGGTATCGGACAGTGCCCGAAGCAGCGTCATCTCTCGTGACATCATCCGATTCGAGTGCGGGCGCAGATGTGTCGGCCCTCGACGTAGGACGTACCGGGTCTCGGAGCGTTCGAACCCGAGCATGATGTTCTGGGTTCCGCCGCCTATGGGTGCCACGGCGGTGAGATTGCCGGTGCCGAGGCCCTGAGCGTCCATCCAGTCCCGCACGGCGGTGAGATCGACTCCGAGGAGGTCGTTGTCTGTGGTGTGGGTCTGCATGATTAGAACGTATCGACCGTGTCTTTCGGTGGCACTGCATGTTTCGAACGAGGTTGTAGACTCCTACAATGCTCGTCGGACGCGTATCGATACCGGTCAGCGGGCTGCGAAGTCGAGGATCTGGAAGGCCAGGCGTGCCGAGAGCAATACGTCGAGGCTGGTCGGGTCCAAGCCGGTCAGTTCCTTGATCTTGCCCATTCTGTACCGCACCGTGTTCTCGTGCACGTCGAGTGTGACGGCCGCACCTTGCACACGGCCTTCGGCCGCGACGAAGGCTCTCCAGGTTTCGAGGAGCACCCCGTCGTCGATGGTTCTGACTGCATGTACGTATTCGTGGGCGAAGCGGACGGCTTCCTTGACGCGACCAGAGCTGACGACGACCCGGAACAAGCCGAGTTCGGTGACATCGAGGACACCCTCGGACCATTCGAACGAATGCGCGATGTCGGCAACCTCCCGCATCTCACGCGCGGCCTGCGGAAAGTCTGTGACCTCACGGCAGAGCCCCGAGACGACGGTGACCGAAGTTGCCAGTTCGGGTTGCAGGGATGCCCGTACGAGGGACACCTGATCGCGCAGACGGGATAGTTCCTCGGCCGATCCGCCGTCGGGTAATGGCACGAGCACGATGATGCTTCCCGGCAGCTTGACGGCCGCCGGTTCATCGATGCCGAGGATCTCCCGAAACCTGCGCGTGACGAGCCGCTGTGCTGCTGACGCCGTCATTCGGAGATTTGCCGAGAGCGCGAACCGGACCATCACGTGGGGGTGGGTCAGATCTATTCCGAACTGTGGGCCCCGGCGCAGCAGGTGTTCCTTGTCGCGGGTATTGCGCAGGAGGTCGGACAGATAGTCGTCCCGGGCCTGCCCTTGTGTTTCGATCTGCCGACGTTCGGACAGGATCTGCAGAGAAAGTACAGTCGCTCCATGTTCGGCGAGATTGGTATCGACAGTTTCGAGCGACCTGCCCACCTCGACGATGCCTAGGTAGCCACTGGGTTTTCCTTCGATCACGAGGCGGCACATCAGGTGTCGGCGGCCGAGCCCCACGGACAGAGTCAGCGGGACCACTGCGGATGGACGTTCCGGACTCAGCGCAGCGAGTTCTGCCTTGACCGACGGCATGGCGCGGATCTGATCCGAGATCACCGGGGGACGATCGAGCCCGAGTGCAGGAGGAGCGGCCCAGGCGAGTACCCGGAAATCCTCGTCGTAGAGCACGACGGGTTTGGCGGACAGCTCACTGAGCAGTGTCACGATGCTACGGATATCGGCGCCTTCGAGAACGGCATTGGTGAGTTTGCGATGCACGTCGGCCAGGTACGCAAGCGTGTTGCGGCTGCGGGCAATTTCCGACGCCTGACTGCGCAGGCGGACGTTGAGCATCGCCTGGCTGATGAAGAGGGCACTCAGCTGCGCAAACATCTCAGCGATCTCGATGTCTTCTTGGGTGTAGACGTGCTCGCGGTCCTTGTTGTCGACGAAGAGCAGTCCGATGACCTCACCGTCGAACACCAGCGGGACGCCCAACATGGCGCGGACTCGCCAATGTTCCATGGTGCGCCGGTGTGGCCGCGGATCGTTTGCGACGTCATTGATGAGCACGGGCCGCCCGGTTTCGATGACCTCGCGACTGAACCGGTCGCCGGCGACGCCCGACTCCTGTCGTTTGACGGCCTCGGTGATGTCTCCTTCGTCGGAGCAGTGACCAGCTGCACCGCGGAAGCGACCACCAGGCTTCTTGAGGTAGAGCGACGAGCGGGACACCCCGGTCACCCTGCAGAGCTTTACGCATACCGAGCGCAGCAGCTGTTCGAGATCGGCATCGCCGATGGCCTCGCCGGTGATCTCGGCAAAGGCAGTGATGACGTCGCGTTCGCGTGGCCGGCCGGTCGGGGACGACATCGTCTCGGCGGCAACGTCAGGATGCGGTCTGCTCATCTCGGTATCCGTGCTCGGCAGCACTGCCATGCCATGTCCTCACTTCCGCGGGTCGATCACTGCACCCCCCGTATTGTCGAGAATCACAATCTACCGCCATGCTAGGTGGCGATCACATCACGGATCTCGGTGTCGAGTTCGTGGCCCATTCTTGCCTGCTTCGTGCGTAGATACCGCACGTTGTGCGTGGTGATAACGGTGGGGAGCGACACTCTGCTCACAATCTCGATTGAATAGCCTTCCAGCCCACCGAGTTTGCTCGGATTGTTGGTGATCAGCCGCATCCGACGGACGCCGAGGTCGGCAAGGATGCGAGCACCTACTCCGTAGCTCCGCGAGTCGTCGGGCAGACCCAACGCGCGGTTGGCATCGACAGTGTCGAGCCCCTGCTCCTGCAGTGAATAGGCGCGGATTTTGTGGGCGAGTCCAATTCCGCGCCCTTCATGGCCCCGCAGGTACACCAGCACTCCGCATCCTTCGCGGGCGATCTCGGCGAGCGCTCGTTCGAGTTGGGCGCCGCAGTCGCAGCGCAGGGATCCGAGGATGTCACCGGTGAGGCATTCACTGTGTACCCGAACCAGCACACCGTCCTGCGTGCGCCCAGCGGCTGCCACGTCACCCATCACCAGTGCGAGATGCTCGGTCCCGTCGAGGATCGAACGGAAAGCCACCGCCCGAAACTGACCGAATTCGGTGGGCATGGTCGATTCGGCGACGAGTTCCACGAAGGGTTCGGTCGCGGTGCGATACCGCACCAGGTCGGCGATGCGCAGCATCGGCAGACTGTGCTCACGGGCGAATTCGACCAGATCGGCACCGCGGCGCATCGACCCGTCCTCGGCGAGGATCTCGCCGATCACCCCCACGTCACCGACCCCGGCGAGCCGAAGCAGGTCGACAGTCGCCTCGGTATGGCCTGCACGAGCCAGGACACCACCCTCTCGGGCACGCAGCGGAAAGATATGGCCTGGCCGTCGCAGGTCGGCGGGCACCGTCGTCTCGGATGCGAGGGCGCGAACCGTCGCAGCCCGGTCTTCGGCGCTGACACCGGTACCGGTGGACATGTGATCGACGGTGACGGTGAAGGCGGTGCCGTGCGCGTCTGTGTTGTGTTCGACCATGAGCGGTAGGCCGAGTGCGTCGGCGCGACGACCTGTCATCGGTGCACAGATGATGCCGGTGGTGTGCCGAACAATGAACGCCATCTGCTCGGTGGTCACGGTCGAGGCGGCAGCAACGAGGTCGCCTTCGTTCTCACGGTCGGCGTCGTCCACGACAACGACGATGCCGCCGGCTGCGAGGGCTTCGACCGCAAGTTCGACTTCCTGGGCGGGGGTCCGTGGCATGGCGCTACTCCTGTTCTGCGCGGTGGGTGCCGAATGTGCGTCGGTGATAGGTCAGCGGCGGGTGGTCTGTCCGATCGGCGTGCTCGACGTTCCCGAGAACTACGACGTGGTCACCGCCGTCGACCAGCTCGGCGACACTGCAGGCGACCCATCCGGGTACGCCGTCGATGCGGGGAACACCTTCGGACAACGTCCATCCTGTGCCGTCGAACTTGTCGGTGCCCTTTCGGGCGAAGGTCAGGGCCAGGTCGCTGTGGCTGCGGCCGAGGACGTTGATTCCGAACCTGCCGTACTCACGCACTACGGCGAGCAGGTCGGAGCCGCGATCGAGGGCGACCAGGACCATCGGAGGGCTCACCGACAGCGACGCGAAGGCGCTCACGGTGGTGCCGTGCGGGCGGGCACCGTCAAGCGCGGTCACCACGGTCACCGGGGTGCACACACTGGCCATCACATCACGAAACTCAGCGGTGAAGTCTTGGGTGGCAGTGGAAGTCATTCTGTCCTCCGACGGGATGGGGAGGCGGTGCCCGGTATGTGTCCGGGCACCGCCCAGCTGGTGTCAGGCGCCGGCCGGAACCGGTGCCTTCATCTTCTGAAGCTCGGGGACGACCTTCTCGCCGTAGAGCTTCAGTGCCTTCTCGGCCTGGTCGATCGGCATGCCACCGAACGCGAATGCGGCGTTGGCGAAGAAATCGCCGACCTTGTCATGTCGGGCGGCGTACTTCTCGACGATCTGTTCGGGCGTGCCGTAGACGTTGGCCTCGACGTAGGCGTCGGCTGCGGCTTCCATGCCCGCTTCCCGGATCATGTCTGCGCCCACCTGGTACGTCTCGTAGCCCTTCGTGTTCCGCCAGTGCTCGCCGGCGAAGTCGTAGTGCTTGATGACCGACAGGAAATAGCGTGCAGTGTGCTCGTAGGCGAGCCGGCGCGCTTCCTCCTCGTCCTCGTGGCAGACCACGAAGTCCTGGATGACCGGCGGCAGCGGCTCGGTGCCCCAGCGCTCACGGTATAGATCGCGCCACCGGTTGATCGTCTCGACATGCTTGTCGAACTCGAACTGCATGAAGGTCATCATGCGAACTCCGAGGTCGGCGATGACCGGTACGGAGTCGGGCGACATCGCGGCACCGAACAGGCGGTCGCGTCCCCACTCGTACGCCGGATTCGGCGCAGGGCGGATGTCGACGCGCGACTGCGGGTAGAACTCCCCGTCTGGGTTGTCGACGACACCTGTACGCAGGCCTTCGATGGTGATCTCGGCGCCTTCGATGAAGCGTCCGCGGGCTTCATCCATCGGAATGCCGAATGCATCGTATTCCATCTTGGCCAGGCCGCGACCCATGCCGTAGAGGGCGCGGCCGCCCGACATCATGTCGAGCATCGTCATCTTCTCGACAACGCGGACGGGGTTGTTCCACGGTAGAATCACCGCGCCGGTGCCGAGCTTGACGGTCGAGGTGCGTGCTGCGAGGTACGACATGATCTGCATGTTGTCCGGGCACATCGAGTAGTCGTCGAAGTGGTGTTCGGCGGACCAGACTGCATTGAAACCGTACTTCTCTGCCGCGACGCCCATCTCGAGCTCACGGGTGAATACTTCCTGATCGCTGACGTTCTCGTGGTAGTTCTGGAACACGAGCAGCATTCCGACGTCCATGGATGTATCTCCTTGCGTAAGTGGGTGAATGGGAAGAGAGAATCAGAGGAACACGGCCCGTGTGTGTTCGGTGTCGAGGAACTCCTTGACGGACTGGATGAGTCCATCTCGGACCTCGAAGACGAAATGGTAGAGGTTGTTGTAGACGCGGCCGTTGTTCATCTCCGAATACGATTCGGTTTCCACGGCGACACGGTCGCCTTCGGCGGTCCATGCAAGCGGCGTCAGTGCGATTGCGCCGGACTTGGTGTTGGCGGACAGACCGGAGAGCATCTCGCGGAACTCCTGTTTGTCCTTGGTTCCGGAGATCCCCTCGATGGTGCCGGCAACCCACCAGGTGGCGGTGGGTGCGAGGTAACCGAGGATGGATTCGACATTGCCGGTGGAGAAGACCTCCATGAATTCGGCGATGAGCTTCTTGTTGGCGGCTTCGAGACTTCCGGCGCTCGCGACGTTGTCCATGTGAGCTCCTTCGGGAGGGGTACGGCGAAACATGCAGCGTAGGAATAACTTCCGATCTGCTGATGTCGAGCGTAGTCGCGCTGCTGTGGTGCGGATCACGCCATCTTTCGGATCGTTGTAGGCCGCTACAATAATGTGGAGGTCAGGAGCGGGAACTGAAGGAACTCATCAGCCCGCCGTCGGTGGCAACAATGCTGCCGGTCATATAGGTCGAATCAGCGACACCGGCAATGACCTGCGCAATCTCTTCGGCAAGGCCCGTGCGACCCATCGGAATCGCCGCGATCAGCCGGTCGCGTGCGCGTCCGGCCAACGCGGAGGTCATGTCGGTATCCACGACCCCGGGGATCACCAAATTCACGCGGATCCCCCGCGGGGCCAACTCGACGGCCAACACCTGGGTGAGTCCGTTGAGTCCGGCCTTCGCCGCGCCGTACGCGACATCTCCGGGAAACCCCCGAAATCCCACGACGGCACCGACATTGACGATCGACGCGCCTTCCTTCAGTCGTGGGACCACCGTGCGAGCGAGTTCGAATGCGCCGGTGAGATTGGTAGCGAGCACCTCGTCCCAGTGTGTGCGCGAGACGTCACCGATCCGGCCGCCGCGATGCACGCCGGCAGCGTTGACAACCACGTCGAGCGAGCCGAACGTCTCGAACACCGTGTCCACCCCGAGTCCCAGGGAGGACGCATCACTGATATCGGTGGGGATCTCCACAACCCGCTCGGGGTGTGTCCACTGCTCGGTGGCGGGCTTGCGTGCGAAGACTGCGACCCGGTCGCCGCGTGCGGTCGCGTTCTCGACCACAGCGCGCCCGATTCCGCGAGAACCGCCGGTGACCAGCCAGGTCTTGGATTCGCTCATCGGTTCAGGAATCCTGTCAGCTCGGCGAGGTAGCGATCGCGCTCCTCGAGGAAGGGTGCGTGGCCGCTGGACGGGAACTCGACGACCTCGGCACGGTGGTTGAGGACCAGTACGGCTTCGGCGGCCGAGAACGGGACGAAAGCGTCGGCACGACCGTGCAGCAGCAAGATGGGGATCTCGAGTGTCGTGATCTCCTTGCGTAGATCCACCGTGGCCAGATCGCGCAGCGAATCGTCACCGCGCGGCCCCATCGCCATGAACATGTCCCAGATCGAATCGAGTACGGCCTCGCCGGGGTCCTCGGCGCACACTGCAGCAGCCACCCCACGGAAGGTCTCCGCGCGGTTGGCTGCAGCCGAGGCCAGCACGCCCTCTACGTCGGCCACTGATCCACCGTGCGGCCAGTCGTCGGTTGCGGTGTAGCGCGGGGATGCGCCGCCGGTCAGTATCAGCGCCGAGGCGCGGTCGCCGAGCTGCGCGGCCGCCACGGTGGCGACGGCGCCGCCGAGCGACCAGCCGTTGATCACCGGTTGTTCGAGGCCGAGGTGGTCGACGAGCCGGACGATGTCGGAGGCCAACGTGACAATCGAGACGTCGTCGAAGTCCTTGTCGGAGCGGCCACAGCACCGCAGATCGACGGTGACAACTTCGTTTCCGTTGGCGCGCAGCGCTGGAAGCGTTGTGTCCCAGGCGCGGGTGGTGGCACCCCAGCCATGGATCAGGACGATCGGCCGGCCCTCGCCCCGGTGGTGTTCGAAGTAGATGCTGCGGTCGTTCTCGACGGGCAAGAATCCCATTGTGTCCTCCTTGATGAATGGGGAAGTGGAATCGAACGGATGGGTAGAAGCAGTGGAAGTCGGGGTCTCGCGGAGCGCGCGGGGAATCACGGGTTCACGGTCCCGGAACCGGGGGATGATGTGCTCGGCGAACAGTTCGAGCGACCGCATGACCTTCTCGTGCTCGAGCCCACCGAAACGCATCCAGCAGATCAGATGCTGGAGGCCGGTCTCGTCGTGCAGCGTGTCGATCTGCCGGATCAATCCCTCCGGGTCTCCTACATAGACGACGCCGCCATCTCGCAGGCCCTCGACGGTCATTCCGCCTGCTTCTTCGGTCGCGGTAACCAACTCGGCGTACCGTTCATAGGTCGGCGGCACCCCGGCTCCCTGTGGAACCGCCGCCAGAGCGGCATCGAAATACCAGGTCAGCGCCTCACGCGCGTTCTCGACGGCGGTTTCCTCGTTGTCTGCGAGGTGGATCTGCCAGTTCATCGGGAAATCGAGGTCGAGGATGTCGCGACCGTGATCGCGCAATCGTCGCTTCGCGCCGACGACGAAGGAGTTCAGTTCGGGCATCGTCATCAATGTGGGAGTGACCAACATGTTGTAACCCTGGTCGGCGGCCAGATCGAGGGTCTCGGGACTGATCGAGGCGATGTAGATCGGCGGGGTCGGACGCTGTACCGGGGTGGGTCGGCAGTCGACCTTGTCGATGTCGAAGTGCCGGCCGTGAAAGGAGAACGGTTCGCCCACGGGCTTGCTCCACAGCCCTCGTATGATCTCGAGGGCTTCGACGAATACTTCTCGGCTCTCACCTTGTATGTTGCCGACACCCATGTTGCGGAACTCCTGGGGTTGGTAGCCGCGGCCCACACCGAAGTCGAGGCGCCCACCGGAGAGGACGTCGACCATCGCGTAGTCCTCCGCGATGCGCACAGGCCAGTCGAAGGTCAAGTTGCTCACCGCGATGCCGATACGCATTCGTTCGGTGCGCTCGGCGATTGCAGCGGCGGCGACCTGCGGTGAGGGCATCGACCCGTAGTCGGAACCGTGGTGCTCGGCCAGCCATACTTCGTCGAAGCCGAGTTTTTCTGCGTAGGAGATCTGTTCGAGCATCTCCCGATAGGCCCGTGTGAAATCGTGGTCGGGGCATTCGAGGACGTAGAAGATCCCGAACTTCACGGCATTCCTCCTCGTGATGACGGATACCCCTTCGGGGCCGGTGAGACCGACGCTAATGTGGCCGACGCATCACGCGAGGGAGTCCGCGGCCGACCCGTTGTGGGAATCCACAAACAGGTGCTCTCTGGCCGCGCTGCGCAGGTGTTTCTTGTCGAGTTTGCCCACACTGGTGCGCGGCAGGGACTCGACGATCTCGATGCGTTCGGGTAGCCACCACCGCGGGACGATCTCGGCCAGAGCGTCCAGCACACCGGCAGGATCGAGAGCGTGCCCGGGCTCGGCAGCCACGAAAGCCAAGGGACGTTCCTGCCAGCGTTCGTGCGGAATCGCGACCACTGCCGCCTCCGAGACGTGGGGAATCGTCACCAGGGCCTGTTCGAGCGCGAGCGAGCTGATCCATTCACCACCGCTCTTGATCAGGTCTTTCGCTCGATCGACAATGGTCAGGTAACCCCTGGCATCGATGGTGGCGATGTCGCCGGTGCGCAGCCAGCCGTCGACGAATGCCTCGGGGTGCTCGTCGCGGAAGTAACGTTCGGCAACCCATGGGCCGCGCATGAGCAGTTCCCCCCTGTCCACGCCGTTGTGTGGAACCACCGCACCGGCGTCGTCGATCAACTTCCACTGCAGGCCGGGCAGTAGGCGGCCTTGCCGTCGGATGTAGTCGTATCGCTGCTGAGGATTGCCGTCGGCCGAACGCGGGGGGCGCGCAAAGGTTCCCATCGGGGACAACTCCGTCATACCCCACCCCTGGTACGCGGGAACCCCGAGGTCTTCTTCGATGCTGCGGATCAGCTCGGCAGTCGGAGTCGAACCGCCGAGGACGAGTGCGCGCAGACATGTCAGGTCGATGCCCGAGGTGAGGGCGTGACGGACCAGATCGACCGCGACCGTCGGGACCATGCCGGTGTACGTGACCTGCTCGTTCTCCAGGATTGCCGCGATATGCGGCACTTTCGGATGAGGTCCGGGAAGTACTTGGTTGGCGCCGGTCATCAGCGCGGCGAACGGAATACCCCAAGCATTGGCGTGGAACATCGGCACTACGTGGCAGACGGTGTCGCGTTCACCGATTGCGTGCCCGTCGACGAGGCATGCTGTGAAGGTATGCAGATACAGGGCCCGGTGCGAATACCCGACCCCTTTCGGTGAGCTGGTTGTGCCGGAGGTGTAACACAAAGCGGCGAGATCGTTCTCGTCGCGAGCCACAGCTTCGGCGAGTGGTTGGGCGGCGGCGATCAGCGCGTCCTGGAAGGGCAGAGAGGGATCTTCGCCGTCGGTGGTGATGACCGGCATGTGGGGCCGCCGCGCACGCGCCGTGTCGAGCAATGGAAGCAGCGATGTGTCGGCGAAGACGATTCGATCGTCGGCGTGGTCGACGATGTATGCGATCTCGTCGGGTTCGAGCCGCAGATTGACGGTGTGCAATACCGCGCCCGCCAACGGCACTGCCATGTACAGCTCGAGGTGACGGTGGTGGTTCCACGCGAGGGTTGCGATGCGGTCTCCTGGGCGGACACCGAGATCTACCAATGCCGCTGCGAGTCGTAACACCCTGTCGGCGTATTCGCCGTATGTGTACTCGGAAGCCTTCTCGCCGTCTTGGTATTGAGTTACCAGCTTGTCGGAGAACAGATCTCGTGCCCTGTACAGGAAGTCTGTGATGATGAGCGGGTTGGTGATACCGGTAGCAGACTCCGAGGTCATGCGGAAACCTCCTGTCGGGTGGCAGCAATTGCGGCGCGGACCTGTGGGATCACTTTCGAGGTGAGCAGTTCGATGCGGGCCGAGCCGCTGTCGACGGGTTCGCCGGGCAATTGCGCCCAGAAATGCACGTCTTTGATCTGGGGGCGCGAAGCCAGCAAGGTCGTGAGTTCGGTGACCGCGGTGTCGACATCCCACAGGGTGAACGCTCCACCGTCGAGGAGATCCTGTGGTGTCGCAAACGTGGGGACGGACTCAGACGGGCCGAAGGCGCCCATCTCGATGTATCCGTTGATCTGGTACAGGGCGTGTTGCCCGATCCGTGCCCATTCACGTTCGGGGTCGTCGGCCACCACTGCCCATTGACCTGCATAGATTCGTCCATCTTCCCGCGACCGGCCGACTCGCTCGAGCGCATCGAGATACATGCTGTGATGGGCATTCTGCGTGCTGAGGTAGCCGTCGGCAATTCGCGCGGCCCGCTCGATGGCGGGTTCGGCCATCGCGCCTACCAGAAGGCGCGGGACGGACTCGGGTTGTGGAGTGACCGGAAGAGCGGGGAAATCGTATCGTTTGCCGTGGAACTCGGTGGGTTCTGTCGACCATGCTCGACGGATCAGTTCGATGCCCTCTTCGAGGAGGCTGGGCCGGTTGCGGAGGGAGCGGCCGAAAGCCTCGAATTCGGGTCTCCAATAGCCTTGCCCCACACCAAGATCGAATCTGCCATTGGTGAGCAACGAGAGTGTCGCGGCGTCCTCGGCGAGCCGGATCGGGTTGTGCAGTGGAGACACGATGAGGTTGGTGCCTATTCGGAGCGATTCGGTGCGGGCACCGATCGCGGCGGCCAGCACGAACGGCGACGGGGTGTACCCGTCCTCCATGAAGTGGTGTTCGGTCAGCCACACCGACTCGATCCCACAACTTTCCGCCCAGCGGATCTGTTCGAGACTCTGCCGATAGAAGTCGGTGAAGGTGCGTGGCCATCGAGCCGGGTTGCGAAAGTCGTACCACAGTCCGAAGGTGCAGTGTTGATCGTCCACGGTGTATCTCCTCGATCTCGATCGCATCGGTTATGCCGTGGATCACACAATGTCGTGCCCGCCTCGGCCGGTGAAGGGGTCGGGGCGGGCACGTTTGTCGGCGGGTCCAATCGTCGTCAGAAGTTGCCCTTCGCCGCCCAGCCGCCATCGACCGGGTAGATCTCTCCCGTGAGGAAGCTGCCCTCACGCATGAGGTACGCGACCATCGATGCGATCTCCAGAGGTTCGCCCAGGCGCCGCACGATGTGGGCGTTCGCGTTGGCCTGCTTCATCTCGTCGGTGATGTCGGCGA
This sequence comes from Rhodococcus sp. JCM 9793, assembly GCF_055380405.1. Taxonomy (NCBI): domain Bacteria; kingdom Bacillati; phylum Actinomycetota; class Actinomycetes; order Mycobacteriales; family Nocardiaceae; genus Rhodococcus; species Rhodococcus sp. JCM 9793. Next base: position 1,762,331 of record NZ_AP043721.1, read on the forward strand.
GGATCGGGGTGTCGATCGTGCCGGGGCAGATGGCGTTGATCAGGATATTCTTCTCTCCGTACTCGTACGCGGCCTGCTTCGTCAGCGAGACCACTCCACCCTTCGCCGCGGAGTAGGAAGCCAGATTGGGTAGACCACGCAGAGCCGCCATCGACGCGATGTTCACGATTCGGCCGCCACCACGCTCGATCATGTTCGGGATCACCGCTTGCATGCCCAGCCAGACGCCTTTGAGATCGGTGCCGATGACATGTTCCCAGGCCTCTTCCGTGAGGCCGACGACGCTGTCCTCACTGATCATGTTCACTACGCCGGCCACGTTGGCGAGCAGGTCGATACGGCCGTGCCGCCCGATGACCTCGTGCACGGTCTCGGCCCAGTTGCTCTTCAGCCGCACATCCAGGTGATGAGCCTCGGCTTTACCTCCCATCTCGAGGATCGAGTTGACGGTGCCGGCTGCGTCCTGGATGTCCGCGGCGATTACGGTGGCACCTTCTGAGGCGAGCCTCTGCGCTGTGGCCTCGCCGATGCCTTGTGCAGCACCGGTGACAATTGCGATCTTTCCGTTCAACGACATCGAGTTCTCATTTCTCACGGGGGATGTGCGGGTGGGATCGGAGCCGAGACAAGGGCTCCTCGCGAGACGGAATCTGTTGGGCACGCGGTGTTCCGGTATCTCCGCCGCGTCGGTGGCGGCCGGTCCACATCCTGCGTGGTGCACACGATACGAAGTCGGTGCGGTCCTCGGAACACGCTTCGTATCAGTGGTTGGAGGAGAGTACAAACGACGTCAGGGGATCACCGAGATCCACGAACCGTTGTCCGGCGCTGACCGCAGTGCGTGAGCACATTCGTGGTTGCGCCGAGATCACCGTCGAGCGCACGATGCCTGTTGGTGCGGATTCGGTGCGGTGGATGGCGGGAGTCAGGTGGCGATCAGAGCTCGTCATTACTTCGAACGTGTCCTGGGGGACAGGGAGGCCCCAGGATGAAACCGACGATGAGAGAACTCATTGGTAGGAGCGTCGTCGTTCGACCCGGATGTCGGGGAAACCGGGTCGAACTCGAAGGCTATCGCCGAGCTGAGGGTTTTTCCTGTCGAGGAAGGATGAAACGGGGGATGAGTACAACCCGCCGTTTTCGGAGAGTCCGTTGCCGGAGCTTCAGCGGCACGCGTGAGATTCTTACGTTCGACCGCGTGGATTGGTGCTCAGTCCGCGTTGTCTGTTGGCGGCGTGACGGAGCTGCAGGATCCGAAGGCCACCGGCGATGCCGACGATTGCGGCTCCGCCGATCGCAGCGAACAGCAGCGCCACTCCCAGCGGCAGCGAGAAGTCCCACCCGAACAGTTCGAGAGTGATGCTGTCGAGGTTCTGCAGGATGAACACCAAGAGCAACAGCAGGATGACCACCCCGGCGATCAGCGCGGCCCAGAGTGCGCCGGTGCGGGTGCCCTTGATGCCTTTACCTCGGGCGACATCGTGATGCAGGTCGCTGCGCGCGTCCGGATCGGGCGTCTTGCCCGATGAGGGGACGGGGCCGCTGCTGTGCCGTGGTGATGGTGAGACGTCAGGGTTCGGATCGTCTGAGTCCGAGCCTCTCGAGGTGGTTGACATGTGTAAGGGGGTACCCACACTTCGTTCCGACTATTCCACTCCCGATTCGGCCGAACTCGATGTCCTCCGTGTAGGGATCGGCAAGCATCCCCATCACACGCAGCAGATCGCGAATCCACCTTCCGCGCAGGCCGCACGCTTACAGTGGCGCCGGGTGCATTGGCGTGCGAGGCCCACGCTATCCGACAGAGACGGCCTGCGGTAACGGCCGGCGGGCGCGAGGCGATCAATTGCTGTGACCGACCTCGACATCCTCGTACTCCTCACGACTCTCTGGGGGGCACTCTCGATGTTCCGCGCAGGGCCATGTTGCCGCTATTGCGAGACACCACTCGATCCCGACGCGAGTATCTTCTGCTCGGCACGCTGCGAGGGCGAGTTCGCCGACTCGAACTTCGTGTGAAACAGACCGACTCATGAAAGCGCTGACTGTCGCTCTGCATCCATGACCGTAACGACGATGTAGGCGTCACGTGAACAAGGGAATGGCACCACTGGCCTCGCGTGCCGGGTACGTGAGAGTCACGCGACCACGACGGCCGTCCTTGCTTTGCATGTGGTGTTGATCGCGTGAATGACGCGTACAGCACCGACCCACACAAGAGCACTGCCGAACACATGTAACACCACAAGCAGCTCAGGAAGGTTGGTGAGGCTCTGAACTGAGCCGATCAGTCCTTGCCCAATGAAAACCACAATGTAGGCCGCAATCATCTTCCGTTCTCTTCCAAGCTTTTCCGCACCCAGCGCGCGGTACAACAGCAGCGCCGACATGAGGGCGAAACCTGCCACGAGCGCGTGAACGACTGTTATGCCGACCCAGCTGACCGGCATCCGGTACACATCGCTCGAGTCGCCTGCATGTGGGCCCGACCCGGTGACTACCGTTCCCAGCACCAGAAGCGCGGCATTGGCAGCGGCGAACACCTTCACCAGGTGAGATAGACGCGAGTTCGTCACTGGCCGTGGAGAATCAAGGGCGACATTGTGGACCAAGTCGCGAGTAACGGCAGTTGCGGTGAGGAGAAGTACCGCGGCCAGGAAATGCGCCGCAACGATGTACGGGTTCAGATCCGTGAGGACGCTGACGCCTCCGACGACAGCGTTGAGAACAACAAGCCAGAACTGACCCCACGCCCACCTGACAACACGTGGATCGGAGTGTCGCTGTAGACGTGCAGCGATAATGACCCATCCGACTGCAGCGGTGAGCACCCATGTCAGCATCCGGTTGGTGAACTCGATTACGCCGTGGATGCCCATCTCAGCGGTGGGTGCAACCGAACCACCTGCGCAGGTCGGCCAGTCCGGGCATCCCAGTCCCGATCCCGTCACCCGGACAATTCCGCCCTCCGAGAACAACCAAAAGGCTCATGACCAGGGCAGCAGTACTCGCCCACCGAAGCGAACGGGGAGACAGCGTATATCGCTGCGCCAACCACGCCAGCGGGGTTGCGGGTCTCGGGGAAGTCCGGGTGTCCATGCTCGGAACATTAACCGGGGCGCGTTGTTATCGTTCAGCCCGCCGCCGCATTCGGCCGACGGCTCCATCGCAATTTTCGATCGTAGCGATCAATCGGATCGGTTGGATTATTCGACAGCGGTTGCGCAGACTGAAAGTCGCATACGTGGAAGGTGAGATGCCGACCTGTCCGGATCACAGTCGACTGAAACAGGAGATCGCATGAAACTGACCATCTTCGGCGCGACCGGCGGCACCGGGCGTCTCCTCGTCGGGCAGGCTTTGGATGCCGGGCACCATGTCACTGCCGTTGTTCGCGACCCCTCTCGGTTGACGATCGACCATCCGGCGCTGGACACCGTCGTCGCCGACGTGTTCGACAGCAGTTCCCTCGAGTCGACGCTCGACGGTCGCGATGCCGCACTGTCGGCGCTTGGCCCGCACGGCCGCAAAGACACCAGCGACATCTGTTCGGCCGCGATCGGCGCCATTCTCGACGCGATGGAGGCGACCCGGGTCCGCCGGGTGGTTGCGCTGAGCGCCCAACCCGTCTTTCTCGACGCGGAAGAGTCAGTGTGGTCCCGGCTGACCGTTCGGCCGCTCGTCCGGGTGATCTTCCGAAACGTCTACGCCGACCTCGAAAAGATGGAGGCGCGGCTGACACGGAGTGAATCCGACTGGACCATCCTGAGGCCCCCGTACCTCACCGACAAACCCGGAACCGGTAGTTACCGCGCGGCTGTCGATGCCAACGTTCCCGGCAGCATCGCCCGTGCCGATCTCGCTCGGGCGATGCTCGATGTTCTGGACGACGCGAGCACGATCAAGCATGCGGTCGGGGTTGCCGGACCACGAAAATAACTACGGAACGCGTGCTCGTCTGTGGGACGTTATTTCGTGGCCCAGTTCGCCGCGAGGAATCGCATCAACTCTGCGGTCACCGCTTCGGCCGCGTCCTGACTCACGAGGTGGCCGGCGTCCGGCACCACCAGTTCGCTCACACCTTCGTGACGTGCCCACGCGGGCATTGCGGACGCGATGTTCCCGGTGCGGTCTTCTGCTCCGCGAATCAGACAGAGCGGCACCGGCGTCCGATACGAGGGGTCCGGGTCGACGAGCGTCGTCGTCGCCCGCCAGATCTCCAGGAAATCGCGCTTCGTCACCTGTGAGAATGCCCGCTCGGCGTCCTGGCGTGCGGCCTCGGTTGTTGCCGAGGCCGCGGCCATGATGCGTGGGAACTTTGCCGCCGGGATGAGGGCGAGTCCGGGGGCGGCCAGACGAAGCATCTGCTTCTCCACCCATTTCAACGGACCGGTGTTCCACGTCGAATCCAACACGGCCAAGCCAGAATACGCGTGCGGGGAGCGCCTGATCAACGCCTGGGCGAGGTTGCCGCCCAACGAATGACCAACAAGAACGGGCCGCTCGAGCGCAAGCGCTGCGGTGAGGGATTCGACGTCGTCCATCAGTTGCTCGGCCGTGATCGCGAGACTGCTGGGGCGGGACTGTCCATGGCCTCGCATGTCCAGCAGCACCACTCTGCGGCCATCAGTGTGCACGGCCTCTGCCTGCTCGATGAACATCACATGATCCGCCCCCGCACCGTGCAGGAAGACCACGGCGGGCTCGGCACCACCGGAATCGCGGTAACTGAGGAAGCAACCCGGAACACTCAGGTGACGAGCAGAATTCAGCATCCTTCGAATCTAGCAAGTATGTGCGTATCGAGAATTGGTACGTCGAACGGGGCTTCGCGCAGGTGTGCGCGCGACCAGGGGAATGAGCGGATCGATTACCTCCGAGATAATCGACTTCCCTCGCGGCCGTCGCCGACGATGGACCCAATGCAGCGCGAACGCTGCGCCGTCGAAACGAAAGGTCCTGCAGTGCATACTCCGGTCGATCTCTACCTCGAAACCTGGAACGCAACCGATGACGCGACCCGTGAACGCCTACTCGCCGATCACTGGTCCGAAGCCGCCACCTACACCGACCCGATGGTCGATGTTTCCGGCCGCGACGACATCAGTGCCACGATCGCAGCGGTGCAGGCCCAGTTCCCGAGCTATGTGTTCTCGCTCGTCGGCGAAGCCGACGCGCACCATCGCCAGACGCGATTCCAGTGGGGCCTCGGTCCCGCGCACGCCGAACCGGTTGTGATCGGATTCGACGTGCTCGTCAGCGACGAGAGCGGCCGCATTCGGAGTGTCCATGGCTTCCTCGACAAGGTGCCTGCGTGAGGTCTTCGACCGTCACGGCCGTCGTAGCTCGACCCAGATCTGCGCCAGTGCCCGTGAGATCTCCTCGTTCCGGATGACTCCGTCGTCGTCGACGTCGTCCCGCCCCACCGGTGCGGCGATGCATGCCGTCGGGATCAGTTGTGCTCCAACGTAACCGAGGACGGTTTCAAGGGTGCTCACGGCGCCGTGCCCGCGACCCGGTGCGGCGACGTTGATCCACGCCACCGGTTTGTCGGTCATGTCGGTGCCGCCGACGGTCCAGTCCAGGAGGTTCTTGAAGCTGCCGGGCAGGGTGCCGGCGTATTCGGGTGTGCAGAACAGGACTGCGTCGGCGGCTCGGATGAGTTGCCTGAGGGTGGATACTTCGTCGGGGAGTGGATCGTGGTCGTCGTCGGGGTTGAATGCCGGAAGTGCCGACAACCCTCGGTAGATCGTTGTGGTCGCTGTGGGTGGAGCCGAGTCGGCGACCGACGCGAGGGCGGCAGCATTGGTCGAGTGCGCCCTCGTGCTCCCGGATACCAGCAGTAGGTTCACACGATCGATGCTCCCACGGATGCTGCATCGCTCGTTCCCTGCGGTGGCACGCAGGTTTCCACGCCGGTTTGTGTCGAAAACATGCCGGATGCTCGCACATACAGTCCAGCAGGCGTCCACGGTCGTCACAGTGCCAGGAACAGCTCCCGCTCTGCCCGCTCCCGGCGCCGGAGCTCCGCCCTTCGGTAGTAGCTGAGAACAGGTTTCGAGCATGATGGGGCCTGGCTCTGAGGAATCCTGATCCTGCACTGACGTCAAGGGAGATGAGGGCGTCGCAGTAGACGGACAGCTGATCTCCCGTCTTGCTCATTCGGACACGGCCTGCGCTACCGGCTCATCGTTGCCCGGTAGTTCAGCGGTGATTCGCCCACGTGCTTCTTGAACGCGGTGCTGAACGAGCTCGCCGATCGGTAGCCCGCTGCGCGCGCCAGGGTCTCGACCGAGGTGTCGCTGGAACGCAGCGCGCGCTGGGCGACGAACATCCGCCAGTCGTGCAGGTACGCGCGTGGCGGGATGCCTGCTGCCTTGCGGAATCGCTCTGCGAAGGTCGTCCTGGACATCGAAGCGATGTGAGCAAGCTCCTCGAGTCGCCATGCCCTCTCAGGACGAGAGTGCATGGCGGTGAGGGCGGGGCGCAACGTCTCGTCGGTGCTCGCGGCGAGCCATCCCGCAGGCAGGTCCGCATCTGCAGACAGCCAGCGAATGATCTCGAGCACGAGCAGCTGGGCATGCTGCCGAACTGCGAACTCAGCGCCGGGACGACGATCGACGAGCTCATCGAAGATCCGTCGCACGTGCCCGTGCAGGAATCGCCCTGCCTCATCTTCTGCTCGCGCGTGTAGCAGCGGCGGAAGCGTTCTGAGCAGGAACTCGCGGCCGACCGGGTCGAAGTCGATGCGACCACCGATCAAGGCGTCGACGTCCCCGGCGAGAGGCTCGCTCGGCAACGCCGCGGCGATATCGGGTGGCTCGACATCGCGAGGTTCATCATCACCCTGCCCGCCTTCGATCTTCAACCAGCTCCTGCCATTGAGCACCGCGACGTCCCCAGAGCCCAGCTCGACGACTTCCGGGACCCCGTCGACTTGGAGGCGCGCGCTCCCATGGACAACGGCGATGAACTTGAGGTCGTTATCGATCGTGCTGGCCGTGCGCCAGCGCCCCTCGACCACCGACCCGCCGGACACCGCACTGCGCACCTCGACGAAATCGAGGATTTCGGACAGGTGATCACCGCGTTCCATATCCGTACTCTAGAGCAAAAAAGACGGACTATTGATTATTCACAGTCCGCTCCTCGGGTGCGAGTCTTGTATCAACCACGACGACCAACGCCACAAGATCACCGAATCGCACCCCAGAAAGAAGGCACTTCATGAACTCCAACCTGATCGCACTCGTCACCGGCGGGAACAAGGGCATCGGCCGAGAGATCGCAGCCCAGCTTGCGCGGCTCGGACACACCGTCATCATCGGCGCGCGGACTCAGCAACGCGGCGAGGAGGCGGCTGCACAGCTCCGTGACGAAGGCGGCGACGTCACAGCGGTCGTCCTCGACGTCACCGACCAGGCGTCGGTTGAGGCAGCAGCTGAAGCAGTCGAGGAGCGGTACGGCCGACTGGATGCTCTGGTCAACAATGCAGGCATCAGCAACCAGCCGGGAGCAGACTTCGCCGGCCAGCTTCCCCGTTCCGCAGACGTCGACCACGTCCGCTACGTCTTCGAGACCAACGTCTTCGGAGTCATCACCGTCACCAGCGCCTTCCTTCCACTCCTGCGAGCGTCGAAGACTCCCCGCATCGTGAACGTGTCCAGCAGTGCCGGCTCTCTATCCGCGATCTCGGACTTCGCCAATCCGGACCCGATAGCGGTCGGCTACGTGCCCTCGAAGACGGCACTGACATCGGTCACCATGATGTATGCCCGGGACCTGCACCCGGAGGGGATCCTCGTCAACGCCGTCTGCCCCGGCTTCATCGCCACCGACCTGAACAACCACCACGGAACCGGCACTCCTCGGGACGGGGCACGCCAGGCTGTCGCAATGACCATCATCGACACCGACGGCCCCACCGGAACCTTCACCGACGTCAACGGTCCCGTCGCCTGGTAATCACTACTCGCCCGAACCGCAGCTCTCCTCGCCCTGGCGCGCCAAACCGGTCAATCGATGGACAGGGTGAATCCAAGGCGCGAATTCCGACATGTCTTCCGGCACATCACTTCGGATATCGAACGCAGAACGGGTGTCCTGACGGGCTGGCATACACACGCGAGCCGCCTCGGTCGGGGGCGACGTGATCGTCCGTCGGCCGGAGCCGTCGACCACCGGCGTCGAGAACGGTCTTGTCTGCGGCAACGGCGTCATCCGTGGTGAGGTCGAAGTGGATTTGCTGGGATGCTCCGTCGGGCCACTTCGGCGTGACATGCTGCGGCGCATGCTGGATCACGATCATGGGGAATCCGTCAGTTTGCAGGAAGTGATGTGTTTCCGTCCTGGCGATCGAGCCTCCTAACAAGCTGTGCCAGAACGAGCTCTCGCTCTCCAAGTCGCCGGCGTCCACGACCAGTGACGTCAGGCGAAAGTTCATGGTGTTGCTAATCGTCATCGTTGCACTCCATCAGTAAGGTGAACCCGACTCCGGAAACGATACACATAAACGGAGTCGGGCTCACCTTACGGAGGATCAACTTGTCGTCACCACGCCCGTTGCGCGCCGATGCCCGCCGCAACCGCGAAGCGCTCCTCACTGCTGCGCGAGAAGCGCTCCTTGCCGAGGACAACGTCCATGTCGACGAGATCGCGCGTCGGGCAGGCGTGTCCATCGGCACGCTGTATCGACATTTCGACACACGTGAGGTCCTCGTCGCGGAGGTATACCGCCACGAAGTCGAAGAGCTCTGCGCGACCCCGGCTCGGCTTCTCGATCAGCACGCCCCGGATGAAGCCCTCCGCATCTTCCTGCTGCTGCTCGTGGAGCATGCGGCCGTAGGCAGGGGGATGGGTGAAGTCCTCGAGAGCATCATGGCGACCGACTCACCCGTCTACAACGACACCCGAGATGAAATGGCGTGCGCCCTGGACGAACTGATCAATGCAGGTGCAGCGGCCGGGCTGATCCGCACAGGCATCAGCGGACGCATCGTCCTGCGCGCCCTCGGCGGTATCTGCGGGATACGCACGGAAGGGTGGAGAGGCGATGCGGAGTGCATTGCCATGATTCTGTACGACGGGTTGCGGAATGCGACTGCAGAGCGGCCTGATGGGCAATAGATATCTGGCGTCGAGTAGTGAGCCATCGGGCGTCGCACCACCCTGCAGGCGGGAGGGAATTTTAGGTGCGGTGGCCGGAGCTGCCAGTAACTGAGTGTCCTGGCAGAGGGTATCGGGACGTGTTTGCTGCGGCGGATGGGTGCCTCTCGTTGGCTGCGATCAGCAGGTCGAAGGGCTATAGAGACGCGTTACGGGGTGGGGTGAATCGTAGGGTGATGCATGTATCGATCGGTAACAATCATCCGATTCGGCCGATACGCGAGGTATGCACTGGATCGTCTGGCTGCTCATCGCATGGCTCGCGCTGTCGGTCGTCGCTGCCCTGGTGTTCGGACGTGTGATTGCCGCACGGGACCGCCGCGAGAAGCCGCCCCCACTCGAGGACGACTCCTCCGACGAAACATGGAGAGACGCCGGATGAACCTTCGGTGCGTGGACGCGGGGTCAGAACGTGAGCACCGACATCGATCTGCCGTAACCTCAGCCATCTGATTCGGATGCCCGAATACGGACTACCCAGGCGTTCGCGAGGTCCGGCCGGTTCGGCACCGGCATGAGTACGCAGATGCGCGGCTGGATCGCTGGCATCGCTGTGCGATCATCCAGCAGATCATCCTTCCAGCGTTTCGAGCCGTGTTGCTCGAAGCACCAAGTTCATTGCCGGAATGAAGCAGAGCGAATCTGTCACGCCCACTACGTTCTTGCGCCGGGATACCCGATCGCGATGACACCGGCGCCCGAGAAAGCACGTTTACGGACCGGGGCCGAGCAACTTATTCGACCAACGGTATGACCTCGGCGGTGAACCGCTCGAGCTGCTCCAATCCGGCTTTGAGGGACAGCTGGGGCGAGATTTCCTTACGGGTGCTGCCCGACAACGCACGAACTCGCAGCGCTATGTGAGTGACCCCGGCATCGGTGAATGCAAGGATCCGCTCGGCAACCTGTTCGGGGCTGCCGACGAGGTGGATCCCGCCGTAGTCCTGTTCGGGCCCGATCTGATCGCGGAGGTCGAGTTCACACAGGGTGGTGAAGAGCCGAGGTCCTGACTGGCGCCCGTGGGTCTCGGCGTACCTTTCGATCTGTGCGATCGCCTCGCTTGCGGCCGCGGGGCTCAGGTTCGTGCCGTGGAAGCCGTCGCCGTGGGTCGCGACACGGTGCAGGCCCCGCGCGCTGCTCCCTGCAAGCAGGATCGGGATTCCGGTCGCGGGGCGTGGCTCGAAGTGGAGCGGTCCGAAGGAATAGAACTCGCCGGTGAACCCGCGCGACGGATCGTTCCAGCAGGTGCGCAGGATATCGATGAACTCGGCCGTGGCCGAGCCGCGACGATGGAAGCGATCGCCGGCGCCGAGCGCGCGGAACTCGTTCTCTTGCCAGCCGGTACCGATGCCGGCAAGGACCCGGCCGGGGGCGAGCAGATCGAGGGATGCCCAAGACTTGGCGACGACCACCGGATTGCGGTTGGCGAGCACCAGGACCGAGGTGCCGAGTTCGATCCGATCTGTCGATCCGGCCACCAGCGCCAGCGCGACGAGCGGATCGACTGCGGGGGTGTCGAAGGCGACGGGGAATCGGCGGTCAGGGTGATCGTGCTCGGTGGTCGGGGTGAAGACCACGTGGTCGCTGGCCCAGACCGCGGTGAAGCCGAGCCGCTCGGCAGTCGTCCCCGTGATCAGGATCGATTCTCGGGAGGCGAGTGGACTGAGGTTGGGTAGCTTGATCCCGAAGGTGATTGCACTTGCTGTCACGGTGTAACCAGTCCGCTGATTTCGTCGAGGCGGGCAGAGGTTTCGACGTTGTCGGTGGGTACGTACTCCGCAGGACGTGAGATTCCAGAGGTTACCGATTCGATGACGGGAACCGCGAGATCGCCGACGGCGATCGCCTGTCCGGCATCGGAAAGGAGAAACTCGACGAACAGTCGCGCCGCGTTCGGGTTGGGGGCGGTGTTGCTGATCGAGGCGAGCATGGCGAAGCCGGTGGTCCTGTCGGGAATGACGACTTCGACGGGGGCACCGGCTTTCTGCACGGTTGACACGGTGCTGAGCGGAGCGGGTACGAAGGCCCCGACTTCACCGGCCGCGACTTGCTGGATGGCGTTGCTCACCGAATCTCCCATGGCGTAGTTCTGGACTCGCTGCAGGTCGGTGAAGTAGTCCTCGCCGAAGGAGTTGAGCCAGAAGTTGTAGACGCCTGCGGTGGCGACGCTGTTCTGCGGTGCCGCGACCAGCAGGCCGCGTTCGAGGGCGCTGCCGGTGGTCAGGTCTTCCCACGAGGCAGGGGGAGCGCCTTTGATCAGATCGGTGTTGTAGGCGATACCCCAGGGCTGTTCGAGGACCGGCACGTAATACTCGGTCTGCTCGGCGGTATCGACCAGCTCCAGGTTGGGAATCTGCGCCGGGTCCAGCGGTGCCAGCCAGCCGTTCTCTGCCGAGTCCTCAGCGAAGACCGGATCAGGTTGCCAGAGTAAGTCGGCTCCCAACGACGCTGCCTCGGATTCGGCGGCGAATCGGGCGTTGAGGTCGGCGCTGGCCTGACGGACCACCTGGACCGTGATGGAGTATTCGTCCTCGAACGCGTCGGCCAGGCCCTGGGTGAGTTCGGCGTTGTACGCGCTGTAGACGACGACGTTGCCTTCCTCCTGTGCGGCCGCGACGACCGCGTCGAACGAGTCCATTGCCTGACTGGGGCCGTCGACGCCGTTCTCGCCGCACGCAGCGAGCAGAAGGGCAATGGTGCTGAGGGCGCCGAAGATGCGGAGTCGGCGTCGGATCGGTGACGACATCGGGTGTGTACCTCTCTGGGGTGTGGACGGCAGCGCAGGTGTGTCGATGACGAGGTCTATCGGCGACGACTTACGAACCGGGCGAGCGACAGTGCGGCGAGTACGAACATCACCGAGATCAGACTGAGGATTCCGGCGAGGGCTGCGAGTTGCGCGTGATCGCCGCCCTCGTAGAGATCGACGAGCGTCGAACCGACGACCGGGTTCCGGGAGCCTGCCAGGATCGCGGCGGCGTTGACGTCGCCGATGATGTGGACGAAGAACAGTATTCCGGCCGAGACCAGGCCGGGCGCCATCAGCGGTAGCGTCACCCAGCGCAGCGTGCGACTCTCGCCGTGGCCGGAGGTGAAGGAGGCGTCGGTGAGGTCGTTACCGACGCGGGCCAGCGCGTCGGAGGCCTGCAGCACTGCCTGGTAGAGGTAGACCGCAATGAAGGCGACCAGCAGCAGCCAGCGGGTGTTGCCGAGCCGGAACGGATCACCGGCGAAGGCGAGGACGAAGGCGACGGCCAGCACGATGTGTGACATGTTGCCGGGCAGCTTGAGTACGCCGTCGGCGGCCCGGGCCAACCACGATCGACTGCGGTATAGGTAGAGCGCGGCGAATACGGCGGCAAGGACTCCGACGATGCTACCGACGGTGCCCAGCCAGAGGCTGTTGCGCAGAGCTTCGCCGGCCGGTCCGCTGCTGGAGAGGAGCGCGCGATAGTTCTGCAGGCCGAGTTCTCCCCACTTTACGTCCGGGGTCCAGTAGCTCTGAACGGAGACGAAGAGGATCGCGGTCAGTGGTACCAGCGACATCATCAGCAGATAGCCGAGCATGCCGACGCGCGCGACGGGCCGCCAACGTCCCAGTGCCACCACCGAGTTGGACTGTCCTCGAGATGAGATCCGGGCGTAATTCCCGTTGCGGACGCTACGCGTCTGGAGAATCCACACGACGCCGATCACCATCAGCATCACCAACCCGAGCAGCAGGGCGCCGCGGGTGTCCGGAGGATAGGAGAACTTCATCGACTGCACGATGCGGGTGGACATCACGTCGATGCCGGATCGGGTACCGAGGATGCTCGGCACCGAGTAGATGCCGAGGCAGACCACCGTGACGAGGAAGACTGCCGACAGCGCGGCCGGTTTGATGGCCGGTAGCGTCACTGTGACGAAGGTGCGCAGCGGTGAAGAACCCGACATGCGAGCCGCTTCCTCGAGCGCGGGATCGAGGGAACGCAGCGACGCGGCCAGCGGCAGATAGGCGTAGGGAACCATGTATGCGGTGTACGCGAGAATCACTCCGTACCAACTGAAGATGTCGAACGGGCCGCTCTCCATATGGATACCGAAGAAGCCCAGTCCATCACGGAACAAGACGTTGGCGAATCCGCTGTTGGGGGAGAGAAGGAAGGTCCAGGCGATCGAGCCCGCAATCGGCGGCACGAGTAGGGAGGCGATGGGGAGGAGTTCGCCGATGATCCCGAAGCGGGCATCGGTCCGTTCGTTCAGCCATGCGAGCATGCCACCGATGACCAGGGCCAGCGGACCTGCGGTGAACAGAATGATCGCCGTGTTGATGATCGCGGAACGGGTGCGCGAGTCGGTGAAGACGCGTTCGAGGTCGCTGAAGCCGATCACGTCGCCGTTGAGCACGAACGTGCGCCAGACCATGATGGTCAGCGGATAGAGCAGCAGTGCGCATAGGACGAGGGTGACCAGAGCGGTGACCGAATGAAGCGGCCGGTGGCGAATCTGCTGCGCCCAGCGTACATATCGAGCCGGTGCGCTCGGCCGGGTAGATCGGTCCGGCTCAGGCGACGACGCGGGGCGGTCCGCGACCGACGACGGCGTGCTCACCGGTGATCCTGCTCGGTGACGGTGGTCAATTCCGTGCCGTCCATGAGCCAGCAGTTGGCCGCATCGAAGCTGACCCACACCGTCGTGCCGAGCTCAGGCGCTGGAGTGTCGCTGGGACGCCACACCTCGATCGACTCACCGGCGAGGTCGACCTGGATCCGTACTTGTGCGCCGCCGAAGACGACGTTGCGCACGGTGCCGGAGTGGACATTTGACTTCGTGACGGGCGGATCCTCGGTGATCCGGATCGACTCGGGGCGAACAACTCCGAGCACATGACTGCCGATCGGAAACGTGCGGTTCGAGACGCCGAGCATCGGGCCGAGGGCCGACTTGAACTCCACGGTGTCGCCGTCGACTCGGGTGGCCGGCCCGTCGAACTCGTTGGTTCGTCCGACGAAGTTAGCCACGTAGCGGTTGGCCGGGCGCAAGTAGACCTCTTGGGGCGGAGCGAGTTGCTCGATCACTCCGTCGCGCAGGGTGGCGATCCGATGCCCGAGTTCCATCGCCTCGGTCTGGTCATGGGTGACGTACAGAGCGGCGAACCCGAGTTCCTGCTGCATCTCGAGCAGGTCGCCGCGGAGCTGATCACGGACCTTGGCGTCGACGTTGGACAGTGGTTCGTCGAAGAGGACGAGGTCGTTGCCCGCCACGAGGGCACGGGCAAGTGCCACACGCTGTTGCTGACCACCGCTCAGCTGGCCCGGATACTGCTGCGCCAGATGCCCGACCCCGACGAGTTCGAGCACGTGTGCGACCCGTTCGGCGACGGTCGCCGTGCCCAGGTGACGTCGACGCAGTGGGTAGGCGACGTTCTTGAACACGGTCATATGCGGCCAGAGCGCGTAACTCTGGAAGACGACGCTGACCGAGCGCCGTTCGGGCGGGGTGAGCACACCTTGTGTGGAGGAGAAGACGGTGTGGCCGCCGATGTCGATCTCGCCGCTGTCGGGTTGCTCGAGTCCGGCGACGCAGCGCAGCAGTGTGGTCTTGCCGCAGCCGCTCGGACCCAGCAGCACCACGAACTCGCCGGCGTGAACCTCTAGCGAGATCTCGTCGACCGGCGTGATCGTGGCTCCGTCCCGCCGCTGGAAGCTTTTGCTGAGATTGCTGATCGCGACCACGGCCGGACCGGTGGACGTCATTGTGTCCATGGTCTCGGGCACCTCGATTCGGGTTGCCTGATGTGATGAGAGGCAATCTATTTGACGACACGGCCGGGGTGGAACGACGTTGTGCCGATCAATGGGATCGAGGTCGGGCCCGATCCGCTGTCGTTATGACACGTCGTCGACTGCAGTGGCGGACATGGCGGTCAGCTCCGCGACCAGGTGGCGGCGGATGACCTTGCCTGTGGGGGTGCGGGGCAGATCGTCGACGAAGACGACATCGTCCGGGGTACGGGAGCCGCGCACTTGTCGTCGGGCCCAGCTCCGGACTTCGTCAGCGGTCAGGCTGCTGCCGGCGACCCGGACCACGGCCGCGGTGATCCGCTCGCCCCACTCGTCGTCGGGGAGGCCGACGACAGCGACGTCGGAGACGTCCGGGTGGGTCAGGACGGCATCCTCGACCTCGGCGGGCGCGATGTTCTCGCCTCCTCGGATGATCGTGTCGTCGGCTCGTCCTTCGATGAACAGGTAGCCGGCACGGTCGAGGCGTGCTCGGTCGTTGGTGGGGAACCAGCCGTCGTCGTCGAGGACCGATCCATGCTCCAGATACTGCCCCGAGACTTGGGCGCCGCGGACCCAGAGCAGACCGGTCGCTCCGGGCGCGGCGGGTGTGCCGTCCTCGTTGCGGAGCAGGACCTCGATGCCGGGAACGGGACGTCCGACGGAGGTGAGCCGGCCCCGGACGGCCGGATCGTCGGCGGCCAACGCTGCGCGGTGATCGTCGGGGCCGAGGAGCGCGATCGTCGAACTGGTCTCCGTCAGACCGTATGCATTGACGAATCCGGTATCGGGAAATGCGACCAGGGCGCGTTCGAGGACCGGTAGAGGCATCCGGGCTCCGCCGTACGCGATAGATCGCAAGTCGGGGGTGCCGGAGGGTGCGCCGTCGAGATGGTCCACGACCCTCGTCAGCATGGTGGGAACCACCATGGCGCTGCTGATCCGCTCGGTCCGGACCAGGTCGAGCCAGGCTTCGGGCGAGAAGGAGGCCAGGTAGACCATCCGGCGCCCGGCATAGACGTTGGTGAGGATCGTTCCCATGCCGGCGATGTGGTACGGCGGGGTGCTGACCAATGCGGCGTCGGTTGCGCCTGCGTTACCCAGGTCGACGGTCTGCAGCACGTAGGAAATCAGGTTGGAGTGCCTGAGCAGCACTCCCTTGGGGGCCGACGTGGTACCGCTGGTGAAGAGGATTACCGCCACTGCCTCCTCGTCGACCTCGGCGGACACGCCTGATGGTTTTGCGGCGACGAGGCGAGAGGTGAAGTCGTCGACGGACATTGCGGTGATCTCGGTGCCGGCGAATGTCCCCAGGTAACTGTCGTCGGCGACGACGACCGGCCGGTCGAGGCGTCGTACCAGAGCAAGGAGTTGATCGCCGGGCAGTCGGTAATTGAGCGGTGCGATGGGGAGTCCCGCCCAGGCGGAGGAGAAGGCCAGGACAGGCAGCGGCGGTCCGTTGGTGCCCACGAACACGACCGTTCCCGCGTCGAGGTCCGTGAGTACTCGGCTGCCGCGAGCGGCTTGTTCTCTCAATTCGAGGTAGGTGGTGCCGTCGTGTGAAGGGCCGAGGGCTATGCGGTCGGGGTGGCTGATGTTTGCCATGTCAAGGATCGTTGTCAGATTCATGCGGGCCTCCGGAGGCGTTCGGGGTGTGGCATGGACGTAATAACCTCTAAACATAGACATGTATAGATGTTTTGTGTACGTTTGCGCTAGCCGTTGGGGGCGGCATTGACCATTCCGTGTGGCACGTGAGCCACCCGTATCGATGAGGACCATGCGATGGCCTGGGATTTCTCCACCGACCCTGATTTCGAACAGAAACTCACCTGGATGCGGGAATTCGTAGAGCGGGAGATCCTTCCGCTGGAGACACTCGGTGAGCGCTTTCGTGGGCGCGAGGGGCGTGCCGACTACCTACGTTTGATTCAACCGCTCAAGCAACAGGTCAAGGATCAGGGGCTCTGGGCCGCTCATCTCCCCTCCTCCATGGGAGGAGCCGGCTACGGTCAGGTCAAGCTCGGTCTGATGCACGAGATCCTCGGACGCTCACACCTGGCCCCTCACATCTTCGGCAACAACGCCCCTGACTCCGGCAATACCGAACTGCTGGCCTTGGGAGCGACCGAACAGCAGCGCAAGAAATACCTCGAACCGCTCCTGGCCGGCGAGCTCACCTCTAGCTACTCGATGACCGAGCCCGGCGCCGGCGCCGACCCGAAACTGATGGCTGCCACCGCCTCCCTCGACGGCGACGAGTGGGTGATCGACGGGCACAAGTGGTTCATCACGAATGCTGCGCTGGCCGACTTCCACATCGTGATGGTGCGAACCGAATTCGGTGAGGACGTCCGCCCGCACAAGGCCTTCTCGATGATCCTGGTGGACTCGGGGACTCCGGGCCTCGAGGTGGTACGCAATATCCCGACGATGGCCGAGCCGGACGTCCGTGACGACGACTACGGCGGTCACGCCGAGGTGGTCTACCGCAACGTCCGCGTGCCCGAGGAGAACCTGATCGGCGAGCGCGGCGGCGGATTCGCTCTCGCACAGGGCCGTCTCGGCCCCGGCCGGATCCACCACGCAATGCGTTGGGTAGGACAGAGTCAACGTGCTTTCGACATGCTCTGCGAGCGGGCCGTGAGCAGAAATGCCCACGGATCGTTGCTCAGCGACAAGCAGATGATCCAGGACTGGGTCGCCGAGTCGTATGCGGCGATGCAGGCTGCGCGTCTACTCACCCTGCAGGCGGCGTGGCGGATGGATCGCCTCCACGACGAGGGGCGTCCCTACAGCGACGCCCGCCTCGACATCGGCATGATCAAGTTCTGGGGCGGCCGCGTTCTCTACGACGTACTCGACCGCGCGATCCAGGTCCACGGCGCATTGGGCTACTCGTCCGACCTCCCGCTCGAGTACATGTACCGCCGCGCGCGCGCCGCCCGTCTGTACGACGGCCCGGACGAGGTGCACAAGGTCACCGTGGCCCGACTGCTGATGCGAGAGTACGAGCCGCGTGAGGTTCCCCGCGAGCACGTGCCCACCCGGCGGGCCGATGCCGAGAAGAAGTTTTCCACCCTCCTGGAGCAGGTCGCGCTCAACGCATGAGACGTTGTGGTTGGGACGCAGGAATCTGATGCGAGGAGTCGGGCACATGAAACAACCCACCGGAGTCGAAGGCGAACGCGTGCGACGCGGCAACCCGACGTTGCTGAACCCGCTGCCGCAGCGTATGCGTCCGCTCAAACTCGCCGAGGTGCTGGCGCGCGCGATTGTGGAGGCGATGCTCGACGACGGCGTCGAGCCGGGTGATGTGCTGCCCTCCGAAGTCACGATGATGGCGAACTACGGCGTCGCCCGGACCACCCTGCGCGAGGCGCTGCGAATACTGGAAGCGCAGGGACTGGTCGTGGTCAAACAGGGCCGCGGTGGCGGACCGGTGATGGCAGCTGTGGACGCCTCGGACCTGGGGCGTACCTCGGCGCTGTACTACCGGCTAGCGGGCGCGACCTACCGCGAACTGGCCGAGTCGAAGGTCGCGCTCGAGCCGTGGTTGGCCGACCTCGCTGCGCGGCGCTCCGATCCGGAGGAGGCGCGCAGCCAGCTGCTGGCCACCTTCGGGGAAGGGGATCCGGACGCCGATGATGCTGTACAACCACGCGGAATATGGCGTGCCACACCGCAATTCCACGAGACAGTCTACGCGCTGAGTGGGAACCTCGTGCTGAGTACCTCGGTGAGTGCCATGTCGGCGATCTTCCGTGAGCAGGTGCTCGGAGCGATCGACCTCTCGTCCAAGCACGACGACTTCTTCGACGCTCATCGCCAGATCGCGGCGGCAATCATCGAAGGTCGTCCCGAGGACGCCCATCGACTCTCACACGAGCATCAACAGGACATCAACGACTACTGCGAGGAGCGGGTCCCCGAACTCCTCGATCGAGTCATCGAATGGCGCTAAGCCGCACCGACGCGGCCAGGGGCGAGGTGAAAGGACTGGAGTGAGCACGGAACTTGATCTGGCGATGCTGCTGCTGCGGGTCGCGTTGGGAGTCATGCTCATCGCGCACGGCGCGAACAAGATTCTCGGTACCGGTGGGATGGATGCGACCGCGGGCTGGTTCGAATCGCTCGGACTGCGTCCAGGTCACCTTCATGCCAGGCTGGCATCATTTACCGAGATCGGCGCCGGCGCACTGATTCTGGTGGGGCTGGCCACCACTGTTGCCTCCGCGGCCTTCATAGGTCTGATGCTGGTGGCGACCTTCACCGACCATCGCGGCAAGGGCTACTTCGTGTTCAATGGCGGATGGGAATACACCGTCCTGGTGGCTGCCGTGGCTGTCGTGCCCGCCCTGGTGGGCCCGGGCCGCTGGTCGCTCGATCACATGTACGGCGTGGACACCTTCGGTTTCGGTTGGGCGTGCGCCGCCGTCGCCGCCGGTGTGTTCGCAGCCGCCGGCCTGATGGCCACCTGTTACCGACCGCAAACCACGTAGGCAGTGCGGCATCTTCCGCAGTGCCAATATCAGGACGAGATGGAAGGCAAGCTATGACTGCACAGCTCGAGACCGATATCCAGCACGATTTCCGTCAGGCAATGGCCTCGGTAGCGACTCCGGTATCCGTCGTGACCACAACGTGGGACGACGAACACTACGGAGCAACCGTGAGTGCGTTTTCGTCGCTCTCCATGGACCCACCCATGGTTCTGGTCTCGCTCGACCGGCGTTCCGCCTTGCTCACGGCAATACGTTCTGCGGGAAGGTTCGGCCTCAACATCCTGGCGGTGTCGCAGGCATCGACCGCGTTGCAGTTTGCCTCCAGCCGGGGTGTCGGGAAGTTCGACGGCGTTGTTTGGCGACCGGATGCGGGGCTTCCCCGACTCGATGGCGCTCTGAGCTGGCTGGCATGCGACCTGGTCGAGCTGGTACAAGGCGGGGACCACGTCATCGCGCTGGGTGCGGTGGCGTCGGTGGAGACCGGTGAGGGATTCCCGCTGACCTATCACCGGAGGATCTTCGGTACTCACCTCGCGTTGTAGCCGAAGGAAACTTTCCCGCTCAGTAAAAGTTTCTGCCCGCAATAATTGCCATAGAGAACAAGGTGTGATCTTCTTGATCTATGGCCTCAGTCACATCTGTACAGATCGAGAATCGTGACACCGCTGTCGCCGGCGTTCTCGATGCCTGGGTACGCGCTGCTCGGGCTTTCGCTGCCGCAGGGGTATACCCCGTGGCCACCGGAATTCCCGGTGTCCAGCTCGACCGCCCCGCTTACACGATGCTCCGTGAACTCGATCAGCGCGGACCTCGTCGGCTCGGAGATCTGGCGTCGGCAAGCAATCTCGGTGTCTCACACGCCAGCCGCCTAGTGGAAGGTCTCGTCCGGGAAGGTTTGGTGGAGCGCACTATTCCGACGGGAGATCGCCGCGTGACGATCCTGGCGGTGACACCAGAAGGCAGTCGAGTTGCAAGTAAGGTCGAGCGGCAGTTCCGCGGCTTGATCACTGATCGTCTGGCTGGATTCGACGAGCGGGAGATCATCGACTTCGCAACGTTGTTCCAGCGTTTCGCCGGCGAACTCGTTACGTGGTCCGGCGCGACGTCCCGCGGAAGTGAATCGGAGGCAAGCGCTGCTGGGTAGGGGGCATGTATGACGATGCCTACCTCCCCATCTGACTTCCTTCTGTCCTCGTAGTTCCATCACCTGTTTTACCTTCCTGCACAAGCCTTCTCGATCCTGGATGGCTTGACGTAAATTGCAAACCGGATATTCTATGCATATATCGAAGCAATGTTAATGATTGCCTAGGAGTGGTCATGACTATCTTGCAAAACACCCCTGAAGACGTCGCGATGGACACTGTTCCGCGCCGTTCGGGAGGGCATCGCTCGGTGCTGGGCCGCGCCGCAGTGGTGATAGATGCGTTCGACGACGGACGTGCGCTTTCCCTCGATGACCTGACCGCACGCACCGGCCTTCCTCGTTCCACCGTCTATCGCCTGGCCGAACAGTTGCGTGATGTCGGCTGGATCGAACGAGTCTCGGCCGGCTACCGAATCGGCTTGCGCCTCTTCGAGGTCGGTGGCCTCGCTGCAGATGCGACGAGACTGCGGACGCAGGCCTGTACCTGGCTTTTTCAGGCGCAGCAGCAGTGTGCCCAGATCGTGCACCTGGGCATCCTGGACGGCGACGAGGTCGTCTATATCGATAAGGTCGGCCCGGCACGCAGTGACGTACCAACGCGTATCGGTGGCCGTTTGCCGGCCTACTGGACCGCGGTTGGCCGTGCAATGCTGTCCGCGCAGCCGGAGGAGGCGTGGCAGCGCATCCTCGCTGATACAGCTACCATCTTCGCTCGCCCGGGCGCGCCCAGCCTGAAGTCGATTCTGGAGACCGCGCGGCGAACCGGGATCGCTAGTGACTTCGGTGATTCCGTCAGAGGACTGGCATGTGTCGCCGCCCCGATTATCGCCTCTTCGGGGGTCGTCGGCGCTGTCTCCATCACTGGGCCGATCAGCACCAACAGGGCAACACTTCAGGTGCATGCGCGCATCGTCAAGCAGACGGCCGAGTCAATTGCGAGCTGCCTGATTCCCGCGGTACCGACCAGTCGGGGCGGCGGAGTTCGGGGCGCCGGCGAACTCCAGGAGCCGGTACAGGCCGATCTGGCCGGTTACGTACGCGCGTTGTGACGTACGACCCGCGAATCAGCCCGCGACCCATTCGTCATCCGGTCCCGGACATCGGGCGGTTGACATATCCGTAGGTGCTATCCACCTCGACTTATCCACTATCGCTTGGAGGTTCGTCACCATGGTCTGTCCTTCCGAGGCCGTTCGTGTCAGCTTGGATGCCAAGCTGGCCGAGTCGTTCCGCAGGGGCACCGAGTTACCCGAGGGTTGCCGAATCGAGATCGCAGACGACCGGCTGTGGTTTCTTTTTCCGGAGTCGGACTTCATGCTCCAGACCCGGCCTGCAGATGAGCTCGATGTCGTCCACTTGATCTTCTCGGTGGCCGTTCGTGCGCCCGAGCCCTCCCTGGAGACCTGGTGGGACAAGTGGTCGATATCGATCGACCGCGGCGACCAGGTCGAAGTGGCTCGTCGGGAGATTCTGGCCGGCCGAAAGATGATCCTGCGTATGCTCGAAGAGCGCTTCGGCGCCAGATACCACAGCGAGGGATCTGCGGTACGAGTAGGCGAGTGAGACGACCCGGTGGCCGAAGGTTCGGCCACCGAGAGCGAATCAGACGTGGTGGCAGGCGACGTAATGGTCGGCGTCCACCTCGCGCAGCAGTGGCTCCTCTGCCGCGCACTGATCCGTAGCAAGCGGGCAGCGTGTGCGGAAGCGGCATCCGGACGGAGGGTTCAGGGGAGAGGGAAGGTCGCCCTCGATCGTCGGGGTCGCCTCGGCTTCGCCCCGGAGGACGTCGGGATCGGGTATGGAAGACAGCAGCAGACGCGAGTACGGATGCCGTGCTTGGTTTTCCATGTCTCGGCTGGGCGCGATCTCGCACACCTTTCCCAGATACATCACCATCACGCGGTCGCTGATGTTCTTGACCACGGCCATGTTGTGGGCAATGAAGATCATGGTCAGGCCGAACTCGGTCTTCGTCTGCTCGAGTAGGTTGAGAATCTGTGCCTGAACCGAAACGTCGAGGCTGGACACCGGCTCGTCGCAGATGAGCACTTTCGGCTCGAGCATCATGGCGCGCGCGATGCACACGCGCTGGCACTGACCGCCCGACAGTTCGCCGGGCAGGCGATCCCACACCATGTCCGGATCCAGGCCGACCGCGCGCAGCAGTTCGCGTCCCCGTTTCTCCAGGGCCTCTCTGTTCTGCCGTCCCCACATTCGGGGCCCCTCGGTCACCAGGTGCTTGACCTTACGACGTGGGTTCAGTGATGAGATGGGATCCTGCATGATCATCTGCATCTTGGCCCGAAACTTGCGTAGCGCAGCCGAGCTCAGCGTCGTCAGTTCCGTCCCGTCGATCTCGACACTGCCTGTCTTCGGGGCCGGCAGCTGCATCACGGCCCGGCCGGCCGTGGACTTGCCGCAACCGGATTCCCCGACGATTCCGAGAGTCTCGCCCGGCAACAGATCGAAGCTGATGTCGGATACCGCGAACACCGTCTGATGACGACCAGCGGGAAACTCGACCACCAGGTTCTCGACGGACAGCACAGGCTTGTCGTCCTTGCGCAGATGTGCAACTCCACTACCGGCCATCAGATTTTCTCCACTTCCAGCACGCGATCGTCGACATCTCCAACGCGGGGCATTCCGAGCTCGGCCACACTGAGACCGCCCAGGGGGAAGTGGCAAGCCACTTCATGTGGATGGCCGACCGCGCCGGTGCCCGAGGACGCATCCAGGCCGGGCACGACTTCGCGGCATTTCTGTTGCGCGTATTTGCAGCGGGACGCGAACGCGCACCCCTCAGGTGGTCTCGTCATGTCCGGCAGGCCACCGTCGATGGATTCGAGTCGTGTGTGAGGTTCCTGTTCGAGGCGGGGAACCGCCGCGAGCAGCGCCTCGGTGTAGGGATGCCGCGGGCGGGCGAACAACTGCTGGGTCGGGGCGGTCTCGACGATCCGGCCTGCGTACATCACTGCAACCCGGTCGGTCTGCCCGGCAACGACTCCCAAATCGTGGCTGATCAGGATGCCTGCCATGTGCATCTCCGACCGCAGGGATTCGAGCAGCTCGAGGATCTGCTTCTGGACGGTCACATCGAGGGCGGTGGTGGGTTCATCGGCAATGATCAGCTTGGGGTCGCAGGCCAGGGCCATCGCGATCACCACTCGCTGGCGCATGCCGCCCGATAATTCGTGGGGGTACTGGTCGATGCGCCGGGTCGGTTCGGGGATCCGGACCTTGCGTAGCAGTTCGATCGCCCGCTCGCGCGCCCGCGCCTTGTCGAGCCCGAGATGGGCGCGCAAGGACTCGGTGATGTGCGTGCCGATCTTCTTGAATGGGTTGAGCGCCGACATCGGGTCTTGGAACACCATCGCGATGTCGTTTCCCCAGAGCTGTTGCTGCTCCTTGCGGGTCAGCGTCTGCATGTCGTGGCCTTCGAAGAGCACTTGCCCCGTGACTGTGGTGTTTCCGCCGTGCGAGACGAGTCCCATGATGGTCTGCCCTAGCACGGACTTCCCGGACCCCGATTCGCCCACGAGTCCCAGTGTCTCGCCGGCCTCGATCTGGAGGCAGACCTGCTCGACTGCTCTGAGCCGGCCACGCTTGGTGCGGAACCGTGTGGATACCTCTTTTACCGTTAGCAGCGGGGCTTCGTGTGTCACAGTTTCACCTCCCGAGTACCGCCGGTGCGCTTCTGCGCTTTTTCACCGACGAGGTTGAGCGAGAACACCGTCAGGAACAGGAACAGGCCAGGAACCCAGACGATGTGAGGATGTTGCTCGAAGACGGTTCCCTGACCCTCCGAGATCATGTTTCCCCATGTCGGGGTCGGCGGTTGGATACCCAGCCCGAGAAAGCTGAGCGATGCTTCCGCGACGATCATCGCTGAGATGAGAACCATGCCCATCGAGGCGAGGGGAAGTGCGACGTTGGGTGCGATCTCTCGCAGCATCACCCGCAGCCGAGTGGCGCCCATGGCCCTGGCTGCCAGAACGAACTCTCGTTGGGAGAACACCAGAGTGTTGGCTCTGGCTATCCGCGCCATGGTGGGTATCGCGAGGATGGACAACGCGAACGAGATGTTGCGCAGGTTCGGTTCGAGGACGGAGGCGAGTGCAATCAGCAAGATCAGCGAAGGAACAGCGAGCAGCGAGTTCGTGAGCACCCCGACGATCCGGTCGATCTTGCCACCGAAATAGCCGGCGACGATACCGATCGCGCCACCGACGATCATTCCGAGCAGCACTGCGGAGAGTGCGACTGCCAGCGAGTACCGAGCCCCGTAGATCGACCGGGCGAGCAGGTCGAGACCGAAGTTGTTGGTGCCGAGTGGGTGTGTGGAGAACAGGCTCGGCTGGGCATAGCTCGCCGAAGTGAGCGTCTTGGCGGTGTCCTCGTGCTCGGCCAACGGCATAAGCGGGGCGAGCAGAGCCATCGTGATCAGTACGGCGAGCCATGCGCAGGACAGGATGAAGGACAGGTCGAAGTCGGATCCGAATCTGGCCAGACCGAGTCTTCGCACGCCCATGTAGAGCGCCACGAGACCGGCCAGGATGACCAGCACGCGGGCCACCGTGATGAGTGACGGAGTCAACCCGAGTCCGACTGCGAGCACGCCCACTACGGTGAGGACGGCCCCAGCGCGGTACAGATTTCGCCGTTCGCCTACGTCCGACGGTTCGGCTACGGCTTCCGGGCGTGCGTCGTCCAGGGCCGTGGTGGTGTCGGCAGGCATCTCGATAGTCGTCTCAGACATGGGCTCGTCTGCTCCTTGGGTCGAGGTATCCATAGGCGATGTCGATGACTCCGTTGGCGACGACGTAGACGGCGGCGATCACCAAGACAGCCCCTTGAACCATCGGTATGTCTCCTTGCTGCGCCGCGCGGACGATGAGCGTGCCCATTCCTGGCAGCGAGAACAAGGTCTCGACGATGACGGTGCTGCCGATCATCGAGCCGATGACGACGCCGATCATCGTGATGAGCGAGAACGAGGACGGCCGTAGCGCATCGCTGAAGAGCAATCGGGTATTCGACATGCCCTTCGCCTTCGCTACGAGGATGAAGTTCTCCTTCAATGTCGACACCAGGTCACTGCGCAGGATTCGAGTGAACATCGCCATTTCGAGCAGGCTGATGGTCAACGCGGGCAGAAAGGCGTGGTAGAGGTTCTGGCCCAGACCATCCGAGATGCGCACCCATTGCGAGCGCGGGAACCAGCCGAGGTAGTTGACCATCACCATGATCAGCAGGAGGCCGGCCAGGAAGCTGGGGACCGACAGGACGCCGAACGTGCCGGCGCTGATCACGCGGTCGATCCATCCGCCCTGGTGCCGAGCGGAGTACATCGCCAGCGGTATCGACACGGCGATCGCCATCACCAGACCCATGAGGGCCAGCTGCACGCTGACCGGAAGTGCCGCACCGATGCTGTCGGTCACCGCGCCCTGTGGCGGAACCATCGAGTTACCCAGATCGCCCTGCAAAGCCCCCGACAGCCACCCCCAGTATCTCGTGAGGAACGGGTCGTCGAGCCCCATCGCCTCGCGAGCCTGTGCGTACTCTTCGGGCGAGCGGCCCTCACCGAGAACGGCGACCGACGGATCGCCAGGGATGAGCGATACGAGGGCGAACGTGCCGAGACTGACGATGAAAAGTACGACGACCAGTTCGATCACTTTCTCGATCACTGTTCGCGCCACCGTGTCACCGCCTCCTTCCTCTGTTCATGAGTGTCCGAAGCCTGCTATCAGCTGAAGGTGAGTACGTCGGATTGTCCCGACGGATTACATATCACTACCTGACCAGGTGCGAATCGAATGTAGCTTTCGGCATCCGTGAAGTCGGGCGCACATGTCCCACTGAATGGCATCGATTTCCTCCATCCTCGGTGAGGCGCTCGGTGTCCTCACGGGTGGCGGCAGAAGCTGTGTGCAGAGCGGACCCCGAGACGAGAATTCTGGGCCGAGGCCTCGCGATGTGACTGACGGATGACACCGCAGTACTCGGCTGCCGGTGTCGAGACCGTTCCGGCGTGAGTGTTCTCGATGATGCGCTGCCTCGCCGGAGCGGTATGGATGAAAGGCCTGGTGATCAGCGCTTTCGTTCACGGATGCGCTGGTCTCGGACGTCTGCGGTCCGAGTGCGCCGGCAGTGGTGCCGACCGAATACTGCGGATCCGGCACCGATGACCTCAGGTGGGATTCGCGGTTGCACACGTCTTCGGCAAGTTACCTGGCGGTGGCGGTGGTATCGGTGTCGGTGGCGTTTCATCGGCCTCGGGTGCGTAGCCGTGGGTCGATTGCGGTGCCGCGGACCGTAGCTGCGGTGTTGTACGCAGGGGTGATGATGCGGTACGCATTGGCGATGCCGCTGTACGCATTGTCGGAATCATCGGTTCGGCAGTGGTCTGTGATCTCAGTGGTGGCCAGGGTTGCTTTCATGGGCGAGCCGGTCGAGTTGAATTCATGAGAAAGTCAAAAATACTTGTGGCACAACGTAATTGATGTCTAGAGTCGGCGGCGAGGCGGGCCGCGCACCGCAGGCTCACGTCATCGGCACAGGATCGACGACAGTGCTGTCAGGGCAAGGGTCGACCGTCAACCTAGGAGGTTGTTCATGATTGGGAACTCGAAGAGGGTTGGCCGAATACTGGCGATGGTCGCGGTCGGTGCCGTCGCCCTCGCCGGCTGTGCAGCCACCGACGGCTCCGACGATTCGGGTGGAGAGTCCGCATCCGAGCCCAAGGCGCTGGCCTACGGCATCGTCGGCGACCAAGGAGATGGTGGGGCGCCGGTGAAGGGTGGCACCCTCACCTTCGCTGGGCTCGCGCCGGTCACCAACCTCGATCCGACGCTGACACAGGCCACCGGCTCGACCGGTGGTACCGAGATGGCAGCCGTGTACGACGTTCTGATGCGGTTCGACATCGAATCGCAAGCCTTCGAACCTCGGCTCGCGCAGTCGATGGAGGCGAGCGACGATCATATGACGTGGACGATGAAGCTGCGCGACGACATCACGTTCAGCGATGGAACTCCACTCGATGCCAACGCGGTCGTCGCCAGTATCGACCGGTACAACACGCAAGGTGGTGCGCACTCGCAGCTCTATGAAGAGGTCGTGACGAGCACGGAGGCAGTGGACCCGTCAACCGTCGTGTTCACCTTGAACCAGCCGTGGCGAACCTTCCCTGCCATGCTGTCGTACGGGCACGGCATGATCGTGGCGCCGACCTCTCAGCAAGGCGACACGTTCACCCCCATCGGGGCAGGCCCCTTCACAGTCGTCAGCCTGCAACCCCAGCAAGAGCTGCAGCTGGCGGCTCGTCCTGACTACTGGGGCGGTGCCCCGAACCTCGACGGTCTGAAATTCGTCGCCATCGCAGGCGACCAGCCCAAGGTCGACGCGCTCCGGACAGGCGGAATCGACATGGCATATCTCAGCAACGCCGAGACTGTGACGGCCGCACTGGAGGAATTCCCGGGTTACACAGAGGCCTTGAGTCTGAAGATGGTCGGTCAGCTGAATGCTGCCGAGGGACGTCCGGCCGCGGATCCACGCGTCCGTCAGGCGATCGCATACGCCGTCGATCCCGAAGTGCTCGACCAACGTGTGCGTGAAGGCGAAGGAATGCCCGGCACGGAGATGTTCCAGTCGTGGTCGGAGTGGAACAGCGTCCCTGGAATCGAACCTTCGCAGGAGGAGGCCACACGACGGCTGGACGAGGCCAAAGCCGACGGGTACGACGGCAAGATCACGTTCCTCAGCGTCAACAACCCCGACTCCCAGGAATTGGCACTGGCGGTACAGGCCCAGATGAACGCCGTCGGATTCGATACCGCCGTCGAGTACGCCAGCAGCACCACCGACCTGGTCAAGCGCCGCTACGTGGACCGCGACTTCGACATGAGCTTCGGTGCGTACAGCCTCTCGGATGTGGACCCCGAGATCCGGTTGTTCAGCGCGCTGCACAGCGAATCCACGAACAACATCATGAGCTACGCCAATCCGGAGATGGACGAGCTGCTCGCCGATGTGCTGTCGGCCCCTGACGACGAAGCCAAGCGCGCCGCGCTCGGTGAGGTGCAGAGCCTCGTCAACACCGACCAGCCATTCATCGTCTGGGGCGCCAGCGTGGGCTTCGTTCCGTGGGCGCCTGATGTCTATGGTGCCACTCCGTCCACCGATGGAATCATTCTGCTCGATGAGGCATTCATGACGAACTGACACCGAACGTCGGAGACGAGGCAGTCCCGGTCACTTCTGTGGCCGGGACTGCCTCGTTTCATGCATGTTTCAGATCCCGATGTCACGGGGTGGGACTGAGCTAGTGAAACCGGCCCTGTTCCACTGCTACAACTCACATGTAGCCGACGCGCATACGTTTCGCCGAACCGAGGAAGGGGGTCGAAATACCTTATGAGCAAATCGGATTCATTGAAGGAGAATCAGGCTGATCTGGGGCGTGGCTGGCCGCGGATCGTCGACTTCTCCACTCACTTCAGCGGTCCGATGGCGAGTCGCGCGCTAGTTCAATTCGGCGCCGACGTGGTGAAGGTCGAGAACCCGCGTGGTGGAGACGGCAACCGTCAGATCGGCAATTCGTTCGGCACCACTTCGGACGTGCACCATGCTCTCAATGCGGGCACCCGTAGCGTTGCGCTGGATGCGCGTTCTGCGGCTTGGCCACTCGCCGTCGATGCCCTTGCTCGGTGGGCCGATGTCGTGATCGTGGGCGCGCGCCCGGAGGACGCCCGCAAGCGCGGTGTGGACGTCGAGACGCTTCTGGCTGTCAACCCCGGACTGGTGTACTGCTCCGTGACCGGGTACGGCGACGACGGTCCGTGGTCGGGGATGCCGGCCCACGGCCTTCAGCCCGATGTCATGGCCGGACTCGTCGAGGTCGAGTGGCACGACGGGATGCCCCGGGTGCCGGCCTCGTACCAGGCGCACGGCACCGCGCTCGCCGGAATCTGGGCGGCCCTGGGGATCCAGGCGGCTCTTCTCAGGCGGCTGCGGGGAGGATCCGGCCAGGTTGTCACCCTCTCCATCTGGGAAGCAGCTCTGTCGTGGATGTGGCGAGAGGCGCAGGCCGGACTCAATGATCTTCCCTCCCGCCCCGACTTCCAGGCGATGGGTTCGCGCTATCGGATGTATGCCTGCAGCGATGGGCGGGTGCTGTTGGTCTGCCCCATCGAGCGCAAGTACTGGGAACGCTTCGTCGACATCGTGGGACTTCCGGAGTCCTATCGGGCGACCGGTTCGTGGGAGCGCGGCGCCGACTACGGGGCCGACCGCGACGACGAGACCGCAGTTGTCGCACAGGCTCTCGTTGCCCGTCCAGCCCACGAGTGGGAAGCGCTCTTCGCTACCGCGGGAGTCCCTGCCGCGATGGTGCGAACCGTTCGGGAGGCGGTCGGTACCGGCCACGCCCGGCACCTCGGCGTGAGCACTCGTGTGGTCCTTGCCGAGGGCACCTACACTGCCCCTTTGACCCCGGTAGCCGTAGTCCCAGTGGACGGCGGATATCCGGGCGTCGAAGTGATGGCCCGCCGCCGCCGGGAGCGGGGAATCGGCCTCGCCGCGGCTCCGGAACTCGGCGCCGATACCGCAGGTGTGCTCGCCGAGCTCGGACTCCACGACCTGGTAGTAGAACCCGAGACCGTACCTGCCCATCGAGCCGATTAGCTCCGTCTGAACCAATCAAGGAAGAAGGAAGGTCAATGCGCAAACTGTTCAGCGTCGACGATCACATCGTCGAACCGCGCGACACCTGGACTTCGCGGGTTCCCGCGCGGTTCAAGGACCGCGCCCCACGTGTTCTCGAGGACGAGAACGGTGCCGAGTTCTGGATGTATGAAGACACTCGGCATACCTACCTGGGTCTCAATGCCGTCGCCGGCAAGCCTCAGGAGGAGTGGGGCCGGGAGCCCATGCGATTCGAGGACATGATCCCGGGTTGCTATGACGCGGCTGCTCGTAAGAAGGATTTCGAGATGGCCGGAATCATGTCGAGCCTGAGCTTCCCGACACTGCCGCGGTTCGGGGGCGCTCTGTTCATCAACTTCCAGGACAAGGAACTCGCAGATTACTCAGTGAGGGCCTGGAACGACTTCATGTACGACTGGCACCTCGTTGCCCCCGAGATGTATGTGCCGATGGCAATCATCCAGCTCTGGGACATCGAAGCTGCGGTCAAGGAGATCAAGCGCAATCTTGCGCGTGGCTTCCGGGCGATCACGATTCCGGAAGAGACCAGTAACCTCGGTCTGCCGTCCTACTACACGGATTACTGGAACCCGATCTGGGAAATCTGTGAGGCCGAGGAAATTCCGGTCTGCATGCACATCGCGTCCAGTGGCTGGAAGGCGTACCGCCCGCCGGAATCGTCGGCCGCCCTCGAGATTGCCCTGAGCATGACGCAGACCATCACCCACGCCGTCGGCATGATGTACGGACCGGTGGCCCGGAAGTACCCGAAGATCAAGCTCGTGTACTCGGAGGGTGGCATCGGTTGGGTGCCGGTCACTCTCGAACGTGCCGACCGCCAATACGGCCTGCACAAGTACTGGGGTGACCTGGATCAGAGCTTGACGCCGTCGGAGATCTGCAAGCGCAACATGTGGTTCTGCATGATCGACGAGCCATACGGTCTGGCGAATCGTCACGAGATCGGTCTGGATCGCATCTTCTGGGAGTGCGACTACCCGCACGCCAACTGCATCTGGTCAGAGACTCAGTCGACGGTCGAGGAGCTCTTCAAGGATGTTCCTGACGACGAAGCGGAAATGATTCTCTACAAGAACGCAGAGAAGATGTTCAACTGGACGGTCCCCGAGATTCCGGATTGGGTTCGCGACGCGCAGATCCCGACCTTGGTCTCCAAGTAAGAACGGAGTATTCACATGCCCGGGCCGCTCGACGGACTTCTCGTCATAGACGCCTCATGGGGGATGCCCTCCTCCATCACCTCGCTCCTGTTGGCCGACTATGGCGCGCATGTCGTGAAAGTCGAGCGGCCGGGTGGTGGTATCGATGCCACCGCTCCGGAACGCAAGATGTGGGATCGCGGCAAGTGGAGCATCGTGCTCGATCCCGAGAATCCCGATGACGCAGAGACATTGCGCCAGCTGATTCGCCGTGCCGACATCTTCATCGAGTCCTACGGCATCGCACGGAGCACGGAGCTGGGCTTGGACTACGAGGATCTCCGCATCCTCAATCCACGCCTGCTTCACCTCTCCACCACTGCGTACGGGCGCTCCGGACCGTGGCGGGACCGGCCGGGTTACGACGCGCTGGTCGCCGCTCGGATGGGCTTCATGGCCGAGCAGCCGGGCCATCGCAAGGGTCCGATCTTCCTGGGGCATCCGAGCATCGGATACACCACGGGCTTCCTCGGAGCCATCGGGATCCTCGCCGCACTGCGCGCCCGTCGCATCACCGGGCGCGGACAGCGCGTCGACGTCTCGATCCTCGACGGTGTGCTGGGACAGGCACCGATGAACTGGTGGTTCACCGCGAAGGACGAGTCCTACCTCGACACCGAGGAGAAAGGTCACTTCGGCCATCGCCGTGTGCTCATCGACCTGTTCGAGTGCGGAGACGGCGAGTACTTGATGGTCCACACCGGTGGCAACGGGGCCTTCAAGGCCGCCATGGACGTTCTCGGAGTGGGAGAGCATTTCCAGACCGTCACGGACAAGGTCGAAATGGCAGTGCCGATGAACGAGGACGAGTTCCGGATCGCGCGACACGAGGTGCCGAAGATCTGGAAGACGCGGCCGCGTGACGAATGGCTCGACTTGCTGCGCGCGCGCGACGTCGCTGTCGTTCCGGTGTTGCGGCCCGGCGAGATCCTCGAACACGAACAGGTCCGTCACGCCGATCTGGTCATGGACATGCCCGACCCCGAGTACGGATCGTTGCGGCAGGTCGCGCCGGTGATCAAGTTCTCGACCGCGATGCCGGGCCTTCCCGTGCCTGCCCCCTCCGTCGGCCTGCATCAGAAAGAACTGCCCACCCTGCTCGCACTCGAACCCAAGACCGAAGTTGCGGGAGCAAGGCTCGACCACCCGTTGTCGGGACTACGGGTCCTCGACCTCAGCCAGTTCATGGCTGCTGCGTACGGCGCGAAGTATCTTGCGGACCTCGGTGCCGACGTGATCAAGATCGAACCTCCGATCGGCGACACGATGCGTTCCCTGCCCGACCCATTCGAAGCATGTCAGCGCGGCAAACGGGCCATCGTCCTCGACCTGACGACTGAAGAAGGCAAGAGTCACTTCCTCCGTCTGGTGGATACCGCGGACGTGGTCGTGCACAACCAGCGGCCGGGCAAAGCGGAGAAACTCGGTGTCGACTACGAGTCGCTGCGCCGGCACAAGCCCGACCTCATCTATTGCTATCAGCCCGGGTGGGGCGCGGATGGCCCGTGCGCCATGGAGAAGAGTTTCGCGCCGCTGCTTTCGGCGCTGACGGGACTCATGTATGTCGCGTCGGGCACGGGCAACAAGCCGGTACGACGAGCACGTGCGAGTGAGGACTACTACGGCGGATTCCTCGGGGCCACCGGCATCCTGATGGCATTGGAACATCGGGCCCGCACTGGCGAAGGTCAGTTCGTTCTCGCACCGCAGCTCCATGCCAGTCTGTTCGCGGTGAGCGAGCACATGACTGACGGCGAGCACAAGCCGTTGGACACCGCTCGACTCGATGCCAGGCAACTCGGGCTCTCGCCGACGTACCGTCTGTTCGAGACCGCCGACGGATGGGTCTGTGTCGCGGCTGTGGGGGAGAGCGCCCAGGGTCGCCTGCGGAGTGGACTGCAGTCGGTCGGCGCCAGCGTCAACAATCTCCGTTCCGAGGAGGCGCTGGGGGTCTCACTGGAGATATACCTGGCCACTCTCGACACACCCTCTGCAACAGAATGGCTCGACTCGCATAGGATTGCCAACGAGGTGGCCCGGGATACGCCGTTCATGCCGGAGTTCTTCTGGCAGGAATGGGCAGTGGAGTCGGGCCACGTGTTCGAACACCTAGAGCACGCGGACTGGGGCTACATCAGGGAGGTGGGCTCGACTGTGAGGTTGTCCGAGACACCGGGTCGAAAGACCGGTCCCGGACCGACTCTGGGAGAGCACACCGCAGAGGTTCTCGACTCTGTGCGGGCCTGAACTTCGCCCTGGTCGCTCGTGCGATCAGAGGAGAGAGATGCCTGCTGACGAGGCTGAGAAGCCCACCCCGCGGAAGTCGGTTCGCCGCGAGCCGAATCCCACCACCATGCTGCGACGTCCGCAGAAGATGTCGGAGCACACCGCGCGCAAGGTGGTGGCCGAGATCATCGGATCGGGTCTCGGTGCCGGCGACCGGCTTCCGTCGGTGCCTTCGATGGCCGAGCAATACGGGGTGGGCTATGCCTCGGTCCGGGAAGCTCTGCGCATGCTCGAGTCGATCGGGTTGATCCAAGTGAGACCGGGGCCGAACGGGGGCCCGGTCGTCAACGATCGCGACGGCGCAGAGTTCAGTTCCGTGATCCGGCTGTATTGCCAGATCATGGGTGTCACATACCGACACATCATCGCGGCTCGGCAGGCGCTGGAGCCGATTCTGGTGCGAGAACTGGCAATCGGCGGTACCCCCGACCTTCGCGTTGCCCTGCTGGAAGCGACCAGCCACGAGATGGGCCCGGGCACCGCTTTCCGGGCGCAGGCGCGCAATTTTCACGATGTGATTGCCAGCTACTCGGCATCCAACCCGGTACTCAGTCTCTTTGCTCGCGCCGTCGGCCAGATCTATCGAGAGTTCATCCGCTCGGCAGGACCCAGCATCGAGCCGGCCGACCGCCCCGAGGTCCACGCCGAACACCGTGCCATCGCCGAGGCTGTCGCAGCCGGGGACGGCGCCCGTGCCGAGGAACTCATGGCCCAGCACATGGCCGATCTCGGGGAGTACGTCGAGACGCACTACGCGATGGCGCTGGACTCCGTCATCGAATGGGTGTGAGTACCGGATTTTTCATAGGTATGCAAGGGTTTTCGGATCTCGTCCGGTAGTGCGAAATTCCTGTGAAGCGGATCTCATCCAGTGGCACCTGCCCCTCATGCACACACGTTCCGTGCGCCTAGTGTCCAACTATCGCGCAGCCCGGAACATCAGGAGGAAAGATGCCAAGCAAAGGCGACCCGCATCCAGGTTCAGGAGCCGGTCACGACGCTGCAGTCGGCACCGTGCTGGGGGCAGTCAACGAACTGCTCCCCGGCATCGGTGAACGCGCCGCTCAGGCCGAGTCCGACCGCCGTCTCCCGGATTCCACGGTCAAGGAACTCACGGACACCGGGGTGATGCGCCTGCTGAAACCCAAGGCGTTCGGTGGCTACGAGGCAGACCCGGTGGCGTTCTACGAAGCGGTGCTCTCGATCGCCGAGCACTGCGGCTCGACGGCCTGGGTGACCGGAGTCGTCGGCGTCCACAACTGGCAACTTGCGCTCTTCGAAAGCAAGCTCCAGCACGAGATCTGGGATGAGAACCCCGATGCCTGGGTGAGCTCCTCCTACATGCCGGGAGGCAAGCTCACAGCCGTACCCGGGGGGTTCGAGCTCACGGGTCGGTGGAGTTTCTCCTCAGGTAGTGATCACTGTCAGTGGGCCATTCTGGGAGCGCTACAGATGAACGAGGACGGACCCCCCACCACCTACAACGTCGTGATCCCGCGCACCGATTACGTGGTCGAGGATGTCTGGCACACAGTCGGGCTGCGCGGCACGGGTAGCAACGACATCGTGATCGACGGCGCGTTCGTGCCGTCCCACCGTGCGCTGACCAAAACGCAGGTCTACTCGAACGATGCCCCCGGGCGCGAGAGCAATACTGCGGCGCTCTACGGCATGCCGTTCGCGACGATGTTCCCCAGCGTGATCACCGCTCCTGTGGTCGGTATGGCCCAGGGACTGCTCGACATTGCGATCGACTATCAGAGCAAGCGGGTCAGTCGTGCCCACGGCAAGATGTTGGATGCCGACCCGTACTCGGTGGCCGCCCTCGGTGCCGCGGCGAGCACGATCGACGCCTGCCGTCGTCAACTGCTCGGCAACATCTCCGGAATCCACAAAACCCTGGCAGGGGGTGGGCTTCCGACGATGGACCAGCGTTCGACCACGCGCCGGGACCAGGTGCTGGGCACCGTTCGGTGTGTGTCTGCCATCGACGACGTCTTCGATCGAGCCGGCGCTGTCGTCATCAGCGATACCCACCCGATGCAGCGCATCTGGCGTGACGCCCATGCGGCCAAACACCACACCGTGAACACAAACGAACGAACCCTGCACAGCTGGGCCCACAACGCCATGGGGCTGGGCCCGAGCGAATCCGTAGTCTGAGCAGAAGGATCAAACATAATGAGCGCGAAGAAGAACTACACCATCGTCTCTGCCGACACCCACGCCGGCGCAGACCTCTGGGACTACAAGAAGTACCTTCCGTCGAACTGGCACGAGGAGTTCGACGAGTGGGCCAAGGCGTACGCCAGCCCGTGGGACGATCTGGTCAACGACACAGCCGCCCGAAACTGGGACAGTGAACTTCGCCGCACCCACATGGAAGAGGATGGCGTCGTCGGTGAGGTGATCTTCCCCAACACGATCCCGCCGTTCTTCCCCTCCATCGTCAACGTCGTCCCGCTTCCCTCCAACAAGGCGGACTACGACAAGCGCTGGGCCGGTATCCAGGCGCACAACCGCTGGCTGGTCGATTTCTGTTCCGAGCTTCCGGTGCAACGTCGCGGCATGGTCCAGGTGTTCCCGCACCAGATCGAGGACGCGGTCAAGGAGATCCACTGGGCTGCCGAGACCGGCGTCATCGGAGGCGTGGTCATCCCGGCCAGCCCGCCCAATCACCCGACTGCCCTGCCTCACTACACCGGCCATTACGACCCGGTGTGGCGGGCGTGCGAGGAGACCGGCCTGGTGGTCGGAACCCACAGTGGCAGTGGTGAGCCGGAGTACCCCGACGATCCGGCGACCTCCGCCGTCATGCTCTACGAGTTCGGTCTGTTCACCAACCGCACCCTGTCACACATGTTGATCGGCGGTGTCTTCGAACGGTTCCCGAATCTGAAGTACTCGATGACCGAGCAAGGCGTGAAGTGGGTTGTCGAAACCATCCACCGTCTCGAAATCCAGTTCTCGGCGCTGACAGACCGGCCGTGGCTCGAGATGTTCGTCAAGGAGGCATACGACAAGCTGTCGCTGCGTCCGAGTGAGTACTTCGAGCGCAACTGCTTCGTGGGTGCGAGCACGATCCGTCCGGGTGAGGTACAGCCGGCGTTGGGTCTGGGAGCCGGAAACGTGATGTGGGGCAGCGACTACCCGCACCGCGAAGGCACCGCCCCCTATACCCGCCAGCATCTCCGGGTGGCACTCCAGGGCACCAGCGAGGCCGAAGCTCGTCGACTGCTCGGTGAGACCTGTGCCAACCTGTACGGCTTCGACCTGGCGAAGCTCGACAAGATCGCCGAGCGCGTCGGTCCTTCTGTCGAGGAACTGCAGGAACCGCTGTCCCCCGCCGACTTCCCACGTGACTGCGAGTGGTTCCAGGACGCCATGCAGACCCTCGCGCGGTGACGGGAATCTCTCGATGACAATCCACTCACTTGGCTACCTCAGGCTGTCTTCGGTCGACGTCGATGCGTGGACCCGGTTCGGGACTCAGGTCTTGGGGATGACCGCCGATCGGTCTCCTCAGGGCGGGGTCGCCTTCCGCATGGACGAGCATGCCGCGCGGCTCGAGATAGTTGCCGGTGAATCCGGTGGGGTCTCCGGAATCGGGTTCGAGGTGGAGAGCCGGGATGTGCTGGATTCCCTGACCGTGTCCCTGCGGGATCAGGGGGTCGACGTCCGCACGGGGACTTCCGTCGAATGTGACGTGCGGCGGGTTCGGGACCTGCGGATGATGAACGATCCGTTCGGTATGCCGCTCGAGCTGTACAGCGGGCCGTCGCTGGTGCACGACCCGCTGGAGACCGTTCATGTGCGGGAATTCGTCACCGGCGACCTCGGTATGGGGCACGTCGTCATCGGGGGGCCGGAGTCGGACGAGGCGCTCGAGTTCTACCGGGATGCTCTCGGCTTCGTGGATCGCAACACCATGCGCGCGATGGGGCCGGACGGCAAGCGGGGAGATGAGCGAATCACGTTTCTGGGCTGCAACCGACGCCACCATACGGTGGCGTTGATGAAGCGGCCGGCTCCTGCCCAGCTGATCCACTTCATGGTGGAGGTCGGCTCGATCGACGACGTGGGTCGAGCCTACGACAGGGCCCTGAATTCCGGTATCCAGCAACGTCTCACGC
The DNA here is from genome assembly GCF_055380405.1 of Rhodococcus sp. JCM 9793. NCBI lineage: Bacteria > Bacillati > Actinomycetota > Actinomycetes > Mycobacteriales > Nocardiaceae > Rhodococcus > Rhodococcus sp. JCM 9793. The sequence goes on from NZ_AP043721.1 coordinate 1,800,263, forward strand.
TCGGCCGGCACAGCAACGACGGGATGGTCTCGTTCTACTCGATGACCCCCGACGGCTTCACTGTCGAGGTGGGCTGCGAGGGACGCCTCGTCGAACCCGGGACACCCACGTACGAAACCACTGCCACCAGCTACTGGGGGCACAGAAAGGTAAGTGCATGACCTCCTCGCTCGAGTGTGATGTCCTCGTGGTCGGCGGCGGTGCGGGTGCTCTCACCGGCGCTCTCACCGCTGCCACCCTCGGTCTCGACGTGATCCTCGCGGAGAAGACCGAGTACCTCGGTGGTACTGCCGCCTACGCCGGAGCCGGACTGTGGCTGCCGTTGAACTCTGTCTCGGCGGCTGCGTTCGCCGACACGCGGGAGAAGGTCGATGCGTATATTGCTGCGACGACGGATGGCACCGGATTTGCCGACCTGCGTGAGGCATATCTCGACGCCGCACCGGAGATGGTCGACTTCCTGCTCCAGGACCCGTCCGTCGAGTTCCACTGGCGTGCATTCCCCGACTACTACCCGGACGCCCCAGGGTATATGCCGAGCGGACGGGCAATATTCCCGAAACCGCTGCCGGACTGGGCTATCGGCAACGACTTGGTTCGCTTGATCCGGCCGGAATTGCCGTTGATCCGAGGCGGCCACGACACGGGCAACAAGCTCCGAGGTGGGCGCGCTCTACTGGGCCGCCTCATCCAGGCCTGTGTTCGTGCCGGGGTGCGGATCGAGCTCGAGGCACCGTTGCGAGAACTCGATACGCGTCCCGGGGAGGTCGTCGGTGCCTGCCTCGGCGGGCGCGACGGTGACATGAATGTTCGTGTCCGGACCGGGGTACTCCTGGCGGCCGGTGGCTTCGACCACGACATCGACATGCGCAAGCGTGAGGGGCACCCGGTGGAGGCGGGCTGGCAGATGGGTGCCCCCGGTAGCACCGGCGAGGTGCTTGCCGAGGCACGCCGCATCGGCGCTGATGCCGATCTGCTGCACGAGGCGTGGTGGACCCCAGCATTCGACACCCCGCTCGGCCCGTCGTTCCGGGTCCATCAGCGTGGACATCCGGGCTCGATCGTCGTCGACCAGGATGGTCGTCGTTTCTGCAACGAGTCGCTACCCTACGACCGAATCGGCCGAGCATTCCGCACCGGAGTCCTGAACGGCACGCTGACCTTGCCCGCCTGGTTCATCGTCGATCAGGCCTACGTCGACCGCTACGGTCTCAACGGTGAACCGCCGCGTGCTCCGGTGCCTGAGGAGTGGCTCGCCGGTGGTTTCGCCTACTGCGGAGACACCCTCGACAAGCTCGCTGCCGCACTCGGCATTCCCGCCGAGAATCTGGGGGAGACGATAGAGCGTTTCAACGGGTTCGCAGATGCTGGTGTCGACGAGGAATTCGGTCGCGGCGACAACGCTTTCGACCTCTTCTTCGGCGACCCCGACGTCAACCCCAATCCGGCGCTCGCGCCGGTGCGAACGGGCCCCTTCTATGCCCTGCCGATGGTGCTCAGCGATCTGGGCACCAAGGGTGGTCTGCGGGCAGATCCGCACGCTCGGGTCCTCGACGAATCGGGCGTGCCGATCACCGGGCTCTACGCGGCCGGCAACATCATGGCCTCGTGGACCGGATCCTGCTATCCGGGACCGGGCGCACCGATCGGTTCGTCGATGGTCTTCGGTTACCTCGCTGCCCGGCACATGGTGGACAGGGCTCAGAAATGAGCCCGGCCGGACTGTCGCCGTCCGCCACTACAGGCGTGGCAGGAACGGGAGCGCCGGATCCGCGCCTCGCGGATTGGGATCAGATCTCAGGCTGGCTCCACTCCCAGGGGATCGGACCCGACCCCGGCAGCCCGGTCGAGGTGCTTGCAGGCGGTACCCAGAACATTCTGATCCGCTACACACACGCGGACCGCGAACTGGTCCTTCGCCGCCCACCGCTACACCTGCGCAAGAGCAGCAACGAGGTGTTGCGGCGCGAGGTCGAGATCCTCGGCGCATTGGCCGGCAGTGCCGTCCCGCATGCCGCCCTGGTGGCAGCCTGCACCGACGAGAGCGTCATCGGATGGGTCTTCTATGTCATGGAGATGGTCGACGGATTCAATCCGGCCGTCGTCGTCCCGCCGAGGTTTGCCGAGAACAGAGACCTACGACGCGATATCGCGTTCCATGCGATGGATGTGCTTGCGACCATGGGGAACCTGGACTACCGCAGCATCGGCCTCGAACAGTTCGGCAGGCCGGAGGGGTTCCTGGAACGTCAGATTCCCCGGTGGTTGCGAGAACTCGATTCGTTCGGCGCGCTCGACGGTTACGACGGCGTCGAACTGCCAGGACTGAATCAGATCGTGGCATGGCTCGGGGCCAATCAGCCGGCGACCTTCCGGCCAGGCATCATGCACGGTGATTACCATCTCGCCAATGTGATCTTCTCCGAGGACGACGCTCGTGTTCTGGCCGTCGTCGACTGGGAGATGGCCACCATCGGTGATCCGCTCCTCGACCTCGGCCGGTTCCTGGCGACCTGGCCGTCGGCCGACGAGCCGATCGGCATCGCAGGGCCCATCTACCGGACCGAGGGTCTGCCCCTCGCCGACGAGCTGGTGGACAGATATTGCACCACTAGTGAACTCGACGTGAGTGCCGTGGACTGGTACGTCGTGCTCGCGTGCTTCAAGATCGGCGTCATCCTCGAAGGCACCCATGCGCGCTCGTGCGCGGGGTTGGCCGACCCGGCCGTCGGCGCCCGCCTCCATGGGATGAGCCAAGCCCTGTTCCGCCGCGCAGAAAGAATCGTCTCGTGACCATCGCAGGCCCGTCGCATAAGACTACCGATATGACTACCGATCCGATCTTCGATGTTCGCGACAAAGCGGTGTTGATCACCGGGGGCAGCCGCGGACTGGGGCTGCAGATGGCTCACGGTTTTGCGGCGAGAGGCGCGAACGTGATCATCGCCAGCCGCAAGCTGGCAGCATGCGAGGAGGTTGCGGCCGAGCTCCGTGAGACCTACGGAATCGATTCCGGTGCGTATGCCTGCAATGTGAGTGAGTGGTCGCAGTGCGACGATCTGATGGCGGTGGTGCACGAGCGGTTCGGTCAGCTCGATGTGCTGGTGAACAATGCGGGGCTTTCGCCGCTGTATCCGAGTCTGGACAAGCTTGAGGAGGCGTTGTTCGACAAGGTCATCGGGGTCAATCTGCGTGGCCCGTTCCGGCTCTCGGTGCTGGCCGGAACCAAGATGGCCGAAGGCCGGGGCGGTTCGATCATCAACATCACCTCCACCCAGTCGATCAAGCCGCGTCCACATGCCCTGCCATATGCAGCCGCGAAGGCCGGGCTGAACGCTGTGACAGAAGGTCTCGCCCACGCATTCGGTCCTACGGTCAGGGTCAATGCGATCCTGTGCGGTCCGTTCCTCACCGAGGTCGCGGAGGCATGGGACATGGAGGAATTCGAGGAGCGGGCGCAACGGACCATGGCTTTGCAGCGCGGTGGACGTCCCGAGGAGATCGTCGGCGCCGCGCTCTATTACGCCAGCGACGCGTCGAGCTTCGCCACTGGCGCCGTGCTGCGTCTCGACGGTGGCTATGTCTGAGCCCGCCGTGTCGTGCGGGGTGGGATGTCGAGGATCGGCCGGATTCGGTTCCATCCCCCGGCACGAGACCCTTCCGTCGGCACCCGTCGGCTTCTAGGTTTCCCTACATGACAACGCACAGTGCGGAATTGATCGTTCAGCGCAACGTCGAAGTGCCGATGCGAGACGGCACGATCCTGAGGACCGATCTCTATCGGCCGACAGGCGAGGGACCCTTTCCGACGCTGCTGCAGCGCACGCCGTACAGCAAGGATTTCAATCCCGGCCTGTGGGTGGTGCTCGACCCGATCAAGGCGGCTGCCGCCGGCTTCGCCGTGGTGATCCAGGATGTTCGAGGGCGCGGACGTTCGGACGGCGACTTCTATCCGTTCACCGCAGAGGCCGAAGACGGTGAGGACACCGTCGCCTGGGTGCGCGCGCAGAGCTGGTGCACCGGCGCGGTGGGCATGTACGGCAGCTCGTACATGGCCGCCTCCGCCTGGCAGGCAGCCAAGCGTGCGCCCGAGGGGCTGATGGCCCTCGCCCCGTTCCAAGCCAGCAGCGACTACTTCGAAGGCCGCAGCTACCGCGGTGGCGCATTCGAACTCGGTGCACTCCTCGGTGTTTCCCTCAACGCGCTGGGCGGGGGCATCGCGCACCGGATGATCAAACGCGGCGAGCTCCGTCCCTCGGCTGCACGCGAGGCACGGGAAGCGGTCAACGATCTTGCACCATGGGCCCGCACCGCACCGATCGAGAAGCTCCGCGAGACCGTACTCGGAGACATCGCCCCGTTCTTCTTCGATTGGGCGGCCAATGACGATCCGGCGTCGGAAGCGTGGACCTCGTTGTCGGTGGAGTCGTGCTATCCCGACATCGAGGTGCCCGTCCTCCACCTGAGCTCCTGGTACGACCAGGCTCACGTGGGCACGCTCCGCAACTTCGAGGGGATGACCGCCCGCGCACCTGAAACGGTGCGAGACCAGCAGTTCCTGTTGATGGGTCCGTGGGCCCACCGGGTGCCGCGAGGAAGCACCGTCGGCCAGCTCAAGATCGGTGACATCTACTTCGGCACGGGCGCCATGTTCGACATGGACACTCTGCAGATTCGTTTCTTCCGCAGCGCTCTGGCCGGTGAGCCGGTCATCTGGCCCTACCCGGAACGTGTCCGCCTGTTCATGATGGGCGAGAACGCGTGGCGGGACTACCCGCAGTGGCCTCCGGCCGAGTCACAGCTGCGTCGTCTGCACCTGGTCGGCAACGCCGCCGCGACACGCGAGGAGGGCACGCTGTCCTGGGACGCGCCCGAGACCGACGTCTCCGACACCTGGCAGCACGATCCGGAGAACCCTGTGCCGACGGCCGGCGGTGCCCATATGACCCCCGAAGCGGTCTGCCCGGCCGGCCCCGTGGAACAGACTCACGTGCAGCGACGCGACGATGTCCTGGTTTTCACCGGTCCCGAACTTGCCGAAGATCTGGACATCATCGGCTGGGTCGAAGCCGAACTGTGGGTGGAGGGAAGCGCCGAGGCGGACTACTCGATCACAGTCAGCGACGTCCACCAGGACGGCCGAAGCTACAACGTGTGTGACGGCTACGTGCACGTGCCTGCCGGGACCGCGACTCCGGATACACCGTTGCGGATCAGCCTGGGGGCCACCGCCCAACGATTCCGGGCAGGGCATCGGATCCGGGTACACATCGCTGGCAGTTCGTCACCGCGTCACCCGATCGTCGGCGGGATCGACGGCGCCGTACGCACCCAGACCGTCCGTTCCGGAGGAATCGCCGCTTCAGCGGTGCTGCTCCCGGTTGTCGCTGCGGCCACTGCCACGTCGACGACCTCTTCCTGATCAACCCCCGCCACCTCGATAGGAGACCAGATGCTGCAGACGATAGACGTGACTCGTGAAGGGACGCGGCGAAGCTTGGACGCCGCCACTGCGCTGAGCTATCACATTGCCGGCGAGGGTGAAACCTTGGTGATGCTGCACGGCTCGGGCCCGGGCGTCTCCGGGTGGGGCAATTTCGGTGCCAACCTGCCGCTGTTCTCCCAGCACTTCCAGACGGTCATCCCCGATCAGCCCGGATTCGGTCTGAGCCCGCGTCCGGAGATGGATCGCCCGTACCACCGGATTTCGTCGGACGCGATCGTCGCACTCCTCGACGACCTGGATGTGGAGAAGGCACACGTGCTGGGCAACTCGATGGGCGGCAGCGTCGCGGCACGTTTCGCGCTCGACCATCCCGACCGCCTCGCGAAGCTTGTGTTGATGGGCCCGGGAGGTGTCGGTGCCGGAATCCTGGCGCCGTCCCCGTCGGAGGGGCTCTCCCGTCTGGTCGAGTTCGCTCACGATCCCACACGTGAGCGGCTGATCGTGTGGATGAAGACGATGGTCAGCGACAAGGCGTTCATCACCGAGGAGCTGATCGAGGAGCGGTGGCGTAATGCCATGGAGCCCAGTGCTATCGAGTGGCTTCAACTCTTCTTTTCCCACGTGGGAGGCAAGAGCAAGCGCCCCACCGAGGAGATCCCGCTGTGGGCTCAGGTGCCCCAGATCGCTGCGCCGACCCTGATCACCTGGGGTCGCGACGACCGAGTGACCCCGCTGGAGATGGCCTGGCTTCCGCTGCGCCAGATGCGCGAGGTGGAGCTCCATGTCTTCTCCGGCTGCGGTCACTGGGCGATGACGGAGAAACGTGAGCAGTTCGAGCGTGTGGTCATGGAGTTCCTGACCCGACCAGCCGCATCCGTGGCGTGAAATCGATGACCGCCACCGAGACAGTGCCGTGCATCGGCACCGAACAGGTCACGATCAACCTCACCGGGGTGCGGACCGAGTGGTTGGTGCCCTTGGCGCAGGCCGCCGATCGGCTCGGCTTCGGTGCGGTGTCGGTCGGCGACAGCATCTTCTATCCGCAGGAGTCGGATTCGCGCTATCCCTACAACTCCACCGGCGACCGCACGTTCCTGGAGAGCATTGCGATGCCCGACCCGTTCGTGCTGCTCGGGCATCTTGCGGCGGTCACCGAACGAATCCGGTTGCAGACGTCGGTGACCAAAGTAACCGTGCGGCACCCGATCCTGGTAGCCAAGCAGGCGGCGTCGCTGGCGGTGCTCGCCGAAGGCCGTGTCCGACTCGGGGTCGGGATGAGTCCGTGGCCCGAGGACTACTCCGTTCTGGGCATCCCCGAGCAGGGTCGCGGAGCCCGGTTCGAGGAGGCGCTCAGCATTCTCCGCTCGTTGGTCACAGATGGTTACCACGAGCATCACGGCAGCCACTACGAGTTCGACCCGATCAAGCTCAACCCGGTTCCAGTACAGCCGATCTCGTTGCTGGTCGGTGGCCACGGTGCCGCAAACTTGCGACGAGCGGCAACACTGGGTGACGGATGGATCGCGGCAGCGACCGACCATGCGACGCTGGCCGGTCTGATCGAGACCGTACGGTCGACGCGTGTTGAGGCCGGCCTCGACTGGCAGGGATATGAGGTCCACGCGAGTGGCCAGTCGGATCGAAGTGCCGCCGGGCTGGCCCAGCTTGCCGACCTCGGTGTCACCCATGTCGCGGTGCGACCGACCCCCGACGGCGTGCTTTCCGGCGACGTGGCCGACGTGATCGAGCACATGGAGAGGCTGGCGACCGACCTGGAGGGGGCCACGTGCAGAAACTGATGTACGCCGTGTGGCGGAGTTCCGACGAAGATCCTGCGGTCTTCGCCGAACGGCTCCGCACCTCCTTCGCCGACCGGCTCCTGGAGTTGCCGGTGCTCGGACTGCGGATCAACGTCATCGATGCCGCAGTAGTTCCAGGCTCGGCACCGGTGCCCGACGGCCTGCGTCGGATCGCGATCGAACCGCAGATGGAGGCTGTCGTCAGCCTCTGGGTGCACTCGGCCACGCCGTACCGTTTCGCTGCGGTGGCCGAGGCGATGCGCGAGGCCGGGGAGCGGATCGCGGGATACGCCGTCCTGGAGTCGGAGCCGCTGCCCACACCGGCCGAGGCGGCACCGCTGGACGATCGCGGCGTGGGGTTCACCCAACTCGCCTTCATCCAGCGCAGTGAGAACCAGGACGCCGACTCCTGGCGAAGCAGGTGGCTCGACCACCACACCGCCGTCGCCGTCGAGACCCAGAGCACCTTCGGCTATCGCCAGAACCTCGTCGTCCATGCCTTGCAGGACGATAGCCCCACCTGGGCAGCAATTGTCGAAGAGGACTTCCCGATCGAAGCCCTGACGGACCGGCACGCCTTCTATGCCACCGATGGAGACCCGCAGAAGCTGGAGGAGAACCGCGGCCGGATGTCCGCCAGCACCCGCACCTTCATCGACCACGCGGCCGGACTCGACGTGCTTCCGACCAGTTCCTACCTGCGCCGCGACCCGCTGCGGAAACCCCTGTGACACCAATGAGCAACCAAGGAGACCCGATGCTGCTGGAGAACAAGACCGTCGTCATCACCGGAGCCGGACCTGGGGTCGGTTCCGCTGTGGCCAAGGCGGCCGTCCGCGAGGGTGCGGCGGTGATACTCGGTGCCAGGAGCGCCGCGCGACTCGAAGCGCTCGCCGACGAAATCAAGCAATTCGGAGGAGAAGCACGGTGGCAGTGTGTCGACGTCACCGATTTGGGATCTTGCATGGCGTTCGGGGAGTTTGCCGCGGAGGTCGGAGGTGGGGTGGACGCCGTGGTGAACGCAGCGTTCTGGACCGAACCCGAAGCGCCCATCGTGGAGACACCCGAGGAAGACTGGATCCGCTGCCTCGACGTCAACGTGGTGGGCACCTGGCGGGTGCTGACAGCCCTGCATCCGTACTTGAATCAGCCGGGTGCCGCGATCGTGGCGATCGGCTCACAGGCCGGCACCAAGCCCTCGGCCACACTGGCCGCCTATGCCGCAGCGAAGTCCGCCGTCACTTCGCTGACCTCCTCAGCGGCCCTGCAGTGGGGCCCCGGCGTCCGGGTCAACGGCATCCTGCCCGGCTCGATCCAGGGAGATGGCCTGCGGGAGTGGGCCGCAGAGCGAGCCCGAACATTGGGCACCACCACCGAACACGAACTCGCGGTGAGAGCCGGGCGCTCACCCCTGGGCCGGATCGTCACTCCCGAGGAGATCGCCGAAACAGCGATTTTCCTGTGCTCAGAGCGCGCCAGCGGCATTACCGGAAGCTTCCTGGATCTCGACTGCGGCCAGCATCTGGGCGCTTCGCCTCGCGAGCATGACCGCGCAGTCCTCGTCGGGTAGCCCGATCAGCGGCAACGGCAGGTCGAACGCCCCGAATCCACTCGAGCAGCAGGGAGAGAGCATGACCGAGATGGTCACGCGTCTGCACCACATCGAAGCGATCAAGCAGTTGAAGTACACCTATCTCCGATCCCTGGACCTGAACCGTTGGGACGACCTGGCGGAATGCCTGGCCGAAGACGTGGTCTGCTGGTACGACTCAGGCCGCCACAAGCGAGAGGGCAAGCCCGCCGTCCTCGAGTTTCTTCAGGGCACCAGCCTGGCCAAGGCTGACAGCTCATCGCTGCACTTGGTCTCACACCCGGTCATCACCATCGAGTCCGACGACCGCGCGGTCGGGAGCTGGGCGCTTAGCGACACAGTGATCGACCGCAGCAAACAGACCGTCCTCCGCGGAGCCGCGTACTACCGAGACGAATACGTGAGAACCGATGACGGTTGGCGAATCCGGTCGACCGGATACGACCGGCTCTATGAACTGCGTGACCCGCTCAACTAGGGATCACGCCCCCCACACGGACCGTGGTGCGGTCTGTGACCGCCCGAACGGAAGGAATTGGTGACATGAGTGAGCGGACGAGTCAGTGGGACGTGGAATGCGATGTAGTGGTGGTCGGTTCAGGTGCGGCTGCCCTGAGTGCCGCAGTGACCGCCGCGGTTGACGGCGCGAAAATTCTGATCCTGGAGAAGGAATCCGTCCTCGGGGGCACCACAGGTGTCTCCGGCGGAGCCATCTGGATCCCGAACAATCGTCATCTCGCGCCCGCAGGACTGCAGGACAGTCGTGAGGATGCCGTGTCCTATATTCGTCACATCGCCGGCGGGCGCGTGGTGGATCCGAATCTTATCGACGTCTTCGTGGACACGGCTCCGCAGATGTTGGACTTCCTCGAGTCGGTGACGCCGCTGGAGACTCAATCGGTGACCAACCTTCACGACTACTACGAGGCGATCCGGGAACGGGTGCCGGGCTGCAAAGACTTCTCGCGCAGCGTCGAACCGCTACCCTTCCCGGCCGTCGAGGAACTCGGGGAGTGGTCCGAGCTGTTGGCAACCCGCAGCAGTCTGTTGTCACTCGGAGCCGACACCACTCTGAAGGAGGACGAGGCTGCTCGGGGCCGCGGTGGGGCGCTGGCAACGCTCGAGGTTGTTGCCGAACGGGAACGGCGCGGCATCCGAGTGAAGGGTGCTGCGCTCGTGGGCGCTCTGCTCAAGACGCTTCTCGATCACGACGTGCAAGTCCGGCTGCAGACTCCGGCACAGCGTCTCGTCGTGGACGAGCACGATGCGGTGATCGGCATCCAGGCATCGTCGCCGGAAGGGCCCTTGAACATTCGTGCGTACCGCGGTGTCGTGCTGGCTTGCGGTGGCTTCGAGTGGGATCGCGACATGATGCGCGCGCACATCGGGTACGACGTGCAGCCGCTTTCCCCCGGTGGAAACGTGGGTGACGGGCATCGGATGGCGATGAGGGCGGGCGCGCAGCTGGCTCAGATGAACCACTATTGGGGCCAAGGCGCCGGTTTCGACCCGGCGATCATCGGTCCGGACGGAAAGCCGTTCCCCCAGATGATGCGTGGGCTCGGGCCCGGCTCGATCATAGTGAACCGTGCGGGTGAACGCTTTGCTGACGGTGCGCTCACCTACAACGACTTCCCCAAGACATTCGGCAACTTCGACCCGACGTTGCCCGGATACCCGAATCTCCCGCCGGCCTGGGTCGTGTTCGGTCAGAAACTGAAGCAGGAGAAGGCGATCCTCTCCGTGGCGCCAAGCGAGGATGCACCCGACTGGATTGCCCGCGCCGACACGATCGAAGAACTCGCGGCGATCATCGGGGTCGACCCGGCGGGGCTGGCAGCGAGCGTGGAAGCCGAGAACAACGCCGCCGACGAGACCGGGGACAGCGGTCAGGCAGGGGCCATTCTCGGCTCGCCCTATTACGCCGTTCAGCAGTGGCCCGGGACGCTCGGCACGAGTGGTGGGTGTCGGATCAACGAGCACGCTCAGGTCCTCGGTGCGCAGGGCGAGCCGATCCCCGGGCTGTATGCCGCGGGCAACACGGCCGCATCGGCTCTCAGCGGGGCCTACCTCGGCGGCGGCACGCCCATCGCGGTGGGCATGACCTTTGGTTTTCTGGCCGGGAGGCACCTGACACAAGGCGCCGGGTTGCCGGTCGAGATCGCGTCTCCGGTCGGCGTCAGTGCGTGATGACGGAGACGCGTCAGCAATTCGATTGCCTGGTTTGAGTTTCTGACCCGCCCAGTCACATCTGTGACGTGAATTCGGAGGTATGAAGATGCAGGTTCGTTCGGGCCAGCGCTACGTCAGCGCAGTGTGTGCAACATCGATTGTCGTGGTCAAAGGGCCACCGTCGGACATCGATCTCCGCTGTGGTGGGACCGGCATGCTGCCGGCCGGTGCGAGTGTGGATGCCAAGCCGGGCCCGGCCGAGGGCTATGACCAGGGCACAGTGATCGGAAAACGCTACTGGGACGAGCAGACCGGGCTAGAGGTTGTGTGCACATCGCCGGGGCCGGGTTCACTGAGCCTGGACGATCGGCTGCTTCCCGAACGCCCGCCACAGCCCTTGCCCTCGTCGGACTGATTCGGAAGGCAGGAGTCCGGTGAACAGCAGTGGAGCTGTGAAGAGTTCGAAGGTTGCTGCCTGGGACCGTCAGGTCGATGTGATCGTCGTCGGGTGCGGCGCCGCCGGTGTGTCGGCCGCGATCGAGGCGCGAGTGTCCGGTGCCGAGGTGCTGGCGCTGGAAGCTGCCGGTGGCCCCGGCGGCACCTCCGCCATGTCCGGTGGCCTTCTCTACCTCGGTGGCGGGACCGCCCTGCAGAAGGCCTGTGAGTTCGAGGATTCGCCGGAAGAGATGGCGCGCTTCCTCATAGCAGCCTGCGGGCCATGGGCCGACGAGGAGAAGATCCGTCTCTACTGCGAAGGCAGTGTGGCGCACTATGACTGGCTGGTCGACTGCGGTGTTCCATTCAAGCCGGCCTTCTGGTCGGGCCCCACAGCGGAGCCGTGGACCGACGACGGTCTGATGTTCTCCGGCGGTGAGGACGCAGCCCCCTTCTCCACCTTCACTACACCGGTTCCCCGCGGGCACTGCCCGGCCTCGCCGACGTCATCGCGACACGGCAGCGCCGGCGGATTCTTGTTGATGGAAGTGCTCGCTCGTCGAGCCGCCGAACTCGGCGTCGAGCAGAGCAATAGCACCCGGGTCCGACGCCTCGTCGTCGACGACCAGGGGAGCGTGGTCGGAGTGGTCGCCCGCCGGTTCGGGGAAGACCTCTACTTGGCAGCTCGCCGAGGGGTGGTGTTGGCCACCGGCGGTTTCATCCACAACGAGCATATGCTGGCCGACCACGCGCCGGCCCTGGTCGGCACTGACAAATTGGGCGTGGAGGAGAACGACGGATCGGTGCTCCGGGCGGCCATGGCAGTCGGTGCTGCGGCGGCGCGGCTGAATGCCGGTGAGGCAGCATTCTCGGTCCCTCCTGCTCTGGTCAAACCAGGCCTACTGGTCAACGCTGCCGCCCAGCGGTTCATCAACGAGGATTCCTATCTCGGAAGGGTCGGGCAGCACGGTCTCTTCCGCCAGGACGGTCGCGTATGGCTGATCCTCGACGAGAAGATCTTCGACAGCGCAGAGGAATTCCGCGGCCCGGTACAACCCGACTACGTCGCCGAGACCGTGGAGGAACTCGCGACAGAGGCCGGGCTCCCACCAGGAGCCCTCGTCGAGACGGTGGCGGCGTACAACCGTGCCGCAGAGGCCGGCCACGACGAGGTATACGGCAAGTCGGAGCGGTGGCTCGAGCCGCTGCGTTCGCCGTTCGCGGCCATCGATGCGAGGAAACGATTCCGCACGTTCACGCTGGGCGGTCTCAAGACAACCACCGACGGTGCGGTTCTGGACCACGACGATGCGCCGGTGCCCGGTCTCTATGCGGCGGGCCGGATCACCTCCGGAATTCCCGCCACCGGTTACGTGAGCGGTGCCTCGTTGGGCGACTGCACCTTCTTCGGTCGGCGGGCCGGTGCGTCGGCGGCCTTCGCGCGACCACAGATCTCGTCGGCCATGGAGGACACTGATGCGTAACCACGTGATCGACGACGCCGTAACACATCAGTGGCAGGAAGTGTTCGACGTCGTCGTGGTCGGTAGCGGCGCGGCCGGGCTGGTTGCCGCGGTGCTCGCCGCCGACGGTGGCGCCTCGGTGTTGCTGCTGGAGAAGAGCGATCAATTGGGCGGGACTACGGCGCTCTCGGGTGGTGCCGCCTGGATCCCGGCCAACAGTCATTTCGGTGAGTTGGGAGGGACCGACTCCGAAGCCGATGCCCTCGCCTACATCCGGGCACTCTGCGGCGATGACGCGCCGGACCCAGCGTTGATCGACCTTTTCGTAGACACTGCGCCACAGATGTTGGCGTACCTGGAAGAACACACTCCTCTGGAGATGGCCGCGATCCCGGGCTTCCCCGACTACTACCTGCACCTAGACGACCTGCCGGGGCGCACTGCGGGAGGCCGCGCGGTCGAGGCGCTACCGTTCTCGGTCCGAACCGAACTACCCGAGTATGCCGACGCACTACCGGTGCGTTCGACGTTGAACATCTTGGGAGAACGGACTACTCACGCGCAGGAGCGGGCCGATCAGGATCCTGAGGAGCTGGCCGCATTGGTTGCCCAGCGGACGGCCGACGATGTGCGCGTCAAAGGTGTCGCACTGGTGGCGCGATTGCTCCGCGGTCTCGTAGATCGCGGCGTCGTGATCCGGCGTTCCAGCCCAGTCGACGGCTTGGTCATCGCCAACGGCGAGGTGGTCGGCGTCCGAAGTGGTGGTGCCAGCATCGGCGTTCGGCGCGCGGTGGTGCTGGCCTGTGGCGGCTTCGAGTGGGACAGCGAGATGGTACGTGGATTCATCGGATACGACGTCGTGCCGGTCAGCGCGCCCACCAACACTGGCGACGGATTGCAGATGGTTCTGGAGGCGGGTGCCGCAGTGGCGAACATGCGGTCCTACTTCGGTACTGCCGTCGCTTACGACCCCACACTGGACGACGGAGGCAGGCCGGTTGTGCAGGCCGGGCAGGCAGGGTTACCGATCCGCTCCCATCCGGCATCGTTGATCGTCAACGGGGGCGGAAAGCGGTTTCTCAACGAGCACACCCGCTACAACGATTTCCCGAAGGCGTTCGGAAATTTCAGCGCCCAGGGTCCGGGACTGCCCAACCTCGGCGCAGCGTGGGTGATATTCGACGCCACCGCGCGGTCGCAGGTGGCCGTGCTCTCGGCGGCTCCCGGCGATCCAGACCCGGAGTGGTTGTACCCTTCGGCCACCATCGAGGAGCTCGCCGACCGGCTCGACGTGGATTTCACGACGTTGGCCGCAACGCTCGCGGAATACAACCACCTGGCCGAACGAGGCGTCGATCCGGAGTTCGGTCGACGCTCGCTGGAGCCGGTCGAGTCGGCGCCTTACTACGCGCTTCGGTTGTATCCGGGGATGTTGAGTACCACCGGTGGTCCGCGCATCAGCGGCTACGGGGAGGTGCTTCGGTATGACGGCACTCCGTTGCCGGGGCTTTACGCTGCCGGTACTGTGGCGGCCGGCGTCTTCGGGTATCTCTATCCTTCGGGGGGTTCGCCCATTGCCATGTCGATGACATTCGGGTTCCTGGCAGGACAAGCCGCCGCCACCGCTCCGAAACGGCGGCTTGACTGAGCAGGCCGGGACGGCCGATGGGGATTGACCAACGGGTATGGCGCCGGCGTTGATCGAGTCCCGCTCAACAGCAACGCACCCTTGGCGCGTTGCTGTTTCGCGTTGAAGTTTCTGGCGGACTGGCACAGGGACATAAGGATGCGTTATGGGCGGTTCGGATCAGCGGTGTCATCCGAACAGATGAAACTGCAGGTCAGGGTCTTTAGTCCCGTAACGAGCCTGACGATGACTACGACAGACGAGGGAGATCTCATCGCAGAACGGAATCACCTCATGAACCCTCCGGCCGGCTGGCACCCCGATCCCGCCAACCCAACCTTGGACCGATACTGGGACGGGCAGCATTGGACCAACCAGACGCGGCCTCGCGGACCGCTTGCCGCGGGTTTCACAGCACCACCGGCGCCTGTCAGCGGGAAGAAGAAGCCGAAGTGGCCATGGGCAGCGCTGGCCGTGCTGATCTTGTTCCTCATCGCGGTGAATTCGGGGAACGATAGTTCGACCACCTCAAGAACACCACGGGCTTCCGCACCCGCCACTACCAGCGCGGCCGCTACGACCACTCGAGCAGACGCGCCGCTGCCGGGCCTCGGTGCGCCTGTCAGGGACGGGAAGCTGGAGTTTGTGGTGCATTTCTGGGACGACGCAACATCGACGGCGTCCATGACCGTGACGAATATCGGGGATGCTCCGCAGTATTTTGCAGTCTCGAACCAGTACCTGATTGATAGCCAGGGCCGGAAGTTCGAAGGTGAGTACGACTGGCGCTCTGATCTGGAATCGATGGACTTGAATCCCGGCCAGTCGGTGAGCGGTGAACTTAGCTTCGTGCTGAGCGGCGCGACTGCGGCGAAGATGGAGCTTCACGATTCGATGTTCTCGATGGGCACTGAAATGTCGCTCCGGTAGGGCATTCAGAACGGGGTCAGAGCGCCGGACTGATCTCCCCGTAATGCCTCGCGGGATGCGTTACGGGCGGGTAATCCGTTCGGACTACACGGACTCAATCTCAGGTTCGAGTAGCCGCGCTCAGTGCGAGGATGTCGCAATGAATCTCAATGTTGCGTGGTTCAAGGAGCAGAAACTCACCCGCAAGATCCTGGGCGACTACCTCAAGAACCCCGGTCCCCTCCCGTCCAACACAGTGGCACTCATCGAGCAGAAGAGCAGGGGCCAGATCCAGGCCGCATACGACGAGTGGGACGACTGACCTTCACCGTCGACTCGGTAACGGTCGTCCGGCGCGCCGAGATACGCCGGTTATGAAGGACTGGCAGATCGACACTCTCATCGGCATCGCGGGAGGCCTCCTCGTGGGCGTCTTCATCGTCGTCCTGTCCGCTCTCGACGGCGGTGGACTCCCCCTGCCCGGCAAGTGACCGGGCCTGTCATCCGAACAGATGAAACTGCAGGTCAGGGTCTTTAGTCCCGTAACGAGGGTCTTTACCCCGCGATAACGAAGGCATGACCGACCTCTGCCCCGACTGCGGACATCCGTATCGGAAGTCCCCGTTCCGCTGGGTATCGCGCATTCCGGTACTGGGCGGGTTTCACGATCGATTCATCGCCGGGTCGTGCAGCGATGGAGTCGAGGGGCCCAGCGGCTGGTCCGAGGCCTGCGGATGCAGCCACACGTTCCACCGCGGTTAGACGACGATCCGTTTCAGCTCCGCCGCGAACCGGCGTGCCAGGTAGGTGTGGCCCTCTGTGGACGGGTGCGCCCAGTCGATAGAGGTCCGGAACCAGTCCGCGTTACCGCCGTCCGGCGTCCCGACTCGACCGGTACCTGTGAACCATCCACTCGCATCGATGTATGACACGCCCGTCGTGGCGTCCACCGCGCTCCTGACCTCCGCGTCCATCACATCGCGACAGGCCACATCGAACCCACCACGCGCCGTGGTCGGCACGGCCGGAAACAGAGTCGACGCGAGGATGATCTTCGCGCTGGGCAGGTTTGTTTTGATCGCCGCGATCGACGCGGCGACCTCGGTGTTGATCGCACCCACCGCTGCGGCCTTGTCGTTCTGCGAACCCGGAATGAGGACCACATCCGGGGCCGCTGTGTAGATGTCCGCGAGCCGTTCGACGAACTTCACTGCGGTCACACCCGTGGTCACATCGGTGGCCCAGCCGGTACCGCCGATACCGAGGTTCGTGACGGTCCAGCCCAGGAGCCGGCCGAGTTGCGGCACGAACCCGAGTGTCTGCTGACCGGAGGCGGCGATGCCCTCGCCCCACACCAGAGAGTCTCCGAGCACGGCAAGTTTCTTCGGTGCTGCCGGAAATGGACGACGGGTGCACTGTCGCGTCCGGCTCTCGCCAGATGCCACCGAAGTTGAAACCCGAGTCGACCTCGAGCACGATGCGCCGCAACTGCGCCGTCGGGAACTGAACCTTGATCGCCCACGCACCCGACGCGCCGAGGACGGCGAGGACCTGCGCCATGGGCTGACCATCGACCCACAGGCGATATTCGACGCGAGGAGAGCCAGCGGTCCATGCCTTGATCTCGAACTCTTGGCAGTCGTAGTCGAACGCGACCAGCCACGGGTTCGATGCGGTACCTGCCGTCGAGCCGGTGAGTCGTTGGAAGTAGTAGTGCGATCCGGTGTCGCCGCGGTTGGTCAGGCCCTCGTACCGGAGTGCAGCGTCGGCACGTTCGACCAGCACACCGTCGGTAATGCTCGTGGTTGATACTGCGGTCGGGGTCACGGTGATCGGAGCGCCGTACGACGCGAGGATTGGTGCGGATGCAACGGAGACTTCACCGACTGCACTCGTACCGCCCCCGCCACCGCTCTGGGCATCGACGTACGCCTTCGTGGTCGCGTCATCGGACTCGGTCGGTGCGCCGACCTTCAGCCGCCCACCGGAGGTGCGGAAGGCAACAGTGCTCGCGTTCGGTGGGGTGCCGTAGCCGACGGTGGTCTGGCTCCCGAGCCCGTCGGTGCCGTAGAGGCGGACGTTGCTCGCAACCTTGTCGACCTTCGAATCGACCGCAGCGACCGGGGCATAAGTAGCATTACGTCCGCCAATCGCGACCGATCGTGGTGACGTCTGCATCTGCCCTTATCGGTCGAGGTGGCTCTATTCGGTGGAGTTGACGGCGGGTTGCGTCCTCGGCAGCAGGATATTCGTCGGACTGGATGTCGCTCATTTTTTCCTGGGTGCCCCTGCGCCGCACCGTGTTCTCTGCCGTGCCAATGCGTTTCTCGTGCTCTCCGGATGCGTTGCATTGTTTGCTTTCTTGCTCGTTTCGGGATGGCTTGAGGGAGGTGGGGAGACCTGGACGAACTCGACTAACATCCAGCTGAGGTTGAAAGCTCCACCGCACCAATATGTTTCTGTGGTTATCCGCTCGCGGATAGTGCGCTTGGTATTCCGCATTTTTGACTGTCGGCGGAATTGACTTCATGTGCGGCGATTCTCCGAACGACATCTGCTTTGAGGAGTCGGCTGACCTGTCAGGTTCGCGTAATCCGGCCTGGCGGCAGGGGCAGCGGACGGCCCGTCCGAGATCGTCGTCGGGCAGCCATCCCCACTCGTCGCACTGGTTGCAGGTAGGCGGAAGCTTCGGGCGCGGTGGCCGGAGCTGCTGCCAGGTGGAGATCCACGCGGCGGCCGAGCGGGCGGGGTTGCGGGGGCGGTGTCGTTCGAGCGCGGCTCGCACCAGCGCGTCGATGCCGTGGATGTCAACCGAGTCGGCGATCATGGTCGCCTTCTCGGCGGTGAGGGTGTCGAACCGTGCGGTGAGACCGGCCCGGCGGCACGCCGCGGCTAGGTCGTCGATTCGAGAATGCTGGCGTTGCGCTGCGGGCGCCGTTCTGAGGTGGCGCAGTGAACTCTGGCAACGACAACTCAAGTGCTTCAAGAGCTTCCGTGCCAGCCACCACAAGCGGAGACTCGACGACCACAGCGGCGAGCAGGCCAACCTCTGCCTGGCCTCGGGATGCCTGTCAGGGATGAGGGAGCTGGAGTTCGTGGTGCATTCCGGGGACGACGCAACATCGATGGCCTCCGTGACCGTGACGAACATCGGGGACGCTCCACAGTACTTTGCCATTTCGAACCAGTACCTGATTGATAGCCAGGACCGGAAGTTCGAAGGCGAGTACAGCTGGCGTTCCGACTTTGGACTCGATGGACTCGAACCCCGGGCAATCAGTAAGTGGTGATCTCAGCTTCGTACTGAGCGGGGCCACGGCAGCGAAGATGGAGCTTCACGACTCCATGTTCTCCATGGGCACTGAAATGTCGCTCGGCTAGGGATCGGTAACGACCCACAGGTGCAGGGCGATCAGTTGCGTGTGACCGACCTCGACATCCTCGTACTCTTCACCATCCTCTGGGGAGGGCTCTCGATGTTCCGGACCCCATCGGACGCGGAGCTGCAGTGCCGCTACTGCGAGACAACGCTCGATCCCGACACGAGCGGCTTCTGTTCGTCTCGCTGCGAGATCGAGTTCACCGACTCGAACTTCGTGTGAAAGAGACCGCACGGAAGCGGTATCGCGGAAGGGCTATGTTCCACCGTGGCGGTTGCGGTATCGCGACCTGGGCCCGACCTATATCGGCACTGTTGCGCGCTCTGGAAGACCGGCGCGTCTGTCCATGGCCATTGACATAGCCGCTGCCGTGCACCAGTGAGGCGAGCGTAAAGCGCGTCTCCTGGGCTGCTGCAGCGACGCGCCCGGTACGTCCATTCCGTAACACTCCACCGAACGGATCGATATGCCAGGGACCCATCCAGTACTCGGAAGGATCACTCGTGATTCGTAAGTTCCTCGCCGTCTCTGCAATTTCGGCCACTCTCACGCTCGGTACGGCGGGCATCGCCAGCGCGGAGCCCGGGATTCCTCCGAGTTCCGACACCGCCCACCCGTGCACCGCGGGTGAGGGTTCGCTGGAGTGCTTTCTTACCAAGATGATCGTCCTGCTCTCGACCGGGTCTGCGAGCAACGGCTACGACCGGTAATCCAGACAGCGAAAGACGCCCCTCAGGCTCGTGGAGAGACCGAGGGGTGTTGTCGTGGTGACGATGGGGTCACTGGGCGTACACGTACACCAGCCTAAGAGCGTCCGGCAATTGATGGGCGCAGCCGGTAGAAATCAAAGGAACCGGCGTGTCGATGCAGGTAGGGGCACGGGCTTCGAGTTGATCATGCGATTGGTGAAGTCCCACGATCACCTGGAGAACCCGTGCCCTGCTGCCAGACTGTCTCATCGAACACCTCATGGGCCCGAGTTTGCCGTGGCTTCTCGGCCCGGATCTCGATCACCCAGGCCGGATTTCACACTGTGGCATGCCCCGTCATCCCGGCTCCAACAGGCCGGAGCCTCAGTGAGAGGCGTGGCGTGCTCACGATCGGCTTCGTGGATTGGCACTGAGTCCGCGTTCCCTGTTGGCGGCGTGGCGGAGCTGCAGGATCCGTAGGCCGCCGGCGATTCCGACGATTGCCGCTCCGGCTATCGCAGCGAACAGCAGCGCCTCACCCAGCGGCAGCGAGAAAGTCCCACCCCAACAGTTCAAGCAGCCGCCAAGGTGATCGCTGCGCCGACGAAAACGAGAAACACAACCGCACAACATCGTTCACTGGGAGAGGCGGTAGGTCCGGGCATGTTCTCCATAGCGCCTACCCACCCATGAGCAGACCAACCACTGCACTGATGCGGAACTCGATATCTCGGTTCATACGGCTATCCTGTCACCGCCAGCGGGGCTGAGGTTGACAGCCGCGCGAGATCAACCAGTTGGTAGGTCGTCGATCCAGTTGCGAATGTCTTCCATGACGGTTCGGGGGCGCGGCGCCGCCGAACACACCCGAATCTCCCGATACCTCGGGTGCTCGATCTCGAGGGCGGGCAGATCGTCTTCCCTCAGACGCACCACCACATACCCTGCCGCAAGCAGGTCCAGGCTCTTGCGTTGGTCGACGAGAATCTTCGCTTTTGTGCGATGCCAGTAGACGCCGTCATACTCGATCACTACCGTCGCCCCCCGATGGTCGATGCTGATGTCCGTCGTCCAGGACCTGCGCGAGATGAAAGCATCATTGGTCATGGTGATGCCGGACCGGGCGTTGCCGAAAAGCTCGACTGCGGCTGCATGGTGTTTGAGCTCGACACGCGATTTGCCTGTCTGCCGGTACACCGGGCTTGCGGCGTCGTTGGACCGGCTGCCACCCCGCGACATGCGGATGTTGTAGCAGATGGGGCGACGATCCTCACGGGAGATGGTGGCCGCAACCTGCCGCTGATCGCCGAGGCCGATGATCCTGAGTTCGACGAGTGCGCCGAGGCAGCGTTGCACTTGGCGTTCGCTCATTCGGGCGTATCCGGCGAGGGTGCGCACCGACGGGAAGGCGCTTTCGCCGTGTCGTGACGCGTGGTTTGCCAGCCCGAGGAGCACCAAGGTCAATGCCGGCGCAGACGGCATGCCGGGTGGGGTAGGGGAGGGAATAGCAGCGTGTTTGAGTGCCCAGGCGATCGCTTCGATACTCACGATGACACCTGCACATAGGTATGCTGACGCATGTTCGACTCCTCTTCAGTCGGACATCCGGCCCGTCGCGATGCCAGTCGCGGCGGGCCTTCTGTTCAGTTGTTCGCACACACGTTCGTCGCGTGTGGTGGATCATCTTGTCACTCGAGGTGACAGGCGTCAACGATTTGCACAACCCGTTTCGGCTCGCGGCGGCGAAGCGGGACACATAGGATCTTCCTGGCGGACGGGCAGCGTGAGTCCGTCGAGCCCGAGCCGAACAGTCAGTGGCTGCACGACGTCCTCCCCTCAAGACGTGCAGAAGTCGCCGACACGATGCACATGGTTCCGCGGGAGATCCGGAAATCCAACCGGGCTACAAGAATCCTGCAACGTAGCGGCATTCGATGACGAGGGGAGACGATCGAAATCACCGAGGTAACAACAGGCGCCAATGGCCACCTTGACGTGGCCGCCAGCGCTCGCAACGGCATACATCGTGCTCAGCGACTGTACGGAGTTATCCAGCCGTACTCATGGGGATCACGGACAGCCTTAGCTGATTTGATGGGCAGAGCGTATCCGACGGATGATCCCGAGGCCGAGTTGTGGCTTGGCGCGCATCCGAACGGCCCATCCGTACTGCAGTGTGGCGATACGTTGGCCGATGCGATCGCCGAGTCACCGGAATCGACGCTGGGGGCGGACTCCCTGTCGAGATTCGGTGCACAGCTGCCGTTTCTGTTCAAAGTTCTGGCAGCCGAATCCGCATTGTCGCTGCAAGCGCACCCGACGCTCGAGCAGGCACGGATGGGTTTCGCTCGGGAGGATGCAGCTGGAATTCCGATCGATTCGCCGATACGGAACTACCGCGACGGCAACCATAAACCGGAGCTCCTCGTCGCTCTCACCGAATTCCATGCTTTGGCCGGTTTTCGCGAGGTGAGTCGGACAGTCGCGCTGGTCACGGCACTCCGTGTGCCGGAGCTCTCCACCTACGCAGAGGAGTTGGAGTCTGGTGGGCTGCGTACGGTGTTCGACAAGTGGCTGAACCTGGACGAAGTCGACGCTCAGACCTTGCTATCGGCGCTGTCTGAAGGCTGCAGGCGTTACCTCGCGGGATACCCATGCGGTGGCTTCAGCGACGAAGCTCAGACGCTTCTCGACCTGACCGAACAGTATCCGGGAGACACTGGCGTACTTGCCGCTTTGCTCCTGAACCGTATGACGCTGAACCCGGGCGAAGGAATCTACCTCGACGCAGGGCACCTGCACGCCTATGTGCGTGGCACAGGCGTGGAAATCATGGCCAACTCCGACAATGTATTACGTGGCGGGATGACAACAAAGAATGTAAATCGCGACGAGTTGATGCGAGTTCTCCGGTTCGATCCCATTTCGCCCCCGATCGTTCGCGCCGAGCCGCTCGCGGATTCCTCCTGGAATGCCGTGATCCTGCACTATCCCACGCCTGCTCAGGAGTTCCGATTGCGTCGCGTCGAAATCGACGGGAGTAGTGCTGTGGGATCCGGCGGGGTGCGCAATTATGCACGCTGCCCTCAGATTCTCCTCTGCACGAAGGGAACGTGCAGGATCACTGTCGAGGGAGTGGAAACCATCGACGCCGGATGTGTCTTCGTGGTGGAACAGGGTGAATCGATTTGGGTGCCGGCCGGCGCGACGGTGAGTTTCACTTCGGACGGTGTGGACGCCCAGATGTTTATCGCCGCTGGACCTTGAGGCGATTTGTGGGCAAACTTCAATCCGGGTGAATCGAGCAAGCGAGGGGGACGGTCCCGGATCGGTATCTGATCCAGGGCCGCCCTGTCATCGCTCGGCTCGGAAAGCGTTACTCCTCATTTCCAGGCGCTCGATGAGCCACTTGCGTAGCTCAAATCCGTATTCGTCGCTGTTCAGTGCTGCGTCGACAGCTGCGCGGAGATAGCCACCGGGATTGCCGAGGTCGTGTCTTGTTCCACGATGAACCACGACATGCACGGGATGGCCTTCGTTGATCATCAGTGCGATCGCATCTGTCAGCTGCAGTTCGCCGCCGGCCCCCGGCTTGATGCGGCGAAGTGCGTCGAAGATCCTTCGGTCGAGGAGATAGCGGCCCGCCGCTGCCAAGGTGGATGGCGCATCAGCGAGTTGCGGCTTCTCGACCATGCCGAGCACCTTCATCACGTCCGGGTCGGCGACGCCGGGGACCTCTTCGACGTGGAAGACCCCGTAGGAACTCACTTGCGCCTTGGGGACATCGATCGCGCACAGCACGGTCCCGCCGTATTCGGCGCGGACCCTTGACATCGTCTCCAGGATCCCGACGGGCTGGACGAGGTCGTCGGGAAGAAGTACAGCGATAGCGTCTTCATCGTCGGCGAGGGACTGCTCGGCGCATCCGACGGCGTGGCCGAGGCCCAACGGACGATCCTGAATCACAGATTCCACATTGAGAAGGCTCGATGACTTGCGGACCTTCTCGAGCAGTGTGTGCTTGCCCTTGGCCGCGAGGTGACTTTCGAGGGCTAGGTCCTCGACGAAGTGCGATACAACCCCGTCTTTTCCCGGCGCGGTGACGATGATCAATCTCGAAGCACCCGAATCGGCCGCCTCCCCAGCGACCAACTCGATGCCCGGAGTGTCAATTACCGGTAGGAGCTCTTTCGGAACAGTCTTTGTCGCGGGTAAGAACCGTGTCCCCATCCCCGCTGCTGGCACTACAGCTGTACGGAACGCTGTGTGCACTACCGCATTTCCCTCCATTGTGGAACCTCGCCTCCCCTGTCGAGTTTATGAAAGTTGTCCGGAAATCCCATATTTCGCCTACGATTCACGTCGCCGTAATGTGATTTACGTCTCTTTCGGCGGCGATTGATTGCCGTGTCGGCGAGGTGGGCGGGTTCCGGCGAGCGCAGTCTATGACCGATTGTTTGAGCGCGCGAATCGGGCGTTAATACGAAACTGGCGGAAGCGCAGCCATATTCCGCTGAGGCGGGGGCTGGAATGGACTTGCTGTGGCGTGGAGTAACGCGAACCGGGTTGCCCATGTGGCCGCGGTGAGTGCCACGCTTTCTGGACATCGGTTCAGTCTGCCTATTGAGGTAAGTAACGTTACAGTCTCAATCGTAGGTAGCGCGGGCGATGGTGGTCGAAGCACCTACGCGTAGGGCGATCGATGCGACAGAGTGGGCGGCGACTGGCGCTGGCTTGCAACTTGGGAGGGTTGCGGCCTTCGGGCAATAGCTGCTTGGAGAAACAAACATGTCTCGGGGAGGAGACAAATATGAGGGTTGGCTCGCGGTGACTACCGTCGGAGAGAAGCGAACATCAGCTTCTGAAGTCGATTTGACCAGCGCTGATTCGGCACACACGTCAGGGAGTCTAGACACTACCGGGACAAGACGGGCGTGGCAGGCGGCGTATGTACGTCGCCTGTTTTGGACCGACGCAATAATTGTCACGCTGTCTGTCCTATTGGCGCACATCGTCCGGTTTGGCCACGAGAACCTACTGACGATGGATACAGTCAGCACGCTGAACTACACGCTTATTTCTGTAGGGATTGCCGTGGTCAAGCCCCAGAAGGTGGTGTAGGACGGTGATCCCTTCTCCTGTCCTGACTATGCAGCAGGAATCGCGGCAGCAGGTTCCGTAACCACCTCCCCGACACTCTCCGGCGCGGTGCCCACAGCACGACAACGAGCCAGCACCTCGAGCCCGAGATACCGCCGGCCCTCCGCCCATTCATCGGTCTGCTCGGCCAGGACAGCACCGACCAACCGGACGACGGCGTCACGGTTGGGGAAGATCCCCACCGCATCGGTCCGACGCCGGATCTCTCGATTGAGACGCTCGGCAGGATTATTCGACCACACCTGAGTCCACACATCCTTCGGAAATACGCTGAACGACAACAGATCCGGGCGAGCATTACCCAGATGCTCAGCGACCGTCGGGAGCCGGTCCTCGGTGTACTCGACAAGACGATCGAACTGGGCATCGACCGCATCGGCGGTCGGCTGGTCGTAGACCGAGTGCAACATCGCTTTGACCGCCGGCCACATGCTCTTCGGACACACACTTATCAGGTTTGCCGCGTAGTGGGTCCGGCATCGCTGCCACGCAGTACCGGGCAGGTTCGCCGCGATCGCATCGACCAGACCACGGTGTGCATCGGAGGTGACCAACCGGACCCCGCTCAGGCCGCGGGCGACCAGGTCGGCGAAGAAGGTGTTCCATGCCGGACCGGTCTCGCTGGTGGCCACGTGCAGGCCCAGCACTTCGCGGTGCCCGTCGGCGTTGACTCCGGTGGCGACCATCGCGACTGCATTCACGACCTGCTTGTTCTCGCGGACTTTCATCGTCAATGCGTCGGCGGCGACGAACGTGAACGGGCCCGCGTGATCGAGTCGCCGTTGCCGGAACGCGGCGACCTGTTCGTCGAGGTCCTCGGCCATGCGTGAGACCTGGGACTTCGACAGTGCGTTGATACCGAGGGTTTTGACCAGCTTGTCCATCCGGCGGGTGGAGACCCCGGCCAGGTAGCAGTCGGCGACCACGGTGATCAATGCGGCCTCGGCGCGTTTACGGCGTTCGAGAAGCCATTCGGGGAAATACGTGCCGGATCGGAGTTTGGGGACGGCGACGTCGATGGTGCCGACACGGGTGTCGAGCGGACGGTGCCGGTATCCGTTGCGCTGATTGACTCGTTCGGTGGACTGTTGGCCCCATTCGGCGCCGCAGACCGCGTCGGCTTCGGCGGACAGCAGGGCGTTGATCATGGTTTGTAGCAGTTCACGCATCAGATCGGGAGACGCGTCGGTCAGGGCTTGGTGCAATACGCCCGCAGGGTCGACAATGTGGGGTGCGGTCATCGTGATGACTCCGTTCGAGGATTCTGTGGAAGGTTGACTCGAAGGATCACGCGGTGACCGTTTCACGTCCAGCAGCGACACGCTGTCGGTTGTGGTGCTGGTCACCGGGTTACACCACTCTATGGGGCACTACTATTGCCGTTGCTTGGCTGGTAAACCTTCGTCTGTTCCGTACACGGTCGCGTCGGGTAATCGGTGCTGGTTACGACGAGTATCAACGGGTCGTTTCTAGCACACTGAGATTGTTCGGGTTCATTGCAATTGTTGCGCTTGTCTTCCAGCTCGAACTCGCGCGTGGCTACTTGGCGATTGCTTTGCCGGCTGGACTCTTCGGATTGCTAGTCAGCCGGTGGTTGTGGAGAAAGGCTGTGGCGCGGAAGCGTCGGCGTGGAGAGTTCACCACCTCTGTACTCGTAGTCGGGGGTGCGCGTGCAGTTCGGCATCTGGGCGGCACATTCGAGCGCAAATTTGCCGACGGATATCGAGTTGTCGGAGTGTGTGTTCCGGCATATTCAGGATCGGTTGGGGAAGAGATCGATGTAGACGGTCGGTCGGTGCCGATCTTCGGTGACGAGCACTCGATCCTCGAAGCCCTCGGCGCATCGGGTGCCGACACGGTTGCGGTGGCGGCTACCGAGACTCTTGGTCCTGAAGGCATCAAGGATTTGGTCTGGAAGCTTGATCCGCATGGCGTAGATCTGGTGGTCACAACCGGTGTTGTCGATGTGGCGAGCCCGCGGATTGAGATGCGTCCTGTTGCAGGTCTCCCGCTGATCCACGTAGAGAAACCGAGTTATCACGGCGCCAAACGTAGTGGTAAGCGACTCTTCGACGTCGCTTTCTCGGTGGCGGCGTTGCTTGTTCTCCTGCCGCTCTTTGCGGTTGTGGCTGTCGCGATCAAACTGGACAACAAGGGTCCTGTGTTCTACCGGTCAGAACGAATTGGTCTGGACGGTAGGCCGTTCGGGATGATCAAGTTCCGGTCGATGGTCACGAAGGCCGACGCGATGGTCGAGTCGTTGCTGGTGCAGAACGAGGGTGCTGGCCTACTGTTCAAGATGCGTGACGATCCGCGCGTGACCCAGGTGGGTAAGGTGCTGCGCCGGTACAGCATCGACGAGCTGCCGCAGTTCATCAATGTGCTGCGTGGTGAGATGAGCGTCGTCGGCCCGCGTCCGCCGCTGCGTCGTGAGGTGGAGAACTACGACGGTCGCGTCAAGCGCCGCCTACTTGTGCGTCCCGGCGTCACGGGTCTGTGGCAGGTCAGCGGCCGTTCGGATCTGTCGTGGGACGAGTCGGTACGGCTCGATCTGTCGTACGTAGAGAACTGGTCGATGATCTCGGATGTACTGATCATCGGGAAGACCGTCAAGGCTGTCCTTGCGAGTGACGGCGCATACTGAGCGCTTGCAATATCTCCACGACTCAGCACGAGGTCCACGTACTGAAGGCGGTCCCGCCCCGAACAGATCGACGAGTAGCGCTAGGTATCGTTCGTAATCGTGAAGAACTTGAACGAGCCACGAAGTCCGTGGCCACCCGGTTCGTTATCCCAAAGGCAAGCACCACGGCCGGTGACTGTCGAGCAGGCGTTTCGGATGTCGAAGACCGATGTGCGCGCACGGCCGATGTTCCTCCAGGACCCGAGATTTGATCGACCTACACCTACACCGTATTCGTGGCGTCGGCTCTGGCGCAATGCGCCCAAGACCACGCCGGTGTAGTGACTGCGAGACTGGTCAAGCAGCTCCATCCGTTTCGGACCTCGACCATCGCGATCAACGGTGGTGATGTCCGTGACTTCCTCCCAGAGCCCGGTTGCTGAACAGGGGCTTCTGGGTCGTCGTCTCGGGTTCGAAACGGGCATTAAGCGAAATGCCATCACCCAGGATCGAGGAAGTTCTTCCGTAGGCGAGCAAACGACTGCCAGTTACAGCATTGTCTCTAAAATCCCAATGACTCATCGGACTTTATAAATCATTTGGAACAATTCGTACGATTTTCCGTGATCGAAATTGACCGGATCAAACCAGCCGTCGCAACCCCGGCGCGTTGGCACCACCCCACGTGCTCAATGATGACTTCGGTCGGTGGCTTCCAACCAGCGCCTTACGACACCGACTATTGAGCGTGTGAGCAACCGCCTCGCCCGCCTTGGAACTCCCCCGGAAAGTAAGTAATTCTTGGGAAAGTACTGACGCGAGGACATACTGGCGCTCGCAGCGCCGCGCTCCGACGCAGGATCGGGGCCTGGGACGAACACCGGGATACGCGTCTCGACCGTGAACTGCGCGTGGGCCGACTTCTCCTTGCCGCGATCACAGCTCGGCGGGCATACCAGGTGGGGCGACAACCTGGACATTTGCTGTGGTCAACGCAATTTTCGTTGTGATCGCCCGATGTCCGGCCTCCGCAGAACGTTCTCGACCATGTCTTTGTGGCGGCAGCTGTCTTTACGAGGTGAGTGCACGAGTATCGCAACCCAGGTTGTCGTCTCACAACGGTGCTGATTGCTGAACGCTCGACGCCGATCAGAGACCACGGCCTTCCGTGTGCCGGTACTCAGGACTGGTTCGTGGCATGAACTGCAGATGACGCACGGCGTTCCCGAAGCTTCTCGTATTGCTTGCGAGCGGGTACCTCCAGCCAGTAGTACATCGCAATTCCGACGCCTACCGACACAGCAGTTCCAATCGCAACATGCGCTGGCAACGGCAGTCGCTTGGTGTAGTCATCAATGACGATAATTATGCTCAAATGGACTATGTAGATGCTGTAACTGGCGAGTCCGATGATTTGAATGATGCGTATCTGGCAGAACGCTGTAAACAACCGATTCGCGATACTTTGGAAGGCGGTGAACCCATAAAGTATGACAATGCAAGAGGCGACGCTCTGAAACGAGTATCGAATCGTCTGCCGGAACCAGTCGTCGCGAATCAGCAAGCTCACAAGGAAGATTAGACACGCACCGATGAGTGCCCAATCGTTACCGGTGATGCGCTGAAGCCAACCCCGGCGTGCAGTCGAGTTCTGCCATTTAAATAGTGCAATCGCCGCGAGGATGCCCCAAGCGAGACTGTCTGCTCGGGTGTCAGACCCGTAATAGATGCGGTCAGCGACTTGTTCGCTCCCAGGAGACGCGAACAGGAAGCGGAGTGTGGTACTTGCGATGATGGCCACGATCGAGAGCGTGGCAAGCCACGGAATCGCCCGAGAGCTTTTCACGAGCCAAAGCCACAGAACAGCAAATACAATGTAGAATTGCTCTTCGATTGAGAGACTCCACACGACCGGTGATCCAGGAAGGACGTCGGGGTGGTCGAGTTTAAGCCAATTGAAATAGAACAGGATCTGGCCGGCGAAATCGCTCCAATCGATGAGCCCACCGAATGCTGAGTAAATTATCGTTGGTATGACTAGAGCGACCAAGAGCGGAGGGGTCAGTTTTACCGCGCGGCGGATATAAAACCCGCCAATATCGAATTTTCCGGTGTTCTTCCACTCCTTAATTAGAATGGTCGTAATAATGAATCCTGATATGGTAAAGAAGATCGTGACGCCGGACCCACCTGGGATTATGTGGCCGACTCCTGCGTGTGCCACCACCACCAGCAGCACTGCGACTGCTCGCATCGCGTCGATGTGCGTATATCGGCTCGCTGGAGATCCTGAATGTGGGCTCGAACTAGTGTCCTCGGCAGGTCGGGGACCAATGGGCAATCGCCCCTTGTTTCGTCGGAGATCGAACCTCGGATTCACCACTATGTCCTCCCCTGAGTAACCGGCCGTTGATGCCAACGATATTTCGAGCCTGGCGAATTAATTCTGAAAATCTCTATTCCGGGACTGCCAGCAATCCCGTGAGCCCGCGCAGCGACTGGACGGACGTATCTCTGTTTTTGGCACTGGCGAGCATATGGACACGTCCCCATCGATCATGACGTGATCACACCTAGAGCGTCGCGCCTCAGTACCTCAGAAACGGTTCGCCGGACGCTTGCCGGCACAACATCGCTGGACTCAAGGTGTCCGAAGGAGATTCCTACGGCGATTCGCTCGACTTCTGGGATGCCCAGTTGCTTGATAAGGCCCCGCTCCTCGGTGACGGTATTCCCGAACTGCAACAGGCATGCACCGATCCCCTTCCAATGGAGGGCATACACCAATGTCATGGCAAATAGGCCGGCGTTCAGGTAACCCTGATTGCGCTCACCGTAAAATTCGAGGCTTCGAGAGTCGTAGGTAACCACGCCTAGCCGGCAACTGTCGAAATCCACTCCACCGGTTCCATGGAGAGTGTCATATAGCAGTCGCTTTCTCGCTGGATCATCAATCACATGTAAGCGAACCATTTGCCGGTTGCATGCGGATGGAGAGAGCATTGCGAGTTCAACTGCTTCACCAAGGTCATGCTCGCTAACCGATTGACCCGAATAGCGCCTCGTCGAATGTCGAGTCGCGACGAAATCGGCGAAGGGCAAGTCTTTCCAAGAGTCAGGGTCTCGATCGAAAATTGCCTTCACCCCGGCACGGAAATTCGTTGAGTACCCCTCGCATTCGTCACTGAGAAACAGCTCGACTAGGTCGAGGGTAGATTGATTCCGGTCGTCACGCTCTTGATGGAAATCGCGCCAAGATGCGAGCACGGATACACCCATGTTGTAGGCGGTCGATCCACGGGTTTCATCGCTCGAGTTCATCAGCATTTGGGTAAGTGCAGTGGCTTTGGCTGCACCGAACGGGTCAAGCCCCAGAAGGTGGTGTAGGACGGTGATCCCTTCTCCTGTCCTGACTATGCAGCAGGAATCGCGGCAGCAGGTTCCGTAACCACCTCCCCGACACTCTCCGGCGCGGTGCCCACAGCACGACAACGAGCCAGCACCTCGAGCCCGAGATACCGCCGGCCCTCCGCCCATTCATCGGTCTGCTCGGCCAGGACAGCACCGACCAACCGGACGACGGCGTCACGGTTGGGGAAGATCCCCACCGCATCGGTCCGACGCCGGATCTCTCGATTGAGACGCTCGGCAGGATTATTCGACCACACCTGAGTCCACACATCCTTCGGAAATACGCTGAACGACAACAGATCCGGGCGAGCATTACCCAGATGCTCAGCGACCGTCGGGAGCCGGTCCTCGGTGTACTCGACAAGACGATCGAACTGGGCATCGACCGCATCGGCGGTCGGCTGGTCGTAGACCGAGTGCAACATCGCTTTGACCGCCGGCCACATGCTCTTCGGACACACACTTATCAGGTTTGCCGCGTAGTGGGTCCGGCATCGCTGCCACGCAGTACCGGGCAGGTTCGCCGCGATCGCATCGACCAGACCACGGTGTGCATCGGAGGTGACCAACCGGACCCCGCTCAGGCCGCGGGCGACCAGGTCGGCGAAGAAGGTGTTCCATGCCGGACCGGTCTCGCTGGTGGCCACGTGCAGGCCCAGCACTTCGCGGTGCCCGTCGGCGTTGACTCCGGTGGCGACCATCGCGACTGCATTCACGACCTGCTTGTTCTCGCGGACTTTCATCGTCAATGCGTCGGCGGCGACGAACGTGAACGGGCCCGCGTGATCGAGTCGCCGTTGCCGGAACGCGGCGACCTGTTCGTCGAGGTCCTCGGCCATGCGTGAGACCTGGGACTTCGACAGTGCGTTGATACCGAGGGTTTTGACCAGCTTGTCCATCCGGCGGGTGGAGACCCCGGCCAGGTAGCAGTCGGCGACCACGGTGATCAATGCGGCCTCGGCGCGTTTACGGCGTTCGAGAAGCCATTCGGGGAAATACGTGCCGGATCGGAGTTTGGGGACGGCGACGTCGATGGTGCCGACACGGGTGTCGAGCGGACGGTGCCGGTATCCGTTGCGCTGATTGACTCGTTCGGTGGACTGTTGGCCCCATTCGGCGCCGCAGACCGCGTCGGCTTCGGCGGACAGCAGGGCGTTGATCATGGTTTGTAGCAGTTCACGCATCAGATCGGGAGACGCGTCGGTCAGGGCTTGGTGCAATACGCCCGCAGGGTCGACAATGTGGGGTGCGGTCATCGTGATGACTCCGTTCGAGGATTCTGTGGAAGGTTGACTCGAAGGATCACGCGGTGACCGTTTCACGTCCAGCAGCGACACGCTGTCGGTTGTGGTGCTGGTCACCGGGTTACACCACTCTATGGGGCACTACTACCGAACGAGCGTGGCGAACGATGCGCCATACCTTTCTCGAGCGAATGCACACGCAGCATGATTCGGTACTGCTCATGGCTTGATGCCCTGCCTCCATCCAGCAAATGGCTGGACATAAACCAGGCATCGTACATGTACTCGCGGTGAATTTTAATCCGCTTCACAAAACGACGGAGTGGGTCTACCGACTTCAGGTTACTCTTAAGGCTCACGATGGACTACGCTCCTTGCGGTCTTGGCCAAGAATGGATCACAAATGAGTATGTAGAGAATAAGCGCGACCCACAGAACAATCTTAACGGACAGTAGCGGCCAGAAATCTACTCCCCACCAATCCACGGAATCGCCAATCATGACTATCGCAACTATTGCCAAACCACCCGATTGGGCCTTGAGCACCCGCGACCATGGGATACCAGCGAAATCTAAGCGCGCGGACAGTTTGACCGCCATGGCGCTCATGGTTAGGCGCTGTACTAATTGTGCAATAGCAACGCCAGTTAGCCCCCAATACCAAGCCCCTACAATCGCTAGAGGTATAGAAATTGCACTCGATGTGCCTGAAATCAACAGCACGGAATTGGTGCCCTTGCGATGATAAAGCAAGGCCGACAATGAGGGGTAATAAACAGATTTAACCATCATGCTTAGCGCCAGCAAAGGGATTATGGTCGCTGCCGAATGAAAATCCTGCGGTGTCAATATAAGCAACAGTTCATCTGCGAATAGTGCAACTGAAGCCGCGATGACAACCGATGCGCTGACGAACGACGCGATTACATTCCGTACTTGAACTCTCCAGCCGGTTGGTTTGTTGTCGACTTGGACGAAGTACCAAGACAAGAAGGACCGATGGAATGCCGTCTGTACCGCGTCGATAAAATTAACCGCATACATCGCGATATTGAACAATCCGGCGGCGGCGACACTAACAATATTCGAGATGATGACACGAGTCGCAAGGGAAGTGGCCTGCAGTGTGAGCGTATGAGGGAGCATCGGAAGTGCATAACTGAGTAATCGGGCGACATCGTCCCGATTGAATTTCGCCCAAAGCATTCCGAGTCTGAATGCTCGCCATGTACCGTATAGCGCGAACGTTGCATTGACGATTACGGCGGACGTTGCGACACCAAGCAGTCCGGCTTCCATGGGGCCTAACAAGATAACCGTGAGTAGTCCATTAGAAGCAAAAAGTGCAAGCGAGTATGTTCCGAACGAACGAGCCATCGAACGTGCTTGGAGTAATGCTAGGTATACCGTTGTTAGTGGTTGAAATAGGATTGAGGACAGCGCAATCAGGATTACCGGATAGAAATCGAATCCAGGAAATATTAATGGCGAGTAGAGTGGTCCTGTTGCGACCAGAACTACCGTCAAGAGGAACGAAGAAGCTATTACGATTGCGTACGTCGCTGTGAAATTCTCGGCCTGCCTATCGCCGTGGTTATGGGCGGTCTCGTTCGTGCCCGATAATGAAGGGTGAGAGTATCGGACCACGGCGAATTCCAAGCCGAGTGCAGCGACTGCCCCGCCGAGCATTAGAAGGGTAACGATGATATTGAAATACCCGTACTCCTCCGGTGTCAGGAGACGCGTATAGATCGGTAGGAGTATGAGCGAAGACAGCTTCTGGACAATTGACGCGACTGCGTAGATTGCCGATTTTCGTGCGACGCCGGCAGACTCAACGGACACTGGCTAGGCCCTCGCTGATTGCGCTCCTGATCCGTTCGAGAGCCGCTAGACCATGTTCCCTCTCACGTTCGATGGCCGCATCGGCCGTCCATGCCGGGGGCGCGGTCAACATTCGATCTACGGTCTCGATGAGAGAGGAGGTAGTTCCGCTGGGGTTCCCGGAAAGGTCAGCGTAGTGGTCGTTGAGCCCAAGTTTGGTGAGCAAGTTCTTGATCTTGCTCTCGTACTGTGAATACAGCGCTTCGCTGTCGAAACT
Organism: Rhodococcus sp. JCM 9793; assembly: GCF_055380405.1. Classification (NCBI taxonomy): domain Bacteria; kingdom Bacillati; phylum Actinomycetota; class Actinomycetes; order Mycobacteriales; family Nocardiaceae; genus Rhodococcus; species Rhodococcus sp. JCM 9793. The sequence goes on from NZ_AP043721.1 coordinate 1,834,313, forward strand.
GACGAACGGTGCCTTATTGAGAACACTCATGCACGTTCCGTGGAAGTAGTCCGTCACGACGCAGTCGTACTCGCCGAAACACCCAACGTATTCTCCGGGAGTCAGATGAAGAAACTTGGCGTCGGAATACCGGACGAACACGGTGTCGATATCTGCCACATTATGAAACCGTGATATCAGTTCGTCCCCCACCTGTCTATCTCGGACCATCATCAAGATCCTCTTGCGGCCTTCCCTAGGATTATCGGAGGGAGTTCGAATAAACTCGGGCAATCCATGGATTATTGTTGGATCGACGATTTCGTCGATTGGAGTTGGCCGATCGAGGATGTTTTCGATGAACGATCGGGTGTTTGAGTCTCTGACTGAGATGTACGCGTAGGAATCAAGCGAGGCCCGTAGTATCTCGCGTGTTTCCCTAGACAACTTCGATATGTCAAGCCGATTCGCTGATGTTGCGAAACTAGCTCGAACCTTACCGGTGGTAGGTGGAACGTAATATATGCTCTTGTCTCCGACGAATGCAAGGTTCCATATTTCATCCGAACCCGTAATGAATCCAGAGTATCGAGAGTTCAGGTAGTTAATTGCGGACTGTCGACTGCTGATATCGACCCAGCGTTTGCCGTCCCGGGTATCCGTGAAGGGGCGGATGAAACTGCGCATTTCTGCGAAATTTCGCAGGCGGGTCATTCCTGAACTAGGATTCTTAGGGTTGGCTAGCGAGAGGACGCGCCGACGCCTTACCTGATGGACGTCGGTGGGAATCAGCGAGTATAGGTCTCTGCTCGGGGCAGAGTTTAGGAGCTGGTGAGTCGCATATGCCTGGAGCACAGTTCCATAGTTTTCGGACTGTGTCAGGGTAAGGATTCCCACCCGCGACGGTCGAATACTCATCTATCGTCCCCTAATTGTATTTGACTCTCGCGAATTCTGTTCGGTCGCGTGGGTATCGCCAGAAGTATTGGACCTGCCGTCCTCGAGTTCGCGATTTGATTTAAGCATCTCGAACAAGGCAATCGCGGTGAAGAGTACGAGCCAAAAGCTCACATGGGTAATTAATCTGGAAGTGGCTAGCACGAAAAAGGTATATGCCATGAGAACGAAAGCGGGACGGGAGAGCCGGCAAACATATGCGAGCGCTCCCATGTAGATTGCAATTCCCAGGACTCCGACTTCCATGTAAACCCGGAGCGTGTCATTATGTAAGAGACTGTTCCAGGTGGTTCCGTTCAATCGCAATGCTAGGTCGCTGAGACAAGTATTCAGCGAGCCGAACGCGTGCGAGGTGTCGGCGCAATGTGTGGCGAGTTGGTAGATCTGGACGCGCCCGCTCGTGAAGTCGTTTAGATCTGTCCCGAATGTTTCGCTGAAAAACCGTGAGAAGCTCTGTGAGTATGCAGCAATGACGATGAACGGGCTAGCGACCCCAACGAGAAATAGTGCGATCACAGATGCGCGCTTTGGTGGGGATGGCGCGCGAAGTTGGCGTCCAAACAGTATGAAGAGTGGGGCTGATATAAACGCCGCACGCTTGAGAGCCAACATTGTGAAGAATGCAGTCACGCCCGTGCGAACCTTGCTCTGCCGTACAACAAAGTACATCACCAGTACGAGCATGTCGTGGGCGAAGGATGACTCGAATGGCGAAACTGAATCAGACCAACTTATTGAGCGTATAGCCTCGATCGAGTATTCGTTGGATATTGCGAAGTAGAGCAAATACCGAGCGAGATAAATCGTCATATAAAGGTCAGCGACGCGCTCAGTTGATGTATTGGCGATGCATAGCGCAATGATTGCCGGTATGACGATCAATGCGGATGCGCTGAAACTTGTATATGAGAAATCGCCGTTCGCAGCGAGTTCCTGCCCAATCGAGATAAGGAGGAGTGCGAAGGATGCAATTAGCAATGCCCCGGCGGAACGGCCGAATATGAGAGGAGTTCCTGGCCTGGCTCTGAGTAGAATTACAATGACACGTAGCGTGGCGAATATAAAGAAGATGGACAAAGATGCGTAGAAGATTGAGGAGGGAAAAAGCTCGGCCATGTATAGCGAGTACGAGAAGGCGTAGATGGTAAAAAGACCGAGTTGGAGATAATCGATCGGGAGCATCCGATTTCGGATCTCTTCGCTCGGAGTGTCAGAGGCACTCAGCTGCTGCGTCATATCCGGTCGCCCGCCGTTGCGATATCACGAACATATTTCCAGGACTCGGCGGCTTGGGATCTGAGTTTGCCAGATACCGGCTCGGGATCGTAGTGGGGATCGGCTGGCAAGTCCTGATCTACTGACGTCGCTAGGTGCGAGAGTCCGACCGAAGCTAGTAGGTCGATGTTGCGGGTGTAATTCCTTTCCGGTAGAAGTGCGTAAATCGGCTTACCATATAAGAGCGAGAACGCGGTCCCATGGAACGAATCCGTGACGACTACTGCCGCGTCGCGGAAGAGAGAAACAAACTTCTCTGGTGTTACAAGGTAGTCGAATGCACGGCTGGTAAGAAATATTTTGGCATCGGGGGTCACACGGCGAACTGGCAGTCCGTGGCGTTCAGATATGAGCTTGAGCCGCTGGTTGAAATCCGGTGTATTGTGGAGCTGATATACCAAGATGTACTTGGACCTGGCCTGCGGTTGGGCTGCAGAGAATTCTGTCCAGTAGTCCTGATTGTGGAGTAATACTGGGTCGATGTCAACGCGAGATTCGATTCCAATCGAGGTGAGCGAAGATTGGGCGGAAGGCTCTCTAACAGATACCTTTCGGTAATCCCCGAGCCAGTGCACTACCCTTTCAGAATCGGTAGCTGACGGCGATCCGGATCCGAAACTTGCGGCGTAACTGAACTTCTTTTCGCTTGGCTGGCCGGAAAGGAAATAGACTGGGTCTAACTGTCCGTGTACGGAATTCCAAATCTGATCGCTGCCGGCAACCACAACATCGATTTCCTTTATCGCGTCAGTTATGGAGTCAGCATCCGCGCAAGTTTCGGTGAGAGAAAGATGCGTACGCTGAAAGCCGCGAAATCGAACGCTCATGCCTGCCATATTTGGGGTTTGAATTGCAAGGTACGCGGCCCGCTTGATTGGGGAGTCTCTCATGCGAGACTCTCTGAGTCTGGATGACGCCAACCGCATCGGGTGATCTGTCATAGGGTAGTAGTCAATCACGTTACACTGGGGGCCAAACGAGGAAATTGCGCTTTGAAGCGCATGGGCCTGCAGGAGCGATCCATAATTCGGGTAGACGTGGCGAGTAAGAATTCCGACTGTTTTCATATTTCCTCCGTCGACCGTTGCGTGCCGATAGTATTTGTCGGCAGAGGGGTTTTCACGTCGAGGCCCGAACTATTCCTCAGATTGTGCAGGGCACTTGGGTTTTCGCCGGAAATTGCAGCGTGATAGGCGCAGTCCAGCTGGTTGGAGACCACTTGAGTGGAGAACCGGTCGCGGCTCCAGGAGATTAGTAGGGTTGGATCGGTGGCCGGAATGGCAGCAAGATCGATCATGGCCTGTGCAATAGATGAGACGACGACATCTTCGGACTCGTCGTGCACATTGACGAGTCTGATCCCCGGTGCATCCGCGAATACTTGCCACTCACCGACCTTGGTATAGACGGTTGGAGTGCCTTGAGCGTGTGACTCGATCAGAACCATTGGCAAGACTTCGGCGCGACTAGGGAGAACTGTGGCTGTTGCCTTCGAGTACTCCTCGAGGAGTGCCTTCCGATCGAGGTTTCCGAGGTAGTCGACTCCCTGTTGTGGTCTAACCTCGTAGTTTTTGGCTAGTGGGCCAGCTATGCGAAGACGTGCTTCCGGATATTCCTGAAGCACGGTGTCCCAGGCTCTGATCAGCCGATCGTGTCCTTTGCGCTGACCGACCTCACCTGCATAGACAAATGTCGGCTGGTCACGTCGTGGTGGGGCTGGTGGGATGGAGCTCGGAAAAGCGGTGTAGTGGATCGGGTTTCCGACTATCCGAAGTGGAACATTGGGGGCGATTCGTGCCACGATGTTGGCCTGGTTCTCACCGAGACAGAGAACGATCGTTGTGGAATTGAAGATTGCACGACTGAGTCGCGGATATTTTGCGACATGCTGTGTGAGATTCGCTCCGTGGAGGGTTGCAACAGCGGGACGTCTCAAGGTTCGAGCGAGCAAGATCAACGCGCCCTCGCGCAGGAAGCTCCCGTACTCACTCAAGTGGACATGCGCGATGCTCCAGCGACGTCGGCTGGTGAACATCGTGAAAGCCGCGCGAATGGCCCGTGGGAACGATGCGAGTTTGCCGTTTGGCACCCACGAGTGGCAGGAGCGCTGTTCGAAGCGGCCTGACTCGAATTTGAGCGTTTCCTCAATGACTGTAGCGATACCGCCGTTACTGCCCGGTTCAGGCCCAATCTGGAGAACCACCGGGCGTGCCTGAAGCGGATTACCAGCAATGAGCGTGTGGGACTCGTTCATGCCCTGACCTTGCCGTTTTCCGCCATAGTTGGGAGAAGTGCGCCCGCATCCCGCGCATATCGCGGTAGAAGGCGTCGGGGCTCGCTAATGATCCGGTGGACCCATTCCAACTTGGCGTGCCGCATCCACTCTGGTGAACGTTTGTACTTACCTGCACTGAAGTTGATTGCCATCCCTAGGCACAATATGTGACCGGAGCCGGCGAGCTGTCTGACTTCATGCGCGAACCGCTCCTGTTTTGGCGCGCCGAGCCCAAGCACGATGACGCCGCCTTGCCCGTTCGCCGCGACCCGTGAAGCCAACGCTTGCCGAGAATCAGTACTTTCGACCTCCGAGCGAGGCGCGGGCTCAACGAATACGGTCCAGTTAACCTGGCGTGCTCGATCGGCGACAGTCGCCAATGCGGTGACATCCTCGCCTCCGACAAGGACAAGAGCACGACCGCCACCATCTGTTGCGAGCACTTGTTCGAGAAGGTCCGAGCCGGCGATCCGCTCGACGTCGGATCCAGCCACGCGCGACAACATCCAGGCGACGGGCCAACCGTCAGGAAGAAGGAGGTCCGCTGACTGATACAAGGGCAGCAGCGATGCGTCTCGTCGCAATAGATGGATGTGGTGGAGGTTCGGCGTGATCACGGTTCGCCAGGTGGCGGGTGCACTCTCGAAGATCTGCTGTGTGACCTCGTGCATGGTCAAGACATCAAAGCGAACCTGGGTGCCTCGAATGCGCAGGGGTACTGATTGGGGCGCGCTCCGCAGCATGGTCGTCCTTTCATCATGTGTTGCGTTGAAGTCGAACGCTTTGAGGTTGATTGCCGCTCATGCGGGTTGCCTCGGGCACATTGTTTAGCGCTGTCCGACTGGCAGGACTCAACGACAGGGCCGAGGCGTCCATGGCTGCATGGGCAGTGGCTGATCGTGAATCTCGAGAGTGGTCAAGTGACGGTCGAGGTCTTGAGGAGAAGGAAGATAAGCGACGAATTCTGCAGTATGCCGAGCGGCACTACCGATGCCGGCTTCGTGGTGCCGTGATCCCTTAAGCGTTGTCCTCATTCTGACTCCTCCCCGAGCCCAGGTGGTGAGGCCCCGGACTGCTGCATTCGCCATGTCGGCGATCACTACAGTGCCGGACAGTGCACGTGTACCTCCCCGTACCGTGCATGCCTCGACCAGTGCTTAACCTCGGTCGTAAGCACACCAATGAACATTCTGAGGTACGGCAGGTTCCGCCGCATCCTGATGTTGCAATGTTGGAGACCTTCGAGTAGAACTTGATCTTCCCTATGGGCCTGACTACCGATAGGTAACATTGAACAAGGTGCAGTTCAGGCTATTTCGGTGGAAGTAGCCTGTAGCGCCCGGCATGACCCGCAATGTTTAACGTCGGTGGGGAACATCACAGTCATTGAGCGAGCGTGCTTGGTTGAGACATCCGGTCTATGTAGGAAGTCTGCTGCTCTATCCGCACACCGGGACCGAGATTGCGATCGCAGGCTCGTCCGCGAGGGGTTGGACAGGCACTCGTGCTGCTCCACTGTTTATTGGCTCGGTTAGTTCGTATACGATTTCGACTGTCTCGCCCTGCGGAATGGGGACCTGCGCGTTGAACATTGGATGGCCCAGTTCCTTGCTGTTGAACACGAAGCCCGACCTGCCGTTTATCGTTGACTTTTTGAGCTCGGCGCCCTGAGTTGCCACGAGCGCGACGTCAGCAAGGTTCGTACCCGCTGGTGCGCCGATCGGATTGTCGAACATCCCCGCAACATAGTTGGTGTGGTCGCCGGCAGGGAGGTTGTTCGTAAGGCGAACTGTGACTGTCGAATTGCGTGTATCACCTTCGCAGGAGCCCGCGGTGTACTCGATCTCTCGTTCTAGGTAGTAGTCGAGCTTGTTGCCACCGAGGTTGTTGATCACCACGCCTGCATACGGTGCGGGGTCATCCGGAACAACGTGACCCAGTGCTGTGCCGGCAAGTATTTCCTGCTCTTCGGGGACTGAGCTCCATACTGAAAGCCGGCCCTCGCTCGCGGCCCGCCCGAGCGCTTCGAGAAGTGCCTGGGGTTGGGAGATGCTGCCGGTGAGTTTTTCCACCACGGTCTTGGCGACCAACTCGAGGTAGGCCTTGCGTGCCGCCTGATCATCGCCAAACCGGGAATATGCGGTCGATTCAGTCAATTCGACCACGTTGTCGGCGGTGATCTTCTCGCCGGTCGGCAGCGTAACGTCGCCGACGACCTCGAGCACGTAGCTCAACGCCACAGGGTCGGTCGCGATCGCGCCATCCACGCGCTCGCCGGTCTCCTGCTGCCACATCGACTGCCAGATCTGGCCGGCGTAGGGGAAGTGTGAACTGACGTTGCTGTTGCGGAAATCCTGGGTGGCACGGCTGTGGCCATATGCCTGTTTGAAGTCCGGCCCGAGATCGATGGGGTCGTATTCGAACGTGAGCTCTCGATTGCTGGCGACATCGTCGATGCTCACGGCGCCGTCGTTCGCCTGGGCCACCGCGAACCCGCCCAACAGTCCGCCCGTCCCGCGCGCTTCGGCGTTGGTCTGGAACCCGATGAAGTAGCTGCGCGGCCCATCCGCACCCAGCATCGCGGGTGCAATCTGCGCTGCGGTCGACGTATTGTTCAGCAGGCCAGACAATTCGGACACCTGGTCTTGAAGGTCCAGGCGTGCGTCGTCGATCAGTCCGAGATATGTGCTGTCGACTGCCTGCGCCTGCGCGTCGAGATCTGTGATCGCGGCGGACGTGGTTTCGAGCACCGGCGCGGCATCGCGAAGGGCTGCAAGATTGATGCGCGCACCGTCGAGAATCAACTGATCGGGAGACACTGCACTGCCTGCGTCGACCGCAGGAAGCAATACATCTGCTGTGAGACCGCTCACAATCGTGGTCATTTGTCGTGTCGTGTCAAAAGGGCTGCCCAACCATGGAACGGCACCGGCTGCGCGCCACGGGAACGAATCAACCGAACCCTGTGCCTCCTGCGCGTAACGGTCGGCGTCGCCGGCCGCGCGGGTTGCCTCTTCGGTATCACCCGACAGCAGGGCGTCTTTCGCCTGCATTGCGAAATCCTGAGCTTTCTCTAGGCTCGATTTCGCCTGTAGGCCTTCGTATCCAAGCCATCCGAAGAATCCGACCACCACGAGAACGCCGACACCGCTGCCGATCTGCACGCGCCTCCGCTTCTTGCGGCGTGCTGCGATTTCCTCGTCCGACAGGCGTCGACGTACCTTGCGTCGACGCGGACCTGGCGAATCTGACTCACCGGTAACATTGTTCACGCGGCCTGTTCCCCCTTCGTGTTTCTCCGCCGGAACGATAACCGACATCGAGTTGGCCGTCCGTTCAAGTGGTGAGCTTTGCTGACCCTGGATACACTTTGTGCGTTCGATCGTGGCAACGGTGTTGGGAGGCATCAGTCGCGGTTCGTCGGGGCGGATGACAACGCAGCTATCGCGCCCCAGGTATGTGTTTTTGTCGGGTGAGGCGAGGGAGCGTGGTGCAACTACTTCCGCTGTCCCCAAGCCAGCGGGGGCTGTGGTACGCCCAGGTATTGAATCCGGACGTGCCCTTTATTACTGCTCAGTACTTGGAGTTTCGGGGCAGTCTCGATCACGGTCTCGTGACCGAGGCGATGCTGCAGGCTGCGCGCGATGTGGAATCTGGCTTCCTCTTTCTCGCTGACGGAGACGGTATTCCCGAGCAATTCGTCGACATCGAATATGTCGATGATGTCCCATATGTCGATTGTCGCGAATTCGATGATCCGGAAGCGGCTGCGCATCGTTGGATGACTGCGCGCTTCTCGGCGCCGCTCGACCCCCTCGGCGACCGACTTATTGCAAGCACCCTGCTGCACATTGCCGACAATCGGTATTTCCTGTCGAGCTACGTCCACCACATTGCGCTCGACGGCCACGGGGCCATGATCCTGTTGAGCCGGGCCGCGGAGCTGTACTCGGCGTGGATCGCGGGTGAAGGGACGCCGCCGGTCACGTCATTGCCGATCGAGAAGATCATCGAGTTCGAAACCACCTATGTGGGATCGAAGCGGCAGGCAGGTGACCGCGAGCATTGGGCCCAGCGCCTTACAGATCTTCCCGAGCCACTCTCACTGATCGGCGACGTCGCGCCCCCTACAGTCCCCGCGAGGCGATCAGGAACTGCCGTCACCTCCGGGCTCTCTGAGGCGATCACAGCACGGGGGCAGGAAGTGAATGCCACTGAGGTGCCGATCGTGCTCGCCGGGTTCGCAGCGTTCTTGGCTCGCACTCGGAGCACCACCGATGTGGTGCTGTCGCTCCCCGTATCGGCGCGCACCACCGCTGCCCTGAGACGCTCTGCGGGTGTCATATCCAACGTGGTGCCGCTGCGTGTGCGGCTGGATCTGTCGGCGCCGGGAACCGACCTGATTCGCGACGTCCAGGTGGAAATGAACGGCGCGCTGCGTCATCAGCGATACTCCTACGCCGACATGCTCGCCGATCTGCGCGCACTCGGTCGCGAACACACCGAGACGCGCAATGCTTTCGGGCCCGTCGTCAACATCATGAATTTCCACCGGCCGATCGTCTACGGCGACGTGCCTGCCGACTACCACGTGCAGTCCACTGGCCCCGTCGACGACCTGTCGATGAACGTGTACGCGGGAATTCCGGGTAAGACCCTCCGCGTCGACTTCGAAGCCAACCCCAACCTGTACACGCAGGACTACCTCGATTTCCTGCACCGCAGGTTCCTCGATTTCCTCCTGCATTTCGTCAGCGACCCGTCGGCGCCCGTGGGCGACCTGCCGTTCGCCACCGCCGACGAACTCGCCGGCTTCACCCCGTCACGCGGCAACGAGGCGCCCACGCCGGCGGTGCTGCCCGACCTGCTTGCCGCACACGCACAGACGTATCGCGTGGCAGTGCGAGACCGCGGCGAAGCACTCACCTACCGCGAGCTCGACGGCCGCTCCGACGAATTGGCCCATCGCCTCGTCGCCGCCGGTGCCGGCCCCGAAGATCGCGTCGCGGTGCTGCTGCCCCGCTCGATCGACTCCGTGATCGCGCTGTGGGCCGTCGCGAAGACCGGCGCCGCCTACACCCCGATCGACCCCGAACTTCCCGAGCTCCGCCTCGCCGAACTTCTCGCCGATGTGCAGGTGGCTGTCGTGGGCGAGCACCCGGAACTGCCCGAGCACCTCACCCGCGTCGCGCCCACCTCCGACAATGAGTCGCCGGAGAAGTTCACCGCCGAGCACCGGCTGCGCCCGCTGCATCTCGACAACCCCGCGTGGGTGATCTACACGTCCGGCTCCACCGGCACACCGAAGGCCGTCGCCGTCGGGCACCGGGGGATCGCTGCGCTGGTGACCACGCTGCGCGACCGCTACAGCGCCGACGCGAACTCGCGCGTGCTGCACCTCGCCGCACCCAGCTTCGACGCATCGATCCAAGAACTGCTGCTCGCCTTCGACTCCGGTGCCACCGTCGTCATCTGCCCACCCGACGCCGTCGGTGGCCCCGCCCTCGCGACACTGCTGCGCGCCGAACGCGTCACCCACGCCATCACCGCGCCCGCCGTCCTCGCCGTCACCCCCGAACACGGGTTGCCCGATCTGACGATGCTCGATGCCGGTGGTGAATCACTGCCGCAGGCCGTCGCCGACCGCTGGTCGCCGGGCCGCACCATGCTCAACGCCTACGGGCCGACGGAAACCACCGTCCTCGCAACGCTGAGCGCACCGCTCGAACCCGGAGCCGGTGTTCCCATCGGGCGACCCATCGACGGTATGACCGCAATGGTCCTCGATTCCCGCCTGCACCCGGTGCCCGTCGGAGTGTCCGGCGAGCTGTACCTCGGGGGAGATGCCGTGGCCCGCGGCTACCTCGGCGCACCGGCACTCACCGCCGAACGCTTCATTGCGTCGCCGTTCGGTGGTCGCATGTATCGCACGGGCGACGTGGTGCGCTGGCATTCCAACGGGCAGCTCATCTTCCTGGGCCGCGCTGATCAGCAGGTGAAGATCCGTGGCCGCCGCATCGAGCTCGGCGAAATCGAAACGGCCCTCACCTCGTTCGCCGCCGTGCGCGCCGCCACCGTCGTGGTGCGCGGCGGGCACCTCGCCGCGTATGTGGTGGGTGAGGTGGATACAGCCGATCTGACCATCCACCTCGCCGAACAACTTCCCGGCTACCTGCGGCCCAGATCGATCACCGTGCTCGATGCCCTGCCGCTCACCCCGGGCGGCAAGGTCGACCACCGCGAACTGCCCGCCCCGGTGGCGGCTTCCGCCGGGTCGAAGCCGCTGAGCGGGCCCACCGAAACCCTCGTCGCCCGACTGTTCGCCGACCTCACCGCCGCCGACAATGTGGGCGGCGACGCCGACTTCTTCGAACTCGGCGGCCACTCGCTCGGCGCTGCGCAGCTCGCCGCGCGCCTCGGCGCCGCGCTCGGCCGCGACGTGCAGCTCCGCGACGTGTTCGAGCATCCCACCGTCGCCCGGCTCGCCGCCGCAGCCGAGGCACGCCCGCTCGCCGCATCGGCGCCGGTCGCGCTAGCCGAGACCGGACCGGCTCCGCTGGCCCCGGCCCAGCAACGACTGCTGCTGCTTGCCCGCGCGCACGGCGACCCCGCCGCCTACCACCTGCCGTTCGCCCTGCATCTCGACGGCGCACTCGACGTGCCGGCGCTGCAGGCCGCGCTCACCGATGTGCTCGGTCGCCACGACATCCTCCGCAGCGTCTTCCTGACGACGAGCGACGGGCCCGTGCAGCAGGTGCTCGAAATCGACAGCGCTGTGGATACGTTCGACGTCGAGGTTGTCGGCGAGGACGACGTCGACACGCTGATCGGACAGTGGGCTGCCGCACCGTTCGACCTCACCGAAGACATCCCGTTCCGTGTGCGACTGTTCCGCGTGGCCGACGATCGGCACGTGCTCGCCGTGGTCGCCCACCACATCGCACTCGACGGTGCGTCGTTCGTGCCGCTCACCACCGACGTCGCCACCGCGTACGCCGCGCGCGTCGAAGGGCAGACTCCCGCGTGGGCGCCGCTACCACTGCAGTACCGCGACTACGCCCGCTGGCACCGCGATCGGCTCGGCAACGCCGCTGATCCCGCGAGCCTCGCCAGTCGCGAACTCGAACATTGGCGCACCGTGCTCGCCGGGCTCGGCTCCGCAGCACCGCTACCCACCGACCGTCCCCGCAACGGCGGATTCGGCCCGGCCGCGGCAGCGGAGTTCACGGTGCCCGCCGAGCAAGTCGATGCCCTGCGCTCGATCGCCGCCGCCCAGGACGCCACGGTGTTCATGGCCGTGCACGCCGCCGTCGCGGTGTGGTTGTCGGCGTGGACGTCCGTCCGCGACATTGCCATCGGCACAGGCACGGCCGGTCGCGATCACCCCGACCTCGACGCACTCGTCGGCATGTTCGTCGGCACCGTCGCACTGCGCCTCGACGTCGACCCCGCCGCGCCCTTCACCTCGCTGCTCACCGCCGCCCGCGACACCGACCTCGACGCGTTCGCCCACGCCACGGTGCCGTTCGAGCAGGTCGTCGACGCACTCGGATTCAGCCCGTTCAGCGTGATGCTCGCGTACGATAACGTCGACGTCCCCGACCTCGAACTTCCGGGCCTCACCGTGCGGGCACAGGAAATCGGCTCGGCTCGCGCACGGTTCGACCTCGAGATCTCGATGCGCGCCATGCAAGATGGATCGCTGACGGGCCGGCTCTTCTACGACACGACACTGTTCGACCACACGACCATCACCACGTGGTCGGAACGTCTCAACACGGTGTTCGAGCACGTCGCGCAGCACCCTACCCGGCCGGTGAGCGACGTCGACCTCGGTGCTGTTCCGGTGACGGTCGCCGAATCCGGACCCGAAGCGACCTTCGCCGAGATCATCGAACGATCCGCGGCGCGCGTCGTCGAACCCGGCGGCGAACCGCTCCGCATCGCGACTGCCGCCCGGCCGCTGGCGTGGTCGCTGCTCGACAGGGGTGTGGGAGCCGAAGACCGCGTTGCGGTGATGGTGCCGCGCTCGTCTGCCTCGGTGATCGCGGCCGCAGCGGTAACCCTCACCGGTGCTGCGTTCGTGCCCGTCGACCCTGCTCAGCCTGCCGCGCGAATCATCGCTCTGCTCACCGACTCCGGCGTCCGGTACGCCATCGCCGGCCCCGACGTGCCTGTGCCGTCGGGAGTGGAAATCGTGCCGTTCACGCTCGACGGCGACACCCGTGAGATCACCGACGCCGACCGCGCGCGTCCGGTGCATCTCGACAATCTCGCTTACCTCGTTTACACATCCGGGTCGACGGGTAAGCCGAAGGGCGTGGCGGTCGCGCACCGCGGACTCGGGCCGCTCGCACAGTCGTTCGTCGAACGTTTCGCACTCCACGACGACGCCCGCATCCTGCACTTCGCGAACCCCGCCTTCGACGGCGCCGTCCTCGAACAGGTGATGGCGCTGACGGCGGGCGGAACTCTTGTGGTGGCACCGCCCGATCTGTTCGGCGGCGACGAGCTACTCGAACTGCTTCGTGGTGAACGCATCACGCACTGGTTCACCACGCCGTCGGTGCCCACCCAGCTCGACCCGGCCGGACTCGACCACCTCGAAGTCCTCGCCGTGGGTGGCGAGATGTGGCCGGACGAGACCGCGGCGCGGTGGTCGCCCGGCCGCGCCATGCTGAATGTGTACGGGCCCACCGAAACCACGGTGATCGCCACCTCCAGCACACCGCTGCAACCCGGCGCCAAGCTCACCATCGGCACCGGGCTCGTCGGAGTCACCGCGGCGGTGCTCGATCACTGCCTCCGGCCCGTGCCCGACGGCGTGACCGGCGAGCTGTATCTCATGGGGCAGGGCGTGGCCCGCGGCTATCTCGACGCCCCTGCCCTCACCGCGGAGCGTTTCGTCGCGGATCCGTTCGGTGGTGGACGCATGTACCGCACGGGCGACCTCGTGCGCTGGACCCGCGACCACGCCCTCGAATTCGTGGGTCGCGCCGACCATCAGGTCAAGATCCGCGGTTTCCGCATCGAACTCGGCGAAATCGACACCGTCCTGCACGACCACCCGGACGTGCGCACCGCCGTCACCCTGGTTCGTGAGTACACAGCCCGGGACAGCGCGCTCGCCGCCTACGTGCACAGCCCCGACACGCAGCTCGACGGACGCGCGATCCGCGACTGGCTCGCCTCGCGCCTGCCGCGACACATGGTGCCCGCCACCGTCACCGTGCTCGACGCGGTGCCGCTCACCAGCACCGGCAAGATCGACCGTGCCGCGCTGCCCGATCCCACAGGTGAATCCACCGCTCATCAGGGGTTCCGGAGCGTCACCGAAGAACTCGTCGCGGGGATCGTCGCCGACGTGCTGGGCGTGCCTGCCGTCTCGGGCGACGACGACTTCTTCGCGGTCGGCGGGAACTCGCTCCTGGCCACCACCCTCGCGGCCCGCCTCGGCGCGGTCGCGGCGCGACGCGTGGGTGTGCGCGACGTGTTCGAGAACCCGACCGTCGCCGATCTCGCACGCGCGCTCGGCTCCTCGGGCGCGGTCGCCGACATCCCGCTCGTCCACAGTGACGACACCGGACACGCCGACAACTCGGGCGACGCACCGCTCGCCCCCGCTCAGCAGCGCATGTGGCTCGTCAACCGGTTCGACGTTGCCGCCGAGACGGACGGCGGCGACCACATCGCGTTCGCCGTCGACCTTCCGCGAGACACCGACCTCGACGCCCTCCGCGGCGCGTTCGCCGACGTCATCACCCGGCACGAGACATTGCGCACCATCTACCCCGACAGCGGCGACGGCCCGCGTCAGCACCTGCTCGACACCGTGGAACTCGACCTCACACCGGTCGACGCACCCGCCGACCTCGACGATCGGATGACCGAGTTCGCGCGCAGACGTTACGATCTCACCTCCGACGCACCCCTCCGTGCCGCGCTCTACCGCACCACCGACGGGTTCACGCTCGCTGTGGTGCTCCACCACATTGCAGTCGACGGTTTGTCGCTGCTCCCACTCGGACGCGACGCCGCGACCGCATATGCTGATCGGCGAGCCGGCGAGACCCCCGACCTCGCCGGCTCGCCGGTATCCTTCCGCGATTACGCGCGGTGGCACACAGCGGTTCTCGGCGACGAGACCGATCCCCGCAGCCTCGCCGCGACACAACTCGCGCATTGGAAGCAGACGCTCGCCGGCGCCCCGCCGCTGCTGGAGCTGCCCACCGACCACCCGCGCAGCAACATCACCACCGGTACCACCGCGCAGGTCGCGTTCACCGTGCCCGCCGAAGTGCACGCCGCCATCGACAAACTCGCCCGCGCCAACGACGTCACCCCGTTCATGGTGGTGCACGCCGCGTTCGCGACGCTGCTGCATGCGCTCGCCGCCACCGACGACATCGTCATCGGCGCCCCCGTCTCGGGCCGCACCGACGCCGCGCTCGACGACATGGTGGGCATGTTCGTCGGCACCGTCCCACTGCGCCTGTCCGTGCAGCCGCGCCACAGCTTCACCGACCTGCTCGCCGAGGCTCGCCGCGTGGATCTCGACGCGTTCGCTCACTCCGACGTCCCGTTCGACCGCATCGTCGACGCAGTGGGTGCGAGCACCAGCGGACACCACCCGGTATTCCAGGTGATCCTCGCCTACGAGAGCTTCGGCATCGACACCTTCACCGTGCCCGGCGCTACGGTGCGTGAGCTGCCGTCCGGCGCTGCGCGAGTAGACCTCGAACTCAACATTCGCGATCACCGCACCGACGCAGGCACACCCGCCGGACTCGCCGGAACCTTCACGTATCCAGCGGAAATGTTCGAAGCAGGCACCTTGATCGAATGGGCCGAGTGGCTTGGGGTTACTCTCGACTCGGTTACCGCGGATCCGGCAGCGCCGGTGGGCGGTATTCCATTGCGTGGCGCCGGCCACACCCCCGTCGGCGTCACGCTCCCCCCGGTGGCCACCTCACCCATCGAGCTCGTCGCGGCACGCGTCGCCGACGATGCCGAAGCGATCGCCGTGTCCGACGCAGGTGAGTCCCTCACCTACGGGCAGTTGTGGTCGCGGTCCGGTGGCCTCGCCGCGATACTTCGCGAGCGGGGGATCGGCACCGACGACGTGGTGGCAGTGGCGTTGCCGCGATCGCTCGATCTCGTCGTCGCGATCCTCGCCGTCGCACGCGCCGGGGCGACGTACCTGCCGGTCGATGTCACCCACCCCGCGGCGCGCCTGCAGGCACTCTTCGGCGACGCGTCGCCGTCGGTTGTGCTCGCCGAGAGCAGCTTCGACTCGCCCGTGCCCGTACTGCACCTCGACGACCCGGAGATCGCCGCCCGCATCGACGACGGCGCCGACTTCGACACGACGATCCCCACCGACAGCGGCGCCTACCTGATCCACACGTCCGGCTCCACGGGCACCCCGAAGGGCGTGCTCGTCACCCACTGCAACCTCGCGACCCTGCTCGCCGCCACCACGTTCGACTTCGGTTGCGTCCCCAGCGACGTGTGGACACTGTTCCACTCGCCGGCCTTCGACTTCTCGGTGTGGGAGATGTGGGGAGCGCTGTCCACGGGCGCGCGCCTCGTCGTGATCGACCACCACACCGTCCGCGACCCCGCGGCATTCGCCGAACTTCTCGGCCGCGAGCACGTCACGGTACTCAACCAGACCCCGCGCGCCTTCTACCAACTCGCCGACCTCGACGTGAGGGTGCCCGATCTGCGGCTCGTGATCTTCGGCGGCGAAGCACTCGACCCGACGCGCGTGACGCCGTGGGCGCGACGACACCCGCACGTGCACGTCGTCAACATGTTCGGCATCACCGAAACCACCGTGCACGTCACCGCCGGGGAAGCCACCGCCACCGGTATAGGCACCCCGATCCCGGGGATGGGCATCGACGTCCTCGACGTGTCGCTGCGGCCGGCACTGCCCGGCGCGATCGGCGAAATGTATGTCACCGGACACCAACTGGCCCGCGGCTACCGCGGCCGGGCCGGCCTCACCGCAGCCCGGTTCGTCGCTGCACCCGGCGGCGCCCGCCGCTACCGCACCGGTGATCTCGCCCGCCGCGACCGCTCCGGCGAATTACGTTATCTGGGCCGCGCCGACCATCAGATCGAGCTGCGTGGCTACCGCATCGAACCCGGCGAGATCGAGGCCGCACTTCTCGCATGCGACGGCGTCACCCAGGCCGCGGTGCTGCTGCGCGGCGACACGCTCGTCGCCTATCTCGTGGGCGGCGACAGTACCGCTGCGCTGGACGAACTGCGCCGCACTCTGCCCGACTACCTCGTGCCCGCAGCCGCTGTGCCGCTGGATGCGTTGCCGCGCACCGCCAACGGCAAACTCGACCGCGATGCCCTGCCGATGCCCGAGATCACGAGCGCGGGGGGAGTGGCGCCGCACGGGCCCGTCGAAGAACTGGTCGCCGAGATCGTCATCGATCTCCTCGGCGTCGGTGCCGTCCACAGTGCCGTGACACTCTCTGCGACCGACGACTTCTTCCACCTCGGCGGCAACTCGCTGCTCGCCACCCGTCTCGCCGGGCGACTCACCGACATCACCGACGTCGACGTCACCGTCCGCGACATCTTCGACGCCCGCACCGTCACCGCGCTCGCCGCGATCATCGCGGAGCGCACCGGAGTCGGACGCTCGCGTCCGCCGCTGGTCGCGGGAGACGGTCCCGCCCCGATGCCTGCAGCGCAGCAGCGTCTGTGGTTCCTCAACCGCTTCGACCCGGACTCACCCGGCTACAACATGCCGTTCGCGGTGCAGCTCGACGGTGATCTCGACGTCGATGCCCTCGCCGCCGCCCTGACCGATCTCGTCGAACGACACCGCACGCTGCGCACCGTGTATCCCGCCGCGACCGAGCAGGTGGTGCTGCCCACCGAACCCGTCGTCCTCCAGCCGATTGCCGTCCCCGACGATGCTCTCGGTGAGTTCGTCGCCGAATTCGCCTCTGCCGGGTACGATCTCACCACCGACCGCCCGCTGCGTACTCGGCTGTACCGGACGGCACCCACGCGGCACGTACTCGCGGTGGTGCTGCACCACATCGCCGCCGACGGATGGTCGCTGACCCCGCTGCTGCGCGACCTCACCGTCGCCTACGACGCGCGCCGCACGGGAACGGCACCGGCGTGGCTGCCGCTGCCCGTGCAGTACAGCGACTATGCGCGACGTCAACACGCCATCGCCGACGAACAACTCCCGTTCTGGCTCGGCGTCCTCGCCGACCTGCCCGAGGAAACGACACTGCCCGGCGACCGGCCGCGCCCGTCGGATCCCACCGGGCACGCCGCCGCGCACGTCGTGTCGCTCGACGCCGAACTGGTCGGCGGCCTGCACGACCTCGCCCGCACCGGACACGCGACGCTGTTCATGGTGCTGCACGCCGCACTCGCGACCCTGCTTCAGCGACACGGCGCCGGACGCGACATCCCCATCGGTACCGTCGTCTCCGGTCGCGGCGAACCCCAGCTCGACGACCTCGTCGGCATGTTCGTCGGCACGCACGTGCTGCGCACCGACGTGAACCCCGATGCGACGTTCACCGAGTTCCTCGAGCAGGTACGCGTCCGTGACGTCGCCGCCTACATGCATCCCGATGCGCCGTTCGAGACGCTCGTCGAGCACCTCAACCCCGTACGCAGCGCGGCGCGTCACCCGCTGTTCCAGGTGTCGCTGTCGCTGAACAGGCCCGCCCCAGGCACCGCAGAACTGCCGGGCGTGGATGTGTCGGTGCTGCCCGTCGACACCCGCTACACCCAGCTCGATCTACAGGTCACCGCCACTCCCACCGACACCGGACTCGAGCTCGAATTCTTCTACAGCACAGACCTGTACGACGAGGCGACCATCGCCGCTGCCGCCGGCCGGTACGCCGCGATCCTGCGTGCAGCCGTCACCGACCCGCAGATCCGCCTCGGCGACATCGACCTCATCGCCGGACAGAACCCCGTCGTGGAAGGCCGCTTCGCCGCGTCGACCCGGTCGCTGCGGCAGCGCCTCGCCGCCGGCGCCGACTTCGGCGGCGACAACCTGGCCGTGCGCGACGGCGACCGCGAACTGACGTACCCCGAACTCGTCTTCTACGCCGACGATCTCGCCGCGCGCCTGCAGGACGAGGGTGTGCAACCCGGCGATGCGGTGGCCTGTGCGTTGCCGCGGTCGCTGGAATCGGTGCTCGCCGTGTGGGGTGTCGTGCGCGCCGGGGCCGCCCCGATGCTCGTCGACCCCGCCCAGCCCACCGCGCGCCTCGCCGCGATGCTCGACGGCGTGGCCGTCGGTGTGGGTGAGAGCGACACCCTGCCCGACACCGTGACGTGGGTGCCTGTCGACAACGGCACCGACTTCGATCCCGTCCCGGTGTTCGAACCGGCACCCGATTCGCCCGCCTACTACGTGTTCACCTCCGGCACATCCGGAAACCCCAAGGGTGTCACCATCACCCAGCGTGGTGTGAGCGCGTTCGCCGACGACATCGCCCAGGATCTCGCCGCGGCTCCCGGCGATCGTGTGCTGCATGTGGCCGCACCCAGCTTCGACGCGGCGATGCTCGAGATCCTCACCGCCGGCATCGCCGGTGCGACGCTGATCGTGGCCGACGCCGACAGCTACGGCGGCACCGCCCTCGGCGACCTCCTCGACCGCGACGCCATCACCCACGCGGTGATGACGCCGTCCACCCTCGCGACCGTGCCGCCCCGCGACCTGCCGCACCTGCGGGTGCTCGTGCTCGGCGGCGACCGGCTCACGTCCGCGCTCGTCGACCGCTGGTCGCCGGGGCGCACCCTGATCAACAGCTACGGCCCCGCCGAAACCACCATGTTCGTCACCAACTCGCAGCCGCTGCACTCGGGCGACGACATCGTGATCGGCGTGCCCGTGCGCGCGTCGTCGCTGGTTGTGCTCGACGACCGGCTGCGGCCCGTGCCCATCGGCGTGATCGGCGAACTGTATGTGGGCGGCGGACGACTCGCCACCGGCTACCGCGGCGCCCCGGCCCGCACCGCCGAACGCTTCGTCGCCGCACCCGACGGCACCCGCCGTTACCGCACCGGCGACCTCGTGCGGTGGCGCCGCGACGGCAGCCTCGAATTCCACGGCCGCAGCGACAGCCAGTTCAAGCTGCGCGGTGTGCGCATCGAACCCGGCGAGATCGACGCGGCGCTGGCGGCGTTGGGCGAGGTCGATCGTTCTGTCACGTTGCCGCGCAACGGGGTTCTCACGTCGTATGTGACGCCGTCGTCTGTCGATGTCGAGCCGGTGCGATCCCGGTTGCGGGCTCTGCTGCCCGCGCATCTCGTGCCCGCTCACATCGTGCCTCTCGAGACGATCCCGCTCACCGCACACGGCAAGATCGATGTGGCGGCGCTGCCGGCCGCGTCGACGGGTGGGTCGTCGGGTTCGTCGGAGCCGCTGACCGTCACCGAGATCACGGTCGCGCGGATCCTGGCGGAACTGCTCGGCCGCGACACGGTGGGGCACGAAGGGGTGGGAAACAACACGGTGGGGCGCGACGATGACTTCTTCGGCATCGGCGGCAACTCCCTGCTCGCGACCGTGCTCGTCGGACGGCTGCGCGACGAGACCGGTGTGAGTGTGTCGCTGCGGACGCTGTTCACCCACCCGACCGTCGAGGCGCTCGCCGCGGTGATCGACGCCGGTGGATCGGAACGTGAGGACGGGCCGGTCGCGGTGTCGCCGCGACCCGACCGCATCCCGCTCAGCCGCGCCCAGCGTCGCCTGTGGGGTCTGGGCACTCTCGCCCCCGGGGCATACCGTCTGCACAGCACCGTGCACTTGCGCGGACCGCTCGACGTGCTCGCACTCGAAGAAGCCCTCGACGACGTGACACAGCGCCACGAGATCCTGCGCACCGACTACGTCGTCGACGGCGACGGTGTGCACCAGGTGGTGACCGGTCGCGGTCGGTGGTCGAGCCGGCTCGAACCGGTCGCGGAGAACCTGCACGTGCTGCATCTCGACGTCGATCACTCCATCGCCGACGGTGCATCGCTGCGGCCGCTGTTGCGTGACCTCACCGTCGCCTACCTGGCACGCGTCGCGGGGGAGGCGCCGGGGTGGCAGCCGCTGCCGCTGCAGTACGCCGACTACGCACTGTGGGAGCAGGAACGCGGGGTATCGGAAGTTGATGTGGCGCACTGGAAGCGTGCGCTCGACGGTCTCGTCGTCACCGAGCTGCCCGTCGACCACACCGGCGCAGAGGGCCTGGCACAGCGCCTCGACTTCGAAATTCCCGTCGACGTACGCGACCGTGTCGCGGAGCTTGCGCGTGAACACGGCGCCACCGAATTCATGGTGCTGCACGCCGCGCTGTCGGTGCTGCTCGCCCGGCTCGGTGCACACGACGACGTCGCCGTCGCCGCCGTCACGGGTGGACGCCGCTGGGCGCAACTCGAAGACCTCGTCGGCCCCTTCCTCGACACTCTCGTGCTGCGGGCGCGCGTCGCAGCCGACATGCCGTTCACCGGGCTGCTCACCCAGGTCCGCGACTTCGACGTCGCCGCATTCGACCATGCTTCGGTTCCGTTCGAGCAGGTCGTCGCCGACATCCACGGCACACCGCAGGTGGCGCTGGCGCTGCAGGACTTCGGCGTGGAGCCCCTGCAAGTGGACGACCTGACTATCGAAGCGCAGGAAAGCGTCGACGACACACCGAAATTCGATCTGCAGTTCTCCCTCGCTGCTGTCTCCGGCGGCTATGCGGGAACCCTGCTGTTCGATGCCTCCCGCTTCGCCGAGCCCACCGCCGTCGAGCTGGCCGAACGCTTCGTGACGATCCTCGACGCACTCACCGCCGCACCGGATGCCGCGGTGGGTGAGGCCGAGTTCGCTGCGGCGGCCGAGCCTCTCGTCGGCGGCGCTCCCGCGACGACGCGCACCCTGAAGGAGCTGCTGCGCGCCACCGCGGCCGCGCACCCCGATCGCGAGGCACTGCACGGCGACGGGATCTCACTCACCTATCGTGAACTCGACGCACAGTCCGACGCGCTGGCCGACGAACTGCGTTCCGCCGGTGCAGGACCGGGCCGGGTCGTGCCCATCGACCTGCCCCGCAGCGTCGACTACATCCGCATGCTGTGGGCCGTCACGAAGACCGGCGCGGCGTTCACGTCGTCTGCCGGCATGGAATTCTCCGGCATGGAGGCGCAGTGCCCGCCCGACGTCGCCTACGTCGTCGCGACGTCCGGTTCCACCGGCGCCCCCAAGCGTGTCGCCGTCACACATCGCGGACTCGCACCGCTCGCCGCCGAGGTCGCCAGGCGCTACCGGGTGCACCCCGGAGACCGTGTATTGCACGGCTATTCACCCGCATTCGACGCCGCGCTGCTCGAACTACTCCTCGCGCACACGACCGGGGCGACACTGGTGGTCGCACCTCCCGACGTGTATGCGGGAGCGGATCTGCACCACCTGCTCGTCGACGAGCACATCACCCACTACCTGTCGACGCCCACCGTGCTCGGCACCCTCGATCCCGACGGGTTGCCTGCCCTGCGGGTCGTCGCGTCGGGCGGCGAATCGCTCTCGCCCGCACTGGCAGCGCGATGGGCTGCCGGCCGCACGATGCTCGACGCCTACGGGCCGAGTGAAGCGACGATCGTCTCGACCCTCGTCGAGATCACCGGCGACGCCCCTGCCGGCATCGGACGCCCCGTGCCCGGCACGGTCGCCCACATCCTCGACGGCCGCCTGCAACCGGTGCCCGACGGTGCCGTCGGCGAGCTCTACCTCGCCGGTGAAGGATTGGCTGCCGGATACCTCGATGCGCCCGCGCTCACCGCCGAGCGATTCGTCGCGGCGGCGGGCGGCACCCGTATGTACCGCACGGGCGACCTCGTGCATCGCACCGGCGAGTCACTCGCCTACCGGGGCCGCACCGACCGGCAGCTCAAGGTGCGGGGTGTGCGCATCGAACCCGGCGAGCTCGAAGCGTCGCTGCTCGCGCAACCCGATGTGCGGCACGCCGCGGTCCTCGCGCTCGGTGGCACGCTGGTGGCGTTCGTCGCGGGCCACGAACTGACCGCGCAGAATGTGCAGGCGTCGCTGTCGTTGGTGGTACCACCGCAGCGCCTGCCCGGTCGGGTGCGCATCGTGGACGCGCTGCCGCTCACTGCCAACGGCAAACTCGATGTCGCGGCGCTCGAAGAGTTCGATGCTGCGCAGGATGGCGACGATGTGGTGATCGACAGCCGCACGCTCACCGACGCCGAAGATCTCGTCGTCACCGTCGCCGAACACGTCCTCGGAGTGCGGCCGTCCGCACATCGCGGATTCTTCGCGGCGGGCGGCGACTCGCTGTCGGCCGTCGTCTTCGCCGCGCGCCTCACCGACGTATTCGGGGTGGACGTGCCCGTGCGATCGGTGCTGCACGCACCCACGCTCGCGGCGCTGGCCCAGCGCATCGGGGGTGAGGGGAGCGACGGGAGCGAGCGGAGTGCGCTGCAGCACTCCGATGTCGACGGACCCGCACCGCTTGCTCCCGCCCAGCGCCGACTGTGGTTGCTCAGCCGCGTCGACCCCGACACCACCGCGTACGTGGTGCCCGTCGTCCTCTCGCTCACCGGTGACCTCGACGTCGACGCATTGACCGCAGCGGTGGGCGACGTGATCGATCGCCACCGGATCCTGCGCACCGCACACACCGATGCCGGTCAGGTCCTGCTCGATCCTCCTGTACTCGAACACCTCTCGCGCACCGACGTCGATGCGGCGATAGCCGAGACCGTCGCGACGCCGTTCGACCTCGTCGCCGAAGCGCCGCTGCGGATCCGGTTGCTCGACGTCGAGCCCGGCAAGTGGATCCTGGCAGCCGCGGTGCATCACATCGCGTTCGACGGCGGCTCCGTCGGCCCGCTGCTCGACGACCTGTCGCGCGCCTACACCGCCCGCCTCACCGGGGGCGCACCGCAGTTCGCGGAGCTGCCCGTCACCTACGGCGACTACGCGCGCTGGCAACGCGACCTGCTCGGCGACCCCACCGATCCGACGTCGCTCGCCGCACGGCAACTCGACTACTGGGCGACGATCCTGGGCGGCGCCCCCGACAGTCCACTGCCGCTGCCCACCGACCGGCCGCGACCCGCACGCCCCACACATCGCGGTGAGCAGACCGTCGTGCACTTGGGCGCCGATCTTCACCGCCGGCTGCGCGAGACCGCACGCAGCCACGACGTGACCGTGTTCATGCTGGCCCACGCGGTGCTCGCCGTCCTGCTCGCGCGCCGCAGTGGCCGCGACGACATCACCGTCGGGACCGCGGTGGCCGGTCGCGGCGACCCGCAGCTCGAGCATCTCGTCGGTATGTTCGTCGGCACCGTGCCGCTGCGCACCGTCATCGACGCGGCCCGCCCGTTCGACGCACTGCTGCGCGACGTGCGCGCCGCCGACCTCGGTGCGTTCGCGCACGCCGACGTGCCGTTCGAAGAGGTGGTCGCGAGGGTTGCGCCGACACGCGAGCAGGCCTACCACCCGCTGTTCCAGGTGCTGCTCACCCACCGCGCCGTCGCCGGTGAGATGCTGCCGCAACTGCCCGGACTGCAGATCACCGAGGCCGACGCCGGCGCGCCGCCCGCACAGTTCGACCTGGTGCTCGAAGTCGTCGAACGCGGTGGCAGAAATGGCATCGACCACAATGGCATCGACCTGCGTCTCGTACACGCCGTCGACCTCTTCGACAGTGCCACATCCGATTCGCTGCTCGCAGACTACGTGTCGCTGCTCGGTGATGCCGTGGACCGTCCGGAGCTTCCCGTAGGCGACCTCGCTGTCCCCGCACCCGCACCGCTGTCGACGCCCGCTGTCGCACCGCGCACCCTCGTCGACCTGCTCGACGGCGCCGTCGCAGAGCATCCCGGCGCGATCGCGGTGCAGGCCGGGCACGTGGTGTGGACGTACTCGGGTATCTCCGCCCGCGCCGACGAGATCGCCGCCGACCTCGCCCGCCGCGGTGTGGGACCCGGCGACGTCGTCGCGATTTCGTCTCCGCGCGAACAGCATTGGCCGCTCGCGGTGTGGGCGGTCGCCAAGTCGGGTGCCGCGTGGGTCTCGGTGGATCCGGCGCAGCCCGCTGCGCGCATCGACGCGATCCTGCGCGACTCCGGCGCCGTCTTCGGACTCACCGTCGGTGAGCACGGCCCCGGCAACGTCACCTGGCTCGACGTCACCGCCGACCGCGACGACGTGCTCGTGCCCGCATCACCGACCGTGCGCGTCGACGACACCGTGCGCGTCGACGATGCTGCCTACCTGATCTACACCTCCGGCACCACGGGGACCCCGAAGGGCGTCGAGGTGACGCACCGCGGACTGGCCGCCCTCGTCGACCTGCAGCGCGAACGTCTCGACGCCGCGCCCGGCGCACGGGTACTGCAGGCGGCCTCCCACACGTTCGACGCCGCCGTGTTCGAACTGCTCACCGCGCACGCCCACGGCGGCACTCTGGTGATCGCGCCCGGTCACACCTTCGCCGGGGAGCCGTTGCAGCAGTTGATCGTCGATCAGCGCATCACCCACGCGAACCTCACCCCCACGGTGCTCGCGACCCTGTCGCCCGAGTTGGCGCCACTGACCCTCGTCGCGGCCGGCGAGTCGCTTCCCGCTGCGCTCGTCGACAAGTGGAGTGCGCACCGCGTGTTCAACGGATACGGCCCCACCGAACTGACCGTGGGCGTGTCTGTTGCAGGTCCGCTCCGCGGTGGTGGGAAGCCGAGCATCGGAGTCCCGGTCGCGGGTGCCACCGCCCACGTCCTCGATGCGCGGCTGCACCCCGTTCCTGCCGGCACCGTCGGGGAGTTGTATGTGAGCGGCAGCGGACTCGCTCGCGGCTACCGTAACCGAAGCGCCGATACCGCAATACGATTCGTGGCCGATCCGTTCGGTGCTCCCGGCGACCGGCTGTATCGCACGGGTGACCTGGTGCGGATCGACGCACACGGGGAGCTCGATCACGTGGGCCGCGCCGACGATCAGGTGCAGATCCACGGCATCCGCGTCGAACCCGCCGAAGTCGACGCCGTGCTCCTGTCCGACCCGCACGTCGACGCCACCGTCACCGTCCCCACCGCTGGTGTCCTCGCCGCTTACGTGCAGGGCACTGCGAGCATCGAAAGCCTGCGACGCCGCCTCGCCGCCCACCTTCCGCGCCATCTGCGACCCGCGAGCATCACCGTCGTCGACGCAATGCCGTTCACAACGTCGGGCAAGATCGACCGGGCGGCACTGCCGTCGCCGGACGCGCCCGCGGTCGAGTACGTGCCGCCGCGGGGACCGATCGCACCGACCGTGGCTGCGATCTTCGCGCGGCACCTCGACGTGCCCGTCGAGAGCGTGTCCGCCGACCGCGGGTTCTTCGATCTCGGCGGGAGTTCCATCACCGCCGTCGCGGTTGCGGGCGATCTGCGCGCCGAACTCGATCGGGACATTCCGCTCGAATGGCTCTTCACCACAACGACAGTCGACGAACTCGCGCACCACATCGAGCACGGCGAAAACGGGCCCGACGCGCTCGGGACGGTCGTCGAACTCGCCGCCGGAGACGCCGGTCCGCCGCTGTTCTGCATCCATCCCATCAGCGGACTCTCGTGGACCTACCGCGGTCTCGACGATCACCTGGGCGGACGAACCCTTTACGGTGTGCAGGCCACCGGATCGGGTGACATACCCCACAGCATCCCCGAATTCGCCGCGCGGTATATCGAAGCCATCCGTAAAGTTCGGCCCGATGGTCCCTATCACCTGCTCGGATGGTCGGTCGGTGGCACGATCGCTCACGAAATGGCTGTGCAGCTACGGGAGCGCGGCGACCAGGTGGGGGTGCTTGCACTGCTCGACACCCTGACCCCGGAAGCCCTTCCGCTCGGAGAAGCCCACGAGCCGGAATCCGACGCCGACACCCCCCAGCTCGATATCACAGCACTCGATATCGCAGCGCTGCCCGACGAACTCGTGGGCGATGTGCTCCGCCGGGCCGACGCGGCAGCAGATGCCATCGAAGCGGCCGCGCTGCGGCACACACCACGGACCTACGAGGGCGACGTCGACCTGTTCGTCGCCACCCCAGATCTCGACCGGCACCCGGATCTCGCTGCCACCTGGCAGCGGTATGTGCGCGGTCTCGTCGTCGAACACCCGGTGCCGTACACGCACTCGGAATTGACCGGCGCGGATGCTCTGCGTTCGTTCGGTCCGATTCTCGCCAGTGCGCTGGCGGATCGCGACGACCGTCCTACCGTGCCCGTTGGGTGCGCAGTAACCGCAACGAGGGAGACGCCCTGATGGAAGTACACGATTACCTGCGAATTCTGCAGGCGAGGTGGAAGATCGTCGCGGTCACGACGGTGGTCGCCGTTCTCGCCGCGCTCGGTGCGTCACTGCTCACCACGCCGCAGTACGAAGCGAAGACGCGGATGTTCGTGTCCACGTCGTCGGGTGGATCGGTCCAGGAGATCTACCAGGGCAACCTGTTCTCACAGCAGCGCGTTGCGTCGTACACCAAGCTGCTGACGGGTACGAACCTCGCCGAGCGCACCATCGACACGCTCGGACTCACCGACATCACGCCCAACGGACTGGCCGCGAAGGTCACCGCGGCGTCGGCACCCGACACCGTCCTGATCGACATGGCTGTGACCGACCCGTCGCCCGAGCGGGCACGCGACATCGCCAACGCGATGTCCGACGAGTTCGTCACCATGGTCCGTGAACTCGAGACGCCCGAGAACGGTGGTCCTCCCACAGCCCGCGTCGTGGTGGAAACCCACGCCGCGACGCCGTCGGCACCGGTGACGCCCAAGACGATGCGCAACGTTGCACTCGGCCTGGCCGTCGGCGTGCTGCTCGGCATCGCCCTCGCGGTGCTGCGCGATCGTCTCGACAACACCGTCAAGGACCGCGAGGCCATCGAGGAGATCGCCGGAGCCGGTGTGGTCGGTGTGATCCCGATGGACAAGGCGCGGCAGGAGGCGCCTGCCATCTCGTTCGTCGACGCCAACAGCGGCGACGCCGAGGCCTACCGCGAAATGCGCACCAACCTGCAGTTCCTCGAGGTCGACCATCCACCGCGCGCGATCGTGGTCACCAGTGCACTGCCCACCGAAGGTAAGACGACCACCGCGATCAACCTTGCGCTGGTGCTCACCGAGGCCGGGCATACCGTCGCGCTCGTCGAGGGAGACCTGCGTCGTCCTCGTGTGTCGAAGTATCTCGGCGTGATGGGCGGAGCCGGCCTCTCGACCGTGCTCGCGAACCAGGCGTCGATCGCCGACGTCATGCAGACCACCAAGTACGACGGTCTGTGGGTGCTCGGTGCGGGCGCGTTGCCGCCGAACCCGTCCGAGTTGCTGGGCTCCGAACACGCCCGCCATGTGCTCGAAGACCTGCGGTCGCGGTTCGATTACGTCATCATCGACGCGCCGCCGCTGCTGCCCGTGACCGACGCAGCCGTGCTCAGCACCATCACCGACGGTGCCCTGCTGATCGCGCGACACGGCAAGACCACCAAGGAACAGCTCGCCCGCGCGGTCGGCAACCTGCGTTCGGTCAACGCGACCGTGCTGGGCACGATCCTCAACATGACCCCGGCGAAGGGTCGCGGCGGATCGTACGAGTACCGGTACTACTACGAGTCGGACAAGCCCGCCGAGGGTGCTGCCAATGCCGCGCCTGTTGCACCGGTCGCGGCTCAGCCCGCTCCCGTTGCTCCGCGGGTCGTGAATCCGCCGGTTTCCCGGCGTCAGCAGGACACCGAGCCGAATCAGTATGCGACGCCCGAGCAGACTCAGGCGATGCCGTACCGGACCAGCGACGACTACCCGCGCAGTAACGGCAACGGCAACGACTCGTGGAGGGTCTCCGAGTTCCCGCAGGCACCGGCACGTCACAGCGACGAGCAGTACCCGCCGCAGGCGTACTCGGCCGCGCAGGGCTTCGGACCCAACAACGGTCATGCAACCGAGCACGAGGTGTCGCGGCCGGTGATCCAAGCACCGCGACGCCCGGTCGACGACTCAGACCCGGATTCGGGCAAGCAGGGGTAGCAACAGATCGGCGATCTCCGAACCGACCGCGACGAACGTCTCCTCGTCCTGGCCCATCGGATCGGTGATGTCCTCGGGCCCGGGCTCAGCAGTGTGCTGGGCCCGGGCCGCTGCCAATTCTGCAACGGTGGTTGCGCTACTCGCCTCCATGAGACGGGCCGCTTCCTTCAAGGTGAACGTCACGCGCATCATGCGCGGAGCCACCTCGACGACCTTGTTGCGCTGCCGTTCGCTCATGGTGATGACCATGTCGGAATCTTCCGCGAGCTGCGGTGTGATGCGCTGCGCGGTGAACCCGTCGGGGTCTCCACCGAGCTGCTGCAGCACGAGCGCTGCCGTGGGCTCCATCCCGTGCCCGACCATTGCGCGGGTACCTCCGCTGTGCGCGGTGAGATCGGTACGGCCGGCCTCGGCCGCGTATGCAGAGGTCAGGCGTTCAGCGGTTGGCGAGCGGCAAACGTTTCCGGTGCACACAAAGAAGATCCGCATTGGGCGATCGTAGGGGACGCTGCCTGACATGTCGGGTGTGGGACACCGTGATGTGGCGTTGCAAACATGTTGTATTTCGCCCGATCTGCACTGCCGGTGAAAGAAACTCCAGGTGAGCGACGGGGCGTGTCCGTTTCGTGACAGGAGCGTTGTCGTTTCGTCCGGTAAGGGTGTTTGGCGCGTCCCTCGTTTTCGCGCACACTGTGGTCATGTGGTGGATCGCAGTGGGACTGATGGCCTGGCTGGCAGTGTCGGTCGCCGTCGCATTCGCTGTGGGCGCATTCCTTCGGGTGGCCGAGCGTGAAGAACAGCTCGTCGAATTGCAGCGTGATCAACGCGATCACGCACAGCCGCCCCTTCTGAACTGAACATCCGCATTCATGAAAAAGGGGACATTCCGGTTCTTCCCGGCGTGCGAGCCCTTTCGTCGCGACACGGATCGTTACCTGCGATAACGTGCAGATGAAGCTGTGCCTGACAGAGGTCGGTTTCGCGTGCCGCTCACGACGAGGGCGCACCAGAAAATTTCGGGGAGGAAATTTATGAATTCTGTCGCCAAGAAAGCTGCCCTCACTGCCGCCGGTGCCGCTGCGCTGGCCTTCGCCGTTCCGGGTGTCGCATCCGCTGCCGGCCCCAACGTCTCCGCTTCCGCGGACGACACGTCGATCACGGTCGATTTCGACCTGCCGCAGGATTCCGTCGAGCTCGGCGCCACCTGCGTCACCTACGTCCTCGAGCCGGGCACCGTCGACACCGCGGCCCCGTCGGGCCGCATCGACAACCAGCCCGCCGGCACCAAGTTCTCGGTGAAGAACACCCAGACCTCGTCGGCCACCTACGTTAAGGACGGCGCACCCGCGCAGACCGGTGCTCGCGCGCTGACGCCGGGCACCTACGAGGTCTACTGGGGTTGCCAGGACGCCGCGGGCGCCACCTACGACAACATCTTCGACGCGTCGGGCCGCCCGTTCGCGAAGGAGCCCATCACCGTGACCGTCGGTGGCGGCGAGGCTGCGCCTGCCGAGGGTGCGCCGGCTCCCGCCCCCGAGGCCGCTCCGGCTCAGGCGGGGCCCGTCTCCGATGAGCCGGTGACGACGCCGGAACCGCCCCTGGACGAACTGCCCATCGATCCGATCCAGTGGTTCCTGGACTTCATTCGCGACCTGCTCGCACCTCAGTCCTCACAGCCGTGAGGTGAGCCCGTAGCTCCGGTGGCGCCTCCATCCAGAGGCGCCGCCGGACCGCTACGAGACGGTTTGGCAGAGCTCGATTCCAGAGCTATAGTGACGACGGTCACTCACACGGGGTGGTTGTGACCTGCGTCCGCCGGGCAAGCCGGCGTCGAATGCGACGAGGATTGACTTGAGTACCTGCACCACCGATTCAACGTTCGACAGCTCCGCCACACCGGGGAGCACCGAGTGGATCAAAGCCCACATCGCGCGGATGGATGAAGACGTTCAGGGCGATGACAGGGTAGTAGACCGACGCAACTGACATCATCCGCGTGCTGCGAAGTCAGCCGCGCGTTGTCTTCAGCGCGCGGCTGTCCGTAGCGGAAGTGTTCGGAGGCTCGATGACCGGTGTCCCCGGTTTCGACGATCTCGATGTCGACCAGCTGTCGGCCCGCGCGGGAGCGAAGTGGGCGCAAGCGACAGCAGAGGGGTTGATCCCTTCCTGGGTCGCCGACATGGATTTTCCTGTAGCGCCGGAGGTGCGGCGCGCACTGTGTGAACGGATCGAAAGCAGCGACCTCGGATACCCCGACTGGTTCCGCGGAACACCGCTGCGCGCAGAATTCTCCCGGCGGATGGCCTCGCGATACGGGTGGGAACCCGATCCGGATGCGGTACGCGAGCAGACCGACCTCATTCAGGCATTGCAGATCGTCCTGCATCTCGCCACCACCCGCGGCGACTCCGTCGCGATCCAGACCCCGAATTACCCACCGTTCCTCTCGACGCTGCGACGAATGGGTTTGCAGCAGATCGACTTTCCGTTCGTCGACACCGGTAGCGGATGGGCACTCGACTTCGACACCTTCGAGCGGTCGGTCGCGCGGTATCGTCCCCGCGTCCTGATCCTGGTGAACCCGCACAACCCGACCGGACGCGTGCACACCCGCGACGAACTCGAGCGCATCGCCGACATCGCCGAGCGATTCGACATTCTCGTCGTCAGCGACGAAATCCACGCAGAGCTGATCTACGAGCCGCACCGGCACATTCCCTTCGCGTCGCTCGGGCCCGAAGTTGCCGCGCGGACGGTAACGATCACGTCGGCGAGCAAGGCCTTCAATCTGGCCGGACTACGCTGCGCCGTAGTGCATTACGGACCGACAGGGTTGCTGTCCCGACGCGACGGCGAACCGTTCGATCTGTACGGGACGGTCTCGGTTCCGGGAGTGGTCGCGACCCTGGCCGCATGGCAGCACGGCGACGCATGGCAGACCGATCTGATCCGAGTACTCGATCGCAACCGCCGGCGTGTCCACGACAGACTCGGGGCCGAGGTTCCCGCCGCGCGACACCACCTTCCCGAGGCAACATACCTGTCGTGGGTCGACGCCGGTGCGCTCGGCGTCGAAGATCCGGTTGCTCGCGTGGGCGAACGCGGCGGAATTCTCGTCGAAGGCGGCCAGCGATTCGGGCGCGACTACCGAAGCCACGTGCGGATCAACTTCGCAACGTCGGAAGCGCTCCTCGGGAGGATCCTCGACGGTGTGACCGCGGGGCTGACGGAAGGCGGGCGCAGGAAAGCCCCGCCGGCGAATTGAGGGGGGAGGAGCCAGCGGGGCTCTGCGCTGCATCTCCTGTGTCGGGGAGGACTTCAGGGAGATACGGCCACGCGAAGTGGCCGTTGGCAAGTCTATGTGAGCATCGCTGAATCGTCCAGAACCGATACCGAACAGTGATGTAACGCTGAGGCATAGGCAAGCCTAAGGCTCAATCGTCTTGTCTAGTCGCCGATGCGGACGGGCACCGCGCGGGTCTCATCGGGGTGCCGGTGGGTGGGGCCGTTCGGCTGACGCCGCCTCCGACGACGCCGGTTCCGGATGCTGTACCAATAGCCCCACGCGGCGATGCACAGTCCCACAGCCGACAGCAGATCCGATTCGGTGAGCCCATGATTCGGCGTCACCACATACAGGACACGACCCTCGATGGGACCGTTGAGGAGCACCCACAAGCAGGAAGCGACGGCTGCGGCAAGGCTGGACAGCAGATGTGGGCGGGCGAGACACCACGTCGACGCCGCGAAGAGCGAGCACATGGCGACGAGAGAATAGAACTCGACATTCTCCATGTGCGGTCACCGT
Source organism: Rhodococcus sp. JCM 9793 (assembly GCF_055380405.1). NCBI lineage: Bacteria > Bacillati > Actinomycetota > Actinomycetes > Mycobacteriales > Nocardiaceae > Rhodococcus > Rhodococcus sp. JCM 9793. Next base: position 1,866,685 of record NZ_AP043721.1, read on the forward strand.
CCTTCGCGCTGCGTACCTGACCACTGTACTCAGCGCGACGCTGCGCTCGCCGTAGCTGCGCGGGTGTTCTGGCTTACTACAGGCCGCCCTGGACCCCGGTGCGATCGCGCTGCTCACGCATCCACTTCGGTGCGATGAAGATGCCCTCGGCCTCCACACACACCCCGTCGGAGCCGGAGATGAATCCGGTTGCGAACGCCTTCGCACCCTCGATCCGATCGAGATGCGCTTCGCACCGCAGATCACCGAGCGGGGTGGGGCGCCGATACTTCACCGTCAGCGTGCCGGTCATGCCCGGAGCGCCCGCGTGGCGCGCCGTGTCGCCGAGGAGCTGATCGAGCACCATGGCGGAGACCCCGCCGTGCGCGAACCCGGCAGGGCCCTCGTAGCCGGCGTGGAGATGGAAGTCGGCCCACACGCGGCCGTCGTCCTCGAAATGGAAGTCGAGCGGCGGTGCGATCGGATTGCGCAACCCCATCGCCGCGTTGCCCCACGTCCGGAAACTTCCCGAGTCGTTGAAGCGGGTGCCGTACGGACCGGTGTCCCGATTCTGTTCGAGGATCGACCTGGCCTCGGAGAGGTGCTTGCGGGCCGCGAGGATCTCGTCGTCGCCGCCACGCGACTGGATGGACAGCACGATGAGGTCGCGCAGATCCTGGGCCAGCGGCTGGTAACGCGCGGCCTGAGCTGCGATTTCTTCGTCCGACAACCCATCGTTGACGTAGAGCCGGAAGGTGTCGAGCGAGTCCATCATCGTCGGGTATCTCCAAATCCGCGCAAAATCATCTTTCCCATCCGAACAGGGGACATATGCCCTTGTCAAAAGAAGTAGCCGCTGATCGGGACTGCTATCGCCAGCGAGCGGGGGCATCGGAGTCGGCGGAAAGGGGGCGCTGATAGGACAGATCGGACTCGTCCCGGGTGCCCTTGAGGAAGGCCTGCTTCGTGAAGAAGGGCGACTGCAGAAGCGACGCGTCGGCCGAGGCGCTCCACTCCACCGTCGACCTGCGCACCGCGATCCGCCAGGTGCCGTCGCGCTTCTCGAGCCGGTCGATGTATCGACCACTCATCAATTGCACTGTGGACGAACCTTTTCCGAGTAACCCGACGATGACATAGCTTTCGCAGTGCGCGGTATCGCCGTCGATCTCGCACGTGTGGGTGGTGATGTTGTGGGTGTGGGCGTCTGCCGTCGCGGCATGAGTGGAGTTGGCCCAGTCCGCGTAGTCCGGTCCGCTGTTGACGGTCGTGCCGTGCTCGTCGACGCCGTCGTCGTGATAGGTACCGCTGAGAAGATCGGTGTCGTGTCTGTCACACCCGCGCGCATGGTTCGCGACGCAGTCGAGAATCGCAGTCCTGTCCATCAGGTACTGCACGTTGCGTTCGAGGTCGGCGAGGTCGGTCATGCGACGGCCTCCTCGCCCACGAGGGTGGTGCGGTGCAAAAGCCTCGGTGACGTGGCCGAATACGGTACCGCGCGATGCAGCATGCCGGTGTTGTCCCACAGTACGAGGTCGCCGGGCTGCCAGTGGTGACGCAGCGAGAACCGCGGCTGCGTCGACCACGCGAGCAGCCGGCGGATCAGATCGTTGCTCTCCTCTTCCAGCCGGCCGACGACGTGCGAGGCGGTCGCGCCGATCAGCAACGACTTGCGGCCGCTGCGCCGCGTCCATACCAGCGGATGCTCGCGCTCGGGCACGCGCGCCCACGCGGCCTCCTGCTTCTCCGTCGGCTCGGGGTTGGCCAGACGCTGAGCCGCGGCGAAGCTGTGCACCACGCGGAGCGTCGCGAACTCGGCTTTGTCCTCGTCGGAGAGTGCCTCGTACGCCGCGTACGTGTTCGCGAACTCGGTATCGCCGCCCTCGTCGGAGACCTGCAGCGCGGTCAGCAGGGTGCCTTTCTGGGGGATCTCGTCGGTGGCGCCGTCGATGTGCCAATGGAAGGTGCCGGTGTTGTACGACGCGAGGACAGTCTTCGCGGGGTCGAGGCTGATCGCGGACACCTCGGGATGGTCTTCCTGGCCGCCCATCGGTGGGACGACGACCTCGCCGAGCATGCGGCTCAGCGCGACGAGGTCGCTGTCGCTGATCCGCGCTTCGCGGAACACGACGACGCCGTACTCGTCGACGAGTTCCTGGCAGCGTGCGGCAGCCTCCGCCGTGGTGAGTGAGCGTCCGTCGACGCCGGTGACGTACGCGCCGATTTCTTCGGAGATAGGAGTGATGTCGGGAAACAAGGTGCGGCCTCCGGGTCGGGCAAGAAGTAGCTATCGTCATTTTGAGAGTACTATTCTCTCTGATTATAAAGAAGGTTCTCGAGGAGGCTCGTGGTGCGGATCGGGTTGACGGGTGGCGCATCGACCGCCGACAAGATCGTGGGACAGGCACAGAAAGCAGAGGCCGACGGGTTCGCGTCGCTCTGGTACGCGAGCACTGTTGCGGGCGACCCGCTCGCCGCGCTCGCCGTCGCCGGTCGCGAGACCTCGTCCATCGAACTCGGTACCGCGGTGCTGCAGACCTACCCCGTCCACCCGCTGCTGCAGGCGAACCGTGTTGCGGCAGTAGCGGAAGCGATGGGGCGCCCCGGTTTCACCCTCGGGCTCGGCCCGTCGCACGAAAGTCTCGTGCGTGATGCGTACGGCATGTCGTACGACCGGCCCGGCCGCAACACCGAGGAGTACATGCGGATCATCACCGCACTCCTGCACGGCGACGACGTCGACTTTCAGGGCGGCGAATGGAGTACCCGCAGCGAAGGGCGGATGACCTCGGTCGCGCATCCGGTTCCCGTGTTGCTGTCGGCGATGTCGCCTCGGATGCTGCGTGTCGCGGGGGAGTACGCCGACGGCACGGTGCTGTGGATGGCGTCGGCCAAGGTCGTCGAATCCGTCATCTCGCCCGCCATCCGCGCCGCAGCGGAGAAAGCGGGTCGGCCGTCGCCGCGCATCGTCGCGGGGCTGCCGGTCGCGGTGCACGACGACGCCGACGAAGCGCGCGCAGCGGTCGCAGCCACCGCCACCATGTACGCCGGTATGCCGAACTATCAGCGTGTCCTCGAGGTCGGGGGAGCGAGTACCCCCGCCGACGTCGCGATCGTCGGTAACGAAGCCTCCGTCCAGGCTCAACTCCAGGGCCTGCTCGACGCCGGCGCCACCGACATCTGGGCCGCGATCTTCCCCGTCGGCGACGACGTGCGCGGCTCGGTGCAGCGCACGCGGAGCTTCTTGAGTTCGATCACTACCCGGTAGGCGCTTCCCGCGCGGAAATTGGTTCCCCACACCCGTAACGAGGGCTGTCGGAAGCGAATTGCGTCGCGGGAGTTATCCACAACTGCCGGAACCATCCACAGATCTGTCGCTTCCACCGAATCCGGCACGTTGCGTGCGTACTGCGATGCCACTCTCGGCGTCATGACCTCACCGAAACCCTTCCGCCGCAGCGACGCTCTCAGCTCAGGTCTGAGCGATTCCGAGATCCGTCGTGGGCTCCGGACCGGCGAACTGGAGCGCCTCGCTCCCGGAATCTATCTGGATGGCCCAACCGCCGAGGGCCTCGACGCGACCGAACGACATCGAATCCGGGCGCGAACCACGGGGGAAGCACTGCCTGACGGGACCGCGATCAGCCATGTGTCTGCCGCAGTTCTGCACGGACTGGCATTGGGGCGCCCCGACCTGAGCCGTGTCCACGTGAGCCGTGACGGAACATCCGGTGGCCGACGCAGCATCGGACGGCATCTGCATGTGGTCCAGCTCGGCGACGACGTCGTCCAGGTCGACGGAGTGCCGTGTACGTCCCTCGCGCGGACCGTCGCGGACCTTTCCTGCACCGCACCGGTCGACGAGGTCGTGATTGCCGGGGATTCGGCGTTGGCGAGAAACCCGTCGCTGCGGGCGGCACTGGCGGAAGCCCTCGAGTCCCGCGGCCGACGGCAAGGTATCGCCGCGGCGCGACGGATCATCGCGTTTCTCGACGGACGTAGCGAAAGCCCCGGTGAGTCGCTCAGCCGGCTGAGGATGGAACAGATCGGGCTGCCTGCCCCGTCGTTGCAGGAGGTTGTGCACACCCCGGAGGGGGAGTTCGTTGCCCGCACCGACTTCTACTGGAAGGAGCATCGGATCGTCGGCGAATTCGACGGTATGGGCAAGTACGGCGGTGACGGCCCCGACGTTCTTCGTCGGGAGAAGCTTCGGAGCGATCATTCCTCCTTCCCGCGCGCGGCCCAGCTTCCCGCTTCGGCGATTGCTGTTGTCCGAGACTGGCAGGCGCGCGGGAAAGAGTGCGGCGTAGACGACGCCGTGCCCTCACATGGTTGACCGCCAATGCCGTGAACACCACCGTGCTGGCACCTGCGGAGAGTCCCAGCGCCAGGGTGATGCCGGTGTCGGTGGGATTGAGATCCGCGGCGAGGTACGAGGCCAGCACCGAACCCGACAGCGCACTACCGAACGCGCCGCCGACGGTGCGCAGGACCTGGTTGAAGCTGACCGCACTGCCGAGTTCCGTGTCGGCGACCGACCTGGCGATGAGGCCGGGCATCGACGCATACGTCGTTCCCATTCCCACACCGAACAGCATCATTCCGACCAGGATCTCCCAGAGCTGGTCGTGGACCTGCCAGAGGAGGATCGCTCCGATGGCCGTCATTCCGGCGCCCAACGGCAGCAGGGTCGGCAGGTTGATCCGACCCGACAACTTCCGCACGACGCGGTTCGCGGTGAAGCTGCCGACCGACAGTGGGAGCATCACGAAACCCGCCCAGAACAGTGGCAGCCCGATGCCGTACGCCGTCGTCCCGGGTGCCTGAGCGATGATGCTGGCGACGGACAGGCCCATGTACATGGCAGCGCCCAGACCGATCGCGGTGCAGTTCGCGAGCAGGACATCCTTGTGGCGGATGACGCGCAGATTGATCAGCGGATTGGACACCCGCAGTTCGACGCGCACCCAGGTGGCCAGGATCGCCGCCGCGGCGAGGAAGAACCCGAGGGTGGCGACCGAGCCCCAACCCCAGTTCGACCCTTCGCTGACGGCGACCAGCAGCGCGGTCAGGCCGAGGCCCAACAGTGCGGCGCCGAGAACGTCGAACCGGTTTCGTGGGGCGCGGTCGTCGGGGCCGTCCGGGACGACGCGCCAGACCACGATGATCGCTGTCACCAGGAAGACGACGGCGAATGCGAACGCGACGCGGAATCCGAAGCCGCTGGCGAGCATCCCGGTGAGCGGGTAGCCGACGCCGAGTCCGGTCGATACCGTCACCGACAGGCTCGAGATCCCGGGCCGTACCTGCACTTCCGGCAGGTAGCGCCGAGCGAGGGCGATCGTCACCGGGACGATGCCGTACGAAAGGCCCTGCAGCGCACGCCCGATGAGGAAGACGGTGAAGTTGGGGGCGCACGCCGCCATGATCGATCCGACCATGATGATCGCCAACGACGTCAGAAGCAGGCGCTTCTTGTAGGGGCCGTCGCTGAGGCGGCCCATGATCGGTGTGGCCACCGCACCGACGAGCAGGTTGACGGTGAGCATCCACTGGGCGGTGCTGACCGAGACGTCCAGTTCGTGCGAGAGTGTCGGCACCAGCAGCATGCCGAGGGAACTGACGATGGCACTGGTCAGTGCCGTGTAGACGAGGATGGGCAGTAGCGACAGGCGTGAGGTGACGACGCTCATCGGTTCGAGTCCCGGATCGCTTGTGCCAGTGCGGGAAGTGCGACCATCACCGCGTCACGCTCCGCCTCGGACATCTGATCGAGGAGTTGCTGCAGCGCTTCGGACCGCTGGCCTCGTCGTTGTCCGATCACGTCGCGACCAAGGGCGGTGCTCTCGACGAGGACTCTGCGCCCGTCGCTGCTGTCGGGGGCGCGACGGACCAGCCCCGATTTCTCCAGCCGGGTGATGAGCTGAGTCATGTTGGGTTGGGAGGCGTGTTCGGCGCGGGCGAGCGCTGTGATCGACTGCGGACCCTCCCGGACCAGCCGGCTGAGCGCGGACGATGCCGAACTGCTCAGGTCTCCGGCCGTGGAGCGGGAACGTACGAATCGAACCAGTTGTTCGACGGCGAGCACCAGATCGTCACCGGTCTCCAGGGGGTGGGCGACATTCGAGGCTCGTTTTTGCATAAGCAAATTATGTAATTGTGGGGATGCCTCGTCAAGCGAGGGCGGTGCTCGCCGGGCTACCGCGGGGGACGCTGAAGGGTGATCGTCAGCAGCGTGAGCAGCTTGTCGTCCGCGCCGGAATCGACGAGTGCGACCTTGATCACCGAGTGGTCGTCAGCGTCGCGGACGACCGTGCCGTGCGACCGCGCCGGGCCCTTCTTCACCTGCGCCAGGTAATGGACCTGGATGTCGGTGGCAACGAGGTCCGGGCGCATCGCGTGTGCGGCGGCCTCGCCGAGCAGAGCCTGCGCGCCGCCCTGGATGGTGCCGATGGAATTGGCGACGAAACTGGTGAGATCGAGCTCGAACTCCCCGTTGGCGGCGTCGACCTCGCGAAGGTTCAGGCGCGAGAAGACGTCATCGTCGATGGCGACGGGCGGGTATTCACGGAGGGTCCCGACCCACTGTTCGGGTGTGTAGGACGCGACGTCGCCGTGGATCGCGGCGGAGCGGGGTAGGCGCACGAACGTCACGAGACCGCGCGCGGCGAGAGTGAGGCCGCCCGTGCCCGGGGTGTCGATCGAGTTCGCGATCTCACGGAGATCGGTGACGCCGTGCGTGTCGTACACGTCGGTCTCCACCAGGATCGTCTTCTTGCCGACGCGGATCAGCTTGGCGTCGACCGCGATCGGGCCCGGTCGCAGGAAACCTGCGGCGTGGATCGACAGGTCCTGCGTCGCGGTCCAGTCGGGGGAACCCACGACGAGGGCGGGGGACGACGCGACGATGTCGACCAGTGTTGTGAGGAACCCGAGTGACGCCGTGCCGCACGGGTTGCACAGCTTCTCGGTGACGATCGCACCCATGATCGCGCGGTCCCTCGAAACCTGCAGCGACTTGATGCCGAAATCCGAGGTGAAAGTGTTGTCTGCGGACACGGTCATCCCTCCCTGTGTGGAAATGTCATTCTCAATCATGGAAATGACTCTTCCATAAAAGTGCGCAGAGCGGGAGAGCCAGGTTCAGCCGCGGTGACCGGCCCCGTCCGTCGTCAACCGGATGTAGAGGAGCTTGTCGCGCGCAGCCAGGGCACTGACCTCGGGCGATCCCACCCGGAACAGGCTTCCGTTGCGCTCGACCCCGAGCACGATCTGACCCAGATGACGGGGGTCCTGACCGACCTCCTCGAGGTCCACATCGCGCTCGGCGATGGTGAAACCCTCCTCCGGAGTGAGGATGTCCTCGATCATGTCGACCGCGCGAGGTGAGCTCCGCGCGGCACCGAGGAGGCGTCCGGCGGTCTCCGACGAGACCACCACCGAGTCGGCGCCGGAGCGACGCAGCAGATGCGCATTCTCGGATTCGCGGATCGAGACGACGATCTTCGCGTTCGGATTGATCTCGCGGGCGGCGAGGGTGATGAGCACGGCGGTGTCGTCGCGGTTCGCGGCGACGATGACCGACGCCGCGCGCTGCACCCCCGCGACACGCAACACGTCCTGTTTGGTCGCCGAACCGTGCACGGTCACCAGGCCCTGTCCGGCCGCGCTCTCGAGGACGACGGGATCGGTATCGACCACCACGATCTGTGACGGTGGGACCTCGTCGCCGAGCATGGCGTCGACGGCCGAGCGGCCCTTGGTGCCGTACCCGAGGACGACGGTGTGGTCGCGGACCCGGCGTCGCCAACTCTGGATACGGAACGTCTGACGTGACGTCTCGGTCAATGCACCCAGCGTCGTACCGACCAGCACGATGAGGAAGAAGACGCGCAGCGGCGTGATGACGAGGACGTTCATCAGTCGCGCGGACGGGGTGATCGGGGTGATGTCGCCGTAGCCGGTGGTCGAGAGCGACACCGACGCGTAGTAGAAGCAGTCGAGCAGCGACAGCTCGTTGTCCTGCGCATCCCGGTAGCCGTCGCGGTCGATGTAGACGAGCGCCACCATCACCAGCAGGGCTGCCAGGGCGTAGCCGATGCGACGCACGATCGCGCGCGCCGGACTCGTCGACGTCTGGGGGACTCTCAGCACACCGACGAGAGCGAAGTCGGGGCGCTCCGTGAGCTGATCGGACCGGCTGAACCGGGCTCGCAACCTATCGGGCATTACGTCACTCTTACACGCGAGTGGCCGCTCCGTCGAAGTATCAGGTGACGACGACCTTGCGGAGATCGGTGCGGGTGGTGCGATAGATCTCCACGAGGTCGGCGTCGTCGCCGCGTTCGATGTGCCGGACCCAGGTGTCGAACGCGATGCGTGAGGCCACACCGGCCGATTCGACGAGTAGTCGCGCGAACGATTCGGAGCGGAGTCCGCGCAGGCGCTCGGCGACGCTGGTGCTGATCCGGCACATGGCGAGGGCGTCGGCGGCGAACGCGGCGGCACGCAAGTGGTCGTCGGACGTGATGAGCCGGCGGGTGCGCAGGATGCGATCGCGCGTGTCCTCGGAGCTCGTCACGAGTCGCTGCAGGGAACGCTCGTAGAAGGCTTCGATACCGGTGAGGTTGATGTCTTCCGGCGGAACCGACTCGAGCCACTCGACGATTTCGGTTTCGAGTTCGCGGTCCGGACCCCACACGGAGTCCTCTTTGGTGGTGAAGCACCGGAAGAACGTGCTCGAGGACACACCGGCCGCACGGGCGATCTCGTCGACGGTCGTCGTGGCGAATCCCTGGAGTTCGAACAGCTCCAGGGCGACCCTCGAAATCTCGAGACGCGTCTCCTGCCTGCGTCGTTCCCGCAGGTCGGGGACACGTGGCTGGGTTTTCTGGGTCATCGGTGGGGTTCCTTTCACCTCGGACCGCAACGTTGAGAGTCCGCGCCAATCTAACAGTAGAAATCAAGTTGACAGTGACTTCCAGATCGGGCGAGACTTTCAGGGTTGTCGCATTCGCGATCGATATACCCCTTCAGGAAGTAACCGGATATGCAGTCACCTCAGTTGGAAGGCCAGACCGACGTCGGTCCCCAGGCCGATCTGGAACCGGGTAGCAAGGTGCTGATCGGTGTCCTCGTCGTCGCGGCATTCGTGATGATCCTGAACGAGACGATCATGAGCGTCGCGTTGCCGCCGTTGATGGTCGATCTCGACATCACCGCGAGCACCGCCCAGTGGCTCACCACCGGCTTCATGCTCACCATGGCCGTCGTCATCCCGATCACCGGCTATCTCTTCGAGCGGTTCACGCTCCGTCAGGTGTTCATCGCGTCGATGAGCGTGTTCAGCCTCGGCACGTTGCTCGCGGCGTCCGCGCCGGGATTCGAGATGCTCCTCGCCGGTCGCGTGACGCAGGCCGCAGGCACCGCCATCATGCTTCCGTTGCTGATGACGACGGTGCTGCGCGTGGTGCCCGCCCACAAGCGCGGCGGCATGATGGGCATCATCTCGATCGTCATCTCCGTGGCACCTGCCATCGGGCCCACGATCTCCGGCATCATCCTCGACGCCCTCGACTGGCGCTGGATGTTCTGGATCGTCCTGCCCGTCGCGCTCATCGCGTTCGCCATCGGTGTCGTGCTGGTCAAGAACCTCACCGAGCCGAAGAAGGTCCCGCTCGACGTCCTGTCGGTCATCCTGTCCGTCTTCGCGTTCGGCGGCATCGTCTACGGCCTGAGCAGCATCGGTCATTCGGCGGAGGAGTCGAGCATCCCGGTGTGGGTGCCGCTCGTCGTCGGTGTGGTGGCGTTGGCCGTGTTCGTGATGCGTCAGCTGTCGCGGCAGAAGGACGGACGCGCCCTGCTCGACATGCGCCCGTTCGGGTACCCGGTGTTCAGCATCGGCCTGAGCATGGTGGTCGTCAGCATGATGGCGATGTTCGGCGCGTTGATCCTGCTGCCGCTGTACCTGCAGAACGTGCGCGGCCTCGACACCCTCGAGACCGGTCTGCTGATGCTCCCGGGCGGTCTGGCGATGGGTCTGCTGTCGCCGTTCGTCGGACGCTTCTACGACCGTATCGGTGCGCGACCTCTCGTCATCCCGGGGGCGATCGTCGTCAGTGCGGCGCTGTGGTTGATGACGCTCCTCGACGCGGAGTCGCCGACGCCGCTGATCGTCTGCATCCACATGATGTTGATGCTCGGCCTCGCATCGGTGATGACGCCGCTGATGACGTCGTCGCTGGGAGCGGTGCCGGCCGAGCTGTACTCCTACGGCAGCGCGATCTTCAACACCGTCCAGCAGCTGGCCGGTGCAGCAGGTACCGCGCTGTTCATCACGGTCATGACCGTGACCGCGACGTCTGCCGCATCCGACGGTGCGAGCGAGCTCGCGGCGAATCAGGACGGCATCCACATGGCGTTCTTGTGCGGTGGCATCGTGTCGCTGCTGGCTGTGGTCGCGGCGTTCTTCATCCGGAAGCCCGCGACGACGCTCGCCGAAGCGCAGTAAGCAGGGCAGAGGTAAACCTCGCAGGGCTGGTGGCTTCCCACTGGCCCTGCGAGGTTCTTGTGTGTGCTGCTCACTTGCCTCAGATGTCGAGGAAGACGGTCTCGCGTCCGCCGTCGGGGGTGTCCTGCAACCGGATATCCAAGGTGTAGACGGGCTTTCCGTCGCGCTCGCTGCGCTTGGCGACCAGCGTATCGCGGCGGACTTCCCACTCGATCGAACTCAGCAGAGGGTCGGCGGCGTTGGCGTCGGTCTCGTCGTCGAAGTAGAGCCGCGTATGCAGGCCGACGTTGATGCCGCGCGCGAACAACACCATCAGCACGTGCGGGGCCTGGGTCTTGCCGTTGTTTCCGGGCACAGCGCCGGGCTTGATGGTCTCGAACGTGTAGACGCCCGTGTCGAAGTCGCCGCCTGTACGACCCCACCCGCGGAACGACGGATCGACGTCCTTGTCCTGGGTGTCGCCGGGGTGGGCGTACTTGCCGTCGGCATTGGCCTGCCAGATCTCGATGAGCACGTCGCGGACCGCGGTGCCGGAACCGTCGAATACCCTTCCCTCGAGCGTGATTCGCTCGCCGCGCGTGTCGTCGGTGACGAGCACGTTGCCGAAGTTGTTCTCGAAGATGTCGAATCCGGCCTGCTGCGGCGCGAGACCGATGTGCACGTACGGCCCACCCGTCTGCGAGGGGGTCTCGGGGCGACGCTGCACCATGGGCAGCGGTGTGAGCGGCTGGTTCATGGTGGCTCCCTATGCGTTCTCGAAGAAAGTGGCGCGGCGGCCCCGCAGCGTGATGTCGAACCGGTAGGCGCGGGCGTCGAACGGGGCGTCGTTCGCGGTGTCGGCCTGGGCGATCAGGCTGCGCACCTGGTCGCGGGAGGGGATGGTCGCGGCGATGGGGCACTGCTCGATCAGCGGGTCGCCCTCGAAGTACGACTGCGTGATCAGACGTTGCGCCCAGCCGTCGCCCATGATCGAGAAGTGAATGTGCGCGGGACGCCAGGCGTTGGCGCTGTTGCCCCACGGGTACGGGCCCGGTTTGATGGTGCGGAAGAAGTAGTAGCCGTTGTCGTCGGTGATCATCCGGCCGCAACCGCCGAAGTTCGGGTCGATCGGCGCGAGATGGTACGAGTCCTTCTTGTGCCGGTAGCGGCCCCCGGCGTTGGCCTGCCATGCTTCGACGAACGCGCCCTTCACGGGTTTTCCGAACTCGTCGCGGACGTAGCCGTGCATGATGATCCGCTCGCCGATCGGCAGACCGCCGTGCGCGAAGTTGAGGATCAGGTCGTTGTCGAGTTCGCCGAGCTCGCTTGCGGTGATCAGCGGAGCGGTCTTCTCCGACACCGTGTTCCGCGGTGAGATGAGCGCATTGCGCGGGGAACGCAGGACCGACGTGCGGTAACCCGGCGTGAGCGCCGGGGGATGCTGCGTGTGGTCGCGCTCGACGAACTCGCCGTATGCGCTTCTTCCAGCGATGCTCATGAAGCGGCTCCTGTCGTGGGCTGTGGGTTACATCTACGCTATGTGCGCCGAACTCTCATGTAAATTGACGATTCGGGCCAAGTTGCATAACTTCTGGTAATGGATCTTCACGGTCGTATCCGGTTACGGCACCTGAGCTGCTTCGTTGCGGTAGCGCACGAACGCCACGTCGGTCGTGCCGCCGAACGGCTGCACCTGAGCCAGCCCGCCGTCACCAAGACCATCAACGAACTCGAGCTCCTCGCCGGGATGAAACTGCTGGACAGAGGCCGTCACGGCGCCGTCCCCACCGCCGCGGGTGAACGCTTTCTCGACCACGCCGAACGCGTCGTCCAGGCCTTCGACACCGCGATCGCGGGATTGGCGGGCGCCGGCGAATCCGAGCACACGACCGTGCGCATCGGGGCGTTGCCGTCGGCCGCGTCGGTGCTGCTCCCCGAGGTGCTCGGAGGGCTGCGCGCGCAGCACCCCGAGCTCGACGTCCGCCTCCGCACCGCCACCAACACCGAACTGCTCGCGGCGCTGCGCGTGGGCGACGTCGACGTGATGATCGGACGGATGAGCGACCCCGAGACCATGGCCGGTCTGTCGTTCGAGCTGCTCTATGCCGAGGCGCTCGCTTTTGTGGTCCGCCCCGGTCATCCGTTGGTGGGCACACGGGCGACGTTCCCCGCGATGTGCGAATACCCGCTGGTCGTCGGGGCGGCAGGTACCGTTCCGCGACACCACACCGACGTGCTCCTGCGACGACACGGCCTCGAATTACCTCCGGGCACCGTCGAGACCCTCGACGTCGCGGTCGCCGCCGCATACGCGCGCGAATCCGACGCCGTATGGGTGGCTCCCGAGCGCGTCCCCGGGCGGGACATCGCCGACGGGAGGCTCGCTCGGCTGCCCGTCGACACCGTCGGCACGGCCGAAACGATCGGCGTGATCCGCTCGGCTGCGGCGGCGTCCGCTATCGTCGACGACGTTGCTGCGCTGTTGCGCCGAGCCGGCCATGGCACAGTCGGTGCGTGAAACCGCGCTCTGGCGCAGCTTTTCCGAGTGAACCCGATCCGATCCCGAGGTCTCCGATGTCACACCCCCACCAGGAATCCACCCGCGGGCCGTTGTTCGATCCTGTCTTCGGGGCCGACGACATGGCACCCGAGGTGTCGGACCGCGCGTGGATCGGAGCGCTGCTCGAGGTCGAGGCCGCGATCACCGCCGGCGCCGTCGGGATCGGGCGTGCGACCGAAGCGGACGCCGCTGCCGTGGCCGTTGCCGCCACCGAACTCGCCCGCGACCTCGACCCTGCCGAACTCGGTGCCCTTGCCGTGGCAGGTGGGAATCCCGTCATCCCGCTCGTGAAGCTGCTCCGCGATCGCGCCGCCGCCCCCGCGACCGCCGTGCACGTCGGCGCAACCAGCCAGGACGTCATGGACACCGCGCTGGTGCTCCTCGCGCGTCGTGCCGGACGACGCATCCTCGACCACCTCGCCGCGGCCGCCGACGCTGCTGCAGATCTCGCCCGAGCACATCGCGCGACACCGATGATCGCGCGCACCCTCGGCCAGCAAGCCCTTCCCACCACGTTCGGCGCTCTCGTCGCCGGGTGGCTCACCGGACTCGACGACGCCCGCATCGAACTCGACCGCGCCCTCTCGGCGCTGCCCGTGCAGTACGGAGGTGCCGCCGGCACCCTTGCCGCCGTCGCACCCGACGGGATGTACTTCGCCGACGACCTCGCCGACCGCCTCGGACTCGCGCGCGCCACCATCCCGTGGCACACCGTGCGCACGCCGATGACGCGGCTCGCGGCGGCGCTCGGTGTCGCGGCAGGCGCAGTGTCGAAACCCGCGACCGACGTGGTGCTCATGGCCATGACCGAGATAGGTGAAGTCTCCGAAGACTCACCGGGCGGTTCATCGGCCATGCCGCACAAGCGAAATCCAGTGGCTGCCATCGCGGCGAGGGCTGCCGCGCGTCGGGTGCCGGGGCTCGTCGCGACCGTGTTGTCGTCGGCCGACCACGAATTCGCCCGCGCCGCGGGGTCGTGGCATGCGGAGTGGGAGGTCGTTGCGGATCTGCTTCGTCTCACCGGCGGTGCTGCACAACGGCTTTCCGTGAGTCTCAGTGGACTGCACGTGCACGTCGATGCTCTCGACCGCAACCTCGGGCTCACCGGTGGCGCGGTGCTGGCCGAGAAGGTGGCGAGCGCACTGTCGCGACACGTCGACGATGCGCGAGCCGTCGTCACCGACGCCGCTGTCTCCGGAATCCCGCTCGACGCAGACCCGCGCATCACCGCGCACCTGTCGGCCGATGACTTGGCCGAACTCCTCGATCCCACCCGCTATCTCGGGCACGCCGCCGATCTGGTCGACCGTGCCCTCGCCCGACACGGAGGACTGTGATGACATCACTCGCCTACGAACGACACGGTGATCCCGCCGCCCCGTCGGTACTGCTACTGGGGTCGCTCGGTTCCGACCGGAGGATGTGGTCGCCACAGATCGTGGCATTGTCGCCGATCGCCGACGTCATCGCGGTCGACCATCGTGGGCACGGTGAATCTGATTCTGCTGCAGGTGCCTACACGGTGGCCGAACTCGCCGGAGATGTTCTGACACTGCTCGACGAGCTGGGGGTCGACGCGGTGCACGTCGTCGGCCTGTCACTAGGTGGTTCGGTCGGGCAGTGGCTTGCCGCCCATCGCCCGGAGCGGGTGCGGTCGCTGACCTTGCTGTGCACGGCCGCGGTGTTCGAGCCGGCTCAGCAGTGGCGTGACCGCGCGGAGACGGTGCTCGCCGACGGGGCGGGTTCGATTGCCGAGCAGATCGTAGGACGCTGGTTCACGGCCGATCTGGCGGAACGCGACCCCGAGCTGGTCCAGCGGCACGTCGCGATGGTGTCGGCGACGTCGGACGACGGATACGCCGGCTGCTGCGAGGCCCTCGCCGAATTCGACGGTCGCGCCGACCTCGCGCGGATCGTCGCTCCGACGCTCGTGATCGCGGGGGCACAAGACCCGGCGACCCCACCCGACGTCATGCGCGAACTGGCCGACGGGATCGCCGATGCCGACTTCCACGTCCTCGATCCGGGCGCGCATCTGGTGAGCGTCGAGCAGGCGGGTCGCGTGACCGCCCTGATCCGAGCCCACCTCACCCGGTCGGAACAGGTGGGCGCCTACCGGTCTGCGGCCGTCGACGTGGGAATGCGGATGCGACGCTCCGTGCTCGGTGACGCGCACGTGGACCGTGCGATGTCGCAGGCCACGGCGTTCACGGAGCCGTTCCAGGACTTCATCACCCGCACGGCGTGGGGCGACATCTGGGCGCGCCCCGGACTCGACCACCACACCCGACGGCTGCTCACCCTCGCGATCCTCACCGCAGTCGGCAACGAGCACGAACTCGACATGCACATCCGTGCGGCACTGCGAGCGGGCGTGGATCCCGACGAACTCATCGAGGTCTTCCTCCACACCGCTGTCTATGCGGGTGTGCCCAACAGCAACCGCGCCTTTGCGATGGGGAAGCAGGCGTTGGCGGATCTCGAATCCGCCGGGAAGTAAGCAACACAAATGTGAGGTTCGCACACCCTGTGGTCGACAAACGGGTGTGCGAACCTCACATCAGGTGTGCAGACCTCAGCGAGCCAACACTGTGCGCAGCACCGCCGCGAAGCCCTCCGGGTCGCCGGGCACGCCGTATCCGTCGCCGGTGAACCCGGCGTGCCCGCCGGGGAACATCGTGAGTTCGACGCCGAGTCGCTTCGCGACCTCCGCTGCCGCGCGAGCGGAGACCTCACCCGTCGACTCCGTGCCCGCCCCGATCACGACGCGGGTCGACGCCTTTGCGAGGGCGTCGAAGTCGGGTTCGTATCCGGTACAGGACTGCAGGTTCTGGCTGAGCAGGGCGTCGTCGCGGGTGCCGTCGTCGTCGGTGGGCATCCCGAACATCGACGGGTCGGGCGCGGGCACGGCGAGGTAGGAGGGCTCCAGCGGCTCCGTCTGCGTCAGCATCATGATGAACTTCGCCATCGCCGGACCCATGCCGCTGCGCTGGTAGGTGGCGTCGATGTCGTCGACCACCGCCTTGATGACTGCGGAGTCGGGCAGCAGCGGGCAGGTGGGCGGTTCGTGCGCGATCAGTGTCCGGACCTGCTCGGGATGTTTCGCGACCAACGCGAGGCTGTTCACCGCGCCGCCGCTGCTGCCGAACAGGTCGACCGGGCCGACGCCGAGTGCCTCGATGAGGCGGTGCAGGTCGTCGGCGTGGAGGTCGGGCGTCGAAAGGCCGGGGGTGTCGCGGGGGCTGCGCATCACGCCGCGAGGGTCGTAGGTGACGACGGGGCGGTCGACGAACTGCGCCGCGAGCGCTGCGAATCCTCCCGCATCCATCGGCGACCCCACGATCAGCAGTGGGGTGCCGGACTTCAGGGAGCCGCGGATGTCGTAGGTGAGGGTGGCGCCGGGAACGTCCAGGGTGGCGGTGGTGACGGGGCGATCGATTGTGGTCATGCCGTGACAGACCGGGGTCGACGACAGAACTCATCGGTCAGGTCCGAGACTGCCCGATCGCGGGTATCGGCCCGCCGATGGCCGATCCCGTAGATACTCGACAAGGACCCCAGTGTTCCGCATCGGAAGGGACGAGCTTGTGACCAGATCCGACAAGGTGGAAATCGATCCGGCGCTGATCGATCTGTACAAGGACCTTCACAGACATCCGGAACTCGGATTCCAGGAACATCGCACCTCTGCCATCGTGGCCGAGCGATTGAATGCTCTCGGGTTCGAGGTCACCACCGGTGTCGGGAAGACCGGAGTGGTCGGGGTGTTGAAGAATGGCGCCGGACCGACCGCATTGCTTCGCGCCGACATGGATGCTCTCCCCGTCCAGGAGGACACCGGCCTCGACTACGCCAGTACCGCTACCGCCGTGGACGAACACGGCGAGACGAAGCCGGTGGCGCACGCGTGCGGTCACGACATGCACATGACGTGCCTGCTCGGCGCAGCGCAGATTCTCTCCACTGATACTGCGAGTTGGTCGGGCACACTGCTCATCGTCTTCCAACCGGCCGAAGAGTTGGGTGCGGGAGCCCAAGCCATGGTCGACGACGGGCTGTTCGACAGGTTCCCCAAACCGGATGTGGTGCTCGGTCAGCATGTGGCGCCGCTTCCGGCAGGCAAGATCGCCGGACATCCCGGTCTCTCGTATGCGGGGTCGGACTCGCTGCGCGTGCGTGTGATCGGCCGAGGTGCGCACGGGTCGATGCCGGAAGCATCCATCGACCCGATCGTCATTGCGGCCGAGGTCGTATTGCGTCTGCAGACGATCATCTCGCGCGAGATCCCGAGCACGGCGACCGCGGTGCTCACGGTCGGTTCCATTCACGCGGGAGATGCGGCCAACGTCATTCCCGGTGAGGTCGTGCTGCAGCTGAACATCCGCAGCTACGACGCGAAGATACGGCAGAAGATCCTCGACAGCGTCGATCGCATTGTTCGAGGTGAGGCTGCGACGGCAGGCGCCCCGGAAGAACCCGAAATCACCTCGATCGAACGTTTCCCGGTGGTCACGAACGATCCCTCCGCGTTGGGCAAGACTCTGGAGGCGTTCGCCACGTGGTTGGGGGAGGACAAGATCCTCGATCCCGGAGCGGGTGCAGGCAGTGAGGACGTCGGAGTCCTCGCCACGAGTGCTGGTGCGCCCCTGGCATATTGGCTGCTCGGAGGTGCGGATCCTTCGGTGTTCACCACGGGCGACATGACGGATCCTGCGCTGCTGAAGGTGCCTTCGAATCACTCGCCGCACTATGCGCCGGTCATCGAACCGACGATGACGATCGGGGTCACGGCATTGGTCACCGCAGCACGAACCTGGTTGCCGACGGCGTAGCGGATTGGCGCCGGTTCGACGAACAGAGCTAGCGGACGACCCTCGCCCAGATGCTCGTCCACGTCCGAGCGTGCGACACCTTCGTCTGCTCGAGCCGCACCTGCTTGCCGCCGGGATAGGAGAACAGGGGTGTGCCGTCGCCGAGGAAGATCGGCACGATGTTCGCCATCACCTCGTCGAGTGCGCCGATCTCGAGACATTGGCGTGCGACATCGGCGCCGAGTATGCCGACGTACTTGTCGCCGGCCGCGGCCTTGGCGGCTGCGAGTCCGGACTCGAGATCGTGGACGACCGTCACTCCCGGCTCCGGCGTGCTCGGGGCCGGATGGTGGGTGAGCAGGAAATAGGGGCCGTCCCACGTCCCGCCGAAGGCGCCCTCGTTCTGGGTTCCGCGGTTGGGGTCGTCCCCTCGGTGGGTGCGATTGCCGACCAGCAGCGCACCGATATCGGCCGCGAGTTCGTCGGTCTCCTCGTCGGGTTCGAAGAACGGTTTCATCCACGACATGTCGCCGCCCGGTCCGGCGATGAAACCGTCCAGCGACATCGTCGCCGAGTACAACACCTTGGCCATGGTTCTCCTTCGTCGAGTGGACCTTGTGCCAGTATCGACTTCAGGAACGGGTGGAAATCATCGTTTCCGGATGCGCGGTCATCGACCGGCAAACCTACGCGTTCTGTGCGCGGCCCCGCCCGATCACGTCCGCACGCCGATCCGCGACGCGGTCGGGTGTGAACGTCTCCAGCCACGCCCGCGACGTCTGCTTCTCGGCCTGCAGGGCCGGGTCGACGACGTGCTCCTCCGCCCGACGGTACGACGCGAGCAGCGTGCGCACACCGGGTTGATCGTTGCCGGCGATCGTCTCCGCAAGCGCGAGTGCAGCGTTCATGAGGGCGTCGTGCTCGACGACCTCGGTGACCAGCCCGGTCCGCAGTGCCTCTTCGGCATCGACGAAGTTCCCCGACAAGCTCATCCGTCGCGCGAACCCGCGTCCCACCGCTGCGGGCAGGCGCGACGTGAGGCCCCACCCGGGGAGTACACCGACACGGGCGTGAGTGTCGGCGAATCGTGCTCGCTCCGAGGCGATGAGGATGTCGCACGCGAGTGCGAGTTCGAGGCCGCCGGTGATCGCGGCGCCGTTGATCGTGCCGATGATCGGTTTCGACAGCGGCAGCCACGGATGTCCGGCGGGAATGCTCTCGTCCTCGACCTTCAGGAGGGTGTTGCCACCCGATCCGAGTTCCTGCAGATCGAGGCCCGCGCAGAAGGCCGGGTCGGAGCCGGTGAGGATCACGACGCTGGTCTGCTCGTCGGCGTCCGCAGCGGCGAGCTCGGTGCGAAGTGTGTCGATGAGGGCCGAGCTGAGTGCGTTGCGCTGCTGCGGGCGGTTGAACGTGAGAATCCGGACGGGTCCACGCTGTTCGACGAGCAGGATCGATTCCGTCACGAAGTCTCCTCAGTGTTCTCGGGTCGGAGTGTGTTCTCCGGTGTGGTCCGCACTCTGTCTACCCGACTCGCGGCGTTCGGCGCCATCGGGGCCGGGCAGCTCGCGGAGCACCTCCAGTACCCGGTGGACTGCGGGTGCGGGGTTGTCGCGTCGCCACGCGAGGGCGATCGGGAGGACCGGGCCGCCGTCGAGCGGGATGTACTGCACGCCGTCCACGGTGATGTGCGCGGTCGACGCGACAACCACCGCTATTCCGACACCCGCGCCGACGAGGGCGAGGAGGCTGTAGGGGTCGGGGGCTTCACGCGCGATCACCGGCGCGAACCCTGCCGATGCGCACACGGTGAAGGTTGCGTCGCGCACGATCGAGCCGTGCGCAGCGGGGTAGATGACCAGGCGTTCGCCTGCGAGATCTGCGGGATCGAGCGAATCGCGGTGTGCAAAGCGATGCCCTGCCGGCACCGCGACCAGGAGCGACTCGTGACGCACCGTCTCGGTGTCGAACTCGTCGGTGACGGGGAGACCCACGATGCCCATGTCGAGCAGCCCGCGTGAGACGGAGTCGCGGACCCTGCCCGAATACGTCTGTGGCCGCAGGTCCAATTCGATCCCGGGATGGCGATCGGCGAGCGCGCGAGTCAGTTCGGACAGGACGGCGTAGCCGCTCGCGCCTCCGAAGCCGACGCTGACCACGCCGGTTTCACCGGCAGCGGTCGAGCGCACCACAGTGCGCGCGACATCGATCTGCGCTGCGATCACCCGTGCGGGAGCGAGTAGTGCCGTCCCTGCTGCGGTGAGCTGCACTGATCTGGTGGTGCGCGCGAACAACTGTGCGCCCAGTTCTCGTTCGAGGGCGCGGATCATCTGGCTGAGCGGCGACTGTGCGATGTGCAGACGTTCCGCAGCGCGGCCGAAATGCAGTTCCTCGGCCACCGCGAGGAATGCCTGTATCTGACGAAGTTCCATATCGCCCCAACTCAGTGAATTATCCACATAATCATGTCTGATTAGGTCTTGGACATTACACGGTAGTGACCGCGATAGTGATACATGCCTCATTCATCTGCGGACTCGGCCCGCACGACACGCCCCCGGAGTGCATCGTGAACCCACCCCCAGAGCCCGTCGCGCACGACACCAAGGCCGCGCGCCGCGCCGGTGTCACCGCCTTCGTCGGCACCACCATCGAGTGGTTCGACTTCTACATCTACGGCACGGCCTCCGCGCTGGTGCTGGGCGCCCTGTTCTTCCCTCAGGTTTCTCCCGCGGTCGGCACACTCGCCGCCTTCGCGACCTTCGCAGTCGGGTTCATCGCCCGACCGCTCGGCGGCGTCATCTTCGGTCACTTCGGCGACAAGTTCGGGCGTAAGAACGCGGTCATCACCACCCTCGCGATCATGGGCATCGGAACCGTCGGTGTGGGCCTGCTGCCGACCTACAGCCAGATCGGTATCTGGGCGCCCATCCTTCTCGTCCTGCTTCGAGTGCTGCAGGGTATCGCGATGGGGGGCGAGTGGGGAGGCGCCGTCCTCATCGCCACGGAATTCGCCCCGCCGCGTAAGAAGATTCTCTACGGAGCCTTTGCGCAGCAAGGGTCGCCGGTCGGGAACCTCCTTGCGACGGTGGCGTTCCTGGGGTTGACCGCGATGTCCGACGCGGCCTTCGAAGGATGGGGCTGGCGCATCCCGTTCGTGGCGTCCGCCGCGCTGGTCATCGTGGCCCTCTACATTCGGCTGCGGATCGAGGAGACGCCCGAGATGCAGGTGGCAGCGGCATCTCAGGAGAAGAAGCGCGTCCCGCTCGCGGAAGTGTTCCGGTTCCACAAGCTTCCGATGGTCCTCGGAGTGGGCGCGGTCGTCGCGGGTGTCGCCATCACCTACGTCAAGACGACCTTCGCACTCTCCTGGGCCACGACAGATCTCGGATTCGACCGGGGCGACTTCCTGCTCGTCATCACGATCGCGCTCGTTGCTCAGGTGATCGTGCAGCCGTTCGGTGCGATCCTCGCAACCAGGATCGACGTGCGTCGGGCAGTGCTGTGGATGCTGATCCCCGAACTGGTCGTCCTGCCGCTGATGTTCGTGCTCATCCAAACCGGTTCGCTCACCTGGGCGATCATCGGCATGGTCCTCGCGACGGCTCCGCACGCGATGTACTACGCGGCGCTGGCAGGCATCCTCGCGCAGGTGTTCCCCACCCACATCCGTTACACGGGCATCTCACTGTCGTACCAGCTGTCGACGGCGCTCTTCGCGGGTACCGCTCCGATGGTCAGTCAGTTCCTGCTCAGCCGCACCGGCTCGATCTGGCCGGTCGTCGGACTCGGACTCGGATACGTCCTGCTCTCGATGATCTGCATGACGGCGCTGTTGCGCCGGTCGGCCACCCGCTCCGATACCGAGGCCGACCCTGCGCCATCGCGCACCTCCGCTGTCGCGCACTGAGAACCACCTTCGAAAGGACGCTGATGAACTACGCACACGAGGATCCCGCCCTCCGGTCGGTGGTCGACCGGTGGATCGACGACTCCGACCGGGCACTGACCGACCGTCTGCTCGACCGCCTCGGCGCCGACGCCGCACAAAGACTCGACGCACTCGCCGCCACGGCGAACGCGAACCCGCCGACGCTGCGCCAGTACGACCGCGACGGCAATCGCATCGACACCATCGACTACCACCCCGCCTATGTGGAACTGTGCCGCGCCGCATACTCCGAATACGGACTCTCCGCCCTGTCGCACCGCCCGGTCCACGGCTGGACCGACGTACCGCCGCATCTCGTCAAGTACCTCGCGTCATACCTGTTCGTGCAGGCGGAGTTCGGGCTCGCATGCCCGGTGTCGATGACCGACGCCGCTGCCCGCACGCTGCGCATGTTCGGCGACCCCGATGTGTTCGGCCCGTTCGTCGACGGACTGACGTCCACCGACGTCGACACGTCGCTGACCGGCGCGATGTTCATGACGGAGACCCAGGCCGGCACCGACATCGCCAAGACCGAGACCCGAGCCGAATTCGACGGCACCGCATGGCGGTTGACCGGACACAAATGGTTCACCTCCAACCCGGACGCCGACGTCATCGTCACCCTCGCCCGATTCCCCGACGGCCCGGAGAACTCCACGCGCGGAGTCGGAATGTTCATGCTGCCCAAGCACCTTCCCGACGGTAGCCGCAACTCGTACACGATCGACCGGCTCAAGGACAAGCTCGGCACCCGTTCGATGCCCAGCGGCGAGGTCACCCTCGACGGCGCGTACGCGCTGCAGGTAGGCGACCTCGACCGCGGGTTCCGGCAGATGACCGAGATGCTCAACACGTCCCGTCTGTCCAACGCAATGCGCTCGAGCGCCCTGATGCGCCGCGCCGTTCGCGACGCGGTCGCGCACACCCGCGATCGAGAGGTGTTCGGCACGCCTCTGTTCGACCAGCCACTCATGCGTGCCACCCTGCTGCCGCTGCTGCTCGACGCCGAGGGCGCCCTCGCCGTCGTCGCTTACGCCGGTGCCACCCTCGACCTCGCCGACCACGGCGACGAGCAGGCCAAGGCCGTCGTCCGGATCCTCACCCCCGTCGCAAAGCATTACATCTGCAAGCGGGCGCGAACCGTCACCGGCGAGGCGATGGAAGTGCGCGGTGGGTGCGGCTACATCGAGGACTGGGCGTTCGCGCGTCTCGTCCGCGACTCGCACCTTGGTTCCATCTGGGAGGGCTCGAGCAACGTCATTGCTCTCGACGTCCTGCGGTCCATGCGCAAGAGCGGCGCGCATCGTGCCCTTGCCGCGGCGCAGCGCGCGCTGCTCGACGCGGCGTCGTCGGAGTGCGCGCCGGCCGTCGCAGCGCTGCGCGATCGCTGGGATGCGCTCGAAGCGCGGGGTGAGGAACTTCTCGCCGGCGACGACGTGCGCGCCCAAACCTTGTGTGCCACTTACGCTGATGATCTGGCGCGGACCGTGATGGCCACGCTGCTCGTCGACCTCGCGTCGCACGGCGTCGAGCGCGGTCGCGGACACCGGTCGCTGCTCGTCGCCAACGCCTATCTCACCGGGCTCAGCGGCGAACCGAACGCCGTTGCGCTCGCATATCTCGGTGCCGTCGTCGACGGCACCGACATCGACCCGTCCGTCGCGCGCGCTGCGGCACCGGACGCACTGGCAGGAGTCCTGCAATGACCGAGAACCCGACCACCGGACCGGCCCCGCTCGCCGGCGTCAAGGTGGTGGATCTGTCGAAGATCCTCGCCGGGCCGTACGCGACGATGTCGTTCGCCGACCTCGGGGCCGACGTCACCAAGGTCGAGCACCCCGAAGGCGGCGACCCGACGCGGATGTGGGGCCCGCCCTTCGTCGGCGACGACGCCACCTACTATCTCGCCGTCAACCGCGGCAAGAAGTCGGTTACCCTCGACCTGAAATCCGAGGAAGGTCAGCGGATCGTCCACCGCATGCTCGAGGACGCCGACGTCGTCGTCGAGAACTTCAAGCCGGGCAGCGGACTGCAGAAGATCTTCGACTACCGCGCACTGTCGGAACGGCACCCGCACCTCGTCGTCCTGCACATCTCCGCGTTCGGCGACGAAGGACCCCTGTCCGACCAGCCGGGCTACGACATGGTGGCCCAGGCTGCGGGCGGGTTGATGTCGCTGACCGGTGAACCCGGCGGCGCGCCCATGAAGTCCGGCTACGCGATGGGTGACCTCGGTGCGGCGCTGTTCGGTGTGATCGGTGTGCTCGCGGCGCTGGTCGAACGCGGCCGTACCGGTCGCGGCCAGTACGTCACCACGTCGCTGTTCGAATGCCAGCTCGCGATGCACGTGAACTGGGCGACCAATTTTTTCGCGACGCGTCAACGCCCGCATGCGATGGGGTCCGCACACCCGAATCTCGCGCCGTACCAGGCTTATCCCGCGAGCGACGGCTACTTCGTCGTCGCGGTCGGCAACGACGGGCTGTGGGACAACCTGTGCACGGCGATGGGACGTCCGGAGTTGGCGACGGACCCGCGGTTCGTGCGCAACCGTCACCGCATCGAGAACCGTGACGCGCTCGAACAGGTGCTCACCGAAGTGTTCTCGGCGAACACCGTCGAATATTGGTGCCGCGTGCTCGAGGAGAACGCAGTGCCCGTCTCGCCGATCCGGCATCTCGACGAGATCTACAGCGACCCGCACACCGCCGCGATCGGCATGATCGGCACCGTCGACCACACATCGGGCCCGCTCGAACAGATCGCCTTCCCCGTCAACTTCGGGGGAGTGCGGCCACCGTTGCGTTCCGCACCGCCTCTGCACGGTGAGCACACCGACGACGTGCTGGGAAGGTACCGCACGGCCTCCGTCTGACATTTGTCATCGTGATCTTGTGACAGCTGGGGATCGCGGCGCGCCGCGATCCCCAGCAGACTTCTGACCATGAAGAACACAGATGCCGCAGCCATCGAGCTGCGTGACGTCGTCAAGAGTTTCCGGCCTCGAGGCGGCGACGAAGTGCACGCCGTCGACCACCTCGACCTGACCGTGCAGCGCGGCGAAGTCGTCGCGCTACTCGGCCCCAACGGTGCAGGGAAGACCACCACCCTCGACATGGTGCTGGGCTTCACCGAACCCACCGAGGGGGTGGTGACAGTGTTCGGGAAACCACCACGCCATGCCATCGCCGCAGGCCAGGTGTCCGCTGTGCTCCAGACCGGCGGGTTGCTGCGCGACCTCACCGTCCGCGAGACGGTGGAGATGATCGCGTCGACGTTCCCGACGCACCGCGACGTCGACGAGGTCATCGAACGGGCCGGGGTCACCACGATCGCGGGCCGGATGGTGTCGAAATGTTCCGGTGGTGAACAGCAGCGGCTGCGCTTCGCTCTCGCCCTGCTGCCCGACCCCGACCTGATCGTCCTCGACGAACCGACCGCCGGGATGGACGTCGGCGCCCGCCGCGACTTCTGGGCGACCATGCACGCCGAAGCCGACGCCGGACGCACCGTAGTCTTCGCCACCCATTACCTCGAAGAAGCCGACTCGTTCGCCGACCGTATCGTCATGGTCGCCGGGGGACGCCTCGTCGCCGACGGCCCCACCTCCGAGATCCGTGCGCTCGCCACGGGAAGGATGGTGTCCGCGGACATCGCGCACGGACGCGAAGACCATGTGCGTGCGGCGCTGGCGTCGCACCCGGGTGTCGCCGACATCTCCATGATGGGCAATCGAATCGAGATCCGCGCAACCGATTCCGACGACGTGGCCCGCACACTTCTGGTCGATCTGGGTGCCACCAACCTCGAAATCACGGGCGGATCACTCGAAACCGCATTCCTCACACTCACCGAGAAGGTTCCGGCATGACCACCACATTCATCCGCCTCGAATTGCGCCGCAAGTTCCGCGATTACATCAGCGTCTTCTTCATCGCGATCCTGCCCGCGTTCTTCTATCTGATCTTCGGTGCATCGCAGTCGTACGCATCCGAATCGGCCGGCCACGGCAACGTCGCCATGTACATCATGATTTCGATGGCTGCGTACGGCGCCGTCACCGCGACCACCGGCATCGGCGGAATGGCTGCGGTCGAGCGCATGCAGGGGTGGGGGCGGCAACTCGGTCTGACGCCGCTGACAGACGCCGGGTTCGTCGCGATGAAAGCGACCGTCGCGCTGGTGTTCGCCGCGATCCCCATCGCACTGATCTTCATCCTCGGCGTGTTCACCGGTGCCTCGGGCGAGTGGAGCGCGTGGATTCTCAGTTCGATCGCAGTGCTCGTCGGTGCGGCCGTGTTCTCCGTCTACGGACTGATGTTCGGCCTGGCATTCCGATCGGAAGCGGCCGTGGGCGCCGCGAGCGGCAGCTTGGTGGTCCTCGCATTCCTGGGCAACATCTTCATCCCACTGTCGGGCACGATGCTCGCCATCGCGAAGTTCACCCCGCTCTACGGCTACGTGGCACTCGCCCGGTACCCGCTGACCGAGGGCGTCCTGATCGACAGCAGCGGCAACCCCCTACCTGCCGAGCCGCTGTGGGTACCGATGCTTAACTTGTCGGTGTGGGCAGTGATCTTCGTGATGCTCTCGACATACCTGGTGAAGCGAGGACGGGGTCGGCAGTGACAGTGGGTGGACGGACCGACGAGGACCCGTGGGCCAGATTCGGATGGTTCATGGCAACCGTCTGGCTCCTCTTTCTGATCTACCCGCTGGCGGAGGTACTGACCACAGGGTCGGCCCTCGGCAAGACACTCGGCACCGCGGGCGTCGCCGCGTTCGCGCTCGTCTACATCCACGGATTCCGTGCCCTCTACGCAGGGCAGGGCTCCCCGAAGCGTGTCGCCGCCATCCACCTTCCGCTACTGGTGCTCCTGATCTGCGCAGTGAGCCTGCACATCGGGACGGGCGCACTGGGCATGGGCGCATTCGTGGTGTCGTTCGCGATGTTCTCGCTGACGCTGGTGCCCAGGATGGCCGTCCTGGTCGTGACCGCCGGCGTCTGCCTGCTGGTGCCGTGGCTCAACGGCACCTTCCGCGACGACTTCTTCTACACGCTGATCGTCGTGCTGGTGGGTGCGATCACCGCGGTGATCCGCGCCGTCGGCGACCGTGACGACGAGTACACCGCGCTGCGCAACGAACTCGTGATCGCCGACGAACGCGACCGCGTCGCCCGCGACGTGCACGACGTCCTCGGACACAGCCTCACCGCAGTCACCGTGAAGGCCGAACTCGCCGAACGCCTCATCGATCTCGACCCGGAACGTGCCAAAGCCGAACTCGCCGCGATCCGCGCGCTCACACGCGAAGCACTCGGCGAAGTACGGGCCACCGTCACCGGGCTGCGTGTCGCGCGTCTCGCCGACGAACTCGATCGTGCCCGAACCGCACTCGACGACGCCGGGATCCACGTCGAACTGCGCGGCGACGCGTCGGTCGTCGACCCCCGATACCGTCTCGTACTCGGCTGGGTGCTGCGGGAAGCAGTCACCAACGTGGTCCGGCACAGCAACTCCCGCACCTGTGTGATCGCCCTCGGCGGAGAATCGTTGAGCGTCGTCGACGACGGCGTGGGCATCGACGGCAGCCGCGACGGCAACGGCCTGAGAGGCATCCGCGACCGGGTTCGTTCGGCCGGCGGGAAATTCGCTGTCGGAGCCGCAACCGACGGCACGGGCACAGAACTGAAAGTGGTATTCGGATGATTCGTGTGTTGCTGGCCGATGACCAGGCACTCGTCCGCGGTGCGTTGGCGGCGTTGCTCGGCCTCGAGGGCGACATCGACGTCGTCGCCGAAGTGGGCAGAGGCGACGAAGTTCTCGACGCGGCACGCTCGAGCAACGCCGAGGTGTGCCTGCTCGACATCGAAATGCCGGGACTCGACGGCATCGCCGTCGCCGGGAAACTCGCTCGCGAACTCCCCGACGTGCGGTCGCTGATCGTCACCACCTTCGGTCGCCCCGGCTATCTGCGCTCCGCGCTCGAAGCGGGTGCGTCGGGGTTCGTCGTCAAGGACACGCCCGCCACCGAACTCGCCGAAGCGGTGAGGCGAGTTCGGCGAGGCGAACGTGTCGTGGATCCGGCCCTGGCCGCCGAGTCCATTGCCGGAGGCAACAATCCCCTCACCGACCGCGAACGCGATGTGCTGCGCGCGGCGTTGGACGGGGTGCCCGTCGCCGCGATCGCGAGCGTAGTGCACCTGTCGCAGGGGACGGTGCGCAACTACCTGTCGTCGGCGATCGGGAAGACGGGCACGACGACGAGGGTGGAAGCGGCACGGCGCGCCCAGCAGAACGGGTGGATCTGAGCCGGATCACTCCGCTACGTGTTGCGGCCACCGTTGACACCGATGATCTGGCCGGTGATGTAGCTCGCGCCGTCGCTGACGAGGAACGCGGTGGTGGCCGCGATGTCTTCCGCCGTCCCGACACGACCCACCGGCGTGCGCGCGATCTGGTCTTCCACCGAGATCAGGCCCTGACCTGCGTGGTCGCGCATCATCGGAGTGTCGATGAATCCCGGGGGGATCGTGTTGACGGTGATGCCGTGCTTCGAGAATTCGAGCGCGAGCGACTTCGTCAGACCGATCACCGCCGACTTCGACGACACGTACGCCGACATTCCCGCTACTCCGCTGTGTGCGCTCGATGACGAGATGTTCACGATCCGGCCCCACCCGGAGTCGATCATGTGCGGCAGCACGGCCTGGCAGCAGTCGAAGGTACCCGTGAGGTTGACGGCGTGCACCGTGTCCCACACCTCGCGGGTGACCTCGAGGGCCGGTCCGGCGATGGTGACACCCGCGCTGTTGACGAGGATCTGCGGGACGCCCAGCCGGGTCTTCACTTCGTCGACGCCGGCGTCGATGGCGGCGCGGTCGGTCACGTCGACCGGCACCCCGATGGCGGTTCCGCCCTCTGCTTCGATCTGCGCTGCAGCAGCTTTCGCGCTGTCACCGTCGCGGTCGAAGAAGGCCACCGCATGGCCTTCGGCGGCGAGTCGACGCCCGATGGCGAGGCCGATACCGGATCCTCCGCCGGTGACGATGGCTGTGCGGGGTTTCTGTGATGCGGTCATGTTCCAACCTTCGGTAGGTTTCGTGGGAATTCATCGGTGTAGCAGGACGGTCAGAGTCGGCGGGCGGCGTTCTCTCCCTCCCAGATCGCGTTGAAGATCCGCCGCGGTGCGTGTGCGTCTCCGACGAGATGAACGTCGATGTCGCTGCCCTCGAGGTCGCGGGCCAACCGATCGTCGGCGGCGTTGCCGAGAATCAGCACGACCGCGTCGACGTCCGTCAGTGTCGAGGGCTCGGAGGTGAACACGTCGGTGAGGGTGACGGTGTCGCCGTCGATCTCCGCGACCTCCACATGCGGTGTGAACGTGACCCCGGCGCGACGCAACCGGCCGAACGCGAACGGGAGGTCGTGGGCATCGGCGAAAGCGTGCCCGAGCTGCGGATACTGCGACACGATGTGCACGGGGTGGCGTCGTTCGAGCAGATACTCGGCGGTGATGAAGGCCTGCCGGTCGCCGGTGTCGTCGACGAGGAGGATGCGGTGGGGGAGTTCGGCGCGACCGCTCAGCACCTCCGCCGGCGTGTACACATTCCACTGATCGGAGCCGGGCAGAGAACCACCGGCCCACAGATCTGGGTGCCGCGCGGTCCACCCGTGTCGCAACGGTGTCGAGCCGGTTGCGATCACCGCGGCCTCGAACCTGTCCGCGAGCTCGTCCGCCGTGACGCGGTGACCGAGTTCGACCTTGACGCCGGTCTCGGCGAGTTGTGTGGCGAGCCAGTCGGTGACACCCGACCACTCGCGATACGGCTCGGCTGCGGCGATCCATCGCACCTGACCGCCCAGCGTGGAATCCTGCTCGAAAAGTGTGACCGCATGGCCCAATTCGTGGGCAGTCAAGGCGGCGCGCAATCCTGCGGGGCCGCCGCCCACGACGGCGACGGTACGGCGTGGCCTCGGCCGGGCGTCGTCGCCGTCGAACTCCTTCTCGCGACCCACCTTCGGATTGTGGATGCACGAGAGCGGACCGCGCGCGAACGACGCGACGCACCAGTTCGATCCGATGCACGGACGAATCGAATCCGGTTCGCCCCGCTGGGCCTTCTCCGTCCACATCGGGTCGGCGATGAGCTGACGCGCCATACCGACGAACTGCGCTTTGCCGGTGGCGAGAACATCCTCGGCCATCTCGGGAGTGGTGATGCGCCCGACGGCCGTCACCGGCACCGAGACTGCCCGGGTGATCGCGGCGGTGTCGGCGAGTTCGTATCCGGCGGGGCGCGCAGTCGACGTTCCGTAGATCTGCATCCGATCCAGATACGTGCCCTGGCTGGTCGAGATGTAGTCGATGCCGTCGCCATCGATGACTTGTGCGATCCGGACCCAGTCGGCGTTGGTGAGACCACCCGACATGTCACCGTCGTTGCTGTTCAGCCGGATTCCGAGGATCCGGTCCGCCGGAACTTTGCGACGGACCTGCTCTACGATCCGTCGTACGATCCGAATCCGGTTCTCGAAGGAACCTCCGTACTCGTCGGTCCGGTGATTGGTTGCCGGCGACAGGAATTGGCCCAGCAGGTAACCGTGGGCGAGGCCGTGC
Organism: Rhodococcus sp. JCM 9793; assembly: GCF_055380405.1. Taxonomy (NCBI): domain Bacteria; kingdom Bacillati; phylum Actinomycetota; class Actinomycetes; order Mycobacteriales; family Nocardiaceae; genus Rhodococcus; species Rhodococcus sp. JCM 9793. The sequence goes on from NZ_AP043721.1 coordinate 1,897,080, forward strand.
ACCTCGATCCCGTCGACACCGCCCTCGATCGCATACTCCGCGGCCCGTGCATAATGCTCCACCAGTTCGTCGATCTCGCGGCGGTTCATCTCGTGCGGGATCTCGCGGTAGACGGTGTCGGGTATCGCGCTCGGGGCCCAGGTCGGCAGGCGCGAGATGACGCCGTCGGTCTGGCGTCCTCGATGCCACAGTTGGGCCAGCAGCAGTGTTCCGTGCGGGTGGACCGCGTCGGCGACCTTCCGGTAGCTGTCGACGACGGCCTCGTCGTAGGCGTGGATGACCCCGCGCCGCGGCTGGGTGGTCGGGTGCACCGCCATCGCTTCCATGGTGATCACACCGACACCACCGCGGGCGCGCGCCGCGTAGTAGTCGGCGCTCGCGTCGGCGAACGTGCCGTCGGTGGAGAACTCGGTGGCGTGGGCCGTCATCCAGATGCGGTTGCGGGCCGTGCGCGGCCCCAGCGCGATCGGCGAGAACAGGGTGGGGTAGGCGTGCATGGTCAGTGCTGCTCCAGTAACTGTCCGTATCCCTCGACACGATCGGTGATCCCGTTGCTGCGCAATGCATGCCAGTAGGTCGCGGTGTTCACTGCGATCACCGGGAGGCCGAGTCGCTGCTCGGCGTCGGCAGCGATGCGGCCGGCGCACATGTTGGCGCCGAACTGGACGAGTGCGCGGGGCCGGGTCGCGGCGAGGTCGGCGAAACCGCGTTCGACGGTCTCCTGCGAGATGTGCGCGATCCCCACCGCGCTGGGAGCGCGCAGGTGGATGGCGTCGTGCAGCCGGTAGCCGCAGGTCTCGACGAAGGTCTTCAGGTGGCCCTCGGATACCGGTTGATAGGGGGTGAGCAGTGCGATGGGCCCGTCGTCGACCCCCACGGCGCGCAACGCAGTGGGTATCGCTTCACCGGCGTGGATGAGCCGCAGGTCGTGGCCGAACTTGTCGCGGAGTCGCTGTTGGATCGCTTCGCCGGCCTTCGGGTCGCCGTAGACCGATTCGATCGAGACGCCGAGGACGATGCAGTCGGGTTTGCAGGTCAGGACGCGTTCCACGGCGTCGTCGACCCCGCGGTCGATGTCGCGGACGAGTTCCTCGAAGTCGTCGTCGTCGGAGGTGACGCGGTCGGGGATGTGGATGCGGCCGATGTGGTTGGTGACGCCGCGGGGTCGCATGTCGTCGTATTCGGGTTGGACGATGGTGTTCACCGACGGCGTGACCACCCCGAGTTTGAGTCTGAAGCCCAGTGCGTCGGTCATGCCGATCTCCCGTGTGTCGTCGAATGGACGTTTGCCGCAAACGCCGCCCATTCCTGCATACACCCCGACGTCTATCCTCGCAAGGATTGCATGTATGGATGAAAACCCTTATATTGCATGAAGTTCCCTTCGCGATGCTGGTATCTGAGCTGTGCAATGGAAGGTGAGTTCCCCGATGGCCACGCTGACCGCGCGCCGATTGACCGACACTGTGGGTGCCGAACTCGTCGATGTCGACGTTCACCGGCTCCTCCACGACGACGACCTGCCACACGAGTGCCTGGAAGCTCTCGAACAGTACGGTGTGCTGCTCCTTCGCGGGCTACCCATCGACGACGACCTGCAGGTCGAGTTCTGCCGCAGACTCGGGGAGGTGGTGCAGTTCCCCAAGTACGAGAACCCGAACGTCATGGAGATCAGTTTCGACCCGTCGAACCCCAACGTGAACTACTTCCCGAGCAACGATCACTGGCATTTCGACGGGTCGATGGACGACACACCCGCGAAGGCCGTCACCCTGAGTGCCCGCGTCCTCGCGAGCGACGGAGGAGAAACCGAATTCGCGAGCACCTACGCCGCATACGACGCCCTCTCGCACGATGAGAAGGAGAGCCTCGCGGAGCTACGGGTGCTGCACACATTCGAGGCGATCCAGCGCCGCAGCTACCCGGACCCGACGCCGGAACAGCTCGAGGACTGGGCGACCTGGCCGCAGCGCGAACACCCGCTGGTCTGGGAGCACCGCTCGGGCCGGCGGTCGTTGGTGCTCGGGCACAGCGCCTCTCACGTCGTGGGCATGGATTTCGATGAGGGTCGCGCACTGCTCGACGACCTGATGAGTCGCGCCACCAGCCCTGACCGCGTGCTGCGGCACGACTGGCAGGTGGGCGACCTCGTCATCTGGGACAACCTCGGACTGCTGCACCGCGCCTGCCCGTTCGACCGCACCGAAGCACGCCGTATGCATCGCACCACCTTGGCCGGCGACGAGCCCATCACGAGTCTGCGCCAGGCGACGGTAGGGGCCTGAGATGCAACTCGACGGCAAGGTCGCCGTGGTCACCGGTGCGGGCTCCGGGATCGGCAAGGCCATCGCGCACAGGTTCGCCGCGGAGGGGGCGAACGTGGTGTGCGTGAGCGTCACCGGACGCGCAGTCGACGTCGCCGACGAGATCGGCGACAACGCCATCGGAATCAAGGCCGACATCAGCAGCGAACCCGACGTGAAACGCATGATCACGACCACGGAAGACGTGTTCGGGCGGGTTGATGTGCTGGTGAACAACGCCGGGTTCGGTGGGCCGATGAAGCCGTTGCACGAGCAGTCGCTCGACGATTGGGATCAGGTCCACGACGTGAACCTGCGCGGGGTGTTCCTGTGCATGAAATACGGGATCCGCTCGATGCTGAACACCGACGGCGGTTCCATCGTCAACATCTCGTCGATGACCGCGATGGTCGGGTTCAAACACCACGGCGTGTACGGGGCGGCGAAGGCGGGCGTCAACCAGCTGACCAAGACCGCCGCGCTCGACTACGCGGACGGGAACATCCGGGTCAACGCCGTGTGCCCCGGAACCGTGTGGACCGGTCTCGTGGCCCTGTCGAAAGACCATCCGACGCCGCCCCCGGGTGTCAACCGGGTGCCCGGTATCCCGATGGACCGATGGGGTGTGCCCGACGAGATCGCGTCGGCCGCATTGTTCTTCGCGAGCGACGCCTCGTCGTACATCACCGGCGTCCTGATGCCGGCCGACGGCGGCTACTCTGTCGGCTTCTCCGGCATGGGCGCCGAGAAACCGGGCCGGCACACGGCCTGAACTGCTCTTCTTCTGGGGGCGCTCAGTGCACGCTCAACCTCGTTGGAGTTGTGCGACAACCAGATGCAGTGCGGCTGTGGTGGTGAGGGTTCGAACCTGCTCGCGGTCCCCGGGGAAGCGGCGGGTGAGCGTGTACGTCGGCCGTCCGTCGATCGCGACGCCGAAGCAGACGGTGCCCACCGGCTTGGCGTCGGTGCCACCACCGGGACCGGCGATGCCGGTAGTGGAGACCGCGACGTCAGCCTCGAGACGGCGTCGGGCGCCCTCGGCCATCGCTGCGGCGACCTGTTCGCTCACCGCACCGTGCGCAGTGATCATCTCGGCCGGTACGTCGAGCAGATCGGACTTCGCGTCGTTGGAGTACGAGACGACGCCACCGGTGACATAGGCCGACGATCCGGGGCGGGCGGTGAGACGCGCAGCGATGAGCCCGCCGGTGCACGACTCCGCGGTCGCGATCAGCCGGCCGTCGAGGACGTCGATCAGCTGGTCGTCGATGGTGGACCCGTCGGTGGAGAAGATCCGGTGTCCGTGGTGTTCGGTGAGGATGTCGAGAAGACGGCGATAGACGTCCGCGTCGCCGGCGGCGAATCGGGTGACCATGTCGAGTTCACCGCGTCGAAGACATGTGGTGATCTCGAGTCGGTCGAGCTCGGCGATCTCTGCGTCGGCCCGGCGTAGTGTCTCGGCGAGTTGTGCCTCGTGCAATCCGTAGGCGCGCACGGTTTCCTGCTGCAGGTCGTCGGCTCGGGACAGTACCTCGGCGACTGCAGGTGAGGTGACTGCACTCGGCCACATTGCCTGCAGCTCACCGGGCGGTCCGGGGAGGATGACGAGGGTCGGGACCTGCCGGTCGCCGGCCACCGCGGGGATTACCACGCCCGGCGCTGTACCGGTCGGCGGTAGGACGGTGGCGCCGGTGGGAACCTGTGCCTGCTTGCGGATCCCGATACGGGTGGGTCCTGCATCGAGGTCCGGGGTGCGGGGGCGGTAGCGGCGGATGATTCCCGCGATGTGTTCTTCGAGTTCACGGTCGAGCAGGAGCTCGCGATGACAGAACTCGGCGGTGGTGGCGACAGTGAGGTCGTCGGCGGTGGGGCCGAGACCACCGCTGGTGATGATGAGGTCGACGCCCTGATCGGTGAGGAAGCGCAGTTGCGCGGTCAGGTCGGCGGGCCGGTCGCCGCAGATCGTGATGTGGGCGACGTCGACGCCGAGTGCCAGGAGTTGAGTGGACAGCCATGGTCCGTTCTGGTCGGCGATCCTCCCGGTGAGTATCTCGGTTCCGGTCACGATGATTCCTGCACGTACGCTCACGGCGTCGAGCGTAGTCGGATGCGTCCCCATCGGTCGCCATGGCGAAGCGACCGACCGGTCGTACCATACCCATCCGAAACCCCGATGCAGCTCGACACCGAACGACATGGGGTGTCCGACCTGTGTCAGGACCTCATGAGGAGGGGTGTCGGAGGTGAAAGGGAGAACAGCGAACCGAATCCGTCAGGACGCGCGGGCACGCCCAGTCTCGTGAGCAGGTGCCACAACAGTGCCTGGTTGCTTGCGACGACCGGGAGCCCGAGGCGACGTTCGATGGAGTCGATCCTGTCGGAGATCCGAATGCCCGCGCAGCTGAAGAGCACCCCGTCGACGGCCGTGTGATCCACGGTATCGGCGAGATCCTGCCACTGCTGGGGTTCTATTCGTGCCTGCTCCACGGGTGTCGAGCGTGGTATGCCGAGGCTTGTCACGACATCGATGCCGTGTGTGCGCAGGTACTCGACTTCGGCGCCGACGACCTCGTCCGGATAGGGAGTCAGCAGTGCCGGACGGTGGATCCCCGTCGCGGCGAGTGCCGCCATCACTGCCTCGATGGTGGTGACCGACTCGATTCCGGTGGCGGCGTGCACCCGCCGATTGAGTAGATCCGGTCCTGAGAGAAGTGTGGCTGCGGTGCAGTTGATCGCGATGATGTCGACTTCCGCATCGGCGAGCAACCGCGCGTGAGTCTCCAGGTTCTCGACGAGGAGCAGATCCTCCTCGATGCCCGTGGACGGGAACGGGAGGCGAGTGGTGACGAACTGCACGCCGTCGGGCGACATCTGTTGTATTTCGTAGTCGCAGAGCCCACCGGAGGGATACAGGTGGCCGATCCGGGCGAGGTGACCGAACCCGAGACTCATCGGCCGTTGCCGTCTGCGTAGGGGACCGCGTACTCCTTGTCGAGATGATCGGTGACCAGGCGAAGGAACTCGTCCGGGTGGTCGACCATGGGGGAGTGCCCGGCACCGTCCATCTCCACGGCGTGGGCAACCGGGATTCCCTCGGCCAGCGCTGCAGCGTGCGCTGCAGTGCGGGCACAGTCCTCGGTACCTCGAAGGATCAGGGTCTCGGCGGTGATGGAGGGAAGATCCGGGGTGAGATCGAGGCGCCTTGCGGCGCTGAGTACGGAGCCCATGTAGGCGGGATCGGTGTCCGACACGGCCTGGACGTATGTTTCCCAGACGTCGGGCTCCGGCCTGCAGGTGAACAGCATGCCCACGGTGTCGGCGATCGCCTCGCGTGAGGGACCCCCGTCGGCGCTGGCGCCGACGGTCCACCGGTCGACTGTTTCGGCGAAGGCCGGAAGCGCACCGGCAGTGTTCGCTCCGGTTCCGACGAGAACGAGCCGGCGGACCCGGTCGGGAGCTGTCGATGCGATGATCTGAGCGACGATGCCGCCGACGGAGTTGCCTACCAGGTCCACCTGGTCGAGTCCTTCCGAATCGAGCATGTGCAGGACAGCGTCGGCAAGACCGGACGGGCCGTCGACGGACGACCAATCACCGCCGGCCGGGGAATAGAAGTCGACGGCGAAGCAGGGGCGGTCTGTGAGTCCGTCCATCGTCGAGATCCAGAATTGCCAGCACCCGAACCACGGATGCAGAAACACTGTGGGGATTCCTTCCGCTGCGGGTCGGCTCACGTGGTACGACAGCGTGGTGCCGTCCAACGGCAATGACCGGCTTCGAATGTCCATCTCTGTCTCCTATGACGAGGTTGCTGCCGGTGACACCGGGCCGGTGAGGAAGTCACCGACTGCTGCAGCGAACTGTTCGGGTTCGTGATCGACTGCGGGTACGCCCGTTGCCGGGAGGATGTCGGCCCGTGCCCCGGAGATGGACTCCGCGATCACGGATTGGTCGGGCAGCGAGAACGTGTCGAGCTCACCGCACAACACCAGAGTTCGTGCGGTGATGCGGCCGATTCGCTCCTCCATGAGATAGCGATTCACCGCAAGGTGACCTTCCTCGACACTGTCGAGCACGCCGGTGGCGTCGTGAACCAGTCGGTCGAGTAGATCCGGTCGGTCCGCCGGGTAGTACGGAGCGCGGTTGTTCCACAACTGCTGCAGATGTGAGCCGTCGGTCTTCGGTTCGACGTGGTCGATCGGTGCCCGGTCGGCGACGATGCGCCGCCGCGTGGCGTCGACGAACGGCATCCCGGACAGCACCAGGGCCTCGACGCGTTCGGGATGGGCTGCGGCGACCTCGACCGCGACCACTGCCCCGGTGTGGTGGCCCACGATGGATACGCTGTCGAGGTCCAGTGCATCACACAGGTCGACGGCGCTCTCTGCGAACATCTCGACGGACCACGGCGTCGGAGGTCGTGCAGATGATCCGAAACCCAGGGTGTCCATGGCGATTACGTGGAACGATTTTCCGAGGACGGGAATCACGTCACGGTACTCGTCCCACGATCGCGGGGTCTGATGGAGAAGCAGTACCGGGCGACCGTGTCCGTGTTCGACGTAGTGCACCTGTCCGTACCGGGTGTCGGCGAACCCGTGACGAGGCCGAATTGTGGTGGTCATCTGTCACTTCGTTTCCACGGCCACGGGTGCGGCCACGGGGTCGTCGATGCTGCCGGCGGTCTGGGGAAGTTTGAGGAACAGTGCCGCAACGAACGAGATCATCGCAGCGATCGCCATGTAGATGGCGATACCGACCCAGCCCCCGGTCATCTCCTGAAGCAGCGAGGAGACGGACGGTGCTATCGCGTTGCCCGCGATGAGGCCGATCGTGAGCCCGATGGACATGCCGGTGAATCGGACCGAGGGCGGGAAGACCTGAGAGAAATAGGCGGGTACCACTGCATAGTTTGCGGAGTAACCCAAGAAGACGAGGACGAATCCTGCAAGCATCGGAACGTACTGGCGCGTTTCCATGAGAGGGAACCAGAGGAAGGGCACGACGATCAGAGCGGCTGCGCCACCGAGGAAGACCTTCCGCACGCCGATCCGATCAGCGAGTGATCCGAACAGTGGCAGGCCTATCAGGATGGCCACGGTGGCAGGAAGGAGCACTCCGAGCATGGTGCTGCTGCTGAGTCCGAGGACGGCGGTGCCATAGCTCAGGGAGTAGACCGTCGTCATCGTGAATGCAGTGCCCGCCGCGATGATGCCGAGTGCGAGCAGTAGCACGGTCGAGGCGTGGTTGCGGAAGACGTCGACGAGGGGTCGTTCCTGAATTTCGCTGTGCTGCTTGGCCTTCTCGAAATCCGGAGTTTCCTCGAGTGCGACGCGAGCCACCAAGCCGATGACGACGAGGATACCGCTGAGCAGGAACGGAATTCGCCAGCCCCACGTGTAGAGGTGGTCGTCGGGGAGTTGGAAGACGACGAGGAAGACGATGTTCGCAAGGATGAGTCCGGCAGTGGCGCCAGTATTCACCAATGATCCGAACAAGCCCTTGCGTTCACCGGAATGCTCGACGGTCATGAGGACGGCACCACCGTATTCGCCGCCGACGGAGAAGCCCTGGAGTAGTCGAGCAAAGACCAGTAGGGCCGGGGCGATGAAGCCGATCTGTGAATAGGTGGGCAGAAGGCCGATGGCGAAGGTCGATGCACCCATCAGGACGAGCGTGACGACGAGCGCGTTCTTGCGACCGATGCGGTCGCCATAGTGTCCGAACACGGCAGCACCGACGGGTCGGGCGATATAGCCGACCGCGAATGTCGACAGCGACAGCAGGGTGGCCACCGCCGGGTTGGAAGTCGGGAAGAAGAGGATCGGGAAGATCAACGACGCAGCCAGGCCGTAGCCTGAGAAGTCGTAGTACTCGATCGTCGTACCGATCCAACTCGCGAAGACGGCTTTCCTTCGTCGTACGGCGGTGGATGGGTCGACGGTGGGCTGGGGCGAGTGGGACATGGGTGTCCTTCGGGTGACGGGCCGTATACGCGGCCGAGCGTGTTGTGGGGATCAGAAGGCTCGGTCCCATCAAAGCCTCCTGGGCGGATCCGAAATCCGTTGCGGATAAGCCTGATACATCTCTGAATGAGTCGAGATGCGCGTCATTCGTGTGGGCTGGCGGTGTCGCGCACGGTATCGACTCGGGCCGTACGTTGATTGGTACTCTGTACGGTGCTGCGTGCGGTGTCAAGAGGTGCGGTAAATTTAACCGCCGGATAACCCGGAGTGACACGATGTTCACAGAAATCGGACATTTCCTGCGGTACGCGCGCTCGAGTGAGCCGTGGTGTGCAGGAGCAGATCTCGAGCGGTCAGGCGTGGTCGGCGAGTGACTGCACCGTTGCTTCGATATATGCGTTCAGCCCGGCGTCGAATTGTGAATCGTACGGAAGCTCCGCGACTTCGTCTGCGTACGCGACGACCTGCGGGAATTCGTCGATCCGCAGCCCTGCGTAGAAGTGACTGCGCTGCCGGCGCGCTTCGGTTCCGTCCTCGCCGCTGAGCCGGCCCCACTGGCGCGGTGCCTGGTACGCGGCGAAACCGATCGCGTAGGTGATCAAGAATCCGTAGCAGCGGACGGCGGCGGGCCCGGGGATTCCCGAGTCGATCAGTCGTTGCAGCACCGCCTCCATTGCGCCGCGAAGTGCTGTGGGGCTGTCTGTGACGCGACTGGAGAACAGTCGGACGACGCTCGGATGCTCACGCATCATCGTCAGGAAGGCGTAGCCGACGGTGCGGAGGGCGTCGGCGGGGCCGGCGTCGGGTTCGTCGGGCAGTTTCATCCGGCCGAGCACGTGGTCGGCCATGCCGTCGAGAATGTCTTCCTTGCTGCGGAAATAGCTGTAGAGCGTCATGGTGCCCACGCCCAGTTCGGTGGCGAGACGTCGCACCGTCAGGCGGTCGAGGTCTGCATCGGTATCGGACAAGCGGAGGGCGGCTTCGATGATCCGCTCGGTAGTGAGCGGCGTGTCGCGGCGCGGCGACCGGTTCTGTGGCCGGGGCATGGCTCTCCTCGTCTGATTGCGTGGTACAGCGTATCGGACATTGTCCACGCGGATGAGCGGCCGTGCATCACAGCAGTTCGCTGCTGGGAAGTCAATACTTGTCGAGTGACCGAGTTCTTAGTACCGTACTAAGTACGAACCTTTGGAGGTGGACATGAACGACGGTGACACCGGCGTTTTGGAACTCGAGGTCATCGCGCTTCGTCGGGAATCGGATTGTGTGCTCAGTGTCGAGCTTGCAGATCCGGAAAAGCGCGCCTTGCCGGGTTGGAAGCCCGGCGCACACATCGACCTCGGATTACCCGAACATATTCGGCAATACTCGCTGGTCGGCGACCCGAGCGATCGCCACAGCTACCGGATCGCGGTGCTGCGGGAACCGGAGTCCTCCGGGGGCTCGAGCTACGTGCACGCGCAGTTGCGACCTGGCGAACTCGTCGAAATCGGCGGCCCCCGCAACAACTTTCCGCTGGCCGGCGCCGACCGTTACCTGATGATCGCGGGCGGTGTCGGAATCACGCCGCTCCTGCCCATGATTCGCGAACTGCATGCGCAGAACAAGGACTGGCGGCTGCTCTACGGTGGTCGATCGCGCCGATCGATGGCGTATCTCGCGGAGCTGGCCGAATACGGACGCCGCGTGGACGTGCGACCGTTCGACGAGTGCGGCCACCTGGACCTGGATTCCGAACTGGCGACCCCCTCCGACAACACAGTCGTATACTGTTGCGGTCCAGAGGCACTGATATCCGCTGTCGAGAATCACTGCGAGACATGGCCGGCCGGAGCACTCCACGTCGAACGCTTCTCGGCTCGCCCACGAGACGACGAAGACGACCTGCGCGCCTTCGAATTGGTGCTCGCCAGTTCCGGTCAACGATTCACCGTACCGGCCGAATCGTCGGCCCTCGACGTCCTGGGCGCCGCCGGCATCGACCTGCCCAACGCGTGTCGAGACGGGGTGTGCGGTAGTTGCGAGACCCGCGTACTCGCGGGTCTGCCACTACATCGCGACGCACTGGCAGACCCCGACCGCACCGACATCGTCTATCCGTGTGTGTCGCGATCTCGGAGCGCAGAACTCGTTCTCGACCTGTAACGCGATCCCCACAGCACTTTCACCAGCGCACAGCCCTTTGCGTTGAACCGATCCTTGGAGGAATTGTGAGCGCACCGACCACTCCGACCCCCGACGCCGCGCCCCGGCGACCGGCACGGTCACGCACTGCGACGCCCACCGGCACAACACCCGTGGAGCCGGGACCTCCGGTGCAGGAGGGAGCCGATTGGACCTCGTGGCCCACCTACAATTCGGCCGCGCACGGCTTTCGCAACTACTGGTATCCCACCATCTGGGCGCATCAGGTCGGCGACGATCCCGTGCCCATCACCTTGGCCGGCGAACGCATCGTCCTCGTCCGTGACGGCGACGTGGTCCGCGGGCTGCACGATCGATGCCCGCACCGCGGCGTGCCGCTCTCGCACGGTCGACGGGAGTTTCCCGGCACGATCAGTTGCGCCTACCACGGCTGGACCTTCGGCACGGACGACGGAAAGCTCAAGGCTGTCATCACCGACGGACCGGACAGCCCCATCTGCGGCAAGCTGTCGGTCGCGACATATCCCGTCGAAGAGCGGCTGGGCATGCTGTGGGTCTACATCGGAGAAGTGACCCCGGAAAACCCGGCGCCGCCCGTCGAACGAGACATTCCCGCCGAGCTCACCGAGAATTCGTTCGTCCTGGGTGGTCGCACCGAGGTTCGAAAGGGAAACTGGCGCTTCGCCACCGAGAACGGTTTCGACGAAGGGCACGCGAAGTACCTCCACAACACAGCGCTGTGGCGTCTGTTCAAGGTGATGCCGACGTGGAACAAGACGCGCATCGTCGAGAAGGACGGATGGCTCGTTCGCGTACAGGACGAGCTGCACTGGGAGGCGGAGTTTCCCGGTGTCGGTACCTTCACCAACAAGCGCTGGTGGAAGCGTGTCCCGCTACCCGATCACCCCGGCAAGAACGGTGACGCGAATCCGGTGATCGCCGCGATGGACATCCCCGGATTCGTGTCGGTGCGGATGCCCGGACTCCTGCGGGTGGCATACCCGAAGTTCATCCACTACGAATGGTACGTCCCGGTCGATGCGGATCACGTTCGCTACGTGCAGCTGATGGTGCGTTTCGAGAAGGGCCTCACCGGACTCGCCTTCAAGGCGAAATACCTCGCCGCGTTCCGGTGGTTGTTCCACGGTCAGTTCACCCGCCAGGACGCGTGGATGGTCAACGTTACGGATGCCCCGCCGGAGCGCCTCTACCGTCCGGATCTGTCGATCACCGCGTGGCGCCGGCACGTCGAAAAGGTTGCGCCGGTGGTGCAACCGACGGAACGACGCATCGGTCACTGACCGGGCATCATGGTGACCACCGAATTGGCCCACGGTTGGGCAGGTACCGCAGGCGGCCCCGTCACCCTGGTCCTGCACGGCGGCGGACCCGGCTGTCATTCGGCATCGGATTTCGCAGCGGTGATGGCGAGACATCCGAAACGTCATTGGCTGTGGGTCGATCTCCCCGGTTACGGTGCATCCGCGCCCGGCACCGACCCGGACGTATCTCGGCTGGAGGCGGCCGTACCCGCCCTCGACTCGCTGCTCGCCGGTATCGGAATCAGGAACCTCGACGTACTCGCTCAATCATGGGGCGGAACAGTGGCTCTCCGGCTTGCGGCAGAGAGGCCGAATGTGTTCCGCAGGATCGTGGCGATCGGGAGCCAACCCACGGCGGCACCGGCCGGCCGTAACAGTCTGACCCGCGACCCCGGCCTCGGTGCCCGGGCACGCACCGCGTACTACGGAGGCTCCGGCCCGGAGCTCTCCAAGATGAGAACCATGATGAGCGAATTGGAGTGGTACGAAAGGGATGCGGTTCCCGATTCGTTGATACGGATGCGACATCGTGCCGCCGTCACGGCGACCGGGCCCGCCACCGCCAGTGCGACCGTGTCCGCCGAAGACCTCGGCTCACACCTGCACACAGTGACGGCTCCGACCCTCGTGATGTGGGGACGCCACGACCCATTCGCTGCTCCCGACTACGCGGCCGCGCTCGCGGACGCACTGCCCCGAGGCGATCTCGTCGTCATCGGCCGTACCTCGCACCATCCCCAGTCCGAGCGCCCCGACATCGTCGCCGCGCTCGCCGAAGCCTTCTTCACCGACAGGAGCTGATTCCCGTGTCCCGCACGCTCACTCTGATTTCCCTCACGGCACTGACGACCGGAGCTGCACTCATCGCAGCGCGGCGCACCCGACTGCCGGCCCGGCTCGGTCGTGGCACGACCGTGCGCACGGTCGCCCCGGGAGCGCGATGACCAGCCAGAGCATGTCCTCCACCTCGACACAGGAGCAAAGCGCCTGGTTCGACGATGCGTGTAGATTGATCGAGCCCGGACGGATCATCGAACTCGTCGTCGGGATGGTGGACATCCCCAGCCCCACCGGCGAAGAAGCCGAACTCGCCCGATGGCTGACCACGACCCTCGACGACGCCGGCATCGACGCCCGATACCAGGAGATCGACGACCGTCAGGCCAACGCGATCGGACGGTTGCGCGGTGACGGAAGCGGCGAAGATCTCCTGCTCTACGCACCCATCGACACACTGACCGTCGGCGATCCCGACGAAGACGTGCCATGGATCGGGCCGGAACTGCGGGCAGACATGCGTGCTCGTGCAGAGGTCCACGGCGATCATGTGCTCGGTCTCGGCGCAAGCAACCCGAAAGGGCACGCCGCAGCAGTCGTCGCGGCAGCGGAAGCGATCGCCAAAGCCGGAATCCCGTTGCGTGGTGATCTGCTCGTCGGCCTGGGCGCCGGCGGAATGCCCACCAACGGTCGGCTTGTTCGCGACCTGACCCGCCGCAACACCGGTCAGGGAGTGGGGTGCTCCTTCATGCTCGAGCAAGGAGTCTGGGCCGACCACGCACTCATCGCCAAACCCGGCTGGGCGGTCGCGTGGGAAGAAGTCGGGTTGTGCTGGTTCGAAGTTCGGGTGCGCGGCACCTACACCTACGTCGGTAGCAGGCACCGGATGCCCTACCGCAACTCGATCGCGGCCGCAGCCACGGTGATCACAGAGCTGGAGCGCTGGTTTCCCGAATACGCTGCTCGACACACCGACGGTCTCGTCGCACCCCAGGGCATCGTCGCGTCCGTCGAGGGTGGCTGGCCGCGGATGGCGGCGGTTGCCCCCGCGATGACCAGGTTCACGATCGACCTGCGTACCAGCCCCCGATCCACCCCCGCGGAGGTGCGACGTGAATTCGCCCAGGCGATCGCTGCGATCACCACTGCCCACCCCGACATCGAATTGGACTGGGACATGATCCTTTCCATTCCCGGAACGGAAACCCCGCAGGATGCTCCGGTCGTCGCAGCGGCGGTGGCCGCGTGGGAAGAAGCAACCGGACGCCCGCACGAGGCGATCATCGCCAACAGTGGCGCCACCGACGCCAACATCCTGCGCGGGCGTGGCCTCCCGACCGCGCGCATCGGTATGGATCGGATCGGGCCCGACGCGCCGCTGGGACTCGATTTCCCGTCCGGGATGAACGTCGTCGACATCCGTGACGCGGTGCGACTGACACAGACAATCGTGCACACCGCAATCACGCTGTGCACCCGAGAACGGAGCATCACGTGAGCAATCTCGTTCTCGGTGTGGGTGCCTCGCACAGCACCCTGATGAACACGCATTGGTCCGAGGTGGCCGACCTTCCGGCAGCGAACAGGTTCGTCGAAGGCCTGGCGCAGGCGCGCGACGAGATCGCCGAGGCACGCCCCGACGCCATCGTGGTGATCGGCTCCAATCACTTCCGCGGCATGTTCCTGGACCTGATGCCCGCCTTCACGATCGGTGTGGCGGAGGTCATCGGTGCCGGCGAGGCAGGCACACCCGGCGGTCCGCTTCCCGTCGATACCGCATTGGCACGTCGCATCGTCGACGGACTCGTGGACGACGGATTCGACCCGGCATTCTCGCTGCGCCTGACCGTCGACCACGGGATCACCCATTCCCTGCAGCATCTCGCACCGTCACTCGACATACCGATCGTGCCGGTGGTCATCAACATGTTCGCGCCACCGCTCCCCTCGATGCGACGCTGCCGCGACCTGGGAGCAGCGATCGGCAAGGCCATCGCCGAAGACGGCGAATCCAAACGCGTCGCGGTGATCGCCTCGGGAGGCCTCTCGCACCATCTGCCTTGGCCGAAATGGTTTTCCGCCTTGACCGACGACGACCGGTTCCTGGTGCAGGCATGGCTCAACGGACGCACCTCCTGGACCGAGTACGAGGTCCGCCGTCGGCAGATCATCCGCGCGGCGGAATCGAACATCAGCGAAACGTTCGACGAATGGTTTCTAGATCTGCTCGAAAAAGGCGACCTCACATCGTTATTGGCGAAGAGCGACGAACAGATCGAACAGGAAGGAGGCAACGGAGCACACGAATTGCGTGCCTGGATCGCAATGTCCGCGGCGCTGGCCACCTCCGGCCCGACGAAGGCCCGGACCCTGGCCTACGGCGCCGTCCCGAACTGGTTGACCGGAATGGGCGTCAGCCTGACCACCCCCACGAACGAGGAGACACCCGCATGACCATCTGGACCGACCTGAGCGGAACCCCATTCGAGATGTCCTACGCGCCGGTGAACGGCGCCCGCACCCGAGTGCTGCGCGCAGGAGAAGGCGAAGCCGTAGTGATGCTGCACGGCACCAGCGGCCATCTCGAAGCATTCGTCCGCAACGTGCCGACCTTCGCGTCGCACTTCGAGGTACACGCGCTCGACATGCTCGGTCACGGCTACACCGAGAACCCCGGTGGAGACCTGAGGATTCCGCGTTACGTACAGCATGTGCTCGACTACCTCGACAGTCGAGGCATCGAACGGGCCCACTTCATCGGGGAGTCACTCGGAGGCTGGGTGGCGGGACGGCTCGCGGCCGATCACCCCGACCGCGTCTCTCGGCTGGTTCTCGTTGCACCCGGCGGGACCGTCGCCAATCCGGAGGTCATGAACCGAATCCGGACCAGCACGAAGGCGGCCGTGTCGAGCGACGACCGCGCGCTCACCCGCCAGCGCCTCGAACTGCTCATGCACGATCCGGTCAACGTGTCCGACGAACTGGTCGACGTGCGCCACACGATCTACCACCGCCCGGAGTTCGTCGCCGGCATCGATCACCTCCTCTGCCTGCAGAAGATGGAAAACCGGGTCGAAGACCTGCTCAACCCGGAGCAGATGGCCCGCATCACCGCTCCGACCCTGATCGTGTGGGGTGCGGAGAACCCCTTCGGCGACGTCCCGGAAGCGCAGCGGATGAAGGAGTCGATCCCCGGATCTGCGCTCGAGATCTTCCCCGAATGCGGTCACTGGCCCCAGCACGAGCACTCCGGCCGGTTCAACGAACTCGCGCTGAAGTTCCTGTTGTGAGAATCGGACTCCGGATCCCGCCGTGCGCGCCGGTGGGGCAGATCGCAGATCTCGCCCACGACGCCGAATGCGCCGGCTTCGACGAAGTATGGTTTCCGGACTCGCAGTTGCTGTGGCGCGACGTATTCGCTGTTGCCGCAGCAGCTGCCGAGGCCACCACACGGATCACACTCGGCACCGCCGTCACGAACTTCGCGACGCGACACCCGAGTGTGGTCGCGTCGTCGGCGCGCACGGTGACGGAAATCGCACCGGGACGATTCGTTCTCGGAGTGGGAGTGGGAGACAGCGCTGTGGGGCCGGTGGGACTGCGACAATCCACCGGCGCCGAGGTGCGAGCGGGGATCGCGGTGGTGCGGGATCTTCTTGCCGGCCGGAACGTGGACTTTGCCGGAACACGGTCGCGGATCCGCGACCCCGCCTCGGTGCCGATCCATCTGGCGGCGAGCGGGCCGCGCAATCTCCGGCTGGCAGGGGAGGTGGCGGACGGAGCGATCCTCCTGTCCGGTGTCTCGGCAGCCCCACTCGCCGCGGCCATCGGCCGCGTGCGGGACGGTGCGGCGGCTACAGCCAGAACAGGGGTGCAGACCACGGTGTCGGCGTTCTGCCGCGTCACGGACGACGTGGCCCGCGACGCGCGTGAACTGAAGCCGTTCTGCGCGCGCATCGCCCAGAACGGCGGCAAGTCGTTCCTCTCGCTCGCCGGTGTGCACGTGGATGTCCCGGACCATCTACCCGATGTCTACCCCGATCTCGTTCACGCGGAAGACTGGGATGCCGCGGTGCGCGCGTGCGATCCGTACATCAGCGATGATGCGATCACTGCATTCGCTCGCGAGTTCTGTCTCTACGGCGCGGCCGAGGAGATCGTCGAGCGGCTCTCGCACGTGCGTGAGGCGGGCGCCGACGCGGTGTTTCTTCAGCATGTGGGGTCGTACGACCTTCCTCACCGACTGCTGGCCGACATCGCGGATCAGGTACTGCCTCGAGTGCGTGAGAATCAATTCTCCTAGCGTCCGAGCGTTCTCGTCAGAAGCGTGCCAACGCACTCAGCCGCACCCAGTCGACAGGAGGCGCCGTCGGCCGGATACCCGGGCGCTCCCGAGGCACCCGCACCCGCAGCGTGCCGGGCTCGATCGTGCACCGCACCGGGGTGGTCAGCAGGAGAGATTCGCCGTCCACCCCCACCGAGATCTCGGGGGCGTCGGCGTCGACGGTCACCTCGGACGCCTCGTGCTGGGTCAGACCGCGCGCATGTGTCCGTCGCAGCAGTGAGACAGCCTGACCGGTACCGGTGACCGACACCGTCACGACGCCGAGCAGGCCCCGGTCGAGCCGATCCCGACGATTCATACCCGCGAGGTCGCTTCCGCCGTATCGGTTGTTGCTCACCAGCACCGCCTGCGGAGAGCGGACGGTGACATCGCCGATCTGCGCGACCAGATTCGGACCGGACTGTCCGGCAAGCAGATCCGGAAGCATCTTCAGTACAGTCCGGGTCTTGTCGTCGCGGTAGGCGGGGCTACGCACCACTTCCGCGTACACACCGAAGGACGCGTTGTTGACGAATGCCCGTCCGTTGATCCGTCCGAGATCGACGCGGACGTCGACCCCGTCGCGGAGCGCATCGAGGCATCGCACGGGATCGTCGCGATCGAGCCCGAGATCCATCGCGAAGTGATTGCGTGTCCCCGCGCTGATCACCATGAACGGCACCCTGGTTTCCGCTGCGATCGCAGCGACACGAGCCTGAGTCCCGTCCCCGCCGGCCACGCCGAGCAGATCTGCACCGTCCATGACCGCGCGGCGGGCGAGTTCGTCGACGTCGGCGAAGTTCGTTTCGTCGAGCAGAATCACTTCGGCGCCGAGTTTCTCCGCTTTGTGCTGCAGATCGAACTTCGTGACCTTCCCGCCCCCGGATCGGGGATTCATGATGAGAAAGGGGTGGCTGGGGGGTGTCGCGGGAATCTCCAGCATCACCTCTGCAGATTTCCTGCGCCGCAACGCCGCGCGACCACAGGCGGTCGCGATCCCGGCGAGGATCAGCGACGCGATCACCACCGCGAGCAGATTCGCCCGCACGAAGAACACGAACACCGTCAGGGGAGCCAGCACTGCCACGGCAAGCGCCACCCAGCGCAGCGGGGCGCGGCCGGCGAGGAACCAATACAGGGCAGCCACACACACCACCGCGCCGCCGATCCCGATGAGGAGAATCCCCATCGTGCTCAGAACCCCGGCGAACAGCAGGGGGACGACGACGGTGAGGAACGCGAACGCGAAGGCGGCGCGCGCCCACCAGCGCCGCCCGGGTGTCGCATCCTCGCCGATCACAGTTTCGGGCATGCCGGTCCACCTCTCGAACGCTGGTGATCCCCACGGTAGTTACCGGAATTCCGGGTTACGTCGGAATTGTGCCGTTCTCCCATCGAACGGTCCACAATGGCGCACACTGAATTCTGTCCCACCCATATTCGAGACAGGAACAGTCATGTCCCCAGATCCGGATACGAAGCAGGCTGTCGCCAAAGGAACAGCAATGGGCGCAGCGATTCTTCTGGTCACCGTCGGTGTCCTGCAGATCTTCCAGGGCATCTCGGCCATCGCCAAGGACGAGGTGTTCGTCACCGGCATCGACTACATCTACAAGTTCGACTTCACCACGTGGGGATGGATCCACCTGATCCTCGGCATCCTCGTCACGTTGACCGGCCTGGTCCTGTTCACGGGTGCCACCTGGGCGCGGTTCGCGGCGATCTGCATCCTCGCGCTGTCGATCATCGCCAACTTCCTGTGGCTGCCCTACTACCCGTGGTGGTCGATCCTGATCATCGCGCTCGACGTCGTCGTCATCTGGGCGATCGTGACGTGGAACCCCGATCGGGTCTGACAGAAGAGAGTGCCGATGTCCGCTTCCGGTGTGATTGCGCATCCGACCCGTGAAGAACGAGCGGAGCGCGGTCGCGCCGCTCTGAAGGTGACGCCCTTGGAGGCGCTCGCCGAAGTCGACACGGCGTCCGCGCGCGACCCGATCGGGTTGCTCGAACAGCAGGCGGGGTCGCGGGTGCCGGAGCTCGTGCCCGTGCGATACGGGCGGATGTCGGCCGCGCCCTTCCCCTTCTATCGGGGCGCGGCCCTGGTGATGGCCGACGACCTGTCGCGCACCCCGAACTCGGGTCTGCACACACAACTGTGCGGCGACGCGCATCTGAGCAATTTCGGGATCTTCGCGACCCCGGAACGCAAGCTGGCGTTCGACGTCAACGATTTCGACGAGACCTACCCCGGCCCGTTCGAGTGGGACGTCAAGCGGCTGGTGGCGAGCCTGGCTGTCGCCGGTCTGCAGAACGGGTACCGCGGCAAGCACATCAAACGGATCACGCGGGCGTGCGCCGCAGAGTACCGGGAGACGATGCTCCTCCAGGCGGAGCGCGGCAATCTCGCGGTGTGGTACTCGCACATCGAGCCGACGACCGAGCTCACCGAGCTGCGAAACGAACTCGACGCGACGATGAGGAAACGCACCCGCAAGATCATCGAGAAGTCGAAGACCCACGACAGCGTGCAGGCGTTGAGCAAGCTCACCGAGGTCGTGAACGGGGAGCGGAGGATCATCCACAATCCGCCGCTGATCGTCCCGATCGAGGAAGCACTGGCCGTCGGCGACACCGCGGCGCTGTACGAGGAGTTGCATCAACGCATGCGCTCATACCGGTCGACGCTGCAGTGGGACCGTCGCGTCCTGCTCGAAGCGTTCGAGTTCGTCCAGGCAGCACGCAAGGTGGTCGGTGTCGGCAGTGTCGGCACCAGATGTTTCATCTTCCTGCTGCGCGGCGCCGGCGACGGCGACCCGCTGTTCCTGCAGGCGAAGGAAGCCCAGAAGTCGGTGCTGTCCGGATACGTCGAGGGGCCGACGTTCCAGAACGAGGGGGAGCGGGTCGTCAACGGTCAACGGTTGATGCAGGCGACGAGCGACATCTTCCTCGGCTGGGAACAGGGACCCGGCGTCGACGGCATACGACGCGACTTCTACCTGCGGCAGTTGCGCGACGGCAAGGGATCTGCGGCAGTCGAGGTGATGTCGCCGACGGGAATGACGCTGTACGGGCGGCTGTGTGGGCGGACGTTGGCCTACGCGCATGCTCGCAGCGGCGACCGCGTCGCCATCGCTGCGTATCTGGGGGAGGACACCGAATTCGACGAATCGATGATGGCCTTCGCGAAGACGTACGCTGAGCGCAACGTCAAGGATCACGCGCTGCTCGTCGATGCGATCGATCTGGGGAGGATCACTGCCAGGCGCGGCCTCTGACGGATGAGTTGTACAGGTGCTTGCAATGGTCGACCGGAGATCGTCGTGGGTCAGCTCCCGCCGGTTGCCGACTTCTCGGCCGGACGTTCCTCGTCTTTCCGGACGGGACGTGTGAAACACAGCGACGCAATGAAACCGATGGCCAGCACCACGGCGGGCAACAGTGTCGACTGCGCCATCGCCGAGCTGAAACCGTCCCGGACGATCTCGGGCATCTCGCCGGTCATGCCCTCCATTCCGCCGCCCTCGCCGGACAGGCCGTTGGCAGACAGGCGCGCAGTGATGAGTGCACCGATGGCCGCGCTACCCAGGACCGCACCGACCTGCCGGGTGGTGTTGTAGATGCCGGAACCTGCGCCTGCCTGGTGCGGGGGCAGGTTTCGTGTGGCGGTCGCGGCAAGAGGCGACCAGATGAACGCGTTGGCGATGCCCATCAACGTGATCGGCAGGAGCAACTCCCAGATCTCGACGTGGGGCGTCATCACCAGTGCCAGCCACGCCAGCGAGATCGCGAGCATCAGGAATCCCGGCGCCGCGATGTAGCGCGGATGGGTGCGGTCCACCAACTTGCCGACGAACGGGGCGAGCACACCGGAGAACACGGCCATCGGCACCATCAGCAGGGCAGAACCGGTCGGGGACAGCCCGCGCACACCTTGTGCGTAGAACATCAGGGGCAACATCATCGAGGTGATGGAGAAGCCCATCGAGGTGATCGCGATGTTGGCCATCGAGAAGTTGCGGTCGCGGAAGAGCACGAGGGGGAGTAGCGGCTCGTCCTTGTTGCGTGACTGGTTCCGGACGAACAGTGCGAGCAGCACGAGTCCTGCCCCGATCATCAGCCAGATCCGCAGCGACCAGTCGTAGGTGTTGCCTTCCTGCAGGCCGAACACGAGCAAGAACATGCCCGCGGCGCTGAGCACGACGCCAGGAATATCGAACTTGTGCGGGTGCGTCTCGAGGGTGGGGACGTACCGCATCGCAGCGAGGAACGCGATGACACCGACCGGCACGTTGACGATGAAGATCCACTCCCAGCCGAGTCCGTCGACGAGGACGCCGCCGGCCAGCGGGCCGACCAGCGTCGCGACACCGGCGGTGGCGCCCCACAGGCCCATCGCGGTACCACGCTTGTCGGGCGGGAAGGTGCGGGTGATGACAGCCATCGTCTGCGGGGTCATCATCGCGGCGCCGAAGCCCTGGAACACTCGCGCGAGGATCAGCATCTCGATGCTGCCTGACAAGCCGCACCACAGTGATGCCGCCGTGAACAGAGCCAATCCCGTCAGGTACAGCTTCTTCGGGCCGTACCGGTCGCCGAGGCGGCCGGTGATCAACAGGGGCACTGCGTACGCCAGAAGGTAGGCGCTGGTCACCCAGACGACGCTGTTGATGTCGGCGGAGAAGGCTTCGAGAATTGCCGGATTCGCCACCGCAACGATGGTGGTGTCGACGAGGATCATGAAGAAGCCCAGGCACAGCGCCCACAATGCAGGCCAGGGCCTGGCGTAGGTGTGCTGCTGGCTCGTATCGGTCACGTGCTGTTTCCTCACCGTCTGTCTCGAGTCGGCCACCGGTGAGCAAGGCAGACGTTCGGAACGATCAACGGCACCAGGCCACGGAGGCTCAGAGGAATCAAGGTACACCCACTGTCGGACAAGACACCGACGCTCGTACAAGAGAATTTCCGTACTCAGGAACGAAGGTTCCACGATGAGCGACGATTCGCCCGTCCCCGCGGGGGACGCGCCCCGCGCGGAGCGACGCTGGACCGCATCGGTGTTCGTCCTGGCCGCGATGGCCGTACCCTTCCTGCTGCCCGCGCGGTACTCACCGGGCACCGAATGGGTGCTGCCGGCTATCGAAGGGCTTGTTCTTCTCACCTTGATCGTGGTCGATCCGGGTCGTATCGACCGGCCGGGACGATGGGTGCGGGCGCTGTCGATCGCGCTCGTGGTGGTGATCGCCGCGGGTGCGGCGTGGGGATCGGCTCGGCTCGTCTGGGATCTGCTCCACGGTGCCCCGCAGACAACGGTGCCGAAGGAGTTGCTCATCGCGGGGGCCCTGGTGTGGCTGCAGACCGTGCTCGCGTTCGCCTTTCTGTACTGGGAACTCGACGGCGGTGGACCCGTGACCCGGCATCTTCGGCCACCGGCCCATCCCGATCTGGCGTTTCCCCAGCAGTTGGACCCGCGCCTCGCGGCGCCCGGATGGCGGCCGATCTTCGTCGACTACCTGTACTTGGCCCTGACCAACGCGACCGCGTTCAGTCCGACCGACGTCATGCCGCTCGCGCGCTGGGTGAAGCTGACGATGTCCGTGCAGTCGCTTCTGTCGATCGTCATCCTCAGTCTCGTCGTTGCCAACGCAGTCAACCTGCTCAGCTGAGAACCGGCCGACCCTCACTTCCGTGCAGCTTTTGTGCTGGACCACAAATTCGGTAACGGAAACTGCTATGAAATCCCATGATTCCGGGGAACAATTGACCCATGAGCACCGGTAGCTCCGAGGAACAGGGTATCTCCAGGGTGATCGAGCAGCTGAGCAGCCGGTTCCCGCAAGTTCCCGTCGCAGACATCGAAAAGCTCGTCGCCGACCTCAGGGCCGAATTCGACGGCCGCAGGATCAGAGAATTCGTGCCACTGTTCGTCGAACGCAGAGCGCATGTCGTCCTCGGAGGGACTCTGACGCCGGACTGATTCCGGCGGATGTACATCGGCCGTTCGCTCGTCGCTTCCGACGGTTTGCCCGCCGCTCACATCGCCTGCGTAGTAAGTCAGGTATGCGCTGCGCAGTGTTCGGAACAGGGTATCTGGGAGCCACACACGCGGCCTGCATGGCCGAACTCGGGCACGACGTGCTCGGGGTCGACGTCGATGCCGGCAAGATCGCGAAGCTCGAATCGGGCGAGGTGCCGTTCTACGAACCGGGCCTGGCAGAGATGCTCCGCCGGAACCTCGAGGCCGGCCGTCTCACCTTCACCACCTCCTACGAAGACGCGGCAGCATTCGCCGACGTCCACTTCATCTGTGTCGGAACCCCACAGAAGCAGGGCGAGTACGCGGCGGACCTGTCGCACGTCGATGCCGTCGTCGATGCACTGAGTCCACTCCTGACCGAACCCGCGCTGATCGTCGGCAAATCGACGGTGCCCGTCGGGACGGCGGTCGACCTCGTCGAGCGGGTCCGCGCCGCGGCACCGGCCGACGTCGAACTCGTGTGGAATCCGGAGTTCCTGCGCGAAGGATTCGCGGTGCAGGACACCCTCTCGCCGGATCGCCTCGTGTGCGGAGTGGAGCGTAAGGGAGAAGGACGCGGCGAAGCGATCCTGCGCGACGTGTACGCCACGCTGATCGACCGCGGCGTGCCCTTCCTCGTCACCGAGCTCGCGACCGCGGAGCTCGCGAAGTCGTCGGCGAATGCCTTTCTCGCCACGAAGATCTCGTTCATCAACGCGATCGCCGAGGTCTGTGAGGTTGCGGGCGCCGATGCCGTCGAACTCGCCGACATCCTCGGACACGACGACCGGATCGGCCGACGTTTCCTCGACAGCGGCCTGGGATTCGGTGGCGGCTGCCTGCCGAAGGACATCCGCGCGCTCATGGCTCGCGCCGGTGAGCTGGGCGCCAATCAGGCGCTGCACTTCTTGCGTGAGGTCGACAGCATCAATATGCGTCGTCGGACACGGATGGTGGAGCTGACGCGGCAGGCGTGCGGAGGCTCGGTCCTCGGCACGCGAATCGCGGTGCTCGGAGCCGCGTTCAAACCGGGATCCGACGACGTCCGCGACTCCCCGGCACTCAACGTCGCCGGGCAACTGCAACTCGAGGGTGCGGCGGTGACGGTGTTCGACCCGCAGGCCATGGACAACGCACGACGCGTGTTCCCGACTCTCGGATACGCAACGACCGCGATCGAGGCCTGCACGCGGGCGGACGCGGTACTCGTACTCACCGAGTGGCCCGAATTCCGTGACCTCGACGCGACGGCGATTGCGTCGGTCGTCAACACCCGCGCCGTGCTCGACGGTCGGGCGTGCCTCGACCGCGAGGTGTGGGAAAGCTCCGGATGGACCTATTCGAGGCTGGGTGTCGCGGTCTGATGGTTACGTCACGTAACTGTCACGTGAGGTTCGGCGTGGCGAACGCCTCGAGTTGCCGACCCTGGTGATATGGAAAATCCCATTGGGTACCATCGGTCGGGTGCGAAGTGCCGGGGGTGGCTGACAGCCGGCGCGACAACGACTGTCGAAGGCGGCTGATGAGTTCGGTTCTCGGGGTAACCGTGGGGGAGAGTGCCGTTCGGATCGTGCGTCCGATCGACCGGACTGCACCATCGGCGGGCTTCCAATTCCAAGTGGTGGAGACGGGCAAGGACAAGCCCGCTCAGCTCGCTGCCCGCACGCTGGGTGTGTTGAGCCAGACCGGTATCGCCGGCGAGCCGATCGACGCGGTGGGCATCGTCTACCGCGACGAAGCTCAGGCCGAGCGCATCCGCGCGGCGATGATGGTCGAGCATCTGGACAATTTCACGCTGGTCTCCGAGCCGGAGGCAGCGCTCGCGTACCTGCAGTCGACCGGTGAGCTGGGCAGCGACACCGCCGTGTTCTACGACCTCGGCGACTCGGGTCTCACCGTCACCGTGGTCGATCTCGGTCTCCGCGAGGTCCTCGCCGAACGTACCGACATCATCGGTGGTCGCATCTTCGATCAGGTGATCCGCGAGCACCAGCTCGACACCAACGGAGTGTGGCGACCCGACAATCCGACGGCCGACGACGAACTGTCGGCGCAATGCCGGCAGGCGAAGGAACAGCTGTCGGAGACCGACAGCGTGGCCGTTCCCGGTGCGGCCGGTGTCGTGCTGATGTCGCGCGACACGTTCGACCCTCTCATCGGTCAGTGTGTCGAGTCGTCGGCGAAATTCGTGCATCACATCATCGCGCGTTCCGGTCGCAATCCCGAGGCTGTGGTCCTGCTGGGCGGGGGCGCCCACATTCCGCTCGTGCAGGAAGTGTTGCGCTCGTGGATCGGCCTTCCGCTGGTCGTGCCGCACGAGCCGGAACTCGTCCTCGCCAAGGGCGGCGCGATCCTCGCAGGTAAACCGCCGGCCTCGCAGCCGGTGAGCTCCTTGACCCGCATCGTTCCTCCGTCGGCGGATATGTCGGCGGTCACCGAGCAGATCCCGGTGATCACCGCGCCGGTGAAGTCGTCGGCCCAGCCCGAGCCTGCCGTCGCCACCGCGAAGAAGTCGTGGGTCGGCGCGCTGACCAGGAAGGGACCGGCGGTCAGCGACAGGCAGATCTCCGGTGCCGGTCTTGCCGGAACCGCGCTGGCCGTGGTCGCGGTGATCGGTGTGGGACTGGGTGCAGGCAACGGCCTGTTCTCCGGGTCGTCCGACGACGACGGAACCAGCCCCACCGAGACGTTCGTGACGCCCACGACGTCGCGCACGGTGCCGCGCCCGCAGCCTGCCGTCGCACCGGCGACCGTGACCACTACTCCTCCCGTCACCACGACGGTGACGGAGGAAGCTCCGCGTCCGGTTCCTCCCTCCCCGGAACAGGCTCCGCCACCGCCGCCACAGCTGATCCCGGGTGTCGACCTTCCGGTCATCCAGCTACCGACGATCCAGCTGCCACCGCTCCCACAGATCCAGCTACCCGGCCTCTGAGAAGTTTCCTCCGGTTGTGCGGGTTTCCGTGGGTCGTGAGGCAACGGGAAGCCGTGTAGGTGGTGGAAGGTTTCCGTCACGCACCCTTTCGAGCGTTCCCGGCGCGCGCGTTGGAATCCGAGTGCGCGGAGAGCGTCTTCGCGCCGCATCTCCGCCACGAGGTCGCGGCGGTCGTCGTATTTGCCGAGTCCGTCGAACTCGCCGATGACTCCAGTGTCCTTCCAGAAGAAATCGAGACGATAGGTGTGTCCGTGTCGGGACTGGACGACCTGCTGCAGGATCGGCGCACCCGCGACCGGGACTCACCCACGCTCTCGCTGCGCCCGTCGATGAACGCCACGACCGCGCGGACCGCCGCCGTGCCATGGTCCCACGATGCGGCGGCGACGGCACCCTCGAGCCGGTTGCGCGCGGACGGGTCCTGCCTCAGCGCGGCATCTCCCGCGACCACCGCCTGCTCGAACGGAAGCGACCGAGCGAGGTCGACGATCGTCCGTTCGATCGAGGTGACGGGAACGCCGATGTCGACGACGTCGCCGTCGGAGAACTGCGTCTGGTGCCGATGCAGACTTTCGGTGATCCGCCCCTTGTTTCCCGAGATGTGTACTCGTCTCAGGTCGACGTTCCACATGTCGAAGCCGTGGACGAGTGCTGCCGACGCATGGCTGGGCTCGGGTGAGCGGTGTGGGATCCGGCATGCCGTGAGCCTGCCCGAAATCACGCTCTATGAACCGCGCAAAGACGACATTGTGGATAGCTTTTGTGCCTGTGGATAAACCTTCCCCCACCTACCTGGCTTCCCGTTGCCTCACGACCCACGGAAACCCGGACAAGCGGACGAAAGTTGTCTTCGTCAGCGCGAGTGGCGGCCGGCGGGTGCAGCCGGGGCGCCGGTGCGCGCGAGTACGGCGGCGATTCCGGTGGTGAGCGGCACCGACAGCGTCAGCGCGATACCACCGACACACGCGCGGACCACCTCGATGGCGACGGCGTCGCCGGTGATCACATCCGACACCGATCGGCCCGCGACGGAGAAGAGCAGCAGCAGTGGGAGGGCGCCACCGGCGTAGGCGAGGACGAGGGTGTAGACGGTGCTGGCGATGTGGTCGCGTCCCACGCGCATCGCCGACACGAAGATCTCCCGACGCGAGGTCCGGGGGTCGAGGGCCGCAAGCTCGAACGCCGACGACGCCTGGGTGATCGTCACGTCGTTGAGCACACCGAGAGAACCGATGATGAAGCCGGCGAGCAGCAGACCGGTGATCGACACTTGCTCGAGGTAGAGCTGCACATCGGTGTTCTGTTCCTCGGACAGGCCCGTCAGGTGCGTCATCTCGATCGCGACATACGACAACAGGGCCGCGAGGCCCATCGACGCGAGGGTGCCGAGGAGAGCGGAACTCGTCCTCAGGTTGACCCCGTGTGCGAGGTACAGCACCGCGTAGAGGATCAGCGACCCACCTACCAGCGCGACCGGGACGGCAGGCTGCCCGTCGAGCAATGCCGGGAGCATGAAGATCACGAGCACACCGAACGCGACGCCGAGCCCGATGAGAGCGCGCAGGCCGCGCCACCGGGCGACAGCGACGACGACGATCGCGAACGCCGCGACGATCAACGTGAGAGGCAGTCCGCGGGCGAAGTCGTAGAACGAGTACAGCGTCGCGCCGGACGGGTCGGTCTGGCGCACCAGACGGATCGAATCGTCGGCGTGCAGTTCGGGTTGGCCAGGGCCCGCAATCACTTCGAGCAAGGTGCGGGTGCCTGCGTTGGGGCCCGTCTCGATGTCGATGATGCTGCGCTCGCATTGGAACGCCTCGGTCGGGGGAGGAGTCGGCTCACCCGTGAACACCCGGCCCATCGAGGCGCTTCCACACCACCCGGTGCTCTGCTCGGTGACGGTTCCGGCCTCGGTGACGACGGCGCCACCGTCGGAGGTCTGGAACGGCGCGGGAATGTCGACGGATTGCTCGCTCGGCCACAGCATCGCTGTGCCCACCAGAACGACTGTGCCGATGACAACGAGGAGGCCGACGACGATCCTGGCGGCGAGAGGGGCCAGCGGAGCGGGGCCCTCGACATGCCCGTGTCCGTGCCCGTGTCCATGACTCACCGCAACAGGCTAGCCATAGATCGGCGGGAGTTCCGCGAGAGGGGAGAAAGGGCTGGTGGTGGCGGGGAGCAGGGGGTGTCCCCGCCACCTTCACCTGGCTTCGCACAGGGGGGATGGCGTGAGCCAGGGAGCCCGGCACTCGAAGTGCCAGAAACCAAGGTACTTGTAGTTTCACCAATCCGGGAAGGTGAGCGGTGTGTGTGGCTGATCACCCTAGGACAAAACTCCCATGTCGGCCAAGGGTGAAGCTGCTCCGACCTGGTACTTTCCGACTTACGAGTGCCTACATCTCTGTTCGGCAACGATTCCTACTGTTTGTAGCTGGACAGGAAGTTTCCGAACCGCTCGATTGCCACCGCGAGATCGCGTGCCCACGGCAAGGTGACGACACGCAGGTGGTCGTGATCGGGCCAGTTGAAGCCTGTGCCCTGCACCATCAGGATCTTCTCCTGCAGCAGCAGGTCCTGGACGAGTTTCTCGTCGTCGTGGATCTCGTACACCTCGGGATCGAGCCTCGGGAACGCGTACAGCGCGCCGCGCGGCTTGACGCAGCTGACACCTGGGATCGCATTGAGGCGCTCCCACGCGACGTCGCGCTGTTCGAGGAGTCGTCCGCCGGGCAGCACCAGATCATCGATGCTCTGATAGCCACCGAGCGCCACCTGGATCGCGTGCTGTGCCGGGACGTTGGGGCACAGTCGTGTGGAGGCGAGCAGATCGATGCCCTCGAGGAACCCGGACGCGTGATCCTTGGGGCCGGTGATGACCATCCAGCCCGATCGGTAGCCGGCGACACGGTAGGCCTTCGACAGCCCGTTGAACGTCAAACACAGCAGATCCGGGGCCAGCGTCGCCAGCGACACGTGCTTTGCGTCGTCGTAGAGGATCTTGTCGTAGATCTCGTCGGCGAGCAGCAGCAGCTGATGCTTGCGGGCGAGCGCGACCAGCCGGGTGAGGATCTCCTGCGAGTACACCGCGCCCGTCGGGTTGTTCGGGTTGATGACGAGGAGCGCCTTGGTCTTCTCGGTGATCTTCGACTCGATGTCGTCGATGTCCGGATTCCACTCGTTCGTCTCGTCGCACAGGTAGTGGACCGGTGTGCCACCGGCGAGGGAGGTCATCGCCGTCCACAGCGGGTAGTCGGGCGCGGGGATGAGGACTTCGTCACCGTCGTCGAGCAGCGCCTGCATCGTCATGGTGATGAGCTCGGAGACGCCGTTGCCCAGGTAGATGTCGTTGATGTCGAACTTGGGGAAGCCCGGCACCAGCTCGTAGCGGGTGACGATCGCGCGGCGCGCGGAGGCGATACCGCGCGATTCGGAGTAGCCCTGCGCGTGCGGGAGCGACGCGATCATGTCCTGGACGATCGTGTCGGGTGCTTCGAATCCGAACGGTGCGGGGTTGCCGATATTGAGCTTGAGGATGCGGTGGCCTTCGGCTTCGAGGCGCGATGCGTGGGCGTGTACCGGCCCACGGATCTCGTACAGCACGTTCTGGAGCTTCGACGATTGCTCGAGTGTGCGTGTCATTCGATGATGAAGTTGGCCCTGATCCTCGTTGTTCACGGGGACCATCGTGCCACTGTCGAGCAAACGATTTTCACCCGGTTTTTCGCGACACGCGAAATTAGTCGAAACCCAGGGGCGACGTTTGTCCGTATCAGTGCAATGATTGGGGCTCCATGCAAGATCTGCTTCGTCGGGGTGATGAAGCGGGACGATTTAGGAGTACTCGGAATGGCGCAGGGAACAGTTAAATGGTTCAACGCAGAGAAGGGGTTCGGCTTCATCGAGCAGGACGGTGGCGGAGCTGACGTCTTCGTGCACTACTCCGAGATCTCGGGTTCGGGCTTCAAGAGCCTCGACGAGGGTGCACGCGTCGAGTTCGAGATCGGACAGGGGCAGAAGGGGCCGCAGGCTCAGGGCGTCCGCGTCATCTGACTCGATCCACAGCTTTTTCTGCCGGCGGCGTTGCATCGTGAGATGCGGCGCCGCCGTCGTATGTCCGGGGTGCGGACTCTGTGGTCTGGAGCACAAAGATGCGACGGATTGCTGCAGGTGAGGCGCACTTCGGTAAGATCTACCCGCGTCGGGGGGTCACAGAGACCAGATTGTTTCTGTGAACAAGCAAATCGTGCTCGGAAGTTTCTTCCGAGTGGCTTGGAGCGGGTTGATGGTGTCTGTTGTCAGGGGAGGACACTCTGTTGCGCACAGCGAGCAACAGGGTGGGAGTACACGTCGGTGGCGAGATCCCAAGAGATACCTGTGGTTGTACGGCCTGGCGATACCGCTGAGTCCGTTCATCGCCTGGGTTCTGGTCCACTACCTGCATCTCGGCGTCTTCTGGGCCACCGGTGCCATCATGATTGCCGTCATCTGCCCCCTCGTGGACCGCTTCACCAAGCTCGACACCAGCAATCCGCCCGAAGAGGTCATGAAGAGCCTCGAAAACGACAAGTACTACCGGCGCTGCACGTACGTGTACCTGCCATTGCAGTACGCGGGTCTCTTCTTCGGCTGCTGGATGTGGGTGTCGCAGCCGATGGGCTGGGCCGAACGATTCGCGATGGCCGCGACACTCGGCATCGTCGGTGGTGTCGGGATCAACGCGGCGCATGAGATGGGCCACAAACGCACCAAGGTCGAACGACGACTCGCGAAGGTCGCCCTCGCCCAGTCGTTCTACGGGCATTTCTACGTCGAGCACAACTTCGGACACCACATCCGCGTCGCGACCCCGGAGGATCCCGCGACCGCGCGGTTCGGCGAGAGCTACTGGAAGTTCCTGCCGCGGTCCGTCATGGGGAGCCTCATGTCGGCGTGGAAATACGAGAAGGCGCGACTCGGGCGTCGCGGGGTGTCGAGGTGGAATCCGATCCACAACAATGTCCTGGGCGCCTGGCTGATGAGCGTGGTGTTGTACGCGGCACTCCTTGCCGTGTTCGGGTGGCAGATCGCACCGTGGCTCGTGGTGCAGGCCGCCATGGCGATCATGTTCCTCGAGGGCGCCAACTATCTCGAGCACTACGGGCTGCTGCGACGCAAACGTGACGACGGGGGGTACGTGCGTGTGGCACCCGAGCACAGCTGGAACAGCAACCACATGTGCTCCAACCTGTTCCTGTACAACCTTCAGCGACACAGCGACCACCACGCCAACCCGATGCGTCGCTACCAGACATTGCGGTCCATGGGCGACGCGCCGCAACTTCCCGCGGGATATGCCGTGCTCATCATCCTGTCTTTGTTCCCGCCGCTGTGGCGTCGTGTCATCGATCCGAAGCTTCTCGAGCACTACGACTACGATCTGAGTCGTATCAATATGGACCCGAACAAAGTGGATGCACTGGTTGCACGGTACGGACAGCCCGGCAATCCTGTAACAAGAAGATGAGTTTGCGATAACGATCGGGTCGCAGCTTCGGGGAACGCGCGGGTGGGAGGCTAGTGTCAGCGGTTTTCGGATCTGATGGACATCAGGAGGGCAACGCCTCGCTCGACGGCTTCCCTCTCTCCACTGCCCAACGTGGCATCTGGTTCGCGCAACACCTACTCGGCGATGTGCCGCTGACGATCGCCCAGTACCTCGACGTCCAAGGCGACTTCGACCCCGAGACCTTCGCCGACGCCGGCGCAGAGGCCGCCCGCGAGATCGGTACCGGCATGCTGCGGCTCTACGAGATCGACGGGGAGCCGCTGCAGGTCATCGACGACACCCTCCACGATCGCGCCACGATCATCGACCTGCGCGGTGAGGACGACCCCGAAGCGGCCGCGATCGAGTGGATCCGCGCCGAGTGGGTGGCGCCCCTCGACATGCTCCGCGACCGGCTCATCGTGTGCGCTGTCCTCCGTGTCGCCGAGCAGCGTCATTTCATCTACACCCGCATCCACCACATCGCCCTCGACGGCTTCGGTGCGATGACCTTCAGCAACCGCACCGCCGAGCGCTATACCGCGGTGGTCGAAGGCCGCGACCCCAAGCCCTTCGGGGTGAGCGCGTTGCCCGACATCGTCGAGGACGAAGCCCGCTACCGCTCGTCCACCCGGTTCGACTCCGACCGCAACCACTGGGCCGAGCGCATCCGTAACCTCCCGCACCCCATCAGTCTCGCCGGACGCGGGGCTCCCGTCGGGTCGCATCCGGTGCGGTGGAGTGCACCGTTGCCCGACCGCGTGGCCGAGGCCGTCGACCGGCTACTCGTAGAACACGAACACACCACGTTCGCGACGGTGGTCGTCGCGGCGTTCGGGGCGTTCCTGTCGCGGGTGACCGGCGAACGCGAAGTGGTGCTGAGCCTGCCCGTCTCTGCGCGGACCACCGCGAAACTGCGTCGCTCCGGTGGCATGGTCTCCAATGTCGTCCCGATCCGGATGACAGTGGGACCGGACGACACCGCCGCCGACCTCATGCGCCGCGTGCAACTCGAACTGACCGGGGCGTTGCGTCACCAGCGGTACCGGCACGAGGACATGCGCCGCGACACGGGGTACGGCAGCGCCGACCGTGGATTCTTCGGGCCGGCCGTGAACGTCATGATGTTCCAGGGGCAGGTCCGCCTCGGCGATGCGATCGGCAAGCTGCACGTGCTCAGCACCGGGCCAGTCGAGGACCTCTCGCTCAACATCTATCCGAGCGACGCCGACGACCCGGCACACCTCGATCTCGAGGCCAACCCGAACCTGTATTCGCGGGCGGAGTTGCGTTCGCACCACGCACGGTTCGTGGAATTCCTCGACGGCTTCGTGTCGACCTCCGGGCCGGTGGGCGCACTCGATGTGCTGCACGACGACGAACGCGCCGAACTCGTCCCCGCGCACGGGCCGTCCGCGCGGCCGGTGCGGTTGCTGCGCGACCTGCTGGCCGACGGTCTCGCGTGCAATCCCGACGGGCCCGCGATCATCGACGGTGTCAGGACCCTGACGTACCGCGAGCTCGATGAACGCGCCGACCTCCTTGCCGGGGTGCTGAGCGCCGCGGGTGCCGGGCCGGAGGAATTCGTCGCGCTGAGCATGGACCGCAGTGCCGAGGCCATCATCGCGATGTGGGCGGTGGCGAAGACCGGGGCCGCGTTCGTGCCGATCGATCCAGCGCTGCCCACCGAACGCGTCGCCTACATGGTGCGTGATTCCGGTGTGCAGCTGGGACTTACGGTGCGCGCGCGGATCGACGAGATGCCGGAGGGGCCGCGCTGGATCGCGGTCGACGATCCGATCATAGTCGATCCGTCGGTCGCGTCGTTCGCTCTGCCTTCGCTGCGTCCCGACCACGCGGCCTACATGATCTACACATCCGGGTCGACGGGAACACCGAAGGGCGTCGTCGTCAGTCACACCGGCCTCGCGACATTTGCGGCGGACGCTCGTCCGGAGCTGGGTCTGACGTCGCAGTCCCGGATGCTGCGGTTCTCGTCGGCGAGTTTCGATGCGTCGATCTTCGAGATGCTGCAGGCGTTCAGCGCAGGCGCCGCGATGGTCGTGGCTCCGGCCGACGTCCTCGGCGGCGGCGACCTCGCGGAGGTGTTGCGACGTCACCGCGTCACGCACATCGTGTCGGCGCCGACGGTGCTCACCACCGTCGACCCCACGGGCCTCGACGATCTCGAGGCCGTCGTGGTGGGTGGCGACCTGTGCACCCCCGACCTCGTCGCCCGTTTCGGCGACACCTGCCGCTTCGTCAACAGCTACGGGCCCACCGAGACCACGATCGTCGTCACCGCAGGCGACCCCCTGACGGTCGGTGCACCGATCACGATCGGAAGCCCGATCGACGGGGTCACGGCCGTCGTCCTCGACCGCAGGCTCCGGCCGGTCCCCGTCGGATTCGTCGGCGAGCTCTACATCGGCGGCGCCGGGCTCGCGCGCGGCTACCTGAATCGTCCGGGGCAGACGGCGGATCGGTTCGTGGCGAACCCGTTCGATCCCGGCACTCGCCTGTATCGCACAGGGGACGAGGTGCGCTGGACCGCCGACCACGCCCTCGATTTCGTGGGACGCTCCGACTTCCAGGTCAAGATCCGCGGTTTCCGCATCGAACTCGGCGAAATCGATGCGGCGCTGCTCGCGCTCGACGGCGTGGACTACGCGGCCACCGTCGTCCACGACACGGGTCATTCCGTCGTTCCCGTCTCGTACGTGGTGATGGAAACCGGTGCGGTGTTCGACGCCGAGGCGCTGATTCGCGGCGTGGAACGCACCCTGCCGTCGCACATGGTGCCTGCGTCCGTCGTCGAACTCGACGACGTGCCCGTCACACTCGCCGGCAAACTCGATCGCGCCGCGTTGCCCGCGCCGCGGTTCGCGTCGGCAGAATTCCGTGCTCCCGTCACCGACACAGAACGCCTGCTGGCAGAGGTTGCGCAGGGACTGCTCGACGTCGACCGCGTCGGCGCCGACGATTCGCTGTTCGCGCTCGGCGCCG
Source organism: Rhodococcus sp. JCM 9793 (assembly GCF_055380405.1). NCBI lineage: Bacteria > Bacillati > Actinomycetota > Actinomycetes > Mycobacteriales > Nocardiaceae > Rhodococcus > Rhodococcus sp. JCM 9793. The sequence goes on from NZ_AP043721.1 coordinate 1,931,401, forward strand.
ACAGCATCGTCGCGATGCAGTTCGCGGCCCGCGCGAAGGACGTCGGTCTGTACATCACTGCGCGACAGATATTCGAGCACAAGACGATTGCGGCACTCGCCAGAGTTGCGTCCGCTGTGTCCGAAGACTCGGTCCTCAGTGAACTCGACGGTGGCGGTGTGGGTCCGGTGCCACTCACCCCGATCGTGCACGAGATGCTCGGCCGCGGCGACTATTCGACGTTCGCCCAGGCCGTTCTGGTGACGACCCCGGTCGATCTGACCCACGATCAGCTGACCGCCGCGGTCACCGCCGTGGTGGCGCAGCATCCCATCTTGCGCTCGACCTTCACCGGCGACACGTGGCAGGTCTCGGCGGAGATCCCCGACGGCGCGGTCGCGTTCGAGCGGATCACCGTTCCGGACGCCGCGTCGATCGGCGATCTCGTCGCCACCGAATGCGACTCGGCTGCACAGCGTCTCGACCCTGCTGCGGGCGTGATGTTGCAGTGCGTGTGGATCGACGCCGCAGAGGGGCACGGCCGGCTGCTGCTCGTGGCGCACCACCTCGTTGTCGACGGTGTGTCGTGGCGCGTGCTGCTGCCGGACCTCGCGCAGGCGTGGATGCAGGCCGCCGCGAATATCGACACTGTGCCGGGCGAAGCGGTGCCGGCCGAGGTCGGCACGTCCTACCGCCGGTGGGCGCACGCACTGCACTCCGATGCCCGCGACGGCGTACACGCCGATGAACTCGGATTCTGGCAGCACACCCTCGGGGCTGTGACGCCACTTCCCGGCATCGGCGCGCTCGACCCGCAGATCGACACACTCGCGACCACCGAGCGCGTGCGCGTGGAACTCGATCCCGCGACCACCGCCGCGGTACTCACACGGCTGCCCGACGTGTTCGGTTCGGGTACCGTCGACGGGCTCATCGCCGCGCTCGCGCTTGCCTTGGCGAAGTACGACCGCGCGGTGCCGATCATGCTCGAAGGTCACGGCCGAGATCACGAGGGCGCCGACCTCGCGCGTACCGTCGGCTGGTTCACGAGCATCTATCCGGTTCGTCCCGCGGTTCCCGAGTCCGTCGACCTCGACGATGCGTTCGCGGGCGGCCCCGCCGCGGGCGCAGTACTCAAGGCCGTCAAGGAAGATCTTGCCGCCGTCCCGAATCACGGTGCGGGATACGGCATCCTCCGCCATCTCGACGACGAGGCCCGCCCCGTCCTCGCAGCGCTCGGTGTCCCGCAGATCGGGTTCAACTATCTCGGGCGCCTGACTTCCGGGCACATTCCCGAGGAAATCCGCGACATCGGATGGGTGCCCGCGGAGATCGACCTCGACCCGACGCGCACCTCACAACTCGCGGTATCCGCGGCCGTCGACATCAACGCCATGGTGGTGGACGGACCCGACGGGCCCCACCTGACCGCGACCTTGGCGTACGCGCCGCGGGTGGTTCCGGCCGAGTTCGCCGCCGACCTCGCGACACGCTGGCGCGCGGCCCTCGAAGCCCTCGCTGCACATGTCGATCGCCCCGACGCGGGCGGTCTCACTCCCTCCGACGTGCCGCTGGTGTCGGTGGGGCAGAGTCAGATCGAGCGGTGGGAATCCGAATACTCCGGCGTGAAGGACATCTGGCCGCTACCGCCACTGCAGTCGGGTCTGCTGTTCCACTCGCAGCTCGCCGCCGGGTCGCTCGACGTCTACGTCGCCCAGCTCACCCTGAAGCTCACCGGCAGGATCGACGCGGCGCGGCTGCGAGCCTCGATCGAGACTGTGGTCGCCCGGCACGCAAACCTGCGCACCGTGTTCGTCCACGATGACACCGGGGTGCCCGCCCAGATCGTGCTCGACCGCGTCGACGTTCCGTGGCGCGAGGTCTCGGTGGATCCGGATGATCTTGCAGGAGTGCTCGATTCGGAGCGTACGTCACCGTTCGACACGGCACGCCCGCCGCTGCTGCGGGCCGTTGTGGTGCGTACCGGTGCAGACGCGGTGCTGGTGCTGACCAATCACCACCTCATCCTCGACGGCTGGTCGATGCCGCTGCTCGTGCGGGAAGTGCTCTCCTGCTACGTCTCACCCGACGCGCTCGTCGAACCCGTGCCCTACCGCGACTACCTGCAGTGGTGGAGCGTCCAGGATCGCGACCGGTCGCTGCAGGCCTGGGGCGACGCACTGTCCGGGCTCACCGACCCCACACTCGTCGCGCCGCACGCCGGGGAAGTGCTCGACGCGAACCCCGAGCAGATCGACGTCGAACTGCCCGCGTGGCTGCGCACGAGCCTCGTCGACCGCCGCGACACCGATGTCACCGTCAACACTCTGGTGCAGACGGCATGGGCGCTCGTTCTCGGGCGCATCCTCAGCCGCGACGACGTCGTGTTCGGTGCCACCGTGTCGGGGCGCCCCGCCGAACTGCCCGGTGTCGAACACATGCTCGGGTTGTTCATCAACACCCTCCCCGTGCGAGTCCGGCTCGACGAGTCCGCCACCGTCGTCGACCTGCTCCGACGCGTGCAGGACGACCAGGTCGCGATGCTCGAACATCACCACATCGGGCTCAGCGAGATCCAGGACCGCGTCGGCGCCGGAACCCTCTTCGACACGTTGACCGTCTTCGAGTCGTACCCCGTCGACCGTGCCGGATTCGACGAGACCACCGATCTCGCCGGGATGCACGTGACGGACATCGACGCCCGCGACGCCACGCACTACCCGATCACCGTGATGGCGATCCTCGAACCCACCCTGCGGTTGAGCGTGCGTTTCCGCACCGACCTGTTCGACCGCGCCACCGTGGAGCGGATCGTGCAGCGATTGCTCGGCGTGCTCGAAACTTTCGTTGCGCATCCCGACACACACGTCCGCGACGTCGAGGTGTTCGTACCCGGCGAACTCGACGTCATCGCGAATTTCGAGCGCGGCGAGAACGTGGCGCTGCCCACGAAGACCCTTCCCGATCTGCTCGGCGAGCGGGCGACACGTACACCCGACGACACCGCGGTCGTCGTCGACGGCGGCGGCGCATCGAGCTACGGATCGTTCGCGGGACGCGTGAATCGGGTCGCGCGGTCGCTGATCGCCGACGGGATCGGCCCCGGCGACCTCGTGGCCGTCGCGATGCCGCGGTCGCTCGAGCAGCTCGTCGCGATCCACGCCGTCGTCACCGCCGGCGCGGCGTATGTGCCCATCGATCCGGACCAGCCCGCGCAGCGCACCGCGCATGTACTCGACACGGCACGGCCCGCACGTGTGCTCGATGCGCTGCCCGACGCTCTGTCGTTCTCCGACAGTGCGGTCATGGATACCGATCGTCGTAGGCCTCTGCGCTCCGACGACCTCGCATACGTGCTGTTCACCTCCGGCTCCACCGGGCGTCCCAAGGGTGTCGCGATCTCGCACCGCAGCATCGTCAATCGGCTGCAGTGGATGCAAGGCCGGTACCCGCTGACCGGCGATGACGTCGTCCTACAGAAGACGCCGGCGACGTTCGACGTCTCCGTGTGGGAGCTGTTCTGGCCGTTGCTGACCGGCGCTACCGTGGTACTCGCGACCCCGGACGGGCACCGCGACCCTCGCTACCTGTCGCGGACGATCGACGAACATCACGTCACCACAGTGCATTTCGTCCCGTCGATGCTGGATGTCTTTCTGGCGGAATGGCCCGATGTCTTCGTCGCGGAGGGCGATGTGTCGCGGTGCGCGGATGTGCGGCAGATCTTCACCAGTGGTGAGGCGCTGACCGCGGCGAGCGTGTCGCGGGTGGCGGAGACTCTCGGCGTGCCCGTGCACAACCTGTACGGACCGACCGAGGCGGCCGTGGATGTCACCGTGCACGAGACGGTGCCCGGCGAGACTCCGGTGCCCATCGGTACACCCGTATGGAATACGTCGGTGCGGGTCCTCGACGGGCACCTGCGCCCCGCGCCCATCGGGGTCGAAGGCGAGCTCTATCTCGGTGGTGTGCAGCTCGCGCGCGGCTACTACGGTGCAGCGCGACTGACAGCGGAACGATTCGTCGCCGACCCTGCAGGAGATGGTCGGTTGTACCGTACGGGCGACCTGGTGCGGTGGCGTGCCGACGGCGCGCTCGAATACGTCGGACGCAGCGACTTCCAGGTCAAGTTGCGCGGCCAGCGCATCGAACTCGGCGAGATCGAAGCCGTACTGCTCGAGCACGAGACCGTGACCCAGGCCGTCGTCGTGCTGCACCGCGACGACACCGCCGGCGAACATCTCGTCGCGTACCTGGTCGGCGACAGTGGAACAGGGCACGGCGATGCGGCCCTCGCGCACGCCGAGTCGCGCCTCCCGCGACACATGGTCCCGACCCTCGCCGTGTCCCTCGACGCGATGCCGGTCACCGCAAACGGCAAGCTCGACCGGAACGCTCTGCCGGAACCCGAGTTCGGGTCCGCCGAACATGTGGCACCGGCGTCGGGCACCGAACACCTCGTCGCCGGAGTGATCGCCGAACTCGTCGGCCACGACCGAATCGGAGCCACGACCAGCTTCTTCGACCTCGGCGGCAACTCGCTCACCGCGACCCGCCTCCTCGCCCGCCTCGACGACCACTTCGGCACGCGCCTGCAGGTCCGCGACCTGTTCGACAATCCCACGGTCACCGGACTCGCCCGGATCATCGACGGCCGCCGCGGCGACCGGCGACCGCAGCTGACCGCGCAACCGCGCCCCGAGCGCATCCCGCTGTCGCCCGCACAGGCGCGCATGTGGTTCGTCAACCGCTTCGACCCCACCTCCGGCGCCTACAACGTCGCGGTCGCACTGCGACTCACCGGCGCGCTCGACGAGGAGGCGCTGCGTGCCGCCGTCATCGACATCGTCGGACGCCACGAGACGCTGCGCACCCGCTACCCGGACTCCGGCGACGGCCCGTACCAGCAGGTTCTGCCCGTCGCCGAGGCCGGCCGGGCTCCGACGATCGAGCCGCTCGACGGCCCGCTCGAGGAGCGGCTGCGCACGGTGGTGGGACGCGGCTTCGACGTCACCGTAGCGCCGCCCGTCGCGTTGACGGTGCTGCGGGAGAGCAGCGCTGAGGGTGCACTCATCGACAGTCATGTGCTCGTGCTGGTGGTGCATCACATCGCCATCGACGGCTGGTCCATGCAGGCCCTCGCCCGCGACCTCGTCGCTGCGTACGGAACCCGCGTTCTCGGCAACGCTCCCACCTGGGAGCCGCTGCCCATCCAGTACGCCGACTTCGCGATGTGGCAGAACGATCTGCTCGGCAGCGTCGACGAGCGCGATTCGCTCGGTGCCCGTCAGCTCGACTTCTGGCGCGAAACCCTCGCCGGTGCACCCGAGGTGTCCGACGTCCCCACCGACCGTCGCCGTCCGGCGGTCCCGTCGTTCCGCGGCGGCACTGTCTCGGCCGAACTCGACCCTCGGCTGTACTCGCGGCTCGAGGAGCTCGCACGAGACAGCGGGACCTCGCTGTTCATGGTGCTGCACGCCGCCCTCGCGGTGCTGCTGGCCCGGCTGAGCAGCACCGACGACGTCACCATCGGCACGCCGGTCGCGGGTCGTGGGCAGTCGAACCTCGACGACGTCATCGGCATGTTCGTGAACACACTTCCGCTGCGCGTGACGGTGAGAACCGGCGAGTCGTTCGACGATGTGCTCGCGCGGGTCCGCGATACGGACCTGGCCGCCTACGCGCATTCCGACCTGCCGTTCGAACGGCTCGTCGACGCACTCGGTGCATCCCGGGCCACCTCACACAACCCGGTGTTCCAGACCGTCCTCGCGCTCGAGGTGCCACGCCCGACTTCCGTGTCGCTGCCCGGTCTCGAAATCGATGTTCTGCCCGTCGATTTCGGTATCGCCAAGTTCGATCTCGAGTTCGCGGTCACCGAACACGACGACCACGCGACCGTCGCGTTGACGTTCGCGCGCGACCTGTTCGACGACCGCACCGCCGCCGCGATGCTCGAGCGATATGTGCGAATGCTCTCCGGCGCCGCGACCGATCCGTCGGCGGCAGTGGGCGACATCGACATACTGTCGGACGACGAACGTGTCGCGGTGGTGCGTGCGCCGGAGAACGCCCCGTACCGGTCGCTGCCAGACCTCTTCGCCGACGCCGCATCCGACCCCGAGGCTCTCGCGCTCGTCTCCGGCTCCGTGTCCGTGACCTACGGCGAACTGGATCGACGCTCGAACATCTTGGCCCGCAACCTCAGCGACGCCGGGGCAGTACCCGGATCGGTCGTCGCGGTGGCGGTGCCGCGGTCGGTGGACTCGGTGATCGCGCTGTGGGCCGTCGCCAAGACCGGCGCCACGTTCCTGCCCGTCGACCCCGGCTATCCCGCCGCGCGTATCGAACACATGCTCACCGACTCCGGTGCGCGCCTGGGTGTGGCCGCCACGGCGCTGCCCGGCGACGTCACCTGGGTGTCGCCGCCTTCCGGTGGCGAGGATCGGCCGATCACCGGTCGCGTGCCGTGCCCGGACGAGGCCGCCTACCTCATCTACACTTCCGGGTCGACGGGCGTCCCCAAGGGCGTCGTCGTCACACACCGCGGACTCGCCGCATTCGTCGCCGAACAGCAGCGCCACTACCGGCTACAGCCCGGCGACCGGGTCGCGGCGTTCGCGTCGCCGAGTTTCGATGCGTCGCTGCTCGAGATCTTCATGGCCGTCGGCGGGCGAGCCACACTCCAGCTCGTCCCGACCGATGTGTACGGCGGCGCCGAACTCGAGGAACACCTCGCGTCGGTGACACACCTGTTCCTCACCCCGGCTGCCCTCGCGACCCTGAACCCCGAACGGCTCGAACAGATCAGAGTGGTCGTCGTCGGCGGTGAGGCATGTGAGCCCTCGCTCGTCGCACGCTGGTCGCCGGGCCGCGAGATGTTCAACGCCTACGGCCCGACCGAGTCGACCATCATGGCGACCCACTTCGGCCCGATGACGACCGACGAGCCCGTACGGATCGGCCGGCCCGTGATCGGCACCGGCGCGATGGTGCTCGATGCGCGCCTGCGCCCCGTTCCCGCCGGGGTCCCGGGCGAGCTGTACGTGTACGGCGCCGGACTGGCCCGCGGATACCACGCTCAGGCGGCGCTCACCGCCTCACGATTCGTCGCGAACCCGCTGCACGGCGGGCTCATGTACCGCACCGGCGACCTCGTCCGCTGGGTCGACGGCCACCTCGACTACCTGGGGCGCACCGACTTCCAGGTGAAGGTGCGCGGTCACCGGATCGAACTGTCGGAGATCGACGCGGTGCTCGCCGGCCACCCGGGTGTCGATGCAGCGGTGACCGTGTCGCACGAGGCGACCGGCACGGTCGTGTCGTACGTGACCGGCCGGGTCGATCCGGCCGAGCTGTCCGTGCACGCCGCGCAGGTGCTGCCCGCGTACATGGTGCCGTCGTCGATCACCGTCGTCGACGCTTTCCCCCGCACCGGCGCCGGCAAGATCGACACCCGCGCGCTACCGGAACCTGTCTTTGCCGCAACCGAATTCGTCGAACCGAGCGGCACGGATGAAAAGCGAGTGGCCGACGTGTTCGCCGAGATACTCGGCCTCGACCGAGTGGGTGCGCACGACGACTTCTTCGGGCTCGGTGGCAACTCGCTGTCGGCGACGCGGGTCATCGCCAGACTCGATTCGTCGCTCGGGGTACGTGCGCTGTTCGAGAACCCGACGGTCGCGGCGCTGGCCGTGGCGGTCCGCGGCAGCGTGTCGGGGGACCGTCCTGCACTGGTCGTGGGTCCGCGACCCGAGCGCATCCCGCTCTCGCCCGCGCAGCAGCGGATGTGGTTGATCAACCGGTTCGACCCCGCATCGCCGGTCTACAACATCCCCGTTGCGGTGCGCCTGTCCGGGCACCTCGATGTCGACGCACTTCAGGCGGCGGTCGACGACCTCGTGCAGCGGCACGAGACCCTCCGCTCGCTGTTCCCGGCGACCGAGACCCACCCACACCAGGTGGTGGTCGACGCCGCACCGCTCGATCTCACCCCGCGTGCCGTCACCGCCGACATGCTGTACGACGAGATCGTCGCCGTTGCCGGCCGCGGATTCGACGTCACCGTCGAGACCCCCGTCCGCGGCGCGCTGTTCCGGCTCTCGGACGACGAGCATGTGCTCGTCGTCGTGGTCCACCACATCGCCGCCGACGGCGCCTCGACAGTGCCCCTCGCCCGCGACATCCTCGTCGCCTACCAGGCACGATTGTCCGGATCGGAACCCATGTGGGCGCCGCTCGCCGTGCAGTACGCCGATTACGCGATGTGGCAACGCGCACTGCTGGGGGATCACTCGGATCCCGCGTCGATCGCGGCGCGTCAGCTGGCGTACTGGACAGAGACGCTCGCCGACGCGCCGGCGGTGCTCGATCTGCCCGCCGACCGCCCGCGACCGGCCGTCGCCTCACAGCGCGGCGCCCGCACCGACTTCCACATCGATGCCCACACCGTGCGCACCCTCGACGACCTTGCCCGCCGCCACGGCGCGACCCGCTTCATGGTTCTGCACGCGGCGCTCGCCGTGCTGCTCGGCCGGCTCGGATCCACCGACGACGTCAGCGTGGGCACGCCCATCGCCGGTCGCGGAGAAGCTGCGCTCGACGATCTTGTCGGCATGTTCGTCAACACCCTCGTCCTGCGCACCCGGATCGATCCTGGCTCCGGATTCGCCGCGCTGCTCGAGCAGGTCCGCGACACCGACCTCGCCGCCTTCGGGCACGCCGACGTGCCGTTCGAAGAGATCGTCGACGCGGTCGACCCCGTCCGCTCGCAGGCACACGCACCGTTGTTCCAGGTGTCGCTGTCGCTGCAGAACCAGGGCACCGGTGTCCTCGAACTGCCCGGTCTGATGGTCGAACCGCTCGACTCCGGTATCGACGTCGCCAAGGTGGATCTGGAATTCACCCTTCGTGACCACGATGGCGGACTCGCTGCGTCGCTCACCTACGCGACCGATCTGTTCGACTCCACGACAGCCGCGACCCTCACCGCGCGGTGGGTGCGACTGCTCCACGCGATCGCGACCGACCCGGCGCTCACGGTGGGCGATCTTCCTGTACTCGACGACGCCGAGACCACCCGCGCCCTTGCCCACGTGGTGCCCGCGGCGCTGCCTCCCCGCACACTGCCCGATATCTTCGCTGCCGGCGTCGCCGCGAATCCCGACGGGATCGCCGCCACCGACGGCACCCGGCACCTCACCTACACCGAACTCGACTGCGCGTCCACCAAGCTCGCCCACAAGCTGCTCGACCACGGTGTGCGGCCGGAAACGGTGGTGGCACTGTCGTTCCCCCGGTCGATCGACGCGCTCGTCGCGTTGTGGGCGGTGGTGAAGACCGGTGCGGTGTTCGTACCGATCGACCCGGCGTTGCCGACGGCACGCATCGAATACCTGCTGTCGGATTCGGCTGCCAGCGTGGGGATCGGCTCCGGCCCGTCCGACGTGCCGTGGCTCTCCATCGACGCCGACGACCATCCCGATACACCACTCGCGCCGTCGATCACCCCATCGTCCGCGGCGTACATGATCTACACGTCGGGCTCCACCGGCACCCCGAAGGGCGTCGTCGTCACGCACCGAGGTCTGGCCGCGTTCACCGCAGAACACCGACCGGAACTCGGCCTGGACAAGACCTCGCGGATGCTGCGGTTCTCGTCGTCGAGCTTCGATGCATCGGTGTTCGAGCAGATCGCCGCGTTCTCGGTGGGCGCCACCATGGTGGTCGCGCACCCGGAGATCGTCGGCGGCGCCGAGCTCACCGACCTGCTGCGACGCGAGCGCGTCACCCACATCCTCACCGCACCCGCGGCGCTCGGCACCCTCACCGCCGGCGACTTTCCCGATCTCGACGCTGTGGTCGTGGGCGGCGACGTGTGCCCGCCCGAGCTCGTCGAGCGATTCGGCCCGACCTGCCGGTTCTTCAACAGCTACGGTCCCACCGAGACCACCATCATCATCACTGCCACAGAAGCGCTGACGCCGGGCGGCGACATCACCATCGGCACGCCCATCGAGGGTTCCGGTGCCGTGGTGCTCGACAACCGGCTCGGGCCCGTAGCGGACGGTGTCATCGGTGAGCTGTACCTGTCGGGAGCCGGTCTCGCCCGCGGCTACCACCACCGGCCCGCCCAGACCGCGTCCCGATTCGTCGCGAATCCGTTCACCGGCGACCTCATGTATCGCACCGGCGACCTCGTGCGACGCACCGCCACCGGCGAACTCGACTTCGTCGGCCGCAGCGACGCGCAGGTTCAGGTCCGTGGTCTGCGGATCGAACTCGGGGAGATCGAAGCCGCCCTCACCCGCGGCGACGATGTCGCGCAGGCCGTCGTCGTCGTGCATTCCGACCCGCACACCGGCGATCGGATCATCGGCTACGCCGTGCCCGCGGAGGGGGCCGATGTCGATCCGCAGCAGATCCGCGACCGGATCGCAGACGAACTCCCGGCGTACATGGTGCCCGCGCAGATCCTCGTCCTCGATGCGCTGCCGATCACCGCGCACGGCAAGCTCGACCGGAATGCCCTGCCCGTCCCCGGATACGAGGCGCGTGCATTCCGGGCGCCCGCGAGCCCCGTGGAGCAGGTCGTCGCCGGGGTCTACGCCGACCTGCTCGGCACCGACCGGGTAGGCCTCGACGACGACTTCTTCGAACTCGGTGGCAACTCGCTCAGCGCCACCCAGCTGGCCGCGCGACTCGGCGTTGCCCTCGACACCACCCTCCCCGTGCGGGCCGTGTTCGAGAACCCGACGGTGAGTGCGCTCGCCGCAGTGGTGGCGGGCAGCGCTGGGGAGGGCGCGCAACCGTCGCTGGTGAAATATGACCGGCCCGAACGTATCCCGCTGTCGCTCGCGCAGCAGCGGATGTGGTTCCTCAACCGGTTCGACCCCGATTCGACGGCGTACAACCTGCCGATGGCCCTGCACGTGCGCGGCGACCTCGACGTCGACGCATTGCGGGCCGCGATCACACATGTCGTGGAACGCCACGAAACCCTGCGTACCGTCTACCCCGAGACGGCGGACGGTCCGCAGCAGCTCATCCTTCCGGTGGAGCAGGCGGTCCCCGAGTTGGATATCGCACGCCCCGGCGAGGATTCGCTGTTCGCTGCCGTGGTCGACTTCGTCGTGCAACCGTTCGACGTCACCGCCGCGGTACCTCTGCGGACACGACTGTTCGAACGCGCCGACGGTGACCACATCTTCGCGATGGTGGTGCACCACATCGGCGCCGACGGCTCGTCGATGGCGCCGTTCGTCCGCGATCTTCTCGTCGCCTACAGCGCGGCAGCCGCAGGGGACGCGCCTGCGTGGAACCCGCTCGACGTCCAATACGCCGATTACACCCTGTGGCAGCGGCACGTACTCGGCGACGAAGCAGACCCCGATTCGGTGATGACCCGGCAGCTCGACTTCTGGCGCCGCACGCTGGACGGCCTGCCCGACCTGCTGCAATTACCTGCCGATCGCCCGCGTCCGGCAGCGCAGTCGTACGAGGGCGCCCAAATCGAGTTCTCGATCGACGCGGCACTGCATGCGCGTCTCGTCGAGCTCGCCCGCGCCCACCACGCGACACCGTTCATGGTGGTGCACGCCGCCCTCGCCGTGCTCCTGTCTCGCCTGTCGGGTACCGACGACATCGCGGTGGGCACCCCCATCGCGGGTCGCGGTGAGTCCGCGCTCGACGATCTCGTCGGCATGTTCGTCAACACCCTCGTGCTGCGCGCCGATGTGCGGGCGGACTCGTCGTTCACCGACCTGCTCGCTGCGGTCCGGGAGAGCGATCTGCAGGCGTTCGCCCACGCCGACGTCCCGTTCGAACGGCTCGTCGAAGTGTTGGATCCGCCGCGCTCGACCGCGCGGCATCCGCTCTTCCAGGTCGGATTCTCGTTCCAGAATGTGACCCCGACGTCCATCGAGCTGCCGGGTCTGAGCATTGCCCCCGTCGAACTCGAGCACCGCACATCGCAGTTCGATCTGCACTGGATCGTCCAGGACGAGTACGACGAGACGGGCGCCGCGGCCGGCATGTCGGGATTCGTCACCTACGCTTCCGCGCTGTTCGACGAGGCCGGCGTGACCGTCTTCGCCGACCGGTTCGTACGTCTGCTCGAAGCCCTCGTCGCGAATCCGGCCGCTGCGGTGGGCGACCTGCAGATCATTGCCGACACCGAACGTCGTCGGATCATCCACGACTTCAACGACTCCGACCACAAGGCTGCGCCGGCTACGTTGGTGTCACTGTTCGACGCGCAGGTCGCGGCCACCCCCGACGCACTCGCCCTCGACGCACCGGGCACGCGGCTGACCTACGCCGAATTCGACGCGCGCGTCAACCGGCTGGCCCGTCGCCTCATCGCCGCGGGTGTCGGGCCTGAGGCCGTCGTGGCGCTCGGCATGCGTCGCTCCGTCGAACTCGTCGTGGGCATGTATGCGGTCGCGAAGGCCGGCGGCGCCTACCTGCCGCTCGACCCGGACCAACCCGCCGACCGCACCGCCTACATCCTCGACACCGCAGCACCCGTCTGCGTGCTCACCGCCGACGACACGTTCGACACCGGAACACACCCGGTGCTGCACGTCGACGAACCCAGCGACCTTCCCGCGACACCCGTCGCCGACAACGAACGTGTCGCGCCACTGCGACCCGACCACACCGCCTACGTGATCTTCACATCGGGGTCCACAGGCCGTCCCAAAGGTGTCGCGGTGTCGCACTCCGCGATCGTCAACCAATTGCAGTGGAAGCGTGAACAATTTGCGCTCGGCGCCGGCGACGCCGTGCTGCTCGCCACCGCGGCCACGTTCGACCTGTCGGTGTGGCAGTTCTGGTCTGCGCTCGTCTCCGGGGCGCGGCTCGTCATCGCCGAACCCGACGGCCACCGCGACCCCGCCTACCTTGCGGCACTGATGCACGACTCCGCGGTGACGACCCTGCACGCAGTTCCGTCGATGCTCGAAGCACTGACAGCGCAAGGTGAGCTACCCGCATCGTTGCGTCGTGTGCTCGCGATCGGTGAGGCCCTGCCGCCCGATCTCGCGCAGCGCATCCGCAGCACAGCACCCGAGCCGACCCTGTCGAACCTGTACGGCCCCACCGAAGCCGCCGTGTCGGTGACCTGCCACGACGTCACGGACGACGACACCGCCACCGTGTCGATCGGCGGACCCGAATGGAACACGCGCCTGTACGTCCTGGACGAGCGATTCCAGGTGGTACCGGTCGGAGTGCCGGGTGAGCTGTACCTCGCGGGCGCACAGCTGGCGCGCGGCTACATCGGACGCGCCGATCTGACCGCGGACCGCTTCGTCGCGAATCCGTTCACCCCGGGAACGCGGATGTACCGTACCGGCGACCTCGTGACCTGGACCGACAAGGGAACCCTCGAGTATCTGGGCCGCACCGACTTCCAGGTGAAGATGCGCGGGTTCCGTATCGAACTCGGGGAGATCGAGACCGCGCTGCGCAACGAGAGCACCGTGGCCCAGGCCGTGGTCGTCGCCCACCGCGATCCGCGGCTCGGCGAGCAACTCGTGGCATACGTCGTGGGAGACCGGACCCTCGACACGGATGTCCTGAGGAAGGCGCTGAGCTCTCGACTTCCGAGCTACATGGTGCCGTCGGCCTGGGTGGTGCTCGACGCGCTGCCGCTCAACGTCAACGGCAAGGTCGACCGGCGTGCGCTGCCCGCGCCGGCCTTCGACACGAGACCGTTCCGGACGCCATCCACACCCGTCGAACAGATCGTCGCCGGCGTGTACAGCGACGTACTCGAACTCGACCGCGTGGGCGTCGACGACGACTTCTTCGCGCTCGGCGGCAACTCGCTGAGCGCGACCCGGGTCACCGCACGTCTGGGTGCCGAACTGGGCACCACCGTCCCGGTGCGGGTGCTGTTCGAGCACCCGACGGTCGAAAACCTCGCCGTCGCAGTACTGGAACAGACCGCGGGTGGAGAACGACTCCCTCTCGTGGCGGGGGAACGCCCCGAACGGGTGCCGTTGTCGCCGGCACAGCAACGGATGTGGTTCCTCAACCGGTTCGTTCCGGACTCGGCCGCCTACAACATCCCGATCGCGGTGCGCCTGTCCGGCGCCGTCGAGGTCGATGCGCTCGACGCGGCGGTCGCCGACCTGATCGGCCGCCACGAAATCTTGCGGACCGTCTACCCCGAGGTCGACGGCACCGGGCACCAGCAGGTCCTGGCGCCGCGCGAGGCGACCCTCGATCTCACCCCGGTTCCGGCGTCCGACGACGACATGATCTCTCTGGCAACCGAATTCATCGCGCGTGCGTTCGACGTGGCCCGTGACGTCCCGGTGCGGGCACGGCTGTTCCACCTCGGTGGCGACGAATACGTGTTGGTCTTCGTGGTTCACCACATTTCGGGCGACGGATACTCGATGGCGCCGCTGATGCGCGACGTGATGGTCGCGTACACCGCCCGCGCTGCGGGTGAGCGCCCGGCGTGGACGCCGCTCACGGTGCAGTACGCCGAGTACGCGCTCTGGCAGCGCGCACTGCTCGGTTCGGTGGACGATCCGGCGAGCGTGGTGTCGCGGCAGATCGCCTACTGGTCCGAGACACTGGCCGGAGCGCCCGCGGAACTCGACCTGCCCACCGACCGCCCGCGTCCCGCGGTCCGCTCGCAGCGGGGCGCGCGACACACCGTCGCGATCGACCGCGACCTGCGCGACCGGCTCGACGAACTTGCCCGAGCGCATCATTCGACCTTGTTCATGGTGATCCACGCGGCGTTCGCGGTGTTGCTGTCCACACTGTCGGGCAGCCGCGACCTCACCGTCGGCACGCCCGTCGCAGGACGTGGTGAGGCGGCACTCGACGACCTGATCGGGATGTTCGTCAACACGCTCGTATTGCGCACCGACGTAGACCCGGACCGGTCGTTCAGCGAGTTCCTCGACTCCGTCCGCACCGCCGACCTCGCCGCGTTCGCACACGCCGACGTGCCGTTCGAAAGCCTCGTCGACGTCCTCGCGCCCACCCGGTCGCAATCGCGGACTCCGCTGTTCGAGGTCATGCTCGTCCTGCAGAACATGCAGCACACCGCGTTCGAACTCGACGATGTACGGATGAGTGCCCTCGACGTCGACTTCGCCGAAGCCCGCTTCGACCTGCAGCTCACGATGGGCGAAACCTACGACGACGTAGGCGACATCACCGGTATGGTCGCAGAATTCACCTACGCGACAGCCTTGTTCGATTCCTCCACCATCGCGACGATGGCCGAGCGCTTCGAACGCGTCCTGCGGACCGTGGTGGACGAGCCCGAACGCCGAGTCTCGACCATCGACGTGCTCGAGCCCGCCGAACGCGCGGAACTGCTCACCACCTGGAACGGCACCGCGCCGCAGGGGACCCTCGCGGACCTGTTCGACGCGCAGGTCCAGCGGACCCCCGACGCGATCGCAGTAGTGACCGACGAGGTCACCCTCACCTACCGCGAGTTCGATGCGCGCGTGAACCGGCTGGCGCGTCACCTGATCTCCCTGGGCGTCGGACCCGAGACCCACGTCGCGTTGGCGATGGCACGGTCGCTGCACCAGCTGGTCGCGATGTACGCGATCGTCAAGGCCGGAGGCGCCTACGTCCCGATCGACCCGGATCTGCCCGACGAGCGCAACGAGTACGTCCTCGAGATGGCCGCACCGGTTCTCCTCCTCACGTCCTCAGACGAGACGCTCACCGCGCGCAGCGACGTCCCGGTGCTGCGCGTCGACACCGTCGAACTGACGGATCTGGCCGACACGATCGTGACCGATGCGGAGCGGATCGGTGCGCTGCGTCCGGAGAACACCGCATGGGTGATCTTCACGTCCGGCTCCACCGGCAGGCCCAAGGGTGTGTCGATTCCGCACGGGCAGGCCGCTGTCGCGATCGACTGGCGTCAGCAACGGTACCGACTCGGGGTCGGCGACACCGTCCTCCAGAAGACCGCGTTCACATTCGACGCGTCGGGTCGCGAATTCTGGTGGCCGCTCACCGCCGGTGCACGCCTCGTCGTCGCCTCCCCGGACGGACACCGCGACCCGTCCTACCTCGCCGCGGCGATCGAAGAACACGGTGTCACCTCAGCATATTTCGTTCCGTCGGTGCTCAGCGAGGTCGTGGCGGTCGCACGCGAGGGGCAGCTGGACTCGCTGCGTCAGGTGTACTGCTCGGGTGAGGTCCTGACTCCGCGCCTCGCGCAGGCCGTGCATGCGGCAAGCGGGGCCGAGGTGTCCAACGAATACGGACCGACCGAGTTCACGCTCTCGATCACCTGTCACGTCGCGTCCGACACGGGCGTGCCGTCGCTGCCCATCGGCGTTCCGCAAGGCGACGCGGGCGCGTACGTCCTCGATGCCAGACTGCAGCCCGTTCCGCGCGGCACCGCAGGCGAGTTGTATCTCGCGGGACAGCAACTCGGTCGCGGCTACGTGTCGCGGTCGGAGTTGACCGCCGAGCGTTTCGTCGCAGACCCTCACGGACCCACCGGAACCCGCATGTACCGCACGGGCGACCTCGTGCGGTGGAACAGTGCCGGCGAACTCGAATACGTGGGCCGCACCGACTTCCAGGTCAAGCTACGCGGTCTGCGTATCGAACTCGGCGAAGTGGAAGCCGCGTTCGGTGCGCACCCCGCGGTGCGTCAGGTCGTCGTGGTGCTGAGGAAGGATCTCCACGTCGGCGACAGCCTCGTCGCGTACCTCGTCGCGCACGAGGACGCCGCGCTCGACGTCGACGACGTGAAGAATGCAGTGGCACAGCGTGTCCCGTCGTACATGGTGCCCTCGACCGTGATGGTGCTCGACCGGATGCCGCTCAATCCTTCGGGCAAGGTCGACCGCAGGGCGCTGCCCGATCCCGTGTTCGAAGAACGCGAATTCCGCGCACCCGTGACGCATGTCGAGCAGACCGTCGCGTCCGTGTTCGCCGACGTCCTCGGCGTCGAACGTGTCGGGCTGGACGACGACTTCTTCGCGATCGGCGGCAACTCCCTCGTCGCGACCCGCATCGCCGCCCGCATCGGAGCTGCACTGCACACCGCTGTGCCAGTTCGTGCGATCTTCGAAGCACCCACGGTGGCGGGCCTGGCCGCCGAGGTGTTCCGGTACGGATCTGCCGACCGCCCGGCCCTCGTACCGCAAGAACGCCCCGAGCGGATCCCGTTGTCGCTTGCGCAACAGCGGATGTGGTTCCTCAACCGATTCGATCCCGAATCCGCGACCTACAACATCCCCGCGGCGATCAGACTCACAGGCGACCTGGACGTCGACGCGCTACGCGGCGCCGTCGGCGATCTCGTTGCACGCCAAGAGATCCTGCGAACCGTCTACCCCGAGATCGACGGTGCCGGAGTGCAGGTCATCAGGGCGTTCTCCGAGGTCACCCTCGATCTCATCGAGGAGGACGTCGAACCCGGTAGGGCGATCGAGGTCGTCACCGGCGTCATCCGGTCGGGGTTCGACGTGACCGCGGACGTACCGATACGTGCACGTCTTCTTCGTGTCGGCGAGCGCGAGTTCGTTCTCGTCGTCGTCGTGCACCACATCGCTGCCGACGGCTTCTCGATCGGGCCGATGCTGCGCGACGTGATGGTCGCGTACGCGGCCAGATCGACGGGGGACGCCCCTGGCTGGGCGTCGCTCGACGTGCAGTACGCCGACTACAGCCTCTGGCAACGCGACATACTCGGCTCCGAAGAGGACCCGACGAGCGTGATCTCGCAGCAGATCGACTACTGGACGGGCGCCCTCGACGAGGTCCCCGACGTCCTCGAACTACCGGCAGATCGTGCACGACCCGCCGTGGCCTCCTACCGCGGCGCCACCCACCGCATGCAGCTCGACGCCTCGACGCATCGAAACCTGCTCGCTCTGGCCCGTTCACGGAACGCGACACTGTTCATGGTGCTGCACAGCGCCCTGAGCGCCGAACTCGCGTGGCTGAGCGCCACCGACGACATCGCGATAGGCACCCCCGTCGCCGGCCGCGGCGATCAGGCGCTCGACGACCTGATCGGCATGTTCGTCAACACCCTCGTGCTCCGCACCCGGGTCGACCCCGACGAGCCGTTCTCGGCGTTGCTGTCGCGCTCCCGCGACATCGCCCTCGGCGCCTTCGCGCACGCAGACGTGCCGTTCGAGCGACTCGTCGAGGTACTCGACCCGCCGCGGTCGCAGGCGCGGAACCCACTGTTCCAGGTGATGCTCACCCTCCAGAACATGGAGCGCAGCCACTTCGAACTCGGCGACGTCCGGATCGAGGCGATCGATGCGGATCTCGGCGAGGCCAAGGTCGACCTGCAGATCACCGTGTTCGAACGGTTCGACGACGACGGCGCACCCGCCGGCATCGATGCGGCGTGGACGTATGCGACCGACCTGTTCGACGACACGACCGTCGTCTCGTTCGCGGAGCGCTTCACACGGTTGCTGAGTGCGGTCGTCGCGGATCCGGACCTGCGGATTGCTGCGCTACCGTTGCTCGACGCCGCCGAGCGGGCCCGAGTTCTGGCGTTCGGTGTGGGGCCGGAACTCGTTGTAGACAAAGGAATCATCGGCGCGAATTCCGAGGCGACCGCAGTCACCTCGGCCGACGTATCGTTGACCCGCGGTGAATTCGACGAACGTGTCGCGAGGCTGGCTCGTGAACTGATCGCACGCGGCGTCGGGCCGGAGACGCGTGTCGCGGTGTACATGGAGCGCAGCGTCGACCTGCTCGTCGCCGTCCACGCGATCCTGCAGGCCGGTGGAGCGTATGTTCCGCTCGACCCCGATCACCCGGCCGAGCGCATCGCTCACATCATCGAGACCTCGAAGCCTGTTCTCGCGCTGGTCCGCTCCTCGACAGCGACACTGCCGGTCCCGATGCTCGACGTCGCCTCGGTTGATGCGTCGAACGGTAGGTCGCCGATCTCCGACGACGAGCGGCTCGCGCCGCTGCGCCCCGGCCACACCGCGTACGTGCTGTTCACGTCGGGATCGACGGGCCGGCCCAAGGGTGTCGCCGTGATACACCGCGCGCTGAACACTCAGCTCGATTGGATGCAGCACACTCTCGGTCTGAACGGCGACGACGTGTTCCTGTGGAAGACGCCCGTGACCTTCGACGCATCGGTGTGGGAGCTACTGCTGCCCATGCGCCTCGGCGCGCGCCTCGTCGTCGCCGCCCCCGATGGCCACGCCGATCCGGCGTACCTCGCATCGGTGATCGCCGAGGAGAAGGCGACGGTCGCTCAGTTCGTGCCGTCGGTGCTCGATCTCGTCCTCGACGAGGATCCCGGATCGTCGCTGCAGCATGTGTTCTCGGGTGGTGAGGTACTCCGGGCCACGACTGCGGAACGGGTCTGCGATGTGCTCGGCGCACAGATCCACAACCTGTACGGACCGACGGAAACCACGATCCAGGTCGCCCATCGTGCGGGGTCATCCGCTGTGGGGCAGAGTGTCCCGATCGGCACACCGGTCGCGGGGACGACGTTGCTGGTGCTCGACACTCGGTTGCAGCCTGTTCCGGTCGGCGTGCGCGGCGAACTCTATGTCGCGGGAGTGCAGGTTGCCCGCGGCTACGAGAACGCCGCCGGTCAGACGGCGTCGCGCTTCGTCGCCGACCCTTATTCGACGAGCGGCACACGGATGTACCGCACGGGCGATGTCGTGCGCTGGACGTCGGCGGGGGAACTCGAATACCTGGGCCGCGGCGACCAGCAGATCAAGCTGCGTGGCCTGCGCATCGAGATCGGCGAGATCGAGACGGTGCTCCAGGCGATGGCCACCGTCGTCGCGGCTGCAGTCGCAGTGGTGTCGGATCGGCTCGTCGGCTACGTCGTACCCGCTGCCGGTGCGCGAGTGGACCTCGAGTCCGTTCGTCAGGCCGCGGCAGAGCAGTTGCCGTCGTACATGATTCCCGACGTCGTCGTCGCACTCGATGCGATGCCGCTCAACACCTCCGGCAAGCTCGACCGCAGGGCGCTTCCTGAACCGGAGGTCGAGGCGCGGGAGTTCCGGGCGCCGGCGACGCCGACCGAAGAGATCGTGGCGTCGATCTTCGGCGCAGTGCTGGGTGTCGAGCGGGTCGGTCGCGACGACGAGTTCTTCGCGCTCGGCGGTAACTCTCTCAACGCGACCCGAGTTGCGTCGCGGGTCGGTGCGGCAGTGGATGCCCGGGTTCCGGTGCGACTGCTGTTCGAGTTGCCGACGGTGACTGCACTCGCCGCCGCAGTCGACGAGCTTGCAGGTTCCGGTGGTGTGATTCCCCTCGAGCCGCAACCTCGGGTGGGGCAGATTCCGTTGTCGCTGGCGCAGACTCGGATGTGGTTCCTCAACCGATTCGATCCGGCGTCGGCGGCCTACAACATCCCGATGGCCATCCGCCTGTCCGGTTCTCTCGACGTGACAGCGTTGCAGGCGGCCGTATCGGACATCATTGCCCGGCACGAGGTTCTGCGAACCGTCTATCCCGAGAACGACGGTGTCGGAGTCCAGCAGATTCTGGACGCATCAGAGGTTTTCCTCGACCTGGCTCCGGAGGCGGTCGGAGCGGACGAGGTCGTCGATGCGGTGACCGGTGTCGTGGGTGCCGGGTTCGATGTGACGATCGAGGTTCCGCTGCGCGCTCGGCTGTTCGAAGTGGGGGAGTCCGAGTATGTGATCGTTCTCGTCGTTCACCACATCGCCGGGGACGGGTTCTCCACAGGACCGATGGCACGGGACGTCATGACTGCCTACGCGGCGCGCGCGCAGGGTGGGTCGCCGCAATGGTCGCCGCTTCCCGTCCAGTACGCCGACTACACGCTCTGGCAGCGGACGATGCTCGGTACCGAAGACGATCCGTCGAGCGTGGTGTCGCAGCAGGTCACCTACTGGACGAAGACACTAGACGGTGTCCCGGATCAGATCGATCTGCCGGCCGACCGGCCGCGACCGATGGTGGCCACCTACCGCGGGGCCTCCCACGACTTCCGTATCGCACCATCGACGCGTCACGCACTGAACCGCCTGGCGCACGAGCACAATGCCACGACGTTCATGGTCGTCCACGCTGCACTGTCGGTGCTGCTGGCTCGCCTGAGCGGCACCAGCGACATCGCGATCGGCACACCTGTCGCAGGACGAGGACATGCCGAACTCGACGACCTCATCGGCATGTTCGTCAACACCCTCGTGCTTCGCACCGACATCGACGGTGGACGTTCCTTCTCGGAGATTCTCGAGCAGGTCCGCGACACGGACCTCGCCGGGTTCGCGCATGCAGACGTGCCGTTCGAGCGTCTGGTCGAGATCCTCGACCCGCCCCGCTCGCAGGCCCGCAACCCGCTCTTCCAGGTGATGCTCGCCTTCGAACACGAGAGTGCGACGGCCTTCGAGCTGGATGATCTGTCGGTGTCGGCGCTGGACGTCGGCGAGATGCCGGTCAAGTTCGACCTGCAGGTCACCATGGTGGAATCAGCCGAATCGGACGGATTGGGCGTGCGATTCCACTATGCAACCGACCTGTTCGACCCCGCGACGATCGTCGAATTCGCCGATCGGTTCGTGCGGTTGCTCGACGAGTTGGCCGCCGGATCCCAGGTTGCCGTCGGCGACCTGGACCTGCTCACCGCCCCCGAACGTGCGCGAGTGGTTGCCGCCCAGACCGGTACCGGACAAGCGATTACGGCAGGAATGCTCCTCGAGCGGTTCGAGGCACAGGTCGCGCAGACCCCGAACGCCACCGCAGTGCGCGCGGGAGCAGTGGAGCTGACATACACGGAGCTCGACGACCGGGTGAATCACCTTGCGCGCGAACTCATCGCCCGCGGTGTCGGCCCGGAATCGAACGTCGCGGTGTTCATGTCGCGCTCCGTCGACATGCTGATAGCGGTCTATGCGGTCCTCGCGGCCGGGGGCGCATACGTGCCACTCGACCCCGAACATCCCGTCGATCGGACGGAGTACGTGCTGCAGGCCGCAGCGCCCGTGCTTGTCCTCACCACCGTCGGTGAACGATCCACGGTGTCCGACAGCATCCCGACGGTGCTCGTCGACGACATAGACCTGTCCACGCATGCCGGCACCGCGATCACCGATGCCGACCGCCTATCACCGTTGCGTCCGGAGAACACCGCCTACGTGATCTTCACGTCAGGGTCGACCGGGCGACCCAAGGGGGTCGCGGTCAGCCATTCTGCTGTGGTGAATCAGATTGCCTGGATCTCGGATCGATTCGGGATCTGCGCCGACGACACGGTCTTGTTGAAGACCCCGTTCACGTTCGACGTGTCGGTCTGGGAGTTGTTCGCGCCGTTGGCGAGCGGTGCACGGTTGGTCGTGGCCTCCGCGGACGGACATCGGGACCCGCAGTACCTGGCGGAGACGATCGACGAGCATGCGGTCAGCTTGGTGTCGTTCGTGCCGTCGATGCTCGATGTGTTCGTCGACCAGTTGAGCACCGATGCGTGCGGTTCGCTTCGAGCCGTGATGGTCGCGGGTGAGGCATTGGCGCCGACGACGGTGTCCCGGGTACAAACGGCGTTGCCGAATGCTTCGGTGCACAACCTGTACGGTCCGACCGAATTCACCGTGCATGCGACCGAGACAGTGACGGACGGCGACGGGCCCGTGGTGCCGATCGGTTCGCCGGTCTGGAATTCCAGTGGGTATGTGCTCGATGATCGGATGCGGCTGGTCCCCGATGGGGTGCCGGGAGAGTTGTATCTGTCGGGTCGTCAGGTTGCGCGAGGGTACGTGGGTCGCGCTGATCTGACTGCTGATCGCTTCGTGGCCGACCCGTTCGTCGGCGGCGCCCGGATGTACCGGACGGGCGATGTGGTTCGGCGGAATCGTTCCGGTGGGCTGGAGTACATCGGGCGTAGTGACTTCCAGGTGAAGCTGCGCGGTCTGCGCATCGAACTCGGCGAGATCGAATCGGTGCTGCGTCGTGATCCGCAGGTGTCGTCAGCAGCCGTGGTGGTGTGGCGTGATCGGCTCGTCGCGTATGTCGCGGGTATGGATGTGCATGTCGATTCCGTTCGCCGCGCAGTGGCGAGCACGCTGCCGTCGTACATGGTTCCGGATTCGGTTGTTGTGCTGGAGTCATTGCCGCTCAACGCGTCCGGCAAGTTGGATCGCCGGGCATTACCGGAACCGGTGTCGGAGACCCGTGAGTTCCGGGAGCCGGTATCGCTGGCCGAGCAGGCTGTCGCGTCAGTGTTCGCCGAGGTGCTGGGTGTCGAGCAGGTCGGGTTGGACGACGACTTCTTTGCTCTCGGCGGTAACTCACTGATCGCGACACAGGTGGTGTCGCGAGTGGGTGTTGCGCTGAACGCGCGAGTGCCGGTGCGTCAGTTGTTCGAGTCGACGAACGTGGAAGCACTTGCTGCCGCGGTCGAGGCTGTGGCGGGTTCCAGAGGTGTGATCCATCTCGAGCCGCAGCCACGAGGTGAACAAACTCCACTATCTCTGGCGCAGCAGCGGGTGTGGTTCCTGAACCGATTCGATCCGGATTCTGCGGTGAACAATATTCCGGCTGCGATTCGGTTGTCGGGACGTCTCGACGTCGAGGCGTTGCGGGCGGCGGTGGCGGATCTGATGTCGCGACACGAGGTGTTGCGGACGGTCTACCCGGAGGTCGACGGTGTCGGCTACCAGGTTGTGTTGCCGGCTTCTGAGGCTTCGGATCTGTTGTCGGTCGAAACGGTCTCTGAAGATGAGGTGTTCGACGCTGCAGCAGCGCTGGTGGGTGTCGGTTTCGATGTGACGGCCGAGTCGCCGGTTCGGGTGCGGTTGCTCGAGGTGTCCGATACCGAGCATGTGCTGGTTGTGGTTGTGCATCATATTGCGGCCGACGGCTTTTCGATGGGTCCGTTGTCGCGTGATGTGATGTTGGCCTACGCGGCGCGAGTCCAGGGAGATGCGCCTGCGTGGGTGCCGCTCGAGGTGCAGTATGCGGATTACGCGTTGTGGCAGCGTCAGGTCCTCGGCTCTGAGTCGGATCCGACATCGGTGCTGTCGCGTCAGTTGACGTACTGGTCCGAGGCGTTGGCCGGGTTACCGGATGTGCTGGGTTTGCCGTCGGACCGTCCACGTCCGGCGGTGGCCTCGTATCGGGGTGCGTCGCACGAGTTCATCCTCGACGGTGTGCTGAGATCGGCGATCGACGAGTTCGCGCGTGAACACGGTGCCACGCCGTTCATGGTGATCCACGGTGCGCTGTCAGTAGTGCTGGCGCGGTTGTCGGGGACCGATGACATCGCGATCGGTACGCCGGTGGCGGGTCGCGGTGAGCGGGCACTCGATGATCTGATCGGGATGTTCGTCAATACGTTGGTGTTGCGCACACGGATCGACGCGGGCGAGTCGTTCGAGGATCTGTTGTCGCGGGTCAAAGATGTGGATCTCGGTGCGTTCGGGCATGCGGATGTGCCGTTCGAGCGTTTGGTCGAGGCGCTCGATCCGGTTCGGTCGACCGCGTGGAATCCGTTGTTCCAGGTGATGTTGACGTTGCAGAACTTTGCGCCGTCGGAGTTCGAGTTGCCGGGACTGACGTTGTCGGCGGTCGAGGCTGATCTGCAGCTCGCGAAGTTCGATCTTCAGGTGACGATGTCGGAGCGGCCCGACGATGGCGGATTTGCTGTCTCATTCACGTATGCGACGGATCTGTTCGACGAGTCGACGATTGTGTCTGTCGCTGAGCGTTTTACTCGAGTGTTGTCGGCCGTCGTCGAAGACCCGCAGGTGGTTATCGGTGATGTCGATTTCCTGACTGCAGACGAACGTGCTCGGTCGCTGAAATCTGGCAGGGGAGAGCTCGCCCCTGCGTCCGGATTCACTGTTCCTGATCTCATCGGGCAGGGCGTTGGGCGGTCACGCGACGCGGTGGCGATTGTCGGTGTCGACTCGACGCTGCCGTCCGGTGAATTCGGAGACCGGGTCGCGGGTCTTGCGCGCTATCTGATTTCATGTGGTGTCGGGCCGGACTTTCCGGTTGCGGTGGCGATGAGCCGTTCCGTCGAGATGGTCGTCGCGATCCATGCGGTGCTGGCCGCTGGTGGCGCGTATGTGCCGATCGACCCGGAGCAGCCGGACGACCGTATCGCGTATGTGCTCGATATCGCTGATCCACTGCTGGTGTTGAGCTCGTCTGGTGAAGGCATCGATACCGATCGCACCGTCGTGTTCACAGACACTCTCGACGTGTCGGACCAGCCGACCGCCGTGGTGACCGATGCCGATCGTCTCGCGCCGTTGCGCCCCGAAAATGCCGCATATATGTTGTTCACGTCGGGTTCGACGGGCCGGCCGAAGGGTGTGACGGTGTCGCACGGGTCGGTAGTGAACCAACTTCTCTGGATGCAGTCGCAGTTCGGTATCGGCGCATCGGATTCGGTGTTCTTGAAGACTCCGGCGACGTTCGATGCGTCGGTGTGGGAGTTGTTGTTGCCGTTCATGTCCGGTGCTCGGATGGTTGTCGCGACAGCAGATGGCCATCGGGATCCGGTGTATCTGGCGGGTGTGTTGGCCTCGGGTGAGGTGAGTGTCGCGCAGTTCGTGCCGTCGGTGCTCGACGCAGTGCTCGATGAACTGGGCGACTCCACGGATGCGCTTCGGTTGGTGTTCGCCGGTGGTGAGGCGCTGTCGTCGGCGACCACCGAACGTGCCCGGAGGTCGCTCGGCGCGCAGGTGCACAACCTGTACGGGCCGACGGAAGTGACGATGCAGGCGACACACCGAGTTGCCGACGAAGTAGCCGGTCCTCGAGTGTCGATCGGTACGGCCGTGTGGAATACCGATGCGTGGGTGCTCGATGTTCGGATGCAGCCAGTACCGGTCGGTGTGGTCGGCGAGTTGTATCTGTCGGGTGCTCAACTTGCGCGGGGATATGCGGGCCGTGCGCAGTTGACGGCCGAGCGGTTCGTGGCGAATCCGTTCGGTGTTGCTGGTGAGCGGATGTACCGCACGGGGGATCTGGTGCGGTGGAACCGTGCGGGTGAGCTCGAGTATGTGGGTCGTAACGATCAGCAGGTGAAGCTGCGTGGTCAGCGCGTCGAACTCGGTGAGATCGAAGCTGTATTGCGTGGGTCCGAGGGTGTCGTCGCGGGCGCGGTTGCGGTGTGGTCGGATCAGTTGGTCGGGTATGTGGTTCCGGCCGGAGAGACGGATGTTTCAGGTCTGCGCGCTGCGATGTCACGGGTTCTGCCGGGCTACATGGTCCCGTCGCATTTCGTGACGCTCGAGTCGTTGCCGTTCAATGCGTCCGGGAAGGTGGATCGTAAGGCGTTGCCGGAGCCGGTGTTCGAGGCACACGAGTTCCGGGCGCCGGTTACTGCGGCTGAGCACGCGGTGGCGTCGGTGTTTGCTGAGGTGCTGGGTGTCGAGCGGGTGGGTCTTGACGACGACTTCTTTGCACTCGGTGGCAATTCACTGATCGCGACGCGCATCGTCGCGCGGATCGGTGAGGCGCTCGACACGCAGGTTCTGGTGCGGGCGCTGTTCGAGGCGTCGACGGTCGCGGAACTTGCTGCTCGTGCTGAGGCGAGTGCCGGTTCGGGGCGGGCGGCGCCGCTGATTCCACAGTCGCGTCCGGAGCTGGTTCCGTTGTCGCTTGCCCAGCAACGGATGTGGTTCATCAACCGATTCGACCCGGAGTCGGCCGCCTACAACATCCCGATGGCGTTGCGGATGTCTGGTGAACTGGACGTCGACGCGCTGCAGGCTGCGGTGCGCGACGTGATCAACAGGCACGAATCGCTTCGGACTGTATACCCCGAAATCGACGGCGTGGGAATCCAGAAGGTTCTCCCCACGTCAGACATCGATTTGGATCTCACTCCGACTCATCTCACCGAAGCGGATCTGATCACCGTCGTGAGCGACGTGGTGACAGTCGGATTCGACGTCACAGCCGAGGTCCCTTTGAGAGGAAGGCTTTTCCAGCTCGACCGATCCGAGTATGTCGTGGTTTTCGTCGTCCATCACATCTCGGGCGACGGCTTCTCGATGGGGCCGCTGGCGCGTGACGTCATGACTGCATACCTCGCACGGGTTGCAGGTGAAGAACCGTCATGGGCGACCTTGCCGGTGCAGTACGCGGACTACACGTTGTGGCAGCGCGAGGTTCTCGGCTCGGAGGACGATCCACAATCGGTCACAGGACACCAGATCGGATTCTGGAAGCGCGAGCTCGCCGGACTGCCGGATCAGCTGGATCTGCCGGCCGATCGCCCGCGTCCTGCCGTGCAGTCCCTCCGTGGCGCGAGCGTGGACATCTCCATCGATGCCGACCTGCATCGTGGGTTGGCGCAACTCGGTCGCCGGTCGAACGCCACGTTGTTCATGGTGGTGCACACGGCGTGGGCAGCATTCCTTGCGCGGATGACCGGCACCGATGACATCGCGGTCGGTAGCCCCATCGCCGGTCGTTCCGAGCGCGAGTTGGACGACCTGATCGGAATGTTCGTCAACACTCTCGTGTTCCGGACACGGGTGGAACCGGATCAGAGTTTCGCGGAGCTCTTGGAGCGAACGCGCGAGACGGATCTGAACGTCTTTGCAAACGCGGATGTGCCGTTCGAGCGTCTCGTCGAGGTACTCAACCCGGCTCGGTCGACGGCGCGTCATCCGTTGTTCCAGGTGGGATTGTCGTTCCAGAATCTGACTCAGTCCACATTCGAGCTTCCGGGGCTGACGCTGTCGGCAGTGGAGGCCGATACGCATGTCTCGCAGTTCGATCTGCATTTGATCGTGTCGGATCTCTACGACGCCGACGGGACAGAACTCGGCTTGTCCGGCACGATGACGTACGCGACCGACCTGTTCGACGAGGCGACCGCAGCGGGACTTGTCGGGCGTTTCGTTCGGATGCTCGACGCCATCATGTCGGACGCGACGGTTCCGCTCGGCGACATCGAGCTGCTCGAACCGGAAGAGAAGTCCCGGATACTCGAGGGTTGGAACGACACCGCACACGTGGCGGACAGCGTGACGACGTTGGTGGACCTGTTCGAGGAGCAGGTCCGACGCGATCCCGACGCGACGGCCTTGGTGTTCGAGGGTGAGCTGCTGACCTACGGCGAGTTCGATGCGCGTGTCAACCGAGTGGCCCGTCGCCTGATCGCATTCGGTGTGGGGCCGGAGTCGACCGTGGCATTGATGATGCGCCGGTCGGTGGAACTGTTGGTGAGCATGTACGCCGTAGTGAAGGCCGGCGGCGCGTATGTACCGGTAGATCCGGATCAGCCGGATGAGCGCAACGCATACATCCTTGGAGCGGCCGATCCGGTGGTTGTTCTCACCACGGAACGTGATGCAGTGGTTGTTCCCGGAGCAGGCTCTGTCCCCAATCTCGAGATCGACATCGCAGACCTGTCGGAATTCGCAGACACTCCGGTGTCGGACGTGGAGCGACATGCACCTTTGCGGTCGTCGAACACCGCATATCTGATCTTCACATCGGGGTCCACCGGCCGCCCGAAGGGAGTCGCGGTGCCGCACGCAGCGATCGTGAACCAGATGTTGTGGAAGCGGTCGTATTTCGACATCGGCTCTGGCGACGCCGTGCTGCTCAAGACCGTCGCGACGTTCGACCTGTCGGTGTGGGAATTCTGGTCGGCGCTGGTTTCCGGTGGTCGTGTGGTGATCGCGTCTGCCGATGGGCATCGTGATCCGGCGTATCTGAATGCGCTGATTGCCGAGCAGGGCGTAACGACGTTGCATGTGGTGCCGTCGATGCTCGAGGCGTTGCTGGTCGAGTCGTCGGGCGAGTTGTCGTCGTCGTTGCGTCGGGTGTTGGCGATCGGTGAGGCGTTGCCGCCGTCGACGGCGCAGCGGTTCATGGCGTCGAACGAGGCGCGGTTGGTGAACTTGTACGGCCCGACCGAGGCTGCGGTGTCGGTGACCGCGGGTGAGGTGGTGGATCCGTCAGGTGCGTCGGTGTCGATCGGTGTGCCCGAGTGGAACACCCGGGTCTATGTTCTCGACGAGCGGTTGCATCCGGTGCCGGTGGGTGTCGCGGGTGAGTTGTATCTGGCGGGTGTGCAGTTGGCGCGGGGTTATCACGGTCGGGTGGATCTGACCGCGGAGCGTTTCGTTGCGTCGCCGTTTGCGGCGGGGGAGCGGCTGTACCGCACGGGTGATCTTGTGCGGTTCACCGCGGACGGCGAACTGGACTACGTGGGCCGCACCGACTTCCAGGTGAAGGTGCGTGGTTTCCGGATCGAGCTCGGTGAGATCGAGACCGCGCTGCGTGGTGTGGACAGTGTCCGTGACGTGGCGGTTGTTGCTCGAAAGGACGAACGGACCGGTGCGCACTTGGTGGCGTACGTGGTGCCGGAGTCGAGTGTCGAGGGCGATGTGGCCGGGTTCGATGTGGCGGCCGCGAAGGTCGAATTGGCGGCAGGTCTGCCGTCGTACATGGTGCCGTCGGCGTTCGTGGTGCTCGAGTCGTTGCCGTTGAATGTGAACGGCAAGTTGGATCGGAAGGCGTTGCCGGAGCCGGTTTTCGAGGCTCGTGAGTTCCGTGCGCCGGTGTCGCCGGTGGAGGAATCGGTGGCGGCGGTGTTCGCCGAGGTATTGGGCGTCGAGCAGGTGGGTCTGGACGACGACTTCTTCGCGCTCGGCGGTACTTCCCTCGTCGCGACGAAACTCGTCTCGCGTCTGCGTGCAGAGTTGGACACCCAGGTGCCGTTGCAGTGGTTGTTCCAGGCGCCGACCGTCGAAGGCCTTGCCCGATTGATTGCCGAGGGTTCCGGTGCGAGCATGTCGGACGCGCTCCGTCCGGTGCTGCCGCTGCGCACGGAGGGTTCGGGCACACCCGTGTTCTGCGTGCACCCGATCGTCGGGCTGTCGTGGTGCTACACCGGCCTGTCCCAGCAGCTCGATACCGATGTCTACGGTCTGCAGACGCCGGCCGGTATCGAGGCCGACTTCGTACCTGCCACCCTCGACGTCCTTGCCGCACGGTACGTCGAAGAGCTTCGCCGCGTTCAGCCGCACGGGCCGTACCGTCTGCTGGGCTGGTCACTCGGCGGTGTGATCGCCCATGCGATGGCGGTGCAGCTGCAGGCCGCCGGTGAATCGGTGGACCATCTCGTGATGCTCGACAGCTTCGTGGGCGGCTCGTCGGAGCTTCCGACCGACGAACGGGCAACGGTGTCCATGGAAGACCTGCTTGCGGGCTTCGGGTTCGACGGCACCGAGCCGCAGGATGTCGCCGGGCTCGTCGCGACCGTCGCAGAGCTGACCGGTAACTCGGTCGACGACACCGAAGAGATGGTGCAGCGACTGATTGCCACGGCAGAGCACAACTCGATGCTGCTCAGCAGGCACCGGCCGGAGGTGTTCGACGGCGACGTCCTGTACTTCACCGCGGCAGCCGACGGTCGTCGTGGAGCCACGGGTTGGACCGACGCCGTCACCGGCGAGATCCATGATCATTCAGTGCCCGTGACTCATTGGCACATGACGTCACCCGAGGCCCTTGCGGTCGTCGGCCCGACAGTGCGTAGAGTCATCGAACTGCATCCGACTACCGATAAGGGCGAATCCGCTACATGAATAAGAACGTTCTGCGTCGAGCGGTCGTGTGCGCCGCGGTCGCGGTCGCCCTGGCGGTGCCGGCCGTGCCCGCGTCCGCTGCGCCGGCGGCCCACGTGGACAGTACCGAGCAGATCGACGATCGACACACGGACATGTACGTGTACTCGCCGTCGATGGACAGAAACATTCCCCTGCAGGTCATCAAGCCTGCAGATACGTCTGTTCCGCGCCCGACGCTGTACCTGCTCAACGGTGCCGGTGGAGGCGAGGACGGAGCGAACTGGCTCAACCAGACCAAGATCCTCGACTTCCTCGAGGACAAGAACGTCAACGTCGTCATCCCGGCCGAAGGAATGTTCACGTACTACACCGATTGGATCGAGGAAGATCCGGTCGTCGGAGTGGCCAAGTGGCAGACATTCCTGACAGAGGAGTTGCCCCCGGTGATCGACGATGCCCTGGGCACCACGGGTGTCAACGCGATCGCGGGCCTGTCGATGGCGGCGACGTCGGTGCTCTCGCTGGCGATCCATGCTCCGGACCTCTACCGTGGCGTCGCGTCGTACAGCGGGTGCGCGCAGACCAGCGATCCGCTCGGCCAGGCCTACCTGCGGTCGGTGATCGAGGGCATGGGGGAGACCGACGCGACCAACATGTGGGGTCCGTACGACGGTGACGGCTGGGTGGAAAACGACCCTACGGTCAACGCCGAAGGCCTACGCGGTCTATCTCTGTACATCTCCAACGGAACCGGCTTGCCCGGACCGTACGAGGATCCGTCACTTCCGCGGACGCCGCAGGCCCCGCCGCTACTCGATCAGGTCGTCGTCGGTGGCGTCATCGAGGCAGCCACCAACATCTGCACCCACCGACTCCAGGAACGGTTGGAGGAACTCGAGATCCCCGCGACGTTCCACTTCCGACCTGACGGCACCCACTCGTGGGGCTATTGGGAAGACGAGCTTCAGCGTTCCTGGCCGCAGCTCGCGGCATCGATGGAGCTGTGATCGTCGAGTGCGCTCAGCACGAGCTCGGCTGCTGTCGGATCGGCCAATAGACCCAGGTGCCCTGCGGTGCTCGATGGACATACGTCCTGCAGCACGACGTTCGTGACGTTCGGCGCCTCCGCGTATCCGCTGGTGTATGGCACGACTGTCTGGTCATGGCTGGTGAGGATGTTCGTGTAGTCGATCGACGGCTCGAAGATCACGGTGCTCCAGAGTTGTTCCAGGAAAGGTGAACCCGGCAACATGTCGGCGCATGCCGGGCACGCCGCCTCCAATGCGGGTCGGACGGCGTCCGGTGTCTCGGATCCGAACACGTCGGTGCCATGCCACATCGGTGCCAGCGACACGTAGTCGTCGACCTTGTCGGCGCCACCCTGGAACTGCACCCACTGCGACGGGACGAGAGTGCCCTGCGAGTGGCCGACGACATCCACCTTTGCGGCGCCCGTCCGGGCGAGCATTTCGTCGACGAATGCCGCCATCTCGTGCGCGGCCGCGTCGATGGGACCGAGCCCACCGACGGCATCGATCGGCCACGGACCACCGACATCGCCGTACGTGAAGCTGACGACGCAGCGACCCTCGTTCGCAAGAAGCGGTGCGAGAGTCTGCCAGCCGATCTGCTTGTTTCCGCTCGTGTTGTGCACGAGAATGACGGGTTCCTGTGCGGAGGTGCACGGAATGTTCGCTCCCGCAGGTGAGCCACCCGGGTTCGTCAGTTCGACGACGACCCCGTTGTGGTAGTCGTACGGCACGGGAAGCGGATCCTGAGCGAGTGCGGTGGGAGTGATCGCGAGGGCGATGGCCGTCGCTCCGAGCACAGGTAAGGCACGAGAGAACACAGAGACTCATCCTAAATCCGGTCCTCCACATGGGGGCTGTATGGAACTTCTCCACAGGCGGTCGATCCATCCACAGATTCGGGCTGCGACAAGACGTTCGAGGTGTGTGGTCCAACGGGTACGCGACGCTGTTGTGCATGGGACACGAACCACTCATCCATCGCAGAGAAGCGCTCGCGCTCGGCTACACACCGGGGGAGATCCGCGGCTTCGTCTCGACCGGCCGATGGGTGCGGTTGGCTGCCGGAATCTTCCTTCCCCGCCACACCTACGACACTGTCGACGATTACGGCCGCCATCTTTTTCATTCGCTGGCCGTAGTGCAGGTGGCGTCTTCGGACACCGCACTAAAGATGTTTCGGTAATAGGGCGTGTCGTTGCGCGTGATTCGCACCGTGCTGCTTGATCATTGACGAATGGCAGGGAAGAAGACCGGTTCCGGCGAGGAGTCCGACGCCCGGAAAGTCAAGCAACGCGGCACTCGTCGTGATCTCGACGCGTTGCGTGACCGACGGATGCGGGCCGCAGAGATGTTCGCCGCAGGGCGACGCCAGATCGATGTCGCGGTCGAGTTGGAGGTCTCCCAGCAGACCGCCTCACGTTGGCACCGGCAGTGGACCGACGGGGGCAACGAGGCACTTGAAGGAGCAGGTCGGGCAGGACGCCGGCCCCGCCTCGACGACACCCAGATCGAGGTGATCCGAGAGGAACTACTCAAAGGACCCCAAGCCCACGGCTTCGCAACCGGAGTATGGACCCTGGGCCGGGTCGCGATCGTGATCGAGCGACTCACCGGCGTGACCTACGGCCCCACGCAGACGTGGACGATCCTACGAACCCGGCTCGGTTGGAGCCGACAGCGACCCGCACGGCGGGCAGTCGAACGCGACGAGGACGCCATTGTCGCCTGGCGCGAGAACGAGTGGCCGCGGATAAAAAAATAGCGCGGCGTCGAGGTGCGTGGATCTGCTTCCAGGACGAAAGCGGTGTGTCGCTGCTGCCTGTGGTCCGCGCAACCTGGGCGCCGAAAGGCGTGACACCTGTTCTGCATCACCGATTCTCCTGGAAACGCATGTCCATGGCCGGAGTCCTGGCCTATCGACCCGACCGCAGCGAGAGCGCGTTCGTGTTCTCCATGACCGACGGCTCGTACAACACCGACAAGCTCATCGAGTTCCTCACCGAACTCCGCGCCCACTTCGCTGGGGAGCAGGTCATCGTGATCTGGGACGGGCTGATGGCTCACCGGTCTGCAGCGATGAAGGCATGGGTGGCGACCCAGCGCGACTGGCTCCACGTCGAACGGCTCCCTGCCTATGCGCCCGAACTCAACCCGATCGAACAGGTCTGGGGCAATATGAAATCCACCGAGCTGGCCAATCTCTGCCCCGACGTCCTCGACGAAGTCCGTGTGGCGACCGAGGCCGGGCTGGTCCGGATCGGGTCGAACTACGACCTGTGCCACGGCTTCCTCGATCACACCGGGCTTTCCCTGTGACCACCACTAACTCAATTACCGAAACCTCTGTAAGCCACGTGTCGGCTGCGGTGCTCCACGGCTTGCGACCCTGGCGGATATCACTCGACGACGTCCACCTGACCCGGAACCGGCCGAGCGGAAGCAAGAGGTCGCGCGGGAGGGTGATGCACGCGGCGCGTGTGGATGAGTGCGACCTGAGGGAGAAATACGGGGCCCGTGTCCTGGGTGTGGCTCGGACCGTCATCGACCTCGCGGCGTCGGAGCCGCTCGAGCAGGCCGTGGTGCTCGGCGACCAGTCGTTGCGTCAGGGGCTTGTCGACATCGGTGAGCTGGAACATGCTGTCGAGCGAATGGGCAGCCGTCCGGGCCGTCCTCGCGTGTTGCGAGCGGTGCGCTGCATGAGCGATCGAAGCGACAGCGTCGGCGAGTCGCGCAGCCGAGTGCTGATGTCCCGTGAGCAACTGCCCACTCCTCTTACACAGGTCGACGTGTTGGACTCAGCCGGCCGATGGCTGGCACGCGTCGACTTTCTGCTACCTCAACACGGGGTGATAGGCGAGTTCGACGGGCGGATCAAGTATCGGCGCGATGGTGTCGCTACGACCGACGCGGAGGACGTCGTCTATCGGGAGAAGCTGCGTGAGGATCAGCTACGTCACGCGGGCTGGGTGGTGGTGCGGTGGACGTGGGCCGATGTGGAGACGCCCGGTGCGGTCGCGGCGAAGATTCGCGGTGCGATTGCGTTGGCGCAACGGGGGAGCGGTCCGACGGGAACCTTCAAAGTCAGAAGGCTCGCAACGCAAAAGTGAGGCTCGCAATGCTGGTGGCGAACCACCGGCGTTGCGAGCCTCACTTCTTCGTTGCTTACCTACTTGCGGCCGGGAGGCTTGGGGCCACCCTTGATCTGCAGTCCGCCGGCCTTCGCCTTGGGCGGAGCCGGCGCGTCCGACGCGGGCTTGGCCTCGGGCTCGGCGGCGGGCTCAGGTGCAGCTTCCTGCTCGGAAGCACGCTCCGGAGCCGGCTCCGCTGCAGGCGCCGGCGCTGCCTTCTTCGGGCCCGCACCCTTCAGTCCGCTCTTGAGCTGCAATCCACCCGGCTTCGCCTTCGGGATCGCAGTCTCCTTCGGGGCCTCTGCAGCGGGTGCGGCTTCGGTGGGAGCCTCGGCCTCAGGGGCGGTCTCGGGTGCAGGCGCTGCAGCCTTCGGAGCTGCCTTCTTCGCGCCGGGTCCCTTGAGCCCGCTCTTGAGCTGCAGACCACCGGGCTTGGCGGTCGGAGGTGCCGACTCGGCTGCGGGCGCAGCAGCTTCGGTAGCTGCAGCTTCCGGAGCGGGCGCGGCCGGTGCCGCCGCCTTCTTGGCGCCGGGGCCCTTGAGTCCGCCCTTCATCTGCAGTCCGCCGGGCTTGGCCTTCGGGACGGCCGGAGCTTCGGTCGGAGCAGCCTCGGCTGCGGGAGCCGCTGCCGCAGGTGCCGACGCCTTCTTGGCGCCCGGTCCCTTGAGCCCGCCCTTCATCTGCAGACCGCCGGGCTTCGCCTTCGGAGCCTCCGCTGCCTCGGCTGCAGGTGCCGCTGCAGCAGCGGGTGCGGCTGCCTTCTTGGCGCCGGGGCCCTTGAGTCCGCCCTTCATCTGCAGACCGCCGGCCTTCGGAATACCCGTCGTCTTGGGGGCTGCCGGAGCTTCAGCGGCCTCCACAACCTCCTCGACACGCTCTTCCTCGACAGCCTCGGCAACAGCCTCGACCTCGACCTGAGTCTTCGGCTCCTGGATCACCTTGAGGTTCTCCGTGAGCGTCTCCGGCTCGACGCGAGCGATCGACTCGAGCATCAGCTGCGCGACGTCGACGACCTCGACACCCTCGCCCTTGCCCTCTTCCTGACGTGCCGTGACACCGTCGGTGAGCATGACGCGGCAGAACGGGCAGCCGGTCGCGATCTTCTTGGGGTCGGTGCTCAGCGCTTCGTCGACACGGTCGACGTTGATGCGCTTACCGATCCGCTCCTCCATCCACATGCGGGCGCCACCGGCACCACAGCACATGGACCGCTCGCCGTGGCGAGGCATCTCGACGAGCTTCGCACCCGACGCCGCCATGAGCTCACGCGGAGCGTTGTACACCTTGTTGTGGCGACCGAGGAAGCACGGGTCGTGATAGGTGACGTCTTCACCGACCGACGTGACCTGGATCAGCTTCTTCGCCCGCACCAGGCGGTTGAGCAGCTGGGTGTGGTGGACGACTTCGTAGTTGCCGCCGACCTCCGGGTACTCGTTGTTCAGCGCGTTGAAGCAGTGCGCGCAGGTGACGACGATCTTGCGCTTGCTCTGCTCGACACCCTCGAACACTCCGTCGAGGACCTCGATGTTCTGCTGCGCGAGCTGCTGGAACAGGAACTCGTTGCCCGCGCGGCGAGCGGAGTCGCCGGTGCAGGTCTCGTCGGCGCCGAGCACCATGAACTTGGTACCGGCGGTGGCGAGCAGTTCGGCGACGGCCTTCGTCGTCTTCTTGGCGCGGTCCTCGTAGGCGCCGGCGCAGCCGACCCAGAAGAGGTACTCGTAGCCGTCGAAGCTGTCGGTGTCCTGGCCGAACACCGGGATCTCGAAGTCCATCTCGTTGATCCAGTTGAGACGGTCCTTGGAGTTCTGGCCCCAGGGGTTGCCCTTGTTCTCGAGGTTCTTGAACAGACCCGCGAGCTCGGACGGGAAGTCCGACTCGATGAGCACCTGGTAGCGACGCATATCGATGATGTGGTCGACGTGCTCGATGTCCACCGGGCACTGCTCGACGCATGCGCCACAGTTGGTGCAGCTCCACAGCGTCTCGGCGTCGATGACGGGGGTGAGTTCGCCGGCCTCGACGAGCTCGGCCGATTCGCCGACGAGCTTGCGACCCGCCTCGGCACGCGCCGCTTCGGGGATCTTGGCGAGTGCGGCTTCGTCGACATTGCCTTCGCTGTCGACCAGACCGA
The DNA here is from genome assembly GCF_055380405.1 of Rhodococcus sp. JCM 9793. Lineage (NCBI taxonomy): Bacteria > Bacillati > Actinomycetota > Actinomycetes > Mycobacteriales > Nocardiaceae > Rhodococcus > Rhodococcus sp. JCM 9793. Next base: position 1,968,194 of record NZ_AP043721.1, read on the forward strand.
CCTCGTCGCCGCCCATGTCTGTGCGGCCACCGGCCAACAGGTAGGGGGCCTTGGCGTTGCCGTGGTCGCGCAGCGACATGATGAGCAGCTTCGGCGACAGCGGCTTACCGGTGTTCCAGGCGGGGCACTGCGACTGGCAGCGGCCGCACTCGGTGCAGGTGCTGAAGTCCAGCCAGCCCTTCCACGAGAAGTCCTCGATGCGACCGGCACCGAAGGTGTCGGTGTCGGGATCGGCGTTCTCCATGTCGACGGGCTTGCCCTTCGACATCATGGGCTTCGCGGCGCCGAGGGCGACTCCGCCGTCGTCCTCACGCTTGAAATAGATGTTGAAGAACGCAGCAAAACGGTGCCATGCGACACCCCACGTGATGTTGCGGCCGACCACGTAGAGCCAGATCATGCCCGACATCAGCTTCACGAACGCGAAGATCGCGACCATCGTCGTGCTCGCGGGCAGCAGCTTGGCGAGGTTCATCGTGAAGAAGTCGGTCGACATGTGGCCGCCGCCGTAGGTGGCGATCTTCCCGGCCTTCACGAAGATCATGCCGAGGCCCTCGATGAGGACGACTGCCTCGACGAAGTAGGCGGCCTTGAAATCGGAGCCGGTGAAGCGCGACATACGACCGGGCTGACGAGGGTGATTCAGCTGGCGAATGATGATCAGCGTGACGATGCCGATCACCGTGCCGAGGCCGAGGATCTCGTCGATGAAGTGGTAGACCGCGGTGCCACCGATGAGAGGCCAGTGGAACTCGGGGTCGAAGGTCTGTCCGTATGCCTCGAACCAGACGATGGCGCCGAGGAGGAAGCCGACCATGACGAGCCAGTGAGCCCAGCCGACGGTCCGGAACTTGTTCATTCTCGTGTGCGCGAGGAACTCGACGACCATCTGCTTGAAGCGCGGGAAGAAGGGGCGCCAGCGATCCGGGGCCGGTTGGCCGATCCGGATCGCGCTGACCATCTTCCATGCGCCGCCGATGAAGGAGTACCAGCACACGAGGCTGAGCAGCACGCCGATCGTGCCCAACGTGATCGTCAGGGCATTCATACGTGGCCTTTCGTGTCGGGGGCGGACAGCCCGCCTGGTATAAGCCTCAGCATCGTAACGCACGCTAAGCTACCCGCCAGTAACTTAACTGCAGTTACCCGTGAGTAATCAATCGATTCGCTGATGAGGCCAGTGCGGCAGCCAACTTATAGTCGGGCATTTCGCCAATTCGAGCCAGGATGCCCTAACCGCTCCATAAGGAATGTGTGACGTGTGAGTAGTTTCGGACACGATTCGGCATCTATCAGGGGATACCCGGATAACAAATTGCTGTGAGGTCGGTTATGATTCTGTGCCGGACGTGACTTTCGGACAAATAGAACGTCGTCGGGGGTTCGGAAGTCTCACGCTTACAGGAAAATTGGGGGCGTCCTCAGGGCGTGCGCCATGTCACAGAACGGAAACACATGAAGCTCAGGAAGCTTGCCGCCGTGGCGACGATGACCATCGCCGCTATGGGGATCACGGCCGGAACCTCCTACGCGGCCCCGGCGGCCCAGGACGAGATCAACTACGAGTCGCATGTCGATGGTCAGTCTGTCGTCACCGTCATCGACGCGGGCGCATTCCAGGTCTCGGGCGACGGTCAGAGCGTCGAGCTGCAGGACAACGCGGGCAACACCGTCGTCAGCCTGCCGCTCGCGGTTCAGCTCGGCGACATCCAGCTGCCGTTCGCGCGCGAGATCAGCGAGGACGGCAAGACCCTCACGCTGACCCCGTCGACCGACCTGTCGCAGGCAACCCCCGTTGCCCCCGAGGACAAGGTCGTCCCGGGCATCACGCCGGTCGCTCTCAAGGTGACCGACGTTGCTTCGCCCGATGAGAACCTCAAGGCTCAGCAGAACTTCGCGTCGCAGCTCGGTATTGCGACTGCTGTCGGCGGCCTGACCGGCACGATCATCGGTGCCATCATCGGTACGTTCGTGATGCCTGCGGTCGGCACTGTTGCGGGTGCGGGTATCGGCGGCGTCATCGGCACTATCGTCGTTGGCGGCCCGACTCTGGCTATTGCAGGAATCGGCCTGATCCAGACGCTTACGGCACCCCCGGGAACCACGGTGTACGCGAACTGATTTTCAGTCGACGAACGGCCTCGCCATCCAATGGATGGCGAGGCCGTTCGACGTTCAACGTCAGCTCATCCAGAGCAACCGGACCAAGAGGTTGATCCAACCCGCTACTAAATCGGCGCTACCCGTAACAGATCCGAACATCTTCGTGTGTCCTCCCTATTGTTCGCCGCCGATGCGGAACCATTCCCGTCATCGTTCGTTTCGCGGCCGAACGAGATTTCCGGAGCGTATCCCGCTTCGATCTTGATGCCGCGTCGACACTCCGCGCCCCATCCCGACGTCGCATCCCGTCCCGCTCCCACGGCTCGGAAACGGCGGGCCACGCTGTAGACGCAGCCGGTCGCGGCAGAATGCAACAGTGCCCGCCTTCCGTGTGGAAGGCGGGCACTGTGGTGCTCACGCGGTTGCGTCGCGAGGACTAGCCGGTGCGGATCGTCAGGCCCGGGTTCTCGGCGAGGATCGAGTTGATCGGAGTCGCGAACAGTTCGGGGGATTCACCCAGCAGGCCGCTGACGAGAGTGGCGATCTCGCACATGCCGTATTGGCCGACGTTCGAGGCGCTCGAGATGCCCATGGCAAGGGTGCCGGTGACGAGCGTGCCGCCACTGTCGCCCTGGAGCGCGCACAGGTTGGTGGAGAAGCCGTTCTGCAGGATGCGATGGCCGATCTCGACGTTCTGGCTCGCCGCGGTCACGACGCCGCAGCTGTAGCCGGTACGCAGACCGGACTTGCACACGGGTGTTCCGACGATGGGATCGGCGGTACCGGTGATCGGCAGGGGAGCAGCACCCGGGACGCGGACACCGTTGTTCTCGAACCGGCCTTCGGCTTCTCCGGTCGGGCGGATGATCGCGTAGTCGCTGTCGTCTAGGCTGGTCTTCTCGAACTTGCCGAGGTGCTGACCGAGCGTCTCACCGTTCAGCTGGTACACATCGGACGCCCACTGGGTGCCGGCCTGAGCGCGGTTCGGGTCGCAGTGCCCGGCGGTGATGTTGACGGGGCCGCGACGGTCCTCGGCGTTGAAGCCGAGCGAGCAGCGCAGGCCCGTTCCCTGTCCGAGTGATGCGTATGCGTCGCCACCGAGCAGTGCGTCGGGTGCGGCGTTCCCTGCGACGGGATGTAGATCTGCGGCAGGCTGCGGGGTGAGCTCGGTGGGAGCGAACAGCACCCGCACACCCGAGAGGAAATCGGGCAGCTCCACTCCAGCGACGTTCTCGGCGCGCACGATGACGTCGTTGTTGATGACGTCGATGGCGACACCGCGAACCACATCGGCGATGGCCGGCGGCTGTGTCTCGAGCCAGTCGTTGAGCGCCTTCAACTCGTCGTTGAGGGCGCTCTCGCTGTCCTCGGTCCGCTGCACCGCGAACCCTGCGTCCTCAGCGGACGTGCGGGCCTCGTCGAACTGCTCACCGTCCGCGAGTCCGACAGTGGCTGTGCCCTGATCGTCGAGCCACACGCCTGCGAACACGGACGCGAACTGCTCGCGTGCCGTCTCCGCGAACCGTGCGAGGTCCTGGCTGCGCGCGGCGTCCTGAAGGAACCGCTCAGGGCTGATCTGTAGGTCTCGATTCAACGCTTCGACGAGTTCGGCGGGCAGGTCCGTGGTCTGGACGGGAGCCGGGTCGGCCTGGGCCACCAGCGCTGCAGGTCCGATGAGGAGCGCAGCGGCTGTGCCGAGGACGGCTGCCCGACGTGCGAAGGAGCGTCGCATGGATACCTTTCTCAGTGACCTCCACGCGTGACGTGGAGATGCCGATCGGAGCGGATCGGCGACACGATCATATGGGCTGATATCGGCAACCCGGGCGGACGCCCTGGTTACCAGTGTGTCGCATGTGACTTCTGTGATTATTCAGGCGAGGATGCCGTGCGCACGCGGGTTCCGGTGGCGTCTGCGATGTCGCCGACCGGGATCCCGAGGCTCGACGTCCCGCCGGTGGTGGCGAGCACGAGGTTGGCCTCGACGCAGTCGGGTGCACCGGCACTGTTCGATCCCGAGATCACACCGAGGGCGAGAGTGCCCGTGACGATCGCGCCGCCACTGTCACCCGACAGGGTGCATGCGGTGGTCGCGAAGCCGCGAACAGTGCTCGCGCTGCCGTTGGCGTACAAGAGCTGGGTCTCGACGTGGTCGGCGGCGACCACACCGCACGTGAACGACGACGACTGTCCGGACTTGCACACGGGGGCGCCCACCACGGGACGTGCGGTACCGGTGACCGTCAGAGTCGAACCGTTTCCGCCGCGCACCGTCGGGCGGTCGAGACCTGCGTCGACACCCGCATCGTTGAGCGAGATGATGCCGTAGTCGAGGTTGCTGTCGGTGCCTGCCGTCGAGCTCGTGAACGAGCCGATCTGTACGCTCTCGTCGATGTTCCCGCGGTTGGGCAGGTACACGGTGGATCCGCCGTCTTCACGGGCCACGGCGTCGCAGTGGCCGGCGGTGATGTTGACGGGATCACCGTTCGCGTCGACACCGTTGAACCCGAACGAGCAGATGCCGATGCGCTCGAGCGGTGTGTCGCGCACGTTGCCGTCGGCGGTGATGTAGGTGTCGCCGCCGAGCGGGGACGGGTCGTTGGAGGGCATGCCGGGCGTCAGCTGCACCTGGATGTTCGCGATGAGCGAGGGCAGGTTCAGCGCGCGGCCGAGAGGCGAGTTGACGATGTCGACGACGATCTGGTTGTTGAGCACATCGATCGACGTGTTGTTGACCTGCGACGACACCTCGCGCGGCAGTGCAGCGACCCAGCGGTTGAGTTCTGCGAGGGCCTGTTCGAGACCATCGGCCGAGATGGGTGCGACCGTGGCCTGGTAGCCGTCCTGCTCGGCCTGCCGTGCTGCGTCACGGTTGGTGACGGCGACGACGGGATTCCCGTCGTCGCTCATCCATGCTCCGGCGAAGTCGGAGGGGCGCTCGGCGCGGAAGTCGCGCGCGTAGCTGTTCAGTTCCTGGGCGCGAGCCGCGCGTTCGAGGTACTGCTCGGGGGTGAGCCCGAGATCGCGCTGCACGGCCTCGACGAGTTCCGGCGGAAGGTCGGGCGTCTGGTCCGCGGGAGCGGCGTTCGCGGTTGCGGTCAGCGGTCCGATCAGCAGCACCGCTGATGCCGCGATTGTGGCGGCACGACGGATGGTGGTACGGACTGCGGCGCGCGACGCCGACGAGTGACGCATGAAGGCCTTTCATAATCGGTCGATCTTGTGTCTGAACTGGTGTTTTGCAAATCCTGGCCGTGAGGTCCGTGTGGTCCTCGGATAGCGTACGGCACCGGCCGTTGATCTTGAATAGGCCGGAAGCACCGATTCGGCTAGATCTCTTCCGGCACCGTGGTGGTGGCCTCTTCGGAGGGAGCTGCCGTCGTCTCGGTCGGATCGGGCCCGTCGGTGGGGTCCGGCTCGGTCGTTGTGGTCGGCGCCGGTGACGACTGTGACGGCGAACTCGAGCCACCGCCGGAGCCGCCCGAACCGATGCTCGGCTCGTTCGGCGGGTTACGGCGCGACCAACCGGTGCTGCTGCTCGTCGGCGCAGTGGTGGACGAGGTGTTCTTCTCCGTGGTCGCAGACGACTCGGTGTTCGAGGTCTCCGCCTCGAACTGTGTCTGAGGGACGTCCGTTGCCGCGTACCCCGGCGCCGTGTACTCGGCCTCTTCGATTTCAGCGGTCGTCGAGGTCTCGGAGGTTTCCGAGGTTGTGGGTTTCGCCGACGTCGATCGCGGCTCGGACTGCGTGCCCGTGGGGAAGATCGCGCTCGGCGCGGTCGTCGTGATCGGCGGGTTCGCGCTCGCAGTGGAGGTGTCGCGCAGTGTGAAGACGAGCACGCCGACGCCGACTATCAATGCGACTGCCGCGGCTGCGGCCCAGACACCGATCTTCGGCTTCTTGTCGGGATCGGTGTCGGTCGCCGGATGCGCGGTGTCGACCGGGCCCACCTTTCCGGGGGTCGTCGCGTTCGTGGAGGCAGCGCCCCTGCCGGCATTTGCTGGTGTGGCCGTGGCGGCAGCGGTGGGCGTGACCTTGGCGATCACCGTGGTGGTCTCGGGATCCAGATCGGCGCGCTTCGGGCCGGTCGGCCGGGTGGCGGGAAGTACCTGTGTCGATCCGAGGAGATCCACCGACCCTGCCGCGGCAGCGAGCGCCGCGCCACGAACCATCGTCTGGTGGGGGTCGGGCGCAAGTGCACATCGCACACCGAGGCCGGCCTTGATGGACTGGGTGACGATCTGCGCGGCGCTGGTGTCGACCGTTTCGTCGAGGGTCACGACGATGGCGTCGAGATTGGTCACGAGCCAGCCGAACGCTCCGAGCGCCGTCGACAACTGCGCGGAGACGGACGGGGCGTCACCTTCGGCGAAGCGGAACGCCTTACCCGCGACGACACCGGAGCGGACGAGTGTGACGGTCGATCCATGCGGGTCGATGTGGTAGACCGCGACGAGGCGGCCGGTCTGGTGTGCCACCTGCGACTCGAACCACGCGGCAGCGGCCTCGGCATCGGAGATGAGGGACACGTGTCGCAAACCCACGTAGTCGAGGGCGTTGCGGAGCAGCGCGACGGTCGACGGTGGCCAATCGGTGGGGTGGGACGCCACGACGGTGTAGTTCTCGTCGCCGATCATGGACCCGGCGTCGGCGATGAGGCATTCCATCGCGGTCGCCACGAGATCTTCCGCGCGGGACAGCGCACCGTCGTTGGCACGGACACCGTTGGAACGTCCCAGCCGGTCGACGAAGTCGGTGAACGAGCTCGTGTTGCCGTCGGCGACGTGGTGTTCGCCCAGTGTGGCGGTGCCGTCGGAATGCAGATGCACTGCACTGCGCCGCTCGATGGGTTCCGGGTCGGGTCGTCCGGGGGAGGGGGACGTGACGGCAACCGACGACACGGTCGTGCCGACCCTCAGGCCTACGCCTACGGACATGCCGAAGTTCCCCCATTCTGGTAGGTCGTGTCACATCGCCGAACATCGACGCCGTACCCCATCGCTCGAAGCATGGAGAGCAGCTCGGAGCGGGTTCCGGCGCCGAGGCGACGACGGATCCGGGCGACATGATGTTCCACGGTCTTCGCGGAAATGTACAGGCGATTCCCTACCTCGCGGTAGGTGAGTCCCGAAACGACGAGGTCGGCAACCTCTGCCTCGCGTTCGGACAGCGGTCCCCTGGTGGTCCGGTCGTCGGATGCGTTCCTTCCGGGGGCCGCTTCGCGAACAGAGTCGGGTGGTGAAGGCGTTGAATCGGAGGTCTGCCGCACCGTGCGTGCGAATTGCAGGAGTGCCGTCGCTGTCGATGTGTCGGACGCCCGGAGCGCGCCTTCGCTCGCCAGCCGCGCGCCGTCCCACGGTAGTCCGATCGTGGCCAGCGCTTGCGCGGCGTCTCGGATCCGGACCGCGTCGACGTCGCCCTGGAGCACGGTGAGCCACGCATGTCCCGCGCGGGCGAGCGCTGCTGCATACGACGATGCTTCGGCGGCTGCGGCGAGGGCTCGTGCATGTGGGACAAGGTCGGCGGGGTGGTTCGCTGTGATCGCGGCTTGGACCCCGTACCAGTGCAGTGCCGCGCCCCACAGCGGAGGTTCACCGAGCGCGGCGAGCAGATCATGCGCCTGCGTCACCAGGTGCGCGATCCGATCGGAGTCGCCCGCGCGCACACCGGCCAGCCACAACTCGCCGAGCGGGAGCAGACCGAAGAGATCCACGGAGTACGCGGCGACCACCTCCTGCGCAGCAGCCCATTCGGTGAGCAGCGAACCGAGGTCGCCGGTGCGGCGTGCGAGTCCGACGCGCAGGCCGTGCAGGAACAGCCGGTCGCGTGCATGTACGACGTTCGGCGTCACCTCGGCCACCGTGGCGGTCGCGGCAGACATGTCACCCCCGAGCAGCGACGCCCACGCCGTGAGAAGCCGGTGGCGCACGGTGGGGTTGTGAGCCAGGACGACCCGGGCATGGGAGAGTTCGCCCGCGTGCAGACACAAGAGTGCAGTGACCGCCTCGATGCTGTCGGGTTGCACCGGCCCCGGCAGGGTTCCCCGGGTGGCGAGCGCGCGGGTGAGGCCGTTCATCGCGATCCGTCCGTCGCCACCCACCGATTCCCGGAGTCCCGCCTCGAACAATTGCGCGGCCGCCGCCGACGACGTGGGCGCACCGGGCTCGGCAGCGCGGAGCAAGGCGGCCGCGTCGGGGCGCCCGGCAGCGAGGAGGACCGACGCCCCGATCGGTGCGTCGGGACCTGCCCTGTCGGGCCCGAGCCATTCGTACAGGTCGGCACTGCGGCCGAGCATGCCCCGCTGTGCGGCGGCGGTCGCGGCGATGCGGACGGCGGCCCGCACATCGGTGACGGTCCGCGACGCCGCGTCCTCGAGGATTCGGTCGGTCAATCGCTCGGCGGTCGTGAGATCGCCGAGGGCGACCGCCGCCTCTGCGCGTCGGTTCGCGAGTGTGTCGGGGTCTGCGCCCGCCTCGACCGCAGTGTCGAGCAGCACCGCGGCGGCGGTGGCATCGGCAGAGTTCGACTGCGCAACCAGATAGTCGGCGAGCGCGGATTCGGTGATGCCCGTGGAGGTGAGTCGCACGGCGAGATCGACGGTGAGCGTGCTGTCGCGTGCGCGTACAGCGAGCAGTGCCCGGGCGAGTGCACGAACCGCGTGAGCTCCCAGTACGGCGGCGGGCGCACCGGCAGCACCGGGAAGGAGGGCGTCGTGGCCGACGAGAAGACCGCTGGCATGTGCCGCATCGACTGTGTCGCGGGCCTGCTCGGGTTCGGTCGCGAGGACGGCGGCGAGTTCGGTGGCATCGAGTGCAATTCCGAGGTCGGCGAGCGCGAGTACTGCAGCGAGTTTCGGGTCGGTCGCGATACGTTCACGGACCCGCTCCGCGACCGCCTGCCGGGGATCTGCCCCCGACTGCAATGCCGACAACGCCGCCTCGGTGAGATCGGGCACACCACCGGTGAGACGGTGCACCGCCTGGATGATGTCGGGCGGCCGGCTGTCTCCGAGTGCGGAGGCGCGACCGGCGATCTCGCGAGGACTCCACGGTCGCAGTTCGACGAGTGCTGAACGGGCAGTGAACGCCGAGGCCAGCGCACGCAGATCGGCGCGGTGTGTGCGCGGCTGCGTCGCGACGACGAGCGCGTGCGCGCCGCCCTGCGCGAGCGCCGCGAGGTCGTGCACGGAGTCGGCGGGCAGGGTATGTGCGTCGTCGACTATCCGCGCGGATCCGATCAGGTCGGTCTCGCACAGGGTGGCGAGCATCTCCGACTTGCCGGTCCCCGCCCCACCGACGAGTAGCAGCAGCGGCGGATCGGCTGCGAGCGCATGCGCGACCGAACGCGGGACGGGGCGGGAACGCCCGGGAAGTGACGGCATCGGTGACGTGATCAGTTTCCGAGCAGACCGCCGACGACGTTGCCGGTGCCGTCGAGGACACCGCCGACCACGTTGCCCGTGCCGTCCAGAACCTTGCCGACCCCGCCACCGACACCGTCGACCACTGCACCCGCGCCTTCACCCGCGCCTTGCAATGCGTCGCCGACCCCGCTGCCATCGGGTTGCGGCGCGGGCTGGGGTGCAGGTTGCGGTGCGGGCGCGGGCGGCACCACCGGCGCGGCGGTGGGCGCCGGTGCGGGCGCTGTGCCGGCCGGTGCGGGCGCTGGGGCCGGGGCACCGTCCGTTGCGGTCACCGGTGTGCCGGGATTCGCAGGTGCGTCCGGTGTGGCGACCGCGTCCGCAGTCGTGGCAGCGCGTGTGATTCCCGCAGGCACTGCAGTCGCGGACAGGCCGGGGTCGCCGACAGCGACACCGGACGCCGGATCGAGGGCCGGAATGGACCCCGAAGAGGGAGTGCGAGTGGTGCTGGTCGTTGCCGCGTCACCCAGCAGGTTGTTGGTCCCGCTGTCGCCTCCGGTCGCGAGTGTGCCGATCGCGAGCCCGCCACCGGCGAGCAACACGATTGCTGCGGCCGCGGCTCCGATGACGGTGGCCCTGCGGGCCTGCGATCGCACCGGTTCGTTCGGCGCCGGATCGAACACAGCGGGCCGATGCACCCCGCTTGCCGGCATCGCAGCAAGAGCGACAGTATCGGCATCGACGTCCGTTACGGGCGCAGCTTCGGGCACGGGGGCCGGAATCGTGGCTGCGGCGACGAGTGCTGCACCGTGCGCAGCGGTGAACGCGGGCTGTGAGGACGCGACCACCGGAAGGCCGAGCCGGGACGAGACAAGTTCCGCGACAAGGGGAATCGACGCTCCACCGCCGGTGAGCAACACACGGCCCACGTCGGACATGTCGATGCCCGCGGCGCGCAGGGCGTCGTGCAGCGTGTCGAGTGACGCCTCGAGCGGTCCGCGCGCGAGCTCCTCGAACTCGTCGCGCACCACGCGCACGCTCTGCCGGATGCCGGGCAGGTCGATCGCGACGGTGGTCTCGGTGTCGGACGAGAGCGACTCCTTCGCGGCGCGGCAGTTCCAGCGCAGACCGTGCAGAGCTTCCACCGTTGCCGGTGCGAGCAGATCGGCGTCGGATACCGCGCCACGCACCTGATCGAGTACGTGGGAGGTGAGCGCGTGATCCAGCAGATCGCCGGACACCTCGGTGCTCGACACCGGGCGCCCCAGGAGCACAGGATCGGTACCGCCCCGGAGTACCGCGACGTCGAGGGTGCAGGCACCGAGGTCGTACACGAGGGTCACATCGTCATCGGCGAGTGCCTCGCGGGAGCCGTCGAGCCACCGCACGGCCGCAACCGGCTCAGTGACGAGGACTGCGTCCACTCCCGCGCGGACGAGAGCGGCCTCCAGAGCAGCCACCGAGTGTTCGGACCACGCAGCCGGATACGCCAGCGTCGTCGCCGGCGTCGGTGCAGACGGATCCACCGCGTCGTGCAGCAGGCACGCGACCGCGGTTGCGGTGAGGTCTTCGCCCAGGTAGGACTCGCCGTCATCGGTGAGGATGCCGACGGGATCGCCGACACGTGCCGTGAACCCGGTCAGGGCCCGCGCCCCGGGGCTGGTGACGCGACCGAGATGCGGGACGCCGTCGGCCGGCAGATGCAGTTCCGTCGAGCGGACCAGCACGGCCGGTGCCCGGTTTCCGGCCGGCCCGTGCGCGGTGAGCGCCACCGAGTTCGCCGACCCCACCGTGACGCCGAGTCCTGATGCCATGCACATACTCCTGATCCGGGCGGATGCTTCCTCCGACGTGGGTGCAGGGGACCTGCACGTCTCTCGGCTCCTATGTCGTTCGCCGCGCCGATGTCGTTAGCGGCGTCCCCACAGAGCGGGGGCGAATCCCCTAATGCCCCCCATCCCCTAACCGCCCGATCGCCGAAGGTGGGGGGCGAAGACCCCTTGGGAGCCGGGGGCGGGGGTTCGTAGCGTCGAAGGCAGTTTCGACAACCCAGGAGAGATGCGATGTCCAATGCAGTGCTCGACTTCATCCTCGATCTGTTCCGCGACAAGGACGAACTCGCTCGTTACTGCGCGAACCCGGAGGCTGTGCTCGCCGAGGCAGGACTGATCGACGTCTGCCACGCCGACATCGTCGCGGTCGCGCCCCTCGTCGCCGACACCGGACTGTTCGCCGGGTCGACGGCGGACCTGACCGCCGCGCTGAACGGTGCCGTAGGGGCCGGGGGTGCGCTGGTGACGTCGGCGGGCCTGGCGGGTAGCGGCGCGCTGGGGCTCGGCGGAGCCGCCGGCCTCGGCGCGAGCCTCGGTGCCGGACTCTCCGGGGGTGCCGGTGCCGAGGTGGGCGCAGGCACAGGCCTCGACGTGGATCTGTCGAGCTCCCTCGGCGCGGCCCTCGAAATCGGCGGTGAGTTCGGTGCGTCCCTCGGCGCCGCGCTCGGCGGCGCCCTCGGGGCAGGCGCCGGGCTCGACCTCGGCGCAGATCTCGGCTTCGACGTCGGAACCGCAATCACCACGGGACTCGGTCTCGGTGCGGGTGCTGCCGCTGACCTCGGTGCGACGCTCGACGCGGCCATCGAGGCGGCCGGCGGTCTCGGCGCCGACCTCGGCGCAACCCTCGAAGCTGCGTTCGGTGTCGGTGGTGCGCTCGGTGCCGATCTCGGCGTGACGCTCGGCGGACTCCTCGACGCCGCGATCAGCGTGGGCGGTGAATTCTCGGCAGGGCTCGACGGCGCACTCGCCGGCGGTGCGGAACTGGGCACCGCCCTCGGTGTCGGCCTCGGCGGTGCGCTCGGCGCCGGTGCCGAACTCAGCGGCGTCCTCGGCGGTGCCGTGGATTCGGTGCTCGGTGCCGGACTCGAACTCGACGCGGGGACCGGCCTCGTCGCCGGCCTGGGCGCGTCGTTGTCCGCATTGCTCGGCGCAGGAGGCGAGACAGCCGGCGACCTGGGTGCTGCGCTCGGCGCCGTGATCGAAAGCGGTGCCGACGGCGGGCTTCTGGGCGGCGTGGACCTCGGCGGGCTCCTCTCCGGCACCGGGGAGACGGACGTCGACCTCGGCACGGTCGTCGGGGGTGTCCTCGGCGGCACGCTCGGCCTCGAGACGTCGGCTACGACGGAGCTGTCCGCGGCGCTGGGCGGTGCTCTCGGCGCCGCAGCAGATGCACAGGCAGACCTCGGCGGCGACCTGTCGGCAGTGCTCGGTTCGACGTTCGCTGCCGGCGGTGAGGCCGGAGCTCACCTCGGCGCGCAGCTCGGCGGTGCACTCGAGACCGGAGGCGTGTCGTTCGAATCGAGCGGCGACCTCGCGACCGGGATCGCGACCACGATCGGCAGCAGCCTCGGTGCGGGAGCCGACGCGACCGGGCAGCTCGGCTACGCCCTCGACGGCGCACTCGACGCGGGCGCAGATCTCGCGGCCGGCGTCGGCGGTGACGTCACGGTCGGCATCGACGGGGGGCTCGGCACAGGTGTGGGTCTGGGAACAGATCTCGCAGGTGGGCTCGGTACCGCGGTGGAGGGAGCCTTCGACGCCGGTGCAGTAGCCGGTGCGGAGCTCGGTGGTGATCTGGGCGCAGGTCTGAGCGGGGGGATCGGTACCGCGGTCGAGGGCTCAGCGGATGCGGGTGCGAACCTCGGAGGCGACCTGTCCGCCGGACTCGAGTCGGCCACCGACTTCGGCGGCACCGCCACCGGGGCGCTCGACGGCGCCGCGAACGCATGGTCGTCGCTCGATGGCGACGTGTTCGGCGCGGCAGAAGGAGCCGGTGGCCTGTTCGGAACCGGCGACCTCACGGCCGACGGAGGCCTCGGCGGTGGCCTGTTCGGAACCGTCGGCGCCGACCCGGCAGAGCCGGCCGCCGGGGACGCGACCGTGCTGGACGACCCGATGCCCTGATCCGCCTCCTGGCTCCGGCCATAATGGCCGGAGCCGGCCCCCCGACAGAAGGCGGTGCGACGCCCCACCATGCCACTCCCATCAACAGACGCCGCTGCGCGCCGCGCGGCGCTCGTCGATCTCATCGACGAGGCGCTTGCATCAGCCCGAGCCGCCGGTCGCTCCGACCTCGACGCCCGGCTCACCGCCGCCCGGACCCGCGTCACCGACCAGAGGTTGCGTGTCGTCGTGGTAGGCCCGCTCAACCAGGGCAAGAGCCGGTTCGTCAATGCGCTGCTGGGACTCGACGTGTGCTCCGTCGGGGACGACGAGACCACCGCGGTACCGACGCTCGTGCAGCACGCAGTCAGGCCTCGCGCCGAACTGGTGCTCGCGGGGGACGGGCCCGAGCGCGTCGAAATCCCACTCGACGATCTTGCGCGCGTCACACCGGCCACCCCGCATGCCGACGGGCGCACCGTACAGCGACTCGAGGTGAGTGCACCCAGCCCCCTGCTGGCGGACGGGCTGGTATTCGTCGACACCCCCGGCGTGGGTGGTCCCGGAAACCCGCACACCGCAGCCACATTGACATTGCTTGCGAGTGCCGATGCGGTGTTCGTCGTCTCCGACGCCAGCCAGGAGTTCACCGCCCCGGAAATGTCGTTCCTGCGTCAGGTGCACACGCTGTGCCCGGCGTCGGCGGTGCTGCTCACCAAGACCGACCTGTACCCGCACTGGCGTCGGATCCTCGACGCCGACCGGACGCATCTGCAGGACGAGAGCCTCGATGTGCCACTGGTGCCGGTGTCGTCGCTGTTGCGCGAGTACGCGCTCCGCACCGACGACGCGTCGCTGCAGGCGGAATCCGGATTCGCGGCGGTGTACGACTTTCTGCGCGAACGCGTGGTCGAACGCAACGCCGACGTGGCGCGGATGTCGGTCGCGCGCGACGTGCGGATCGTCGTCGAACATCTGGCGCTCGGTGTGCACAGTGAACTCACCGCTCTCCGCGATCCCGCGGCCGGTGCTGCGGCCGTCGAGGATCTTCAGCGCGCCAAGTCCGTTGCGGAGACGTTGCGGACGCGCGCCGCGCGGTGGCAGATCACTCTCGCCGACGGGATCGCCGACCTGGCCGCGGACGTCGACCACGACCTACGCGACCGGCTACGCAGCGTGACCCGTGTGGCCGAGAAGTCCGTCGACGACTGCGATCCGGGCCGCGAATGGCCAAGACTCGGTCAGTGGCTCGGCGAGCAGGTCGCCGAATCGGTGGGCGACAACTTCGTGTGGGCGCACGAACGTGCCCTGGCGCTGGCCGACACCGTCGCCGAGCACTTCACGCTCGACGACGCCCAACTGCCGTCGCTGCACCTCGGCGACCTGTCCGAGCTGCTCGAGCCCGTCGACGATCTGTCCGATCTGGAGTCGGGACGTATCGGTGTCGGGCAGAAAGTGCTCGTCGGGATGAAGGGGTCGTACGGTGGTGTGCTCATGTTCGGACTGGTGACCACGCTGATGGGGATGGCGCTCGTCAACCCGATCTCGGTCGGGGCGGGCGTCGTATTGGGCACCAAGGCATATCGTGACGACAGGCAGGCTCGTGTCGCCAAGCGGCGGGCCGACGCGAAGGTCGCGATCCGGAAGTTCACCGACGACGTCAGCTTCCAGGTGGGGAAGGAATCGAAAGATCGATTGCGGGCCATCCAGCGGCAGTTGCGCGATCACTTCACGGACATCGCCGACCAGACCCTCCGATCGTTGTCGGAATCGATGAAGGCCGCGCAGGACGCCGCGAATATCGAACAGCAGGAACGAAACCGGCGCATCATCGACCTCGACCGCCAGGTGACCCAGCTGGCCGGCCTGCGCGACCGCATGGCCCGATTCGCCGGGATCGAGTCGTGAGCGCGGCTCTCGAGCGCGCCCGCCGCCTCGTCGCAACCGCCCGCGAACGGTACGGTGCGGATCCGGTGGTGGCCGAGTCGATCGCAGCGTGTGCGCACCGGCTCGACCAGCCGCTGCGCGTGGCGCTCGCCGGGTCTCTGAAGGCAGGCAAGTCCACGCTCCTCAATGCGCTTGTCGGACAGGACATCGCCCCGACCGACGCAACCGAATGCACACGCGTCGTCACGTGGTATCGGAACGGGTCCACGCCGGCGGTGTCCGCCTGGTACGACGGCGGCCGGAAGCTCGCCGTGCCCGTGCAACGGCACGATCGTCGGCTCACATTCGATCTCGGTCCGCTCACGGCCGACCGCGTCGACCGAATCGATGTCGAATGGCCTGCCAGCGCGCTCGCACACACCACGCTCGTCGATACCCCGGGCACGTCGTCGCTGTCTCGGGACGTGTCGGCCCGCACCCTGGCGTTGCTGACCCCCGACGACGCCGCGTCCGGGGCCGACGCGGTGGTCTATCTGATGCGAACCCTCGGCGCCGCCGACGTCGAGTTCCTCGACCGGATCGGGCGGCATGTGGGAGGCGAATCCGGACCGCTCGGTGTCATCGGAGTGGTGTCCCGCGCCGACGAGGTGGGGGCGGGACGCGCCGACGCCATGGTCTCGGCCCGAGATGTCGCGTCGCGACTCACGGGCGAGCTCGAACGAACGGGATTGTGTCAGGCGGTCGTTCCCGTTGCCGGCCTGCTGGCACTGGCCGCGCGCACGCTCCGTCAGTCCGAGTTCGTGGCGTTCGAGGCGCTCGCGCAGGTACCGGGGGAGCAGCTGCAGATCGCGATGCTCTCCGCCGACCGCTTCTCACGGTCCGACATCGAGCTCCCTGTCGATCCTGCGATGCGCGCACAGCTCGCCGACCGGTTCGGGCTCTTCGGGATCCGGATGGCCGTCGCCCTCGTCCAGCTCGGGGTCTGCGATTCGTCGTCGCTCGCTGCCGAACTCGTGGCACGCAGCGGCCTCGACGAACTGCGCCAAGTGATCGACGTGCAGTTCGGTCAGCGGGCAGACCAGCTCAAGGCGCACTCGGCACTGCTCGCACTCGACAAGGTGGTGCGCACGCGCGGCGACCGGGAGTTGCTCGCGGCAGTGCAGCGGGAACTCGCCGACGGGCACGGCTTCGCCGAGTTGCGGCTGCTCGGCCGGTTGCGCTCGGCGCAGGTGTCGCTGGCCGACGATGAACTCGCCGCCCTGCAACGCCTGATCGGTGGTTTCGGGATCGAGGCGACGCAGCGGCTCGGTCTGCCCGGCGACGCGCCGCTCACCCAGGTTCGCGATGTCGGTGTCGCCGCGGTGCGGTGGTGGCGTGAGCGCGCCGAGCATCCGCTCCTCGACCCACTGACCGCCCGGGCGGCGACGGTGGCGGCGCGCAGCGCGGAGGGGATCGTCACCGCGCTCCGCTCGTGAACGCGCCCGCGTCGCAGAATTCGTCGACTTGATCCTCACGTAACGTGAGGTCCTAGCGTCGATCGTGCCGGCGCAGACAGTGCCGGTGGAAGTGGGTGAACGATGCGAACCACCGAGACATGGAAGGTGGGACCGCTCGCGTCGGCGACGGGCCTGACCGTGCGGACACTGCATCACTGGGACGAGATCGGACTGGTGTGTCCGTCGGGGCGGACGACGTCGGGGCATCGCCTGTACGAGGCGGACGATGTGCAGCGGCTCTACCAAGTGCTGGCGTTGCGTCAACTCGGTTTGTCGCTCGACTCCATCGCCGCGGTCACCGACGGAGACACGTCACTGTCGGAGATCCTCGATGCGCACCGTGCGTATCTGGACGAGCAACTCACCGCGACACGCACCTTGCGCGCGCACGTCGAGATGCTCTCCCGGAGAGTGCGGACGTCGCCGGACGCCTCGGTGGCCGACTTCCTCGAAGTGATCAAAGGAGTGACCGACGTGGATGACACAGTGAAACGCTATTTCAGCGAATCTCAGCTCGCAGACCTGGCCGAGCGTCGCGCAGAGTTGGGTGAGGACACGATTGCGGCGGCGGAATCGTCGTGGCAGGAGCTCATTCCACGCGTGAATGCCGCGCTGAGCGCCGGCATGGATCCGGAGGCGCCCGAAGCCCAGGAGATGGCGGCGCAGTGGATGGGGCTGCTCGAACAGTTCCACGGCGGTGACGAGGGACTGCGCGACGGCATGTACCGCATGCACACCGACAACGCGCAGCGGATCGAGCAGGAGTTCTGCGGGCCGAGTCCCGAGCAGATCGAGTTCATCACGAAGGCGAACGAGGCTCGGTCGGCGTAGAACTCGGTCGGTGTAGAAGCGGAGCAACGGACAGATACAACCTTTGCGAGGGTCTGTATCTGTCCGTTGTTCTTGTAACTACCGTCGACGTGCTCTGGCGGCTGCGTCGTCCAAGCGTGTGCGCACCGCGTCGAACTCGAACAACTCCCGCCATGTCCACCGCACCACCTCGTAGCCGAGCGACCGGATCGCGTCCTCCCGGAGTTTCTCGCGGTGGATGGCCTCCGCGGTCGCGCCGGGCGCGTCGGCGCCGTACTTGCCGCGCCCGTCGAACTCTCCGACCACGCCCGGGTCCTTCCAGAAGAAGTCGGGCCGGGCGACGAACACTCCGGAGCCGGTTCGGAGTTCCTGCTGAAATGCGGGAGCAGGGAGACCTGCGGTGTGGATCCGGAGCCGGCTGAGTGATTCGCCAGGGCTCTCGCTGCGGCCGTCGAGGAATTCCACGGCTCGACGGGCCTTCGCGATCCCTTGCCGCGCTCGTCCCGCGGCCACTGTCTCGGGCAACGACAATGCGGCGTCCGGGTGCATCCGCAGCGCGGAGTCTCCGGTGATCACCGCTTGGTCGACCGGCAGGGTCCGTGCCAGGTCGACGACCGTTCGCGCGACGGAGGTCAGGGGACGCCGTCGACGTGGCAGATCTCGTCGGGCAGTAGTGGCGTGGTGCGGATATGCCGGGTGCCGCGATGGCTTCCGCCGGAGGCGCGGTCGCGGGTGAGGTGAATGCACGTCAGATCGATGTCCCACAAGTCGAATCCGTGTAGGACGGCAGCCGAGACGTGGCTGATGGCTTCGTCGTCGGAGAAGGTGCCCCGAAGCACTGACAGGCGAGCGCGGTGTTGCGCGACGGGATCGAGGTCGGTGGCGGCGTCGACGTAGATGCCGCGTGCGATGCGCTTCAGTGATCCGTTGCGCAGCGCGTGCCGGATCTCGTCGGCGGTGGTGCCGGTTGCCAATAGATCGGATCGGAGTGTCAACAGTGGTTCGGTCATGCCGGTCAGCGTCGCGGCACACTGCGACGAGATCGGGAAGGATCTGTGCCCGGACGCAGGATCTGTGGACAACCGGGACGCCTGTGGACAAGCACCGTTACAACGCTTTCGGGCAGATACCGCGTTTCGTAGCCGGTGTGGTTGCCCATTTCGGTTGCAACCGTAAGTGATTTAGGTCACATTCGGAACATTCTTCCGATACCTGCCGTTGGACCCATCAGACAACTTGAGCGTATGTCACTCAACTTGCTTGACTTGCAGGGTCCTGTGGGTGCAAAGTCGAGTCGACCGCGCTCAGTGTGAGTCGGACAGGCTCAGGTTGAGCAAGGAACATTCTCGAAAGCATTTGGAGGAAATCATGGCTCGTGCGGTCGGTATCGACCTCGGGACCACCAACTCGGTCGTCTCCGTCCTGGAGGGCGGCGAACCCGTCGTGGTCGCAAACGCTGAAGGTTCACGCACCACCCCGTCGGTTGTTGCGTTCGCCAAGAACGGCGAAGTTCTGGTGGGTCAGCCCGCCAAGAATCAGGCGGTCACCAACGTCGACCGCACGATCCGCTCGGTCAAGCGCCACGTCGGCACCGACTGGAACGTTGCGATCGACGACAAGAAGTACACCTCGCAGGAGATCAGCGCTCGCACGCTGATGAAGCTCAAGCGCGACGCCGAGGCCTACCTGGGCGAGGACATCACCGACGCGGTCATCACGGTCCCCGCGTACTTCAACGACTCCCAGCGTCAGGCGACGAAGGAAGCCGGCACCATCGCCGGCCTCAACGTCCTGCGCATCGTCAACGAGCCCACCGCGGCCGCGCTCGCATACGGCCTCGACAAGGGTGAGAAAGAACAGACCATCCTCGTCTTCGACCTCGGTGGCGGCACGTTCGACGTGTCCCTCCTCGAGATCGGCGACGGAGTCGTCGAGGTGCGTGCCACCTCCGGCGACAACCACCTCGGTGGCGACGACTGGGACGAGCGCATCGTGACCTGGCTCGTCGACAAGTTCAAGTCGCAGCACGGCGTAGACCTCACCAAGGACAAGATGGCTCTGCAGCGTCTGCGTGAGGCCGCGGAGAAGGCGAAGATCGAGCTGTCGAGCTCGCAGTCGACGTCCATCAACCTGCCGTACATCACGGTCGACGCGGACAAGAACCCGCTCTTCCTCGACGAGCAGCTGACCCGCTCGGAGTTCCAGAAGATCACCAACGATCTCCTCGAGCGCACCCGAGCACCGTTCCAGCAGGTCGTCAAGGACGCAGGCATCGCGGTCGGCGACATCGACCACGTCGTGCTCGTCGGTGGTTCCACCCGTATGCCTGCCGTCACCGATCTGGTGCGCGAGCTCACCGGTGGCCGCGAGCCCAACAAGGGCGTCAACCCCGACGAGGTCGTCGCTGTGGGCGCAGCCCTGCAGGCCGGCGTGCTCAAGGGTGAGGTCAAGGACGTCCTGCTGCTCGATGTCACCCCGCTGTCGCTGGGTATCGAGACCAAGGGTGGCGTGATGACCAAGCTCATCGAGCGCAACACCACGATCCCGACCAAGCGGTCCGAGACCTTCACCACGGCCGACGACAACCAGCCGTCCGTGCAGATCCAGGTCTTCCAGGGCGAGCGCGAAATCGCAGCGCACAACAAGCTGCTCGGTTCGTTCGAGCTCGGCGGAATCGCACCGGCTCCGCGCGGTGTCCCGCAGATCGAGGTGACCTTCGATATCGACGCCAACGGCATCGTGCACGTCACCGCCCGCGACAAGGGCACCGGCAAGGAGAACACGATCAAGATCCAGGACGGCTCCGGCCTGTCCCAGGAGGAGATCGACCGGATGGTCAAGGACGCCGAGGCTCACGCCGAGGAAGACAAGACCCGTCGCGAGGAGGCCGAGGTTCGCAACCAGGCCGAGTCGCTCGTGCACCAGACCGAGAAGTTCATCAAGGACAACGAGGACAAGGTGCCGGCCGACGTCAAGGAGAAGGTCGAGGCTGCCATCAAGGAAGCCAACGACGCTCTCGCCGGGTCCGACATCGCCGCGGTGAAGTCTGCCGTCGAGAAGCTCGCGACCGAGTCGCAGGCTCTCGGCCAGGCCATCTACGAGTCGCAGGGCGCCGAAGGTGCGGCAGCCGGTGACGGCGCAGCCGCCGGTGCCGACGACGTCGTCGACGCCGAGGTTGTCGACGAGCCCAACGACACGGAGAAGAAGTGACTTCGGGTACCCCCGAGCAGGAGCCGGTCACCGTCACCGACAAGCGACGGATCGACCCGGAGACCTTCGAGGTTCGCGACACCGAACCTCTCGAAGGCGACGTGGTCGAGCCTGCTCCTGCCTCGGAGGGCGACGCAGAAGCGGCCGCCGAGGAGGCTGCGGAGAAGCCGGAATCGGACGAACTCGCCGAGCGCACTGCGGATCTGCAGCGCGTCACGGCCGAGTACGCCAACTACCGGCGTCGGTCCGATGCCCAGCGCGCCGCAGTGGTGGAGGAAGCCAAGGCCTCGGTCGCGGCGAAGTTCCTCGACGTGCTCGACGATCTCGACCGTGCGCGAGCACACGGAGATCTAGAGTCGGGCCCGCTCAAGGCGATGTCCGACAAGTTGACCACGGTGTTCGACTCGCTGGGGCTGGCCGGATTCGGAGTCGAAGGTGACCCCTTCGACCCCGAACTCCACGAAGCGGTCCAGATGGAGGGCGACGGTAACCATCCCGTTCTCGGGGCGGTCCTGCGCAAGGGCTACCGCTACAACGAGCGGATCCTGCGACACGCGATGGTCACCGTGACCGACGGAGATCCGTCGGACACACCGCAAGATAAGTCGTCGGACGAGTCCGGCGCAGAGTAAGAACAACAACAACGGAAGGAGGAGGCGCCCAGTGAGCCAACGGGAGTGGATCGAGAAGGACTTCTACAAGGATCTGGGCGTTTCCTCGTCCGCATCGGCCGACGAGATCAAGAAGGCCTACCGCAAGCTGGCACGGGACCTGCATCCCGACGCCAACCCCGGCGACTCTGCCGCAGAGGAACGCTTCAAGGCGGTCAGCGAAGCCAACGCCGTGCTGTCCGACCCTGCCAAGCGCAAGGAGTACGACGAGACCCGTCGCCTGTTCGCTTCCGGCGGCGTACCCGGAGGCGGTGGATTCCAGCCAGGCGGCGGGGGATTCTCCGGTAGCAGCACCTTCGACCTCGGCGACCTGTTCGGTGGGGGCGCAGCCGGCGACGGCGGCCTCGGCGACCTGTTCGGGGGCGTGTTCAACCGTGGTGGGGGCGCCGGTGGCGCTACCCGGTCGCGTCCGCGTCGCGGCAGCGACGTCGAGACAGAAACCACACTCGACTTCCGTGACGCAGTGCTAGGCGTCACGGTTCCCCTGCGCATGACCAGCCCCGCGCCGTGCACCACGTGTCATGGCAGCGGCGCCGAACCGGGCACCAGCCCGCGGGTCTGCCCACGCTGCAACGGAAGCGGCATCATCTCGCGCAACCAGGGCGCGTTCGGGTTCTCGGAGCCGTGCGACGACTGCCGTGGTAGCGGCTCGATCATCGACAGCCCGTGCCACGACTGTCACGGATCCGGAGTGCAGAACCGCACTCGGACCATCACCGTCCGTGTCCCCGCGGGCGTGAAGGACGGCTCGAAGATCCGGCTCGCCGGGCAGGGTGAGGCCGGACTGCGCGGCGCGCCGTCGGGCGACCTGTTCGTCACGGTGCACGTGCGCTCCGACAAGATCTTCGGTCGCGAAGGCGACGACCTGACCCTCGTACTTCCCGTCAGCTACGGCGAACTCGTGTTGGGCGGCACCGTGTCCGTGCCGACACTGGAAGGCCGTGTCGGGCTGAAGATTCCGCCGGGCACCGCCGACGGCCGGGTCATGCGCGTCCGTGGCCGCGGTGTCGCGAAACGCGGCGGCGGCGCGGGCGATCTGCTGGTGACCCTCAAGGTGGCGATCCCACAGAACCTCGACGACAAGGCGACCGAGGCGCTGCGTACATATCTTCAGGCCGAAGAGGCCAGTGGATTCGATCCACGTGAAGGATGGGCAGGTGCACGATGAACGAGATGCCAGGCTTCCGCAACGCGCCCGACCCGGATGCACGTGTCTACGTCATCTCGGTCGCGGCCGAACTCGCAGGGATGCACGCGCAGACGCTGCGTAACTACGACCGGCTCGGACTGGTGACCCCGCACCGCACCAGTGGTGGCGGTCGCCGGTACTCGCCGCGCGACGTCGAACTGCTCCGCGAGGTCCAGCGGTTGTCCCAGGACGAGGGTGTCAGTCTCGCCGGTATCAAGCGGATCATCGAACTGACCAACCAGGTCGAGGCCCTGCAGCAGCGGGTCTCGGAGATGTCGCTGGAGATCGCTCAGCTGCGCTCCGCCCGACGCGAACTGGTTCCGATTCCGCGCAGCAATGCGCTGGTGGTGTGGAAACCGCGCGGCCAACGCGACCGCTGATCCGCATACCCTCCCGATCAGCGGAATCCCACGAACGGAGAGCCTTCCCCGCGGGCACACTGTGGCGTGTTCCACAGAACCGAGCAGCGGAAGGCATCAAGCATGGTGGATTGGGCCGAAGAATGTGACGTACTCGTCGTCGGATCGGGAGCCGGAGGGTGCTGCGGCGCCTACACGGCAGCACGTGAGGGACTCTCCGTCACCCTCGTCGAAGCCTCCGAGTACTACGGCGGCACCACCTCGTACTCCGGTGGTGGCGGAGTCTGGTTCCCGACCAACGCGGTACTGAAGCGCGCCGGAGACGACGACACCATCGAGGACGCACTCGAGTACTACCACGCCGTCGTCGGCGACCGGACGCCCCGCGAACTACAGGACGCATACGTCCGCGGCGGCGCACCCTTGGTCGACTACCTCGAAACCGATACCGACCTCGAGTTCGTGCCCTATCCGTGGCCGGATTACTTCGGCAAGGCACCCAAGGCGCGCGCGGAGGGTCGTCACATCGTGCCGAAGCCCCTGCCGATCGCCGACGACCCGGAACTCAACGAGTCGATCCGTGGCCCGCTCGGACGCGAACGCAACGGCGACGCGCTGCCCGACATGCTCATCGGTGGCCGTGCGCTCGTCGGCCGGTTCCTCATCGCGCTGCGCAAGTTCCCGAACGTGCAGTTGCACCGCAACACACCGCTCGAAGAGCTCGTCGTCGAAGACGGCGTCGTGGTCGGTGCGATCGTGTCGAACGGCGAAGAGCGTCGCGCAATCCGCGCGCGCAAGGGTGTCGTCCTCGCGGCAGGCGGCTTCGACCAGAACGACGAGATGCGCAGCAAATACGGCGTTCCCGGCGCTGCTCGCGACTCGATGGGGCCGTGGTCGAACCTCGGCAAGGCACACCAGGCCGGTATCGCTGTGGGCTCCGACGTCGACCTCATGGGCGAGGCATGGTGGTCTCCCGGATTGACGCATCCGGACGGACGCTCCGCCTTCGCGTTGTGCTTCACCGCCGGAATCTTCGTCGACCAGGACGGAAAGCGTTTCACGAACGAGTACGCGCCGTATGACCGGCTGGGTCGCGAGGTCATCGACCGCATGGAGAGCGGCGACATGACGCTGCCGTTCTGGATGATCTACGACGACAGCCGCGGCCCGGTGCCTCCGGTCGGGGCAACGAACGTTCCGTTCTCGGCGACCGAGGAGTACGTCGAGAAGGGGCTGTGGAAGACGGCCGACACCCTCACCGGGCTCGCCGAGCAGATCGGTGTCCCCGCAGAGGCGCTCGAAGCGACGGTCGCGCGGTTCAACGAACTCGTGGTCAAGGGCGTCGACGAGGACTTCGGCCGCGGCGACGAACCCTACGACCTCGCCTTCACCGGCGGCGGTTCGGCACTGGTCCCGATCGAGAAGGGCCCGTTCCACGCTGCACAGTTCGGTATCTCCGACCTCGGCACCAAGGGTGGACTGAAGACGGACACCGTCGGTCGCGTCCTCGACACCGAGGGCACCCCGATCGCCGGCCTCTATGCGGCGGGCAACACGATGGCGGCGCCGAGCGGCACCGTCTACCCCGGTGGTGGCAACCCGATCGGCACGAGCGCGTTGTTCGCGCATCTGGCCGTGAAGGACGCTGCGACCCGCTGACACACTGAGAAGACGCGGCCGAACGTTACTCGCCCCGAGGGGAGTGGCGTTCGGCCGCTTGTGGTTTCAGGGAAACTGTGGTCTCAGGGACGAGCGACAGTGTAGGTCGCCTTCATGAACGGGAATCCCGTCTCGACGTGCGATGCGATGGAGTAACCGTGTTGATTGCCGCCGTCGACCCGCGTTCCGTCGGCGTTGGCGGGTCCGGTGCCGTAATTGTTCGACATCAACGTCACGTGCGCGTCGCCCGGCATCGTGTAGGTCACCTGGAGCCCGAATCCACGACGGTCCGAGGCGACAGCGCTGATCGTCGTGGTCGCGTTGGCCGCGATGACCGTTGCAGGCTTGTCGACCCACTGCCCGTATTCGTTGCTGTCCCCGGAGTAGATCATGGGCGCGTCGGTGTGGTTCGTGACGGTCATCGTGATGGTGGGGCCATCGTCGGGGAGTCCCTCGGCACCGGCAGCGGCCGGGGCTGCGAGGGTCGCGACGGCGAATACGGCGGCGGCAATGACGCGGGTGCGAAGTTTCATTGTGCTCCTGCGGGGGTCTCGGTGCCTACTGCGAATGGCCGGCTGGCCGCCAAAGTGTACCCACGAGTAGATATCGGTGGGATCAGCTTCCCATTCCCGATTCCCTCCCCTGTAGGGCCGAATGTCACCTTCGGCTACTCGAGGTGCATGAAGGTGACATTCGGTCGATGGTCAGGCGGGGACCAGCCCGCTGACCTGCGCGACCAGTTCGAGCGACCGCAGCCACGCCGCGCGACCCGGCGCCGACGACACGACGATCAACTCGTCGGCCTGAGCGCGCTCCGTGAACGCGTCCAGGTAGTCGCGTACCTCGTCGGCGGTGCCGACAGCGGTGTAGCGCAACATGGTGAGCACCTGCATCCCGGCGGGGGAGTCGAGCAGCAGGTCGATCTCGTCGTCGGTGAAGGTGCGACCCCGCCCCACCATCTGCACGACGCGCTGACGCTTGGTCTGCTCGAACAACTCTGCAGCCTCGTCGGCGGTGTCTGCCGCGATGACGCCGACGCCCGCGATGATGTGCGGTTCGGGGTGCTGCTCCGACGGCTGGTATTCGTTGCGATACAGCTGCACCGCTTCTTCGAGGGACTGCGGCGCGAAGTGTGATGCGAACGCGTACGGCAGGCCGAGCAATGCGGCGAGCTTTGCGCCGAACAGGGACGACCCGAGAATGTAGAGCGGCACGTCGGTGCCCTTGCCGGGGACGGCGTCGACGCCGGGGATGCGGGAGTCGCCGCGCAGGTATGCCTGGAGTTCGAGCACGTCCTGCGGGAAGCTGTCTGCCGACGACGGGTCGCGTCGCAGCGCCCTCATCGTCTTCTGGTCGCTGCCGGGAGCGCGGCCCACTCCGAGGTCGATACGACCGGGATGCAGCGTCTCCAACGTGCCGAACTGTTCGGCGATGGTGAGTGGCGAATGATTGGGGAGCATGATGCCGCCCGCACCGAGACGGATCGTCGAGGTGTGTGCGGCGATGTGCGCGATCAGGACACTCGTGGCCGACGACGCGATCGAAGGCATGTTGTGGTGCTCGGCGTACCAGATCCGTCGGTACCCCCACTTCTCTGCGAGCTGGGCCATTTTCACGCTCGCCTCGAAGCTGTCGCGTGCGGATTCGCCCTTGCCGATGTGTGCCAGATCGAGGATGGAGAGGGGAATGGTCACCGAGAGTCCTTCGCGTCGGGGCCCGGCATCGGCCGCCGGGCACACCTTCGGTGCAACCCGTCACCGGAGACCGCTATTCCGGCACGCGATTCACATCTCGTCGAAGGTGCCGTAGCTGCCGCGGTAGAACAGCAGAGGGCTGTTCGGATCCAAGGTGGTCAACCCGGTGACACGGGCCACCACGATCGTGTGGTCACCGGCGTCGTGTTCGGTTTCGATGGTCGCTTCCACTCGTGCGAGTGCGCCCTCGATCGCGGGAGCGCCATTGTCGCCCGGCGACCAGTTCACGCCGTTGAACTTGTTTCCGCCGCTCGTCGCGAACGCCCCACACAGGGTGCGTTGGCTGTCGGCGAGGACGTTGATGGCGAACGTGCCGATCTCGCGGATCTTCGGCCACGTCGTCGACGTGCGCGCCGGGCAGAACGACACCAGCGGCGGTTCCAGCGACACCGAAGTGAAGGACTGGCACGCGAAGCCGAGCGGCTGGTCACCGTCGAGGGCGGTGATCACCGTGACTCCCGTGCAGAAGTTGCCCATCACGTCGCGCATGGTGCGTGGATCCAGCACTGCATGTTCCGTGGTCATCCCAGCTCCTGTCCGAAGTCGTCGTCCCTACCAGTGTCCGGTACGAGATCCGGATTGGTCACGCGGGTTCCCGGTGAGCGGTGGAACGCCGTGCGTGGCGGTACGGAAACCGATCTCTCGCTCAACGGGAAAGTGCCTCCGGGCGGCGACCGGGTCGTCGTAGCGTCGCGCCCATGTCCGTAACCGAAACCATCCCCACCGCCGACGTGATCCGGTCCAAGGTCGATGCTTACCTGGACGCGCTGCACTCGGGTTCGTCGGCGACCATCGCTGCGCTGTACTCCGACGACGCGATCCTCGAGGACCCGGTCGGCTCCGAGTCGAAGGTGGGTCGCGAGGCCATCGTGGCGCACTACAGCGCACTCGAGGGCACCCGGCAGACGGCCGAACTGCTGACCTTGAAGATCAGCGGAGCGAGCGCCGCATTCCATTTCCGCGTCAGCACGCCGATGGGCGACGCCACCTACGAGGTCGAACCGATCGATGTGATGACCTTCGACGAGCAGGGCCGCATCACTTCGATGCGTGCGTTCTGGTCGCCCGCAGATATGCGGAAGCTCTGATGTCCGGCGCCGACCTCACCCTCTCGCCCGCAGAACAACTGCTCGCGATCGAGGAGATCAAGCGTGTGTTCGCTGCTCGACTGCGGGTGATGGACCTCAAGCAGTGGGAGCGCTACCCCGAGCTGCACACCGAGGACGTCGTCAGCGAGACGTTCCGCCTCGAGGGCGGCGACCACAGTCACCTGCCTCCCGCGCAGCGACCCGGTGTGGTCGTGGGCAGGGAACCGCTGAAGAACATGATCCAGCAGTTCCTCGACGGCCCGGTCACCGTCACCTCCGCCCACCACGGGCACAACCCGGAGATCACCCTCACCTCCGACACCACCGCGACCGGCATCTGGGCGATGGAGGACGTGCTGTGGTGGATGGACGGCGCCACCGAGGAACATCTGCACGGGTGGGGCCATTACCACGAGGAATACCGCAGGGTGGACGGGACGTGGCTGATCAGCTACCGCAATCTCACGCGACTTCGGGTCGATCACACGCCGGCGTTCTACTCGTACCGAGGGAAATAGCCGAGTCGTATTCGTGAACGAACGTGGGCCGGGCAGTGAACTGCCCGGCCCGGATTACTCTCGGTCAGTGCGCGAGAGTGGGTTCCACCAGTACGCAGCGGGTGCCGGTGAAGATCGTGGGCATGCACTTGTTGCAGTGGATGCACAGAGAGCGGTGGCCCTGGTTGTCGGCGATCCGGTTGACCAGGTCGGGTTCGCGCAGCAACGCCCTGGCCATCGCGACGAACTCGAATCCTTCGGCCATGGCCGTGTCCATCCCGGCGCGGTCGGTGACGCCGCCGAGCAGTACGAGCGGCATCTTCACCGCCGCTCGGATCTGGCGAGCCTGTTCGAGCATGAACAAGGGCTGATAGGGATACGACTTGAGGAAGTGCTTGCCCACCAGTTTCATTCCGGTGCGGACGGGTTCACGCATCACCGAGGCGAACTCGCGTAGGGGTACATCTCCCTTGAACAGATACATCGAATTGAGCAGCGAGCTGCCCACGGTGAGTTCGATGGCATCGAGTGAACCGTCCTCCTCGAGCCACTGCGCCACGTGCACAGCCTCGTCGAGCCAGAAGCCGCCCGGCACGCCGTCGTCCATGTTCAGTTTTGCAAGGATCGCGACTTTGCCGCCGACGGCTTCGCGAACCGTGCGTGCGGTTTCACGTACCAGGCGGGCGCGGTTCGCCAATGAACCGCCGTACGCGTCGTTGCGTTTGTTGATCTTGGGACTGAGGAACGAACTTGCGAAATAGTTGTGGCCGAAGTGGATCTCGACCGCATCGAAGCCGGACTCGACCGCGAGGCGCGCGGCATTCCCGTGCGCCAGACGAATTCGTTCGATGTCGTGGAGTGTCGCTGCGTGAACGGTGCGCATACTGAGCGGGTTGAGTTGGCGAGACGGTCCGAGCGCCGGCGACCCATTGCTCGCACCGTTGGCCACCGGACCGGCGTGCCCGAGTTGAGCCGAAGCCGCAGCGCCTTCGGCGTGGATCGCGTCGGTGAGCCGCCGCAGGCCGGGGACGGCGTCCGGGCGCATCCAGATCTGATTTGCCTCGGTCCGGCCTTCTGGCGCGACTGCGCAATACGCGACCGTGGTCATGCCGACGCCTCCGGCCGCCGGACGACGGTGGTACTCGATGAGATCGTCGGAGACCAGCGCACCGGGAGTGGCGGCTTCGAATGTTGCGGCTTTGATGATGCGATTGCGCAGTGTGATCGGACCCAGCTGTGCGGGTGCGAGTACGTCGGGGATGTCACGGGCGGTCACGATGTCTCCTTGTCGGGCGGCCGGGCATCAGGTGTCTGCAGAAGCTGGGCGTCGGCTTCGGACACCGGCACGGCTTCTTCTGTGAGGACGCTGGGGAATGCCGGGTCTGCCGACGCTATCCGCGTCGAGGTGGCGATGAGGGGCGTCCGTCCCGCGTAGCGGGAGATTCGGGACGCTGGATGCTCACCGTCGTTGTTACGCTTCGGTAGTGTCAGAATCCGGTGCCGACCAGTATCCCGCCCTGCCCGCCACGAGTTGGGCTGTCCTGGGCATGCTGTCGTTCGGAGAGGAACTCACCGGCAACGACCTGAAGAAGTGGGCTGATTGGAGCATCGGGTTCTTCTACTGGAGTCCGTCCGTCAGTCAGGTCTATGCGGAACTCAAGAAGCTCGAGAAGCTCGGGTTCGTACAGTCCCGGGTGGTGAGTGAGCCGGGTACACGCGGCCGACGGGTCTACGCGATCACCGAGTCCGGCATCGACGCGGTACGCACATGGTCGCGTGAGGCGCCCGTGGAGATACCGGTGCTCAAACACGGTGTCATGCTGCGGATGTACATGGGGCATCTCAACGACCCGGAGCAGCTGAAAGCGATTGTGCGCGACCACATCGTCAATCTCGAAGACAAGCTGCGCCGAGCCGGCGAACACGCCGAACACTCCGATCGTGAGCCCGGATGGGGCTTTTCACAGATGAGCCTGCGATGGGCCGAACGATACTTCGAGGCCGAGATCGAGCTGTCGAAGCAACTTCTCGACGACATCGATGACGCCGCGGGTCGTTTTGCTCGCAGTGACATCGGCGAGTTCGGTATGCCACTTCCTCGGAATCCGGGAAGCTGGAAAGGCGTGTCGGACGGGCCGAACCGAGACCCGTCCGACGACTCGGAATGCGCTGAGTAATTGCCGGACATCCACAATGGCTGTCTGTCAGGCGTATTGGGGCTCTCTTGCGCTGGGAGCCATGCGCAGGGGCAGGCGACGCTGGAGTGTCGGAGCGACGTGGTTGCGGTCGAGTTTGCGCCAGATCGCGGTGGCGGTCATCCGGACCGGTGCGGTCAGGCGATGGTCGAAGCGCAGGTGAGGCAACGGTCCGCACACCGATACTGCGGCGACCGCGGAGCCGATGGGGCCGATCGGAACCGCGATACACCCGAATCCGGGTAGAGATTCTTCTCTCTCGTAGGCGATCCCGTGCTCCCGGATGTGGTTGTAGGTGTCACCGGGTGTGCCCGAGTACGCCAGAAGCGATTTGCCGAGCGCAGTGGTGTCCGCCCGGCGCCGCCCACCGATGCGGGTGGGAACGACCGTGGCCAGCCGCCCACCGAGCTTTTCGAGATAGACCAGATCGTCACCGTCGAGGACGGCGAGGTGGACGACGAAGCCGGTGACGCGGTGGAGTTCCTGCAGGTGTGGTAGCGCTGTGGTGTGCAGCCTGTCTTGGTGCACAGCGAGTGAGCCGAGCTCCATCAGCCGTAAGCCGAGGGTGTAATCGCGACCTTCGCGGTGGAGCCATCGCATCGATACCAGTCGCTCGAGCATGCGGTGGGCAGAAGAGCGGGGGAGGCCCGTTCGGCGCACGATCTGGGCGAGAGTGAGACGGCCTGCGCCGTCGAACGCGTCGAGTACGAGACCGACGCGCTCGAGGACTGCGCTGGGTGTCGTGTGGTCGGATCCGACTGGGATCGTCATAGTTGCTCCTACAACCGCGGCGCCTGTGGCGCGTGGACGTGGATGTTTCTATTAGGAATAGTGCCACATGCGCCCACCGTTGTGAAGCAGGTCACGAGAAGTGCCTGCCGAAGTTCGTGATCGACCGTGTCGATCTTCGACGTTCAGGTGGTGTGTCGAGCCGCGTGGGCTCCCGCGATCCGGCCGAACACGATCGCATCGGCGATGTGGAAGCCTCCGTCTTTCGCCCAGCTGAACGGCGAACTCGCCGTGCCCGCCGCATAGAGTCCCTCGATGGCGGTACCTGCGGTGTCGAGAACGCGCGCATGTTCGTCCCGACGGGGGCCTCACCGCCCTCGGCAAGCGCATCCGCGGGCAAGCCCGTCGCCGAGGCCAATTCGTCGAGAGTGTCGCCACGCTGGATCCATCCCGCTTCGATCTCCGCAATGTTGTCGGCGCTCCACCGGTATCCGTTCATCAGCACGTTCCAGCCGACCGGCAGAACATCGGCCGATCCGCTGATCGGCCCGGCCGACCGTGTGTGCTCGTCGAACACGACCCACATGGATCGCTGCGGATGCAACACATACTTTCCGTCGATCAATGCCTGTCCGTGTCCCGACAGGACGAATTCGTCGACGAAGCGCTGCCCGGTGTCGTCCACCCAGATCACTCCGCGTGAGTGCACGAACATCGCGAAATATCCGTGCCGTGAACCGGGTTCGGTGATTCCATTGACCGCCATCATGTTGTCCATGTGCCACAGGTCTGCTCCGACCTCTTGCGCCATGCGAAGCCCATCGCCGGTGGCCGCTGCACTGCCCCACACCGGCACATCGTCGAGGCCGAGATGTGTACGCACCAGGGTCCGATCGCCCTCGAAGCCACCGGTGGCCAGTACGACGCCGCCGCGGGCGTGGATTTGCTCACCGGCTGCGGTGACGACACCGGTCACCGCGCCCGTGGCAGAGTCGGTCACCAAGCCGGTCGCGGGAGTGTCGTATCGTACATCGATTCCCCGCTCGTGTAACGCCTTCTCGAAGGCGTCGAACAGTCGTCCGTGCCCGAGTGTTCCGTCGACGCAGTGCAATCCGCCGTAGCATTCGCTGCCCGGCAATTCCGGATACTCCGCGCCTGCGGAGTTGTAGTCGCCGTGGGGACCCACTTCGACACCGAGCGACTCCACCCAGGCCGACACCTCCCGGGAGCCGTGTGCCCATGCCTGGACGACGGACTCGGGCAATGCCCGGTCGCCGCACAGCGCGCGGAGATACACCGCTGCACGATCGGGGTCATCGTGGTGGAACCAGCCACCACCGGATACTCGCGTGTTTCCCCCGGCTTCGGCGGCAGCCGCCTTCTCCAGTACGACGACGGTGGCGCCTGCGTCGTGGGCCGTCCGTGCAGCGGCGCAGCCGGCAGCACCCATGCCGATCACCACCACATCCACGTGCTCGGTATTGCGGCTCTCCGCGTGTGATTCAGAATTTCGGGACATCATCGTCTCCTCGGCGTGTGGGGAGTGGAGCCGGATGGCGCCCGTGGGAACGCTGTGTGTGCGTGGTCAGCCGGAATGTGCGAATCGTGCGGCGACCAGAGCGCCGACTTCCGTCATCGCGGCGCGAGCGCGTGCCAGGGCGTGCGTCTGCATGAAGAATCCATGCCCGACACCCGGGTAGCGGATGATCGCCGTCGACACACCGGCTTCCTGTAGACGCCTCCCGTAGTCCTCCACCCCATCACGGAGGGGGTCGGCGTAACCACAGACCACGACGGCCGGCGGGAGGTTCGTGAGATCTTCGGCAAGAACAGGCGTTCCGTATTCATCGTCCGCGGCGGGGTCGTCTCCCAGATACAGGGATTTCATCCAATCGATGTCGTCGGCTCGAAGAAAAGGGCTGTCGCCGAAGCGCCGCATGGACGGGCGGTCGCAGCGACGCTCGAGGCCCGGGTACATCAGGATCTGCTGTGCGATGCGCGGACCGCTGTCGTTGCGTGCCCGCAGGGCGGTAGCCGCTGCCAGACCACCTCCGGCGCTGTCCCCACCGACCCCGATGCGCGCCGGGTCCACACCTCGATCGTGTGCACTGTCGTGTAGCCACTGCAGTGAGGCATAGGCCTCGTCGTGGGCGACCGGATACCGGTATTCGGGTGCGAGCCGGTAGCCGACGTTGATCACCACGGCTTGTGTCGAGTCTGCGACTTCCCGCGCGAGAAGATCGAACGAGTCGAGCGTGCCCATGATCATGCCTCCGCCGTGAAACCAGAGCAGTGCGGGAGCATCGTGTTCCGGTGCGGAGTGAGGGCGGTAGATGCGCATCGGAACGACGCCGTGGGGGCCGGCGAATTCGACGGCCTCCACCGAACGCATCTCGGGGCCGGGCGGCCGAGTGATCGACTCGAGTGAGCGGCGGGCGCTGTCGATTCCTGTGTCCTGCAGGGAGCCGCCGCGGCGCGCGCGGATTGCTTCGACCAGCTGCAGGACGTCGGGATCGTAGACGTCGTCGGGTGAGGGAGCAGTGCCGGGAGAGACGGCCATCGTGTCGATTCCTCCACGTTCCAGATGATGCACGGCGGGGGACCGTGCTGCGGATGTGCTTCACGGTTCATCGTCGACATCGAATCGACCCGAATGAAGGTGTCGTCCCACTGAGCGTGACGAAGAGTTGTGCCGATGTAGCCGACCGCTGGCCGGGAGACAGGGTTTCGGACCGCTCGACAGCGGACCTAGCGTGACGTCGCACCACGACGAGGAGACCGACATGTCATTGCACCCTGAAGTTGCGTCCATGCTGGAAGCCCTGAACTCCGGATTTCCCGACGTCACGACGGTTCCACCTCCGGAGTTGCGCGACATCATCCGTAGCAGGCGCGCGCCGCTGCAGCATCTCCCTGCCATGCGCGAGGTGCACGACCTCACCATCGACGGCCCGGGCGGAGTCCTGGCGCTGCGTATCTATCGCCCCGAGAGCACCGAGCCCGAACTCCCGGTGGTCGTGTTCGCGCACGGCGGCGGATTCGTCTTCTGTGATCTCGACAGCCATGACGAATTCTGTCGCGCGATGGCAGAAGGAGTGAGTGTCGTCGTCGTGTCCGTCGACTACCGGCTTGCGCCTGAACATCGGGCACCTGCCGCGCACGAGGACATGTATGCGGCCCTCGAGTGGGCAGCCGAGAACGCCGCGAACTACGGAGGCGATCCGTCGCGGATCGTGCTCGCCGGCGACAGTGCCGGCGGAAATCTCGCCGCGACGGTCGCGATCGCGGCTCGCGACAACGACGGACCCGCCGTGTTCGGTCAGGCCCTGTTCTACCCGGTGATCGACGCCGATTTCGACACCGAGTCGTACCGGAAGTTCGGGTCGGGGTACTACAACACGACCAAGGCGATGAAGTGGTACTGGGAGCAGTACGCTCCGGACGGCACCGACGATGCACGAGTAGTCCCCACACGGACCGGATCCCTTGCCGGACTACCGGCGGCCGTAGTGATCACTGCAGAGCTGGATCCGCCGTGCTCTTCCGGAGATGACTACGCGGAACGACTTACAGCAGAGGGTGTTCGGGTTCGTCATCGGCGATTCGACGGTCTCTTCCACGGGTTCTTGACGTTCCCTTCGCTGTCACTGACCGAGTCTGCACGCCAGGAGATCTGGAGAATGATGCGCGGACTGTTCGACTGAGTCGTCCCGATCCCGTGTGGCCCTCGGACTGCCATCGACAGTCCGAGGGCCTTGCACTATTCGACGACGATGTCGTCGACGGTGCAAAACGTGTGGCACACCCGATCGCGAACCACCGACTCAGGGCATTCCGGGTCGAACCAGCGGTCGACGACGCTCCAGTGGACGGGATGGTTCAGGTACTGGCCCATGAGTGCTGCGTGGTCGGTGAACTCCTGTTCCCAGACGTGTGTCCACTCGGTGCTACCGACGGAGTCGGCGACCCGGCTCAGGCGCCACGCGACGATCGAGGATATGTAGTCGGGCATCTTCAGCAGGTCGCGTTCGAATCGCTCCACGGCGTCGCCAGCGGCGCTCGGATCCACTCGTATCAGCAACGCCCGGTAGAGTGTTCGCGGCTCGTCTACTCGTGCCTGCGCCGGACATGCGGGATATCCGACCCCGTCGACCCTGACTGTGATGGGACCCCGAAGCGCCGCGTCGAGTTCAGCGGTGTGGCGGGCGGCGTCCTCGGCCGAGGGAAAGTGAAGGTGGACGAGTGCATCCCCGCCGTTGATCACCCCGGGAAGGGTCGGCGCGACGAGTTGCCGTAGTGCGCCGAGTTCTTTGACGGCGATTCGTACTGTCTCGATGTACTCGGCGCGATCCGAGGCGTCGGTGGCCTCGGCGAAATGCACGACTCTGATAACGTTATACATCGGAAAGCCCTTCGACATCGTCAGACTCGGCGGCCATGGTGCGCGAGCGTTCGATGACCAGCTCGTCCATTCTCGACCACCACCGGCCCAGGTCGGGATCCCGCCGGCCCTGTCGGGTCATCTGCCACCACGACTCGACACCGTCCACGGTCCAGGTGATGGTGACGACGTTGGTTTCGTCGTCGGACCAGATCGGTGGGCTCACGAGAATCCGATCGAGAGTCATCCCCCGTTCGCTCCCGCCCGGTGCGTACTCCGCGATGTATTTGTCGACGAACGCGCGCGCACATCCGGCTTTCGTGACCACGCGGTCGACCACGAATATCTTCTCGTCAGCCATACCGAAACTCTATGGTCCGTGAGGGCGCCCCCGTAGGTGGCCTCCCGCTTCGCGGGATGGTTTTGCTGATAGAAAAAGGCAGGTCCACACGGCTTCCGTGTGGACCTGCCTGCGAAATATCGTGTCACATCGCCGCGTGCGGTTCGGCTCCCATCTTCGCCAGGTTCTCGTCGACCTCCTGCTTCCAACTCGACACCGCCCGGGTTGTGTCGAGTTCGAATTCGAAGCGCTTGGTCATGTCGTCCGTGACATCCTCGACGTCGACGTAGAACTGGTTGTACCAGCGGCGGAGCTGGTACACGGGCCCGTCCTCCTCGGACAGCAGCGGGTTGTCGATCGACGTCTTGTTCTTCCAGATCTCGACATCCTGCTCGAAGCCGATCTCCACGCCCGCCGCGAATTGGGCGGCCATCTCATCGGCTTCGGCGTCGGTCAGGCCGGGGAGCTTCTTCACCATCGCTCCGTACTGCAGGACGAAGGAATCGCTCGTCACGGGGTAGTGGCAGTTGATGAGCACCGTTTCGATCTTCTCGCCGCTCGATTCGTTCTCGAGCCAGTCGATCATGTACGAGGGGCCGAAGTACGAGGCATGCGACTTGTTGGGAATGTCCGGGTTGCCGTAGTTGGTACCCAGTGCGATGTCCTGTCGCCCTTTCGAGTTCATCATCTGGGTAGCGACGTGTCCCTCGAACACGTTCTTGAAATAGACCGGGAACGCATAGTGCACGTAGAAGAAGTGGGCCATATCGACGACATTGTCGACGATCTCACGACAGTGCGAACCCTTGATGAGGATCGAATTCCACGTCCAGTCGGACCATTCCGACGAGCCGACGCCCTCGATCTCAGGGATCGTCACGTCCGACGGGGGCGGATTGCCCTGCGGGTCGTGCCAGACGAACAGCTGCCCGTTGCGCTCGAGGGTGAGCCACGCACGCGTCTTGGCCAGCGGCGGTACGCGGCGCGCGTAGGGAATGTCGGTGCAGCGTCCGTTGCCGCCCCACCGCCAATCGTGGAACGGGCACGCGACCGAATCGCCCTTGACCGATCCCTGTGCAAGGTTGCCGCCCATGTGCCGGCAGTACGCATCGAGAACCTTCAACTGCCCCTTGCTGTCGGCGAAGACGACGAGGCTGGAGCCGAATGCGTCCACCTGATGGGGCTTCCCGTCGCGGAATGTCCGCGCGAGCCCAAGGCAGTGCCATCCCCGAGCGAACCGGGTGGGCGGTGCCGCTGCCTCGATCTCGCGTACGTCATCGGATCCGGCTTCTACTGTGCTCTGTGACATGAGTCCTCCGGCTGCAGATGGGGCGGTTGGTGTGATGATCGTCATGGTGATGGACTGTCCGGGCCGAGGAACAGAGAGCGTCCCGCTGGTCGGAACACTGCCGGATGCAGAGCTCTCGGTCAGGCCGGAGCGGTCGACATGTCGGCACCGTCTTCGTCACCCACCGTGTCCGAGACGGTGGCCGCCTCTTGCTTCGGACGGCCGATGAACAGGCAGATGGCCGCCACGACCAGCGAACACAGAACAAACCATCCCACCGCAAGGTTGAACGACATCAGTGTGGGCATCGTGGTTCCCGGGACGGTCCACATGGAGAGCATGACCGACGCGATGGCCACGCTGATCGCCGAAAACGCCTGCCGGGCGGTGGCCAGCACGCCGGTCGTGACACTTGTGACGTCCTCGGGGACCGACTCGATGACGATCTTCGGATAACCGGTGTATGCGAATGCCGTTGCGACGGCGGCGACAACGAAGACACCGATCATGACGAGCAGAGACTTGTGGCCGATGAGGATCATGAGGTTGGCCACGGCAAACAGGGCGGCCCCGATGAAGAATGCGGTGCGACCGCCCCAGCGTCCGGCGACCATCCCGGCTACCGGAGAAGCTGCGAACCCCACAATGGCACCGATGCCGCCGATGAGGCCCGCAACGGTCGCGGACATCCCGAGGCCGACGGGCAGGGACGTCGGAGCCTGGAGCACCATCGGGGTGACGATCTGCACGGCCCCGATGGGGCCGAGTGCGAGTACCGACACTGCAATCAGATTGAGCGACATCCGCTTGGTGGCGAGCACACGGAGATTGACGAGGGGTTCCTCTAGACGCAGTTCCCACAGAGTCCACACGGCCAGGATCGCGAGACCACCGATGATGAGACCGACGACACCGAAACTCGTCCAGCCCCATGTCGGTCCTTGGGTGATGCCATACAGAAGTGCGATCAGACCCGGCGTCAGCAGCGCGGCGCCCAGATAGTCGAATCGTGGCAGTTCTGTGCGTGTGTGGGTTCCGGGAAGGACGAGCCAGGCCACCACCGAAGCCACGACGGCGAGAACGGCCGCAAAGACGAAGATCATGTGCCAGTCGGCCACATCGAGCAGTACCCCTGCAATGAAGTAGCCACCCGATCCGGCGAGAAGCGCCGCTCCGCTGATGTATCCGACGGCGAGGGAAACCTTGCCCGGGGGCAACGCTTCACGTGCGAGGCCGTAACAGAGTGGCAGGATCGCGCCGGCTGCGCCCTGCACACCCCGGCCGACGATGATCGCTCCCATCGAATCACCGAAGACGCTGATCACCGAACCGAGCGTCGATACCAGCATGGCGATGATGAGAACCTTCTTGCGGCCGTACATGTCGCCGAGACGGCCGCCAACGAGCGCCGTCGTCGCGCCCACGAGCATGTAGGCAGTCACCGCCCACCCTGTCGTCGACGCCGGTGCATCGAAGATTTCGCCGAACCGGGGCAACGCGATGAAAATCATCCCGGCTTCGAATGCACTTACGCATTCCGCCAGGACCAGAGCGGCAATGACCAAGGCCGTTGATTTCGACGCCGTTGCGCCATCGAGGCGACCGGCGAACGACCGGGGTGAGGAATCGGACATCGATTGTTCTCCTGAGACGAGACGGGCGTGGTTCGCTGCCTGATGCGGCGACAAGCTGTGGACGAAGGCGGATCACGCCGGCCGAGTACGAGTTGATACGAGTGTCGGCGGTCACTGCCGCGATCGCCCCGTCCGCCGACCACTGAGCGGGAGGTTATCTCCCCCTGACATCCCGGCGGTGAGACCGTGCGGCACGTTGAGATGCCGTCTGTCGGAGGAGATTCACATGCTTGTAGACACTGTCCGCCCGATTCCCGAATCCGAGATCACGGCCTGGGACGCCGACGCCGACGTCGTGATCGCAGGCTATGGGGTGGCCGGCGCCGCGGCCGCGATCGAAGCCGCGCGCGCCGGTGCCGAGGTGCTCGTGCTCGAACGGTCAGGAGGTTGGGGTGGTGCGGCATCGATGGCGGGCGGGTTCATCTATCTCGGCGGTGGGACGCCGCTGCAGAAGGCCTGTGGATTCGACGACACGGTCGAGAACATGAAGGCGTTCATGAAAGCGGCACTCGGCCCCGCCACCGACGACGAGAAGGTCGACGCCTACTGCGAAGGCAGCGTCGACCACTACAACTGGCTCGTCGAAGCCGGAGTGCCGTTCAAAGAAGAGTTCTGGGGTGAGCCGGGCTGGGAGCCGGGCGGCGACGAAGGGCTGATGTACTCCGGGGGAGAGAACGCAGCACCCTTCAAGGACCTGATTCCGCCGGCACCGCGCGGGCATCTTCCGCAGATGGACAACAAGAAGACCGGGGAACGCGGCGGTGGCTACATGCTCATGAAACCGCTCGTCGACACGGCCGAAAAGCTGGGAGTGAAAGCCGAATACGATGTTCGGGTCCAGACTGTGGCGGTGGACGAGGATGGTCGTGTGGTGGGTGTGGTTGCGCGACGGTACGGTCGCCAGTTCACTGTTCGAGCACGCCGCGGTGTCGTGCTCGCGATGGGAAGCTTCGCGTTCGACGAGGACATGGTGCGCGACAACGCTCCGGTCCTCGTCGGCCGCCCGGGCTCCGCGATCGACGCACACGACGGGCGCGCGATCCGGATCGGGCAGGCACTCGGCGCCGCGACGGCGCACATGGATGCGGCAGAAGTCGCTGTCCATACCTCACCGCAGCTGATGGTCCGAGGAATCATCGTCAACGCGCACGGTCAACGATTCATCACCGAGGACACCTACCCGGGCAGAATCGGACAGGCGATGTTGTTCCACCAGAACAATGAGGCATTTCTGATCATCGACCAGCAGGCACACGACGAAGTGCTGGGCCCGGGATCGGCAGGTCTGCAACCGACGTGGGTGTGTGAGTCTGCTGCCGAACTCGAGGCGGAGATGGGACTGCCCGCTGGGACGCTCACCTCTACGGTCAACGTCTACAACATGCACGCCGAGAACGGATCCGACCCACTGTTCTCCAAGAACGAGAAATGGGTGAGGCCCATCGGAACTCCGATCGCCGCCTTCGATCTGCGTGGAATGACGAGCGGCTTCCCCTTGGGAGGATTGAAGACGACCGTGTATTCCGAAGTCCTCCATGTTTCGGGGGAAAAGATCCCGGGGCTCTTCGCGGCGGGGCGGTGCACCACCGGTGTCTGTGCCGGCGGCTATGCGAGTGGTGCCAGCCTCGGTGACGGCAGCTTCTTCGGGCGGCGAGCCGGAAAAGCGGCAGCCGCACGCGATCAGGGGTAGTTCGCCGCTTGCCTGCCGAGTCGAGTTTCCACCGGATGGCCGGAGCAGGTGCAGGGAAACTCGACTCCATGAAACCCGGTTCGCAACACCACCCCGCCCCGATCACTCGAGGCTCCTCGCAGGCTGAGTACCGGCGTCGGCGAAAGTCACGACCACTGGCGTGAGGCGAGCTGTCCGCCGTTGCACCTGCAGTCCCAGAGCGAAGAGCGCGATGGCCAGGCATGCGACCGCTGCTCCACCCAGTGTGAGGGCAGAACCACCGCTGGGCACCAGTTGGGCCCCGATCAACGGTACAAGTGCGATGCCGACATAGTTCGTGGTGGAGAACCAGGAGAGTGACACCGTGGCTACCTGTGGTGCGATCGAGATCAATTGATCCTGACGAGGAATGATCACCAGGTACGACGCCATGCCGTACGCCGCAAACCCGACGGCCGCCAGTGCATAGCTGTTGTCGGCGAACATGAGAAAAAGCAAGGTGCAGGCCAATACCGCGGTACTGAGCAAACCGACGGGATCATGGCCCCACCTGTCGTTGAGCAGGCCGCCCACGAGGTTTCCGACGATGGCCGCTATTCCGAGCAACAGCAACAAGATTGCCAAGTGGGTGCCGGTACGGCCCGACACTTCCGAACCGAATATGTACACGATCTCCATAGCCAGAACGACGAGGACGTTACCCGCCAAGGCGATAAGCAACAGAGGATTCGAGAATACGGTGAGCAGTGCTCGCCCACCTGGAACGTGCCCGATCGGCAGGCCTCGCATGAACCCGGCCATCGCAAGGGATACCAGAGCTGCCAGTCCAGCAACGATCCCCAACGAAATCCGCCAGTCTGTCCAGGCGGCGAGAGCCGTGGCGATCGGTGCGCCCAGCACGGATGCTGCCGTGAAACCCAGACCTACCGCGGCCAGGGCGCGCCCCCGCCGCTCAGGGGCGACGATCTCCGGCGCCACTGCCATAGCCACCGGCACCACGGCTGCGGCGCCCAACGCGGAGAGCGCACGACCACCGATGAACCAGGAGAGGCTCGGCGCCGCTGCCGCCACCAACGTGCCGACGGCAACGACAACGAGGCCGGTGGCCAGGACGGCGGTTCGGGAGCGGCGAGAGAAGACGGAAGCAAACAGCGGAGAGGCGATCGCGGCGACCAGTGCGTACGCCGTGATCCCATAGCTCACACTGCCGATAGGCACATCGAGTGCTTCGGCGATATTCGGAAGCAGTCCCGCGATGTTCAGGGAGTTCGTCGTGACGACGAACGTTGCCACAGCAAGCAGAGCGAGCCGGACGGACGCTGAGCGGGCGTGGATAACACCTCGATTGCTGAAGTCGGGGGCCGAGGTCGTCGGACAGTCACTGGACCGAGGTGTTGCAGGGCTGCACCTGCCGCGATCACCTCGCAACCACAGGGATTCGCGACGTGAGATGTGTGATCGTCGACTTTTCCTCACAATCGGCATCGACTTCACGGTAGGCCCGTACGGCATCGATGAGAGCGCGCATCCCATTGATCGGGAGACCGACGTCGCCGACTTCCGGTGCGTTCCAGACCGGGCCCACCGTTGTTCAGATCCCCCTCAGGACGTCAGATGACAGGCGACGAAGTGCTTCGGTCGCACCTCGCGGATCTGCGGCTCCTGCTCGGCACAGATCGACTCTGCCCGTGGACATCGCGTGCGAAAGCGGCAGCCACTGGGTGGAGCGATCGGGGAGGGCAGGTCACCGGAGAGGGTGATCTCCACGGGCACTACATCGGGATCGGGTTCAGGGATCGCAGACAGCAGCGCCTCGGTATACGGATGCAGCGGTTCGGCGTAGAGCAGATCCGGGGAGGCGACCTCGCATACCTTTCCCAGGTACATGACCATGACTCTGTCGCTGACATTCTTGACCACAGCGAGATCATGGGCGATGAACAACAGCGTGAGGCCGTAGCGTTCCTTCATGTCCTCGAGGAGGTTGAGGATCTGGGCCTGTACCGACACGTCGAGTGCGGACACCGGCTCGTCACAGATCACCAGCTCGGGCTCCACTACCATGGCGCGGGCAATGGAGATTCGCTGACATTGACCACCCGAGAACTCGTGCGGTCGCCGGTCTCCCGCGACATCCGGATCGAGTCCGACTACGGAGAGAATGTCGTCGACCATCGCCTGCTTCTCCGCCCGGCTGCGGCCGCCGGCCACATCGAGTCCTTCGGCGACGATGTGCCGCACCTTGCGTAACGGATTGAGAGACGAAATGGGGTCCTGAAAGATCATCTGAAGGGTGCGTCGCGCAGACCGGAGTTCGCGCGGGGACATCGCG
The DNA here is from genome assembly GCF_055380405.1 of Rhodococcus sp. JCM 9793. NCBI lineage: Bacteria > Bacillati > Actinomycetota > Actinomycetes > Mycobacteriales > Nocardiaceae > Rhodococcus > Rhodococcus sp. JCM 9793. The sequence continues at coordinate 2,010,780 of NZ_AP043721.1, forward strand.
GCAAGATCGTCACCCTTGAATTTCACCTCACCCGATGTGGGCTGGGGGAGCTGCATGACCGCTTTGGCCACGGTCGATTTGCCGCAGCCCGATTCGCCTACCACGCCGAGTGTTTCACCGCGTTTGACATCGAAACTGATGTCCGACACCGCATGTACCTTTCCGGCGCGTCCGGTGTCGTACTCCACCACCAGATTACGCACGGTGAGCAGCAGGTCGTCGTTGTCTGCGTCGCGCAGGTGCGCGGTTCCTGTTCCTGCCATCTACAGCACGCTCCTCGAATCCACGGGAAGACCTGCGGCGGTCTTTCCTTCGTTCAGATTGGTCGTCCACGCGTCCGCGCCGGCGGGGGTACCGACGGGGAAGAAGCAGGCGTGGCGATGTCGATCACCGGCCGTGCCCTCCGCGCTCAGCGTCGGCGTTTCCACAAGGCAGCGTGGCCGGGCATGCGGGCAGCGCGCCGCGAATGCACATCCTGGCGGAGGGTCGACAACCGTCGGCGGGCGACCCGGAATCGCACGCAGCCGAGTGTGGCTCGGATCCGAGATCCGCGGGATCGATCCGACCAGTGCGCGTGTATACGGATGCCGCATTTCGCGGAAGAGCACCGTGGTCGGCGCCTGCTCCACGACGCGGCCGGCATACATCACGGCGATCTCGTCGGATCGACCCGCGACGACACCGAGATCGTGCGTGATGAGGACCATCGCCATGCCCTGCTCGCGTTGCAGACGCTCGAGCAGCGTGAGGATCTGATGTTGCACCGTCACATCCAGCGCTGTCGTCGGCTCGTCGGCGATCAACAGGCGAGGGGAGCACGCCAACGCCAAAGCGATCACCACGCGCTGACGCATTCCTCCCGACAGATTGTGCGGATACTGCTTCAGTCGCTTGCGCGGCTCGGGTATTCCGACCAGGTCGAGCAGTTCCTCGGCTCGGGCCAGCGCATCGGATCTGTTCAGCGGCAGATGCCGGCGCAGCGTTTCGGTGAGTTGCGCACCGATCGTCAGCACGGGGGTGAGCGAGGTCATCGGATCCTGGAAGACCATCGCCAGTTGCGCACCCCAGAGCTTGCGGGCCTCATCGCGCCCGAGTGCGGCGGTGTCGCGTCCTTCGAACTCGATGCGTGAGCCCGGCAGCACTACCGCACTGGGGGCGAGGATATTCATCACCGCCCGCGACAACACCGACTTGCCCGAGCCGGATTCTCCGACGATGCCGAGTGTGCGACCCGGCGCGACGTCGAGGGTGACTCCGTCGACCGCTCGCACCATGCCGCGCGGCGTATCGAACCAGACGCGCAGGTCGGTCACCGACAACGTCGGTGCATCGGTCTCCTGTGGTCGCTGCAGTACCTGGGTCACGGCACCGATGTCCTTTCCGTTGACGGTCACAGCGACGACTCCCGTCCGACTCGTCCGCGCGCCCAGTCGCCGACACGGTTGAGGGAGAAGACCGTGAGGAAGAAGAACACGCCGGGGACGAGCACCAGAGCCGGATTCTCGTAGAGGCTTTCGCGTCCCGCCGCGATCATCCCGCCCCAACTGGGGGCCGGCGGGGGAACACCGAGCCCGAGAAAGCTCAGCGATCCCTCGGCCACGACGAGCGTGGCCGCGACGACGGTGGCGAACGACACCACCGGCAGAAGAGCATTGGGCAGGATCTCGCGGCGGAGAATGCGGGCGCTGGTCGACCCCATGGACTTCGCCGCCATGACGAACTCGCGCTCCGCGTAGGCGATGGTATTGGCACGAGTGATGCGTGCAAACGTCGGCGCACCCACCACCCCGAGACCGATTGCGAGTGTCACCGCGCTCGGCTCTCGCAGCGCTACGAGGGCGATCAGCAGAATCAGCGGTGGAAAGGCGAGGATCGTGTTCGTGGACAGATCGAACACCACGTCGAATGCGCGACGGAAGTAGCCTGCGATGAGGCCGGCTGCCGTGCCGATAACCATGGCGAGCAGTGTCGCGCCGATCGCCACCGACAATGAGACCCGCGCGCCGTGTAAGGCACGGCTGAGTTGATCGCGGCCGAGTTGATCGGTGCCGAGGATGTGCCCGGGGTCCTGGAAGGGCGGTAGCGAGTACAGGTCGCCGATCGCGTCCGGAGCAGGTAGCGGAAGCAGGTCGACGAACACCGCCGCGAGCACGATCAGGACCAGCCAGCACCCGCCCAGGAGCGCACCGATATCGCGTCGACGTCGTCGACGTCGCCCGATCAGTTCTGTTGCGGCGGGAGGCGGATCGAATTCGTCCACCGGCGTGCTCTCACCGGGCGTGTCGAGCACGGGAACCGACTCGTCCGCGACGACGGCTCCGGGTTTGTCGAGACTATGGCTCACGACGCCCTCACCCTCGGGTCCAGGAGCGGATAGGTCAGGTCGACAAGGGCATTGAGCAACACGTATGCCACGGCCACCACCAGCACGATTCCTTGCACCAGCAGGAAATCCCGTCCGGTGATCGCGGTGATCACCAGTGTGCCGAGACCGGGAAGCGAGAACAGCGTCTCGACGATCACCGTTCCCCCGATCAGACGACCCAGCGATACGCCCATCACGGTCAGCAGTGAGAACGCCGACGGGCGCAGCGCGTGTATCAGCAGGATTCGCCGGGTGGACAGTCCTCGAGCACGGGCAGACAGGACGAAATCCTGCTGCAGTGTGGCCACCATGTCGTTTCGGAGCAGTCTGATGAATCCCACGGTTTCGACGGCGGCGAGTGTCACGACCGGGAGAATGAGACCGCGCACGTGCGGCACGAATCCTTCGGACAGTGGTGTCCACCCGGTCACCGGCAGCGCACCCAGCGTCACCGCGAAGACGAAGACGAGCAGCACACCGAGAAGGAAGCTCGGAATCGACAGGGTGATCGAGCACAGGAACGTCGCGATGCGATCGACGATGCCGCCGGGTCGATATCCCGAGTAGATGCCGACGGGGATCGCGACGAGTAGCGCGAGAACGATGGACAGCGTGGCCAGCTCGATGGTGACGGGAAGTCGTTCGAGGATCGACTCGGTCACCGGAACCTGCGACTGCATGGAACGTCCGAGATCGCCCTGCAGGGCGCCGCCGAGCCATCCGAAGAATCGCTCTACAGGTGATCCGTTCAGACCGAACCGCTCTTCGGCAGCCGCACGCATCTCCGGTGTTGCGCCCTCGGGGAGCACGGAAGCGAGACGGTCGCCGGGAATCGTCTCGAGCAGAACAAATGTCGTGACACTCACCAAGATGAGCACCGCAACGAGTTTCGCGAGATGTCGTGCTACGGCATGACGCATCATTGCACCCAGGCCAGTTCAGGACGGAACCAGTACTGGTATGCCGGTTCGATTCCGTGCACGTTCGACGGGCTGATCAGGTCGGTCCGGGCATGGCGCCAGAAGCGGTATGCGTTGGTGTCGACCAGTTCGTTGATGGCGGTCTTGTAGGCGCTCTCCACCGTCGCCGGATCGTTCGAAGTGTGGGTCAGGTCGAGAGCGTCGTCGACCGTCGGGTTCGAGTAGCCGGAATTGTTGGACGACCCTCCGGTCCGGAAGACCTTGTTGAGATTGTCGGGATGGGCGCCACCCAGACCACTGACGATCAGGTCGTAGTCGCCGGACGTCATCGCGCCGGCAAAGGCCGCGCCCTCGAGGGGGACGATGCGCACGCGCAGGCCGTCGACTTGCTGCAATTGGGACTGGATCAACTCGGCGGTCTGGCTCAACACCGGGCTCCCGGCGGTGAGAACGTAGGTCAGCTCGAGGTCGCCGCTGCCGGTACGGGCGCGATAATCGTCGATGAGCCGCTGCGCGCCTTCAGTATCCGGCGCAGGCCACGCCGAAGCCGGATCGTAGAGCGGGCTGTCTTCGGGTGTGAAGCCGGTAGCCACCGGTTCGCCGGGATAGACGGCGTTCATGATCTGCTCGTTGTCGATCAGTTTCGCAATCGCGGTGCGCACATCGGGATCGGCGAGGGCACCACGGTGACTGAGACGTACCCCGGTTCCGCCGAGAATCGGAGCATGAACGACGTTCATGCCGGCGCTCTCGGCTCGGTCGGCGTACTTCTGCACGGTGACGGCCATGACGTCGACTTCACCGGCTTGCAGAGCGTTGAAACGCTGGTCGTCGGCGGGAATCGTCTTGAGCACGAGGCGGTCGACATAGGGCCGAGGCTGGTCCCAGTAGCCCGGATTGCGGTCGAGGGTCATCTCGGTGCCGCGCGCCCAGGAGGTGAGGGTGAACGGTCCCGCGCCGACCGGGTTGCTGCCGAAGTCAGGACCCTTCTCCTTGATCGCGGTGGGCGAGGCGATATAGGCGAGTGCTTCGGTGAGACCGAAATCTAGCTGGTAGTTCACATCCTGGGCAGTGACCGAGAGCGTTGTAGGGTCGACGACCTCCCAGTCGATCGTCTTGGCGACGGCGGCGCTCGGCGACAGCAACGCGGGATCGAGAGCGCGATCCCAGTTGAATGCGACGGCAGCTGCATCGAACGGGGTGCCATCGGTGAAAGTCAGGCCTGGACGTAGCTTCAGCGTCCAGGTCTTTCCGTCCTCGGTGGTGAACGACTCCGCCATTCCCGGCTCGATTTCGCCGGTGTCGAAGTCGTAGTTGAGAAGCGCGCCGTACACGGCCTGGCACGGAGCGACACCGATACCGATTGCGCAGGTCGCGGGATCGACGGATTGTGATTCGGTGTTGAACGCGTACACCAGAGTTCCACCGCGTACGGGCTCTCCCGCCGGCCCGGCAGGCGATGCAGCCTCGCCACCGCAGGCGGACACGAACAGGGTGACAGCGGCGCCGATCGCGGCGGCCGTCACAAGGCGGGGTCGAATCTTCACAGCACACTCCTCGGTGTAACCGGCAAACGGACATGGTGGACGCAAGAACCGAAGGCCACAGGTGCATTAGGTCACGTACCGCAGCACCGCCAGAACGAGTTGTTCCACTGAGTGGGTGGTCGGATGGCCCAGCGCTCGTCCGAATACCTCTATGGAAGAGAACGTTTTTCGGAGTTTTCCGAATTGTGGCGTACGAAACCATGAGGAGCAGCATGAAGGATCTGCGCGGCCGCGTTGCCGTCGTCACCGGCGGGGCGAACGGTATCGGACTGGGTCTCGCGGAGCGATTCCTGCAGGAAGGCATGAAGGTCGTCATCGCCGATATCAACGAGCAGGATCTTGCGAGAGCAGAGCAGTCGCTGGCCGCCTCGGGTGAGGTCCTTGCCGTGACGACGGACGTGTCGCGGGAAGACTCGGTTCAATCGCTCGCGGATGCTGCGGTTGCCCGGTTCGGTGGGGTACACGTGTTGTGCAACAACGCAGGTGTCGGCGGGACTCAACGCTTCGACACCGTCGGCCAGGCGACATGGGAATGGACGATCGGAGTCAATCTGTGGGGTGTCGTGCACGGTTGCCGGATATTCCTTCCGATCCTGGCGGCGCAGGACGAAGCGTACATCGTCAACACCGCATCGATGGCAGGCTTCACGTCGGGTCCGTACCAGGCAACCTACAAGGCGACGAAAGCCGGTGTGGTGGCCCTGTCCGAGTGCTTGGCGAACGAGTTCGAGATCGAGTACCCGCACGTGGGTGTCGCGGTGCTGTCTCCGGCGTACACGTCCACGTCGATACGCAACGACGAACGCAACGCTCCTCCCGGACACATTCCGCGTGCTGTAGCCGACCCGAGGCTCAACGAACGACGCGAATCCGTCTACAGCACGCTGGAACAGGAAGGGATATCTCCCGCAGAGATCGCCGGCATGGTGGTCGCCGGTATGGCGGCCCGCAAGACGCACATCTTCCCCCACCCCCAATGGTTCGAGGCCTGGCAACAGCGCGTGGACAAGGTCCGAAGCCAGCTCTGACCCCGACATCGCACACCGGAACATCGATCCGGGATGTTCCCCTCAGCGAAGGAAAAATCATGAAGGAACTCGCAGGACGCGTTGCCGTCGTCACCGGCGGTGCAAACGGGATCGGCCGTGGCCTCGCCACTCGATTCCTGAAGGAAGGAATGAAGGTCGTCATCGCCGACCTCGATGAAACAGATCTCGCCGAGGCGGCCACCGAACTCGGCGCCCTGGGCGAGGTACTGCCGGTCCGGACCGATGTCGCCGACGCCGATTCGATCCGCGCGCTCGCCGACGCCACCATGGAGCGTTTCGGGGCGGTGCACGTTCTCTGCAACAACGCCGGAGTCGGCGGAATGCAGAGATTCGCAACCACCAGCCTGGCCACCTGGGAATGGACGCTCGGCGTCAATCTGTGGGGCGTTGTCAACGGCTGCAACATATTCCTTCCCCTGCTGGCCGCTCAGGAGGAGGCATACATCGTGAACACCGCGTCGATGGCCGGTTTCACGACCACCGCACCCCTCCACCCGTACATCGCGTCGAAAGCGGCCGTGGTCGCGCTCTCGGAGAGTATGGCGCACGAGTTCGCCACGGAGTTTCCGCACGTCGGTGTCGCGGTGTTGTGCCCGGCCTACACTGCGACAGCCATCCGCAACGACGAGCGCAATGCGCCGGCCGGGCATGTACCGCGAGCACAGGCGGACCCGAAACTGGAGGAACTGCGAGAGCAGGTGAACAGCGACATCGACCAGGGGGTCTCGACCGAGTACGTAGCAGACCTCGTCGTCGCGGCCATGGCAGCCGGCAAGACGCACATCTTCCCGTCGCCGGAATGGCTGGACTACTGGCAGGACCGGGTCGACAGGGTACGCAAGCAGCTCGACTGACTTCGGTGGGCAGTAGGCGGTTCGAATCTTCGTTCCCGCCTACTGCCACGTGGGCACACCCGACGAGGGCCGCCGTCCTCGCTTCAGAACAGGATCATTCCTCTGATGGTCTCGGCGCGGCGAAGGTCGTCGAAGCCGTCATTGATCCGGTCCAACGTGTACGTCTTGGTGATCATGTCGTCGAGGAGAATCTTCCCCTCCATGTACATGCGCAGGAGAAGCGGAATGTCCGACCGGGGATTCGCATTTCCGTACCACGAACCCGTGATCGTCTTTCGCATGGACGTCAGGTCGATCAGGCTCAAATCCACTGTCGTCTCGGCCGGGTCGCCGACCGAGACCTGAACGCAGGTCCCGCCCTTACCGAGCAAGGACATCGCCGGAGCGAGATCTCGCCCGGTCATCACGCCGATAGTGATGACGACGACGTCTGCCATGGCACCCCAGGTCAATTCCTGAACGAGAGTCCGGGCTTCGTCGACCGTCTCGGCGGTGTGTGTAACGCCGAATCGCTTCGCCTCCGAACGCTTGAACGGTGACGGATCGACAACCACGACGTGTCGTGCACCGGACAGTGCCGCGCCCTGAACCGCCCCGCATCCGACGCCGCCCATCCCCAGGATCACCACGGAATCGCCTGACGTGACCTTGCCGACGTAGACCGACGAGCCCCAGCCGGTCGGGACGCCGCAGCCGACGAGGGCCGCTTTGTCGAGTGGTATGTCGGGGGTGATCTTCACGCACGATGCAACGTTGACCACGGTGTGCTCGGCGAATGTGCCCACGACACACATCAGCCGGGCGTCCTGGCCTCGTACGCGGTGCCGGGAGGTGCCGTCCGAGAGTTGGGTTCCCAGGCCGATCTGCGCACCGCTGTCGCATACGCTCGACATTCCCCTGGCGCAGGCGCGGCACTTACCGCAGGCAGGTATGAAGCTGAAGACGACATGGTCGCCGGGGACAAGGTCGGTGACGCCCGGGCCGATCTGCTCGACGACCCCCGACCCCTCGTGTCCGCCGATGAAGGGGTATCCGATGGAATTCGTTCCGTCTCTGAAGTGTTCGTCCGAATGGCACAGTCCGCTCGCGGTCATCCGGACGAGTACCTCTCCCGTCCGCGGCTCGTCGAGGTCGATCTCTTCGACCGACCACGGTTTCTCGGGTCCCCACAGTACCGCTGCGCGAGTCTTCATCCGTCACCCTTCCCGTTGCCTACGAAAGCACTGCTTCTCTGTCGATTAGGGCACGAGCGAGCGCACCGGACGAACCCTGTGTTCCATACAGCGGGCGATCCTGCCGGCAGGCGAGAGGCCGGATATATCAGGAGAATGTCCCGCTCCATGGAATCCGTCCTGGGCAGGTACTGCCGACGATGCCTACCGTGATGCGGATCATGACCCCCCGCCCGGATCACCTCCGGCGGTAGAGAGGAGTCCCCATGACGACCATCGAACGCCATCCGATGATCCCCGTTGCGCCACCTTCCCTGATCGAGAACTTCTACACACCAGAGGAGATCGAGACGATCTTCTCGGTGATTCGTGAGAACGGCCCGTGGCGCCTGATCCTCGCGCATCACTTTTCGTCCACCGAGGAGTATCTGGCGATTTCGGGTGGTAGAGACCGGAAGGCCGATGCGAAGCTGTCGGACTTCGTCGCACCCGTGTTCCGAGGGTTCCTCGGTAACGAAGGTGTCGTCTTCCATCCTGAACTGCAGGACATCTACTTCGGAAGCAAGCTTCTCGACACCGCGAAGTCGCTGCACGGGGCGAAATACGGCATGGTGCACAACCTTCTGTTCAACGTGTGCGGGCCGTCGCACAGCTTCGATGCCGGTCACTTCGACACCGCAGTGTTCCGCGGCATGGGTCTGTTCAACACACCGATCTGGCTTCTCGCGATCATGTCGAAGTGCGGTCTCTTCGACGAGTGGGAGGTCAAGTCGGCGCAGGTTCTCACGTACTTCAACAAGTCCGATGTGGACGGCGGTTTCACTTACTGGCCCGACGGTCCGGACGAGGACCCGGCACGGATCGCAGCACCGTTCTGGAACACTGCGTTCCTGACCGACAATTCTCGGATGTATCACCGCCGAGAAGCCAACGGCGCCAGGGACCAGCGCGATTATCCCGAGTTGGACCTCGCTACCGAGCTGCACCCGGTTGGTGATGACGAATGGTCGGTCCGCAACGGTGACGAGGAAATCCGCCGCTTCGGCGTGGACGAGATGCGTCTGCTCGTGCATTACACCTCGTTGTTGTTCGACGACCTCGACGATGTCAAGCGCTACCAGGACCACACCGACGACCTCACCCGCGAGAAGGTCTTCGGAATGCTGATCGACGACATGCGCGCAAAGGGAGCAGTCGTCGACGAACCGAGCGACCCGATGAACGACACGGCATTCGTGGCGCAACTGACCGAGTTCTACAAGATGGCACCGCGCCGCTACCCGGCCGATGCCCCGATCGACGTGCAGTAAACAGAAGCCGCTGACGTCACGTCCCACCCCGTGTGCACGGGGTGGGACGACGAGGAGAACGGACTTCAGGAAAGAGAAATCCGAGGACGTGAGTGCATCGGCAGGGTTGGGTCTCCTGGCTACTCCGGAACCCTCGTGCCCGCCGATGAACGGGTATCCGATCGAATTGGTCCCGTCGCTGAAGTGCTGGTCCGAATGGCGCAGTCCGCTTGCTGTCAGTTGACGAGTACCTCGCCGGCTCGGGGATCGTCCAGGTCGACCTTTTCGACCGACCAGGGTTCACCAGGGCCCCGCAGTACCGCCGCGCGCGCCTTCATTCTTCGACCTTCCGGTCTCGGGATCCGGTGTAGATGGATTGGTATTCAACGAAGGCATCGAGCCCTTCGGGCCCGAACTCACGCCCGAGTCCGCTGTCCTTCATTCCCCCGAACGGTGCACCGAAGTCCATCTGGTAGTAATTGACTCCAAAGGTGCCCGTGCGGATTCGGCGCGCAAGGGCGACGCCTCGCTCTTCGTCCCGAGTCCAGACGGATCCCGCAAGTCCATAGACACTGTCGTTCGCGATCGCCACGGCCTCGTCCTCGTCTTCGTACGGAATGACCGCGAGAACGGGGCCGAACACCTCCTCGCGAGCGAGGCGACTGCGCGGATCGACGTCGGCGAAGACGGTCGGCTCGACGAACCATCCCGGAACATCGGGCGCGTGTCCACCGGTGACCAGACGTGCCCCGGATTCACGTGCCGACCGGATATGACCGAGGACGCGCTCGCGATGAGTTTGCGACACCATCGGGCCGCAGGTGACGTTCGGGTCGAGAGGGTCGCCGACCACAAGTCCGCGGGCGGCTGCGGCCACTACCTCCACCACCTCGTCGTAACGCGAGCGCGGCGCGAGAATACGCGAGTGCAGAACGCACGTCTGCCCGTTGTTGATGAAGGAAACCGCCATCAGGTTTGCCGCGAAGACGTCGATGTCGGCGTCCTCGAGAACGATGGATGCCGATTTGCCGCCGAGTTCGAGCGTGACCGGCCGGACGAGCCGACCGCAGACTTCGGCGATGTGACGGCCCGCCGCTGTACTACCGGTGAACGAGACCTTGTCGATACCCGGATGGGCGACCAGCGCTGCGCTCACGTCACGTTCGGCGGGAACAATGTTCAAGACGCCGTCGGGTAGCCCCGCAGCTTCGGCAGCATCGGCGAGCACGAACGCGTCCAGCGCGGTTTCCGGTGACGGCTTCACGACCACGGTACAACCGGCCGCGAGGGCGGGAGCGATTTTTGCGGCGGCGATCAACTGTGGAAAGTTCCAGGGCACGATCGCTGCCACGACGCCGATCGGCACCCGCCGCACGATCGTGGAACCACGGGAACTGGGGCGGGTCTCCTCGAGTATCCCCGTCTCGACCAGATTCGCGTACTGGTTCATGATGGTGACCGGGGACGTGACGTTGGCGCCTCGGGACACCAGCGAGGGCATTCCGTTCTCCCGACTGACCAGCTCGGCTGTGAAGTCGCCTCGCGATTCGAGTTCGGCGGCATACGCACGAAGTATGTCGGCACGTTCGGATACCGCCATCGTCGGCCACGGCCCCGAGTCGAACGCCGTGCGTGCCGCATGCACCGCACGGTCGATGTCGGCAGCACCTGCGAGAGGTGTGGTGCCGAGTGGCTTACCAGTCGCAGCCTCGTGCAGGTGCTGGACGTCCAACGACTGCGGTGCACACCATCGGCCGCCGATGAACAGGTTCTTTCGGGTGTAGTCCGGTACGGTCATAACCTATCTCCGTTGGGGTCCGTTCGGTGGGCGGGCGGCGCGGCGGGCACACAAGTGATCGGAAGCTGCTCCGCGTAGGAATTCGCTTTGTTCCTGATTAGGACACGCCTCCAGGTGGGAACGAAACCCGTGTTCCACAGGGCGGGCAATCAGGTCTGCTCGCCTGGATCTTCCACTCGATGGAACAGCTGCGGGGTCGGCGCATTGCGGGTTCGTAACGTGCTGTGTATCACCGTTTCTCTCTACTGGAGCCGTGGGTTGTCCAACGGGCGTCACGAGGGACTCGGCACCAAGGTTCGGTCCGCCGGGCCTATGGATTCCACACCGCGGAGAAGCTGGCCAACGAGACAGGTATAAGAACGCAGGCCGGCTTCCCTCGGTCGCCTCGCTCTACCAGGCACTCGCCGACAACGGCGCTTGACCAGGGCACGCGTGATCACCAGGGCAATGCCGGTTTCGGTCGTATACCGGTGACACCTCTACAGACTCTGTGCAATTTCGATGAGGTGGCCTTCCGGGTCTTTCACGAATGCCACGGCGAACCCGAGGTCCGGCATTCGATCGATCGGTGTGTCGACGGTTCCTCCTGCTGCTTCGACGGCGCGCACCGCAGCCTCGACATCGGGAACATCGAAGCCGAGCACGGCTTCGCCGGGCGGCGGGGTTGCTCGCTCGATATAGCGCCACACGATCAGGGATGAATCATCGCCGCGTCCGCTGGTGAGGATGATCTCCTCGACGGCATCGAAGCCCTCTCCCACTGTGAGCCGATTCTTCTCCACCATCCCGAATGCCGCACGGTAGAACGCGGCCTGCTTTTCGATGTTGTCGACGAATACTTTGACGAAGGCGAATCGAATTCTATTGCTCATATGAATCCTCTGAGTGGTTGGTTGGGTCGGAAAGTGTGTTCGAGCATCGTTTCGGATGAGTTCCCTCTCATCGAGCGCTTTCCGGTTCACCGTGATGTTGCGTCCGGTCATCGTGGCGGGGCAGTCGGCGGGGGCGTTCCATCATTTGCTCGGGGACGGCATATCCGACGTCGACAAGGAGTGGCGGAGGAAAATACACCGACACGGTGATGCCGGCGTTGGTATCGGAATCGAACGTCGGTCGAAGTCGCACGCTCATCCCGTTGCGCGCGGCGAGTCGCCCGACGACGTACAGACCCATCTGACGCGGAGCGAAGAACTCGGCGTCGTTGCCCGCGGCGAGGTGGTTGTTGATGTCGTCGAGCGTCTCGGGGGGTACACCGATGCCGGAATCGGCGATCTCGAGCAGGAGACCTCCTCCGACTGCCGTCGAGAACTCGAAGGTCACCGGTGACGTCGGCGGCGACGCGCGCAGTGCGTTGTCGACAAGTTCGGCAAGTAGATGGACTACGTCGGAAACGGCGACACCGACGAGATAACCACTGGGCGTCCTGCCGATGCGGACGCGTTGGTAGTTCTCGACCTGCGACACGGCGCCGCGCAGGATGTCGTTGAGTGGAGTAGGAGCGGTACGGACGCGGGAACGCGAACCGGCGAGCACGAGAAGCGAATCGCCGGTGCGGAGGATGCGTGCGGCGAGGTGGTCGAGAGAGAACAGACTTTGCAGCCGGAGCGGGTCCTTTTCTCGGTATTCGAGTGATTCGATCAGTGAGAGCTGCTGTTCGACAAGAGTTTTGTGACGTCTGGCCAGGGTCTCGAGCATCGTGGCGACCTGCCGGCGCAGATGCGCTTGCTCGCCGGCCAGGCGGATCGCTTCGGAGTTCATCGAGTCGACTGCGCGGGCGAGTTCTCCGATTTCCTCGGTGGTGTGCAGATCGATCGGCGCGAGCCGAACCGTATCGATATCTGCGCCGTCCTTGATGGCTGCGATGGCAGCAGGAAGCTCATCGTGTGCGGACGCGAGGGTGCTGTCGCGCAACCGCCGAAGCGGACGAGACAGCGCTCGGGCGACGGCCAGAGCAACGATAAGAGCAGTCACAAGGATCGCGGCGATGATCGCTGCGTCTCGGATCGCGGTTGTTCGACTGCTCGAGATGAGTTGGTCCAGCGTGGTGGTGATCTGCACGATCGCGAGGCCGTTCATATCTTGATACGGGACGAATGCCGCGAGCATTGCGTCGTTCAATTGTGCCTCGGTGCCCCGACCGGAAACGAGGTCGGCGAGCTGGGTCTGCCGGAGTACCAGATTGCTGAGCAGTTCGTCGAGCTTACCTTGGTCGAGCGAAGTGTCTTGCAGGAGGAGCAGAGTGGACTCCTCGACGTTCAGAGCGTTCTCAGTGATGATGTGTGCGGCCTCGGGGTTGCGGCCGAGTAGGGCGAGTGCGTTTGCCTGGTCGAGAAGTGTCCGCTGAGCATTCCACGCGTTGAGCATGTTGGTGCCGGCAGTCAGTATCTCTGTGTTCTCGGCGAGATCGAGGACGGTCCGGAAGGCCGCTTCGCATCGGATCAGGAAATCGATCGTGTGTTGTCCGAGTTCTTCGGTCGACATGCCGCTGCTGTGGGAATTGTCGTAGATCGTTCGGCCGTCGGCGATGAGTTGTGTGATCCGCTCGGCGATCGGGGCGCTCAGCTTCGCCGAGTCTGCGTGCAGTTCCAGGTTCTGGGTGGATTCGGCGATGTGTTCCTGGTTGCTGATGGGGGGAAGCCCGAGGCTGATGGCGGTGGATGCACTGACAACGACATTCGAGAAGTCGAACAGTGCGGGGATGATTGCGACTTGCTCGGACAAGACATCGAAGCGCTGGGCTTCGTCGAGTTGCGTGGTGACTCGCAGAGCACCGAATACCACAGCAGCGAGAATTGGAATCGCCAGTAGGACGGCAAGTTTACGTGACAGACGCCAATTCGACAGATTTACTGACCGCGACCGGACATGGTTCATCAATCGATTCACAGTATCCCCCATTGCGTTTTGCCATAGACCCTTGCTGAGCCCAGCTATTCGTGGTAGCCAGGACGGCTCGCCAGGGTGGTCACATGTGTGAGCCGCCGTCGACGCGGACCTCGGTCCCGGTGATGAAGTACGCGTCGGGAGAGCCGAGCATCGCGACTACCGAGGCCACCGAATCGGGCCCGGCGAAGATCGCGCCTTCGGGGAGAGGTAATGACGGGGAGAGCTTGGTGAAAAGGGTGAAATCCGCGTCCGCAGGCAGGCCGGGGCCGGTACTCTGCTTGGCCTCGCCGGTGCTGTCGGTCATACCTGAGGAGATCGAGCCCGGCTGTACCGCGTTGAAACGTATTCCCTCCCTGCTGAATTCCAGGGCCAGAGCGTGGGTCATCGACTGGATGCCGCCCTTGGAGGCGGCGTAGGCCGACATGTACGGATGGGCGAACATCGCCGACGTGGAACTGAAATTGACCACCGCCGGCTCGTCCCGATACGCAACGCGGCGATCGACTCCCTCGTCACGAGGAATGTGCCCACGAGATTGATCCGCAGCACCTGTTCGAATTCGGCCAGTGTCGTCTGCTCGAAATGCGCTGACCGCAGCACACCCGCTGCATTGACCACGGTGTCGAGGCCCCCAGGCGCTGTACCGCGTCGGTGACGCCACGGCGCACCGATTCCTCGTTCCCGACATCCATGACGACGGTGCCCAGACGATTTCCGGCATCGGGAGCCTTCGCAAGCGTGTCCTGCAGTCCGGCTTCGCTGATATCGGCGGCGACGACGCTTCCACCTTCGTCGAGTATGCGTAATACGCTCGCCTGACCGATGCCGGAACCACCACCGGTGATCAGGACACGACGGCCGTCGTAACGCTGAAGCTGTGCCATTCGAATGAACTCCCATTCTCGAAGACCCGCCCTACCGAACGGGCCGGGAAGAGTCCCGACGCCGCCCAGGATGGCGCCCCGGTCGAGGGATATGAATCCGAACCTCCCACTGAATGGGCCATTGCACCGGATCCTGCGCCTTCTGGCGATCCGGCCGACGAACTCCGCCGCTACTGTGCGGCCGACTCCTCGCAATGACCCTCCCGTTCAACGGGAGGTACCCGCCCAGCACGTCCGGACGCGCATACATAATTCAGCGCCCGTCAGAAGTGATGCGAATCACTTAACTTGGGAAACTGTGCCCGACGTCTCCTTTCGTCGGTCATCACCATCGTTGAAGGAGTCCCCGTATGAACTCGAACGGTCGGAATCGACAGTTCCGGACAATTGCCGGAGCGAGTGCACTGCTGATCGCAGGCACGTTCGGCCTTGCGGCATGCGCCACCGACGAACCGCAAGACGACACACCGGCCGCTGCAGCCGGGTCCACCTCGGACTTGCCGAGCGATCAGGCGAGTGGCGACCCGGTGAAAATCGGGTTCGTCTCGACCGAGGGCGGTGCAGCGGTATCACTGCCGGAGATGCGCGAGGGAGCCGAAGCAGCGGTCGAATACCTCAACAACAACGGTGGCGGACTTGCGGGACGGCCCGTCGATCTCGTCGTTTGCAAGCAGCAGGAGGAGCCGACGTCGGCGACGGCCTGCGCGAACCAGTTCGTCGAACAGGACGTTGCAGCCGTGCTGTCGCCGGGAACGTCCATGGGACCCGCCATCGTTCCGATTGTCATCGGTGCCGGCATCCCGTACGTCACGCTCAACGGTGTCGCCCCGATCGAACTGACCTCACCCGACGTCGCATCGCTGTCCGCAGGTCTTCCGGGAACTCTGACGGCAGCCGCCACGGCTGCGCAGCAGGAAGGCATGTCCACGTTCACGATGTTCGCCAGCGACGGTGGTGGAATCGCGGCGATGATCGACCAGATGGGCAAACCGATCTTCGAAGGCTTCGGTGTCGAACTCGAGGTGGTTCCGGTCGCACTCGGGATTCCGGACCCCACACCGGTCGTCACGTCGGGTCTGACGAGCAACCCCGACGGAGTCAGCTTCATCGGTGATGCCGCCACCTGCACTTCGGTACTGAAGGCGGTTCAGACGACCGCACCGACAGTGACGAAGGTGTTGATCCCGACCTGCCTGGAAGAGAACGTCGTCAAGGCGATCGGGATCGACAATGTGCAAGGCAATATCGGTATCACCGCGACCGACGCCTTGTCCGACCGGCCGGACACGGTGTTGTTCCGCTCGATTCTGGCGGAGTACGCCCCCGACCTGTCGCCGACCGGATACGGCTCGACCGGCTATCAGACGGTGATGGCGCTCGCCGGTGCAACGGACAGCATCACCGGCGCAGTGGACGCCACATCCATCCGTGAGGCCCTGCGGACAGCTCAGAACGTGGAAATGCCCGCCGGCGGTGGAATCACCTTCACCTGCAACGGAACTGCATTCCCGATGATGCCGTCGATCTGCTCCTCGCAGATGCTGATCGGTGAGATCAACGATCAGGGAATCCCCGAGAACCTGACGGTTACGGGCTGAGGGCCCCGGCCAGAATCTCACAAGGAAGCAATATGACCGACCATCTTGCGTATCTCGTGCTGGGCCTCGGCAACGGAGCCGTGTACGCCGCCATCGGGCTGGCGCTCGTGATGACGTTCAAGAGTTCCGGCGTCGTCAACTTCGCCACCGGCGCCGTGGCTCTCTACACCGCCTACACCTACGCGCTGTTGCGTACGGGTGAGCTGATGGTCCCGATACCGGGGCTCCCCCGAACGGTCGATCTCGGTGGACCGCTCGGGGTTGCCCCGGCCATGGCCGTGTCGCTCGTGATCGCGGCGCTGCTCGGAATTCTCTTCTATGCCCTGATCTTCCGGCCGCTTCGTCACGCGCCGGTGATCGCCAAGGCCGTGGCCTCTATCGGCCTGATGATCGTGCTACAGGCGTTGATCGCCTTGCGCGTCGGCACCGAGATCGTCGCGGTAGAACCGATCTTCGCTCTCGACAGCATCGCCATCGGTTCCATGCAGGCGCCGACGGACCGGATCTGGTTGGCTGTCACCATCGTCGCGATCGCTCTGGTGGCTACGCTGGTGTTCCGGTTCACTCGCTTCGGAACCGCGACGGAGGCAGCGGCCGAGTCGGAGAAAGGCGCCTATCTGACGGGGCTGTCACCGGACCGGATCGCGTTCAGCAATTGGGCGCTGTCGTCGGTGGTGGCCGGCCTCGGTGGCATTCTCATTGCGCCGATCGTGGCTCTGAATCCCGTTGCGTACTCCATGTTCATCGTTCCCGCACTCGCTGCGACTCTCGTGGGGAACTTCCGTTCGATCTGGCTGACCGTGGTCGCCGGCATCGCGATCGGTGCGTTGCAGGCCGAGACCACGAACCTGCAGGCGACCTTCGACTGGTTCCCGCGCGCAGGTATGGCCGAGGCGATCCCGCTGTTGCTGATCCTCGTCTTCCTGGTCTTCAAGGGACGGCCGCTACCCGACCGTGGCAGCATCGTCCGGCAACGACTCGGCCACGCCCCGCGTCCCGAGCGGATCGTCGCCCCCGCGCTCCTGGCTGTCGCGGTCGCCGTCGTCGCACTGATGGTCACCGGCGGCAGTTACCGTGCCGCGATCATCACGAGCATCATCTTTGCGGTGATCGCGCTGTCACAAGTGGTGGTGACCGGGTACACCGGGCAGGTGTCGTTGGCACAGCTCACCCTCGCTGGAGTGGGCGCCTACTCGGTCAGCGTGCTCAACACGCATCTCGGTATCCCGTTCCCGTTCGCTCCGCTCATCGGCGCACTGTTCGCGATGGTGATCGGAATCGTGATCGGTTTGCCCGCGCTCAGGGTGCGGGGGCTGCCCCTCACGGTGGTCACGCTTGCGCTGGCAGTGTTCTTCGAAGCCTTCTGGTTCCGAAACCCTCAACTCAACGGTGGTGTCGCGGGCGCCCCGGTGGATACACCGCGAGTGTTCGGCATCGATCTAGGAATAGGTGCGGGGGAGGGCTATCCACGTCTGGCCTTCGCCCTGATGTGTCTGGCGGTGCTCGTCGCTGTGGCTCTGGGCGTGGCTGGGCTGCGGCGCAGCCGTCTGGGAACCGACATGCTCGCCGTCCGAGCGAATGAGCGGTCTGCTGCGGCATCTGGAATCAATGTCCCCCGTACCAAGCTGGCGGCATTTGCCATCGGCGCATTCCTCGCCGGACTTGCCGGGTCGCTCATGGCATACCAGCAGACGCTGGCGACGCCAGAACCGTTCACCGTGTTCCTCGGAATCACTCTGTTCGCGATCATGTACATCGCCGGTATCACCTCCGTCACGGGCGCCATCGTGGCCGGGATCATCGCGCCGGGCGGTCTGCTGTTCCTGTTCGTCGACCGATTCCTGCACATCGGTGACTACTACGCGGTGATCAGCGGAATCCTGCTGATTGTCACAATCATGGTCAATCCGGACGGAATTGCAGGGAAGCTGCCCCGGATCCCGTGGCCGTCTGTGAGAAAATCGCCGGCCAGCACAACACCGGACGTTCGGGTGGCCGAACCGGCAGTCGCGCACGCGCAGTCGTCCACAGTGGGAGCTCCACTTCTGTCCGTGCAGGGACTCAGCGTGAAATACGGTGCGGTAGAAGCGGCGTCGGACGTCACATTCGATGTTCGGGCCGGGGAGATCGTCGGACTCATCGGGCCGAACGGCGCAGGAAAGACCACCGTCATCGACGCGATCACCGGTTTCGCGCCAGCAACCGGGGTAGTCGTCCTGGATGGAGTGGACGTCAGCAGCCTACGACCGTACCGACTCAGCCGGCGTGGGCTCGGCCGCAGTTTCCAGGACGTCGAGCTGTACGACGACCTGTCGGTCGTCGAGAACGTGACCGTGGGTGGGCCCCGAGGCGAGGAGTCCTCCGCAACCGCGGTCGCGGAACGGGTGCACATGGTCCTCGACACCGTGGGGCTCGGCGATGTCGCGGATGCCGAAGTGGCGACCCTCTCGCAGGGCAGGCGTCAGTTGGTGTCGGTCGCCCGCGTGCTGGTCTCGTCGCCGAAGGTGGCCCTTCTCGACGAGCCGGCGGCGGGCCTCGACAGCTCGGAGAGCCGCTGGCTCGGCGACCGCCTCCGCGCCGCACGCGAGGCGGGTACGTCGATCCTCCTCGTTGATCACGACATGGAACTGGTCCTCACCATCTGTGATCGTGTCGTCGTTCTCGATCTCGGACGAGTGGTGGCCTGTGGCACTCCCGAGGAGGTCCGGGCCGACGAACGCGTGATCAGCGCCTATCTGGGACTCCCGGCCGATCGGGTAGATCCTGGGCACGACGCAATTCCCGAACTCGCGGCCGCACCCACCCATGATGCACAGGAGGCGCTCTCGTGAACGGACTGACGATTCGGAACCTCTCGACGGGTTACTTCTCTCAGCGGCCGTGCGTCCGGGGCGTGGACCTCGAGGTGGAGAAGGGAACGATCACCTGCCTGCTGGGGCCCAATGGAGCGGGAAAGACGACACTGTTGCTGTCCCTCGCGGGTCTGTTGCCCCGGTTCGGCGGCGAGGTGATCGTGGACGGGGCGGCCGTCGCCGCAGGCCGTCCACGTGACGCCGTGCGGTCCGGCATGGTGCTCGTCCCGGACGACCGTGCACTCTTCCGGGAATTGAGCACGATCGGCAATCTCCGTCTTGCAGTACATGAGCGGCGTCGCCGATCCGATGCTGTCGACGAGGTACTCGGATACTTCCCGGCGTTGGAGAAACGACTCCGTGTCGCCGCGGGCCGCCTTTCGGGCGGTGAACAGCAGATGCTCGCCATCGGACGGGCAATTCTGCAACGACCGAAAGTACTGCTGATCGACGAAATGAGCATGGGTCTGGCTCCGGTGATCGCCGACGAGATCCTGTCGGTGCTACGACGGTTGGTCGAGGAACGGGAGATGTCTGTCGTTCTCGTCGAGCAGCACGTTCGCCTCGCCCTCGAAGTCGCTGACCGTGCTGCCGTGCTGGTGCACGGTTCGGTTGTGTTGGCCGACTCGGCCGACTCCCTCGGACGAGACCCCGGCTTGATCGAACGGGCCTATCTCGGGGACACGGCCATGGCCCGCACCGAGGTCGGAGGAGTGCCGTAGACAGCGCGTCTACATGTCCGAAGCCGCAGAGCAGGAAGCTGACCGCTCAGCGGGAGGCCTCCTCCCACGGCATTTTTCGAAACATATGGTCCCTCATGACAGTTGTTGTGACATAGTTCACGGCCCTTCGGCCGTCGTCACGCCCGCACACGACACCGTGGACATCAGCGCCCGGTCTCCCTCACTGGAAGGCTCGACATGACCAACGTAGTTGCCGACACTGCTGCCGCCGTCGCCGAAGCGGGCGCGCGCGTCATCGAACCCCGCAAGATCTCGAGCGGTTTCTCATGGCCCGAGTGCCCGCGCTGGCATAACGACACGTTCTGGTTCACCGACATGTACACCGCGACGCTGAGGACCTTGGACGCGGACGGGAACGCGACAGTCGTAGTCGACGCGTCGGGTCGCCGCGCCGGAACCGACGTGCCGATCACGCTCGGAGGATTCGGATGGCTTCCGGACGGACGACTCATCGTCACGTCCATGCACGAAAAGCTCGTCCTCGTGCACGGGGGAAACGGCCCTGATGATCTCGAAGTTCTCGTGGACGTCTCCGAGTTCGCGCAGGCCGCGATCAACGACATGGTCGTCGATGCAGACGGACGCGCCTACGTCACTCAGCTCGGCTTCGACCTCTTCGCAGGCCAGGATCCGGTGCCGTCTCCGATCATCGTCGTCGAACCCGACGGCACCGCCTCCACGGCGGACCAGGTGGGTCCGTTGTTGTGCGCCAACGGCATCGCGATCAGCGCGGACGGAACCAAGGTTTTCACCGCTGAGGTGATGGCGCAGAAGATCACGGTCATCGACCGTGCCGCCGACGGATCGCTTTCCAACCCTCGCCCGTTCGCCACGTGCCCCTTCATGCCCGATGGCATCGGCCTCGACGAGGACGGCGGCGTGTGGGCGGCGATGCCCGGAAGCGGCTACGTGGCCCGGTTCACCGAGGACGGCATGACGGATGCGATTCCGCTGCCCTTGGAGAACGGTGTCGCGTCGGCATGCTTGCTCGGCGGACCCGATCGCTCGACGCTCTACATGACGGTCGGCGTCGAGGTCTTCGACTTCGAGAAGTCCGCCCGAGAGGCGCAGGGCACCATCTGGGTTGCCGATGTCTCGACGCGCGGCGGCGACACCCGCCCCTGATACGCATCATCCACTCCACATTCGAGGACATCTCATGACAACACTGGATTTCAGCGACCGCGTGGTCGTGATCACCGGGGCGGGCCGCGGTATCGGCCGAGCGCACGCCGAACTGCTGGCCTCCCTTGGTGCCGCCGTGGTGGTCGGTGATCTCGGCGCCACCATCGACGGTTCCGGAACCGAAGGTGACGACCCCGCAAGCGAGGTTGTCGAGGCGATCACCGCGGCGGGTGGGCGCGCTGTCGCGTGCTCGGCCGACGTCGCCACCGAAGAGGGCGCCAACGCACTGGTCGACGCAGCACTCTCGGAGTTCGGACAGTTGGATGCGGTGATCAACAATGCCGGTATCGTCCGCACCGCACGGTTCGACGAAGTTCCCTACGAGGAGTATCAGCGGCACCTCGACGTCCACTACTTCGGTGCGCTGCGAGTGTGCCGCGCGGCGTGGCCGCACCTGTTGAAGTCGCCGGCCGGTCGTGTGGTGAACACCATTTCGCAAGCGATGCTGGGTAATCCGGACATGTCGCACTACGGCGGATCGAAGGGAGCATTGTTCGGTCTGACCCGCAACCTCGCTGTCGAGGGTCTGGCCGCGGGTGTGATGGTCAATGCCATCGCCCCCGGCGCGGGGACCCGTATGGCCGAAGCCTCTGCCGACAGTCTTTCCCCGGAGGTTATGGAGTACATGCGTACCCAGCTGCGCCCGGAGCACGTCGCACCGGTCGCTGCCTACCTCGTCCACCCGGACTGCACAGTCACCGGTGAGGTCTTCAACGTGGCCGGTGGAATCGTCAACCGGCTTGCACTCGTCAATACGGTCGGCATCCATGATCCCTCGCTGACGGTCGACACCGTCGCCGAACGCTTCGACGAGATCATGGCGATCAGTCCCGATGCCATGCCGCAGGTCGTCGCACCGGCCGAGGTTCCCGCCTCGTCCTGAGCAGCATCCTGACGACACCGGTTCAGCCCCAGGAGAATTACAGTGAGCTCAACGGAAACATCCACGAATACCGCCGATCAGACGGTCGATACCTCCTATCCCTTCGCCGCCGTCCCGTCGAACGAGGCCGTCCAGCGGTATATCGCGATCTCGGCCGATCGGCCGATGACCAAGATGACGATGCCGATCGGCGGCGATGTCTGGGTCATCCACCGCAATGCCGCGGCGCGAGAAATGCTCAGCGATCCCCGCTTCGTCCGGGGACCCTTCCGTACCGGTGAGCGAGCCGTGCCCTACTTCGTGGAGTTCCCGGACTTCCTGAAGTCGACGATCCAGTTCGAGGATCCGCCGCACCACACCAAGCTCCGCAAGCTCGTGCAGAAGTCGATTTCCCCGAAGCGTGTGCGTGCCATGCGGGAATCGGCTGTCGAGTTCGCCAACCAGCTGATCGACGAGATGATCGCGAAGGGTGCGTCAGCGAACCTGGTGAGTGACTACGCCGTAGCGTTGCCGATCCAGATGCTGTCGAACCTACTCGGAGTTCCCCCGGAGGATCGGCCGAAGTTCCAGAAGTGGAGTGCGGCCACGCTCGCGGTGGCGAACATGCCCGAGGACGAGGTCGTGCAGAACATGACCGAGCTCTTCATGTATCTGACCGCTCTCATCGAGGACCGTCGCAAGAATCCCCGCGAGGATCTTCTCAGCGATCTCGCCAACGCACCGGACAAGGACGATTCTCTCACCGACGGTGAGATCCTGCCTATCGCGATGATTCTGATCGTCGCGGGCTTCGACAACACTGCGAACTTCATCTGTTCAGGTGTGCTGTCGCTGCTGCGTCACCCCGACCAGTTGGAGGTCCTTCTCGAGGACGTCGACACGGTGGCGCCCACCGCCGTCGAGGAGATCCTCCGAAACGGTCGCATGGCCATCTACGACACCGTCGCGGGTGGTGGTGGTCTGGTTCCGTTCGTGGCCACAGCGGACGTGGAGATCGATGGTCAGATCATCGCCGAGGGCGAGGCTGTGCTGGTGGACCCGGCCGCAGTCAACCACGACGGCATCGCGCTCGAGGACGCCGGCAAGTTCGACGTGCGCAGGAAGAACAATCCGCAACTGACTCTGAGCTACGGCTTGCATCACTGCCTCGGCGCCCCGCTCGCGCGGATGGAGATGCAGGTCGCGATCACCGAGTTGTTCAAGCGACTTCCGGGCCTCACACTGGCCGGCGAGGCCGTCGTGGACAACGACAACCTCACCCTTCCCATCGTCGATCTTCCCGTCACCTGGTAGGGAATCGACATGCCCAAGGTCTTCTATTCGCAGCCCGACGGAACAGAACGAGTGATCGACGGTACGGCCGGAGACTCCGTCATGTCGACGGCCGTCCGCAACGGTGTCGCAGGAATCGTTGGGCAATGCGGCGGCTCGCTGTCGTGCGCGACATGCCACGTCTACCTCGCCGACGACGATCAGCAGCATTTCGATCCTCCGTCGGAGGACGAGGACGACATGCTGGACTGCACGGCCAGTGATCGAGAGGATTCGTCGCGGTTGTCGTGCCAGCTGATTCTCTGCGAGGGCATCGACCTTCACGTGACGGTCCCCGATGAACAGACGTGAGTTCGCCGAACCCGCATCGGGCAGTGGAGGTCCACCACGCAGTGTGGCGGTCGTCGGTGCCTCACACGCGGCGGTGCACCTGGCGGATCGGCTCAGGCTCGGCGGGTATACCGGCAGTCTGACGTTGATCAGCGACGAGACGCATCTGCCATACCAGCGTCCGCCGTTGTCGAAAGCGTGGCTGAAAGGCGCTGCGGGGTCGGACTCGCTGGTATTGCGCGCCGCGGACCACTACGTGGGGAACGGTATCGAACTGCTCCGCGGTACGGCGGTCCACCACATCGACCGCGAGAGCGGAGGTCTCGTCCTACACGTATGTGACTCCCACGGAGAGCACAGCACAAGGGCTTTCGATCGTCTGGTGCTCGCCACCGGTGCACGCGCACGTCGCTTGGACATCCCCGGTTCCGGCCATCGCGACGTCCTGGTGCTGCGCGAACTCGACCATGCCCAGCGCATGGCGGAGCGTGTCGGGGCCGGACCGGTGGTGGTGATCGGCGGTGGCTTCATCGGGCTCGAGGTGGCCGCCACTCTCCGAGGTCTGGGCACGGCCGTCACGGTGGTGGAGGCGGGCCCGCAGCTGATGGGCCGTTCCGTCGGGCCGGGAACCGCCGAGTTCCTGCTCGCGGCGCACCATGAGATGGGTGTCGATGTACTTCTCGGGGCGACGCCCACGGAGATCGTCGTCGACGGCGACCGGATCCGCGCGGTCCGACTCGCCGACGGTCGCCAGATCCCCGCAGCGTCAGTGCTCGTAGGTGTCGGTGCGGAGCCCCGGACGGAACTCGCCGAGCAACTCGGTCTCGAGTGCGAACGCGGTGTCGTCGTCGACGAACAGTGTGTGACCTCAGATGGTCGAATTCTTGCCATCGGGGACTGCACCGTGCAGGAATCCCGTGGCGGCGGTCGGGTTCGCCTCGAATCCGTCGACAACGCAACCGAACAGGCCAACATCGCAGCGGCCACCCTGGTCGGCAGCGTGGTGCCCGATCGGCCCTGTCCGTGGTTCTGGTCGGACCAGGGCCCATGGAAGTTGCAGATCGTCGGATTGGTGAAGGCGCACACCGACACGATGGTTCGGACGGATCCGAGCAAGCCGTCGCGTCGCGTCGCCCTCTACTTCGAGGACGATGTACTCGTCGCTGCCGAATGTGTCAATGCACCGGCCGACTTCGTGGCGTTACGATCCGCGTTAGCGCGCGGCTTCCGGCCGTCGCGAGAAATGCTGGCGGACACGTCGGCTCCGCTGAAGAAGCTGTTGTCCGCGGTCCGTTCCGCGTGAGAACTCGATGAGCCGGCACAGCACCGACGGTGCTGTGCCGGCTCATGGCGCTCCGGTGCTGTTCGTATTGCGCAGCAGCATGCTCGCGCCTGCCTCGCCACCGCGTCGATGCTCGTCCATCAGCGCGATCAGGCGCTCGTTGTCGTGGTGGGCAAGCGCATCGATCATGGCCTCGTGTTCGGCCACGACCCGTCGTCGCACTTCGGCATCGAAGAGGTACGCGGCGTGGTAGGGCATTGCCAGCCGCCACAGACGACGGATCTCCGTCACCACCAGACCCAGGGGCGAGCGGTCGAACATTGCGAAATGGAACTCCTGGTTCGCCAGACGCATCTCCAGAAGGTCGGCGCGTTCCGCCGCTTCGGAAACACGGTCGCCCAGCGCGCGGATCTCGGTGAGAGCGTCGTCGTCGAATGCGGGCAGGGAAGCGAGGACCTCGCGTTCGAGGACGTTCCGCATCAGATAGATCTGGTCGAACTCCGACTGCTCGAGTCTGACGATCGCGTATCCGACGTTTCGACGGTGTTCGACAAGTCCCTGTGACGCCAGCCGGCTCAGCGCTTCCCGGATCGGGAGACGACTGACACCGAGCCGTTCGGCCATCAATTCCTGCCGGACCGGCTGGCCGGGAAGCAGATCACCGGTGACGATCATCCGCTCGATCTCCGTGCCCACCCAATCGGCGTCACGGACGGACGAGTCGCGCTGCCGGCCTGCCGGTGTAGCTCGTCGGTTCACCTTCGTCCCTCCTCATGCGATCGGTCATGCGTTGCCTAGCGCACCACCGGTCTTCAGAACGACGATGTCCTCCTTGCTGTAGCCCATCGCGCCGAGCACCGATCCGGTATCGGCTCCGAGCGACACAGCCCTGCGAGGTGTACGCGTCGCAGTTCGGCCGAGCTTGATCGGCACACCCAGACCACGATAGTCGACGGTGTCCAGGAAGAGTCCGCGGTGAACGGTCTGGGGAGCCGTGAGCGCCTGGTCGACCGTGTTGACCGGGCTGGCGGCAACCCCCGCCCGGTCGAGTTCGGCTGCGAGGTCGTCGCAGTTTCGTGCAGCGATACGTTCGCCGAGCAGGCCGGAGAGTTCCTCCCGGTTCTGCGAGCGCACCCCGTTGGTGACGAACCGCGGATCGTCGGCGAGTTCAGGCACGCCCAGTGCGGTGACCAGCGAGCGGAACTGCCGGTCGTTGGCCGCGCTGACGAAGAAGTCACCGTCTCGAGCAGCGAAGACCTGATAGGGCACGACGCTCGGGTGGAAGTCGCCGGTACGCTGCGGCACCTTACCGCTGGAGACCCAGTTGGAAGCGTGCGGATGCAGGAGCGAGATCACCGAGTCGAGGAGCGTGATGTCGACGAGTTGCCCGCGTCCACTGCCGTCGCGTTCCCTCAGCGCGAGCAGGATGCCGCTGACCGCCATGTGTGATGCGACGATATCGACGATCGGCACTCCGACGCGCAGCGGATTGCCGTCCGGATAGCCGTTCACGCTCATCAATCCACCGAAGGACTGCAGCACCGCGTCGTACCCCGGTAGACCGCCCATCGGTCCGTCGACGCCGAACCCGGTCACCCGGCAATACACCAGCCGCGGGTTCTCCTCGGCGAGCACGGTCTCGTAGTCGAATCCCCAGCGGGCCATGGTGCCTGCCTTGAAGTTCTCGATCACGACGTCGGCGCCGCGCAGCAGATGTGCAAGCACCTCTCGACCGGCATCGGTCCGGAGGTCCAGGCAGATGTTGTCCTTGCTGTGGTTGAGACCCGCGTAGTACGCGCTGCTCTCGCCGTCCTCATCGAAGGGCGGACCCCAACCACGAGTTTCGTCGCCCAACGGCGCTTCGACCTTGATCACCTCGGCGCCGTGGTCGGCAAGAGTCTGAGCGGTGTACGGCCCCGCCAGTACTCGGCTCAGGTCGAGCACACGCAGTCCCGCTAGCGCACCTATACCGGAGTTCGGCTCCGCGGCACGCCACGCGGCGTGCCCGTCGATCGCGACATCCTCAGCGACCGTCGTGTCGCTTGTCGAAGTGGGCACGTTCACGTCGGGCTCCCGTTCGTGGTCGGTGTGTTGCGGTGCGGGGGCCGTCCTCCCACGATCACGTCCCAGACGTCGGCGCCCTCATCGAGGATCAGGCCGGCGAGGTCTTCTGCCCAGAACTGCTCCGAACCGTGGCGGTCGCGCCAGCTCCACAGCGACGTGGTGAAGCGGCCGAGGGGATGCTCGGATGAGGTCCCGATGGCACCGTGGATCTGGTGGCCGGCAGCGGCGACCGGGTGCGCGGACATCGCCGTCACCACCTTGGCTGCTGCTGTGGCGACCCGCGCGTCGTCGGGTGCCTCGTGCGCGGCGACCGCCGCGTCCACCGCGATATCCATCATCGTGGTCCGGGCAGCGAGCTGCGCCAGCTGTTGCTGGACCGCCTGGAACTTCGCGAGGGGACGCCCGAACTGGATGCGCTCGGACACGTAACGCAGGCTGTGGTCCTGAACGGCTGCGGCCGCTGATGCAGTGGCAGCGGCATAAGCGAGAGCGCCGCGGTCGAGGAATTCGTCGAGCGTGGCCGGTGAACTGCCATGGAAAACGACGGGTACGTCGTCGAACGTGATATCTCCGATCGAGACACCGGTCAGGTCGGTTCCCGCCGACACTGTGACACCGGCCGCGGACATCGGCACCACGGCGACGGTCGAGCCGTCGGCGCCGGGTTCCGGTGGGAGGAGCACGACGAGGGTATCCGCGTCGGCCGCATACGGGACGTCGGTGACCTTGCCGTCGAACAGGACGATGTCGCCCCGACGACGGACCGAGGACGCCGGATCACCGACGGCGGCGGAGGCGGTCGTCGATGTGAGGGTGTGCCCTGCGGTGGCCGCGAGCCACGCAGCAAGGATGCCGTGTTCGATGAGGGGCGTGAGGGCGCCGCGTCGCGCGGCGGCGGTGACGACTGCGAGAGCATCGGCGAGCGTCGCTCCACCTCCGCCTGCCGTCTCGGGTACGCCGACGGTGGTGAAACCGGCATCGCCGAACAGGGTCCAGAGGGCATTGGCCATACCCTCCGTCGGTGTCTCCGGATCGATACCGACGCGGTCGATCATCGATATGGTGGCCGAGGTCAACTCGGTGGTGAGCTCGCTCATCGCATCCCCAGTCCGCGGGCAACGATCCCGCGCAGAATCTCGTTGGTACCGCCCCGAAGAGTGAATACCGGTGTGTGCAGGACGCTCTGAGCCAGCATGCGGGCAAGCGGGTCGGGTGCGTCACGACGTGCCACGACCTGGCTCGACGCTCGGACGGCCTCGACCAGGTCGCCCTCGAAGATCGAGCCGAGGTCCTTGACCATCGCGGCGAGCACATCGGGGTTGCGGCCTGCGGTGAGCTCGGCCGCGACACGCAGCGACATCCTTCGTAATGCCCATGCGCGTGCCGTGAGCGTGCCCAGGGTGCGCCGCTGTTCCGGTGTGGCGCCGACGTCGACGAGGTGCGCAGCCCAGCTGCGCAGCAACGGCATCGTGCTGAGATAGCGTTCGGGACCGGAGCGTTCGAAGGCCAGCTCGCCCATCACCTGCGCCCAACCGTTGCCGCGGGCACCGAGCAACGCCGACGCGGGTATCTGCGCATCGTGGAAGATGACTTCGTTGAAGTGGGATTGCCCGTCGATGCTGCGTAATGGGCGGATCTCGATGTCAGGGTGGGGAAGGTCGACGACGAACTGGGACAGACCGCTCTGGCGGTCGCCGTGCTGCCCGTCGGTACGGGCGAGTACCACCATCGCGTGCGCGAGGTGTGCGCCGGTGGTCCAGACTTTGGTGCCGTTGATCGTCCACGAATCGCCGTTGTCGACGGCACGGGTGCGCACCGCCGCGAGATCCGAGCCGGCGTCGGGTTCGCTCATGCCGATCGCGAAGAAGATGGTCCCCGAGGTGATTCCGGGGAGGTATCGCCGCTTCTGTTCGTCCGAGCCGTTCGCGAGGATGCTGGGCGCCATCTGCCGGTCGGCGATCCAGTGCGCCGCGACCGGTGCTCCGTGCGCGAGCATCTCTTCGCTGACGACGAAACGTTCGAGAGGACTACGGCCATGCCCTCCGTATTCGGTGGGCACGGTCATGCCGAGCCAACCTCGTTCGGCGACGCGGGCGCTGAACCCTGCGTCGAATCCGGTCATCCAGCTGTCGGTGTCCGGTACGAAACCGCCTGTGGTGAGTTCGTGGTCGAGAAATCCGCGTACTTCGGTACGCAGGTCGTCGAGTGTCGATCCGAGGTGGTCCAGCCGGTCGGTGCGGGTTGCGGTCATGAGCGTTCCGGCCCCCGGGACGACCACGAGCCCTTGCCCTTCCGGGACATCGACCACATCTGTACCCCTCGCTCGATCTCGATGGCCGACGACCAGCCGACCGCGGGCGGACCGAGTTCGAGACGCGCGCTGGTCATGATGCGACGGGTCAGTTCAGGGTCTGCGGCAGCGGTGCGGACCAGACCGTCGACGGTGTGCGGAATATCCTCGGCCGCAACTGCGGTGTAGGCGAGCCCCCGCGCCACCGCCTCTGTCCCGGTCAGCGACTGTCCGCAGGCGGCGAGCGCGACGGCCCCGGACCAGCCCAGGGCGCGGCCGAGCAGGGAGATGTGTCCGCCGCCGGGGTGGATGCCGCGGGCGGAGAAGCCGCTGTCGAGGACTGTGTCCGGTGTGACCACCATGATGTCGGCGGCCATTGCGAGGTTGAGTCCGGCGCCGACGGCTCCGCCGGTCACGATGGCGATGGTCGGTACGGGCAGTGATCCGACACGCACGAATGCGCCGTAGACGGCCGATGTGCGTTGCACCGCCTCGGGAGATGCCGGATCGGCGGACGAGGATGCAAGGTCGCGGGTGTCGGCACCGCTGCAGAAATAGCTGCCATTGGCATCGACCACGACGGCGCCGATCGCCGGGTCTGCTTCGACTCGGTCGCAGAAGGCGGCGATGTCGGCGGCCATCGCCAGGGTGATCGCATTCTTACGGCGAGGGTTGTTCAGGGTGATGCGCGCGACGCCGTCCGCGAAAGTGGTGAGGATCGGTGGCTCCGTGGCGCTTTCGCTTGCGGCGGCGGGAGAAGTCGAAGTCATGCGGCGACGTTAGCAGATCTGGAGACTATTTTGGATCCAATATTGGTTGACAAAATTCGGTCGGTTGTTGTGCACTGGCCCACACCACAAGTCGCCGCACTGCCGGCGGGAAGGAGCACCTGTGTTCAGCTTGACGGGACATATCGCACTTGTCAGCGGAGGCGGCCAGAGTGTCGGTGAAGGAATCGCGAAAGTTCTTGCACGGCAGGGCGCAGCGGTGATCGTCAACGACCTGTTCGCAGAACGTGCCGAAAAGGTCGCGGCCGCGATCGTCGAGGAGGGGAACGTGGCCGTGGCCTCGGCCTTCGATGTCACCGACTTCGATTCCACACTCGAACACGTGCGAGCCGCGGAAAAGGAACTCGGCGGGCACGTCGACATCGTGGTCAACAATGCCGGCGTCGCAGAAGGCCGTGTCATCAAACCATTCCGGGAACTCTCTCCCGAGGAGTGGCGGGCCCCCATCGATCTCAACATCTTCGGCGCGATGAACTGCATCAAGGTCGCCCTCGACGGGATGTGCGATGCGGGCTGGGGACGAGTCGTCCAGATTTCGTCGGGCTCCGCCCGGACCGGCCAGAACATCAACCAGACGATGTACGCAACGGGCAAGAGCGGCATCGAGGGCTTCATCCGTCACCTGGCAGCCGAAACCGGCCGGTACGGCGTCACCGCGAACATCGTGGCGCTCGGACACCAGAAGAACCTCGAGGACAAGATGAGCCCCGAGATGATCGAGCAGATTCTGCAGACCATCCCGATCGGCCGCCTGGGCGACCCGCTCGAGGTCGGCGCATTCTGTGCCTACCTGGCGTCGAACGAGGCCGGTGGCGTCACGGGGCAGACGATGGACTTCAACGGCGGGTCCCAGACGCGATGACGGCACCAGGATCGCATCCGCAGACCACGATGTCGCTCAGCGCACTGCGCGTGACCGAACTCGATCGCGCGGTCGAATTCTATGTTCGAGGATGCGGTTTCGTACACGACAAGAACCTCACCACCTCCACGTTCCGGGCAGTGATCGTCCGGGCCGGTGTCGCCGGACTCGAACTCGTACTGCCGACCAACGGCGACGCTGACGCCGCGACAGATCACGGCAACATGCTCGTCAAGGTCGTCGTCAACACCACCGACATCCGGGAGCAGATGGCCAGGGCCTGTGCGCACGGAGGCGTGGAGGTGACCCCGGCGACGACGCTCGACGGCTACGACATGACGATCGGAACGGTGCGCGACCCCGATGGTTACCTGGTGGAATTCGTGCAGCGCAACTGAGTCGCGTAACTGAGCCGGAAGGCTCCGACTCCAGGTACTGCGACGGCGGTGGTGGTGGGCATGCCCACCACCACCACCGCCGTCATCGGAAGGGCCGACGCTGATTACCCGGTCAGTGGCGCGCGAGGTCCGTTGCCACACACCGTTGCCAGATCTCGCCTGCGACCACGCGCAGCGGAGCAACCATCTTCTGGAGCTCCAACGCACCGATCGGCGCGCAGACCGAGAGCCCTGCCAGGTTGCCGTACATGTGGTCGGGAGGTCCGATCGAGACCCCGACGCAAGCAATGCCGGGGAACGCTTCACCGCGGTCGAAGGCAGCGCCGTGGTCGCGAATCTGTGCCATCTCCTTGTCGAATCTGACAGCCCCGGAACGGGTGACGGCCAGGTCTTCGGATGCGCCGGCGGTGTCGCGTGGTGACGGGGGCTGTGCAGGTGCCGCATAGGCCATGATGACCTTGCCGACCGCCGTCAGGTGGGCTGGTACTCGTTGGCCGACGGCAGTCGGTGTCGAACCCGATGTGCGCCCGTTCACCTTGGCGAGATAGACGGTGTCGTCGCGGTCGACGACCCCGAGCTGGATGGTGTACCCGGTCCGCTGCGCGAATCCCTGCATCACAGGGCGCGCGTGATGCAGGAGCCGATTCTGGTTGAGTGCGGCCTGCCCCATTTCGTACGCTTTCACACCCAGCTCGTAGGTCTGTTCGGGCGATCGGGCGAGCCACCCGGCATTGGCGAGCTGTTCGAGCAGGCGGTGCGCCGACGACCTCGGAAGCCCTGTTCGCGCCGTGACCTTGGCCAGGGTCATCGGGCCCGTGCTCAAGGCCTCCAGAACCAGCGACATCCGGTCCACGACGGAAACTGGCAGCCCATCGGTGCGTGATGTACTCAACTCATCCTCCTGACACCCACGGTGGGTGTGATATGCCTCACAGTACCTGTGGTGCGTGCAGCGCATCAATCGTGTGATGACCGTGCCAGCTGTCGGGGCCTTCGTCGAAACTGGCCTCCCGTTGTGCGGGAGACCGACGTCACAGGGCCTTTTCGGCTTGCCAAGCTGATCATCACGCGGCGGGTGAGTTGTCGCGATCAGTCGATCAGGAGGCATCGTGAGTTCTACCGACACCGACGATCAGGTTCGCGTCATCGACACCGGCACACCGCCGGAACGCTACGCCCGCGGTTGGCATTGCCTCGGACTGATACGCGATTTCGCCGACGGAAAGCCGCACCAGGTCGATGCATTCGGTACCGCTCTCGTCGTGTTCGCAGGGGAGGACGGGCGAATCAACGTTCTCGACGCATACTGCCGGCACATGGGCGGAAATCTGGCGCAGGGGACAGTCAAGGGCAACGCCATAGCGTGCCCGTTCCATGACTGGCGTTGGCGCGGTGACGGAAAATGTGCCGCGATTCCCTATGCACGCCGGGTGCCGCCGATTGCCAGGACCCGGGCGTGGCAGGTGGCGGAAGTGAGCGGCCAGCTCTTCGTCTGGCACGACCCTCAGGGCGGCAAGCCGCCCGCGGAACTCGCGATTCCCGAGATCCCCACCTACGGCGATTCCGGCTGGACCGACTGGGTGTGGAACTCTGTCGACGTCACCGGATCGAATTGTCGTGAGATCGTGGACAACGTCGTCGACATGGCGCACTTCTTCTACGTGCATTACGGAATGCCGACCTACTTCCGCAATGTCTTCGAGGGCCACACCGCGACGCAGGTGATGAGGTCGCGGCCACGAGCCGACGCCGTCGGCGTGAGTACGTCCACGAACTACAGCGTGGAAAGTCGTTCGGACGCGTCGTATTACGGACCGTCATACATGATCGACAAGCTGTGGAGCGGTGGCAGCGACCCCGACGCAGCGCCGAACATCTACCTGATCAACTGCCACTACCCGATCACGCCGACGTCGTTCCGGCTCCAATACGGCGTGATCGTGGAGAAGCCGGAGGGAGCCCCCGGAGAGCAGGCCGACCAGATTGCTCGGGCCGTCGCCGACGGCGTCGCGATCGGGTTCGAACAGGACGTGGAGATCTGGAAGAACAAATCCCGGATCGACAACCCGCTGCTCTGCGAAGAAGACGGCCCCGTATACCAGCTTCGTCGCTGGTACGAGCAGTTCTACGTGGACGTCGAAGACATCCGGCCGGAGATGATCAACCGGTTCGAGTACGAGCTCGACACCGAGCGGGCACTGACGAGCTGGCAGGCGGAAGTGGACGAGAACCTCGCTGCCGGACGCAGCGCCTTCGCGTAGCACTGACCACTGCTCACGAGTCGTTCGCCGAGCAATACGGACCGCGACCCGACGCGCGGCGCGACCCCCATTCGACCTTTCCCAGGAGAATTCCATGAGTTACGAAGTGCTCGACCGAATTGTTGCGATCGCCGACGACCTCCGAGCGGGATCCGAGGAATCCGACTCGCTCGGCCGACTGACCGACGACATGGCCAAGAACCTCCGCAATACCGGCATCATCCGATTGCTGCAGCGTAAGAAGTACGACGGCTACGAGGCGCACCCCCGCGAGTTCGCCGAAACCATCATGAAGACCGCGAGCATCTACGGATCCGCGGGATGGGTCGGCGGAATCGTCGGCGTGCATCCATGGCAGCTGGCGTTCGCGGACCCCAAGGTGCAGGACGAGGTGCTCGGCTCGGACACCGATACCTGGCAGGCATCGCCGTACATGCCGGGCGGTGTCGCCGTTCCCGTCGACGGCGGATACCGGATGTCGGGAAGGTGGCAGTTCTCGTCCGGAACCGATCATTGCGACTGGATCTTCCTCGGAGCGATGGTCGGAGGCGAGGACGGCAGGCCGCTCATGCCGCCCGTCGGGCTCCACGTGATCCTCCCGCGTGCCGACTACGAGATCATCGAGGACTCGTGGGACGTCGTCGGTCTGCGTGGTACGGGGAGCAAGGACATCGTCGTCAAGGATGCCTTCATCCCGGACTACCGGGTGATGAAAGGCCAGGATGTAATCGACGGCACCGCGGCGAAAGTTTACGGCGTCACGGAGACCCTCTACCGGATGCCGTGGTCGACGATGTTCCCGCTCGGCATCACTTCCGCGACCATCGGCATCTGCGAAGGTGTGCTTGCCGCCGGCATCGAGTACCAGCGCAGCAGGGTCGGCGCTGCAGGCACCGCCATCAAGGACGACCCGTATGTGCTGCACGCACTTGGTGAAGCGGCATCGGAAATCGATGCGGCCCGCCAGCAGCTGCTCGCCAACGTCGACCGCATCTGGGACCTCGTCGACGCAGGCAAGGAGGTCGACTTCGAAACCCGCGCCACATCGCGACGCAATCAGGTGCGCTCCGCATGGCGGGCAGTGCGTGCCGCGGACGACATCTTCGACCGATCCGGCGGCAACGCCCTTCGCGTCGACAACCCGCTGCAGCGGTTCTGGCGCGACGCACACGCCGGCCTGCACCACGCGATCCACGTGAGCAGCACGCCGTATCACGCGTCCGCCATGGCCTCGCTCGGGGTAGATGTCCCGAACGGTCCTCTGCACGTGATGATCTGACGCTTTCCGGCTGCTTCGAAAGGAACACTGTGACTGAGATCAAGAGCCTCGGATACGTTCGAGTCCAGGCGACGGACATGACGCGCTGGCGTGAGCTCGGATTCGAGGTGCTCGGGTTCGCCCCCGGCTCCGGGCCGGAGGACGACGCACTGCACTTCCGCATGGACGAGCGCCTGGCCCGTATCACCGTCGAGCCCGGCGACACCGACCGTGTCACCGCGGTCGGCTGGGAGGTCCGCGACGGTACTGCGTTGCGAGCACTTGCCGATCGCCTCGATTCTGCGGGATGCGACTACGCACCCATGCCGTTCGAGATGTGCGAGCGGCGCAGAGTCGAGGGCGGGCTCACGATGACGGACCCCGGCGGCACGCCGCTCGAGTTCTTCTTCGGCCCCGCACTCGACCACAGCCCCGTCGTCACGCGCTACGGACAGAAGTTCGTGACCGGGGCACAAGGACTCGGACATGTGGTCATGCCGACCAGCGCATTCGACGAGTCGTTCCGCTTCTACACCGAAGTACTGGAGTTTCTCCCGCGCGGTGCATTCAGGCTGCCGACGCCCCCCGATGTGGATCCCTTGCGAATCCGATTCCTCGGCGTCAACCAGCGTCATCACAGCCTTGCGATCATGCCGAGCCCCGAGGATCGTGGTCCCGGGTTGATCCACGTCATGGTGGAGGTCGACTCCCTCGACGCAGTGGGCAGGGCACTCGACCAGGTTCAGGCGCGGGACTTTCCGGTGTCCTCGACACTGGGCCGGCACACCAACGACAAGATGGTCTCGTTCTACGTCGGAGTCCCGGGCGGCTGGGACATCGAATACGGCACCGAGGGAAAGCTCGTCGACGAGACGTACTACACGGCGGAAGAGATCACCGCGGACAGCTATTGGGGCCACGAATGGTTGTGGGCCAAGCAGATGAAGGACGCAACAGCATGACTCCGCCGACAGATTCAGGGCCGACCGATTCGGGACCGGGGGCCCGCCCCGACAAGGATGTGAACACCGTGGACACGCACACACGTGATGTCGATGCGGTCGTGATCGGTGCCGGCATCTCCGGTCTGTACGCGGTGTACAAGCTTCGCGCACGCGGAATGAGTGTGCACGGCTTCGAATCTGCGGCAGGAGTCGGTGGTACGTGGTTCCACAACCGCTACCCGGGTGCGCGCTGTGACGTCGAGAGCATCGACTACTCGTACTCGTTCGACGAAGACCTTCAGCAGGAGTGGACGTGGTCGGAGCGGTTCGCGACCCAAGAGGAAATCCTGGCGTACCTCGAGCATGTGGCAGATCGGCACGACCTGCGCAGCGCCTTCGAATTCCTCACCCGCGTCGTCTCCACCGTGTACGACGAGGATTCCGGACTCTGGACGGTCACGACGGACACCGGGAGATCGGTGACCGCGAGGTTCTGCATCATGGCCACCGGCGTGTTGTCGGCGACGAATCGCCCCGACATCCCGGGCCGTGATTCGTTCACCGGCGAGTCGTATCACACAGGCGAATGGCCGCACGATCCCGTCGACTTCGCAGGCAAGCGCGTCGGCGTCATCGGAACGGGATCGTCGGGTATCCAGTCGATTCCGGTGATTGCACAGGAAGCCGAGCAGGTCGTCGTCTTCCAGCGCAGCCCCAACTATTCGATCCCCGCGGGGAATCGCCCGCTGAGCGACGAGCAGATCGCCGAGGTGAAGGCGACGTACCCGGAGCGGCGACGTCTCGCGCGACTGAGCGGTGGCGGCACCCCGTTCACCCCGTACCCGAAGGGGGCGATGGAGGTCGACGAGGCGGAGCGCCGCCGGGTGTACGACGAATGGTGGCAGCGCGGTGGCTACCTGTTCGCCAAGGCTTTTCCGGACCAGACCGCAAGCATCGAGGCGAACGACAGCGCACGCGAGTACGTCGAATCGAAGATCCGCGACATGGTGAACGATCCAAAGATCGCGGACCAGCTGATTCCCACCGACCACCCCATCGGGACGAAGCGGATCGTCACGGACGACGGCTATTTCGAGGCGTTCAACCGGGACAACGTGGCGCTGGTGAACCTTCGCAGGACACCGATCGCGGAGATCACCGCAGACGGTGTCCGTACCAGCGACAGTCACTACCCGCTCGACATGCTCATCTTCGCCACCGGCTTCGACGCGATGACCGGCGCCTTGTCGCGGATCGACATCCGTGGGCGCAATGGCCGAACCCTGCGCGAGGAGTGGGCCGCGGGACCACGCACATACCTGGGACTAGCGTCCCACGGTTTTCCGAACATGTTCTTCATGGTCGGTGCGGGCAGCCCGAGCGTGCTGGCGAACATGGTGCTGATGGCGGAACAGCAGGTGGACTGGATCTCCGACTGTCTCGATCACCTCGACGAACACAACGCCCGCTCGATCGAGGCCGGCGAACAGGCCGTCGACGAGTGGGGTGCCGAATGCAACGAGAAGGCAGCGGGCACCTTGTTCCCGTCCGCCAACTCCTGGTACATGGGCGCAAACATCCCCGGCAAACCACGGGTCTTCATGCCGTACATCGGGGGCTTCGCGAACTACGGCAACATCTGTGCAGAGGTCGCCGCAGCCGGCTACAAGGGGTTCGACATAGTGGGGGTCGAGGGTGCCTGAGATGACCGCCTCACCTTCGGTGGTCGGATCCCGAGTCGCCGACGACCGTGAATCACAACTGCACGCAGCGATCGACATCTGCGATCCTGCGCCGCTGCTCATGTCTCTGGTGCACGTCACAGGCGACACCGGATTGCTCGACGAGTTCGGGTCGCGCCTGACGATCGGCGAACCCGGCAACCACTACCGAACCGGTACCCGGCCGACCACCCCTCCGGGGCAGTACCCGGACGACGTGGTCGCCGATATCCGGGCACGTGCGCACGAACTGCTCACTCCAGAAATGGACGATCGACTCGGGGTTCCCGATCCGGAGTTGTTCGGCCGCATGGCGCACGTGGCGACGTCCGAGCGCGTCGACGGGGAATTCGTGCCGATCCTGCGCGAACAGGCAGGATTCGTGATCAGCGAACGCCGGGTGCCCGTCACCGCGACACCGCCCGCCGACTTCTCCGTCATCATCATCGGTGCGGGGATCGTCGGGATCAACGCCGCGATCAAGCTGCAGGACGCAGGGTTCCGCTACAAGGTATTCGAGACGCGCCACGAGATCGGCGGAACATGGTCCCGCAACACCTATCCGGGTGCCGCGGTCGATACACCGAGTCATTACTACTCGTACTCCTTCGAGCTGAATCCAGGTTGGTCGAAGTACTACCCGTCGGGTACGGAGTATCAGAAGTACTTGAAGGGAGTCGTCGACACCTACGGGATCGCGGAGAACATTTCGTTGAGCACCCGGGTGCTGTCCGCACACTGGATCGACGACGAACACGTGTGGGAGGTGACCGTCGAATCCACCGACGGGACTCGAGAGGTGCACCGTGCGAGCGCGGTGGTGACCGCCCTCGGCATGCTCAACTCACCGAATATTCCGGATGTCGAGGGAATGGACTCGTTCGCCGGTACCGTCGTCCACACCGCGGAGTGGAACGAAGACCTCGATCTGACCGGCAAACGGGTCGTCGTGCTCGGTACCGGTTGCACCTCCGTCCAGGTGGTGGCCAGCATCGTCGATCGGGTGAAGTCGCTCGACGTCGTGGTCCGGTCGCCGCACTGGATCGTTCCGGAGAAGAGCGTCGTGAACGATGTTCCCGAGGGCGAGAAGTGGGCGCTCGCTCATATCCCGCGGTATCACGAGTGGTTCCGGTTGCGGTCGTACTGGTTCGCGTCCGACAATCTGTACGCTATGCCGCGGATCGATCCTGAATGGGCACGGACGCACTTCTCGGCGTCGCCTGCCAACGAGATGGTGCTCGAGACAGCGCTGAACCATCTCCGGTCGAGCTTCGCCGACCGACCGGATCTCGTGGAGAAGCTGACACCGGATTTCAGGCCGTACAGCAAACGAATCGTCAAGGACCCCGGATTCTTCCGCGCCCTCACCCGTGAGCACGTGGCCCTGCACCGGGCCTCCTTTCAGCGGGTGACACCCGACGGTGTTGTCACCACCGAGGGCGAGTTCATACCCGCCGACGTCATCATCCTGGCAACAGGTTTTGCGCTCGAGTTCACCACGTCGATCGATATTGCAGGACGGGACGGACGCACGCTCGCCGGCCAGTGGAACGACGGCAACGACCCCCGTGCCTATCTGGGTATCCAGGTGTCCGGCTTTCCGAATCTCTTCGTCACTGCCGGACCGAACTCGGCGCCGAACCACGGTGCAGGACACAATATTCTGAGCGAAGAGCACGTCCACTACATCATCGAATGCCTGCAGTACCTCGTGGAGAACGGGCACGACGCACTGGATGTGCGGCAGGACGTGCTCGACGAATACAATCGCAAGGTCGACGAAGCCCTGGACAAGACGGTATGGGTACATCCCGGCGCCGAGATCAACGGTTACTACCGGAACAGCGAAGGACGTGCTGTCGTGCCGTGCCCCTGGCGTCTGGTCGACTACTGGACACTGCTGCGGGAGCCGAATCCGAAGGACTTCGACTTCATCGACCCGGCCACACCGAGTGACGAGAGAAACGGAGATGCCTCGAAATGACGATGCAGCCTCTGACGTGCGAGGAATGTGGGATCGGCGTCCTCGTCGAGAAGTTCAGCCCCGCACACACGTCGATCCAATGGGAATCGGACACGTCGTGGTGTCCGTTGATGCCGGAGGAGTTGTCGCTCGGTGACCATCGTCGAGAATGCGCCGCACTGCGCAGCACCATCGACCGTGCGGTGGCGTCTCACGAACTGGGCGAGACCTGTATCGAGTTGCCTGCCGGCCCGGATCTGCCGCGGCTGCACTGACGAATAGTGCTGCCGGACGGTGGAATTCAGCGTTGTGAAAGGGTACTGTGGGCGTTTATGTGATAACGGGGTCCGCGTCGGGTATGGGTCGCGCTGTGACGGAGCAACTCCGGGAAGCCGGGCACACCGTCATCGGCGTCGATATCGAGGACGCCGACGTCGTCGCCGATCTGTCGACAGTTCAGGGTAGAACACAGGCGGTACGAGCGGTTCTCGAGTCGGCGGGCGGTCGGCTGGACGGTGCTGTGCTCGCGGCCGGCCTCGGTCCCACCCCTGGCCCGGATCGTCCGCGGCTGATTGCCGAAGTCAACTATTTCGGCGTCGTCGATCTCCTGGAAGGGTGGCGAGATGCGCTCGCAGCAGCGGGTGATGCGAAGGTCGTCGTATTCTCCAGCAACTCGACCACGACAACGCCGGCTGTGCCTCGTCGCACGATCAACGCATTCCTCGCTGGCGACGCGGACCGGGCTGTGAAGTCGGTTCGTCTGTTCGGGAAGGTTGCTCCGTCGATCATCTACGCGGGCTCGAAGATCGCGGTCAGCAGGTGGGTACGTCGCACTGCTGTTCGGCCGGAATGGGCGGGTTCCGACATCCGGCTCAACGCTCTCGCACCGGGGGCGATCATGACCCCGCTGCTCGAGAAGCAACTGGCCACTCCCTCCGAGGCGAAGGCCGTCCGCTCGTTCCCGGTTCCCGTCGGAGGTTTCGGTGACGCAGAAAAACTCGGTGCGTGGGTGGTGTTCATGCTGTCGGACAACGCGGACTTCCTCTGCGGAAGTGTGATTTTCGTCGACGGCGGTTCCGATGCGTACTTCCGCGCCGGTGACTGGCCGCGCTCCGTCCCGGTCCGCCGGATCGTGCCCTATCTCTATCGGTTCATGAAGTTCGGTCGTTGACCAAGATATGTCGATCGAGACGGTAGGCGCATCCTCCGGGTTCCTTCGAATGCCGTTCGGCATGAAGGAACCCGGAGGATGCGTGCTGTCCGTGACCGCTATGCGCTGTCGGATGGTTCGAGGACGAAGATCGGAATCGTGCGTCCTGCCTTCTGCTGGTACTCGTCGTAAGGAGGGAAGGCTGCGGCAGCGCGCGCCCACCACAGGCGGCGTTCTTCTCCTGTCGCCTCGCGCGCCACGTAGGTTCCGACACGGTCCCTGTCGCGGAGCTCGACGCGGGGGTTCGCAGCGAGATTGAAGTACCACGCCGGGTGGGTCGGTAGGCCTCCCTGGGATGCGACGACGGCGTACACGCCGTCATGCTCGACACGCATCAACGGAGTCTTCCTCAGCTTGCCGGACTTCCTCCCGACCGACGTCAGGATGACGACGGGTTTTCCTTGGAATTCGTTCGCCTCAGCGCCGTTGCTCGCCTCGTATGCTGCTACGTGGCCGTTGATCCAGTCGCTCGGACTCGGCTCGTACACACCTGTGATGGACACGGATTTCCTCCCGGTACGACGGTATTCGTTCCTGGACGGTAGGCGGCAGGAATAGCAGTCGGGCCAATGCATCCCGTTCACCGGGTGCTTCGTTCATCGGAATTGCGGAAGAACGAGTTCGATTCGTCCGGTCAGGCTCGACGAGATCCGGCGCACAGTAGCGCTCCTGCGAGAACCACAGCGACAGTGAGAAATGCCGATACGTACAGGACGAGACCATTCCAGCCGTGCATGGCGAAGAACAGTCCACCGAGTCCGCCCAGGACCGAGCTACCGAGGTAGTACGCAAGAAGGTAGAGGGCCGATGCGCCGGATCGGTTTCGTACGGGCCGTGCACTTACCCAGCCGCTTGCGATCGAGTGCGCTGCGAAGAACCCGACGGTGCAGAGTGCGACGCCGATGAGTACGGAAACCAGTGAGTCGGAGACGGTGACCGGGAGTCCCGCGCCCATGATGAAGATCGATACCAGCAGAACTCGGCCGCGACCGAAACGGTCGCCGCATCGTCCGGCGAGAACGGAAGACGCTGTGCCTCCCAGGTACAGCAAGAAGACCAGCGCGACAAGGGAAGGTGGCAGGGAGAAGGGCGCGGACAGCAACCGGTAGCCGAGAAAGTTGTAGATCGTGATGAAGGAACCCATCAACAGGAACCCGACGGCGAACAGGGCGAGAAGTGTGCGGTCGCGGAGATGCATTCGCAACTGGCGAAGCTGCAGGCGAAACGCGATGCGATGCGGCGTGAAGTTGACGGAGGGCGGAATCTTCCAGGCGAACACCGCGGCAAAGACGGCGGCCACGACTGTAACGGCCTGAAAAGCCCAGGTCCAGGTGGTGATGTCCAGGGAGAGTGTGGGCATGAGTCGGCCGGTGAGTCCACCGAACGAGGTCCCCGCTACGTACACGCCCATTGCTCTGCCCACCGAGCGCCCATCGATCTCCTCGGCCAGATACGCCATCGCCACAGCAGGTACTCCGGCGCACAGCACCCCCTGCAGGGCTCTGCCGGCAAGTAGTACCTCGAACGACGGACTCCACGGCAGTAGCAGTCCCACGATGGTGGCCGCGACGGCGGAGACGATCATGACGCGAACGCGACCGAAACGCTCCGACAAGGCACTCGCCGGCACGATCGCCAGTGCCAGCAACGCGGTGGTAGCAGACACGGTCAGTGCGGAAACTGCCGGAGACACCGAATACTCCGCGGACAGTACGGGTAGCAAACCTTGCGTGTAGTACAAGGTCATGAACGTCGCCATCCCGGCGGCGAAGAGCGCTGCTGTGGCCTCCCGGTAACCTCGGCTGCCGGCGGGGTGGCCGTATTCGGGGCCGGCTGTGGTGTCCGTGGAGGTCACAGTCCGGGCATGCCCAGTACGACGATATCGCCGAGAAGGCCGTTGTGCAGTTTGGTGCGGTGGCTGAGTCGCCAACCTGCAGGAGTTCGGATCCACGAATCGTGATAGTCGCCCAATGTCCTGAAGTATCGACCCTCGAGTGCACCGGTTCCGAGGTGCATATCGGCCACATAAGCTCGGCTCGTGGCAGTGTCACCGGAAACGTCGATCAGTACGTTCCCGATCATGTGCTGTGTCGGACCGCAGTCGTCGAGATGCGCGCGGAGCAGCGCGACGATCTCTACCGCCGAAGACAGCGGGCCGGTACCGAAATCGCCGGTCGCATCAGGGATCATCAATTCTTCGATGAGGACCCAGTTCCGTTCGTCCATGGCTCGCGCGATGCCGACGATGCTGCGGTAGACCTCGCGCTCGTCGTCACTGTTCGTGTACATAGCACTCCTCAGAATAGGTGTGGGCATCATCGGTATGTGGATCGTGAATGAGGTTCGGCCGGCGTGCACAACGAATTGCAAGCTTCCTTGCAACGGGGCCTGCACCGCCACGAACGCAGAGCCTCCCGTTGAACGGGAGGGCGTGCGTATGCGGTGCGCAACGGGTGCCTAGCATACCGCATGAACGAAAATACCTGGAGCAGAGATGAACTCGAGAAGGCATACCAGAATTGGCACGCTACGGTGAATCGCGCCGGATCGGGTGAAGGAAGCTGGCGCGACTTCCTCGAACTGTTCACCGACGACGTCGTCTATCACGAGCAGATGGCGGGCGTACTCGAAGGGAAGGAAGGCATCTGGGGATGGGCCGAACCCAGTCTGGACCAGTTTCCGGGCTCACATACCGTCGCGTTTCCTGAGCACTTCCACATCATCGACGAAACGAACGGCACCATCGTCGCCAAACTCGACAACGTCATGAGCGACCCGGGCGACGGGTCGGAGTGGGGAGCACCCCACGTGAGCATCCTGACCTACGCCGGCGAGGGCAAGTTCTCGAGGCAGGAGGACGTCTACGACGTCACCAGCTTCCTCGACCTGATCAAGAACTGGGGGCGACGCGCCATGGAGCTGGGCACCTTCGATTCGACTCAACGCGGCTGGTTCGCTCAGGTCTACCCCGAGACGGTCCCGCAATCCGTTCCCGACTGATATGAGAGATGCCGAGAGGACGCGTGTCTGCTTCGCCGGGATTCCGCACCGGATTGCTGTTCCACTGAGCGGGCTCAGACGCTGCGGGCGGCACGTTACTGGATCAGGCTGTCAACAGTAGCCTTTCGGAGAGTCGAGGAAACGCATGAGTGGAGTGTTGGCAGGGAGAACTGCGCTGGTGACCGGCAGCAGCCGGGGCATCGGTCGTGCCATCGCGCAGCGCCTGGCATCGGAGGGCGCTACCGTCGTGGTCACTGCGCGCGGCACCGCACCCTCGGTGTCCATTCGCGAGGGGAAAGCCACGACGGTCCCCGGTTCGCTCGAGGAAACCGTCGAGCTGATCGAGGCAGCGGGCGGGAAGGCGCTGACCATTCCCGCAGATCTGGAGGACGCCGAGGCGCTGGACACACTCGTCGACCGTGTGGTCGAGGAGGCCGGAGGCATCGACATTCTCGTCAACAACGCCGGTTTCGCAGACTACGCGTCGATCGAGAAGATGAGCCCTGCGACGTTCGATCGCACGATGGCGCACTATCTTCGTGTTCCGTTCCTGTTGTCGCAAGCGGCGATTCCGCATATGCGTAAGCGGGGAGGCGGCTGGATCGTCAATATCGGCTCCTCGACGGGCTTGAGCCCGATCCGGCCCTTCCGTGACTACAACAAGACTTCGGGTGACGTGATCTACGCGTCGGCCAAGGCGGCGCTGCACCGCTTCACCCAGGGTTTGGCGGCAGAGGTGGTCGACGACAACATTGCTGTCAACGTGGTCGGGCCTTCCACCGCCATCATGACGCCGGGAGCAGCCGCGTTGCTGCCCGAGGGTTACGACACGGAACCGGTCGAGTACCTCGTCGAGACGGTACTGGCCATGTGCACACTGCCGGCCGAGGAGCGCACTGGGCATGTGGCGTTCAGTCTGCACTTTCCGTGGCACGAGAAGCTGGAAGTCAAGAGCCTCGACGGGCGCGAGACGCTGCCGCCTC
Source organism: Rhodococcus sp. JCM 9793 (assembly GCF_055380405.1). Lineage (NCBI taxonomy): Bacteria > Bacillati > Actinomycetota > Actinomycetes > Mycobacteriales > Nocardiaceae > Rhodococcus > Rhodococcus sp. JCM 9793. The sequence goes on from NZ_AP043721.1 coordinate 2,055,431, forward strand.
TCGAGCCCCCGTCGTGGGCTAATCCCAACATCGCGCCGTCCGGACTGTAGCGGCCGAGTACGCGTCCACCATCCACTGAGTGAAAGGAGGCCGGCGCCCGACTTTCCTCATCGGGAATGTCCGCGCCGCACCAGGATGACCGACACGACAACGCAGGAGATCACACTCGCCGCCGCAGAGCGTGCCCTCGCGATCCACGAGATCGAGAAGGTGTTCGCCGCCCGGCTGCGGATCATGGACACCAAGCAATGGGACCTGTACGGCAGCGTGCATACCGAGGACGTCGTGAGCGACACATTCGGCGCCAGAGCCGGTGACGATGCGTCACAGCGCCCAGGGTCTGTCGTCGGGCAGGAGGCGCTGACGAAGGCGATCGTGCGAGTCCTCGACGGAGCGGTCTCGGTGACCAGCGTTCATCACGGACACACTCCCGAGATCACTTTGACGTCGGACACCACCGCGACCGGCGTGTGGGCCATGGAGGACATGCTCTGGTGGTCCCACGGGTCCGGCGAGGAACATTTGCACGGGTACGGCCACTACCACGAGAAATATCGCAAGGTCGACGGTCGGTGGTTGATCGCGTACCGCAACCTGACTCGCTTGCGAGTGGACCAGACGCCTGGATTCTTCGATTACACCAAGTGATTCCCCGATTGAGTTCGGGGCAGCATTCACCACGACAGGAGAGCACATCATGCAGATTTCACTCGCGGCGGGAGATGTCGCAGCACTTGTCGGGGCGTGGTGGTACCACTACGACGAATGGGATACCGATTCGCTGCGCGCACTGATGACCGACGACATCGCGTTCCGATGTGCCAGCGACACCGGAGCCACGGACTACGAGGACTTCATTCGAGTCGACCTACGCGGTGCCGACGCAGTGATGGCGTGGAAGGACGACCACCGCCGAAACAGTCCGTATCCGTTGCGACACAACGGGACGAACGTTTTCCTCACCGAGAACCGGAACGAGGAGGCATCGTTCACGTCGTACCTCTTCGTCACCAAGATCGTCGACGGAAAGCCCCACAACGTCTCGAGCGGTATCGTTCGCGGCACTGTCCGTGCCGTGGACGGACGTCTCGCGTTCAGCAGTGTTGAAGTCGTGCTGGACACACAGGAGTCCGTCCGCTTCGCCGACCACCCGGGTCATACTGCAACCGTGGCCTGACCGAGTTCAGCATCGATCCATCCGACCGGGGCGTTTCACGCGTCCCGGTCCCGCCATGAAATGGACGACCGAAGATGCCACTTTCGCCGGAGGCCCAGCAGATCGTCGACGCGTCGGCTCGGCGCATGGGCAGACCGATGTACGAGATACCTGTGCCGGAGTTGCGCGCAGTGCTGGCAGCCGGCGCGATCCCGGCGACCACGCCGATCCACCACAGTGAAGACCTCCTCGTGCCGTCCGCTGCCGGCGGGGTACCGATACGGATCTACCGACCCTCCGACGACGAAGGTCTACCGGTGGTGCAGTGGATGCACAGCGGGGGGTTCGCCGTCGGAGGTCTCGACCAGAACGAGGAGTACCTCCGCAGGCTCAGCAACGCTGCCGGCGTCATCGTCGTCTCCGTCGACTACCGATTGGCGCCGGAACATCGATATCCCGCGGCGCTCGACGACTGCCGCGCGGTATGGGAGTGGATGATGACGGTCCCCGATGCCCTTGCGTCGGCGGACGTCCGTCGCGCGGTCCTGGCAGGGGAAAGCGCGGGCGGCACCCTGACTTTCGCACTCGCCCAACAGTGTCGGGACAGGGGCCTGCTTGTGCCGGCCGCGCAGATCAGCATGTACGGCACCGCGACGATGCAGGTCACCAATCCCGAATTCGAGACCGTTCTCCTGTCACCTGCCGACTGTCACCGGTTCTGGGATCTGCACGTGCCCGATTCTGCCCAGCGCGACTCACCGTACGTCAACCCGGCTGCTGCGGCCGATCTGAGCGGACTGCCCCCGGCGTTCGTCGTCACCGCCGAGATCGACCCCACGCGAGACGGCACCGAGGAATACGCGCGGAAACTGCAGGCTTCCGGTGTCGAGGTGGAACTGCGCCGCTACGACGGCATGATGCACGGCTTCGCGACGATGACCACTGCCCTGCCACCGGCACGGCAGCTGTTCGAACACCTCGTCGCGTACTTGAACCGTATTCCGGCATCCGACCCTGCCGCGGATCGCCGATGAGTCGAAGAGGAGAGAAAGACATGTCCACAGCGCAGCAGAGGTTTTCCACCGGAACCGCATTGGTGACCGGCGGAGCAGCAGGGATCGGAGAGGGCTTCGTACGCCACCTGGCCGTACTCGGTATGGCGGTCGTAGTGGCCGATATCGACGAGCAGAAAGCGGTCGAGGTCGCCGACGCGGTCATCCGGGAAGGGGGAGCCGCCGAAGCGTATCGGATCGACGTCACCGACGCCGATGCGGTGGATGAGATGGCCCGGTATGTCTTCGACCGGTACAGCAGCGTCGAACTCCTGGTGAACAACGCGGGTGTCGAGAATGCAGGTCTGTTGTGGGAGGTGAGCATCGACCGGTGGCGCAAGGTCATGGACATCAACGTCGACGGGGTCTTCCACTGTCTTCGGTCGTTCGTACCGCGGATGATCGAGACCGGTACACCTGCGTGCATTGCGAATCTGTCGTCGGTCGGTGGTCTCAACAGTGTGGCGGTCCAAGCTCCCTACATCGTCAGCAAGCATGCTGTGCTGGCGTTGACGGAGTGTCTGCATCAAGAATTGTCCCTGGTGAACGCACCGATTCAGGTGTCGGCCGTCCTTCCGCATTCCATTCGCAGTCAGATCTTCCTGGCTGCCGAACGGGATGCACCCACCCAGAACGAGACTGCCAATGCGGTCTTTGCCGCAATGCAACGTGCCAACGTCGAATCGGGTCTCGACCCCGTCGTTGCTGCCGAACACATGACCGAAGCCGTCGCACGCGGCGACTTCTGGGTGTTCTCCAACGACGAAGTGTGCACACAGATGGCGGCTACCCGCGGCCGGCAACTGCTCGAGCTGGCACCGCCGGCGGACCCTCGTGTGATGCTGAACAGAATGGGCGTGTCCACTCCGGTGTGAACCGTTCGATATCGGCTGACCGCTGAACGGGCGGTGGGCTGTTCCCTTGGACGTCAATGCGATTGGCTCAGAAGAGTGTGCAATGCCTGGGCCGCAGGCCGGGGGCGCTACAGCACGATCTCGATCCCGACCGGAAGGAAATCCATGACCTCCACATTCACCCCGAGTGGACCCGCCCGAGACTCGATCACCCCCGAGGCTCTTCGGTCGGCTATCGCCGTTGCGGATCCGGGTGCACTGTTGATGTCCATGGTGCATGTCTCCGGCGACCTGACGTTGCTCGACGAGTTCGAGGAACAGGTTGCACAGGCCAAAAGTGCACAGGCTGGGGGCGGGACTGCGACGCAGACACACTACGGTGCGCAGAGCGGCGCCGTAGCAACTCCACCCGGCCAGTTCCCCGCCGATGTCGCCGCCGCCATCCGTGAGCGGGCAGCGGAGGTGCTCACGTCCGAATTGTCTGTGCAATTGGACCTGCCCGAACCCGAGTTGTTCCGCCGGATGGCCTCGTTGTGCACCGTCGGCACAGTGGACGACGAATTCGTGCCGCTTCTGCTCGAGCAGGCAGGGTTCCAAAAGGCACAACGGCGAATTCCGGTGACGAGAACACCCGCGCCGGATTTCGACGTGATCGTGATCGGTGCGGGCATGGTCGGGCTCAACGCGGCGATCAAGCTGGGAGAGGCGGGTTTTCGCTACACGGTGTTCGAGGAGCGGGATGAGCTGGGAGGGACGTGGTCGCGCAATACGTATCCCGGTGCGGCGGTAGATACCCCGAGTCACTACTACTCGTATTCCTTCGAACTCAATCCCGACTGGACGCGTTACTACCCGACGGGACCCGAATATCTCACCTACATGCAGGGTGTAGCCGAGAAGTACGACCTGTACCGGAACATCGAGTTCTCGACCTCGGTGATCTCCGCCGAATGGATCGAGGAAGAGCAGAAGTGGGTCGTGGAGACCCGGCGCCAGGACGGCAGTGTCGTTCCGTACACCGCGAGTGCCGTGGTCACGGCCCTGGGAATGCTCAACTCTCCCAACATTCCCGATATCGAAGGTATGGACACTTTCGAAGGACAGATCGTGCACACGGCGGAGTGGGCTTCGGATCTCGACTTGGTGGACAAGCGGGTCGTCGTGGTCGGCACGGGATGTACTGCGGTGCAGGTGGCTCCGAACATCATCGACGAGGTCGCCAGTCTTGATGCGCTCGTCCGCAGTCCTCATTGGATCGTGCCGGAGAAAGCTGTGGTCAACGACGTTCCCGAAGGTGAGCGGTGGGCGATGCGGCATCTGCCGTTCTTCCAGAACTGGTTCCGGCTCAACGCGTACTGGCTCGCGTCCGACAACCTGTACCCGGTTCCGCGAATCGATCCGGAGTGGGCCGCTACCCATCTTTCGGCCTCACCCGCGAGCGACCTGGTCATGCAGACGGCGTTGCAGTATCTCGAACGATCCTTCCCTGACCGCCCAGACCTTCGGAAGAAGTTGACGCCCGACTTCCGGCCCTACGCCAAGCGCATCGTCAAGGACCCGGGATTCTTTGCCACTCTGAACCGGGAGAACGCCACGCTGCATCGGGCAGCCCCCGCGCGGATCGATGCAGGGGGTGTCACGACAACGGAGGGCGTGTACATCGAGGCCGACGTCATCATCCTGGCCACCGGTTTCCATCTCGAGTTCACCACGTCCATCGACATCATCGGACGGAACGGTACGAAGCTCGCCGATCTGTGGAAGAACGGCGACGACCCACGGGCGTACCTCGGGATTCAGGTGTCCGGCTTTCCCAACCTCTTCGTCACGGCGGGCCCGAATGCGGCTCCCAACCACGGTGCAGGGCACAACATCACAAGCGAAGAACATGTGCACTACGTCGTGGAGTGCCTGCAGTACCTCGTCGAGCACGACTACGCGTCCATGGATGTCGATCCGGAGGTCCAGGCCGAGTACAACCGTGAGGTCGACGAGGCGCTGGACCGGACGGTCTGGGCGCACCCCGGTGCCGAGGTGAGCGGCTACTACCGAAACAGCGCGGGCCGCCCGGTCGGGCCGTGCCCGTGGCGCCTGGTCGACTATTGGACCATGCTGCGCGAGCCATCACCCGACCATTTCCAGTTCACACGGCATTCTGTCTAGCCGGCGGTTCGCCGAGCTTCTCGGGCGCCCACATGCCACCGCGGGTCGGCGCCCGACGCGTAGGCACGCCACGGTGACGTGGGTGTCGCCGTGAACACCGGAGACCACGGCCACGTGTGATATCCCGGTGGCCGGGATCACCCGTTCCTACGGTGAAGTGGCTCGCCTAGCGTCTCCTACCAGCATGTGACACTCAGGTACAAGGAGAACTCTCGATGGCGAAACGCGCCGTACCGCCCCTTACCCCCGCCCGTGACACGACCGTGGACCTGCTCGTGATCGGGGCGGGCACGGGCATGGCCGCGGCCCTCGCGGCGAACGAGCGCGGCCTCTCGTCGCTCATCGTCGAGAAGACGAAGTACGTGGGCGGCTCCACGGCACGGTCGGGTGGTGCATTCTGGATGCCCGCGAACCCCGTGCTGACGGAAGCCCGCACCGGCGACACCGTCGAGCGCGGCCGTACTTACGTGCGGTCGGTGGTCGACGGAACCGCGCCCGTCGAGCGTGGTGACGCGTTCGTGGACAACGGTGCCGAGACCGTCGCGATGCTGCAGCGCACCACGCCGATGAAGTTCTTCTGGGCGAAGGGCTACTCGGACTACCACCCGGAGCGCCCCGGTGGTGCCGCGGTCGGCCGCACCTGTGAGTGCCGTCCGTTCAACCTCTCCCAGCTGGGTGAAGAACGTGGCCGGCTGCGCCCAGGTCTGATGGACGCCGGACTCCCGATGCCCACCACAGGCGCCGACTACAAGTGGATGAACCTCATGGTGCGGACTCCCGTCAAGGGTTTCTCGCGGATCTTCCGTCGCCTCGCGCAGGGTGTGGCCGGACTCGCCGTCAAGCGTGAGTACGCTGCCGGTGGTCAGGCGATCGCAGCAGGCCTGTTCGCAGGCGTGCTGAACGCGAACATCCCGGTGTGGACGGAGACGTCGCTCGTCCGGCTCGTCAAGGACGGCGACCGGGTGACCGGTGCGGTTCTCGAGCAGAACGGCCGCGAGGTGACCGTGACCGCCCGCCGCGGTGTCGTGCTCGCCGCCGGTGGTTTCGATCACGACATGGAGTGGCGCCACAAGTTCCAGTCCGAGTCGCTCGCCGACGGTGAAAGCCTCGGAGCCGAAGGCAACACCGGTGATGCCATCAAGATCGGGCAGGAGATCGGTGCGGGCGTCGACCTGATGGATCAGGCCTGGTGGTTCCCCGCCGTCGCGCCGACCAAGGCAGGCAAGGCACCTCTGGTGATGCTCGCCGAGCGGTCGCTGCCGGGTTCGTTCATCGTCGACCAGACCGGGCGCCGCTTCACCAACGAGTCGTCCGATTACATGTCGTTCGGTCAGCTGATCCTCGAACGCGAGAAGTCCGGTGACCCGGTCGAGTCGATGTGGATCGTGTTCGACCAGAAGTACCGCAACAGCTACATGTTCGCGGCGGGACTGTTCCCGCGGCAGCCGATTCCGGGATCCTGGTACAAGGCCGGTATCGCGCACAGCGGTGCGTCGGCAACCGAACTCGCGGAATCGATGGGCGTGCCCGTCGATTCGTTCACCGACCAGTTCCGCCGGTTCAACGATGACGCCGCGGCCGGTACGGATTCGGAGTTCGCCCGCGGTGCAAGCGCATATGACCGGTACTACGGTGACCCGACCGTGGAGCCGAACCCGAACCTGCGCCCGCTCGACCATGGCCCGTACTTCGCGGTGAAGATGACGCTCAGCGATCTCGGCACTTGCGGTGGCCTGCGCGCGGATGAGCGTGGCCGGGTACTGAGTGAGGACGGCGCCGTCATCGACGGTCTGTACGCGATCGGCAACACCGCCGCCAACGCGTTCGGAAACCGTTACCCGGGTGCGGGTGCAACGATCGGCCAGGGACTCGTGTACGGCTACATCGCCGCTCACGACGCCGCAGACAAGAAGATCTCGGCTTCCTGACATGTCGAATACGGAGCGGGTCGCCATCGCGGACAGTCTGTTCGCGATGGCGGCCTGCCTCGACGACAAGGACTGGGTCGCGCTGGCCGCGTCGCTCACCGACGACACCCATTCGTACAGTGCTGTCGGTGTTGCGGACACCGTTGCGCGCGTTCGGTATTGCCTCGAGCGATGCGGTGCCACCCAGCATCTGATCGGCAACGTCCGGATCGAGCACGACGGTCACGACGCCGCGGTACGCAGCAGCTTCCGGGCGTTCCACGTCGGGATCGGCGACCTCGCCGGCGTCACCTACGAATGCATGGGCGACTACGACGACCGCTGGCGCCGCACCTCCGACGGATGGCGCCTGGCGGCGCGGACCGTTCGGATCCGCGCCGAAGTCGGCGACCGCGCCATCATCGGTCTTTGACATCCTCCCCGGCCTGAAGGCCGAGGATTCCTACCAGCGCCGGTGGCGCTCTCGGTGGGTTCCTGTTTCACTGGGGCTCGCTTCCCGCTAGGCGGGAAGACTCACAGCCCCTCCGCAGGCATTTAACCTCTCCGCCCGTCCGGCGGCGAGAATATTCTTCGCGGTATTGACATCCCGATCGTGCACGGCCCCGCACGGACACGACCATTCCCGCACCGACAACGGTTTCTTCCCGTCGATACGTCCACAGGTCGAGCACATCTGCGACGACGGGAACCACCGGTCGATCTTGTGGAACGTCCGCCCGTACCGGGCGGCATCTCCTCCAACATGCGGGTGAACATGCCCCACCCGGCATCGTGCACCGACTTCGTCAACCGTGTTCGCGCCAACCCGGTGACACACAGGTCCTCGACGAAGATCGCTTGGTTCTCGCGAATCAGTGTCGTGGAGTGCTGGTGCGCGCAGTCTCTGCGGGTGTCGGCGACCCTCGCGTGTGCTCGGGCGACCTTCCGGCGGGCCTTCGCCCGATTCTTGCTGCCTTTCTGCTTGCGGGACAGGTTTTGCTGCGCCGTCCTCAACCGTCGTTCGGCGCTGCGGAAGAACTTCGGGGATGCGATGATCGCCCCGTCCGAGCAGACCGCGAATGTGGACAACCCCAGATCGATACCGATCTCGGTGTCGAGTTCCGGCAGCGGCTCGTCGGTAGTGTCGACGACGAAACTCGCGAAGTACCGGCCCGCCGCGTCCATGATGATCGTCACCGACGACGGATCGGCGGGCAGCTCCCGCGACCACGCGACCTTTACCTCGCCGATCTTCGGCAGCCGCAGCTTCCGGCCTTCGGTGATCGCGAAACGCGCGTTGCGGGTGAACCGGATCGACTGCCGATGGTCCCGGCGGGACCGGAACCGGGGCGCACCGACCTTGCGGCCCCTGTGTGCCCCCGTGATCGAGGCGAAGAAGTTGCGGTAGGCGGTGTTCGTGTCCGCGAGTGCCTGCTGCAACACCACCGCCGACACGTCCGACAGCCAGGCACGCTCCGGTGTGGTCTTCGCCGCAGTCAACGCCTTCGACAGTTCCGCATCCGTCGGGTACGGCTGTACGTCCTTGCGTGCTGCATCCCGTGCCGCGACCGCGTCGTTGAATACCACCCGGGCACATCCGAACGCCCGGGCCAGCGTGTTCTGCTGGCCGGGCGTCGGATAGACGCGGTACCGGTATCGCAACTGCACCACGCCATCGTGTCATCGGGCTACGACAGATTTCGGTGATGCCACCATCGAACGGAGGGAGGCGATCATGCGGAACGTGTGCGTCGACGTCGAGTGCGAACTCGTCGAGTTCCACGGTGAGTCGAACCACGTGCACCTGCTGGTGAACCTCCCACCGACGGTTGCCGTGTCGAAAAGCTGGTGAACTCCCTCGAGGGCGTGTCGTCGCGCCGATTGCGGCAGAAGTTCCCTGAACTGGCGCGGCACTACTGGCGGGCACAGCGATTGTGGTCCGGGTCGTACTTCGCTGGTTCGGTCGGCGGTGCCCCGATCTCGGTGCTGCGGCAGTACATCGAGCAGCAGGATCGTCCCGCCTAGGGCACGCTCGGGCCTGGAGGCCCTCCCGCGTGCGCCTTCACCCCGCCGTGAACGGCGGAGCACTGGCGCACATTCTGGTAGCCGATCGGTCCGTCAGTACGGATCGAAGCGGATGTTCTCCATCGGGGTACCCGACTCGGTGAGACGCTGCACGGTCGTCTGCACCATCGCGCCCGGCCCGCACACCAGAACCTGGTGATCGCCGAATGCCCCATAGGACGTGACGATCTCGTCGAGGCTGCCTTCGAGGAGCTCGTCGGGGTCGGCGCCGATATCGCCGATGCGCGAGAGGATCCGCTGGTGCCACGGGTCGGGTACCGAGGGGTCTTCCACCGATTCGACGACGGGGACCACGGTGAGCCACGGCAACGCCTCGTCCAGCAACGTAAGCATGTCTGCCGCGTACAGATCGCGCGGTGTCCTGGCCCCGATGAACAGGAATGCGCGAGGGGGATTCTCGCGGCGTGCGGCGTCGAGGATGAGTGCGCGCATCGGCGCGAGGCCGGTGCCGGCGGCGACCATGATGGCGATGCGGCCGGTGTCGTCGAGGTGGAGATCGCCGCCGCGGGGTGAGGTGATGGTCCATACGTCGCCCGGTTGGGTGTCGGAGACGATGGCGCCGCTGACCCAGCCGCCGGGGACCGTGCGCACGTGGAATTCGAGCTTGCCGTCCATCGACGGTGGCAACGCGGGGGAGAGGCGTCGCGGCAGATTCGGGCGTTGGGGAACCGTCACGTCTACGTACTGACCCGCACGGAACGGAACGATGTCTTCGGTGCATTCGAGGCGGATGACAGCGAGGTCATGGCGGAGGCGGTGGTGCTCGACGACGGTCGCCGACACGGCGATCTCGGTCTCGGACGCTGGCGACGTGGCCGACTGCATGTAGGAATCCTCTTGGGTGGTGGGCGCGCGATGGTGCTGAGGGCTCGGTGCTGCCATGAACTCTAGGCGAGAATTCGGACATGTCACAGAATGGAACATGTTTCAGTTTTGGGCCCCGAGCAGTTATCGTGACGGTCAGCATGTGATGGTCGCCATAACGGCCTGTCCCGGCCATCGCACCGTCGCCGCCACCACGATCGGAAGGATGCCGATGACCGAGAACTCCGTGAAGCCCGGGGAGTACGCAGAGCTGCATCGCCCCGTCTACAACCCGGATCTGCTCATCACCGCACTCGACCGCAGCGCCGACCGCCCCGCGCTGCACCTGGGCGACGTCGTCCTCACGGGCGCCGAGATGCGCGCGGCCATCAGCCGCTACCAGCAGGCACTTGCGTCGGTCGGGGTCGGGCAGGGGTCGTCGGTCGCTGTGCTGTCGAAGAACCGTCCCGAGGTCCTCATCAACATGGGCGCGACCATGATCGCCGGGTGCCGCAACAGCGCACTCAACCCGATGGGGTCGCTCGACGACCACCTGTACATCACCGCCGATGCCGAGATCGAGACCCTCGTATTCGATCCCGTGCACTTCGAGGAGCGCGCTGCGGAACTGAAAGCGCAGGTGCCGACGCTGAAGAATCTGTTCTCGCTCGGCCCCTCGAAGATCGCCACCGACATCCTCGCCCTCGCCGACACCTTCACCGAGCAGCGACTCGTCGCGGCCCATGTCGACGCCGAGGACACCTCGTCGATGGTCTACACCGGTGGCACCACCGGAAAGCCCAAGGGCGTGATGGGCTCGTTCCGATCCGGTGTCGCGCTTCCACAGATTCAGATGTCCGAGTGGCAGTGGCCGGACCAGCCCCGATTCCTGATCTGCACGCCTCTCTCCCACGCGGGTGCCGCATTCTTCATTCCCACGCTGCTGCGCGGCGGCTGCCTCTACGTGTTGCCCTACTTCGAACCGGGACTCGTCCTCGAGGCGATCGAGAAGCACCGCATCGACGCCACGATGCTCGTCCCGACGATGATCTACATGCTGCTCGACCACCCTGACTTCGACACGCGCGACCTGTCGAGCCTGCAGACCCTCTTCTACGGCGCCTCCGCCATGTCTCCGGCACGGCTGCGCGAAGGCATCGAGCGTCTCGGCCAGGTCTTCTTCCAGTTCTACGGTCAGTCGGAATGCGGCATGAGCATCGCGGTGCTGCGCAAGGAAGAGCACCTCGCCGACGATCCCGAACGCCTCGCCTCGTGCGGCCGCCCGGTGCCGTGGCTCGACGTGCGCCTGCTCGACGACGACCTGCAAGAAGTGCCGCAGGGCGAACTCGGCGAGATCTGCGTGCGGGGACCGCTGGTGATGAAGGGCTATTGGAACAAGCCCGAGGAGACCGCGGAGGCGCTGCGCGGGGGATGGCTGCACACCGGTGATGTCGCTCGCGCCGACAAGCATGGATTCCTCACCATCGTCGACCGCAAGAAGGACATGATCGTCACGGGCGGATTCAATGTGTTCCCCCGCGAGATCGAGGATGTCATCTCGGCGCATCCCGCGGTCGCGTCGGTCGCGGTTGTCGGAGTTCCCGACCAGAAGTGGGGTGAGGCCGTGAAAGCGTGTGTCGTGCTGCGCGGTGGTCAGGACGTGCCGGCCGACGAGCTCATCGAGAAGGTGCGCGCGGCGAAAGGTTCTGTGCACGCACCGAAGTCAGTGGATTTCCTCGATGCGCTGCCGTTGACGCAGCTGGGCAAGCTGGACAAGAAGACCCTGCGGGCGTCGTATCGATAGTTCACACACGAAAGGTTGTGCAAGGAAACAGCTTTCCCTCGGTGCGTGGAGTGACATCGGTCACGTGGCAAGCGGAGTCCGTCGACTCGAGTGACCATAGTTCCGGTGGTCGGGGATTTCGAATCGCCGACTCACCGCTGTACATCGACCACCGGTGCACAGCTTCAACCATCGAAGGGGGATCGAAATGGGCTCTATCGCATCGCTGCTCACCGACGTGCTCGTGGGTGCCATTCTGGAGTTGATCTCGTCGGGATCGGCTGAGTAGGGCCTGCGCGAGGCTTGTTCGAATGGAGATCTCGTCGGCGGCGTGATGGGTGGACCGCCGACATCGGTAGGTAGGTAGTAGCGCCGGAGATCCCCGGACGGTTCTCGGTGGCCACGCCCGCACGGCCGGTCGCCGAGAACCACCGATAAGTGGTTGCCCAGTTGATGTTTCAGTGAGTTGCAAGATCAAGTCCCGGTGAGTGATACGGGTCACAAAGGTCGGGAAGTGCTGCCCTACTCTCGCAGGTCCTATCGACCCCCGAGAAGGGAACCGTTCCTCAATGCACCTCACCCGCCCCACAGTCATCGCCGCGGTCGCTGTCACGACCACCCTCGTCGCAGGATGTGGCAGCAGTCCCGACGAGAGCGTGGGCACGACTTCGGAATCCGCCGTTTCCGCGACCGCGTCCCCTGTGACGTCGGATCCAGGAGAGCCGCTGCGGATTCTGCTGACCGACGACGACGGCTGGGACGCGGCGGGAATCACCGCCACGTACCACGCTCTGACCGCTGCGGGGCATGACGTGACGATGGTGGCCCCCGCCCACAATCAGAGCGGACAATCCGCCGCGTTCGATTTCACGGGCAAACTCGAGGTTGTCCATCCCAACGGCGATCCGAAGATCTACTCGGTCGATTCCACACCGGTAGGTTCGGTGATGTTCGGCCTCAACGAAGTGTTCAAGGGGGAGAAGCCGGATCTCGTGGTCTCCGGCACCAATGTCGGATCCAACGTCGGATTCGACACGAACTACTCGGGCACGGTCGGAGCGGCGATCGTGGCGAGCGGTGCCTATGGCGTCCCGGCGATCGCGATCAGCACCGACACCAGTTATCGTGAGTCCGAGGTCGTGCCGGCCTACGCGCAGACAGCAGAACTGCTGGTGGAGATCCTCGACAGAGGCATCCCGTCGATGGACGAAGGAACGATCCTCAATATCAACTATCCGTTGCTGAAGGACGGAGAAGCCGAAGCGAAGGGGCTGAAGTACGCACCGATGTCGTCGGCGTCGGCCGCGGCCTTCGCGTACCGGCAGATCGACGACACCACCTTCGAGATCGTGCCCGGACGCGCGGAGGAGCAGCCCGAATCCGGCACCGACTCCGCCGAGTTGGACGCCGGGTACGTCACGTTCACTCTCTTGAACGCCGACCGTTCGGTTCCGGAGTCGGACACGTCGGTCGTCGAAGACCTCATCGCGTCGCTGGGCTGATAGGTTTCCGCCGGTCGTGCGAGTTTCCGTTGGTTCACGACCCACGGAAACCCGCGTGACTGGTGGAAAGCTGCGACGGGGATGGCAACGCGCCCGATATGCCCGATCTTCCGCCGGGGATCCTCTCCTGACATACTCCCTCGCATGGCGAACGGGGAACCCCAGCGGGTCGAGGCGAGGTTGGCGGTCGAGCGAGTGGACGAGGCGCTCTACGGATCGGCCCACGGTGGAGAAGGCGCACTGCGGCCGGCGGAGCCCGTGCCGCCGATCTGCTCGCGACACGGAGACCCTGAAACCGACCGGGTGCGGGTGACGATCAAGTCGGATCGGTCTCGGCCGGAGCCGGGTGAGAGCAAGCTCGGCTCGGCGCTCGCCGCGGCCTACACCGTGCAGGTGGCGGCGGTGGAGTGGCCCGTCTGCGCGCGGTGTGTCACGGCGCGTCTGCGCTGGCAGATCGCTGCGGCAGCGTTGTTCACCGCGCTCGCGGTTCTGTTCCTCGGGTTGGTGTTCGCGCTGCTGCAGGGTGCGCCCCGTCCCTACGGGATCGCGCTGCTCGCGGTGTTCGCGGTGTCCTTCATCCCCCTCTATGTCGCGCTGCGGATGATCGAGCATCGACGGGCAGGTGTGGGGGTGACTCTCGCGGAGGATGGTTCGGCACTCGTGGTGCACGACGCGCACCCTCACTTCGCGCGGGCCGTCACCTCGCGGGCGTGATCAGAGCGGGTCGAAGCTGATGTTCTGCCGGGGCGTGCCCCCGGCAGACAAGGCGTACAGGGTAGTGCGGATCATCGAGGGCGAACCGGAGATCTGGATCTGGTGATCGGACCACGACCCGAAACTTGCGACGACCTTACCCAGCTTCCCCTGGATCGGTTCCGGTAGACCCGGGGGTGTGTCGCGTACGGGGACCGGATGCCAGTACGGGTTCTCCAGCTCTTCGGTGACGGGGGTGATCGTGAGCCACGGATTCGTCATGGCGATGTGCCACAACGTTTCCAGATCGTAGAGATCGCACGGGTAGTTTCCACCGTAGAACAGATGGGTGCGCGGATTCGTGCCGCGCATCGCCATCTCCATGATCTGGGCGCGCAGGGGCGCCAGACCGGTACCCGACGCGATCATGAGCACGTCCTGGCCGCTGTCGCGGTGGACCTGCAGCCCCCCGAGCGGCGGACCGATCGCCCACCGATCACCGACCGCGACCTCGCTGACGAGACCTCCGCTGACCCATCCCGTCGAGACGCGTCGGACGTGGAATTCGATCTGCCCCCGGGGGTTCGGGGGGATCGCCGCAGACAGATACCGCCACATCTGGGGACGCTGCGGGATCTGGACGCTCATGTACTGGCCCGCGTGATACGGGATGGGCGTATCGGTTTCGAGTCGGATGATCGCGAGATCGGCGAGCACACGTTCGTGGCCGACGACGGTGGCGCCCCATGCTGCGGGCAGGTCGTCCTCCGCGGCGGCGACGGCCATCGTCTCGGTGAAGTGCGAGATCACTTCGGCCCACGTGCGTTCGAGCGCTGCGGTCCACAGGATCAGCGGCGTGCAGTCGCGCACCGCGACGAGCAGCGCGTATCCGGCGGCGCGGAAGTGCTCGGGGCGGACTCCGTACTTGCGGTGATCGCGTGCCAATTGGCCGAGGAAGGCGTCCAGGCCGTCGACGTCGGTGAGCTTGTCGACCGCCCATCCGACAGCGGTCGTGAACCGATGCCGCATGTTCTCCATGCCGGCGGGGAACAGCTCGCGGGTTCCTGACGTCTCGCTCCAGAGTGCGGTGTAGAACGCCGTTGCGAACCGCTCGGGCCCGGTCGGGGTCGCGGTGATCGATGCGAAGCTGAGTTGCACTCGGGCGATGGCGAACGCCTCCACGCCATCCTCCCACGTACTGCGTCAATTCGGACGCCGCCACTGTAGTCGTTTCCTCGTGGGTCGGCTACATGCGCGATGTGGGCACGCACCCTCGACGATGGGATGTGATGCAAATCACGTATTGTTGGAAAGTTGAGTGGAACAAGCTCAACCTTGAACTGGTTGAATCGATCGAGTGCCCGCGGACCAGAGTTTGCGGGTACAGAATTGATACAGACTCACTCGAGAACGGAAGGAGCCCGTAGTGGACTCGTTCAACCCCACGACGAAAACCCAGGCGGCATTGACAGCCGCACTGCAGTCGGCATCCGCTGCGGGCAACCCGGACATCCGTCCCGCACACCTGCTCGTCGCACTGCTCGACCAGACCGACGGCATCGCCGGCCCGCTGCTCAAAGCAGCCGGCGTCGACCCTGCCCAGATCAGGGGTGAGGCCCACGGCCTCGTCGACAAGTTGCCCACCGCGACCGGAGCGACCACCACACCGCAGCTCGGCCGCGAGGCCATTGCCGCGCTGTCCGCGGCGCAGAAGCTCGCCACCGAACTCACCGACGAATTCGTTTCGACAGAACACGTCCTCGTCGGACTTGCGAGCGGGGACTCCGACGTAGCGAAGCTCCTCGCAGGAAAGGGTGCCACCCCCGAGGCTCTGCGCGAGGCGTTCACGACAGTGCGTGGCACCGGCCGCGTCACCAGCGCCGACCCGGAAGGCACCTTCCAGGCACTCGAGAAGTACTCGACCGACCTGACCGGACTTGCCCGCGAAGGCAAACTCGACCCGGTCATCGGCCGCGACAACGAGATCCGGCGTGTCGTGCAGGTTCTGTCGCGTCGCACCAAGAACAACCCCGTACTCATCGGTGAACCCGGCGTCGGCAAGACCGCCATCGTCGAGGGGCTCGCGCAGCGCGTCATCGCGGGCGATGTCCCCGAATCGTTGCGCGGCAAGACCGTCATCTCGCTCGACCTCGGCTCCATGGTCGCGGGCGCGAAATACCGCGGTGAATTCGAGGAACGCCTCAAGGCCGTGCTCGACGAGATCAAGGCGTCGGCCGGGCAGATCATCACCTTCATCGACGAACTGCACACCATCGTCGGTGCCGGCGCGACCGGCGAGTCCGCGATGGACGCGGGCAACATGATCAAGCCGATGCTCGCGCGCGGTGAACTCCGACTCGTCGGCGCCACGACCCTCGACGAATACCGCAAGTACATCGAGAAGGATGCCGCCCTCGAACGCCGGTTCCAGCAGGTGCTCGTCGGTGAGCCGAGCGTCGAGGACACCGTCGGCATCCTGCGTGGGCTCAAGGAGCGCTACGAGGTGCACCACGGCGTGCGCATCACCGACTCCGCGCTGGTGTCCGCCGCGACCCTGTCCGACCGCTACATCACGTCACGGTTCCTCCCCGACAAGGCCATCGACCTCGTCGACGAGGCCGCGTCGCGGTTGCGGATGGAGATCGACTCGCGACCCGAGGAGATCGACACCGTCGAACGCATCGTCCGTCGCCTCGAAATCGAGGAGATGGCATTGCAGAAGGAAACCGACGCTGCGTCGAAGGAACGGCTCGAGAAACTGCGCAGCGAACTTGCCGACGAACGCGAGAAGCTCAACCAGCTCACCGCGCGTTGGCAGAACGAGAAGACCGCGATCGACTCCGTCCGAGAGGTCAAGGAACAACTCGAAGCGCTGCGCGGTGAAGAGGAACGCGCCGAACGCGACGGCGACCTCGGTAAGGCCGCGGAGCTGCGCTACGGCCGCATCCCCGAACTGGAGAA
The DNA here is from genome assembly GCF_055380405.1 of Rhodococcus sp. JCM 9793. Classification (NCBI taxonomy): domain Bacteria; kingdom Bacillati; phylum Actinomycetota; class Actinomycetes; order Mycobacteriales; family Nocardiaceae; genus Rhodococcus; species Rhodococcus sp. JCM 9793. The sequence goes on from NZ_AP043721.1 coordinate 2,072,391, forward strand.
GGAGCTCGAGGCCGCAGCGAAGGCGTCGGGCGCCGCATCCGATGGCGATGTGATGCTCAAGGAGGAAGTCGGCCCGGACGACGTCGCAGAGGTCGTCGCAGCATGGACGGGCATCCCCGCCGGCCGCATGCTCGAAGGTGAAACCGAGAAGCTCCTGCGGATGGAAGACGAGATCGGCAACCGTGTGGTCGGTCAGGCCGAGGCCGTGCAGGCCGTCTCGGATGCGGTCCGCCGTGCCCGTGCCGGTGTCGCCGACCCGAACCGCCCCACCGGATCGTTCCTGTTCCTCGGTCCCACCGGGGTCGGCAAGACCGAACTCGCCAAGGCACTCGCGGACTTCCTGTTCGACGACGAACGCGCCATGGTGCGGATCGACATGTCGGAGTACAGCGAGAAACACAGCGTCGCGCGGCTCGTCGGTGCGCCTCCCGGCTACGTCGGTTACGACGCCGGCGGTCAGCTCACCGAAGCGGTGCGTCGTCGCCCGTACACGGTGGTGCTGTTCGACGAGGTCGAAAAGGCACACCCCGACGTGTTCGACACGCTGCTGCAGGTGCTCGACGACGGGCGTCTCACCGACGGCCAGGGCCGCACGGTCGATTTCCGCAACACGATCCTGATCCTCACCTCGAACCTCGGTGCGGGTGGCGACAAGGACCAGGTGATGGCGGCGGTGCGCATGGCGTTCAAGCCGGAGTTCATCAACCGGCTCGACGACGTCGTGATCTTCGACCCGCTGTCCGAAGAGCAGCTCGAGAAGATCGTCGACATCCAGGTCGACCAGCTGGCGAAACGTCTCGAGGCACGACGGCTCACGCTCGACGTCGACGGAGCGGCACGGATGTGGCTCGCGGTGCGCGGCTACGACCCGCAATACGGTGCGCGTCCGCTGCGCCGGCTCATCCAGCAGTCGATCGGCGACCAGCTCGCCAAGAAGCTGCTGGCAGGGGAGATCCGCGACGGCGACACCGTGAAGGTCGGTGTCACCGACAACGCCGAAAGCCTGGTCATCGGCGTCTGACACCAGTAGCGGGAATGGTCCCGGTGGCAACAGCCACCGGGACCATTCCTGTGTCGGTACCTTGGGAAGAGCCATGACGAATCCGAACGATCCGCGCACACCGCAGGAACGTGCCTATCCGCACGACGAGCCGGGTGACGACGAGACGCGCGTACTGCACACCGACGACCCGACGGAGGCGTACGGGCAGCCGGTGACGAACCCGACCTTGGCGTACCCGCAGTACGATCCGCGCTTCGATTCGGCGGCACCACCCCCGAACCCCACCCAGCAGCTCGGTGAACCGCTGGGGCAGTATCCGCAGGGTCAGCAGCCGACCGCGCAGTATCCGACGGCCCAGTATCCGACGGCCCAGTATCCGACCGCCCAGTACTCGCAGGCCCAGTACCAGCAGGGGCAATACCCACCGGCCGGTCACCCGGGCGGTGGGTATCAGCCACCCGGCCCACCCCCACCCGGATACGGGCCGCCCGCCGAGCCCGAAAAGAAGCCACGCGGTCCACGCTGGGGTGTCCTCGCCCTCGCGGTGGTGGTGCTCATTGCTCTCGGCGGGATCGTCGGCTACCTCCTGAGCGGAAGCGGCGACGAGCCCGACACCACCGCGACCGGTCCGACGACGACCCGCACGATGCCACCCGCACCGACGACGACACCGCCGCCGTCCGGCGAGCCGGACGGAACACCTGCGTTGCCGCTCGACCAGCTTCCCGGCGGGCTCGGTGAGGTCATCGGCCAGACCGGCGCCATCGTGGGGTCGATCACGGCGAACGACGGCACGAGCATCACTCTCAGTGGTATCGGTGGGTCGCTCACCACGGTGCTGTTCACCCCGGACACCCAGATCATCACCTTGAAGGGGTCGTCCCCGGAGGCTCTCGAGGTCGGCGCGACCGTCGTCGCGACCGGCAGTCCCGTCCAGGACGGACAGATGACGGCCGAAACCGTCATCAGCGCGTCGCTCCCGTCGTTCGGCAGCCCGGGCAACTGAAGACGCTAGGCTGATCGCGATGACATTCATGTGGTTCGGTCTGGCGGCGATCGCGCTTCTCGGCGCGCTCGCTCTGCTGTACGTCGATCGCACGCGGAGGGAACAGTCCGGGCGCGTGCGGGAGATCTGGGCGCGCGCCCAGGGATACAAGTACACCGACTCCGACGAGCGACTGCCCTCCAACTGGCATCGCGCAGCGTTGGCCAAGCAGGAGTACCTGGGCGCGATCGACGTTGTGCGTGGGGTCCGTCGGGGTGAGGAATTCATCCTGTTCGACATCGAGGAAACAGCCACGATCATCGCGGTACGCCGCAAGGTCGGGTCCGACGTCGACGTCGATCTGCGGCTCAAGTCGACGCCTCCGCCGAAGGATTCCGACATGAATCTGCTCGGGTCGATCGGCCCGCGCATCGTGTTCTCCACCGACCTCGAGATCGCACGTCGTGTGTGCGACCAGCGGATGGTCACGTTCACCCAGTCGATCCCCGAGCACATCCAGATGCTGTGGAGCGAGGGCCCGTGGACGCTCGGTTCGATCCCGGTGGGAAGCAACGGACGCGAATGGGATGCGGCGATCGAGACGGTGGCGCGCCTGTCGGGCATCCTGCACGTCCTCCCGCCCGTGGTCGATCCTGACAACGTCGATCGCAGCTTCCACGACCCGGGACGCCCCTCCGCGCATCGCTGAACCGCGCGTCAGGTCACGGTACGGACACGCCCGAGATGACACGCCGGATCCTTCGTCGTGCGAACCGATCGCGGTCTGTACATTTCTCGCCGTGACACCTGTGGCTCTGGTGATAGTTGTGGCAGTGGTGGCCGTTGCGCTGCTCTGGATACGGCTGGGGATGCGCCGCTTGCGGACGCTTCGCACCCGACGCAGAGACGGCCTGCATCTGCTGCTGAACGAACTCGATGATCGCTACGATCTGATCCCTGCGCTCATCGCGGCGTCGGCGGGTGCCGGCGTCGAACGCAGCCGCATCAGCCCGGTCGTGGGAGCACGTTCCCTCGCCATCGCGATGCGCGACCAACGTCTCGACCTCCCCGAACGCGCGGCCACCGAAAACGCGTTGTCGGCCGCGTTGCACGAACTCATCGGGGTCCTCGACGGAGTCAACCACTGGCCGTTCATCCGCGTCGCCCGCGAACTGCAGACCCGCGAGCAGCGCATCGCCGGCGCGGTCCGTGTCCACAACGACCTCGCAGGCACACTCAACTCCCAGGTGTCGAGGTTCCCGACGTCGCTGTTCGCGACGTTGGCCGGAGTGCGAGCCGTCGCAGTGTTCGAGGTTCCGGCAGGACTGGCTGCGACCGACACTCCGGCGGCCGAGGATCAGACCGAACTGCAGGCGTCCACCGTCGACAAGAGCGACGAGAACGACTCGGGGACCGCCGCCGCCTGAGAACCCACCGGCAGCGACTAGGCTCGTTCGCGCCGGTTCCGCCACCGGCGGTGACCGAGACGACGGTGAGGATGTGCGATGAGCGACCGCGACGAACTGGCTGCACTGGTACGTGAGCTGGCAGTAGTGCACGGCAAGGTGACCTTGTCGTCGGGCAAGGAAGCCGACTACTACGTCGACCTGCGTCGCGCGACCCTGCATCATCGCGCAGCACCGCTCATCGGCTCGCTTCTGCGCGAACTCGTCTCCGACTGGGACTTCGACGCGGTCGGTGGGCTCACCATGGGCGCCGACCCGGTCGCCATGGCCGTCATGCACGCACCCGGACGCCCGATCGACGCATTCGTCGTCCGCAAGGCCGCCAAGGCCCACGGCATGCAGCGGCAGATCGAAGGCCCCGATGTCGTCGGCAAGCGCGTGCTCGTCGTCGAGGACACCACGACCACCGGCAACTCTCCGCTCACCGCCGTCAAGGCCCTGCGCGACGCGGGAGCGATCGTCGTGGGCGTGGCAACGGTCGTCGACCGCGCTACCGGAGCCGACGAGGTCATTGCCGCGGAAGGCGTCGAATACCGGTCGCTGCTCGGCCTCGCCGACCTGGGCCTCGACAACTCCTGACATCGTGACCCCACGGGTGCGGCAGACCGTCACACAACTTGCGGACGGTCGCGAACTGATCTTCTTCGACGACACCGAACCGTACGTCGGGGGAGCAGCCACCCGTGTCGCACACGACCGTCGTGAACTTCCGGCGGTCGTGGCGACGTCGGAGGTCCGTATCGACCCGCTCACCGGGGAACCGGTGACGTTCGCCGCGCACCGCATGGACCGCACGTTCCTGCCCTCGGTCGCGGACTGCCCACTCTGCCCGACCCGACCCGGCGCCTCCACCGAAATCCCCACAGACGACTACGACGTCGTGGTGTTCGAGAATCGTTTCCCGGCGCTCTCCTCGGTCGACGGCTCGGCCGGTGGCCGCTGCGAAGTGATTGCCTTCACCGCAGACCATGACGCCCGCTTCGCCGACCTTCCTGCGGCACGTGCCCGCACCGTCATCGACGTCCTCGCGTCCCGCACGGCGGCGCTGTCGTCGCTGCCGGGTGTGCAGCAGGTGTTCTGCTTCGAGAACCGCGGCGTCGAAATCGGTGTGACACTGGAACATCCGCACGGCCAGATCTACGCGTACCCGTTCCTCCCGCCGCGGTCGCAGATGCTGCTCGCCCGCGCCCGCGACCATCTCGAGAGTACGGGCCGGTCTCTCCAACGCGACATTCTCGATGCCGAACGTCGCAGCGGAACCCGCGTCGTGTGGTCGGGTGAATGGTGGACCGCGTACGTTCCCGCCGCGGCGCGGTGGCCGATCGAGGTGCACCTCGTGCCGCATCGCGACGTCCCCGATCTGACCGCGCTCGTCGACGCCGAACGCGACGAACTCGCGCTCGCCTACCGGGGTCTGCTCGGACGCATCGACCGGTTCTTCGAGGGACTGGACCGGGTCCCGTACATCGCAGCGTGGCATCAGGCCCCTGTCGGGGACGGACGCGAGCACAGCCGGTTGTTCTGCCAGATATTCTCGCTGCGACGTGCACCCGACAAGCTCAAATACCTGGCGGGATCCGAATCGGCAATGGGTGCGTGGATCAGCGACACGACACCCGAGCGCATCGCAGAACGACTACGCGAGCTCGCGCCGTGACTGTTCCCGACGGCGCGGCGTGCGACGACGCGCCGCGCGCGTTCACGACGGTGTTCGGGGGCAACCCCGACGGCACCTGGTGTGCGCCCGGTCGTGTCAACCTGATCGGTGAGCATGTCGACTACGCGGGCGGAGTGTGCTTGCCGATGGCGATTCCTCAGGTCACTGCGGCTGCGGTGCGCCGTCGCATCGATGGGCGGCTTCGTATGTACAGCATGGGATTCGACGTCGTCGACGTCGCGCTGGGCGACCGTGTCGACGGATGGGCTGCGTACGTCGCCGGTGTGGTCTGGGCGCTCGACCCACCCGATTTCCACGGAGCCGACATCGTGATCGCGTCGGAGGTTCCGGTCGGGGCGGGGCTCTCGTCGTCCGCTGCGCTCGAGGCATCCGTGGCGCTGGCGCTCGCCGGCCTGTGCGGGCTGCCCGTCGACGACGACGGACGAAATGTTCTCGCCAGGGCGTGCATGCGCGCGGAGAACGACTACGTGGGTGCACCCACGGGCGGCATGGATCAGCAGATCGCCCTGCGCGGCAGAGCCGGTCACGCGTTGCTGCTCGACTGCGCCGACGGGCACGTCGAACACATCCCTGTCGACACGGCGGCAGCGGGCCTCACGGTGTTGGTCGTCGATACCGGGACGGGGCACCGTCTCGTCGACGGGCGGTACGGTTCGAGGCGGGCCGCCGTCGAGGATGCGGCCCGGTTGCTGGGCAGTCCTCTACGTGAGGTGGACTCCGTTTCCGCACTGGACGACCCGATACTGCGGCGTCGCGCGCGACACGTGGTCACCGAGATCGAACGTGTCCACACAGCTGCCGACGCACTGCGATCCGGCCGCGTGCACGACCTCGGTCCGCTGCTCGACGCGTCGCATCGGTCTCTGCGCGACGATTTCGAGGTCAGTTGCGCTGAACTCGACAGCGCTGTCGACGCTGCGACCGCGGCGGGTGCGCTCGGAGCGCGCATGGTCGGGGGAGGTTTCGGGGGATCGGCAATTGCGTTGTGCGAGAACGACGATGTCCCGAGGATCGAAGCGTCCGTGACTGCGGCAGCCGAGGCAGGCGGTTTCCCGTCACCGGTGTTCCTGCGCGCCACCCCGTCCCGGAGCGCGCATCGCTGTTGACGCACAGCGCACGGTACTGTGCGCCCATGGGTTGGTTCACTCGGAACAAGTGGGGCGTCGAGCACGCCGTGTTCGCGGCTGCGAGCTTGGCGACGGTGGTCGGCGGAGTGCTGGATAACGAATCGGTGCAGAGGGTCGCGAAGCCGCTGATCGCGCCCTCGCTCGCCGTTCGGGTGCTGCGCCGATCCCGCGACCTCGACCGCGCCGATACCGCGCTGCTCCTCGCGGGCCTGGCCGCCGCGACCGTAGGCGACGCGTTCATGATCGCCCCCGACGACGACAGTCGGATCCTGCGTGGTGCAAGCGCTTTCGCGGTGATGCAGACCTCGTACTCGACGTTGCTGGCCCGGCACGGTGCGCGCCCGACCCGCACCGCGGTGTTGCAGCGTGTGCCCGCGGTCGTGGGGGCCGCCGGACTGCTCGGGTGGCGGAGTCGCTCGGTGGCTGCGCCGCTCACCGCGTACGGCACCCTGCTGGCGACCACCGCGACCCTCGCCGCCGACCCGTCCCTGGCACCCGGAGCGAAGACCTCCGGTGGTCTCGTGTTCCCGAATGCCGACCGGCGCAGCTGGCTCGGTCTCGGCGGGCTCGTGTTCACCTTGTCCGACGGCACCATCGTCGAGCGGCGGACCCTGCTGAAGAGCAAGTCCGCGCGGGCAGCGGCGGAAGGATTCGTGCTCGCCACCTACGCGGCCGCGCAACTGCTTCTCGTCGAAGGGATGCTCGCACTCGTCCGAGGTAAATGACCCGTCACGGATAGATCAGGATCCGAGTGCGGTCGTCGGGGTCGACGAGCACCGACACCACCTGGCCGGCCACCAGCCGCGACACGTCGCTGCGTTCGGCCTCGAACACCACCTTGCCGCTGTACGGTTCGGATCCGGGCACTGTCAGATCCAGATCCAGCTCGGTTCGCTGCACGTCGCCGATCACGGACCCGAGCGGGGTGGCGGCACGGATCGTCGCCCACCCTTCGAGGCCGTCGCGTTCGATCTTGCGATCTTCGCGGGTGGCGCGATCGGCGATCAACATGCCCAGACCGAGTACCGCGCCGTACAGGCAGACCAGGAACATCACCTGGAATCCTTCGGTGCCTTCGGCGGAGTTCGGATAGAAGAGGTTCAACCAGAGCGACAGCAGAATCAGGTATCCGGTCGTGATGAACGCGACCGTGCGCAGAATGCGCTTGTGCTTCATGGCTCCTCCGTCTCCAGACTAGCGCGTGTCTGCGCTTCGTCCGCCGGTCGATAGAGTGGCACTTTCTGTGCTCGTCGGAGGGAGCGGTGTGAAGGTGCGTGTGTCGTCGGCTGCGGTTGTGTTGGGTGCTGTGCTGATTCTGAGTGGGTGTGGGGGGTCCGGAGACGAACCGGATGCCGTGGGCAGACAGACCGACACTGCGACATCCAGCACCGCGACAACCACAGTGACTGCTGCACCGACCACGACCGAAGCCACCACCACGGAAGCGCCGACTTCCGAGCTCGCACCTGTAGAGACGACGACCGAGCCGGCTCCCGAGGTGCCGCCGACGCTGGAGGCTGTCGCGTTCGAGCAGGGCGAGTCGTATTACTTCACTACTCCCGACGGCGCATTCGAGTGCGGCATCGTGCAGCTCCCGGGCCGCACCGAAGCGGGTTGCGAGGGCGTCACCGATCCGGTGCCGCCACGGCCGGAGAGCTGTGTCGTCAACTGGGGTCACGGGATGCGCGTCGTCGACAGCGGTCCAGGTGAGTTCCTGTGTTCGGGCGGCCCCGTCTACCTGCCCGTCGAAGGATCTGCGGAGGTGTTGCCCGCGGGGGCGACGCTCTCGCAGCTCGGCTACACGTGCGCGACGACCGAAACCGACGTGACCTGCACCAACGACAGCACCGGACACGGATTCTCCGTCGCCTCCGACTCGAACGAGACGTTCTGATCGTGCCTGACCGAGAAACCGGGCCGGACCACGAGCAGGACCCGCTCGCGGTCCCCGGACCGACAGAATGGGGCGAACATCCGCACGGTATGGGGCCGTGGACCGACGAGTTCGGGACACCCCCGCCCACCGATCCGAAGTACGACCCCGAACTGCTCGAACACGGTGACCGGCGCAACGTCGTCGACGCCTACAGATATTGGACGCGCGACGCGATCGTCGCCGACATCGACACCCGACGGCACCCGCTGCACGTGGCGATCGAGAACTTCGCGCACGACGCCAACATAGGCACCGTCGTTCGCACGGCCAATGCGTTCGCGGCCGCCGCCGTCCACATCGTGGGTCGGCGCCGCTGGAACCGCCGCGGGGCCATGGTCACCGACCGCTACCAGCATCTGCAGCACCACACCGACGTCGATGCGCTCATCGGCTGGGCCGCCGAGCACGATCTGACCATCGTCGCTGTCGACAACACCCCGGGCTCCGTGCCACTCGAGACGGCAGACCTACCCCGCAACTGCCTGCTGCTGTTCGGGCAGGAGGGGCCGGGCGTGACCGAGCGGGCACGCGAGGTGGCGACGATGACGGTGTCGATCGCGCAGTTCGGCTCGACCCGTTCCATCAACGCGGGTGTCGCGGCGGGGATCGCCATGCACGCGTGGATCCGCCAACACGCCGACCTCGACGACGCCTGGTCGTAACGCTCGCCGGATCCGTGCGGATGTAGTAGCGCGGGCCGTGTGGCCACGCCGCTGTCGCGGGACAAGGATGATTACGGCATGGCGGAAATGTGGGCGGATCGGGCGGATGCAGCCGAAGCTGCCGTCGCGGCCAGGCACGTGCGTCGACTCTGGGGATTGCCCGGTACCGAACTCGGTGTCGTCGGCTGGCCCGCCACACGACGTGAACGCATCTTCGGCTCGTGGCACTACTGGTGGCAGGCTCACCTGATCGACCTCGCTGTCGACGCGGCGGAGCGGCAGGCGAAGTCCGGTGACGGCACTGGGCGCAGCCGACGCCGCGTCGTGCAGCTGACCCGAAGTCACCGCATCCGCAACATCACAGGCTGGACCAACAACTACTTCGACGACATGGCCTGGCTCGGTCTGGCCCTCGATCGCGCCCAACGGCACCTGCGCGTCGACCATGGGGCTGCGATCGCGACCCTCGTCGGGGAACTGCACGATGCGTGGCAACCCGAGCACGGCGGGGGAATCCCGTGGCGCCGCGGAGACTCCTTCTTCAACACTCCCGCCAACGGTCCGGCCGCGCTGCTGCTCGCGCGATCGGGCAAGCTCGAGCGCGCACAGGAGATGGCCGACTGGATCCACGACCGTCTCGTCGATCCCGACACCGGACTCGTCTTCGACGGTATCCGCCACGGTGTACTCGAGCCCGCCGTCTACTCGTACTGCCAGGGTGTGGTGCTCGGAGTCGAGACCGAACTCGCGACCCGAAGCGGCGACCCGCGTCATCGCACGCGGGTGCATGCACTTGTCGACGCTGTCGACCACGAACTCACCGAACGCAGCATCGTCACAGGTGGTGGGGGAGGCGACGGTGGCCTGTTCAACGGCATCCTCGCGCGCTACCTCGCGATGGTCGCGACCACCTTGCCGTTGCAGGACGCCGACGACGTGCGAGCACGCGCCGCGGCGCGCCGCATCGTGTTGGCGTCGGCCGACGGGGCGTGGGAGAACCGCCTGCAGATCGAAGGGCTTCCGCTGTTCGGGAGCGACTGGACCCGGCCCGCGAGGCTACCCGGCTCGTCGGGCACGGTCGCGCAGTTCGCTGCAGGCACCGTGCGTCCGTCGTCGATCGCGGAACGCGACCTGTCGGTGCAGCTCGGTGGCTGGATGCTCATGGAAGCCGCGCACGCGGTGGTGGCGTCTCCCTGACCGGCGTCGTTACCGTCGGTTGTTCGGATCCGTGTTGATCATCGGGATCGGCGTGGTCGGTGCCGAGGCCTGCGCCGACGAACGGCTCTGGATCGGGGCGGTCGGCGTGTGGTCGGTGCCCGACGGTGCCACGGAAGAGTCGTCCTGCTCCGACGCGCTCTCCTCGGACGCGCTGTTCTCGGCCCCGGCATTCTTGCGCGAAGCAAGGAACCGCTTGCCGACCTCGCTGATGATCGGGAGCACCGACACGAACACGATCAGCAGGAAGATGATGTCGACGTTGTCGGCGATGAACTGGATCTGCCCCAGCAGGTAACCGAGCAGCGTGACGCCCGCGCCCCACACGATGCCGCCGATCACGTTGTAGACGATGAACACGCGATAGGGCATCTTCGCTGCGCCCGCCACCAGCGGAGCGAAGGTGCGGACGATCGGCACGAACCGCGCCAGGAAGATCATTGCGGGGCCGTGCCGCAGGAAGAATCGGTGCGACTCGTCGAGGTACTTCTTCTTGAAGATCTTCGAGTTGTCGTCCTTGAAGAGCTTCGCGCCGCCCTTGGTGCCGATGAAATACCCGACCTGGTCGCCGAGGATCGCGGCGATCGGGATCGTCACCATCAGCACCCACAACGGTGCGAAGGGCTCGACCTCCGCCGACTTCGATGCGGCGATCAGGCCCGCGGTGAACAGCAGTGAATCGCCGGGAAGCAGCGGAAACAGCAGACCCGACTCGATGAACACCACCAACAGGAGCCCGAGGAGCATCCAGGTGCCGAACGAGTTCAGCAGGTTCACCGGGTCGAGGAAGCCCGGCAGCAGGGCCAAATTGGTCGCGGACTCCGAGGCTTCAAGCAAATTCACGATCCCCAGAGTACCGACGCGTCCAGGGTCGTTCGAATCGCAGAGGTCCGGCGAGACCGGCCCGAGTATCTAAACGCCGTGGCTATTGACATACTGCAGGGACGAAAGGGCACCTGCCACACCCGAGCGGGTAGCCGATCCACTCTCACCTGGAGGACAGCCGCTGTGCCTATCGCGACTCCCGAGGTCTACGCCGAGATGATTGCCCGCGCCAAGGAGCATTCCTTCGCGTTCCCGGCCATCAACTGCACCTCGTCCGAAACCATCAATGCCGCTATCAAGGGCTTCGCGGACGCCGGTAGCGATGGCATCATCCAGTTCTCGACCGGTGGCGCGGAGTTCGGCTCGGGCCTCGGTGTCAAGGACATGGTGACCGGCGCGGTCGCGCTCGCCGAGTTCGCGCACGTCATCGCTGAGAAGTACGACGTCACGATCGCGCTGCACACCGACCACTGCCCCAAGGACAAGCTCGACGGTTTCGTTCGTCCGCTCATCGCGATCTCCAAGGAGCGCGTCGACGCCGGCAAGAACCCGCTGTTCCAGTCGCACATGTGGGACGGCTCCGCCATCCCGCTCGACGAGAACCTCGAAATCGCTCAGCAGCTCCTCGCCGATGCTGCCGCCGCGAAGATCATCCTCGAGATCGAGATCGGTGTGGTCGGCGGCGAAGAGGACGGCGTCGAGAACGCCATCAACGACAAGCTCTACACCACCGTCGAGGACTTCGAGAAGACCGTGGACGCGCTCGGCGCAGGCGACAAGGGGCAGTACCTTCTCGCCGCGACCTTCGGCAACGTGCACGGCGTGTACAAGCCGGGCAACGTCAAGCTCGAGCCGAGCATCCTCGACGAGGGCCAGAAGGCCGCGTCGAGGAAGCTGGGTCTCAAGGACGGTTCCAAGCCGTTCGACCTCGTCTTCCACGGTGGCTCGGGCTCGCTGAAGTCCGAGATCGATGAAGCACTGGGTTACGGCGTCGTGAAGATGAACGTCGACACCGACACCCAGTACGCGTTCACCCGCCCGATCGCGGGACACATGTTCAGCAACTACGACGGTGTGCTCAAGGTCGACGGCGAGGTCGGAAGCAAGAAGGTCTACGACCCGCGCAGCTACCTGAAGAAGGCAGAGGCGGCGATGACCGCTCGCGTGATCGAGGCGTGCAACGACCTCAAGTCCGCGGGTCGCTCGGTGTCTGCCAAGTAGCACCTGGTCGGTAGTATCGACGGGTAGTAACGAAGAAGGGCGCCGGCTCGAGCCGGCGCCCTTCTCGTCGTCCGAGGGCGTACGCAGCTATTCGCTGCACACTTTCCACTCCTCGCCCTGGAGCGCGAGGTCGAAAGTGCGAGCCGTGACATCCGACGGATCACCCGTCGTGTGGGCCGTGACCTCGGCGATCGCGGTGTCGCCGGTGATCTGTACCTTGTCGATACTCGATACCACCGGCACCGAACCCTGCTCCACAGCCAATGCGTGGATGTCGTCGAACTCCTCGGGCGCGACCGTCGCGTAGAACTCCGCGAGCCCGCCACACGTCGAATTCTGCAGTGTCGCGAGGTCGCCTGAGCTCAGCGCCTCCACGAACTCGTCGATGCTCGCGCGGATGTCGGACTCGGGGGAGTTGCTCTCCCGGTATTGCATGAACGCGACGACAGCGATCACGACGATCACTACGGCAGCGGCGACACCGGCGAAGACCATCCACCCCGTGCGGCCCTTACGAGGGGACGGAGGGATCCGTGTCGGTGCCGGTGTGGGCTGGAACGGTGCAGGCTCCGAACGCGGTGGTTCGGGCACGCGCGGCGCGATGCGCTGCGGCTCTGCCTTCGGGGCGTGGCTCCTGACAGGAATCTGCGTCGTGGGTGCCTCGGACGGATCAGGTGCGGGTGGCTCGGGCGGCCGGGTGTCGTCCGGTTTCTCGGTCTTCTCGACGATCGGCATGGCGACCGTCTTTGCCTCGGCGGGATCGGGGGTCTTCTCGGCGACGGGCATGGCGACCGTCTTCGCGTCGGCAGGATCCGGTTCGGTGGTGTCGCCGGCCCTTTCCGAGGTGGCCGGCTCACTGTCCTCCGACTCCGACTCCGACTCCGACTCAGGCTGGGTCTCGGTCTCGGTCTCGTCCGGATCGGCAACGTCCGGGTCGTCTTCTTTCGAGGATTCGAGGTCTTCCTGCGTGTCGTCCGAGGGAGTCTCGCCCGCCGCGGGCTTCTCGTCCTCCGCGGGCTTCTCGTCCGCCTCCTCCGCGGCTTCCTTCGAAGTGTCGACGTCGTCGGGTGTGTCGGCCGGTCCGGTCTCCGCAACCTCGCCTGCTGACGATTCCGTCGAGTCTTCGGTCGGGTCTTCGTTCTTCGGGTCCGGCACTCGCTGCACCTCGTTCGGATGATGGGTGATTACCTGGGGAGCTTATCCAGGGTCGGCGCTCGAAGGGCAGAATGGGCGCCATGACCTCATTCGGTGATCTGCTCGGACCCCAGCCCACACTCCTCCCCGGCGACGAAGAAGCGGAGGCGGCTCTGCTCGACCACGAGGACCCGGCGAAGGTCGCGGCCGAGCACCCGACCGCATCGATCGCATGGGCATACCTTGCGGAAGGAGCGCTCGAGTCCGGCGAGACGATCGCCGCGTACGCCTACGCGCGCACCGGCTACCACCGCGGCCTCGACCAGCTACGCCGTAACGGGTGGAAGGGCTTCGGTCCCGTGCCCTACAGCCACGAGCCCAACCGCGGGTTCCTGCGCTGCGTCGCCGTGCTCGCGAGGGCAGCGAAGACGATCGGCGAGGCGGACGAGCATGCGCGGTGCCTCGATCTGCTCGAGGATTGCGATCCCCGTGCGGCAGAGGAACTTGGCGTCGAGTAGGTCGCTGCCCACCCGGGACGACTTCCGTCGGAAACTGCGGAAGTCGTCCCAGCGTCTCCGCTCGTCCGCACTGCCGATCGTGCAGTGCGCGCTCGCTGCCGGTATCGCCTGGTGGGTTGCGACGACACTGATCGGCCACCCGCAGCCGTTCTTCGCGCCGATCGCGGCGGTCGTGTCGCTCGGGTTGTCCCTCGGTGCACGACTGCGACGGTCGGTCGAGCTCGTGTGCGGCGTGACCGTCGGCATCGGGATCGGCGATCTGATCGTGTCGCAGATAGGCAGCGGCCCATGGCAGATCGCGTTGGTCGTGGCGATCGCCATGGCGTCGGCCGTGGCGCTCAACAGCGGGCCGATCTTCGCGATGCAGGCCGGCAACTCGGCGGTCCTGGTGGCAACCCTGATCCCTCCCGGCGGCACGGGTGGCATCGACCGGATGGTCGACGCGCTCGTGGGCGGCCTGGTGGGGATCGCCGTGGTCGCGCTGATTCCCACCCACCCGGTGCGTCGTGCGAGGAAGAACGCCGCGGACATCCTCGAGACCGCTGCCGAGGTCCTGCGGAAGGTGGAGACCGGCCTCGTCGAGAACAATCCGAAACCCATCGAGGCTGCCCTGCGGCAGGCCCGCGACACACAGTCCGCGATCGACTCCATGCGGAGCAACCTTCAGGGTGGCCACGAGGTCAGCCGGATCTCCCCGCTCTACTGGAACAGTCGTCCGCGACTCGCGCGGCTGACTGCCGCGGCCGACCCCATCGACAACGCGGTGCGCAATATTCGTGTGCTCGCGCGGCGGTCGCTGACCCTGGTCCGTGACGACGAGATCCTCGACTCTCGGCTCGTTGTCATCGTCGACGAACTCGCCGATGCGCTCGAGGTATTACGCGCGATGGTGCTCGCCGAACCGGGTGAGCAACCCGATGAGGCGGAGGCCGCACGGGTGTTGCGTAGCGTGGCCAGGAAGATGAGACCGGAACTGATCGAGGGTGCCGGGGTGTCGGCGACGGTGGTGTTCGCGCAGATGCGGTCCCTGCTCGTCGACCTGTTGCAAACCACAGGGCTCAAACGGATCTCGGCAATTGCGACATTGCCGCCTACGGTCGAGAATCCCGCTTACCCGACGGAGAAGTGAACGGTGTCGGCGACACGGTCGGTGAGCCACTCACGGTCGCTGAGGAGTGCGCCGGGGAACTCGTCGAATCCTGCGAGATCTACGGTGCGCGCGAAATACCCGAGCACCGACCGAATCCGGCTGTACGGGCCATCGAGGTCGCCCGGCTCCCGTCACTCATGGACGAGTCCCAGCAGGTCGAGGACACGCCGGCCTTCGACGGAGCGCAGGATACCCCGCACACCGAACACATCGCCGAGCAACTCGGGGGTGAGAACGTTCTCAGGTGTGCCGACATCGATCATGTGTCCGGAGTCCAGTACCGCCATGCGGTCGCAGTACTCTGCCGCAAGACGCATGTCGTGCAGGGTCACCAACACTGCGAGCCCATCGGCCGTCAGCTCGCGCAGCATCTCGAGCACGCCGAGCTGGTGACGGAGGTCGAGATGATTGGTCGGTTCGTCGAGAAGGAGCACCTCGGGCTTCTGCGCAAGCGCACGCGCAATCGACACGCGTTGACGTTCACCGCCGGACAACGTCGCGACATCCCGGTCGGCGTGCGCGGCGAGCGATACCCGGGCCAGAACCGACTCGACCACGGCGTCGTCCTCGGACCGGAACGGCTCGAACCATCCGCGCTGCACGGACCGGCCGAGCCGGACGGATTCGCGCACTGTCACCCCACCGAATGCCACAGGTTCCTGTGAGCTGACGCCGATGGTGCGTGCCACGTCCCGTCGACGCATCGAGTGGATGTCCTCGTTGTCCAGCAGGATCGCCCCGTGGCTCACCGACAACGCCCGATAGCAGGTGCGCAGGAGTGTCGTCTTGCCGCTGCCGTTGGGGCCGACGAGCGCGAGCACTTCTCCGGGTGCGACGTCGAGGTCGACGCCCCACAGGACCTGTCGATCGCCGAGCCTGGCCTCGACGGCGGACGCTTGGAGTCGGGTCACGAGACCGCCCGTCCGTATCGGCGCCACAGCATGGCGATGAAGATGGGCCCGCCCACGAGTCCGGTGACCACTCCGATGGGGAGTTCGGTGGTGTTGCTCACTGACCGTGCGATGATGTCGGCGAGTACGAGCGCCAGTGCACCGAGCAGCGCTGCAGTCGGGATGAGGCGTGCCGCGTTGCGGCCCACGAGATAACCGGCGACGTGCGGGACGAGCAGTCCGACGAACCCGATCGTGCCGGAGACCGCGACGGCCGCGGCCGCGAGCAGCGACACGGCGAGCAGGATCAGCACACGGAACCGGGGAACGTTGATTCCCAGCGCGGTGGCGCCGTCGTCGCCGGTGAGAAGCAGATTGAGCTGACGACTGCACAGGATCACCGCCGCACCCACCACGACGAGGACGACAGTCGGCGAGATCAGCGTCGTCCAGGTGGCGTCTCCGAAACCTCCGGCAATCCACTGCATCACGGTGCCGAGTTGGTGTACGTCGCCGACCACGAGTAGGACGAAAGTGATCAACGACGAGAACACCATCGACAGGGCGACGCCGACCAGGACGATGGCGGTGACCGAATGTGCACGCACACTCACCACGATGGTGGCGGCGAGAGGGATGAGCGCTCCGATGAATGCTGCGATGGGCAACATGAAGATCCCGAAGGCACCGGCGCCGAGCCCGAGGACCGTCACTGTGGCGACACCGAAGCCGGCTCCCGACGAGACACCCAGCAGATAGGGGTCGGCGAGCGGGTTTCGGGTCGCTGCCTGTGCCACGGCACCTGCGATCGCGAGCGCAGCCCCCACCACGGCGGCGGTCAACGCGCGGGGTAGGCGCGATTCGAAGACGATCGCGTCGCGGGTTGCGCTCCACCACGGATCCCCCAGCATTGCCTCGAACGGTGTGGGGGCGAACCGGTGGCCGACGATCGCCCACACGTCGCCGAGCGGAATGGTTACCGTGCCGAGCGACACGGCAACCACGATGGCGAAGGCCAGTCCCATCGCGAGTGCCGTGAGGACCGACCACAGTGAGCGACGGCCGGGCGCGGGCTTCTCGACCGGAGTCGGCGTCGGTGCGGTATGCGCCGGTGCCTCGGTCACGGCACTCATACGTCGAAGGCCTCGGGGTGCAGCCCGCGCGCAATGGTCGTGGTGGAGGTGACCATGCGGGAGCTTTCGAAGAAGTCGTCGAGCGGGACGACTATGAATCGATCGTTCTGCACCGCGGGGGTGGTCATCATGATCGACTGGCTCTTCAGGAACTCGATTTTGTCCTCGGCGCTGGTGGAGCCGTAGTCGAGGATCACGATTGCCTCGGGCTGCCGCTCGCCGACCACTTCCCAGCTGGTCTCGAAGTAAGGCTTGGGGCCTTCGGACGTGACGTTCTCGGCTCCTGCGTACTCGCCGATGAGGTTGCCGATACCGACGCCGCCGACCGACAGCGGCGCAGCGTCACCGGAGTCGTAGAAGAACGTGCGAACGGGCTGCACGTCGGCGACATCCAGTCGATCGCGAACGGTGTCGAGTTCTGAAGTGATGCGCTCGGTCAGTGCGGATGCTTCGACCTCGGCGCCGAGGATCGAGCCGAGCTGCGCGAAATCGTTTTCGAGCAGTGCGATGTCGGGGAAGCCGTCGCCGCAGTATTCGGAGAACAGGAACGTGCCGATCCCCGAGGCTTCGAGACTGTCGCGAGCGAACCCGTTCTTCTCGTCGAAGGCGCTGCGCATGCCGCCGACGATCAGATCCGGCTCGAGGTCGAGCACCTGCTCGGATGTCGGGTATTCCTTGGCGAGCGAGGGGATCGCGGCGAACTGGCCGGCGGTCTCCGGCAGAGGATCGGATTGCTCGCCGTAACCCATGCCGACGATCCGGTCGCCCACACCCATCTGGATGAGTGTTTCGGTGACGTGGTCGTTCATGGAGATGATGCGCTGCGGGGGAGCGTCGAAGGTGGCGGTGCGATCGCAGTTCGTGATGGTCACCGGTTCCGCGAATGATTCGGCGTCCGCGGAATCGCTGGTGGCGGTACCGCGGGAACACCCGGCCAGCAGCACTGCTGTAGCCGCGAGGGAGGTGAACACGACGATGTGACGGCGTGCAGGTCGGCGGAACTGGGGGAGCATGGGGCCTCGTGCTCTGCTGGGTGGGCTGTAGCCGACTTCCACCACGACAGCGGTCTCCCCGGATCTCCGGGTGCACGAACTGCCCTGCTGGACTCCTTCTCGCAGACCACGGCGATTGTCGGGAGTCGCAGATGCCCACGCAGGTATTCGGGCTCACCGTCGAGTACGACGGTCCACCGTTGCGGGTCAGCGCCGGAATTCGACCGGACTTCCCCTGCTGAGGGCATCAGCAAACGCTGGCGTCATTATGCACACGGGACTGGGGTGACACAGGGGCGGGGACGTAGCCGTTGAATACATGCGCATTTGTGCATACGATGACCCGGACCTGGAAGGAGGCTCATGAGTTCGGGTCACGGACATTCACACGGCATAGGCCACGGCCATGGGCAGGACGCAGGACCGTCGGATCGCACCATCCGGAGGATG
The DNA here is from genome assembly GCF_055380405.1 of Rhodococcus sp. JCM 9793. NCBI lineage: Bacteria > Bacillati > Actinomycetota > Actinomycetes > Mycobacteriales > Nocardiaceae > Rhodococcus > Rhodococcus sp. JCM 9793. Next base: position 2,090,776 of record NZ_AP043721.1, read on the forward strand.
GGTATCTCCCTCGCGGTTCTCGGTGCGTTCCTCCTCCTCGAAGCCGGCGTCGGCCTGTGGATCGGATCGCTTGCGCTGCTCGCAGATGCCGGGCACATGCTCACCGACGTCGTCGGAGTATCGATGGGCATGGTGGCGCTCGTACTCGCCCGTCGCGGAAGCGCCGCGGCGGCCCGCACGTTCGGCTGGCACCGCGCCGAGGTCCTCACCGCGATGGCCAATGCGGTTCTCCTGCTCGGCGTCGCGGCATGGGTGATGTACGAGGCGATCAACCGCATCGGCGACACCCCCGAGATCCCCGGGGCGCCGCTGATTCTCACCGCGTCGGCAGGGCTCGCCGCGAACATCGTCGTGATGTTGCTCCTGCGGGCCGATGCCAAAGGAAGCCTCGCTGTGCGCGGGGCCTACATGGAAGTGCTCGCCGACGCGCTCGGCTCCGTCGGGGTTCTCGTCGCCGGTGTGTTGGTTCTCGCGTTCGGGTGGAGTTTCGCCGACGTCGTCGTCGGTGTGCTGATCTCCCTGTGGGTCGTGCCGCGCGCGGTGCGGCTCGCCGCCGAATCGCTCCGCATCCTCACACAGGCGTCGCCGAGCCACCTCGACGTCGACGCCGTCCGAGCCGATCTCGCTGCGTTGCCCGGTGTGTCCGGCGTTCACGACCTGCACGTGTGGACCCTGACCACAGGAATGGACGTGGCGACCGTGCACCTCGTCAGCGACCACGACGCGAACTGGGTGCTCGACTCGGCGCGCACGACGTTGTCGTCGCACGGACTCGACCATGCGACTGTGCAGGTGGAACGAACGGTCGACGGGCGCAAGTGCGAGGAAGACGTGACGTGGTGAACCTCAGCTCAGCGTCAAGGTCCAGCGACCGCCGCGACCGCTGAATCGCGTCACGCTCAGGGGACGTACATCGACACGCCAGAATGCTGTGGCGGGTGCCCCGAGTGCGCAGACCGTCGCGGCCTTGACCACCGCCGGATGCGCGACCACTCCGATGCGCTCGGGCGACTCGTCGACAGTGTCCAGCCACGCTCCGATACGCGTGATCAGGCCGGCGATCGATTCGCCGCCGTGCGGTGCTGCGTCGGGATCGGTCAGCCACGCCGCAAGTTCGAGTTCCGGGATGCTGTCCATCGGCACACCCGCCCAGCTCGCATAGTCGAGGTCGCGCAGAGCCGGTTCGACGGTCGCCGGCCAGCCGAGAGCAGCTGCGGTGTCGACGGCGCGGATCTCCGGTGCCGTGAACGCACGATCGACCACCGGTAGCGCGACACGTTCGAGTTCACGTCGTCCGCGCTCGGAGATCGGATCGTCGGCCGGGAATCGCACATGCTGCTGCGCACCGGTGGAGGCATGGGAGGTCAGGAACAGGCGGGTCACGGGCACAGTGTCCCCCTCATGGTGCCGCCTTCTCCGCTTGACACCGACTTACCCGTGGTGCCAAAGTTCGTCGGTAAGCATGTGCCGAGGTGCAGGGAATCCGGTGAGAATCCGGAACGGTCGCGCCACTGTAGACCGGAGATCGCAGATTTCCGGAAGTCAGAAAACTCCCACGGCACGTGGCCTTTCGGATGGGACGCGTAATCCCAGGAGGTTGTCATGGCGGTAGTCCATACACCCGACGACTCACTCGGCTCGGCCGCGCTCGCTGTAGCGCTGGCCGCGACGGTGATCCTCGCCTTTGTCGTGCTCTATCTCGTCGGATTCGACCAGGGTGCGATTTCTCGCACGGGCATGTTCATGCACGAACTGATGCACGACGGCCGTCACCTCCTGGGCCTCCCGTGTCACTGAGCGATACTCGGCCGACCTCGCCGGGCGGACAGGCGATCCTGTCCGGAAGTTTTGTCCAGTTGTTGCTGCGTGGCCTCCTCGCCGGTCTGCTCGCGGGTCTGCTGGCCGGTGCGGTGGCATTCGTCGTCGGCGAACCTCACATCGATGCAGCCATCGCGATCGAAGAAGCCGCAGGTGAAGCGCCCCATGACCACGGTGGCGCCGCAGTCGTCGAGGAGGAAGCGCACAGCCACGGCGACGACGCCGAGGTGAGCCGCACCGGCCAGAAGGCCGGACTGTTCCTCGCGACCGGCCTTGCAGGCCTCGCGCTCGGTGCGCTGTACGCGTCGGTGCTGCATTTCGCCCGCCGCTACACCGACATGCCCGGCTGGAAGCTGGCGCTGACCGGTGCGGGTGCCGCGTGGCTGGCGATCGAAGCGGTTCCGTTCTTCAAGTACCCGGCGAACCCACCGGCGGTGGGCGATCCCGACACCATCAACGAGCGCACGCTGTGGTGGCTTGCGGCAGTCGTGCTCGGCCTTGTCGCCATCGCGGTGGCGGTCGCGGTCGCGAAGGTCCTCGCGAACCAGGATCTGCACACCGTCCGCATTGTCGGACCGCTGATCGCGTTCCTCTTGGTGGTGGGCCTGGGCTACCTCGTCATGCCGACCATCGACGAAGTGAGTGACGATTTCCCGGCAAGCCTGTTGTGGCAGTTCCGGGTTGCCTCGTTCACCGTGCAGGTCACCTTGTGGGCGGCACTCGGATTCATCTTCGCGTTTCTCACCGAACGTGCGTCGCGCGTTCGGGCCGTAGCCTGACGGCATGGGTACTGGGATTCTGGTTGCCGGAACGACCTCGGACGCAGGTAAGTCCGTCGTCGTTACCGGTATCTGCCGGGCACTGTCGCGGCGAGGCCTGACTGTCGCGCCGTTCAAGGCGCAGAACATGTCGAACAACTCGATGGTCGCGGTCGATGCCGCGACCAGCGACGGGGTGGAGATCGGGCGCGCCCAGTGGATCCAGTCCGTCGCCGCACGTGCCGTACCGGAATCCGCGATGAACCCGGTGCTGCTCAAGCCGGGCAGCGATCGGCGCAGCCACGTCGTGGTGCGTGGTCGTCCTGCCGGAACTCTCGAGGCGGGAGAATTCGCGGGCGGGAGGAAGCATCTCGCGGAGGCAGCGTTCGCCGCATTCGATGATCTGAGCAGCCGTTTCGACGTCGTGGTGTGCGAAGGTGCAGGAAGTGCCGCCGAGATCAACCTGCGCGCACACGATTACGTCAACATGGGGCTCGCTCAGCACGGGGGGTTGCCGACGATCGTCGTCGGTGACATCGACCGCGGCGGCGTGTTCGCGTCGATGTACGGAACGTTGGCCTTGCTCGATGCCGCTGATCAGCAGTTGATCCGAGGGTTCGTGATCAACAAGTTCCGCGGCGATGTGGGTTTGCTGACACCGGGCCTCGATTCGCTGTACGAGCTCACCGGACGTCCCGTACTCGGCGTCCTGCCGTGGCAACGCGACCTGTGGCTCGACTCGGAGGACTCGCTCGCCCTCACCTCACGACCCGCACACGACGGCGACGGTGCCCTCACGATCGCGGTGGTGATGGTGCCGCGCGTCAGTAATTTCACCGACGTCGACGCGCTCTGCCTGGAACCCGATGTGCGGGTCCGTTTCGTCGACGATCCGCGCGCACTTGCGGATGCCGACGTCGTGATCCTGCCGGGCACCCGCGCCACACTTGCCGACCTCGAGTGGCTGCGGTCGCGCGGCCTCGTCACCGCCATCATCGATCACGCCGGTGCGGGCGGCGCCGTGTTGGGGATCTGTGGCGGATTCCAGATGCTCGGACGCGAGATCAACGACGCGCACGGAGTCGAGGGACACCCCGGGGCGTCAGCGCAAGGGCTCGGGCTGCTCGACGTCCGAACAGAATTCGGACCCGACAAAGTCCTACGGCTGCCTTCCGGAGCCGCGCTGGGTGCGCCTGCATCCGGCTACGAGATCCATCACGGACGCGTGGAAGTCGGCGACGCCGACGAGTTTCTCGGTGGTGCGCGCAGCGGCAACGTGTTCGGGACGATGTGGCACGGCAGCCTCGAAGGCGACGAACTCCGTGGTGCGTGGCTGCGCGAGGTCGCTGCGTCGACAGGTCGTGAGATCCGCACGGGAACGGTCAGTTTCGCGTCGGCGCGTGACGAACGGATCGAGCTTCTCGCCGACATGATCGACGAGCATCTCGACGTCGATGCACTGCTTTCGATGCTCACGGACGCGCCGGTGCTGCCCACCCTGTCGGGAACGCTGCGATGACCGTGCTCATCCTCGGGGGCACCGGGGAAGCGCGGGCGCTCGCGGGTGCTCTTCACGACAGGGGAGTGGATCTCGTGTCGTCGCTCGCCGGCCGTGTCCGGAATCCGCGATTACCGGTGGGGCCGGTCCGCATCGGCGGTTTCGGAGGCGTCGACGGACTCGCGAACTATCTGCGCGACAACAGCATCGGCGCGGTCGTCGACGCGACGCACCCTTTCGCCGCGGGGATCAGCGCCAACGCGGCAGCAGCCTGTGCGCGTGCGAACGTCCCGCTCCTGCGGCTGCAGCGGCCCGGGTGGACGGACGACGGATCGTGGGTCTGGGTCGACGGCCACGACGCTGCTGCTTCGGCAGCTGCGACCGGCGAGGGCATCTTCCTCAGTACCGGACGTCAGACACTGGGCCGGTTTGTCGGTCCTCTCGGTGATCATCGGGTGACGGTGCGGGTCGTCGACCCGCTCGACCACGAGGTACCGGCGTCCTGGACGGTGGTACAGGCCCGGGGTCCCTACACCGTCGAAGGGGAGCGCAAGCTGATGCGGGACAACGGCATCGACACCCTCGTCACGAAGGATTCGGGCGGGGAACTCACCCGGGCGAAGCTCGCTGCCGCCGGTGAACTCGGAGTGCGGGTCATCGTGGTGCGCCGCCCTGCAGCACCGGCCGGCGTCGCGGCGGTGGCATCGGTCGACGATGCCGTCTCCTGGGTGCTCAGATCTGTGGCCCCTCCGACCTGAGGTCGTCGACCTTCTTCATCGCCTCTCGCAGTTCTGTGAGCCACTCGTCGGTGTGCTGACCGGCGAGTCGCACCGTCCACTTGAGCGCGTCGGAGCGCGATCGGGCTACTCCGGCATCGACGAGAGTGTCGAGGACCTTGCGTTCGGGTTGACGCAATCGCGTCATGACAGGCACCGCGAGATGGGTGAACAGGACGTCGTGGCCGCCGAGCGTGACACCCCACGCGACCTTGCGACCGTAGCGGGCCTCGGCCTCGTCGGCGATACGCATCCGTTCGGGTCGGGTGCTTTCCCGGAACCGGGAGATGCGCCCTTCGACCGCGGCGTCAGAGGTGTCGTCGGGTGCGGGAAGTTCGCCGGTCACGATGATTTCTTCGCGGTCGACCTCCACCGTGGCAGGCCCGGTGAACCAGTCGTCGGGTAGGCGGCCGGAAAACCATTCCTCGGCGTCGCCCGCATCGGGCACATCCGCCTGGTGCCAGCCCCCGGGGCGGCCGAAGCCGTGTGAGTGCATACGTGGATTTCGCATGATCGTCCTCCTCGGACGGATCGACGTGCAGTTTTACACTGATTACAGTGTTGCACTCATACGTGATCGGCGCCACATACGATCGCGCGAATCCAGTGCGGAGAGCTACGGGTGATGCTGCACAGTCGTCATGTGTATGTAGCCCCGGCGGGTGAGATCGGTCAGCACGTCGAGGTCGACGTCGGTGAGTCTGTTGACGTACAAGCAGGCTGCGCCGGTCTTGTACTTACCGAGCCCGGTCAACACCTGTTTCGCGTCGGGAGCGATCGTGAGCCCGTACAGCGCGAGACTCGACTTGCGTGGGGAGAAGCCGACAGCGAGCGCATCACCTTCACGTCCGCTCTCATAGCGGTAGTGGTATTCGCCGAAACCGATCATCGACGGCCCCCACATCACAGCACGCTGCCCGGTGACCTCGGTCATCATGTCGTGCAAGGTCCACGCATCAACCCGACGGACCGGGTGTGCGACCCCATCGAGGAACTCAGCGACGGAGGCGTCGGTGGGCTGTGTCTTGTTCTCGGTCTTGTTCTCGGCCATGCGGGCAGTGTGGCAGTAACGCCCGACATACGGAGGTCGCTCACAGGAAACTGCCAGCTTCATCGAACGTTTCCTCGAGCGCCGCTTGTTCTACTCGATTCGTTCATCGAGATGCGTCGGCGAAGGGTGTTCCATGAGTGTGCTGGACCGGTTCCGCAGGGGCTCGCCCCGAGACGACGGGGCTGCTGAGGACGTTCCCACCCGCCCGACCGGTTACCAACAGACCGCGAGCAAGCTGCATTCGTTCAACCGCTACGAGATCAAATATCTCGTCGACGAACTGCGTGTTCCACAGCTGCGCGCCGAACTGGCCGCGCGTATGGAGAACGACCCGTTCTCCCCGTGCGGCGGCTATCCGGTGACGTCGGTCTACTACGACACCCCGAGCCTGCGGTTCTACTGGGAGAAGATCGAGGGTCTCAAGTTCCGCCGCAAGCTGCGGATGCGGCTCTACGGTTCGCCGCACGAGTGCACCGACGACTCGTCGGTGCAGATCGAGATCAAGCAGCGCGTCAACCGGGTGACCCAGAAGCGCCGGATCGCCCTGCCCTACGGCGCTGCGCGGAGCTGGCTCGACGACCGTCAGGACGTCGCATGCGATCCGTCGCAGCGTCCCTTCGTCAACGAAGTGACCACACTGATCGGCAATCTCGACCTACGGCCGATCGTGACCACCGGGTATCTGAGGGAAGCGTTCGTCGGCGCCGATGCCGATCTGGGGTTGCGCGTGACGATCGACCACAGGATCCACGGCCGCGACCGCGACTTCCACTTCGCTTCGCCGGCGCAGAACCGCTTCACAATCCCGCCGAAGCTCGCGATCGTCGAGATCAAGGCGAATGAACGTGTCCTCTACTGGGTCACGGACATGACGGCACGGCTGGACATGTCGGTGAACCGGATTTCCAAGTACTGCCAATCCGTCGAAGCATTCGGGCTCGCACCTCGATCCCGAATGGGTGCACCCGAACTGGTGATGTCCGACGACGTCAACGCATCCGTACCCACCGACATCTCTTTCGCCGTCCAGGCTCACTGATTCACAGACACAGGACAACTCGATGAATTTCGATCTTCAGGATCTCAGTGGAACGTTCACGACACTCGACATCATCATGTCGTTGTCGCTGTCGTTCGTTCTCTCGGCCATCATCGGCTGGGTCTACCGCTATACGCACAAGAACGTCTCCTACAGTCAGTCCTACGTGCAGACCCTCGTCATGGTGGGCATGGTCGTGGCGCTGATCATGCTCGTCGTGGGCTCGAACATCGCTCGGGCGTTCGCGCTCGTCGGCGCACTGTCGGTGGTTCGGTTCCGCAACGCCATCAAGGAGACTCGCGATGTCGGGTTCATCTTCTTGGTGATGGCGATCGGTATGACGACCGGTACCCGCTTCTACGTGTTGGCGATCGCCGCGACCATCGCGATCTGCCTGGTCCTCGTGCTGATGAACAAGTTCAACTGGTTCAAGCTCGACGTACAGCGGCAGGTGGTGAAGGTCCAGGTGCCGCCGGAGTCCGGATACACCGACATGGTCTCCGATGTACTGATCAAGTACTGCTCCGAGTTCGAACTGGTATCCACCGAGTCCGTCCGCGGCGGTGCCCTGACGGAGCTGTACTACACGGCAACTCTGAAGAAGGGCAAGCAATCCAGTGAGCTGATCACCGCATTGAACGAGGTCAACGCCGGTCAACGAGTCACCGTCCTCACCGGATACGATCAGACGGACATCTGATGGACGAGCACACGAGTGCAGGACCGCGAAAACGGTTGCGGCACCGGATTCCGACGTCGCTTCGACAACACTGGAAGATCGCCGTAGCGCTGGTCGCCTTCGTCGCGCTCGTCGGGTCGGTGTTCGGCACCAGCCGCATCCGCCCCTACATCACCGGTGACCCCACCGTCATCGCGTCCGAGATCACCGAGAACATCGCGGGCACCGTCGACCTCTTCGATGCGTCCCTCGACCACGAGGTGTCGATCGACATCAGCGACGTCGAGTACAACGACATGATCGACGCGTACGTCGACGACGGTGAGAAGGAGTGGGTCTCCGCCGACGTCACCATCGACGGCACGTTGATCACGGACGTCGGTGTGCGATTGAAAGGCAACTCGACGCTTTCTGCATTGCGCGGCGGTATGGGCGGCGGCCCCGGGGGTGGCGGACCGCGCGGGGGCTTCGAACTACCAGAGGATTTCGAACTACCCGAAGGTGTCGTACTTCCCGAGGGCTTCGACCCAGCGGAGATGTTCGCAGAGGGTGGGGGCATGCCCGGGATGGGCGGTACCAGTATCTCGGTGGACGATCCGACGTCGCTGCCACTGCTCCTCGACTTCTCCGAGAATGTCGACGGCCGGGCGTATCAAGGTATGACCCAGTTGTCGGTGCGGCCCGGAAGCCCGGTACTCAACGAGGCGATGGCGTTGTCGCTCACGGACGCGACCGACCAGCCGACCCAGCGTTACGCCTACACGGTGTACTCCGTCAACGACAGCGCGACCGCCACGCGGTTGCTGCTCGAACATCCCGACGAGTCGTACGCGAACTCACTGTTCGACTCGGACGGGTATCTGTACAAGGCCGATGCGTCGTCGAGTTTCACGTACGTCGGTGATGACCAGGCCGACTACACCGACCAGTTCACGCAGCTCAATGCCGAGGGCACGGGCGACGTCCAGCCGATCATCAGCTTCCTGAAGTGGATGGACTCGGCGAGCGACGAAGAGTTCGACGAACATCTCGCCGACCGGGTCGACGTGGATTCCTTCGCCCGATACGTCGCGACACAGAATCTTCTCGTCAACGGCGACGACATGTCCGGCCCCGGTCAGAACTACTACCTCTGGTACGACCTCGATACGAACAAGATCTCAGTCGTGTCGTGGGATCTCAACATGGCCATGCAGGGCGGAACGACAGCAGGACCGAACGACACCGTGAGCATGGGCGGAGGTATGGGCGGGCCGGGCGGCATGCGCGGGCAGGGCGGACCTCCCGACGCTGCAGCGCCCGGCATGGCGCCCCCTGAGGGAATGCTGACCCCACCGAACAGTGAAGGTGGGGGCGGGCGTGCGATGGGTGGGAACACTCTGAAGACCAGGTTCCTCGACTCCGACGCGTTCACCGATGTCTACGAGGCGGCGTACTGGGACATGTACGAGCAGATGTACGGAAGCGGACAGGCCCTATCGATCCTCGACGGTCTTGCATCCAGTGTTCCGACCAGTGACGGATTGACCGCGGAGAGCCTGCAGTCGAGCGTCGACTCGATGCGGACCTGGATCCAACAGCGCACCGACGCGCTCGCGACGATATAGAAACAACGTGCAGAGGCAGCCACAACCGTCCGGAACGGTTGTGGCTGTCTGTTACTGTCGCAAACTCGAATCAGTCAGTGGCACAGGCGATGAGCGCGGCCACTGCGAGAGCACCCAACCCCACCCGGGACGCGAGCCGTGCGGTGGGACCGATGTCGTCAGGTGTCGGTGCCGGCCCGTCGCCCAGCGTGCCGCGATCCTCGACGCCGCCGTTGTAGACGTTGACACCACCGAGTTGCACACCGAGTGCTCCCGCGAACGACGCCTCCACCGGGCCTGCATTCGGGCTCGGATGCTTGTGTGCGTCGTGTCTCCATGCGCGCAGTGCAGCGCAGGGCCGAGGGCCCAGCCCGGTCGCGAGCAGCGCGGACAACCGCGCGGGTGCCAGATTGAGCAGATCGTCGAACCGCGCCGACGCCCACCCGAACTTCTCGAGGCGCGGGGTGCGATGACCGACACGGGCGTCGAGGGTGTTTGCCGCGCGATAGCCGAGGAGCCCGGCCGGGCCCAGCAGTGCACCCCAGAAGAGCGGTGCCACAACGGCATCGGAGGTGTTCTCGGCGACCGATTCGATGGTGGCGCGGGCGATGCCGTTCTCGTCGAGCTGCGACGGATCGCGTCCCACCAGGTGCGTGACCTGCACTCGCGCGGCCGCAAGATCACCGTCACGAAGTTGGCCGTCGAGGGTGCGGGCCTCAAGACCCAGAGAGCGGCCACCGAGGACCACCCACGTTGCGCCGGCGGTGACGGTGGCGCACAGCCAGGGCCGAGAACGGGTGGCGCGGTCGGCGGCAGCTCCGAGCGCAACCGCTGATCCGACGAGCACCGACGTGAACACCACACCGGCGGCGCGGTTGTCGGCGTAGAGCACCTTCTCGGTGGCGCGCGCGAGCCGGCCGAACCCGCTCACCGGATGCCAGCGACGTGGATCGCCGAACACCTGATCGGCCGCATATCCGAGAATCAGGCCGGCGGCTTTCGCAGGGACCCTCACAGGATCGACCGCCATGCATCCGTCAAGGCGGCGGTCACTGCTCGGTCGCGGACGGCGATCCGCACCCACTCGTCGCCGAGTCCGGGGAACGTGTCGCCGCGACGCAGCGCGAATCCCTTCGAACGCAACGACTCCCGTGTTCTCGGCGCAACCCGGACGAGAACGAACGGCGCCGCCGGGTCTCCCGCGACCTCGAGCCCGAGACCTGCCAGCGCTTCCACGAGGGCGGCCCGGTCGGTGGCGATCTCGTCGGCGATCGAGGTTGCCCCGTCCGTAGCTCTCGGTGCTGCGCACGCGATCATCGCCGCGGCAGCGGGTGTCGACACAGACCAGGGTGGTTGCTGCGCCGCGAGATCGGAAAGTACCTCTGGATCGCCGACGACGTATCCCGCGCGCACACCCGGGATCGCCCACGTCTTCGTCAAGGACCGCACCGTGATCAGACCGGGGATGCTCTCGTTCGACAGCGATTCCGTTTCGCCCGGCACCGCATCCATGAACGCCTCGTCGACCACCACGACACGGCCGGGACGCACCAACGAGCGCAACGTCGAAGCCGGGTGCAGCACCGACGTGGGATTGGTGGGATTACCGACGATCACGAGGTCCGCGTCGCCCGGCACCGCGTCGGCGTCCAATCGGAACCCGTCGTCGACGCGCAACAGCACGCGCCGCACCTCGTGGCCGGCAGCAAGGAGCGCAGCTTCGGGTTCGGTGAATTGCGGGTGCACCACCACCGGCAACCTCCAGGGTCGCGCACGCGCGATCAACGTGAACGCTTCGGCGCCGCCCGCGGTGGGTAGCACCTCGTCGACTCTGCGCCGATGTCGTCCGGCCAGCGCGGCTCGTGCCGCGCTCGGATCGGGATAGCTGTCGAGCACCTCGAGCGAGGATCGCAGCGCCTCGTCGAGCCACCGCGGGCGCGGTCGTCGCGACACGTTCACCGCGAGGTCGACGAGACCGTCGGTGGCGTCGCGGTCACCGTGATGGTGCAGGTCCGGTGCCGCGACACGCGGCACGCGAGGTGGCGCGGCGACCGGCGTGGCCGCGCGAGCAGCGGCGACGAAGCGCTCCGCGAGTTGCGGATGGCCGGCCCAATGTGTGTGCAGGTACGACGCGTGCAGTGTCGCGGTGGCGAATCCGTCGGGCCGCCCGTTCAGCAGCCATGCGGGGGCGGGGCCGGCTTCGACGGTGGTGCGGTGGAATTCGTGACCCGTCACCCGGGTTCCGGCAGGTCCGAGCAAGCCGTCGGCGGGTGCGATCGCCGTGCGGTAGCCGAGCGTGAGCCGCGACGTCATGCGCGCGGACACGTCGAGTGCACCGACCATGTCGGCGCCGTCGACGTCCCGACACAGATACAGCAGGCCGGCGCATTCGGCGACGGTGGGCACCCCGCCGGCAATGGCAGCGCGAAGATGTTCGCGCAAAGGAACATTGGCGGAGATGTCCGCTGCATGTACCTCCGGGAAGCCTCCGCCGAGGTAGATCCCGGCGGTGTCGGCGGGCAGGGTCTCGTCGCGCAGCGGGTCGAAGGTGACGGTCCGGCATCCCGCTGCGCGCAGGATCTCCTCGGTCTCGGTGTAACGGAACGTGAATGCGCGTCCGCCCGCCACGGCGATCACCGGGCCTTCGACGCCGGAACCGGGAGGTGTCCACGGCATATCGGGGAGAGGGTGTGCGGACTGCGCGATCCGGACGATCTCGGCGAGATCGATGTGTTCGGCGATCTGCGACGCGAGGCGGTCGAGTTGCCCGGCGGCCTCGACGCGTTCCTGAGCCGGCACGAGCCCGAGATGCCGCGACGGTGCGGAGATCCCGTCGTCGCGCTGCAGTACACCGAGCACGGGGATGCCGGTGGATTCGAGCGCGGCGATGACCTCGTCGGAATGTCGCGGCGACCCGGCCTTGTTCAGGATGACACCGGCGATGCGGACGGTGCGGTCGTACGATGCCATGCCGTGGACGACCGCGGCAATCGATCGCGATGCATGTGAGATGTCGACGACGAGAATCACCGGTGCACCCAGCAGTCCCGCGACGTGGGCGGTGGATGCGTATCCGTCGGTGCCGAGCATCCCGTCGTACAGACCCATGACGCCCTCGACGACCGCGATGTCGGCACCGGCTGCGCCGTGCAGGAACAGGGGCGCAACCAGGTCGTCGCCGACGAGATGTGGATCGAGGTTGCGCCCGGGTCGGTCGGTCGCGAGCGCGTGGTAACCGGGGTCGATGTAGTCGGGGCCGATCTTGTGCCCGGACACCGTGTGGCCGCTGCGGCGCAACGCGGCCATGAGACCTGTTGCAACAGTGGTCTTCCCATGACCCGATGCCGGTGCGGCAATGACGAGACGGGGAATGGCTACCACGCTGCGCCCCCTACCATTCGATGCCCTTCTGGCCCTTCTGCCCCGCATCCATCGGGTGCTTGATCTTCGTCATCTCGGTGACCAGGTCGGCCACCGCGATCAGTTCGGGGTCGGCGCGGCGACCGGTGATCATCACGTGCTGATGACCGGTCCGCGACGTCAGTGTCTCGACGACCTCGTCGATATCGATCCAACCCCAATTGATCGGATACGTGAACTCGTCGAGGACGTACAGGCCATGTTGTTCGGCGGCGAGGCGTCGCTGGATCTCACGCCAACCCGCGAGCGCGTCGGCGGCGTGGTCCTCGTCGCTGCCTTCCTTGCGCGACCACGACCAGCCCGAGCCCATCTTGTGCCACTCGATGGCGCCGCCCGTGCCGCGCTCGTCGTGCAGTTCACCGAGGGTTTCGAACGCCGTCTGCTCACCGAGGCGCCATTTCGCGGACTTGACGAACTGGAACACCGCGACCGACCAGCCCTGATTCCAGCCGCGCAACGCCAACCCGAACGCGGCGGTGGATTTGCCCTTGCCGTCGCCCGTATTGACCATCAGCAGCGGCCGGTTGCGGCGCTGGCGGGTGGTGAGCCCGTCGTTCGGTACGACCTCGGGTTGTCCCTTCGGCATCAGGCTGCCCTTCCACGCACGATCGAAGTGAGGGCATCGGCATGAACCTCGCCCACCTGCACATATTCGGCGCCGAGTCGGTCGGCGAGCTGCGCCGCGAGTCCCATCCGGAAGCGACCGGTCTCGGAATCGACCACCACCGCTGCGACTCCCCGGCCGGCGAGGACATCGGCGGCCTCGAACGAGCGGGCGACCGCGTCGGTACCCGAGGTCGCGCGCCCGTCGGTGACGACGATGAGCAGCGCCCGCCGGTCCGGGTCGCGCAACCGATGCCGGCGGAGGGTCTCGGCGGCCTCGGCCAGGCCCTCCGCAAGGGGGGTTCGGCCGCCGGCCGGGAGCTCACGCAGGCGTGCGGCCGCGACATCGACCGAGTTGGTCGGTGGCAGCGCGACGGTCGCGCTGTCGCCGCGGAACGTCACGAGCCCGACCGTGTCGCGGCGGCGGTACGCATCGAGCAGCAGCGACAGGATCGCGGTCTTGACCTGCGTCATCCGCTTCTTCGCGGCCATGGAGCCGGATGCGTCGACGCACAGCAGCACGAGATTCGCCTCCCTGCCCTCGACGACCTTGCGTCGCACCTGCCACCCGTCCGAACCGAGGGCGCTGGCGCGGATGGTGGCAGGTAGGTGGATCGGGCCTGTATCGCCCGCACGATCGCCGACGGTGCGCCCGATCGTGGTCGCCGCCTTCGATCGGCGACCCGCGACACCGCGGCCGGTGCGGTCGATGGAGAACAGTCGTGCCCGGTACGGATCAGCGGGAGCATCCACCGAGGTCGGGGCGCTGTCACTCGACCCGGACAGCGAGTCCGCGGGGTCGGGTGCGCCGCCACCGTCCGGATCGTCGTCGGGGTCGTCGTCGGGGTCCGACTGTGTATCGGGGTCGGGGTCCGACTGTGTATCGGGCCGGTTCAGCAATTCGTCGAGCAGATCATCGTCGGTGTCGGGATTGTCGAACGGGTTGCGGCGTCGCCGATGCGGCAACGCGAGTTTCGCGGCCACGGCCACGTCCTCGCGGGTCACCTCGTCGCGACCGGCCCACGCCGCGTGCGCGACCGCGGTCTTGGCGGTGACCAGATCGGCGCGCATCCCGTCGACGTCGAACGCCGCGCAGATCTCGGCGATCGACACCAGGGCAGCGTCGCCCAGGCGCACCGTCGACACGCGTTCTCGCGCCGCGGCGATCCGCCGCGACAAATCCTGCTCGGTCTCGGCCCACTGCGCGACGAACGATTCAGGATTCGCGTCGAATGCCATTCGGCGACGCACGATTTCGACGCGCAACTGCGGGTCGCGGGGGGCTGCGATGTCGACGGCGAGCCCGAACCGGTCGAGGAGCTGCGGACGGAGCTCTCCTTCCTCCGGATTCATGGTGCCCACCAGGACGAACGAGGCGGAGTGGCTGACGGACACCCCGTCGCGCTCGACAGTCGATCGACCCATGGCGGCGGCGTCGAGCAGCAGATCGACGAGGTGGTCGTGCAGCAGGTTCACTTCGTCGACGTACAACACGCCGCGATGGGCGAGCGCGAGCAGCCCGGGTTCGTACTCGGCGGTGCGAGCAGACAGGGCCTTGCCCAGGTGCAGGGATCCGGTGACGCGGTCTTCGCTCGCGCCGACGGGAAACTCAACGAGCCGTGCCGGTCGGATGTGCGACGGGGTGTCGGGCGGATGTGGGCCGTCGGGGCAGTGCGGGTCGGGGGAGGACGGATCGCACGCGAACCGGCAGCCCTCGACCTCCGCGACCTGCGGCAACAGCGCTGCTTGCGCGCGTACCATGGTCGATTTGGCGGTGCCCTTCTCGCCCCGCACCAGCACTCCGCCGATCGACGGCGACACTGCGCACAGAGTCAGGGCCAGCGCCAGGTCGTCGGAACCGACGACAGCGCTGAACGGATACACGAGCACTCCAACCTCCACAGGCTCCCGCTGGGATGTCCACTTCGGCAACCGATCGAAGGCCGGTCTTCGGACTTCCCGGTCGAGCGTCGTGCGATCGCCTTCCCGGAATTCTCCGGTGGCTGCGCTCACGCGCATGATCGACGACTCCCGGGTTACCGCAGCGGGCCTGTGCCGGATTCTCACCGGCTTCCCGATTATCCCTGTGAAGGGCACCTTCGATGTGTCTTGCCGTGGCCGAGTCTATCCACACCCGCCCGTCTCCCGGGCCACGGGTTAGTGTTCACGGCCATGGGTTCACGGATCACCGTCGTCGGAGTCGGCGCCGACGGCTGGAACAGCATGCCGGCGACCGGCCGCGAGCACGTGCTTGCCGCCGACGTACTGCTCGGCGGCGAACGGCACCTCGCGATGATCCCGCCGACCGACGCGGTCCGCGAGCCGTGGCCGTCCCCGCTGCTCAGCGGTCTCGACGACCTGCTGGCACGGCACCGCGGCAGGATCGTGGCGCTTGCATCCGGCGACCCCTTGGTATCGGGCATCGGCTCGACCCTGATCCGTCGTCTGGGCAGCGACGCAGTCGAGGTGATCCCCGCGGTGTCGTCCGTGGCACTCGCCCGGGCCCGCATGGGGTGGGCAGCCGAGGAATGCGACACCGTCACCCTCGTCGGCCGCGACGTCGACGCGCTGCGCCGCTACCTGACACGAGGCCGCCGGCTGATCGTCCTGACCTCGAACTCGTCGAGCCTTCCGGAGATCGCGCGGCTGCTCGTGGGGGAGGGGTTCGCCGATGCGGCGGTGACGGTGCTCGGTAACCTGGGCGGTGAAGAGGATCGAATCGACGGCGCTGCAGCAGACCTCGTGGAGATCACGGCTCCGCAGCTCAGTCTCCTGTGCATCCACTGCGTCGGCGCGGAAGGCTTGTCCACGACGCCGGGACTCCCGGACGAATGCTTCGAGAACGACGGTCAGCTCAGCAAGCGACAGATCCGGGCTGCCGCGGTGTGTGCACTTGCGCCGCAACCCGGGCAACTGCTGTGGGACGTGGGAGCCGGTGCCGGATCAGTCGGTATCGAGTGGGCCCGCACCGATCCGCGTTGCCGCACCATCGCGATCGAGAAGGACCCGGCACGCGCCGACGCGATCGCGCGCAACGCCGCCCACCTGGGTGTGCCGTCACTGCGGATCGTGAACGGTGGTGCGCCCGCTGCGCTGGCCGGGCTCGACGTCCCCGACGCGATCTTCGTGGGAGGCGGTGGAAGCAGGGACGGAGTACTCGAGACCTGCTGGCAGGCGTTGCGGCCGGGCGGTCGTCTCGTCGTGCATTCGGTGACGCTCGAGACCGAGGCCGTGTTGGTGCAGTGGTGGAAGAAGTGCGGAGGTGAGCTGTCACGGTTGTCCGTCGAACAGGCCTCATCGATAGGAACATTCACCGGCTGGCAGTCGCTGCGACCGGTGGTGCAATGGAATGTCGTGAAAGGCGAAAAATGACAGTACATTTCGTGGGATCAGGCCCAGGCGCCGCAGACCTGTTGACGCTGCGCGCCGTCAACCTGCTCCGCGGCGCTCCGGTCGTGCTGTACGCGGGCACCTATCTCGACGCCGAGATTCTTGCGCACTGCAAGGGCGACGCCGAACTGATCGACACCCAGCATCTCGACCTCGATCAGATCACCGCGCACCTCGTCGACGCCGACCGTCGCGGACTCGACGCGGTGCGGTTGTGCTCCGGCGATCCGTCGCTGTATTCGGCGCTGACCGAGCAGACCCGGCGCCTCGACGCCGAAAGTGTTGCATGGGATGTCACGCCCGGGGTCCCGGCCTACGCGGCCGCGGCGGCGACGCTCGGCACGGAACTGACCGTGCCGGAACTCGTGCAGACCGTCGTGCTCACCCGCACGCAGGCGCGGTCGACGTCGATGCCCGACACCGAAGCACTCGCGCGGGTCGCAGGTATCCGGGCGAGCCTGGTGCTGCATCTGGCGATCACCCGGATTCGCGTGCTCGCCGCCGAACTCGCCGAGACCTACGGTTCGGACTGTCCGGCGGCGGTGGTGGCGTTCGCGTCACGTCCGAATCAGATCGTGCTGCGCGGCACGCTCGCCGACATCGCAGACCAGGTCGAGGTCGCGGAGTTGAAGCACACCGCGGTGATCCTCGTCGGGCGTGCCCTCGGAGTCCGGGGCACGCCCGACGTGGCGTGTTCACATCTCTACGACCCTGCGCGCGACCGACTCACTTGAGCATCGCGCCGGCATCGACCGGCAGAGAGACGCCTGTGATGAAGCGCGATTCCTCCGACGCGAGGAACAGCACTGCGTTGCTGATGTCGATTGCGTCGACCCACGGGGTCGGCAGCACATGCATCATCTGCGACAGCGGAGCGAAGTCGTCCTTCGTCGGGTGCTCGAGATCGGGACGGAACATCTTGAACGTAGCCTCGTTGAGCAGCATCGGGGTGCTCACCTGTGTCGGGCAGATGGCGTTGACGCGGATGCTCTCCTCGCCGAGCTCCATCGCCAGAGTGCGCATGATGCCGATCATGCCGTGCTTGGCGGAGACGTAGTGCCCCACACTGGGCAGTGCCCGCAGGCCACCGACCGAACTGGTGAGGATGATCGAACCACCGTTGCCTGCTTCACGCATGTGCGGCACCGAGACGCGGGTCGTCGCCCACACGCCGGTCAGGTTGACGTCGATCATGTCGCGCCAGCCTTTTTCGTCGAGAGCGTCGAGGCGATCGCCCGAGCTCGCGAGTCCGGCGTTGGCGCAGATGATGTCGAGGCGCCCGAACTGCGCGACACCGTCGTCGACGATGGCCTGCATCGCGGCCATGTCGCGGACGTCGGCCTGGGCGGCGTAGATCTTGCCGCCCGCCTTCTCGACCAGCGACACGGTCTCATCGAGATCCTCGGGCGTCGACATCGGGATCGGCACCCCGTCCAGCTGCTTACAGACATCGACCGCGATGATATTGGCACCTTCTTCCGCCAATCTCACTGCGTGACTGCGTCCCTGTCCGCGTGCTGCGCCCGTGATGAATGCGACCTTGCCTTCGACCCGTCCCGTCATGTCACTCCCCTGTGCTCGTTGTGGTGGCCGCGGCAGCCTTCACTGCCGCGATGATGCCCTGATATCCGGTGCATCGGCAGATGTTCCCGGACAGTGCTTCCCGGATCTCTCCGTCGGTCGGCGACGGGTTCTCCTCCAGGAACGCCGTGGCCGATACGATGAAACCCGGTGTGCAGAAACCGCATTGGAGGCCGTGATGATCGCGGAATGCGGCCTGGACCGGAGACAATGTGCCGTCGTCGGACGCCATTGCTTCGATGGTGGTGACCTCGGCGCCATCTGCCTGCACCGCGAAGACGAGGCACGCGCGTACGGCCTCGCCGTCGAGCAGGACCGTGCATGCACCGCACACGCCGTGTTCGCAGCCGAGATGTGTTCCGGTGAGGCCGCAGTCGACGCGGAGATAGTCGGCGAGGGTCAGTCGTGGCGGCACCGAGTGGCGACGCGGGCTCCCGTTGACATGAACTTCGATGTCTACATTGGTCATTCGGACCCCTCCCTGACAGTTGCCTCATCCACCGCGCGTCGCCACGCACGTGCTGTGATCGTCGCTCCCACTCGCCGGCGGTAGGCGGCGGGGCCGTGCAGGTCGTCCGAGACCGTGTCGAGCGAACCGAGTGCGCTTCGTCCGATCTCGTCGGCGTCGATCTCGCGGATGTTCCGGCCGAGGAGTTCCGACTCGACCGCGGTGACGCGGACGGGCGTCGGAGCCACACCGAACAGCGTGATCGCGCATCGGTCGAGTGTTGATGCGGCGTCGAGACGGATCGCGACTGCTGCGCCAGCCAATGCGAAATCGCCGGTACGTCGGGCGAATTCCTCGATCGCGAAACCGGACCGTCCGCTCCACGTCGGGAAGCTCACGCCGGTGAGCAGTTCGTCTGCTTCGAGATCGGTGGTCCACATGCCGGTGAAGAACTCCGAGGCGGGGATGGTGCGGCTGCCGCGAGGCGACAATGCCTCGATGTCGGCGTCCAGTGCCAATGCGACCGCGGGGTATTCGGCGGCGCCGTCGCCGTGCGCGATCGATCCTCCGAGGGTGCCGCGGTTGCGGATCTGGAAGTGGCCGATCAACGGGGTCGCGCGGGACAGCAGCGGGACCGCGGTCGCGATCTCGGCGGAGCGCCCGACCGTCGAGTGCGTAGTGCCCGCGCCGATCCACATCGAGTCGCCGCGCTGTTCGATGCCGCGCAGTTCTGCGGGTTTGCGCAGGTCTACGAGGTGATCGAATACGGCGAGCCGCAGGTTGAGCATGGGCATCAGGCTTTGTCCGCCCGCGATGAACTTTGCTTCGTCGCCCAGTTCGGCGATGAGCGCGACCGCGTCGGCTGCGGTGCCGGGTGCGTGATAGTCGAACGCCGAGGGTTTCATGCCTTCACCGCCTGGACCTCGTCGAGCATCCTGATGATCGTGGCGGGGGACAGGGGCAAGCTGGTCACTTCCACTCCGAAGGGTGCCAAGGCATCGGCGACCGCGTTGACCACGGCCGGGGACGCTCCGATCGCGCCGCCCTCACCGACACCCTTGTAGCCGCCGGGCCCGGCGCTGGGGGATTCGACGTGCCCGATCTCGATGTCGGGGACGGTGTCGGTGGTGGGAAGCAGATAGTCCATGAACGTGGTGGTCACGGGGTTGCCGTCGTCGTCGTACGCGAGGTGTTCGTACAGCGCGCCGCCGATGCCCTGGACGGTGCCACCGTAGATCTGGCCCTCGACGATGTCGGGGTTGATCATCGGACCGCAGTCCTCCCCGACGATGAATCGGAGGATCTTCACGGCCCCGGTCTCGATGTCGACCTCGCACGTGCAGACGTGGCTGGCGTTGGCCCACAACATCATGGACGGCGAATGGTAGCGGCCGCTGGATTCGAGTCCAGGAGGTACACCGGACGGCAGGGTCTCGGCCTGGAAGTAGGAGATCTCGGCGATTTCCTTCAAGGTGATCCCGACATTGGGGACGCCGCGGACTGTCGCGCGACTGTCGACGAACTCGATGTCCTCGACCGCGGCTTCGAGCTTGTGTGCGGCGATGGCGAGGATCCGGTCGCGCAGCACCGACGCGGTTTCCCGGACTGCTCCCGCGATCATCGACCCGGAGCGGCTACCGCCGGTTCCGGCGCCGAACGGGGTGATTGCGGTGTCGCCCTGGATGGTGTGGACATCGGCGATGTCGACACCGAGCGCATCGGCAGTGAGCTGCACAGCAGTGGTTTCGAGACTGTTGCCCGACGACCCGCCGGCAACGTAGACATTGACCTTGCCCGAGGGTTCGATGCGAATCGTCGCACCCTCCGTGGCGTGGAACGGCGTCGCACCCGTCGTCGGCTCGATGTAGGTGCAGGTACCGACGCCGATGTAGCGACCTTCGGCCCTGGCACGTTCCTGCTCCTGCCGGAACGCGTCGTAGTCGAGGATCGACAGGGCGTGCTCGAATGTCTCGAGGGGCGTCGAGTCGTTGTAGGGCATGCCCAGTGGGTTGGCGAGCGGCAGATCCGCGGCGCTGAGCATGTTGCGTCGCCGGAGTTCGATGGGGTCGATGTCCATCTGTCGTGCCGCGACGTCGAGCAGCATCTCGCGGGCCAGGGACTCGAACTGCCACGGCCCGCGATACGCGACGCGGCCGACGGTGTTCGTGTAGGTCAGCTTCATCGAGAACGCGGCGGCGGGCACACGGTAGGGCCCGGGGAACAGCATCCCGACGACCGCACCGGACGTCACCGGCGACGGAATCGGGTAGGCGCCCACGTTCTGGACGTGGTCGATCGAGGCGCCGAGCAACTTGCCGTCGGCGTCGAACGCGAAACGCGCATCTCCGCATTCCTGGCGGGCCATGCCGGCCGACATCATGTGTTCCTGCCGGTCCTCGATCCACTTCAGCGCGGCGGGGAGTTTCCTCGCAGCAAGCAACACGGCGATGTCCTCGCGCTGCGGAACGACCTTCTGGCCGAAGCCGCCACCGGTGTCGCGCATGATCACCCGGACGCTGTGCTCGTCGAGCCCGAGGAGCCGGGCGGTGAAGCCGCGGACCTCGTGCGGGGATTGAGTGGAGGCCCAGACGGTCATCTCGCCGGCCGACCACTCGGCGACGAGGCCGCGGGTCTCCATGGGGACGGCGATGTAGGCCTGCTGGTGGATGGTCCGCGAGACCACGTGGGCTGCCTCGTCGAACGTCTTCGCCAGCTCGTCGGGGAGCGGACCGCCCATTGCCGCGGCGATATTCGCGGGATGCGCGGCGTGGACAAGTTCGTCGGCCCGATCGGCGGCGGTGTAGTCGACCACGGGTGTCAGCGCCTCGTAGTCGACGGCGACGAGTTCGACCGCGTCCTCCGCGATGTACCGGTCGTCGGCCACGACCAGTGCGACGGGATCGCCGACGAAACGCACTTCGTCGACGGCGAGTGGTGGCCAGTTCAGGGCCGGCATGTACGGCCCGTCGAGCGCGTAGGTCTGCTCGTGGATTCCGGGTGTGAGGTCGGCGGCGACGTACACCGCGTGGACCCCGTCGAGTGCGAGAGCCTCGGAGACGTCGATGTCGACGATCCGGGCGCGTGCGAACGGGCTGCGCACGAAGCACGCGTGGAGCATGCCGGGACGTGTCACGTCGTCGACGAACATGCCGGCGCCGGTCAGGAGTCGGGGGTCTTCGACTCGCTTGATGCGAGTCCCGACGTAAGCGGAAATGCTGGGCCTCATCACAGAAATTCTCACCTCGGCCTTCGGTGGATGCTGAGCAAGTGTCTAGCACCCCGCGAAGTGAGGTGTCAATCACATTCTCTCGAAGTGAGCATGTTCTTCTCGCAGGTGTGGGGCCCGGGTGTGCCGTGTGACGTCGCGGAACGGGACGTGCCGGGTGGTTGACACTCGCGGGGTGAACGTCGTTCACTGCATGGGTGAACGTCGTTCACCGGAGTCGACGATGGAGGATCGGGATGGATGCAGCGACCCCGTCGCGGAGCCCGGTGTCCAGCGGTGTGATCACTGCGCTGCTGAGCGCGGCGGGTCTCGTCGTGGCACTGCAGACCACCCTCGTGGTACCCCTGCTTCCGGATCTCCCGGAGCTGCTCGACGTCACCGCGGGTGATGTCGGCTGGCTCATCACCATCACCTTGTTGACCGGAGCGGTGGCCACGCCCATCGTCTCCCGGATGGCCGACATGTACGGCAAGCGCCGGATGCTGGTGCTGTCGTTGTCGATGATGGTCGCTGGTGCGCTGATCGCGGCGATCGGAGGCGACTATCTGTTCGTTCTCATCGGACGCGGCCTGCAGGGATTCTCGTCGTCGCTCATCCCGGTAGCGATGGCAGTCCTGCGCGATGTGCTTCCTCGCGAAAAGGTCGCCGGGGCTGTGGCGCTCACCAGTTCCACGATGGGAATCGGTGGTGCACTGGGCATGCCGGCGGCAGGCGCGTTGTACGACAACTTCGGCTGGACGTCCGTCTTCTGGGTGTCTGCGGCGGTCGGAGCGATGCTCACGGCGGGCATCCTGCTCATCGTCCCCGCATCCGCGACGGGAACCCGCGGCCGCTTCGACATCCTCGGTGCGTTGTTGCTGTCGCTCGCTCTCACAGCTCTGCTCCTGGGGATCTCGAAGGGCCCGGCGTGGGGCTGGTCGAGTGCGCAGACCGTCGCGTGCTTCGCGGCGGCCATCGTGATCACGGCCGTCTTCGTGCCGTATCAATTGCGAGTGAAGGCCCCGATGGTCGACCTGCGCGTGTCGGCGCGGCGCACGGTGCTGCTCGCCAACCTTGCCGGGCTCTTCATCGGATTCTCCGCGTACGCCAGCCTGCTGGCGACCACGCAACAGTTGCAGCTACCCGAGATCACCGGTTTCGGGTTCGGGCTCAGCGCGGCAACCGCCGGGCTGTGCATGATTCCCGGTAGCGTGGCGATGTTCCTGACCTCGCCGATAGCCGGGAGATTCACCATGCGGTTCGGTGGACGCTTCACCCTCACGCTCGGGACGCTGGTCATGACGGCGGCCTACCTCTTCCGCATCGCCTGGGACGACACCGTCGTCCTGATCATCATCGGCGCGGCGATGGTCAGCATCGGCAACGCCTTGGCCTATGCGACCCTGCCGGCGTTGATCATGGGTGCGGTGCCGGTCACCGACACTGCGGCTGCGAACGGCCTCAACAGTCTTCTGCGCACCATCGGGATGTCGAGCATGAGCGCGGTGGTCGCCGCGTTGCTCGCGAGTATCACCATCGACGCGGCGGGCACGACTTTCCCCGCGCACGGCGCCATCATCGTGATCTTCGTGATCGCGGGTTCGTCCACGTTCGTCGCCATGGTGTGCGCCGTGCTCCTGCCGAAGCATCGGCCGGTGTGCACGCCTCCGGTCGCCGACGCAGCCGAGGCGGCGTGAGTCGGCGATGAGCGAACGGACGACCCGCGACACCATTCTCGACGCCGCCCGGCCGCTGTTCGCCGAGCGGGGTTTCAACGGCACCACCATCAGGGACATCGCGGAGGCGGCCGGTGTCTCACCCGCCCTGGTGATGAAGCTGACCGGCAGTAAGGCCGAGCTCTTCCAGGCTGCTGCGCCCGAATCTCCCGGACTCGCCGACCTCGATCCCGCTGAGGAACCGCCCGGATACCGGCTGGTGCGGACCATCGTCGAACGCCGGAACTCGGGAGACTACGAATTCTGGGCAATGGCCCCGTATCTCGTGCAGGAAGCTCCTGATCCCGAGGTGGCCCGCGTGAAGATGACGGAACGAGTGGTGCCCCGGATCGCTGCGGTCATCGGCGAGCAGACAGCCGACAAGGCGCGTGCCCGAATGGTCGTGACGCTGCTGCTGGGCCTGGCCAGCGGCCTGCGCACCTTCGAGATCCTGACGCCCCAGGCGATCGACAGCGCGAAGTTGATCGAGGCGTACGGTGCGCTCGTGCAGCACGTCATCGACGACACTGGCATCTGAGTCCCCGGAGCGGTCCACGACGCCCGACGGACGAAACTTGCGAATGCACTGTGTCAGTCGACTTCCACGAACCGTCTTGTCCACACTGCGCCCGACGGCGTGCTCGACGTTCCGGCCGCACCGATGATCAGTAGGCACTTCATGTCGATGCTCGCGGGATCCAGTTTCTCGAGAGTGGTGACCTCGAGCGACTCACCCGGCCGGCCCACGTCCCGCCCGATCACGACGACCGTGTCGCCTGGCCGATGCTGCAGGAGAAGCGATCGGGCATCGGCGACCTGTGTCGTCCGCGACCGGGACGCGGGGTTGTAGATCCCCAGTACGAGATCGGCTTCGGCAATTGCGGTGAGCCGCTTCTCGATCACCCTCCACGGCTTGAGCCGATCCGACAGGCTCATGACCGCGAAATCGCCACCGATGGGTGCGCCCGCGCGGGCAGCGACGGCCTGCACCGCCGACACCCCCGGCAGCACACGGATCGGTACCGACGCGTACTTGTCGTCCTGCGCCGCCTCGAACACTGCCGACGCCATCCCGAACACTCCGGCGTCACCGCCGGACACCACGGCGACCTTCTCTCCGGACAATGCCAGATCGAGTGCGAACCGGGCGCGATCGACCTCGACGGTGTTCCCACTCGAATGTCGCTGCAGGCCCGGCCGCACGGGAACTCGATCGACGTACGGCCCGTACCCGATGACGTGATCGACCGACGCGAGCGCCGCCGACGCCTCCGGCGTGAGCCATCTGTCGTCGGCGGGGCCGAGTCCGATCACCAGAAGTTCGTGTGTCTCGACAGGTGCGGCGACCTCGGACGTGGCCGGGCGTGACCGGTCGACTGTTCCACGATTGCGGGGAGCCTTGTCGCCTGCTGCGAGGATCACCGAAAAATACGGCACCGTATCGGGGTCCACGTCGGCAGCGGCGACGATGCGTTGTCCGGCCATGGTTGCGCGCTCGACATACACGGCATCGTCGAGCCGACCCGTCTGTTCCAGTGCGTTTCGCACCGATTCGAATGTGCGACCCAGCTTCATGATCACCGCACCGTCGGTATCGGCCAGCCGCCTTGCCAATTCGGGCTCGGGGAGAGTGCCCGGGAGGATGGTGAGCACATCGGTGCGCCGCACGAGCGGCTCTGCAGATGCGGCTGCTGCGGCCGAGAACGATGTGACGCCGGGAATTACCTCGGCTGCATAATGTTTCGAAAGTCGGTCGTGGAGGTACATGTAGGAGCCGTAGAACAGTGGGTCTCCCTCGCACAGTACGACGACGGTGCGGTCGGCATCGAGATGAACGGAAAGTCGTGCGGCGCACTCGTCGTAGAAATCGGCGATCGCCCCGTCGTACCCTCCGGGATGATCGGTGGTGCCGACGGTGACGGGATACACGAGCTTCTCCTCGATCACCCCGTCCGGGATCAGTTCGGCAGCGATGCCCCGCGCGATCGAGCGGCCGTGCGTGCCCGAATGGTAGGCGATCACGTCGGCTTCGGCGACCAGTCGTGCAGCTTTACGGGTGATGAGTTCCGGGTCGCCGGGGCCGAGCCCGACACCGTAGATCCTGCCGGTCATTCCGCCTCCTGGGCAAGTGCGTTGAGCGCCGACGACGCCATGGCCGAACCACCCCGCCGCCCGCGCACGACTAGATGTGGGATTTGCAGAGCGTGCGCGATCAGAGCTTCCTTGGACTCGGCGGCGCCGATGAATCCCACGGGTACGCCGACGATCGCCGCAGGATGCGGCGCACCGGCATCGAGCATCTCCAGCAGGTGGAACAGTGCGGTGGGCGCGTTACCGATAGCGACGACCGCGCCCTCGAGCCGGTCCGCCCACAGCGACACGGCCGCGGCCGAGCGCGTGGTGTTCCACTGCTGCGCGAGTTCCGGCACACGAGGATCACCGAGCAGGCACAGGACGTCGTTGTCTGCGGGCAACCGCCTACGGGTGACCCCGGCGGCGACCATGTTCGCATCGGCGATGATCGGCGCGCCTGCATTCAGAGCCGTGCGGGCGGCGGACACCAGATCGGGATGGATCACCAGATCCTTCGCCAGATCGGTCTGGCCGCTGGCATGGATCATCCGCACCGCGACTTTCTCCGCGTCACCCGGGATCGCTGCGAGATCGGATTCGGCGCGGATCGTCGCGAACGAACGGACGTAGATCTCGGCGCCGTCCGTCTCGTACTCGTAGCGGCGCGGTGGTGGCTGAAGGGTCACGTCGAGCTCCTGTGTGACGTCGAGCGACTGGAAAAAACTAGGGTGTGCGGGGAATTCGGTGCACCACAGGCGCGTTCGCAACCGACGATATGAATACGGTCAGCTGTGGTGTCGGAGGCGGCGGTGCGGCGGGCCAGAGCCCGGGTATCACCTCGGGCGAGGCTACACCCGGGAGACCCGGTGCATGCGGTGACCCTCGGCCACGCGGAGTCGTCCGACAACACGAAGCCCGCGTCGGACAGCGCCCCAGGATCGGCGCCGGAAGGGAGCACGAGGCCGCGCCACGGTGTGACGATCACGTCGTCGTCGGGCAGTGCCGCGGCCATGGACGGCGACAGGATTCCCAGCGGGACCAGCGCCGATACCGCACCGCCGAGTACTCCGTACGGCATCGAATACGGCGGGAGTGCGGGAGCCCGACCGCTGCCGCCGAGTTCGACGCCGGCTTCCGGCAACTGTCGCACGTGCCAGAGCGGCCCTCGTATCTGCGCGAACTCGAGGGCCAGGCCGATCAGAGTGTCGACGACCTGCGACACCGGTACCGTCGGACCGCCCAGTTCGCCGATCACGATCCGCATCGTATGCCTGTCGGAATCGTTCCCCGTCGCTCCGCTCGCCCTGTCGTCATCCCCCGTCGCTCCGCTCGCCCTGTCATCATCCCCCGTCGCTCCGCTCGCCCTGTGAGCGACGGCTGCGAGATCGCAGCGGAGTCCGACGACGTCGCCGCGCCCGTCGTCGAGACCGAACAGGAACCGGCCGGGCAGGTCGGCGAGGACCGGTTCTGCGCACAGCGCGGTATCGAGCGCGCCGATCAGTGGCCGGATGTCGGCGAACCCGTCGGAGAGCCCCGACAGGGGTGATGCGACCACATTGCGCACCCGCTCGTGGGTTGGCGACGGCAGGAACCCTGCTGCAGCGATCGCGTCCACCAGGCCGGCGGGCACGTTGCCGCACTCGTCGAGTGAAACGCCTCTGACCTGCATGTTTCCGCGTGATGTGAGGTGCACGTCGCCGTCGGCGAACGTCTGTGAGGCGGCGGAGAGCCGCCGGAGCCCGCCGGACGGTAGACGCCCCCCGGGTGCGCGGAGGCGCACCAGCGCCCCGTCCGCCGCGAGATGCGGGCGCAGCAGGCCGGGGCAGCGATCGGGGGGAAGTTCGGGTGAGACGTGCTCCACGGGTGCACATGGTTGCACATCCTCAGGAAACGGTGCGCTACGCTGGCGACGTCGTGGTTACGGGAAGCCGGTGAGAAACCGGCGCGGCCCTCGCCACTGTGAGCGGGTAGTTGCTCGCCCTCGTCCGTTCCGGCCAGCCGGGACGGAGACCACTGGACGCGAGTCCGGGAAGGTCGGCGCAGCAGTGATGATCCGTCAGCCAGGAGACCGGCCACGGCATGAGTAGTCCACGAGGGTTTTGGAGACCGAACATGGCCGTGTGCCTTGGGTTTTGCGGTGCGTCGTGACGCGCCTCGCTGTGCTGTCGACGTCGGACACCGACCTGCTGTCGGCCCGTGCCAGTGGCGCCGACTGGGCGGTCGGAAACCCGTCGCGCCTCGACGTGGATACCGACCTGGGCGGGCTGCTCGACGGCACCGACCTGGTCATCGTGCGGATTCTCGGTTCCGCCAAGTCTTGGCAGAACGGCCTCGATGCAGTGCTCGCGCGGGGTGTTCCCGTCGTCGTCCTCGGTGGTGAACAGACCCCCGACGCGGAGCTCATGAGCTACTCGACGGTGCCGATCGGCACCGCCGCAGAGGCGCATCGCTATCTTGCCCACGGCGGCCCCACCAACCTCGCACAACTCCACGCGTTCCTGTCCGACACCGTCCTGCTCGGAGGTGAGGGGTTCGAACCGCCGGCCGAGCTACCCGAATGGGGTGTGCTCGACCGTCCCGCTCCGGCTGTGGAGTCGCTGCCACGCGTGGGTGTGTTGTTCTACCGAGCCCACCACACCAGCGGAAACGTACAGTTCGCGCACGATTTGGCCGACGCGATCGACGCCACCGGTAAAGCGCACGCCGTGGTCGTGCACTGCGCCTCACTGCGCGGCGCTCCCGACGATCTGCTCGCCGAACTCGGCACCCTCGACGCCCTGGTCGTGACCGTGCTCGCCGCCGGGGGCACCAAGCCCGCTACTGTCAGCGCCGGTGGCGAGGACGAAGCGTGGGACGTGGGAGCCCTTGCCGCACTCGATATTCCGATCCTGCAGGCCCTCTGCTTGACGTGGAGCCGCGACAGCTGGGCGGACTCGGACGACGGCGTATCCCCGCTCGACTCCGCCACCCAGATCGCAGTCCCAGAATTCGACGGCCGCATCATCACGGTGCCGTTCTCGTTCAAGGAACTCGACGTCGACGGTCTGCCCCGCTACGTCACCGACCCCGAACGCTGTCGCCGCGTCGCCGGAATCGCGGTCGCGCACGCCCGGTTGCGGCACGTCCCGACCGCTGAGCGTCGCATCGCGATCATGTTGTCGGCATATCCCACCAAACATTCACGTGTAGGCAACGCCGTCGGTCTCGACACCCCGGTGTCGGCGATCAAGATGCTGCGCGCACTGCGTGACCTCGGATACGACCTCGGTGCCGGTTTCCCCGGCATGGACCTCGCCGACGACACCGAAGCCGGAAACACCCTGATTCACGCGCTGATCGACGCAGGTGGGCAGGATGAGGAATGGCTCACTGCCGAGAAGCTCGCCGGTAATCCGGTGCGGGTCACCACATCCGACTACGTGGAGTGGACGATGGACCTGCCCGCCGAGCTCACCGATGCGATGACCGAGGCGTGGGGACAGGCCCCCGGGTCGTTGTTCGTCGACGGTGACGCGATCGTGCTGGCCACACTGCAGGCGGGCAACGTGGTGCTCATGATCCAGCCGCCCCGCGGATTCGGTGAGAACCCCGTCGCGATCTACCACGATCCCGACATGGCGCCGTCGCACCACTACCTCGCCGCATACCGCTGGGTCGAACGAGGCTTCGGTGCCGACGCGGTCGTCCACCTGGGCAAACACGGCTCGATGGAGTGGCTCCCCGGCAAGAACGCGGGCATGTCGGCTTCGTGCGCGACCGACGCCGCGATCGGGAATCTGCCGCTGATCTACCCGTTCCTCGTCAACGACCCGGGCGAGGGTGCGCAGGCCAAGCGTCGCGCCCACGCCACGATCGTCGATCACCTGATTCCGCCGATGGCGCGCGCCGAGTCGTACGGCGACATCGCGCGTCTCGAGCAACTGCTCGACGAGTACTCCAACATCGCGGCGATGGACCCGGCGAAGCTGCCCGCGATCCGCGCGCAGATCTGGACGCTGATCCAGGCCGCGAAACTCGATCGCGATCTGGGACTGGACGATCGCCCGCACGACGCCGAATTCGACGATTTTCTCCTGCACGTCGACGGGTGGTTGTGCGAGGTCAAGGACGCGCAGATCCGCGACGGTCTGCACGTGCTCGGCGCCGCCCCCGTCGGCGAGGCCCGCGTCAACCTGGTTCTGTCGATCCTGCGCGCCGCCCAGGTGTGGGGCGGAAAGAGTCACGCGGTGCCCGGCCTGCGGACCGCACTCGGCCTGAAGCCGGACGCGCCGCTGACCGAGGTCGATGCGATCGAAACCCAGGCCCGTGCGCTCGTGCAGGCGATGGAGGATGGCAGCTGGAACGTCGAATCCGTCCCGCGATCCGTCGAATCCGTTCTCGGTCACGCCGATACCGAGGTTGCGCGCGTGCTGGTCTTCGCCGCCGAACAGGTCGTGCCACGTCTTGCGCAGACCACGGACGAACTCGATGCTGTCCTGCACGCTCTCGACGGCGGATATGTTCCGGCCGGGCCGTCGGGCTCGCCGTTGCGCGGCCTCGTCAACGTGCTGCCCACAGGGCGCAACTTCTACACCGTCGATCCCAAGGCCGTGCCGAGCCGCCTTGCATACGACACCGGTGTCGCGCTCGCGAACGCACTCGTCGAGCGGTATCTGGCCGACACCGGGGAACACCCGCAGTCGGTGGGGCTGTCGGTGTGGGGCACGTCCGCGATGCGCACTGCCGGCGACGACATCGCCGAGGTGCTTGCGCTCATCGGCGTCCGCCCGGAATGGGACCCGGAGTCCCGGCGCGTCCGAGAACTCACGGTCGTACCGCTCGAGGAGCTCGGCCGTCCACGAATCGATGTCACAGTGCGCATCTCCGGATTCTTCCGCGATGCGTTCCCGCACGTCATCGGCATGCTCGACGACGCGATCCGCATGGTCGCGGCGCTCGACGAACCCGACGAGATGAACTACGTCCGCGCCCATGCCAGGCGTGACGAGGCCGAGCACGGCGACTCCGAGCGGGCGGTACGCCGCATCTTCGGTTCCAAGCCGGGCTCGTACGGTGCCGGGATTCTGCAGCTCATCGACTCCGGGAACTGGCGCACCGACGCCGACCTCGCCGAGGTGTACACCGCGTGGGGTGGCTTCGCGTACGGACGCAATCTGCACGGTGTGGCGGCGGCCGACGACATGCGGGCCAACTACCGCCGGATCGCAGTGGCCGCCAAGAACACCGACACCCGCGAACACGACATCGCCGACTCCGACGACTACTTCCAGTACCACGGCGGCATGGTCGCCACGGTGCGTGCGCTCACGGGCAACGACCCCAAGGCGTACATCGGGGACTCGACCATCCCCGACACCGTGCGCACCCGGTCGCTCAGCGAGGAGACCGCGCGCGTGTTCCGCTCGCGCGTCGTCAACCCGCGCTGGATCGCCGCGATGCGTCGGCACGGCTACAAGGGTGCGTTCGAACTCGCCGCGACGGTCGACTACCTGTTCGGCTACGACGCGACCGCCGGTGTGGTCGAGGACTGGATGTACGAGTCCCTGGCCCAGAACTATGCACTCGACCCCGAGAACCAGCAGTTCCTGCGCGAAGCCAATCCGTGGGCACTGCGTGGCATCGTCGAACGCCTCACCGAGGCGTCCGATCGTGGACTGTGGGCCGAGCCCGACCCGGAAACCCTGAAGGCGCTGCAGCAGGCATACCTCGACGTCGAAGGCGATCTCGAGGATCGCGGATGAGGTTGCGGCTGATCGGGATCGGACCGGGTGGCCCGGACGATCTCACAGTCGCCGCAGTCGCGGCGCTCGAGAGCGTCGATGTGTTCCTCGTCGCCGACAAAGCGAGAGGCGTCGACGATCTCGTGTCGGTACGAGAACAGATCCTGCGCCGGCACACCACCGGTCAGTACCGCACGATCGTGGTGCCCGATCCGCCGCGCGACCGCATGCCCGAGCGGTACGGGACGGAAGTGCGCGACTGGCATGCTGCGCGTGCCGAGGCGTACGAAGAGGTGCTTCGCTCGAATGTGGAAGACGACGAGACCGTCGGATTCCTGGTGTGGGGAGATCCGAGCCTGTACGACAGCACCATTCGCGTCGTCGAGCGAATTCGCGACCGCGGTGTTCTCGACATCGACTACGACGTCATTCCCGGTGTGAGCAGCATTTCGCTTCTCGCGGCCCGACATCGTCTGGTGTTCAACAGGATCGGTGGGCCGGTCACGATCACCACCGGTCGGCGACTCGGGGCGGAGGCCGCGTCGGGCGCCGACAACATCGTTGTCATGCTCGACGGGCGGCTCGCCTGCCGCGAGCTCGACGACGACTGGGACATCTGGTGGGGCGCGAATCTGGGGACGAGCGACGAGGAACTCGTCGCGGGTCGGCTGGGCGACGTGCTCGACGCGATCGACGTTGCGAGGACACGGGCCAAGGCTGCGCGCGGTTGGGTGATGGACACCTATCTGCTGCGCCGCGCAGGATGAGCTGCGTAGCAGCCGGGCATACCGTTCAGTGTGACCGGATCAGCGTCGGCCGCGGCCGCGTGTCGGTGGGGGACTTGCTGAGCACGATCGGCAGCCATTGCGATGTCATGGCGATGATGACGAGCCAGTTCAGGATCATGCCGATGCCCGGCGCATGTGGGCCGTCGGCGATCATCCCCGCCTGCGACCAGTAGCCCAACAGCCCGAACAGCGACGCGAGCCCGCAGCCGAGCATCGCCGCCGACGCCAGCCGCCAGCGGCGCAGACACAGCGCGGTAGAAGAGACCAGCACACCGAACACCACGGTCAATGTCGTGAAGACCTGCATCAGCATCGAGACCGCAGTAGTGTCGCCGAACCAGCCCGCAAGAACCGTCCACGACCAGGCCGACGACGTCTGCGGAAGTGCAAGCCCGATGATCAGCAACCCGATGCACCCGGCGAGCACCCAGCGCCGTCGCCCGGGGTCGAACTCCCCGGCGATCCGCTTCTCGATTCGCGTGAAGTCGTTCCGGTACGCCGACAGGTTCTCACTCACGTGCATGCCTCCTCGTTCGACCACACGAGAAGCCATTATGGCCGCCCCTGCTCGACCCGGTGGAAGGTGTCGATCACCAGGGTAAACCCCGGGTGGGTAGAGGCGTCAGTCCTTGTCGGTATCGGTTGCAGGTCCTGATGGTGTCGCGCCGCCCTCATCCGTCCAGTCGGAGGAGTCCTGCTCCGTCGACTGCGCGGGATCGGATACCACGTCGGGCGGTGTACCGTCCTTGCCGCGCGCGGTGCCGGCCGTTTCCGGATCCTTGTGTGCGCTCATGCCGGTGTCCTTCCGTCGAGGTGTGCCTGCCCGCATACCCCGAAGCTGCCGTCTCCAACCGTGTGTGCCGCCGTGGTCGACCGGGTACGGAGAAGGCACACACGATGTCCGGGAGGATCCGATGTCAGATCAGTACCGCATGCAGCACCCCGGGGAGCAGTACCAGACGCCACCGCTCGCCGAACAGGAAGAGATCCGGTATCCGGGGCGCACCTCCGAGATGGTGTCGGAGCCGGACCACGGGGAGCACACGTATCGGGGCAGTGGCCGTCTCGACGGCAGGCGCGCTCTCGTGACCGGCGCAGATTCGGGCATAGGGCGGGCCGTGGCCGTTGCGTTCGCGCGAGAAGGCGCCGACGTCGTCGTGAGTTTTCTCGACGAGGATGATGATGCGCGCCGCACTGCGGAGCTGGTCGAGGAAGCGGGGAGCAGAGCAGTGACGGCACCGGGGGACATCCGGTCCGAGGAGTTCTGCCGCGAACTGGTCGGCACCACCGTGTCCGAACTTGGTGGGATCGACATCCTCGTCAACAACGCCGCCTACCAGCACATGGAACCTGGCGGTATCGCAGACATGACCACCGGCCAGTTCGACCGCGTGATGAAGACGAACCTGTACGCGCCGTTCTGGCTCTGCAAATATTCGGTGGCCGAAATGCTTCCGGGTTCCGCAATCGTGAACACCACATCGATCCAGGCCACCAGCCCTTCTCCCGGCCTGCTCGACTACGCGACCAGCAAGGCCGGGATCGTGAACTTCACCAGGGGCCTCGCCGCGGATGTCGCTCCGAAGGGGATCCGCGTCAATGCGGTCGCACCCGGACCGATCTGGACGCCGCTCATCCCGGCCACGATGACCCGCGACGCCTATCAGCAGTTCGGTGCCGACGTTCCTCTCGGCCGTCCGGGGCAACCCGCCGAGCTCGCCCCGGCGTACGTCTTCCTCGCCTCCCAGGAGTCGAGCTACATCACCGGTGAGGTAGTTGCGGTGACCGGTGGCGTGCCATTTGCCTGACTGCGCCGGGGAGTGCGCACGCTCGGGTCTTGTACTGTGTGACCCGACGTAGGGAACACCGGTGTGAATCCGGGGCTGTCCCGCAACTGTCACCGAGGAGCTGACCTCCGATTTCATGGTCACGGCCGTAAGGGCTGGAAGGCCGGGGGAAAGCATCGATCCGGGAGCCAGGACACCTGCGTCGGCCGAAGCAGTACCACGAGGATGGACATGATCGATTCAATATTTTCCGCCCGTCAGGGGCGGCAGACGGTGCTGCGCGCAGGCATCGCACTAGTCGCAGTGGCGATGACCGTTGCAGGCTGCTCGTCGAGCGACACCAACTCCGACGGCACCGATCAGCAGGTGACCAGCGCCGCGTCGGGATCGACGTCCTACCCGCTGACCATCCAGAACTGTGGTCGCGAGGTCACGATCGACGCGCCGCCGCAGCGGGCTGTCTCGCTCAACCAGGGGTCGACGGAGATCCTGCTGTCACTGGGCCTGGCCGATCGTATGGTCGGGACCGCGACCTGGACCGACCCCGTGCGCGAGAACCTCGCGGCCGAGAACGAGAAGGTCCCGCGCCTTGCCGACAACAATCCGTCCTTCGAGGTGGTGCTCGATACCGAACCCGACTTCGTGTCGGCGTCGTTCGGCGGCACTCTCGGAGAGGGGGGTGTCGCGTCACCTGAGCAGTTCGAGCAGCTCGGGGTTCCGTCGTACCTGTCGCCCACCGACTGCGATGGCAAGGACGACAACAGCGTCAACTCCGACGGCAACCGCACCGAGCCCCTCACGATGGACGCGGTGTACAAGGAGATCAGGCAGCTCGCCGAGATCTTCGATGTCACCGAACGCGGAGAGGACTTCGTGGCCGAACTCCAGCAGCGGTACGACACCGCCGCGGGGGAGGTCGATGCATCGGGAGTGTCGCTGGCCTACTGGTTTGCCGACACCGCCACCCCGTACGTCGCGGGCTGCTGCGGATCGTCGGGAATCATCACCGACTCCGTCGGCGCGAAGAACGTCTTCGACGACACCACCAACGAGTGGCCGCAGGTGAGCTGGGAGTCGATCCTCGACCGGGATCCCGCAGCTCTGGTGCTCGGCGACCTGAGTCGGCGAAGCATCGCGGGCGACGCACTCGACAGCAAGATCGAATTCCTCGAGTCGAATTCGGTGACGCAGCGTCTGACGGCGGTGCAGAACAAGCGGTACATCGTGGTCAACGGTGCCGACATGAACCCGTCGATCCGCACTGTCGACGGAATCGAGAAGGTCGCCGGCGCACTGCGCGAGTGGAACCTCGCAGGCTGATGGTGTCGGCGACGAAATCTCGGTCGCCCGCCGCGCGTGCCCCGGTCGCGACGGTCGTCGTCGCGCTCGGGCTCGTTGTCCTGGCGATGTCGATCGCCGTGACCGTCACGATCGGTCCCGCCGAACTGTCCGTGTCGGACGTGTATGCGGTGATCTTCGATCGGATCGGTGTGGCCGACAGTTCGGTGAGCGCGATCCGTGAAGGAATCGTGTGGGAATTGCGACTGCCTCGGACCCTGCTTGCCGCGGTGTGCGGCGCAGGTCTCGCGGTGTGCGGTGTGATCATGCAGTCGTTGCTGCGCAATCCGCTGGCGGATCCGTTCGTCCTGGGTATCTCGTCCGGCGCATCGACCGGTGCCGTGATGATTGCGGTTCTCGGCATCGGGGGCGGTGCCGTGTCGCTGTCGGGTGGTGCGTTCCTGGGTGCGCTCGCGTCGTTCGCACTCGTGCTGCTGCTCGCTACCGGCGCAGGTGGTGGGACCTCACGCGTCGTATTGGCGGGTGTCGCGGGAACACAACTGTTCTCGGCGTTGACGTCGTTCATCGTCATCTCGTCTGCCGATGCCGAGCGGACCCGCGGGGTGCTGTTCTGGTTGCTGGGGTCGCTGTCCGGAGCCACCTGGAACGATGTCCTGCTCTGCGGAGCGGTGTGTGCGCTGGGAATCCTGGTATGCCTGTTCCGGGCTTCCGCTCTCGACGCGTTCACCTTCGGGTCGTCGACGGCCGCCACACTCGGTATCTCGGTGGGCCGGACGAGACTGATGTTCCTGATGGTGACCGCGCTGATCACCGCTGTCCTGGTGAGTGCTGCGGGCGCGATCGGCTTCGTCGGTCTTGTCCTGCCGCACGCGGCACGATTCCTGGTGGGGCCCCGGCACAGTCACCTGGTGCCGGTGACTGCGGTGGTGGGTG
This sequence comes from Rhodococcus sp. JCM 9793, assembly GCF_055380405.1. NCBI lineage: Bacteria > Bacillati > Actinomycetota > Actinomycetes > Mycobacteriales > Nocardiaceae > Rhodococcus > Rhodococcus sp. JCM 9793. The sequence goes on from NZ_AP043721.1 coordinate 2,126,943, forward strand.
CGGTGTTCATGGTCTGGGTGGATGCGGTGGCCCGCACCGTGTTCGCGCCGCAGGAGGTTCCGGTGGGTGTGGTGACCGCTCTGATCGGCGTGCCGGCCTTCGCGCTGATCCTGTTCCGTACGAGGAGTACGCCGTGACATTCCGTACGAGGAGTACGCCGTGACACTGTCCGCGAAGTCGCTGCAGTGGAGCCGCGGCGGGAATCTCGTGATCGACGATGTGACGATCGACCCGGTGCCGGGGGAGACGATCGGGTTGCTGGGTCCGAACGGATCGGGCAAGTCGTCGCTGTTGCGTCTGTTGGCCGGCATCGATCGTCCAGATCAAGGCTCGGTGACTCTCGACGGGACGGACATCGGGAGCCTCGGTCGGCGGGATCTGGCGCGCAGGGTCGCGATGGTCGGGCAGCACGCGCACACCGAGGTCGACATTCGGGTGCGAGATGTGGTGCGCCTCGGTCGTATCCCGCACGCGGACATGTTCGGACGCGACGACGGCGGAGCAGCTGCGATAGGTCGGGCGCTTGCCGTGACGGGGATGGTCGAGTTCGCCGACCGGCTGTGGCGCTCGATGTCCGGTGGGGAGCGTCAGCGAGCGCAGATCGCCCGAGCCCTCGCACAGGAACCCGAGGAACTGCTGCTCGACGAGCCGACCAACCACCTCGATATCCAGCATCAGCTCGACATCCTCGAACGGGTCGTGGCGCTGCCGGTCACCAGTTACGTGGCGCTACACGATCTCAACCTCGCGGCGATGTTCTGCGACCGGGTCGTGGTGCTCTCGCATGGTCGCATCGTTGCGCACGGCACTCCGTCCGAGGCGCTGACCGCAAACCTGATCGAGCAGGTCTACGGGGTGCGCGCAACGGTAACAGTCGACGACGGGGTACCTGTCATCCGCTATCACAGGCTCTGCAGCTATGCTGCCCGTGCGTGATTCAGGTGGTCCTGGATGCCGAAATCACGCACGGATAAGTGATTTTCGTTCCCTTTCCGAGGTGCCACCCCAGATCCCGAACTGTTCGCCGGTGTCGACCGCGTATCGCAGGCACTCGTCGACGACGGGGCAACCGGCGCAGATCCGCTTGGCGTGGTTCTCCCTGCGTAACCGCTCCGTGGGTGTTTCGGTGTCCGGTCCGAAGAACGGCGACGGGCCGAAGAACCGGCAGTCGGCCTGTGCCCACCAGTGGACGTCGGGATCGAGGTGTCGTTCGTCGCGCATGTCACCGGCTCTCCGAGGCGGAGTACGGAACGAGTCCCGCGTTGTTCTCGTCGATCCGGATGCTGCGGCCCAGATGTGGGAACGCCCGCTGGGTGCAGGACGGGCGGTCGCACACCTTGCAACCCGCGCCGATGGGTGTGGTCGTGTCGGGATCGTCGAGGCGCAACCCTCTCGAGTAGACGAGTTTGTCGGCGTAACCGAGATCGCAGCCGAGGCCGATCGCGAAATCCCTTTTGGCGGCGAGATACCCGGGCATACCTTCATGGGTGGTGCGGGCGATCCAGAGGTAGGTGCGGCCGTCCGGCATCTGCGACACCTGCGTCAGGATGCGACCGGGTGATGTGAACGCATCGTGTACAACCCACAGCGGACAGCTGCCGCCCACGCGGGAGAAGTGGAAAGCGGTGGCGGACTGACGCTTCGAGATGTTTCCGGCGCGGTCGGTGCGGACGAAGAAGAACGGCACCCCGCGCTGCCCGGGTCGTTGCAGTGTCGACAGTCGGTGGCACACGGTCTCGAAGCCCACCTCGAACTTCGCGCCGAGAAGATCGATGTCGTAGCGCAGAGCCTCGGCCGAGCGAAGGAACTGGGTGTACGGCAGGATCAGCGCTCCGGCGAAGTAGTTGGCCAGGCCGACGCGAGCGAGGGCACGTGACCGTTCGGGCAACGTCTCGGCGTCCGCGACGATGGCGTTGATGGTGCCGGCGTGCGCGATGAAGGCGAGTTGCGTCGCCAGCTGGAATGCACGTTGGCCCGGGGTCAGGCGTCGCGCGAGGGTCAGGATCTTCGCAACCGGGTCGTAGGCGCGTTTCGGTCCGATGCGGTCGGGTTCGTCGGTACGGATGATCACGGTGATGCCGTGTTCGTCCTGCATCAGACTGCTCAGCTGCAGATCCAGTCCACCGACGGTCAGTCCCCGACCGGTGAACAATTCCTCTGCGGCATCGTCGAGTTCGGCGATGTGGTTGCGGCGGTCGTAGAAGAAATCGCGGACCTCCTCGTAGGGTGTCGTCGCGGACTGGTCGGCGACGACACCCGGATCGTCCGGGGCGAGCTGCTCGAGCTGTTCGGTGGCGCCGCGCAGCCGCCGGTGCATCGACACCAGCGCGCGTGCCGCGAACGGAGTGCGTGACAACAGTTCGTCGATCTCGGCGGCCGTGACATCGGTGGTATCGGGGTTCTCCGCGAGTACCTCCTGGAGGTCCGCGAGGAGGCGAGCATCGGTGTCGGCAGCGAAGAACGCCATGTCGAGGTCGAACATCGAGTTCAAGCGCAGCAGTACCGGCACGGTGAGGGGGCGATGGTCGTTCTCGAGTTGGTTGACGTAACTGGTGGACAACCCGAGCGTGGTCGCCAGTGCGGTCTGGGTCATCCCACGCTCGTCCCGTAAGCGGCGCAGACGAGCACCGGCATACATCTTCTGCATGGCTGTGAATCTAACATCTTCGACATACGCAACATTCACAAATTTGCTCGATGCATTTCGCAAAAATAGGCATATGCAAGGCATTTCCAACTTTGTGAAGTCTGCGTAGCGTGCAAATCGAAGCACCAACGTTCGGAGGATTCCAGTGAAATCACATCTCGTACGCACTCGTCGGTCCGCGGAAGAATTTCCGAAGGAAGAGCACCTCGCGTGGCGGATCGCCGAGGTGGCCACCGACTCGGTGGAGGTTCCGGACGACACGGCGGACATGATCGTCAATCGCATCATCGACAACGCCTCGGTCGCCGCCGCATCGCTGACCCGTCGTCCCGTGTCGAACGCGCGCGTCCAGGCGCAGTCCCACCCCTACACCCCGGGCTCGGCGGTGTTCGGCGTCGACGGCACCTTCTCGCCGGAGTGGGCAGCATGGGCCAATGGTGTGGCCGTGCGCGAACTCGACTTCCACGACACGTTCCTCGCCGCGGAATACTCGCACCCCGGCGACAACATTCCACCGATCCTCGCTGTGGCTCAGCACACCGGACGCAGCGGTGCCGATCTGATCCGAGGTCTGGCCACCGGATACGAGATCCAGGTCGACCTGGTCCGCTCGATCTGTCTGCACGAACACAAGATCGACCACGTGGCACATCTCGGCCCGTCTGCCGCGGCCGGCATCGGGACGCTACTCGGGCTCGACACCGAGACCGTGTACCAGGCCATCGGACAGGCCCTGCATACGACGACGGCCACACGCCAGTCCCGCAAGGGCGAGATCTCCAGCTGGAAGGCCTACGCTCCCGCTTTCGCAGGAAAGATGGCCGTCGAAGCTGTCGACCGTGCCCTGCGCGGCGAGGGTGCCCCCTCTCCGATCTGGGAGGGCGAGGACGGTGTCATCGCGTGGCTGCTCGGCGGACCGAACGTCGAGTACCACGTGCCGCTTCCCGGCCCGGGCGAGGCCAAACGCGCGATTCTCGACACCTACACCAAGGAGCACTCGGCCGAGTACCAGAGCCAGGCCCCGATCGACCTCGCCCGCCGCATGCGGGAGCGCATCGGCGACCTGGATCAGATCGAGTCGATCGTGCTGCACACCAGCCATCACACCCATGTCGTGATCGGCACCGGTTCGAACGATCCTCAGAAGTTCGATCCGTACGCGTCCCGCGAGACCCTGGACCACTCGGTCATGTACATCTTCGCGGTGGCGCTGCAGGACGGTACTTGGCACCACGAGCGGTCGTACGCGCCCGAGCGCGCGCAGCGCCCCGACACGATCGAACTGTGGAACAAGATCTCCACCGCGGAGGACCCGGAATGGACGCGCCGCTACCACTCCACCGACCCCGCGGAGAAGGCATTCGGCGCCCGCGCCGAGGTCACGCTGAAGAACGGCGAGGTCATCGTCGACGAACTCGCCATCGCCGATGCACATCCGCTCGGCGCGCGCCCGTTCGCTCGTGACCAGTACATCGAGAAGTTCCGGATCCTCGCCGAGGGCATTGTTGCTCCCGGCGAACAGGACCGCTTCCTCGACGCGGCGCAGAGCGCCCCCGAACTGAAGGCAGGCGATCTGCATCAGCTCACCTTCACCGTGTCCGATGACGTTCTCGCCCGCGCTCCGAAGCTGCAGAAGGGACTGTTCTGACATGACCGGTCTCATCGCCGCCACCACGTCGGCTGCGGACAAGCGCATCGCGTTCCGTGCCGGACTGATCTCCGGGAAGATCCAGCGTTTTCCCGGAGCAATCAATCCACTGACGGCAAAGCTCGTCCAGGAGATCGGCTTCGAGGGCGTCTATGTCTCCGGTGGGGCGTTCTCGGCGGCGCTCGCCCTACCCGACATCGGTTTGACCACGCTCACCGAGGTCACCGCGCACAGCGCCCAGATCGCTCGGGTCACCGACCTGCCGGTGCTCGTCGACGCAGACACCGGGTTCGGGGAGCCGATGTCCGCGGCGCGCACCGTTACAGTCCTCGAGGACGCCGGGATCGCCGGGTTGCACCTGGAGGACCAGATCAACCCGAAGCGCTGCGGTCACCTCGACGGTAAGGCCATCGTCGGCACGGACGAGATGGTGCGTCGTCTGCGCGCCGCGGTCTCGGCTCGCCGCGACCCGAACTTCGTGATCTGCGCCCGTACCGACGCGGCGGGTATCGAAGGGATCCCCTCCGCCATCGAACGTGCGAAGGCTTACGCCGACGCCGGCGCCGACCTGATCTTCACCGAGGCGCTCCACACCACGGCGGACTTCGAGAAGTTCCGCGCCGCAGTGGATGTGCCGTTGCTCGCGAACATGACCGAGTTCGGCAAGTCGCAGCTGATCCCCGCACAGGTTCTGGAGAAGATCGGCTACAACGCGGTGATCTACCCGGTGACCACGCTGCGGTTGGCCATGGGTGCCGTCGAGAAGGGACTGCGGGTCATCCATGAGGAGGGAACGCAGGAGACCCTGCTCGACGAGATGCAGACACGCTCGCGGTTGTACGAGGTGCTCGAGTACGAGCGTTACAACGAATTCGATTCCGGGATATTCAATTTCACCCTCGACAGGAGGCAGTGATGACAGACACCGCTGTTCCGACGATCTTCAAGGGATTGGCCGGCGTCGTCGTCGACACCACCGCGATCTCCAAGGTGGTGCCCGAGACGAACTCCCTGACATACCGCGGCTACGCCGTGCAGGATCTGGCCGCCCACTGCAGTTTCGAACAGGTCGCCTACCTGCTGTGGAACGGTGAGTTGCCGACCGACGCCGAACTGACGTTGTTCATGCAGCGCGAACGCGCCGAGCGGCGGGCCGATCGCTCGCTCCTCGGGCTCGTCGCGAAGTTGCCCGAGAGCTGTCACCCGATGGATGTGGTGCGCACGGCGATCAGCTATCTCGGCGCCGAGGATCCCGCCGAAGCCGACGCATCGCCCGCCGCGAATCGCGTCAAGTCGCTGCGGATGATGGCGGTGCTGCCGACCATCGTCGCTGCCGATCATCGTCGACGGCGCGGTCTCGACCCGATTGCGCCGCACCACTCGCTCGGGTTCGCCGAGAACTTCCTGAACATGTGTTTCGGGAAGGTTCCCGATGCGGAGATCGTCAAGGCGTTCGAGGTCTCGCTGATCCTGTACGCGGAGCACAGCTTCAATGCCTCGACCTTCGCGGCGCGCGTCGTGACGTCGACGATGTCCGACATCTACAGCGCCGTCACAGCGGCGATCGGAGCGCTCAAAGGTCCGCTACACGGCGGTGCCAACGAGGCCGTCATGCACGACATGCTCGAGATCGGCGAACCGGAACGCGCCGAGGAGTGGATGCGCGGCAAGCTCGCCCGCAAGGAGAAGGTGATGGGCTTCGGCCACCGCGTGTACAAACACGGTGATTCGCGCGTCCCCACCATGAAGGAGGCGTTCCGGGATGTCGCCGCTCACACCGACGGTGAGAAGTGGGTGCGCATGTACGACGTCCTCGAGAAGACGATGGGTGACGCCACCGGGATCGAGCCGAACCTCGACTTTCCCACTGGACCTGCGTATTACCTGATGGGCTTCGACATCGAGGTGTTCACACCGATCTTCGTCATGAGCCGCATCACCGGCTGGACGGCGCACATCATCGAGCAGAGTGAATCCAACGCGCTGATTCGTCCGCTCAGCGAATACACGGGTGTTCCGCAGCGGTCCGTTGTGGCCTGACACTCGCACAGCGGCGCCCCCGGGCTGTTTCCGTCACCGTCTCCTGTCCCGGGGGCGCGCTTCCGAGGTAACCCGCACCGACGACCTGGTGCGGGTTACTTCGCGTCATTCCGGCGGTTGCCACACCGACGTTCGCGTCATGCCCGCCGCGCGTCCCTTGCCGGAGATCACCAGTGCCATCTTGCGAGAGGCTTCGTCGATCATCTCGTCGCCGAGCATTGCCGCGCCGCGGGACCCACCCGCTTCGGAGGTGCACCATTCGTACGCGTCGAGGATGTTCTCGGCATGGTCGTAATCGTCCTGGCCGGGGTTGAAGATCTCGTTGATCACGTCGACCTGGGAGGGGTGCAGCACCCATTTGCCGTCGAAGCCGAGTGCGGCGGCTCGGCCTGCCACACGTCCGAGACCATCGAGGTCCTTGATCGCGAGGTACGGGCCGTCTATGGCCTGCTTACCGTGGGCGCGGGCCGCCATGAGGATCGACATGAGAATGTGGTGGTAGGCATCGCCCACGTCGTATCCGGGTGGTTGCTCGCCGACGACGAGTGACTTCATGTGGATCGACGCCATGAAATCGGCGGGTCCGAAGACGAGCGTTTCGATTCGCGGGCTCGCCTGTGCGATGGCATCCAAAGCGATGAGCCCCGAAGCAGTTTCGATCTGGACTTCGATTCCGATCCGGCCGACCTCGAGCCCGACCGACTTCTCGATCTGGGTCAGGAGCAGGTCGAGCGCACGCACCTGTGTGGCGTCCTGCACCTTGGGGAGCATGATGCAGTCCAGGTTCGTGCCCGCGCCTTCGACGACGTCGACGACGTCGCGGTAGGTCCAGGGTGTGGTCCAGTCGTTGACGCGCACCGTCCGGATCTTGTCGCCGAACCCGCCTGCATTGAGGGATTCGACGATGATCTCGCGGCCGGCGGCCTTGGCGTTCGGTGCGCAGGCATCCTCGAGGTCGAGGAACAGCGCATCCACGGACAACCCGCGGGCCTTGTCGATCATCTTGGGGTTCGATCCGGGAACCGCGAGGGTGCTGCGCCTCGGGCGGATGGTGCGGGTGCTCATAGGACACCTTTCGTATATCGAGACTGTACTGATGTATCTGATTGTGATTAATATACGTTTGTGTCCACGACTTCAACCCCGAGCCGTTTCACTGCTGCTTTCCGTGCGCACCCGGCAGGTGTCGCGCTCGTCACCGCAGACGCGGGAGCCGGGCCGGTGGCGCTCACGGCCACGTCGGTGGCATCGGTGAGCGCCGATCCGCCGATGCTGATGTTCTCCGTCTCCGACGCCTCGTCGAGCTCGCCGACGGTTGCCGCGGCCGACACCGTCGTAGTGCACCTACTCGCGGCGGAACAGCTGCACCTGGCGAAACTCGGCGCCACCAGCGGGATCGACAGGTTCGCCGACGCCTCCCTCTGGGAGAGGATGCCTACCGGGGAGGTGTGCTTTCGCGATGCTCATACCCGGATCCGTGCCCGGGTGGTGGAACGGCTGAGGGTCGGCACCTCGTCGGTGATGGTTGTCGAGGCGCTGGATATCGAAGGATTCGGGACCGATTCCGGGTCGACCGCTCCACTGGTCTATCACGACCGCGGGTGGCACAGTCTGGGCGACCATTCGCGGATCGAGTAGGCGACGCTACTTCAGGGGCGTGCCGTTGCGGGTGGCCTGGGCGATGTAGGTGCTCAGCATCTGTGATGCTCCGGCGAAGTGCTGCTCGGTGATGCGCCGTGCCTCGGCTCCGTCGCCACGCGCGAGTGCCCCGATGAGGGCATCGTGTTCGTCCAGGCTGCAGGGAACACGCTCGGGGAAGAGTTCGAAGTATCGCTGCGGGATCATGCGTCCGGCGTCGCCGAGCATTCCCTGCAGGCGCGTCGACCCGCACGATTTGTTGATCTCGCGGTGGAACAGCCAGTTGAGCGTGGCGATGTCGTCGCCGGAGGCTGCGGCCACGCGGATCTCGCGATGCAGCTCACGTACGCGAAGAAGCTGTTGGTGGGTGATCCGACCCGCGGCCCACTGCGATGCGACTCCGGACAGGGCCGCCATCAGCGCGAAGTTCTCGACGATCGTCTCGGGGGAGACCCCGATGACGGTGATGCCGCTGCGCTGTGCGACGCGGACCAGGCCTTCCTGTGCAAGGGCCAAGCAGGCCTCCCGTACCGGAGTGCGGCTCGTCCCGAACTCCTCCGCGACGGCGTCCAGGTCTATGCGGTCGTTGGGGGAGAGATCGCCGGACAGGATCCGATGACGTAGCGCAGCGCGCACGCGTTCACGGCCCGTCTGCTTCGGCGATGTCTCGTCCGATGTCTCGCCGACGATCCACGGACCCCGGTCGGTCTCCGTCATCGCGACCTCTTTTCCTGACACGCATTCTTCGGTGTTGACAATCTATCACCGAGCATTAAATATATCAGTTGACATCAGATGTGTTTCTTTCGCTGAGGGAGTCTTTCCATGACAGAGCGCAGAACCGACCAGATGACGCTCGTGGCGTTCATGCAGGCGTCGAACGTGTCCGTGTACTCGGGGTCATGGCGATACCCGAACGCGGCGCAGGACTACTTGAGCCTGGCCTACTACCAGCGGATCGCACGGGTCCTCGAAGAAGGCAACTTCGACCTGATGTTCTTCGACGACCGGCTCGCGATGCCCGGCATCTACGGCAACTCCGTCGCCGACGCCGTCCGCTACGGCGCCCGGCCGATCAAGCTCGACCTCACCGCGATTCTCGGCGCTGCCGCGGCCGCGACCACGCATCTGGGGCTCGGAGCAACCTACTCCACGACCTACTACCAGCCGTTCCACGTCGCACGTACCTTTGCGACACTCGATCATCTCAGTGGCGGACGCGCCGCCTGGAACATCGTCACCTCGGTGAACGACGCCGAGGCGCGCAACTTCGGTGTGGACAAGCACTTCGACCACGACAAGCGCTACGACCGCGCCGAGGAGTTCGTGGAAGTTGTCGCAAAACTGTGGGATTCATGGGAAGACGACGCGATCATCGGCGACAGGGAATCGGGGATCTTCGCCGACGCGGAGAAGGTTCACGAAGTCGATCACCACGGCGAATTCTTCGATGTCCAGGGCCCGCTCACCGTGCCGCGAACGCCGCAGGGTCGGCCCGTGCTGATCCAGGCGGGCCAATCCGGTCGTGGCCGGCAGTTCGCTGCCAAGTGGGCCGATCTGATCTTCACGGGCGACCCGAGTCAGGCTGTCGCAGCCGAGCATTACGCGGATCAGAAAGCACTGGTCGCCGAGTACGGCCGGGCGACCGACTCCGTGCGGGTTCTTCCGATGGTCTACGTCATCCCGGGAGAGACCGAGGAGATCGCGCAGCAGAAGGAAAGCATCTTCCTGCACGAGCTCGTCCACCCCCAAGCGTCACTGACCCTGTTGTCGGAGGTCACCAACCACGATTTCGCGGGTCACAGCCTCGACGACGTCGTCACCGACGAGCTGATCGAGAGTGTCTCGGGCATCCGGGGCCTCGTGCAGGGCGTCAAGCGCCACATCGGCGACCAGGAACTGACCCTGCGCGTCCTCGCCAACCACCGTGCCACCCTGCTGCAAGGTCCTCGTTTCGTGGGCACCGGCGCCCAGATCGCGGCGCAGATGGAGGAGTGGTTCCAGTCGCGTTCGTGCGACGGATTCGTCATCGCCGCAACTCATTTCCCCGGAGCATTCGAAGACTTCGTGCGGCTCGTCGTGCCGGAACTCCGTGCTCGCGGGCTCGTTCGTGAGGAGTACACCGGTTCCACACTGCGGGAGAACCTCGGCCTCGAGCGCCCCGAGAACCTCATGACTGCAGGTGCGCAGACCGAACTCGTCGCCGACCGGGTGGTCGAGCATGTCTGATCCCGAACCGTCGCGCAGCGCCATGCTGCACGGCATCCGGGTACTGGATCTCGCAACCTTGGCGGCCGGACCGCTCGCGGCCACCTATCTCGGCGAGTTCGGCGCCGACGTGATCAAGGTCGAGCAGCCGCAGGGCGGCGACCCGATCCGGGGATGGGGAGTCCAGAAGGACGGTATCGGGCTCGTCTGGAAGAGCATCGGGCGCAACAAGCGCTCCGTCACAATCGATCTCCGCACCGCAGACGGCCAGGACCTGGTGCGACGTCTCGCGGCGGAATGCGACGTCGTCGTCGCGAACACTCGGCCGCATACTCTCACCCGGTGGGGCCTAGACTACGACGCACTCCGCAGGATCAACCCCAAGATCGTGATGCTGCATGTCACGGGATTCGGTCTCACCGGCCCCAAGTCGTCGCGCCCGGGATTCGGCACTCTCGGTGAGGCGATGAGCGGATTCGCGCACACCACAGGCGAATCGGACGGACCTCCGACGCTGCCCTCCTTCATGCTCGCCGACGGAGTGGCATCGCTCAACGCCGCGTATTCGATCATGATGGCGCTCTATCACCGGGACGTGCACGGTGCGGACGGTCAGCTGATCGACGTCAACCTGGTCGATCCGCTGGCGAGGCTGCTCGAACAGTCGCTGCTCGCCTACGACCAGACCGGTGAGATCGCACAACGGACCGGAAACCGTTGGGGTATCTCGGCGCCCCGCAACACCTACCGGACGAAGGACGACAAATGGCTCGCGATGTCGGCCAGCTCACCGAGCATCGCGGTGCGGGTGTTCAAGGCGATCGGACGCCATGACCTCGTCGACGATCCGGACTTCTCGGATGCGCAACGGCGCCTCGAGCGGTTGGACGACGTGGACAAGCTCGTCGCAGAGTGGGTAGCACAGCACACTCTCGACGACGCAATGGCCGTGTTCGAAGCGGGGGAGATTGCTGCGGCGCCCGTCTACGATGTCTCCCAACTCGTCGAGGACGAGCAGATGATCGCTCGCGAGGTGTTCGTCCGGGTCGACGATCCGGATCTCGAGAGCATGCTCGTTCAGGCTCCGGTACCGCGATTCTCGGGAAATGCCGGAATCGTCGACAACCTGGGGCCCGCACTGGGGGCGCACACCGCGGAAGTCCTCACCGAGGTGCTCGACCTCACCGACGCGCAGATCGCCGATCTGTGCGACCGCGACATCATCACGTTGGGAAGGAACGCCTCATGACCTCGACGCCACGACCGCTCCGGCGGTCGGAACTCGCGACACCCGCGTCCAACGAGCGGATGTTCGCGAAAGCTGCCGCCTCCGACGCCGACCTCGTGTTCCTCGACCTCGAGGACGCCTGTGCCCCCGCTGAGCGGGAAGAAGCCCGCGGCAAGGCCGTTCGCGCTCTCAACGAGTACGACTGGGGACACACGGCCCGGGCGATCCGTATGAACGGCATCGACACTCGCTGGGCGTACGGGGACGTCGTCGAGGTGCTCACCGGCGCCCGCGAGAACCTCGATGTCATCATCGTGCCCAAGGTGACCGCCGCACGGGATGTCTGGTGGGTCGACACCCTGCTCACGCAGGTCGAGGACACACTCGGAATGACCAAACGCATCCGGCTCGAGGTACTCATCGAGGATGTGGCCGGGGTGGCGAACGCAGAGGAGATCGCCACGTCCAGTGGTCGCCTCGACGCACTCATCTTCGGTGCCGGCGACCTGTCGGTGTCGCAGGGCGCCCGTGTCGACACGAACTTCCGGCCCCGCGACGACTACCCCGGTGACTTCTGGCACTACGCGCGGATGAAGGTGCTCACTGCGGCCCGCATCGGGCGTCTGCTCGCGATCGACGCGCCGTATCCCGACTTCAAGGATGCCACGGGCTACGAACGTGAAGCCCGTCGTGCATCGGCGTTGGGATTCAACGGCAAGTGGGCGATCCACCCGTCGCAGATCGACATCGCCAATGACGTGTACTCGCCCACCGAGGACGAGATCCGCCAGGCGAAGCGGAATCTCGAGGCGTATCGCGAGGCGGAAGCTCGAGGCCTCGGCGCGACCAGCGTCGACGGTCAACTCGTCGATGCGGCCCACGTCAAGCTGGCGCTCGCCGTTCTGGAACAGGCGGAGCAGACGCGACGCTGACCTGCTTGCCGACGCCGAGGAGTACGACTGGAAGCTGCCGAGTATCCGTCGTGCGGGGGACTGGAGAGATGGGTCGCGTCGGCGATGCGGGGGCGGCACCGGGGCGCGAGGATTCGGGGCATGGAAAAGAACATCGCCTTCATAGTGGCGCCATTGCTCACCGTTGTATACGGAGTGGTACGGCTGCTGGACTCGATCGATGGTGAGCGTGGGCCCGGAATTGCCTGGACTGTGGGGCATCTGGCGTTCCTCGGCGCGCTCGGTCTATTCGCGGTAGTGGTCTGGGAAATGCGGCGGCGGGCCGGACGCGGTCAGTTCGCGACAGGGACGGCCGTCGTAGCTCTGGTGGGGATAGGGTGCGCGGTCGTGCAGTTCGGGATCGATCTCGTTGTGGGGATGCTCGCCACGGACCACGCCGCGATGAGCCCGATGTTCGAGTCGGTGCAGTCGTTGCCCGGTGTGGAGCTCGCCGTGTACGCGATCGGCCCGGTCCTGTTCTATCTGGGATTGATCGTGGCGGCCTGTCATCTCGTCGTGGTCGGTGAGCTCAGGGCGTGGTCCGCGGCGTTCGTCACGCTCGGTGTCGTCGTCGCCGCCATCAGCCTTGACCTGCTTCCGGTCGCGGGCCTGCTCATGACAGCCGGTCTCTTTCCTCTGACACGACGCTCCGCCCGGCCGATGACCCTCGCATCCTGATCCCTACCGACAGGGAACAGCGGGGATCTGTGGCAGGATTGCGCGTTGTGCCGGACGTGCCGATGATCGCCAGAGTACGACGATGGGCAGGTGCACCCGGAGCGCTCGTTGCGCTGGCCGTCGTGCTCGCAGTCGTGCAGGCAGCACCTCTGTTGTTCCAGCAGAGCATCGATGGACGTGCGTGGCATTGGTGGGGGTATGTCGCGGCCGTCGGAGCATCGCTCCCGGTGATGGCGGTGCGCCGGTACCCGGTCGCCGTTCTGCTCGTGTCCATCACAGTGTCGGCGTCGTACGACCTCGTCGAACCGGTTGCCCCGCAACCACTGTGGTACGGGGTTCTGGTGGGGGTCTACGGGCTGGCGAACTGGAGCGGGCCGTGGGTGAGAGTGGTGGTGTTCACCCTCATCTGCGGGGTGGGACTCGCCACCGTGGGATCCCTCAACACGGCGATGCGGGGCATCCTGATGTACGTCGCGGCCTATGCACTGGGACGGGCCGCCGCGAGTGCCCGTGCCAGAACCGAGGCGCTCGCCGAACAGACGCTCCGGCTGGAACGGGAACGTCGCCGCGACGAGGAGCGGGCCGCCGAACGCGAGCGAGCTCGCATCGCGCGCGACATGCACGACATTCTTGCTCACTCCATCACCCTGATGGTGGTGCAGGCGGAGGCAGGCCCTGTCGTCGTGGAGCATTCACCCCGGCGTGCGGCCGACGCGTTCGATGCCATCGCGGAGGCCGGCCGTGACGCCCTCTCCCAACTCCGCCGGCTACTTGCGATCCTGAAAGAGGAAGACGTCTCCCGCGCACCGCAACCGACCATCGAAGACCTGCCCGTTCTCGTCCGGCAGGTCGGCGGAACCGGCCCGGCCGCGGTCTATCGTGTCGAAGGTGAACCACGCGCAGTCCCCGCCGATTGCGGTGTCGCGGTGTATCGGATCGTCCAGGAGTCGTTGACGAACATCGTCAAGCACGCCGAAGCAGAACACGCGGAGGTCCACATCCGCTGGCACGACGACGCACTGGAGATCACGATCACCGACGATGGACGCGGTGCGGACACCGCACGACCCGCTGGAGGTCACGGCCTGATCGGTATCCGCGAGCGCGCCGCCGCATGCGGTGGTACTGCCGTCGCGGGTGCCCGACCCGACGGCCGACCGGGCTTCGAGGTCACCGCTCGACTCCCGCTCGCGGCCGATCCGGTGACGGAATCACGGGAAGGCTCCGGAGCCGCATGACGATTCGCGTGGTGGTGGCCGACGATCAGGAGCTGGTACGGGCAGGGTTCGCGATGATTCTCGGCGCGCAGACCGACATGATGGTCGTTGCGGAAGCGGGCGACGGGTTCGAGGCGGTCGGGGCGGCGAGAGCGCATCGACCGGATGTGGTGCTCCTCGACATCCGGATGCCCGGGATGGACGGGCTGGAGGCTGCGCGCATCGTCTGCACCGAGACTTCGTCGCGAGTGGTCATGCTCACGACGTTCGATCAGGACGATTACGTCTTCGATGCCCTGCGTGCCGGTGCCAGTGGTTTCCTCCTCAAGGACGTCAGACGCGACGACCTCGTACATGCCGTACGGGTTGTCGCAGCAGGAGAGTCGCTCCTGGCGCCGTCCGTCACCCGCACGCTGATCGCCGCCTTCACTTCGGGTGCAGCGACGCTCCCGCCACAGAGCTCGCGGCTCGGTCTGCTGACCACCCGTGAGATCGAGACGATGCGGTTGCTGGGCGCCGGGTTGTCCAACGCGGAGATCGCGGCGTCCCTCGTAGTCAGCGAGCACACCGTGAAATCCCATGTCAGCAGTATCCTTGCGAAGCTGTCCCTGCGTGACCGGGTTCAGGCGGTCATCGCCGCCTACGAAACGGGTCTCATCCGCCCGGGAACACGCTCGGCCTGATCGCATACGCGGAACGTGAGTTCGAGGGCTGATGCGCCGAAGGGGTGCAGCTCTGCGCGGTCGAGGCCCTCGGCCTTGCTATGCCAGATACTCGCTGAAGGTCTGCACTCCGACCGCCCGCTCCGGGGTCAGGTTGTTTCCGGCGCGAAACGCCGCAAACGCGCGCCCGGGGAGACGGATCGGCCAAATCCCCTTTCTTGCCCCGATCGACGCAGCGTAGGTCCGGGCAAGATCTCGTGCGTCGATGATTTCGGGCCCCCCTACCTCCGGTACCCGACCCGCGGGTGGGGCCGCTGCCAGTCGGGCAAGTTCGTCGGCAACTTCGGCTGCGGCGATCGGCTGGATCCGGATATCCGGTGTGAGAAGAACGGGTAGGCGCTTCTGGCGAGCGAACAGTCCGGCCACCAGTTCGTGGAACTGTGTCGAGCGCAGGATGCTGTAGCCGAGCCCGGATCGTTCCAGCTGTTGTTCGACCTCCACTTTGCCCGTGTAGTACCCGAAGGGAATCCGGTCCACACCGACGATCGAGATGAGCACGACGTGCTCGATTCCGGCGACTCGTGCAGCCGAGAAGAGGTGCCGAGCGGCGCGGACATCCGCACGTCGGGAGTAGCCGGTCGCGCAGTGCACCACGGTGTCGGCGCCCGCCAACGCACGCTCGATGCCTTCGTCGCGGCCCAGATCGGCGACTGCCCACTCGAGTCCGGTTCTCGTGTCGCCGGATCGGTCGTGACGGCTGACCACACGCACCCGGCGCTCGGCATCGCGCAAGCGGTCGACGACATGATGGCCGACGGTGCCGGTGCCGCCCGTAACGACTATCGGTGACGAATTGTTCATGGCCGTCCTTCGCGTCAGATCAGGAGTAATCCCACCGCCGACAGTGCGAAGCCGAGCGCGATGACGCCAACCCGCACATAGTGGTAGCGGTCCCAGGTGTCAGCTTGCTCCTTCCAGTCCGGCGGCGCTCCCTCTTCTGCCCATCGGATCGAGCGATTGTTGATCGGTACGAGAAGCAGGACCGACATCACGACGCTGACCAGCAACAACGCCGACGCACCCAACGTCATCCATGCAGTGGTGTCGCCCCACCCCAGAATCGTCCACAGAATCGCAATGGCGAGCGTGCCGATGTACCAGAACGGCATCACGCGTCCGAGCACCCGCGCGCCGTCGCTGCGAGCAGCCACACCGGCATCGTCAGGTATTCGATACATGATCGGATTGACGAACACTGCGATGGCGAATTCCACTCCCACCAACACGCCGAAGACCACGACCGTGGTGACTGCAACTGCATTCAGCATGGAAACCTCCTGGATATAGCAATGCTAGAAATTAGATCGACGATAACATTTCGACGACTCAAGATCTAGCACTGCTAGAATCATGGTATGTCAGTGCAGGAGCGCAAAGCGCGTGAGCGGGCTTCCCGCCACAGGTCGATCATCGCGGCAGCGCGTGAGATGGCAGAGGCAGAAGGGTGGGACGCCGTCACCACTCGGCGATTGGCCGAACGGATCGAATACAGCCAACCCGTGCTCTACAGCCATTTTCGGGGTAAGGACGAGATCATCGCGGCTGTCGCACTGGACGGTTTTTCCGAGATGACCCTGGAGTTGTCCCGAGCGGTCTCCGGAACCCACTCGCCACGCGCCGCTGTCGCTGCCCTCACGAGTGCCTACATCGCGTTCGGAGAGCGACATCCTGCCGTGTACGACTCGATGTTCAACCTCGACAACGGACTGCCTTTCGCGGACCCTGCGACCCCGGCCCCGATGCGTGAGTCCTTCCAAGTCCTACACGACACGTTGACACTGGTCGCGGGAACCGTCGAACCGGGTCTGCTGGCCGAGGTCTACTGGGCTGCAGTGCACGGTCTGGTCGAGCTCACCCGAACGGGCAGGGTTCCTCCGCAGGACACCGCACGTCGCATCGAGGTGCTCGTCGATCGCTTTGCCGTCGAATGAGGGGCCGGGCGTGGTCCGGGAGGATTTCTTCCGGACCACGCCGGTTCGGCGTCGACTACCAGAGGCGCCGGGTAGCCAATTCTGCGCCCTTGGTGAGTGATTCGAGCTTCGCCCACGCGATCTGTGGGTGGATGCGACCGCCGAGACCGCAGTCGGTCGAGGCGATCACATTCTCGGGGCCGACGACGCTCGCGAACCGCTCGATCCGGTCGGCGACGAGTTCGGGGTGCTCGACCACATTCGTGGCGTGACTGATCACGCCGGGCACGATCTGCTTGCCATCGGGTAGCGTCACGTCCTCCCATACCCGCCATTCGTGCTCGTGACGGACGTTCGCGGCCTCGAACGAATACGAACCGGCGTCGATCGTCAGCATCGTCTCGACGAGGTACTTGAACTCGAGATCGGTGGTGTGCGGGCCGTGCCAGCTGCCCCAGCACAGGTGGAAACGGATCCGGTCCTCCGGTAACCCACGCAGGGCGTGGTTGAGCGCCTCCACGCGGATGCGGGTGAATGCGAGATAGTCCTCCACCGTGGGTTCCGGGCTGATCTGATCCCAGTTCTCGGCGATCGACGGGTCGTCGATCTGCAGGATCAACCCGGCATCGATGATCGCCTGGTATTCCTCGCGCATCGCGTCCGCGCAAGCCCAGATGAACTCTTCTTCGGATGTGTAGAACTGATTTCCGATTCGCGATGCGCTGCCGGGTGAGAGCGAGGTGATGAAGCCGTGCTCTGCCCCGGATGCAGACAGGGCGGACTTCAGGTTCGCAATGTCCGACGCGATCGCGTCATGTCCGGTGTAGGTGACGGGACCCGTCGCGGTAGGAAACACCGGAGCCTCGTCACCGACGGAGACACCGCTCTTCGGATCGCTGTAGGCCTCGGCGAACGTGGCCCAGTCACGTCGGTCCGGGAACGTCGTGAGCCGCACGTTGCCGGGTGTCGACCGGACGGGCTCGCCGCCGAACGGTCCACCTTCGGCCAGTTCCAGCCCGGACAGACGCTGGAACGAGTACGACCACCAGGCGCCGTAGTCGACGGCCGAAGACATCGCCTTTCCGTATTCGCCGTCGCCGGGTGTGGTGATCCCGAGGTCGATCTGGCGACGAACCAAGGCGTCGACCTGTCCGGCGAGTAATTCCGAATACTCTCTCGTCGTGTCGAGCCTGAATCCGTCCGCGGCATCCCGGCGTGCCCGGTTGGCGGCCACCAGCTCGTCGGTTCGAGGCAGGCTCCCGGCGTGCGTGGTGCGAATGTGTTTCGTGGTCATGGTGATCGGGTGCTTTCTGGGAATCGTTATCGGTCGAGCTCGGACCGAACCGTTGCTGCCGCGGCGACGAGGTTCGTCAACGACGCCGTGACCTCATCGGTGCCGCGGGTCTTGAGTCCGCAGTCCGGGTTGACCCACAGGCGCTCGGCGGGAACGGCGCGCAGCGCTTCGCGAAGAGACTCGGCGATCTCGTTCTCGCTCGGAACCCGCGGTGAGTGGATGTCGTAGACGCCGGGGCCCACTCCGAGGTCGAATCCGATTGCGTTGAGGTCGTCGAGCACCTCCATGTGTGAACGCGCGGCCTCGATGGAGGTGACGTCGGCGTCGAGTTCTGCGATCGCCTCGATGACCTCTCCGAACTCCGAGTAACACAGATGGGTGTGGATCTGCGTCGAATCCGCCACGCCGGACGTCGAAAGACGGAATGCCCCGACTGCCCACTCCAGGTATTCGGCCTGATCGGACTTGCGAAGCGGCAACAGTTCTCGCAGTGCCGGCTCGTCGACCTGGATGATGCGCACTCCCGCAGCCTGCAGGTCCACCGTCTCGTTGCGGATGGCCAGGGCGATCTGATCGGCGGTGTCGGCGAGAGGCTGGTCGTCGCGGACGAACGACCACGCGAGAATCGTCACGGGACCGGTGAGCATGCCCTTGACCGGCTTGTCGGTGAGCGACTGTGCGTAAGTGATCCAGTCGACGGTCATGGCATTCGGCCGCGCGACATCGCCGTAGAGAATCGGCGGACGTACACAACGGCTTCCGTACGACTGGACCCAGCCGTTCTCGGTCGCGAAGAATCCGTCGAGCTGCTCGGCGAAGTACTGCACCATGTCGTTGCGCTCCGGCTCACCGTGCACGAGCACATCGATTCCGAGCTTCTCCTGGAGGGCCACCACTTCAGCGATCTCGTCGCGCATCCGCTGCACGTAATCCGCGCGTTCGATCTCGCCCTTGCGCAATGCGGCTCGGGCCACCCGGATGCGCGTGGTCTGCGGGTACGAGCCGATGGTGGTGGTCGGCAACAGAGGCAGATCGAGATGCTGTCGCTGGATCTCGCGGCGCCGATCGGCCGACGTGCGAGTGCGGTTCGATGCGATCGAGTCGAGCATGCCGCGCACCTGGCGGTTGCGTAGGCGAGGATCGGACGCGCGTACATCGGCAGCCGCGTGCGCCGCGGCGAGCTCGGAAGCCACGGCGTCGCGGCCGATGCGCAGTGCCGTCGACAAGGTGACGACCTCGGCGACCTTCTCGGTGCCGAATGCCAGCCACGCGCGCAGCGATTCGTCGAGGCTCGACTCTGCCTCGATGGTGTACGGAACGTGCAGCAACGAGCATGACGACGACACCGCCACCGAGCCCGTCGAGCCGAGCAGTGTGGCGAGGGTGGCCAGGGCCGTCTCCAGATCGGTGCGCCACACGTTGCGGCCGTCCACCACGCCCGCCACGATCAGCTTGTCCGCCAGGGCAGGCAGTCCGGCGATGTCTGCCGAGTCACCTGCGACCAGGTCGACCGCGAGGCCTTCGACACCGGTGCGAGCGAGTGCACCGAGCGCCGGACCGAGGCTGCCGAAATAGGAGGCGACGAGGATCGCAGGACGGTCCTGTGCCTGCGACAGCGTGCCGTACACCTGTTCGACCGCGGCGACGGTCGCGTCGTCGAGATCGCGGACGAGTGCGGGCTCGTCGAGCTGCACCCACTCGACTCCGGCGGCGGCGAGTTGCGACAAGAGGTCCTGATACAGCGGGACCAGCTCATCGGCACGGTCGAGGAGCGGGCCCTGTTCGCTGGTGGACTTCGACAGCAGCAAGAACGTCAGCGGGCCGACGACTACCGGGCGGGCCGGAACGCCGAGCGCGCGGGCCTCGGCGACCTCGCCGAGCACCTTCGACGGATCGAGCGAGAAGACCGTGTCAGGGCCGATCTCGGGGACGAGGTAGTGGTAGTTGGTGTCGAACCACTTCGTCATCTCGAGCGGTGCGACGTCGTCGTTGCCTCGCGCGGCTGCGAAATAGCGGTCGAGGTCGTCGGCGATACCCGACACCCGGGGCGGTAGTGCGCCGAGCATGGCTGCAGTGTCGAGGATGTGGTCGTAGTACGAGAACGTGTTGACCGGAATCGAATCGAGCCCGGCGTCGCGCTGCGCAGCCCAGGTGTCGGCGCGCAGTCCGGCGGCGACCTTCTCCAGCCCGGCGCGGTCGATCCGGCCGGCCCAATACGATTCGACGGCCTTCTTCAGTTCACGCTGGGGTCCGATCCGTGCGGAGCCGAGAACGGTGGCGTGGAAGGCAGGGGCAGCATGGAAGGTAGGGACAGAGGGTGTAGGCACTGGTGGTACTCCGGTGGTCGGTCCTTGATGGCCTACCGCCCGTAGGATGCGCGAATCCGACCGAGCCCAGTCGACTCCGGCCCGGCCGGAGCGAGAGAATACGATGCGGGTCCGCGCGCCCGGTCCACGAGGCGGCACACCGCCGGGCACGGCGTGCCCGGCGCAGATGGCAGGTATTCGGACTTGCAAGCGCCCGAGCCTGTGGGCCCGTACCTACTGGCCGTCGCTTCCCGGGGTGATGCCCAGTGCTGATGACGGCGGTCGTTCCTGCATACCGCTGCGGGACAGTCCCGGATTCTCACCGGGTTCCCTCTTCCACACCCCGCGCAGGGGTGCTTCGACGCCGCCACGGCCTTCGGGGCTCCTCACGACCGGCACGGCGAACCAACTACATCCCGGAGTATAGCCACGTCCTCATTCGAACGGGCAAAGCAGGAAGAACGGTTACAACGCAATCAGACAGATACAACCCTGCCGAGGGTTTGTATCTGTCTGCGCGGGTTGTATTTCCGTCGGTGCGTTTCTGTCGGCTGTGCTGGTCAGGAGTGGCGAAATCCTTTGCCGGTTCGGTCACGGGGATCCGGCGCCAGGCCGAGGAATTCCGACCGAATGCGATCCCACGCCTCGAGGTGCACCCACACCGGTTCGTCCGTCAGCTGCTGCATGTTCGTGAGGAACGGGGTGGGCAACATGATCGTGAGCATCTGTTCGTCACGGCCGTTGAACAGGCGCACACCCCACGACGTCGGTGCGTCGTCCGTGCCGATCCTGCGGTACAGCTCTGCCCGGCCGCAGCGACGGATACGGCCGAGCTCCGGTCCGCTCGCGGTGTGCTCGCCGATGCACAGGTGAAAATGCCAGCGACCGAAGTCGACGGTCGCATACCCGTCGTACATCGAGATCTTCTTCGGAGCATTGGGTGCCGCGACCTCGAGCGCCGAACCTTCGATGAGCAGGCCGAACCACATGTCGTCCCAGTACTCGTCGAACAGCAACCGGATCAGCCGCAGTAGTGAGTCCTCATCGGTGGGAAGCGGCCAGCGCTGTTCGCGACCACCGTCCTCGGTGTCGACGATCTCAGGGGCGAATGCGACTGTCACAGAATCTCCTTCGTCGATGCTTTCGGTGGGCTGGGGAAGACGCAATCGCCGCACACGCCTCCGCCCGGGACGCGGTAGTACAGGCAGCAACTGCGACGTCGGCCGGTGGACCGGACCATCGTGCCGACCAGACGTGGATCGTCGAAGAGTGTGTCGATGTGCGCCTGCGCGGCATCACCGATCACGCGTCCGGCCCCGATCAGCGCGGACGCGGAGTTACCCCACATCAAACCCGGGGCGACGATGTCGCTCCACGCGTCGATGAGCGGTTCGAGCTGGTCGTCGAGGATTTCACCGGTGGTCGAACCGAATTCGGGGTCGACGATGTGCAGTCGCAGCCCCCCGTCGTTGCACCACAGCAACGTGTCCGGGTCGAGGCGGACACATCGGCCCGAGTCGACGACCGAGCCCAACGACACCGACCACATCCGGGCGGCGTAGCCGAAGAAGAGAGTCGACGCGGCCACTCGGGCCTCCCCGGTTCCCATCCGGTGCGCAGTATCCGACACCAACGGGTCGCGAATCATACTGTCGCGCAGCGCAGACGTCTGCTGCCACCGGCCGTCCGGTACTGCGCCGGTGCTCACCGAGAAGTAGGGACTCAGCGCGGCAATGCGCCCGAGTACTGCGGCAGGGTCAGACACGGCTGTCCTCCGAATCGAGGTCGAACACCAGTGTGCGCGGATCGAAGCGCATCCGTCCACGATCGAATGCTGCTCCGATGCGACCGGACTCGGCCAGAGCTGCGGGGGAATCACAGGTCAGGGTGCGGTCGGCGTCGAGCAACCACATCCGGTCGGACACACGCAGCGCGAGTTCGAGTTCGTGGGTGGACATGATCACGGCGAGGTTCTGTTCGACGGCGAGGCCCCGCAACACGTCGACGAGTTCGACCCGGGACGGCACATCGAGGAACGACGTCGGCTCGTCCAACACCAGTAGCGATGGGTCCTGTGCGAGGGCGCGAGCGGTGAGTGTGCGTTGTCGCTGCCCATCGGACAGCTCGCTGAACTGCCGGGACGCCAGTTCTGCCGTGCCGACCGCGTCGAGCGCCCAGTCCACCGCGGCCTTGTCCTCCGGCGAGAGTCGTGCGCTGGCAGGGAGGTGCGGCGTCCGTCCGAGGGCGACGAGTTCGCGCACCGTCAGCAGGCCGGGATCGATACGTTCGGTGAGGACCACGGAGATGCGGGTCGCGAGGTCTGCGGGGCGAATCGACGACACGTCGTCGCCGTCGATCAGCACCTGTCCGCGCAGCGCCGGTTGCAGGCCACACAGGGTGCGGAGCAATGTCGATTTACCCGCGCCGTTGGGACCGACCAGTGCGGTGAGCTCCCCGCGGCGAGCGACGGCGTCGAGACCGGTCGCGATCTCGGTGATGCCACTCTTCCGCAACGCGCGGCGACGTGTATAGCCGATCGTCACATCGCGCAGTTCCACACCGTTCACAGGGCCGTGGCTGTTCACAGGGCCGCTCCCAGTGCTCCACGCCGGCTACGCACGAGGACGACGATGACGACCGGCGCGCCGACGAGCGCGGTCACCGCGTTGAGCGGGAACACCGTGTCGGTGCCCGGCATCTGGCTCGCCACACCGCATACCAGTGCCACCACCGCACCGAACAGTGCGACTCCGGGCAGCAGCACTCGATGATCGGAGGTGCCGAATGCCATGCGCGACAGGTGCGGAACGATGAGACCGAGGAATCCGATGGGTCCGCAGAAGGCGGTGGTGACGCCCGCGAGCAGTGCAGCCGACACCACCGTCGTCAGTCGGACGACACGGATGTCGATGCCCATCGACCGCGCGTATCCCTCGCCGAGCAGGAGCGCGTTGAGGGCCCGCACCGTCAGCAGCGCGATGACGATGCCGGCGACGACCACGGGAACCAGCAGCTTCAGGTCCGACCACGTGGTCGCAGTGAAACTGCCCAGACCCCATACGAGGAACTGCTGGGCGCGCTGCGGGTCGGCGTAGACAAGGAGCACGGACACGACTGCGGTGGTCGCCGATCCGAGCATCACACCGATGAGCAACAGCGTCACTGCCGAACGCACCCACCGCGACAGCACCACGATCATCATCAGTACGGCCGCAGCACCGAGCGCGGCAGCGATCACCACTCCGGTGCGACCGAGTCCGGCGAGGTTCGCGGTGAATCCGCTCGCTCCGCCACCACCGGCCACGACGACCAACGCAACACCGAGACTCGCGCCGGAGCTGGCACCGAGGATGTAGGGGTCGGCGAGTGCGTTGCGGAACAGGGTCTGCATCTGCAGGCCGGCGATGCCGAGCGCCGCGCCGACAGTGATCGCGGTGAGCGTGCGAGGTAGCCGGAGGTCGCGGATGACCATGCCCCAGCGCGGATTCTGCGCGTCCTGTCCGAGCAGGACGCGCAGGGTTTCGCCGAGTGGCACCGTGACCGACCCCACCGTCACCGATACGACGGTGGCGACCACGAGCGCCGCGATCAGCGCGGCGAACACCACCGCCACGCGGCGAGCGCGAACCGGGGGAGCGATGGTCTCAGTGTTCGCAGGTGCCGCGCTGAGCACGGTGGTCACGCGGGAAGTTGCTGGTAGAACGTGAATTCGTGGTCGGGTAGCAGCTCGGGATGCAGGATCGCGACGAGGTCGGACAGGACCAGATCGGGTCGCAGCACGCCACGTTCGTAGTAGTCGTTACCGCCGCCGGGTCCGAGCGCCTTGTTCGCGTTCCACACTTGACCGGTGCCGACCGCCGCGAGCTCGCCGTAGCGTTCGTCGTCGGCGAGAGCGTCGGCGACCGAGGTCCAGCTGTTGACGACAAGCCAGGTCGGTGCGTCGGATGCCTCAGCGACCACGACCTCGAAGTCGAGGGGCAGCGACCCGGTGCTGGCGACGTCCTGCCACGGCCACTGCGCGCCCGCGTCGGTGAAGAGGCGGCCCATGTAGCTGCCGCCCGACGACATGTACCAGGTTCCCTGCGACATCCCGCCGAGCAGCGCCGGTGCGGGTTCCGCTCCAGCTGCCTGGTCGGCTACCTCCAGGTAATCGCTGCGGATTCCGTCGTAGACCTCCGCGGCGCGGGCTTCCGTGCCGGTCAGTGCCGCCATCACCTTGATCCACTCGGCGCGACCGAGCGGCGATGCTTCGAGCCACTCGGCGTTCGCGACTACTCCGATCCCGGCTTCGCGCAGCTGCGAATAGGCGGGGTCGTCGGTACCGCCGGTCATCACCACGTCGGGTGCGGCGACGACGACGGCCTCGGTGTCGATGGT
The DNA here is from genome assembly GCF_055380405.1 of Rhodococcus sp. JCM 9793. Classification (NCBI taxonomy): domain Bacteria; kingdom Bacillati; phylum Actinomycetota; class Actinomycetes; order Mycobacteriales; family Nocardiaceae; genus Rhodococcus; species Rhodococcus sp. JCM 9793. Next base: position 2,151,806 of record NZ_AP043721.1, read on the forward strand.
GCCGCCGGCCGCGTATTCGGTGACGTCTCCTGATGCGATCCGATCGACGACCGCGGTGTCGCTGACCATCGATCCATTGGACACGCCGGTGAGTACGTCGAGCGCGTCGAGTTCGGTGACGAGCGGCAGGTGCGTCGTCGAACCCGAATACAGGCTGGTGATCGGCACCGAGATCTGCTGGGCATCAGGCAGATCGTCCGACAGTTCCGGTGCCGGTGCGCCGCACTTGACCAGCACATACGACTCCGGTTCGGCGCCCGGGTACGGCTCGTCGACAGTCAGCACCTGGTAACTGTTCTCGTAGGTGATCGAGAAATTCTGGGCGTCGACGACCTCGGACTTGTCGGGGAAATAGTCGACGCCCGGATCGAAGTCGGTGATACAACCGTCGGAGGCAGCAGTGTCTGTGTCGGTGGCCGCGGTCGAACAGCCGGCGAGGGCAAGACCCGCGACTGTCACAGCGCTGAGAAATCGGAGGGGTACGGCGCGAACGCGCATGGCGAAGACGCCCTTTCTCGGGGAGAATCCGCCCCGTCCAGGTGAGTACGGCGACGTGAGTATCTGGCTCCCGGGAATATTGCTCCCGGTCACAGTGGCGGGACCGCGCCGGAGTCACACCGGCTTCCTCATGCGTCGTCGCATACGACGTCGGGGAATTTAACACACGGACCAAGACGGCAATACGGACCGGGCTGTGCGTGGCTATCGTGGAGGGACCACAACGATCGAAAGGACCGGTATGGGTGTCAGCTTGGCCAAAGGTGGAAACGTCTCGCTCTCGAAGGAGGCGCCGAACCTGACGGCGGTGACGATCGGTCTGGGCTGGGACGTCCGGGCCACGACGGGAACCGACTTCGATCTCGATGCCAGTGCGCTGGTTGCGGGAGCGGGCGGCAAGGTGCTTTCCGACCAGCACTTCGTGTTCTACAACAATCTGCGTTCGCCCGATGGTGCCGTCGAGCACACCGGCGACAACCTCACGGGTGAGGGCGACGGCGACGACGAATCGATCAACATCGACCTCGTCGCCTTGTCTGCCGACGTGCAGTCGGTCGTGTTCCCGGTGTCGATCCACGACGCCGACGCGCGCGGCCAGTCGTTCGGGCAGGTGCGCAACGCATTCATCCGCGTCGTCGACCGTTCCGACGACCGTGAGCTCGCCCGCTACGACCTGACCGAGGATGCATCGACCGAGACCGCGATGGTCTTCGGTGAGCTGTACCGCCATGGCAACGAGTGGAAGTTTCGGGCCATCGGCCAGGGCTATGCGTCCGGGCTCGCGGGTATCGCGCGGGACTACGGTGTCAGCATCGGCTGAACCGGACCGATGAACGAGCGAGGGGTACTCGGAAAGCCCGAGTACCCCTCGCTTCATTCGTTCAGTTCTCGACCCAGAGTTCTTCGGGCAGTGGGGAGCCCAGCGTGTAGAGCCGCAGACCGTGGACGTTCTCGCCCATCATCACGGAGGGTGAGGAGCGGACGTACCAGACGCCCGGATCGAGTTCGACGATCCGTTGCTGGACGACGTCATAGGCCTGCGTGCGTTCGTCGATCGTCTCCGCGGTTCTGCCGGCGTCCAGTGCCTCGTCGAGTTGTGGGTCGGAGACACCCATGAAGTTGCCGGTCGACTCGGAGTGGAACGCGGTCCACAGCGCGTAATCCGGGTCCTGGGTGATCGCCGACGAGACCATCATGTCGAAGTCGTGCGCACCGGCTCTCGCGGCTCCCGTGGGGAAGTCCACTACCTCGACGTCGACCTTGACGTTGTCGTAGGCGTTGAGCTGCGCCTGCAGGCCCTCCGCGGTTGCCTGGTTGTCGACGCCGGTGTAGGTCGTGAACGTGAACTCGACGGGTTTTCCGTCGGCGGCCAGCTCATCGAACAATGCCTGGGCGGCCTCTGTGTCCTGCTGTGCAAGTGGAATGTCGGAGTAGAACGGCGAGTCCTCCGGGAACAGGGTTCGCGGCACGTCACCGTCACCGTTGAACACTATGGTGTTGATCATGTCGCGGTCCACGGCCAGGGCTACCGCCCGGCGCGCTCGCTCGTCGTCGAACGGGGCGCGGCGGAAGTTCATTCCCAGATACTGTCCGCCGCCGGCGGACACAGTGGAAACCTGTGCTCCCGCGTCCTGCGCTCGAATGACGCTCGACGGATTCGTTTCGGTGGACAGGTCGGCGTCGCCGGTGGTGATCGCGTTCACCCGCTGGTTGGTGTCTGCTACCGAGCGGATCGTGATCGCGTCGAGGTAGGGTTTCGGCGCATCCCAGTAATCGGGGTTGCGTTCGAGTTCGATCGCGCCTTGCCGCATCCATCGCGTGAGTTCGAACGGTCCGGCACCGACAGGTGCTTCGTCGAATGCTGCTCGGCCGTTGCCGAGTGCGGTCGGTGAGGCGATCCAGTTCATGGACGTGGCCAGCATCCCCTGCGGGAAACTGGGATTCGGTTCGTGCAGAACCACCTTCAGTGTGGTCTCGTCCACCACCTCGGTGGATGCGACCTGGGAAATCTGGCGGATGGCAGTGGATCCGAGTGCCGGGTCGCGGAGTCGCTCCCAGTTGAACTGGACTGCGGCAGCGTCGAGTGGGGTGTCGTCGGTGAACGTGAGGCCGGGACGAAGCGTGAGCTCGTAGGTGGTGCCGCCGTCGGTGCTGTCGAACCCCGTGGCCATGGTGTATTCGATCTCGTTGGTGTCGGGATCGTTGATCATCAGAGTGCCGTAGAGGGCGTTGCCTAGTAGTGGTTGGTGCACCCATGTATTGGAGAGGCCGGCGGGGTCGAGGGTTCGGGGCTCCCCGATCTGAAGGGCGCTCAATTCGCCCCCTGTCACCGGGTTTCCGGTCTCGGTTGCGCTCTGCGATTCGGTCGGGCTCGAGCCGCAGGAGGCAAGGAGCAGCATCGAGACCGCAGTGGCGAGCACGATCCTTGCGGGATGGGGTCTGATCATCATCAACCTCTCGGGCGGCGTGCTGAACAGGCGAACTGCAGATGGCGTCCGGCGAGTGTCGGGCGCGTATTCGGATCGATCCGAAACTAGGCGTCGGAGCTGGGTTAAGTCAACCGTTCGATCTCAATTTCTGCGAAATGGTTTTGTCGGAGTCATGATTTCTCTTTGAAACGGTTGACTTAACTACGGCGCGGCAGATAACTTACGGGGGTCGATCGAATGAAACCGGGGACGTGCTGTGGCGAAAGACTCGAAGAACATGCAGCATTCGAATGCTGTGCAGCGTGTCGACGGGTCGAATACCCGACTGCTTCTGATTTCCGTCGCCGAGAAGTTGGTCGCCCAGAACGGACCCGACGGAGTGTCATCGCGGCAGATCGCCGCTGCTGCCGGCCAGACCAACAACTACGCGGTCCAGTATCACTTCGGGAGTAAAGAAGGATTGCTCGACGCGGTGTTCGCTCACCGACTCCAACGCGTCGACACGATGCGCGCCGAGTTGTTCGACAGCGTGTCACGGGAAGGGGAAGATGCCTCGGTGAGGAAATGGCTCGACGTCTTGCTCCTCCCTCTGGCCGATGAGGTACTCGACCCCGACAGTCGGTATGTCGGCTTCCTCGCTCGCGTGTTCTTGTACCGGTTCAACGAGATCCCATTGTGGTTCGGTGGTGGCGAGCGGCCGGTCAGCCGAATCGCGATCAGCGCGGCGGAGGAGATCAGGGCGCAGATCTCCTACGTGCCGGAGGTCGTCCGGAACCGGCGCATGCACGTGGTGTTCGCCAACTGTCTGCTGGCGTTGGCGAGCTTCGAACAGCAACTGGCGAGCGGCGAGACCCCGGACCTTCCCTTCGACGCCTTTGTCACCGACCTGCTGGATACTGCTGCGCACGCACTCGTCACACCTGTATCGGAGGCGACGGCCAGTGCATTGCGCGCACACGAGACCCGATCGGAAACTTCATGAGCGCACCCCCGAAGAGCACGCCCGAAGGAGCCCCCAACGTCGTCGTCATCCTTCTCGACGACCTCGGATTCGGGCAGATAGGTTGCTACGGGTCCGATATCGCAACACCCAACATCGATCGACTCGCCTCGGACGGATTGCGATTCAATCGCTTTCATGTGACGGCACTGTGCTCGCCCACTCGTGCGGCGCTGCTCACGGGTCGCAATCACCACGCTGTGGGAATGGGATTCCTCTCCGACATCCCCACCTCCGAACCCGGGTACACCGCGAGCATTCCTCCGACGGCGGCGGCATTGCCGAGGATTCTGCGTGACGCCGGGTGGAGCACCATGGCGGTGGGGAAATGGCATCTGACCCCACCGGGGGAACGCAGCAGTGCGGGGCCGTTCGACCGGTGGCCGCTCGGGTTGGGATTCGAGAAGTACTACGGATTCCTTCGCGGCGACTCCAATCACTGGGCTCCGGAGCTGGTGCGCGACAACAGCTATGTCGATCCACCGCGCGGCCCGCGTGAGGGATACCACTTGACCGAAGACCTCGCCGACGAAGCGATTCGGATGGTCGTGAACCAGCAGGAATCCGCTCCCGGCAAGCCCTTCTTCCTGTACTTCGCGACCGGGGCGATGCATGCGCCGCACCACGTCGAACGGTCGTGGGCGGATGCCTACGCAGGAAAGTTCGACGGCGGATGGGAGCGGTGGCGGGAGAGCGTGTTCGAACGGCAACTCGCAGCCGGGATCGTGCCGGAGGGGACGACACTGACCGAGCGGCCGTCGTGGGTTCCGGACTGGGATTCCCTGACCGACGAGGAACGCCGGGTCTATGCGCGGATGCACGAGGTCTACGCCGGATTCCTCACCCACACCGACGCGCAGATCGGCAGGGTCGTCGACAGTCTCGACAAACTCGGTGTCCTCGACAACACGCTCATCTTCGTGATGTCGGACAACGGTGCGAGCGCCGAAGGTGGGGTGGGCGGTACGTACAACGAGCACCGCTTCACCCATAACATTCGCGACGATGTTTCGGACAGTATGGCGCTCCTCGATGATTGGGGCGGACTCGACGGGTATCCGCACTACGCGTGGGGGTGGGCGTGGGCCGGCAACACACCGTTTCGGCTGTGGAAGCGATACACCTGGCTCGGTGGCACCCGTGTTCCCATGATCGTGCACTGGCCCAGCGGAATCCGCGATTCCGGTGGGGTACGCGATCAGTTCGCTCACGCGATCGACATCCTGCCCACGGTCCTCGACGCATGCGGCGTGGAGATGCCGGAGACGGTCGATGGCGTCGGTCAGCTCCCGGTGAATGGAGCGAGCCTGCGCCCGGCCTTCGGCGATGCTGCCGAGCCGTCGCCCCGATCGACCCAGTACTTCGAGATGCTCGGATCTCGGTCGATCGTGGCCGACGGCTGGAAGGCCACGACCGACCACGTCTCCACGGGGGTTCTCGATGAGGAGTTGCTGATGGAAGGCAGCCGGGACTTCGACACCGACACCTGGTCGTTGTTCCGTCTCGAATCGGACTTCTCGGAGGCGCATGACGTGGCCGGTGAATACCCGGACGTCGTCCGTGCCCTCGAACGGCAGTGGTTCATCGAGGCCGGCCGCAACAACGTGACCCCGCTCGCCGACAGCCTGCGAGGTCGAGTGGGGGCCCTCAGATCACGTCGGTACCCGATCCCGCCGCTTCTCACGTTGTATCCGGAAGGCGGACCGGTCTCGGACGATTCATTGCCACGGATGGCGGGCGGTGGCCGGGTCCTCGCCGAGGTGGACGTACCTGACAGTGTTGCAGAGGGGGTCCTGTTCGCACTCGGTGACTGGACCGGAGGTTTTGCCGCGTTCGTCGACCGAGGCATCCTGACCGTGGTCGCCGCGACACCGAGCGGTGAGATCCGGGCGGTCGCCGATCGTCCGCTCAGCGGAGGGCGCCACACCCTCGGATGCGTATTCCGACCCGGGCCGAACGGGCTGCTCCGACTGGAAGCGCTCGTCGACGACGTCGTCGTCGGAGCCGCTGAGCACAACCACGAATTGCCTCACGCATGGCAACACGGCGGTGCGTCGCTGACCCTCGGATACGACAGAGGGCTGCCCGTGTGCAAGGGATACGACCCTCCCTTCGCGTGGAACGGCGTCCTCCACCGGGTGACCGTGGAGGCCACCTCCGACCGGCCTGTGGTCGAGAAGGACGTCATCCGAATCGCAATGCAGGTCGATTGACAAACCGACGAACGGGGATCACACCATGACCGGCACATCCATCGGCGCAACCGTCGACTCCGCAAATGGAGATGCCTCGAACTACTCCGTGGTCGACAATGCTGTGCGGCTACCGGGATTTGCGAGCGTGTAGATCTCGCCTCAGCGCACCAGCTTCCACTTCGTCTCGTGGCGGTAGAACGTCGACCGTTTGAGCGCCCGAGAGTTCGGGACACCGTCGCGGGTGAGGAATGCGGAGGGAGAACCGAGCTGCACGGCCCTGCCGGTGAGCCACTTGTAGCCGCCGAACCATCGGGCCCGGTCGACCGCTGCGCGCAGTCCCGGCATCTGCGGAGTCGGTTCGATCCGGATGCCGGGCACCGTGCCGGAGAACAAGCGGGTGTCGTCGACGTATGCCTCACCCACGAGTGAGCCTTCCTCGCCGTGGACGAGCGCGCGTCCGACGAGGGCCACGCCTGCGTCGTCGCGGATGAGCGGGATCGACTTTGCGTCACCCTGCAGTGCGACGGAGGCAGCTTTCGAACCGGTGCGTAATCCGTAGGCCTCGGTCGCGGGCGTACGCGACTCGGGGACATAGGCGATCTCGGTCGCGAGGCGGTCGGTGCGCATCAGCCGGGTCAGTGTCGCGGCGAACGCTGCGTCGTCGCCCACGATGATCAGTCGTGGGTCGTCCACCGACTCGGTGTGTGCGAACACGTCCTCGAAGTCGTCCTTCTCGGGAATCGCAGGAGCCGACAGCGCGGTCACGGAGGTGAGTGCCAAAGGGAGTGGCACATCGCCGCATCTGAGCACTACCGGGGTCAACTGATCTCCTCGCTGGTCACGATCGGGCGGCCGTCGGTCAAGCGTCCACTGTAATCCGAAGCGGTACCGGTCGTGGGGACCCCGGATCGTGGCGGGCCGGACAGACCATTCGGATACCGAACCCGGATGCTCGTCGAAGGTGGACTACACTGTGGTCCCGGCTGCTGCCCGGATTCGGGCAGGACCCTGCAGGCGAGACCGCCCGCACGAACAACCCTGCCTGAGGAGCGCGAAATGCCGGCAATCGTCCTGATCGGAGCCCAGTGGGGCGATGAGGGCAAGGGCAAAGCAACCGATCTGTTCGGCGGACGGCTGCAATGGGTCGTGCGTTACCAGGGCGGCAACAACGCAGGCCACACCGTCGTGCTGCCGAACGGCGACAAGTTCGCGCTGCACCTGATCCCGTCGGGCATCCTCACGCCGGGTGTCACGAACGTCATCGGAAACGGTGTCGTCGTCGATCCGGGTGTGCTGCTCGAAGAGCTCGCGGGCCTCGAAGAGCGCGACGTCGATACCTCGCGTCTGCTGCTCTCGGCCGATGCGCACCTGATCATGCCGTACCACGTGGCCATCGACAAGGTCACCGAACGGTTTCTCGGCGCGAGGAAGATCGGCACCACCGGCCGCGGTATCGGCCCGTGCTACCAGGACAAGATCGCACGTGTCGGTGTCCGTGTCGCAGATGTCCTGGACGAGAAGATCTTCACCCAGAAGGTCGAGGCGGCTCTCGAGTACAAGAACCAGGTGCTCGTCAAGATCTACAACCGCAAGGCTCTCGACCCGCAGCAGGTCGTCGACGAGGTTCTCGGCCAGGCCGAGGGATTCAAGCACCGCATCGCCGACACGCGTCTGCAGCTCAACGAGGCGCTGGAGCGCGGCGACACCGTGCTGCTCGAGGGCTCGCAGGGCACGCTGCTCGACGTCGACCACGGCACCTACCCGTACGTGACGTCGTCGAACCCCACTGCCGGCGGTGCCGCCGTGGGTTCCGGTATCGGACCCACGAAGATCACCACGGTCCTCGGCATCCTCAAGGCCTACACCACGCGTGTCGGCTCCGGCCCGTTCCCGACCGAGCTGTTCGACAACCACGGTGAATACCTCGCCAAGCAGGGCGGCGAGGTCGGCGTGACCACCGGCCGTGCCCGCCGGACCGGCTGGTTCGACGCGGTCATCGCTCGCTACGCCACGCGCGTCAACGGCATCACCGACTACTTCCTCACCAAGCTGGACGTGCTGTCCGGCCTCGACACCGTGCCGATCTGCGTCGGCTACGAGGTCGACGGTGTTCGCGTCGACGACATGCCGATGACACAGACCGACATCCACCACGCCAAGCCCATCTACGAGGAGATGCCCGGCTGGTGGGAGGACATCTCCCACGCCCGCACGTTCGAGGAGCTCCCCAAGAACGCGCAGAACTACGTGCTGCGTCTCGAGGAGCTGTCCGGCGCGTTCATCTCGTGCATCGGTGTCGGACCGGGCCGCGACGAAACGATCGTCCGGCGCGACATCCTCGCCTGATCGGGGCATTCGCCCGGAAACGCCGAATGCTGGACGTGACCCGGGTGGACGCGCGACAGTGGGGTGCATGGTTCGTACAGCAGAGGTGAATGCAGCGGGGCCGCGTAGGGCACGCTCGAGAGCTCTCATGGTCGCCGTCACCGCCGCGGGACTGATTGCGGCGGGGCAGGGCACCGCGCACGCTCAACCGGAATCGACGCAGCTGGCGCCTGCCTACACGATCGGCCACGGATCCCTCGGGTCGATCGCGGTATGTATCGGCCGGCTCGACGTCGAGGTGTACCCGTCCGCGGACGGCCCCCAGCCGTACGTGGTCCGGCTCGAGAGCAACTTTGTCGGTGTCACCCCCGTCTGCCTGGTCGACGGCACGTTCACGTGGCACAACCTCGACACCGGCGCTTCCGGCTCGGACGACTGGGCACTGTCCGGCTGGGATGGACCGGAAGCGGGTACCGTGCGTTATTTCGACCCCGGGCCGGGACGCGTCGAGGTCACTATCGCCCCGGCGGCACCACACCTGCCGGGCGGTGGCGAGTTCACGGCATCCTGAGCGTGAATCTTCGAGGGAGATGCGGAGTTACGGGCGGTCCTCGGCCCGGTCGTGTTTCCCGACGAAGCTCAGGAAGCGCGGGATCACCTGGTCGGGATTCGCCCACAGTAGGTCGTGTCCCACTCCCGGCTGAATCTCGACGTCGGCGGACGGGATGTGCTTGCGGACGCGCGTTGCCTGGAGCTCGGGATTGTTGGTGATCGTCTCGGCGCCGAACAGGACCAGTAGCGGCGCTGAGACACGGGCCAATTCGTCGTCGGTGATCGTACGCTCCCACGGCACGCCCATCCGATACTTCAATCCGGCCGTGATCATCGCGAATTCCTCGTCGGTGTGCACGTAGCCGGGCATCATCCACCGGTTGAACTTCCGAAGTCGCTCGGGAGTCGGCCGGATGCCCATGATGAGGAACTTCAGCAGCACTCTCGCGCGTGGCCTCGCGAACGTGGCGCCGCCCGGTTCGAACAGCGTCACGCTCGCCAGTCGCTCGGAGTGGTGTACGGCGATGTTCATCGCTATCCATGCGCCCATCGAATTTCCGGCGAGGTGGATGTGCTCTTCGCCGAGTCCATCGAGTAGTTCGACCATCCACCGAGCCAGATCTGCGCCGTTCTCGAGAGGTGCTGTCTGTGTGCTGCGTCCCGCCCAGCCGATGACGTCGGGTGTGTAGACGACACGATCGCAGGCGAGGTTCTCGATGAAGGGGGCCCAGATCTGCCCATTGCCGGAGATGCCGGGAAGCAGGACCAGTGGCACGCCGTCCCCGCTCCCGGATCGGCGCACATGCGTTGTGCCAAAAGATGTTTCGACGTCGATTTCGGTCGACGGTATGGGCCATTGCGACGCGAAGGTGTCGTACGCGCGCATGAATTCGTCCCTGGCTTCGTCGTTCTTGAACTGCCCGATCTTCGGCATGCTCCCCTCCAATTTTCATGGTATGTGCGTATCACGTTTATGATACGCACATACCAACATGCTTGGGAAGCGTCCGGAACGAAAGGCTGAGCAGCTCGTGCCACGATTGGTCGACCATGAGGTGAGGCGACGGGAGATCACCGACGCCGTACGCCGTGTCATCGTCTCGGGCGGACTGGAAGGAGTGACCTTCCAGTCGGTCGCGGCGGAAGCGGGGATTTCCGTGCGGCTCGTCCAGTACTACTTCGGAACCAAGAACGAGTTCCTCCTGGCCACCCACAGATCGGTGATGGAAGATGCCGGAGTCAGGTTCGGTGAACGACTGGCGGCACACAGTGATGCCGCGCCGCGTGAAGCGATCCGTACGGTTCTCACCGAACTGCTTCCGCTCGACGATCGGCGCCGAGAAGAGGCGATCGTGCTCGGAGCGTTCAATTCGGCGGCGATCGTCGGCCGAGGTCTCGCCGCGGAGGAGACCCATGCGGCACCGCGCGCGCTCGTCACGATCGTTACCCACCATCTGAGGCGGGCAGGGAATCCGGACGGCACGACCGATCTCGATGCCGAACTCGTCCTCGCCGCAGTCGGTGGTCTCGCCCAGGGCATGTTGTCCGGCGTCTACACCGAGGAGCGCGCGGTCGAACTCGTCGACCACTTGCTCGAGCGAACGCTGCATCATTCCTGATCTTGACCTTCGAGGATCATGTCGTGTTCAACACGTGTTGGCATCGACAGGGAACCGTCGCCCTCGTCCTTTCGTTCTGCTCCGAGGAGTGACACGTGTATCTGTCCCGACGCGCCTTGCTCCGCAGCACGGCCATCGGCCTGCTTGCGGTTCCCGCGGCGGCCTGTTCGTCCGCTGGACCCGAACCGGCGGCGGCCTCGTCGCCGGCGTTGGTTCGGCAGCGCCCGACGCTCACCCACGGCGTCGCAGCCGGTGACGTCCGAGCGGATGGCGCCCTGATCTGGGCACGCTCGGATGCACCGGCCAGGGTCATTGTCGAGACCGCGAGTACCGACTCGTTCACGAATGCAACCCGGCACGTCGGCGGGCTCCTCACTCCCGACACCGACGGCACCGGACGGCTACGACTCGCCGGCCTGCCGTCCGGTGAACAGGTCTTCTACCGGGTGACGCTCGAAGGCGATGACGGTGCCACCTCCGAACCCGTCACCGGCATGTTCCGGACGGCGCCCAGTGCGCCCGGCGACATCCGGCTGCAGTGGTCGGGCGACACCGCAGGCCAGGGTTACGGGATCAATCCCGACGTCGGAGGCATGGCGGTGTTCGACGTCATGGCCCAGCGCGACCCGCACCTGTTCGTGCATTCCGGAGATGTCGTGTACGCGGACGGGCCGCTCGAGGAGACTGTGACGCTGCCGGACGGACGCATCTGGCGCAATATCGTCACCGAGGCGAAATCCGCGGTGGCCCAGACGCTCGACGAGTATCGCGGCCAGTACGCCTACAACCTGTCCGACGACAACTACCGCCGCTTCAACGCTTCGGTCGCACAGATCGTGCAGTGGGACGACCACGAGACCGTCAACAACTGGTATCCGGGGGAAATCCTCGACCTCGAGCAGTACACCGAGAAGAACGTCGACGTCCTGGCCGGCCGTGCGTTCCAGGCGTTCCACGAGTGGAATCCGCTCGACCCCACCGAAGCCGTCGACGGACGCGTGTACCGGGCGATACCGTACGGACCACTGCTCGACGTCTTCGTTCTCGACATGCGCTCCTACAAGGACGTCAACGGCACGAACACCGGTGTGGCAGGGCAGATCCTGGGTTCGGAGCAGGCTCGATGGCTCATCGATTCGCTCGCCGCGTCTACTGCGACGTGGAAGATCATCGCCGCCGACCTGCCGATCGGCCTCGTCGTCCCCGACGGTGATACCGCATTCGAAGGGGTCGCCAACGGCGACAACGGGCTGCCGTCCGGTCGTGAGAACGACATCGCCCAGGTGCTGTCGGCGATCAAGGCCCGCGGGATCACTGGGACGGTGTGGTTGACGGCGGACGTCCACTACACCGCGGCACACCACTATTCGCCGGAGCGGGCGGCATTCACCGATTTCGTGGAGTTCTGGGAGTTCGTCTCCGGTCCCCTCAATGCGGGTGGGTTCGGGCCGAACGATCTCGACGGCACCTTCGGCCCGGAAGCGGTGTTCGTGCATGCGCCGCCGGAGAGCAACTCGTCACCACTGGACGGGTTCGAACACTTCGGTGAGGTGTTCATCGACGGAGACACCCGGCAACTGCGGGTGGACCTCCTGGACGCGACCGGTGCCGTCCTGTTCACCCAAGTCCTGGAGCCGCCCGCCTGACTGTCCGGCACCTGCTTGTCCAGCATCTGCGGCACTGGCTTGCCCCAGGAGGGCCAGTGTGCGGGATACTGGACCGGTGATCACGCGTGCGATAGGGGCCGGTTCACTCGTCCGCGACCTCGGAAGCTGGCAGGACGCCGGCAATGTCCGGCCGGCCTACCGGGCCCTCGCCGATGGCATCCGCCTCCTGGTGCACGACGGCAGGGTGCCACTGGGGGTCGCGCTGCCGAGCGAACGCGAACTCGCGTCGGCGTTGTCGCTGAGCCGCACCACCGTCACCTCGGCATACTCCACGCTGCGCGACGAGGGATATCTGCACAGCAGGCAGGGCGCGCGGAGCACCGTCGCGCTGCCGGCCGGGCGCCCCCGGGCACGCAGCTCCGGAACAGCGCCGGCGCCCGGTGGCGACGCGATCGACCTGAGTAATGCGTCGTTGCCGGCGCCCGCCGCCGAGATTCAGGCCGCCTACCAGCAGGCGCTGAGCTCGATGTCGGTGTATCTGTCCTCGCATGGGATGGAACCGATCGGTGTCGCGGCCCTGCGGGACGTGATCGCGCAGCGGTACCGCGAACGCGGACTGCCCACCTCACCCGAACAGATCATGGTCACCTCCGGGGCCCAGCACGCGATGCGGCTGCTGCTCGGTGTGCTCACCGATCCGGGCGACCGCGTGATCGTCGACCATCCGACCTATCCGAATGCGCTCGAAGCGATCCGACGGCACGGCGCGCGTCCGATCCCGGTGCCGGTGCGACCAGAGGCCGGGCCCGCCGGTGGGTGGGATCTCGGGGCGCTCGCCGGTGCTGCACGCCAGACCGCGGCGCGCACGGCGTTTCTCGTCCCCGATTTCCACAACCCCACCGGCCTGTGTCTCGACGAGACCGGTCGCGCCGAACTCGCGCGCATCATGTATGACGCCCGTATGACCCTGGTGGTGGACGAGACGATGGTGGACCTGTGGCTCGACGCGCCGCCCCCAGCGCCGGTCGCATCGTTCCCGGCCGGCTCGTCGGTGGTGACGATCGGGTCGACCGGTAAGTCCCTGTGGGGCGGTCTGCGCGTGGGCTGGATTCGCGCCGATCGCGAGTTGGTCGCCCGGTTGGCCGGTGCCCGGTCGGGCGTGGATCTCGGTACTCCCGTCATGGAACAGTTCGCGGTCGCGCACCTGCTGTCGGATGTCGATGAACTTCTCGAACAGCGGCGCGCGCAACTACGCGAGCAGAGGCAAGCATTGTGTGAGGCCCTCGACACGCAGTTGCCCGACTGGCAGTACACCCCGGGCCAGGGAGGCATGTCACTGTGGGTGCGGATGCCGGAGCCGGTGTCGACAGCGCTCGCCGCGATCGCACCCAGCCGCGGTGTATTGCTCGCGGCCGGACCACGTTTCGGCGTGCAGGGCGCATTCGAACGGTTCGTGCGGTTGCCGTACACGCAGCACAGCGACCTCCTGCGCGCCGCCGTGACGGCGGTGGCCGACGCGTACGCACAGGTGGCACAGGGCGGCGAGCTGGAGGCATCCAGACTCGTCGTCTGAGGCGGTGGTTGTCGGGACTAGGTGACCAACTCCGGTCTGTTCCCGGGTATCGGTGTCCGGAACAGATCGATGCTCGCGGGCGGAATGAACTGCGGCCGACGCTCTTCAGTCATCTCGACTTCCCACTCGGTGTGATGCATCAACCGGTGATGATGTCCGCAGAGCAGCACCAGATTGTCGAGGTCGGTATCACCACCATCGACCCAATGCCGCACATGATGCGCATCCGCCCAGGCCGGTGGGGTGGTGCACCCCGGGAAAGCACATCCGCCATCTCGCACTGCGAGGGCGCGGCGTTGCGCGACCGTCGCGGAACGGTGCGTCCGGCCGTGCGCCAACGGCACGCCGTGTTCGTCGAGCAGGATCCGAGTGACCTGGCAGTCGCAGGCGAGCATCCGGGCGGTGTCGATCGACAACGGTCCGGCCCACGGTTCGGTTGCGTATCCGTGTTCTGGGGAGTTCGCGAAGAGTTCTTTGACGGCGGTGTTCTTGGTCAGATCCGTGATCGACGCGGTGACCGTCACGTGCGGCTTCACACCGCCTTCGACGGGGACGAGCCCGGCGGCTTCGACGCACTGCAAGAGTTGCTCGAACGCATCGGCGGTGCGTTTGGAGGCCGGCCGGTCGTCGGTGATGCCGTTCGTTTCGGGCCTCGGTGCCGACAACGGGGAGAGCAGGTGCCGGAGGCGGGCGCCGGTGACGGCATCGAAGTCGCCTGTGATGACGACCCTGCCGTGCAGGGTGGTGGAGACGAACAGTTCGTTGCGTGTGGAATCCTCACCGGGTGGTGGTCCGTCGCCGGTGCCGTAGAGGTGTTCGAGGCGGCGGATCAGGGCGCGGACGGTGGCTTTGGTGGCGACGGTCTTGCTGGCGTGGTCGATGAGGATGGTGCGGGCTTTCTCGAAGTCGCAGGGGTTCATGGTGCGTGGGTAGTGCTGGCAGAAGTAGGCGATCTGGCGAGCTTTGTCTGCGTCGAGCAGCCCCGAGCTGTATGCCTCACGCACTTCCGGTTCGAGTCGTAGTAGACGAGCCAGTGATTCGATGCGGTGGCATTCACCGAGTTCGAGGTTGGTTGCTGCGGCGAGCCAGTGGGCGGGGCTGCGGTAGCCGTGGTCTTCGACGGTGTCGCGTTCGTACATCGCGATCATCAGATCCACGCGGTGCACCTGCGACGCATGGATTTCGGCGGAGACGGCGAGTGTCTCGGCCATCAGTTGCTTGTTGTCGAGTTTCCGGAGTTCCCCACCCATGCTCGAATTGTATAGAACGTACATTCGAGTGACAAGGTATTCTGGAACATGTGTTCGAGTCGAATCGGTCTTCGAATTGCTGCGCCGATAGTGCCGCAGAGATCGGATCACGGGCTGTCGACGCCTGAGCTGATCTATCTCGGCCGACCCGCCGTGGGGTGTCGGTCGTCGGCGATATCGTGGACACAGGACTCGAGACCGAGTCTGTGCTCGACGAAGTGAGGGTCGATCGTGGCCGCGCAGGATCCGCTGCAGACGCAGCGCGACGCCGGACCCGACGTCGCTGCGGAGTTGGCTGCGGCCGGATTCGTCGAAGCCAAGGAGATCGGACGCGGCGGATTCGGCATCGTCTACCGCTGTCGAGAGGTCGCGCTCGACCGGATCGTGGCGGTCAAAGTGCTCACCTCCGACCTCGGTGCCGACAACCTCGAACGGTTCCTGCGCGAGCAGCGGGCGATGGGGCAGCTCTCCGGGCATCCGAACATCGTCAACGTGCTGCAGGTCGGCGCCACCGAATCCGGTCGTCCCTATCTGGTGATGCAATACCACCCGCGGGATTCGCTCGACGCATTGATCCGTCGTTCCGGCCCGCTGCACTGGCACGATGCCCTCGAACTCGGCGTCAAGCTGTCCGGCGCTCTCGAAACGGCGCATCGTCTCGGCATCGCGCACCGCGACGTCAAACCGGCGAACATCCTGCTCACCGAGTTCGGTGAACCACAGCTCACGGATTTCGGGATCGCCCGGATCCGTGGGGGATTCGAAACCGCGACCGGTGAAGTCACCGGGTCCCCGGCATTCACCGCGCCGGAAATCTTGTCGGGGCGCACACCGACGGCAGCGTCCGACGTCTACAGTCTCGCGGCGACGGTCTTCTGCGCACTGACCGGTCACGCCGCCTTCGAACGCCGCAGCGGTGAACGAGTGGTTGCCCAGTTCGTGCGCCTGACAACCCAGCCGATCCCCGACCTGCGGGCAGATGGAGTCCCCGACGAATTGTGCGCCGCGATCGAACAGGCGATGTCGGTGGACCCGGACTCCCGGCCGTCGACCGCCGCCGAATTCGGCGAAATCCTGCGCGCCGTGCAGGCCGAGCACGGGCTTCGCGTCGATGATCTCGCAGTGGCCGGAATGGCGAGCGAACCCGGCGGAGTGCAGGGAACAGGCAGTGGCGCAACACCATCCGCTACCATTTCCACGAGTGGACGCGCACGTTCACGTCGTACGAGCGGCAGGTCCACCACCCCACCCGCCCCCGCAACTCGGTTCCGTCCGCCGGTTCCTTCCCGGCGACTCGTGGCGCGGTGGAAGTTGCTGAACCTCCTCGACGACTCGCATCGTCGCCGCCTGATCGTTGTGCATGCACCACCGGGTTTCGGTAAGACGATGCTCGCGATCGAGTGGCGCTATCAACTCGACGACCAGGGTGTCGGGGTGGCGTGGCTCAACGTCGACCACGACGACAACAACGTCGTGTGGTTCCTCGCGCACCTTGTCGAGGCGGTCCGGCAGGTACGGCCCACCCTCGCGCAAGAGCTGGGGCAAGCACTCGACGAACACGGCGACGACGCCGAACGCTACGTTCTGACCTCGCTGGTCGACGAGATCCACGCGGCAGGTGAGCGGCTCGTGGTGATCATCGACGACTGGCATCGCGTCACCGATTCCGCGACCATCGCGGCCATGGCATATCTGCTCGACAACGGGTGCCATCACCTCCAGGTCATGGTCGTCGGACGCACCCGCGCGGGCCTGCCTGTCAGCCGCATGAGGGTTCTCGACGAACTCGTCGAAATCGACCACAGCATGCTCACTTTCGACGTCGACGAAACAAAGAAGTTCCTCTCCCGGCACACCGACATCGTTCTCGATGACGAAATCGTCGCGGATCTCGTCGCAGCCACCGACGGGTGGCCCGCGGCGTTGCAACTTGCGTCCGTGTCGCTGCGAGGTCACGACGACCCCGCGCATCTCGTCGCCCACCTGTCCGGACGCCACCGTGGCATCGGACAGTTCCTCACCGAGAACGTCCTCACCTCGGTGGACGACGAACTCCTCGACTTCCTGCTCACTGCCGCGGTCACGGAGCAGACGTGCGGGAGCCTCGCGTCGGCGCTGAGCGGGCACGGACATGGGCAAGCGATGCTCGAAGACATCGAGGACCGCGATCTGTTCCTGCATCGTGTCGATGACGACGGACGGTGGTTCCGTTTCCAGCCGTTGTTCGCGGAGTTCCTGCGGCAACGTCTCGAACGCGACTTCCCCGAACGGTTGCCCGGACTCCACCGGACCGCAGCACACTGGTTCGAACAGCATTCGATGACGAGCGAAGCCGTCGATCATGCCCTCGCGGCTGCCGACGACGACTACGCCGTCGACATCGTCGAACGCGACGCACGGATCCTGCTCGCGAACGGGCGTGCCACCACGCTGCTCGGTCTGGTCGCGAAGCTGCCGCGCGGCACCGTGGCAATGCGACCGCGGCTGCAGCTCGCTGTGGCGTGGGCTCACGTCGTCACCCACAACGCCGAACGTGGACTCCGTGCTCTCGCCTTGGTCGACCGCGGTCTCGATGCCGGCAAGGTCACGGGTGACGAGGCCGTCGACATCGCGGTCGAGGTCGAAGTGGTTCGGCGATTCGTCGACGTGCGGGCAGATCGAACCGGTAGGGAAGACGGCTTCGTCAGCCGTCTGATGGCGCGGGCCGGGACCCTGTCGCCGATCGTGGTGTCTTCAGGGTTGAACACCGCGACGTTCGACGCGGTGTATCGCGGCGATTTCGAAGCAGCGCGGCGGTTGCAGGAGCTTGCCGAGAGCTACCACGATCGCAACCCAGGCCCGTACAACCTCGTGAACGGCTACACGCTGCTCGGCCTTGCGGCACTCGAACAACTCGACACCGACAGCGCGGGCGACCTCTTCCGAGAAGCGTGGCGAATTTCCCGACTTGCCAGCGGGACACATTCGACGCCGACGTTGCTCGCGGGATCTGTGCTGGGGGAGTTCCTGTACGAACAGGGCAGCCTCGAGGAAGCAGAGCGGCTGCTCGACGAAGGCTACAGGCTGGGAGCCGAAGGCGGCGTCGTCGATTTCAAGATTTCCCGCTATGTCATAGGTGCCCGCGTCAAGGAGTTGCGTGGTGATCGCGTTACGGCGGCGAGTCGTTTGGCCGACGGCGCGCGCATCGCCTCGGAGATGGGACTCGAACGCTTGGCCGCGGCAGTCGAGAACGAACGCGTCAAGCTCGGTATTCCGATCGCACATCCGCGACCGGTCGTCGAATACGGTCGTCCGCGTCCCGGTACGGGAATTGCGTTGCACACCGCCCAGATCGAAGAGGACACCGCGATCCGGTTGCTACTCGCCGATCCCTCGCCGGAACATCTCGTGCTCGCCCACAGGTGGGCGAGCGAGTGGTTCGTATTGCTGCAGGAGCTCGGATTCCTGCACCGCGCGCAGCGTGCTCTCGAACTCGTCGACGAATGCGAAAAGCGCGGTGCTGCTCCGGATCACGAATGATCCGAGGCGGCACCGCGTCGCTGCAGGTGGCTGATCAGACCCACAGGGTCGTGATATCCGTGGCCTCCCCCGCCGGTGCGGCCGGTTCTCCCGCCGGCGTGCGGGAGAACCGCGGAGCCGGAGCGTGCTGGGTGATGCCCTCGAGCTCGATTAGCGACCCGCGTGAGGCAATGTGCTCGTTTGCCGGTGCCTCGGCGAACGTGAGAACGGGGGAGACACACGCGTCGGTACCGAGGAAGATCGCCGACCACTCGTCGCGCGTCTTCGACAGGAACTTCTCGGTGAACAGCTTCTTCATCTCCGGCCACGACGCCCGGTCGTTCTGGGCGGGCAGTTCGGCCGCGTCGAGGTCGAGACCCTTCAGTAGAAGCGCGTAGAACTGCGGCTCGATCGAACCGACGGCCATGTACTTGCCGTCCTTCGTCTCGTACACCTCGTAGTACGGGGCGCCGGTGTCGAGCATGTTCACGCCGCGTTCGTCCGACCATGCGCCGCGGCCGCGGAACGCCCACATCATGTGTGACAGTGCCAGCGCGCCGTCGACCATCGCCGCGTCGACGACCTGACCCTTGCCGGACACGCCTCGTTCGACGAGCGCGGAGAGGATGCCGAAGAGCAGGAACATCGAGCCGCCGCCGAAGTCGCCGACCATGTTCAGCGGAGGCACCGGCCGCTCACCCTGACGGCCGATCGCGTGCAGCACGCCGGTGAGGGAGATGTAGTTGATGTCGTGGCCGGCGGCGTTCGCCAGCGGGCCTTCCTGACCCCAGCCCGTCATCCGGCCGTAGACGATGCGCGGATTGCGTTCGAGCACCACGTCGGGGCCCAGACCCATGCGCTCTGTCACTCCGGGACGAAAACCCTCGATGAGCACGTCGGCGCGCTCGAGCAGCGAGAGCACCTTCTCGATGTCGTCAGGGTTCTTGAGGTCGGCCTCGATGATCCGGCGATTCCGCTGGATCGGGTCGCGCGCGCCTTCCGGCGGGATCCCGCCGGGCCGCTGGACCGTGACGACGTCGGCGCCGAGATCGGCGAGCAGCGTCGCTGCGTGCGGTCCGGGGCCGAGCCCCTTGAACTCGACGACGCGGATACTCGCGAGGGGACCCTTCTTCTCAACAGCTTCAGCGGACACTCGTCGAACCTCACTCCGATGCGTAGGGACTATCGCCTCGGAGAGTACCTTAGCGAGCGTTCAACATATGGGGTGTGTCACTGCTCGTACAGGTCGCCCTCACCGAGTCCGGTCGCCTCGAACGCTTCTTCGAGATTGCCGTGGCGTACGACCGTGACGACCTGGTCCTCGACCACACGAAACGCGATGGCCTCCCTCACCGGTGTGTCGGGGTCGGACGCCCAGGTGGACGTCTCTTCGACGACGACGATGCCGTGGTGCACGAACATGCGTCCGATCTCGAGCGTGACGCCCGACGAAGTCGCCCACTCGCGCAACTCGTCGAGACCCTGATCGGGATCATCGTCGTCGGTGGGCAGAACAATGTCGTCGCTGGACAACTCCACCAGGGTGTCGATGTCGTTGCTGTTGACGGCATCGTGCCAGGCCAGGACGGTCGCGATCTCCGAGGTGCTCATGCGTCCCAGACTAGGTCAACCGGGTCGGTGTCAACACGATTGTGACCTGATCTGTTGCCGAGTGAGGTGCGTACGGAGCAGAGTGGGTGCCATGACGATCAGCGGCCAACTCGTGAGCTTCGTGCCGAGCACCGATCTCGATGTCTCGGAGATGTTCTACGTCGACACCCTCGGCTTCCGGAAGATCGATCGGGACAACTTCACGCTGGTGATCGACGGCGGC
This sequence comes from Rhodococcus sp. JCM 9793, assembly GCF_055380405.1. Lineage (NCBI taxonomy): Bacteria > Bacillati > Actinomycetota > Actinomycetes > Mycobacteriales > Nocardiaceae > Rhodococcus > Rhodococcus sp. JCM 9793. The sequence goes on from NZ_AP043721.1 coordinate 2,172,186, forward strand.
GAAGGAGCCCCCGTGCGGATCACCCTCGTGCAGTCGCGCGGAGAGACCGGATACACCGCCCTGGGCTGGCGGGTTCTCGACCTCGACGAGACAGTCGAACGACTCCGGGCCAAGGGCGTCGACTTCATTCGGTACACCGGCATGGATCAGGACGACCACGACGCGTGGACCGCGCCCGACGGGCTGCGTGTCGCGTGGTTCCGCGACCCCCACAGCAACGTCCTCTCGCTCATCGAGAATCACGTCTGACGCAGGCCTACGCCCCGCCCATCTCCCCGGCGATGAGCGAGACCATCGCGACCCAGGCCCTCGCGTCGGATGCGCGAACTGGTCGGTGGTGCCAGTATGCGATATCGGTACAGATCAGCTACAGCCGCTTGTGTTTCCGCACGACGGGCAGGCGTGACACGACCCTGCCCTCTGCATCTGTACACCGCACTGCATGCAATACGGAGCATCCGACTCCCTCCCGGCCACGGAGGCAGGCCCCCGGCGGGTGCCGACGTCGAGATCAGCAATGTCGTTCGCGGGTAGCTCGGGAGGGAGACCGTCATGGGCGGCACGCTCACCGCCGGTACGGACACCCAGCTCCATCCGTTCCTCGGTCTCGAGATAGTCGACGGCGAGGCGCCGGAAGATGTAGTCGAGGATCGAGGAGGCGATCCGCAGGTCGGGATCGTCCGTGATACCCGCCGGCTCGAATCGGGTACTGGTGAACGCCCGCACGAACGTGCGCAGTGGAACCCCGTATTGCAGACCGTAACTGACGGCCATCGAGAACGCATCCATGATCCCGGCAAGGGTGGAGCCTTGCTTCGACACGCGCAGGAACATTTCGCCCGGACGCCCGTCGTCGTACTCGCCGATCGTGACGAAACCCTTGCAGTCGGCCACCCGGAACTCGAACGTACGTGAATTGCGGGTGCGTGGCAGGCGTTCGCGGCGGGCCGTCGCGACCGGCGCTGTCACGGCCTCCCCGGTCGCCTGCGGCCTCGAGGTCGAGAGGGGCTGCCCGAGCTTGCAGTTGTCGCGGTAGACGGCCAGAGCCTTGAGACCGAGGCGCCACGCGTCGACATACAGGGCGGCGATGTCGTCGACAGTCGCGGACTCCGGCAGGTTCACGGTCTTCGAGATGGCACCCGACAGGAACGGCTGCACCGCCGCCATCATCGTCACGTGCCCGCGAGCTGCGATCGCATTGTCGCCCATCGACGTTGCGAATACCGCCCGGTGCTCGGCGAGTACATGCGGAGCGCCCGTGAGTGTGTGTTGCAGGTCGAGATGCGCCACGATGTCGGCGACCTCGGCGGGGTTGTATCCGAGCCGCGACAATGCGCGCGGAACAGTGCGGTTGACGATCGACAGACTGCCACCGCCCACGAGTTTCTTCGTCTTCACCAGCGCCAGATCGGGTTCGATGCCGGTGGTGTCGCAGTCCATCGCCAAGCCGATCGTGCCGGTGGGGGCGAGTACCGTGACCTGACTGTTCCGCACCCCGTGTTCAGTGCCGTCTGCGACCGCGCGATCCCACGCCTCACGCGCCGCCGCAAGCACGTCCGGTGGCGCGAGGTCGGAATCGATGTCGTCGACGGCCCCGCGGTGCCGCGCGAGCACACCGAGCATCGGTTCACGGTTCTCGGTGAAACCGTCGAACGGTCCGAGGCGTCGCGCGAGCTGTGCAGACACCTCGTACGCGTGACCCGTCATCAGCGCGGTGACCGCGGCGGCGTAGGCGCGCCCGGCATCGCTGTCGTACGGAAGTCCTGAGGCCATCAGCAGCGCACCGAGATTCGCGTAGCCGAGCCCGAGTTGCCGGAACCGGCGGGACGTCTCACCGATCTTGTCGGTCGGGTAATCGGCACGACCCACCAGAATTTCCTGCGCGGTGAGCATCACCTCGACGGCACGGCTGAACCCGTCCACGTCGAACACGCCGTCCTCCCGCAGGAACTTCAGCAGGTTCATGCTCGACAGATTGCACGCCGAGTCGTCGAGATGCATGTATTCGGAGCAGGGGTTGGATCCGTTGATCCGCCCGGTGGTGGCCGCGGTGTGCCAGCGGTTGATGGTGGTGTCGTACTGCATGCCGGGGTCGGCGCACTCCCACGTGGCAGCGGCGATGCGCTGCATCAGGTCTCGTGCACGAACCGTGCGTACCGCGGCGCCGGTCGTGACCGCACGCAACGGCCACTGCGCATCGTCGACGACAGCCTGCATGAACTCGTCGGTCACCCGCACCGAATTGTTCGCATTCTGGTACTGCACCGAATGAATGTCGGAACCGTCGAGACCCATGTCGAATCCGGCGTCGGCGAGCACCCGAGCCTTGCGTTCTTCGATCGCCTTGCAGTCGACGAACTCGTCGATGTCGGGATGCGAGACGTCGAGAATGACCATCTTCGCGGCACGCCGGGTCTTCCCACCCGACTTGATGGTCCCTGCCGACGCATCGGCGCCGCGCATGAAACTGACCGGGCCAGACGCGGTGCCGCCCCCACCGAGAGGTTCCGCGGACGATCGGATGCGGGAGAGGTTCACGCCCGCCCCGGAACCACCTTTGAAGATCACCGCTTCCTGCCGGTACCACTCGAGGATCGAGTCGATGGTGTCGTCGACCGACAGGATGAAACACGCACTGGCCTGCTGCGGGGTGTCGGGAACGCCGATGTTGAACCACACCGGACTGTTGAACGACGCCTTCTGATGTACGAGCAGACAGGTCAGCTCGGCGGCAAATGCCTCCGGGTCGTCGAGGTGGCCGTCGGCGGCACCCCACGCGGTGATCGTGTCGACGATCCGCGCCACCACATCGCGCAACGAGTCTTCGCGCCCCTCGGTGCCGAGCCGGCCACGGAAATACTTCTGGGTGACGATGTCCGTGGCGTTCTGCGACCAGAACTCCGGGAACTCGACGCCGAGCTGCTCGAAGACGACCTCACCGGTGCCGTGATGGACGATGCGGGCATCGCGGCGCTGCCATGGCACCTCGTCACGTGCCTGTGTGTTCGTGTGTGGTGCACTGCTCATCGCTTTCCTTTCGGGGCGACGACGGATGCCACATATAGTCCCACCATGGTCTCACCGCGTCCTCATATTTCCCCGCGTCCCCCCGTCTCTCCACGGCTCGGCACTCCGCTGTCTTCCACCGCGACCCGTGTCCTGCTGCTCGGATCGGGTGAACTCGGCAAGGAAGTGATCATCGCGTTGCAGCGACTCGGCGTCGAGGTGATCGCCGTCGACCGATACGCCGACGCGCCGGGCCACCAGGTCGCACACCGGGCCCACACCATCGACATGGGCGACCCGGAGGCGGTGCTCGCGATCATCGAGGCCGAGCGTCCCCACCTGGTGGTGCCCGAGATCGAGGCGATCGCCACCGATGCGCTCGCCGTCGTGGAGGAGCGGGGCCTCGCCGAGGTGATCCCCAACGCGCGGGCCACGCAGTTGACGATGAACCGCGAAGGGATCCGTCGGCTCGCCGCGGAAGAACTCGGATTGCCGACGTCGCCGTACCGGTTCGCGAACTCGCTCGACGACGTGCGCGCCGCCACCGCGGAGATCGGTTTCCCGTGCGTCATCAAGCCCGTCATGTCGTCGTCCGGCAAGGGACAGTCGACGGTGCGTTCGGACGACGACCTGGACGCAGCGTGGGAGTACGCGCTTGCCGGTGGTCGCATCAACCACGGCACCGTCATCGTGGAGGGTTTCGTCGACTTCGACTACGAGATCACCCAGCTCACCGTGCGCGCCGTCGGCGAATCGGGGGAGGTCGAGACGTTCTTCTGCGAGCCGATCGGCCACCTGCAGAGTGCCGGCGACTACATCGAATCGTGGCAGCCGCAGCCCATGAGCGACGCGGCGCTGGTTCGGTCGCGTGAGGTCGCGGCGGCCGTGACCGGCGCACTGGGCGGCCGGGGAGTGTTCGGCGTCGAACTGTTCGTCAAGGGCGACGACGTCTATTTCTCCGAGGTCAGCCCGCGCCCACACGACACCGGACTGGTGACCATGGGAAGCCAGCGCTACTCCGAGTTCGAACTGCACGCCCGCGCGATCCTCGGGCTACCGGTGGACGTGGAGCACCTGCGTCCGGGCGCATCGGCTGTCATCTACGGGGGTGTCGACGCAACCGGAATCGCGTTCGACGGCCTCGCCGACGCCCTGCGTGTGCCCGAGACGGATGTGCGCCTGTTCGGCAAACCCGAATCGTTCCTGCGTCGGCGGATGGGTGTGGCCGTGTCGACCGGCCCGGACATCGACAGTGCCCGCGAACGCGCGACGCTCGCCGCGTCCCTCGTTCGCCCCGTCACGCCGTGAGCGCAGGCGCCGAGCTTCTCGTCGGGCTGGCGATCCTCGTCGGGCTGGTCGGCATCGTCGTGCCGATCCTGCCCGGCGTTCTGCTGATCTTCGGCGCGATCGCGGTGTGGGCGTTCATGACCGGCGGCACTGTCGCATGGACGGTGTTCGCGGTCGCGACGGTTGCGATGGTGGTCACCGGGATCGTCAAATACACCTGGCCGGGCAGACGACTCGCGAAGTCTGGAGTGCCCAACCGTTCGCTGCTCATCGGCGGTCTGCTCGGCATCATCGGATTCTTCGTGATCCCGGTGATCGGCCTTTTCCTCGGATTCCTGCTCGGAATGTACGTGTCCGAGGCTCAACGGCATCGGACGCACAGCGGAGCATGGCGCTCGACGGTGGAGGCGACGAAGGCCGTGGGCCTGTCGATGCTCGTCGAACTACTCGGCGGGCTCATCGCCGCGGGCGTGTGGCTGGGTGCCGTGTTGTTCGCCTAGGTTCCCCGTGCCCGACATGAATATGGCCGAAGGTCACCTTCAGACATTCCAGCTGAATGAAGGTGACCTTCGGCCGACATCGCCGTAGGCGACGGACTACTTCTGTGGTTCGGACGCGCGGAACATGTCGTCGCGCTCGACGACCTTCACGCGCTCACGACCCTCTGCCTCACCGAGGCTGCGCTCGTGCGCGTCGAGTCGGTACCAGCCCTGCCACGTCGTGTACGGCAGCTGCTTTTCTTCGAGGAACTTCACGACGTCGTCCTCGCCCGGCAGTTCGGGAGCGGTGAGACGGCCCGAGGCACGGTCCTCGAGGAGGTTCGCGACGGTCTCGTTGGCATCGCCCTTGGTGTGGCCGATCAGGCCGACCGGGCCACGCTTGATCCAACCGGTGACGTACGTGCGCGGCATGAACCGGTCGTGACCTTCGACGGTGTCGTCGGCGAGCACACGTCCGGCCTCGTTGGGGACGGTGCCGGCCTGATCGTCGAACGGCAGGTTCGCGATGTTCTGCGACAGGTAGCCCACCGCGCGGTACACGGCCTGCACGTCCCAGTCGCGGGTCTTGCCGGTGCCGCGGACGTTGCCGGTGCCGTCGAGTTCCGTGCGCTCGGTGCGTAGACCGACGACCTTGCCGTCCTCTCCGAGAACCTCGGCGGGCGACTCGAAGAAGTGCAGGAACAGCTTGTGCGGGCGATTGCCGGCGTCGCGGATGGCCCAATCCTGCAGGGTGTTGGCGACCATGTCGACCTGCTTGGAGTTGCGGCGCGCCGCCTCGGAGCCGGCGTCGTAGTCGATGTCCTCGGGATCGACGATGACCTCGATGGTCGGCGAGTGATCGAGTTCGCGCAGCTCGAGAGGGGTGAACTTGGCCTGCGCCGGCCCTCGACGCCCGAAGACATGCACCTCGACGGCCTTGTTGTTCTTCAGGCCCTCGTAGACGTTCGGCGGGATCTCGGTGGGCAGCAGTTCGTCGCCGGTCTTGGCGAGCACACGCGCGATGTCGAGTGCGACGTTGCCGACACCGAGGACGGCGACCTTCTCGGCCTCGAGCGGCCAGGTGCGTGGGACGTCGGGGTGACCGTCGTACCACGACACGAAGTCGGCGGCGCCGTAGCTGCCGTCGAGGTCGATGCCGGGGATCTTCAGTTCACGGTCGGCGTTGGCGCCGGTCGAGAAGATCACCGCGTCGTAGAAGCGGTACAGGTCGTCGAGTGTGATGTCGACGCCGTAGTCGAGGTTGCCGAGCAGACGCACGTTCGGCTTGTCGAGCACCTTGTGCAGCGCGGTGATGATGCCCTTGATGCGCGGATGGTCGGGTGCCACGCCGTAGCGGATGAGGCCGAACGGCGCCGGCATGCGTTCGAACAGGTCGATGCTCACCCCGGGATCCTGCGCAGTGTCGGACTTCATGAGTGCATCGGCGGCGTAGATACCGGCGGGGCCGGCACCGACGATCGCGACGCGAAGGGGACGGCTCTGATCAGTCATCGGGGGATCATCTACCTCTTCGGTGTGCGGACGGACATATCCAGCTTAAATTAAGGCTGCCCTCAGTGGGCGGGCGCAGGTCGCGCGGGATGACGGTGGAGGAGAACTCCGGGAAACGTCGGGAGAATCGCTTCAGCGACAACACATGTGGGCACTCACGCGGCACAGGTCGACGGCGAGGCGTCGGACGAGCGGAGTGGTGGCCATGGTCAATTCCTACCTCACTAGGGTTTATTGGCGCAAATGCGGCCGATCGAGGTGGATCCACCGAGGATAGGATCATCCGCATGGCACAACGGCGTGACCCCGAACCCGAACCCGACGGTCTCGACCCGAACGGATCCAGGAACAGCACACCCTGGCCGTTCATCGGCGCCGTCCTCGTGGTCGCCGTCCTCGCACTGGTGATCGTCGTCACGCAGTTCCTCTCGACCGATGGTGAGGCTCTCGACGACAACGAACGGATCGCGCGCACCACCAGCGACTACGTCAAGGCCGTCAACGCAGACGACGAGGACGTTCTCGTCATCCTCCGTTGCAGCGAACTGCGCCGCGGTGAGGGGCCGCTCGCCGGGGTCGACAGCGACATCGAGCTGCAGAGCACCGACAACATCGTCATCGACGGCGACAAGGCCACCGTCGACGTCACCACTGTGATCGACGGTGAGTCGACGACCGAGACATGGGACCTGACCCTCGCTGACGACGTGTGGCGCGTCTGCACCGCCTGATCAGCCCGGGTTCGATCCTGCGGATCGCCGGTCGACCCACCTCCCGCGTAGTCGCTCGGGCCTGACCTGTGAAAAGGTATTCCCGTGAGCTACGCAGGTGATATCACACCGCAGCACGCCTGGGAGCTGCTGCAGGAAAATCAGGATGCCGTGCTCGTCGATGTGCGCACCGACGCCGAATGGAAATACGTGGGTGTCCCCGACACCGCACCCATCGAGCGCCGCACGCTGTTCGTCGAATGGGTGTCGTACCCCGCAGGTGCCCCCAACGAGCGCTTCGTCGATGAGCTGAAGGCCGCCGGGGTCGGTGGCGGACCGGTGATATTCCTCTGTCGCTCGGGTCAGCGTTCGATCGGCGCCGCGGAAGCTGCGACGGCCGCGGGCCTGGCCCCTGCATACAACGTTCTCGAAGGATTCGAAGGGCCGCTCGATGCCGACAAGCATCGCGGCGGACAGGGCTGGCGGGCCGCGGGCCTGCCGTGGAGGCAGTCGTGAGTGCAATTCCCCAGGGCGGTGCGTTCAGCAAGACGCTGCCCGATTCGGTGCGCCCCGCCACGCTCGGCGTGCGCGGTGGTGTGATGAGGTCCGGTTTCGAAGAGACCTCCGAAGCGCTGTACCTCAACTCCGGGTTCGTCTACGAGTCGGCCGAGGCCGCCGAGCAGGCATTCACGGGTGAGGTCGACCACTTCGTGTACTCCCGGTACGGCAACCCGACCGTGAAGATGTTCGAGGAGCGGTTGCGGCTGCTCGACGGCGCGGAAGGCGCGTATGCCACAGCGTCGGGCATGTCGGCTGTGTTCACGGCGCTCGCGGCATTGCTCGGCAAGGGGGATCGCCTCGTCGCGGCCCGCAGTCTCTTCGGCTCATGCTTCGTCGTCTGCAACGAGATCCTGCCCCGATGGGGTGTGGAGACGGTGTTCGTCGACGGTGAAGACCTCGACCAGTGGGAGAAGGCGCTGTCGGTGCCCACGACCGCCGTATTCTTCGAAACCCCCTCGAACCCGATGCAGACCCTCGTCGACGTACGCAAGGTCTCCGAGATGGCCCATGCCGCAGGCGCAAAGGTGGTGCTGGACAACGTCTTCGCCACCCCGCTGCTGCAGCGCAGCCTCGACCTCGGTGCAGACATCGTCGTATACTCGGGCACCAAGCACATCGACGGCCAGGGCCGGGTGCTCGGCGGAGCGATCCTCGGGCCCCAGGACTATATCGACGGACCCGTCAAGAACCTGATCCGTCACACCGGTCCGTCGCTGAGCCCGTTCAACGCGTGGACGCTGCTCAAGGGCCTCGAGACGATGCCTGTTCGGCTCAATGCCGCGGTGGACTCGGCACTGCGCCTCGGCCGGTTCCTGGAGTCGAACGCCGCGGTGCGCTGGGTCAAGTACCCGTACCTCGAATCGCACCCGCAGTACGAGCTGGCGAAATCCCAGATGAGCGGCGGCGGCACGATCCTCACCTTCGAACTCGACGCCCCCGAGGGCGAAGGCAAGAAGCGTGCGTTCGAGTTGCTCAACAAGCTGCGCGTCGTCGACATCTCCAACAATCTCGGCGACACGAAGTCGCTCATCACTCACCCCGCGACCACCACCCACCGGGCGATGGGGCCCGAAGGACGCGCCGCGATCGGCCTGTCCGACGGCGTCGTGCGCCTGTCGGTGGGTCTCGAAGATCCCGAGGATCTGCTCGAAGACCTGGAGCAGGCGCTCGCCTGATCCGACAACACCGTGGGATACGCTGCGGGTGCCCTGCCAGTCGGGTAGGGCACCCGCAGCGTTTCGGTGAAGCCGGTGAGAATCCGGCGCTGTCCCGCAACTGTGAGCCCGGTGATCGGCCGGGCGAGCCAGGTCGGCCGGCGCAGCGGGCACGTACTGGTCCTCGGACGAAGGACGGTATCGTGCCGCAACTGTTTGTTGCAGCCGTGCTGTTTTCGTCCTCCGAGCCACGGAGGATGGCTGTGCCCACCACTTCCCGCAGGTTTCTCACCGCAGGCATCGCTGCGTTTGCGTTGGTGATCGCCGGCTGCAGTAGCAGTGACGACGCCTCGTCGTCCGAGGGCACCACGACAGTGTCGTCCGAGGGCACCGCGCCTGCTGTCTCCGGTACTCCGCAGGCCATCGTGTCGCTGAGCCCGACCACCACCGAAATGCTCTACGCCGTCGGTGCGGGAGACCAGGTGATCGCCGTCGACGACCAGTCGGACTACCCGGAAGGCGTCCCCGTCACCGATCTGTCGGGCTACAACCCCAACGTCGAGGCCATCCTCGGCTACGAACCCGATCTCGTCCTCGCCACCGCCGACAACGGCGACCTCGTCGCGGGACTCGAGAGCGCCGGTGTCGACACCCTGATCCTCCCTGCCGCCGCCACCCTCGACGACACCTACGCCCAGCTCGAGCAGGTCGGTGCCGCGACCGGCCACATCGGTGATGCGGCCGAACTCGTCGCGCAGATGCAGACCGAGATCGGTGAGATCGTAGGCTCGGTGCCCCAGCGTGAGACCCCGCTGCGCTACTACCACGAACTCGACAACACGTACTACAGCGTCACCGACGACACCTACCTCGGCGAGATCTACGCGATGCTGGGCCTGACCTCCATCGCGACCGGAGGTGACGGATACCCGCAGCTGTCGGCCGAGTTCATCGTCGAACAGAACCCCGACCTGATCTTCCTCGCAGACTCGCAGTGCTGTGGTGTCACACCCGAAACCGTCGCCGAACGCGCCGGCTGGGCGGAGCTCACCGCTGTCCGCGACGGGCAGGTCCACGTCCTCGACGAGGACATCGCGAGCCGGTGGGGTCCGCGTGTCGTCGACCTCGTACGTGAACTCGCCGCCATCGTCATCGCCGTCCCCGCGGGTCAGCCTGCACCGTGATCGCGTCGCGCCGCCGCGCACTCGTGCTGGGTGGCGCGGTGATCGTCCTTCTCGGAGCGATGCTCATCGGGATCCTCGTGGGTCCCGCCGGGCTCACTCCCCGCGGCGTGTTGCTCGACATTCTCGACACGCTTCCGTTCATCGACGTCGACTCGGGTCTGAGCACACGGCAGCAGGCCATTCTGTGGAACATCCGCATGCCCCGCGTGGTGCTCGGCGTGATCGTAGGGGCGATGCTCGCGATCGCCGGCGCCGCCTACCAGGGCGTCTTCCGTAATCCGCTCGCCGACCCGTATCTCCTCGGAGTCTCGAGCGGTGCCGGACTCGGCGCAACCATTGCCATCGTCGTGGGCGGAGCCGCCGGATTCGCAGGGGTCCCTGTCGCCGCGTTCGTGGGCGGAATGCTCGCGGTGGGCGCGACCTACGCACTCGGGCGCACCGTCGGGGGCAGCCGCACCGAGGTGATCATCATCCTCGCCGGTGTGGCGGTCGCGGCCTTCGCCAACGCCATCCAGACCTTCTTCATGCAGCTCCACGACGACACCTTGCGCCAGGTGTATTCGTGGATGCTCGGACGTCTGTCCACCGACGGATGGTCGGACGTGCGAACGGTGCTGCCGTACGTCCTCGTCTCCGTCGTCGTGATCATGCTGCACCGACGCACCCTCGACGTCATGTCGGTCGGCGACGTCGAAGCCTCGAGCCTGGGCATCGACCCGGCCCGGGTGCGACTGATCCTCGTGTGCATCGCGACGCTCGGCACCGCTGCCGTCGTCTCGGCGAGTGGCCTGATCGGATTCGTCGGCATCGTCATTCCCCATGCCGTCCGGCTGCTGATCGGTCCTGGGCACCGACTGCTGCTGCCGCTGTCGCTGATGGCCGGCGCCGCCTTCCTCGTTCTCGCCGACGTCCTGGCACGCACCGTGATGTCGCCGGCCGAACTGCCGATCGGTGTCGTGACCGCGGCGATCGGCGCGCCGTTCTTCCTCGTCGTGCTTCGCCGGAGCCGAGGTGTCGCATGAGTGCCGTCATGTGTCGCGGCCTGTGCGCGGAGCGCGGCGGCGTGCAGGTACTGCACGACGTCGACCTCGTCGTCGGTGCAGGGGAATGGGTGTCGCTCGTGGGCCCCAACGGCTCGGGCAAGACCACACTGCTGCACGCGCTCGCCGGACTGGTCCCCGCGCTCGGTGACGTCGAGGTCGCGGGGGTGACGCCTCGTCACTCGGGGCGTCGCGCTATCGCCCGCGCAGTCGCACTGATGCCGCAGCGACCCATCGTTCCCGAGGGCGTCACCGTGCGTGAGCTGATCCATCTCGGCCGCACCCCGCACATTCCCCGCTTCGGAAGCGAAACCCCGCGCGACCGCGAGATCGTCGAGCGAGTGATCACGCGACTCGAACTCGAGGACTTCGCGTCGCGGCTCGCGACCGCGCTGTCGGGTGGGGAACTGCAACGGGTCGTGCTGGCACGGGCGCTCGCGCAGCAACCGAATGTCCTCCTGCTGGACGAGCCGACCAGCGCCCTGGACATCGGGCATCAGCAGCAGGTGCTCGACCTCGTCGACTCGATGCGGCGTGAAGGGGAGCTGACGGTGATCGCGGCAATGCACGATCTCACGTCGGCGAGCCAATACGGTGAGCGTCTGATTCTGCTGAACCGAGGACGCGTCGTCGCCGACGGGGTGCCCGAAGAGGTGCTCACCGTCGACCGCATCGCCGACATCTACGGCGCACGGGTCGAGGTGCTCGACCGACCCGCGGGCCGGGCGGTGCTACCGCTGCGCGACCACCCGAAGGAGTGTTGATGGAGGTTGTGCTGCTGGGCACCGGTGCCGCAGACGGGTGGCCGAACCCGTTCTGCCGGTGCGGGTCGTGCGTGGACGCGGCGCGCAGGAACGACATTCGTGGTCAGACCGCAGCGTTGGTCGACAACACGCTCATGCTCGACTGCGGACCGGAGGCGCCGCGCGCGGCGGTGCGGTTCGGTCGGACCCTCGCGGATGTGCGCCACATCCTGCTCACCCACGCGCACCCGGATCACCTGGGCCCGCAGGCTCTGCTGTTCCGGTCGTGGGTCGACGCGGGGCACGCCCTCGAGGTGATCGGCCCGGCCGACGCCCTCGACGTGTGCCGGCCGTGGGTCGGGCCCGACGATCCGGTCCGGTTCGTGCCGGTCGCGGCGGGCGACGAACTGCCCGTCGGTGAGTACACGGTGCGGGTGCTGGCAGCGGAACACCGGGTGTTCCGCAACGGAGATGCCGTGCTGTACGACGTCACCGGGCCCGACGGGTCGCGGATCCTGTGGGCCTGCGACACCGGGCTGCTGCCCACGTCCTGGTTCGACGCGGTGCGTGACGCCGCGTTCGATGCAGTGTTCCTCGAGGAGACGTTCGGCGACCGCTCCGACCTGTCTTCGGGCCACCTGGGTTTGCCCGAGTTCGCGGAGACCGTCGAGGCTCTGCGCGGGTGCGGCGCCGTGGTGGACTCGACCGATGTCGTCGCGGTGCATCTGGGACATCACAACCCGCCGATCGCACAGCTTCGGGAACGGGTGCGGCACTGCGGTGCCCGCCTGGGAACCGATGGGGAGGTGCTACACATGGGATCCGGATCGTCGGGGTCCAGAACTCTCGTGCTCGGCGGGGTCCGCTCGGGCAAGTCGCGTCACGCGGAGGAACTGTCCGCGGCGTACGGGTCGGTGGTGTACGTCGCGACCGGTGGCACCCGCGAAGGCGACGAGGAATGGGCACACCGTGTCGCGCTGCACCGCGAGCGTCGGCCCGGCAGGTGGTCGACGATCGAAACCGTCGACGTCGCCGAGGTGTTGCGCGCCGCGACCGAGCCGCTGCTGATCGACTGCCTCGGCACATGGTTGACCGCGCGGCTCGATCTGCACGACGTGTGGAACGGCGGCGATGCGGCCGCGGTCGACACCGACATCGACGACCTGCTCGACGCGTGGAAAGCGTGCCGAGTGCCCGTGGTCGCGGTGAGCAACGAGGTGGGCAGCGGGGTGGTTCCGGCCACCGCTTCCGGGCGGTTGTTCCGTGATCTGCTCGGCCGACTCAACGCGTCGGTTGCGTCCGTGTCGGATTCGGTGACGCTGGTCGTCGCGGGCATCCCGATGCCGTTGCGCTGACACGCAACGCGCACAAATTGGACGTGGGCCACATTTCCTAGTTTCCGGCCTCGAATCGTGGCACACTGGATCCTCGGTGCCAGCGGGCAGAACATGGAGAGGAGGACTCGGATGCGTACCAGCCCATATCGGTGGAATGTATCGCGATCGATGATCCGACTCCTCGACCATGAAGTCGAAAAGTCCGGTCGACCAACCGGATTCAGCTGCTGACACCCCGATTCCCGGGGTGTGTGCGCCCCGGGTTGTCAATCGCCTCACGGTGATACCCCGGGCCGTTCACTCTTCGAGAATGTGCAATCCCAGAAGGACATGACGTCCCCGCTGCCTGCGTGGGACACACCTGTGCCGAGACGGCCCGGAAGGAGACAGACCGATGACCATGACTTTGGCAGACCTGCTTGCTCCCACCTACGACGCTCCCGACTGGGACGTCGCCGCATGCCGCGGTGACGCGCATCCCGACCGGTGGTTCCCGGACCCGAGCGAAGACTTCGACTACGCAGCCCGCGTGTGCGCTCGCTGCCCGATCCTCGATGCCTGCCGCACCTACGCTTCCGAGGACAAGCAGTCCGGCGTGTGGGGTGGCCACGAGTACCGCCGCGGCAAGATCATTCGCTGACGCTGCCGTTCGGGTGCGCGGTGCCCGCGTGAAAATGCTTGACCCCGACACCCGTTCGTGACCGTGTCAGAACGGGTTTCCGGTGCGTCCGACCAGATCGGCGACCGAATCGATGATTCGCGTCGGGCGGTAGGGATACCGCTCCACCGATGCATGAGTGCTGATACCGGTGAGCACGAGCAACGTCTGGAGCCCGGCTTCGAGGCCGCAGACGATGTCGGTGTCCATGCGATCGCCGATCATGAGTGTGTGTGCCGAGTGCGCGCCGATCGCCCGCAGCGCCGAGCGCATCATCAGGGCGTTGGGCTTACCGACGAAGTACGGGTCGCGACCGGTGGCACGGGTGATCAGCGCAGCGACCGAACCGGTCGCGGGCAGCGACCCCTCGGGCGACGGGCCCGTCGGGTCGGGGTTCGTCGCGATGAACCGCGCACCGCGTTCGACGAGCCGGATCGCGGTGGTGATCGCCTCGAACGAGTACGTTCGGGTCTCGCCGAGCACCACGTAGTCCGGGTCGCTGTCGGTCAGCACATAACCGATGTCGTGCAATGCCGTCGTCAGGCCTGATTCGCCGACGACATAGGCGCTTCCGCCGGGACGTTGATTCGCGAGGAATGTTGCCGTGGCCAGGGCCGACGTCCAGATGGAATCCTCGGGTACATCGAGGCCCGTCCTCAGGAGCCGCGCCCTCAGGTCGCGCGGGGTGCGGATCGAATTGTTGGTGAGCACCATGAACGGAATCTCGTGTGCGCGGAGCTCCGCGAGGAGCGCGTCGGCGCCGGGGATCAGTGCGTCCTCGTGTACGAGGACGCCGTCCATGTCCATGAGGTAGTTCCAGACAGGTGCGGTGGCGGGGTCATCGTCCGAACTCACCCGCTCAGTCTCTCACCGGAACGTCAGGCGAGCAGTCGATACAGGCCGATCAGCCCGACGACGACGATCACCGAGCGCAGTGCGACTGGTGACAGGCGCCGACCGTAGTGGGACCCGAGCCAGCCGCCGATGAGTGATCCCACCGCGATGAGCGCGGCGACGGTCCAGTTGATCCGATCGAACGCGACGAGAACATAGGACGCGGCGGCGACGACGTTCACGATCAACGACAGCAGGTTCTTCGCCGCGTTCTGTCGCTGGATGTGGTCGGTCAGTAGTGCGCCGAACAGCCCCATCAGGAGAATGCCTTGTGCGGCCGTGAAGTAGCCGCCGTAGATGCCCACCGCGAAAGTGCCGACGATCAGCAATGTCGTCCGCACCGGGCCGAGGCTGCCGTCGGTGTTCTCGCCTGTGCGCTGGAGAACCCATTTCTGGATCTTCGGCTGGAACACGACCAGAAACAGCGCAAAGATCAGCAGTATCGGCACCACGGTCTCGAACACGGTCTCCGGCAGGTGCAGGAGAAGCCATGCCCCCACCAAGGCTCCGACGAACGACGCGGGAATCTGCCAGCGTAGACGTGGCCACTGCCCCCGCAGTTCCTTCCGGTATCCCAAGGTTCCGGAGACTCCGCCGGCGATCAAGCCGATCGCGTTCGACATCGTCGCGGTCACGGGTGGTACGCCGAACGCAATCAATGTGGGAAACGTGATCAGGGTGCCGGAGCCGACGAGCGAATTGATCGCACCGGCTCCGACCCCGGCGAGGGCGATGAGGAACAGTTCGAGCGGAGTCACCGAGGGGAGTCTACGGATCGCCCGAATGTGTCGAGGGGGCGGTTGTGCGCGCGGAATTCGAGGTACGCATAACCATTCTCCCCTTCGACGACGGATGATGTGGACATGAACGTCGACAAGAATCCGGACCTCGCACACCTGGGCGTAGGTGTGGCTGCCGTACTGGTAGACACAGTCGGTCGTGCAGCGAGCCTGACCGAAAGACTTGCCCGCCGAGTTCCCGGTGTGGGCCCGGCACTGGACAGCCTCGAAGCGCGCGGCGCTGAGGCCCTCCGCGCCGCTGACGACATGACCGATCAGGTGCTGCGCGTCGTCATCCGGAAAGTCGTGACCGCCGCTCTACTCGAAGTGGACATCACGGCTGTCGTGCGAGACCACGTCGACCTCGATGCGATCGCCGAGGGAATCGACGTCGAGCGCATTATCGACCGTGTCGACGTGGAGAAGATAGTGGGGAAGGTCGACATCGACGGTATCGCCGCGCGGCTCGAACTCGCGCCGATCCTCGCGCGCGTCGATGTCGACGCTGTCGTCCAGCGCGTCGATGTCGACGCGGTCGTCCAGCGCGTCGATGTCGACGCGGTGATCCGCAGAGTCGATCTCGTCGGCCTGGCCGACACAGTCATCGACGGCGTCGATCTGCCCGCGATCATCCGAGAATCCACGGGCACGATGTCCACGGAAGCGGTGAACGGCGTGCGCAGTCAGGGGATGCGCGCGGACGACGCCGTCGCCGGATTCGTCGGCCGGGTGCTGCGCCGGCACCCCGAGAACAACGCGGTAGCGGAAGCGTGAACGTGCCTGGTGTGCAGCACCGACCCGCCGGCATCGTCACCCGAGGACTCGCGGCGGCACTGGACCTCGGCGTCGTCCTCGTGGCAATGGGTGGGCTGTACATGTCGTGGGTGTTCGTGCGGCTGTTGTTCTCGCCGCAGGATTTTTCGTTTCCCGATGTGCAGGTACTCATGTCGGTGAGCGTCTTCACGTCGATATCAGTGGTGTACCTGGCCGCGTGCTGGGCGACTACTGGCCGGACAATCGGTGCGATCGTTCTGGGACTACGGGTGATCGGCCGCAACGGTCGTCTCCTGGGCTGGCTGCGTGCCGTGCTGCGCGCGGCGTTCTGTGTGTTCGTCCCGGTCGGACTTCTCGTCGCAATAGTCCAGAGAAACAGGCGGTCGCTGCAGGACATCGTGCTGCGAACCGTGGTCGTCTACGACTGGGACCCCGCCACGACCGGCACCCCAGATCTGTGAGACCTCCGCTGTCGGCTCGGTGTGGGCATACTGCGGTGGGCATACTCGACGCAACTGCAGACGAAGGTAGGAGACGTTCGGTGGCACAGGCACTCAAGTTGGGTTACAAGGCATCAGCGGAACAGTTCGGGCCGCGTGAACTGGTGGAACTCGGGGTGCTCGCCGAGGCGCACGGGATGGATTCGGCGACGGTGTCGGATCATTTCCAGCCGTGGCGGCACAACGGTGGTCATGCCCCGTTCTCGTTGGCGTGGATGACGGCGGTGGGGGAGCGCACGGAGCGGTTACAGTTGGGGACCTCGGTGCTCACGCCGACGTTTCGGTACAACCCGGCGGTGATCGCGCAGGCGTTCGCGACGATGGGGTGTCTGTATCCGGGGCGGGTGATGTTGGGGGTGGGGACCGGTGAGGCGCTCAACGAGATCGCTACGGGGTACAGCGATGCGTGGCCGGAGTTCAAGGAGCGGTTTGCGCGTCTGCGGGAGTCGGTGCGGTTGATGCGGGAGTTGTGGACCGGGGAGCGTGTCGATTTCGAGGGGGAGTTCTATCGGACGGTGGGGGCGTCGATCTATGACGTGCCCGAGGGTGGGATTCCGGTGTATGTGGCGGCGGGTGGTCCGGTGGTGGCGCGGTATGCGGGTCGGGCGGGGGATGGGTTCATCTGTACTTCGGGTAAGGGTATGGAGTTGTATACGGACAAGTTGTTGCCTGCGGTGGCCGAGGGTGCGGGGAAGGCCGGGCGTGATGTGTCGGGGATCGACAGGATGATCGAGATCAAGATTTCGTATGACACGGATCCGGAACTGGCGCTCGAGAATACGCGGTTCTGGGCGCCGTTGTCGTTGTCGGCGGAGCAGAAGCACAGTATCGAGGATCCGGTGGAGATGGAGGCGGCGGCGGATGCGTTGCCGATCGAGCAGGTGGCGAAGCGGTGGATTGTGGCGTCGGATCCGGATGTGGCGGTGGAGCAGGTGAAGGCGTATGTGGATGCGGGGTTGAATCATTTGGTGTTTCATGCGCCGGGTCATGATCAGAGGCGGTTTTTGGAGTTGTTCGAGCGGGATCTGGCTCCGCGGCTGCGCGCACTGGCCTGAATTCGGATCATGCGGGCCGCACCGCGCATCCGTGCGGCCCGCACTCCGCGCATCCGTGCGGCCCGCACTCCGCGCATCCGTGCGGCCCGCACTCCGCGCATCCGTGCGGCCCGCACTAGGGTGAGATCCATGAGCGCCAGCGCAGGGTCAGTGTCGAGCATCTACATCGCGGCCCCCGAGGGTGATACCGGAAAATCGGCCGTTGCGCTGGGTGTACTGCAGATGTTGTGCGCCTCCACGGCCCGCGTCGGGGTGTTCCGGCCCATCGCCCGCACCGACAGCGACACGGACTACATTCTCGAACTTCTCCTCGAATACACCACCGTCGACCTCGACTACGACGACTGCATCGGCGTCACCTACGACGATGTTCATACCGATCCCGAGGCCGCGCTCAGCGACATCGTGAGCAAGTACCATGCGGTCGCCGACCGTTGCGATGCGGTGGTCATCGTCGGCAGCGACTACACCGAGATAGCGAATCCCAGCGAGCTGTCGTACAACGCGCGGATCGCCGCGAACCTCGACGCACCCGTCCTGCTCGTCCTGCGCGGTTCGGGGCGTACCCCCGACGAGATAGCCCAGGTCACCGCGGTGTGCGCGCACGAACTGTCGGCGCACCACGCCCACCTCGCCGGAACCGTCGTCAACCGCTGCGACCCGGACCGCCTCGACGACGTCACTGCGGCGCTCGCCGGCCGCACCGAAACCGTGTGGGCGCTACCCGAGACCCCGATTCTGATGGCCCCGACGATGGGTGAGCTGCAGATCGCCATCGATGGTGAGCTCTACAGTGGCGACTCGGACCTGCTGCAACGCGAGGTGCTGCGCATCATGGTCGGCGGCATGACAGCCGAGCACATCCTCGAACGCCTCACCGAAGGCGTGGTGGTGATCGTACCGGCAGACCGGACCGACGTCATCCTCGCACTCGTCAATGCCAATGCGGCAGAGGGATTCCCGACTCTCGCGGGCATCATCATGAACGGTGGGCTGCTGCCCCACCCGGCCATCGCGCAACTCGTCGCGGGTCTCAGGCCGAGCCTCCCGATCCTTACCACCGCGCTGGGTACCTTCGATACAGCGTCGGCGGCCGACCGCACACGAGGACGCATGGCGCTGTCGGCGCAGCGCAAGATCGAGACCGCGCTCGCCCTGATGGAGCAGCATGTGGACGCCTCGGAACTGCTCGAGCGTCTGCGCTTGCCGCGTCCCTCGGTGACGACCCCTCAGATGTTCGAATATCAGCTCATCGACCGGGCACGCGAACAGCGACGTCACATCGTGCTGCCCGAGGGTGGCGACGACAGGGTTCTGCGTGCCGCAGGGCGGGTCCTGCAGCGACGCATCGCCGACCTGACCATCCTCGGTGACGAGGCGGTGGTTCGCCAGCGCGCCGCCGAGCTCGGCATCGACATCTCGGCGGCGAACATCGACGATCCGCGCACGTCCACGCACATCGACACGTTCGCCGAGGAGTACACGCGGCTGCGGGCCCACAAAGGTATGACCGTCGAACGAGCCCGAGAAATCATGGGCGACATATCGTACTTCGCCACGATGATGGTTCATCTCGGGGTCGCGGACGGCATGGTGTCCGGTGCTGCCCACACCACCGCGCACACGATCCGGCCCTCCTTCGAGATCATCAAGACCGAACCGGGCGTATCGACGGTGTCGAGCATCTTCCTGATGTGCCTGTCGGATCGCGTACTCGCCTACGGCGACTGCGCCGTGGTGCCCGACCCCACCGCCGACCAGCTCGCCGACATCGCGATCTCGTCGGCAACCACCGCGGCGCGATTCGGTATCGAACCGCGCATCGCAATGCTCTCGTACTCGACCGGCGAATCCGGCTCGGGTGCCGACGTCGACAAGGTTCGCACCGCAACTGCTCTCGTGCGGGAACGGCGACCGGACCTGCCGGTGGAAGGGCCGATCCAGTACGACGCTGCGATCGAACCGTCGGTGGCCAGCACGAAACTTCCCGAATCCGCGGTGGCGGGGAAGGCGACCGTCTTCATCTTCCCCGACCTGAACACCGGCAACAACACCTATAAGGCGGTGCAGCGCAGCGCAGGCGCGGTCGCTGTCGGCCCCGTGCTCCAGGGTCTGAACAAGCCCGTCAACGACCTGTCGCGCGGTGCGCTCATCCAGGACATCGTCAACACCGTCGCGATCACCGCAATCCAAGCCCAGGGAGATGCCCAGTGAGTGCTCCGAACCCGCTGACAGCCGGCACCGTCCTCGTGCTCAACTCCGGCTCGTCGTCGATCAAATTCCAGCTCATCGACCCCGAGACAGCGGAGGCGCCGGCATACGGGCTCATCGAACGGATCGGTGAACCCGACGGGCGCATCATCTTCCACCACACGACGGGAACCGACGAACACCTCGGCGAGATTCCCGATCACCGGTTCGGTCTGCGCAAGGTTCTCGAGATGCTCGAAGGACTCGGCCGCCCGCTCGAAGAGGTCGGGATCGTCGCTGTCGGGCACCGACTCGTCCACGGCGGAGACCGGTTCTACGAACCGACACTCATCGACGACTCGGTGGTGCAGGCCGTCTCCGACCTGTCCGTGCTCGCACCCCTGCACAACCCCGCGAACGTCGTCGGTATGGAGGTGGCCCGCGAAGAGCTGCCCGACGTACCTCACGTGGGCGTGTTCGACACCGCGTTCTTCCACTCGCTGCCTGCCGCGGCAGCGACCTATGCGATCGACCGGGACATCGCGCGGGAGAACGGAGTTCGCCGATACGGATTCCACGGAACCTCCCACGAATACGTCTCGAACCGTGCCGCCGAGTTCCTCGGCCGCCGATACGGTGAGCTGAATCAGGTGGTGCTGCACCTCGGGAACGGTGCGTCGGCGTCCGCGATCGCCGGTGGCCGCCCGCTCGACACATCGATGGGCCTGACGCCCCTCGAAGGACTCGTGATGGGCACGCGCAGCGGCGACATCGACCCCGGTGTCCTGATGCACCTCAACCGTGCCGCGGGGATGAACGTCGACGAGATCGACCGCGTCCTCAACCGCAGTTCCGGATTGAAAGGTCTGTCGGGCGTCAACGACTTCCGTGCGCTCCTCGGGCTGATCGCCGACGGCGACGCCGACGCAAAGCTCGCCTACGATGTGTACGTGCACCGTCTGAAGAAGTACATCGGTGCCTATCTCGCGATCCTCGGCGGAATCGACACCATCGTGTTCACCGGTGGAGTGGGGGAGAACAACATCGACGTCCGCCGCGACAGCCTCGCGGGGCTCGAGCGACTCGGAATCGTCGTCGACCCGGAACGCAACGAGGCATCCGGTGGCGGCGATCGCCGCATCTCGGCAGATGACTCACAAGTCGAGGTGCTCGTGATACCCACCAACGAGGAGCTCGCCATCGCGCGGGCCGCCGTAGCATTCGCCTAGCGGTCCGCTAGAGCAGGCTCCGCGGGCGGATGGCGTTGGCGAGGTCGACGAGTGTGTAGCGATGCATGCGGGCCGGTGCCTGCCTTGCAAGCTGACGCAATGCGGCCTCGGTGCCTCGCCGCAACCCCCGCTCGGTGAACGGCACATCCAGGAAGCGGGTGTGTTCGTGCCGGGATCTGTTGCCGGCGCGCACCCACTCGAGCGCGGTGCTGAGTACGAGCGCCTCCATCTGGAGGGCGCGCCCCTCGTCCGGCGGTAGTGCAGACACCCGCCGCGCGGCCTCGCGGAGGTCGGATTCGGTGATCGACTCGATGTCGCTGTCGCGCAATAGGATCAGCGTGCTCGTCATGTTCGCCGCGCTGTGATGACGCGACGTGGCCGGCACCTGGTCGAGGATCTCCACAGCCGAGGTGAGATTTCCGTGCGCGGTGAGTTGACGCGCCAAACCGAATGCGGCACTGACGATGTTGTGGTCGGTACGCCACACCGTGCGATAGGACTCCTCGCAGAATCGTCGCCACGCCGACGGATCGTCGCTCTCCCAATGTTGAAGGATCAGCTCGGAAGTGGCGGCCAGGGCCAGCTTGGGTGCCAGCTCACCCGGCAACGCCACGAGGACCTTCTCGAATCTCCCGAATGCAACCTCGAAATCCTCCAGGAGCACCGACGCGAGTCCCGCGTACCAGTCGATGCGCCAGTCGGCACCGATGTCGTTCTCCAGACGTTGGAGGATCTCGACGGCGTGTTCGGCTTCCCCGAGATCGAGGTAGGCGCGTGTCTCGGCGAGGGTGAGCTCGCGGGAGAAGGCCACACCTGCGGTCCCGACGACACGCTCGATGCCGCTCTCGCGGGCGTGCCGCAGCGAGTCGAGGGTCTGTTGCGGTTCACTGTGCACCGCGGCGGCGAGCAGCGCCGCACTCGGATCGTTCGGATCGATCAGCGGAACAGGAAGTGCCGCAGCAACATCACGTGATTCGATCGTGGGGTTCCGCTCGACCCCGTCGGCATACACATCGGTCTGCGCGACCGCCTCGTCGGTCCCGAAAGTGGTGCGCGGAGGACTGAACATGCGCGACAGACCGGGGTGTTCGCTGCTGGTCTTCTGCGACAGGATCTCCCTGAGGACCCCCGTCAGCTGACCTGCGAGCTCGTCGGCCGACGCGAAACGCTGATCCGGATCGGGATCGGTGGCGCGCAGCAACAGCCGGTGGAACGAGTCGTGTTCCGCGAGAAGCGGTGCCTCGACGGGTGTGGGCAGTCCGTCCAGATAGCGTCCTTTGTCGGAGGGCATGTCGAGGGTCAGTACCGCGAGGGTGCGCCCGACCGTGTAGATGTCGCTGGCCACCGTCGGCCCCGTCCGTACGATCTCGGGTGCCTGGTAGCCGGGCGTGCCGTACAGGTACCCGTAGTCCTCGATTCCCGCGACGGCACCGAGATCGATGAGCTTGAGTTGCTCGTCGGTGACCATGATGTTCTCGGGTTTGAGGTCGTTGTAGACCAACCCGATCTCGTGCAGGTAGCCGAGCGCGGGCAGTGTCTCGAGGAGATAGCCGATGGCCTGCTCGACGGGCATCCGCTTGTCGGGATACGTACCGAGCACCTCGCGGAGCGAGTTACCGCCCACATACTCCATGACGATGTACCCCATCGGGGTGCCGTCCGGCTGCGGGTGTTCGACGAAATTGTAGATCCGGACGATGCTCGGATGGCTCACCTCGGCGAGGAACTGCTTCTCCGCGACCGCCACTGCCTGAGCCTCCGCGTCACCGCTGTGCAGAAGTCCTTTGAGAACGACCCACCGGTCGCTGACATTCCGGTCGATTGCGAGGAAGATCCAGCCGAGCCCGCCGTGTGCGATGCAGCCTTGCACCTCGTATTGACCCGCGACCAGCGAACCCGGCTGCAATGCGGGCGTGAACTCGAACCGCGACCCACATTTCGGGCAGTGCCCGGACGTGGAACCCGGGCCCTTCGGGGTGCTGCGGCCCACCGGAGTACCGCACTTCCAGCAGAATCGTTTCCCCTCGGCCACATGGGGATTGCGCAATATCGCCGACGCAGGATCAACGGGCGAGGGGACGGGCACATCGACCAGATCCGCGACCCGCCGCCGGAGGTGTCCGCGCGAGCGCGAACGCCGAGTCGACGACCGTTGCGACGGAGTGCTCGCGTGCGGTGCCGAATCGGGCAGTGGTGATCGTTGCGTCGCTCGCGTCGCACTTCCGGGGGCCGGGGCCGCCGTCGCACTGCGTTCGGTTGCCGGGGCGGCGGGCTGGGTCACGGGGCCGGAGTCGGGTTCTTCGGGGGCATCTGGTGGTTCGGTGCCGGACATTGTCACCTCAATCGACGTACGTCGGGGTCGGTGGGGCGGGCGCCGGACCGAGAACCGTGAGGTACCGGTCGTACAACTCGGTCCACGTACCGTCGGCACGGATTCGCGCGAGGGTGCCGTTGACGGCGCGCACCAGGTCATCGCTGTTCTGTGAGATGCCGATGCCGTACGGCTCGGACCCCAGAGACGGCCCGACGAGTTCGAGATACGGGTCCTGCGAGGCGAGCCCGGCGAGGATCGTGTCGTCGGTGGTCACCGCGTCGACCTGACGCTGTTGAAGGACGACGAGGCAGTCGGCCCACGACGGAACGGCAAGGATCGACGCTGCCGGCTGCAGTTGTTGCATCCGCGGCAGCGATGTCGTGCCGGTCACGATGCACACACGGCGCCCCGCGAGGTCGGCGGCGCTGCGGATGTCGGAGTCCTTGACCACGAGTACCCGCTGTTGGGCTCGGAAATACACGGTCGAGAAGTCCACGTGCTCGCGTCGCGCGCACGTGATGCTCATGGTCTTCGCGACGATGTCGACGGTCGAGTCCTGCAGTGCCTGCTCGCGTTCAGCGGAGTTCAGGATCCGGAAGTCGACGGCCTCGGGGTCGCCGAGGAGATCGCGGGCGATCTCCCGGGCGATCTCGACGTCGAATCCGGTGATGCGCCCGGTCGCCGGGTCGCGGTAACTCATCAGGTTGCTGCCGGTGTCGAGCCCGACGATCAGCCGGCCCCGAGCTCGGATGGCGTCGATCGCGGGACCGGTCTCGTTGCCGGTGGGACGCAGACTCGCGGTGGGATCGCCGCAATCGGGTGATGTGGGGAACTCCGTCGGGGAGGCCACGATGTCTGCGCCCTCGGGCATCGGCAGCCCGATCTGCGTGATCTCGGTCTCCGAGTTGTCGGGTGGCACGTCGGCGGCACACCCCGTGGTGATGGCTGCGAGCGCGCACAGGGCCGCGAGCCCGCTGGTGATCCTGCGTCGCGTCGTCACTGGTACTCCCGGAGCCGAGGCCACAATCCGATGATGACGGCGATCAGTGACAGCACCATCAGAGTCAACGCCATAGGCGCGAGACCGGACAGCGTGCGCGACGCCCGGAACTCGCTGTCGCGAAGTTCGTCGCGGGTCTTCTCGATGCCCTCGCTCAGCGCGGCGTCGAGACGCGCGAACTGCGCGGTCGCCTCGTCGGGTCCGGGACCGGTTGCCAGTACCGCGGCGGCGGTGTAATCGCCGCGTTCGAGCGCCGACACGGTCCGTGCATGCGACCGGGCCCACGCCTGCCGGGCCGTTTCTGCCCGTGACACGGCGTCGGTACCGATCTCCACCGTGCCGCCGTCGGTGTAGCCACCCAGAAGATCGCCGAGACGCGTGATCGTCTCGTCGTAGTCCCCGATGTAGGTGCCGCCGGCGTCGCGTCGCGCAAGCATCAGCGTCTCGACAGTGCGGGACTGCTGCGCGAGGATGCGGCTTTCGGTGAGATCGGAGAGCGGCGCCGCGCCCTGCTCGATGGCGCGTTCGGTGGCGTTCGACGACACCAGCCCGGCGATGAGGAGCCAGCACAACAGCACCCCCGTCGCGCCGATCGCGAGAATCAGGCCTGGATTGAAGGTGCGTCTGGTCTTGCGGCTCACGAGGACATGGGCGGCGCACAACGCTGCGACGGTGACGAGGAGCAGACCGATCGCGCCCCACGGCGGAGCCACCGCGGCGCGCTGCGTCGAATTCACCGCCTTCACACCCTGCGTGTGCAGCTCTTGGGCCACCGGAAGCATCGACGTCTGCATCAGATTCGATGCTTCCGCCAGATAGGCGGCACCGACCGGGTTGCCGGTGCGATTGTTTGCGCGTGCGGTCTCGATCAACCCCGTGTACGTGGGCAGCATTCGTGCGATCGCCGCGACGTTCGCGGCGCCGAGTTCGTCCTGTTCGGCCAGGCCGGCAGCCGCGACGACGAGTTCCCCGGATGCCTTGGCAACAGCCTCGAGATAGCGGTCGCGCACCTCGGCGGGCTCGATACCTCCCGAGATGAAGCCGGTGACGGCAGCCGCATCGGCGATGGACAGCGCGCTGTACAGATTCTGGGCGGCGTTCGCGAGCGGTTCGGTGGTTGCGAGGAGACGATCGTGGGTGGACTTCCGGCTACTCGCGATCTGGGCCGACACCACACCCGAGACCACCAGCAGGACAGCGAGCACCAACCCGAGCGAGATCAGCTTCGCCGGTGTCGAGTGGAAGAATTCCCGCAGTCCGTCGACGCGGTCGCCCTGCCCCTCGGCCTCCTCCATCGGCCGGGCAGAGAGTCCGACAGAATCGATCGGAGGGGTCACGCGTACGTTCACGTGGCCACCCCTTCCTAGGAAACTCGATTGTGGCGAGCATATAAGTTGGACAGACAGTATTGGCAGGCGTCCGCATTGTCGGAGTCCCTCCGGAGTTCATGAGACCCGGCAACCGACAACGTAATGGGGACGTTGTGTCCTCGCGACGGACGAGGGCGAGGAAGGCGGACGCTATGCGCGGTGACGGGGACGGCTGGGCCATAGGGCCGGACGGAGGACGTCGATGGGGTCTGCACGGTGCGGCGGGTCTGCTGCTGCGTGCGCCCGGGAACGACGGATACCCCGAGGTGCTGCTCCAGCTCCGCGCGACGTGGAGCCACCAGGGTGGAACATGGGCATTGCCCGGCGGGGCACGTGACAGTCACGAATCCTCTGTCGACGCCGCCATCCGCGAAGCACACGAGGAAGCGGGCATCGACAGCGATTCGGTCGCCGTGCGTGCAGAGCGGATCACTTCCGGTACTCCCGGCTCGTGGACTTACACGACGGTTGTCGCCGACGCTCCCGAACCGCTCGACACCACTATGAACGGGGAGAGCACCGAATTGCGGTGGGTGTCGGAGCCCGAGGTGGAATCGATGCCATTGCACGCGGGATTCGCGGACGCGTGGTCGGTGCTGCGCACCCGGCCGGTGCGGATGCTGCTCGACACCGCGAACGTCCTCGGGTCCACCGGACCGACCGGCTGGTGGCGCGACCGTCCCGGCGCGACGGGTGCGCTGCTCACCGACATCGCGGCCGCGCTCCCGCGCACCGTCGAACTTCCGGATGGAACGTTCGGGTGGGTGTCGCGGGTCGAGGCAGTCCTCGAAGGTCAGGCGCGCAGCGCAGTCGTCGACGATGCACGCACCCACCTGCATACTGCCGACGGCAGCGGCGACGACGAACTCGCGCGGCTTGCCGCGACCACAGTTCCCACCACGGCGACCGCGCTCGACCCGACGGTGACCGTGATGGTCACCGCCGATCGTGGTCTGCGTGATCGGTTACCTCAGGACACCGTCTTGTTGTCCCCGTCGACCGTGCTCGGCTGGCTGTAGCGTCAGGCGGGTAGCGCGGCTTTGAGCGCCGCCGCAGCAGCACGCGGGTCGGAGGCCTTCGTGATCGCCCGCACCACTGCGATGCGCCGCGCGCCTGCGTCGAGCACCTGCGGGAGACGTTCGTGATCCACACCCCCGATCGCGAACCACGGTCGTTGCGGATGCGATGCGTGCACCTCGCGGATCACATCGAGTCCCGCTGCCGAGCGTCCCGGCTTCGTCGGGGTGTCCCACACCGGACCGGACGCGAAGTAGTCCACGCCGTCCTCACCGTCGGCGAGGACGGCCTGCGCGCGGCTGGCCGTCGACCGGCCGATGACGACGTCGTCGCCCAGGATCCGCCGCGCCTGCTTCACCGGCAGGTCGCCCTGCCCGAGGTGCAGGATGTCGGCGCCGGCGGCGAGCGCGATGTCGGCCCGGTCGTTGACCGCGAGCAGCGCACCGTGGCGTGCGCACGCATCGGCGATCACCTCGAGTGCGGCGAGTTCCTCACCGGCCTCGAGCCGACCGAACTTCTTCTCACCTGCGGAATCCTTGTCGCGCAACTGCACGATGTCGACGCCGCCGACCAGGGCTTCCTCGATGAACCGGGCGAGGTCGCGGGTGTCGCGACGAGCATCGGTGCACAGGTACAACCGCGCGGTCGCGAGGCGTCCACGGGGGTCGGGATGGTTGCCGCGGTAGGTGGTCCGGTAGGTCGTCACGGACAAGACGGTAGCCTCTACCTCGAAAGTGACAACACGGGAGTCCCGGGGATCGCGGGGCTGAGAGGGGGCCTGCCGGCCCTGACCGTTATGACCTGAACCGGATCATGCCGGCGCAGGGAGTGAGGTGGATGTCGTGTCGACAGTAGCTGTCATCGGTGGCGGTGTTATCGGTCTGTCCGTCGCCTGGCGTGCGGCCCGTGCGGGGTGGGCCGTCACCGTCCACGACCCCGATCCCGGGGCGGGTGCCTCGTGGGTGGCCGGTGGAATGCTCGCGCCGCTATCGGAGGGGTGGCCCGGAGAAGAACACGTCCTCGGGCTCGGCGCGGCGTCGTTGCAGCGCTGGCCGGAGTTCGCGCACGCCCTCGAACATGAGACCGGCGTGGATGTCTTCACAGCGGGTGCGTCACTGACCGTCGCACTGGATGCCGCGGACGCCGCCGACCTGCGCACGATCGCGTCGTGGGTGGGGGAGCAGGGCCATGAGATGCGGATCCTCACGCGGGCAGAGATCCGCGATCTCGAACCATCGCTCGGTCCGAGGATCAGGCTCGGCCTGCTCGCCCCCACCGAACTGTCCGTCGACAACAGAAAGCTCGTCGAGGCCCTACACCGTGCTGCTGTCGCCGCGGGTGTTCAGTTCGTCCACGAATTCGTCGGCGACCTGAACGAACTGAACGAAGACCGCGTCGTCCTCGCGGCGGGGTCCGCCTCGGCGAAGCTGTGGCCGGACCTTCCGGTCCGGCCGGTCAAGGGTGAGATCCTGCGGCTGCGCGTGCGGCCCGGAGCGACCCCGCCGCCGCAGCACACCGTGCGCGGTAGCGTGCACGGCCGCCCCGCGTATCTGGTGCCGCGCGCCGACGGGCTCGTCGTGGGCGCGACCCAATACGAAGCGGGCGATACCGAGGTCACGGTCGCGGGAGTGCGCGACCTGATCGCCGACGCCGAAATGCTGTTCCCCGCGATCGGGGAGTACGAACTGCGCGAGGCGAGCGCCGGTCTACGCCCGATGAGTCCCGACAATCTGCCGTTGATCGGCCGGTTGTCGGATCGGGTGATCGCCGCGACCGGGCACGGACGCAACGGGGTCCTGCTCACCGCCGTCACCGTCGATGCGGTCCTCGCCGAGCTCGCCGACGATCCGCTCCCCGAAGCGACACATGCAGATCCCCGACGATTCGTGAAAGAGAGTGTGCGATGACCAGTCAGATTTCGGTCGGTATCACCGTAAACGGCGAGGAGAAGTACTTCGCCGAGGCGCCGACCATGACGGAACTCTTGGTCGAGATGGGTCTGCCGGAGAAGGGCATCGCCGTCGCAGCCGACGGTGTGCTGCTTCCGCGTGGCCGCTGGGCCGAGAAACTCGGCAAGGGCGCGCAGATCGAGATCCTCACGGCGGTGCAGGGTGGCTGAGCAGGCAACCGGATCGGTGGACCCCGGACACGACCTGCCGCCGCTGATCATCGCGGGACGCTCCTTCTCGTCCCGGTTGATCACCGGCACCGGCGGTGCCGCGAATCTGGCGGTGCTCGAGGAAGCGCTTGTCGCCTCGGGCACCGAGCTGACCACCGTGGCGATGCGCCGGGTCGACGCGACCTCGGGCACGGGTGTGCTGGATCTGTTGCGCAGACTCGGAATCCTACCGTTGCCGAACACTGCCGGGTGCCGCGGCGCGAAGGAGGCCGTGCTCACCGCGCAGCTGGGCCGGGAAGCGCTCGACACGGAGTGGGTCAAGCTCGAGGTCATCGCCGACGAACGCACGCTACTGCCAGACGCCATCGAATTGGTTTCTGCTGCAGAACAACTCGTCGACGACGGTTTCAACGTCCTGCCGTACACCACTGATGATCCGGTACTCGCGCGACGCCTCGAGGACGTCGGGTGTGTCGCGGTGATGCCGCTCGGGTCGCCGATCGGGACGGGGCTGGGCATCGCCAATCCGCACCACATCGAGATGATCGTCGAATCCGCGGGGGTCCCCGTGATTCTCGACGCCGGAATCGGTACTGCTTCGGACGCCGCGCTCGCCATGGAACTGGGCTGTGACGCCGTGCTGCTCGCCACCGCCGTCACCCGCGCGAAGGACCCGGCGCTGATGGCGTCGGCCATGCGACACGCGGTCGAAGCAGGGTTCCGTGCTCGGCATGCCGGGCGCATCCCCAAACGCTTCTGGGCCCAGGCATCGTCGCCCATGGAACCCTGACGCCCTGGTCACGGTCGTGGTGCTGCGCTCCGGCCGGATTTACGGCAGTCTGTGGACCATGATCGAAGTGACCGGACTGACCAAGACCTTCGGTTCAACCACTGCCGTCGACAACGTGACGTTCACCGTCCCACCGGGCATCGTCACCGGATTCCTCGGCCCCAACGGGGCAGGAAAGTCGACGACGATGCGCATGATCCTGGGGTTGGACCGTCCGACATCGGGTACCGCGCTCATCGAGGGTAAGCAGTATCGGGAACTGACCCGGCCGCTGCAGACCGTCGGCGCGCTACTCGACGCGAAGTGGGTTCATCCGAACCGATCGGCGCGCGCCCACCTGCGGTGGTTGGCCGCCTCCAACGGATTGCCCGGCTCCCGCGTCGACGAAGTGTTGCGTCAGGTCGGCTTGACCGAGGTCGCAGGCAAACGTGCCGGCGGTTTCTCGCTCGGCATGTCGCAGCGTCTCGGCCTGGCGGGTGCGCTGCTCGGCGACCCGAAGGTGCTGTTGTTCGACGAACCTGTCAACGGCCTCGATCCAGAGGGCATCGTGTGGATCCGCCGATTCATGCAGGCCCTGGCTGCGGAGGGCCGCACGGTGCTCGTGTCGAGTCACCTGTTGTCGGAGATGGCCCAGACCGCCGATCACCTCATCGTGATCGGGCGAGGCAAGCTCATCGCCGACACTTCGGTCAAGGACTTCGTCGATCGCGCGTCGGAATCCCTCGTGGTCGTCCGCAGCCCGCAACTCGACGACCTGCGCATCGCACTCACCGAACGAGGACACACCGTGGTCGACCAGGACGGGGCGTTGCACGTGTCGGGCGCCGGCGCCGCAGAGATCGGCGAGCTCGCCGCGGCACGCTCGATCGTCCTGCACGAGCTGGCGAGCCGCCAGGCGTCCCTCGAGGATGCGTTCATGAAACTGACCGGAGGCGACGTGGAGTTCCACGGCACCGGTTTCGACGACGTGATGAAGGGCAGCCTGTGATGGCATCACCAGCAGTGGACACCTTGCGCGCGGAACGCATCAAACTCACATCGGTGCAGTCTCCGTTCTGGTGCCTGGCGGTGATCGTCGCCCTGGGCATCGGTTTCGCCGCGATGATGGGTGCAGTGGCCCGCAGTTCCATGTCGCTCGACGACGAGACCGCCCGCTTCTATCTGACCCCCGACATCGCCGCCACCGGTGTCACGGGATTCGGCATCATGGTCCTGATGATCCTCGCGGCGCTGTCGGTGACGAGCGAGTATCGCTTCGGCGTCATCCGTACCACCTTCATCGCGAATCCCAACCGCTCTCTCGTGCTGACCGTGAAATCGGTGCTGATCGGTGTGATCGGCGCTGTGCTCACCGGCGTGGTGGGTCTGATCGCCGTGTATGTCGCGAAGGCGCTCGCAGGTTCGGAGGCGGGACGCGATCTCGTGCTCGAGGGTGACACGTGGCGCGCGATCTACGGCATTCCGTTCTACGCGTTCCTGGCGGTGTTCCTCGCTGTGGGCGTAGGGACACTACTGCGCCAGTCGGCCGGCACGATCGCATTGCTGCTGCTGTGGCCGCTGCTCATCGAATCGTTGTTCTCGTTGTTCGGCCGGGTCGGTCGTGAAATTCAGCCCTTCCTGCCGTTCGCCAACATCAACAACTTCCTCGGTATGGAACAGGGCGTCGACTTCCATTGGGGACCGTGGGGTTCGCTGCTGTACTTCGCGTTGTTCACGGCGATCGTGTTCGGGGTGTCGCTGGCGGTGGTCGGTAAACGCGACGCCTGAACCGTGCCGGGACAGTACGCTCGGGCAATGATCGACACGGTGATCGGCCGCCGCGCCGCTATGTTCGTGGTGGCAACCGTGGTGATCGCAGGCTGCGCGGACGGTGATGGCACGGACGCGGCGCCCGTCGATCCGGCCGCGCTCGCCGACAGCGTGCAGATCGATGCTCTGATGGGGCACCTCACCGAATTCGAACGTATCGCGACCGAGCACGACAGCACCCGTGCGCTCGGCACCGCGGGTTACGACGCGAGCGTCGACTACGTCGCCGGCGCATTGCGCGATGCCGGATTCGACGTTCGGACACCTGAATTCGACGCCACCACGTTCGAGGTCGAAGACCAAACCCTCGAGATCGACGGACAACCCCTCGACGTGCGGGCACTGGGCCTGTCGCCCACCACCGGACCCGAGGGGCTGACCGCACCCGTCGTGCGGGTGCCCACCGACGACAGCCCAGGATGCGAGGCCACCGACTACGACGGGCTCGACGTTGCGGGAGCGGTCGTGGCGGTCGACCGTGGCGTGTGCACCTTCTCGACGAAAGAGACGCTCGCCGCCGATGCGGGTGCGGCGGCGCTGCTCGTCGTGAACACCGAGGACGGTCCGCTCGCCGGTGCGACGCTCGACGAGACCGTGGAGCGACGCATCCCCGTCGGTGGGATCGGCCTGGCAGACGGTGCGCGGGTTGCGGCCGCGCCATCGGTGGACCTCGTCCTCGACACGAAGACCGAGACGCAGCGCTCCCGCAACGTCATCGCGCAGACCGCCACGGGCTCGACCGACGATGTGGTGGTCGTCGGTGCACATCTCGACAGCGTGCCCGAAGGTCCGGGGATCAACGACAACGGCAGCGGTGTCGCGGCAGTTCTCGAGACCGCACTGCAGCTCGGCGCCGAACCCGGCATCACCAACGCCGTGCGGTTCGCGTTCTGGGGCGCCGAGGAGATCGGGCTCGTGGGATCGAGCGAGTACGTTGCGTCGTTGTCCCCCGAGGAGCGCGACGCGATCGCCCTCTACCTGAACTTCGACATGATCGGCTCCCCGAACCCCGGTTATCTCCTCCTCGACGGCGACGACTCCGACGCGCACGGTGCCGGACCGGGACCAGAGGGGTCAGCCGGCATCGAGCGCACCATCTCCGGATTCTTCGCCGAGCGCGGGATCGATGCCGGCGACACCGATTTCGACGGTCGCTCCGATTACGGTCCGTTCATGGCAGTCGGAATCCCTGCCGGTGGGACGTTCACCGGCGCCGACGAAGTGAAGTCCCCGGAAGAGGCCGACAAGTGGGGCGGCACCGCCGACGAGGACTACGACCCGAACTATCACCAGCCGGCCGATACGGTGGACAACATCGACCGCGACGCCCTCGCGCTCGCCGCGGCGTCCGTCGCCTACAGCACCGCGGTCTACGCAGGCTCGCTCGACGGTCCGGACGGAGTCCCGAGCGGGGCAGCGCGCACCGAGGCGCGGGCTGCGTTCACGGAGTAGTCGGGCTGTTCTGTCAGGGCTGTTCGTGGAGTCGCCACAGTGGGTTGACCGGCCCGTGCCCGTGGCCGAGGTCGTACGACCATTCGAGGCACTTCGTCACCCATTCCTTCGCGAACGCCACCGCGTCCGGCACCGACCTGCCGTGGGCGAGCGCCGATGCGATCGCCGCGGCGAGCGTGTCGCCGCCACCGTGGTCGTTGCCCGTGGCGAGGCGCGGGCTCGGGAACTCGAGGAACCGGTCGCCGTCGAACAGCAGATCGGTGCTCGACTCCGAGGTGCGGAGGTGACCACCCTTGACGATCGACCACTGTGCGCCGAGCGCGTGCAGTGCTTCCGCGGCGTGTCTGGCGGTGCGGTCGTCGACCACGTCGATACCGGTGATGAGTCGGATCTCGTCGAGGTTGGGAGTGACGACGGTCGCCAGTGGGATCAGCGCCGAGCGAACGGCCTCGAGTGCACTTGCGTGCAGGAGGGGATCGCCGTGCATCGACGCGCACACGGGGTCCACGACGAGTGGGACGTCGGTGTCGCGGCCGATGCCGACTTCCGAGCACACTGCGGCGACCGCTTCGATGATCTCTGTCGACGCGAGCATCCCCGTCTTGGTCGCGGACACCCCGATGTCGTCGACGACGCATCGCACCTGGGCTGCCACCGTTTCCGGTGGGATCTCATGGAAGCCGCTCACCCCGACCGAGTTCTGCACGGTTACCGCGGCAACCGCAACGCAAGCATGGACACCGCACATCGCCATCGTGCGCGAGTCGGCCTGGATGCCCGCGCCTCCGCCGGAGTCCGTGCCGGCGATGGTGAGCACACGAATGGGGGTGTGGCCTTGGCCGGCCAGGGGAAGCAGCTGCACGGAGGTGACCCTACCGGTCGTCGTTCGCGCAGCTGTCGGTGTCAGCACTCTCTCGAAGGGAGTGCCAGACCCAGCGCCACACGCAAGTGCTCTATAGTGGCGTGCGTCACACTGGAAGTGAAGTTCGGGGAGGCGTGCATGATCAACTTGTCGACGGCGGAGGTGTCCGACAATGCCGATCAGAATCGATTCGAGTTGCGTCTCAATGGCGACCTCGTGGGCATTCTCGGGTATTTCGATTCCGAGCATCCGGCGGGCGTGCCGGGCAGGGGTCGGCCCGTTGTCGACTTCCTGCACACCGTGATCGTCGAAGACTTCGGTCACCGGGGCCTTGCCGGCATTCTGGTCGGCGGTTCGCTCGATATTGCGCGGAGGCGGGGCTGGCGGGTGCGGCCGGTGTGTACGTATGTGCAGCGGTATCTCACGTCGAATCCCGGCTATCGCGATGTGATCGTGCCGATCGAGCCTGTGCGACGGGTCTGAGTCGGCAAATGTGAGCGCTGCTCTTGCTTGATGGCGTCATAGAGTGAACACTGATCTCGAAAGTGATCGGTGCTCACTCTATGGAGGTTTCGGCATGAACCACGACAATCCCCGACGACGTACCGCCGCGGCACTTCTGGCGGCGGCAGGAATTCTGTTCGCGCTCTTCCCGCTCACCCGGCCGTTCGCACCCGGCGGTGGTGCAGACACCCTCGAACAGTTCGGCTCGATCTGGTGGACGGTCGCGCATCTCGCTGGTGCCGCCGCATTCATCCTGACGGCATTCGCCTTCGCGGAATTGCGCATTGCCCCGCTCGCGACCACGGCGATCGGGGTCGGTAGCGCTCTGACTCTGCTGTACTTCGGCGCCGAGACCTTCGCGCTGCACGAGCTCACCGCCGTCGACGGTGAGACTGCGCTCGAGCTTGCCGAACTGATTCGAACCGGAACAGCGGCGATGATCGCGTTCGGGGTGGGGCTTCTGCTCGTCGCCGTCGGGGTGATCGTCGTGCTCGTGTCGGCGGTACGTGCACGGTGGACCCCGGTGCTTCCGGCAGGCATCTTGGCGGCCGGATACCTCCTGTACATCCCGCAGTTCTTCGTGTCGCCGACACTGCGGATCGCGCACGGCGTCCTCGTGCTGATCGGCTGCGTGTGGGTCGCGTACGAACTCGTGAAACCGGACCAGGCCGGGAACGTGAACCCCGCCGACGCCCCGGACTACTCCGCGAGGTCGACGATCACCGGTGCGTGATCGCTCGCGCCCTTGCCTTTGCGCTCGTCGCGGTCGATCGACGCGGATGTGACCCTCGTCGACAGTGTCGGCGACCCGAGGGCGAAATCGATGCGCATGCCCTGCTTCTTCGGGAAGCGCAACTGGGTGTAATCCCAATACGTGTACACGCCGGGACCGGGAGCGTGCGGTCGGACGACGTCGACGAACCCGGCCTCGGTGAACGCCGAGAATGCGTCGCGCTCGGGCTGCGACGTGTGGGTCTTGCCTTCGAAGAACGAGGGATCCCACACATCCTCGTCGGTGGGCGCGACGTTCCAGTCGCCGACGAGGGCGATCGGTAGGTCGGGGGTCGCGGAGAGCCAGCCCTGCGCGTCGGCGCGCAGTTTCGCGAGCCAATCGAGCTTGTACGTGTAATGAGGATCGGTGAGTTCGCGGCCGTTGGGCACGTACAGGCTCCACACCCGGACACCGCCGCAGGTGGCACCGATCGCGCGTGCCTCACGCACAGGGGAGACCTCGGGGTCTTTCGAGAACCCGGGCTGATCCTCGAAACCGATCTGCACATCGTCGAGCCCCACACGGGAGACGATCGCGACGCCGTTCCACTGGCTCAGGCCGACATGCGCCACCTGGTAGCCCAGTTCCTCGAACCGGGCGAACGGGAACTGCTCGTCCTTGCACTTGGTCTCCTGCATCGCGAGCACGTCGGTGTCGGTTCGCTGCAGCCAATCCACGATCCGATCGGTACGGGCACGGACTGAGTTCACATTCCAGGTAGCGAGGCGCACGGCACCCACTGTAGGCGACCTATCCGACGGGTTCCGTCACGTACCCGTAGCGGTGGTGATCAACGAAACCCAACCCTGAATACAGTGCGCGTGAGGCGGTGTTACCTGCCTCGATCTGGACGTAGGCGTGGGTGGCGCCGAGTTCGCGGCCCCACCCCAGCAGCGACCCACTCAGCAGGCTACCGACACCCTGCCTGCGGTGCTCGGGAGCGACTTCGATCGCGGCCAGGCCGACCCAGCGCCGGCCGTCGGGAGCGTCGGTGATCGCAGCCCGACCGATCGCGACCGGCGGTGCCCCTGGTGCGCCGATGCGACCGAAGCCGAGCGTGCCCGCGACGACCGCGCCGAGAACCGTACCCGCGACCTCGGGGAGGGTGCCGCCGCGGTAGAGCCCCAGCCAGTCGGCGTCGGGCTCGGGAGATACCGCCACCGGGCCGAGACCCGGAGGAAGTGGAACGTTGTCGAGATCGGCTGCCATCACCTGGACCGGGCCGCCGCTGGAGACCCAGCCCTCCGGGGTCGGAGCGAGTCGGTCGGGGAGCAGCAACCGAAGCGGCAGCCCACGGTCGGCGAACCATCCACGCAACCGCGCCCGCACGTCGGGATCGTCGGGATCGGCGACAGTGCCGCGTGGTCCGAGTGGTGTCGCGGAATTCGCCCGCCCGGTGAATCCGCCACCGGCGCGGAGGAACCAGCCGTCGATCCAGGCCTGCTCGAGACCAGGCCACCCGGCGGCCGCGGCGTGTTCGAGCGAGCGGATCTCGGCGGTGCGGATCGGGCGTGCGGACAGTGCCTTGAGCGCGACGACGCTGTTCGGAGCCACCTGGACGAGCTTCTTCTCTGCGGTACGCACGACGACCACCGGGTCCATCGACACCAGTTCGCCGATGACATCGGTCATCGGATGGCTGTACCCCGCGGGCAGGCGATACCGGACGACGACCCGCGTGCCGAGCGGAATCGCGGCCTGGCTGTCAGTCGTCATCTTCGTCATCGTCGTGACCGAACGGATCGTCGACGCTCCCCGGCAGCCACGTCAGGCCGGGCACACCCCAGCCGGCGCGCTTGATCGTCTTCTTCGCGGCGCGCGCGTTGCGCCCGATCAGGACGTCGACGTACAGGAAACCGTCGAGGTGGCCGACCTCGTGCTGCAGCATCCGGGCGAAGAATCCGTGTCCCTCGACCTCGACGGGATCGCCGTTCTCGTCGGTGCCGGTGACCTTCGCCCAGTCGGCGCGCCCGGTGGGGAAGTTCTCACCCGGAACCGACAGACACCCCTCGAGGTCGTCCTCCGGGTCGGGCATGGTCTCCGGGATCTCGGAGGTCTCGAGCACCGGATTGATCACGGCGCCGCGCCGGCGGATCACCTTGCCTGACTCGTCGCGGTCGGGGCAGTCGTAGACGAACAGCCGCTTGGCGAGCCCGACCTGGTTCGCCGCGAGGCCGACGCCGTTCGCGACGTCCATCGTCTCGTACATGTCGGCGATCAATTGCGCGAGTTCCGCGGGCGTTTCGGTCACCGGTTCGGTGGGATTGTGCAGAACAGGGTCGCCGGTGATGACGATGGGAAGGATGGCCATGGTGAACCAGGATAATGCGCGCGATTCATCCGTTCGTCCGCCCCGTGTGTGTCGCACCCCCGTGATTGAATTACTCGCGGAAACACACAGGTGTCATTGTCGTTGCGGTGTGATTCGAAGCAGTCGAGGAGCGAGATGGACGGCGCAGCAGCGCACGGTACGAACCCATCCGACGCGGAAGATCCGCGTCCGGGCGCCGAAAACGGTGCGATCGATAACGGGAGCCCGAACGATATCGGCGAGCACGGCCTGAGCCGCCGTGAGCACGACGTCCTGGCGTTCGAGCGCCAGTGGTGGAAGTACGCCGGCGCAAAAGAAGAAGCGATCAAGGAGTTGTTCGGGTTGTCCGCAACCCGCTACTACCAGGTGCTCAACGCCCTGATCGACCGTCCGGAAGCCCTTGCCGCCGACCCGATGCTCGTCAAACGACTACGTCGATTGCGCTCCAGCCGGCAGAAGGCGCGCGCAGCTCGTCGGCTCGGATTCGAGACGACACGCTAGCGCGCGACGCTCGTCGGCCGATCGGGCAACTATGGTCGAGTGCGTGAGCAGAACCGCTGAGAACGCGAACCGGGGATCCTCCGGGTTACCGCTACGAGCCCTTGCGATGCTGCTGATCTCCCTGGCGATCCTCTTCGCCGGGCTCGGATTCGCATCACTCGGCGGTTCGGACGAGGACGCAGCGTCGACAGCAGCCACGACCACCGAGGCCACCTCCGCGGCTGCTCCGGCACCCGCGACAGCCAGGCCCCCCGCCTCGACGGCCGGGGCTGCAGGCGCGGCATCGACGCCGACACCGTCGGCGGCCTCGTCGGGATCGGCCCTCGGTACAGGGGCAGCCGACGCCGGGGGGTCGGGCGCATCCGCTTCCTCGGCGAGCGTGCGCGTCTACAACAACAGCAACATCGCCGGACTCGCCTCGCAGACCGCCACTCTTCTCGAAGACGAAGGCTTCATGATCGCCGAGACCGGGAACTACAGCGAAGGTCTCCTGGCGCAGACCTCCGTGTACTACGGCACCGCCTCCGGCGAGCAGGAAACCGCGGAGTCCGTGGCCGACGCCCTCGGAGTCACCGCGCAGCCGCGTTTCGAGGGGATCGCCGATTCGGCGCCGGGTGTGATCGTCATCGTCGCGGAGCCGTGAAACCGGCCGAGACGGACGACATGGCCATCACGACAGGGCACGCAAAACGGGCCCGGCTATGATCAGGTGACTTTTCGGTACTTCGAAGGAGCGGTTTGATGGCCCCCAGTTCCACTCGTCGCATGACCTGGCGTGCCCTTGCCCCGATCGTCGCGATCGCCGCGGTGGGCCTGAGCGCATGCTCGAACAG
Source organism: Rhodococcus sp. JCM 9793 (assembly GCF_055380405.1). Taxonomy (NCBI): domain Bacteria; kingdom Bacillati; phylum Actinomycetota; class Actinomycetes; order Mycobacteriales; family Nocardiaceae; genus Rhodococcus; species Rhodococcus sp. JCM 9793. The sequence goes on from NZ_AP043721.1 coordinate 2,210,932, forward strand.
CGAGGAAGCCACCAGCGTGCCGGGCACCACGCCGCCGGTGTGGACGGGGTCGCCTGCGCCGGAAGGCGAATCGCACGGCAGTGATTCGCACGGCAGTGAGGCCGAGGCCAACGCCTCCGACGGCGACGGCGCGGCGACGTCCGGCGCATCGCTCACCGCAGACCTCAAGAACGCCGCGGGTGACTCCGCCGGCACCGCCACCTTCGCCGAGCACGACGGCAACGTAGAGGTGACTCTCGAGGTCGAGGGCCTCGAGCCCGGATATCACGGCGTCCACGTCCACGAGTTCGGCGTGTGCGAGCCCGAGTCCGCGCCTCCGGCCGGTGGCGCACCCGGTGCATTCCTGTCGGCCGGTGGCCACCTGCAGGCTCCCGGCCACACCGCTGTACCGGAGAGCGGCGACCTGATCTCCGTCGTCGTCCACGAGGACGGCTCCGCAACCGCGACGGTCACCACCACCGAGTTCACCCTCGAGGATCTCCAGGGCGACCGGGGCACCTCGGTGGTCGTGCATCAGGACAACGCCGGCGAGCGTCTCGCCTGCGGCGTCGTGGGCTGAGTGCACCACCAGTAATTCCGCTCACAGGGCCCGCCCGACCGGCACTCGGTCGGGCGGGCCCTATGGTTGGATCGAGTGGTGGTTGTCGAATTTCCGGGTTCTCCGCGCCCGACACTCGGTGTGGAATGGGAGATCGCGCTGGTCGACAAGACCACCCGCGAATTGTCCAACACCGCAGCGGTCGTCTTCGATGCGGTCGGGGAGCTCCCGGGCGAGACACCGCGTCTGACCAAGGAATTTCTGCGCAACACCGTCGAACTGGTCACCGATGTGCACGACACCGTCGGTGAGGCCGTCGACGACCTGAAGGAATCGTTGGGTCTGCTGCGTCGCGCAGCCGATCCGCTCGGCGTCGATCTGATGTGCGCAGGAACGCACCCGTTCGCCCAGTGGACCGACCAGGTGGTCACCCAATCACCCGAATACGACGAGATGATCGAACGCACCCGATGGTGGGGTCGACAGATGCTCATCTGGGGAGTGCACGTGCACGTCGGGGTGTCGTCCTCGCGCAAGGTGATTCCGATCCTCAACGCGCTGCTCGTCAAATATCCCCACATGCTGGCGTTGTCGGCATCGTCGCCGATCTGGGCGGGGCTCGATACCGGGTATGCGAGCAACCGGGCGCTCATGTTCCAGCAGTTGCCCACCGCGGGCCTTCCGTACCACTTCGCAGACTGGGAGCAGTACACCCGGTTCATCGAAGATCAGCTCAGATCCGGTGTCATCAGCAAACCCGGTGGGATGCACTGGGATATCCGGCCCGCACCCAAGTGGGGCACATTGGAAGTCCGGGTCTTCGACGGCATCACCAACGTGACCGAACTCGCAGCGCTCGTCGCGCTCGTCCACTGCCTCGTCGTCTACTACGACGAATGCCTCGACCGCGGGGAAGAACTGCCGACGCTCCAGCCGTGGCACGTCAAGGAGAACAAGTGGCGGGCGGCCCGCTACGGGCTCGATGCCGAAGTGATTCTCGACCCCGCATGTCACGAACGTTTGGTGACCGACGATCTCCACGACCTGCTCGAACAACTCACCCCGACCGCGGTGCGGCTCGGGTGCGCCGACGAACTTGCTGCCGTGGCAGACATCCCGGTTCGGGGAGCGTCGTACCAGCGGCAGCGACGAGCCGCGGAGCAGTCCGGTGGAAACCTGATTGCAGTCGTCGATTCGCTGGTCGAGGAACTACGCGGCTGAGACCGGCGGTTCAGGCCCGGTACGGAGGAAAGTCGTCCTCGTCGAGAAGTCCGTCGCGGCCGAGTTGTTCTCGGTAGGCGATTCGGCCCACACGGTGTGCGATCACGGGTGCGGTGAGCACCATGAACATCCCGGCCAGCGCGAGCATCCACACATCGAACGATCCCCACAGGTTGAGCATTGCGCCGCCGAGAACGAATAGGAGCCCGATGACCTGGGGTTTCGTCGCAGGGTGCATGCGGGAGAGTGTGTCGCGGAAGCGGACGACGCCGATCGCCGCGGTCAGCGAAATGACGGCGCCGATGAGGATGAGGATGTGTCCGACTATATCGAGGAAGTAGCTCATTCTTCGTCACGCACCCGGAACCGTGCCACCGAGACCGACCCGATGAAGCCGACGAGCGCCAGCGCCACCACGGCCGGCGCGATGGTGGTGTCGCGTGTGTACACCATCCACGTCGCCAGGCCGCAGATAGCAATGGCCAGTAGGGCATCGACCCCGACGAGGCGGTCGAGCGAGTTGGGTCCGGCCAACACTCGATAGCCGATCAACAGGGCCGACACGAACAGCAGAACGCCCGACACCACGAGCATCACGGTCATATCGCTTCCTCCGTCCCGCTTCTCCACGGGCTGGGCTTCCACTCCGCGTCCCGTTCGAATGTGTCGATGAGAAGTCGTTCGATCAAACGAGCCGAACGGTAGAAGTCGGCGACGGCCTTGTCGGTGCTGACGTCGAGAACGTGCACGTACATGATCCGTCGAACCTGGTCGATCTCGAGAACCATGGTGCCCGGGATGTTGTTCATGATGTCCGTCCACAGCGTGAGCACCAGGTCGGACTTGATCGTCAGCCGGCACCGCAGTACCCCGGTGACCGGGGGTGCCGCGGGGCGGATGGCGAGCCATGCCACCGAGATCGTCGACCGGATCGACTCGACGAAGATGTAGACACCGAGCCTCAGCGCCGACAGCAGGTGGGCGCGTCCTTCCACCGGAACCTTCGGCAGTGGCAGCAGTACCGCGATGATCGCCGCGACGATCAGACCGCCCAGAACGTTGGCGATGCTGAAGGTGCCCCACAACAGCACCCACACGAACGCCATCCAGACGACCACCGACAGGCGCAGCAGGTTGCCGCGATTGATCATGGCGTTTCTCCCAACACGGCCTCGATGTACACCGAGCGGTCACGCAGACTCTCGGCGGCGCGGTCGCTGATGTCGAGCAACGGCCCCGCGAACACGGTCAGGCCCAGACCGATCACCACCAGCGCGATCGTGGGGACGAGCATGCCTGCCGGCATCTTCCCCACGTCCGCACGCTCTTCGAACGCGATGTCGGCTTCGGACTCGTCGATCAATGCGGACGGCCCGATGTCGGCGAGGTCGCCTTCGGGTGCGTCCGCGCGGGCACGCCAGAACGCCTTGGACCACACCCGGGCCACTGCGTACAACGTCAACAGGCTGGTGAGTGTGCCGCCGCCGACGAGGACCCATGCGAGAACCGACGCGTCCTCGACACCGGCCTGTAGCAGCGCGACCTTGCCGATGAATCCGGAGAACGGTGGGATACCTCCGAGATTGAGAGCGGGGATGAGGAACAGCACGGCCAAGAGCGGGCTCGTCACAGCCAGGCTGCCGAGACGGCGGAGTGACGCGGACCCGGCCTGGCGTTCGATCAGCCCCACCACCAGGAACAGTGTGGTCTGCACCAGAATGTGGTGGGCCACATAGAACACCGCACCCCCGAGCCCCGCCTCGTTCGACAGCGCGATACCGAACACCATGTAGCCGATGTGGCTGACGAGGGTGAACGACAGCAGACGTTTGATGTCGTTCTGTGCGATCGCACCGAGGATGCCCACGACCATCGTGAGCAGACCGGCGATGAGCAGGACATCGTCGAGCTCACCCTGCGGGAAGATCAGGGTGTGTGCGCGGATGATCGCGTACACACCGACCTTGGTGAGCAGGCCCGCGAAGACCGCGGTGACGGGCGCCGGGGCGGTGGGGTAGGAGTCGGGCAGCCAGGACGACAGCGGGAAGATCGCGGCCTTGATTCCGAACGCCACCAGCATCACACCGAAGATCGCGGTCCGGGTGCCTGCCGGCACGTCGTCCATCCGCACCGCCATCTGCGCCAGGTTCAACGTGCCGGTCGCCGCGTAGGCGAACGCCATACCTGCCAGGAAGATCATGGACGAGACCATCGACACCATGACGTACGACACCCCGGCGCGTACGCGATCGGCGCTTGCTCCCAACGTCAACAACACGAACGATGCGGCGAGGAGCACCTCGAATCCGACGAACATGTTGAACAGGTCGCCCGCGAGGAACGCGATGTTCAGGCCCGCGGTGAGTGCGAGATAGGTGGGCAGGAAGATCGACACCGGCTGTTGTTCGTTGCCGTCGTGGATACCCTGACCGACGGCGAACATCATGACGGAGAGCAGCACGATCGCCGCGATCACAAGCATCAATGCGGCGAGTCGATCGGCGACCAGTGAGATCCCGAACGGAGCTTCCCACCCGCCGACCTGCACGACCGAGATGCCGTTCTGGTCGGCGAAGTACAGCAATGCGACCGAGACCACCAGCGACGCGACCAGCGCGACGAGGGTGACGAACCGCTGTGCCCGCGGGCGTCGACCCAGGATCAGGGTGACGGCTGCGGCGAGCAGCGGTATGAGGATGGGCAGGGGGATGAGGACAGCCGTATCCAGTGTCATCGGTTGCCCTCCTCACCGTTGTCGTCGGTTTTCCCGTGGTCGTCGGGGTGTTCGGTGGCCCCGGTGGTTCCGTCGCCCGTTCCGCCTTCGTCCCGGGTGGCGATCGGGGCGCGGGTGGGGTGGGGGTTTCCGCTTCCGGGGTTGCGCGGATCGTCGTAGGCGGAGTCGGTCGGATCGTCGAAGTCGCCGTCGTGCAAATCCTCGTAGACCTCGAGATCTTCGATGTTCGTGAGCGCCTCGAGCGGGATCGGATTGCCTTCGGCGTCGAATGCGTCGCCGCTCTTGCTCGGTTCGCCGGTGACCGGGTCGTCGGAGCGGTCGCGACCGGGCGCGTCGGCGAGGGTTCGCCGCTGCGACACCATGGTGTCTTCGGGGTCGTTCTCGACTTCGTCGCGTGCACGGATCGAGTACGAGCGGTACGTCAGTGCCAGCACGAATGCAGCGATACCCATGGTGATCACGATGGATGTGAGCACCATGGCCTGCGCGAGCGGATCCGCCATGTCCTCCTGCACCACGTTGTCGGACCCGACGACGGGGGCGTCCCCGGCCGGTCCGCTGAGAGCGATGATCAGCAGGTTGATGCCGTTGCCGATGAGCAGCAGGCCGAGCAGCATCTTGATGATGCTGCGTTCGAGCAGCAGGTATACACCGCAGGCGACGAGTACGCCGACGATGACGACCAGGGTGAGGTTCGTGGTCATCGGCGCTCACCCACGACTTCGGCGTCGAGCCGGGCTCCGAGGCTTCGGAGCACATCGAGGATCAATCCGACGACGATCAGGTACACGCCGAGGTCGAAGAACAGGGCGGTGACGAGTTTGATGTCGCCGATCAACGGCAGGGTCACCTCGAGTACCGCCGACGAGAGCACCGGCGCGCCGAGGAACAGCGAGAACAGTGCGGTGCCGGCGGCGAAGGTCAGGCCGAGTCCGAGGATCTTGCCGGCGTCGATGGGAACCGCCTCTCCGAGTTCGTAGCGTCCACCTGCCAGATAGCGCAGGACCAGGGCCAGCCCTGCGACGAGGCCACCGGAGAAGCCGCCGCCCGGGGCGTTGTGCCCGGCGAAGAAGAAGTACACCGACAGCACCATCATCGTGGGGAACACCAATCGGGTGGTGACCTCGAGGATGAGCGACCGGTAGCGCGGATCGATGAGATCGCCGCCGCGCAACCACGTGATCTCGGAGTTCGCGCCGGCCGCGTCGAGCTGGGCGGCGGGCGCGTCGGCGACGCGCGGCGCGGTACCGAACCGGCGGGTCCGGAACACCAGACTTGCGACGCCGGTCGCTGCGACGAGCAGCACCGAGATCTCGCCGAGGGTGTCCCACGCGCGTATGTCGACGAGCAGCACGTTCACCACGTTCTTGCCGTGGCCGAGTTCGTACGCAAGCTCGGGAAGTTGCAGTGAGATCGGTTCGGCGGTGCGCGCAGCCACCGCGAACGCTCCGACGACGGTCACCACCGCACCCACCGCGACACCGAGCAGGGCCCGGGGCACGCGCTTGCCGATCTCCGCTTGTCGATCGCCTTCGGGAGGCAGCTTCCGCAGCACCAACACGAACATCACGAGAGTGACGGTCTCGACGAGGAACTGCGTCAGCGCCAGGTCGGGCGCGCCCTGCAACGCGAAAAGGACACCGAGACCGTAGCCGCTGACGCCGACCATCAGGACGGCGGCGAGCCGGTTCCGCATCACAGTCGCGGCCAGTCCTCCACCGATCATGATCACGCCGACGGTGAACTGCCACGGGGTGTCCCACGCACGTAGTTCCGGTGTGTTGCTCGCCCCGAAGGTGAGCAGCAGCACGGTGGGAAGCAACACGAGGGTGACGAGGATCGTGGCCTGGGTCAGCGGCAGTGAACCTCGCTGGATGAAACTCGTCAACCTCGTCGACATGGTGTCCATGCCACGCAGGGTCGCGTCGTAGATGCGGTCGGCGTTGCCCAGAGGGGGATGCTCGAACCGCAGTCTTGCCACCGTGCGGTGTGCGAGATACAGACTGATTCCGCCCACGATCACGACGGCGGTCAGGGCGAGTGGCACCGTCAACCCGTGATACAGCGCCAGGTGGTAGGGCTCGGCAAGGGAGGCCGGCAGAGTGTTTGCGTAGGGCGCGACGAGGGTATCGACCCAGGGCGCCGCGAATCCGGCCGCCAGGCCGACGACCGCGAGCAGCGACGGTGCCGCCAGCAACAGCCAGCCGGGAGCGTGAAGGTCCTGCACCGCCGGGCTGGGCCGCTTGAGCTGCTTGCGCCCGAAGGCCCCCCAGATGAACCGGATGCTGTATGCGAGGGTGAGGATCGAGCCGAGCACCATGCCCGTGACGGTGGCGATGCGCGCCCACTCCGGAAGCACGTCGGCAACCAGCGCTGCTTCGAGCGCGGCCTCCTTGCCGACGAAACCGATCAACGGTGGGAGCCCGGCCATGCTCGCTGCGGCGAGTGCAGCCACGACCGCCAGGATCGGAGTTCTCAATCCGAGGTGTGCGAGCTTGCGGATGTCGCGGGTACCCGTCGAGTGGTCGATTATTCCGACCACCATGAACAGGCATGCCTTGAACATGGCGTGCGCGATCACCATTGTCAGACCGGCCAAGGCGGCTTCACGGCTGCCGATGCCGACCAGCGCTGTGAGGAAGCCGAGCTGACTGACGGTGCCGAACGCGAGGATCAGTTTCAGGTCGAACGCACGGAACGCGCGCCAACCGCCCAGGAGCATCGAGGCGAGTCCGAGGGTGATCACGATCGGTCGCCACGGCGCTGCGTCGGCGAACGCGGGCGCCAAGCGTGCGATCAGATAGATGCCGGCCTTCACCATCGCGGCGGCGTGCAGATAGCCGGACACCGGAGTCGGGGCGGCCATCGCGCCGGGAAGCCAGAAGTGCAGCGGCACCACCGCGGACTTCGACAGTGCGCCGATGAGCACCAGCACGATGGCGACACCGGGTAGCCAGCCTTCGGGCGCGGCCTCGATCACGGCGGAAAGGTTGTAACTGCCCACGAGCTGGCCGAGGATGATGATGCCGACGAGCATCGCGAGACCGCCGGCGGTGGTCACGAGCAACGCCTGTGTCGCGGCGCGGCGACTCGATGCACGTTCGGCGTAGTGGCCGACCAACAGGAACGACAGGACCGTCGTCAATTCCCAGAAGGTGTAGAGCACCAGCATGTTGTCACTGGTGACCAGGCCGAACATGGCGCCCGCGAACGCCACCATCTCCGCTGCGAAAATCCCCAGACGTGGCTCGTCGTTCTGGAAGTAGCGCGCGCAGTAGAGCAGAATCAGTGAGCCGATGCCGAGCACCAACAAGCACATGACGGCGGAGAGCGAATCGAACCGCATGTCGAGATCCATCGACACTGCGGAAGCCCACCGGATGCGCAGTTCTTGCTCGGTACCCCAATTCGCGATGACCCACCCGAGGCTTGCCAGCGGCACCAGCGCCAGTGGCAGGAACGCATTTCTCCCCATGACTCTGACCAACGGCGGTGCCAGGATTGCGGCTACCGCGTGAGCAATGAGTATGGCGAGCAAAAGGCACTCCGTCGGGATCGGGCCAGGCGGCGGGGTGAAACTGTCCTGTACATACCTGCATCGGCGAGGACCGTTGCAGAATTGTCAATGCGTTCGACACACGGCCGAAACGCGGGACGCCCCGACATGCGCGCCGTTCGCCGTCAATGGGCAAATCGGAATGCACACATACTAACGAGAGGCTTCGCATCGTTGCGAATCGGGGGTTGCGCGCGTAGAAGCTGTGACTCAGCGCACCTGCCAGGCGCACACGGCGCCCGTTGCAGCGAGTGCGAGCGCTGTCCACACGGTGTCTGCAGGGAGTAGCCAGACTGCTCCGATGACGGCGGTCAACGGCACCGGTAGCGACAGTCCCAGTGCAGCGACGGCCGCTGATCCGGGCAGCGACGACGCGAGCGCCAGCCCGGTTCCTGCGGCGACGAGTGCCAGGCGAACCGGCAGGGGAACGTTCTCGGCGAACTGTGGCCACAGCACTGCTGCTGTGGAAACCGCCAGTGCCACCACAAGCCCGACGGCCGCGTACGGAACATACGGGGAACAGCACACACCGACGGCGACGGCCGCGAGCACGAGCAGCGGCAGCCACCACTGCCCGCTGCCGAACAACTCGAGCATCACCGGGTACACCGCGGCCACCGCGCCGGTGACCGCCAACACGAACCGGTCATCTCCCGAGGGCACGACGCGGGCGGTGACCTCGGCGCCGATCACCATGACTACGAGCGCACCCACCGCGGCGAACCACATCCGAGCTCCACCGGACCCGGTCTCGGATGTGACCAGTTCGCCGAGTAGCCGGTAACCGATGGTCAACACGCCCGCAGCGAGCGTTGTGACCATGAGTAGCCGGGGGTCGAACCCCTGCGTACGGCCTCCTGGTGTGGCGGTCAGTGCCGCCGCGACGAGCGCCACCAGGGCGATCGCCAGCAGCCACTGGGTGATCGTCCATGGCACCGGATCGATCGGCACCCGAACACCGACCGCGGCGGCGGTGAGGAATGCAGACCACGCACCCGCGAGCAGTGCCCACGGTCCGTTCGACACCGCCCACGCTCCGGCGACCGCCGCTCCGAGCAGCACCCCGGTCGTCCCGGAGGTGACCAGCCCGACCGTGGTGAGAGTGTCGGGCGAGGCCCCCGTCGGCACGAGGTACCGGATGGAACCCAGCACGAGCACGGCGCCGGCACCCAACGACCATGCCGTCCGCGGTGAACCCGACCGTTGCAGACCCACCACCGAGACCACAGCGAGGACCGCCGTGATCATCGGCGAGAAGTCGCTTCGCGTGCCGGTCGGGAGTGCCGTCTCACCGACCATCAGGACGAATACCGCGACCGCAGAGGCACATGCGGCCGCGGCGAGCGCAGCCGGTGCATTCGCCCGGACGGACGTCGAGGTCGGTGACATGTCAGCGTCCGTCCGCGTACGCCCGCAGATGCTCGACCTGGACGGGATCGAGCGACGGCCGGACGGTCTCGCGGGCGGCGGCGACGTCCTCGGCGGTCACGGCGGCCGCATCGACCCGCCGCCGCATCGCGGCCAGCGCGGCTTCGCGCAGCACGGCCGAGCAGTCGGCCGCCGAATAGCCGTCGAGTTCCTCCGCGAGCGCATCGAGGTCGACGTCGTCGTCCAACGGCACCGACCGGCCGGCGGTCTTCAGGATCGCGGCGCGCGCCTCGCCGTCCGGCGGCGGCACGAACACCAGCCGCTCGAGCCGCCCGGGGCGCAGCAGCGCCGGATCGATCAGGTCCGGGCGGTTGGTCGCACCGACCACCACGACGTCGCGCAGGGGCTCGACGCCGTCGAGTTCGGTCAGCAACGACGCCACGACCCGATCAGATACTCCGGAGTCCGAACTCTGCCCGCGGCGTGGCGCGAGGGCGTCGATCTCGTCGAGGAACACGAGCGAGGGCGCAGAATCCCGCGCGCGCTGGAACAGTTCTCGCACCGCCTTCTCCGATGCCCCGACCCATTTGTCCATCAGTTCGGCGCCCTTGACGGCGTGCACGCTCAGCCGTCCGGTACTGGCCAGTGCGCGCACGAGGAACGTCTTGCCGCAGCCGGGCGGGCCGTACAGCAGCACCCCGCGAGGCGGATCGACACCCAGGCGCGCGAACGAGTCGGGATGCTGCAGTGGCCACAGCACGGCCTCGGTCAGTGCCTGCTTCGTCTCGACCATGTCGCCCACGTCGTCGAGGCTGACGCTGCCGATCGCCAGTTCCTCGGATCCGGAGCGAGACAGCGGCCGGATCACCTCGAGCGCGCCGACGAGGTCATCCTGCGTCAGCTTCGGTTCGTCGGTGTCGCGGCTCGCGCGGGACGCGGCCCGAAGTGCGGCCTCGCGGCACAGCGCGGCCAGGTCGGCGACCACGAAGCCGGGGGTGCGTTCGGCAATCGCATCGAGGTCGAGGCCGGTGGAGGGCACCGCCCGAAGCAACACTTCGAGTTGGGCTCGGCGAGTGGCGCCGTCGGGCAGCGGCAACGACAGTTCACGGTCGCAGATCTCGGGTGTACGCACCCGCGGATCGACGCTGTCGGGTGCGGCGGAGGTCGCGACCAGTGCAACACCGTCGGTCTCGATCGCGCGGCGGAGTTGCTCGAGGATCAGTGTCGACACCGGCTCCGCGTTGGCGGGCAGGACAGTGTCCACATCGGTGACGAGGAGGATACCCCCGCTTCGCACCGCATCGACGGCTGTGGTGATCCGCGCCAGCCGATCGGCGGCGGCGAGTGCGCCGATGCTCGGGCCGTCGACTTCGACGACACGGCGGTTCGCGACAACCGCCCGCGCAAAAGTGGTCTTACCGACTCCGGCGGGCCCGGTGATCATCACACCGAGATGGGGAGACGCGCCGAGGGTGCGCAGCAGTTCGGGCTCGTCGAGGGCGAGCTTGAGCCATTCGGCCAGCTTGCCGACCTGCGCCTGCAGGCCGACGAGATCTTCGACGGGCGGCGTCGACGGCCGGTGCGTCTCGGTCTCGGGCGTGTCCTCGGAGAACGGTGCGGTGACCGTCGGCGCGACAAGTGTGGCTCGAGTGCCGGTGACGTTCCCGGTTCCCCAGGACACTGCGGTGTTCGGCTGGATGCTGACCGGTCCGGACGGATCGACCGCCGAGACGGTGAGCAATTCCGTCGTCCAGGCGATACCGAAGGTCCGCGACAGTGCACGCGTGGTGTCGGCGCTGCTGGTGCCGGGGCCGAGGTCGCGCGGCAGTAGCGACACCGCGTCGCCGACGGTGACGACCTTGCCGAGCAGCGCCTGACGCAAGGTGGCCTCGGGGATCGAGGTGCTGGCGAGGGTCGAGCCGGAGACCGTCACCGCGCGTGCCCCGTACACGGTTACGGGTGCGACGCCCACGGTGGAGTTCTCGCGCAGCCCGGTGTTGGAGAGGGTGACGTCGTCGAGGAGGACCGTCCCGGTGGGAGTGCCGGCCGGTGCGTGTCCGGCGACGGCAGCGGTGCGCCGCGCCCCGGTAAGTGCGATCGCGTCCCATTCGCGGAGTCCGAGCGCGGTGAGCACCTCCGGGTGGAGACGGACGACCCCGCGGCGGGCATCTGCCGCGGAAGTGTTGAGCCGGACGGTCAGCGCGAGTTGAGGGGTGGTCACCCGCACGAGCCTAGATCGTGGTCAGCGTCCGCGCGGGCGACGCAGCCCGAGGCGCGCCGAGGAACGTCCCGTCGCGTTGAGCATGCGTCGGCCGACGGCACCCCGCGGCCGAAGAGCCCGCGACTCGGCGCGCAGCGCCCGGCGCTCCGAGGGCTTGATGTCCCATGTTGCCGGGCGCGCGGCCACCCACCGTTGCGAGTGGATCGCGAAAGGGATGTGCACCAGGTACACGCCCACCAGTACCAGCATCAGGACGAACGGATAGGTGACGAGCGCTGCCGCGCCGGCTGCGACGAGCGCGAGCAGGCCGATCGCGAGGCGCGGCGGCACCGAAATGGATTTCATTGCGAGGGTGGGAATTCTGCTGATGATCAGACCACCGGAGAAGAGCGTCCACGCCACGACGAGCGGAAACGACGTCCACCATCCGTCGCCCCACTGGATGTACGCCGCGATCGGGCTCAGCGCGATGATGGCGCCGGCGGGTGACGGCACCCCGACGAAGTACTCACGGGCGTACGCGGGGACGGAGTCGTCCTCGAGCAGGGTGTTGAAGCGGGCCAGGCGCAGCACGATGCTCACCGCGTACAGCAATGCGATGATCCAGCCCAAAGCGTTGCCGTCGAGCAACGTCACATACAGCACGAGTGCGGGGGCGACGCCGAATGCGATGGCGTCGGACAGCGAATCGAGTTCGGCACCGATCTTGCTGGTGGCGTCGAGCAGGCGTGCGATGCGACCGTCGAGGGCGTCGAGGATCGCCGCGGCCCCGATCATTCCGAGAGCGATGCCGAGTTCCCCGTCGAGCGCAAACTTCACGGCCGATAATCCCGCAGACAGCGCGAGGATCGTGATCACGCTCGGAAGCAGCCGTACCGCCACCGGGCGATTGCGAGTCGCTCGGCTGTCGTCCCCTGTGGGGACGCTCGGTTTGAGGGGAGTCACAGCACCGGAGCGGACGGAAGCGCGGCAATGACGGTCTCGGCGCCGATCGTGCGCTGACCGCGCTCGACGAGCAGCGTGCTTCCCGCGGGCAGATACGTGTCGACGCGCGAGCCGAAGCGGATGAGTCCGTACGTGTCGCCGATGGGGACCGTGTCACCGACCTGTGCGTCGCACACGATGCGTCGAGCCAGCAGGCCGGCGATCTGCACGACCCCGACGAGAGCGCCGTCGCGCATCTCGAGCAGCATGCTCGTGCGTTCGTTGACCTCGCTGGCGTCGGAGAGATCTGCGGAGAGGAACTTCCCGGGCTGGTGCACGACCTTGCGGACGATGCCGCCGACGGGGCTGCGCTGCACATGTACGTCGAGCACCGACAGGAAGATGCTCACGCGGGGGAGCGGCTCGGTGCCGAGCCCGAGCTCGGCCGGCGGCACGGCCGTGTCGACGAGTGCGACCTCACCGTCGGCGGGCGCGACTGCGACGCCGACCCGATTCGGCGGCACCCGGTGCGGGTGCCGGAAGAATGTCGCGGTCGCGGCAGCCGATGCGAGGCCGGCGCGCCGGACCCATTTGCGATTGCGGCCGAGTGCAGCCACGACGAGGGGTGCGGCGACGAACGGCACGCCGCCGGGATGAAGCGGCGGAATCGCCTTCTTGATCAGGTCGACGACATGTGCTGCACCGCTGGTCGGTGGTGTGCCAGCGGGTGTGGGCTTACGTGCCACGGCTCCTCTTCACTCACGTTCATCGGCGTTGCCCGGCCGGGCTCCCCCAGGACACCTGAGAGTACGTGAGTATAGAGGTGCATGGTCAGACAGAGGCGCGGGCCTCGACTTCGTTCTTGATCCGGGCGAGGGTGGAATTCATCCCGACAACCATGTCGTCGTCGAAGTTCTCCTGGCCGCCGAGGATGTACTTGATGAGGGTCTGCGAAACCTTGCTGGTACCGGTCGGTGCTTCGCGGCGCTGCACGATGCGGGTGCCCGTATCTGTGGTTTCGAGGACGAATGACCAGATCGAGCGGTTCTCGTTGATGCGGAATCGCAGCTCGCGGCCGGGTTCGAACGTGAGGACCTTGGATGTGGTGGGCCACACGAGCAGGCCCTTGCGATTGATGTTGATCGTGGTGGTTCCGGCGCCGACGCTGCCGCCGCGGACGATCATCTTGCGGCACTGGGGGCTCCACTCTCCCATGCGCTGTAGATCCGAAACGACACTCCACACCCGGTTCGGGTCTGCTGCGACGTCGATGGTGGCTTCGAGTGTCTTCGACATGTCTGCTCCTGCTCAGTGTGTGGTACTCGGGGTTACAAAAAGTCCTGGCGTCGATCGTATCCGATGATGTGTTGCCGGTCACCGGGTCAGTCGCAGGAATGCTCCGAGGTCGACCAGTTCGTCGGGTGTCGACGGTAGATGATCGGTCAATGCACGCGAGCGGACGACGATCGCACACCATTGGCCCCGCGAGAGCGCGACGTTGAGCCGGTTGCGCGAGAGCAGGAACGACATCCCGCGCGGTACGTCCTCGATCGCCGACGCCGTCATCGACATCAACACCACCGGCGCCTCACGACCCTGGAATTTGTCGACCGTGCCCACATCGACCCGGGTCAGCCCGACATCGGACAGGCCGGACCGGATCATCGCCACCTGCGCGTTGTACGGCGCGACGACGAGCACATCCTTCTCCTCCAGAGGACGCGGTGCGACCTCCGCGTCGTCGCGCCACTCGGTGCCGAGCACTGCCTGCACCCGGCGCACCACCTCGTCGCTCTCCTCGACCGAGCACGTCGCGTTGCCGAAATGCTCGACCGTCACCGTGTGCACGCCGGGCGAGAGGCCGTCGAGGGCACGCGCTGCGGTGCGGTCGGACTGGGACAGCAGCCGCCCGTCGTACGACAGATCCGACACCCGCGCGCACAGGTCGGGATGCATCCGCCACGTGCGCGACAGGAAGAACCCCCGGTCGGCGGGTAGCGCGCCGTGCCCCTCGGCGAGCCAGCCGAGGGCCGACTCGTCGGCGGGTTCGGGGTGCGTGCCCTGACTGACCTGAGGCAATTGCTGAGGATCGCCCAGGAGCAGCAGGTTCCGTGCACTCGTTGCGACTGCCACGGTGTTGGACAGGCAGAACTGACCGGCTTCGTCGATGACGAGCAGATCCAGACTGCCCGACGCGATGCAGTTGGTGTTCGTGAAATCCCATGCGGTGCCGCCGACGACATAGCCGTCGTGGAGCCCATCCAGATACCCCGTCAGGGTCTTGGTGTCCTTCGCGGGTGTCCATGTCGGCTCGGCGGTCTTCGCCTTGGCTTTCGCGACGACCTCGCCCGGCACACCCGCCTTCACGATGCCGTCGAGCATGTTCTCGACCACCGAGTGCGACTGCGCGACCACCCCGACCCGCCAGCCATGCTCGCGGACGAGTGCGGCGACGACCCGGGATCCCGTGAACGTCTTCCCGGTGCCGGGCGGGCCCTGCACGGCGACGTACGAATCGTCGAGGTCGAGGACAGCAGCGGTGATCGCGGCGGGGAACCCGCCGTCGCCGACCGGAGGGAGCGCGCCGGACCGCGTGCGCGGCGGGATCCGTCGCAGAATGTCGGTGCCGGCCGTCGACGGCAGATCCGGCAGCGACGCGCACATGTCGTCGGCCGCCGATTCGATCGCCTTCTCGATACTGGCAGCCCCGATGGGGGAACCGGGCGTGACCGCGATCGGCAGGGCCGAATACTCCTCGTCGGTCTGCAGCAACTCCTCGATCACGAGCACATCGTGAAAATCGCTGCCGGACCGGCGCTCGAGGATCTTCCCACCCGACCACGCTCGCGTCCACGGCCCGCCGTCGGGCAGTCCGTCAGGTGCCGGCGCCTCGTACAACAGGAACACCGAATCGCCGGCACGCGCAGTGCTCCCGGTATCGAAATCACCCGTGACCGCAAGATGCCGGCGGGCCTTGCGCTTGCGCGGCGGAAGATGCCAGTGCTCGTCGACCGCGACGGAGGTCGCGACCAAGGTGTCGCGGGTATCGGCCCATTCGTCCACCGGATTCGACAGACGATCGAAATGGGCCCACCAGAAAGGTTTCCGCTCCCGCCGGTGATAGCCGAGTGACGCCGCCATCAATGCTGCGGCCTGCTGGTCGTCGGTGCGCTCACCTGTCGCCTCGCCCGCGAATTCCCACAGCATGACCTCTGCGGGGTGCGGTTCGAGAGGGAGCGCGGCCTCCTCGTGCGTGACCCCGGTGGTGGCGACACCGTGCTCCGCGGCGCGCTCGAGCAGCCAGTTGCGCAGCCGCCAGGTGGACACGCAGTCGTCCTCGTTGTACGACGCGATCGAATCCAGCAGTTTCGCAGCCGCCTCGTCCCGTCCCGCATCGCGATGGTCACAGTAGTCCGCGTACGCGACGATCGACGCGCCGGCATCGATCACCTCACCATCACGCGGCGGCATGTACAGCGGCTCGAGTTTCTTGATGCTGTACGACGACTCGCCGGCCCGAACCGACGCGCGCACAATCGGATACAGGTCCACCAGGATGCCGTTGCGTAACAGTTCGTCGACATCCTCCTCGCCCACACCGTGCCGGCCTGCCAACCGCAACAACGCCGATTTCTCGTACGGCGCGTAGTGGTAGATATGCATCTTCGGGTACGTGCGGCGGCGTTGCGCCACGTACTCGAGGAAATCGAGCAGTGCACGCCGCTCATCGGCGCGCGTGTGCGCCCAGAAGGGACGGAACGTCGGAGTTCCGGTGTCTGTTCCGACCACGCCGAACAGATATTCCAGCCCCCAGTCGGGGCCGCCGTCCTCGCACCACAGCGGATCGCCCTCGAAGTCGAAGAAGATGTCTCCGTCGTCCGGGTTCGGCAGCGTGGCAAGGGAACCTGGCTCGTAGACCTCGGCAACCGGTTCGCCGGTCTGCTCCTGTCGCAGCTGTACCCGAGCCTGCGCTCGCAGCGCGGCGTGCGTGCGATGGGACATGCCCGGCACGGGCTCCTCCCGTGCGCAGAGTTCGTCGATCGTGGTGACACCGTCGGCGATAAGGCGGGCGCGTTGCGTCGACCGCATTCCCGCGACCAGCAAAAGGTCGCGATACGTCGCCACCTGTGGTTCGCACGTGTCGCAGCGGCCGCACGCGGTGTGCCCGGCGTCGGTCCAGTCCACGGGAGTTCCGGCGCCGCGATGGCCGTCCACCAGGCGCTGCAGATGCACCCGGCGTTGCGCGTAGACGGGAGCGATGTCGGCGAGGGGATACGACGCGATCGTGCCGTCGCCGAGGATCAGGTGTGCGTGCGGCGCGACCGGGATTCCGGTGTGCGCGAGGGCATCGGCGTAGGCGGCAAGCTGGAGCAGCGCCTCGACTCTCGCGTGCCGCGCGAGTTTCGTGTCGTACACGGCATACGTGTCGCCGGTGCGGACGAGGAAATCGCAGAAGCCTACGAACCGGCCGTCGAAGAACGTGCCCTGATAGATCACGTCGGCACCCGCGCGGGCGGCGTCGATCGTGGCACGCGCAGCTGCTTCGTAGCCGTCGTGAGTGTGGTCGGGGCGGGGGATGTGCACGACACCGTCGCCGAACTCGTCGCGATACCGGTCCAGGACGCGCTGCTCGTGGGCGTTGCCGAGACGGGCAGTGCGGTCGAGCATCGGATCGTCGACGCCTGCGGGTCGGGGTCCGCGGCCGAGGACGCTGTCGACAGTGCTCAGCAGCAAGAATTCGCACTGGGCGGCCTCGGCGAGATCCCGTGAGCTGTAGACCAGCACATCGTCGAGCAGAAACATCGGCGCCGCCTCCCGCGTGGTGTCGTTGCCCGACTATGGCAGACGCGGGTGACAGCCGATGGCTACGTCGCGGACGGAGTTACCGACGCCGATGCGAGGTCGCTGCGAGCGGTGCGAGCGGTCGTGTCTGTGCGAGCGGGGCGCAGCGGAGCGGTCCCCGGTGCGCGATCGAGTGGGCGCGCATGGCCTCCCGGTGCGCGATCGAGTGGGCACGCATCGCCTCCCGGCGGGCGAGCATTGCGGCGCGGGCGGCCTCTCGTCGTGCGTCGTGTGCGCGCGAGGAGCATCCGCCTCCTTCGATTCCGAGCACGGTCCGGGCGAGGAGGACCAGGCCCCATGGTCCGATGACCCACAGCGGCCATGGGTAGACCAGCGATGCCGTCCCGAGTGACACCAAGGCCCAGACCAGCACGTTGATCGCACTCACGCCGAGCCACGCGGTCCACTCGATCCTCTGATGGACGGGAAGCCGCCGACGAGCACGTGCTGTGGTCGGTGCTGGAGGAACGGGCCGGGGAAGGTCGGTGAACTGCGCGCGCGCCTCGGCGACGGTCGTCGATGCGTAGACGGCGGAGGCGCGGGTGTCGAACTCGTCGATGGTGAGGTGCCCGCTGCCGACGTGCTGGGCAAGTTCGTCGACGAACCGCTCGCGTTCGGAATCGGAGATCCTGTCGGAGTCGGGAATGTGGGGGTTCTCGGTGGCCATGGGGTCCTCCAGCGGAGATTTCCTGCCCTGATGAGCTTCCATTGTGGAAAGTCGTTGTTTCCATGATGGATATGACACAGTGGAATGTCAACGGTTTTCCCGATGACGGGATGAGGGGAGCGCGTGATGGCCGGACGTCCGCTCAACGCGACAGCTGCGTCGCTGCTGGGTTTTCTGCACGAGGGTCCGAAGACGGGTTGGGATCTGGTGACCACGGCGCAGGAGCGGATCGGCAAGTTCTGGTCGCTCACTACCAGCCAGGTGTATCGGGAACTTGCCGCGATGGAACGAGACGGCATGATCATGCCCGGTGAGAAGGGTCCGCGCGACCGCAAGCCCTACACCCTCACCGACGCCGGCCGCGAGGCGTTCGCAGCATGGATCGACCGCGACCCCGGACCCGAGAACATCCGGCACCCGCTGCTTCTCACCGTTGCATTCGCCGACCATCTACGTCCGGAACGGCTCGCCGAGATGCTCGCGCACTACCGCGCCGCGCATGAGAGCCAACTCGCCGGGTACGAAGACCTCATGACGAACCACGACCTGCCGGACTACTCTGCCGCCACGGTCGAGTTCGGCATTGCTTACGAACGCGCTGTGCTCACGTGGCTCGAAGGCATGGACAAGCGGCTCGCGAACGAGGGATGACCGATCACCGCAGGGTCGATCACCGCAGGGGATCGAAATGCCGCAGCAGCGGATCGGCGTCGTTTGTCATTGCACCTGCGAGGAGTCGGCCGGTCAGTGGCCCGAGCGCGACACCCCACATACCGTGACCGCCCGCGACGAACACGCGCGGCGACCGGGTGCCACCGATCAGCGGCAGTCCGTCGGCCGTGCACGGCCTCGAGCCGACCCACTCCTCACTCCTCGCAGCCCAGTCGACTTCGGGCATGAGCGTGCGGGTCGCGTCGACGATCGCCTGGATGCGTCGCGGATCGAGGGGTGCGTCGGGTTTGCGGAATTCCATCATTCCGGCGATGCGGAACCGGTCGTGCAGAGGCGTGCACGCCACCCGCTGCACCGGGAAGTACACGGGGTTCTTGGGAAGTTCGTCGGGCACCACGCTGAAGCTGTACCCGCGACCGGCCTGAACCGGAGTGCGCACACCGAACCCGTGGGCAAGTGCGTTCAGCCGCGCTCCCGTCGCGAGGACCACCGCATCGACGGACACGTCGAGTCCCTTCGCGGAGATCACGTCGACCACGCCGTTGCCGGGGTCGCGCACCTCGGTGACGTCGAACCCGGTGATTACCTCACCGCCGCGTGCTCGCACCGCATCCGCGAGTGACGCGACGAACCGTGGTGGATCGATGAACCGTTGGCCGCGGACCCTCAATCCCGCGCGCACCTTGTCGCCGAGCAGGGGTTCGAGCGAGTGCACCGCGTCTGCGTCGAGGATGTCGTAATCCACCTCGCCGCCCGTCGCCCGTACGTGGTCGAACTCGCCGAGCAGGTGGTCGCGCTCGGTCTCCGCTGTGAATGCCGCGAGGAACGGGTCGGCATCGCGGGTCTGTTCGGTGACGCCGCCGACCGACAGGTCGTCGTACGCCCGCAGCGCAACCTTGTTGACCTGGGCGAACACTTCCAATGATGCCATCCAATGCCGAGTGCTGCAGTGCCGCGCGAAGTCCACGAGAAATCGCATCAGTTTCGGGTCGAGAGTGGGTGGCACGTACACCGGGGACGAGGGCGTGAACATCGACCGCAGCCCGTACCTCAGCACCGACGGCTCCGGTAGCGGCAACGTCAGGGCAGGCGCCAGCCAGCCTGCGTTGCCCCATGACGCGCGTGCGTCCTGCCTATCGGCTCCGGGGCCGGTGCGGTCGACGACGGTGACGGCCAGGCCTCGTTCCTGCAGAAACCACGCGGTGGACAGCCCCACGATGCCGGCACCGGCCACGGCAACTCGACGAATCGTCATGATCCACTCCCGTCGACACAGAGATACCGCTCCTCTCCATGATGCCCTCGCGGGGGGTTCGGCACGCCGGGCTCGGCCGTCCTAATATTCGAGGAGGAAATCTGCTTGTCGAAGGGGACAGTGAGTTGAGCACACACGTCGAACAGCGCGAGTTCCAGGCCGAGGCGCGCCAGTTGCTGGATCTGATGATCCACTCGATCTACTCGAACAAGGACACCTTCCTGCGCGAGTTGATCTCCAACGCGTCCGACGCGTTGGACAAACTCCGCTTGGAGTCGTTCCAGAACAAGGACCTGGTGGTCGACACGTCCGACCTGCACATCGACCTCGAGGTCGACAAGGATGCCCGTACCCTCACGATCCGGGACAACGGCATCGGTATGTCGCGCGACGAAGTCGTCGACCTGATCGGTACTCTCGCCAGGTCCGGCACCGGCGAGTTGCGCAAGAAGCTGCGCGAGGCCAAGGACGCCGCGGCGTCCGAGGAACTGATCGGTCAGTTCGGCATCGGCTTCTACTCTGCGTTCATGGTGGCCGACAAGGTCACGCTCGTCACCCACAAGCCGGGGCAGGATGCCGGAACCAGGTGGGAGTCCAGCGGCGAATCCACCTACACGATCGAAGACGTCGAGGACGCGCCGCAGGGAACCTCGGTCACCCTGCATCTCAAGCCCGAGGACGCCGACGACCATCTCTTCGACTACACGTCGCAGTGGAAGCTCGAGGAGATCGTCAAGAAGTACTCCGACTTCATCGCGTGGCCCATCCGCATGGAGGTCTCCCGGACCACCAAGGGTGAGGACGGCACCGACGAGGTCACCTTCGAGACCAAGACCCTCAACTCGCAGAAGGCGCTCTGGGCGCGCTCGCGCGACGAGGTATCGGACGACGAGTACAACGAGTTCTACAAGCACGTCGCCCACGCGTGGGACGAACCGCTCGAGATCATCCCGATGCGCGCCGAGGGAACCTTCGAATACCAAGCGCTGCTGTTCATTCCGACGCATGCCCCGTTCGACCTGTTCTCCCGTGAACGCAAGACGGGCATTCAGCTCTATGTCAAGCGCGTGTTCATCATGGACGACTGCGAAGACCTCATCCCCGAATATCTTCGCTTCGTCAAGGGTGTCGTCGATGCGCAGGACCTGTCGCTCAACGTCTCCCGTGAGATCCTGCAGCAGGACCGCCAGATCCGGGCCATCCGGCGTCGTCTCACGAAGAAGGTCCTGTCCACGGTCAAGGACATGGCGACCCACGACGCCGACAAGTACCGGACCTTCTGGAACGAGTTCGGCCGCGTCCTCAAAGAAGGTCTGATCTCCGACACCGACAACCGCGACACGCTGCTCGCGATCTCGTCGTTCGATTCCACGGCGAGCACCGAGGAGCAGACCACGCTCGCCGGGTACGTCGAGCGTATGAAGGACGGCCAGGACGAGATCTACTACATCACCGGCGAGTCACGTCAGCTGCTCGAGAGCTCCCCGCACATGGAGGCGTTCACAGCGAAGGGCATCGAGGTGCTGCTGCTGACCGACCCCGTCGACGAGATGTGGGTGACGTCGGTTCCCGAGTTCGAGGGCAAGGCCTTCCGATCGGTTGCGAAGGGCGAGGTCGACCTCGACACCGAGGACGAGAAGAAAGCGGCCGAAGCCGAACGTGAGGAGCAGGAGAAGGACTTCGGTGATCTTCTGACGTGGATGAAGGACACCCTCGACGAGCACGTCAAGGAGGTCCGCCTGTCGTCGCGCCTGACGACGTCGCCGGCATGCATCGTGGGCGACACCTTCAGCATGTCGCCGGCGCTCGAACGCATGTACAAGGCGTCCGGCCAGCCGGTGCCGCACACCAAGCGGATCCTCGAACTGAACCCCGGGCATCCGCTCGTGTCGGGGCTGCGTGCGGCGCACGGTGGCCGCACGGACGACCCGGCGCTCGCCGAGACGGCAGAGTTGCTGTACGGGATGGCCTTGATCGCCGAGGGCGGCGAGGTCGACGATCCCGCACGCTTCACACACCTGCTCGCGGATCGGCTCGCCCGCACCGTCTGATCTCTCTTCACGGATAGGCTCGTGGGCATGGCTGACGTGGACGGAGTCCTGTTCGACATCGAGGGCGTGATCGTGACGTCGTGGGAGCCGGTGCCCGGCGCCGCCGACGTCCTCGCGCAGCTCCGCGAGAGCGGAGTGCCGCGGGCGTTCCTGACCAACACGACGTCACGGACGTGTGCCGAGATCGCTGCAACGCTCAGTGATCTCGGCATGCCCGTCGATCCGAGTGAGATCGTCACGGCCGCGTCGCTGACGGCCGAGTATTTGAAGCAGACCTATCCGGGGCGCCGGTGCTGGGTGCTCAACGAGGGCGATGTCGAGGCCGATCTCGACGGGATCGAGCGTGACGACGACGATCCCGATGTGGTGGTACTCGGCGGTGCGGGGGAGAAATTCACTCACCGGACGTTGAGTCGCGTTGCCGAATTGATGCTCGACGGTGTCCCCGTCGTCGCGATGCACCGCGCGGCCAGCTGGCAGGGGCCCGACGGGCTGCGCCTCGATACAGGCGCCTATCTTGCCGGACTCGAGGAGCTCAGCGGTCAGTCGGTGGTGGCGGTGGGGAAGCCGTCGATGCAGGGTTTCCTTGCGGCCGCGGACATCATGGACGTCGACCCGTCCCGCATGGTCGTGGTCGGTGATGATCTGTACGGCGAGGTGCTGCCCGGACAGCGGCTCGGAATGACCGGAGTCCTGGTGCGTACCGGAAAGTTTCGTCGGTCTGTGCTCGAGCTCGCCGTCGACCGGCCCGACCACGTGATCGATTCGGTTGCCGATCTTCCGCAGTTGCTCGACGATGTGTGATCTCGGGTCTCGCGCGCCGCACATGTGACGAGTACCCTGCGCCCGAGGGCTCTTTCCCTCCTTCTTCCAGCGCAGAGGAGCACTTCTTGTCCATTCGTTCTCTCCGGTCCGTCCTCTCCGGCCGTCGTGTTGCGCAGGCCTTCGCGGCGGTTGCCGTCGGCGCAGCATCGTTTGCCTTGGTGGGAACAGGTACGGCGTCGGCCGCGCCGGTGACGTGTGTGTCGCCGCCGTCCGAGAATCAGATCCTGGTGTCGGATACAGCAAGCTGTGGTGCGACGACCACCGGTGAGGGTTTCGCGCGTGCATCGGCAGCCGACAGCGGCACCGCGGTGTCGGTTGCGGAGTCCGCGGGTGCTGCCGAGTCCCAGGCGACCGGGTTCGGTACGGCGCTCAGCGCGGCGCGTGACGGTGGGCGCTCGTACGCCTACGCGCTCGGCGGCGGTCTGAGTCACTCGTGGGCGCAGGGTCCGGCGACCACGTTGTCGGTGGCCGGCTGGGGTTCGGGAGCGACGGCCGACACTGCCGGTGTCACATGCATCGGTGCTCAGTCGTTCGCTGTCAACACCGCCACGGGGCAGTGGTGCGCCGTGGGTGTGGGCTCCACGCGTCGCTAGTCGACGGGGTGCGGAAACCTTCTGCACCGTGACGAGGGTGGTCGAGTGCCGGTAACCTTGCACTCGCCACCCTCGAGTGCTAAAAATGCAGTTGGCACTCACAACAAGCGAGTGCCAGGTCGGGGCAGTGAGACCGGGAAATATCGACACCCCTGGTCGTCCGTCGCGGGCACTGATTCCGGCCGAATGCACAACTACGGGGCGTCCCGACGAGCGGCCGTCCTAGGTGTCACCCCGATATCCGGAGGATCACTTCGCAATGGCCAAGATCATCGCGTTCGACGAAGAGGCCCGTCGCGGCCTCGAGCGTGGCCTGAACAGCCTCGCCGACGCAGTCAAGGTGACGTTGGGCCCCAAGGGTCGCAACGTCGTGCTCGAGAAGAAGTGGGGCGCGCCCACGATCACCAACGATGGCGTGTCCATCGCCAAGGAGATCGAGCTCGAGGATCCGTACGAGAAGATCGGCGCCGAGCTGGTCAAGGAAGTTGCCAAGAAGACGGACGACGTCGCTGGCGACGGCACCACGACCGCTACCGTGCTCGCCCAGGCGCTCGTGCGCGAGGGCCTGCGCAACGTTGCTGCCGGCGCGAACCCGCTCGGCCTCAAGCGCGGCATCGAGAAGGCCGTCGAGGCCGTCACTGCCAAGCTGCTCGACACCGCCAAGGAAGTCGAGACCAAGGAGCAGATCGCAGCGACCGCAGGCATCTCCGCCGG
Organism: Rhodococcus sp. JCM 9793; assembly: GCF_055380405.1. NCBI lineage: Bacteria > Bacillati > Actinomycetota > Actinomycetes > Mycobacteriales > Nocardiaceae > Rhodococcus > Rhodococcus sp. JCM 9793. The sequence continues at coordinate 2,235,113 of NZ_AP043721.1, forward strand.
CGATCCCGCGATCGGTGAGCTGATCGCCGAGGCCATCGACAAGGTGGGCAAGGAAGGCGTCATCACCGTCGAGGAGTCCAACACCTTCGGCCTCCAGCTCGAGCTGACCGAGGGCATGCGCTTCGACAAGGGCTACATCTCCCTCTACTTCGCCACGGACGCCGAGCGTCAGGAAGCCGTCCTCGAAGACGCGTACATCCTGCTCGTCAGCTCCAAGATCTCGACGGTGAAGGATCTGCTGCCGCTCCTGGAGAAGGTCATCCAGTCGGGCAAGCCGCTCGTCATCATCGCCGAGGACGTCGAGGGTGAGGCTCTGTCCACCCTCGTCCTGAACAAGATCCGCGGCACCTTCAAGTCCGTCGCCGTCAAGGCTCCGGGCTTCGGCGACCGCCGCAAGGCTCAGCTCGCCGACATCGCCATCCTCACCGGTGGCGAGGTCGTCAGCGAAGAGGTCGGTCTGTCCCTCGAGACCGCTGGCCTCGAGCTGCTCGGCCAGGCCCGCAAGGTCGTCGTCACCAAGGACGAGACCACCATCGTCGAGGGCGCGGGCGATCCCGACGCCATCGCCGGTCGCGTCAACCAGATCCGCGCCGAGATCGAGGCGTCGGATTCGGATTACGACCGCGAGAAGCTGCAGGAGCGCCTCGCCAAGCTGGCCGGTGGCGTTGCAGTCATCAAGGCCGGTGCTGCGACCGAGGTCGAGCTCAAGGAGCGCAAGCACCGCATCGAAGATGCCGTGCGTAACGCCAAGGCGGCCGTCGAAGAGGGCATCGTCGCCGGTGGTGGCGTGGCTCTGCTGCAGGCGGCTCCCGCGCTGGACGATCTGAAGCTCGAGGGTGACGAGGCCACCGGTGCGAACATCGTTCGCGTCGCTCTCGAAGCTCCGCTCAAGCAGATCGCGTTCAACGCAGGCCTCGAGCCCGGCGTCGTCGCCGAGAAGGTTCGCAACCTGCCCGCCGGTCACGGCCTCAACGCCGCGACCAACGAGTACGGCGACCTGCTCGCTGCAGGCATCAACGACCCGGTCAAGGTCACCCGCTCGGCGCTGCAGAACGCTGCGTCCATTGCGGCTCTGTTCCTGACCACGGAGGCCGTTGTGGCCGACAAGCCGGAGAAGGCCGCTGCTCCCATGGGCGACCCGACCGGCGGCATGGGCGGCATGGACTTCTGATCCAGCCGTAGCTGCACGACCGAGCTGTGCGAGGCCCGATCCCACCACTTCGGTGGGGTCGGGCCTCGTCTCGTGCTGCGGGTCCCGGCACTGTGTCTCGTACCAAGATCTTGACCCTTTCGTGACCTTCGGGTGGGGATCGTGTAGAAACAAGCGTGTAATTCGGGGCTTGTCGGGGAGCGCTGGGCGGGTCGTGACGACTCGTCGTGGGATGAGGCAGCTTTCGAAGGGGTGGGTTCATGGGGTCGACGTGGTTCCGACGTGTGTGTGGTGTGGTGACGGTCGGACTGGCGGCTGCGGTGTGTGTGCCGGCGGGGGGATCGGCCGAACCGGTTCCGGGATCGTCGACCGCCAGTGAGCGAACCTCGGAGTTGTCGCACATCGAAGTGGAGGATGGCCGTACGGTCATCGCACACGTGTATTCGGCGTCGATGGACACTGTTGTGCCACTCCGGGTGCGTAGGCCGGCCGACGCCAGTGAACCGCGGCCCACGCTGTATCTGCTCAACGGATCCGGCGGTGGCCAGGGCATCGCGACGTGGGACGAGCAGACGGACGTCGACGAGTTCTTCTCCGACAAGAACGTCAATGTGGTGACTCCGCTGGGCGGACGCTACAGCTACTACACGGATTGGGAGCGGGACGACCCGGAACTCGGCCGCAACAAGTGGACGACGTTCCTCACCGAGGAGTTGCCGCCCATCATCGACGAGCAGTTCGAGACCACCGGAGCCAATGCGATTGCAGGTCTGTCGATGTCGGGTACATCGGTGCTCGGCCTGGCGACCGCGGCGCCCGAGTTGTACCGCGCTGTCGGTGCATACAGTGGCTGCGCCGAGACGAGCACACCGGTGGGGCAGGCGTACGTGCAGGCCGTGGTGCGGGTCAAGGGCGGCGACCCCGAGAACATGTGGGGCCCGGTCGGTGGGCCGGGGTGGATCGAGAACGACCCGTACCTCAATGCGGAGAAGCTTCGCGGCGTCGAGTTGTACGTGTCGGCAGCGACGGGCCTTCCGGGTGAGCACGACCAGCTGAGTTCGAGGTCGATCAACTACGACCCGCTCGGTCTCGTGGGCCAGCTCGTCGTCGGCGGGAGCATCGAAGCGGCGGTGCATCACTGCACGACGCGTCTCGCGGACCGGCTCGAGGAGCTGGAGATACCCGCACACTTCGAATGGCGGAACGGTACGCATTCTTGGGATTACTGGGAGGACGATCTGCACAAGTCGTGGCCCATGATGGCGGCAGCCATCGGGTTGTAGCGGTTGGCGGCAGCGCTCGGGTTGTAGCGGTTGGCGGCAGCGCTCGGGTTGTAGCGGTTGGTGTGCTCGTCCTGGCGAGGGTCGGCTCCGATGTCACGGAGCCGACCCTCTTTGCATGACTCGCCGTTCGGTGTCTGCAACCCGAGTTTCGGGAAATTGACCGTTTCGTGACCATTGCGCGGCTTTGTGGTGTAGAAATGATTTCATTCCGACCGGGTGGGGTGTCGTGATCGACGTTCGTCCGGGGTTCCGAGGAGTCGGGAGGGTGGTCGGGTGGTCTCGTTGCGGCGAGCATGGGCGGCGTTGTCGGTCGTCGCCCTCACGTGCATGTCGTCGGCACTGTTCGGGAGTGAAGCTGCAGCGGAACCCGCTGCGTCACTGTCTCACATCGACGTCGAGGGGGAGCGCACGGTCGTCGCGCACGTCTATTCGGCGGCGATGGGCCGTGACGTCCCGCTGAGGGTGCGGACACCGGCCGACACGAGCGCTCCGCGCCCCACGCTGTATCTGCTCAATGGGGCAGGGGGCGGGGAAGGGCAGGCCACATGGGATGCCCGGACCGATATCGATGAGTTCTTCGAGGGCAAGAACGTCAATGTCGTCACGCCGCTCGATGGATCGTTCACGTACTACACCGATTGGGAACGCGATGATCCGGTGCTCGGCCGGAACAAGTGGACGACGTTCCTCACGCAGGAGTTGCCGCCGATCATCGACGCGACGTTCGGTACCACGGGTGTGAACGCGATAGCGGGGCTGTCGATGTCGGGTACCTCGGTATTGAGTCTGGCGATTGCTGAGCCGACTCTGTACGAGGCGGTGGGTGCATACAGCGGGTGTGCCGAGACGAGTACGGAGTTGGGGCAACTCTATGTCCGCACCGTCGTCGAAAGTCGTGGGGACGCCGACGTCGAGAACATGTGGGGTCCGCTCGACGGGCCGGGTTGGACCGCAAACGACCCGTACGTCAATGCGGAGAAGCTGCGGGGTATCGAACTCTACATCTCGTCGGCAACGGGAATGCCGGGGCCGCACGAGAACTTGGGTGCGAGGTCGGTCGACGGTGATCTCGGACTGCTCTTGAATCAGGTCGTTGTCGGGGGTGTCATCGAGGCTGCGGTTAACGACTGCACGCACCGTCTGGCCGACAGGCTCGGGGAAATGGGCATCCCTGCAACGTTCGAATTCCGCTCTCAGGGAACACATTCGTGGGACTACTGGCAGGACGACCTCCACGCCTCCTGGCCGATGATTGCGAGTTCTATCGGGTTGTGACGGGGTGAGTAGCTCACGGACCGCTTCTCTCCGAGGCGGTCATCTCCTATGCCCTCTTCCGAACCTGTTTCCACTGATAAGATTTGGTGTACCAAAGTTTCAAATATTTTCTTACGCAACATCATTGACCATGTCGAGACCGTGTCGTAATGTGAGGTTCGGCACATCGTGATCTCGAGTTCGTCAGTGCCGCATCACCTCAACCATCCGGGCGTAGGAGGATCAATGGGTAGCACGACCATCACCGAAATCATTACGTTCATCTTCTCACTGCTTTCGCAGAGTGCAGAGTTCTTGAGCTGAACCTTCTGGTTACCCGAATTCGATGTCCGGAGGCGTGAAGCCCCCGGCGACACACTGGAGGAAAGATGGGCAGTATTACCGGCGGTCTCGAAGTCATCAACCAGCTCATTGGGCTCCTGCTGGCCATCGCGCCGGCGCTACTCACCGGGTCGCTGTAGACCGGAAGCATTGAGAGGCCGTGGATCTCGAATTCTCGAGCTCCACGGCCTTTGCGCTGTTCATTCCGGAATCAGTATCCAGAGTGCGAGGTACAGCAGAATTGCGGTACCGCCGGTGATGAAGGACGCTACAACGGCAGCAGCGCGGACGATATTCACGTCGATGCTGAAATAGTCGGCGATGCCTCCGCACACGCCGCCGAGCATGCGCTGCGACGTCGAGCGAGTGAAAGCGCGAGGTGCGTTGTTGTCGAAGGTCATGAGGTAATCCTGCTCTTTGTCGAGTGTGTGCACATCAGGGAGCGCCCCGATCTCCACCCTGAACTTCGCCTCGGGGTGGATTCGTACCGGACGGTTCGCGGATGGATGACCGTAGCGGCGTCGGCACCTGGCGGTGCCGTCGAAAACTCACTCGGGCAGAAGCATCCAGAGTGCGAGGTACAGCAGGACTGCGGTGCCGCCGGTGACGAATGCTGTAAGGACGGCACCGGCCCGGACGATGTTGACGTCGATGTCGAAGTAATCGGCGATGCCTCCGCACACGCCGCCGAGCATGCGCTGCGATGTCGAGCGAGTGAAGGGCCGGGGTGCGCTGTTGTCGAAGGTCATGATGAATCCGTGCTCCTTGCCGTGCGTTCGGATGTGGTGAGTGGGGAGGTCAGCGGCAGACGACGGTCAGGCCGACACCGCGCCAGACCTTCGTTTCCGTGCGAACCCAATCGTTGCGTGTGTAGTCGTACGTCGCTTCGGTTTCGGTCCGGTAGCCGCGGTCGCGTTGCTGGGTCACCGTGCAGGCACCCGAGATATTTCCCGAGCGGTTGGTGATCGAGTAGGGCGCAGCTTGGGCGCTGAGCTTCGCGGTGGCGGCATGCTCCTCCAGTCCGACGACGTTCGGCGCGGAATCTGCTGCGGCGATGCCTGTTCCGATCGTCAGTGCAGCGGCGCCGGTGAGCAGTGCCGTGAAGATGGTCTTACGCATTGGATTCTCCCGAAGTGTCTGTGAGGGCTGTCGAACCGATGCATTGATCGTGCGCTTCGGACCACCTCGGGCACATCAGGGACGGACCCCCGTCTGCACCCTGAACTTTCGGTCAGGGTTCTCTACGACAGCACCCGCACGGCGGAATCGCCGTGCGGGTGCTTCGAGTGTTCTGTTCTCGACGGAGAGTGTCAGGTACTTCTGCGTTTGGCGAGTGTCTTCTTGAAGACGATGTACGGCAGCAGCAGGCGCGCTACGAGCGCTACGGCCCACACGATGACGGTGGCGAGAATCCATGTCGTGATGCCGTCGATCCGCAGACCGTTGCTCACGAGCGCGGTGACGATGAGTGCGATCAGTGTCGAAATCAGCGCGCTGCTACCGATCAGAACCGGTGTCTTCGTCATCGCGACCTGTCGCAACAGAGGATCGATGAGGATCACGGAGACCGTGAAGATCACGACGGCGATGACGAAGGCGAAGGAGCTGAGCGACATGCCCGGGAGGACCCAGGCGCCGACGATCAGTGCAATCGCATTGGCGATCAGCGCGACGACCGTGGTGGCGAGGAGCCGAATCATGTGGAAAGCGTATCCCGGTGAGAACCGGAACACCGGACTTTACGACGCGGAGTCCGTGGCGTCCGGATCACGGCGTCGGGATCGCCGGCGTCGGGATCACCCGAGCATGGCACGATCGGAGTCATGGCCGATCGGATGCGCGTTGCTCTTGCTCTCGGGAGCGGGGGAGCGCGTGGCTATGCCCACATCGGCGCTATCCAGATTCTCGAAGAACGTGGGTTCGAGGTCGTCGGCATCGCCGGCTCGTCGATGGGCGCCCTCGTCGGCGGGGTCTACGCTGCCGGCAAGCTCGAGGAGTACACCCGCTGGGCGGAAAGCCTGACCCAGCTCGACGTCGTCCGCTTGCTCGATGTGTCTGTCACGTCTCCGGGCGTCATCCACGCGGAGAAGGTACTCAACAAGGTTCGCGAGCTTATCGGTGATGTCGTCATCGAGGATCTCCCGATCCCGTTCACAGCAGTGGCGACCGACCTGGCAGCCGGGCGTTCGGTGTGGTTTCAGCGGGGACCTGTCGACGTTGCGATCCGCGCGTCGATTGCGATCCCCGGTGTCATCACACCCTACGTGCTCAACGGCCGCGTGCTCACCGATGGCGGCACGTTGGCCCCTCTACCCGTAGCGCCGACGGTCGGCGTGTCGTCCGACCTTACGATCGGGATCAGTCTCGGTGGGGAGGAGCGCGGCCGAACGCAGTCGCCGGAGAACGTCAGCGCAGAACCGCGCCCGGCGGAGGAATGGGGCGGACGCTTCCGGCGATCCGCATCGCAGTTGCTCGACAGCGACATCGTCCGTTCGGTGGTGGGCCGATTCGGTGCAGGTGCACCGGAGGAGAGGCTCGACCCGCACGCCCCGTACGCCGACACGGACGATGGCGCCCACGACGTCGACATGGGCCCGGAGGCGATCACGGCTCCGAAGTTCAGCAGGGTGGAAGTCATGAATCGCTCGCTCGACATCATGCAGTCCACCCTTGCCCGCCACCAGCTTGCGGCGTATCCACCGGATGTACTGGTCGAAATCCCGCGCACCGCGTGCCGCAGCCTCGACTTCCACAAAGCCGCCGACATGATCGCGCTGGGACGATCGCTCACCGAGGCTGCGCTCGATGCCGCTGGGCTCGGAACCGCCTCCGGGAAAGAATCGAACGCTCCGCAGTCTGCCGACCAGGACGATGATTCGGGCCTACTCTGAGTTGGTGGAGACCGTAGCGATCCAGCTTCCCGACGGCACGACGACGTCGGTCCGCTTGTTCCCCGGACCGGAGCACCACCACGAGAACCGGCTCGACTCGTCGCGGGCCGTCGTGGTGACCGTTCCAGGGCTCGGGATCCCCGCCGGGTACTACGAGCCGTTCGCGCAGGCCCTCGTCGAATGCGGATTCGACGCGGCGATCTGCGAGCTCGCAGGTCAGGGCGACAGCCGCCCGAGGCCCGGGCCGGACAGTGAATACGGCTACCAAGACATCGTCGCGGTGCACTTTCCCGCGATGTTCGAGGCGGTACGGGAACGATTTCCCGACTCGACCCCGTTCCTGCTGGGACATTCGATGGGTGGTCAGCTCGGGGTGCTGTACGCCGCCCGTATTCGTGGCCGTCTCGGTGGGCTCGTGCTCGTCGCTTCCGGCACCCCGTACTATCGCCACTTCCCTGGAGTGCACGGACCAGGGCTCCTGTTCGGCTCGACGGCGATGTCGCTCACCGCGAGTGTCGCCGGATTCTGGCCCGGCGACAGGTTGGGCGTCGCGGGCTTCGGGCGGCAGTCGCGTCCGCTGATCTCCGATTGGGCGCGGCTTGCGCGCAGCGGCAGGTTCGAGCCTGCCGGTGCCGACATCGACTACGAAGAACGCCTGAGCCGACTGAAGCTTCCGGTTCTGTCGATCACGATCGAGGACGACGACATGACGCCGATTGCCTCGGCGCGGCACCTGATGGAGAAGCTACCCGCGGCCGACGTCACCACCTGGCACCTCGAACGGCCACTCGGGCACAACGGTTGGATCCGCGACAACGCCGACACCGTCGGGCGGGTCGCGGCCTGGCTGCGTGACCGGTGAGAACGTGACCGGTGAGAAACAGGGTGGATCCGAGCAACCGGGCTCGGATCCACACCTCTGCTACAGCTTCTCGGTCAGGAACGCGAAGGTCAGCGCCGACTTGAACGCCGCCTGCGCGTTGTCTGCGGCGCCGCCGTGCCCGCCTTCGATGTTCTCGTAGTACCAGACCTCGTGACCCTGCTCCTCGAGGAGCGCCACCATCTTGCGCGCATGCCCGGGATGCACACGGTCGTCACGGGTGGACGTGGTGATCAGGATCGGTGGGTATGCCGCGTCGGGGTCGGTGTTCTGGTACGGCGAGTATTCCGACAGGAACCTCCACTCGTCGGGGTTGTCGGGGTCGCCGTACTCCGCAACCCACGAGGCGCCCGCAAGCAGCAGGTGGTAGCGCTTCATATCGAGCAGCGGGACCTGACACACGATGGCGCCGAACAGGTGGGGGTAGCGGGTGAGCATCACCCCCATGAGTAGGCCACCGTTGCTTCCGCCCTGGATCCCGAGTTGTTCCGTTGTCGTGATACCCCGCGCGACAAGGTCTTTCGCGACCGCGGCAAAATCCTCGAACACCTTGTGGCGGTTCGCCTTCAACGCCTGCGTGTGCCAGGTGGGGCCGTACTCGCCGCCACCGCGGATGTTCGCGATCACGTAAGTGTTTCCGCGCTCGAGCCAGGCCCGACCCACACCGCCGCTGTATGCCGGGACCATCGAGTTCTCGAATCCGCCGTACCCGTACAACAGGGTCGGTGACGCGGCGCCGGTGCTACTACCGACGACGAAGTACGGTACCTGCGTTCCGTCGTCGGAGGTTGCGAAATGCTGTGTGACGGTGATGCTGTCCGAATCGAAGAACGAGGGCGCCTGCTTGATCGCCTCGAGTGGTTGCCCGACCGTGCCGGACAGCAGGGTTGCGGGGGTCGTGAATCCGCTCGAGTTGAGGAAGAAGTCGTCGCCCTCGCGCGGGTCGACGTCGATGATGGACGTCGACGTCGCACCCGGAAGCCCGTCGAGCTCTTCGTCCGACCAGCCGTCGGGTCCGGGTGTGAGGACGCGCATCCGGGTCTGGACGTCGCGCAGCGTGACCATCAGGAGGTGGTTCCGAGTCCAGGTGTACTGCTCGAGTGACGTGTGCTCGTCGGGTGTGAACAGCACCGTCATGTCGCGTGAACCCTCGAGGAACGAGGGGTAGTCGGTCGCGAGCAGGGAGCCGGCGGGGTAGCCGAGCCAGTCGGAGCGGAGGCGCACGAGCATGTGGTCGCAGTACACGCTCACCCGCGCGTCGTCCGGTACGTCGAGCTTGACCAGGGTGCCGTCGGGCTTCAGTTCGTACTGGTGCGCGGTGTAGAAGTCGATGGCGCGGTCGACGAAGCTGCGTTCGTACCCGGGGGTGTTGTCGTGGCCGGCGCCGACGGCGACGTCGGTGGTCTCGCCCTCGAACACCGTTTCCGCGTCCGCGATCGGGGTGCCGCGGCGCCAGCGCTTCGCGATCCTCGGATAGCCCGAATCGGTCAGGGTGCCGTCACCGAAGTCGGTTCCGACGAAGACGGAGTCGACATCGATCCAGCTGATGTCGGTTTTCGCTTCGGGAAGCTCGAAACTGTCCGGGCCCGACACGAACTGCCGTGTGATCAGATCGAACTCGCGGATGACGGTTGCGTCGGCACCGCCACGCGACATGCTGATGAGCGCGCGGTCCTGGTCGGGGCGCAGGACCTGAGCGCCCGACCACACCCAGTTCTCACCCTCCTCGGCGGCCACCGCGTCGAGGTCGACGAGGACATCCCACTCCGGGTCGTCGAGGACGTACTGGTCGAGTGTGGTGCGCCGCCACAGGCCGCGCACGTGCTCGGCGTCGCGCCAATAGTTGTACAGGTACCGGCCGCGGCGTCGGGCGTAGGGGATGCGCGCGTCGGTGTCGAGGATTTCCCGGATCCGGGATTCCAGCGTAGTGAAGTCATCGGTGCGTGTGTAGGCGTCGACGGTGCGGTCGTTGCGTGACCGCACCCAGTCGAGTTGCTTCTCGCCGGTGACATCCTCGAGCCAGAGGTAGGGATCGGTGGTGGTGTTGCTCATGCCCTATTTCTACCTGGACCGGAGCGGTTGGGTGCCGACGGTGGGGCCCCGGGAATGCGTCGACGGTACGCTCGCGGCCGTGCAGCTCACCCCTTCCGACGCGCAGATGTACTGGCTTGCGGAGCGGATCCGTAGTGATCAGTTCCTGCTGTACTGCTTCGCGGGCGATACCGACGCCGATGCGGTGCGTGTCGCGGTCCGGCGACGTGTCGCGGGGGTGGGGGAGCTCCGGTGCAGGATCCGCGAGGTTCCGTGGAATCTCGACTACCCGTATTGGGAACCGAGGGAGTACGGCGACGACCTGGTGGTCGAGCACGTCTTGACCGACCACACGTGGGACGAGCTTCAGGAACGCTTGGGGTCGCTGGTGGCCACATCGATCGACGCCCGGACGAGCCCGTGGCGGGTGCACGTCTTCGCGGGTGTTCTCGACGCTCCTCGCTGTGACGGGCCTGCGGTTGTTGTGGTGTTTCAGGTGTCGCACGCTTTCGCCGACGGCGCTCGGGCGACGGAACTGGTGCGCGCACTGTTCGGCACCGAGGAGCCACCGCGCTCGCCGGCTCCGGACGCTGTCTCGATGCGCGTGAAGCTGGCACGGTCGCTTCGATTTCCGGTCCAGTTCGCGCGACTCGTCGCGGCCGGACGCAGGGCTGCCGCTGCCGATCGGGCGCTGACCGACGCGACAACCGCGGGAGAGATTCCCGCGCCGGCCGCAGGGCGCCCTCTCGTCGGCGTCAATACCGACCCCGGGGACGATCGGGCCGTGCGGATGGTGGTGTGCCCCGCCGAGGTCTTCCGCGGGGCCGGCGTCACCGTCACGGTGTCGGCACTGACAGCGATCTCCGTCGCCCTGCCCCGCTTCCTGGGGTTGCGCGGCGAGACGGTGCCGGATCGGCTCGGCGTCGAGGTCACCATCGCGGTCGACGCGACAGGGGAGTCGCGCAACAACTACCGTAATGCCGGTATCGACCTGTTCGTGACCGAACCTGATCTGTCCGCGCGGGCCGCGCTGATCGCTGACGATATCGCCGATCGTCGCGCACGACTGTCGAGCCCGCTGTTGGCGCAACGTGATTCGGCGAACGAGTTCGTTCCCGCGCCGCTGTTGAAGTTCGGTGTCGATCGGTACTCTTTGGGCGAGGTTCCCGCGACCGTCACAGGGAACACGGTGGTGTCGAGCGTGAACCGCGGCCGCGCCGACCTCGAACTCGCAGGTGCCCCGGTCGTGTTCAGTGCCGGATTTCCGGGGCTGTCACCGGTGATGGCCCTGACCCATGGTGTGTACGGTCTCGGCGACACCGTCACGATCGGTATCAACTCGAGCCCACGCGCGGTGCCCGACGTCGACGAGTACGAGTCGATGCTGCGGGAGGCGATCGGCGAGGTCCGGGTCGCGCTCGGCGGGTGACCGAGACATACGCGCGCTCGGAAGACACACGCACTTTGTCGGCACGGTGTGCCTATCCGTGCGAGTCGCGGCGGTGTGGTGTCTTCCGGCGTCGCGCGTCTTCGTGGGCAAGGCGAAGAAGGCTGACGGCGATGGTCGACGTCCGAACGCCAGGATCGACGATCGCAATCCACCCCTGAGCTCGATAGACCGGATGAGGTAGGACGGTGTCGGAGGCGCTGTAGTCCACCGAGGATTCCGCTGCCCGTGGTTCCTCACCGGTGAGCTCGGTGAATCTCGCCCGGCCGACGTGGATGTTCAGTCTCCACCGATCCGGCGGGTCCAGCTCGGACCCGGTGTCGCCGGGGTAGTCCTTCGTCACGATCGTCGCGAATGGCTGCGCTCGCTGCGGGACCTGACCGTCGGGGGCGTAATAGAAGAAATGATCGCCCCACGCGACCTCGGGGAACTCACTGCCTTCGGCGGGTGCGAGTTCGAGAATCCCGTCGAAGCCGCGCACCGTCTCGAGAATCTGCTCCATACTCATGGTTCAAGTGTGCAGTTGAAGTGCTTGTGGAGGGTTTGGCAATGGGCCACGGCGACGTCGAACTGAGCACCGCCGCCGTCTCTGCGGCCACCGGATACTCGGTACAGCAGATCCGCGACCTCGAGGCTCACGGCGTCGTCGAGTCTGCTCCTCGGAAAGCCAACGGGTACCGGGTGTTCTCCGCGCGACACGTTCGCGACCTGCATGCCTACCGCGACCTCGCCGGTGCTGTCGGTCCCGTGGAGGCGCGGAACGTGATGCGGCAGATCCGGGTCCTCGCGCCCGGCGAGGCGGCCGCACTGGTGGCGTCCCTCCACATCGAACTCACTCGCGAGCGCGAACAAGCGCTCGAGGCGCGACGGGCACTTCTCCTCATCCGCGCGGAAGCGGCGACCGAGGTCGAATCTTCCGAGAGTGACACCATGACGATCACCGAACTCGCCGGCGCCCTCGGAGTTCGTGCCTCGACGTTGCGATTCTGGGAGACAGAGGGACTCGTGACGCCACATCGAGTGGCCACGAGCGCAGGATCGGCCCGTCGCTATCCGCTGGCGGCGATCCGTGAGGCTCGAATCGTCGCGGCGCTGCGGGCTGCCGGCTACCGCATACCCGATGTCCACAGAGCCCTCACCGATCTTCGCGACCTCCATGACATCGACGTGTCGCTGAGGGTGCTGGACTCGAGGATCGACGACATCGCAGCGCGAACACTTGCGCTGCTGCGTGCCGGAGCCGTCCTTGCCGAGATCATCGCCCGTCGCTGAGAACACCGAGCCCACATGTTGTACTGGTCCGCACGCAGTGAAGGGGGACACATGGGTATCTATGTAGTGACCGGGGCGGCATCCGGGATGGGCAAGGCGAGCGCCGAGCGATTGCGCGCGAAGGGGCACACGGTCATCGGGGTCGACCGATTGGACGCCGACGTCGTCGCGGATCTATCGACGCCGCAGGGGCGCTCCACGGCGATCCGGCAGACGCTCGAGCTTGCCGGCGGACGCCTCGACGGCGCCGTCCTCGCCGCCGGGCTGGGGCCCGTGGCAGGAAAGGAAACGGTGATCGCCCAGGTCAACGTGCGAGGTGTGATAGACCTGCTCGTCGGCTGGCGGCCCGCCCTCGCCGCGACCGGCAACAGCAAAGTGGTGGTGTTCGGATCGAACTCGACGACGGCGACGCCCGGTGTGCCGAACTCCGCAGTGAAGGCTTTCCTCGCCGGAGACCTCGACAAAGGAGTCAAGCGCGCAGGGCGCATCTCCGCTGCGGCGGCCCCGTTCACCTACGCGGCGACGAAGATCGCGGTCACCCGGTGGGCTCGTCGTATCGCGGTCACCGACGACTGGGCGGGTTCCGGTATTCGTCTCAATGTCATTGCACCGGGCGCAATTTCGACACCATTGCTGGAAACGCAGCTGGCCGGTCCGCAAGCGAAGCGGGTCGAGGGCTTTCCAGTACCGATCGGTGGCTTCGGTGACGCCGAGCAGATCGCCGAGTGGGTCGAGTTCATGCTGTCGCGCGCAGCGGATTTCATGGTGGGAAGTATCGTGACGGTGGACGGCGGCACCGAGGCGTATTTCCGCTCGGGCGACTGGCCTGTTGCCGTTCCGCTCAGTGGAGTGCCCCGGTACCTTCTCCGGATGTTCCGGTTCCGTCCCTGACACATGGCGTACCTGCCCGCATCATCCGATCGGTTGATGCGGATCCGAACCGCTCGGTTGATGTGCCGACCCGATGCAGGCAGGCACGCTCGATGTATGCCAATCGTAGAAGTGACCGACCTGCGCAAGTCGTACGGCGGGCGCACCGTCGTCGACGGCGTGAATTTCCATGTCGACGACGGTGAAATTTTCGGGATTCTCGGCCCCAACGGCGCGGGGAAGACCACCACCGTCGAATGCCTCTCCGGATTACGCACACCCGACTCCGGTACCGTCCGCGTCGCCGGACTCGATCCGATCGGTGACCACCGCGCTGTCACCGAACTGCTCGGTACCCAGTTGCAGGAAAGCCGACTACAGCCGAAACTGACCGTGCGCGAGGCCCTCGAGCTGTATGCCTCGTTCTACACGCGGCCCGCTGACGGTCACGCCTTGGCCGAACGTCTCGGGCTCGGGGCTCTGCTCCGCACCCAGTTCGCGAAATTGTCGGGCGGGCAGAAGCAGCGCCTGTTCATTGCTCTTGCGCTCATCGGGACACCGCGCGTGGTGGTGCTCGACGAGCTCACTACCGGACTCGACCCCCGCGGGCGCCGCGACACGTGGGAGTTGATCGAGGAGGTCCGTGACGCCGGTGTCACCGTCCTGCTGGTCACACACTTCATGGAGGAGGCCCAGAGGCTGTGCGACCGAGTCGCCGTGCTCCGCTCGGGCCGGGTCGAAGCGCTGGGCACACCTACGGAACTGATCGGCAGATCGACCACCGCCGTCGTTGTCTCGTTCCGCCCTTCGGGCCCGTTCGACGTAGGCAGGTTCGAGTCGTTGCCCGGCGTTGCCGCAGTACGAACGGATCACGAGCGGGTCGTGGTGGAGGGCAGCGAGGAGTCGGTCGAGGCCGTGCTCTCGGTGCTCTCCGGGGCAGGATTGAGCGCCGAACTACTCCGTGTGGCCGACGCAACCCTCGACGACGCCTACTTGGACATCACCGGATCGAAAGGCACATCATGACCACCTCGATCAGGAGCAGCGCGACGACCACACCGGCGATCGCGGTGTTGCGCACCGAGACGCGACTGTTCGCACGCCAACCCGCGGCGTTGTTCTGGATCCTCGTCTTCCCTGTTCTGCTCCTGACGATTCTCGGTCTGATCCCGTCGTTCCGGGAACCCGATCCCAACCTCGGAGGGTTGCGGGTGATCGACCTGTACGTGCCGGTGACGTTGCTGCTGGCGATGATCGTGGGTGGTATCCAGACGATGCCCACCGTGCTGTCGGCATACCGCGAGCAGGGCATTCTCCGTAGGCTGGCCGTGACTCCGGCACGTCCGGCGAACCTGCTGACGGCACAGATCGTCGTGCACGCCGTTGCGATTGCAGTGTCGGTGGTCCTCGCCCTTGTCGTCGGCCGTGTGGTGTTCGATGTGGCGTTTCCTGCGCAGCCGTGGGGCTATGCTCTCGCGGTGCTCGTGACCCTCGCTGCGGCACTGAGTCTCGGCGCCGCGATCTCGGCGTTGTCGTCGTCGCAGCGTGCAGCGCAGACGTTGGGCACGATCGTGTTCTTCCCGATGATGTTCTGTGCGGGGGTGTGGCTTCCGGTGCAGGCGATGCCCGAGGTACTGCAGCGGATCGTCGAACTCACTCCCTTCGGGGCGGCCGCGCAGATACTCGACCAGGCCGCAGCGGGCGAGTGGCCCGCCTGGAGTGGGCTGGCCGTGGTCATGGGGTGGACGGTGGTGCTCACCGCCGCCGCGATCCGCTGGTTCCGTTGGCAGTGACGCCTCCACCCGTCATCCTGGACACCGTGGTGACAGAGCGAACAACGACGCACGAGTTGGATGACGACCCGTGGAGCCGCTTCCACCGGTGGGGCCCGATCGCGCTGCTCGCGACCGGAACACTACTGTCCGCAGGCACCGCATCGCTGCTGATGACCCCCGATCAACAGATCCCTGCGTCGCTGCTGGTCGTGGTGCTGGCGGGTTGGGAGATCCGCCGGCTGCGTGGTCATGCGGGGTCCGGCACGGTCTACTACATCGTCCGCACGGTCCTGGCGTTCGTCCTGAGCTTGTTCAACCCGTTCTTCGCGATCTACGCCGTGATGGGCTACTTCGATGCGCCCTGGTTGGTCGGGGAACGGTGGGCTCGTGTCGGGTTGGTCGCGACGGCGGTGACTTTGGCCGGCTCACAAGCGGGGGGACTGCCTCCGCAGGATCCGGAGATCTGGATCGTCTTCGTCCTGCTGTTCGTCCTCAACTCTGCGATAGCGATGGTGGCGTACCGGATCGGGGAGCGCGACCAGCGTAGGACCGAAGAACGGATCGACGCGATCGCCGAGCTCGAACGCACGAATGCCCGTCTCGAACAGGCGCTGTCGGAGAACCAGGCACTGCATGCGCAGTTGTTGACACATGCACGAGAGGCAGGAATCGACGATGAGCGGCGTCGCCTTGCCGCGGAGATCCACGACACCTTGGCGCAGAGCCTCGCCGGAATCGTCACCCAACTGCAGGCCGCCGGGGCCACCGCGGATCCCGACGCGGCGCGACGTCATGTGGACGAGGCCGCTGACCTTGCCCGACGTAGCCTCGGCGAGGCGCGACGCTCTGTGCACAATCTCGCGCCGGAAGTGCTCGAGCACGACACACTCGAAACGGTCCTGGCCGAATCCGTGGGCCGTTGGTCCGTCGAGCACGGGATCCGGGCCGAGTTCACGGCGACGGGAACAGTGGAACACCTGCACGACGACATCGCGGCCACGCTGTTGCGGATCACTCAGGAGGCGCTCGCGAACGTGGCCAAACATGCGTCGGCGCACCGCGTCGGTGTCACCGTGTCGTACATGGACGACGAGGTGAGCGTCGACATCCGTGATGACGGGCGCGGATTCGATCTGTCGGCGGAGACGGTGGATGGATTCGGGTTGAGGGGCATGCGTTCCCGTATCGCCCGCATTGCCGGTGTTTTGGATATCGAGTCCGAAATCGGCGCCGGAACAGCAGTATCGGTACGAGTGCCGCTGGTGAAGGCGGGGTCGGTCTCGTGAGCAGCGACGATGAGGGCATCGACGAAGAGGGCATCACTGTACTGATCGTCGACGATCATCCTGTCGTGCGTGATGGGCTGCGCGGAATGTTCTCGGCCTCGGGTGAGTTCACGGTCCTGGGTGAAGCGGGCGACGGGAAGGAAGCGGTGGCGCTGGTCGCCCGATTGGATCCTGATGTGGTGCTCATGGATCTGCGGATGCCGGGAGGCGGGGGTGTCGAGGCGATCGCCGAGCTGACTTCGAGCGGTGTCCGCAGTCGGGTTCTGGTCTTGACGACCTACGACTCGGATTCCGACACCATTCCCGCGATCGAGGCAGGCGCGACCGGATACCTCCTCAAGGATGCACCGCGCGACGAACTGTTCGCCGCGGTGCGGGCTGCTGCAGAAGGACGCACGGTCCTGTCGCCGGTGGTCGCGTCGCGCCTGATGTCGCGGGTGCGCGATGCGGGCGCTCCACGGTCACTCAGCGCCCGCGAACGTGAGGTTCTGGTACTCGTGGCGAAGGGGACGTCCAACCGGGAGATCGCGCGGGTGTTGTTCGTCAGCGAGGCGACTGTGAAGACGCATCTCATCCATATCTTCGGGAAACTGAACGTGTCGGACCGTGCCGCGGCGGTGGCCGCCGCCTACGAGCGCGGAATCCTCGGCTGACCTTGTGGATCGGGTGGTGCGATGCCGAACAGCATCGCGTCGATACCCGCGACGAACGCGGCGTCGTTGTCGATCGGGGCGGTGGGGGCGTCGTCGCCGCTGCGGGTGAACAGCATTGCCAGGTGCGGGTAGTCGCCGTGAGCGAGCATGGCGACCAGATGTTCGGCACCGCCGCCCGATTGGGACGCGACTTCGCCGGCGGACTCCTGAGCGGCGAAGTTCGTCACCCATCCGCTCAACAGTGCGACGCCCATCATCGTCGCCGTCGCGTCGAGTTCCGCCGGTGCGAGTGCTCCGATGAGGTGATCGAGGTAGGCGACGGTGTTCGGACCCATGTCGGTGGCCGGGACCTCGCGAAGCCACGGGTGGCGCTGGTGCAGCACGCGCGATTGTTCCGCTACGGCCAGGACGTCGGCACGCACGTCGCCGGTGAGGGGCGCGAACACGTATTCCCCGGCGACGTGGTCGGCCATCAGCGCGAGCAGATCGTCCTTTCCGGACACGTATCGGTACAGCGACGCGGCTGAGGTGCCGAGCGCTTCGGCGACGCGGCGCATGGACAGGGCGCGCATACCTTCGCGATCTCCGAGATCGACGCAGGTTGCGGCGATATCGCTGAGCGTGTGCGTCGGGCGGGGGCCGCGCTTCGCTCCGTCGGATCTCAGCCACAGTGAGGTCGGCATGAACACAGCATGCCTCGAGCCGACATTTGCGAACGATGTTCGCAAATGTTTACACTGAATCTGCGAACACTGTTCACAGATGAGGAGATGCCCGTGAACGTCATCGAAACCGAAGGCCTTACGCGCCGCTACGGCGAGCACGCGGTCGTGGACGGGGTGGACCTCCGAGTGCGGGAAGGGACGGTGCATGCCCTGCTCGGGCCGAACGGTTCGGGCAAGACCACCACCGTGCGCATGCTGTCGACCCTGCTGCGCCCGACCTCCGGGCAGGCCAGGGTGCTCGGTTACGACACCGTCGCCGACGCCGTTCAAGTGCGGCAGCGCATCGGCCTGGTCGGTCAGTTCCACTCCGTCGACGTGCGGCTCACCGGCGCCGAGAACCTCACGATGTTCGCGCGACTCTCCGGAATCCGCGCACGCGACGCTCGTCGTCACGCCCGTGACCTGCTCGAGCGCTTCGATCTTGCCGATGCGGCCGACCGGCAGGTCCAGAGCTACTCGGGCGGCATGCGTCGCCGACTCGACATTCTCGCGGGCACCGTCGTGCGCCCCGCAGTGCTGTTTCTCGACGAACCCACCACCGGGCTCGACCCGCGCAGTCGCAACGACATCTTCGGATACATCCTGAATTTCGTGGCGGACGGCACCACAGTGGTGCTCACCACCCAGTATCTGGACGAGGCCGAACGCCTGGCCGATGCCATCACGATCCTCGACGGCGGGCGCACCGTCGCCACCGGTACGCCCGCCGAGATCACCGCCGCAGTCGGTACCGGCCTCGATATCGTCGTCCCGCCGGCCCACCATGACCGGGCCGTGCAGATTCTCGCCGGATTCGATGCCCGCGAAATGGGATCGACGGCGGTGCAGGAAGACTCGATCCGCTTGTCGTTCGGGATGGACGGTGAACCGGAGCTCCTTTCGATCCTGCGGGCTCTCGACGCCGACGGAATCGACGTCCACGACATCGGTCGACGCCGCGCGAGCCTCGACGAGGCGTTCCTCGCGCTCACCGAAAGGATCCCGGCATCATGACCACCTCCACCCATCCACACCCGACCGTGAATACAGTCACCGCGGCGCGCGTGGTGTTCGGCCGCACCATGGCCACCTACCGGCACTCGCCGGCCCTGTTCGCCGTTTCGCTCGCCGCGCCGCTGGGCATGGTCGTGTTGTTCGGCTACGTCTTCGGCGGCACGCTCGCAGGCGACGCCGATCCCTCGGCGTATCGGTCGTACCTCATGCCGGGCGTGTTCGTCCTCGTCGCCGCCTTGGGTTTGATGGCCACCGCGAGCACCGCCAATACGGATCTGAGCAGCGGGCTCACGGACCGGTTCCGTGCCCTGCCCATCGCACGGTCCGGGGTGCCGACGGGCCTCGCGCTGGCCGAGACCGTGATCGGCGTGGTGGCGCTCGCCGCGATGATGGGGGTCGGCTACCTGGTCGGGTGGCGTATCGACGCACCCGTCGGTGACGTCGCCCTGGCCATCGTGCTGCTGTTCGCCTTCCGATCGGCGCTGAGTTGGCTCGGCATCCTCCTCGGCATTGCGATCCGCGATGAGCAGGTCCTCCAGCAGGCAGCGCCGATGATCTTCGGACTCATCATGTTCTCGAACGTGTTCACGCCCACGGAGGCGATGCCGTCCGTCGTCCGCACGATCGCGGAATGGAATCCGATCAGCGCGGTGGTCGCCGCGCTGCGGGAACTGTTCGGCTCGGGAACCGCGGTGGCGGCCGATGCGGCGTGGCCGATGCACCACCCGGTAGTTGCTGCATTCGGATGGATCGCGGTGATCCTCGCGGTGACGGTGCCTGTCGCGGTGAGGCGGTACGGTGCGCAGCGATGAGTGCGAAAACTCACCTTACCGGCGGGTAACCGGACCATCAGCAGACAGCCGGATCGGGCAGGACTACCCTCTATGGCTGTGACCTCACACTATGACGTCGTTGTCCTCGGAGCCGGTCCCGGTGGGTACGTCGCTGCTATCCGCGCGGCACAGCTGGGATTGAGCACCGCCATCATCGAGCAGAAGTATTGGGGTGGTGTCTGTCTCAACGTGGGCTGCATCCCCTCGAAGGCGCTTCTCCGCAACGCCGAACTGGCGCATCTCTTCACCAAAGAGGCCAAGACCTTCGGCATCTCGGGAGATGTGTCGTTCGACTTCGGTGCAGCCTTCGACCGCAGCCGCAAGGTGGCGGACGGCCGCACCAAGGGCGTGCACTTCCTCATGAAGAAGAACAAGATCACCGAGTACGACGGTAAGGGTTCGTTCGTCGACGCCAAGACCATCGAGGTGGCGCTCACCAAGGGCGGCACCGACCGGGTGACCTTCGACAACGTCATCATCGCCACGGGTTCGGTCACGAAGTTGCTGCCGGGCACCGAGCTCAGCGACAACGTCGTGACCTACGAGGAGCAGATCCTCACCCGCGACCTCCCCGACTCGATCGTCATCGTCGGTGCGGGCGCCATCGGCATGGAGTTCGGCTACGTCCTCAAGAACTACGGGGTCGATGTCACGATCGTCGAATTCCTCGATCGTGCGCTGCCCAACGAGGACGCCGACATCTCCAAGGAGATCGCGAAGGCGTACAAGAAGCTCGGCGTCACCATCAAGACCGGCGCTGCGGTCCAGAAGATCACCGACAACGGCTCGAACGTCACGGTCGAGATCAAGGACAACAAGTCCGGCAACGTCGAGACGATGACCGTGGGCAAGGTTCTGCAGTCGGTCGGTTTCGCCCCGCGGGTCGAGGGCTTCGGCCTCGAGAACACCGGTGTCTCCCTCACCGATCGCGGCGCCATCGAGATCGACGAGCGCATGCGCACCAATGTCCCCGGCGTCTACGCGATCGGTGACGTCACCGCCAAGCTGCAGCTCGCGCACGTCGCCGAGGCTCAGGCCGTCGTCGCAGCCGAGACCATCGGCAACGCGGAGACCCTCGAACTCGGCGACTACCGCATGATGCCGCGTGCGACGTTCTGCCAGCCGCAGGTCGCGTCGTTCGGCCTGACCGAGGAGCAGGCGAAGGCCGAAGGCTACGACATCAAGGTCGCGACCTTCCCCTTCACCGCCAACGGCAAGGCGCATGGCCTGGGCGACCCGAACGGCTTCGTCAAGCTGATTGCAGACAAGACCCACGGCGAACTCATCGGCGGCCACCTCATCGGCCCCGACGTCTCCGAGTTGCTGCCCGAGCTGACCCTCGCGCAGAAGTGGGACCTGACCGTCAACGAATTGGCACGCAACGTCCACACGCACCCCACGCTCAGCGAGGCACTGCAGGAGGCCATCCACGGCCTCGCAGGACACATGATCAACTTCTGATCTTCCGCGCGGGCAGACCCCCGCTCGGATGTACCGACTCAGCTCGTGGCGACTCGACCGTCGCCGCGAGCTGCTGTCGTTTCGGACTTGCCTCGCGTCGGGCGTAGCACCAGTTCGACCAGGCAGTTCCCGTCCTGAGGGTCCGGAAGGACATCGACGGTGTAGGAGGCTCCGAGTGCGGCGGCGTGGTCGTCGAGGACGCGCTGGATCAGGCCGCGCTGGATGCCACGCACCACTTCGGGATTGCGGCGGGCGATCTCTGCGAGGGGGCACGTGCAGAGGGTGATGCTGTGCGTGCCGAACGCGTTGGTGGCCGATTGCGTTTCGAAGCCCAGCTGTTCGAGGGATTCGATGACGAGTGCGCCGGCGTCGGTCGTGGAGCAGGGAGGGAGTCCGAGCATCCCGGCCCAGTCGTCGCCGACCTCGAAGGCTTTGAGTTCGCGCTCGGCTGCATTACCCCCGATGCGCGCCGCGAGCAGGGCGACGAGATCGGTGTAGGACGGCTCTTTCACCGCGATGTAGCCCATGCGGGGCCGGCCGACCTTCTCGGCGGGCACGGCCTGGGTGCGGACGAGACCTTCGTCGAGGAGTCCGGAGAGATGGAAACGGATCGTCGTGACGTGCAGGTCGAGCGTGGCCGCGAGGTGGTGCGCGTCGAGAGGCCCTGTGGATTCCCGGAGCATGTCGAGTACGCGCTCGCGCTGCTTCACCCGCTTTGCCAACTCGCACTCCTTCGCGATCCCGGTAACCCTCGAGTGAATGAGGGTGACCTTAGTGAAAGGGCCAAAGGCTCTATATCCCACGTTGTATTTACCGTAGATTACTCCTGTAAATAGGATGTGCAGCGAGAGAGGTCGACCATGAACGACGAGCACGGAGCAGGCGACGCACTCCCGTTGGCCGATCGGGATGCTGCCCACCTGCCCGGACACTGGCTGCTTGCGCGGCTCGGCAAGCGCGTCCTTCGGCCCGGAGGCAAGGAACTGACCGCGCGGATGCTGACCGACGCGAAGTTGCGCGGCGTCGATGTCGTCGAATTCGCTCCCGGGCTGGGGCGAACCGCGCAGAGCATCCTGGAGTTCGCCCCGAAGAGCTATACCGGTGTCGAATCCGACGAGAGCGCAGCCGATCTGACTCGTAAGGTCCTCGGGTCTGCCGGTGCGGTGGTCAGCGGTGAGGCATCGAAGACCGGGCTCGACGACGCGACCGCGGATGTCGTCGTCGGAGAGGCAATGCTCACGATGCAGACCGACAAGCACAAGACGCAGATCATCGGCGAGGCGTTGCGCGTGCTGCGTCCGGGCGGGCGCTACGCGATCCACGAACTGGCGATCGAGCCCGATGAGGTCGAGGACGAGGTCAAGACCGAGATCCGCAAGTCGCTTGCACGGTCCATCAAGGTCAACGCGCGGCCGCTGACCGCGGCCGAATGGACGACGCTCCTCACCGATGCCGGATTCGAGATCGAGACCGTGGGCTTCGCTCCGATGGCGCTCCTCGAACCTCAACGCATCCTTGCCGACGAAGGCCTTGTGGGTATTGTGAAATTCGTGGGAAACGTACTGCGGGACTCCGACGCTCGCGCGCGCGTGCTGCAGATGCGTTCGACGTTCACGAAGTACAAGAAACATCTCGTCGCGATCGAGATCATCGCGACCAAGAAGGCGGCATGATGAGTGATTCCAGCGATTCGACCGGAACGATGACCGTGATCGAGGGGCTCACGCACCTCGACAAGAAGGACGGCGACGCCCCGCGTCTCGAAAAGCTTGCCTCGGGTGCGGGGGCCACCGTGATCCGGATCGGTTTTGCCGCCGGACAGATTCTGAAGGACCATCGTGCGCCGGCCCCGATCCTGGTACAGACCACCAGCGGTGACGTGTCGTTCAGCACCGCAGATCGGACGGTGCCGCTCGTGCCGGGCACCGCCGTGCACGTCGACGAGGGAGTCATGCACAACCTCGTTGCCAACACCGACTCCGTGGTGATGCTGACGATCCTGCGCTGACCGGGCGCGGAGGTCCGTGGCGCTCAGCCGCGGCCCGGACCGGCCTCCACGATCCGGGCCGCGATCACCGAGACGGGCGTGTTGGTCTCCTGCGACAGTCTCACCATCATCTGGAAGGCCTGTCCGGCCCCCACGGCAAACCGCTCCATGAGCATGCCCTTGGCCTGACCGATCAGGTCACGGCTGGCGAGCGCGGACTGGAACTGCAGTTCCTTGCGGGAAGCAAGGACCGCGATCGCGGCGTGCGCAGCGAGGACCCCGCCGACGTGCATCGACTCGGCATCGAACGAACCGGGTTCCGCCGCGAACAGGTTGAGGGCACCCGACTCGTCGCCATGCGTGAACAGCCGGAACGACAACATGCTGCGCACGCCCGCCTCTACCGCGGCCGCGGAGAACCGCGGCCACCGCTGTTCCGATCGCAGGTCGGCGGTGTGCGTCATTTCCGTTTCCAGCGCGGCATCGACGCAGGGGCCCTCTCCGAGCTCTGCCTGGATCTTGTCCACCTGTCTCGTCAGCTCGGAGGTAGCAGCGTGTGACTCGAACTCGGACGGTCCGGTGACCATGAGCACCCCGGCAGCGTCCGCACCCGGAATCAGTTCGATTGCGGCTGCGGTCAAGCGTTCGAGAGACGACTCGAGGTCGGTATCGTCCGTCATCGAACGAGCAAGATCAGCCATGATCCGGCTCAATCGTTCGTCCTGATCCGACATCGCCCGGCACCCTTCGTCGACTACTCGAGAACGATAGTCTGCCCCGTCCCGCTGCGGACGAACTGCCTCTCAACTCGTCGTGTATGCCACCCAGCCACCGAATCCGGTGATGTCCACGGCATCGGCAGAGGCGTCCTGGGTACATCCGAAGCCGACGACCCAGCGACCATCCGAGAGCTCGACGCTCGTCAGTGTCATCGGGGCGGGCAGAGCTGCGAGGAACCTGCCCAGTCCGGCCTCGGATACTCGGAACAGTTCGCCGACGATCGAGGCGCCCTCGCCGGGGCCGTGCCGCACCACGCCCGGCTTCGGCGGGGCGGTGTTCAGTGCCATCAACCGGTACGCATCGGACGTGTGCACCTGTTCGGAGAATCGGGCACCGATGCTCTCGAGCTGGAAATGCAACGGCTGACCTCGCAGGTGGGCGCCGAACACCGCCAACTCGACGCCGGCGTCGACGAATTGCGGTGCCTCGACGCTCGTGAGGCGCGCCGCGATGTCGACCGCTACCTGATCGTCGAACCCGGGGGTCACCACCATCACGCCGAACGGATGTCCCTCGGAGGTGGTTGCGCCGGGTACCGCGACCGCGGCCATGTCGAGCAGGTTGCAGAAATTGGTGTACGTCCCCATCCGGCGATTGATGCCCACCGGATCGCCCTGCACCGCAGCGATCGTCGGATGCTCGGTGGTGGTCGGGAGCAGCAGGCCGTCGAAGCCGTCCAGTAACACGCTCGCGTATGCCCGCGTGTGGACCAGGGAGTCGAGGTCGGTCACCAGTTCGTGCGCGGCCGGTTTCTTCGCCGACGCGACGATCGCGGCGACGGTGGGGTCCGCGCCGACCCGTTCGGTCTCGAGGAACTTGCCCATGGCCGCATACCGTTCGGCGACCAGGGCTCCGTCATAGAGCAAGGTTGCCGCATCGAGGAGCGGAGAGATGTCCACTTCGGCGACCTCGATGCCCGAGCGGCGAGCGTCGGTAACCGTTGCATCGAACGCGTCGCGGTACTCGGCACACAGTGCGGTGAGATCTTCCGGCCGCGGCACGGCGAGCCGGATCTGTGCGGGAGCGGCGAGCCGTACGTCGGTCGGCCATGTGCGGCTGCGCGGATCGCGTTCGTCCGGTGCCGCCATCGCCGCAGCCGCCTTCGTCGCGAGGTCGAGAGACTCTGCGAGTACGGTGAGGCAGTCGTAGTCGACGCACGCGGGCACCACTCCGTGCGTCGGGATGACCCCGAGCGTGGCCTTGATGCCGACGATGCCGTGCAGAGCCGCCGGTACGCGTCCCGAACCGGCTGTGTCGGTGCCGATTCCGATGTCGGCGATACCCAGGGCCACTGCAGTCGCGGAGCCCGAACTCGACCCACCGGAGACGCGCTCGGGATCCCATGCGCACCGTACTGCGCCGTAGGGACTGCGGGTGCCCACGAGGCCCGTTGCGAACTGGTCGAGATTGGTCTTTCCGAGAACCACTGCACCCGCGTCGATCAGACGGGCGATGCCCGAAGCCGTGGTCGTGGGTGTGTACGCGAACTCGGGGCACCCGGCAGTGGTCGGCAGGCCGGCAACATCGACGTTGTCCTTGACCGCGACCGCGAGACCTGCGAGTGGGAGTGACTCACCGGCCGCGACACGTGCGTCGACGGCGGCGGCGTCGGCGAGGATGTCGTCCGCGTCGCGCAGCGTGATCCACACCTCGGGACGGTCGACCTCCGCGATGCGGCTCAGAGCACGTCGCGCGCGGTCTGTCGCGGTTTCGGTGGATGTGGCGAAATCGGTTGTCATGCTGCAGGTCCGATCACGAGAAGGGGGGTGCCCGGCGCGACTTTCGCGCCCGGTGTGACGAGCACCTTCAGGACTGTTCCGGTCCGTTCGCTGCGGACCGGCATTTCGAGCTTCATGGCTTCGAGGATCACGGCGGTGGTGTCGACGTCGACGGCCTGACCTTCGACGACCTCGACACGCCACACGTTGCCCACGAGGGACGCTTCGACGACGGTGGAGCCGTCGGGCATCCCGGCAAGCGGGTCGGCCGTGGTGGAGACCTCGACGGGT
Source organism: Rhodococcus sp. JCM 9793 (assembly GCF_055380405.1). Lineage (NCBI taxonomy): Bacteria > Bacillati > Actinomycetota > Actinomycetes > Mycobacteriales > Nocardiaceae > Rhodococcus > Rhodococcus sp. JCM 9793. Next base: position 2,261,035 of record NZ_AP043721.1, read on the forward strand.
GAGGCCTCGACGCGGTCGAATTCGCCGGAGTCGTGCCACGCCTTCTTCTCGATCTCGAAGGCGGCGGACTGCTTCGCGTCGAACTCGGCGATGGACCCGGCGTTGTTCTCCAGGAACCGGAGATGGTCGGCGAGGGCGAACGTTCCCTCCGAGATGTCGGCGTCGAACCGCCCGGCCTTCGACGCGGCCCGGTACTCGAGCAACTGCTCCGGGGAGACGGGCTCCCAGACGATACGGTCGAAGAATCGGAACAGCCACGGCTTGCCGTCCTCGAAGGGACCGGACTGCCGGTAACCGGACCAGATCGGCACGGTACGGCCGACGAGCTGGTAACCGCCGGGAGATTCCATCCCGTAGACGCACAGGTACTTTCCGCCGATGCCCACGGCGTCCGACGGTGTCCACGTCCGAGCCGGGTTGTACTTGGTGGTCACGAGCCGATGGCGCGGATCGAGCGGAACTGCCAGGGGTGCACCGAGATACACGTCTCCAAGACCCAGAACGAGGTATTCGGCGTCGAACACGGTATCGCGGACTTCGTCCACGGAGTCGAGACCGTTGATGCGGCGGATGAACTCGATGTTGGACGGGAGCCAGGGCGCGTCGTCGCGCACACCGCTGCGGTACCGCGACAACGCCTCGGAGATCGACGGATCGTCGAACGAGAGGGGGAGCCGGACCGTGCGGCTGGGTACCACGAGATCGTGGGTCGCCGGCAGCTCGGTTTCGAGATCCTGGAGCACGCCGAGCAATCGGAACTGGGGGAGGACGTCGGGGTCGAAGTGGATGTGCAGCGACCGCACACCGGGCGTGACGTCGATGATGCCGGGAATCTGCGTCGTGGCCAGTGCTTCGGACAATGCGTGGACGCGCATACGCAGGCCGAGGTCGAGGGTCATCTCGCCGTATTCGACGAGGATGTTGTCGTCGCCGCCGCGAAGGTACGCCACCTCGGGTCGGTCGAGCATCGAGTCGAAGTGGCCGAGGCGTCCGGAGTCGAGGGTGGTGCTCGGCACCATCGGCGGTACGTCGAGCGATCGGTGGGCACCGTGGCGGAGGGCGGCTGCGTCCTCGTCCGACACCGGCACGAACCGAACGGAGTCGCCGGGGCGGATCTGGCCGAGCTTCCACCGATGTCCCGACACCACGGTCAGTGGGCACGCGAATCCGCCGAGGCTCGGGCCGTCGGGACCGAGCAGGATCGGTGTATCACCCGAGACATTGAGTGACCCGACACTGTACGGATTGTCGTGCAGATTCGACGGGTGGAGTCCGGCGTCGCCTCCGTCGGTGCGTGACCACGTCGGTTTGGGGCCGTCCAGGCGGATTCCCGTCCGGTTGGCGTGGGTCTGGACGGTCCATGTCGTGTCGTAGAACTGCGCCATGTCCTCCGGAGTGAAGTACGCGGGCGCAGGCTGTGGGCCTTCGGTGACCGCGAGATGCCAGGTGTGACCGAATTCGGGTCGTCGATCGTCGGGCACGGACGCCGGATCGGTGACGGCAGTGGTGTCCGCGAGTCCGAGGACATCGCCGATGGCCACCGCAGCGCCGGTGAGTCCGCCGAAGCCGCCGAGTGTGAAGGTGGAGGCGCTGCCGTGGTAGAGCGGCACGTCGAGTCCACCACGCACCGCGACGTAGGTGCGCAGTCCCACATCGGTGGGGGTTCCGACATCGAGGACGCCGCCGGCGGGGACCTCGATGGGATCCCACATCGACACGGGTTCGCCGTCGAGCGTGACGGCAGTGGGCGCACCGGTGACGCACACGACCGTGGTGTCGGAGAAGTTCAAGCGCGGGCCCTGGAGCGTACATTCGAGACCGGCGGTACCCTCGGCGTTCCCCACAGCGAGGTTCGCGGCGCGCAGCGACAGATCGTCCATCGGTCCGGACGGGGGAATCCCGACCTCCCACAACCCTGTTCGACCCGGAAAGTCCTGGATGGTGGTCATGGTACCGGCGCGCAGGACGTCGATCCGGCGACGGGTTCCGGTGACACCGGTGAGGGTTGCGGTGGTGTGCTCAGCGGACAGGACGGGCGGTTCTGTGCAGATCGTCCGGAGCAGAGACAGGTTCGTCTGGACCCCGTACACGCTGGTGTCGGCGAGGGCTTCTGCGAGTCCGGCGAACGCGGTGCGGCGGGAGTCGCCGCGCACGATCACCTTCGCGATCATCGGATCGTAGAACGAGCTGATCTCGGTGCCGGTGTCGACCCAGGTCTCGATGCGGGTGTGCGCGGGGAACTCGACGTGCGTGAGCAGGCCGGAACTGGGCCGGTAGTCCCGGCAGGGATCCTCGGCATACACGCGGGCCTCTACGGCGTGCCCCGTGATCTCTGGTCCCGAATCGGGCACCGCGTCGAGCAGGGTCGTCTCGCCCCCGGCGAGGCGCAACATCCACTCGACGAGATCCACACCGGTCACCTCTTCGGTGACCGGATGTTCCACCTGCAGACGGGTGTTCATCTCGAGAAACGACACCTCGCCGCGAGACGTGTCGTACACGAACTCGACTGTACCGGCGGAGCGGTACTGCACCGACGATGCCAGTGTCCGCGACGACGCGAGCATCTGCTCGACGATCTCGTCGGGCAGGTTCGGTGCGGGTGCCTCTTCGACGACCTTCTGATTGCGTCGCTGCAGTGAGCAGTCGCGCGTGCCGAGGCTGACGGTGCGGCCCAGGCCGTCACCGAAGACCTGCACTTCGACGTGGCGGGCGTGCGCGACGAACCGTTCGAGGAAGACTCCCGAGGACGAGAAGTTCGCCGACGCGAGTCGCAGCACGCGGTCGTACGCCTCGCGCAGGTCGTCGCGGTCGTGGCAGGCCTGCATGCCGATCCCGCCGCCGCCGCCGACGGCCTTGAGCATCACCGGGTAACCGATCTCGTCCGCCGCGGCGAGCGCTTCGTCGAGGGAACCGAGCAGGCCGCTCCCGGCGACCAGGGGAACTCCCACGGCGCGTGCGGCTTCGCGCGCCGTGTGTTTGTCGCCGAATACGCGCAACTGGTCCGCCGTCGGACCGACGAACGCGATGCCGGCGGCTTCGCATGCTGCGGCGAATTCGGCATTCTCGGAGAGGAACCCGTAGCCGGGGTGGATCGCGCCGGCCCCGGAGGCGAGTGCCGCCTCTATCACGAGGTCGGCGCGCAGATAGGACTCCGCGGCGGAGGCAGGGCCGAGACGTACTGCCATATCGGCCGATTCGACGTGTGCGGCGGACGCGTCGGCATCCGAGTACACCGCGACCGTCTTCAGCCCCATCAGGTGCGCGGTGCGCATGATGCGGCACGCGATTTCACCGCGATTCGCGACGAGAAGGGTGTCGAATCCGAATGCCACGGCGTGCTCCTTCGAAATTTGGCGGGCGAACAGGATCCACATCGAACAGCGCGGAAATGAGTGTGCCGCGGCTGTATCCGTCGTTGTGGACACTGCTGTATACGCTATGGGCCCGTTGTTTCGTCTCGGTTTCCTGCGGTAAAGCGTCGGTTAGGAAGAGCTGTCACCGCTGGTGCCGGGTGGAGCACACGATGCCGGAAGATGCCGGCACGTAGGAGGGGGAGCGGAAGAGTTATTCGCCGCCGAAGTCGCGGTCGAGTCGAAGGACACCGATGGTGGTGGCGAGACCGTCGTATTGCGTGACCAGGAGGCAGAACTCGATCATGCGTCGATCGTCGAAGAATTCCGCGAGTGCCACCCAGGTCTTGTCGGTGAGGTTCCGAGTGTCGACCAACTCGTCGACAGCGGTCAGGACTGCGCGCTGACGTCGGCTCAGGCCTTCGGCGGACGGTCCGGTGACGACTTGTTCACGGATCTCGTCGGTGATTCCGGCTCGCCGCCCGAGGCGCGTGTGGTGGTCGAATTCGTAGGCGCAGGCACGCAGGTGGGCCACTCGCAGGATGACCATCTCCGCCTCGAAACGGCTCAGCTTACCGAACGGCATCAGCATGCCCGAATAGTGCAGCCAGCCGCGGAAGAGTCGGCCCGATCGGCCGAGGGTGCTGAACAGGTGCGCGTCAGGCGTGCCCGCGGCGCGGGACAGTGCTTTCCACGCAACCCAGTTGATCGGGCCGAGTTCCTTGAGTCGTCCGGGCTGGATTCGCGGCGTCACGATCGTAGTGTGCACGAGTGCCGGGCACGAGTCACGCGCGACACGTAGCTGTCAATCGCGGAGCGCTTGCGCGAAGCGCGCCATCGCGCGCGCTTCCTCTGCGCGTCGGATCACGACGTCGCGGGAAGTGTCGATGTGTCCGAGCAGTACCCGGTGAGCGTCGTCGAGTCTGCCGTCGAGCAGTAGCTCGGCCACCTCGATGTGCTCGTCGATGGTCGCGGCCATGCGGTCAGGGGTCAGGTAATCGAACATTCGCACCGGCCGGACCTTGCCGTTCACCGCGGCGAGGGCATCGCACAATGCGTGGTTCCCGGACGACGCGAGTACTGCCAGGTGGTACTGCTCGTCGAGGGCGACGAAACCGGCATCGGGTGCGGGCGGATCGGTGCGCAACGTGTACCAGCGGTCCAGTTCCGGGCCGAGGACGGCGGGGTCGTGGCGGATCGCCGGATTCTCGAGCGCACGCCGAATTCCGTGCAACTCGAGGGTGATGCGCAGTTCGTACAGGTCGGCGAGGTCGTCGAAACGCGGGCGGTACGGGAACAGGCCACCGGTGCGGCGTTCGACGAGCCCGTCGGAGACCAGCCGGGCCAATGCCTCCCGCACCGGTGTGCGCGACACCTCGTAGCGATCCGCGAGCTTCTCCTCACCGAGCCGTTCGTCGGCCGCCAGGGCCCCGGACATCAGGTCGTCGCGCAATGCCCGGTAGACCCGGTCGCGGTGGGTAGTGGTCGTCATCAGATCGCCATCGCTTCGCGGACGGTGTGTGCTGCCTCAGCGCCGCCGTCACCGGTGGAGGTGACGCGGCCGGATTCGACGACGTAGTAGCGCAGCGCGTTGTCGAGCGCGAATCCGATGTGTTGCTCGACCAGCAGCACGCCGAGATTGCCCGAGCCGCTCAGTTCGACGATGGTGTTCTCGATTTCCGCGACGACGGACGGCTGGATGCCCTCGGTGGGTTCGTCGAGAATGAGCATGCGCGGCTCGGTGATGAGTGCTCGCGCGATGGCGAGTTGTTGTCGCTGACCACCGGACAACAGGCCCGCGCGTCGGTCGAGGAGCGGGACGAGCGCGGGGAAGAGATCGAGCATGTCGGCGATCAGCTTCTTGCCGTTCTTGCGTCCGTCTGCGACGACCTGCAGGTTCTCCTCGCAGGTGAGCTGTCCGAACGACTGCTGGCCCTGCGGCACATAGGCGAGTCCGCGCGCGACGCGGGCGGCGGGGCGGAGGCCGGTGATGTCCTCACCATCGAAGATGATCTTTCCTCGCGTGACGGGCAGCAATCCGACCGCGGCACGTAGCAGCGTCGTCTTGCCTGCTCCGTTGTGTCCCATCACCGCGACCACCCCGTCGCCGGGGACTTCGAGGGAGACATCGTGGATGATCTCGGTGCGTCCGTATGCGACGCGGACGTCGACGAGTTCGAGCATCTCACGCCTCCTGTACTGCAGCGGTGGTCCCGAGATAGACCTGCTGGACCTGCGGATTGTTCTGTACTTCCTCGACGGTGCCGTCGGCGATGACCTTGCCCCGGGCGAGCACCGTCACCGATGTCGCGAAGGCACGCATGAAGTCCATGTCGTGTTCGACGACCACCACGGTGCGCTGAGCGCCGATCCTCCGGAGCAGTTGCCCGGTCTCCTCGCGTTCGTCGCCGCTCATGCCTGCGACGGGTTCGTCGAGGAGCAGGACGTCGGCGTTCTGCACGAGCAGCATCCCGATCTCGAGCCACTGCTTCTGACCGTGAGCGAGGATGCCGGCAGGGGTGTCGCGGTGAGCGGTCAGACCGATCGTCTCGAGGGCCTGCTCTATTTCTGGGAGGACGTCCTTGCGGCGGCGGAGCAGTTGCCACGGCGAGCGGCCGGCACCGGCGGCGATGTCGAGATTCTGCAGGACCGACAATTCCTCGAACACGGACGCGGTCTGGAAGGTGCGTCCGACACCGAGACGCGCGATCTTGTGGGTTTTCTTGCCGAGCAGCTCGATACCGGATTTGGTGACCGATCCGGTCGCGGGGACGAGACCGGTGACTGCGTCGACGAGGGTCGTCTTGCCGGCGCCATTGGGTCCGATGAGGAACCTCAGATCGCCTTGGAACAGGGTGAGATCGACGCCGTCGACGGCGATGAATCCATCGAATTGGACTCGCAGATCCTGGATTTCGAGGTACTCGGCAGACATACCGGCATTGCCGCCGAATTCGGGTGCGCTCATCGGGCCGGCTCCAATTCGGGTTCGGAGGGAGAGGTCGTGGGATCGTCGGTGGAATCTGCTTCCGCGCGACGTCTACGGAGCTTGGCGAGCCCGGCGATTCCGGCGGGGAAGAACCCGATGACGACGATGAACAGCAGTGCCTGCGCGTAGGTCCAGGCGGAGGGGAAGCTCTCCGACAGGGAGGTCTGGGCCCATGCGACACCGATCGCGCCGAGGACGGGGCCGAGGAGGGTCGTGCGGCCGCCGATCGCGACACCGATGAGGAAGGCGATCGAGGGGACGATTCCGACGTCGGAGGGGGAAATGATGCCCACGATCGGAACGAACATTGCGCCCGCGATTCCGGCGAAGAACGCGGCGACGGTGTAGGCGACGACCTTGATGTCGGCGGGGTCGTATCCGAGGAATCGGACGCGTTCCTCCTGGTCGCGGACTGCGACGAGCAGTTCGCCGTAGCGGGACTGCATGAGTTGTCGGGTCGCGGCGACGACGAGCAACAGGATCGCGGCGACGATGAAGAACAGCATCCGCTTGTTGACGGGATCCGACAGGTCGAAACCGAAGAAACTCCGGAATCGGTTGAGCCCGTTGGACCCTCCGGTAGACTGCTGACCGATGAGCAGGATCGCGAAGGCGGCGGCGAGCGCCTGCGAGAGGATCGCGAAGTAGGCGCCCTTGACGCGACGCTTGAAGACGCCGAGGCCGAGCAGCAGTGCGACGAGAGCCGGGAGCAGGAGGATCGCGAGGATGGTCACGATCGGTGAGGTGAACGGCACCCAGTAGGCGGGCAGTTCGCGGATGCCGGCGATCTGCATGAAATCGGGGACGGTGTCGCCGCGGAGTTCGGCGTCGGCGATCTTCAGGTGCATCGCCATCATGTAGGCGCCGAGACCGAAGAACACACCTTGGCCGAGGGTGAGCATGCCGCCGCGGCCCCAGGCGAGGCCGATGCCCACGGCGACGATCGCGAAGCACAGGAACTTGCCGAGCAGTCCGAGACGGAAGTCGGACAGCACTGCGGGGGCGACGGCGAAGAGCATCGTTGCGGCGAGAGCGAATCCCGCGGCAGTGCGTACTGGGCCGGGGCGGGTGAGGTCGCGGGCGTGGAAGGGCGTCGACATCAGACCAGACTCCTTGTCTTGACCGCGTAGAGGCCCTGCGGGCGGACCTGGAGGAAGATCACGATGAGCACGAACACGATCACCTTCGCGATCGATGCGGTGGTCGAGTACTCGATGAACGAATTGAGCAGGCCGAGGGAGACTGCGGCGATGACGGCGCCCTCGATGCGGCCGAGACCGCCGATGACGACGACGAGGAACGCGTCGATGGGATAGGCCGATCCGATGGTCGGGCTCGTCGACCCGATGAGCGTCAGCGCTACCCCGGCGAGGCCGGCGAGTCCGGAGCCGAGGAAGAAGGTGGTCAGGTCGGTGCGGCGGGACGAGATTCCGACGGTCTCCGCGAGGTCGCGGTTCTGTACGACGGCGCGGATGCGGCGACCCATAGAGGTGTACTTCATCGCGGTGATCAGGGCGACCACGCACACAGTGGCGAGTACGAGGATGAACAGGCGGGTCTTGGGAACCACCGCGCCGAGGATCTCGACGCCGCCGGAAAGCCATGTCGGTGCAATGACGTTGACGGCAGGCGCTCCGAAGATATCGCGGGCGAGCTGCTGGAGGAGCAGACCCACACCGAAGGTCACCAGCAGCGTGTCGAGGGGGCGGTGATACATCCGCCGGATGAGGGTGACCTCGAGGAGGACACCGAGTGCACCGCCGACGAGGAAACCGACGAGGAGTGACACGAACAGAGAGAGGCCGGCGGACGAGATCACCTGCTGAACCACGAATGCGGTATAGCTACCGGCCATGATGAATTCGCCGTGGGCCATGTTGATCACGCCCATCTGACCGAACGTCAGCGACAGCCCCAATGCTGCCAGCAGCAGGATAGATCCGATACTCAATCCTGTGAACAACTGTCCTGCAACAATATCCATGTCGGTACTCCTCGTCGGCGGTGGTACCGGTCAGTTCCCGGAGAGGGACGAGGCCCAGTCGTAGGTTTCGAGGTACGGATCGGGATCGACCGGTCCGTCGGACTCCCAGACCGTGTAGATCAGACCGTCACCGCGGATCTCACCGATGCGTGCGGTCTTGGTGATGTGGTGGTTGTCGCCGTCGATCGTCACGGTGCCTTCGGGCGCATCGAACGTCACCCCGTCGGCCGCTTCCTGGATCGCAGCGACGTCGAACGATCCGGCCTTCTCGACGGTGTTCTTCCACAGGAACACCGAGGTGTAGGCGGCTTCCATGGGGTCGGACGTCGGCTTCGCGTCGCCGTACTCGGCCTTGTATGCCTCGACGAAGGCGGTGTTCTCGGGGGAGTCGACCGTCTGGTAGTAGTTCCACGCGGTGAGTTGACCCTCGATGTTCTGCGCCCCGATACCCACGACCTCTTCTTCGGCGATCGACACCGACACCACGGGCATGTCGGCGGCCTTCAGGCCGGCGTTCGTGTACTCCCGGAAGAACGCGACGTTGGAATCGCCGTTGAGCGTGTTGAATACGGCGTCGGTGTCGGCGGTACGGACCTTGTTGACGATGGTGGAGAAGTCGGTCGAGCCGAGCGGGGTGTAGTCCTCGCCCTTGATCTCGATGCCGTTCGCCTCGGCGTACGCTTTGATGATCCGGTTGGCCGTCTGCGGGAAGACATAGTCGCTGCCCACCAGATACAGGGACTGCACTCCCTGTTCCTTCAGATAGTCGAGAGCGGGAACGATCTGCTGATTGGTCGTCGCCCCGGTGTAGAAGATGTTCGACGACGACTCGAGGCCCTCGTACTGAACAGGGTAGTAGAGCAACGAATTCCGGTCCTCGAACACCGGAAGCATCGCCTTGCGGCTCGACGACGTCCAGCCGCCGAACACCGCTGCGACGCAATCGGAGCTGATGAGCTTCTCGGCCTTCTCCGCGAAGACGGTGGGTTCGGAGGCGCCGTCTTCCGCGACGATCTGGATCTGCTTACCGAGCACGCCGCCGTCGGCGTTGATCTGCTCGACGGCCAAGGCGATCGAGTCGCGTACGGTGACCTCGGAGATCGCCATCGTTCCGGACAGCGAGTTCAAGGAGCCGACCTTGATGCTGTCACCGGCGGTGTCGACGCATGTCGCCCCAGCGGAGGCGGATGCATCTCCCGTGGAGGTGTCCGCAGCCTTGCTTCCGCACGCGGTGAGAGTGAGTCCGACGGCGACCAATGCTGCGACGCTCGTGGCGAACTTGGAACGGGCAACTGTCATGGGGGTGTCCTTCGTGGAAGGGGACCGGGCGGCGTATACAGCGCTGTATCCGTGGATCCATACGATAGGTGGGTGTTATTGCGCCGGAGTGTCTTCCGATGACCGTTCCATGACGTGGATGACGTCGGTGTTACGTCGTGCTCACATTGTTCCCGCGCGCTGACCAGCTTCCCGAGCATGCGGATGCTGTTGAGGGAAGCCGACCTGCGCGCGGAAGGGATTACGCGGGGTCGAGGACGGAACCCATGACCCGCTCGACCACGATTTCGATGACGACGCGTCGAGGGTTGGGGCGGGGCTCGCGGTAGCGGGCCGCGTACAGCCGCTCGCCCTCGGCGACCGAGTCGCTGTCGCGGGCGACGCGTGCCCGGCCTTCCATCGTCAGCCACCGCCCGCCGTGGACGTGGCTGACGGACGCGTACCCACCTCGTTCGATGTTGAGTGCCTTCTGCGATCCTTCGGAGGTGATGACCCGGGCGAGGCCTGTCGCGGGATCCCATGTGAACCCGACGGCGACGACGTGGGGCGTCCCGTCCTTGCGCAACGTCGTGAGAGTCGCGAGGTGGTATTCGGACAGGAACTCGAGGGCCTTGTCGCCCAGCGCGTCGGGGGTGCGTGACATGTGGGTAGAGAGTACTCAGCGCACGAGGTACGGCGAGACGGAGCTACGGTGTTCGTTGATGTCGATGTCCTTGCCGAGCGGCGGGAACGCACGCTGCGGGCAATTCATCCGCTCGCACACCCGGCAGCCGGAGCCGATCGGAGTGCCGGGGTTCGACTCGTCGAGCTCGAGGCCTTCCGCGTAGACGAGCCGGTGCGCATGGCGCAGTTCGCAGCCGAGGCCGATCGCGAAGGTCTTCGACGGCTGCCCGTAGCGGGCGGCGCGGCGTTCGACGGTGCGCGCGACCCACAGGTAGCGGCGGCCGTCGGGCATCTGCGCGATCTGCGTCATGATCTTGCCCGGGTACGCGAACGTCTCGTACACGTTCCACAGTGGGCAGGTGCCACCGCTCGTCGAGAAGTGGAATCCGGTGGCGGATTGTCGCTTGGACATGTTGCCCGCCCGGTCGACACGGACGAACGAGAACGGCACACCGCGCAGTTTCGGACGTTGCAGCGTCGAGAGGCGGTGCGCGACTGTTTCGTAGCTCTGACCGTAGAACGCCGAGAGTCGTTCGATGTCGTAGCGGAAGTCTTCGGCGATCTCGTGGAATTGGGTGTACGGCAGGATCAGCGCTGCCGCGAAGTAGTTCGCGAGTCCGAGGCGCGCAAGCGAGCGTGACGAGTCGCTGGTGAATCCGTTGTCGTCGACGAGCTTGTCGATGAGATCGCCGCATTCCAGATAGGCGAGTTCGGTCGAGAGCTTGAACACCTGCTGCCCTCCGGACAGCTGCGGCGCGATCTCGAGCACCCGGGTCTCGGGGTCGTAGCGGTGCAGGACGTTCTCGCCGAGATCGATGCGTTTGACGACCTGCACGTCGTGGATCGCGGCCATGCGTTTGGCGATCTCGCCGCCCACGTCGCCCCGGTGGAATCGGATCCGGTTGGCCAACTCCTCGGCTGCGGTGTCGAGTTCGTGGAGGTAGTTCTGCCGCTGATAGAAGTAGTCGCGGACCTCCTCGTGCGGCATGGTGATCGCGCCGCTCCCGCTGCCGTCGCTGTAGCGGTCCTCTGTCGCGGCGGCGAGCTGAGCGGTGGTATTGCGGAAGCGGCTGTGCATATTGACCATCGCGCGCGCCAGACCGGGATGCGCTGCGACCATTTCGGCGATCTCCTGTGCGTCGGCCTCGATCCCCATCTCCTGGTCGAGCGCGACCTCACGCATCTCGGCGATCAGGCGGGTGTCGTCCTGTGACGAGAAGAACGTGGTGTCGACGCCGAACACTTCGCTGATCCGCAGTAGCACCGGCACGGTCAGGGGCCGGACGTCGTGTTCGATCTGGTTGAGGTAGCTTGCGGAGATCTCGAGTGTCTTGGCGAGTGCGGCTTGGCTGAGTCCACGCTCGGTCCGTAGCTGGCGCAGGCGGGCGCCGACGTAGGTCTTGGCCATTCGCCCAGCGTAAGACGCTTCCACTCGCTTTGCAACGTAGGGTTCGCAACTTCGTTAAGAAACGGGCGCCGCCTCACTCTCGAAGCCGAGCCACGAACCCGGCGCGAATGCCTCGAAATGGATCGATGCCGGTGACAGTCCGGCGCCGATCAGTTCGCGGCGGATCGACCGCATGAAGTCGACCGGTCCGCATACGTACGTCTGTGCATCCGAGGGCAACGGGACACGCGTCAGTGGGTTTCGGCCGTCGTCGTGCTCACCGTCGAAATCCTTGTAGCGGAGGAACAGCTGTGCGTGGGGCAGTGACTTCACCAGCGCGCTGAATTCGATGCGCCGTACGTGCTCGTATGCGGACGCCTCCACATGGACGATCGTCACCTCGCGGGCGGGGTTGTACGTGGCCAGATATTGGAGGGTCGCCATGGTGTTGGTGACACCGATTCCCGCAGAGACCAGGAGCAACGGGTGGGTGCCGTTGTCGACCACGACGCCGCCGAACGGCTGCGACACGGTGAGCTGGTCACCTTCCTCGACCCTGTCCACGAGGATCGGTGACACGAGTCCGTCCGGCACGCGTTTGACGGACAGCGCCCATTCGCCCGACTGGCGGCCGTGGGTCACCGTGTACTGGCGGATCTGTTCTGATTTGTCTGCGAAGCGGATGCGGACCGAGGTGTACTGGCCAGGGCGGTGGATGCGGAACGGGCTCCCGTCGAGAGGACGCAGGAACAGCGTTGCGGAGTGTGCGCCGTCGTACTCGCGCGCGGCCACCAGGGCCTGCCTCCATACCTGGCCTTCTGTCACGCCCACATCCTGGTACAGCTGCGATTCCTGTTCGGCCAGAGAGTTGGCCATCAGTGTGTACACCTCGTCCCATGCGGCGGCAACCTGGGGAGTGACGGCGTCGCCGAGGACCTCCACGATCGCGGCGAACAGGTGGGTGCGCACGACTTCGTAGAGGTCGGACGTCACGCCCAGGGATGCGTGCTTTGCGGCGATCCGGGCCATGATCGCGTCGATGTCGCGGGGTTCCTGCATGACGAGCATGGTTGCGAACGACGCAACGGAACTTGCGAGCGCCTGCTGCTGGGTGAGGTTCGCTTGATTCGTCCCGTTGAACAGGTTGGTGCGCAGCGACGGGACTGCGGCGAACAGCTTCTCGTAGAACACCTTGGAGATCACGCCGATGTGTGCCCCGACCACAGGCAGGGTCATCTCGACGATCGGACGCGACGTGGCTGAAAGGATGACTGCTCCTCGGTTGTGCGGACGGCAACCGAAGCAGGAGGCGCGCAGGGCTGTGCGCGACCGGCCCCGATCCGGTCGTGCGGCACATCGTACGACCGCGCGGGGTGCTTTCAAGGTCATTTACAGGGCGTGTATGTGCAGTGAAGTTCTGTGAAGGCCGTCACATCAGGGAACCTTCGAGGGATTTGTCGAGCAGGTCATCGCGACAGGGCGTTGCATCGCACTCGGCTTTTGAAGGGCCGTAAAAGTCGAGGTCAGTGCTACCGGCGGGTAACTTCTATCCCCGGCGGCATGGTTGTTGGTCCCACCCTTGATTAGCAATCTTTGCAGAGTGCACGGCAAAAATTGCCGAGATTGGCATTAGCAACAGGTAGCGAGTGGTTTTCGGATGTGTCATTGTCGTCATGTACATCCGAATGGGCCGCAAAGGATGTGAAGTAGTACAGACGTACTGCTGACGCCGAGCGGAGTAGATCTAGAGAGTGGAGCTTTGATGTCGACCACCGGCACCCCGAGGACCGCTGAAGAAATCCAGAAGGACTGGGACACCAATCCGCGCTGGAAGGGAATCACCCGCAACTACACGGCCGAGCAGGTCGCCGCACTGCAGGGCTCCGTCGTCGAGGAAGCCACCCTCGCCCGTCGTGGTTCGGAGATCCTGTGGGACCTCGTGAACAACGAGGACTACATCAACTCGCTGGGCGCCCTCACCGGCAACCAGGCCGTTCAGCAGGTTCGCGCCGGCCTGAAGGCCATCTACCTGTCCGGTTGGCAGGTCGCCGGCGACGCCAACCTGTCCGGTCACACCTACCCGGACCAGTCGCTGTACCCGGCGAACTCGGTTCCGCAGGTCGTGCGCCGCATCAACAACGCGCTGCTGCGCGCCGACGAGATCGCCAAGGTCGAGGGCGACACCTCCGTCGACAACTGGCTCGCTCCGATCGTCGCCGACGGTGAGGCCGGCTTCGGTGGCGCTCTCAACGTCTACGAGCTGCAGAAGGCCATGATCGCATCCGGTGTTGCCGGTTCGCATTGGGAGGATCAGCTCGCGTCGGAGAAGAAGTGTGGCCACCTCGGTGGCAAGGTGCTCATCCCGACCCAGCAGCACATCCGCACCCTGACCTCGGCTCGCCTCGCCGCGGATGTCGCCGACGTCCCGACGGTCGTCATCGCCCGCACCGACGCCGAGGCCGCTACGCTCATCACGTCCGATGTCGACGAGCGCGACCGCGAGTTCCTCGATGGCACCCGCACTGCCGAGGGTTTCTACGGCGTCAAGAACGGTATCGAGCCCTGCATCGCTCGCGCCAAGGCCTACGCCCCGTACTCCGACCTCATCTGGATGGAGACCGGTGTGCCGGATCTCGAGGTCGCCAAGAAGTTCGCCGAGTCCGTCCGCAGCGAGTTCCCCGACCAGCTGCTGGCCTACAACTGCTCGCCGTCCTTCAACTGGAAGGCTCACCTGGACGACGCGACCATCGCGAAGTTCCAGAAGGAGCTCGGCGCGATGGGCTTCAAGTTCCAGTTCATCACCCTCGCCGGCTTCCACTCGCTCAACTACGGCATGTTCGACCTGGCGCACGGCTACGCCCGCGAGGGCATGACCGCCTTCGTCGACCTGCAGGAGCGCGAGTTCAAGGCCGCAGAAGAGCGTGGCTTCACCGCGATCAAGCACCAGCGTGAGGTCGGCGCAGGCTACTTCGACCGCATCGCCACCACGGTCGACCCGAACACCTCCACGGCTGCCCTGAAGGGTTCCACCGAGGAAGGCCAGTTCCACTAGGAGCTGGACCGCCTCTCCGGATTTCGGCATACAAGCCCGGCGGCCCGCGACGTTGGTTGCGGGCCGCCGGTGTCGAAACTCGAGGCTTGGGACGTACCCGGGTGAGTTGACTATCTGCTCACCAGATCTGTTGTCACCGTAGCGCAGTCAAGGTTGAGGGAGAGCTGACGTGACCAGCGAGAGGATTCAGCGCGTCGGTGTGATCGGCGCCGGCATCATGGGCTCGGGTATCGCCGAGGTGTGTGCGCGTGCTCATGTCGACGTCCTGGTGTTCGAGCAGACCCGCGAACTCGCGGCGGCCGGACGCGCACGGATCCTCAGGTCTCTCGACCGCGGTGTGAGTACTGGGAAGATCACCGAACGTGAGCGTGAACAGGCTGCATGGCGGCTGCGTTTCACCTCCGATCTCGAGGATTTCGCAGATCGGCAGCTCGTGGTGGAAGCGGTCGTGGAGGACGAGAAGATCAAGGCCGAGATCTTCGCGGGGCTGGACAAGGTCGTCACCGATCCCAATGCTGTTCTCGCCTCCAACACGTCGTCGATCCCGATCATGAAACTCGGCATCGCGACCGCGGCACCCGAACGCGTCATCGGGATGCACTTCTTCAATCCGGTACCGGTACTTCCGCTGGTGGAGGTCGTGACCACCCTCAAGACCGGCCGCGCGGTGTCGGAACGCGCAGAGGCCTTCGCAAGCGACATCCTCGGCAAACAGGTTGTCCGGTCATCCGACCGGGCAGGTTTCATCGCGAACGCATTGCTCGTGCCGTACCTTCTCTCGGCAGTCCGGATGGTCGAATCCGGTTTCGCCACCAAAGAGGACGTCGACAAGGCGATGGTGCTCGGGTGCGCCCACCCCATGGGCCCGCTCGAACTGACCGATCTCGTCGGGCTCGACACCGTCAAGTCGATCGCGGACTCCATGTACGACGAATTCAAGGAGCCGCTCTACTCGGCACCTCCGCTGCTTCTCCGTATGGTCGAGGCCGGACTCGTCGGCAAGAAGTCGGGAGCCGGCTTCTACGAGTACGCCGACAACGGTCGCGCGACCAAGAAGGCCGGCTAGTCAGGCAGCACCCACCGCGACTGCATTGAGGGAGAGGTCGATTCCGGCATGGCAGGCCACGGCTCGAGCATTCTCGGTTACCCGCGCATCGGACCCCGTCGTGAACTCGAGCGTGCTCTCGATTCCTACTGGCACGGGGACGGCACCCGCGCCGAGATCATCGCGGTCGGTCGCGAACTGCAGGAGAACATGTGGCGTGAACTGTTCGCCACCGGATTGACGCAGGTCCCCGGCAACACGTTCTCCTACTACGACCACGTGCTCGACAACGCACTGCTGTTCGGTGCGGTCCCGGAGCGATTCCGTCCGCTCGTCGACGAACTCGACCCACTCGATTTCTACTTCACGATGTGCCGTGGCCGCGCAGACTTCCCGCCCCTCGAACTCGTCCGCTGGTTCGGGAGCAACTACCACTACCGCCAGCCGGAACTCGACGAGCACACCGTCTTCGGACTGAATTCGGCCGCGTTGCTCGACGAGTTCGATCGTGCCATGGCCGAGGGCGTCGAACTTCGGCCCGTCGTGCTCGGCCCCGTGTCGCTGCTGTTGCTGTCGAAGGTTGCGCCGGCTTCCCAGCAGAACGGATTCTCGACACTCGATCTGCTCGACAGGCTGCTCGAGCAGTACGAGCGGCTCTTCGAACAACTCGCGATACGCGGCGCTACGTGTGTGCAACTCGACGAGCCGTCGTTCACCGAGGACCGCAGCGCCGACGAACTTGCCGCGCTGAAGCGAGCCTACGAAGTGCTTTCGCACGCACCGCTGCGGCCACGCATCCTCGTGACCGGACCGTACGGCCATCTCGGTGAAGCGTTGCCGATCCTGGCGGCGTCGAAGGTCGAAGCGCTCGGTCTGGACCTCGTCAACGGCCGGATGACTCCGGACGAACTCGCTGCCGTGCCCGGCCTGAAGCGTAAGCGGATCTACGCCGGCGTCGTCGACGGCCGCAACGTGTGGAAAGTCGATCGGCGCCGCACGCTCGACTACCTGCAGTCGCTCGCTGCGGTCGCGCCGGACCTCGTCGTCTCGACCTCCTCCTCGTTGCTGCACGTGCCGTATGACCTCCTCATCGAATACGACATCCCCGGCGACGTCGCCGACCGGCTCGCCTTCGCGAAGCAGAAGGTCGGCGAGGTCGTCTCGCTCGCGAAGGCGCTCACCACCGGAGCGGAGGAGAAGTGGCGCCGACCGCCCGTCTCCGTGCATTTCAAGCAGAAGCACACCGTGCGGGCCCGCCTCAACGCTCTCACCGCCGAGCATCGCGTCCGCGCCCCCTACGAGGAGCGTCGCGTCGCCCAGCAGAAGCGACTGAAGCTGCCGCCCGTCCCCGCGACAACCCTCGGTTCGTTCCCTCAGACAGCCGAGGCGCGCAAGGCGCGGTACGAACTCGTCCGAGGGCGACTGTCGAACGACGAGTACACCGAGCTGATCCAGGCCGAGATCGAGTCGACGATCCGGCTGCAGGAGGACATCGGTCTCGACGTCCTGGTGCACGGCGAACACGAACGCAACGACATGGTGCAGTACTTTGCCGAACTGCTGGAAGGCTACGCCACCACTCATTTCGGCTGGGTGCAGGCCTACGGGTCGCGCTGTACTCGCCCACCGATCCTGTACGGCGACATCGTGCGGCCGAAACCGATGACGGTCGAGTGGACCGCGTTCGCGCAGTCGCTCACCGACAAACCGGTCAAGGGAATACTCACGGGCCCGGTCACGATGCTGGCGCGTTCCTACGTGCGAGCGGACCAGCCGCGGCACGAGACCGCCGACCAGTTGGCGCTCGCGATCCGAGACGAGATCAAGGATCTGGAGAAGGCGGGCATCGCGATCATCCAGGTCGACGAACCGGCGATCCGTGAACTGCTGCCGCTACGGCAGGACGGGCGCGTCGAGTACCTCGACTGGGCGGTCGATGCGTTCCGCCTCGCGACCGGCGGGGCAGCGCCCGAGACCCAGATCCACACACACCTGACGTACTCGGGCCAGAAGTCGGTGGTCGACGCAATCGAACGACTCGATGCCGACGTCACCGCGATCGTCGCGACCAGGTCGATCGGCTGGGTGCTCGAGGCGATCAAGGATCAGGCCCTGACCCACGGCGTCGGGCCGGGCGTCTACGAGTCGCGCTCGGCGCGGATCCCCGACATCGACGAACTCGACGAGTTGCTGACCGAAGCAGCCCAGTCCGTGGACCTCGACCGGCTGTGGGCGAACCCGGACGGCGGCCTCAAGTCTCGCCGGAACTGGCAGCTCGAGCCGTCGCTGCGCAACCTCGTCGCCGCGGCGCGCCGGGTGCGTCGCCGGGCCGCAGCCAGGACCGAACAGCACGAACGACTGTGACGCCCTGCACCCGCGGGTGCAGGGTTCCGGCAGGGGAGTAAGGATAGGAGCATGAGCGACTCGGCTGTTCCGACCATCACTGCTGCTGCCTTCACCGCCACCGCTGCAGATGCCCCGCTGACGAAGACCACGATCGAGCGCCGCCCGTTGGGTCCGAGCGACGTGCTGATCGAGATCGAATTCGCGGGCATCTGTCACTCGGACATCCACGTGGCCCGCAACGAGTGGGGCGGTACGAAGTACCCGGTCGTGCCCGGTCACGAGATCGTCGGACGCGTCGCCGCCGTCGGCGCCGAGGTCACGAAGCACGTCGTCGGCGACCGGGTCGGTGTGGGGTGCTTCGTCGATTCGTGCGGTGAGTGCGATCCGTGCACCACCGGATTCGAGCAGCACTGCGTCAACAGGGTCACCGCGACGTACAACTCCGTCGGCCGCGACGGCCAGGTCACTCAGGGTGGCTACTCGACGCACATCGTCGTCACCGAACACTTCGTGCTGCAGGTGCCGGACGGGCTCGATCCCGCCGCGGCGACGCCGTTGCTGTGCGCCGGCATCACCCTGTACTCACCGTTGAAGCGATGGAAGGCAGGCCCCGGTACCAAGGTCGCGATCATCGGGATGGGCGGTCTCGGGCATGTCGGCGTCAAGATCGCCGCGGCGCTCGGCGCGGAGGTGACCGTGCTCAGCCATTCCCTGGCGAAGAAAGAGGACGGCCTGCGCTTCGGCGCCGTCGATTACCGCGCGACGACCGATGAGGCGATCTTCAAGGAACTTCGCGGCAAGTTCGATCTGATCCTCAACACCGTGTCGGTCAACCTCGACCTGGACCGGTACCTGTCGCTGCTGTCGTTGCAGGGTGTTCTCGTCGAACTGGGACTGCCCGAGAATCCGCTGACGCTGCGGGCGTTCTCACTCGGCAACAACGACCGGGCGATCGCGGGATCGAACGTCGGAGGGATCGCGTCGACCCAGGAGATGCTCGAGTTCTGTGCGGCGAACGGCATTGCCGCAGAGATCGAATTGATCTCCGCCGATCGCATCGACGAGGCCTACGACCGCGTCGTTGCGAGCGACGTGCGGTACCGATTCGTCATCGACGCCGCAACCTTCTGAGCCGGAACCGAGGGAACGGGCCGGGTCAGAAGTTGTCGCCGAGCTGATCCCGTAGCTGCGCGAGAGTCTTTGCCAGCAGACGCGAGACGTGCATCTGCGACACCCCGACTCGTTCGGCGATCTGCGTCTGGGTCATGTTGCCGAAGAATCGCAACATGACGATGGAGCGTTCGCGTTCCGGTAGCGCCTCGAGCAACGGACGCAGTGCTTCGTTGTTCTCGACCTCGTCGAGGGCCGCGTCGTACTCGCCGAGTGTCTCGGCCAGAGTCAGTCCGTCGTCGGTCTGTGGCGACGACCGATCCACGGAGATAGTGGTGTAGGCATTCCCCGCGACCAGACCCTGCAGTACTTCTTCCTGGTCGATACCCAGCTCCTGCGCGAGCTCGCTTGCCGAGGGCGCGCGCCCGAGGCGCTGCGACAGGTCGGCGGTTGCATGGCTCAACGACAGGTGCAGTTCCTTCATGCGACGGGGAACCCGCACCGCCCACGCGGTGTCGCGGAAGTGCCGGCGCACCTCACCCATGATGGTGGGTACCGCAAATGATACGAAGTCGGCCCCGCGATCCGGATCGAACCTGTCGACCGCGTTGACCAACCCGAGACGCGCGACCTGGACCAGGTCTTCGAATCCCTCGCCGCGCCCATCGAAGCGACGCGCGATGTGTTCGGCAAGAGGGAGACAACGTTCGACGACGTGCTCGCGGATCACAGAGCGTTCCGCATCCTTCACATCGAGAACAGCGATCCTTTTCAGATCGTCGAAGACGTCGGCATACTCGTCGTTCGTCCTCCTGTTGTTCTCTTTCACCGAGCGGCGCTACCTTCGGAGATCACAAGGTCGATGGTGCTCACAGTGTCACCGTGGTCGTCGATACCCGACGACACCGAAACCGAATCGGTGAGCGAATTGAGAACATGCCACCCGAACGAGCGGGGCTGCCGGGTGGGGGCATCCGTGCGGGTGGGTGCCGACAAGCTGATCTTCACTCCCGATGGGGAGACTTGGAAGCTACACAGAAGGGTGGACAGATCTGTGGAATTCACGATCAGTCGGGTTGCTGCCTCGTCGACTGCGAGTTTGATGTCCTCGACGGTGTCGAGATCGAAGTCGTGTTGCAATGCGATCGCTGCCGCGACCGCGCGCAGCACCGAAAGCTGGTCGGCATCGGCCCTGACCCGCAGCTCGACTGTGGGGGGTGCATCTTCGTGTGCCGAATCTACCGACGCGGAATTCGCCATGGGTGCCTGTTCTCCGTGACTGCATGTAACGGTGCTCAATGTTCTGCTTCCCTTTCAGGGGGGAGACTACCCAGTCGGAGAGGTTTCAACCCAACGGTTCTTCCGCTGCCTCCATTACGGATGGAGATATCTCGATCCGGTTGAGCACGCGCCGGGTCTGCACTAGTGTTGGGGGCGGTTGAGCACACAGCCTGGAAGTCGAAGGTGCCGCATGATGGGCGGTATTCCGGCGGGCGATTCTGTGCCGCTGCGTCTGCGCCACTAGCGCCTTTGGAGTTTCTCAGACGTTGGGAAGTGCAATGACAGCTACCGAGAGCCCTGCCCCGCGGACCCTGCCCATGCGTCCTGGTCCGGCCGGTGCTGCGATCTACTGGGCGGCCGGCGCCCAATTCTGCGCGCAGCAGATCAGCTCCGCTCTGGTTCGTGTCGGAGTCGGCGGAGAAATCGACCTCCGTAACGCGGCTGCGCTGAGCGAGTATTCTTGTGCGCAGCTTCGGTCTTCGCCGCGGGTGATCCTGGACCTGTCCGAAGTGGGGTTCTTCGGGACGCCTGGCCTGGCGGTGTTCGACGAGCTCGATGAGGTGAGTCGCCAGAACAGTGCACGTTGGGCTCTCGTCTGCGGAAGGCCGGTCCAGCGACTGCTGCGTGTTGCCGACCCCGAACAGCGTATTCCCAAGCACTTTTCCCTGGAGAGCGCGATGCGATCGCTGAGTCACGCGGCGTGATGCCATTCGAAGGACGCGGCAGACTGTAGTGGTCAGTATGTCGCGAAGCCGTTGCCGTGCAAGGTGAATGCTTGCACGGCAACGGTGTTTTCGTCGATGCTTCATGCGATGCGATGCGATGTTGGTGTCCGTGTTGCTAAACGAGAGCGGATCATCGCGTTCTCACTCGACTGAGGGCTTCCTCACGCGGCAGCGGGATGCACCGCTCGTACGCGCGGGCAGTGTCCGCAGCGGCGCGATCCCACGAGAATCGTGCGACGGCGCGGTCGCGTCCCGCGATCCCGTAGGTGTCGCGGGTGGTCGGGTCGCCGAGCAGTTTCCGTGCTGCCTTCGCGAGGGCTTCGGGGGACCGGGGTGGTACGAGATCACCGGTAACGCCGTCGACCACGATGTCGAGTACGCCGCCGACCGCGGATGCGATCACCGGTCGTCCACACGCCATGGCCTCGAGGGGCACGACGCCGAATGGCTCGTACCAGGGGTTGTTCACGACGATATCTGCCGAACGCAATAGAGCGGGCGTCTGCGAGTGCGCGATCCTGCCGGGCATCCGTACTCGGTCGTATACGCCGCACCGCCGTGCGACTCCGGCGAGCCGTGATGCTTCCGGATCGCCGGGTGGGCTGCCGCCGTCCGGTGGGTCTCCTGCCACCACGAGTTCGGTGTCGGGAAGTGCACTCAGGGCTGCGATCGTGACATCGAAACCCATTGGGGGAACGATCTTTCCGATGGACACGATGCGATACTTCGCTCTCCGGGGGAGGAGCGTGGGGCCAACAGGTTCGAATCGGTTCACATCGACGCCGCAGGGCACGACGGATGTGCGAGCCCGGGGTAGGCCCATGCGAGTGAGCTCGGACACTTCGTCGGTGCAGGCTGCTACCACTCTGGTGGCACCGCGAGCGACGAGTTTCTCCAGGCGGATCCGGTCCGATGGGGTGGCGTCGGTCGTGCTCTGATGTCGACGCTCGACCACTCCCAACGTATGGAAGGTCTGCACAGTCGGAATTCCCAGTTCTCGTGCTGCCAACTGGGTCGCGATTCCCGACAGCCAGAAATGGGCGTGTGCGACGTCCGGACGTTCACGTGACCATTCGCTCTGGAGGAAGGAGCCGAACTCTCCTGTGAAGGTGAGCAGTTCATCCTCCGCCAGCTGCTCGGGCGGACCGGCAGGGACGTGCACCACCTCGTAATGCGCCTCGGTGCGCACTCGTTCGGGAAGGTCGGGGCTGTCGTAGCGTGTGTATATGACAACGCGGTGGCCTGCACGAGTGAGGGCTGCGGAGAGCTCAGCGACGTGAAAACCCCGTGCGTCGGCGTGGGAATCACCGGCAGTACAGAGCGGACTCGCGCCTGCGGACACGATCGCGATGTGCATCGGGTTCCCTCCTGGGCAAAGAGCAGCGGCTTCTTCGGAGAAACGGACTACGTCGCGGCCGTCGCCGAAATGCCGGCGTACATCACCATCAGAACGAAGAGGGCCCACCCGGTTCCGTGCCAGATAGGCCAACGGCCACCCTCCTTCCACACCAGATAGGCGCGGATGAACGCCCCGAGTCCTCCCAGAAGAAGTACGAGTACCGGTCCGAACATGAGAATCTGGCGAGCGGGATCGGTGCAGACGGCGAACTCTGCGTCCGCACAACTGTCACCGGACATTGCCGACCACACGATCACTCCGACCATGATCAGCAGTGCGATCGCAATGACGATGGCTGCATACCGGACGGCGCTACGGAACGCCTTGGGATCGCGCCAGCGTTTCTCCACATCTTGGGTCATGGCTGGTGGTCAGCTCCCGACACGATCGGTGAGCCGGTCTTGGCCGACTTGACGCGCGCAGTGGGCACAACAGAACATCACCCCGTTCGCCTCGACTCCGTGACCGAGGATTCTGCAGTGGCAATGGGCGCACTCCGGCGCCATCGCATCGACGGCGCACTCGAAACTGTCGTATGTGCCCGTGAAGCTCTCGCGAGTGACGGTGAAGGTCTTGTCGTAGTCGTTTCCGCATGTATCGCACGTGGGCATGCCGAAGCTCCTTTCGTGTGAACTGCCGTGCCTCTCGGGTGCCCCGCCACGTGGCTGTGCAAACGTGCGGTTCGCGTGGCAAACGTGCGGTTCGCGAGACGGATTAGGAGCGGGCCGGGGATCGTCCCGGTTGATCGGGTTTCGATGGCGGGCGAATGGGCATCCAGTACAGGTCCGCCCGATAGCAGAAGTGCGGTTGCCGAGTTCGGTATTCGACCGACACGATGCGGAAACGAATCGAGGAGAGCACATGAGCGTCTCCGATCCTGAGCCTCACGGCAACACCGATCCGAGTCCTGACAGGACACCGGATCTGGATCCCGGCGGTGGAGTGCGCCCCGGATCGACACCGCCCGAATCATCGGGTACCTCGGGGCTGTCTGCGCCGGAGCCGCGTACGAGTTTCAGATTCCCTCCCACCGGGTGGATGACGATCGGCGCCGTGGTGGTGATCGTCCTGATCTTCGTGGCTGTGGCCGTCGGCTTGTTGTTCTAGAAGCAGCACACCGAATCGGGGTCGAAGCGATGGACGGGCGACCCGAGCATGTGAATCACGAGAAGGGATTATCGGAATGACAGACGACAAGAGCGGCCCCAGCGAGGGCATCAAGGGCGCCGTCGAAGGCGTGAAGGGCAAGGCCAAGGAAGCAGCCGGAGCCTTGGTAGGAAACGACGACCTCACGCGTGAGGGACGCGCCCAACAGGACAAGGCCGAGAGTCAGCGGGAAGCTGCGAAGAAGGAAGCCGAGGCCGAGAAGGCTCGCGGCGAAGCCGAAGTGGACGAAGCACGGCAGCGTTCACAGCAGTAGTCCACAGCGGCAGCTGTTGGGGGTGCCCGAGGCCTTGATCAGGCGTCGGGCACTCGCTCGTGCAGTGTCATCAAGAGATGATCGAATTCCGTGCGCGCGATAGGCTGCGCGCCGGAACCGGATGTAGCCTCCGCGACAAGTTGTTCCGAGAGTACCCGCAGCTTGACATTGGTCTCCTGGGAACGCCAGGTCAGGACCTCGAAGGCGTGTTGGGCGGAAACTGCGTACACCACCATCAGGATGCCTTTGGCCTGTTCGATCACGGCGCGCGCTGCGGCGAGAGAGGAAACCGCCTCGTCCACGCCTTCCCGGATGTCCTCCTCGATTGCCTCGGACAGGTCCAGGTAGAACCCGCTTGTGCCGAGCACCGTGCCGTTTCCGTCGACCAGGCGGTCGCCGATCACCGCCACACTCTTGATGTTGCCGGCGGTATCGATGATGCGATGTTTACTGCTGAACGGTTCTCCCGTGGTGCGGACCGCCTCGAGTAGTTCTGCAAGTTTCTTCTTGTCGTCGGGGTGCTTGTGCTGCAGTAGCAACTCGGTGGTCGGATGCACCGTGCCCGGCGCGTATCCGTGCATGGCCGCCACCGCGTCGGACCACTCCCACGTGTCGTCGGCAAGCAGGTATCGGAAGCTTCCGACATGCGGGGACGAGTTGCCGCCGAGGGGGCGGGCCGCAGCCGCGTCGGGAAGAGTGGCACGATCTTTCATAGGTCAGATTATGCGCCACTTCGCATCGGCTGGGTTCACCGGAAGGGTCGTGGCTCGAACGACACGGCATGCATGGACTACGCCGTGCGCAGATCGTCGAGGAAATGACGCGTCCACCGGTCGATGTCGTGAGTCATGACCTGACCGTGCATCGAACGCATCCTTCGGGTCAGGCCCGGATCGCCGAGTCGGACGGCGCTGAGTATCGCGTTCTTCACGGCCTCGAGATCGTGTGGGTTCACCAGCAGAGCACGACGCAACCCTGCGGCGGCCCCGGCGAATTCGCTGAGAACAAGCGCGCCCGTGCCATCGCTGTGGCAGGCCACGTACTCCTTCGCGACAAGGTTCATTCCGTCGCGCAACGGTGTCACGAGCATGACATCGGCGCCGGTGTACATCGCGACGAGCTCGTCGCGTGCGACCGGACGATGCAGGTAGTGCACGACCGGACCGCGCAGACGACCGAACTCGCCGTTGATTCCGCCCACTACCCGTTCGACCACATCTCGCAACGAGGAATAGGCTGCGAGACGCTCGCGGCTGGGGGTGGCGAGCTGCACCATCACGGTCTTGTCGGGATCGAGTGCTCCGTCCTGGAACAACTCCCGGAGGGCTTCGATACGCAGCTCGATGCCCTTGGTGTAGTCGAGTCGATCCACGCCGAGCAGGAAGATCTCGGGATCACCGAGCTCGGCCCTGATCTGCCCGGCGCGTAGTACGGTGCTCGGCTCCACCGAAGAGTCGCGCAGCCGAGCTGCGTCGATGGAGATCGGGTAGGCGCCCACGCGCACACGCCGTGTGCCGAACTCGATCAGGCCACCCTCGGCTCGATGCGTACTGGGCAAGCCGAGAAGCCGTCGGGCCAGATACCGGAAGTTCTCGGCGCCACCCGGAAGGTGGAACCCGACGAGGTCCGCGCCGAGCAGACCCTCGATGGTCGCCTTTCGCCACGGCAATTGCAGGAACAGTTCCGGCGGTGGGAACGGAATGTGCAGGAAGAACCCTATTCTCACATCCGGTCGCAACTCGCGGAGCATTTGCGGTACGAGTTGGAGTTGATAGTCGTGGACCCACACGGTGGCACCCGGCGCGGCGGCCAGAGATGCCGCCTCCGCGAAGCGGCGGTTGACCTGTTGGTAGGCGTGCCACCACTCCCGGCGGAAGGTGGGTGCCACGACTGCGTCGTGGTAGAGCGGCCAGATTGTCGAGTTGGCGAAGCCTTCGTAATATTCGGCAACCTCGTGTTCATCCAGTTGCACCGGATGAAGGGTCAGTCCGTTCTCGACGAACGGATCGTGGGCGGCATCAGCGGTGCCGGTCCATCCCACCCACGAGCCGTCCACGGATCGGAGAACCGGTTCGAGGGCCGTGACGAGCCCACCGGGACTGCGCTGCCACCTCGCGGGTCCATTGTCGGGCTGCTCGACGAGATCGATGGGAAGACGGTTCGCCACCACGACGAAATCGCGCGGCCCTGCTCCTTGCATCCGTCCTGCTCCAGCCGCTCGCATTCACTCCGCTCGCCGTGTGCCCGCGAACACGTCGACCACTGCCGAACAGAAAGCGGGCAGGTCGCCCGGGTTGCGGCTCGAGACCAGGTTCTGGTCGATGACCACTTCCTTGTCCACCACCGTGCCACCGGCATTCCGGATGTCGGTCCGGACACTCGGATACGAGGTCAGCGTTCGATCGCGGACCACGTCGGCTTCGACGAGCGTCCACGGTCCGTGACAGATGACGCCGACGGGCCGTCCCGAGGTGACGAAGTCTCTGACGAATGCGACCGCCTTCTCGTCCTGGCGGAGATGGTCGGGATTGGTTGTCCCGCCCGGCAGGAGAAGGCCGTCGTAGTCGTCCACCGACGCGTCTGCCACTACCTGGTCGACCGAGTACTTGCCCGCGGCATGCACGTCCTTCTGCATCGCCTGGATCTCTCCGTTCTCCAGCGACAGCAACCGCACGGTGGCGCCCTCCTGCTCCACCGCACGTCGGGGCTCGACGAGCTCCACCTCCTCGACACCATCGGTTGCAAGGATGGCAATGGTCCGGCCCGACAGGCGTCCACTGTCTGCTGTGCTCATGATGATCAACCCTTCTTCGAAGTATCGCCGACTCCCGCATACCCGTCTCGGCTGATTTCATGCTGCGGGATGTTCTGCTGCCCACTCCGTTTGCCTGCGGCGACCCGTTTGCCTTCCGAGACGGCGGGTACGCCGATGTGCATGTCTCGACGAGCGGAGGAAACGAGTGCTTCATGTGTGATCGTGGACTGCAGACCCAGTGCGAGACCACCCAGGTACGTGAGCAGGGAAGCGGCGCTGCGCTGTTCGGTTACTCGCAGCTGTACGGCAGTGTGCCCGGCGGGCAGGCCCAGTACCTGCGTGTTCCCCATGCAGACTCCACCCACATCAAGGTCCCGCAGGGGCCCGCCGACGAACGATTCGTGTGCCTGTCGGACGTCCTCCCGACCGCGTGGCAGGCGGTCGAATACGCCGAGATCCCGGACGGGGGCACGGTTACGGTTCTCGGGCTCGGCCCGATCGGCGACATGGCCGGCCGCATCGCCGGCCATCGTGGAGCGCGGGTCATCGCGGTCGACCTGGTTCCGGAGCGGCTCGCGCGGGACTCGGCGAGAGGACGCACCGGCTGCCGTTGTCGGATGCCCCGCATGCGTACGACATCTTCCAACGAAAGCAGGACGGCGCGGTGAAGATCGTCTTCACACCTTGACGTTCGGGAGGAGGTCGCAGGAGGAGTCACGCAAGCACAGGATCGAACGCCGGCCCGGCCGCCGACGGCTGGTTTCGGCGGCGCTCCACCCGCGCACCCATCGCGAACGCCAGGTGCCCGCCGAGGGTGCCGCCGAAGCCGATCATTGCGGTTGCGACCGTGCTCGCTGCTACTGCAGCGGGACGGTCGCCTCGCCGTCGTCCCAGGTAGGACAGACCCATCAGGGCGATGCCGGTTCCGTTGACCGCAGCATGGACCAGCCCGACCCGTCGTTGCTGTGTGTCGCATTCCGCGAAGTCGGCCCAGCCGGTAAGCGCGGACGGCAGCGCTGCGACCAACCCGAGCCCGATCAGCTGCCGTGCGGTCTCCGGTTTGCGGAAGACGAAGTCGAACAGCGGCGCACACGACCAGGCACCGATCGGGATCGCAACCAGTGCGGGGTGCAGTGGATGGCCCGGAGCCACGTCACCGCGCAACAGGTCACCCGGTACGCCTGCGGTAATACGTCGGACAACATCTCGGACCACCGTCGACGGTCGATCGAGTGCTGTCGCGGACTCCAGTGTCGAGAACAATCCGGTCATGGGTCGCGAGTACCTCAGATGAAAGGTTCGAAACACTCGACACTGGCGATTGTTCGCCCGATCCGGTTTCGGGCACTGTCAGCCGGGTAGCTGGGGAGTGCAGTCGCAGCATGTGCTCTGTTCCGTTGACAATCGCGCGCACGCGTCTCTTGCGCTGAGGAGGATTCGATGACCCGTCAGAACGTCGCAGACTACCTGCTCGAACGGTTGCGTACCTGGGGAGTCGAGCACGTATTCGGATACGCAGGAGACGGGATCAATGGCATTCTCGCCGCCTGGGAGCGGGCTGGGAACAATCCGCGATTCGTTCAGGCTCGGCACGAGGAGATGTGTGCGTTCGAAGCCGTCGGATACGCAAAATTCTCGGGACGCCTCGGGGTGTGTATCGCCACCTCCGGACCTGGTGCGATACATCTTCTCAACGGCCTCTACGACGCCAAACTCGACCACGTACCGGTGGTCGCGATCGTCGGACAGACCGACCGTTCCGCCATGGGCGGCTCGTACCAGCAGGAGGTGGACCTGCTCAGCCTGTACAAGGATGTCGCCAGCGATTACGTACAAGTAGTCACGGTCCCCGAGCAATTGCCCAACGCCCTCGACCGGGCCATCCGGACAGCAATGACCCGGCACGCTCCCACCGCGCTGATCATTCCGGCGGACGTGCAGGAACTCGACTACTCCCCACCGACCCACGAGTTCAAGATGGTGCCCTCGAGTGTGGGCTTCGATATCCCGACGCTCGCCCCCGGCGACGCCGCGGTGGTGCGGGCCGCGGAGATCCTCAACTCCGGCAGCAAGGTTGCTCTCCTGGTCGGGCAGGGTGCGCGCGGCGCGCACGAGGAGATCGCACACGTTGCCGATCTGCTCGGCGCCGGCGCAGCCAAAGCGCTGTTGGGCAAGGATGTGCTTTCCGATGAACTGGGGTGGGTCACCGGAGCGATCGGGCTGCTCGGCACGCGCCCGAGCTACGAGATGATGGCCGGCTGCGACACCCTTCTGACCATCGGCTCCTCCTTCCCGTACGCCCAGTTCCTACCCGAATACGACCAGGCCCGCGGTGTACAGATCGACATCGACGGTCACATGATCGGGATGCGCTACCCGAACGAGGTCAATCTGGTCGCCGATGCGAAAACAGCTTTGCAGGCATTGATTCCGCATTTGTCCCGGAAGGAGGACCGATCCTGGCGGGAGGAGATCGAGGCGAACGTGGCGCGTTGGTGGGAGACCATGGAGATGCAAGCGCAGGTGGACGCCGATCCTGTCAACCCGCTGCGGTTGTTCGCCGAACTGTCGCCTCGCCTACCCGACGACGCGATCGTCACCGCAGACTCAGGCTCGGCGGCCAACTGGTACGCGCGCCAATTGCGGTTCCGTGGTCGGATGCGAGGTTCCCTCTCGGGAACTCTGGCGACCATGGGGCCCGGCGTCCCCTACGTAATCGGAGCGAAGTTCGCGCACCCGGATCGTCCCGTGATCGCGTTCGCCGGCGACGGCGCGATGCAGATGAACGGGCTCGCCGAACTGATCACTGTCGAACACTACTGGCAGGAGTGGGATGATCCCCGGCTCATAGTCGCGATTCTGCACAACAACGACCTGAATCAGGTGACCTGGGAGATGCGAGCGATGTCCGGTGCACCCAAATTCGTACCTTCGCAAACCATTCCGGATGTCGACTACGCGGCGTTCGCCGAGAGTCTCGGCTTGCGCGCCGAGACGGTCACCGAACCCGGCCAACTCGCCGGCGCGTGGGACAAGGCGCTCTCAGCGGATCGGCCCACCGTGCTGGACGTGCACACCGACCCGAACATGCCGCCGATCCCGCCGCACGCGACCTGGGAACAGTTCAAGTCGGCCGCTTCTGCGGTCCTGCACGGGGACGAGGACGCCTGGGGGTTCATCACGACCGGTGTCAAGACCAAGGCGCAGGAATTTCTCCCGCACAACGACGACTGACCGAGTATTCGTATTCGACGTTGCGTGACCCCAGTTCCGCCCTTCCATTGCCAATATAGCTGCAGCGCAATGTGTCCGGAAACCCATTGTGTATCGATACCGGTGCCTGCGCTCGAGATACGTCAGCTCGGACGGTGTCGTCGATCGTTGTCGTCGGAGTCGTCGGTGTACCTACGATTTCTAGAAATCGGTGTCGATGCACGCCAGGCGGTCACCTGCCATTCCGGCCTCACCCGGTCCTGTCATGGTGTGCTGTGCGTGGAGCACCACAGAATTGGCCTCATCGTCGCGGAACTCCCAGTCGACGGTCGTCGACGCTTGCGCGGCGCCGTTCTCGTCGGTCGTGATGTCGAGCCAGATCTCGTTCTGGGGGTTCGCATAGGCCGGGTCCGTCGACGGTGCGTCCGGGGTGGCCGCGGGGTCGGGGTCGTTCTGGTAGTGCGGTCCCGAGTCCGACGGTTGCGGCCCGCACGGCAAGGTGTGCACGTGCACGCCGAAGTCGCGGCTCGGTGCCAGACCCGTCGCGTCGAGGGTGATCGTCGTGCGGCCGTCCTGGTCCTCGGAGTCGACCCTCACCACCGAGCCCACCGGCACGGCGGCTTCGTCGTAGGTGAAGGCATTGTCGTCGTCGCCGGCGGCCTCCCCGGGTGCCTGGAAGGCGCCGGCCATCCCGGGTGCCGGGGTGGGTATGTCGTCGGTGGTCGTTTCGGTGGTGGTCAGAGGTGGTGTTTCGACGGTGGCGTCGTCGGTTGTCGCTTCGTCGTCGCTGCAACCGGTGGCGACGAGAGCGGCCAGTGACACTGCCGCGATCAAGGTGGTGTGTCGTGTGTTCATGAATGTCGCGTACCCGCGACGTACAGGTCCGAACCCAGGATTTCGTCACGACGTGTGTATCCCGCAAAAGTGGGAACCCGAAGATCATGACGCACAGCGGTGGCCTCGCCCAGCCGGACGCCCGAGCAGCGGGACACCTGCTCGCTGTCCTGGACGAGCGTGACAACGGAACGCTGGTCCGAGTGGTGTGCGATCTCGCAGCCGCGAACAGGTACTCAGCGGCGTCGGACGGAGTCCGTTACGACCGCGTACTCGCATGGGTGGTCACGAGGATCGCAGAAATCATCATCGAACCGCTGGAGTGGGGGCCTCAGGAACCAGCGGAATACAAGGTCGGCTTCCGCACACTCGACGGCCATGCCGTCGATTTCGCCGATGCCCCACCCGCGGTCCAGTGCGTTGTCCGGGCCGTGACAGCAGAACTCGCCGACGACAGTGACTCTGTCGGGACGGCCCTCGAAGATGCCGACCACGCGTCTGCCTCGCTACGCGCCGATATTCTCCTCGAAGCGCTGGCTCTGCTGGATCGCCTGCTCGATGCGCGGCTGCGGCACGCAACAGCAGAATGAGGTCAGTGATTCCTCAATGCGTCGATGAGTTCGTCCTTCGTCATCTTCGAGTACCCGGTGACACCGATTTCCTTTGCCCGCTCCTTCAACTCGGGCACGGTCCGTTCCTCATAGTCAGCGGCCTTGCCGCCCTTGTGTCCGACCGACGAGCGTCCTTCGTTCGCCGCGGCATTGGAGATACGTGCGGCCTTCTCCTTCGAGTCACCCTCGTCCCGCAGTTCCTCGTACAACTCCTGATCCTTCAGATGCGGATCAGAACCCTTCTTCGGCATGACAGTCCTCCTCGCTGGTCACCTCCACGCATACCCGGGGGCTTCACCGTAAAACCCGGGTCGGCATTTCGCACGAATCCCGGCGCGTGCGTCCTGATCGTGGGAGATTCGGACGGTGGGCACTGCCGACCGAATCCCCGACTCGGTACTGGACGATGTCGGGACTTTTGCACGTACGCCGACCGTCGCCTGGCTTCGACGAGGTGCGGTCGTGCTCCTTGCCGTGATCGTCCTGGTCGGTCTCACCGGCCGATTAGGCGTGTACAGCGCGGCCACCCACGCATCCGGCGGTGGATACGAACTTCACCTCGAATATCCGCGGATCGCGCGACCCGGACTGGACGTCCCTTGGAATCTGACGGTCCGGAAGCCAGGCGGTTTCACCGAGCCGGTGGTGATCGCCGTGGAATCCGACTATTTCGACATGTTCGAGAGTCAAGGTTGGACGCCCGAGCCGTCGGCGGAGACCGCTGATGCCGTCCGCACCTACATGACCCTCGACCCACCGCCCGGCGATACCCTCACCCTCGGGTTCGATGCGTATATCCAGCCGTCGAGCCAGGCCGGAGCATCGGGCTCGGTATCCGTATACGAGGACGGAATCGATGTGGTCACTGTGGATTTCACGACATGGGTGGCGCCCTGATGGAAATCGTCATCCGCGCGGCTGTTCTTTTCCTGTTTCTGTGGGTGATCACCCGGATAGTCGGCCGGTCGACGGTCGGTGAGCTGAGTACCTTCCAGCTGATTCTCTACATTGCGATGGGTGACCTCATCCAGCAAGGGGTCACTCAGCAGGACTACTCCGTCACTGCGGCAGTATTGGCGATCGGAGTGTTCGCTCTGCTCACCATGGGGTTGACGTGGATCAATTCCCGTTTCCCCCGCATGCGGGGTGTCACGCACGGAGTTCCCGTCATCGTCGTCCGCGACGGAGTCCCCGACTTGCACCGACTGCGTACCGAACGGATGTCGCTCGACGATTTGATGAGCAGTGCACGTCAGAAGGGTATTCGTCGCTTCGACGAGATCGAACTCGCTGTCCTCGAGACCAATGGGCGCGTATCGTTTTTCACGCGGGCCGACGGAGGGGCGGACGAGTCGGCACATCCGGACATCATTTGACGGTAGGCCGGGCGTCCGTTTGGCCGTGGCACGCATGGGTACCCGTTGTCAGACACTGTCTGCTGAAGGAGGCCACGATGACGGATCCGAACTTCACGACCGACGACGCCGGTATTCCGGTTACGAGTGACGAGCATTCCCTCACTATCGGTACCGATGGACCCATCCTGCTCCAGGACCACTACCTGATCGAGAAGATGGCCCAGTTCAATCGCGAGCGCGTCGCGGAGCGCCAACCCCACGCGAAAGGTGGCGGTGCCTACGGGCGATTCGAGGTCACCGAGGACGTCTCCGCCTACACGAAGGCAGATCTGTTCCAGCCCGGTAAGAAGACCGACCTGCTGATCAGGTTCTCGTCCGTTGCAGGGGAGCGTGGCAGCCCCGACACGTGGCGCGACCCACGCGGTTTCGCGATCAAGTTCTACACCGACCAGGGAAACTACGACATGGTCGGCAACAACACCCCGATCTTCTTCATGCGCGACCCGATGAAGTTTCAGGATTTCATCCGATCCCAGAAGCGCCGCGCCGACAACAATCTGCGCGACCACGACATGCAATGGGACTTCTGGACGCTCTCTCCTGAATCGGCACACCAGGTCACCTGGCTCATGGGTGACCGCGGTATTCCGCGCACGTGGCGCCATATGAACGGCTACTCGAGCCACACCTACATGTGGGTGAACGCCGAGGGCAGGAAATTCTGGGTGAAGTACCACTTCAAGACCGACCAGGAAATCGAGTTCTTCACGCAGCACGAGGCCGACCAGATGGCATCGATGGACACGGACTATCACACACGTGACCTGTGGGAACACATCGAAGCGGGCGAGTACCCGAGTTGGACGTTGAACATGCAGATCATGCCGTTCGAGGATGCGGACGACTACCGCTTCAACCCGTTCGACCTGACGAAGGTGTGGCCACACGGCGACTACCCATTGATCCCGGTCGGCACGATGACGCTCGATCGCAATCCCACCGATTACCACTGCGAGATCGAGCAGGCCGCGTTCGAGCCGAGCAACCTCGTTCCCGGCATCGGCCCGAGTCCGGACAAGATGCTCCTCGGTCGGTTGTTCTCGTATCCCGATGCTCACCGGTATCGAATCGGCGCCAACTACAAGGAACTGCCGGTCAACAAACCGCATGTCCCCGTCCGGTCCTATTCGAAGGACGGAAACATGCGGCACCACAACCCCGGTGATCCGGTCTACGTGCCGAATTCCAAGGGCGGGCCCCACGCGGATCCGTCACAGGTCGGAGAGACCGCCACATGGCAGAGCTCGGGCGACATGGTGCGCGCACCCTATGCATTGCACAGTGAGGACGACGACTGGGGCCAGGCCGGAACGATGGTTCGGGAAGTTCTCGACGATGAAGCCCGGGATCGGTTGGTGGACAACGTCGTCGGACATCTTCTCAATGGGGTCTCCGAACCAGTTCTCGAGCGGGCGTTCGAGTACTGGCGGAACATCGACAAGCCCCTCGGCGACCGGATCGTCAGCGGTGTCTCCGAGAAGAAATCGGAGAAGGACCCGAAGGCAGGACAACAAGCGAACCCCGCGCGGAGCAGCGCACAGAAGAAGGCCTGATCCGGTCTGTTACCCCAGTCGAGGACGAGGCCACCTCCTGCGGGCACGCTCCCAGGCAGGAGGGGCCGAGTGCTGCCTCCAGCGGTAGACCGCCAACCGCACTATGACGGCGCCGAAGGTGCCGTACAGCCAATTGTCGGCGTTGTTTTTCACGGGCAGAACGCTTGTGGCGCTGTGGTGGTGGCACACGGCCGGGCTCATGCACGGTCAACCGATGCAGAATCACCGTGGCGTCCGACGTCGTAGGAGGGTAGGGCAGTGCGTAGTCGCTTCGCTGAGAATGTCGATCGTCTCGCCGCGGATCTCGCGGCGATGTGCACCGGTGTGGAATCGATGATGGGGGACGCGTCGCGCGCGTTGGTGTCGGCAGACCTGGACCTCGCCGAGCAGGTGATCGCGACTCGGGAAGAATGCGACTCCGCCGCCCGGCAGTGGGAGCAGACCGCCTTCGCCCTGCTCGCGTTGCAGGCTCCGGTCGCGTCCGATCTGCGACTGATGATCGGCGGCATGCACATCGCCGCGGACCTCGAGCGCATGGGCGCGTTGACGACCCACATTGCGGAGGCGGTCCTCCGACGCCATCCCGCGCACGTGGTCCCCACGGAGGCACATGACATCCTTGCCGACATGGGCCGGGTCGCTGTCGCGGTTGCCGGTGAGACCCACCGTGTGCTGGCGCAGCGAGATCCGGTGCGTGCCGCAGCGCTCGAGCGGGCCGACAGCGAGATGGATGCGTTGCACCGTGCCCTGTTCGAGCGCATCACTTCCGACCGCTGGGAGCACGGCGTCATGGGAGCAGTGGATGTGACGCTGCTCGGCCGCTTCTACGAGCGGTTCTGCGATCATGCCGTGGCGATCGGTCACCGCGTGATCTTCCTCGAGACCGGACTCGCCGGTGATGCCGAGGAAGGCGAAATCCTGTCGCATGAGGCGAAATCTCCGGGGACGGACCAGGTTCATTCCACAGCGAGTGGGTATGTGACGGGCATCGGACCCATCGAACGCAGAGGACCGACATGACCGAACACAACACGGAGACCGGCACAGTCACCGGCACGAAAGACAAGGATTACAAGCTGATCCGGTCGAGTCCAGGGTCCGATTCGTATGGCCGGGGCTCGATTCCGATGTTGTGGATACGGGGCATCGAGTGCCTCGGGTCCCGCGATGGGATCATGTCGAGAATGTCAACGCACTGAGATCGATCCCGGAAGCTTCGAACGGCATCGTCAACATCGTCGCGGTGGCCCAGCCATGATGTAGCAGTGCGGCATCGCTCTCTCTGGTCTCGTCGATGACGACGCTTCGGAAGGTCACCGGTACACTGCGGGTCTCGAGACCGTCGTCCTCCATTTCGCCGATTTCTGCTTGCACGGCTCCGAATTCCGCAAGGGGAGCTGTCCGTAGTCCACGTAGTTCTGTGAGAGGGACATTCGGAATATTCACATTGAGTACCTGCCCTGAGGGCGCATGCACGGTCGCCCAGCGCACTGCGCGAGAAGCGACCGATTCCGCTGTCTCCCAGAGGGATGGCGCTGTCCCATTCAACGAAAGTGCGACTGCGCGGGCTCCGTGACTTGCGGCGGTCAGCGCCGCGCCCACCGTACCCGAGTGCAGGATGGCATGGCCGGTGTTGGGGCCGAGATTGATGCCTGAAAGCACGATGTCCGGCGGCGGGCCGAATACGCCTTCCGCGGCGAGGAACGAAATCAGCGCGGGGGAGCACTCGACAGAGAAGACCTCGAGATCCGGGAGGCCGGGAAGCGTCCGCCGCGACATCGACAACGTGCCATCCTCCTGGAGCGCGGACAACGAGGCGCTTGCGCCGCTGCGCTCGAGGTGTGGCGCGGCCACGCTCACGTCGAGCCCGGCGTCGACTGCAACTCGTGCCAGCGACGCGAGGCCGGGACTGTCGATGCCGTCGTCGTTGACGATGAGCGCTTTCACTTCCGTACTCCGTGCATCCGGCGCACCTGGATCTTCTCCGTCATGCGCGCGACCGCCAGACTGTGTCCGGTCGCCAGACCTCGACGGGTCACATTGACGGCGCCGGCCGCGGCTCCCAGCCGTAATGCTTCGAGGAGGGACTTTCCGGTCGCGAAGGCTGCCGCGAATCCGGCGGTCATGGAGTCGCCGGCACCGTGATGGTCGACGATCTGGACCGGTGGCGTCTCGACCTCCCACACCTCGCCGTCACACAGCGCGATCGCAGGGTCCCCCGCGCGGGAGACGATCACCGTGTCCGCGCCTTCCTCGTGCAGTCGGTGCATGGTGGTGACGAGCTCGCCGATATCGTCCGACTGCGCTCTGCCGTCTTCGATGAGATCTTCGTGGCTGACCTTGAGCACCGTGACACCACCGCTCAGCGCGGCTGTGAGGGCGGATCCCGACAGATCCGCTACGACCGGAATCGCCAGCGCGGTCAGATCGGCGCACAACCGCCGATAGACCTCGGTCGGAACGGCGTGATCGCAATGTGGCCCGCCCAGTATCGCGATATCGGCGGCCAGTGCAGCAGCAAGCGATGTGCTGAACAGGTCATCCGTCTCGTGCCGTGTGAGAGCAGGCGGAGGAACTTCGACCACCACGGTGCGTGCTCCGCCTCGACGGTCGTGGACATACGAACCGTTCTCACATGCCGTTTCCACAGGGTGGACGGCTACGTTTTCGCGGGTCATGAGGTCGACGAGGATGCGGCCCGCTTCGCCGCCGAACGGCCCACAGAGGTGGACATCCATGCCCAGGATCGCTGCCATCCGCCCGATCCAGAATCCCTGCCCGCCGGCATGGATGTGCAACTCGTGTCCGTCATGAGGAGCCTCCTCGATAGTCACCGTCAACAACGGTGAGGGGGCGAACACGAAAGCAGATGGGAATGCTTCGCGTGTGTCGGAATCGGCCGTACTGTCGGTGAGGGACACCATGAGTGGTTGGTACCCACACCGGCGTGGCGCCACACCTGTCTCCCGTAGCGTAAGACACAGGCGAAGGACATCGTGTACGGCTCGCACGGCGGTCCGTGCACTCCGAGACACTCGAGGAGGCGACGGCATGAGCTCCGAAAACGGCGCTCCCCGCCACACGGGGCTGGGCACGGTGGATGCGGTTGTCGTCGGTGCCGGTCCCAACGGACTGACGGCGGCGGCGGTGCTCGCTGATGCGGGCTGGGACGTGGTCGTCCTCGAGGAACAACCGGTTCCTGGCGGTGCAGTCCGCAGCGCGGAACTCCATCCCGGATTCACCGCCGATCTGTTCAGCGCGTTTCATCCGCTCGCGGCCGCATCGCCTGCGTTTCGCTCCCTGGATCTGGGATCACACGGCTTGCGCTGGAGTCGTTCCGCTGCGGCGTTCGGTCATCCTTCTGGGCCGGACGACGACGATGCCGTGGTGGTGCGGCCAGATCCGGACGACACTGCCGCAGACCTCGAACGCCGATGCGCGGGCGACGGGAAGACCTGGCTGGCGTTGGTCGAACAGTGGACGCGGATCCGTGAGCCGTTCATGCAGGCGCTCCTCCGGCCGTTTCCGCCGGTGCGAGGGGCGGGATCCCTGATTCGTGAATTGGGAACGGGAGAGTCGCTGCGCCTCGCGAGAATGCTCGCGTTACCAGTGCTCCGTCTGTCCGAGGAACTCTTCGGTGGGGAATCCGCACGTCTGCTGATGCTCGGCAATGCCATGCATACGGATGTTCCACCGAATGCTCCCGGAAGCGGCGTCATGGGGTACATCCTCACCATGCTTGCGCAGGATGTGGGATTCCCGGCGCCGACGGGCGGTGCGGGTGCGCTGACCGAAGCGCTGGTGCGGCGCGGGGAGAGTGCGGGTGTGCGCGTCCTGTGCGGGCACAAGGTCACCCACATCGAAGTCGAGAAGGGTCGGGCGACGGCCGTCCGGACGGCCACCGGCGAACGAATTCGAGTTCGTCGGGCGGTGCTCGCAGACGTGTCTGCGCCTGCACTCTACGGACAGCTGTTTCCCGTCGAGGTCGTCGGAGACCAGATCCGCTCGGATCTTCGTGGATTCCAATGGGATACGCCCGTCGTGAAGGTGAACTACGCACTCGACCGCCCCATTCCCTGGCGCTCGCAGTCGTTGGCCGGAGCGGGGACGGTGCACGTCGGTGCCGATACGGGTGCGATGGTGCGGTGGGCGGCAGATCTCGAGACAGGTGTAGTCCCCGAGTCTCCGTTCTTGCTGGTCGGGCAGATGACAACCACCGACCCGTCCCGGTCGCCGGTCGGCACCGAAAGCTGCTGGGCCTACACGCATCTTCCCCGGGGCATCGTCGACGACGCTTCCGCCGACCAACTCGCCGGGCGGGTGGACGCGCAACTCGAGGCGTATGCACCGGGGTTCCACGAATCGATTCTCGGACGCACGGTGCAGCGCCCCCGCGAATTGGAAGCCGCAGACGCCAACCTGGTCGGAGGTGCCGTGAACGGCGGTACAGCACAGATCCACCAGCAGTTGTTCCTGCGTCCCCTTCCCGGATACGGAGGTCCGCGCACTCCGGTGGACGGGGTGTTCCTCGCGAGTGCGGGCGCTCATCCGGGTGGTGGCGTGCACGGAATGTGCGGATGGAATGCGGCACACGCGGCGCTCGGGGACTCGAAGCCCTCCGGAGCAGTGCGACGTGGGCTCCACGGCCTGACACGGCGGATCCTGACCTGACAGGAAAGGCCTCGCAGTCCGGGGTATCGGCGCGACGCGGTTTGATCGCGTCGGTACGGGGGTAATCACCAGCACGTTCAGGATTCGAGGTGATGGCGTCGTGACAGTTCCACTGCTGTACATTCGTAAGCAGCCGGCCCGAGTGTGGCGGTTGCCCGGAGTCTACCGGCCGCAAGAAGATTCGTTCCTACTCGCGCAGGCCATGGCAGAATCGTGGGGTACAGCTGACGCTCGAGTGTTGGATTTCTGCACTGGCACAGGTTTTCTGGCGGCGACAGCAGCAGAACTGGGTGCCGCGTCGGTGACGGCCGTCGACATCTCGTCGCGCGCTGTGCTCACTGCACGAATCAATGTTCGCGCGCGCGGCCTGAGTGTGCGCGTAGTGCGCGGTGACCTGGGTGTCGCAGCGAGGTCGGGGCCATTCGATGTCGTCTTGTCCAATCCGCCCTATGTCCCACACGGGAATGGGGACGCCGATCCGCGATGGGATGCCGGCCCGGACGGGCGGAGCATCCTCGATCCGCTGTGCGACGAACTGCCGACGTTGTTGTCGTCGAAGGGGTTCGCGCTGATCGTCCAGTCCGAATTCAGTGGGGTGGACGCCACTCTCGACCGGCTGCAATTCCGGGGACTGAAGGCAGCAGTGGTCGCTCGGCAGAGCATCCCGTTCGGGCCCGTGCTGCGGAGCAGAGTCCGATACCTTCGGGAGGTGCGCCTCGCCGACGAGGATGCAGCGCAGGAAGAGGTGGTGGTGATCCGTGCAGAAAGAACCAGGACGGGAGACGAGACAGACGGTGCGGCCGACGCATGATCGCGATGACCGCGACGTGCGGGTGGTGCGGCTCGTGAAGGGCGGGCCCGCGCTCGTCGAGGGGCCGATCCGCGTTGTCGCGGAGGACGGCAGCGAAACCGAATCCGACCGTTTCGTCGTGGCAGTGTGCCGGTGCCGACGAAGTGCTCTGTACCCGTTGTGCGACACCAGCCATCGCAGACCTGGTCACCCTCGCGGGTGACCAGGTCTGCGTGGATGTCGATACCGAGTGGATCTCAATACCAATGAGAACGGCCACCGATCGCGCGACCCGTAGCACCCAGGATTGCAAGTACGGCCCCGACGACGAGAAGGATCACCCCGATCGTGGTGAGGATCGAGATTCCCGTCAGTAATCCGACCACCAACAGAACCAAGCCCAGAATGATCATCACGTCACCTCGCTGTGTTCTCCGCCGCCGGACGGCTTCGGAATCTTGTTCTCAGGTACCCGCACGGCTCGTCCGCGAAACCGGGTCCCGTTCGCAATTTCCCGAAACGTCAAACGATGGCGGAAGCTCTCGCGGAGTGGCATCGTCGGTGACATGCCTACATCGGAGAACCCCGGGGCGAGTGTCCCTGGCGAATACAGCGTTGATGACGAGGACCAACTGCAGCCCGAGGACACGCTCCTCGATCGTGGTGAAGACGACGTTCTGGACGAGGGTTACTCACCACCGGAGCGACCGCTCGCGATGGAACCGCACGACAGCCTCGAGTCGCGTCTCGAAGAAGAGATCCCGGATACCGCGGCCGACGGGCCGGAGGAAGACCGTGCGGATTATCCGTCCCGAGAAGACCAAGTCGGAGACGAGCGATCCGGTCGGCTCGTAGCGCCGGACGAGGGAACGGGGGAGGACGTCGATTCGGACCTCATCGGCAGTGACGTCGGGATAGACGGCGGCGCTGCGTCCGCGGAGGAGGCGGCCGTACACAGCCTGGACGAGGACGAGATCGGCCCGGACGCTTGAACCCGGTGCCGGGTTCTTGCGTGGTTCTCAGCTTTGCGCTGCGTGCTCCACGAGAGTTCTGATGGCCTGTGGATCATCGTGGTCGACGACGGGAAATCCGGCGCCCGGTTCGCCTACCCAGTGCAGCGATATCCCCGGATTGTGGATGTCCGTCCCGTCCGGGAGGAAGAAATGCGGACTGCCCTGCACTTCGGATGCGTGCGTACGGTAGTCACGCATCATCGCTGCCCTCGCCGTGCCTGCGTCGAGGGTTTCGGCGAGGACCTCGGCATCGACGTGTGGGCAGCGCGAGGCGATCTCGACGAGCACGTGATGCAGTGAGATGGTGCGGCTGTCGCGGAAGAACGCGAGCCGGATCGCCATGTCGAGTTCCTCAGCAGCCCTCGAAGACTGGAGCTTCGCAGCGTGGACGGCCTCGTTCGCCGGCAGTGACGTGCACGGCCATGTTGCGGCATCTTCCTGCCACGGCTTCCAGCCGAAATCCGGCTCACATGCGCCCAAGGCGGAAAGCTCGGCGTCGAGGTAGCGTTTCGGAACCGGAAACCTGTTCACGTCTTCGAGGGCGAAGAGCCGGTGGTCGAGGCGGAGACGATCCGATAGGCCCGCAGTGTCGCGCTCCCGAATGAAACGGGCGAGCGCGATGGTCGACCAGCCGCACACCACATCGGTGTAGACCACGACGGTGCCGGGTTCGACTGATATCACAGAAGTCCTCCTTTGCGGTGGCGTTCTCGTTCACCCACCGGGTGCCCCGTAGGAGGATGAGGAAACACGGCGCGGAGCCCTGAGGTTTCGGAGTGGTCCACTGCAGGGTATGCGGTCGTCACACCCGACACATCAAGGAGACGGAACATGGCGAAGTACACGGTGCCCGGATTGAGCGACAAGGACGGCGCGGGAGTGGCTCGCGTACTGCAGGAACGGCTCAGTGCCTACAACGACCTGCACCTGACGTTGAAGCACATCCACTGGAACGTCGTGGGACCGAATTTCATCGGTGTGCACGAGATGATCGATCCGCAAGTGGAACTCGTCCGTGGCTACGCCGACGAGGTGGCGGAGCGTATCGCGGCCCTCGGCGACTCTCCGCTCGGAACGCCTGGTGCCATCGAGAAGTATCGGACCTGGGACGATTATTCGGTCGCTCGCGATACGGCGCAGGCGCATCTTGCGGCGCTCGATCTGGTTTATGACGGACTTATCACCGACAATCGCAAGGCGATATCGAAGGTCGGGAAGATCGATGCGATCACCGAAGACCTTCTCATCGGGCAGACCGGCCAACTCGAAAAGTTCCAATGGTTCGTCCGTGCGCACCTCGAGAACGCATCCGGAACGCTGGCCAACGCCGACGCCCACACCGAGAAGAAGGCGGCGAAATCGGCTCGCTGATCTACATGGACGGGGCTTCGAGACCTCGAATTCCTTTTGTAGGAAGTGGGTTTGACCCCGGACGTGAGGTGGGTAACCCCAAGATATGACGAATTCACCTCACAGCGACCGGCCCACCCCGAGCAGCCGTCTTGCCGGGTGGGCCGGCTACGCCTGTGTCCTCGTCGGGATCGTGGTCATCGCGCTGATACTTGTCGCTGCGGGTGGCGGATTCGAAGGTTGGGTGACAGTGGGGATCATTGGAGGCGTCGTCGTGTTCCTGCTGGGAGCTGTACTGATCACCATCAACTTCCGACGTCGCAGACTCTAGCGTCGTTGCGTCGGTCATACGGCCGGACCAGCCGGGCCCTCGAGCGACGACCGGCCCTCCCTCCACGCGGTGAGCAGATGTTGCGCGAGGCGACCTTCCAGAAATTCGGTGGCGTTTGCACCGAACGAGATGTCTGCAGCACACCCGGGATCCTTCGCGAGCAGATCACCGACCACATCGAAGCGCAGGACCAGTTCATGTACGGCGTCCGCCTCGACGTGCTCCGAATAGAAGGTGATGCATGCAGGCGGGGCCTCGTGACGCTCCAGGGCGGAGACCATCCGTCGGGAGCTCGGTGTCGAGGTGACCTCGGTTGCTGCGAACATACCGATCAGCATCGGTGTCCGTACCCTGTGCAGACCGCACAGGGACATGAAGTTCACGGTCGCGAGGGTCTCCGCAGGCACACACTCGAGATAGCCGAGATAGTCGTCGCTCAGATCGGCCGCAACCAACAGGTCTGCGAACAGCCGAGAGTGCACTCGTTCGGCACGACCGCCGCCGTACTCGTCGAACTCGACCGCGACGAGTGCGGCTTTCGAGCGTCCGGTGAGTCGTGGAATCGCCCACGCGTTCGGGTCGGCTTCTTTGAGGTGATAGATGGACCGGTGCACGAAGAATTCGCGGACTTGCTCCCACGTTCCGTAGGCAGACAGCTGGTGCGAGAGACCCCATGCGTCGTGAGGCTCGTGGCACAAGGCGTCGAGGACCGCGTTCGGATCGTCACATTCGGGGACATCGTGATGCAACGCCTGGAGGAAGAGCTGTTCCAGTTGTGCGCGCACGCCGAGTGGACCGGGCATCCATTCCCATTCGGCGTCGACGCCGTCGAATCCGCGGTAGTGCATTTCGTACAGCACCGTAAGCGCGAGCTGTACGTCTTCGCCGTACGGTTCGCCAGTTACGTGGATCGACCACGGCCCGATATCGGCGGGTGAGCGCAACCGCGAGATGACCTCGTCGGATATCGGCCCCCGCGGTCTGGGTAGAGCCGCTGAATGCACGTCACAGGTACGGATGTGAGATGTCATGGATGGCGAGTACCCGTTTCGGCCTGTGTGGAACCGTCGCGCGGGTGTTCCTCGTAGGTATCGAGGGCAGCGAGTGCATTCCACAGGCCCTCGGCGGCCACGGTGATGGCGGACCACGCACCGGGCAACGGCTGCTCGCGTCGAACTGTCTCCTTGAACGACACGAGGCGCGAACGTGCATCGGGAAGAGCGTTGTCCACGACACGGAGGTAGGGCTCTCGATGGTGAGCGGGATCCCACGTGAGTTCGTCGAACGCGGTCGAGAAAGTCTCGAGCAGCTCTGCTCCGTCCTGATGGAGTTGTTCGCAGCCGGGGGTAGCGGAACCTTCCACCGAAGCATCAGAGGCGACGATCGTCTCGACTGCGACCTCGATCATCGAGACGTGTAGCAGGGACTGCTTTCCCTGCCTTCGTGGAGTGCAGCCCGGGCGCCGGTCGACTTGTAGAGTTCCCACACCCATTGCTGCTTCCGGTCGCCGTCGTGCTTGCCGTCCCGCAGCCCGTCCGCAAGGTCGGCAAGCAGCGAGGACAGCTCATGTGCACGGTGCAGGATGAGGTCGCGGGCGGGGGACAGTCGGTCGGGAGGCAGGACCAGGGCGTTGACCAGGACGCCGACGAGCACTCCCAGCGTGACATCGAGGACACGATGGAACACCACGACGGCATCGG
Organism: Rhodococcus sp. JCM 9793; assembly: GCF_055380405.1. Lineage (NCBI taxonomy): Bacteria > Bacillati > Actinomycetota > Actinomycetes > Mycobacteriales > Nocardiaceae > Rhodococcus > Rhodococcus sp. JCM 9793. Next base: position 2,305,306 of record NZ_AP043721.1, read on the forward strand.
TGGCCGTGCCGTACAGCAGGACGAGCAGCGCGGTGATTGCTACCCAGATTCCGTCCGGTGCCAGCCATCGGCTGCGGCCCAGGGCAGTGCCGGCCGCGACTGCAGCGGCCAGTGCCGCGAGTTCGGGCAACGTGCTCGCTGCCAACGCGGCCACGAACACGCCGAGCACGACGACCGTAACCTGCCGTACAGCAGCGGTCACCGAGCTTCGGACCGTGGTGCCGATGATGAACAGGGCGGCGTAGGGCGCGAGGAAGGCTTCCGGACTGTTCAGACCCCGATCGGCAAGCAACCACGCGATCAACACTGCGACAGTGCATTTGACGACCGACACGACGCCGGGGCGTAACAGCGTCCTACGTAGCCGAATGCCTCGACCCCGGGCACCTGGTCGGCGAGGCATTTCGAATCGCAACAGGGTGGCCCCTTTCTTGTGCTGTCATTCCTCCTCACCGGGATACGGCTGTGTTCGGAGTGCGCGGGCCAGGTGCGCGGCGGTGCGGGCAACGGTGGCGTTGGTGGAGGCGACGGCATCGGGTATGCCGTCGAGATCGTTGTAATCGCCCGGAGTCATCGCCTCGCCGTTCCAGTAGGTGCAGCCCTGCGCGGGAATGGTGAGTCCGCAGTCATCGAGCGCCTGGAACAGGGAAGCGACGATGGCGTGAGCTCCATCTTCGTTGCCCACGACCGCGGCGATCGCCACCTTGTCGAACAGGGCGGGGCGTCCGCGGTCGTCGGTTTCGGACAGCTCGGCATCGAGTCGTTCGAGCGCGCGTTTGGCGACGCTGGACATCTGACCGAGCCAGGTCGGGGTCGAGATCAGGAGGATGTCGGCGGCCAGGATGCGCTCGCGGATCTGCGGCCATTGGTCACCGTCACCCATATCGGATTCGACTCCCGGCCGGATGTCGAAGTCGACCAGACGTATCTTGTCGCCGGCCACGTCGTGCTTGCGCAGCTCGGTGAGCACCTGCTCGGCGATCAGGTCGCTGCTCGATGGTGCCGGTGACGGTTTGAGCGAGCAGGTCAAGGCGAGTGCGGTCAGGGATGTCATGTGTGGTCGGGTACCCGCCTCGAGTGCTCTCAACCCGGTGGAACGAGAAGGATCTGAGCAAGAACGGTCAAGCACGCTTGTCGTTCACTGCGCGACACTGGGTTCATGACCGGATCCGGGCGCGACCGACTGCGCGAACTGCTCGATGCCGTCCTCGACGAGGACCACGCGAACCTCGACGACATGGCACGCGGCGCATTCGCGTCACCGTGGCATTTCAGTCGTCAATTCTCGCTCGGCACAGGGGAATCCCCGGTGGCGCTGCGGCGCCGGGTGATGCTCGAGAGGGCGGCGTGGCAGTTGCGCGACGGCCGAGGTGTCACGGAGACCGCCTTCGCCGCGGGGTACAGCTCGGTGGAAGGATTCAGCCGCGCGTTCTCCCGAGCATACGGCTATCCACCGAGCGCGACCGGAGGTCACGCCCTCGCGCCGTCGGGATATTCGCACTGGCTGCCCGCTCCCAACGGAGTCCACTTCCATCCGCCCATGCACCTGTGGGTGGAGGACGGCGCCGGCGGATACGGCCGCGGTGCCTCGGTCGGCCAGGTGACCGCGCAGATGGTCCACCACGATCTCGACGACACGCGGGCACTGCTGAATGCCGCATCGGAGCTGAGCGGGGACGAGTTCGAGCGCGTGAGGTTCCCGGGACTCGTGGTGCTCGAGTGGGACGGTCGCGAAGAGTCGATCGCACAGGTACTCGGCAATCTCGTATGGTCGAAACAGATTTGGCTCGCATCGATGATCGGCGCCGACGAGCCCGTGCGTGCGGACAACGATGCGGCATCGTTGTGCAAGCAGTTCGACGTGATCGCCCCGCAGTGGGCGGAAGCCGTACGGGACATCGACCGACGCAATGCGTGGGGTGATCGCCTGATCGACGCGTTGTGCGACCCGCCTGAGAGCTTCGTGCTCGGTGGCGTTGTCTCACACGTACTCACATTCGCGGCGCACCGGCGACAGCTCGTGCGCCACATGCTGCGCGCCGCCGGCCGCAGCATCGACAACGGGGACCCGCTGGAATGGCAGCGCGGCGCCTCATCACACATGCTCGGAGACGAGCCGGAAGGAAACCCGACATGAGCCGGATGATCTTCTACACCGCGAGCACACTCGACGGATTCATCGCGACGGAGAACCACAGCCTCGACTGGTTGCTGTCGCGCGACATCGACCACGATGGCCCCGGCGGCGGCGCAGCATTCATGTCGCGAATCGGTGCGGCCGCGATGGGTGCCTCGACATATCAGTGGGTCCTGGACTACGCCGGGGTCGACAAGTGGGAGTACGAATTCCCCTGCTGGGTCTTCACCCACCGCGACGGCATGCCGGTTGCGCAGGGGCCCGACGGACCCGGCGATATCCGGTTCACGCAGGACGACGTGCACACGGTGTATGACGAGATGGCAGCCGCCGCAGGCGATCGCGACCTGTGGATGATCGGTGGGGGAGACCTCGCCGGGCAGTTCGCCGACGCGGGCCTGCTCGACGAGCTGATCGTGTCGTTCGCTCCGGTGACGATCGGAGCCGGCGCACCGCTACTGCCGCGACACGTCGAACTCGAACTGACCGATCTCGCACGCAACCGGGAATTCGCGATCGCAACCTACCGTGTGAAGCCGCCGGTCACGCCCGAGCGCTGACCTTGTGACGCCCGTCACCTGCGGGTACCGTCGGGGTCAACCGAAGCGCAGTCCTCGGGGAAGGAGACAAGGCTATGAAGCTCAACCTCTTCGTCGCGTGGTCGGCATTTGCACTCGCCCTCATCGGAGTGATCACGATTGCATTCACCCTGGTTGCCGCCGGATCCGGGCATGGTGGGTTCGCGTTCGCCAGCGGGATTGCCGCAGCTGTGGCCGTCGTACTCGCGATCGGCATGGTGAGCGGTACGGTCAGGCGCGATCATCATCGTCATATCGAGACACCGCATCTGTTCTGACGGTCAGGATTCTGCCAGCCGTTTCTTCTCGGCCTCGACGTCGTAATTCGGTTTCGGCCAGTCGAGGTCGAGACGCTCGAATGCGTCGATGAGTAGTTCCATCACGGCAATGCGGCTGTACCATTTGCGGTCGCACGGCACCACGTACCACGGTGCGTGGTCGGTGTTCGTCTTGTCGAGCATGTCCTGATACGCCTGCTGGTATTCGGGCCACAGTGCACGCTCGTCGACGTCGCTCGGGTTGTATTTCCAGTGCTTGTCGCGGCGCTCGAGTCGCTCGGCGAGACGTTCCTTCTGTTCGTCGAGCGAGACGAACATCGCGACCTTGACGATGGTCGTGCCGTTGTCGGCCAATTCGCGTTCGAATCGGTTGATCTCGTCGTAGCGGCGGCGCCAGACATCTTCGGGCACGAGGTTGCGCACGCGGGCGACGAGGACGTCTTCGTAATGAGATCGGTCGAACACACCAAGCTGGCCGTCGCGGGGGAGAGCCTTGTGAATGCGCCAGAGGAAATGGTGGCGCTTCTCCTCCGCGGTCGGTACGCCGAACGCCGTGTGATCGACACCTTGTGGGTCCACGTGTCCGATGACATTGCGGACCATCCCGCCCTTGCCTGCGGTGTCCATGCCCTGAAGGACCAGCAGCACCGAGCGCTCGTCGCCGACGCGGCCGTTCGCGAAGAGCATCTCCTGCAGGTCCGACAGTGCAGCGCCGCGCTCCTCGATCAGCTTTGTCCCGAGTTCCTTGTCGCCCTCGAAGCCGGGTGTGCCGTTCGAGTCGAGGTCGGCGACCATGTTGTGCGGTCCCGCGCGCAGGGCCTCCACGGCCGGGGTATGCCATCCGTCACTGTCGTGTCCCATGGCGACGAGCGTGCCACACGCGCGTCGGCTCAGTCCGCTTCTTCGATCTGTGTCCGGTAGGGAGGCGGTGAAACGCCGTCGATCATGTGGCTGCCCCACAGGTCGACCTCGGTGATACGTCCAATGGCTGTGGTCGTGCTCCCCTTGCTTGCCGGGATTCGGATCGTCACCTCGGTGCCCGCACCCAACGGCGTGTCGGGCGCGAGTGTGGCACCGAGCCCGCGCAACCGGCCGCGCCAGCGGTGGCGTCCCACGATGGGATCGAAATGCCCGGACAGCTCGACGTCGATGGTGGCGTGCTGCGATCCGACGGTGACCTCGGCGGGCCCCCGGTAGCCGCCGGAGTCGTCGTCCTCGTCGTGGTGTGGGGGCGTCGCATCGGACATGCCCCGAGGTTACACGTAACCGGAGGTTACGTGAACAGTGTCACTCTTCCTCGGTGGGGATCAGTGGATGGGGCTGCGACTTGAAGCGGGCGGGCGAGCCCCCGGCCCCGGCGATCCCGGTCATCCCACCCCACACCATCATCGTCAGGTAGTCGACGAGATCCTCCGCGGTCATGGACTTGTTCGAAATCCACCAGTGCGTGGCCAGCTGGATCGCGCCCACGATGCCGTACGCCCACGGCACCGATCCGCCCGAATCCATCTCGAGCAGGCGCAGACGCTCACCGAGCACCGCCGAAACCAGTTCGGCGATCATGCGCTCGGAGTCGGCGACGACATCGCGGCTCGCCGACGAACTGTTCGACATGACATAGAGGTAGACCTCGGGATCCTCGGCAACCGTCTCGACGTACGTCGAGATCGCGACCCGAGTGAGGTCGTACTCGTCGAGGTCCTCGGATACCGCGGAGTAGATGCGAGGGGCGAGAACCGTCTCGACATACCGCATCATGGTCGCCGTCGTCAGATCGTTCTTGTCGGTGAAGTACCGGTACAGCACGGTCTTGGAGACGCCGATCTCCGCCGCGATCTCGTCCATCCCGATGTCGTGTCCTCGGGTTCGGATCGCGTTGATCGTGCCCTCGACGAGTTCTTCGCGTCGGGCGATCTTGTGCTCGTGCCAACGGCGTTTGCGACCGTCCTGCTTCGTGGGCGGGGAGTCCGTCGCGTCGGGTGTGGGTGAAGGCATCTGTTCGGTACATCCATTCGGTAGATCGTCCGGCTCATCCTACGATGAGGGGCTCGTCCCGAACGGTAATGGTGGGCGCACAGCGCGGTGTCGACGGGCGCAGAGCGCGGTGTCGACGGGCGCAGAGCGCGGTGTCTGCGGTCGAAAGTCGGCACAATGGTCCGGTGCAGTCCATGAATCTCGAAGATGACACCAAGCGTCGCGAACTGCGTCGGATGAAGGCGCTCGCGACGGGCTTTCTGATCGTGGCGGCTGCTGTGTACCTGTTCTGCCGGTGGCAGGAGAGCCGCGGCGCCGGCGCCTGGGTCGGGTACGTCCGCGCGGCGTCGGAGGCGGGCATGGTCGGTGCTCTCGCAGACTGGTTCGCTGTCACCGCCCTCTTCCGTCATCCACTGGGAATTCCGATACCTCACACCGCGATCATCAAGCGGAAGAAGGACCAACTGGGCGCGAGTCTGAGTTCGTTCGTCGGAACCAACTTCCTCGCTCCGGAGGTGGTGTCGGCGAAGGTCGAATCCGCGCGGATTCCGCTGAGGCTGGGTGGCTGGATGGCGCAGCCGCAACATGCCGAGCGGGTTGCGAAAGAGACGTCGACGATCCTGCGCGGCGTGGTGGGCGTCCTGCGTGAGGAGGATATTTCGCAGATCATCGACCACACCATCGTCAAGCGGATCGCCGAGCCGGAATGGGGGCCGCCCCTCGGCAGAATCCTCACCGAACTCCTTGCCGAGGGCCGGCAGCGTCCGCTGATCGACATGCTCGCGGAACGAGCCCATCAGTGGGCGCTCGGGAGCCAGGAGACCATCGACCGCATCATCACCAAGGATTCGCCGTCGTGGTCCCCGAAGTTCGTCGACCTGATGCTGGGCGAGAAGATCCATCGGGAACTGGTCGATTTCACCTGGAAGATCCGTTCCAACCCCGAACACGAGGTCCGGTTGGCTGTCGAGAAGTTCCTCGTCGACTATGCGCGGGATCTGCAGTACGACCCGGTGACCATTGCGAAGGCCGAGAAGCTCAAGGCCGAGATCATGGGGCGCGAGGAGATCACACAGCTGGCATCCGCGACGTGGAAGGTCGCAAAGCGCATGATCCTCGAATCCGTCGACGACCCCGACAGCACGCTGCGCCGGAAGGTGGCCGAGAACGTCGAGCGTCTGGGTGTTCGGCTGAATGAAGATGCGGAGATGCGCGGCAAGGTCGATCAGTGGCTGCTCGCAGGCGTCCGATTCATCGCGGCGAACTATGCGGACGAGATCACCTCGGTGATCCGCGAGACCGTCGAGCGCTGGGATGCTGAAGAGGCGAGTCGCAAGATCGAGCTCGCCGTCGGGCGGGATCTGCAGTTCATCCGTATCAACGGCACCGTCGTGGGCGCACTGGCCGGGCTGGCCATCTACACGATCTCCGAGTTGTTGTTCGCGTGATATGCACCACTTGCTAGCAGAGTGCTTGCTGTAGCTAGCACCTCTCCGTACGCTGGGTCCCATGTCCACGAATCGAGAATCGGCCGAACAGGTCGGCGGCGAGCGGGACGGGAACATAGGGCCTGCAGGCGACGCGGGGCCCACCGATATCGCGGCCCGGGTAGTCAACAATGCGGCCCAGGACATCGGAAGCTTCATACGTGCTCAGCGTGAAGGCGCCCAGGTGTCGCTGCGGCAGCTGTCGCAGTTGGCCGGGGTGAGCAACCCGTACCTCAGCCAGATCGAACGTGGACTGCGCAAACCGTCCGCGGAAGTGCTTGCACAGATCGCGAAAGGACTGCGGCTGTCCGCCGAGGTCCTCTACGTACGAGCAGGAATCCTCGAGGAGCGACCTCGTAGTGCGGTGCGCGACGCGCTGCTCGCCGACCTCGCGCTCTCGGAGCGGCAGAAGCAGGTCCTGCTCGACATCTACGACTCGTTCTGTCGCGAGAGCGAGGGGGTCCCGGCGGAACAGGTGTCCCGAAACGCCGCCGACCGCGTGAATCCCACAGACCGCGTGAATCCCACAGACCGCGTGAATCCCACAGACTTCGACGAGGAGAACTGACATGACAGATCCCAACGTTGCACTTCGTACATCGCTCTACGCTGCTGTAGGTGCCGGCGACGCCGTCGTTCAGGCCGTCGCTGACGTCGTTGCTCAGGTGCGTGAGCGCGCCGAATTCACCCAGTCCGACGTCAATGACCGCGTCGAGACCGCACGCGAGCGCATCGCCTCGGTCCCGGCCGATCTGACCGAGACCATCGAGTCCCTGCGGTCCCGGCTGGGCGAGCTGCCCGCCGAGCTTCCCGAGGAGCTCGCCGACCTGCGCGAACGCTTCAGCGCCGAGGAACTGCGCAAGGTCGCCGAGGCTTACCTGAAGGTCGCATCCGACCTCTACACGGCATTCGCAGAGCGCGGCGAGGAAACCATCGAGCGCCTGCGTCAGCAGCCCGCTGTCGAAGAGCGTCTCGGTCGCGCCGAGGCGGCCTTCGGTGACGTCGTAGATCTCACCGAGGATGCTCTCGGCACAGTCGCCCGGCAGACGCGCGCTGTCGGTGAGCAGGCCGCCAAGTTCGCCGGACTCACTGCGGACCGCATCACCGACACGGCCGGCGAGGTCGGACACGCAATCACAGAAGCCGCGGACGACGCGGCTCTGCGCATCCTCGAGCTCGGCGATCAGGCCGAGGAGGTCGGTGGCGATGCGGCAGCGCGCGTCGAATCCGTGAAGGAAGACGTGGACGAGGCCGCGGCGGCAGCGACCACGAAGGTCGAGGAGGCCGCGAAGACGGAGGCTGCTCCGGCCGGTGCAACGGCATCGCAGCCGTCTCCCGCGAAGGCCCCCGCCAAGAAGGCGCCGGCAAAGACTGTTGCGGCTCCCGCCAAGGCTGCTGCAAAGGCCCCCGCCAAGAAGGCTGCGCCCCGCAAGACCACCGGCGCCTGACCTCTGCAACCCGGTTCGGCCGGGATCGATGTCGAACGGCTCCCGCGCGCAGGTTTGCGCGGGAGCCGTTTCTCGTAGACTGGCTTTGTGCCGAATGTCGATTCTCTTGCCGGTCTGATCATGCTCGCTCTACAGGTCATTGCACTCGTAGGGGCGGGGTTCGCGTTGTTCCACGCGGTTCGCCAGCCCTCCGAGGCATTTCCTGCGGTCGACAAGCTCACCAAACCCGTGTGGCTCGGAATTCTCGCGGCGGCGCTGCTCGTCCTCCTGCTCTTCGGGGCGGTCGGGATGCTCGGCATCATCGCCGTGGTTGCGGTCTGCGTGTATCTGGTGGATGTGCGCCCGCGCGTCGAAGAAGTCCAGAAACCGCGCTGGTAGCGGCGAACTGCACCGATCGGCGAGCGTCTCGGCCGACTACTTGACAAGTGTGATCCAGATAATGACACTTCGAGTAACGGGTAACGAACGAGGCGAGGTGGTTCGCGATGTCTTCCACTCGAACCCACGGGTCGATCGAGCGTGCGCCCGGTCGGGTGCGTGGGTCGTCCGCAGCCGATGGAAAGCAGGGCACGGCGCAACGACTCCTGGATTCCTCGGCGCGTAAATCCTACGATCCCGCGCTGGAAATCGACTGGGACGCCCCGATCCCGGACGACAAATACGGCATGACCCCCGAATGGTCGAGCCTGTACGGCACCGACCTGTGGGAGCGGATGTCCGAGCAGCAGCGGATCACCCTCACCACGCACGAAGCAGCCAGCATCGCAGGCACCGGCATCTGGTTCGAGATGATCCTCATGCAGATGCTCATCCGGGACCTGTACCGGCAAGACCCTTCCAGCGCGTACGTCCAGTTCGGTCTCACCGAAATCGCCGACGAATGCCGGCACTCGATCATGTTCGCGCGCTCGGCGCAGCGACTCGGAGTTCCGTCGTACCGGCCGAAGCGGTGGATCCGCACGAGCGGACGAGGGTTCAAGGCCGTCGCGTCGGGTGCGCTCGCGTTCGGCGCCACATTGTTCGCCGAAGAGATCCTGGACATGATGCAGCGCGATTTCATGCGCGACGACCGGGTCCAGCCGCTCACCCGGACGGTCAGTCACATCCATGTTGTCGAAGAGTCACGGCACATCAGATATGCACGCGAGGAAACCGAGCGCAGGATGCGCAACGCCACGCGAATTCAGCGGGCGTACGTACGCATGCACCTGGGCGTGTCCGGATATCTGATCGTCACGAATCTGGTCAACGACCAGGTGTACGCAGCCGCCGGACTCGACATCGCCGAAGCGAAGGCCGCGGCGCGTGCGAATACGCATTACCACGACAAGTTGCGACAGGGCACGCGGCGAACGGTCGAGTTCCTCGACTCCGTAGGTCTCGTCGGTGGTCCCTCGGCGCGGTTGCTCCGCAGGGCGCACGTCCTCTGAATTCAGACCGGATACGAACGAAATCGATTGCCGGGCACCCGGCAGGCACTCAGGAGAACACCAGTGAAGAAGTTCACCCGCAGTCGGACCGTGCTGCTCGCTGCAGGGGCGAGCGCCCTCGCTGGTGCCGCAGTGGCCGCGGTGGCGGCTCGTCGTGCCCGGTCCACGGTGGTGCGGACGAAGGATGTGGCTCCCCACGCATTGCTCTCCACTCCGACCCTGGAGGCAGAGGAGATCGAAGTCCGGACCGACGACGGGGCCAGGCTTCGCGTGCTCGCCTACGGTGATCCCGATGCGCAGTTACTCGTGTTCAGCCACGGGTGGACGTGCAGCGGAATGTACTGGACTCCGCAGATCAACGCATTCGCCGACCGATACCGCGTCGTCGTCTACGACCAGCGCGGACACGGCGCCAGCGAGGTGGGCACGCGTCGGCTCGGGCCCGACGTTCTCGCCGAGGACCTGTCCGCGGTCCTCGACGCAGTGGTCCCGGCCGGACGCAAAGCGGTCCTCGCCGGGCACAGCATGGGCGGGATGAGCATCATCGCGTGGGCCGAGAGATTCCCCGAGCAGGTCTCGCAGAAGGTCGCGGGTGTGCTCCTGGCCAGCACCGGAATGGACAACCTCGTCGCGGACACGGCGTTGCTCGCGCTCCCCGAGCGATTTCCGCGGGTTCCGGTGAAGGCGGCGCGTCCGTTGCTAGGTGCGACGGTGCCGTTCTACGACTCGAAGTTGACGACTCGAGCTCTCAAATACGTGGCCCTCTCACCGTCCGCAACCGATGCCGAGGTCGACTTCTGTCAGAAGATCGTGCTCGGCTGCCCTCCGCGCACACGCGGTGGCTGGGGTGTTGCACTGAGCACGCTCGACATCCACGAGGGCCTCGGGAACCTCGACGTACCCACGACCGTGCTTGTCGGCTCTGCCGACCGGCTCACACCTCCGGTACATGCGCGACGGCTCGCGGCCGGCCTCGAGCAGGCCGGAAATCTCGAGCGGCTCGTCGTTCTGGACGGCGTCGGCCACATGAGTTCCGTCGAAGCCATCGACGCGTTCGACGACGAAGTGCTGCACCTGGTGGAGCGCGTCGGAATCACCGTCTCCTAGCTCTAGTTGAAGATCACGGTCTTCCGGCCGTGCACGAGGACCCGATCCTCGAGGTGCCAGCGCAGACCACGGGACAGGACGAGTTTCTCCACGTCGCGTCCCTGCCGCACCATGTCGGCGACGCTGTCGTTGTGGCTCACCCGGATGACGTCCTGCTCGATGATCGGACCCGCGTCGAGTTCTGCCGTCACGTAGTGGCACGTCGCGCCGATGAGCTTCACACCGCGAGTGAAGGCCTGATGGTACGGCCGGGCACCCACGAACGACGGCAGGAAGCTGTGATGGATGTTGATGGCGCGGCCAGCCCAGTGGTCGCACAGGTCGGCAGGCAGGACCTGCATGAACCGTGCGAGGACGACGGCGTGTGGATTGTGCGAGTCGACGATCTTGCGAACCTGTTCGAACGCCGGGCCGCGTTCGGCGGGATCGGACGGGAACGAGACGTAGTGGTAGTCGATGCCGTGGCGACGCGCGACCTTCTCGAGGTCGCGGTGGTTGCCGACGACAGCGCACACCTCGGCCTGGAGCTCACCGGCCGCGACCCGGCCGAGCAGGTCGTGCAGGCAGTGCGCTTCCTTGCTGACGAGCAGCACCACACGCTTGCGCTGGCCGGTGTCGGACAGCGTCCACTCGGTGTCCGGGCCGATCCCGTCCGCCACCACGGCGAACTTCTCCCGCAGCTCATCGATGCCGAACGGGATGGACGAGGCCCGCACCGCCTGCCGGGTGAAGAACCAGCCGCTGTCCTGATCGGCATGATAGGCGGCCTCGACGATCGAACCTCCGACCTCCGCGAGGAACGTGGAGATCTTCGCGACGATCCCGGTGCTGTCGGGGCAGCCCAGGGTCAACACGTAACGGCGGTCGTCGGTCGAGGTGGAACGAGTCATACTCGCGATTGTGTCAGGTGCCCCGAAGCAGCGGTCGGCGGACGTCGCACGGTCGCGGTGCCCACGAGCGTGGTGAAGTCGATCGTGTGGAGACCGCGCGCCGTCACCTCGTCCGCGATGCCGCGTCGCACCGCCGCGATCTGTTCGTCGTCGAGACCGTTCAGCGCCGCCCGGTACCCGGTACCGGTCACGAGATTCCAGCAGAGCTCGTCGGTCGCGGGCAGCAGGTTCGACAGGACACGCACGTCGACGGAGTGGGTGCCGGCGTCGGCGAGCCACGCTTCGAACGTGTCGGGAGTGTCGATCTCGTGGAGTGGAGTCCGCGCACGGAGCGACCCGCGCTCGGCGAGGTCGGCGTTGAAGTGCGATGCGACGTCGAACACCACCTGCCCGTACTCCTCCATGGATCCGTCCTGCCACACTGTCACTCCGACACGGCCGCCGTGGCGTACGAGGCCTACGAGGCGTGCGAACGCCCGATGCATGTCGGGAAGGAAGAACACGCCGTAGGAGATCGCGAGCGCGTCGTACCCCTCGGCAGGAATGTCCGACGGCGCCTCCCATGTCGTGACGTCCGCACACACGAAGTCGATGTTCTGCAGTGCCCGTGCTTCGGCGATCAGCCGGGCCTTCTCCAGGAGATCAGCGGAGATGTCGACGCCGTGCACGCGCCCGGACGGGCCCACCGCCGCCGCGGCCGGGAGTGCGGACGCACCGGCGCCGCAACACGCGTCCAGCACCGTGTCGCCGGGGCGGAGTCCGAGCTGGAAAGCCAACGCCCTCCCGGCAGGACCCCACACCGTCTCGGTGAGGAGATCGAAGGTGTCGCTCGCGTCGTCGAACGTCCGGGCCGTGTCCGCCGTATCGTCGCCCATGCGGTGAATCTAGCCGAGCTCGTAGAACGGTGGAGCGTAGCGGAATGTCCCCGTCGTGTCGGAATCGTACGAGCTCAGCGCACGGGCTTGGAAATGCGCTGTCGCCCATGCCTCGACGTCGGGAGTGATTCCCAGCTCGACGGCCGGGACGAAGCCGAATCGAGGGTAGTACTCGAGGTGGCCGAGCAGGACCACGATGCTTTCATCGAGTGCATCGGCCGCGCCGAGAACCGCGTGCATCAGCGCGGCACCGGCGCCTGTGCCCTGCTGGTCGGGGCGGACCCCGATCGGGCCGAGCGCGAGTGCAGCGGAGCCGTCGATGCTCGCGCGTGTCACGCACACGTGCCCGATGACGGTTCCGGTGGAGTCCTCCGCGACGAGTGACAATTGCGGTATCCAGGCGGGACCGGCGCGCAGTGCCACGACCAGGCCGGGTTCGACGGGCTCGTGACCGGCCGGTGTGGACGCCCGGAACGCGTCGTGATGGATCGCCGTTATGGTGTCGGCGTCGGAGGGGAGTTCTCTGCGGATCAGCACGCTCGCAGTGTGCGCCGACGTCGTCGAGCCCGGCAAACGATTTTCGCGTGTGGAAAGCTGACGGTATGCCGGATTCCACGTTCTCCCGCTCACAGGTCGCCTCGATGATCGACCACACCCTGCTCAAGCCCGAAGCGTCCGCCGCGGATGTGCGGACACTCGTCGACGAAGCCCGGGATCTCGGTGTGTACGCGGTGTGTGTCTCGCCGTCGATGCTGCCGGTCCGCGCGGACGGTGTGGTCGTCGCGACAGTGGTGGGCTTCCCGTCCGGTAAGCATCACTCACTCGTCAAAGGGGCCGAAGCGCGCCTCGCCGTCGACCAGGGCGCCCGCGAGGTGGACATGGTCATCGACCTCGGAGCTGCGGTCGCGGGTGAGTACAACGCCGTGCTCGCCGACATTCTCACCGTCCGCGAGGCGATCGGGTTCGATGCGGTACTCAAGGTGATCATCGAATCGGCAGTGCTCTCGGACGAGGCGATCGTCGAGGTGTGCCGTGTCGCGGAGAAGGCCGGCGCGAACTTCGTCAAGACCTCCACCGGGTTCCATCCCGCCGGCGGCGCTTCGGAGCACGCAGTGAAGATCATGGCGGAGACGGTCGGTGGCAGGCTCGGGGTCAAGGCGAGCGGCGGCATCCGCACCGCGGAGGCCGCGGTGCGGATGCTCGAAGCCGGAGCCACTCGGCTGGGTCTGTCCGGTAGCCGTGCGGTGCTCGACGGGCTCCCGGATTGACCCGTCGACTCAATTGATCCAGATCTCCTCCACCAGAGGCGAACCGAGCGTGTAGAGCTCCACGCCGTGGACGTCCTTGCCGTAGATGATGGCGGGTGTCGCCTTCGTGTAGAAGACGCCGACGGTCAGATCCGCAAGTCGATTCTCGACTGCGTTGTAGGCCTCGACGCGTTCGTCGTGTGACGCGGACTCGCGCCCGCGATCGAGTGCCTCGTCGAGTTCCGGGTCGTTGACTCCCATGAAATTTCCGGGCGATGTGGAGTGGAACGCAGACCACAGGCCGTAGTCGGGATCCTGGATGATCGCCGACGTGATCGACATGTCGAAGTCGCGTGCTGCGGTGCGCGCCTGTGCGTTGGCGATGTCGTGGATCTCGACCTTCACATCGACGTTGTCGTAGGCGCTGAGCTGCGCCTGGACCGCCTCGGCGAGCGTCTTGCTCTCACTGGACGGATAGGACATGAACGTGAACGACAGTGGTGTGCCGTCGGCGGCGAGCTCGTCGAACAGCTTCTGTGCTTCCTCGGAGTTCGTCTCGGGGAAGGGCTTGTCCTGGTAGTACGGGGATTCCTCGGCGAACAGGGTTTTCGGCACGATGCCCTCGCCGTTGTAGACGATGAGGTTCAGATTGTCCGTGTCCAACGCGAGTTGCACGGCCTTCCGCGCGCGGATGTCGTCGAACGGCGCCCGCCGATTGTTCATTGCGATGATCTGGCCTCCGCCGGTAGGGACGACCTCGGTGTTCAGTCCCTGCGCTTCGGCGGCGGTGATGTTGTTGGCGCTGGATTCTGACGCGAGATCCGCTGCACCGGTGGTCATTGCGTTCATGCGCTGAGTCGCCTCATGGGCTGTGCGGATCGTCAGCGTGTCGAGATACGGCTTGGGTGCGTCCCAGTAGTCGGGGTTCTTCTCCATGTCGATCTCACCCTGGCGTGTCCAGCGCACCACCTTGAACGGTCCGGCCCCCGCAGGGTCCTCGTCGAATGCTGTGGCACCCTTCTCCAGTGCGGTGGGGGAGGCGATCCAGTTCAACGATGTCGCTGCGATACCCTGTGCGAATTGGAGATTCGGTGCAACCAGGGTGACGCGGAGGGTCTCGGCGTCGACCGCGTCGGTGTTCGCGATCGAACTGGCGACCCGGATCGCGGTGGAACCGGTCGCCGGTTCCTTCAGACGGTCCCAGTTGTACTTCACAGCTGCGGCATCGAGGGGCGTGCCGTCCGTGAAGGTCAGACCGGGCCGCAGCTTCAGATCGAAGGTGGTCCCGCCGTCCGTCGTGGTGAAGTCGGTGGCCATCTTGTATTCGATTTCGAAGTCTTCGGTGCTGTTGACCATCAGGGTGCCGTAGAGCGCATTCCCCAAGGGCGCCATGTGGGCCCAGGTGTTGGAAAGCTTCGCCGGATCGAGAGTGGGTGGTTCTGCGACCTCCAGGATCGTGGCGGAGCCGCCGGCGACGGGCTCACCGCCGTTCTCGGAGGCAGTCGAGGTGGAGGTGTCGCCGCCACCGCACGCGGCGACGAACGTGAACAACGTGAGGGACAGTAATGCGGCCGGTAGCTTCCGTATTCGTCTGCGGCGGAACATCGACGACCTCTCGATCGGGTTGTGGTTGGGAGATTTCGGTGAGCGCTGCTCGATGATCCTCGTGACGGCATGGCAGGTCGACCATGGACGTACGTGACGAGAACGTTCGAGCGAAAAGGGTTATGGCAGTGAAAGGCACGAATTCGACTGGGTACACACCCATCGGATCCGGTGAAGTGGTGAGATCAGCGCACCGTGCCGCCGAGAGCCCGCAGGCAGAACTGCCACAGCTGCTCCTGGACCTCGGCGACAGTGCCCGCCGCGTACGCGTAGTGGTGGTACACCGAGCGGGTGAGCTCGACGATGAACCAGGCGTCCTGCTCTGTGTCGGTGGAGGTGACCAGGCCGGCAGCCGCGGCGGCCCGGATCTCCGTGTGGAGGAGGTCGACCAGTGGTCGGTCGGCCTCGGCGAGCTCCTTCGGAAAGACTCGATGCAACCGCCAATGGGTCGCCACGATGAACTGGGCCAGGGTGTAGCGTTCCGGGTCCCTCGACCGGCCTCCCAGTGAGGCGGTGATGAAGAACCGAAGTCGCTGCAGCGGGTCGGTGAGATGATCGGCAGCGGCAGTCATCTGTCGGCATGCGTCGCTGAGCCCGTCGCTGATGACGGCGAGGAGCAACTCGTCCTTGCTCGCGAAATAGCGATAGAAGGTCTGGAGGGCCACTCCGGCTTCCTTCGCGAGTTCCTGGGTGGTGAACGCGTCGCCCTTCGCCTCGACCAGACGGTGCGCCGCGTCGAGAATCGCCCGAATCTGATTCTCGACGCGCGACCGTGACCGCTGCACAGCCACCGATCGTTCGACCGCTCGTTCCTCAGCCCGGGACATGGTGTCTGATTCTAGACGTCGTCACGCCGGTGACAGGACCACGACCGGGATATCCCGATCGGTTCGGGACTGGTAGAGGTCGTAATTCGGCCACGCGTCCGTGACGATCTTCCAGAGCCGGGACTTCTCCTCGGAGGTGGCGGTTCGTGCCACCACCGACATCGTCCTGTCCTGTACCTGCACCTCCGCGTGTGGATCTGCCTGCAGGTTCACATACCAGAGTGGATGCTTCGGTGCGCCGCCCTTCGACGCTACGACGAGATAGTCGTCACCGTCCTGGGCGAAGATCAGTGCGGATGTCTTCGGCTCGCCCGAACGCCGGCCGGTCACGGTGAGGAGGAGCGTCGGCACACCGTTCCAGATGTACCCCTCCTTCCCTCCGCTTTCCCGATAGACGCGGATGTGCTCATCGCCTCGGAGGCTGATGTCCGTCTGCGTGTACTCGGTCTCTGCCATGGTCACCTCACTTGGTATCGAAGAGGACGGGAATCGCGGTGGCCCCGCGTTCGTACATCCCGACGAGCCGCGGCGGTTCGGCAGCCGGGTCGAGCCGAAGCCCGGGGAGCCGGTCGAGCAGGGCGTTGATTCCTACGGTCATCTCACCGCGTGCTACGTGCATGCCCAGGCAGATGTGAGCTCCCTGGCCGAATGCGAGCGTCGACTTCGTAGACCGGGTGATGTCGTACTCGTCGGGTCGTTCCCATCGCTCGGGATCACGGTTCGCGGCAGCGACGCACAGGTGAACGACCGAACCCTTCGGGATGTCCTGACCGTAGAACTCGATGTCTTCGGTGACCCACCGCGAGAACATCGGGTCGGTAGGCATCCAGCGCAGGGTCTCCTCGATTGCCGCGCGCAACAGGGACCGGTCCTCGCGTACCTGGTCGAGCACGTCCGGACGCTGAAGCAGTGCGGTGATCGTGGTTCCCATCTGCTTCCAGGTCGTGCCCGATCCCGCGGCGAGGAGCAACAGCGAGAAGGTGTAGATCTCCTCATCCGAAAGGCGCTGTGTGGTACCGGATTCGTCGGTCCGCTCGGCCTGCACCAGAACGCTGATCAGGTCGTCCTGCGGTTCCTCTCGCCGTGCCGCGACGATCGGAGCGAGGATGTCGATGATCTTCTGCTTGTCGCGGATCAGGGCCTCACGAATGTCGAGCGCCTGCTCGATCGGCACACCGAAACTTCCTGTGATGGTGAGAATCGGTATGGCAGCGCAGAAGTCGACGTTGAGTTCGGCATGTCCGTCGTCGACGAACCCGTCGATCAGGAGGTGGACCGCTTCCTCGATCCAGTTCTGGATCCACCATTGTGCGTTCGACGGAAGGAACGACGGCTGGACCAGGCTGCGGTACTGCCGGTGTTGCACTCCGCCCATCGACAACATGCTGTTGTGGACGAGCGAACCCGACTCGGGGTCGATGTCCACAGCTTCGGGAGACGACGCGAACACCCTCGGATTCCGGAAGGCTTCGTTGCAGGCCTCGAAACTGAACACCGAGAAGTGCTCGCGGTCGGGGTACGGGAGTCCCTGGAACATCAGCGGCTCCGATATCCCGGTGAGCTCGTGCACCGTGCCCGGATGCACCGGCTTCTCGCTGCGGAGCCGATGCCAGATCGGGTACGGATCCTCGGAGAAGCTACCGCCGGTGGCCTCGTTGTACGAGCCGCGCAGATCGAACAGCTCCCGTACCCGCTCTCGATCGAGCGATGTCGTTTTCATCGTGCGACGTACCCTCCGTCGACGGGCAGGACCACACCGGTCACGTTCTTCGACATGTCGGATGCCAGATACAGGATCGCCTCCGCGCAGTCCTCGGCCGTGATGAAACGGCCGAGGGGATGCTGGGTGGCGATGCGATCGGTGACCTCGGGTCGTGCACCCATCTCCGGATCCAGCCCGCCGGCAGTCATGAACCCGGTGAGCGGCATCCCTGCGGGAGCGATGGCGTTGACCCGGATGCCGTGCGGTGCGCCCTCGATCGCCACCGCGCGTGTCAACTGGTGTACGGCGCCCTTCGTGGCGCCGTACACGGAGCCGCCCCACGCGACGAGCCCCGCGACCGACCCGGTGTTGACGATCGCACCGCCCGAACCCTGCTTCTTGAACTGCAGGACGGCATGCTTGCTCCCGAAGAAGACGCCACCCAGGTTCACCCCTACCAGCCGTTCGAAGTCTTCGCGGGTGTGTTCCTCGAAGGTTGCTCCCAATCGCGGGGTGGGGATGCCGACATTGTTGACGAGGATGTCGAGCTTGCCGTACTGCTCGACCGCCGCGTTCACCATCGCTTCGACCTGGTCTTCGTCGGACACATCCGCCACGACGGCCGTCGCGGCGCCACCGGCGGCCTCGACGAGGCGGACAGTCTCCTTCGCCTGATCCACATTTATGTCGGCGCACACGACCTGTGCACCTTCTTCGGCGAGGCGCAGGGCGGTTGCGCGGCCCACTCCTGAGCCCGCGCCCGTCACGATGGCGGATTTGTCCTCGAGTAATCGATTCATGACATATTCCTGTTCGGCCGCAGCAACGTCAGACACCGGCCAGGACCGGGGGCTGTGCCGGAGTGAAGCGGTACAGACGCTCGGCGTTTCCGCGCAGAATCTTGTACTGCTGTTCGGACGTCAGATGCTCGATCTGCTTCTTGACCACCGAGATGCAGTTGGGCCAGGTGGAATCCGAGTGCGGGTAGTCGGTCTCGCACATGATGTTGTCCTCGCCGATCTCGTCGATGCTGGCGATTCCGTGGTGGTCCTCGATGAAGCAACCGAAGATATGCTTGCGGAACACTTCCCGGACATCCAGGTTGTCCAGATCCAGGTCGTTGTTGCCGTGGTCGCTCCACTGCGCACCGCGCTGGATCCAGTAGCGCTGCTTGTCGAGCACCTGCTCGGCACGTTCGAGGAAGTACGGCACCCAGCCGATCTCACCCTCGGACAATGCGATCTTGAGATTGGGGTAGCGCTGGAACATGCTGCTGAACAGCCACGTCAGCATTGCTCCGGACGTCCGTGTCGCGCCCCACGCCAGGTTGGCCAGGAACGGCGAATCCTTCGAGATCCGCGGTACAGTCGACGACGAGCCGACGTGCATCGAGACCACCATGTCGAGATCGTTCGCGGCGGCCATGACCGGATCCCAGTAGCGATCCTTGTCGTGGATGGTCGGCAGACCGAGCGGTTCGGGGTTTTCCGAGAAGGCGAATGTCGTGGCGCCCTTGGCTGCGCAGCGTTCCATCTCCTTCGCCGCGAGGGCGGGATCCCACAGCGGGATGAGGATCAGCGGAATGAAGCGGCCCGGAGCGGCGCCCGCCCACTCTTCGAGATGCCAGTCGTTGTAGGCCTGCAGGCAGGTGAATCCGAACTCGCGGTCGCTGGCCTCCATGAACATCTGCCCGCAGAAGCGAGTCACCGTCGGGAACGACAGTGACGCAAGGATGCCGGCCTGGTTCATGTCCTCCACTCGGGCGAGCGGGTCGTAGCAACCCGGGCGCATCTCGTCGTAGTTGAGGGGTTCGGGGCTGAACTCCTCCTTGGACTTGCCGGCGACGGCGCTCAGACCGCTGCTCGGGAACTTCTTGCCGTCGTAGACCCAGACGTCCATCCCGGTCTTGTCGTCCTTGATCATGTGGGGTGCACGATCGCGGTCCTTCTTCGCGACGCGATCGACCCACAGGTTGGGCGGTTCGAGGATGTGGTCGTCGACCGAGACGAGCCAGTCCAGGTTGAGGTTCGTGGTGTCGTTCGATGCAGCTGTCATTTCGGGAGTTCTCCAATCGACATGTGCTTGACTTCCTGGAATTCGCGGATGCCCTCGGGGCCGCGTTCGCGTCCGAGTCCGCTCTGCTTGTAGCCCCCGCTGGGTGCGAGTGCGCTGAATACGGTGGTGTTGACGTTGACGGCACCTGAACGGATCCGCCGGGCGACCGCGACTGCGGCGGCGGTATCGGCGCCGTAGACCTGACCGGACAGCCCGTAGACGCTGTCGTTGGCGATCCGCACCGCATCGTCGACGTCGCGGTAGCCGATCACCCCGAGAACGGGTCCGAAGATCTCCTCCTGCGCTGCCGGGTTGGCGTTGTTCGGCAGATCGAGGACGGTCGGCTCGAAGTAGTAACCCCGGTCGAGGCCTTCCGGTCGCTTGCCGCCGGCCCGGACCTTTGCGCCCTGCTCCTCCGCGAGTTGCACGAACCGCTCGCACTTGGATCGCTGTGCCGCGCTGATCACCGGACCCATCAGTGCGGTCGGATCGGTGGGGGATCCGACCTTGATCGAGTTGTACGCGGCGGCAACGCGCTCGAGTACCTCTTCCTTGTGCTCCTCCGGGACGAGCATGCGTGTCGCCGCGACGCACGCCTGCCCTGCGGTGCGGGCCACGACGCCCATGGCGCCGATGCCGACCCGCTCGAGCGCGTCGGGCAGGTAGATCTGCGCCGATTTGCCGCCGAGCTCGAGGGAGAGGCGTTTCACCGTCGGGGCCGCCTGCGCGATGATATTGCGTCCGGCGACGGTGGATCCGGTGAACGAGACCATGTCGACCGCGGGATGGGTCGTCAGCAACTGCGCGCCCTCGGTGCCTTCCTCGGCAACCACACTCAATACGCCGGGCGGCAGGCCTGCGGCGTCGGCTGCCTGCCCGAAGATCAACGACGACAGCGGGGTCAACGGACTCGGCCGCAGGATCACCGAGTTGCCCGCCATGAGTGCCGGAATCAGCTTCTGCAAGGCCATGATCAGAGCAGCGTTGTACGGAGTGATAGCGGTGACCACTCCGACCGGTTCGTGTCGCAGGATGCTCAGCGCGACCCGGCCCCGTGTCAGATCGTCGACCGGAACCGAGGTGGCCTCTTCGTGTCGCATCGACAGGTAGAGGTCGATCGTCTGCCGGGCGATGGATATACCGGTGCGGCACTGGGTTTCGTCGGCGAACCGTGCGGGCTGTCCGGCCTCGGCGACCAGGGTGTCGACCAAGGTCTCGTGGTTCGCCTGGAGGTGGTCGATCAGTGTGTGCAGCACCTGGGCCCGGTCGCGGGGTGCGCGCTGCGTCCACACTCCGTCGTCGAAGGCGGTCCGGGCGGCGAGGATGGCGCGTTCGACTTCGGCGACGGGCGTCGCGCTGACATCGGCCACGTGGGTTTCGTCGGCCGGATTCTCGACTGCGATGACCTGGTCGCCGGTGACCCATTCGCCGGCAACATAGGTACGACGTTCGGTGAGGATACTCAAGTCGTCCCCCTTTTCCCTGTTAGTAGTAGAACATAGTTCTCGTTAGGACAACAGCAAGATTGCGATTTGCTGAAAAATGATGCGTCAGAAGCGTTCGGCGGAATACACGACCGCACCGCCGTAGTGCGGCGACGAATGGCACGCAACGGCGGTCGTCACGCCGTCGCGTCCCCGAACGCCTGCGCGTCCGGAGAGTTGGAGATAGCACTCGAGCATTTGAGGGACACCGTGCATCCGGCCGTTTCCGAGCGCTCCGCCCCCGGACAGGGCCGGAATCGCACCCGGGCGGTCGCTGTCGATGCCGCCCTCCTCGACGAATCGGTGCGCCTCGCCCGGTGGGCACAGACCCAGGGATTCGAGCCAGAACCACACGAACGGGGAGAAACCGTCGTAGACCTGGGGCAGATCGATCCGGCTCATGCTGATCCCGGAGGATTCCTCGAGTCGGCGCACCAGATCGCTGCCGGCGCCGAGGATGTCGTCGAGCGGCCAGTGGAGGGGGAGTCGTCGTCGGGTCGGTGTCCCGTTCGCGTATCCGGCGATGTACACCGGCGGGTGGGGGAGATCTTGCGCGCGCTCGGCACTCGTGAGCACGAACGCGGCGGCGCCGTCGACCGGGATGTCGCAGTCGTACCTGCACACCGGGTCGAACAACGTCGGTGCGGACAGATATTCGTCCCTTTCGAGCGGACGGTCGTACCAATACGACCACGGGATCCGCGCACCGTTCTTCCGAGCTTCGGTCACCACGGCCGCCATCGACTCGGGCTTGGCTCCGTATCGCTGCAGATACTCGTTGTACGGCAAGGCGATCATGGCCAGCGGACCGAAGAATCCCTGGGGCGCGGTCCATTGTTGCGGGCCGTGTACCTCCTGCATCGGATTTCCGTGATAGCTCCCCGTAGGGTTGTGCAGCGCGCGATGCACGATGACGTACTCGGCGGCACCGCTGGCAATTGCGTTGACGGCCATCGACACCGAGCCGGTCAGCTGGCCGATCCCGTCGAACCCCGCGACATAGCGTGGGGTGCCGCCGAGGCGCCCCGCCAGCCACGCGGACGACACCGTGCTGACACCGTCCTCTGCGACACGACCGCTCGCGCTCGGCATCAGGCTCGAACTGACATAGCCGTCGATCTGTGCGAGTTCGAGTCCGGCATCTGCGACGGCTGCGCGGGCCACGTCCACGGTCAGGGCGCCGAGCGTGCGACCGGCAGTGCGTCGAATGTCGCTCTGCGCGTAGCCGACGATCGCGACCTTGTTGCGCGCGAAGCCGCTCATGATGCGATCTCGAAGGCCGGTACCGATACCTCGGTGGTCAGCTGCTCGAACGCTGCGACGACCGGTATCCCGATCCGGAGTTCGACGTCGGGACCGTCGAGCAACCGGCCGATCAAACGGAGGTCGGATTGCTCGGTCAGCTCGACGTCGACCAGCACGAACGGGAGGAGGTCGTCGAACCCGGGGAGGAACGATTGCCGCACGGTCGTCCAGGACCGCACGGTGCCGCGCCCGCTCACCGGAACGAATTCGAAACCGGGATCGGTGGATCCGCAATTCGGGCACACACTGTCGGGCGGGTGGGCGAAGTTACGGCACTGCCCGCAGCGTGCCAATTCGAGTCGATGTTCCGCTGCGGCAGTCCAGTACGGAGCCGAGACGGAGTCGGGTACCGGCAGAGGCCGGTGGGTCTTCGCTTCGCGTGCCCTCACGGGATCACACCCTTGTCTGCGAGCGAGCCGATCCGTTCCCAGTCGTAACCGAGTTCGAGCAGCACGGCCTCGGTGTGCTCACCGTGCTCGGGCGCCCGTCGCAGGGCGGGAGGCTCCTGACCCAATTGCACCGGCACCGCGGGCAACCGGTAGCTGTGCCCGTCATCGAGACGAACTTCGCCGATGTACCCGTTTGCCGCTACCTGCGGATCGTCGATCACATCGTGCACCGACTGCACCGGGGCCCAGGGCGCGTCGAGTTCGCCGAGAATCTGCTTCCACTCGTCCAACGTGTGCTTCGCGAAGATCCCGTCGAGTTCCTCGACGCACGCAGCACTGTTCTCCCGACGCGCGGCCATATCCACGAATCGGGGGTCGTCGACGAGATCGTCACGCCCGATGAGGCGGGCGAAGGCCGGCCAGTAGCGATCCCCCTGGAGGAACATCAGCTGGATGTGCCGAAGGTCGCGGGTCCGGTATGTCCCCGTGAGTGGATTGACCTGCGGCCCACGGCCCGTCACCGAGGTCACGTCGCCGCCGTTGAGCGCGACGAGCAGGTCGGACGACAGCATCCACATCGCGGTGGCGAGTAGCGACACGTCGACGACGGTGCCTGCGTCGGTCTTCTCCCGTTCGTGCAGCGCAGTCGAGATTCCGAATGCCAGAGCCATCGCGCCGTTGCGGTCGCCCATCGCACCACGCTGGCTGATGGGGTAGTCGCGTTCAGTGGGAGTGAGTGTGTGGCCGACTCCGCCCCGCGCCCAGAATGCGGAGCTGTCGTACCCGGGCTTGTCGGAATCGGGGCCGCGAGCGCCGAACCCGTGTCCGCGCGCGTAGATCAGGCGCGGATAGCGCAGGCGCAGTGTCTCGGCGTCCAGTCCGAGTCTCTCCAGTGCGCCCGGGCGGAGGCTGGTGATGAACACGTCCGCAGAGGAGAGAAGCTCGTGCAGCACAGTGATGCCCTCGTCGGTCCGGACATCGAGGGCGATCGAGCGTTTGCCGCGGTTGGCCAGGGCCATCGAGAGGTTGGGGCCGCCACGGTCGGCGCCGATGCCCTGGGTCGCGAGGCCGCGGTACGGATCGCCCTCGGGCGGCTCGATGCGGACGACGTCGGCACCCCAGTCGGCGAGCAGTGCCGCGGCAACGGGCACGAACACCCATTGCGCGAGCTCGACCACGCGGACGCCGTCGAACGCACGCGGCGCGGTGTTCGTTTCCTGCTCAATCATCGTTTCCCGCTCCTACCGTGCGACGTGTGACGGTGATGGCGCCGGTGGGGCAACCGGAGGCGGCGACCTCGACCTCCGATACATCCGTCACGATCGGGGTGGTCACCTCGGCCGCGGCATCGCTACCCATGGCGAAGGTGTCGGCGGCATAGGACACGCAGACGCCCGACCCCATGCAGATCTCACGATCGAGCTCGACCACGTACTGTTCCTCAGGCATGTGTCGTCTCCGGTGCATGTCGGGGTGCACTATCCGCGACCAGTTTGCGAATTCGGTTCTTCTGAACCTTTCCCGACGCGGTGCGCGGGAAGTCGTCCACCCGGTGCAGTTGTTCCGGCCACTTCTGCCGCGCCACGCCGGCGGTCGCGAAGTGATCCTTGACCTCGTCGAGGGTGGGCATCGAGTGTCCGTCCTTGAGACGCAGGACCGCTGCCACACGCTCGCCGAGGCGAGGATCCGGCGCCGCGACGACGATGGCCTCGGCGATCGGTTCCATGGTGAGCAGCGTGTCTTCGACTGCTGCGGCGCCGATGTTCTCACCAGCTCGAATGATGAGGTCGGACATGCGGTCGGTGATGGTCAGATACCCGTCGTCGTCGAGCGTTCCGACATCGCCGGTGCGGTACCAGCCCTCGTCGTCGAATGCGCGTGCGGTCAGGGATTCGTCGGTGTAGCCGAGGCACAGATCGGGGCCTCGGCTGACGATCTCACCGTCCTCGGTCAGGCGGATCTCGACGCCCGGCCGTGGGCAGCCGTCGGTGAGAAGCCGCTTGTCTTTCGGTGCGGTGGTGGCGGATCCGGTGACGGAGGGGTGTTCGGTGCTCCCGTACGAGCGTGTGACGACGAGACCGAGATCGTCCAGGCGGCGCGGAACGGAGGCCGGCACGGTGGATCCGCCGAGGCCGATCGGGCCGAAGAAACGCAGATGATCGGGTCGGAAATCGGGATGGTCGAGCAGGCTGGTGACGAAATACGGTGGGCCACCACCGATCGCGACGCCGTCGGAATCCATGAGTGAGATGACCCGGGTGGGGTTCCACTCGTCGCACATGTCGGCGGGGATTGCATCGAGGACGGGGAACAGCACTGCGCCCAGCATCCCGATGAAATGCCCGACCGGCAGGGCGGTGAGCTGACGCCCGCGATCGGGTTCGTAGTTCGACATCAGTTGCCGCGTCTCGCAGATGAGTGTCTGATGGGTGTGGATGACGCCCTTGGGATTTCGTGTCGTTCCCGATGTATATGCGATGAGTGCGGGGGCGGCGGCGTCCACCTCGACGACGCCGTGCAACGGCTCGTCGGCGAGCAGAACGTCGAAATCATGTCCTACCACGCCGACGATCGGCACATGTGAGCTGGTTTCCGGCGTGTACGTCATGCGCCCGAACTGTGCCGCCGTGATGAACACTTGCGGCCCGGAGTCCTCGAGAATGAAGCCGAGTTCCTTCGGACCGTAGAAGTGGACGATCGGAACCGTCACCGCACCGAGGAGGGCGGATGCCCAGAAGGTCGCGGCGGCTTCCATCCAGTTCGGCAATTGCATTGCGATGACGTCGCCGGGACCGATTCCCCGCGCCTTCAGGCCTGCGGCGAGCCTGCGTGCGACGAGTTCGACGTCGGCGAAGGTTCCCTCGTACGGGCGGACGGCGGAGTGCACGTGGAATCCCATGTCGGGGTGCTTCTTCAGCCCGTCTGCGAGTATTTCTCCGAGCGTCTCGCGGGTCCACCATCCCTTTGCTTCGTAGTGGCTGCGCAGGGACGGGGGGACTTCGCGGACAATCGAACTGAGTCGATTCGTAACCAACGTTTTCACAACACCTTTCGCAGATGCATGGTCGATATCAGCGCGCGGCTCGGAGAGGGCTGGTGCCGCAGTGCGCAATAGATGCATGTCGAGGTAGAACGTGATTCTCGCTCAGCCTGCCATGATTCCCCTCCGGATTCAATACCCGGATCTGTTTGTCAGCAGGGGGCCGAGAACAACTCGGGAGAGAGAGCGTCGTGATCGGCAACCGCGGTGCTCAGCCGGTGCAGCAGGATCTCGATCAGTCGTGGCTCCACCTTGACGGTGATGCCCCAGAGGTAGAGGCCGCGCACCATCCCGCGTCGGAGTGCGCGTCGTGCGGGGTCGATCTGCGGCGGTTCGATGCCTTGGGAAGCAAGGCAATCCAGGTAGTGCGCGAGCAGGTCGTCCTCGGTGCGGCGCCGTTCCTCCGGCGGCAATGCAGTCGCGATGTGGGTGCCGACGTCCATGTACCACATGCCACGTTGGACGAGTTGCCAGTCGACGAGGCTCGGTCGGCTCTGCCCGTCGAGGTAGATGTTGCCGACATGCGCGTCGCCGTGGATCACGCACCAGTCGGACGTCTCGTACTCGGACGCGAGGGCCTCGACCAGCCCCAGGTAGGCGGAGACCAGCCGGGGTGCATCCTTCAGTTCGTCGGGAACCCGTATGCCGTTCGGTCCGTGGAAGTTTCGGTCGACACGTGCGGTGATCTCCTCGATACCCATTGCGCGAATGGCTCCGGTGAGTCGCGGTGCCAGCCATGGCTGGTGACCCCACCGGGAATTGCCCCATGTGGCGGCGTGCAGTTTCGCGTACTCGGCGAGGCTGTCGGCGACCTGGTCGGGGGTGTAGTCGCTGCCGGCGTCCAGGAAAGCACAGTTCTGAGGGACGATGTCCTCGGTGATCACCACGCCGTGGTGGGTGTCCGGATCCAGATCGGCGTAGACGCTCCGGAGGGTGCGCGCTCCGATGTGGTCGCGGAGGTCGCGGTAGAACAATGCTTCGGGCTCGCCGGCAGCGCGGGTGGTCCGGCCTTCGGCGTTGAAGTAGCCCTTGACACAGAGATTGGGAGACAGGCCCTCGGGAACGCCTTCGGCGCACTCGATCGTGAAGCGCGCGTTGGTGGATACGCGGTCCACGACCGGACCGAGCGTTGCAGATGTCACCTCGATGCCCGGGAACCGGGGCTGCAGGGCGGAAGTGAGCCATCCGGGTGACAGGGCTTCATCCAGGGTGTCCGGAACAGCGACGGTCATGAGGCGCACCTCAGTCCATAACGCCTGCAAAAAGTAGAATGTGATTTCGCCATGGCAAGAATGTAGTACTTCTTATGGTGAGAGTCACACTCTTTTTTGAAAGCCCTGTTCCGGGCGCTTCCTACGCGAGGAGGCCGCAGCTTCCCTGCTGCTGAGGTTGCTGACCTTCCGGCGCCTCCGGCATCACGAAGTACCCGCCCTCGAGCGCCAACTGCACACCGGAGTCGGACACGTTCACCTCGGTGGCCTGCATACCCAACGGATATTGCTGCAGGCCGGACGTGAGGATCTCGACGACGCCGTCGACGAGCGCTGTCGGCAACCCGATCCCGAAGAGCGACGCGTCGGTGGTCTCCACCGTCACCATGCCGCCATCGACCACCGGCCGTGCGGTGAACTCGGCGAGTCCCTGGCCGCCGACGGTGAAGGTCAGGGTGCCCGCGGACTCGTCGGTGGTGACATCGGTGACGAGTCCGCCCACCGACTGGCTCTGTACCGTCGCGAGGATCCCGCTCGTGGGCCAGTCGATCTCGGCGCGCGAGCTACCGATCGTTCCGGCGCCCTCGGCGGAATCGCGCAGGTCGACGTCCTTGACCTCTGCGTGCACCTGCATCTGCTGGGCGGGGCCGAACGCGGTATCGTCGCTGTCGAAATTCACCGACGGCACCTGACGATCGAGGAGTTGCAGGAGCACCGGCTTCCAGCTCAGGTCGACATCGACCCCTGTGCCGAGCTCGCTTTCGAAGGACTGGGCGAGGCACGTCGTTGCGCGATTGCGCACGTAGACCTCGGCTCCCACCAGGACCGCGACAAGCGCGGCGATGACGATGACGGCGATCGTGGTGAGGCGACTGCGCTTCGGTTGCGTCATGTGGCCGATTGTTCCGGACGAGTCTGAAAATCCCATGAGCAGACACGTACCAACTGGATGAATAATGTGAGCTTTGACACATTCGTTGGGTACTGTGGGCGCCATGACTGGGTGGACGGATTCAGAGTACGGTGCATCCGGGCGGGCGGATGCAGACGAGCTGCTTCGGCGCCTGGCGGTGACGCAGGCCGGCTTCTTCACCGCCCGCCAAGCCGTGGGGCACGGCATCACGACCGAGCTGTTCTCCGCACGGATCGAGGCAGGGCAGTGGCTGCGGGTCGAGAACGAACTTTTCCGCCTCCGCGACAGCCCGCCGACGAAGTTCGACGAGTTCGCGCAATGGTGTGCGTGGTACGAGGGCACCGCGGTGGTCTCGCATCAGAGCGCTGCGGACCTCCATGGAATGGGACACCTGCAGCCCCGATTCCTGCACCTGTCGACGGTCGACCAGCGGACGGTTCCGAGCAACCGATTGGCCTTGCATCACCGCGAACTCGCCGCTGCCGACTGTGAACTGGTGGGGTGTTTCCGGGTCACCACGCCCGCTCGCACCGCAGTGGATCTCGCCGCAGGCGGAGTGTCTCAGGAGGTTCTCGACGAACTCGTCGGAGATGCGATCGCCCTCGGCCGGGCAGACGTCGACGAGTTGCACGCCGCCGTCGCGGGCCAGCCGACGGCCGTCGCCGATCGCATCGAACTGGCGTTGCTCTCGGCGGGCTGACAGCCGATCGCGATTTCAGCGCGGTGCCACCGTGCTCCACGGCACGGTGAGAATGCAATCGCGAGTCCGGCGTCGGTGCCCCTGTACCTCGAATCCCTGATCCCGGAGCAGATCCAGCGTCGCGCGCCACCGGAACCGGGGACCGAACGCCGAGTGTGGTGCGGAGGTCGCCCACGCGCGGTCCGCAGCCGTCAGCAGCTCGTGGATCGGCTCACCCGGCACATTGTGGTGGATCAGGGCTTTGGGGAGCCGCTCTGCGAGGTCCGATGGACGATCGACGTGGAACGGGCTCCACGCCAGGGTCAGGGTGCGAGGACCGCGCTCGTCGAGCAACACCCACGCGCAGCGTCGACCCAGTTCGTCACATGTGCCGTCGATGATCAACCCGCCCGGCGCCAATCCCGAACGCAGTCGCTCCCACGCCGGTGCAACCGCCGCTTCCGGATACTGGCGCAGAACGTTGAACGCACGGATCAGTGTCGGACTCAGGCCTGCCAGTTCGAAGCCTCCGCGGGCGAACTCCACTCCGTTCCGTCCCGGAACCACGCGATCGGGGTCGATCTCGAGGCCGACCACCCGTAGATCGGGTCGTACCGTGCGCAGACGCGCAGCCCATTCGAGAGTGGTGACGGGCATCGCGCCGTAGCCGAGGTCGACGGCCAATGCGTTCGGAGTCTGCATCAGCATGCGTGTGGTGACGGCCTCGTGCACCGTCCAACGATCGCTGCGCCGCAGCCGGTTGATCCCGGTGGTGCCGCGGGTGACGACGCCTTCCGGGTTTCGGCCCTCGGGGTTTCGTCCGACTGCCGTGTTCTGCGAACGCACGGTCCTAGTGCCGCGCGAGCCAGTCGGCGGTGATCGCCGACTCGGTGCGGAACACCTCGACAAGATTGGCGAGGATCATCTCTTCGAGCTTGCCGCCGACGAACGGCAGATTGACCTTCGCCTCCGACGAGGTCCGCAGCGTGCAGCCGGGGGCGCTCTCGAACAGCGTCATGGTGCCGGAGAGGCTCCCCGGGCCCGCGGGGATCGATGCTTCGTAGCGACCCGTCGTTGTGCCGTCGAACGGGCCGTACGACTCCGTGCGGGTGATGATCATGTCCTTCTTGATCACCGTCCGCGCGATCTCCGGTAGTTCCGAGCGAGGAATCACGTGGTGGAGGACGAGATCGATACCGCTGTCGGTGACGGTGAATTCCTCGACACGGTTGTCCGAGTACTTCCGCATCTCCGACATACGGGCTTCCCAATGATCAGGGTCGGACAGCGCCGAATAGACCCGCTCCGGGGAATACGGAAAGCGGGCAGAGTAATCGCTACGCCGTGCCACGGCAGGCCAGCGTACCGGCCGGCACATGGTGCGGGAAAATCGTCCCCGGGCGCAGACCGGTCGATCGTATGCAGATACTTCAGGACTGGGTCGCGCGGCCCAGCCACTCGGCGGTGAAGTTCTTCTCCGCGTCGAAGAGCCCGACGAGCTCGTCGACGATCATGCTCTCGATCTTGGGCCCGAGGAACGGGATCTTCACTTCGACCGTGCCCTCGATGAGCACCATCGATCCGGTGTCGTCGGGAATGAGGCTCAGTGTTCCCTCGACCTTGCCGGGCATTCCTTCGACGCCGGCGGAGAACTTGCCCTGGGCACGATCGCCGTCGAGGCGCTCCCACGCTTCGTGGCGGCGGATGACGAGGTCGCCCGGACGGATGTTCGTCACCATGGCGGGGAGATGCTCGGCGGGAATCGCCTGACGGAGGTCGAGTTCGATCGTGCCGTCGCCGGTCGTCGCCTTCTCGACGGCAGCGCCCGGGCCACCGGCCTCCGCGAGGCGGTTGTCCCAGTACTGCGGGTCGACGAAGGCCGCATGCACCGCCGCAGGCGGAAACGAGTAGTGCGTCGAGTGGTCGATAGGGCTGCCCATATCCGGCACGCTACCGTTTGCAGGTGCTTGATCCACGTATCAGGGCCCGGCTCGTCGACGCGGGAGCCGCAGTCACCGAATCCGTGCCGCTGTCGACATTGACGACCTTGCGGCTCGGCGGCCCCGCCCGCTACCTCGCCGACTGCGCCTCGACCGACACCTTGATCGAGGTGATGCGGTGCCTCGACGCCGAGACCATCCCCGTCCTCGTTCTCGCCGGTGGGTCGAATCTGGTGATCGGCGACGACGGATTCGACGGAGTGGTCGTCAAGGTCTCGAACTCGGGTGTCGACGTCGGCGACAGCGCGGTCCGCGCCGAGGCCGGCGCCGAATGGGACGATGTCGTGGCACGCACCGTCGCGGCCGGATACGGAGGCCTCGAATGCCTCTCCGGCATCCCTGGCTCCGCCGGCGCTACCCCTGTGCAGAATGTCGGGGCGTACGGCGTGGAGGTCGGGTCGGTGCTGCGGCGCGTGCGACTGCTGGACCGCCGCAGCGGCGTCGACGAATGGGTCGGCCCGGAGG
This sequence comes from Rhodococcus sp. JCM 9793, assembly GCF_055380405.1. NCBI lineage: Bacteria > Bacillati > Actinomycetota > Actinomycetes > Mycobacteriales > Nocardiaceae > Rhodococcus > Rhodococcus sp. JCM 9793. Next base: position 2,336,432 of record NZ_AP043721.1, read on the forward strand.
CACTCGGACTCGGCTACCGCACGAGTGTCCTCAAGCATTCCGACGACGCGCTCGTCCTCGAGATCGAACTCGATGTGCGTCCCGACGGATCCAGCGCCCCCCTCGGCTACCGCGAACTCGCGACCTCGCTCGGCTCCGGAGAGGGGGAGCGGCTTCCCTCCGCGCAGGTTCGCGACAAGGTGCTCGCGCTGCGTCGGAGCAAAGGCATGGTGCTCGACCCCGACGACCACGACACGTGGAGCGCGGGCTCGTTCTTCACCAACCCCGTCGTACCCGACGACCGGTTACCCGGAGTCCTCGCGGCGATCACGGAGCGCGTCGGCGTGGACGACCGCATTCCCCGGTACGACGCGGTCGGCGGAACGAAACTGTCCGCGGGATGGCTCATCGAACGTGCCGGGTTCGTGAAGGGTTTCCCCGGAGACGAAGCAGCCGCGCGCTTGTCGACGAAACACACCTTGGCGCTGACCAACCGAGGGTCGGCGACCACCACGGATCTCGTCGCACTCGCCCGCGAGGTCCGCGACGGAGTCGAGGACGTGTTCGGCGTGCGGCTGCACCCCGAGCCAGTGACCGTCAACTGCGTGATCTGAGGGTCACCAGCGGTTGCGGACCTCTTCGGCGAATCCGAGGAGGTTCTCGACCTCGACACGAGTGCCGTCGTCGAGCACCACGAATCCGGTGTAGCGGCCGAACACCTGGTGTTGCGTCGAGCGGATGGCGATGGCATTGACGTCTGCGGCGCGGTCGAGGATGGGAGCGAACTCCATCTCGAAGCGGTCGTCGCTACTCGTGAACCGCCACGGTGCGGCGTCGTACGTGCCGGCCGGGCGATGGAAATGTACACGGTCGAGCTTGTGGGCGACGCCGTCGTGGAACACCATGTTCTCGCTTGCCGCGGTGGTGTCGCCGAAGCCGTAGCCGATGTTGAACCCGAACGGAACGGCGTCGATGAGCCCGGAAGCCGAACCCCAGTGCCAGGTGTTGTCGTACGTCCACACCCCGCGACCCCAGTCGAAGACTCCGAATGCGCTGGTTGTGTCGAACTCGTGGGTCACGCGGTCGACCCTGATCGAACCCCACGCGGGCAGGCAGTTGATCTTCTGGTTGTAGTAGAAGGCCTTCGGTGCGCGCGGGAACGGCGTGGCGATCGCCATGCGATCCATCGGTGGCTGCGACAACAACAACTCACCCGACAGCCCGCGACCACCGTCGAACCCCGGGTGGTCGACGATCAGGCGCCGCGCCGGCCCCTCGTTCCGGTACTCGATCCGCATCGCGCCGCGGTGGATGACGACGTCGCCGGTGTCGGCGCTGCTCGGCATGCCCATACGTCCGAGTGGAAACGGGACCAGCTTGTTCTCGGTCACCTCCGTGTGGCCCGCGAGATCGAGCCAGCTGATGCCGAGCAGGCCGATGTATCCGTTGTCGGCGACCGTCAGCGCGATGCCGTACGGGCCCGCGTCGCCGTCCGACAGGACGCAGTAGTAGTCCCACTCCTTGATTCGCAGCTTCGACGCCGCGACACGTGTCCGCTCGTATGTGCGGACTTCGCTCGCAGCCCAGCCGGCTTCTGCGAGCGTGCCGTTCTCGTCGAGCAGGGGACCGGGCGAGAGGCGTTGTTGCTGCATACCTCGCGAGACTACTGCCGCGGGACGACTGTCAGCCGGTGGTGCGATCGAACCGCCCCGCACTTGCCTGATCGCGGGGCTTGACGATGATCTGGTCGAGGTTCACGTGCGACGGACGCGACGCGACGAACCCGATGATCTCCGCGATGTCCTGCGCGACGAGCGGGGTGATGCCCTCGTACACCTTGCCGGCGCGTTCCTGATCGCCCTCGAAGCGGACCAGCGAGAACTCCGTCTCCACGGCGCCGGGCGCGATCTCCGTGAGGCGGACCGGCTTGCCGAGCAGTTCCCCGCGCAAGGTGCGGTGCAGGACCGCCTGCGCATGCTTGGCCGTCGTGTATCCCGATCCGTTGTCGTACGCCTCGAACGCGGCGACCGAGGTGATCGTGACGATCAGTCCGTCGCCCGAATCGATGAGCTTGGGAAGCAGCGCCTTGGTGACGCGAAGCGTGCCGATGACGTTGGTCTCCCACATCCACCGCCAGTCGTCCTCGACGGCGTCGAGCACCGTGGCGAGGCCCTTCGCACCACCGGCGTTGTTGACCAGCACGTCCACCCGCGGCAGGACGGTAGTGAACGCGTCTACGGAATCCTCGTCGGTGACGTCCAGTTCGAGGGCCGTGCCGCCGATCTCGTCGGCCAGTTCCTGCAGCCGTTCGAGGCGCCGCGCACCGACGACGACGTGGTAACCCTGCGCCGCGAGGGTGCGTGCGGTGGCCTCTCCGATGCCGGAGGACGCTCCGGTGACGACGGCAATGCGGGAATCGGCAGAAATGGTCATACGCCGAATCGTAGTGCCGACAGTGCTGACGTGCCCGACCGATTCTCCGGCTGCCCGGGCCGGCGATGCGCTTGCCGTGCGGATCGCCGTAACCAGCGCTACCGTCGGTTTTCATGACGATGAGCCGCGGGCGTTACCACTCAGGAGAGCGAACCCGCATTCGTCTGATCGAAACCGCCGAGAAACTGTTCGCGCGGCGCGGATACGACGGTGTCACCCTCGCCGATATCCGGAAGGCGGCCGGTCAGCACAATTCGTCGGTCATCGGTTACTACTTCGGCACGAAGGACGGATTGCTCGACGCGGTGGCCGACCATCGCTTCCCCGCGGTCGACGCGGAGCGTGGCGCGCTCGTTCGGCGATTCCTTCAGGATGGGCACGTACTGTCCACGCGCGAGGCCCTGTGGGCCGTCGCGGAGCCGCTCGCGAACACAGTCGGTCGGAACAATCACTATGTCGCCATGCTCTACCGGTTGCTCGACGAAGGCAGGCTCGCCGAGCATGTGGCGGCCGCGATGTCGACGTCGAACGGTCATCTCGTCGACAGCACGTTGAGAACTTCGGCCGGGCACCTCCCGCCCGATGTGGTCGACCAGCGTCTCGAACTCGTGTACGAAAGCATCGTCCGAGCGCTGTCGCGGTGCGATGCGGTGGGCAGACCTCCGGAGCATGCCGAGCTGTCGGCGATGGTCGACGCGTGGGAGGCCGCGCTGGTGGCGCCGCTGTCCGAGGAGACGGAGGCGGCCCGAGCGGCGCGCTGAGCGGCTCATTCCGGGCGGTCGTCGGGTCCCAATCCGCGGCGCACTGCGCCGGGCGCAGGTCGCGCGTCGTGTTCTTTCGTGCGCGCGGAGGAGTGCAGTTGCCACGGAACGCTGGTCACCATCACGCCGCGCTGGAACAGCAAGCGGCTCTTCAGGCGCAGCGCGCTCTGGTTGTGCAGGATCTGCTCCCACCAATGCCCGACGACGTACTCGGGGATGAACACCGTCACGACGTCACGAGGTGAGGTCCGTCGGATGCGTCGGACGTAGTCGAGCACGGGACGGGTGACCTCCCGATAGGGGGAGTCGATCACTTTCAGCGGAACGGTGATGTCGCTGCGGTCCCACGCGCGCACCAACGCCCGGGTGTCGTCGGTGTCGACGTCGACGGTGACGGCTTCGAGGATGTCCGGCCGGGTGGCGCGCGCGTAGGCCAGGGCGCGCAGCGCGGGTGTGTGGAGCGTCGAGACGAGGACGATCGAATAGGTGCGGCTCGGCAGGACACCGTCCCACTCGGCCGACTCGAGTTCTTCGGCGACGCTGTCGTAGTGGCGCCGGATCGCCTTCATCGTGATGAACACCGCCGCCATCGCCACGATGGCGATCCACGCGCCTGCCACGAACTTCGTCAACAGCACGATCACCAGGACGGAAGCGGTCATCGCCGCACCCACTGAATTCACCACGCGTGAGCGTCGCATGTGCGCTCGCGTTCGGGGGTCGGTCTCGGTGGACAGGTGCCGCGACCAATGCCGGACCATCCCCGTCTGGCTCAGTGTGAAGGAGACGAAGACCCCCACGATGTAGAGCTGGATCAGGTGCGTGACCTCGGCGTGGAACGCCACGATGAACACCCCGGCTGCCGCTGCCAGGAACACGATGCCGTTGCTGAATGCGAGCCGATCACCGCGGGTGTGGAGCTGATGCGGCAGATAGCGGTCCTGCGCGAGGATCGATCCGAGTACGGGAAAACCGTTGAACGCGGTGTTGGCCGCCAGCACCAGGATGAGGGCAGTCAGTGCGGTGATCAGGTAGTACGCGGGCGGGAATCCGGGAAAGACGGTCTCCGCCATCTGCACGATCAGTGTTTTCTGATGGTAGTTCTCCGGAGCTCCCAGTAACTGGATGGCGGGATCCTCGGCGATCACGACGCCGATCCTCTCGGCGAGAACGATGATCCCCAGCAACAGGGTGACCGCGAGTCCGCCGAGCAGGAGCAGCGTCGTAGCGGCGTTGCGGGATTTCGGTTTCCGGAACGCCGGCACTCCGTTGCTGATCGCTTCGACACCGGTCAATGCCGCGCATCCCGACGAGAACGCCCGTGCCAGCAGGAACGTGAAGGCGAGCGCTGTTGCGGGGGAGTGCTCGGCGACGAGTTGGAAGGACGACGATTCCGCGCGAAGATCGTGCCCGAGAACGAAGATCTGAACCAGCCCCCAGCCGATCATCACGGCGATCGACATCATGAACGCATATGTCGGTGCAGCGAACGCGACCCCGGCTTCTCGCAGGCCACGGAGGTTGATGGCGGTGAGGATCACGATGGCGCCCACGGCGAACAACACCTTGTGGTGCGCCACGAACGGCACCGCCGAGCCGATGTTGGAGGCGGCAGCGGAGATCGAGACCGCCACCGTGAGCACGTAATCGACGAGCAGGGCGCTGCCGACCGTCAGACCTGCGGTAGCGCCGAGGTTCTTCGTTGCTACTTCGTAGTCCCCACCACCGGACGGGTACGCATGGACGTTCTGGCGGTAGCTCGCGACGACCACAGTGAGGACGACGGCGACGAGGATCCCGATCCACGGGGCGAACGCGTAGGCGGACAGGCCGGCAACCGACAGGACCAGGAAGATCTCCTCCGGTGCGTACGCGACCGAGGACAACGCGTCGGAGGCGAACACGGGAAGCGCGATGCGTTTGGAGAGCAGGGTATGGCCCAGCGCATCGCTCCGAAACGGTCTGCCAAGCAGCAGCCGTTTCACCGCGGAGGGTGCACGGGACACCAGCGAAGCGTAGTCCTTTCCGGGACGACCGCCGCCGAATCACGGAGGTATTTACCTTCGGGTTGTGGAGAATCCGAACTGTGACATAACCTTCCCGACATGTCGTCCAGCCGAGTCGCCGCCCCGCGCGTCACATACGTGACCGCCGCTCTGGGTTCCCGGCTTCCTCTGGCTCGCGAACTCTGTTGTCGTTCCTGCGGTAGGTAGATCCGCGCCGACCTTCGGATTCCACTTCGGAATCCCTTCACCTGCGTGCCCAGAGCACGTCGAGGTCAGGCGCGTCGACGTCCGTATCGTGCCACTCCGGGTCAATTCACTCGTGTTCGAGCATCGCGCTCGCGTCGAGCCACCCGGGACCGAGTCGCAAGGAACCCACACGTGTCAGCTCCCACCCTGTCCCGACCTGCTACGTCCCGCACCGCTACTTCCCGACCCGCATCGCTCGCTTCGGCCTCCCGACGGGGTCAGGTGCGAGCGCGGATCGTCGCCCCCGACCTGCGGATCGCCGACGGCGCCGCGGGATCGGTGTTCCGTGTCGCGGCAGACCGCGGCCCCATCTCCCGCGATGTCATCGCCAAGGCCACCGGACTGAGTATCGCCACAGTCAATCGGCAGGTGACGGCGCTCCTCGCCGCCGGACTGCTGCGCGAACGCGCGGACCTCACCGAATCGGGCGCCATCGGCCGTCCGAGGATTCCGGTGGAGGCCGATCACGAGCAGTTCCTCACGGTCGGAATCCATATCGGTGCCGTCACCACCGGGATCGTCGCCGCCGACCTGCGCGGCCGGATCATCAGTGCGGTCGAGATCCCCACGCCCAGCGGGGACCAGGACCTCGCACTCGCCTCGATCACCGCCAGTGCCAAGGCTTTCGTCTCACGGTGGCACCGCCGCACTGCACTGTGGGCGGGTGTCGCGATCGGCGGGCGCGTCGACTCCGTGACCGGAATCGTCGACCATCCGAGGCTCGGCTGGTCGCAGGCCCGCGTCGGCGAGGCCGTGGGCATCGGCCTGCGTCTGCCGGTGTCGGTGGCGGCGCACGTCGAGGCGATGGCCGCGGCCGAACTCCTGCTGGCCCCGAACAAGGCTGCCGGAGACACGACCGGTGCCGGTCTCTACATCTACGCTCGCGAAACAGCAGGTATCGCCATCACATTCGACGGCAAGGTCCATACGCCGACGACCGGCCCCGGGTCGATCTCGCACCTACCCACGGGTTCGTCGGCGCAGTGCACCTGCGGCGGTACAGGATGCCTCGAAGCGACGATCAGCGACCGGGCGGTGCTCGCGCGTGCCCGCAGTGAAGGGGTGCTCACGGGCAGCGACCAGTCGATCCGGGCGCTGTACGGAGTGGCACGCGAAGGGTCGGAAGCGGCACGCGCCATCCTCGTCGACCGCGCGTCCACGCTCGGACGGACCGTTGCGATCCTCCGCGACCTGTTCAACCCCGACCGTGTGGTTCTCGGCGGACAGGCGTTCACCGAGTACCCGGAAGGAATCGCGTACGTGGCGAAAGCATTCGAGCGTGCATCCTCTTTGCCGCACAAGGATGTTCACATCACCGGATTCGGCAACCGGGTACAGGCTCACGCCGCGGGTGTGGTGTCGTTGAGTTCGCTGTATTCCGATCCGCTCGGTGTCATGCGGCGAGTCGCGGCATGAGGGTCGAATCGACCGACAATGAGGCCACCGCTACCGCGGTCCGTAGGAATCGAGCATCTCCTGCGGCAGCGGCTGCCCCATCACCACCTGCGACCCGTCCCACGTGTAGTCGATGACGGCGGGCCCACCCGACGGGCAGCAATTCGCGTCCTCCGGCGCGAGCCAGCGGTACTGCACCGACACCGTCGACCCGCCGGCGCCCACCACTCGGGTGTACGAGTAGGAATCCGAGGTGGCGGTACCGAGGTAGGTGTCGTCGTGGAAGAACAGCACGTGCGACGGTGAACTTGCCGTCCCGCCCGGTGTTTCCGCCATCAGCCACAGCAGCTGCCCGCAGGAATCGGTGACGTCGGAGTAGGCGCCCGCGATCCAGGGATTCCCGCCCGGCGTCGTATTGCCGAGGGAGGCAAGCGCGTCCGTGACCATAGGGGAGGCCGGGTCGAGGCAGGGGCCCGCATTCTCCTCCGGTGCCGGCGACGCTTCCGGTGCGGCGACCGGGGTGTCGTCGGGTACGGGGGAGGCCTGGGGCTGGGCTGTGCCCTCGGCCGGTGCAGGCACCGGGACGATCTCGGTTGCTCCGGACTCCGGTGTTCGCTCGGCGGGCTCGGGTTTCTGCAGTTGGTCGGCATCGGCGGGAGTCGTGATCGGTGCGGCAGTCGTCGTGGGGGCGGTCGTCGTGGTGTCGCTGCCACCGCACGCGGTGAGCAGGGCTGCGGCGGCAACGAGAGCGATCGATGCGCCGATTCGGCGGTTCGTCAACATCTCACCTTCCTTGAACGACACGGTGTCGTGGGTTCATGGAGATCGTCGTCGCCGCGCATGTATCCGTTAGCGACAGTTACGGATTCGTTACTGCTGCAAGGGGGATGCGTCCGTTGCGTCCGGTTTCGAACCGCGGCGGCGAAGTTCGGCCTGCGCTCGATCGAGGCCTCCGTGTTCGAGTGCGGCGAGCGCGGATTCGTCCTCCCACACCACGGTGCCCCGCGCCCGGACTGTCACGCGCAGTGTCCCGGCCAGGTGCTCGATCGACCCGGCCACGTTGCGGCGTTCCGCGGGAATCGGCACCGGCAGCACATGCGCACGCCCGAGTGGGGAGTTCCCCTCGATCTCGACGCTCCACCGCCGGTTGCCGCCGCGCAGTGACCACGATTCGTCGGTGACGTGGGCGCGGATCGGGGACGTCACCGGATTGCCGAGCCGGATGACGCGGCCACCGGGCAGTGCCACCACGACCGCGGTCACGGTCGTGCGCAGGGGCCCGGTGTGGATCTCGCCGCCGGCGAAGGCGACGCACGTCGACGGATCCTCGAATCCCTGCGCCTGCCCCCACCACCAGGAGTCAGGGAAACCGCCTCGTCCCCAATTCTTCTCGCCGTACACCTGGGCGCCGTCGAGCTCCCACACCTCATCGCCCAGAACGGCGCGACCCTCCGCGCGCCCGCCGAGCAGCCACGGATGCCAGTACTGATTCAATTCGGGAACCGACTGGAACACGCTCGAACCACCGAATCGGCGTCGCGGCCAGGGCAGGATCGGAGTGATGCGGACGTCGAGCTGTGCGTCGCGCCCGAGATCCATCTGCACGCGGTCCGCGCCGCCGCTGAAAGCGCTCCCGGCGAGGGCACCCAACCTGCCCGGATGTGCGGTGCCCTCCGGGTGCGCCTCGGTGCGGAGGAATCCGCCCGGATGCGCTGCCAGCCCGAGTGTCGCCCAGTTCCCGTCGGGAGCCCGGTTGATTCCGCACAGCGCGATGACCACCCGCCCGGAATCGGGCTGCGTGAACCTCCAGAAATATCCCTCCATCGCCCCGCCGTGCGCGGTGAGCAGATCACCGAACGGCGGGGTCGCACCACCTTCGCGGTAACGCCGGAGCAGGGACATCCCCTATCCCAGTCGTTCCGCGGCGGCAGCGATGTCCTCGAGGTCCTGTCGCATCGATTTCGCCGTCGCGCGCTTCACAAGTGGTCCGGTGAGCGTCATCAGCAGTTGCGCTGCGGCACCGAGGGGGCCGGAGTCGCCCGAGAATTCCATCGCCAGATCCGTCCCCGTCGAGGTGGGTGTGAGCTCGAAGACCGTCCGGTAGTGCGCGCGGCCGGATTCGGCCGTGACGACGGTGCGTTGCTCGGGCACGGACTCCGTCACCTGCAACTCCTCGGTCGCGGACTTGCCGAACATCACCCGCGTCTCGCGCCACCGGGTTCCGACCCGGTACTCGCCGTCGTCGAGGCGTTCGACGGCGGTGACGCCGCGGAGGACGTCCGCTGCGGCGTCGAGGTCGGTCAGGACCGCCCACACCGCGCTCGGCGGCGCAACGGTCGATCGGGTGACGGTGATTCGTTGTTCCACAGGTTCTCGCCTCTCGTAGGGCAGATCGGGTGATTCCCCGTTCACAATCGCAGCGACGTCTCCTGTAGGCCGGGCACTCCGCCGCGCCGCCGGAACCATTCGATTCCGAACGCGGCTCGCAACTGGTCCTCCGGCATTTCGAGCATCGGACCGAAATCGCCGATCTGAGACTCGTGGGCACGCATGGCCGCGACCTTCGCGGCGATGGTGCCTGTGACGTCGACCGCGGTGGTGAGTTCGGATTCGGGTAGGCCGAACGTGTCGAGGTCGGGCGGTTGTGCATCGCTCGTCACCTCGGGATTCGCAGCGAGCAGGCGACGCAGGTGATCGCGGTTCATGGCCGATTCGTAGACCGCGTCGTGTCCCGTCGCTTCTGCCGCCCGCACTCCGACGCGGTGGACCTGCACGTGATCGGGGTGGCCGTAGCCGCCGTTGGCGTCGTAGATGGTGACCGAGTCGGCGCGTTCGAACTCGATGATCGCGGCCAACCGGGCGGCCGCCGCGTCCACGTCCACATTCGCGAATGCCGCCGGGTTGGCGTTCTCCGGGGTCCCGGCCATCCCGGAATCCGGATATCCGAGCGGTACGAGTCGCGCTACCCCGAGCGCCGCCGCTGATCGTTCGAGCTCCCGCATCCGACGATCCGCGAGCAATTCACCCGCCCCCAGCAGCCCGGCCGGGTGTTCGCCGGCGGCGCCGTCCGTTGCGACGACGAGGACCACGCGGTGTCCGGCGTCGGCAGCGAGCCGCATGACTCCACCCGTCGTGAAGACCTCGTCGTCGGGGTGCGCGTGAAAGCAGACCAGAACGCTCATACGCTCGATGCTGGCACGGTACGGCAGCGCGCGGTACCGAGAGAGGAAATCCCACCGAGGTGTCCCAGCGACCGGGCGGTTCCTACCGCGAACTTTTCATCGCGCCGGGCTCGGTCGCGTTCTGTGCGGCGGGTTTCGTCGCGCGCTTGCCGATCGCCATGATCGGGATCGGCATCGTCACGATGTTCTCGCAGCTCCGCGGCGACTACGCGCTCGGCGGCGCACTGTCCGCGGTGTTCGCGCTGTCGTACGCGCTTCTGACGCCCCTGGTGTCGCGGGCCGTCGACCGGCTCGGTCAGTACCGTGTGTTGCCCGCGGCGGCCGCGATCAGTGCAGCCGCGACCCTCACGATGCTCCTGGGCGTGCGGTTCGAGTGGCCCGTGCCGCTGCTGTTCCTGTGTGCGATCCCGGCCGGCCTGATGCCGACGATCGGGGCGATGGTGCGCTCCCGCTGGAACCAGCTGTACGGCGGAACACCGCAATTACGCACCGCGTTCGCACTCGAAGCCGTGATCGACGAGATGTGCTTCATCGTCGGACCGGTGCTGTCCGTCGGACTCAGCATCGCCCTGTTCCCCGAGGCAGGCCCCTTGCTGGGCGCGATTCTGCTTCTCGTAGGCACCCTCGTTCTCGCCGGACTGCGCGGAACGGAGCCGCCGGTGCGGTCCCGCACGGCAGAGACGCCGAACGTCGACCTGCTGCGCTTGCCGGTGCTCGTGGCGCTGATCGCCGTCATGTTCGCGATGGGCGTGATCTTCGGGGTCATCGACGTCGTCGGGGTCGCGTTCACCGCGGAACACGGTGCTCCCGGCGCCGCGACCGTGGTGGTGGCGTTGTTCGCCTTCGCTTCGGCGATGAGCGGCATCGTCTTCGGCGCCCGGGTGACGACGTCGTCGTTGACCCGTCAGTTGCTGATCGCAACGGCGCTGGTCGCACTCCTGCTGTGGCCTCTGTTACTCGCCGGATCCGTACCCGTGCTTGCAGTGCTGTACCTGCTCGCCGGTTCGGCGATCTCGCCGACGATGATCGTCGCCACCTCGCTCACCCAGCAGATCGTGCCGTCCGGTCAGCTCACCGAGGCCATCACCTGGACCGTCGCAGGTCTCGGCGTGGGCGTGGCCGCAGGGTCCGCTCTCGTGGGGCAGGTCATCGACCGGGTCGACGCAGTCGCGGGATACGGAGTGGGTGTCGCGGCCGGGGTGATCGCGGTCGCGTGCGCGGCCGGGATCCACCTACGCGCGCGGCTACAGTGACCGCCATGACTGTGCGTGAAGTCCTCAGCAGTGATGGCACCCCGATCGTCTACCGCACGTTCGGGCCGGAATCTGCACGCCCGCTCGTCCTCCTGCACGGTTGGGCGCAGTCGTCGCGGTGCTGGGGCGACGGAGTTCTGGGCGATCTCGCTCGCACCTTCCGGGTGATCGCGGTGGATCTGCGCGGACACGGATACAGCGGGGTCCCGCAAGATGGCTACGACAACTCCGAGAACTGGGCGGCCGACGTGCACGCGGTGCTGGACGCCGAACACGCCGACAACGCGGTACTGCTCGGATGGTCCTACGGCGGCCTGGTGATCTGCGACTATCTCGCGGTGCACGGGTCGGCGAACGTGGCCGGTGTCGTGCTCGTCGGGGCCATCACGAGCATCGGACGCGGCGAGAAGGGTGGAAAGGTCGGCGCTGCGATGCGTGCCGCGATTCCCGCGGCAATGTCGGAGAAGCCGCGTGAGGCGATCGCGGCGCTCAGTTCGTTCGGTACCGCGTTGACCGGGCCGCCGGAAGGAAAGGGGGCGGTATCGCAGGCGCTGTTCGGGGCTTCCCTGAGCACCGCCCCGCACGTGCGGGGCGCCCTGTTCGACCGTGCTGCAGGCAACGACGACCTGCTTCGCGGCCTCGACATCCCGGTCCTGCTCCTGCACGGCACCGCGGATTCGGTGGTCGACATCTCCGCAGCGCGACATGCGGAGTCGCTGCTGCCCAACGCGTCGACCTCCTATTGGGACGGTGTCGATCACGGTCCGTTCGTCGAGGATCCTGCGCGGTTCGTGGTCGAGGTGACCAAGTTCGTCGAGTCGGTGGACGCATCGGCGGCGGGGACATAGGCAGGAGGTCGATTCCTCGCGAGAAGAACGGGCAAGGCAGTATGGAGGGGTGACGTCCCAGACCAGTCGCCCGCACCGCGTGGCCGTGATATCGGTTCACACCTCGCCGCTGGCGCAGCCCGGAACCGGTGACGCCGGTGGCATGAATGTGTACGTCCTGCAGACCGCGATCCAGCTGGCACGTCGCGGCGTGGAAGTGGAGATCTTCACGCGCGCGACGTCGTCGGCCGATCCGGCCGTGCAGCATGCCGCTCCCGGTGTTCTGGTTCGCAACATCGAAGCAGGACCGTTCGAAGGACTGGACAAACACGACCTGCCCACGCAGCTGTGCGCCTTCGCGGCGGGCGTGCTGCGTGAGGAGGCGCGGCATCCCCAGGGCTACTACGACCTGGTGCACTCGCACTATTGGCTGTCGGGTCAGGTCGGATGGCTTGCTCGGGATCGCTGGGGGGTGCCGCTGGTCCACACCGCACACACGCTCGCCGCAGTGAAGAACGCCTCGCTCGCAGCAGGCGACAAGCCCGAACCTGCCGCGCGGCAGATCGGGGAACAACAAGTGGTCGCGGAGTCGGACCGGATGGTCGCGAACACCACCGACGAGGCTGCCGCGCTCGAACGTATCTACGGCGCAGATCCGTCACGGATCGACGTCGTCGCACCGGGCGCGGATCTGTCGCGCTACCGCCCGGGCGACCGGGACGCCGCGCGGGCCGAGCTGGGGCTCGATCCCCGCGAGACCATCGTGACGTTCGTCGGCCGGATCCAACCGTTGAAGGCGCCCGATGTGCTGCTGCGCGCTGCAGCGAAGGCGATTGCCGATGCACCCGACGTTCCGCTGCGGGTGCTCGTCGTCGGCGGGCCGTCGGGGAGTGGTCTCGAACAGCCGGATTCGCTGATCGAACTCACCCGCGATCTCGGGATCGCCGCGCAGGTGACCTTCATGCCTCCGCAGCCGTCCGACCGTCTCGCTCAGGTGTATCGGGCCTCGGATCTTGTTGCTGTGCCGAGCTATTCGGAGTCCTTCGGGCTGGTGGCGATCGAAGCGCAGGCCTGCGGGACACCTGTTGTCGCCGCCGACGTCGGCGGGCTCGGTGTTGCGGTTCGGGGCGGCGAGACCGGTGTGCTCGTCGCCGGGCATCGCATCGATGATTGGGCGGCCGCGTTGGGATCGCTCGTGTCCGACCCGGGCAGGCTCGCCGCATATGCGGAGGCTGCGCCGAAGCATGCCGAGAACTTCTCGTGGGAGCACACCGCGGAGGGGCTGCTCGAGAGCTATCGGCGGGCGGGGATGCGCCGGAACCGCGCGTTCGGTTCGACGGAGCATTCGCTGCGCAGACAGCGCGGATTGTGGAAGTTGCGTCGTACGAGCGGAGTGAAGGCGTGAGCGAACGGCTGAGCGAACTGATCGAGGCGACGCTACGCGATCGGGAGTTGGAGTTCTCGCGTAAGGAGGGCGGCCACTTCGTGGTCGAACTGCCCGGCGAGAACAAGCTGAAGACCACCACTCTGCTGACGGTCGGCACGCACGGACTCCGCGTCGAGGCGTTCGTGTGCCGCAAGCCCGACGAGAACTTCGAAGGCGTCTACAAGTATCTGTTGCGGCGTAATCGCCGGCTGTACGGAGTGGCGTACACCCTCGACAAGATCGGCGACATCTATCTCGTCGGCCGGATCTCGGAGCACTCCGTCACCGCGGAGGAACTCGATGTCGTGCTCGGCCAGGTTCTCGAAGCCGCCGACTACGATTTCAACATCATTCTCGGAATCGGATTCATCACGTCGATCAAGCGCGAATGGGAGTGGCGCGTGTCACGAGGTGAATCGCTGCGTAATCTCGAGCCGTTCCGGCACCTCATCGAGCAGGAGACCGGAACCGATTTCGAACCGCCGAACGACGACGACAAATAACGTCACGCTTCGGGTTCAGTGAGTTTCGGACGCTTTGTTTCGTCCGATTTGCGAGGCCTTCATCAGGTTGTTTTGTGACCATTCCCACATTACGTGCGTGTAATTCATCGTTTCGATGTGCCTCTTTCGATCCCGCCACCTGGTCAAACCCCTGTTGATCAAGGTGTTTTCTGCACGAATGTGCCAATAAACAGGTCCGTGACCTTTTCGTGATTGGCATTTAGCGTTGTTACCGACCGACAACGAACAGGTCGTTACGCCGGACCCGCAGCCGCTGAATCTGCCCCGCGGAAAATCCGGATAAACCACACCCGAGGGGCAGTGCGAGACAAATCGAGTCGCCGACAATCGGCGATCGACATCCGACCGACATTTCGGCCCGGGTCCCGCAAAGCAGCCGAGAGGATTCATCAGACATGGCACAGTTCAACATCAAGCGCACCCTGGGTACCGTCGCAACTGCGGCCGCCCTCATCGTCACCCCCTTCGCCCTGGGGACCGGCACCGCGAGCGCAGCGTCCGGCAACTGGGATGCCGTCGCGCAGTGCGAGAGCGGCGGAAACTGGGCCATCAACACCGGTAACGGCTACTACGGTGGTCTCCAGTTCAGCCAGAGCACCTGGGAGGCCTACGGCGGCACCGGTGTCGCCAGCGGCGCTTCGAAGGCAGAGCAGATCCGCGTCGCCGAGAACGTCCTCGCCGGCCAGGGCGCCGGTGCGTGGCCGGTCTGCGGTCAGTACCTCTGATCCGACCGCACCTGCGGAATCCGTGACGTGTCCCGCGTGCATACCCATGCACGCGGGACACGCGCATCGTGACGGTCCCTCGGCCCGGTTACGCCAGCATGTGCGGTAGACCGGAGCGAAAGCGATCGGCGTCGATCTGCCTGAGCGGCTGCAGCTCGGGTGGCTCGTGCAGCGTGAACATCGCCGGAGCCGGTTCGGGGGAGTCGGCGGCGTCGAGCACTGCACTCACCGCGGCGCGGGCGGACTCGTTCGCCGACTCCATGGTCGCCAGATCGATGTCGGTCCGCACATAGTCTCCCGCCAGGAACAGGTTCGGGATCGAGGTGCGGGCATCGGGCCGATTCGCGTGTGATCCCATCGTGTTGATCAGCAGCGGAGTGTCGTTGGTGTTGCGACCCGTCGCGGCATTCCAGCGCACCCCGGGATCGATGAACCACGACACGAGATCCTCCTCGCGAAGGTTCTGCTCGCCGGTGTCGTCGAGACATGCTTTCATCTGGGCCCATGTCTCGCGAGAGATCTCCTCGGCCGTGCATTCCTTCGCGGTCTTGCCGTAGAGGATTCCGGGGGTGTCCCAATCGGAGATGTCGACCGAGAGGCAGTCGACCGCGCTGCCGTCGCCGTACCGGTCGGCGAACGATCCGCGCCAGAACTGTGCCTGGCTGATCGACGTGAGCGCCCACGGCGTTCCGAGATATGCCACGTGCCCGGCGGCGAGTTCGGTGGGCCTGCGCATGAAGTACTGGATGCCCACCATCCAATCGGTGACGAGGTTGCGCATGAGATCCAGGCGTGGTTCGGCGACGAGCATCTCGCGTGACCACAACGGCACCGCACGTTCGACGGGCATCGCGGCGACGAACCAGTCGGCGTCGACCTGTGCGCGGTTGCCTGCCGCATCCACGACGCGGACGCCACTGATCTTCCCACCGGACATGTCGAAGGATTCGGCAGCCCAACCCATTTCGAATCGAACTCCACGGTCTCGCAGTAACTGCGCCCACGGATCGATCCACGCTTCGTTGGTCGGTGCCGACAGCAGTCGATCGAGGTGTCCGTAGGACGGCACGACGCCCATCGCATTCCAGACGAATGCCTGGCCCATGATGCCGATCGTGCGGGTCGAGACCCTGTCGGGACGTGCGGCGACGAGCTGCCGGGTCAGTGCCGAGACCAGAATGTCGTGGTATCCCTTGGACTTTCCGTCGGCTTCCAATGTTTGTGACCAGGTCTGATGTTCCCACTCGTTGTCTCGGCGCTCGATGCTGCTGGTCAGGAACATCGTGAGCTTCCGGAGGAAGACGGACAGTTCGTGTGGCGGGATGGCGCCTCCGAGCGAGAATGCAGCGGCGAGTGATCGTTGCAGCGACTCGGCGTCGTACACGTCGAGTCGGTCGATCGAACTCGGTGCCGTCAGGTCCGGTCCGCCCGGTATCGACATGCGGAACGCCGGCCCGGAGACGAGGTTGTCGAACACTCCGTTCGGATTGTGCGGGAAGGGGATTCGACGCATCGTATCCGGAATGTGCTGATAGAAACCGGGGAAGAAGCGGAATCCGTGCTCGCCCGGAAGGTCGAGGCGACCACCGGCCGCGGTGCCGGGCGACGGCATGCTGCGGGCCTTGCCGCCGAGTGCGGTCGGTTCGTACACCGTCACGTCGAATCCACGCTCGATGAGTTCGTGCGCAGCCGTGAGACCGGCCATCCCGCCACCGAGGACCGCGACGCCGCGGCCGTTCGAGCGCAGTGCGGGAGACCGCGGAGCCGACTGGGAGTGTGGCCGGGCTCCGGCGGTACCGGGTAGTGCGGCTGCTGCCCCGAGAGCGCCGAACGCGGTCAGGACGGTACGTCTGGTCATGCGGAATTCGGTCACTTCATCCCCCGGTTCGCGATGGTCGCTTCGTGATGTCGGGCGGCGCCCGGCATATATGGCAACGCGTGTTGTCAGATATAGCGGACATTTGACGCGCCCGTGGGGGAATCGGCAACGCGATCGTGTCAGGATTGGAGCCATGAGTATCGGAACACTTGTTCTGCTCCGCCACGGCGAGAGCGAATGGAACGCGATGAACCTGTTCACCGGTTGGGTGGACGTGCACCTCACCGACAAGGGTGTCGCCGAGGGCAAGCGCGCAGGCGCCCTGCTCGCCGAGCAGAACGTCCTTCCCGATGTCCTCTACACCTCGCTGCTGCGTCGTGCGATCAGCACCGCGAACTTCGCTCTCGACGCCGCCGACCGTCACTGGATCCCGGTCGTGCGCGACTGGCGACTCAACGAACGTCACTACGGTGCTCTGCAGGGAAAGAACAAGGCCGAGATCAAGGACGAGTTCGGCGAGGAGCAGTTCATGCTCTGGCGTCGGAGCTACGACACCCCTCCGCCCGCGATCGAGCCCGGTACCAAGTACAGCCAGGACCAGGACGCGCGTTACGCGGACGTCGACGATGTGCCGCTGACCGAGTGCTTGAAAGACGTCGTCGATCGTCTGATCCCGTACTGGGAGGAGACCATCTCGAAGGACCTCCTGGCAGGTAGGACCGTGCTGGTCACCGCGCACGGCAACTCGCTGCGGGCACTGGTCAAGCACCTCGACGGGATCTCCGACGACGACATCGCCGGCCTGAACATCCCGACCGGCATCCCGCTGCGGTACGACCTCGACGAGAATCTGCGTCCGCTCAACCCCGGCGGAACCTACCTCGACCCCGAGGCTGCTGCGGCAGGTGCTGCTGCCGTCGCGAACCAGGGCGCCAAGTAGTTCGATCGGACAAACCGGACCCCGCGCGGCACGTCGTCGCGCGGGGTCCGGCAAACTTCGGGTGAACACCGAGCCAACCGTTGAAAAATGGCTCGTGACGTGCAGAGAGTGTTGGCGACCCGCTGTCGCTGCATGGTCGGGTGTCATTACGATTCGAATTGTGAATGTTCTGCAGGTCGTCCTGGTGGCTGTAGTCGCCGCAATCCTGGGCGCACTGCTCGCCGCCTCATGGTTGGGGTCCCGTCGTCGTCGAGACCGTCACGACGACGACGAGCTCACGATGGCGACCGTGCTGGACCGTGTCGTGTACGGCGCGTCCACCGGTATCGCCGTCGTCGACAAGTTCCACGACGTCATCCTCTACAACCCGCGCGCGGAGGAACTGGGCCTTGTCAGCCGCCGGCTCCTCGACGAACGCGCGTGGATCGCGGCAACCCGGGTTCTCGAGGACGACACCACCGTCGAGCTGGACCTCAGCCGGAAGATGCCGCACGGCCGCGACCGTGTCGCGGTGCGCTGCGTAGCCAAGAAACTGCTCGAGGACGATCCGCGGTTCGTGGTGCTCTACGCCTACGACGACTCCGAGCAGGTCCGTATGGAAGCCACACGCCGCGACTTCGTCGCCAACGTCAGCCACGAACTCAAGACACCGGTCGGGGCGATGGCGTTGCTCGCGGAGGCCCTGCTCGAATCCATCGACGACCCCGAAAGCGTGCGGCACTTCGGGCAACGGGTCCAGAGCGAAGCGACGCGGCTCGGCAACATGGTCACCGAGTTGATCGCGTTGTCGCGGCTCCAGGGTGCGGAGAAGCTCCCGGACCTCGAGGACGTCGACGTCGACACGGTGATCGAGGATGCTCTCGATCGCACCCGGCTCACCGCCGAGAACGCGAACATCGAGATCAACACCGATCGCGAGACCGGATACCAGATGCTCGGTGACCATCTTCTGCTGGTCACCGCGCTGACCAACCTCATCGAGAACGCGATCGCCTACTCCCCGCCGGGCAGCCCGGTGACGGTGAGCAGATCCATTCGTGACGGGTGTGTCGCGATCGCGGTCACCGATCGGGGAATCGGGATCGAGCGACAGGATCAGGAGCGTGTGTTCGAACGTTTCTTCCGCGTCGACAAAGCGCGGTCGCGGGCAACGGGAGGTACAGGCCTGGGTCTGGCGATCGTCAAGCACGTCGCCGCGAACCACCACGGCGACATCGTGCTGTGGAGCAAGCCGGGAACCGGGTCGACGTTCACCCTGCTCATCCCGGTTCATTTCGAGAAGAAGAACGACGACCCTGCCGCACCGCGGCACGATACGGCGGTCGGACAATGAGTCCGACCGGAACTGCACCCGCACTCGGGTGGCATTGGACCGAGAAGGCAACGGAGGACGCAACGGTGACGCGTGTGTTGATCGTGGAGGACGAGGAGTCGCTGGCGGATCCGCTCGCATTCCTGCTGCGCAAGGAGGGTTTCGAGACCACGATCGCGGGCGACGGACCCACGGCGCTTGCAGAGTTCGACCGGGGCGGGGCGGATATCGTCCTCCTCGACCTGATGCTGCCGGGGATGAGCGGCACCGACGTGTGCAAGCAGCTACGGAGCCGCTCGGGTGTGCCGGTCATCATGGTGACCGCGCGTGACAGCGAAATCGACAAGGTCGTCGGTCTCGAACTCGGTGCCGACGACTACGTCACCAAGCCGTACTCGGCGCGGGAGCTCATCGCCCGGATCCGCGCGGTCCTGCGGCGTGGCGCCGACCCGGACGTCGAGATCGGCCAGGACGACGCCGTGCTCGCGGCGGGTCCGGTGCGCATGGATGTCGATCGGCATGTGGTGCAGGTCAACGGCGAGGATGTCGCGCTCCCGCTCAAAGAGTTCGATCTGCTCGAGTACCTGCTGCGCAATTCGGGTCGAGTCCTGACTCGGGGGCAGCTCATCGACCGTGTGTGGGGAGCCGATTACGTCGGCGACACGAAGACGCTCGATGTCCACGTCAAGCGGCTGCGGTCGAAGATCGAGGCCGATCCCGCGAAGCCGCGGCACCTCGTGACGGTGCGGGGCCTGGGATACAAGCTGGAGGGCTGATACAAGCTGGAGGGCTGATACAAGCCGGAGGGCTGACGCGCGAGGCGCCCGGTTCCGGTAGCGCGCT
Organism: Rhodococcus sp. JCM 9793; assembly: GCF_055380405.1. Taxonomy (NCBI): domain Bacteria; kingdom Bacillati; phylum Actinomycetota; class Actinomycetes; order Mycobacteriales; family Nocardiaceae; genus Rhodococcus; species Rhodococcus sp. JCM 9793. The sequence continues at coordinate 2,356,103 of NZ_AP043721.1, forward strand.
ACCGGAACCGCGCACGGGTCAGTGCTGGTGTTCGGACGCCACGGTCGCGGGATGGATCGCGATCAGTCCGAGACCCTCGCGCCGCCTGCACAGGCGGGCGAGTTCGTCGTATGCGGGCTTCCCGATGAGCTCGCGCAGTTCGGGTGCGTACGACTGCCACACCGGTCTCGTGCCGACATGCGCATCGGGGGAACCGGAGCAGTACCAATCGAGGTCGTGACCGCCTTCGCCCCAGCCGCGCCGGTCGTACTCCGTGATCGTGGTGCGCAGGATCTCGGTGCCGTCCGGTCGTTCCACCCAATCCTGGGTGCGGCGGATGGGGAGCTGCCAGCACACGTCAGGCTTCATCTCGAGCGGCTCGATACCGCGACGCAATGCCATCTTGTGCAGTGCGCAGCCCACACCGCCCTCGAAGCCCGGACGGTTCAGGAAGATGCATGCACCCTTGTGCCGGCGGGTGCGCAGCGCGGGTTCGTCCTCGAGTTCGTCCTCCTCGAGGTATCCCTTCTTTCCGAGACCCTTCTCCATGAATTGCCAGTCGTCGGAAGTGAGATGCTTCACTGCGCCGGCCAGCTTCTTCCGGTCGTCGCTGTCGGTCAGGAAGGCTCCGTGCGAGCAGCATCCGTCGTCGGGTCGCTCGGCGATGATGCCTTGGCATGCGGGTGTCCCGAACACGCAAGTCCACCGGGAGAGCAGCCAAGTCATGTCTGCGGTGATGATGTGTTCGGCGTTGTCGGGGTCGGCGAACTCGACCCACTCGCGTGGAAAGTCGAGAGAAACTTCTGGGGCCGGAACGATCTTGGGCTGAGCTCCGGACATACCTGCTGTCACAACCCCCGACGGTAGACCCAGTACCGTATTCATGTGCGCCTAGGGGTACTCGACGTCGGAAGCAACACCGTTCATCTGCTGGTGGTGGACGCCCATCGTGGCGGCCACCCCACACCCATGAGTTCGACCAAGGCAACCTTGCGGTTGTCCGAGAACATCGATGACGACGGGAACCTCACGGTGGCCGGTGCCGATCGGCTCGTGGAGACGGCAGGGGAGTTCGCCAGCATCGCCACGACCTCCGGGTGCGGTGAGCTCATGGCCTTCGCCACCTCCGCGGTCCGCGACGCCGGGAACTCGGAGGATGTCCTCGCCCGGGTCCGGAACGAGGCAGGGGTCAACCTCGACGTCCTGTCAGGCGTCGACGAGGCCCGACTGACGTTCCTGGCGGTGCGTCGCTGGTACGGGTGGAGCGCCGGCCGCATCCTCAATGTCGACATCGGTGGTGGCTCGCTCGAGCTGACCTTCGGCGGTGACGAGGACCCGGAATTGGCGTACTCACTGCAGCTCGGTGCCGGGCGTCTGACCCGCGACTGGTTCCGGGAGGACCCTCCCGGCAAGCGTCGTATCGCGGCGTTGCGCGACTGGCTCGATGCCGAGCTCGCGGAGCCGACGAAGCATCTGCGTCATGCCGGTGACCCCGACCTTTCCGTCGCGACTTCCAAGACGTTCCGCACACTGGCACGATTGACGGGTGCAGCGCCGTCGTCGGCGGGTATCCGTGTGCGACGAACGCTGACCGCGAGCGGCTTGAGGCAGCTGATCGCGTTCATCTCGCGAATGACGACGTCGGACCGTGCGGAGCTCGAAGGCGTGAGCTCGGATCGGTCCCAGCAGCTGGTAGCGGGTGCATTGGTGGCCGAAGCGAGCATGCGGGCGCTCGGGGTGGAAACCCTGGAGATCTGCCCGTGGGCGCTGCGTGAGGGTTTGATTCTTCGGAAGCTCGACACTGAGATGGGCGGGGAACTGGTGGTGGCATCCAAGTGACCGACAGTAAGGGCACGGATACCGGACAGATTTCGGTAGCGGAACTGCTCGCGCGGAACGGCAAGAAGGTGGGTTCGCGCAGCAGCAGCGGTGGTCGCCGACGTCGTGGCACCACCGGTGGGATCTCGGTTGCGGAACTGACCGGCGAGATTCCGATCACTCGGGTGCCTGCAGAACCGGAGCCGGCCGCGAAGTCGGAGCCCGGGAGTTCGCCCGTCGACGATCGCAGTCCGCAGGCGCCCGCGGTGGCGACGCCCAGGACCCCGAAGGTAGAACCGGCGGTTCCCGAGACCCCGCAGGTGGAGCCGGTCGTTCCCGAGACCCCCAAAGTTGCGATACCGACGTTGTCGACTCCTGCACCACCGTCCGCCAACGACCTGACGACGATCACCCCGAAGGGGGTCTACGCGGACGCGACGACCGTGACCCCCGCTGTCGTCGAGCCGGCCACCGTCAAGCCCGCCACGGTCAAGCCCCAGGCAGTGCGGAAGCCGGCTGCCGGAAGGCCGGACATCGCCAAGGCTGCGTTCGGCAAAGGCGCCGGGGAGGACCATCCGACCACGGTGTCGGACAGCGCCAAGGTCGAATCGCCGACCGAGATCATCCGACCGGAGGCCCTGCCGCGTCGAGCGAGGGCGCACCTGGGCAACGTGACCGGGTCCGTACCTGTGGTCCAGTCGGCGTCACCGACGCCGCGGGCAGCGGATGTTCCTGAGCCACGGTTGCTCTCCGGACCCGCAAGTGATCTTCAGGGAACCGGAGCAGACGACGACGGCGACGACACCGACACGATCGGTGTGACGAAGGACGAGGACGGCGGTAAGGGGACCTCGAAGAGCAAGCCCTTCTCGAAGAGCAAGGCCACCGCGGGCGGTAGGTCCGCGTCGAAGGACGAGGCCGGGTCGTCGAGTGCTTCGTCGAAGAGCAACTCCGGCAAGGGCAAGCCCGACACCACCGAGGACGACGGTGCCGGCAGGTCCGAGGGCGGCGTGAAGCAGTGGGTGCTGCTCATCGGCGAGAGCATCGCTGCGATCGTCGTCGGCGGCCTGTTGTTCAAGGGCTTCGAGAAGCTGTGGGACATGATGCCGTGGGTGGCGTTCGGCCTGGCGTTGCTGGTGATCGTCGGCCTCGTGGCGCTGGTGAGAGTTCTGCGCCGCACGGACGACATCACCAGCCAGCTGATCGCTGTCGGGGTGGGCGCGTTCGTGGCGTTCGGTCCGCTGCTGTTCCTACTACCCAACCGATGAGGCTGCGGTCATGGTGACAGCGCGGCGTATACCGGTGGGGTTGTCGACGGCCTCGGTGTATCCCGAGAACACGGAGGCAGCCTTCCGGTTCGCCGCCGACCTCGACTACGACGGGGTCGAACTCATGGTGTGGGCCGACCCCACGAGCCAAGATCCCGGTGCGGTTCAGCGGCTCGTGCGCAAGTACGGGATTCCCGTGCTCGCGGTGCACGTGCCATGCCTGCTCATCTCCCAGCGGGTCTGGGGCGCGGATCCGGTGGCGAAGCTCGCACGGTCGGTCGAGGCTGCCGAGATCCTCGGCGCGTCGACCGTGGTAGTGCATCCGCCCTTCCGGTGGCAGCGCAGATACGCCGAGGGTTTCGTCGAGCAGGTGAAGACCCTCGAGCAGGACAGTCACGTGTCGGTGTCGGTCGAGAACATGTATCCGATGCGTGCGGACGTGCTGTTCCGCGACCGTGGCGCCGACCGATTGCGGCGTCGTGGCGGCCCCGGGCCCGCGGTGTCGGCCTACAGCCCGTCGCTCGATCCCACCGACACAGGCTTCGATCACTACACCCTCGACCTGTCGCACACCGCCACCGCGGGGATGGATGCGCTCGCGCTCGCCGAACGGATGGGGGAGGGCCTCAACCACCTGCACCTCGCAGACGGTCGAGGGTCGTCGGTGGACGAACACATGATCCCGGGGGCAGGGGACCAGCCGTGCGCCGAGGTGTGCCGCCAACTCGCCGACAGCGACTTCGCGGGCCAGGTCGTGCTCGAAGTGAGTACACAGAGCGCGCGGACCAGATCCGAGCGGTCGGTGATGCTCGGTCGTGCGCTCTCGTTCGCACGAAAGCATCTCGATCGCCCAGCGCGGAGTGCGATCACTCCAGGTCCCGAGCATCCGCGCGCAGCGGGTGTCGCCCGAATCCCCGGCTCCGAGGCGCCCGCGTCAGAGGGCGCTGATTCCGGCAGCGAGAACCGCGACACCTGAGATCACGACGCCGACGGTCAGCGATGCGGCACCGAGCCACACCGATGCCATCATCCGGCTCGGTCGTGTGGGATTCACGCCCAGTACCGAGAGGAAGAACCCGGCCGGAATGAGGATCGCGGAGGCCAAGACGGCGATCGAACCGGCGGCCGCCCATCCCGGTGATACGCCGGTGACGTGGGTGGTCACGGCAACGAGGATCCCGAGCGTCACGAGGACTCCGGCGTGTGCATGGCCGGCGCGGAAGAACGACTTCTGAAGGTCGTTGGTGGGCACGCCGCCGTTCGCGACGCGCAGTAGAAAGGTTCCCCCGAAGGCGATACCTGCGACTGTCAGCAGGGTCGCTCCGAGAACGATGACCAGCACGGGATACATGGAATGGCCCTGTCTCTAGATTGGATAGTGCAAGTAACCAATACTGGATAGTTGTAGTATCTGATGTCAAGAGGTGAATCGGAGGTGAACATGCGGATCTCGGAATTGGCGGCGCGCACCGGCGTGCCGCTGGCCACCGTGAAGTACTACCTGCGCGAAGGACTGTTGATGCCCGGTCACGCAACGAGCGCGACGCAGGCGCAATACGACGACTCGCACGTGCGGCGACTCGGACTGGTCCGCGCGCTCGCAGCTCAGGGGCTCCCGCTCGACAAGATCAAGGCAGTCGTGATGCTCGCCGAGGATCCGGGCGAGGATCTGTTCGTCGCCCTGGGTAAGGCAGTGATGGCGCTCCCGCCCTATGTCGACAAGCCGCCCGACGCCGACTACCCGCGCACTCGCGCGCTGCTCGCGCGGCTCGGACAGATGTACGACCCGCGATTCACCGCGGTCGCCCAGCTCGAACATGCGCTCGCCGCACTCGAATCGGCGGGCCTCGCGATGTCCGACCAACGCATCGACGTCTACGGCGAGAACATCCGCGAGATCGCCGACCTCGACGTCGACCTACTCCCGACGACCTCCCGGCAGGAGACCGTCGAAGCCGCCGTCCTCGGCACCGCGCTGTACGAACCCGTCCTCGCCGCGATGCGTCGCCTCGCGCACCAGCACCGCGCCGCCAGTATCTTCTCGGATGCAGCCGACCCCGACCATCCGGACCCCACCGAACCCGATCGACACACGCAGGAGACCCAGTGACCACCGACCATCCGTTCCGTGACCTGACCGCACTCACGGCCACCGGCGAGGGCGCCTGGTCGGCGCAGATCGCGCCCACCTGGACCATCGGGCCCAAGGTGCACGGTGGATGCATGCTCGCGGTGAGCGCCGCTGCAGCCCGCCGCGCCGGGATCGACGCCGGAGCCGATCCCGTGGTCCAGCCTCTCGCGGTGAGCGCGTCCTTCGTGTCCGCGCCCGACCCGGGCGACGTCGAGATCACCACCGTGGTTCGAAAGCTGGGCAAGCAGGTCTCGGTGGTGGAGACCGAACTCGGGCAGGGCGGCCGTGTCGCAGTGCGCGCGAGCGTCACGTTGGGCGTGCCCGACGGCGGCGAGCCGCGCTGTGCCGTGCCGCATCCGGCCACCGAGCTGCCCGCACTGCCGCCCGAGGACGCGGTGGTGATCACCCCTGCTCACCCGATGGGGCAGATCGTGAACCTGTGCGGCTCCGTCGACATGCGAGTCGACGAGTCGACCGCGGGATTCCTGCGCGGCGACCAGGAGGGCGATCCGCGCATCGCGATGTGGACGAAACTGCGTCCCGCCGACGAGTCGGACCTCGACACGGTGGCACTGTTCGCGCTCATGGCGGGGGACATCTCGGCGCCTGTGACGATGAATCGCGGCATGTTCGGGTGGGCGCCTACCGTGCAGCTGACCGCCTACCTGCGCGCGCTTCCCTCGCCGGGCTGGCTGCGCCTGACGAACGAGAGCATCGTGCTCGGGCAGACCTGGTTCGAGTCGGATCACACCGTGGTCGATTCGACGGGAGCTGTCGTGGTGCAGTCGCGTCAACTCGCGATGATCCCGCGCTGACGATCCGATCGGCCGGCGACCCGATCGACCACGGGACTGCGATGCGTGCCACAGCGGGAGCCGTGGCACGCTGTCACCCATGACGAGAATTGCGGTGATCGGTGGCGGCAGGATCGGTGAGGCACTGATCTCGGGGCTGCTGCAGAACGGCTACGCGACCAAGGACCTCGTGGTGGTCGAGAAGCTGCCCGAGCGAGCAGACGAACTGGCGCGCGCGTATGCGATCCGCGTCACCGACGGAACGGCCGATGCGGTCGAGGGCGCCGACGTGATCGTCGTCGCGGTCAAGCCCGGCGATGTCGACACGGTGATCGCCGACGTGGCCTCGGCCGATATCGACAGCGACACCGAGCAGATCGTCGTCTCGCTCGTCGCGGGCGTCACGACCGCCCATTACGAGAACAAGCTCCCCGCGGGCTCTCCTGTCGTCCGAGTGATGCCCAATACTCCGATGCTCGTCGGGCAGGGCGCGAGTGTGCTTGCCGCAGGACGTCACGCGAAGGGGGAACACCTCGGTCTCGTGCGCGAGATGCTCGGATCGGTGGGTACCGTCTCGGTCGTGCCCGAAACCCAGATGGATGCGGTCACCGCGGTCTCGGGCTCCGGTCCCGCGTACTTCTTCCTCGTCGCCGAGGCGATGATCGACGCCGGTGTTGCGCTCGGGCTGAGCCGTGTAGTCGCCACGGATCTCGTGGTGCAGACCATGACCGGCTCTGCGGCGATGCTTGCGCAGTCCGGGGAGAACGCGGCGGACCTGCGCGCGGCCGTGACGTCGCCGGGGGGCACGACGGCTGCAGCGATCAAAGAATTCGAGCGGGGCGGCGTTCGCACGGCGTTCTACGACGCGCTCGAGGCCGCACGGCAGCGATCGGTGCAGCTCGGCGCTCGTTCCGAGTAGTCGAACATGTCGGCGTTGCGCCCGCGACACGCCGCAGCAATGTGGCGGAAGTGAAATTGGTGGCCGCCATCGTCGCACAGGAACCATTCGTCACGCTAAGCTCGAATGAGCACGTGCGTGTCTGTTCCGCCGGAGGGGAAGCCGGCGGCGCGGACGTGCCGGAGGTGTGTAATGGTTTCAGGAAATACACCGTCGAAGGGTCAACCCCAAGACGGACAGTCGGTCCTCGCAGGTACCCAATTCCTGACGGTCGCCGAAGTGGCGTCGTTGATGAGGGTGTCGAAGATGACCGTGTACAGACTTGTACACAGCGGTGAACTGCCCGCTGTGCGCGTCGGACGCTCGTTCCGCGTGCACGCAAAGGCGGTTCACGACTATCTCGAGACATCGTATTTCGACGTCGGATAACCCGACTCGGAAGGGCTGTCGAAGCACGGAGCGGACCTCGATTTCATCCGGTCGTTCCTGCACCGGTACGATTGCATTTCGTCGTACCGGTCAGCCGGTGTCGTGAGGCGCTGAACTCGTCAACACGGGGCCCAGCGTCCGACAGAAGAAGGCGTACGTCACCGGCGTGCGCAGGAACGCTATAAGAACGCGAGGGATGCCCACATGGGGTCTGTGATCAAGAAGCGCCGCAAGCGCATGTCGAAGAAGAAGCACCGCAAGCTGCTCCGCCGCACTCGCGTGCAGCGTAGGAAACTCGGCAAGTAGGACTCTTCTACCGGTATCGGTAAGTGAGCCACTGTCGGTAGCAGTACTGCCGAGCGAATGCCCGTCACCCATGGTGGCGGGCATTCGCCGTCTCTGCACAGCGGGCAACTCGACGTTTACCCAGGTGTCATGCGATGTTGCCGATGTCACCGTATTGTTGTAGCGCATACCGTCCTGAGGCCGAGGTGGGACCGACGACGGAGTGTTCTGCAAAGCAGGGGGTGCTGTGACTTCACATGGGCGACCGACCGCGCCTCCACGTGTCGTGTTGGTGACGGGTGCGAGCCGATTCCTCGGTGGCTTCCTGGTCACCCGGTTGGCTCAGAACCCCGACGTCGAACGCGTCATCGCCGTCGATACCCAGTCGCCCACCAAAGACATGCACCGCCGCATGGGGCGCGCCGAATTCGTTCTCGCCGACATCAGGAACCCACTGATCGGCAAGGTCATCAGAAACATGAACGTCGACACTGTCGTGCACGCGTCGGCGGTCACCAAGGCACCGAAATCCGGGACACGCGCCGCAATGAAAGACATGAACGTCCTCGGCGCGATGCAGCTGTTCGCGGTGTGCCAGAAGTCGCCGTCGGTACGCAAGGTGGTACTGCGGTCGTCGTCGGTCGTCTACGGCTCGAGCGCCAAGGACCCCGCGAAGTTCACGGAGGAGATGAGCGCGCGTCGCCGTCCCACCGGTGCGTTCGCCCGCGACATGATCGAGATCGAGGGCTACCTGCGGGGTCTCGGGCGGAGGCGCAGCGACATGGCCACCACGATCCTGCGACTCGCGCCCACGGTCGGTAATCGTCTGCCGGGATCGGTCTCGAACTATCTCACCTCCCCGCTGGTGCCCAACGTCCTCGGCCGCGACGCACGGTTGCAGTTGCTGCACGAGGAAGATGCGCTCGGTGCCCTCGAATGCGCGACGCTCGGCGGGCCGTCCGGTACCTACAACGTGGCCGGCGACGGCATCGTGACGATGACGCAGGCCGTGCGCCGGGCCGGTGGCCTAACGGTGCCGATGCCCTACAGCCTGTTCCGCAATGTGGGCCATGCTCTCGTGGGATCGGTCATGAAGTCGTTCACGAAGGAAGAACTCGACTACTTCCACTTCGGATGCGGCCTCGACACGAGACGCATGCGCGAAGAACTCGGATTCGAACCGCGCTGGACCACCAAGGAAGCCCTCGACGACTTCGCGCGTGGAATCGGGATGTCCCGCGTCGTGAAGTCCGAATGGGTCGACAAAGCCGAATCGATGCTGCTTTCCGCCCTCGGGGAGCGGACGGAGGTGCGATGACTCAGGTTGCCAAGGTCATACCGCTGCACGGGGGAGGCCGGCGCACAGCTGCGGGTCGGCCCGCGGAATCTTTCGCCACGCACCCGTCGCAGGAGCCTTCGGCCGGGGGAGCAGCACCGCTGCCACCGCAGCACACGGCCGTCGACGGTTTCCTCGACGATCTGCGCACCGCCCTGATCGGACACGTCACCGGTGGGGCCGAGTTCCTCAGACGCCGGATCACCGGGGACTACGAGGTCGACGACTTCGGCTTCGACCCGCACTTCAACGACAACATCCTCATGCCCGCGCTGCGTCCCCTGTTCGACACGTGGTTCCGCGTCGAAGTTCGGGGGATCGAGAACATTCCGGCAGACGGTCGCGCACTCATCGTCGCGAATCACGCGGGTACCTTGCCCGTCGACGCCCTGATGACCTCCGTGGCCGTGCACGACCGCGCGCACCGGCCGCTGCGGATGCTCGCGGCCGATCTCGCCTTCGACATGCCGGTCGTGGGCACCGTGGCGCGCAAGGCCGGACACACCCTCGCGTGCCATCCCGATGCCGAACGACTTCTCGCCGAAGACCAGGTCGTCGCAGTGTTCCCAGAGGGGTACAAGGGGCTCGGCAAGCCGTTCAAGGAGCGGTACAAGCTGCAGCGTTTCGGTCGTGGCGGTTTCGTCTCCGCTGCCCTGAAGACCCACTCACCGATCATCCCGTGCTCGATCGTGGGATCCGAGGAGATCTACCCGAACATCGCCGACTTCTCCTCGCTTGCGCGGTTGCTCGGCCTGCCCTACTTTCCGATCACGCCGCTCTTCCCTGCGCTCGGCCCGCTCGGTGCGGTGCCACTACCGTCGAAGTGGTACATCGAGTTCGGCAAGCCCATCACCACCGACGTCTACGACGATGTGGAGGCCGACGACCCGATGGTGCTGTTCGAGGTCACCGATCACGTACGTGAGGTGATCCAGCAGACCCTCTACAAGCTGCTCACGCGCCGCCGGAACGTCTTCCTCGGCTGACGGCCCGGGTCAGGCGGCCTTGTCGCGTCGTCGTCCGAGCACGATGGCGACCGCGCCGCCGGCCGCTCCGAGTCCGAGCGCCGTCGGCACCCCGACCTTCGCCGCTCTACGTGCGGTGCGGAAGTCTCGTACTTCCCAGCCCCGGGTGCGCGCGACCTGCCGCAGATCGGGATCGGGATTGATCGCGACCGCCGTGCCCACCAGCGACAACATCGGCACGTCGTTGTGGCTGTCGGAGTATGCGGTACACCGCTTGAGGTTCAGGCCCTCGCGGATCGCGAGGGCGCGCACCGCGTGGGCCTTGCCGAGCCCGTGCAGGATGTCGCCGACGAGCCGGCCGGTGAACACCCCGTCCTCCGACTCCGCGACGGTGCCCAAGGCGCCGGTCAGGCCCAGGCGTTTGGCGATGACGTCGGCGAGTTCGACCGGGGTGGCCGTAACGAGCCACACTTGCTGACCTGCGTCGAGATGCATCTGCGCAAGCATGCGGGTGCCGGGCCAGATCTTGTCGGCGATGATGTCGTCGTAGACCTCTTCGCCGAGTCGGCGGAGTTCCGCGGTGGACCTGCCCTGTACGAACGAGAGGGCCTTGTCGCGACCGCTTGCGACGTCGTCGCTGTTCTCCTTGCCGGTGATCCGGAACTTCACCTGCTGCCATGCGAACTCGAAGAGGTCGGTCTTGCGGAAGTAGTTCCGTGCAACGAGGCCGCGGGCGAAGTGGATGATCGACGCGCCCTGCACCATTGTGTTGTCGACGTCGAAGAACGCAGCCGCGGTCAGGTCTGTCGCGCCGAGGGCGCCGGTTTCGGCATCGGGTTCGATTCCCGCTTCCGGTTCGCTTCGTGCGTCGTGCAGTGCGAGAGCTGCGTCGGCGCTCGCCTGACCGGCGAGATTTGCGCGGACCTCTTCTTCGCTCGGACCGAATTTGCGCGACAACGGGCGTCTGCCGGGGCGAATGATGCGCGCCCACGTCTCACCCATACCCCGCCCGTATGGCAACGAACGTTCAGGCACCCGCACCTCCCGTGTCATGACGGTCGTGCCGACCCATCGTCACACCCCTATGCACGACCCGCCGCAAGCGTAGCCCGTGGTGGACGCGTTATCAGGGTTCGGCGTTCAGCCGATCCATGGGTGTGACCTTCGTCTCCGGGGTCGATGTCGCAGAGTGGACGTCATGACCGATCGACACTCCGGCCCGGCCGGGACCCCTGCATCCGTTCACGAGGTGACGCTCCTGGTTCGTGCAGGGTGCGGTAGTTGCGGACCTGCACACACCGTTCTCGAAGCGGTGTGCGCCGACTTCGGGTTGCGGGTCACCTGCATCGATGTGGACGAAGCCGCCGCCACCGACCCTGAATTGCGGGCAGAGTTCGGAGACCGCCTCCCGGTGGTGCTCCTCGACGGTAAGGAGCACAGCTACTGGGAGGTCGACGAGCCGCGATTGCGTGCAGATCTCGCCAGGTGACCCTGTGGCACCCGGCCGTGGTGCAGGTGGGAAGCACATTCGACGGCCTTCGAGCAACTTTGTGCATGGCTTCACAAGCGGTTACCGTGGTGAGGACGAAATCCCGGATCACCGTGAGGCCGGACGTGTCCACCGGCCGGACGAGGAGCCACGAACGTGACGCAACCGCACCCACCGCAGGGCAACGATGCCCGCGGCACCGCCGGGACCGGCGAGGGTGCCACTCCCAGTTCTGGGGGTGTTGCTCCGAGTGCTCAGTATCGGGATATCCCACAGGCTACTGTGACGCGTCTCGCGAACTATCTGCGGGTCCTCGGAGGTCTCTCCGAGGCCGGCACACTCATCGTCTCGAGCGAGGAATTGGCGAACGCGGCCGGAGTCGGTTCGGCGAAGCTCCGCAAGGACCTCTCCTTCCTCGGACCCAACGGAGTGCGCGGCGTCGGCTACGACGTCCTGCGCCTTCAGTCACGCATCGAGAATGCACTCGGGCTCGATCGCGGTCACCGCGTGGTTCTCGTCGGAGTGGGTAATCTCGGCCGCGCTCTCGCCTGCTACCCCGGATTCGATCGTCGCGGCTTCACCGTCGCGGGACTGTTCGACGCCGACCCCGCCCTGGTCGGGACAACCGTGGGCGACCTCGTGGTCCGAGGCGTCGACCGGTTGGAGTCCGACGCTCGTGAACTGGGCGCCACCATCGGGGTCGTGGCCACACCCGAGGACGCCGCGCAGAACGTCTGCGATCTGCTCGTGCGTTCCGGTGTTCGCAGTGTCCTGAGCTTCGCGCCGATCGAGCTCGACGTGCCCGAGCATGTCGAGGTGCGCCGCGTCGACCTTGCGGTCGAGATGCAGGTGCTCTCGTTCAACAGCGCGCGAAACGACGAACTTCTCCGGGAAGCCGGGGGTACAAGTACCGCGGGTATCCCGTCCACCCGCGGCCCGCTCGGGTCTGCGGTGTCCACGCCGAGTCCGGCTCGGCGATCCAGAACAGGTAAGGCGGGCCCGCTGGGTTCGACCGTGACCAGAAACGGATCGGTGATTGCGCCGTGAGTGTTCTCCTCGTTGGTATTTCGCACCGGAGCGCCCCGGTGTCGATTCTCGAGAAGGTGGCTGTCGCAGACACCGACCGGCCGAAGTTGACCGACAAGATGATGGCGTCGGATCACATCTCCGAGGCGATGATCGTGTCGACGTGCAACCGGGTCGAGATCTACGCCGTCGTCGATGCCTTCCACGGTGCGCTCACCGAGGTCAGCGAATTACTGTCGGAACACGCCGGACTCACCCTCGCGGATCTGCACAAGCACGCCTACGTGCGCTACAGCGAGGCCGCTGCAGAGCATCTGTTCTCGGTGGCCAGTGGTCTCGATTCCATGGTGGTCGGTGAGCAGCAGATCCTCGGGCAGATCCGCACCGCCTACGCGACCGCCGACGCTCAACAGGCTGCGGGTCGTGCACTGCACGAACTCGCCCAGCAGGCATTGCGTGTCGGCAAGCGCGTGCACTCGGAAACCGGGATCGACTCGGCCGGTGCATCCGTCGTGTCGGTTGCACTCGACAAGGCAGGGGCGCTGTTCGGCGGTGAAGGCCTGCAGGGACGGACTGCCGCAGTCATCGGCGCAGGTGCGATGGGCGGTCTCGCGGTAGCGCATCTGACCCGGTCGGGTGTCGCCAAGATCATCCTCACGAACCGCACCCGCGACCGTGCCGAGCGCCTCGCCACAACGGCCCGTGGAAACGGTGTCGCCGCCGAGGTTGTCGATTTCGGTGACCTGGCCGCCGCGCTGGCGCAGGCCGATGTCGCCGTCACCTGCACCGGAGCCGTGGGGACGGTCGTCACCCTCGCCGACGCCCACCGCGCTCTCGCACAGTCGGACCGCGGTGAACGCCCGCTGGCGATCTGCGATCTCGGACTGCCCCGTGACGTCGAACCTGCCGTGTCGGGACTTCCCGGTGTGACGGTGTTCGACATGGAAGCGTTGCAGCGCGACCCCGCCGCGGGTGCCGCCTCCGACGATGCCGAGGCAGCGCGCGCGATCGTGGCCTCGGAACTCGCCGGCTACCTCACCACGCAACGGCTCGCAGAGGTGACACCCACCGTCACCGCACTGCGTCAGCGTGCAGCGGAGGTCGTCGAGGGCGAACTCATGCGCCTCGACTCCCGGCTTCCCGACCTCGGAGACGGCCAGCGCGACGAGGTCGCGCGTACCGTGCGCCGTGTCGTCGACAAGTTGCTGCATGCACCGACCGTGCGGGTGAAGCAGCTTGCCTCGACACCCGGCGGCGACCAGTATGCCGAGGCACTGAGGGAGTTGTTCGAGCTGCGACCGGGGGCAGTCGAAGCTGTTGCGACCCCCACGAAAGAACTGGGGTCACTGACCGACCCGACCACGTCGGCGGATCTGTCCGCCGCACTTGATCCGGTCATCACCACGGAGCTTCGTGCTCCACGAAAGGACGGCAAGGTATGAGCGCCGAAGCCACCCGGATCGACGCACCGCGCGAACAGCGCACATTGCGCATCGGTACCCGCGGCAGTGTGCTCGCCACCACCCAGGCAGGCACTGTTCGCGACGCTCTGATCGCGGCCGGGCATCCGGCAGAACTCGTGGTCATCACGACCAAGGGCGACGTCACGCCCGGGCCCGTGCAGCGCATCGGTGTAGGTGTGTTCACCGCAGAACTCCGCGAGGCCCTGTTGGCCGACGAAGTGGACGTGGCGGTGCATTCGTACAAGGACCTGCCCACACAGCAGGATCCGCGCATGGTCATCGCGGCTGTTCCTCCCCGTGAGGATCCACGCGATGCTCTCGTCGCTCGCGACGGGCTGGTACTCGGCGAGCTGCCCGCCGGATCGAAGGTCGGCACGTCTGCGCCGCGGCGTCGTGCACAGCTGGCTGCGCTGGGGCTCGGTTTGCAGCTCGAGCCACTGCGAGGCAACATCGACACCCGCATCGGCAAGGTCGATTCCGGTGAGCTCGACGCGATCGTCATCGCCCGTGCGGGACTGTCGCGGATCGGGCGACTCGACCGCGTCACCGAAGCACTCGAACCGGTACAGATGCTGCCGGCGCCGTCCCAGGGCGCGCTCGCAGTCGAGTGCCGTGCCGAGGACACCGCCCTGATCGAGATACTCGCGGAACTCGACGATCCGGCAAGTCGCGCGGCAGTTGTCGCGGAGCGTGCACTGCTCGCCGAGCTGGAAGCGGGGTGCACCGCGCCGGTCGGTGCGCTCGCAGAGGTCGTCGAGTCGCTCGACGACGACGGTCGTGTCTTCGAGGAACTGTCCGTACGCGGGTGTGCGGCCGCGCACGACGGATCGGACGTGCTCCGTGCGAGCATCGTCGGTTCGCCCGATCACGCAGAGGAGCTCGGAAGGGCACTTGCCCGAGAACTGCTCGACCTCGGTGCGAAAGAACTGATCGTCGACGACGAACAGTGGGCCGCCGATGATTGACACTTCCATTCAGCCCCGAATTTCCCTTACCGCAGATTTGATTGCACTGGAGAACAACCGATGAGCCGAGTCCGTAAGAACACTCCCGGACGGATCCTGTTCGTGGGGTCGGGTCCGGGCGACCCGGCATTGCTCACCGTCCGGGCGCGCGACGTCCTGACCGGTGCCACGATCGCCTTCACCGACCCCGATGTCGACAGGGATGTCGTCGCTCTGGCCGGAACGGGCCTCGGCACCGACCCCGAAACGGGCGAGCCGATCGCCGACGTGCGTCCCGCCCTGGGTGAGCCCGCAGAGGTGGCCAAGACCTTGGTCGCGGAAGCGAAGAACGGCCACGACGTGGTGCGCCTCGTTGCGGGCGATCCACTGACCACCGACTCGGTGATCGCCGAGGTCAACGCCGTGGCGCGCACCCAAGTGGTGTTCGAGGTGCTGCCCGGACTGCCCGCCGGTTCCGCAGTGCCCAGCTACGCGGGCATGGCGCTCGGTTCGTCCCACACCGAGGCCGATGTCCGCGGTGAGGTCGACTGGGCAGCGCTGGCCGCTGCCCCCGGCCCACTGGTCCTGCACGCGACGTCCGGGCATCTCGCCGAGACCGCGAGCGCGCTCGTCGAGCACGGTGTCGCGCCGCAGACCCCCGCCGCCATCACCGTGCGCGGCACGACGCGTCAGCAGCGCACCGTCGAGGCCACGCTGGCGACCCTCAACGACGCCGGCTCCGAATTCGTCGGGCCGCTGGTCGTGACTGTCGGCAAGGTCGTCTCACAGCGCAACAAGATGTCGTGGTGGGAATCGCGTGCCCTGTACGGCTGGACCGTGCTGGTTCCGCGGACGAAGGAGCAGGCCGGTGAGATGAGCGATCGGCTCGTCTCACACGGCGCCATCCCGATGGAGGTGCCGACGATCTCCGTCGAGCCTCCTCGCAGTCCCGCCCAGATGGAGCGGGCGGTCAAGGGCCTGGTCGACGGTCGCTACCAGTGGGTGGTGTTCACCTCGACGAATGCGGTGCGCGCCGTGTGGGAGAAGTTCGAGGAGTTCGGACTCGACGCCCGCGCATTCTCCGGCGTGAAGATCGCGTGTGTCGGTCAGGCGACCGCCGAGAAGGTGCGCTCGTTCGGGATCACTCCCGAACTCGTTCCGACCGGCGAACAGTCCTCGGAGGGCCTCCTCGCCGAGTTCGCGCCGTACGACGACGTGTTCGACCCGGTCAACCGGGTGCTGTTGCCCCGCGCGGACATCGCGACCGAGACTCTCGCCGAGGGGTTGCGTGAGCGCGGCTGGGAGATCGACGACGTCACCGCCTACCGCACCGTCCGGGCCGCGCCGCCGCCGGCGGAGACCCGCGAGATGATCAAGACCGGTGGTTTCGATGCGGTGTGCTTCACTTCGTCGTCGACGGTCCGAAATCTCGTCGGTATCGCAGGCAAGCCGCACGCGCGCACCATCGTCGCGTGTATCGGTCCGAAGACCGCGGAGACCGCGATCGAATTCGGACTGCGGGTGGACGTGCGACCCGAGACCGCGCAGGTCGGTCCACTGGTGGAGGCACTCGCCGAGCACGCAGCGCGACTGCGTGCCGAGGGCGCTCTGCCTCCGCCGCGGAAGAAGTCTCGCGCCCGCCGCTGACCCACTCGTGCGTGGTTCCGGTAGTAACCGCTGCCGGAACTGCGTACGACTCCCCGAACTGATGAGGGTCCTGACGACATGTTCCCCGATATCCGTCCCCGCAGATTGCGCACCACCGCGGCGATGCGTCGCCTGGTCGGGGAGACCTCGCTCGAGCCCCGGCATCTGGTGCTTCCGATGTTCGTCGCAGACGGCCGCACCGAGCCGTGGGAGATCCCGTCGATGCCCGGCGTGTACCAGCACACCGACGACTCGCTGCTCGCTGCCGCGACCGCTGCCGTCGAGGCCGGCGTAGGTGGCCTCATGCTGTTCGGTGTACCGCGACCGGAAGACAAGGATGCGCGCGGTTCGGGTGCAACGGATCCCGACGGGGTGCTCAACCGCTCCCTCGCTGCCCTGCGCGGTGAACTCGGTGACTCGACGGTGATCATGGCCGACACGTGTCTCGACGAGTTCACCGATCACGGGCACTGCGGGGTGCTGACGGCGTCGGGTGTCGTCGACAACGACGCGACGCTCGAACGGTACGCGGAAATGGCCGTGGCGCAGGCGGAATCGGGCGCCCATGTGCTCGGCCCCAGCGGCATGATGGACGGGCAGGTGGCCTCGATCCGGGCGGCGCTCGACGCGGCCGGTCACGTCGACGTCTCGCAGCTCGCGTACACGGCGAAGTACTCGTCCGCGTTCTACGGGCCCTTCCGCCAAGCGGTCGGCTCGTCGCTCGAAGGCGATCGACGTACCTATCAGCAGGATCCGGCGAATCGGCGTGAGGCACTGTACGAACTCGACCTCGATCTCGCCGAGGGAGCCGACATGGTGATGGTCAAGCCGGCCATGTCGTATCTGGACATTCTGCGGGAGGTGGCGGACCGCTCGCCGGTCCCCGTTGCCGCATACCAGATTTCGGGTGAGTACTCGATGATCACGGCCGCGGCGGCGAACGGCTGGATCGATCGTGACGCCGCGATCGTCGAATCGCTGCTCGGAATCAGGCGCGCGGGAGCCGACATCGTGCTGACCTACTGGGCCGCCGAAGTGGCGGGTACGTTGTCGTGAGCTTCCCGCTGCCGCCGATCCCGGACCGGTCCACCCCTGCCGACCGGCCGATCCCGCACGACATCGTCACCGCCTACCAATTGTGGTGCGGAGTTCTGGTGCTCACCGTGGTCACCCTGCTGTTCGGAGCCTTCGATCTCTGGAACGGTCGGACCGACCTCGTCGACATGATGACCGAGATGACGGCCGACACGGGGACGCAGGAACTCTCCCGCTCGGACCTCGATGCCGTGATCCCACTGGTCGTGATCCTCACCGTGGTCTTCGGGCTGGCAATCGTCGGTCTGCTCTATCTCGCCGTCCGGAAGATGTGCAAGGGGAAGAACTGGGCGCGCATGGCACTGACCATGATCGGCGTGTTCATGACCCTCTCGACGCTACCGACGGTGTTCGGTGTGGGTGCCGGCGCCGGTGGATCCGGACTAGCGCTCGGCATCATCTCCATCGTCCAGGCCGTGCTGACAGTGGGTGCGATCGTGCTCATGCATCGGCGTGAGTCCAACGCGTATTTTCTACGGCTGCCGGAGAACTGACCACTCAGCACTCGGATTTACGCACCGACCTGCCCGGATTTGTGCACCGTCCAGCACAGAGTACGGTGGGCTCACCATCGTCGGCCCGCTGGCCGCACTCCGTCGAGCGTAAGGACGTCATGCAGGTGGAACCCCGGCCCTACGGCCGTCGTCGCGAACTTGTGCTGATCGGTCTGATTGCCGTACTCGGTGTCGTGACGACGCTGCTGATCGTGATTCCCGGGGCACTCACCGCTTGACCGGCCAGGGCGAACCGCTGTTCCACGAACCGGGCGCCCGGTGGCGCACGGTGGCGTTCGGACCCGTGTTCTGCGCGGTGGCCCTGATCGTCGAACTCGCGACGGGCCCCGTCGTGCACTGGGTCGCGTTGCCGGTGGTCGCGATCGTCCTCGCGGGATTCGCCTATCTCATGGTGACCGCGGCACGCCGCCACGTCAGTGTCGAACTGACCCGCACGGTGTTGCGTCAGGGCACCGAGGAACTCGACGTCAGTGACATCGAGGCGGTGCTGCCACCCGCGATGGATTCGTGGGACGAACCGCAGCGCTGGGAGACAGCCCGCATCCTCGGAGAACTCGCCAACACCCCCCGTGGGCGGACCGCCATCGGGCTGCGGCTACGGGGAGGGACGTTCGTGCGAGCGTGGGCCAAGGACGCCGACCGGCTCCGTGCGAGTCTCGACGAACTGGTCGGCGCCTGAAAGCCTGATCACGCTCAGGAGCCTGCGGCGCCCTCGCGGTCGAGCATGGCCGATCCGAGCAGATACTCGGGCACACCGAGGCCCTCGACGAGAGTCATCACGTGCGGCCGCAATGTGCGGCAGCGCTCGTTGATCCCGCGAAGCACCGCCTTGGAGCGTTCGACCGACAGGTGCCGGTGTTCCATGAACCACGCTTTGTCCTCGTCGATGACGGTGAGCGCGAACAGATCGCACAGGTCCGAGAGCAGATCGCACGTGGCCTCGTCCGTGCAGTCGTCGATGGCGGCGACGAACGCCTCCAGGACGACACGGTCGATGTGGGCCCGCGCGGCGTGCAGCACGTGGTCCTGCACGAAGTTGAACGCGTCGAACGGATTGTCCTCGCGCTTGGTGGCGGCTTGGAGCCGCCTCGCCGCGGTCGAAAGCAGATACTGCTCGCGGTCCTCGAACATCGTCAGCTGCGTGCCCCGGTTGAAGAGGCTGCCGTCCTCCTCGTTGTCCTGACGCGTGTCGAGGATCGTCTGGATGATCTGCTGCGCCGCGGTGCGCTTCTTCACGACATCGGAGATCGTGTCGGCGGCGAACCGCATCCACTCGACCGGGCTCATCCCGCGGACCTCGTCGGCATACGCCGTGAGCAGTTCCTTCGCGACGAGCTGTGTGAGGACGTGGTTGTCGCCCTCGAACGTGGTGAACACGTCGACGTCGGCGCGCAGGGAGGTCAACCGGTTCTCGGCCATGTAACCGGCGCCGCCGCACGCTTCGCGCGATTCCTGGATGGCCCGAGCCGCGTGCCAGGTGTTGACCACCTTGAGGCCGGCTGCGCGACCTTCGAGCTCGCGCTGTTCCTGCGGATCCACTTCGGTGGCCGGCATCGACTGGATGCGGTGCATCGCCGAGATCAGCTCGTTCTGAGCGAAACCCAGCGCGTACGACTTCGCGATGTGCGGCAGCAGTCGCCGCTGGTGGACGAGGTAGTCCATCAGAAGCACCTCGTCGTCGCTGCCCGGTGCGTCGAACTGGCGGCGCAGCAGCGCGTACCGCGTCGCGATCGACAGGGCGACACGGGCCGCGGCCCCGGCCGATCCGCCGACCGTGACTCGTCCTCGTACCAGGGTGCCGACCATGGTGAAGAAGCGGCGGCTCGCGCTCTCGATGTCGGAGACGTAGGTGCCGTCCGCGTCGACGTCCGCGTACCGGTTGAGCAGGTTCTCACGAGGGACCCGCACGTTGTCGAAGACGATCCTGCCGTTGTCTACACCCGGCAGCCCGCCCTTGTATCCGCAATCGGAGGTCGTGACACCGGGAAGGTCGTTGCCGTCGGCGTCGCGGATCGGAACGACGAAACAGTGCACGCCGTACGATTCCCCGTTCGTCACCAGCTGAGCGAACACCGCGGCGACCTTCGCGTGCTGCGCGGCGCCACCGATGTAGTCCTTGCGTGCCGATGCCGTGGGGGAGTGGATGACGAACTCGTCTGTGACCGGGTCGAACGTCGCGGTGGTTTCGAGTGCCTGCACATCGCTGCCGTGACCGGTCTCGGTCATGGCGAAACAGCCGAGCAGATCCAGGTCGATCAGGGGCGAGACGTACTTGTCGTGATGACGTTTCGTGCCGAGGTTCTCGATGGCTCCACCGAACAATCCCCACTGCACCCCGGCCTTGACCATCAGGGACAGGTCGGACATCGCCAACATCTCGATCGACGCGACGGCTCCACCCGCGTCGCCGGTGCCACCGGATTCGACGGAGAAACCGGACGCGGCGTAACCGTGCTCTGCGAGCAGTCGCATCTGCTTCAGAGTGATCTCGCGGGCCTGTTCGAGGTCGGGGGTGTAGTGCGGTGCAAATGCCGGGTCGGCCATGTTCGTCCGGGCGCGCTCGCGTGCGCTGTGCCATGCGCCGTCGAGGGCCTTGCTCAGATGTTCACCTGTAGTCGCCATGGCTCCGACCCTATGACCGCAGAGCCGTCCGGTGGCGGCTTCACGACCGCTCGGCACATTAGAATCCCCTGTGAGATCCGCGTCACAGCGCTTATCGCACACCGATCGGCTTTTTGGCAAATCGGGGGAAACTGGGACACTGGACGTCGTGACTGCGACTCCCGCTGCTTCCTCCGTCCACGACGCCGATTCGGCGGCACTGTTCACCCGGGCGTCGAAGGTGACTCCCGGCGGGGTCAATTCCCCGGTCCGCGCGTTCGGTTCGGTAGGCGGGACGCCGCGCTTCATCGCCTCGGGATCCGGATACACGCTCACCGACGTCGACGGAAATTCCTACGTCGACCTGGTGTGTTCGTGGGGGCCGTTGATCCTCGGGCACGCGCATCCCGCCGTCGTCGAGGCAGTGCGCACCACCGCGTCATCGGGTCTGTCCTTCGGCGCACCGACCGCCGGTGAGGTCGAACTCGCGGAGGAGATCGTCGCCCGCATCGCTCCGGTCGAGCAGGTCCGGCTGGTGAACTCCGGTACCGAGGCCACGATGAGCGCCGTGCGCCTCGCGCGCGGATTCACCGGACGCACGAAGATCATCAAGTTTGCGGGTTGTTATCACGGTCACGTCGACGCGCTGCTCGCCGACGCCGGTTCCGGACTCGCGACATTCGGGCTGCCCACCTCGCCCGGGGTGACCGGGGCGCAAGCCGAGGACACTCTGGTCGTGCCCTACAACGATCTCGACGCCGTGCGCGGGGCATTCGACGCGCACCCCGGCGCGATCGCCGCAGTGATCACCGAAGCCGCCGCCGGCAACATGGGCACCGTCCCGCCCGTCCCCGGTTTCAACGAGGGACTGCGCGCATTGACCCGTGAGCACGGCGCCCTGCTGATCATGGACGAGGTCATGACCGGGTTCCGCGCGAGTGCCGCGGGCTGGTACGGCATCGACGGTGTCGCGGGCGACCTCATGACCTTCGGAAAGGTCATGAGCGGTGGCCTGCCCGCCGCCGCGTTCGGTGGTCGTGCCGACGTCATGGCGCACCTCGCGCCGTCCGGAGCCGTCTACCAGGCCGGCACGTTGTCCGGTAATCCCGTCGCCGTCGCTGCGGGTCTCGCGAGCCTGCGCGCGGCCGACGCCGACGTGTACACCGCGCTCGAACGCAACGCCACGACCCTCGGCCGGCTCCTCGGCGACGCGCTGACCGCAGAAGGTGTCCCGAACCGGATCCAGAACGCAGGGACGATGCTCAGCGTGTTCTTCACCGAGGACCCCGTCACGAACTACGACGAGGCGAAAGCCGCACAGACCTGGCGATTCCCCGCGTTCTTCCACGCCCTGCTCGAACACGGCGTCTACGCACCTCCGAGCGCATTCGAAACGTGGTTCGTCTCGGCGGTTCTGGACGACACCGCGTTCTCCCGGATCGCCGACGCCCTCCCACACGCGGCAAAGGCCGCCGCTGCCGCTACCGCACCCTGATCAGCGAGAGCCACCGACACTCACCCGCTTTCATCGACCTGAGGAACACGCACGTGACCGAAGCCGCCCCGTCCGAGACCCGCACCATCGTGCACGTGCTGCGGCACGGTGAGGTGCACAACCCGTCCGGCATCCTCTACGGCCGTCTGCCCGGTTTCCGGTTGTCGGTCACCGGCGAAGCACAGGCACGCGCCGTTGCGGCCTCCCTCGCCGACCACGACATCGCGCACGTCGTCGCCTCGCCGCTCGAGCGCGCCCAGCAGACCGCGTCGCCGATCGCGCAGAAGCACGGCCTCGAGATCCGCACCGACGAGAACCTCATCGAGGCGGGCAACGATTTCGAGGGGCTCAAGGTCGCTGTCGGCGACGGTGCACTCGGCCGGCCGCGTCACTGGTGGAAGCTGCGCGACCCGTTCACTCCGTCCTGGGGCGAGCCGTACCTGCAGATCGCACATCGCATGCTGGCCGCAGTCAATGCCGCGCGTGTCGCTGCGGCCGGTCGCGAGGCCGTGTGCGTGAGTCATCAGCTGCCGGTGTGGACGCTGCGCCGATTCCTCGAAGGCGAACGCCTGTGGCACGACCCGCGTCACCGGCAGTGCAGCCTCGCCTCCCTCACGTCTCTGGTCTACGAGGGCGACACCCTCGTCGACCTGGTCTACTCCGAGCCGGCGGGCGCATCCGACCCGAACGTCCACGGCGCATGAGAAAGACACTTCACGCGATCGCCGGGTTGCTGTGCGGCATCGTGCTCCTGTCCTCGTGCGCGACGGGCACCGATGCGGTCGCGACCGGCGGTACGTTCGACTTCGTCTCACCCGGAGGTCAGACTCGAATCTTCTACGATCCGCCTGCGGATCGCGGCACCCTCGGCACACTGACGGGGGAGGACCTCATGAACGAGGGGGAGACGATCTCCCTCGATGACTTCGCGGGCGAGGTCGTGGTCCTCAACGTGTGGGGCCAATGGTGCGCGCCGTGCCGTAGCGAAGCAGACGACCTCGAACAGGTCTACGAGGAGACCAAGGACCTCGGGGTTGCGTTCCTGGGCATCAACGTGCGCGACAACCAGCGCGACAAGGCACAGGACTTCGTGACGGATCAGCAGATCGGCTACCCGTCGATCTACGACCCGGCGATGCGCTCGCTGCTCGCCCTCGGCCGCAGCTACCCGACCTCCGTGGTGCCGACCACCGTCGTCCTCGACCGTGAGCATCGGGTCGCGGCGGTCTATCTGACCGAGCTTCTCGCGAGCGACCTGCAGCCGGTGGTCGAGCGCGTCGCGGCAGAACCGGTCGAGGACCAGTAGCAATGACAGTTCTCGCATCCGGGATCGGCGATACCTTCCAGAACGCCGCGGCGTCCGGCCCGCTCCTTCTCGGGATCGGCGTGTGCCTCCTCGCGGGGCTGGTGTCGTTCGCTTCGCCGTGCGTGGTTCCGCTTGTGCCCGGATACCTGTCGTATCTCGCGGGCGTGGTCGGAGCCGAGACACCGGCGGTCACCGCAGCGCAGGCCGGTTCACGCACCACCACGGTTCGTGACGACGGCCGACTCCGTGTCGCGGGGGCGGCAGCGCTGTTCGTCGCGGGATTCACCGTCGTGTTCGTGCTGGCCACGGCCTCGGTGTTCGGGGCGATCTCCGTGTTGTCGGTCAACCGTGAACTGCTGATGCGAATCGGCGGTGTCGTCACCATCGTCATGGGCATGGTGTTCATCGGCCTGATTCCTGCTCTGCAACGCGACACCCGCACCGCGCCGAAGCAGATCTCGAGCCTGGCCGGTGCACCGCTGCTCGGTGCGGTCTTCGCGCTCGGATGGACCCCGTGTCTCGGACCGACGCTCGCTGGGGTGATTTCGCTCGCCGCCGGTACCGAAGGCGCCACGGCTGCCCGTGGGGTCACCCTGATCGTGGCGTACTGCATCGGACTCGGGTTGCCCTTCGTCGTCCTCGCGTTCGGCTCGGCCCGGGCGCTGCGGGGAGTCGGATGGCTGAGGAAACATACCCGCACCATCCAGTTGTTCGGCGGCATCATGCTGATGGCCGTCGGTATCGCCCTCGTCACCGGCGCATGGGACCTGTTCGTGTCCTGGGTGCGTGACTCGTTCATCTCGGAAGTGACCCTGCCCATTTAACGTCTCTCCTGCAGAAAACGCAGGAGACTCCCAGCTCAGACCGCACCCGAACCACCACCCGAAGAAGGCGGATCCCTGTGACCTACGTCGTCGACACCGGTGTGGCCACGCTCTGTCACAGCCAGACCCACCGACAGGCCTACTCGGCCCGATTCGGTTGCTCCACGCAGCCTCACCCCTTTGGAAGGAGGTCGGCGCTTCCTCTCGTGAACGAGAGCGTATTCGCGCCGGACAATAGATGACGGCCACCGACACGCAGACCTCCGCACCTCGGCCGGGCGCCCCGAAGCAGAGCCCGGTCGGGCGCGCCGTGGCGTTCGTGCGCAACACGTGGCGCGGACTGACATCGATGCGCACCGCGTTGGTGCTGTTGTTCCTCCTGGCGCTCGCCGCGATTCCCGGCGCCCTGCTGCCGCAACGCAGTCTCAACGTCGGCAAGGTCGACGAGTACATCGCCGCGCGCCCGACGCTCGGGCCGTTCATGGACCGGCTCGAGCTGTTCGACGTCTTCGGCAGCTTCTGGTTCACCGCGATCTACGCCCTGCTGTTCATCTCGCTCATCGGCTGCATCCTGCCGCGCTGCGCCGAGTACTACCGCGCTCTGCGTGCCCGACCGGTCGATGCACCACGCAACCTCTCTCGCCTGCCACATCATGTCGAGACCACCTTCGACGACGAACCCGATGTGGTCATCGACCGGATCAGCGGCGAGCTGCGAGGATGGCGCGTCGAGCGTCGCGAGGGAACGACGAAGGGCCGGGACGGCGAGCTCACGCTCTCGGCCGAGAAGGGATACCTGCGCGAGGCGGGCAATCTCGTCTTCCACATCTCGTTGGTCGCATTGCTCGCCACCGTCGCCCTGGGCAAGCTCTTCGGTTACGAAGGCCAGCGCATCCTGGTCGCGAACGGCGAAGAGTTCTGCACCACGTCGCCCGCCTCGTTCGACTCGTTCATTGCGGGCATCGAGCTCGACGGCACAGGACTGCGACCGATCTGCGTGCGGGTGCACGATTTCACGGCCGACTACCTCGACAACGGTCAGGCCGAGATGTTCACCTCCAACATCGAGTACCAGTACGGGGATGACGTCGCGGCGAACATCTGGAGCGACGCCCAGCTGAAGGTCAACCACCCGCTGCGGGTCGGTGGCGACCGTGTCTACCTGCAGGGCCATGGATACGCGCCGACCTTCACGGTCACCTGGCCCAACGGAGAGACACGCACCGAGACGATGCAGTGGGCACCCGAGGACGCGACGACGTTCCTGAGCAGCGGCGCGATGCGATTCGATCCGCCCGGCGGGATGTTCCCCGACGGCGACGAACGACGAAAGAACCAGATCGCGCTCGAAGGGCTCTTCGCGCCTACCGCGGCGTTCCACGGCACCTTGTTGTCGTCGGCGTTCCCGGCAATGATGGATCCCGCCGTCGCCGTCGACATCTACAAGGGCGACTCCGGCCTCGACACCGGGAGCCCGCAGTCGCTGTTCTCGCTCAACACCGAACTGATCAACCAGGGCCGCCTGGTCAAGCAGGAGCGCGTCAATCTGAAGCCGGGGGAGAGCGTCACGTTGCAAGACGGCACCGAGGTGCGGTTCGACGGCGCCGTCGACTTCGTCAACCTGCAGGTCTCGCACGATCCGTTCCAGTCGTGGGTGCTGGTGTCTGCGGTCGCGATGATGGCGGGGCTGTTGCTGTCCCTGCTGATCAAACGGCGAAGGGTATGGGTGCGCGTCTATCGGGCGGGTACAGTATCGGACGGTGAACGACGAACTGTAGTAGAACTCGGTGGCCTCGCTCGCACCGATCAGGCCGGGTGGGGCGACGAATTCGATCGGTTGGTCTCCCGGCTTCTCGGTGAGAACCCGGCAGGCGATCGTGTGCTCGACGATGGGGCACAGGAGGAGAAGGCATGACGTTGAACGACACCCTCGCGAAGTACAGCGACTGGAGCTTCGAAGCGGCGTTCGCCGTGGTGGTGCTGGCCATGCTCCTGCTCGTGATCGAGTACGCGACCTACCGCTCCAAGCTGGTCGCCGAACGCGAGCTCGTTGCTGCCGGTGGTGTCGGATCGTCGCCTGCCGAGACGGTTCCGGGGCGCGTGGAGAACACCACCGGAAGGACCCTGTCGGAGCGGTTCGGCAACATGGGACGCGCCCTCGTCGTGGTGGCCGCGGCGTTGATGATCGCCTCGATCGTGCTGCGTGGCCTGGCCACCGAACGATTCCCCCTCGGGAACATGTACGAGTTCGTGGCCATGGCGTGCACCGCGGCGATCGTGTTCAGCCTGGTGATGTTGCGCAAGCCCGCGTACCGCATCCTGTGGGTGTACGTGCTCGCCCCTGTAGCGGTGTTGATGTTCGTGGCTGCGACCGTGCTCTACGCCGACGCCGCACCCGTTGTGCCGGCCCTGCGCTCGTTCTGGCTGCCGATCCACGTCACGATCATCAGCGTGGGCAGCGGCATCTTCCTGCTCGCCGGGGCCGCGAGCGTGCTGTTCCTGCTGCGGATCCATCAGCCCAAGGGTTCCGAGAAGGGCGTGCTCGGTGCTATCGCAGCACGACTGCCCGACGCCCAGGTGCTCGACCGCCTCGCCTACCGGACCACGATCGTCGGCTTCCCACTGTTCGGCATCGGTATCATTCTCGGCGCCATCTGGGCAGAGGCGGCATGGGGTCGATTCTGGGGATGGGACCCGAAGGAAACCGTCTCGTTCATCACCTGGGTGATCTATGCCGCCTACCTCCACGCCCGCGCGACGTCGGGCTGGCGCAATACACGCGCCGCGTGGATCAATGTCGCGGGCTTCGTCGCGATGTTGTTCAACCTGTTCATCATCAACATGGTGGTGTCCGGCCTGCACTCGTACGCCGGCCTGAACTGACCCTGCTATCGTCCTCGGCGGTGTGTAGAACTGCGATCGGGGGGAACGCGGATGACGGCAGGATCGGGGCAGCAATCGGCGGCGAACCCGGCGGGCCGTGGCACCGGGAGCCTGTCGGCTCGGGATCTCGATTCGTCACTTCTGGTCAGTAAGGCCACACCGGCGCCCGAACGGGGGTGGCGTCGTGCGCTCTTCCAGGCGACCGGTGGACGGATCGACGTGGGCGACAGCGCGCGCGATCAGCGGCGCAGGGAACTCGTCGACCAGGTGGCACAACCACTGCGCGGGTGCTATCGCATCGCGCTGCTCAGCCTCAAGGGTGGTGTCGGCAAGACGACCACGACGGTGACCCTCGGTTCGACGTTCGCGGAGCTGAGGGGTGACCGCGTCGTCGCGGTGGACGCGAATCCCGATCGCGGCACGCTGAGCCAGAAGGTTCCGACGGAAACGTCGGCCACTGTGCGGACGCTCCTGCGCGACGAGGAACACATCGAGCGTTACAGCGATGCGCGGGCCTACACCTCGCAGAACACGCACCGGCTCGAGGTGCTCGCCTCCGACAGCGACCCGGCGGTCTCCGAAGCGTTCAGCGCGCAGGACTACGAACGAACCCTCGCGCTACTCGAGCGCTACTACAGCATCGTCCTCACCGATTGCGGCACGGGACTGATGCACTCGGCGATGCGCGCGATCCTCGAGAACACGGATGCGCTGGTGGTGATCAGCTCGGGTTCGGTGGACGGTGCGCGGAGTGCGTCGGCGACCCTCGACTGGCTCGATGCGCACGGCTATCGCGATCTGGTGAGCAGCTCGGTCGCGGTGGTCAATTCCGTTCGCCCGAAATCGGGCAAGGTGGACCTCGATCGTGTGGTCGGGCATTTCGAGCAGCGGTGCCGCGCCGTGCACCTGTTGCCGTTCGACCCTCACCTGGAGGAGGGGGCCGAAGTGGACCTCGAGCAACTGAACCCTCGCACGCGCCGTGCTTTGCTCCTGCTCGCTGCCGAGGTGGCGTCGGATTTCGGACACCCGACAGGGGCGGGATATCAGTCGTTGCCGTCCTGACCCGGACCGTCGGCTCGGCCGGATTCGTCGGTGTGCCTCCGGCGAACCTCTCTGTCGACCTTCCAGAGGAACTCGGGGTCGTCGTCGGGGCCGAGGCCCCGAGTGGGGGTGCGGCTCGGATCGGGTCCGAATGCCTTCCACAGCAGGAAGACGAGCGTCACCACACCGATGAGTGCGAGTAGATAGAGCACGATGCACCTCCTGGCCGTGGCGGACGTCGCGCCGGCTCCGACGTCGTACTGTCCGATTTTCACCAGTCTATGCGGCCTGGCCGAGTGTGACACCGGCGCGGGTGCATCGGAGGGAAATTTGCGGGTGCGCATTTCGTCCGAATGATCCGGGTACCGGAAGGGGCCGCCCGGCCTCGGGGTTCGAGGCCGCGCGGATTGCCTCAGCGGGTGGCTTCGGTGGTCAGGGAGCGGAGCAGTGCGAGGACCTCGGATTCGCGGAATCGGCGGTGGCCGCCCGGCGTGCGCAACGAACCGAGTCGACCGGCGTGTGCCCAGCGGGTCACGGTTTTGGGGTCGACATGGAAGAGGGCGGCGACCTGGCCGGGGGTGAGCAGGGATTCCTTGGCGCCGTTGAAGGTGGGTGCGCTCATTGCGAATGTCCTCCCGGGTGATTTGTCTTGATCGGGTTGTTCGATCGGGTTGTCCCCCGCCATGTTGACACTGGGACCCCCGGTTGCTCGAACGGTCACTGTTTGGTAAAGCGGAAGTAATGGACAAAACGGACGGATTTCCGGTTTGTGTCAAGGCTTCCGGAGGCGGCGAGATCGGTAGCGCCGGTTACCCTGGTGGAGTGACCGACGAACGCCGCACCGAATCAGCGAATACCCCGGACGAACCGGGTCGAAACACACCGAATGCGACCAATTCGGGCACCGGCCCGCTCGTGCGTGATGTCGCGTTGTACTCGCTGGCCAGGCTTGCTCTCGTTGTGATCCTTGCGGTCGCGGTTCTCTACATCCCGCAGGCTTTCGGCGTGGAGATCCCATTGCTCATCGCGGTGCTGTTCGCGGTGCTCATCGCCTTGCCACTCTCTCTGGTCCTCTTCGCGCCCCTGCGTCGACGGGTCAACGAGCGCATCGCTGCGGTCGACGAGCGGCGGCGCAACACACGCGCCGACCTCGAAGAACGTCTACGTGGCGAAGGACGGACGTGACGGATGTCGGCCCGGGGGCGGTCGATCGCAGTGCATCCCGCGCCTGGGTCGACAACGCGATCCGGTTGATCGAGGCGGATGCGCAGCGAAGTGCCGATACGCATCTCCTGCGGTATCCATTGCCTGCGAATTGGGGGATCGATCTCTATCTGAAGGACGAATCGACCCACGTCACCGGCAGTCTCAAGCATCGGCTCGCCCGATCGCTGTTCCTGTACGGGCTGTGCAACGGATCGATCGGTGAGAACACCACCGTGATCGAGGCCTCATCCGGTTCGACAGCGGTGAGCGAGGCGTACTTCGCGCAACTGCTGGGGCTCGATTTCGTCGCGGTGGTGCCGCGACGGACCTCGCCCGCCAAGGTTGCGTTGATCGAGGCGCATGGGGGGAGATGTCATTACGTCGATCTGCCTCCGGAGATCTACACCGAGGCCGAACGTCTCGCTGACGAACTCGGCGGGTGTTATCTCGATCAGTTCACCAATGCCGAACGCGCAACGGATTGGCGAGGAAACAACAACATCGCCGAATCGATCTTCGAGCAGATGCGACTCGAACGGCATCCGGTTCCCGACTGGATCGTCGTGGGCGCGGGCACCGGCGGCACCAGTGCGACGATCGGCCGCTACATCCGATACCGCCGTCACAGCACTCGGCTCGCGGTGGTAGATCCGGAGAACTCGGCGTTCTTCGGAGCGTACGAAACCGGTGTCGCCGACTATGCGACGGGAATGCCGTCGCGGATCGAGGGAATCGGCCGGCCGCGCGTCGAACCCTCGTTCGTGCCTCAGGTCGTCGACCGGATGGTTCGGGTACCCGACGCTGCGTCGATCGCAGCGATGCGCCACGGCAGTGCCGCGCTGGGTAGGCGTGTCGGCGGATCGACCGGAACCAACCTGTGGGGTGCGTTCGGTCTGATCGGCGACATGCTCGCCACCGGCCGTCAAGGCAGTGTGGTGACTCTGTTGTGTGACGGCGGTGAACGCTACGCCGGTACCTACTATTCCGACGACTGGCTGGCCGCGGAAGGGCTCGAGGCGTCGGGGTGGGTCGCGGTGCTGGAGAAGTTCGCCGCGACCGGTCGCTGGGAGCCGCGCGAAGACGGCTGACCGCACACCGGAGTTGCCTGACTGACCGGTCTGTCAATTTTTGTTGACATACTCAGGGTGTCAACCTATATTGACATCATGAGCAACGAAGCCACCACGCTCGCCGCATCTGCCGCGAGTCCTGATCCCGCAGAGGGGCTGCGCGCTGTCGTCGCCCTGCGGCGCCTGCTCGAGCGGCTCGAATCCATCCAGGTCGAGAGCGCGCGCCGGCAGGGCTGGTCATGGCAGGCAATCGCGGACTCGCTCGAGGTGAGCCGACAGGCCGTCCATCAGAAGTACAACCGGAAGCGCAGGTAGATCCATGTTCGAACGTTTCTCCGACAGTGCTCGCTCCGCCGTCGTCGCCGCTCAGGCGGAAGCTCTCGGTCTGCACGCCGATCGGATCACCCCCGCACACGTGCTGCTCGGCGTGCTCGTCACCGCGGAGGAACGTCTCCGTGTGTCACTCGCGGACGTCGGCCTGACCATCGACGGCGTTCGCACCGATCTCGCAGCGATGAACCGGGATGATCCGCTGGGGCCGGACGATGCTGCCGCGCTCGAAGCGATCGGCATCGACCTCGACGCCGTACGAGCCCGGCTCGAGGAGACCTTCGGTGAAGGTGTGCTCGACAGTCCGGCGGAGAACGCGGGCAAGGAGCGGCGCGGAAGATTCTCGGATCTGTTCGGCGGGCACATCCCGTTCGACCGCAGTGCCAAGAAGATTCTCGAACTGTCGCTGCGCGAGGCGATCGCTCACCGCGACCGCTCGATCGGCTCAGAACACATCATGCTGGGAGTGATTCGCAGCGACGACGCGGAGACCACCTCGCTGATCGAGGCGCACGTCACTCGCGACCGCCTCCGGCAGGTGCTGAGGGAGCAACTCGACGCTGCTGCCTGAGCCACGCCCGACTCTCGAGGGCTCGTATGTCACAGTGGCTGCATGATTTCACTGATCCTGCGACTGATCATCAACGCGATCGGATTGTGGCTCGCGGCCCGGCTCGTCACCGGCGTCGACATCGTCGGCGTCGACGGGGGTGAGTTCACTACCGACACGGCGATCAAGTTGCTGATCCTCGCCGTGATCTTCACCGTCGTCAACGCTCTGGTGAAGCCGCTCGTGAAGCTGCTGTCGCTCCCGCTGGTGATCCTGAGCCTCGGACTGTTCCTGCTCGTCATCAACGCTCTGATGCTGTGGCTGACGTCGTGGGTGGCCGACTTCTTCGACGGCGGACTCACGATCTCGGGATTCTGGGCGGCGTTCTGGGGCGGCCTCATCATCGCGCTCGTCAACTTCGTTCTCGGACTGGTCGTTCCCGACGGCGACTGACGAACCGGTCGAACGTGGGGGCTCAGCCGAAGGCGAGCGCGATACCCGTCGTTACTGCCCACACCAGCATTGCGAGCGCGGTGTCGCGCAAGGCCGGTAGGAGCTCGAGCCCGAGCCCACCTGACCGAACCGGCGCGTGCGCGCGCACCGCGAGAGGTGCGGCGAGCAAGCCGACCAAAGCCCACGGCGTTGCCGCAACCAGAGCGAGCGACATGACGAACGGCGTCGCAAGCAATCCGAGATGCAGTGTGCGGGTGCGTGGGTCGCCCAACCGGACGGCCAGCGTGCGCTTACCGCTCTCGGTGTCGGTCGGGATGTCACGCAGGTTGTTCGTCACCATCACTGCGCTCGAGAAACAGCCCATCGCCACGGCGCCCGCCAACCCCGCCAGGGTGACCTGCTCGGCCTGCACGAACAATGTGCCGAGCACTGCGACGAGACCGAAGAATACGAACACGGCCACTTCACCGAGGCCGCTGTAGCCGTACGGCGTGCGGCCGCCGGTGTAGTACCACGCGCCGACGATGCACACGAGGCCCACTAGGATCAGCCACCACGCGCTGGTCAGGGCAAGTGCGAGGCCCGCGACTGCGGCGACCCCGAAACATGCGAAGGCGGCGCGCTTGACGGCGGCGGGTGACGCCGCACCGGAACCGACCAGTCGCATCGGACCGACGCGCTCGTCGTCGGTGCCGCGGATCCCGTCGGAGTAGTCGTTGGCAAGGTTCACCCCGATGTTGAGCGAGAGCGACACCACCAGGGCCAGCAGCGCTTTCCACCACACTGCCTCACCGAGTGCCGCAGCGGCACCCGTACCCACGATGACGGGAGAGATCGCGTTCGGGAGGGTGCGGGGACGAGCCCCTTCGAGCCATTGACCAGCGGTTGCCATTCGTCGATCTTCGCACTTCGGCGTGCAGCCGTCCGGGGTGGGACCCGACGCTCAGGAAAACCTGGTGACCAGAGCGCGACGATCGATCTTGCCCGGTCCCCGCAGGGGCAGTGCGTCCAGGAGGTGCATCTCGCGGGGAGCCGCGGTCGCGTCCAGAGCGGCGGCTGTCCATTCGCGTAGTTCGTCGAGTGTGGGGGACATGCCGTTCTCTGCGACGACCACCGCTGCCACTCGTCGGCCGAGCCGGTCGTCGGGTAGTCCGATCACCGCGACCTCCCGGACTGCGGGGTGCTCGATGAGGACGGCTTCGACCACCTGCGGAACCACGGTGAGCCCGCCGGACGAGATGGCCTCGTCGAGCCGGCCGAGGATGCGGAGGACGCCGTCGTCGACCAGCCCGGCGTCGTCGGTGCGGAACCAGCCCGGTTCGGCGAACGCCGGATGGTCGGGGAGTCCGCGGTAGCCGGATGCGAGCACCGAGCCGCCGAGCCACACACGGGTGTCCGCATCGATCTGTACATCGACGCCGGTCAGCGGCACACCGTCGTAGACGCAACCGCCGCACGTCTCGCTCATCCCATAGGTGCGTACGACGTTCACGCCGGCCTCACGTGCCCGACGCAGCACCGGTTCCGGGGTGGCTGCACCGCCGAGCAGGATCGCGTCGAGTTCCGCGAGCGCAGCGAGCGCATCCGGATGGTCGAGGGTCTTGATGAGCTGGGTCGGCACCATCGACGAGTAGCGTCGCGGCCCGCGCATCGCCTCGACCGCGGCAGGCAGGGTGGCGGGGTCGAACCCGTCCGACACATCCACGATCACGGGCTCGGTACCCGACAGGATGCTCCGCAGCAGTACCTGCATCCCGGCGATGTGGTGCGCCGGCAGCGCGAGGAGCCATGTGCCGGTGCCGCCGATCCGTTCGTGTGTGGCGTTTCCGCCGGCGCGTAGTGCTGCCGGGGTGAGTTGAGCGCCCTTGGGAGTGCCGGTGGTGCCCGAGGTCGCGAGGACGAGACCGACGGTGTCGTCGATCGATTCGCCGGGGTGCAGTGCATCGGTGAGCCGGCGGATCTCCCGGTCGTCGCCTGCGGGGACCGGGAGCAGGGGAGGCCCCTGGCCGTCGATCATGCGCTGCAGGACCGGGACGATGTCGTGGATCCGGTTGCCCGCCGGAACTTCGAGAACAGTGAGGTTCGTGCTCACTGATCGTGCCCCATGAGCGGCCAACCACCGGCCTCGAGATGCACGCGGACTCGGTCGATGTCGCGCGCGAGCGGCATCTCGTTGGTGATCTTGGTGATGAGGACGGCGATATCGGTCTTGCTGACCGGCAGGTCGCCCTCCTCGATGAGGGTATCGGCAACCTGATCGACCTCGTCGTCGGACAGTTGCCGTTTCAGGAGTGCCAACAGCGGCACGTAGTCCTGTTCGGGTACGCCTTCCGGATATCCGGCGCGCAACCATTCGATGATCGAAGCGAGGAGAGGAGGAAGCATCGCCGATGAGCCTCAGCGCGATTCGGTGGCGTGATCGTCGCGTGCCGCGCCGACGGAATCCTCGTCGTCGAGGGTCTCGTCGTCCCCGGCGACCACCGGCCAGCCTCCTGAGACGAGCTGCTCGGTGACCCGCTCGAGGTCCGCTTCGGTCGGTTCCTCGTGGAGTACCCCGGCGATGATCTCACGGAGCGTGTCGTAGTCGACGTGTCGCTGCGGGTGCTCGTGGGCGGTGGCAATCGACAGGTCGAGGATCTCGGAGATGTCCTCGTCCGTCAGCCTGCGCCGGAGCACGGACAGAAGCGCGAAATGGTCCTTGGGAGGGATTCCCTCCGGGTAACCTGCGCGCAACCAGTCCAAGACCGACCGAAGGGAATACCGAGGCAAGGTTATCGTTGGTCCTTCTCTGCGGTGATGATCAGAACAGGTGGATACCGAGGCTGCTCGACAGGAAGTCGGCAGTCAACAGCAGTATCCCAGCAAAGATCGCGACGACCACGATCGTGAAACACGTCACGGCCCCGATGCGGCCCAGTGTCCGGCGGCCGGGGTCGACGGTGACGGCTCCATCGTGGCCGAGCGACAGCGAACGCATTCCCAGCGCGAAGACGGCCGGCAGACCTGCGCCAAGGACGAGTCCGACAAGGACGACCTGCCATAGCGAATCGAGTGTGGAGACCAACAGGTTCACGCGCGTCCTTCCGGAGACATGGATCCCTGAGAAATGGTGTCGACGTCGTCGGACTCGGCAACGACATCGGGGCTGCCCTCCCACTCGGAATTGACGTTGGAGGCATCGACCGGTTGCAAGCGGGACCGCAGGTACATCACGCTCGACAGTGCACACAGAATCGCGAATACGACGAGGACACCGGGAAGGCCGCCGATCAGGTGGGCGATCAGCCAGCACACGGCGCCGACCACACCGGCACACGGCAAGGTGATGAGCCATGCGACGGCCATTCGGCCGGCGATGCCCCAGCGCACCTCGGCGCCCTTCGTACCCAGTCCGGTGCCGAGGATCGAGCCGGTGGCCACATGTGTGGTCGACAGCGGCAGCCCGAAATGGCTGGACGTGAGGATGATCGCGGCCGACGACGACTCCGCCGCCATGCCCTGCGGAGGTGTGATCTCGACCAGGCCCTTGCCGAGGGTGCGGATGATCCGCCAGCCACCGAGATACGTGCCCAATGCGATCGCGGCGGCGCACGTGAACTTCACCCAGAACGGCATCTCGGTGTCGGGAGTGATGGTGCCGTACGCCACGAGCGCCAGGAAGATCACGCCCATCGTCTTCTGCGCATCGTTGGTGCCGTGTGCCAGCGACACCAACGAGGCGGTGCCGATCTGGCCGATCCGGAAGCCCTTGCCGCGGGTCTCTTCAGGAATGTCGTGGGTCATGCGATGCACCGACCACGTGCCGACCGTCGCAACCAGTGCAGCGACGACAGGTGCGAGCAACGCGGGGATGATGACCTTGCCGAGGACGCCGTCCCACACCACGCCACTCATGCCGAGAGCGGCGATGGCGGCGCCGATCAGGCCGCCGAACAATGCGTGAGAAGAACTCGACGGCAGGCCGAACAGCCAGGTCGCGAGGTTCCAGAGGATGCCGCCGACGAGTCCGGCGAACACGATCAGTAACAGCGCCGAGCCGCCGGTGTTGTCGAGATTCACCACACCTTTGGCGACGGTCGCGGCCACCTCGACCGACAGGAAGGCGCCGACGAGGTTGAGTACGGCCGACAGGCCGACAGCCACCTTCGGCTTCAACGCCCCGGTGGCGATGGATGTGGCCATCGCGTTGCCCGTGTCGTGGAAGCCGTTCGTGAAATCGAATGCGAGGGCAGTGACGACCACTACCAATAGGACAACGAACTCTGCGGTCACGTCTTCCGATTGTGGGGTAAACGGGCAGTGAATGTACAGCTAATGGGAGGTTTCCCACGGGTGCGCGGAGTGGGATTCGCGCTCGAGCGGGAGGTCGGCGGATCCGACCGTGTGCAACGTCACGCCGGTGGGTTCAGCGGAGATCTCGGCGGATCGGGTGATCTGCCGGAATCTGCACCAGAACCACGGGGATGCCGTCCGGATCGTCGATCCACATCTCGTGCAGCCCCCACGGCTCCTGCTGCGCTGCCTGGGTGATCGGGACACCCGCCAGCACGAGTTCCGTTTGCGCTGCGTACACGTCTCGGACCTGAAGCCACAACGCTCCATGGAAGCGTTGAGCGCCGTCGCGTTCGCCGTGCGCGGCGATCTCGATCAATCCTTGACCTGCGAAGAACACGGTGCCGCCCGGATACTCCCGAGCAATGGCGAGGCCGAGCGTCTCGCCGTAGAACAGCAGTGTGGTGTCGTAGTCGCGGGGACGCAGAATCGTCCGGCTGCTCAGGATCTCCATACCTGCATCTTGTCCGACTCCATGTTCACCGCGTCTATCCGTCCTGTACAGGACGAGCCTCGTGCCCACGCCGCCCTCGGGTGCGGCGCGCCTCTTTCGATTCTGCCTCGAACAGGTGTCGGCGGCCGACGACCAAAGTGTCGCGCACCTCCGTCTCGAGGGTGCGCAGCTCGGTCCAGTAACCGTCGTCGAACTCTTCGACGAGCTGGAACGTCCAGCGTCCTTCAGCGACGTTGCGGCCGACGAGTTCGCTCTCGATCCGGGCCGCGAGTTCGGAGTGGCCCGCGGCCCGAAGCATCGTCGCAGCCTGCTCGACCTGAAGATCGGCGTGGCCCATCAGCTGATGGAATCCGTACAGATGCCCGCGTGCCCGCTCGACGGTTTCGAGTGCCTCGGACAGCTTCCCCACCGCCGCGACCGTCGAATCGGTGACGCCGTCCGGTCGGGTGTGCGAGGAATCGGGACGCTCGCGATCGGTCATGTGTCGAGTGTGCCCGACCCGACCCGCTGCCGGTTCGTCTCCGGACGGTCGGAACCGTCACGGGTGAGCAGTTCGAACGACGCTTTCCACAGCCACTCGACCGGCCCCTGTGGGAAACGGCGGAGCCACAGCCGGGCCGCGACGACGAGGATCGCACACACGGTGATGTACACGGCGACGGTGAACTGCGTTCGGTACGTGGGGTCGATCTTGGCGGCGAGGCCGAATCCCCAGCCGTAGCAGATCGCGGACGCGATGACGTTCTGCAGGATGTAGCAGCTCAGCGCCGCGCGACCGATGCCCTGCATCCACCCGCCGACGGTGCCGACGTGGTCGCGGGTCTCGTACCACTGCGCGATCAGCGCCAGCAACCCTACGGCGACGAACGGCGCGATCGCGTAGCGCGCCGCGAACAGTCCCGCGGTTCCGCCGAACAGGCCTACCGCTAGGTCGACGGGTGCAGAGACAGCGCCGATCAGCAACAGTCGACGGCGCAGCCGAGCACCTCGCTCGTCGAAGACGCCCGCATCGAACAGCGCTGCCCCGACGAGGAACATCACGATCGTCAGTGGCACCAGGAAGATCACTTCGGCGCGGAAGGCGAGGAGATTCTCGGCTCGGAACACCACCAGGTCCCACCAGCTGCCGGTCGCGAAGACGTCTGTCGGCTCGCCCGAGGAGCTGCCCGAGGCCGGGGTTGCCGCGAGCGCGACCACGAGGGCTGTCACGAGCAGCATGTGCACGAGGGCCGCGGTGCCGGCAACCCACATCCGTGTGCGACGCGAGGTCACCACCACGCCGCATACGAGCATCGAGACCACCGCATAGCCCATCAGCACATCGAACTCGGCGACCAGGAAGTAGTGCACGAGTCCGTCGACGAACAGCAGGAACCCGCGGGTTCGGTAGTTTCCGGGCCACGCGCGCCCCGCGCGCCGGGCGGACGCCGCTTGGATCGCCAGCCCGATACCGAACATCAGGCTGAGAAGGCCGAGGAACTTGCCCTGTGCGAGCTGCATCAGGATGCGCTGCGGCCACGGATCCGATCCCGCGGTCTCGAGATAGCCGACGATCCCGGCAGGGTCGGTGATGATCCAGATGTTCGTTCCGAGCGTGCCCAGGATCGCGATACCCCGCGCTACATCGAGTGCAGCGATCCGGGTGCGCGACCTGGGGGTGCCGACGGTGGTCATGCCGTCGACCCTCCTGCACCGCCGCTGTCCGTGCGTCGGGCAAAGGGACGACCTGCGGGTCATCACATCGGAGGACCCGGGCCCGAAACGAATCGGGACGAGCTTCACGTCGGATGGGGCCGATGTCCGATATCCCGATGTTTGGAACCGGACACTTCTGGACATGACTACCGGCGAGGTGCCGTCGCGCACCGACGCCCCGGCCTAGGGGCGGGACATCGATGCCCCGCACAGACCAGGAGACCACGATGAGCACCGACTACGACGTCCGCCGCACCAACGAGTTCGCCGGCAGCGGCACTGCGATCGACGAACTCGCACTGAAGCCGACGGGACTCGCCGACGCCGACGAAGCCGAGGTCGTCGAATCGCCGGATCTGCCCGGCGCGGATCTGTCGGGTGAAGAGCTCCGCGTGAACGTCGTGCCCGTCCAGGAGGACGAGTTCACCTGTCACCGCTGCTTCCTCGTTCAGCATCACAGCAGGAAGGCCTCCGCGCCGACCGAGGACCCGTACTGTCGCGACTGCGCCTGACGGTTC
The DNA here is from genome assembly GCF_055380405.1 of Rhodococcus sp. JCM 9793. Classification (NCBI taxonomy): domain Bacteria; kingdom Bacillati; phylum Actinomycetota; class Actinomycetes; order Mycobacteriales; family Nocardiaceae; genus Rhodococcus; species Rhodococcus sp. JCM 9793. The sequence continues at coordinate 2,394,943 of NZ_AP043721.1, forward strand.
GCACGACCACCCGGATGTGACGATCGGGCCGAGGATTCCCTCGGCCCGATCCGAATATCAGTAGTAATGCGGGTAGGGGGACCAATCGGGGTCGCGCTTCTCGAGGAACGAGTCGCGCCCCTCGACCGCTTCGTCGGTCATGTATGCCAGGCGGGTGGCTTCACCCGCGAAAAGCTGTTGGCCGACGAGGCCGTCGTCCTGCAGATTGAACGCGTACTTGAGCATCCGCTGGGCCTGCGGCGACTTGCCGTTGATCTTCTCGGCCCACTCGAGCGCGACATTTTCGAGCTCCTCGTGGTCGACGACGCGGTTCACCGCGCCCATGTGGTGCATGTCTTCGGCGGTGTACGTGTCGCCGAGGAAGAAGATCTCGCGGGCGAACTTCTGTCCGACCATCTTCGCGAGGTAGGCGCTGCCGTAGCCACCGTCGAAGCTGCCCACATCGGCGTCGGTCTGCTTGAAACGGGCGTGCTCGCGCGACGCGAGCGTCAGATCGCAGGTCACGTGCAGGCTGTGCCCACCGCCTGCGGCCCAGCCGTTGACGAGCGCGATCACGACCTTCGGCATGAATCGGATCAGGCGCTGCACCTCGAGGATGTGCAGACGCCCCGCGCGGGCCTTGTCGACGGTGTCAGCGGTATCGCCGCTGGCGTATTGGTAGCCGCTGCGTCCGCGGATGCGCTGGTCGCCGCCCGAGCAGAATGCCCAGCCGCCGTCCTTCGCGCTCGGGCCGTTACCTGTCAACAGCACCACACCCACGTCGGAGGTCGTCCGCGCGTGGTCGAGCACGGCATACAGCTCGTCGACGGTGTGCGGGCGGAACGCATTGCGCACCTCGGGCCGGTCGAATGCGACGCGGACGGTGCCTTGCGTGACATGACGGTGGTAGGTGATGTCGGTGAGGTTCTCGAACCCCGCAACGGGGCGCCACAGTTCAGGATTGAAGGTCACGTCGTCACCTTAAGGCCGGGTCCGGTCACCGTGCGCGTCTCGGCCGGATAACGTGCAGGATCATGAGCGAGCAGAACGATCGCACCGGCGACGACGCATACGAGCATCACGGCGGATTCCCCGTGTACGAACCGGTGAAGGCGGGGCCGAACTTCGGCCGTCTCGTCGAAGCGTTCCGGCGGCTTCAGGATCTCGCGGTCTCCACTCATGCCCCCGACGATGTCGTCGACGAGGCGATTGCGAAGGCAGAAGCGCTCGGGGACCTGCTCGAGCCGTACAAGGTCAGGGAGGGTAAGTCGCCGGCCGGCTTCAACGTGGACATCCCCGGGCGCGGAAGTCTGCTGTTGCCGCCGTTCATGATCGAGAAGTTCGACAGGGAAGGTGTGCGCGAACGGGGTCTGTTCCGCCGCTACCACCTCGGTGGCAACGGCGCAGTGCACGGCGGCACCTTGCCGCTGCTGTTCGACGATCTGTTCGGGATGGTCATCCACGCATCAGGGCGGCCTATTGCCCGCACCGGATATCTGCACATCAACTATCGCAAGATCACGCCGATCGAGGCCGAGCTCGTCATCGAGGGGCGCGTGGACAGCATCGACGGGCGAAAGGCGTTCTGCAGCGCCGAGCTGCGTGACCTGGACGGCACGGTGCTCGTCGACTGTGAGGCTCTGATGATCGAATTGCTGCCGGGCCAACCGTGATGGAGAACGGGGGTCGAATCCCCCCGCTCGACGAGGTGCTGGCCGGCGCAGTCGTCGTCTCGCTGCCGATGCGGGTGCGGTTCCGGGGTATCACCGAGCGTGAGGTCGTCCTCGTCGAAGGTCCGGCCGGGTGGGGGGAGTTCGGTGCGTTCCCGGAGTACGCCGACATCGAAGCGGCCGAATGGCTCCGCTCCGCACTCGAATCGGCGTGGCACGACGATCCTCCGGCCCTCCGCGACACCGTCCCCGTCAACGCGACGGTCCCCGCCGTCGATCCGGAGCAGGTTCCCGGTGTGCTGGCGAGGTTTCCGGGTGCGCGCACCGCGAAGGTGAAGGTGGCCGAACGAGGACAGGACCTCGCGCAGGACCTGGCGCGGGTACGGGCGGTGCGTGAGCATGTGCCGCATGTCCGGGTCGATGCCAACGGCGGGTGGAGTGTCGAAGAAGCGGTGACGGCTCTCACCGCTCTCACCACCGACGCTCCACTCGAATATGCCGAGCAACCGTGTGCCTCCGTGCCGGAACTCGTGGACGTCCGACGACGGTTACCCGGAATTCGGATCGCAGCGGACGAGAGCATCCGGCGGGCCGAGGACCCACTGCGCGTCGTTCGTGCGGGTGGAGCCGATGTCGCGATCGTCAAGGTCGCGCCCCTCGGTGGGATACGACGATTGCTGACGTTGGCCGAGGAACTTGCCGAGCACGATGTGCCGGTGGTGGTGTCGAGTGCTCTCGATTCGGCGGTGGGGATGGGTGCCGGTCTTGCTGCGGCAGCAGCGTTGCCGGATCTGCCCTATGCGTGCGGGCTCGGCACGGGTGGTTTCTTCACCGCGGATGTGGCGACGGCACGTGAGATGTCGAACGGCGCACTGGCGGTCGGTAGGGTGGCGCCGGAGCGGGCCGCATTCGACGCTGTCCGCGTCGACGGGGATCGTCGGCGATGGTGGCGCGAGCGCCTGCGCCGGTGCCACGCGCTACTTGCATGACGGCAGAATAGGCGCGGTTCGTGCCGTCGTATATCGTTCGGGCGTCCCAACAGTCACATTCTTCACAAAACGGAGGCAGTGGAAGTGGTTGCAGCTCTCGGTGATGCCCTGCTCGGCGCCGATAAACTCCCGGCGGTCCAGAGTGACGTCCTAGCTCTCATCGACGCCGAGGTGTCGGACAAGAAGGGCGCGTCGGGCCTCGCTCTCAAGGGCGGATACGCCGCGGTGAAGAAGGTCGGGCCGTCGATCGTGCCGGGTGCCGTCGAAGGCCTCCTGCCCGATTTCGTCGCGCGGCTCCAGCCGTTCTGGGCCGACTTCGCGGGCAACGGCTCGTTCGCCGATTACCTCACCGCTCGCGGTGAGCAGGTCGCCGACGCGCTGCTCGGCGTGACCGACGACAAGATCGCGGGAACCGACAAGGCCGCCGTCAAGAAGGTCTACGACTCGCTTCGCCCGTCGGCGAAGAAGCACGTGGTCGAAGCCCTGCCGCGTCTGGGTGCGCTCATCCAGAAGCACGCCGGTTAGGATCTGATTCTTCACCGACGGTGCCGCCGCGGGCTTCGAGCCTGCGGCGGCACCGTCGTTTCCTGGGTCGCACGATCGATCGATCACGACAACTTGTCTCGCACAGCGGAACTCGACGCAGATTCGGTGTGAATTGCTGCACACTCGCGACCTATGGATGACCAGAGCGCCGAGTGGGCCGATCGCCGAGAGATCCACGATGTCGTGCTGAGATATTGCCGTGGAATCGACCGACTGGATTTCGACCTCGTCAGGTCGGCGTATCACCCGGACGCAGTAGACCACCACACCGGATTCGACGGAACTGTCGACGAGTACCTTGCGTGGGTCGAGCCCAAACTGCGGGCCAGGCGCGGCGGGACGATGCACATCGTTGCCAACCATCTCGTCGAACTACACGGCGACACCGCCGTCAGCGAGACGTACGGGACATCGGTCCACTGGGGAGAACCCGCCGACGAGCCGCGGGTCAACTTCACCAGCGGCGTCCGGTTCGTCGACCACATGACACGCCGGGACGGCCGGTGGGCGATCACCGAGCGGTGGGCCGTACGAGAGTGGACCAGGTCCGATGCGGGCCGGTTGATGGCCAAGGAAGGACAGGGACCGACCGGCACCCGTGACCGCGATGACCCGCTGTACCGGCTCCAGCAGTGGGTACGCGCGACGGAGATGGACGCCTGAATGCCGATCTCGAACTGATGCGGCGTCAGAGAGCCGGTCGCTCGATCTCCCTCACCTGTGGAGTCAGTCCCCACTCCGCCCTGCCCAGACGGCTCGCGGGTGCGAGGAGGCCGAAGTCCGGAGCACCGTCGCCGGCAAGCACATCGGTACGCACGGTGATCGCCAGCACGTCGCCCATGACGACGAAGCAGTCACCCACCTCGATCACGCGGTGCAGCACGCACTCGATGGAGGCAGGGGACCGGGCCACCCTCGGAGGGCGCACTCGTTCGCTCGGCTCGGAACGAAGCCCGACCGCCGCGAACTCGTCGACGTCGTGCGAAAACGCGGCCGACGAGGCATTCACCTGGTCCATCAGAGGCACCGACGCGACGTTGATGACGAACTCGCCGGTCTCCTCGATGTTGCGCAGGCTGTCCTTCCGCCCCACCGACGTGAACTGCACGACAGGAGGTGAGGTGCTCGCCACAGTGAAGAAGCTGTACGGAGCCACATTGGCGACACCGTCCGCCGACACTGTCGACACCCAGGCGATGGGGCGAGGCACGATCGTGGCTGTGAGCAGGCGATAGAATCTGCCGGTACTGAGGTCGGCGGGATCGAAGACGGTGCGCATCGCACCATTCTCGGCTGCATTCTCCGGGATGTCTCCGACCGGGTTGCGATCTGTGACCCGCCCGGGCAGCACTACCCTGGACGCCGTGAACCCGTCCATCGCCCAGGCCACCGCTGTCGTCGACGAACTTGCGCGGGGCGGTGTACGGGACGTGGTGCTGTGCCCCGGTTCGCGGAACGCACCGCTCGCCTTCGCTCTCCAGGCCGCGGACAACGTCGGCCGTTTACGTCTGCACATGCGGATCGACGAACGGACCGCCGGATTCCTCGCGATCGGACTGTCGCTCGCCTCCGGTCGTCCGGTGCCCGTGGTCATGACCTCGGGCACGGCCGTGGCGAATCTCGGCCCCGCTGTACTCGAAGCGAACTACGCGCGGATTCCGCTCGTCGTGCTCTCCGCCAACCGGCCGTACGAACTCCTCGGCTCCGGAGCCAATCAGACGATCGAGCAACTCGGATTGTTCGGTAGCCAGGTCCGTGCGACCATCAGCCTCGGCCTCGCCGAAGGCATCGAGCAGAACAGTCAGTGGCGCTCGGCCGTCTGCCGGGTGCTGGCAGCCGCGCGCGGCACTCGTTCCGGAAACGCCGGGCCCGTGCACTTCGACATTCCTCTCCGTGAACCGCTGGTACCCGATGTGGGCCCGCAGGGTGCCGCTCCCGAGGGACGGCCCGACGAACGGGCCTGGACCACGACGGTGCACGCGACGCTCGATGTGCCCGTGGAGATCGACATCACGCCCGACACCGTCGTGGTGTCCGGGCACGGCTCGGCATTCCGGCCCGAACTTGCGGGCCTGCCGACTGTCGCCGAGCCCACCGCGCCGTTGCACGGCCTCCCGCTCCACCCCCTGGCCTTGACGCAGATAGCACCGAAGCAGGCCATCATCACGGGCAGGCCGACTCTGCACCGGCCGGTGTCGCGTCTGCTCGCCGACCCGAATGTCGCGGTGTACGCGCTGACGACCGGTCCACGCTGGCCCGACGTCTCCGGAAACGTTCTTGCCACCGGGACCCGCGCCGTGATCTCCGGTACACCGGACGAGGTGTGGCTCGAGCGGTGCCGCCAATTGTCCGCAGACACCGACAAGGCGGTGCGAACCCAACTCGACGCGCATCCGGAGGCGACCGGCCTGCACGTCGCGGCGGTCGTGACCGATGCGCTGCGCGAGGGCGACCAGATGTTGTTCGGCGCCTCCAACCCGGTGCGCGACGCGGCGCTCGTGAGCTATCCGAAGCCGGGCGTGAAGGTGATGTCCAACCGGGGCGTCGCAGGGATCGACGGGACGGTGTCGACGGCGGTCGGTGCAGCGCTCGCCTACGAAGAGGGCCGCACCATCGCGTTGATGGGCGACCTCACCTTCCTGCACGACGCGTCGGGCCTGCTGGTCGGTACACCGGAACCCCGCCCACGCGACCTGACGATCGTCGTCGCCAACGACGACGGTGGAGGCATCTTCGAGCTCCTCGAGCAAGGTGATCCCCAGTACGCAGGCGTCTTCGAACGTGTCTTCGGTACTCCTCACGGGATGGATCTCGCAGCGCTGTGCGCGGCGTATCGCGTTCCGCACAGCCGCGTGGATCTCCACGGACTCGCGATCGCGCTCGCCGATGTCACGTCGCCGGCCGGGGGCATCCGGGTGGTCGAGGTCACCACCGATCGTGCGGGGCTGCGCGAACTTCACGCGGCGGTGCGGTCGCAGCTGTGAAGACGGAGTCCGGCGTCCCAGGTGGGCGCGCAGCGGGTGGGAACGGGTCAGGTGGGCGCGCAGCGGGTGGGAACGGGTCAGGTGGGCGCGCAGCGGGTAGGCGGACGGTGACAGTTGCGCGTGCGCGGCGGGTCGTTCTGGTCATCGCCATCGGTGTCTCCGCGCTGTCGGTGATCCTGGTGCTCGGCGCGTGGCGCAACGATCACACGATCCGATCCGACATGGGCACCGCCACAGCCGAAGTGTTGTCTGCGGGGTCGCTCCGATCTGCGGTGAGTTTCGTTACTCCCGACGGGGTGACGCACAATCCCGAACTCGGTGTGCTCTACCCCACGGACCTCACCACAGGGCAGCGCATTGCCGTCGAGTACGCGCGCAACGATCCGGATCTGGTCCGGGTCACCGGTCGGGATGCGCGTATCGCGATCGTGCCGGCCGGATCGGTGATCGTTGCCACGTGGGTGATCGCCGGGGGGCTTCTCGTGTACCTGCGGAGACTCTCCCGAAACGAGTCGGAGCCGACTCCTCTCGACTGAGTGCGACACCGCTCGAGTGCGAAACGTTCGCTTCGTCTTCGTCGACCTGTCAACTCCTGCGCACCTCACCGACCAGTGGGGCGTTCATGGTGGCGTGGTGCGAGTAGCCATCGTCGCGGAATCCTTCCTCCCGAACGTCAACGGCGTCACCAACTCGGTGTTGCGGGTTCTCGAGCACCTCGATCGGGCAGGTCACGAAGCGATCATCGTGGCACCGGACACCGTTGCGGGGTGTGCTCCCGCGCCGACGGAGCATCTCGGTGTTCCTGTGCACAGGGTCCCTGCGGTGCGGGTGCCGAAGGTCAGTTCGCTGCCCGTCGGGGTGCCTCAACTCGACATGGTCACCGTATTGCGTGCATTCGGTCCCGACGTGATCCACCTCGCGTCGCCGTTCTTCCTCGGCGCCGGTGGCCTCGCGGTGGCGAAGAGGTTGCTCGTGCCGACGGTCGCGATCTATCAGACCGACGTTGCAGGGTTCGCGGAAAGTTACGGACTCGGCCTCGCGTCGCGCGTGTCGTGGCGGTGGACGCGCCGACTCCACAACGGATGTGACCGAACTCTCGCACCTTCGTCGTCGGCGGTCGACGCGCTGGTCGCCCACGGCATCCCCCGTGTCCACCGGTGGGGTCGCGGTGTCGACATCGACCGGTTCGCGCCCTCGAAGAGGGATGTCGCACTTCGCGCACAGTGGTCGCCGGACGGGCGCCCGATCCTCGGATTCGTCGGTCGCCTCGCGCCGGAGAAGCACGTCGAGCGACTCGTCCGCGTGGCACAGGACAGTGCGTTCCGCCTCGTCGTGGTGGGGGACGGCCCCGAGCGCGCTCGACTCGAAGCGTTGATGCCGGAGGCGGTGTTCACCGGGCAGCTGGGTGGCGACGATCTTGCCAGGGCCTATGCGAGCCTCGATGTCTTCGTCCATCCGGGCGAGCACGAGACGTTCTGCCAGGCGGTTCAGGAAGCACAGGCCAGCGGCCTGCCGACCGTTGTGCCCGACGCGGGCGGCCCCCGGGATCTGGTCGCGCACTGTCGCAATGGGTACCGGCTGCCCACCGACCGCTTCGCCGAACTGTTACCGGGTGCGCTCAGTGCGCTCGCCGACGCGCCACTGCGGTCGGAGTTCGGTCGTGCGGCCCGTCGCAGTGTGCTCGGTCGTACCTGGCCCGTGATCTGTGATCAGCTCCTCGACCACTACGCGGATGTGCAGGGCGGCGCTCTCTCCAGGCTGCCTCGCACTGCTTAGCCGTGGGTGACGTCGGGGAAGGGTGTGCACGGGGGAAGGTCTCGGGGGAAGGTAACGTTTCGACCGTGGCAAAAACTCACGGATCGCGCGCATTTCTCGACAAGGAACCGCGCGAGGTCGCGTCCATGTTCGACGGGGTCGCCGCGCGTTACGACCTGACGAACACGGTGCTGACGTTCGGGCTCGACAGGGAGTGGCGTCGCGCCACCCGAGCTGCGCTCGACCTCGAGCCGGGGGAGCGCGTACTCGACCTCGCCGCCGGAACAGGCGTCTCGACGGTCGAACTCGGCCGGTCCGGTGCATGGGTCGTTGCGACGGACTTCTCCAAGGGCATGCTCCACGCCGGTGAGTTCCGGACGGTGCCCATGGTTGCGGGTGATGCGATGCGCCTGCCGTTCGCCGACGCCGTGTTCGACGCTGCCACCATCTCGTTCGGTCTGCGCAACGTCGCCGACACCGATGCGGCACTGCGCGAGATCGCGCGCGTGACGAAGCCGGGTGGTCGACTCGTGGTGTGCGAGTTCTCCACGCCCGTGCACGAGCCGTTGCGCTCGGTCTACATGGAAGTGGTCATGCGGGCGCTTCCGGGTGTGGCCCGGGTGGTGAGCAGCAACCCCGACGCGTACGTCTACCTGGCCGAATCGATCCGCGCGTGGCCCGCGCAGGGAGATCTGGCGGCGCGCATCGAGGCCGCCGGGTGGAGCGACGTGCGGTGGCGCAACCTCACGGGCGGTATCACCGTGCTGCACCACGCGGTCCGGTAGCGGCCGACCTCTCAGGAGAAGAGCGGCTGTCGATCCCATCGCATCGACACGCGTCCACTGGTCCGCCACACGCGGGCGACCAGGTCGTCGTCCTCATCGGTGACGAGATTTCCCATCACGCGGACTGCGACCGTCATCAAGGTGCGTGAGCGCATTCCCACCGGGCCGGTCGAGGGAAGAAACTTCGGTCGCGTGAGCAGGCCCGCGAGTCGCCGGGCTGTGGAGAACGCCCGGCCGTAGTGCTCGCGCAGTAATGCCGGCCACATCTCGGTGAGGTCGTCGCGGTCGAGGACCTCGGCGATCAGCCGGCCACCCTCGAGCCCGTAGTCGATTCCTTCGCCGTTGAGCGGATTCACACAGGCCGCGGCATCCCCGATCAGTGCCCAGTTGCGTCCGGCGACACCGGAGACAGCACCGCCCATCGGGAGCAACGCGGATGCGACGCGCGTCACTTCGCCGAGTTCCCATTCGGAGCGGCGCTTCGTCGCGTACAGCTCGATCAACGGACGCAGTGACCCGTTCGCGGGGCGCGCGGCGGTCGCCAGGGTTCCTACACCGAGGTTGACCTCGCCTGTCCCGAGCGGGAACACCCACCCGTATCCGGCTTGGAGGGTCCCGGCATCGTCCCGAAGCTCGAGGTGTGACGTGATCCACGGGTCGTCGCTGCGGGGGGAGGTCGCGTAGGCGCGGGCAGCGACGCCGTAGACGGTGTCGCGATGCCACTGCCGGCCGAGCACCTTGCCGAGTGGGGAACGGACACCGTCGGCGACGACGAGACGCCGGCAGGAGACAGTGCGCGGACCGGCGTCGGTCCGGAACGTCACAGCGGTCACTCGATCGCCGTCGCGCTCCACGCCGACAGCTTTCGCGCCCTCGACCATGTGTGCGCCGGCCTCCACTGCGGTGCGGCGGATCCGATCGTCGAGTTCGGTACGGGGGACCGCACTGCCCGACGACGGGAACGACCCGGACGGCCACGGAAGTTCGAAGCTGCCTCCGAACCCCTCGAGCCGCAAACCACGGTTGACGGTGCGGGTGCGCACCCACTCGCCCAGACCGAGCCGATCGAGCTCGGCGACTGCCCGCGGAGTCAGACCGTCGCCACACGTCTTGTCGCGCGGGAACGTGGCCGCGTCGACGAGAAGCACCTCGCGTCCGGATCGGGCGGCCCAAGTCGCGGCCGATGACCCGGCCGGACCAGCGCCGATGACGAGCACGTCGGTACTGTCGGGCATGTAGGACTGGGATCGGTGCGGTTCTCCCGCGGAATTGTCGGCCACCACGTGTCCATCTTCTCAGGCGCGGATCGGCGCCTCGACGAGGTGGGCGACGAAACGAGCGGCTAGGTTCACTACCGTGGAGCCGAGCCGACAGACAGGATGGGTACTTCTGTGAGCACTGAGGGGACGGCGCCGGCCGCCGGCACGGTGTCGAACACCATGGTCGCAGGTGTGGAGCTCGGCGACCCGGTCCTGGCCGAGAACGTGCGGGACGGGTTGGCTGCGGTCGAGACGCTGATGGTCGAGGAACTGTCCGACGGTGAGGACTTCCTGACCGAAGCGGCACTGCACCTCGCGAAGGCCGGAGGGAAGCGATTCCGGCCGCTGTTCGCGGTGCTCACCGGGCAGTTGGGGCCCCAACCGAACGATCCGTCGATCGTGACAGCCGCAACAGTGGTGGAGCTCGTCCACCTCGCCACGCTCTACCACGACGACGTCATGGACGAGGCGACCGTCCGACGCGGAGCACCCAGCGCGAACGTGCGATGGGGCAACAGCGTGGCGATCCTCGCCGGCGACTACCTGTTCGCGCACGCGTCGCGGCTCACGTCCACACTCGGGCCGTCCGCGGTGGAGGTCATCGCGAAGACGTTCGCCGAGCTGGTCACCGGCCAGATGCGCGAAACCATCGGCGCGAGCGAGAAGAAAGACCCGGTCGAGCACTATCTGCGTGTGGTGTGGGAGAAGACCGGGTCGCTGATCGCCGCTGCCGGCCGGTTCGGCGGCACTTTCTCGGGTGCCGACGACGAGCAGATCGAGCGGTTGGAACGCCTCGGAGATGCGGTGGGCGTCGCCTTCCAGATCGTCGACGACATCATCGACATCGCTTCGGATGCCACCGACTCGGGCAAGACTCCCGGCACCGACCTGCGCGAGGGCGTCCACACCCTGCCGGTGTTGTACGCACTGATGGACGAGGGACCCGACGGCGAACGGCTCCGTGAACTCCTCGTCGGTCCTCTCGAGGAGGAGGCGCTGGTCGCGGAAGCGCTCGAGCTCCTCAAGCGATCGTCGGGAATGGATGCAGCCAAGAAGACCCTGCAGACCTACGTCGATCACGCGCACGCCGAGCTCGAGGCGTTGCCACAGGGCCCTGCCAACGAGGCACTCCGACGGCTGGTCGATTTCACGGTCGCTCGCGTCGGGTAGGCACCGGGAACCTCCGGATCTGCTCGTCCGTTGAACGGACAAGTAGATGGGACAGATATCGCAGGGTCGGGCAGTGGAAACGTTGTCCCGCCCGAGCGATGTTCGGGAAGAGGCGTGACGTGCACGGAAATGCCAACCGCCTGAAGACGGCAGCGTTGCTGATCGGGATGTCCGCGCTGATCGTGTTCATCGGTGCGTTGTTCCAGAACACCACGATCCTCGTGATCTCGGTTGTCATGGCGGTCGGTATGAACGCCTACGCGTACTTCAACAGCGACAAGCTCGCACTGCGGGCGATGCACGCTCAGCCGATCACCGAGGTACAGGCGCCGCAGATCTACCGCATCGTGCGTGAGCTCGCGACGACTGCGCACCAGCCCATGCCGCGTCTGTACATCAGCCCGACGAACGCGCCCAACGCGTTCGCGACCGGGCGAAGTCCCCGCCATGCCGCTGTCTGCTGCACCTCCGGCATCCTGCAGATACTCGATGAACGCGAACTCCGCGCGGTACTCGGTCACGAGCTGTCGCATGTGTACAACCGCGACATCCTGATCTCGTCCGTCGCGGGTGCAATGGCCGCCGTGATCTCCGGCCTGGCGAACTTCGCCTTCTTCGCGAGCGCGTTCGGCGGCAACCGTGGGGGAGGTGCCAACCCCCTCGCGTTGCTGCTGGTGTCGCTGCTCGGGCCTATCGCAGCCTCGGTCGTCAAACTGGCCGTGTCGCGCTCGCGGGAGTACCAGGCCGATCAATCGGGGGCCGAGCTCACCGGCGACCCGCTGGCTCTGGCGTCGGCGCTGCGCAAGCTCGAAAGCGGCACTCAGGCCGCGCCGCTGCCTCCCGAACCCAAGCTGGCCGCTCAGTCGCACATGATGATCGCGAACCCGTTCCGGGCCGGTGAGAAGGTCGGTCGCCTGTTCTCGACCCACCCGCCCATGGCAGACCGGATCGAGCGACTCGAACGCATGGCGGGCCTGTTCTGAGCGTGCCGACCGGACAGGGGTGCCATCCGTGAGCTCTCACGGACGGCACCCCTGCCGGTACGAAGCCGGACTCGGTTCCGGATCGACGTCCTAGCGGTAGTTGACGAACTGCAGGGCGATGTCGAGATCTGCGTTCTTGAGCAGCGAGATCACTGCCTGCAGATCGTCCCGCTTCTTGCTGCTCACCCGCAGCTCCTCGCCCTGAATCTGGGCCTTGACGCCCTTGGGGCCCTCATCCCGGATCAGCTTGGAGATCTTCTTCGCGTTCTCCTGCGAGATACCTTCCACCAGCGAGCCGGTGAGCTTGTACGACTTTCCGGACTGGGACGGCTCACCCGCGTCGAAGGCTTTGAGCGACAGGTCGCGTCGGATCAGCTTCTCCTTGAACACATCGAGTGCTGCGATGACGCGGTCTTCGGTGTCTGCAGTGATGGTGATGGATTCCTCGCCTGCCCAGACGATGGATGCACCGGTGTTCCGGAAGTCGAAGCGATTCGAGATCTCCTTCGCGGCCTGGTTCAGGGCGTTGTCCACCTCCTGACGATCGACCTTGCTCACCACATCGAAAGACGAATCAGCCACGTTGTTGTCTCCACTTCGGATCAGTCGGTAGGGGGTTTCCAGCCGACGGTATCGCTTCGCGCAACCGTTGCCTTCTGGTGAGCAAACATAAACATGCCGTGCTTGCTTTCCCATCAGGCAGCCTCACCTTCTGATGAGGCAGTCCCGGTCTCACCCAGCGACTGCTGGTGCCGGGTCGACGCTTCATCGCCTGCGGCGTCGACCACTTCCGTGGTCGCACACATATGTTCGGTCCGCGAGGGTCAGGTTCGGTTTTCGCCTGCCACATCCCGAACACGTCTTGCTGGAAGAGGAATACCGGTCGGCTGTGCTGCCGCGCGGCCCTGCGTTGCAAGGCCCGTAGCCGTCCTTGGGCGGCGGTCAGGGACTTCGATGCCGGGACCCGGTCGAGTTCGCGTCCGTCCGGCGTGGCGACCACGATCAGCGAGTCGGCCTTGACGCCGACGTCGGCACCGACCACCGGTTCACCGGCCCCGACATGCTCCGGCACGGTGACAGTGCGGTGCACGAGGATCTGAAAGGCGACGTGCCACCGACCGGGCGAATCCTCGCTCAACGTGGCGGACAGGATGCGGGCGGTGCCCGCTTCGAGGCGGCGGGCGAGTTTGCGGGTGGACTCGCAGGTGTGGATCCGCCCCAACCGGGGCAGGGTGACGTGATGTCGGTCGGTCTCGACTCGGATGGTGCCGGTGGTGAATCGCACCGATCGGCGGGACCGGGCGGTCTTGAAGCGAGGGAACCCGATCGTTTTCCCGGCCCGCTTGCCTTTACGGGCGTTCCACTGCTTGCGCAATGCGGGCAGCGGCCATCCCAAGGCGGGTGTCAACTCGTCTTCGGCGATGCCGTAGGTGCGTTCGGCCTGCCGCTGGTTCATGACCGCTTTCACGGCGGCGAGCATCGTGTTGTGCGCTGTGCGGGCCCCGCCGGCGTGCGAGCGGAATGCCCGCACCTGCGCAGGGTCGGATCGAGCGCGAACTGGTAGGCCTGCGCGGTCCAGCCGTCGGGGATCTCGGATCGAGCCATCACGCGACCTCCGGTTCGGGTATGTCCTGTGTGGTGGCAGTGGCCGGCCGCATCGCACGACTGCGCGCACCGCTGTTCGCAGAATGTCGAGCAGTTCGTACCCCCATAACCACCCGGTTTGCAATCGAGGGGGGTATGCGTTGTATTGTTCCAATCGCATCGAGGACACGTCCCGAGTGCACCCGGCAGATTGCCCGAGCGGCCAATGGGAGCGGACTGTAAATCCGTCGGCTTATGCCTACGTAGGTTCGAATCCTACATCTGCCACACAGTACGGCCCCGGTCTTCGGACCGGGGCCGTCTGCATTCCGGGAGTGGTTCGTCCGGGGCGTTCGTATGAGGGAAGAGCGCAGTGGAGCTGCCGGTCGTGCGGTTCGGTGGTGCTCACGGTATCGAGCGTCGGTGCCCGCAAGATGCGTTTACATGCAACTACCAGCAGATTTTGTACTCACGGCGAGTGTGTGTAATCTTTTGGAGGCCGCAGGGAGCAGAGATGCTCACGGTGGCCGCGCCCCCTTAGCTCAGTCGGCAGAGCGTTTCCATGGTAAGGAAAAGGTCGACGGTTCGATTCCGTCAGGGGGCTCGCTGGATTGGAGTGGCGCTCTTTATCTGCGACACTCGACACCGAGGCGGTGTAGCTCAGTTGGTAGAGCAAACGACTCATAATCGTTGCGTCGCCGGTTCAAGTCCGGTCACCGCTACCGAAGTAGAACGAACCACCCTGATCCGACGTGATCAGATTTACGCGAAAGAAGGCATCCCGTGGCCTCCTCCACCGACGTTCGGCCGAAGATCACTCTGGCCTGCGAGGTGTGCAAGCACCGCAACTACATCACCAAGAAGAACCGTCGTAACGACCCCGACCGCCTCGAGCTGAAGAAGTTCTGCTCGAACTGCGGCACCCACCAGGCGCATCGCGAGTCGAAGTAGTCTGTTCGGGATCGACGTCGACGCGTGAGCTCTCCGCAGTACCGCCCACGCCGTTAGGCGTTGAGCGGAATTGCGGAGGTTTTGCGTATGACAGACATTCTTGTGAATGAACAACCCGTGGACGTGACCGAACGGGCCGGGATCCCGTTCGATGCCGCCGCTCATGCCGCGTCCATGGTCGGGCACCACTATCGTGTCGATGATTTCTACGAGGTCGGCCGCGAGAAGGTGCGTGAATACGCCCGCGCTGTGCTCGACCCTCACCCCGCGCATCACAACGAAGAAGCAGCGAAAGGTCTCGGGTACGACGGCCTGATCGCGCCGCTGACCTTCGTATCGATCATCGGGATGATCGCGCAGCGCAAGCTGTTCGAGGAGATCGTCACCGGATACGACCTCAGCCAGATCATGCAGACCGATCAGCGGTTGGTTTTCCACCGCCCGATCCAGGTCGGTGATCGGTTGTTCTGCGACGTGTACCTCGACGATTTCCGTCAGGTGGCAGGCAGCGACATCATCACCACCAAGAACGTCATCACGGATCAGTACGACAATCTTGTGCTGACCACGTGGACCACGCTTGTGGGTCGCACAGGTGGCGAGGTCGACGCGAATATCGCCGAGGCTGTCAAGGGTGTGATGATGCATGACGCTCCGTAGTTTCGATGACGTGACGGTGGGCGAGGAACTTCCCTCGCGCGTCGTGACGCTCACGCGTGGAAACCTGGTCAACTACGCCGGTGTGTCGGGTGATCCCAACCCGATCCACTGGAGTGACAAGGTTGCCGAACTTGCCGGTTTGCGCAACGTGGTCGGACACGGCATGCTCTCCATGGGTATCGCCGCCGGCTTCGTCACCGACTGGCTCGGCGATCCGGGCGCAGTGAACGAATACAATGTTCGTTTCACGAGCCCGGTGTTCGTGGAGGCCGACAAGGCCGCGGCAATCGAGTTCACCGGCAAGGTCAAGTCGGTGGACTCGGACAGCAAGACAGCAGTGGTCGCGATCGTGGCGAAGTCCGAAGGGCGTAAGATCTTCGGTCGGGCCACGGCAACGGTCCGCCTGGCCTGACGGTCGAGCGGATTGGGTAGTCCCGGGGCAATGAAGTACACTTGGGCTTCTGGGATCGTATAGCGCAGCGCGCTGCTCTTCGGTACTTGGATGTACCGGTGGGGTGGCGCGCGTGTCATGTGATCGCAGATCGGCCGATCTATGAGGTGTCGAAGACTCGACGCCGATGATCGGTCAAAGGGGCGTAGCTCAATTGGCAGAGCAGCGGTCTCCAAAACCGCAGGTTGCAGGTTCAAGTCCTGTCGCCCCTGCACCCGGACTGCCCAGCGACCGAGAGGAACGATGTGAGCGAGGAGCGCGGTAGGCGCGACGGCGACACCGGAGGGTTTGCACCCGGTGACGCTGGAACGGAAACCGGCGCAACCCCCGACGCTTCCTCGTCGGTTTCGCGTCCGAGTGGTAAGCGCGCAGTTCGCCGGTCCGGCGCAGCGCAGACATCCGCTTCTGTAGACGCCGAGGACTCGCCTGCCCGTCGGGCCGCGGTCCAATCGACCGACCGGTCCTCGCAGCAGAAGTCCGAGAACATCTTCAAGCGCCTGCGTCGATTCTTCCGAGAGGTCATTGCGGAACTCCGCAAGGTGATCTGGCCGAATCGCAAGCAGCTGACGACCTACACGCTCGTCGTCATTGCTTTCGTGGCAGTCATGACTGCCGTCATCTTCGGATTGGACCTGGCGTTCGCTCAGGGTGTCAACTGGTTGTTCGGCTAGCGCGTACGTGCGCAGGCAAATTGTGATCGACGAGAGGAAAGTGCCCCGGTGAGCACCCCCGAGAACGACTCCTACGAGCCCTCGGCCGACGAGAGCGTTTCGGACGAGGTCGTTGTCGACGAGGCAATCGTCGACCAGGCGGTCGTCGACGAACCCGCGACCGAAGAGTCGGTGGAGGCGGGCGCTCCGGCCGATGCCGAGACCGCCGACGAGGTCGATCCTGCAGAAGCGCTCGAGAAGCAGCTGCGCCTCGAGCCGGGCGACTGGTACGTGATCCATTCGTACGCAGGCTACGAGAACAAGGTGAAGACCAACCTCGAGACCCGCGTGCAGAACCTCGACCTGAGCGAGTACATCTTCCAGGTCGAGGTGCCCACCGAAGAAGTCACCGAGATCAAGAACGGGCAGCGCAAGCAGGTCAATCGCAAGGTGCTGCCCGGCTACATCCTGGTGCGTATGGAGCTGAACGACGAATCGTGGGGCGCCGTGCGCAACACGCCCGGTGTCACCGGATTCGTCGGTGCCACGTCTCGGCCGTCGCCGCTGACGATCAAGGAGGTCGTGAAGTTCCTCCTTCCGCAGCAGGCGAAGAAGAAGCCCGCCGCAGGTGCATCCGCAGCAGGCGAGCAGGCGCCCGCAGCCACCAGCAAGCCGGCCATCGAGGTCGACTTCGAGATCGGCGAGTCGGTCACCGTCATGGACGGTCCGTTCGCGACGCTGCCCGCGTCGATCAGCGAGGTCAACGCCGAGCAGCAGAAGCTCAAGGTCCTGGTGTCGATCTTCGGTCGCGAGACCCCGGTGGAGTTGTCCTTCACTCAGGTCTCGAAGCTCTGATTCGCCGATCCTTTCGACACACGAAAGCTTGCAGTAGGAATACGCAAGAACCACACCGAGCAAGAAACTAGGAATAGAGATGCCCCCCAAGAAGAAGAAGATCGCCGGGCTCATCAAGCTCCAGATCCAGGCCGGCCAGGCCAACCCGGCTCCGCCGGTCGGCCCCGCGCTGGGTCAGCACGGCGTCAACATCATGGAGTTCTGCAAGGCCTACAACGCAGCGACCGAGTCGCAGCGCGGCAATGTGGTGCCGGTCGAGATCACGGTCTACGAAGACCGCTCGTTCGATTTCAAGCTGAAGACTCCTCCGGCCGCCAAGCTGCTGCTCAAGGCTGCTGGTGTGCAGAAGGGCTCCGGTGAGCCGCACAAGACCAAGGTCGCCAAGGTGACGATGGATCAGGTGCGCGAGATCGCGAAGACCAAGCAGGAAGACCTCAACGCGAACGACATCGAGGCCGCAGCGAAGATCATCGCCGGTACGGCACGCTCGATGGGTATCACGGTCGAGGGCTGACCTCCGAAAGCACGTGTGGGAGGGCCGGCCAGGCCCGCACCACTCCCGAACCATTCACCTATCGGTGAGAAGTTAGGAAACAACATGGCAAAGCGCAGCAAGGCTTACCTCGCCGCCGCCGAGAAGATCGATCCGGACGCCCTCTACAGCCCGCTCGATGCAGCGAAGCTGGTCGAGGAGACCACGTCCAAGAACTACGACGCCACTGTCGAGGTCGCAATGCGCCTCGGTGTGGATCCGCGCAAGGCGGACCAGATGGTCCGCGGCACGGTGAACCTGCCGCACGGCACGGGCAAGACCGCCCGCGTCGTCGTCTTCGCTGTCGGCGAGAAGGCCGCAGAGGCCGAGGCTGCCGGTGCGGATGTCGTCGGTGCCGAGGATCTGATCGAGCGGATCCAGGGTGGATGGACGGACTTCGACGCCGCCATCGCGACCCCGGATCAGATGGCCAAGGTCGGCCGCATCGCTCGTGTTCTGGGCCCGCGTGGTCTCATGCCGAACCCGAAGACCGGTACGGTCACGCCGGACGTCGCGAAGGCTGTGACGGACATCAAGGGCGGCAAGATCAATTTCCGCGTCGACAAGAACTCGAACCTGCACTTCGTGATCGGCAAGGCATCGTTCGGCGAGACCAAGCTGGTCGAGAACTACGCTGCTGCTCTCGATGAGGTGCTTCGTGCGAAGCCGTCGAGCGCGAAGGGGCGCTACATCAAGAAGGTCACGATCGCGACGACCTCCGGTCCGGGCATCCCGGTGGATCCGGCGCGTACGCGTAACCTCCTCGAGCTTGCCGAATAGGCTGCAGTAGCACCTTCGGTCGTTCGACGAACGCAGAGAGCGGTCGGCACGGGTTTCCCCCGTGCCGACCGTTTTGCATTCCGGCCGTTCCATCCGCTAGTCTTTACCACGTAGTTCGGCATTGTGCCGATCTTCACCCCGATCATGTTCTACCCAAGACCGTTGGTCACCTTTTCCGCGTGCGGAATCGGTTGAAGGTCCGGATTTGTCCGGCGACCCACGCAGGAGGACGAGGTTAGGGGAGATGCGAGAGAATGTGCGCGTCGAGCCTTCGAGTTCGAACCGGATTCCACCGCCTTCTCCTTTTACGCCCCGTGTGCCCTGCGCCGGGGCGTTCGTCGTTTCTCGGCCCAACGCCTGTCGCAGGTGGGACGTCCCGTTCGGGACGCCGGGAAAACGACTGAAACTGAGAGGAGGCGAAGTATGGCAAAGCCCGAGAAGGTCTCCGCAGTTGAGGAGATCACCGAGCAGTTCAAGACCTCGACGGCCGCTGTGGTCACGGAATACCGTGGCCTGTCGGTGGGAAGTCTGACCGCGCTGCGTCGCGCGCTCGGAGAGGGTGCGACCTACTCCGTCGCCAAGAACACCCTGGTCAAGCGTGCTGCCGCTGAGGCGGGCGTCGAGGGTCTCGACGATCTGTTCGTCGGTCCGACCGCCATCGCGTTCGTCAAGGGCGAGCCGGTGGATGCCGCGAAGGCTCTCAAGGCCTTCGCGAAGGACAACAAGGCACTCGTCATCAAGGGCGGGTACATGGACGGCGACGTGCTGTCCGTGGACCAGGTCAACAAGATCGCGGACCTCGAGTCCCGCGAGGTTCTGTTGGCCAAGCTCGCCGGCGCGATGAAGGGCAACTTGGCAAAGGCCGCAGGCCTGTTCAATGCTCCCGCTTCCCAGGTGGCTCGCCTCGCGGCCGCCCTGCAGGAGAAGAAGGCGGCAGAAGAAGCCGCCTGACGCTGATCCGCATCACCGCGAATCTGCATCACCGCGAAACAGATACATCCACGCATGCTCCGGCATGCACCCTCCCAATCGGTCGCGGATCAGCGACATGGGACTTATCAGGAAGGACCGCCACCATGGCGAAGCTCACCACCGAAGAGCTGCTCGACGCGTTCAAGGAACTGACCCTGCTCGAGCTCTCGGAGTTCGTGAAGGCGTTCGAGGAGACCTTCGAGGTCACCGCTGCTGCTCCGGTTGCCGTTGCTGCTGCCGGCGCTCCGGCCGCTGCTGCCGAGGCTGCTGAAGAGCAGGACGAGTTCGACGTCGTCCTCGAAGGTGCCGGCGAGAAGAAGATCCAGGTCATCAAGGTCGTGCGCGAGCTCGTCTCCGGCCTGGGCCTGAAGGAAGCCAAGGACCTCGTCGAGGGTGCTCCGAAGCCGATCCTCGAGAAGGTTGCCAAGGACGCTGCAGAGGCCGCCAAGGCCAAGCTCGAAGAGGCCGGCGCCAAGGTCACCGTCAAGTAGGACGGTTTCCTCACTTCAGCGGGAGTTGCTCCCGCGCAGTGGCGCGAACGCAGAGCCGCCCCCACGGATTTCGAATCCGCGGGGGCGGCTTTTGTCGTGTGCACGCCCTTTGCTGCCCGAATCGGAATCGTCCGCGTGTTCCGGAGCATTTGCGAAGGTTGTCGAATACGGTACCCATTGTGTATCAGTGCAGGTCATCGCATAAGTATTCCTATGCTGGGGTCTTGATTTGCCAACTTACTCGCAAGTAGTATTCACTGTCACAGGTAACACTTCGATGCGATAGAGTGGCCCAACCCACAGGGGTGGATGGCGTCGAAACAGTGTGGAGGTAATCGTGGGCGTAGAGGTTTCTGTCGAGGGATTGACCAAGTCCTTCGGCTCGCAGCGGATCTGGCAGGACGTGTCGCTGACGCTGCCCGCCGGTGAGGTCAGTGCACTACTGGGTCCGTCCGGGACGGGCAAATCGGTGTTCCTCAAGTCCCTGATCGGGCTGTTGCGTCCCGAGCAGGGCTCGATCATCATCGATGGCACCGACATCCTGCAGTGCTCGAGCAAGGATCTGTACGAGATCCGCAAGTTGTTCGGGGTGCTGTTCCAGGACGGTGCCCTGTTCGGTTCGATGAACCTGTACGACAACGTGGCCTTCCCCCTTCGTGAGCACACCAAGAAGTCCGAGTCGGACATCCGCAAGATCGTGATGAGCAAGCTCGAGCTGGTGGGTCTGCTCGGAGCCGAGGACAAGCTTCCCGGTGAGATCTCCGGTGGTATGCGCAAGCGTGCCGGGCTCGCCCGCGCGTTGGTGCTCGATCCGGAGATCATCCTGGTCGACGAGCCGGACTCGGGTCTCGACCCGGTGCGCACGACGTACATCTCGCAGACGTTGATCGATATCAATGCGGAGATCGACGCGACGATTCTGATCGTGTCGCACAACATCAATCTGGCTCGTACGGTGCCGGACAACATCGGAATGCTGTTCCGCCGGCAGTTGGTTATGTTCGGTCCGCGTGAGGTGTTGCTCACGTCGGACGAGCCGGTGGTCAAGCAGTTCCTCAACGGCACGATGATCGGTCCGATCGGGATGTCGGAGGAGAAGGACGAAGCTCAGATGGCTCACGAGCAGGCGCTCGTGGACGCCGGGCACCATGCTGGTGGTGTCGAGGATGTCGAGGGCATCGTTCCGCAGATGCAGGCGACGCCGGGTATGCCGGTGCGACAGGCAGTGGGGCGGCGTCAGGACCGCGTCCGCCAGATCCTGCACACGCTTCCACCGGCCGCTCAGGCCGCGATCGTCGAATCGCTCGACGGCGAAGGGGCAGCGACGGCCTACCCCGAGCATGACTACCGCGAGCACGACTACCGCGACGACGACACCCAGGTGATCCCCGCGTACTCGCCCGAAGGATACGACCAGCCTCACGGCATGAAGTAGGAGAACAGATGGGGGGAAGTACCTCGCTCGTGCGCCCTGTGCACGGCGCGCTCACCCAGGCCGGTAACATCTTCGAGCTGTTCCTCGATGTCGTCCGCAACACCTTCCGACGTCCGTTCCAGTTCCGGGAATTCATCGAACAGGCCTGGTTCATCGCCAGTGTCACGATCCTCCCCACTGCAATGGTGGCAATCCCGTTCGGTGCTGTCGTATCGCTGCAAACCGGATCGTTGATCAAGCAGCTCGGTGCGGAATCGTTCACCGGTGCGGCGAGTGTGCTCGCGGTGATCCAGCAGGGCAGTCCGATCGTGACCGCGTTGCTGATTGCGGGCGCGGCGGGTTCGGCAGTCACGGCGGATCTCGGATCGCGCACCATCCGCGAGGAGATCGACGCGATGAAGGTGCTGGGCATCGACCCGATCCAGCGGTTGGTGGTGCCGCGTGTGCTCGCGATGGTGTTGGTTGCCCTGCTCCTCAACGGACTGGTCTCGGTCGTCGGTATCGCGGGCGGGTACTTCTTCAACGTCATCCTTCAGGACGGAACCCCTGGCGCGTACCTCGCGTCCTTCTCCGCGCTTGCCCAGCTTCCCGATCTCTATGTGGCGGAGCTCAAAGCGGCGATCTTCGGCATCATCGCCGGCGTCGTCGCGTCGTACAAGGGACTGAATCCGGGCCCCGGGCCGAAGGGTGTCGGCGAAGCGGTGAACCAGACCGTCGTCATCACGTTCCTGTTGCTGTTCTTTGCAAATCTGATTCTGACGATGGTGTATCTGCAGGTCGTGCCGGCGAAGGGGTCCTGAACCGATGACAATCGCCAAGGGGCGCGGTGATCTCGTTCTGATCCGTGGCCGGAGAGTGCTGCGCGCACCACTGAACCTGCTCGACCGCGCGGGCGAGCAGATGTCGTTCTACGCGCGGGCAGTCGGGTGGATTCCGCGCACCATCACGCACTACCGCAAGGAAGTGCTTCGGCTCCTCGCCGAGGTCACCTTCGGCAGCGGTGCCCTGGCCGTGATCGGCGGCACCATCGGCGTCATCGCGATGATGTCCGGATTCACCGGCGTCGTCGTGGGTCTGCAGGGTTACGCGGCGCTCGAACAGCTCGGATCGTCGGTACTCACCGGCTTCCTGTCCGCCTACGTCAACACCCGTGAGCTCGCACCGATCGTCGCGGCGCTCGCGCTGTCGGCGACTGTCGGCTGTGGTTTCACGGCCCAGCTCGGTGCGATGCGGATCAGCGAGGAGATCGATGCCCTCGAGGTGATGGCCGTCCCGTCGGTGCCGTTCCTCGTGACCACCAGGATGATCGCCGGCTTCGTCGCGGTCATTCCGCTCTACATCGTCGGCCTGCTTGCGGCGTATCTCATGACACGGGTGATCAGCACACTGTTCAACGGACAGTCGCCGGGGTCGTACGACCACTACTTCAACCTGTTCCTCCCACCGGAAGACGTGCTCTATTCGTTCGCGAAAGTGCTGGTGTTCGCGTTCGTGCTGATCCTGATCCACTGCTACTACGGATTCCACGCGAGCGGCGGACCCGCGGGTGTCGGTGTGGCCGTCGGGCGTGCGGTGCGGTCCGCGATCGTCACCATCGCGGTGCTCGACTTCTTCTTGAGTCTTGCCATCTGGGGCACGAGCACCACGGTCAGGGTGGCCGGATGAGCGACACATCGACTCTGCGGCGGCGCACGCTCGGTCTCGTCTTCTTCCTCGTTCTGGCGCTGTTCGTCGCCGGTACCATCGCGATCTACAACAAGGCCTTCAAAACGGTCGTCGAGGTCGAACTCCTCACCGACAGCGTCGGCAACGCACTACCCAAGAATGCCGACGTCAAGGTGCGCGGTGTGATCGTGGGGGAGGTGCGGTCGACGAGCGCCTCCGACAACCAGGTCACTGCGCATCTCGCGATCGACCCGAGCCAGGCCGATCGCATCCCGGCCAACGCAACCGGCCAGCTCCTGCCGAAGACTCTCTTCGGCGAGCGATACGTGTCGCTGATCATCCCGGACGATCCCGGTCGTTCGTTGCAGGCCGGCGACGTTCTCGTGCAGGACACCAGCGAAAAGACCGCCGAGCTCGGCGAGGTACTCGATGGATTGCTCCCGCTGCTGCAGGCGATTCCACCGCAAGACCTCGCGAACACCCTCGGTGCACTCGCTCAGGGACTCAGCGGCCGAGGCGAGACGCTCGGCCGGACCGTCGACAACCTCGAGCGGATCTTCCGAGAGGTCAACGTGGAACTACCGACGCTGCAGGAAGATCTGCGTGGGCTCGCCGATTTCACCCAGACCTACTCCGAGGCAGCTCCGGATCTCATCAATGCACTCGACAACCTCCGGACCACCGGCGGCACCGTCGTCGAGGAGCAGAACCAGATCCGGACCCTGCTGGCCAGCGCGACCAGCGCCTCCGCTTCGACCGCAGATTTCTTGCAGACCAACGCGGACTCTCTGATCAGCATCGCCGCGGATTCCAAGGAAGCGTTGCAGTTGCTCGCTCGGTATTCGCCGTCGTTCCAGTGCACGTTCCGGGGCTTCGCAGAAGCGAAGCCCGCCGCAGTGGAACTGCTCGCCGCCGACGACCCGTTCCCCGCTGCGCGCGCGAACATCCAGTTCACGAATCCCAAGGGTCGTTACCTGCCCAATCAGGACGAACCGCGTCTGCTCGACACCCGTGGTCCCGCATGCTACGACGAGGTCACCGAGCCGGGCCGGTTCTTCCCGCAGTATCCCGGAGGCTCGATCAACGACGGTTCCTACCAGGTGCCGTCCCGTAACCCGGGCCCTGCGTCGATCCCGATGTTCCCTGCGCCCGAAGATTCGGGCGTGCCTGACGACGTGGCTACCATCATCGGACTCTCCGGGTCGGACTCCGCGACCCCGGTCTCGTACGAGGGCTCACGTGCGGAGCAGGACACCCTCGACGTGATCTACGGCCAGGCCACCGGAATCGCACCGCAGGACGTCCCGGCGTGGACGACGCGGCTGGGCGCCCCTGCACTTCGCGGCGCGGAGGTGAGCTTCCAGTGAGAGGTCTTGCTTCACCACTGATCAAGCTGATCGTGTTCGCTGTGGTCACCATCCTCGCGACCGGTGTCCTCGCCGCTACCATCGCGAGCGTCGGAGGAAGCGGAGGAACGAAGTTCCACGCGGTGTTCTCCGACGTGACCTCACTCAACGAGGGCGACGACGTGCGGATCGCAGGTGTCAAGGTCGGTCAGGTCGACGAGATCGCGATCGTCAACGAACGCGAGGCCCGCGTGACGTTCTCCGTCGGGCAACGCGACTGGCTTCCTGCAACGTCGACCGCGGCCCTTCGCTTCCGCAATCTGGTCGGTCAGCGCTACATCGCGTTGGGACAGGGAGAGGGTGACCAGGGTCTGCGCATGACCGAAGGGGACACCATCCCCATCGAACGGACCCGGCCGGCCGTCAACCTCACAACACTGTTCGACGGGTTCCGCCCGCTGTTCCAGACGCTGAGCGCCGACGACGTCAACAAGCTGTCATTCCAGATCATCCAGGTCTTCCAAGGTGAAACGGGCACAATCGACGATCTCGTGCGCAGCACTGCAAGCCTGACGAACACGATCGCCGACAAGGACGCGGTGATCGGTGCCGTCATCGACAATCTGAACACTGTCCTCACCACGATCGACGAGCGCGACGAACAACTCGACTCGCTCCTGGTGAACACCCAGGCGCTCGTCAGCGGTCTCGCCGCGGATCGCGACACGGTGGGTTCGTCGGTACAGTCCCTCGCGGGCCTGACCGATGCGGTGGCGGACGTGCTGGAGCCGACCCGCTCGTCGGTCACGCAGTCGATCACCGCGCTGAACGAGCTCACCGGCAACCTCAACGCGAACAGCGGTGAGGTGAACGACGTGCTCGCGAACCTGCCCGTCAAGCTGGAGAAACTCGGCCGTGTCGCCAGCTACGGGTCGTGGTTCCAGTTCTACCTGTGCGGTATCGACATCATCGCCGGGCCAGGCTCGGTGCCTTACCTGAACCTCCCCACAGGGCTACCCACCGTGAACCAGCCCATATACACGAATGCGGCGCAGCGATGCACGCAGGAGGGGATGCAGGAGTTGCAGGGACGATGAGTACACGCCGCAGTCCGGCAGCCGCCGGTGCCCTGGGCATCGTCGTGATTCTGCTGGCGACACTGTCCGCATTCTTTCTCGACTCGCTGCCGATCATCGGTGCCGGGGCGACCTACAAGGCCGAGTTCAGCGAGGCCGCAGGACTCAAACCCACCAACGAGGTCCGCATCGCCGGAGTCAAAGTCGGGACGGTCAGCGCAGTCGAACTCGAAGGTGATCGCGTCGTCGTGTCGTTCCGAGTGCAGGACGCATGGGTCGGAGACAACACGTCGGCATCGATCCAGATCAAGACGATCCTCGGTCAGAAGTACCTCGCGCTGGATCCGAGTGGCGCCGAGGTCCTCGACCCGGACGACCGGATTCCGCTGGACCGCACGGTCTCGCCGTACGACGTGATCGAGGCGTTCTCGTCCGCGGCCACGACTCTCGGCGACATCGATTCCGACCAGCTCGCAACGAGTTTCGAAACCTTGGCCGGCGCGTTCTCAGAGACCCCCGATGACATCCGCGCGTCGCTCGACGGCGTGAGCAGGTTGTCGGAGACGATCTCGAGCCGCGACAAGGAACTCAAGCGGCTTCTCGAGGCCACCGGCAACGTGTCGCAGATCCTCGCCGACCGGAACGTCGAGTTCAATCGCCTGCTCAGCGACGGAGCCTTGCTGATCACCGAGCTCAACAACCGTCAGCAGGCCATCTCGCAACTGCTCGACGGGACGAAGCGGCTTTCGACGGAGCTCTCGGCGCTCGTGGTCGAGAACCAGGAACAGATCGGTCCTGCGCTCGAGAACCTGCGCGGCGTCGTACAGATCCTGCAGGACAACAACGACAACCTCGACAGGGCGATGAAGCTGTACGAGCCGTTCGTGCGTCTGTATTCCAATGTGGTCGGCAACGGACGCTGGTTCGACCAGGTGGTCGTGAACCTCACTCCGCCGGGTCTGCCCGAGATCCCGGGATACCGCGAACCGGGTCGCACCTTGGGAGGGGGGAACTGATGGCACACGCAGAAAACGCCGAATCCCCGAACCAGGGCGGGCGTCGGCGAATTGCGCTCATCGCCCTTGCGGTAGCTGCGGCCCTCGTGGTCGCCGGTGCCTTGTGGTGGGTGTTCACCCGCGCCGGAACGACAACGGTCACCGCCTATTTCGACAAGGCCGTCGGGATCTACGAAGGATCCGACGTGCGGGTTCTCGGTGTCGAGGTCGGCAGTGTCACCTCGGTCGAACCTCAGGGAGAGATCGTCAAGGTCGACATGCGCGTCGATCGTGGGGTGGACATTCCGGCAGACGCCAGGGCGGTGCAGATCACGCCTTCCGTGGTCGCCGACCGCTACGTTCAGCTCACCCCCGCGTACTCCGGTGGCGAGACGATGAGCAACGGCGCGGTCATCGACCGCGAACGCACGGCCACTCCCGTCGAGGTCGACGAGTTGTATGCGAGCATCGACGAACTGGCGCGGGCGCTCGGGCCCCAGGGCGCGAACGCCGACGGTGCGCTGACCGAATTCGTGGAGGTCGGAGCCGAGAATCTCGAAGGAAACGGTGCGGCGCTCGGTCAGAGCATCGACGAGTTGTCCGCTGCCGCACGCACACTCAACGAATCGCGCGGTGATCTCTTCGGAACCATAGAGAACCTGCAGATCTTCGTGAGTGCACTCGCGGCCAACGACCAGCAGGTACGGCAGTTCAACACTCAGCTCGCCGACCTGTCGGGCTTTCTCGCAGGGGAACGCCAGAACCTCGGTGAGGCGCTCGAGCAGCTTTCCATGAGCCTCGGGGACGTCACGACGTTTGTGCGCGACAACCAGGACGCGGTCAAGGACAACGTCGACGCGTTGGTTCCTGTCACGGAGAACCTGGCGAACAATCGTCAGTCCCTTGTGAACTCCTTGACGCTGCTTCCCCTCGCGGTGAGCAACCTCGTCAACTCGTACGACGCGGAATCGGGTTCGTTGTCGTCGCGCCTGGTCCTGCCCGAGCTCGAGGACCCTGCCGCGGTCCTCTGCAAGCTGATCGACGTGGGCAAGCTGATGCCCGGCGACCCCGAGTTCGAAGCGCTCGGACGGCAGATGCAGCCCGTGATCGACCGCTGCGGCGACATCATGGGGCAGATCACCGAGGACGTGAGGTCACCCGACCTGATCCTGCCGTTCGGGATCATGAGCGGCGAGAACATTCAGCGGCAGGTCGTCCCGGGCACGGTGCCGGGAGTGGTGTCGCCGCGGCTGGACGTGAGCGGAGAGGGAGGCGGCCAGTGAGGCGCACGGTGGCCCATGGACGGACGAGCCTGCCGCGTTCGACGCTCGTCGGTGTGGGGGCATGCGTCGTCGCAGTGACGGTCTCCGGTTGCGGTGGCATCTACGACGTTCCGCTGCCCGGCGGTGCCGATCTCGGTGACGATCCGATCCGGGTCAGCATCGAATTCGACGATGTCCTCGATCTGGTGCCGCAGTCGACCGTCAAGGTCGACGGCGTGCCGATGGGTCGCGTCGAGTCGATCGATGTGGCAGGGGAGGGCTGGACCGCCGACGTCGAGATCGTCCTCAATTCTGCGGCCGACCTGCCCGCCAACACGTTCGCCGTCGTCGAGCAGAGCAGTCTGCTGGGCGAGAAATTCGTGCAGCTCGCACCGCCGTCGGACGAGCCGGCGACGGGCGAACTGGTGGACGGCGCCACCATTCCCCTCGCACGGACACGGCACGCGACCGAGATCGAACCCGTGCTCGGCGCCCTGTCGTTGCTGCTCAACGGTGGCGGTGTGGGGCAGCTCGCGCCCGTGATCGAAGAGTTGTCGACGGCGTTCGACGGTCGGGAAGGCACTACGCGCAGTCTCATCGAGGAGGCCGAATCCCTGATCACCGGACTCGAGCAACAGCGCGACGACATCACCCGCGCGATCGATGGCCTCGACGCGTTGTCCGAGCGGGTCGCAGCGCAGAACGATCAGGTCGCCGCGATCCTCGACGACCTACCGGTTGCGACGGAGGTGCTCGAACAGCAGCGACCGGAGCTCACGCAACTCCTGGTGCAGCTCGATCGGCTCGGGACCGTCGGCACGGATATTCTCGATCGGTCGAAGGACGATCTCATCGCCGACCTGCTCGCGCTGCGCCCGACTCTGCAGGCCCTCGCTGCGTCGGGCGACGACCTCGTGCAGTCCCTCTCGTTCATCCCGACGGTGCCGTTCCCGGACAGTGTCGAGGACATCATCGTGGGCGGTTCCATGAACCTGTTCCTCATCGTCGACCTGCAGATCGGCGACGCACTCGCCTCACTCGGCGTGGGTCAGGGCGAGCCGGTCTATCGGCAGCCGAAGTTCGGAAATCCGAAGCCTGTCATCGACCCGTCCAACCCGTACTACGACGGAAACGGACCGCGCGTGGGGTGGCCGACGGTGTCGTTGGTGCCCCTACTGCCCGCTCCGACGTTCCCCGACCTCCTGACGCTTCCCGAAGGTGTAGCGCTGCCGGAGGGCATCGAGATCCCCGGTATCGGTGAGGCCGGCTCAGACCGTGCGCCCGCACCGCCCCCGCCGCCCAACCCGCTGGAGGGCCTGATGGATCAGCTCGGAATCGGGGGTGGCCGATGAGATCGCGGCTGGTGAGGATTCAGCTCGTGGCATTCGTCGTCATCGCGCTGCTCGGCGTGGTCTTCGTCGGTGCCCGTTACGTCCGGTTGGACAATCTCATGGGGTTCGGCCAGTACACCGTGAACGCCCGATTCCCCAGTTCGGGCGGTGTATTCAAGAATGCAGAAGTCACCTACCGAGGTGTCCCTGTCGGTCGGGTGGGCACCCTCTCCCTGACCAGCGACGGTATCGATGTCGAATTGAAGCTCGACGACGGCGGACCGAGGATCCCGGCATCAGCTCAGGCCGTGGTCGCGAACCGATCGGCGATCGGCGAGCAGTACGTCGATCTTCGACCGCCCACCGATGAAGGTCCGTACCTCGTCGACGGTTCGGTCATCGAATCGACGGCCGACGACCTTCCGGTGCCCGTCGAAGACCTGTTGGTGAGCACCAACGAACTGACACGGTCGGTGCCGACGGACGCACTGCACACGGTCGTCACCGAACTCGGCGACGCGTTCGACGGCCGTGGCGACGAACTACAGGTTCTCGTCGATTCGCTCGCGCAGCTCAGTGACTCGGGTGTCGAATACCTGCCGCAGACCGTCACGTTGATCCGCGACAGCCGGACCGTGCTCGACACACAGTCCGAGCAGGCGTCCGCGATCATGCAATTCAGCTCCGATCTCGACCTGATCACCGCGCAACTGCGCGACAGCGACCCCGACATCCGCCGGCTCATCGAGACGGGAACCACTGCGAGCGATGAGCTGAACCGCCTGATTGCGGATTCGGGTCCCGGACTGACCGCGAATCTGACCAACCTCGCCGCGCTCGGCGAGACCCTCGCACCTCAAGCGATCGCACTGCAGCCGCTGTTGGCGTTCCTTCCGGCCGTGGCGGCCAGCGCCGGTACCGTGGCCCCGGGCGACGGTACGGTGAGGCAGGGCATCGTGCTGGAGACGAACAACCCGCCGTCGTGCACCCTCGGATACGAGGGAACGCACGAGATCATCGAGCAGATGCGCGCGGAAGACCCGAACTTCGATGATCATGCGCAGGACTTCCCGTTCAACACGGAAGCGTCGTGTGAGGCACCGCAAGGCAGCGTGACCGGCGTGCGCAGCGCGAACCGGATCGTGTTCGCCGATCCCGCGACCATCCAGCCGTGGGATTTCACCCCGAAGAAGGATCCCGACAAGCTCAATCTGAATCCGGTGGCGACGCAGCTGGCGCCGCTTCTCGGAGTCACCCCGAAGTGAGCAGTGAGTAGGTTATTGGAGTGAGAGCAAGAACCGTCGCCCTGTCGATCGTGAGCGCGCTGGCGGTGGTCGCCTTGGTGGCCGTCGTATGGTTCGGATTCGGCTGGGCGAAGGCACTGATCGTCGATCGTTCCGTGGCCGACACACGCGATGCCGCGTTGGCAGGCGCGTTCCAGGCGACGATCAACCTCAACAGTGTCGATGCACAGAATGTCGATGCCTCGCTCGACAACATGCGCTCGTCGATCACCGGTGATGCGTTGCGCAACGATCTCGCCGCTACCGAGCAGCAGATCCGCGACCAGGTCGCCGCGACCGGCACCAGCATGTCTGCTGAGGTTCTCTTCGGGTCGTTGACCGAACTGAACACCGACGACGACGAAGCGAAAGCGCTCGTCGTGCTCGCGGTGCGTACGAACACCCCGGAGTACTTCACCGTCAACAAGGTGTCGGTGAACGCCTCGATGGCAAAGGACGGCGACGTCTGGAAAGCGGTGACGATCGAGCCCCTCGGGTCGGTCGGGATGGAGGAGGGGCCGGTCCCGGGTGCACAGTCGGCGCCCGCCGAACCTGCGCCCGCCGAACCTGTACCGGAGGGTGCAGCGACACCGTGACCTGCAACGACATCTCGATCAGCAGTGACGGCTCGAACAGCAGTAACAGCGAGCCGACGAAGGAGAACGTCTAGTGCCACCGCAGCGACGCAACCCCGGGCCGCCGCGCCGTCGACCGAAGATCGCCGGCGAGTCCCGTCGCCGGACGGAGTCGACCACAGGTTCGACCGCCCCGAGCCAGGTTTCTCGGAGCAGTGAATCCGATCGCGTCGATCAGGTCGACGCGATCGACTCCGATCGGACGGTCGGTGTCGACGAGAAGGCCGAGCCGGATGAGAAGACCGAGCCCTCTGCGCCGGTCCTGCTGAGTAAGAAGGCCGAAGCCCATACGACGGCCGAGCCGCTCGAGAAGTCCGAGGTCGAGGCGGTCGATCCTGAGGCGACCGCCTTCCCTCCACAGGCCGTTGGCGAGGAGAGATCGGGACGACCGAGTTGGATGCCGGTGGTCGCGGTAGCAGTGGTCGCCGTGGTGCTGGGTGCGCTCGCGGTGGTAGCGGCCCTCCGACCCGGAGCGTCCGACAGCAATATCGCATGGGTCGACCAGGCGGAGACTGCTGCGGTGACCGAGGCCGCCGCGCACGCGATCGAGGCGATGCACGGGTACGATTTCGAGACGATCGACGAGGATTTCGCCGAGATCCGCGAACTGCTCACAGACGAACGTCGCGCGGAATTCGACTCGACCGCGCAGGTCACCAAGGATGCCGCGGTGCAGACCCGTACCGTGACGGAGGTGAATGTGGCGCACATCGGCGCGCGGATGATCGATGAGTCCCACGCCGAGATCGCTGCGTACATCAACGTCAGCGCGACCGGTGACGGAGTGGCGCAGGGGAGTGCGGCGGCGCCGTTGCTGGTGCGGATGGAGAAGGCAGATGGCCGCTGGTTGGTCTCGGAGATCCGTGATCAGTAGGCCCGTCGCGTCCGGCCGGTGGTCGTGATGCGGGTGTGTCACCGGGGGCCGATGACTCTTGACGAGAACGACGTGAGACGTCACTCTATCGGTACGCCTGTGCGATACGGACTCCGTAACGTCGCCTCCAGGTTTCTTTGAGGCACCCCCGTGGACATTTTCGTGTGTTCGGTGTAAGTTGGTTCTTTGCGCTGGCTGCCTCCTGTCCACCCCTCGACCTGTGAGCCCGTGAATCGTTCATCGAGAGCGATTTCATCGGATTCTTCGGCGAGGTTTCAGTTCGGGTTGCGACCAGCCGAAACGCCCCACATGAAGAAGCAGGTACAGCGGCGGTCGCACCGGTTGGAGCGACCCGCGTGAGGTGCTGGAAGGACGCATCTTGGCAGTCTCTAGCCAGACCAAGGCAGTTGCCGGAATCCCCGGAGCCCCGAAGAGGGTTTCGTTCGCGAAAATTCGCGAACCCCTCGAAGTTCCCGGGCTCCTCGATCTACAGACAGATTCCTTCGAATGGTTGATCGGGTCGGAGCGCTGGCGCGCGAAGGCTGCTGATCGCGGTGACGGCAGCGTTGCCGGTGGTCTCGAGGAGATCCTCGCCGAGCTTTCGCCGATCGAGGACTTCTCGGGCTCGATGTCCCTCTCCTTCTCCGACCCACGCTTCGACGAGGTCAAGGCCTCCGTCGAGGAGTGCAAGGACAAGGACATGACGTACGCGGCCCCGTTGTTCGTCACGGCCGAGTTCATCAACAACAACACCGGCGAAATCAAGAGCCAGACGGTCTTCATGGGTGACTTCCCGATGATGACCGACAAGGGCACCTTCGTCATCAACGGCACCGAGCGTGTCGTCGTGTCGCAGCTCGTGCGCTCGCCCGGTGTGTACTTCGACAAGTCCGTCGACAAGAGCACCGAGAAGGACCTGCACAGCGTCAAGGTCATTCCTGGTCGTGGCGCATGGCTCGAGTTCGACGTCGACAAGCGCGACACCGTCGGTGTCCGCATCGACCGCAAGCGCCGTCAGCCCGTCACCGTGCTGCTCAAGGCGCTCGGCTGGTCCACCGAGCAGATCGTGGAGCGCTTCGGCTTCTCCGAGATCATGATGTCCACGCTCGAGAAGGACAACACCGCCGGTACCGACGAGGCTCTCCTCGACATCTACCGCAAGCTTCGTCCGGGTGAACCGCCGACGAAGGAGAGCGCACAGACGCTCCTCGAGAACCTGTTCTTCAAGGACAAGCGCTACGACTTGGCGCGCGTGGGCCGTTACAAGATCAACAAGAAGCTGGGCCTGAACATCGGCCAGCCGATCGAAGCGTCGACCCTCACCGAGGAAGACATCGTCGCGACCATCGAGTACCTCGTGCGTCTGCACGCGGGCGAGAACTGGATGACCGCTCCGGGCGGCGTCGAGGTTCCGGTCGAGGTCGACGACATCGACCACTTCGGTAACCGACGCTTGCGTACTGTCGGTGAGCTCATCCAGAACCAGATCCGCGTGGGCCTTTCCCGCATGGAGCGCGTCGTTCGTGAGCGCATGACGACTCAGGACGTCGAGGCGATCACGCCGCAGACCCTGATCAACATCCGTCCGGTGGTGGCAGCGATCAAGGAGTTCTTCGGAACCTCGCAGCTGTCGCAGTTCATGGACCAGAACAATCCGCTGTCGGGTCTGACTCACAAGCGTCGCCTCTCGGCGCTCGGCCCCGGTGGTCTGTCGCGTGAGCGCGCCGGCCTCGAGGTCCGCGACGTCCACCCGTCGCACTACGGCCGTATGTGCCCGATCGAGACCCCTGAAGGCCCGAACATCGGCCTGATCGGTTCGCTGTCGGTGTACGCGCGGGTCAACCCGTTCGGTTTCATCGAGACGCCGTACCGCCGGGTCGTCGACGGTATCGTCACCGACCAGGTCGACTACCTCACGGCAGACGAAGAAGACCGCTTCCTCATCGCGCAGGCGAACTCGCCTATCGCCACGGACAACACGTTCGCCGAAGACCGCGTTCTCGTCCGTAAGAAGGGCGCGGAGATCGAGTACGTCGGCGCCGACGCCGTCGAGTACATGGACGTCTCGCCGCGCCAGATGGTGTCGGTCGCGACGGCCATGATCCCGTTCCTCGAGCATGACGACGCCAACCGTGCCCTCATGGGCGCGAACATGCAGCGTCAGGCCGTGCCGCTGATCCGCAGTGAGGCCCCGGTCGTCGGTACCGGCATGGAACTGCGCGCTGCAGTGGACGCCGGCGACGTCATCGTCACCGAGAAGCCCGGCGTGGTCGAGGAGGTGTCGGCCGACTTCATCACGGTGATGGCCGACGACGGCACTCGCCGCACCTACCGACTGCGCAAGTTCGACCGTTCGAACCAGGGCACCTGCTCCAACCAGCGTCCGATCATCGACGAGGGTCAGCGTGTCGAGGCCGGCCAGGTTCTGGCCGACGGCCCCTGCACCGAGAACGGTGAGATGGCGTTGGGCAAGAACCTGCTCCTCGCGATCATGCCGTGGGAAGGCCACAACTACGAGGACGCGATCATCCTGTCGCAGCGCCTCGTGGAAGAGGACGTCCTGACCTCGATCCACATCGAGGAGCACGAGATCGATGCCCGCGACACCAAGCTCGGTGCCGAGGAGATCACTCGCGACATCCCGAACGTCTCCGATGAGGTCCTCGCAGACCTCGACGAGCGCGGCATCGTCCGTATCGGTGCCGAGGTCCGCGACGGCGACATCCTGGTCGGCAAGGTCACCCCGAAGGGCGAGACCGAGCTCACTCCGGAGGAGCGCCTGCTCCGCGCGATCTTCGGTGAGAAGGCCCGCGAGGTCCGCGACACGTCGCTCAAGGTTCCTCACGGCGAGACCGGCAAGGTCATCGGCGTCCGCGTGTTCTCCCGCGAGGACGACGACGATCTGCCTCCGGGCGTCAAC
Source organism: Rhodococcus sp. JCM 9793 (assembly GCF_055380405.1). Taxonomy (NCBI): domain Bacteria; kingdom Bacillati; phylum Actinomycetota; class Actinomycetes; order Mycobacteriales; family Nocardiaceae; genus Rhodococcus; species Rhodococcus sp. JCM 9793. The sequence goes on from NZ_AP043721.1 coordinate 2,429,811, forward strand.
GAACTCGTCCGGGTGTACGTGGCTCAGAAGCGCAAGATCCAGGACGGCGACAAGCTCGCCGGCCGCCACGGCAACAAGGGCGTCATCGGCAAGATCCTCCCGCAGGAGGACATGCCGTTCCTGCCCGACGGCACTCCCATCGACATCATCCTGAACACGCACGGTGTTCCGCGTCGTATGAACATCGGCCAGATCCTCGAGACTCACCTCGGCTGGATCGGCAAGGCCGGTTGGAACGTACAGATCGCCGACGATGGGTCGCGTCCCGACTGGGCGCAGAACCTGCCCGAGGAGATGCTCGCCGCCGAGTCCGACTCGAACATCGCAACACCGGTATTCGACGGTGCTCGCGAAGAGGAGCTCACGGGGCTGCTGGCGTCGACGTTGCCGAACCGCGACGGCGAGGTCATGGTCGGTCCCGACGGCAAGGCGACGCTGTTCGACGGTCGTTCGGGTGAGCCGTTCCCGTACCCGGTGGCTGTCGGCTACATGTACATCATCAAGCTGCACCACTTGGTCGACGACAAGATCCACGCACGTTCGACCGGTCCGTACTCGATGATCACGCAGCAGCCGCTCGGTGGTAAGGCCCAGTTCGGTGGTCAGCGCTTCGGTGAGATGGAGTGCTGGGCCATGCAGGCATACGGCGCCGCATACACGCTGCAGGAACTGCTCACCATCAAGTCCGACGACGTGGTGGGTCGCGTGAAGGTGTACGAGGCGATCGTCAAGGGCGAGAACATCCCCGAGCCCGGCATTCCGGAGTCGTTCAAGGTGCTCCTCAAGGAACTCCAGTCCCTGTGCCTCAACGTGGAGGTGCTGTCCAGCGACGGCGCTGCCATCGCGATGGCAGACAGTGACGACGAGGACCTGGAGCGGGCAGCAGCCAACCTGGGCATCAACCTTTCCCGCAACGAGTCGGCCACGGTCGACGACCTCGCGAACTAGGAGCCGACCGATGCGGTGCGCCACCGAGTCACACCGGCCGCGTACCGCATCGGGTCCCGGCAGCGATAGCGACAACTAGCAGCAACAAAGCCCGCACAGGGGAAAGGAAGTTACGTGCTCGACGTCAACTTCTTCGATGAACTCCGGATCGGTCTGGCCACCGCGGCCGACATCCGTAATTGGTCGTACGGCGAGGTCAAGAAGCCTGAGACCATCAACTACCGCACGCTCAAGCCCGAGAAGGATGGCCTCTTCTGCGAGAAGATCTTCGGCCCCACCCGGGACTGGGAGTGCTACTGCGGTAAGTACAAGCGTGTCCGCTTCAAGGGCATCATCTGCGAGCGCTGTGGCGTCGAGGTGACCCGCGCCAAGGTGCGTCGTGAGCGGATGGGCCACATCGAACTGGCCGCACCCGTCACCCACATCTGGTACTTCAAGGGCGTGCCGAGCCGTCTCGGTTACCTGCTCGACCTCGCACCGAAGGATCTCGAAAAGATCATCTACTTCGCTGCGTACGTCATCACCTCGGTCGACGACGAGCTCCGTCACAACGAACTCTCGACGCTCGAGGCCGAGATGGAGGTCGAGAAGAAGGGTGTCGCCGATCAGCGCGACGCCGACCTCGAGGCCCGCGCACAGAAGCTCGAAGCCGACCTGGCCGAGCTCGAGGCCGAAGGCGCGAAGTCCGATGTCCGCCGCAAGGTCAAGGACGGCGGCGAGCGCGAGATGCGTCAGCTGCGCGACCGGTCACAGCGCGAGCTCGATCGTCTCGACGAGATCTGGACGACGTTCACGAAGCTGGCTCCCAAGCAGCTCATCGTCGACGAGATGATCTACCGCGAGCTGCAGGACCGCTACGGCGAGTACTTCACCGGCGCGATGGGCGCAGAGGCGATCCAGAAGCTCATCGAGACCTTCGACATCAACGCAGAGGCCGAGCTGCTGCGCGAGATCATCCGCAGTGGCAAGGGGCAGAAGAAGCTCCGCGCGCTCAAGCGTCTCAAGGTCGTGGCGGCGTTCGCGCAGTCCGGCAACTCGCCGATGGGCATGGTCCTCGACGCTGTTCCGGTGATCCCGCCGGAGCTGCGTCCGATGGTGCAGCTCGATGGTGGCCGCTTCGCGACGTCCGACCTCAACGATCTGTACCGCCGTGTCATCAACCGGAACAACCGCCTCAAGCGACTGATCGACCTCGGTGCCCCCGAGATCATCGTCAACAACGAGAAGCGGATGCTCCAGGAGTCCGTCGACGCGCTGTTCGACAATGGTCGCCGCGGCCGGCCGGTGACGGGTCCGGGTAACCGCCCGCTCAAGTCGCTGTCCGATCTGCTCAAGGGCAAGCAGGGTCGTTTCCGTCAGAACCTGCTCGGTAAGCGCGTCGACTACTCGGGCCGTTCGGTCATCGTCGTCGGCCCGCAGCTCAAGCTGCACCAGTGTGGTCTGCCGAAGCTCATGGCTCTCGAGCTGTTCAAGCCGTTCGTGATGAAGCGCCTCGTGGACCTGAACCACGCGCAGAACATCAAGTCGGCCAAGCGCATGGTCGAGCGTCAGCGCCCGCAGGTGTGGGACGTCCTCGAAGAGGTCATCAACGAGCACCCGGTCCTGCTGAACCGTGCACCTACGCTTCACCGCCTCGGCATCCAGGCCTTCGAACCTCAGCTCGTCGAGGGTAAGGCCATCCAGCTGCACCCGCTCGTCTGTGAAGCCTTCAACGCCGACTTCGACGGCGACCAGATGGCCGTGCACCTGCCGCTGTCGGCAGAGGCTCAGGCCGAGGCACGCATCCTGATGTTGTCGTCCAACAACATCCTGTCGCCGGCATCGGGCCGCCCGCTGGCCATGCCGCGTCTGGACATGGTGACGGGTCTGTACCACTTGACCCGTCTCGTCGAGGACGCGGTGGGCGCGTACAAGCCTTCCTCGGCCGACGAACCGGAGCAGGGCGTGTACTCGTCGCCTGCCGAGGCCATCATGGCCGTCGACCGCGGTGTGCTCTCGGTGCAGGCCCCTATCCGGGTGCGTCTGTCCCAGCAGCGTCCGCCGCGTGAGATCGAGAACGAGCTGTTCCCCGACGGCTGGCGTTACGGCGAGGAATGGCTCGCCGACACCACCCTCGGTCGCGTGATGTTCAACGAGTTGCTGCCGGTGAACTACGGTTTCGTCAACGACATCATGCCGAAGAAGCGTCAGGCCGGGATCATCAACGATCTCGCCGAGCGCTACCCGATGATCGTCGTCGCACAGACCGTCGACAAGCTCAAGGATGCGGGTTTCTACTGGGCCACGCGGTCCGGTGTCACCATCGCGATGTCGGACGTTCTGGTTCCGCCGGAGAAGAAGGAGATCCTCGAGCGTTACGAGGGTCAGGCCGACTCGATCCAGCGGCAGTACGACCGAGGCAAGCTGTCCGAGGACGAGCGCCGCGATTCGCTCGTCAAGCTGTGGCAGGAGGCGACCGAAGAGGTCGGCCAGGTCATGGAGGCGCACTACCCGGATGACAACCCGATCCCGACGATCGTGAAGTCCGGCGCTGCGGGCAACATGACCCAGATCCGGTCGCTGGCGGGCATGAAGGGCTTGGTGACGAACCCGAAGGGCGAGTTCATTCCTCGTCCGATCAAGTCCTCGTTCCGCGAGGGCCTGACCGTCGCCGAGTACTTCATCAATACCCACGGTGCGCGTAAGGGTCTTGCCGATACCGCTCTGCGTACCGCCGACTCGGGTTACCTGACCCGTCGTCTGGTGGACGTCTCGCAGGACGTCATCGTGCGCGAGGTCGACTGTGGCACGCCGCGTGGCATCGAGATGGTCATCGCTGAGCCCGAGCGCGACGCACAGGGCAACGAGACCGGCAAGCTGGTCCGCGATGCTCACATCGAGACGAGCACGTACGCCCGCACGCTGGCCACGGATGCAATCGATGCGGCCGGCAATGTCGTCGTCGAGCGCGGCTCCGACCTCGGCGATCCGGCGATCGAGGCACTCCTCGAGGCCGGTATCCAGAAGGTCAAGGTCCGCTCGGTCCTCACCTGCGACACCGGCACCGGCGTCTGCGCGACCTGCTACGGCCGCTCGATGGCGACGGGCAAGCTCGTCGACATCGGCGAGGCCGTCGGTATCGTCGCCGCACAGTCGATCGGTGAGCCCGGTACGCAGCTGACGATGCGTACGTTCCACCAGGGTGGTGTCGGTGAGGACATCACCGGCGGTCTGCCCCGTGTCCAGGAGCTGTTCGAGGCCCGTATCCCGAAGGGCAAGGCTCCGATCGCCGACGTCTCCGGACGTATCCGCCTCGAGGACGACGATCGTTTCTACAAGATCACGATCATCCCCGACGACGGTGGCGAGGAGGTTGTGTACGACAAGCTGTCGAAGCGTCAGCGTCTGCACGTCATCCGCAAGGCCGACGGCACCGAGGGTGTCCTCGGCGACGGCGACCACGTGGATGTCGGTCAGCAGCTCCTCGAAGGTGCTGCCGATCCGCACGAGGTGCTGCGTGTGATGGGCCCCCGTCAGGTTCAGATCCACTTGGTCCACGAGGTCCAGGAGGTCTACCGGAGCCAGGGCGTGTCGATTCACGACAAGCACATCGAGACGATCGTGCGTCAGATGCTGCGTCGCGTGACGATCATCGATTCGGGTGCGACGGAGTTCCTGCCCGGTTCACTCGTCGAGCGCAGCGAGTTCGAGGCTGCGAACCGTCGTGTGGTCCAGGAAGGTGGCGAGCCGGCTGCCGGTCGCCCCGTCCTCATGGGCATCACAAAGGCGTCGCTGGCCACCGACTCGTGGTTGTCGGCGGCATCGTTCCAGGAGACCACTCGTGTGCTGACCGACGCGGCGATCAACTGCCGTTCGGACAAGCTGATCGGTCTCAAGGAGAACGTGATCATCGGCAAGCTGATCCCGGCCGGTACCGGCATCAACAAGTACCGGAACATCCAGGTTCAGCCGACCGAGGAGGCTCGTGCTGCCGCGTACGCCATCCCGGCGTACGACGATCAGTACTACTCGCCGGACGGCTTCGGCCAGAACACCGGTGCTGCAGTGCCTCTGGATGACTACGGTTACTCCAACGACTACCGGTAGTTCGCTGCCGTAGTCACAAAGGTCCCGCCCTCTCTCTTCAGGGCGGGACCTTTGTGGTTTCTGGGTACGTCGTGGAGAAGCGACGCTCAGCGTGGGATGTGGAAGTCGGTCAGTTCGGCGCGACCGGACTCGAGGTCGTCCCAGTTGCCTCGAACGGTGAGGACCGCGAGCGCTGAGGTCGGAAACTTCTCGGAGAGTTGCTGGGCGATGTCGCTGGTGTGGTCTGTGGCCAGACTCAGCGCCGTCTCGGACAGCGACGGCTCGTGCCCGATCACGAGCAGAGTGTGAATTTTCGGATCCACCGAGCGGATCTCCGCGATGACGCCCTCGGCAGTGGCCCCGTAGAGCGCCGCGCGGTAGTCGACGGGTGCGTCGATCGTCGCTTCGGCGAGAGTCTTGCGCGTGCGTGTCGCGTCGGAGCACAGCACTGCGTCGATCTCAGGCAGGTTGGCTCGTATCCATCGACCGGCGAGACCTGCTTCTCGTCGGCCGCGTGGAGAGAGGGGGCGCTCGTGATCGTCCACGTCGTCCGGATACGCGGACTTCCCGTGGCGCAGCAAGATCAGGGTGCGGGTCATCATCCCACCGTAGGGGCTACGTGCCCGAACCGGAACGCCGACGTCGACTTCCTGCTATCCGCGTGGCGGGTCGTGCCTTGCGAAGCACGCGAATGCGCGACTACAGTCAAGGTAACTGTTACTGAGTGTTACATGAAACTTGGTTGCCCAGCCCTGCCTCGGAGGACACCGCCATGGCCTACGTCATCACCCAGACGTGCTGCAACGATGCGAGCTGCGTCGCCGTCTGCCCGGTCAACTGCATCCATCCCACCCCCGCCGAACGTGAGTTCAGCACGACGGAGATGCTGCACGTCGACCCGCAGACCTGCATCGACTGCGGTGCGTGCGCCGACGCATGCCCGGTCGAAGCGATCCTTCCGGACGACAAGCTCGAACCGTCCCAGGCCCGCTTCGCCGAGATCAACGCCGCCTATTACCGCGCGCACCCCATGCCGGAGGGCTGGGACCCTCTCGTGCCGACACCGGCCGCGCCGCGGGATCTCGGAACCCTGCGGGTTGCTGTCGTAGGGGCCGGGCCCGCAGCCTGCTATGCGGCGCAGGAACTGCTCGATCGATCCGATGTCGAGGTCGAGATGTTCGAGCGGCTGCCGACACCGTTCGGTCTGGTCCGTGCCGGAGTCGCCCCCGACCATCCCGGCACGAAGTCCGTCACCGAGTCGTTCGAGTGGTCCTTCCGTCGCGACGCCTTCGCGCTGCACCTCGACACCGAGATCGGCCGCCACCTCACCCACGCGGAACTGCTCGACCACCACCACGCGGTGGTGTACGCGGTGGGTGCCTCTGCCGATCGTCGTCTCGGCGTTCCCGGCGAAGACCTCCCGGGCAGCCACGCCGCTACGGAATTCGTCGCCTGGTACAACGGCCATCCCGACTATGCGGATCGCACCTTCGATCTGTCGGCCGAGCGCGCCGTCATCGTGGGCAACGGCAACGTCGCCATCGACGTCGCCCGCATCCTCACCATGGACGTCGAGGAACTCGCGCGCACCGACATCGCCGACCACGCACTCGAGGCGCTGCGCCACAGCAATATCCGCGAGGTCGTCCTCCTCGGGCGCCGAGGGCCGGCCCAAGCCGCATACAGCAACCCCGAATTCCTTGCGCTCGGCGACCTGAACGGCGTGGACGTCGTCATCGACGACTCCGCACTCGTCCTCGACCGGGCCAGCGAACGCGCCGTCGCGAGCGACCCGGCCGTGGCGATGCGCGTCCGACTCGCCCGTGAGTATGCGGCTCGCGAACTACGCGAAGGGAATCGCCGCATCGTCTTCCGCTACCACGCCGTGCCGTCCGAACTTGTCGGCGACGACCACGTGGACGGTGCACGCGTCGCCCGGACCGAGCTGGTCGAGACACCCGAGGGCGCGCTCGTCGCACGTGCGACCGACGATATCGAGGATGTGAGCGCCGGCCTCGTGCTCCGATCGATCGGCTATCAGGGTGTTCCGATTCCCGGGCTGCCGTTCGACGAACAGCGCGCAATCGTCCCCAGCGTGGGTGGTCGCGTCGAAGCGGGTGTCTACGTGACGGGATGGATCAAGCGCGGTCCCAGCGGAGTCATCGGTACCAACAAGGCGTGTGCGAAGGAGACCGTAGCCGCACTGTTCGCCGATTTCGATGCAGGACGGTTGACGCGGCCGCGCGGCGACCGTCGGAGCCTCGGCAGACTCCTGGCCGAGCGACGCCCCGACCGGATCGACCTACACGGGTGGCGCAGCATCGACTCCGTAGAACGAGAGGCGGGCCGCGCGCAGGGCCGGCCGCGCGTGAAGATCACCGACCGCGCGGCTCTCGTCGGTCTGGGTCGCCGCCGGCTGTCGCTCCTGGACGCGATGCGACGGTAATGGAGTGGGGCTCACGGCGCATCCTCGATAAGATCATCGGGCGGTGCGCCCACGCTGTCGGTGCCGAATTCGGATTTCGATGGGCCGCTCGGGGCCGTCCGTCTTCTCATCATCCTGCGGGCCGACGCCTGCGCACCGACTGGAGTGACCCATGACAGCGCCACCTGCGGATTCATCCTCCGAGCCGAGTACAAAACTGGACGCTGCTGTCCTGAAGATCGCCTCCGTGGTGGTGCTCGGCGCCATCATGTCGATCCTCGACGTCACTGTCGTTTCCGTCGCACTCCCGACCTTCATGTCGGAGTTCCAGGCCTCGTACGCGACGGTCGCATGGACGATGACCGGCTACACCCTCGCTCTCGCCAGTGTGATTCCACTCACTGGGTGGGCAGCTGATCGGTTCGGCACCAAGCGTCTCTATCTCACCGCGCTCGTACTGTTCGTCGCAGGGTCCGTCCTGTGCAGTTTCGCGTGGGACATCACATCGCTGATCGCTTTCCGCGTGGTCCAGGGCTTCGGCGGCGGCATGCTGATGCCGCTCGGCATGACGATCATGACCCGGGCAGCAGGCCCGCAGCGGGTCGGGCGCGTCATGGCGGTTCTGGGTATCCCGATGCTCCTCGGCCCCATCTGCGGACCCATCCTCGGTGGCTGGCTCATCGACGTGGCGAGCTGGCACTGGATCTTCCTCATCAACCTCCCGATCGGTGCCGTCGCGCTGATCACGGCCTTCGTCGTGCTGCCGAAGGACTCACCGCGGAAGTCCGAAGCATTCGACTTCGTCGGCATGCTTCTGTTGTCGCCGGGTCTCGCGCTGTTCCTGTTCGGTGTGTCGTCATTGCCGGAGACCGGCACGGTCGCATCGGCGCGGGTGCTCATTCCCGGCATCGTCGGCATTGTGCTCATCATCGCCTTCGTGTTCCACGGCCTGCGTGCCGTCCATCCGCTCATCGACCTGAAGCTGTTCCAGAACCGGCAGCTCACCTTCGCGGTGCTGACGATGACCGTGTTCGCGATCGGCTTCTTCGGTGCCGGTCTGTTGTTCCCGAGCTACTTCCTGCAGGTGCACGGAGAGTCGACGCTGATGGCCGGTCTGTTGTTGGCCCCGCAGGGACTCGGTGCGATGCTCACGATGCCCATCGCCGGGCAGCTCGTCGACCGCATCGGGCCGGGCAAGATCGTGCTGGTCGGTCTCGTGCTCATCATCGCGGGCATGTCCGTGTTCACGCAGGTCGGCGTCGACACCGGCTATCCGCTCCTGCTCGGGGCACTGTTCGTCATGGGAATGGGCATGGGCTGCACCATGATGCCCACGATGACAGCAGCGTTGCAGACGCTCACCGATCACAGCATCGCGCGTGGCTCGACGCTGATGAACATCGTCCAGCAGGCGTCGGGGTCGATCGGCACTGCCACGATGTCCGTGATCCTCACCAGCCGGATCATCGCACCCGAGGGCGCGCCGGAAGGGACGACCGGTCAGCCCGACGCGGAGATGCTCGCGCAGCTTCCGCCCGAGGTGCAGCAGTCCGTCCTAGGGTCGCTTGCCGACGCCTTCGGCGACACGTTCACTGTGGCGATGCTCGTCATGGTGCTCGCTCTGATCCCGGCGGCCTTCCTGCCGCGCAGGAAGTCGGTGCAGCCGATCGAGCCGGGCACAGTCCCGATGCACTGAGGCGTTCGACTGAGGCGGGGCCGTGACGGAGGTCGCGGCCCCGGCCTCGTTCCGGGACTACTCTGAGCGGGATGTGTCAGCGATCGAACGGAAGTGTCGATGAGTAGCAATCTCCCCCCGATGACCCGGCGAGCAGTGCTTTCGAGCGCAGGTACCGCGGTGGCGGCGGGAGCGCTGACTGCGTGCGGAGCGTCGACGTCGCAGGAACCGGAGGCCGAGCCCGTCGCGACCACCACCGCGCCCCCGGGGCCGGACGCCGAGGTTGTTGCCGCAGTCGCCGACGTACCCGTCGGCAGCGGCGTTCTTCTGGAGGGAAAGCGGCTCATCGTCACTCAGCCGACGGAGGGCGACTTCCATGCATTCATCGCGATCTGTACACATCAAGGGTGCAACATCTCCGATGTGGAGGGCGACCTCATCGTGTGCCGATGCCACGGCAGTAGGTTCGCGCTCGACGGAGCACCGGTCGCGGGGCCCGCGAAGAAACCGTTGAAAGCACGTCCTGTCGAGGTGCGTGGCACAGATGTGGTTGCCGGATGAAACAGCGCGAGACCTGTGAACGGGAACCGGCCGGACTAGAGTGCGCCGTGTGAGTTCGACGCGACGAGACCGAAGGCCACGAGTGCTGCGTGAAGGCATCGAGCCGGACCCTCGGTTCACGCTCGCAAACGAGCGCACGTTTCTCGCGTGGATCCGTACCTCGCTGGGCCTCATCGCCGCCGCGGTCGGCTTCGAGACCTTCGCCGGAGATATCGTCGCCCCAGTATTGCGGACCGTACTCGCGTCGGTGCTCCTGTTGTTCGCAGTGGTGCTCGCCGTGGTCGCGGTCGTGCGCTGGGTCGGAGTGGAGAGGGCGATGCGCTCGGAACAGCCGTTGCCGTTCCCCTGGATCGCCTATCTGCTCGCAGCTCTGCTGTCGATCGCGGGGATCGTGCTGGCCATCGCGATCGTGGTGTGATCGGACGTGCGGCACGACGACCCCGGGCTGCAACCCGAACGCACCTCACTCGCATGGCTGCGCACCGAAGCCGTGCTCGGTGCGATCGTGCTGGCATTCATGCGATTCGCGCCGGGGCCGAGGATCGTCGTCGCGGCGATCGGCCTCGTGTGTCTGGTGCCGGTCGTCGTTCTGTTGTTCACGGCGACGGAGGGACACCGGGCGAGAGTCCGTGGGTTGGTGGCGGGCGGAGGTACCTCTTTCTGGTGGCGCTACATCACCCTCGCGGGCACTGTCGTCGTACTCGGATCCGCGGCGCTGGTCCTGGTCGTCGTTGCCGGATCAGCGTGAGAGTTCGATCAGTCGGGCGCTTCCCTGCGCCGCCGCGCAGACCTTCTCGGAGCCGTCGTCGGTGACGACGACGATCTCACACCGGCACAGTGCCTGACGTTTGGTGGATTCGACCACATGGGCATCGGCGCGTAGGAGTGTTCCCTGCGCGGGACGTAGATAATCGATCGTGAATCCGGTGGTGACGATCGACGGGCCGAGTGCGGTGCCGGCGGCGAAGGTGATCGCGTTGTCTGCCGCATACGACAGGACACCGCCGTGTGCGAACCCGAACTGCTGGAGCAATTCGGGTCTCAACGGAATCTCGAGCGACACCTCCTGGGGGCTGTAGGCAGACAGGCGCGCGCCGATCAGGACGCTGAACGGTTGCGCGGCGAGAACTTCCCGTGCACGGTCGATTCCGAAGGACGACATGCCCGCATTCTGCCCCAGCGACTCCTCCGGCATATCGTTTCCGTATGACGGAATGGCCCGATCTCGCCGCGTTGCAGCTACTCGTCGGAATCGACGACCTCGGCGGCCTCGGTGCCTCGGCGCGCGCCGCGGGTGTCGCCCAGCCCAATGCCACACGGTCGGTGCGTCGGCTCGAGAAGCAGCTCGGAGCCGTACTCGTTCGACGCGGGCGCTCCGGATCGGTGTTGACGCCCGAGGGCACCGTGGTGGCGCACTGGGCCCGAGAAGTACTCGCCGACGCACAACGGCTGATCGGCGCGGCCGCGGCGTTGAGCGCTGAACACCATCCCGAACTTGTCGTCGCGGCATCGATGACCGTTGCCGAACATCTGATCCCGCGATGGCTCGGCGACTTCCGTGCGGTGCACGACGACGTGCAGATCCAATTGCAGGTGCACAACTCGATGCAGGTGTGCGACATCGCGGTGGCCGGAGGGTGCGATGTCGGATTCGTCGAGGGCCCCGTCATTCCCTCCGGATTACACAGCGTCGCCGTCGCACGTGACGAACTGGTGGTCGTCGTGGCCCCCGAGCATCCGTGGGCACGTCGACGACGTTCCCTCACCGTCGCCGAGCTCGCCGCGACGCCGCTGGTGGTGCGCGAGGAAGGATCCGGCACGCGCCGCACACTCGACCTCGCATTGCAGGAGTACCAGCGGCCGGTGCCACTGCTCGAACTGGGAAGCGGGGCAGCAGTGCGGACCAGCGCGCTCGGCGGGGTGGGGCCGGCGGTGTTGAGCACGTTGGCCGTTGCCGACCATGTCGCGTCGGGGCACCTGCGAGTGATCGAGGTGGACGGGCTGGACCTGTCTCGGGTACTGCGCGCGGTGTGGCGGCCTCCGCGCAAGCTCGAAGGGCCCGCGGGCGAACTCCTTCGTCTGATCGTCCGGGATCGTCAGGCCGGATCTGTTCGGAGTCGCCGGCCGGAATGACCGCTGTCCGGGATCGCCCGCCCCACCCTGGTCGCCGGTCGGTACGGTCACGGCAACCTCTCGGGACGGAGAGGCGGAATCGGTGCTACACGAGCAGAGTTCGCTGATGCGGACGATAACAGGAGGAAGACGCGCGTGGACGATCTCGAACGAGCCGCCCGGATCACACTCGTCACGAACGCGATCTCATGTCTGGCCCAGGCAGCGGATTTCGGAACACTCGAGGAATACGGCGCGCTCCTGGCGGAGGATCTCGTGTGGGAGTTCCCGGGCGGTACAGGGTCCGGGCTCGCGGCGCAGGTCCGGCGTGGCCGGGAGGACGCACTTGCCGGCGCCCGTGAACGTAGGGAATCCGGTGTGCAGGGGCCGGGTACGGGAACGATGCACGTGATCACCAATGCGTCCGTCGTTCCTGGCGACGGTGAGGCGACATCGATGGCGTACTGGCATTTCGTCACGGGCGTAGGCGGCACCCCGGCCGTCCGATCGAGCGGAATCTATCGGGATCGGTTCGTGCACACTGCAGACGGTTGGCAACTGGCGCATCGGCGGATCAGTGTCGGCTGAACGGGGGACAGTACTGGTGACCGGGGGTACCGGAGGGATCGGTGCCGAGATCTGCCGGAGATTCGCCGCCACCGGTCATGATGTCGCCTTCACCTATCGCAGTCGGAAGGGCGCCGCCGAACGGCTGTCCGCAGAGCTTGTGGAGCTGGGCGCAGTCGCCCGAGCGGATGCCCTCGATCTGTCCGATTCCGAGGCCACGGCCTGTTGGGTCCGTTCCGTGTCCGAGCAGTTCGACGGATTTGCGGTGGTCGTGCACGCGGCGGGGCCGCACGTTCCGATGGTGCACCTGTCCGCAGTGTCGCCCGCGCAATTCGGTGAGGCGGTGGACGGCGAGGCGAAGGCGTTCTTCAACCTCGTTTCTGCAGTTCTCCCGGAGCTGCGTCGCTCTGCGGGGTCGGTCGTTGCCGTCACCACCGCGGCCACGACACGTTTTCCGGTCCGAGACGGACTCTCTGCGGGGCCGAAGGCCGCTGTCGAATCGCTGGTGCGCGCGCTGGCGGTGGAGGAGGGCCGGTTCGGTGTGCGGTTCAACAGTGTGGGTCCCGGGATGCTCGTCGACGGCATGGCGGACCGGTTGATCTCGTCCGGTGATCTCGACGAGCGTGCGCTCGACGTGGCCAAGCGCAATATTCCGTTGCGCCGCTTCGGAAGGGCTCACGACATCGCGGAGGCCGTGCTGTTCCTCGCTTCGGAGAAGGCCGGGTTCGTCACCGGCCAGAAGCTCGACGTGGACGGCGGATACGGGGTCTGATTCGTCATTGCGATGCAGAGCGAATGAATAAAACAATCATGAGTGCTTGATTCTTGGGTCGGGGCGTGTGACGCTGATCGCATGGCCGACCTGCCCGAGCTCCTCGACGATCTGTGCGCCGAAGGCGATGCCCTCGATCGTCTGGTCGCTGACTTGACCGAAGGCGACTGGCGTCGCCCCACGCCGGCAGTGGGGTGGACCGTCGCCCACCAGATTGGTCACCTGCTGTGGACCGACCTCGCCGCCCTCACCGCGATCACCGACCCGGACGCGTTCGCAGCCGGAGTCGAGGGCATCACCGACCTCGACGGTTTCGTCGACGTCGGCGCCGCGGAACACGCTGTCCGTGAGCCAGGTGAACTCCTTGCCCACTGGCGCGCGGCCCGTCGCGAACTCGCGGCTGCGCTCGCGGGAGTCCCCGTGGGCACGAAGATCGCCTGGTACGGCCCGCCCATGTCCGCAGCCTCGATGGCGACCGCGCGGATCATGGAGACCTGGGCGCACGGCGGCGACGTCGCGGCTGCCCTCGGAGTCGCGCAGCCCGCGACACCTCGCCTCCGCCACATCGCGCACCTGGGCGTCCGGACACGAGACTTCGCCTTCGTCATTCATGACCGCGCAGTGCCGGCCGAACCGTTCCGGGTAGTACTCACCGCGCCCGACGGCAGCATCTGGGAGTGGGGCCCGGGTGATGCCACACAATCGGTGTCCGGTTCGGCCCTCGACTTCTGCAGGCTCGTCACACAACGTGTGCACCGCGCCGACACCTCTCTCGTTGCACAGGGTTCCGATGCGGACATCTGGCTCGACCTCGCCCAGGCGTTCGCCGGGCCTCCCGGACCGGGGCGAGTGCAGAAAGCGGGCGATCGTTGATGCCCGTACGAATCGGCAACTGCTCCGGTTTCTACGGAGACCGCCTGTCGGCGATGCGCGAAATGCTCGAGGGCGGCGAGCTCCACTACCTCACCGGCGACTACCTTGCAGAACTGACCATGCTGATTCTCGGTCGCGACCGCATGAAGGATCCCGCCGCCGGCTATGCCAAGACCTTCCTGCGCCAGGCCGAGGAGTGCATGGGTCTCGCACTGGACAAGGGCGTGCGGATCGTCGCGAATGCCGGTGGCCTCAACCCGGCGGGACTCTCCACCGCACTGCAGGATCTCGCCGACCGGCTCGGTCTCGCACCGCGCATCGCCCACGTCGAGGGCGACGACCTTCTCGGCCGCGTCGACGAACTCGACCTGACCACAGACCCGCCGTCGCTCACTGCGAACGCATATCTCGGTGCGTGGGGGATCGTCGAGTGCCTGAATGCGGGGGCCGACATCGTCGTCACCGGTCGCGTCACCGACGCCTCCGTGATCGTCGGTCCTGCTGCCGCCCACTTCGGCTGGGCCCGAGACGAGTTCGATGTGCTGGCAGGCGCCGTTGCCGCCGGACATGTCATCGAATGCGGCACTCAGGCGACCGGTGGCAACTATGCGTTCTTCACCGAACTCGACAACCTCGACCGCCCGGGGTTCCCGATCGCCGAGATCGAGGCCGACGGCTCGTCGACGATCACCAAACATCCCGGAACCGGCGGCGCTGTCACGGTGGGCACCGTGACCGCACAGCTCTTGTACGAGGTCACCGGTGGGCGGTATGCAGGTCCGGACGTCACCACGCGCATCGACACCGTCCACCTCGAGCAGGTAGGGCCCGACCGCGTGAAGCTCACCGGGGTCCGGGGTGAGGTCCCGCCGCCCACACTCAAGGTGTGTCTCAACGCGCTGGCGGGATTTCACAACCAGGCCGAGTTCGTTCTCACCGGACTCGAAATCGAGGCCAAGGCGCAACTCGTGCGACGCCAGGTCGAGGCGAATCTGCCGACGCGCCCCGCTGAACTGGAGTGGACCCTCGCTCGCACCGACCACCCCGATGCCGACACCGAGGAAGCCGCGAGTGCATTGCTGCGTTGCACGGTCCGCGACCCCGACCCGAAAGTTGTGGGCCGTGGGTTCACTTCCACCGCAGTGGAATTCGCACTCGCCGGATACCCCGGATTGTCGCTGACCGCGCCGCCCGGATCCGGCAGCGCCTACGGGGTCTACACCGCAGGCTATGTCGACGCCGCGCAGGTTCCCCATGTGGCGGCGCTACCCGACGGTACCCGCGTCGAAGTGCCCCCGGCTGCGCAGAGCAGGCCGCTCGAGCCGCTCGATACCCCCGACCTGCCCGCCCCATGGCCGGACAGCCCCACCCGCCGCGCACCGCTCGGTGCGGTGGCCGGTGCGCGCAGCGGAGACAAAGGAGGCGACGCCAACATCGGCGTGTGGGTGCGCAGTGACGACGAGTGGCGCTGGCTCGCACACACTCTCACAGTGGACACCGTCAAGTCGCTCCTTCCCGAAACTGCGCCGCTCACCGTCACCCGCCACTTGCTACCGAATTTACGGGCCGTCAACTTCGTGATCGAAGGAATCCTCGGCCGCGGTGTCGCGTCCCGGGCCAGGTTCGACCCGCAGGCCAAGGGGCTCGGCGAGTGGCTGCGGGCCCGCTACCTGGATATCCCGATCACCTTCCTGGAGGACCACACGTGAGTATCTGGAACACCCCCGAACGTCGTGCACTGCGCGAGACCGTGACCGGTTTCGTCGAACGGGACGTCCTGCCGTACCTCGATGAGTGGGAACGCGACGGCGAACTTCCGCGTGAACTCCACAAGAAGGCGGCAGCACTCGGGTTACTCGGCGTGGGTTTCCCCGACGAGGTCGGCGGCTCCGGGGGAGACAGCGCCGACACCCTCATCGTGTGCGAGGCATTCCATGAGGCAGGCGCTTCCGGTGGCGCGTTCGCGTCGCTGTTCACCTGCGGCATCGCCCTGCCCCACCTGATCGCTGCAGGCGATCCCGACCAGATCGACCGATGGGTGAAGCCCACACTCGCGGGCGAGCTCATCGGGTCGCTCGCGATCACCGAACCCGGCGGCGGATCCGACGTCGGGAACCTGACCACCACCGCGGTGCGCGACGGCGACCACTACATCGTCAACGGCGCCAAGACGTACATCACGTCCGGCTGCCGCGCCGATTTCGTGGTCACCGCCGTCCGTACCGGTGGATCGGGCGCGGGTGGCGTCTCGTTGCTCGTGATCGACAAGGGAACGCCGGGTTTCACGGTTTCCCGCAAGCTCGACAAGATGGGCTGGCGCGCGTCCGACACGGCCGAACTGTCGTTCGTCGACGTCCGTGTCCCTGCAGCCAACCTGGTGGGCGCCGAGAACACCGGTTTCTTCCAGATCGCTCAGGGCTTCGTGTCCGAGCGCATCGCCCTCGCCGCCCAGGCATACTCCGGCGCCCAGCGATGTCTCGACCTGACCATCGCCTGGTGCCGCGACCGTGAGACCTTCGGCCGCCCGCTGATCAGCCGCCAGGCGGTCCAGCGCACCCTCGCCGACATGACGCGGCGGATCGACGTCGCCCGCGTCTACTCGCGAGCCCTCGTCGAACGGGCCGTCGACGGCGACCTGGACCTCATCGCCGAGGTGTGCTTCGCGAAGAACAGTGCCGTCGAAGCCGGGGAATGGGTCGCGCACCAGGCGGTCCAGCTGTTCGGCGGACTCGGCTACATGGCCGAGTCCGAAGTGGAACGCCAATACCGCGACATGCGTATTCTCGGCATCGGCGGTGGCACCAGCGAGATTCTCATCGAACTCGCCGCGAAGCGATTGGGGTACCACGGGTGAGCACACTGGCATCGGCCCTCGATTACGGATCCGCAGAGTTCGGCGACGCCGCGGCGTCGATGAATTCGAGACTCTCGGAACTTGCCACCGAGCACTCCAAGGCGCTCGCGGGTGGTGGCGAGAAGTACGTACGACGACACCACGATCGCGGCAAACTGCTGGCACGAGAGCGGATCGAGTTGCTGATCGACCCCGACTCGCCGTTCCTCGAACTGTCATCTCTCGCCGCTTGGGGAACCGAATTCCCCGTGGGCGCCGGCGTGGTCACGGGCATCGGTGTGGTCGAAGGTGTCGAATGCGTGATCGTTGCGAACGACCCGACCGTACGCGGTGGCACCAGCAACCCATGGACGCTACGGAAGAGTCTGCGTGCCAACGATATAGCGATGCAGAATCGGATGCCGCTGATCTCGCTGGTGGAGTCGGGTGGCGCCGACCTCCCCACACAGAAGGAAGTGTTCATTCCCGGCGGTCGGCTCTTCCGCGACCTCACACGATTGTCTGCTGCCGGTATTCCCACCGTTGCTCTCGTATTCGGCAATTCCACAGCAGGTGGCGCCTACATTCCGGGCATGTCCGACCACGTCGTCATGATCAAGGAACGGTCCAAGGTGTTCCTCGCAGGGCCGCCCCTGGTGAAGATGGCCACGGGTGAGGAATCCGACGACGAGGCGCTCGGCGGCGCCGAGATGCACGCCCGCACATCCGGTCTCGCCGACTACTTCGCGGTCGACGAACATGACGCGCTACGGATCGGGCGCGGCATCGTGCGGCGGCTCAACCACCGCAAGCAGGGTCCCGCGGCGGCGCCGAACGTGCTCGAACCCCGCTACGACGCCGAGGAGCTGCTCGGGATCGTCCCCGACGACCTCAAGCGCCCCTTCGATCCGCGCGAGGTGGTCGCCCGGATCGTCGACGATTCCGACTTCGACGAGTTCAAACCCCTGTACGGGTCGTCGCTCGTCACGGGGTGGGCGCAACTGCACGGATTCCCCGTCGGGATCCTCGCCAATGCCCGCGGCGTCCTGTTCAGCGAGGAATCGCAGAAGGCCGCCCAGTTCATCCAGCTCGCCAATCGTGCGAACACGCCACTATTGTTCCTGCACAACACCACCGGCTACATGGTGGGCAGGGAGTACGAGGAACGCGGGATGATCAAACACGGCGCGATGATGATCAACGCGGTAGCCAACTCGACCGTGCCTCACATCTCGATCCTGCTCGGTGCCTCGTACGGTGCGGGGCACTACGGCATGTGCGGTCGCGCGTTCGACCCACGCTTCCTCTTCGCGTGGCCGAGCGCGAGATCGGCGGTGATGGGTGGCGCGCAGCTCGCCGGTGTCATCTCGATCGTCGGCCGCGCCGCTGCCGAGTCCCGCGGCCAGGCGTTCGACGAGGCTGCAGACGAGGCGATGCGCGCCGCGATCGAGAATCAGATCGAAGCCGAGTCGCTCCCGATGTTCCTGTCCGGACGCATCTACGACGACGGGATCATAGACCCCCGCGACACCCGCACCGTGGTGGGCATGTGCCTGTCGGCCATCGCCACCGCACCGATCGAAGGCGCCGACAGCTTCGGCGTCTTCCGGATGTGAGGCAGACAGTGAACGACACGACCATCGAGACCGTGCTCGTCGCCAACCGGGGAGAGATCGCCCGCCGGGTGTTCGCCTCGTGCCGTCGCGCGGGACTGGGCACCGTCGCGGTATTCTCCGACGCCGATTCCGACAGTCCGCACGTCTCCGATGCCGATGCCGCGGTCCGACTTCCCGGCGTCGCACCGGCCGAGACGTACCTTCGGGCCGACGCCGTCATCGCGGCCGCGCACGCCGCGGGGGCCGATACGATCCATCCCGGATACGGATTCCTCTCCGAGAACGCCGATTTCGCGCAGGCTGTCCTCGACGCAGGCCTGGCCTGGGTCGGACCGAGCCCCGACTCGATCTCCCGGATGGGATCGAAGGTCGAGGCGAAGAAACTCATGGCAGACGCCGGGGTTCCGGTGCTCACGGAACTCGACCCCGCCCGGATCACCGACGCCGATCTGCCGGTGCTCATCAAGGCTTCCGCCGGCGGGGGCGGACGCGGCATGAGGATCGTGCGGTCGGCGGACGAGTTACCCGCGCAACTCGAGGCCGCCCGCCGCGAGGCACACTCGGCGTTCGGCGATCCGACGGTGTTCTGCGAGCGCTACCTCGAAACCGGTCGGCATATCGAGGTGCAGGTCCTCGCCGATCGGCACGGCACCGTGTGGACCATCGGTGAGCGGGAATGCTCCATCCAGCGCCGACATCAGAAAGTCGTCGAGGAAGCGCCTTCTCCACTCGTCAGCGTGGTCCCCGGCATGCGCGAGAATCTGCTCGACGCTGCGCGCCGCGCCGCCGAAGCCATCGGTTACGAAGGCGCGGGCACCGTCGAGTTCCTCGCCTCCGGTGAATCGGGGGAGTTCTACTTCCTCGAGATGAACACCCGTCTGCAGGTCGAGCACCCCGTCACCGAGTGCGTGACCGGTCTCGACCTGGTCGATCTGCAACTGCATGTCGCTGCCGGTGGCCGACTCGATCCCGAGCCGCCCCCGGTGCATGGACATTCGATCGAGGTCCGCCTCTATGCGGAAGATCCCGCTCACGACTGGCAGCCGCAGACGGGAGTCGTGCGTCGGATCGCCGTTCCGGGAGCAGACACCGAGTTCGGGGTCCTGCGCAGCAGCGGGGTCCGTCTGGATTCGGGTGTCGTCGACGGATCGCACGTGGGGATCCACTACGACGCGATGCTCGCCAAGGTGATCTCCTACGCACCGACCCGGACGCAGGCTGCGAGGCTGCTTGCGAAGGCCCTCGTGGGAGCGGAGATCCACGGCATCCGCACGAATCGCGACCTGCTGGTCAACGTCCTGCGGCATCCCGCATTCCTTGCGGGCGACACGGACACTGCATTCTTCACCACGCACGGTCTCGCCGCGTTGTCGGATCCGGTCGCAGGCCCGGAAGCGGAGGCGATCTCCGCTCTGGCCGCCGCTCTCGCAGATTCCGAGCGCAACCGCGCCGCCGCAACGGTCGATGCGGGACTCCCCACCGGATGGCGCAACGTGGCGTCGGCGCCGCAGTCGAAGACGTACACCGGGATCCACGACGAGCACACGATCCGCTATCGCCGTATGCGGAACGGGCTGGTCGCCGAAAGTTTCGCCGACGTCGTCGCTGTCGAGTGCTCTCCCAGCCGCGTCGTCCTCGACCGCGACGGGGTGCGCCGCGAGTTCGCCGTCGCCCGGTACGGCGACACCGTCCACGTCGACTCGTCACTCGGACCGGTGAGATTGGAGGTGGTTCCTCGATTCACCGACCCTGCATCGCACCGCGCGGTGGGCACGCTGCTCGCCCCCATGCCGGGCTCGGTGATCCGGCTCGGCGCGGCCCTCGGCGACACCGTGGCCGCCGGTCAGCCCATCCTGTGGCTCGAAGCGATGAAGATGGAGCACACCGTCACCGCTCCAGGAGCGGGGACCCTCACCGAATTCAACGTCGGAGTCGGTTCTCAGGTCGATGTCGGTGCAGTGTTGGCAGTGGTGTCCAGCGAGGATCAGCAGTCGGGCGAAGAACAATCCGCAACCTCAGGAGTACGTGAATGATCGTCACCGAATCCGAAGAACAGCAGGAACTCCGATCGTCCGTAGCGGCTCTGGCGCAGCGCTACAACTACGTCGACTACGTGCTGCCGAAATCACGCAGGCACGAACCACTGACCGAACTGTGGTCGGAAGCAGCGAAACTCGGGTTCCTCGGCGTGAATCTCCCCGAGGAGTACGGCGGCGGCGGTGCCGGAATCTACGAATTGGCGCTGGTGCAGGAAGAACTCGCGGCGCACGGTTGCGGCCTGTTGCTCGTGGTCGTGTCGCCGGCCATCTGCGGAACCA
This sequence comes from Rhodococcus sp. JCM 9793, assembly GCF_055380405.1. NCBI lineage: Bacteria > Bacillati > Actinomycetota > Actinomycetes > Mycobacteriales > Nocardiaceae > Rhodococcus > Rhodococcus sp. JCM 9793. The sequence continues at coordinate 2,450,576 of NZ_AP043721.1, forward strand.
TCATCTCCAAGTACGGCACCGCCGACCAGAAACAACAGTGGTTGCCCGGGCTCGCCGACGGATCGAAGATCATCGCGTTCGGAATCACCGAAGCCGATGCGGGTTCGAACTCCCACCGGATCGGTACCGTCGCCAAGCGCGACGGCGACGATTGGGTCCTGTCGGGTAACAAGGTGTTCATCTCCGGCGTCGACCAGGCGGACGCGGTACTCATTGTCGCGCGCACCGAGGACGCCACCAGCGGAAAGCTCCGTCCCGCACTGTTCATCGTGCCTACCGAGACCCCCGGGTTCGTCAAGACCCCGATGGAGATGGACATCATCGAGCCCGACCGCCAGTTCGCCCTCTTCCTCGACGACGTCCGCCTTCCCGCGGACGCACTCGTGGGCGAACCCGACGCGGCGCTCGCGCAGTTGTTCGCCGGACTCAATCCCGAACGCATCCTCGGTGCCGCGATGGCCGTCGGCATGGGTCGCTTCGCCCTCGATGCCGCGGTGAAGTACGCCAACGAACGCGCCGTGTGGAAGGAACCGATCGGCGCGCATCAGGGCATCGCGCACCCACTGGCGCAGCGCAAGATCGAGGTCGAACTCGCAAAGCTGATGATGCAGAAGGCCGCCTCGCTCTACGACAGTGGCGACGATTTCGGCGCAGCCGAAGCCGCGAACATGGCCAAATACGCTGCGGGTGAGGCTGCCATAGCAAGCCTGGACCAGGCCATCCAGACGCATGGCGGAGGGGGGCTCACCCAGGAATACGGACTCGCCGCGATGCTCGGCGCCGCCAGGATCGCGAGGGTGGCCCCGGTCAGCCGCGAGATGATCCTGAACTTCGTGTCGCAGCACTCGCTGGGACTGCCGCGCTCCTACTAGGACAGGAATGTCATGACGCACACCGAATCTGCCGAGCCGTTCGTACGCTACGACGTCGCGCACGGTGTCGCGACACTGACGTTGGACTCGCCGCACAACCGTAATGCCCTGTCGTCGACCCTGCTGCAACAGCTGCGGCAAGGGCTCGACGACGCGGCCACGGATCCACACGTGCGCTCGATCGTACTCACGCATGCCGGCGGAACGTTCTGTGCCGGAGCGGATCTACGCGAGGCCGGAGGGGCGGACTCGGGAGGGACGCCGGCGGACGCGGCCGCCGACCGGACCCGCACGATGATCGATCTGCTGCGACAGATCCTCGAAACACCCAAACCCGTTGTCGGACAGATCGACGGCCATGTCCGGGCCGGAGGGATGGGGATCGTCGGTGCCTGCGACATCGTCGTAGCGGGTCCGCGAACCACCTTCGCGCTCACCGAGGCGCGTCTGGGGCTGGCTGCCTCGATCATCTCCCTCACGGTGTTGCCGCGACTCTCGCCGCGGGCCGCCTCACGGTATTTCCTCACCGGGGAGCGGTTCGGTCCGGAGGAGGCCCTCGCGTACGGGCTGGTGACGATCACCGCCGACGACCCTTCCGGCACAGTCGCGGAACTGCTCGCAGAGTTCCGCGAGTGCTCACCTCAGGGGCTCGCGGAGTCGAAGCAGCTGCTCACGCGGCAGATCCTCGAGGATTTCGAACGGCACGGCGCAGACCTTGCCGCGCAATCGGCGCGGTTGTTCGGTTCGGTCGACGCAGTCGAGGGGGTGACGGCCTTCCTGCAGCGACGCCCGCCGTCGTGGGCCGGGCCGTGACGGACCGGTCGTCGGGACCTGGACCGGGACCGTCCGAGTCAGCGTTCCGCTGTGTCCAGCAGTTCGCGCAGTATCCGTTCGAGTCCCCACCTCAGCGTGTCCGGTTCGGGCAGCGGAACTGTCTGCTGATAACCGACGAGGCAGTAGAGCGAGGTGCGGGCGAAGCCCTCGGCGACACTACCGGCGCCCAGGATCGCCGACGTCGCCTCCACCACCACCAGATACCGCTGGTAATCGACGGTGGCCTGCACCACACGGACTTCTGCGTCGGTGTGCGCCCAGCCGCGGATCGACGATTCGGCGCTGTGGGGGAGACCGCACGCGAATTCGATCAAGATCTCGAGACGTCGGGCGGGGGAGGCTTCGAGGCGCGCAGTCGCGACGAGCCGGATAGTCTGCCGTTCGAGCCAGTTCTCGAGGAACTCCTTGCGGAACTGCGCCCAGCTGGCGAAGTAGTTGTAGAAAGAGCCCGTGGTGACGTCGAGGTGCGCACACAGTTGCGCTTGCTTGAGAGCCCCGTGATCGTCCGACGAGAGAAGCTCGATCGCAGCGTCGAAGTAATCTTCGCGTCTCACCAACGTTGCCACAGTGAAACTGCCCTTCTGTCTCGTCCTGGGGTACGAGTGTACGGACCCGCGATATGTAGAGACGGTCTCGGGACCGGAGGAAGGGTACGGATGACGCGCGAACCGAAGCAGGACCGAAGCAGAGCGACACGTCGACGTCTGCTCGAGGCCACCATCGACACCCTGGCCGAATCCGGTTGGAGCGAGACGACGGTCGGTGTCGTCGCACAGCGTGCAGGTGTCTCACGCGGTGCGACGCAACACCATTTCCCGACCCGGGAGGACCTCATCACCGCGGCGCTCGAGTTCATGTTCGACGGTCGTATGGATCAGATCCGCGACGAGAACCTCGACCTTGTCTCCGGCGTCGCACGCACCGAGCGGGTCGTCGCGGGCATCATCGAGCAGTACTCCGGAACCCTGTTCAAGGCGGCGCTGCAGGTGTGGACGGCGGCCGCGGCCGATCCCGCCCTGCGTGAACGCATCGTCCCCCTCGAAGAGCGGTTCGGCCGGGTTGCGCACCGCGCCGCGATCGAGCAACTCGGAGCCGACGACTCCGACCCTGTCGTCCACCGCATGGTCCAGGCGACACTCGACCTTGCGCGGGGACTGGGTCTTGCAGATGTCCTGACCGACGATTCGCGTCGCCGCGCCGAGATCGTCCGGCACTGGGCGGCTCAGCTCGACACCATCCTGGTCGATACGCGTAGTCGACAAGCGAGCGGACGTACGGCTGGGTAGTGTCTGTGCACATGCCTGTCGAGGGGTCCGGGCGCACCGGGAGGATGTCGGCGATCGTGGCGATGACCGCGCTCGCCGCGGTGTGGGTGGCCGGGTGCGGATCACCGGAAGACGACGCGGGTGGTGGCCCGGACACGACTGCGTTACAGGTCACCGAACCCGGGCCGTTCTTCGGCGAATGTGCTTCGATCTCGGACGACGAGGTCGAAGCGGCCTTTGCGCTGGGCGAATTCTCCATGGTCACCCGGAACTCGGTGGGATGCGAGTGGGAGACGTACGTCGGAGGGCCGAGCGTGAGCTTCTCGTGGTACCGAGGCAGCCCGATCGGCCGTGAGCGTGCGGGTTCGGATCTGATCGGCCGCCCCGCCGCGGACGTCGAGGTCGGTGGTCATCCCGGATTCATGGGGTCGGCTCAGAACGAACTCGGCCAGACCGTTCTGTGCGAGATCGGTGTGGATTTCGGTGGCGATTTCATCCACTGGTCGGTGACCTACGCGAACTTCACGCCGACGGCAGATTCGTGCGCAGTAGCGCGGGATCTCGCCGAACTGAGCGTGGAGAGGGCGCAGTCATGAGAGCAGGCACCCACACGCCGGGCACACAGACCGTTGCCGTGCAGTCCAGGTCGCGTCGCATCGTCGTGAGCGTCGTGGCGCTCTGCGCCGCTCTGCTGATGGTCGCCGGATGTGCGCGCAGCATCGAAGGCCGCGCGGTGCCGCAGGGAGCGGGCGGCGGGCCGGGGCTGTCGGCGGAGTTCACGAAACTGCTCACCGAGTGCGACGCCGTCGCCGACGAGAAGATCGCAGAGACGGTGGGTGCCGCGGCGGTGTACCGAGGGTTCTTCGGCGCCATCTGTCGCTGGGAGGGAGACGGCCCGGCGGGAGTAGTGAAGGTCACGTTCAACTGGTTCGAGACCGGGTCGCTCGATCATGAGCGCAAGGCGGGCGAAGAGCTGGGCTACACGGTCGAGAACACTACCGTCGAAGGTAGGCGGGCACTGCAGATGCGTCGACCGAACGACCCGTTGTCCTGTGGTGTTTCCGCCGGTGCGGCGACCACGGGGATCTTCGGATGGTGGGTCCAGTACACGACCGGTGGCGCCGACCCGTGTGAGGCTGCTGCTACGTTGGCACGGCTCACCCTCAACCTCAGCAGTTGACTTCTCGCTCATGCCGCGCTGACGTGCGCGGTCATTCGTCGCGTCTCGCTTTGACCGGATGCGCCGCCGCCGGGTATCGTTGTGGGTCGTGTCCGGCATGCCCGGGCCGATCTGTGTGCCTATGCGAGGCGATGCCGTACGCGCGGTCTGTAGATATCTGCAGGTGCGAGTCCCCGGCTGCCTGTGTGGGGGTACGCGACACACCCGACCTCGTGTACGTACGGGGTGCGAGTGCGGGACAGTTGCTTCCTTGTCCCAACCGATGGATCCCTAATTTCAGAACAGCCAGTGTTGCTCGCCTGAGCAGCTCCAGACAACGAGAAAGCCGATAGATGCCAACTATCAATCAGCTGGTCCGCAAGGGTCGCCGCGACAAGACCGCCAAGGTCAAGAGCGCGGCCCTGAAGGGCAGCCCGCAGCGTCGTGGTGTGTGCACCCGCGTCTACACCACCACCCCGAAGAAGCCGAACTCGGCACTTCGTAAGGTCGCTCGCGTGCGCCTGACCACTTCGGTCGAGGTCACCGCATACATCCCGGGTGAGGGTCACAACCTCCAGGAGCACTCGATGGTGCTCGTGCGTGGCGGTCGTGTGAAGGACCTCCCCGGTGTGCGTTACAAGATCATCCGCGGCTCGCTCGACACCCAGGGTGTCAAGGGTCGCAAGCAGGCACGTAGCCGCTACGGAGCGAAGAAGGAGAAGGGCTGATGCCACGTAAAGGACCCGCTCCGAAGCGCCCCCTCATCGCCGATCCGGTCTACGGTTCGCCGCTGGTCACCCAGCTCGTGAACAAGATCCTCATGGACGGCAAGAAGTCCACTGCCGAGCGCATCGTCTACCAGGCGCTCGAGCAGGCTCGCGAGAAGACCGGCACCGATCCGGTCGTCACCCTCAAGCGCGCGCTCGACAACGTCAAGCCTGCCCTCGAGGTGCGCAGCCGTCGTGTCGGTGGCGCCACCTACCAGGTGCCGGTCGAGGTTCGCCCCGGTCGTTCCACCACGCTGGCCCTGCGCTGGCTGGTCACCTTCTCGCGTCAGCGTCGTGAGAAGACCATGGTCGAGCGTCTCGCCAACGAGCTTCTCGATGCCAGCAACGGCCTCGGTGCCGCTGTCAAGCGTCGCGAGGACACGCACAAGATGGCTGAAGCCAACAAGGCGTTCGCGCACTACCGCTGGTGAGTCGACGCCGGTCGGGTGGATCGTCGTATGATCCCCCGGCCGGCTGCTCGCACATCTGTGTCGGTCCCGTAAAGGCCGGCTGACAACATAAGAACATGTGGTCCGCACCCAAGGACCGACACGAGCTACGAGCGGGGTTTACCTGTGGCACAGGAAGTGCTGACCGACCTGAACAAGGTCCGCAACATCGGCATCATGGCGCACATCGATGCCGGTAAGACCACCACTACCGAGCGCATCCTCTTCTACACCGGTCGCAATTACAAGATCGGTGAGACCCACGACGGTGCTTCCACCACCGACTGGATGGAGCAGGAGAAGGAGCGTGGTATCACCATCACCTCCGCTGCGGTCACCTGTTTCTGGAACAACAACCAGATCAACATCATCGACACCCCCGGCCACGTCGACTTCACCGTCGAGGTCGAGCGGTCGCTGCGCGTCCTCGACGGCGCCGTCGCCGTGTTCGACGGTAAAGAGGGCGTCGAGCCCCAGTCCGAGCAGGTCTGGCGCCAGGCTGCCAAGTACGACGTCCCCCGCATCTGCTTCGTCAACAAGATGGACAAGATGGGCGCGGACTTCTTCTTCACCGTGCAGACGATCATCGATCGTCTCGGCGCCAAGCCGCTGGTCCTGCAGATTCCGATCGGTGCCGAGGACGACTTCGACGGTGTCGTCGATCTCGTCGAGATGAAGGCGCTCACCTGGCGTGGCGTCACCCCGATCGGCACCGAGGCCACGGTCGAGGAGATCCCCGCCGATCTCGTCGACCAGGCCGCCGAGTACCGCGAGAAGCTGCTCGAGACCGTCGCCGAGTCCGACGAAGAGCTCATGGAGAAGTACTTCGGCGGTGAGGAGCTCACGGTCGCCGAGATCAAGGGCGCCATCCGCAAGCTGACCGTGAACTCCGAGCTGTACCCCGTGCTCTGCGGCACCGCGTTCAAGAACAAGGGCGTTCAGCCCATGCTCGACGCGGTCATCGACTACCTGCCGACCCCGCTGGACATCGGTGAGGTCGTCGGCCACAAGCTGAACGACGAGGAAACCGTCCTCACGCGTAAGCCGAGCAAGGAAGAGCCGTTCTCGGCCCTCGCCTTCAAGATCGCTGCGCACCCGTTCTTCGGCAAGCTGACCTTCGTCCGCGTGTACTCCGGCCGGGTCGAGCCGGGCGCCCAGGTGCTCAACGCCACCAAGGGCAAGAAGGAGCGCATCGGCAAGCTCTTCCAGATGCATGCCAACAAGGAGAACCCGGTCGAGGAGGCCGTGGCCGGCCATATCTACGCGATGATCGGCCTGAAGGACACCACGACCGGCGATACCCTGTGCGACCAGGCGAACCCGATCGTTCTCGAGTCGATGACGTTCCCGGACCCGGTCATCCAGGTCTCCATCGAGCCGAAGACCAAGTCCGACCAGGAGAAGCTGGGCACCGCGATCCAGAAGCTCGCCGAAGAGGATCCGACGTTCTCCGTCGAGCTCGACGAAGAGACCGGTCAGACCGTCATCGGCGGCATGGGCGAGCTTCACCTCGACATCCTCGTCGACCGCATGCGTCGCGAGTTCAAGGTCGAGGCCAATGTGGGCAAGCCGCAGGTCGCGTACCGCGAGACCATCACCAAGGCTGTCGAGAAGCACGAGTTCACCCACAAGAAGCAGACGGGTGGCTCCGGCCAGTTCGCGAAGGTCATCATCGCCCTCGCGCCCTTCAAGGGCGAGGACGGCGCGACCTACGAGTTCGAGAACAAGGTCTCCGGTGGTCGCGTCCCGCGCGAGTACATCCCGTCGGTCGACGCCGGTGCGCAGGACGCCCTGCAGTACGGCGTGCTCGCGGGTTACCCGCTGGTGAACGTCAAGGTCACGCTCCTCGACGGTGCGTACCACGACGTCGACTCGTCCGAAATGGCGTTCAAGATTGCCGGCTCTCAGGCACTGAAGGAAGCGGCCCGCAAGGCTGCCCCGGTGATCCTCGAGCCGCTCATGGCCGTCGAGGTCACGACACCCGAGGAGTACATGGGTGACGTGATCGGCGACCTCAACTCCCGCCGTGGCCAGATCCAGGCCATGGAGGAACGCAGTGGTGCCCGTGTCGTGAAGGCGCTGGTTCCGCTCTCGGAGATGTTCGGTTACATCGGGGACCTGCGGTCGAAGACCCAGGGCCGCGCGAACTTCTCCATGGTGTTCGATTCCTACGCAGAGGTTCCGTCGAACGTCTCGAAGGAAATCATCGCCAAGGCCACCGGCGAGTAACCTTCGGGTTGGAACCGGTCGTCTGCACGACCAAGTAATACAAAACCGCACTGCTGCATACTGCACGCAACAACAGTCCAGGAGGACATTCCAGTGGCGAAGGCGAAGTTCGAGCGGACCAAGCCGCACGTGAACATCGGCACCATCGGTCACGTCGACCATGGCAAGACGACGACCACGGCTGCGATCACCAAGGTGCTGGCCGATAAGTACCCGGATCTCAACGAGAGCTTCGCGTTCGACCAGATCGACAAGGCTCCCGAGGAGAAGGCTCGTGGTATCACGATCAACATCTCCCACGTCGAGTACCAGACCGACAAGCGCCACTACGCGCACGTCGATGCTCCGGGTCACGCGGACTACATCAAGAACATGATCACCGGTGCTGCTCAGATGGACGGCGCGATTCTCGTTGTCGCCGCCACTGACGGCCCGATGCCGCAGACGCGCGAGCACGTGCTGCTCGCTCGCCAGGTCGGCGTGCCCTACATCCTCGTCGCCCTGAACAAGGCCGACATGGTCGACGACGAGGAAATCCTCGAGCTCGTCGAGATGGAGGTCCGCGAGCTCCTCGCTTCGCAGGAGTTCGACGAGGACGCTCCGGTCATCCCGATCTCTGCTCTCAAGGCTCTCGAGGGTGACGAGAAGTGGGTCCAGTCGATCGTCGACCTCATGCAGGCCGTCGACGACTCCATCCCGGATCCGGTCCGCGAGACCGAGAAGGCGTTCCTCATGCCCGTCGAGGACGTCTTCACCATCACGGGTCGTGGCACGGTCGTCACCGGCCGTATCGAGCGTGGCGTGGTCAACGTCAACGAAGAGGTCGAGATCGTCGGCATCAAGCCGACCGTCACCAAGACCACGGTCACGGGCATCGAGATGTTCCGCAAGCTGCTCGACCAGGGCCAGGCGGGCGACAACGTCGGCCTGCTGGTTCGTGGCATCAAGCGTGAGGACGTCGAGCGCGGCCAGGTCGTCATCAAGCCGGGCACCACGACTCCCCACACGGAGTTCGAGGGCCAGGCCTACATCCTCAACAAGGAAGAGGGCGGCCGTCACACGCCGTTCTTCAACAACTACCGTCCGCAGTTCTACTTCCGTACCACGGACGTGACGGGCGTTGTGACCCTTCCCGAGGGCACCGAGATGGTCATGCCCGGTGACAACACCGAGATGTCCGTCAAGCTGATCCAGCCGGTCGCCATGGATGAGGGCCTCCGCTTCGCGATCCGCGAAGGTGGCCGCACCGTCGGCGCCGGTCGCGTCACGAAGATCATCGCGTGAGTTAGTACTCACTGACGCCCAACGGCGTCCACCCTTCGGGGTGGACGCCGTTCGGCGTTTCAAGAGCAGAAGAGTTGTTCCGCAGCGGGCAGTCGGCCCGGACGGCAGCTCAGCGAATCTCGCCGGCCGGGTCCAGATGCAGCAGCACCTGGGTCGCGACACGAGCACCGCCGACCGCGGCGGCGGCACGGCGCGCGGCGTCCTCAGCGGCGGCCGTGAATTCGGAGACATCGATGCCGGACTCGGCGTGGACGGTCACCGACAGCGTCGGCAGGTGCCGTTCCACGACCGCACGGCCACGCACCGACCGGACACCGGGAAATGTCTCGAGTTCTCTCGCGACTCCGGTTGCGACCGGGCCGAGGTCGACGCCGAGCGTCGCGTCGGTGACCTCGTCGTACAGTTCCACAGTCGAGGTCCGTCGCCGCGACAGGTTCACGACCAGCAGCACGATCCCGATCGCGCATCCCGCGGCCACGACGGTCCACAATGCCGGCGTCCACCACGGCTGCTCGGGCAGGTCGATGATGAGCGGCCGGTCGAGGTCGGCGAGTCGCTCGCGTGCGAACGGCACCCGCCACACCCATGCCAGTGCGAACGTACCTGTGCCGAGGAGTGCACACCCCACGGCGAAGGCGAAGAACCGGTTGACGAGTACGGTGCGGAGTTTCACGGCAGGGTTCCCGTTTCGGTGGTGGGGGTGTGCGCGTCGTGGCGCGACACCTTCAGCACCAGCGGAATCGGATCTGCCAGCAGCGCCAGCCGCGGTTCCACTTCGGTGCGGATGGTGGCGCTCAGATCGTCGAGTGCACTGTCTGACGCCGCGACCACACGGATCAGCGCTCGCCTGCGGTCGACGACGGTCCGTGCGTGGAGCACACCGGGCAATGCGGATGCGCGTGCGCTGCACATCCGGGCGATATCGGTCCGCCGCATCCAGACGGTCGGAACTTCGCCGGACAGCCTCAACGGCAGGTGGGTTCGCCTGCGCGGCTTCAACGCCACCACGATCGCGGCGAGACCGAGCACAACGAGCACCACGGCCACAGGTGCGATCCACGGATGCCAGTGGAGCCGGCCGAACCATTCGAAGGAGTTGCGGATCCACGGCGCACCGTCGTAGGTGCCGCGGACGATGAGCAGTTCCCGTGCCGCGACGAATGCGAGACCGAGGGCCCCGATCGCGATGAGCGCCGCGGCGGGGGCTGCGGCAGGTGTGGCGAGCGGCGGAAGCGGCGACACCACGGGGATGTCGGATCGGGGCCCGGTGTGCCCGGCGACGATGTCTGATTCCAGGTATTCGACGGGCACGGACTGCTCGCTCTGCTCGTCTTCGACGGCTCGCGCGGTCGACACGATCAGCACGTTGAGTTCGTGCACCACGAGACCGGTGTACTCGTGCAGATGCCACGCGACGGCGTCGTGCACACGACGCGTGAGCGCAGCGGCATCGTAGGGCCATTCCGCCGCGATGTAGAGGTTGACCGCGACGGCGCTGCCCGCGGTGCTCACCTCGGCGCGGGGTAGTTCGCGACCTGTGAGCAGGCTCAGGTTGCTGCTTTGCCGGACCACGTGGGGTACCTGCAGCGCGGCAGCGGCGGCGATCCGTTCGATGGCACGGTCCTTGATGGTGAGGCTGCCGCGTGATCCTGCGAGATCGACCGATTCCGGGTCGGCGGGCGCAGTCGGTGTTGCAGGATCAGCCACGGCCACGGCTTCGCAGCAGCGCACCCAGATCGAGGATGCCGTCGCGGTGTGCACCGATGGCAGCGCCGAGGGCACCCAGCAGTACCGCGAACAGCAGCCCGCTGAATCCGCCCAGAATTCCGGCCAGGGCGAGCAGCAGGCCTGCGATGAGTCCGACAACGGTGTTGGTCGTTGGGGTGTGGTTCACGATGGCACCTGTTTCTCTGCGGAGACCGGGTCGGCGTGGGGCCGCCGGATGTCCTGGAACACCACGCGGACCGGACCGTCGACGATGGGTTCGACGTATCGTCGCACTGCTTCTCCGAGTGCGGGAAGGTCGGCGGGGTAGAAGGCGGTCACGTGGATCTCGTTTCCACCGGGGCCCAGCCGGATACCGGTGACGCGGCGACCCGGCAGGTACGTGGCGATTTCACCGAACTCGCCACCGTGCAGACCGGCGATTCCGGCGATGCTCAGCACCGTGTTCGCGATGTCGTCGACGAGATCGGCGGTGTCGCGGCCGGCCCGGATGGGGGCATCGCCGTTCGAGGTCCCGCCGTTCGAGGTCCCGCCGTTCGAGGTCCCGCCGTTCGAGGTCCCGCCGTTCGAGGTCCCGCCGTTCGAGGTCACTGCACGCGCGGTTTCTGTTCTGCTGCGGCGTCTGCTGCTTCGTCCGGGAGGACGACGTCGAACACCGTGATGTTGACTTCGGTGACTTCGAGTCCGGTCATGCGCTCGACGGCCACGATCACGTTGTGGCGGATGGCGACGGCCAGTTCGTGAAGCGCGACCCCGTATTCGGCGACGATGCCGATGTCGATCGCGGCCTGCTTCTCGCCGACCTCGACTGCGACGCCCTGACCGTGGTTGATCCGAGCGCCTGGAATCCGGTCGCGCAGGGCGCCGACGACGCGTGCGGTACCGGCTCCGACGTCGAACACCCCGCTGATCTCGCGGGTTGCGATTCCCGCGATTTTGGCGACGACGGCGTCCGCGATGATCGTCCGTCCCTGGGTGTCGACGGGGCCGGGAGACGAACCGGCTCCGAATTGCACGCGGCTGAGTCCTGCGCCGCTGTCGCTCGTCATGAAAACTCCCTCGTGGCTGTGTCGCGTGAGGCTGTGCCGGTCGCGTGTGGGGGTCTGCGTTGTACGTTCGACTCTAATTATCCGCCGGACCGGACGTGATGTGCCGCGCAGAAGGATCGACGCTCTGTTCACCGTCACCTGTATTTGGTATGAAGACCCGAAGCACTCGCGTGGCACATGTCACGAAATCAGGAGGATGGACTCAGGTGGCAGTTGATCGGATCGTCGTTGTCGGAGCGGGGCTCGCCGGTGTGCGAACCGCGGAAGAATTGCGCCGCGCAGGGTTCGAGGGGGAGCTGGTCCTGGTGGGCGACGAGGCGCACTTGCCGTACGACCGTCCTCCGCTGTCGAAGGACGTCCTCCGTGGCGACCGCGACGACACCACGTTGCGCCCGCGGGAGTTCTTCGAGGAACAGGCGATCGATCTGCGGCTCGACAGCCCGGCTGCGTCCGTGGACACGGGTGCGCAGACGGTCACGCTGGCCGACGGGTCCGAGCTGCGGTACGACGAGTTGGTGATCGCCACGGGACTGCGGCCGCGCCGGATTCCGGGTCTGAAGGCACTCGCGGGTGTGCATGTCCTGCGATCGATGGACGACAGCCGTGCGCTGCGTGACGAGGTGGTGTCGGGAGCACGTGCTCTCGTGGTCGGGGCGGGGTTCATCGGGTGCGAGGTGGCGGCCAGCTTGCGTGCGAAGGGCGTCGAGGTCGTGCTCGTCGAGCCCCAGGAGACTCCGCTCGCGTCCGTTCTCGGCACCGAGGTCGGTTCGTTGGTCTCGCGGCTGCATGCCGAAGAGGGTGTCGATGTGCGGGCAGGAATCGGTCTGTCCGAACTGCGCGGCGGTGAGCGCGTCACCTCCGCAGTGCTCGGCGACGGTTCCGAGGTCGACGTCGATCTGGTGGTGCTGGGTATCGGATCGATCCCGGTCACCGAGTGGCTCGACGGTTCGGGCATCGAACTCGACAACGGCGTCGTGTGCGACGAGGTGGGTCGCGCGTCGGCTCCTCATGTCTGGGCGGTCGGCGACGTTGCGTCGTGGCAGCTTCCCGACGGGGCACGCAAGCGCATCGAGCACTGGACCAACGCGGGTGAGCAGGCCACAGTGCTCGTCAAGGCTCTGGTCTCGGGAGATGTGGGTGTCGCGTCTGCGGTGCCCTACTTCTGGAGCGACCAGTACGAGATCAAGATCCAGGGGCTCGGCGCGGTACGCGGCGACGACACGGTGCACGTCGTGCGCGACGACGGCCGTAAGTTCCTCGCCTTCTATGAACGCGACGGGCGGCTCGTCGGTGTCGTCGGTGGTGGGATGCCGGCTCAGGTGATGAAGAATCGGATGAAGATCGCGGCGGGCGCACCGATCGAGGAGTTGCTCGCCACCATGGCGTGAGCCCGGTGGCCCGTACCCGCTAGATTCGTGGGGTGATCGTTGCTTCCATCGACTCGGGTTTCGGGCTGCTGCCGACGGCAGCGTGGTTGCGACGCCTGCGTCCCGACCTCGATCTGATGTTGTCGATGGATCCCGCAGGCGCACCATGGGGTCCGAAGCCGTCCGATTGGGTGATCGAGCGTGTGGTCACGACGGCGCGGCGGGCAGTTGAGCGGGGCGCGGAGGTCGTGGTGTTGCCGTGCAACACGGCGTCGGTCACCGCTCTCGAGCATGTCCGCGCCGATCTCGGGGCCGGTGTGCCCGTTGTGGGCACGGTTCCCGCGATCAAACCGGCAGCTGCCGCGTGTGAATCGGTCGCGATCTGGGCGACTGCGGCGACCACCGCGAGCCGGTACCAGGCAGATCTGATCGCACAGTTCGCGAACGGCAGCGAGGTCGTCGGGGTCGCGTGCCACGGTCTCGCCGATGCGATCGATCGCGGCGACCGCGCCGGCGCATCCGCTGCGATCGCGTCGGCCGTCGAGCGCACACCCGACGATGTCCAGGGCGTCGTCCTCGGGTGCACGCACTATCCGCTGGTCGCGGACACGATTGCCGCGCAGTTTCCGGCGGGGGTGCGTCTGTTCGACAGCGCCGAAGCGGTCGCGCAGCAGACGCTCCGACGCATCGACGCACTCGGCCGTGAATCGACGGGATCGGGGCGGGTTGAGGTGTTCCTCAGCGGCGAGCGCGGGACCCTTCCGGCCGGCGCCCGCGCCTTCGCGGCCGGTCGTGAGTTGCTCGGGCCGGCGCCGAACCCGATCGGTTGACTCGTGTTCCGTGCCCGATGCCTCGTCACGTCCACGCGGGGGCCAGCATCCTCGGCAACGGTGTCATCCCCGACATGCCTGCCGCGATCAGCCGTGCAATGTTCTGCAGTTCCTCGTGGGCCCGCGGTAGTCCGTCGCGTCCGAACAGGCGGTCGGTCGTGGCGGCGGAGAGCATCGCCGACACCCATGTCGTTGCCGCAGTGCGCACGGCGCTGACGGACACGGGCACCGGTGAACTCGCCTGGAGCACGCGCATCGTCGTGTCGTGGAGGTGCGCGCGGAGGGTCCGCACGTGGGTGCGTACGTCGGTGTGTGTTTCTGCCTCCCGCCAGATGATCACACGCAGTACCGACGAATCGTGGTGTCCGAGGTTCAGCGCTGTGTCCAGGTTGATCAGGCTTGTTGCGGGGTCGCCCGGCGCGACGAGGGAGATGACGTCGGAGATCGGTTCGGTGGGGAGTCGTTCGGCGATCAACGCGTCGAGGATCGCCTCCTTGGTGGGGAAGTAGTAGAAGATCAGGCCCTTCGGCACGTGCGCTGCCGTCGCGATGGCAGTGGTGGCGGTCGAGTCGAATCCTTGCTCCGCGAACAGTGCCTCGGCTGCATCGAGGATGCGGGTGCGCGCAGCCTGCGCTGTGCTGCGAATTCCGTCACGGCGGTTGCCGCTCGAGGGACCGGGGTGTCTGCTCACTGATCACCTCCGAGTAGGAGAATGCCGGTGAAGTCGGCCGGGACGGCTCGGCCTCACCGGCGGGACGGTGATCGGATCAGTGATGTGTTGCCAGGCCGCCTCCGTGCATGCGGGTGTTCATGACGGGCAGTGCCGCGACGGCGACTACCACGCTCAGTACGCCGACGATCCACGCGGTCCACGATGCGCCGCTGAAGGCGGTGTAGCTCATGACCCACGGCGAGATGAACAGCAGTGCGCCGAAGAGGCCCATCGCGTAGTCGATCCCGGCCATCGTGGGGCGCGCGATCTGCGCGATGCCGCACAGGGCGACGAGCACGCCGAGGACGATGAGCGACCACATTGCGTTGGTGTTGGTGTCCAACCAGAGCGGAGACAGGGCGGCGAAGACGCCCAGGACGACGGCTACGTAATCCTGAAGCCGGCTGTCGGAGAACATGGTGAGCCTCCTTCGGTGATGGTTCGTGAGAATGTGTCCCCTCTACTCGGTATAGGCCTGATCGACCGGTCGGTCAATGTCGAGGAGAGTTGCTAAGTGATAAATCTTTCTGCAGGTGGAGTGACCTTTTCGATGTTGATCGTGACGTAGGCGAAATATTTCCTCCGCGGAGGATGTTCCAGAAGCAGCAGCGCCGCGTGGCGGCGCTGCTGCTTGTGTTCGTAGCTTTGGTTCTTATTCGCTGTTTCCCTGTTGGAGGTTCGATGGTCTCGCCCGCCCCATCCGCTACCGGGTCCCGTGTGTTCGGATTCGCGGTCATGGGGGTGGGGGCGTTCACCCTCACCGGATCGTCGTCGGTGCCGTCGCCTCTGTATCCCGTCTACCAGGAGATGTGGGGATTCTCGGCGGCGGTGCTCACCGTGGTCTTCGCGATCTACGTCGTTTCTCTCCTCGCGACGCTGCTCACCGTCGGTGCGTTGTCCGACCGCATCGGTCGTCGTCCGATCATCGGGGCAGCGATGGTGATTCTCGCGATCTCGATGGTCGTGTTCATCTTCGCCGACAATGTCGGGTGGTTGATCGCGGCGCGCATCATCCAAGGGTTGGCGGTGGGCACTGCCACGGGAGCAGTCGCCGCGGGGATGATCGATCTGCAACCCAACCCTCGGGTCGGTCCGCTGATCAACAGCATCGCGCCGTCGTTGGGGCTCGGGCTGGGCGCGGCGGGTGCCGGTCTGCTGGTTCAGTTCGCGCCGTTCCCGACGGTGTTGAGCTATGCGCTCATCGCGGTCCTCGCGATCGGAATCGTCATCGCTCTCCTGTTCGTGCCGGAGAATTCGCAGCCCACAGGGTTCTCCTCTCGGGGAGACGCACTGCGTGCACTGAAACCGAGCGTGGCGTTGCCCCCGGACGTGCGTGCGCAGTTCTTCTTGGTATTGCCGTGCTTGATGTCGGCATGGGCGCTCGGCGGCCTGTACATGTCGTTGGGGACGTCGATCGTCGATGTGGTGTTCGGCATCGACGATCGGCTTGTTGCCGGGCTCGCCGTCGCGACCATGTTCACGTCGGGTTCGGTCGCGGCAGTGGTCATGCGTCGCTTCGCCGAACTTCGCGTCGTGGTGACGGGCGTGGTCCTGCTCGCGACCGGTGTGGTCGTGGTGGCGGGTGCGCTGCTGTCCGGCGTGGTGGTGCTGTATTTCGTGGGCACGGCAATCGCCGGGTTCGGCTGGGGATCGACGTTCTTGGGTGCCATGGGCATCGTCGCCGGGCTGGGCCGCCCCAACCAACGCGCACAGGTCTTCGCGACCACATTTGTTGTCTGCTACATCGCGTTCTCGGTTCCAGCGATCGGAGCAGGCGTGGCCACAGGACGGTTCGGCCTCACTGCCACAGCGGTCGGTTACAGCGCGATCGTCGCGACGCTCGCGCTCGCGTCCGGGGTCGCGCTGGTGCTACGTCGCCCGAAGCCGGCGCCGGTGCGTCTCGAGGAGGTCACGCCGGTGCCGGAGCGGCAGGCAGACTGACGGCCGTCAGAACTCGATCTTGAGTGTGTCCGTGACCGGACGTGCCTGACAACCCAGGATGTAGCCTGCCTCGATGTCCTCGGGATCGAGGACATCGCAGTGTTCCATCTCGACCTTGCCTTCGAGGACAGTGCACGCGCACGAGCCGCACTCACCCTCCTGGCACGAGTACGGCACGTCGATGCCCTTGGCCAGCATGATGTCGACGAGCGTCTGCTTGCGCGGCCACGACAGGGTGTGGACCTCGCCGTCGAGTTCGACCTCGACGGTTGCGGCGTCGGCCGCCTCGTCGTCGCTGATTTCGACCGGTTCGTGGTCGGCGAACGGATCGCCGGCGAGCGAATTGAACACCTCGGCATGCACGCTGGTGCGCGGCATTCCGGCATCGTGTAGTGCCTGGTGCACCGCGTCCATGAACGGGCCGGGGCCGCACATGAAGGCTTCACGGTCGGCGAACGGGGCTGCGACGGTGGCGAGTTGCGTGGCTGTGGGCAGGCCCTGCACCGACTCGAGCCAATGGACGATCGTGAGCCGGTCGGCGTGCTTCTCGCCGAGCGCACGGAGTTCCTCGGCGAAGATGACCGACTTCTCGTCGCGGTTGGCGTAGACGAGCGTGACCTTGCCGGACCCCTGCGTGAGCGCGGACTTGAGGATCGACATGACCGGGGTGATGCCACTGCCGGCTGCGAAGAGCAGGAAGTCGTGGTCGAAGGACTTCGGCGTGAAGACCCCGGACGGGGGGAGGACCTCGAGGCTGTCGCCGGCGGAGATCCGGTCGCACAACCAGTTGGAGCCGTACCCGTCGGCGGTGCGCTTGATCGTCACCTTCGGGGCGTCATCGCTGAACGGTGAGCTCGCCAGCGAGTAGCAGCGCGCGACCGAGCCGGTGCGGTCGCTCGGGATGCGCAGTGTCAGGAACTGGCCGGGCCTGTACTCGAACTTGTCGCGCAGATCCTCGGGCACGGCGAAGACGATCGAGCGGCTGTCGGACGTCTCCTCGATAACGGCAGACACGGTGAGAATCACCGAGCGCGATCCGTGCGGCACCTCGACAGTCGTCATCGGCATGTCACCTCTCGTGCAAGCGTGGGGCCGCGGTGTGCTGCTCACCACAATTTCTAGAACGTGTTCTAGTATTGAGAATACCAGCCGGAAGGCGGCACCGACACGCTACCGGGAGTGGGGCCGGGATGCGTTGCCCACCCGTTCGGTCCTGGCCTGCCTGTCCGATCGGACGGTCCTGTCGCCGCGACCGGACGGTTTCCGTGCGCAGCTCTTCTCTCGGTGAGCTCCCTGGCCGATCGTTGGTCGGGCATGAGGCGTACATCACACCCGCCGATCATCCCCGCCGATAATCGAGGAGAATCACGATGGCAATCGAGCTCAACCAGATCTGGGACTTTCCCATCAAGGAGTTCCACCCCTTCCCGCGCGCTCTCATGGGAGTCGGTGCCCACGACATCATCGGTGTCGAGGCCAAGAATCTCGGGTTCAAGCGCACCCTTCTCATGACCACCGGCCTGCGCGGTTCCGGGATCATCGAAGAACTCATCGGCAAGATCGAGTACCAGGGTGTCGAGGTCGTCCTCTACGACAAGGTCGAGTCCAATCCCAAGGACTACAACGTCATGGAAGCGGCGGCGCTGTACCAGAAGGAGAAGTGCGACTCGATCATCTCCATCGGCGGCGGTTCGAGCCACGACGCTGCGAAGGGCGCGCGCGTCGTCATCGCGCACGACGGCCGCAACATCAATGAGTTCGAGGGCTTCGCGAAGTCCACCAACAAGGAGAACCCGCCCCACATCGCGGTGTCCACCACGGCAGGCACCGGCTCGGAAACCTCCTGGGCGTACGTCATCACCGACACCTCCGACATGGATCACCCCCACAAGTGGGTCGGCTTCGACGAGGCGACGATCGTCACCCTGGCCATCGACGATCCGCTGCTCTACTACACCTGCCCGCAACACTTCACGGCGTACTGCGGGTTCGACGTCCTTGCTCACGGTTCCGAGCCCTATGTCTCACGCCTGGACTTCGCACCGTCGCTCGGTAACGCCCTGTACTCGATTGAACTCGTCGCGAAGAACCTGCGGGAGGCGGTGTACGAGCCCCGCAATCTCAAGGCGCGTGAGGGCATGATGAATGCCCAGTACATCGCCGCACAGGCGTTCAACTCCGGTGGCCTCGGCATCGTGCACTCCATCTCGCACGCGACGTCGGCGTTCTTCGACAGCCACCACGGTCTCAACAACGCGATCGCGCTTCCCCGGGTGTGGGAGTACAACCTGCCGTCGCGGTACGAGAGCTACGCGCGCATTGCGACGGCGATGGGTGTCGATACCCGCAACATGACGACCGTGCAGGCTGCCGATGCTGCAGTCGAGGCCGCGATCCGGCTAGCGCAGGACGTCGGGATTCCCGACAACTTCGGCCAGGTCCGCACCGACTCGTACGACAAGAACCGGATGAACACCGGCAAGTACGCCGGCCGTGGCGAGACGATCCCGGGCGACGAGAAGACCGTGCGGGCGATCTCGGAGCACATCCAAGGCGACTGGTGCACCCCGGGCAACCCCCGTGAGGTCACAGTCGAGTCGATGATCCCCGTCGTCGATCACTGCATCAATCGGTCGTACTGACCCGACCAGACCCCGCGCCCGGGGGCGGTTCGCCCCCTGCCCGCTCCCGGGCGCGATCCCGAGCACCGCCCGATCCCGGGCCCGAGCCCGCACGCACCGGAGGACCCATGACCACCTTCTCCAACGGCGCCGAACTGCAGGACGCACTGCGTCGGCACGACTACATCGCCGACGACGAATTCGCGACCGTCGTTCACCTCGCCACCGCGCTCGAGCGACCGCTGCTGCTCGAAGGTCCGGCCGGTGTGGGTAAGACGGAGCTCGCCAAGGCGCTCGCAGCGGTAGGAGGTCGCAGGCTCGTTCGGCTCCAGTGCTACGAGGGTCTCGACGACAGTCGCGCGCTGTACGAGTGGGATTACGCCAAACAGTTGCTGCACGTGCAGATGCTCCGCGACCGTATCGGCGAACTTCTCGGCCAGTACCCCGACGTTGCCGACGCGTCCCGATTCCTCGCCGAACAGGATTTCGGCCTCTACTCCGAGGCGTTCCTCTCGGTCCGTCCGCTGCTCGATGCCGTGCTGTCGCCGGAGCCGGTGGTGCTTCTCGTCGACGAGGTGGACCGCACCGAGGAGTCCATGGAGGCGTTGCTGCTCGAGGTTCTCGCCGAGCGTCAGGTCACGATTCCCGAGGTCGGTACGTTCACCGCCCGTTCGATGCCGTGGGTGATCCTCACATCCAACGACACCCGAGAGCTGTCCCCGGCGCTCAAGCGCCGCTGTCTGCATTATCACGTGGGTTACCCCACCCTCGAGCGCGAACGTGAGATCGTGACCGCCCGCGCACCCGAGGTGTCCTCGGGTACTGCGGGGCAAGTCGTTGAACTGGCCCGCACACTGCGCGATCTGCCATTGCGGAAAAGCCCGTCCATCTCCGAGGTGATCGATGCGGCTCGTGCCGCATCGGTGATGGAAGGCGTTGCACCCGAGTCGAATCCGGTCATCGATATGCGCGACGTACTGTTGTCGACGTTGCTCAAATACACCGGTGATGTGGACCTCGTCAAGAATCGCCTCGACGGTTCCGCTTCCGTACCGGTACCCGCTGCGGCGACGGTGCCCGCGGAACGTGTGACCGTGGCGTCGAATCCTGCGAACACCACCACTGCGGTGTTCCGGGGTCGTGGTGGTGGCGGTCGCGCCGCGGCCGCCAGTGGTGCGCGGCGGTGACCGCGTCATGCATGTGAGTGCCCCTGAGCGGCGGCGTGCGGGATATCCGCTGGACGTGGTGTCTGCGGTGTTCGGTCTGCTGTTGCGTAAGCACGGTGTCGCGGCTTCACCCGCCGAAACCATCGAAGTGCGGAGGGTGCTCGGCATTGTGGGCGCCCGTGATCGCGTGGCGCTGCGGTCCTGCCTGCGCGCGGCGTGCGCGAAGTACCCGCACGAACGTGCCGGCTTCGAGCGTGCTTTCGACGAGCTGTTCGGTGCGGTGGACGCGGCAAAGGCCGACGCCCACGACCCGTTGCGTGCCCAGTTCGCCGACTCCCTTCCCACGGCCCTCGAGATCGACGACGATCCGAGTATCGCCCGTTACGCCGAATACAACGAGCGTGCTGCAGAAGTCGGCGACCACTTCGATACTCCAGAGGCCGAGAAGGGCTTCAATCCGCACAAGGACGACGACGATGTGTCGATGACGTCGTCCGATGCCGAGCTGTCTGTCGACACCGGTGCGGACTCGGGCCGGCGGGGCGTGACCTACACGGTCGACGTCGAGCGGGCAGGTTCGACGACGGTCGGCGAACTGTCCGCTGATCCTGGTGCCGCGGTCGTCGGGTCGTTGTCGTGGGACGACCCGGCGACCATCCTCGCGTGGCTCGATGCATACGATCCGCACCGAATGTACGGCGGTGACGTCCTCGACGAGCCGCTCACCGAGGCGCAACTGAGCCGTCTCGTCGACGCGGTCGAGGCGTTCGTGGCGTCGCTGGCCGGCGCGAGCCCGTCCGGCACCGAGGAGATCGACGCTCCGGAATCACGTGACGCTGCGGGTGTGGATCGCGCCGAGATCGAGCTCGCGTGCCACGAAGTGTTGCGACGGATGCGCGGTCCCGCGCGGCCACGCCCTCGTGAACTGGCCCGCGGCCGGCTCGACATGCGCCGCACCGCGCGCGCCGGGATGCGCACCGACGGAGTGCCGTTCCACCTCGTCGTCCGCGCCCCGCGACCGGATCGCGTGAGGTTGCTCGTGCTCGCCGACGTGTCGCTGTCGGTCCGCCCGATCACTGCGTTCACGCTACGTCTTGCACAGGCGATGCATGGTCGCGCGCATCGCTGCCGGGTGGTCGCGTTCGTGGATCGCCCGGTGGACGTGACACAGCGCTTGCTCGCTGCCGACGGAGACGGTGCGCTCGCGGCGGTGCTCGCGCACCCCGGCGTGGATCTCGAGGCCAGCAGCGATTACGGCAGGATGTTCGACGAACTGCTCGCCGACCACGCGGGCTCGATCGACAATCGGACCTCGGTTCTGGTCGTGGGGGACGGGCGGTGCAACGGGTTGCCGGCGCGGGTCGATCAGCTCGAAGAACTGCGGCGACGGGTCCACCGCTTGGCGTGGATCACGCCTGAGCCGGAACGGTACTGGGCGCAGGCGACGTGTGCGATGCCCGACTATGCGGACGTGTGCGATCACGTGGTCGTTGCGCGTGATGGCGAACAATTGCTCTCGCACGCAGCAGAACTCGGCCACGCACTTCGGTGATCCGTGCATGGCCGAGCCTGGCTGTTCACGACGCGGACACGCGTGCCAGTACTTCTTCGAGTTGCTCGTAGCCCTGGTTCAGGCCGGTCTCCATGCCGGACGATGCCATTCCGTCGCGTGCTTCCATGCTCGGGTACACAGCGTGGCCGCTGAGCTTGCAGCGCCCGCCGCCGAGATCGGTGAAGGTGAGGAACTCGATGCTCACCACATCGGAGAAACCGTCGAATTCAAATGTCTGAACGGCGAATTCGTTCTCGCGCACGGTGTGGAAGACTCCCGTGAAGGTGTACGAACCATCGTTGTCGGTATGGGTGTACCGGTAGCTGCCGCCGGTGCGGAAATCGTAGTGGTCGATCGTCATCTCCATGCCCCGCGGGCCGAGCCACTGCGCGATGAGATCAGGGTCTTTGTGGGCGCGGAACACGTCGGCGACAGGAAAGTCGAATTCGCGCTCGTAGTCGATGAAGGGGACACCTTCGGGGACAGTGACGTTCAGGGCGTTGCTCATGACGAACCTTTCCGAGGGAGGTTCCTCGGGGAACCTCTATGGTTTCGGGTCGGCCGATTCCCCGGCCAGCACGGCGTCGAGATCGCGGAACTGCTGTTCCTTGACCAACCGGTAGCGGTCGATCCAGGCGGTCAGCATCTCCAGCCGCGCGGGATTCAGATGGACGGGACGGCGCTGGGCGTCGCGTGTGCGCGTGACGAGTCCGGCGTGTTCCAGAACCTGAATGTGCTTCGAGATCGCCTGTTTGGTGATCGCGAACGGTTCCGCGAGTTCGTTGACGGTGGCGGGCCCGCGGCTGAGCCGGGCGACGATGCGGCGGCGGACCGGGTCGGCCAGGGCAGTGAACGCCAGGTCGAGTTGGTCGTCGTTCGCGTCGTCGTACACGGTTGGGCCTCCATCTTGGCAACCTTTTGGTTTATCAACCATCCAGTTGATAAAAGGATGCGCTCGTACGCGCCTCCTGTCAAGGCCGTTCGGAGAAGTTCGAATTGCCGTGTAGTTCGAATGCCCGCGCAGCTGCGATCGCCCGGTTACCGTCGGAGGATGATCTCGGGGGCGAGAATTCGGTCGGGAATCAGGGTCGCTGCTGCAGCGGCGGTGTCGCTCGCGCTCGTCGGCGCGTGCGCGTCGGGATCCGAGGGCGAGGGGGGTGACGACACGCAGGGTGCCGCCGCGACCTGTACCGCGGCGCCCAACGGCACGCCGCTGACAAGCGCACCACCGTCGCCGGAGACCGGTGACCGCGACATCTCGACGAATCCGGAGATCGCCACCGGCTATCGCACGGGCATGACCGCGGTGACCGCCGATTCGTATGCGGTCTCGACCGCGAATCCCGTCTCCACCGAGGTGGCGTGCGCGGTCCTCCGCGATGGTGGCACCGCGGCAGACGCACTGGTGGCGGCGCAGATGGTGCTCGGACTCGTCGAACCCCAATCGTCCGGAATCGGTGGTGGCGCGTTCCTGGTGTACTACGACGCCGAATCCGGCGAGGTCCAGGCCTACGACGGTCGCGAGACGGCCCCCATGTCCGCGACCGAGAACTATCTGCGGTGGATCAGCGACACCGACCGCACGGAACCCAAGCCCGACGCGCGCGCCAGCGGCCGGTCGATCGGTGTGCCGGGCGTGCTGCGCATGCTCGAGATGGTGCACGCCGAACACGGCTCGACGGGCTGGGCGGACCTGTTCGGTCCCGCCATCGAACTCGCCGACCAGGGAGTCGTGATCAGCGATCGCATGGCCGATTCGATCGCCGACTCCGCAGCGCAGCTCGCGGTCGACGACGACGCCCGCGCGTATTTCCTGCTCCCGGACGGGAGCCCCAAACCGGCGGGGGAGACGCTCACCAACCCGGCCATGGCCAAGACCCTCGGTGCGATCGCCACGGGCGGCGCCGACGCCTTCTACACAGGCGGCATCGCGCAGGCCGTCGTCGACGCGACGGCGACCGACTCGGGTGGGCGCACGCCCGGCACGATGACCCTCGACGATCTCGCCGGATACGAGGCGAAGGTGCGCACACCCTTGTGTACCCCGTACCGCGACTACGAGATCTGTGGGATGCCGAATCCGTCGTCCGGTGGTACGGCGGTGGCCGCAACTCTCGGCATCCTCGAGAACTTCGACCTCGCCGGGTTGCCGCCCAGCGACGTCGATGCCGACGGTGGTGTACCGAACGCCGATGCCGTCCACCTGGTCTCGGAGGCCGAGCGACTCGCCTACGCGGATCGCGACAAGTACGTCGCCGATTCCGATTTCGTTCCCCTACCCGGCGGTTCGCTCGACACCCTCGTGAACCCGGAGTACCTCGCAGAACGTGCCGCCCTGATCGATCCGGGTAAGAGCATGGGTGAGGCGCAGCCCGGCGACTTCGGCCCCGTACCACTCGGCGTTCCCGCGCAGAGCACCGAACACGGAACCAGCCACATCTCGGTTGCCGACAGCTACGGCAACGTCGCATCCATGACCACCACCATCGAATCGGCATTCGGGTCGTTCCACATGACCGACGGATTCCTCTTGAACAACCAGCTGACCGACTTCTCCGCCGAGCCGGTCGACGAGGAGGGCCTGCCCGTCGCCAACCGCGTAGACCCCGGCAAACGGCCGCGCAGCTCGATGGCCCCGACTCTCGTGTTCGACCGCACGCCCGACGGCGAACGCGGCGATCTGCAGATGGTCGTCGGATCGCCCGGTGGCGCGGTGATCATCCAGTTCGTGGTCAAGACCCTCGTCAACTCGCTCGATTGGGGACTCGACCCGCAGCAGGCCATCTCCGCGGTGTCTTTCGGGGCCGCGAACACCCCGGTCACCGGGGTGGGTGGGGAACACCCCGCGATCGATGCGTCCGACGACGGCGCACACGACCCCCTGGTGCAACAGCTCCGCGACATGGGGCACGAAGTGTCCGTCGCCCCGCAATCCAGCGGGCTCAGTGCGCTCCAGCGCGACGGCGACGGCTGGATCGGCGGCGCCGATCCGCGCCGTGAGGGCGCCGTCATGGGAGACACGGGGCAGTGACCACAGCTTGCCCGGACGAGATCTGCCGCGACCGGGCCCACCCGATCGGGTAGGTCGAGCCCCCCGCCCGCCGGTCCGGTGCGCACCTGTCCTCAGCGGCATAAGCTCGAGGAATTACACGTAAGCTGGATCACAGAAATTTCGTCAGGATCGTCAGGAGTGAGCCGTGGCCGTCGTCGTGCCGGAGCCCGGGTATGCAGGGATGGGCCACCACATCGGCGAGGGGAGCCGCCCCGGGGTCGTGAAGTTCCACGCCCCCGAGATCGTGTTCGGGGAGGGGTCGCTGGTCGAGGCGGCACACGCCACGGCGCGCCTCGGTGGGGTCCGGCCGATGCTTGTCACAGACCCAGGGCTGACGGCAGCCGGCTGGGTCGACGAGTTGCGACGTCACCTCCTCGACCGGGGCCTGAGCCCCACCGTCTGGTCGGACCTGACTCCGAACCCCAAGGACTACGAGGTCACGGCAGGTCACGAGGTGTACCGGGAGGCCGGCTGCGACGTGCTCGTGGCGCTCGGCGGAGGCTCCGTGATCGACGCCGCGAAGGGTATCGCGATCCTCGCCGCGAACGGCGGCAGCATCCTCGACTACGAGGGCGTCGACCGCGCGAGCCTGCCGATCCCGCCGATGGTGATGGTGCCGTCGACGTCCGGTACCGGTGCCGACGTGTCCCAGTTCTGTGTGGTCACCGACACCGCACGCGGCAGCAAGATCACCATCATCGGGCGGTCCCTGGTGCCGGATCTCACGGTGATCGACCCGCGACTGCTCACCACCATGCCCGACGACCTCAACGCGGCAACCGGCCTCGACGCGCTGACGCACGGCGTGGAGGCATTCGTCTCCCTCGCACACAATCCCCTCACCGACCATCACGCGCTGCGGGCGATCGACATGGTCACCGGCACGCTCGTCCGCACGATCGACGACCCACTCCACATGGAGGCGCGCGCGGCGATGGCACAGGCGAGCCTGGAGGCCGGGCTGGCCTTCACCAACGCGATTCTGGGTGCCACTCATGCGATGAGCCATCAGGTAGGCGGTCTCCTCGATCAGCCTCACGGCGTCATCAACGGTGTATTGCTCCCGCATGTCATCCGATTCAACGGCGCGGCCGATCCCGACCCATACGTCACGATCGCCGCGACACTCGGACTCGACGAAGCACGTGGACCCGCAGCCGACGCGGTCGAAGCAGTGGCCGCGCGGATCGACGACCTCTCCCGCCGGGTGGGTGTGCCGCGAGGGTTGAAGCAACTCGGAGTCACCGAGAGCGACCTCCCGCGGCTCGCCGAGGGGGCACTCCGCGACGCCTGCATGTCCACCAATCCGCGCACCGCAACCCACGCGCAGATGATCGAACTGTTCCGGACGGCGCTGTGAGCGCGCCGGACCTCTCGGCACTCACCGGCCTCAGGTCGGGAAAGCCGACGTTCTATCCTCAATATCGCGGTGCGGCAGAACGTCTCGAACGGGTCGTGTACGCGCTCGAATTGGTATCCCGAGCCCTGGTCCGCACCGTCGAGGGCCCCGAGACACTGATCTGCGCCGTTGCGGAGGCTGCTCGCGCACATCTGAGTGCCCGCTGGGTGGCGTTCGCGCTCACCGACGGCACCCTGCCGGATGCGGGGCCGCGCCGACTCGTGCTCGGGCCCGACGCCACCCCGTTCCTGGTCGACAACGTCGAAGGGCCGCCGCTGCCGGACGAGGTGGTCTCCGTCCTCGCCGATATCCGCCGCGGATCGATAGAGCAGGACGCTGAGGTCGCGCCGCATCGTGCGTTCGTACCGATCGTCCTCGACGGGGGTGTGGCCGGAGCGATCGCGGCGTGGACACCCGAGCACCGCGTCCTCGACAGCACGGATCGGGCGGTGCTGTCGATCCTGGCGAGCCAGACCGCAGTCGCGCTCCAGAACTCGGCGCTGTACCAACGAGGGCAGTTGCTGCTCCACCGCGCCGAGCAGGCGTACCAGGAAGCGAATCGTTCGGCGGCGGACCTGCAAGCGCGCAACGAAGAACTCGAGGCGACGCTGCGCGAGTTGGCGCTGACCCAACGCAGGCTCGGCGCGGCGCATCGACATCAGGCGCTCGACGAGGAACGCCACCGTATCGCACGCGAACTCCATGACAGCGTCACCCAGGCCGTGTTGTCCGCCGGCATGCAGATAGAGGTGTGTCGCAGCGACATTCCCGCCGAGGAACGCAGTGAGCGGCTCGATCTCGCCAAGGAGTTGACCCGCCGCGCCGTCGAACAACTCCGGTCTGCCATCTACGCCCTCAACCGCACCTCCGACGCCGATCGCTCGTCGCTTCCCGAGATGCTCGAGCAACTGCGAGTCGCCCACACGCCCGCGGAACTCGACATCGCGGTACGGGTGGGCGGCACTCCCGTCGAGCTGTCCGGCGACGCCGAACACTCGCTTCTCCGCATCGCGGGTGAGGCCCTGTTCAACGTCGCCGTACACGCCAACGCGACCCGGGCGATCCTGCGCCTGACCTACAGCCCCGACTCGGTGCTGCTGTCCGTCGCCGACGACGGCGACGGCGATCCCGCACGCATGCGGCTGATGTTGAAACTGGCAGACGGCAACGACCTCGACGGCCGTCATCGCGGGCTGGCCAACATGAAGACCCGCGCACACGAACTCGGCGGCACCCTCGAGGTGCGCCGAGCCAGGATCGGCGGGGTTCGCGTCGCCGTCCGGATCCCGGTTCGCAGCCCGGCTGCACCGGCCACGACGGGAGAACTGCAATGACCTTGCCGCAACAGCAAACACAGCGTGCCCATTCCGGCACGATCCGGATCGCCCTGGTCGATGATCATGCGATCCTCCGTCAGGGATTGCGGTCGATCCTCGATCGGGAACCCGACCTCGAAGTCGTGGGGGAGGCGTCCACCGACGTGGAGGCGGTGGCGCTCGTCGAACGGATGCGTCCGGACATCGTCCTGCTCGATCTGAAGTTGTCGGCAGGATCCGATTTCGAAGGCCTCGCCCTGTGCGGGCAGCTGTCCGCATCCCACCCCGGGATCGGTCTGCTCGTCCTCACCACCTTCCTCGACGAGCAGATCGTCGTCCGTGCGGTGCATGCAGGTGCGCGCGGCTACGTCGTCAAGGACGTCGACACCACCGAACTCGTTCGTGCCATTCGCGCGGTGTCGCGTGGGGAGAGCGCATTCGATTCGCGCAGTGCGGCGGCGGTGGTGCGGTCCCTCAACGGGCAGGGCGTCTCGGCCGAACAACTCACGGGGCGTGAACTCGAGGTGCTGCAACTGCTCGCGGGTGGTCTGTCGAACGCGAAGATCGGTGAGCAGCTGTATATTTCGGCGACCACCGTGAAGTTCCACGTCAGCAACATCATGCGCAAGCTCGGAGTCAGCCGGCGTGCGGAGGCAGTGTATGCGGCGAGCAAGCAGGGCCTGATCTGACCTCGTCAGAGTGAGGGCAGCTGCTCCTCGAAGTTCTTGCCCCACTCGTCGAGCCAGGCGACCGCGATGTCGAGTGTCCGCCCGAGGTCGGTCAAATCGTATTCCACCCGCGGCGGCACCTCGGCGAAGACGGTGCGCGAGACGATACCGTCGGTTTCGAGGTCGCGGAGTTGCCGGGTGAGGACCCGCGGACTGACGGGTCCGACGAGCCGTCCGAGTTCCCCGAAACGACGTGGTCCGTCGAGCAGATGCTTGACGATCGTCAGCTTCCACGCCCCGCCGAGGACCGCGACCGCCACCTCGACCGGACATACCTGCAGCGCAGTTTCCACCGCTTTCCTGTGCACGGGACCTCCAATGCTTACGTTTCTGTCACTATCGGACATGAATGTGCATACTTCACAACAGGGCTGGAGCATCAGACTATGGGAGTATGACGTCGAAAGAAAGCGTGCTGTGGGTGCACGCGCATCCCGATCGAACCTCGTTGAATCACGCCCTGTTCCGGTCCGGTACGGATCGATTGCGGTGCGTCGGCCATGATGTGATGATTTCGGATCTGTATGCGCAGAACTGGAATCCGGTACTCTCCGGCGCAGATTTCGTCGATCCGGTGGGCGACACCTTGTCGGCGCAGCAGAAGCATGCCACCGCAACGGGAGGGCTCGCTGCCGACATTCGTCGTGAACAGGACGCCGTGCGGGTGGCCCGGTACATCGTCGTGCAGTTCCCGCTGTGGTGGTACGGCATGCCCGCGATACTCAAAGGCTGGTTCGACCGCGTGTTCACCAACGGGTTCGCGTTCGGAGTGCACGACGAGCACGGACGCGTCGTCAAGTACGGGGACGGTGGCCTCGCGGGCAAGACACTGCTCGTCGTCGTGACCGCGGGTGACCGGGAGTCGGCGCTGGGTCCGAGAGGAATCAGCGGTTCCATCGATCACGTCCTGTGGCCGTTGCTCCACGGCACCGGCTTCTACACCGGAATGCGGGTGCTGCGACCGCATCTGATCGCGAGTGCGAACTTCATCGACGCGCAGGGTTTCGACGTGGAGGAGAAGCGGTTGCACGCCCGGCTCGACGAGCTCGACACCGCACCGGCAATCGACTTCCGGGCGCTACGTTCCGGTGACTACGACGCCGATCACGTGCTGTTGCCGCACATCCCTGCCGGCGAAGGTGGGCCGGGCATCCATGTGCGTCAGCCGGCGTCGATCACCAGCCAGCCACCGTGGTGCTCGAACACCTCGTAGGGCAGTCCTGTGCTGTGGCCCAGTGCCTCGAGCGCGGCGAGATCGAACGTCCGGATGTGCCCGTGGCACGCTGTTGCCTCGTCCTCGAACGGCACGGCAACCACGACGCGTTCACGTGCGACCCGCAGGGCCTCGCGCAGCACGGCGTCGCC
The DNA here is from genome assembly GCF_055380405.1 of Rhodococcus sp. JCM 9793. NCBI lineage: Bacteria > Bacillati > Actinomycetota > Actinomycetes > Mycobacteriales > Nocardiaceae > Rhodococcus > Rhodococcus sp. JCM 9793. The sequence goes on from NZ_AP043721.1 coordinate 2,480,258, forward strand.
TATCTCGTCGTCGACGTGTTCGAGCAGGTGGACGGCGGTGACGGTGTCGGAGTTGTTGTCGGGGACGGGCACGTGCGCGGCGTCGCACACGATCGTCTCGAGTTCGATGCCGAGCTCGGGCGCGACGGCGTCGAGCAGGCGCATGGTTCCGGGCAGAATGTCGGTGGCCGTCACGCGCGTACCGGCGCGGGCAAGGCGGAGCGGGAGGAAACCGAAGCACGACCCGAGGTCGAGCACGTGGCCCCGGACGAGTTCTTCGGCCTTGTCGTGGATCGGGGCGAAATCGGCTGTGCCGTCGAGTAGTTCGCCCAGCGAATTGCGGTAGTAGGTGACCCACGCATCGAGGGCGCCGGGGATGGTGGAGCGGACGAGCCCGACCATGGTCAGTTCGAACTCGTCCTGTCCGAACGCGGCGTCCTGTACCGACGCGGTGACTTCGGCGACGAGTCGTTCGCTGAGCTGGTCCGCGGTGAGTGAGTGCGTCACGTGCAACCGGTCGTCGCCGCGGTGCAGAGTGAGATCGCCGGACGGAACGTGCTCGACCGTGACGTGGTCGTGCGTCCAGCGTCCGGGAGGGCAGGGGGCGAGGGAATCGAGCACGGTCATGACAGGCCAACCTCGGTGGGGTGTGGAGCGACAGTGAGACCACTGTAGTCGAGTCCTGCTGTGAGGGGACGCATTCCGGTGGCGAGTAGCTCTCGGAGATTCGCCGCGGGGTCGTCGAGCCACGCCTCGTAGGAGGCGAGAGCCACGCCGAGGAGCAGGTATCCGTACGTGCGTGGCAGGTGGTCGTCCGGAGACGCGCCGGTGCGACGCGCGGTGAACTCGGCGACGACGCGGCGCCACCCTTCGTACATCACCGACGAGTACCCCTGGAGTGCCGGCGTGCGCAGGATCAGGCTCATCCGTGCGCGATGGCGATCGGCTTCCGAATCCGGGAAGGTGTTGAAGTCGAGTATTGCGGTGGTGAGTGCTTCGGTCAGCGGGACGTCGTCGGGGATCGCTGCGAGGAGATCCCGCATGTGGTCGAGGTGTGCATCGAAATCGCCCCAGGCCAGAGCGTTCTTCGAGGGGAAGTAGCGGAAGAAGGTCCGCCGCGCGATGCCCGCCTCCTCGGCGATGTCGTCGACGCTGGTCTCGTCGAAGCCGGCCTTCTGGAACAGCTCGATGCCGATTGCGGACAGGCTCTCCTTCGTGGTGGACGGGCGTCGCCCTACCCGAGCGGACGGTTTTCGTCGGCTTCGCATCGTTGTTTCCCTCCTTGCGTGACATTCTGCACTCAATGCCATTAGAGTGGTGAATCGGGTCACAGCGCAAGTGTCTTGTGACACCGGCTCCACCCCTGGAGCGTGAACGAACCCGAGGAGGAAGCATGTCCGATCGTGACAACGCGGTGATCGAGTCCGACCTGATCGAGGAATCCCTCGTCGAAGAGGTGTCCATCGACGGTATGTGCGGCGTGTACTGACATGACCGCGCCTGGAGCCACCGACGTGTCCCCCGAGAAAATGAGCACCGATGCGTTCGATCCGGGTGCCACCTGGCGGCTCCATCCGCAGGTAGCGCTTCGCCCCGAACCTTTCGGGGCGTTGCTCTACCACTTCGGCACCCGCAAGTTGTCGTTCCTGAAGAACACCGTCATCGTCGATGTCGTCAAGACTCTCGCCGACCATGACTCGGTGCGAGACGCGTTGCGCGCCCGCGGGATCGACGAGAGCGCCGAGGGGCCTTACGTGCGTGCCTTCGGCACGCTGGCCGCTTCTCACATGATCGTTCCCGCCTGACGTTCCGACCCAGCAAGGATTCGCCATGACGTCTCTGCTCGAACCGCCCGTTACCGCTGCTCCACCGAAGGTGGGTCGTCTCGTCGACCAGTTCGAGAAGGGCCTCGATGCCCCGATCTGCCTGACCTGGGAACTGACCTACGCCTGCAACCTGTCGTGCGTGCACTGCCTGTCGTCGTCGGGTAAGCGCGATCCGCGCGAACTGAGCACCGAACAATGCAAGTCGATCATCGACGAACTGCAGCGCATGCAGGTGTTCTACGTCAACATCGGGGGTGGCGAACCCACCGTGCGCTCCGATTTCTGGGAGCTCGTCGACTACGCCACTGCACACCAGGTGGGCGTGAAGTTCTCCACCAACGGCGTCAAGATCGACAAGAAGGTGGCCGCGCGACTGGCCGCGTCCGACTACGTCGACGTGCAGATCTCCCTCGACGGCGCGACCGCCGAGGTCAACGACGCGGTGCGCGGTCCGGGGTCGTTCGCGATGGCCGTGCGAGCCCTCGAGAACCTCTCCGAGGCAGGTTTCCGCGACGCGAAGATCTCCGTGGTCGTCACCCGCCAGAACGTCGATCAGCTCGACGAGTTCAAAGCCCTCGCCGATCAATACGGTGCGACACTGCGGATCACGCGTCTGCGTCCGTCGGGTCGTGCGGTCGACGTGTGGGACGACCTCCACCCCACCCATGAACAGCAGCGGCAGCTCTACGACTGGCTTGTCGCGCACGGTGAGGGAGTGCTCACCGGCGACTCGTTCTTCCACCTGTCGGCCTTCGGCGGCTCCGACGGTGGGGGTGGCCTGCCCGGGCTGAACCTGTGCGGTGCGGGTCGTGTGGTGTGCCTGATCGACCCGGTCGGCGACGTGTATGCCTGCCCGTTCGCGATCCACGACAACTTCCTCGCCGGAAACATCCTCACCGACGGTGGTTTCTCGCAGGTCTGGAAGACCTCCGAGCTGTTCCGTTCACTGCGTGAGCCGCAGTCGGCCGGCGCGTGCGCGTCGTGCAACTTCTACGATTCGTGCCGCGGCGGCTGCATGGCCGCGAAGTTCTTCACGGGTCTGCCCATGGACGGACCGGACCCCGAATGTGTTCAGGGATACGGACAGTCGGCCCTCGAAGGGGACCGCACCGTGCCGCAGTCGAGCGTCGACCACTCACGTACCGGTAAGCGCGCCGAGCGTCGCACCCCGGCAGCGCCGGTGCCCCTGACCCTGCTCACCAAACCCCCAGCCAAGTTCTGCGACGAGAATCCGCTCGCAGGCCTGTAGATCCCGAGGAGACCACTTCAGATGGCCAAGCCTTCCTGGCTGAAGAACCCGTGGGCCCAGGACCCGTGGTTCGAAACGGTCGCGATCGCGCAGGAGCGCGCCCGCAAACGACTGCCCAAGTCCGTCTACGGCGCATTGGTCGCCGGGTCGGAAGCCGGTCTCACGGTGGACGACAACACGGCCGCGTTCCGCGAACTCGGCTTCGCTCCGCACGTTGCCGGGTTGTCCGACAAACGTGAGATGGGCACCCACCTCCTGGGGCAGGACGTGTCGCTGCCCGTGATGATCTCCCCGACCGGTGTGCAGGCCGTGCACCCCGACGGTGAGGTCGCGGTGGCGCGGGCCGCTGCTGCCCGCGGTGTCGCGATGGGGCTGAGCTCCTTCGCGAGCAAATCCATCGAGGACGTCGCCGCGGTCAACGACAAGACGTTCTTCCAGATGTACTGGGTGGGCAGCCGCGAGGTGCTCGTCCAGCGTATGGAGCGTGCCCGTGCAGCCGGGGCAAAGGGCCTGATCATGACCCTCGACTGGTCGTTCTCCAACGGACGTGACTGGGGCAGCCCTGCGATCCCCGAGAAGATGGACCTCGGCGCGATGGTCAAGTTCGGCCCCGAGGGCGTCCTCCGTCCCAAGTGGCTGCTCGAGTGGGCCAAGACGGGCGCTGTTCCCGACCTGACCACCCCGAACCTCACGCTCCCAGGCGGGGACGCACCGACGTTCTTCGGGGCGTACGGCCAGTGGATGACCACGCCACTGCCCACGTGGGAGGACGTCGCCTGGCTGCGTGAGCAGTGGGGTGACGCCCCGTTCGTGCTCAAGGGCGTGATGCGGGTCGACGACGCCAAGCGCGCCGTCGATGCCGGAGTCACCGCCATCTCGGTGTCCAACCACGGCGGCAACAACCTCGACGGCACCCCGGCGCCGATCCGTGCACTGCCTGCCGTCGCCGAGGCAGTGGGTAAGGACGTCGAGGTGCTGCTCGACGGCGGCATCCGCCGCGGCAGCGATGTCGTCAAGGCACTCGCATTGGGTGCCAAGGGTGTCCTCATCGGACGCGCCTACCTGTGGGGCCTCGCCGCGAACGGACAGGCGGGTGTGGAGAACGTCCTCGACATCCTCAGCGGGGGAATCGGTTCTGCACTGATGGGTCTCGGGAAGAACTCCATCCACGAGCTCACTCCGGACGACGTGTTCGTCCCCGAGGGATTCCGCCGGGACCTCGGAGTCTGACGACCGACCTCGGACCGACGCAGATGAGCCGCGCGCTCACCGATCAGATCACCCTCGCCGGGCGCACTGCTCCGGCGAGGGTGATCTTCGGTCCGCACGAGACCAATCTCGCTGAAGGACGGTTGTTCTCGGGCAGACACGTCGCGTACTACGAGCGGCGGGCGCGCGGTGGTGCCGGCATCGTCGTCACCGAGGTCGCGTCGGTCCACCGCCTCGATCACCCCTACGAACGCGCGCCACTCGCAGAGACCAACGGCGACGGATGGGCGCGGATCGTCGCAGCGTGCCGACCTCACGGAACTCTCGTTCTCGCAGGCCTCGGGCATTGCGGCCTGCAAGGGTCGAGCGCCTGGTCGCAGTCGGCCCTCCAGGCGCCGTCCCGCGTACCCGATCCGTCGACCCGTGAACTTCCCGCCGAGATGACCGGTGCGGACATCGATGCCGTCATCGAGGGATTCCGGCGTGCCGCGGCGATCGCCGTCGCGGCGGATGCCGACGGTGTCGAACTCGATGCCGGCCCCACCGCGCTACTGCGCCAGTTCCTGTCCGGGCTCACCAACCACCGCGTGGATGAATACGGTGCCGATCGACTGCTCCTGCTGCGCGAGGTGCTGACCGCTGTTCGCGAGGAGCTCGGGACGAAACGAATAGTGGCACTGCGCCTCTCGTGCGACGAGAACGCTCCCTGGGCGGGCATCACTCCGGATGCTGCAGCCGTGTGGGCCCGCGATCTCGCCCCGCATCTCGACCTGCTCACCGTCGTGCGCGGCGGCCTGTACACACCGGAGACCTATCGGCCCGGCGCACACACCCCCGAAACGTTCAACGACGAGCTGTGCCGCGGGATCAGCGAGGCTGTCGACGGCGCGGTGCCAGTGGTCCTCCAAGGCAGTGTCGTCGACCCCGCTCGTGCGGCGCGCGCTCTCGACGGGACCTGCGACATGGTCGAGATGACGCGCGCTCAGATAGCCGATCCCGACCTCGTGCGATCGATCCGAGACGGGCGAGAGCCGAGACCGTGCGTGCGATGCAACCAGGCGTGTCTCGTCCGGGATTTCCGCAACCCGATCGTCGGATGCATCGGGAACGCCGAGGCTGGCCACGAAACGAGACCGCCGGTGCGGCCTACGAGGGCCACCCGAGACGTGATGGTCGTCGGTGGGGGGCCGGCAGGTCTCGAAGCTGCGCGCGTGCTCGCCGAACGCGGGCACCGTGTCGTGGTGATCGAACGGGAGGAACGTGTCGGGGGCATGCTGCACCTGATCTCGGTCGGACAAGGGCGTGCCGACTTCGCCGCACTCGGTGGCTGGCTCGAGAGCCGGTGTCGTGCACTCGACGTCGAGATCCGGACCGGCAGCGAGACCGTCGACACCGACATCGAGTCGGCAGTCGCAGCCGGTATCGCAGTGGTGCTGGCGACCGGTGGAGAGCCCCGGTCTCCGGGGTTTCCGGTCGTGGATGAGAGTCGGTATGTCACGGCGACCGAGGCGTTGACGCACCCCGACCTGCCGTCGGGCCCGGTAGTTGTCTGGGATCCGGCGGGCGGCCCGATCGCCGTCGCGGTGGCCGAGCATCTCGCCGAGCGCGGCGCGGAGGTGCACTATGCGACAGCCGACTCGATCGCCGGTTCACGGCTGGCGCCGACCGGCGACCTGGTCGCGGCAAACACGAGGATGGCGCGGGCCGATATCACCCGGCACCTCGGTGCCACGGTGTGTGCGGTCGACAACGAGGGCGTTCATCTCACACACCTCACAACGAAGGAGTCCTTGTCGGTGGTGGGCGCGACGGTCGTCGACTGCACGCCGCTACGTCCGGGCACGGCACGGCCGGGAGAGGGAGTGGCTCGAATCGGTGACTGTGTTGCGCCGCGAAGCGTCCGCTCAGCGGTCGAAGCGGGATACGCACTGGGAAGCACGCTGTAATCTGAGGAAACTGAAACAAGTTCTACTCGACGATCGAAGGGAACGGCTGCAATGGGCGAATTCGACGGCAAGGTCGTCTTCATCACCGGCATCGCGCGCGGACAGGGCCGAAACCATGCCCTGCGGTTCGCACGTGAAGGCGCATCGATCATCGGTATCGACATCGCGAAGCCGGTCACGGAGTACGCCACCTACGAGCAGGCGACCGAGGACGACTTCCATGAGACGGTACGGTCGGTCGAAGAAGCCGGTGGCAAGATCGTGGCCCGCATCGGGGACGTCCGCGACAGCGCCGCGTTGAAGGCCGTCGTCGACGAGGGCGTGGCGCAGTTCGGCAGGCTCGACGTCGTCGTCGCCAATGCCGGCATCTGCACATGGAGCCGCTTCTGGGAGATGCCCGACGACCAGTTCGAAGAGCTCATCGACATCAATCTCACGGGCGTGTTCAAGACCCTCAAGGCTGCGGCACCCGCGATGATCGAGGCGGGCAACGGCGGTTCCGTCATCGTCGTCAGCTCGGTTGCAGGACTCAAGGCGATGCCCGGCCAGATCAACTATGCGGCAGCAAAATTCGGACTCGTCGGGCTCACGCAGGCTGCGGCCAAAGAACTCGGCGAGTTCAACATCCGCGTGAACTCCATCCACCCGTACGGTGTGAACACTCCCATGGGTACCGACGTCGCCGTCCTTAAGCTGTTCGAGAAGTACCCGTCGTGGGGTCCGAACTTCGTCCCGATCCTCACCGAGAAGCCCATCGCCGATCCCGACGACATCTCCGACTCGGTGCTCTTCCTCGCAAGCGACCGCGCGAAGACCATCACCGGAAGCCAGATGGCGCTCGACCAGGGTAATTCGAAGGTCTGACCGGTGTCGCGCGTCGTGGGCGGAGCCGATCCGCAGGACACCCTGCGGATCGGCCCGTTCACGTTGCGCAACCGAATGATCTTCCCCGCTCACCTCACCAATTTCTCGTCCGGCGGCACAGTCACCGAGCAGCACATCGCGTACTACGAGGCGCGCGCCCGCGGCGGGGCGGCCATGATCATCACCGAGGAGCACACCGTGCACCCCTCCGATCGGCCGTACGAGAAACTGATCCGCGGGTGGGATCCGGCGGTGATTCCCGGATACCGGCGACTCACCGACACCGTGCATCGACACGGAACCCGAATCCTCGCGCAGCTCAATCACAACGGCGCACAAGGCAGCTCGATGTACACCGGACGCCCGCTGTGGTCGCCGGGAACGGATCCGGATCCGTTGTTCCGGGAAGTACCGATGGCGATCGGTGAACCCGAGATCGCCGAACTCGTCGACGGATACTCCGACGTCGCGCGTCGATGCATCGACGGCGGGTTCGACGGCGTCGAGATCCAGTGCTCGCAGGCGTCGATCCTGCGTGCCTTCCTGGCGTCCGGTACCAATCCGCGCACCGACCGATACGGCGGCGACCTGCACGGACGTGCACGGCTGCTGCTCGAGGTGGTAGAGGGTGTTCGGGCCGCGATCGGGCCGGGCCGTGTGGTCGGGGTGCGGCTGAGCGGGTACGACGGCACCGACGGCGGTATCGACGTCGACGACGCGGTGCAGGTTGCCCGGATGCTCGAGACCACCGGTCACGTCGACTACCTCAACACCTCGGTGGGTGTCGCGACCGAAACTCTGCACCTCATCGAGGCGCCGATGGCGACCCCGCACGGCTATTCACTGTTCGTGCCCAGCGCGATCCGCGCCGCGGTGTCTCTGCCGGTCGTGGGTGTCGGGCGGTTCACGAGACCGGACCAGGTTCGAGCAGCCTTGTCCGACGGTGTGTGTGATCTCGTGGGTGCGGTGCGAGCACAGATCGCAGATCCGGACTTCGCCGGAAAGGCGCTCTCCGGTCACGACGACGAGGTGCGCCCGTGCATCGGGTGCAACCAGGAATGCATCGGCCGCGTCGGACTGGGCCGGTGGATCGGCTGCACCGTGAATCCGCGCGCGGGCCGGGAGTCGGTGCCGTTGCCCGAGCTGCGGTCGCCGGGCCGCAGAGTGCTCGTGGTGGGCGGGGGACCGGCCGGTCTCCAGACCGCGGCGACGGCTGCACATCGGGGACACGTCGTCACCCTCTGCGAGCGGGAGGCATCGCTGGGAGGTCAGGTTCGAGGTGCGGCAACAGCACCCCACCGCGCTGAACTCCTCGCGATGGTGACGAGTCTCGAAGCGGAATGCCTGCGGGCCGGTGTCGAGATCCGGACCGGTATCGACGTCGATGTCGCGGTTGTCGAGCAACTGCGACCCGACGCGGTGATCGTCGCGACGGGCGCGCGCCCATTCCGTCCCGCATGGGCAGGTGAATCGCAGCGGGTCGTCGATGTGCGCGACGTGCTCGAGGGTCGCGCGGAGCCGTCCGGCCGGATACTCGTCGTCGACGATCTCGGATTCCACGAGGCGACGTCGGTCGCCGAGTTACTCGCCGACCGCGGCTGCGATGTGACGGTGTGTACCCCCGGAATGATCGTCGGCCAAGACCTCGGCCTCACCCTCGACATGGACGGCTGGCTGCGTCGTGCACACGAGAAGGGCATCGACAGGATCACCGACGTGACGGTGACAGGGCTGGCGGTCCGCGACGAACGACTCGATGTGTCACTGGCGCATCACCCCACCGGGCGAACCCGTGTGCTCACGGTCGACGGCGTGGTCGTCGCGACCCACCAGGAACCTGTCGGCGAACTGTGGACAGCACTGTCGGAGAGCGGGATCCACGTGTCGCGGGTGGGTGACGCCGTGACACCGCGACGAGCCCACGCCGCGATCCTCGAAGGCGACCGCGCGGCGCTGGAATTGGGAGTCTGACCTCTACAGGTCGTGCGGTGCTGGAAGGCGTCAGACAGCAAGTGCAGCGTGGTGCCGGCGTCGCGCCGGATCCGGAACGGGCACCGCATCGATCAGTGCGCGGGTGTACGGCTCGCGCGGTGAAGTAAAGACGGTATCGACCGGACCGGTCTCGACGATCACCCCGGACTGCAGCACCACGACGCGATCGGCGACCTGATGCACCACAGCCAGATCGTGACTGATGAACAAGCACGCGAACCCGAGTTCGCGCTGGATCTCGGCGAACAGGTCGAGCACCTCGGCCTGCACCGACACGTCCAGCGCACTGGTGGGCTCGTCCGCGATGAGCAGCCGCGGAGCCAGAGCCAGCGCTCGGGCCAGCGCGACACGCTGCCGCTGTCCGCCGGAGAGCTGATGTGGGAAACGGTCGGTGAGGGCCGCAGGCAGGCGCACAGCATCGAACAGATCGAGCACCCGCTTCCGTCGTTCTGCCGGGGTACCCACGGAATGCACGTCCAGGGGCTCCCGGACACTGGCTCCGACGGAAAGCCGCGGATCGAGTGATGTAGCGGGATCCTGCTGCACGAACGCCACATCGCGACGTAGGGTGCGGAGCCGAGTGGCGGAGATGGAGGACAGGTCCTGGCCCTCGACGGACACCCGCCCGGATGTCGCCTGCACGAGGCCGATCGCGACGCGACCGAGAGTGGACTTGCCGGAACCGGATTCGCCGACGAGGCCGACCACTTCGCCGGCGTGCACGGTCAGGTCGACGGAGTCGACAGCGCGGAACGCCGCGGTGCCGCGCCGCGCAGGATAGGTGACGCCCACCTTGTCGAGTTCGAGGACGACGTCCCCGGCGGGCTTCTCGGCAACGGTGGTGCTCGCATGCTCGGGCAACCGGGGTACAGCGGCGAGCAGTGCCCGGGTGTACGCGTGCTCGGGTGCATCGAAGAGCGAGTGCGCCGTGTCGGTCTCGACGACGTTCCCGTTGCGCAGGACCACCACACGATCGGCGTGCTGGGCGACGACGCCCATATTGTGGGTGATGAGCAGGATGCCCATCCCTGTGCGCTCACGAATGCGACCGAGCAGTGCGAGGATCTCTGCTTGGACAGTGACATCGAGTGCGGTCGTGGGCTCGTCGGCGACGAGCAGATCGGGATCGTTCGCCAGTGCGAGCGCAATCGCGACACGCTGTTTCTGTCCGCCGGAGAGCTGATGGGGAAAGTGGTCGACCCGCTCGGCGGGCTCGGGGATCTCGACCTGTTCGAGAAGCGAGATCGCGAGTGCCCTCGCCTCGGCTTTCGAGACCTTCCTGTGTGCGCGAATGGCCTCGCGCAGTTGCCAGCCGATGCGGCGCACAGGATTCAACGCGCTCTGTGGTTCCTGGAAGATCAATGCGACGTCGGAGCCGCGATAGCGCGCGAGGTCGCTCTCCTCGGCGCCGATCATCTCGGTTCCGCCCAGGAGGATCGAGCCCGTTGCGGACGCGGTTTCGGGGAGGAGACCGAGGATCGCCCGCGCTGTCATGGACTTGCCTGATCCGGATTCGCCGACCAGCGCCACGACCTCGCCCCGTTCGACCTGGAGTGAGACGTTGTCGACGGCGGGACGCCCGGTTCCGAAGTCGATGGTGAGGCCGGAGACTGTGAGCAGTGGAGTGGTCACGGGGAGGTCCTTGCTGGAGAGTGCGGCTGGGGTCACCGGCGTCGCGAACGCGCGGCCAGTGCTTGCGAGATCAGGAGGAGGCCGAGGACGAGAACGACGACCACGACCAGCGGACCCACGACGAACAACGGTGAGTGATAGGCATTCTGGGTGCCTTCCTTGATGAGCGAGCCCAGGGACGGCGTGGGCGGCGTGATCCCGAGACCGAGGAAGCTCATTGCACCTTCGATGAACACTCCGACAGACATCGCGAGCGCGAGCTGCACCGTGAGTGGTTCGAGGCAGTTCGGGAGGATGTGCCGGCGCATGATCCATCCCTCATCGGCGCCGACGGATCGTGCTGCCTCGACGTACGGCGCCTGGCGCACCGTGAGGACCGATGTCCGCATCAGCCGTCCGAACACCGGGATCTCAGCGAGCACGATCACCGTGGCGATCGTCCATACACCCGGGCCGATCACCATCGCCAGAGCGATGGCCAGCACGATGGTCGGGAACGCGAGGATCAGATCGAACGCGCGCTGGACGAGCGTGTCGAGCCAGTCGTACCGGGTCGCGGCCAGACCGAGCAGCGAACCGAGCGCTGCGCCCACCGGAACTGCCAGGAACACGACGAGCAGGTCGATGCGGATGCCGTACAGGGTGCGGGAGAGGACGTCGCGGCCGACGGAGTCCGTACCGAGGAGGTGTTCGCCGCCCGGCGGCTGGAGGGTGGCACCGGGGATCTGCTGGTCCGGGGCGAACGGGGCGAGCCACGGCGCGAACACTCCGGCCAGGACCACGATCCCGACCAGGATCAGACCGGCCAGACCGCGGCCGCGGCGAAGTGCGCTCCAGGCGCTGTCGCGGTCCGCACCCACCGGGGATATCGGGTCAGCGGTGACAATCGTAGTGCTCATGCTTTGTCTCCCAGCCGGATTCGAGGATCGAGCGCCGCATTGACCAGGTCGGTGATCAACTGGATGATCACGAACAGTGCCACCGAGAACAGCAGCATCACCTGCACCACCGGATAGTCCCGGCTCGAGATGGCGCGCTCGATGAGATGGCCGAGCCCGGGCCACGCGAAGATCGCTTCCACCAGCACGGCGCCTCCGAGCAGGTGGCCGATCTGGATGCCGAGGACGGTGATCGATGCAGGAAGAGCATTCGGGAGGGCCTGCGTGAGCACGATCCGCCGCCGGGAGATACCCAGAGCCCGCGCGGTCGTGACGTAGGGCTCCTCGAGTTGGGTGCGCAGCGATTCGGTGAGGAACCGGGTGAGTGAGGCTGCGATCGGCAACGCCAGGCACACCGCAGGCAGGATCAGGTACTGCGCCGAGATGCCGATGTCGTCGAGAAATCCCCTGCGGGGTGTGCCACCGGCCGGTAGGACGGCCCACACGACACCGAAGAGAACCACCAAGGCCGCACCGGTGACGAAGTTCGGAATGGCCACGGCGACAGTGCCGAAAGTGGTCACGATGCTGTCCAGCCACTTGCGGTCCACGATCACCGACACGGTGCTCAGAGTCAGTGCCACGGCAACCGCGAGGACCAGGGCCGACAGCGCAAGAACGAGGGTGTTCCCGAGTGCATCGAGCAGGAGCGAGCTGATCTCACCACCGAGGATCAGTGACCTGCCCGGATCGAACGTGATGATCCCGGATATCCACGAGAAATACTGTGCAATGGGAGATCCGGTGAGTCCGAGCTCGGCGCGCAGAGCGTCGACCGCTTCGGAGGGCGCATCCGGTCCGGCCAGGACCATGGCGGGATCGCCGGGGACCAATCGGAGCAGCGCGAAGATCAGAACGGATCCGACGGCGAGGACGATGAGCGCGGAGGGAATCCGTCGCAGAGCGTAGTTCAGCATTTTCGGTCACTCACTCAGATAGGTGTCGCTGAGGTCGAGCTCGGCCTTCTTCGACCAGTCGACGTCGTGGACGTTTGCTGACATGGCGAGCCAGTTCTCGGACGCGAACAACTCGATGAGGAACGCGTTGTCTAGCAACTCGGTGTTGAGGACCTTGTATGCGGCCTCGGCCTCGGCGCTGGTCGGATCGACGATCTGCCACGCGTTTGCGACGGCTGCCTGATAGTCCGGATCGATGAAGTTCGAGGTGTTCTTCTTCGAGTTGAACGGGTAGGCGCTGGTCGGAAGGGTCGCCGGCGTGTACTGCGTGTACGTGTGGGCCGTGATCCAGAGCCCGCCGTAGGTCCCGCCGATCAAGTGTTTGAGATTGGTTGCCTGGTCCACCGGCTCGAGCCTGGTCTCGATCCCGGCTGCGGCGAGATCCGCCTGGATGATCTGCGCGACGGCCTCGGAGTCGCTCGAGCCCGTCGTGTAGGTGATCGGGATGACCGGGATGGCGCCGACTTCCGCAACCAGTGCCTTGGCTCTGTCGACGTCCTGGGCGTAGGTGTCGTTGAGGTCTGCGTCGTACGCGGGAGAGTAGTCCGGCCAGGGCAGACTGCCCACGGTTCCGTATCCCTGGTAGACGTCGGCGAGGATGCGATCGTTGTCCACCGCGTAGGCGATGGCCTGACGTACCCGGACGTCGCTGATCCCGGGTGCCTGGACATTCGCGCCGATGTACCAGTTGCGTTCCACTCCTGTCTGGTCGACCAGCTGGTAGCGGTTGTCGCTCTCGAGCTGTTCGGCGTCGCGTGGAGCTATCGAGAGCAGAAGGTCGAGCTGCCCGGAGCGCAGCTGGGAGACTCGCGTCTGGGCGTCGGGAATGACGAGATACTCGACACCGTCGAGGTGGGGTGCTCCGCCCCAGTAGTCCTCATTGGCCTCGAACGTGATCGACGCGCTCGGCTTCCACTCCACGAAGCGGAACGCTCCGGTTCCGTTGTAACCGGAACCGGCGTCGAAGTCGGCGAGGGTGTTCTTGTCGATGATCGGCACGATGTCGAGCAGGTCGAGGATGTTGCTCGCCGGCTGCGAGAGCGTCAGGGTGAGGGCATGCGGGTCCGAGGTGTCGTACTCGGTGATCAGCGCCGCGGTACTCGCGAGCTGGCCGGCCCGTATGGGATCTGCGTAGGTACGCAGGCTGAACTCGGCGTCTTCGGAGGTGAACGGCTTACCGTCGTGGAAGGTCACGTCGGGTCGCAACGCGAGGGTCACCGACCTGCCGTCGGGCGAGATCTCCCACGACTCCGCCAGCACGGGTTCCGGTTCCAATCCTTCGGGGGGATAGCTGACGAGGGTGTCGTAGACCAATCCGGTGATGGTGGCCGCCGCCAGGGCACCGGAGTAGAACGAGGCAGGGACAAGGTCGCCGCCATCTCCGATTCGGAGCACACCACCTTCGGTGACCTCCGCGCTGCCGGCCTCCGTCGCGGCCTGGTCGACCGCCGAGGTACACCCCGCAACGGCGAGGACACCGGAGAGGGACAGGGCGATAGCTCCAAGCATGAAGCGGCGCCGAAGGTGTGCGGGGCGGCTGAACACGGAGGGTTCCTTTCGGGAGCGGATCCGGTCACTCATGAGGTGGAGTGGCCGGATCCGAAGGGGGGAGGTGAATCAGGATTCGAAACCGGGGAAGCGGTCGGGGGTGTCGACGACGGAGAAGTGCGACGCGTCGCCGGTGATGATGCGGCTGGTTTCGCCGTCGACCGAGACAGGAACATCGCCGGCCACGGTCACCCGGTGGACGCTGCGCTTGTGGTCGCCGTAGTCGGCGATGCCGTAATGCTGAGTGGCGCGGTTGTCCCAGATGACGAGGTCGCCCGGCGTCCAGGCCCACCGCAGGGTGTTCTCGAGCTTGATGATCCGCTCCTGCAGGAGCTGGTAGAGCGCGGTCGACTCGGAGCTCTTGAGCCCGACGAACTTCTTGACGAAATGGCCGAGCACGAGCGACTTCTCGCCGGTCTCGGGATGGACACGAACCACCGGGTGCTCCGTCTCGAACACCGTGCGGGTGAAGTTCTGCATCGTCTCGTTCGTCCGTGCGGCGATGCCTTGCTTGTCGGCGATGCCTTGCTTGTCGGCGTGCACCCCGGCGTAGTCGTATTCGTTGCTGTGGACCGCCCACAGGTTGTCCACGAGTGCCTTCAACGGAGCGGGAAGCTGCGCGTACGCGGCGGTCGTCGACGCCCAGGTGGTGGCACCGCCGTAGGGCGGGATCTCGACGGCACGGAGAATCGAGGCCTTCGGAATCCGATCGATGAAGGTGACGTCGGTGTGCCAACTGTTGGCGGCGCCTTCGAGGATCAGGGTCCGGTTGTCCTCCGAGGTCAGCGTCGGGTGAGTGGTGGTCGGGGTACCGAGCGTCCCGGCGAACTCGTACTGGATCTCGTCCGTGAGGTGATGCTGGCCGCGGAAGACGACCACCTTGTTGGCTGCGAGTGCGTAGCGGATGGCGTAGGCGGTGTCGGGCGAGATGTCGCCGGAGACATGAACGCCCTCGATGAGCGCGCCGATGTTCTCACCGAGCTTGGTGACGGTGATTCCGCCGGCCGCATAGATGTCGGTGGCGGTACTGGGACGGGTTTCGACGGTGGTCATGTGCTTCTCCTCTTGTGAACGCGAAGTAGTGGATAGCCGGGTAGTGGAAAGCAGGATCAACGGGCAGGGACGGGTGCCTCGGGTGCCACCTCGATGCGATGGATGCGGCGCGGCTCGTCGCCGTAGTCGTAGATGGCGTTGTGCTGGACGAAATGGTTGTCCCAAATCGCGATGTCGCCGACCTGCCAGCGGCGGCGCACGGTGAATTCCGGTCGGATCGAGACCGATACGAGGAGTCGAAGCAGTGCCTCGCTCTCGTCTGCGGACAACTCGTTGATGTGCGACGTGAACAGATCGTTGACGAACAGTGCTTCGCGGCCGGTCTCCGGGTGACGGATCACGAGGGGATGCGTTGCTTCGGATGCATCCGGCCGAGGCGAGATTCGATGTGTCGCGGTCAGGCCGTACAGGGCCTCGCGGATCGGGGCGGACAGCGCGTCGAGCGCGGCGTACTGGTTCGACCACAGTGTGTCACCACCGGCGGAGGGCAGAACCTGCATGTGCAGGATGGAGAACCGCGACGGAGCTGCTCGCCACGCGACATCGCAATGCCAGCGGTTCGCCTGATAGGCACTGCCGTTGTCGGTGCCGATGACGCTGATCTCGCGGAAGCCCTCGGACTCGAGATTTGCCAGATGCTGGTGCGGATACACGATCTCGCCGAAATGCTGCGAGAAGGCCCGGTGGACGGTCGGGTCGACACCCTGGTCGGGGAAGAACAGCACACAGTGCCGAGTGAGAGCGTCCTGGACCGTGCGGACATCTGCGTCCGTCAGTGAGTCCAGACGCAGTCCGTGGATTTCGGCGCCGATGGCCCCGGCGAGGGGCACAACGGTCGCTGTGGGTTGTTCGAGCGTGGTCATCGATCGGGCCTCTCGACGCATCGTGGGTGGTTCAACGAGCGTCAAAGTAATTGCGAAAAGTTAAGTTGGATACGCATACGATCAATGCGCGTCGAAGGGTTTACATTCTCCGGGTCGTCCGGTAGAGCTTCGGATCCGACAGGTTCCGCGGCCGTATTGCCGCACGATTTCAGACTCGGGGTGAGATTGCGTGACGAGCCGAAGAGGCCGGTACAGCTCGGGAGAAGAGACGCGGCTGCTGCTGGTGGAAGCCGCCGAACGCCTCTTCGCGATGCGGGGATATCACGCGGTGACACTGGCAGATGTCAGGGCCGCCGCGGGGCAGAACAACGCGTCGGTCGTCAGGTACTACTTCGGCTCGAAGGAGGGTCTGCTCACCGCGATCTTGGACCATCGCCTCCCTCGGATCAGTGCATATCGCGGTGAGTTGATCCGCGAATGGGTTGCGGTCGGCGCGAAATTCACTGCCCGGGACGCACTGTGGTGTCTCGTCGCGCCGTTGGCAGACAGCATCCGCCGGGGCGAACACTACGTGGCCCTGCTCGACAGACTCCTGGAGGCGGACGTCATCGGCGAGATCTTCACGGCAGCAGACCCCCGTGGCACCGCGAGTGGATTCGAGATCGACCACGCCCTGCGGAGTGTATTGACCGGGCTTCCGGAACACACACGGAGACAACGGATCATCATGGTGTATGCGAGTGTGCTCGGAACACTCGCGCCTTACGCTCGCACAGGAACCGAACTGGCCCCGGCCGAGTTGCCCGCCCTCGTCGATGCGTGGGAGGGACTACTCTGTGCACCGACCTCTCAGGAGACCCACGAGGTTCGGTTCCTGGCGAGCCGGTAGCGCAGATCAGTCGAGTGCGCGCACCATCGCGACGCGTGGCCATTGCCCGATGTCGCGGGCGCGTTCGGCGGCGAGAATCGTCTCCAATTCGGGTGTGAGACGCGAGTCGTCGAGGACATCGAAGCCGAGTCGCTCGTAATACGGTGCGTTCCACGGGACGTCGCGGAATGTGGTGAGTGTCAATGCGGCACAACCACGATCGCGTGCCCCCGCAGCGACGTGGTCGATGAGCGCTCGACCCACTCCGCGTCGCGCGGCATCCGGATGCACCGACACCTGTTCGATGTTGAGGGCGTCATCGACGTCCGCAGCAACGAGATATCCCACCGGGAGATTCTCGTCGTCGACCCACACCCAGCATCGTGCGGCATCGAGGTGGGTGCGGAGCTCAGCGATCGTGGGCGGTTCGTCGTCCGCCACCAACGACATCCCGATGTCGGCGAACGGTTGCCCGGCGGCACGTTCGATATCCTGCAGGACAGGCAGCTCGTGCTCGGTCGCGAGGCGGATCGGCGGCAGGTCTTTACAGAAGTACAACGCCACCTCCGTGTCGGCATAGTGACCGTAACGCTCGGGCATCGGGTCATATCCGGTGCTCGCATACATCGCGATCGCCTCGGGCTGCTCGAGGCCGGTCTCGAGGATCATGCGTCGGCGGCCTGCGTCGGCTGCGGTGCGTTCCAGCGCGTCGAGGACCCGCCGCGCGATGCCGCGACGTCGTGCATCGGCCCGCACGTACATCCGCTTGATCTCGGCGTCACCGTCGCGGAGCCCCCGGTGTGAGGAATCGTGGGCGCGCCAGCCTCCGATTCCCACCGGTCCGTCGACGCTTCGGGCGAGAAGGAAGAGTCCGTTCGGTCCGGCGAACTCGTCCGGGTCGAGGACGGTGTCGTCGGGGCCCCCGTAGCGGCGGGTGTATTCGAGCTGAACTTCGTCGATCAGCGTCTGTACTTCCGGGTCGTCGAGTGGTCGAGGTTCGATCTGCACGTGCAGGAGCGTACTCACCGGCCGATGCACCCCTGCGCCGGACCGCGAAGAGCGGATTCGATCGGGCCTGGTCATCGGCCGGATGCGGCGGCGGTCGCACCACCGCCTAGCATCGGAGCGGTGACGCGGGAGCTTGCCAATGCCTACTGGCCGGACATCGAATCCGGCACGGTGACGGTCGCCGTACCCGTGGGTGCATTCGAACAGCACGGTCCTCACCTGCCCCTCGATACCGACACCCGAATCGCCGTGGCGGTCGCCGAGGCCCTGCCGGGTGTCGCGGTCGTACCGGCCGTGGCCTATGGGGCGAGCGGAGAGCACGAGGCGTTCGCGGGCACCGTTTCCATCGGCGCCGAAGCGCTGAAGACGTTGATCGTCGAGTACGGCCGATCGGTGTGTCGATGGGCGACGCGGGTGGTGTTCGTCAACGGGCACGGAGGCAACGCGTATCCACTGGCCGAGGCCGTGACGCTGCTGCGATACGAAGGTCGCGACGCCGCGTGGGTGGCGTGCGCGATCCCGGGCGCCGATGCACACGCCGGCGACACCGAGACCAGCCTCATGCTGCACCTCGCCCCGCACACGGTGAACATGGGCCGTGCCACCGCCGGTGCGAAAGATCCGATCGGCACTCTGATGCCCCGACTGCGTGAAGCCGGTATTGTTTCGGTGTCCGCGAACGGGGTTCTGGGTGACCCGACATCCGCTTCCGCAGACCGAGGCGCGGACATGTTCGCGGACCTCATGGACAGGGCGACCGCGCAGGTTGCACGATGGCAGCCGGGCAAGGAGGGGAGACTGCGGTGAGTCGGTCGACGTCACCACGCGTAGCGCAGACCAGGCTGGCCAGGCTTCCCGATGGCTTCGGGGTGCGTGTCGACCCACGCGTGCGTAGGTTCGCGGCCGGGCGCGTCCTGATCGGTGGTTCGCCCACCCGCATGCTCAAGCTTGCTCCCGCTGCCGCGGCCATGATCGACGGCGACTTCCTCGAAGTCGTCGATTCGCAGACGGCGGTCGTCGCGAGACGGCTGCTCGACTCCGGTGTCGGAAACCCACGTCCCACCGTGTTGCCGTCGACGTCCGACGTCACCGTGGTGATTCCCACCAAGAACAACGATGCCGGGCTCCGACGACTGCTGCGTGCGTTGCAGGGTCACGATGTCATCGTCGTCGACGACGGATCCGATACTCCCATCGAGACACCCGAACACGGACGTGTCCGTGTTCTGCGGCACGAGGTGTCGCGGGGTCCTGCCGCCGCCCGGAATACCGGATTACGTGAGTCAGCAACGGAATTCGTGGCATTCCTCGACTCGGATGTCGTACCCCGCCTCGGGTGGCTCGAAGCGAGCCTCGGACACTTCAGTGATCCCGCGGTTGCGCTCGTCGCCCCGCGCATCGTCGCGCTCGATCCGGACAACGGTGCGCTCGCCCGGTACGAGCACGCGCGCTCGTCTCTGGACCTGGGTCGACGCGAGTCCGCGGTGGTCGCCGGCGGCCCCGTCTCCTACGTGCCGAGCGCTGCTCTGCTCGTGCGTCGTCACGCGCTCGAAGCGTGCGGCGGATTCGACGAGTCGATGCAGGTGGCGGAGGACGTCGACCTGTGCTGGCGACTGCAGACCGACGGATGGCGGCTGCGGTACGAACCCATCGCACGTGTCGCGCACGACCATCGGACCGAATTCCGGAACTGGATCACCCGCAAGGCATTCTACGGAACAGGCGCTGCTCCGCTGGCTTCCCGGCATCCCGGATCGGTGCCTCCGATGGTGATGTCGATCTGGACTCTGCTTGCCTGTCTCGCGCTGGTGACCTTCACTCGGATCGGTGTGCTGGGAGCGCTGCTGACCCAGCTGGTGACACTCCTGCGATTGCGCCGGATGTTCGCGGAACTCGACCGACCGACACGGATCGCCGCGGTACTGACCGCCCAGGGGTTCGCCGGAGGCCTGTGGCAGGTCGCGTCGGCGGTGTGCCGGCACTACTGGCCGGTCACCGTGGTCGCGTCGCTGTTCTCGTCGAAGGTTCGGCGAGCTGTCCTGGCTTTCGCTGTGGCCGAGGGCATCTGGGACTGGGTCGGGCATCGAGAGGACGGCGGGATCGATCCGATCCGCTACGTGCTCTACAAACGACTCGACGACCTCGCCTACGGTGCCGGCCTGTGGAAAGGCGCGATCGACGCCCGCGATCCGTCTGCGCTGATCCCTGACTTCCGGAACTGACATGCTCCCGCAGCGTGCCGACGTCGTGGTGGTCGGCGGTGGCAGTTGCGGCAGCGTGGTCGCCGCGCGGCTGAGCGACGATCCCGATCGTTCTGTGTTGCTGCTCGAAGCCGGACCGGGATACGGGCCGTCCGATGTTCCGCGGGAGATCCGCGATGCTGCAACGCTGCCCGTTGGTCCCGGAAGCGACTGGGTCGCCGCGTATCCGGCGCGACTCACCGCGAACCGGGCGGCCATCGTGGTCCGCGGCGGGGTCCTGGGGGGTTCCGGTGCGGTCAACGGAGCCTATTTCGTGCGGGCACGGCCCGACGACTTCACGCGCTGGCCCCGATCATGGTCCTACGATCGGGTGCTGCCGGTTTTTCGCGAGATCGAGACCGACGCCGATTTCTCCGGTCCGTTCCATGGTGCGTCCGGTCTCGTGCCGGTGTCGCGCACTCCCGAGGAACTCCTCCATCCGGTGTCGGGTACCTTCGTCGAGGCCGCATCGAGCGCGGAGTGGGAATGGGTCGACGACCTCAACGCTCCCGGCCCGGACGGTGTCGGACGTGTGCCGATGAACGTCCGCGACGGGATGAGATACGGTCCGTCGCTCGCGTACCTGCTGCCGGTCGTGGAGCGATCCAACCTCACGGTGCGGTCGGACACTCGCGTGGTTCGGGTCGTTCTGTCCGGACGCCGTGCGATCGGGGTCGAGGTCGAGGACGGAACGGGGACGCGGCGGATCGCGGCAGAGCACGTCGTCGTCTGTGCGGGAGCGGTGTGTTCGCCGCAACTGCTGATGCTTTCGGGAATCGGTCCTGCGGGCGAACTCCGACGTCTCGGTGTGGAGGTCCGGCACGACCTGCCCGGTGTCGGAAGCGGGTCCACCGATCACCCCGAAGTGACGATCCCGTATCGCTTGCGCCGGGACGTGCCGCTGCGGGCGCCGCTCCTCGAAACTGTACTGCACACCAGCGGACTCGAATTACGTCCGTACACTGTGCCGTTCGGTGCCGCGATACCCGGCAGTGGTGTCGTGGACCCGGTACTCGGCGTCGTGCTCACCCGGCCCCGCAGCCGGGGGCAGGTGGTACTGGATTCCGCGAAGCCGTGGTCACCACCTGTCCTCGACTACAACTACCTCGGTCGTCGAGAAGACCGAGACACGTTACGACAGGGAGTGCGGATCGCCACCGGTCTGCTCGATGCGATGCACGATCTCGTCGAACCCGGCAGTGTCGATGCTGCGGCGGGCGGGGCCGGCCCGAGCGATGCCTGGCTTGCCGCGCACCTCGGAACGTCGTTGCATCTGTCCGGGTCGTGCCGGATGGGTGACGACGAGAACGCCGTCGTGGACGACCGGTGCCGGGTCCGCGGGATCGAGGGCCTGAGTGTCGTCGACACCTCGGTGTTCCCCGAGGTGCCGAGCCGCGGCCCGCACGCGACGGCGGTGATGCTCGCACATCGGTTTGCCGCGAGTGTGCACGATGATCGCCATCCGGAGTAGGCGCCGATCCTTCGCGCTGCCCATGCCGGCTCGCCCTGCTGTTCGCGATAGCCGACCATCGGCCCGGCTCGGACCGAAGCGGTCGAACCTGGCAGAACACCACACTTGTGATCCCGACTACAGTGTGGACAAGGAGGGCGCTGGTAGATGACCGATCGTGGGACCGTGACAACCAATCCCTGGGTGGCCTTGCGTCCGGGTGAAGACGCTGTGGCACACGCGCGCGCGATGCTCCGCGCCCACGGCACGGTCGTCGGTGAATCAGTGGGAGGGCGACCCGACGGTGTGCGTTCGGTCGTGCACGACTCCTGGCTCCGCAGCCTTCAGCGGGGCATCGACCCCGACCTGGTCGAGCAGCCCGCCCTGCTCACGGGCAACGATCTCGAGCAGCACCGAGCCGGTCATCCGATGGCGCTGATCCGCCCGGTCATCCGCAAACTCCTCGTCGAGGACGCTGCCGACAGCGGTCTGCTCGTCGCCATCAGCGACGAACAAGGTCGGCTGCTGTGGGTGGAGGGTGATCACCGCGCACTCGATCGCGCGCAGGCCATGAGCTTTGTCGAAGGCGCAGACTGGAGTGAAGACCGCGTGGGCACCAACGCTCCGGGAACTGCTCTGGCACTCGATCATTCGGTGCAGATCTTTGCGGCGGAGCACTTCAACCGCACCGTGCACGACTGGAGCTGTTCGGCAGCGCCCGTGCACGAGCCGACCAGCGGCCGGATCCTCGGGGCCATCGACATCACCGGCGGCTCGCGGGTGGCGGTGCCGGAAGTCCTGCAGCTGGTCCGCGCGACCGTGGCGGCAGCCGAAGCCGAACTCCGGCTGCACATGATGACCTCGCCGCACCTGTTCGGTGCATCGGCGCCGCGACTCGACACCTTCGGTTCGGGCCGGCCGACGCTCCGCGCCGGCGGTAACCGGACACACCTGTCACAACGGCACGCCGAGATCCTGCTGATCCTCGCCGATCATCCCGAAGGGCTGAGCTCGGACCGGCTCGCCGTGCTGCTCGACGAGGGTGAACTCGACTCCGTCACGATTCGGGCCGAAATGTCCCGGCTGCGGAAAGCGCTCGGATCGGAGCACCTCGGGTCGCGCCCGTATCGGCTGCTCACCGAGCTGGACACCGATGTCGCGGAAGTGCGCCGCGCGCTCGATCGCGGTGACGCCGCGTCGGCCATCCGCATCTATTCCGGCCCGGTGCTGCCCGGCTCGGATGCTCCCGGTGTCGAGGAGATCAGGGACGACCTGCGTACCCGGGTGCAGGCGGCACTGCTGCGTGGCGGTGACGCGGATCTGCTCGCCCGGTGGACGGCCTCGATCCACGGACGCGACGATCTGGCGGCGTGGTCGGCCTATCTGACGACGCTCGCCCCGACTTCCCCGCTGTATGCGCAGGTGAAGGCGAAGATCGATCGCCTGGACAAGGAGCTCGCAACGTAGTTGCAACCTTTGCGTTCGTAGTGTTCCGAATCACACAAGCTTCGAACCTCGACGCAACAGGAGATGCACAATGACCGTGTACGCCCGCCCCGGTTCGCCCGACGCCCTCATGTCCTTCCAGTCCCGGTACGACAACTGGATCGGCGGTCAGTGGGTGGCACCGGTGAAGGGGGAGTATTTCGAGAACGTCACTCCCGTGACCGGGCAGGTGTTCACCGAGGTCGCCCGCGGTACCGAAGAGGACATCGAGCTCGCACTCGATGCCGCCCACGCTGCCGCGCCGGCGTGGGGCAAGACCTCGCCCGCCGAGCGCGCCGTGATCCTCAACAAGATCGCCGACCGCATCGAGGAGAACCTCGAATCGATCGCGCTCGCCGAGTCGTGGGACAACGGCAAGCCGATCCGTGAAACCCTCAACGCCGACATCCCGCTTGCGATCGACCACTTCCGCTACTTCGCAGGTGCCATTCGCGCGCAGGAGGGTTCGCTCTCGGAGATCAACTCCGACACCGTCGCCTACCATTTCCACGAGCCGCTCGGTGTCGTCGGCCAGATCATTCCGTGGAACTTCCCGATCCTCATGGCCGTGTGGAAGCTCGCCCCCGCCCTGGCCGCCGGTAACGCGATCGTGCTCAAGCCGGCCGAGCAGACGCCGGCGTCGATCCTTCACCTGATCTCGATCATCGGCGATCTGCTGCCCCCTGGTGTGCTGAACATCGTCAACGGGTTCGGCGTCGAGGCAGGCAAGCCGCTCGCGTCGAGCCCTCGCATCCGCAAGATCGCCTTCACCGGCGAAACCACCACTGGGCGCCTGATCATGCAGTACGCGTCGCAGAACCTCATCCCTGTCACGCTCGAACTCGGCGGCAAGAGCCCCAATATCTTCTTCTCGGATGTCCTCTCGGCGAACGACGACTACCAGGACAAGGCGCTCGAGGGCTTCACGATGTTCGCCCTCAACCAGGGCGAGGTGTGCACGTGTCCGTCCCGTGCTCTCATTCAGCAGGACATCTTCGACGATTTCCTGTCGCTCGCGGCGGTCCGTACCAAGTCGGTCAAGCAGGGCGACCCGCTCGACACCGACACGATGATCGGTGCGCAGGCCTCCAACGACCAGCTCGAGAAGATCCTGTCGTACATCGAGATCGGTAAGAGCGAGGGTGCCAAGGTCATCACCGGTGGTGAGCGCGCCGACCTCGGTGGCGATCTGGCGGGTGGCTACTACGTGCAGCCGACGATCTTCCAGGGCAACAACTCGATGCGTATCTTCCAGGAGGAGATCTTCGGGCCCGTCGTGTCGGTCACGTCGTTCAACGATTTCGACGACGCGATCAAGATCGCCAACGACACTCTCTACGGTCTCGGTGCCGGCGTGTGGTCGCGAGACGGCGGCGTCGCCTACCGTGCCGGTCGCGAGATCCAGGCGGGCCGGGTGTGGACGAACACCTACCACCAGTACCCGGCGCACGCCGCGTTCGGCGGTTACAAGCAGTCGGGCATCGGTCGCGAGAACCACCACATGATGCTCGACCACTACCAGCAGACGAAGAACCTCTTGGTGTCCTATGCGCCGAAGGCCCAGGGCTTCTTCTGATCGAAGACCCCGGCGCCTGTCACGTACCGACGTGGCAGGCGCCGGTTCCATTCGCCCGACAGACCCGTCCGCAAGCAATGAGAGGTTCCTATGCCCGCTCCACTTCGTGTGGTCGCGACCGCGAGCGCCGCCGATCTGTTCCGGCGATTGTCGAGCCGGTACGGGCCGCTCATGATGCACCAGTCCGGCGGCTGCTGCGACGGATCTGCCCCGATGTGTTACCCCGACGGCGACTTCATCGTCGGCGACCGAGACGTGCTGCTGGGGCTTCTCGATCTGCGACTCGCGGTGGGGGAGACCGCGCCGGATCTACCGTCTGGGAAAAGTGCAGTACCCGTGTGGATCTCGGGTTCCCAATTCGAGGCGTGGAAGCATACGCAGTTGGTCCTCGATGTGGTGCCCGGCCGCGGTTCCGGATTCAGCCTCGAAACACCGGAAGGACTGCGGTTTCTCAGTCGAGGTCGCGCCTTCACCCCCGAGGAACATGCGTCGTTCGACGACGAGCAGCCCCTGCTCGGCAAGCACTGGGGCGGTGGCGCTCGGCCCGCACCGGCCACCGAGCCGGTCGTGGTCGCGACGGCCTCCGACGCCTGTCCCGTACCGGGAATGACGCCACCGGCCTAACGTCGTACGTAACGGACACCACATCGCCGCGCCGGCCGAGACGCACTGCGCGACGATGTGGGCCCGAACCGTCGACGAGCGCAGAGGTGGTGGTGATGGCGACCTATCGTCAGCAATTGTCGGGGACCACCTACGAGTTCCACGGCCTGGTCGATCTGCTCGCGAAGGCAACTCCGCGTAGATCCGGGGACGAACTCGCCGGATGCGCTGCCCGGACGGAAGCCGAACGGGTCGCCGCGCAGTGGGCTCTCGCCGAGGTTTCCCTCGGCACGTTCCTCACCGAGACCGTCGTGCCGTACGAGAGCGATGAGGTCACCCGCCTGATCCTCGACCGGCACGACGCCCGCGCCTACCGCCCGGCTGCGCACCTCACCGTCGGCGGCCTGCGCGACTGGCTGCTCGACACAGCGTCCCGCCCCGGCGCCGCTGCCGTTCTCGCTGAGCTGTCGCCGGGGCTGACACCCGAAATGGTGGCGGCCGTCAGCAAACTCATGTCGAACCAGGATCTGATCGCGGTCGCCCGTGTAATCGAGGTCACGTCCGCATTTCGCACCACCATCGGGTTGCCCGGACGCCTCGCGACCCGCCTACAGCCGAACCATCCCACCGACGATCCGCGAGGAATCGCCGCGGCAGTTCTCGACGGGTTGTTGCTCGGGTGCGGCGACGCGGTCATCGGCATCAACCCGGCTACCGACTCGCCACAGGCGACGTCGGAGCTGTTGCACCTGCTCGACGACATCCGCACGCGATTCGACATCCCGGTGCAGTCGTGTGTGCTCTCGCATGTCACCACCACGCTCGGCCTGATCGAGGCGGGTGCCCCCGTCGACCTGGTGTTCCAGTCGATCGCAGGTACGCAGGGCGCAAATGAGGGCTTCGGCGTGAATCTGGGGCTGCTCGGAGAAGCGAACGAGGCGGGCAGATCGCTCCGCCGCGGGACCGTCGGCGACAACGTCATGTACTTCGAGACCGGACAGGGCTCGGCGCTGTCGGCGGATGCGCACCTCGGCACCGACGGCCACCCCGTCGATCAGCAGACCCTCGAGGCGCGCGCGTACGCGGCGGCGCGCGAGTTCGATCCGCTGCTCGTCAACACCGTGGTCGGCTTCATCGGCCCCGAATATCTCTACGACGGCAAACAGATCATCCGAGCCGGATTGGAAGATCACTTCTGCGGGAAGCTTCTGGGCCTGCCCATGGGCGTCGACGTCTGTTACACCAACCACGCCGAGGCAGACCAGGACGACATGGACACCTTGCTCACCCTGCTCGGCGTCGCCGGGGTGTCGTTCGTGATCACGGTGCCGGGCGCAGACGACGTGATGCTCGGATATCAGTCCCTGTCGTTCCACGACGCTCTGTATGCACGGCGCGCCCTGGGGCTCCGCGCAGCGCCGGAGTTCGAATCGTGGCTGCAGGGCCTCGGGATGGCAGACGATGCCGGTCGAATTCTGCGCGTCGACGTCGCCTCGTCACCGCTGCGTGCACTCACCGGTGGTGTCGCGTGAACGCGATCGACCCCGCCACCGGCAATGGTGGCCTCTGGGCGACCCTGCGCCTGTCGACGCGGGCACGTATCGGACTCGGACGTGCCGGCGATGCGCTGCCCACCTCCGAGCTTCTCGAATTCCGTGCTGCGCACGCCGCGGCCCGCGACGCGGTACACCGCGAGCTCGACGTCGTCGCGCTCACGCAGCAGGTGGAACACGCGAACCTGGGCTCCCCGCTGATCGTGCAGAGTCGAGCGCGCGACCGCGGCGAGTATCTGCGTCGCCCCGATCTCGGGCGGCTGCCTACCGACCTCGCGCACCTGCCGATATTCGGCGTCGACGTCGGAATCATTCTTGCCGATGGTCTTTCGGCCCATGCTCTCGAAGAGCACGGCGTACCGGCCGCCCGGGCGATCGTGGACGCGTTGCCGCGTCATCTGTCGGTTGCACCCCCGGTCATCGCGACGTCGGCGCGAGTCGCGCTCGGCGACCATATCGGCGCGGCGCTCGATGTGCAGACCGTGGTGGTGCTCATCGGCGAGCGGCCGGGACTGTCGTTCGCCGACAGCCTCGGGATCTACGTGACGCATCATCCGCGGCCGGGACGCATCGATTCCGAGCGCAATTGCGTCTCGAACGTGCACCCACCGGACGGCCTCGGATACGCGCAGGCAGCGCGGGTGGTGGCGAACCTGGTCGACGGCGCTCGGCGGTTGGGGCGCTCAGGCATCGAGCTCAAGGACACCAGCGCGCGGGACGTGCTGGAGGGTGGCAGCCCCGGCCTCGGACCCGGTGGGTGAGAATCGAGGTCGAACCGGTCCCGGTTCGAATGTGATGCGGGCTCGGCCCGCCCGGTTTCAGTGCCCCCGGCGGGGGTGACGAGGAGTGAGATATGGCCTTCGCGGGCAACGTGGACGAGTTGGCACTGCTGCAGACGGTGCGGTTGAAGAAGCAGGTCACGGCGGAGGTCCTGGCCGCTCATCTGGGTGTGTCGGTGTCGTCGGGGCAGGCCGCGCTCGCGGCGCTCGTCGAACAGGGTAAGGCCGTGTCGTCGGACGGCGGTGTCGCGCTGACCGATAAGGGGCTCACGGAACTGTCCGATCAGCTCGACGCGGAACGGGTGTCCATCGACGAGGATTCGATCGCGGACCTGTTCGAGCAGTTCGGCCCGCTCGACGAGACGCTGTCGAAGCTGCTCGAGGACCCGGACTCCGACGGCTTCCTCGACGCGCTGATCGACATCGACCGGAAGGCCCAGAATCTGTTCGACGACGTGTCCGCGTTCGTTCCGCGACTGTCGCGGTACCAGGATCTGTTCGCGGAAGCACTCGAGAAGATCAAGGGCGGCTCGCTCGCATGGGCGACGGCCGGGAGCATCGACTCGTACGCGACGGTGTGGCGCGAGATGCGCGCGGAGCTCGCAGGCGCGTCCGGAAACTGACACCGTCAAAGTAGTTCGTTCGACACACTATGTGACCCCCCTCACGGACACCCCCTTTCGGGGGTGGTGAGGGGGTGAGCCGGATCACTAGTTTTCATCCAACCCGCGGCGACGTTTCCCGGCCGCGGTCAGGACGGACAACGGAGGACCGACGTGACCACTGTGTCGACACCCGGGGCGGGTAAGCCGCCGACAGGGCAGGCGGCCGGAGATTCCGGCTCCGCCGCCGGAACAGGACCCGGCCACACCGGAGGCCCCGGTATACGACGTGTCGCGATCGCGAGCTGCATCGGCACGACGATCGAGTTCTACGACTTCTTCATCTACGGCACGGCCGCGGCACTAGTGTTTCCCACGGTGTTCTTCCCGGCGCTCGGTGCCACCGCAGGCACGGTCGCGTCGTTTGCGACGTTCGCCGTCGCGTTCATCGCCCGCCCCGTCGGGGCCATGCTCTTCGGCCACTTCGGCGACCGCATCGGCCGCAAGAAGACCCTCGTCTCGACCCTTCTCCTCATGGGCATCTCGACGCTGCTCATCGGCCTGCTGCCCGGGGCAGGCACCATCGGCGTCGCGGCTCCGATCATCCTGGTGTTACTACGGTTCGCGCAGGGCTTCGCGGTCGGCGGTGAATGGGCCGGTGCCACACTGCTCACTGCCGAATACGCCCCGCCGGGCAAACGCGGGCTCTACGCGATGTTCCCGCAGCTCGGCCCGGCCATCGCATTCGCGCTCTCGAGCGCAACCTTCTTGTTCACCGGGCTCGCGCTCGGCGACACCAACGAGGCATTCCTCACCTACGGCTGGCGAATCCCGTTCCTGTTCAGCATCGTTCTCGTCGCCATCGGCCTCTACATGCGCCTGGCGATCGAGGAGACACCGGTGTTCCGTGCCGAATCTGCAGCCCGCGCAGCAGAGCCCGCGAAGAAGCGTTCCCTGCCGTTCCTCGACGCTCTCCGGTATCAGTCCAAGGAGATCCTCCTCGCGGCCGGCGCACTGTCGATCATGTTCGCGTTCTTCTACCTGGGCACCGCCTACCTCACGAGCTATGCGACGACGACCCTCGGCTTCGATCGACCGTTCGTGCTGATGGTGGGAATCGCCTCGGCCCTCGTCTTCGGTGCGGCGATCGTGCTGTCCGCCCTGTACTCCGACCGGTTCGGCCGGAGGCGCGTGATCATGGTGTCGTGCGCGTTCTCGGTTGTGTGGGCACTTGCCTTGTTCCCGCTGCTCGACACGGGTTCCCCGGTCGCATTCGTTGTCGGCATGATGGTCACCCTCGCGATCTTCGGCATTGCCTACGGCCCGTGCGGTGCGCTGCTACCCGAGATGTTCCACACTCGGTACCGGTACACCGGCGCGGGACTCGGCTACAACCTCGCCGGCGTGCTCGGCGGCGCCGTCCCGCCGATGATCGCCGCCCCGCTCGCCGCCGCGTACGGCGGTATCGCGATCGGCGTCATGCTCATGGTGATCGGTCTCGTGAGTCTCGTCTGCACCGCGGCTCTCGTCGAAACCCGCGACCGAGCGCTGTAGGAGCGGGCGCCTTTCCCGGCACCCTCGGGGAAGGCGCCTCCCGCCGTCGTCAGCTGTCCAGAATCCGCACACCTGCGGCCGCGAAAAGACGAGGATGGTGAAAGAACCCGTCTGTCCGGCCGCGTCCCACCGCAGGAGATTCATCATGACCGGTATCGCCACCCCCGCACTGCCCAGCTACGACTCCGGAGCATGGGACGTCCCGCTGCTGGGTGACACCATCGGCGACAACCTCGACCGCACCGTCGCCCGGCACGGCGACCGCGACGCACTCGTAGAACGAGCCACAGGCCGACGCTGGACATACTCCGAGCTCGCCGCCGAGGTCGACGCCCTGGCCCTCGGACTGCTGCGAGCGGGCATCGGCAAAGGCGACCGCGTGGGAATCTGGGCCCCAAACTGTGCCGAATGGACGTTCGTGCAGTACGCCACCGCCAAGATCGGCGCGATTCTCGTCAACATCAACCCCGCGTACCGCTCTCATGAACTGCAGTACGTGCTCACGCAGGCGGGCATCCGGATGCTGATCTCCGCGCCGGAGTTCAAGACCTCCGACTACGCCGCGATGATCGGTCAGGTACGCGGTGAGTGTCCAGACCTCGAGCAGGTCGTGCTGATCGGCCGCTCGGAGTGGGACGAGCTCGGCGCCGCGGGTCGGGCCGCGCTGGAAACCGATCGGTCTACGCTCGTCGCCGCCGGGAAGGAGCTGTCGCCCGACGACGCGATCAACATCCAGTACACGTCCGGAACCACAGGATTCCCCAAAGGGGCCACCCTCAGCCACCACAACATTCTCAACAACGGATTCTTCGTCGGGGAACTGTGCCATTACACCGAGCAGGACAAGGTGTGCATTCCCGTGCCGTTCTATCATTGCTTCGGCATGGTCATGGGAAACCTCGCGTGCACGAGTCACGGCGCGACCATGGTGATACCCGCGCCGGCGTTCGATCCTGCCGCCACCCTTGCGGCCGTCGCCGGAGAACGCTGCACGTCGCTGTACGGCGTGCCGACGATGTTCATCGCGGAACTCGCCGACCCGTCGTTCGAGACCGTCGACCTGTCGAGCCTGCGCACCGGCATCATGGCAGGATCGCCGTGCCCGGTCGAGGTGATGAAGCAGGTCATGGAACGGATGGGGATGGCCGAGGTGTCCATCTGTTACGGGATGACCGAAACCTCGCCTGTCTCGCTGCAGACCCGCAGCGACGACACCATCGAGCAGCGCGTATCCACCGTCGGGAGGGTCGGACCGCACATCGAGGTCAAGATCGTCGATCCCGTGACCGGACTCACCGTGCCGCGCGGTGAGCCGGGTGAGCTGTGCACGCGCGGCTATTCGGTGATGCTGGGGTACTGGGAGCAGGCAGAGAAATCCGCAGGAGCGGAGCCTGCGGAGCGACCATATCGGCTGGGGCCGATCGATGCGGCGCGGTGGATGCACACGGGCGACATCGGTGTGATGGATTCCGAGGGGTACGTCTCGGTCACCGGCAGGATCAAGGACATGGTGATCCGCGGCGGCGAGAACATCTACCCGCGTGAGATCGAAGAATTTCTCTACACGCACCCCGACATCCTCGATGCCCAGGTCGTCGGTGTTCCGGACGCGAAATACGGTGAGGAACTGATGGTGTGGGTGCGCCTGCGTGACGGCGCCGACGCGCTCGACGCGGACGCACTGCGCGAATTCTGCAGCGGCAAACTCGCGCACTACAAGATCCCGCGCTATGTCCACATCGTCGACGAGTTCCCCATGACGGTCACCGGCAAGATCCGCAAGGTCGAGATGCGTGAGGTGTCGGTCGCGCTCCTCGAGGAGGCCGATCGGACGTGAACCCGTTGCGGCCCGAGATCGCGTTGTCCTGGAAGCGCTCCGAGCTGAGCGGTCTCGATCCGGGGCACCTTCCCGAGCCCACGCTGCTGGGCCCCTCCGACACTTCCGGGCGGCTGCGCCGCGCTGCCCGGCCGGTGCTCGACGAGCTCGGCACACAACTGTCCGGCACCGAGTGCTGCATCCTTCTGGTCGATCGTGACTGCCGGATAGTGACCCGCGTGTTCGACTCCTCGTCCATGCAACGCGCTATGGACGAACTCGGTGTCCTTCCCGGCGCAGAGCTGAGCGAAGAGACGTTCGGCACGAATGCGCTGGGCACTCCGTTCGAGATGCGGCAAGGGCTCGTCGTGCACGGGGAGGAGCATTTCCTCGAACCGCTCAAGGGATACAGCTGTTACGGCCATCCACTGGTCCACCCTGTCACCCGCAGGATCGAGGGCATCCTCGACATCACGGCGGTCGGAAAGACCGCGAATCCCCTGTTCGCCCCGATCGTCGCCCGCGCGGCCCGTGATATCGAAGCGCGCCTGCTCGAGAATGCCCGCGAAGCGGACCAGCGAGTGGTCGAAGCGTTCCAACGCGCCGCGCAGCGACGCGGGCTCGCCGTCGCGGCGATGGGCGAGGACATCATGCTCACCAACAAGGCCGCCGTGGATCTGCTCGTACCAGCGGATCACGCGGCGTTGCGTGCGATCGCGATGGACCTTCCCTCCGGCGAGTCCCGAACGATGGACTTCGCGCTCACCGCGGGTGGTCGGACCACCCTGCGCGTCGACCGCATCCCGGGGATCGACGGCAGCGCGCTGTTCCTCCTCGACGCCACGGGCGACCGGAAGACGGTGCGCCGAACCGCGGCGGCACAGACCACGTCGAGCACTCTCCGGGACGAACTCGCGCGTGTTCGCGCAGGTGCCGGCAGCGTTGTCGTCGTCGGCGAACCCGGCAGCGGACGCACCTGGGCGGCGCGTGAATTCACCGGCAGCGGTGGGGTGTTCGTCGACGCTGCACGCATCGTCGCAGAAGGGCAACGGGAGTGGTCCGCGGCGCTGCTGGCTACCGTCGACGCGGCCACGAGCGCGAATACCGTGGTGGTCGAGCATGTTCACGTGGCTCCGGATCCCGTGCTGAGATTGCTCGTCTCCGTGCTGGAATCGGGACCGAGATTCGTGTTCACCTCGGATCCGCTCGACACAGTGCGCGAGCCGGTCCGCGAACTCCTCACGCGATGCGTCGGGCGGGTACGCATTCCTGCACTGCGCCATCGTATCCGGGAGATCGGAGACCTCGCCGCCTCGCTTGCCGATGAGCTCGGCAGACCCGACATCCGCCTCGGTCCGGGTGCGGTCGCGGCGCTGGCGGGACGTTCGTGGCCGGGCAACCTCGCCGAACTCCGCGCGGTGCTCGCCGGAATTCCCGAGCGGGAGTCCTCACTGCCGCTCCGGGCCGAAGATCTCGCACCTGAATACCGCAGCACCGGCCGAGTGGCGAAGCTCGGTGGCCTCGAACGCGCCGAACGCGAAGCCATCATCGACGCGTTGCGCGACAGCGGCGGAAACAAGGTGCACGCCGCGGCCGGGCTCGGCATCAGCCGCACCACGCTGTACAGCCGGATCAAGGCGCTCGGCATCGTCTGACGTCGTGGCGTGCCCCGGAAAGCGGTGTCCAAACCTTGGACAGTTCGGGGACGTCCCTCCGAGGAAGTATGACTCGTGTCACACTACTTCTGGAGGTTCGTATGACTGCCGTGGCCGAGTACACCGTCGCCCCGCGTGTCCGAGAGTTCCTTTCCGAAAACCGACGCCTCTACATCGGCGGCGAGTTCGTCGATGCTGCGTCGGGTCGCGTGTTCGCCACCCACGACCCGGCCACCGGCGACAAGCTCGTCGATGTCGCTCACGGCGGTGCGGAAGACATCGACCGGGCCGTACGTGCGGCCCGCTCTGCCTTCGACCACGGCCCGTGGCCGACGATGAAGGCGGCCGAACGTGAGCGGATGATCTGGCGGGTAGGCGATCTGCTGACCGAGCGCGCCGAGGAATTCGGTCAGCTCGAAGCGCTCGACAACGGCAAATCTGCTGCGATCGCTGCGGCCGTCGACACGGCGTGGTCGGCCGACATCTTCCGCTATTACGCGGGCTGGGCCACCAAGATCGAGGGCAGCACCGTCAACGTGTCGATGCCGTTCGTGCCGGGCGGCGAATTCCACGCCTACACACTGCGCGAACCGGTCGGCGTGTGCGGACTGATCGTGCCGTGGAACTTCCCGCTGCTCATGGCCGCGTTCAAACTTGCGCCGGCGCTCGCGGCAGGCAACACCGTGATCCTCAAACCGGCCGAGCAGACACCGCTGACCGCGCTGCTCCTCGCCGAGGTGTTCGAGGAGGCCGGCTTCCCGCCCGGCGTCGTCAATGTCGTGACGGGGTTCGGAGACGCGGGCGCCGCGCTCTCCGCCCACGACGGTGTGGACAAGATCGCGTTCACGGGCTCCACGGAGGTCGGGAAGAAGGTCGTCGACGCGGCGAAGGGCAACCTGAAGAAGGTCTCTCTCGAACTCGGCGGTAAGAGCCCCAACATCGTGTTCGCCGACGCAGATTTCGACGCCGCGGTCGCCGGTTCGCTCGACGCGTGGTTGTTCAATCACGGTCAGTGCTGTGTCGCCGGAACTCGCCTGTTCGTCGAGCGGCCCATCTTCGAGCAGTTCACCGAAGCGATGGCCGATGCCGCGAGCAGGGTGAAGATCGGTCCGGGGATGGATCCGGCCACTCAGCTCGGACCGTTGGTGTCCCAGGAGCAGCTGGATCGCGTCACCGGCTTCCTGCGCGAAGGCCTGACCGACGGAGCACGTGCGCTGACCGGCGGGCAACGTTGGGGCGACAAAGGTTTCTTCGTCGAGCCGACTGTCCTCGTCGATGTACAGCCCGAGTTCAGTGTGGTGCGAGAAGAGATCTTCGGGCCGGTCGTCGCCGCGATGCCGTTCGACGCCGACGACGGTATCGATGTGGCTGCCAACGACTCGATCTACGGTCTCGCCGCGGGGATCTGGACACGAGACCTGTCCAAGGCCCATCGCACTGCCCGTCGGCTGAAGGCCGGATCGGTGTGGGTCAACCAGTACAACGGCTTCGACACCGCCATGCCCTTCGGCGGGTTCAAGCAGTCGGGCTGGGGTCGCGAACTCGGCGCGAGCGCGATCGATCTCTACACGCAGACCAAAGCCGTGAACATTGCGCTCTGAACCCGCATGCGCTCTGAACCCCACTTGTACTGAAACGACCGCGAGACAACGGAGGACGAGATGAAGACCAAAGCCGCAGTACTGCTCGAAGCAGGCAAGCCGTTCGAACTGATGGAGCTCGAACTCGACGGGCCCGGACCGGGAGAGGTCCTGATCAAGTACACCGCTGCGGGCCTGTGCCATTCCGATCTGCACCTGACCGACGGAGATCTGCCGCCGCGCTATCCGATCGTCGGCGGTCATGAGGGGTCCGGCATCATCGAGGAGGTCGGCCCGGGCGTCACCAAGGTCAAGCCCGGCGATCATGTCGTGTGCAGTTTCATCCCCAACTGCGGAACATGTAGATACTGTTCCACGGGCCGTCAGAACCTATGCGACATGGGTGCGACCATCCTCGAAGGAACCATGCCCGACGGCTCCTTCCGCTTCCACTCGGGTGGCCTCGACTTCGGTGCCATGTGCATGCTCGGTACGTTCTCCGAGCGGGCGACGATCTCGCAGCACTCTGTGGTCAAGGTCGACGACTGGCTCCCCCTGGAGACAGCAGTTCTCGTCGGTTGCGGTGTGCCGTCGGGGTGGGGCACGGCGGTGTATTCGGGTGACGTGCGTGCCGGCGACATCGTCGTCATCTACGGCATCGGTGGTCTCGGTATCAACGCCGTCCAGGGCGCGGTACACGCCGGGGCGAAGTACGTCGTGGTGGTCGACCCTGTCGAGATGAAGCGCGACGCGGCGCTGAAATTCGGAGCCACTCATGCGTTCGCGACCGCGGCGGAAGCTGCGGAGAAGGTCAAGGAGCTGAGTTGGGGGCAGGGCGCTGATGCCGCGCTGATCCTGGTGGGCACAGTCGACGAGGAGGTCGTGTCGGCGGCGACAGCGGTCATCGGTAAGGGCGGCACCGTCGTGATCACCGGCTTGGCGAACCCCGAGAAGCTGACAGTCCACGTGTCGGGCACCGATCTGACGCTGTTCCAGAAGACGATCAAGGGCTCGTTGTTCGGTTCCGCCAACCCGCAGTACGACATCGTGCGGCTTCTGCGCCTCTACGATGCCGGCCAGCTGAAGCTCGACGAGCTGATCACCACCCGGTACACGCTCGAAGAAGTCAACCAGGGCTATCAGGATCTGCGCGACGGCAAGAACCTGCGTGGAGTGATCGTCCACGCCTCGTGAACGGACTCCGGCCACACAACTTTCGGTAGACGATCTTCGGAATTCGCCGCGGAGACACCATCCGGACGCACACACTGGCATACAGTTCGTCGCGGCAAGATCATCTACGAGAGGAGCGCGCGATGTTCTGGGAAATCGTCGGCACCATCATTTTCGGTGCGGTCATCGGTGTGCTGGCCCGGCTCGTGATTCCGGGCAAGCAGTCGATGGGCATGATCATCACGGTCATCATCGGCATCGTCGGTGCCCTCATCGGTTACTGGGTCTGGGGCGCGATCTCGTCGGAAGGGAACGAGGACACCGGCGGCATCGACTGGATCCGGTGGATCATCAGTATCGCGGCCGCAGTCGTCCTGACCCTGCTCTACACATCGATGACCAGGTCGAAGAGTTGATCCACCACTCCTGACGGCATCGAGCCGATGGCCTCGCCCTTTCGGGCGGGGCCATCGGTCGTTCCATCACTCGCGACGAAACGGTGACCGGACAGGCCGGGCGCGGGATGATCGGACGTGGACGAACCATGCACGAGGAGGTCGACCGCATGAGTGTGATTCCGGGACCGGCGTGGTTGTTCTGTCCGGCAGATCGGCCCGAGCGCTACGGCAAGGCCGCTGCGACCGCCGATGTCGTCGTCCTGGATCTCGACGACGGTGTCGCACCGGCCGACAAGGACTACGCCCGCCGCTCCCTTCTCGACCGGTCACTCGATCCGGCGCGTACGGTGGTCCGGATCAACCCGGCCGGCACCGAGGATCATCGCCTCGACCTGAGGGCCCTCGCCGACTCGCCCTACACCCGGGTGATGCTTGCGAAGTGTGAATCTCCGGAGCAGGTGACGGCGCTCGCGCCACGCGAGGTCATCGCGCTCGTCGAGTCCCCACGCGGAGCACTTGCGGTTGCCGACATAGCACTGGCGATGGGAACGATCGGCGTCATGTGGGGCGCCGAGGGCCTCGCCGTCGGATTGGGCGGTCAGAATATCCGGCACGCGGACGGCACCTACCGCGATGTTGCGAAACATGTCAGATCGTCGGTGCTGCTCGCGGCGAAGGCGTACGGACGCTGGGCGCTCGATGCCGCGTACCTCGACATCGGGGACCATGCCGGACTGCGCAGCGAGGCACTCGACGCAGCCGCGGTCGGATTCGACGTGAAGGTATCGATCCACCCCGATCAGGTGGGTGTGATTCGAGAGGCCTACACGCCGAGCGCCGAGTCGGTCGAATGGGCTCGCAGGGTCCTGGAAGCCGTGCCGGAGTCTCGGGGCGTGTTCCGGTTCGAGGGTCAGATGGTGGATGCGCCCGTACTACGACATGCCGAACAGATCCTCCACCGATCGGTGGAGGCGCGCGCCGACGAGTGCCGATCGGGTCGCACGGAGGTCGAGCCGGAACGGAGGTGACGGTGATGGTCCGTCCACAGTGGGTTCCCAGCGAGGTGG
This sequence comes from Rhodococcus sp. JCM 9793, assembly GCF_055380405.1. NCBI lineage: Bacteria > Bacillati > Actinomycetota > Actinomycetes > Mycobacteriales > Nocardiaceae > Rhodococcus > Rhodococcus sp. JCM 9793. The sequence continues at coordinate 2,517,681 of NZ_AP043721.1, forward strand.
ACTTCGCGGAAGCGAGGGTGACGGCATTCGGCCGCTTCGTCGAGCACCGCCATGCCGTGCACCTGCCGGACTACGATGCGCTACGGCAATGGTCGATCGAGCATTCCTCGGAGTTCTGGCAGGCCGTATGGGACTGGTTCGAGATCCGAGGTGGCACTGATCCCGGGCCCGCGCTCGCCGACGCCGCGATGCCCGGAGCCGTGTGGTTCCCCCGTGCCCGGCTGAACTATGCGGCACACGTTTTCCGGAACGCTCGGAGCGATCGACCGGCGATGGTTCACATCGACGAGGACGGACAACGGCGAGAGACGAGTTGGGCGGCACTGCACGGCCAGGCCGCGGCCCTCGCGGCCACGCTCCGTGAATGCGGCGTGCAAGCGGGAGACCGGGTCGTGGGGTACCTGCCCAATATTCCCGAGGCGGTGGTTGCACTGCTTGCCACCGCAGGAATCGGTGCTGTGTGGTCCGCCTGCGGGCAGGACTACGCCGCCCCCGCCGCGCTCGATCGGCTCGGCCGGCTCGAGCCCACGGTTCTCGTCACTGCGGACGGCTACCGGTACAACGGTCGCCGACACGACCGAGTCGCCGAGGTCGCCTGGCTGCGTGAACACATGCCCGGCCTCGAGATGACGGTGCTCGTTGCGCGCAGTGAGACCTCCGGCGACACCCTGCTCGATCCGGGCGTTCTCACCTGGGAAGAGGCAACCGCAGGCGAGCATGAATTCGAGCCCGTCCCGGTACCGTTCGACCACCCGCTCTGGATCGTGTTCTCGTCCGGCACCACAGGCTTGCCCAAGGGCATCGTGCACGGGCACGGGGGAGTGCTGCTCGAGCATCTCAAGGCACTGTCGCTGCATCTCGACATCGGCCACCGCGACACGTTCTTCTGGCACACGAGCCCGAGCTGGATGATGTGGAACTTCCTCGCGGCGGGACTGCTCGTCGGCGCAACGATCGTCTGTTACGACGGTGCTCCTTCCTACCCGGACATCGACCGGCTGTGGCGGATCGCCGCCGACGAACATGTCACGGTCTTCGGGACGAGCCCCGGCTATGTCCTCGCGTGCATCAAGGCGGGTGTCGTCCCGCGCCGCGAACACGACCTGTCCGCTCTCCGGGGCGTCGGCGTCACCGGCTCGACACTGCCGCCCACGTCGTCGCTGTGGCTCGGGGAGAACGCAGGCGAGCGGGTCCAGGTCATGTCGATCACCGGCGGCACCGACGTGGTGTCGGCGTTCATCGGGTCGGTCCGGACCGTTCCGGTCTGGCCGGGGGAGTTGTCGGTGCCGTGCCTCGGCGTCGCCGTCGATGCATTCGACGCCCAGGGTCGTCCGGTGCGCGGGGAGGTGGGCGAGCTCGTGGTCACCGCGCCGATGCCGTCGATGCCGGTTCGGTTCTGGAACGATCCCGACGGCGTCGGACTCCGAGAGGCGTACTTCTCCGTCTACCCCGGAGTGTGGCGGCACGGAGACTGGATCTCCATCACCGAGCGCGGCTCCGCCCGGATGCACGGGCGCTCCGACGCGACGCTGAACCGACACGGGGTCCGGATCGGCACGGCCGACATCTACCAGGTGGTCGAAGACCTGCCCGAGATCGTCGAGGCACTTGCGTTGGGCGTCGAGAAACCCGACGGCGAGTACTGGATGCCCTTGTTCGTGGTCCTCGCCGACGGTGTGGTCCTCGACGAGGCCCTCCGGGAGCGGATCCGCACCGAACTCCGGACGAGGGTCTCACCGCGACATGTGCCGGACGACATCATCGCCGCGCCGGGGATCCCGCACACTCGCACCGGAAAGAAACTCGAGGTTCCGATCAAGCGGATCCTGCAGGGAGTCGACGCCGCGGCGACCGTCGAGCGAACGGCACTCGACGTTCCGGAACTCATTGACTGGTACCGCGAACTGGGGTGATGTGCGCCACTTCGTGAGTGCTGCCTTGCTGGACAAGGGAGCGCCCGAAAATTTCGGATACGCGGTCATGGATGTCGCCATCAAGCTGGTGATCGCGCTGATCATCCTCACCGTCGCGATCGTCGGTCCGAAGAAGGAGAAGCGGACCCCGGCTCCACCGCTGCGCTCGCCCACGCAGCCGGTGGACTCGGCATCCTGAACGTGATCACCGCGGTCGTGTGGTGATCCTCCTCTCATCGTCGCAGCAGTGACACCGTGTCCTGCCCGCGACCATTCGTGCGCTGGTACGGACCCTGTAGATTGGGCCGGTGTGTATGCGAAGGGCACCTGATATGACCGGCGAGTAACCTGTCTCGAACGGTTGTTGCCGGTCGGGAGGGTTTGTGGCTGCGTCGTCAGGCCAGTGGGGGGTCCCGCTGCCGGGCTCGCCGTAACGATCCTCACCTGATCTGCAGATATACGCGGGGTACGGTGATGTGCTCCGCAGGTCGGTGCGCAGGTCGGTCGTCGTCCGACGGTGAGAGGAAGGTTGGGGTTTGGACTCGCTGGGTATCGGCGGCTCGGAAACGAAGAGGACGAGTGCGGCAGCGGTGCCGCCCGGTGCGTTTCCCCTCTCGCCGGCACAGCTGGGCATGTGGTTCGCCCAGCACGTCGACCCGACGGTGCCAGCCAACATCGCCCAATACGTCGAACTCGATGGCGATCTCGATCTCGAGGTCCTTCGTGAATCCAGTGCCCACGCGGCTCTGGAAACAGGGTCCGGGTTTCTGCGGTTCATCGAGGTGGACGCGCATCCTTATCAGCTCGTCGATCCCACACTCGAGGCTCCCCTCGGATACGTGGATCTACGCGCTGAGGACGACCCCCGCCAGGCCGCATTGGAGTGGATGCGCGAAGACCGCAGCCGACCCGTGGACGTGCTCCGCGACCGGCTCATTGCCGCGACGGTGCTCCGCATCGGTGAGGCCCGTTACTTCTGGTACAACCGCGTCCACCACCTCGCACTCGACGGGTTCGCTGCCGCGACCTTCATGACCCGGATCGCGGAGCTGTACACCGCGGCGGTCGAGGGGGCCGAGGCCAGCCCGAACCGCGCGTCGGACCTGCGCAAGGTCTACGACGTCGAGATGGACTACCGCGACTCGAAACGGTTCGTCGGCGATCGCGAGTACTGGGCGGGACAGATCGAGGGCATCGAGGAACCGTCGAGCCTGGCCGACCGCGCGGCAGCGCCTGCGCCCGTCAGCCGCATCGACAGCGCCGCCCTGACCGACGACACCGAACACCACGTCGACGTGCTCGCCGAGCGTGAGGGGGCAAGCCTCGCGACGGCCGTCGTTGCTGCCTTCGCCGCGTACGTCGCGCAGATGACCGGACGCACCGACGTCGTGCTGAGCCTGCCCGTCGCCGCGCGGACGACCGCGGTGCTGCGCCGCTCCGGAAGCATGGTCTCGAACGTCGTGCCGTTGCGTCTGGACGTCGCCGACGACACCACCGTGCACGACCTGATCGCCGCATCCGGTGCGGCCGTGTCCGGGGCCCTGAGACACCAGCGCTACCGGCACGAGGACATCGTCCGCGACCGCGACACGTCGGCCGGGGCACAGTCCACGTTCTTCGGGCCGTGGGTCAACATCATGCTGTTCGAGAACGAAATTCGTCTCGGCGACATGGTCGGACGCATCAATATCCTGTCGACCGGTCTCATCGAGGACCTCGGTGTCAACGTCTACCGGAGCGGTGGCACCCGCGTCCACATCGACTTCGAGTCCAATCCCAACCTCTATGCCGCCGAACAGGCACGTGCGAACCACGCGCGGTTCGTCGAGTTCTTCGACCGTTTCGTCGCGTCCGACGCCGACCGGCTCGTCTGGGACATCCCGCTCGCCGGAAACGTCGAACTCGACCGTGTCGTTGTCGACTGGAACCGCACCGATCACCCCGTCGAGGGGCGCACGCTGCTCGCCGACTTCCGGGCCCAGGTCGCCGCGACACCCGATGCGACGGCGCTCCTCCACGAGGGTGAATCGCTGACCTACGGCGAGTTCGCATCGCGGGTCAACTCCCTCGCCCGAGAGCTCGTCGATCGCGGTGTCGGCCCCGAATCGCTCGTCGGGTTGTGTGTCCGCCGTTCCTTCGAACTCCTCGTCGGCATGTACGCGATCCTCGAGGCCGGCGGCGCCTGGGTGCCGCTCGACCCGGACCACCCGGCCGACCGCACCGAATACATCCTCGACACCGCGAAACCGGTCGCGGTGCTCACCACTTCGCGTGACCGCGCCGCGCTCCCCGATGCAGCGCGGATCGTCGAGATCGACACGTTCGACCACTCCTCGCGCGACGGTGGCCCGCTCACCGACTCGGAGCGTCACGGGCCTGTGCGGGCCGACACCACCGCGTACGTGATATTCACGTCCGGGTCCACTGGCCGCCCCAAGGGCGTCGCGGTCGGTCACGCTGCGATCGACAACCAAATCCAGTGGATGAACGACCAGTACGACGTGGCATCCACCGATGTGTACCTGCAGAAGACCGCCACCACATTCGACGTGTCGCTGTGGGGTTTCTTCATGCCGTTGCGCGTGGGCGCGACCCTCGTGATCGCAACCCCGGACGGACATCGCGACCCGGTCTATGTCGCGAACAAGATTGCCGAGCATCGGGTGACCCTCACCGACTTCGTGCCGTCGATGCTCACCGTGTTCGTCGCCAACGCGCCCGAGGGCAGTTGCGACAGCCTTCGCGACGTCTTCGTCATCGGCGAAGCGCTGCCCTCCGAGACAGCTGCCGACTTCGCGCAATTGTGCTCCGCGGGTCTGCACAACCTCTACGGCCCCACCGAGGCCGCGGTGTCGATCACCTACCACCGCGCCGGACCGGGCGACGTGCACAGCGTCCCGATCGGCGTCCCGCAGTGGAACAGCCGTGCGTATGTGCTCGACCGCCGCCTCCGTCCCGTCCCGGTGGGGCGTCCCGGAGAGCTCTATCTCGCCGGCGTCCAGCTCGCCCGCGGATACCTCGACCGGCCCGACCTCACCTCCGATCGGTTCCTCGCCGATCCGTTCGGTGCGCCGGGCGACCGGATGTACCGCACCGGCGACCTCGTCCGCTGGGTGTCGCCCGACGGCGACCACGGCATCCTCGATTACATCGGACGCACCGACTTCCAGGTGAAATTCCGCGGTCAGCGCATCGAACTCGGTGAGATCGAAGCGGTCCTGCTCTCTCACGACGCGGTGTCGCAGGCAGTCGTACTCGTGGTGCAGACCTCCACCGGTGACCAGCTGGTCGGCTACGTCGTGCCCACTCCGACCGCGACGATCGACGTCGCTGATCTCGCTGATCACGCCGAGCGTGCGTTGCCGTCGTACATGGTCCCGGCGTCGCTGATGGTGCTCGAGGAACTCCCGCTCAATACCAGCGGCAAGCTCGATCGCAAGGCGCTGCCGCAGCCGGTGTTCAGCAGTACCCGTACCTTCCGCGAACCCCGTACCCCCGCGGAGCGGGCAGTATCCGCCGCGTTCGGTGAGGTCCTCGGGGTCGACAGCGTGGGTCTGGACGACGACTTCTTCGAACTGGGCGGCAACTCTCTCGTCGCCACCCAGGTCGTCTCCCGTATCGGCGCCGCGCTCGACACCCAGATCCCGGTGCGCGCGCTGTTCGAGGCGTCCACTGTGGTGGGTCTCGCCACCCGGGTGGCGAAGCAGATCGGGTCGGGCGCCCGGAGCGCGTTGGTGGCGCGGCCACGGCCCGAGATCCTGCCCTTGTCGACCGCGCAACAGCGCATCTGGTTCATCAACCGGTTCGACACCACGACCGCGGCCTACAACCTGCCGTTCACGGTTCGCCTCACCGGCGACGTCGACCCGCGGGCGCTGTCCGACGGATTCGCCGACGTGGTGCACCGGCACGAGACGCTGCGGACCGTCTACCCCGAGGTCGACGGTGAACCCCGCCAGGTGATCCTGCCGACCGAGCAGGTCACCTCGGTCCTCGAGCCGGTGCACGTCGACGAAGCGGGACTGCAGGCCGCCGTTGTCGAGATGGCCGGTCGCGGATTCGACGTCACGACGGACGTTCCGTTCCGAGTGGGCCTCTACCGGCTGGCTCCCGACACCTATGTGCTCGCAATGGTGTTGCACCACATCGCATCCGACGGTTCGTCGTTCGGTCCATTCGCCCGCGACGTCGTCACCGCCTACTCGGCGCGCGCCGAAGGCCACGAGCCGCAATGGGCGCCGCTGTCGATCCAGTACGCCGACTACGCGGTGTGGCAACGTGAAGCCCTCGGCCTCGAATCCGATCCGGAATCCGCCGCTGCGCAGCAGATCGCCTACTGGACAGAGGAGCTCGACGGGCTTCCCGACCAGCTCGACCTGCCGTCCGATCGGCCGCGCCCCGCGGTCGCCAGCTACGGCGGCTCCAAGCACCGGTTCGACATCGACGCCGAAACCCACAGGCGCCTGGTCGATCTCGCGCGTACGCATCACGCATCGCTGTTCATGGTCGTGCACGCTGCCTACGCGGTGCTGCTGTCTCGACTGAGTGGGTCCAGCGACATCGCGATCGGTACCGCTGTAGCGGGTCGCGGAGAGAAGGAACTCGACGACCTGATCGGCATGTTCGTCAACACCCTCGTGTTGCGCAGCCGGATCGACCCGGGCTCCTCGTTCACGGAATTCCTCGGCGATGTCCGCGGAACGGACCTGACCGCGTTCTCGAACGCCGACGTGCCGTTCGAGAGGCTCGTCGAGGTGCTCAACCCCACCCGCTCCACGGCGCGGCACCCCCTGTTCCAGGCGGCGCTGTCGCTCGAACCGGCGCACGCGCGCGACGTGTCGTTCGCGGGTGTCCATGCGGTGGGCACAGAGCTCGACATGCCGATCTCGAAGTTCGACATCCAGCTCTGGGTCACCGAGCGGCTCGACCGCGACGGACACCCCGCAGGGCTCGGCGCGATCTTCGAGTTTGCCACCGACCTGTTCGACGAGGCCACCGTGGCCTCGTTCGGCGAACGATTCGTGCGCATTCTCGATGGGGTCGTCACCGACCCCACCACCCCCGTCGGCGACCTCGAGATCCTGTCTCCCGGTGAGGTCGATCGCCTCGTCGCGGCTCATGATTCCGGAGTCACCGATCACCCGACTCTTGTCGCCCTCCTCGTCGAGGGTGGCCGCCGCCACCCCGACCGCATCGCAGTGCGCGACGGCGACACGACGATCACCTACCGCGAGCTCGACGAGATGTCGAACCGCATCGCCCGCTACCTCACGGGTCTCGGTGCAGGTCCCGAAGAGATTGTGGCGCTGGCATTCCCGCGCTCCTGGGAAATGGTCCTCGGCGTCTGGTCGGTGGCCAAGACCGGTGCGGCGTACCTGCCGGTCGACCCCGAGCACCCGGCCGAACGCATCGCCCACATGCTCGACGATTCAGGTGCGCTGACGGGCCTGACCACGGCAGGCCGATCCGGTGCCCTCCCCGCCGTCGTCGAATGGATCGACCTCGGCGGTGACGAGTTCGTCGCGGAATGTGCGAGGCTCTCCAGCGACCCGATCGGCGACGCCGACCGGATTCGTCCGCTCCGGCCGGACCACACCGCCTACGTCATCTACACCTCGGGTTCGACCGGTCGGCCGAAGGGTGTCGCGGTCACCCATATGGGCCTGGCCGGACTAGTCCGTGAGTCCGTCGAGCTCTACGCGGTCACCGAAGAGTCACGGATCCTGCACGTCTGTTCGCCGAGTTTCGACCCGTCGGTGCTCGACTGGACGCTCGCAGGGTCGACGGGTGCCGAACTCGTCATCACCCCTCCCTCGATCTACGGCGGTGCCGAGCTACGCGCACTCATCGCGGCCACGAAGGTCACCCACGCCGTCATCACCCCGGCGGTGCTCGGATCGGTCGATCCCACCGGTCTGGATTCACTCCGGACACTCAACGTCGGCGGCGACGCTTCCACCGCCGATCTCGTCGCCCGCTGGGCACCGGGCCGCCGTTTCTTCAACGCATACGGACCGACCGAGACGACGATCGTGTCGACTCGCGCCGAGCTGTCGGTCGACGGCCGGATCACCGTGGGCACTCCTGTCGCCGGAGTCGTCGCCCTCGTGCTCGATCGACGCCTGCGACCGGTACCGGCCGGGGTGTCCGGCGAGCTGTATCTCGCCGGCGACGCCCTCGCTCGCGGTTACCACCGTCGCGGGTCACTCACTGCCGATCGGTTCGTCGCGAACCCGTTCGGCGGTCCCGGCGACCGCATGTACCGTACCGGCGACATCGTGCGTTGGAACGACGCCGATCAGCTGGTCTTCACCGGCCGATCCGATTTCCAGGTCAAGGTTCGTGGCTACCGCATCGAGCTCGGTGAGATCGACGCCGCGTTGCTGACCCATGACCTCGTGGACTTCGCAGCCACCACCGGCCACGAAATGCCGTCGGGGCAAACGGCTCTCGTGTCCTACGTACACCTCACTCCAGGTGTCCACGCCGCCGACATCGACACCGCCGATCTTGCGCGTCACGTGGGTCTGACACTGCCCTCGTACATGGTTCCATCCCAGATCATCGTTCTCGACGAGGTACCCCTCACCCCGATCGGGAAGCTCGACCGCCGCGCACTGCCGGAACCGGAACTCGTCATCACCTACCGCGAGTTCCGCGCGCCGACCACGCCGATCGAAGAGACCGTCGCAACGGTGTTCGCCGACGTTCTCGGCCTGCAGGTCGTCGGCCTCGACGACGACTTCTTCGAGCTCGGCGGAAACTCCCTGCTCGCGACACAGGTCGTCTCCCGGCTCGGTGTCGCGCTCGACGCACAGGTCCCGGTGAGGGCGTTGTTCGAGTCCACCACCGTAGCCGCGCTCGCCGTGCGGGTGGAGCAGGAAGCCGGCCGCGGTGCGCGAATCGCGCTGTCGAAGATGACTCGGCCCGATCGGGTTCCGCTCTCGCTCGCGCAGCAGCGAATGTGGTTCCTCAATCGCTTCGACACCCAGTCGGCGACCTACAACCTGCCGATGGCACTGCGACTGCGCGGCGACCTCGACGTCGCTGCCCTGCAGGTGTCGATCATGGACGTCATCGATCGTCACGAATCGCTGCGCACCGTCTTCCCTGACTCGCCCGAGGGGCCGCACCAGGTCATTCGCGCCGCGGCCGAGGTCGTCCCCGACCTGACCCCGACCGTGATCGCAGCAGACGAGCTGCCCGAAGCCGTCCGTCGGCTCGCCTCCACGGGTCTCGATGTGACCTCCGAGGTCCCGATCCGCGCCGAGCTGTTCGAACTCGGCGACTCGGAACATGTGCTCGTCGTGGTGGTGCACCACATCTCTGCAGACGGCTGGTCGATCGGCCCGATGGCGCGCGACATCATGGTTGCGTACACCGCGCGTACCGACTGGGAAGAGCCGTCGTGGGCGCCGTTGCCTGTCCAGTACACCGACTACACGCTGTGGCAGCGACAGATCTTGGGCTCCGAGGACGACGAGCAGTCGCTGATCTCGCGCCAGCTCGACTACTGGCGCCGCAGCCTGGCGGGGATCCCCGACCAGCTCGACCTTCCAGCGGACCGCCCACGGCCGAGTCAGCAGTCGTATGCCGGTGCGACCGCCGAGTTCCGGATCGATCCCGAATTGCACCGGGGTCTGGTCGATCTCGCGCGCACACGTAACGCGTCGTTGTTCATGGTGGTGCACGCTGCGCTGTCGGTGATGCTGTCGCGCCTGTCCGGACAGGACGACATTGCGATCGGTACTCCCGTTGCCGGCCGCGGTGAGCAGGCGCTCGACGATCTGATCGGTATGTTCGTCAACACGCTCGTATTGCGCACCGAGGTGGACGCAGCCGACGAGTTCACCCGCCATCTCGCCCGGGCACGCGACGCTGCACTCGGTGCGTTCGGGCACGCGGATGTGCCGTTCGAGCGTCTCGTGGAGGTGCTGAATCCGGAGCGTTCGACGGCGCGGCATCCGTTGTTCCAGGTGATGCTGTCGTTCGAGAATCTCCGTGCGTCGCGCATCGATCTACGCGGACTGACCCTCGATGTCGTCGACATCGACTCGGCCGTGGCCAAATTCGACCTGCAGCTGACCCTGACCGAGGCATTCGACGGCGACGGTGCTCCCAACGGACTCGGCGCTGCCTTCACCTACGCGACCGACCTGTTCGACGCGGCAACCGCGCACGGTTTCGCCGACCGCTTCGTGCGGGTCCTCGAGACGGTCGTGGCGGACCCCGCAGTGCGAGTCGGTGACATCGACCTGCTCGATGGTGATGAGCGGTCTCTGGTGTTGGAGCGGTGGAACGATACTGCGCACGAGGTCGAGTCGTCGTCGACGTTGGTCGATTTGTTCGAGGCGCAGGTGCGTCGGACTCCGGGTGCGGTGGCGCTGGAGTTCGAGGGTCGGTCTTTGACGTTTGCGGAGTTCGATTCTCGTGTGAATCGAGTTGCGCGGCATTTGGTTTCGGTGGGTGTGGGGCCGGAGTCGACGGTGGGTCTGGCGATGCGTCGGTCGTTGGATTTGTTGGTCGGTATGTATGCGATCGTCAAGGCCGGTGGTGCGTATGTGCCGGTGGATCCGGATCAGCCCGCGGATCGTAATGCCTACATTCTGGCTACTGCCGCTCCGGTTGTGGTGTTGACGACGGCGCGTGACGGGTTTGTTGCCGGTGGTGTGCCTTCGGTCGAGCTCGATGTGCTCGATGTGTCGGGGTTCTCGGATGCGTCGCTGACGGATGCGGATCGTGTGGCGCCGTTGCGGTCGTCGAATGCGGCGTATGTGTTGTTCACGTCGGGGTCGACGGGTCGGCCGAAGGGGGTTGCGGTCTCGCACGCGTCGATCGTGAACCGCCTCGTGTGGATGCAGGACCAGTACCGACTCGACGCCGCTGACGTCGTCCTGCAGAAGACGCCGTTCACGTTCGACGTGTCGGTGTGGGAGTTCTTCTGGCCGCTGCAGGTGGGTGCACGCCTCGTGATCGCGACCCCCGACGGTCACCGCGACCCGGACTACCTGGTGCGGACGATGATCGAGAACTCGGTGTCGGTGGCTCATTTCGTGCCGTCGATGCTCGCGGTGTTCGTGGCAGTGTCCGGCGTCGAGAACGTGTCGACACTGCGGGCAGTGTTCGCCTCCGGCGAGGCGCTGTCGGCGACGGTCGCGGATCGCTTGCGCACGGCACTGCCGCAAGTGCGCCTGCACAACCTGTACGGACCCACCGAGGCCGCGGTCGATGTCACCTACCACGAGGTCACCCGGGCCGACTCGGTGTCGGTCCCGATCGGTGTACCGGTGTGGAACACCGGTGTCTACGTCCTCGACGGCCGGCTCCGGCCGGTTCCCGTCGGGGTCGCGGGCGAGCTGTATCTGGCGGGCGTGCAGTTGGCGCGGGGATACGTGACGCGCCCGGACCTGACCGCCGAGCGGTTCATCGCCTCGCCGTACGCAGCGGGCGAGCGACTCTACCGAACCGGCGACCTCGTCAAATGGGGTCGGCGTTCCGGCGAACTCGAGTACATCGGTCGCACCGACTTCCAGGTCAAGCTGCGAGGCCTGCGGATCGAGCTGGGCGAGATCGAAGCCGCTCTCCTCGATGCGGGAGAGGTGTCCCATGCCGTTGTCATGGTGCGATCGGATCCGCGTTCGGGTGAGCAGCTCGTCGCGTATCTCGTCGGACAGCCGCAGGTCGCGCTCGATACTGCAGCGATCTCGCGGGTCCTCTCGACCCGACTCCCCGCCTACATGGTGCCCACCGCGTACGTCGTGCTCGAGCGGCTGCCGCTGAGCCCGGCGGGCAAGCTCGACCGCAAAGCCCTGCCGGAGCCCGTGTTCGAAGTCAAGGAGTTCCGGGCACCGACCACACCCGTCGAACAGATCGTGGCCTCGGTCATCTCCGACGTCCTCGGTCTCGACCGGATCGGGCTCGACGACGACTTCTTCGCACTCGGCGGGAACTCGCTGATCGCGACGCAGGTGGTGTCGCGGATCAGTGAGGAGTTGGGTCATCGCCTGCCGCTGCGCATGATCTTCGAGGCGTCGACCGTCGAGTCGCTCGCCGTTGCGGCCGAGTCCAGTTCGGTCGAGACGGACCGGATCCCGCTGGTTGCACAGAACCGCCCGGCTCGGGTGCCCCTGTCGCTGGCGCAGCAACGGATGTGGTTCCTCAACCGCTTCGATCCCGACTCTTCGGTGAACAACATCCCGGTTGCGGTGCGGTTGTCGGGCAAGCTCGATGTCGCGGCACTCGAAGAGGCACTGCGGGACGTCGTCGCACGGCACGAATCGCTGCGCACCATCTACCCGGACGTCGACGGCTACGGGTACCAGAAGATCCTCGCCCCGGCCGACGTCGCGATCGCGCTGGAGAGCATTCCCACGACCGAGGCGGACGTCCCCGACGCGCTGCGTGAGCTCGCCGGCACGGCGTTCGACGTGGCGCGTGAGGTTCCGCTTGCCGTCTGCCTGCTCGAGCTCGCACCCGACGAGCACCTGCTGGTGGCAGTTCTGCATCACATCGCTGCGGACGGGTTCTCGATGGTTCCGCTCACCCGCGACATCATGATCGCCTACGCTGCACGCTCGACCGGTGACGATCCGGCGTGGGAACCGCTCGAGGTTCAGTACGCCGACTACACGCTGTGGCAGCGCGACGTCCTCGGGTCCGAGGACGATCCCGATTCGCTGGTCTCCCAGCAGGTCCGGTACTGGATCGACGCGCTGGACGGAGTGCCCGCAAGCCTCGAACTGCCCACCGACCGTCCCCGCCCCGCGGTGGCCACCAATGCCGGAGCGGTGCATCGATTCGAGATCGGCGCCGACCTGCGCACCGCGATCGATCGGCTGGCGCACGAACAGCGCACCACAGAATTCATGGTGGTCCACGCCGCTCTCGCTGTGCTTCTCGCACGGCTCGGGGCGTCCGACGACATCGCGATCGGCACCCCGGTCGCCGGTCGCGGTGAGCGTACCCTCGACGGCCTCATCGGTATGTTCGTCAACACCCTCGTGCTGCGCACGCATGTCGATTCCGCGAAAACGTTCGGCGAATTGCTCGCCCACGTGCGTGAATCCGACCTCCGTGCCTTCGCCCACGCCGAGATCCCGTTCGAGCGGCTCGTCGATGTGCTCGCGCCTGTCCGTAGCCAGGCCCACAACCCGTTGTTCCAGGTGATGCTCGCATTCCAGAACGTCGGCCAGGTGTCACTCGAACTGCCGGGCATGACCGTGTCCAACATCCCACTCGACAGTGGTATGTCGAAGTTCGATCTCGTGGTGACAGTTCTCGACGTTCCGCTCGACGACACTGCGGACGGCGGCTACTCCGTCGAATTCTCCTACGCCACAGACTTGTTCGATGAGTCGACCATCGCGGGGATGGGTGAGAGGTTCGTTTCGTTGCTCGAGGCGGTCACGAACACCCCGGCATTGCCGGTCGGCGACCTTCCGCTGCTCACGGGCAGCGAACTCGCCGCGGTCGAGGCGGCATCTCACGGACCCGAGCACAGGATCGACCCCGCGGTCACGCTGCCCGACCTGCTCGACCGGCAGGTGGAACGCACCCCGGATGCTCGCGCACTGATCCCGGGCACCGAAGCGCTCGGTGCGCCACGGACCTATCGGGAGTTCGGACGCGACGTCAACCGGCTCGCCCGTTACCTGGTCGACCACGGTGTCGGACCCGACACCCGCGTGGGTGTCGCACTGAGTCGTTCCGTCGACATGGTCGTCGTGATTCATGCGGTGATCGCCGCCGGCGGCGCGTACGTGCCGGTAGATCCCGACCAGCCCTCCGAACGCATCGAGTTCGTCCTCGACTCCGCGGCGCCGTCGCTGCTCCTCACCGCCGGGTCTGTCGCATCTGCGTTCGCCGGTACCTCGGTCACCACACTCGATCTCGACGCACTCGATCTCTCGGGATTCGACGACAGTCCCCTCACCGATGCCGATCGCACCGCACCGTTGCGCGCGGAGAACCTCGCGTACGTGCTGTACACGTCCGGTTCCACCGGCCGACCCAAGGGCGTCGGCGTCACCCACGGCTCCGTCGTCAACCAGATGTTGTGGATGCAGGATCGTTTCGCGCTCACGGAATCCGACGCGGTCCTGCTCAAGACCCCCGCGACGTTCGACGCATCGGTGTGGGAGATCTTCCTGCCGTTGCAGACCGGTGGGTCCATCGTGGTGGGGTCCCCGGATCTCCACCGCGATCCCGCTCGCCTGGCAGCGGAGATCGGGAACACCGCCACTACCGTGGTGCAGTTCGTCCCCACCGTCTTCGACGCGGTCCTCGAGCACCTCGGGGAGGCCGCCGCGACATCGCTCACTCACGTGTTCTGTGGTGGCGAGGCACTCGCGGCCGGCAGCGCCGCCCGGTTCGCCACACTCGGTGATGCGCCTGTGCACAACGTCTACGGGCCGACCGAAGCGACGGTGCAGACCGTGCACCGGACCGCGGAGGCGGACGACGATCGGGTCGTGCCGATCGGCCGACCCGTATGGAACACCGATGTGCTCGTGCTCGACTCGCGGCTGCGCCCCGTCCCCGTCGGCGTGTCGGGAGAGCTGTACCTCACCGGTGCCCAGCTCGCCCGCGGCTACCAGGGCCGAGCGGATCTGACCGCGGAGCGTTTCGTGGCGGATCCACGCTCGACGATCGGTGCGCGCATGTACCGGACCGGCGATCTCGTCAAATGGACCCCGGCGACGTCCGGCCGGTACGGCTCGACGTCCGTCGAGACGCTCGAGCTCGAATACCTCGGTCGCACGGACCATCAGGTCAAGCTGCGTGGCCTCCGGATCGAGCTCGGCGAAGTAGAGTCGGCTCTCGTCGAGGTGAGCGGGGTGGGGCACGCTGTAACGATCGTCCGCGACGATCCGGGCGCCGGCACTCAGCTCGTGGCGTACGTGGTGCCGACACCCGGGACCACACTCGACCCACTCGACGTGAAGACCGCACTGGCGCAGGTGTTGCCGTCGTACATGGTCCCGTCGGCAATCGTTGCCCTCGATGCATTCCCGCTCAATGCCAGTGGCAAGGTCGATCGAAATGCGTTGCCGGCTCCGACCTTCGAGGTCCGCGAGTTCATGCCACCGCGCACTCCGGTGGAAGAAATCGTCGCGGGAGTATTCGCGCAGGTGCTCGGGATTCGTCGAGTGGGCAGGGGCGACGACTTCTTCGCACTCGGCGGCAATTCACTCGTTGCGACGCAGGTCGTCTCGCGTCTCGGTGAGGCTCTCGGTGCCAGGATTCCCGTGCGCGCCCTCTTCGACGCCCCCACTGTCGAAGCGCTTGCGGTACGCGTGGAGCAGGCCACCGGAACGGGAACCCGGCCGCAACTCGCGCGCCGCGCCCGCCCGGAGCGGATTCCGCTGTCACCTGCCCAACAGCGCATGTGGTTCCTCAACCGCTTCGACGCCGCGTCTGCGGTGAACAACATACCGGTCGGTGTCCGATTGACCGGGACCCTCGATGTGGCGGCGCTCGCTGCTGCGCTCGGCGATGTCGTCGAACGTCACGAATCGCTCCGCACGATCTACCCGGACATCGACGGTGTGGGACACCAGTCCGTACTCGCCTCGCACGCGGTCGAGTTGACCACCGAGAGCGTCGACGAGGCGTCGCTGATCGTACGGGCCGAGCAACTCACCGAGATGGGATTCGACGTGACCGTCGAGGTCCCGATGCGGGTCGTGCTCTTCGAGCTCGGCGCACGCGAACACGTCCTGTTCCTCGTGGTGCACCACATCGCATCCGACGGATTCTCGCTGCGTCCGCTCGCGCGCGACATCATGGTCGCCTACGCAGCGCGGACACACGGCGAGCCGCCGGCCTGGTCGCCGCTCGCGGTCCACTACGCCGACTACTCCCTGTGGCAGCGAGAGGTACTCGGGTCCGAGAACGATCCCGAGTCGGTGCTCTCGGAGCAGATCGGATACTGGACCTCGCAGCTCGCCGGGATTCCGGATCAGCTGGATCTCCCGTCCGACAGGCTGCGCCCCGAGACTGCGACCGGCGAAGGCCGGACCAGCAGTTTCCGGATCGATCCCACGCTGCACGCACGCCTCCATACGCTGGCGCGCGACCACAACACGTCGTTGTTCATGGTGGTGCATGCTGCGCTGAGTGTGCTGCTGTCGAGGCTGTCGGACACCGACGACGTCGCGATCGGCACGCCGATCGCCGGTCGTGGCGAGGCAGCGCTCGACGACCTCGTGGGCATGTTCGTCAACACCCTGGTGCTGCGTACCACGTTCGACAACGATGTGCCGTTCGAGCAGTTGCTGGCCCAGGTCCGGGAGACCGACCTCGATGCCTTCGCGCACGCCGATGTTCCGTTCGAGCGGCTCGTCGAGATCATCGATCCCGAACGGTCGCAGGCGCGGCATCCGCTGTTCCAGGTGGCCCTGACGTTCCAGAACACCGGCGCAGTGGACTTCGAACTCGACGGGATCACCGCGAGCGCGCTCGAGTACGAAGCTCCCACGGCGAAGTTCGATCTACAGTTCACCTTCGCCGACAGCGTCGGCGCGGGATCGGTCGGTGCCGGTGACAGCGCCGGCGGTATGGATTTCGCGATCACCTACGCGACCGATCTTTTCGACGACCTGCGTGTCGCGGCGTTCGCGGAGCAGTTGTTACGAATTCTGCGCGCGGTGGTGGAGGATCCGGCGGTCGTGGTCGGCGACATCGGGATCCTCGACGATTTCGAGCGTGAGCTCGTCGTGTCGCGGTGGAATTCGCTGGGCGACGATGTGGCGCCGGCAGATGTGACGCTGGTGGGCATGTTCGAGGCGCAGGTCGCCGCGCGCGACGATGCAGTGGCGGTGAAGTTCGGCGACGATTCGGTGTCCTACCGGGAACTTGCCACACGGGTGCGGCGTCTGGCACGGCACCTGATCGACGTCGGTGTGGGACCGGAGTCGCTTGTGGCGGTGACGCTTCCGCGATCGGTCGATCTGGTGGTGGCGCTGCTCGCGGTGCTCGAGGCGGGTGGCGGATATCTGCCGATCGACCCGAATTCGCCTGCTGAGCGCATCGAGTTCCTGGTGTCGGATGCGCAGCCCGTCGCGGTCGTGACGCACTCCGGCGAGGACGTGTCGTTCCCGAGCGGTGTTCCGGTGGTCGAACTCGACCGGGTCGACCTCTCAGGGGTGGACGACGCGCCGATCGTCGACGCGGAGCGTCGCGGGCCTCTTGCTTCGACGAACCTCGCGTACGTGATCTACACGTCGGGTTCGACGGGTCGGCCGAAGGGCGTGCTGATTCCGCATCGCAACGCGGTGCGGTTGATGGTCAACACCGAATCGGTGTACGGATTCGGTGCGTCGGACGTGTGGACGATGTTCCACAGCTACGCGTTCGACTTCTCGGTGTGGGAACTGTGGGGTCCGCTGCTGTACGGCGGGACCCTGGTCGTCGTCGACTATTTCACGTCCAGGTCGCCGGAAGCGTTCCGGGAGTTGCTGGTTCGCGAGCAGGTGACGGTGTTGAACCAGACGCCGTCGGCGTTCTACCAGCTTGCCGAGGCCGATCGTGTGGCGTCCGGCGGTGGGCAGTTGGCGTTGCGGTATGTGATCTTCGGTGGTGAGGCGCTCGAGCCGCGGCGTCTCTCGGGGTGGTTCGAGCGTCATGGCGACACCTCGCCGCGCTTGGTGAACATGTATGGGATCACCGAGACGACGGTGCACGTGTCGTATCGGGAGATCGGTGCCGAACTCGCCGAGGCCGGGTCGGCGAGTGTGGTGGGTGTGCCGATCGCGGGTCTGCGCGTGTACGTGCTGGACAGGCGACTCAAGCCGGTTCCGGTGGGCGTCGCGGGGGAGATGTACGTCGGTGGTGGTCAGCTCGCGCGCGGATATCTCCGTCGGCCCGAGTTGTCGTCGACGCGGTTCGTGGCCGATCCGTTCTCGGCGGACGGTGCGTTGTTGTACCGCACCGGGGATGTTGCGCGTTGGGTGGTCTCGGGTGATCTCGAGTATCTGGGGCGTGCCGACGATCAGGTCAAGATCCGTGGTTTCCGCATCGAACTCGGTGAGGTCGAGGCGGCGGTGCTGGCGCAGGATCCGGTGGCCCAGGCTGCGGTGATCGTGCGTGAGGATGCGCCGGGTGCTGCGCGGATCGTTGCGTATGTGGTTCCTGTCGAGGGTGTTTCGGTCGATGTGGATGCGCTGCGTGATGGTGTGGGTGCGGTGGTGCCCGAATACATGGTGCCGTCGGCGTTCGTGGTGATCGAGTCGATTCCGCTGACGGTCAACGGCAAACTGGATCGTCGGGCATTGCCGGAACCGGTGTTCGAGACGCGTGAGTTCCGGGCGCCGTCGACTCCGATCGAGGAGATCGTGGCGGGCGTGTTCGCCGATGTGCTCGGTACCGAGCGGGTCGGTGCGGACGACGATTTCTTCGCTCTCGGTGGTAACTCGCTGATCGCGACGCAGGTGGTGTCGCGGCTCGGTGCGGCGTTGGACGCGCAGGTTCCGGTGCGCGCACTGTTCGAGGCGTCGACGGTGTCGGCGTTGGCGGCGCGGGTGGAGCAGGAATCGGGTCGTGGTGGACGGGTTCCGCTCGAGGCGCGGCAACGCCCGGTGCGGGTGCCGTTGTCGTTGGCGCAGCAGCGGATGTGGTTCCTCAACCGGTTCGATCCGAATTCGACGGCCTACAACATTCCGTTCGCGTTGCGGCTGACCGGCGAACTCGACGTTGCAGCACTGCAGTCCGCGGTCGCCGACCTGGTCGCGCGGCATGAGTCGCTGCGCACCGAGTATCCCGAGACCGGCGACGGACCCGCGCAGAAGATTCTCCCGGCCTCGCAGACGACCGTCGATCTCACCCCGGTGGACGTCGCTGCGGGCGACCTCGAGACACGCTTGCGGGAGATCGCCGCGACGACCTTCGACGTGACCACCGAGGTGCCGGTGCTCATGCAGTTGCTGCGTGTCGCCGCCGATCAGTACGTGCTCGCGGTCGTGGTGCACCACATCAGCGCCGACGGCTCGTCGATGGTTCCACTCGTGCGCGACCTCGTCACCGCGTATGCAGCGCACACCTCCGGCACCGATCCGGTGTGGGCGCCGCTGCAGGTGCAGTACGCCGATTACGCTCTGTGGCAGCGTGAGGTACTCGGCTCCGAGGGCGACCCGGAATCGATTGCGGCACAGCAGCTCGGCTACTGGCGAGATGCGCTCGCCGATCTGCCCGATCAGCTGGACTTGCCGCTCGACCGTCCTCGGCCGGCGCAGCAGTCCTTCCGCGGTGACCGCATCGAGTTCGTTGTCGGGGCCGATGTGCACGCCGGGCTCAGAGACCTGGCCCGCAGCCACAATGCGACCGTGTTCATGGCGGTGCACGCGGCGTTCGCGGCGCTGCTCGCACGACTGTCCGGAACCTCGGACATCGCAGTGGGCACCCCCATTGCCGGTCGTAACGAGCAGGCCGTCGAAGACATCATCGGTATGTTCGTCAACACCCTCGTGCTTCGGCTCGAGGTCGACGCAGGAGCCTCGTTCACCGATCTACTCGCGGCGGCCCGCGAGACGGACCTGCAGGCGTTCGCGCACGCCGACGTACCGTTCGAGCGACTCGTCGAGGTACTCAACCCGGCGCGATCGACGGCTCGTCATCCGCTGTTCCAGGTGGGCTTCTCGTTCCAGAACCAGGCCGGAACGGAGCTGCAACTACCCGGACTCGCGGTGGCTCCGCTCGATCTCGAGGGCGGAACTGCCCAGTTCGATCTGCACCTGATCGTCGCCGACCGTTACGACGACGACGGCACACCGGCCGGCATCGACGCGATCCTCACGTACGCCACCGATCTGTTCGACGACGACACCGCCCGGGGTGTGGCTGCCAGGTTCGAACAACTTCTCGGTGCCGTCCTGCAGGCACCCGACGCGCCCGTCGGTGATCATGCGGTGCTGCTCCCCGGGGAGCGCGACGACGTGCTCGCCACATGGAACGACACCGACCATGACGTCGACGGTTCGCGCACCCTCGTCGACCTGTTCGACGAGCAGGTCCGACGTGACAGCGATGCGGCGGCACTCGTGTACGAGGGCGCGCAGTGGACGTACGCCGAATTCGACACGGCCGTCAACCGTCTCGCTCGGCACCTGATCGGCCTCGGCGTCGGGCCGGAGGACCGCGTCGCGCTCGCCGTCCGTCGCTCACCCGAGTTGCTGATCGGCATGTACGCGATCGCCAAGGCCGGTGCCGCCTACGTGCCCGTCGACCCGGATCAGCCGTCCGAGCGCAACGAGTACATCCTCGGCACCGCCGTACCCGCAGCGGTGATCACCACGGCGGCAGACAGGATCGAGCGTTCCGGTGTGCCCGAGGTCGTGCTCGACGATCTCGACCTATCGGACCTGTCCGACGCACCGATCACCGACCGCGACCGCACATCGCCGCTGCACACGCACAACACCGCCTATGTGATCTTCACGTCCGGGTCGACCGGTCGGCCGAAGGGCGTCGCTGTGCCCCATGCTGCGATCGTCAACCAGCTCGAGTGGAAGCGTTCCGCGTTCGATCTCGGGCCGGACGACGCGGTGCTGCTCAAGACCATCGCGACGTTCGATCTGTCGGTGTGGGAGTTCTGGTCAGCACTGACCTCGGGGGCGCGTCTCGTCGTCGCGACCGCCGACGGACACCGCGACCCCGACTACCTGCTGACCTTGCTGCGCGAGCAGCGCGTGACGACCCTGCACACGGTGCCGTCGATGCTGTCGATGCTCATGACCGTCGCGCACGGCGAGGTGTCGCCGTCGTTGCGGCAGGTGCTCGCCATCGGCGAGGCACTTCCGGCGCCGGTCGCCCAGCAGTTCCGCGCGTCGAACGGTGCGGCCCTGTTCAACCTGTACGGGCCGACCGAAGCCGCGGTATCCGTCACCGTCCACGAGGTGGGCGACGACGACACCGTCGCGGTACCGATCGGTGTGCCCGAGTGGAACACCGCCGTGTACGTGCTCGACGGTCGGCTGAGGCCGGTCCCGCCGGGCGTCGCCGGTGAGCTGTACCTCGCGGGCTTCCAGCTCGCCCGCGGCTACCACGCCCGCGCCGACCTCACCGCGGACCGGTTCGTCGCCGACCCGTTCGGTCGAGGCCGCATGTACCGCACCGGCGACATCGTGCGCTGGAACCGCGAAGGCCACCTCGACTACCTCGAGCGCGCCGACTTCCAGGTCAAGGTCCGTGGCTACCGCATCGAGCTCGGCGAGATCGAAGCGGTCCTCCGCGACCTCGACACGGTGCGCGACGTCGCGGTGCTCGTCCGCAGCGACGCCCACATCGGCGATCGTCTCGTCGGGTACGTCGTGCCGTCAGGCGAGGAGGTCGACGTCGATGCGCTCAGGGTGCGTCTCGGGGCGCGCCTGCCGTCGTACATGGTGCCGTCCGCGTTCGTCGTCCTCGACGCGCTGCCGCTCAACACCAACGGCAAGCTCGATCGCGCGGCACTACCCGAACCGGAACTCGAGGCAGGAGCCTTCCGGTCGCCCACCACGCCGGTCGAGGAGATCGTCGCGGCGACCGTGGCGGAACTGCTCGGTATCGAACGAGTCGGTCTGGACGACGACTTCTTCGAACTGGGCGGCAACTCGCTGCTCGCGACGCAGCTGTCCGCCCGGCTCGGTGCAGCCCTCGAGACACGTGTCGCGGTGCGCACCGTGTTCGAGGCCTCGACGATCGTGGCGCTCGCGGCGCACATCCAGCCGTCCGTCGGACACGGCGCACGCGCCGCGCTCGTCGCCGGCCCGAGGCCCGATCGGATCCCGCTGTCGCTCGCACAGCAACGCATGTGGACCCTCAACCAGGTCGATCCGGAGTCGGGCGTCTACAACATCCCGATTGCGGTGCGGCTCGCCGGTGCTCTCGACACGGACGTGCTCCGCGCCGCGGTCACCGACGTCGTCGCCAGGCACGAGGTGTTGCGCACGGTGTACCCCGACACCGAGGACGGCCCGGTCCAGGTCGTGCTGCCCGTCGCGGATGCGACGCCCGAGCTCGAACCGATCGCGGTGCCTGCCGGCGATCTCGTCGGACGGCTCACCGAGGTGCTCGGCACCGGGTTCGACGTCACCGCACAGACCCCGCCCGTGCGGGTCGCGCTGTTCCGGGTCACCGACGCCGGCGAGCACGTGCTCGCCGTCGTTGCCCACCACATCAGCGCCGACGGCTATTCGATGCGCCCGCTGATCCGCGACGTGATGGTCGCGTACCTGGCGCGGGTGGAAGGCACTACGCCCGATTGGGCTCCGCTCGACGTCCAGTACGCCGACTACACGCTGTGGCAGTCGACGGTGCTCGGCGACGACGGGGATCCGGACAGTGAACTGGCGCGCCAGCTCACGTACTGGACCGACGAGCTCGCCGGTGTACCAGAGGTGCTTGCCCTGCCCACCGACCGGCCGCGTCCGGCGCGACAGTCCACCGACGGCGAGTCGATCACGTTCTCGCTGGGTGAGGCGCTCGCCCAGAGGGTCGAGAAGACCGCGCGTGATCAGGGTGCCACCGTGTTCATGGTGATGCACGCGGCGTTCGCGGTGCTGATGTCGCGACTGTCCGGATCCGAGGACATCACGGTCGGTACCCCGACCGCGGGCCGCGGGGAAGAGGCACTCGACGACCTCGTGGGCATGTTCGTCAACACCCTGGTGTTACGCACCCGCGTCGCAGGAGGCTCGACGTTCGCCGATCTGCTCGGGCAGGCGAAGGAGAAAGACCTGGCGGCATTCGGCAACGCCGATGTCCCGTTCGAGCGGCTCGTCGACACGTTGGGGGTGCGCCGCACGAGTGCGCACACTCCGCTGTTCCAGGTGATGCTCACCTTCCAGAACATCGACACCGGTACCCTCGAGCTTCCGGGACTGGCGGTCCAGCCGCTCGAGACGGGTGCCGACCAGGCGAAGTTCGATCTGCAGTGCACCGTCGTCGAACGGTTCACCGACGGTGGCCCGCTGGGCGACATGGATGTGACGTTCACCTACGCGACCGCGCTGTTCGACCGAAGCACGATCGAGGTGTTCATCGAACGGTTCCGCCGTGTCCTCGATGCCGTGACCGACGATCCGCAGGTCGTGCTGCGCTCCATCGACCTGCGCAGCGAGGACGAACGCGCTCGTACGGCCCGTCCGCGTAAGGCCCGGACCGTCGCCGACCTGCCGGAGCTGGCGGCTCGCGCGGCAGCGGCCGAGCCGGATATCGTCGCATTCGGCCATGGTGACCGCGAGGTCACGTTCGGCGAGTTCGCGCAGCGTCTGGAGACGATGGCCGCGACGACAGGTGGTGCACTCACCGCCGAAGCGCTGGTGTCGGTCGTGCTCAACGGGCTCGTCCCGGGCATGTTGCCGCAACTCGGCGCCGACGGCTTCGCTCGACTGATCCGCGACGTGGTCGCAGCCGCGGAAGCCGTCACGGACGGGGATTAGTCCGCTGCGGAGTCGTTCGGGATAATGGAGGATCGACTGTCGTTCGAACACCGGGGGCCGTACCGTCCCCGGTGGTATCGGGCTGCGGCGCGTTCGGTGATACTCCGGGCGTAAGCAATTTCAGGAGGATGACGTAGATGACGGGTGGTATGGCGGGCAAGCCGGCGCTGACGATCGAGGATCTTCCTCGGTTGCTCGCCGCAGTTGTGGACATCCACCCCGACCGCATCGCTCTCTCCGATGGTGATACACACCTCACCTACGCCAGGTTGCAGCAGGAGATCACCACTCTCGACGCAGCAATGGGTGGAGTGCTCGGATTCGACGCGCTCCTTCCCGTCGTTCTGTCCAACGTCGCACCGGGCCTCCTCGGCGGCGGCGGGCTCCCCGCGGTCGTCGACACCCTGCTCGCGGACTCGTCCGAGGTGCTCGGTGACGATGCGGTCGCCCCCGTGACAGCGGATCCGAACACGCTCGTGGCACGCTTCGACGCGCAGGTCGCGGCGACCCCCGATGCCACCGCACTCGAATTCGAGGGCGAGCGCCTCACCTATCGCGAGTTCGATGCCCGCGCCAACCGCCTCGCACGTCACCTGATCGGGCTCGGCGTCGGACCGGACACCCGGGTCGGCCTGTCGATCCGTCGTTCCTTCGATCTGCTCGTCGGTATGTATGCCATCGTCAAGGCAGGCGGCGCGTACGTCCCTCTCGATCCTGATCACCCCGCCGACCGCAGCGCCTACGTGCTCGAGACGGCCGAGCCGATCGCGGTGGTCACCACCGCGCGCGATGCCGTCGACCTGCCCCGAACCGTGCCGGTCGTCGCGATCGACACCCTCGACGTGTCGGGATACGCCGACGATCCGATCCATGACGACGAGCGGACCGGTGCACTGACCGCCGACCACCTCGCCTACGTCATCTTCACCTCGGGGTCGACCGGTCGTCCGAAGGGCGTCGCGGTCGAGCACCGTGCGATCACCGCGAACATCGCGTGGCGCCAATCCGAATACGCGATGCGCGCCGACGACGTCGTATTGCAGAAGACGCCCTTCACGTTCGACGTGTCGGTGTGGGAGTTCTTCTGGCCGCTGCAGGTGGGTGCCACCCTGTCCATCGCGATCCCCGACGGGCACCGCGACCCCGCCTACCTTGCCCGGACGATGATCGACAGGGGAGTGACCATCGCGCACTTCGTGCCGTCGATGCTCGCGGTCTACCTCGCCGAACCCACCGCCGCATCGGTGAGTACCCTGCGTTACGTCTTCGCGTCCGGTGAGGCCCTGCCGCCGCAGACGGTTGCCGGCTTCTACGAGATCAGCTCCGCCGGCCTCCACAACCTGTACGGCCCGACCGAGGCCGCAGTCGACGTCACCTATTTCGCGACCGCCGCCGACGACACGGTCGTCCCGATCGGTGCAGCGGTGGCCGATACCGGGCTGTACGTCCTCGACGAAGGGCTGCGACCCGTTCCCGCGGGGGTCGAGGGAGAGCTGTATCTCGCCGGCGTCCAACTCGCGCGCGGTTACCTGCGTCGCCCCGACCTCACGTCCGACCGGTTCGTCGCCGACCCCTTCGGCGAACCCGGCGACCGGATGTACCGTACCGGCGACCTCGTCGAACTCGATGACGCCGACCGCCTCGTGTACATCGGCCGTACCGACTTCCAGGTCAAACTGCGCGGCCTGCGCATCGAACTCGGCGAGATCGAATCCGCCCTGCTCGATCATCCGGGTGTGCGGCAGTCCGTCGTGGTCGTGCATTCCGACCCCGGACTCGGCGATCACCTCGTCGCCTATCTCGTGACCGACGGCCGACAAGTGGAGCGGAGCGAACTCGCTGACGCGGTGCGTCACCGGCTGCCCGACTACATGGTGCCGTCGCTGTTCGTCGAGATCGACGAATTCCCGCTCGGTGCAAGCGGAAAGCTCGATCGCAAGGCTCTGCCCGAGCCCGACTTCAGTTCTCTCGCACGCGAATACCGCGCGCCGAGCACGCCGACGGAACACGCCGTCGTTGCGGCGCTGGAACAGGTGCTCGGCGCCCCCAGGCTCGGTGTCGAAGACGCCCCCAGGCTCGGTGTCGAAGACGCCCCCAGGCTCGGTGTCGACGACGATTTCTTCGAGCTCGGGGGTAACTCTCTGAGCGCAACCCGCGTGGTGGCGCGCATCAACGCCGACCACAAGGTTCGCATCGACGTCCGCGAATTCTTCGACGCGCCCACTGCGGCCGAACTGTCGTCCCTCATCGACACCGCGATCGCCGCCGGTGGTGACGGGCGTGCGCCGTTGGTGGCGCAGGTGCGTCCGGAGCGGGTGCCGTTGTCGTTGGCGCAGCAGCGGATGTGGTTCCTGAACCGGTTCGAGCCGGATTCTGCGGTGAACAACATTCCGGTGGCGATCCGGTTGTCGGGGTCGTTGGATGTGGCGGCGTTGCAGGCTGCGGTGTCGGATGTGTTGGGTCGGCACGAGTCGTTGCGGACGGTGTATCCGGATGTAGACGGTGTCGGGTACCAGCGGGTGCTGCCGGTGTCGGAGGTCGCGCCGGATCTGTCACCGGTGAAGGCCACCGAATCGGATGTCGTCGAGAAGATCACCGAGCTCGTGTCGGCGGGGTTCGACGTCACCTCCTCGGTGCCGGTCCGCGTGCAGTTGCTCGAGCTGTCCGACACCGAGCACGTACTCGTCCTGGTTCTGCATCACATTGCCGCGGACGGTTTCTCGATGGGACCGCTCACGCGCGACGTCGTCACGGCCTACGCATCCCGCGCCGCGGGTGGTGCGCCCGCATGGGAGCCGCTTCCGGTGCAGTACGCGGATTACGCGTTGTGGCAGCGGGAGGTGCTGGGTGCGGAGGACGATCAGGACTCGGTGATCTCGGCTCAGGTGGCGTTCTGGCGCGACACGCTCGCGGGTGTCCCGGAGCAGCTGGAGCTGCCGTCTGATCGTCCTCGCCCGGCGGTGGAGTCGTATCGTGGTGCAGCGCAGCAGTTCACGATCGGATCCGACCTTCGTGCGGGCATTGCCGATCTGGCGCGTCGTACCGGTACCACCGACTTCATGGTCGTGCACGCAGCGTTGTCGGTGCTTCTCGCACGGTTGGCGGCTACCGACGATGTTGCGATCGGTACTCCGGTTGCGGGTCGCGGTGAGGCTGCACTCGATGATGTGATCGGCATGTTCGTCAACACGTTGGTGTTGCGGACCCGCGTCGACGGCAGTGAGTCGTTCGACGAGGTGCTCTCGCGGGTGCGCGGTAGCGATCTGGATGCGTTCGGTCATGCGGATGTGCCGTTCGAGCGTCTCGTGGAGGTGTTGAATCCGGAGCGTTCGACGGCGCGGCATCCGTTGTTCCAGGTGATGCTCGCGTTCCAGAACCTCGATACCGACTCGCTCGAACTCCCGGACCTGACCGTGTCGGCGCTCAGCACCGATGCCGCGGTGGCGAAGTTCGACCTGCAGGTCACCGTGTCGGACGATACCGCCGACGGTTACCTCGTCGACCTGACCTACGCGACCGACCTGTTCGACGCGCCCACCATGACGGCCTTCGCCGACCGCTTCGTGCGGGTCCTCGACGCGGTCGTCGCAGACCTGCAGGTCAAGGTCGGTGACATCGACCTGCTCGATGGTGATGAGCGGTCTCTGGTGTTGGAGCGGTGGAACGATACTGCGCACGAGGTCGAGTCGTCGTCGACGTTGGTCGATTTGTTCGAGGCGCAGGTGCGTCGGACTCCGGGTGCGGTGGCGCTGGAGTTCGAGGGTCGGTCGTTGACGTTTGCGGAGTTCGATTCTCGTGTGAATCGGGTTGCGCGGCATTTGGTTTCGGTGGGTGTGGGGCCGGAGTCGACGGTGGGTCTGGCGATGCGTCGGTCGTTGGATTTGTTGGTCGGTATGTATGCGATCGTCAAGGCCGGTGGTGCGTATGTGCCGGTGGATCCGGATCAGCCCGCGGATCGGAATGCCTACATTCTGGCTACTGCCGCTCCGGTTGTGGTGTTGACGACGGCGCGTGACGGTTTTGTTGCCGGTGGTGTGCCTTCGGTCGAGCTCGATGTGCTCGATGTGTCGGGGTTCTCGGATGCGTCGCTGACGGATGCGGATCGTGTGGCGCCGTTGCGGTCGTCGAATGCGGCGTATGTGTTGTTCACGTCGGGGTCGACGGGTCGGCCGAAGGGGGTTGCGGTCTCGCACGCGTCCGCGGTCAACCAGGTGCTGTGGCTGACCTCCGAATACGATCTCGGCCCCGCCGACGTCGTCCTGCAGAAGACACCGTTCACCTTCGACGTGTCGGTGTGGGAACTGTTCGGCGCGCCGGCAGTCGGCGCCCGTCTCGTGATCGCGACCCCTGACGGTCACCGCGACCCCGCTTACCTCGGGCGGGTGATCCGCGACCGGGCGGTGACGACGACATCGTTCGTGCCGTCGATGCTCGCCGTGTTCGCCGGCGCTGTCTCCGCCGAGGAATGCCTCTCTCTCCGTGTCGTTCTCGTGGCCGGTGAAGCGTTCCCGGTCTCGGTTGCCGAGCAGTTCGCGCGCGTCAGCGATGCGGAACTTCACAACCTGTACGGACCCACCGAGGCGACCGTGCATGCCACGGCGCGGTCGGTGGGCGACCTCACCGCAGGATCCGTGCCGATGGGCTCGCCGGTGTGGAACACCGGCGCCTACGTCCTCGACGAGCGCCTCGCACCCGTTCCAGTGGGTGTCGTGGGTGAGTTGTACCTGTCGGGCATCCAGGTTGCTCGCGGTTACTTCGGTCGTCCGGAGTTGACGGCAGAGCGCTTCGTCGCCTCGCCGTTCGAGGAGGGCGCGCGCGTCTACCGGACCGGCGACCTCGTCCGGTGGACGGCCGCCGGTGAGCTCGAGTACTTGGGCCGCAGTGATTTCCAGGTCAAACTGCGCGGTCTGCGCGTCGAGCTCGGCGAGGTCGAGTCGGCGATCCTCGAACACACCCCGGTGACCCAGGCGGCAGCCGAGGTACGGCACGAGCAGTTGGTCGCGTATGTCGTTCCTGCGCAAGGGAGTACGTTCGACAGCGCAGCTGCACAGGAGGTCATGGCCTCGGTGTTGCCCGCGTACATGGTCCCCACGACCTTCGTCGTGCTCGATGCCATGCCGCTCGGCAGCTCCGGCAAGATCGACCGTAAGGCACTGCCCGAGCCTGTTTTCGAAACCCGCCGGTTCCGCGCTCCGACGACACCGATCGAAGAGATCGTCGCAGGGGTCTTCGCGGATGTGCTCGACGTCGACCGCGTGGGCCTCGACGACGATTTCTTTGCTCTCGGCGGCAACTCGCTGATTGCGACTCAGGTGGTGGCCCGCCTCGGCGCAGCACTGGGAATCACCGTTCCCGTTCGCTCACTGTTCGAAGCATCCGGCGTCGAAGAACTCGCGGCCGGCGTGGAGCAGGCCGGTGGTGACGGGCGTGCGCCGTTGGTGGCGCAGGTGCGTCCGGAACGGGTGCCGTTGTCGTTGGCGCAGCAGCGGATGTGGTTCCTGAACCGGTTCGAGCCGGATTCTGCGGTGAACAACATTCCGGTGGCGATCCGGTTGTCGGGGTCGTTGGATGTGGCGGCGTTGCAGGCTGCGGTGTCGGATGTGTTGGGTCGGCACGAGTCGTTGCGGACGGTGTATCCGGATGTAGACGGTGTCGGGTACCAGCGGGTGCTGCCGGTGTCGGAGGTCGTGCCAGATCTGCTGCCGGTGCCGGTCTCGGAGTCCGATCTGGTGACGCACGTGCAGTCGCTGATCTCGGCAGGTTTCGACGTGTCGACGACGGTGCCGATCCGCGCCCGACTGTTCGAACTCTCGTCGTCCGAGTACGTATTGGTCCTGGTGGTGCATCACATCGCCGCGGACGGGTTCTCGATGGGCCCGCTCACGCGCGACGTCGTCACGGCCTACTCGGTGCGTGCTGCCGGCAGCGAACCCGCGTGGGAGCCGCTTCCGGTGCAGTACGCGGATTACGCGTTGTGGCAGCGGGAGGTGCTGGGTGCGGAGGACGATCAGGAGTCGGTGATCTCGGCTCAGGTGGCGTTCTGGCGCGACACGCTCGCGGGTGCCCCGGAGCAACTGGATCTGCCGGCGGACCGACCCCGTCCCGTCGTCGCCAGCAACGGCGGTGCTCAGTACGAGTTCACCATCGGCTCACGCATCCACGACGGAATCCTGCGCCTCGCACGTGAGCGCGCCGCGACACCGTTCATGGTCGTACACGCAGCGTTGTCGGTGCTTCTCGCACGGTTGGCGGCTACCGACGATGTTGCGATCGGTACTCCGGTTGCGGGTCGCGGTGAGGCTGCACTCGATGATGTGATCGGCATGTTCGTCAACACGTTGGTGTTGCGGACCCGCGTCGACGGCAGTGAGTCGTTCGACGAGGTGCTCTCCCGGGTGCGCGGTAGCGATCTGGATGCGTTCGGTCATGCGGATGTGCCGTTCGAGCGTCTCGTGGAGGTGCTGAATCCGGAGCGTTCGACGGCGCGGCATCCGTTGTTCCAGGTGATGCTCTCGTTCCAGAATCTTGCGGCCGACACCGTCGAACTTCCGGAACTTGCGGTGTCGGGTGTCGATATCGACACCACCACAGCCAAATTCGACCTTCAGTTCGTCGTCACCGAGACCCCGGATTCAGAGGGTTCGGCTGCGTACTCTGTGGGGCTGACCTACGCGACCGACCTGTTCGACGAGTCCACCATCGCCGAGGTCGCCGATCGCTTCGTGCGGGTCCTCGACGCCGCGGTCACCGATTCGTCCGTGGCGGTCGGCGACGTCGACCTGCTCGACGCCGACGAGCGTACGCGGATGGTCGAGGAGTGGAACGACACGGACCAGGCGTCGGATGCCTCGTCGACCCTGGTCGATCTGTTCGAGGCCCGCGTTCTCCGCGCCCCGGATGCCACTGCTCTCGAATTCGAGGGCGAGACGCTGACCTATGCGCAGTTCGCCGACCGAGTCCATCGCCTCGCGCGTCACCTGATCGGTCTTGGTGTGGGGCCGGAATCCCATGTGGGTCTGGCAATCCGGCGTTCGATCGACCTCCTGGTCGGCATGTACGCGGTCGTCGAGGCGGGTGGCGCGTATGTGCCGCTCGACCCCGATCAGCCTGTCGACCGCAATGCCTACATCCTCGAGACCGCAGCGCCCGTCGTGGTGTTGTCCACCGAGCGTGACGGTTTCGAGCTTCCAGGCGAGACGGACTCTGTCGACGTCCAGCAGTTGCGCCGCGAGGGTGTCTCCGTCGTCTCGATCGACACTGTCGACCTCTCGGAAATCGTGTCCGCACCTGTCACGGATGCGGAACGGACCGCGCCGCTTCGGGCATCCGATACCGCGTACGTGATCTTCACTTCCGGGTCGACGGGCCGGCCGAAGGGCGTCGCCGTCACCCATGAAGCCATCGTGAACCGCCTGCGCTGGATGCAGGACGAATACGACCTCACGCCCGCCGACGTCGTGTTCCAGAAGACCCCCTTCACGTTCGACGTGTCGGTGTGGGAATTCTTCTGGCCCTTGCAGGTCGGTGCGCGCCTGCTCATTGCGGCGCCCGATGGTCATCGCGATCCGCGATACCTGGCGTCGACGATGCGTGAGAAGTCGGTGTCGGTGGCGCACTTCGTGCCGTCGATGCTCGCGGTGTTCGCGGCCGAACCGGCGGTGTCGGAGCTGTCGGAGCTGCGGTACATCTTCGCGTCCGGTGAGGCTCTTCCGGCGACGCTCGCCGCCCGAGTCCGGTCGGCACTGCCGGCCGTGGGCATCCACAACCTCTACGGTCCGACCGAGGCCGCCGTCGATGTGACCTCTCACGAGGTGACCGACGCGGACACCATGGCGGTGCCGATCGGTGCTCCCGTCTGGAACACGAAGGTGTTCGTCCTCGACGACCGATTGCGACCGGTTCCGCTGGGTGTTGCGGGTGAGCTGTATCTGTCGGGAGTCCAGTTGGCCCGAGGTTACGTCCGCCGACCGGATCTCACTGCCGAGCGGTTCGTTGCCTCGCCCTTCGGATCGGGCGTACGGCTGTACCGTACGGGCGACCTCGTCAAGTGGAGCGCCGCCGGCGAACTCGACTACATCGGCCGCACAGATTTCCAGGTCAAGCTGCGCGGTTTGCGCATCGAGCTCGGTGAGATCGAATCGGCGCTGCTCGAGCGGGACAACGTGGATCAGGCGGTCGTGCTGGTCCGTCAGGATCAGCTCGTCGCGTATGTCGTGCCCGCTGCCGGGCGAACCTTCGACGACTCAGCGGTCAACAGGGAACTGTCCGCGCTACTGCCCGCGTACATGGTGCCCGCGACGTACATCGTCCTCGACGCTCTGCCACTCGGTGCATCCGGCAAGCTGGACCGCAAGGCCCTCCCGGATCCGGTGTTCGAGGTCAAGAAGTTCCGGGCGCCCACGACGGCGATCGAAGAGGTCGTCGCAAGTGTATTCGCGGAGGTACTCGGTCTCGATCGCGTCGGTCTCGACGACGACTTCTTCGCTCTCGGCGGTAACTCGCTCATCGCGACGCAGGTCGTGTCGCGGATCGGTGCGGCACTCGACTCGACGGTGCCGCTGCGTCTGCTGTTCGAGGCCTCGACCGTCGAATGTCTGGCGACCTGTTTGGAACACGGGGACGCGTCCGGTCCGCGGCGTCCGCTGGTGGCAACAGAACGGCCCGCACAGATCCCGCTGTCGCCGGCTCAGCAGCGGTACTGGTTCCTCAACCAGTTCGACACTGCATCGTCTGCAGTCGACAACATCCCGATCGCGGTGCGCCTCCTCGGTGAACTGGATACCGCGGCGCTGCATGCCGCAGCTCTCGACGTGTTCGCACGCCACGAGTCGTTGCGAACGGTGTACCCGGACTCGCCGAACGGGCCGCATCAGGTCGTGATCCCGATGGATCGGGTGGAGCCGGATCTCGCGATCCAGGACGTGGCCGCCGACGAGCTCGAGCCTGCAATCGTCGCCTTCATGTCCACCACGTTCGATGTGACACGACAGGTTCCCGTTTCGGTCCGCATCTTCCGGGTCGGCGAGGACGAGCACATTCTCGCGCTCGTCGTCCATCACGTGTCGGCCGACGGAGCGTCGGTCGGGCCACTGACCCGCGACCTCATGCGGGCCTACGCGGCACGGTCGCACGGTGAGGCTCCCGGGTGGGAGCCACTGCCCGTGCAGTACGCGGACTATGCGCTGTGGCAGCGCGAGATTCTCGGTTCGGAGAACGATCCCGAGTCCCTCGCCGCGAAGCAGGTCGATCACTGGAAGCGTGCGCTGGACGGCTTGCCCGACCAGCTCGATCTGCCGTCGGATCGGCCTCGTCCGCCGAGTCAGAGTTTCCGCGGTGAATCCCTGCAGTTCACTCTCGCCCCCGACCTCCACGGCCGGCTGCAGAATCTCGCACGTTCGAAGAACGCCACCTTGTTCATGGTGGTCAACGCCGCATTCGCGACGTTGCTGGCCCGGCTGTCGGGGACAGACGACATCGCGATCGGTACGCCCATTGCCGGCCGCGGAGAGCGTGAGCTCGACGACCTGATCGGCATGTTCGTCAACACGCTGGTGTTCCGCACCCGGGTGGACGGCAGCATGAGCTTCGCCGAGCTCCTCGAGCAGGCACGCGAGACGGACCTCGGTGCGTTCGCGAACGCAGATGTCCCGTTCGAGCGTCTCGTCGAGGTGCTCAACCCGGTCCGTTCCACGGCGCGCAACCCCCTGTTCCAGGTGGGCCTGTCGTTCCAGAACCTGGCGCGCACCGAACTCGAACTGCCCGGATTGACGGTCAGCTCTACCGATTTCGAACTCCAGCTTGCCAAGACCGATCTGCAGCTCACCGTCTTCGATCACTATGACGACGACGGCGCTCCTGGCCGGATCGACGCCACCTTCACCTACGCGACAGATCTGTTCGACGAGTCCACGATCGACGGCTTCGCGCAACGGTTCGTGCGCGTCCTCGACGCGGTCGTCGCGGATCCGACGATCCCGGTGGGCGACATCGAGTTGCTCGACGCGACAGAGATGACCCGGACACTCGACACCTGGAACGAGACCGCACACGAGGTCGTCTCCTCGACGCTGGTGGATCTGTTCGACGAGCAGGTTCGCCGCAACCCGGACGCGACCGCGGTGGTGTTCGAGGGTGAGCTGCTGACCTACGGTGAGTTCGATGCCCGCGTCAATCGTCTGGCCCGGCATCTCATCGGCCTCGGTGTCACGTCGGAGTCGACGGTCGTGCTGGCGATGCGCCGGTCGGTGGAACTGCTGGTGGGCATGTACGCGGTGGCGAAGGCCGGCGGCGCGTATGTGCCGGTGGATCCGGCACAGCCGGATGAGCGCAACGCGTACATTCTCGACACGGCCGCGCCGGTTGCGGTGTTGACGACAACCGGTGATGGTTTCGGGGCGAGCGAAGCGGCGGGGGGGAAGTCTGTTTCCACCGTCGAGATCGACGCTGTCGATCTGTCCGAGTTCTCGGCGGAGCCGGTGGCCGATGCGGAGCGTGGTGCGCCGTTGCGGTCGTCGAACACCGCGTATGTGATCTTCACGTCGGGTTCGACGGGCCGCCCGAAGGGTGTGGCGGTGCCGCACGCCGCTGTGGTGAACCAGATGCTGTGGAAGCGGGATCATTTCGGTCTCGGCGCGGGCGATGCGGTGTTGCTCAAGACTGCGGCGACGTTCGATCTGTCGGTGTGGGAGTTCTGGTCGGCATTGGTCTCCGGTGGTCGTGTGGTGATCGCATCTGCCGACGGCCATCGTGATCCGGCGTATCTGAATGCGTTGATCGCCGAGCACGGTGTGACGACGTTGCATGTGGTGCCGTCGATGCTCGAGGCGTTGCTGGTGGAGTCGTCGGGTGTGTTGCCTCGGTCGTTGCGTCGGGTGTTGGCGATCGGTGAGGCGTTGCCGGTGGCGACGGCGCAGCGGTTCGTGGGGTCCAACGACGCGCGGTTGGTGAACTTGTACGGTCCGACCGAAGCTGCGGTGTCGGTGACCGCGGGCGAGGTGGTGGATCCGTCGGGTGCGTCGGTGTCGATCGGTGTGCCCGAGTGGAACACCCGGGTCTATGTGCTCGATGACCGGTTGCATCCGGTGCCGGTGGGTGTCGCGGGTGAGTTGTATCTGGCGGGTGTGCAGTTGGCGCGGGGCTATCACGGTCGGGTGGATCTGACCGCGGATCGTTTCGTGGCGTCGCCGTTTGCGGTGGGGGAGCGGCTGTATCGCACGGGTGACCTTGTTCGGTTCAGTGCTGAGGGTGCATTGGATTATCTGGGGCGTACGGATTTCCAGGTGAAGGTGCGTGGTTTCCGGATCGAGCTCGGTGAGATCGAATCGGCGTTGCGTGGTGTGGACGGTGTCCGTGACGTGGCGGTGGTTGCGCGTGAGGACGAGCGCACGGGTGCTCAGTTGGTGGCGTATGTGGTGCCGGGGTCGGGCACAGATATCGACATGGTGTCGGTGAAGTCCGCGTTGGCGGCCGAATTGCCGTCGTACATGGTGCCGTCGGCGTTTGTGGTGCTCGAGGCGTTGCCGTTGAATGTGAATGGTAAGTTGGATCGGAAGGCGTTGCCGGAGCCGGTGTTCGAGGCTCGTGAGTTCCGTGCGCCGGTGTCGCCGGTGGAGGAATCGGTGGCGGCGGTGTTCGCCGAGGTACTCGGGATCGGTCGCGTGGGTCTCGATGACGACTTCTTCGAGCTCGGCGGCAACTCGCTGCTCGCAACCCAGGTGGCGTCGCGGTTGAGCTTCGCGCTCGGCACGAAGGTCCCGGTGCGCGCCTTGTTCGAAACACCGACGGTCGTGGCTCTTGCCGCGGTGGTCGAGTCGCAGGACGCCGAGATCCGCGTGCCGCTCGAAGCCGGTCACCGGCCGGACCGGGTCCCGCTCTCGCCCGCTCAGCAACGCATGTGGTTCCTCAACCGTTTCGACACCGACACGGCCGCCTACAACGTGCCGATGGCCATCCGGCTGAGTGGCGATCTCGACGTGGATGCGCTGCAGGCCGCGGTATCGGACCTCGTCACGCGCCACGAGTCTCTGCGCACGTATTACCCGGAGACCGCGGACGGTCCGATCCAGGTGATCGTCCCGGCTGTCGATGTCACGCCGGATCTGAGTCCCGTGTGGGTGGCGGAGTCCGAGATCATCGACGCGGTGACTGCCGTGGGAGCCACCACGTTCGACGTCACCGGCGAGGTGCCGCTCGCCGCGAAGCTCTTCCAGGTCGGCGATACGGACTACGTGCTGGCATTCGTCGTGCACCACATCTCCGCGGACGGCTCGTCGATGGGCCCGCTGACCCGTGACCTGATGCAGGCGTATATGGCGCGCTCCGAGGGCGGTGTCCCCACGTGGGAAATGCTCCCGGTGCAGTACGCGGATTACGCGGTGTGGCAGCGAACGGTGCTCGGCTCGGAGGACGATCCCGAGTCCATTGCGTCCAAGCAGGTCGGCTACTGGAAGCGAGCCCTCGCGGGGCTTCCGGATCAGCTGGATCTTCCGACCGATCGCCCACGCCCCGCAGTGCAGTCGTTCCACGGCGCACGGGTCGACTTCACGGTCGACGCCGACCTGCATCGGCGACTGACCGACCTCGGCCGTCAAACCAACACGACGCTGTTCATGGTGCTGCACACCGCTTTCGCGGTGTTCCTCGCGCGGGTGTCGGCGAGCGACGACATCGCGATCGGTACGCCGATCGCGGGTCGTGCGGAGCGTGAACTCGACGACCTGATCGGCATGTTCGCCAATACCCTCGTCTTCCGTACCCGTGTGGATGGCCAGGCGAGCTTCGCCGAACTCCTCGAGCAGGCCCGCGAGACGGATCTCGGCGCGTTCGCGAACGCGGACGTTCCGTTCGAGCGTCTCGTCGAGGTCCTCAACCCGGCTCGGTCGACCGCGCGGCACCCACTGTTCCAGGTGGGTCTGTCGTTCCAGAACCTTGCCCAGTCGTCGCTCGAACTGCCGGGGCTGACGATCTCGGGAATCGATGCCGACATGGCGATCTCGCAGTTCGACCTGCATCTGATCGTCACCGATCGATACGACGCCGACGGACGAGCCTCCGGCATCACCGGCTTCTTCACCTATGCGACCGATCTGTTCGACGAGTCGACCGTGGAAGGCTTCACCGAGCGACTCACCCGGGTCCTCGACGCGGTGGTCACCGACTCGGCGATGCCGGTCGGCGACGTGCCGCTGCTCGACCCGGTCGAGAAGACCCGGGTACTCGAAGCGTGGAACGACAGCGCGCACGAGGTCGACGGTGCGGCCACACTCGTGGATCTGTTCGACGAGCAGGTGCGACGCGACGCGACTGCCACAGCGCTGGTGTTCGATGCCGGCTCGGTTACCTACGGCGAATTCGACGCTCGCGTCAACGGGCTCGCCCGGAAACTGATCTCGATGGGTGTCGCGCCCGAGACGACGGTGGTGTTGGCCATTCGTCGCTCGGTCGAACTGCTCGTGGGTATGTATGCCGTGGCCAAGGCGGGCGGTGTGTATGTGCCGGTGGATCCGGACCAGCCGGACGAGCGCAACGCGTACATCGTCGAGGCCGCCGCGCCCGCGGTGGTACTGACGACCGAGCGCGACGAGTTCGTCGCACCCGGGGAGAACTCTGTGCCCACCGTCCTGGTGGATTCTGCGGATCTGTCCGAGTTCTCGGCAGAGCGGGTGACGGATGCCGATAGGCGTGCACCGTTGCGGTCGTCGAACACCGCGTACGTGATCTTCACGTCGGGTTCGACCGGCCGCCCGAAGGGCGTGGCGGTGCCGCACGCCGCGATCGTGAACCAGATGCTGTGGAAGCGAGACTATTTCGGTCTCGGAGCGGATGATGCAGTGCTGCTCAAGACGGTCGCGACGTTCGATCTGTCGGCGTGGGAGTTCTGGTCGGCATTGGTCTCCGGTGGCCGCGTGGTGATCGCATCTGCCGACGGCCATCGAGATCCGGCGTATCTGAATGCGTTGATCGGCGAGCACGGTGTGACGACGTTGCATGTGGTGCCGTCGATGCTCGAGGCGTTGATGATCGATGGTGACGGTCGGTTGGCCGGGTCGCTGCGCCGCATCCTCGCAATCGGTGAGGCGCTGCCGGTGGCGACGGCGGAGCGTGTCGTCGAGCACAACACCGCGCGGTTGGTGAACCTGTACGGCCCGACCGAGGCTGCGGTGTCGGTGACCGCAGGCGAGGTGGTGGATCCGTCGGGTGCGTCGGTGTCGATCGGTGTGCCCGAGTGGAACACCCGGGTCTATGTCCTCGACGAGCGGCTGAACCCGGTGCCCGTGGCTGTGCCGGGTGAATTGTATCTGGCGGGTGCACAGTTGGCGCGGGGCTACCACGGTCGGGTGGATCTGACCGCGGAACGTTTCGTGGCGTCGCCGTTCGAGTCGGGGGAGCGGTTGTACCGCACCGGTGACCTGGTGAAGTGGACGGCGCAGGGCGAGCTGGACTACCTGTCGCGGACCGATTTCCAGGTGAAGGTACGTGGTTTCCGCATCGAGCTCGGTGAGATCGAGTCGGCGTTGAGGGAACAGAGCGATATCCGCGAGGTTGCGGTGATCGCGCGTGAGGACGAGCGCACGGGTTCTCAGTTGGTGGCGTATGTGGTGCCGGAGTCGGGTGCCGCACTCGAGGTGGCCGAGCTGAAGACCTCGCTGGGTTCCCGCCTCCCGTCGTACATGGTGCCGTCGGCGTTCGTGGTGCTCGAGGCGTTGCCGTTGAATGTGAACGGTAAGTTGGATCGGAAGGCGTTGCCGGAGCCGGTGTTCGAGGTTCGTGCATTCAGGGCGCCGCGTACTCCGGTCGAGGAGATCGTCGCCGGTGTGTTCGCCGGCGTCCTCGGTGTGTCCCGGATCGGTGTCGACGACGACTTCTTCGAACTCGGTGGCAACTCCCTGCTCGCGACGCAGGTGGTCTCCCGTGTGGGTGCGGCACTCGGCACACGTGTACCTGTCCGGATCGTGTTCGAATCCCCGAATGTCGCTGCGCTCGCTGTCGCTGTGGAGCATCATACGGACACAGATTCGAGGGCACCGCTCGTGCCGCAGCCGCGCCCGGATCGCGTGCCGCTGTCGCTGGCGCAGCAGCGCATGTGGTTCCTCAACCGTTTCGACTCCGGGTCGTCGGTCGACAACATTCCCGTCGCGGTGCGACTGACGGGTGAACTCGATGTGGCTGCGCTGCAGGCCGCGGTGCGGGATGTGCTGGCTCGGCACGAGGTGCTGCGCACGATCTACCCCGAGGTCGACGGTCGTCCGTACCAGCAGATCGTGTCCGCTGCCGATGCTGCTCCCGACGTCGTCGCCGTCTCGGTCACCGAGTCCGACCTGCTCTCGCATGTCGGCGAGGTCGTCTCGGCGGGGTTCGACGTCACCTCCGAGATTCCGTTGCGGGTGGCCCTGTTCGCCCTGACGGACAGCAGGGGCGAGCGAAGCGACGGGGGGTTCGAGGGCGAGCGAAGCGACGGGGGGTTCGAGGGCGAGCGAAGCGACGGGGAGATCGTTGCGGATCACGTACTGGTGTTCGTCGCGCACCACATCAGTGCCGACGGCTGGTCGATGGCACCGCTCACGCGTGACGTCATGACCGCCTATGTCTCCCGTGCCGCCGACACCGCTCCGGGTTGGGCCCCGCTGCCCGTGCAGTACGCGGACTTCGCACTGTGGCAGCGCGAGGTCCTCGGATCCGAGGGTGATCCGGAGAGCGTGCTCTCCGCACAGGCGGAGTTCTGGAAGCGCACCCTCGCAGGTGTCCCGGACGAGCTCAACCTGCCCATGGATCGTCCGCGCCCATCGGTGCAGTCGTTCACCGGCCGCAAGGTCCAGTTCGCACTCGACAAGTCCACGCACCGTGAACTCGCGGCGCTGGCCCGCCGGACCGGCACCACCATGTTCATGGTCCTGCACACGGCGTTGGCCGTGTTCCTCGCCCGCATGTCCGACTCCGACGACATCACGATCGGTACGCCGATCGCGGGTCGTGGCGAGTCGGAACTCGATGATCTGATCGGCATGTTCGTCAACACCCTGGTGCTGCGCAGCCACGTCGACGCCGGTGACGGCTTCGAGGACCTGCTGTCGCGGGTGCGTGAGGCCGATCTCGAAGCGTTTGCGCACGCCGACATTCCGTTCGAGCGCCTCGTGGAGGTGCTCAAACCTGAGCGGTCCACCGCGCGGCACCCGCTGTTCCAGGTGATGCTGTCGTTCGAGAACATGCCGGAGACCGCCCTCGAACTGCCCGGGCTGAGTGTGTCCGGCGTGCCGTTCGACGTCGATATCGCGAAGTTCGACCTCGGTCTGACCCTGCGCGAACACGTCGATGCCACCGGTGGCCCGGACGGGCTGTCCGCGGAGTTCTCGTACGCGAGCGCGCTGTTCGATCACCACACGGTCGAGCGGTTCGCGGAGCGATTCACGCGACTCGTGACCGGCATCGTCGCCGCAACCACGACGCCGGTCGGCGACCTGCCGCTGCTCGGCGACGAGGAATTCGCGCAGCTCACTCGCATGCGAGGGCACGACGTCCTGACCGAGCCGAAGACCCTCGCGGATTTCCTCGCCATAGGTGTGACGATGGATCCGAACGCCACCGCGGTCCGTTACGAGGGACGCTCGATCAGCTACCGAGAGATCGATGAGGCGTCATCGAAGCTCGCCCGGGTGCTGATCGACCGGGGAATCGGGGCAGAGGACTTCGTCGCCGTCTCGTTCCCGCGTTCGTACGACATGGCGGTCACCGTCATGGCGGTCGCGAAGACCGGCGCAGCACATGTGCCGGTGGACCCCACGTATCCTGCTGAACGCGTGCGGTACATGCTGTCGGATTCCGGTGCAACACTGGGTATCACGTCGTCGCAACACGCCACCGGTCTGCCCGACGACGCGGAATGGCTGCTCGTCGACGACCCGGACTTCATCGCGGAGATCGATGCTCGCGCATCCACACCGATCGGCGATGCGGACCGTGTGCGCCCCACTCACGTGCACCAGCCCGCCTACCTGATCTACACGTCGGGTTCGACGGGGCAGCCCAAGGGTGTCGTCGTCACCCACTCGGGTCTGGCCGGCCTGAAGGACATGGTCACAGATCTCTACGGGGTGACCTCCGAATCGCGGTTCCTGCAGATCTGCTCGCCGAGTTTCGACCCGTCGGTGCTCGAATGGTTGGCCGCCTTCTCGTTCGGTGCCACGCTGGTGGTCGTGCCGTCGACGATCATCGGTGGGCCGGATCTCGCGGAGTTGCTGCGCACCGAACGGGTGACGCACACGATCATCACCCCTGCAGTGCTGGGGACGATGGAGTCCGACGGTGT
This sequence comes from Rhodococcus sp. JCM 9793, assembly GCF_055380405.1. NCBI lineage: Bacteria > Bacillati > Actinomycetota > Actinomycetes > Mycobacteriales > Nocardiaceae > Rhodococcus > Rhodococcus sp. JCM 9793. Next base: position 2,558,312 of record NZ_AP043721.1, read on the forward strand.
CGACAGCTTCGAGGTCCTGTCGGTCGGTGGTGACGTCACCACGCCGGAACTGCTTGCGGAGTGGTCGAAGCGCACGACTTACGTCAATGCGTACGGGCCCACCGAAGCGACGATCGTGTCGACCTTCGGGCCGATGGTGCCGGAGCGTCCGATCACCATCGGTGAACCCATCGTGGGTATGACCACCCTGGTGCTCGATTCACGCCTGCGGCCGGTCGCGGCCGGTATGGCGGGAGAGCTCTACGTGGCGGGCCGGGCCCTTGCGCGCGGTTACCATCGACGGAACGCGCTCACTGCCGAGCGGTTCGTTCCGAACCCGTACGGCGAACCCGGCGATCGTATGTACCGCACGGGTGACGTGGTGCGGTGGCGTGCCGTCGAGGACCGTCTCGAGCTCGAGTTCGTGGGGCGCAGCGACTTCCAGGTGAAGGTGCGCGGTTTCCGTATCGAACTCGGCGAGATAGACGCCGTGCTCTCGACACACGAATCCGTCAATTGGGCAACCACTCTCGGCCGTTCGACGGCGTCGGGTGCGACGGTGTTGGTGTCGTATGTGTTGCCTGCGGCGGGCCGGACTGTGGATGTGGCGGGGTTGACGGAGTTCGTGGCTCGGTCGTTGCCGCCGCATATGGTGCCGTCGGCGATCGTGGTGCTCGATGAGGTGCCGTTGACGCCGGTGGGCAAGTTGGATCGTGATGCGTTGCCGGAGCCGGTGCTCGAGGAGCGTGAGTATCGTGCGGCCGGTAGTGAGGTCGAGGAGATCATTGCGGAGGTGTTCGCGGAGGTTCTGCACTTGGAGAAGGTGAGTGTGGACGAGTCGTTCTTCGCGCTCGGTGGTGATTCGATCGTGTCGATTCAGTTGGTGTCGCGGGCGAAGGCTCGTGGTGTGGTGTTCTCGCCGCGGGATGTGTTCGAGCGGCGTTCGGTGGCGGGCCTGGCGGAGGTCGCCTCGCGTGTCGATGCGGGTGCGCCGCAGAAGTTGGCCGAACTTCCTGGTGGCGGTGTCGGGGATGTTCCGTTGACGCCGATCATGCGTGAGGTGCTGGGGTGGCCCGGTGGTTTCGACCGGTTCTCGCAGACCATCGCCGTCAACCTTCCGCAGGACATCACTGCGGAAGTGCTCGGGCGGACGATCGGTGCCGTGGTGGATCATCACGATGCGCTGCGGTCGATCCTCCAACGCAGCGGCAATGAGACAACCGATGAGACAACACTGCGTATTCGCGCGGCGGGCACCGTCGACCCCGCGTCCCTGATCACCAGGGTCGAGGTCGGTGCCGAGATCTCCGACGCCGATCTCACCGAGATCGCCTCGCGCGAACTCGATTCCGCGCTCGGACGTCTCGACCCCGCATCGGGTTCGGTACTGCAGTTCGTGTGGTTCGATTTCACCGGCGACACTCGTCCGGGTGTGTTGCTGATCGTCGCCCATCACCTGGTGGTCGACGGTGTGTCGTGGCGAATCCTGTTGCCGGACCTCGGTCTTGCGTGGGGTCAGATCGTCTCCGGGCAGGAGAAGATCGAACTTGCCGCTGTCGGTACGTCGTTGCGTCGCTGGGCGCACGGTCTGGTCGAGGCGGCACCGTCGCATCGCGACGAACTGGGACTGTGGGAGCGGATTCTCGAGGGCCCCGACCCACTGCTCGGCGTGCGGCCGTTCGACCCGTCCGTCGATACGGCATCGACCGTCGAGCGATTCGACATCAGCGTGCCCGCCTCGGACACCGAGGCGTTGTTGACGTCGGTGCCGTCGTTGTTCCGTGGTGGGGTTGCTGATGGTCTGGTGGCGGCGTTGGGGTTGGCGTTGGTGCGGTGGCGTCGTGATCGTGGGATCGAGTCGTCGTCTGCGTTGGTGAAGTTCGAGGGTCACGGCCGTGAGGAAGCGGTGGTGCCGGGTGCGGATCTGTCGCGGACGGTGGGGTGGTTCACGAGTGCGTATCCGGTGCGGGTGGATCTGGCCGGTGTCGATGTCGATGAGGCGTTCGCCGGTGGTGACGCGATCGGTGCTGCGGTGAAGGCTGTGAAGGAGCAGTTGCTGGCGATTCCGGACAAGGGCATGGGCTTCGGCTTGTTGCGGTATCTGGATGGGGAGTCGTCGGAGCGGTTGGCGGCGGTGGTGAAGTCGCCGCAGATCAGTTTCAACTATTTGGGTCGTGTGTCTGCGGCGGATGTGCCGGTGGAGTTGGCGGCGATCGGGTGGGCGCCTACGGACGCTCTCGGCAAGGTCGATGCTGCACTCGACGCCGATATGCCGGCGAACGCGGCTATCGACATCAACGCGATCGTCAACGACGGGCCGGACGGCCCGCAGCTCGGTGCCGGAATTGCATTCCCCACCGGCCTGCTGGACCGCGACGATGTCGAGGAATTCGCTCAGCATTGGCGTGCAGCGCTCGATGCACTCGTCGACCACGTCGGCGCACCGGGCGCCGGGGGGCTCACCCCGTCCGACGTCTCGCTGGTGAACGTGACCCAGTCCGACCTGGAGCGGTGGGAATCGCGGTATCGGCCGGTGGCCGATGTGTGGCCGCTCTCGCCGTTGCAGTCCGGTCTGCTGTTCCACGCGTTGATGACGGCCGACGACGACATCGACGTGTACACGATGCAGGCCGTGCTCGATCTCGAAGGTGCTGTCGACGCGGAGCGTCTGCACCGGGCGGCTCAGGGGCTGCTCGATCGGCATACGAATCTGCGCACCGTCTTCGTCACCGACGACGAAGGCGACTCGGTCCAGCTGGTGCTCGACGATGTGCAGGTGCCGTGGCGCACGGTCGACATGTCGTCGGAGGTCGCGTCTTCGGGCGTGACTGCCACGGTCCCGTTCTGGCGTGAGGAGGAGACCCGCGGGTTCGTCATGGACACCGGACCGCTCATGCGGTTCGTTCTCGTCTCGCTCGGCGGTGATCGCTATCAGCTCGGCGTGACCACGCACCACGTGCTGATCGACGGTTGGTCGATGCCGTTGCTCATGCAGGACCTCATGGCCCTCTACGCAACCCGCGGAGACACGTCGATGCTGCCGCGTGCGCGGTCGTACCGCTCGTTCCTCGAGTGGGTCGGTACACGCGACCTGGATGCCTCGCGCGACGCCTGGTCACACGTGTTCGACGGATTCGACGAACCGACACTGCTCGCCCCGCAGTCGCCCCGACATCCGGGCGCGCAGGGCGACGACCGCGTCAAGATCGAGCTGGACGCGCAGCGTCTGACCGCGATCAGCGACGCCGCGGCGCGCCTGGGCGTCACCGTGAACACCCTCGTGCAGGCCGCATGGGGTGTGCTGATCGGCCGGCTCACCGGCCGCGACGACGTGGTGTTCGGCGCGACCGTCTCCGGACGTCCTGCCGACCTGCCCGGCGTCGAGTCGATGGTGGGTCTGTTCATCAACACCCTGCCGGTGCGGGTGTCGTTCGATCCCGACGAGCCGGTCGCGGAGTTCCTCGGCCGCCTGCAGAGCGAACAGGCCGCGCTGCTCGAACACCACCACCTCGGCCTGACCGACATCCAGCGGGCCTCGGGTCCGGCGGTCGCCTTCGACACCCTCACGGTGTTCGAGTCGTACCCGCTCGACGAGGAGGGCCTTGCCCAGCAGGCCTCGTCGATCGACGGGATGTCCGTCACGGGAGTCGGCACGCACGATGCAACGCACTACCCGTTGAGTCTGTTCGTTCACGTCAAGACGGGAATGGAAGTCGAACTGCGTTACCAGCGTGCGCTGTTCGACCGCGATCAGGTATCCACGCTCGTCGCCCGTTTCGTGCGTGTACTCGAGTCGCTCGCTGCGCAGCCCCGGAATCCTGTGGGTGACATCGAGCTCCTCGACGCCGCGGAACTCGACCGGGTCCTCCATGACTGGAACGACTCGGCGCACGAACTCGATGTGTCGGCTCTGCTCACCGACCGGTTCGACGCGCAGGCGGCACGCACCCCCGATGCTGTCGCACTCGTCTACGAAGGTGAATCCCTCACCTACGCCGAGTTCGATGCTCGCGTCACACGTCTCGCGCGACACCTGATTGCGCAGAGGGTCGGTCCGGAGTCGTTGGTGGGCTTGGCCATCCGACGGTCTCTCGATCTGCTGGTGGGCATGTACGCGATCGTCCGGGCCGGCGGCGCCTGGGTGCCGATCGATCCCGATCACCCCATCGACCGCGTGCGGCACATTCTGGACACGGCTGATCCGGTCTGCATCGTGACGACGGTCCGCGACGAGTTCGAGGTGCCGTCGGATCTCGATATCCGGTCGATCGCCATCGACGTGCTCGATCTGTCGGATACTTCGTCCGCGACGATCACCGATGCGGATCGGATCGCACCGCTTCGTCCGGACAACACCGCGTATGCGATCTTCACGTCGGGCTCGACGGGACGTCCGAAGGGCGTCGCGGTGACGCACCGCGCGATCGTCAACCAGACGGAATGGATGCTGCACGAGTTCGAGATGACCTCGGACGATGTGTACTTCCAGAAGACCGCCACCACGTTCGACGTGTCGCTGTGGGGTTTCTTCATGCCGTTGAGCGTGGGTGCCCGGCTCGTGATCGCGACTCCGGACGGTCACCGCGATCCCGCGTACCTGTCGGAAGTCATCGCACGCGAGCAGGTCACGATCACGGACTTCGTGCCGTCGATGCTCACGGTGTTCGCTGCCCACGCCGACGCTGTGGAATGCCGAACTCTGCGCGACATCTTCGTGATCGGTGAAGCACTGCCGCCGGAGACGATCGACGGCGTCCGCCGGATCAGTTCCGCGGACATCGACAACCTGTACGGACCTACGGAAGCCGCCGTGTCCGCCACCTACTGGCAGGCGCCGACGACGGGTTCGGTCGACGTGGTGCCGATCGGTGTCCCGGAATGGAACGTGCAGGCGTACGTTCTCGACGGTCGGCTCCGTCCGGTTCCCGTCGGTGTCCCGGGAGAGCTCTACCTCGCGGGTATCCAGCTCGCACGCGGTTATGTGCGCCGCCCCGATCTCACCTCGGACCGGTTCGTTGCGAATCCGTACGGGGAGTCCGGCGACCGGATGTATCGCACGGGTGATCTCGTGACCTGGAACGAGCAGGGCGAACTCGAATACATCGGCCGCACCGACTTCCAGGTGAAGTTCCGTGGCCAGCGAATCGAGCTCGGCGAGATCGAAACCGCGCTGCTCGCCCACGATTCGGTGAACCAGGCCGCGGTGCTCGTGGTACAGACCCCGACCGGTGACCAGCTCGCAGGGTACGTCGTGCCGTCGCCGGGACGGAACATCGACACCGGAGAGCTCGTCGATGTCGTGTCGGCGACACTGCCCTCCTACATGGTGCCGTCCGCATTGGTCGTCCTCGACGAGTTCCCGCTCAACACCTCGGGCAAGCTCGACCGCAAGGCTCTGCCTGCGCCGACATTCGAGGCGCGGGAGTTCCGTGCTCCGACGACACCGATCGAGGAGATCGTCGCGACGACCTTCGCCGATGTCCTCGGAATCGAACGCGTCGGCCTCGACGACGACTTCTTCGCGCTCGGCGGCAACTCGCTGATCGCGACGCAGCTCGTCGCGCGCCTCGGATCGGCGCTCGATGTGCGGATCCCGGTGCGGGTGCTGTTCGAGTCCTCGACGGTGCAGGCGCTCGCCACGCAGGCAGAGCAGCACACGGGTTCGGCCCGTCGGGCTCCGTTGGTGCCGCAGCAGCGCCCGGATCGGGTGCCGCTGTCGCTCGCGCAGCAGCGCATGTGGTTCCTCAACCGTTTCGATGCGACGTCGAGCGCCGACAACCTTCCCGTCGCAGTCCGTCTGACCGGCGCCCTCGACACAGCTGCGTTGCAGGCGGCCGTGCGCGATCTGCTCGATCGGCACGAGGTGCTCCGCACGATCTACCCGGAGGACGACGGTCGTCCCTACCAGCAGATCCTGTCGGTGGATGAGGCGATGCCGAACCTCGACGCCGTGCAGGTCGACGAAGTGGAACTGCCCGCACGGATCCTGGAGATCGTGGGCACAGGGTTCGATGTGACCACGCAGGTGCCGTTGCGTGCGGTTCTGTACCGGGTGGGGGAGTCCGGATCCGACCATGTGCTGGTGTTCGTTGTCCACCACATCAGTGTCGATGGCTGGTCGATGGCCCCGCTCACGCGTGATGTCATGGCGGCCTATGTGTCCCGCGCGGCCGGTGAAGAACCTGCCTGGGCTCCGCTGCCGGTGCAGTACGCGGACTTCACGCTGTGGCAGCGTGAGGTTCTCGGCTCGGAGGACGATCCGGAGAGCTTGCTGTCGACGCAGGCCCAGTTCTGGAAGCGTGCGCTCGCCGGTGTACCGGACGAGCTGAACCTGCCGATGGACCGTCCGCGTCCGCCGGTGCAGTCGTTCGCGGGTGGCCGGGTCGAGTTCGCGCTGGACGAGTCCACGCACGGTGAGCTGGCGGCGTTGGCCCGCAGGACCGGCACGACGATGTTCATGGTCGTCCACACCGCGCTGGCGATCTTCCTGGCGCGTATGTCGGACTCGGATGATGTGGCGATCGGCACGCCGATCGCGGGTCGTGGCGAGTCGGAACTCGACGATCTGATCGGCATGTTCGTCAACACTCTGGTGTTGCGGAGCCGGGTCGACGCAGGCGAGTCGTTCACCGGCCTGCTGTCGCGGGTCCGAGAGGCCGATCTCGAGGCGTTCGCGCACGCGGACATCCCGTTCGAGCGGCTCGTCGAGATCGTAGAACCCGAGCGGTCGACGGCGCGGCACCCGCTGTTCCAGGTGGCCCTGTCGTTCGAGAACCTGCCGTCCGCGGGTCTCGAACTTCCGGAGCTGAGTGTGTCCGGTGTGCCGTTCGAGGTGGACACCGCGAAGTTCGACCTGTCGCTCACGCTGCGTGAGGGCATCGGGGAAGACGGCGCACCGACGGGTATGTCGGCCGAGTTCTCCTACGCGAGTGCGCTGTTCGACCATGGCACCGTCGAACGGTTTGCGCGCCGGTTCGAACTGCTGCTCGCCGGCATCCTCGCGGATCCGCAGGCGCCGGTCGGGGATCTCCCGATGCTCGACGTCGACGAGGTCCGCCGGCTCACACATGTCCACGGGGATCACGTCGGTGCGGGTGGAACTCTCGCAGACATCCTCACGGCCGCGGTCACACTGGATCCGAATGCTACTGCGGTCCGCTACGAGGGGCGCTCGATCAGCTACCGGGAGCTCGACGAGACCTCGTCGAAGCTCGCGCGCATCCTCATCGGACGCGGCGTCGGCCCGGAGGACATCGTTGCGGTGTCGTACCCGAGGTCGTACGAGATGGTCCTGAGCGTGTGGGCGATCGCGAAGGCAGGTGCCGCGCACCTGCCGGTCGACCCCACCTATCCCGTCGACCGCGTGCGGTACATGCTCGCCGATTCCGGTGCGGTCCTGGGTATCACGTCCTCGACCCACCGCGATGGGCTGCCCGGTGACTCCGAGTGGATCGTGCTCGACGATCCGGCGTTCGTAAGTGAACTCGACGGGCAATCGGAGTTGCCGGTGGGTGCCTCCGACCGGGTGCGTCCGCTGTCGCTGTTCCATCCGGCATACGTGATCTACACCTCGGGTTCGACGGGCCGCCCCAAGGGCGTCGTCGTCACCCACCAGGGTCTCGGCGGGGTGGTCGACACCGCCGTCGAGCTGTACCACCTGCGCGCCGGTCATCGCTTCCTGCACATCTGCTCGCCGAGCTTCGACCCGTCGGTACTCGAGTGGATGGCGGCGTTCACCAGCGGCGCGACGCTGGTCGTTGTGCCCTCGACGATCATCGGCGGCCCCGATCTCGCGGAGTTGCTACGCGCCGAACGGGTGACGCACACGATCATCACCCCGGCGGTGCTGGGAACGATGGATCCGACGGGTATCGACAGTCTGGAGGTCGCGTCGGTCGGTGGTGACGTCACCACCCCGGAGCTGCTCGCCAAGTGGGCGCCGGGACGTAAGTACTTCAACGGGTACGGCCCCACCGAGACGACGATCATCTCGTCGTTCGCGCGGCTCGAACCGGGACGTCCGATCACGATCGGTCATCCCACACACGGGGTGTCCGCGCTCGTGCTCGACATGCGGTTGCGTCCTGTCCCCGAGGGCGTCGCCGGCGAGCTGTACATGACCGGTGCCGCGCTTGCCCGCGGTTACCACGGCCGCAGCGCTCTCACCGCCGAGATGTTCGTCGCGAATCCTTACAGCCCCGACGGTTCACGCATGTACCGCACGGGTGACGTGGTGCGGTGGCGTGCCGGCGAGGACCGTCTCGAGCTCGAGTTCGTGGGGCGCAGCGACTTCCAGGTGAAGGTGCGCGGTTTCCGTATCGAACTCGGCGAGATAGACGCTGCCCTGGCCGCGCACGAGACCGTCGACTTCGCTGCGACTCTCGGCCGTTCGACGGCGTCGGGTGCGACGGTGTTGGTGTCGTATGTGTTGCCTGCGGCGGGCCGGACTGTGGATGTGGCGGGGTTGACGGAGTTCGTCGCTCGGTCGTTGCCGCCGCATATGGTGCCGTCGGCGATCGTGGTGCTCGATGAGGTGCCGTTGACGCCGGTGGGCAAGTTGGATCGTGATGCGTTGCCGGAGCCGGTGCTCGAGGAGCGTGAGTATCGTGCGGCCGGTAGTGAGGTCGAGGAGATCATTGCGGAGGTGTTCGCGGAGGTTCTGCACTTGGAGAAGGTGAGTGTGGACGAGTCGTTCTTCGCGCTCGGTGGTGATTCGATCGTGTCGATTCAGTTGGTGTCGCGGGCGAAGGCTCGTGGTGTGGTGTTCTCGCCGCGGGATGTGTTCGAGCGGCGTTCGGTGGCGGGCCTGGCCGAGGTAGCAGTTCGGAGCGATGAGTCCCAGGGCATCGTGCGACTCGAGGAACTGCCCGGTGGCGGTGTCGGTGATGTTCCGTTGACGCCGATCATGCGTGAGGTGCTGGGGTGGCCCGGTGGCTTCGACCGGTTCTCCCAGTTCGTCTCCGTGACGCTTCCGCAGGACATCACTGCGGATGTGCTCGAGCGGACGATCGGTGCCGTGGTGGATCATCACGATGCGCTGCGGTCGATCCTCGACGGCGACGGCGACGGCGACGGCATCACCTTCCGGGTGCGCGCTGCCGGCGAGGTGGACGCAGAATCCCTCCTCACTCGCGTCGAGGCTCCCGCCGACATCAGCGACGAGGACCTGTCCGCTCTCGCCGGACGCGAGATCGACGCGGCACTCGGTCGACTCGACCCGTTCGCCGGGTCGGTGCTGCAGTTCGTGTGGTTCGACTTCGGTTCGGCCGCACGTGCCGGTGTGCTCGCCGTCGTCGCCCATCACCTGGTGGTCGACGGTGTGTCGTGGCGAATCCTGTTGCCGGACCTCGGTCTTGCGTGGGGTCAGATCGTCTCCGGGCAGGAGAAGATCGAACTTGCCGCTGTCGGTACGTCGTTGCGTCGCTGGGCGCACGGTCTGGTCGAGGCGGCACCGTCGCATCGCGACGAACTGGGACTGTGGGAGCGGATTCTCGAGGGCCCCGACCCACTGCTCGGCGTGCGGCCGTTCGACCCGTCCGTCGATACGGCATCGACCGTCGAGCGATTCGACATCAGCGTGCCCGCCTCGGACACCGAGGCGTTGTTGACGTCGGTGCCGTCGTTGTTCCGTGGTGGGGTTGCTGATGGTCTGGTGGCGGCGTTGGGGTTGGCGTTGGTGCGGTGGCGTCGTGATCGTGGGATCGAGTCGTCGTCTGCGTTGGTGAAGTTCGAGGGTCACGGCCGTGAGGAAGCGGTGGTGCCGGGTGCGGATCTGTCGCGGACGGTGGGGTGGTTCACGAGTGCGTATCCGGTGCGGGTGGATCTGGCCGGTGTCGATGTCGATGAGGCGTTCGCCGGTGGTGACGCGATCGGTGCTGCGGTGAAGGCTGTGAAGGAGCAGTTGCTGGCGATTCCGGACAAGGGCATGGGCTTCGGCTTGTTGCGGTATCTGGATGGGGAGTCGTCGGAGCGGTTGGCGGCGGTGGTGAAGTCGCCGCAGATCAGTTTCAACTATTTGGGTCGTGTGTCTGCGGCGGATGTGCCGGTGGAGTTGGCGGCGATCGGGTGGGCGCCTACGGACGCTCTCGGCAAGCTCGACGTGGTCCAGGACGCGGATATGCCCGCGAATGCTGCGGTCGATATCAACGCTGTGGTCAGCGACGGGCCGGACGGCCCGCAACTGGGCGCGAACATCGCGTTCCCGGAGGGACTGCTGGACCGCGACGACGTCGACGAGCTCTCTGCGCACTGGATTGCTGCGCTGAGCGCACTCGCGAAGTACGCGACCGGGCCGGGTGCAGGTGGTCTCACCCCGTCGGATCTGCCGCTGGTCGACCTCGATCAGACCGAGATCGAACACTGGGAGCACCGCTACCCGGCGCTCGACGACGTGTGGCCGCTGTCGCCGCTGCAGTCCGGTCTGCTGTTCCACGCGTCGATGACCGACGAGAGTCACGTCGACGTGTACACGATGCAGGCCGTGCTCGATCTCGAAGGTGCTGTCGACGCGGAGCGTCTGCGCGGCGCAGGTCAGACGCTGCTCGATCGATACCCGAATCTGCGTACCGCGTTCGTCACCGACGATGAAGGCGACTCGCTTCAGCTGGTTCTCGACCACGTCGAACTACCTTGGACGCAAGTAGATCTCGGTGATGTTCCGCTGGATCGACGTGAGGATGAACTTGCAGGAGTGCTCGCAGCCGAGCAGGCCCGCCGGTTCGACATGGCGTCCGCGCCGCTGATGCGGTTCCTGCTCGTCAAGGAATCCGACGATCGGTACCACCTCGCGGTCACGAGTCACCACATCCTGCTCGACGGTTGGTCGATGCCGTTGCTCATGCAGGACCTGATGGCCTTGTACGTGCTGCGCGGAGATCAGTCGTTGCTGCCGCGTGTCCGGTCGTACCGGAACTTCCTGTCCTGGCTGTCGGAGCAGAATCGCGACGATTCCCTCGACGCGTGGGCGGACACCCTGCGCGGGTTGGAGGAGCCGACGATCCTCGCGCCGGCCGTCCGCGATGCGGACAACGACACGATCGCCAAGGTGTCGGTGCTGTACGACAGCGAACGCACCACGCGGTTGACCACGCTCGCCGGGCAACTCGGCGTCACGGTCAACACGTTGGTCCAGGCGGCGTGGGCGGTGCTCGCCGGCCGGTTGACCGGACGGAACGACGTGGTGTTCGGCGCGACCGTCTCCGGACGTCCTGCCGACCTGCCCGGCGTCGAGTCGATGGTGGGTCTGTTCATCAACACGTTGCCGGTGCGGGTGAACGCCGACCCCGACGAGTCGGTCTCGACCCTGCTCACGCGTTTGCAGGCGGAGCAGGCCGGACTCCTCGATCACCATTACGTCGGCCTGTCCGACATCGAACAGCGCGCCGGCACCCCGATCGGGTTCGATTCGCTGCTGGTGTTCGAGTCGTATCCGATAGACCGGGACGCGCTGTCCGACGCGGCGGGCTCGATCGACGGGATGACCATCACCGGTGTCGGCGTCAAGGACGCGACGCACTACCCGATCACGCTGCTCACCGTCGCCGACACAGCAATCGACTTCACGTTCAAGTACCTCGAGCGTTTCTTCGACGAGGCCGCGATCTCGCGGGTCTCCGAGCAGTTCGTCCGGGTGCTCGACGCGTTCGTCGCCGACCCGGACTCCTCGGTGGGCGGCATCGATCTGCTCGGTGCAGACGAGGCGGCGCGCATCGTCGAGGAGTCGGGCGCGGTGACCCCGGTCGTTGCATCCGCGGCGCGCACTCTGGCCACTGTCCTCGGTGAGGTGATCGAAGAGGATCCGTCCGCGCCGGCGCTGGCGGTACCGGCGGACGCGGCCACAGGTGAGGAAGGACGCGAGATCTCGTACCGGGAACTCGACGAGCAGTCGTCGCAGCTTGCACGTGTGCTCATCGCACGTGGTCTCGGAACCCGCGATGTCGTGGCCATCGCGATGCCGAGGTCGGTGGCCTCGGTCGTTGCTCAGTGGGCAGTGGCGAAGACCGGCGCAGCCTTCGAGGTGGTCGACCCGCAGCGGTGGACCACCACTCTGCCGATGGGTGCGGTACTTGGCTTGACCATCGACGCCGTGACAGGCGACGAGTCGGTCGGGGACTGGCTCGTGGTCGACGACGAGGGCGTCGTGCGAGACATTGCCGCGAGGCCGGCGGATCCGGTCACCTACGCCGATCGTGTGCGTCCGGTCGATCCGGCGGATCCGGCGGTGGTCCTCGATTCACGGACGCTGTCCAACGCGGAACTGGTCGACCTCCTCGGCGCCCTGCGAGATCGGTACTCGTTGACCTACGAGTCCCGAAGCGCGGCGGTTGCGCGTGGAGGGATCGACGGTGCGGGTGCACAGGCACTGGCGCTCGAGCAGCTGCTCGTCACCGCGACCGGGGCCGTTGTCGTGCTGGTACCCGAGGGCATCGTGGGCGGTGAGGACCTCGACGGCGTTCTCTACAACGAATGGGTCACGCACGCTCATCTGCCGGCGTCGTCCCTGGAGACCCTCGAACCCGGTCTCGAAGATCTCGCGGTGGTCGTGGTCGTCGACGAGGCTCCGGCAGGAGTTCTCACTGAGTGGCGGAGTGCACATCAAGTGCACGTCGCGGCTGACCAGCACTGATACACGTGGGGCCGCCTGAAGGCGGCCCCACGGTCGTTCGTCTGCAGGAGACGAGTTCGCTCGACGGTAACGTCGAAGCTGCCCGGAGAGATCAAACCAAGAGGTTACTAACGGGTAAGGAATGCTCGCCGATACGGATGACTATGCTGGCTCGGTTCGCATCAGGCGAGCTTCGAGGTACCGAAAGCGAAGGGTGTGGGCTTTTACATGCGTTCACGACACGACGGCGGCTCGGATGGGGTTACTCCGATGAATGCCCCGCAGTCGGACGAGCCGCAGCCGGCGGTACCCGAATCGAGCACCGAGCGTCCGGCGAAGGGCGCGCGCGGCCGCACCGCCGATCACGGCGGCGGCCGTGCCCCCCGGGGGGCACGCGCCCCGCGCGTCCCCCGCGCAGAGCGCCCCGCACGTGGTGGGCGTGGTCGGGGTGTGGTGTTACCGCAGTTGTTGGTGTCGGCGGTGGAGTCGTGTGGTGATGCGGTGGCGGTGGTTGCTGGTGGGCGGTCGTTGTCGTATCGGGAGCTCGATGAGTGTTCGTCGCGGTGGGCTCGGTGGTTGATTTCTCGGGGTGTGGGTCCGGGGGATGCGGTGGTGGTGGCGGTGCCGCGTTCGTTGGAGTCGGTGGTGGTGTTGTGGGCGGTGGTGAAGTCGGGGGCGACTTTTGTGCCGGTGGATCCGGGGTATCCGGCTGAGCGTGTGCAGTTCATGGTGGCGGATTCGGGTGCTGTGTTGGTGGTGACGGTGTCGTCGGTGGTGGATGTGGTGTCGGTGTCGTGTCCGCCTGCGGTGCCGGTGGTGGTGTTCGATGATGCGGGTTTGGTGTCCGAGGTGGGGGGGTTGTCGTCGCGTCCGGTGTCGTATGCGGATCGGGTGCGGTCGGTGGAGGTTTCTGATGCGGCGTGGATGATTTATACGTCGGGGTCGACGGGGCGGCCTAAGGGTGTGGTGGTGTCGCATGCGGGTGTGGCGCCGTTGATTTCGGCTGAGCGTGAGCATTTCGGGGTGGATGGGTCGTCTCGGGTGTTGCATGTGTGTTCGCCGAGTTTCGATGTGTCGTTGTTGGAGTTGTTGGTGGGGTTTTCGGCGGGGGCGTCGGTGGTGGTGGCTCCGGCGGGTGTCGGTGGTGGGCCGGAGTTGGCGGAGTTGATTGCGGCGGAGCGGGTGTCGCATGTGTTCATGACGCCGGGTGCGTTGGGGTCGATGGATCCGGTGGGGTTGGATTCGTTGTCGACTGTGGTGGTGGCGGGGGAGGCTTTTACGCCGGAGTTGGTGCGGCGGTGGTCTGTTCCGGGTGTGCGGCGTTTTTTCAATGCGTATGGTCCGACGGAGACGACGATTTTGGCGACGAGTTCGTCGGAGTTGGTGCCGGGTTCGGGGGTGTCGATCGGGTCGGCGATTGTGGGGGTGGGGTGTTTTGTGCTGGATGAGCGTTTGCGTCCGGTGCCTGATGGTGTGGTGGGGGAGTTGTATGTGGCGGGGGCGCAGGTGGCGCGGGGGTATCACGGTCGTGTGGGGTTGACGTCGTCTCGTTTTGTGGCGGATCCGTTTTCGTCGTCGGGTGGGCGGATGTATCGGACGGGGGATGTGGTTCGTCGTGGTTCGGGTGGGGTGTTGGAGTATGTGGGGCGTAGCGATTTTCAGGTGAAGGTGCGGGGGTTCCGTATCGAGTTGGGTGAGGTCGATGCGGTGTTGGCGTCGTTGCCGGGGGTGGGTTTTGCGGTGACGGTGGGGTCGGTGTTGGCGTCGGGTGAGTCGGCGTTGGTGTCGTATGTGGTGCCGGAGTCGGGTGTGGTGCTCGATTCGGGTGTGGTGCGTGAGCAGGTGGCGGGGGTGTTGCCGGGGTATATGGTGCCGGCGTTGGTGGTGGTGTTGGATGAGGTGCCGTTGACTCCGGTGGGGAAGGTGGATCGGGGGGCGTTGCCGGAGCCGGTGTTTGCGGTGCGGGAGTTTCGGGCGCCGCGGTCGGTGTTGGAGGAGTCTGTGGCGTCGGTGGTGGCGTCGGTGTTGGGGGTGGAGCGGGTCGGTTTGGATGATTCGTTTGTGGATTTGGGGGGTAATTCGTTGGCGGCGACGCGTGTGGTGGCGCGGTTGTCGTCGGTGGTGGGTGTGCGGGTGTCGGTGCCGGTGGTGTTCGAGTCGGGGTCGGTGGAGGAGTTGGCTGCCCGGATCGGCGCACTCGTGGCCGGCGGCGACTCGGTGCCGTTGGCAGCTCGGGAGCGTCCCGATCGTATTCCGTTGTCGTCGGCGCAGCAGCGGATGTGGTTCCTCAACCGCCTGCAGCCGGAATCGTTCGTCGACAACATCCCGATGGCCATAAGGCTCTCCGGAGATCTCGATCATGCGGCATTGCGCTCAGCAATCGACGACGTCGTTGCCCGGCATGAATCGCTGCGGACCGTCTACCCGGAGATCGACGGTATCGGCTACCAGCAGGTGCTCCCGGTATCGGATGCGCGGCTCGACGTGGTGCCCGAACCGCTGTCCGCAGACGAGGTCCCTGATCGCATCGCGGAGATCGTGACCACCGGATTCGATGTCACTCGCGAGGTTCCGCTCCGAGTGTGCCTGCTCGAGGTGTCGGAGCGCGAGCACGTGCTGGTCGTGGTCGTGCACCACATCTCCGCCGACGGCTACTCGATCGGCCCACTCGTACGCGACGTGGTGACCGCTTACGGCGCGCACGTCTCGGGGAACGCGCCGTCGTGGACTCCGCTCGAGGTGCAGTACGCGGACTACGCGTTGTGGCAGCGCGAGGTGCTCGGCGACGAGTCCGATCCCGAGTCGCTGATGTCCGAGCAGGTGGAGTTCTGGCGACGAACCCTCGCCGACCTGCCGGAAGAGCTTGCACTTCCCGTCGATCGCCCGCGGCCTACAGTCGCGAGCAACCGCGGTGCATCGCTGCGGGTCGATGTCGACCGCGATCTGCGTGCCGGTATCGCGGATCTGGCACGCCGCAGTGGCGCAACGGAATTCATGGTCGTCCACGCTGCACTCGCCGTGCTGCTTGCTCGGATGAGCGGTACCGAGGACATCGCGATCGGCACTCCCGTGGCCGGCCGCGGCGAGGCCGCCCTCGACGATGTGATCGGCATGTTCGTCAACACGCTCGTGCTGCGCACCGAGGTCGACGGTGGGGAGTCGTTCGAAGACCTGCTGAATCGGGTGCGTGTCGCTGATCTGGATGCGTTCGTGCACGCCGACGTACCGTTCGAGCGCCTCGTGGAGGTGCTCGACCCACCGCGTTCGCAGGCCCGTCACCCGCTGTTCCAGGTGATGCTGACGTTCCAGAATATGCCCGTGTCGAACCTCGAACTATCGGGTCTGAGCATCTCTGGCGTCGAATTCGACGCGGCGACAGCAAAATTCGACCTCCAGGTCACCGTTGCCGACACTGTGGGGGCGGACGGTGCACCCGGTGGGTTCGCCGTCGAATTCAACTACGCGACAGAGCTGTTCGACAACACCACGGTGGAGAGCCTCGCGGGTAGGTTCACCAGGATCCTCGGTGCGGTGGTATCCGACGAGAGGACCGCAGTCGCGGATCTGCCGATCCTCGAAGAGGACGAACGCGAACAGGTTCTGACCGCGTGGAGTTCGCTCGGTGCGGGCTCACCGGCACGGACCCCGGCCACGCTCTCCGGTCGTCTGTCGGAATCTGTGGTCGCTCACGCCACCGCTCCTGCGGTCACCTTCGCCGGTGCCACCATCGACTACGCCGAACTCACAGCCCGCGCCAATCGGATGGCGCGTCGGCTCGTCGCCGCCGGTGTCGGCCCGGGGGCACTCGTGGCTGTGGCGTTGCCGCGCTCGATCGACCTCGTCGTCGCGCTCCTTGCTGTGATCGAATCGGGGGGCGCCTACCTGCCGGTCGATCCGACCTATCCGCAGGATCGCATCCGGTACATGCTCGACGATGCGCGCCCCCGCGCAATCGTGACCTCCGACGTGATCGGGCGTGGCGATGGTGCGAGTGTGCTGTGGGACAGCGGAATCGACATTCTTCGTACCGATGGTGCGGACGACGTCGCCGAGACGTTCTCGGCAGATGCGCTCACCGACGCCGACCGTCCGGCGCCGTTGCGTCCCGATGATCTCGCCTACGTCATCTACACGTCGGGTTCCACGGGCCGCCCGAAGGGTGTCGGTGTCACCCACCGCAACGTGCTCACCCTCTTCGAGAACGCCGAACCGCTGTTCGGTTTCGGGTCGGAGGACGTGTGGACCCTGTTCCACTCGTACGCATTCGACTTCTCGGTGTGGGAACTGTGGGGGCCGCTGCTGCACGGTGGCCGGCTCGTGGTGGTCGACTACCCGACCTCGCGGTCGCCGGAGCTGTTCGCCGGTCTCGTGCGCACCGAAGGCGTGACGATCCTCAACCAGACGCCGTCGGCGTTCTACCAATTCGACGAGGCGGACCGTGCCCTCGCCTCGGGTGAGGTCGATGCTGCGCCGTCGACGTTGCGGTACGTGGTGTTCGGCGGAGAGGCACTCGATCCCGGGCGCCTCGGCGGCTGGTTCGACCGGCATCCCGTCTCGCCCCGCCTGATCAACATGTACGGCATCACGGAGACGACAGTGCATGTCTCCTTCCACCCGGTCGAGCGCATCCACGCGCGGGCCGGTGCGGCGAGCGCGATCGGGCGGTCCCTGCCCGGGCTCGCGGTGCGCGTGCTCGACCGACGGCTACAGCCGGTACCGCAGGGTGTGCCCGGTGAGGTCTATGTGTCCGGCGACCAGTTGTCGCGCGGGTACCTCGGACGTCCTGATCTGACTGCGGTGCGGTTCGTCGCGGATCCGTTCGGCGGAGGCAGGCTCTACCGCACCGGCGACATCGCCCGCTGGAACCCGGACGGCGTTCTCGAATACGCGGGCCGCAGTGACTCCCAGGTGCAGTTGCGCGGTTTCCGCATCGAACTCGGCGAGATCGAGGCGGCGCTACTACAGGCATCGGGTGTCGCCCATGCTGTTGCGATGGTTCGCGACGACGGGCTCGGTGAACGACTCGTCGGCTATGTCGTACCGCGCGCCGGTGAGACCGTGGTCGCGGCAGACGTGCGCACCCAGGTGTCGGAGTTCTTGACCGGATACATGGTGCCCGACATCGTGACCGTGCTCGACGAACTGCCCCTGACCGTCAACGGAAAGCTCGACCGACGAGCCCTTCCGGCTCCGCGGATCGACGCTCTCGGCGACGACTACCGGGAACCCGCAACGGAGTCCGAACGCGCAGTCGCGCGGATTCTGGCGCAGATCCTCGACGTCGAGAAGGTCGGCGCGGACGACTCGTTCTTCGATCTGGGCGGTAACTCACTCATCGCGACACGGGTGATTGCGCGGATCAACGAGACGCTGGGTTCGAGTCTGGCAATACGTGAACTGTTCGAGGACCCCACCGTTGCAGGTCTTGCGGCGCGAGCCGACTCCGGGCAGGGCGACCGGGTACTTCCCGATCTGGTGGCCGGGCCACGGCCCGATCGGATCCCGTTGTCGCTCGCGCAGCAACGTATGTGGGTGCTCAACCAGCTCGATCCGGGATCGGCGACCTACAACATTCCGCTCGCCATCCGATTGCGCGGCGACCTCGACACCGCGGCGCTGGCTGCCGCCGTAGGTGACATCGTCGAGCGACACGAGTCATTGCGCACCGTTTATCCGCAGGACGAGCAGGGCCCCCACCAGAAGATCTTGGGAGCCGACGCGGTAGATGCCCTCACGACGGTGACGGTGGACTCCGAGGCGGAGGCATTCGCGGCCGTCGTCGAGGTGGTCTCGCAGGGATTCGACGTTGCCACCGAGGTGCCTGTTCGCGGTGGGCTGGTCAGCATCGGCTCCGACGACCACGTCCTTGCGCTCGTGGTCCATCACATCTCGGCCGATGGCGCGTCCCTGCCGCCGCTCGCTCGGGATCTGATGTCGGCGTATGTGGCTCGACTTGCAGGGGATGCTCCCGCTCCCAGTGCTCTCGAGATCCAGTACGCAGACTTCGCGTTGTGGCAGCAGGAAGCCTTCGGTGCCGCCGACGATCCGCAGTCACCGGCGGGCATCCAGCTCGCGTACTGGCGTGAGCGTCTCGCCGGGGTCCCCGATCTGCTCGACGTGCCCACGGATCGGCCACGGCCGGCGACTCCGAGCCTGCGTGGAGCCACGCATGTCACCGAGGTGACCGCAGCAACCCGCACGCGCCTCGACGAACTCGCTGCGGCGCACCGGTCCACGCTGTTCATGGTGGTGCATTCCGCACTTGCGGTCTTGTTGTCGCGGCTGAGTAACTCCCGCGACATCGTCGTCGGCACCCCCGTCGCCGGACGCGGTGCTCGCGCGCTCGACGACGTGGTCGGCATGTTCGTCAACACTCTGGCGTTGCGCACCGACATCGACCCTGCCGCCACCTTCGGTGCGGTCCTCGATGAGGCCCGCGCCACGGACCTCGAGGCGTTCGCGAACGCCGACGTGCCGTTCGAGCGCATCGTCGACGAGGTGGTCGCAGCACGATCGGCAGCGCGACATCCCGTGTTCCAGACGGTGTTGTCGTTCCAGAACATCGAACCGGCACGACTCGAACTTCCCGGGCTGACAGTCGAAGCCGTCGACGGTGGTGAGCTGGCAGCAAAGTTCGACCTGCAGGTGACCGCGGAACCGAGGGAAGGCTATGACGGTGCGGCCGGGGGGATGGCACTCGCCTTCACCTACGCGACCGATCTGTTCGACGCGGATACCATCGGGACGCTCGCAGACAGGTTCGTGACGATCCTCGACACAGTGGCCGCCGACCCCGCCGCGGTGGTCGGCGACCTCGATATCCGTACGGACAGTGAGCGTTCGGCGAGCGTGACGGTGGCGCCTTCGGTGCCGTCGACGACGCCGATGAGCGTGGATCGCACCCTCGCGCAGGAACTCCAGGTTGCCGTCGAATCGGATCCGGACGCTCTCGCCGTCGTGTTCGGCGACATGGAGTCGAGCTTCGCGGAGATCGAGGCGCGCTCGTCCCAGTGGGCGAGATACCTGATCTCCCTCGGAGCGGCGTCGGGCGATGTTGTGACGGTGGACCTTCCTGTCGGTGTCGATCTGGTGGTCGCATTGTGGGCGGTGGCGAAGTCGGGGGCCGCGGTGTCCGTCGACCGGCAGGTGCCCGCACGGTGGTGTCTGGCCACGACCGACCGGGTTGTCGAGTTCGAGGAGGCTGAGACGGCTGCCGAAACGACGTGGATCTCGATCGACGATCCGGCGGTCGACGCGGCTGTGGCCGGCCTGTCCGGCCGTTCACTCGGCTACACGGATCGTCCCGAGGTACTCGGTCCCGGTGACCGGGCATTGTGCTTCGGTGATGTGTGTCTCAACCACGGTGAAGTGGTCGCCGCGTTGCGTCGGGGGCAGCAGGAGCTGGCCCTGACCTACGATTCGCGCATCCTGCCGGGCAGCGCAGCTGCCGATCGATGGACTGTTTTCGCAGTGCTGGCCGCAGCGGTTGCAGGCGCGGTGGTCGTTGTTCCTGGTCACGACGATGATCTCGGCGAACTCGTGCTCGAGGAGTGGGTCAGCCATGCATTCGTTCCGGCCGCTGAGGTATCTGCATTGTCCGATTCCGAGGACCTCGAAGCTGTGATCGTCACCGACCGACACGCCGGGGTGGACATCGTTGTTTCAGGCCCGCTGGCAGGCAAGAGTGCCGGTGCGGCCGATCCGTGGGTGCTGCAAGAAAGGTAACTGTTCGGTAACTTTACTTCCGGTCGAGCGGCGTCGGGGTTGCTCGACCGGAAGGAGTCGATTTCGTGGTGGCTGACCGGGGGTCGCGTTCGGTTGGACAGGCCGAAGCGGAAGAATTGCGACAAAGCGGCCGGATCGCACGGACCGGACGGAAGAACTCCTCGAAGCAACGTGGTGGGCGTGGTCGGGGTGTGGTGTTGCCGCAGTTGTTGGTGTCGGCGGTGGAGTCGTGTGGTGATGCGGTGGCGGTGGTTGCTGGTGGGCGGTCGTTGTCGTATCGGGAGCTCGATGAGTGTTCGTCGCGGTGGGCTCGGTGGTTGATTTCTCGGGGTGTGGGTCCGGGGGATGCGGTGGTGGTGGCGGTGCCGCGTTCGTTGGAGTCGGTGGTGGTGTTGTGGGCGGTGGTGAAGTCGGGGGCGACTTTTGTGCCGGTGGATCCGGGGTATCCGGCTGAGCGTGTGCAGTTCATGGTGGCGGATTCGGGTGCTGTGTTGGTGGTGACGGTGTCGTCGGTGGTGGATGTGGTGTCGGTGTCGTGTCCGCCTGCGGTGCCGGTGGTGGTGTTCGATGATGCGGGTTTGGTGTCCGAGGTGGGGGGGTTGTCGTCGCGTCCGGTGTCGTATGCGGATCGGGTGCGGTCGGTGGAGGTTTCTGATGCGGCGTGGATGATTTATACGTCGGGGTCGACGGGGCGGCCTAAGGGTGTGGTGGTGTCGCATGCGGGTGTGGCGCCGTTGATTTCGGCTGAGCGTGAGCATTTCGGGGTGGATGGGTCGTCTCGGGTGTTGCATGTGTGTTCGCCGAGTTTCGATGTGTCGTTGTTGGAGTTGTTGGTGGGGTTTTCGGCGGGGGCGTCGGTGGTGGTGGCTCCGGCGGGTGTCGGTGGTGGGCCGGAGTTGGCGGAGTTGATTGCGGCGGAGCGGGTGTCGCATGTGTTCATGACGCCGGGTGCGTTGGGGTCGATGGATCCGGTGGGGTTGGATTCGTTGTCGACTGTGGTGGTGGCGGGGGAGGCTTTTACGCCGGAGTTGGTGCGGCGGTGGTCTGTTCCGGGTGTGCGGCGTTTTTTCAATGCGTATGGTCCGACGGAGACGACGATTTTGGCGACGAGTTCGTCGGAGTTGGTGCCGGGTTCGGGGGTGTCGATCGGGTCGGCGATTGTGGGGGTGGGGTGTTTTGTGCTGGATGAGCGTTTGCGTCCGGTGCCTGATGGTGTGGTGGGGGAGTTGTATGTGGCGGGGGCGCAGGTGGCGCGGGGGTATCACGGTCGTGTGGGGTTGACGTCGTCTCGTTTTGTGGCGGATCCGTTTTCGTCGTCGGGTGGGCGGATGTATCGGACGGGGGATGTGGTTCGTCGTGGTTCGGGTGGGGTGTTGGAGTATGTGGGGCGTAGCGATTTTCAGGTGAAGGTGCGGGGGTTCCGTATCGAGTTGGGTGAGGTCGATGCGGTGTTGGCGTCGTTGCCGGGGGTGGGTTTTGCGGTGACGGTGGGGTCGGTGTTGGCGTCGGGTGAGTCGGCGTTGGTGTCGTATGTGGTGCCGGAGTCGGGTGTGGTGCTCGATTCGGGTGTGGTGCGTGAGCAGGTGGCGGGGGTGTTGCCGGGGTATATGGTGCCGGCGTTGGTGGTGGTGTTGGATGAGGTGCCGTTGACTCCGGTGGGGAAGGTGGATCGGGGGGCGTTGCCGGAGCCGGTGTTTGCGGTGCGGGAGTTTCGGGCGCCGCGGTCGGTGTTGGAGGAGTCTGTGGCGTCGGTGGTGGCGTCGGTGTTGGGGGTGGAGCGGGTCGGTTTGGATGATTCGTTTGTGGATTTGGGGGGTAATTCGTTGGCGGCGACGCGTGTGGTGGCGCGGTTGTCGTCGGTGGTGGGTGTGCGGGTGTCGGTGCCGGTGGTGTTCGAGTCGGGGTCGGTGGAGGAGTTGGCTGCCCGGATCGGGGCGTTGGTCGAGTCGGACGAGCCCGCAATCGGCGGCGCATTCGACATGGTCATCCCGCTCCGTACCGGCGACCCGGATCTCGAATCGGTCTTCTTCGTGCACCCGGTGGTCGGACTCGCCTGGAGCTTCGCTGAATTGGCGAAGCACGTACCGGGGGGCGGCCCCGTCTACGGACTTCAATCGCCCGCATTGTCCGGTACCGACGCAATGCCCGAATCGATCGAGGAATGGGCTCGGCTCTACATATCCGAGATCCGCCGCCTGCAATCTCATGGACGATTCCATCTTGTCGGGTGGTCGATGGGTGGCGTGATCGCCCACGAGATGGCCGTGCAGTTGCAACGGAGCGGCGAGGCCGTGGCGTCGCTGATTCTGCTCGACACTCAGGTTCCGGCACCGTTGGAGGCGCCCGTCGACGTGCAGCAGGTCGCCCTCGCAGCCCTGCGAGGAGGTGTGGGCGCAGACATACGCGGTAGGGACGAGATGGTGTCGGATATCACACGAGAACTGGATGCGGGCACCGACGGCGTTCCGACAACGGCTGCTTTCCTCGATGGAATCGGGTGGTCGTTCGGCGTTCTCGCGGAGCACAGGCCGGGTCGGTTCTCGGGAGATCTCCTTTTCGTGGGAGCTCGGGGATCGGAACCAGGAGCGGGTCATTCCCTCCTCGACTGGTCTCCGTTCGTGGTGGGCGAGGTGTGTCGCCATGAGGTCGAGGTGTCCCACTGGGAGCTGACGGGAAGCGACGCGTGTGCGGTCGTCGGGCCGCTCCTGGAGACATGGATCACTATTCGCGAAATGTCCGAATTGTTCACCCTTTCAGTGGATGTCGAATAGTTCAAATGTCATTCAACTGGAAACAGCAGTGGTCTCATGCGAGACTCGGAAATGGTCGGTGCGCGTGACCCGGTTTGTCGGGGGCCGTGTCGCGTAACAGCATCCGATCCGTGTGTATCGCCGAACGCGCTGCCCACGACCGCATTCCACCCCGGCGCGGAACGGGGAGTGGTATGACGGTGAAGGTCACAGGGTCCGGGGATGTCGATTCGAACAACGTGAGCCATGACATCACGCGTCGAAAGGGTCGTATCAGGCGAACCCGGCGCCATGCTCCGGTTCCTCTGCTGCCGCACCTGCTCGCGACCGCTGTCGAGCGTGACCCTGATGCAACGGCGATCGTGTCCGATTCCGGCACTTTCACTTACCGCGAACTCGATACTCGATCCTCGCGGTTGGCGCGGTTGCTGATAGGCCGTGGCGTCGGCCCCGAGGATCGCGTGGCCATCCTGATGGCCCGGTCGCTCGAATCGGTTCTCGCAACCTGGGCGGTGGTGAAGGCCGGTGCTACGTTCGTGCCGGTCGACCCGAACTATCCTGCCGACCGCATCGAGTACATGCTCTCCGACTCCGGGGCGGATCTCGTCCTGACGCTGTCGAGCCATGCGGAAGCAGCGGCGACCGATACCAACATCGTTGTCGTCGATACGCCCGAGACCGAGTCCGTACTCGCGACGCTGCCGTCGACCCCCGTCATGTTCGACGAGCGGGTCCGGACGCTGCGGGTCGAGAATGCGGCGTATGTGATCTATACGTCGGGTTCGACGGGGCGCCCCAAGGGCGTCGTGGTGACGCATTCGGGTTTGGCGAATTTTTGTGCTGAGCAGGTGGAGCGGTACGGAATGGGTCCGGGTTCGCGGACGTTGCATTTCGCGTCGCCGAGTTTCGATGCGTCGGTGTTGGAGTTGTTGTTGGCAGTGGGGGCGTCGTCGACGATGGTGGTGGCGCCGACGTCGGTGTTCGGCGGAGCAGAGTTCTCGGATCTTGTTGTGCGGCAGGGTGTGACGCATGGATTTGTGACGCCGGCTGCGTTGGCGTCGGTGGATCCGGGCGGGTTGGATGTGTTCGAGTGCGTCGTGGTCGGTGGGGAGGCGTGCCCGCCGGATCTGGTGGCGCGGTGGGCGCCGGGTCGTCGGTTCTTCAACGGGTACGGACCCACCGAGACGACGATCATGTCCACTATCTCGGATCCGCTGGTACCGGGGGAGCAGGTGACGATCGGTGCTCCGATCCGCAATTCTGCCGGACACGTGTTGGATTCGCGGTTGCACCCGGTTCCGGCGGGTGTGACGGGCGAGTTGTATCTGTCGGGTCCGGGGGTTGCTCGGGGATACCACGGTCGTGCGGGGCTGACAGCGTCGAGATTCGTGGCGGCGCCGGGTGGTACGCGTACGTACCGGACGGGGGATCTGGTGCGGGGCCCGCGGGATGCTCGGTCGGGGATCGTGTATGTGGGGCGCAACGATTTTCAGGTGAAGGTGCGCGGCTTCCGTATCGAGTTGGGTGAGATCGATGCGGTGCTGTCGTCGTTGCCGGGTGTGGATTTTGCGGTGACGATGGGGCGTTCGACTCCTACGGGCGAGACCCGACTGGTGTCCTACGTACACGGCACCGACACGCCCCCCGGTGTTCGTGAGCTCACCGAGCACGCAGAAGCTCTCCTACCGGCATACATGGTGCCCTCGGTGATCGTTCTTCTCGACCGGCTTCCCCTCACCCCATCCGGCAAGCTCGACCGCTCGGCGCTTCCCGATCCCGATCCGGTGGTCGCCGAGTTCCGGGCGCCGCAGTCGGCTACGGAAGTTGCGGTAGCAGAGGTGTTCGCGGATGCGCTCGGGGTCGAACAGGTCGGTCTCGATGATGATTTCTTCGATCTCGGCGGAAACTCACTGCTCGCGACGCGTGTCGTGGGCCTCCTGCGGTCCGGACTCGGTGTCACCGTCACCGCCGCGGCATTGTTCGACGAGCCGACGGTGGCGTCGCTGGCCGCGCGAGTCGACGCTTCACCGCCGGCCGGACCGTCGCTGCTCGACTCGCGGACTCGGCCCGACCACCTGCCTTTGTCCTACGCTCAGCAACGCATGTGGTTCCTCAACCGACTCGAACCGCAGTCGTCGCTCTACAACATTCCGCTCGCGGTGAGGCTCACCGGACACCTCGACGTGGACGCGATGCGCGCCGCGCTCGCCGATATCGTTGCGAGGCACGAGACGCTGCGCACGGTATACCCGGAGATCGACGGCGTCGGTGAACAGAGGATCCTCGAATTTGCCGATGTCGAGTTCGATGTGGCTGTCGAGACCGTGGAGGCACAGGACCTTCCGCAGCGACTCGGCGAACTTGCGGGCGAAGCATTCGACGTCACGGTCCAGGTCCCCGTGCGTGCACACATTCTCGCGAGCGGCCCGAGCGAACACGTCCTCGCCCTGGTGATGCACCATATCGCCGGTGACGGATCATCGCTGGCTCCGCTCGTGCGCGACCTCGTCTCCGCGTATACCGCGCGCAGCGGCGGCGCTCGACCCGACTGGGCCCCGATGCCCGTCCAGTACGCCGACTACACACTCTGGCAGCGTGAGCTCCTCGGATCCGACGAGGATCCGCGGTCCGTCGCGGGTCGGCAACGTGCATTCTGGGCCGAGACCCTGGAAGGGATCCCCGGATCCCTCGAGCTCTGCACCGATCACCCACGCCCTGCGATCCTCGGATCCGCCGGCGACCGGGTGCGCGCCGCACTCGACCCCGCGATGTACCGGGAGATCTCGGAACTTGCACGTCACGCCGGTGCGACGCCGTTCATGGTCATGCATGCCGCCCTCGCGGTTCTCCTCGCGCGACTGTCCGACACTGTCGACGTGGTGGTCGGTACCCCGGTCGCCGGTCGATCCGCGCCCGAGCTCGACGATGTCGTCGGGATGTTCGTCAACATGCTCGCCCTCCGCACGCCGGTGGAGCTGGGAGACACGTTCGCCGAACTACTCGAACAGGTGCGGACCGCGGACCTTGCCGCGTTCGACAACGCCGACGTCCCCTTCGAACGACTCGTCGAGGTGCTCGACCCGGTGCGGTCGCCTGCACAGCATCCCGTGTTCCAGGTCGGATTCTCGTACCAGAACTTCACCGTCGACTCCCTGGACCTTCCCGGACTGAAGGTCGAGCCGCTCGAGGCCGCATCGACATCGGTCCGGTTCGACCTGCATGTGACCATCGTCGACCACGGCGCTGGTGGTGGACGGGGCGGATTCGGTATCGAGTTCGGCTTCGCCACAGAACTGTTCGACCGCTCGTCGGTGCAGCGGATGCTCGACCGGTACGAGCGGATCCTCGCCGCAGTGGTGGGCGACCCATCGGTACCGGTCGGCGACGTCGACCTGCACGACCCGCAGGAACTCGAAGCAATGCTGCAGGCATGGGAGGCCGAACAGTACGCCGTCGGTTCTGGCGGGACCCTGGCCGACCTGTTCGACGACCAGGTGCATGCGACACCCGACGCCGTGGCTCTCGTCCACGAGACCGGTGCCCTCACCTACAAGGAGTTCGCGACGCGAGTGAACCGACTCGCACGGCTTCTCATCGAACGCGGAGTGGGTCCCGAGACTGTGGTGGCACTCGCCATGCGACGTTCCGTCGACCTGGTCGTCGCGATGTATGCAGTGACCGAAGCTGGGGGTGCCTACCTGCCGCTCGACCCCGACCACCCGGCCGGCCGCATAGGGTACATCCTCGACACCGCGTCCCCGGCCGGTGTACTCACGACCTCGCAGGACCGGATCGATCTACCGGCCGGACCTTTCGTCCTCCAGGTCGATTCCCTCGACCTCGACGCCTACGACAGCAGGCCGATCCGCAACTCCGAGCGGCTCGCACCCCTGCGCTCCGACAACGCCGCCTACGTCATCTTCACTTCCGGTTCCACAGGCCGCCCCAAGGGCGTCGTCGTGTCGCACGGTGCGATCGTCAATCAGCTCGTCTGGAAGCGTGAACATTTCGCCCTCACCCCGTCCGACGCGGTGCTCCTCAAGACCGCGGCGACGTTCGACCTGTCGGTGTGGGAATTCTGGTCCGCGCTCACCGCAGGTGCAAGGCTTGTGATCGCGGCACCCGGCGGACACCGCGACCCCGCCTACCTCAACGATCTGATCCGGCGCGAACGCATCACCACCCTGCATGTCGTTCCGTCGATGCTCGACGCCTTGCTCGACGATGCCGGCGGTGAGTTGCCCGACACGCTCCGCCAGGTCCTGGCGATCGGCGAAGCACTGCCTGTCGACACCGCCGAACGGACCCTTGCGCAGTCGGCCACCGGACTGGTCAACCTCTACGGCCCGACGGAAGCCGCGGTGTCGGTGACCGCCCACGAGGTTCTCGAACTGACCTCGAACTCCGTACCGATCGGCGACCCGGTGTCGAACACGCAGGTGTTCGTCCTCGACGAGCGGCTCCACCCCGTGCCGCCGGGCGTGGCCGGCGAGCTCTACCTCGCAGGCACGCAGCTGGCCCGCGGCTACCTCGGACGACCCGGTCTGACCACGGAACGTTTCATCGCGAACCCGTTCGGAGAACCCGGAACCAGGTTGTACCGCACAGGTGACATCGTGCGGTGGCGTCCCTTCGGTGGGACCGGCTCCGGCACCCTCGAATACCTCGATCGGGCCGATTTCCAGGTCAAGGTCCGAGGATTCCGTATCGAACTCGGCGAGATCGAGGTCGCGATGCGTTCGCTCCCCCAAGTACGTGAGGCTGTCGCGTCGGTACGGCAGGGTTCCTCGGTGCAGTCGAGCGACCGCATCGTCGCGTTCGTCGTACCCACCGGTGACCAGCTCGACATTCCCGCGATGCGCTCGGACCTCGCCCGACTGTTGCCGTCGTACATGATTCCGCAGGGCTTCGTGACCCTCGACGCGGTGCCGCTGAACATCAACGGCAAGGTCGACAGGAAGGCACTGCCCGAACCCGAGGTGACCCCGCGGCCGTACCGGGCACCGCGCTCCACGACCGAGAACGTGGTCGCCGCTGCTTTCGCCGAGGTGCTCGACGTCCCGGGGAAGGTGGGCCTCGACGACGACTTCTTCGAGGTCGGTGGAACCTCGCTCAGTGCCGTGAAGGTGGTCGCCCGCGTGCGGGAATATCTGTTCACCGAGGTGCCGCTGCCGTGGTTGTTCCTGCATCCGACCGTCGAACAGCTCGCCGGTCGAATCGATGCCGAAGCGGTCGGTGTCGGCAGCGATGCCGTAGGCCCGTTCGATTCCGTACTTCCACTGAAGACCGGAGGCTCGGGGGCGCCGGTGTTCTGCTTCCACCCGGTGACCGGCCTGTCCTGGAGCTTTGCCGGTCTCGCCCGGCATCTGGGCGACAACCGTCCGGTCTACGGTCTGCAGTCGCCGGCAGTGCAGGAGGGCGCTGCCCTGCCCGCCGACATCGACGCCTGGGCCGACGAATATATGCGGACCATCCGCAACATCGCACCGCACGGCCCCTACCACCTGGTGGGCTGGTCGATGGGCGGCGTGCTCGCCCACGCCGTCGCGGTCGCGCTGCAACGCGACGGCGAGCAGGTCTCGACGCTCGCGGTGCTGGACGCGTACCCGGCCGACGCCGACCTGGACGGCAATGCCGACACCACCGCGGCACAGCCGGCGCCGACGATCGCCGACATGTTCGGCATCGGCACCGGCACAGGCGTCTCAGCGACCCCGATCACGGAACTCACCCCCGAGGCCGCGCTCGATCTCGCCGGCTCCCTGCCCGCACCGCTGGGTGATCTCACCCCCGAGCGCATCGAGCGGATGTTCGACGGGGTGCGTCGGTCGTACCGTGCGCTGGCCTCGCACCGACCCGGACAGTTCGACGGTGACCTGTTGATCTTCGTCGCCGGTCGGGACCGGAACGCATCGGCTGCCGACGCCTGGCACCGCCACGTGAGTGGAGTCGTGGCCTCCGAGGTGATCGGGGAGACGCACTGGCGGATGCTGTCGCGCGACGGTGTGGCCCACATCGGGCCGGTCCTCGGCCGTTGGCTGGCGGGACGCGCCTGACCAGCAACAACTGAACAATCCCCGCAGCGGGGTGGTCCGCGACACGGATCACCCCGCCTCGCTGTGTCCGACTCGTCCGTAACGTGCTGAACCGGGCCCCGATGGTCTAATGGGGCTCGATACCGTCCGGTAGCCCGCCGGACCGGACGCGGACGTAGGTGCGAGGAAACAGTGGTGAGTGACGCCTGGCGTGAGCACAGGACGGGTCAAGGGGACAATGCACGGATGAATCTCGATGATCCGCGCGGCGAACGTCCATCGGCTTCCGGACGTCCGCGCACCCGTCAGCGCCCGCCGCGGCGCCGCGAACCCCGCACGCTGCTGCTCCCGCAGTTGCTGGCCGCCGCGGTGGAGCGCGACCCGTCGGCCACCGCCGTCGTACACGGAGATCGTTCGCTGACCTACGCGGAGATCGACGAGGCGTCGTCGAAGCTTGCCCGACTGCTGATCGGTCGCGGAGTCGGCCCGGAGGACGTGGTCGCGCTCGCCTTCGTTCGCTCACTGGAGTCGGTGCTCGTCACCTGGGCCGTCGCGAAGACGGGTGCCGCATTCGTCCCGGTCGACCCGAACTATCCCGCCGACCGGGTCGAGCACATGACCGTGGACTCCGGTGCCGTTCTCGGGCTCACTCTCGTCGAGACTGCACCGACGCTGCCGGGGTCGGCGCCCTGGATTGCGCTCGACGACCCCGCAACTGTGGCGGAGCTGTCGGAATTGCCGGGGGATCCGGTCTCGTTCGACGAGCGGATTCGGACGTTGCGGGCCGAGAACGCGGCATACGTCATCTATACGTCGGGGTCGACGGGCAAGCCCAAGGGCGTAGTGGTGTCGCATTCGGGACTGGCCAATTTCTGCGCCGAGCAGGTGGAGCGTTACGGGCTCGACCCGGAGTCGCGGACGCTGCATTTCGCGTCGCCGAGTTTCGACGCGTCGATGATGGAGCTGTTGCTGGCGGTGGGAGCGTCATCGACGATGGTGGTGGCGCCGACGTCGGTCTACGGCGGTGCGGATTTCGCAGATCTTGTTGTGCGTCATGGTGTTACCCATGCGTTCGTCACGCCGGCGGCGTTGGCGTCGGTGGACCCGGCCGGGTTGGATGTGCTCGGGTGTGTCGCAGTCGGCGGGGAGGCGTGTCCGCCCGATCTGGTGGCGCGGTGGGCGCCGGGTCGTCGGTTCTTCAATGTGTACGGCCCGACGGAGACGACGATCGTGATCACGATGTCGGATCCGCTGGTGCCGGGGGAGCAGATCACGATCGGTGTTCCCATTCGAAATTCGGTTGGGCAGGTGCTGGATTCGCGCTTGCACGCGGTTCCGGCGGGTGTGGCGGGTGAGTTGTATCTGTCGGGCCCGGGTGTAGCTCGGGGGTATCACGGTCGTGCGGGGTTGACGGCGTCGCGGTTCGTGGCGGCTCCGGGCGGTGCGCGAATGTATCGGACCGGTGACGTGGTGCGGGGCCCGCGGGATGCTCGGGCGGGGATCGTGTATGTGGGGCGTAACGACTTCCAGGTGAAGGTGCGTGGTTTCCGCATCGAGCTCGGTGAGATCGATGCGGTGTTGTCGTCGTGTGCGGGTGTGGATTTCGCGGTGACGGTGGGGCGTGCGACACCTGCGGGTGAGACGCAGTTGGTGTCGTATGTGCACGGTGCTGTGGGTGCCGGCCTCGACCTCCGCGAGATTTCCCGTGAGGCATCGAAACATCTTCCCTCGCATATGGTTCCGTCCGTCATTCTCGAACTCGATACCATTCCGCTGTCGCCCACAGGAAAACTCGACCGCGATGCACTCCCCGATCCCGGCCCGGTGGTCACCGAGTTCCGGGCGCCGGAGTCCGCGACGGAGATCGCGGTGGCGACGGTGTTCGCGGATGTGCTCGGCATCGAGCGGGTCGGTCTCGACGACGATTTCTTCGACCTCGGTGGTAACTCCCTCGTCGCGACCCGGGTCGCCGCCCGGCTCGGGGAACGCCTCGACACGCGCGTGCCTGCCCGCCTGGTCTTCGAAGGGTCGACCGTCGTGGAACTCGCTGCGCTCGTCGACCTGCACACCGGCGATACCGCCCGGACACCCCTCGTGGCCGGACCACGGCCCGATCCGATCCCGCTGTCACCTGCTCAGCAGCGGATCTGGTTCCTCAACCGGTTCGACACGGCCTCCGCTGCCGACAACATTCCCCTGGCTCTACGGCTGCGTGGCCGACTCGACATCGAGGCACTGCGCGCGGCCGTCCACGACGTGATCGAACGGCACGAATCGTTGCGCACCGTCTACCCGGGCCGCGACGGTGTGGGCTGCCAGGTGATCCTCGATGCATCCGATGCCGCGCCTCTCGTGGAGCCCGAAATCGTGGATCCCGCCGACGTGCCCGGCCGGGTCTCTCGCGCCGTCACCACAGGGTTCGACGTCGCCGAAGAAGTACCGCTGCGCGTCGAACTGCTGCAGGTGGCAGACGGCGAGCACGTCCTCGTGCTCGTGGTGCACCACATCGCGGCCGACGGAGCATCCACGGGCCCGTTCGTACGGGACCTCGCCGCCGCCTACTTCGCCCGTGTTGCGGGCGAGACTCCCGGATGGCCGCCACTCGAGGTGCAGTACGCCGACTACACGCTGTGGCAGCGAGCAGTTCTCGGTCACGAGTCGGACTCCGGCTCGGTTGCGGCACGTGAGATCGAATTCTGGACCGGAGCGCTCGACGGGCTGCCCGACCGCCTCGACCTGCCGACCGATCGCCCGCGGCCTGCCGAACCCTCCGGTCGCGGCGGCACCGTGCTGTTCGAGATCGATGCCGCCCTGCATGCTGCCGTTGTGGAGACCGGACAGGCAACGGGCTGTTCACCGTTCATGGTCGTGCATGCCGCGCTCGCGGCACTGCTCGCCAGGCTCTCGTCCACCACGGACATCGCCATCGGCACTCCTGTCGCCGGTCGAGGCGAGCAGGCGCTCGACAACCTCATCGGAATGTTCGTCAACACTCTGGTGCTGCGCGCGGCCGTCGCACCGGGCGACACGTTCGCCGCGCTGCTCGACCGAGTCCGCACCGGCGATATCGATGCGTTCGCGCACGCGGAACTGCCCTTCGAGCGGCTGGTAGAGGTCGTCGACCCCGTGCGTTCGACCGGGCACCATCCGCTGTTCCAGGTCGCGTTGTTCTTCCAGAACATGGATCGTCCCGACCTGTCGTTGCCGGACCTCGACATCGAAGCGGTCGACCTCGGCGGTGTCGTTGCCAAGTTCGACCTCCAGCTGACCGTCACCCCGCGACTCGACGCAGGGAAACCGTGCGGAATGTCCGCGCAGTTCACCTATGCCACGGATCTCTTCGACGAGGACACGGTGCGTGGCCTCGCCGACGGGATGGTCGCGACCCTCGATGCGCTCGTCTCCGACCTCGACACCGTCGTCGGTGATGTCGACCTGCTGGTGCCCGATGTGCGTCGCGAACTCGTCGACACCGTCAACGCCACCGAGCATGCCGTGGACAGTGGAACACTCCTGTCCGAGTACCGCGCCCAGGTGCTTCGCACCCCGCATGCCCCCGCTGTCGTCTTCGGCGACGAGACGCTGAGCTACGCGCAGTTCGACGCACGCGTCAACCGCCTAGCGCGGTATCTCATCGACGCAGGTGTCGGCCCCGAGGAACTTGTCGCGATCGGTATCCGTCGTTCCGTCGACCTCGTGGTCGCGATCTACGCGGTGATCACCGCGGGCGGCGCCTACGTCCCACTCGATCCGGACCATCCGTCGGAGCGGATCGGGCACATCCTCGACACCGCGCGGCCGGTGTGTGTGCTCACCACCGTCGCGGACGGCTCCGATCTGCCGTCCGACGCGAATGCCGTCGAGGTCGAAACGATCGACCTGGAACACCATGCGGTGCACCCGGTTCGGGACGAAGAGCTGAGCGGACCCATCCGGCCGGCAACCCCCGCCTACGTGATCTTCACCTCCGGTTCGACAGGGCGCCCGAAGGGCGTCGCCGTGTCGCACGAGGCGATCGTCAACCAGGTCGCCTGGATGGTGCACGAATACGCGATCGACGCGGACGACGTATACCTGCAGAAGACCGCCACCACCTTCGACGTGTCGCTGTGGGGATGGTTCCTGCCGCTGCGCAGCGGTGCCTGCCTGCTCGTCGCCGACCACGACGGACACCGCGACCCCGCGTACGTCGCCGACATGATCGAACGTCACCGGGTGACACTCACCGACTTCGTACCGTCGATGCTCACCGTGTTCGCCGCACACGCCCCGGCCGGGAGCTGCTCCGGACTGCGGCACGTGTTCGTCATCGGTGAGGCCCTTCCCCCGGAGACCGTCGCTGCTTTCCGGCGTCTCGGTACCGACGCCGCGGTGCACAATCTCTACGGTCCCACCGAAGCGGCAGTCTCGGTCACGTATCAGCCTGCGGACGACGCGACCAGGGTCGTGCCCATCGGGCTGCCCGAATGGAACGTACAGGTCTACGTCCTCGACGCGCGCCTGCAGCCGGTTCCGATCGGGACCCCGGGGGAGCTGTACCTCGGGGGAGTCCAGCTCGCACGCGGGTACGTCCGCCGACCCGACCTGACCTCCGACCGGTTCGTTGCGAGTGTGCTCGGGCAGGCCGGCGAACGGATGTACCGCACCGGCGACCTCGTCCGCTGGATCCGCACCGGCGACGGCACCGTCGTACTCGACTACCTGGGCCGCACCGACTTCCAGGTCAAGTTCCGCGGCCAACGGATCGAACTCGGCGAGATCGAGACCGCGTTGCTCGCACACTCGGAGATCACCCAGGCGGTCGCGCTGGTCGTGCCCACACCGACCGGCGAACAGCTCGTGGCCTACCTGGTCGGTGAGTCCGTGGATCGGCAGGCACTGCTCGCTACCGTGCGGGAGACGCTACCGTCGTACATGGTGCCGTCGGCACTCGTCGTGCTCGATGAATTCCCGCTCAACACGAGCGGCAAACTGGACCGGAAGGCGCTGCCCGCGCCGGTCTTCGAATCGCGTGAGTTCCGCGCGGCACGAACCCCGGTCGAGGAGATCGTCGCCGGTGTTTTCGCCGATGTCCTCGATGTCGATCGGGTGGGCCGGGACGACGACTTCTTCGAGCTCGGTGGTAACTCGCTCGTGGCAACACAGGTCGTGGCGCGCCTCGGCGTCGCCCTGGGCACCCGTGTGGCGGTGCGCGCGCTGTTCGAGTATCCCGTCGTCGAATTCCTTGCCGCGCATGTCGAGTCCGCATCGCGCGAGGGATCCGTGGCACCGTTGACAGCGCAGATCCGACCCGGGCGGATCCCGCTGTCGCTTGCACAGCAGCGGATGTGGTTTCTCAGCCGGTTCGAGCCCGACTCGTCCGTGAACAACCTGCCGCTCGCGATCCGGCTGCGGGGCGCACTCGACGTCGAGGCGCTGCGCGCCGCGGTCGGCGATCTCATCCGACGACACGAGTCGCTGCGCACCGTCTATCCCGAATCGGACGGTATCGCACAGCAGGTGATCCTTCCCGCGGCGTCGGCCGTCCCCGACATCGTCGTGGTCGACACCGATCCTGCGGACGTGGCTCGATACGTCGAGGCAACGGTGACGGGCGGGTTCGATGTCACCGAACAGGTGCCCTTGCGGATTTCCCTGTTGCGTCTCGGCCACGACGAGCACGTGCTCGTGGTGGTGTTGCATCACATCAGCGGCGACGGCTTCTCCATGGGCCCGCTTGCGCGGGACGTGATGCTCGCCTACACCTCGCGCGCGGACGGTCACGAACCCGACTGGGCGCCGATGCCGGTGCAGTATGCGGACTACACGCTGTGGCAGCGTGAGGTCCTCGGATCCGAGACCGATCCGGAGTCGCCGATCAGCCGGCAGCTGACCTACTGGCGCGAGACGCTGAAGGGCATTCCCGAGCAGCTCGACCTGCCCGCGGATCGGCCCCGCCCTGCGGTCGCATCGAACCGGGGTGCGACCACCGCATTCGAGATCGACGCACCGACACACGCCGCACTCGAACAACTCGGCCGCGCGAGAGGCGCGTCGTTGTTCATGGTCGTGCACGGTGCGCTTGCGGCCTTGCTCGCCCGGCTGTCCGGCACGGGCGACATCGTTGTCGGCTCGCCCATCGCGGGCCGCGGCGAACAGCTGCTCGACGACATGATCGGAATGTTCGTCAACACCCTGGTGCTGCGTACCCAGGTGAACCCGTCCGACACCTTCGGCGATGTGCTTGCCCGGGTCCGCGAAACCGACCTCGGCGCATTCGGACACGCAGACCTTCCCTTCGAGCGCCTCGTCGAGGCCCTCGACCCCGAACGTTCTCAGGCTCGGCACCCGCTGTTCCAGGTCGCTCTGACGTTCCAGAATCTCGGGCAGTCCCGCTTCGAGCTTCCGGGGCTGACCGTCGAACCCGTCGACTTCCCGAACACCGACGCCAAGTTCGATCTGCAGGTCACCGTCGTCGAAGCCTTCGGGCCGGACGGCGCGCCCGGCGGGATGGCGGTGGCGCTCGACTACGCCACCGACCTGTTCGACGAGACGACGATGAGCGCATTCGGTGATCGATTCGGTCGGATGCTCAGCGCCGTCGCTGCCGAGCCGGACGCGGTGATCGGCGACGTGCCGCTGCTCTCTCCGGAGCAGCGCGCGACGCTGCTCGACGCGTGGAACGAGCCGGGCACCCGCACGAGTGACCACACTCTCGTCCAGCGTTTCGCCGATCAGGCGGTGCGCACTCCCGACGCGATCGCCGTGACCTTCGGCGACCGGCACCTGCCGTATCGCGAACTCGCTGGCCGTGTGAACCGGCTCGCACGTGAACTCCTCGATCATGGTGTGGGGCCCGACAGCCTGGTCGCCGTCGCGATGGCCCGCACCGACGACCTCGTCGTCGCGCTGCTCGCGGTACAGCAGGCAGGCGGCGGATACCTGCCGCTCGACCTCACCTATCCGGCCGACCGCCTCGAGTTCATGCTTGCAGATGCGTCACCGGTCGTCGTGCTCGTCTCGGGCGACCACGACGGACTGCCGAGCACCGGCATTCCTGTGATCGACCTCGAAGTGGTCGACCTGTCCACCCGTAGCGATGCACCCGTGACCGACGAGGAGCGCACAGCGCCGCTGCGCAGCGACAACCTCGCCTACGTCATCTACACATCAGGTTCGACCGGCCGCCCCAAGGGGGTGCAGGTTCCGCACCGGACAGTCCTCGAATTGTTCGAGAACACCCGAGCAGCATTCGAATTCGACGGCGACGACGTGTGGACCCTGTTCCACTCGTACGCCTTCGACTTCTCGGTGTGGGAATTGTGGGGACCACTGCTCCACGGCGGCCGGCTCGTCGTCGTCGATCACTTCACGTCCCGATCCCCGGAGGACTTTCACGCCCTCCTCCTGCGGGAACAGGTCACCGTCCTCAACCAGACACCGTCGGCGTTCTACCAGCTCGCCGAAGCCGATCGCGTCGCAGAGGAACGGGGCTCGGAGCGGCTCGCGCTGCGATACGTCGTCTTCGGCGGTGAAGCACTCGACCTGCGTAGACTCGCCGGCTGGTACCTCAGGCACGCCGACGATGCGCCTCGACTGGTCAACATGTACGGCATCACCGAAACCACCGTGCACGTCTCCCACCTCGAACTGGACTCGGGTGACGCCGAGTTCGCGGCGAGCCTCGTGGGCCGCGCGATCCCCGGACTCGGCGTGTACGTACTCGACCCGCGGTTGCAACCGGTACCGGCCGGAGTCCCCGGCGAGATGTACGTGCGCGGTGATCAGCTCACCCGCGGATACCTCGGACGCAGTGCGCTGACGTCCGGGCGATTCGTCGCCGACCCGTTCGGCGAACCGGGGTCCCGCATGTACCGCACCGGCGACATCGCGCGTTGGTCCGCATCGGGGCAACTCGAGTACGTCGGACGCAGTGACTCCCAGGTCCAGCTACGCGGCTTCCGTATCGAGCTCGGGGAAATCGAAGCTGCGCTGACTTCCGTCGACGGTGTCGCGCATGCCGTTGCAGTGGTGCGGACCGACGAGCGCACCGGCGACAGACTCGTCGGATACGTCGTCCCTCGCGCCGGTGCTGCCGTGGTGCCCGCCGCGGTGCTCGACGAGGTCGGGCAGTTCCTGACGGGATACATGGTCCCCGACTCGATCGTCGTCCTCGACGCACTGCCGCTGACCCCGAACGGCAAGCTCGACAAGAAGGCGCTTCCGGCACCGGTGTTCTTGGGAGACAAGGAGTTCCGTGCACCCTCGACACCGGCGGAGGTGTCGATCGCCGAGGTCTTCGCCGATGTTCTCGGCATCGCCGAGGTCGGTGTGGACGACTCGTTCTTCGCGCTCGGCGGCGACAGTATCGTCTCGATCCAGCTGGTGTCGCGGGCGAAGGCGCGCGGCATCGTGTTCACCCCTCGGCAAGTCTTCGAACAGCGCACTGTGGCCGGACTCGCCGCGGTCGCGCGGGTCGGTGCCGGTTCGGCACCGACACTCGTGGAGCTCGACGGGGGAGGGGTGGGCGACATCTCGCTCACGCCGATCGTGCGATACATGGTCGAGCGCGGCGGCAGCTTCGACCGCTACACCCAGACCATCGCGCTCGAACTGCCCGAGGGCATTACGCGCCCGGACGTGGTCGCGACCCTGCGTGCCGTCGTCGACCGGCACGACATTCTGCGGGCATCCCTGCGTCGCAACGATATCGGGGAATGGGTGCTCTCGACGACGGGACCCGGTTCCGTCGACGTCGAGTCCCTCGTCTCCCGCGTGGCGATTCCCGCCGACGCGGACGACGACCGGTGGCGCAGTATCGCAGCACGCGAAGTCGGCACCGCCGAGACACGGCTCGATCCGTCGCGTGGCAGCGTCCTGCAGTTCGTCTGGCTCGACCCTGCCCCCGGAGCAGGTCGCACCGGACGGCTTGTCGTGGTGGCCCACCACCTCGTCGTCGACGGTGTTTCGTGGCGAATCCTGGTGCCCGACTTCGTGACCGCGTGGGCACAGATCGACCACGGTCAATCTGTGGCTCTGCAGCCGGTCGGCACGTCGTTCCGGACCTGGGCGGACGCACTCGTCCGCAGCGCCGGCGACCGCACGGCCGAACTGCCGATGTGGACGAAGATCCTCGACGGACCCGACCCACTCCTGGGCGCCCGCGCCTTCGACCCTGCGGTCGATCTCGCGTCGACGGTCGAGAAGGTCCCGGTCCGAGTCGGGGCCGAGGTCACCGACACGCTGCTCACCACAGTGCCCGAGCTCTACCACGGCAGCGTCAACGACGTGTTGCTCACGGGCCTTGCGTTGGCGCTTGCCGGTTGGCGTCGCGACCGCGGCACTGACGAACTGTCCGCGCTGATCGGACTCGAAGGTCACGGACGCGAGGAAGACCTTGTCCCCGGGGCCGACCTGTCACGCACCGTCGGCTGGTTCACCGCGATGTTCCCTGTGCGGCTCGACCTGTCGGGCATCGACCTCGACGACGCCCTCGAGGGCGGCGCAGCCGCGGGCGCTGCGCTCAAGGTCGTCAAGGAACACTTGCGGGCCATCCCCGACAAGGGTCTGGGCTACGGACTGCTCCGCTACTGCAACACCGACACCTCCGGGCAACTCGTCGATCTGCCGTCCGGACAGATCAGCTTCAATTACCTCGGACGCCTCGACGCCGGTGGGGTGTCCCAGGACCAGGCCGCCGAATTGGGCTGGCTTCCCGTCGGAGACCTCGGCGACCTGTCCGGCCGCGACGACAGCGATGCCCCCGCGCTCGCCTCGGTC
The DNA here is from genome assembly GCF_055380405.1 of Rhodococcus sp. JCM 9793. Classification (NCBI taxonomy): domain Bacteria; kingdom Bacillati; phylum Actinomycetota; class Actinomycetes; order Mycobacteriales; family Nocardiaceae; genus Rhodococcus; species Rhodococcus sp. JCM 9793. The sequence goes on from NZ_AP043721.1 coordinate 2,597,164, forward strand.
GACATCAACGCGGTGGTCATCGGAGGCGAACTCGGCGCGAACTTCGGATTCCCCGCCGGTCTCCTCGATCGCGACGATGTCGAGGAACTCGGACAATGGTGGGTGCGCGCGCTGGGTGCGCTCGCAGCCCACGCCGCGCGCCCCGATGCGGGCGGGCGAACACCTACCGATCTGCCTCTGGTCGAGGTCACGCAGCGCGACATCGACGTCTGGGAAGCCGAGTACCCGGGCGCAACCGACGTCTGGCCGCTCGCACCGTTGCAGTCCGGATTGCTCTACCACGCACTGCTCGCCGAAGGGCAGTCCGATGTCTACAGCACCCAGGTGCTGATCCATCTCACCGGACTCGTCGATCCCGCGCGCCTGCGCGGTGCGGCCAACGCGCTCCTCGCGCGGTATCCCAACCTGCGGACCGCCTTCGTCTCAGGTGAATCCGGTGAACCACTACAGGTCGTCGTCGACGATGTGGTGCTGCCATGGCGAGAACTCGACCTCACCGGGCAGCGGAACCCGGTGGCCGACACCGTCGAACTCGACGCGGTGCTACGCGCCGACCAGGACGTGGCGTTCGACCTGGCAGCGCCGCCGCTGATCCGCTTCACGATGGTGCGGACGGGGGCCGAATCCTGGACGCTCGCGGTCACGAGTCACCACATCCTCCTCGACGGCTGGTCGATGCCGTTGCTGATGAAGGACCTGCTGGTGCTGTACGCGACGTCGGGTGATGCTGAGGTGCTCGGGCGGGTGCCGTCCTACCGCAGTTATCTCGAGTGGCTGAGTCGTCGTCACCACGGCGACTCGGTCGACGCGTGGGTCCGAGCGCTGGAAGGGGTCGACGAACCGACGCTGCTGGTCGGCGCCGAGACAGATGGTGCCGGAGCCACTTCCGCCGAGCATCACATCGATCTCGGCCGCGACCGCAGCGACACCCTGGGGGAGGTCGCAGCGAGGCTCGGCCTCACTGTCAACACCGTGCTGCAGGGTGCATGGGCGACGCTCATCGCCCGCACGACCGGCCGCGACGACGTCGTGTTCGGTACTACCGTGTCGGGTCGGCCGGCCGACCTTCCGGGCGTCGAATCGATGGTCGGACTGTTCATCAACACTTTGCCCGTCCGGGTGCGACTCGACGACTCGGCAACAACCGAGGAACTGCTCCAGCGCATCCAGATCGATCAGGCGTCGCTCCTCGACCACCATCATGTGGGTCTCGCCGAGATCCAGCAGCGGACGGGTCTCGGAGCGTTGTTCGACACCCTGCTCGTGTACGAGTCGTATCCGGTGGACCGAAGCGGTATCGCAGAGGCGGGATCGATCGACGGACTGATCGTCGCCGGCGTCAACACCCGCGATGCCACGCACTATCCGCTGACCGTCGCCGTCACCGCCGAAGATACGGTGACGCTCGGATTCAAGTACCGCAGCGACGTTCTCGATGCCGACACCGTGATCGCGCTCGCCGCCAGGTATCTGCGAATCGTCGACGGTATCCTTGCCGACCCTGCCGCGCCCGTGGATTCTCTGCCGTACCTCGATGCCGACGAACTCGAGGACCTGGTGCACCGTCACGGCGGACCCGCTCTGCCTGCGGTGCCTTTCGGGGACCTGTTGTCGGCGGCTGCGTCGGGCAACCCCGACGGTGTTGCGCTGGTCGATGACGGACGTGCGTGGACCTACTCCGAACTCGATGCGTACTCGTCGCGGTTGGCGCGCTTGCTCATCGATCGCGGACTCGGCGCAGAAGATGTTGTGGCGGTGGGTATCACTCGGTCGATCGAGTCGGTGGCGGCTGTCTGGGGCGTCGCGAAGACCGGCGCGGCGTACGTGCCCGTCGACCCGAACTACCCGGCCGACCGTGTCGCGCACATGGTCTCCGATTCGGGTGCGGTGCTCGGCCTCACCGTGACACGGCATCGGGAAGGATTGCCAGGCGGCGTCGAATGGATCGATCTGCTGGCCGACGACACGGTCGCTCGGATGGCAGCGTATTCGGGTGACTCGGTCGCGGCGGAGGAACGGGTTCGTCCCGTGCGCGCCGACAGCACGGCCTACATCATCTACACCTCCGGATCGACGGGCCTCCCGAAGGGGGTCGTCGTCGGCAACTCCGGACTCGCGAATTTCGCGGCGGCACAGCGTGAGCAGTACGGACTGGGTTCCGACACCCGCGCGCTGCACTTCGCGTCGCCGAGCTTCGACGCCTCCGTCCTCGAGTTGCTGCTCGCGGTCGCAGGTGGCGGAACATCGGTGATCGTCCCGACGAGCGTCTACGGTGGCCGCGACCTCACCGAACTCCTTCGACGCGAACGGGTCACCCACGCATTCATCACACCCGCCGCGGTGGAGTCGCTGGACCCCGACGGCCTCGACGCTCTTCGGGTCCTCGCTGTCGGTGGTGAGGCGGTCGCTCCGCAACTCGTGACTCGCTGGTCACCGGGACGGACCTTCCACAACGTCTACGGTCCGACGGAGACGACCATCGTCACCACCATCAGCCGGCCGCTGACAGCCGACGACGAAATGACGATCGGCGGGCCGATCCGTGGTATGCGGGCTCTGGTCCTCGACTCGAGATTACGTCCGGTTCCAGTGGGCGTCGCCGGTGAGCTGTACATGTCGGGAATCCAGCTGACTCGCGGCTACCACCGACGTCCGGACCTGACAGTTGCACGTTTCGTCGCCGACCCCTACGGCTCGGGTACCCGCCTCTATCGCACCGGAGATGTGGTGCGCTGGACCGATGGCGGAGAACTCGCGTATGTCGGTCGCGCCGACTTCCAGGTGAAGGTCCGCGGGTTCCGGATCGAACCGGGCGAGATCGACACCGTGTTGCGCAGGCACAACTCCGTCGATTTCGCGGTGACGGTCGCGCGCACATCCGACACCGGCTCGACGACACTGGTCTCGTACGTGACGCTCGTGAGTGGCGCCGCGGCCGACACCCGGGCTCTGCTCGCTTTCGCTGCACAATCGCTGGCGCCGCACATGGTGCCGGATGCGCTCGTCGTTCTCGACACCGTGCCGTTGACTCCGGTCGGCAAGGTCGATCGGGACGCCCTGCCCGCACCAGAGGTCGCGACCCATCCGTATCGCGCCCCGCGCACGGATCTCGAGGCCGTGGTCGCACGCGTGTACGCAGAGGTTCTGGGGGTCGATCAAGTGGGTCTCGACGACGACTTCTTCGACCTCGGAGGTAATTCCCTCGTGGCCACCCGAGTGGTCGCGAGGTTGCGGGACGAGATCGGTGTCGAGGTACGGGTCTCCTGGTTGCTCGAAGCTCCCATGGTGGAAGCGCTCGCAACTCGGCTCGGTGGCGACGGCGCCAGGAGCGAGGAATCGGATGCGGCACTCGGGGTGATCCTGCCGCTGCGTGCCGGGGACCCCGCGGAAGCGGTGTTCTGTCTACACCCGATGATCGGGCTCGCCTGGCCCTACGCGCCTCTCGCGGCGCGGCTGGACGGACCGGGTGTCGTGTACGGGGTGCAGACGCCGGCGTTGACCGAACCCGATTTCGCCGGAGCGGCACTCGATGATCTCGCACGAAGGTACGCCGACGAGATCGTTGCCACCGTGCCGCACGGACCGTACCGATTGCTCGGCTGGTCCCTGGGTGGTGTGCTCGCGCACGCGGTGGCGGTAGAACTCCAGTCCCGCGGACTGAGTGTGGAGAAGCTTGCCCTGATCGACAGTATCCCGCGGATCGACACCGACCGTTTCGAGTCGGAGATCTCGGAGAACCTGCGCACCCTCGGAGTCGAAGTGGACCCCGAGACGCTCGACGGGCAGCTTCCCCACGAAGCGGCCGAGGCACTCGTACGTGCGGTTCCGGCGGAACTGATCGAACTGGATGTCGAGAGAGTTCAGCGCATCTTTGCCGCCGCAATGACGTCACCGGACCTGATCAACCGTCACGAACCCGGAGTGTTCACCGGTGACGTGGAGTTCTTCAGTGCGGTGGAGGAGCATCCGACCGAGGCGGACGCCGCGGACCTGTGGGTGCCGTTCGTCACGGGGCGTATTCGTACCCGGTTCGTGCCGGGGGAGCACGGAGCGATGATGGAGTCGGCTGCGCTCGACGTCATCGTGCCTGCTCTGGGCCGTGATCGTGTCGATCTTGATCGGCAGTGATCTCCCGGTAAGGTGTGCTCGCGCAGGACTGTCGGGTCGCGGATGCGCGATCCACGGTAACGTGCACTCCTGACCTGTAGATATACGTAGTGCTGCGCCGAACGGTGCGCCTCGGACGTACCCGAGGTCTGGAAATCATGCCCCGGAAACGGGCCTGAGGAGGTTCAAGCGAATGAAGGTTGTCGAGTCGCGGACATGCACTCGAAGGACGAGACTCGCCGCGCTCTCGGCAGCTGTCGTAGCACTGCCGTTGTTCTTCGGTGGAGCCACGGCCGCGGCCGACCCCGTTTGGGACAGTGAGCAGCCGCTCGCGGCCGCCGAGTCCGAGAACGGCTCCTACATCACGCGTATCGAGCAGTACGGTGAGCAGCAGCTCCTCGTCTACGTCCACTCGGCGTCGATGAACAAGGAAGTCCTGCTCGATGTGTGGCGCCCCGCAGACACCAGTGAGCCCCGCCCGACGCTGTACCTCCTGAACGGTGCAGGTGGCGGTGAGGACAGCGCGACGTGGCGGTTCCGCACCGATGCCATCGACTTCTTCAAGGACAAGAACCTCAACGTCGTCTCGCCGGTCGGTGGCAAGTGGAGCTACTACACCGACTGGAAGAACGAGGATCCGGTTCTCGGCGTGAACAAGTGGGAGACCTTCCTCACCAAGGAGATTCCGCCGCTGATCGACGCTGCACTCGGAACGAACGGGGTCAACGCGATCGCAGGTCTCTCCTCGTCCGGCACGTCGGTTCTCCAGCTCGCCATCGAAGGCGGCGATCTGTACCAGGGTGTGGCGGCATACAGCGGCTGCGCCCAGACCTCCGATCCGATCGGCCAGCAGTTCGTCAAGGTCACCACCGAGACGTGGGGCGGCGGCGACACTCGCAACATGTGGGGCGAGCTCGACGACCCGATGTGGCGCGAGAAGGATCCGTACGTCAACGCGGAACAGTTGCGCGGCCTCGAGCTGTACATCTCGAACGGAAACGGTCTGCCCGGCCCGTACGACACGCTCGACGGCCCCGAGATCGACGGCGAAGTCGATGTTCTCGCGAACCAGGTCGTAGTGGGCGGCGTGATCGAGGCAGCCACCAACTACTGCACGCACAACCTGAAGAACCGTCTGAACGAACTGGACATCCCCGCCACCTACAACTTCCGGGACTCGGGTAGCCACTCGTGGGGTTACTGGCAGGACGATCTGAAGGATTCGTGGCCGGTGCTTCAGCGCGCGCTCGGACTGTGATCCTCGCCGGACGCATTCGATCCGGAATCTGACGAACAAGGCCCCTCCTGCAGGGCGGGTTCACATGATCGTCGCAACACTCTCGATGAGAGGTTGCGACGATCATGTCGTTTCAGGAGGACTGCCTTCGGTTCGGTGACGAGCTGGCCCGGCTCACCGATGCCGGTATGCCAGTGAAAGAGGCGGCAGTCGTGATGGGGCTGCCTCGCGGTCGCCGCTATGCCATCCTGCAGGCGATCGGCCTGCCCGCCGGCCAGCCACGCGGTCCAGGCAAGAGCGGTGATCAACGTGGGGTCCCCGATCGAATGGTGATCGTGGCCGTGTTCGACAAGACCGGTTCGATCAACCAGGCCGCGAAAGCGTGCGGGGTCTCGCCTTCGGTCGCACGCAGAATCCTGGTCTCGGAGGGTCTGGTGACCAGCGAAAAGATCCCACCTCGAGGCAAGAGCGAGGCCAAACACCGCTTCGGGGAACTGGTCGCACAAGGCTGGTCGATAACGCGAGCTGCCCACGAAGTGGGCGTCCACACGCGCACTGCCCGTGACTGGCGCAAAGGCATCCGGAAGGTCGGCAACACGCGAGTCCATCCTGATGGCAGGGTCGTGGACTACAGGCGCGGAACCGTCTACGAACAGACGGTGACCAGTGCGATCTGTGATGATGCCGTAAAGCCTGCGGTCAGTGATCGCTCGGTCAGTGATCGCTACCTGTCGATCGAGGACCGGGTTGCGATCGCCGACGGCCTGGTGGTCAAGGACTCGCTGCGCACAATCGCTGCACGGATCGGCAAGAACGTCTCCACGGTCTCGCGGGAGGTACGCGGGCACAGCATCGAAGGCCGGTATCTGCCGTATCAGGCCGATCGGGTTGCTGCCGCGGCCCGGGCGCGGCCCAAGCAGTCCAAACTGGTTCAGAACGCGGTCCTGCGGGCAGCGGTCGAGGAAGGCTTGTCCCGGAAGTTGTCACCGGAACAGATCTCGCATCGCCTGCGCCGGGATCACCCTGACGACGAAAGCATGCGGGTGAGCCACGAGACGATCTACCAGGCATTGTATTTTCAGGCCCGCGGAGGACTGAAACGCGAAGTACAGCAGGCACTTCGAACCGGTCGAACGAGGCGTGCACCGCAGCACAAAGAGGGTGAACGGTATCAGCGGTTCACCGATCCGATGATCATGATCAGTGATCGGCCCGCCGAGGTCGCCGACCGCGCCGTACCCGGGCACTGGGAAGGCGATCTGATCACCGGTGAACAGAACAAGACCGCGATCGGCACCCTGGTCGAACGTTCCACCCGCTACACGATGCTGCTGTATCTACCCGACGGGCATGACGCCGAACAGGTCCGCGATGCGCTGATCGTGGCCATGCGTGAGTTGCCTGCGCATCTACGTGGGTCGCTGACGTGGGATCAAGGAGCCGAGATGGCCAGACACAAGCAGATCAGCGTCGCTACCGAGATGGCCGTCTACTTCTGCGACCCGGCCAGCCCCTGGCAACGCGGTAGCAACGAGAACACCAATGGACTGCTCCGGCAGTACTTCCCCAAAGGCACCGACCTCAGTGTCTACGGACCGGAAGACCTCGAGCATGTTGCCCAGGAACTCAACGGCCGTCCACGCAAGACGCTCGGCTGGGATACTCCAGCCGAGCGTCTGCGTGATCTAATCACCACCAACTAACAGCGGTGTTGCGTCGACCCCTTGAAACCGCCCAGGAGGGGCCTTGTTGCGCTTCGGGGCAGTGCCGGTCGGGCCGAGCGCTACGCGGTTCCGGGTGCGTCCGGAACAGTGCAGGGCACTTCGTGGGTGCCGGCATAGGCGGGATCGAGGGCCGACTTCAGCAGATACAGCGACTCGGGCAGCATCAGCATCGTCGAATGATCTGCGGGCGAGGTCGGGCACAGGTCCTGGACCCACTGGTTGTAGACCTCGGCCCCGGGGTCCGGCTCGAGGAACGAGCTCTCCGGAGGCGTCACGATCTCGTCGTGTCGGGTCGCAATCGACGTGTAGGTGATGCCCGGCAGTGTTTCGGGTCCGTTGTTGAGCGCCGCGAGCACCCGAGAACCGATGAGCTGCTGCTGACCGGCAACACCGAGATTGGTACCGGCGAACAGTGCCTGGGCGACGATGTCCTTCCCGTTCGTCAGACCGAGGATTGCCAGCGCCCCATACAGCTGCTGGAGCCCGTTGAAGGACGTACCGTGGTTCGTTGCTCCGAGCATGACGAGGTTCTCGACCTTGTTGCGCGCGGGGTCGACAGGATCGGCTCCATCTTCGAATTTCAGGTACTGCCTCGAAAGCATTCCACCTTGTGAATGACCCACCAGATCGACCTTGTCGCTTCCGGTGTGCTCGAGAACAGCGTCGACGAAGTCCCGTACCTCCACTGCGGACTGCTCGATGTCGGTGACGCCCCAGATCGTCGTGTCGGGATCGAACATGGCCTTCGCGCCGCCGTAGTTCAGTGCGTACACGCAATAGCCGAGGTCGGCGAGCTGTGGCGCGACGATGGGCCACGTCTGCATCATTCCCGACCCGGTTCCGTGTACGAGTACCACCGGGCGTGGATGCTCCGGCGACGGGACACAGTCGAGATCGTTCGTGCCTTCGGGACTGGGCCCCATCGTGGAGAGCAGCTCGGAGATGCGGTTGTCGCTCGTGGTGGGGGAATCTTGGGCGACCTCGCCAGGAGGCAGATCGGCGGTGGGCTGGGCGGACGCGATCGCCGGTGTGGTGGCCAGCGACGCCGAGACGGCAAGGGTAGCGGTGGCTGTGGCCACAGCGATCCGGCGCGCAAATTTCATCGGGGCTCCTCGGGCGGACAGCCGGGTCGTGGCGTATCCGTACCTGGTTGGACGCAAGTGAGGTTATCAGCGGCAGCTGTGTTCGTCCGTGAAGTTCAAGGTCATCCCTGTTGGGCCGCCCGTCGATAGCCGCGGATCGCCGGCACCAGGAACAGGAGGAACATCCCGAGCGACCACGCCAGAGTCTTGATCATCGGTTCGGCCAGTGGCCCACCCACTGCGAGTGCGCGCATGGTGTCGATCGCGCACGACATCGGCTGGTTGGCGACGATCGGCTGCAACCACGTCGGATAGGCCATGACCGGCACGAATCCCGAATTGAAGAACATCAGGAGGGTGCACACGATCGACACCATCTCGACGAGCGGGATCTTGGTCGACAGGGTGGCCAGAACGGTCACCATCATGGCGAATCCCATTCCGAACACGATGGGTACCACCAACATCAACAGCGTTGCCGGGATGCCCTGCGTGAACCGGAAGCCCATGACAACGCCTGCGGCGAAAATCACAATCGAGGTGACGAGCACGCGAACGGCCTCGGCCATCAGGCGCCCCACCAGTCCCGCTGATCGGTGGATCGGCAGCGTGTAGAAGCGGCTCAGCAGGCCGGACTCGCGTTCGGCGCGCAACCCGACCGCGCTGACGACGGAACCGAACATCGCACCCACCAGCACGATCATCGGCACCGTCCCGAAGATCGACGGCTGCCCCGTCGCGGCCGTGATGCTGTCGCCGAGCACGATCCGGAACATCACCAGCGTCAACGCGGGATAGATCAGTGCCTGGATCATCGTCGCCGGATCGCGGGCCCAGCGAAGGAGAAGCCGGCCGCACTGAAGGCGGCTGTGCTCCCACAACGCGGCGAAGGACCCTTCGTCGACCACGGCATTCGGTGCCGGATATCCGAACGACCCGGTTCCCGTTCCCATCGCAGTGTCCTGACTCATCGAGTCACCTCCGCCTCGTATTCGCCCACACGGCAAGAGGTAGACACACCACGGTCAGCCCGACCAGCCACAGCAGACTCGGGAAGAACACCTCCCAGGTGACCCCACCATCTGCCATGTCGCGCATCGCGAACGAGAACTGCGAGATCGGCTGGTTGCGTACGAACGGACGGATCCATTCGGGAAAACCCTGCTCGGGAACGAAACCGCACGACAGCATCCCGAGAATCAGCTGTGGAAGTGTCAGGGCCTGAGATGTCGCTTCGGGGCTCTTGGAGAGGCTGCCGATCGCGTCCGCTCCCAGACACAGCACGAGGCTGATCGCGAGTGCCGTCACTCCGAAGAGGACCGCTTGTCCGAGTCCGGCAGTGAACCGGAAGCCGATCACATAGCCGAACCCGATCGCGGCGAACAGCGAAATCACCGATCTCGTCAGCCCCGCCGTCATGCGCGAGAGCAGCGGTACGGTCGCGCCCACCGGCATCGTCTTCAGCCGGGTGGTCAGCCCGGTCGTGGCTTCTTGCGCTGCCATCTGGGCCGCCGAGATGGCGGTGAACGCCATCGATTGAAGGACGATGATCGGCATCAGGAACTGCGCGTAGTCGATGCCCTGCATCTGCATCACGAATTTCAGCGGCAGATAGAACCCGAGACCGAAGACGAACGGTGCGATCACGGCGACGATCAGTTCGCCGTATCGAGCCATCGTGCGCAGGGTGCGTCCGGTCAGCGCCGACCACTGCGACACCGAGTTCGGGTGGACACGCCGGTGCGAGCCCGACCGGCGGTCGGGAATGCTCACACCCGCGCTGCCCGGCATCCGACCCGCCGTCAGGTGTTCGGTGCGGGCCGTCACGCGGCCCCACCCGTCGCGGCGGTATCGAGTTCGGGGGGCTCGGTCGACGCGCTGTGTCCCGTCAACTGGAGGAAGACGTCGTCCAACGACGGCCGACGCAATCCGATATCGGCGAGTTCGATGTCGAGGGGCGATATCAGACCGAGTGCCTCCGTGAGGGTCACCGCTCCGTCGGGAGCCGGGATGGACACCCGGTCGAAGTCGCCGGGGGCCGCGAGATCGGCACGTGTGGTCTCGGGGACCAGGGATCCGAGCGCGTGCACGATCCGTGGTAGGTCCGCCGGATCGACGGGGACGATCTCGCAGTAGCTGCCTCCGGTCGAGGCCTTCAGTTCGTTCGCCGTCCCCCGGGCGATGACCGTCCCCTTGTCGATCACGATGATGTTGTCGCTCAGCACGTCGGCTTCTTCGAGGTACTGGGTGGTCAACAGGGTCGTGATGCCCTGCTTCTTCAGGGACTCGACCAGCGACCACACACCTTGACGCGACCGTGGATCGAGCCCGGTGGTGGGCTCGTCCAGGAACACGACCTCGGGCCGGACCACGAGTCCACACGCGATGTCGACACGGCGGCGCATACCACCCGAATAGCCCTTGACCGGTCGGCGTCCGGCCTCGACGAGGTCGAACTCGCGGAGCAGTTCGTCCGCGCGCAGCTTGGCCGAAGCCTTGTCGAGTCCCATCAATCGTCCGAACAGTACGAGGTTCTCCCGCCCGGTGAGGGTGTCGTCCAATGCTGCGAACTGCCCGGTCATCATGATCGAGCGCCTGACCGCCGCGGGATTGGTCTCGACATCGTGACCTGCAACGACGGCGCGCCCGCTCGAGGCTCGGATGAGTGTCGACAGGATCTTGACCATCGTGGTCTTGCCGGCACCGTTGGGGCCGAGCACTGCGAGGACCGAGCCCTCCGGAGCTGAGAAGTCGACACCGGCGAGTGCGTGAACATCCCCGAACGACTTGTGGACGTCCTCCACGAGGACTGCATGGTCGTGGTTGCTTCGCATCCGCCCCACCGTCAACTCGGTCCCTGTCGGGACTCGGTCATGGCCCGTCCAGCGGGTGTCCCCGCCTCCTGCGTCGAGATGCTACCGCTCGGAGACGTTCCCGGTCGGGTGTCCGAGAACGCCGGTTCGAGATGAGATCAGGACCAGATGCCGATCTCGTCCAGATGCCGGACGAGGCGGCGTGCCCCGTCGGTGAAGTGTTCGCGGGTCTCGGTTCCGGCCGTGTCCGGGTCGTGCTCGCGAAGAGCGCCGAGAATTCTCTGGTGAGCGGCGACGGCCTCGACACCCCATTCCGGGTCGGACGAGTAGAAGTGCGCGGGCGTGTATCGCGTCGCGTTGTGGAGGAACCACGCGAGTTTTCGGGCGGCAGCGGCCCGATTGAGTGTCCGGTGGAAGGAGAACTCGAGGGCTTCGATGCGTGCACCGTCGCCGGTCTGCACCGCGTCGCTGAACCTGACGTTGATGTCGTCGAGTTCGGTGATCGTGTCGAGACCGATTGTTTCCGCGGCACGCGCGGCGAGCTTCTCGGCAATGCGTCCCTGCAGCCAGAACACGTCGTCGATGTCCGACCGGGTCAGCGGTGCGACGACGTAACCGCGGTGTGGAACCAGCTCGACCAGGCCCTCACCGCGAAGGGTGAGCAGGGCCTCACGAACCGGGGTGACACTGACCCCGAGTTCGGCCGCAGTCTCGTCGAGCCGCACGAAATCACCCGGGCGCACGCCGCCCGACATGATCCTGTTGCGGACGAACGACGCGACATCATCCGACAGTTGGGGTCGTCGCCCGAGGCTTCGGGACGAGCCGGACGGGTCGGGCGAGGGCATCGGCTTCTCCTGTGTTTCATCATCGGTGTCAGGCGGGTCGCCCGGCATGTCGATCGGGGCATTATCGCGTACGGCGCCGTCTCGTGCAGTGAAATCCCGGCAACGGCGAAGGCCCTTCGTGGCGTCTGTGCGTGCACCGGTATGCCGATTCGGCGCCGGCGGACCATTCGTGCTTCCCTGAACAGATGGGTAGTGCATTGTCTCGCCGCCGGATGTTGGGTTCTCTCGCGGGAGGCGCGCTGCTTCTGAGTACGGCCACCGCGCAGCGTAGCCACGCGACGCCGGGGCATCGTCGCCACGCGACACCGGGACACAGACTCCCGGATCCGGGCACCGTTGATGCGACGGACCCCGCTCTGTTGAGCGCAGTCGAGGCTGCGAGTCTCCTGCATGCCGGCCGGTTGCATCCGAAGGAACTGCTCGATGCGTGCCTGGCGCGGACGCGAGAATTCGATGGTGCGATCGGCGCGTGGGTCCGGCTGTATCCGGAGTTCGCGTACGCCGCCGCCGACGCTGCGGGGGAGAGGCTCACGCGGGCGCGGAGCGAGGGGACTCCGGCACCCGACGTCTGTGGTCTGCCGATCGCGCTCAAGGATCTGTTCGCGGTGTCGGGGCTGCCGCTCACCGCGTCGAGCAGAGTGCTCGAAGGGAACATCGCCGCCGGACACTCCGGTGTGTGGAGCAAGCTCGAGGGCGCCGGTGCACTCCTCATGGGGCATGCCCACACCGACGAGTTCGCGATCGGTGTCGCGACGCCACAAGTGGGTAACCCGTGGAACACCGAGATGTCACCGGGTGGGTCGTCGGGCGGCAGTGCTGCGGTCCTCGCTGCCCGTTTCGCCCCGCTGGCGGTCGGGAGCGACACCGGAGGGTCGGTGCGGTTGCCCGCGAGCGCGTGCGGGATCTCGTCGATCAAACCCACCTACGGGCGGATCACCTCGCACGGCATGATTCCTCTGACCTGGACCCGCGATCACGTCGGGCCCATGGGCCGGAGCCTCGCCGACGCATCATTGATGTTGTCGACCCTCGCAACCGTCGACGTCGACGACCCGATCACCGCGCTCGGACCCCCGGTTCCGGCAGGTGGTTATCCGCTGGCGGCGAAGGGCGGTGCGTCACCGTTGGCGGGGGTTCGGCTGGGGCTTCCGCCATCGGAACTCCCGTCGTCGCTGCAGACCCTGTTCGACGATGCCATCCAGGTCGTGCGTTCGCTGGGCGCCGAGATCGTTCCTGTGGTGATGCCACCGACACCGACGTCGCTGGCGACAGGTGATGTGGTCGAAATGGGTTCGTATCACCGGCAATTCGCTGATCGAATCGGTCTGTATCGACCGGAGCGGGCGGTCAGTGTCGGTACGGCGATCGCGTCGCTGGCGGTCCCGGTCGTGGACTACCTGATGCTCGAGCGCGACCGATTGCGCTACCAGTACGACTACAACAGTCTCTTCGTCGACAACGATCTCGACGCGGTCATGATCCCCGGGACTCGGGTGGACGGCGCGCGGCGCGAGGAGTTCCTCGGCGTGAGTGTGACGGAAGGCGTCATGGGCGACGTCAAGTGGGCCAATTACTCGGGTGCACCAGTTGTGACGCTTCCGGTGGGGCGGTCGTCGGCAACAGGAATGCCGTTCGGTGTGCAACTCGGTGCCAGGCCCTGGCAGGACGAACGGATCATCGAAATCGGCCTCGAGCTGCAGGAAGCGATCCCGGTGTGGCGGGACCTGCCGGATCTGGCGCCGGCGCCGGGAGCGGCGCCCGAGGTGTTGCAGGTCGCACCAGGCACCGGACCCGACCCGACCAACACGGCGGATGCGGCCGCGCCGTTGCGGACGCCCCCGATGAACGCGATGGATTGAGGCTTCAGTATCGACCGGGACGGCATTCGCCGGAGTTGTACTCAGCGGAGAATTACTGCATACTGGTCGGGTTGCCTTGACCGGGCCATGGATGTTTCGCGGCTCGGAACGGTGAAAGTAGTAACAGTCGCGGATTAGCCTTTACGGCCAGGTCGCGGCCACATGCAAGACGGAAGCAGCACCAGCGTGCGCTCGTATGAGCGCATCCGGTCCCGTTCTGTGCGGTGTCGAAGCGAAAGTTTCGGCGCCGAGGAATGAGCGGCGGAGCGACACGCCCGACCGCGTGGACCGGAGAACAATGACAGATGAACAGCGGCAGCGGATCGGGTGAGCCCGGATCGCTATGTGTATGAGTGCTGTTCTCTGTCGCCGTTCCAATCGGAACTGTGCAGACGAGGTGGTTCCCGATTCATTCGGGTGCTACGAAACGCGGCAAGAAAAGGACACTAAGCGTGGCGGGACAGAAGATCCGCATCAGGCTCAAGGCCTATGACCACGAGGCGATCGACGCATCTGCGCGAAAGATCGTCGAGACGGTCACCCGTACGGGTGCCCGCGTGGTCGGCCCGGTGCCGTTGCCTACGGAAAAGAACGTGTACTGCGTCATTCGCTCGCCGCACAAGTACAAGGACTCGCGCGAGCACTTCGAGATGCGTACTCACAAGCGGCTGATCGACATCCTCGACCCGACGCCGAAGACGGTCGACGCACTCATGCGCATCGACCTCCCGGCGAGCGTCGACGTCAACATTCAGTGACTTACAGCGAGCTTGTAGAAGACGCAGCGGAGAGAACAGATGACTAACCAGATCAAGGGAATCCTGGGCACCAAGCTCGGCATGACCCAGGTCTTCGACGAGAACAACCGGGTCGTCCCGGTCACCGTCGTCAAGGCCGGACCGAACGTGGTCACGCAGATTCGCACCGAGGAGCGCGACGGCTACAACGCCGTGCAGCTCGCCTTCGGTGCCATTGCACCGCGCAAGGTCAACAAGCCGGTCCGCGGCCAGTTCGACAAGGCAGGCGTGACCCCGCGTCGTCACCTCGTCGAGCTTCGTGTCGAGGACTCCTCGGAGTACGAGGTCGGCCAGGAACTGACCGCAGAGGTGTTCGAGGACGGCGCATTCGTCGACATCACGGGCACCTCCAAGGGCAAGGGCTTCGCCGGCACCATGAAGCGTCACGGCTTCGCCGGTCAGGGCGCTTCGCACGGTGCGCAGGCTGTGCACCGTCGTCCCGGCTCCATCGGTGGCTGCGCCACCCCGGGCCGTGTCTTCAAGGGCACGCGCATGTCCGGCCGTATGGGTAGCGACCGCGTCACGACGCAGAACCTCTCCGTCCACAAGGTGGACGCCGAGAACGGTCTGCTGCTTATCAAGGGCGCGATCCCCGGCCGCAAAGGCGGCCTCGTGATCGTCAAGACTGCAGTGAAGGGTGGTGCACGGGCATGACCAGCACCGAGACCGCAACCAAGCTGACGCTGGACGTCAAGGCAGCAGGTGGCAAGACCACCGGCACCGTCGATCTCCCCGCTGAGATCTTCGACGCCCCGGCCAACATCGCGTTGCTTCACCAGGTGGTTGTCGCGCAGCTCGCTGCCGCACGCCAGGGCACGCACTCGACCAAGACGCGCGGCGAGGTCCGTGGCGGTGGTCGTAAGCCGTACCGCCAGAAGGGAACCGGCCGCGCACGTCAGGGCTCGACCCGTGCGCCGCAGTTCGTCGGCGGCGGCGTCGTCCACGGCCCGCAGCCGCGCGACTACAGCCAGCGCACCCCCAAGAAGATGAAGGCAGCCGCACTGCGCGGTGCCCTCTCCGACCGGGCGCGCAACGAGCGCATCCACGTGGTCACCGAGCTCGTCGCGGGTCAGACCCCGTCGACGAAGTCGGCCCGCACCTTCCTCGGTGAACTCACCGATCGGAAGAAGGTGCTCCTCGTGGTCGGACGTGCAGACGTCGCGGCGTGGAAGAGCGTGCAGAACCTGCAGAACGTCCATGCGCTCGCACCCGATCAGCTGAACACCTACGACGTCCTCTACAGCGACGACATCGTGTTCAGTGTCGAGGCGCTCAACGCGTTCATCCACGGGCCGGCCGAGTCGGCTCAGGAAGTCAAGGAGGAGAGCAAGTGAGCACGATCGCCGATCCGCGCGACATCCTGCTGGCTCCCGTCGTCTCCGAGAAGTCCTACGGACTGATGGAAGAGGGCACCTACACCTTCCTGGTCCACCCGGACTCGAACAAGACGCAGATCAAGATTGCCGTCGAGAAGATCTTCGGCGTCAAGGTGAGCAGCGTCAACACCGCCAACCGTCAGGGCAAGCGCAAGCGGACGCGGTCCGGTTACGGCAAGCGCAAGGACACCAAGCGCGCGCTCGTAACTCTGACTGCCGACAGCAAGCCCATCGAGATCTTCGGAGGCCCGGTCGCCTAGGCGCCGGAACTCGCGAGAGATAGAGGACGAGAAGACTCATGGCAATCCGTAAGTACAAGCCGACTACGCCGGGCCGTCGTGGCGCCAGTGTGTCGGACTTCGCCGAGATCACTCGGTCGACGCCCGAGAAGTCGCTGATCCGCCCGCTGCACGGTCGCGGTGGTCGTAACGCGCACGGTCGTATCACGACCCGGCACAAGGGTGGCGGACACAAGCGCGCATACCGCTTGATCGATTTCCGCCGCAACGACAAGGACGGCATCCCGGCCAAGGTCGCTCACATCGAGTACGACCCCAACCGCACCGCCCGCATCGCGCTGCTCCACTACGTGGACGGCGAGAAGCGCTACATCATCGCCCCCAAGGGCCTGGTTCAGGGTGCTCCGATCGAGTCCGGCCCGACGGCCGACATCAAGCCGGGCAACAACCTGCCCCTGCGCAACATCCCGACCGGTACCACCATCCACGCGGTGGAGCTGCGTCCCGGCGGCGGAGCCAAGATGGCCCGTTCGGCCGGCGCGAGCATTCAGCTCCTCGGTAAGGAAGGCACCTACGCCACGCTGCGTATGCCGTCCGGTGAGATCCGTCGCGTCGACGTGCGCTGCCGCGCAACCGTCGGCGAGGTCGGCAACGCCGAACAGTCGAACATCAACTGGGGCAAGGCCGGACGTATGCGTTGGAAGGGCAAGCGCCCGACCGTCCGTGGTGTGGTCATGAACCCCGTCGACCACCCGCACGGTGGTGGCGAGGGCAAGACCTCGGGTGGTCGCCACCCGGTCAGCCCGTGGGGCAAGCCCGAAGGCCGCACCCGCAAGAACAAGGCGTCCGACAAGCTGATCGTCCGTCGTCGCCGTACCGGCAAGAACAAGCGCTAGTCAAGGAGGGAGTTAGAGAATGCCACGCAGCCTCAAGAAAGGCCCGTTCGTCGACGACCACCTCCTGGCTAAGGTGGACGTCCAGAACGAGAAGGGCACCAAGCAGGTCATCAAGACCTGGTCGCGCCGTTCCACGATTCTGCCGGACTTCATCGGTCACACGTTTGCCGTCCATGACGGACGCAAGCACGTTCCGGTGTTCGTCTCGGATTCGATGGTCGGCCACAAGCTCGGTGAATTCGCACCGACCCGTACGTTCAAGGGCCACATCAAGGACGACCGGAAGAGCAAGCGTCGATGAGTACTGAAACCACAAACCCGAGCGCTCGGGCTGTTGCGCGCCACGTGCGCGTGACCCCGATGAAGGCGCGCCGCGTCGTCGACATCGTTCGCGGAAAGTCCGTCGAGGAAGCCCTCGCAATTCTGAAGTTCGCGCCGCAGGCCGCTGCAGAACCGGTCGCCAAGGTGATCGCCTCTGCAGCTGCAAACGCGCAGAACAACCTGAACCTCGACCCCAACACGCTCGTTGTTGCGACGGCGTACGTGGACGAGGGCGCAACCCTCAAGCGGTTCCAGCCGCGTGCACAGGGTCGCGCGTTCCGTATCCGCAAGCGGTCGAGCCACATCACCGTGATCGTGGAGAGCGTCGGCTCGAACTCGTCTCGTAACCGCCGGAAGGGAGCTCAGTAGTGGGCCAGAAGATCAACCCGCACGGCTTCCGTCTGGGCATCACCACCGACTGGAAGTCGCGTTGGTACGCAGACAAGCAGTACGCGGACTACGTGAAGGAAGACGTCGCGATCCGTAAGTTCCTGGCCTCCGGCCTCGAGCGTGCAGGTATCGCGAAGGTCGAGATCGAGCGCACCCGCGATCGTGTGCGTGTGGACATCCACACCGCGCGTCCGGGCATCGTCATCGGCCGCCGCGGCGCCGAGGCCGATCGCATCCGCGCCGAGCTCGAGAAGCTGAGCGGCAAGCAGGTTCAGCTCAACATCCTCGAGGTCAAGAACGCCGAGTCCGAGGCTCAGCTGGTGGCGCAGGGCGTCGCAGAGCAGCTCTCGAACCGCGTGGCGTTCCGCCGGGCGATGCGCAAGGCCATTCAGTCGGCCATGCGTCAGCCCAACGTCAAGGGCATCCGCGTGCAGTGCTCGGGCCGCCTCGGTGGCGCCGAGATGTCGCGCTCGGAGTTCTACCGCGAAGGTCGCGTCCCGCTGCACACGTTGCGCGCGGACATCGACTACGGCCTCTACGAGGCGAAGACCACCTTCGGTCGCATCGGCGTGAAGGTCTGGATCTACAAGGGCGACATCGTCGGTGGCCGTCGTGAGCTCGCTGCTGCTGCAGCTGCTCCCGCTGACCGCCCGCGTCGTGAGCGTCCGAGCCGCCCGCGTCGCTCCGGCGCCTCGGGCACCACCGCGACGAGCACCGAAGCGGGACGGGCTGCCGATGCCCCGGCTTCGGCAGAGAACAAGGAGGGCTGACGCAATGTTGATCCCCCGGCGGGTCAAACACCGCAAGCAGCACCATCCGAGCCGTTCGGGTAACGCCAAGGGCGGGACCCAGGTCGCCTTCGGTGAGTACGGCATCCAGGCTCTCGAGCCGGCCTACATCACGAACCGGCAGATCGAAGCCGCTCGTATCGCCATGACCCGACACATCAAGCGTGGCGGCAAGATCTGGATCAACATCTTCCCGGATCGCCCGCTCACGAAGAAGCCGGCCGAAACCCGCATGGGTTCCGGTAAGGGTTCGCCGGAGTGGTGGGTCGCGAACGTCAAGCCCGGTCGCGTGCTGTTCGAGATGAGCTACCCGAACGAGGAGATTGCTCGTGAGGCCCTGCGCCGCGCGATGCACAAGCTCCCGTGCAAGTGCCGGATCGTGACGAGGGAGGAGCAGTTCTGATGGCTACCGAAACTCCCGCCGCAGAACTTCGCGAGCTCACCGAGGAAGAGTTGACCTCGAAGCTTCGCGAGTCCAAGGAAGAGCTGTTCAACCTCCGCTTCCAGATGGCTACCGGTCAGCTGGACAACAACCGACGACTGCGCACCGTGCGTAACGAGATCGCTCGTATCTACACGGTTCTGCGTGAGCGTGAGCTCGGTCTGGCCACCGGCCCGGATGCGGGTGACGTGGCATGAGTGAGGAAAAGGCAGTGACCCAGAACGAAGAGCGCGCGAGCCGTAAGGTCCGCATCGGCTACGTCGTCTCGGACAAGATGGAAAAGACCATCGTGGTCGAGCTCGAGGATCGCGTGAAGCACCCGCTGTACGGCAAGATCATCCGCCGTACCACCAAGGTGAAGGCACACGATGAGAACGGTCTCGCCGGCATCGGCGATCGCGTGCAGCTGATGGAGACCCGTCCGCTGTCCGCGTCGAAGCGCTGGCGTCTGGTCGAGGTGCTCGAGAAGGCCAAGTAGGCCTTTCACACCTCGTGTGATGAAATTCCTCGGCCCGGCATCCATTTCGGATGTCGGGCCGAGTTCGTGTTCGGAGTGCGGGTGAGTGCGCGAAGTGCAGTGCAACACACCCGGATCCGGGGTCGGGAGCGAGCTCACAGTTCGCTAATTTGCCCCGGGTACGGTATATGGCCTACTCTGGACGGGTTGCTTCACGGGACCCGTGTGTCTTCCGCACGTGCGCCGTGAGCAGCCGACGACCGCGTACGTCCAGGTCGGAAATCTGACGTACATACCAATCCAGGTCAAGGAGACGTAAGTGATCCAGCAGGAGTCGCGACTGCGTGTCGCCGACAACACGGGTGCCAAGGAGATTCTCTGCATCCGCGTTCTCGGTGGCTCGGGCCGTCGCTACGCCGGTATCGGTGACATCATTGTCGGCACCGTGAAGGACGCCATCCCCGGCGGCAATGTCAAGCGTGGTGAGGTCGTCAAGGCCGTCATCGTGCGCACCACCAAGGAGCGCCGTCGGCCGGACGGCTCGTACATCAAGTTCGACGAGAACGCTGCTGTCCTCATCAAGGGCGACAACGATCCTCGCGGTACCCGCATCTTCGGACCCGTCGGTCGCGAGCTTCGCGACAAGCGGTTCATGAAGATCGTCTCGCTCGCACCGGAGGTGCTGTGATGAAGGTACACAAGGGCGACACCGTGCTCGTCATCTCGGGTAAGGACAAGGGCGCGAAGGGTAAGGTCATCGCGGCCTTCCCGCGCGAGAACCGTGTCCTCGTCGAGGGCGTGAACCGGATCAAGAAGCACACCGCGGTCTCGGCCAACGAGCGTGGCGCCTCTTCGGGCGGCATCGTGACGCAGGAGGCCTCGATCCACGTTTCGAACGTTGCGGTCGTCGACTCGGACGGAAACGCCACTCGCGTCGGCTACCGGACCGATGAGGAAACCGGCAAGCGCGTTCGGATTTCCCGGAAGAACGGGAAGGACATCTGACATGACCACCACTGAGAACAAGATCCAGCCGCGCCTGAAGACCCGCTACCGCGCGGAGATCCGTGACGCGCTGAACACCGAGTTCGCCTACGCGAACGTCATGCAGATCCCCGGCGTCGTGAAGGTCGTCGTCAACATGGGTGTCGGCGACGCCGCCCGCGACGCGAAGCTCATCAACGGTGCGGTCAACGACCTCGCGTTGATCACCGGTCAGAAGCCGGAGATCCGCAAGGCTCGTAAGTCCATCGCGCAGTTCAAGCTTCGCGAGGGTATGCCCATCGGTGCGCGCGTCACGCTGCGTGGCGATCGCATGTGGGAGTTCCTGGACCGTCTCGTGTCCATCGCGCTTCCCCGTATCCGCGACTTCCGTGGCCTGAACGGCAACCAGTTCGATGGCAACGGCAACTACACGTTCGGCCTGAACGAGCAGTCGATGTTCCACGAGATCGATGTGGACAAGATCGACCGCCCGCGCGGTATGGACATCACTGTCGTGACCACCGCTACCAACAACGAAGAAGGCCGTGCCCTGCTCAAGCACCTCGGCTTCCCGTTCAAGGAGAACTGAGCCCATGGCTAAGAAGGCACTGGTCAACAAGGCCAACAAGAAGCCGAAGTTCGCGGTCCGTGGCTACACGCGCTGCCAGCGTTGCGGTCGTCCGCACTCGGTGTTCCGCAAGTTCGGTCTCTGCCGTATCTGCCTCCGTGAGATGGCACACGCCGGCGAGCTTCCGGGAGTTCACAAGAGCTCCTGGTGACGTGAGCGGGTGGGCGGAGCGCCTCGTGCTTCCGCCCACCGTCACGCTGTCAGGGGTCGGCCCATTTCGGGTCGGCTCGCATTGAAACCAAATTCGCTGTAGGCCCACGGCCGGGTTCTCCCGGTGTTGCATGGGAACCGCTCCGAGAAAGGTGTACAGGTCAGACCATGACCATGACCGACCCCATCGCAGACTTCTTGACGCGTCTGCGTAACGCCAACACGGCGTTCCACGACGAGGTCAAGCTCCCGTCATCGAAGATCAAGGTGAACATCGCCGAGATCCTCAAGCGCGAGGGCTACATCTCCGACTACCGCACCGAAGACGCCGAGGTCGGCAAGACCCTCGTCGTCGACCTCAAGTACGGGCCTTCCCGTGAGCGCAGCCTTGCCGGCGTGCGCCGCGTGTCGAAGCCCGGCCTTCGCGTGTACGCGAAGTCCACCAACCTGCCCAAGGTCCTGGGCGGACTCGGCGTGGCGATCATCTCCACGTCCTCCGGTCTGCTCACCGATCGCCAGGCGGCCAAGCAGAGGGTAGGCGGGGAAGTCCTCGCCTACGTCTGGTAAGGGAGGCCACCACAATGTCGCGAATCGGAAAACTCCCCGTTGCAGTTCCCTCGGGTGTCGAGGTGAACATCGATGGCCAGAACGTCGCAGTGAAGGGCCCCAAGGGCAACCTGGCGCTGACGATCTCTGAGCCCATCACCATCGCCAAGGGCGACGACGGGGCACTGAACATCAACCGCCCCAACGACGAGCGTCGCAGCCGTGCACTGCACGGTCTGTCGCGGACCCTGGTGCACAATCTCATCGTCGGTGTGACCGAGGGTTACACCATCAAGATGGAGATCTTCGGCGTCGGCTACCGCGTGGCGCTCAAGGGCAAGGACCTCGAGTTCTCGCTCGGCTTCAGCCACCCGGTGCTCATCGAGGCCCCTGAAGGCATCACCTTCGCCGTCGAGGCCCCCACGAAGTTCTCGATTGCGGGTATCGACAAGCAGCAGGTCGGCCAGATCGCGGCCAACGTCCGTCGTTTGCGTAAGTCCGACCCGTACAAGGGCAAGGGCATCCGCTACGAGGGCGAGCAGGTCCGTCGCAAGGTCGGAAAGACGGGTAAGTGATCATGAGCCAGACCGAGAACCAGAAGGCCAAGCGGATCCCGCGCGGCAAGGATGCGTCCACCACGCGTCGGCTGTCGAAGACGCGTCGTCACTTCCGCCTCCGCAAGAAGATCGCCGGAACGGCAGAGCGTCCGCGCCTCGTCGTCAACCGCTCGTCGCGTCACATGCACGTGCAGGTCATCAACGACCTCACCGGCACGACCGTTGCCGCAGCGTCGACCATCGAGGCCGACGTGCGTGCACTCGAGGGCGACAAGAAGGCGCGCGGCGCCAAGGTCGGACAGCTGATCGCCGAGCGCGCGAAGGCTGCCGGCGTGGAATCCGTGGTCTTCGACCGCGGCGGACACACCTACAGTGGCCGAATCGCGGCCCTCGCGGACGCAGCGCGCGAGAGCGGGCTGAAGTTCTGATGATCATCTTTGCGAACGGAAGGAACGTCTGATGCCGGGACGTCAGCGGCGTGACGGCGGAAACGGCCCCGCCGGACAGAATGGCCCCAACACCGGGGACAACCGTGGTGGTCGCGGAGACCGCCGCGATCGCGACTCGCGCGGCGGTAATGCTGCCGAGCGGTCGAACCACATCGAGCGTGTCGTCTCGATCAACCGTGTGTCGAAGGTCGTCAAGGGCGGCCGTCGCTTCAGCTTCACCGCGCTGGTGATCGTCGGAGACGGCAACGGTGTGGTCGGCGTCGGCTACGGCAAGGCCAAGGAAGTTCCCGCGGCCATCACCAAGGGTGTCGAGGAAGCTCGCAAGAACTTCTTCCGCGTTCCGCTCATCGGCGGAACCATCACCCACCCGGTTCAGGGAGAAGCTGCTGCAGGCGTCGTCATGCTGCGTCCGGCTTCCCCCGGTACCGGTGTGATCGCCGGTGGCGCGGTGCGCGCCGTGCTGGAGTGCGCGGGCATCTCCGACATCCTGTCGAAGTCGCTCGGCTCCGACAATGCCATCAACGTGGTGCACGCGACGGTTGCAGGCCTCAAGGCGTTGCAGCGTCCGGAGGAAGTCGCGGCTCGCCGTGGCCTGCCCCTCGAGGACGTCGCTCCCGCCGGCATGCTTCGCGCTCGCGCACTGGCTGCTGGGAGCGTGAAGTAATGGCAGAGCTGAAGATCACCCAGATCAAGAGCACCATCGGTACCAAGCAGAATCAGCGTGACAGCCTGCGCACCCTCGGCCTGCGGAAGATCCGCCAGTCGGTGGTCCGTGAGGACAACGCGCAGAACCGTGGCTTGATCAACGTGGTGCGTCACCTCGTGACCGTTGAGGAGGTCTGAGAATGACCATCAAGCTGCATCATCTGCGTCCCGCTCCGGGCGCGAAGACGGACAAGACCCGCGTCGGACGCGGTGAGGGTTCGAAGGGTAAGACCGCTGGTCGCGGTACGAAGGGCACCAAGGCGCGTAAGAACGTCTCGGCAGCCTTCGAAGGTGGCCAGATGCCCCTGCACATGCGTCTGCCGAAGCTCAAGGGCTTCAAGAACGCATTCCGCACCGAGTACCAGGTCGTCAACGTCAGCGACATCGCCCGGGTCTTCCCCGAGGGTGGCCAGATCGGCGTCGACGAGCTCGTGGCCAATGGCCTGGTTCGTAAGAACCAGCTCGTGAAGGTCCTCGGCGAGGGCGAGATCACGGTTGCCGTTCAGGTTTCCGCGAACAAGTTCTCCGGCTCCGCCAAGGAGAAGATCGCCGCTGCCGGTGGCACTGCAACCGAACTGGCCTGACCGGTTCGATTTGCATGAATCACGGCTGACGAACGGCCGCGGTGCAGTCGATGACTGCGCCGCGGCCGTTCGCGTATCTCTGTGCTGCCGTACGCTTGTGACGTATTTGCAGCGCGTTGCACCCTGCGCGTCGCCCTTCCGGTGATCCTGACCGGTGGCCGCCGGGGTGCGCACTGTTAGAGTTCTAGAGTTGTCTACTGTCCGACGGGCCTATCCGGCCTGTCGCTCCCGATCGGCCTGCCAGGAGGATTCTTGCTTTCCGCCTTCGTCTCGGCCCTCAGGACACCGGACCTGAGGCGGAAGATCCTCATCGCCCTCGGGCTGGTGGCTCTGTACCGTCTCGGCGCCTCGGTGCCGTCCCCGGGCGTCGACTACGGAAACGTCCAGGCGTGTGTCGACCAGCTCGCCGGCAGCGAACAGGCCGGCATCTACTCCCTGATCAATCTGTTCTCGGGTGGTGCCCTCCTTCAGCTGTCGGTGTTCGCTATCGGCATCATGCCGTTCATCACCGCGAGCATCATCGTGCAGTTGCTCACCGTCGTGATCCCCAGATTCGAGGAACTCCGCAAGGAGGGCCAAGCGGGTCAGGCCAAGATGACGCAGTACACGCGATATCTGGCCGTGGCGCTTGCCGTCCTGCAGGCGACCGGCATCGTGGCGCTCGCCGCCCGAGGCCAGCTGCTGCAGGGCTGTGCCGAGCCGATCCTGGCCGACGACGGCGTCTTCAGCATGGTCGTCATCGTTCTCGTCATGACCGCAGGTGCCGCAGTGGTGATGTGGTTCGGCGAACTGATCACCGAGCGCGGTGTCGGCAACGGCATGTCGATCCTGATCTTCTCCGGTATCGCGTCTGCGCTGCCGACCGAAGGCCGGACGATCCTCGAATCCCGCGGTGGTCTCGTCTTCGCGATCGTGCTGGTCGTCGCGCTGCTTCTGATCTCCGGCGTCGTCTTCGTCGAGCAGGGCCAGCGTCGTATCCCGGTGCAGTACGCCAAGCGGATGGTGGGTCGCCGCATGTACGGCGGCTCGTCGACGTACCTGCCGCTGAAGGTCAACCAGGCCGGCATCATCCCGGTGATCTTCGCGTCGTCGCTGCTGTATCTGCCGAACCTGATCGCTCAGCTCACCGGTGCAACCACCAACCCCGAGCCGAGCTGGTGGCAGCGCATCATCAATGAGTATCTCGTCAACCCCAACAACCCGGTCTACATCGCGTTGTACTTCGGGTTGATCGTGTTCTTCGTGTTCTTCTACGTGGCCATCACGTTCAACCCCGAGGAACGCGCCGACGAGATGAAGAAGTACGGGGGCTTCATCCCGGGTATCCGCCCGGGCCGGCCCACCGCTGAATATCTCAGTTACGTGCTCAACCGCATCACGGTTCCGGGCTCGATCTACCTCGGTCTCATCGCAGTACTTCCGAACTTCTTCCTGTCGGGCGGTCAGACCGCCAGCAGCATCTTCGGCGGCGCAGCGGTGCTCATTCTCGTCAGTGTCGCGCTGGACACTGTCAAGCAGATCGAAAGTCAATTGATGCAGCGCAACTACGAAGGGTTCCTCAAGTGAGACTTGTACTCCTCGGTCCTCCCGGTGCCGGCAAAGGCACACAGGCCGCAATCCTGTCCGAGAAGCTCGGCGTTCCCGCGATCTCGACCGGCGATCTCTTCCGCGCCAATATCGGGCAGGGCACCGCGCTCGGCTTGGAGGCCAAGAAGTACATCGACGCCGGAGACCTCGTCCCCGCGGAGATCACGAACAACATGGTGCGGGAGCGGCTCGCGGAGCCCGACGCCGCGAACGGATTCCTGCTCGACGGCTTTCCCCGTAGCGTCGAGCAGGCCGAGGAACTCGGCAACATCCTGAAGAACCTGGACACCGCCCTCGACGGTGTGCTGTCGTTCGTCATCGACGAGGACGTCGTCGTCGAGCGCATGCTCGCTCGCGGCCGCGCCGACGACACCGAGGACGTCATCCGCAACCGCCTCCGGGTCTACCGGGAAGAGACTGCGCCGTTGCTCGACCACTATGCAGATGTCCTCATTACTGTCGATGCTGTCGGTGAGGTCGAGGAAATCAACGCGCGCGCCCTCTCGGCGCTCGGCAAGTAGACACAGGATTTCGGTATGGGTTTCGGGCGCAAGCGCAAGGTGGTTCCGTTCCGCACTTCCGGCGAACTCGATGCGATGGCAGCCGCTGGTGCCATCGTGGGAGACGCACTCGTCGCGGTGCGAGATGCGGCGAAGCCGGGCGTGAGCACCCTGGAACTCGATCGGGTGGCGGAAGCGGTGATCCGTGATGCGGACGCCGTTCCGTCGTTCCTGGGATATCACGGCTTCACCGGGTCCATCTGTTCGTCGGTCAACGACAGGGTCGTCCACGGCATCCCGTCGGCAGACGAGATCCTCGTCGAGGGCGACCTGGTGTCGATCGACTGCGGTGCGATCCTCGACGGATGGCACGGCGACTCGGCGTGGAGTTTCGGGGTGGGGGAGCTGTCCGCCGCGGACTCCGACCTCAGCGACGCCACGCGCTTGTCGATGGAGGCGGGAATCGCCGCAATGATCGCCGGCAACCGCCTTACTGACGTGTCCCACGCGATCGAAGAGGGCACGCACGCCGCGGAGCGTCTGCACGGACGTCCGTACGGCATCGTCGACGGCTACGGTGGCCACGCCATCGGCCGCGAGATGCACATGGATCCGTTTCTCCCCAACGAGGGCAAACCGGGCAAGGGCCCGCAGCTCGTCGTGGGTTCGGTGCTGGCGATCGAGCCGATGCTCACTCTCGGCACCTACGAGACCGTGGTGCTCGAGGACGAGTGGACCGTCGTGACCACCGACGGCAGCCGCGCTGCGCACTGGGAGCACACCGTGGCGGTCACCGAGGACGGTCCACGCATTCTCACTCTCCGCCCCGAGTAGTCGGTCACACTTCGACGAGCAGGGTCACCGGGCCGTCGTTGACGAGACTCACTTCCATTCGGGCACCGAACACCCCCGACTCGACATGCGCACCGAGCGCACGCAACGCCGACGTGAACTCGTCGATCAGCGGTTCGGCCACGGGTGCGGGCGCCGCCGCCGACCATGACGGGCGTCGGCTCTTCCTCGTGTCCGCCATCAAGGTGAATTGGCTGACGACCAGCAGTGGAGCGTTCAGATCGGACGCCGACTTCTCCTCCTCGAGAATCCTCATCGTCCAGACCTTCCGTGCGAGTGTCGCCGCCTTCGCTGCGTCGTCGTCGTGGGTGACGCCGACCAGGACGAGCAGCCCGTGGCGACCGTCCGTGGGCGTGATCCGCGCGATCTCCGCTCCGTCGACTGCGACGGACGCGGTGGTGACCCGTTGAATCAGTGCACGCACGTGTGCCTCCTTACATCATCGCCATTTGGCCTGGTGAGAAACTTCCCGTAATATCGATCGGTGGTGCGCGCTGCGCTCCGGTCGGTCTGCGTCGACATGTTCTTCGCAACGGGATTCCGGGGATGCCGAGCGTCACGGTATCGGATGCCGGTGCAACCACACGTCGAACAACGGATCGCGGAGGATATGGCTAAGAAGGACGGCGCAATCGAGGTCGAGGGTCGGGTTATCGAACCGCTTCCCAATGCGATGTTCCGCATCGAGCTGGAGAATGGCCACAAGGTGCTGGCCCACATCAGCGGCAAGATGCGGCAGCACTACATTCGTATCCTTCCCGAGGACCGGGTTGTCGTGGAGCTCTCGCCCTACGACCTCACGCGTGGACGCATCGTCTACCGCTACAAGTAACAGACTTCCCCGGCCGAACGGTCGGGGAAAAACATGTCTCCGGAAGGGCTTGCGCCGTGTCCGGGGGCGCGCATACAGGAGATCGGACGCACGTGAAGGTTCAGCCTAGCGTCAAGAAGATCTGCGAGAAGTGCAAGGTGATCCGTCGTAACGGTCGGGTCATGGTGATCTGCGAGAACCTGCGTCACAAGCAGCGTCAGGGCTAGATCTACCTTCCTCGCGAAGATCTGCTTGGCAACAAGCAAGAAGACCTTCCAGCACCAGTCGCACGGTTACGATCCTCGATTCGTCGAGGAGCTGTGCGATGCACCCCCGGTTCGGAGGCCGGGGCCCCACTGTGTTTGTCACTACACAGTTTCTTACGCAGGGGACGGGCTGGGAGCAGACCTCCGCACACCGAATAGGAATGCCACATGGCACGTCTCTCAGGTGTTGATCTTCCCCGCGAGAAGCGGATGGAGATCGCACTCACATACATCTACGGCATCGGCCGTACCCGCTCGAAGGCGATCCTCGAAGCGACCGGAGTCAACCCGGATCTGCGCAGCAAGGACCTGACCGACGAGGACCTCACCAAGCTCCGCGAGTGCATCGAGGATGGCTACAAGGTCGAGGGTGACCTCCGTCGCGAGGTCCAGGCGGATATCCGTCGCAAGATCGAGATCGGCTGCTACCAGGGCCTGCGACACCGTCGTGGTCTGCCCGTGCGTGGACAGCGCACCAAGACCAACGCTCGCACCCGTAAGGGTCCGAAGCGCACCGTCGCAGGAAAGAAGAAGTAATGCCTCCCAAGTCACGCACTGCCGGTCCGAAGAAGACCCAGAAGACACGGCGCAGGGACAAGAAGAACGTTCCGCACGGCGCCGCTCACATCAAGAGCACCTTCAACAACACCATCGTTTCGATCACGGATCCCCAGGGCAACGTGATCTCTTGGGCGTCCTCGGGCCACGTCGGCTTCAAGGGCTCGCGCAAGTCGACCCCGTTCGCCGCGCAGCTCGCCGCCGAGAGCGCTGCCCGCAAGGCGCAGGAGCACGGCGTCAAGAAGGTCGACGTCTTCGTCAAGGGCCCGGGTTCGGGCCGCGAGACCGCGATCCGTTCGCTCCAGGCCGCCGGCCTCGAGGTCGGAACGATCTCGGACGTGACCCCTCAGCCGCACAACGGCTGCCGCCCGCCCAAGCGTCGTCGCGTTTAATAACGGGAAAGGAAAAGGTTCTAAGTCATGGCACGTTATACCGGTCCCGTTACACGTAAGTCGCGTCGTCTCCGCGTCGACCTGGTCGGAGGCGACCAGGCATTCGAGCGTCGCCCCTACCCGCCCGGCCAGCACGGCCGCGCGCGGATCAAGGAGAGCGAATACCTGCTCCAGTTGCAGGAGAAGCAGAAGGCCCGTTTCTCCTACGGCATCATGGAGAAGCAGTTCCGTCGCTACTACGAGGAAGCGGCAAGCCGCCCGGGTAAGACCGGCGAGGTCCTGCTGACCATCCTCGAGTCGCGCCTGGACAACGTCGTCTACCGTGCCGGCCTCGCGCGCACCCGCCGTCAGGCCCGCCAGCTGGTGTCCCACGGACACTTCCTGGTCAACGGCAAGAAGGTCGACATCCCGAGCTACCGCGTCTCCCAGTACGACATCATCGATGTCCGCGAGAAGTCGCTGAGCACGCTGCCGTTCCAGATCGCGCGTGAGACCCAGGGTGATCGCCCGGTCTCGGCGTGGTTGCAGGTCGTCGGCCCGCGTCTGCGGGTGCTGGTACACCAGCTCCCCGAGCGCGCGCAGATCGAGATCCCGCTGCAGGAACAGCTCATCGTCGAGTACTACTCGAAGTAAGAGCGCTTCGTGCTCTGTCATCAGAGCACATCGTGCGTGGTGTCCTCCTGCTCTATTGGGGCGCTGCCCTGCTGGGGCGGGGAGGACACCACACCACCACTAGGGCGTCAAATAGCGGACGCCCACAAGGAGGCAACTCATGCTCATCTCGCAGCGACCCACGCTGACCGAAGAGGTCCTCGCCGACGATCGATCGAAGTTCGTCATCGAGCCGCTCGAGCCCGGCTTCGGCTACACGCTCGGAAACTCGCTTCGTCGCACCCTGCTCTCCTCGATCCCCGGTGCCGCCGTCACCAGCATTCGTATCGACGGCGTGCTCCACGAGTTCACCACGGTTCCGGGTGTGAAGGAAGATGTCACCGACATCATCCTGAACCTCAAGGGCCTCGTGGTCAGCTCGGAAGAGGATGAGCCGGTCACCATGTACGTCCGCAAGCAGGGCCCGGGCGTCGTCACCGCAGCGGACATCGTTCCGCCGGCCGGTGTCGAGATCCACAACCCGGATCTGCACATCGCCACCCTGAACGACAAGGGCAAGCTGGAGGTCGAGCTCGTCGTAGAGCGCGGCCGCGGCTACGTCCCCGCCGTCCAGAACAAGGCATCCGGTGCCGAGATCGGCCGCATCCCGGTCGACTCGATCTACTCGCCGGTGCTCAAGGTGACGTACAAGGTGGAGGCCACCCGTGTCGAGCAGCGCACCGACTTCGATCGGTTGATCCTCGACGTGGAGACCAAGAACTCGATCGCCGCACGCGATGCACTCGCGTCGGCGGGCAAGACTCTTGTCGAGCTCTTCGGTCTGGCTCGTGAGCTGAACGTCGAAGCAGAAGGCATCGAGATCGGTCCCTCGCCTGCCGAGGCCGACCACATCGCCTCCTTCGGACTTCCGATCGAGGACCTGGACCTGACGGTCCGGTCCTACAACTGCCTCAAGCGCGAGGGTGTTCACACCGTCGGTGAGCTGGTGGCACGCACGGAATCCGACCTGCTCGACATCCGCAACTTCGGTCAGAAGTCCATCGATGAGGTCAAGGTCAAGCTGCATTCGCTCGGCTTGTCGCTGAAGGACAGCCCCGCGTCCTTCGACCCCAGCAGCGTTGCCGGCTACGACGCCGCGACCGGTACCTGGAGCGACACCGACGCCGGGTTCGGCGAAACCGACGGCAACGAGGACTACGCCGAGACCGAGCAGCTGTAGCAGCTCACGGTCCGTTACTAGGAGAAAATCATGCCCAAGCCCAAGAAGGGCGCCCGCTTCGGCGGGTCGGCCTCGCACCAGAAGGCGATCTTCGCCAACCTGGCCACCGCGCTCTTCGAGCACGGCCGCATCACCACCACCGAGGCCAAGGCCAAGGCCTTGCGCCCGTACGCCGAGAAGCTCGTCACGCACGCAAAGACCGGCACGCTGGCTTCGCGTCGTGAGGTGCTGAAGGTCATCCGCAACAAGGACGTCGTGCACGCCCTGTTCGCGGAGATCGGTCCCTCCTTCGAGGACCGTAACGGCGGCTACACGCGCATCATCAAGACGATGCCGCGCAAGGGTGACAACGCGCCCATGGCGGTCATCGAGCTCGTGCGCGAGAAGACCGTCTCCTCCGAGGCCGACCGCGCTCGTCGCGTCGCGGCGTCGCAGGCTGCACCGGCTGCCGAGGAGAACGTGGTGGAGGCCGTCGAGGCCGACGCCACCGCCTCCGAGGTCGAGAACGCCGATGCTGTCGTCGAGGCGATCGAGGACACCACCGCAACGGCCGCTGACGCGACCGAGGCGGACGAGGCCAAGAAGGACTAGTCCACTTGGTTTCGGCATCTGCTGAATCGAACGAGCCCGCCGTCCCTGTTCAGGGCGGCGGGCTCGTCGCTTCGGGCACAGCAACCGGTGATCGAACACCCGGTGATCGGACTCGGCTCCGGCTCGATATCTCCTACGACGGCACCGATTTCTCCGGGTGGGCCCGCCAGCCCGGCCGCCGCACGGTGTGCGGCGAGATCGAGGGGAAGCTGTCGGCCATAGTTCGGGAGCCCGTGCTCCTCACCGTGGCAGGTCGCACCGATGCCGGGGTGCACGCCTCGGGTCAGGTCGCGCACGTCGACGTGCCGACCGAGTCGCTTCCGGACGATCCGTCGCGCTGGGTCCGTCGTCTCGCACGGTTTCTCCCACGGGATGTCCGGGTGACCGGAATCTCGGTGGCGCCGGAGCACTTCGATGCGCGTTTCTCCGCGGTCCGCCGTCATTACGAGTACCGCGTGACAACGGCCGTGCACGGGGCCGATCCGCTGCGTGCCCGGGACACTGTTGCTTGGCCGAAGACCGTCGATCTCGGCGCAATGCAGCGGGCCTCCCGATCCTTGTTGGGACTCCACGACTTCGCCGCCTTCTGCAAGCGGCGCGAGGGCGCGACGACGGTTCGCGAACTCCAGCGCTACGACTGGACCAGTTCCGGCGACATCCTCACCGCGCATGTGAGTGCCGACGCGTTCTGTTGGTCGATGGTCCGCAGTCTCGTCGGCGCGGCGCTTGCCGTGGGGGAGGGTCGCCGGTCGGGCGAATGGATGACCGCTCTGCTCGACGAGCGCGAACGGGCTGCATCCGTGGCAGTGGCGCCGGCCCACGGCCTCTCACTCGTCCGTGTCGACTACCCTGCCGAGGAAGATCTCGCCGCTCGGAACCGGGCGACGCGAGAGACACGCGGGCCGATCGAGCGCGGGTGCTGCGGTTGACGAAGAGGAGCACGAAGTTGATCGGACGACGGTCTGCGTTCATGGCGGCGATTGCGGTCACTGCGGTTGCTGTGACAGGCGGTCTCCACCCGGGTATCGGTCGGGCCGACGAGGCGCCGGCCGCCGTCGCCGACGAGGCGGAATCCGGTGCGGCGACACTGGAACTCGTGGACCGGCATTCCGACCGCGACTGGTCGTTGTTCGTCCGTTCCGAGGCGATGGGTCGTACGATCGAACTCCGGGTGATCCGTCCCGCTGACTCGACCGAACCGCGCCCCGTGCTGTATCTGCTCAACGGCGCAGGTGGGGGTGTCGACGAGGCCACATGGCGTGAACAGACCGATACCGTCGACTTCTTCGATGACAAGAATGTCAACGTCGTGACGCCGATCGGCGGTGCGTTCAGCTACTACACCGACTGGCTTGCCGACGACCCGGAACTGGGTCGCAACAAGTGGACGACGTTCCTCACCGAGGAAGCTCCTCCGATAGTCGACGCCGCGCTCGGCGCGACCGGGCGCAACGCGATCGCGGGTGTGTCGATGTCGGCGACATCTGCACTCGCGCTCGCCGAGCATGCGCCGGATCTGTACGACGCCGTGGCGTCGTACAGCGGTTGCGCCGAGACCTCGACGGATGTGGGTGCCCGCTATGTCGAGATGGTCGTCGGGCTCGGGGGCGGTGACGTGGAGAACATGTGGGGTCCGGTCGGCGGTCCGTACTGGATGCAACAGGACGTGATCCGCAATGCCGAGAGACTGCGCGGAACGACGGTGTTCGTGTCGTCGAGCGGGGGGCTGCCCGGCACGCACGAGGCTCGCGCGTGGGAGGAACACGGACCTGCCGTGATACCTGATGTAGCGCTGCTCGGGGTGATCGAGACCGCGGTGAGTGGATGCACAGACCGGCTCCGTGCCGAGCTGGACGCACTCGGAATCGAGGCAACCTATTCGACGCGTATCGAAGGCACTCACACGTGGGGATACTGGGAAGACGCGCTCCACGAATCCTGGCCGCTGTTGTCGGAGTCCATCGGCGCCTGACACGGTTGTGGCGGGCCGGGGGGTGAACGATCAGGGGACAGTGGCGTGCCACCGCCTCCGTCGCCGGAAGCGGTGGCACGCGCGAGTGTCAGAGCAGGATGCCCAGGCCCGCGAGAAGGGCGAACAGGGTGGCACCGAGTGAACCGAGAATCATATTTCCTCCAGCAGGTTGACGATCTTCGACTCCGGTCGAAGTCGAAGTGACTGCTGTGACTTTCACAGGGGGAGAAAGGCGCAGCAGTCATCTGTCACATCGGCATCAGAAGCCTCTGCGTTAACACCCCGTCCGATGTCCCTGCGCACGGACCGGAGATGTCAATCCGGGGCGCACCCCACTTCATCTCCTCGGCCGAGGCTGCAGCCGAGGTCAGCCGGCCAGCGACCGTGCGATCACCAGTCGCTGGATCTGGTTCGTGCCTTCGAAGATCTGGGTGATCTTCGCGTCGCGCATGAACCGCTCGACGGGGAAATCGCGGGTGTACCCGTATCCACCGAGGACCTGCACTGCATCGGTGGTGACCTTCATGGCGGCATCCGTGGCGACCAGTTTCGCGACCGAGGCCTGACGCGAATAGGCGAGGCCCGCGTCCTTGCGGCGGGCAGCATCGATGTAGGTGGCGCGGGCGGAATCGACAGCGGCAGCCATGTCGGCCAGGACGAATCCGAGGCCCTGATGGTCGATGATCGCCTTGCCGAAGGCCTTGCGTTCCTTGGCGTATGCGGTTGCTTCGTCGAGCGCGGCCTGAGCGAGTCCGGTTGCGACAGCAGCGATGCCGAGACGTCCGGAGTCGAGGGCGCTGAACGCGATGGGAAGACCTTGACCTTCGGAGCCGATGCGGCGGTCGGCGGGTACGAAGGCATCGTCGTAATGGGCCGAGGTGGTGGGGATCGCATGTAGGCCCATCTTCTCCTCGGGCCTCCCGAAGCCGAGGCCCTCGGTGCCCTTGGGCACGAGGAAGCACGAGATGCCCTTGCTTCCTGTGTCGGAGGTCCGGGCGAACAGGGTGTAGAAATCGGCCTTGCCGCCGTTGGTGATCCACGCCTTCGAGCCGTTGATCCGGTATCCGCCCTCGACGGCCTGTGCCCGGCAGGTCAGGGCCGCCGCGTCGGAGCCGGCCTGAGGCTCGGACAGGCTGTAGGCGCCGATCGTCTCGCCGCCCAGCATGTCGGGTAGCCACGCGTTCTTCTGCTCATCGGTGCCGTGTGTCGCGAGGGCGAAGCACGACAGGCCGTGCACGCTCACCGCGACCGCGACCGCTGCCCAGCGTGCGCCGAGCTCCTCGAGGACCTGCAGGTACACCTCGTACGGCTGGTTTCCGCCACCGAACTCTTCGGGGTAGGGGAGGCTGAGCAGCCCTGCGGCGCCGAGTGCGGGGAACACGCCTTCCGGGAAGGTCTCGCTACGTTCGTGTTCGACGACGCGAGGTGCGAGCACTTTGTCGGCGACGTCGCGAGTGAGGTCGATCAGATCGTGGGCCTCGGGGGTGGGCAGTAGACGCTCGACGGGCACGGCAGAACTCCTCGAAGAAGACGGACTCACAAACAGTACTGCGAGCGATACTGCAGTACCGTTGCTGGTATGGCAAGAGTAGCGGCACGACGCACCACGGCAAGACAGGCGCAGCTGTTCGATCAGCTTGTCGCGCTGTTTCTGGACGAAGGATTCGCGCACTTCACGCTCGACGACATCGCAGCCCGGCTGCGGTGTTCGAAATCGACCCTCTACGCCCTCGCCGAGAACAAGGACCGGCTCGTCCAGGCCGTCACCGTGCATTTCTTTCGCGGCGCGACCGAGCGCGTAGAAGCCGATGTCGCGGATGCCACAGGAGCTGAGACGCGGATCCGCACCTACCTCGAATCCGTAGGCAGGCAACTCGAACCCGCCTCGGTCCGCTTCATGGAGGACATCGCCGCGACACCCGTCGCACGGGAGGTGTACGAGCGCAACACGCGCCTCGCCGCAGACCGGGTCCGGGCGTTGATCTCGGACGGTGTCGCCGCCGGTGAACTGCGCGACGTGCACGCGGCGTTCGTCGCCGACGTCGTCGCGGCCGTCATGGTCCGCATCCAGCAGCGACAGGTCGCTCGGCAGACCGGCCTCGACGATGCGCAGGCATACCGTGAGCTCGCCGCCCTCCTCACGCACGGCCTGACGTCCTGACGCACCCTACGATCGGGTGATGAACGAGAAGCCGATCCGACTCGGGATCATCGTGGCGAGCGTGCGGGAGGGGCGGGTCGCGCCGGTCGTCGCACAATGGTTCATCGAAACGGCTCGTCGCCGCTCGGTGTCCGGCGACGCGGAATTCGCTGTCGATATCATCGACCTGGCCGAAACCCCGCTGCCTCAGGAACTGTCGGGAGGGCGCGACGTCGACGTCTTCGCCCGGCGGATCGCCGAGGCGGAGGCATTCGTCGTGGTCACCTCCGAGTACAACCACGGCTATCCCGCTGCGCTCAAGACCGCGATCGACAGCGTCAAACACGAATGGCGCGCCAAGCCCGTGGGATTCGTCTCCTACGGCGGGCTGTCCGGTGGCCTGCGCGCGGTGGAGCAACTCCGGCAGGTGGTCGTGGAGGTCCACATGGTCCCGGTGCGGGAATCGGTGAGCTTCCACCGCGTCAAACACGCCTTCGCCGCCGACGGCACCACGCGTGACGGTGCGGCAATCGACTCGGCCCAACGCATGCTGGGCCAACTCGGCTGGTGGGCAACCACGATTCGGGCGGGAGGTGACATCGCGCCGTACCCGGGCTGAGACGCTGGTCAGCGCGCCGGTACCGCTTCCACGACACGGGGTCGCCCGATGTGCGCAGACTCGGCTTCGATGGTGACCAGGGTCAGCGTCATCCGCTTCCCGCGCGTCGTGAGCACGACCCGCTCGCCGGATCCGTTCGGCTGTTCGATGGCGACGGTGGGATGTTCGCGGGGCCACTGATCGGGATGTGCATGTACGTGGATGGCGCCGGTGTGAGGCCTGCCTGTCGGCCGGACCCCGTCGAAGACGACGGTGTCGAACTCGCGGTCGCCGGGTTGCTCGCCGGCGATCCTCAGCCGATCCGGTGACGCAGCACCGTTGAGAAGCGACCGCCAGGCATCGGCGCGGTCGGTGTGGATCACCACGCGCGCACCGATCGCCACAGCACGGAACACGATCTGCTGTGCGAGATACAACTCGCCCGCGACGTGGACCGAGCGCACCCCCGGCCCGGTGAGGCGCACCGCGATCGCCCGACCCGACTCGTCCGAGCCGATCAGCTGACCGCAGCCCGTGACGGGCAGAGCCAATCCGTCGAGGTCGTCGCGGTTCGCGTTGCGTAGATCGGTGATGCCCTCGAGTCCGTTCGTCGCGTAGGGCAGACATGCGAGCAGCGCCTCACGCTCGCGGCCGTGGACAGTGCGAGCACCGGAGGTGACCGGGCCATCGGGGGTGCGTGTCGCGTACCGGACGAGACCTCCGACGCGCGTCGCACCGAAGGATCCCGGACGGATCCGCACCGTCACCGTCGACGACAGCGACGGGTGCGTCCAGATGTGGGTCAGCGTGCTCGCGTCGAGTCGCCGCGGGTCGAGCACGCCCCCGGTGCTGAATCCGATGGGGAGGCGCACGTGACGCCAGGAGCGTTCTGCCACCAGCGGGTCTGCGCCGTGAGTCACCCGGAGTGCGGCAGATCGGATCTCCGGGGCCGTCAAGATTCTTGCCGCGCAACCGGAATCACCGAGCGTTCGCACGACTCGCCGCGCCGCAGCAGTGACCGTGCGGGTCGCGCCTTCGGTGCCGCCTCCGCGCCGGTCGACGGCATCGCGACACGTCGATGCGTCGAGACGTAACGCGAGCCACACCGTGCGCGTGGCAGCGGCCGGCAGGGGCCCGATGAGTTGCGCATAGACCTGACCGGCCGGGGTCGCGTCGAGCACCCGCCGACCGTGGACGACGACATCGATCGCGTCCAGCGTCACGTCGTGTCGGCGCAGGCAGTCGGACAGCGCGCCCACAGGCAGGGTCTGAGACGAGTCGGCACGATCTCGCCCCAGCCGCGTGATGACCCCGGCGGGAGCGAGCACCTCGACAACCGCAGTCACGCATGTGCCGTCCCACCGCAAACCGACAGGACGACCGGTCGGCCGTGCTGTATCCCGGATCTCCGCAGGGCCGTGTACGCGCGGAAACGTGTGCCGCAGCAGCGTCGTCGCTGTATCGACGGCGTCGCGGCCGCGGATCCGGATGAGCACGAGTGCAGCGGTCGTGGCCGCTGCGGTCGGTGCCACCCACGCGGGTGCCCCTGTCGCAGCCGCCGTGATCCAGACCGAGATCGCGGCGCACTGGGCCAGGACGAGCCGTGAGACGACGCGGGGCCGTTCGTGCACGACGGATCTTCCACGCACGACCTCGGACACAGTTCGATACACGGCACTCCCCCCGACACCGATCGGGCGTGGCCTGTGGGTGCCCGCCCGAACTTCCCAACGGGCAACTGTACTGTGTTGCGGCAGTGAGCGTGCCGCACGGGGGAGGACATATGGCATCGCAGCCCACCACTCGATGGCAGGTGAGCGGTTACCGATTTCTGATGAGACGGATGGAGCATGCGCTCGTCCGTCGCGACGTCCGCATGATCCACGACCCGATGAGGTCGCAGTCGCGGTCGCTCATGGTGGGGATGGTGGTCGCCTGCCTCGTCCTTGCAGGGTGCGCCGCCTTGGCCCTGTTCCGGCCACAGGACAAGATCGGCAACGCGAAACTCGTGGTGGGCAGGGATTCCGGAGCGCTCTATGTCGCTATCGACGGAACATTTCATCCCGCCATGAATCTTGCGTCCGCGCGACTCGTGCTCGATGACCCTGCGGAACCGGCCGTCGTGGCCGACGAGGAGCTCGAGAACCGACCGAGGGGCCCGCTCGTCGGTATCCCCGGCGCTCCATCGTCCCTCGCGTACGTCGACCACGACATGTCGTGGACGGTGTGCGACACGGTCGATGCAGGCGGGCGGCAGTTCGTCACGACCGCGGTGTCGGCCGGCATGCCCGAGTATGCCGGTGTCGGTGGACCGCTCGACGACGACGAAGCGCTTCTGATGACCTTCGACGGTGAGTACCACTTGGCCTACGGAGGCGGACGTGCCGAGATCGACCCGCGGGATCGCGCCCTGACACGGGTCCTGGGTATCGACGTCGGATCGGCCAGACCCGTCGGTACAGGTCTGCTCGCGGCGCTGCCCGAACTGCCGAAGCTCGCCGCGCCCGTGATCCCGGACGCAGGGAGCGCACCGCGAGTGCCGGTCGGCGATGTCCGTGTCGGATCCGTCGTCGGACTCGCGGAACCGGGCGGCCAGCGCTACTACGTCGTATTGAACGATGGCGTGCAGGAGGTGTCGACCGCGACCGCGCAGATCATCCACGCCTCGGATTCACAAGGAGTCGCCGAGATTCCGATCGTGCCCCCCGACACCCTCAAGGATGCGCCGACGGTACATCACCTCGCGGTCGACACGTTCCCGACGGTGGTACCCACGATCGTCGACCCCGTGGAGCGACCTGTCGGATGCCTGACCTGGGAGCCGGAGGACGGCCCCGACGATCAGCCACGATCGGAACTGGTGCTGTCGGCGGGCACTGTCCTGCCGATCGCCGCGGACGCGATCCCGGTCGGCCCGGCACAGGCCGACGGTCCGGGACCGAACGTGGACCTCGTGCACATTCCGCCGGGGCGAGGCACATTCGTGCAGACCACGTCGATCGTCCCCGACAGTGAACGTCGGGGAGCGCTGTTCTACATCGCGGACACCGGTGTCCGGTACGGCATTGCCGATGCCGAGGCCGCCACGGCACTCGGGCTCGAAGGAGAGTCGGCGCGGGCGCCGTGGCAGATCGTCGACCTGCTCGCGCCGGGCCCTTCGCTCGGGCGCGCCGAGGCGCTACTCGCTCACGACGGCGTCGCCCCGGACCCTCGACCAGCACCGCTCGGAACAGGCGAATGAGAGTTGCGTGCATGTTCCCGCCGGCGCGCACGCTCCCGAAAGGGTAGGGCCGCAAGTAGGGCGAGGGCGAGAACGCCGGCGACCGCGGCACCGGCGACCCACGCGATGTGTCGCGGTGTCGGGTCCGGGGGATCGACCGGCGAGGGACCGGCGATCGCCCTCGGGGCCGCCGGGATGTCTCGTTCGGTGGGCAGCGGTGCGGTGACCGCGGCCAACGGATCGACGACGCCGTGCCCGACCCGGGGATTCCAGCCTTCCGCGGGGGCATGAGCGGTCGATTCGATGCGTTCCATCACGGCGCGCGCGTCGAGTTGAGGGTGGCGAGCTCTCACCAACGCGACTGTTGCCGAGACCAGAGGTGCCGAGAAACTCGTTCCGGAGAGCGGTACCGGCCCCTGTGCGCTGATCTGTGCGTCGATGAGACCGGAGGAGAACGGGTCGAGGGAGACGATGCCGCTCCCGGGCGCCGCGACATCCACCCACGGTCCGGGAACGCTCTCGCCGGACGGTGTGCCGTCTGCTTCGACCCAGCCGACTGTGAGCACATAGTCGTCGTACCAGGCAGGGGAGGCGATCGTTGTGATCGAATCCCACGGATCTGCGTGCGGATCGAGTGGATTCGCAGCCGGAGGATTCAACGCCTGGCACACATCCCGGTTTCCTGCCGCCGCGACCACGACCGCGTCTTCGACGTCGGTGGCGTACTGGACTGCCGCGCCGAGCGGCCCGTCGTCGATCCCGTCGCTCGCGAGCGTGCACGCGACCTCGGAGATGTTGATGACAGTGGCTCCGAGATCCGCGGCACGACGCACCGCAGATGCCAGCGTGCGCACATCCCCGTAACCGGGGGAGTTCTGCGCCGCCTCCTCCTCTCCGGCGGAGCGGTCGGAGTAGTTGCGGCTGGATTGACGGATGGCGATCACTTCGACGTCGGGTGCACCGCCGGCGAATCCCGAACCTTCCACCGGTTGCGCCGCGATCAGGCCGGCGACGAGTGTTCCGTGCGCGTCGCAGTCGACCGTGCCGTCGTCGCTCGCCACGTAGTCGCCGCCCGGGGTGATGCGGGGGAGTCGTGGATGCCGGTTCACCCCGGTGTCGATCACAGCGACGACCTGACCGGCGCCCCGCGTCAGCGGCCACACCCGCTCGAAGTCCATGAGCCGTTGCGCGTACGGCCGTTGCGGGCTGTCGGCGACGGGCTGACCCTGAGTGCACGTGTTCCGCTGCTCGGTCGGTTCCAGCGCCGCGGGTTCGTCTCCGGCGGGCAGCAGTCCGCTGTCTGGGACCGGGGGAGCCGCAGACGCCGAACCCACAGCTCCGACGGTGGAGAGAGTGACGATCAGGGTGACGACGAGTGAGGCGGGGCCGAGTCGTCGACGAGGCGTCACAGTCCACGGACCGCCGAGTAGAGACCGGCGACCCAGCATGCCAGCGGCACGATAGTGGCGATGACCGCGTACTCGGTGAGCTCACTGATCCGGCGCTGCACCGGCGTGAAGGTGCGGCGCGGCATGAAGACCCCGAAGATCAGGGCACCGGCGAACACTACGACTGTGACCCCGAAGAGTGCTTGCGGAGCAACGGTTCCGGAGAGAGCAGCGCCGACGACCAGGCCCAGGATGAGGACCCCGCCACCGACGATCATCGGAGCCGCCTGTTCGGCCCCGATGTACGTGCGACCCCGGAACATCAAGACGATTCCCGTCGCCACGGCCAACGCGACCCCGGGCCACGAGACACCCGCATCCGGCACCGGCCACGCCGCGTACCACGCACCTGCCGTGGCGAGTACGACCACCGCGTACACCCACCCCGTCAGATGAGCTCGGGCACGCGCGGTCTTGGCCTCGAGTTCCTCGAACGTGGGCGGCGGGTTCTCGTCGTCCGGATCGGGAACCACGGGGTCCAGGGAAGTTCCGGGCGCGGGAACCGGAGGAAGGGGAAGTCGAGCGAGGAGCGTGGCCGCGCGAGCGGCGAATGTCACGAGCAGCAGCGCGGTCGCGACGACCCCGGCCCCGAGCGCCTGAACCGGTACGTCGGTGGCGGTGCCGACGATCAGGGCAGTCGTGGCTACCGCCGAGATCGTCGGGATCGCGGTGAATGTTGCGAGCCCGACCGTCGTGACGCTCACCGTGACCGCACCGACCGCGCCGGTCAGGACAGTGGCCAACAGCAGGTGTGGTGCACCGAAGTCGCCGGGCACCAGAAGCATTCCGGTGACGAAGGACGCGGGGACCGCGCACACCGCGAGCAGTAAACCGATCGGCCGGTCGAGGTAGACGCGTGCGATGACGGCGGCCGCGGTCACGAGCAGCAGCGTCAGCACTGCAGTAGCGATCCCCGCGACCACCCGCTCGCCGCCGGAAGGTGGCAGCAGGAGCAACGAGCCGCACCCGATCGTGATCGCAGCCGCTGCGATCGCAGCACCGACCATGGCCGCGGTGCGATCGGACCAGCGGTGCAACCGGTCGCGGCCCGCAACCGCCACGTTGTACATCACGTCGTCGAACAACGGTGGCGACGACGGTGCGGAAGATTCCTCGAGGAGGAGCACCTCACCATCGCGGATTCCGAGCTCGTCGAGACTCAACGCGCCTGCGAGCGGAGCCTGGCCGATCCGGGCGAGGGTCCATGCTTCCGGCTCGACTCGCTCCGGCGTGACGTCGAATTCGTTGTCGGGGCGGTGAGCGGCCACGAGGTCGACGATTCCCGCGAGCAGTAGGGCAACCGGAACACCCAGTGGCAGAGCGAGATCGACCTCGGAGTGTTTGGTGAGCACTGTGATCCGGCACAGTTCCGGTGCTGCTATCGCACCGGGTACGTTCGGGCTCGTGGATGCAGCCGTCATGGAATTGTTCCCCCCGTCGTTCGAGCGCCGGTCCGGCGACTGAACGTGGCGCGGACCTTTCGACGACGCAGACCTTACGACATCGAAGTGGAAGTGCCGACGGTATCGCCGCGGATGTAACTGTCGCGACGGTGCGCTACTCTTCCACAACCGTGGGGGGAAGGGCGCTGTCGGCGCTCGGTGTTGTACGGGGGGTTGGGGAACTTGAGCACTGTACGGTTCGCGCGTAGAGCGCGTCGGGATGCGCCGCGCGCACCCGGTGGTGAAGTGAGTCTGCAGGCACCGCCCGATATTCCGAGAGCCACACCGGGCAATCTGCTCATGAAGCTGCTGCCGCTGGTGATGGTTGCGGCGATGATCGGCATGGTCGCGCTCATGTTCGGCTCAGGTATGGCACGCAGTCCCATGGCCCTGGTCTTTCCGCTGATGATGATGGTGTCGATGATCGGCATGCTTGCCAACGGTGGTCGCGGAGGCGGAGCGAAAACTGCCGAGGCGAACGAGGATCGCAAGGACTACCTGCGCTACCTCGATACCCTTCGCAGCGACGTCGCCGAAACCGGCTCGGCGCAGCGTCGCGCACTCGAGTGGACTCACCCGGATCCGGCGCTGTTGTGGACCCTCGTCGGGACGGTCCGGATGTGGGAACGCCGCACGACCGACGCCGACTTCTGCCACGTGCGGGTGGGCCGGGGCGGACAGCGACTCGCCACGAAGCTGATCGCTCCCGAAACCGGTCCGATCGAGGATCTCGAACCCGTTGCCGCGGTGTCGTTGCGCCGATTCGTGCGTGCGCACTCGGTGGTACCCGCACTCCCGACGGCCGTATCGCTACGGGGATTCGCGTCGGTCGGTATCGGCGGAGACCGTGAGGCGGCGCAGCAACTTGCGCGTGCGATGCTCGCGCAGCTGTGCACCTTCCACGCACCCGACGTGCTCCAGGTCGCAGTGATCTGCGGACCGGACACCGCCGCGGAGTGGGAGTGGGTCAAGTGGCTTCCCCACGCCCAGCATCCGGAGGCACGCGACGGTGCCGGCAGTACTCGCATGCTGTTCGGTTCCGTCCTCGAACTCGAGACGGTCCTCGGCGTGCACCTGTCCGCACGTGGACGGTTCGTCCGCAATACCCCCGCCGTCGATGGGGTGCCGCAGCTGCTGATCGTCATCGACGGTGGGGTCTCCGGGTCCGGGACCGGACTGCTCGACGACGGGCTCGACTCCGTGACCCTGCTCGACCTCTCCGGGTTCGCCCCGCGGCTCGCGGCACTTCGTGGGCTGCAACTCGTTGCGGAGGACGGCCGACTCGGGGCGAGAACGGGCAGCTCGGTGGAGACGTTCGCAGAAGTGGACGGGATCAGTGCCCCACAATCGCAGGCCCTGGCGCGACGACTCGCCCCGTACCGTGCCGCAACTCAGCTCGCAACGGACGACGGTGCCGATGACGGCAGCATCGAGACATGGCAGGACCTGCTCGGACTCGGCGACATCGCGCGTCTCGATCCGCAGCAGGCATGGGCGCTGCGATCCGGGCGCGACAGGCTGCGGGTGCCGATCGGTGTCGGTGCGGATGGCGCACCGGTCGAGATCGACCTG
Source organism: Rhodococcus sp. JCM 9793 (assembly GCF_055380405.1). Lineage (NCBI taxonomy): Bacteria > Bacillati > Actinomycetota > Actinomycetes > Mycobacteriales > Nocardiaceae > Rhodococcus > Rhodococcus sp. JCM 9793. Next base: position 2,640,923 of record NZ_AP043721.1, read on the forward strand.
AAGGAATCCGCCGAGAACGGCATGGGTCCGCACGGACTGTGCATCGGCGCGACGGGTTCGGGAAAGAGCGAGTTCCTGCGGACACTCGTGCTCGGTCTCGTCGCGACGCACTCACCCGATGCACTCAATCTCGTGCTCGTCGACTTCAAGGGTGGTGCGACCTTCCTGGGGCTCGATCGGAGCCCCCACGTTGCGGCGGTCATCACCAACCTCTCCGACGAACTCGCGATGGTCGAGCGGATGAAGGACGCACTCGAAGGGGAGATGAATCGCCGGCAGGAACTGCTGCGAGCGGCCGGCAATTTCGCGAACGTCGGTGACTACGAGAAGGCGCGCGTCGCAGGTGCTCCGCTGGCGCCACTGCCTGCATTGTTCATCGTCGTCGACGAGTTCTCCGAACTGCTGTCCCAGCAGCCCGAGTTCGCCGATCTCTTCGCGGCGATCGGCCGCCTCGGCAGGTCGCTGCACATGCACCTCCTGCTGGCGAGCCAGCGACTCGACGAAGGAAAGCTACGCGGTCTCGACAGTCACCTGTCGTACCGGATCGGATTGAAGACATTCTCCGCGAACGAATCCCGGAGTGTCCTCGGAGTTCCGGATGCCTACAACCTGCCTCCGACACCGGGTGCCGGCTACCTCAAATGTGATTCGGCCGAAATCGTGCGCTTCGACGCGGCCTACGTGTCGGGACCCTACGAACCGGGCCGTCCGGCGCGTCGGACTCGGGCGGCAGCCGCCGGGACTCCGGGTCCGCGGGTGTTCACGGCGCGAGACGTACCCGTTGATCGCGGTGTTCCACTGCCGCCGCCGACGGTCGGCGACCCGCCTCCGGGCTCCGCGCCGAACCCGTCCGGGGGTGGCCGCAGTGTCCTCGACGTCGTCGTCGGCAGGGTCCGCGGGCACGGCACGCCCGCACACGAGGTGTGGTTGCCGCCGCTCGACGAGTCCCCGAGCCTCGATATGGTGTTGTCGCACTCGCTCCTCACCGGAGATCTCCTGCGCCGGTCCACCTTGCGCACGACGATCGGGATCGTCGACCGGCCCTTCGAACAGCGTCGAGACCCTCTGGTCGTCGATCTGTCGGGGGCCGCAGGCAACGCGATCGTGGTCGGAGGTCCGCAGTCGGGGAAATCGACATTGCTGCGCACCTTGATCATGTCGATGGCCGCCACCCACACGGCCGGACAGGTGCAGTTCTACTGCCTCGATTTCGGGGGCGGCACCCTTGCCGGGCTCGCAGGTCTCCCACATGTCGGCTCCGTGGCGAATCGCCTCGCAGCAGACCGGGTCCGTCGTACCGTCGCGGAACTCATGGGTTTGCTGCGGCGGAGAGAACGACAGTTCGGCGAATGGGGCATCGAATCGATGTCGCAACTGCGCCGCTTGCGCTCCGACGGAGCGCATCATGTCTCCGCCGATCCGTTCGGCGATGTCTTCCTCGTGATCGACGGCTGGCCCAGCATCCGGGAGGATTTCGAACCACTCGAGCAGAGTATCGGCGTACTGGCATCGCGCGGGTTGTCCTACGGAATTCATGTCGTGATCAGCGCTCCGCGGTGGTGGGATGTCCGACCTGCATTACGCGATCACCTCGGAACCCGCCTCGAACTCCGTCTCGGCGACCCGGCCGATTCGGAATACGGGCGTAAGAGAGCGGCACTGGTGCCCGAGGGCAGACCCGGCCGGGGTATCGATCGGGACGGACTTCACGTGTTGGCCGCACTGCCACGGTTCGACGGCAGCTCCGCCATCGACGATCTCGGTGAGGGCGTCGCCGCCGCAATCGCCGGAATCACTGCCGCAACTCCGGATGGCCACGCGCCTGCGGTCCGGATGCTTCCCGAGGAAATCGACAGAGCGGCCGTTCTCGCAGCGCTTCCCGACGGATGGCCGGTACCGATCAGCGCACCGGTCGCACAGCGATTGTGTGTGCCGATCGGAATCGACGAAGCCGAGCTCGCGCCGGTGGTCCTCGATTTCGCCGACAGCCCGCACCTGCTGGTGTTCGGCGACTCCGGATGTGGGAAGACCGCGCTGCTCCGCGGGATCTGCCGGAGCCTCATGGAGTCGAACACCGGTGCACAGGCACGGATCATCGTGGGGGACTACCGCCGGACCATGCTCGGGGTCGTCGAAGGCGACCATCTCGGCGGTTACGCGCCGGGCGCGTCCGTCCTGTCCGCCATGACCACCGAACTCGCCGGGATCTTCGAACGTCGACTCCCGGGAGCCGACACCACACAACAGCAGCTGCGTGACCGATCGTGGTGGGCGGGCCCCGAAGTGTTCGTCATCGTCGACGACTACGACCTGGTTGCGTCATCCGGCCAGAACCCGTTGACGCCGTTGCTCGACTATCTGCCGCAGGCCAAGGACATCGGTCTGCACCTGATCATCGCGCGGCGCGCGGGCGGAGCGGGCCGCGCGCTGTACGAACCGGTCATCGCACGGCTGCGTGAACTGTCCACCCCCGGCCTGGTCATGAGTGGGAGTCGCGACGAAGGCGCGCTGGTAGGAACGGCGAGACCCGGACCGATGCCGCCCGGTCGCGGAATTCTCGTGCGACGCAACGGTAACGAACTCGTCCAGACGGCATGGCTGCAACAGTCGTGAGCGTGGATGTACTGGGGCTCCACATCGGGGCGACCGGCGTGTGTGTACGCCGGGCCGAGCGCATCCGGCATGTGCCTGCCTTTGCCGCGAGGCTGGGCGACGGGTGGGTCTTCGGAGACGCTGCGTCGGCGCTCGGGCCGACCGATGTGCTGGACCCGGTCCGGGCAGTCGACTCCGCCGAGTTACTGACGGGCCTGGTGCGTTATGCAGCTGCCGCGGTCGGCGCGTCCCCCGACACGGGAACTGTCGTCGCAGTGCATCCGACGAAGTGGAGTGCGCGGCGCCGCGACGCGCTGTACACCGCCGCGCGGAGTGTCGCACGCAATGCGGAGTTGGTTCCGGCTGCGGTCGCTGCATGTGCCGCAGTCGAGGTGGATGCGGACGCGCGATGTGTGACCCTCGAAGTCACGTCGGACGGGGTCACCGCGACCTCGTTCGAACCGATTCGCGGCGGACGGGCTGTGATCGACCGTGTTGCGAGGAATCCGGACCTGGCGGCACAGGAGGTGGATTCGGACGACGGTGCGTCTCGTCTCAGGTCTCTGATCGAATCGGTCTCCGGACGTATCGATCCGGATGTGCTGTTGGTGACGGGGATTCCAGGTGAGTCTGCGGGCGTCGAACTGTGCGGTCGGTTGGCCGCGCGGATCGGACGTGGGATCAGGGTCGTGCCGGTCGCGGCCTCGGAAATGCTTGCGCCACTCACCGGAATACCCGAGCCGAGTACTGCGCGGGTCGCGGCACCCGAGACCGAGGGCGAGTGGTCCACCGCACAGTGGTTGCAGGACGTCCGTGCACCCATGCCCGAGCCATCACGTGCACCCAGATTCGGGTGGGTGATCGCTGGCGCAATGATCGTGGTCGTCGTGGTGGCCGCGATGGTGTTCACCTCGGGTGATGAGGGCACCCACGGGGTGGTCGCGGAAAGGGGTGTTGCCGAGAGCACGGAGACCGTCCGGACCGAACCGTCCGACGACGCACCGGCCACGGCCTCGCCGGATCCGGATGAAACCGCCTTCACCACGATCGACCTCGGTCCTGTACGCCTGGACCTCCCGTCGTACTGGCGCATACGTGATTCCGGTGTGCAGGATCCGGGAAGGACTGAACTCCTGCCGGATTCGGGCCCGGACCGCAGGATCGTGGTCGTGTACTCACAACTCGCGGACGGGATGAATCAGGATGCGGTGGCGCGGAGTCTCGCGGCCCGCGCGATGGAGCGCAGCGAAGTCATCCGAGATGTGGACCCGGACACGCGCTTCGGTGACCGCCCGGTCATCTCTTACGTCGAGGTGCCCGACGAGTTCTCCACGGTGAGGTGGTCGGTCGTCGTCGTGCCAGGCCTGCAGATTTCTATCGGCTGCCAGTTCCTCGCCGACGAATGGACCGGAATCAGAAGTGAATGCGAGCAGGCCGTCCACACAGTGGAGCCGGTGTGAAGAAACTGTCGACGTAGTTCGGATCTAGTGGAACCGATCCGGTGCGGGCTGCGTCGAATCAGATGTAGGGGCGAAGCGGTCGGACCAACGGGGGCCGAGACAACTGCGACGCAGAGCAATGGAGGGGTAGACGATGAGTGAGGGCGAAACCGGCAGCGGGCAGCTCCAAGTAGATCCGGTCGTCTTGGGAATGACGGCGGACCGGCTCGACGATTCACGCGAGAACCTCGGGGGTGTGGTGACGGCGCTCGGCAACAGGATTGCGAGTTCGTCCGGGGATTGGACAGGCGATGCGAACCGTGAGTTCGGTCGGATCATGGAGCGCTGGAACCACAATGCGAGGAAGTTGGACGATGCCCTCCTCGAGATCGTCGAGCTCGTCCGCAATGGCGGTAACCGTTACGCCGCCCAAGAAGACGAACACGCCAACGAAGTTGCCAAGGTCGCGGCGAACAACGATTCAGCGCTCAACGGATCCTTCTGACTCGGTGCTCGAACGCGCTGATCACTGAACACCCGACCACGGTCGGCCACTGAATGAAGACGAGGAGCACATAAATGTCCGATGGTCAGTTGGGCTACAACTTCGAAGGTATCTCCAATCTTCGAACCGGAATCTCCGGGGTCAACAATGAGATGACCGCGATTCTCGACGGCATCGTGGCGGAGGTGAAACCTCTGGCGGAGAGCTGGCAAGGCGAGGCCGCGGGGGCTTATCTGGATTGCCAGCGGCGCTGGGATCAGGCGATAGACGGGCTGAACCAGGTGTTGGCCGAGGTCGGCATTGTCGTCGGGAGGGGCGGCGAGAACATGCAGATGGTCAACCATGCGATCGGGCGGTCCTTCCCCGGCAGGTGATGTCCGCTGCCATGTGAGTGGCAGGGGTACACCGCACGATGTCCCGGTGGTGGAGAGGCCACCGGGACATCGAGATTTCCGGCAGGCATGATGGACGTGTTTTGACCCGGTAGCTGGGGGACGGGTATTGTGTGCGATCGGCGTGTCGCACGCTGTCGTAGCCACGTGCGCGGCAAGCGTCGTCTCTCGGGTCTCAACTGGCCGCCGAGGACGACTATGCGCGGCGCGCGGGCCAGCAACAAGACGATAGACGAGGAAGATCTGTGTCTACGTACACACCGAAAGCCGGCGACCTGACCCACCAGTGGCATGTCATCGACGCCACTGACGTGGTGCTCGGTCGCCTCGCGGTGCAGGCGGCGAACCTGCTCCGTGGCAAGCACAAGCCCACCTTTGCCCCGCACGCCGACGGTGGTGACTTCGTCGTCATCATCAACGCCGACAAGGTTGCCATCTCCGGCAACAAGCGCGAGGGCAAGTTCCTCTACAGCCACTCCGGTCACCCGGGTGGTCTCCGCGCTCGTTCCGTGGGCGAGGTTCTCGAGAAGAACCCCGACCGCCTCGTGGAGAAGGCCGTCACCGGCATGCTCCCGAAGAACAAGCTCGGCCGCGCCATCGCCAAGAAGCTGAAGGTGTACGCGGGCCCGAACCATCCCCACGCCGCGCAGCAGCCGGTGCCGTTCGAGATCAAGCAGGTGGCCCAGTGACGGCGCCGGAGGAGCAGAGCGTGAATCCCGAAGAGTTCGCTGACAACGTCGACGTCGACAACGTCGAGGTTGCCGCGGACGAATACGTGGCCGAGGAGGTTGCCGAGGAGTTCGTCGAGGCAGTCGTCGAGCCGATCGTGTTCGATCGCCCGATCCAGACCGTCGGCCGCCGTAAGGAGGCAGTCGCTCGCGTCCGCCTCGTGCCGGGCACCGGCAAGTTCGTGCTCAACGGTCGCACCATCGAGGATTACTTCCCGAACAAGGTGCACCAGCAGCTCGTGAAGTCGCCGCTGGTGACCGTCGAGCGCAGCGAGTCGTTCGACATCCACGCGCGCCTGCACGGCGGCGGACCGTCCGGCCAGGCCGGCGCTCTGCGTCTCGCTATCGCGCGTGCGCTGATCGAGGTCACCCCCGAGGATCGCCCGTCGCTCAAGCGCGCCGGCTTCCTCACGCGTGACCCGCGTGCGACCGAGCGTAAGAAGTACGGTCTCAAGAAGGCCCGTAAGGCACCCCAGTACTCCAAGCGCTGATGTGTCGCCGACGCTGACCCTGTCAGCCTCGGCACCTGTTCGGCCACGAGAGCAGGCGCCGGTAGAGAATTACTACCGGTCGCCTGCTTTCGTGCATTCTGATTCCGACGACAGCGCTCGTGGCGGTTTGTCTTCCGAAGGCTCGAAGTGAAGGACGTGTGTATGGCCCGGTTGTTCGGCACGGACGGGGTTCGCGGGATGGCGAACGGCGGTCTGACGGTGGAATTGGCGATGCAACTCGCAGGGGCGGCTGCGACCGTGCTCGCGCCCGGCCATGACGGTCGTCGTCCGGTCGCGGTGGTGGGTCGCGATCCGCGTGCCAGCGGCGAGATGCTCGAAGCTGCAGTCACAGCGGGGCTGGCCGCAGCCGGTGTCGACGTCGTATCGGTCGGAGTGCTGCCCACTCCGGCGGTCGCGTATCTCACCGGTGAGTACGCTGCGGATCTCGGCGTGATGATCTCGGCGTCGCACAACCCCATGCCGGACAACGGAATCAAGATCTTTGCCACGGGCGGTCACAAGCTCGACGATGCCGCCGAGGATCGGATCGAGGCGGCATTGCGCGACGGAACGACTCCGGCACGGCCGACCGGGGCCGGTGTCGGAAGGGTTCGGCCCGCCGACGACGCTGCAGATCGTTATCTGGCACACCTCGCGAGTGCGACGACTGTGTCGCTCGAAGGTGTGACGGTCGTTGTCGACTGCGCGCACGGCGCGGCGTCGCACGTCGGTCCCGCAGCCTATGCAGCCGCCGGCGCCAGAGTGATTGCGATCAGCGCAGAACCGGACGGTCTCAACATCAACGACGGCTGCGGGTCGACGCATCTCGATTCCCTGCAGAGAGCTGTGGTCGAGCACGGCGCCGACCTCGGTCTCGGACATGACGGCGACGCGGACCGCTGCCTCGCGGTCGATGCGTCCGGAGCCGTCGTGGACGGCGACGCGATCATGGCGGTGCTGGCACTGAGCATGCGAGACCGCGGTGAGCTGCGCGAGGGCACGCTGGTCGCGACAGTGATGAGCAATCTGGGCCTGCACATAGCGATGCGGGAGTCCGGTATCGAGGTCGTGACCGTCGGAGTCGGCGACCGGTATGTGCTCGAGGAACTGCGTCGCGGCGGATTCTCCCTCGGAGGCGAGCAATCCGGGCACATCGTCTTCCCCGCGCACGGCACGACCGGCGACGGCGTCCTGACCGGGCTGCGGTTGATGGAACGGATCGCAGCGACCGGTACGTCCCTGACAGACCTTGCCGCGGTGATGCGATCGCTCCCGCAGGTCCTCGTCAACGTCCCCGTATCCGACAAAGCAGCGGTCGCTGCGAACCGGGCGGTTGCGGATGCTGTTGCGGAAGCCGAACGGGAACTCGGCGCCACCGGGCGAGTGCTGCTGCGCCCGTCCGGCACCGAACAGCTCGTACGCGTCATGGTCGAGGCTTCAGAGGACACTCACGCGCAGGCGGTTGCCGATCGACTGGCCAAGGTTGTCGCCGGCGTCTGAACGATCGTCGTACCGAAGGCCGGTCGATTCTCTTCGACGGTGAGGGAACCGGATCGTCCTGCGCTGCGTCCAACTCTGTGACGGTGTCGACCGACACGTGAAGGAGTGGACGTGGAGCCACGATCCGAACTGTATTTCGACGGCCTGTATTTCGACGACGCAGCGGTCAGAGCTGTCGTTACGACGGTGACCGGTTCCGCGGTGGCCGCGGACCGGGGATGTCGTCGTGCCCTCGGTGCACTGGAATTCGGGCCTCGGTGTGCCGGGGAGAGATATCGATCGCGTGGGGTGGCCGTCGAAGACGGGTACCAGCGCCTACGTCGTGCCCTGGACGAGTGGACTGCGGCGACCAACCGCTGTTCCGACGCTGCAGCAGAAGCAGCGGACGGATACCACGACCAGGAACGGGCCACACTCGGCGCACTGCGCGACATCCGGACGGGCCTCGCTCGGTGAGTTCACCGAGCGTAGGTCTGGTCGAGTTGCTCGAAGCCGGTGCCCGCGGTCTCGACTTCTTCGCCGCCTACCTTCCGCGCGCCCACCGCGTCGGTATCGCCGGGCGCGTCACCGTCGACGGTCTGCGCGGCCGCTACGACGAGCAGAACGGGCTCGACGTGTCGGTACTCGCGGACGACGCGACCGCACTGACCCGGCTTTCGGCCGATCTGGAGAGCCGAGTCGAGGAGCAGACGGACGGGGTACGCGCATTACGCTCCGCGTGGCGCGGCGACGCCGGCGACCTGGCCCGCGACGATCTGGAACGAGCCGTGCAGCGCGGTGCGATGCTGTCCGACGCGGTGTACGCGCTGGCCCGCGCGTGTAGGGACGCCGTCGAAGGCATTACCTGTGCGGTGAACGAGAAGTCGTATGCGATCGGATCGTTCGCGGACACGTCGGTCGAGGGCCGGACCCCCGAGGACATCGACACGATCATCGCGGGCGCGCGCGGCGACACGGAGGGCCCCACCGCCGAGCAGGTGGCGCTGTGGTGCGCTGAAGCCGGCATGCCCGCTACCGGGCCGGACATTGCAGGTCCGGACGGCGTCGCGGCGTGGTGTACGCGATGGCTGCACGAGGTGTTCGCACCGACGATTCAGGCACGAATCGATCGGTTCATCGAGGTGTGCGATATCGCCGACGCCGCGGTCGACGAGCACCTCGCCGCGGTTGCCCGGGCGTTCGACCTGCTCGAAACACCGGCACCGGCGTCCGAGTCGGCGAGGCACCTGGGAGGTGGCTCCCGTGGTACCGACGACGACACGGCCGGCGGACCGGGCGACGTCCTGCGAGAGGCGGCCCATCTGGTGGACGCCGGGCGAGAATTGGTCGAGGCCGTCGTGGATCTGACCGGCGCGGTCGCCGATCTCGCGACGACAGCGGTGGAGGGAGCGACCGCCTTCACCGAGGCCGTCACGTTCGGTATCGTCGCGTGCAACGTCGAAGATTCAGCGCCCTCACCGGTCCCGGCGGCACCGACCGACCCGGCTCCGACAGACCCGGCAGCACCGACCGAATTCGTGCCGGATTCGGCGGAGCGAGCCTCTGCTCCGCAGCCGGTGCCCACCACACCCCCGGAGCTCCCTTCCTCGGAGAACCGTTCCTCCGGGACAGTGCTCTCGGGCAGCACAGTGCCCTCGGAGGGTTATTCGCCCGACGGCGCGAGGCTGCCGTCCGGTCCCGTGCTCGCTCAGGTACCGATCGGCGGCCGAGCGGCCCACCGTCGTACGGAAGCGAACGCCGGTGCCGCGACCACCGACCCCGAAGCAGAGCCGCGCGCGGACGATGGCGACGGGGTCGTGCTGGCCGAGGCCGGCCCGCTGTGACCCTCCCAGCCCCTAGCTGCTGAGCAGCTTGTTGAGTCGGCTACCGAGATCCTGCTCGACAAGAGAGGGATCCGTGATCACAGTGGAGCCGGGGACCTCGGCGGTGGGGTCGGCGAACGCCGCGTAGGTCTTGTCGTCGGTGAGGCGATTCAGGAGGAATCCGGTCAGCAGAGCCCGGGTGCGCTCCTGCGTCTTCCGCTCGGCCCCACCGAACCCGAGTGCCCCGAGCAGACGGCGGCCCTCGACGAGCCCTTGGTCGTCGGCGCCGTCGACGACGCGTAGTTGCAGATCCTCGCCACCCCACTTCTGGGCCACCGACACCGCGTCGCTGTTCATCGATCCGAAACTCTTCTCTCCGACGAGCACCAACCCGGGTGCCGCGACGCGAGCAGCGGCCTCGGCTGCGGAGGGAGTGGTGGGGGCGGGGTAGAGCGCCGCGACAGCGCCCACCCTGCGCTGCGCCGCACCCAGGATCGCGGCACCGGCACCCAGACCGTGTCCGACGAGGGCCAGACGGTGCGGGTGCACGCTGATGCGACCGGTACCCAGGCGGACACCGGTACAGATGTCGAGGGTGGTCAGCAGATCGGTGGCCAATCCGATGGAGGAGGGGACAGGCCCGCGTTCGGTGCCGGGCGCTGCTGCCACGATCCCCCACGACGCGAGGTGTTCGAGCAGCCCGGAATACCTGCTCACTCCGGTCAGCCAGCCGTGACCGAACGCCACCGCGGGAAGGTTGAAGCCCTCCGCAGGGGTGTAGACGATGCCGGGGAGACCGGCGAGCGCGAGGTCGCCGCGCAACACCGTGTGCGGGCCGCGCTTCGAGAGTTGCCGAGCCAAGGATTTCAGGTTCGCCGCCACGGCGAGAACGTTAGCCGATCGACGTGGAAGACGGGTGCGGTGATCGGGATACGCGTCCCGCAGCGGTCCTGTGTAGCGCTTGCCACCTGGTCACCAGCGCGTTGTCGATGAGCCGACCCTGCCAAGTACCCTGCTAACCATGTGCGGAATCGTGGGGTATGTCGGGCACCGCCGTGCCCTCGACGTCGTGGTGGAGGCCCTTCGGCGGATGGAGTACCGAGGCTACGACTCGGCCGGTATCGCCGTTCTCGACGGCGCCGGTGGGCTCGCCGTCGAACGTAAGGCCGGTCGGCTCGCGAACCTCGAAGCGGAACTCGCCGAGATCGGTGAGGACCGGTTCGACGGTACGGCCGGGATGGGACACACGCGATGGGCGACGCACGGTCGCCCCACCGACCGCAACGCGCATCCGCATCGCGATGCCGGCGGCCGGCTCGCGGTGGTCCACAACGGCATCATCGAGAACTTCGCGCCGCTGCGCGCCGAACTCGAAGCGGCCGGTATCGAACTGGAATCGGACACCGACACCGAGGTCGCGGTGCACCTGGTCGCGCGCGCGTACGCCGAGGGGCCCACGGCCGGTGATTTCGTGGAGAGCGCCCGCAGTGTGCTGCGCCGCCTCGAAGGCGCGTTCACGCTGGTGTTCGTGCACGCCGATCATCCCGGGACGATCATCGCGGCCCGACGCTCGACGCCGCTGGTCGTCGGTGTCGGAGACGGGGAGATGTTCATCGCCTCGGATGTCGCGGCGTTCATCGAGTTCACCCGCAACGCCGTCGAGCTGGGCCAGGATCAGGTCGTGGTGATCACGAAGGACTCGTACGAGGTCACCGACTTCGACGGCAACACCGACGTGCCGACGCAGCCGTTCACCATCGACTGGGATCTTGCGGCCGCGGAGAAGGGCGGCCACGACTACTTCATGCTCAAGGAGATCGAGGAGCAGCCCGCCGCGGTCGCTGACACGTTGCGTGGGCATTTCGTCGACGGCCGGATCGTGCTCGACGAGCAGCGCCTGTCGGATCAGGAATTGCGCGACATCGACAAGGTGTTCGTCGTCGCGTGTGGCAGCTCGTATCACTCGGGTCTGGTGGCGAAGTACGCGATCGAGCATTGGACGCGGCTGCCCGTCGAGGTCGAGCTGGCTTCGGAGTTCCGGTACCGGGATCCGGTGCTGGACCGGTCGACGCTGGTGGTGGCGATCTCGCAGTCGGGGGAGACCGCCGACACGCTCGAGGCGGTGCGGCACGCGAAGGATCAGAAGGCGCGGGTGCTGGCGGTGTGCAACACCAACGGTGCGCAGATTCCGCGTGAGGCCGATGCGGTGTTGTACACGCGGACCGGTCCGGAGATCGGGGTGGCGTCGACGAAGGCGTTCTTGGCGCAGATGGCGGCGAACCTGCTGGTGGGGTTGGCGTTGGCGCAGGCGCGGGGCACCAAGTATCCCGATGAGGTGGCGCGCGAGTATCAGGATCTCGAGGCGATGCCCGCGAAGATCGAGCAGTTGCTGCTCGGGATGGAGCCGGTGCGGGAGTTGGCGCGGGAGCTGGCGGCGTCGCCGGCAGTGTTGTTCCTGGGACGGCATGTGGGGTATCCGGTGGCGCTCGAGGGTGCGCTCAAGCTCAAAGAGTTGGCGTACATGCACGCGGAGGGGTTCGCGGCCGGTGAGCTCAAGCACGGGCCGATCGCGTTGATCGAGGACGGGTTGCCCGTGATCGTCGTCATGCCGTCGCCCAAGGGGCGTGCCGTTCTGCACAGCAAGTTGCTCAGCAATATTCGGGAGATCCAGGCGCGTGGCGCGGTGACGGTGGTGATCGCGGAGGAGGGTGACGAGACGGTGCGTCCGTTCGCGGATCATCTCGTGGAGATCCCGGCGTCGCCGTCGTTGCTCCAGCCGTTGTTGTCGACCGTGCCGTTGCAGGTGTTCGCTGCGGAGGTCGCGCAATCGCGCGGGTACGACGTGGACAAGCCCCGTAACCTCGCCAAGTCCGTCACCGTGGAATAGAGCACCACGGATAGTCACGAGAAGCACAGGCCGAGCGACCGGGAGCCCCGATGCGCAGCTACTACCCGTGTGAGCAGATACGCGCCGCGGAGGCGCCGCTCCTGGCAGCCCTGCCCGAGGGCACGCTGATGCGCCGAGCATCATATGGGCTCGCACGGGTGGTGGCCGAGGAACTCCACGCACGCACCGGCGCCGTTGCCGGCCGGACGGTGACGTTGCTCGTAGGTTCCGGCGACAACGGCGGCGACGCGCTGTGGGCCGGCGTGTACCTCCGTCGGCGCGGGGTCGGCGTGACAGCACTGTTGCTCACCCCGGATCGCGCGCATCCCGCGGGACTCGCAGCACTACGCGCCGTCGGGGGCCGCACGGCATCGGCGATACCAGAGCATCTCGGCGATCCCGACCTCGTCCTCGACGGCATCGTCGGAATCTCCGGTCACGGTCCGTTGCGCCCGGCTGCGGCCGCTCTCGTCGACGCGATCACCGCACCGATCGTCGCAATCGACACCCCGAGCGGCGTCGACCCGGACACCGGCGCGATCGACGGTCCGGCAGTGACCGCGGATCTGACAGTCACGTTCGGCGCCCGGAAACCCGTGCACATTCTCGCGCCTGCGCGGTGCGGCCGCGTCGAACTGATCGACATCGGTCTCGATCTACCGCCGGCCGACCTGGTGTCGGCGGAGCCCGCCGAATTGGGCGCGATCTGGCCGGTCCCCGGTGCCGACGACGACAAGTACAGCCAGGGCGTGGTCGGCATCGTGGCAGGCAGCGCGCGATATCCGGGAGCCGGGGTGCTGTGCACGGGTGCCGCAGTGACCGCGACTTCCGGCATGGTGCGCTACGTCGGGAGTGCGGCATCGGAGGTGCTCGCGCGCTATCCGGAGGTCGTCGCGGCCCCGACATTCGACGCTGCAGGTCGGGCACAAGCATGGGTGGTCGGACCGGGCGGTGGCACCGGCGCGCAGGCCGAGACGACGCTGCGCGATGTTCTGGCGACCGGTCTGCCGGTACTCGTCGACGCCGACGGCCTGACGATCCTCGCGCGCAACCCGTCACTCGTGCGGGGTCGCTCTGCGCCGACACTGCTGACCCCGCACGCCGGAGAGTTCGCGCGGCTCACCGGCACCGATCCGCAGCCCGACCGGGTCGCTGCCGTACGGGCCCTCGCCGCGGACTGGCAGGTGCATGTGCTGCTCAAAGGCCGCGTAACGCTGATCGCCCGCCCCGACGGACACACGTTCGCCAACGACGCGGGTGGATCGTGGGCGTCGACTGCGGGCGCCGGTGACCTACTGGCCGGGATCGTGGGGGCGTTGATGTCGTCGGGCATGCCGATCGGCCTTGCTGCGGCGGTCGGTGCACGCGCCCACGCACTTGCGGCGAATCTCGCAGCACGCGGCGAGGACGGCGAGAGTGCCGGGACCGCACCGGTATCGGCGAGCATCATCGCCGGATATCTCCGTGCCGCGGTGCGCATTCTGCGGACCCACGCATCCGAATCGTGATCGGACACACCCGGGCTCCCTGACAGCACCGATCGCCGCGGTGGCAGGATCAATCCATGTGACCGCCCTACAACGCACCCCGTCCACCGGCCGCCGATCGATTCCCCAAGCGGAAGCGATCATCGATCTGGACGCGGTCGCTCACAACGTCAGGCGCCTTCGGGAGTACGCCGGCGACGCCGCGGTCATGGCGGTTGTCAAGGCCGACGCCTACAACCACGGTGCCGTGCCCGTCGCGCGCGCCGCGCTCGCGGCCGGCGCACGCGAACTGGGCGTCACCACTCTCACCGAGGGGCTCGAGCTGCGCGCTGCCGGAATCGACGCGCCCGTGCTGTCGTGGCTGCACACCGTCGACGCCGATTACGCACCCGCGATCGCGGCGGGAATCGAACTCGGTGTGTCGTCGCCGCGGCACCTCGCGGCCATTGTCGCGGCGGCCGAGAGCATCGGTGAAACGGCGGTCATCACCGCGAAGGTCGACACCGGACTCAACCGCAACGGCGTAGCACACGACGAGTGGCCCGAATTCGTGCGGGACGTCGCCCGCGCGCAGGCGGCCGGAGCGGTGCGGCTGCGAGGACTGTTCTCACACCTTGCCCACGGCGATGAACTCGGTCACCCCGAGATCGATTCACAACGAGACAGGCTCCACCAGGCCGCCGATGATCTCCGGCGGGTGTCGTTGCCCCCCGAGGTTGTTCATCTGGCGAACTCTGCGGCCACCGTTACCCGCCCCGACCTGCGATTCGACATGGTTCGGCCCGGAATTGCGATATACGGGCTGACGCCGATCCCCGAGCAAGGCGATTTCGGGTTCCGGCCGGTGATGACACTGCGATCGAGAGTGGCGCTGGTGAAGAGGGTTTCTGCAGGTTCGGGCGTGTCGTACGGGCACCGCTGGATCGCCCCTGCCGACACGACCGTCGCCCTTCTGCCGATGGGGTATGCAGACGGGATCCGCCGCAATCTCAGTGGCCGGATCGACGTTCTCCTCGGCGGGCGTCGACGTCCCCAGCTGGGCCGCGTGTGCATGGACCAGATCGTCGTCGACCTCGGCCCGGACGGTGGGGGAGTACAGGAGGGCGACGAAGCGTTGTTCTTCGGTGACGGACGTCTCGGAGAATCCGGAGCCCAGGACTGGGCCGAACTCCTGGACACGATCAACTACGAGATCGTGACCGGGATCGGTGGCCGAACCGTCCGCACCTATATAGGTGGCGAAGGAGGCGAGTTGCGATGACGCTGATGGGTCGAATGGGTCTGCTGGGCGCGAGCCTGGTGACGCTTGCATCATCCGCAGGGCTGTACGCCGTGCGGAGCGCCGGGATGCCTGCACACGAGCTGTATCGGGACGAGGATTTCGACGCCGTTCTCCGTCTACCGAAGGGGATCGTCATGACAGATGACGGTGTCCCTCTCGTCGTGCGCGAATCCGGATCGTCACGTGCTCCGCTGACCGTCGTTTTCGTGCACGGCTACTGCCTGCGCATGCAGTCGTGGCATTTGCAGTATCGGCACGTGCTCGAGCGGTGGGGCGAGGACGTCCGGATGGTGTTCTACGACCAGCGCGGCCACGGCGAGTCCGGCATGCCCGACCCCAAGTCGTGCACCATCGCTCAACTCGGACGAGACCTCGGCCGGGTCATCGACGAGACGATCCCCGGCGGGCCGGTCGTGGTGATCGGACATTCGATGGGCGGCATGACGACGATCGCGCTGGCGTCGCAGCGCCCCGATCTGTTCGAGTCCCGGATCGTGGGGGCGGGGTTGCTTGCGACCACCGCGGCGGGTCTCAGCCGGACCGGGCTCGGCCGGAATCTCGAGAACCCCGTCATCGATGCCTTTCGATATGCGGCGCGAACCGCGCCCGGATTCGTGCAGGCGGCACGCGGTATGGCGCGTGCGGTCGTCACGCCGATACTGCGCGCGGCGTCGTACGGGACGGTGGTCAGTCCGCGCCTCGTCGCGTTGTCGGATCGGATGCTCGACGAGACCTCGGTAGTGACGATCGTGAACTTCCTACGCACCCTCGAACTGCACGACGAATCCGCTGCGCTGTCCGTGCTGGGTTCGGTGCCGTCACTCGTGCTCTGCGGCGACGCCGACATGGTGATTCCGTTCGCGAGCTCCGAGAAACTCGCCGAGGCGCTCCCCGGATCCGAACTCAAGCGGGTTCGCGGCGGTGGGCATCTCGTGCAGTTCGAGTTCCCGGAGGTCGTCAACCGTGGGATCGACCGGCTGATCCAGCGGGGCTTCGCACATGACATCTCGACGAGGCGAGCCGCAATTGTCTGATTCCGCACGCCACATCGAATTGCCGACCGTCGAGGACACCGAGGCGTTCGGGCGCCGACTCGCCCGAGACCTCCGGGCCGGCGACCTCGTAGTCCTCGATGGTCCACTCGGGGCCGGCAAGACCGCGTTGACCAGGGGGCTCGCAGACGGCCTCGGGGTTCAGGGCCGTGTGACGTCGCCGACGTTCGTCATCGCCCGCGAACACCGGCCGGGGCCGCGTGACGGTGCACCACCGGTGGGGCTGATCCATGTCGATGCATACCGACTGGGCGACGGCCCGAACGCCCTCGACGAACTCGATGCACTGGACCTCGACACCGATCTCGGTGCGGCCGTCGTCGTGGTCGAGTGGGGCGGAGGGCTCGTCGAGAAGCTCACCGACCGGCACCTGCGGGTGCGATTGCGTCGTGATCCCGAGTCCGATGTGCGCCGGGCGGAGTGGGCCTGGGTCGACTGACCGGCGCTGAGGTCCTGGCAGGACAGCGGACCGGGTATCCTGGTGAATCGTGCTTGTGCTCGCCGTCGATACCTCAACACCCGTGGTGACCTCGGGTCTCGTCCGACTCGGCGATGAGGGAGACGCAGCCCACATCTCCACGCTCGCCGTGCGACTGACCGACAATCCTCGTGCTCACGCGGAGATCCTCACCCCGCAGATCCTCGAGTGCCTCGAGGAGGCCGGATACCTACCGGCCGACCTCGACGCGATCGTCGTGGGTGTCGGGCCGGGGCCGTTCACCGGGTTGCGGGTCGGGATGGTGACCGCCGCGGCATTCGGCGATGCCCTCGGGATTCCGGTCCACGGTGTCTGCAGCCTCGATGCGATCGCGCAGGACGTGCACGATCAAGCAGCCGGCGGCGGCGATCTGCTCGTGGTCACCGACGCGCGGCGTCGGGAGGTGTACTTCGCTCGGTACGACGGATCCCGGAGTCGTGTCGAGGGCCCCGATGTCCGCAAGCCCGCCGAGGTGCCGTCCGTACCGTCGCGCCGGGTCGCGGGATCGGCCCAGCATGTCGACCTGTTCGAACTTCCCTCGGTGCCCGTGTATTCACCGTCGCCCGCAGGTCTGGTTGCTGCGGCTTCGGTCGATCTGCGCGCGGCGACGGATCCTGAGCCGCTGGTGCCGCTGTACCTGCGCCGCCCCGATGCCGTTGCCACCGCGGATCGTCGTCGCACATGAGCGTGCTCATCGACGCGCTCCGCGGCGACGACGTGGGCAGGTGCGCAGAACTCGAGACCCTGCTGTTTCCCGGAGACGACCCGTGGAGCGCCGACGCGTTCCGTTCAGAACTCGCCTCGCCCCACAATCACTATGTCGCTGCACGCGACGAATCGGGCTCTCTCCTCGGCTACGCCGGGCTGGCACGGCTCGGCACCGGGGTCGACCCGGAGTCCGAGGTACATACGATCGGCGTCGACCCCGGCTCGCGGCGACGCGGGATCGGCAAGGCTCTGCTGACCGAATTGCTGCGTGTCGCGGATCGGTGGGGTGGCCCGGTTTTCCTCGAGGTCCGCACCGACAACGACGCGGCAATCGCGTTGTATCGACGCGAGGGTTTCGAGGTCGTGGGGACGAGGAAACGTTACTACCAGCCGAGTGGGGCCGATGCATACACGATGCGCCGCCCGGATCGGCGAGAGGAGCCACGACCATGACCGGACCGATCGTGATGGGGGTCGAGAGTTCGTGCGACGAGACCGGCGTCGGTATCGTCCGTTTCGCCGGTGACGGCACCCTCGAACTTCTCGCCGACGAGGTGGCCTCGAGCGTCGACGAGCACGCCCGCTTCGGTGGCGTGGTTCCCGAGATCGCATCCCGAGCGCACCTCGAGGCGATGGTACCCACGATGCAGCGGGCGCTCGCCTCGGCCGGTATCGCCAAGCCCGACGCGGTATGTGTCACGATCGGCCCCGGATTGGCGGGTGCACTTCTCGTCGGAGTTGCCGCAGCCAAGGCGTATGCAGCAGCGTGGAACGTCCCCTTCTACGCGATCAACCATCTTGCCGGCCATGTCGCCGTCGACACGCTCGAGCACGGACCGATGCCGCCGTGCGTCGCGCTCCTGGTCTCGGGCGGGCACACCCATCTGCTGCATATCGAAGACTTGAGCAAGCCGATCGTCGAACTCGGCACCACCGTCGACGATGCGGCGGGCGAAGCCTTCGACAAGGTCGCGCGACTGCTCGGACTCGGTTATCCCGGAGGCCCGGAAGTCGATCGACTCGCGAGAGAAGGAGACCGGACCGCTGTGGTGTTCCCGCGCGGTATGACAGGGCCGCGAGATGCCCGCAACGACTTCTCGTTCTCCGGGCTCAAGACGGCCGTGGCGCGGTTCGTCGAAGCGAAGGAGCGCGCCGGTGAACCGGTGCCGGTCGCCGATGTTGCTGCGGGATTCCAAGAGGCCGTGGCCGACGTGCTCACGATGAAGGCTGTGCGGGCGGCCCGTGACGTCGGTGTCGACACGCTGGTGCTCGGCGGGGGCGCGACAGCGAACACACGGCTGCGTGAGCTCGCCGAGGAACGCTGCGCGGAGGCCGGCATGACCCTGCGTGTACCCCGACCACGGCTGTGCACAGACAACGGCGTGATGATCGCAGCTCTGGGCGCGCATCTCATCGCGGGTGGAGCGACCCCGTCGTCTCTGTCCGTGGGGACGGATCCGGGGCTGTCGGTATCGGTGGCGCAGGTGTCGGCCTGAGTCTCGGCCGACAGGGCGACTACTCCTAGCCGGTCGTCGTCGAGGTGTCCGAGGTTGCCGGATCCTCACCGGTGCTGCTCTCGGTTGCCGATCGTTCCTCGATGGTCGGTGTCGGCGAGTTCAGTCCGGGCGAGTTCAGTCCCGGCGAGGTCGTCAGCGCTGGGGTGGACGGCTCTGGTGTGATGCCCGGTTCCGGCTCGGTTGTGTCTGTGGGATCGGTCGGAGTCGTGGGTTCCGTGGGCTCGGTTGTGTCTGTGGGGTCCGTCGGAGTCGTGGGGTCGGTCGGGGTTGTGGGGTCGGTCGGATCTGTCGGTTCCGTGGGGTCGGTCGGACTTGTGGGGTCCGTCGTGACTGTGGGATCGGTCGGGTCCGTGGGGGTCGGCGTCGGAGACGTCGTCGAGTGCCATCTGTCGGTGGTTTCGTCCGGCGACGCCTCGAGCGTCTGCACCTGATCGATCGGGGTCGGGGTGGCCGTGGGGCCGCCGTTCGATACCGGGATGTCCGTCGGCTGAACGGTCGACGGTGGCGGAGCCGGAAGTGGCGTTCCGTCGAGGTCGCCGTCAGTGGTCTCCGTCGGAGACAGCGACGGGTCGGGATCGGACGACGGGATGTCGGTCTCGCTCGGGTTCACCGGCTGGGCCGGGTCTTCCGTGACGACGACGCCGTTGGTTCCGGCAGGAGACACCGGTGTACTGGCGGACCGGTCGGTGAACTTGTCGGTGGCGAATCCCGCGACAACCGCGGCAAGCACGAGTGCCGCCGCCACGGCACCCGACATGCGCGCTCCGGCCGACCCCGTGGACGCGTTCGCGGAGCCGACGACGTCGTAGCCGCCGAACTGCGCGGATCCCGACAGGTGCGCGGCGCCCTGGGCGGCTGCGGACGCCGGTTCAGGGACAGTGATGACGTGACCGTCGAAACTGGAGGTGACGGCGGTGACCAAGGCCGGAACCGCCGCGGTACCGCCGACGAGGGCGAGGGTGCGCGGACGCGGCAACGCCTGGGTCGTGACCTGGTGGGTGAACGTGGCAGCGGTCGCGGAGAGATCGGCGGCGAGCGCCGCGAGATCGGCGCGTGTCAAGGTCACCGATGCATCGGGCCCCGCTTCGGCAATGTCGATCCGGGTTCGCTCGGAAGTGGTGAGCACTTCCTGGGCGCCCTGGCAGCGTGCCTTCAGTAGTGCGGGATCAACCGGCATACGCGTTCGCATGCGGTTGGTGGCGCGGTGGACGTGGTCGTAGATCACGGTGCCGACCGCATTGCCGCTGACGTCCTCTGTACGTGCAGATCGCAGTACGGTGCCGGATCCCTGATCGAGGACCGAGACGGTGGTGCCGGACGCGCCCATGTCGGCGATGGCGACCGAGCCGGGCTCGCTGCGCACTCCGACGGTGCGGAGGTATGCGAGAAGAGCGGTGGTCTCGGGAACGAGTCGCACGAGTTTTCCGCGGCGCTCCGCGGCGGTGCGGATGGCGTCTGCCTGCTCTTCGGTGCGGTAGGCGACGGTGACGGCGTCGGGGACCGGTTGATCCACGACCTGTGTGGTCATCAATGAGATTGCATCGAAGACGAGATCGCCGACATCACGGTGCCGGCCGGAATCGACCGCCAGCCTGCGGTACTCGGACGTGAGCCCGGTGGCAGTGTCGACGAGCAGGGCAGCGCCGACGCCGGAGGCGCCGACGGAGATCCCTAGCGACGTTGGCATTGTTCACCTCTCGTGCGTGACTGATGACCGCTGAGGCAAGGGTCGCTCGCCGTCGTGGTCACCGAATGGTCACGCTCTCGGTTTCCGTTATTGAACCGTAACATGTGAGGCGCTCTGTTCGCTTTGCGCGTGTCAGCACCCGCAACCCTTGAGCGCTGGCACTCGCATGTATAGAGTGCTAGTGACACCGAGCGCCGGCCCGGCACCCGCGACGACGGGACTGCGCGAGGAGTCACTCTGGTGACTGAACAAACCCGAGTTCGAGGACGACGAGAGCCTCGGACCCAAGTACCCCTGAAAGTGGAGGGCTCATCGTGGCGAGCGTGAACATCAAGCCGCTCGAGGACAAGATCCTCGTCCAGGCCAATGAGGCTGAGACGACGACTGCCTCCGGCCTGGTTATTCCTGATACGGCGAAGGAAAAGCCCCAGGAGGGCACCGTCGTCGCCGTCGGCCCCGGCCGCTGGGTCGAGGATGGCGACAAGCGCATCCCGCTGGATGTCAAGGAAGGCGACGTCGTCATCTACAGCAAGTACGGCGGAACCGAGATCAAGTACGCCGGCGAGGAGTACCTGATCCTTTCGGCCCGCGACGTTCTGGCTGTCGTCGCAAAGTAGGCCGCAACAGTTCCGCCCCGGAGTTCCGTAACGGACCCGGGGCGGAGTCCGTTGGGGATCATCCGAACCCAGGAGTAGTCGGAGAACATGTCCAAGCAAATCGAGTTCAACGAAACCGCGCGCCGTGCTCTCGAGCGTGGTGTCGATCAGCTCGCCGACGCCGTCAAGGTCACCCTCGGCCCCCGTGGGCGGCATGTGGTGCTCGCCAAGGCGTTCGGCGGCCCCACAGTGACCAACGACGGTGTCAGCATCGCCCGTGAGATCGAGCTGGAGGATCCGTTCGAGAACCTCGGCGCTCAGCTCGTGAAGAGCGTCGCCACCAAGACCAACGACGTTGCAGGCGACGGCACGACCACCGCGACGGTCCTCGCGCAGGCGATCGTCAAGGCCGGTCTGAAGAACGTGGCGGCGGGTGCCAACCCCATCGCACTCGGCGTGGGGATTTCCAAGGGAGCCGAGAAGGTTTCCGAGGCGCTTCTCGCTGCCGCGACTCCCGTCGAGGGAAAGACGGCGATCGCCCAGGTTGCCACTGTGTCCTCGCGTGATGCGGAGATCGGCGAGATGGTGGGCGAGGCCCTCACCGTCGTCGGCGAGAACGGTGTGGTGACGATCGAGGAATCCTCGACCCTGAGCACCGACCTCGTCGTCACCGAGGGAGTTCAGTTCGACAAGGGTTTCCTGTCGCCGTACTTCATCACCGACGTCGACACTCAGGAAGCAGTCCTCGAGGATGCCCTCGTGCTGCTGTACCGCGAGAAGATCAGCTCGCTGCCCGACTTCCTGCCGTTGCTCGAGAAGATCGCAGAATCGGGTAAGCCGGTCCTGCTCATCGCCGAGGACATCGAGGGTGAGCCGCTCTCGACCCTGGTGATCAACTCGATCCGCAAGACTCTCAAGGCCGTCGCGGTGAAGGCTCCGTTCTTCGGTGACCGTCGCAAGGCGTTCCTCGACGACCTCGCGGTCGTGACCGCCGGTACCGTGATCAACTCCGACATCGGTCTGTCCTTGAAGGAGGCCGGACTCGATCTGCTCGGCTCGGCTCGGCGTGTCGTGGTGACGAAGGACAACACCACGATCGTCGACGGTGCAGGCTCGGCCGAGGATATCGAGAACCGCGCAGCTCAGCTCCGTCGCGAAATCGAGAACACCGATTCCGATTGGGATCGGGAGAAGCTCGAGGAGCGGCTCGCCAAGCTCGCGGGTGGAATCGCCGTCATTCAGGTCGGTGCTGCCACCGAGACCGATCTGAAGGAACGCAAGTTCCGCGTCGAAGATGCGGTCAATGCCGCGAAGGCTGCCGTCGAGGAAGGCATCGTCCCCGGCGGTGGTTCTGCACTGGTGCAGGCATCGCTGGCGCTTGCCGAGCTCGAGGACTCGTTGTCCGGCGACGAGGCAACCGGTGTCGCAGTGCTGCGGACCGCCCTCACCGCACCGCTGTACTGGATCGCTTCGAACGCCGGCCTCGATGGTGCTGTCGTGGTGAACAAGGTGTCCGAGGCGCCCAAGGGGCACGGATTCAACGCGGCCACCCTCACCTACGGTGACCTGATCGCCGACGGTGTCGTCGACCCGGTGAAGGTGACCCGCTCCGCGGTCGTCAACGCTGCTTCCGTGGCACGGATGATTCTGACCACCGAGAGCGCAATCGTGGAGAAGCCCGAGCCGGTCGAGGACGACGGCCACGGGCACGGACACGCTCACTAGGTATCGCGGGTCCCTCGGCCGGCTCCGAGGGGTCACGATGCGCGAAGCCCCGCACGGATTTCTCCGTGCGGGGCTTCGTCGTATCCCAGTGCAGTCCATCGCTGTATCGGCGGGGCCGTCACCCCCGCAGCGGGCGCGGGGGAACCTCGGCCCGGCCGACGGTCACACCGCAACCTTGCGGCGATGATGACGTGTGTACAGCTCACGTTCGCTCTCGGACATCCCACCCCAGATTCCGTACGGCTCCGCGACGCGGAGAGCGTGCTCGCGGCACTGAATGAGGACGGGGCAGCTCTGGCAGAGTTCCTTGGCGCGGTTCTCGCGTTGGCTGCGGGCGCGTCCACGCTCGCCGTCCGGGTGGAAGAATACGGAGGAGTCCGCGCCTCGGCAGGTGCCATGCATCTGCCAGTCCCAGAGGTCAGCGTTCGGACCGGGCAGGGTGTGAGGTGCGGGCATGTGCACTCCTTTGCAGCGTGCTCGCCTGGGCCAGGCGAGCGGACCATCGTTCGGGAAGGGCGTCCTTCCGAGCCGGATCCAAATTATGTCCGGCCCCCTAACCGTAAAAGCGGTATCGATTATTCGTCAATGGCTTCGATCAGTGGCAAAGTCCATAACGAAACTGGAAAGAATTAACGTCGGCAATATTTACTTTGGTCGGTGATCATGATTGCAGTGTGAGCGTGCCGACGGGTCCGAATGGCCGCAATGGCGCCACGATGTGGATGTTTAAGGTGCTTGACCTGGGTTTATGCTTGAAGTGCAGCCTTGGATGGGCCGTGGTATTCGGTGTGTGGGCTCGCGATTTACCTTCGGTGAACATACATGCAATATGTATGCAATTCATGTTTTGTTCAACTGGATGTCGGTATCAGGACCGGAGAAAGGTCCGAATCCATTGTTTGAGAATTGTTGCGCTCCCAGTGCGAAATTGTCGAATCTGAGGAATGGGAAACTTTGCAGTGCCGGTGCAATGATTCTCCCTATGTCGATCCTCAGCAACTCGGAATCCGAAATCGATACGGTGCCACCGGGCGCCACATCGTCGTTGCGCGCAGCCGCTTTCGGTGATGTCCCTGCTCACGTGCCCCCATGGACTGCTTCCGCACCCGAAGAGCACTGGTTGCGTGCGGTCGCGCTCGGCGGTCAGGGTCGATACAGTGCTGCCCGCGCAGAACTGGCACTGGTGAGGCGGTCGGCCTCACGGGGGGTATGGGCGTCGCTCGCCGAGAGCACCGAAGCATCGTTCCTGCGTCAACTCGGGTGGCACCGCGCTGCCGCGGTGCATGACGGTCGCGCCCTGGCGGCAGTGTCAGGAATCGACGCCGGTGCCGCCGGTGCCCGCGGTTCCGACCTGAGGGCGCGAGTCGCCGAGGCGCGCTGCGACGCACTGACCGGCCTTGCAGCCGATGCGCTCGGCCGCGGGCGACTTGCGCAGGCACATCGGCTGCTCCATCGGTGTGCCGAGATTCTCGCCGGGTCTCGGCCGGGTGACGACAGATTGTTGCGTCAGCGGATCCGGTTGTCCTGGGTCACGGCGGAGACCGCCCTGGCCTCCGGCGACTTCGAGACCGCGCGAGCGTTCGCGGCGCGTGGTGCGGCGGACTCCGAGACATTCGGGTCGGTGCGCCACCGGGTGAAGTCCGACCTTCTCCGGGCCGCCGCACTCACCGATTCTGCAGACCCGACCCCGGCTCTCGAACTTGCGGCCGAAGTGTGTGATCGGGCTGCTGTCCACGGGTTGATTCCGCTGCGGTGGGCGGCGTCGATGTTGCTCGTCGGGCTGGGTGCGGGTACCGACGCCGAACGTGTGCGGAGCGAATGCGCCACGGCTGTGGCGCGTGGTGGTGGCAACTTCGCAACGATCCGGCCCTAGTTCGGTGCCCGCACGCAATGGTTAGGCAAGGGGTGTCGTTACTCTGGAGGAGTTCCACTGCCAGGTGGAAGCACGCCCGGTTGGGGGACCGTGCCACTTGTAACGCCAGGACTTGCGCATTCGATGACTGTTATGGGTGAGGAGTTGGGCTCCGCCGTTGCTGCGGCTGCGCAGGGCGATCGGACTGCTCTCGCTCGAGTACTAGCAAGTATTCGGCCTCTCGTCGTCCGGTATTGCCGGGCGCGGGTCGGATCTGCCGAGCGTGGACAGCTTTCGGCAGACGATGTGGCGCAGGAGGTGTGCCTGGCGGTGATGACGGCGTTGCCCCGTTACCAGGATCAGGGGCGTCCTTTCATGGCGTTCGTGTACGGCATTGCCGCACACAAGGTCGCCGATGCGCACCGCAACTCTGCACGTAACCGTGCGGATCCGGTAGCCGATGTACCCGAAGTGATGTCGCTCGACGACAGTCCCGAGGAACACGCGTTGAACTCGGAAGCGAGCCGGCAGATGAAGGATCTGCTCGGCACGCTGCCCGAGAAGCAGCGGGAGATCCTGATCATGCGTCTGGTCATGGGGATGTCGGCCGAAGAGACGGCGTCGGCGCTCGGGAGTACTGCAGGTGCGATCCGTGTGGCCCAGCACCGGGCCATCGCGAAACTCAAGAAGGAAGTGACGAGAGCAGGTGAGAGGAATGGGTAGGAGGCGCGGCGCGGGGCACGGCATATCCGACGATTTTCCCGACGACGGCACCCCCGTGGACATCGCGGCAGTGCGGCGCGATGACGCCCTCATCGATGCGATCTCGGGCGATGGTCCAGTGGAGACCCAGTCGACCGAGGAGTACGAACTCGCCACGATGCTCGCAGGGTGGCGGGCGGAGATCCTGGCAGATCCCCTACCTGCCGGCCCCGATTTCGATGAGGTCGTCGCAGCGGTCAACCGTGAACTCGGCGCGCGCGAGGCCCTGGCGGCGCAACCGCCTTCACGCTCCAAGGGACAGCTTCGACTCATTCGCCCTCTCGCCGGGGCCGCTGCGCTCATCGCAGCCGCCATCGGTGGTGCCGCCACGGTCTCGTACAGCGCGGAACCGGGAGACGCGCTCTGGGGCGTCAAGGAAGTCGTGTTCAGCGAACAGGCCGAGTCGACCATGGCGAGGCTCGACACCAGTTCGAGCCTGCAGAGGGCCGAGGAACTGATTGCAGAAGGCGATACCGAGGCCGCGAACGAACTACTTCGATCGGCGGAGGCCCGTTCGTCGGGCGTGAAGGATACGGGTCAACGCAACGAGCTCGGCGATTGGATGCAGCGGCTCACCGAAGAGATGAACCGCATCGTGCCGACGCTGCCGGTACCGCCCGCCCTCCCGGGAATGCCACTGCCTCCCGGTCCCGAAGCCGGGGTTGTCCCACCGGTGCAGCAGAGCACCCCGGGTGGACCGCAGACGTCGGCACCTGTCGAACCCACGGCGAAGCCGGAGTCGACCGTGGATCCGACGATCCTGAATGCGCCTACGTCGCCGGTGGAGACAACCTCTCCGTCCGTGCCGCCGGCCACCGATACATCCACCCCGGATTCGACCGGGACGACCCAACCCGCTCCGACGACCACGGTGTCCACGCCGGAACCGAGTACGTCGTCCGGGTCCGACACGCAGGGCTCGAGCACCGCACAGCCCTCATCGGCCGACCTGGACATCGACGAGACGACGTCCGGCGGCGCCTGACGTCGGACCAACGAGAAAGGCCCGGCAGTGTGAGCTGCCGGGCCTTTCGTCGCTGCGTCGTCGGGTCGGGTCGTCAGGAATCGAGTCCGTAGGGATCGACCGGCATGGCCTCGTTCATCGACGCGTCGGCGTAGCCGCGACAGTAGTCCCAGGTGACGTACGCGTCGGGGGACGGATCGAAAGCGGGCTCGTGGGGGCGGACCGTGCCGTCGACGAGCAGCTGGAGCAGGTTCGCGCGGAGCATGTCCCAGTCGTGGTAGTGCTCCTGATGGCAATCCTCACAGCACACGACGAGGCCACGGACTCCGCGCGGAGCCAGCAACGCCTCGTACACCGCGAGGTCGGCAAGATCCTCTTCGACCGCGAGTCGTTCGGCAGGGTCCAAGGGCTGACCCGGCTCGATCGCGTCCAATGCGGCGGACGGATCGTCGGGATCTCCTGCAAACGGATCCGGTGGCAGACCGGGGGGCAACTGATCACGCACGCCACCACGGTACGCAGTTCGAGGGGGTCCGCGCCAGCCGTCGAGGGTGGACACGCCGATGAACGGGGCGTATCAGCGAGATCTCGAGCACGCCGACCAGGGTTGCGGCAAGTCGCGCGGTTGCAAACAGATACCATGGTCGTCGACGGCTACGCCACCTTCGGCGCTGTCGTTCACACAATCCCACTGCCGGACGGTCCGTCCGTCCGCACCCATCGATCACCACGGAGGGTCCGAACCGCATGAGTAGTACCGGAGGGCATGTGCACACCGGCGGCGACGACCCGAACAAGGTCGCAATGCTCGGTCTGACCTTCGACGATGTGCTGCTGCTGCCCGCGGCCTCGGACATCGTTCCCAGCCAGGTCGACACCTCGAGTCAGCTGACCCGGGAGATCAGACTGAGGATCCCGCTGGTCAGTTCCGCCATGGACACGGTCACCGAATCGCGTATGGCCATCGCCATGGCGCGCGCCGGTGGCATGGGCGTCCTGCATCGCAACATGCCTGCCGAGACGCAGGCAGCGCAGATCGAGACGGTCAAGCGCTCGGAGGCGGGCATGGTCACCGATCCGGTGACCTGCAAGCCCACCGACACCCTCGCCGACGTCGACGCGAAGTGCGCGCGTTTCCGGATCTCGGGTCTGCCCGTGACCGATGATGCAGGCCAGCTCGTCGGCATCATCACCAACCGTGACATGCGGTTCGAGGTGGATCAGAACCGACCGGTTGCCGAGGTGATGACCAAGGCACCGCTCGTCACCGCGAGTGAAGGCGTGACGGCGGAGGCCGCACTCGGGCTTCTGCGTCGCCACAAGATCGAGAAGCTGCCGATCGTCGACGGGCAGGGCAAGCTCACCGGTCTGATCACGGTCAAGGACTTCGTCAAGACCGAACAACATCCCAACGCCACGAAGGACCGCGACGGGCGGCTCCTCGTCGGTGCTGCCGTCGGTGTCGGCGACGAGGCCTGGACCCGCGCGATGACGCTCGCCGACGCCCAAGCCGACGTGATCGTCGTCGACAGCGCCCATGGACACTCCGCCGGGGTGCTGGCCATGATCTCGAAGCTCAAGGCCGAGGTCGGTGACCGCGTGCAGATCATCGGCGGAAACGTCGCCACCCGCGCCGGAGCCACTGCGCTCATCGAAGCCGGTGTCGATGCTGTCAAGATCGGTGTCGGACCGGGCTCGATCTGCACGACCCGCGTCATCGCAGGCGTGGGGGCGCCGCAGATCACGGCGATCCTCGAAGCCACCGCGGCCGCGACGGCCCTCGGTGTGCCGGTGATCGCCGATGGTGGGCTGCAGTTCTCGGGCGACGTCGCGAAAGCTCTTGCTGCCGGTGCGTCCACCGCGATGCTGGGCTCACTTCTCGCTGGTACCGCAGAATCGCCGGGTGAATTGATCCTCGTCAACGGTAAGCAGTTCAAGAGCTACCGCGGAATGGGTTCGCTCGGAGCCATGCAGACCCGAGGCGAGGCCAAGTCGTATTCCAAGGACCGCTACTTCCAGGACGACGTCCTGTCGGAGGACAAACTCGTCCCGGAAGGCATCGAAGGACGGGTACCCTTCCGTGGGCCGCTGCAGCAGGTTACTCACCAACTCATCGGTGGTCTGCGTGCCGCGATGGGCTACACCGGAGCATCGACCATCGAGGAACTGCAGCGCGCTCAGTTCGTGCAGATCACCGCTGCGGGACTCAAGGAGAGCCATCCGCACGACATCACGATCACTGCCGAGGCGCCGAACTACGCCGCTCGGTAGGTTCGGTGCGTTCGCAGTAGGTCCCGTCTCGGTCGACGGGACAACCGCATTCTCACGAGAAAGGGGCGCGCGTGCGCGACCTCGTTGAAATCGGCATGGGCCGGACGGCCCGCCGCACGTACGAGCTGGACGATGTGGACATCGTGCCATCGCGTCGTACCCGGTCGTCGAAGGAAGTGTCGACCGCGTGGCAGATCGACGCCTACCGATTCGACATCCCTGTGCTCGCGCACCCGACCGACGCGCTGGTGTCACCGGCCTTCGCCGTGGAACTCGGGAACGCCGGTGGCCTCGGTGTGATCAACGGTGAGGGACTGTGGGGACGTCACGCCGATGTCGACGCAGTGATCTCCCGTCTCGTCGACATCGCCGAGAGCGATCCCGATCCGAGCGCGGCCATCGCGTACCTGCAGGAGCTGCACGCAGCGCCGCTGCAGGCCGATCTGCTGGCCGCGGCCGTCGCGCAGGTACGCGACTCGGGTGTCACCACCGCTGTGCGCGTGAGTCCGCAGAACGCCCGGACGTTGACACCGGAGCTGGTCAAGGCCGGCGTCGACCTTCTAGTTGTGCACGGCACGATCATCTCCGCGGAGCATGTGGCACACAATGAGAGTGAACCACTCAACCTGAAGACGTTCATCTCGGAACTCGATGTTCCGGTCGTGGCAGGTGGTGTGAGCGATCACCGCACGGCTCTGCACCTGATGCGTACGGGTGCCGCGGGCGTCATCGTCGGTTTCGGATCGACGCACGGAGCCACCACCACGAGCGCATCACTCGGGATCGGTGTTCCCATGGCGACCGCGATCGCGGATGCTGCTGCGGCTCGCCGCGACTATCTGGACGAGACCGGGGGTCGGTACGTCCACGTCATAGCCGACGGCGACATCGAGACCTCCGGTGACCTCGCGAAGGCGATCGCATGCGGTGCTGATGCTGCGGTGCTGGGTGCACCGCTCGCCATCGCCGCAGAGGCGCCGGGGCGTGGATGGTACTGGCCGTCCGCAGCCGCGCATCCGTCGCTTCCGCGTGGCGCAGCACTCCAGGTCGCGTTCGACGAGCGACCGAGCCTCGAGCGTGTGCTGACCGGGCCGTCCGACGACCCGTACGGTTCGCTCAACTTCGTCGGTGGCCTGCGACGGGCGATGGCGAAGTCGGGTTACTCGGATCTCAAGGAATTCCAGAAGGTCGGGTTGTCGGTGCGAGCCTGACCCGATCCGCCGTGACGTTGTGGCCGGATGTGACTATGTGTGCGTTGTAGTGCACAGATGTCGCATCCGGCCACTTTTGTATCGAGTGACCTGCAGTTTCTGCAACTCTCCGTAACAGTGAGGATGCCCTTGTGTGCGTAGTCACAGTCGGGGAGTGCATACTGGCCGGTAACAACGCAGGTTCGGCGGAGGTGCTCCTATGGGTGGACAACAGGTCACGGACTACGACGTTCTGATCGTCGGTTCGGGTTTCGGTGGCAGTGTCACCGCATTGCGGTTGGTGGAAAAGGGATACAAGGTCGGTGTTCTCGAGGCCGGTCGCCGATTCGCCGACGCGGACTTCGCCAAGACCAGCTGGGATCTGAAGCGATTCCTCTGGGCGCCGAAGCTCGGATGTTTCGGTATTCAGCGGGTCCACCTCCTTCGCGACTGCCTGATCCTCGCGGGAGCGGGCGTCGGCGGTGGATCGCTCAACTATGCCAACACGCTGTACAAGCCGACGGCCTCGTTCTTCCAGGACCAGCAGTGGGCGGAGATCACCGACTGGCACGACGAACTGAGTCCGTTCTACGACCAGGCGCGACGCATGCTCGGCGTCGTGCAGTACCACCGAATGACCGCGGCGGACAGAGTGATCAAGGAAGTTGCCGACGACATGGGCGTCGGCGACACGTTCATCCAGACACCGGTGGGTGTGTACTTCGGTGAACCCGGGAGGACTGTCCCGGACCCGTACTTCGGCGGCGTCGGCCCGGACCGTGCCGGCTGCATCGAATGCGGCGAATGCATGACGGGGTGCCGCCACGGAGCGAAGAACACCCTGATCAAGAACTACCTCGGACTCGCCGAGAGCGCGGGTGCGGACATCCTCCCCATGACCACCGTGACCGATCTGAGCGAGGGCGTGGACGGTACGTGGACGGTGCACACCGAACGCACCGGGGCGTCGGTGCGCAAGGGCAAGCGGAACTTCACAGCGTCATACGTCGTGCTGGCCGCCGGAACCTGGGGCACACAGCACCTGCTGCATCATCTCAAGGACACCGGGGCACTGCCGGAACTGTCCGACCGCCTCGGTGAACTCACCCGCACGAACTCCGAGTCCATCGTCGGCGCGGGCAAGCTGAAGGTCGATCCCGAGATGGACCTGACCGACGGTGTCGCGATCACCTCGTCGTTCCACCCCACCTCGGACACCCACATCGAGCCCGTTCGGTACGGCAAGGGTTCCAACGCGATGGGTCTGCTGCAGACACTGATGACCGACGGCGACGGCCCGGTTCCGCGCTGGGTGAAGTTCCTCGGCCAGGTCGCGAAGAACCCCGCCAAGATGCTGCGGATGCTCTCGGTGAAGGACTGGAGCGAGCGGACCATCATCGCGCTGGTGATGCAGAACCTCGACAACTCCATCACCACCTACACCAAGAAGGGCGTGTTCGGACGACGCAAGGTGACCAGCAAGCAGGGTCACGGAGAGCCGAACCCGACGTGGATCCCGGCCGGAAACGAGGCGACGCGCCGGATCGCAGAGAAGATCGACGGTATCGCCGGCGGCACCTGGGGCGAGATCGTCAACATCCCCCTCACCGCGCACTTCCTCGGCGGCGCGGTCATCGGAACCGACCGGGAGCACGGTGTCATCGACCCGTACCACCGGGTGTACGGCTACCCGACGCTGAGTGTTGTCGACGGGGCTGCCATCTCGGCGAACCTCGGAGTCAATCCCTCACTGACCATCGCGGCACAGGCGGAACGTGCGGCGTCGCTGTGGCCGAACAAGGGTGAGCAGGATCTGCGTCCCGCGCAGGGCGAGTCGTACGGTCGGCTGCAGCCGACCGCGCCGAAGAATCCCGTTGTCCCGGAAGGCGCGCCCGGCGCGCTGTCCCTGCCGATCGTCGAGATCACCGGCGGGTCGGGAGCGGCCTGAGCGCCACCTCACATGTGATCTACGTGGGACCTGAGCGGCCGCGTCCGGATGGCCGGGCGCGGCCGCTTAGACTGTTCGGGTGTCGCAAACCCAGCAGTCCCGACCCGTACTCGTCGTCGACTTCGGAGCCCAGTACGCGCAGCTGATCGCACGACGCGTGCGCGAGGCCAATGTCTATTCGGAAGTTGTTCCGCACACCACGAGCATCGAAGAGATCGCAGCCAAGGAACCCCTTGCGGTGATCCTGTCCGGCGGCCCCTCGAGCGTGTACGAAGACGGCGCCCCGAAACTCGACTCGAAGCTGTTCGACCTGGACATTCCGGTGTTCGGGATCTGCTACGGCTTCCAGGCGATGGCGAATGCCCTCGGAGGCACGGTCGCGCATACCGGAGCCCGCGAGTACGGCCGCACCGACCTGTCGGTGTCCGGCGGTGTGCTGCACGAAGGTCTGCCCGCGACGCAGCCGGTGTGGATGAGTCACGGTGACGGCGTGACCGTCGCACCCGAAGGATTCGAGGTGACTGCCACCAGCGCAGGTGCACCCGTCGCCGCGTTCGAGGACCGCGCACGTCGGCTCGCCGGCGTCCAGTACCACCCCGAGGTGCTGCATTCGCCGCACGGCCAGCAGGTCCTGAGCCGGTTCCTGCACGAGATCGCGGGCATCCCCGGTGAGTGGACCGCCGCCAACATCGCGGACGCGCTCATCGAGCAGGTACGCGAGCAGGTCGGCGACGGCCGCGCGATCTGTGGGCTGTCCGGCGGTGTCGATTCGGCGGTGGCGGCCGCGCTCGTACAACGCGCCATCGGCGACCGGTTGACCTGTGTGTTCGTCGACCACGGTCTGATGCGTGAGGGCGAGCGGCAGCAGGTCGAGCGCGACTTCGTCGCAGCGACCGGCGCCAGACTCGTCACCGTCGACGCATCCGAGACGTTCCTGAGTGAACTGTCCGGCGTCACCGACCCCGAGACCAAGCGCAAGATCATCGGCCGCGAGTTCATCCGTAGCTTCGAAGGCGCAGTGTCCGAGGTCCTCGGCGAAGGCGCATCGAAGGGCGAGAAAGTCGAGTTCCTGGTGCAGGGCACCCTGTACCCCGACGTCGTCGAATCCGGCGGCGGATCCGGAACCGCGAACATCAAGAGCCACCACAACGTCGGCGGGCTCCCCGAAGACCTGCAGTTCGAGCTCGTCGAGCCGCTGCGTCTGCTGTTCAAGGACGAGGTTCGCGCGGTCGGTCGTCAGCTGGGCCTGCCCGAGGAGATCGTGGGCCGTCAGCCGTTCCCCGGCCCCGGCCTCGGTATCCGCATCATCGGTGAGGTCACCCGCGAGCGCCTCGAGATCCTGCGGCACGCCGATTCGATCGCCCGCGAGGAACTGACCTCCGCGGGTCTGGACGGTCAGATCTGGCAGTGCCCGGTGGTGCTGCTCGCCGACGTGCGCAGCGTCGGAGTCCAGGGCGACGGACGCACCTACGGGCACCCGATCGTGCTGCGTCCGGTGTCCAGCGAGGACGCGATGACCGCCGACTGGACGCGCCTGCCCTACGAGACCCTCGAACGGATCTCCACACGCATCACCAACGAGGTGGCCGACGTCAACCGCGTGGTGCTCGACGTGACGAGCAAGCCGCCGGGAACCATCGAGTGGGAGTGACGGCACTGTCGGTGTCGTGAGATACGTCTGTGCCCCGGACCTTGGCGGATTCCAGGGGTCGTCGCAACACCAAGCGAACTAGACAAGTTCTAACAGACGCTCGGCTGGGGTATCCCAGCCGAGCGTCTTGCGTGGGCGGCTATTGAGCTTCTGCGCGACGTGCTCGAGGTCTTCGAGGCCGTGGATAGATAGGTCCGTGCCCTTGGGGAAGTACTGGCGCAGCAGACCATTGGTATTCTCGTTCGATCCTCGCTGCCAGGGTGACGCGGGATCGCAGAAGTAGACCGGGACACCGGTGGCCACTCGGAACGCCTTGTGCGCAGCCATCTCTGCACCCTGATCCCAGGTCAGCGAGCCGCGCAGATGCTCGGGCAGCGTGCCGATCAGAGTAACGAGGACGTCGCGGACGGCTTCGGCCGTGTGTTCGCCGGGAAGATGCCCGAGCATGACGTAACGTGTGGACCGTTCGACGAGGGTGACGATCGCTGTCTTGTTGCCCGCGCCGAGCACCAAATCGCCCTCCCAATGCCCTGGGACAGCACGGTCCTCAACTTCCGCCGGGCGTTCGCTGATCATCACCATCGGATCAACGAACCGGCTGGTGCGTTGCTCAGGCGAGCGATGCGGCTTACGGCGGGCTCGGCCGGTGCGCAACGCGTCAGCGACCTCACGTTTCAGCCCGCCGCGAGCCTGGACGTAGATCGCCTGGTAGATCGTCTCCGTGCTCACCTGCATACTCTCGTCATCCGCGAAATCTCGCGACAGGACGCCGCTGATCTGCTCCGGAGACCATTGTTCCCTCAACCGGTCCGACACGTAGTCCCGCAGCCGCCCGGACTGGGCAAGTTTCGCCGGCTTCGGGCGCATCCGTTTCGTGGCGGCGTCGCGATGAGCACCATGCGGCAGATAGACGCCGTCCGTCGAGCGCGTGTCGATCTCGCGTTTGATCGTCGATGCCGATCGTCCCAGTTTTCGGCCGATCGCCCGTAATGACCAGCCGAGCCGCTTGAGATCAGCGATCGTCTCTCGTTCTTGAAGTGACAGCAGCCGCGATCCGACTTGCTCCGGAACCGTCGACGGTGGACTCGTCATGGATCTCATCGTCGTCGTGTTGGTGGTGTAGTCCACAAACGTTCCGTCGGGATAGAGCCGACCGCGTTTCAGTCGTCGGACTCCACGGTCCCAGTCCCTGGCCGTCCGGATGTTGATTCCTACACGTTCTGCCGCGGCCTTCCTGGTCAGGCCCTCCCTGCGTAACGACAGGAATTCGGCTTTGCGAGGGTCCTCGGTTCGCCTCGAAGAGACGCCAGCTGCACGCGCCCACGCGTACGCGGTATTGCGATTGATACCCAGGTCTCGCGCTGCTGGAGTGACGCTCTTGACCACATCGAGTAGGGCGAGGAACTCCTCGCGTTTGTCTGTAAACGACACGGTGGTCGCAACCTCCCGAAACTCGGGGTGTTGCGACCACCGTTAGAACCCGCCCTTCACGGTCCGGGGCACAGACGTATTCGTCTCTAGTGGTGGTTCTTCCGGCGTCCCGGCATCAGCACGAGGATCGCGCCGATGACGATTGCGCCTCCGACGAGAATCCACCCGGTGTCGAATGTGCCGAGGAAGTCGAGGGAGAAGGGACCGATGAGGGCCCATCCGCTGACCACCAGTGCTGCGATTGCGGAGAGCAGAAGCAGGATCGAGGGTCCGCGTCGTGACTTGTCGGTTGCGCCGGCGTCGTCGGTCCCGGCGTCGAATGTGGTGTCGAAATCAGCCACGATGCACCTCCGTGTTTCCCATAACTGTGTCGATGTCGATGGACAGGACCGGTCCTCCGGGGCCGTCGGCTCCACCGTCGAATCCCTGCATGGTGCACGGTGACGCGGCGGTCGAGTTGCACGTGATGTCGACGTCGAGGTTCGGCGGCAGGAAGATCTGCGAGTCGCCCAGTCGGGTATCGATCGAGATCTCGTGGTCCTGCTTCAGATCGAGATTCTTCAGGTCGAGCTGTAGATCTCCGAGTTGTACCGAGTATTCGGAGTCCAACTCGGCGGCAGTGCTGGGTGCGAATCGTTGTTCGCCCGATGACTGGATGTCGAGCGGCCCGACCAGGGATCCCAGGATGACGAACCCCATCAGCGGGCCGGTCACCACGAGGAGGCCGTATCCGCGGTGCAGGAACGCCCCGAGCAGCAGACCCAGACCGATCACGGCCAGAGCGATTGCCCCGATCCGTGCCGGGGTCAGCCACTGGATGTCGGTGGAGACGGCGACCGTCCCGGCAGCCGCCGCGGCCAGCACCGCGAAACCCAGAATCATCGTGGTCAGGCGCGACCGCGGCTTCTTCTCGACGGGAACCGGAGAGTGAGATGGTGCCGGCTCAGGGAGGTCCCACGCGAACGGCGCGACTCCGAGCGGATCCCAGGCGGGCGGGGTTGCACTACCGGTGGGGAAGGGCTGTTCCTTCTGCACCTGTGTGGTGTCGTCCGACTCGGGTGTGTCCTTCGACAACGAGACGGTGCTGTCGTGCTCAGGGTGGTCGTTGTCCGGGTCGCTGTTGCCCGGACTGTCGGTCGCACCGCCGGTGGCGTCACGCTGGGCGGTCGTGGGTTCCGACACGAACGGTGACTGGAACGGCTCGGTGAACGTCGGTTCGGCGTACGGTGTCTGGGCGTACGGTGTCTGAAACGGTTGACCGAACGGCTGCGGCGGAAACATGTTGCGGTGGAAGGAGAACCCGTTGGCAGGTGGCGGGAGAGTGGGAGGTTCGGGTCGGCGCTGATACAGCAACCACCAGCCTCCGAGCATCAGCACCATGCTGATGAAGCCGGATCCACCCGAACCGACGCCGACCGGACCGACCGCACTTGCTGCGATGGCGAGTGCAACGAGAAGGACGATCACCTTGGTGCTCGAATCGGAGCTGTGTCCGCGGCCGACGAGCGACTCGATCGCCGATACCTGATCGCCGTGTCGGGTGAAGAGTACCCACGCCGCCAGGTACAGCACGATGCCGGCGCCACCGAAGAGCGCTGACACGACGAACGCTATCCGCACCAGCACAGGGTCGATGCCGTACCGCACGCCGATACCGGCGCACACACCGGCGACGTGTCCCTGCTCGGGCAACCGCACAGGGCGGGTGCGCCACATATCTGTGAGTTGTTCTGGGAAGGTTCGCGTGGTCATGGCATCCATCCTGTCGGCCGAGATCGTTCCGCACATCAGGGACGAACCCTGATTTCGTGACAGTGATCGTCGGCCTGGACCTCAGGGTTGATCCCCGATGCCCCGGGACGGTACATCGTGTCAGTATCGATATGTGGACCTTGTATCCGGATTACCCGTGCCTGTCGACCGCCTCCAACGGAGAGTCGGCGGGCGAGTCGTCGGTGGGGTCGCAGGTGGACTCGCCGACCATCTCGATATCGACGTCACCAAGGTACGCGTCGCGTTCACGGTGCTCGCCGCTCTCGGTGGGCTGGGTATCGTCGCCTACGGGCTCTTGTGGATGTTCGTTCCGCCCGGAGCCGACACCGATCGGCCGTCCGGAACCGAACGCCGCCGCGCCGTGGGGCTCGCGGTCATGGGTATCGCACTGGCCATCGGTTTGTCCTGGGTGTTCAGCGGGGGTGCGGCTTCGGCGATTGCGCCGGTCGTCGTCGTGTCGGTGGGCGCTGCCCTCATCTGGCGGGAGTTCGACGCCGAAGGTCCCCGCTCGGTGTTCGGCCTGCCTGCGAAACCGACCGTGCTCACGTGGGCGCGAGTCCTCGGCGGCCTCACCCTCGTGGTCACCGGTCTCGGTGTCGTCGTCCTCGCTCAGGTGGACGTCGAGGCACTGCGGTCGTCGCTGCTCGCCGTCATCGTGACGTTGGTCGGGGCTGCGCTGCTGTCCGTACCGTTGTGGATCCGTATGTGGCGGGCACTGGAGACCGAGCGCGCGGCGCGGGTCCGTACCGAGGAGCGCGACGAGATCGCCTCGCACCTGCACGATTCGGTCTTACAGACGTTGGCTTTGATCCAGAAGCAGGCGGACAGCCCGCAGGAGGTCGTGCGGCTCGCACGAAGCCAGGAACGCGAGCTGAGGCGCTGGCTCTTCGGCGGTGACGAGACTCCGCGCACGTCCCTGGCGGAAGCGCTGCGCACCATCGCGGGGGAAGTGGAGGACCAGCGCGGTGTGTCCGTGGCTCCCGTGATCGTCGGCGACGTGGCACCCGACGACGAAGACGTATCGGCCGAAGCGTTGACTGCGGTGCTCGGCGCCACACGGGAAGCCCTTGTCAACGCTGCGAAGCACGCACAGGTCGACAACATCGACCTGTTCGCAGAGGTCGAATCTCACGAGATCAGCGTGTTCGTTCGCGATCGTGGAATAGGTTTCGACCCGGATACCGTGCCGGAAGACCGGCAGGGCCTGGCACGTTCGATCACAGCACGAATCGAGCGACGAGGCGGACGCACCGTGGTCAAGTCCGCGCTCGGGAAGGGCACGGAGGTCCGCATCCATATGCCGCGATCCGGTGGGAGAGACGCTGAAGTGACGACCCCGGAGGCGACAGGTACGGAGGAGACGACCCTAGAGTGGGGGGTGACACAGCCCCACCACGAGGAGCAGCCCCAGTGAGTTCGACACCGTCCGAGATCTCTGAATCGACCCGGCGTTTCCGGGTTTTTCTCGTCGATGACCATGCGGTGTTCAGGTCCGGCGTCCGAGCCGAACTGGGGCGTGAACATGACATGGAGATCGTCGGTGAAGCCGGCGGCGTGGTGGAGGCCGTCACGGGGATCGACTCCACGAAACCCGATGTGGTGCTGCTCGACGTACACATGCCCGACGGCGGCGGTGTTGCGGTGCTCGGCCGTATCGACCCGGGCTCGGTGTGCTTGGCGCTGAGCGTGTCCGATGCTGCGGAGGACGTCATCGCGGTGATCAGGGCGGGTGCCCGCGGCTACGTCACCAAGACGATCTCCGGGCGGGATCTTGCCGACGCCGTCCGGCGGGTGGCCGGGGGAGACGCGGTGTTCAGCCCGAGGTTGGCCGGGTTCGTGCTGGATTCGTTCACCGGTAGGTCCACCGCGCCGGAGCCTCCGCTGGATCCTGAACTCGATTCGCTGACCCCGCGCGAACTCGAGGTACTGAGATTGCTCGCCCGCGGATACACGTACCGAGAGATCGCGGAGGAGCTCGTGATCTCGGTGAAGACCGTCGAGACACACGCGTCGAATGTGTTGCGGAAGACGCAGCAGTCCAACCGCAATGCGCTCACCCGGTGGGCGCACCGGCGGCGTATCGACTGATGCGGGGCCGGGTGTTCGCAGACTCCGTCAGTGCGTGACGAGGCGCTCGGTGCTTCTCGCCGCGATCGCCTGGGTCACGTTGTCGATGCCGGACAGGACTGTGGCGCCGTACCCGTCATCAGCGAGGGCGTCGGTGTAGATACGTGCCGCGGTGAGATGTTCGGTAGCGGCATCGAAATCGCCGAGGCGGCGGTGGTCGTCGGCGAGATTGAGATGCAGCGACGGGTAGAACCCGCGAATCTGCAGCGACACGTGCTCCTGTTGCACCCGGGTGTCGTCGAGAGAGTCGGCGGCCTCGAGTGCCCTGATGTCCCACGTGAGGGACGTGGCGGGGTCGTCGTACAGGTCGGCAAGGAAGTGAGCGAGAGTGCAGCGGTGCAGCGCGTCGCCGCCGGGGCCGATCTCGTCCCACAGGTTTTCGAGACGAAGGCGTGCGGCGGCAGTGTCGCCGGAGCGGCCTGCCGTGACGGCTTCGGTGATGGCGGCCATGGTCGGATCAGGGGCGGGCATGGGTCTCCTCGCTGTGTCGCTGGGTGTGACGAAGAGTGGCACACGGCACCGACACGGCGCGGGGATCAGGCCACGAGGAACGCGATGACGAGTGCGACGACGAGCGCGACCAGGATGATCGCAGCCATCACCGCCATCGCCATCGGTGCATACGCGAGGACCTTTTCCTGTGTCGATTCCGGGAGGTCGCCCTTGGGCGCCAGGCGGTCGAGTACTCCGGCCATCCAGGACGCGGGCGAACCGGTATTTCCGGTCCGGGGTGTCGCGGGCATGGTCAGGGGCTGGTCCATGAACGAACTGCGGGTGCGTGTCTGGTCGTCGACCGGAGTCGAACGTTGCGCCCAGGACGGGACAGTGCCGTCCTGGGACACGATCGGCCGGCCGCGGAGCATGGCCGGGCTCCCGCCGGGGCCGAGCACCACCTCGGTGAGACGATTGTGTGCCTCGATCATCGTCGGCCGGCGTTTCGGGTCGGGTTCGAGCATGGCGAGCAGGGTGTCGGTGAGGAGTCCGGTTCTGGTGGGCGGGATGATCTCGGCGCGGGCAACACGGTGCAGGAGTGCGATCGAGTCGGCTTCGTAGCCGAAGGGTGGCTGCCCTTCGATCGCGGTGTAGAGGGTGGCGCCGAGAGAGAATACGTCGCTGGCCTCGGTGGGGTCGCTTCCCCGTGCGACCTCGGGCGCGAAATATGCGGGAGTGCCGATGATCACGCTGGATGGGTCGTTGTCGCCCTTGGCGCGGGCGATGCCGAAGTCGCTGATCTTCACGACACCTGCGTCGTTGCCGCGTTCGGCGATGAGGATGTTGCCGGGCTTGACGTCGCGATGCACGATACCGGCCTCGTGTGCTGCTGCGAGAGCATCGGCTACGTCGGCACCGATCTGCGCGACCACGTACGGCGGCAGGGTGTCGATCGCGTTCATGACCTGAGCGAGGCTGCGGGACGGCAGATGCTCCATGACCAGCCACGGTTCGCCGTAGTGGAGTGCGACGTCGTACATGGAGATCGCGTGCTCGTGGGTGAGCTGGGCAGCGACCCGGCCCTCGCGGAGAGCGCGCCGGCGGATCTCCTCGGCGGCGGCAGGATCGAGATCTGCGGTGGAGATCACCTGCTTGACGGCCACGTTCCGTCCGAGTCGGTTGTCGCGGGCGAGCCATACGGCGCCCATACCTCCGCCACCGAGCTTGGAATCGAGTCGATAACGCCCGGCCACCAGGTGATCCGGACCGACGACCCTTCCCTCTCGTTCCTGTTCTGCCACCTCACGAGGGTAATCGATCCGGACGGATACCTCGGCAGGTCGACGGATCGAGGTGCGGGTGGTCACTTGACGGCAGGTGCCGGCATCGGGTCTACTGAGGGAGTTCGAAAATACGTTCGAATTCAATTCGGGCTGGGCCACGTCTTCCCCGTGGTCGGCAGGTCGTGAGCGAATGCGACAGGCGGATGACAGGGGTACATGTGGGCGAAGTGGCCGAATTTCCGGTCGGCGAAGATGCGGTCGACGGCAGTGGAGAACCGAGTCGAGCGGAGCGGATAGAGGCGTTGAGACGCCGGATCTCCGCGGTTCCGGCGAAAGGCGAAGCCTCCGCGCCTGCTCCGGCACACAGTCCGGTCGAGAGGCTGCTTCCGGTGCCGGAACCCCTTACCGAACTGCTTCCGCGCGGAGGATTGGTCCGCGGCACCGTGGTGTCCGTGTCAGGGTCGGCATCGTTGCTGTTGGGTCTGGTGGCGGCGGTGACAGCGACGGGTGGGCACGCCGCTGTCATCGGCCAGCGGCGACTCGGGTTGCTCGCGGCAGTGGAGATGGGGGCCCGGCTGAGCCGGGTGGCGGTGATCCCCGACCCGGGACCCGATC
Source organism: Rhodococcus sp. JCM 9793 (assembly GCF_055380405.1). Classification (NCBI taxonomy): domain Bacteria; kingdom Bacillati; phylum Actinomycetota; class Actinomycetes; order Mycobacteriales; family Nocardiaceae; genus Rhodococcus; species Rhodococcus sp. JCM 9793. The sequence goes on from NZ_AP043721.1 coordinate 2,682,090, forward strand.
CGGTGGAAGTCGCCGCGGTACTGCTCGACGGGCTGGACCTGGTGGTACTCGGTCTGGGAGGAATGTCGGTTCCGCCGTCGCGGACCCGCGTCGTCGCTGCTCGTGTACGGAGCAAAGGTGCGGTCCTGGTGGTCACCGACGGGCACTGGGACGGCGCGCAGGTGCGTCTCGAGGCGCAGGTGAGCGGTTACGAGGGGTTGACCGGACCCGGGCGGGCGCGATTGTGCGGTACCAGACTGTCGGTGCGAGCCCTGGGACGTGCCGCCGCTCCCCGGGCCGCGCGCATCGATGTCTGTGCCGAACCCGGCGGCGTGCGGTGGGCCTCCGGGGAGCAACGGCGCGCGGCGAACATCGATGCCACCCCGAACCTCGAAGTGGCCCGGTGAGCCGGAGCGACCGGCCGTCGCCGCGTGTCATGGCGGTGTGGTGCCCGGACTGGCCTGCGGTGGCTGCGGCTGCGGTAGCGGGTATTCCTGCGACCACCCCGATTGCAGTGGTGTCCGCGAATCGGGTGGTTGCATGTTCGGCGTCGGCCCGGGCGGCCGGCGTCGTACGAGGCGCGGTGCGCCGTGAAGCGCAAGGAAGATGCCCCGAACTACATGTGGCACAGAATGATCCGGATCGTGATGCGCGACTGTTCGAACCGGTGGTCGCGGCGATCGATGCGGCAGCCCCCGGTGTCGAGGTGTTACGTCCGGGCCTCGTGGTTCTCGCGGCGCGCGGCGTCGTGCGATGGTTCGGATCGGAGGAGTCCGCCGCCGAACGTCTCGTCGACGAGGTCGCGTCCGTCGGAGTGGAATGCCAGGTGGGTGTCGCCGACGAACTGTCCACCGCTGTGCTCGCCGCCCGTCGGGCCACGTTGGTGCCGAGCGGCGCCGGCCCCGAGTTCCTCGCTCCGCTGCCGATATCCCAGCTGTCGGTGGAACCGGCGCTGGCCGCTCCGGAACGAGCCGAACTGGTGGATCTGCTTCGTCGGCTCGGAGTGCGCACGGTCGGTGCGTTTGCGGCGCTGTCCGGATCCGATGTGGCGTCGAGGTTCGGTGCCGACGCGGTGGCGGCGCACCGGAGTGCACGTGGACTACCCGAACGCCCGCCGGCGGGGCGCGCTGTTCCTCCCGATCTCACCGTGGAGCACGCATGCGACCCTCCGGTCGAGCGAGTGGACACGGCGGCGTTCATCGGCCGGATGCTTGCCGAACTGCTGCACACCCGCCTTGCCGCGGCCGGTGTGGCATGCACGCGGCTGCTCGTCTCTGCCCGCACCGGCAATGGGGAGGAACTGGCGCGGACGTGGCGCTGTGCCGAACCGCTGACCCCCGAGGGGACCGCCGACAGAGTGCGTTGGCAACTCGACGGCTGGCTCACCGGGCGCAGCGCCGACCGCCCCACTGCGGGGGTCACGATGCTACGTCTCGAGCCTGTGGAGGTGGTGACCTCCGGTGCCTTGCAGTTGGGCCTGTGGGGCGGCGTCGGGGACGAGGACGAACGGGCACGACGGGCGCTGGTCCGAGTACAGGGTCTGCTCGGAGGAGACGCGGTCAGAGTGGGAGTGCTCAGCGGTGGGCGCGGGCCCGTCGAACGGATCACGCTCGTCCCGGTAGGGGAGGAGGCGGTGCCGTCGTCGGATCCGGATGAGCCCTGGCCGGGACGGCTCCCGCCCCCGGCTCCCGCCATGGTGATGCACGTGCCACCGCCGATCACGGTGGACGACGACGTGGGTGAGGAGGTGACGATCACCGAGCGAGGTCTGCTCAGCGGTCGGCCTACGCAGTTGCGATGGGGAAGTCGCAGCTGGCAGGTGGCAGGATGGGCGGGGCCCTGGCCGGTGGACGAATACTGGTGGGATCCCGAGACCGCCCGCGATATCGCGCGACTGCAGGTGCTGCTCGACGGAGGGCGGGCTCTGCTGATCGTCCGCGGAGCCGACGGCTGGAAGGTGGAGGGTGTCTACGACTGACTACTCTGGCGGGTTGTGGAAACCTCTGTGCTCACGGCATCGCCGAACGGCGTCGCGACGGCTTACCGGGACTCGGCGCCTCGAGGTGCCTGCACAGGAGTTCCGGTCGTGTTGGTGCACGGCCTGGGAGGTGACGGACGCACGTGGGACAGGCTCGCCCGGCGGCTGACCGCAGCCGGGCGTCGGGTGGTCGCTGTCGATCTGCGTGGTCACGGCCGAAGCGCGCGCGCGTCGTCGTACCGGTTCTCGGAGTTCGCTGCCGATGTCGCAGGACTGTGTGAGCACCTGGGTTTCGACACCGTAGATCTGGTCGGACATTCCCTCGGCGGGCACACCGGTTCGTTGGTGGCGCAGCATCAGCCAGGGTTGGTGCGCCGCCTTGTCCTGGAGGAGGCGCCGATGCCGTTGCGCGAGAGTGATCCGATACCCGAGATTCCTGCGCACCGGCCCACTCCCGCGGAACTGTGGCACGCCACGACCAGCATGGTGCTCAATCCGCGGGCGGTGTTCTCGTTCGACCGATCGATGACCGAGTCCGTGATGTTCCAGTTCCGTACCCCGAATCCGGTCTGGTGGGAACAACTTCCGTCGATGAAGTCTCAGACGATGCTGCTGCGTGGCGTGCGCCGTGGAAGCATGGTCGATCCGCGTCTGCTCACCGACGCGCTGTCATTGCTTCCGAACGGTGTGGTGCAGGAGATTCCGTGCGGGCACAGCATTCATCGCGATCGGTCGGAGCATTTCGCAGCAGCGGTGATGCCATTCCTCACCGACTGAGCTCGTCGAACCTGGCCTACGATCGGGGCATGGCCTTGTCTTCGCCCGACCGGAAGCTTCTCGCGACCTCCGCTCTGTTCGTCGTCTCACAGGCGAACATCGCCCGCGTCCTCGGTTCCACCGCGCTGACCGTCGGCACGGTGCAGACGACGTTCTCGGCGTCGAAGTACCGGAAGATCCTCGACAATCTCGGTCCCGGTGAAATTTCCCGTTACCGAGAGCACTACTACTGGGACATGTTCCATCCGCTGACCTTCGCGGTGGCGTTGCGGGCCGGTGCTCGCGCACTCGATCACCATCGGTCGCTGTCGCCGGCCGTGCGCAGAATCCTGCTCACCGCACCCGTGATCGCCGCGGCGGGCGACTACGCGGAGAACGTCGCCGGCCTGTACCTGCTCGACCACCGCGACAAGATCACCGACGATACGGTGCGCGCCGCATCCACGATCAGCGTCACCAAATGGACGCTCGCCGTCGGCTGCCTCGCCTATCTGTCCCAGGGCTTCCTCAGAGTCTGGACGCAGGCGGGGGTCAGGCGACTGCGGCGCACTCGCTGACACTGTCGCCGCCCGACTTTCTTCGGATGTGCGGGCGGGACACAATGGCGACGTGACCACCGCTGCCCCCACCTGCTCTGCGCTGTCCGCCGTCGACGAACCGCTGCCCGGCACCACCGCGACAGCCCCCGGCTACGTATGCCTGGAATTCCCGTCGGCTTGGGGTCGCGACGTACTCGACGGCACTGCGCTCGGTGCAGAGTTGTCGAGTGAACTCTCGGCCCGCGCGGATGCTGCCGGGTTACGGATCATGTTCATCCGACGTCCGGGCCGCGACATGCCGCGACCGGCTAAGGCCGTGCTCCTCGCTCGCACCGAACCGGGTAACGCGTGGTGCGAACGTCTCGAAGTCGCCGATCCGGCGGAGCTGCTCGATATCGTGCCGCGTGTGGTGGCCGGACCCTCTCCGCGGCTGGGGGAGGCGGTGTCGGGCCCGACTGTGCTCGTCTGTGCGCACGGCAAGCGCGACCAGTGCTGTGCCGTCCTCGGGCGCCCGATTGCGGCGGCGCTACAGACGGAATTCTCGGACTCGATATGGGAGTGCTCTCACACCGGCGGGCACCGATTCGCCCCGTCGATGATCGTGCTACCCACCGGATACTCGTACGGTCGCCTCGACGCTGTGCAGAGCGTCGAGGCGGTGCGCGCGGCGGCACGCGGTGAGGTCTATGTGCCCGGCGCGCGTGGTCGCAGCACGTGGGGAGCGGCGGGCCAGGTTGCCGAACTCGCGGTTCGTGACGTTGTCGGAGACCACTCGATGGATGCCTTCGCCGTCGACGAGACCGGCACGGAGCCGCTGGTACGACACCGCGACGGTCGGGCCTGGCGGGTCGACGTCGAGACCCGGGAGCTCGCCGCGCGACCCGCGAGTTGTGGGGCCGCGCCCAAGCCCGTGCATCCGGTGGTCGCCACGAAAGTGACTGCCCTGTAACTCTGGTGAGAGCAGCATCATTCGGCGATCAGTGTGGCGACACCGTCGAGGATCCGGTCGAGACCGAACGAGAATGCGTCGTCGCGCCGCGCTCTGCCGGCGGGATCCGCGAACGCCGCCGCTGTCTCGGGAAACCGGTCGCTGTGGGTGGCGAGCACGGGTCCGAGAAGCTCGGCGAGTTCCGCCTCGGGGCGTGCGCTGCCTGATCCCTGCTGCGCGCTTCCCCGTACGTGGAAGGTGAGCATGGCGAGGACGTCGAGGCGTTGTGAGCCGTCCAGTGGTGTCGCCCGCAACGCACGGAGCCCTTCCTCGAACCAGGCGAGCTCGTGCGGCCCGGGTACGCGGGTGCCGGCAGTGACGTCGAGCGACCACGGGTGGGCGCGCATACGGCCGTGTAATGCGATCGCCCACTCGCGCAGTCGGTCGCGCCATGAGTCGGATCGAAGTGCAGGCGGGTCGCCGAGGGTGTGGTCGAGGGCAAGTGCGACGAGTTCGGCCTTGCCCGGTACGTACCGGTACAGGCTCATTTTCGCGGTGCCGAGCGTGTCGGCGACCCGCTGCATCGTGACGGCGTCGATCCCATCGGTATCGGCGGTTGCTGCTGCGGCTGCCACGATCTCGTCGCGGGTCAGGCGGGGCTTCGGGCCGCGTTTGGTGCGTGGGGGGTCGGGCCAGAGGGTCTCTGTCAGTGATGCTGGACTCCCCGGCTCGGGCGCTGCCTCGGACATGGTTCCTCCCGTCCAACTCTTGAAACTGCGTCTACCGTACGCTACTTTTAAAAGCGTCTAACGGACACAATTAAGGGAGTGTCATGTCTCCACTCAAGATCTTGATCTCCGGAGCGAGCATCGCCGGACCGGCACTGGCACTGCTGCTCGGACGCAACGGATACGACGTCACCGTTGTCGAACGGGCGCCGGCCGTACGGCCCGGCGGGCAGGCCGTCGACTTCAAAGGGCGTACCCACCGCCGGGTACTCGAGCGGATGGGCGTCATGGACGCCGTACTGGCCGCGCAGACACCGAAGACGGACATCCGGTTGGTCGACGCGGACGGGCGCATCAAGGCGGTGATGCCCGGCGAGTTCATCGGCGGAGACGTCGAGATCCTTCGCGGCGACCTCGCCTCACTGCTCCATGAGCACGCCGCACAGCACGCCGGATTCGTCTTCGACGACGAGATCATCGCACTGACCGAGGACGCCGGCGGGGTCGCGGTCTCGTTTGCCCACGGCCGCGACGACCGTTTCGACCTCGTAGTCGGCGCCGACGGAATCCACTCCGTCGTTCGGGCCCTGGCCTTCGGGCCGGAGACCGACCACCTGCGCCGGCTCGGCTATCACTACGTCGTCGTCAACGGCGACATGTCGACGGACGACCTGGTCACCCTGCTGCCCGACGGCCGAGCTGTCGGATACGGCTACAACGAACCCGGGCGGTTCGCGACGCTCGGCGGACCGAAAGCCTCGCAGATGTTCGTCTTCCGCACCGACCCCGACGTACCGGGCTACGACCGACACGACGTGCGCACGCAGAAGGAGTTCCTTGCCCGGCACTTCCGGGGCGCGGGCTGGCGGGTACCCACCATGCTCGACGCAGCCCTCGTCGCCGACGACTTCTATCTCGACGAACTGGCCCGCACCACGATGACGTCGTTCACTCGCCGTCGTGTCGCGCTCGTCGGCGACTCCGGGTACGCCAACACGCTCGGCGGATTCGGAACCGGGCTCGCGATGGTCGGTGCCTACGTCCTCGCCGGTGAACTCGTCGCTGCGCGCGGCGACCACGTGGCCGCATTCGCCGCGTACGACCAGCGGATGCGGTCACTGACCGCGGTGGCGCGCCGAGGTAGTGCCGGCCCGTTCCTGGCGCCTCCCTCACGGCTGCGGATTCGCCTGCACGACCTCACCTTCGCCAACCGGACACTCTTCCGCACGATGATGCGCCTGACCGATCTGTTCGCCACCGACGACAGCGTGCCCGACTACCCGCTGCAGTGACGGGTTGTCAGTGACCGAGCCCGACCTTCTCGTGGATCCTCTTCATCCACTGCGGAGCCCACCAGTTCGCTTCGCCCATGAGTTTGATCAGTGACGGCACCAGAAGCATGCGCACGACGGTCGCATCGATGACCAGGGCGATGATCATGCCGACACCGAGGAATCGCATGATCGACAATCCTGAGATGGTGAACGCGCCGGTCACCACGATCAGCAGCAACGCAGCGGACGTGACCACACGTCCGGTGCGTGCGATGCCGTACTCGACGGCCTCGACCGTCGTCGCCCCCGCCGCGCGCGCTTCGACCATGCGCGACATCAGGAACACCTCGTAGTCGGTGGACAGACCGAACACCACGGCGAGGATCAGCACGACGAACGTCGGCTCGAGTTCGTTGGGTACCACATCGAGCAGGGACGCTCCGTGCCCGAGCTGGAACACCCAGGTGAGCACGCCGAAGGTTGCGGCGAGACTCAGGCCCGCCATGAGAACCGCCTTGATCGGCAGCACCACCGATCCGAATGCGAGGAACAGCAGGATCAGGGTGGACACCACCATGATCAGGACCATCCACGGCAGTGCGTCGGAGACCGCAGTATTGGCGTCGTCGACCAGTGCTCGGCCGCCGCCGACGAGCAGTTCCGTGCCGTCCGGCACAGGGATCGCCCGCAGTTCGTCGGTGATCTCGCTGGCCCGATCCGTGCCGTCCACACCTTGTGCGTAGATGGCCTGCACCACGGCGACGTCGCCCTGCTGTCCGACAGTGACGACCTGTGAGATCCCGTCGATGCCGGCGACCTCACGCGACACCGTGCGGATGGCATCGGGGTCGGTTGCTTGTCCGTCTTCGTCGCGCAGGACGAGCGTCGGGCCGTTACCGGTGCTCGGGAATTCGTCGAGGAGCGTCTGGGTGGCTGCGCGCGCGGCACTGTCCTCGGGCAACGCGGTGTACTCGACCTCTCCGAACTGTGCCTGGAAGACCGGGGTGGCGAGGAACAGCAGGCCTGCGGTGATGGTGATCGCGATGATGGCGGGCCGCTTCATCACCTTGCGTACGAGGCCGCCCCAGAACTTGCGTGCGCGGGCCTCGCTACGTGTCGAGGCCTCGCGGTCCCAGGTCCACGAGTTGATGCGGTGACCGAGGAGGGCCAACACAGCCGGCACTGCCGTCAGCGACAGGACGGCCGCGCTGAACACCGACGCCATGGCGCCGAGGCCGAGTGATCTGAGCACCGCCTGCGGGAACACGAGCATGCCGGCGAACGCGCAGATGAGCAGCGCAGCCGAGAACATCACCGTGCGCCCCGCGGTCAGCATCGTTCGTTTCGTCGCGGCGGCGGGGTCCGATCCGGATGCGAGTTCCTCGCGGTATCGGCTGACGATGAACAGCCCGTAGTCGATCGCCAGACCCAGACCGATCAGCGACGTGATGTTGAGCGCGTACGACGACACCTCGGTGACCGTCGACAGCAGGCGCAGCGTCGCGAGGGAGGAGAAGATGGCCAGGACACCGACGAAGACGGGGACGGCCGCAGCCACCACGCCACCGAAGATGAAGACGAGCAGGATGAGCGTTATCGGAATGGCAATGGCCTCGGCCTTGACGAGATCGCTTTCGAGAGTGTGCGTGAATTCGACAGAGACGACAGTATTGCCCGCGAACTGGGATTCGACTCCGGGCACTTCGAGTTTGTCGAGGGCAGACTGGAAGTCTGCCGACGTCACACCCGAGTTCGTGCCGAGTGTGATGGTTGCCGCCACGCTTTGCCCGTCTGTCGAGAGCAACAGCTGATTCGTCGGTGGCGGTGCCGTCCAGTAGGTCGTGATGGACTCGGACGGGTACTGCTCGTCGAACGCAGCGAGTGTCTGTTCGATGTCGGGCCGGATGTCGTCGACGGTGCTGCCCTCAGGCGCGGTGTACATCGCGATGATGTCGGCGGTCTGCGATCCGAACGTGTCGTAGATGATCTGCTGGGCCTGCATGGCTTCGCTGTCGGCGACGTAGTAGCCGGAGCCCGACAGCTTGCCGAAGACCCCGACCCCCCAGACGCCGGCGGCGAGCACCACGAGCAGGACGGCAGCGAGGACCCACCGGCTTCTCGTCACGACGATCTCGGCCCAACGATTCATACGTACTCCCGCTTCGCTCGATGCTGCCGAACGGCAACTGTAATCGCGAGCAGGACGTGGGTGATCCTCGGTGGGGGCGGGAAGCAGGGCTGGGCGGGAAGAAAGGCGGACCGACGCGCCGGATGCCTCACGGCACGGGGCGCAACGTGGTTCCAGCCGGACGGTATCCCACGAAGGCAATTCACATTGGCTCCGGGGCGTACGCGACGCGCCGATCCGAATGGGTCAACGCGGTCGTACGAGGATCTATTCCGGGTGCCGCGTCGTGCGATGAGGCACACATCGACTAGCCGGTGTGGCCCTCTTCGCTGTGTCCGGCACCGCCGTGGGCCGAGTGGACGGGGAGGACACCCACCTGATCGACCTCTTCGGCGCCGACGACCACGAACTGGCCCATCATGCCGTCGTCCTCGTGCCGGAGCACATGACAGTGGTACATGTACGGCACGTTGGGGTCGGTGTGGTCGTCGAACCGCATGAGCAGACGCACCGTCGTACCGGGTGGAACGTAGACGGTGTCCTTTCGGCCGGTCAGTGTCGGATGGTCGGCAGGCATCCCGGTTGCCTCGACGACCTGGAACTGCACGTCGTGAATGTGGAAGTTGTGGATCATCCCGCTCACGTTGTTGATCTCCCACAGTTCGGTGGTGCCGGCGACAACCACCTCGTCGATGCGGGTCATGTCCATCTCGCGGCTGTTGATCTCGGTTGTGCTGGTGAGGTCGAATGTGCGGGTGACAGTCGCCTCGCCGAGATCCTCGAGTGTCGTCAATCGGTCCGGGACCGATTCGTTCGCTTCCAGGGTGGCCGCAGCGCGCAGTTCGAGAACGTCGACGCTGTCGTCGCCGCCCGAGAAGCGGGTCTGCCAGAAATCGGCGCGCAGATCGGGCGGAGTGCTGCGGAGCACGTTCCGGGTGCCTGCCGGTGCCTCGACGACGATCTCCGCTCGTTCGCCGGGGGAGAGTTGGAGGCTGCGGAGCGCGACAGGTGCCTCCAGGAGGCCGCCGTCGGTGCCGATCAGACGGAACGGCAGGCCGGTGTCGAACGAGAAGTTGTAGATGCGAGCGTTCGACGCGTTGAGCAGGCGTAACCGGACACGTTCGGTGGTCACGTCCAAAAACGGGCCGGGGGTGCCGTTGACGAGGATCTCGTCGCCGAGGGTCCCGACGTTGGCGAAGATCGCGCCGTCCTCGTCGAGTTGATTTCCATCGAACTTCTTGTCCTGCACGATGACCGGGATGTCGTCGACACCGTACTCGCCGGGGAGTGCAGGTCCGTCCTGCTCGTCGACGAGGAACATGCCCGCGAGACCTCGGTACACGTGCGATGCCGTCGAGCCGTGCAGGTGCGGGTGGTACCAGAGCGTCGAGGCAGGCTGGTCGATCGTCCAGTGCGGAGACCATGTGGTGCCGGGTTCGACGGTCTGGTGAGGGCCGCCGTCCATCGCGGCCGGCAGATGCATCCCGTGCCAGTGCAGTGTGCTCGTCTCACCCACGTCGTTCGTCACGTTCACCCGGACGTTCTCGCCGCGGTCGGCACGCAGGGTCGGACCGAGGTAGTCGCCGTTCACGCCCCAGGTTTCCGTGTCCGGACCGTGCCCGAGATCGCTGGTACCCCGCTGCATAGCCAGGTCGAACACTCGGGTCCCGTCGTCGGACACCGTGCTCTGGGCGAGTGGGGGAATCTTCAGCGGCCGATCGAAGGCCACCTGCCCTGTCGTGTCCATCGTGGTCGTGTTCCAGAAGTAGAGTCCGGCGCCTGCCGCGCCGAGGATCAGCGTCGCGCCGATGGCGAACAGGGTCGCCACGATCCGCCCGAGTAATTTCACATCTTCGATCCTGGTCGTCGGCCAGTGTGTACACATCAGGTGTGGAACCTGATTTCCGGATGGGGGAGAACCACTACTCGGGAGTACGGCCGAACAGGCAGCGGCGGCTGTGTTCGTCGAGCAGGATTCGGATGACGTGGCAGTGGCAGTGGCAGACGAGCATCCGCGCGGTGTCCGATCGACAGTTGGCCTGCCCACGGTTCGGCGAGCCACTAATCTCGATCCATGCGCATTCATCTCGGACCCGGGCACGACGACCATCTCGCGACTGCGATCGTCGAGGGTGGGGGGACCCTCGCTGAACTCGACGACGCGGACGCCCTTGTGTGGGACGGTGGTCCCGATGATTTCCCGAGAGATCTGCCCGACCGCATCCGCTGGGTGCAGCTGACCTACGCGGGCATCGAACCGTTCTTCAGGGCGGGTCTGATCGACGATCGGCGCCTCTGGGCGAATGCCTCGGGTGTGTATGCCGACAATGTCGCCGAGTACGCGGTTGCGGGTCTGCTCGTCGGTCTGCGGCAGTTCCACACGTCGTTGGCCGCGAAGAGTTGGCGCAAGGACGACATCGACCCGATGGTGCGGACACTCCACGGATCGACCGTGGCGATCGTGGGAGCCGGTGGGATCGGCCGGGCCATGATCCCGCGGCTGCACGCCCTCGGTGTGGAGGTGGTGGCCGTCAATCGATCAGGTCGTCCGGTCGATGGAGCGAAGGTGACATTGCCGGCGAGCCGCACCGGCGAAGTGTGGTCCATGGCCGATCATTTCGTGATCGCGGCTCCCGCAACCGGAGAAACCGATCGTCTCGTCGACGCCGCCGTGCTCGAAGCGATGCCGGACACCGCGTGGCTCGTCAACGTCGCGCGCGGCAACCTGGTCGACACGGATGCACTCGTCGACGCGATGCAATCGGGGCAGATCGCCGGGGCCGTTCTCGATGTGACCGATCCCGAACCCTTGCCCGACGGCCACCCGCTGTGGGATCTCGACAATGTGGTGATCACCCCGCACATCGCCAACACCCGGAGTCACCTCACCGCGAACTTCGCGCCGACGCTGCGAGAGAACGTGCGCCGCTTCATCGCCGGGGAGGAGTTGCTCGCTCGGGTCGAACCGGGCGCGGGATACTGACAGGCAAGCCTGCGGTACCTGTTTCGAGATCGATGCCGAGCGGGGGAGCCCCCGTGGAGTGGTCCTGTCGCGATGTCTGCTGCCGGTGCTGCTCCTCGACGACGTGCTGGTACGCCGGCGAGAGGAACGATTGCATCTCCCCGAACACACCTGCGCTCGTGCCGGCGGGGCGGTTGCGCTTGCGCCAGTAGACCCAGCCGCGTCGTTCGGCGAGTAGGCCGAGACGATCGATCGCGAACACGAGCAGCAGCACAGCGATGATTCCCACGGCGGTGTACACGAGGCGCTCCTTCGGTGGCGGTTCGTCGTCGACGATACGTGCTCGAGTCCCGACTGAACTTTCCTCCCGTCCCGCGGGTTTCCGTTGGTTCAGAACCTTTGGGAACCCGTGGAACTGGAGGAAAGGCCAGAGCGCAATTCGATCAGCGTGTGTATTCGCGGTCGAAGAGCTTTCTCGACCAGAGGTATCCGCCGAGGGCGAGGACGGCGCACCATCCGAGTGCGATCCACGCATTGTTTCCGATGGGGGTGCCCATGAGCAGTCCGCGCAGGGTTTCGATGATCGGGGTGAACGGCTGGTACTCGGCGAACCATCGCAGCCCGGCGGGCATGGAGTCGGTGGGGACGAACCCGCTGCCGAGGAAGGGCAGCAGAACGAGCGGCAGGCCCACATTGCTTGCGGCCTCGACGGACTTGCTCGCCAGGCCGAGCGCTACCGAGAGCCAGATGAGCGCGAACGCCACCACCGTCAGGAAGCCGGCCGTGGCAAGCCACTCGACGAACCCGGCCGAGGGCCTGAAACCGATGAGCAGTGCGACACCGATGACGACTGCGATGCTGAGCATGGTTTGGACGAGGCTGCCGAGGACGTGGCCGGTCAGCACCGAGACGCGGGCGATGTGCATGGTGCGGAACCGTGCGATGATGCCTTCGGTCATGTCCATCGCGACTGAGATCGTAGTTCCCTGGACGGCCGCAGCCACGGTCATCAGGATGATGGCCGGCGTGACATAGTTGACGTATTCTGCACGGCCACCGGATATTCCGCCGATCCCGGCGCCCAGGGTGCCGCCGAACACATAGACGAACAGCAGTAGGAAGACGATCGGCATCCCGATGAGCGTCACGGTCATCGAGGGATATCGCTGCATGTGCCGCAGGTTGCGGCGCAGCATCGTTGCCGAGTCGCGCAGCGGATGGAACCGGAGATCTGCCGGGGCCGGCCCGGCGAACGCATAGGCGGGAATGCTCATCACGAGATCGCTTTCTGGTCGTCGCGGTTGCCGGTGAAGGCGAAGAAGACATCGTCGAGATCGGGAGTGTGCACCGAGAGTTCCTCGACGTCGACGGCCTTGTCGTCGAGACGATCGATCACAGTTTTCAGCGACCGCACGCTGCCGTCGCTGGGTACTCGCAGGGCGAGTGCGTCGCCGTCACGCGAGGTCTGCTCGAGGATGCGTGCAGCCTCCTCGAGGTTGTGTGAATCAGCGAATCGCAGACGGATGTGGCTGCCGGGAATTTGCCGTTTGAGTTCGTCCGCGGTTCCCTCGGCGACCAGCCGACCGTGGTCGAGGACCGCAATCCGGTCGGCCAGTTCGTCGGCCTCCTCCAGATACTGGGTGGTCAGGAAGACGGTGACACCGGTGGCCACCAGATCGCGGACGATCTGCCACATGTCCCGGCGGCTGCGCGGATCGAGGCCCGTGGTCGGTTCGTCGAGGAAGATCACCTGTGGGTTGCCGATCAGGGTCATCGCGAGGTCGAGGCGCCGCCGCATGCCACCGGAGTATGTGGATGCAGGTTTCCCTGCGGCTCCGGTCAGGTCGAATTGTTCGAGCAGTTCCGCTGCGCGCCGTTGCCCGTCGCCGCGGGAGAGGTGGTGCAGATCTGCCATCAGCGCGAGGTTTTCTCTGCCGGTCATCAGGTTGTCGACGGCCGAGAACTGACCGGTGACACCGATTGCGGCACGTACCGCGTCGGGTTCGCGGGCGACGTCGTGACCCGCGACCCGGACTTCACCGGCGTCGGCGCCGATCAGAGTGGACAGGATCTGGACCGTGGTGGTCTTGCCGGCGCCGTTTGCGCCGAGCAGTGAGAACACCGTCCCCTGGGGAACGGTCAGGTCGATTCCGTCGAGCACGACATGGTTGCCGAACGACTTGCGCAACCCATTCACTTCGATTGCCGGTTGAGAGTGTGTGGTGGTCATGTATTTTTCTTTCTCGAGCTGGTAGAGGTTCAGGAACGGCGGATCGTGATGCCGCCGAACGAGGTGTGTGCGCGCACCTCGACGGTGTCGTCGGATTCCTCAGGCGCGGCAGCGTTGTCCAATTGGTTGCGGACCTGTCCGAACCCGGTGTTCAGCTCCAGCCAGGCGGCGGTGCCGTGGGCGATTCCTATCTCCAGGTCGCCCATCGATGTGCCGAGCTCGACCGAGCCGCGCGCCACTTCGCCGAGGCGAATGCTGCCGTTGGACGTTTTCGCTTCGACGCTCGCGCCGGCTCGGTCGACTGCGATGTCGCCGTTTGCCGAGCGCACCTGCAGGTAGCCGGTGACCGCGGAGATCACGGTGTCACCGTTGGTGTTCTTGACGACACCGGAGCCCTCGATCTCGCCGACGAGGACTTTCCCCGAGCCGGTATGGATCTCGGCGTTGCCCGCGACGCCGTCCACTGTGATGTGGCCTGCCGAGGTGTCGGCACGTAGCGAGCCGGTCTGCTCGAGTCGGACGTTCCCGGTGGAGGTCTTGAACCGGCACTCGTCGAGTCGGCCCGTGCCGTTGAGGCTTCCCACCTGCACTTTGCCGGACACTGTCGAGCCGCTGGGCAGGTCGATGGACACCTCCACCGACCTGGTCTTGCGGGAGAAGTCGAAGACGCGTGCCTTCGGCCCCGTGATCTGCAGCAGGCCGTTCGCGTAGTCGACGCGGACCTGTCGAGCTGCGTGCACGTCCGACTCGTCGGATTCGTCGCTCGGACGTACATCGACTGTGGTGTCGGTGCGATCGCTCGCGGTGATCCGCACATTGCCGACGCTGAGTTCGATCGTGACGGAAATCGATTCGGGTGTCTCGAAATTGGGCACAGCTGTCCCCTTGTCTCGGGTAGGAGGCGCGTCCCCGCAGGTCGGGGGCGCGTGGTGCTGCGAAGCGGTGCGGCTAGCGCACCCATCCGGTGAAGCGCTGCCTGGTCTGTGTGCTTCGCGGCTCGGCGCGCTGCTCGCGGTTCGGTTGCTGTAATGCGGACGACGCAGCGCGGACCAGCCAGGCGTTGACGGAGCGTCCTTCATCGGCAGCGGCATCTTCCACTGCTGCTTTGAGTTGTTCCGGGAGACGCACGTTGATCCGCGCGGTCGGGCCGTCTTCGGAGATCGGTGCGGCGTTGTCCGCGGGGGCCGGGGCGTCCGCGGTCGTGGCTACCGGCTCGGTGGGAGGTGTGGTGACGACGAAGTCCGGATCGCGGCCGCGCAGACGCAACTCGACCGAGCCGGGAGCCAGATCGCGGGTGATCTCGTCCGCCGCGGCGGAGAGTGCCTCGAGCAGGGTCATCCGGATGGCCGACTCGAGCGATCCGGTCAGGCGCTCGACCAGTTCTCGGGATTCGTCACCGCCGGCTTCGGCGAGTGTGGCGAATTCACGTCCGAGGTGGGTCACGTACGAGTCCAAGTCCATGGCATCACTATGGCACCTCAGTGGCACCATCGCAATAGTTTTTGGCTCAAAGGTGCGCGACTCCGTGTTTGTTCGAACGTATGTACGATATGAGTAGCGTGCGACGTCGGAGGTGGAAATGGGATGGAGCAACGGCCCACCGACCTGGTCGGAGATGGAACGCGTCCTGTCCGGCCGGCCGGCCCCGGAGCATCTCGGCGATGGCAGTGACGCCCCCGCGTGGTCGCGCACCCGCCCCGAATACGAGGGGAAAGTGCAGCTTCCGTACGGCCCTGTCGTGCCGTACGCCGAACTGCACTCCCACTCGGCCTACAGCTTCCTCGACGGTGCCTCCACTCCCGAAGAACTCGTCGAGGAGGCGGTCCGGCTCGGGCTCGACGCACTTGCACTCACCGACCATGATGGTCTCTACGGCGTGGTGCGGTTCGCTGAGGCCGCGCGTGAACTCGACATGCGTACCGTCTTCGGAGCCGAACTGAGCCTCGACGACGCGCACTTGCTCGTCCTTGCCCGCGGTGGGGAAGGATATCGGCGCCTCTCGCGACAGATCGCCGCCGCGCATCTGGCCGGAGGGGAGAAGAACAAACCCCGCTACGACTACGACGCTCTCACGGAGGCCGCCGGGGGGCATTGGCAGATCCTCACCGGATGCCGTCGAGGGCACGTGCGGCAGACCCTGGACACGGTCGGCCCCGACGGCGCCGACCGCGCTCTGCGTGAACTCGTCGACCGATTCGGAACCGAGCGCGTCACCGTCGAACTCACCTGGCACGGCCTTCCCGACGACCACGAACGCAACATCGTCCTCGCGGAACTCGCCGGGCGATACGGCCTTTCGTGTGTGGCGAGCACGGCTGCGCACTTCGCCGCCCCGAACCGGCGCCGGCTGGCGATGGCCATGGCTGCGATCTCCGACCGGCAGAGCCTCGACGCCGCCGCGAGCAGGCTCCCTCCGGTCGGCGGTGGTCATCTGCGGTCGGGTGCGGAGATGGCGAGCCTGTCCGAGGCGTTTCCCGGTGTCGTACAGGCCGCCGCGGACCTCGGTCGCGAATGCGCCTTCGATCTGCGCCTCATCGCACCGAAACTGCCACTGTTCGACGTACCCGACGGGCACACCGAGCAGACGTGGCTCCGTGAACTCACCTACGGCGGGGCGCTGCGCCGATACGGACCTCGCGAGCACTACCGGGAGGCCTATCGGCAGATCGAACACGAACTCGCCATCATCGGGCAGTTGGGCTTCCCGGGATACTTCCTTGTCGTCCACGACATCGTGCAGTTCTGCACGAGCAACGACATACTTTGTCAGGGAAGGGGATCCGCGGCCAATTCTGCCGTGTGCTACGCGATCGGCATCACCAACGTCGATCCTGTCGGCAACGGTCTGTTGTTCGAGAGGTTCCTGTCGCCGGAACGAGACGGACCGCCCGACATCGACCTCGACATCGAATCCGACCGCCGTGAAGAAGCCATCCAGCACGTATACGAGAAATACGGGCGAACACACGCCGCGCAGGTGGCGAACGTCATCACCTACCGTGGCAAGTCCGCGGTGCGCGACATGGCGCGCGCGCTCGGCTATGCGCAAGGACAGCAGGACGCATGGAGCAAGCAGGTCAGCCGCTGGGGTGGGGTGAACTCCGAATCCGAAACTGCGGCCACTACCGATATCCCCGAGCCCGTGCTCCGGCTCGCAGCCCAGATCGAGGGTCTTCCGCGACACCTCGGAATCCACTCGGGCGGGATGGTGATCTGCGACCGTCCCGTCGCCGATGTCGTCCCCGTCGAATGGGCACGCATGGCCGGTCGCACCGTCCTGCAATGGGACAAGGACGACTGCGCCGCCGTCGGGCTCGTCAAATTCGATCTGCTCGGCCTCGGCATGCTCTCTGCGCTGCACTACATGATCGACCTCGTCGCCGAACACGAGGGCATCCACGTCGATCTCGCGCAACTCGACCTGTCGGAGGAAGCCGTATACGAGATGCTGCGCCGCGCGGATTCGATCGGCGTGTTCCAGGTGGAGTCGCGCGCGCAGATGGCGACACTGCCTCGGTTGAAACCGAGGCATTTCTACGATCTCGTCATCGAGGTGGCGTTGATCCGCCCGGGGCCCATCCAGGGCGGATCCGTGCATCCGTACATCCGTCGGCGCAACGGCCTCGAACCCGTCGTCTACGACCATCCGTGCCTCGAGAAATCTCTCGAACGCACCCTCGGGATCCCGTTGTTCCAGGAGCAGCTGATGCAGATGGCCGTCGACGTCGCCGGATTCACCGCGGCGGAGGCCGATCAGTTGCGCCGGGCGATGGGCTCCAAGAGATCGCCGGAGAAGATGGAGCGTTTGCGCGACCGGTTCTATCGGGGCATGCGCGAACTGCACGGCCTCACCGGGGACGTCGCCGACCGTATCTACGAGAAGCTGTACGCCTTCGCGAATTTCGGCTTTCCCGAAAGTCATTCGCAGAGTTTCGCGTCGTTGGTGTTCTACTCGTCCTGGTTCAAGTTGCATCATCCCGCGGCGTTCTGCGCGGGTCTGTTGCGTGCACAGCCGATGGGTTTCTACTCGCCGCAGTCGCTGGTGGCCGACGCCCGGCGACACGGTGTCGTGGTGCACGGACCGGACGTCAACGCGAGCCTTGCCCATGCCACCGTCGAGAAACGAGGTCAGGAGGTGCGTCTCGGGCTGGGGGAGGTGCGACACATCGGCGACGACCTCGCCGAACGCATCATCGAGGAACGGCAGGCACACGGTCCGTATCTCTCACTGCTCGACCTGACTGCCCGCATAGAACTTTCCGCGCCTGCGGCCGAAGCCCTCGCGACAGCCGGTGCCCTGGCGGGTTTCGGTACCACCAGGCGAGAGGCACTGTGGGAGGCCGGACCGGCGTCGACGCAACGCGCAGGCCGACTACCGGGCATCGGAGCGTCCGCTTCGGCTCCCGCCCTGCCCGGCATGAGCGATGTCGAACTCGCCGCCGCCGACGTATGGGCCACCGGCGTCTCACCGGACAGCTATCCGACGCAGTTCCTGCGCGACCAGCTCGACGCGCTGGGAGTCATCCCCGCGTCGCGCCTGCTGCAGATTCCGGATGGGACGCGGGTGCTCGTCGGTGGCGCTGTCACCCACCGGCAGCGTCCCGCAACCGCGGCCGGCGTCACCTTTCTCAACCTCGAGGACGAGACCGGCATGGTGAATGTGGTGTGTTCGGTGGGGCTGTGGGCGCGTTACCGGACCCTCGCGCACACCGCACCTGCGCTGCTGGTGCGCGGACGAGTCCAGAATGCAGACGGCGTCGTGACGATACTGGCCGACCGGCTCCAGCGGATGGATCTGCGAACATCGGTGAAATCTCGCGACTTTCGATAGCATCGCGCCCCATGAGACGCCTGCTGATGGTTGCGCTCCTCGCGCTGATCGCGTTCGTTGCCGCTGCGTGCGGTGAGGGAGGTGGCAGCGGCTCGGGGCCCATGACGGATTCGGCGCCGGCGATGTCCGAGTCCGCGCCGGCGCTCACCGACGGCGCCCGCTCCTCGTCGCCGGCCGGTGAGGTAGAACCGGACCGGAAGGAAGTCGTGACCGGGCGCATCATGCTCACCGCAGACGATCCCATCGCGACCGGTCGAGATGTGGTCACCATCGTGGAAGATGCCGACGGCCGCGTCGACTCGATCACCGAACGGCCCGAATCGAGCAGTGTGCTCACCGTCCGTGTCCCCGCTGACCGGCTCGACGCCGTGATAGACGATGTGCGGCAACTCGGCCGTGTCACGAGCCTGACCACCAGCCGCGACGACGTCACCCTGCAGTACACCGATCTCGAGGCCCGCGTCGGCGCGCTCCGCGCCTCGGTCGACCGGTTACGAACGCTCATCGAGACTGCCGACAACACCGCCGACGTCATCGAAGCGGAGAATGCTCTGGCCCAGCGGCAGGCCGATCTCGACAGCCTCGAAGCGCAGCGTCGCCAACTGGCCGACATGGTGGACCTGTCGACGCTCACCGTCGACATCAGCACACAACAGCGACCGTCGGACAGCGACAGTTTCTGGGACGGCATCGTCGAGGGCTGGAACGGCCTGTGGACGACTCTGGGGGCCGCGGTGGTCGCAGCGGGTGTCGCGCTACCGTGGTTGGCGTTCCTGATCGTGTGCGCCGGCATCATCTACCTGGTGATCCGGTTGATCGCCCGATCGGGACGGTCTTCCGCCGGAAATTCCGGCGAAGCCCCCGACGAGAGGACCGACAACGATGCGTGAAGTCGATCTGGCTGCATTGGAAACCGCGCTCGCCGACGGAGCGCCCGTCATCGATGTGCGCGAACTCGACGAATACGTCCAGGTGCGGGTTCCCGGCGTGACGCACATTCCACTCAGCGAATTCGTCGCGCGTGTCGAGGAGATCCCCGCGGCCGAGACCGTGTACGTCATCTGTGCGGTGGGCGGACGCAGCCTGCAGGCCGCCGACTATCTGTCCGGTCGTGGCATCAATGCCGTTTCTGTCGCCGGTGGAACCGACGGATGGCAGCAGTCGGGCCGCCCCGTCGAGAGCGGCGCGTAACCCGTTGCCGGCGCGGTGCGCTGCCGCGTCGGCTCAACCGGTCGATCGAGACGGTGAATCGGGCGGCTCCCAGCGGGCTCGCGCGTCTGAAGACCTATGCGCGAACGCCTGGCTCCCGAGTGCTACACCGGACAGATGAACGTTCGTCGTCTCCTTGCCCTTGTCGGTGCCTGCGGTGTGGCTGTCGTGGCGCTCACGGGGTGTAGCGCCGAGAGCGGTACTGCCGTGACCGAATCCTCGACCACAGCCCCATCGACCACCGAGCGCACCACGACCGCCACCACTACGGCGGTTACCGAAACCGAAACCGGGTCCGAGCCGTACCGGGCGGAGACGCTCCTGGTGTCCGGATCGACCGACCGCGTCGACTACGACGTCGAGATACCTCAGATCAGCGGTGGGGACCCCGCGGTCGTCGACGAGTTCAACGAGTCGACGCGGGCCGCGCTGCAGGACCTGATCGACGGACCCGGAACCGAGCGCTACACGCTCTCGACCGGCACACACGAGGTCACCCGGATCGGTGAGCACGTCGTCGCCGGTCTGCTCGTCACGTCCTACAACATGAACCCGCCCGGCGCGCATCCCACGGCGATCGTGTCGACCGTCGCGGTGAACACCGACGACGCCACTCCCATCACACTGCAGGACCTGTTCCCCGACCTGCAGGCAGGACTGGACCGGTTGTCGGAGCAGTCGGCGCTGCTCCTACCGGAGACCGCGGCGGGTCCGGACTATGTCGCCGAGGGCATCGCACCCGAGGAGATCAACTTTGCCAACTGGCTTCCGACACCCGAGGGCATGGAGATCCATTTCGGCGATTACCAAGTGGGCCCGCACGCCATCGGACTCGTCACCGTCACCGTCCCGTGGGACGACCTGGACGATGTCATGGACCCGGCGATCGTTCCGGTGGTCAGCAGCTGAGCGGATCCGGCGGACGGTCAGACCGCGCCGTCGAACCCGTGCTGGCGCCACGCCTCGTAGGCCACCACCGCTGCGGCGTTCGACAGGTTCAACGATCGTCGCCCGGGCAGCATCGGAATGCGCACCTGCGTCGTGATGTGGGGATCGGCGAGCACCTCGTCCGACAGGCCGGTCGGTTCCGGGCCGAACAGCAGTACGTCGCCGGGCAGGTACTCGATGTCCGCGTAGCTGGTGGTGCCGTGCGCTGTGAACGCGAAGACACGCTCCGGTCGTAGGACCTCCCAGGCCGTCGGAAGGTCGGCGTGCACTGTCACCGATGCCAGGTCGTGATAGTCGAGGCCGGCCCGGCGCAGTTTCGGTTCGGACAGGTCGAATCCGAGTGGTTCCACGAGGTGTAGCTCGGCACCGGTCGCGGCGACCATCCTGATCGCGTTGCCGGTATTCGGGGGAATACGAGGTTCATGGAACATCACTCGGAACACTCGGGTCAGCTTGCCAGAAGGGTCGAGCAGGCCCATCCTGCCGGTCGCTCCACGCGGTTCGGCAGACGCCTGGAACAATGGTGACCGTGACTGCGACCATCCTGGACGGCAAAGCAACCCGCGACGAAATCTTCGAGGACCTGTTGGTCCGTGTGGCCGTGCTGAAGGACAAGGGCATCACGCCCGGCCTCGGCACGATCCTGGTGGGCGACGATCCAGGGTCGGCAGCGTATGTGCGCGGCAAGCACAACGACTGCGCCAAGGTCGGCATCACCTCGATCCGTAAGGATCTGCCCGCCGACATCACCCAGGAGCAGCTCGAGGCGGCGATCGACGAACTCAACGCCGACCCCGCATGCACGGGTTACATCGTGCAATTGCCGCTTCCCGAGCACCTCGATGAGAACGCCGCCCTCGAGCGCATCGACCCCGCCAAGGACGCCGACGGCCTGCATCCCGTCAACCTCGGACGCCTGGTGCTCGGCAAGGAAGCGGCGTTGCCGTGCACCCCGCGCGGCATCGTCCACCTGCTGCGTCGCTACGAGGTGCCGATCAACGGTGCCCATGTGGTGGTCATCGGCCGCGGCGTGACCGTGGGCCGCCCGATCGGGCTGTTGTTGACCCGCCGCAGCGAGAACGCGACCGTGACGCTGTGCCACACCGGCACCAAGGACCTCGCCGCAGAGGTGAAGCGCGCCGACATCATCGTCGCCGCCGCGGGCGTGCCCGGTCTCATCACCGCCGACATGGTCAAGCCCGGTGCGGCCGTCCTCGACGTGGGTGTCTCACGCACCGCCGACGGCCTCCGCGGCGACGTCGCCGCGGACGTCCGCGACGTCGCAGGGTTCATCTCCCCGAATCCCGGGGGTGTCGGACCGCTCACCCGCGCATTCCTGCTGACCAACGTCGTCGAACGCGCCGAGCACGACGCCGGTCTCTGAGCAAACCGCAGATGGACAGTTCGGCGCGACTCACACGACTGAACCTGCCGCTGCTGGCGGTCACCTTGGTGATCGTCGCAGCGGTGGTCCTCGTGCTGGCAGATCGCTGGCGCCGCGGCGCTTTCGTGTTCGGCGGTGCGATGATCCTGGCGGGGATCCTCAGGTGGGCTCTCGACTCGGATCAAGTGGGAGTGCTCGCGGTGCGAAGCAAACGCTTCGACGTGGCCGCGATGCTCGCCATGGGCGGAGCGATCGTGACGCTGGCCGTCTCGATCGACCCGCTGGGAACGGGCTGACAACAGCGGACGGCCGCCACAATCAACGTGTGACGGCCATCCGCTGGCGGGCGAGCGCGGCTCAGTTGCGCGTGCCCACCCCGACGAGTTCGTGCTGGCCGGGTTCGTCGTCTGCCGACACGGCATCGACGAGCACTGGGGCAGAGGGTGTCTTGATGGCGGGGATGAACGCCACGATGACAGCCGCGATCAGGGCGATGCCGATACCGATCGCGAGCACCATGTGGAAACCGGCTTCACTGGGCACTGCGATGCCGTCCAGCTGGATCGTCATTTGCGCGAGCACGATGCCCACGATCACGGATCCGATCGACGTGCCGAGTGAGCGCATGAGCGTGTTGAAGCCGTTCGCGGCGGCAGTTTCGCTGTGTGGCACGGAGCTCATGATGATTGCGGGCATGGCCCCGTAGGCGAACGCGACACCGCTGTTGACGACGAGGCCGGCAAGGAGAATGCCCCATGCGTGACTCATCGCGAGCAGCGCGACGCCGTAGCCTGCGGCGAGGATGACGACACCCAGCAGGAAGGTGAACTTCGGCCCGCGTGCATCGCTCATCCGGCCGCCCACCGGCGAGAGTACGAGCATCATGAGGCCGGCCGGAGCCAGCCAGAGCCCGGCCGCAAGGATCGACTGGCCGAGACCGTACCCGGTCGCCGTCGACAGTTGCAGCACCTGCGGGAAGACGAGCGAGCTCGCGTACATCCCGAACCCGACGAAGATCGACGCGATGTTGGTCAGTAGCACGCGAGGTCGTGCGGTCGTGCGCAGGTCGATCAGTGGATCGGAGGTGCGCAGCTCCCACGTGCCCCACAAGACGAGGACGATGACGGCTGAGACCAGCAGTCCGAGCGTGAGCGGGGAGGACCATCCCCACGAGGATCCCTTCGAGATTCCGAGGATCAAGGAGACGAGGCCGACCGCGAGTCCCGCGGCGCCGATTCCGTCGAAGCGCTGCCCTCCGGCGCCGGCGGGAACGTCGGGGACAACCCTCCAGATCGTGAGTGCGATGAGACCGCTCACGATGGCTGCGGCCCAGAAGAGCACGCGCCAGGAGGAGAACTCGATGAGGGCAGCAGAGATCGGCAGTCCGATCGCGGCACCGGCGCCGAGCGTGGAGCTCACCGTCGCGATGGCCGAAGAAAGCCTCTCCTTCGGCACCACGTCACGCAGCAGCGCTATTCCGAGCGGAACCATGCCGGAGCCGAGGCCTTGCAGTGCGCGACCGAGGATCATGACCTGCAGGGATGGGGCGAGGGCGCAGATGATGGCGCCGATGGTGAGTGGCAGTGCAAGCAGGAGCATCATCCGGCGCTTGCCGAAAAGGTCACCGAGGCGCCCGGAAATCGGCACGGCGACTGCCGCGGCGAGCAACGTTGCCGTGAAGATCCAGGTGGTGTTGTCGGAGGTGGTGTCGAAGATCCCGGGCAGCAGTGCGACGAGCGGTGTGACCATCGTCTGCGTGAACGCGGATGAGATGCCGGCGGACGCGAGTGCGGCGATCACCAGCCCTGGGCGGGCAACGGGTTTGGCCATAGTAGGGGAGTCCTTCCGATGAGCCGTGCAGCTAACCTGCATGCTTCATGCATATGCACTATACATATGTATCTAGCATATGCATAGTGCATATGTATGATGCATGCCCTCTGTTAGGCTTCTCACAGGACATTCAGGCTTCTCATGAGACGAGGAGGATCGCCATGGACCGTCGCATCGGCGATATCGAGTACGAGCAGATGCTGCTGAGTCGTCATACGATCGCGGGGCATCGGCGCGGACGCATGCTCGAGCGCAGTTCATATCTTCTGTTGAGCCGCATCCGGTCCGATGGGCCCCGCTCGATCGGCGAGCTGAGTGAGGCGCTGCGCCTCGACGCGTCGACGCTGCAGCGGCAGACCGCGGCGGCTGTGCGCGACGGACTGCTCGAGCGCGTCGACGACCCTGCCGGCGGCATCGCCCGCAAGTTCGCGCTCACCGATTTCGGCCTGGAAAGTCTCGTTCAGGCCCGTGATCGGTCGGTCGCCGCACTCGAGCGCATCCTCGTCGATTGGACCGACGAGGAGGTCGCAGCCTTCGCTGATGCCCTGCATCGATTCAATGTGGACATCGAGGAATACGCGCAGCTGTCCGTTCACTCGGCAGAGGCCGACTCGGGGTTACGTAGATAGCTCGGGATTACGTAGATAGACCGTCGAGATCGGGCCGGATCGATCGGCCCGATCAGGCCCTCGCCAACCCCATCAGTTCGACGAGCAGTTTCGCGACCGCATCGGCCTCGGTGAGGAAGCCGTCGTGTCCGTCGCGTGACTCGAGGACGCGCAGACCGTCGCAATTGGGCAGACCATCTGCGATCTCCTGCTGCAATCGGATCGGGTAGAGCCGATCGGAATCGACACCCGCGACGATCGTCGGCACACGCGTGCTCCCCAATGCGGCCTCGATGCCACCGCGACCGCGGCCCACGTCGTGCCGGTTCATTGCGTCGCTGAGCACCACATAGGTCCCGGGATCGAATCGGTTGACGAGCTTCGACGCCTGGTGGTCGAGATAGCTCTGCACCGCGTAGCGCCCGTCACTCCACGGATCCTCGTCGTCTTGAGCAAGATTCGCGAACCGTGAGTCGAGTTCTTCCTCGCTGCGGTATGACAGGTGGGCCATGCGGCGGGCAATTCCCAGCCCGGCCTCCGGTCGGCGGCCACTCTCGTAGTAGTCGCCGCCCTGCCAGTCCGGATCTGCCATGATGGCAGCGATCTGGGTGCTCTGGATGCCGATCTGATCGGCGGTGGCACGGGCACCGACTGCGAGGACCAGCGCTGCCCGCACCCGGTTCGGGTGGGTGACGATCCATTCGAGCGACCTCATGCCACCCATCGATCCACCCGTCACCGCGGCCAACGAGTCGATGCCGAGAGCATCGAGAAGGGCGGATTCCGCGGTGATCTGATCGCGGATGGTGATCCGGGGGAATCGCGAACCCCACGGTTTTCCGTCGGGCGCGGTGCTGCCCGGTCCGGTGGTGCCTTGGCATCCGCCGAGGACGTTGGTGGCAACCACGCACCATCGGTCGGTGTCGATCGGGGCGCCGGGGCCGACCATGCCGGACCACCAGCCGGGGGACGGGTGATCCGGTCCGGCGGGCCCGGTGATGTGTGAGTCGCCGGTCAGGGCGTGCTCGACGAGTACGACGTTGTCGCGGGTGGGCGACAGCGCGCCCCACCGCTGCAGAGCGATGGTGACGTCGGGAAGGATGTCGCCGCTCTCGAGGGTGATGTTGCCGATGTCGACTGTGTCGAGCTGTCCGTCTTCCGCGGGGAGTTCGATCCGCCGACGGTTGGTACCTGCTGTCAAGATGCGACCGCCTCGAGGCCGGTGGTGATGGTCATCGCGTCCTACTTGCCATGTCGGAGGGCTGGAGGGGGCGCCGGTGTCGACAGTTCATCAGCATTTCGAACCTCCCAGGAGCCGGCTTGTCGTCGGCGGTGCGCCGACGACCGTGTCCTCACCCGGAGCACCCCACCCTGGCCGGAGGGTTGCCGACCAGCAAGCCGGGGCTTCGCGCTGGCACTCATGACCTCGTCGGAAGTCTAACGGCTGGGTCGGGCGGCTCGATAGGCGGCTCTCGACCTCTCCTCGGCCGGTGTCGGACATGGCGAAAGTTACTGCTCAGTAGCGTTCGAGAGGGCGTGACCAGGGTTGTGTGCGGATCGAATAGCAGTACGCTTGTTCTGTTTGGCTCCGCACCGGACGCGTGCAGAGCCACGCTCGGATACCTGAGCTGAAGGCGGCCGTATTCCTGAAGTGCGGCCGATCGGGGACTCGACTGCCGTCCAAGGAGGACACGAACCGCGTATGTCCAAGATCAAGGTTGAGGGTAAGGTCGTCGAACTCGACGGCGACGAGATGACTCGCATCATCTGGCAGTTCATCAAAGACAAGCTCATCCATCCCTATCTGGATGTCGATCTCGAATACTACGACCTCGGCATCGAGAATCGCGATGCGACCGACGACCAGGTCACCATCGACTCCGCGAACGCCATCAAGAAGCACGGTGTCGGCGTCAAGTGCGCGACCATCACCCCGGACGAAGCGCGCGTCGAGGAATTCGGCCTGAAGAAGATGTGGCGGTCGCCCAACGGCACAATCCGTAACATCCTCGGCGGCACCATCTTCCGGGCCCCCATCATCATCTCCAACGTGCCTCGGTTGGTTCCGGGCTGGACCAAGCCGGTCATCGTCGGCCGTCACGCATTCGGCGACCAGTACCGCGCCACCGACTTCAAGGTCCCCGGGGCCGGCACCGTCACCATCACCTACACTCCGGACGACGGTTCCGAGCCGATCGAGCACGAGGTCTGCAGGATCCCCGAGGACGGCGGCGTCGTCATGGGGATGTACAACTACAAGAAGTCCATCCAGGACTTCGCGCGCGCCTCGCTGTCCTACGGTCTGCAGCGCAATTACCCGGTCTACCTGTCGACCAAGAACACGATCCTCAAGGCCTACGACGGCATGTTCAAGGACGAGTTCCAGCGGATCTACGAGGACGAGTTCAAGGCGGAGTTCGACGCAGCGGGGCTCACCTACGAGCACCGCCTCATCGACGACATGGTGGCGTCGTCCCTCAAATGGGAAGGCGGCTACGTCTGGGCCTGCAAGAACTACGACGGTGATGTCCAGTCCGACACCGTCGCGCAGGGCTACGGCTCGCTCGGCCTCATGACCTCCGTACTGATGACCCCGGACGGCAGGACCGTCGAGGCAGAGGCCGCACACGGCACCGTCACCCGGCACTACCGGCAGCACCAGCAGGGCAAGCCGACGTCGACCAACCCGATCGCGTCGATCTTCGCCTGGACCCGTGGTCTCGAACATCGTGGCAAGCTCGACAGCACCCCCGAGGTCATCGAGTTCGCCCAGGCGCTCGAAGACGTTGTCATCAAGACTGTCGAGGCGGGCATCATGACCAAGGACCTCGCGCTGCTCGTCGGCCCCGAACAGTCGTGGCTGACCACCGAGGAGTTCCTCGGTGCGCTCGACGAAAACCTGCAGAAGGCCCGCGCCTCGCACTGAGATGCGGCCCTAGCGACGACACGGGATGTCCTACCAGGGGCGTCCCGTGTTCTCGGCTCCGGTCATCGCGGTTTTCGGCTCCGGTCATCGTGTCGGATACGGTGTCGGCGTGCCCCTCACCATCACCACAGTGAATGTCAACGGCGTACGCGCAGCGGCCGGCAAGGGCCTGCTGGCCTGGCTCGGGACATCGGCCGCCGACATCGTCTGTCTTCAGGAAGTGCGCGCGAGTGAGAAGCAGTTCCACACTGCGATTGCTCCGGCCCTCGACGCGGGCTGGCATGTCGTGGGATCCGAGTCGTCCGTCAAGGGCCGGGCGGGGGTCGCGATCCTGTCGAGAACGCCGGCAGATGCCGTGCGAGTGGGTTTCGACGACGACTTTGCCGAATCCGGCCGTTACATCGAGGCGGACTACGCGGATGTGACGGTCGGTAGCCTCTACCTGCCCACCGGCGAAGCGGAGACCCCGAAGCAGGACGACAAGGAACGCTTCATGAAGACCTTCGCCGTGCACCTGGGTGAGCGCGCGGCCGATGTCATCGAGGCGGGCCGGGACATGGTGGTGTGCGGCGACTGGAACATCGCCCACACCGAGCGCGACATCAAGAACTGGAAGGGCAACGTCCGCAAGTCAGGCTTCCTCCCCGGCGAGCGGGCCTGGGTCGACGATCTGCTCGCCACCGGCCGGTGGCGCGACGTCGTGCGCGACCTGCACGGTGATGTCGCGGGCCCTTATTCCTGGTGGTCCTACCGCGGCAAGGCCTTCGATACCGACGCCGGCTGGCGGATCGACTATCACCTCGTCACGCCGGCCCTGGCCGCCCGGACGACCGACGCGCGGGTCGAGCGCGCCGCGACCTACGCCGAGCGCTGGTCGGACCACGCCCCGGTCACCGTCACGTTCGGGTAGGCGCCATCGATCACGACAGCGTTCACTGCGGTACACATCGACCTCGTTCGGCCCCGGAAACCGGTGCGTGAAATTATCGAGGTCATGTCGACTGCAGATCAGAACGCCACAGCGCAGGATGCCCGCCCCGTCGCGCGGCCCCGGGTGCTCTCGGGTATCCAGCCCACGTCGGATTCGTTCCACCTCGGGAACTTCCTCGGTGCGTTGCAGCAGTGGGTTCCTGCGCAGGACGAGAACGACGCGTTCTATTTCATCCCCGACCTGCACGCCATCACCGTGCCGCAGAAGCCGAAGGAATTGCGCAAGCGGGTCCTCGTCGCCGCCGCGCAACTGCTGGCCGTCGGGATCGATCCGGAGCGCTCCGTACTGTTCGTGCAGAGCCAGGTCCCTGAGCACGCCGAGCTGTCCTGGGTGCTCAACTGCCTCACCGGTTTCGGCGAGGCGAGTCGTATGACGCAGTTCAAGGACAAGTCCGCCAAGCAGGGCTCCGAGCACGCAAGCGTCGGCCTGTTCACCTACCCGGTGCTCATGGCCGCAGACATCCTGCTCTACCGAGCCCACCAGGTCCCGGTCGGTGAGGATCAGCGGCAGCACCTCGAGCTCACCCGCGACCTCGCGCAGCGCTTCAACAAGCGTTTCGGGAAGACCTTCGTCGTCCCTGAAGCGCTCATCGTCAAGGGCACCGCCAAGATCTACGATCTGCAGGATCCGACGTCGAAGATGAGCAAGTCGGCTGCTACCGACGCCGGCCTGATCAATCTGCTCGACGATCCCAAGGTCTCGGCGAAGAAGATCAAGTCGGCGGTGACCGACAACGACCGCGAGATCCGGTTCGATCCGGAGAACAAGCCGGGCGTGAGCAATTTGCTCACCATCCAGTCGGCGCTGTCGGGCCGCTCGATCGACGAACTCGTCGCCGGGTACGAGGGCAAGGGCTACGGCGACCTCAAGGGCGACACCGCAGAGGTGCTCACCGAGTTCGTCACACCGCTGCGGGCGAAAGTGGACGAGTACCTCGCTGACGAGGCAGAACTGCTCCGGATTCTGTCGAACGGTGCGGACCGGGCACGTGAGGTGGCTTCCCGGACACTGGCCCAGGTCTATGACAAGGTGGGATTCCTACCGCGAAAGTGATTGCGTAAGGAGACCCAGATGGTCGGTGGCCCCGACGTCGACAACAAGCCCGGATTCCTCGAACGCCAACGTGCGGCCCGGCCGCGGCTCGACCATCTGGTGCGTTCCGGTATGCGATATCAGGAGAACAAGGGCAGCTACTACGCCGCGGGTCTCACATACTTCACGGTCCTCGCGATCGTCCCGGTCATCATGGTCGCGTTCTCGATCGCCGGTTTCGTCCTCGCCGGTCGGCCGGAGATGCTCGAGCAGATCAGCGATGCAATCACCGAGAACATCCCCGGTGAACTCGGTGGCACGGTCCAGGGAATCATCGATTCTGCGATCGATTCCCGCGGTGCAGTGGGTGTCATCGGTTTGATCACCGCGTCGTATGCCGGCCTCGGCTGGATGGCGAACCTGCGTGACGCGCTCACTGCCATGTGGGACAACCCGCGCGAGAAGGGCAACTTCCTCGTCGTCAAGCTCAAGGACGGCGGTGCACTGATCAGTTTGGGTCTCGCGATGGTCGTGTCGTTGGCGTTGTCGGCGGTCAGCAGCGGGCCGGTGATGCGGTGGATCGTGGAGTTCCTGAACGTCGAGAACATTGTCGGTGTGGGTGTGCTGCTGCGTATCGCCGCGCTCCTCATTGCGGTCGTCGCCACGAGTGCGGTGTTCACGTGGGTCATCGCCCGACTGCCGCGTGAACCGGTCCCGTTTCGCAGTGCGATCCTGGCCGGCGTGATCGCGGGCATCGGATTCGAGATCCTCAAACAGGTCGGTTCGATCTACTTGGAGAGGGTCCTCCAGGGTCCTGCGGGTGTTGCGTTCGGCCCGATTCTCGGCATCCTCGTGTTCGGAAACATCACCGCGCAGCTCGTGTTGTTCTGCACGGCGTTCGCCGCGTCGACGAAGGAGAGCCTCGCACTTGCGCACGTTCCCGCACCGGATCCCGCGGTGATCACCCCACGCGTCGAGGTCCGGGAAGGGCCGGGGGTGCGCGGGGGACTGGCTCTGCTCGGCGCCGGTGTCGTGGGTGGGGCGCTTGCGGGGGCCAGGCTGCGTCGTAAGTGACGGCGCCCGGGATCAATCCCGATGAAAACAGAATGCGGGCCGGCTCATGAGGAGCCGGCCCGCATTCTGTATTGGAGATCAGCGAGCGAACATCAGCGCGCGCTTGACTTCCTGGATCGCCTTCGTCACCTGGATGCCGCGAGGGCACGCGTCGGTGCAGTTGAAGGTGGTGCGGCAGCGCCACACACCTTCCTTGTCGTTGAGGATGTCCAGACGCTCGGCGGCACCTTCGTCACGCGAATCGAAGATGAAGCGGTGAGCGTTGACGATGGCAGCGGGACCGAAGTAGCTGCCGTCGCTCCAGTACACCGGGCACGAGGTGGTACAGCACGCGCACAGGATGCACTTGGTGGTGTCATCGAAACGCGCGCGGTCGTGCTGCGACTGGATGCGCTCGCGGGTCGGCTCGTTGCCGGTCGCGATCAGGAACGGCTTGACGGCGCGGAACGCGTCGAAGAACGGCTCCATGTCGACGATGAGGTCCTTCTCGACGGGAAGGCCGCGGATGGGCTCGATCGTGATGGTGACCGGCTTGCCGTCCTTGGGCAGCATGTCCTTCATCAGGATCTTGCAGGCCAGGCGGTTGACGCCGTTGATCCGCATCGCGTCGGAGCCACAGACACCGTGTGCGCAGCTGCGGCGGAAGGTGAGGGTGCCGTCGAGGTAGCCCTTCACGTACAGCAGCAGATTGAGCATCCGGTCGGTGGGAAGCGCGGGGACCTGGAACGAATCCCAGTGCTGGCCCTTGTCGTCCTCCGGGTTGAACCGGGCGATCTTGAGCGTGACCATGGTCGCGCCCTCGGGCACGGGAGGCAGCTCGGACACGGTGGCGTTGTCGTTCTTCTCGAGAGTTGTCATCAGTACTTACGCTCCATGGGCTCGTACCGGGTCTGGACCACCGGCTTGTAGTCCAGGCGGATGTCGGAGATCAGGTCCTCGCCCACCTTGTATGCCATGGTGTGCTTCATGTAGGTCGCGTCGTCCCGGTTCGGGTAGTCCTCGCGTGCGTGACCGCCGCGTGATTCCTTGCGGTTGAGGGCACCGACGACAGTCACCTCGGCCATTTCGAGCAGGAAGCCGAGCTCGACGGCCTCGAGCAGGTCGCTGTTGTAGCGCTTGCCCTTGTCGTGGACCGTGATCTCCTTGTAGCGCTTCTTCAGCTCGTGGACATCGTTGAGCGCCTGCGTCAGCGTCTCTTCGGTGCGGAACACCGAAGCGTTGTTGTCCATCGACTGCTGCAGATCGCGACGGATGTCCGCGACGCGCTCCTTGCCACCGGCATGCAGGATGCGGTCGAGCCACTCGTCGACGTACGCGGTGGGGGTCTCCGGCATGTCCACATGCTCGTGGCTGTTCGCGTACTCGGCGGCAGCGATGCCGGCGCGGCGGCCGAACACGTTGATGTCGAGCAGGGAGTTGGTGCCGAGACGGTTGGCGCCGTGCACCGACACGCACGCACACTCACCGGCGGCGTACAGGCCGGGGACGACGGTGTCGTTGTCGCGGAGGACCTCGCCCTGCACGTTGGTCGGAATACCGCCCATGACGTAATGGCAGGTCGGGTACACCGGAACGAGCTCGGTGACCGGGTCGACGCCGAGGTAGGTGCGCGCGAACTCGGTGATGTCGGGGAGCTTCTCCTCGAGGACGTCCTCGCCGAGGTGGGTCACGTCGATGTAGACGTAGTCCTTGTTCGGTCCGGCGCCGCGGCCTTCGAGCACCTCGAGAACCATCGAGCGCGCGACGATGTCGCGGGGGGCGAGGTCCTTGATGGTGGGGGCGTACCGCTCCATGAAGCGCTCGCCGTCGGCGTTGCGCAGGATGCCGCCCTCGCCGCGGACCGCTTCCGAGATGAGAATGCCGAGTCCGGCGAGTCCTGTCGGATGGAACTGGTGGAATTCCATGTCCTCGAGCGGCAGGCCCTTGCGGAAGATGATGCCCAGGCCGTCACCGGTGAGGGTGTGGGCGTTGGACGTCGTCTTGTACATGCGACCCGAGCCGCCGGTGGCGAACACGATCGACTTCGCGTGGAAGACGTGGATCTCACCGGTGGCGAGCTCGTAGGCGATGACACCCGTCGCGACCGGACCGTTCTCGGTCTCGGTCAGCGCGATGTCGAGCGCGTAGAACTCGTTGAAGAACTCGACGTCGTGCTTGACGCAGTTCTGGTACAGCGTCTGCAGGATCATGTGACCCGTGCGGTCTGCTGCGTAGCATGCGCGCCGGACCGGAGCCTTGCCGTGGTCGCGGGTGTGGCCACCGAATCGACGCTGGTCGATCTTGCCCTCGGGCGTGCGGTTGAACGGAAGACCCATCTTCTCGAGGTCGAGGACCGCGTCGATGGCTTCCTTCGCCATGATCTCGACGGCGTCCTGGTCGGCGAGGTAGTCGCCGCCCTTGACGGTGTCGAAGGTGTGCCACTCCCAGTTGTCTTCCTCGACGTTCGCCAGGGCGGCGCACATGCCACCCTGTGCGGCGCCGGTGTGGCTGCGAGTGGGGTAGAGCTTGGTCAGAACCGCGGTGCGGGCCCGGGGGCCGGCTTCGATCGCGGCGCGCATTCCTGCGCCACCCGCACCGACGATGACCACGTCATAACGATGTTCCTGCATGAAGTCTTGACTCCCCTAGCTCGCAACGATGTTGGGATCGAAGGTGAAGATCACGTAGGTGCCCAGGCCCATGATCAGGATCATCGACACGACCAGGATCGTGTTGAGCCAGAACCGGGTGGAGTCCTTGCGTGCGTAGTCCGCGATGACCGTGCGCAGGCCGTTGCCGCCGTGCAGCTGTGCGAGCCACAGCATCGACAGGTCCCAGACCTGCCAGAACGGGCTGGACCAGCGACCCGCGACGAAGGCGAAATTGATGCGGTGAACGCCGTCGTCGAGCATCAGCATGATCAGGAGGTGGCCGAGCACCAGGATGATCAGCGCGACGCCGGACAGGCGCATGAACATCCACGCGTAGAGCTCGAAGTTGTTCTTCGCGGTCTTGCGAGGCGAGCGGGGGTTGTCCAGGCTGGCCGGACGGTCGTATGTGGTGCCGAGTGACTTCGCTTCGGTCATGTCAGTGCCCCGCAAACATGTTGTAGAAGATGCGAATGGTCGAGGGGATCATCACCACGAACCAGATCGCCAGGATCGTCCAGAGCATCACGCGCTGGTACTTCGGGCCCTTGGACCAGAAGTCGACGAGCATGACGCGCAAGCCGTTCAGGGCGTGGTAGAGCACCATGGCCACCAGGCCGAGCTCCATCAGGCCGACGATCGGGTTCTTGTAGGTTTCGATGACCGCGTCGTAGGTCTCGGGGTTGACCCGGACGAGCGCGGTATCGAGGACGTGAACGAATAGGAAGAAGAAGGTCGCCACGCCGGTGATCCGGTGTAGAACCCAGGACCACATGCCGGGGTCCCCCCGGTATAGCGACCGTGTGCGCCCCGCGGGTGCGGGGGCGGCTTCAGTCGTGCTGCTCATCGAGTGCTGTGCCTCCAACGTCAATGGTGGACGCGTCGAGCCGCTCTCGCCTGTGGAAAACCGCAGTACCGGGCCCGACGTGAAACCTGAACCGACTTGGCATGACTCTAAACCCATCGCAAAGCCGGGAACTAATCTCCGGGCTGATTCGTACCGGAGTGAAATCGTAAGTTAGGTTTGCCTTTCCAACTGTGATCGCGGGAGGTGGGGGCGTCGAATCGTTGCGTAGGCCACCATGGAAGGATGTGGAATTGTGCCGGAAATTGATTGGAAGTCCTTGCGCGCCAATGCACATGAAGCTATGAGGCATTCCTATGCGCCCTACTCGAAGTTTCCGGTGGGGGCCGCTGCTCTCACCTTGGACGGCAGGACGGTGAGCGGCTGCAATGTGGAAAATGTCTCACACGGGTTGGGTCTTTGTGCCGAATGCGTACTCGTCGGTAACTTGATCTCCGGTGGTGGGGGTCGCCTTCGAGCGGTCGCCGTGTGCGACGCGCGCGGGGCGTTACTGATGCCGTGCGGCCGATGCCGGCAGGTCCTCCTGGAACACGGCGGCCCCGGCCTGCTCGTCGACACCACCGCCGGTGCCCGCCCGATGTCGGAACTCCTTCCCGATGCCTTCGGTCCCGAGGATCTTGCCGCGACCAGGCCCGACGGTGCTGACCATGCCTGAAATCACCTCGATCATCCGAAGCAAGCGTGACGGCTTCGAGCTGACCGGATCCGAAATCGACTGGGTGATAGAAGCGTTCACCCACGGGATCATTGCCGATGAGCAGATGTCCGCGCTCGCCATGGCCATCTACTTCCGGGGAATGAGCCGCACCGAGACCTCGCGCTGGACGACGGCGATGATCGACTCGGGCCGGCGACTCGACTTCACCGGTCTGGGCCTGCGCACCGTCGACAAGCACTCCACCGGAGGGGTCGGGGACAAGATCACCCTTCCCCTCGCGCCGTTGGTTGCCGCGTGCGGAGTTGCGGTACCGCAACTGTCGGGCCGCGGGCTCGGACACACCGGAGGCACGCTCGACAAACTCGAATCGATTCCCGGCTGGCGCGCCGACCTGAGCACTGCCGAGATGGCGAAGATCCTGACCGACCCCGCCGGCGGTGCCGTCGTCTGTGCCGCCGGCGCCGACCTGGCCCCAGCCGACCGCAAGCTCTACGCGCTGCGCGACGTGACCGGAACCGTCGAATCGATCCCCCTCATCGCCAGTTCGATCATGAGCAAGAAGATCGCCGAGGGCACGGGCGCGCTGGTCCTCGACGTGAAGGTCGGTAGTGGGGCATTCATGAAGGAACTCGGTGAGGCGCGCGAACTCGCCCGGACGATGGTGGAGCTGGGTACCGATGCGGGACTGATCACCACCGCGCTGCTCACCCGGATGGACACGCCGCTCGGGCGCACCGCGGGCAATGCGCTCGAAGTGCGGGAGGCGATCGAGGTGCTCGAGGGTGGTGGGCCCGCCGACATCGTCGAGCTCACCCTCGCGCTCGCGAGCGACATGCTGGCCGCGGCGGGCGTCGAAGACATCGACCCTGCCGACCGGTTACGCGACGGATCCGCGATGGACCGCTGGCGCTCGATGATCGCGGCGCAAGACGGTAACCCCGACGCGCCGCTGCCGACCGCGCTCCACACCGAGACCGTGTACGCCGAGTCGGACGGCGTCCTCGTCGGTCTCGATGCCCTGGCAGTCGGGCTCTCGGCGTGGAGGCTCGGGGCCGGGCGGACACAACAGGGGAGTCGGGTGCAGGCGGGAGCAGGCGTCGAACTGCACACCACGGTGGGGGATTCGGTCCGTGCCGGACAGCCGATCGCCACGCTGCACACCGATACCCCGGGTGCGTTCCCGGCGGCACTCGCCGCCCTGCACGGCGGGGTGCTGATCGGGGCCGAGCAGGCCGCGAAGCGCCCCCTCGTCATCGAGCGGATCACCGGGTAGGCGACTACCGTCCGGAGCATGAACGAGAAGCCGGGAGGGGCGCGGCTTCGGCTCGCGCCGAAAGTGGTCCTGCACGACCACCTGGACGGCGGGCTACGGCCCGACACGATCCTCGAACTCGCCGATGACTGCGGTCATCACCTGCCGGCCGATACGGCAGGCGGGCTCGCCTCGTGGTTCCGTGACTCCGCCGACAGCGGGTCGCTCGAGCGCTACCTGGAGACCTTCGAGCACACCGTCGCGGTGATGCAGACCCCCGAGGGGCTCGAGCGGGTCGCGCGCGAATGTGTCATCGACCTCGCCGAGGACGGCGTCGTCCACGCCGAGATCCGGTTCGCACCCGAGCAACACCTCGAGCGCGGTCTGAGTCTGGACCGTGTGGTCGAGCATGTCCTCGAAGGGTTCCGTGCGGGGGAGTCGGAGGTGGCAGCGGCAAGTGGGCGACGCATTCGGGTCGGGTGCCTGCTCACCGCAATGCGGCATGCCGCACGGTCTCGGGAGATCGCCGAACTGGCCGTGCGGTTCCGCGATCGTGGGGTCGTCGGATTCGACATCGCGGGCGCCGAGGCCGGAAATCCTCCGAGCAGGCACCTCGACGCCTTCGAGTACACGCGCGCCGCGAACGCACACTTCACCATTCACGCCGGTGAGGCGTTCGGCTTGCCGTCGATCCATGAGGCGGTCGCGTTCTGCGGCACCGACCGTCTCGGGCACGGAGTGCGCATCGTCGACGACATCACCGTCCACGCGGACGGCACGGCAACCCTGGGGCTACTCGCGAACTATGTGCGGGACAAGAGGATCCCGCTGGAACTGTGTCCCAGCTCCAATGTGCAGACCGGTGCCGTGCGGACCATCGAGGAGCACCCCTTCGACCTGCTCGCTCGACTGCGCTTCCGAGTGACAGTCAACACCGACAACCGACTGATGAGCGACACCACGATGACGCGGGAGATGACCCGACTGGTCGAGGCGTTCGGTTACGGGTGGTCGGATCTCGAGCGCTTCACCATCAACGCGATGAAGTCGGCGTTCCTCCCGTTCGATCAACGCCTCGAACTGATCGACGACGTGATCAAACCCGGCTACGCAGTGCTCGTCGGCTGAGTACCCGGCTCGGTACTCGACCGCGCGGAACGCGCTGACCGTTTCACAGCTTGCGAAGGTGGGCCTCGAACTCGCGCTCGAGGTCGCGCCACGCGACGGCCTCCGCATCGAACGGTGCGCTCGGCGCGAGCCTGCTCGAATCCGGCTCGATCACATAGTTGACGAACCAGCCCAGCTCTGTCGAGGCGGCGAGTGCCGCGTCGGTCGCGTCCTCGCCGACGTAGTTCGCGGCATCGGTGAACAGCTCGACGGCGAGTTCCATCTGCTCGGGATCGACCGCGGTGACGCCCTCGGCGATGTCGTCGGCGATGCCGGTGAGTACGTAGACGTTGTCCTCGGTGACCGCGACCTCGAGCGAGCCGTCCGTGGCGGCGTGGCGGATGGCCTCGTACGTCTCCAGCGGTGCCAGATCGTGGTCGTGATTGTCGGCGAGGTACCGGCCGAGCGCGCGTTCGGACCCGAACACGAGGATCGAGCCCTCGGATCCGAGGAACACGGCGTCGTCGTCGAGGTAGCAACGCAACGTGAACCACGTGCCCTCGGTGGTGATGATCTTGATGGGGTCGATGCCGACGGACGCCCAGAAATCATCGCCCGCCTCGTCGTCGACGTACTCGTATTCGTCGTCCTCGGCATCGTCGACCGCGTCGTCCGCCTCGACGTCGTTCTCGTCGACCGCGACCAGTTCCGACTCGATCTCCGATAGGGCAGCCTCATCGGTGTCCGGGGTCGTGACGACCGCGTCGAGCGCGTCGATCACAGCATCCCAGTCCTCGACGACCGCGGCACCGAGTTTGTTCCACAGGTCCGCGCCGGTGCGGTCGTCGAACGCCGCGACGCCGTACCTGAGGACTGTGTCCACTTCGGGGCGTTCGAAGAATTTGGTGACCACATCGAGCTCACACACGTCGCCGAGGATGCTGACGATGTCGAAGGTGTCCTGGAGTTCCGAGACGAAGACCGGGTCGAGATCGCCGGCCACGAGCTCCGGGACTCCGATCAGATCGAACGCGTGAGCCTCGTCGGGCTCGAACTCGATGGCGGCGAGCTTCGACACGACCGGCCACGCCGGATGCTCGACGAGATCGTTGTCGTTGTTCGCGCGCACGAACGCGACGAGGTGCGCGACCGATGGGAACCCGTACAGGTCGTCGCCGTGGCCGAGGAAGGCCTCCCACTCGTCGTCACCTTCGCGCCACTTCGGCGCCCACAAGGTGACGAGGTCGCCGTCGGTGAGACCGAGTTCGATCGGGACGATGTCTCCAGCCATGGCGCGAAGCCTAACCATGTCGGCGCCGAAGATATAGCGCGGGAGGGGAGAAAAGCGTCACCCGAGCGCGCTCCGCAGGTCTTGGAGCAGTCGGGTGCGTTCCGCGCCTGCTCGGCGCGCGGCCTCGTGAACGGTCGCGAGGATCTCGGCCCCGAGTTCTGCTGCGTCGCGCCGAGTCACCGAATCTGCCAGTTCCAGACCCGCCAGGGCGCCTCGACCGTCGACGTGCGCGACGATGCTGCCGTCCTCGTTCTTCGCGGATCCGCGTACCGTGCCGAGTCCGTCGAGCGTGTGCTCGAGCGCGCCGAGTCGGGTGCGTACGCGGTCGACGATTTCTTCGACCTGGTGTTCGCTCATGACCTGTCGTCCTTCCGTTGATGTGGTGTCGGGTTCGCGGTCGCAGGAACTGCTCGGTTGCAGGAACTACAGGGGCCGGTGCATCCAGGTCGGGTGCATGCCACGACCGTCGTCGTGTTCGAGATCGGGGAGGTCGTCGCGGGTGGGCATGCCCATCCGGTCGAGGACATCGTTGTGGACGCCCTGAGCGGACAATTGCTCGCGCCGCAGAATCGCCGCTTCGAGCGCGGCCCGCCGGTTCAGCGCCACGATGCCCTCGGCGAGTTGTGCCGCCCCGAACCGCAGTTCTCGCGGGTCGATGCGCAGGTCGATCGGCAGGCCTTCGTCGGTGGCGCGGACCCGGATCGTGCCGGCAGCGTTCTGCGCAGTGGCCGTCACGGGGATCGTCTTGTCGGTGTCCATACACGGTTGGACGCATCGGGCGGCGTATCGGTTCCCTCGGGCGCGGGGAGGTTCGGGTCACACCTTCGGGCTTCACCGTTACTCCGTAGGCCGGTAGAAGCCCTGGAACCCCATCTCACCGTTCGTGGTCCGGATGGGGGTCACGGCGACGGGGTCGCCTGCTTCGACCATCATCCCGCCCCCGACGACCATCGCGACGTGCCCGTCCCAGACTGCGAGGTCGCCCGGCAGCACGGACCCGGAGTCGACAGGCGTTCCGATGTCCTGTTCCTGCGCGAGTCGCGGAATCTCGAGACCGGCCTCCCCGTATGCCCACTGTGTCAGGCCGCTGCAGTCGAGTCCGCGACCCGGAGTGGTGCCACCCCAGACGTACGGAGTTCCCTGTTGGTCGAGTGCGCGACGGACGGCTTCGGCGGCGGTCGGGTTCGGAGCATGGGCGACGGTGCCATCGGGCAGAGTCACCGCGACGCCGCCACCTGCCCCGGGTGCCGAGCCGCCCATCGTGGATATCTCACCGGATCCCGTCGACAGAGTCCCGGACGAGGCAGACACCGTGTCGCCCTCGCCCGGTATCGCTGCCCCCGCGGGTGGCTCGGGGATCAACGCGGTCACCGTCGCGGTGAGCTCGCCGAGCGCGGCAACCACCCGCGTGAGCACGCCCAGGCCCTGGGAGATGTGCTCGATCGCGGCGGTGATCAGCATCAATTGCCCCTGCGGGACGGCCAGCGCGGGTGCTGCTTGCTGGGCAAGCGCGACGAACGAGTCGATGATGCGCTTCAACTCGACCGCGCCGGTGACCACGACGACCGTGGCGTCGAGGACGCTGGTGGCGAGCTCGATCCCCTGGTCGACGGCACCGATGGTGTCGGCGAGGATTCTCTCGCCGCTGCCGAGCGCGGCTTCGGCGGCGGTACCGGTCCACCCCCACGAGAGTTCTGCGAGCGCACTTCGGCACGTTGCCTGCGCTTCCTCCGCGATCGCGCATCCGGCGCGCACGCCGCTGCCCGGGTCCGAACCCGGTGGCACATCGGAGCCGAAGACTCCGAGCAGATCGTGCAGCGGTGCGACGAGGGCGTCTGCCCCCACCCCGGCCATCACTGGACGGTCTCGGAGATGTCGAACCTGTCGGCAGTGTTACGCAGTGCGGTGACCGTCTCGTTCTCCGTGCGGTCGTACGCAGCCGCGGTCAGCGTCGCTGTCGCGCCCATCCCCGCGAGGACCTCGCGGATCCGGTCCAGTTCGCGGGAGTGGCCGTCGTGTGCGGCGATGAACGCCGCGAGGAAGCCGGCGCCGACCGGGCCGAGCAGGGATGTGAGCCCGGCGGGGTCGGTCGTCCTGGTCTGGAGTGCAGCCTGGTCGATCTGTTCGGCGAGGCCGGCGGCGACGCGGCCGAATCCCGCGATCACCTCGGTATCGGCATGAAGTGTTCCGGTGTCGGTCTCTGGGTGGGGCACCGCGTGTCTCCTCGTTCACCGTTGGACGTGTGTCACATTGTTTCGACGCACCGGACGGCCCCGCGGTTCCCTCGTTCTATCCTTCGATTCATGGATTCGCTCGTGGTCGACCATCCGCTCGCTTCTTCCCTGCTCACGATCCTGCGGGACGAACGCAGCGACAACGCTGCCTTCCGGCACGCTTTGCGCCGGCTCACCCAGATGCTGATCTACGAGGCGGTGCGCGAGGCGCCGGTCGAGACGTTCGAGGTTCGGACACCCGTGACCGTCACGACCGGCGTTCGGTTGAAGCAACCGCCGTTGCTCGTCCCGGTTCTGCGTGCCGGGCTCGGCATGGTCGAGCAGGCGCACGCTCTCATCCCGCAGGCTCAGGTCGGTTTCGTGGGTCTGGCACGCGACGAGAAGACCTTCGAACCGGTGCCGTACCTGGAGTCGTTGCCCGAGGACCTGTCGGGGCTGCCGGTGTTCGTGCTCGACCCGATGCTCGCGACCGGGGGCTCGATGGTGCAGACGCTCGACATGCTGGCGTCGCGAGGCGCGACCGACATCACCGCGGTGTGCGTGGTGGCGGCGCCGCAGGGAGTCGAGACGCTCGCTGCGTCGGGGCATCCGGTTCGTCTGGTGACCGCGTCGATCGATGAGGGACTCAACGAGGCGAAGTACATCGTTCCGGGTCTGGGCGACGCCGGCGATCGCCAGTTCGGACCGCGTTGATACCCGCTAGGGGTATGTTACGTATGTGACCAATGGTCCTGGTGTGACGCAAGAGCGTTTCTGATTCGTGATTGAACGGTGATCGGCTTCGCTGCGTGGGGCAACATCGCGCCATTACGCTGCTGGCTGTTCGCAACGTCCGTTGCGACGATTTACCTCTGCGGAACAGGGAAATGCGATGCGCAACAAACTCTCCTACGCATGTAAGAAGCCGGCTCTCCGACTCGCTGTACTCGGTGCGGCCGCGACACTCGGCGTGTTCGCCAACCCGGCCGCCGCGGGCGCAGCCGTCGACAACTCCAGGATCCTCCCACTCGAAGGTGGCCGCGCGATCGAAGTGACGCAGGCCGACACTTCGATCCAGTGGTACCCACCACTCGACAGCTCGCCGCTCAGTGTCGAATTCTTTGCAGACGGAACGACATCCGTCCGCATCACGGGTTACGAAGCGGCACAGGCGACGGGCACGAAACTGACCGTTGGATACCAGATCGGCTACCCGGCCGCGCTACCCGGTGCAATCGCTCACATCATCACCCCGGGGCTGGACGTCGGAGGAAACAACAGCGCGAACCTGGGGGTGGAGATCATCCCGGACCTGGCAGTGGGAGTCGACCTCGGTACCGGAAACGACTGGGGTGCCTCGATCGTTCCGGAGCAGGAGCTCGAGGTCGAACTCCAGCCCGGCGGCATCACCGATGTGCCGATCGTCGAGGAGCAAGTATTCGACGGTGACACCGCAACAGTGCGGTTCGCGGGTATCCACGGTTCGGTGTCCGGTGCGCTCGGTCCGGTCACGCTGCGGCCCTACGCGAAAGCGGTCACGTCGTCCAATGATGTGGTCATCACGTACGGTGCGCCGCACCGATTCTGACCCACGGTCTATTCGGGGGCGGGCCCGAATGCCCGGTTGCGCAGATTCCCGGCCCAGTGGCGCAGTGCCTCGAGCGAGGCGCTCGCCGCCCCGCGCTCGCCGCCCCGAGCCACTGATTCGAGGTAGCACTTGAGTTTCGGCTCTGTGCCCGAGGGCCTGACCACCACGCGGACTGTTGCACCTTCGAAGACGAGCGCGTCGGTGTTCAACGGTCCAGGATCGGTCGCAAGGTCGGTGGCGGTCACGGGTTCTGAAGCCAGTTCGGACGGGGGGTCGGCTCGCAGTCCGGCCATGATCGAGTCGATCTGTGCGGGATCGGTGGCGCGGATCGACACCTGGTCGCCCACGTGCAACCCGAACTCGCGGTGCAGGGCGTCGAGTGCGTCGGCGAGGGAGCGGCCAGACGCTTTCAGTTCGGCTGCGTAATCAGCGACCACGACTGCCGTACCGATTCCGTCCTTGTCACGTACGGCATCGGGGTCGACACAGTGCCCGATTGCCTCCTCGTACGCGTAGACGAGACCCTCGCCGGCTCGGGCGAGCCACTTGAAGCCGGTGAGGGTCTGCGCGAATCGGGCTCCGCGCGCGGCGGCCAGTGTGCCGAGCAGGGTCGAGGAGACGATAGTCGTCGCCACCAGGGACCCGGCCGGTGCGTTCTCGAGGATCCGGTCGCCGAGCAGCACGCCGGTTTCGTCACCGCGAAGCAACCGCCATCCCGTCGGGCCGGGAATCGCGACCGCGCAGCGATCGGCGTCCGGATCCAACGCGATCGCGATGTCGGCGTGGACGTCGGCAGCGAGTTCGAGCACGGCGTCGACGGCGCCCGGTTCCTCCGGGTTCGGGAACGCGACCGTCGGGAACGCGGGATCGGGCTCGAACTGCGTCGCGACGACGTGCACATCGGTGAACCCGGCCGCGTGCAGTGCGGCGACCGCCGTCTCGCCTCCGACGCCGTGCAGCGGTGTCAACGCGATCGTCAGGTCCCGATGCGGCGAGCGTGGCAACGACGCCACCCGCGCGAGGTAGCGGTCGACGAGGTCGCCCCGCGAGGTCACCACCGCCGTGCGAGGAACCGAGTCGGCGTCCGGTGCGTCGTCGATCGCCGCCTCGATCTGCCTGTCGGCGGGTTCGACGATCTGGGCACCACCCGAGAGATACACCTTGTATCCGTTGTCGGAGGCGGGATTGTGCGATGCGGTGATCTGAACTCCTGCAACCGCATTCAGCTCGCGCACCGCGTATGCCGTGACCGGCGTCGGGAGTGGTCGGGGTAGAGCGACGACGTCGAATCCCGCGGCGGTGAGCACCTCGGTGGTCGCGGTGAAGAACTCGGCGGAGCCGGTGCGTGCGTCGCGTCCCACCACGACTGTGCCGCCTCGATGTCCCTGTCCGACGAGCCATGCCGCGAGGCCCGCGGTGGTGCGCACGACGTTGGGAACGTTCATGCAGTCCGGTCCGTCGCCGACGGGACCGCGCAGCCCCGCGGTCCCGAACCGGAGGGTCACAGCCCAGCCGCCAGATCGCGCAGGAGATCACCCATGCGGGTCGCGGCCTCTCGCCCCGCGGCGAGGACCTCCGCGTGGTCGAGGTGCTCACCGGTGATGCCCGCGGCGGCATTGGTGACCAGCGAGAGGCCGAGGACACGCGCACCGGCCGCCCGGGCCGCGATGGTCTCGTGCACCGTCGACATGCCCACGAGATCCGCGCCGAGGATGCGCAGCATCCGGATCTCGGCGGGCGTCTCGTAATGAGGCCCGGGCAGTCCGGCGTAGACGCCCTCGCGCAACGTGGGGTCGATCTCGCGGGCGAGTGCCCGCAGCTCGGGGGAGTACGCGTCGACGAGGTCGACGAACTGGGCGCCGACGAGAGGCGAGCGGCCGGTGAGATTGAGGTGGTCGGAGATGAGAACGGGCTGTCCCACTCCGAGATCGGGATCGACACCCCCCGCGGCGTTGGTGAGGATCACGGTGTGCGCTCCCGCGGCGACTGCGGTGCGTACCGGGTGGACGACCCGGCTCAGGTCGTGGCCCTCGTAGGCGTGGGTGCGTCCCGCGAGCACGAGCACCGCATTGTCGCCGACGGTGAACGAGTACACGGTGCCGGGGTGTCCGGCCGCGGTGGGTGGCGCGAAGCCGGGGAGGTCACCCATCGGAATGCTTGCGGTGGGTTCGCCGAAGCGGTCGACTGCGGCGCGCCAGCCCGAACCGAGGACGACGGCAATGGTGTGTTCGGTGATGCCTGTGCGTTCGGCGACGAGGTCGGCCGCGGCGGCGGGATCGAGGATCTCGGGTGTTCCCATGAGGTCAGACCCTAGCGGCAACTCGAAAGTTACTCACGAGTAGGAATAGGGGTATTCTCGCGGTCATGCCTTACCTCGAACGTGACGGCGACGTCTTCGTCCTGTATCTCGGTAACCAGGGCGAAGAGGTCAACGAGAACCGCTTCCACCCCGACATGCTCATCGAACTGCACCGTCGGCTCGACGACGTCGAGGCGCACGAGGGCCCCGCAGCCCTCGTCACTGCCGCAACCGGGAAGTTCTGGAGCAACGGGCTCGACACCGACTGGATCTTCGGCAACTTGGCAGACCTGCCCGGATACCTGGACTCGGTGCACGAACTCTTCGTGCGGATCCTGACCTTCCAGATGCCGACGATCGCCGCCGTGCAGGGGCACGCCT
This sequence comes from Rhodococcus sp. JCM 9793, assembly GCF_055380405.1. Taxonomy (NCBI): domain Bacteria; kingdom Bacillati; phylum Actinomycetota; class Actinomycetes; order Mycobacteriales; family Nocardiaceae; genus Rhodococcus; species Rhodococcus sp. JCM 9793. The sequence goes on from NZ_AP043721.1 coordinate 2,726,730, forward strand.
TCGGAGCAGGCGCGATGCTCGCCCTCACCCACGATTTTCGGGTGATGCGCGCTGATCGTGGTTTCTGGTGCCTTCCGGAGGTGAACCTGAACATGCCGTTCACCGTCGGAATGTCCACGTTGATGCGGGAGCGGCTTCCCATCCGGACCGCGGTCGAAGCGATGACCACCGGTCGCCGATTCGGAGGCGTCGACGCAGTTGCCGCCGGCATCGCCGAGCAGCACGTGGACGGTGACCGAGTCCTCGCAGCGGCCGTCGAGAAGGCTGCGGCGTTGACCTCGACCCGCGGCAAGAACCTGGGCGGAATCAAGCGCGGCCTGCATGCGCCGCTGATCGAGGCGCTGCAGACGAAGACGGACGAGTCCAACTTCCGGCTCGGCTGATCATCGCCCGGGGTTGCGTGGCATCGTCGGATGCGCCCGTCCGGCATGACAGACTGGGCATCGTGACGACCGAATCCGACAGTGCGATCGAGGCTGCCTCAGACACCTTGATCGCACTGTCGCATTCGATCCACGCCGAGCCGGAACTGGCGTTCGACGAACACCGCAGCGCCGCCAAGATCGTCGAGGTCCTACGTGACGCCGGGTTCGAGGTCCGCACCGGCGTCGCCGACCTTCCCACCGCATTCGACGCCCGATACGGCAGCGGTGAACTCGTCCTCGCGTTCTGCGCCGAATACGATGCGCTTCCCGGAATCGGGCACGCATGCGGGCACAACATCATCGCCGCCGCGGCCGTCGGTGCCGGGATAGGGTTGGCTGCGCTCGCAGACGAACTCGGCGTCACCGTCCGCGTCATCGGCACTCCCGCCGAGGAAACCGGTGGTGGCAAGGTCCTCATGCTCGAGCGGGGAGAGTTCGACGACGTCGGCGCAGCCCTGATGGTTCATCCCGGACCGTTCGACATCACCGGGGCAACATCGCTCGCGCTCGCGGATATCGCCGTGTCCTACGCCGGACGGGAAGCACATGCGTCCGCGGCGCCCGAATACGGGCGCAATGCGGCCGACGCGGCAACCGTCGCGCAGGTCGCGGTCGGACTCATGCGACAACACCTGATTCCCGGTCAGCAGATCCACGGCATCGTCAGCGACGGCGGAGCCGCGCCCAACATCGTGCCCGGGCACTCCGAGATGCTCTACTACCTGCGCGCGACCACCGCAGACCTGCTCGATGATCTCCGAGAACGTGCAGGGCACTGCTTCGCGGCCGGCGCACTCGCTGCCGGATGCACCCACAGCATCCGGACCGTGTCGCCCACCTACACCGAACTCACTCCGGACCCGTGGCTGGTGCAGGCATATCGTGAAGAGATCATCGGTCTAGGGCGCGCACCGCTGCCCGTCGAAGAGGAAGGGTTCCGCCCGCTGGGCAGCACCGACATGGGAAACGTGACGAACGTTCTGCCAGGAATACACCCCGTCATCGGTCTCGACTCGGGTGGCGCCGTCACACACCAGGAAGCATTCGCGGCCGCGTGTATCACCGAGTCCGCCGATCTCGCCCTCCTCGACGGAGCCCGCGCACTCGCCGCGACCGCCACCCGCGCTGCCATCGATCCCGCTCAGCGTGCTCGCCTCCTCGAAGAGGTAAGCCGCCGATGAACCCGTATGTCGAGAAGTGGCTCGCCGAGCACGGTGACGACCTGATCGCCTGGCGCCGCCACATCCATGCCAACCCCGAGCTGGCTCGGCAGGAGTACGCCACCACCGAATTCGTTGCAATGAAGCTGACTGCCGCCGGACTCGCACCCAAGGTGCTGCCGCGGGGGACCGGTCTGATCTGCGACGTCGGGCCGACAGGCGGGCCACGGATCGCTCTGCGCGCCGACATGGATGCCCTTCCGCTGCAGGAGATGACGGGCCTCGACTTCTCGTCGACCGTTCCGGGTGTCTCGCATGCGTGCGGCCACGACGCACACACCACCGTGCTGCTCGGGGCGGGTCTCGCGCTCGCGTCGATTCCCGAACTGCCCGTCGGCGTCCGGTTGGTGTTCCAGCCCGCCGAGGAAGTCATGCCCGGCGGTGCTCTCGATGTCGTTGCGGCCGGAGGGCTCGACGGGGTCTCGCGCATCTTCGCGCTGCACTGTGACCCGCGGCTCGAGGTCGGCAAAGTGGGCATGCGCGTCGGCGCGATCACCTCGGCCGCCGACACCATCGAACTCGTCCTCGATTCACCCGGCGGACATACATCGCGGCCGCACCTCACCGGCGACCTCGTCTACGGACTGGGCACCGTGATCACCGGACTCCCGGGCATGCTCAGCCGGCGGATCGATCCACGCACGGGCACCGTCATGGTCTGGGGTGCCGTCAGCGCGGGCAAAGCGCCGAATGCCATCCCGCGCACGGGAATGCTGGCCGGCACGGTCCGCACCGGCGACCACGAGACCTGGGAACTACTCGAACCGATGGTCCGCGAGATCGTGCACGGCCTCCTTGCTCCCACCGGGGTGAGCTACGAACTGCACTACCGCCGCGGTGTGCCGCCCGTCGTCAACGACGAGATCTCGTCCCGGATGTTCGAGGATGCGATCCGGTCAGCCGGACCCGACACGCTGTCCGACACCCCGCAATCAGGTGGAGGCGAGGACTTCTCGTGGTATCTCGAACAGGTCCACGGTGCGATGGGGCGCCTGGGTGTGTGGTCGGGTTCCGGCCCTGAGCTCGACATCCACCAGCCGACGTTCGATCTCGACGAACGGGCACTGCCGGTGGGTGTGCGGGTGCTGACCAACCTTGCGCTCGGCGCGGTCGGATAGCTCCTTCGTGGGGCGGTGCGGATTCCCCCGCAAGATAAATAGCTCTCCGGGGGGATGCCCGATGACGAACCATCGACCTAGTGTCGGGTGTGCTCCATACGAGATCGAGGGCGACCGCCCCACCATCACGTGTCCGGGATGTCGCCTCCGGTCAGGTCCGAGCCGTTGTCGAAGCGTGGACACCGGAGACGTCGTACGCCCCGCTGCGCCCGCGCGGACGCAGCGGAACACCAGGTCTCGCCGGTGCAGTGCTGTTGCTGACCCTGCTGTTCGGCACGTCGGTCGGACAGCTGACCGACATGGTGCCGTGGGTCGTGGCCGCCTACCTGCTCGGGGCGGTGCAAGTGCTTCCGCTGGTGTTCGTGTTCGCGAGCCCGCTGGTGACCTGGCAACTGATGACCTTCGGGTTTGCCGCGGGCACGGTCTCGGGGCTGGTCCAGGACGAAGTCGTGCCATGGCCGGTCGCAAGTTGCATCTCGGCCGGTATGGCACTGATCGCACTCGCCTCGGACCGGCCGCTTCGGGTGGTGTCGGCTGCGGCGTCGACGTCGCTGATCCTGGTCGTCCTTCCTGCAATGTGGACGGTCGGCCTGCCGCTGCATGCGGTTGCGATGATCGCTGTTGCCGCCACGGGGATCGTGGCTGCCGGCGCGGTCTTTCGGCGACTGCGCGCGGCCGAGACACATCTGGTCGTGGAACGAGGGCTGCGCCGTGAACAGGAACACCGCGAAGCCATCGCCCGCGAGCGCACCCGTATCGCACGGGAGCTGCACGACGTGGTTGCCCACCATATGTCGATGATCGCGGTTCAGACACAGGCCGCGACATTCACACATCCGGAACTACCGGTCGGTGTCCACTCCACATTCGACGACATCCACGCGGCGGCAGCGACCGCGTTGACCGAGATGCGCAGGGTCGTCGATGTTCTCCGAGGCCCCGAAACGGAGGGCGGATCGGAAGCCCCCACACTCGACGGACTCGACGACCTGGTCGCGCGATGGTGCGGTTCGTCGGGGCAGGAGGTGGACCTGCGAGTACTCGGGAATCCGGACACGGTACCGACGGAGATCTCGTGTGCGATGTACCGCATCCTCCAGGAAGCGCTGACCAATGCGCATCGGCACGGGGCAGGAAACGGCGTGGCCGTCGAGATCCGGATCGGAGCGGGACATTCGCGCCTCACGGTCGGTAACACCATCGTTCCCGGCCACACGGCGTCCGACGGCGGAGGGCACGGGCTCATCGGAATTCGCGAACGGGTCGCCGCGTACGGCGGGACCGTGGAGACGGGCCCCGACGAGTATGGACGGTTCGTCGTCGATGTCGAGCTCGACCATCGTGCTGTGGCACACGCCGGTCTCAGGGAGGAGCGATGATGATTCGCGTGGTGGTGGCCGACGACCAGGCACTCGTCCGCGACGGAATTGCCGCGGTGCTGAACACTCAGAGCGACATCGACGTGGTGGGATCTGCGGGGGACGGCGCGGAGGCGGTCGAGCTCGTCACAGCATTGGATCCCGACGTCGTGGTCCTCGACATCCGGATGCCCAGACTCGACGGAATCGGCGCTGCGGAGGCGGTACTCACCAGGCCGGACAATCGCACCAGAGTGATGATGCTGACCACCTTCGACCTCGACGACTACGTCTACGACGCGCTGAGTCTCGGTGCCAGCGGGTTCTTGCTGAAGCAGTCGCCCGCGTCGGATTTCATCACGGGTGTGCGCACCGTCGCAGCGGGGGAGTCGATGCTCGCACCGTCGGTCACCACCCGACTGATCGCCGAATTCGCCAGGCGCAAGGGTACTGCGGTCGTGGAATCCGGTCGGGCGTCGGTGTTGACGCCGAGGGAACGGGAAGTCCTGCAGGTGATGGCGCGCGGCATGTCGAATCCGGAAATCGCGTCGGAGCTGTCGGTAGCGGAGGAAACGGTGAAAACCCACATCGGGCGAATCCTCGGGAAGCTGGGCCTGCGCGACCGCACTCAGGCGGTCGTCTTCTACTTCGAGCACGTCCAGGGCCGGGCCTGAGCGCTCGGGGCAGCTCGCCCGAGCTACCCCGAAAATCACTGCTGCAGGGGATGTTCGGATTATCGTGCGTCCGTAGCGTTTTCCACATGCTATTCGAGCGCACCCACATTCACGACCGGGCACGTTTCGTCTCGGCCGGTCTGTTCGCCCATCGATGGATGCTGACCTACGTGGCCTTTTCCGTGGTCGTTCTCGCCTACGGGGTAGTGACGCAGCTGCATCCGCATCGCGTCTGGGCCCTGTGGGCAGGCGCCGGATATGCGGTGGCCGCGGCGCTTGCAGCGAGGGGGCGCCTCACGCCGGCCGCAGTGTCTGCGGTGATCGGCGCCGTAGTGGCGCCGGGAACGGCGCTGATCGCTACACACACCGCCCAGCTGGAAGTGTCGGTGGTCGCAGAGTCGGCCGCTTCTCTGATCACCACGGGAAGTCCCTACGGTCCGGGTCCGTCGGTGCTGGCCGAGTACAACCCGTACGGCCCGGCGATGACACTCTTCGGTTTTCCCTCGCAGCTTTTTCCGGAGAACAGGATCGGTGATCCGCGGATCTGGTTCGCACTGTTCTTCGTTGCGTGTGTCCTGCTGGCGTCGAAGCTGGTCCTGGCCGGGCCGCTTCCGCGACGGTCCCGGATGCAGCTCACGGTTCTGATCGCGTCGCCGGTGGTTGCACTGCCCATGGCGGTCGGAGGAGTCGATCTTCCGGTTGTGGGCGCTGCACTTCTCGGCCTTGCGGCGGCGACCCGAGGCCGGGTGGTGACGACCGTGGTGTCGTTCGCATTCGCGTGTGCTCTCAAACCGCTCGCGGTCCCGGTCCTCGTGGTCGCGCTCGTTCTGATGAGTGCACGATACGACGGCCGCATCGCCCTGCGGGCCGGGGCAACGTGCGCGGCGTTGACGGTCGTGTTCCACATTCCGGCCTTCGCTGACCCGGGGGCCTTCGTCGAGCACACACTTCTCTTTCCTCTGGGACGCACGGATATCGTGACCCCGGCCGGCGAGTCGCTCGTCGGTGGGGCACTGACGCGTCTGGGGCCGTACGGTGCGACGCTCACCTCGGCCGTTCTGGCCGTTGCAGGAGTCTGTGCTGCCGTGGTGCTGGTGCGGAATCCGCCGGACTCCTTCGTTCGGGCAGCCTCGTTCGCCGCGGCCGGCCTCACGGTTCTCTTCCTGCTCGCACCCACTTCGCGGTTCGGGTACTTCGTCTATCCCCTGGTGCTCGGTGGAACCGCAGCCGTGTCCGTTTTGTTCACGGAAGGTCGAGCAGTCCGTAACCCCGTTGCGGAGGTACGCGAAAGTTGACCACTGGTTAAGAAAGGCTTACCTTAGGATCCGTTACGTTACCTCACGAGCGTCCTGCTCGACCTAACGGAAGAATCCTGTGTCAGCACCTGAACGCATCGCTCCCGGCCCAGGCGAATCTGCCTCCGCCGCACTTGCTCCGGTCCTACGGATCACCATGGGCACCGACCAGCTTTCAGGGGGTGTCCACGGCGATCCCCGCCTCGGCGAGGTCGACATCTACCGCCTGCCGAGCATCGACCTCACGTCGGTGCGCGGCCTCATCATCGGCGGAGGGTCCGATCAGATCTTCCTCGAGCGAAAAAAGGACCTGCTCACCGAGTTCGTCACCTCTGGTGGCCGAATCGCGGTCATGGGGCACGTGCTCACCGACTTTCTCCCGGGGCTGGGTGTGTGGCGCAAGCTCGCGTACACCGGGCCGAAAGACCTGGCGATCACTCTCGGCGACCCGCACCCGGTATGGCACGGCGTCGACCCTGTCGATCTGAGTACCCGCAAGGGCGTCACCGGGTTCTACGCTCGTGGCTACATCGACAAGATTCCGGAGGACGCCCTCGTCACCACCCGGATCGGGCGGCACACGCTTCCCCTCGACTACGTCTACCCGTCGGGGGAGGGGCAGGTACTTGCGCATGGCGGCAACGACCTCACCGGCTGGGCGAACGATCCCAACAGCTCTTCGAAGCTGACCACGCAACTGATCGATTGGCTGGTGCAGCGGTGACGACCGTCGAACCCTTCTCCCCTACCGACCTTGCGCCCCAACGGGGTACGCGACTCGCGCTCGTCCACGGCGGCTCCTACCCGCACCTGCAGACGATGAAGGACCCGGCGGTGCTCGCCCACCAGCCGGACTTCCACTACCTCGCAGACCTCGCCGACGGCGACCTCGACGGCTACTCGACGGTGATCGTCGCAGACCGACTGCACCCCGACCTCGTCGCTCGCCACGCCGCGCAATTCCGCGCTGTCGCCGAGCGCGGCGGCACGCTCGTCGTACTCGGCGAGAACCAGGCCCACACCTGGCTTCCCGGCGTCGCCTGGGAACCGCGGCCGACGAACTTCTGGTGGTGGCTCCACGGGGAGGACCCGTTGATCCGCACCCGTAGTCACGACCACGAATCATGGCAGTACCTGACCACCAAGTCGGCGATCTGGCATCACCACGGACTACTGAGCACGGACGCAGACGTGGTGCCGCTGATCGTCTCCGAGGAGCCCGATGCCGCGGGTGACGCGCACGACGCGGGCATGATGCTGTATGAGGACACCGTCTCGACCCCGGGGCGCCTGATCGTCACGACCCTCGATCCGACGTACCACCACGGCAGCAACTTCATGCCCGGTGCGACCCGATTCCTGTACGCGCTTCTGCGCTGGGTCGACAACACATGAGTACCTCGGATACGTGAGACGAGGGCGCCCGGTCACCGAATGTCGGTGACCGGGCGCCGGCCTACTCTGCCTCGGATTCCCTCAGAGTATGGGCGACAAGAGCATTCGCGTGACCATGCCCCATTTCGTGATCGGCCTTCAGCCAGTTCACGAGTTCCATGTGCTTGGTGAGGTCCGACGAGCGGATCAACGCCTTCCACTGCTCGATCGGACGGCCGTACTTCTTCTCGATGGACGGGAAATACGATTCGGGGCCCTTGGGTGTGTCGGTCATGCCCGTCAGGGTAACCGCGGTGCCCGACACGTTCGGCGAACGTCCCTGCCCACCTCGATCAGCGCCGACGTTGTCCTACGCGGCGAGATACGAGCCGGGTGAGCGCCGCGACTGCGGATCCGCCGGCAGCAGTGCCCACTACGAGCAAGAGCAGGCCCACGACCCACAATCCGGTTTCGTCACTCGCTGCCGCGTTGCGCCCCCACGCAAGCGCAAAACCTGCGGTGACGCATGCGACCACCGCGATGCTGCCCCTGACCGAACAGCGCAGCGCCAGGCATCCCGCGACGACGATGCAGGTGATCGTCGCGCCGGACGCGACCACCTGCATCGTCGAATAGGGCCCCTCCACACTGCCGTCCGGCAGCGTGCGGTAGCCGGACTCCCATCCGAGCCACGCGAACCAGGTCGCCATCGACGCGACGGCGACGGTGAGCAGGATCAGTGTCGTGCGTGGGGAGGGCATGGTCGTACGGTACGGACCCGCGGTTACCCCACGAAGTCGTAGACCTCGTCCGCGGGCGCGGCGAGCAGACGATCGGCCATCTCCTGCTTGAGTACCGTCAACCGAGCGTCCTCCGCTTCGGTGCGATCCGCCTTGCGGCCGAGGGTGATGAACTCGTCGGTGACGAACCCTTCCCGGATCTCGAGGCGCACGGTGGTGCCGCGGTAGGTGAGCACGAAGACGTAGCGTTCGAGGGTCGAACCTCGGTCGGAGCGCTCGAGCGTCGAATCGACGGTGAAGCGTTCCTCCGTGACGGCGCGTGCGACCGCCTCGAATGTGTCGCGTACACCCTGACCGCGATGCGCGGTGGAAATGGTGATCTCGCGCCGCTCGGCCGGGGAGTCGGGACTCAGGGCCGGCAGGGCGCGCTCGAGTACCTTGACAGCGTGGGCGACACCCCCAGGGAATCCGGGGCCGTGGTACTTCATGACGTCGTCGACGGTGAAGTCGATGGGCATCCCGTTGTCGATCAGATTCAGCTGTGCAGACATGTCTTCTCCTGTGGATACTTCACTGTGCGCCGGTCGTGGCGGCCACCAATGCCGCCGTGTACTGGTGCGAGGGGTTGGTGAATACTTCAGTGGAACTTCCCGTTTCGACTACCCTTCCGTCCTGCATGACTATGACGGCATCGCAGCTCCGGGCCGCGAGCGCCAAGTCGTGCGTGATGTGGAGGACGGCGAGATCCTGGGTGCGCGCCAGATCGGACATCAGATCGACGATCCCCACGCGTAGTGACGCGTCGAGTCCGCTGGTGGGTTCGTCGGCAAGGAGAAGCCGTGGTCGGGTCACGAGTGCCCGCGCGAACGCGACGCGCTGTCGCTGCCCACCCGACAACTCGTGCGGGTAGCGATCGACGAAATCCGCTGCAGGCGTCAGCCGTACCGATTCCAGCGCGTCCATCGTCGCGTCCCGCTGTATCGCCCTGTCGCCGATGCGGTGGATCACCATCGGCTCGGCGACGATGTCACCCACCCGCATACCGGGTGGGAGCGACGCATACGGGTCCTGGAAGACCATGTGCATCCCGCGCCGCAGCGCCCGGCGCGTACGCTTCGAGCCGGTCGCGAGATCGACACCGTCGAAGACGATTCTCCCGGACGTCGGGGACACGAGGCCGGCGATCGCGCGCGCGACCGTGGATTTCCCGGCCCCGGAACCTCCCACGAGCGCAATGGATTCGCCGGTCGACACCAGCAGGTTCACGTCGCTGACCGCCGGCACGCCGTCGAACAGCACCGACAATGATTCGACCTCGAGCAGGGTGTTCATCGGGCGACCTTCTCCTTGAGGGGTTCGAGCCGCGGCGCGGCGTCGACGAGTCGGCGAGTGTACGGATGCTGCGGTTCGGTGGCGATCTGCGCGGCGGTACCGATCTCGACGAGATCGCCGTCCTTCATCACGGCAATGCGATCGGCGATCCGTTCGATGACCGGGAGGTTGTGCGTGACGATGAGCAGTGCGAGCGAATGGCGTGTGCGCAGGTCGTCGAGCAATGCGAGTACTTCGGCCTCGCGGAGCACGTCGAGGCCACTGGTGGGTTCGTCGGCGATCACCACGTCCGGTTCGTTGGCCAGGGCCATGGCGATGACGACTCGCTGGCGCATTCCGCCGGACAGCTGGTGCGGATACGCGTCGGCGCGGTCGGCGCCGAGTCCGACCTGTGTGAGCAGGTCGAGGGTGCGGTTGCGTGCCTCGCGCCGACTGCATGAGCGGTGGGCGAGAATCGCTTCGTCGACCTGAGCCCCGATGCTGCGAACGGGGTTCAGTGCGCTCAGTGCTTCCTGCGGGATCAGGGAGATCCGGTTGCCGCGGAGCGACCGCAGTTCGTCGTTCGACAGGGTGGCGACATCGCGGCCGGAGACGAGGACGCGTCCCGATGCGATCCGGGCAGCGGAAGGAAGAAGTCCGAGTGTCGCGGCGGCAACGGTGGATTTTCCGCTGCCCGATTCACCGACGAGGCCGACGAGTTCGCCGGCTGCGATGGTGAAGGAGACGTTGGTCGCGCCACGACCGTTCTCGCCGTACACGACCGTCAGATCGTCGACGACGAGGGGTGCGGCCGGTGCTACCTCGACCGGGAGGGTCTCTGCCGGTCGAGCTCTACGGCGAAGGCGAGCCCGTTTACGGGCGGTGAGAACGGGCCGCGACCGCTCCTCGATCGCATTGCCGAGAAGTGCGAAGCCGAGCACCGTGACCGCGATGGCGATACCGGGCGGCAGAACCCACCACACCCAGGCGTCGGTGAGGAAGGCATTGCGCGCGTGGGCCATCGACAGCATCGAACCCCAACTTGCAGAAGAGATGTCGCCGAGCCCGAGGAACGCCAGTGATGCTTCGAGCAGGATCGCGGTCTTGACGGTGAGCACGAACTGCGGGATCACGAGCGGCATGATCGCGGGGATGATATGCCGACGCAACACATACACCGGGCCGGCACCCATGGCACGTTCCGCTTGAATGTAGTCGCGTTCGCGCAGAGTCAGGACCTGTGCGCGCAGTTCTCGCGCCAAGCCGGCCCACAACACGCCCGAGATCACCATGATCTGGGTCTTCAGGCCTGGTCCCGCGAAGACACCGATGACGATCGTCAGCGGCAGGACCGGCAACGACAGCACCACGTCGACGATGCGCATCAGGATGGCATCGGCAGCGCCGCGCAGGTATCCGGCGGCAATCCCGAACAGGGTGCCGACTGTGGTCGCGACGAGGGCGGCAACGATACCGACGAACAGTGAGATCTGAGCGCCGTGGATGAGCATCGACAGCAGATCGTGGCCCACATCGTCGGCGCCGAGCAGGTGTTCCGCGGACGGTCTGGCGAACGGCCGCGTGACGCGATCGGCGGGGTCGTACGGGGCCAGCCACGGTGCCGCGACCGCACACAGCAGAAGAATCCCCAGAATCACGGTGCCCACGAGGGCGAGGCGCTGCGAGCGGGTCTTCGTTCCGAGAAGCCTCATGCCGGCATCCCTTCCGGTGATCGTGCGTCGCGCTTGTTCGCTGCGGTTCGGTCCTTGCGCACCCGAGGGTCCAGGAGCGGGTAGGTGAGGTCCGCGAACAGATTCGCTGCGACGATGCCGACGGTGGCGAGCAGGAACGCACCCTGCAGCAGCGGATAGTCACGCGAGGTGACGGCGTCGAAGGTGAGTTTGCCCAGCCCTGGATAGGCGAAGACGGACTCGACGACGACCGCTCCCGACAGCAGCACTCCCACGGTGAGGGTGAGCGTGGTGTAGACGGGCAGCAAGGCGTTGCGCAGTGCGTGCCCGACTGCGACACGGAACTCGCCGAGCCCCTTCGCGCGAGCGAGCCGGATGAACGGCTCGTCCAGCACTCCCACCATCGACGCGCGGGTCATGAGGAAGAACCCGCCGATTCCGGCGATGGTGAGCGTCGTGACGGGGAGCACCATGCGGGATGCGACCTCGGCGAGCCATTCGATTCCCGTCGCATCGAACGACGCCGCACCGTACGACGGGAACCAGCCGAGCGTCACCGAGAACACCGCGATGAGGATCATGCCGATCCAGAAACCGGGCATCGAGTCGAACGCGAGAACCGTGACGACGGTTCCGGTTTCTTTCGCGGTGCCACGGCGCCAGGCCGCCCACGTGCCGAGCAGGGAGCCGATGACGAACGCGAGTAGCGTCCCGATCCCGACGAGCGCGATGGTCCACGGGAGTTTCTCCCAGAGCACATCGAGAACAGGCCGGTTGTGCTGCACGGACATCCCGAGATCTCCGTGCAGCAGGCCGGACCAGAACGAGAGGTACTGCTCGAGAATCGGCCGGTCGAGCCCGTAGTCTGCGCGCATCTGTGCGATGTATTTCGGGTCGAGCGACTGCTGGTCGCCGCCGTACAGATAGTTGACGGGATCACCCGGTGCCAGGTGCGGAAGCGCGAAATTCAGCGTCACCGCTGCCCACAGCACCAGAGCGTATTGTCCCGCTCGGCGTAGGGCGGTCATCAGTCCTGCGGCGCTTCCGCGTTGGCAGCGTCGACGACGTCGGAGGGCAGGAAGGACCACTTCTGGACGATGCCGTATCCGGGAGTCTCGACCCAGCCGGCGAAGCTGTCGGCGCGGTACGCCCAGGTCTCGTCCGGGTAGTACAGAGCGATCGCGGTGGGCTGACGGTTGAACAGCTTCTGCATCTCCTGCATCGCCTCGATGCGAGACTCGTTCGTCTCCGTGACGCGCCACTTCTCGTACAGCGCATCGAATTCGGGGTACGCGAGATCAGGGTGCTTCCACAGGTTGCCCGATCGGTGCGACATGATGAACTGCGTCGAGTCGGCCACCGCGTGCGGGCTGTTGGTGGTGACGTAGAGGTCATAGCTCTTGTTCGCAGATGCATCCGAGAGCGAGCCCGCGTCGAGTGGACTCACGGTGACGTCGATGCCGACCTCGGCGAAGTCCTCGGCGATCAGTTCGGCGGCACGGACCATCGGTGCGTCACCGCCGTTGACGATCAACGTGAACGGTGCGTCCTCACCTTCCGGGTTCTCACGCGTGCCGTCGCCGTCGGCGTCTTTCCACCCGAGAGAGTCGAGCAATGTGGTGGCCTGCGTCGGATCGTACGGGGTGGAGGCGTCAGGGTCGGCGAACGGTGCATCCGGGTGCACGTAGCCCTGGGTGGCGGGGCGCCCCTGACCGAGTCCGACGATCTCGAGCATCTGGTCGCGGTCGACCGCGAGGTTCAGCGCGGCACGGAAGTCTGCCTGCGCGAAGGGTTCACGGGTGAAATTGAGCTTGAGCTCGGGGTACTGCAACGGTGCCACGGTGATGGTGCCGATGTCGTTCGATGCGGTGAACTGATCGACCAACTCAGGGGTCAGCGCCCGGTCGACGGCGTCGACCTGGCCGGAGCTGAGTGCGGTGAATGCGGCGGACGAATCGGCGATCACCGGCATGACCAGTTCGTCGACTGTCGGTGCGCCTGCGAAGTAGTCGGCGTTGGCTTCGAAGCGGTATCCGGTGGTGGGGCTGTAATCGACGAGCTTGTACGGACCGGTGCCGATCGGGTAGTCGGTCACCTCTTTCGCCTTCGCCGGGTCGATCGTCGACCAGAAGTGCTCGGGCAGCACGGGGAGGTCTGCGAGTGTGACAGTACCGAGCTCGGGGCACGCGTAGTCGCAGACGAACCGCACCGAGGTCGGGCTCGTCGCGTCCACCGTCGAGATCGAGGGAGTGTCGTTGACGTGGTGGGTGAAGCGGCCGGTCGGGGCAGCGTGCATGAAGTGGAAGCTGAAGACCACGTCGTCGGCGGTGAATGCCTCACCGTCGTGCCAGGTGACATCGTCGCGCAGGTCGACGTCCCATGTCGTCGCGTCGACCTGTCGCACGTCGGTGGCCAACCACGGCTGCGGGTCGGCGACGTAGGGAGACGGCGACAGGAGCTTGTCGTAGACGAGTTCGGTCATCTGATCTGTCTGGCCGGCGAAGATGTTCATCGGACCGCTGTCCTTCGAGAGGGCGATCGTCAGGGACTCGGCCGTCTCCGGGCCGTCGGCGGTCGTGGCCGTGTCGGACGAGCCACACGCGGCGGCAAGCAACGCGGGAATGAGGATCAGCGCAGGTGCGGCAGATCGTGCCGTACGAGACGGGGCCGTACTCGATCGGGGGACGGCGCGCATGCGCCGACTGATACGAATCACGAGGAGTCCAATTCTTCCTGTAGCCAAGATTGGCTTACCTTACTTTGGTAAGCGTGACCTTATAACATCGCCGGGGGGATCGTGCAGGGTGTCTGTTCGTCCGGTCCGATTCGGATCGTGCCGCGTCGAACCGTTGCCTGCGGGACCTGCGGCGACGAGAGTTCCGGTCACGATTACCCGACCGCGTCGCGAGTACGAGCAGCGTTGGGGCATGAGCGTCGTGAGGTGATGATGAGCAGTCCGTCGAGCGGGGCTCGGTCGGGATCACGTGCTGTCGAGCGCGCTGTGGCGGTGCTTGCGTGTTTCGACGACGGCGCGACCGACCTGTCGGTCTCCTCGCTTGCAGCGCGCACCGGTCTTCCGGTGAGTAGTGCATATCGAATCGCCCAGGCACTCCTTCGTGGTGGTTTGCTCGAGAGGGTCCCCGGCGGCGATGGCTATCGCATCGGCCCGGGCCTGATCACCCTTGCGGTACCGCCACTGGTGAGGGCGGGTGTCGACTTCTGTGCACCGCAGCTCTATGCGCTTGCGGCAGGCATCGAGATCACGACGAGTTTGGGTGTCGTGAGGTCGGATGAAGTGCTCACGCTCTTTTCTGCCCGGCCGCCCGAGAAGTTCTGCGAAGCCCAGATTCCACGCGCCCGGCAACCGGTCGCGAGTAGCGTGATGGGCCGGGTGATGCTTGCGTTCTCACCGAGTTCCCGAGTGGCGGCGCCCCGCCGTGCAGAACTCGAACAGATTCGTCGGCGCGGGTTTGCAGTCGCTCCGGATGAGTCCGACTCCTCTCTGCTTGTTGTAGCAGTGCCGGTGTTCGACGACATGCGGCGGCCGTGGGGTGCTATCGGCGTGCAGGCGCCAAGGCGGAGGCTGACGGACGCCGTGGTGCGGCAGATCGTCCCTCCGATGCACCGTGCGGCCGATCGTATCGGTCGTGGGTCCGACCGTGTCGCGATCGCGCGCGAAATAAGTTCAGGCTGAGTATTTTTCGCATCGTGGAAACGGACTACCCGTGGAACCTCCGGCGAGGAAGAGTGATCGCAACGGCCCGATCGGTGGCCGAGTAGCACACAGCCCGAGGGGATGTCATGACGCTTGTACAGGAAACGCCTGTATCGACCGAACTGGCCGTACGACCGGTCGCCGGCCACATCGGCGCCGAGGTCACCGGAATCGATCTGCGAGAGCCACTCGCAGACAACGATGCCGAGAAGCTGCGCCGGAAGCTGCACAAGTACAAGGTGCTGTTCTTCCGCGATCAGCACATCGACCACACGCAGCAGATCGCGTTCTCCCGGCACTTCGGCACAGTCACACCGTCGCACCCGTACGACGATGAGGCGCCGGAGGGATTCCCGGAGATCCTGGCGGTCGACAGCCGCAAGTACGAACGACGCTTCGGTCGCAAGAAGTACAGCTACGACAACAAGTGGCACACCGATGTCACGGCGGTGGTGAATCCGCCGGCCGTAACGCTGCTGCGCGCACATGAGGTTCCCGAGCGCGGTGGTGACACCACCTGGACGAATCTGGTCGCTGCGTACGAAGGCCTGCCCGAATCCCTCCGCAACCTCGTCGACGGCCTGCGTGCCGAGCATCGATTCGGTGGGCGTCAACCGCAATGGTCAGCAGACAGCGACTACGGCCGCCGCGTCCAGTCCAACCCCTTCGTCACCGAACATCCCGTGGTGCGGGTGCATCCGGTGACGGGGGAGAAGGCATTGTTCGTGCAACCGGGATTCACCTCCCGCCTCGTCGGGTTGTCGCCGGCACAGAGCAATCACCTTCTCGATCTGTTGTTCGAGGAGGTCACGGCTCCCGCCTACACCGTCCGGTTCCGTTGGTTCCCCGGTAGCGTCGCGGTGTGGGACAACCGCGCGACCGCGCACCTGGCACCCACCGACCTCGACCATCTCGACGTCACCCGCGTGCTGTATCGCACCACCATCGAGGGGGATGTCCCGGTCGGTCCGGACGGCCGAGAGGCCGTGTCGATCTCCGGCGCAGCATTCCGCGGGGAGGAATGAGATGACCACTTTCGCCGAACCCACAACGACCTTCGAGGTCGAACCCGTCGCCGGTCCGACGGACGCAGACTCGGCCGCGTGACGAGGTGATCGATCGCTTCGTCTCGGCATTCTGGACGACGGCGCAGTCGACCCCGAGAACCTGTTCACCCACGAGTACAACCCGTACGTGAACGGGACGTTCCCTCCTGATGCGGGACCCGACGGGGATGTGCCGGCCGCCGGATAGTGGGAATCCGGCCGTATGTCCCGGGACGCTTCGGCGTCCCGGGACATACGCATGTCGGTGTCTCCGTTGATCGGCAGGCGGCCGATCACAAAACGTCAGGGCGCCCCGGACCGACATTGCGGCTGTTGCGGGTACGCAGATCCCTCACATAGTCGGACGGAGCGCCGGCGATCTCGGCGGCGTCGGCCATGACGCCCAGATAGCGGGCCGACGGGAGCCCACCTTCGTATCCGTCGACGACGTACAGCCAGGCCAGGGTGGGGCCGTCGGCCGTGTCGACACGGACACGGATCTTGCGGTGGAAGCCGAGTTCGGCACCCTCCCAGCGGTCGAGGCTGCGTTCGTCGTCCTCGGGAACGTCGTACAGCACCACGAACACCTTGGCGTCGGCATCTTCCACGACCGTCGCCAGTGCGCCTTCCCAGCCGATGTCGGCGCCGGCGAACGTCAGCCGCCACCCGTGCAACCAACCGGTGCCGGACATCGGCGAGTGCGGGCAGCGCGTCAGCATCTGCTCCGGATGCATGTTGGACCCGTAGGCGGCGTAGATCGGCACATCCACAAGGCTAACGGTTCGGTCTCGATTGCACCGTGCCGGGCGCCTGTCGGCGACAGCGTCGTCTGCGCTGTTGCACGGTCCGTCTGCGCAGTGCCCCGCCGTGGCATAGCGTTGTCGCGGGCGTTCGCACACCCCCGCAGACGCCCGAGTTCAACCCGATACCCTTATTCGGAATCGATACAGAGGAGAACAATGACTCGGATTGTCATCATCGGCGGCGGGCCTGCCGGATACGAGGCAGCACTGGTGGCAGCGCAGTACGGCGCGTCGGTGTCTCTGGTCGATTCGGATGGAATCGGTGGCGCATGCGTGCTCTTCGACTGTGTCCCGTCCAAGACCTTCATCGCATCGACCGGGGTGCGCACCGATATGCGACGCGCCGCCGACCTGGGTGTCGAACTCGAACGCACGACCGTGTCGCTGCCGCAGGTACATGCCCGTGTGCTGAGCCTGGCGCGTGCCCAATCCGCGGATATCCGTACCAAGCTCGAAGCTGCGGGCATCACACTGTTGTCCGGGCACGGAGAACTGATCGACCCCGAGGTCGGCATGGCTGCACACAAGGTCAAGGCGACCTTGTTCACCGGTGAGGAGAAGGTCCTCGACGCCGACGTGGTGCTCATCGCCACGGGTGCGAGCCCCCGAATTCTTCCGAATGCCGAGCCCGACGGCGAACGCATTCTGACGTGGCGTCAGCTCTACGACCTCGACAAGCTGCCCGAGCATCTCGTCGTGGTCGGCTCCGGTGTCACCGGCGCGGAGTTCGTCTCGGCGTACACCGAGGTCGGGGTGCAGGTCACCGTGGTGTCGAGCCGCGACCGCATCCTGCCGCACGAGGACGAGGACGCCGCACTCGTACTCGAGGACGTGCTCACCGAACGCGGAGTCACACTGGTCAAGCATGCGCGCGCCGACTCGGTCGAACGCACCGAGAACGGTGTCCGGGTGCTTCTGTCGGACGGCCGTGTCGTCGAAGGCAGTCATGTGCTCATGACCGTCGGGTCGGTCCCGAACACCCAGCGTCTGGGCCTCGACAAGGTCGGACTCGAGCTCGACCGAGGTGGTTACCTGCCCGTCGACCGGGTGTCGCGCACGGCAGTCCCCGGCATCTACGCAGGCGGTGACTGCACCGGTCTCCTTCCGCTCGCCTCGGTCGCCGCGATGCAGGGACGCATCGCGATGTATCACGCGCTCGGCGAGGGCGTGAGCCCCATCAAGCTCAAGACGGTGGCGGCAGCAGTGTTCACCCGTCCCGAGATCGCGGCCGTCGGCGTCAGCCAGGCCACCATCGACAAGGGCGAAATCCCCGCCCGCACAGTGATGCTGCCGCTCAACACCAACCCGCGAGCGAAGATGTCGGGGCTGCGACGCGGCTTCGTCAAGATCTTCTGCCGCCCCGCGACCGGTGTGGTGATCGGTGGTGTGATCGTCGCGCCCAACGCATCCGAGCTCATCCTGCCGATCGCGCTGGCGGTGCAGAACAACCTCAACGTGACCGACCTCGCGCAAACCTTCTCGGTGTACCCGTCGCTGAGCGGGTCGGTGACCGAGGCTGCGCGTCAGCTGATGCGACACGACGACCTGGACTGAGCCGAAGGGCCGAAGGCAATGGCGGCACCGGGAGTTGACTCTCCCCTCGGGGGAGGGTCGACGGTGTAAGCATGACAACGCAGAGCATATTCACAACGCAGAGCATCTTTCCTGTCGTCCCGGTTGCCGACCTCCGCCGCAGCCGTGACTTCTACGCCGGCCTGATGGGCTTGGCTGTCGTGTTCGACAGCGACTGGTATGTGCAGTTGCAATCCGCGGACACCGAATCGGTGCAACTCGGGCTCGTCGTACAAGACCACGAGACGATCCCGGAGGGCTTCCGCGGATCGCCTGCAGGCGTACTCGTCTCGGTGGAGGTCGACGACGTCGACGCGGTACACGCGTGTGCGGTATCCGCAGGACTGCCCATCGTTCTGGGTCTGCGCAGCGAGGACTTCGGGCAGCGGCATTTCATGACCGTCGACCCCGACGGCCTGCTCGTCGATGTGATCACGGTGATTCCCTTCACGGTCGGCACTGCCACGACATGACCGATCCCACACGGTGGATGACTATCGGTGAGTTCGCGCGGGCGTGCCGACTCACCGTGAAGGCCCTGCGTCACTACGACCGCGAGGAACTGCTGACCCCCGGGCGGGTCGATCCGCACACCGGATACCGGTACTACGCGCCGGGCCAACTCGCGCCGGCGCTGCGGATAGGTCTGCTCCGCCGAGCCGGAGTCTCGATCGCCTCGATCCGGCGCATCCTCGACGATCCGGCCCGCAGCGCGGATGTGCTGGCCGTCGAGCGTGCCCGGATCGAGCACGAGGCCGAGCAGGCGTTGCGCTCGGTCGCCCTCGTCGGGTCACTCGAAGAGCTTGTCGCGACGGAACTTCCCGTTCGGCTGCGCCACATCGACGATCAGGTCGTGCTGTGGCGCGAAGGCAGCGCCGACGCGGACGACCTCGACCGCGCTGTTGCCGCCTCGATCGGGGACCTCCTGGTGGACGCTGCTGTGCTCGGCGTCGACACGGATGCGCCGGTGGTCGGACGGTACCCGGTGGTCCTCGAGGGGGCTGTCGACTTCGGGGTGGGGATCGAGGTCGCAGCCGATGTCGGCGGTGACGCTGTTCTCATGCCGGGCGGACTCTTCGCTGCCGTGGACTTCACTGGACCCGCGTCACTCTTGCCGGTTGCCTATCACGCCCTGTTCGCAGACCTCGCGGCTCGCGGAGTCGAGGCCGTGGGTCCGGTGCGCGAGTACTACCTCACCGATCCGGCCGAGGTCGGCGTCGAGAACATGCTCACGAGGGTCGTGCATCTCGTGCCCGTCCCTGAGGGGGAGCCGTCGACATCCCCGCAGTAAATCTTATGGTGTGCCTTACAGTAATGACGTAGTCTCGGTTTCGTCCAGAAGCGGATGCCGGGAAGGTGCCAATGTTTCGAGGAAGACTGTCACGGAGGAAACGCAGCATCGATGCTGCAGCCGTCGCCGTGTGTTCGGTCCTGCTGCTGAGCGCGTGCGGCGGGTCGGATTCCGGTAGCGCAGAAACGGATCCGGCGGAGGTCGGGGAACCGGTGGCGGGCGGTGTCGCGACCGTCATCCAGATGGGTGAGCCGCGCACGCTCGACCCCGCGGCCATGAGCAATACCTACGCGGGTTCGGCCCTGCTGGGAAATGCGCTGTACGGCACGCTGATGACCACCGACGTCGACACCCTCGAGATCGAATACGGATTGGCCACCGACTTCTCGAGCGACGACGGTGGCGCCACGATGGTGCTGTCACTCCGACCCGACGTGACGTTCTCCGACGGCACACCGCTCGACGCCGAGGCAGTCAAGTTCAACTGGGATCGGTTGCGAGACCCCGCCACCGCGTCAGGATCGGTCGGTGAGGCATCACAGATCGCGTCGACCGAGGTGCTCGACCCGACGACGCTCCAAGTCGAGTTGGCCGCACCGAACCCGAACTACGCGCACAGCGTGATCGTCAGTTCCATGAACTGGATCGCATCGCCGAACGCGTTGCAGCAGGGCGCGGCGGCGTTCGACGAGAACCCGATCGGTGCAGGTCCTTTCACGCTGGCGAACTGGTCCAGGCAGGACGTCATCGAGCTCGAGAAGAACCCGACCTATTGGGATGCGCCCCGGCCGTATCTGGAGGGACTCACGATCCGCACGTCGGCCGACACCACACAACGGCTCAACTCGATCACCACCGGCGGCGCCGACGTGGCCTCGGACAGCAACTGGAGCACCCTCGCTACAGCGGAAGAGGCAGGAACGGCGGTTCAGATCGTACCGATGGGCGGCGGGCAATACCTCGGCATGAACCACCGTCGTGCTCCCTTCGATGATCCGCGCGCCCGGCGGGCGGTGTCGCTCGCGGTGGATCTGGATGCGATGAACACGACCGTCTACAACGGCGAAGGTGTCGTCCCCGACACCCTCTTCCTGGAGGATTCGCCGTGGTACACCGACATCCCGCTGGGCGACCACGACGCAGAAACTGCGCAGCAACTGTTCGATGAGCTGGCGGCCGAGGGGAAGCCGGTGTCGTTCACCTTCACGACATTCCCGACCGTGGAGAACAAAGCGGTCGCGGAGACGACACAGGCACAACTGAGAGCGTTCGACAACGTGGACGTCGACGTCGAGGTCCTCGATTTCCCGGCCGCATTCGCGCGGTTCGGCACGCGCGACTTCGACATGATGGTCCACGGTGTCACCATTCAGGACCCGGATCACTCCCTCTGGTCGAGCTTCCACTCGACGTCGAAGGGGAACATCGTGGGCATCGACGATCCAGATCTCGACGCGGCCCTCGACGCCGGTCGTGTCGGAACGACCGTGGACGAGCGCAAGGCAGCGTATGACATCGTGCAGGAACGTCTGGCCGAGCTGACTCCGGGTGCGTGGTACGTCCGGCCCGCGCCGGCTGTACTCATCGGCGACGACGTGCACGGGGTCCGGCTGTCGGGCCTCGGTGCGCCGATTCCCGACGGCATGTGGCTCACAGGATAGATCGGTGCAGCACGAACAGGCCGAGCCGGTTCAGGCCCAGTCGTACGTGCGCTCGACCGCCTTGTTCCAGGCGGCGTAGAGACTCTCACGCTCGCCCGCGGCCATGGTGGGTTCCCACGTCTTGTCGGCCGCCCAGTTCCGCCGGATATCGTCTTCGCCGTTCCAGTAGCCGACGGCGAGTCCGGCGGCATAGGCCGCGCCGAGCGCGGTGGTCTCCGGCACGATCGGACGCACCACCGGAACCGCGAGCATGTCGGATTGGAACTGCATGAGCAGCTCGTTCGCGACCATCCCGCCGTCGACCTTGAGGATGCTCAGGTCCACTTGGGAGTCGGCCCGCATTGCTTCGAGTACCTCCCGGGTCTGAAAGGCTGTCGACTCGAGAGCGGCCCGCGCCAGGTGTCTCTTGTCGACGAACCGAGTGAGACCGGCGATCACGCCGCGTGCGTCCGGCCGCCATCGTGGCGCGAACAGACCCGAGAACGCCGGCACGATGTAGGCGCCACCGTTGTCGGGAACAGACGCCGCGAGCGTCTCGATCTCCGCAGCAGAGTCGATGATGCCGAGATTGTCGCGTAGCCACTGCACCAGCGATCCGGTCACCGCGATCGACCCTTCGAGGGCATAGACGGCATCGGCGTCGCCGATGCGGTAGCACACGGTGGTGAGCAGACCGTGCTTGCTGTGCACCGGCGTCGTCCCGGTGTTCAGGAGGAGGAAATTTCCTGTGCCGTAGGTGTTCTTCGCTTCCCCGGGAGACAGACACGCTTGACCGAAGGTGGCGGCCTGCTGGTCACCGAGGATGCCGGCCACGGGAACCCCCGCGAGTGGGCCACGCTCGCGTGCGTGCCCGTACACCTCCGACGAACTACGGATCTCCGGCAGCATCGACATCGGAATACCGAAGTCCTCACAGATCTGCGGATCCCACTGCAGGGTCTCGAGATCCATCAGCATCGTGCGCGACGCGTTGGTCACGTCCGTGATGTGGACACCCGGCGGGTTGCCGTCCTGTCCGCGGCCGCCGGTGAGGTGCCACAGGATCCAGGTGTCGACCGTGCCGAATGCGAGGCGGCCCGCCTCGGCCTTCTCCCGCGCCCCGTCGACATTGTCGAGGATCCACCGGACCTTCGGCCCGGAGAAGTAGGTGGACAGTGGCAGCCCCGTGGTGGCCCGATACCGCTCGGGTCCGTCGTCTCCTGCCAGTCGCTCCACCAGCCGATCGGTCCGGGTGTCCTGCCACACGATCGCGTTGTACACCGGCTCTCCGGTGGTGCGATCCCACACGATCGTGGTCTCACGTTGGTTGGTGATCCCGATCGCCGCGATGTCCTTCCTGCGCAGATCCGCCTTCGCGAGTGCTGCAGCACCGACCTCGCGAGTGTTGAGCCACAGTTCCTCGGGATCGTGCTCGACCCAGCCCGCCTGCGGGAAGATCTGCCGGTGTTCCTTCTGGGCAACCGACACGACACGCCCGTCGTGGTCGAAGATGATGCATCGGCTGGACGTGGTGCCCTGGTCGATCGCGGCGATGTACTGATTCACGGGGATCCTCGAGGTGTCGAAACGGCGTTCACTGGCACAGCACTGTGCGGTCGAACCTACTAGCGTTGTGCAGGACATGTCGGCGACTGAGGGAGCGGTGCGGTGACCAACCAATCAGGTGTACAGATTCTCGGTCCGCAGCAGCGCGAGGAAGCATGGCGACGACTCGGCGACGAGCAGTTCGACGTCGTGGTGATCGGTGGTGGTGTTGTCGGGGCGGGGGCAGCACTCGACGCCGCGACCCGCGGCCTGCGCGTGGCACTCGTCGAGGCCCGGGACTTCGCGTCGGGCACGTCGAGCCGGTCGTCGAAGATGTTCCACGGGGGTCTGCGATACCTCGAGCAACTGGAGTTCGGCCTGGTCCGGGAGGCTCTGCGCGAACGCGAACTGTCGCTGTCGACACTCGCACCGCATCTGGTCAAGCCGCTGAAGTTCCTGTTCCCGCTCACCCATCGCGGATGGGAGCGGCCGTACATGGCGGCCGGTATCTTCCTCTACGACCGGATGGGCGGAGCGAAATCGGTTCCCGCGCAGAAACACCTGACGCGCTCGGGTGCACTGCGGATGGCGCCGGGACTCAAGCGCAATTCCCTCGTCGGCGGGATCCGCTATTACGACACGGTCGTCGACGACGCGCGCCACACCATGACGGTCGCGCGGACGGCGGCCCAGTACGGCGCGGTCGTGCGAACCTCGACCCAGGTCGTCGGGTTCCTGCGCGAAGCCGACCGGGTGTCGGGTGTCCGGGTGCGTGACAGCGAGGACGGTTCCGTCACCGAAGTACGCGCCCACGTGGTCATCAACGCGACCGGCGTGTGGACCGACGAAATCCAGGCGCTGTCGCGCCAACGCGGCCGGTTCCGGGTGCGCGCGTCGAAGGGCGTGCACATCGTGGTCCCGCGCGACCGGATCGTGAGCGACTCGGCGATCATCCTGCGGACCGAGAAGTCGGTGTTGTTCGTCATCCCGTGGGGAAACCACTGGATCATCGGCACCACCGACACCGACTGGAACCTCGATCTGGCACATCCCGCTGCGACGAAGGCCGACATCGACTACATCCTCGACCACGTCAACAGCGTTCTCGTCGTCCCGATCACCCACGACGACATCGACGGGGTCTACGCAGGCCTGCGCCCGTTGCTGGCGGGGGAGAGCGACGAGACGTCGAAGCTGTCGCGCGAACATGCGGTCGCGCGGGTGTCGCCAGGGCTGGTGGCGATCGCCGGCGGCAAGTACACGACCTACCGTGTGATGGCCGAGGACGCGGTGGATCTGGCGGCGGAGGACATTCCGTCGCGCATCGCGCCGTCGATCACCGAGAAGGTGCCGCTCCTCGGCGCCGACGGGTACTTCGCCCTGGTCAATCAGACGATGCACCTCGCAGAGCAGTACGGCCTCCACCCGTACCGCGTCAAGCACCTCCTCGACCGGTACGGCTCACTCATCGACGACGTACTCGCGTGTGCGGAGGGCCGGCCCGAACTTCTCGAGCCGATCACCGATGCTCCGCTGTATCTCCAGGTGGAGGCCGTGTACGCGGCGGCCGCCGAGGGTGCGCTGCATCTCGAGGACATCCTCGCCCGCCGTACCCGGATCTCGATCGAGTATCCGCACCGGGGAATGCACTGCGCCGAGCAGGTCGCGCACCTGGTGGCACCGGTACTCGGCTGGGACGCTGCGGCGATCGACAGGGAGGTCGAGACCTATCGGGCCAGGGTCGAGGCCGAGATCGATTCGCAGAGCCGGCTGGACGACGAATCCGCGGATGCCCTGCGTGCTGCGGCTCCGGAGGCACGTGCGGAGATTCTCGAACCTGTGCCCGTGAAGTGATCAGTGCCGTGAAGTGATCAGTGCGTCAGAAGTACCTTGATCACGACGATCGTTGCTCCGATCAGTGTCAGAGCAGCTGCGGTCATCAACAGTCGAGTGCTGGGACGCTCACCGTTGAGTCGTCCGATCACGAATGCGATACCGCCGATTCGCACCAGCACCGCGAGCTCCGCGAGCAACTGAGCGGTGCGCGGCTCGATCCAGCCGATCCACCCGATCGCGAGGATGACGCACGGGACCACCGCCGAGGTGAGGATGGGCACCGAGTCGCGCACTTCCGCTCGCCGTTCAGCGGCGGTGAGGCGGCTACCCTGCCGGACGCTGTGCCCCACCGATTCCGCGAAGGCGTGCGCCACGAACGTCGACAGGGCGGTACCGAGGACAATCGCGATCCCGACGTAGGTGGACGTCGTGACAATCGGGATGAGGGCCGCCAGTACCAGGACGTTGCCGTACACGTACGCGCTGATGCGGCTCGCGGCGTTGGTTCTGTCGAGCGGCGCATTTCGGTGGAACAACGGCCCGTGGAGTAACGCGTTGGCGTCGAATCCCATACCGACAGGGTTGCATGCGCCGGCGAAAATCTCAGCGTTGTTCGGAAAGGTCCGGGCTGTAGTGGACGGGTGAGTCGCGACGGTCGATCGGGGGCAGGTTCCGGGCCGGGGTGTGCACGAGTGGGGTATCCGGAGTGATGCGGCCGGATGCGCGATCCCAACCGGCGCGGGCACGCGGGTGGTAGCGATACCTCCAGGGCACGAGCCGGTTCCCGAGGCCGATTGCCCGCCCGACCAGTCGGTGGACTCTGTCCTCGCGTGGGCTCCAGCTGTATCCGAGGAGATCGCGCACGGACTGGTCGTAGAGGCCCACGGTGAGCCAGATGAATCCTCGGGTGGTGGGTGGGCGCACGATCTTCCACACCGATTCTGGGAACCAGCGCATGAACGGCGGCCGGTCGAGGTTCGACAGGTCGAGAACGTCGCGGGTGGCCTTGTTGTCTTCGAGGACGTTGCGGCACATGTCGTCCCAGTACTCGACGAACGCCTCCCACGATCCGGGGACGGACTTCATCGACATGCCGTAGAGGCGGTACCACTGGACGTGTTCGTCGAACAGCCGGTGCTTCTCCTCGAGGGTGAGCGGTCCCTCGAACCATTCGATGGAGATCACGAGACTGTAGAAGAACGTGGCGTGCGCCCAGTAGAAGGTGCCGGGGTCGAGCGCGTGATACTTGCGGCCCAACTTGTCGACGCCCTTGATCGTGTTGTGGTAGCCGCGGACCTGCCTGGCCGTTTCAGGGGCGCGTTCGCCGTCGAAGACGACCCCGTAGATCGGGTACAGCGACCGGTAGAGCCGTTCGAAACGCTCGTCGAAGAATTGAGAGTGATCCTCGACGCCGGCGCCGAGACCTGGGTGCATGTTCTGCATCGACCCGGCCCACGGGCCGAACAGCATGCCGCGCCATCCGCCGAAGTACTTCCAAGTCAGTGAATCGGGCCCGAGAGGAAGGGGATCGTTCTCAGGTATGGGGGGCTCGGCGTCCTGCGAAGAGCTCTGACTACGCATGTTGTCAGAGTAGGATCCGGTGGACACGCAGTCAACGACAGGAATTGCACACGGTGGACACCACGCGCCGAAGCTGGGCGGGAATCGGCCTCGACGAACGCCGGCGTGTCCGCAGGGAACGTCTCCTCGACGCGGGAATCGCCCTCATCGGCGCCCCCGACGGATCCGTCGCGAACGTGCGCGCGGTGTGCCGGGCCGCTGAACTCACCGAACGCTACTTCTACGAGAGCTTCACCGACCGCGACGCATTCGTCCGGGAGGTGTACGAACTCGTGGGCGAACGTGCCCGTGACGCACTCGTCGCAGCAGTGACCTCGGCGGAGCACACCCGTCGGGCAGAATCGGCGGTCCGGGCCTTCGTGGCCCTGATGGTCGACGAACCGGCGATGGGTCGTGTGCTTCTGCTCGCGCCCTTGCGCGAACCCGCGATCAGCGGGAGAGGCGTCGAACTCGCACCGGTGTTCGTCTCACTCGTCAGCGCCCAACTCACCGAGATCGGCGACGACGCCGTCCGCAACATGGTGGCCGTGGGGCTCGTCGGTGCCTTGACCAGCCTGTTCATGGGATATCTCGACGGGGCAATCGCTGTCCCGCGCGAGACGTTCGTGCACCACTGCGTGGCACTTCTCGAGCGCGCTGCGCACGACGCTCAGCGCGGCGGCTGACACCCAGGACAGCGGTAGACCACGCGTTCGGCACGTTCGACATCGGATGGATCGGCCAGGGTGCCCGATTCGATGGGCCGTCCGCAACGCAGACACGGTGTGCCGCGGCGTCCGTACACCCACAACTGCCGACCTCGGCGCAGATCACCGGTCGTCACCCTCGGGGTCCTGTTCCGGTTGGCGTGCAACACTCGGTGCGCGAGTTCGGCCCACGCAGTCGGATCACCGGCCTCTCGTACCGGTGTCGCGGGATCGACTCCGCGTAGGAAGCACAATTCACTACGGTAGACGTTGCCCACGCCGGCCATGATGCGCTGGTCGAGCAGCGCAAGCCCGATGGGGCGTTCAGGTTCACGCATGAGATTCCCGGCCGCGACCACCGGATCCCAGTCCGGCCCGAGCAGGTCCGGTCCGAGGTGCCCGATCGCGTCTGCTTCCGTCTCGCGGGGGAGTACCTCGACGATACCGAGGTCGAACCCCACTGCCTGCACCCGTTCGGTGCCGAGCACCGCACGGGCCCGGAAACCCGGTTTGCGCCAGCGGGTTCCGCGTCCGTACACGTGCCACTGTCCGTCCATCATCAGATGTGAGTGAAAGGTGTGTTGCGGCAGGCGAACCAGAATGTGCTTGCCGCGCGCGACGACTTCCTCCACCGTCTCACCGGTGAGATCGACCGCGGCGAATCGCGGGACACGGAAATCGCTCTCGATCAGGATGTTTCCCGCCAGTGCCGTGTGCAGCTGTGCGGCCACCTGGAACACTGTGTCGCCCTCGGGCACGTCAGGACCTCAGCCGATACCCACGCGGTGTCGCGGAGAACCCGGCCTCGCCGAGCAGCTCCGCGAGGGCATGACCGTGGATCGAAGCGCCGTCGATCTTCTCGACCACGATCTTGTCGACGCCACCGTTCTTGACGGTGTGGGCGAGCGAGGCGAATGCCGTGCGTAGACGGCCAGGATCGTCGGTGAAGGTGAGCAAGGTCCGCCCACCGCGCTCCACGAACACCACGAGGCTGCCGTCGACCAGCACCACGAGGCCACCGGCCTTCCGTCCCGGCCGATGCTTCGACGTGCTCGCGGACTCCGCCGCTACCTTCGGCCAAGGGAGCGCGGCGCCGTACGGGTTGGCAGGATCGCACGCAGCGAGCGTCACCGCGTCGGTGCGAGTGTGGCGACCTTCGAGGGAATCGGAGAACGAACGCAGCCGATCCACCACGTCGGGCGTCGAGAACTGAGCTCCGCCGAGCGAATCGACGAAATACCCCCGCCGACAACGGCCTGTCTCCTCGAATCGGCCGAGCACCTTGTACATGAGCGCGAAACCGCCCGGGACGGCTTCGTTCGTCACAGCCCCTCGGGTCACCACCCCGTACCGTTCGAGGAGCAGTTCGGCGGTCGTGTGTGCCCGCACCGTCGGATCGGTCTCACGCTCGGGTAGCAGCGACCACCGGCCGGCCACCGTCGGCGGCCCCGACCGCGAGGGAAGGGCCGGACGCGCCCGGTACATGCGGGCGCGGGGTGCCCTTCGCGGCGCGCGGTGTGCGGGCGTGGTGCGCGACGTGTCGCCGATGAGGGCGCGCAACGGTGCGAGCGTGTCGCCGGCGATGTGCCCACTCCACACCAGATCCCACATCGCTGCAGCCAGAGCCGAGTCGGTGGCGTCCGGTTCGAGTGCGTTCACTGCATCCCCGAGTTGCCGGAAGAAGTATGCGCCTCCGCCTGAGAGCGACTCGAGGATCGCCCGGTGGAGACCGGTCATCTCGATGTCGTCGGCGGATGCGAGTGTGGCGGGGGCCAAGTCTGCGGGATGCAGCGCGATCCAGCCGTCCTTCCCCGAGATCGAGCCGGCGCCGGACCAGACGATCTCGCCGTTCGACGTCAACTCGTCGAGCATCGCGGGCGAATAGTCGCGCACTCGCGGCGCAAGAATCAGCGGTTCGAGGGCGCTCGCGGGAAGCGGCACACCCGCGATCTGTTCGGCGACGGCCGCGACACCGTCGAGACCGTAGAGCGCGCTCGCACCCGGCCCACGTCCGAGATGATGCCAGTCGGGCAGGAACCGGCCGAGGGTCGCGGTACTCACCGGCTCGACCTCGTGACGTGCCGCGGCCAGGGAGCGCCGACGCAGACGGCGCAGGACTTCGCTGTCGCACCACTCGGCTCCGGTGGCGCCGGGACGGAACTCACCCGAGGTGACGCGCTTGTCGTCGGCCAATCGTTGCAGAACGGATTCGACGACGGCAGTACCCAGACCGAAACGGGCCCCCACCGCCGCTGTGGTGAACGGCCCGTGCGTCCTGGCGTGACGGGCAACGAGGTCGCCGAGCGGATCCGCGAGCGGTTCGACGAACGCCGTGGGCACCCCGATCGGCAAGGGCACACCGAGAGCATCACGCAAACGTGACGCATCTTCGATTGCCGCCCACCATTTCTCGCCCGCGTACGACACCTGCAGCACGCGTCGCTGCGCCGAGAGGTCGGCAAGCCACGGACCCGGATCGTCGGTACTGCGCTCCCGCAATTCGGAGTCGGTCAGCGGCCCCAGCAGACGCAGCAGATCCGCGACCCCCTCCGCATCCCGAGCGCGCCGCTCCGGCACCAGGCGCTGCAATTCGAGCTCGGCCTGATCGATCACGTCGGCGTCGAGCAGTTCGCGCAACTCGACCCGGCCGAGCAACTCGGCGAGCAACGTCGAATCCAGGGAGAGCGCCGCCGCACGCCGCTCGGCGAGCGGACTGTCGCCCTCGTAGAGGAACGCGCCGACGTAGTCGAACAGCAGCGAGGTCGCGAACGGCGACGCCGTGGGAGTCTCGACCTCGACGAGCCGGATCTGCCGCCGCGCCAGACGGCCGAGAAGCTCACGCAGCGCGGGCAGATCGTAGACGTCCTGCAGACATTCGCGCACCGTCTCGAGCAGGATCGGGAAACTCGGGTACCGGCGTGCCACATCGAGCAGCTGCGCCGAACGCTGACGTTGCTGCCACAGCGGTGCCCGCTTGCCGGGGTTGCGCCGCGGCAGCAGCAACGCGCGCGCCGAGCATTCACGGAACCGGGACGCGAACAGCGCCGAGCCACCTACCTGCTCGGTGACCAGATCCTCGATCTCGTCGTGGTCGAAGACGAAGATGTCGGCGCCCGGCGGGTCGTCCTCTGTGTCGGGCAGTCGGACGATGATGCCGTCGTCGGACGGCGACGGATGCGCCTCGATACCGAACCGGTCGAGCAGGCGCGCCCCGACCGCGAGCGCCCACGGCGCGTGGACGCGCAGACCGAACGGGGAATGCAGGACGAGACGCCAATCGCCGAGTTCGTCGCGGAAACGCTCGACGACGAGGGTGCGGTCGGTGGGGAGGTGGCCGGTGGCGGTGCGCTGCTCGTCGAGAAGCCCGATCAGATTCGCGGTCGCGTATTCGTCGAGCCCGCCGACACGGCAGCGCGCGCCGGCGTCGTCGGGCGCCGCGTGCCCGAGTTCGCGGATGAACGTGCCGAGCGCCGCGCCGAGTTCGGCAGGGCGGCCTTGGTTGTCTCCGTGCCAGAACGGCAACCGCCCGGCGCGGCCGAACGCGGGGGACACGAGCACCCGGTCGAACGTGATCTCCTCGATCCGCCAGCTGGTCGCGCCGAGCGCGAACACATCGCCGACCCGCGACTCGTAGACCATCTCCTCGTCGAGTTCCCCGACACGGGTGTTCTTCTCGCCCACCATGTACACGGTGAACAGACCACGGTCGGGGATCGTTCCACCGGAGGTGACGGCGAGGCGTTGCGCTCCGGGCCGGCCCGTCAGTGTGCCGTCGTTGCGGTCCCACACGACGCGGGGACGTAGCTCGGCGAACTCGTCGGACGGATAGCGGCCCGAGAGCAGGTCGAGCACCGATTCGAAGACACCCCGCGACAGTGATGTGAACGACCCGCTACGCCGGACGGTGTCGAACCAGTCGTCGACATCGATCGGTTCGAGCGCGGCAGCCGCCACCGTCTGCTGCGCCAGGACATCGAGGGGGTTCGCCGGGACCTGCAGAGCCTCGATGTGCCCGGCGACCATCCGCTCGACGGTGACGGCGCAATGGATCAGGTCGGTGCGGTGTTTCGGGAACAGCACTCCGCGTGAGGTCTCACCGACCTGGTGCCCGGCACGGCCGACTCGCTGCAGCCCGCTCGCCACCGACGGTGGTGCCTCGACCTGGATGACGAGGTCGACCGCGCCCATGTCGATACCGAGTTCGAGGCTCGAGGTCGCGACGACGCAGCGCAGCCGGCCCGACTTCAGGTCGTCTTCGATGAGAGCTCGCTGGTCTTTGCTCACCGAACCGTGGTGGGCGCGGGCGAGGACGGGTTCGGCGCCGTAGGTCACCTCGGTGGACGCACCCAGGAGCGCGGGCGGTGCGGCCTCGCGGTCGACGGCGTTGCCGTTGCGTTCGGCGTAGATCTCGTTGAGCCGGCCGGTCAACCGCTCGGACAGTCGCCGCGAATTCGCGAACACGATCGTCGAACGGTGAGCGGTGACGAGATCGACGATCTGTTCCTCGACGTGCGGCCAGATCGACCCGGCCTGGGGAGTGGGCGATTCAGAGTCCTCATTCGGATGGGACACTCCGAGCTCGGTCATGTCCTCGACCGGCACCCGCACCGTGAGATCCCAGGTCTTCGTCGCGGGTGGGGCCACGATCCGGATGGGTGCTCCGCCCACGAGGAAGCGGCCCACCTCTTCGCGCGGGCGCACGGTTGCGGACAGCCCGATCCGTTGGGCGGGCTTGGGCAGTAGCAGATCGAGACGCTCGAGGGACAGTGCCAGATGCGCGCCGCGTTTGGTTCCGGCGACCGCGTGCACTTCGTCGACGATCACTGATTCGACGCCGGCAAGCGTTTCGCGCGTGGCAGAGGTGAGCATGAGAAACAGCGACTCGGGGGTAGTGATGAGGATGTCGGGGGGAGTACGGGCGAGCTTGCGGCGGTCGGCCTGCGAGGTGTCGCCGGAGCGGACACCCACGGTGATCTCGGGTGGGGCCAGACCGAGTCGTTTCGCGGTCTGGGTGATGCCCACGAGCGGCGACCGGAGGTTGCGTTCGACGTCGACCCCGAGCGCTTTGAGGGGCGAGATGTAGAGCACCCGGGTGCGGTGTTCGCGCGGCGCGTCGGTTGTCTCGGGGCGAGCAGCGAGCCTGTCGAGTGACCACAGGAACGCCGACAGCGTCTTACCCGACCCGGTGGGCGCGACGACGAGTGTGTGCGCACCCGACGAGATCGCATCCCACGCGCCGAGCTGGGCGGGTGTGGGTGCGTCGAATGCGCCCGCGAACCACTCCCGGGTGGGAGCGGAGAAACGGTCGAGGACATCGGTCACCAGTCCATGGTGCACCCGACGTCCGACAGGTTCATGAATTACTCGGTGGTGGTTACTCCAGAGCGAACATGGCGAGCTGCGGGCAGTGCGCATCCGCCCAGTGGTTCCTGCCGTTCTGCATCAATCGGCGGACGAGTTCGTGCGCCGCGGCCCGCCACGGGAGTGCGTCGAACTGTTCGCGGCTCGCCGGCGTCTCACTCCACCCGATCGACACCTGATCACCGCGGCGGTGGAGACCCAAGGCCGGAGAGCTCGCAGTGATCCGGTCGATATCGGCGCCGCACGACTGCTCGAGCATGTGCGTGTCGACCGTCACGAAGCCACCGACCCGCCTGTCCTCACGGACGCTCGTGTCGACGTACAGGCACGCAATTTCCTGATCACCGGCATGGACACTGATCATCCGATGGCCCTCATCGGATGCACCGACGGAGGGCAGACACACGACGGACCAGTACTCCCGCTCGCTGATGCGTGCATTTTCGATCGTCGAGCGGACGTAGTCGCGCAACCAGGCGGTGACGAAGGCGAATTCGGGGTAGAGCTCGAGCTCCCGATACCGGGTATCGCGTAGCGGAAGGTCGGTAGCGGGTTCTGGTGTACGCATGTTCACGCCCCGATTATGGCGTGTTCTCTGCCACGGTGGCACCGAGGTGGGGATCGGCATGGTCGCGGGGTCGGGCGGTCGGATATTCGTCACAGGACAGCCCCTGGGTTGAGGATCGAACGGGGGTCGAGAGTGTTTTTGATCAGCCGGGTCAACGCCATCACGTCGGGGCCCACCTGATCGGGTAACCAGGGCTTTTTGAGCCTGCCCACGCCGTGTTCCCCGGTGATGGTGCCACCGAGCTCGATCGCGAGGTCCATGATCTGACCGAACGCGGCGTGTGCTCGCTCCAGCATCTTCCCGTCATCGGGGTCGTAGACGATCAGCGGGTGGGTGTTTCCGTCTCCCGCATGCGCGATCACCGCGACGGTCACCGCATTGCGGTCGGCGATCTCAGCGACCCCGGCGACAAGGGTGGGGAGCATCGGCAACGGCACTCCGACATCCTCGAGAAGGAGGCTCCCGAGGCGCTCGACTGCGGGTATGGCCATCCGTCGCGCCGCTGCGAACGCATCGCCTTCGTCGGGGTCGGACGTGTCGAACACGTCGTGGGCCCCCGCGTCCCGGCATGCACGGACCATCACCTCGATCTCGTGTGCCGCGGCTACCCCCGGGGCGTCGGACCGTGCGATCAGCATGGCCTCGGCACCGCGGTCCAGGTCCATCCGCAGTGCGTCCTCGACTGCGTTGATCGTGGTGCGGTCCATGAATTCGAGCATCGCGGGTCGCAGAGTCGCGGTGATCGCGATGACGGCATCCGCTGCGGCCTCCACCGACCCGAAGGTCGCGACCATCGTCGACGCCGGTGGTTGCGGTGGGATCAGGCGGAGCGTCACCTCGGTGATCACTCCGAGAGTTCCCTCACTGCCCACGAACAGTTTCGTCAGCGACAGACCCGCGACGTCCTTGAGTCGGGGACCTCCGAGCCGCACCGCGGTGCCGTCGGCGAGGACCACTTCGAGCCCGAGCACATAGTCCGATGTCACCCCGTACTTGACGCAGCACAGCCCGCCCGCATTGGTCGCGGCGTTGCCGCCGATCGAGCAGATCTCGAACGACGACGGATCCGGCGGATACCACAGGTCGTGTTCGGCTGCGGCCGCCTTGACCTCGGCGTTGAGCAGACCCGGTTGTGCGACGGCCGTCCGTGTGGCCGGGTCGATCTTGATGTCACGCATCTTCTCGGTGCTGAGCACGATCCCATCGGCCAGACCGCCCGAACCGCCGGACAGGCTCGTTCCTGCGCCGCGGGGCACCACTGGGACGCGGTTCTCGTGCGCCCACCGCAGCGTGGTCTGCACGTCCGCGGTGGAGGTCGCGCGGACAAGCGCGAGTGGCACGGCCGCATCGGGGTCGAAAGCGCGATCGTGCCGGTAGCCGGCGAGGATGTCGGGATCGGTGACGAGGACCCCGGCCGGGAGTTGTTCGGCGAGGGTGCTCGGATCCACGCTGTGTGACGTCACGACACCGCCGGAGCGTACCGGGCCCGCAGCTTGTGTTTGACGAGTTTTCCGGTGGGAGTGCGGGGCAGATCATCGGAGAAGTCGATGCTGCGCGGAGTCTTGAACTTCGACACGTTGGACCGCACGTACTCGAGCAGTTCCTGCTCGATTTCGGGCCCGGGCTCGACACCCTCGACGAGTTGCACGACGGCCTTGACCTCCTCACCCATCTCGTCGTTCGGCACGCCGATGACTGCCACGTCGAACACCTTCGGATGCAGGGTGAGAACGTTCTCGGATTCCTGCGGGTAGATGTTCACACCACCCGAAATGATCATGAATGCCGCACGGTCGGTGAGATACAGGAACCGGTCCTCGTCCAGATACCCGATGTCGCCGCTCGTCGTCCACGTCGGATGGTCGGGATGCGTTGCCTTCTCGGTTTTCTCCGGATCGTTGTGATACTCGAACGGGCGCTCGTCGCGTTCCCACCACACCGTCCCGATCGACCCGGTGGGCAGTTCCCGGCCGTCCTCACCGCAGATGCGGACGATGCCCATCACACCGTCGCGTCCGACCGAACCCGGGCGGGCGAGGGCCTGCTCGGAGTCGATGAAGGTCACACCGGAGCCTTCGGTGGAGGCGTAGTACTCGTTGATCACCGGACCCCACCACTCGATCATCGCCCGCTTGATCTCGGGTGGGCACGGTGCCGCGGCGTGGACGGCGACCTTCATACTCGACACGTCGTACTTCGCGCGGGTCTCCTCGGGGAGTTTGAGCATGCGCACGAACATCGTCGGTACCCACTGGCCGGCGGTGACCTCGTATCGATCGATCAGCGCGAGCGCTTCTTCGGCATCGAACCTGTCCATGAGGATCACGGTGCCGCCCACCGACTGGATCGTGCCGCAGAACCGCAGTGGCGCAGCGTGGTACAGCGGCGCGGGGCACAGGTACACCGTGTCCGAATCGAAGCCGTACATCGGGGCGAACACTGCCGTGTACGGGTCGGGGATGTCCTGGACCTGGCCGTCGGGCAACTTCGGCTTGATGCCCTTGGGGCGGCCGGTGGTTCCGGACGAGTACAGCATGTCCTGGCCGCGCGGCTGATCGTCGAGCGGCGCGGTGTCGAACCGATCGAGAGCCTTCTGGTAGTCCTCGAAACCGGACAGCTCTCCGCCGTACACCAGACGATGTTCCACGTTCGGGTAGGCGCCGGCGGACAGGTCCACCGCGTTGACGGCGTTTGCCGAGACGACCAGGGCCTTCGCACCGCAATCGTCGACCACGTACGCGGCCTCCGATGCGGTGAGGTGCCAGTTGACGACGGTGATGTACAGGCCCGAGCGCAGCGCCGCCCAGTACACCTCCATCACGCGCAGGTCGTTGTCGGAGATCAGCGCGAGGTGGTCACCCGGCTTCAGCCCGAGTTCCCTCAGGTACTTCGCGAGCCGGACCGAATTTTCGTCGAGTTGCCGGTAAGTGAGTGATTCCCCGGTGGCCGGGCGCACGATAGCGGCCTTGTCCGGTGTGGTGGCGACGAAGTTCCCTGGGTACATGCATCCTGGTCTACCACAGGTTGTGGCGTGGGCCACAGTGCCTGTTCCGGTGTCGTGCTCGGGCGCCGCGACTCAGGGTGTTCTCACCCGAATTCGACTCCTTGAGCGAGCGGAAGTTCGTCCGAGTAGTTGACCGTGTTCGTGGCGCGGCGCATGTAGGCCTTCCACGAGTCGGAACCAGACTCGCGACCGCCACCGGTTTCCTTCTCACCGCCGAACGCACCGCCGATCTCGGCACCCGACGTGCCGATGTTGACGTTGGTGATCCCGCAGTCCGAGCGGGCCAGGAACCGTTCGGCCTCGCGCTGATCGGTGGTGAAGATCGACGACGACAACCCTTGGGGAACACCGTTGTGCAGCGCGAGCGCTTCGTCGAAATCGTCGTAGGGGAGCACGTAGAGGATCGGCGCGAACGTCTCCTCACGCACCACCTCGGTCTGGGTGGGCATGCGTACGAGGGCGGGGGAGACGTAGACGCCATCGCCCGGCACTTCCACCTGTTGCCCGCCCGACACGAGGATGCCGCCGTCGAGTTCGGCGCGGTCGAGAGCCGAGCGCATCGCGTCGTGAGCACGCGGCGAGATCAGTGGGCCCACGAGGACGCCGTCGTCGAACGGGTTTCCTACCCGGAGTCCGGCATACACGGTTGCGAGGCGCGCGACCAGATCGTCCGCGACGGAGCGATGCACGATCAACCGGCGCAACGTCGTGCAGCGTTGCCCTGCGGTACCGGCCGCGGCGAACACGACTCCCCGCACGGTCAGTTCCAGATCCGCAGAGGGGGTGACGATCGCGGCGTTGTTGCCGCCGAGTTCGAGCAGGCAGCGCCCGAACCGCGCGGCCACGCGGGGTGCCACGATCCGCCCCATGGGGACCGAGCCGGTTGCGCTGACCAACGCCACCCGTGGATCGTCGACGAGTGCTTCACCGGTCGTGGCGTCGCCGATCAGGACGTGATGCAGATCGTCGGGGGCGTCGACGTCAGAGGCTGCACGGCGCAGAAGGGCGTCACACGCGAGTGCGGTCAGCGGAGTGGTCTCCGAGGGCTTCCACACCACCGGGTCGCCGCACACCAGCGCAATTGCGGTGTTCCACGACCACACCGCCACCGGAAAGTTGAATGCGGATATCACCCCGACCACACCGAGGGGATGCCAGGTCTCCATCAGGCGGTGGCCGGGTCGCTCGGACGGCATCGTGCGCCCGTAGAGCTGCCGCGACAGGCCCACGGCGAAGTCGCACACGTCGATCATCTCTTGCACTTCGCCGAGTGCCTCGGACGGAATCTTTCCGGCCTCGAGCGTGACGATCTCGGCGAGTTCGTGTTTGTGCTCGACGAGCAGGTCCCCGAACCTGCGGACGAGCCGTCCCCGCACGGGTGCGGGGACGTCGCGCCACCTCTCGAATGCCTGTGCGGCCGAACCGATCGCGTCGTCGATCTGCGCGGCGGTGTGTGGTTCCAGCCGTGCGAGTTCGGTGCCGTCGATGGGCGTGGTGACGACCAGCGCGCCATCGCCGTCGGGCAGGGTGACACCGCATTTCTGCATTACGGTGCGCGCGCGATTGCTGAAACTGTCCGTTGCATTCATCGGTGTGGTCCTTTGTCGCTCGGTTAACCTGCGCTGGTGCCGGAATCTTCGAAAGAGTCGCTGGACGAGATCGATAGGTTGCTGTTACGCGAACTGGTTGCGGACGGACGTGCCACGTTGTCGGTGCTTGCCGAGAAGGCAGGATTGTCGATTTCCGCGGTGCAGTCGAGGGTGCGCAGACTGGAGTCCCGGAACGTGATTCGTGGATACACCGCGAAAGTGGACCCGGAGGCGCTCGGCCTCATGCTGTCGGCGTTCGTCGCGATCACCCCTCTCGACCCGTCCCAGCCCGACGATGCGCCCGCACGTCTGCGGCACATCGAGGCAATCGAATCGTGTCACTCGGTGGCGGGCGACGAAAGCTATATCCTGCTGGTGCGTGTTGCGTCGCCGCGCGAACTCGAGTATCTCCTCCAGGAGATCCGTGCCACCGCGAATGTTGCCACCCGC
The DNA here is from genome assembly GCF_055380405.1 of Rhodococcus sp. JCM 9793. NCBI lineage: Bacteria > Bacillati > Actinomycetota > Actinomycetes > Mycobacteriales > Nocardiaceae > Rhodococcus > Rhodococcus sp. JCM 9793. Next base: position 2,764,623 of record NZ_AP043721.1, read on the forward strand.
AGTACCGTCGTGCTGCAGACATTTTACGAGAAGTAACCGTATCGACGCTTTGACCTTCCACCAAAAGCACGGATGAACTGACAAAAGTTCGCGTACCCTCGCGGTTATGAGCACTGCATTCCGTGATCGGGACGGTGCCGAAGTCGTGGCACCCGACCGGGTCCACGCCGTCCTCGGAACACACATGCTGACCGACGGATTCCCCCTCGTCCTCGATCTCGAACGGTCGAGGGGAGTGCGGCTCGTCGACCGACGCGACCGCACCTGCTATCTCGACATGTTCGGATTCTTCGCGTCGTCCGCGCTCGGGATGAACCACCCGGACCTGGCAGACGATCCAGCGCTCCGCGACGAACTCGCTGCGGTGGCAGCCAACAAGCCCAGCAACTCCGACATCTACACCGTGGCAATGGCCCGGTTCGTCGATGCGTTCGCGCGGATACTCGGTGATCCTGCACTGCCGCACCTGTTCTTCATCGACGGTGGTGCCCTCGCCGTCGAGAATGCACTCAAGGCCGCCTTCGACTGGAAGAGCCGGCTCAACGAGTCGCGCGGTCGCGATCCCGCGCTCGGGACCAAGGTGCTGCACCTGACCGAAGCGTTCCACGGGCGCACCGGATACACCATGTCGCTGACCAACACCGATCCTGTCAAAACCGACCGGTTCCCGAAATTCGATTGGCCTCGCATCGACGCCCCGTACCTGCGTGACGGGGGCGCCGTCGACGAGGCGGAAGCCCGCGCGCTCACGCAGGCACGTGCTGCCTTCGCCGACAATCCCCACGACATCGCCTGCTTCATCGCCGAACCGATCCAGGGCGAGGGCGGCGATCACCACTTCCGGCCGGAATTCTTCCAGGCAATCGCGGCGCTCTGTCGCGAGCACGATGCACTGCTTGTCGTCGACGAGGTACAGACCGGTGTCGGCATGACGGGCACGATGTGGGCGTACCAGCAGCTCGGGATCGAGCCGGACATCGTTGCGTTCGGCAAGAAGACCCAGGTGTGCGGGATCATGGCCGGACGTCGCCTCGACGAGATCCCCGACAATGTCTTCGCAGTGTCGTCGCGGCTCAATTCCACGTGGGGAGGCAACCTCACCGACATGGTGCGTGCGCGCCGGATCTTCGAGGTGATCGAGCGCGATGGACTGGTCGATCACGCGCGGACGACCGGCGCGCATCTGTTGGCTGAGCTGCGGAAGCTTGCGACTCGGTACCCGGCCGTCACCGAACCGCGCGGTCGCGGGCTGATGTGCGCGATCACGTTACCGTCGCAGGAGCTCCGAGACGAGGTACTCGCGCACCTGTACCGCGACGAACGGGTTCTCATGATCGGTTCCGGGCAGCGCGGAATCCGTTTCCGGCCGCCGCTGACCGTCACCGCCGAGGAACTCGACGAGGCGATCGCGGCGCTCGACAGGGTGCTCGCCGCTGTGGTCTGAGATCGCGCTCGTGGATCCGGACGATGTGCCGGCGTTGACCGGGAGAGCGTATGGAGAGCACTCTTGGCGCCATGAGCATCAAGGTCGACCTCGCCTCACTCGACGCCGCGCTCGGCGAATATGGGTACGCCTACCTGCTGACTACCGGTGCCGATGCCAAGCCGCACGCGGTCGCGGTGACTCCGGTCGTCGTCGATGGTGTGTTCCGCATCGGCGAGCCGGGCCGCCGGACGGGTGCCAACGCGCAGGTGCACCCGATCGTGTCACTTGTGTACCCACCGGCGACACCGGGCGGATACTCGTTGATCGTCGACGGGGAGGCGGAACTGGATGGATCGGAGCTGCGCGTCCGGCCGACTTCGGGAGTGCTGCACCGGCCCGCTACGGCCGAGCATCCCGCGACGAATCCCGGATGTGAGGCCGACTGCAGGCCACTGGCGAACTAGGTTGTGGAACTAGGCGACCAGATCCGGCCTGGTCCCGGCTATCGGCTTCCGGAACAGATCCACACTCCCGGATGGAATGATCTGCGGCCGAAGCTCTTTGGTCATCTCGACTTCCCAGTCGGTGTGGTGCATCAACCGGTGGTGGTGTCCGCAGAGCAGCACCGGATTGTCGAGGTCGGTATCACCGCCGTCGACCCATGTGCGGTGTCTTCACCGGGTGGTGGTCCGTCGCCGGTGCTGTAGTCGCCGGTGCTTTAGAGGTGTTCGAGGTTCGTCGCGGCGCACAACCAGTGGGCGGGGCTGCGGTAACCGTGCTCTTTGACGGTGTCGCGTTCGAACATCGCGATCATCAGATCAAGTCGCTGCACCTGCGCGGTGTGGATTTCGGCGGAGACGGCGAGTGTCTCGGCCGTCAGTTGCTTGTCGTCGAGTTTCCAGAGTTCCCACCCATGATCGAATTGTATAGAACGTATGATCGAGAAACAAGTTATATTCGAACAAATAATCGAATCATGAAGTGAATTATGGGATCGTAAGCTGCTCGAACGGATCATGTTGCGTAACTTGTGTGGCATGACCGATGCCGTGGACAACGCAGCCGATGTCGCGCCGACCTTTGCCATTCCGTCGCTCGTCAACCTTCGAGACATCGGTGGCCGAGTCAGCTCGTTCGGTGGTGCCATTCGCACCGGTGTGGTCTTTCGCTCGACAGCGCTGGCCGACATCACCGACACCGACATCGATGTGCTCACCTCGCTGCAGATTTCGGCTGTGTACGACCTCCGGACGGCAGCAGAACGTGAGCGACGCCCGGATCGGCTGCCCGACGGCGCGAAGCTCGTAGGTCTCGATGTGCTCGCGGATCGTCCGACAGGCTCGGTCGCGGGATCCCTCGCAGACGTGGTCGCAGACCCCGTTGCTGCCGCAACTCATCTGGGGGATGGGCGTGCCGAGCAGCATCTGCTCGGCACCTACCGTGAACTCATCACCCTGCCGAGTGCGGTGACCTCGTATCGAGAGTTGTACACCGGTATCGCCCACGGAGATGTTCCGGCGCTCATTCACTGCACCGCAGGAAAGGACCGGACCGGGTGGGCTGCCGCGGCGCTGCTCATGTTCGCGGGTGCAACCGAGCAGGATGTCTTCGACGACTACATGTTGACGAACGAGATGTTGCTTCCGAAGTTCGAGGAGATGTTCACACGGTTCGAAGCCGCCGGCGGAGACCGCGCTCTGTTCCTCCCGCTGCTCGGGGTCCAGCGCACGTACCTCGAGAGCGCTTTCGACGAGGCCCTGCGTCGCTACGGCACGATCGACGAGTACTTCGCTGCAGGGCTCGGAATCGACGACGACAGCCTGCAGGCACTGCGTACTCGGATGGTCGACACCGAAGGTAAGTCCGTCCGAGAATGATGTTCGTGTCGTAAGCGGTCACAGAATGCCCTCGCCGGCGGTAGCTTGTGCGAATGACCGATGCGGTGGGAAATGACCCCGGTATAGCTGCCTTCGCAGTTCCTTCGCTGGCGAACCTCCGGGATATCGGGGGTAGCGCCAGCAGTTTCGGTGGGAAGATTCGCACCGGAGTGGTATTCCGGTCCACCGACCTCAGCGGCGTCACCGACACAGATCTGGACGTACTCTCCGAGCTGAAAATCACCACCGTGTTCGACCTGAGGACAGTAGACGAACGCGATCAGGCCCCGGACAGGTTGCCACCTGGAGCTAAGGGCGTCGACCTCGATGTACTTGCCGACAAAGATGCAGGGTCGATTGCGGCGGCAATGGGCGACCTGGTGGCGGATCCCGTGCAGGCGGCCCTCGGATTCGCGGGCGGGAAGGGAGAACAATTTCTCCTCGAGACCTACCGCGACCTCGTCACGCTGTCGAGTGCACAGCGTTCGTATCGGAGGATGTACCTCGATATCGCATCGGGCGATGTTCCCGCGCTCATCCACTGCACCACCGGAAAAGACCGGACCGGTTGGGCGGCTGCCGCACTACTGATGTTCGCGGGTGCGTCGGAAGAAGATGTCTTCGACGACTACATGTTGACGAACGAGTCGCTTCTTCCGGAGTTCGAGGAGATGTTCGTACAATTCGAGAAGCTCGGCGGAGATCGCTCACTCCTCGTCCCATTACTCGGGGTCGAGCGTAAATACCTCGAAGCGGCCGTCGACGAGGCCCTGCGTCGATACGGCACGATCGACGAGTACTTCGCGTCGGGTCTCGGCCTGGACGACGACAGTCTGCAGACATTGCGTACCAGGATGATCGACAACGAGAACGCCCGGCCTGTCGAATAGGGCCGGTGGTCTACTGTGTCCGACCGGAACGAACTCGCCGGTCGATGCAGGCAGCAATCGCCAGACCGATCGCGACGCCGACGAGGTCAGCGCACCAATCCCAGAATGAGCCGGATCGCCGTACCGCGACTGTGGCCTGCAGGATTTCGGTGACGATGCCGTAGACCACAAGCCACGCCACAGTGACGATCGGCGAGAGCCGCGCGTATCGCGAGCAGTACGCGAGCACCGCGAACATCGCTGCGTGCGTCACCTTGTCGGTATGGGGAGGGCCGCTGGGGACCGTACCGCCGGGAGTCAGCAGCATGAAGGTGATCGTGATTGTGGCGAGCACCAACGGCACGACGCGGTACCAGGAAGAACCAGACACAGGTCAGTGCTTCTTTTTCTTCTTCGGCCTGTCGTCATCCCCGTTGTTCCTGTCATCGCGGCCCGCATACAGGACAATCGATACGGCCGGCACGAGAAGGAACCAGAGCCACGTATCGAATGCGAAGAAGAGTACGAGGGCCAGGAGTGGCGTCAGGCCCATCACGACTTCTCGCCAATGCCCGAGCGTGCCCGACGCGGTGTCCTTCTCCTGCACCGTGTCCGGCACGGTTGCCGTAGTGGCGGGAAGGTCGGTGAACAGAAGTTCGAGTTCTGCCCGCGTGGTCGCGGCCGTCGCCTGCGCACTGCGTTCTTCGAACTCGGACAGGTTGAGGCGGCCGTGGCTGAAATGCTCGCCCAGCTGGTTCAGCGCCTCGGCCCGCTCGGTGTCGCCGATTCGGATTTCGGGGGAGTTCATGATCAGAGCGTAGATTACGACTTCCACACCCTCGTGCTCGCTGCGGTGTCGAATTCTTCCGCTGGACGGGAAACTGTGCGCGCAACGGATTCGTGCCGAAGATGATCCGTGTCACACCCGTTCGCGGTGAAGTTTCGAACCAGGAGTGAAGTGAAGGCACAGGTGAGTGGCGAAGTGTTCGACGAAGTATTCGACGTTGTTGTGGTGGGGTCGGGGGCGGCGGGTTCGGCTGCAGCGCTCGAGGCCGAACGCGGCGGATCCGATGTTCTCGTAGTCGAGAAATGTGACGAGGGCAGAGCGGGTGGGAACACTCGGGTGTCCGGGGGCGGGTGGTGGGTGAATCGAGACCCGGCGCGGGCGCGGATCTTCCTCCGCGAGCTCAGCGGGCCGTTTCCCCTCGCAGACGACGTCATCGACGCGTGGGCGACCGAGACGGCCGAAATCTCGACATGGTTGAAGGAACTCGGAGCCGATGTCGCGATGAGCGGCGACTACCACACGGATCCCGAGTACCTGTCGGTCGAGGGCAGTGACTCGTATGCAGGCATGGACACCATCGAAGGGCGCGTGGGAAACGGTCTGCTGCACGGCTTCCTGACTTCCGTATCAGCCGAACGTGGCATCGAGACCCGATTCGAAACACCGGCCACGCGACTGATTGTCGAGAGCGGCGGTGTCGTCGGCGTCGAAGTGGACAGCGGGAGCGGCCTGCGACGCATCGGGGCGCGTGGCGGCGTCGTCCTCGCGACCGGCGGATTCCAGGCCGACACGTCGATGGTGCGCGACTATCTGCGAGTCGAGGATCACGTGCTGTGGGGGTCACCCGCCTCGACCGGCGACGGTCATCGGATGGCACAAGCGGTGGGCGCCGATCTATGGCACATGGGAAACATGATGAGCATCACCGGGGTTCGCGACACGAACGGCACCGGCCATTACCTCGCACTGTGGAACGCGCACAACTACCTGTGGGTGGGGGACGACGGCCGCCGCTTCCTGGACGAGACCGCAGATCCGTGCCACGGGCACACACTCCGGGGAGGATCGTACGAACTCTTCCCCCTTCGGCCGTTCCATCTGATCTTCGACGAGCAGATGCGTACTGCCGGCCCGTTGAGCCCGACACCCGACATTCTGCCCGTGGGATGGAACCTCCTCATGAACGGCTCGCGGTGGAGTGCCGACAACAGCGAGGAGATCGAGAAAGGCTGGATCGTGCGCGCCGAATCGATCACGTCGCTCGCCGAGAAGATCGGGCTGCACGCGGCCACGCTCGAGCGCACCGTCGAGAACTACAACTCGTCGTGCGCGGAAGGGCGCGACGATCACTTCGCCCGAGATCCGGAGAAGCTCGGACCGGTCGTGCAGGGCCCGTTCTATGCGTTGAAGGTCACCCCGCTGTTGGGGTGGACCAACGGCGGGCCACGACGGGACGGCCGTGCGCGTGTTCTCGACACCCGAGGTGACGTCATCGAGGGGCTCTACGCTGCGGGCGAGCTCAGTTCCACCTACAGCTGGCGCAAGGACGGCGGATTCCACATCGGTGATGCCCTCGCGTTCGGTCGCGTTGCCGGGCGGGACGCTGCGGCGAGGGCATGACGGTCACCCCGTTCCGGGATCTCGCATCAGACGCATTCCGCGCCTGACTACAACGAACAGGATCACGAATCCGAGCAGTATGGCGATCGGGTGGCGGACCGCCACCATGATGACCAGCGCCGCGAGCGCGAACGGAACCAGCGTCAGCAGGTCGGTGGCGATGTTCCGCGCTGTGGGTTCGTGCAGGAACGATGGGGCCGACGGCAGGTCGGCGAACAACGGAACCAGATCGGCCCGAGTGACGGCCTGCGTCGCACACGCGACTCGATCGTCGAATTCGACGAGGGACAGGCGGCCGGCCGAGAAGTGCTCACCGAGCAGCGCGATCGCTTCTTCGCGCTCTGCGGTGCCGATTCGGATTTCGGGCAGTTCGGCCATATGCCCAGAGTAGTGGGAGTCGGGCGATGCGGTGCGGGTCAGGCATTGCGCACGGTCATCCCCAACCCTCCCATGGCGAATCTCGTGACTGCGTCGCGAGCTGCGTCGAGGGCGTCGGTGTGACCGTCGATCGCGGTCCCGCTCAGCGTGCCGTCGGGTAGCAGCGTGATGGTGGCCTGCACGTCGGCGGTCGTCGACTCGCACACCGACCAGCTGTAGGCGGTGTCGTCGGTCCACGCGTCGTGGGCACGTGCGAGGAGGTACCAGTTGCCGGCGTTGATCTCGACAGGTTCCATCAGATGCCTTCCGAACTGCTGTGGTGGAGAAATCGACGGCGCCCGACCCCGGAGTGGGGGTAGGCGCCGTCGATCTTGTTCAGCGTGGGACAGCTCAGCGCGTCATCACTTGAGTTCGGCGAGGACCGTTCCCTGGGTGATGGCGGCGCCCGGCTCGACCGAAAGACCGGTGACGACACCGGCCTTGTGGGCGGTGACCGGGTTCTCCATCTTCATGGCTTCGAGCACTGCGATGAGATCGCCCTCGGCGACTTCCTGGCCTTCGGTGACCGCGACCTTCACGACGGTGCCCTGCATCGGAGCTGTCACGGCATCGCCCGATGCCTTGCCGCCGCCGGCGCCGCCGCGCTTGCGTGCCTTCGGCTTCTTGCGGATCGCGCCTGCAGCGCCGCCACCGTTTCCGCTGAGCGAGAACTGACCGGGCAGCGATACCTCGACGCGGCGACCACCGACCTCGATGACGACGTTCTGACGCGGCAGGGCGTCGTCCTCGTCATCGGCTGCACCGCCACCGGTGAACGGCTCGATGGTGTTGTCCCAATCGTTTTCGATCCACTTGGTGTAGACGTCGAACTTCTCGCCGTCACCGATGAACGCCGGGTTCTCGACGATGTGGCGGTGGAACGGGATGACTGTGGCGAGGCCGTCGACCTCGAATTCGGCGAGGGCGCGGGCGGCGCGCTGCAGTGCCTGCTCGCGGTTCTCACCGGTGACGATCAGCTTGGCGAGCATGGAGTCGAACTGGCCGCCGATGACGTCGCCCTGGACGACACCGGAGTCGACGCGCACGCCGGGGCCCGTCGGCTCCTTGTAGACGGTGATGGGGCCGGGGGCAGGCATGAAGCCACGACCGGCGTCCTCACCGTTGATGCGGAACTCGAAGGAGTGGCCACGCGGTGCCGGATCCTCGGTGAGCTCGAGCTTCTCGCCGTTGGCGATGCGGAACTGCTGGCGAACGAGGTCGATGCCGGCGGTCTCCTCGGTGACCGGGTGCTCGACCTGCAGACGTGTATTGACCTCGAGGAACGAGACCGTGTCGCCCTGCACCAGGTATTCGACGGTGCCTGCGCCGTAGTATCCGGCTTCCTTGCAGATGGCCTTGGCGGATGCGTGGATGCGACCACGCTGGTCGTCCGTCAGGAAGGGCGCGGGAGCCTCTTCGACGAGCTTCTGGAAACGCCGCTGCAGCGAGCAATCGCGCGTGCCCGCGACGATGACGTTGCCGTGCTGGTCGGCGATGACCTGGGCCTCGACGTGGCGGGCCTTGTCGAGGTACTGCTCGACGAAGCACTCGCCGCGACCGAAGGCGGCGATGGCCTCACGGGTCGCGGACTCGAACAGCTCGGGGATCTCCTCGATCGTCTGCGCGACCTTCATGCCGCGACCGCCACCGCCGAAGGCCGCCTTGATGGCCACGGGCACGCCGTACTGCTTGGCGAACTCGACGACCTCGTCGGCGTTCTTGACCGGGTCCTTGGTGCCGGCGGCCATCGGAGCGTTGGCGCGCTCGGCGATGTGGCGCGCGGTGACCTTGTCGCCCAGGTCGCGGATGGACTGCGGCGAGGGGCCGATCCAGATCAGGCCCGCGTCGATGACTGCCTGCGCGAAGTCGGCGTTCTCGGAGAGGAAGCCGTAGCCGGGGTGGATCGCGTCGGCGCCGGACTTGGCCGCGGCGTCGAGGATCTTGTCGAACACCAGGTAGGACTCGGTCGAGGTCTGGCCACCGAGGGCGAACGCCTCGTCTGCGAGCTTCACGAACTGTGCGTCTGCGTCGGGTTCGGCGTAGACCGCGACACTTCCGTAGCCTGCGTCCTTGGCGGCTCGGATGACCCGCACAGCGATCTCGCCGCGGTTCGCGACGAGCACCTTCGAGATCTGCGCGCTGGCATGACTGGGCACGGAGCCTCCTGTTGATCGATCGTTAGGTTATTTCCGTCGTCGGGCAGTCTAAGCGCCAATCGGATAGACGATGTAACCGGATGGCCCCTACACGCTACGGCGCGTACTCGAACACACAAGGCTACTGACCGGTAGCCGGAATGCCGAGGTTCTCCAGGTCGGGCGCCCACGGTCCGGATGTGTTGAGCCGGTCCATCAGAAGGCGTGCTCGTTCCAGGAACCGGGGAACGTTCGCGCTCGCCTCGGTGTTGTCGGGGAATCGCGCGGAGACGTTGATTCCTTCGGGTGTCCGGTTGATCCAGATGTAGACGTCGTGGGTGTAACTGCGGCTCCGCAACGCGCGCGCATTGGATTCCGGCCATTGGGCCGCCATGGGTACGAACCGGACGTCCATGTACGACACGAGGAACTGTGGGCGGATGGGTACCCCGAGCAGCTCACCGACCCTGTCGAACGGAATGCGCGCGCTCGCGCGGGTGCGTCGCAGTTCGTGCACCGCTCGGTTCGCGAGGGTGACGAAACCGGGGGAGCCTCCGAGATCGAGATCGATCGGCCGGAGCCCCACGAACCATCCCAGAGATCCGGCCCACATCGGTCCGGTCCGGGTGTGCGAAGGAACGACCGTGCGGAAGTGATCGGCGCCGGCGAGGTCCGAGGCGGCCTGACCGAAGCAGGCCAGCACTCCCGCGAAGAACCCGGCGTCGGCATCGCGGCACCGTTCCGAGAACCGGGTCGCTTCGTCGTTGTCGAACCAGCGCTCGGACAGACGTCTCTGAGGTGAGGTCCTGGTGGTGCGCCGACCGATCGGCAGCGGGAACTTCGGCACCTCGCCGCCACTCTCCCGCAGCGTCGTACGCCAGATCTGCACCGCCTCGTGATCGACGTCGAGGTTGCTGGCGTCCGCGCGTTCGGATGCCCCGAAATCGATGTAACTTCCGACGGGAAACAGATCGGCCGGTCGGCCGGTCCGTTCCTCCTCGTAGAGCGCCGTGATCTCGTGCGCGACGAGCACGATGGAGTATCCGTCGATAATCGAGTGATCGGCTCCGAAGAACACGGTGAAGGGCCCCGACTCACCGGACGCGTCGTTCGAACCGTCGTCCGGATCAGCGGATTCGTGAGTCAGCGTCGCGAAGACATACGCGGGCCACAGCTGTGGCGTCGTGTAATCGTCGAACAATGAATGGAGCTGAGTCCGGATGGTCGCGGGATCGGCCGGATCGTGCTGGACACGTCGCACCGACACCTTGCCGGGTGGGGCCGTCCGGCGGATCAGGGCTCCGGCCGGATCACCCTTCGACGCGAACGTCGCCTGACTGCGCAGGGGCTCGTGACGGTCGATCCATCGCTGGAGGGCACGACCGAATATCTCGGTGTCGATCGGGCCGGCGATCTCGAATGCAGTACCCAGCCACGATTCGCGGCCCTGGCCGGACTGCGATCCGGCAGTCCGGCGCAGGTGCGCCTCATGGATGTACGACGCGGGACGGGGATCCTGACGCCATGCGTCCTCCTCGGCGCAGGGCAACCACTCGGTCAAGGTCCCCGCCGGGATCGAGTAGTCGGCGAGCTCCGTGAACTCCATGGTCTGTCAGGCCCTCAGATGCCGCTTGATACGCGCCAGCATCGCGCTCATGCCGCGTAGCCGCAGCGGGCTGACCGAGGCGGCGAGACCGAGATCCGAATAGAAGTCGTCGGGAACGTCGAGGATCTCCTGTGCGCTGAGCCCGTCCAATCCCTGATGCAGGATCGACGCGAATCCGCGCGTGGTGGGTGCTTCGGCGGGTGCGCTGAAATGCAGCTTCACGTGCGCCCGGTCGGTGGCGTCGACGGAAAGGAACAGGGGCGATTGGCATTCGGGGACCGGTTCCATCGCCGCCTCCTCGAGTTCGGCCGGCAGCGGAGGCAGTTCGCGGCTGAACTCGAGGAGCAACTGGAGTTTGTCCTGGCCCTCGACGGCGGCGAAGTCCTCGACGATCTCGGCGAGCGGTGCGGGAATGCTCATGATGCGGGAACGGTTCCCGGCTCCTCGCCCTTGGCGATCGGGACGCGCACGGCGTTGCCCCACTCGGTCCAGGAGCCGTCGTAGTTCCGCACCTTCGGGTATCCGAGGAGATGGGTCAGCACGAACCAGGTGTGGCTCGACCGCTCACCGATGCGGCAGTATGCGACGACGTCGTCGTCCTTGCTGATATCCGCATAGATCTCGTCGAGTTCCGCACGCGAACGGAAGCGGCCGTCCGGGGCGGCGGCCTTCGCCCACGGAATCGACACCGCAGTGGGGATGTGGCCGCCGCGCAGCGCGCCTTCCTCCGGGTAGTCGGGCATGTGGGTGCGTTCACCGGTGTACTCCTGCGGCGACCGGACATCCACCAGCGGGCCCTCCCCGAGGTGGTCGAGGACGTCGTCCTTGAACGCCCGGATGGGCGCGTCGTTGCGCTCGACGACGGGATAGCCACTCGTTGTGGTGCCGGGGATGTCGAGGGTGGTGTCGCGGTTCTCGGAGATCCATGCGTCGCGGCCTCCGTCGAGCAGGCGAACGTCCTCGTGACCGAACAGCGTGAACACCCACAGCGCGTACGCGGCCCACCAGTTGGACTTGTCGCCGTAGATCACGACCGTGTCGGTACGTCGGATTCCCTTGCGGTCCATGAGCGCGGCGAACGCAGCGCCGTCGATGTAGTCGCGGGTGACCGGATCGTTGAGGTCGAGGTGCCAGTCGACCTTCACCGCGCCAGGGATGTGCCCCACGTCGTAGAGGAGCACGTCCTCGTCGGATTCGACGACCTTGACCTCGGGGTGGCCCAGATGAGCGGACAGCCACTCGGAGGACACGAGGCGGCGGGGGTCCGAGTAGGAAGCGAAGGAGGTGTTGGAATCGGGCGCGACGGGCACAGGGGCTCCTGAGGCAGTGGTGGCAGGTGCGTCGTCGATTCTAGGCGGTACCTTCGGTGGGTGTGACCTCCAGCCGACCCCACCGCGCCGAACTCTCGTCGCGTGCCGACATCGACCGGTTGGTCGAACACTTCTACGAACGGGCGATGGTCGACCCATTGCTGGCCCCGGTCTTCGAGGTGCTCGCGATCGTGGGCCTCGACGATCATCTCGTCGTCGTCGGCGATTTCTGGGAACAGATCCTCTTCCGCACGACGCGCTACGAGGGCGCATTCACCCCCGTTCACCGCGCATTGCACGGGAAATACGGGCTGACCCCCGTGCGGTTCGAGCGCTGGCGCGAGCTCTGGCACGAGTCGGTCGACGAGCTGTTCACCGGTGTCGACGCCGACCGGGCGAAGTCGAAGGCCGACGCGATGGTCACGGCGCTGCGTCGCTCAGTCGTCGCCTTCCATGGCGTCGAGCACGTACTGCGCGAACCACCGGTTGTGGGGCCGGGGATCGGAGCCGCGACCGCGGTCGGTCAGCAGCTCTGCAAGAGGTCCGATCGTGGACTCGTCGAGCGGCAGCGTGAAGAACTGATCGTCGGCGCCCTCGTCGGAGAGGAACCAGTCGATCGCCACGGCGTCCCCGCCCGCGGCGGCATCCTCGACCGGACGGAAGCGCAGCAGCGGGTAGCGCAGGAGGAGTTCGTCGAGTCGGCATCCGAGTTGTCGGACGAGAGCGGACGTCGAGGTGACCATGACGGTGCGGTAGTCGACCGTCTCGCCGTTCTCGGTGTACTGGTCGACATAGAGGACCTCGAGCAGCCCGACCTCGAGTGAGAACAGACGCGCGGTCCCGGCCTTCTCGTCGACCGCCGGGAGACAGGTCACCGTCCACTTCTCTCCTGCAGCCGATCCCGGATCGTCGAATGCGGTGGCGAGGTAGCCGGCGACCAGGTCGACGACCACCTCGAAGAACGGTTCCTCTCGCAGCCGCGCGAAGTCTTCCTCCGACTGGCCGCGCTCACTCATGAGCTGAGGGGTTCGAGGACCAGAGGTCCGCGACGGAGATCCCGGCATCGGCGAGGAGTCGTCGGACGAGGGGTAGGCCGATCCCGATCACGGACGACGGATCGCCCTCGATACCGTCGATGAACCAACCACCGAGGCCGTCGAGCGTGAACGCTCCGGCGACCTGCAGCGCCTCACCGGTCGCGAGGTAGGCCTCGAGGTCGGCGTCGGACGGGGTGCCGAAACGTACGGTCGTGCCGGAATGGTCGTCGGCCTGCGCGATGATCTGCCTGCCGCGCGCATGCAGGATGCTGTGTCCGGTCAGCAACTCCGCGCTGTGCCCGGACATGCGCTTCCAACGGGCCCGGGCCACCTCGGCAGTGCCGGGTTTGCCCTGGAGTTTCCCGTCGAACAGCAGCATCGAATCGCAGCCGATCACGACGAGATCGTCGTGGCCCTCAGGGGCGTGGCCGTCTGCGGTGAGTGTGCGCAGAACGTCGGCGGCCTTGGCGCGGGCCAGCGTGGTGACCACGACTTCCGGTGCCACGTCGGGGCCGAGCTCTGCGATGATCGCGTCCTCGTCGACGTCCGACACCTGTACGAGCGGCTCGACCCCGGCGCCGCGCAGCACGGACAACCGTGCCGGCGACGCCGAGGCGAGAACCAAACGGGGCATCGATCAGCCGCGGTTGGGGTACGAGTACGGCGAGAACGGCGCCCACTGGCGGTGCATCCGGGTGGGGTCGCCCCATGTCTCCGGCGGCTTGCCGTCGCCCTCGGGAGCGCCACCCGCAGCGGCAGCCGCGAGCACCGTGACCAACGCTGCGACATCGGCGTCGGTCGGGTTGCCCTTCACGATCCGGATGGCGGGCGCGTCGGGGGTCGCTGCCGACTCGGCGTCTGTGGTCGCCGAGGTGTCGGAGTCCTCGAGGGCACCGTCGGTCACGGCGGTCAGCTCTGCGTCAGTGATGATCTTTTCCTCGGTCAGCGCGGTCACAGCGGAATGTTCCCATGCTTCTTCGGCGGGAGCGAGACCATCTTGCGCTCGAGCAGGCGCAGGGCGGACACGATCTGGCCGCGGGTGTGCGACGGCGGGATGACCGCATCGACATAACCGCGCTCTGCTGCGACGTACGGGTTCACGAGAGTGTCCTCGTACTCGTTCTGCAGCTCGAGGCGCAGTGCCTCGACGTCTGCACCGTTCGCAGCGGCATCCTTGAGCTTGCCGCGGTACACGAACCCGACGGCACCCGATGCGCCCATGACTGCGATCTGCGCGGTCGGCCACGCGAGGTTGACGTCGGCGCCCATGTGCTTCGAACCCATCACGTCGTACGCGCCGCCGTAGGCCTTGCGGGTGATGACGGTGATCTTGCCGACAGTCGCCTCGCCGTATGCGTACAGGAGCTTCGCGCCGCGGCGGATGATGCCGTTGTATTCCTGCTCGGTGCCGGGCAGGAAGCCCGGGACGTCGACCAGCGTGATGATCGGAACATTGAACGCGTCGCAGGTGCGGACGAAGCGTGCAGCCTTCTCGGAGGCGTCGATGTCGAGGCAGCCGGCGAACTGCATCGGCTGGTTGGCGACGATGCCAACGCTGCGGCCGTCGACGCGACCGAAGCCCACGATGACGTTCTGGGCGCGCTCGGCCTGAACCTCGAGGAATTCGTCGTCGTCGAGCAGACGACGGATGACCTCGTGCATGTCGTAAGGCTGGTTCGCCGAATCCGGGATGATCGTGTCGAGCTCGAGATCCTCCTCGGTGAGCGAGTCCTCGATGGATCCGGCGATCGGGTCGGTCGGTGCCATGCGCGGTGCCGCGGCCTGGTTGTTCGACGGCAGGTAGGAGAGCAGATCCTTGACGTAGTCGAGGGCGTCCTGCTCGTCGCTTCCGACGTAGTGGGCGACACCCGACTTGACCATGTGGGTGTGGGCGCCACCGAGGTCTTCCATGGTGACGTCTTCGCCGGTGACGGTCTTGATGACGTCGGGGCCGGTGACGAACATCTGGCTGGTCTGGTCGACCATCACCACGAAGTCGGTCAGGGCGGGGGAGTAGACGTGACCACCGGCAGCGGGGCCCATGATCAGCGAGATCTGCGGGATCACACCGGAGGCCTGCACGTTGCGGTGGAAGATCTCGCCGTAGAGGCCGAGGGAGACGACGCCTTCCTGGATGCGGGCGCCGGCGCCTTCGTTGATGCCGACCAGCGGTCGGCCGGTGCGTAGCGCCAGGTCCATGACCTTGACGATCTTCTCGCCGTAGACCTCGCCGAGGCTGCCGCCGAAGACTGTCGCGTCCTGGGAGAACACGCAGACGTCGCGGCCGTCGACGGTGCCGTAGCCGGTGACGACGCCGTCGCCGATGGGACGGTTGTCGGCGAGGCCGAAGTTGGTGCTGCGGTGGCGGGCGAGCGCATCGATTTCGACGAACGAGCCCTCGTCGAGGAGCGCGGTGATGCGCTCACGGGCGGTCATCTTGCCCTTGGCGTGGACCTTCTCGATGGCTGCTTCACCGACCGGAGCCTGTGCCTTGGCCTGGCGTTCGCGCAGGTCTGCCAGCTTGCCGGCGGTGGTGTGGATATCGGGCGTACTCGCCGCCTCGGGCGCGGACGGCTCCTGGACAGTGGTCATGGGCAGTCAGCTTAGCGATCGTCAATCTGCACCGCCGCACGGAGGTCCGCTCACGTTGAATTATTGAACTGGAGCTACCGACCAGTAGTTGTTTTCGGCCACTTTAGGCTGGGGCTCATGCCCCGCAACCCCGAATTGCCGAATGATTCCGAACTGCGTATTCCGCTCGACGTGTCGCGCCTACGGCATGCGCTGGTGGATGGTGCAGAAGGCGATGCCGGGTTCTACGAACGCCTCGACGTCATCGACGAGACAGGGTCGACGAACGCCGATCTGCTCGCCGAGGCCACATTCGGCGACCGCCGGGTCCTGCTCGCAGAGTTCCAGAGCGGAGGACGCGGACGGCACTCGCGCGCCTGGAACGGAATTCCCCGGGCCCAGGTCATCGTGTCGGTGCTGCTGAAACTGCCCGGTGTCGCCCTTCCGGATCTCGGTTGGCTTCCGCTGCTCACCGGCATCGCGACGGTCGACGCCGTCCGCGAGGTCACCGGCGTCCCGGCCGAGCTCAAATGGCCCAACGACGTTCTGGTCGGGGGCCGTAAGCTCGCCGGGATCCTCGTCGAGGTCGCGTCGACAGCCCCGGTTCCCACGGTTGTCGTCGGTGTCGGGCTCAACGTCACACTCACCGAGGACGAACTGCCGGTGCCGACGGCAACCTCACTTCTGCTCGCCGGTGCCGACGAACTCGATCGCACGAGGCTCGCGGAGGCTCTGCTCGCCTCGTTCGGTGAACGCATCCGACAGTGGGAACAGCACGGCTGGGATCCCACGGCCGCTGCCGACGCTTACCGGGATCGGTGCAGCACCATCGGTCGGCGGGTGCGCGCGATCCTGCCCGGCGACACGGAACTGCACGGGGTCGCCATCAACATCGACGAACAGGGCCGCATCGTCATCGCGCCGGACGGGGAAGGCGAGCCCGTTGCAGTCGCTGCAGGCGACATCACGCACCTGCGGCCGATGTAGACGGGTATGCCATCGTGGTGCCCATGGGATACCCGGAGGACGCGCTCGCACCGGATGAGAACCTGCTGCTCCACCGTCATCCACACGCGAAGATGCTGATCGTTCCGGTCATCGTCTTCCTACTGGCCACGGCTGTGGCCGGGTTCCTCGTCGGGCTCGCGCAGACCCGCCTCGACAGTGGTGCCTCCGTGGTCCTGGTCGTCGCGGTCCTGGTGTTGTGGGCGATCCTGGTGGGGTGGCGGTGCCTCGTCCCGTTGATCCGGTGGCTGACCACACATTTCATCGTCACCGATCGGCGGGTACTCGTGCGCCAGGGCGTGATCACCCATTCCGGTATCGACATTCCGATGGGGCGGATCAGCAACGTGCAGTTCCGGCACGGACTCGTCGACCGGCTCCTGCGCACAGGCACGCTCGTCGTGGTCTCGGCCGCCGACGACCCACTCGAGTTCGACGACATCCCCGATGTCCAGAAGGTCCACACACTGCTGTACCGGACGGCGTTCGACGTGCAGGACGGTTCCTCCGCCGACCGTTCCGCCGCGCAACCCTCCGGCGACGGTGAGAGACATCGCAAGGCGTGGTGACTGGCGTGGTGATCCGGTTTCCCACCGGTCTGTCCGTAGGCTGAGCGAGTGACTGCCGTTCTGCTAGCGGAAGACGATGAAGCCATCGCTGCGCCTCTGTCCCGTGCCCTCGGGCGCGAGGGCTACGAGGTGACCGTCGAGGCCACCGGTCCGAGTGCGCTCGAACAAGCGCTCTCCGGAGACTACGAGTTGTTGATCCTCGACCTCGGGTTGCCGGGCATGGACGGCCTCGAAGTATGCCGTCAGATCAGAGCGAACCGGTCCGACCTGGCAGTGCTGATGCTCACCGCGCGCACCGACGAGGTCGACTTCGTAGTGGGTCTCGATGCCGGCGCCGACGACTATGTCGGCAAGCCGTTCCGGCTCGCCGAACTGATGGCGCGGGTACGCGCGCTGCTGCGCCGCCGCGGTGGCGGTGAGACGGACGAAGTCGTCGAGGTCTCCGGCATTCGTCTCGAGCACGCGGCCCGGCGGGTTCTCGTCGACGGCTCCGAGGTCACCCTCGCCAACAAGGAATACGAACTCCTGCGCGTCCTGCTCGAACACGCCGGTCAAGTCGTGTCACGCGACGCGATCCTCGACGAGGTCTGGGGCGACGCCGACCTCCGTGGTTCGAAGACCCTCGACATGCACATGTCGTGGCTGCGCCGGAAGATCGGCGACGAGGGGCCCGCGGGGGAACGACGCATCGCGACCGTGCGGGGCGTCGGTTTCCGGCTGAACACCGACTAGAAGGGTCGCGACGGTGCGCAGGCGCATCCTCAATGCCGTCCTGGCTGCGGTTCTGCTCGTCGCACTTCTGCTCGGGCTTCCCCTTGCGTTCACCGCCTACCTGTTCGTGGAGGACACCACGCGCCGAGACCTTCGGGATCGGCTCGAGCGGATGTCCGACGAGATCATCGCGCAGGAAGGTACCGACGGCCTCGTGGTCGGCGGACTCGATACCAGTTCGCTGCGACTGCTCGTACCCGACGGTGGGCGGGTGGTCGTCGTGTATCCCACTCCGGAGAACGAGGCGGCGCGCCTGGACATCGGTGACGTCACCCCGACGAACCCTCTCGTCGAATCCCTGTCGATGGGTACCTCGGGGTCGCTGCGGGTCGAGGCCCCTTCCGAGGGAATGCGCATCCTGCAGCGGCAGGTGCTCGCCGCGGTCGGATTCCTCGTGCTGCTGTCGGTTGCGGTGGGTGCACTGGTCGCGGTGGCCACCGCCAGACGGCTCGCCTTCCCACTACGCGACGTCGCTGCGCGTGCAGCAAGGCTCGCCGAGGGCGACTTCAAACCGGTGCCGCAGCGTCATTCCATCGTCGAGCTCGACCGGGTCTCCGATGTGCTCGACTCCGCCGCGGTGGAGATTTCGGGCCGACTGCAACGCGAGCATTCGCTGGTCGGCGACGTCTCTCATCAACTCCGCTCCCGCATGACGGCGATCAGATTACGGCTCGACGAACTGTCCACACACGAGGACCCGATGGTGGTCGAGGAGGCCGAGGCCGCGATGGCCCAGGTCGATCGCCTCACCGCGGCCATCGACGGGCTGGTTCGTCAGTCGAGGAACAGCGGCGCCGAACTGCGCACCGAGGTGTCGGTGGTGGGGGAACTGGCAGGTGTGATCGCGGATTGGCGAGGGCCCTATCAGGATGCGGGCCGCGAACTACTGCTCCGAGGTGACCCTGCTCTGCGCTCGTCCGTGACGGCCTCGCGTCTCCGGGAAGCAGTAGCAGTTCTCGTCGACAACGCGCTTGCTCACGGAGGGGGGACCTGCACGGTCGCCGTTCGGCAGGTTGCGATGCGCGGGGATTCGACGGTGTGCGTCGAAGTCAGTGATGAAGGGGAAGGCGTCAGCGACGACCTCGTGCCGCACATCTTCGAACGAGGTTTCTCCGGTCGAGGATCCACGGGTGTCGGTCTGGCCCTCGCCCGCGCCCTCGCGGAAGCGGACGGTGGACGCCTGGAACTGCAGCGGCGCAGACCCGCGCTGTTCGCGATGTTCCTCGGCGCGGCGCGCGACTGGACTTCGGTGTACCTGGACGGAGTCCGGGAACCGAGGTGAGGGAGTGCGATCAGGTCCGGTCGAGGTCGGGTGTGTCGAGATCATCGATGGTGTTCGTTTCCGGCACAGTTTCCTCAGGGAACACGAACCTCTTGAAACAGTAGAAGCGGAAGAACATCTGCAGCACATTTCCGATGACGTATGCGCTCACGAAGTCGGCGATGTTCTCGACGGCGAGACTGACCTCGGGCACACGCAGGTTGAACACGTAACTCGAAATCCACAGCGGAATGAAGCTGAGGACCACACCGATACCACTCACGAAGAAGAACAGGAACGCTTCGTGCGTGCGCTCCCGCCCGCCACGGTTCCGGAACGACCATTCGCGGTTGAGGATGTACGAGCAGATCACCGCAACGACGCCGCCGATGATCTTCGCAGTGACAGGTTTCTCGGAGAGGACCGTCAGCTTCAAGGTGTAGAAGATCCCGGAGTCGATCAGGAATGTCGTACCTCCGACGATCGCGAACTTGATCAGTTCGCGGTGACGCAGCATCAACTCCCGTAATGGTGCGGGAAAATGGCTCAGAGCATCATCGACGACGGACACTCGGCCGAGTCTACGAAACCCGGAGCGATTTCTACGAACCACAGCGAAAATTTTCAGACTTACCACAGAAAAGTGACGATTCGGAATGTTCGTCCCGAAATGTTCACCGCATTGCCACGTGCCGGCGGCTCACCGCGGTGACATGTGGTGGCTCACCGCCGTGTCACGGCGGCGCTCCTCGCTGTGACACCATTGTCAGCTGTGACCGGCAGACCTGACTCGCCCCCCAGATCCGATTCCCCCCGCGCACTGACGGGCGGGATGCCCGTGGTGACGATGATCGGCGGTGGCCAGCTCGCGCGGATGACGCATCAGGCTGCGATCGCGCTCGGCCAGACGCTGCGTGTACTCGCGGGCAGTGAGGACGAACCGGCCGCTCGGGTGAGCCCCGACGTCGTGATCGGCAGCCATGACGATCTCGACGCACTGCGTCGCGCCGCCACGGGTGCCCATGCCCTGACCTTCGACCACGAGGGCGTCCCCACCGAGCACCTCGAAGTCCTGCAGCGCGAGGGCGTCGCTGTGCTGCCTCCGCCGCAGGCGCTGATCTTCGCGCAGGACAAGATCGCGATGCGCAAGCGGCTCGGAGCGTTCGGTGCGCCCATGCCGAAGTTCGCGGAGATCACCTCGACCGACGACCTCGTCGCGGCACGGGAACACCTCGGATGGCCGTTCGTGCTCAAGGCCGCCCGCGGCGGGTACGACGGCCGCGGGGTGTGGATCGTCGACGACGAGACCGAACTCGAGCGGATCGTCGCAGAACAACTCGACCGCGGTGTGCCGCTGCTCGCGGAGGAGAAGGTCGCGTGGCGTCGGGAGTTGTCGGCGATGGTCGCCCGCTCGCCGTTCGGGCAGGGTGCAAGCTGGCCCGTCGTGGAGACCGTGCAACGAGACGGCCAGTGCTCCGTCGTGATCGCACCCGCACCGAACCTGCCTGCGGACGTCGCGGTCGCGGCCGAACAACTTGCGTTGCGGATCGCAGGCGAGCTCGGCGTGGTGGGCGTGATAGCCGTCGAACTGTTCGAGACGCAGGCCGGCGAGCTGATCGTCAACGAACTCGCGATGCGCCCCCACAACTCAGGCCACTGGGGCATGGACGGTGCACGAACGGGCCAGTTCGAGCAGCACCTGCGCGCCGTGCTCGACTACCCGCTCGGCGACACGACACCCCTCGCGCCTGTGGTCGTGATGGCGAACGTTCTGGGCGCGGCGGAAGCTCCGGCGATGAGCATGGACGAGCGGCTGCATCACTTGTTCGCCCGGATGCCTGATGCGCGCGTCCATCTCTACGGCAAGGGTGAACGCAAGGACCGCAAGATCGGGCACGTCAATCTGCTCGGCGACCAGACCGGCTCGCTCGACGACGCCGAGTACGTTGCTGCGGTCCGGGAACGCGCAGAGCGCGCCGCGCACTGGCTCTCGCACGCAGAATGGACCGACGGCTGGAACGAACACACGGGAGAAGGACAGTGACAGACGCCACGCAAGGGGCACAGGTCGGCCTGATCATGGGCAGCGACTCGGATTGGCCCACCATGGAGGCCGCCGCCGAGGCGCTCGCCGAGTTCGGGATCCGATTCGAGGTCGGGGTCGTCTCCGCGCACCGGACGCCGCAGCGGATGCTCGACTACGCGAAGGACGCCGCGGGTCGCGGGATCAAGGTCATCATCGCGGGGGCGGGCGGTGCTGCACACCTGCCGGGGATGGTGGCGTCGGCGACCCCGCTGCCCGTGATCGGTGTGCCCGTTCCGTTGAAGTACCTCGACGGAATGGACTCACTGCTGTCGATCGTGCAGATGCCGGCGGGTGTCCCCGTCGCGACGGTGTCGATCGGTGGAGCCCGCAATGCGGGCCTGCTCGCCGCTCGCATCCTCGGAGCATCCGAGCCGGCGCTGCGTGAGCAGATGGAGCGGTTCCAGGCCGGACTCGAGAGCATGGTTCTGGAGAAGGACGCGGCGTTGCGGCAGAAGCTGCTCGGCTGACGGTGTGATCCGTGCAGACCACCTCGATGATCGAACGTTGGCAACGGTGGAGTCGTGCCCGCGTGCTCGTTGTCGACTCGGTCGTCGCCGGCCTCGTTGCGGCGTTCGGATTGCTCATCGTCGTGACCTCGGCTCTGGCGTGGAGTGATGCGGCACTCGTCCTCGCGCTGAGTGTGCCGCTCGCGTGGCGCCGTACCTTTCCGGTGCTCGCGGGTGCGGTCGTGGCCGCCGCGGCATTCGGTCATCTCGCAGTCTCGTCGGACATGTCGCCGGTGGCGCCGGTCGCGGTGCCTGTTGCGGTGTATGCGCTCGCCGCCTATGCACCGCGTCCGTGGGCGAACATAGCTCTGGTGGTGGCCGTGACCGGGGGAGCGCTCGCCGGGATCAGCTTCTTCGGACGGTACGAAGGGCGGACACTGTTCGACACGGTGTCTTCCGCGATGATGGTGGCCCTGTTCGTCGGCGGGGTGTGGGCGTTCGGTCGTCTCCGGGGCCTGCGGGTGCGGGAGATGGAGGCCCTCACCGAACGTAATCGGCTGCTCGAGGTCGAACGGCTCAAGGAAGCGGAACTCGCGGCGACCCAGGAACGGACCCGCATCGCGCGGGAGATGCACGACATCGTGGCGCATTCGCTCACTGCGATCATTGCGCAGGCAGACGGTGGTCGGTACGCAGCGTCGGCCGACCCGAATGCTGCGGCCACCGCACTCACGACGATCTCGGAAGCGGGTCGACAGGCGTTGACCGACATGCGATCGCTTCTGTCGGTGCTGAGGGAGGATGCGCCGCGTGAATTCACCACGACACCGGGTATCGGCGACATCCCCACGCTCGTCGAGCAGATGTGTACGAGCGGCCTGGAGGTGACGCTCGCTGTGACAGGGGAGAGTCGTCATGTCGCCGACGGCCTGGGACTGTCCGTCTACCGGATCGTGCAGGAATCCCTCACGAACGTCCTCAAACATGCCGGGCCCCGCGCCCATACCCATGTGACTCTCGACTGGCGCGCCGACACGCTCGTCGTCGAGATAGTCGACGACGGTCGTGGTGCCGCCGCGCTCGTGGAAGCACGGCCGGGGGGACAGGGGCTGACCGGAATCGAAGAGCGTGCCCGGCTGCACGGCGGTCGCTCGATCACTGGGCCCCGGGACGGCGGTGGCTATCGTGTCCGCGCCGAACTCCCGGCATAGGCTGGTGGACGTGACCGAACCCGCCGACCCCATTCGCGTCGCTCTCGTCGACGATCAGCAACTCGTCCGCGCGGGCTTCCGTATGGTGCTCGAGTCGCAACCCGACATCGAGGTGGTGGCCGAGGCCTCCGACGGTGAGGCAGCGGTCGCCGAACTCGGTCGGGTGCGCGCCGACGTGGTCCTGATGGATGTCCAGATGCCGCGGCTCGATGGGATCTCGGCGACCCGCACGCTCCTCCGTTCTCCGGGCGCTCCGAAAGTCGTCGTGCTCACCACCTTCGACAACGACGAGTACGTCGTGCAGGCAATCGCTGCCGGCGCCAGTGGTTTCCTCCTCAAGGACGCCCTTCCCGAAGACCTCCTGGAAGCGGTGCGGACGGTGCATCGGGGTGACGCAGTCATGGCCCCGCGCGCGACACGTCACCTGCTGCAGCATGTTTCGCCTCTTCTGGGCGTGGGAAGCTCGTCGTCGTCCGTGTCCGTGGAGGTACCGGACGATCTCACGCCCCGTGAACTCGAAGTCCTCGTGGCGATGGCGCACGGCCTGACGAACAGCGAGCTCGCCGATCGATTCGTGCTGTCGGCCGCGACCGTGAAGACCCATGTGGGACGTGTTCTCGCCAAGACGGGTTCGCGCGACCGCGTGCAGGCGGTCCTGTTCGCGTTCCGCGCCGGTCTGGTACGGCCGGACGAGCTGCTCGGCGCAGGACAGTAGGACCGGGCTCCTACTCGCATCGCGGTCTCGTCCTACCCGGGTATGACAGTCGCGGCAGCAGGATCGCGCCGCACTCCGATGTGCCGGTGCCTCAATATTTCTACGGTCGATGTATGACTTCGACCAGTTCATTCGTTCCTGCCTGTTCCGCCGAGGATGTCGTGCGTGTCTACGGACGCGGAGACGCCGAGGTGCGTGCCCTCGACGGGGTTTCCGTCGAATTCGAGAGGGGGCGCTTCACGGCGATCATGGGCCCGTCCGGCTCGGGTAAATCAACACTCATGCATGCCCTCGCCGGACTCGACGGCATCGACTCCGGCCGTGTGGTTCTTCACGGTGAGGGTCGCCGAGAGAACGTCGAGGTCAGCGCAGCCCCGGATGCGGTGCTTACCGGATTACGTCGCGACCGTATCGGTTTCGTGTTCCAAGCGTTCAACCTGCTGCCGGTGCTCACCGCCCGCGACAACGTGCTGCTGCCGATGCGACTCGCAGGTACGCGGCCGTCCCCGGAATGGTTCGACGAGGTGACCGGTCGTCTCGGCCTGACCGATCGTCTCGACCATCTGCCACACGAGATGTCCGGTGGGCAACAGCAGCGTGTCGCTGTCGCGCGAGCGTTGCTGCCGCAACCCGACGTCATCTTCGCCGACGAGCCGACCGGCAATCTCGACTCGCAGGCGGGTGCGGAGGTGTTGTCGATGCTGCGGTCGAGCGTGCGGGAAACCGGCCAGACCGTGGTGATGGTGACGCACGACCCCGTTGCGGCGTCGTACTCGGACCGTGTCGTTCTGCTCGCGGACGGTCATCTGGCCGGGGAGATCGCGCACCCCACCGCGGATTCCGTCATCGACACGATGCGTGCGCTGAGCGTTGCCGGGACGGCGGTCCCGGCGCGATGAGGCATCTTGTTCTGGCGCAGGCACGCGCCCACCGAGGACGGTACGTCGCGACGGCGCTCGCGGTGATCGTCGCGGTGGCCTTCGTCGTGCTGACTCTCGTGCTCAGTGACACCGTCAGCGCGTCGATCACGAAATCGACCGCGGCGCAATACGACGGCGTTGCCGCAGTGGTGACACCCGGGGGGCCCGATACGGATCCCGATCGGACGCTGTCCGAAGCCGGGGCAGCGCCGGGTGTGCGCGCGACCGCCCTCGACGTGACCGGTCGCGTCCGGCTCGTCGACGCGAACGGCACATCCGGGTACGGTACCGCGGCCACGATCGCATCCGACGAGTCGATGCGCTGGCAGAGACTTGCGGATGGACGATGGCCCGTCGGCGTCGCAGAGGTAGCGGTGGGCTCGTCGTCGGAACGTGCGATCGGGGACACCGTGACGGTCGCCGATCTGTCCGGAGCGACGCCACCGGTGACCGCGACGATCGTCGGCGTCGTGGACGTGGCCGGTTCACCATTCGCGATGGATTCGGGCCGGATCTTCGGTGATGTCGCACAGGTACGAACGTGGACCGGAGCGTCCGTGGACTGGGAGATACGTGTCGCGGGTGACGGTGACGCGGTGCGCGACGCGGTGGCACTAGCGGTGCCGGGGGCCGAGGTGGTCTCGGGTGAGGCGCGTGCCACCGAAGCGGCCGACGCGTACGTCGGGGACATCTCGTTGCTGCGCAACGTCCTGCTGTGCTTCGCTGCGATCGCGGTGGTCGTCGCGGGACTCGTCATCGCGAACACGTTTGCGGTGCTGCTTGCGGCACGGACCCGCGAGCTGGCGCTCATGCGGTGCGTCGGCGTCACCGCCTCTCAGGTGCGGCGCAGCGTACGAGGCGAGGCTCTGATCGTCGGCTTCGTCTCCGCCGTTCTCGGAGTGCTCGCCGGTTGCGGCCTCGCTGCGGGTGTCGTTGCGGGCGCCCGCGCAGCGGATGCTCCGCTTCCGCTCACGTCGATCTCCGTGACGATCACGACGATTGTCGCCGGGCTCGTCCTGGGAACGGTTGTCACGGTGCTCGCGGCCAACGGCGCAGCGCGGGCAGCGACCCGGGTGTCGGCGCTCGCGGCGATGCATCCGCTCGAGGCTCAGCCCGAGCCGGTGGGCGAGTCGTGGGTGCGCCGCGCGTGTGCGCTGCTGGCGATGGCCGGGGGCTCGGCCTTGCTGGTGATCGGTGCCTGGGTGAGCAATGTTCTGATCGCGTGTCCCGGTGGTCTGCTTCTGTTCGTGGGTGTCGTCCTGGCCTCGCGCCGGATCGTGCCGGCGGCAGTGGGGGCTGTCGGGGACGCCTTCGCCCGGGTGGGCGGGCCGATCGCAGCCCTCGCGGCCGGAAATGCGCGACGCAATCCGCGCCGGACTGCGTCGACTGCGACGGCCCTGTTCATCGGGGTGACGCTGACGGCGACGATCGTGGTGGGGATCGGCACGCTCAAGGCCGGGGCACCCGAAGTCGTCGATCAGAACTTCCCGGTGGATATCGCTGTCACCGCGACAGAACCGGTTCCCAACGGCGCCTCGGCCCGGTTCACTGCGATCGACGGGGTCCGCGCGGGCACCGAGATCGCGTCTGCGACGGTCAGGGTGGCAGGCACGGAGTTCTCTGTGCTCGGTGTCGATCCGGCGTCCGCCGCGGCAGCGATCCGCGCTGATGTGCGGGTGTCCGAGGCCGGGACGATCGTGCTCGAGCGGTCGCTAGCGGAGACGTTGGGCGTGTCCGAAGGCGAGATCGTCGAAGTCGGTGGTGGCACCGGCATGCAGGACCTGGCCGTCGCGGTCGCAGACGCCGGGTCGCCGGACCTGATCTCGATGGGCGACCTGAGTGCCGTCGATGATTCGGCAGCGGCCGACACGGTATGGCTCGCACTGGACGACGAACTGTCCGACGAGGACCTTGTCGCTGTCGCTGATGAGGTGTCGCAGGTGGCCACGGCAGCGTTTCCGGGTAGCGAGGTAGTCGGAGCGGTGAAGATGAGGCAGACGCTCGAGAACGTCCTCGACACGATGCTGCTGATCGTCGGTGGCCTCCTGTCGGTCGCCGTGGTGATCGCGCTCATCGGAGTGGGTAACACCATGGCCCTGTCCGTCCTCGAACGGCGACCTGAAACGGCGATGCTGCGTTCGGTGGGGTTGTCGCGCGCGGGGGTGCGCAGCCTTCTCGTGCGTGAGGCCGTGATCATCGCGGGAGTAGCGTCCGTCCTGGGTGTCGCACTCGGGCTGCTGCTCGGGACCTTCGGTACCGCGTCGGTCATCGGAGCCGGCCATGTCGGTCTCGGCGCGGTGCCCTGGCTGCAGTTGGCCGGAATCGTCGTCGGGGGCGGCGCTGCAGGCATCGTCGCTTCCCTGGTGCCGGCGCAGCGAGCGAGTCGGGTGTCGCCCGTCGCCGCGCTGGCCGGGTAGGGTCACCGGGCTTCGGGCCGCCCGATATCGGCGTGCCGCGTCCATGGCGAGCCGGACATGCGTTCGATGTCGGTGTTGAACCGTTCGAGATACTGCGCGAACTGGGCCACGTCTTCGGCATCCCAATCGGTCAGAACGCGCTCGAGCGACTCGATCGCTCGGGCGCGCTCGTGGTCGAGGCGGCGCGCACCGTCTTCGGTGATCTGGAATTTGCGTGCAATGCCCCCGTCGGGGTCGGGGATGCGCTCCGCCAGCCCGGCCTTGAGCAGTGCTGAGGTCTGGCGATTGACCGTGGATGAATCGAGTCCGAATGCGTCGCTCAGCTGGCCGATGCTCATCGGTCCTTGGGCGGAGAGACGACTGAGCATCGTGTACGCACTGCGGTCCAGGCGTCCTGCATCTCGCCGGCGGGGGCCGAAAAAGTTGAGATGCCGCCCGATGAGCATCATTTCGAACTCGATCAGGTGCGTCGGCTTGTCCATCTGTGCGTCTCATCACTCCTAGGTCGTGTTTTCCCAGTATGGGCGAACTCGGTGTTGACCCGTAGGTATGCATCATGCATACCATCTGCTCAATACATATTACCCGCTGGTTTGGGACTTTCTTTACTCGAAGACGGAGTTCGTTTCATGCAAGGTTCTGTTGCGACGCCGGAAGTGCGTCCCTCACTGTTGGTGGGGGTGCTGGCGTTCACTGGAATCGTCGGGGCCCTCACTCAGACGCTCGTAGTTCCGCTCATCGGTCAATTACCCGCAATCCTGAACACCACGGCGTCCAACTCTTCCTGGGTCATCACAATCACCCTCCTCACCGGTGCCGTCGCGACACCGGTCGTCGGGCGACTGGGCGATATGTACGGCAAGCGTCGGATGCTGCTGATCTGCACGGTTCCGCTGGTCCTCGGCGCGATTGTGTGTGCGTTGTCGTCGTCGTTGCTGCCGATGCTCCTCGGTCGCGGCATGCAGGGACTCGGCGTGGGACTCATCCCACTGGGCATCAGCCTCTTGCGTGACGTGATTCCTGCCGAGCGTCTGCACTCGTCCATCGCGCTGATGAGCGCGTCGATGGGTATCGGTGGCGCCCTCGGGCTCCCCGTCGCTGCCGCGGTTGCAGAGAACACGAGCTGGCGTGTGCTGTTCTGGGCCACTGCGGTCCTGAGCGCCGTCGTCCTGGTCATCTTGTGGAGGGTCGTGCCCGAGTCCTCGGGCAAGGTGAATCCCGGACGCTTCGACCTGGTGGGCGCCATCGGTCTGGGTATCGCACTGACGGCCCTGCTGCTCGCGGTGTCGAAGGGCGCCGACTGGGGCTGGGGGAGCTCGACGACGCTCGGACTGTTCGCTGTCGCGGTGATCGTGCTGGCGGTCTGGGGCTGGTGGGAACTGCGCCTCTCCGAACCGCTCATCGACCTCCGGATCGCCGTCCGTCCCGTGGTGCTGCTCACCAACGCGGCATCGGTCGTCGTCGGTTTCGGAATGTACGCGCAGTCGCTGATCATCCCGCAGCTGCTCCAACTACCCACCGAAACCGGATACGGACTCGGCCAATCGATGCTGGCGATGGGTCTGTGGATGGCACCGGGCGGTTTGATGATGATGGCGGTCTCGCCGATCGCCGGCAAGCTGTCGTCGGTGCGCGGCCCCAAGGTCTCCCTGTTCGTAGGGTGCGTGATCATCGCGATCGCGTACGGCTCGTCGCAGTTGCTCATGGGCTCGACGTGGGGCCTGATGATCGTTGCTGCGATCTGCAGTACCGGCGTCGGATTCGCCTACGGTGCAATGCCCGCGCTGATCATGAGCTCCGTCCCGCAGAGCGAAACGGCATCGGCCAACAGCGTCAACTCGCTGATGCGCGCGATGGGCACGTCGATCTCGGCCGCCGTCGTCGGTGTCGTGCTGGCGCAGATGAGCGTGCAGTCGGGCGGATACAGCATCCCGACCGAAGCGGGCTTCCGGACAGGGCTGTTCATCGGGTGCGGGGTCGCGCTGGTCGCGGCCGCAATCACGCTCACCATCCCCGTCGCCAAGCGGAAGAAGCTCGACAAGGTGGAAGAAGCTGTCCCGGTACGGGCCTGAACAACGTGTCGCGGGTGGGCGGTCCTCGTGTGAGGGCCGCCCACCGTCGTCGCTAGGCTCGACTCGTGTCGAGAACAGGCCGGACTGCACACCGTATGACGCGGGCGTCGCGGGGAGTGCCGTCCGCCCGTATCCCGACGGCCATCGCTCTCGCCTGGGCACGTCTCTGGGGAGGTGCGGTGGCGTTCGACGACGAGTTCGGTCTCTACGTCAGCACCGGGATGCGGGGCGGATTCGCGCGCGGCGGCACCACCGTCGGTGGAGTGTTCCTCACCCGAAACCCACCATCGCGCCGACTGCTTCGTCACGAGGCCGTTCACGCCGACCAGTGGGCGCGTCACGGCCTCGGTTTCGTGGTGCGCTATCTGTGGGAGGAACTACGCAATCCCGGTTCGCGCAACAGGTTCGAGATGGAAGCGGGGCTCGAGGATGGCGGCTACCGCACTTCGTCGCAGAGCTCATCACAGCGTCGATTGCCGGGACAGCCCGACGTGTGACCCAAGGTCACAGAAGGCAGGTCCTTGTCCCCAACGCCGCGACAGATGTGCTACGCGGAGTGGCGGGGGACCGGCCGGGGGTCATGCGTCCAATCGTGCGGTGACCTTCTCGCTCTCGATGCGCCGTTCGATCGCGGCAGGGTCGGGATTACTCACCTGGACGAGGGAAGCTCCGACGACGAGCGCGGCGAGCAACCCGTCGACGAGTTCGTCGACGGTGGTCCAGTCGCGGCTCGACAACACGCGGTCGGTGCCGGTGATCCCGGATCGCGACGCAGATTCCTTCGCTGCCGCAAGGACGTCGGCGACCGTGCGACCATCGAGCGCGGCATCGGGGGCGCCGGACGGGCGGAACTGGTCGCCGTGCAGCCGCACATTCGTGGCGTAATCGGTGACACCCGGGGGCAGGTCGGGGACGGGGCGGCCGAATGCGTCCAACGACAGTGCCGCCACTTCGGCGACCTCGTCGACCTCGTCGAGTCGGTCCGGGGTGACGAGCGCGAGGTCTGCTCCGGGGTCGGCGTCGAGGACCACCTCGGTGCCCGCCCACCACGCGCCGAGCAGGACCGCAGCGCTCTGCCAATGCGCGGGCAACAGTACCGATACCCGGCCACCCGGCAGCACCCCGAACTCGTCACGGATCATGTTGGCGGTCTTGGCTGCCCAGTTCGCGAGCGTAATTGCCGACAATTCGATCCGAGCTCCGGTCGCGTCGTCGTACCACGTGATGCGCGGTCCGGCGGGATCGGACGCGAGGATCGGGTCGAGTAGGGCTGCGGTCAGGGTGGTCACGGAAAACCTCGTTCTCGGGAGTCGGTCGGGGATCGATCAGTTGACGCAGCGAGGTCCGTCGGACCCGGCGTCGATGGGCGGTGCGGCCGGGGCCGGCGTCGCCGACTCACCCGCCGGCATCACGTCGGATTGCGTCGTCGTGTCCGAGGTGGATCCTGAGCTCGATCCGGAATAGGACGATGAACCCGGGCCGGTGTAGTCGTCGGCGAGTACCACCTCGACGGTGCCTGTCGGCAGGCTCGGGTCGGAGTCGATGTCGACATCACCGAGTGCCGCCGCGACGGCGAGTGCCTCGTCGGAGTCGGGGTCGGCGGCGTACAGGGTTGTCGAGGACATCGCGCCGCCCGTGTAGTTGCCGACCTCGCCCTCGATATAGCCGCCGGAGCTCATCGCCAGCGACACCTCGGACGCCAACCCGGACACGCTGCCGGCGTTGGTGACGTTCACGGTCACGGTCGACGGGTCGATGTCGGGGGCCGGTGTCCCGTTGGAGGTGGTCGTCTCCGACCCCTCGTAGTCGGCACCCACCAGGCCTGCGACGTGCTCGCGCACCTCATCGGGATCGACTTGGACGACGGACTCGCCATAGTCGGTCATCGCATTGATGTCTTGCACAGGAATCGTCGAGAACTGCACGGCACCGCCCGCCAGGTCCTGCATCTGAGTCGCGAGTTGCACGATGTTCCAATCGGAGTCGAGCACCACCGAGCGCTGCACCGCAGCGGTGAGTTGCGCGACCTTCGACGGATTGCTCAATGTCTTCGCGCTGAGGACCTTCTGCACGAGCGAGGCCATGAACACCTGCTGCCGCACGATCCGATCCAGATCACCGCGCGGAAGGTCGTGGCGCTGGCGGACGAAACTGAGTGCGTCGGACCCCTGCAGCGTCTGTTCCCCCGACTGGAAATGGGCACCCGACAGCGGTTCGTCCACCGCGGCGTTGAGGCATACGTCGACACCACCCACAGCGTCGGTGAGAAGGACGAATCCGAGGAGTCCGACCTCGGCGTAGTGATCAACCGTCACACCGGTCAGGTCCGCGACAGACTCGATGAGCGCATCCCGACCGGCTTTCGTGGACTTTTCCTCCACTTCCGTCTCGTCGGCACCGGACTCGACGGCGTCGAGCCGCGCGAGTTCCTTCGTGGCGCCGTACGCGGCGTTGATCTTGGACATCCCGATGTCCGGAACCTCGACGTACGTGTCGCGGGGGATCGAGATGGCCGTCGCGGAGCTTCCGTCGTTCGGTACCCGGATCAAGATGATGGTGTCGGTGTTGTTGGCGACCTCCTCGCCGGCGCGCAATGCGTCGAGTTCGCGTTGCGACAGGGGGTTGCCGTGCGCGTCGGTGCGGCTGTCGGTGCCCACCAGGAGGATGTCGAGGGCACCGTCCTTGCCGTTTCCGAGGTTCAGGCCGTCCACCGATGCGAGCGACGACACGAACGAATCGTAGGTGCGCCATCCGACGCCGGTGGCGATCAGGACGAGTGCGGCGGCGATCGCGGCAGCGAACTGGCGCGGCCGGCCCGTGAACACCCGGGACACGCCCTGGGAGACCTGGGGCATCGCGCGGTCACCGGCGGGGCGCCGGGAGCTGTTTCCTTCTCGTGCGGACCGGGACGGCGAGCCCGTCGGACGCGTCCTACGCCGCTCATCCGTGCTGGGGCGCGCCCTGGTCCTGCGGCGGGGCGGCTCTGACGGCACGTGCGGTCCTCCTTCGGCTGGCGTCCGGGTACTCGATGAAGGTTACTGGTGGAATTCGTCGACGGGCGTCTTCGACACCGGCGTGCCAGACTCGGCCAGGTGCGTAACGTTCTCGTGACAGGGGCCCACGGCCAGCTCGGCCACCATGTGATCGATCTTGCGACCTCCGCCGGAATTCCGATTCGTGGGGCAGGCTCCGCTGAGATCGACATCACCGACGCCGCATCGGTGGCCGCCGCCGTCGGGCCGGGGTCCGTGGTGATCAACTGCGCCGCGTACACCGCGGTCGACGCGGCGGAGACCGACGAGGCGGCGGCTGCGGCAGTCAACGGTTATGGCCCGGGCGTGCTCGCCCGGGTCTGCGCAGACGCCGGTGCACACCTGATCCACGTGTCCACCGACTACGTCTTCGCCGGGGACGCCACACAGCCGTACCCCATCGATGCGCCCACCGACCCACGGAGTGCGTACGGACGGACCAAGCTGCTCGGTGAGCAGGCCGTCCTCGCGGTCCTTCCGTCGGCGCACATCGTGCGGACCGCGTGGGTCTACACCGGCGACCGGAACGACTTCGTCGCGGCGATGCGAGGTCTCGAACGTGACCGCGACACCGTGCGTGTCGTCGACGACCAGCGTGGATGCCCCACCTATGCGCGCGACCTCGCCGCGGGACTGCTCGAACTCGCGGTCCGCGCCGACCGCGATCCGGTACCGGGGGGGATCCTGCACGCGACCAATGCGGGCGAGGCCACGTGGTTCGACCTGGCGCGCGCAGTCTTCGCCGGTGTCGGCGCCGATCCGGATCGGGTCCGGCCGTGCGCGAGCGACGAGTTCGTGCGACCGGCTCCGCGTCCCGCGTATTCGGTGCTGGACGGGCGGGCCTGGTCGGCGGCCGGCCTCACTCCGCTCCGGCCGTGGAGGGAAGCGTTGGAGGCCGCGCTCCGCGTGCTGGATGCGCCCGAGTGAGTCCGACGAAGTCCACCTGTGAGTCGTCGCACACCGCTTCGGCCGCTAAGGTGGCGCGCGTGGATTCGACGCTGGCCGTGGTGACGGTGACCTACTCGCCCGGCGAGCACCTCGAGAACTTCCTGACTTCGCTCGCGACGGCGACGTCGCTGCCCACTCGGGTGATCATGGCCGACAACGGCTCGACCGACGGCACGCCGGAAGCGGCAGCGCGGGTGCACTCGAACGTGACCTTGCTGCATACCGGTGGCAACATCGGCTACGGCGGCGCAGTCAACCGCGCGGTTGCCGAGATCGACGAGTCGGCAGAGTTCGTGGTGGTCGCCAATCCCGACGTCCGGTGGAGCCCCGGCTCACTGGACACCCTCCTCGAGGCGGCGCAACGGTGGCCGCGCGCAGGTTCGCTGGGGCCACTGATCCGTGAACCGGACGGGAGCATCTATCCGTCCGCACGCACGGTGCCGACGTTGTCGTCCGGTGCCGGCCACGCACTGCTGGGAACGGTCTGGCCCACGAACCCGTGGACGCAGCGCTACCGCCAGGAGAACGAGGCGATCAGTGAGCGGCCCGTCGGATGGCTTTCCGGGTCCTGCCTGCTTCTTCGCCGTGCTGCGTTCGACACCGTCGACGGATTCGATTCCCGATACTTCATGTACATGGAGGACGTCGACCTCGGCGATCGACTCGGGCGCGCCGGGTGGCACAACGTCTACGTTCCGTCCTCCGAGGTCACGCACGCCAAGGGACATGCAGCGGGACGTCACCCGGAACTGATGCTTCCGGCGCACCATGAGAGTGCGTACCGGTTCCAGGCCGATCGGCACCCGCATCCGTGGCAGGCACCGTTGCGCTGGGCGCTGCGCGGTGGCCTCGCGGTGCGATCCAAAGTGGCGGTTGCCTCGGCCGTGCGCGAGCGCGATGCAGGCAAAGTCGGTCATGAGGGGACCGATCTCGACGAGAAACAGGGGAAATCATGACCAGTGCTGCTGCACCGAACACCGACGCGGTGATCCTGGTCGGCGGGCAGGGAACCAGGCTTCGCCCGCTGACATTGTCGGCGCCGAAGCCGATGCTGCCCACCGCGGGACTACCGTTCCTGACCCACCTGCTCGCGCGGATTCGCGAGGCGGGCATCAAGCACGTGGTGCTCGGCACGTCGTTCAAGGCGGAGGTCTTCGAGGAACATTTCGCGGACGGATCCGATCTCGGTCTCGAGATCGAGTACGTCACCGAGACGGAACCGCTCGGGACCGGCGGCGGAATCCGGAACGTGCTGCCGAGGCTGCGCGCGGAGAATGTCATGGTGTTCAACGGTGACGTGCTCGGTGGAACCGATCTCGGTTCCGTGCTCGACACTCACGTTCGCACCGAGGCCGACGTGACCTTGCACCTGGTCCGTGTGGGTGATCCCCGCGCGTTCGGGTGCGTGCCGACGGACGCCGACGGTCGCGTCACCGCCTTCCTCGAGAAGACGCAGGACCCGCCGACCGATCAGATCAACGCGGGTTGCTACGTGTTCCGCCGCGAGATCATCGAGTCGATCCCCGAGGGTCGTCCGGTGTCGGTCGAGCGTGAGGTGTTTCCCGCGCTGCTGACGGAGGGCAAGAAGCTCTTCGGCCACGTCGATGCCGCGTACTGGCGTGACATGGGCACCCCGGAGGACTTCGTGCGTGGTTCGGCGGATCTGGTGCGCGGGATCGCTCCGTCGCCGGCGTTGCCTGGGCAGCGTGGTGAGTCGCTCGTGCACCCGGGTGCGTCGGTTGCCCCGGGTGCGTTGCTCATCGGGGGCACCGTGGTCGGTCGTGGCGCCGAGATCGGTGCGGGTGCCCGCCTCGACGGTGCTGTGATCTTCGACGGTGCGCGGGTCGAGGCCGGTGCGGTGATCGAGCGGACGATCGTCGGTTTCGGTGTGCGGGTGGGTCCGCGCGCATTGATCCGGGACGGCGTGATCGGGGACGGTGCCGACATCGGCGCGCGCTGTGAACTGTTGCGTGGTGCGCGGGTGTGGCCCGGCGTCCGGATCCCGGATGGAGGGATCCGGTTCAGCACGGATGTCTGAGATGGAGACGGGCGTGAACTACACGAAGTATGTGGCGCTGGGGGATTCGTTCACCGAGGGGGTCGGAGATGTCGATCCGTCCCGCCCGAACGGTGTGCGCGGCTGGGCCGATCGTGTCGCCGAGCAGCTTGCTCGCGGCAATGACGGGTTCGCCTACGCCAACCTCGCGATCCGCGGACGGTTGCTTCGGCAGATCCTCGATGAACAGGTCGATGCTGCACTTGCACTCGAACCCGATCTCGTGACGATCTATGCAGGTGGCAACGACATCATGCGGCCCGGCCTGGATCTCGATGTGCTCGTCGCGCAGTACGAGGAGGCGATCGCTGCGCTTACCGGCACCGGCGCCCGAGTGCTGATGTGGACGGCCTACGACGTCGGCTGGGCCCCGGTATTCCGGCATCTGCGGGGACGGGTCGCCATCTACAACGAGCTCGTCCGCGGAGTCGCCGACCGCCACGGTGCGACGCTCGTCGACTACTGGCGGTTCGGTGAATACCGGGACTACCGCATGTGGGATTTCGACCGTCTGCACATGTCGCCGGAAGGGCACCGCAACATGGCGATCCGGGTGTTGGACACGCTGGGAGCAGAACACGGGATCGAGCCCGTCGACCTCGGACCGGCACCGGTCGTTGCTCGCCCCGAGCAGCGTCGGGCCGATGCCAAGTGGGCGCGCGAGTTCCTCGTGCCCTGGGTCGGGCGACGGGTCCGCGGTGAATCGTCGGGTGACGGGATCGCCCCGAAGCGCCCGGTGCCGGCACCCATCGACCTGTAGCGCGCCCGGCCGGCCCTGCGAATCAGTGCCGCGCGGCGGCGAGCCGTACGAGGTGGTCGATCGTCTCGTGTTCGGCGTCGGCCGGCAACGCGTCGACCGGCCACCACTGCAGGTCGGTCGACTCGTCGCTGCGCACCGGTACTGCACCCACCGGGGCCGTCACGAGAAACCTCAGATCGAGGTGCCGGGTGGGCACG
This sequence comes from Rhodococcus sp. JCM 9793, assembly GCF_055380405.1. Taxonomy (NCBI): domain Bacteria; kingdom Bacillati; phylum Actinomycetota; class Actinomycetes; order Mycobacteriales; family Nocardiaceae; genus Rhodococcus; species Rhodococcus sp. JCM 9793. The sequence goes on from NZ_AP043721.1 coordinate 2,800,744, forward strand.
CCGAGCGAGCACGTGATCGGGTGCGTATGCGCCGAGAGCACGTTCGGATCGATCGTGAGTTCATCGATACCCGATTCCTCGGTGGCCTCGCGGAGCGCGGCATCGACGACGGTCTCGTCACTCTCCTCGCAGTGCCCACCGAGCTGGATCCATCTGCCGACCCGTGGATGCAGTGTGAGCAGTACATTGCGGTGATCGGCATCGAGCACGAGTGACGATGCGGTGATGTGCCCGGGAACGTGGGAACGCAGGCAGCCGCCGGGCGCGGAGTCGAGGAAGGCGAGCATCGTGTGCCGCAAGGACTCTGCGTCCTCCGAATCGGTACGCCACGCGGTGAGCCGCTCGTGGGCGGATGCGTGCAGGGAGCCGGCCGACACGACTACAGCTCCCGCAGGGCGTCACCGGGATCCGCGGCCTCGCGAGGCTGCAGCTCGTCCTTCGGATATCCCACTGCGATCGCGCCGAGAGGCGACCAGTCGGAGGGGAGATCGAGTTCCTCACGCACGACGTCGGGGGCGAAGATCGTCGAGCCGATCCAGCAGCTGCCCAGCCCGCGTGTCGCGAGTGCGACGAGTAGACCCTGCACGGCCGCGCCCGCGGCGACGGTGAACATCGTGGCTTCGCCGGCGGCGCGTCGCGCATCCGGATATTCGTGGGCACCGTCGGGAACCCAGAACGGCACCAGCACTTCGGGTGCGTCGTAGAGGATCGATCCGCGTGTGAGACGGCGTTCGATGGCGACGGGATCGAGTCCGTCGCCCGCGAGATCGTCGGCCCAGCGAGTGCGCATCCGGTCGAGGAGACGTCGTCGTACCTGCTCGGTACGTACCCACACGAACCGGACCGGGCGGGTGTGGTGGGGCGCCGGTGCGGTGAGCGCCTCGGCGACCGCGTCGCGCAGGTCTTCGGGATCGACAGGATCGGCAGCGAACTCGCGTATCGAACGTCGTAGCAGCAGCGCTTCGCGTCGCCCACGTTCGAGTGCTTCGGCAGTGCCGAGCCAGAACAGGTCGTCCTCGCCGCCGCGCACGAGGGAGCGTGCGGTGGAACCGTCGTCGGGAAGGTCGAGGCCGCGGACCACCGCGACCGGGACTCCGCCGAGCTTGCCCTTGACGAGATCTCCTGCGGCTGCGATCTCGTCGGCGAGTGCGACGGACGTGACCATGAGTTCGTTGCCCTGCGAGTCGTGGGAGCCCTCGTAGCCGTGGAGGACCGGTAGTCCTGCCGATCCGATCGCAGCGTCGGTCTGGCCGACACGCCACGCGCGGCCCATGGTGTCGGTGACCACGACGCCGACGGTGACACCGAGTAGTTCGGAGATCCGGGCACGCAGGCCGGCCGCGCTGGCATCGGGATTCTCGGGCAACAGTGCAAGTTCCGCGCCATCGACGTTGGAGCCGTCGATACCCGACGCGGCCTGCACGATGCCGAGTCTGTTCTCCGTGATCAGGGTGCGGCCCTTCTGCGCGAGCACCCGCACTGCTTCCTGCGTGACGAGGCGTCGCCGGAGTGCGTCGCGCGCGTCGGGGTCGGTGGGCGAGGCGACGATGCGGCCCTCGGTCTTCGACAGGACCTTGCTGGTGACCACCAGGATGTCGCCGTCGGCGAGCCACGGCGCAGCGGCGGCGAGTGCGGCTGCGAGGTCGTCGCCGGGCCGGAACTCCGGTAGCCCGGTGACCGGTCGGATCTCGAGGGGACCGCCGGGTGCGTGGTCACGCACAGGGGCGTCGGTCGTGCTGTCTGCGGGCATCACAATTGCACTCCGGCAAGTTCTAGTGCGGCACGTGCCATTTCGGCGGTCGCGTCGACATCGGTCATGAGCAGGGGCACGCTCCGAACCTCGACGCCGGGGATGTCGGCGGCATCGGTCGAATGCACGAGCCAGCCGTCGAGGATTCCGGTGCCGCTGCGTGCTCCGAAGTGCCGGCCCACGGCCTCTGCGGTGGTGTCGACTCCGATCACGTCGAGGCATGCGTCGGCCATGCCGCGCAGTGGCTTGCCGCCGACGACTGGGGAGAGGCCGATGACCTTTGCCGGCGTGGTTCGCAGTGCGCCGCGGATCCCCGGCACGGCGAGGATCGCACCGACGCTGACGACCGGGTTCGAGGGTGCGAGCACGACCACGTCGGCGGACTCGATGGCCTCGAGGACGCCGGGTGCGGGTTTTGCATCGTCGGCGCCGATGTGAGCGAAGCTGTGTGTGGGTACCTGTGCGCGGTGACGCACCCACCATTCCTCGAAGTGGATGGCGCGCTGCTCGCCGTCGGCCGGATTGGTGATCACGACGTGGGTCTCGCTGCGGTCGTCGGAGGCCGGGAGCAACGTCACGCCGGGCTTCCACCGCGTGCACAGTGCCTCGGTGACGGCGGAGAGCGGATATCCCGTGCGTAGCATTCGCGTGCGGACGAGGTGGGTGGCGATGTCGCGGTCGCCGAGACCGAACCAGTCGGGGTCTGCGCCGTATGCCGCGAGTTCTTCCTTGGCGTTCCAGGTTTCGGCCTTTCGGCCCCATCCGCGCTCGGTGTCGATTCCGTCGCCGAGGGTGTACATGCATGTGTCGAGATCGGGACAGATCCTCAGACCGTGCATCCACACGTCGTCGCCCACATTGACGATGGCGGTGATCCGATGCGGCGCGTCGGGATCGATGTCGGAGCCCGGTGCGATGCCGAGGAGTTCTCGCAGTCCTGTGAGGAAACGAGCACCACCGACACCTCCGACCAATACAGTCACATTCACGGGGCCAGCCTATGCGGTGCGCGTGGTACCCCGTCGAGCGCCGTCTTAAACCAAGAAATTGCAAAGTCGTCGATCGTAAGCGAGAAATTCCGTTCCGCTTGACCGCGACACGCCCGGCGTGTCTAATCACATATGTGTCATTCCGGGTTACCGGATCGGGATCGATTGTGACGACGTCGCATTCGAGCAAGATTCGGGGGGTGGCAGAAAGATCCCGATCCGCGAAAGTTGCGGCGCTGCAGGTGAGGAGGCGGAGGATGGCCGACGAGCGCGAAGTTTTCGAGATCTCTCGGATCGATACTGCAGTCGAGAGTGTCTGCGACGATTCCGACAGTGGCACACCAATTCTGCAATTGATTACAGGATTTGGTGATTCGGCGGACGTCGAAGAGCAGTGGCAGGAACGTGCACTGTGCGCACAGACCGACCCGGAGGCGTTCTTCCCTGAAAAGGGTGGTTCGACGCGGGAAGCGAAGCGCATCTGCCTGGGGTGTGAAGTTCGTGACGAGTGTCTCGAATATGCCCTTGCTCACGACGAACGTTTCGGAATTTGGGGTGGGCTGTCCGAAAGGGAACGGCGGCGCCTCAAACGCGGCATCGTCTGACGGCGGGTCCGGCCCGGTACGGGGAGTACGGGCTTGATCCAATCGTGTCCGGACGCGATGCAGAACGAAGGCCGGGTGCTCGGGTGACCGAGTGCCCGGCCTTCGCCGCGTTCAGTTCATGGCGATCTTCAGTCCTCGTCGCCGAGATCGCCGAGTTCCGGGTCGACGACCTCCGGTTCGAGACCGAGGTAGGTCGCGACCTGATGGACGAGGACGTCGTGAACAAGATCGGTCAGATCGTCGGGATCCTCCGCTCGGAGCTCGAGCGGCCGGCGGAACAACACGATCCGGGCGCGAGTGGCCGCGCCGCGCCGGTCGATGCCTGCGGGGACGAGTCGCGACAGCGGGACCGGCCCGTCGGCGACGACCTCGTCCGGCCAATTCACCGAGTCGGGGTCGCGTGCGCGAATCTTCGGAACGTCGTCGACCGCGAGGTCGAGCTTCGTCAGGCGGTCGTGCCAGTGAGCATCGATCGGTGCGAACGCGCTGAGCACGAGGAGGTCGAATTTCTCGGCCCGCGATTTCCACGCCGGCAGGTCGTGAGGAAACAGCGGTCCGCGGATTCCGCGGCCGCGTCGTGTCACCGCTCGGGAGGACACGGGGGCGGTACGACGTGCTCGGGCCATGCAGTGGACATTACGACAGAGGAAATCAGGGGGATGCTCCCCGGTGTGTCCGAATAGTCCCGGGGCCGGCGACACGCTACGCTCCGATGCGTGAGATCACTGCGTCGATGCTGCCGGCCTGGGTGCAAGAACCCTGCTGTTGCGACGCTGACCTACGTGTATTCGGACTCGACCGCCGTTGTAGGGCCCCTGGCCACGGTCGCGGAGCCGCACTCGTGGGATCTGTGCGACACGCACGGCTCGAGAATCACCGCGCCCAAGGGTTGGGAACTCGTCCGATACGAGGGGGCGTTCGGCACCGCCACCCCTGACGAGGACGATCTCACTGCCCTCGCCGAAGCGGTCCGCGAGGCGGGCATGGGCGAACGTGGCCGGGCCGAAGCGGATCCGTCGGAGGCCGAGGTCGCGCCGCGCGCGGCGGTTCCGTCGACAGCGCGTACCGGCCGCCGAGGCCACCTTCGGGTGTTGCCCGATCCCACGAGCTGACTGCGTCGCACTAGGCTGATCGCGGACCTGCGCCACGAGGATGGCGCGGTGCAATTCGACGATCAGGAGCGGAAACAGTGGCGAGATCTGCCGAATCGGTTGCAGCCGTGATCAAGGCGTACGACGTTCGCGGTGTGGTGGGAACGCAGATCGACGAGGAGTTCGTCCGCGAGGTCGGAGGGGCGTTCGCACGTCTCGTCCGAGACGACAGTGCTGCAACCTGCGTGGTGATCGGTCACGACATGCGCGATTCGTCCCCGGCGCTGGCGAGCGCTTTTGCCGAGGGCGTCGTCGCACAGGGACTCGACGTGGTGCACATCGGCCTCGCATCCACCGACCAGCTGTACTTCGCCTCCGGCATCCTCGATGTCCCCGGTGCGATGTTCACCGCAAGCCACAACCCGGCCGAGTACAACGGCATCAAACTGTGCCGGGCCGGTGCGAAGCCGGTCGGTCAGGAGACCGGGCTCGGCACCATCTCCGGCGAGGTGATCGAAGGGGTACCGGTCTACGACGGCGCTCCCGGCACGATCAGCGAACGGGACGTGCTCGAGCAGTACGCGTCGTTCTTGCGGGGACTGGTCGATCTGTCGCAGATGCGCCCGCTCAAGGTGGCGGTCGACGCCGGCAACGGGATGGGTGGCCACACTGTCCCGGCCACGTTCGGCACGCTCCCGATCGACCTGGTGCCGCTGTACTTCGAACTCGACGGAACCTTCCCCAACCACGAGGCCAATCCGCTCGATCCCGCGAACCTCGTGGACCTGCAGCGCCTCGTCGTGGAGTCCGGTGCCGACGTCGGCCTCGCCTTCGACGGCGACGCGGACCGTTGCTTCGTCGTCGACGAGCGCGGTGAACCCGTGACGCCGTCTGCCGTGACCGCCCTGGTTGCGGCTCGCGAGCTCGGCAAGGAACCGGGTGCCACGATCATCCACAATCTGATCACGTCACGCGTCGTCCCCGAATTGGTCACGGAACTGGGTGGAAAGCCCGTGCGCACGCGTGTCGGCCATTCGTTCATCAAGCAGCAGATGGCGGAGATCGGTGCGGTGTTCGGCGGGGAACACTCCGCCCACTACTACTTCCGCGACTTCTGGGGCGCCGACTCCGGCATGCTCGCTGCACTGCACGTTCTCGCTGCGCTCGCCGGTCACGACGGTTCGCTGTCCGATCTCATGAAGTCCTACAACAGGTACGAGGCATCGGGAGAGATCAACTCCACCGTCGGTGACGCAGCGGAGCGGACCGAAGCAGTGGTCGCCGCGTTCGCCGACCGCACTCGGTCCGTCGACCGACTCGACGGTGTCACCGTCGAACTCCCCGGCCATACGTGGTTCAACCTGCGCGCGTCCAACACCGAGCCGCTGCTGCGGCTCAATGTGGAGGCGCCCACTCGCGCAGAGGTCGACGCGCTGGTCGAGGAAATCCTGGCTGTCGTGCGTGCGTGACGGAAGTATTCGTGGCAGCGATAATCGAAATACCCGGTGTGTGTGATGCGTCGGGCCGATCCGAGTCTGTGAGGAGAGAAAGGGGGCACGGTCGTGACGGCTCCCTCGCCGCTGTTCGACTTCGATGATGCGAGTGCGCTCATCGAGGCCGACGTCGACGGAATCCTGCGAAGCGCCGCGCTCGGGGGTGCGCAGATTCGCGCGAGCGTCTCTGCCGCCGACGAGTATTTGCGCGACCGTCTGCATGGCATCCATCCGCGCAGCGTCGTCCTCGTCGGTGGTGACGTCCGCGCCGGTCGCGCAGCGGAGCTGGTGGTCGCTCTCTTCTCGGATCGCTGTGCAGTCCCACTGGTCGCGGCTCCCACCACACCTCCGTGGGTGGGCCCGCTCGACATCGTGGTCGTCGCGGGCGACGACGCGGGCGATCCGACGCTCGCCGCGTCCATCGACGGGGCGCTGCGGCGAAGTGCGGAGGTCGTGGTGGACGCCCCCGACGAAGGGCCGGTTCGAGCGGTGGCCGCAGGCCGAGCGGTATTGCTCGCACCGCGCGTTCACGTCCCGACCGCCTATGCGTTCGCGCGCCACCTCGCTGTGTTCTGCGTGGTGCTCGCATCGTTGGAGGCCTCCCGCCTGGGCGGAGCGCTCCCAGACCTCGGGATGATCGCCGATTCGGTCGACTCCGAGTCTGCCCGCGACCATCCGTCGAACGAGGTGTTCGAGAATCCGGCGAAGTCGCTGGCGACGCGGATGTTGTCGCGGCGGGTGGTGATCGCGGGGGATTCGCCGACGACGGCGGTCCTGGCGCGACACGCCACGGATACGTTGTTGCAGGTTGCCGGTGTGATCGCAACCCCGGCGGCGCTACCGGACGTGTTGGTGGCGCGCGATCGTCTGCTGGATTCGACTGCTGCGTCCGACACGTACGACCCGTTCTTCCACGATGAAGAACTGGACGGGCCCGCTCCGGTCGCACCGGTACGGGTGTTCGTGCTCAGCACGGATGAGGATCGACCGGCCGCGCGACGCCGAGCCGCGGCACTACCGGATATGGAATTGGTGTCTGTTGTGGGGGAGTTCGAAGCCCGTGAGGTACCGCCTGCGCTCGAACAGGTGGCGCTACTGACCGTGCGACTGGAGATGGCTGCGGCCTATCTGCGACTGGCCGGTGGTCGGTAGTGCACCGTCTCGAAGGTGCAGTGCGCTCCTACGCGTGGGGTTCGCGCACTGCCATTGCCACGTTGTGCGGCAGGACCGTGCCGTCCGATCATCCGGAGGCGGAGCTGTGGTTCGGCGCGCACCCGGCCGATCCGGCTCGGGTGATCGACGACGGCCGGGCGCCGTTGTCGCTGCTCGAGCTGCTCGACGGCGATCCTCCCGCGCAGCTGGGCGACGAGATCGTCGAACGCTTCGGGCCGAGGCTGCCGTTCCTGTTGAAGCTGCTCGCAGCCGAGGAACCCCTGTCGTTGCAGGCGCATCCCAGTGCTGCGCAGGCCGCCGAGGGCTACGCGCGTGAGGAAGCGTTGGGCGTGGCACTCGACTCGCCGGTGCGCAATTACCGAGACCCGAACCACAAGCCCGAACTGGTCGTCGCGCTGACCCGTTTCGAGGCGCTCGCGGGGTTCCGCGATGCGTCGCGGACCGTCGAGCTCCTCGAGGCACTGCGCGTGCCCGAATTGGAGCCGTATGTGGGCCTGCTCGCCGGTCAGCCGGATTCCGATGGGCTCCGTGCGCTGTTCACCACGTGGATCACGTTGCCGGCGCAGGCGCTGTCTGCGCTCGTTCCCCGTGTCCTGGATGGGTGTGTGACGTATCTCGCGACCGGCGGCGTCGCTCCGCGCGAGTTCGTCGCCGAGGTGCGTACCGCGTTGCAGCTCGCCGAGATCTATCCCGGCGACGCGGGTGTCCTCGCGTCGTTGTTGCTGAACCGGATCACACTCGAACCGGGTCAGGGCCTGTACCTCGACGCGGGTAATCTGCACGCCTACCTGCACGGGATGGGCATCGAGATCATGGCGAATTCGGACAACGTCCTACGCGGTGGCCTGACTCCCAAGCATGTGGATGTGCCGGAACTGTTGAGAGTGCTCGATTTCGGTGCGCCCGGTGTCCCGATCCTCGAGGCGGAACCGGTGGGTTCGCATGAGTGGCGGTATCGCACGCCGGCTCCGGAGTTCGCGCTGTCGAGGTTCGAGCTCGACGCGGGCGAGACCGTGTCGCTGGCGCCGTGTGGGCCGCAGATCCTGCTGTGCACGTCGGGTTCGGCCACGGTCGAGTGCGGCGGCGAACACGTCGAGTTGGGGCAGGGTCGGTCGGTGTGGCTTCCCGCGTCCGATCCGAAGCTCGAGATTCGTGCGGGGGACACCGATGTGCAGGTGTTCCGTGCTCGCCTCGGGTCGGGTCCGGGCGGACAGTTCACGTCGTGACAGCACGGGTCTCGACCGTATAGATCGTTTCGCATTCGGGGCGCTCCGATGGAGCGCCCCTTTTGCAGGTCTCCGACTGCTTACAAATGAAACAATTTGTCTAGACTACAGACGCCAACACGCGTAATGTCCATCATGTAGTGATGCAGATCATTCAGTGAAGTGGTGAAGGGGGCTCGGGCATGGCCAAGTACACCGAAGGGATTCGGAACTCGCCCGCACGACAATGGCGCGACCGCAAGCGGTACCTGTGGTTGCTCGGTCTCGTTCCGCCGACTGCGGTGTTCATGGCCACGGCGTTGGTGTGGGGCGGCAATCGACTGGGGCTGGACGCGGTCACCCCGGTCGTCTGGTGGATCGGGCCGATCCTCGTCTTCGTGCTCGTCCCTTCCCTCGATCTTCTCTTCGGTCCCGATGGTGAGAACCCGCCCGACGAGATCGTCGATGCGCTCGAGAACGACCGGTTCTACCGGTACTGCACCTACCTCTACCTGCCGTTCCAGTTCGCAACGCTGGTGTGGGCGTGCTACCTGTGGTCCGCCGGCAGCCTGTCGTGGCTCGGTATCGACGGCGGCCTCGGTGTCGTCTCGAAGATCGGGCTCGCGATCTCGGTGGGTGTCGTGGCAGGCATCGGAATCAATACCGCGCACGAACTCGGGCACAAGACGGTCCGGCTCGAACGACGGCTGTCGCGGATCGCGCTCGCCCAGTCGTTCTACGGCCACTTCTACGTCGAGCACAACCGCGGCCACCACGTCCGGGTGTCGACACCCGAGGACCCGGCCTCGGCTCGGTTCGGAGAGAGCTTCTGGGAGTTCCTGCCGCGCAGTGTGGTCGGGAGTCTGCGCTCTTCCTGGCAGCTCGAACGCGACCGGCTCGCGCGCCTCGGCCGCTCCGCGTGGACGCCGCGCAACGAGGTGCTGAGTGCGTGGCTGATCTCGGTCGTCCTGTTCGCCGCGCTCATCGCAGCGTTCGGGGCCGGGATCGCACCGTATCTCGTGATCCAGGCCGTATTCGGCTTCAGCCTGCTGGAAGTCGTGAACTATCTCGAACACTACGGATTGTTGCGTCAGCGGACGGCAAGCGGCCGGTACGAGCGGTGCACCCCCGCTCACAGCTGGAACAGCGACCATCTGGTGACGAACGTGTTCCTCTACCACCTGCAACGGCACAGTGATCATCACGCCAACCCGACACGGCGCTACCAGACGCTGCGCAGCATGGAGATCTCGCCGCAGCTACCCGCGGGGTACGCCACCATGCTCACCCTCGCCTACTTCCCGCCGCTGTGGCGCAGGGTGATGGACCACAGAGTCCTCGAGCACTACTCCGGTGACCTCTCGCGTGTCAATCTGCACCCGAGGCGCCGGGACACACTCCTCGCCCGCCACCGGGCGACAGTGAATGCGGATCACGACATGGCGACCGAATTCGAGGAGAAGGCATGACCGAGTACCGACTGTTCCGCTGCCTGGTCTGCGGGTTCGAATACGACGAGGCGCAGGGCTGGCCAGAGGAAGGCATCGATCCCGGCACCTTGTGGGACGACATCCCCGACGACTGGTCGTGCCCCGACTGCGGCGCCGCGAAGGCCGATTTCGACATGATCGAGATCGCCCGGCGATGAGCTGCGCGTTTTGACGCATCCTCGAGGTCGTGAGAATGTCACGGTCATGGCACCGGAGCGCGAACGGTCCCCCCGCCACTTCCATGAGGCGAGCCGGGTCCTGCTGCGCACGACCATTCTCGACGCGATGCGCGAGCTGCTCCGGGAACGGGACTGGTCGGCGGTGACCATGAGTGATGTCGCCCGTTCGGCCGGGATCAGCCGGCAGACCCTCTACAAGGAGTTCTCGTCCCGACAGGGGCTCGCCCAGGGATACGCGCTGCGTCTCGTCGACGAGTTCGCCGATGCGGTGGCGGATTCGGTGTACGCCCACGTCGGCGACGCGCGCGCAGCCCTTGTCGACGGGTTCGCGTCCTACTTCGCCGCTTCTGCAGTCGATCCGCTCGTGCGGTCGTTGCTCGACGGCGAGGCCAAACCCGACCTGCTGCGCTTGATCACGACGGACGCCGAGCCGATCCTCGAACGCGGCGCAGGCAGGCTCGCCGACACCTTCGCGAACAGCTGGATCTCGGCACCCGCTCGAGACGCAGGCATGCTCGCTCGCGTCGTGGTGCGCGTCGCGCTGGGTTTCATCTCGATGCCCCCGACGTCCGGGTCGGATGTCGCGGCCGAGCTCGCAGACATCCTCGTGCCCTTCGTCGAGAAGGTCGCCGTGACGGACTGAGCACACGGTGAACCGGGCTGGGGCAGGTCATACGGCGCGTCGTTGTATAGCCTGGTGGGCATCCACCGATTGCCGATAGGAAGAGGCATCCGCACAGTGTCTGACACCACGTTCGTCGCAGACCAGATCAACGGGCTCGATTTCAAGGTCGCTGATCTGTCGCTGGCCGAGTTCGGCCGCAAAGAGATCCGCCTGGCCGAGCACGAGATGCCGGGGTTGATGTCGATGCGCCGCGAGTACGCCGACGTCCTGCCGCTGAAGGGTGCGCGCATCTCCGGTTCGCTGCACATGACAGTGCAGACCGCAGTCCTGATCGAGACCCTCGTGTCGCTCGGTGCGGACGTTCGGTGGGCGTCGTGCAACATCTTCTCCACGCAGGACCATGCCGCGGCCGCCGTCGTCGTGGGCCCGCACGGTACCCCCGAGGAGCCCAAGGGTGTGCCTGTGTTCGCATGGAAGGGCGAGACCCTCGAGGAGTACTGGTGGGCGGCCGAGCAGATGCTGACCTGGCCCGGCCAGGCAGCCAACATGATCCTGGACGACGGCGGCGACGCCACGATGCTCGTCCTCAAGGGCGCCCAGTTCGAGAAGGCCGGCGTCGTGCCGCCGACGGACGAGGAGCAGGACTCCACCGAGTACCAGGTGTTCCTGCAGCTGCTGCGCGCATCGCTCGCCGCGGATTCGAAGAAGTGGTCCACGATCGCCGAGTCCGTCCAGGGCGTCACCGAAGAGACGACGACGGGTGTCCTGCGGCTCTATCAGCTCGCGGCTGCCGGTGAGCTGGTGTTCCCGGCGATCAACGTCAACGACTCCGTCACCAAGAGCAAGTTCGACAACAAGTACGGGACCCGCCACTCGCTGCTCGACGGTATCAACCGGGGCACCGACGTCCTGATCGGCGGCAAGGCCGCGCTGGTCTGCGGCTACGGCGACGTCGGCAAGGGTTGCGCCGAGGCGCTGCGCGGCCAGGGCGCACGTGTGTCCGTCACCGAGGTCGACCCCATCAATGCTCTGCAGGCGATGATGGACGGCTACGACGTCGTCACCGTCGAGGATTTCATCGGACGGGCCGACATCGTGATCACCTCGACCGGCAACAAGGACATCATCACCTTCGAGCACATGAAGGCGATGAAGCACCAGGCGATCCTGGGCAACATCGGTCACTTCGACAACGAGATCGACATGGCGGGCCTCGAGCGGGCCTCCGACGTCACGCGGATCAACATCAAGCCGCAGGTCGACGAGTTCCGATTCGCCGACGGTCACACGATCATCGTGCTGTCGGAGGGGCGTCTGCTCAACCTCGGCAACGCCACGGGACACCCGTCGTTCGTCATGTCCAATTCATTCGCGAACCAGGTGATCGCGCAGATCGAGCTGTGGACGAAGCCCGACGAGTACGACAACGAGGTCTACCGTCTGCCCAAGCATCTCGACGAGAAGGTCGCACGGATCCACGTCGAGGCGCTCGGTGGCACACTCACCAAGCTCACCAAGGACCAGGCCGAGTACATCGGTGTCGACGTCGAGGGCCCGTACAAGCCCGAGCACTACCGCTACTGATACGGCGAACCCGAGAAACACAGCGAATCCGAGAAACACAGCAGCATGGGTGTTCTGATCGTCGTCGAAGGTCTCGACGGAGCCGGCAAACGGACGTTGTCCGCCGGCCTCGTCGAGACCTGGCGTGCGCACGGGTCGTCGGTGGCCACGCTCGCGTTCCCGCGATACGGGCAATCCGTGCACGCGGACCTGGGAGCCGAAGCCCTGCGGGGCGGGCATGGAGACACCGCCTCGAGCGTCGAGGCGATGGCCCTGCTGTGGGCTCTGGATCGCCGTGATGCGGCGGACGAACTCCGAAAGCTCCTTGCCGACAACGACATCGTGCTACTCGATCGCTATGTGGCGTCGAACGCTGCGTACACCGCTGCGCGGCACCATGAATCGGCATCGGGGTCGTCGGTCGAGTGGGTGCGGGAACTCGAGTTCGGCAGGTTCGGGCTTCCCGCACCGGATCTGCAAGTGCTGCTGAGGGTCCCCGTGGATCTCGCGGCCGAGCGTGCACGCACGCGGGAGGCCGCCGATTCCACGCGCGATCGTGATGCCTACGAACGCGACGGCGACCTGCAGGCACGCACCGGTGAGGTGTACGACGGGCTCGCGGCAGAGCGGTGGGCGTCGGAGTGGATTGTGGCCGGACCGGATTCCGACCCACACCAACTCGCCGTTCAGATCTCAAATCTGCTTCACAACGGTCGAGGAGTGACACGATAGAGGTTATGAAGCCGAGGATTCTGGTTGTCGACGACGATTCTGCACTCGCAGAGATGCTCACGATCGTCCTGCGTGGTGAAGGGTTCGAACCCTTCGTGGTGGGCGATGGGACCCAGGCTCTGGGCGCCGTGCGCGAGTTCCGCCCCGATCTCGTCCTGCTCGATCTGATGTTGCCCGGCATGAACGGGATCGACGTGTGCAGGGTGCTCCGGTCGGATTCGGGCGTGCCGATCGTCATGCTCACTGCGAAGTCGGACACCGTCGATGTCGTCCTCGGCCTCGAGTCGGGCGCCGACGACTACATCGTCAAGCCGTTCAAGCCGAAGGAACTCGTCGCACGTGTGCGGGCGCGGCTGCGTCGTACCGAGCAGGAACCCGCAGAGATGCTCTCCATCGGTGAGATCTCGATCGACGTCCCCGCGCACAAGGTCAGCCGCGGCGACGAGCAGATCTCCCTCACCCCGCTCGAATTCGATCTCCTGGTGGCACTTGCGCGGAAGCCGCGGCAGGTGTTCACGCGTGAGGTGTTGCTCGAGCAGGTGTGGGGATACCGTCATGCCGCGGATACCCGTCTGGTGAATGTCCATGTGCAGCGTCTGCGGGCGAAGGTCGAGAAGGATCCCGAGAACCCCGAGGTCGTGCTGACTGTCCGGGGGTCGGCTACAAGGCCGGACCGCCGTGATCCGTGGTTACCGTCTGCGGCGGAGGATCACACGACGAACTCTGCCGCTGCTGAGGTGGTCACGCACGCTGAGCAGTGGGCTCGCGCATACCTGGCGTCGATCACTTCAGCTGAGGGTTGTTGCGTCGACCCTTTCCCTGTCGCTGATCGTGATGCTCGTGTTGGGCGTGGTCCTCACGAGCCAGATCACCGACCGCCTCCTCGAAGTCAAGATCGATGCGGCCACCGAGGAGATGGATCGCTCCCGCGCACTGGTCGAAGCCCAGCTTGCGGGAGCCGACGATTCGGGCTCCCTGACCGTCCGGCTCGACGGTGCTGCCGCGACCCTGACCAACAGGGGGAGCGACGCGGGGCAGGACACCGGTGTTGCCGGAACTTTCGACCCGGTGCTCATCGTCCCCGGTGACGGACCGCGGGCACCGACGTCGAGCGGTGCGGCCGATCAGATCCCACAGAATCTGCGCGCGTTCGTCCAGAACGATCAGATCGCGTACCAGTTCGCGACGGTCGACGATCCGGACGGGTATTCCGGTCCTGCGCTGATCATGGGCAGCCCGACCGAGACCGACATCTCGACCCTCGAGCTGTATCTGGTGTTTCCGCTGGGCGGTGAGGAACGCACCCTCGCACTGGTCCGCGGAACCCTGCTCGTCGGTGCCGGTGTGCTCCTGGTATTGCTGGCGGCGATCTCCATGATCGTTGCCCGACAGGTCGTTCTGCCCATTCGTTCGGCGTCGCGTATCGCGGTGCGATTCGCGGACGGCCGGCTCAAGGAACGCATGCCGGTGCGCGGTGAGGACGACATTGCGCGCCTGGCGATGTCGTTCAACGAGATGGCAGAGAGCCTGTCACGGCAGATCACTCAGCTCGAGGAATACGGCAATCTGCAGAAGCGGTTCACATCCGACGTCAGCCACGAGCTCCGCACTCCGCTGACCACGGTCCGGATGGCTGCCGACCTCATCCACGACGGTAGCGACGAACTGGATCCCTCCCTCAAACGTGCATCCGAACTGCTGGTCGCCGAACTCGACAGGTTCGAGTCTCTGCTGAACGACCTCTTGGAGATCAGCCGCCACGACGCGGGTGTCGCGGAACTCGCGTCCGAGCAACTCGACCTACGCATGTGCGCGCGGGCGGCGATCAGTACTGTCCGCCACCTAGCGCGCGAGACGGCCACCGAACTGATCGTGGATCTGCCGGACGACGCCGTCAACGCGGACGTCGATCCGCGCCGCGTCGAGCGGATCCTGCGCAATCTGCTCGCCAACGCCATCGACCACGGTGAGGGCAAACCGATCCTGCTGCGCTTGCGCGCCGACGACAACGCCGCCGCGTTCGTCGTGCGCGACCAGGGCGTCGGTCTGCGCCCGGGTGAGGAGAAGCTCGTCTTCAACCGATTCTGGCGCTCCGACCCGTCACGGGTGCGTCGTTCGGGTGGCACCGGTCTGGGCCTGGCGATCAGCGTCGAGGACGCAAATCTGCACAACGGCAAACTGGAGGCATGGGGTGAACCGGGTCGAGGCGCAAGCTTCCGATTGACGCTGCCGCGTGTGCGGGGGCGCAAGGCGGGCCGTAGCCCGCTCCCTCTCGTGCCCACCGCGGCTCACGCGGTCCAGGGAAAGCCGCCGCCGGCGGTACCGGAAGCCGAGAAGGACGGAGTCGTCGAGAACCCGGCAGTTCCTGGACAGGTCGGAACGAACGACAGTGCCGGAACGAACGACAGTGCCGGAACGAACGACAGTGCCGGAACGAACGGCAGCGCAGGGACGCACACGCCGGCATCATCGGAAGGAGCCGCGACATGAGCCACATGCGCTCACGTGTTCTCGGCCCCGTGATTGTCCTGCTGTCGGCGCTCGCGTTGATGGTGTCCGGCTGCGCAAGCCTGCCCGATTCCTCGTCGCCCCAGGCCATCGGGACGATCGACCGGGGACCCGCGACGACGGAGGTTCCGGCACCCGAACCGGGACGCGAACCCGATCTGCTCCTGCGCGACTTCCTCCAGGCGAATACCGACCCCACCAACCGGCACGTCGCGGCCCGTCAATTCCTCACGTCGGGGATGTCGGCCGGGTGGGACGATGCGGCCAGCGCCACGATCGTCGACAAGGTCGATGTGCTGGCAGAGGACCGCGACGACAACACTGCGAAGTACGTCGTGCGCGCGAACATCGTCGGGCATCTCGAGGAGGGCGGTCTCTACCGCGCCGACAACGGCGATCTCGAAGCGAAGTTCACGCTGGTCCGGGACGACGGCGAATGGCGGATCGACGAGATGCCGCCGGGCGTGATCATGGACAAGCCTCGATTCCTCAACAGCTATCAGCGTCGCTCGCTGTACTTCGTCACTCCCAGTGGCAGCACCGTCGTTCCCGATCCCAGGTGGATCTCCGGAACACCCGAGCAGGCGGCGGCGCGGTTGATAGGGCTTCTCATCGAAGGCCCCAAACCGTCGCTCGCGCCCGCGGTCCACAACGAGTTGGCCGAGGCGACGATCCTGGGGGCGATCACCAAGGCGGACGGTCGGACCGGTCAGGTCGGCGTGGGCCTGGGCGGGATCCGGGTGGATTTCGGCGGCCTCGCCTCGTTGACCGAACCGGCCCGGGAACTTCTGGCGGCCCAGGTGATCTGGACCCTGGCCAATGCCGAGATCGCAGGACCGTACGTCCTCCTCTCCGATGGACAGCCGCTCGACGAGCGCTACCCGAACGGGTGGACCACCGCGGATGTGGCGTCGATGAATCCCCTCGCGACCTCGGGGACACCGATCGGGTTGCATGCTCTGCTCGGTGGCAGTCTGGTCAGTGTCGCGGAAACCGGTGTCACTCCGGTTCAGGGTTTCTTCGGATCGGTCGACAACCTTCGCTCGGTCGGGATGTCGCGTGACGGTGCACTTCTCGCGGCAGTGGCGGATACCGGCCGGCCGGCACCGGAACCCGCCGCAGAACTCGTGGTCGGCGCCTACAACGACGGATCGCCCGAGCCGGCCGTCGAAGGAGAATCGATCACCCGGCCGTCCTGGGCGCCCGACAGCAACTCGGTGTGGGCGGTGGTCAACGGCACGGCCGTCGTGAGGGCAGTGAGAGAGCCGGGGAGCGGGCGAGTCACGGTGGTGGGGGTCGAAGCCGGAGCAGTTCGCGCGCTCGGCGGCCGCATCAGCGAGTTGCGCCTGTCGCGCGACGGTGTGCGCGCCGCGATGATCATCGACGGACGCGTCTATATTGCGACCGTGGTGCAGACCCCGAACGGAGAGTTCTCGCTGACGAGTCCACGCGAGATCGCGTTCGATCTGGGCGGACCCGCCCTGTCGCTGGACTGGAGTACCTCCGACACCGTGGTGGTGTCCCGTTCGGCCTCCGACATCCCCGTCGTTCAGATCGCGATAGACGGATCGCGCATGGACGCGCTTCCGAGCCGCAACCTCACACCACCTGTCGTGGCGGTCGAGGCTTCGACGACCACCGAGTACGTGGCCGACACGAGAGCGGTGTTCCAACTCAACAACAGCGACCCCGCGGGCGACCGCTACTGGCGGGAGGTACCCGGCCTGGCCGGGTTGACAGCGGTGCCGGTGTTGCCGGGCTGATCTGTCGTACCGGGTAGGCACACTGTCCCGGTGCTGTCGGTGTTGCTCGATCTCGTGCTCCCCGTCCGCTGCGGCGGCTGCGATGCGCCCGGTACGGCGTGGTGCCGTGAGTGTGCCCGCACTCTGAATGATCCACCGGCCCAGGTGCGTCCGCGTGTCGATCCGGGGGTTCGGGTCTGGTCGCTCGGGGCGTACTCCGGCGCGCGGCGCAACGCTGTCGTCGCTGCCAAGGAACGTGGTCGCCGCGACCTCGCGGCACCACTCGGCCTGGCGGCAGCGGTTGCGATCGCTCGTTTGCGACGGTGGGGTGAGCTCCCCGGCGGACCGCTGATCGTGGTGCCTGCCCCGACCCGCGCCCGGGCAGCGCGTGCGCGCGGGGGAGACCCGGTCACGCGGATGGCCCGATGCGCGGCCGCGCACGACCCGTCGCTGCATGTGCATCCGATGTTGGTCACGGCCGCCGGAGTACGCGACTCCGTGGGGCTGTCGGCACCGCAGCGACAGGCCAATCTTGCCGGCAGGATCTCGATTCGTGCGGATTCCGTACCTCGGGGACTTCCGGTGCTCGTGATCGACGACATCGTCACTACCGGAGCGACCACGAGGGAGGCTGTCCGAGTACTCCGAAAAGTGGGGTTTCGGACGTCCGGAATTCTGGTGATCGCACGTGCCTGACGACGCCGGTGTGATAGGCGACAGCCCGCCGAGAAAGTGAATTCGATCGGAACAGTGGCGGACCTTCCGGTTACGTACTACCGTCGGCCACAGACCCGGAAACAACAAGGTAGACGGGTAGAAATACTCGATCTTCCCTGTTTCGGGCAGAGCGCCCAAGCGCTCATCGATCCTGCCGGTGCGCGTGCTGCGCCGGCCGTACTCGGGAGGTACGAGTGACGAACCCTTCGAATTCCACCGTCGCGGTCGCTGAGACAGGCGAGTCCGCTCCGCAGACCGTGAACGCCGACGTCGTGGTGAAAGGCCGCAATGTCGAGGTGCCGGATCATTTCCGGATCTACGTGTCGGAGAAGCTAGCTCGGCTCGAACGGTTCGACCCGACGATTTTCCTGTTCGACGTCGAACTACAGCACGAACGCAATCGTCGCCAGATGAAGAGTTGTCAGAGGGTCGAGATCACCGCTCGAGGTAAAGGACCCATCGTTCGCGCAGAGGCCGCGGCCGACAGCTTCTATGCCGCCTTCGAGTCGGTGACGGCCAAGCTCGAGTCTCGTCTGCGTCGCACCAAGGACCGTCGCAAGGTGTCCTACGGGGACAAGACCCCGGTGTCGGTTGCAGAGGCAACGGCAGAACTCGCGCAGGACGACTCGCTCGCGATCTCGCCCGACCTCAACCTCGACGGATACGAGCAGGAGTCCGAAGGCCCAGGCCGGATCGTTCGTATGAAGGAACACACGGCGGACCCGATGACGGTCGATGACGCACTGTACGAGATGGAACTCGTGGGCCACGATTTCTACCTTTTCCACGACAAGGAGACCGACAAGCCGTCGGTGGTGTATCGCCGTCACGCGTTCGACTACGGATTGCTCAGACTCGGATGACACCCGTGTGAGACGGCAATGAGGTAGTGGCCATCGCCGTTCATTCGAGAGAACGCCTACCATGGAATCCGGCCGGGGTCCGAAAGGCCTCGGCCGGATTTCTTGTCCGTGCAGGTACCCGAGATTGAGGACGAACACACCAGTGCTGTCGCTGACGAAGCTGCTCCGATTCGGTGAAGGTCGCATGGTCAAGCGGCTCAAGCACATCGCAGAGCACGTCGAATCCATCGCCCCGGAGTTCGAAAGCCTGACCGATGCGGAGCTGCAGGCCAAGACCGCAGAGTTCCGCGGTCGCCTCCAGGACGGCGAAACCCTCGACGACCTGCTGCCGGAGGCGTTCGCGACGGCCCGGGAAGCATCGTTCCGTGTCATCGGTCAGAAGCACTACACCGTGCAGATCATGGGTGGCGCTGCACTGCACTTCGGCAACATCGCCGAGATGAAGACAGGTGAGGGCAAGACCCTCACCTGTGTTCTTCCGGCCTACCTCAATGCTCTGGCCGGCGACGGTGTCCACGTGGTCACCGTCAACGACTACCTCGCCAAACGCGACTCCGAGTGGATGGGGCGTGTCCACCGGTTCCTCGGCCTCGAAACCGACGTGATCCTCTCCGGTCTCACCCCGGCCCAGCGTCGCGCCGCATATGCGGCCGACATCACATACGGCACGAACAACGAGTTCGGGTTCGACTACCTGCGCGACAACATGACGCACTCCCTCGACGACCTGGTGCAGCGCGGACACACCTTCGCGGTCGTCGACGAGGTCGACTCGATCCTCATCGACGAGGCGCGTACCCCGCTGATCATCTCGGGTCCGGCCGACGCGTCGAGCAAGTGGTACGCGGAGTTCGCGCGCATAGTGCCGATGTTGAAGGTCGATGTCCACTACGAGGTGGACATCAAGAAGCGCACCATCGGTGTGCACGAGGCCGGCGTCGAATTCGTCGAAGACCAGCTCGGTATCGACAACCTGTACGAGGCGGCGAACTCCCCGCTGGTGAGCTACCTCAACAACGCGATCAAGGCGAAAGAGCTCTACACCAAGGACAAGGACTACATCGTCCGGGACGGCGAGGTCGTCATCGTCGACGAGTTCACCGGACGTGTGCTCTCCGGCCGCCGTTACAACGAGGGCATGCACCAGGCGATCGAGGCCAAGGAAAAGGTCGAGATCAAGGCGGAGAACCAAACCCTCGCCACCATCACGCTGCAGAATTACTTCCGGCTCTACGACAAGCTCTCGGGCATGACCGGCACGGCCGAGACCGAAGCAGCCGAGCTCCACCAGATCTACGACCTCGGTGTCATCCCGATCCCGACGAACCGTCCGATGATCCGTGTGGACCAGGGCGACCTCATCTACAAGTCCGAGGAATCGAAGTTCGCTGCCGTGGTGGACGACGTCGTCGAGCGGCACCAGAACGGCCAGCCGGTCCTGATCGGTACCACCAGCGTCGAACGTTCGGAGTACCTGTCGAAGCAGTTCACCAAGAAGGGCGTGCCGCACAGCGTCCTCAACGCGAAGTTCCACGAGCAGGAAGCGCAGATCATCGCGGAGGCAGGCCGGTCGGGCGCGGTCACCGTGGCGACCAACATGGCCGGCCGTGGCACCGACGTCGTGCTCGGCGGCAACCCCGATATCCTTGCCGACATCGCGTTGCGTAAGCGTGGTCTGGACCCGGTCAATACGCCGGAGGAGTACGAGGCGGCGTGGGATGGAACTCTCGAGCAGATCAAGGCCGAGGTCAAGGTAGACGCCGACCGGGTGCGTGAGGCAGGCGGACTGTATGTCCTCGGCACCGAGCGACACGAGTCGCGACGTATCGACAACCAGCTGCGCGGTCGATCCGGCCGTCAGGGCGATCCGGGTGAGTCCCGGTTCTACCTGTCGCTCGGCGATGAATTGATGCGGCGCTTCAACGGCGCGGCACTCGAATCGATCATGACCCGTCTCAACCTGCCCGACGACGTCCCGATCGAGGCGAAGATGGTGTCGAAGGCCATCAAGAGCGCACAGACGCAGGTCGAGCAGCAGAACTACGAGATCCGCAAGAACGTTCTGAAATACGACGAGGTGATGAATCAGCAGCGCACCGTCATCTACGAGGAGCGTCGCAGGATCCTGCGTGGTGAGGACCTCGAAGGCCAGGTCGAGCGCATGCTCACGGATGTCGTCACCGCGTATGTCGACGGCGCGGCCGCCGAAGGTTACGTCGAGGACTGGGACCTCGAGCAGCTGTGGACCGCACTCAAGACGCTGTACCCCGTCGCAGTGGACTACAAGAAACTCGTCGCTGAGAACGAGGATCTCGATCGCAACGAGCTGCGTGAGATCCTGCTGCAGGACGCGCGCGATGCATACACGCGTCGTGAGGCCGAGATCGAGAGCATCGCCGGTGACGGCGCGATGCGCGAACTCGAACGGCGCGTGTTGCTCTCGGTCCTCGACCGCAAGTGGCGCGAGCACCTCTATGAGATGGACTACCTCAAGGAGGGCATCGGCCTGCGGGCGATGGCCCAGCGCGACCCCCTCGTCGAGTACCAGCGTGAGGGCTTCGACATGTTCACGGGCATGCTCGAGGGGCTCAAGGAGGAATCGGTCGGCTTCCTGTTCAACCTGCAGGTCGAAGCGAACGCGGCCCCGGCGGCCGGAGGTGGAGTTGCCGTCACCCCCGCGTCCGCGGCCGCGACTGCCGGCACGGCACCGTCGCTGACGAAGCAGGCACAGCAGCAGCCTCAACCCCAGCAGCAGCTTCAACCTCAGCAGCAAGCGGGCAGACAGCCCATGCCGCCGCGACCGCAGCCTGCTCCGACGGCGCTGCGGGCAAAGGGGCTCGACGAGACCGAGCGTCGGCTGACGTACACCGGACCGGCAGAGGACGGTCGCGCGCACGTCGCCCGGAACACCGGCCCGAGCGAAGGGACCGGTGCCCAGCAGGGCGGAACCCGCCGGGAGCGCCGTGCCGCCGCACGCAAGGACGCCAAGTCGAATCGGCACGGCTGAAAAGCCCGGCAGACGGCGCTCAGCCGAGCCACAGGGTCGTGATGACCCATCCGTGACGAGTATGTCCGCGCGCTGGTGTGCGCACAATTCGTCCGGCCATCGCGAACACACGATGCCCGCGCGCGTAGGACCCGAACAGTTCTGCCGTGCGGGCATCGATCGTCTGCAGGCGTGCGCGCAGCACGACGGCCGAGTCCGCTTCGGCTCGAGCACGACGCGCTGCTCCGAATGTCGTGACCAGCGCCGGTGTGAGGACCGTTGCGAGTTGAGTGTCGGGTCGGCGGCCGTCCACGACTTCGAGGACGAGCCTCACTGCGCGGTCTGCGAAACGGTGCGCGCTCGGATCGACGTTCCAGTTCTGCGCCGATTCCACGGAGGAGCGCGGTCGAAGTCGATCCGCGGCGAGACGAGTTCGTCCGGACCGGCCGGAGTGCGGTGTGGTCCGGCGTAGGGCATGCGGGCGGTGCGCGGCGCAGGACTCCTGCACCGGGGGCTCGAAATGTGGAACGGGTCGGATGAAGCGGCTCGACTGTGGACGTGACATGGGCAGGACTCCCGGAGCATCGACTGGCACCGGCCGGCGACCGCCGGTCGGTGGGGGGCTCCGGGAGAGGACGGAACCAGGCACATCGTGACATATCGTCGCGCAGGCGGCTCGATGACACGGGTGCCACCCACGATGTTCCCCGCGCGTCGATGGATGAGTTGGCCGTACTCTTCAGTATCGGTGCGGGATCGGAAGATGCCGACGGGATCGAGGGGGCGCTTCGCTATGACGAGCCGCATGACGGCACAGGACGCATCGTTCTATTACCTGGAGACCAGCAACACGCCGATGCACATCGGATCGTTGGCCATCCTCGAACCACCGGAAGGCGGACTCGACTACGAGAACGTCGTCCGCCTCGTCGAGAAACGCCTCCCCGAAGTCACGAGGTACCGGCAGAAGGTCCGCGAAGTCGCTTTCGGTATGGCGCGTCCGGTCTGGGTGGACGATCGGGACTTCGATATCACCTATCACGTGCGACGCTCGGCACTGCCCCGGCCGGGATCGGATGAGCAACTGTTCGATCTGATCGCGCGTCTGATCTCCCGTCCACTCGATCGCACCCGCCCCCTGTGGGAGATGTATCTCGTCGAGGGCCTCGCCGACGGCAGGGCAGCGCTGTTCACCAAATCCCACTCCTCCCTCGTCGACGGTGAGAGCTCCCTCGAGATCGGGCAGGTGCTCTTCGACCGCGCTCCTGAGCCGCGCGAAGTCCCCGAAGAACTCTGGATGCCCGAGCAGGAACCGTCGGACACCGCACTGCTGGTGGGTGCATTCGCAAGCCTGGTGGCGCGGCCCGGTGAGGGCGTGACTGCCGTGCGCACGGCACTCGGTGATCTCGCGTCGACGGTCGCGGAGACGATCGATGTGGTGGGCAGGCTCGCGAGAACTGCTGCGCAGTCCGCACCGGAATCGCCGTTGAACGCATCGATCTCCCGCAGCCGCCGGTTCACTGTCGTGCAATCCGATCTCGTGCCCTATCGGAAGATTCATGCGCGTTACGGATGCACGATCAACGACGTGGTTCTCGCTGTCATCGCGGGTGCGTTGCGTTACTGGCTGTTGTCGCGTGGGGAACCACTCACCGAGGCGGCCACGGTGCGCGCGATGGTGCCGATGTCGGTGTATACACAGGAGCCGGAGGGGCCTGTCGGTGACGGCGACACCATCCAGGTTCATCCTCAGGGCGAGGTGTCGTCCTTCCTGGTGGATCTGCCGGTGGGTGAACCGAACGCGGTGGTGCGCCTGTCCCACATCTCACACGCGGGCGAGGCGTATTCGAGGCAACGGCGGCGGATCGCAGCGCAGACGATGATCCGTTTGTCGGGCTTCGCGCCGGCTACGATGCACGCGGTGGGAGCGCGGGTCGCGTCGGGGTTCTCGCAGCGGATGTTCAATCTCATGATCACCAATGCACCGGGTCCCCAGCACCCGTTGTATCTGGCGGGAGCTCGCGTTCTCGCAATGTATCCGGTGTCGCCGTTGCTGAAGACCCAGGCGCTCAGCGTTGCGCTCACTTCGTACGACGGCAACATCTACTACGGTTTGAATGCAGACCGCGATGCCATGCCCGACGTGGATGTCCTCGCATCGTTGTTGCACGAATCGCTCGAGGAGTTGTTGGATGCCAGTAGGTGAGAAGTGACGCGAGTCTATGTACCGGCGACGCTCGCGATGTTGCAGCGGCTCGTGGCCGAAGGTGAACTCGATCCGGTGAGTCGGACGGCGTTCGCCGTGACGGCGAGCCTTCGCGAGGCGTATACGGCGGGCGACGACGATGAGCTGGCCGAGGTCGCGATGGCAGAGGCCGCTAGAGCGTCGCTGCGATTGCTCGCGGCAGAGGAGGACGACGCGACGTTCGGACCCCGGCGGGTTGTCATCGCGGCCGACGTCGACGATGCGAAACCCCGCCCCGATCTCGACGACGCGGTGGTCAGGCTCGCCGCGGCGGTCTCGATGTCGGATCTCGCGTCGGTCCACGTCGATCTGGGTGCGGCAGAGAGTGATGTTGCGCGTGCCGTGGCGGTGATCGATGCGGCCGATCTCGGTGACGAGGAAGCGGAGTTCGTTCTCGGTGACGCGGAAGATCATGAACTCGCATGGTATGCGGCTCAGGAATTGCCGTTCTTGCTCGAACTGCTCTGACGATCTTCTTGCGTTCCCGGAACCTACGCTACCGTAGCTTCTGTTAACCTACGGTGGCGTAGGAATCGGTGAGGAGAAGGTGTCGGATGGGTTTGAAGGAATGGATCGAGAAGCCGGCGGCTCATGTCGTGGCCTCGGAGCGGTCCCTGTCCAATCTGGTGCGCGGCACCGTGGCGCGCATGACTACGCCGTTGCTGCCCGACGACTACCTGCACCTGGTCAATCCGCTCTGGTCGGCACGTGAACTCCGTGGCCGGATCGTCGAGGTGCGTTCCGAGACGGAAGACTCCGCCACGATCGTGATCCGGCCGGGGTGGGGTTTCGACTTCGGATACGAGCCCGGCCAGTACGTCGGTATCGGCCTGCACATCGAGGGGCGTTGGCACTGGCGTTCGTATTCGCTGACGTCCACGCCGGTTCGCGACGACAAGCTCATCTCGATCGCGGTGAAGGCGATGCCCGAGGGGTTCCTCTCCAGTCACCTCGTCAATGGTGTTCCGGACGGGACCGTGATCCGGCTGGCGGCCCCCCAGGGTGATTTCGTTCTTCCTGATCCGCCCCCGGAGAAGATCCTCTTCATCACCGCCGGTAGTGGAATCACACCCATCATGTCGATGCTCCGGACGCTCGATCGACGATCGGGCGAGCGAGGTGCGGCGATCTCCGATGTGGTCCACATCCATTCGGCGCCCACTCCCGACAGCGTGATGTTCCGTTCCGAACTGGAACGGTTCGATGCGACGCACGATCGGTTCCAGTCCCATGTCCGGTTCACGCGCGAGCAGGGCAAGTTCGCTCTGTCGGCTCTCGACGACGTGTGCCCCGACTGGCGTGAGCGCACCGTCTGGGCGTGCGGGCCCCAAGCGATGCTCGACGATATCTCTGCGTTCTGGAAGGACGCGGGCATCGAGGAAAAGCTGCATCTCGAGCGTTTCGCGGTCAGTCGTGCCGATACTTCGGGCTCCGGCGGCACGGTCACCTTTGCGAAGTCCGGCAAGACCGTCACCGTGGACGGCGCGACCACCCTGCTCGAAGCGGGGGAGAGTGTCGGTGCTCTCATGCCCTTCGGCTGCCGCATGGGAATCTGTCAGACTTGTGTAGTGCCGTTGGAGAAAGGGCACATCGTCGACCTCCGGTCGGGCAAGGAACATGCAGAAGGCGAACGTGTCCAGACTTGTATTTCCGCGGCGGCGGGCGACTGCACGCTCGACGCCTGACCGCGTCGTTCACCACAGGGGGAAGGGCCCCGTTTGGCTATCAGTGATATCAGGGAGTTCGCGCATCTGACGGATGCCGACGTCGAGGCACTCGGGCGTGAGTTCGACGCCATACGCAGCGATGTCGAGCGCTCGCGCGGTGTGCGCGATGCGCGCTACATACACAACACCATCCGGCTGCAGCGGACGCTCGAGGTCGTCGGGCGCGTGGCGCTGTTCCGGTCGCGAGATCGGGCGTGGTGGTGGCTGGGGACGACCATGCTGTCTCTGTCGAAGATCATCGAGAACATGGAGCTCGGGCACAATGTGATGCACGGGCAGTGGGATTGGATGAACGACCCCGAGATCCACTCGACGTCCTGGGAGTGGGATCAGACAGGGCCGTCCGAGCATTGGAAGCGCGCACACAACTACGCGCACCATACCTACACGAACATCGTGGGCATGGATGACGACGTCGGATTCGGCATCCTACGGATGACCCGCGACGAGAAGTGGCGTCCGATCAACCTCCTGCAGCCGGTAGCGAACGTGATTCTCGCTGCGGGCTTCGAATGGGGCATCGCGCTGCACGACCTGACGGCGGCGAAGGACCTTGCCGGTGTGCCTCATGCACAATGGAATTCGGAGCCGAACAAGGAATTCGCTGTCAAGGCGGGTAAGCAGATCCTCAAGGACTGCGTCCTCTTTCCCGCAGTCACGGGTCCCGCATGGCGCTCGACGCTGAAAGCGAACCTTACGGCGAACGTCGTTCGTAACCTCTGGGCGTACGCGGTGATCTTCTGCGGGCACTTCCCGGACGGTGCGGAGAAGTTCACACCCGACCAATTCGAGCAGGAGACGCGCGCACAGTGGTATCTGCGTCAGTTGCTCGGTAGCGCGAACATCTCAGGGGGCAAGGTCATGGGATTCATGACCGGCAATCTGAGCTATCAGATCGAACATCACCTGTTCCCGGATCTGCCGAGCAATCGGTATCCCGAGATCGCTGCCCGGGTCCGTGCATTGTGCGGCAAATACGACCTGCCCTACACGACCGGATCGTTGGGGCGTCAGTACTGGCTCGCCCTGCGGACGATTCACAAGCTTGCTCTTCCCGACCGATTCTTGACAGCGACATCCGACGATGCGCCCGAGACGTCGTCCGAGCGCAAGTTCCGGGACGTGCGCGCGAATGTGGGACTACCGGCCATCACCACGGACCCGATCACGGGTCGGCGACGGGGTTTGCTCACTGCGCTGCGGGCGCACGCGGAGCACGCTGTCGCGGCACGACGCACGAAGGCTGCTGTGCGACATGGGAAGACGGTCGCGGCCAGCAGTTCGTGATTCCTGTCACAGCTGGAAATCCGACAACCTACGGGATCGTAACCTACGGTAGGGTAGGTGCATGGCGATTTCGGATGTCAAGGAATACGCGCACCTCACGGAGGAAGACGTCGAGGCCATCGGCCGCGAACTCGACGCGATCAGGCGCGATGTAGAAGAGTCGCGCGGTGAGCGCGACGCCCGGTACGTCCGCAACACCATCCGGTTGCAGCGTGGTCTCGAGATCGGCGGACGCGTAGTTCTCCTCGGCTCGCGGAAGCGTCCGCTCTGGCTGCTGGGGACGACCATGCTGTCTCTGTCGAAGATCATCGAGAACATGGAGCTCGGGCACAATGTGATGCACGGGCAGTGGGATTGGATGAACGACCCGGAGGTGCACTCGGCAAACTGGGAGTGGGACAACGCCGATCCGTCCGCGCATTGGAAAGTCACCCATAACCACCATCACCACAAGTACACCAACATCCTCGGCATGGACGACGACGTCGGATACGGCGTGCTCCGGGTGACCCGCGATCAGCGCTGGAAGCCGTACTACCTCGGCAACGTCGCCTACAATGCGATCCTTGCGTCGCTGTTCCAGTACGGCATCGCGATTCAGTTGCTCGAGCTCGGCAAGGTCCTCCAGGGCCGCGACGATCGCGAGAAGACGAAGGCGCTGAGTAAAGAGGTGCTCGCCAAGATCGGCAAGCAGAACCTCCGCGACTATGTCGTCTACCCAGCGCTGACCGGCAAGGCGTGGAAGTCCACGATCAAGGCCAACGCCACCGCCAACTTCGTTCGCAACCTGTGGACCAACGCGGTGATCTTCTGCGGTCACTTCCCGGACGGGGCCGAGAAGTTCACCAAGCAGGACATCGAGACGGAAACCCATGCCGAGTGGTACCTGCGGCAGATGCTGGGCTCGGCGAACATTTCGGGCGGCAAGGTCATGGACTTCATGACGGGCAACCTGAGCTATCAGATCGAGCACCACATCTACCCGGACCTGCCGTCGAATCGGTATGCCGAGATCGCCGTGCGAGTGCGTCAACTGTGCGACAAGTACGACCTGCCGTACACCACCGGTCCGCTCGCAGTGCAGTACGGGAAGGCATGGCGCACCATCGCCAAGCTGTCGCTGCCCGACAAGTACCTCAAGGACACGCGCGACGCAGCGCCCGAAACTGCATCCGAGCTGGGTTTCGGCGGAGTCACCGAAGTGGATCCGATGACGGGTCGCCGACGAGGTCTGGCGACCGCCATCGAGAACAAGCGTAAACGCGGTCTCGTCCGTCGCGTGCTCGGTATGCGCTGACAGGGAACACCACAGAAGTAGGGCCCGACCTCGTCGAACGAGGTCGGGCCCTACTTCGTGCAGGGTGCCCCGAACCGGGAGTGCAGGTCTACCAGGATTCGTTCGTGGCCAGCGCGGCCAGCAGGTCCCGGACTGCCATTGCGCGGCGCAAGGATTGGCCTTCCAATGTGTCGAGTGCACACTCCGGGTCGGCCGGCGGTCCGAGGTGGTTGCACCCACGCGGACATTGTTCGACGGCCACCGCGAGATCGGTGAATGCGCCGATGACGTCGTCGGGTTCGATGTGCGCGAGCCCGAACGATCGAATGCCGGGTGTGTCGACGACCCAGCCGCCGTCGGGGAGCGGCAGGGCCACGGACTGCGTGGACGTATGGCGTCCCTTGCCGACTCCGGACACGACGCCGGTGGCGCGTGCGGCGTCGGGGACGAGCCGATTCACCAGGGTGGATTTACCCACCCCGGAATGGCCGATCAGCGCCGTCACACGGCCCTGCAGCAGCGCGGTCAGCTCGGTGAGATCGTCGCCCTGTCCGGCGAGCATCACCGGAACGGCGAGGTCCGCGAAGTGCGCGGCGAACTCGTCTGGATCGGCCAGGTCGCTCTTCGTCAGGCACAGTACCGGGGTCAACCCGCCCGTGTACGCGGCCACCAGCGCGCGCTCGACAAGACCGGTACGGGGCGGAGGATCGGCCAGTGCGACCACGATCAGCAGGTGTGAAGCGTTGGCCACCACGACCCGCTCGTACGGATCGGTGTCGTCCGCGGTGCGGCGCAGCACGGTGCTCCGGTCGTCCACGCGCACGATCCGGGCGAGGGTGTCGGGGCGTCCCGACAGGTCGCCGACCACACCCACCTGATCTCCGACGACGATGGGGGTCCGGCCCAATTCTCGGGCGCGCATAGTGGTGACGGCACGATCTGGATCTCCGCCCAGGACCACACCCCAGCGGCCCCGGTCGACGGAGACGACCATGCCGTCCATCGCGTCGCGGTGAGCCGGCCGATCCTTGGTTCGCGGGCGCGATCCTCTACCCGGGCGGACCCGGACGTCGGACTCGTCGTACTGCCGCGGTTTCAGGAGCGGACTCCCGTCAACATCGATTCCCACATGGTTTCGAATCCGGGCAGTGTCTTGGCCGTCGTACCGATGTCCTCGACCTCGACCCCGTCGATCATCAGACCGACGATCGCACCGGCCGTCGCCATCCGGTGGTCGGCATAGGAACGCCACACCCCGCCGTGCAGCGGCGTCGGTTCGATACGCAGGCCGTCGTCGGTCTCGGTGACGGTTCCGCCGAGACCGTTGACCTCGTTGGACAGAGCGGCGAGCCGGTCGGTTTCGTGGCCGCGCAGATGGGCGATCCCGCGCAGGTACGACGGGGTGGACGCGAGCGCAGCGACTGCCGTGACGGTCGGGGCCAACTCACCCACGTCGTGCAGGTCGACGTCGATCCCGACGAGGCGCTCCGGTCCGCGCACCGTCAGGGCACTGTCGGTCAGCGACACGTCGGCGCCCATGCGCTCGAGAATGTCGCGGATCGCATCCCCGGCCTGGGTGGTGGTCGCGGGCCACAGCGGCACCGAGACGGTCCCGCCGGTGACGGCCGCGGCGGCGAGGAACGGCGTGGCATTCGACAGATCGGGTTCGACCGTCACGTCGTGTGCCTTGATCGTTCCCGGCGCTACACGCCAGGTGTTCGCCTCCGACGTATCGACGGAAACCCCTGCTGCCCGAAGCATTTCGACGGTCATTTCGATGTGTGGCATCGACGGCACCGGCTTGCCGTCGTGATGCACGACGAGGCCCTCGTCGAACGTCGCGCCCGACAGCAACAGACCCGAGACGAACTGCGAGGACCCGGACGCATCGATCGTGACGTCGCCGCCGCGCACCGAGCCCTTACCTCGCACGGTGAACGGAAGTCCGTCGCCGTCGATGTCGGCGCCGAGGCCACGTAGCGCGTCGAGGACCGTGCTCATCGGGCGGGACCGTGCCTGTTCGTCGCCGTCGAAGTGCACGTCGCCGTCCGCGAGTGCAGCCAACGGCGGTACGAACCGCATGACTGTGCCGGCCAGGCCGCATTCGACCGAGCCGCCGCGCATTGTGCCGGGAGTGACGTCGAGGGTTGTGCCGCCGTCGCGGTCGACGATCCCGGTACCGACGGCACGCAGCGCGCCGATCATCAGATCGGTGTCACGGCTGCGCAATGCTCCGGTGATCGTCGACGGCCCGTCGGCCAGCGCGGCCAGGATCAGGGCGCGGTTCGTGATCGACTTCGATCCGGGCAGGGCAACGGACGCGTCGACGGCGTTCACGGCTCGGGGTGCTCTCCACAGGCTCACCCGACCATCTTCGCCCATCGGGCGGTCGAACCTCGACTGTGGATGGCCCCGCGCGGTGAAATGGCGAGGTGTCGGGCACGGCTGACACACTCGTGGCATGTGCGGTAGGTATGCGACCACGGCGGATCCGGCGACGTTGGCAGCCGAGCTCGATGGGATCGACGAGACAGGCGACGCCGAGATCGTGCCCGAGTACAACGTGGCGCCCACGACCGGTGTGCTCACCGTGGTGGCACGACACGATCGTGAAGATCCGGAGAGTGCGGCACGACGTCGGATACGACGCATGCGCTGGGGTCTGGTGCCGCCATTCGCGAAGGAGGTCGGCAAGAGCGCACCGCTGTTCAATGCCCGATCCGAGTCTGTCGCGACCAAGCCGTCGTTCGCGCAGTCGCTCCGCTACAAACGTTGCCTCGTCCCGATGGACGGTTGGTACGAGTGGCAGGTCGAACCGGCTTCGGGCGGCAAGGCCCGCAAGGTTCCGTACTACATGTCGCCGGGTGACGGTTCACGCATCTACATGGCGGGTCTGTGGGCGGTATGGCACGACCCGCGCACCCCCGACGCACCACCACTGCTCAGCACCACGATCCTCACCGCGGATTCGATCGAGCAGCTGAGCAATGTGCATCAACGGATGCCCCTGATCATGCCGTCCGAACGATGGGACGCCTGGCTCGATCCCGACAGCCTCGGGCATCCGGATCTGATCGTGCCCAGTACGGAGGCGGTCGCCGCGATCGAGATCCGGCGTGTGTCCGACAAGGTCAACAGTGTCCGGAACAAGGGCCCGGAACTGGTGGCACCCGATGACGGCGCCGGCGACCAACTGGCTTTCCTCTAGCCACCGGGGAGGGCAGCCGTCAGCGGCCGGAGGCGACGGGCGCGACCACGGCGTCCGTGAGACGGATCAGATCGGCGGGCGCCAGTTCTATCTCGAGGCCTCGCCGGCCGGCGCTGCACAGCACTCGATCCCAATGCTGCGCGGAGGCGTCGACGACGGTGCGTAAGCGCTTGCGCTGACCGAGCGGGGAGATTCCCCCCAGCACATACCCGGTGGCGCGTTCGGCGAGCGTACGTTCCGCCATCGCCGCCTTGCCGCCACCCAGCGCTCCCGCTGCCGCCTTGAGCGACAGCGTGTCCGGTACGGGTATCACCGCGACGGCGAGCGAACCGTCCGACAGTGAGATCACCAGTGTCTTGAAGATCTGCGCGGCGGCCACGCCGAGTCGCTCACCGAGGGCTTCCACCGCCTCCGAACCGTACGAACCCGATTTCGGGTCATGCGAGTACTCGTGAACCCGGTGGTCGACCTTCTCACGCTTCAGCAGGGTGGTCGCAGGTGTGGAGGTGGAGGCCATGAACATCAGACTAGGAATACTCGCGGGGCGGATGCTGGGAGGCCCGGAAATGTGGCGATTCGGGAACAACTCGCACAGAGACGTTGTTGATCCCCGTGGGTCGTACGTCGAGAACTTCGGCCCGTCGAGCAAGGATGTCGAAGCGAGAAGATCGGAGCACCGGTGCCGGTACTGAGCCCTCCCCGTCCGGATCCCGGCTGCCCGGTAGCCTTCACCGAGGGGACGAGTGAAGGGATCGGTGTGGTCGAGGAGTCTGCAGAACAACTGGCCGAGCGGTTCGAGCGGGATGCGATGCCCTTGCTCGACCAGCTCTACGGCGCCGCGTTGCGGATGACCCGCAATCCTGCCGATGCCGAAGACCTGGTTCAGGAGACCTACATCAAGGCGTTCTCGGCGTTCCGATCGTTCAGGGAGGGCACCAACCTCAAGGCCTGGATGTACCGGATCCTGACGAACACGTACATCAACACGTACCGGAAGCGGCAGCGCCAACCCGCCCAGTACCCGACGGACGAGATCACCGACTGGCAGCTCGCGGCCACCGCCGAGCACTCTTCGACCGGTCTGCGGTCCGCCGAGGTGGAAGCGCTCGACGCGTTGCCCGACGACGACATCAAGGCGGCATTGCAGGAGCTCCCCGAGGACTTCCGGATGGCCGTGTACTACGCGGATGTCGAAGGCTTCCCCTACAAGGAGATCGCCGAGATCATGGGCACGCCGATCGGCACCGTGATGTCCAGGCTTCACCGGGGGCGCAAGCAACTGCGGGGGCTCCTCGCCGACGTCGCGCACGAACGTGGATTCCACCGCGGCCGCGCGAAGGACGAGGCGGCGACCGTCAGCACCGACAGGACTATCGGCACCGAGGGCCAGAAGGGAGTCTCGCAGTGAGCGAGCAGGCAGATTTCGAGCGACTCGACTGCTCCGCTGTCATCGCGGACGTGTACCTGCTCCTCGATTCGGAGTGCGACGAGGCGTCGAGGACACGACTGCAACGGCACCTCGACGACTGTGGTTCATGCCTCGAGACGTACGGAATCGAGGAGAAGGTCAAGGCGCTGCTCAGCCGCAAGTGCGGAGGGGAACACGCGCCGGAGGGTCTGAGGGAACGCTTGATGGTCGAAATTCGCAGGACCGTCGTGGTGAACGTCAGGAAGTCCGAATAGGACGAGACAGGACGAGCGAAACTGTCCGCGGGCGCGTGAAGTAGTTCGTGTGTACAACGTCGCGGGGGCCGGAAAGCACTGCTTTCCGGCCCCCGCGACGTTGTGTCTACGCGTCAGGCGTTGGGACGCTTGCCGTGGTTTGCGGCGTTACCCTTGCGGCTGCGCTTCTTGCGACCTCGCTTACCCATGGTGGGATCTCCTTTCTTGTTGATTACAGTGTTCCACGTGCGGTCGAGTGGCCTTGTCAGCAGGTCCACCGTCCGGGCTCCGGAGCAGCGAATCGAGGTGTTCTATGGCAGAGGACGTGCGTGCCGAAATGGTCTCCACCGTCTTCGAGGTGGTTGTCAGTGAAGGCGATGTGGTGGCGGAGGGAGACACCCTGGTCATCCTGGAATCGATGAAGATGGAGATTCCGGTGATCGCGGAGGGCTCGGGCACCGTGACCTCCGTCGACGTCGCGGTCGGGGACGTCATCCAACAGGGTGACCTCATCGCGGTCATCTCCTGAGCGCGGAAACCCCGACGGTGTCGACGCTCAGCGCGCTGCTCGCAACCTATACCGATCTTCCCGGCGCCGCCGTGGACCACCTCCAGAGAGTGGTGGGGGAATGGCAGTTGCTCGCGGACCTGTCGTTCGCAGATGTGCTGCTGTGGGTGAGCGCAGATCCCGGAGGGATCGTGTGCGTGGCCCAGTGCCGCCCGACCACGACCTCGACGGTGTTGCCCGAGGATGCAGTCGGCACCGTCGTCTCGGACGAGGAGCACCCGTATGTGCGTCGAGCGTTCGAGACCGGACGGATCGTCACGGCACAGCCCGGCTCCGGCGATGCGATCAACATGCGGCAAGCGGTGCCTGTGCGGTGGGGCGACGAAGTCGTCGCGGTCCTCAGCCGCGATGCCGCACGTGTATCGAGGCGGTCGGCGAGCGCACTGGAGACCGCCTACCTGGAATGCGCCGACGCGCTCTACCGGATGATCAGCGAAGGGAGCTTTCCGACCGCCGAGGCGCGTTCCGACACCAAGTCGAGCCCGCGCGCCGGTGACGGTTTCATCCGGCTCGACCGGGAAGGCCGTGTGGTCTATGCGAGTCCGAACGCCCTGTCGGCCTATCACCGCATGGGCTTCAACTCGGATCTGCGTGGGCAGGACCTGATCGAGACGACCCGAGCGCTCGTCAGCGACCCCTTCGAGAGCCGGGATGTCTCCGACTATCTGAGGGGCGCGGTGGAGGGCCGCAACGGGCAGCGGATGGAGGTCGAGGCCCGCGGCGCGACGGTGCTGATCCGTGCCCTCGTTTTGACACCGGGGGGCCGGATCGATGGTGCAGCGGTCGTCATCCGCGACGTCACCGAGGTCAAGCGGCGCGACCGCGCGCTGATGAGCAAGGACGCGACGATCCGCGAGATCCACCACCGGGTCAAGAACAACCTGCAGACGGTTGCGGCGTTGCTTCGGCTGCAGGCGCGCCGCACGGGCAACGGCGAGGCACAGCAGGCACTCGGCGAAGCGGTCCGACGGGTGACGTCGATTGCGCTGGTGCACGAAGCCCTGTCGATGTCGGTCGACGAGGAAGTCGACCTCGACGACGTCTTCGACCGGTTGATCCCGATTGTCGTCGATGTGTCGGCAGTCGGTAGCCAAGTGCGGGTGCATCGCGAGGGCAATCTGGGGGTGTTTCCCGCAGACCGGGCGACCCCGCTCGTGATGGTGCTGACCGAACTCGTGCAGAACGCGGTGGAACATGCGTTCGATCCAGGTGCGCACGGCACGGTGACGGTGAAGGCGCACCGTTCGGCGCGTGTCCTCGATGTGGTGGTGCACGACGAGGGCAAGGGACTGCCCGAGGGCTTCCGTCTCGAAGATTCCGATCGTCTCGGCCTGCAGATCGTCCGGACGCTCGTCGCGGCAGAGTTGGGGGGCTCCATCCAGCTCGAGACGAGCAGCTCCGGCGGGACGGAAGCCCGGCTCAGCCTGCCGCTGGGCAAGCGGCCGGCCTGACGAGCACTTTGTAGTAGCTCCCATGGCCCAGGACGCACGGCTCAGGACACACAAGGGCCCGGCACCCGAAGTGGTGCCGGGCCGTGCGTCGGACTTCGATGCCTCACACAGGGGCTACGTCCTACAACAGCAGTGCGTGGTCATACAACAGCAGTGCGTGCCCGGGTCCGGGCGTTGCGACGCTTGAGTGCGCGGCGCTCGTCCTCGCTCATGCCGCCCCACACACCTGCATCCTGGCCGGACTCGAGCGCCCACGAGAGGCATTCGGTCGTGACCGGGCAGCGGTTGCACACGAGCTTGGCATCAGCGATCTGCGCGAGCGCCGGGCCGCTGTTTCCCACAGGGAAGAACAGTTCCGGATCCTCGTCGCGGCAGATGGCCTTGTGGCGCCAGTCCATGCTTCTACTCTCCTTCGATGGTGCTGCGCGCACCGGATGATGGTCTTGTCGAGTTCATGCTGGAGTCGCGAAGTATTTCCGCGGAGTTACTTGTGAATGCTTTCACGAACGAGCGTGAAGTCAATAGAATCGACCACGACCGTGGGGAAGCTCACGCCGACATTGATGTCAGGTTGTTCTCGAAGTACATTTTTACACCCTGGCCAGCGGTGATGTAAGACGAATCACAGATTTGTCCGCTTGGATTCTGACGCCGGAGCCACTACGTCCAGTAAGTCCGGAACGGATACGAATTCGACGTCCGTTCGCATTCCCAGGTAATCACCGTCCGCCTGAAGTCCGATCGGCCGCGTCGATTCTGCCCGTACTCGTGGTGTGTCGTCGATACGAATCAGATGTGGAGATTCGGGTTCACCGTGACGTGCCAGCAATTGACGCACCACTCGAAGGCTCGCGGCCACCCGCGTGGTGGTCATGGCGAACACCCCCAGCCCGGTGTCGAAGGAGGTACCTGGATTGGTGTGCACCGGACGCTCGTCGAGGAAGGTCCACGGACTCGAGTTCGACACGAATGCGTAGTAGACACCCTCGACGGGTGCGTGGCCGGGGATCTCGAGGGTCAGTGCGGGCTCCGCTCTCTTCGATTCGAAGAACTGTTTGACGGA
The DNA here is from genome assembly GCF_055380405.1 of Rhodococcus sp. JCM 9793. Lineage (NCBI taxonomy): Bacteria > Bacillati > Actinomycetota > Actinomycetes > Mycobacteriales > Nocardiaceae > Rhodococcus > Rhodococcus sp. JCM 9793. The sequence goes on from NZ_AP043721.1 coordinate 2,836,942, forward strand.
GTGTCGTACATACCGCGCGGTGGTGACCTTCTTTCCGGACGCCCGGGACAGGTCGATGGCCTCACACACTTGGGCGTCGAGTCCCAAGCCCGCGTTGAAGACGAACCAGCGGCCATCGCAGAATCCGAGTCCGATCCGACGTCGAGACCGCTCGGAGAGCAGTGTCAGCAATTGCTCGGTGGCCTCCATCGGATCGGCGGCGATTCCCAACGAGCGTGCGAACACATTCGCCGAACCACCCGGAACCACGGCGAGCAACGGCAGTGACGGATCCGGGGAACGCAGGGACGGTTCGCCGAGCATCCCGTTGACGATCTCGTTGACCGTGCCGTCGCCGCCGTGCGCGATGACGACGTCCATGCGGTCGGCGTGCGCCGATCGGGCCAGCTCCGCAGCGTGCCCGCGGTGTGTCGTGTGCGCCACGGTCAGCGCGACCCGGCCGGCCAGAGCATGAGCGAGCCGGTCGCGACCGGCCGGTGTGGTCGTCGTCGCGTTGGGGTTCACGATCAGCAGTGCACGCACGGAACATCAGCCTAAGTGGTCTTTCCCGGGTCCACTACGCTGGCCGGGTGACCACCGAATCTTCGCGCAGCACCATTCCGTCGACGGTCCGTATCGCCGGCATACTCGTCGTCCTCGAAGGTGCCGTGGCAATGGGGTTCGCGGTGTACTCGATCTTCCGCGCCGCATCGGGTGAACACGACCAGTCGGTGACCAACGGATACGGCTTCGCGCTCTGGCTGGCGCTGTTGTTCGGCGGGGTCCTGGCCGCGGGCATTGCGTTGCTGCGGGGTGCGCGCTGGGGCAGGTCGGTGGCGGTCGTTGCGCAGATCCTGCTGCTGCCGGTCGTGTGGTCGTTGCTCACCGACTCGCACCAGCCCATGCTCGGGATACTGATGGCCGTGATCGTGGTTCCGACCCTGGTGTTGTTGTTCGCACCGTCGACGACGGGTTGGCTCGCGCAGGACTATGCGCCCGACTCGCCGTCGGATGCAGACACGGACACGGGCACGGACAGCAGCGGCTCGGGTTCCGAGCGTGCGTGATGCCGCGTCAAGTGTCGCGCGCAGCGCCGCTATGAGCGAGGATCGACGCGTGGCAACAGTACTTGCGGTGGCAAACCAGAAGGGTGGCGTCGCGAAGACGACCACCGTCGCGTCGTTGGGCGCTGCCTTGGTGGGGCTCGGGCAACGCGTCCTCGTGGTCGATCTCGACCCGCAAGGATGCCTGACGTTCTCTCTGGGACACAACCCGGATCGGCTCGAGCGGTCCGTGCACGACGTGCTCCTGGGTGACGCCGAGATCGCGGACGTACTCCTCGAAACCGGGGAGAACCTGGCTCTGCTTCCTGCGACGATCGACCTCGCCGGGGCAGAGGCGCTGCTGCTGATGCGCCCCGGCCGCGAGTACGCACTCAAACGCGCTCTCGCAGTCGTCGAGGACGATTACGACATCATCATCGTGGATTGCCCGCCATCACTCGGTGTGCTCACCCTCAACGGTCTGACCGCCGCGAGAGCGGTCCTGGTACCGCTGCAGTGTGAGACCCTCGCGCACCGAGGCGTCGGGCAATTGCTGCGCACGGTCGACGAGGTCAAGCAGATCACCAACCCGGACCTGGAGATGCTCGGCGCGCTACCCACCCTGTACGACGCGCGGACCACCCACAGCCGCGACGTGCTCGCCGATGTATCCGATCGGTACGGCCTGCCCGTCCTCGCACCACCGATCCCGCGGACCGTGCGGTTCGCCGAAGCATCGGCGTCGGGCGCGACCGTCCTGTCGGGACGCAAGAACAAGGGCGCGCACGCTTATCGGGAACTCGCGGAGAATCTGCTGGCGTGCTGGACGGACGGCGCCGAGCCGGTCACGCTCGCGGTTCAGGCCGAGGCGTAGCGGCGGGCTTCTGTCGGGTCGGTTCAAGGCCGACCGCTGTCCGTCAGCGCGACGACCTCGTCGCCCCGTTGTTCGAGGACTGCAGAGCCCGCAACGGACAACGAGACCGCGGCGTCCGTGTCGCGGTCCACGTGGATCGTCCGAGCGATCTCGCCCGTCAGAGGATCGACCACGGCGATTGCGTCGTCGACCGGTAACAGCACCGATCCGGCCATCTCGGAGCCGTGCCCGAGCGTGCCCTCGACGGTCCAGAGCGGCGTGAAATTCTCGGTGTCGAGTGCGACGGTGTCGGTGCCCGTCCACCACAGGATCAGATCGTCGAGTTTCTCCGCCGGGCCGGTGTCCACACCGGGGCCTGCTGCCTGCGACAACTCGTGTCGGTCGACTGCGGAGCCCGAAGCGTCGAACACCTCGAGGCGAGCACCGCCGTCGGGGCCGGGCGGAAGGTAGACGGCGGTGTGATCGTCGACCACCGCGACGATCTGTGCGTCGCCGTCCGGTACCGCGGCGGGCAGGATCGAGGATGAGAACTCTTCGGGCTTCTGGCTGTCCTCTGGAGTGGTATCGAGCAGAGTCAGCCGCCCGGCCGGTTCCTTGGAACACTGTTCGAGCACCGCGAGGTGACTGTTGTCGGCATCCGCGGAATGGAGCACGCAGCCGCTGCGGGGTTGGGCATTGGGGTTGACCGGCGCGTCGACCCGGCCGTATTCGACCGTGCGCACCAGATCCGACCGCCACATCTCCAGGCGGGTGTCGCCGAGCGCGATCAGGTGTGTCCCGGTGTCGACGAGGCGTACCTTGCTGTCGGTGTCGCTCGAACGTTGTGCGCCCCGCGCACCGGTGTCCCCGTCGAGTGCTGTCACCTGACCGCATCCGCGTGGATCGTTGTAGACCGACACGACGGAGCCCCACGCGCCGACCGCCGCGCACAGCGGCCGGTCGCGTCGGTAGCTCCATCGCTCGGCACCCGTCCGCAGATCACGGCCGACGACGGTGTCGCCGTCGGCCGTGGCAGCGGTGTCACCGATCACAAGGGCATGCGTCGTCGCCGAACTCGGAGCGCGCCATGACTCGGCGAGGGTGTCGGGTACGGACTCCGCGACAGGAGGGGTGGTGGCCACCCCGTCCCAGGTGGTCGATGTGGTGCCGCGTGCATCTGATCGCAGCCACACGACACACACCGCCACCAGGACGGCGACGACGAGTACCGCTGCGGTGATCAGGTCGGCCCGCGAGCGACGTTCGGGCGCGAGCACTCTGCTAGGTGGCCGAGTTGCTCGACACTGCGTCCTTCACGCCGGCAGCGTCCGACGCCGTGGTGGTCGCTGCAGCATCGCCCTCGGCCGGCGTGCGGCGACGGCGGCGACGCCTCCGGTTGCTCGACGCGGTGCCGTCGGCTTCGGCGGTCTCTGTCGAGGCCTCGACTGCGGGAGCATCTGCCTGATCGGTGCTCGTGGTGGTGGCGTCGGCGGCCTTGCCTCGCACGGTGCGACGACGGGTCCGGGTGCGCTTGGGTCGCGTCGAGCCTTCGCTCCGCGCCGGACGCTCACCCGAGCCGCCGTCGGATTCGGTGCGGGCGGTCGCGGGCTTGCGAACAAGGCCCGTGGATCCCTCAGGGATGCTGAGTTCCTCGAACAGGTGCGGCGAGCTCGAGTACGTTTCGACCGGGTCCGGCATATCGAGGCCGAGAGCCTTGTCGATGAGCTGCCAACGCGGGATGTCGTCCCAGTCGACCAGCGTGACGGCGATGCCCGTACGACCTGCACGACCCGTGCGGCCGATCCGGTGCACGTACGTCTTCTCGTCTTCGGGGCACTGGTAGTTGATGACATGGGTGACGTCGTCGATGTCGATGCCACGTGCGGCGACATCGGTGGCGACGAGAACGTCGATCTTGCCGTCGCGGAAACGTCCGAGCGACTTCTCGCGGGCGATCTGCCCGAGATCGCCGTGGACGGCACCCACCGCGAAGCCGCGTTCGGCGAGTTCGTCGGCGACCTTCTGCGCGGTGCGCTTCGTGCGGGTGAAGATCATCGTCGCGCCGCGACCGTCGGCCTGCAGGATGCGAGCGACCAGTTCGGCCTTGTCGAGCGCATGAGCCCGGTAGACGAGCTGATTGGTGCGCTCGTGGACCGCGGAGGACTGGGGCTCCTCGGCACGGATGTGGGTCGGCTGGGTGAGGAAGGTCCGGGCAAGGGTGATGATCGGGCCGGGCATCGTGGCCGAGAACAACATCGTCTGGCGCTTGTCGGGGACCATCCCGAGGATCCGCTCGATGTCGGGAAGGAACCCGAGGTCGAGCATCTCGTCGGCCTCGTCCATCACGAGCACGCCGATCTTGCCGAGGATCAGGTGCGACTGGTTGGCGAGGTCGAGCAGGCGGCCCGGTGTGCCGACGATGACATCGACACCTTTCTTCAACTGGTCGATCTGCTGCTCGTAGGGGCGGCCACCGTAGATGGCGAGGACCTCGAGGCCCTTCTTGCCGCTGCCGGGGAGGTACTTCGCTGCGTTCTCGAGGTCGTGCGTGACCTGGACACACAATTCGCGGGTCGGGACGATCACCAGCGCGCGCGGCGTACCGTCGAGCGGAGCGGTGCCGGAGGCGGCGGTGGTCACGCGATGCAGCAGTGGCACGCCGAAACCGAAGGTCTTGCCCATTCCGGTCCGGGCCTGGCCGATGAGGTCGTCGCCGGCGAGTGCGAGCGGCAGCGTCAGTTCCTGGATGGCGAAGGTGCGTTCGATGCCCATCTCGGACAGCGCGCGGACGATTTCGTCGCGGACGCCGAGTTCGGCGAAGGTGGGGGCAACGTGAGTGTCGTCGAGTTGTGCGGAGACGGTGTTTTCGCTTGCGTCGTCTTCGTGGTCGATTGTGATCTTGCTCAGGGGTCTGGCCTTCCTGGTCTCGGCACGCACGCACGAGGTGGACAAGGCGACCGGCCTGCGTCTTCACGCGAGCTCTGGAGATGGGGCCCGCGAGCGCGGCAGCGATCCTCAAACGGGTGCGCGCACATTATCGTCGAAGACCGCGGGCCACGGTGAGCGGCTCGATGCGCGGTCTTCTGAACCCATTGTACCGTGAGGGGCGCATTCGACGAGGTAGTACTACGCTTTGTCGTCATGGGAGCCGAAACATCGCCGTCCGCTGCAGAACCCCGCCTGTCGCCCTCGGCGACCCCCGTCCCGGCCGATCATCCGGGTGTCTCGGAACTGTTCTCGGTGCTCGCATCCGGCGAGATCGCCGCGTTCTACCGTCTCGCGGATGAAGCCGTTTTCTCACCGTCGCTGCAGGGGAAGGTCGCGTTCGCGCAGATGGCGGCCTCCGAGATGCGCCATTTCGAGATCTTGCGCACAGCGCTCGAAGAGCGAGGCGTAGACATCTACACGGCCATGGAGCCCTACCATCAGGTGCTCGACGCCTATCACGAATCGACGACACCGTCGACCTGGCTCGAGTCGTTGGTCAAGGCGTATGTGGGTGACGGAATCGCGGCCGATTTCTACTGTGAGATCGCCGACATGCTCGATCCGCAGGTCGCCACCGTGGTGCGCGGGGTGCTCGCGGAGACCGGGCACTCGGAGTTCGTGGTTCAGGAGGTCAGGTCGGTCGTCGAACGCAGCAGCACTCAGAAGGACCGGCTCATGTTGTGGGGCCGACGGTTGCTCGGCGAAGCGATCACGCAGGCGCAGTACGTGCTCGCGCAACGGGAAGATCTCGCCGAACTCGTCATTCTCGCATCGGGAGACCTGAGGAACATCGCTGCGCTCATCGATCGTATGCAGGTCGAGCACGCCAAGCGGATGGCAGTGCTGGGATTGCACTAACCTGGCGAGGACAAGCAGTTCAGCCTGAGAATCTCGGAGGTCTTTCGTGGAGGTCAAGATCGGTGTCGCGGACAGCCCGCGCGAAATCGTCATCGTCAGCGAACAGACACCCGACGAGGTGGAAGCGCTCGTGACCGACGCCCTGAACGGCGGAAGCAAGGGCGTGCTCGCGCTCGTCGACGAGAAGGGTCGCAAGGTCCTCGTGCAGGCCACCAAGATCACGTACGTCGACATCGGCCCCGCCACCGCCGGCAAGGTGGGCTTCGCCGCGAACTGACGTCGCACACGACGAAGGGGCCGTGACGCACTCGAGTGCGTCCCGGCCCCTTCGTCGTTACTGTTGGGCGCCTGTAGGTGTGGGCGTCAGCGCTTCTGCAACTCGGGTTGAAGCGGGACGTGTTTGAGACCGCCCCAGGCGAGTGCGACGGTGGTGTCGACCGCATCGTCCTTCGAGATGGGCCGTGCTGCGTCGAGCCAGTAGCGTGCAGTGAACTGGCTGGTACCGACGAGCCCGACAGCGAGGATGCGTGCGCGATACGGATCGAGACCGGAATCGTGGGCTACGAGATCGAACACGGCGTCGACGCAGGCCTCGGTGGCCTGCTCGACGCGGTGCGCCACCTGCGGCTCGCCCATGAGGTCGGACTCGAACACGAGCCGGAAGCCCTGGCTGTCGTTGTCGACGAAATCGAAGAACGCCTGGACTGCGGCGCGGACACGCTGCTTGTTGTCGGTGGTCGAACGCAGGGCCTGCCGTACCCCGTTGATCAGAATGTCGACGTAATTCTGGAGAACAGCACAATACAGCTCGAGTTTGCCGGGGAAATGCTGGTAGAGGACCGGTTTGCTGACTCCGGCGCAGTCTGCGATCTCGTCCATACCGGCGGCGTGGTAGCCCCGCGTGACGAACACTTCGCTGGCCGCCTCGAGCAGCTGAGCGCGTCGCTCGTCCCTCGGCATGCGAGAGCCCCGCTTCGTGCCGTTGGTCTTGCCTCGTCCCGAGGCTCGGGCGGCGACTTCGGTCATGCTTGCTCCCAATCTGCACAAGCGACGATCGTGAGCATTGCCACGTCGACGCGAATCATCTCTGCAGGTTACAGGTCGGTGTCGATGCAGGCGGATGGCCCTACCGTCGAGTATCCGCCTTTTCGGGTGGTGCGGTAGCTCCTTGCACGAGAAGTGAGGACCCATCACGGACTACCCGTCCGATCGACCGCAGTGTGACATTCTGGCAACCGTGATCGACCGAGGAGGAGCACGTTCGACCCGCACACCGCACGGCTCGGCCCTGCAATCGCAGGACTCGCAGCAGTCACAGGCCTCCCGCCTTCGCGCGCACCGGTCACTCGACGACTCGATTCCGCATTCAGGATCCAGACAACCGCTCCGGGCGCAGTGGGATCCGATCGAAGGCGACCCTCGTCCGCCGCGCCGGCCGCGACCGGCGCGCGACGTGCGCAAACAGAGCCGGCTCGGGCGCTTCGTGTCGCGGTACGGGTGGCGTGCCTACGCAGTGCCCGTACTCGCCGCAGTCACCGTGTTCGTGGTGTGGGACGCGGTGCAGGGGGACCCCACGGGCGCAGTCGCGGACGGTGAGGGCACGACAGGTGCTGTAGACGACGCCGACGTCGAGGAGTCGCCCATCGCCGACGGACACTTCCCGCCCGACCTCGACTCCGGTGCGCTGCCGGAGGGGGGATCGTTCACCGAGGACGGAGCCGGTGCCTGGCGGGTACTTCCCGGAAATACCGAGCAGACCGGATTCGGTGAGCGGCAGGTGTTCACCTACACGGTCGAGATCGAGGACGGTGTCGACACCACTGCGTACGGCGGCGATGCCGCTTTCGCGACGATGGTCGACGAGACTCTCGCCGACCCCAGGAGTTGGACCGCCGATCGGGCATTCGCGTTCCGGCGGGTCGACAGCGAAGCCCCCGACTTCCGGGTCTCGCTCACCTCTCAGATGACCATCCGGCAGTTCTGCGGATTCGACATCGAACTCGAAGGTTCGTGCTTCAATCCAGGCGTCGAACGGGTCTTCGTGAACGAGCCACGCTGGGTCAGGGGGGCGGTCGCGTTCAACGGCGACATCGGCTCGTACCGCCAATATCTGGTCAACCACGAGGTCGGGCACGCGGTGGGCTATGCCGCCCACGAAGGGTGCACCACCGACGGTGGACTCGCGCCGATCATGATGCAGCAGACCTACGGCACTGCGAACGACGATATCTCCCGCCTCGATCCCGACGGGATCGTTCCCGCCGACGGAAAGGTCTGCAGCTACAACCCGTGGCCGTTTCCCCGCGGAGCATGACCGCATCGGACGGCGGTCGTCGACGGTGGGACAATCGGCGGTGTCCCCGTAGAGGAGAAGACCGTGACAGTACTGCCGTCGGTGGAACCGACTCTTGCCCTACCGCCGCTGGTGGAACCCGCAGGTGAGCTGACCCGCGAGGAGATCGCGCGATACAGCAGGCACCTGATCATCCCGAATGTCGGCGTCACGGGTCAGAGGCGGCTGAAGAACGCCGAGGTGCTGTTCATCGGCGCCGGCGGTCTCGGATCGCCCGCGCTGCTGTATCTCGCGGCTGCCGGTATCGGCACCATCGGCATCGTCGAGGACGACCACGTCGAATCCTCGAACCTGCAACGGCAGATCATCCACGGGCAGGCGGACGTCGCGCGTTCCAAGGGGGAGAGCGCGCGCGACAGCATCCGCGCCATCAACGAGAACGTCACGGTTCGTCTGCATCCGGAGAGGCTCGATTCGAGCAATGCCGTGGCGTTGTTCGAGCAGTACGACCTGATCCTCGACGGCACCGACAACTTCGCTACCCGCTATCTCGTCAACGACGCGGCGATCCTGGCCCGGAAGCCGTACGTATGGGGATCGATATTCCGCTTCGAGGGCCAGATCTCGGTGTTCTGGGAGGATGCCCCGGGCGGACGCGGGCTCAACTATCGCGATCTCTACCCCGAGGCTCCGCCGCCGGGCATGGTGCCGTCGTGTGCCGAGGGTGGCGTGCTCGGTGTCCTCCCGGGCACGGTCGGCACGATCATGGCCACCGAGGCACTCAAACTGATCACCGGGATCGGCGACCCGTTGCTGGGCCGCCTGATGATCTACGACGCCCTCGCCATGACTTTCCGCACCGTCACGCTGCGACGTGATCCGGGGCGCTCACCGGTGACGGAACTCGTCGACTACGAGGAATTCTGCGGAATCGTGCCCGAGGACGCGGCCGCCGTGGGAGCAGATGCGACGATCACCGCGACCGAGCTGCGGACGATGATCGACTCCGGTCGAGACCTCGCATTGATCGACGTCCGGGAACCGGTGGAATGGGACATCGTCCGTATCGACGGGGCGCGACTCGTTCCGAAGGACCGGATCCTGTCCGGCGACGCACTCGCCGAGCTGCCTCAGAACACACCGATCGTCCTCTACTGCAAGACGGGCATCCGGTCGGCCGAGGCTCTTGCCGTGCTCAAACGGGCCGGGTTCGCCGACGCGACCCACCTCCAGGGCGGCGTCGTGGCTTGGGCACAGCAGGTCGACACATCGTTGCCGCTGTACTGACAGCGATGGGGCACCGACTCGGGGGAGTGATCGCGGGCGGTCGTGAGGTGGGCGCAAGATCTCAGGGCGGATCGGTGTCAACTTGTGACCTGCGTGCCGGGGTGCCTTCCCTGCGGTGCTGCATACCAGCGGTAGCGTTGGCCGCGTGAGTTCGCTCGAACCCCCGCAACACGTGTGCTCCACGTTCGGTCTCCGCGACGTCCAGCCGATCCCACTCGGGGCGGACTGGGACGGTGGATACCGCTGTGGAGATGTGGTCCTGTCCAGGGTCGCCGATCACGCGCGCGCAGCGTGGTCGGCGAAAGTCCGGGAGACCCTCACTGTGGACGGCGTCCGGCTGGCCCGGCCGGTCCGGGCCACCGACGGACGATACGTGGTGTCCGGCTGGCGTGCCGACACCTACATCGTCGGTACTTCCGAACCTCGACACGACGAGGTGGTGTCCCTGTCGCTGCGGCTGCACGCAGCCACCTCGCAGCTCGAGCGTCCCCGATTCCTCATGCAACCTCCCGTCGCGCCGTGGGCGGACGTCGACGTCTTCGTCGCCGCGGACCGTGCCGCGTGGGAAACCGTGCCGTTGCGTTCGGCGCGCGCCGCCGGTGCACCCGACACGGTCACCCCCGACGGACGCAAGAGCCTCGACCTGATCGCTCAGCTCGCCACGTTCCGTAAGCCCGTGCATCTTCCGGACCAGCTCGTTCACGGCGACCTGTTCGGCACGGTGCTGTTCGCGGGCCGAGCTGCTCCGGGGCTGACCGACATCACTCCGTACTGGCGCCCGGCGTCGTGGGCTGCGGCCGTGGCCGTGGTCGACGCTCTGTCGTGGGGCGGCGCCGACGACGCATTGATCGGCAGGTGGGAGGACCTACCGGAATGGCCGCAGATGCTCCTGCGCGCGGCGATGTTCCGGCTGGCAGTCCACGCATTGCACCCGCGGTCCACCGAGGAAGCATTCCCTGGCCTCGCGCACACCACCGACCTGGTGCGCCTGCTCCTCTGACGCTGCGACGCCCTCACACCGGACATCGGGGGCCGGTGAGGAACTCTTGACTTTCCAGTCACCGCGGGCAGCACCGCGGCAACACCCGCTCCATACCTTGGGTTCATCAGAAACCTGAGAGAGGTGGCCGGCGTGAGTGTTGCACTCGAAAAAGAGCCGCTGCGAAGCAAGTTCGCGCGCAAGCACTACATCGACACATGGGACGCCGAGGATGTCGACGCGTGGGAGGCGGGCGGCAAGGACATTGCCAAGCGCAACCTGATCTGGTCGGTGATCGCCGAACACGTCGGATTCTCGGTGTGGTCGATCTGGTCGGTGATGGTGCTGTTCATGCCCACCGAGATCTACGGCATCGACGCCGCAGGCAAATTCTTCCTCGTCGCAGTGCCCACCCTCGTGGGCTCGATCCTGCGCATCCCCTACACGGTTGCGACCGCGAAGTTCGGCGGGCGCAACTGGACGATCTTCAGCGCGCTGATCCTGCTCGTCCCGACCCTGGCCACGCTGTATCTGATGCTGAACCCCGGCCACTCCTACACAACATTCATACTGGTCGCGGCCCTCGCGGGTGTCGGTGGCGGCAACTTCGCGTCGTCGATGACGAACATCAACGCGTTCTATCCGCAGCGACTCAAGGGGTGGGCACTGGGACTGAACGCCGGTGGAGGCAACATCGGTGTCCCTGTGATCCAGCTGATCGGCCTGCTGGTCATCGCGACCGTCGGCAACACGGCACCGTGGATCGTCTGCGCGATCTACCTCGTTCTCTGCTCCGGTGCAGCCCTCGGCGCAGCACTGTTCATGGACAATCTCGGGGACCAGCGCGCCGATCTCCGGGCGATGGGCAAGTGCCTGAAGTTCAGCGACTCGTGGGTCATCTCCTTCCTCTACATCGGCACCTTCGGCTCGTTCATCGGATTCAGCTTCGCGTTCGGGCAGGTGCTGCAGATCAACTTCCTCGCCGGGGGTGACACCCCTGCACAGGCAGCCCTTCACGCCGCGCAGATCGCCTTCATCGGCCCACTGCTCGGCTCGGTGGCCCGCCCGCTCGGCGGAAAACTCGCCGACCGGATCGGCGGGGGACGCATCACCGTCTGGACGTTCGTCGCCATGGCCCTCGCCGCCGGCGTCCTCATCGTCGCGGGAACCCTCGACGACGCCACCGAAGGCGCCGCATCCGGCGGGATCATGGTCGCATTCGTCCTCGGCTTCGTCGCACTGTTCCTTCTGTCCGGACTCGGCAACGGCTCGGTCTACAAGATGATCCCGTCGATCTTCGAAGCGAAGGCACAGGGCCTCGAGCATCTCGACCGAGCCGAAAAAGCAGCGTGGTCGCGCAGCATGTCGGGTGCGCTCATCGGTTTCGCCGGTGCCATCGGCGGTCTCGGTGGAGTCGGCATCAACCTGGTCCTCCGCGCCTCGTATTCCGGTGAAGCACAGTCCGCGACCATGGCCTTCTGGGTCTTCGGAGCCTTCTACCTGGCCTGCATCGCCGTGACCTGGGCGGTCTTCCTGCGGGTGCCGCGGCAGGACGAAGTAATCGAGCCGGCCGCGACCGCCTGACCTGCACCACCAGTACCAGCACAGCGCCACCTGCACGAAGAGAAAGCGAAGAACCATGAGCCGCAAGAACGTACTCGTCGCCGGTCACGGCATGGTCGGACACCGTTTCGTCGAGGCGTTGCGCGCCCGCGACGATCAGGATGCCTGGTCGGTCACGGTGCTGTGCGAGGAAGCGGAACCGGCCTACGACCGTGTCGGCCTGTCGTCGTACGTCGGCTCGTGGGACCGCAAGGAACTTGCCCTCGCCGGCAACGACTACCGTGGAGACGACCTCGTCGATCTTCGGATCGGAAGCCGTGCCGCCTCGATCGACCGGTCGGCGCGCACGGTCACCACCGGCGACGGGGAGGTCCTCTCCTACGACGCGCTCGTCCTCGCGACAGGCTCCTTCGCGTTCGTGCCGCCGGTCCCCGGCCACGACCTGCCCGGGTGTTTCGTCTACCGCACGCTCGACGACCTCGACGGCATCCGTGCCGCCGCGGCACGGACCGTAGCCGCCGCGGAGGCGACCGGCGCGAGAGCGGACGGCATCGTGGTCGGAGGCGGCCTGCTCGGCCTCGAGGCCGCGAACGCCCTGCGTGGCATGGGCCTGACGGCACACATCGTCGAATACAACGACCGCCTCATGCCCGCCCAGGTCGACGAAGGCGGTGGCAAGGTCCTGGACCGGCTCGTCACGGGCCTCGGCCTCGTCACTCACACGGGGGTCGCCACCGAGAAGATCGAACCGGGGTCTGCGGGTCTGCGGGTGTCGCTGTCCGACGGCAGCACGATCGACGCGGGTCTGGTCGTGTTCTCGGCCGGTGTGCGACCCCGCGACGAGCTGGCACGGGAGGCCGGACTCGACCTCGCCGGCCGAGGCGGTGTGCTCACCGATCTCTCGTGCCGCAGCACCAACGACGAGGCCGTCTACGCGATCGGTGAGGTCGCCGCGGTCGACGGAGTCTGCTATGGCCTCGTTGCGCCCGGCTACAGCACCGCCGAGGTCGTCGCCGATCGGCTGCTCGGCGGCGACGCCGAGTTCCCAGGCGCCGACATGTCGACCAAACTCAAGCTCCTCGGTGTCGACGTCGCGAGCTTCGGCGACGCACACGCACGGACCCCCGGCGCGCTCGAGGTGGTGCTGTCGGACTCCGCCAAAGGCACGTATGCGAAGCTCGTCGTCTCCGACGATGCCAAGGTCCTTCTCGGCGGCATCCTGGTCGGTGATGCCTCCTCGTACGGTTCGTTGCGACCCCTGGTGGGACGTGAACTGCCCGGCGACCCGGCATCGCTGATCTCACCGGCGGGGGAGAAGCCCGGAGCGGGATCATTGCCCGACGACGCCGAAGTGTGCTCGTGCAACGGCGTCACCAAGGGCGCGATCTGCGGGGCGATCGCGGAGGGCGCATGCGATATCGCGCAGATCAAGGGATGCACCAACGCCGGTACCACCTGTGGTGGTTGCCTCCCCACCGTCAAGCAGCTGCTCGCGTCGTCGGGTGTGGAGATGTCGAAAGCACTGTGCGAGCACTTCGAGCAGTCCCGCGCCGAGTTGTTCCAGATCGTGCAGGCCACGGGGATCCGTACCTTCTCGGCACTCATCGAGCGTCACGGCACCGGTCGCGGCTGTGACATCTGCAAGCCTGTCGCCGCGTCGATCCTGGCGTCGACCGACTCCGATCACATCCTGCACCGCAGCCAGGCAGGTCTGCAGGACACCAACGATCATTTCCTCGCGAACATCCAGAAGAACGGTACCTACTCCGTGGTGCCGCGGATGCCCGGCGGTGAATGCACTGCCGAGCAGCTCATCGTCATCGGCGAGGTGGCCCGCGACTTCGGGCTCTACGTGAAGATGACCGGTGGCCAGCGCGTCGACCTGTTCGGCGCCCGCGTGGAGCAGCTGCCGCTGATCTGGAAGCGACTCGTCGACGCAGGCATGGAGTCCGGTCAGGCCTACGGAAAGTCGCTGCGGACCGTCAAGAGCTGTGTCGGCTCCACCTGGTGTCGTTACGGCGTGCAGGACTCGGTGGGGATGGCGGTCGACCTCGAGAACCGGTATCGGGGGCTGCGGTCTCCGCACAAGCTCAAGTTCGGTGTGTCCGGGTGCGCGCGTGAATGTGCCGAGGCCCGAGGCAAGGACGTCGGCATCATTGCAACCGAGGGCGGCTGGAACCTCTACGTGTGCGGCAACGGCGGTCAGTCGCCCAAGCACGCACAGTTGCTCGCCGGCGGTCTCGACGACGAAACCCTGGTCAAGTACATCGACCGGTTCCTCATGTTCTACGTGCGGACCGCAGATCGGCTCCAGCGCACCGCGCCGTGGCTCGACGCGCTCGACGGCGGGCTCGATCACCTCCGGGCTGTCATCTGTGAGGACAGCCTCGGCATCGGCGAAGAACTCGAGGCGTCGATGGCCAAGCACGTCGCCGGGTACAAGGACGAGTGGGCCGGCGTACTCGAAGACCCCGAGAAACTGGCCCGATTCGTCTCGTTCGTCAACGCTCCCGACGAGGAAGACCCCACCGTACAGTTCGACGATTCCGGCGCACGCAAGGTTCCTGTTCTGATGGGTATGCCGGCAGTCAGGACCGGCGAGGCAGAGTGAGACGTGATTACCCGGTGGGAACCGCCGGGTAACGCAGTCGAAACACCGCAGGACCAGAATTTCGGGTAACAAGTCTCGAGGAGGACCCATGACCGTCATCGCGATGCCGACCGCGGAGACCACGTCACGCGACAGTGTGTTGAACGGCCGGCTGGAATGGACATCGGCCTGCCCCCTGAGCCACCTCATCCCCGGACGGGGAGTGGCCGTGTTGCTGCGAGGGGGCGAGCAGGTCGCGTTGTTCCTGCTCGACGACAGCACGTTGCGTGCGGTCGGAAACATCGACCCGATCGGTCGCGCCGCCGTGATGTCGAGGGGAATCGTCGGTGACCGTGCTGGCGAACCGACCGTCGCGTCGCCGCTGCTCAAGCAGGTCTACTCGCTCGACGATGGTCGCTGCCTCGACGATCCCGCTGTGAGCCTGCAGGTGTACGACGTTCGTGTGTGGGCAGGGGTCGTGCAGGTTCACAGCCCGCTCCGCGGCAGCCGGAGCATCGAGGCCGTGGACACCGGCGTCGTTTCGTGAGCTCCGAGAACACGCCACTGCGCGGGTTCACCATCGGAGTGACAGCGTCGCGGCGCGCGGACGAGTTCGCGACGCTGCTCACCCGGCGAGGCGCCGACGTCGTCCGCGCTCCTGCGATCCGGATCATCCCGCTGTCCGACGACGCCGAGCTCGAGCACGCCACGCGTGCCATCGTCGCCGCTCCGCCCGACGTGACCATCGCGACCACCGCGATCGGTTTCCGCGGATGGATCGGTGCGGCGGACGGCTGGGGGCTCGCGGACGATCTGTCGCGGGCACTGAGCGCGAGCCGCATCCTCGCGAGGGGGCCGAAGGTGACGGGGGCGATTCGGGCCGCGGAACTGCGAGAGGAATGGTCGCCGGAGTCCGAATCCTCGAGCGAGGTCCTGGAGCACCTTCTTGCGGAAGGTGTCGAGGGAAAGCGGATCGCCGTGCAACTCCACGGGGAGCGGACCGAGTGGGAACCCGGCGAAGACCTGTGCGATGTGCTGCGCGCCGCCGGGGCCGATGTCGTACCGGTGCCCGTGTACCGCTGGACTCCGCCCGAGGATTCGACGTCGCTCGACCGGATGATCGAGCAGATCAGCGATCGCGCACTCGACGCCGTGACCTACACCAGTGCACCGGCGGTCGCGTCGATGTTGATGCGGGCCAAGGCAACCGGAATGCTCGAACCGATGCTGCAGGGGTTGCGTACCGGAGTGACCGCTGTGTGTGTCGGTCCGGTGACCGCCGCGCCGTTCCTCGAACTCGATGTGCCCGTGACGATGCCGACGCGGGCGAGGCTCGGATCGCTCGCACGCCACATCGCGGAGGATCTGCCCCGGCGGGCCGTCCGGATCACCATCGGCGCGCACGTCCTCGGGCTGCGGGGTCGGTGTGTCGTCGTCGACGACGAGGTGCGCTGCCTTGCCCCCGCGGGCATGGCACTGATCCGGGCACTGGCGGCGAGGCCCGGAAACGTGGTTTCCCGTGAAGAACTATTGGCCGTCCTACCCGGTGGTGGTGGCGACACCCACGCCGTCGAGACCGCGGTGGCGCGGCTTCGCTCGGCGCTCGGTGTGCCGGCTCTCGTCCAGACCGTCGTCAAACGGGGATACCGCCTGGCAGTGGAGTTGGAGGAACGATGAACCCGACCGACCCGGCACTGCTCCTCGTCGCCCACGGCACCCGGAATCCCCGGGGAGTCGAGATGATCGCGCAGCTCGCAAGCGAGGTGTCGCGGACAGCGGGGACGACGCGTGTGGCGTTCGTCGATGTACTCGGACCCTCGCCCGCGGAGGTCCTGCGTGACAGTGATCGCCCGACCGTGCTCGTTCCTGCGTTTCTCGCGTCGGGCTATCACGTGCACACCGACGTTCCCCGCGAGGTCGCCGAGAGCGGTCACCGCGACGTCGTGGTGACAGAAGCTCTCGGGCCGGATCCGGTGCTGGCGCGGGTACTGGTGTCGCGCTTGCGGGATGCGGGATGGCGACCCGGCGACGCGGTGGTGCTCGCGGCAGCGGGGTCGTCCGATCCGCGTGCACTGTGCGACGTAAGGTCGGCAGCGCGGATGTTGTCGGGGTCGACCCGCAGTGCCGTGCGCATCGGGTATGTCGCGACCGGAGCTCCGCGGGTATCCGACGTGGTGGACGAATTGCGGGCGCAGGGGGCTCGCCGAGTGTTCATCGCGTCGTATCTGCTGGCCGAGGGCCTGTTCCACAGCCGGCTGCTCGAGTGCGGCGCCGACGGTGTCGCTGCGCCGCTCGGGGTGACCGACTCGATCGTCGAGCTGGTCGTGCGGCGCTACCGGACCGCGGTCGACACCGCTGATTGGCCGAAGGTGACCTTCACGCACTCCGAGTGACCGAAGGTGACATTCACTTGCGCGCGGGAGGACCGCGGCGGTCAGCGGGGCAGGAGCATGAATTCGACGATGTCGCCGTCGGCGGCATTCGGCGGCACCAGGGCGATCGCGGAACGGCCGATGAGTCCGGCCAGATGCGACGTTCGAATCGTGTTGTCGCAAACCCATTTTCCGTCGGCGAGTTGTCGCGCGGGGAGGAAGCGGGTGATGTCCCCGGCAACCTCCGCTGCGTTCGCCAGTGGCGCCGTCAGCGGTGCCGCCGACGTGCGGAGCGTGCGCCCGTCGACGATCGCGGGCAACATCACCAGCAGAGTTGCCAGTGCCGCAACGGGATTGCCCGGAAGGCCGAGCACTGCTCGACCGTCAGGAAGTACCGCCGCGACCTGGGAGCCTCCCGGCTTGCACCGAACTCGTTCGACCACCACCGAGGCCCCGGCACGGTCGAGTGCACCGCGCAGCTGATCGGCCGCCCCGCGACCGGTTGCGCCGACGATCACGATCGCGTCGGCGTCAGTGGTCCTGCGGAGCAGGACGTCGAATGCGTCGGCAGTGTCTCGGAGATGCCCGTCGCCGACAACCTCCGCGCCGCACCACGACACGAACTGCGGAAGAACCGGCCCGAGTGAATCTCGGGTCTGGCCCTTGCTCAGCGGGCCGCTACGACGGATCTCGTCGCCCGTGAGCGCCAGGTGGACCCGCACAGGGCCGCGCACGTCGACTCGTGACACCTCGCCGCTCGCTGCCGTCGATACGACCGCGGGCGTCACGGCCGACCCTGCGTCCGCCAGGACGTATCCGGGTTCCCACTCCTCGCCGATGCCGCGGAAGTCGTCACGCACCGGAGCGTCCGGGATTCGTGTGACGATCCCGTCCTCGACGACGACGTACTCGTCGCGCACCACCGACATCGCGCCCGACGGTAGATGCGCGCCCGTGGCGATACGGGCGGCCTCCCCGGGATCCAGCCCGAATTCACTCGCGGCCCCGGCGTATCGGACCTCCGTCCGCAGTGTCCACGGGCTGTCCCCGGAGACTGCGTACCCGTCCATGGCGGAAGTCGCGGCCGGAGGCAGTGGTGCCGCGGCGACGAGTGGGGACGCGAGTGTGGATCCGAAGGACTCGTCGTATGCAACAGTGCGAATCGGCAACGGACGCTGAGCATCCCGAAGAAGCTTTCGCGCTTCGTTCGGGTCCGCCGGGGTGCCCGTGGCTACTCGGGCGCGATGCAGATCGTGGGGTGTGTCGCAGTCCTCGGTGCCGGGCACTGAGGCGGTGACGTAATGCTCCGGCAGCAGCGCCTTCATGGGCTGACCGGAGGGGTCGGGTCCGAGTGCAGACAGACGTGCGGCAAGTGCGCGTCCACGCCACGCTGCGAGCAGAAACTGCAGGTTTCCGCCGTTGTCGACTGCGAAGGCCGCGTCCGCGTCGGGTGCGGCGTCGAGCGCACCGACCAGAGCCGCGATCGACCCGGCGGTGACGAAAGGGAGATCGGCCGCGAGGGTCACGACGATCTCTGCGGTGGGGCGGGCGGAGGCCAAGGCGGCGACAGGCCCGCCACCGGTCGGCGACTCCTGGGTCTGGACGACGGTAGGGGCGAGATCATCGCGGTGCGGTCCCACCACTGTGACGCGGGAAAATCCTTCCACCGCGGCGAGAGCGGTGTCGAGCATCGATCGACCCCCGACCACGAGTGTGGGCTTGTCGACGCCACCCATCCGGGTCGCTCGCCCTCCCGCGACGATGACGGCCTCGGACCCGGACGCAGATTCGGACGGCGTGGACATGCACTCATGTTGCCCGACACCGTCCGACGATGTGCGCACGCCGTCAGAAAGTGTGACGGGCACGGCGCATGTCGACCCGACCCCCGGTGATGGGTGTGCCCTCGAGTGCGAGTCTGGACAACTGACGATGGGCGAGGTGTGCGGCCGGTGTGCCGGACGCCGGGACCACCCGGTGCCAGGGCAGATCGGAACTGTCGGTCCGCATGATCCACCCGACGGTGCGGGGGGTGGACAGACCCGCCGCGTCAGCGAGGTCGCCGTAGGTCGCAACGGATCCGGCCGGAATCGACGCGACCAGCGCGCGTACATGCTCGATCTGAGCGTCCGTCGTGACCATGCCTACAACACCTTCCTGACCAGCTCTGCCGTACTCGCGGGCATCGCCTGGTCGATCATGTGGTCGCAGTCGAGCTCGTGCATCGTCAAATGGGATCCGAGCCGCTCGGCCAGTGCCGCGCGGAAGTCGTCCGATGTATACGGGGGCCGGACCCTGCCGGCACGTGCGAGGACTGTGGGGACGTGGGCGGGCGGCAGCACGAACTCGCGTGCGAGTTCGCCCCACGACGCCACCAGGGCCGGCACGCAGTAACGCCAATTCACCCGGCCGGAGTCGAGCGCCACCAGATGCTCTGCGATCTCCGCCTCGAGAAGTTCCGGGGCAACCTCACCCCAGTCGCCGTGCACCTTCTCCGAGCGGGCCTCGGCCTCATCGGTGTAGTCGGGAAAGCGCACGGTGAGCTCGGCGACTTCGAGCAGCCGGTCGGGCGGCAGCGCGATCGCAGGATCGAGCAGGACGAGCGCGCGGACCCGGTCGGGTGCTGCGGCGGCCAGGTGCAGTGCCAGTGCGCCACCGAACGAATGCCCCACCACCGTGGCCGGCTCGCGGGTGTGTGCGCCGAGGACACCCAGAAGATCGTGGATGTGGGATTCGAAACTCCACGGAGGCTCCCACGGCGACCGGCCGTGGCCCCGCAGATCCGGAGCTATCACGCGGAGGTCCGGAAGATACCCCTCTGCCAGGTTCTGCCAGCGCCTGCCGTGACCGGTCAGGCCGTGCAGGGCCAGCACCGGTGGGCCGTCGGTTGGCCCGAACAGGTGGGTGTGGAGGGGCGATGCGGAGGCGCTCACCTCGCTCACTATGGCACCCGGGGGAGACCACGGTCGACGGAGGTGGTGCGTCTGCCTGTCGGACCTGTCTGCTGGGATATCGACATGACCGACGTCGATCTCCGTACGGGACTGCGGGGCGCTCCCGAGCGCCCACGCCGCCCTGCCGCGCGGCTCGTGCGGCGGCTGGAAGACAGGTCCGTGCCCCGGGAGTGGACACCGGACGTCCAGCAGGTCTTCGCCGATGGCCCGCCGGCCCCGCAGTGGCGACCGTTTCAGGTCCTCGGTGGTCCCGGCACCGGAAAGACCTCCCTGCTCGTGGACCTCGCGGTGCATCGCATCGCGTCCGGGGCTCAACCCGACTCGGTGCTCGTGCTCACCCACTCCCGGCGTGCGGCCACCGCGGTGCGCGAGGCGATCACCGCGGGTCTGTTGAGCGCGGGGGCGGCGACCGACCCGCGCGCCACCCGCGAGCCGCTCGTCCGCACGGTCCACTCGTACGCGTTCGCAGTGCTGCGTCTGCAGGCGTCCGCGCACGGGAATCCTCCGCCGCGGTTGATCACGGGGGCCGAGCAGGATGCGGTGCTGCGTGAGCTGTTGCGCGGCGACATCGACGACGGCGCGACGATGTGGCCGGAGCGTCTCCGGCCCGCGCTCGGCATGACCGGTTTCGCCGTGGAACTGCGGGACCTGATGTTGCGGGCCAACGAACGCGGTCTGGGTCCCGAAGACCTCATCGAGCTCGGCGGGCGCCGTGAGCGCGCAGAATGGGTCGCGGCCGGGTTGTTCGCGCAGCGGTACGAGCAGGTGATGCTCCTGCGCGGAGCGGTGGGGCTCGAGGCTCCCGAAGCCACCGCTCCGGCGCTCGACGCTGCAGAACTGGTCGGTGCGGCACTCGCCGCGTTCGCGACCGATCCGGACTTGTTGGCGGGTGAGCGCACTCGCATCCGGCACCTTCTCGTCGACGACGCTCAGCATCTCGATCCGCAGGCCGCGCACCTTGTGCGCGTTATCGGCACGGGTACCCGCACGAGCACGATCGCGGGCGACCCCGACCAGAGCGTGTTCTCCTTCCGGGGAGCAGACCCGGAGTTCCTCACCGGGCTCGGCGAGCACGATCCACGGCGTCGCATCATTCTCGGTACCGACTTCCGTGCGGCGGCGGAGATCGCCTCCGTCACGGGTGCGATCGCCGGACGTCTCCCCGGACTTCCGCCGCACCGAGGTGCCGCGGTGCCCGGTGATCCCGCCCCCGGTGACCTCGCCGCGCGGCCCGCTGGGGCCGACGACATCGGGCACGTGCGCGTGGCGGTGATGTCGTCGCAGGCGAAGGAAGCTGCCGTCGTCGCCGACACCCTGCGCCGCGCCCATCTTGTCGACGAGGTGCCGTGGTCGAAGATGGCTGTGATCGTCCGATCCGTACCGCGTGTGCTCGCGCCCCTTCGCCGTGCACTTCTCGCGGCCGGTGTGCCGATGACCACGGCCGCGTCCGAGCTTCCCCTGGCCAGGCAGCACAGTGTCGCCGGGATGCTTTTGGTGCTGCGGGCGGTGTCCGAGCGCCGGTTCGGTCCCGAGGAAGCGCTCGCGTTGGTGTCGGGCCCGGTCGGAGGCGCCGAACCGGTCGCGTTGCGTCGCCTGCGGCGCGGACTGCGCCGGGTCGAACTGGCATCCGACGGCGATCGCGACTCGGCCGATCTCCTTCGGACACTGCTCGTCGAGGACTCTGCCGATTCCGACCGGATGATGCGAGGCCTGACCGACGTGGAGGCGGCCCCGCTGAAACGGGTGTTGTCGGTGGTGGCCAAGGCGCGATCGGCGTTGCTGCGGGGCGGCGGTCTCGAAGACGTGTTGTGGGCGGCGTGGCAGGCCACCGGCCTCGAACGTCGCTGGGTGGCGGCCTCCGCGCGCGGCGGCCCGGTGGGTGCACAGGCCGACCGCGATCTCGACGCGGTGGTGGCGCTGTTCGATGCGGCAGCCGACTACGTCGACCGGCTTCCACGTGCCCAGATCTCCGGATTCGTCGACTACCTCACCGAACAGGAGATCCCGGGCATGGTGCGCAGCCGTGCCGCGGCCGAATCCGAGGCCGTCACCATCCTGAGCGCGCACTCTGCGGCGGGCCGGGAGTGGGATGTCGTGGTGGTCGCCGGCGTGCAGGAAGGGTTGTGGCCGAGCCTACGGGCGCGTGGCACCTTGCTCGGCATCGAAGCGCTCATCGACGCGGTGTCCGGCGCCGACGGAGGCGACGACAGCACAACGCGCCTCTCGCGTACGGCGCCACTGCTCGCCGACGAGCGGAGGCTGTTCCTCGTCGCCTGCAGTCGTGCCCGCATGCACCTTCTCGTCACCGCGGTCGATTCGGTCGGCGGCGACACCGAACTCGTGAGGTCGCGGTTCGTCGACGAACTCCTCGGCCACGACGACGAGAACGGTTCCGAGCAACCGGTCGTGCCCGACGAGGTGCGCACCCGCGTTCTCGCCCTGCCCGCGCTCGTCGCGGAATTGCGTTCCGTCGTATGCGATCCGGTGCTCGTGGAGCACGAGCCCGACCGGGTGCACCGTGCCGCCGTCCAACTCGCGCGGCTCGCTCGCGCAGGAGTGCAGGGCGCCCACCCCGACAGATGGTACGGCACAGCAGATCCGAGTACCGCGCTGCCGCTGTGGGAACCGGACGATGACGCGGTACGCCTGTCGCCGTCCACCGTCGAACAGCTCGTCACCTGCCCTCTGCGCTGGATGTTCGAGCGACACGGCGGATCCGACGGCGAGAACTCGCACGCGGTGACAGGAACTCTCGTGCACACCCTTGTCCAGGCGCTCGCCGGGCGAATTCCCCCGGAGCGGATCGATCAGGCGCTCGAGAATGCGTGGGGTTCGGTCGACCTCGGTTCCGACTGGTACGCGCGACGCGAACTCGAACGGACACGCAGAATGCTCGACACCTTCTCGACATGGTTGCAGGGCACCCGCAGCGAACTCGAAGAAGTGGGCGTCGAGGTCACCGTCGACGGCATGATCGAGCCCCGTGAGCCGGGTGCGCCCCGGATACGACTGCGCGGGCGTATCGACCGGCTCGAACGCGACCCCGACGGGCGCCCCGTGGTGGTCGATGTCAAGACCGCGAAGAATCCCGTGTCGAAGGACGCCGCGCGCGACCACGCACAGCTGGCGGCCTATCAGGTAGCTGTCGCCGAAGGCGCCGTCGAAGGGGAACCCGCCGCAGCACCCGGGGGTGCGCGCCTGGTGTTCGTCGCGAAGCCACACAACAAGGAAGGCGCCACCCAGCGGATCCAGCCACCCCTCGACGAGGAGGGACTCGAGCACTGGCGCGAGGTGATCCACGAAGCGGCGGCCGCTACCCGCGGGCCACAGTTCCTCGCTCAGGTCAACGACGGATGCCGGCACTGCCCGGTCCAGTCGAGTTGCCCCGCGCACGATGAAGGCAGGCAGGTGACCGGATGAGACGGGCCCGGGTGAGCGCGGAGCAACTCGCCGAAGCACTCGGCCAACCGTCCCCGACCACCGAACAGACCGCCGTCATCGAGGCGCCGATGGGTCCCGCACTGGTGGTGGCCGGAGCAGGGGCGGGCAAGACCGAGACCATGGCGGCGCGAGTGGTCTGGCTCGTCGCGAACGGATACGTGGAGCCGGAGCAGGTGCTCGGCCTGACCTTCACACGCAAGGCCGCGCAGCAGTTGACCACCAGGATCCGTCGGCGGCTCGCGAAGCTCGCCGGGGCGTCGCTGATCCGCGACCTCGACCCCACCGGTGGCCTCCGTACTCGGATCCTGGGCAGCGAACCCGAGGTCGGGACGTACCACGCGTACGCGGGGCGCTTGCTGGGCGAGCACGGGCTGCTGCTGCCGATCGAACCGTCCGCGTCGTTGCTCTCGGAAACCGAGCTGTGGCAGTTGGCGCACCGCGTGGTCAGCGCGTGGGACGGCGAACTCGACACCGACCGTAACCCCGCGTCGGTCACCGAGACCGTCCTCGCGCTGTCCGGTCAGCTCGCCGAGCATCTCGTCGATCCCGAACAGCTGGCCGAATCACACACCGAACTCGACACGCTGATCCACACCTTGCCGGGCGGGCCGGGACAGCGCGGTGGGCCGTCGAAGACGCTTCTCGGTTACCTCGAGACCCAGGATGCTCGCGTGCAGCTGCTCCCGCTGGTGCAGCGACTCGCCGAAACTCTGCGCCGTGAAGGCGCACTCGACTTCGGTAGTCAGATGTCGCTCGCGGCGCGTGTCGCCCGAGATCATCCGGAGGTCGGGGCAGGTGAACGCGAGCGGTTCCGGGTGGTCCTGCTCGACGAGTACCAGGACACCGGGCACGCGCAGCGGATTCTGCTGTCCGCACTGTTCGGTGGCGGTCAGGACGGCGGACTCGCCGTCACCGCCGTGGGCGATCCGATGCAGTCGATCTACGGATGGCGTGGTGCCTCGGCTGCGAATCTTCCTCGTTTCGCGACCGATTTCGGGCTCCCCGACGGCGAGCCCGCACCGAAGCTGGAACTCCTGACCAGCTGGCGTAATCCGCCGGAGGCACTCGAACTCGCCAACGTGTCGTCCGAGCCGCTGCGTGAACGCGGTGTCGCCGTGAGCAGGTTGAGGCCGCGGCCCGATGCTGTCCCCGGCGACGTGCGGATCGCGCTGCACACCGATGTCGACGCCGAACGCAACTGGGTGGCCGACCGGATCGCCGCCGAATACGCAGCCGCGCGCGCCGAAGGCGTACCGCCGCCCACGGCTGCGGTTCTGGTGCGCCGCAACGCCGACGCAGCTCCGATCGCCGAGGCCCTACGTGCCCGAGGATTGCCGGTAGAGGTGGTCGGCCTCGGTGGTCTCCTCCACACACCCGAGGTCGCCGACGTTCTCGCGATGCTGCGTCTCGCCGCCGACCCGATGGCAGGCAGTGCTGCCGTGCGGGTCCTGACCGGCGCCAGATGGCAGCTCGGCGCCGCCGACCTGCGTGCGCTGTGGCGGAGAGCTCAGGAACTGGCGATCACCGGCAGGCACGGGGTCACCGGCGCCGTCACGGATCCCGATGCACTCGACGACGCCCTCGATTCGGCCTTGCCCGGTGAGTACGCCGACCAAGCCGGGCTTGCCGATGCGATCTCCGATCCCGGTAGGCCGGAGCAGTATTCGAAGTTCGGATTCGCACGGATCACGGCCCTTGCCCGCGAACTCGCGTCGTTGCGTGAAAGGCTGGGGCAGCCACTGACCGAACTTGTGGCCGAGGTCGAACGTGTACTCGGCATCGGTATCGAAGCCCAGGCCCGGGTCGGCAGCCGCAGCGGGGTGGCCGGCCGCGAGCACCTCGATGCGTTCGCCGACGTCGTTGCGTCCTTTGCAGGTCGCGGCCACGCGACACTGCCCGGTCTGCTCGCCTACCTGTCGGCAGCCGAGGAGATCGAACAGGGACTCACACCGGGAGAGGTCGAGGTCGACCCGGAGCGGGTCCAGATCCTGACGGTGCACTCGGCCAAGGGCCTCGAATGGCAGGTCGTGGCCGTCCCGCACGTGAGCACCGGAATCTTTCCGTCGACCACCGGGATATCGACGTGGCTCGGTGCGCTCGCCGAACTCCCGCCAGGGCTCCGCGGCGATCGTGCTCAGCCGGGAGACGAACCGAGCGGGAGCACCGACGGTGTGCCCGTGCTCGACCTCGCCGACCTGTCCGACCGCAAGATGCTCGAGAACGCGATCGGTGCCCACAAGGATGCCCTCAAACGGCGCAAGCACGACGAGGACAGGAGACTGTTCTATGTGGCGCTGACCCGAACCGAGCGGGCTCTGTACGCGTCCGGACACCACTGGGCCGATGCCGGGTCGGAACCCAAGGGTCCGTCGGAGTTCCTCACGGAATTACATGCACTGCTGACCGCACGCCCGGAACTCGGAGCGATCGAGCAGTGGGAACCCGCACCCGAGCCGGGTACTACCAATCCGATGACCGAGACGCCGCGCAGCGCCGTGTGGCCGCGCGACCCCCTCGGGACGCGGCGCGGCGCGGTCGAACGTGGTGCCGCGTTGGTCCTCGACGCGGTGTCCGCGGGTGAACCCGAGCCGCTCGACGATCCCGACGACGATCCCGACGAGTGGGCAGCAGACGTCGACGCGCTCCTCGTGGAGCGCGACCAGCGTGCCGAACTCGGCGCTGAAGTGGTGATGCCCGCGCAGCTGTCGGTCAGCCAACTCGTGGATCTTGCCGCGGATCCCGACGCTCTCGCGGCGCGTCTGCGCCGGCCCCTGCCGTTCAAGCCCAACCCGCTCGCGCGCCGCGGTACAGCGTTTCATGCGTGGCTCGAACGCCGCTTCGGCGCGACTCGGCTGCTCGATCTCGATGAACTTCCCGGCGCCGACGACGAAGGCGGCGACGAATCCGACTTCGACAGGTTGCAGGAAGCGTTCCTGCGGTCGACGTGGGCCGCACGGAACCCGATCGAAGTCGAGGTGCCTTTCGAAACCTCCTTGGCGGGCACCGTGATCCGCGGCCGCATCGATGCGATCTTCGAGGATCCGGACGGCGGCTGGACAGTGATCGACTGGAAGACCGGCGCCGAACCCGACGCCGACAAGCTCGCGTCGGTGGGGATGCAGCTCGCCGCGTACCGGTTGGCGTGGGCGAGGTTGATGGCGGCGCGTACCGCGCGAATCACCGGGCGTCCCGCAGAACTTCCGCTCGACAAGGTCCGTGCGGCCTTCCACTACGTGAGGACGGGCCGGACCGTGGCGCCCGACGACCTGCCGGGCGCCGACTCCCTCGAACGGCTCGTCAGGTCGGCGGGTGCCGAGAACGGGTGAGTGTGATGTCGACGTTCGTGTCGTTGCCCGGCGCGCCGGTGGGAGGACGTCACGAACGGGCGATACGCCGGACCTTCAACGCTTCGGTGACGAGTGGAATCTGCAGGGGAAGTCGGGCCACGGCCACGGCCTTCGCGGCGGGGGAGACGCGGTCGCTGCGGAGCCAGTGCATCGCCATCTGCACGTTCGCGGGAAACACGGCGACGAACAACGCCGCGGCCAGGGTGCCACCGAGCCTGCGGGTACGGGGAACCGCCAGCGCCGTGGCGACGGCCAGCTCGGCAGCACCCGACGCGTAGGTGTAGTGACGAGCCTCGCCCGGCAACTGTTTCGGCACAATACTGTCGAACGGCGCCGGCAGGACGAAATGCAGGACGCCGGCACCAGCGAGGAGAGCGGCGAGGCGCAACGCCGGGCCGCGGGAACGTTGCGGGGACATGCACGTCACACTAGCGCTCTGCGCGTAGGCTGCCGTTCTGGTCGGCGCGACACGCTCGGCGCCGGCCGAGAACCCGCGACATGCATTCGAGATTCAGCGATGGAGGCGCCGCGTGCGTAATCACACCGTCGTCATCGGCTACGGCACCAAGGGCCGCACAGCCGTCGACGCGATGCTCGGCGACGGGGTTCCCCCCTCTGAGATCGTGGTCGTGGACACCGACCCTCACGCGCTCGACGCAGCGGAACGGCAGGGACTCGTCACTGTGCAGGGCTCGGCCACCAAATCGGACGTGCTGAGACTCGCAGGCGTCCAGCATGCCGCCGCGGTGATCGTGGCGGCGAACCGGGACGACACCGCGGTTCTGGTCACTCTCAGCGCGCGCGAGATCGCGCCGAAGGCGAAGATCGTTGCAGCGATCCGCGAATCGGAGAACACCCATCTGATGCGGCAGTCGGGAGCGGATTCGGTGGTGATCTCGTCCGAGACCGCCGGCCGGCTCCTCGGCATCGCGACCACCACCCCGAACGTCGTGGAGATGATCGAGGATCTGCTGACACCCGAGGCGGGTTTCGCGATCGCCGAGCGCGACGTGGACGAGAGCGAGGTGGGTGGGTCGCCCCGCCACCTCAAGGACATCGTTCTCGCGGTGGTGCGCGACGGCCGCATGTGGAGGATCGGTTCCCCGGAGGTGGATGCGATCGAGCCCGGTGACAAGCTCCTGTACATCCGGCTGGTGTCCGGTTCGGCTTCCGGAGCGATGCGCGGTTAGTGTGCACGGTGTGACGACCTTCGCATTGGGTGAGACGCCGTTGTTGTCGCGCACCGTCGTCGAGCGTGCCGAGGAATTGCGCTCCGACGTCGACGCGCTTCGTGTCGGTTGGGTTACCGCGAAGCTCTTGCGGATCGATCGCCGAGGCCAGGCGCCTGTCGACGGGTCGGTGCTCGTGCTGGCCGATGCCACCGAACTGGGCCCCGAGCCGGTATCCGGCGCAGTGTTCCTCGGGATTCGCGACGGTCTGCACGTGTGGGCGGTGCGCGTGCTCGCGCAGACCGGAACGGTCGCCGACCTCCGCCGCGTGGGCGAAGATCTCGGTGATGCCGACGCCGATCTGATGGTCAGTGCTGTGGCGCTGCTCAATTGGCATGACCAGGCCGCGTTCAGCGCCGTCGACGGTTCTCCCAGCGAGCCCACTGTCGCGGGCTGGTCGCGGATCAGCACGGTGACCGGCCACGAGGAATTCCCCCGAACCGATCCGGCCATCATCTGCCTCGTTCACGACGGCGGCGACCGCGTCCTGCTCGCTCGCCAGCCGACGTGGCCCGAGCGTCGCTTTTCGGTGTTGGCGGGATTCGTCGAGGCGGGGGAGTCGCTCGAAGCGTGCGTGGTTCGCGAGATCCGCGAAGAGGTCGGCGTCGATGTCCATGACGTGCAGTACCTCGGGAGTCAGCCCTGGCCGTTCCCGCGCTCGCTGATGCTCGGCTTCTCCGCCGTGGCAGACCCGGAGCAGAACGTCGAGTTTCTGGACGGCGAGATTTCGGAGGCACAGTGGTTCACCCGCGAGGAGGTGCGCGCGGCCCTCGAGGTAGGCGACTGGGCATCCTCGGAAGAGGCGCCGCTGTTGCTGCCCGGTTCGATCTCGATCGCGCGCGGCCTGATCATCGGCTGGGTGAACGGCTGATCGCCGAGTCACCCGTTCGTATTCCGTCCAGCGCGACCTCGACCGTACGGTCGGCGTAGTCGGCCGTCAGCGGTCCGGTCCGGAACAGCCATCGCTGGGTGAGCGGCGAGAAGATCGCATCGAGTGCAGCGTCGAGGTCCAGGTCGTCGGGGAGTTCACCCGATTCCTGCGCGGAGCGGAGCCGCTGCTTCTTCAGTTCTCGTGTCGGTGCCTCGAACCGCTGCAGATACTCCTCGGCGAGTGCGTCGTCGGTGAGGACCGCGACGGTGAGCGCGCGGAGCGGCTTCTCGAAGGTGGGATCGTGCAGTTCCTCGATCGTCGCGCGCAGGACCGTCTTCAGATCCGCGTCGAGGTCGCCGGTGTCGGGTAATCCCGGCGAGCTCGCAGCACCCCCATCGCCCATGTTCTTACGCAGGAACGCGTCGAGGAGCACCGCACCCTTGGACGGCCACCAGCGGTAGATCGTCTGCTTCCCGACGCCGGCGCGCGTGGCGATTGCTTCGATCGACAGGCGACCGTAGCCGACATCGGCGACGAGTTCGACAGCCGCATCGAGGATTGCGATGTGCGAGGCGGTGCTGCGTCGTGAACGGTTCGGTTCGAAGGGGGGCATGGCGTGATCATAGCCCACACGAGACGAGACGGACCGTATTGACATAATCGAGAGATGGAACTACCGTCTCGTTCGTAACGAGACGGATCGTCTCGTCTTATTCTGAAGGAGGCGCAGTTGATGCGATCTGACGCAGGAAAACGCGTGTGGTTCGTCACCGGAGCGAGCCGCGGTCTGGGCAGGGCGTTCGTCGACGAAGCGCTCGCAGCGGGCGATCGTGTCGTCGCGGTGGCTCGCACGATCGATACCGTCACCGATCTCGACGACGACAGGGTGCTCGGACTCGCCGTCGACGTCACCGATCGCGCCTCTGTCTTCGAAGCTGTCGACACCGCAGTCGAACGTTTCGGGCACATCGACATCGCGATCAACAACGCCGGCACCATGTGGTCGGGATTCGTCGAGGAATTCGACGAAGCTCAGGTACGCGAGCAGATGGAGACGAACTTCTTCGGGGCACTATGGGTGAGTCAGGCGGTCGCGGGGGCGATGAGGCGGCAGCGAGACGGTCATCTCGTGCAGATCTCGAGCATCGGCGGCGTCGTCACCGGCCCGACCTCGGGAATCTACAGCGCCAGCAAGTTCGCGCTCGAAGGAGCGAGTGAGGCGCTCGCCGCGGAACTCGCGGGTTTCGGCGTCGACGTCACCATCGTCGAACCCGGCGGATACTGGACCGACCTCTATACGGGAATGGGATTCACCGAACCGTCGGACGACTATGAGCAACTCCGCGCGCAGATTGCCGAACAGTTCGCGGACACCAGCATCGACAGCGAACCGGCGCTCGCGGCGACGGCGATCAGGGCACTCGTCGACAGTGACGAGCCGCCACTACGTCTCATCCTCGGCAGTGCGGTGCTCGACGCCGCCGTCGACGCGGCGAAACAGCGCGTCGACACCTGGATGGAATGGGAGCAGGTGAGCCGGGCCGCGGAGTCTGCCGTCCCGGCTCCCGGCGAATGAGTATTACCGGACGGGTCGGGCGGTGCAGGTAACGGGCCGGCACCGCCCGCTCAGGGCCGACTACACGCCCAGTGCGCGCTTGACCGCCGACAGCGGCGGATTGGTCGCGGTGGTTCCATCCGCGTACTTGACCGTCGGAACGACGTGGTTGCCGCCGTTGACGCTGCCGACGAACTCTGCGGCTGCGGGATCGGCCTCGATGTCGATCTCGGCGTAGCCGATGCCGTTCTCGTCGAGCTGCTTCTTCAGCCGCTTGCAGTACCCGCACCACGTGGTCGAGTAGATGGTGAGGGCGTGTGTGTCGGTGGTCGTCGTATCGGTGGTCGTCATGACGGCGACAACGTCGCAGGGGCGCTGATCTGTTCCACCGACCCTTGAAATGTGTTCTCCGACACAGGTGGCGCGCGGGATGGTGACGCCGGTCGGCCGCGATGTCGGTCCGCACTGCCATGATGGAGGCCATGCGTGTGGAAGCAGCGGTGGACGGTCTCGACCCGGAACAAGCAGCAGCAGTCCTCGCACCGCGGGGGCCGGTGTGCGTGCTCGCCGGCGCCGGTACCGGCAAGACCCGCACCATCACACGACGGATCGCGCACCTCGTCTCCGACGGCCACGTCTCGGCCGGGCAGGTCCTCGCCGTCACCTTCACGGCGCGCGCTGCAGGGGAAATGCGGTCGCGGCTCCGGGAGCTCGGGGTCGGCGGATCGGGTCCGCAGGTGCAGGCCCGTACCTTCCACGCCGCCGCTCTGCGGCAGCTGCGCTACTTCTGGCCGCAGGTCGTCGGAGACATTCCGTGGCACCTGCTCGACCGCAAATTCGCGGTTGTGTCGCAGGCAGCGCATCGCGCCGGATTCCCGACCGACACCGACACGGTCCGCGACCTCCTGTCCGAGATCGAATGGGCGAAAGGGTCGCTCCACGCACCCGAGGACTACCCAGCGGCCGCGGCTCGGGCACGGCGTGAGCCACCTGCCGACGCCGAGCGGGTCGCGAAGGTCTACGCCGGGTACGAATCGCTCAAGAACCGGGGCGAGGACGGCATTTATCTCGACTTCGACGATCTGTTGTTGCAGACGGCGGGCGCTCTCGAGAGCAATCAGACGGTGGCGGAGGAGTTCCGCGACCGATATCGCTGTTTCGTCGTCGACGAATACCAGGACGTCACTCCGTTGCAGCAGCGCGTGCTCGACGCATGGCTGGGCGATCGAGATGATCTGACGGTGGTCGGCGACGCGAACCAGACGATCTACTCGTTCACGGGAGCCTCACCGAAGCACCTGCTCGACTTTTCACGTCGGTTCCCCGAGGCCACCATGGTCCGGCTCGAACGCGACTACAGATCGACCCCGCAGGTCGTCGACCTTGCGAACCGGGTGATCGGTCAGGCTCGGGGCCGGATCGCCGGAACCAGGCTCCAGTTGATCGGACAGCGCTCGCCCGGGCCCGAGCCGGTCTTCGCCGAGTACGACGACGAACCTGCCGAAGCGAAAGCTGTCGCGAAGGCCATCGCCACGCTGCTCCGCGATGGTGTGACGGCGTCCGAAATCGCTGTGCTGTATCGGATCAACGCTCAGTCCGAGGCCTACGAACAGGCCTTCACCGAGACCGGCATCCCCTACCAGGTACGCGGGGGCGAAGGGTTCTTCCAGCGCGCCGAGGTGCGCCAGGCGGTGAACGAACTGCGTAAGACCGGCTCGCGCGACGACCTGCCCGAGGACGCGGACCGCGGAACCAACCTGATCAGCTTGGTCCGGGCAACTCTCGTCCCGCTCGGGCTGACCGACGCCGAACCCGCAGGCACCCAAGCGCGCGAGAGGTGGGCGTCGCTCACCGCCCTCGTGCAGCTGACCGAGGAACTCCTCGAACACGAACCGGACCTCACTCTCGCGAGCCTGCTGCGCGATCTCGCGGCGCGCGCCGAAGCCCGGCAGCCACCGACCGTGCAGGGCGTCACCCTCGCGTCGCTGCACGCGGCGAAGGGGCTCGAGTGGGATGCCGTGTTCCTCGTCGGGCTGACCGACGGCATGCTGCCGATCACGCACGTCACGGGCGACAAGGACACCCCGCCAGACGAAGCCGGTATCGAAGAGGAACGCCGGCTTCTGTATGTCGGGGTGACGCGTGCGCGCGTGCATCTGCAGTTGTCGTGGGCATTGTCACGCACCGATGGTGGGCGGAAGACCCGTCGCCGGTCACGCTTCCTGCTGGGTCTGATCCCCGACAGTTCGCCGGCGTCGAAGATCATCGAACCGGCGTCGACCAAGAAGAAGCGCCCGCAATGCCGAGTCTGCGGGAAGCCGTTGATGACGTCGACCTCCACGAAACTCGGCCGGTGCGAGGGATGTCCGTCGAACCTCGACGAAGACCTGCTGGTGGCGTTGAAGGACTGGCGACGCGACCGGTCCAAGGAACTCAAGGTTCCTGCCTATGTGGTGTTCACCGACAACACCCTGGTCGCGATCGCCGAACAGCAACCCGCCGACGATCGGGCGCTCGTGTCGATCCCGGGAATCGGGGCGAGGAAGCTCGAACAGTTCGGGGCGGATGTCCTTGCGCTCGTGCGCGGGGAGCGGACCGCCGACACCCTGGATCTGTAGGACTCGACCGATCTGTAGGACTCAGCGCGTCTGCAGTGCCGGGGCGATCGTGGTGTTCCACGCTTCCCGCAGCTGATCCTCGAACAGTGCCCAGGTGTGGGCGCCCGTCTCGCGCATCGACACCGTCGCCGGGACACCGGCTGCTTCGAGCGAATCGACGAACATTGCGGTGCATCGGTAGACGAGTCCTTCGACGACCATGCCGCCGACCGGCGGGACCGCACCCTCCGGGATCTGGTCCACCGCGCCCACAGCCCCGCGAGACGCGCTGACGTACACGGCGGTACCGGCGAGTTTCGCGGCGTTGGCGGCAGGGTCGTGTGCTTTCCACCCCCGGCTGCCGGGCGGGCCCCACATGTTGAACGGGTTGTTCAGCCCGCTCGCGATCATCGTCGAGATACCCACGGTGGCAAGGAGATTGCTCGGGGCCGGGCATCCGCTGAATGATGCGGCAGCCTGGTACAACTCGGGCGCTTGGATCGCAAGGTCCAGCGCAGGCCCGCCGCTCATCGACAACCCCGCGACGGCGTTGAGTCCGGTCCCGCCGAATTCGCGGTCGATCACGCCCGGCAGTTCCCGGGTCAGATAGGTCTCCCACATGTTGATTCCCAGGATCGGATCGGGAGCACCCCAGTCGGTGTAGAAGCTGAAGCGTCCGCCGATGGGTAGCACTACCGTCACGTCCTTGTCGGCGAAGAATGCGGGTGCCTGCGAATTGTTCATCCAGCCGACGCCGTCCTCGCCGCCGAGTGCGCCATTGAGGAGGTACAGCGTGGGAAGCGAGCCGCCGTGTGCAGGTCGTAGAACGTCGTTGGAGATCACCCGATCCATTGCGGGAGAGTAGACGTCGACGACGGTATGGGTGGGGGAGACCGCCCGGGTCTCCACCACATGCGGTGCACGGTTCGAGACCTCAGTAGCCTCCGGTGGTTGCGGCTCTGCCGCGGGCTGCGCTGCGGCCGGCGTGCTTGCTCCGACCCCGAGCACCACGGCGGCAGCCGAAATCGACAACACACGCAACACTGAACTCACACACAACTTCTGCACCACCAGATAGTTGCACGCCACAAGTCGCAAGAGGTTGCGGGGCGATGTTGGGTCGGTTGCGATCGGGTCTCGGACCGGAGATCCTCACTCACCTCTGTGGGTGGAGAGCGCCGATCAGTTCCGTGTCGAGTGCGGCCGCGGGTGTCATCGGCATCGTGTGATGTGTGGCTTCGTCAAGGGTCACCACCCGGATCCGTCGGTGTGTCTTCGCGATGTCGGCGGCAACGCGGCGACTGTCGTGGGCCTTGCTGTCTGCCGCGAGGATGATGGTCGTGTCGGGTTTCATGGAACGAAGGTGGGCCGGCTCAGGGCGAGGTGGAACGACGGTCTTCGTCGCCGGGAAGTATGCGGCGCCCTGCGCCGACAAGTCCAGCCAGTGCTCGTCGATCGCGTGGCCGTTCGTCTCCCACACGATGAAGCTGCGTTGACGCTTCTCGCTCGGGCGGAGCAATACGGGCAGCGCGCGGGCCAGATACCGAGGGCGCATCCCGGCGAAGCACGAAGTGGGGTCGAGCAGGATCAGCTTCTCGACGCGATCGGGTGTGCGCAGTGCATAGGCGAGGGCGATCATCGCCCCGTACGAATGGCCGATCAGTCCGAAGGATTCGGCGCCCACTCCGTCGACGACGGTGGTGAGCCACGAGAGCAAGGTGCTCGTGGACTTGATCGGTGTGCCGTCGGCGATGCTCCGGCCGGCGTCTCCTATCAGGTCGATCGCGTGCACCCGATGCCTCGCCGCGATAGCCGCGACGTTGCGGAACCACACCGTGGACGTCGCTCCGCCGCCAGGCAGTAGCACGACGGGCGGCGCGCCGTCAGGACCGCAGGAGTTCACGCGGGTCGTCCCGTACTCCGAATCCAGATCCGTGCTGGTGACGTCGGCCGGCCACTTCTCGAGCACTCGATCGTAGGCGCGGTAGAACGCGGCGCCCTCGGCTGTGGCGGCGAAGTCGGTGATCGGTACAGCGGGCATCTGAACCTC
This sequence comes from Rhodococcus sp. JCM 9793, assembly GCF_055380405.1. NCBI lineage: Bacteria > Bacillati > Actinomycetota > Actinomycetes > Mycobacteriales > Nocardiaceae > Rhodococcus > Rhodococcus sp. JCM 9793. The sequence goes on from NZ_AP043721.1 coordinate 2,871,791, forward strand.
CCGAAATAGCTCGATACATCGAGATACTTGTTATGTCGAGATAGACATGGGCGGCGGAGTCGACTCTGTTCGTGCAGGTGAAGCGACCGGATAGTAGGGCACGTCAGCCGTTGCACAGGCAGAAGTGGTGTCCTGCCGGATCGCGGAACACCCGGAAGGTCGTTGCCGGCTCGAGCCCGTCGATGCGGGTGGCGCCGAGGTCGAGTGCCACTCGCTCGGCATCATCGAGGTCAGGGACGTGGAAGTCGAGGTGGGCGAAGACGCCCTCTCCCGGCCACATGCGAGGAATGAAGTCCGGTGCACGCTGGAACGCGAGCGCAGTGGCATCGTCCCGGGCGAGTTCCACCCACTCGTCCCGGTCATCCGAGATGCGCCAGCCGAGCAGGTCGCGGTAGAAACCGGCGAGAGCACGCGGGTCGGGGCAGTCGAGCACTGGGATGAATCTCGTCGTCGCGAGTGCCATGGATCCACCGTAACTCTCGGCGGAGACGAACAAAAATGCAGGTAGAAAATAACTTGTGTCATCCGAGTGGGCATCACTACTCTGGATGACGATGTCACGGGAGAGCCCGTGCACGAACCACGCGGCAGGAGGTAGCACCGATGCTCGGCTTCACAGCGCTCGCACTCATCGCTGCCCCCGTCGCCGGGGCAGCCGACGTGGCTGCTCCGCGCGCCCGTCGTGCGCGTGCCGCAGCTGTTTCGTCCGTGGCCAGGGATCTGCTCGAGGTTTGCCTCCGGTAGACGATTACGAATTCCAGGCCACGGACCCCGCCCAGCGGACCGTGGCCTTCTTGCTTTTCGGCCCGGTTCGCACCGCATTTCATCCGAACCATCGAAAAGGAGCTCTCGTGCCGAGCGACATTCTGTCGACCGCCCCGCACGATTCCGAGGAGGATACCGCTGCGCGTGCCGGTATCCTGCCGTGCCACAAATACGACCCGGACCTGTGGTTCGCGGAGACGCCCGCCGACCTCGAACGTGCCAAAGAACTGTGTTCCGCATGCCCGGTGCGTTCGCGGTGTCTCGCTGCCGCCCTCGACCGTGAGGAGCCCTGGGGAGTGTGGGGCGGCGAAATCCTCGACCGCGGAACGGTCGTCGCCCGTAAGCGTCCACGTGGGCGTCCGCGCAAGCATCCCGTCGTCGGCGATCCCGACAAGGAGAAGGAATTGGTGTGTGCATGATCCACTCGGACGGCCGCGGGGACCGACCCCCGGCCGCCCGGGGCGGTCACTCGTCGACGAACCCCGGCAGCCACTCGGTGAGGATCCGCATGTAGGGCGCGTACGCGTCGAGTTGAGCGCAGATCCCCACCGAACCCAACAGGACCCGGAAGACGCTCAAGTACTCGGGCGGAAGATTCAACGTGCGTGCAGTTCGGAACTGAGGACTGGAGAAGTCGGTGGCAACACCCGCCACCTGCTGCAGCCAGGAACGGGTGAAATGGAACGACTCGGTCCGTATCGGGTCGGTGAACGGACGGAGATAGCCGGCGATCTCCCGATCCGTCACGGTCCGGCCGGGCAACACGAACTTGTTGTCGTACAACAGTTCCGTCAGTTCGTCGAACCGCTCGTCGAGCGCAAGCCGGACCATCCTGCCCAGCACCGGTGGGAAACCGTCCGGCATCGCTGCGGTAGCGCCGAAATCGATCACGCCGAGACGTCCGTCGTCGAGCAGCATGAAATTGCCCGGGTGCGGATCGCTGTGCAGCATCCCCACTCGCATCGGTGAGGAGAAGTGGAACTCGGCGAGCAGGGCGCCTGCGCGGTTCCGTTGCTCCCGTGATCCGCCCGTGATGATCGACGACAATGGTGTGGCGGAAAGCCATTCGGTCACAGTGACTTTGGGCGCGCTTGCGACAACACGTGGAACCATGAACTGGGGGTCGTTCTCGAAGGCCTTCGAGAACGCACGCTGATTGTCCGCCTCGCTGCGATAGTCGAGTTCTTCCTCGGTGCGGGCCGAGAGTTCGTCGAGGATCGCCCGCACATCGGTGCCAGGCATCATGGTCGAGAACAGACTCGCGAATCGCGACAACGTCTTGAGGTCTGCGCGCAGGGCCTCGTCGGCGCCCGGGTACTGCACCTTGACCGCAACCTCGCGGCCATCGGACCACACTGCCCGATGCACCTGACCGATGCTGGCCGACGCGGTCGGCACATCGTCGAATGACGCGAACCGCTCGCGCCACTTGGTGCCGAGCTGCTGGTCGAGCACGTGATGCACAGCCTTGGCCGGCAGGGGCGGCGCCTCCGCCTGGAGTTTCGTCAGGGCCTCTCGATACGGCTCGGCGAACTCCTCGGGGACCGCGGCCTCCATTACGCTGAGCGCCTGCCCGAGCTTCATGGCGCCACCCTTGAGTTCGCCCAGCACGGTGAACAACTGTTCCGCGGCCTTCGCGGCCATTTCGGCGTCGATCTCGTCGCGATCGCCCCCGGCCAGGCGCCTGCCGAAGCCCACTGCGGCGCGTCCCGCCATTCCCAATGGAATGCTCGCGAGTTTGGCGGTGCGGGAAGAGCTTCTGCGCGGGATGTCTGCCACGCACACCATCATGCCTGACCGAGCTCGCATCATCTCCGCCCCGGGGTCGGGTCACGTGGCACACTCGCAGTCCGGGTGACGGAACCAGCGGCGCCTCGATAGCCGATATGACGACAGATCGACTTCCACGGTGTGATCGGCAACAGCGGGTGACTTGGACCCGGCAAGAATCGCATCGAGTTCCCCCAACGCGACGGCGGCAGTGGCGAGAACCACCGCGCGCTCGGCGTGCCCGGGCCGATCCCACAGTTGGGCAGCGAGGATGGGCCACGATGGATCGAGATCTGTACGGGTCAGATCTGCGCATCGAAGGCAGCTCGTGTTGCCCGGGACGACGAACGGACCGACGATCCCACGTCCGTCCCTCGTGCGGATCGTCAGATGCGGGACCCGGTGCCGCATGAGGTCGCGCACCACGAGCGGATCGGGCACTTGGATGTCGGCGAGGATCACACACGCGAGGTCCTCCTGGAGGCGTTCGTCGCCGGTGTACCTACCCGCCCGGATCCATTTCGTGTCCCGCAACGCCAGCTGCGTGCACAGTGCATCGGCAAGCGGACCGTCGCCGTAGATCCGGATTCGATGCGCGGGCTCAGGTGCGACGCGGCTCCGGGACGGTGCCGGCCCCCGGACGATCCCGGTGGCCACGAGGTCGTCGAGCAGCAACCGAACGCCGGCCGCGTCCGCGCCTCGCTCGACCGCGGTCTCGACGAGTTCGTCGTCCGTGTGCCGGCCGTCCAGCAACTGCAGGACGGTGCGCACATCGAATTCGTCGAGACCCTCGGGCGGCACGATGACGCGACCGGTCTCCGGCCCCCATCCCAACTGGACACGACCATCGGCACGTCTCAACACGAGCAGTGCAGGATCGAACGAGAGACCGACGTGTGGGTCGGTCTCGACCGGGGCTTGGGTACGAACGGAACTGGTCATACCGGGAAGCTTCGCAGCCGTGTCGGTCCGCCCGAGTTCGTTCAGACCGGGTTATCCACAGGTCTGAACGCCTGTGACCAGCGTAAAGGCGGTCTCAGTTCGATTCGTCGGGATTCTCGTCGTCCGCGTTCTTCTCACGCTCGGCCTTCTCCCGTTCCATCGTCGCTTGCAGCTGCGCGATGGGGTCGTCGAACGCATCGGTGCCGCCACCGATCACCCGGTCGACGAACGAAGCGGGATTGTCGAGGTCGGAGGAATCCGGGAGCAGGTCGGGGTGCGCCCAGACCTTGTCGCGTGCGTCCGCACCGGCGTCGGTGGTGAGGCGTCGCCACAGCGCCGCGGCCTCCCGCAGCTTCCGTGGCCGGAGTTCGAGGCCTACGAGCGACGCGAAGGTCTGCTCCGCAGGACCGCCCGTGGCGCGTCGACGGCGGAGAGTCTCGCTCAGCGCAGACACACCGGGGAGGCGATCGCCGAGGGCATCCGACACCACGATCTCGACCCAGCCCTCGACCAGTGCAAGCATCGTCTCGAGCCGCTCGAGCGCAGCCTTCTGTTCCGGAGTGGTCTGAGGCTCGAACGCGCCCTGACCGAGGAGTTCCTGGATCTTCGACGGGTCGGTCAGCGACGCCGGATCGATACCTTGCGCAAGATCCTCGATGGCCGAGAAGTCCATCTTGATTCCGCGGGCGTACTCCTCCACTGCGCCCAGCAACCGCTGACGCAACCACGGCACGTGGCTGTAGAGCCGCTGGTGGGCGGATTCGCGTGCTGCCAGGAACACCAGCACCTCCTGCGCCGGTTGCTCGAGTCCCTCCCCGAACGATTCGATCGCAGCGGGCATCAACGCCACTGTCCCTTCGGGCCCGAGAGGAATCCCGATGTCGGTCGAGGTGAGTACTTCCTTCGAGAGTTGGCCGAGTGCCTGACCGAGCTGAGAACCGAACGCGAGGCCGCCCATCTGGGCGAACATGCCCATCATCGGCCCCACCATCGTTCGGGCCTCCTCGGGAAGCCCTTGCACCATCATGCCGTTGACCTGCTCGGCGATCGGGTCGGCGAGACGCTTCCACGTGTCGAGCGTGTTGTCGAGCCAGTCGACCGGTGTCCAGGCCACGGCCTTGGTCGCACCGGCAGGCAATGTCGTCGCAGCGTCGAGCCACAACTCCGCGAGGCGCGCGGCGTCGCGCACGGCATCGGCGGTGCCGGCGGACACCGGGGTGACCGACCCGATCTGCTGACGGGCGAGCTTGGTGGCGACGTCGTAGTTGACCGGACCGGACTCGCCGGTACCCATCGCGCTGCCCATGCCACTGAGCATCTGGCCGAACTGGCTCAGCATCTGCCCGAGTTGGGAGGGGTCGAAGCCCTGCGCGCCGAACGGGTTGTCACCGCCGGTGCCAGGGGCTCCGAATCCGAAGGGGAATCCACCCTCGGAGCCGCTTGCACCGCCGTCGGACCCCCCGTCCTTCTTCCGGTCGGGATCGTCGTCGGGATTCGAGAATCCGAAGGGCGTATCGCTCATACCGTCAACGGTACAAGGGGACGGAGCAAGGAACGGCCGGTGTGGTCACGCTGAACGCGAACATCGCGCGCCCGCTACCCTGGCCGGGTGAATCGACGCCTCGTGATGCCCCTTGCCGTCCTGCTCCCGGTAGTGGTCCTCGCGGTGCTGGCATTCAATGTGCGAGTGCCCTATGTTGCACTCGGCCCGGGGCCGACCTTCGACACCCTCGGTGACGTCGAGGGGACACCGGTCATCGAAATCGAGGGCGTAGAACCCGACCCCACTACCGGCGAACTGGTGATGACCACGGTCGGTGTCACCGACAACCTGACCCTGGCCCAGACCGTCCTGGCCTGGTTCAGCGGACGCTACGGGTTGTCGCCGCGTGAACAGGTGTACCCGCCGACCCGCAGCAAGGACGACGTCAAGGCGGCAGACCACGCACAGTTCACGCAGTCCGAACTCAGCGCCGAACTGGCGGCACTCCACTACCTGGACATGCCCGTCACCCTCCGGGTCGCGCAGGTGGCCGACGACGCACCGGCTACGGGTGTGCTCCACGAAGGCGACCGGATTCTCGCGGTGGGCGGTGAGACCGTCGGCACCGCCGGTCAGGTCCAGCGCGCGGTCGGCGACACCGCTCCGGGCAGCGACCTGGAGGTCACGATCGAACGTGACGGCGTCGAGGAAGTCGTTCCCGTCACAGTCGGGGGGCGCCCGAGCGACCCGGACAAGGGCTTCCTCGGTATCGGTACCGAAGAGATTCCGGACGTGCCGTTCACCGTCTCGTTCAACCTCGCCGACGTCGGTGGGCCGTCGGCGGGTCTGATGTTCAGCCTCGCCGTCGTCGACAAGCTGAGCCCGGGTGCACTCAACGGTGGAATGCACGTGGCGGGTACCGGCACTATCGACTCCGACGGTGTCGTCGGACCGATCGGCGGCATCACCCACAAGTTGACCGCGGCCGCGGAGGGCGGCGCCGAGCTCTTCCTGGTGCCGGCCGACAACTGCGCCGAAGCGTTGTCCGACACGCCCGACGGTATCCGGCTGATCAAGGTGGAGACCCTCGAAGGCGCAATCGACGCACTCGCGTCCGTTACTTCGGGTGGCGACGCGCCCACCTGCGAGTGACCGGGTGAGGACCGGCCGGGTGTAATTCCCCGGTCAGTCGTCCTCGCCGGCCTCGAGCGTCGCATACAGTGCCGCGACGACGTTCGGCGCGAGATCGTCGGCCGTGCGCAGCTCGGCGCCGGCGAACGGATCATCGTCGGTGGGACGAAGCTCGAGCAGGCTCATCGACGGGCCGTCGCGCAGCACGGCAGTGATCAGGCGCGCGTCGCGACGGTCGGGATGCGCACGCGCGGTGCCGAGCGCCGCGTCGTCGGCCGCATGCCGGTCGGCGAGCCGGGGGACGAGCGCCTCGTCCAGGTCGGTTTCCGCGCTAGGGGGGAGCACGACGATTTCCTGCACGAGCGCACAACCGGACACCGAGTCCGGCCAGCTGGTGGTCGCGAGGAACTCGTCCAGTGCAGGGCTGCCGCCCTCGATGTCGTCGGGCAGCACATCCTGGACGATCGGCGTGTATTCGCGCCCGTCGTCGAGTTGGTCACTGAGGGTCGGTTCCGCGGCTGCGAGCAGCGCGGTGGGGACCAGGGCGAACATCACCGGAGGTCGGTCCCAGCCCTCCGCATCGACGAAATCGATGATCTCGTGCACGGTATGCGAGAGCGCATCGGGGGAAGGAACAGGAAGGTGATCGTTCACATGCCTATCCTGACATCCGAGAGATCGGGATGTGTTCACCGGAGCGGGGGGTGCCCCCACCGTCCGCCGTTTTCCGTAGAGTAGGGCGAAACGGTCACCGGGTTGTGACACGAGGTAAAGACGGCGCGGATAACCGCGTCGCCGTACTAGCTGGGAGCGTGGCACGTGGGCATGAGGCCCCCGACCGGAGTACCGAGTCTGTCGAAGCGGAGCAAGGCTCTGTTGATTCTCGCCTTGGTGGTGGCCGTGTTGCTGCTTCTCGGCCCGAGAATCCTGGATACCTATACCAACTGGCTGTGGTTCGGCTCCGTCGATTTCCGCGGCGTATACGTCAAGGTCCTCCTGACGCGAGTGGCGTTGTTCCTCGTCGTCGGAGTTTTCGTGGCGGCGGTGCTGTGGCTTGCACTGTTCCTCGCCTACCGATCGCGTCCGGTGTTCGTGCCCACAGCCGGGCCCGGCGACCCGATCGCGCGGTATCGGACGACGGTCATGACCCGGATGCGCGCCTTCGGACTCGGCATCCCGATCGGCGTCGGTGTGTTGTCCGGTCTGATTGCCCAGTCGAGCTGGGTGACAGTCCAGATGTTCTTCAACGGGGGGTCGTTCGGAACCACCGATCCGCAGTTCGGGTTGGACGTCGGGTTCTACGCATTCGACCTGCCGTTCTTCCGTTTCGTCCTCAACTGGCTGTTCGTCGCGATCATCCTGGCGTTCTTCGCGAGTCTGGTCACGCACTACATCTTCGGCGGAATCCGCATCGCGGGCCGGGGCGGTAGCGGTGGCCACATCTCCAACGCGGCGCGTATCCAGCTGGCCGTCCTTGCGGGTCTGTTCGTCGCGTTCAAGGCGGTGGCCTATTGGCTCGACCGGTACGAATTGTTGTGGAGCGGTCGGAAAGAACCCACTTTCAGCGGCGCGGGCTTCACCGACATCAACGCGGTTCTGCCCGGCAAGTTGATCCTCATGGCGATCGCCATCATCTGTGCGATCGCGTTCTTTGCGGCGATCGTGTTCCGGGATCTGCGGATCCCCGCCCTCGCAACGGCCCTGCTGGTGCTCTCGTCGATTCTGGTCGGCGCGGTCTACCCGCTCATGGTCGAGCAGTTCTCGGTCCGGCCGAACGCCGCCGACAAGGAACGTGAGTACATCGAACGGAACATCGAGGCCACACGTGAGGCATACGGAATCACCGATGACAATGTCACGTACCAGGACTATCCCGGAGTGGGTACCGTCTCTCCCGAGGAGGTTCCGGCCGATCTCACGACGATCGCGAACACCCGTCTTCTCGATCCGAACGTGCTGCCCCGCACCTTCACGCAGCAGACCCAGCTCAAGAACTTCTACGGCTACCCCGAGTCGCTGGACATCGACCGCTACTCGGTCGACGGTCGTGTCGAGGATTATGTCGTTGCCGCTCGTGAGTTGTCGCCCACGAGCCTGACCGGCAACCAGACCGACTGGATCAACCGGCACACCGTGTACACACACGGCAACGGTCTCGTTGCGGCTCCCGCAAACCGGGTGAATGCCGCCGCGAGTACTTCTGCGGAAGAGGCTGCGAACAGCAACAGTGGCTACCCGGTCTACATGATCAGCGACCTCGCGTCACAAGCGGCCGGCAACCAGGTCATCCCTGTCGAGCAGCCTCGTATCTACTTCGGCGAGGTGATATCCGAGGCAGATCCCGACTACGCGATCGTCGGTGGCAGTGAGGGTGCAGCACCCCGCGAGTACGACACCGACACAGAGACCTACACCTATACGGGTGAGGGTGGCGTCGACATCGGCAACTGGATCAACCGCTTCGCTTTCGCCGCGTCGTACGCCGAGCGCAACATTCTCTTCTCGAGCGCTATCGGTAGTGATTCGAAGATCCTGTACAACCGCGACCCGCGAGATCGTGTCACCAAGGTTGCACCGTGGCTCACGGCCGACGGCGATGCCTACCCGGCAGCGGTGGACGGCCGGATCGTGTGGATCGTCGATGCGTACACCACGCTCGACAACTACCCCTACGCGCAGCGCAGCTCCCTCGAAGGACTCCTCGAGGACAGCGTCGACCAGAACACCGGACGCCTGCTGCCCCGCAAGGAGGTCTCGTACATCCGTAACTCGGTGAAAGCGACCGTCGACGCATACGACGGCACTGTCACGCTCTACCAGGTCGACGAACAGGATCCCGTCCTCAACGCGTGGATGGGGGTTTTCCCGGACGCTGTGACGGCGGAGGACCAGATCTCCGATGAGCTCCGCTCGCACTTCCGCTACCCCGAGGACCTGTTCAAGGTTCAGCGGGAGATGCTCGCGAAATACCACGTCGACGAGCCGCTCGAGTTCTTCACGAACAACGCGTTCTGGTCGGTTCCGGCGGACCCGACAGTCGATACCACCGCCAATCAGCCGCCGTATTACCTGCTGATGGGCGACGAGAAGACCGCGGATGCCAGATTCCGTTTGACGTCCGCGATGGTGGGCTACAACCGTCAGTTCCTGTCCGCCTACATCTCGGTGGAGGCAGACCCGGAGAACTACGGGCAGTTCACGATTCTGCGGTTGCCGACCGATACGCAGACCTTCGGCCCGGAACAGACACAGAACGCGATGATCTCCGACACCCGTGTCGCATCCGAGCGGACACTGCTCGAGAGATCCAACAGGATCCAGTACGGCAATCTGTTGACATTGCCTATCGCCGAGGGCGGAATTCTCTACGTCCAGCCGATGTACACCGAGCGAAACCCGACGGCGGGCAGTACCTCCACCTTCCCGCAGCTCTCGCGTGTGCTGGTCAGTTACCGAGAGCCGGGCTCCGGCGGTGGAGTGCGGATCGGTTACGCACCGACCTTGGCGGCAGCCCTGGATCAGGTGTTCGGTCAGGGTGTCGGCGATGCTGCGACGGCTCCGGGCGGTTCGGCGGTGTCGAGCGCGGAGGTCGAGGACGATACCCGATCCGAAGGCGTGGAAGGTGCGGTGCCTGACGAAGGTCAGCAGCCGGAGCCCGGAGTTCCTCCGGTGGCGGTTCCACCTGCGAGTCGTGAGGCCGCGGTGACCGAGCTCGATTCGGCACTCGACGAGCTCGCCAATGCGCAGCGCAGTGGAGACTTCGATGCGTACGGCAATGCGCTCGCGCGTGTGCAGCGTGCGGTCGAGAGTTACCAGTCGAGTGGAGGCTGATCATCTGTTGTGACGGTCGGTGGCACCACGCCACATGACGAGTCGACGAGGCTCCGCCGATGGCGGGGCCTCGTCGTCGTTCGGGGCTGGATCAGAGTCCGGCGACGCTGACGAGCTGCGAGAACTGAGCGTCGAATCCGTGCTGCGCGGCGAGGTCGGACGCGGCGTCGAAGAGCTGCTGAGCTTCGGCAGGAAGGGCCGGTACCTCGACGATCGGAGCATCGGGAACGACCGGAGCCGCAGGTGCCTCCGGTGCAGGTGCGGGGGCGGGTTCCGCAGGTGCGGACTCGGTGCTCAGGTACTGGCCGCACACGGGCCACGCGCCGGGTCCCTGAGTCTGCAGCGTGTTCTCGGCGACCCGGATCTGCTCTTCCTTCGAAGCATCGGCGGGGCTTCCGGTACCGCCGTTGGCGTTCCAGGTGCTCTGGGAGAACTGCAGGCCGCCGTAGTAGCCGTTGCCGCTGCTGATCGCCCAGTTCCCGCCGCTTTCGCACTGCGCAACACCGTCCCAGTTGTGAGGAGCAGCGGAGGCGGTGCCCGCGGCGAGGCCGAGGGGAACTGCGGCCAGTGCGCCGGTGACGACGACGGTACGAAGGGCGTGCTTCTTGAACAGTGTGATCATGCTGGATGATTCCTCTCGCGCTCGCAGCAACGGCACTCCCTCGACAGACATGTCGTGTCCTGATGGATAGTGCGTGCCTCTGCCCCTCCGAAGGTCTTCGTAGGCACCGGCTCCCGCGGGGCAGACTCGGCGGCGGCGGTCCGGTGGTGGTTCGGTGAATTCGAGCCGGGACCGACCGTACAAGGGGATCGGGGGAGGAGTCATCCTGCCGAGTTCAACCATCGATGTCCAAAATGTGAGATTGTGAGCGCAATTTCCGCAGGTCATCGGGGAAAAACTCGCATCCGTGATGAACTTGTTATTCATTCGTTATGTGTCGGGGATCATGGGTGAAATGTGGCCCAGGTCACCTCTTTCTGGGCCAAAGTGGCGGTAGCCCAGGCGATTTGCCTTTCGTTTCCCCGTTCGTGTAACTTTGTTCTTGCAACGCGGGGTGGAGCAGCTCGGTAGCTCGCTGGGCTCATAACCCAGAGGTCGCAGGTTCAAATCCTGTCCCCGCTACCAATGCGAAGGCCGGTCTTCCGAATTCGGAAGACCGGCCTTCGCTTTTCTTCGTTCCGATGGACCGGTATCGAGATGCCCTCGCCACACACGAGTGGCGAGGGCATCTCTTCTCCCCGGGTCGAATCCCCGAGTGACTGCTGAAGGGGGTTGCTTCGGTGCAGTCACTTCAATGCGGTCATTTCAGTTCTGCGGTCATTTCAGTTCGGAGGACGACTTGCCGAGTACTCGACGGGCCACGATCAGCTGTTGGATCTGCTGCGTGCCTTCGAAGATGTCGAGGATCTTCGAATCGCGCGACCACTTCTCGAGCAGGGGTCGCTCCGAGTAGCCGTAGCTGCCCGCGAGCTCGACGGCCTTGAGCGAAACGGCAGTACCGGTACGACCGGCCTTCGCCTTGGAGATCGACGCCTCGAGCGAATTGGGTTTCTTGTTGTCGGCCATCCACGTCGCCCGCAGCGCGAGCAGGTATGCGGCCTCCCAGTCGGCCTCGAGAGCAAGGAACTCGGCGGCGGCCGCATGCTGGTTGTTCGCAGGGGTGTCGTAGTCGACCTCGACGCCGGCCTCGGACAGGATGCCGCGCAGTTCTTCGAGTGCGGCACGACCGAGACCGATCGCCATGCCGGCGACGATTGGACGCGTGTTGTCGAAGGTCTGCATGACCCCTGCGAATCCCTGCTCGACGTTGACCTCGGGTGAGCCGAGGATGTTGTCCTTGGGAATGCGGCAGTCCTGCAGCAGTAGAACCGCGGTGTCGGAAGCCTTGATGCCGAGCTTGTGCTCGAGCCGGGCGACGCTCAGTCCGGGAGCATCGCGCGGGACGACGAACGACTTGATCGCGGCGCGGCCCTTCGACTTGTCCACGGATGCCCAGACGACGACATGCGACGAACGCTCGCCGGAGGTGACGAAGATCTTCTCGCCGTTGAGGACCCACTCGTCGCCGTCGAGAACGGCGGTTGTGGTGACAGCGGCCGAATCCGAACCGAAGCTGGGTTCGGTGATGGCCATCGAGGCCCAGACCTTGCCGAATCGCTCGAGCTGCTCGTCGGTTGCGACCGCAGCGATGGCGGAGTTGCCGAGACCCTGGTACGGGATGGACAGCGTCAATCCGACGTCACCCCAGCAAGTTTCGATGACGTTGAGGAGTCCGGCCATGTTTCCGCCGTTGGCATTTTCGCCATCGGACTCCTTGGCCTTACCTTCGCGGCCGAGTGTCGCGCCGGCAGCGCCCTGACCGGAATCGTTGAGCGCCTCGACCATTGCCGCCATCGTGTCGAGCTCGACGGGGTACTCGTGTTCCGCGAGATCGTACTTGCGGGAGACGGGTCGGAAGATCTGGGCAGCGACCTGGTGGGCCTGATTCGCAGAAGCCTTGAGTTTCTTGGGAAGTTCGAGATTGATCATCACAGGTTCCTTGTGTGTGTCCGGGCCGCTCAGACGAGGACGACGCCCTCGGCGACGCCGATGGCGCGCAGGTCGCGGTACCACCGCTCGACGGGATGTTCCTTGGTGAAGCCGTGGCCACCGAGCAGCTGGACGCCGTCGAGACCGATCTGCATGCCCTTGTCCGTCGCAAGCTTGCGGGCGAGCGCGGCTTCGCGGGCGAACGAAAGGCCCTGCTCGGCCCGTGCTGCACCGCGAAGAGTGACGAGGCGGAGTCCGTCGAGTTCGATCTTGATGTTTGCGACCATGAACGCGACCGCCTGACGGTGGCTGATCGGCTCACCGAATGCCTCCCGCTCGTTCACGTACGGTACGACGTAGTCGAGGACGGCCTGGCCGGTGCCGATGGCGAGCGACGCCCAGCCGAGGCGCGACAACCGCACCGCGTCGGCATACTGCTCGGCGCGGACGTCCGGGTTCTCGTCGCCGAGCAGAGCCGACTGCGGCACTGCGACATCCTCGAGCAGGAGGCGGCCGAGTCCGGCGGCACGCAGACCCATGCTGGGATCGGCTTCGATGACGACGCCCTTGCTCGTTGCCTCGACGATGAAGAAGGACGGCTTGCCGTCGAGTTCCGCTGCCACGATGAACAGTTCGGCGCTACCCGCTGCCGGGACGAGCGCCTTGACTCCGTTGAGTCGGTATCCGCTCGGAGACCGCACGGCCTTCGTGCGCAGCGCGAACGGATCGAACAGTGCGCGGGGTTCGGCGATGACAACGGATGCCTGCGGAACATCCTCGCCGGCGAACGCGGGCAGGTAGGTCTTCTGCTGCTCCTCGGTGCCCCACTCGGTCAAAGCCACCGCGACGCCGCTCGGCGCGAGGATCGGAAGAGCCAGACCCATGTCGCCGTGCGCGAGGGCCTCTGCGACGAGGCTGTTGGTGACGACCCCGCGCTCGGCGGCAGCGCCGTCGAATGCCTCGGGCACGTTGACGAGCGTGATGCCGAGTTCGGCGGCGCGTACCAGCAGGTCGGCGGGTGCGGCTGCAGCCTCGTCGGCGTCGTGTGCGGCCGGACGCAGGATCTCGGCGGCGAAGTCGCGCACCGTCTCCGCGATCATCTGCTGATCGTCGGTGGGAGTGAGGTCGAAGTAGTCCGCGTTCTTCGCGGTGGCGAGACGCTCGGGCCCATTACCGCCGGACACCTTCTTGAACGTGCGAGTTGCGGCGCCGAGGGTCTTGAAGCCGGTCTTGGTGGACTCGTACGTCACTCGGTCTATCGCCTGGCGGAAGTTGTAGCGGTCGGCGAGTTCGGAGCCGGTGATCCGCGTGAGCACGCGCATCGCTGCTCCCATGGCGTCCCGCTTGATCGGGTTGAGGCCGACGGCGGACGTATCGCGGGGGTTGTTCCGGGCCACACTGTCTTGCTTGCTCATGATCACCAGAAGTTTCTTGTATCGGAGCGGACGAGAACCGATCTTACTCCGGAGTAAGATTGATGTCTACTTTCAAGTAAGGTTCGGGTGGAGCGGGTGTGACAACACTGCCCGCGCCGCAGGTGAAGCGCGGCGCGGGCAGTGACGGACTGAGCGTCAGGGCTTCAGTCGGGAGAGGACCTCGTCGTGGACTGCGCCGTTCGTCGCGACCGCACTCCCGCCATGCGGTCCCGCAGCGCCGTCGAGGCTCGTGAACACGCCACCTGCCTCACGGACGAGCACGTCGAGTGCTGCCAGATCCCACAGCGAGACCTCGGGCTCGAGCGCGATCTCGAGTGCGCCCTCCGCCAGGAGGCAGTAGGAGAAGAAGTCGCCGTACGCGCGTACACGCCACACCTGGTCCGTCAGCTCGACGAACCGGTCGCGGATGCTGCGGTCGTTCCAGCCCGACAGGCTCGAGAAGCTCAGTGACGCCGACCCCAGCGAACGCACGTCGGACACCGTGATGAGGCGTGGCTCGCCGCCGTCGTGCGACGTCCACGCGCCGAAGGCCGCGCAGGCCCACCACCTGCGGTTCAGCGCCGGAGCGCTGACCACACCCACGACCGGCACCCCGTCGACGAGGAGCGAGATGAGGCTCGCCCACACGGGCACACCCCGCACGAAGTTCTTGGTGCCGTCGATCGGATCGACCACCCACTGTCGGCCCTCGAAGACCGGCTCACCCCCGAATTCCTCGCCCAGGATCGCATCGCCGGGTCGCTCGGAAGCGAGTGTGCCTCGGATCAGACGTTCCACCGCAAGATCGGCGTCGGACACCGGTGTCAGGTCGGGTTTGTCGTCGACTTTCAGATCCAGGGCGCCGAAACGGTCGCGGGTGAGCGCATCGGCGGCGTCGGCGAGACGCAGCGCGAGATCGAGATCGGCGGTGTAGTCGGTGGCCATGCGTCAGACGCTAGCCCCTAGCCGGTAGCCTAGAGAATCGTGCATCCCGATGTTTCCGCAGACCTGGCCGAGCTCGCAACGACCCTCCGGACGGTGGAGTCGGTTCTCGATGTGGAAGAGCTGCGTCGTCGCATCGACGAGCTCGAACATCAGGCGGCCGATCCCGACCTGTGGAACGACCAGGAACACGCCCAGCAGGTCACCAGTCAGCTCTCCCATGCGCAGAGTGAACTGCGCCGTGTCGAGGAACTGCGGCAGCGTCTCGAAGACCTGCCCGTGCTCTACGAGCTCGCCGAGGGCGAAGAGGGCGATGCCATGGCCTCCGCGCTGGCCGACGCCGATTCCGAGCGCGAGACCTTGCGCACCGATATCGAGGCCATGGAGGTGCGCACGCTGCTGTCGGGCGAGTACGACCAGCGCGACGCCCTCGTCAACATTCGCTCCGGCGCCGGTGGCATCGACGCCGCGGACTGGGCCGAGATGCTCATGCGCATGTACATCCGCTGGGCCGACAAGCACGGCTACGGCGTCGAGGTCTACGACACCTCCTACGCCGAAGAAGCCGGTATCAAGTCGGCGACCTTCGCGATCAAGGCGCCGTACACGTACGGCACCCTCTCGGTCGAGATGGGCACCCACCGGCTCGTCCGCATCAGCCCCTTCGACAACCAGGGCCGACGTCAGACCTCCTTCGCCGAGGTCGAGGTGCTGCCGGTGGTCGAGACGACCGACCACATCGATATCGACGAGAACGACGTCCGTGTGGATGTCTACCGGTCGTCCGGCCCGGGCGGACAGTCGGTCAACACCACCGACTCCGCGGTGCGCCTGACGCACGTTCCCACCGGCATCGTCGTCACCTGCCAGAACGAGAAGTCGCAGCTGCAGAACAAGGTGTCCGCGATGCGCGTCCTGCAGGCGAAGCTCCTCGAGCGCAAGCGCCAGGAAGAACGCGCCGAGATGGATGCGCTCAAGGGCGACGGCGGCAGCTCCTGGGGCAATCAGATGCGTTCCTACGTGCTGCACCCCTACCAGATGGTCAAGGATCTGCGCACCGAATACGAGGTCAACAACCCGTCTTCGGTGCTCGACGGCGACATCGACGGCTTCCTCGAAGCCGGAATCCGCTGGCGGATGAGCGAAGAGCAGAAATCCTGAGCTGGTAACCGGGGTCGTGTAGGTCCCGGCTCGGGTCCATCTTCGGAAGGGGAAGAGCGCTGTTTCCCACAGACGTCCTGCTGAACTGGGTCACCTCCAGCGGCCTGCTGATCGCACTGACGATCCTCGGTGCGGTCCTCATCGCACGGTTCGTCGCGTGGATCGGTGGCCGGGTGACTCGGCGGATCGATGATCGCTACCGGCAGTCCGACGACCTGGTGCGATCGGAGGCGACCAAACATCGGCATTCGGTGGCGCAGGTCGTCACCTGGATCGTCATCGCGTTCGTGTACATCGTCGCGACGCTCAAGATCTTCGATTACCTCAGCCTGCCGATCGGCTCTCTCGTGGCTCCTGCAACCGTGTTGGGTGCGGCACTCGGTTTCGGTGCGCAGCGCATCGTCCAGGACATCCTCGCCGGCTTCTTCATCATCACCGAACGGCAATACGGTTTCGGCGACACGGTGCAGATTTCGGTGACCGGATCGTCCGAGGACGCCGTGGGAACCGTCGAGGACGTCACACTTCGGGTGACGCGGGTCCGCAGCACGGCAGGTGAGGTGATCACCGTGCCCAACGGGCAGATCAACAAGGCCATCAACCTGTCGAAGGACTGGGCACGCGCCGTTGTCGACGTGCCCATCCCGGTCAGTGCCGACATCGGTGTGGTCAACGACATTCTCCGCGATGTCGGCATCGCCGCCTACGAGGAACCGCGGGTGCGTGAACTCCTACTGGACCAGCCCAGCGTCATGGGTGTCGAGAGCCTCGAAGTCGACCAGGTCAGTGTGCGCATGGTGGCCCGCACCCTGCCGGGGAAACAGTTTCAGGTCGGACGACTGCTTCGCGCCCGAATCGCCGGCGCCCTGCGTGCCAAGGGGATCACGGTGAGCCCCCAACTCGATACCGTGAGCGTCGTCGAACGATCGGAGGAGCCGTGACCGACGACGAGGGTTCCCGCCCTGTGCGGATCCCGACCCACCTGTTCCACGGACGTGTCCGTACCGGCACGCTCGCACTGTGTGTGCTCTGGCTCGCCCTGTGGGCGACGTACCTGGTCCTCAACCAGCCCGAGGAGACCGCCGCCGCGCCGGCCGAGGCCGTTCTGATCTCCGAGACGCCCTACGTCCCGTATGTTCCGCCCGTGCAGACCACCGAACAGTCGTATCCGACGACCACGACCGAGGTCGTGCCCTCGACCACCGCCCCGACCAGCACGACCCCGCCGACGACATCGGGCGACACGCCCGCTCCGACGACCGGTACGCAGCTGCCCACGACGACGACCGACGCGAATCCGTTCCGATTGCCGCAGATCCCGGGACTCCCGGGATTCGATGGAGAATCGAGTACGGAACAGACGGGCGAACCGGGACAGTAGATCACTTTCGGGTAACGGCTAGCATGGCGTCGTGATCCGCCTGGAAAATGTGTCCAAGTCCTACAAGACGTCGACCCGGCCCGCGCTGGACGGTGTGTCCGTCGAGGTGGGCAAAGGCGAGTTCGTCTTCCTCATCGGGCCGTCAGGTTCCGGCAAGTCGACATTCATGCGACTCCTGCTTCGGGAAGAGGCGCCCACCAGCGGTGAGATCCACGTCGCCGATTTCCATGTCAACACGCTGTCGGCGCGGCGCGTACCGAAACTGCGCCAGAACCTCGGGTGCGTGTTCCAGGACTTCCGCCTGCTGCAGCGCAAGACGGTGGCGGAGAACATCTCCTTCGCGCTCGAGGTCATCGGTAAGCCCCGTTCAGTAATCGAACGGACCGTGCCCGAGGTACTCGAACTCGTCGGATTGTCCGGGAAGGCGGGGCGCCTGCCCACCGAGCTGTCGGGTGGCGAGCAGCAGCGTGTCGCGATCGCGCGGGCGTTCGTGAACCGGCCTCTGGTGCTGCTGGCGGACGAGCCCACCGGCAATCTCGACCCCGAGACCAGCCAGGACATCATGCTGCTTCTCGAACGCATCAACCGCACCGGCACCACCGTGCTGATGGCCACTCACGATCACCACATCGTGGACGCGATGCGTCGCCGGGTCGTCGAACTCGATCTCGGCCGGGTGGTCCGCGACGAAGCCCGCGGTGTGTACGGCGTGGGCCGGTAACCCAGTAGTCCGTTCCGAGACCAGTCCATCCGGCAACCGAAGGATCTTCACACCCCATGCGCGCCAGCTTCCTGTTCAGCGAGGTCACCACCGGCCTGCGCCGCAACCTCACCATGACCGTCGCGATGATCCTCACCACCGCGATCTCGCTCGCACTGTTCGGCGCGGGCCTGCTGGTCGTCCAGATGGCAGGAAAGACACAGCAGATCTTCCTCGACCGTGTGGAAATCCAGGTGTTCCTGACCGAGGACATCTCGTCGCTCGACCCGGGATGCGAACAAGATCTCTGCAGCACCCTGCGCACCGACCTCGAGAACACGGACGACGTGGTGTCGGTGCAATACCTCAGCCGTGACGATGCCGTGGCAGATGCAACCGACCGTGTGTTCGCCGACCAGCCGGAGCTGGCTGCGCTGGTCAGCCCCGAGAGTTTCCCCGCGTCGTTCAAGGTGAAGATGTCGGATCCGTCGAGTTTCGAGATCATCCAGTCCGATTTCGCGGAGCGCCCCGGTGTGGACAGCGTCCTGAACCAGCAGGACCTCGTCGAGCGGCTGTTCGGAGTGCTCGGCGGCATCCGCAACGCGGCATTCGCAATCGCGACGATCCAGGCCATCGCGGCGATCCTGCTCATCGCCAACACCGTGCAGATCGCGGCATTCACCCGCCGCACCGAGGTCGGCATCATGCGTCTGGTCGGCGCGACCCGCTGGTACACCCAGCTTCCGTTCCTCGTCGAGGCCGTCGTTGCCGCGATCATCGGCGCGGCCCTCGCCATCGGCGGGTTGTTCGCAGCCAAATCCTTGTTCCTCGACGACATGCTCTCCGAGGTATACGGCGCGAACATCGTCGCGAGAATCACCGACAGCGACATCCTGCTCGTCGCCCCGTTCCTCGTGATCGTCGGTGTCGGCATGGCAGCGCTCACCGCGTACGCGACCCTGCGCCTGTACGTGCGTGAATAACGAGTTGTGCGGGTTCCTATGCTGGAGTGTGTTCTGTTCGACCGATCGTGGATCTGAAAGGCCTGCACGTGAAGGAAAAGGGCCGGAAGGTCATCGCCACGAACCGTAAGGCGCGACACAATTACGCCATCCTCGACACGTACGAGGCGGGTATCGCGCTTGTCGGTACCGAGGTGAAGGCCCTGCGGGAAGGGAAGGCGTCGCTCGTCGACGCCTTTGCGACGGTCGACGACGGCGAGGTGTGGCTGCGCGGGTTGCACATCCCGGAGTACGGGCACGGTACCTGGACCAACCATGCACCGCGTCGAACCCGCAAGTTGCTGCTGCACCGGCGCGAAATCGACTCGCTGGTCGGCAAGACCCGCGAGGGAAACCAGACGCTGGTCCCGCTGTCGATGTACTTCTCCGACGGCAAGGTCAAGGTCGAACTGGCGCTGGCGAGGGGTAAGCAGGACTACGACAAGCGGCAGGATCTCGCCCGCCGCACCGCCGAACGTGAAGTGACCCGCGAGCTCGGAAGGCGTGTGAAGGGAATGCGTTGACCGCAGTCCTGCTCGCCTCCGTCGTGATGAACACCGCCGCCACCTGCGCGACCGGACGAACCATCGGATGGTGTGAGCGGCGTCATCCGGACATTGCCGGAAAAGGGAATGACATCGGGTGCGTGTGGCGTTAATGTAGGTAGTCCTGCGAACGTCGCAGGCGCGTACGGGGCTGAACGGTTTCGACTGCGTACGTTGAGTCAAGGGAAGCGTGTCGGTGCAGGCAAGAGACCACCGTAAGCGTCGCTGCAACCAATTAAGCGCCGATTCCAATCAGCGCGACTACGCTCTCGCTGCCTAAGTAGCGAAGCGTGTCTGTCAGTCCGATCTCGCCCTCGGGTCGGGTACTGGCATCAGCTAGAGGGCTTCACCTACCGGCTCGGTCACGGAGTCGGATGGGACATCAAACAGTGACTGGGATCGTCATCACGGCTTGTTCGCGAGACCGGGAGATCCAAGCAGAGACATAGCGGACTGCACACGGAGAAGCCTTGGCGAGGCGGCGGAGGACCCGGGTTCGATTCCCGGCAGCTCCACCAACACGGACGAAGGCCCCGGACCGAATCACCGATGGTGATCGCTCCGGGGCCTTCGTCATGTTCGAGGTCGGTGTTACTTGCGGCGCGCGCGGACGGCGAACCCACTTGCGACGGCGACGAGTACGACCACACCGGCTGCGACAGCGATACCGATAGGGGAGACCCCGATGGTCGTTGCCGGATCTTCGGCAGTGGTGTCGGATGCGGTTGCTTCTCCGTCGTTACCGTCGACCTTCGCCCGGCCATCACCGGAGGACGCGTTCGCGACCGAGTTCTCGCCGAAGATGCCGTCGGCCATCGGAGCCGAGTAGGAGGGAACCTGCTCGGTGTTCCCGCTGACGGTCAGGTCGAGTCGGATCGGCACCGGACGATTCTCGCCCCCTTCTCGGGTCGATCCCACCTTGACCGCGATGTAGTACCAGCCGGTGAGCGCTTCCTTGCGAATATCGAGCTCGTCGGAGTTGCGGTTGTCGTAGCGGATCGGTGCTGTCGCGAGTGCAGGCTCGTTCGAGGGCAGCACGTTGTCGGTACCTGTATACGAGGTGAAGTCGCCGACGATCTCCTCGCGGGTCGGTGCGTACAAGGTGGTCGTGATATTCGAGACGTTCTCGACTCCGCGCGTGCCGTTCGCATCGAAGTGCACGCGATACGCAAGTCCTTGACCCCAGTCCAATGGGACTCGATAGAACACGAATTCGCCGGGTCGGACGGTGTCGGTGTACCGGCCGCTGCCACCCAACTCGGTGGCGGCGTTGAAGGAGCCACCACCGACGACCGCGGTGCCGGCGTCGTCCGGCTCGACGAAGGCGATCGGCGACGCGGAGGAACTCGGCCCGGGATCGATGACAGCAGGTTCGATTCCGACGAGCACCTCGATCGGCAGTCGCTCCGGCACGCCGGCGGAAACGGTGCTCCATTCCAGGGTGAAGTAGTAGCGCCCCCCACCGCGACACTTGTCGGCACTGCTGCCGTCCTCGGCGCGCTTCTCGGTGGCGCCCGTGAACGCCTCGGCCACTGTCAGTGCCGCACCGTCACTCGAATTGACCACTTGCTCGAATACGAACTCGTTGCAGTCTCGACCGTCCCTGCCGTACACCCTCGAACTGAGGACATTCGTGTCCTCGGTGGTTTCGATGTCGGGCAGGCGAGGGAACGAGATGGTGCCGCTGAAGTAAGCCGTGGCCCCGTCGGGGACATCGACGGCGTAGTAGCGAGTTTCCTTCTGGCCGATCGTGTCCAGGTACTGACCCGGCTCGGCGACGGGGGTGTTGTCGTAGGCGGGTGTGCCGGTGATCGGGGCGCCTGCGGAGTCGTAGTTGCGCAGTGCAGCGGAGGTGACCTGCGGCAGGGTTCGTTCGAGTGCTGCGCCGTCGGCGGCATCGGTGTATGTGCCACCGGTTACCTCTGCCATACAGGTCAATTGGGTGCGGGCCGCATCGTCGACCGCGAACCCGATCGTGTGCAGCACGAGATCGATACCTTGGGTCTCGAGTTCCCTGGCGACCTCGCAGGCGTCGGGAGGTGCGCAGGTGTCTTCACCGTCGGAGACGAGAACGATCGAGCGTGGTCCGGTGTCGGGGAGTTCGGCGGCAGCCTGACGAAGGGCGGGTCCCATCGGTGTCCAGCCGCTCGCTGTGATGCCGTCGACGGCGCTGTTGAGTGCGTTCCGGTCGAGGGTGCCGGGTTTGTGCAGCACCTGCACATCGCGGCAGCCCGCTTCTTTCTCCGCGTCGTCGTTGCCTGTGCCGGTTCCGTAGACGGTCAGCCCGACTTTCGATTCGGTCGGTGCGGTGTCGACGAACGTGTGGACGGCATTCTTGGCGGCGTCCATCATGGTCCCTGCGGGATCGGGTCGGTCCATGGATCCGGATGCGTCGAGGATGAGCATCGTCGGGGTGTATTGCGGTCCCGAGTCGATGTTCTCCTGGGCATGTGCTGGTGACACTGCGATGGCGAGACTGATGAGGCCGGCGGCCAGCGTCGCCATCACCTTGGTTCTGTGCGTGTCGTACCTCGGCATAAGCCCCCCGACTCATCTGCTCTGATTCGTATCGACGGTCGACAGTACAGAATTGATCCGACAACCGATTCGATGGGTTTCATCAACCGACTCAACGGGTTTCATTGAATGTTCGACCACATCGGGATGGTGTCCGGTTCGGGCGTTCAACTATCTCGCGCGGGTGCGGCCCGTCACGGGGCAAGATGGTCACCACACGCGTTCGACGAGGAGGACCCATGGCGCATGAACGAGCGGGACAGCTGGCGGCGCCCGAGGACCTGGTGGATCTTGCGCATCTGGTGACTTCCTACTACACGGTCCGGCCGGATCCTGCGAACCCGCTTCAGCAGGTCGCGTTCGGGACTTCCGGCCACCGCGGATCCAGTCTCGACGCGGCCTTCAACGAGCAGCACATCCTCGCCACCACGCAGGCCATCGTCGAATATCGCGCAGCACAGGGCACGATCGGTCCGCTGTTCCTCGGCCGCGACACACACGCCCTGTCGGAGCCCGCGTGGACGACAGCGCTCGAGGTCCTGATCGCCAACGATGTCGCGGTGGTCATCGATTCGCGCGATCGGTACACACCGACCCCCGCGATCAGCCATGCGATCCTGCGCCACAATGCCGGCGGCGGCGCGTCCGCAGACGGCATCGTCGTGACGCCGTCCCACAATCCGCCCCGCGACGGGGGTTTCAAATACAACCCACCGCACGGCGGACCTGCCGACACCGCCGCGACCTCTGTCATCGCGGACCGCGCCAACGAACTCCTCGCCGCGGGTCTCGCGGGCGTCAAGCGCGAATCGGCGGTCGACGCGCTGGCAGCGGCCGGTCGCTACGACTTCCTCGGCATCTACATCGACGACCTCCCGAACATCGTGGATTTCGACGCGATCCGGTCTGCCGGCCTGCGCATCGGTGCTGATCCGCTCGGCGGCGCGTCCGTCGACTACTGGGGCGAGATCGCCGATCGGCACCGCCTCGACCTCACCGTCGTCAACCCACTCGTCGATGCCACCTGGCGATTCATGACGCTCGACACCGACGGCAAGATCCGGATGGACTGTTCCTCGCCGAATGCCATGGCGTCACTCATCGGTGCCCGCGGGAAGTACGACCTCGCGACCGGCAACGACGCCGACTCCGACCGACACGGCATCGTCACCCCCGACGGCGGCCTGCTCAACCCCAATCACTATCTCGCGGTGGCCATCGACTATCTCTTCCAGAACAGGCCGGGCTGGTCCGAAGGTAGCCAAGTCGGCAAGACACTCGTGAGTTCGTCGATGATCGATCGCGTCGCAGCGGGACTGGGACGCGACCTGCTCGAAGTGCCGGTGGGCTTCAAATGGTTCGTGCCGGGCCTGCTCGACGGCAGCCTCGGATTCGGGGGAGAAGAGAGCGCGGGGGCTTCGTTCCTGCGTCACGACGGGTCGGTGTGGTCCACGGACAAGGACGGCATCGTGCTCGCGTTGCTGGCCGCCGAGATCACCGCCGTGACCGGTGCGACGCCCTCGCAGCGCTATACCGACCTCGTCGGCCGGTACGGCGATCCGGCCTACGCGCGGGTCGATGCACCCGCCACGCGAGAACAGAAGGCGATCCTCGCGAAGCTCTCGCCCGAGCAGGTGACCGCCACCGACCTCGCGGGCGAGAAGATCACCGCGACGCTCACCGAGGCACCCGGCAACGGCGCGGCGATCGGTGGGCTGAAGGTGACGACCGAGAACGCGTGGTTCGCAGCGCGCCCGTCCGGCACCGAAGACGTGTACAAGATCTACGCAGAATCGTTCAACGGCCCCGAGCACCTCGCGCAGGTGCAGGACGCGGCGCGCGAACTGGTGTCGTCGGTGTTGGGCTGACGGCGCGGTGCATATCGGGCTCGAACCGAGACCGGTCGTGTGCATCGCTAACATTGCCGAATCATGCGTACACGTGACGTGGCTCTGCCGCGGGAAATCTGGGTACTCGTCGCGGCGAGCTTCGTCATCGCCCTCGGCTTCGGTCTTGTCGCTCCCGCGTTGCCTCAGTTCGCGCGGAGCTTCGACGTGGGTATCACCGCAGCCACGGTCGTCATCTCGGCTTTCGCGTTCATGCGACTCGCCTTCGCTCCGGCCAGCGGACTACTCGTCCAGAAACTGGGCGAGCGGCCGATCTACATCACCGGGGTGCTCATCGTCGCCGTGTCGACGGGCGCGGTCGCCTTTGCACAGACCTATTGGCAGCTCCTGGTCTTCCGGGGACTCGGTGGCATCGGCTCGACGATGTTCACCGTGGCTGCGCTGGGGCTGCTCGTGCGCATCGCGCCGCCCGATGCGCGAGGCCGCGTGTCGGCGCTGTATGCGACGAGTTTCCTGCTCGGCAACATCACAGGGCCGCTGCTCGGCGGAGCTCTCGTCGGGCTCGGCCTGCGTGCGCCGTTCCTCATCTATGCGGTCGCGCTGCTCGTGGCGGCCTCCGTGGTCGGGGTCAGCCTGCGCAAGTCGCACTTGGCGCAACCGGCCACGGGCGACGGCGCTCCGGCGATGCGACTCCGCACTGCGCTCCGGTCGTCGACCTATCGCGCGGCGCTCATCTCCAACTTCGCCAACGGCTGGGTGGTGTTCGGTGTTCGCGTTGCGATGGTCCCGCTGTTCGTCGTCGAAGCCCTGAACCAGAGCGAAGGAATCGCGGGTGTCGCGCTGACCGCGTTCGCGGTGGGTAACGCGCTCGTGCTGATCAAGTCCGGTACGTGGTCCGACAGATATGGACGGCGCCCGTTCGTCCTCGCCGGGCTTGTCGTCTGCGGTGTGAGCACCGTCGTGATGGGCTTGTCCTCCGATCTCACGGTGTTCCTGATCACGTCTGCCGTGGCCGGAATGGGGTCCGGTCTGATCAACCCGTCGCAGCAGGCCGCGCTGGCCGATGTGGTGGGCAGCAAAGCGCGTGGGGGTCCGGTGCTCGCCACATTCCAGATGACCGCGGACGTCGGGGCAGTGGTCGGACCGATCGTTGCGGGCATGATTGCCGAGCGCTGGTCCTATTCGGTGGCGTTCGGCGTGACCGGAGCGATCATGCTGGCGGCGGTGATTCCGTGGGCCCTGGCACGGGCTCCGCGTCGGGATCTGCCGGCTACCGAGCCGGTCACCGAAGCGCCTGTGACCGGAGATACGGATCGCTGACCGGTTCGTCTGTAGTGTCGACCGCGTGTGGATTCGCATCGTCTCCGCAGCCGCGCGGATCGGTCTTGCCGCGCTCTGGCTGATCTCCGGATGGATCAAATTCTCCGATCCGACCCAGACCGTCGTCGCGGTGCGTGCGTATCAGCTTGTTCCTGCCGACCTGGTGAGACCCGTGGCCGCGGCGCTTCCGATGGTCGAACTCGTCCTCGGGTTGCTGCTGCTGGTGGGGCTTGCCGTGCGACCCGCTGCAGTGCTGTCCGGAGTGACGCTGGTGGTGCTCATCGGCGCGATCGTGTCGGCCTGGAGCCGGGGACTGTCCATCGACTGCGGTTGCTTCGGGGGCGGCGGTGTGGCGGAAGGAATCGACGGTGGCGACTACGCCGGCGAGATCGCCCGTGACGTCGGCTTCCTCGCGCTGTCGGTGTGGCTGGCTGTGTTTCCGCGCACACCCCTTGCGCTCGGTCCGCGATCCCGAGCCGCTCTCAGGACGAACTCAGACCGCGGTGGCAGAGTGAAGCCGGACAATTCACCGATGAACGAAGGACAGCATTCGTGAGTGCGAAGAAGGTCAAGCCGGTCAAATACTCGCCGGAGCCGACGTCGAACACATCCACCTACATCCTCGGTGGGATCGCGGTCGCGATCATTGCGGTGCTCGTCATCGGCGGAGTGTTGTGGCAGTCGGGAAGCACCGATTCTCGCAACGACGGATACGGCAGTGTCAGTAACGCTGCCGTCGAAGTCGCCCTCGACGACGACGGCACGATCCTGCTCGGCTTGCCGGACGCTGCCAGCACCATCGACGTCTTCGAAGATCCGATGTGCCCGTACTGTGCCGAACTCGAACACAAGCACGGTCAAGAGCTGGCGCAGGCGATCGACGAAGGGACCGTGGCAGTGCGCTACCACATCCTCTCGTTCCTCGACCGATTGTCGAGCAGCGGCGACTACTCGACCCGCGCCGTCGCGGCGAACCAGTGTGTCGCCGAGACGGGTGATGCGATCGCGTTCTCGACCTTCCACGCCTCGCTCTTTTCACCCGACAATCAGCCGGCCGAAGGCGGCAACAGCGATCACAGCAACGAGCAGCTCGCGCAGATGGCCCGGGATGCCGGAGCATCCGACGCCGCGGTGTCGTGCATCGCCGACGGGGCTCGCGTCGAGCAGGCTGCGGAGTCCGCGGAGGCGGGCCGGCAGCTGCTCGCCACGACGGGTGCAGCAGGCACTCCGGCCGTCATCCAGAACGGAACCGTCATCGATGCTCTCGGCAACGACAACTGGGTGTCCGAGCTCGCAGGCTGACCGGCTGGGCGGTGACGTGCACTGCTGCTCGTCACCGCTCTGACCAGTCGATTTGTTGGCTCAGAGATCGATGGTGTAGTTTTTCTTTCAGCGCGAGGGGTTCCCCCGGACGCAGAGATAATGAAATATGGGGCTATGGCGCAGCTGGTAGCGCACCACACTGGCAGTGTGGGGGTCAGGGGTTCGAGTCCCCTTAGCTCCACCGAAAAGACCGGGTCAGACATCGTCTGTCCCGGTCTTTTTTGTTCTGGATGTTCTGGTCGGCGCTCCGTCGACAGGGGCTATCGGCTGTTGACGTCGCCGGCATTCCGAGCGACGGACAACCCCACCATCTGCGCAGTGTCATTCCACAACGCGGCTGCCACGTCGTCCCTGCGCGCGAGTGTGGATGGATCCGGGAACGTCAGACGCCCGTTGCGCAGCGCCGCGTAACAGCGGCCGGGTGGAGGAGTCGTGCCGCCGGAGACCAGCGATGCCAGGGCTGTTCCCGCCGCGACGCGTGTGTTCATCGTGCGGTCGAACCACCGGAGTGGAGCGCCGAGGACCGTCCCGAACACCGACCATGCGATACGTCGTGGCAGGGGAAGGCTTCGAACCAACCCGGTGCCGAAGACCTGCCCGGGGTCGTACGCCAGCGCCGTGACATGCCGGGCGCGGAGGTCGGGATGTACGCGCAGCGATCGGACGGTGAGTACATTGCACAGCTTCGACGCGCTGTAGGCATGCTGTCCGGCCCGTTGCGGTGCCGGGTGTCGCGCGGGGTCTCGGTCCGGGTGCGCGAGCAGGTCGGCGTCGGCGTGCCGCGGCGCCTCCAACCCGGTGCGGACGGCCGGGTCGTGTGTTCCACTCGTGGTGATCACGATGCGGGCTTCCTCTACCAATGAAGGCATCAACAGGCGCACCAGCAGATAGTGCGCGAGATGGTTGACGGCGAAGGTCGTTTCTATGTCGTCGACGGTGCGCATAGCGTCGGACGGGAGTATCGACCCGGCGTTGAGTGCGAGTACGTCGATACCGGTGTCACCGATGCGCCGTTGAATCGCCTCGGCGAATGCTCGGACCGAGTCGAGGCACGCGAGATCCACCGGAATGAAGTCCGGCGATGCCGTGCGTGCGCCGATGAGCAGATGCACGTCCGGTTCGCGGGACAGCTGATCGACCGCGACCGCTCCGAATCCCGCACTACCGCCCGTCATCACGATGGTGGTCATAGGATCTCCCCGGTCCGGTGGTAGGTCGTTTGCATGACCAGTCAACGTCGCCTACCGCCAGCGATCCATACCTGCGACTCTCGTACCGATATGCGCGCGTCCACGAGTCGACAGGCTCGGCGTCTACGCTGGTCACATCGACCTTCTGACCGATCTCCTCGACGGGGTCCGGGCCCGCGGTGCGGTGCTCTATCGGGCCGGGATGGACCGTGGCTGGTCGATCCGCATCGCCGACGGCGCGCCGCTGATGCTCGTCGCGGTGATCGAAGGTCACATGTGGGTGCTCATCGACGACGCCGAGCCGGTAAGAGTCGGGCCCGGCGACGTCGCGATCGTCAGCGAGCGGTCGCCGTACACGGTGGCCGATGAGCCGGGGATCGCTCCGCAACTCGTCGCGCTGCCCGGCGACCGCTACACCACACCCGACGGTGTCGATGTCACCGACGAGTTGCAGACCGGCCGGCGAACGGCATCGGCGACACCGGACGCGGATGCGACGATCGTCGTCTACGGCACCTACCAGGTCGCACGGGACGTCGACGACAGGTTGCTCGCGGCTCTCCCGGACGTGCTGGTGGTGCCCACCGCCGAGGTCCCGGATTGGGTGGTGAGTCGACTCTCGGACGAGGTCGTTCGGGATGTGGCGGGCCAGCAACTGGTGCTCGACCGGCTGCTCGATCTGACGCTCACTGTCGTATTGCGAACCTGGTGTGCCCGGGCGGGCGGACCGGTGCCAGGGTGGCGGCGGGCGCAGGCAGACCCGATCGTCGGACGGGCGTTGACGCTGATCCATGAGCATCTTGCCCACCCGTGGACGGTCGCGGATCTCGCTGCCGAAGCGGGTGTGTCCCGCGCGTGGTTCGCACGCCGCTTCACCGAACTGGTCGGCGAATCTCCGATCCGGTATCTCACACAGCGTCGCATTGCCCTCGCTGAAGATCGGTTGCGCTGCAGCGACTCCACGATCGCAGGAATCGCCCGTGAGGTCGGCTACGCCGACGCGTTCTCCTTCAGCGACGCGTTCACGCGAATTGCCGGTGTCCGGCCGTCGGACTACCGAAGGCGTGCCGTAGATGGGTGAGCAGGACACCCAGCGCCGGAGTCGGCGGAACCGACCAGATCAGCGACAACGTCGCTGGGATGTCGACGTCGTCGATCGCCGCGATCGAGAGTCCCGCGCGCGGCGACACCATCGATTCGCTCAGGATTGCCACGCCGAGCCCCCGGGCGGCGAGATCGACGACCGCATCGGGCGCACTCGCCTGTATCGCCATCGCCGGGTCGATGCCGCGAGCGCGGCATGAAATATCGAGGACCGATCGGATGCCGGTACCGATGGGCAGGCACACCAGCGGGTGGGACGTGGCCTCGGCGAGCCCGATGCCCGGCCGCCGCGCCAGCGGATGCTCGTCGGGTACTACCGCGACGAGCCGGTCTTGGACCAGGAGGATCGACTCGAGGTCGTCGGGAGGGCCGTACGCCGTGCCGACGAGCGCAACATCCATCTCGCGTGACCGCACTCGCTCGACGAGGCGATCGGACGAGTCCTCCAGCAGGGCGATCTCGACGCGGGGATGGGCGCGGTGGAACAGCGACAGTGCGTCGAACAGGGGCGTCACCGTGCACGCGGTGACCATTCCGACAGCCAGCTCGCCTCGGATCACCGTCGAGACCTCATCGACCGCAGTCCTTACCGACTTCGCGGAATTCAGTGCTGCCCTGGCATGTTCGAGCGCGGCCTTGCCTGCCGTAGTGAGGGTGGCGGTACGCGCGGAACGCTCGAACAGCGGGGCGCCCAGTTCGCCTTCGAGCTGCCGGATCTGCGCGCTCACGCCGGACTGGCTGATGTGCACCCGCTCGGCGGCGCGGGTGAAGTTGCGTTCCTCCGCGACCGCGACGAAGTACTCGAGCTGCCTCAGTTCCATAACCAGAGATTCTAGTTCTGATAAGAACAATCTGTTGGACTTCTCGATTGGTGTGCTCGACGCTGGAGGTATGACACACGAGATGCACTACGAGAAGGCTTACCGCCCGGAGGACCTCACCCGTTTCTTCGTCGAGCGGTCGAACGCGGGCGACGCGGACGGCGTGGCAGCGCTCTACGACGAGAACGCAGTGATGGCGTATCCGCCAGGACAGACGACCGTCGGGCGAGCTGCAATCCGGGACCTGTGGGCTGCGGTCCTCGCGAACCGGCCACGATTCGAACCTGAAGAGCCACTTCCGACACTGGTCAGCGACGATATTGCGCTCACGAGCACGCCTCCCGGCGACGGTGCAGGGGCGCGAGCCCAGGTGGTGCGGCGACAACCGGACGGCAGCTGGCTACGCCTGCTCGATCAACCGGAATTCCGGAACTGACCGCGCTCGTACAGACCGGAGACGACCGCGGCGTACCGTGCGAGCACCCGGTCGCGGATCGGCCTCCCGGCCTCGTCCCGGTCCTGCGCATCCAACGGTGTGCGGATCACCGCGAACCGACGGACCTTTTCCCAGTGGTTCAGGGTCGAATTCAGTCGGCCGAGGACGGCATCCACCGCGGGATCTGAGAGTGCGGTGAACACGAGTCCCACACAGTACGGGCGTAATTCGCCATCGACGACGAGTTCGATACCCGGCCGTAGTGCGCGAAATCGTTGGGAGATCGCACCCGGGCACACGTACTTTCCGGTGCTGGTCTTGAAGACTTCCTTTCTACGTCCGGTGACCGTGACGAACCCGTCCGCATCGACGCGCGCGAGATCGCCTGTGTGAAACCAGCCTTCGGTGTCGATCGCCGCGGCGGTCTCCGCCGGGTCGTGGTCGTATCCGATCATGACCCCCGGGCTTCGAATGAGCAGTTCTCCGGCTTCACTGATGCCGATCCGTGTTCCGGGCAAGGGAACACCGACGGTACCCACGCGCCGCATCCCAGGAAGGTTCGCGCATGCGGGTCCGGCGGTCTCGGTGATCCCGTAGCACTCGAGGACAGGCACCCCGCGGCGATCGAAGATCTCGATCACGTCGCTGCTCAACCGTGCAGAACCCGAGATCACGAAACGCAGTCGACCCAGATCCTTGTCGTCGAGGGCGCAGACCTTGGTGAGTACGTGCGGAACCGATCCGAGAAACGTCGGCCGGGTGGCCCGCAGATTGTCGGTCACGCGGTCTGCGCGGCCGTCCACTGCGGTGGGGAAGCCGACGTGGATCCCCAGTAGCAGCAATGCACGACCGAACACGTGCGCGAGGGGGAGCCACAGTAGCTGGCGATCGGCGGGGGAGACGATGCCGGTCTGTGCCACCGCGGCCGCGCCGTAGGTCGCGGCGCGGTGGGTCAGACACGCTCCCTTCGTCCGACCGTCGTCGCACGCCGTATAGATCAGCCACGCCGGATCGTCCGCGGTCTGGGCCTCGATCCGGCGTGACACCGCTTCGGGGTCCGACGCCAGCAGGGCTCGGCCTTCCGCGGCGAGATCGTCGAGCCGATCGAGTCGTTGAACGGGACTGCTGAGAACCGGCCGGTCGGCGATCGTGAGCACAACCCCGGCTCGGTGGATCTGTGTGCGGGCCTCGTCGTCCCGGGTGGCCGGATAGATCGGGACCGTGACAGCCCCGGCGCACGCGATAGCGAGATCGGCAAGGATCGCGCGGTAGCTCGTGGCGGCGCACATCGCGACCCGTGCTCCGGTGACGACACCGCGGGCGATCAACCCCGCTGCCAGCGGCATGACGGCGGCGTATACCTCCGACCATGTGACGGGGTGCCATCCGTCGTGATCCGGGTACGTGTAGGCCTCTGCGTCGGGAGTGCGACGCACTCGGTCGAGGAGCAGGTGCGGCACGGTGCCGGGCTCGCCGTCGGTGCTCGGAGCGATTCCGGCGCCCATACCCGAACACCTCCTACCGCGACAGGGGATGAATGGGATGATACCGGCCGATATCGTGGGTCCGTGAGTACTGCACCGCCTCGTCCCGACATCCTGATCACCGACACGAGGGACGTGCTGGTGGGTCCGTTGACCGAGATCGGTCAGCGCTTCTCGGTATTGATCGATGCCCTCGTTCCGCACAGCGCACTCGTCGTGTTCACACGGGAATGCACCGGGCGGCCGCGCAAGGTGGCGGGCGATCCCACAATCGTCGATCGGGTCACGATTGCGGAGCTCGACCGTATTCGCATCGAACTGACGGCAGGAGAGATCCGGCGCGGTCCCGCACGGGTTGCGGGGCGAGACCGGGACGTGTGCGTGATGCTGGATCGCACCGACACACTTCTCGTTCTGGTACCACGCGGGGCGCGAGCCTCCGCCGCGTCTCTCGAGCTCGTGCGGTCGCTGTTCACGATCGTCGCGACCGGCATCCAGCTTCAGGTGCACAGCGCGAGCCCCGCGTACCTTGCGGAATCGAGGGCAGCGTCCGCGGAGCGTGCACGTACCGTCGCCGAACTCACGGAAGCGCATGCGGTCACCTTGGAAACGATCCTGGCGACCTTGCGTTCGAACGATCTCGACGACGCCCGTGCCCGCACCACGGCACGCGAGACCGCGACAGGGGCGTTGATCGCACTGCGCTCGGCGGTCGACGCGCACCGGGAGCTGGCCGAAGAGGCGGTCACGACAGCGTTCGCCCGGATGCACGGCGAAGTGCGCTCTCTCGTCCGCCACCGCGACCTCGAATTGGAGATGGTGGCCCCACCTCTCCACGGACGAGCGCTGCCCGGCGAGGTCGCGCACGCCGCCCGCGCGCTGGCCCGCGGAGCAGTCCTGGCGATGTCGGCGCAGAGCGAGGTCACGCGTATCCGGGTCGCGTGGAGCTGCGACGGTGCGCAACTCGGCGTCGATATACGTGACGACGGGAGAGGGGAGGTCGACGCGGCCGAACTCGAACGTCAGCTACGCGACCGGGTCGAAACCATGGGCGGCACCATCGAATCCGAATCGACGGACGGATGGGGGTGCCGCGTGAGCGCGACACTGCCACTGGACCTTCCGGTCCTCGCCACCGGCGGCGCTGCGGCCGATGCCCTGGCCGGTCTCGGCGCTCGCGAGATCGAGGTACTCGAACACCTCGTCGCGGGACGGCGTAATCGGGTGATTGCAGAACGCTTGGGGGTCAGCGAATCCACGATCAAGTTCCACGTCGCGAGCCTCATGAGAAAACTCGACGTCAGTACCCGCGGCGAGGCAGCGGCACTCGGTGCGGAGGCCGGTGTCAAAGCCGCGGGCTGACGTCGAGTTCGTCACTCGGCGCTTTCTTCGGATCGCAGCTCAGGCCGCTGCGGGTTGCTGCGGAGCCGTGGTGGTCGTCGGCTTCGGCGCCTTGGTCGTCGTCGTAGTGGAGCCCGAGACCTGCTGCTCGGGCGAGGTCACGCTGCCGTCGCCGGCCGGCGGAGCGGGCGTCGTCGTGGGCGCCGGGGTCAGCTCGGGTGCCGGGATGTCGAGTCCCTCCGCCGGTGCGGTCGCACCGGGAGCAGGCACGGCGAGCGGATCCACCGGTGCTGTGCCGTCGACAGGCACTGTGCCCTGGACCGGCGCGGGGACCCCGGCTTCCGGCAACGGTGCGGTGCCCTCGGTCGAGATGGTGCCTTCGGTGGCGCCTGTCGCGGGAACCTCGGTCGACGATGTGGTGGCCGTGGTCGTCGTGGTCTCGGCCGCGAGAACCTCGTCGTGTGCGATACCGAGCTTCGCGGTGTTCGGGTCGACGTCGGTCTTCACGGGCTCACCGTTCTTCGCCTGCTCGGCGAGGTGGGTCAGCCATGCAGCCGCGTACTCGGCGGAGGTCAACGGCTTGCCTTCACCGTTGTCGCGCCAGTAGTCGAAATGGTGCCCGGTGTCGGGACCGAGGGTCTGCTGATACGGATCGCTCAGCGCCACCTGGAGAGTGTTCTGGTTGTCCTCGATGAAACCGACCACCTCCTTGAACAGCTTCTCCGGCAGGTATGCCAGGTTCGCGAGACGGTCGGCCGGGATGGGCTCCTCGGTGTCGCCTGCTGAAACATTCTTCACCGCAGGGTCGTTCGGAACGTACGCCGGATCCGACACCTTGATCAGCACGTCGAGGAACGTCTCGTCCGATCGCATCCACTCGTCGTTCGACGAGATGTCCGCGAGGGCCGCGAGGGCCACCCCGCTGAGCACCTGGGCAACGTTCATACCGGTTTCCGGTGTGAGGCCGTCACGCTGCATGGCATCGATGTTGAGCTGACGTCCGACGTTGATCGCAAGCTGCAGGAGCGCGATGTTCTCGGGCGCCGAGCACGTCAGGTCGCCTTCGGAGCAGAACGACGCGACCTTTCCGTCGAGTGCACCGAAACCGCCGCCGGTGTCGGGCAGCGCACCGCTTCCGGAGGCGCTGTCCTTCCCGTCCTGATACACCTGGTCGAATCCGTCCGGATTGCCGTACTCGTTCTCAGCACCCGGGAATGGTCCCTCACCCGCGCCGCGGCCGGCGTCGGCGAGGATCACGACGCCGACCACGGAATCGGGATCGATGATGTCGTACGAGCCGTCGTCGTTCGGTTTCTGGTTGCCGATCTCCTGAGCGGCCCGCCGAGCGACGTCCGCGCCCTGGCTGTAGCCGACGATGGCGAACTTCGTGTCGGGGCACGAGACCTGAATGGCCTGGATGATCGTCTTGGTGTTCTCGACGCCGCCGTTGACGGCTTCCTCGTAGGAGTCCATGTGTGCCGGGTAGTCGACGTAGACCGCCGCGTAGGACTCGTCGCCCACAGTGTTCCGCGGTGCGTTGACGACCGGGTCGACCCAGTGGCTGTGGTAGTCGTCCGACAGCGCTGCCGGCAGTACGGTTCCGTCCGGCGTGACCAGCATCTTGCTCTGGTCGCGCGGCGCGTCGCCTCTGCCACCGAGTGAGATGGTCACCATGTCGTAGCAGTCCTGCGTCGACGCGACGAGTGCCGGATCGGCAGTGGTAGGCACGGTCGGCTGGGCCACAGCGACCGCGACGATGGCCGCGACGCCGAGCGTGACAGGAGCCAGTACGCCGGCGAGGATCCGGCGTCGGGACGACGAGTTATGAGTTGCCATGGGCAATTACCATTCCGTTCACACCATTCGGAAAATCCGGGCGGGAATTACGAGCGGGTCACCACACACGTCGCAGGAACTTACTGCCGCGTTACATATCGATGATTGTTCGCAGAAAATGGTGGGCAGAACATTCGGGGTGTATGACGTCGTCGAAGGTTTCGGCCGGTGATCGGGCGCCGGTCGTCGGGCTGGTCGTTCGGACAGGTCGGTCCAGTACTTCGAACAGGTT
The DNA here is from genome assembly GCF_055380405.1 of Rhodococcus sp. JCM 9793. NCBI lineage: Bacteria > Bacillati > Actinomycetota > Actinomycetes > Mycobacteriales > Nocardiaceae > Rhodococcus > Rhodococcus sp. JCM 9793. The sequence goes on from NZ_AP043721.1 coordinate 2,906,839, forward strand.
CGGAGAGTCGCGGCGGTGGATAGGGTCGTGGGGGAGACCGATCAGGGTTCCGCCACAGTCACGAAGGAGACATCACCATGTCGCAGACAGTCCGGGGAGTTGTTGCACGCGCGAAGGGTGCTCCCGTCGAGGTCGTGCCCATCGTCATTCCGGATCCGGGACCGGGTGAGGTCGTCGTCGCGATCGCCGCGTGCGGCGTGTGCCACACCGACCTGCACTACCGCGAGGGCGGGATCAACGACGAGTTCCCGTTCCTGCTCGGTCACGAAGCGGCCGGCGTCGTCGAATCCGTCGGCGCGGGTGTCGACTCGGTGAATGTGGGCGACTTCGTCGTCCTGAACTGGCGCGCGGTGTGCGGTCAGTGTCGCGCCTGCAAGCGTGGCCAACCGCAGTATTGTTTCTCGACGTTCAACGCCACCCAGAAGATGACCCTCGAGGACGGCACCGAACTGTCGCCCGCGCTGGGCATCGGCGCGTTCGCCGACAAGACGCTGGTCCACGCGGGTCAGTGCACCAAGGTGGACCCGACCGCCGATCCCGCGGTCGTGGGACTGCTCGGCTGCGGTGTGATGGCCGGACTGGGTGCCGCAGTGAACACCGGCGGAATCACGCGCGGCCAGTCCGTCGCAGTGATCGGCTGCGGCGGTGTCGGCGACGCCGCGATCATGGGTGCACGGCTCGCGGGTGCCGGCACGATCATCGCCGTCGACCGCGACGACAAGAAGCTCGCGTGGGCCACCGACCTCGGTGCCACCCACGTGATCAACTCGACCAGTGTCGACCCGGTAGAGCGAATCCAGGAGATCACCGGCGGCTTCGGCGCCGATGTCGTCATCGACGCGGTCGGCCGCCCCGAAACCTACAAACAGGCGTTCTACGCCCGCGACCTCGCAGGTACGGTTGTCCTCGTCGGTGTGCCGACCCCCGACATGACCCTCGAACTGCCGCTGATCGACTTCTTCTCGCACGGCGGGTCGCTCAAGAGTTCCTGGTACGGCGACTGCCTGCCCGAGCGCGACTTCCCGACCTACGTCGATCTCTACCAGCAGGGTCGTCTTCCGCTCGAGAAGTTCGTCACCGAGCGCATCGGCATCGACGACGTCGAGAAGGCGTTCGACACGATGCACCGCGGTGAAGTTCTGCGTTCGGTGGTGGTGTTGTGAGCGCCACGAGCCCCATCAGGGTCGATCGGGTCGTCACGTCGGGTGTGTTCGCGCTCGACGGCGGCGAATGGGACGTCGACAACAACATCTGGCTCGTCGGCAACGACGACGAGGTAGTGGTGATCGACGCCGCGCACACCGCGCAGCCGATCATCGACGCCGTCGGCAACCGCCGGGTCGTGGCGATCGTGTGCACGCACGCGCACAACGACCACATCACGGTGGCGCCCGAGCTGTCCGAGAAGCTCGACGCGCCGATCCTGCTGAACCCGGCCGACAACATGCTGTGGGAAGCCACTCACCCGGGGGTCGCGCACGGCACGCTCGAGGACGGCGACCGAATCAAGGTTGCAGGTACGGACATCCAGGCGATCGCGACGCCCGGCCATTCGCCGGGCTCGACCTGCCTGTACGTGCCGGAGGCCGGGGAGCTGTTCACCGGCGACACCCTGTTCTCGGGTGGGCCCGGCGCGACCGGACGCTCGTTCTCGGACTTCCCGACGATCATCGGGTCGATCCGCGACAAACTGTTCGTCCTGCCGGCGGAGACGACCGTGCACACCGGGCACGGCGACGGCACCACCCTCGGTACCGAATCGCCGCATCTCGAGGAGTGGATCAAGAGAGGTAGCTGACACCCCGGTGCACGGTTCCGGTAGCACCCGCTACCGGAACCGCGCACCGGTGCGTCGAGGGCGGGTGCCACGGCCGCTGCGAGCACGTCCTAGCATGGGTTGCCCAGGTGAACGACCGTCGAGGAGGAGCATGTGGCGAAACGGAAGATTCCGGTCGTCGTTGTTGCCGGCTTCCTCGGGTCGGGAAAGACCACGTTGCTCAACCACCTGTTGCGCAACACACGTGGCGCTCGTATCGGGGTGATAGTCAACGACTTCGGTTCGGTCAACATCGACTCGATGATGGTCGCGGGCCAGGTCGACTCCATGGTGTCCCTCAGCAACGGATGCCTGTGCTGCGCGGTCGACGTCAGCGACATGGACGCGATGCTCGACAAACTCGCGCACTCGAAATCCGAACTCGACGTCATCGTCGTCGAAGCGAGCGGGCTGGCCGAACCGCGCAACATGATCCGGCTCGTCGTGAGCTCGGAGAACGAGCACATCACCTACGGCGGACTGGTGCTCGTCGTCGACGCATACGAGTACGACACGACGCGGGAGCGGCATCCCGAACTCGACCAGCACGTCGCGATGGCCGATCTGATTCTGCTCAACAAGACCGATCGCGTCGACACCGACACCCACGACGACCTGCTCGGTCGCCTGTGCGGACTCAATGCACGCGCGGCGGTGGTCTCGACCGATCACGGTCGGGTCGACCCAGGTCTGCTGTTCGATTTCCCCGAGCGCGCCGAGCCGCAGCCGGGCGAACAGCTGACCCTCGACGACCTGCTGCGCGACCACGACGAGCACGACCATCGGCACCTGCATGACGGGTACGACTCGATCACGTTCGAAAGCGACGCACCACTGCATCCGCGCGCGCTCGTGGATCTTCTGGAGAATCAGCCCGCAGGAGTCTTCCGGATCAAGGGCTATGTGACAGTCGCCGCGGGACTGCGCTCGACGAGATATCTGTTGCAGACGGTCGGCGATCACATCCGATTCGAACCACCCGGTCGCGGCGACGACGCTCCGGGTACCACCCGGCTCGTCGTCATCGGCGCCGATCTGGATTCGGACGCCGTGCGCGAGCAGCTGGATCGGTGCGTGGCGGGTGAACCGGTGTCGGCGGACGCGATGTACGCCGTCCACCGGTTCACGCCACGCTGAAGAACTCTCCTACGTGGGTGCCTGACCAACGTGCAGCGGAGCTGCGGTGTCTGACGTGCAGCGGAGCTGCGGTGTCTAACGCGCAGCGGAGCTGCGGCGCGGTGCCCGACGCTGGCCGCCGCCTGCAGCGCCCTGACCGGCAGTGGTACGACGACCACCCGTGCTGCCCTGGCGTGCGGCGGAACCGGTGCGCGCACCCGAGCCCTGCCTGCCCGAACCGCCTTGGCGTGCTCCGCTTTCGCTGCGCACACCGGTGCCCTGGCGGGATCCGCCGGTGCGGCGTGCACCATTGGAACGCGCCGGCCGGTTCGTCCCGGTCGATGCAGCCTGCTTCGGAACCGGCGGCACGTGCGGTGCGATCTCGCCGACGAGCGCGAGGACATGCTCGGAGCTGGCGGTGGACTTCAGCGGAGTGACGTTGATCGATGCCTTGCGCATGATCGCCGCGAGGTCCTTGCGCTGCTCCGGGAGAACGAGGGTCACTACATCGCCGGCGCTGCCCGCGCGCGCCGTCCGTCCGGACCGGTGCAGGTAGGCCTTGTGCTCGGCGGGCGGATCCACGTGCACGACCAGCTGCACGTCGTCGACGTGCACACCGCGGGCCGCGACATCGGTTGCGACAAGCACGCGTGCCTCGCCGGACGAGAATGCCGCGAGGTTCCGATCGCGTGCGTTCTGCGAAAGGTTGCCGTGCAGATCCACCGCAGGGATCCCGGAATCGGTGAGCTGCTTGGCGAGCTTGCGGGCCTGATGCTTGGTGCGCATGAACAGGATTCGACGCCCCGTACCCGAAGCGAGGGCGCGGACGAGGTCCTTCTTCGCGTCGACACCGGCGACGTCGAACACGTGGTGGGTCATCGCGGCGACGGGAGAATTGGCCTCGTCGACCGAGTGGAGAATCGGGTTGGTCAAGAACTTCTTGACGAGCTTGTCGACACCGTTGTCCAGCGTCGCCGAGAACAGCAGCCGCTGTCCGCCCTTGGCAGTCGCATTGAGGATGCGGGTGACGCCGGGGAGGAATCCGAGGTCGGCCATGTGATCGGCCTCGTCGAGCACGGTGAGCTCGACTGAATCGAGGTTGACGAAGCCCTGACGCATCAGGTCTTCGAGGCGGCCCGGGCAGGCGATGACGATGTCGACGCCGCGTCGCAGGGCCTCGACCTGACGGTTCTGGGACACGCCACCGAAGATGGTAGTGACCCGCAGACCCGAGGTGTGAGCGAGGGGCTCGACCACAGCGGCGATCTGGGTTGCGAGTTCGCGGGTGGGAGCGAGCACGAGGCCACGGGGACGCCCGGCAGCCCGCGTCGAACCTCCGGAGAGGCGAGCGGTGAGCGGAATGGAGAACGCGAGGGTCTTGCCGCTACCGGTCCGGCCGCGGCCGAGGACGTCGCGACCTGCGAGGGAGTCGGGAAGGGTGTCTTCCTGGATGGGGAACGGGCTGGTGATGCCCGAGTCGCTCAGTGCGGCGACGAGAGGACGGGGAACCCCGAGATCGGAAAAGGATGTGGTCATAGAACAGCGCTGCCTTTCACTGCGGCGTGTGTGCACGCACACGGGAGGGATCCCGAGATGGTGCGGTGTGATCGCCGCGAGGAAAGCCGATGCTTGTTCTTGCTTGCGGGCCGGGCACGATCCCGGGCCGCCGGTATCCCACGACGGTGGGTGTCGTCGTGACACCCGAACTGGACCAGCTTACCCCACGCGTCGCCGAACCAGCGTCCCCGCATGTGAGCGAAGGGCACCGTCGCCGCGTCCGAGGCGGCGACGGTGCCCTTCGCTCGGAAGGGGAGGGAGGGTCAGCAGACCCCGACCCACTCGGAGATGCCGTCGGCGAACTGCTGCCGTTTCCAAATGGGCACTTCATGTTTGATGCGTTCGACGAGTTCGGCACACGTCGCGAACGCCTCCGCTCGGTGCGGTGCGGCGACCGCCGCGACGATCGCGAGATCGCCGATGGTGAGTTCGCCCACCCGGTGGACCGCCGCGACCGGAAGACCGGATTCCGTGGCCACCTCCTCGCAGACGCGCCGCAGGAACGACTCGGCGTCCGGGTGCGACTTGTACTCGAGCGCCGTCACTGCCTGGCCGCCGTCGTGGTTGCGCACCGCGCCGGTGAACACCACCACCGCGCCGTGCTCGGGCCCGGCGACTGCGGCGTCCACCGCGGCAGGATCCAACGGCTCCGACGAAATTCTTGCCAACAGGTCACTCATGGGCTCCGCCTCCGGATACTTGCGCCAACAGATGATCGAGGATGGGGTCGAGTGCGGCGAGCCCGTCCTTGACTCCGCCCGGCGACCCGGGCAGGTTCACCACGACGGTGGATCCGGCGAGGCCGGCGACTCCGCGGGAGAGCACGGCGTGCGGTGTGACGTCGAGGCCGCGCCGTCGGATGGAGTCGGCGACACCGGGCAGCTCGCGGTCGAGGACCGCGAGTGTGGCTTCGGGCGTGGAGTCGGTGGGGGACGCTCCGGTGCCGCCGGTGGTGATGATCAGGGAGGGGCCGCCGGTGAGGGCGTCGGCCAGGCCCGAGGCGATCTGCGCATCGGCGTAGATCAGCGGTCCCCGTACGGTGAACTCCCGCTCAGTGAGCCACTTCTCGATCGTCGGGCCGGTCTTGTCGTCGCGGGTACCTGCGGCCACGCCGGTGGAGGACACCACGACGACGGCGGATCGTGCCGCCGCCGGTTCGGCTACAGACGCATCGGATTGCTCGGGTGCGTCGTCACGGAACCACCGCCCCCGCTTGCCGCCTTCCTTCGACACCAGCCGTACACCGTTGAGTACCGCCGCGGGATCGACGGCCTTGACCATGTCGTGCAGGGTGAGTCCGGCGACGGCCACCGCGGTGAGTGCTTCCATCTCGACCCCGGTGGGGCCGGTGGTCTTCGCGACGGCCTCGATCGTGATCGTGGTGTCGGTGAAACCGAAGGTGACCTTCACCGTCGACAGGGCAAGTTGGTGGCACAGTGGGATGAGTTCCCATGTGCGCTTGGCGGCACCGATTCCCGCGATGCGGGCGGTGGCCAGCACGTCTGCCTTCGGCATGTCGTCGGCGCGGACGAGTGCGATCACCTCGGCGGTGGTCGCCAGTTCACCTGCGGCGACGGCGACTCGATGGGTGTCGCTCTTCGCCGAGACATCGACCATGCGAGCGCGGCCCTGATCGTCGAGGTGGCTCAATTCGCTCACAGTGGAAGTACTTTCACGAGATCTCCGGATTCGAGGGTGGTGATGTCGGGGTCGATGTCGAGGAGCGCATCGGCGGTGGCCAGGCCCGCGACGAGATGGGATCCGTGCCCGGGAAGCGGTAGCACACCGTCGCCGTCGAGACGGGCCCTCAGGAACTGACGACGGCCCGGGATGGACTCGAGCCCGGTCGTCAGCGGTCGTGTGCCCGAGGCGATTACCGGAAGGCCCGCGATCTCGCGAAGCAGCGGACGGGCGAACACCTCGAACGAGACGAGTGCGCTCACAGGGTTGCCCGGGAAGGTCAGGATCGGCACGCCGTCGACGACGGCGGTGCCCTGCGGTCCGCCGGGTTGCATCGCCACCGACACGAACGTGCCGCCGCGGGGTTCGAGGCTGTCCTTGACGACCTCGAAGTCGCCCTTCGAGACACCACCGGATGTGAAGACGACATCGGCGACGGCCACGGCGTGGGCGATCATGTCCGCGAACTGCTCGGGATCGTCCTCGCAGTGCGCGATCGAGGCGACCTCGGCGCCGTTCGCAGCGGCGCTGGCCGCAAGAGCGGGACCGTTCGAGTTGTAGATCTTCCCGGGCCCGAGTTCTTCGCCGGGGGTGACGAGCTCACTTCCGGTGGAGATCACCGCGACGCGGGGCCGGCCGCGAACGAGAACGTCGGTCAGGCCCACCGCGGCGAGGACCGAGATGTGCCGGGCCGCCAGGACGGTGCCTGCGGTGAGCAGAAGCTCGCCGGCGTGCACATCGCTGCCTGCTTCGCGCACATACGTGCCGGATGTGGTCGTGCGATGCACGATGACGGTACTCGCGGCCTCGTCGGTCTCTGTGTCCTCGACCGGAACGACCGCATCCGCGCCGTCGGGGATCGGGGCCCCGGTCATGATCTTGAGAGCGGCACCCGCGGTCAGGGTGGAGACGGCGTCGCCGGCGGCGATCACAGCATGCACGGGCAGGGTCGCAGGCACCGTGGCCACCGACGCGGCATCGACGGCGTAACCGTCCATCTGGGAGTTACGGAACGGAGGGAGTGAAATCGGTGCGTGGACCGGCTCGGCAAGTGTTCGGTCCAGCGCGCGTGCGAGCGGTACCCGGACAGAAGGTATCGACCGTAGCGGCTCGAGAAGCTTCGCTACGTGCTGTGCATGTTCCTCCACGGACCGCCTGCCGCCTGTCATGGCGACTACCGTACCGGTGCCCTTCTGGGGCATTCGTATCGCCGGGCGCGTTCGATAGGCATACTGGCGACATGAGGGCGGTGATTCTGTGACAGCAGTGGATGTGGGAATGCCGTCCGTGCGCGCGGAGACGGACGACGTGTCGGATCGTCCCGATGTGCCCGACCTGCTCGACCGGTTCGGGCGCGTCGCCCGGGACCTGCGCGTCTCCATCACCGAGAAATGCTCACTGCGCTGCACCTATTGCATGCCCGAAGAAGGCCTGCCCGCCATCCCCCGCGAGCAACTGCTCACCACCGCAGAAATCGTGCGGCTGGTCGGAGTCGCCACCGGCAGGCTCGGCGTACAGGAAGTGCGGTTCACCGGCGGCGAACCCCTGATGCGCCGCGACCTCGAAGACATCATCGCGGGCTGCCACCGCATCGCACCCGACGTACCCTTGGCGCTGACCAGCAACGCCGTCGGACTCGCCCACCGCGCCCACGGCCTCCGCGACGCCGGACTGACACGAATCAACATCTCCCTCGACACCGTCGACCGCGACCACTTCGCCCGGCTGACCCGCCGCGACCGCCTCGACTCGGTCCTCGCCGGCATCCGCGCCGCCAAGACCGTCGGATTCACCCGGGTCAAGGTCAACGCCGTGCTCATGCCCGAAACCCTCGACGGTGCCGCCGACCTGCTGCAGTGGTGCCTCGACGAAGGCGTCGAACTGCGGTTCATCGAAGAGATGCCCCTCGACGCCGACGGTGAGTGGGCCCGCGCGAACATGGTCACCGCCCAGCGTCTGCTCGAGGTGCTCGGTGCCCGGTTCACGCTCACCGAAGCGCCCCGGGAGGATCCGTCGGCGCCGGCGGAGCGGTGGTCCGTCGACGGGGGTCCCGCGACCGTGGGGATCATCGCCTCGGTCACCCGGTCGTTCTGTTCGGACTGCGACCGCACCCGCCTGACCGCGGAGGGCACCGTCCGGTCGTGCCTGTTCAGCGATCGGGAGACCGATCTGCGGGCGGCGGTGCGCGGTGGTGCGACCGATGAGGAGCTTGCCGCGTTGTGGCGCGGTGCGATGTGGAACAAGTGGGCCGGACACGGCATCGATGCGGCGGATTTCGTGCCGCCGGAACGCAGTATGGGAGCTATCGGTGGTTGATCAGGTGACCGGGATCGAGGTGCGGTACTTCGCGGCAGCAGCCGACGCCGCGGGACGTGAGAAGGAGACGGTCGACCTCGCTGTCGGCTCCGACCTGGCAGCACTGCGCGCGGCTCTGATCGAGCGGCACGGCGCCGACATGGAGCGGGTCCTGTCGGTCGCCGCGTACCTCGTCGAACCGGGAGCGGGGGGTGGCGAACTCACCCGCGATCTGACCTACCCGGCGGGGGCGAAGGTGGACGTCTTGCCGCCCTTCGCCGGCGGGTAGCGCTCAGCGCCACCAGGTGTCGTACGGAGTGACCGGCACGGTCCGCTTGTGCCTCGTCGCGAGGAATACGCGCTCGACCTTCTCTGCCACCTCCGGGGTGATGTCCTTGCCCTCGAGGTAGTCGTCGATCTCGGCGTAGGTCATGCCGAGTGCGACCTCGTCGGGCAGGGCCGGCCGATCGTCCTCGAGGTCTGCGGTCGGAATCTTCTTCCACGTCGTGTCCGGCGCACCCAGTTCGCGTAGGAGCGCCGCGCCCTGTCGCTTTGTCAGACCGGTGAGCGGGGTGATGTCGACGCCGCCGTCCCCGAACTTGGTGAAGAAGCCGGTGACGGCTTCTGCCGCGTGATCTGTGCCGACCACCAGGTAGCCGAGCTGGCCCGCGATGGCGTATTGCAGCATCATCCGCTCGCGGGCTTTGATGTTGCCGCGGACGAAATCACGGAGTCCCGTCTCGGGTCCGAGGAGTTCTCGGATGCCCTCTGCAGCTTCGGTGGCCGTCGCGTCGGCACCGGGCTTGACGTTGACGCGGAACTCGCGGTCGGGCCTGATGAAGTCGAGCGCGATCCGCGCATCGTGTTCGTCGGCCTGTTCACCGTAGGGGAGACGGACGGCGACGAACTCGGCCTCGTGCCCGTCGGCGCGCAGTGCCTCCGCCGCGAGCTGCACGAGGCGACCCGCCAGGGTGCTGTCCTGCCCTCCGCTGATTCCGAGCACGAAGCCCTTTGCTGGGGTGCTGCGCAGGTAATCCGTGAGAAACCGCACGCGCGCGTCGATTTCGGCCCGCGCGTCGAGGGTGGGCCGGACTCCGAGTTCATCGATGATGCGATCGCGAAGATTCTCCATGCGGGAACTCTAGCGGGAACTCTAGCGGGCACGTCGCCCGCGTGCGACGCGCCGCGATACGGTGCGGGAACTGGTTGTCGCTGCACCGAGTGGTGCGAGGACGACCCATCGGACCGGGAAGGGCAGCACGTGAACGGGATTCTCGTCGTATCCGCAACGAAGGCCGAAGCGGCGCATGTGCCCGATCGGTACGACGTCCTCATCACCGGCATCGGGAAGGTCACAGCCGCCGTGACAGTCACCGCGGCGCTCGCGCGCTTCCCCGAAGACGCACGGCCGCTCGTCGTCAACATCGGCACGGCGGGTGCGCTGCACGGTCATCACGGAGGCCTGTACGTGCCGTCGACAGTGATCAATCACGACATCAGCAGCAAGGTGCTGCGCAGCCTGGGACATCCGGTCGAGGACGAACTCTCGGTCGCTGGCGGCGACGGCAGCGTCCTCGCGACCGGCGACACGTTCGTCTCCGACGCCGAGGTTCGAGACGCGTTGGCCGCGCGGGCCGATCTCGTCGACATGGAGGGTTTCGCGATCGCCCACGCCGCCGCCCACATGGGAGCGGGGGTCCGGCTGGTCAAGTACGTGAGCGACCATGCCGACGACACCGCGATGGACTGGCCGAAGCAGATCGACGCCGCGGCCCGGGCACTCGCGCAGTGGCTCGAGGAGCGGTACTGACCGGGCCGACGGCCTGACGTGCCCGGTAGCTATCGTGCCCGGTAGCCCAGACCGTCGACTCCGTTCGACGCCGTGAGTGTCATCTCCGTCCCGTCGAGGACATAGCCTGTCTCACCCGAGAGGACCGCGAGGACATGGTTTTCGATCTCGGTGAGTTCGGGGTCGGTGCACGCGACGCGGGTGGTCGCCAGCGGGCCGAACGCGAGGGTGCCGTCGCCGACCTGGGCGGTTCCGGTGAAGCGGTTGCATCCGGTGCTGCCCGAGACCTGTCCGTTGTCGGTGACGACCAGGGTCGGAGCGGCGGTCTCGAGCGCGACCGACGACATGACCGCGTCGGCGGTGCGCATGGTTGTGACGACCCATTCGGTTCCGGTGATCGGCCGGTCGGGGTCGGCGACCTTCTTGTCGGTCAGGGAGACGGTGGTCTCACTGCCCGTGAGGGTGAGCACGTCGCCCTCGAGGCTCCACTGCGGTGAACCCGCGAGTAGGGTGCTGAGCCATCCATCGGCTCCATCTGCAGGCGGTGGACACGCCATCATCGTGCTTGCGAGATTCGGGGCACTCAGGGTGCCGTCTGCGAGGTCGATCCCGCCGGCGAAGCGGTTGCAGCCCGCGGTCGCGGCGAGACGGCCGGTCTCGGGGAACTCCACGACGAGCGGCCCGCCGCCGGGAATCGCGTCGCCGGTCACCTCGGTCGAGATGAACGTACGACCGGTGAGGTCGTCGGCCGAGCCGGAGTCGGAGGGGGCGGATGCGCCGGTGCTGCATGCGGAGACAGCGACTGCCACGGAACACAGTGCGAGGACGCCGAGGATGCGAGTCATCCGCTCACGCTACGTGGAGCGTTCTGCACTCGGGTTCATGTGGAGTACTCCGTGCTCGGAATGCTGTCGCCGGTGACGACCCGATGAGCGAGGTCGGCCCAGTTGTCGGCGAGTTCTTTCAGCGAATGGCCGAGCTCGTGCCACTGGTACAGGATCAAGCCGGGGTCGAGTGCTGCCAACAGTGAGTGGGCGAGCAGGCCGGACCGGGTGCCCATCCCGATCGTGCGCAGGAGCATCTCGAGGTGGATCAGCGAGACCTGCCTGGGAGCGTTGCCGTGGCGGGTCTCGACGGAGCTCTCCGCCGCGCGGAGCAGTTCGCCCTGGACTTCGACGAGTTCGATGCGTGCCCGGCCGAATGCGATCAGCCGCGCGATCGGCTCGGCGTCGGGCCCGAGCGGGGGAGGACCGTACATGCAGGCGTACTGGAATGCGGACTCGCTGTGATCGAGGAGTGCGGCCATGAGTCCCGCCCGTGAGCCGAAGCGACGGAACACCGTTCCCTTGCCGACGCCGGCGCGCGCTGCGAGGGCGTCCATGGTCACCGCGTCGGGTCCGCGTTCGGCGACGAGCAGCGCGGCGGCGTCGAGGAGGCGCTGTCGGTTGCGGGCGGCGTCGCACCGTTCGGTGCTTTCGCCGGCCATGGGTAGCGGGGTGTTCACAAGGTCACACTTTATCCGACCCGGAATGGAATCGGACCGCAGTCCGGTTATGCTCGTCGTAGTTGTTCCCAGACTCTAAGGATCCGATCATGGCCCAGACCCGAGTACTCGCCCTCGTGGGCAGCCTGCGCAGCGCCGCCGTGACCCGTCAGCTCGCAGAGACCGCCGTCGCGGTGTCTCCCGACGATGTAGAGGTCACCGTCTACGAGGGGCTCGCAGACGTCCCGTTCTACAACGAAGATCTCGACGGCGAGACCGTCCCCGCCGCCGCTGCCGCTCTGCGTGATGCTGCTGCCGACGCCGATGCGTTCCTGCTCGTCACGCCCGAGTACAACGGCACCCTGTCCGCTGTGCTGAAGAACGCCATCGACTGGCTCTCCCGCCCGTACGGTGTGGGTGCCCTGAGCGGCAAGCCGGTCGCTATCGTGGGCCAGTCGCCGAGCAAGAACGCCGGCAAGTGGGCGCTCGAGGATGCAACCAAGGTTGTGGGTATCGCCGGCGGCAAGGTCGTCGAGGGTGGGTCGCTCACCGTCGGAGAGACCTTCGGCAAGTTCGGTGAGGCCCACGCCAAGGAGCACGCCGAGACCGCGGAGCAGATCGCTGCTGTCGTGACCGCTCTCGTCGACGCGAAGGCGGCTCTCGCCAGCGCCTGATCACGATCGTCGCATGCGAACGGGGCCGGAAACCGCTGAGGTTTCCGGCCCCGCCGTGTGTTTCGCGACAGATATCGGAGACGTTCGCGACCGGGTGTCGGGGATCAGCCGAGCGCGTCGACGATGCGGTCGACGACGTTGTTCGCGCTGTAGTAGTCGAGACGGAAGCTGTCGTAGCCGAGCGCGTGGACAGCGTCGTTCTGGACCGACTTCGTGTTGGCCAGCGTCGGATCGGTCTTCAAGCGGTCGGCGTCCTCCGGTAGGGCGTTGATGATGAAGGTGGTTCCGCCGGTCAGCGCCAGCGGCAGGTTCTCGGTCGCCACGGCGATGATGTCCGAGCGCCCGGCAGCGGCCGCTCCTGCCGTTTCGGGAACGGACGCGATCTCGAAGCCCAGCCGTGTGGCGAGACGGCCCTGGGCGGACTCGTCTGTGAAGATCCGGGAATCCTCGGGCGAATTGTAGGTGAGGATGCTCACCGTATTGTCCTCGGCGAGTGCGGGTGCGATCGTGTTCTTCGCTTCGTCGACCTTGCTGTCGAACTCTTCGAGAAGTTCGGCCGCGCGGTCCTCTGCGCCGACCGCCTCGGCCATCTGCGTGGTCAGATCCTGCCACGACTTGTCCGAGTAGTCGTAGACGAGGGTCGGTGCGATCTGGGAGAGAAGTTGGACCTGATCGAGGGTGGAATCTGCGCCGCTGGACGAGACGACGATGAGATCCGGTGCCGCGGCGGTGATCGCCTCGAGGTTCGGCTCGCCCTGGTAGAGGACCTCTACGTCGCGCTCGGCTGCGACATCTGCCCACTGTGTGAACAGACCGTCCCCGTCGGTCACGGTGCTCGGAGGCTGCGCGGCGGTGCCGTACAACGGCGCATCCAGGGCAAGCAGGGTGCCCGTGAGAGTGACGCTCGTCGATACGATCCGCTCGGGCTGGGCATCGAGAGTGACGGGGCCATCGGCTGTCTCCACGGTGCGAGGCCATTCACCGCTCGACTCGCTCGAGTCGGTGGCCGGCGTCGACGCATCGTCGTTCGACCCGTTGTCGGACGAGCACGCCGTCATGGTGACTCCGAGTGCCAGGGCGCCGACGGCCGCCACCAGGCGCGCGCCGCGGGTGCGGCGGCGATGCATTGTTGTGGACAAGATCTTCCTCCTGCGTGGTGATGCCGAGGCGGCATCGTCAAGCGATCTTACGGTTAGGGCAGCATGTCCTAAGTTGCGGGGTGGATGCGGTGGCCCGACATTCGCGATTCCGCCCGAGAACGATTGGATCGGGTCGCCGACGGGAATGCTGGGGGCACAGCCCACCGTTCGGAGGTTTCACCCATGGCAACGGAAAACGCGTCGACCTCTGTCGTGAACGAATACGAGCGCGACATAGTGCTCCATGTCGATGGTGCACAACGCCGGGTCACAGTCGATGTACGCACCACTGTTCTCGACGCTCTTCGCGACCGCCTCGATGTCACCGCCCCGAAGAAGGGATGCGATCACGGTCAGTGCGGGTCGTGCACCGTGCTGCTCGACGGTCGCCGCGTCACCACATGCCTCGCTCTCGCGGTCTCGTATGACGGGGCCCATATCGTCACCGCCGCCGGACTGTCCTCGGATGACGAATTGCATCCACTCCAGCAGCAGTTCATCGAGGACGATGCGTTCCAATGCGGATACTGCACACCTGGCCAGATCTGTTCCGCAGTGGGGATGCTCGACGAGGTTGCGCACGGAGATCCCAGTTACGTCACCGAGGATCTAGAAGCGACCGTTGCTCTCGACGGCGACGAGATCCGCGAACGAATGAGCGGCAATCTGTGCCGGTGCGGGGCGTATCCGAACATCGTTGCGGCGATTTCCGAGTTCGCGGGCAGGGACACCGGCGTATCGACCGGAAGGCTCGAGGGATGAAGTCGTTGCGCTACGAGCGGGCCGCCGACTCAGCCGGCGCGGTCGCGCTCGTCCATGACAATCCGCACGCGGTCTTCCTTGCCGGAGGGACCAATCTCGTCGACAATCTGAAGCTCGGCGTCGAGACGCCGGACCTGCTGGTCGACATCTCGCACTTGCCGCTCGACGACATCGTCGATGCCGCGGACGGCGGTGTCCGGATCGGTGCCAATGTGCGCAACAGCGACCTTGCCGCGCACCCCGTTGTGCGTCGCCGGTATCCGATGCTGTCCCGTGCGCTGCTCTCGGGTGCGTCGCCGCAACTGCGGAACTCGGCAACCACCGGAGGGAACCTCCTCCAGCGCACCCGATGTGTGTATTTCCGAGACGTATCGACTCCGTGCAACAAGCGTGAACCGGGCAGCGGGTGTTCGGCTCTCGGTGGGTACACCCGGTATCACGCGCTGTTCGGTGCGTCCGATGCATGTGTCGCCACGCACCCGTCCGATATGGCTGTGGCCTTGCTCGCCCTCGACGCGGAAGTCGTTGTTCTCGGACCGGAAGGTGAACGGAGCATCCCGATCGAGGAGTTGTACCGCCTGCCAGGGGACACACCCGAACTCGACACCGACCTCGCGCGCGAGGATCTCATCGTGGGCGTCCACATTCCTCCACCGCAGGGCAGCGCGTCGACCTATCGCAAGGTCCGAGATCGCGCCGCGTTCGCATTCGCCCTGGTGTCGGTAGCGGGAGAACTGACCGTGACCGACGGTGCGATCCGCGGGTGCAGGCTCGCGTTCGGCGGAGTCGCCCACCGTCCGTGGCGGGCGCATCGTGCCGAGGACGCGCTGTTGGGGCACCACCCGAGTGATCCGGTGTTCGCCACAGCAGCGGACGCCGAGTTGGCCCACGCGCAACCACTCGACGGCAATGCCTTCAAGGTGGTGCTGCTCCGGCGCACCGTCGTCGCGGTGTTGCGAGAGCTTTCCGACCGGATTTCTCGTGAGGAGCCTGCATGAACCACATCGAGGACCGTGCCATCGGTACGTCGACCGCAAGGCTGGACGGACCTGGAAAGGTGACGGGAACTGCGCCGTACGCATACGAACACCGTGTAGCGGATCCGGTGTATCTCGTTCCCGCGACTGCGACGATCGCACGCGGCGCGGTTCGGAACATCGACACGGCAGCGGCACTGGCCGTCCCCGGTGTGCTCGAGGTACTCACTCCCTTCGATGCTCCGCGTCTGACAGCGGAAGCGGAGGGAGAGTATGTGGTCCTCCAGAGCCCGGAGGTCGCGTATCGGGGGCAGATCGTTGCCGCTGTGATCGCGGAGACGCCCGAAGCGGCCCGGCAGGCGTGCGATCAGTTGGCGATCGAGTACGACCGGCAACCGCACGACGCCGGATTCCGGGACGATCACCCCGCGATGTATGCACCGGAGAAGGTCAACGGCGGCTACCCGGCCGACAGCGAGCGGGGAAACGTCGACGCCGCCTTCGATGCTGCCGATGTGGTTGTGGACGAGTGGTACTCGACTCCCGAGGAGCACAACAACCCGCTCGAACCGCACACTGTGGTGGCACTGTGGGAGCACGACGAGTTGACGCTCTACGACTCGACTCAGCATCCGCACGGCGTGGTCGAGGCGCTCGCGCCGGTCCTCGGGATCGACCCCTCGAAGATCCGCGTGATCTGCCCGTACATCGGCGGAGGGTTCGGATCCAAGGGTGCGCCTCATGCGCACGACGTGCTCGCCGCCATGGCTGCCCGGACGCTACCCGGGCGCGCGGTGAAGTTCGCCGTCTCGCGGCAGGACATGTTCGGCTACGTCGGCTATCGCGCGCCGACCGCATCGCATGTACGCATCGCCGCCGACCGCGACGGGACCATCAGGGGACTGATCCACGAGGCATACACGCAGTCGTCGCACGTCTCGGAGTTCGTCGAGCAGGCCGCGGTGTCGTCCCGAAACCTGTATCGGGTACCGAACCTGAGGTCTACGCACCGCGCGGTGGCGTTGGACGTACCTGCGCCGTTCTGGATGCGCGCGCCCGGAGAAGCTCCGGGTATGTACGCCGGAGAAGTTGCGATGGACGAACTCGCAGAGGCCTGCGGGATCGATCCGATCGAGTTGCGGCTCCGCAACGAACCCGACGTGGATCCGGAGACGGGGAAGCCGTGGTCGTCCCGGAGACTGGTCGAATGCCTCCGTGAAGGTGCACGACGGTTCGGCTGGGACGCGCACGATCGCACGCCGGGGCTCCGGCGTCACGGTCGGTGGCTGATCGGGACCGGCGTCGCGGTCGCCACATATCCGCACATGGTCAATCCCGGTTCGGAGGCGACGATCCGGCACGACGGAGCCGGCCGTTTCACCGTGCAGATCGGTGCCGCAGACCTCGGCACAGGTGCATGGACTGCACTGACCCTCATCGCCGCGGATGCACTCGGGTGCGGCGTCGACGACGTGCGCGTCGAGATCGGCGACAGCGCGCTGCCCAATGCGACGGTCGCAGGCGGTTCGTCGGGTACCTCGTCGTGGGGTACCGCGATCATGACCGCGGCGGAGCAGTTCCGGAAACGATTCGGCGACAGTCCCGAGGCAGGCGCGGAAACGACTGCGGCTGCAGGCGAGAATCGGGAGCTCGAACACTACCGCGCACAGTCGTACGGCGCGCATTTCGCGGAGGTCGGCGTCGATGCCGATACCGGTGAGATCCGGGTGCCCAGGATGCTGGGAATATTCTCGGTGGGGAGGGTGATCAATCCACGCACTGCCCGCTCGCAGTTCATCGGTGGGATGTGCTTCGGGATCTCCATGGCGCTGTTCGAGGAGAGCATTCGCGACGGCCGTTTCGGACACGTCGTCAATCACGATCTGGCCGACTATCACGTGTCCACGCACGCCGACGTCGGCAACGTCGACGCCGCATGGCTGGACGAGGACGATATGCGGGCCACTCCGACGGGATCACGTGGTGTCGGTGAGATCGGCATCGTCGGCAGCGCGGCGGCTGTTGTCAACGCGCTGTGGCATGCGACGGGAGTCCGGGTGAGGAACCTTCCGGCGCACCTGGAGGATGTGTCCGGCGCGCTGCCCTGATCGTTCCGTGACGCGGCCCACCGGTACTTGTCGGTGGGTCGCGTCACACTGTGTGGAACTGCACCGCGAAGGCGGCCCTCGACACGCCGCAGACGCGTCCTTTCCGCAGTGCGAAAGTGAGGCGACCTGGGAATATCAAGAATGTAACTCACAACATCCTGGGTTCTATGTATCTATCGGGCACAAGGTGTAGTGTCGAGACCGTTGGAATCCCATACGGCATGGATCTCTCGGGGAAGTGAGATCGAGCCGGTTCGATGGGCATTCGAGCATCGCGCAGCAGTCAGTCGTCCGGCCCGTCACGGCCGTGTTGAAGAGGGGAATCCCATGAACATCACCGTCTACACCAAGCCTGCCTGCGTCCAGTGCAACGCCACCTATCGAGCCCTCGACAAGGCCGGAATCGAGTACGCGGTCGTCGACATCTCCGAGGACCCCGAAGCCCGCGACTACGTCATGGCTCTGGGCTACCTCCAGGCGCCCGTCGTCGTGGCGGGCGAGGATCACTGGTCGGGCTTCCGTCCCGATCGCATCAAGGCTCTCGCGGTCGCTGCCTGATCCCACGCGGATCGCTGCAGCAGAAACGGCACTGTACGACGGGCCGGCCTTCGTAATCGACCGAAAAGTTGGTGAGTACCGATGACCTCGCAGGGGTCTACCCCGGGGACGTCTCTGGTGTACTTCTCGAGCGCATCCGAGAACACCCACAGGTTCGTGCAGAAACTCGGGATTCCCGCAGTCCGGATCCCGCTGCACGACCGTGAGGGTGCGTTCGAGGTCCATGATCCGTACGTGCTGATCCTGCCCACATACGGCGGCGGCACCACCATCACAGGTCGCGACACGAATTTCGTGCCCAAGCAGGTGATCCGCTTCTTGAACAACGAGCACAACCGGAGTCTGATCCGCGGGGTGATCGCGGCGGGAAACACGAACTTCGGCGAATCGTTCTGTTTCGCAGGCGATATCGTTTCACGAAAGTGCAAGGTCCCGTATCTGTATCGGTTCGAACTGATGGGCACGGCCGACGACGTGGAGCGTGTCCGGGATGGCCTCGCACAATTCTGGGGGCAGAGCCTCCAGACGGCATAACGCACAGGCGGGTCTCGGCCCGCAGTTCTCGAGTACCGCGGGCCTGCCGGCAGCGCGGCTGATTTCATACCTTCCGATATGTAGGGGCAGCACTGTGACCATTACCGATCCCGCTCGGACCACGAGCGCCGCGGCCGACGAGTCGCTCGACTACCACGCACTCAATGCGATGTTGAACCTGTACGGCCCCAACGGCGAGATCCAGTTCGACAAGGACGTGGCTGCCGCGCGCCAGTACTTCCTTCAGCACGTCAATCAGAACACCGTCTTCTTCCACAACATCGACGAGAAGCTCGACTACCTCGTCGAGGAGAAGTACTACGAGCCCGAGGTTCTGGACAAGTACTCGCGCGAATTCGTCAAATCGCTGTTCCAGCAGGCATATTCGAAGAAGTTCCGTTTCCCGACGTTCCTCGGTGCGTTCAAGTACTACACCTCGTACACACTCAAGACGTTCGACGGTAAGCGCTACCTCGAACGGTTCGAGGACCGTGTCTGCATGGTTGCGCTGACCCTCGCCGACGGCGACGAGATCCTCGCCCGGCACCTCGTCGACGAGATCATCTCCGGTCGATTCCAGCCGGCGACCCCCACGTTCCTGAACTCCGGCAAGAAGCAACGTGGCGAGCCGGTGAGTTGTTTCCTCCTCCGTATCGAGGACAACATGGAGTCGATCGGCCGCTCCATCAACTCCGCACTTCAGCTGTCCAAGCGAGGTGGCGGAGTCGCACTGCTGCTCAGCAATATTCGCGAGCACGGTGCGCCGATCAAGAAGATCGAGAACCAGTCTTCGGGTGTCATCCCGATCATGAAGCTGCTCGAGGATTCGTTCTCGTACGCCAATCAGCTCGGCGCACGCCAGGGTGCCGGCGCGGTGTACCTGCACGCCCATCACCCCGACATCTACCGGTTCCTCGACACCAAGCGTGAGAATGCCGACGAGAAGATCCGCATCAAGACGCTCTCGCTCGGCGTCGTGATCCCCGACATCACCTTCGAGTTGGCGAAGCGGAACGAGGACATGTACCTGTTCTCGCCGTACGACGTCGAACGTGTCTACGGGACGCCGTTCGCTGACATCGACGTGACCGAGAAGTACTACGAGATGGTCGACGACAAGCGCATCCGCAAGTCGAAGATCAAGGCACGTGAGTTCTTCCAGACGGTCGCCGAACTGCAATTCGAGTCCGGCTATCCGTACGTGATGTTCGAGGACACCGTCAACCGGGCGAATCCCATCGCGGGCAAGATCACCCACTCGAATCTGTGCTCCGAGATCCTCCAGGTCTCGACGCCGTCGGAGTTCAACGACGACCTGTCCTACAGTCATGTGGGCAAGGACATCTCGTGCAACCTGGGCTCGCTCAACATCGCGAAGGCCATGGACTCGCCGGACTTCGCGCAGACCATCGAGGTCGCGATCCGTGGTCTGACCGCGGTGTCCGATCAGACGAGCATCACGTCGGTGCCGTCGATCGAGAAGGGCAACAACGAGTCCCACGCCATCGGCCTCGGACAGATGAACCTGCACGGGTATCTGGCGCGCGAGCACATCTACTACGGCTCGGCCGAAGGCATCGACTTCACGAACATCTACTTCTACACGGTGCTGTTCCACGCGTTGCGTGCATCGAATCGGATCGCCATCGAACGCGGAACCCATTTCAAGGGGTTCCCGGAGTCGAAGTACGCATCGGGTGAGTTCTTCGACAAGTACACCGAGCAGGCATGGGAGCCGGAGACGGATCGCGTGCGCGCCCTGTTCGCCGATGCCGGCGTGACCATCCCCACTCGGAGTGACTGGCGTGACCTGAAGGAATCGGTCCGCGAGCACGGCATCTACAACCAGAACCTGCAGGCTGTCCCGCCGACCGGGTCGATCTCGTACATCAACAACTCCACCAGTTCCATCCACCCGGTGGCGTCGAAGGTCGAGATCCGCAAGGAAGGCAAGATCGGTCGCGTCTACTACCCCGCGCCGTACCTGACCAACGAGAACCTGGACTACTACCAGGACGCGTACGAGATCGGGTACGAGAAGATCATCGACACCTACGCGGCGGCCACACAGCACGTCGACCAGGGTCTGTCTCTGACTCTGTTCTTCAAGGACACGGTTTCCACCCGCGATGTGAACAAGGCCCAGATCTACGCGTGGCGCAAGGGAATCAAGACGTTGTACTACATCCGGCTGCGTCAGATGGCGCTCGAGGGCACCGAGGTGGAGAACTGCGTCTCGTGCATGCTCTGATCCAGCCCTGGCCGCTCCCGTCCCACGAAGACATTCAGGTAGGTAACCGATGACCTCTGTATCGCATTCACCCGCAGACGGGGCCCGGATCAAGTTGATCGACCGCGTGTCGGCGATCAACTGGAACCGCGTCCCCGACGAGAAGGACGCCGAGGTGTGGGATCGCCTCACCGGTAACTTCTGGCTGCCCGAGAAGGTGCCCGTCTCCAACGACATCCCGTCCTGGGGCACGCTCACTGAGTACGAGCAGCAGCTCACCATGCGCGTGTTCACCGGCCTGACCCTGCTCGACACGATCCAGGGCACCGTCGGTGCCGTGTCGCTGATCCCCGACGCGGTCACCCCGCACGAGGAAGCGGTACTGACGAACATCGCGTTCATGGAGTCGGTGCACGCCAAGAGCTACTCGCAGATCTTCTCGACGCTCTGCTCCACCCGCCAGATCGACGATGCGTTCCGGTGGTCGGAGGAGAACGAGAACCTGCAGCGCAAGGCGCAGATCATTCTCGACTACTACCAGGGCGACGATCCACTCAAGCGCAAGGCCGCCTCGACACTGCTCGAGTCGTTTCTGTTCTACTCGGGCTTCTACCTGCCGATGTACTGGTCGTCGCGGGCGAAGCTCACCAACACCGCCGACGTGATCAGGCTGATCATCCGTGACGAAGCGGTGCACGGCTACTATATCGGCTACAAGTACCAGAAGGGCCTCGAGAAGGTCACGCAGGCAGAGCGCGACGAGCTCAAGGAATGGGTCTTCGATCTGCTGCTGGAGCTGTACGACAACGAGACCCACTACACCTCGGACCTGTACGACGAAGCGGGTCTGACGGAGGACGTCAAGAAGTTCCTGCGCTACAACGCCAACAAGGCGCTGATGAACCTCGGCTACGAGGCGCTGTTCCCGAAGGACGAGGCCGACGTCAACCCGGCGATCCTGTCGGCATTGTCGCCGAACGCCGACGAGAACCATGACTTCTTCTCGGGGTCGGGTAGCTCGTACGTGATCGGCAAGGCCGTCGTCACAGAGGACGCGGACTGGGACTTCTAGTCCGACTCCCGTATCCGGTTGATGCATCGCTCTGGCCGAATGTCGCGCTTGGCGGACGACATTCGGCCGGAGCGCTGTTCGGAGCGGTGTCACGGCCTCCGGAACCACGCTTCAGGGCGATCGGCGAGCGCTTTCTCCAGCCGCAGTGCTGACGTTGCGGTGAGCGGGGTGGGCAGGTTGTCGGGCGCGAACCATGCCACCTCGAGGTTCTCGTCGTCGCCGACCCGGGCGGATCCGCCGGTCGCGCGCATCACGAAGGACACGTCCAGATATTGCGCGACGTCCCCGTTGGGATAAGTGATCGGTTCGGTGACATCGACGCTCGTGAGCCGTAGCACCTCGGCATCGACCCCGGTTTCCTCCGCGACTTCGCGGACCGCGGCCACCGCCGGCTGCTCACCGGGCTCGAGAATGCCGGACACCACCGCCCATTTGCCGTTGTCGGCGCGGCGGGTGAGAAGGATGCGGCCGTCGTCGCCGAGGACGATCGCGCTCACGCCGGACAACCACAGCGGATCGTGCCCGACGTGAGCGCGGAGGTCGGCGACGAAATCAGGGATGGGCATGCGTCCATCCCAACACCTCAGAAGTGGAACGACACAGGGGAGGCGGCCTGCCCCGAGTACGGCAGTAGCACGGTCGGCTGCAGCGGCACCGTGAACCGGGCCGGCACATCGCTCCACTCGGCGCGTCCGGCCTCGGCGGGGGCGCCGAGCAGGGCGAGCGTGACGCGGCTCATCGAGTCGGTGCCCACCTGATCGCCGGTGGAGGACTCCGCGGTGAGATAGGTGCCGTCGGCGGTGAACTCGATCCACGGATTCGCGAGCGCGATCTCGAGCAGATGGAAGCGTGTGAACGACACGACCGTGCCGCGGTACTCGATGCGTCCCAGGCCCGTGTCCGTGTCGATCCGTGCTTCGGAGAGCTCGAAGGTCATCGTCCCGTCGTCGCGAACCGAGGCGCCCTCGCTGCCGACGACCGAGCCCTGCGTGGTTCCCGTGACGAGATCGGTGTATCCGGGTGCGAATCCCCACACGAGGTCCGGGGACGGCGCCGACGGCGCATTCGGGCCGGGGGAGTGATCGAAGTTCACCGGCACCGACAGTTCCTGTGCGGCGTTGACCGCATCGGCCGCACCGAAGGTGTAGATGCCGTACCGGGCGTCGTCGGGAACGGTCTCGGGAGCGTCGATGGTGATCATTGCCGTGAACGAGCCGTCGTCGGCGAGCGGAACCCATTGCTGGCGCACCGTGCGGCGCATGTCGAACGGCCGGTCCGGAACCTGGCTCAGTGCGCGCTCCGACAACACCCACGCGTTGGTGGAGCGCACCGTGGCGCGATTCTCGCCAGGGGCATCCTGGGACGGCCGCCAGTGCTCGGAGAAGCCGCCGAACGAGACGAAGGTGCCATGTGGAACACCGGGCGGCACCGGTACCGGTAGCCCGCCGTTTCGGTTGGCCTCGGGGTCGAATCCGGTGCCGCGGACGACCACCGTGTCTCCCTCGTGGACAGGGGTGTCGCCGAGCGGAGTCACACCGTCGGAGGCGAACACCTCGATGCCCGGTTGGTCGACAGGCTGGGCGGTTGCCGGCGTGACGACCAGCGTGCCCAGCGTGAGTGCGCCCGCCAGAGTGATCCCGATCCTGCGGATACCTGCAGCGATGTCAGTTCGAATAGCCATTGAGTGACTGCCTCAGATCTGTCAGTACTGCATGGGCCGCTACCGGGCCGGGCGTGGACCACACCTCGTCCGAGACGGAGAACAGCCGGTTGTCGGTGACGGCACCGAGATCGAGCCACTCGTCCCGGTTCATGTACTCCGTACCCCGATCGAGGCCGTCCTGTCCGTCGAATCGGACGAAGATCACATCTCCGTCGGCGGCGACGGGGTCCTCCGTGTCGAGTGGTCGGTATGCGCGGCCGTCCTCGACCCCGAACCGCTGCGGCGCAGGCCTCTCTGCGCCGACATCGGCGAGGACCTGACCGGCGAACGACGCGGTGCCGTCGATGGTGGGACCGTCGCCGGTGAACCTCACGAGCGACGCCTGTGTTTGCGACGAGGTGAGTTCGCGCCCGAGTTCACTCGCCGCGACGGAATACCGCTCGAGCGCACTGCGCGCCGCCTCGGAACGGCCGAGAGCCTCACCGACGCGCTCGAACTGCTGCCGCCAGAACACCTGGTCGGCCCCGACGACGACGGTCGGCGCGACGGACGACAACGATTCGTAGAGTCCCGGGTCCGCCGCGGCGCCGACGATCAGATCCGGCTGGGCCAGCTCGACTGCATCGAGATCGGGGGAGTCCGACGTACCGATCGTGGGGATCTCGGTGACACCGGTGCCCAGGTACTCGGGGCGCTCGTCCGAGTCGACGCCGACGCCGACGACGCGTTCCCACAGACCGAGGGCGCACACGGCGTCGAGTGATGCGGTGTCGAGGACGACGATCCGCTGCGGATCGTTCGGGATCTCGGACACACCGGCCGTGTGGATGACGCCGTGTGTGCCGCCGGCGGGCAGACCGGGGTCGGTGGGGCTCGGCAGTGCGCATGCCGTCGTCGTGTCTCGTTCGATGCCGACCACGGCGGCGCCCGCGATACGGGTGGTGGTGCGCACGATCTCGGAGGCCGGGTCGTCGGCCGGGGTGGAACAGCCCGCGAGCGTGAGGGCGGCCGTGGCGGCGGCGAGAGCGACGATGCGGACACGGTGCGCGGGCAATTCCACCACTTCCTGTAGAGGGGACGAATCAGGCTATCGCTTGTGCAGATAGGTCCCGGCGATCCTGCCATAGTGCGGCGAGTGGAAAACGGTCCTCTACGCGGCCGACTCCGCATGTGGTGATGTGCGTCACTCGACTGTCGTGACGTGCTGGATGCGGCGATTCGCTCGTGCGTGGATTGCCGGTTCGGCGGTAGGGTGACGCCCGAGTACGACAGCGAGTAGGACCCGGTTAACGAGTGGTGCGCGCACGGTCTACGATTCGATGAGCGCAAGCCAGAGAGACCGTTCGCCTCCAGCCCGAGTCGAGCGCGCATTCAGGAGGATTAGTGACTGCCGTAGCGCCCCAGCCAGTCCCAGAGATAGCTGCAGCAAGGCCATACCCGCCGCGGCAGGGACCCAAGGGTTCGTTCATCTACAAGATGATCACCACCACAGATCCGAAGGATCTGGGGATCATGTACTTGATCACCTCGGTCTCGTTCTTCCTCATCGGTGGCCTGATGGCCCTGCTGATGCGCACCGAACTCGCGGTTCCGGGCCTGCAGTTCCTGTCGAACGAGCAGTTCAACCAGCTGTTCACCATGCACGGCACGATCATGCTGCTGATGTACGCGACCCCGGTCGTGTTCGCATTCGCGAACTACATCCTGCCGCTGCAGATCGGCGCGCCCGACGTGGCGTTCCCGCGACTGAACGCGTTCAGCTACTGGCTGTACCTGTTCGGCGCGACGATCGTGATGCTCGGCTTCGTGACCCCCGGCGGCGCTGCCGACTTCGGCTGGACGGCATACACGCCGCTCACCAGCGAACTGCACTCCCCGGGTGTCGGCGCGGACTTCTGGATCCTCGGCCTCGGTGTCATGGGTCTGGGCACCATCCTCGGTGGCGTCAACTTCATCACCACCGTCGTCTGCCTACGCGCCCCCGGTATGACGATGTTCCGGATGCCGATCTTCACCTGGAACATCCTGATCACCAGCATCCTGATCCTTCTGGTCTTCCCGCTGCTGACCGCCGCGTTCATGGGCCTGTTCGTCGACCGCCATCTCGGCGGCCACATATACGACCCGGCCACCGGTGGTGTGCTCCTGTGGCAGCACCTGTTCTGGTTCTTCGGCCACCCAGAGGTCTACGTCATCGCGCTGCCGTTCTTCGGCATCGTCTCCGAGATCTTCCCGGTCTTCAGCCGTAAGCCGATCTTCGGTTACACCGGCCTGGTGTACGCGACGATCGCCATCGCGGCCCTGTCGATCGCGGTGTGGGCGCACCATATGTACGCCACCGGCGCCGTGCTGCTCCCGTACTTCTCGTTCATGACGTTCCTGATCGCGGTGCCGACGGGCGTGAAGTTCTTCAACTGGATCGGCACCTTGTGGCGAGGCCAGATCACGTTCGAGACACCGATGCTGTTCTCGGTCGGGTTCCTGATCACCTTCCTCTTCGGTGGTCTGTCCGGCGTCATCCTCGCGAGCCCGCCGCTGGACTTCCACCTGCACGACACCTACTTCGTCGTCGCACACTTCCACTACGTGGTCTTCGGCACCGTCGTGTTCGCCACCTACGCCGGTATCTACTTCTGGTTCCCGAAGATGACGGGCCGGATGATGGACGAGCGTCTCGGCAAGTGGCACTTCTGGCTGACGTTCGTCGGCTTCCACCTGACGTTCCTGGTGCAGCACTGGCTCGGCAACGAGGGCATGCCTCGCCGCTACGCCGACTACCTCCCGACCGACGGGTTCACCAACCTGAACATCGTGTCGACGATCGGCGCCTTCGTCCTCGGCGCCTCGACGCTGCCGTTCATGTGGAACGTCTTCAAGAGCTACCGCTACGGTCAGGTTGTCACGGTCGACGATCCGTGGGGCTACGGCAACTCGCTCGAGTGGGCCACCAGCTGCCCGCCGCCGCGCCACAACTTCACGGAGCTTCCGCGCATCCGCTCGGAGCGTCCGGCGTTCGAACTGCACTACCCGCACATGGTCGAACGGATGCGCGCCGAGGCTCACGTCGGTCCGGGCAGTCACAAGCACAATGTGAACGTGCTCGAGGGCGCCGATCGCACACCCGGCGACCACCCGCGCGCCGGCGAAGACCAATAGCTCTCCAGCCTCACAGCAGGCGCTCAGCGCGCAACACTGCATGACAGGCCCCGCCCGTGACAACGGGCGGGGCCTGTCGCATGCGGTACGGAACGAGGCAGTGGAGCTGCGCAACCCCGCGACCTCGGACGACTGCGAGACTGCAACAATGAGACGAGCACGTGCTTCGACCCGTGCACGATTCGACTGACGAAGATCGGAGACGTAGTGGCGTCTGAGACCACTGTGCTTGTGACGGTGACGGGCCCGGACCACCCCGGCGTGACCTCGGTGCTGTTCGCCGCGTTCAGCCGCCACGACGTGGACCTGCTCGACGTCGAACAGGTCGTCATCAGGGGACGGCTCACGCTCGGCGTCGTGGTGGTGTGCCCCGGCGACCCCGAGGCTCTGCAGGACGAGGTCGAGGCCGCGATGGCCACCGTCGGCATGCACGCCGACGTCGAGCTCGGCGCCCGACCCGAGAACGGCCGTGCGGTCTCCACTCACGCTGTCGTCGTGCTCGGAAGTCCCGTCAGCGCCCGCGCCATGCGCTCCGTCGGCCGCACTCTTGCCTCGCTCGGCGCGAACATCGACTCGATCCGCGGCATCGCCGACTATCCGCTCACCGGCCTGGAACTGATGGTCACCGCCACCGACCAGGGCGCCGACGCCGACAAGGCATTGCGCAAGTCACTCGCGGAACTCGCCGCGGGACTCGACATCGACATCGCCGTCGAACGCGGGGGCCTCGCGCGCCGCTCGAAGCGCTTGATCGTGTTCGATGTCGACTCGACCCTCGTCCAGGGCGAGGTCATCGAGATGCTCGCCGCCCATGCCGGTGTCGAGGACAAGGTCCGCGCCGTCACCGAAGCAGCAATGCGCGGGGAGCTCGATTTCACCGAATCGCTCGAGCAGCGCGTGGCCACCCTCGAGGGGCTGCCCGCCAGCGTGATCGACGAGGTCGCCGAGCAGATCGAACTGACGCCGGGCGCACGCACCACGATCCGGACGCTGCGTCGTCTCGGATTCCGTTGCGGCGTCGTCTCGGGCGGATTCCGTCAGGTCATCGAAGGCCTCGCGCACGATCTCGAACTCGACTTCGTGCGCGCCAACACCCTGGAAATCGTCGACGGCAAGCTCACCGGCAAGGTCATCGGAGATGTCGTGGATCGCGCGGCGAAGGCACGGGCGCTCCGGGAATTCGCCGACGACGCCGGCGTCCCGATCGAGCAGACCGTGGCGGTGGGCGACGGCGCAAACGACATCGACATGCTCAGTGCAGCCGGTCTCGGTATCGCCTTCAACGCGAAGCCCGCGCTCCGTGAGGTCGCCGACACCGCGCTGTCCTACCCGTACCTCGACGCAGTCCTGTTCGTCCTGGGCGTGACGCGCGAGGAGATCGAAGCAGCCGATCGCGGCGACGGAACCCTCCGGCGCGTCCCGCTCGAGCACGGTGCCTGAGCCGCATCCGGTTTTCGCCGATCCCGGATTCGAATCCAGGCACGGCGTACTCGCTCACGGGTACGGCGACCGGGATGACCCGGACGATCCGTCTGCGGTGCTCGCGATGCCTCTCGTGCTGCACATCCCGAAGGCCGAGCCTCCCGACCGCAGCGCGCTGCTCGAAGCGGCGGCCGTCGCGACGGTGGCGCTCTGCCTGGATCCTCGGGTCGGTGCAGGTGAGGACGGTGAACCGGGTGAGTGGCAGGACGCGTTCCTCTCGTGGAACGACGCCCGGATCCGCAAGGTGAGTCGTCGTGCCCGCGGAGCGCACTGGCGTGCCGCGCAGGACGTCGACGGCGTGACCGTCGACCGGCGCGGCGCACAGGCCCGCGCGCTCGTCCCGGGCCCCGTCGGCGACCTCGATCCGCGGATCGCACGACTGCAGATCGGTGGCACGGACCTCCCGCACGACGACCCGGCCGATGTCCCCGTCGGTGTGCCGGTCCTGTGGGTGAACGCCTCGCTCGGGATGACCGTCGGCAAGGCTGCCGCGCAGGTCGGTCACGCATCGATGCTGCTCGCCGGAGCCCTCGACGTCGGCTCGGCGCGGGCGTGGGCGGCGACAGGTTTTCGGTGCGCGGTTCGTGATGCGGATCCCGACCGGTGGGCCGCACTCGTCGTCGGGGTGCACGAAGGCACCGGCGTCGCGGTGCGTGACGCCGGTTTCACCGAGGTCGAGCCGGGCTCGATGACCGTGATCGCCACTGCCTCCTGATCGCCACTGCCTCCTGATCGCCACTGCCTCCTGACACCGCGGTCCACGACCTCGGTCGTCAACCTGCGATCCGGAACACCAGCACGGTCGGGCCCGTCAGAGAGAACGACGAGCCGACCCGGTAACCCGCCGAGCCGGCCGGTATACCGTCGGCCGCGGACGAATCGAATACACATCGAATGTCGCCGTGATACCACTCGGGGCCCGCCAACGTCACCTCCGCCGCGTCACCGGCGTGCAGGACGAACAGGCCGCTGCTGTCCGGTAACGGTCTTCCGCTCGCCGTCACCGTTCCCAGCTCCGATCCGTCCAGCCATGCCTGTACCGTGTTGCGGTCGTCGTCGTGCCAGTCGGGATCCTGCAGTTCGATGCCGTCGCTTCCGAACCACACCAGATCGGGATAGCCGACGGTGCGGGCCCGGCCATCGAAGAACCGACGTTGCCGGAGCACGGGCACTCTCCGCCGCAGTGCCAGCAGAGAACGGACGTACTCGATGCGTTCGTGGTCGGCGTGGACCCAGTCGAGCGGCCACGCCTCGGACACCGGAGTCCTGGCCGGAACACAGTACGCATTGTTGTTGCCGCTCTGGGAATGCCCGAACTCGTCGCCGGCCAGCAACATCGGAGTGCCTGTCGAAAGAAGCAGCGTGGCGAGCAGGGCGCGAACGTGGCGCGCGCGTGCGTCGAGGATCACGGGGTTGTCGGTCGGCCCTTCGACGCCGTGGTTCACCGACTCGTTGTGGTCGGACCCGTCCCGCCCCTCGTCACCGTTCGCATCGTTGTGCTTGTGTGTGAACGAGACCGCGTCGGCGACGGTGAACCCGTCGTGCGCAGTGACGAAATTGATCGACATCCACGGCTGACGTTCATGGCGTCGATACAGGTCCTCGGACCCGGTCAGGCGCGATGCGATCTCACGCACTCCGGAATTCCCTGCCCAGAAGCGTCGGACGGCGTCGCGGTAGCGGTCGTTCCACTCCGACCACTGCACACCGAACCGGCCGAGCTGGTAGCCCTCCGCTGTCGCATCCCACGGTTCCGCGATGAGCTTGCAGTCGGTGAGCACGGGATCGGTGGTGATGGCGGTGAACAACGCGGCGCGTGCATCGAACGCGCCGCCGCGTGGGCGGCCCAGGGCGCTCGCAAGATCGAACCGGAAGCCGTCGACACCCATGTCCGTCGCCCAGTAGCGCAGGCTGTCGCACACCATCCGCACCGTGATCGGCGACGCACCGTCGACGGTGTTTCCGCAGCCGGTGAGATCGATGTCGTGGCCGTCGTCGTCCAGAAGGTAGTAGCCGGGAGCATCGAGACCGCGCCACGACAGGCTCGGTCCCGCGACCGACCATTCGCAGGTGTGGTTGAAGACGACGTCGAGGATCACCTCGATCCCCGCGTCGTGAAGTGCCGCGACCATCGTGCGGAACTCTGCGATCTCGTTGCCGGGCGTAACGGCATAACCGGGGTGCGGCGCGAAGAACGACGCGGTCGAGTATCCCCAGTGGTTGCGCATTCCCCGCGCCTGCACCGGGGATTCGGTGACGAACGCATGCACCGGTAGGAGCTCGACCGCAGTGACACCGAGGTGCACGAGGTGGCCGATCACCGCTGGATCGGCGAGTCCGAGATAGGTACCCCGAAGCGTATTCGGCACGCCGGGATGCCCGGCCGTGTATGAACCGACGTGTAGTTCGTAGATGACGGTGTCCTCCCACGGGATGCGCGGGCGCCGATGCGGTATCCGATCGATCGAACTCCTGTCGATCGAGGCCGCCTCGAAGGAGGTCGCATCGAACGGGGTGGCCGGGGTGACGACGGACAGCGGGGTGTGCCCGAGTGAATCGACGGTGGACATCGAGCCGAAGGGATCGTCGTCGTACGCGAGCAGTCGGGATGGATCTGCGGAGTCGTGCCGCAGATCGGTGTTCGTCACTCGGCGGCCCCACGGATCGAGCAGGATCTTGTGTGGATTGGTGCGGAGGCCTTCGCGTGGACGCCACGGCCCGTACGCGCGATATCCGTATCGCTGTCCGGGGCCGATGTCGGGGACGGTGCCGTGCCAGATCCCGAAGGTGCGGTCGGGGAGATCGACGCGGTGTTCGTGCCCGTCGTCGTCGATCAGGCACACCTGCAGGCGCTCGCAAGCGGGAGCATGGACAGCGAAGCGGGTGCCGCCCCGGCCGGGTGTCGCGCCGAGAGGGAACGGCGACCGATCGGGTTCGGCCGCGCGTTCGGCGGGACTGTGGACACGAGTGGATGACGACACGAATGAGATCCTGCCGTGTCCCGAGTCCGGGCGTGAGCGAAGATGGACGGCGTGGCACAACCTGATCCCGATCTGCTCATCGAATTCGAAGACGTGTTGGTGCGGCGAGGCGGAAATGTCCTCGTCGGGCCCGTGACCTGGAAGGTGGAACTCGACGAGCGTTGGGTGGTGCTCGGCCCGAACGGCGCTGGTAAGACGTCGTTGCTGCGTGTCGCGGCCGCCGAGGACTTCCCGACGTCCGGTACCGCGCACGTGCTGGCCGAGACGTTCGGCCGCACCGATCTGTCGGAGCTGCGGCCTCGCATCGGACTGTCGTCGTCAGCGCTCGCCAATCGCGTCCCCCGCGACGAGTCGGTCGTCGATCTGGTGATCTCCGCCGGGTACGGCGTGCTCGGCCGGTGGCGGGAGAAGTACGACGAGATCGATACCTCGCGCGCGGTGGAGATGCTCGAGAGTCTCGGCGCCGAGCACTTGGCCGAACGCACCTACGGAACGCTTTCCGAGGGGGAGCGCAAGCGGGTTCTCATTGCCCGCGCCCTCATGACCGATCCCGAACTGCTTCTCCTCGATGAACCGGCTGCCGGCCTGGATCTCGGTGGGCGCGAAGAACTGGTGGCGCGGCTTGCGACACTCGCTGCCGATCCGGACGCCCCGGCGACCGTCCTGATCACCCACCACGTCGAAGAGATCCCGCCGGGTTTCACCCACGCGATGCTCCTCAAGGAGGGCGGGGTCGTTGCGCAGGGGCTGATCGACGACGTGATCACGGCGGAGAACCTCAGTGCGGCGTTCAGTCAGTCGATCACGTTGGAGAGGCTCGACGACCGGTTCTTCGCTCGCCGCACGAGCGAGCCGGGGCGGCACCGCCGCGGGTGAGACAGGGCGGGTTCGTACAGGCCTGATCGATTAGGCTCCGAGCATGGCTAACGAACGCTCGGCAACCACCTTCGACCCCGAATCCGTGCCGGTGAAGGATGCGTCCACCGTCATGCTCGTCCGTGACTCGGTACGGGGGGTCGAAGTCTTCCTCCTCCAGCGAGTCGTGGGGATGGACTTCGCGGGCGGCATGACCGTGTTCCCGGGTGGCGGTGTCGACCGCAGTGACAGTGAGGCGTCGGTGCGGTGGACCGGGCGCGATGTGGAGTGGTGGGCGCAGCGTTTCGATGTCACGCAGGCGCGGGCACAGGCGCTCGTGCTGGCCGCGGTGCGCGAGACCTTCGAAGAGTGTGGTGTCCTGCTCGCCGGTCAGGACCCCGAATCGGTGCTCGTCGACACCGCACCGCACGCGCAGGCCCGCGGGCAACTCGAGGCCCGCGAACTGTCCTTCGGCGACTTCCTCACTCGCGAAGGACTGGTCCTGCGCGCAGATCTACTGCGCCCGTGGGCACGCTGGATCACCCCGCTCGGCGAGCGGCGGCGCTACGACACGCACTTCTTCGTGGCTGCAGCCCCGGAAGGGCAGAACGCCGACGGCGAGACCAGCGAGGCCGAACACGTGCTCTGGCAGACCCCCGCAGAATCACTCGACCAATGGAGGTCCGGTCGGTCGGTGTTGCTTCCCCCCACCTGGGCTCAGCTCACCGAGCTGTCCAAGTACTCGACGGTTGCCGAGATCCTGGCTGCTGAACCGGAGATCCCCACGATCCTGCCGATCATGAGCCGGAGGACCGACACCGGGATCCACATCGCGTTCGACGGCGACGAGGGCTACTACGAGGGCGGCGGCCCGCACCCCTGGGCGAATCGGGACGACATCTGACTCGACTCGTCGAGACGGCACCGGGCCTTGTCGAGACGGCACACCCGGGGACCTCTACGCTGAGGCGCATGGCTGAATTCGTGACACTCGAGGTTTCCGACGGCATCGGCACGATCCGACTGGACCGCCCCCCGATGAATGCCCTGAACCGTCAGGTTCAGGAGGAGATCCGGGAAGCCGCGCGTGAAGCCACCGTGCGCGACGACGTCAAGGCCGTGATCGTGTACGGCGGTGAGAAGGTTTTCGCTGCCGGTGCCGACATCAAGGAAATGGCCGACCTGAGCTACGTGCAGATGAGCAAGATCGTCGACGAACTGCAGTCTGCCCTCGGTTCTGTCGCGGACATCCCGAAGCCCACGGTCGCGGCGCTCACCGGGTACGCACTCGGTGGTGGCCTCGAGCTCGCACTCGGGGCCGATCGCCGTATCGCCGGCGACAACGTCAAGCTCGGTACTCCCGAGGTGCTGCTCGGCATCATCCCCGGCGGCGGCGGAACCCAGCGTCTGGCGCGTCTCGTCGGGCCGTCGAAGGCCAAGGACATCGTCTTCACCGGTCGCTTCGTCGGAACCGACGAGGCCCTGGCGATCGGGCTCGTCGACGAGGTGGTCGCCCCCGACGCCGTGTACGACGCTGCTCGCACATGGGCCTCCCAGTTCACCAAGGGCGCGGGCCGCGCACTCGCTGCAGCGAAGGCCGCGATCGATCAGGGACTGGACACCGATCTCGATACCGGCCTGAAGATCGAGCAGCACGTGTTCGCTGCGCTGTTCGCCACCGAGGACCGTACGATCGGCATGAAGTCGTTCATCGAGAACGGACCGGGCAAGGCCGAATTCCTGGGCAGGTAATCGTTGGGACGGGCCACTTGTCGTGAGCTTACTGCCGGGTAGGATTTGCGACATGACTGCAAGCAGGACCGACGGGACCGATCCCGCGCCGAATCCGCACGCCACCGCAGAACAGGTCGCGGCTGCTCTCGAGGACTCCAAGCTCGCTCAGGTGCTCTATCACGACTGGGAAGCCGAGACCTACGACGAGAAGTGGTCGATCTCCTACGACGAACGTTGCATCGACTATGCTCGCGGCCGTTTCGACCTCGCGGCAGGCGAGCAGCAGTTGCCGTACGAGCGCGCCCTGGAGCTCGGTTGCGGCACGGGCTTCTTCCTGCTCAATCTGATGCAGGGCGGGGTCGCGAAGAGTGGATCGGTCACCGACCTGTCGCCCGGCATGGTCAAGGTTGCGTTGCGCAATGGCGAGAATCTCGGACTCGACGTCGACGGCCGGGTCGCCGACGCCGAAACCATTCCCTACGAGGACGACACCTTCGACCTCGTCGTCGGGCACGCGGTGCTGCACCACATTCCGGACGTCGAGCAGTCGCTGCGCGAGGTGCTGCGTGTGCTCAAGCCGGGCGGGCGTTTCGTCTTCGCGGGTGAGCCCAGCACCGTCGGTAACTTCTACGCGCGGTGGCTGGGTCGCATCACCTGGGAGGCGACCACCACTGTCACCAAGCTTCCGTTCCTGAGCGACTGGCGTCGCCCGCAGACCGAACTCGACGAGTCCTCGCGCGCTGCGGCGCTCGAGGCGGTCGTCGACCTGCACACGTTCGATCCCGCCGATCTCGAGAAACTCGCCACGTCGGCGGGCGCAATCGAGGTCAAGGCATCGAGCGAAGAGTTTGCCGCTGCGCTGCTCGGTTGGCCGGTCCGCACGTTCGAGGCAGCAGTTCCCGAAGAGAAGTTGGGCTGGAACTGGGCCAAGTTCGCCTTCGGTGGCTGGAAGACGCTGAGCTGGGTCGACGAGAACGTGCTCAAACACGTCGTCCCGCGCAGCTTCTTCTACAACGTGATGATCACCGGCGTGAAGCCCGGCAAGTAGTTGGGTTACGAGTTCACGCTCGCCGACGTCGAGTATCTGAGGTCGGATCCGGGTGTCGAGGCATTGTCCGCCGTCGACGGCCGGGAACTGTCGACACGGACGCGTCTGTCCGATATCGGCTGGGCGCGTGCGCGTTTCGGTGATCGTGCGGCGCCGCTCGTCGAGACGGTGCTGGCACGTCGAAAGGCCGCAACGAAGCTCGAGGGGGCGCACGAATGGTTGCTGACCGATGACGCTGTGCAACAGGCGACACCGTCACCGGTCGCCTCACACCGAGCGCGTCGGCTCGCAGGTCGGCAGATTCACGACGTGACCTGTTCGGTGGGAGCCGAGTTGGCGGCCCTGGTCGGTGTGGCGTCCACCGTCGTGGGGAGCGACCTCGACGAGGTGCGCCTCGCGATGGCAGTGCACAATGTGCCGGCAGCCCGCGTGGTGCGCGCCGATGCGTTGCGACCGGTGACGCGCGGGACCACGGTGATCGCAGATCCGGCGCGCAGATCCGGTGGCCGGCGCACCCATGATCCGGCCGCGCTGCAACCGCCGTTGCCGGATCTCCTCGATGTCTATGCCGGCCGCGACCTCGCCGTGAAGTGCGCTCCGGGGCTCGACTTCGACAAGCTCGGCTGGGCCGGCGAGGTCGAGATCGTGTCGCTGGACTCGGGTGTGCGGGAAGCCTGCCTCTACTCACCCGGCCTGAGTGAGCCCGGGATCCGCCGCCGCGCCGCTGTTCTGAGGTCGGACGGGTCGGCTTTCGAGGTCACCGATGCGATGGACGACGACATCCCGGAACAGGCGCCGGGGGAGTGGATCATCGACCCGGACGGCGCGATCGTACGAGCAGGTCTCGTCCGGCACTACGCCGCGACACACGGTCTGTGGCAACTCGATCCACGCATCGCCTATCTCACCGGCGACGCACTTCCCGACGGAGTGCGCGGCTTCCGGATTCTCGAGCAGCTGAAGTACTCGGAGAAGAACCTGCGGCAGGCCCTGACCCGCCACGAGTGTGGTTCGGCCGAGATCCTGGTGCGCGGGGTCGACGTCGACCCCGCGCAGCTACGCCCGCGATTGAAGCTGCGCGGCGACCGCGCGCTGAGCGTCGTGCTCACCCGTGTCGGCCGGACACCGGTGGCGTTCGTGTGCACACCGAGCCGCTGACATGTTCGCGGTGTACCCGTGCACTCAGTCCTCGGAGCCGTCCAGCACGTAGATCTCACCCTGCACGGTCGTTGCGACCAACTGGCCGTCCGGCCCGACCGCTGTCCCCACCGAGAATCCGGTCGCCTCGGGGAGTGGCTCTTCGTCGAGGGACTGTCCGTCGGCCACGTCGAACACGAGCGCAGTGAGGCCGTCGTCGCTCTGGGTGATCGTGTAGCCGCGACCGTTCGCCGTGAGCGCCGGTACACCGGCCTGCCGGACATCGTCGCGCTCCCACACGGCCTCGACGCCGTCGCCGGTGTCGCGCAGGGCGGTCAGTGCACCGGAGGGGCCACCGGCCGACAACACGAGCAGCCCGTCTTCGGCGACCGCAGGGCCTGTCGCCGGGGTGTATCCGAGTTCGTGACTCCATCGGGGCTGCCCCGTCTCGGCATCGATCGCCCACAACGCGCCCTCGCCGTCGTGGACGTAGACGGTGGTGGCATCGGCCGAGAGCGCCGGACTGGTCGTGGCGCCGCCCGGAAGGTCGACGTTCGACCATTCCTCGGTGACCACCGGGTTGTTGCCGCCCGGGTACCGCAGGGCGACCAGTGCAGCGTGGTCGGCGCCGGTGCGCCACACTGTGGTGAAGATCCGGCCGGTGCCTTGGTCGATGGCGGGGGTGGTCGCGACGGGGCAGTCGGGGGAGCCGCCGAAGCATCCGGCCAGGCCGTGGTCGGGATCCTGCCGCGGAATGTTCGTGCCGTCTGCGACCCCGGGGATCGGGACCAGATCGAACAGGGGTGCACGGAGCATCCCGGTCTGAGGATCGACGATGTTGACCTGACCGAAATGGGTGACCACGACGAGGCTTCCGTCGCCTGCGAACTGCACCGCGCGGGGAGTGCCGCTCACCGGTATCCGCCACCGGCGCTGGCCGTTCTCGGTGAACGAGTACAGGCCACCGGCCTCGCCGACGTACACATTGGCGACATCGTCCGCCACCGGGCTGATATCCGCCACCCCGGGGCCGAGACGCGTGCACCAGCGTTTGCGCCCGTTGTCCATCTGGTACGAGAAGATGTTGCAGCCCGCGTCGGTGGCCGAGGTGACGGTGATCTGGCCGTTCGTTGCTACCGTCGCCGGTGAACCGACAGTGCCACCGGTCGCCCGCGACCACGACGATGCGACGTCGTCGAGTCCGTCGCTGACGGTCGTATTGCTGTTGCGCGCGTCCGAATGGCGTCCAGGCCACGCGCCCGCGGAGTACGGTCCACCGTTATCGCCACCGCACCCGCTCAACGCCAGTGCTGCCGTCGCCGTCAGCACCGCAGCTCGCCGGGCACCCCGCATCGCTCAACTCCTTCAGGACTGTCGGATTCGACTCGCCAGCGTATCGGGCCGGGTGTTTCACGTGCCGACCGAGGCAGACCGTTACGCTGCGTGCCATGACGAGCATGTGGGGTGCACCGTTGAGCACCAGGTGGCGTGGATCGCGACGCCGCGATCCGGAGCAGGCCCGATTCCTGACACCGGCATCGCTGCGGTGGGTGCTGAACAACAAGGCGTATACCCCGTGGTACCTCGTGCGGTACTACCGGCTGGCGAAGTTCAAGCTGGCGAATCCGCATGTGGTGCTGCGCGGGATGGTCTTCCTGGGGAAGAATGTGGAGATCCACGCGACACCGGACCTGGCGCGACTCGAGATCGGCAAGTGGGTCCACATCGGCGACGGTAACGCCATCCGGTGCCACGAAGGATCCCTACGTATCGGCGACAAGGTCGTGTTCGGCAAGGACAATGTGGTGAACACCTACCTCGATATCGAGATCGGCGCATCGACCTTGGTCGCCGACTGGTGCTACATCTGCGACTTCGACCATCGCACCGAGGACATCACCTATCCGATCAAGGATCAGGGCATCGTGAAGAGCCCCGTCCGGATCGGTCCCGACACCTGGATCGCCGCGAAGGTCTCGGTCTTGCGCGGCACCCGGGTCGGACGCGGGTGCGTCCTGGGAGCGCACGCCGTCGTCAAGGGTGACATCCCCGACTACGGCATCGCCGTGGGCTCCCCGGCCAGGGTCGTGAAGAACCGCAAGGACGCGTGGGAGGCCGGCGCCGCCGATCGGGCGGCCTACGTCGCGGCGCTCGAAGACATCGCGCGTAAGAAGGCGGGTGACCCGCCCGTCGATGCGAATATCGCGCCTTGACGGGCCTCGGAGGAGGGAACGGCCGTGGAGTACGCCGAGTATCGCCGCTACGACGCGGTGGGTCTTGCAGGACTGGTCGCCCGAGGTGAGGTGTCGCCGGTCGAGTTGCTCGATACGGCACTCGCACGCCTCGAGACTGTCGATCCGACGCTGAACACGGTTGTGCGCCGTCTCGACGAGCGTGCCCGCGTCCGCGCCGACGGGCCCCTGTCGGGGCCGTTCGCAGGTGTGCCGTTCCTGGTCAAGGACCTGTTGCAGGATGTGATCGGAACGCCCACCGGGAGCGGCTCCCGAGCCCTCGCCGAACTCCCGGCGGCGCAGAACTCCGTGGTGGTCGACCGTTGGCTCGATTCCGGGTTGGTGATCTTCGGCAAGACCAACACGCCCGAGTTCGGGGCGAAGGGAATCACGGAACCGGAGGCGGGTGGAGCAACCCGCAATCCATGGAACCCTGAGCTCACACCCGGCGGGTCCTCGGGCGGTTCCGCAGCCGCCGTGGCTGCGGGTGTCGTACCTGTGGCGGGTGCCAACGACGGTGGCGGCTCGATCCGGATTCCGGCGGCATGCTGCGGCCTGGTCGGCCTCAAACCCGGTCGGGGCGTGGTACCCACGGGGCCGGTCGGTGGGGAGCCGCTGCACGGCGCAGTGTCCAATGGTGTGATCAGCCGGACGGTCCGCGACTCGGCCGCGATGCTCGACGTGATGGCCGGCGCCTATCCTGCGGCGCCCTACGCGGTAGGTGGTATTCCCGGTTCTTATGCTGCAGTGGTGAGTACGCCGCCGCGACGCCTGCGGATCGGCTACGGGACCGCCTCGCCGATCGGTACCGGCGTCGATCCCGAGGCCGTTGCTGCAGTCGACCGCGCGGTGGTGTTGCTCGACGAACTCGGGCACCGGGTGGAGCCCGCCGAGACCGGAATCGACGAGCGGCGACTCGCTGCCGACTTCCTGACGATGTGGTTCGCGTCGCTCGCACTCGAGGTGGACGATGCCCGGCATCGCACCGGGTGTGGGCCCGGCGGGTTCGAGTTCGACACCCGCATGCTGGCCGAACTGGGCCGGTCGGTGTCGGCGCCGGATTATCTTGCCGCGCATGCCCGATGGGCGGATTACATTCGCGACCTCGCCGCGTTCCACGAACGCTACGATCTGCTGCTCACCCCGACTCTGGCGTATCCGCCGGCGCGGGTCGGTGAACTGGCCACGCCGATGTGGATGCGGGCGCTCGGGTCGGTACTCATGACGACCCGGATGGGGCGACTTGCGCGCTGGAGTGGGTTGATCGACAAGGTGATCGACGACAACCTCGGTCGCACCCCCTATACGCAACTGGCGAATATCACCGGGCGCCCGGCGATCTCGGTTCCGTTGCACTGGACAGCTGAAGGAGTGCCGCTGGGTGTGCAGTTCGTCGCCCCGCTCGGCGGTGAGGCGCTGCTGCTCTCACTTGCCGCCGAACTCGAACAGGCGAGCCCGTGGTTCGACAGGCAGCCACCGTTGTTACCTGCACCCGACGTGTACCAGAAATAGCCCCGACCCGGGGAACCGATGGTTCAGCCGCGATCCGGCAGGGGGCGCTGCGGGATCGTCGGCCGCGCCATCGGGTGCCGGACCCGGCGTTTCGCGGCGGCGTATACCTGGACGGTCTCCTCGGCGACCACGCCCCAGTCGAAGTCGTCGGTGAGCCGTTCTCGGGCCGCACGTGCCCGCTCCTGTGCCGCGAGCGGATCGTCGAGGGTCTCGCGGACCGCGGACACCAGGCCTGCGACATCGCCGGGCTGGAACGACAGTCCGGTCGCGCCGTCGACCACCGCTTCACCGAGACCACCCGCGGTGGACGTGACGAGTGGGATGCCCGCTGCCGCCGCTTCGAGGGCGATGATCCCGAACGGTTCGTAGCGACTGGGCAGGACGATGGCGTCACCGCCGTGTAGCCACCCGAGCAGTTCGGTGTGGTCGAGGTTGCCCACGAAGGTCACCGACCGCGCGACCCGATGCAAGCGGGCCTGTTCGCGCAACCACTCGAACTGGGTACCCTCACCGGCGACGACGAGCGTGGTGCCCGGATGCGAACGCCGGATCTTCGGCAAGGCCGCGATTGCGTCCTGCACACCCTTCTCGTACTCGAGCCGGCCGACGTACAGCAGTTGTGCAGGCATGGTCCGGGGTTGCCGCTCGCGGTACGACCAGGTGGTGATATCGATGCCGTTGCGGATCACCGATATCTTCGGCAGCGCGGGGCCGTACAGCTCGGTGACTTCGTCGCGCATGGACGCCGAACACGTGATGAGCGCGTCCGATTCGTTGGCCAGCCACCACTCGACCGAGTGGACCTGCCGGTTGATGCGACCCGACAGCCACCCGCTGTGACGGCCGGCTTCGGTCGCGTGGAGGGTGGAAACCAATGGAACGTCGAAGTATTCGGCGAGGGCGATCGCGGGATGCGCGACGAGCCAATCGTGCGCGTGCACGACGTCGGGGTGCCACCCGTCGCCGATGCCGCCGCGGCTGAGCCCGACTCCCGCGCGGACCATCGCGTGTCCCATTGCGAGAGTCCAGGCGAGCATGTCGGTGCCGAACTCGAAGTGCGGCGCGTCCTCGGCCACCGCGACGACGAGGACACCTTCGGAGATGTGGGTGATCGTCGGGTGGGTCGACGCATCGGTGCCGGTGGGGCGCCGCGACAGCACCACCACCTCGTGCCCGACCGCGGCGAGTTCGGTCGCCAGATGGTGGACGTGTCTGCCGAGCCCACCCACCACGACCGGGGGGTATTCCCAGGACACCAGGAGGATCTTCAGCCGCGGCGCACTCGTCGATGTCACAGGGGACCTCCGTGTCGTCCGGGAAGACGCCGCGCGTCGAGTCCGGGGAACAGATTGTCGGCGCGGTTCCACGCGTCGGCGAGTCGTGCCGCCGCGGAATCGCGACCTTCGGCGACGGCGGCTGCGATCTCCCGCGTCGCATGGGCGTGCTTGTGGGCACGCTCGCGTGCGTAGCCTGCCGCGGTGTCCTTGCTGACCATGAACGCCCAGTCGCTCGAGACGGTCATCAGTGCTTCACGCAGAATCTGGTCGTGCACCCGGTTGCGTAGGTCCGCGGCGTTCGACCCGAGCGTGTCGCGGGACTTGTCGATGGTGTCGAGAGCGGTGGCGACCACCTCGTCGTTGAGCTGGACCAGATCGGAGACCTGGTCACCGGCCCACACCCGCCAGTCCTTCCCCGATCCCCAGGACGAGTCCTCGAGGTCCACCGGTCCGCCGACGTATCCGCGATCGCGTGCGTCGGAGAGCGTGCCGACCTCGATCCCGGCTTCGGGCAGTGCACGCAGCAGTCGTTCGAGGAAGATCGGTCCCTCGTACCACCAGTGCCCGAACAGTTCGGTGTCGAACGCCGCAACGACGAGGGCGTCGCGCCCGATGCGGGCCGATTCGTTGCGTAGTCGCTTCCGGACGGTGTCGACGAAGTCCTCGACGTGCCGATCGAGAGCCGCCGACGCGAGGTCGGGGTCGTACGGGGCCTTGTCCTCCGATGCGACGGTACGTCCGGTGACGCGTGAGGGCTTGAGACCCGTGTCGTGGCAATAGGTGTGGAAGTCGCGGTATGCCGAATGTCCGGGGTATCCGGACTTCGGAGACCACACCCTGTATGAGACCTGCAGATCGCGGCCGAAACACACGACGTCGGACTCGCGGACCGTGCGCCCGAGTGCGGTGTCGCCGTGCAGCGCCGGTCCGTCGACCATGAAGTGCTCGACACCCGCTGCGGCGTAACCCTTCTCCATGCCCGGCGTGAATCCGCATTCGGGTCCCCAGATTCCGCGGGGGGTGTGGTGCCATCGCTGGTGCGCGTCCTCGAGCCCTTCGGACAGCGAGAAGGCCCGCAGGCGAGGATCGAGCAACGGCTGGAAGGGATGGGCGAGCGGTCCGCCGAGCAGTTCGATGGTGTCGGCGTCGATGAGTTCGCGGATCACGGGTGATCCGCCGTGCCGCCACCGGGTTTCGAACGACTCGAGTGCCCAGTCGGCGGCGCGATGCTCGCGGGCGCCGAGTGCGCGATAGGACGGTTCGGCCATCCCGGCGGCCTCGTGCGCGCGCAGCTTCCAGTTGCCGAGCCAGTGGTGCATCCCGGTGAGGCTGTGCGGATCGTCGAGCTGTGCGGCCAGCACGGGTGTGATTCCGAGGGTCAATAGCCGTGTGTGCCCCTCGTCGGTGAGGCGGCGTAGGACGTCGACGACGGGCAGATAGGTCGCGGCCCAGGACTGATACAGCCATTCTTCGCCGACCGGCCACCGTCCGTGGTTCGCGAGCCATGGGAGGTGGGAGTGGAGGACCAGGGCGAACATTCCTGGTTCGCGTGTCGGTTCGGGTCTCACGGAGCGGGATCCTTCACCGCAATTGCCACCAGGTCGAGGCTGTCGTCGATGTTCTCGGGGTAGAGCGCGAAGTCGTCCGAGGTGATGGCCGCGACGTCGGTGGTCAGGGCGTCGGGCCACGGTTCACCCGCGAGTGCGCGCTCGATCTGCGCATCGATGAAGGAGCCGCCGTACTTGGCGTCGAGTGCACGCAGGGTGGTGCCGTGGTGGACGCCGGTGACCAGTTCGACGCGGAAACCTGCTTCCTCGAGGAGTTCGGTGAGTTCGGCGGCGTCGAGTTCACGAGTGTGGAACGGGTTGAGCGGTGTGTCGCGTCCGGGGGAGAAGGTGATGCGGTTGGGGGTGCTGATGAGCAGTTCGCCCCCGGGCGTCAGCACACGGTGGCATTCCCGAAGGAATTGCGCTTGGTCCCAGAGGTGTTCGATGACTTGGAAATTCACGACCGTGTCGACGGATGCGTCGTCGAGGGGGAGTGCGGCGAGGTTTCCCTGGCGGATGTCGACGCGCGGGTAGCGGGCGCGGATGTGCGCGACGGCGCTCTCGTCGTAGTCGAGTCCGATGACGCGCGTGGCGACGTCGGCGATCATGTCGGCCCCGTAACCCTCGCCGGCGCCGGCCTCGAGGACGGCGCGATCGGCGCATCGGTGCAGCAGGTCGCGGTAGACGACTTCGTGGCGGCGGAACCAATAGTTCTCTTCGGCGATGCCGGGGACTGTCCGTTCGCCGGTCAGTGGCAGCTGCTGCGCGCCGTCGGCGCGGACGGTGGAGTCACTCACCGCCCCGAGAGTAGACCCACCGTCTGTGGTGTCGGACTCGGTGGTCCAGATCACAGCCATCTCGCTCCTCGTCTGCGGTTATGGTGAACCGGGAATTCCGCTAAGTTACCACTGGGTAACTTAGCGTTTGGTAATCTGACGCACACGCCGTGCGACAGGCACGAGTACTCGGTTCAGGCATCGCCGCTCCGATCCGAAGCAGCTACACACAGGAGGTCGACGTAGACCCATGACGAACATCGTCGTTTTGATCAAGCAGGTCCCCGACACGTGGTCCGAGCGCAAGCTCACCGACGGCGACTTCACTCTCGACCGTGAAGCAGCCGATGCCGTGCTCGACGAGATCAACGAGCGGGCCGTAGAAGAGGCCCTGCTCATCAAGGAGCGCGACGGCGGCGAGGTGACCGTTCTCACGGCCGGTCCCGACCGCGCCACCGATGCGATCCGCAAGGCGCTGTCGATGGGTGCTGACAAGGCCATCCACCTCAACGATCCTGCTCTCCACGGCTCGGACGCCATCCAGACCTCGTACGCGCTTGCTGCTGCGCTCGGTCAGATCGAGGGTGTCGAGCTGGTCATCGCAGGTAACGAGGCCACCGACGGTCGCGCAGGTGCTGTGCCGGCGATCATCGCCGAGTACCTGGGTCTTCCCCACCTCACCCACCTGCGCAAGCTGACCGTCGCCGACGGCAAGGCTTCCGGCGAGCGCGAGACCGACGAGGGCCTCTTCAGCATCGAGGCTCCGCTGCCGGCCATCATCTCGGTCACCGAGAAGATCAACGAGCCGCGCTTCCCGTCCTTCAAGGGCATCATGGCCGCGAAGAAGAAGGAAGTGCAGACCCTCACGCTCGCCGAGATCGGTCTCGACCCGGAAATCTTCGGTGTCACCAACGCTGCCACCACCGTCACCGGCGTCACCCCGAAGCCCCCGCGTACCGCAGGTGAGCGCGTCGCGGACGAGGGCGAGGGCGGCAACCTGATCGCCACGTACCTGGTCGGCCAGAAGATCATCTGATCGCGCCCCACGGCACACAGCAGACATATCTAGGGAGAGAAGCAAGCAATGGCAGAAGTACTTGTGCTCGTCGAGCACGCCGAGGGTGCACTGAAGAAGGTCAGCGTCGAGCTCATCACCGCCGCACGTGCGCTCGGTGAGCCGTCCGCCGTCGTCGCCGGTCCTGCCGGCACCGCAGACAAGCTGCAGGAAGCCCTCGCCGCGGCCGGTGCCGCCAAGGTCTACGCCGCCGAGTCCGACATCGTCGACGGCTACCTGGTGACCCCGAAGGTCGACATCCTCGCTGCCCTCGTCGAATCCACCAGCCCCGCAGCGGTTCTCACCGCAGCCTCGGTCGAGGGCAAGGAGGTGTCGGGCCGTCTCGCCGCGCGTATAGGTTCGGGCCTGCTCGTCGATGTCGTCGACGTCAAGGGCGACGGCTCGGCCGTCCACTC
The DNA here is from genome assembly GCF_055380405.1 of Rhodococcus sp. JCM 9793. Taxonomy (NCBI): domain Bacteria; kingdom Bacillati; phylum Actinomycetota; class Actinomycetes; order Mycobacteriales; family Nocardiaceae; genus Rhodococcus; species Rhodococcus sp. JCM 9793. Next base: position 2,951,498 of record NZ_AP043721.1, read on the forward strand.
GATCTTCGGTGGCGCGTTCACCGTCGATGCCAAGGCCAACGGCGAGGTTCCGGTCATCTCGGTGCGCCCGGGTGCCATCGAGTCCGCTCCGCAGGCCGGTGCCGCAGAGCGCGTCGACGTCGAGGTTCCGGCGCAGGAAGAGAACGCTGTCAAGGTCACCTCGCGTGAGCCCGTCGTCGGTGGCGACCGTCCCGAGCTCACCGAGGCAACGATCGTGGTCTCCGGTGGCCGCGGCGTCGGTAGCGCCGACAAGTTCTCGGTCGTCGAGGATCTCGCCGATTCGCTCGGCGCCGCAGTCGGTGCCTCCCGCGCCGCAGTCGACTCCGGCTACTACCCGGGCCAGTTCCAGGTCGGTCAGACGGGCAAGACCGTCTCGCCGCAGCTGTACGTCGCGCTCGGCATTTCCGGAGCCATCCAGCACCGCGCCGGCATGCAGACGTCGAAGACCATCGTCGCGGTCAACAAGGACGAAGAGGCTCCGATCTTCGAGATCGCGGACTACGGCGTCGTGGGCGACCTGTTCAACGTCGCGCCGCAGTTGACCGAGGCCGTCAAGAAGCACAAGGGCTGATCGGTCTCCACGTAGTAGTTCCGCGCGGCCCCATCCCGGACTTCCGGGATGGGGCCGCGCGGTTGTTCCGCCTTGTTCACGAACGAGACACCGCCGCGCTGCCGTCGTGCCGCACCGCCGCGCTACACCTGCAACATGACCACATCAGCGGTGCTGTCGCACACACGAGAATTCACGGTTCCGGTGCTGTCCGGGCCGCGGTACTCCCTGAGTATCTCCACCGAGTCACACCACCGGGAAGCGGCGCAGCGGCTGCGGCGCCGGGTGTTCGCCACCGAACCAGGTTTCACACTCCCAGCGGACGGAAGTGACCTCGACGTCGATCCGTTCGACGAATTCTGCGACCACCTGCTCGCGCACGAGATCAGCACCGGCGAACTCGTCGGCTGCTACCGGATGATGCAGCCCCTCGCCGCGCGCGAGGCCGGCGGTTACTACACGGCCACCGAATTCGACCTCTCTGCGCTCGACCCCTACCGCCTGCGTGCCGTCGAGATGGGCCGAGCATGCGTCGATGCGGCGCACCGCTCCGGATCCGTCCTGACACTCATGTGGGCCGGGATCCTGCGCTACCTCGAACTGACGGGCCACGACCGGGTCATCGGATGCGTCTCGGTGCCGATGCAGCTCCATCCCGGCGATGCTGTGGGAGCAAACGTGCGCGGCGTGCGGGACATGGTGCTCGAACGCCACGGCATCGAGCCGGAGCGTCGGGCCCGCCCCCTGAAGCCGGTGCTGGTCGACGGCCGATTCCTCGACGAGATCGACGGGCCTGCACGGGTCGTCGTTCCCCCGCTCATGCGCGGATATTTGCGACTGGGCGCGCAGATCTGTGGTGATCCCGCACACGATCCGGATTTCGGCGTGGCGGACTTCGTCGCCATGCTGAGCCTGCACGACGCGAACATCCGCTACCTCGAACGCCTTCGAGCCGCCGCTGAGAGCAGCGAAGGATGACCCGGCGCGCGCACGCGTGGATGCCCGCGAGCCCGTGCGGCGACGGCTGCCTTCCCTCGACGTCGCCCCGAGTCTCGTGGCCGACCGTCGTCACGCGCGCCTTCACGTTCATAGCAGTCCTCGCCTGTGCGCCGATCCTCGTGGTGGCCCGCCTCGTCCCGGTCTCTGCACGAGAAACACTCCTGCGCGCGGGTGCCCGCGGCCTGCTGCGATGCGTGGGAATGCGGGTCGTCGTCACCGACCTCCGCGACCGGCGTGGATACGACGGAGGGCTCCTCGTCGTGGCACCACACGTGTCGTGGACCGACGTGCTGGTGGTCATGGCTGTGGCCCCAGCCGGGTTCGTGGCGCGCGCAGACCTGCTCGAGTGGGGTGCGCTCGGGTCGCTGGCGCGGCGGATGCGGGTGATCCCGATCGAGCGCGAACGCCTGCGTGCTCTACCCGGTGTCGTCGACATCGTGCGGTCACGGTTGGACAGCGGCGAGCGCGTCGCGGTCTTCCCGGAGGGGACGACCTGGTGTGGTCGCGCGTACGGGGGTTTCCGCTCGGCACTGTTCGAGGCGGCCATCGACGCAGAATGCCCGGTACAGCCCATCGGGTTCGTCTACCTCGATCACACGGGGGTCCGGACCACCGGTCCGGCATTCGTGGGTGAGGAGACGATCGGAGCGTCGATCGCCCGGCTCGTGCGCTCGCGGGGGCTGGTCGCGTCGGTGACTCTCGCACCGCTCGAGTGGCCGGGTACCGATCGCCGCGACCTCGCTGCCCGGTGCGAGCGGGCGGTACGGCCGACCGAACGGATTGCCGTCCCGCACGTGGTGCGGACAACAGCTCCCGGGGCGGTGCCGACAACACCTGCGGAAGTGAGCGCACCGTCACCGGGGTGACCGCAGCGCTCACTCGACCGGACCGGCTATCCTGGATCGGTCATGACCTTGCCCGCCGCCGGTCCGTCCGGCACCCCGAAGACCGTCTACCTCGACCACGCCGCGACCACGCCTATGCTGCCTGCGGCGATCGAGGCGATGACGCAAGTATTCGCGACAGTCGGAAACGCGTCGTCCCTGCACGGTTCCGGTCGGGCTGCCCGACGCCGGATCGAAGAGGCCCGTGAGTCGATCGCGGCCGATCTCGGCGCACGCCCCTCCGAGGTGATCTTCCTCTCGGGTGGTACCGAGGGCGACAACCTTGCTGTCAAAGGCATCTACTGGGGTCGGCGCGCTCAGGATCCGCGCCGCCGCCGCATCATCGCGAGCGCGGTGGAACACCACGCTGTGCTCGATGCCGTCGAATGGCTCTGCGAGCACGAGGGCGCGGACGTGACGTGGCTGCCCGTGGACGAGGCAGGGCGAGTGGATCCGCGCACGTTGCGCGAGGAGCTCGAGGCGCACGCCGACGAGGTCGCGCTCGTGACCGTCATGTGGGCGAACAACGAGGTCGGTACCGTGATGCCGATTGCCTCGCTCGCGGCAGTGGCCGCAGAGTTCGACATTCCGATCCACAGCGACGCAGTCCAGGCCGTGGCGCACCTTCCTGTCGACTTCGCGGCGAGCGGCCTGTCTGCCCTCACCGTGGCCGCACACAAGTTCGGCGGACCTCAGGGCGTGGGCGCGCTACTGCTGGGCCGGCAGGTGCCGTGTGTTCCGCTGGCACATGGCGGCGGCCACGAACGCGACGTGCGATCCGGGACCCAGGACACCGCGTCGATCGTGGGTATGGCGACGGCTCTTCGTCACGCGACCGCCGAACTGCAGGAACAGGCCGCCGAACTCGGGACGCTGCGCGATGCGCTGATCTCCGGCGTCGAACGGGTCGTGCCCGATGCGGTGCTCAACGGGCTGCGCGGAGCCGATCGGTTGCCGGGCAATGCACATTTCACATTCCCCGGGTGCGAAGGCGATTCGTTGCTCATGTTGCTCGATGCTGCCGGGATCGAATGTTCGACGGGTTCGGCATGCACTGCGGGGGTGGCACGGGCGAGCCATGTGCTGGTCGCAATGGGATGCGACCCGGCCACGTCTCGGGGATCCCTACGATTTTCGTTGGGGCACACCACGACCCGGGGGGATATCGAAGCTCTGCTTGCGGCGTTGCCGCAGGTGGTGGAGAGAGCGCGCGCTGCCGGAATGGCGAGCGTCGGCGGACGAGGAGGTGACCGGGGATGAGGATTCTTGCGGCGATGAGCGGCGGTGTGGACTCGGCGGTTGCTGCGGCCCGTGCCGTCGATGCGGGCCACGAGGTGGTCGGTGTGCATCTGGCCTTGTCGACGGCGCCGGGTACGTTGCGCACCGGATCGCGTGGATGTTGTTCCAAGGAAGACGCCGGCGATGCGCGCCGCGCCGCCGACGTACTCGGAATTCCGTTCTATGTATGGGATTTCGCCGACCGCTTCAAAGAAGACGTGATCGACGATTTCGTGGCGTCCTACGCTGCCGGGCAGACCCCGAACCCGTGCCTGCGCTGCAACGAGAAGATCAAGTTCTCGGCGCTGGCGGATCGCGCCATCGCCCTCGGGTTCGACGCCGTCGCGACCGGCCACTATGCGCGGCTCGACGGCGGGGTGTTGCGGCGCGCGGTCGACGCAGACAAGGACCAGTCCTATGTGCTGGCAGTGCTGACCGCGGAACAGCTCTCGCGTGCGATGTTCCCCGTGGGCGACACCCCGAAGGAGCAGATCCGCGAAGAGGCCGCCGAGCGTGGCCTGGCGGTGGCGAACAAGCCCGACAGCCACGACATCTGCTTCATCCCGTCGGGCGACACCCGCGCATTCCTCGGAGCCAGGATCGGTGTCCGGCCCGGCTCCGTCGTCGACGCCGACTCGGGTGAGATTCTCGCCGAACATGAAGGTGTGCACGGCTTCACGATCGGGCAGCGCAAGGGCCTCGGGATTGCAGGGCCCGGCGCCGACGGGCGCCCCCGCTACGTCACGGAGATCGAACCAGAGACCGGCACCGTGAAGGTGGGCGGCGCCGAACGTCTGCAGGTGTCGTCGATCAGAGCAGAACGTGCCGTGTGGACGTCGGGTTCCGCGCCGGTCGGGCCGATCGAATGCGTCGTACAGGTCCGCGCGCACGGAGGCCTCGCCGAGGCGGTCGCCGAAGCTGTCGGCAGCGTCGACGATGTCGTGAACCGCGACGGAGGCATCGAGATCTCGCTTCGCGAACCGCTCACCGGTGTTGCGGCAGGCCAGGCGGCGGTTCTCTACCGCCCCGACCCGGCAGGCGACATCGTCCTCGGCAGCGGCACGATCGCCACCACCGACACGGCCGGAGAACAGTGACGACAGAGCAGGTCGGTGCGAGTCCCTGGGCGGGGCTGGTCACCGGAATCGGATCATGGCCGGGCACCGACGCCCGGGAGGCCGCCGCGGTGATCATCGGAGAACTTCCGGCGCTGCCTCACCTGGTCGAGCTCCCTGCACGGGGGCTCGGAGCCGACATGATCGGCCGCGCGAGCGCACTGCTCGTCGACATGCATCTGGATGCCACCACCACGGGCTACCGTCTGCGGGCCGGGCGCGGTGCCGTCGCACGTGTCGCCGAGGACCTGCTGAAGCAGGACCTCGACGCATTCGAGGAGGCGTGGGAACTCGCCGGAGCCGGGTCCGATCGCACCGTCAAGGTGCAGTCGATCGGACCGTGGACGCTCGCCGCGCATACCGAGCTTGCGACGGGCAAACGCGCTCTCGTCGACCGCGGTGCGGTCCGCGACCTGTCGGAATCTCTCGCGGAAGGTCTCGCACGGCACGCCGCCGAACTCCGGCGGCGCCTCGGCGTCTCGACGGTCGTCCAACTCGACGAACCGGCACTACCGGCCGTGCTCGCCGGGTCGCTGCGGGGACGCACCATGCTCGAAACCGTACCGGCTGTGCCCGAACCCGAGGCCCAGCATGTCCTCGATGCAACCCTCACCGCCCTCGGGCTCCCGACCGCGGTGCACTGCTGCTCGGCCGCACTGCCCGCAGGCCTGCTGCGGCGCAGTGCAGCCGCTGCCGTGTCGTTCGACCTCACGCAGCTCACCCGCGCAGACTTCGACGCGGTGGGCGAACTGCTCGATTCGGGCACGACCCTGCTGCTGGGCCTGATCCCGGTGACCGCACCGGAGCAGTATCCGACCTGGCGGGAGCTGGCGTCACCGGCCGTGGCGCTGATCGACCGGCTCGGATTCGCGCGCACCACGCTACGTTCGGTATCGGTCACCCCGACGTGCGGTCTGGCGAACGCCGATCCCGACTGGGCACGGACCGCGCTCGGATTGGCGAACGACATCTCCGCGGCGTTTTCGGAAGACCCCGAATCACTCTGACGAAGTCGGTCGGTCCCCTCGACTACGCTTGCAAGCTGTGAGTGAACCGACGGACGTGGCCCCCACAGCTCCAGCAGAAGTGCGCGAGCGCTGGCAGCAGCTCGCGGAGGAAGTGCGCGAACACCAGTTCCGCTACTACGTGCGCGACGCCCCGATCATCTCCGACGGCGCGTTCGATCAGTTGCTCGGGCAACTCAACGCGCTCGAAGGCGAGTACTCGGACCTTCGCACCCCCGATTCGCCGACACAGCTCGTCGGTGGCGGTTTCGCCACCGATTTCACGGCTGTGGATCACCTCGAGCGGATGCTCAGCCTCGACAACGTCTTCGACGAGGACGAACTGCGCGCCTGGCTCGCCCGCGTCGAATCCGAGGCCGGATCGGATCTGCACTACCTGTGCGAGGTGAAGATCGACGGTGTCGCACTGAGCCTCGTCTACGAGGACGGGCGGCTCGTGCGCGCGGCCACGCGCGGCGACGGACGCACCGGGGAACTGGTCACGCTCAACGCCATGACCATCGACTCCATTCCGGAACAACTCACTGCCACAGACGAATACCCGATTCCTTCGGTCCTCGAAGTTCGCGGAGAGGTGTTCTTCCGGCTCGAAGATTTCCAGGCGCTCAATGCAAGTCTCGTCGCCGAGGGCAAGGCACCGTTCGCCAATCCTCGGAATTCGGCGGCGGGGTCGCTGCGTCAGAAGAACCCCGCAGTAACGGCGAAGCGCCGGCTCGGCATGATCTGTCACGGCCTCGGCCGGATCGAAGGCTTCCGTCCCGAATCTCAATCCGATGCCTACGATGCGCTCGCTGCCTGGGGCCTACCTGTTTCACCGCACACCCTGCGGGTCACCGGCGCCGACGCGGTCATCGACCGGATGAAGTACTGGGGCGAGCACCGCCACGACATCGAGCACGAGATCGACGGACTCGTAGTGAAGATCGACGAGATGGCCCTGCACCGCCGCTTCGGGGCGACGTCGCGGGCCCCACGCTGGGCAATTGCGTACAAGTACCCGCCCGAGGAAGTGACAACCAAACTTCTCGACATCCGGGTCAGCGTGGGGCGCACCGGTCGCGTGACTCCCTTCGCATACATGGAACCGGTGTCGGTCGCCGGGTCCACGGTGTCGCTCGCGACTCTGCACAACGGTTCCGAAGTGGCACGCAAGGGTGTTCTCATCGGCGACACCGTCGTGCTGCGCAAGGCAGGCGATGTGATCCCGGAAGTGCTCGGACCCGTTGTTGATGTCCGCGACGGCAGCGAACGCGCATTCGTGATGCCTACCGAGTGCCCCGAATGCGCGACCCCCCTCGCGCCGGCGAAGGAAGGCGACGTCGACCTGCGCTGCCCGAACCAGCAGTACTGTCCGGCCCAGCTGCGTGAGCGGGTGTTCCATGTCGCGGGACGCGGCGCATTCGACATCGAGGCCCTCGGCTACGAGGCGGCAACGGCCCTGCTCGAATCCGAGGCGATCGGCGACGAAGGTGACCTGTTCTCGCTCACCGCCGACGACCTGATGCGCACGTCGATCTTCAAGACCGCCAAGGGCGTGCTGTCGAAGAACGGGGAGCGACTGCTGCAGAACCTCGCGAAGGCGAAGGAGAAGCCGCTCTGGCGGGTCCTCGTGGCTCTGTCGATCCGGCATGTCGGGCCCACCGCGGCGCGCGCTCTGGCCACCGAATTCGGAAGCCTCGACCGTATCCGGGCGGCGTCTCTCGAGGAACTCGCCGCGGTCGAGGGTGTGGGGGGCACGATCGCGACCGCCGTCGTCGAATGGTTCACCGTCGACTGGCACGTCGTGATCGTCGACAAGTGGGCCGCGGCCGGTGTGAGTATGGCGGACGCGCGTGACGAATCCATCGCGCGCACCCTGGAGGGCATGTCCATCGTGGTCACCGGCACGCTGGCCGGGCTCTCCCGCGACGAAGCGAAGGAAGCGATCCTCGCCCGCGGGGGCAAGGCCGCAGGCTCGGTGTCGAAGAAGACCGCTTTCGTCGTGGTCGGCGACAATCCGGGCTCCAAGGCGGACAAGGCCTCGGACCTGGGTATTCCGATTCTCGAGGAGGACGCGTTCCGTGTCCTCCTGGAACAGGGACCCGACGCGGTTCTAGGCCCACCCGAGTCCTGACGCCGCGCGGAACCGCGGCGGCGACCGTCGGGTGCACAACGGCCATCAGGACGCGGCCGAAGGCACCGGTTCGGGCGCGCGCTGTCTGCCGAGATAGACGGCCGATGCGAAAAGGAAGCACAGCGCCCCGACGAACGTTCCGACATTCGCGAGACTCGGATCGAGCGTGTTGCCGGTTGCGAGGACGAACGACCCGACGGCGGACACACCGAAGGCGATGGACCCGAGCATGTTGAGCCAGACGCTCTGCCAGTCCTTCGAGCGCGGTGCCCAGTACGACTTCGCGCGCCACAGGATCAGCACGGCGAGCGCACTGGAGACGAGAAAGCACAGGGACCCCTCGAGATTCGGGTTCCACACCAAGTGCTTCTCACCTTTGACGGTGTGTGCGTGCAGAGCTGCTCCGGTGCTCACGTTGAACAGAAGCGTGCCGATGAATTGGACCAGTGCCGAAAGCCACTCGGCACGGATCCCGATCCCCTGCTTGTCCGCGACCGTCGGGGCGCCGCTCAACATCAACTGTACGAATGCAGCGCCCGTGAAAAACCACGAGCCGACGAAGAACGACGTATTTGCACCCGCGGTGCCGAGCATGCTCGAGATTCCAGGGGCCGAACCGAGTGCGAAGAGGAAGGCCCCGACAACGAATCCCCAGGACTGCATACGCAAGGTCGGGCGGATCACCATGGCGGCAGTGTAGAACACCGCAGGGCGTCTCGTATCCAATACGGATACGCGTGGCAGAGGGTGAAATCCCCTGCTCGGGAGCATCTTTTCACCGACATCGGTACGAGGGTGAAACCGGAGGGTGAATTCTGTCGACCGGCCGCGGGATCGGGCGCGCGCCGAGAATATCCGGATTAACGTCCGGCTCATGACGGCAACCCCGGATTCGAGCAAGCGCCTGTTGTTCCGAAACGTTCGCGTATTCGACGGTCACTCCGGTGATCTGGTCGGTGGCGACGTGTTGATGGATGGGGACAGGATCGCCGCGGTATCGACGTCGCCGATCGGCGACGAACCGGGCCGCGAGACCGTCGTCGTCGACGGTGCCAACCGAGTACTGATGCCCGGCATGAGCGATGCCCACGTCCACCTGGTCGGCAACGCCAATTCCTACGTCGACATGGTGATGGGCTCCGAGTCCCACATCGCGCTGAACGGGCTCGCAGAGGCAAAGAACATGTTGCACCGCGGGTTCACGGCGGTGCGCGACATGGCCGGAGATACGGCCAGCATCAAGTCGGTGATCGACCGGGGACTGTTCGAAGGCCCACGGATCTACCCGTCACAAGCCGCCCTCTCGCAGACGAGCGGGCACGGTGATTTCGGATTCGTCTACGACTGCCCGACGGTGTTCGGAGGCGACCAGAGCCGTGCCGAACAGATCGGGTTCATGCGGGTCGCGGACGGGGAAGATCAGGTCCTCGCCGGTGTGCGCGAGCAGCTGAAGAAGGGTGCGTCGCAGATCAAGCTGATGGTGGGCGGCGGTGCGGCGTCGATGTACGACCCGCTGTACACCGTGCAGTTCATCGACAAGGAACTCAGAGCCGCGGTGAACGCAGCAACCGATTACGGCACCTACGTGGCGACCCACGTGTACAACGTCACCGGGATTCGGCGCGCACTCGCGGCGGGTGTTCGGTCCATCGAACACGGCCATCTTGCCGACGAGGAGACCATCGCGCTGATTGCGGAGAAGGAGGTGTGGCTGTCGATGCAGCCCTTCGCTCTCGGCGACCACCACTATCCCGACCCGGATCGCGCGGAGAAGGACCGGGAGATCTGCACGGGTGTGGACCACGTCTACGAGTGGGCGAAGAAGCACGGCGTCAAGACTGCATGGGGTACCGATCTTCTGCTCGAGCCGCAGATCGCGCCGCGGCAGAGCGAGATGGCCGCTCGTCTGGGCGACCATTACACCAATCTGGAGTCGTTGACGATGCTCACGTCGGGCAACGCCGAACTGTTCAGGCTCGCAGGTGAACGGGATCCGTACCGCCAAGCCGAATTCGGAGTGATCCGACAAGGGGCCTGGGCCGATGTGCTCCTCGTCGATGGCAACCCGCTCGACGACCTGAACTTGCTGGCGGACCCGGGCAAGAACCTGTCGGTGATCGTCAAGAACGGTCGAATAGTCAAGAACCAGCTCTGATCGCGTCGCCCCGACAAGTGACGCCGCGCGCGATGTCACCCGCTGGGGCGTGCCCGGATGTCGTCGCTGAAGCGACGAGGAAGTGTGGGTGACCAGTGGCCGATACACATCTCGAAGAGTATGAATCCGAGGACTACGAGACCTCCGAGGCCTCCGATAGACCCGAATCCGGGTGGCGTCAGATCCCGGGCAGCCTGGTGTCGGCCCGAGGCATCGAACTTCACGGCCCGTGGGGTCCCGTGTTCGGTCCACTCGACCTCGATATCGACGAGGGCGGTGTGACGGTCGTGTCGGGACAGGTGGGTGCAGCCCGTACCGCGCTCATGATGGCGCTGTGCGGCAGGATGCGGCTGACTCGGGGATCGCTCACCGTCCTCGGTTTCAAGAACAAACCGACGAAGGTGTTCGCTCAGTCGGCCATCGCGTGCATGAACGAGCTCGACGACGTGCTGCCGTCGGTCACCGTGCGCGACCTAGTGACCGAGCAGAAGCGCTGGGATTCACCGTGGTACAAGATCGTTCCGCGTGTCGACGAGGGCGGGGTCGCCGACATGTGTGCCGAGGTCTTCGGCGAGGTACCGCTTCCACGGCTCAACGCATTCGTCGACGATCTGCCCGAGATCCAACAGTTGCTGCTGCGCATTGCGGTTGCGAACACGCGCCGGCCTCCGCTGCTGGTGGTCGGGCGGATCGACAAGATCGCCGACGACAGGGAGCGTGCCACATTGCTGGGAAGGCTGGTTGCGCTCGGAGAGCAGCAATCGGTGATCACCGCCGACGTGAACCCGCTCGAACCGGGTACGGGAGTGCGAGCGGTGGTCGACATGCACGGACTTCTCGGCCCCGGAGACATCGGTGTCATGACCGAGGTGAGGTGACCCATGCTGGCAGGAATCTCTCTCGGTAGCGATTCGAAACGCTACTTCCGCGGCACCATGCCGCGCATCGCGATCGCCACGATCATCCTCATGCCGCTTCTGTACGGCGCTATGTACCTGTGGGCTTTCTGGAATCCGTTCGGTGCGGTCGACAGGATTCCGGCTGCGATCGTCAACAACGACACCGGTCGATCGTCGACCGGCGAGCAGGTCGATGCCGGCGACCAGGTCGTCAAGTCGCTCATCGCGTCCGGTCAACTCGATCTGGACGAGGTGTCGGAGAGCGAGGCGGTCGACGGTCTCGCACACGGAAAGTACTACTACACGATCACCATTCCCGAGAACTTCACCGAAGCGGTGGAGTCGCCGAACGGTGACAACCCCGAGAAGGCGAATTTGACCTTCACCTTCAACGATGCGAACAACTACCTCGCCACGATCATCGGGCAGGATGCGTCGGAGCAGGTGATCGGCCAGGTCAACTCGACGATCGGTGCCCAGGGCGTCGGACAGGTGCTCACCGGTCTGGAGACCGCGGGCTCCGGGCTGAAGCAGGCCGCAGACGGCGCGACAACTCTCGCGGATGGAATCGACACGGCGAAGTCGGGTGCCGACCAGCTCAGTTCGGGCGCGACCGAACTCTCCGACAACATGGTCACCGCGCGCGACGGGTCGGCTCAGCTCGCGGCCGGTGCGGATCAGCTCGCCACCGCAATCGACGGTGTCACCGGTCCACTCCTGAACGCTCTCGACAGCGGGCAGTTGTCGAGCGTCGGAAGTCAGGCCTCGGAGCTTCGGGCATCGATCGTCGCGCTGGAAGACCGGATACCTCAACCGGCGCAGGCCTCGGCGGGGATCGCGGTTCAACAGGTCATCGACATCCTGGGACGGAGTTCGGACCCGATCGTCCAGCAGGCCATCACCGCATTGACGCCGTTCACTGCACAGGAGGTGGTCTCCGATACGGAGGCGTTGCGCGCCGAGATCGTACGACTGCAAGGGGATGCGCGAGCTCTGGAGTATGAGTTGAACGATCCGAGCAGCCCGCTCCAGAGCGGTCTGGCGATGCTCCAGGGCGGCGGGCTCGCGGCCGAAGTCGGCGAGCTGCAGAGCGGTGTGAACGAGCTGAACTCAGGTGCGGCAACTCTGCATTCGGGCCTGATCCAGCTGACCGACGGCAGCTTCCAACTGTCGGACGGCGCCGGCCAGCTTTCCTCCGGAATGGTCGAACTGCAGTCCGGATCCCACGAGTTGGCGGATGCGCTCGCTCAGGGAGCACAAGAGGTCCCCAGCTGGAACGACCAACAGCGCACCGCGACTGCAGACACTTTGTCGACGCCCGTGGCGCTTCAGCAGAACACGAACAACGAGGCATCGACGTTCGGTACCGGATTCGCTCCGTTCTTCCTCTCGTTGGCCCTGTTCGTCGGCGGCATCATCACCTGGATGCTGCTGACACCGCTGCAGTCCAGGCCGACGGTGAGCGGGCTCGGACTGTATCGAACCGTTCTGGCGTCGTACTGGCCCGCGCTTCTGGTCGGTGTTCTCCAGGTCATCGTCATGTACACCGTCGTGCATTTCGGAGTGGGTCTCGACGTCAAGCACGTGGCCGGGACGATTCTGTTCCTGATGCTGGTCTCCGCGACGTACCTGGCGATGATCCAAGCATTCAACGCGGTGTTCGGCGTCGCGGTCGGACGTGTCGTCACGCTCGCGTTCCTGATGCTGCAGCTCGTGTCGGCCGGTGGCATCTACCCGGTGCCCACCACCGCGAAGCCGTTCCAGTACATCCACCCGTTCGATCCGATGACCTACACGGTCAACGGACTCCGTCAGCTCACCGTGGCTGATCAGATCGACTCACGGTTGTGGATCGCGATCGCGGTGCTCACGGGAATCCTGCTCGGGTCACTGACCGCGAGTGCCCTCTCGGTCCGGCGAAACCGTCGCTACACGATGGAAAGGCTCTACCCGCCGATCGAGGTCTGATCGGAAGTAACCCAATTCAGCCGAAAGTCAGTTCATAGTTGTCATCGGATGGGATGAGTGTTCGATGCACCAAGTATCGGAGGAAGAGATGTCAGACCCCATTGCCGCCCCTACAGAGACACTCGCGCCCGCATACACCGGCAGGCTCGGAACCGACCCGATTCCTGCGCTGCGGCTGCCCAAATCGGAAACCGAACCCGAAGCGGCCTACCGGTTCATCCACGACGAGTTGATGCTGGACGGAAGCTCGCGCCTGAACCTGGCGACGTTCGTGACCACCTGGATGGATCCGCAGGCCGACCGCCTCATGGCGGAGACTTTCGACAAGAACATGATCGACAAGGACGAGTACCCGGCCACGGCAGAGATCGAGACCCGCTGCGTCAACATGGTGGCTGCGCTCTTCCATGCCGAGGCTCTCTCCCCTACAGATCCGACATCCGCGACCGGTGTGTCGACCGTGGGCTCGTCCGAAGCAGTGATGTTGGGGGGCCTCGCCCTCAAATGGCGGTGGCGGCAGGCTCGCGACGCCGCAGGCAAGGACTCCACCAAGCCGAACTTGATCATGGGCAGCAACGTTCAGGTGGTCTGGGAGAAATTCTGCAGGTACTTCGACGTCGAACCCAAGTATCTGCCCATGGAGCACGGACGGTATGTCATCACTCCGGAGCAGGTCCGCGATGCTGTGGATGAGAACACCATCGGTGTGGTGGCAATTCTCGGGACGACCTTCACCGGCGAGTTGGAACCGGTCGCGGAAATCGCTGAGGCCCTGGACGAGATTGCTGCCGGCGGGGGTCCGGACGTCCCGTTGCATGTGGACGCGGCGAGCGGGGGTTTCGTCGTACCCTTCCTGCACCCGGAGTTGAAGTGGGATTTCCGGATTCCTCGGGTTGTATCGATCAATGTCAGTGGCCACAAATACGGTATGACCTATCCGGGCATCGGATTCGTTGTGTGGCGTTCGAAGGAACACCTCCCCGAGGAACTTGTGTTCCGCGTCAACTATCTCGGCGGTGACATGCCGACCTTCACGCTGAACTTCTCCCGTTCCGGCAATCAGGTGGTCGGCCAGTACTACAACTTCATCAGGCTCGGGGTTGCGGGCTACACCCAGATCATGGAGTCGTTGCGGGACACCGCTCTGATGCTGTCCGAGCAGATCTCGAAGATCGACAACATGGAGATCATTACGGACGGGTCTGCGATTCCGGTGCTGTCGTTCCAGGTGGTCGGGGATCCAGGGTTCACCGTCTTCGATATTTCGCACGAACTGCGCGCCCGTGGTTTCCAGGTTCCCGCCTACACGATGCCGGCAGATGCGGAGGACATCGCGGTGCTTCGGGTGGTTCTGCGCGAAGGCTTCAGTCGCGACCTCGCGTACAAGTTGTCCGAAGCAATCACGGATGTCGTCGATCGACTGCGCGCAGGTGTGGGCACCGGGCATACTGCGCGGGGATTCGCGCACTGACGATTCACGCTGGATCGAGTTTCCGAACAGCGAAGCAGGGCGGCCGAATCGGTGTGATCGAATTTCGGCCGCCCTGCTCTCGGTATCGGTGCGGTGCGAAGGATGGTGGGCAATTCGCTCGGTGATTTCGGCGCCTCCGGCTTTGTCTCTTTTCCTCACCTCGCTTTCATAATGCTGTTAAAATTCACGTAAGTCTGATTATGGTTGTTCGGGGGGGGGACGCGAAACCTGTGGTGGTGTCGCGCGTCCTTGGAAGCGGAGAGGGCGTCGCGTCGGTGCCGAAGAAACTGCCACTGTTCCGAGGTCGCCTGTTTTCGATTCTGTCGGGCTCGGACGATCTGGTGGTCGTCCACGGGAGTCGGTTCTCGGGAAAGACCACGCTGGTCCGGACCTGGCTGATGACGGATCCGATTCCCGCCGCCGTCCCGGTGTTCGTCGAGTTGCCCCCGGGGGGCATCACGAGCGACCAGTATTGGGGCAGGGTGCTCTCCTGTGTGTGCGCATGTGCGGGAATCACGGTGATTCCACACGGCCGCAACAACTTCGACACTCTGAGTTCGGCTCTCGCCGCGCAGAATGTTCCCATCGTTCTCATGCTCGACGGGCTCGATGCTGTCGAGTCGGCCGAGGATCGTGTCGGTGAACTTCTCGAGTGCGGTGCGCAGCTACGGATCATCGTGACCACACGCATCGGGGGTAGGTGGCATCGATGTATTCGTGGGCGGCCGGATCGGACGATGATCAGTTCGGATGCCCTCTCGTTCACCGTGGAGGAGACGGAAGCCTTTCTCCGCGCTTCCGCGGTACCCCGAAGCCTGAGAGTGGTCGACCGGATCACGCGACGGACCGGAGGGCTGCCGGCTCTGATCGCGGCCGTGTGCGAGGCGCTGAAGGCCGAAGGTGTGCAGACGTCGAACGAACCCGAGCGGCTCGACGTCCTCGTCGACTCCACCGTCGACACTCTGGTCTTGCGGACGGTAGCCACCGATCCCGTCCTGGACCCATTGTTCCGGGCAACTCCGGTGTCGCCCGACGTAGTGCCCTCGATGGTGTCGTCTGCCGTCGCCTTACCGCAGGTGACCGACCCGATCGGCTTCGTTGACACATTGGAATCCGCGGGTTTGGTGGAGTCGGAACCAGGAACCGACGAACCGACGCGGAGGTATCCGGTCGCTGTCGAGGAGTCGTTGCTGCGTTCGGCCGCCATCGAGTGCCCCGACGAACTACAGGCTGCCCGGGTCACGTTGGTCCGGTACTCGCTGGATCGGGGAGACGCGCGCTGCCCCGGGCGATTTCTTGCGCCGCTCGGCGACGCGTCGATCGACGGGATTCCTGCCGAGGTGGTCGACAGCAATCCCGCAGTCGCAGCGATCCGCCGGCTGCACCGCAAATGTGCTTCTCCCCGTGATGTTCCCACCGCGGTCGATAGTTCCGGCATGGCTGCCGACGCCTCGCGCGAGCCCGACGCGACGATCATGCACGCGATGAATCTGCGCGTCGGCGGGCAATTCGACGAGGCGGCCGAGGTCTGCGATGCGCTCGCGTCCGAGCCGGTCCCGGTGTTCGAGAAGCTCGACGACACGGCGAGGTATGCCCACGCATTCTGCTACCTGCACATCGGCATCTCGTACTTGCTGGCCGACCGAACCGGCGAGGCCACGATCATGCTCCGTCGCGCTCACATCAGTGGGGCCGGCACGTCCGTCGAACGCGACGCTGCCGGCACACTTGCTCTCACCCATGCGGTGCGCGGCGCAACCTACGACGCTCAGCTCTGGATCGATGCCGAGCGGGAGCAGCGTTCTCTGTTGTCCGAGACCTCGGGGGCGCAGGCGAAGACGGCGGGCCTCGTCGCCTCCGCACTTGTTGCGCTGGACCGACTCCTTCCTGATCGCGCATTCGGATCGCTCGTCGAGCTCGGTGTTCCCCGCGAGACCGAGGAGCTGTGGGCTTTCGTGCTGTATGCGAGTGGGCAATATGCGCTTCTTGCCGGCCTGCCCGCCGACGGTCTCCGCTACGTGGAGTCGGAGATGCGGACATTCTCCCGGGCGTACGGCGGCATCTCCGGACAGCTTCTGGATGCCGTCCGAGCCGATCTCAATCTGGCACTCGGTCATCCGGACCAGGCGGCACAGTTGGTGGGTCGGTCGACCGACCCGCTCACCGCGGCCGTTCGTGCCCGGATCTGTCTGCTCACGGGAGACTTCGTCGGAGCCGAAACGATCGTCTATAGCTACGGAGAAGATCCGCAGTGCCCGCTCCGGGTGTCCATGGAGCTGTTCGTGATCGGTGCGGCCGCCGCGTGCTCACTGGGGCGGCGAGCCGATGCCCGGCGCCACATGTCCCGTGCGGCCGCGCGGTCTCGACAGACCGGGATGCTGCGGCCGTTCACCGGTCTCGCTCCTTCGATGACCCGGGAGGTCGCGGCACTCGGCGTGGAGCTGCCTGTGGATCTGGCGCAGATCGCGGCCGAGTTCGTGACTTTCCGCCCGTCTCGCCCTGTCGTGCGGCTGACCCCACGCGAGCGCGCCGTTCTCGATGGGCTGCTCGCGGGAGGCAGCGCGGGAACGATTGCCGAGACTCAGTTCGTGAGCCTCAACACGGTGAAGACTCAACTGCGTTCGCTGTACCGCAAACTGGGCGTGCACTCACGCGGGGATGCAATCGCCGCCGCTCGCCTGGTGGTTCTCGACTGAGTCCGTCAGCCGAGAACCGTGCCGATGATGCCTGCGAGATAACCCATCCGTGCCACCTCGGACGGCCGGAACTCGGGCCCGCCGGGTCTGCCCAACATCAGGACCCGATCCGATGAGCCGAGGGGTGCCGCCGCGAGCATCGTGTCCATATCCCGCCACAGTCGGGGCACCCAGTCGGCTTCGTGATCGAGCAGCATCGGCTTCTCGAGGGGCATCCATGGAGTTTCTGCCGGCCGTGTCTCCGGGGCGCCCGGACTGCCGACGACTCGATACGCGCCGTGCGGGCCGATCCCGAGGATCGTCGCCCAACTCACGCGCAGTACCCGGGGAGCTCCGTCCACGAGGACCTGGAGGCGGTCGTCGCGCGCCGCAGAGACCTGATCGATGAGTTCGAGTTCGCGATGAGTGTCGAGGATGCCCGCGTAGGGACGGATCGAGTCGACAGTGACACCGTCCAGGGCTTCGGCCGCGGTGATCAAGGTGTCCGGGAGCCTTCCCGGCTCCACGTCGACCACGAGATCGTCGATAGCGAAACCGGCTCCACGATCGACCACGTCCAGCGACAGGATGTCCGCACCCACCGAGCCGAGAGCCAACGCGAGCGCGCCGAGGCTTCCGGGACGGTCGGGAAGCTGGACACGCAGCAGGTACGACACGTGCGTCCTTTCCCACATTTACTGCCGGCGAGTGCACACCCGCCGGCCCAGGGGCGACAATGAACCCCCGGCGTCGTTCATCTTTTCACTCTCGGAGGGTCTGTTGTGACCTCCCGACCACGAATCGTGATGCAGTGAAGGAAAATGCCCGGTCACCCGCGGCGTATTCACATGAATGCAACAAGGGTTTCGCACACACGCAACGCGGCGTGCCCACCCCGGCGGGGATCGAACCGAGTACACGGCCCTCACCGCGGGGCATTACCCTGGACAGGACGTTCGATCGCCAGATGTTCCATCACCATTGGAAAGGGGCCACCTACGGTGCCTGCCATTTCCCGTGACGAGGTTGCGCACCTCGCCCGGTTGTCCCGTCTTGCGCTGACCGACGCGGAGCTCGATGAGTTCTCCGGCCAGCTCGATTCCATCCTCAGCCACGTCAAGGCGGTCTCCGAGGTTGCCGCGGACGACGTGGCGCCCATGGCGAACCCGAACGCAGTCACCAATGTGACCCGTCCTGACGTCGTGCTACCCGGGCTCACACCCGACGAGGCTCTGTCCGGCGCTCCCGCCGTCGAAGAAGGACGCTTCGCTGTCCCGCAGATCCTGGGGGAGGGCGAATGAGCACCGATCTCACCAAGCTCGACGCCGCCACGCTCGCATCACGCATCCACGCCGGCGAGGTTTCCTCCGTGGAGGTCACGAAGGCGCACCTCGACCGGATCGCCGAGGTCGACGGTGAATACAACGCGTTCCTGCACGTCGGCTCCGAGCAGGCACTTGCCGCCGCAGCTGACGTCGACCGTGCGGTGGCTGCAGGCGAGAAGCCGGCGTCGGCCCTCGCGGGCGTTCCGATCGCGCTCAAGGACGTGTTCACCACCACCGACATGCCCACCACGTGCGGATCGAAGATCCTCGAGAACTGGGTCTCGCCGTACGACGCGACACTCACGACGAAGCTCCGCCTGGCCGGCATCCCGATCCTCGGCAAGACGAACATGGACGAGTTCGCGATGGGATCATCCACCGAGAACTCCGCGTACGGACCCACCCGCAACCCGTGGGACACCACGCGCATTCCCGGTGGATCCGGTGGCGGTTCCGCCGCGGCACTCGCGTCGTACCAGGCACCGCTTGCGATCGGCACCGACACGGGTGGTTCGATCCGTCAGCCCGCGGCCGTGACCGCGACGGTCGGTACGAAGCCCACGTACGGAACGGTCTCCCGGTTCGGTCTCGTGGCGTGCGCATCGTCGCTCGATCAGGGAGGCCCCTGCGGGCGCACCGTGCTCGACACCGCGCTCCTGCACGAGGTGATTGCCGGTCACGACCCCCGGGACAGTACCTCCGTCGTCGCCGCGGTCCGGCCCGTGGTCGACGCCGCACGACAGGGTGCGGCGGGTGATCTGAAGGGCGTGAAGGTGGGTGTCGTCAAGGAGTTGCACTCCGACAGCTATCAGCCCGGCGTGATCTCGTCGTTCGATGCGGCCGTGGAGACCCTCACGAAACTCGGTGCCGAGGTCGTCGAGGTGTCGTGCCCGAACTTCGAATATGCACTCGCGTCGTACTACCTGATCCTGCCGTCGGAGGTGTCGTCCAACCTCGCTCGCTTCGACGCGATGCGGTACGGCATGCGCGTCGACGACGGTTCGATGAGCGCCGAGCAGGTCATGGCCGCGACCCGCGCTGCCGGGTTCGGCAAGGAAGTCAAGCGCCGCATCATGATCGGCACCTACGCACTGTCGTCGGGCTACTACGACGCCTACTACGGCCAGGCGCTCAAGGTGCGTTCGCTCATCGCGCGGGATTTCGACAAGGCCTACGAACAGGTCGACGTCCTGATCTCGCCCACCAGCCCGTTCACCCCGTGGAAGCTCGGTGAGAAGGTCGACGATCCGCTCGCGATGTACCTGTCCGACCTGTGCACGCTACCCACGAACCTCGCGGGGCACTGCGCGATGTCGGTGCCGTCGGGCCTGTCGGCCGACGACGGCCTTCCCGTCGGGCTGCAGATCATGGCTCCGGCACTGGCCGATGAGCGGCTCTACCGTGTGGGCGCTGCATTCGAGGCTGCGCGCGGACCGATCCTCGCCTGACGCCTGATTCACCGACCGGCGGTGCCGTGGGCAAATGCCTACGACACCGCCGGTTCGCACTGCGCCTGCTCGGGCCCATACCGGTGCCCATGCCCCGCGGCCGAGTCGAGTGAGGTGAACAGATCGACGGTGGTCTGCAGGAACCCGACCACCGGCAGCCACGTCGGTACGGGCGCGTCCTGCACCGCACGCGACAGATCCGGCGGCGACCACAACAGCGACGGCTGCCACCACACGACGGGGTCCGACGTGTTCGCCAGCACCGTCGCCCCGTCGGTGCGCACCGATCCGGCCGGCGGACCCGCCCACAGTGCGTCGCACAGGCCCGGTTGGATGTCGTCGAACGCGGCGCTGCCACCGATCGAACCGAGGCTCTGTCCGTATACGTGCAGGTCGGGTCGCTGATCGGGCGGCATCGTTGCGATGTGTTCGCGCACGGCCGAGACAAGCGCCCGAGCGGACCGGGAGGCTGCGTCGCGGTCGAAGACGAACGTGACCCAGCTCGGTGTGTCCGAGTACTGCTGTGCCGCGATGGCGACGTCGTCGCCCCAGCGGTCCTCGAATCCCTGCACAGCATTGGCATCGACCCACCCCGACCCGGTGGGAACCGCAACGACAAGGTGGTCCCGTTCGAACCCGCCGGTGCGTTCGAGTTCACGGACCGCGAGGTCCGCGCGCGACTGATCGTCCGGGGCTGCAGCCAACCCGACGTAGACCCGCACGGGTGATCCCGAGGATTCGATCGATACGAATCGTCGCCCTTGCGTGCCGAGATTGTTCCAGTTCACCAGTGAGATGGGGGAGCCGGACATCCCGGGGTCGAGCGTGGCTACCGGAGTGGAGGCAGATGCCGTATCCGGCGACGGAGAGACAACCGAGGTGATTCCCCACGCGAGAAGGATCGCTGCCGCCGCCAGCGCCGCGACCGAGCGCGCACGACCGGCCATTCGGATCAGGGCACGGATGCCTGTGGCGCCTCCCACGAGAATCGTTGCCGTCACGACGGATCCGGCGAGGACTTCGAGCCAGTAGTGCAATCCGATCGGTGCCACCTCCATCGCGGCACGAAGTGTGTTCTGCCAGTGATGCGCCCACGTCGCACTCGCCGCGACCATCGCAGTCGCGACTGCTGCTGCGAGCCAGCGGGCCTCCGCCTCGCGTGGACCGTGCTGCGCTCGAACCCGCTGGGGTACAAGGCGTCGACCCAGCGCAGTGACGGCCAGTGCGACTGCGATGAGGACCCCTGAGAGAACCCCTTGGATCAGGGATGCTCTCGGTAGCAGCGACGGTGCGAGCGAGACGGCAACCGCGATCGCCACGGTCGCCGTCGAGCCGAATCGTGGGCCGAAGGTCTTGCGGGGGAGGAGGATACGAGAGTGTCGGGTATTCTCGTCGGGGTCATCCGACGTCGGTGCGGGGTCGACCAGGTGGATCGTCATCGGTTCGTTCTCCTCAGGAAAGTGCTGCCCGCGACCACTGCAGCGCCGGCTGCGGCCAGATACGGCATCGGCGATTCGGATTCAGGCAGGCGGTAACCCTGGCGCCACGAGTTGATCTGCACCGCCGCGGACGCGATTCCCGCCATCACGTCGCACCGGGGTTCCGTGCCGGCATCAGTCATGCACGCGGTATTGAGGTTTCGTTGCAGGTGCGCATCGAGGTCGCGCCGGGCCTGTGGCCCGAGCTCGCCTCCGGTGTCCCGTGCATACCGGAGCAGGTCGTACCCCAGATCGTGCATACGGCACGCGGGCTCGAATGCCGAGGGGAGAGAGACAGGTGACGAGCAGTCGCCGTCCGGGTCGGTGAGTACTCCCTCGGCCGTGGTGCCCGGTTCGATCAATGGTTGATACCCCATCACCGCGGCGAAGCCGTCCGGGAACGCCGCGAGCGCACCGGCGGTATCGTCGGCGACCAGTGCGGTGACGGTGGCCGCAACTGCCGGGTCCTCGGTCGTTGCGGTACTCGCGGGAGACGCGGCGCCGACGCAGAGGGCAGCTCCGGCGCCGAGCAGTACGGCGGTCGCCACGCGGCGTGTTGCGGGTCGGTTGATCATGGTTCAGACGCTATGAACGGCACCCACTCCGCGGGATCACGCGCCGGAGTGGTTCCGTGAGGGCGCTCTCGGACCGGAGAGCGGCAGTGAACTCACTCTCAGGTATGAGGACAGTCGAGAGACAGGCTCCTAGCGTGGTGGATGTGAAACCGATGATGCGTGCCGGAATGACCGCCGCAGTGAAGAGCTCCGCGAAACAGGGGCGCGGCAGGTGGCCGACCGTCGTCGCGGTGGTCGTGACGCTGATTCTGTATTCGATCGCGTGGCCGACGCTACAGGTCACGCACGACGTGTCGGCGCCACTGATGCCCCTCGTCGCCGGATTCGCGGTCTTCCCGTTCGTGTTGGTGTTCAGCCGCCCTGCGCTGGGCTGGGCCGTCACCGCGCTCGCTGCGCTGGTGATCCCGCTGGCGTTCGACCGGATCGGGGACTACACCTATCCGTGGCAGGTCGTGCACATCATCGTGCTTCTCTCGCTCGTCCTGGCCGTGGCCATTCTGGAAGAGATCCGCGTCGTGCTGGTGGTGTGGGTCGCGACTGTGTTGCTGTTCTTCGTGTACATGCCGGGGGACGACGGGTGGGGATGGATGGTCGGGCTCACCGCCCTCGTCGTGTTCGGTCTGCTGGTGCGCTGGCTGGTGATCTCGCGACGGCAATTGGCCCACGAGGAGGAGATCAGTGAACTCGAGCGCGCCCGTCGCGCTGTACTCGAGGAGAAGGCACGCATCGCTCGGGACCTCCACGACATCGTCGCCCACCACATGTCGATGGTCGTCGTCCAGGCGCAGAGCGCCCCCTACCGGCTGACCGACGTCTCCGACGAGGTACGTGCCGAATTCGACTCCCTCGGCGCGACCGCCCGCGAAGCACTCAACGAGGTACGCAGCCTGCTGGGCGTGCTGCGCAGCGACGGATACACCCCGGAGAACGAACCACAACCCGGCGTCGAGCGAATCGGTGAACTGCTTGCCGCGACGCAACGTGCCGGTGTCCTGCTGCACACCGAGATCGCGGGTGAGCCGGTGGGCGTCAGCGACGGTGTGGGCCTGGCGGTGTACCGGATCCTCCAGGAATCGTTGACGAACAGTACTCGGCATGCGCCGGGCGCAGCGGTCGACGTCCGCATCCGATGGAGCCCGGGCACAGTGGAGATGGCAGTGACCAACGGTCCGCGTACGGAGGCTGCGTCGGCGGTGGTGCCGTCGGATCGGAACGGGGGCAGTGGTATCAGGGGTATGGGAGAGAGGGCAGCAGCGGTCGGTGGGCGGCTCGTCGCGCATCCGCGGCCCGACGGCGGATTCGAGGTACATGCGGTTCTGCCGACGGTCGTCGCCGTATGACCTGTCCGCCGTCCTACCTGAACCGCGGCTCACCTTGATCACTGTCGTTCCCGCTGCGAGACGATGGCTCCGACACCCACGCGTGCGACGCGAGGTGTAGGACACCTCCGAGCTGGGTACCTGCACCAGGTGCGACGTCGTCGGGTTTCGCGGCGGCGCAGGCCAGTGCAGGGAGTGGGAGGCGAGATGTCCACCACGGACGAGCTGTGCACGGTGGGAGTCGAGGAGGAGTTCCTGCTCGTCGACGCCGAGACAGGGGCACCGACCGTCAACAATGCCGTCGTGGTCGCGGAAGCTGCGAAGCACGGCCTGGAGCTGCAGTACGAACTCGACCGCTGCCAGGTCGAAACGGCCTCGGCGGTCTGTTCGGACGGCGAACAGCTCCGCGTCGATCTTGCTACCACCCGATCGATCGCTGCCGACGCCGCACGCCGGCACGGATCACGGTTGCTCGCCGTCGGAGTTCCGGTCCTCGGATGGCGGGAACTGCCGGTCACTGCGAAGCCCCGCTACCTGCGGATGGAGCGCGAATTCGGGCTCATCGCACGCGAGCAGGGCATATGTGGATGCCATGTACATGTGGGTGTGCCCGATCGGGAGACCGCGATCCAGGTGAGCAACCACCTGCGTCCATGGCTACCCACACTGCTTGCGTTGTCGGCCAACTCGCCGATCCATCGCGATATCGATACCGGATATGCGAGCTGGCGAACACTGCTCTGGTCCCGGTGGCCCAGTGCCGGACCGCCACCCTATTTCGAGTCGGCCCAGCACTTCGACCGAACGGTCGAGGCCATGCAGGAGACCGGGAGCATGCTCGACGACGGCATGGTCTATTGGGACGTACGTCCTTCGGCGACGTTCCCCACAGTGGAGGTGCGTGTCTGCGACGTCCCTGCCACCGTGGCCGAATCAGTGCTGCTCGCGAGCCTCATACGGGCCCTTGTTCTCACCGCGCTGCGCGATCTCGACCGCGGACACACAGCGTTCCCGGTGTCACCCGAACTCCTGCGCGCGGCGTACTGGCGGGGCGCACATGACGGTCTCGACGGCGACGGGATCGCGTTACCGAGGTCTGAGCGTCAGCCCATCGCGCACCGGCTCGAATCATTGGTGGAGCATGTATACCCGGCGCTCGAGGACCTCGGATCCCGACTGCTCGTCACCGAGGGGATCCGTTCGGTGATGTGCTCCGGGAACGGGGCGATGCGTCAGCGCCGCGTCCTCGCTGCCGGTGGTGACGTACAGGATGTGGTCGCCGAACTCACCGCCTCGACCGTGTCCGGATGTGCCGCCGTGAAAGAACCGGGCGACCCATGCTCGACGGGATAGTCGACACGACTCGGCGCGGCACGAATTGAACGCGAACTGATCTGTCTCACAATGCTGTTCGCGCGTAGGTTCGCGTGTCGGACACGTCGGAAGGTGACAGCCGCACGGCAACCGGTCGAGGTGCCCGCCTTCGGGACGAGATCTCGCCCCCGTCGGCCCATCTGCGGTCTACGCTCAGAGGGTGCCAGGTCACAGCCCTCGGAAGGTGGGGGTCGAGGAGGAGTTCCACCTCGTCGACCTGAAAACCCGACGCCTGGCCCCTCGCGCGCCGGAACTGTTGGTGCGGTTACCGGATGAGGTCCACTTCGGCGAGTTGCAGCGGTGCGTGGTCGAGGTGAACAGCGGTGTATATACCGACCTCGCCGAACTGCGGTCCGGCCTGGATCGGCATCGGAAACTGCTCGCTGCTGCAGGCAGTGCCCTCGGGGTAGGTGTGGTTGCCGCGGGCGCAGTGCCCCTTGCTCTGCCCACTGAGATGGAGGTGACCGGCTCGCCGCGCTCTCAGCGCATGCTCGCCGATTACCAACAGCTCGCACGGGAACAATTGACCTGCGGTACACAGGTGCACGTCGACCTCGAGAATCGGGACGACGCCGTGCGGGTCGCGACACGTATCGCGCCGTACCTACCGGTCCTGCTGGCCTTGAGTGCCAGTTCGCCGTTCAGCGCCGACGGTGCGGACAGCGGCTACGCAAGCGTCAGGTCGTTGTTGTGGCGACGCTGGCCCAGCAGCGGTCCGGCAGCCCCTGCTTCCTCGTCGGCCGAGTACGACTCGATGGTCGACGATCTGGTATCGAGTGGCGTGATCGGCGATCCCGGGATGGCGTATTTCGACGTACGCCCGGCAGTGAAGTTGCCGACCCTGGAATTGCGCGTGTGCGACAGCTGCCCACAACTCGACACGGTGCTTCTCGTCGCGGCACTCTTCCGGGCCCTCGTCGAACGAGAGGTGACCGGTCTGTATGCCGGTACGGAGGGAGTCGAGATCGCGCCGACACTCACCCGTGCTGCGCTCTGGAGGGCCGCTCGGTCGGGGCTCGAAGCGGATCTGGTGGACGTGACGGTCCCCGAACCCCGCCCGGCCGCGAACATCGTCGATCACCTCGTGCGCTCACTGCGCCCCCAGCTCGAGGAAGCAGGTGACTGGGCACTCGTATCGGAACTCGCCGCAGACGCGATCGCGCGCGGCACCTCGGCGGCGCGGCAGCGCCGTGCACTGGACCGACGAGGACGCCTACCCGATGTGGTCGATCTGCTGCTTGCCGAGACCGTCGGCCACGAAACGACTCTGCCGGAAACCGAGAAGACGATTCGGACGGGTGGCCGCCGCGTCACCGGGCCGCAGCATCGAATTCGCCACGGACGGCCACCACATCCGATGGCCCCGACCTCGATCGACGAGCAGCTACTGATCGCCTGGCGCCGGGATTTCCATGCGAATCCGGAACTGTCCTTCGAAGAACACCGCACCACCGACGTGGTGCGTCGACATCTGATCGGCCTCGGGCTGGCACCCGTCGTACTGGCGGGTGGCACCGGCCTGTGGTGCGATGTCGGGCCGCCGACGGACGAAGCGGTGGCGTTGCGCGCCGACCTCGACGCGCTTCCGGTCTCCGAGACCACCGGCCTGCCCTACGCGTCCACCATCCCAGGGATTTCCCACGCCTGCGGCCACGATGCGCACACCGCGATGCTCATGGGCGCGGCGACGGTACTCGCGTCGACGCCGCCGCCACACCGGGTGCGACTGATCTTTCAACCCGGGGAGGAAACCAGCCCGGGCGGTTCGCTCAACGCCATCGAGTCCGGAGCGCTCGAAGGAGTGTCGAGGATCTTCGCTCTGCACTGCGATCCGCAGCTCGAGGTGGGCTCACTCGCTACGCGCACCGGACCGATCACGTCCTCCAGCGCGTCGGTGACCGTGCGTCTGTGGTCGGCGGGCGGCCACACCGCGCGGCCGCACCTGACCGGTGATCTGATTCACGCGACCGCGGTGCTGGTCACCGGGTTGGCCTCGGTACTGGACCGGCGCATCGATGCCCGTACCGCGACAGTCCTGACCTGGGGCAAGGTGGACGCGGGGAAGGTCGGTAACTCCGTTCCTGAGGCCGGCGAACTGGTGGGCACTCTGCGTAGTGCATCCCGTGAGACGTGGGCGACCCTCGAGCCGATGGTGGAGCGCACGATCGGTGAACTGCTCGCCCCGTACGACGTGAGATACGAACTCGCCTACCAGCAGGGCGTTCCACCCGTCGTCAATGATCGGGACTGCTCGGCAGAGTTGCGGGAGGCCATTGCGTCGGCCGTCGGGCCCGAGAATCTCGCCGAGGCCCAGCAATCCAGCGGCGGTGAGGACTTCGCGTGGTACCTCGAACACGTACCGGGGGCACTGGGCCGGCTCGGCGTGTGGGACGGCACGAACGACCCGCATGAGTTGCACCAACCGGATTTCGATCTGGACGAGCGCGCACTTCTGCACGGCGTTCGCACTTTCCTTGCGCTCGCCCGCGGGAACGGGCAGATGTGAGAGCTGTCGTTCCACGTCCCACCTCTCACACGCACTGAAACCTCAACAAGATCAACTCGCGGCCGTGGTACTAGGCTGTCACCGTGCCCGAGTCGACCACTCTCACCACAGCATCCGCACCCACCACGGTGTTCATAGCCGACGACCAGGCCATGGTGCGGCAGGGCTTCGGCGCACTACTCGCGGCGCAGCACGACATCAGTGTCGTCGGCGATGCGCCCGACGGGCGCATCGCGGTCGCGGAGGTCGCGCGGTTACGCCCCGACGTCGTGTTGATGGATGTGCGGATGCCCGAGATGAACGGTCTCGACGCAGCACGGCGGATCCTCGCCGACACCCGCGAGCCGAAGACCCGCGTTCTCATGCTCACGACGTTCGACCTCGACGAGTATGTGTACGAAGCGCTCGGCATGGGCGCGAGCGGGTTCATGCTCAAGGACGCACCGGCCGACGAACTCGTCCGCGCCGTCCGCGTGGTCGCCGAGGGACAGGCGCTACTCGCGCCGACGGTTACCCGCAGGTTGATCGCCGACGTCACCAGTCGGCGTGCGCCTGCGCGTGGTCGCGCCCGTGCGCTCGACGTCCTGACCCCACGTGAACTCGAGGTTCTCGAGCTCATCGCCCACGGCCTGTCGAATCAGGAGATCGCCGCGAAACTCTTCGTCGCCGAGCAGACGGTGAAGACCCACGTCGGGAAGGTGCTCGGCAAACTGCACCTCCGCGACCGCGCGCAGGCCGTGGTCCTCGCATACGAGTCCGGCGTCGTCACCCCGGGCTGAACCTTCCCGCGCAGTCGTCGACTTCCCACATCAGCAACTGCAGTCGCGTGAAGCTGGTCAGCGCGCGCTCGACCGGGGTCGCGCTCGATCGGCATGCCGGCTGCGCCTGATGCAGGCAGGATGGCGATACGGCACGAACGCACTCCAGCGGAAGGTAGCGGATGACGAGGATCGGCATTCTCACCAGCGGCGGCGACTGCCCCGGCCTCAACGCGGTGATCCGCGGGGCGGTCCTCAAGGGCACCGAGGTGCATGCGCAGGAGTTCATCGGATTCCTCGACGGCTGGCGAGGACTCGTCGACGGTGACGTGATTCCCTTGGACCGCAGTCGGGTTCGGGGCCTCGCCCAACAGGGCGGCACCATCTTGGGTACGAGCAGGTTCGGCCCCTACCAGGGACCGAACGGGGGAGCGCGGAACATTCAGGCCACACTCGACCGGCTCGGGATCGACGCCGTCATCGCGATCGGTGGTGAGGGGACGGCGTCCGCATCGAAACGTCTCTTCGAAGAAGGCATCAGGATCGTCGGCGTCCCCAAGACCATCGACAACGATCTCAGCCGGACCGACTACACATTCGGCTTCGACACCGCGGTCGAGATCGCCACAGTCGCGATCGACCGTCTGCGCACCACCGGTAACTCCCACAAGCGCTGCATGGTGCTCGAGGTGATGGGCCGCCACGCCGGATGGATCGCACTGCATTCGGGTACAGCCGGGGGAGCACATGCCATCCTCATCCCCGAACACCCCGAGAGCCTCGAGCAGATCTGCGCGTGGGTCACCAGTGTGCGCGACCGGGGACGCGCACCGATGGTCGTCGTTGCCGAAGGTTTCACCCTGCCCGAGATGACGGAAGCGCACTCGACGAAGGGCCTCGACGGATTCGACCGGCCCCGACTGGGGGGTATCGCAGAGCTCCTCGCCCCACTCATCGAAGAGCACACCGGGATCGAGACACGCGCGACGGTGCTCGGGCACATTCAGCGCGGTGGTGTCCCGACCGCGTTCGACAGGGTCCTCGCCACACGGCTCGGTATGGCCGTCACCGACCTGGTGGCCGACGAGGAATGGGGGCACATGGTGGCCCTGCACGGAACCGACATCGCGCGGGTCGGATTCGAGGAGGCTCTCGCCGACCCCAAGTACGTGCCGGACGAGCGCTACCAGGAGATGCGGGTCATCTTCGGCTGAGGCGGTGCCGACGGGCGGTGGTCGCCGTCTAAAATCGTGGACATGACTGCCTCCGTGTCTGCTGACCTGCTCGCCTACGACGACGTGCTCGCGAAGTTCGAGCCTGTGATGGGCATGGAGGTGCACGTCGAGTTGCACACGGCCACCAAGATGTTCTGCCCGTGCCCCACGGAATTCGGCGCCGAACCGAACACCCAGGTGTGCCCGGTGTGCCTCGGGCTTCCCGGCGCATTGCCGGTGGTCAACCAGCAGGCGGTCGAATCCGCGATCCGCATCGGTCTGGCGCTGAACTGCTCGATCACCCCGTGGGGCCGGTTCGCGCGAAAGAACTACTTCTACCCGGACCAGCCGAAGAACTACCAGATCTCGCAGTACGACGAGCCGATTGCCACCGAGGGCTACCTCGACGTCGTGCTCGACGACGGCACCACCTGGCGCGTCGAGATCGAGCGAGCCCACATGGAGGAGGACACCGGAAAGTCGCTGCACGTGGGCGGCGCGACCGGCCGGATCCACGGTGCCAGCCACTCGCTGCTCGACTACAACCGTGCAGGGGTCCCGCTGGTGGAGATCGTCACCAAGACGATCTCCGGGGCAGGGGAACGCGCTCCCGAGGTGGCCCGTGCCTATGTCACGGCCTTGCGCGATCTGCTGAAGGCACTCGATGTGTCCGACGTCCGGATGGATCAGGGATCGATGCGCTGCGACGCGAACATCTCCCTCATGCCGATCGGCGCGAAGGAACTCGGCACCCGCACCGAGACGAAGAACGTCAACTCCCTCAAATCGGTCGAGGTCGCGGTGCGCTACGAGATGCGCCGGCAGGCAGCGGTTCTCGTCGGTGGCGGCGAAGTGATCCAGGAGACGCGCCACTTCCAGGAAGCCGACGGCACCACTTCGCCGGGGCGTCGCAAGGAAACCGCCGAAGACTACCGGTACTTCCCGGAACCCGACCTCGAGCCGGTCGCACCCGACGCCGCGTGGGTCGAAGAACTGCGCGCGACGTTGCCCGAGCTGCCGTGGCTGCGCCGCGCTCGTATCCAGGCCGACTGGGGTGTCTCCGACGAGGAGATGCGCGACCTCGTCAACGCCGGCGCCTTGGACCTGGTGATCGCGACCGTCGACGCGGGTGCCCCGGCATCCGAGGCACGCTCGTGGTGGGTCGCCTATCTCTCACAGCAGGCCAACACTCGCGGCGTCGAACTCGTCGAACTGCCCATCACCCCGGCGCAGCTGGCGCAGGTCATCGCGCTGGTCGCCGAGGGCACGCTGACGAACAAGCTCGCGCGCAAGGTCGTCGACTACGTTCTCGAAGGCGAAGGCGAGCCCGCGCAGATCCTCGAGGCGCATCCCGAACTCGTGGTCGTGCGGGACGACAGCAAGCTCCAGGCCGCCGTCGACGAGGCGCTCGCCGCGAACCCCGACATCGCCGACAAGATCCGCTCCGGCAAGGTTGCCGCGGCCGGCAAGATCGTCGGGGACGTCATGAAGGCAACCCGTGGTCAGGCCGACCCCGCCCGCGTCAAGGAACTCGTCATCGCCGCGTGCAGCTGATCCGGTGTCGCTAATGTAGCGATCCATGGACGCTGCCGTCGCCACCTCGCTTCTCTGGATCACGGTGGCGGCGGTCCTCGCACCGCTCATCGCCGGTGCGCTGCCGCGTCGACTCGTACCCGAGGTCGTGCTGCTGCTCGTCGCCGGTGTCCTGATCGGGCCGTACGTACTCGAGATCGCGTCGGTCGACAGCGAGATCGAGATGTTGCGCGAACTCGGGCTGGGACTGCTGTTCCTGCTTGCGGGTTACGAGATCGATCCCAAGGAACTGACAGGGCGCGGCGGACGCCGCGCCCTCGTCACCTGGATCGTGTGCTTCGGTCTCGCAGTCGGAGCGGTGGCTGTGCTGGCCGCACTGGGCGTAGTGCACGCCGGAGTCGCCGTGGCGATCGCGCTCACGTCGACGGCACTGGGCACGCTGCTGCCGATCCTCGCCGACCGCGGTCTCGTCGCGACCGGGTTGGGCCGTTCAGTACTCAACCACGGAGCGGTCGGAGAACTCCTGCCTGTGATCGCGATGGCAGTCCTGTTGGGAACCCGTGGAGCCGTCGGATCCTTGATCGTCCTGGGTCTGTTCGCGGTCGTCGCCGCGGTCGTCGCGCTGCTCCCTCGGTGGTTCATGCGAGAAGGATCGCAGTTCCTGCAGTTCGTCCGCAGCACCTCGGACACGACTGCGCAGACACCGGTCCGGCTGGTGATGTTGCTGTTGGTCGGTCTCATCGCGGTCGCGGCAGTATTCGATCTGGATGTCATCCTCGGGGCGTTCGCCGCCGGCTTCATCCTGCGACGGGCAGTGCCGCAAGGCGACGAGCAACTCGAGTCGAAACTGGACGGACTCGCGTACGGGTTCATGATCCCGATCTTCTTCGTCACCTCGGGAATGGCGATCGATGTACACGCTGTTGCGGATGCGCCCGGGGTGTTGGTCGCATTCTTCGTACTGTTGGTCTTGGTGCGCGGTGTACCGGTGTTCGTCGCATCGCGTCTCGACCATGCGCCCGACGGCACCCGGTTCGATACGTCGGAGCAGCTGCAGATCGCGTTGTACTCCACGACCGGCCTGCCGCTGATCGTCGCGGTCACCGGCGTGGCGGTGGCGGCGGGGCACATGTCCAACGCCAGTGCGTCGATCCTGGTCGCGGCGGGAGCGATCACCGTGCTGATCATGCCGACGCTCGCTGGTCTGTTACCCGAGCGTCGGGAAACGGTCGGCGCGGACGGTCAGTCGAATCCGCCACCACCGGCAGGGAACTGAATTCGGATGACTCGGTCGTCGTTGGGACCGGGTTCGTTGCCCGACTTGTTGACCGTCGAAACCCACAGCAGCCCATCGGGTCCGGCGGACGCACCACGCAGCATCCCGTAGCGATCTTCGAGCGTCACCGTCGGTGCAGCTGTCACAGCGCCGGTTCCGGGATCGATCGACAGCACCGCGACCGCCTTCCCGCCCGTGAGCGACACCGCGAGACCATCGGGGGCAGCGGCACAGCCGGCGACTCCGGGCTTATCCGGCCAGGTCCAGGCGGGCCCGGAAGCGACCGCGCCGTCCATGCTCACCCGCTGCAACCGGTCTTCGAGCACGGTGCGGTCGGTGACCCACAGGCTGCCGTTCGGATCACGGCACACGTCGCCGGCTTCACCGAGACCGGACAGCGTCACCGTCGGCGCCGCCGGTGCGCCGGGTGCGGGCAGCGGAAGCGACAGCAGCTTGCCGGACAGTGACGAAGGATTGTCCGCAGCGGCCGGATCCCCCGCATTGCCAGTGAGAACCGCCAGTTCGGTCGGCGAGACGAATTCGAGCGCACCCGAGTTCCCGGTGGCGCCGCGCGGGATCCCGGTCAGCACGTCCTTGGGAACATCGCCGGCCGCGATCCGCACGACCCGATTGTCGGACGGGGTGGTGATGTAGGCGTAGAGCAGACGGTCCTCGTTGTAGGTGGGAGACAGGACGACATCGTGCAGCCCACCGTCACCCGAGCCGTCGACGGGCACTGTCGCCACCTCGACGGGTTCCTCACCGACCGCGACTCTCATGATGCGGCCCGTGCGGCGCTCGGTCACGAGCGCGGAATTCCCGTCGGGAAGGGCGATCAGGCCGCCGGTGGTGTCGAGGCATGTCGCGATCACTGCGGGATCGGGATCGACACACGGACCCGGAGGGACGGGCGGTGTGCTCGGAGTGGTGGTTGTGCTGGGCGATTCCTCAGGGCCGACGCCGCCCGCGTCGAACGACGGTGCGGAGGTGAACGGTGTGGTGGCTGCGTCGTCGAATCGTGCGCACGACGGAACGAGAAGTACCCCGATCGCCACGGCCACCGCGCTCGTACACAACTTCCACGAACCTGCCGACCGCGCGCCCCTCGTCATGCAGCAGACGTTACCGGGACGACGCGCGGCGGCGAGTATGCCGGGTACGGGAGGCCCGGAGACCTACCCTGGAAGAGTGACCGACAAGGAGACCGGCGGCGAGCCGGACACGGGTTCGAGTCCCTACGACGATCCGACGCTGTCGATGCGCCGGGATCGACCTTCGATGCTCGAATCCGACGACGACCTCGGCTTCGACAATTCCACCCTGGATGGCTCCGGCCCTGTGTACGACGGTGCGGCGTATGGCGGTGCGGCCTACGCGGCACCCACCGAGCAGATCTACCGTCCCGATCAATCGGGTACAGCCGTGGAGCCCGCACCGGTCGCCAAAGCCCGCCGCGGGACTCTCGACCTGGGGCTTCTGGTACTTCGGCTCGCTGTCGGTGGAATCCTGATCGTCCACGGGCTGCAAAAGCTGGTGGGTCTGTGGGGCGGTCCGGGCCTGGACGGGTACGAGGAGTTGCTCCGTGAGGCGGGCTACCAGCAACCGGGCATACTTGCGATCGTCGGCGCGGCCGGTGAGCTCGCGGCCGGAGCATTCCTCGTTCTCGGTCTGCTCACGCCGCTCGCCGCGGCCGCGATCGTGGCAATCATGATCAACGCGGTGCTGTTCAAACACGAACTCGAACCAGGTGTCCAGTTCTTTGCGAGCGAGCAGTCGGGATTCGAATTCGAGGTGCTTCTCGCTGCAGCTGCGGTGTCGCTCACGCTCACCGGACCGGGAAGGATTGCCGTGGACGGTCCGCGTAAGTGGGCGACACGGCCGTTCGTCGGGTCGTTCGTCGCACTGTTGCTCGGTGTCGCGGCGGGCGTGTGTCTGTGGATCTTCGGTCGCTGAGACCGACCGGACGAGAACAGGCCGCCGCGATCTGATGATCGCGGCGGCCTGTTCGTCTGCGGAGCGGTCTACGGCACCTGCCGGACCGCGCCCTTGTCTGCGGACGTGGCCAGTGCTGCATAGGCGCGTAGTGCCTTGGAAACCGTGCGTTCACGGTTGACGGGCTGCCACGGGCGCTCCGATGCTTCCATCTTCGCGCGACGCTCGGCGAGCACATCGTCATCGACGAGCACCTCGAGCGCGCGGGTGGCGACGTCGATGCGGATCCGGTCGCCGTTCTCGATCAGGCCGATGACGCCACCCGACGCCGCCTCGGGGGAGACGTGGCCGATGGACAGACCCGACGTGCCACCGGAGAAGCGTCCGTCGGTGATCAGTGCGCACACCTTGCCGAGGCCGACACCCTTGAGGAACGACGTGGGATGCAGCATCTCCTGCATGCCCGGGCCTCCCGCCGGCCCCTCGTATCGCACAACGACGACGTCGCCGGGCTTGACCTTCTTACCGAGGATGACCGAGACAGCCTCCTCCTGGGATTCGACGACGAGCGCGGGCCCTTCGAAGTGGAAGAGGTCCTCGTCGATGCCCGCGGTCTTGAGGATCGCGCCGTCCGGGGCGATGTTGCCGCGCAGCACGACGAGTCCGCCTTCGACGGTGTAGGCGTGTTCGACGTCGCGAATGCACCCGCCCGCAGCGTCGGTGTCGAGCGACGACCACCGGTTGTCCGTCGAGAACGGTTCGGTGGTGCGCACTCCGCCGGGGGCGGCATGGAAGAGTTCGAGTGCCTCGTCCGTGGCCTTGCCGGAGCGGATGTCCCAGTCGTCGAGCCACTGGTCGAAGCTCTCGGTGTGGACGGTGTGCACGTCGGTTTCGAGCAGGCCACCGCGACGGAGTTCGCCGAGGATCGCGGGGATGCCGCCGGCCCGGTGCACGTCCTCCATGTGGTAATCGGAGTTCGGCGAGACCTTCGACAGGCACGGCACCTTGCGGCTGATCGCGTCGATCGTCGTGAGATCGAAGTCGACCTCACCTTCCTGCGCGGCGGCGAGGACGTGCAGCACCGTGTTGGTCGAACCGCCCATCGCGACGTCGAGTGCCATCGCGTTGCGGAATGCCGCGGGGGTGGCCACGTTGCGTGGCAGGACCGACTCGTCCTCGTCGCGGTAGTAGCGAAGCGCCGCCTCGACGACGGTGGTGCCCGCCCGCTCGAACAGTGCGCGCCGTGCCTCGTGGGTCGCCAGTGTCGATCCGTTGCCCGGCATCGCGAGCCCGAGTGCCTCCGTGAGGCAGTTCATCGAGTTCGCCGTGAACATGCCCGAGCACGAACCGCACGTCGGGCACGCGCTCCGCTCGACCTCGTCGAGCCCGGCGTCGTCGACAGCCTCACTGGCAGAGGCGGAGATCGCGGTGATCAGATCGGTGGGTGCCTGTGCGACACCGTTGACGACGACGGCCTTGCCTGCCTCCATCGGGCCGCCGGAGACGAACACCGTCGGGATGTTCAGGCGCATGGCCGCATTGAGCATTCCGGGTGTGATCTTGTCGCAGTTGGAGATGCACACGAGTGCGTCGGCGGTGTGGGCGTTGGCCATGTATTCGACGGAGTCGGCGATGATCTCGCGGCTCGGCAGCGAGTACAGCATTCCGCCGTGGCCCATGGCGATGCCGTCGTCGACGGCGATCGTGTGGAACTCACGCGCGACGCCACCGGCGGCCCGCACCGCCTCGGCGACGATCTCGCCGACGTCCTTGAGATGGACGTGGCCGGGCACGAACTGGGTGTACGAGTTCGCGATGGCGACGATCGGCTTGCCGAAATCGGAATCGGTCAGGCCGGTGGCGCGCCACAGGGAGCGCGCGCCGGCTGCATTACGTCCGACGGTGGTGGTGCGTGACCTCAACGGGGGCATGGGCTGACTTCCTTGACGGGGCTGGTGGTGCGGGTGCGGTGACCTGGTGCGGCCCGGCCGCCGGGCTGTGGCGGTGCAGGACGCGGCGGTACAGGGGCGCAGCAGGATCGAATCTACCCGCGTGTTACTTCGTGTCGGGATCCGACTCGGTGTCGGCAGGTGTATCGGATATCACGTCGGCGTCGTTCGGTTCCTTCTCCGCTTCGGCCAGTTGAGCTTCGCGAGCGGCCGCGTATGGGTCGGTGATCCGTCCGCCGCTGGCTTCGGCCAGTTGCGGCAGGCGCCCGAAGGTGACGACGGGAAGCGCGACCTCGGTGTCGTCCGTGAGGGTCGCGCGCGCCCAGCCGCGCTTGGGGAATCGGATGCCCTTCAGTGAATCCCAGCCGATCGTCGTCGTGGTGAACGTCGCGCGAGCGACGATGCCGTCGGGGCCGACGACGGTGCGTACTCGCAGTACCCAGGCGACGACCAGGAGCGGGATCACCAACATCCACGAGAACGCGGCGGGCCATGCCATCGCGGGGGAGAGCACCGCAAGGAACAGGAGCCCGCATGCGAGGAAGGAGAGCCGCGAGATCTGGATGACCTGCGTCGTCGGTTCGGGAGTGTGGGAGGATGGGACCGGTGGCACGGGCTGCTGTGGAGATGACACCTCACCATCTTCTCACCGCAGCCATGGCATCTCACATTCTGGGACAGTGACCGTACCAAGTTGACTGTTCGTACTCCACGCGCCTACCGTCGAGCGCGTGAATCAGAATGGGTTGCTCGTAATCGGCCGGCGCGTCGTCGCCTGAGCCGCTTA
The DNA here is from genome assembly GCF_055380405.1 of Rhodococcus sp. JCM 9793. Taxonomy (NCBI): domain Bacteria; kingdom Bacillati; phylum Actinomycetota; class Actinomycetes; order Mycobacteriales; family Nocardiaceae; genus Rhodococcus; species Rhodococcus sp. JCM 9793. The sequence continues at coordinate 2,988,104 of NZ_AP043721.1, forward strand.
CAGCAACTCGCCCACGACGCGCCACCCTCGTACAGCACAATGCTGACGAGGGTTTTTTGTTGCCCGGAGCCAGAATCAGAGGAATTCGTAGTGAGCGCACCAACCGCACGACCTCAACCCTCGCCGCGGAAGCCGGGGTCTGCTACCCCGACTGCCGCAGCGGCCGCGACGCAGCCCGCCGGCCGACGCTCGGTGGCCCCCGAGCGGGTCACCGGCGCCCAGGCCGTTGTCCGTGCTCTCGAAGAGCTCGAGGTCGACACGGTATTCGGTATTCCCGGCGGTGCGATCCTTCCCGTGTACGACCCGCTCTTCGACTCGAAGGGCGTGCGCCACGTGCTCGTCCGTCACGAGCAGGGCGCCGGCCACGCCGCGACCGGATACGCGCAGGCCACCGGCAAGGTCGGTGTGTGCATGGCCACGTCCGGCCCGGGCGCGACCAACTTGGTCACCCCGCTCGCCGATGCCCAGATGGATTCGGTCCCGGTCGTTGCGATCACCGGTCAGGTCGGGCGCCCGCTGATCGGTACGGATGCCTTCCAGGAAGCCGACATCTCGGGCATCACCATGCCCATCACCAAGCACAACTTCCTCGTCACCGAAGGCGCCGACATCCCGCGCATCCTGGCGGAGGCGTTCTACCTGGCATCCTCGGGACGGCCGGGTGCTGTGCTCGTCGACATCCCCAAGGACATCCTGCAGGCGCAGACCACCTTCAGCTGGCCGCCGGAGATGCACCTGCCCGGGTATCGTCCGGTCACCAAGCCGCACGGCAAGCAGGTCCGCGAGGCCGCGCGCCTGATCGCCGACTCCAAGAATCCCGTCCTGTACGTCGGCGGCGGTGTGATCAAGGCCGACGCGTCCGCTGAGCTGCTCGAGCTCGCGGAACTGACCCGTATTCCCGTGGTCACCACCCTCATGGCGCGCGGTGCATTCCCCGACAGTCATGAGCTGCACTGCGGCATGCCCGGCATGCACGGCAACGTCGCAGCCGTCGCGGCGTTGCAGAGAAGCGACCTGCTCATCACCCTCGGCGCCAGGTTCGACGATCGCGTCACCGGTCAGCTCGACACGTTCGCGCCTGATGCGAAGGTCATCCACGCCGACATCGATCCGGCGGAGATCGGCAAGAACCGGCACGCAGACGTGCCGATCGTCGGTGACTGCAAGGAGGTCATCGTCGAGCTGCTCGAAGCGGTGCGCGCCGACCTCGCCACGGGCACCGCACTCGAGTACTCGAAGTGGTGGTCCTACCTCGACGATCTCCGCAGCACCTACCCACTGTCCTACGATCGACACACCGACGGCACTCTCTCGCCGCAGTACGTGATTCAGGCCGTCGGTAAGCTCGCCGGGCCCGATGCGATCTACTGTGCCGGCGTCGGTCAGCACCAGATGTGGGCTGCGCAGTTCGTCGACTACGAGAAGCCGCGCACGTGGCTCAACTCCGGTGGCCTCGGCACGATGGGCTACGCCGTGCCGGCCGCGATGGGCGCCAAGATGGGCAAGCCCGAGGCCGAGGTCTGGGCGATCGACGGCGACGGCTGCTTCCAGATGACCAACCAGGAACTCGCGACCTGCGCGGTCGAGGGTGTGCCGATCAAGGTTGCGTTGATCAACAACGGCAACCTCGGCATGGTCCGTCAGTGGCAGACGCTGTTCTACGAGAAGCGGTACTCGAACACCGACCTGTCCACCCACTCACTGCGTATCCCCGATTTCGTGAAGCTGGCAGAGGCTCTCGGCTGCGTCGGAATCCGCGTCGAACGCGAGGAGGACGTCGAGGACGCGATCCGTCAGGCTCAGGCCATCAACGACCGTCCCGTCGTCATCGACTTCATCGTCGGCAAGGATGCCCAGGTGTGGCCCATGGTCGCAGCAGGCACCAGCAACGACGAGATCATGGCCGCCCGCGACATCCGTCCGTTGTTCGACGACGACTCCGCCGACGACCCCACCGTGATCCACGAGACCATCGAGCGCGACCGTGCGCGCAGCGAGCAGGCTGCCGCCGAGGAGGAAACCAAGTGAGCACGAGCCACACCCTCAGTGTTCTCGTCGAGGACAAGCCGGGCGTGCTGGCCCGGGTCGCCTCGCTGTTCTCGCGGCGCGGGTTCAACATCGCATCGCTCGCAGTCGGTGGCACCGAAATTCCGGAGATCTCCCGGATGACGATCGTCGTGACGGTCGACGAGTTCCCGCTCGAGCAGGTCACCAAGCAACTCAACAAGCTCGTCAACGTCATCAAGATCGTCGAGCAGGAGGACGAGGCGTCCGTCGCCCGCGAGCTCCTGCTGATCAAGGTGCGCGCCGACGCCAGCGTGCGTACGCAGGTCATCGAGACGGTGAACCTGTTCCGCGCCAAGGTGATCGACGTCTCACCCGAATCGTTGACCATCGAGGCCACCGGTACCCGCTCGAAGCTCGATGCGCTGCTGCGGATGCTCGAACCGCACGGCATCCGCGAGATCGTGCAGTCCGGAGTCGTGGCGGTCGGACGCGGTCCGAAGTCCATCACGGCGACCCGTTAGCCTGAACACACCCATATTTTCTGAAAGAGGTAACCACTGTGGCAGTCGAGATGTTCTACGACGACGACGCCGACCTGTCGATCATCCAGGGCCGTAAGGTCGCGGTCATCGGATACGGCAGCCAGGGACACGCGCACTCGCTGAGCCTGCGCGACTCCGGCGTCGAGGTTCGCATCGGCCTCAAGGAAGGCTCCAAGTCGCGGGCCAAGGCCGAAGAAGCGGGCTTGACCGTCGGCACCCCGGCCGAGGTTTCGGAGTGGGCCGACGTCATCATGGTGCTCGCTCCTGACACCGCTCAGGCGTCGATCTTCAAGAACGACATCGAGCCCAACCTGAAGGACGGCGACGCGCTGTTCTTCGGTCACGGCCTCAACATCCACTTCAAGCTGATCGAGGCTCCGGCCAACGTCACCGTCGGCATGGTTGCGCCGAAGGGCCCCGGTCACCTCGTGCGTCGTCAGTTCGTCGACGGCAAGGGTGTCCCGGCGCTCATCGCCATCGATCAGGATCCGAAGGGCGAGGGCCAGGCCCTCGCGCTGTCCTACGCCAAGGGCATCGGTGGCACCCGCGCGGGCGTCATCAAGACCACGTTCAAGGAAGAGACCGAGACCGACCTCTTCGGCGAGCAGGCAGTGCTCTGCGGTGGCACCGAGGAACTGGTCAAGACGGGCTTCGAGGTCATGGTCGAGGCGGGCTACGCCCCCGAGATGGCCTACTTCGAGGTTCTCCACGAGCTCAAGCTCATCGTCGACCTCATGTACGAGGGTGGCATCGCCCGCATGAACTACTCGGTGTCCGACACCGCGGAGTTCGGTGGCTACCTCTCCGGCCCGCGCGTCATCGATGCCGGCACCAAGGAGCGCATGAAGGCGATCCTGGCCGACATCCAGTCGGGTGAGTTCACCCGTCGTCTCGTCGCCAACGTCGAGAACGGTAACACCGAGCTCGAGGGCCTGCGCAAGGCCAACGCCGAGCACCCGATCGAGGTCACCGGCAAGAAGCTGCGCGACCTCATGAGCTGGGTCGATCGCCCGATCACCGAAACCGCCTGATCGTTTCGGACTTCTCCCGGAGGCCCGGTACACCTCGAGGTGTACCGGGCCTCCGGTGTCTGCGGACCACCCGCGCCCCGGCCGCTCGGGAGCGATACTGGACGAATGTCGCTCTGGACCGGGCTCTGTCGGTTACCGGGTATCGCCACCGCACGTGCGTACCAGCGCGGCTGGTTGAGGAGCGATATCGGCGCCGGGCTCGCACTGAGCGCGCTCCTCGTTCCCGCGGGGATGGGATATGCGCAGGCTGCGGGCCTGCCCCCGTACACCGGCCTGTACGCGACGATCGTGCCGATGCTGGTGTACGCGTTGGTCGGACCCTCTCGAATCCTCGTGCTCGGACCGGATTCCGCGCTTGCCCCCCTCATCGCGGCGGCGGTGATCCCACTTGCAGCGGACGGTGACCCACAGCGGGCGATCGCGCTCGCCGGTGTGCTGTCCGTGCTGGTCGGCCTGATTCTCCTGATCGGGGGAATCCTCCGTCTCGGGTTCATCACCGAACTGCTGTCCAACCCGATCCGCCTCGGATTCCTCAACGCGATTGCGGTCATCGTCATCGTGGGACAGCTGCCTTTGCTGGTGGGTACCGAGGACGACGAGACCGGTGTGCTCGCCGAGCTCGCGGACGTCGTCGACGACGTCTTCGAAGACGGTGTGCACCTACCGGTGTTTCTGATGGGGGCCGCGTGCATCGCTGTGATCGTCGCTGCTCGGAAACTCGTTCCCGTCGTCCCGGGTGTGCTGATCGCCGTCGTCGGCGCGGTCGTGGCGACGGCAGTGTTCTCCCTGACGGACCGGATGGCGATGGTCGGCGCACTGCCTTCGGGTTTCCCGGCGCCCGCGCTCGGTGGTGTCGGATGGGAGGACGCCGCCGAGCTGCTCGGGCCCGCCGTCGCGATTGCTGTGATCGCGTTCGCGGATACGGCGGTCCTGTCCCGTACGTTCGCGATGCGGCACGGTGAGCAGGTCGACGGTAGCTCCGAGATGCGCGCACTCGGTGCGGTGAACGTCGCGGCGGGGGTCACGGGTGGATTTCCGGTGTGCGGTAGCGGCAGTCGCACTCCGGTCGTCGAGGAAGCCGGGGGTCGTACACAGCTCGTGGGTGTGGTCGGCGCGCTGACCGTCCTGGTGTTCCTGTTGGTCACGCCGGGGCTCACCGCTTATCTCCCGCAGGCAGCGCTCGGAGCGGTTGTGATCGTGGCGGCGAGTTCCCTGATCGACCTCAGTGCGCTCCGGCGTCTGTGGACGGTGAGCAAGGTCGAATTCGGGCTTTCTGTCGCGGCATTCGCCGGTGTCGCGCTTGCAGGGGTCTTGCGCGGCGTACTCGTCGCCATCGGCCTGTCGCTGATCGTCGTGCTGGTGCGTGCATGGCAGCCGCACCGCACCGAGCTTGTCGAATTGCCCGATGTCGCCGGATATCACGACGCGGAGCGGCACCCCGAGGGGCATCGAATCGATGGGCTCGTCCTGGTGCGGTTCGACGCACCGTTGTTCTTCGCGAACGGATCGATCCTCACCCGGTACGTACGAGAACTCGTGCGCGATGCCGAAAGTCCGGTGCACTGGGTGGTGCTCGCGGCGGAGCCGATCACCGATCTCGATACCACCGCGGTGGAGGCGATCGAGGAACTCGACGAGTATCTCGACCGTAGGGGAATCCGTCTCGGCTTCGCGGCCATGAAGGGACCTGTCAAGGATCGGTTGAATCGAATGGTCACCCAGGGCCGTTTCGATGAGGAGCGGTTCCATCCGACCGTCCGCACCGCGGTCATCGCATTCCGTCATCGCAAGGACGACGTCGATCGTCGAGATGTGGATGCCCCTCCGCGAGATGTCGTCGACGGAACCCAGTTGCGAGGAGACCCGGTGTCGGACGAGGAAGGATGACCTCGACGGTTCGAGGTGTCCGAATTGTGACCAGTGTGCCTGGTGTGGCACCTGGGTTCGGCCGGCTGATTCTCGTACGGTTTCGACATGGGACGGAGTCTGAGAACAGTGGCAGGAGCGGTGATCCTGACGGCACTGTGTGTCGGCGGCGCCACGGCTTCTGCGGGCGCCCAACCGGCATTGCCGGGCATCGTGATCCCCGGCGTCGAGGTCCCCACGATGGGGGATGTTCTTCCCCCGGCTCGCTCGGAGCTGTTCGGTGGTGGGCGAAACCTGTTTCCCGACAGGAGGTTCGTGGCGCTGTACGGACACCCCGGCGGACCCGCGCTCGGGGCCTTCGGAGAACAGGACACCGCCGGTGCGATCACGCGCGTGCGCGACCTCGCGGCCCAGTATCAGCAGTTCTCGGCGGAGCCGGTGCTGCCCGCATTCGAGATCATCGCGACCGTCGCATCCTCCGATCCCGGTACCGACGGGCGCTTTTCGCGCATCACACCACCTGATCAGTTGCGGCCTGTGATCGACGAAGCGGAGGCGGCCGGTGTCTACGTCGTCCTGGATCTTCAGCCCGGTCACACGCACTTCCTCGAGCAGGCCCTGATATACGAGGAGTTCCTCGCGCGACCGAACGTCGGTCTCGCACTCGACCCGGAGTGGCGGCTGGCACCGGGGCAGCAGCACATGGTGCATATCGGCTCCGTCGATTCGGCCGAGATCAACGAAGTGGTGGCCTACCTCACCGACCTCGTGCAGCGGCATGATCTGCCACAGAAGATGCTCGTTCTCCATCAGTTCCGCAGTTCGATGATCACCGGACGTGAGTTCGTCGATGCCGGGAGGCCGGAAGTCGCGGTGGTCCTGCACGCGGACGGACACGGCTCACCGGCTCAGAAGTTCGACACGTGGGGTGCGTTGCAGAGCGGTCTCCCGCCGCAGATCCACATGGCATGGAAGAACTTCTACGACGAGGATCTGCCCACGTTCACGCCGGATCAGACCATGGCCATCGAGCCGAAACCGGTGTTCGTGTCGTTCCAGTGAGTACCAGCGAGTAGTGGCCGCATCCCCGTGGGCCCGCGGAGACCGTCGGGGCACTAAACTATGGGCGGTCACGGCTTCGATACGCCTACCGTCAGGTGCCCGCGCCGTCGACTACTCACCACATCCACGACACAGGGAGTTTGCACGTGAGCCAGAATGGCCGTCCAGTAGTCCTGATCGCCGACAAGCTTGCGCAATCGACCGTCGATGCCCTCGGTGACGGAGTCGAGGTGCGCTGGGTGGACGGCCCGGACCGCCCGGCGCTGTTGGCCGCTGTGCCCGACGCGGACGCATTGCTGGTGCGGTCGGCCACGACCGTCGACGCCGAGGTCCTCGCCGCGGCTCCCAAGCTGAAGATCGTCGGCCGCGCGGGTGTGGGCCTCGACAACGTCGACATCGCCGCCGCCACCGAGCGTGGCGTGATGGTCGTCAACGCTCCCACCTCGAACATCCACTCGGCCGCGGAGCACGCCGTCGCGCTGCTGATGTCGGCTGCGCGCCAGGTGCCCGCCGCCGACCGCACGCTGCGTGAGCGCACCTGGAAGCGCTCGAGCTTCAACGGCACCGAAATCCTCGGCAAGACGGTCGGTGTCGTCGGTCTCGGCCGGATCGGCCAGCTGTTCGCCCAGCGGCTCGCCGCGTTCGAGACTCACGTCATCGCGTACGACCCCTACCTGCCCGCCGCGCGCGCCGCGCAGCTGGGCATCGAACTGGTCGACATCGACGAGCTCGTCTCGCGCGCCGACTTCATCTCGGTGCACCTCCCGAAGACGAAGGAGACCGCAGGTCTGATCAACGCCGAGCGTCTGGCCACGGCCAAGGACGGCGTGATCATCGTCAACGCCGCCCGCGGTGGTCTCATCGACGAGGACGCGCTGTACGACGCGCTGACCTCCGGCAAGGTCCGTGCTGCCGGACTCGACGTGTTCAACACCGAGCCCTGCACCGATTCGAAGCTGTTCGACCTCGACAACGTCGTCGTCACCCCGCACCTGGGTGCCTCGACCGCCGAGGCGCAGGACCGCGCCGGCACCGATGTCGCCAAGAGTGTGCTCCTTGCCCTTGCCGGCGAGTTCGTCCCCGACGCTGTCAACGTCTCCGGTGGCCCGGTCGGAGAAGAGGTCGCACCGTGGCTCGAACTCGTGCGCAAGCTCGGCCTTCTCGCCGGCACCCTCTCGCCCGAGGCCGTGCAGAACGTGCAGGTCGTCGCGAGTGGTGAGTTGTCCGTCGAGAACACCGAGATCCTCGGTCTGGCTGCGCTCCGCGGCCTGTTCTCCGCCAGCAGCGACGAGCCCGTCACCTTTGTCAACGCTCCGCAGCTCGCCGAGCAGCGTGGCGTGAGCGTCGAGGTCGAGAGCGTCAGCGAGGCTCAGACCCACCGCAGCTCCGTCGAGGTGCGCGCCGTGGCAGCCGACGGTGGCGTCACCACCGTGGCAGGCGCGCTCACCGGCCTGCAGCAGGTCGAGAAGATCGTCAATATCAACGGCCGCAGCTTCGATCTGCGTGCCGAAGGTCACAACTTCATCGTGCACTACCAGGATCGTCCCGGCGTTCTCGGCACTCTGGGTACCGTCCTCGGCAACGCCGGCATCGACATTCAGGCCGCAGCGCTCAGCCAGGATGCCGAAGGGCCCGGCGCGACGGTGATCCTGCGTGTCGACCGTGTCGTCGCCGACGCCGAGGTCGCCCAGATCGTCGAGCAGCTCGATGCGCGTGTCGCGCAGGTCGACCTGTCCTGATCATCGCTTTTGCACCGTTCGGTGGCCGCGACCGTCTGGCACGGTCGTGGCCACTGTCGCACAGGAAGAGAGCACAGAAAATGAAACTTGCGGTCATCCCCGGTGACGGTATCGGTGTCGAGGTCACGGCCGAGGCGCTGAAGGTCCTGAACAAGCTCGTTCCGGATCTCGAGACGACGGAATACGATCTCGGCGCGCGCCGGTACAACGCGACCGGCGAACTTCTGCCCGAGGCCGATCTTGCGGCAATCCGTGAGCACGACGCGATCCTCCTCGGCGCGATCGGCGACCCCGCGGTCACTCCCGGCATTCTCGAGCGTGGCCTCCTGCTGAACATGCGTTTCGCTCTCGATCACCACGTCAACCTGCGTCCGTCGCGGCTGTACCCGGGATCGAAGTCGCCGCTCGCTGCGAACCCCGACATCGACTTCGTCGTGGTGCGCGAGGGCACCGAAGGCCCGTACACCGGGAACGGTGGCGCAATCCGTGTCGGCACGCCGCACGAGATCGCGACCGAGGTGTCGGTCAACACCTGGTTCGGCGCCGAGCGTGTCGTGCGTTACGCCTTCGAGCTCGCGCAGACCCGTCGCAAGCACCTCACGCTCATCCACAAGACCAACGTGCTGTCCAACGCCGGCGCGATCTGGACCCGCGCTGTCGAGACCGTCGGCAAGGATTTCCCGGAGGTCGAGACCGCGTACTGCCACATCGACGCCGCGACCATCTACATGGTCGACGACCCGGCGCGTTTCGATGTGATCGTCACCGACAACCTGTTCGGCGACATCATCACCGACCTGGCAGGTGCAGTCACCGGCGGTATCGGCATGGCCGCGAGTGGCAACATCGATGCCTCGGGAACGAATCCGTCGATGTTCGAACCTGTCCACGGTTCCGCACCGGACATCGCAGGCAAGGGTATCGCCGACCCGACGGCCGCGATCCTGTCCACCGCGTTGTTGCTGCGCCACCTGGGTCGCGACGAGGACGCAGCGCGTGTCGAGACCGCTGTCGAGGAGGATCTCGCTTCGCGCGGCGAGTCGCCGATCGTGACCACCGAGATCGGCGACCGCATCACCGCCGCACTCTGATCGGCAGTGCGTGGTTCCGGTAGCACGTGCTACCGGAACCACGCACGACGTCAGTTGTGCTTCGGCACCATCGGTACGGCCGCTGCAGGGGCGATCGCCGAGAGTGCGAACGCTGCGGGAAATCCGACCGCGGCGATGAGAGCACCGAACACAGGGCCCACGGCCGCCGCGAAGACGAACTGACCGGTGTTCTGAATGCCGAGTGCCCGCCCACCCCAATAGGGTCCGGCGATCTCGGCGACTGCGGTGAACGCGAGGCCGTTGGGGCTCGACGAGGCGACCGATGCGACGAGTAGCACGGCAACGGCGGTGGGGGAGTCCAAGAGCGAGGTCGCCGCGAGTACGACCATCGAGACCGCGGTGATCGCCGACACGATCCGCAGCGGGCCCAGTCGGCTACCGACACGATCCGACCATGCTCCCGCGGCGACGCGGCCCAGCGCGCCGAGAATCTGTGCCGCGGTGATCACCAGGCCGGCGCCGGTCTCGTCCCAGCCACGGTCGACGATCAACCAGACCAATGCGTATGTCCACACGAGGTATTGAGGAATCACCAGCAGGATCGACGCGACGTGGATACGGGTGAGCGCAGCGCTGGTTCGGTACGGGTTCGCCAGCGCTCCGGTGCGCGCGGCCTCGGCCCGGTCGGGACGCGGCGGGTCGATGATCCCGATCGCGCAGGCCACCGCAGCGACGCCGCACACGATCGCGGGAAACGCCAGTGCCCAAGCGATCCCGTGATCGCGTGCCAGGTGTGGAATGACGAGTGCGGACGCTGCCACGCCGAGCGGCACAGACATCTGACGGATGCCCATCGCGAGCCCGCGCTGATGCATCGGAAACCAGCCGACGACCACGCGCCCGCTGGCGGCATTGGCACTCACCGCTCCCGCACCGCCGCACGCGAGCAGCACCCCCAGGACGGCGGAAGACGTGGTGAACATCGCAGCGGTGACTGCGGCCGCGGCGATGGCCATGCCGGCAGACAATGCGAGCCGTTCGCCGAAACGATCGGCGAGGGCTCCCCATGCGACGAGCGTGAACATGCCGCCGAACAGCGGTGCGGCGGCGAGGGTTCCCGCCTGCGCGAGGGTGAATCCGGTCTCGTCGTGCCAGGTCGGGATGAGAAATGCGGCACCGTTGACGACCGTCGCCTGCGCAGTCTGGGCGAAGACGCCCAGCGCCAGGATCAGCCACCGTCGGTTCCCGAGGGTGAGGGTGTCCACCATGACGTCTCACTATCTGAGAAATATATCCCGTAGAATGAAATTCTACGGGAACTCTATACCCCGGCGACCGGCAGATCGATCGGAGTGCACGGCCACAGATAGACTCCCCGCATGCGCCTTGGTCGAATCGCTAGTCCGGACGGTGTCGCTTTCGTCAGTATCGAAGGGGAGGGGGACTCCGCGATCGCGAAAGAGATCGCCGAGCATCCGTTCGGTACCCCCACCTTCACCGGCCGGAGTTGGCCGCTCGCGGATGTGCGGCTGCTCGCACCGATCCTCGCGAGCAAGGTGATCGCCGTCGGGCGCAATTACGCGGCCCACGCGGCGGAATCGGGCAACGAGGTGCCTGACGAGCCCGTAATCTTCCTCAAGCCCAATACATCCATCATCGGCCCCGGTGCGCCCATCGTGATTCCGCGGAACACCTCGCTGGTACATCACGAGGCCGAGCTTGCGGTGGTCATCGGACGACCGTGCAAGGACGTCACCGCGGCGAAGGCCCGCGAAGCGATCCTCGGGTACACGGTCGCCAACGACGTGTCCGCCCGCGACCATCAGGCGAAGGACGGCCAATGGGCACGTGCCAAGGGGCACGACACGTTCTGTCCCCTCGGCCCCTGGATCGAAACCGATCTCGATGCCTCCGACCTCGAAATCTCCGCCGAGGTCAACGGGCAGCCCCGTCAACGCAGCCGGACTTCGATGATGGTGCACGATATTCCGGCACTCGTGGAATGGGTATCGGCGGTCATGACCTTGCTGCCGGGCGACGTCATCCTCACGGGCACGCCGGAAGGAGTCGGGCCGATCGAAGCCGGCGACACCGTCTCGGTGACGGTCGAGAAGATCGGCACGCTCACCAACCCCGTCATCGCGAAGGGCGCCTGAGCTGTCGGTCCGCCGTTCCTGTGGCGCGGTCGGGGACTAACCTGAGAGGGTCTTGATTTCCGTCCCTCGACCCGAGTGAGCCGATGACCACCAGCGAAGTTCGCGTCCGTTTCTGTCCGTCCCCGACCGGCACCCCGCATGTCGGCCTCGTGCGTACCGCCCTGTTCAACTGGGCATTCGCCCGGCACCACGGCGGCACGTTCGTCTTTCGTATCGAAGACACCGACGCCGCCCGGGACAGCGAGGAGTCGTACCAGGCGATCCTCGACGCGTTGCGCTGGCTCGGTCTCGAATGGGACGAGGGGCCCGAGGTGGGTGGCCCCTACGAGCCCTATCGGCAGTCGCAGCGACGGGATCTGCACCTCGACGTCGTAGCGAAGCTCCTCGAAGCCGGTGAGGCGTACGAGTCGTTCTCGACGCCGGAGGAGGTCGAGGCACGGCACAAGGCGGCTGGTCGCGACCCCAAGCTGGGGTACGACAATTTCGACCGCGACCTCACCTCGGAGCAGCGGCAGGCCTACCTCGACGAGGGGCGCAAACCGGTCGTGCGGCTCCGGATGCCGGCCGATGATCTGCGATGGAACGACCTCGTGCGCGGTGAGACGACGTTCAAGGCGGGCACCGTGCCCGACTTCGCGCTCACGCGCGGCAACGGCATCCCGCTGTACACGCTCGTCAACCCCGTCGACGACGCCCTGATGAAGATCACTCATGTGCTGCGCGGTGAGGATCTGCTCTCGTCGACGCCCCGTCAGCTCGCGTTGTATGCCGCACTGCAGCGTATCGGCGTGGCCGACTTCACTCCAGAGTTCGGGCACCTGCCGTTCGTGATGGGTCAGGGCAACAAGAAGCTGTCCAAGCGCGACCCGGAGTCGAACCTCTTCCTTCATCGGGATCGCGGATTCATTCCGGAGGGCCTGCTCAACTATCTCGCGCTCCTCGGCTGGGGGCTCGCCGACGACCGTGACGTGTTCTCCCTCGACGAGATGGTTGCAGCATTCGACATCTCCAAGGTCAACTCGAACCCGGCCCGCTTCGACCAGAAGAAGGCCGACGCGATCAATGCCGAGCACATCCGGTTGCTCGAACCCGCAGACTTCGCGGCGCGCCTGAAGGCCTTCCTTGTCGAACACGGCCACATCACCCCGGACGTGGATGATCAGCTTTTCGCTGTGGCAGCCGACCTCGTCCAAACCCGCATCGTCGTCCTCAGTGACGCATGGGGTCTGCTGAAGTTCCTCTTCGTCGACGAGGCGGACTTCGAACTCGACGAGGCGTCCGCCGCGAAGAACCTCAAGGAGGATGCCGCGGCGGTGCTCGACGCGACGATTGTGGCCGTCGAGGGCCTCGACGCGTGGACCACTCCGGCGCTCGAAGGTGCGCTCAAAGCGAAGCTGATCGACGATCTCGGCCTCAAGCCCAGGAAGGCATTCGCGCCCGTCCGCGTCGCCGTGACGGGCTCGCATGTGAGCCCGCCGCTCTACGAGTCGATGGAACTGCTCGGTCGCGAGCGGTCGCTCGCGCGGCTGCGGGCCGCCCGCGCCACCATCGCCTGAGCGAGTCCGCTCGGGCCGGCATGATCGGACCAGCATGAGGGGGCACCGGCCATCACGGCGGGTGCCTCCTTCTGTTTCCGTCCCGGAGTGTTTCGTCCGGACCGTGGACTGCGTGAAGTTATGCGCTCTGACCAGGCGATTTGTAGTTCTGCACCCCCTTGGTGTTAATCTTCTTCTCGGTTCGGAACGGAGGCCGTAGCACGAACAGTGCGGGCCGAAGGAACAAACCATTGGGGTATGGTGTAATTGGCAACACAGCTGATTCTGGTTCAGCCATTCTAGGTTCGAGTCCTGGTACCCCAGCTGCGATACGGTGATTTGCTATCGTATCTCGGTCGGTTTACGCTGGCTGAGCTTCCTCCGGGAAGCGTACACAGAAGAAGATCCTGGCCCCGTCGTCTAGCGGCCTAGGACGCCGCCCTCTCACGGCGGTAGCGTGGGTTCGAATCCCATCGGGGCTACCATGGATCTCCTCCGACCTCCGGGTCGGAGGGATTCTTCTTCTGTAGGGTTCGATCACCGGAAACGGGCGGATCGAATCCGGGTAAGTTCCTGGCCCCGTCGTCTAGCGGCCTAGGACGCCGCCCTCTCACGGCGGTAGCGTGGGTTCGAATCCCATCGGGGCTACAACTGAGGAAGACCCTCCGGAAATCCGGAGGGTCTTCCTTGTTTTCGTTGTTCAGCCACTCTTGCGCCGGAATTGGCGGTGGTGGTCTGCGTTGGCGTGCGGACCGTGGGCTTTCGACGTCGCGTCGAGGTGTGCGGTGCCGCCGCCCTTGCCCTGCTTCTTGCGTTCGAGTGCTGCGAGGAACTCTGCTTTGATGCGTTCTTTTGCTGGGTCGGCCATGTCCTACCTCCCTCCTGATGGCGAATGTAGCGCGTCAGGACCGGCTTGTCGCGTGAATTTCGCCGTCAACGACCGATGTGAGGAAGATACGCGGCGGTCGTGCCACCGAGCGGGACGGCGGGCATACGGAGCTTGCGGTGGTCCCAGGACCGAATGCGTTGCGGCACCACACGTACCGCTACCCTCTTGTGCATCATCTGTTCCACGGCGGGGCGCATATCGTCCGTGTACGGGCCGGTGTATCGCTCCCAGACGTCTCGGCAGACGTCGAACAGGATGTCGTGGTCTTCGACGATCTCGGCGCGACCTTCGATCGAGACGCCGCGCAATTGGTCGTAGGTGTCGCCGGATTCGACGAGTGCCGTGATGCGATCGTCGCGGCGAAGATTCACGACCTTCTGCGATTTCGCTTTCGTCTCGAACCAGATCTCGCCGCCCTGCACGGCATACCACATGGCCACCAGGTGCGGTGTGCCCTGAGATCCCAGCGACGCCAGTGTGGCAACGCGGTTCTGGTGGAGGAAGTCGCTGATCTCCGGCTCTGTCATCGCGATCTCTGCGCGGCGGTTCGTTCCCATGCGCAGAACTGTGGCACACCCCGTCGGGGTGTGCCACCAATTCTACTTGTCTCCGGTAGGGCGAAGCCTGCGGATTACAAACGCTTGTGCAGTGCGTCTGCGGCTGCGAGTAGGTCGGCGGCCCAGCGGGCACCCGGTCGGCGGCCCATTCGGTCGATCGGGCCGGAGACCGAGATCGCCGCCACCACCGCGCCATTGCCGTCGCGGACGGGTGCAGCCACGGAGGCGACACCGGGTTCGCGTTCGGCTGCGCTCTGCGCCCATCCGCGTCGGCGGACCTCGGAGAGCACGCGTTCCCCGAACGCGGCCTCGGGAAGGAGGGTGCGCTGGGTGGCCGTATCGGCCCACGCGAGCAGAACTTTGGCGCCGGATCCGGCCGTCATGGGCAGGCGAGCGCCCACGAGAACGCTGTCGCGCAGGCCGGTGGGAGGTTCGAGCGCGGCGATGCAGACGCGTTGGGTGCCGTCTCTGCGATACAGCTGCACGCTCTCGCCGGTGATTTCGCGAAGCCGGGGGAGGACGAGGGACGCGGCCTCCACGAGCGTATCGCCCGCGCCTGCAGACAGTTCGGCGAGACCGGGGCCCGGTCGCCATTGACCGTCGCCGTCGCGCATGAGAAGGCGATGGACCTCGAGTCCGACCGCGAGGCGGTGTGCTGTTGCACGCGGTAGGCCGGTGCGCGCACACAACTCGTTGAGGTTGCATGGTTGCTCTGCCACCGTGTGGAGGACCGTCATCGCTTTGTCCAACACGCCGATCCCGCTATGCTGTCTCATAGGTCGATACCTCCGTCTCGCATAGTGGGAAGCATAGCGCATCCGATTCAGGACGGAGACGGCACCAGACGCGACTCGGACAGCCCCCGAGATCCGGGTTCGCGTACGGCACGTACGACAGGTGGAGAGAATGGCTGGAAAGACTCTGGCAGAGAAGGTGTGGGACCAGCACGTGGTCGTGCGCGGTGAAGGGGAGGGCTCGGCGCGTCGGCCGGACCTGATCTACATCGACCTGCATCTCGTACACGAGGTCACCAGCCCGCAGGCGTTCGACGGTCTGCGGCTGGCCGGACGAGGCGTGCGTCGCCTCGATCTGACGATTGCGACCGAGGATCACAACGTTCCGACGGTCGACATAGACAAGCCGATCGCTGATCCTGTGTCGCGCACGCAGGTCGAGACGCTGCGTCGGAACTGTGAAGAATTCGGCGTGCGGTTGCATCCGATGGGCGACCTCGAGCAGGGCATCGTGCACGTGGTCGGGCCTCAGCTCGGACTGACCCAGCCCGGCATGACGGTGGTGTGCGGCGACAGCCACACCGCCACTCACGGTGCGTTCG
Source organism: Rhodococcus sp. JCM 9793 (assembly GCF_055380405.1). Lineage (NCBI taxonomy): Bacteria > Bacillati > Actinomycetota > Actinomycetes > Mycobacteriales > Nocardiaceae > Rhodococcus > Rhodococcus sp. JCM 9793. The sequence continues at coordinate 3,003,876 of NZ_AP043721.1, forward strand.
GCTCGATCGCAATGGGTATCGGCACCAGCGAGGTCGAGCACGTCCTTGCGACCCAGACATTGTCGCTGCGTCCGTTCAAGACGATGGCAATCAACGTCGATGGCGAACTGCCTCCGGGAGTCACGAGCAAGGATCTGATTCTCGCGATCATCGCGCAGATCGGTACCGGTGGCGGCCAGGGCTACGTGCTCGAATACCGCGGCGAGGCGATCCGCAAGCTCTCGATGGAATCTCGGATGACGATCTGCAACATGTCGATCGAGGCGGGCGCGCGAGCGGGCATGATCGCACCCGACGAGATCACCTACGAGTTCTTGAAGGGACGCCCGCACGCACCGCAGGGTTCTGACTGGGACACGGCTGTGGCGGCGTGGGAGCAGCTGAAGACCGACGAGGATGCAGTTTTCGACGCCGAGGTACACATCGACGCCGGCGTGCTGACCCCGTTCGTCACGTGGGGAACCAATCCGGGGCAGGGGCTTCCGCTCGGCGGGTCTGTGCCGGTACCGGAGGAGATCGCCGACGAGACGGAGCGCCTTGCCGCAGAGAAGGCAGTGCGCTACATGGACCTCGAGCCGGGTATGCCCTTGCGCGAGATCAAGATCGACACCGTCTTCGTCGGATCGTGCACCAACGGCCGCATCGAGGACATGCGGGCGGTTGCCGACATTCTCAAGGGCCGCAAGGTGGCTGAGGGTGTTCGGATGCTCGTCGTTCCCGGATCGATGCGTGTTCGTGCTCAGGCCGAGTCCGAAGGCCTCGGGGAGATCTTCGTTGCGGCAGGCGCGGAATGGCGTCAGGCAGGCTGCTCGATGTGCCTGGGAATGAACCCCGATCAGCTTGCGCCGGGGGAGCGTTCCGCATCGACGTCGAATCGCAATTTCGAAGGCCGCCAGGGCAAGGGTGGGCGAACACACCTTGTGTCCCCGGATGTGGCTGCCGCCACAGCCGTCCGCGGCACACTGTCCGCCCCGGCGGATCTGGACTAGAGCACGGGACGAGGAGAGAATTCGATGGAAGCCTTCACTACTCACAAGGGCATCGGCGTTCCGTTGCGCCGGTCCAACGTCGATACCGATCAGATCATTCCCGCGGTGTACCTGAAGCGGGTCACCCGCACAGGATTCGAAGACGGACTGTTCGCCGGATGGCGCACCGATCCTGCCTTCATCCTCAACACACCACCGTTCGACCGCGGCAGCGTTCTCGTCGCAGGCCCTGATTTCGGAACAGGCTCTTCTCGAGAGCATGCCGTATGGGCCCTGTCCGATTACGGGTTCCGGGTTGTGATCTCGCCTCGGTTCGCCGATATCTTCCGCGGCAACGCAGGAAAGGCCGGAGTGCTCGCCGCTCAGGTGGGCCAGGACGACGTCGAATTGCTCTGGAAACTCATCGAACAGCAGCCCGGCCTCGAACTCGAAGTGAGTTTGGAAAGCCGGACTGTGACCGCCGGAACAACCGTGGTGCCGTTCACCATTGACGACTACACGCGGTGGCGTCTGATGGAGGGTCTCGACGACATCGGGCTGACATTACGCCAGGTAGAGGCCATTTCCGAGTACGAGAAGGCAAGGCCTTCTTGGAGACCGCGCACCGTACCGACGGCCTGACAGAGACCTCCGACACCGCTCTGCGGGTCCGAACCGAAGCGAAATTCGGCTCGGACCCGCCGTGTATTTGCATGAGAATTGGCGTGGCACATAGACTCTTGACCGTTTGCGGGGCTACCGTGGACTCGAGTCGGTCTGACGGTGGACCGTGAAATGCGGAGGAAATCAATGAACAAGGCAGAATTGATCGACGTTCTGACCGAGAAGCTCGGTTCGGACAGGCGCACCGCGACGGACGCTGTCGAGCACATCGTCGACGCGATCGTTCGCGCTGTGCACGCCGGCAACAGTGTCACCATCACCGGTTTCGGTGTGTTCGAGCAGCGTCGCCGCGCGGCTCGTGTTGCTCGCAACCCCCGGACGGGTGAGACCGTCAAGGTCAAGCCGACGTCGGTTCCGGCGTTCCGCCCGGGTGCACAGTTCAAGGCGGTCATCGCCGGCACGCAGAAGCTTCCCGCAAGCGGCCCGGCCGTCAAGCGCGGTGCGGCTGCGGCAGTGAAGAAGTCTGCTGCTGCCAAGAAGGCTGCGAAGAAGACTGCAGCCAAGAAGACCACGGCAGCGAAGAAGACCACCGCGGCCAAGACTGTGGCGGCCAAGAAGACCACCGCGGCCAAGACCACGGCGGCAGCGAAGAAGACCACCGCGGCCAAGAAGGCTCCGGCCAAGACCACGGCGGCAGCCAAGAAGACCACCGCGGCAGCGAAGAAGACCACCGCGGCCAAGAAGGCTCCGGCCAAGACCACGGCGGCAGCCAAGAAGACCACCGCGGCAGCGAAGAAGACCACCGCGACCAAGAAGGCTCCGGCCAAGACCACGGCGGCAGCCAAGAAGACCACCGCGGCCAAGAAGGCCCCGGCCAAGAAGACCACGGCTCGCAAGACCGCCGCCAAGAAGTAGGTCTGTTCGACATCTGAAACGGCCCGTGCACACGGGCTGGGCGCTTCGGCGGCTACCGGAAATTCCGGTAGCCGCCGAAGCATTGTCTGGAGGCGGAGAAGAACCGACCTTGCAATGCCCGAAACCTGGTAGTGCTCAGGTGTGGTCGGATGCGAGTGGAGTGTCGAGGTATTCGGCCGCCACGAGCCGCCCGCGGAGGAACGACAGGACCCACGTGCTCGCCTTGCGAGTGCTACCTTCGGGAAGGTCGAAACCCGACTGTTCCGACCACCACTGCAATAGATTCGGAATCACACCGCCCTGGCTGCACAGGACAGGAACCTTCCCGCTCTCGATGACATCCGCGATCCGCTTATGGGCGAGAGCGGGGTCGGCTGTGTACTCCTCTTCCGCCAGTGATGGTTCCAGAGCGATGTCGACGTCGAGGGAATCAGCGAGCGGCTGAACGGTCTCGATGCACCGCACACGGTCGGCCGAGAAAAGAGTATCTGCGCCGAACGCAGACAGCTGGGGCACCAGCGCCGATGCCTGCCTGAGCCCCTTCTCCTCGAGTGGGCGCTCCCGGTCGTCACCGTCGTAGTTCTTACGACTGCCCGCCTTCGCGTGGCGCACCACGAGCACTGTCCGGGTATCGGAAGGAAATTCCAGGAATCGGCGCAACACCGTGTGGTCCATCGAATACGACAGCTCGTCGAAGGCAGTGTCGGGCGAAACCCATCGGAGGACGTCCACTTCGTCGTTCGCGACGAATCCGCCGGACTCGCACCGCGCCGCCCAGTAATCGACCTGCTTGCGCGGGGCAGTGATACCCCCCGTCGCTTCGCTCGCCCCGGCATCCCCCGTCGCTTCGCTCGCCCCGGCACCCGGTATGGGGTATGCCACCCTTCCGAGGCTACGCCCGAGCACAGCCCGGAATCCGGTCTCCTCCTCGGTTTCCCGGAGCGCCGCAACGATCGCCGTCTCCCCGGGATCGAGTTTGCCCTTCGGGAAAGTCCAATCGTCGTATCTCGGCCGGTGAATCAGTGCCAGTTCGAGGCCTCCGTCGCTCGGCCTCCAGAGCACCGTCCCCGCCGCGAAGATGTCCGTGGCCGACGATTCGTCCGATGTGCTCACCTGTCCTCCAGTCACGAAGTGCGAATCCGCATGAGCTCGACCTGATGATCTCGTGCGACAGTCCCCGGCGCGGGGCTCGCAGACCAGGCGCCATCGGATTCCAGGGTCCAGCATCGAGTTGCGGGATCCAGCGCGGAGTCGAAGATCTGGCCCAACTGCAGGCACAGTTGAGGATCCTTCACTTGGACCATCACCTCGACGCGCCGGTCGAGATTGCGATGCATCATGTCGGCGCTACCGATCCAGAACTCGTTGCTGCCACGGAAATGGAGGATGCGGGAGTGTTCGAGGAATCGTCCCAGAATCGATCGTACGGTGATGTTCTCGCTCAGCCCCGGCACACCCGGCTTGATCGCACAGATTCCGCGAACGACGATCTCCACGGAGACACCGGCGCGGGAAGCGCGGTACAACGCGTCGATGACCTGTTCGTCGACGAGCGCGTTGGCTTTGAGACGAATCCCGGTGGGCTTGCCCATCGCATGATGTTCGATCTCGCGTTCGATGCGTTCGATGATGCCCTTGCGTACTCCGTGCGGAGCCACGAGAAGATTGCGGTACTGCGCCTTTCTGGAGTAACCGGTGAGGGTGTTGAACAGATCGGTCAGGTCGGAGCCGATTTCGGGTGAGCAGGTGAGCAGACCCACGTCCTCGTACAGCCGAGCAGTCTTCGGATTGTAGTTGCCGGTGCCGATGTGGCAGTAGCGCCGGATCGTCGACCCCTCACGACGGACCACGAGCGAGGTTTTGCAGTGGGTCTTGAGACCCACCAGTCCGTACACGACGTGGACGCCGGCCTGTTCGAGCTTGCGGGCCCACTGGATGTTCGCCTGTTCGTCGAACCGCGCCTTGATCTCGACGAGTGCGACGACCTGCTTGCCGGCCTCTGCGGCGGCGATGAGCGCATTGACGATAGGGGAGTCGCCCGACGTGCGATACAGCGTTTGCTTGATTGCCAGCACCTGGCTGTCGGCGGCCGCCTGCTCGATGAAACGCTGCACGCTCGTCGAGAACGACTCGTACGGATGATGAACAAGCACGTCGCCTTCGCGCAGCGTCGAGAACACGCTTTTCGGAGTCTCGCGTTCGCCGAACGCCGGGTGCGTCGCGGGCACGAACGGAGCATCCTTGAGATCCGGGCGGTCCACGGCGTGTACCTGCCAGAGACTGGACAGATCGAGCAGACCCGGCAGCTGTACCACGTCGGACGGATCGACATCGAGCTCACGCAAGAGCAATTCGAGCATGTGCTCGGTCATGTCGTCGGAAACCTCGAGGCGCACGGGAGAACCGAAGCGGCGGCGCGCGAGTTCGCGTTCGAGGGCCTGCAGCAGATCTTCGTCGCGGTCCTCCTCGACGTCGAAATCCGCATTACGGGTGACTCGGAACGCGTGATGCTCGACGACCTCCATTCCGGGGAACAGAACGTCGAGGTGCGCAGCGATCAGCTCTTCGAGAGGGAGGAAGAGGGGAATCTCGTGCGACCCGTCGACCTGGTCGACTCGGACATACCGGTCGACATTGTCGGGGACTTTCACCCGCGCGAAATGCTCGCCCGCGGAGTTCAGGTCCTTCACGGTGACAGCAAGATTCAGGCTCAACCCGCTGATGTACGGGAACGGATGGGCGGGGTCCACGGCGAGCGGGGTGAGGACGGGGAAGATCTGCTCGGCGAAATATCGGGTCAACCGTATCTTCTGGGGCTCGTCCAGATCCGACCAACGGATGATCGAGATGCCTTCGGCGGCAAGGGCGGGAAGCACTGTCTCGAGAAAGACCTGGGCTTGGCGACCTGCGAGTTCCTGTGTGCTCGACGCGATCAGTGCGAGTTGCGCCCTCGGCGACAGCCCGTCGGCAGACCGTACCGACAGCCCTGTTTCTGCGCGGCGTTTGAGGCCGGCGACACGAACCATGTAGAACTCGTCGAGATTGGACGCGAAGATCGCCAGGAACTTCGCTCGTTCGAGAAGCGGGATCGACTTGTCCTCGGCGAGGGCGAGTACGCGCGCATTGAAATCGAGCCAGCTCAGTTCGCGGTTGAGGTATCGGTCGGCCGGGAGCCCATCCGCACCCAGGGCGCGATGTTCGGCCGCGGCGGGTGGTGCTGCGGGTGTTGCGGTGCCTCGCACTGATCGGGAAACGGCGCGGGCCGGGACTGCATCTTCGGATTCGACGTTCGAGTCGGTGGTATCGCCGTGGGTCACTACTTCATTGTTGCAGGAACATCATGGATCCGTGACTCAGTGGACGCCGGATGATCGTTCCGGGAGTGCGAACCCGATCCGGTCGAGGACGCGGCTCGTGGCGGCGCCCGTGCCGAGCCGGACAGCGGCCTCGAGATCGCCGATGGTGTCGACGTCCAAGCGCAGTCCGTCCAGAGGTTCCCTCAGTGCCGTCGCCCCGGATCGGACGTGCCGTCGCGCGGAGTCGACGCCGAACATCGGCTCGAGTGAACGATCCGGTGTGCACTGGAACAGCGCTGCCGTTCCGTCGCCGGTGTGATCCGCGACGATCGCTCGGCCGAACAGCCGTGCTTCGGTGAGTGCGGCCGTGAGTTCCGATGTACGCAACGCCGGAAGATCTGCCTGGAGTGCGACGAGATCGGTACCCGGTGACTGCGCGCGAATGCGTACGGCGGCCACATCGAGGGCTGCGTTCAGGGGATCGGACTCGCCGCGATGCACAGGATCGGGCAGTACCCGGGCGCCGTGTGCGAACGCGACTTCGGCCGCGACAGGATCCGAGGTCACCACGGTGGCGACCGAACCCGGTAGTCCCAGAGCGGCGGCGAGGGTGTCGATGAGCATCGCGACGACCAGGTCGGAGCGTGTAGGCGGGTCGAAGACGTGCGCGAGCCGTGTCTTCGCCAGGCTCAATGCCTTGACGGGGACAAGCACGTGCAGAGCGGTCATTCCTGGGATTCTGCCAGTTGCACGACGGGATGCATTCCGGCGTCCCGTCCCGCGGTGCACTCGAGCGGTTTGGGCGATACTGGACGCACCCGTGGTGGAGATGCATCCGGCGGGGCCGTGATGCGGTGGGACGGATGCGGTGGGACGACGGCGCAGCGAGACGGCTGCACGACGAGACGAGTAAGGGGACCGTGTGACCAAAGCAGCGATTCTGGGGGCGGGTTCATGGGGGACGGCATTCGCCAAGGTTCTCGCCGAGGCGGGTACCGACGTGACCGTCTGGGCGCGTCGGGAGGAGATGGCGCGCTCCATTCACGAGCAGCACGAGAATCCTGACTATCTTCCCGGCGTCGGTTTGCCTGCGACCCTGGCGGCCACCTCCGATCATCGGGTGGCGCTCGAGGGCGCCGATTTCGTCGTTCTCGCGGTCCCGTCGCAGACACTGCGGGTCAATCTCGCGCAGTGGCGGGACGACATCGCCCCCGATACGACTCTGCTCAGTCTTGCTAAAGGGATCGAGAGCGGCACCCTGATGCGGATGAGTCAGGTGGTCGGTCAGGTCACGGGAGCAGACCGGAATCGGATCGCGGTACTGTCCGGGCCGAACCTCGCGCGTGAGATCGCTGCGGGGCAACCCGCCGCCACGGTAATCGCGTGCCCCGATTCGACCCGGGCGATACAGATTCAGAAATCTTGTGCCACAGGATATTTCCGCCCCTATACGAACACGGACGTCGTCGGGTGTGAGATAGGTGGCGCGTGCAAGAACGTCATCGCGCTCGCGTGCGGCATGGCAGCCGGTGTGGGGCTGGGCGACAACACCGTGGCAAGCATCATCACCCGCGGTCTGGCCGAGATCATCCGGCTGGGAACCGCGCTCGGAGCCAAGCCTGGAACCTTGGCAGGTCTGGCGGGGGTGGGCGATCTCGTCGCCACCTGCACGTCGCCGCTCTCGCGCAATCGGACCTTCGGCGAGCGCCTCGGCCGAGGTGGGACGCTCGAGAGCGCGCAGGAGGCCACGCACGGTCAGGTGGCCGAAGGAGTCAAATCCTGCACGTCGGTGCGGGAACTCGCCGCCAGTTACGACGTCGAGATGCCCCTCACCGACGCGGTGCATCGCGTCTGTCACGAGGGCATGTCGGTTCAGGATGCGATCGGGCTGCTCCTCGGTCGCCGTGTGAAGCCGGAGTGATCAGGATGCTCGGCGATTCGACACGGTGCGTGAAAGCCGTTGCTGTAGGGGGAGCCCCGGGAGATCCATTGCAGCCGGGGCCGGTGTTCGCGGCGCCGTATCGACTCGGAGAGGACGAAGTCGCTGGGTCCGACACCTACGCGCGGGCGTCGAATCCCGGGTGGCGTGACCTCGAGCGGGCGCTCGCGACCCTCGAGGGCGCGTCCGCGGCTCGCGTCGTGGGCTCCGGAATGTCCGCGATCACCGTCGCGCTCCGGGCGTTCGCCCGTCCCGCCGGGGTGGTCGTGGTCCCGTCGGACGGGTACTACCAGGTGCGGATGTATGCGCGCGACTGTCTCGAACCGTTCGGTGCGGCGGTTCGCGAACTGTCGGTGTCCGAGTTCGGCGACGGCACGCTCGGCACCGTGCTCGCGGATGCGCCCGAAGGTGCGGTGGTCCTCGTCGAGACTCCGTCGAACCCGGGCCTCGATACCGTGGACCTGGCGGCGACCGCGGCGAGGTGTCGTGCGGCCGGCGCGCTCCTGCTCGTCGACAACACCACGGCCACACCCCTCGGCCAACAGCCACTCGGTCTCGGCGCCGATGTCGTGGTGGCCAGCGGCACCAAATCGCTCAGCGGGCACAGCGATCTGCTGTTCGGGTACATCGCCGTGCGCGACGACACGCTGCTTCCGCACCTCGATCGTGAGCGATTGTTGTCGGGGACCGTACTGGGCCCGTTCGAGACCTGGCTCGCCCATCGAAGTCTCGGTACCGCGGGTCTGCGCTTCGAGCGGCAGTGCGCGAACGCGCTGGCAGTCGCGAAGATGCTGACAGCGCATCCTGCTGCCGCGAGCGTGCGTTATCCGGGCCTGCCGACGGACCCTGCTCACCCCGTCGCTGCGGCGCAGATGCGCAGGTTCGGCCCCCTCGTCACCTTCCGGCTCGACGACGCCGACAATTTCCACCGCTTCGTTCGAGCGTCGGAGCTGGTCGTCTCTGCAACCAGCTTCGGCGGGATTCACACCACAGCGGATCGGCGTGCCCGCTGGGGTGATCCGGTGGCGCCGGGGTTCGTGCGCCTGTCGTGCGGTATCGAGGACACCGACGACCTGCTCGCAGATCTCGATGCGGCGCTGCACAGCTCGTGAACGACGGAAACCGGCTGGGGCGAAGACCACCCTTACCGGTACGGTGTGTGCCGTGAGTAACCCCCGCACCCGGGTGGCTGTCGTGTTCGGCGGCCGCAGCAACGAACATTCCGTCTCCTGTGTCTCGGCAGGCAGCGTCCTGCGCAATCTGGATCCCGACCTCTACGAAGCCGTCCCGGTCGGGATCACCGTGGATGGTGCTTGGGTACTCGCAAGCTCCGATCCGGAAAAGCTCGCCATGGCGGGGCGTGAACTGCCCGTCGTCGACTCGACCGGGTCCGCGCTGGTGCTCACCGCCGACCCGACCCGAAACGGCGACCTCGTCGCTCTCGACGAGAACGACTTCGGAAAGGTCTTCGCGTCGGTCGACGTCGTGTTTCCTGTGCTGCACGGTGCGAACGGTGAGGACGGCACCCTCCAGGGCCTGCTGGAGCTCGCCGGAATCCCCTACGTGGGGCCGGGCGTACTCGCCAGCGCCGCCGGCATGGACAAGGAATTCACGAAGAAGCTGCTCGCGGCCGAAGGCCTGCCGGTCGGCTTCCAGATCGTGCTCCGCCCCGGCACCTCGACGCTCACCGACGAGCAGAAGGCCCGCCTGGGTCTGCCCGTGTTCGTCAAGCCCGCGCGCGGTGGATCGTCGATCGGTATCAGCCGCGTCACAGACTGGTCGTCGTTCGACGCCGCGGTGGACAAGGCACGCCGGCATGACCCGAAGGTCATCGTCGAATCGGCGATCCTCGGTCGCGAGGTCGAATGCGGCGTCCTCGAGTTCCCGGACGGAGAAGTCCGCGCCAGTGTCGTCGCCGAGATCCGCATGCCTGATTCGTCGGGCAATCACGACGCGTTCTACGACTTCGACACCAAATACCTCGACGACGTGTGCGAATTCGACGTCCCGGCCAAGCTCGACGACGACGTGTCCGGCCAGATCCGCGAGCTTGCGGTGCGCGCCTTCCGCGCACTCGACTGCCAGGGACTCTCCCGGGTGGACTTCTTCATCACGGAGAACGGTCCGGTGATCAACGAAATCAATACGATGCCCGGGTTCACCTCGATCTCGATGTATCCGCGGATGTGGGAGGCCGCCGGCGTCGACAACCGCGAGCTCGTGTCCACCCTGATCCGCACTGCACTCGCGCGGGGCACCGGACTGCGCTGAGCCCGTTCCGGCCCGAGCTGCGTGTCGGCTCTGTCACCATCGCGACTAAGCTGTGGCCATGACTGCCGTGACCCCTGACTCCAGCGCATCCGACTCCGCGGAAACCCAGGCGATCGACTCTCGCGAGGCGGTGCACGCTGCTGCGCGCGGAGCCCGTGTCGCCTCCAGGCGTCTTGCTCTGCTCACGACCGCGCAGAAGGATGCAGCGTTGCACGCGGCAGCAGACGCGGTTCTTGCTGCGTCCGACGCGGTACTCGAGGCCAACGCTGCCGACATCGACGCGGCGCGTGCGGGTGGTACCGAGGAATCGCTCCTCGATCGACTCCGTCTGACGGAGGCCCGCATCGAGAGCATCGCGTCGGGTCTGCGGCAGGTCGCCGGACTGCCCGACCCGGTCGGTGAAGTGGTGCGCGGGTCGACACTGCCCAACGGGCTCGAACTCCGCCAGCTCCGCGTGCCGCTGGGCGTGGTCGGCATGGTCTACGAGGCGCGTCCGAACGTCACCGTCGACGCGTTCGGTCTCGCGCTCAAGTCGGGTAACGCAGCATTGCTACGTGGTTCGTCGTCCGCGGCACACTCGAATGCGGCGCTCGTCGAGGCGCTGAGGGGGTCACTCGCCGCTCAGGGCCTACCCGAAGATGCCGTGCAGTTGTTGCCGAGCGCCGACCGGTCCTCGGTGACGCACCTGATCCAGGCCCGCGGGCTCGTCGACGTGGTGATTCCGCGAGGCGGCGCCGGCCTGATCTCTGCGGTGATCCGCGACGCGACGGTGCCCACCATCGAAACCGGTGTGGGCAACTGCCACGTCTACATCCACTCCGCCGCCGATCTGGTGATGGCGGAGAAGATCGTCGTCAACGCCAAGACTCGCCGCCCCAGCGTGTGCAACACCGCCGAGACGATCCTCGTCGACAAAGCCATCGCCGACACCGCCGTACCGAAGCTGCTGCAGGTCCTGCAGTCTCACAGTGTCACCGTCCACGGAGACCTGCCCGGGCTCGTTCCCGCAACCGAAAATGACTGGGCCGAAGAATATCTCACCCTCGACGTCGCACTCGCGGTTGTCGATGGTCTGGACGCCGCGGTCGAGCACATCGACAGCTATGGCACGGGCCACACCGAGGCCATCGTCACGTCCGACCTCGCGGCGGCCCGTGAATTCACCGCGCGGGTCGACGCGGCGGCCGTCATGGTCAATGCTTCCACCGCATTCACCGATGGCGAGCAATTCGGGTTCGGCGCCGAGATCGGAATTTCCACTCAGAAACTGCACGCTCGTGGCCCGATGGGACTTCCCGAACTGACCTCCACCAAGTGGGTGGTGTGGGGCGACGGCCACACGCGCCCCGCCTGACGACTCGACCGACGACTCGACCGACGACTCGACCGATCAGCACGACGAAAGGACACAGCGTGGATCGTGCGCTGCCGACCACTCCGCCGATCTTTGCGGACGTCCAGGATGTGATCGACCGGCTCGCGGAGACCGGTTACCTCGCGGACAAGGCCACAGCCACGTCTGTGTTCCTCGCCGACCGGCTCGACAAGCCGCTGCTGATCGAAGGCCCGGCCGGTGTCGGCAAGACCGAACTGGCGCGCGCCGTCGCGCAGACCTCCGGCGCCGAACTGGTCCGGCTGCAGTGCTACGAGGGCGTCGACGAATCCCGCGCGCTGTACGAGTGGAACCACGCCAAACAGATCCTGCGCATCCAATCGGCCGGTGCGAACGCCGCGGCAGGCGAATCGTGGGATTCGACGAAGGAGGACGTGTTCTCCGAGGAGTTCCTGCTGTCGCGTCCACTGCTCACCGCGATCCGGCGCGACGACCCGACCGTTCTGCTGATCGACGAGGTCGACAAGGCCGACGTCGAGATCGAGGGACTGCTCCTCGAGGTCCTCAGCGACTTTGCGGTCACGGTCCCCGAACTCGGCACCATCCGGGCGTCCCGCAAGCCCTTCGTGGTCCTGACATCCAACGCGACCCGCGAACTGTCCGAGGCTCTCAAACGACGGTGCCTGTTCCTGCACCTGGATTTCCCGAACGCCGACCTCGAACGGCGGATCCTCGCGAGCCGGGTACCCGAGCTGTCCGAGGCGGTCGCCGAACAACTCGTCCGTACCGTCCACGTGCTGCGCGGCATGCAGCTCAAGAAGGTGCCGTCGGTCGCCGAGACCATCGATTGGGGCCGAACGTTGCTCGCGCTGGGAATGGACACCCTCGACGATGCGGCCGTGCGCACCACGCTCGGCGTCGTCCTCAAACATCGGTCCGATCAGGATCGTGCGGCCGCCGAGCTCCGGCTGAACTGACATGGCCGGGGCACCGACATCCGGTCCGGGCGGAACGCTGAAGGCGCCGCACGGAATTCCCGGTCATCTCGTCGGATTCGTCGAAGCACTGCGGCGTCGCGGCATCGCGGTGGGGCCGTCCGAAACTGTCGACGCGGGCCGAGTGATGACGGTGGTCGACCTGCTCGACCGGGAGATGCTGCGTGAGGGTCTGGCGTGCACACTGCTGCGCCGGTCCACTCACCGGCCGACCTTCGACGCGCTGTTCGATCTGTGGTTCCCCGCGGCGATCGGCCGGCGCGGTGCCGAAGACGCCGAATTCACGTTACCCCGCACACCCTCCGGCGAGATCGACCTCGAGGCCGTGCGCGACCTGATCGCCGAACTCCTCGCCGATGACTCCCCGGACGCACTCGCCACCACCGAGATGCTCACCGCACAGCTCGTCGAAGAGCTCGGCCAGTACAAGTCGTCGAACGGGCCGTCGTTCTCGGCGTACCAGACCCTGCGTGACGTCTCCCCGGAGACCCTGCTCACCCGGATTCTCGAGGGGCTCCTCGGCAACGCGTCGCGCGACGACCGCGACACCGGCGACTACGAGACCGAGGTCGCGCGGCAGACCGCGGCCCGACGGATCGCCGATTTCCGGGCGATGATCGAACGGGAGACCCGCCGCCGCACCGCAGAACAACTCGGTCGCGAACGTGTGGAGAAGTATGGGGTTCCGAAGCTTGCAGAGGAGGTCGACTTCCTGCGTGCGTCCGACGCCGAGCTCGTCGCGTTGCGCCGCCAGGTGATGCCGCTCGCTCGGCTTCTCGCGAGCCGGCTCGCCGCACGCAGGCGCAGGAGCCGCGCCGGCGCCATCGATCTGCGGCGGACACTGCGCAAGTCGATGTCGACGGGCGGTGTGCCCATCGACCTCATCAATCGCAAGCCACGCCCGGCACGGCCGGAACTCGTCGTGCTGTGCGATGTCTCGGGTTCGGTCTCGGGGTTCTCGCACTTCACCCTGCTGCTCGTGCACGCGCTACGTGAGCAGTTCTCCCGGGTCCGGGTGTTCGCGTTCATCGACACCACCGACGAGGTGACCCACCACTTCGCGGCGGGCATCGACCTCGGGACGGCGATGTCCCAGATGCTGCGCGAAGCGGAGCTGATCACGTACGACGGCCACTCCGACTACGGCAACGCCTTCGCCACCTTCAACGAGAAGCACGCGCACAGCCTCACCAGCCGAAGTTCCCTGCTTATTCTCGGTGACGGGCGGAACAACTACCGCAACCCCAACATCGATGCTCTCGGGCACATGGTCCAGGTGGCGCGGCACGCGCACTGGCTCAACCCCGAGCCGCGTGGGCAGTGGGGCTCCGGAGATTCGGCGGCGCGGGTGTACGGCGAGGTCATCACGATGCACGAATGTCGCTCGGCGAAACAGTTGGCCGAGGTGGTGGCCGCTCTGCTGCCGGTATGACCCCGTAAGCTGGACAACCGTGCCTCAGCCATCCGATCGATACCCGGAGTCCCCGCGACGTCTGGGCGTCATGGGCGGTACCTTCGATCCCATCCACAACGGGCACCTCGTCGCCGCCAGTGAGGTCGCAGACAGGTTCGGCCTCGACGAGGTGATCTTCGTACCGACAGGTCAGCCCTGGCAGAAATCCGGACGTCGGGTCAGTGCCGCGGAGGACCGGTACCTGATGACCGTAGTTGCGACAGCGTCCAACCCCCGGTTCACCGTCAGTCGCGTCGACATCGACCGCGGCGCCGCGACCTACACCGTCGATACCCTCCGCGACCTGCGGGAACAGTATCCTGAGTCGGAGCTGTACTTCATCACCGGCGCCGACGCCCTCGCATCGATCCTGTCGTGGCAGGACTGGCCGACGTTGTTCGAGCTGGCGCGTTTCGTCGGGGTGTCCCGCCCTGGCTACGACCTCAGCGTCGAGCACCTCGCTCCGCACCTCGAGGGGTTGCCACCCGAGGCGGTGAGCCTCGTCGAGATCCCTGCGCTGGCGATCTCCTCGACGGACTGCCGCACACGAGTCCACAATCACCGTCCGGTCTGGTACCTCGTGCCCGACGGTGTGGTGCAGTACATCAGCAAGCGTCATCTCTACGTGGGCGCACCGACATCGATCCACTTGAACAACGAGAGAAAGAGCACGTAGTGAGCGCAACGGCAGAAGCCCTCGAGATGGCCCGCATCGCGGCCCTCGCAGCAGACGAGAAACTGGCGACCGACGTCGTGGTGCTCGACGTGTCGGAGCAGTTGGTGATCACCGATTGTTTCGTCATCGCATCGGCACCCAACGAACGTCAGGTCAACGCCATCGTCGACAACGTCGAGGAGAAACTGCGCGAGGCCGGCCACAAGCCGGTCCGCCGCGAGGGCACTCGTGAGGGACGGTGGACCCTGCTCGACTACATCGACGTCGTCGTACACGTCCAGCACGAGGAGGAGCGGAACTTCTACGCTCTCGAGCGTTTGTGGAAGGACTGTCCGACGATCCAGATCGACGGTGTCGGCGGCCCGCGGTCCGCCGCCGACGACGATGCGGAGGGTGAGTGAGTGCGCCGGTGCGGGTGCGGCGTCTGATCCTGCTGCGCCATGGGCAAACCGAATACAACGCGACCAGCCGGATGCAGGGTCAGCTCGACACCGACCTGTCGGACCTCGGTCGTCGTCAAGCGCTGACCGTGTCCCACACCGTCGCCGACTTCGACCCGATCGCGATCGTGTCGTCCGATCTTCGGCGCGCGTACGACACCGCGACGGCGATCGGCGACCGGGCGGGCCTGCCGGTCGAGATCGATCCGCGGTTGCGTGAGACGCACCTGGGACAGTGGCAGGGCCTGACCCACTCCGAAGTCGATGCACGCCACCCTGGCGCGCGTGCACAGTGGCGAGGAGACGCGACCTGGGCACCGCCCGGCGGTGAGAGTCGCGTCGACGTCGCCGAGCGGAGTCGACCCGTCGTCGACGAGTTGCTCGCCAAGCACGAACAGTGGAGCGACCGGCCGATCGTGCTCGTCGCCCACGGCGGGTTGATCGCTGCGCTGACCGCGGCGTTGCTCGAGCTGCCGGTCGATCGCTGGCCGGTCCTCGGGGGCATCGGGAACACCGGCTGGGCGCAGCTCAGCGGTTACGGTGAGTCGCCGACCTGGAGACTCGATGTGTGGAACGCGTCGGCAACGGTGTCACCCGATGACGTCCTCTGAACCCGACGTGGCCTCGCCGCGGCCCTCGCTGCTGGTGATAGGCGACTCCCTGAGCTATTACGGACCGAAAGGCGGCCTGCCCGCGGATGATCCGCGGATCTGGCCGAATCTCACGGCAGCAGCGCTCGGCTGGGACGTCGAACTCATCGCGCGCATCGGCTGGACCACCCGCGACGCGTGGTGGGCGATGACGCAGGATCCGCGTGTGTGGGCAGCCATTCCACGCGCCGGTGCGGTCGTGCTCGCCGTCGGCGGGATGGACACGCTGCCGTCGCCGTTGCCTACGGCCCTGCGGGAAAGCATGCGCTATGTCCGGCCTGCCTCGCTGCGGAGGACCGTGCGTACCGCATACGGCTGGGCCCAACCGCGGTTGTCACCGCTCGGTTGGCCGGTCGCGCTTCCTCCTCGGGTGAGTGTGGAGTATCTCGAAACCATCAGGGATTCCCTCGCATACATGCGACCGGACCTGCCCGTGATCGGGACGTTGCCGTCCGTGCATGACAGCGAGCAGTACCGGTCGGTGCATCACGGGCGTCGACCTGCCGCCCGGGCGATTTCGCAGTGGGCAGTCGAAAAGTCGGTTCCCCTGGTAGATCTGGGTGAAGCCGTGCGGGAGAACATCTTCTCGGACGCCGCGAACCCCGACGGTATCCATTGGGGGTGGGACGGGCATCGCAAGGTTGCCGACGCGATGATCGACGCGGTGCGGATGGCTCGCCCGGATGCGCAACCCACCGCGGACGGCATACTGTAGGTGCCGTGTCAGTAGTGGTGGTCACCGATTCGTCGTGTTGTCTCGATCCGGAGATGGCGGAGCAACACGACATCCGGATCGTTCCCCTGCACGTGATCTCTGATGGGCAAGATTTTCGAGAGGGTATCGACGAGCTACCCGAGGACCTCTCGGGAGTCACCACGTCCGGTCCGTCCCCGGCCGAACTGCTCGAGGTCTACTCACGCGCTCTCGCCGACAGTGACGGTGACGGCGTGGTGGCGGTGCACTTGTCCCGGCTGTTGTCGGGTACCTGGGAGGCGGCGAAGCACGCCGCCGACTCACTGGGCGATCAGGTTCGCCTGATCGATTCGCAGAACACAGCGATGGGCCTGGGATTCGCCGCACTCGAAGCGGCGCGTGCAGCCGAGTCCGGTGCCGACCTCGACGCCGTGTACTCGCGGGCCGTCGAGGTGGCGGCGTCCGGACGCACCCTCCTCGTCGTCGACCGACTCGACCATCTGCGGCGCGGCGGCCGAATAGGTACGGCCACCGCATTGCTCGGTACAGCTCTCGCAATGAAGCCCGTCCTTCATCTCGTCGACGGGAAACTCGTGCTTCGTGAGAAGACACGGACGATGACCAAGGCGCTGGCGAAACTGGTCGACGGCGTCGTCTCCGAGGCCGGACCCGCCCCGCTCCTCGCGGTGCATCATCGCGGAGCACCCGAGCGCGCGCACCTGCTCGCAGAGCAACTCGCCGAGCGGATCCCCGACGCGGCCGAACTCCTCACCTGCGAGATCGACGGAGTGCTCGGGGCCCACGTAGGTCCTGGGGCGATCGGGATCGTCGTCGCGCGCCGCTGAGCGGACGGTTATCCACAGCCGTCCCATTCATCCCCAGATCAGCCGTCACAGCCGTCTCCGAGCCTTTCTGCGTTCGTGACGGCATTAGCGTCGCGGCATGGGCAGCGACGGGGACCTCGCGAGAACGCGGCTGGATGCGATCGTGCGATCCGACACGATCGGACGAGTCGGGAACGTCGAAGCGGACGAGTACGACGACCTGATCCCGGACCGCGCCGGACACGGCGAGGCCGGGGCGCAGAGCGTGATCGAACGGATGCGCTCCGCACGCTGGGACACCGGACGCGGCGGCAGTATGGCGCTTGCCGGGGTGGCCGTCGTGGCGGTTCTCGTCGCAGTGGTCGTCGTGTGGCGAGATCGACCCGTGCCCGAAGCCGTTCCGCCGTTGCCCGCCGTCGAGGTGGTGGCGGCGTCGTCCCGTGCTCCGGTTCCGGAACAGCCGGCGGAGGTGGTGGTCAGTGTGGTCGGGCTCGTGGCGAAACCGGGGCTGGTACACCTGCGGCAGGGTGCGCGAGTCGCGGACGCACTCGACGCGGCGGGTGGGGCCGGTGAGGGCGCAGACCTGCTGGGCCTCAACCTCGCTCGGCGGGTCGCGGACGGTGACCAGATCATCGTCGGTGTCGCACCGCCACACCCGGTTCCGGAGGGCAGTGCGGTATCGGCGACCGGAACCGGCGATGCGGGGGAGGTCGGAGGAGATTCGGAGCCGGGACAGAATCAGTTGAATCTCAACACGTCCGATGAAGCTGCCCTGGATGCGCTGCCCGGAGTGGGGCCGGTCACCGCATCGGCGATCGTCGCGTGGCGCCGCGACAACGGGCCGTTCACCGACGTCGAGCAACTGTCGGAGGTGGACGGGATAGGCCCCGCCAGGCTGGCCCGGCTACGTGAGTTGGTGACCGTGTGACCGCACCGGTCGGTGTCGACGCCCGACTTCTGCCGTGCACCGTCGCGGCCTGGGCGGTCACCCTGGTCGGTCTGTACACGGGTTGGAGGGCCTCGCTCCTCGTGACCGCGATCGCGGTGCCGGCGGCGCTGGTCGTCGTGCTGTCGGGAACCAGGACCGCCGTCCCGTGGTCGCGAAAGTGCAGGGGGCATTCGCGACCACGGGACGGGGCAGTGCGGGCGGTGCTCGCCGTTCTCGTCGTCACCGCGGGATTCGGCGGAGCCGTCGCGGTGCGGATGTGGTTCGTCGAGCATCATCCGCTCGCGACGGCTCCGGCGGGTGCGTGGGCCACCGTAGTGGTGGAACCGACCGATGATCCACGGGAAGTGCGGAGTTCACCGTTCGGAGGTGAGCCACAGGTACGCATTCCCGTCGCTGTGCACCATGTGACGCTGGGCGGCGAGTCGATGACGGTCGGTGGCCGGGCGGTCGTGTTCGCTCCCGCAGACGGGTGGCGGCATCTGTTGCCGGGGCAACGAGTCACCGTGCGGGGGCGGGTTTCCGAGAATCGGGCCTCGGGAGACGCGGACCCGGGGACCACGGTGGCGGTGGTCCGTGCCGACGGGCCTCCGCGCGCGACGGAAGCACCCTCGGCCCTTGCCGACTGGGCCGGAGGCATTCGCGAGGATCTCGCCGCGGTGTCCGCACGGGCGCTCGGGCCCTCGGAGGCCGGATTGCTCCCCGGACTGATCGTCGGTGATACGAGTCGGCTCCCGGACGACGTGCGCGAGGACTTCCGGGTGTCCGGCCTGACACATCTGACGGCGGTGTCGGGTGCGAACGTGAGCATCCTGCTCGGCGCGGTCCTGCTGCTGGTCAGGTTCGTCGGGATAGGCCCCCGGACGGGCGCTCTTCTGGCGGGTGTGGCATTGGTGCTGTTCGTGATCGTCGTCCGTCCGTCGCCGAGCGTGTTGCGGGCTGCCGCGATGGGAGCGGTTGCACTCCTCGCGCTCGTCGTCGGCAGGCAGCGTCAGGCGCTCCCCGCGCTCTGCGCAGCGATCGGAATCCTGATCCTGGTGTGGCCGGACCTCGCGGCGGATGTGGGATTCGCGCTGTCCGCAACGGCCACCGCCGGTCTCGTGCTCGTCGCGCCGGTGTGGGTCGCCCTGCTGCAGTCGCGTGGATGGCCACGTGCCGTGGCCGAGGTGTGTGCGGTGTCGAGTGCGGCGTACATCGTGACCGCACCCATCCTCGCGGCGGCGACGGGAACCGTCAGTGTCGTTGCGGTGGCAGCGAATGTTCTGGTGACTCCGGTTCTCGCGCCGCTGACCGTCCTCGGCTCGGTCGTAGCGTCGACCGCATCGGTGGTTCCGGGGTTTGCCGAGTTCCTCGCGCGCGGCGCAGCACCGATGTTGTGGTGGTTGGTGACCGTTGCCGCCCGAGCCGCGTCGGTACCCTCGGCGGAATTCTCGATGCCGGACGGGATCCTGGGAGCAGCGATGATCGGCGGCGCAGCTCTCGTGGGCTGCGTCGTGCTGCGCTACAGGAGAATACGGGCCGTTGCCGGTATCGCATTGGTGTCGACCCTCGTGGTCTGGGTTCCCGCACGCCTGCTCGCACCGGGCTGGCCGTCGAGCGGTTGGGTATTCGCGGCGTGCGATGTCGGGCAGGGCGATGCAGTGGTCCTCGCGGCCGGTGACGGGAGCGCAGTGGTCGTCGACGCGGGGCCGGAGGACACACCGGTCGATCGGTGCCTGCGTGGGTTACGTATCGACTCGGTGCCGGTCGTGATCGTCTCGCACCTGCATGCCGATCACATGGGCGGATTGCGCGGAGTCCTTCAGGGTCGGCGGGTGGGGGAGGTGGTCGTGGGTCCGGGTGCGGTGTCCCGCGACACGGCGGGAGAGCTCACCGACGCGGCCGCCGAGTTCGGGGTGAGCATCCGGGAGACGGTGCCTGGGGAGGTGCTGCGCGTCGGGGCGGTGACGATCCGAGTCCTCGGGCCTGCAGCCGAGCGGTCCGGCGATTCGGAGAACGATCTTTCTCTGGTGATGGTCGCGGAGACGACAGTGGGGCGCATCCTGCTTCCGGGCGATGCGGAAGCACCGGCCCTCGACTCGTTGATGCGCAGCGGGGTCGACGTGCGCGCCGATGTCCTCAAGGTTCCCCACCACGGCTCGCGGACGACGTCGGAAGCCTTCCTGGCTGCGGTACGACCCAGGGTTGCGGTGATCAGCGCGGGACGCGACAACATGTTCGGGCATCCGCATCCGGAGATCGTCGAGGTATTGAACGACGTGGGTTCCCGGATACTGCGTACCGACCTGCACGGAGACGTCGCGGTGGTGCGGGCCGGGTCCGGGGCACTGGCCGTCGTGTCGGGCTCACGTGGCACGATCGGTCCGTGAGCGACACACCCCTGCACCTCGTTCTCGGCGACGAAGAACTCCTCGTCGACCGCGCTGTCACGAAGATCATCGCGGACGTACGCGCCCGGAGCGGCGCCGGCAACAATCTTCCGGTCTCGCGGCTGCGCGCGGGGGATGCGGGCGTCCCAGAGTTGGCCGAACTCCTGAGCCCGTCGTTGTTCGCGGAAGAGCGCGTCGTGATCCTCGAATCCGCCGCAGACGCAGGTAAGGACGCGGTGTCGTTGATACTCGACGCGGCTGCAGCACCCCCCGACGGGGTCACTCTGGTCATCCTGCACACCGGTGGAGGACGCACGAAGGCAATGGTGGGGGCACTGCGGAAGTGTGACGCCGAAGAGCATGCATGCCAGGCTCCCGACAAAGCAGGGGAGCGCGCGAAGTGGGTGCGCGTATTCGTGCACGAGGAATTCCAGGCGGCCGGCGTGCGGGTCGCCGGCGACGTCGAACAACTCGTGATCGATGCCGTCGGATCCGACCTGCGCGAGCTCGCGGCGGCGTGCAGCCAGCTCATGGCCGATACCGGCGGCAAGATCGACGCGAACGCTGTCCGTCGTTACTACTCGGGCAAAGCCGAGGTCACCGGCTTCGACGTTGCGGAGAAGGCTGTCGCGGGAGATCTCGCCGGCGCGATGGAAGCACTGCGATGGGCGATGCACCGTGGGGTCGCGCACGTCCTCCTGGCCGATGCCCTCGCCGATGCCGTGCACACTATCGCCAAGGTGGGATCCGCCGGGCGGGGAGATCCGTTCTCGATGGCGTCAGGTCTCGGCATGCCGCCGTGGAAGGTCAAGAAGGCGCAGGGGCAGGCGCGTCGCTGGGCCCCGGAATCGATCGGAATCGCACTCGGGGTGGTCGCGGCACTCAACGCCGACGTCAAGGGCGCGGCTGCCGATGCCGACTATGCGGTGGAATCCGCCGTCCGCACCATCGCCGAACTCGTCGCCTGACGATTCGTCGCATCGTGTGTCTGCACGACGAAAGGCCGCGCCCTCGAAAGGGAGCGGCCTTCGGTCAGCAGAGCTTGCGTCCTCTACCTCGGAGCTGAGAGCTCAGAGCTTGTTGGCAAGCTTTGCGAGAGCAGACTTCTTGTTGGCAGCCTGGTTGGCGTGGATGACGCCCTTGCTCACTGCCTTGTCGAGCTGACGGCTGGTGGAGACGAGGAGCTCGCCGGCCTTGTCCTTGTCGCCAGCGGCCGCGGCCTCGCGGAAGGTGCGGATCGCAGTACGCAGCGAGGACTTCACCGACTGATTCCGGAGCCGGCTGCGCTCGTTGGTGCGAATCCGCTTCACCTGGGACTTGATGTTGGCCACGCGTAAAATCCTGTCGTCTTGCTGGTAGTTGATAGGAAAGCTCTGGGTGCCGGACTACGGCACGAAGGTCAACGATACCAGCGTCGTTGCACAAAGCTCAAACCGGGAAGTGGACTGCGTTGTAGGTAGCTCCGGTGGAACGGGATATTCCGGACGAGGTCCGGCAATCCCGCCCCGTCGAAGCGCTGACTAGCGAGACTAGCGGCATGACGTCCGAACATGACAAGCGGCCCGAATACGAAACATCTCTCGAAGCAGCCGAGGCAGTCGAGTTCTCCGACGCGAAGAAGTTCGTCGCAGAAGCGATCGGGACCTTCCTGCTCGTCTTCTGTGCGGTCGGGACCGCGGTGTTCGCCGGTGCGAAAGTCGGCAACCTCGGGGTGGCTCTCGCGTTCGGCCTGACGTTGCTGTTCCTGGTCTATACGATCGGCCCGATCTCGGGGTGTCACGTCAACCCCGCTGTCACCCTGGGGCAGCTCATCGTCGGGCATGTCACCCCTGTACGCGCAATCGGGTATTGGATCGCCCAGATAATCGGTGGTCTCGTCGCCGGCGTCACGATTTTCGCGGTGGCGTCGTCGCTTCCGTCCTACGACCGGGCTACCGATGGCCTGGGGGCGAACGGTTGGGGCGAGCACAGTCCGTCCGCCATCACCGGACCGCTGGGCGGAGTACTCGAGAACGGATACGGCATCGGGGCGGCGATGATCATCGAGATCCTGCTCACCGGTGTGCTGGTGTTCGTCGTGCTCGCCGCGACCGATCAGATCTCCGACGTCCTGATGGCCGGTGTCGCGATCGGCTTCACCCTTGCGGTGATCCACCTTGTCGCGATCCCGATCGACAACACGTCGGTCAACCCGGCTCGCAGCATCGGCGTCGCGTTCTTCCAGGACGGCGCGCCCGTGCAGCTGTGGTTGTTCATCGTGTTCCCGTTGATCGGTGGTGCGCTGGGTGCGCTGGTGTACTCGTTGCTGTTCGGGCGCACCCAGGGCCTGCGACCGTCCGAGTACCGCACGGACGGACCGGCCCAGTCGTAGCGGACGGGCCGGCCCAGTCGTAGCGGACGGGCCGGACCGGCCGTAATCGTCAGGCCCAGTCGTACTCGCTGCGCAGCCGTTGTGCGACCTGATCGAAACGTGAGCGGTCCAGGATCGCACCTTCGCGACGGATGCCGTCCTCCGGCACGTCGAGGACCCGGTCCAGGCGAATCCAGCTCGGGCGGTTCTGGCGGTCCCACGGCCCGGTGCCGATACCGACCCAATCGCGGTGACCGTCACGGTCGCCGTTCGATGAGAGCATCAGACCGAGCAACGTCGACCCCTCACGTCCGACGACGAGCACCGGCCTGTCCTTGCCCTGGCTCGCGTCGTCCTCGTATTCCACCCACGTCCACACGATCTCGCCCGGATCGGCTCGACCGTCGAGGGCGGGGGAGTAGTCGATCGTCCGCGCACGCTGGGCCGTCGGGGTCGTGCGAGAAGCGACAGGACGTCCGGGTACAGGTGCGGGTGCAGGTCGGCCGGACTGCTGGGCCAGTGCCCCCTTCGCGGCCCCCTTCGCGCGGTCGAGGGCTCCCGACTGCTGTAGTTGCTTGTACAACCGCGGGCCGTGTTCGACCGCGAGTCGTCCGAGTTGCTTACCCATCTGCATCCACTTGCCAGCCACGATCGGCCAGTGTAGCCACGCCCCGAGGTAGTCCAAGTCACGTGTGGGCACAGCCGAGGACCCCGTTGTTGCGCGTCTTGGATATTCTTCAAGGTGACCGCGGCCTCAGGCCGCTGCCGGCCCGAGTCAGGAGCACGACATCAGCAGTTTCGCCGACACCACGTTCACGGACCCCGCCAAGATCCGGAACTTCTGCATCATCGCGCACATCGACCACGGCAAGTCGACGTTGGCGGACCGCATGCTGCAGCTCACCGGGGTGGTCGAGGAACGGCAGATGCGCGCCCAATACCTCGACCGGATGGACATCGAGCGTGAGCGCGGCATCACGATCAAGGCGCAGAACGTCCGGCTGCCGTGGAAGTTCGACGGCGAAGACTACGTCATGCACCTGATCGACACCCCCGGCCACGTCGACTTCACCTACGAGGTCTCACGCGCACTCGAGGCATGCGAAGGCGCCGTGCTTCTCGTCGATGCCGCGCAGGGAATCGAGGCGCAGACCCTGGCGAACCTGTACCTCGCGCTCGACAAGGATCTGACGATCATCCCGGTCCTCAACAAGATCGACCTGCCGGCGGCCGACCCCGATCGATACGCGGGTGAGATCGCAAACATCATCGGATGCGAGCCGTCCGACGTCCTCCGTGTCTCGGGCAAGACCGGCGAAGGTGTCCCCGCGCTGATCGACGAGGTCATCCGGCAGATTCCTGCGCCCGTCGGCAATGCCGACGCACCGGCACGCGCGATGATCTTCGACTCGGTGTACGACACCTACCGCGGAGTCGTCACCTACGTTCGCGTCGTCGACGGCAAGGTCATGCCGCGCGAGAAGATCAAGATGATGTCGACCGGCACCACCCACGAACTGCTCGAGGTCGGGATCGTCTCGCCCGAACCGAAAGCGACGGCAGGGCTCGGAGTCGGGGAGGTCGGCTACCTGATCACGGGTGTGAAGGACGTGCGCCAGTCGAAGGTCGGCGACACGGTGACGCTCGCGCGCGGTGGAGCCACAGAACCGCTCACCGGCTACCGCGAACCGCGACCGATGGTCTATTCCGGCCTGTACCCCGTGGACGGTTCCGACTACCCGGTGTTGCGCGATGCCCTCGACAAGCTTCAGCTCAACGACGCCGCACTCACCTACGAACCGGAGACCTCGGTCGCGTTGGGTTTCGGATTCCGGTGCGGGTTCCTCGGCCTCCTGCACATGGAAATCTCCCGCGAGCGACTCGAACGCGAATTCGGGCTCAACCTGATCTCCACCGCCCCGAACGTCGTCTACCGCGTCGTGCTCGAGGGCGGAGAGGAGGTCGTCGTCACCAATCCGTCGGTCTGGCCGGAGGGCAAGGCGCGCGAGATCTACGAGCCCATCGTCAAGTGCACGATCATCGCGCCGAGCGAGTTCATCGGTTCGATCATGGAATTGTGCCAGTCGCGGCGCGGTGAACTCGGGGGGATGGATTATCTGTCCGAGACCCGTGTCGAACTGCGTTACACCCTGCCGATGGCCGAGATCATCTTCGACTTCTTCGACTCCCTCAAGTCGCGTACTCGCGGATACGCGAGCATGGACTACGAGGAGGCCGGCGAGCAGGAAGCGGCACTGGTCAAGGTCGACATCCTGTTGCAGGGTGAGGCGGTCGATGCATTCAGTGCGATCGTGCACAAGGACGCCGCCGCTGCATACGGCAACAAGATGACGACCAAGCTCAAGGAACTCATTCCGCGTCAGCAGTTCGAGGTGCCGGTGCAGGCCGCGATCGGCTCGAAGATCATTGCGCGCGAGAACATCCGCGCTATCCGCAAGGACGTTCTTGCCAAGTGCTACGGCGGCGACATCAGTCGTAAGCGCAAGCTGCTCGAGAAGCAGAAGGAAGGTAAGAAGCGCATGAAGACGATCGGTCGCGTCGATGTGCCGCAAGAGGCTTTCGTGGCAGCTCTGTCGTCGGATGCGGCCTCGGACAAGCCCAAGAAGTAAGTGCTCGGCGAAAGGACCCGCCTGTGCTCGAGACCTGGTTGACCCGTGAACTCGGAATCACGATTCCACTGGTCGGTGCGCCGATGGGTGGCCGGGCCGGTGGCTCGCTTGCCGGTGAGGTGACCCGCGCCGGCGGGCTCGGCCTGATCGGGGCGGCCCGGTACAACACCGCCGAATGGCTCGACGATCAAGCGCGCACCGCGCGTGAGATCGGTGGCGGGCTTCTCGGATTCGGGCTCATGACGTGGTCGCTGCACGACGACGACTCGCTTCTCCGCACGGTTCTCGAACACAGCCCGCAGGTGGTGGCGTTGTCGTTCGGCGACCCCGCTCCGTACGTGCAGCGAGTCCACGACGCCGGCGCCGTCGTGATCTCTCAGATCAACACCCTCGAGGATCTTCGGGTCGTCGAGGCGGCCGGCGTAGACGCGGTGGTGGCGCAGGGGCACGAAGCAGGCGGTCACACCGGGAGGATCGGGACCCTGCCGCTGCTGCAGGAAGTACTCGAGTGCACCGAACTTCCTGTACTCGCCGCGGGTGGTATCGCGTCGGGCCGCGGGCTCGCCGCCGTGCTCGCGGCGGGGGGAGTCGGTGCCCTGGTGGGCACGGCACTGTTGGCCAGCCCTGAAACCGTGGGACCGGACTATGCGCGAGACCGGCTGATCGCCGCGGGGAGCGCCGACACCGTCTACACCGACGTGTTCGACAAGGCCCGCCACCAGCCGTGGCCTGCACGATGGGGTGGCCGCGCCCTGGTCAATTCGTTCACCGAGGAGTGGCACGGTCGCGGAGCCGACGAGCAGACCCTCGCCGGCGAGTACACCGCCGACGATCCGGACGTCGGAGTGGTGTACGCGGGTGAGGCGGCGGGCCTTGTCCGTGCGCAGCGCCCCGCAGGTGAGGTGATCCGCGCCATCGGTGTGCAGGCCGAGGAGCTGCTCGGTCGCTTCCGTTGACGCTGTTCCATTCGCGGCGCGCAAGGGTTAAGGTATGCCTCACCTTAGGTGGAGGGGTGGTCCTGTTCATGCGTGCGAGATTCCTGTCGATGTGTGCCGCAGTCGTTCTGATCGGTGTCGGCGTAGCCGGGTGTTCGACCACGGACGACGCGAACATCGACTCGGCCGGGACCGCCGAGTCCGTCTCCGTGGAGCACGTTTTCGGAACGACCACGATCGAGGGGACGCCGGAACGCATCGTCGCGACGTCGAGTCAGTGGGTCGATGCACTCCTCGAACTCGGTGTCCAACCCGTCGGTTACATCAGCGCGGGGTCGACGGGCGACGAGCGCGGCCTGTACCCGTGGCAGAGTGACGTATCGACGGACGCTGTCGACCTCACGGCCGGAAACGACACGACGATGGAGGGGCCACTTCCGGTCGAACCGATCGCGGCACTCGAACCCGATCTGATCCTCGGAAACTGGCAGATCACCTCCGCCGATTCGTACGGCACCCTGACCGAAGTGGCGCCCACGGTCGCTCCGCTCGGCGAGACGGGCGTCGACAACTGGGACGACCAACTCCGGGCCCTGGGAACATTGCTCGACCGCACCGGCGACGCCGAGCGGATCATCTCGGAGCGGAACGCGGAGATCGACGAGTACGCACTCCCGGGGCTCGAGGGCAAGACCGCGGTTCTTTCGCAGTTCATGTTCGCCGATCAGCAGTTCGTCGTCGTCGCCGATCCCACCGACGGCGCGTCGGCCCTCTTCGAACAACTGGGCATGACCCTGCCGCAGTCGCTGGTCGAGGAGGCCGGTGTCGCATTCGGCCGTGTGATGCTCAGTCCCGAACGTGTCGATGCGCTCGTCGCCGACCTGCTGGTCATCCTTCCCAACGGTGGGACCGAGCAAGATCTGATGGCCCTGCCCGGGTTCGATCGATTGCCGTCGGTGGCGAACGGCGGGCTGGCCGTGGTCGACTATCCCACAGTCGTCGCATTCAATGTTCCCTCGTCGTTGTCGATCGGGTACGCGCTCGACGAACTCCGCCCGCAGTTGGAGGCCCTCGCGGGTTCGTGACCGAGCTCAGTGTCGCGTGTGCGCGGGCCTGAATTCACCTGATTCGGTGCGGTCTTCGGCGCGGATGACGTGGACGACCGCATTGATCTGAGCGAGATGGGTGAAGGCCTGGGGGAAGTTTCCCAGATGCTGCCCGGTCGCAGGGTCGATCTCCTCGGCGTACAACTTGAGCGGGCTGGCGAAATCGAGCAACCGACGGCACAGAGTGGATGCCCGTTCCACCTCGCCGATCTCGACGAGTGCGGACACCAGCCAGAACGAGCATATCGTGAATGCGCCTTCCTCTCCGGAGAGTCCGTCGTCGGTGTCCTCGACCCGGTAGCGCAGGACGAGACCGTGTTCGGTCAGTTCGTCCGCGATCGCGAGCACCGTTGCGCGCACTCGGGGGTCGTCGGACGGCAGGAATCGGAGCAACGGGATCAGAAGGTTCGACGCGTCGAGAGCCGGATGACCGTATCGCTGTGTGAACACGCCGCGTTCGTCGACACCGTGTTCGAGGATGTCCGCCTTGATCTCGTCGGCCACCGCAGACCAGCGCTCCGCGTGGTCGGGCTGACCGTGCATTACGGCGAGTTTGACGCCGCGGTCCAGGGCGACCCAGCACATCACCTTCGACGACGTGAAATGCTGCGGCTCACCGCGTACTTCCCACAATCCACGATCGGGTTCCCGCCAGTGCTCGACCGCCTGTTCCACCTGCCCGCTCAACAGGGGCCACAACGATTCGGGGATCTGCTCCCGCGACTTCACGTGCAGATACACCGAATCGAGCAGAGCTCCCCACACGTCGTGCTGGCGTTGCCGGTACGCGTCGTTGCCGATGCGGACAGGGCTGGCGTTGTCGTACCCGCACAGATGGTCGAGAGTCGATTCCTTCAGTACACGTTCACCCCCGACGCCGTACATGACCTGAAGGGGATGAGGGCCCTCGCCGTCGGCGCCCTGCGAGACGTCGAGGATGAACGAGAAGAAATCGTCGGCCTCGCGGTCGAGACCCAGGGTGTACAGACCCCACAATGCAAAGGTGGAGTCGCGGACCCACGCGTATCGATAATCCCAATTACGCTCGCCTCCAAGAGTTTCCGGAAGCGATGTGGTGGCGGCGGCGAGTAGCGCGCCGGTCGGGGAGTACGTCAGCCCTTTGAGGGTCAGTGCGCTGCGTTCGAGATAGCTGCGCCACGGGTGATCGGGGAACCGGCCGGTCGTGACCCACTCTCGCCAGTAGTCCTGCGTCGTGAGCATTTTCGCCGCGGCCTCCTCGAATGTGTGCGGCGGCGCCGACTCACCCCACGACAGGGCCACGAACACGCTGTCGCCCTTCTTCATCCGGGTGCGGGCGCGTGCTTCCCGGCCCTCGATACCGAGGCGCATGTTGGAGGTCAGGCGTAGCCGGGGATGCTCGTCGGGTGCGCCCGCGCACACGGCTGTCGCCTCCTCGTACACCTTGCCGGTGTACGCCCACCGAGTGCCGCCGCGGTGGTAGTCGAACGCGGGTTCGCAGCTCATGTTCAACTCGACCGTGCCGTTCACACACCGAACCGTACGGAGGAGAATGTGCTCGGCCTCCCAGTCGGACGGGGTTCGCCGTTGAGTGGCGGAGCGTTGGTGGAGGTCGTACCACGGTCCCATCACCAGGGCGTCACGCACAGTGATCCACCCCGTTTCGGTCTGCCACGTCGTCTCCAGCACGATCCCTCCCGGAAGGTATCGGCGGGCGGCCGGCACGGTCCGGTCGTGCGGTCCGATGCGGAAATGGCCGGCGCTGCGATCGAGAAGTGCGCCGAACACACTCGGTGAGTCGGGACGCGGCACACACAGCCATTCGACGGACCCGTCGCGCGCGACCAGACATGACGTCTGGCAGTCCGACAGGAACCCGTAGTCGCCGATCGGTGGGAAGGGGGCACGGCTCGGCGAGGACGACGGTAGGTGCTCGGTGGGGGCCATCTCACCATGATCGGCCCCGGCCGGGTGTGACGAGGGGCAAATGAGGGGACGCATTACAGTGGACGGGATGGAACGGGTCGCATCGTGGTGGGACGGGTTCGAACTGTGGCTCACGGGCCTGTCGTTCGTACCCCAGGCCGCGTTGGTGCTGATCGTGATGGTGCCACTGTGTGGTGCGGTGGCCTGGCTGCTCGATCGCGTCATCGCGACCGGCTTCGCTGCGGTGGGGCGGGACGAACCCGAACCGTCCCCGCGGAACGGGGAAGCCGTACCCTCGGCAGCGACCGGGAAACCCGCGCCATCAGTACCGAACACGGAGGACGGTTGACATGCCACGCTCGCGGGTGACCCTGGCGCTCATCGCGCTGCTCGTTCTCGTCGTCGTCGCATGGTTGTTGACTCTGTAGATCTCGCTGCTGCGTCCTCACTGCCAGCCGTCTGCCCGAGCTCTGCTAGAGTCTCCCGCGTGTCTGCAACCGTACTGCCCAGCGCCCGCCATGAATTGGCGTTGATTGCTGTCGGCATGCCGTCTGTTGCCGACATCGACTGTTGTTGTCGTTGATCCACCCGCACCGATGTCAGCGGTTTCACCGCACCGGTAACCGGGTTCCGCGTCTCCGTGGTGTACGGCCCGCAGTCTCTCTCCAGTGGAATTCTGCAGGACGGCGCTGAATGCCCTGCCGCTTCTGCGGCCGGGCACCACTGCGGTCGCGCTATGACATCGATCCATTTCGGCATCCCAGACCAATCCGCTCTGTTCCGACCGAAACAGCTTGCAGAAGGCACCCCTCGATGAAGATTCGTTCCAAGTTTCTCGTACCCGCAGCGCTCGTCGTTGCCACCGCGACCGTTCTCACTGCCTGCTCAGGCGGCGGGGCGAGTGACACCGTCGGCGGTGATTCCGGCGCCGACGGTTCCGGCGGCACCGTCAACCTGTACGCATACGCGGTGCCGAAGGTCGGTTTCGACCTGCTGATCCCGGCATTCCAGGAGACCGAGGCCGGTGAAGGCGTCGTCTTCCAGCAGTCCTACGGCGCCTCGGGCGACCAGTCGCGGAAGGTGCGCGACGGTGCCGAAGCCGATTTCGTGAATTTCTCCGTCGAACCCGACATCACGCGACTCGTCGATGCGGGTCTTGTCGACGAGGACTGGAACGCCGGGGCAGACAAGGGCCTGCCGTTCGGTTCTGTGGTGACGGTCGTCGTGCGTGAGGGCAACCCCAAGAACATCCAGACCTGGGAC
The DNA here is from genome assembly GCF_055380405.1 of Rhodococcus sp. JCM 9793. NCBI lineage: Bacteria > Bacillati > Actinomycetota > Actinomycetes > Mycobacteriales > Nocardiaceae > Rhodococcus > Rhodococcus sp. JCM 9793. The sequence goes on from NZ_AP043721.1 coordinate 3,034,458, forward strand.
GACCTGCTGCGTGACGGCGTGGAGGTCGTCACTCCGAACCCGTTCAGCTCGGGATCCGCGAAGTGGAACCTCCTCGCCCCCTATGCGGCGAAGAGCAATGGCGGTCAGGACAAGCAGGCGGGTCTCGACTACGTGACGGCTCTCGTCCAGGATCACGTGAAAGTGCAGCCCAAATCCGGTCGTGAGGCTACCGAAACCTTCCTGCAGGGCACCGGCGACGTGCTGCTCAGCTACGAGAACGAGGCACTGTTCATCGAGCGCAACGGCGATCCCGTCGAGCATGTGACACCGCCGACCACTTTCAAGATCGAGAACCCGGCTGCAGTGCTCAGCGGTTCGGCGAACACCGAGAAGGCCCAGGCGTTCCTCGACTTCCTCTACACCGAGGAAGCGCAGCGACTGTGGGGTGAAGCCGGCTTCCGTCCCGTCGATCCGGCCGTTGCCGAGGAGTTCGCTGCGGATTTCCCTGAACCCGAGACGCTGTGGACGATCGAGGACCTGGGTGGATGGGGCACCGTCGATGACGAGCTCTTCACCGAAGGCACCGGCGCCATCGCTGTGATCTACGACAACGCCACGAAGTAGAGACCGACTGTGAGTACTCCCGTACTAACCACCGGGTCGGGATCTCGAGCCCCGGGGAGTCGCGGTCGACGCACTGCGAGGGTGACAGGTGCTGTAGGCCCACTCGGTATCGGCGTCGCCACCCTGTGGCTGAGCATCATCGTCCTGCTGCCACTCGCGGCCTTGGCGACCGAGGCCTTCTCGGAAGGACTCGGCGGCTTCTGGGACGCCATCACCGCACCGAACGCTCTGGCGACCCTTCGCATCACGGTGACCGTGTCGATCGTCGTGGCGTTGATCAATGCAGTGATGGGAACGTTGATTGCATGGGTGCTCGTACGCGACGAATTTCCGGGTAAGCGGATCGTCAACGCGCTGATCGACCTGCCGTTCGCGTTGCCCACGATCGTGGCGAGCATCGTCCTGCTCGCGCTGTACGGACCACAGAGCCCGATCGGTATCCAACTCAATGCGACACAACCGGGTCTGGTTGTTGCGCTTGCGTTCGTCACCCTGCCGTTCGTGGTGCGGTCGGTTCAACCCGTCCTGATCGAAGTGGATCGGGAGGTCGAGGAGGCTGCGGCATCACTCGGTGCCGACAACTTCACGATCTTCCGGACCGTGGTGCTGCCGACCCTCGCTCCCGCGATCCTCGGCGGCGTCGGGCTCGCGTTCGCCCGCGCCATCGGGGAGTACGGATCGATCGTGCTGATCGGCGGGAACATTCCCGGCCGGACGCAGGTGGCATCGCAGTACATCCAGCAGCAGATCGAGATCGACCGGCCGGTCAACGCCGCGGCGGTCTCGGTGGCATTGCTGCTCATCGCGTTCGTGGCTCTGTTCGTGCTGCGGCTCGTCGCGAATCGCGGCCGTGTCCGTGAGGAGAACGACGCGTGAAACTTTCTCCGCTTTCGCGCATCTCGCTGCGTGTGATCGCGCTCGGCTACCTGGTGATCCTGCTGCTCGTGCCGATCGGCATCATCCTCTACCGCACCTTCGAGAACGGTGTGATGGCGTTCGTCGACTCGATCACGACGCCCGCGGCGATCTCCGCGCTCAATCTGTCGTTGCTGATCGTTGCGATCGTCGTCCCCGTCAATGTCGTGTTCGGCATCGTCGTTGCGCTCGCGCTGGTGCGCGGACGATTCCCGGGTCGGGGACTTCTGCAGTCCGTCGTGGATCTGCCGTTCGCGGTGTCGCCGATCGTGGTCGGTGTCGCACTGATCATGCTGTGGGGCGCGGGCGGCTGGTTCGGTGGACTCGAATCCTTGGGATTCAGGGTGATCTTCGGACTGCCGGGCATGGTCATCGCGACCATCTTCGTGACCCTGCCGTTCGTGGTGCGTGAGGTCGAACCGGTCCTCTACGAGATCGGGGAGGAACAGGAACAGGCCGCCGCGACACTCGGCGCCGGCACGTGGCAGACGTTCCAGCGGATCACCCTGCCGGCAATCCGCTGGGGATTGACGTACGGCATCGTGCTCACCGTCGCCCGCGCGCTCGGAGAGTTCGGTGCGGTCATCATGGTTTCTTCCGGGTTCCCCGGGGTATCCCAGACCCTCACGTTGCTCGTCCACGCGCGCTACATCGACGACCACAACACCTTCGGCGCGTACAGCGCGGCCACCCTGCTCATGGCCATCGCAGTGGTGGTCCTGCTGCTGATGACTTTGCTCGACCGCAAGAGGAGCACCAAAGCATGATCACGGTTACCGGGGCGTTCAAGAATTACGGCGACTTCTCCGCGCTCGACGACGTCTCACTCGACATTCCGCCCGGCTCGTTGACGGCACTGCTCGGCCCGTCCGGTTCGGGCAAGTCGACGCTGCTGCGGTCGATCGCCGGGCTCGAGTCCCTCGACGGCGGCACCGTCCACATCGCGGGCAACGACGTCACCCACGTGTCGCCGCAGAAACGCGGAATCGGCTTCGTGTTCCAGCATTACGCCGCCTTCAAACACATGACGGTACGGGAGAACGTCGCGTTCGGTCCGAAGATCCGCAAGCTCCCGAAGCAGCAGATCGCGGCGAAGGTCGACGAACTCCTCGAGGTTGTCGGACTCGATGGATTCCAGCATCGGTACCCCGCTCAGCTGTCGGGTGGGCAGCGGCAGCGCATGGCGCTCGCCCGTGCTCTGGCGGTGGACCCCCAGGTGCTTCTGCTCGACGAGCCGTTCGGTGCGCTCGACGCGAAAGTACGTGCCGACCTGCGGACCTGGCTGCGCCGACTCCATGACGAGGTTCACGTGACCACTGTGCTGGTCACGCACGACCAGGAGGAGGCACTGGACGTCGCCGACCGCATTGCCGTGATGAACCGTGGCAGGATCGAACAGGTCGGCACCCCCGAGGATCTCTACGACCGGCCGGAGAACGAGTTCGTGATGTCGTTCCTCGGGAACGTCTCGAAGTTCAACGGCAGGCTCGTACGGCCGCACGACATCAGGCTCGGTCACGAACCCGGACTCGAGATCGCGCGGGCGTCCGGCACGGAAGCTCTCGGTGTCGCCCGCGCCACTGTCGAGCGGGTGGTGCACCTCGGATTCGAAGTGCGCGTCGAGTTGACGAACGCCGCAACCGGCGAGTCGTTCATCGCGCAGATCACGCGCGGCGATGCGCGTGCGCTGGACATGAAGGCCGGCGACACGGTGTACGCGCAGGTCATCGCGGCGCCGGGGGAGCCCGTCGGAGTGAGCGCAGACTAGGCGGAAGGCTCAGCTCCGGCAGATGAGCACCGGGCACATCGAGTGGTGGATCAGATTCTGACTCGTCGATCCGATCAGCGCGGACGCGATGGTGCTGCGGCCGTGACTGCCGACGACCACGAGCTGCGCGTGTGCGGAATGCTCGAGGAGTAGCACGTCGGGTTTGCCGCGCTCGACGCTGTACGAGATGTCCACGTCGGGATGCTTCTCGCGGTGGCCTGCCAGACTCTCCGCGAGTTCCGCGGTCCGGTGCTGCTGGTAGGCCTCCCAGTCGGTGAACCGTGACCCTTCCCCGTAGGTGAGGGTGGACTGCTCGGTCCAGGTGTGCACTGCGGTCAGGGGTGCGCCGACCTTGTCCGCGATCTCGAAGGCGTGGTCGATGGCATTCGTGCTCAAAGAGCTGCCGTCGACCCCGACGACGATGGGTTGGCCATCGAGTTCGGACGGGCCGGGCTCGCCGCGCCACGACACGACCGGACAGCGCGCGTGGTTGGCGGTGTGCACGACATCGGATCGCGCGAACATGGACTGCAACTCGCTCGTCGTCGTGTGGCCGAGCACGATCATGCGTGCGGTGTTCGACAGTTCCACGAGGGTCTGGGCGGGCTTACCCACCTCGATGTGGCGTTCGACGACGACCTCGGGTTGTGCGGCACGTACTGCGGCCTCCGCCGCATCGAGGGCGGCCTCCCCGTCGGTGGCTGTGGCAGTGCCGTTGCTCGACGGTCGCTCCGGGACGACGTGTGTCAGGTGAAGGGGTTCGCCGAGGCGATGCGCGATCGATGCGGCCCAGCGCGCCGCGCCGAGCGCGCTGTCGGAGCCGTCGATCCCCGCCACGATTCCCCGGCCGGTCGATGTTGTGCCCATGGTGGTCTCTCCTTACTCTGCCACCAGTGTGGTACAGACCACATCCGCTCGCCAGCATTCGATGATCTTCGGTGCTCGAGTGGTTACGGCAGGACCCACGTGCACGCGTCCGACGGATCAGTCGCCGACCGCATGCTTCCCGCGCTGCACGATCTTCGGGTCTGCGGCGAACACCACCTGACTGTCCTTGTCGTCGTACTCGAACTGGTTGAGGAAGAAACGCATCGCATTGATGCGGGCGCGCTTCTTGTCGTTGGACTTGATGGTGGTCCACGGTGCGTGGTCGGTGTCGGTGCGGCGGAACATCTCTTCTTTCGCGGCGGTGTACTTGTCCCACTTGTCGATGGATTCGAGGTCCATCTCGGACAGCTTCCAGCGGCGGACCGGGTCGAGCTGGCGAATTGCGAATCGGGTGCGCTGCTCGTTCTGGGTGACGGAGAACCAGAACTTGGTCAGGGAAATCCCTGCGTCGACAATGAGCCGCTCGAACAGCGGCACGTGGTCCATGAACCGTTCGTAGTCGGCGTCGCTGCAGAACCCCATGACACGCTCGACGCCCGCCCGGTTGTACCAGGAGCGGTCGAACATCACGAGTTCACCTGCAGTGGGAAAGTGTTCGATGTAGCGCTGCATGTACCACTGCCCGGCCTCGCGCTCGGACGGTTTGCTCAACGCGACCACACGCGCGTGCCGAACGTTGATGTACTCCTGGAAGCGCTTGATCGTGCCGCCCTTGCCGGCTGCGTCGCGTCCTTCGAACACGATGATGTGCTTCGTCTTGTTCTCCAGTGCCCACGCCTGGAATTTCAGGAGCTCGATCTGCAGGAGATATTTCTCGACTTCGTACGTCGCGCGATCCATCCGCTTCTTGTACGGGTAGTTCTCTCGCCACGTGTCGACGGCGCGACCCCGGGTGTCGATGAGGTCGGGATCCTCACCGTGATCGTCGCGGACCGAATAACCTTCGGTGCGGAGACGGTCGATGTACTGCCGTAGCTCGTTCTGCATGTGTTCTCCTCGCGGATCCCGGTTCCGACGGACGGGGTAGTACCGTTCTAGACCAGAAATGTGAATACCGCGCGAACACAGCAGTGCGGAATCACCGCAGTGTTCGTCGAAGTGTGTTGCGTGCGGCGTGTCAGGCTGCGACGAGGTGTCAGGCTGCGACGAGCGACCGGAACGCGGCGACGGCCGAGACGTAGCGGTCGGCGATCACCCGGCCGACGGCATCGTGATCGGCGAGTGTCACGGCAACGCGCACTTTCGGCAGCAATTCGGCTGCGGCGCACGCGCGGTCCCACAGCAACCCGGGCGCCAGCATCCAGGGTGCGAGCACGAGTGTGCGTGCTCCCGAACGGGAGAGTCTCGTCAATACTGCTTCGACAGACGGCTCGCCGGCCGTCGCGAAGCACGTCCGGCCCAGCGTCCACGCGGTTCCTGCGAGTACACGCGGTATGACCATCCCGGTCGACGAATTCGCACCGACCCGGCGCGAGCCGACCGCGCAGAGTGCGACACCGACGGCGGGATCGTCCGGCGACACACCTGCGGCGACGATGTTGTCGCGGGCAGCCGCAACCAGCAGTTCGTGGTCGCCGAGAATGTCGGAGCACACCACCTCGAGGTGCGGGTTGCGATTTCTGGACTCGGCCAGGAGCGCCGGGAGATCGATGCGCGCGTGGAATGCGCTGCCGAGCAGCAACGGTACGACGACCGCACGTCGGTGTCCGTCGGCCGCGACCGCATCGAGTACCTGCGGAACCGACGGGGTGTTCAGATCGAGGAACGCGAGCCGGACATCCCACTCGGGGTGCCCGGTGCGCAGGACTGCGAGCGCGGCAGCCACGGCCCGCGCCGAGCGCGGGTCACGGCTGCCGTGCGCGACAGCGATCAGCGGGATCATGCGGGGACGCGTTCTCCGAGTTCGATATCCGCGAGACCGTTGCCGACGAGCCCTGCTGCGAGGGTGTTGCCGCCGGCCGGATCGATGAGCAGGAAGCTGCCGGTTCGACGGTTGACCTTGTAGTCGTCGGCCGCGATCGGCTCCGCAACGCGCACTGAAATCCGGGCGATCTCGTTGAGTTCCAACGACTCCGGGTTGGGGACGGACGTCAGGTTCTGCTCGTCGAATCGTTCGTCGATCGCGCTCACGATCGCCTGCGTGGTGCGCGTGCCGTGCTTGAGGAGCAGGCGAGCACCCGGGCGCAACGACTTCTCGGCCAACCAGCACACGGTCGCTTCGAACTCGCCGATCGGCTCGGGCGCACCCGGTGCGGCGATGACATCGCCGCGCGAGACGTCGACGTCATCGGCCAGGATCAGGGTCACCGACCGGCCGGCGTGTGCGATGTCGAGTTCTCCGTCGGCAGTGTCGATGCGCTCGACCGTGGTGCGGATGCCGGACGGCAGAATCACGACCTCGTCGCCGGGCCGGACGGAGCCGGCACCGACCTGTCCTGCATAGCCCCGGTAGTCGGGGTACTCGGCGGTGCGCGGCCGGATCACGTACTGGACGGGGAACCGCAGACCGACGTCGTGTCGGCCGTGCACGTCGGCGTCGACCGGGACCGACTCGAGGTACTCGATGAGGGTCGGGCCGTCGTAGTACGGGGTGTTCTCGGACCGGGTCGCCACGTTGTCGCCGTGCAGCGCCGACACGGGGATCTCCTGCACGTCCTGGGGAGCCCAGCCGAGCGAACGTGTCAGCGCGTTGAACTCGTCCTTGATGTCGGAGAACACCTGCGCCGGGTCCTCGACGAGGTCGATCTTGTTGACCGCGAGGACCAGCTTGGGAACGCCGAGCAGTGCGAGAACCGCAGCGTGCTTACGGGTCTGTTCGATCACGCCTTTGCGGGCGTCGACGAGCAGCACGACAAGCTGTGCCGTGGACGCACCGGACACGGTGTTGCGCGTGTACTGCACATGACCGGGGGTGTCGGCAAGCACGAAGCTGCGCTTCGGCGTGGCGAAGTACCGGTAGGCGACGTCGATGGTGATGCCCTGCTCGCGTTCGGCGCGCAGGCCGTCGACGAGCAGCGACAGGTCGGGGGTATCCAGCCCGCGGTCGACCGATGCACGGGTCACGGCATCGATCTGGTCGGCGAGGACGGACTTGGTGTCGTAGAGCAGCCGACCGACGAGCGTCGACTTGCCGTCGTCGACACTCCCGGCGGTAGCCAGGCGAAGGAGATCGCTCATGATCAGAAATAGCCCTCTCGCTTGCGGTCTTCCATGGCCGCTTCGGATACTCGGTCGTCGCCGCGTGTCGCACCGCGTTCGGTCAGGCGGGATGCCGCAACCTCGGCCAGGATGGCCTCGTTGTCGGCGGCGTCGGAAAGGACCGCGCCGGTGGTGGAGCCGTCGCCGACGGTGCGGTAGCGCACCGACAGGGTCTCCAGCTCTTCGCCGTCCTTCGGGCCTCCCCAGACACCGGGGGTCATCCACATTCCGTCACGCTGGTAGACGGGGCGCTGGTGCGCGTAGTAGATGCTCGCGAGCTCCACGTCCTCACGCGCGATATAACGCCAGATGTCGAGCTCGGTGAAGTTGCTCAGCGGAAAGACTCGTACCTGCTCGCCGGGGGCATGCTTTCCGTTGTACAGGTTCCACAGCTCGGGACGCTGCCGCTTGGGATCCCACTGGCCGAACGAGTTTCGCAGCGAGAAGATCCGCTCCTTGGCGCGTGCCCGCTCTTCGTCGCGGCGTGCACCACCGAATACGGCATCGAACCGGTTCTCGGAGATCGCGTCGAGCAACGGCACGGTCTGCAAGGGGTTGCGGATGCCGTCGGGTCGCTCCGTGAGCCGACCGTCGGCGATGTACTCTTCCACGCTCGCCACGTGCAGCCGCAGGTTGTACTTCTCGACGACATGGTCGCGGAACGCGAGCACCTCGGGAAGGTTGTGACCCGTGTCGACGTGCAGCAGTGCGAACGGCAGCGGGGCAGGCCAGAACGCCTTGATCGCGAGGTGCAGGAGGACTGTCGAGTCCTTGCCGCCGGAGAAGAGGATCACGGGACGTTCGAACTCGCCCGCGACCTCGCGGAAGATGTGGATCGCTTCCGATTCCAGGGCATCGAGCGTGTCGAACTTGCTGCCGTCCAGTGTGTTTCGTTCGGTGAGTGACGTGTCGGTGAGTGTCATGAGGCGTGCAACCCGCATTCGGTCTTGGCTTGGCCGGCCCAGCGTCCGCTGCGCGGGTCGGCTCCGGGAAGTGGCTTGTTCGTGCACGGGGCGCACCCGATCGACGGGTAGCCCTCGTCGACGAGGGGATTGACGAGAATCCCGTGCTCGTCGATGTAGTTCTGCATGTCCTCGTCGGTCCATGCCGCGATCGGGTTGATCTTCACGAGCCCGAACGCCTCGTCGAACGAGATCAGTGGTGCGTTCGCCCTTGTGGGCGATTCGACCCGCCGGATGCCGGTCACCCACGCGCGATAGCCGCTCAGGGTTTCCTTCAGAGGCACCACCTTCCGCAGGCGGCAGCACTCGTTGGGCTCGCGTGCGAAGAGGTCTTTGCCCAGCAGTGCATCCTGCTCGGCCACGCTCTGCTTCGCCGCGGCGTTGATGACGTTGACCCCGTACACCTGCTCAACGGCGTCGCGGGTTCCGAGGGTCTCGGCGAAGTGGTAACCCGTTTCCAGGAACAGGACATCGACGCCGGGGTGAACCTGCGCGGCGAGGTGCACCAACGCACCGTCCTGCATGTTCGACGCCACGATGTACGAGTCGCCGAAGGTCTCCTCGGTCCACCGGAGCAACTCCGAGGCCGACGCCCCTTCGAGGTTTACCGCCCCCTGCGCGGCGAGCTCTCGAAGGTCGTCGGAGGTGTGTATGGATGTGCTCATCGAAGATCCGCCTCGTCTGCGCGTACGGCCCACTCGGCGAACCGCTCGCTCTCGTTCCGGTGCTTGATGAAGTTGCGCACGACACGTTCGATGTAGTCACCGAGTTCGGTGCTGTTCACCTTGTGCTGGCGCAACTTCCGGCCGAAGCCACTGTCGAGTCCCAGGCTGCCGCCCAGATGTACCTGGTAGCCCTCGACCTGATTGCCCTCTCCGTCGTCGACGAGCATGCCCTTGAATCCGATGTCCGCGATCTGCGACCGGCCGCACGAGTTGGGGCAGCCGTTGATGTTGATGGTGATCGGGACGTCGAGCTGGGCATTGATGTCTGCGAGGCGTTCCTCGAGATCCGGCGCGAGCACCTGGGAGCGCTTCCGGGTCTCGACGAACGAGAGCTTGCAGAATTCGATGCCGCTGCACGCCAGCAGGTTCCGGCGCCACACCGACGGGCGTGCATGAAGGCCCAGCGGTTCGAATTCCGCGATGAGCTCCTCGACCTTGTCGTCGGCGACGTCGAGGACGATCAACTTCTGGTGCGGGGTGAAGCGAATCCGGTTCGAGCCGATCCGCTCGACTGCGTCGGCGACCTTCGTCAGGATCGTGCCGGACACGCGGCCCGCGATGGGGGTGAACCCGACGGCGTTGAGGCCGTTGCGCAGCTTCTGCACACCGATGTGATCGATGGGCCGTGCCGGCTGCTCCGGGGCGGGGCCGTCGATGAGTGGCCGCTTCAGGTACTCGGTCTCGAGGACCTCGCGGAACTTCTCGATGCCCCAGTCCTTGATGAGGAACTTCAGGCGGGCCTTGGACCGTAGGCGCCGGTAGCCGTAGTCGCGGAAGACCGCGACGACGCCTTCCCACACGTCTGCAACCTCGTCGAGCGGGATCCATGCGCCTACCCGCTGCGCGAGCATCGGGTTGGTGGACAGGCCTCCGCCGACCCACAGGTCGAATCCGGGGCCGTGCTCGGGGTGGTTCACACCGACGAATGCGACGTCGTTGATCTCGTGCACGACGTCCTGCTGGCCGGAGATCGCAGTCTTGAATTTGCGCGGCAGGTTCGAGTACTCGGGGTTGCCGATGTAGCGACGGACGATCTCGTCGATGGCCGAGGTCCCGTCGACGATCTCGTCGAGGGATTCACCTGCGACCGGCGAACCGAGTACAACGCGCGGGCAGTCGCCGCACGCCTCGGTGGTCTTCAGGCCCACCGATTCGAGGCGGCGCCAGATCTCCGGGACGTTCTCGACCTCGATCCAGTGGTACTGGACGTTCTGCCGGTCGGAGAGGTCGGCTGTGTCGCGGCCGAACTCGGTGGAGATGCCGCCGATGGTCCGCAACTGCTCCACATCGAGTGCGCCACCGTCGCAGCGCACACGCATCATGAAGTACTTCGCCTCGAGCAGATCGAGATTCTCGTCACCGGTGTAAGTGCCGTCGTAGCCCTGTTCACGCTGGGTGTACAGACCCCACCAGCGGAATCGGCCGCGCAAGTCGGACTTGTCGATGCTGTCGAAACCCTGGTGCGCGTAAATGTCCTCGATGCGTCGGCGGACGTTGAGTGGGTTGTCGTCCTTCTTCGCCTGCTCGTTCGCGTTGAGCGGCTCGCGGTATCCGAGTGCCCACTGGCCTTCGGCGCGGCGCTTCGCCGGGCGGCGGCGAGCGGCGGGGGTGTCGGCGGTGGATGCGACGTCGGTGGTCGACGACATGCAGGTCTCCTGGATTCGAAGGACCGGACCGAGGGCGCGAGGGGGCTGACCTCATGCGAACACGCCTCGACCCGGCGGGATCTGGGATTTGCCGGGGTGGTGCCGAACTAGCGACAGGCGGCGCAGGGCAGACAGATAGACGCGCAGACACGCTTGAGGTCGACGTGGCGTCGCGCCACGAGTCGCACTCCGAGTCCGGTCATGACGACCATTGTGCCACGTCACGGGATGGATTCCGAAACCAGGAGGGTATTTCCACCCAAAATGAGGGAAATGTCGAGGTAGGCGAGCTGCGCGTGGTGGGCGCCCGCCGGATCTCTGGAACACTGGGGGCGTGAGTGAGACGAAAACCGGCAGTGAGCTCGGTGCAGCACACGGGTTCGAACTACCGGCGACAGCACTCGACGGAGTCGGCAGTCGGCCGTTCGGGGTGTACGTGCATGTGCCGTTCTGTGCGACCCGGTGCGGTTACTGCGACTTCAACACCTACACGGCCGGAGAGCTCGGCTCCGCGGCATCGCCCGAGTCGTGGCTCGAAGGGCTCCGCCGCGAACTCGACGCCGCCGCCGAGATGCTCGATCGCGGAGGGCGTGGTGCTCCCGCTGCAGAGACCGTGTTCGTCGGCGGCGGCACGCCGTCGCTGCTCGGAGCCGCCGGCCTGTCCGACGTGCTGACTGCCGTCCGCTCGTCGTTCGGGCTCGCGCCCGGCGCCGAGGTGACCACCGAATCGAACCCCGAGTCGACCTCACCCGAGTTCTTCGCGCATATTCGCGACGCCGGGTACACCCGGATTTCGCTCGGCATGCAGTCGGCGGCCTCCCATGTTCTCGCGGTGCTCGACCGCACCCACACTCCGGGCCGGCCGGTCGCCGCGGCCCGCGAGGCGCGCGAGGCCGGTTTCGATCACGTGAACCTCGACCTCATCTACGGCACACCCGGTGAGACCGACACCGACCTCGACGCGTCGCTCGATGCAGTGCTCGACGCCGGTGTCGATCACGTCTCCGCGTACGCCCTGATCGTCGAGGACGGTACTGCGCTGGCCCGGCGGGTGCGTCGAGGTGAGTTACCGGCGCCCGACGACGATGTGCTCGCATCCAGGTACGAGCGAATCGACCAGCGACTGAACGAGGCCGGTCTCACATGGTACGAAGTGTCCAACTGGGCACGTGCAGAAGATCTTTCGGCTCGATGTGGCCACAATCTCGGGTATTGGGACGGTGGCGACTGGTGGGGCGCCGGGCCTGGCGCACACAGTCACGTCGGTGGAGTGCGCTGGTGGAACGTCAAGCACCCCGCGCGGTACGCGGGCGTTCTCGCCGACGGGCAACTACCGGTTGCGGGCAGCGAGACGCTGACCGCCGAGGACATCCACACCGAATCGGTGATGCTCACTGTGCGGCTGCGGACCGGCCTGCCGCTGGCGGAACTGGACGCCGGTGAGCGCGCGGCGGCCGCGACAGTGGTCGATGACGGACTCGCCGTCGTGGCCGACGATCACCTGATCCTCACCGACCGTGGCCGGTTGCTCGCCGACGCCGTGGTGCGGACCATCCTGCTCGGATCCGGCTAGAGGAACCGAGGTTCGCCGAGAATCTCGGGACCGGCCGGATCGGTCGCTTCGGGTGATGCGGCAGCGGAGAGTGGCGCAAGTGCGTCGTAGTCGAAGACTCGGGCATGGAGCACCGGCCGGTTGCGCAGCGCGGACTGTACGGCCCGGTGCAGGCCGTCCTCGAGATACAGCACCCCTTTCCACTGCACAGCGTGGGGAAACAGGTCGCCGTAGAACGTCGAGTCCTCCGACAACAGTCGATCGAGTTCGAGAACCTTCGTGGTCGTGACGATCTCGTCGAGGCGGATCTGACGCGGAGGGATCCTCGACCAGTCGCGCAGCGACAGTCCGTGATCGGGATACGGCTTTCCGTCCCGGACACCCTTGAAGATCATGCGCCCACAGTACGCACGGGGTGGCGGATGGATCTGCTCGGCTCCGACACCATTAGACTGGGCGGGTACGGCACATGGTGCACCCGGGCTACGCGCGCGAGGTGCACTTGTTCGGGCATGCACGTGGTGGAACGGAGGTGGGCAGATGTCGAGCACCGAGGAACGGAGATTCCAGGTTCTGCGGGCGATCGTGGCGGACTACGTGTCCACCAAGGAACCGATCGGATCGAAGACGCTCGTCGACCGTCACAACCTGGGTGTATCGAGCGCCACGGTCCGCAACGACATGGCGGTCCTCGAAGCCGAGGGATACATCACCCAGACACACACCAGCTCGGGACGGGTACCCACCGACAAGGGCTACCGGCAGTTCGTCGATCGGATCTCCGAGGTCAAGCCCCTGTCGGCGGCCGAGCGCCGCGCGATCCTGCAATTCCTCGAATCCGGCGTCGACCTCGACGACGTGCTGCGCCGCGGGGTCCGACTGCTCGCACAACTGACCCGGCAGGTCGCCGTGGTGCAGTACCCGACCCTGTCGTCGTCGTCCGTACGACACCTCGAAGTGGTCGCCCTGACCCCGGCACGTCTGCTGCTCGTACTCATCACGGACTCCGGGCGCGTCGACCAGCGGATCGTCGAACTCGGCGACCTCCTCGAAGACGACGATCTCGTGCGGCTGCGCGATCTGCTCGGCAGCGCGCTCAGCGGCAAACGGCTCGCCGCCGCGTCGATCGCGGTGTCCGAACTCGCCGAGGACGCACCGGAAGACCTGCGTGACGCTCTCATCCGCTGCGCCACCGTGCTGGTGGAGACCCTCGTCGAGCACCCCGAGGACCGACTCGTGCTCGGTGGCACAGTCAACCTGACCCGCAACGCCGCCGACTTCGAGGGCCAACCCGGCATGCCGGGTTCGTTGCGTACCGTCCTCGAGGCCCTCGAGGAGCAGGTGGTGGTCCTCAAGCTTCTCGCGGCCAGTCAGGACGCCGGCCGGGTCACCGTCCGAATCGGCGAGGAGACCCAGGTCGCCGAGATGCGCAGCACCTCCGTGGTGTCCACCGGATACGGTGCGGCGGGCACGGTGTTCGGTGGGCTCGGGGTACTCGGCCCCACCCGGATGGATTACCCGGGAACCATCGCGTCGGTCGCAACCGTTGCGAGATATATCGGTGAGGTGCTCGGCGAGCGCTGAGCATCCAATTTCGTGTAGATGAAGTAAGGACGAGAACCAAACGTGGACTACTACGGGACGCTCGGTGTGTCCAAGGATGCGACCGACCAGGAGATCAAGCGGGCGTATCGCAAACTGGCGCGCGAGCATCATCCTGACGTCAACCCGGACGAGTCGGCGCAGAAGCGATTCCAAGAGATCTCTGCCGCCTACGAGGTCCTCTCCGACCCGGAGAAACGCCGCATCGTCGATCTCGGAGGCGACCCGCTCGCTTCGGGTGGCGGTGCCGGAGCCGGCGGATTCGGCGGCGCGGGCTTCGGTGGCCTCGGAGACGTGTTCGAGGCGTTCTTCGGTGGTGGCGGGGGAGGCGGATCTCGCGGCCCCCGCGGCCGCGTCCAGCCGGGTGCCGACTCGCTGCTACGCACCCGCCTGACACTGGACGAATGCGCGCGGGGAGTCACGAAGAGCGTGACCGTCGACACCGCGATCCTGTGCGATTCGTGCACCGGTTCCGGTACCCACGGCGATTCCAAGCCCGTCCGATGCGAGACGTGTGGCGGTGCCGGTGAAGTGCAGTCGGTCCAGCGTTCGTTCCTCGGTCAGGTCATGACCTCCCGGCCGTGCCCCACGTGTCGTGGGGCCGGCGAGACCATCCCCGACCCCTGCCACAAGTGCGGCGGCGACGGGCGGGTGCGGGCACGCCGCGAGATCACGGTGAAGATCCCCGCAGGCGTCGGCAACGGAATGCGCATCCGCCTCGCGGCGCAGGGTGAGGTCGGCCCGGGCGGCGGCCCGGCCGGCGACTTGTACGTCGAGGTCCAAGAGCAGCAGCACGACATCTTCGTCCGTGACGGCGACGACCTGCACTGCACCATCCGCGTGCCGATGGTCGACGCGGCGCTGGGAACTTCGGTCGGCCTCGAGACGATCCTCGACGGGTCCATCGACATCACCATCGACGCCGGAACCCAGCCAGGCTCGGTGTCGGTGATCCGCGGGCACGGAATGCCGAAACTGCGCTCGGGCGCGCGCGGCGACCTCCACGCGCACCTCGAAGTGGTGGTGCCGAACAAGCTCGATCACAAGCAGACCAAGCTGCTCGACGAATACCGCACGATGAGCGATCGGGACCGCGTCGAGGTCGTATCGAAGTCGTCTCAGCATTCGTCGGGCCTGTTCTCGCGTCTGCGCGACGCGTTCAACGTCCGCTAGGCAACCACGGTGGCCGCGACGCTGTTCTATCTCGACCCCCTGCCCGAGACCGGGTCGATCGCCGTCCTCGACGGCAAAGAGGGTCGTCACGCGGCGACGGTGCGCCGCATCTCCGTAGGAGAACGGCTCGTGCTCTCCGACGGGCGGGGTGGCGTCGCCGACGTCGAAGTGACGGCGGTGGCGAAGGACCGGCTCGAGGCCACCGTGCTCGGGCGCGGCACGATCGAACCGCCGCGACCGACCGTGACCGTCGTGCAGGCCCTCCCGAAATCCGATCGGTCGGAGCTCGCCGTCGAACTTGCGACGGAGGCGGGTGCCGACGGGTTCGTGCCATGGCAGTCGTCGCGCTGCGTTGCGCGGTGGGATTCCAAGGCGGACAAGGGTTTGGCGAAGTGGAAGGCGGCGGCGACGGCCGCGGCGAAGCAGTCCCGTCGGGCCTACGTACCCGAGGTGGACTCACTGCACCGCACCGCTGACGTGGTGTCCCGGGTGCGGGAGACCGTCGAAGGCGGTGGCGTCGTCGCGGTGCTGCACGAATCGGCCACCGTCCCGTTCTCGGCGTTGCCTCTTTCCGAGGCGCCCGAACTGGTCCTCGTCGTCGGCCCCGAAGGCGGGCTCGACGACACCGAGGTCGAGGCGCTCGTCGGGGCCGGTGCGACGGCGGTGTCGCTCGGCCCGACGGTGCTGCGTACTTCGTCGGCCGCGGCGGTCGCGCTCGGTGCGGTGGGCGTGATGACCGACCGCTGGAGCCAACAGCCCCTGCACTGATCGTCACCTGCAGATCGATAATGGTGCGCATGCCACGCATCCGCATCGACTACGGTTCCGAGCCGGCCCAGTTCGGGCACCTGTACACCCCGACCGGATCCGACGTTCCGGTTCCCGTGGTGATGCTGATCCACGGCGGGTACTGGAGTGCCGACTTCCACCTGAACCTCGCAACGACGCTGGCGTCCGAGTGCGCTCGTCGCGGGGTGGCCGCGTGGAACGTCGAGTACCGGCGGGTCGGGGCGGGCGGAGGGTGGCCGGAGACGAGTGCCGACATCGAGACGGCGCTGGTCGCGACCACCACATTGTTGCCCGACGCCTCGCCTGTTCCGCTCGATACCGGTGATGTTCGGATCGTCGGTCATTCTGCGGGTGCCCAACTCGCGCTGTGGGTAGCAGGGCAGGGGGACTGCCCGGTGCGGCCGAGTCGCGTCATCTCCCAGGCGGGAGCGCTCGACCTCGCGTCCCGGGCGGCGACCCGCAGCGGAGGTGCGCGGCTCGAGGCGCTGTTCGGCGTGTCCTATGACGACGACCCGCAGCTGTACCGCGACGCATCGCCCCTCCATCGGGTGCCGACCGGGGTGCCGACAGTGTGTATCCACGGTGACGAGGACGTCCAGGTGTCGGCCACGGCGAGTCGCGCCTATGTCGACGCTGCGGGCGCGGCCGGCGACCGGGTCGTGCTGTGGGAGGTGCCGGGGGAAGGGCACAATGCGTTTCTCGACCGCACGACCCGCAGCTGGGACCTGACGCTCCAGGCGGTGCTGGGCGACGACCCGTGGGGCGATCGTGGGTAGCGCTACACCAGGAACAATGTTCCCAGGCCGAGCGGATCGTGACGCGGGGCCATGATCAGGCCGATGCGGTCGTACCGATTTGCACATGCGTGTGCAACTAGACTGGAATATGAATCCACAGGTGCGGTGAAACGAGGATGAACAGCGTGGTGGAACCGGCCCCCGGCCCGCGGAAGCGTGCGAACGCGAACCGTTCACGGATCCTCGACGCGGCGATACGCTGCTTCGCGGCGGACACCGACGCGAGCATGGACGACGTCGCGAAAGCCGCGGGCGTGGTGCGACGTACCGTGTACGCGCACTTTCCCAGCCGGGACGCGCTCGTCGAGGGGCTCGCCGACGAGGCAGGGGCGGCGCTCGCTGCGTCCGTCGAGCACCCTCAGCCGGAGGACGTCGCCGCGGCGCTCGCAGTCGGAGTCCTGCGCGTCAGTCCGGTCGGTGATCGATACCGCGTGCTGCTGTCGTTCGCGCGGAAAGAAGTCGGTGAGGAACGCATCAGCGAGCTGATCGCGCCGGTCCGCACGCACACCTCCGATGTCGTCGAACGGGGTCGGGCAGCAGGCGTGTTCTCCGCCTACCTGCCCACCGCCGTGCTCGTCGGGATGATGGAGGGCCTGACCATCGCCACGCTCGAACAAGCCAACCGCGGTGTCGTCGAAGATGCGAGTGGTGCCATGGCGCTCGGAGTGCTGGTCCTCGCCGGTGTGGCTCCTGAGCGGGCCACGGAGGTCGTCGCGTCGGCGCGGCAATGGCTGCAGGCCACGGCGTGAATCCGGGTCGCGACACGAAGCCGGACGCCATTCACGGCACAATGCCGTGAATGTGTGCACCGTACGGCGCTAGACTGGGATACGGACACGACGCCCGTCGTGTCCGTATCTGAACCGAAAGCAGGCCGTTCCGTCCACGTGAGTGAACCACACCGCACCCGCGACCCCGACGACGCAGACCGGATCCCGGTCCGATCGAGCCTGGATCTCCCGCCCGAGACAGCAGCACCCTTGGTGGGTGCAGCCGATGAGAACCTCATCGCACTCGAAGCGGCCCTGGCCGCAGACATCCATGTGCGCGGCAACACCGTCACTCTCAGCGGTGGCCCCGCAGATGTCGCCCTGGCCGAACGCGTGATCGGTGAACTGGTCACGTTGGTGCGCCGAGGGCAGCAACTGGGCCCCGACGCCGTGCGCCGCACCGTGGGGATGCTCACGAATGGGCTCTCCGACTCGCCGGCGGACGTGCTCAGCCTCGACATCCTGTCACGACGTGGGAAGACGATCCGGCCGAAGACCCTCAATCAGAAGCGGTACGTCGACGCGATCGACGCCAACACGATCGTGTTCGGTATCGGCCCGGCGGGCACCGGCAAGACATACCTGGCGATGGCGAAGGCGGTGCAGGCCCTGCAGACCAAACAGGTCACCCGCATCATCCTCACGCGCCCCGCGGTCGAGGCGGGCGAACGTCTCGGATTCCTGCCCGGAACCCTGCACGAGAAGATCGACCCGTATCTGCGGCCCCTGCACGACGCCCTGCACGACATGATGGATCCCGAAGCGATCCCGAAGCTCATGCAGGCCGGGGTGATCGAGGTCGCGCCACTGGCGTACATGCGTGGTAGAAGTCTCAATGACGCATTCATCATCCTCGACGAAGCTCAGAACACCACCGCCGAGCAGATGAAGATGTTCCTCACCCGACTCGGCTTCGGATCGAAGATCGTCGTGACCGGCGACGTCACCCAGGTCGACCTGCCCGGCGGCGCCCGATCGGGTCTTGCTGCTGTCACCGAGATCCTCGACGGCATCGACGACATCCACTTCGCACGGCTCGACAGCAGTGACGTGGTCCGTCACCGACTCGTCTCCGACATCGTCGACGCCTACGGGCGCTTCGAGATCGAGCGAAGCGGCGAAGCGGGCATCGGAAATCGAGCCCAGCGACGAGCCTCACAACACCGGGTCCAGCGCCGGTGATCATGCCGCACAACCCGAATCCGTCAGAAGTGCAGAAGGAACGACAGTTATGAGCATCGAAATCTCGAACGAATCCGGAAGGGAGGTCGTCGAGGAAGAACTGCTCGATGTCGCCCGTTTCGTCATCGCCCGGATGGACGTGCATCCCGCCGCGGAGCTGTCCATGGTGCTCGTGGATTCGAACACCATGGCCGATCTGCACGTGCGCTGGATGGATCTGCCCGGCCCGACCGATGTGATGTCGTTCCCGATGGACGAACTCGAGCCGGGAGGTCGCCCCGACGCACCCGAGCCAGGTCCGTCCATGCTCGGCGACATCGTGCTGTGCCCGTCGTTCGCCGCAGAACAGGCGGAGAAGGCCGGACACTCGCTCGACCACGAACTCGCTCTTCTTACCGTGCACGGCATGCTGCACCTTCTCGGCTACGACCACGCCGAACCTGACGAAGAGAAGGAAATGTTCGGCCTGCAGAACCAGCTGCTCGCCGAATGGTACGAGGAGCTGCGGCTCGCCGAGCGCGATGCCCAGCTGGCCGCGCGCGATCAGCAGCTGCTCGGGAAGGCCGGATTCGTCGACAATCCGGAGCTGTGACCGTGTCGCCGGATGACGCAGCCACGCATCGTGCAGCGCGCGCCGAGGTGAGCCCCGCGTGAGTATCGTGATCTTCTCGTACGCCCTCGCAGTCCTACTCGTGATTTTCGGTGGGCTCTTCGCCGCAATCGATTCGGCGCTGAACACAGTCTCGGCGGCGCGCGTGGAAGAGCTCGCAAAGGACGGCCGTGCAGGCGCCCGCCGTCTTCGCGCTCTCCTCGACGATCGCCCCCGATACATCAATCTCGCGGTGCTGCTGCGCATCCTGTGTGAGCTGACCGCGACGGTGGTGCTTGCGGGAGAATTGCTCGACCATCTCAGTCGCACCTGGGCGCTCGTCATCAGCGCCGCGGTCATGGTCGTGATCGACTACGTCGTGATCGGTGTCGGGCCGCGAACACTCGGCCGTCAGCACGCCTACACGATCGCGCTCACTGCAGCCGTGCCGCTGCGAGTGCTCGGTGTGATTCTGGGCCCGATCAGCAGGGTCCTGATCCTTGTGGGTAACGCCGTCACTCCAGGCCGAGGCTTCCGCAATGGTCCGTTCGCCAACGAGATCGAACTTCGCGAACTCGTCGACCTGGCGCAGGAACGCGGAGTGGTGGCCGACGACGAACGACGGATGATCCAATCGGTCTTCGACTTCGGCGACACCACCGCGCGCGAGATCATGGTGCCGCGCCCGGAGATGGTCTGGATCGAGAGCACCAAGACCGCGGGGCAGGCAACGACCCTGGCCGTGCGCAGCGGACACTCCCGTATCCCGGTGATCGGCGAGAACGTCGACGACATCTGCGGAGTCGTCTATCTGAAGGACCTGGTGCAGCAGACCTACGACGCGAGCGACGGAGGACACAGCGTCTCGGTTGCCGATGTGATGCGTCCGCCGGTGTTCGTGCCCGATTCCAAGCGTCTCGACGAGCTGCTCTCCGACATGCAGCGCGACCGCAATCACATGGCCGTGCTCGTCGACGAATACGGCGGCATCGCAGGCCTGGTCACGATCGAGGACGTCATCGAGGAGATCGTGGGTGAGATCGCCGACGAGTACGACGTCGGTGAGATCCCGGACATCGACGATCTCGGCGACGATACCTACCGGGTCTCCGCGCGCCTGCCCGTCGAGGATCTCGGCGAACTGTTCGGCATCGAGATCGACGACGACGAGGTCGACACCGTCGGCGGACTCCTCGGACACGAGCTCGGTCGCGTTCCGCTGCCGGGATCACAGGTGCGCACCCACGGACTCGTCCTGCGCGGCGAAGGCGGACCCGACGTCCGCGGTCGCGTCCGCGTCAACACCGTGTTCGTCCGGCGCGTTCCGGAATCCGAAGACTCACCCACCTCTCGAAAGGAGGACGGCGCGTGCTCTGCATCGTGAACGAGGACGTAGCAGCGTCGAACACCAGATGGCAGAACACACGATGAGCTCCTCCGAGTTCCGTTCCGGTTTCGTCTGTTTCGTCGGGCGACCCAATACCGGGAAGTCGACGCTGACGAATGCACTGGTGGGCAGCAAGATCGCCATCACGTCGTCGCGTCCTCAGACCACCCGCCACACCATCCGCGGGATCGTTCACCGCGACCACACGCAGCTGATCCTCGTGGACACCCCAGGATTGCACCGGCCACGCACACTGCTCGGCCAGCGACTCAACGACCTCGTGCGCGACACCTACTCCGAGGTCGACGCCATCGGTATGTGCTTTCCCGCCGACGAGAAAGTCGGCCCCGGCGACCGATGGATCCTCGACCAGGTCCGGACCGTAGCGCCGCGTACCCCGCTGATCGGGATCGTGACGAAGATCGACAAGGTGGGCAAGCAGCAGGTCGCCGCGCAACTGCTCGCGGTGTCGAAGCTCCTCGGTGGTGACACCGACGTGGTCCCCGTGTCGGCGTCGTCGGGGGAGCAGGTCGAGGTCCTGGTCGACGTGCTCGCCTCCCACATGGAACCGGGACCGGCGTTCTATCCTGACGGGGAGCTCACCGACGAACCCGAAGAGACCCTCATGGCCGAACTCATCCGCGAGGCTGCTCTCGAAGGTCTCGGTGATGAGCTTCCGCATTCCCTTGCCGTGGTCATCGAGGAAGTGCGAGAGCGCGAGGACCGCACGGAGAAGCAGGGCGAGATGCTCGACGTGCATGCTCTGCTCTACGTCGAACGCCCGAGCCAGAAGGGCATCGTCATCGGTAAGGGCGGCGCGCGGCTGCGACAGGTAGGGACGGCGGCGCGTACCCAGATCGAGAAGCTGCTCGGGGTCAAGATTTTCCTGGACCTGCACGTGAAGGTTGCGAAGGACTGGCAGCGCGATCCGAAGCAACTCGGCCGCCTCGGATTCTGACTTTCGACCGGCGCTTCCGGGCGATGTCGTCAGTGGAAGGGCCAGGTGTCGGATATGTCCGATCGGGCTAGGGTCTCCGCATCGTTGTCGATGCGGAGGTCCGAATGCGCGTGTATGTCCCCCTCGCGGTTACCGCGGCGTCGTTGCTCTTCGTCGCCGGGTGCGGCACCCAAAGCAGCGCCGCCGCGGGACCGATCACCTTCACTGCGGGTGAAGAGATCCTCGTGGATCTGTCGATGAAGCCCAGCAACGTCGGTGGACGTAGCGGTCCGTTCTACTCCGGATATCGCCCGCAGGTGTCCTTCGCGTCGGCGGAGGCGATCGTCTGCACGATCAAGGGCCCCGCGCATGGTGAGCCGTTCGCGCCGGGGACGAGATCGACCGTGCCGATGGTGTGCACCGCCGAGGTGACCGTCGGTTCGGGAGACGTGGAAGTCGGTGTCCTGGAAGGTGGTAGGGAAGTGGGCAGCGGCTCGGTGCGATTCTGACGGAAACCGCAGGGCTGCGCTGTCGCCAGGGTGGTGCTGCAGGTCAGGGCTGTGTGGTCGCTCCCCGGAGCAGGAGGAGCGTCGCAGCGGCCAGGTCCGTACCGGATCCGGTCGACAGACGTCGCAGTTGCAGACCGGCGATAGTCGCGACCAGGATCGGCCCGAGTGTCTCCGCATTCGGGACGTCGAGCGCGCGGAGGATCGCCACGGTCAGCGCGTCGTATGCGGACCAGCATTCGTCCGCGGTTGCACGCAGGTCCGGATCCCGGCCCGCCTGGATCCACAGTTCGTACGGTGCGATCCGCTCGGCGGTGAATGCGAGATCCTCCGCGATCCGTTCGGTGAGCGCAGCGGCCTCCGTCACTGAAAGGGACTGGGAACGGTACGATTCCGCGACCGCGCGCAGTCGTTGGGTCTCCTCGTCGACGAAAGTCGTGAGCGCGGCCTTCAGGAGATCGGACTGGCTGGGGAAGTGGTAGGTGATCGACCCCAGCGAAACCTCGGCGCGGGAAGCGATGCGCCGATTGGTGATTCCCGCGATTCCGTGGGAGCCGACGAGATGCAGTGTCGCATCGATGATTCGGTGCCGAGCATCGGTGACCATATGACTACCACCACCTGGACGGAGTCTGTTCGTGCCAGCGCAGCACCGATTCGAGCTGAGCCGCGAGCGACACGAGCATCGGTTCCGAGTCGTCGTGTCCGAGAATCTGTGCACCGACGGGTAATCCGTCGTCGGTGAAACCCGCAGGCACATTCACACCCGGCCATCCGAGCACATTCCACGGCCACGCATAGGGGCACGCAGCGGTGATCGCCTTGTCGGTGGCCCACCCCCCGAGACCCTCGATCGCGTCGACCGGAGGTGGAGGTGTCGCGGTGGTGGGGGCAAGTACGACGTCGACCCGATCGAAGATCCGCCCGACCCGGCGCCGGAGCCGCGGCTCGGCGGCCCGTGCGGCGCGAAGCGGAACGCCGCGTAGGAGTTTGCCGGTATGCGCGTTGGCGCGGGTGCGGGAATCGGTGAGCGAGGGGTCGGGAAGCGTGCGCACCCAGTCGTCGATGCCGGCCATCGATCGCGGAAGGAAGTCCAGACCGAACATGATTCCGTAATCAGGGTCGGCGAGGATCACCTCGTGTCCCAGATCGCGGAGCGTCGTGGCGAGCGCGGTGATGCGGGAGCGTACTCGGGGATCGAGCCGCCTCGGTGTGGCGGTGAACGGAGGCTTCAGGGACAAGGCGATTCGCAGCCGCCCCGGATCGCGTCCCACCGCGTCGGAGACCGTCATCGGATCGCGGCGATGGAGATCGCCGGGTCGATTACCGCTGACCGCGTCGAAGAGGAGCGCAGCATCGGCGACCGTGCGGGCGAGCGGCCCGTGTGTGGTCAGTCCGTAGAAGGCCTCGGGATCGGGCCACATCGAGATCCGACCACGTTGTGGCTTGATGCCTACCAGGTTGGTCCACGCTGCCGGGATCCGAACCGAACCGGCGCCGTCGGACCCGAGCGCTGCGGGGACCAGTCCGGCGGCGACCGCCGCAGCGCTCCCGCCGGACGACCCGCCCGGCGTGTGCTCACGCGACCAGGGGTTCCGTGTGTAGCCATAGGTCGCGTTGCCGGTCAGCGGCCACTGACCGACCTCGGAGGAGTGGGTCTTGCCGACGATCACTGCGCCGGCCTCGCGGAGCCGCCGGACCACCTCGGCGTCGTGTTGCCGAACAGGGAAGTCTCCTGTGCAGCCGAAGGCTGTGGTCTCGCCGGCGATGTCGGTGTCGTCCTTGACTGCGATCGGGACGCCGAGCAGAGGGGTGCGTTCGCCCGCGGCGCGGCGTCGATCGGCCTCGGCCGCCTCGGCCAGGGCCGCCTCCCGCCGCACGACGCGGAAGGCGTTGAGCGTGGATCGGCTCGCGTCGATCCGGTCGAGTGCGGCGCGGACGAGCTCCACCGAGGTGGTGCCCTTCCCGAGTGCTGCAGCCGTGTCGGCCAGTCCGGCGGATCGGGCCGGTACTTCGTGCGTCGTCATGCATCCCCCACTGTTGTTCGTTCGAACGAACAGTAACGTGTTCCAGTGGGGTGTGTCGAGGTTTCCGGAAGCGGCGCCGTCCACACGTCAGGCGCTGTCGTGCCGACGTGACACACTCGGATGCGTGAGGTTGTACCGGGACAATGCCGTAGTGCTGCGCCAGCACAAGCTGGGCGAGGCCGACCGCATCGTCACCCTGCTCACCCGCCGCCACGGGCTGGTCAGAGCTGTCGCGAAGGGGGTGCGCCGCACCCGCTCGAAGTTCGGTGCGCGCCTCGAACCCTTCGCCCACATCGACGTGCAACTGCACCCCGGTCGGAACCTCGATATCGTCACCCAGGTCCAGACCCTCGACGCGTTCGCAATCGGCATCGTCGACGACTACGGGCGCTACACCACCGCGTGCGCGATCCTCGAGACGGCCGAACGTCTCGCGGGTGAGGAGCGCGCGCCCGTACCGCGGCTCCACGCGCTGACCGTCGGTGCCCTGCGTGCGGTATGCGATCGGACGCGTCCCTCGGAGTTGGTGTTCGACGCCTACCTGCTGCGCGCGATGCTCTACGCCGGATGGGCACCTGCGATTACGCACTGTGCCCGCTGCGACCGGCCGGGGCCGCACACGGCGTTCCATGTCGGTGCGGGCGGCGCGGTCTGCGTGGAGTGCCGGCCGCCGGGTGCGGCGACGCCCGCACCGGGAGTGCTGGATCTGATGGAGGCGCTCAACAGGGGGCGCTGGGAGATCAGCGAAGCGGCGCCGGACTCGGTGCGTAGCCAGACGAGTGGTCTGATCGCTGCGCATCTGCAATGGCATCTCGAGCGTCAGCTGAGGACGCTGCCGCTCATCGAACGCGGCAGTCCGCACGGGGCCGGAAACCCGGGATCCGGCGTCAGGCAGGATGGAGACCGTGATTCGACGACGCGAACCGCACCGACCGGCTGACCGCCCCATCCGCCCACCCGACCCCCATCCGTCGGGTGCTCGTGCCCCGATCATCCAGCCCGAGCTGATTCCGCAGCACGTTGCGCTGGTCATGGACGGAAACGGTCGCTGGGCGCAGGAGCGCGGGCTGCCCCGCACTGCCGGTCACGAACGCGGCGAAGCCGTTCTCATGGACGCCGTGTGCGGCAGCATCGAGGTGGGCGTCAAGTGGCTGTCTGCTTACGCGTTCTCCACCGAGAACTGGAAGCGCAGCCCCGACGAGGTCCGGTTCCTCATGGGCTTCAACCGCGACGTGATCCGCCGCCGCCGCGACGAGATGCACGAGATGGGTGTGCGCGTCA
Source organism: Rhodococcus sp. JCM 9793 (assembly GCF_055380405.1). Taxonomy (NCBI): domain Bacteria; kingdom Bacillati; phylum Actinomycetota; class Actinomycetes; order Mycobacteriales; family Nocardiaceae; genus Rhodococcus; species Rhodococcus sp. JCM 9793. The sequence goes on from NZ_AP043721.1 coordinate 3,059,737, forward strand.
GGTGGGCCGGGCGCCGCCCGCGTCTGTGGCGCAGTGTCATCAAGGAGCTCGAGATCGCCGAGGAGCTCACCAAGGACAACGACGTGATGACACTCGTGATGTGCGTCAACTACGGAGGTCGGGCCGAGATCGCCGACGCGGTACGAGAGATTGCGCGTCGCGTCGCTGCCGGCGAGATCGACCCCGAGAAGGTCACCGAAGCCACGGTGGCTCGTCATCTCGACGAACCCGACATGCCCGACGTCGATCTGTTTCTTCGCCCGTCGGGGGAACAGAGGATCTCGAACTTCCTGCTGTGGCAGTCGGCTTACGCCGAAATGGTGTTCCAGGACAAGAACTTTCCCGACTTCGACCGACGTGACCTCTGGGCAGCCTGCGTCGAATACGCCTCCCGCGATCGTCGGTTCGGGGGTGTGAAATGACAGCGTTCCGGGAGCGGATAGCGGGCCTGCTCGCCCCGTTCGTCGACCTCCGGACGTCCCAGGCGAACGGCGACGACGCCCTTGGATTCGATTACGGTGCCGTCCCGTTCGCGGCACAGGTGGTCACCCTCACCGAGGGGCTCGACGTCGTGTCGCTCACCGGGATCCTTGGCTGGGACCTCCCGCTCGGCGACGACGTGCGCAACCGGGTGGCGTCGGCCTCCGACGCCATCCAGTTCGGGTCGGTGCATCTGATCGAACGCGACGCGGAGGCAGACGTCGTCCTGCGCTACTCCTTCCCCATCACGGGACTCGAAGACACAGCGCTCACGACGATGCTCCTGCTGGTTCTCGACGGCGCCGCGAGCGCTCGCGAGGTGGTCGGCACCTCGACAGATTCTGCCGGCGAGACGAAATGACCGGTCAGTCCTCGGCGAGCGCGCAGTCCTTGCACGTGCCGAAGATCTCGATGGTGTGACTGACGTCGACGAATCCGTTGGCATCTGCCATTTCGTGCGCCCAGCGCTCGACCTCGGGTCCGTCCACCTCGACGGTGAATCCGCAGCGGCGACACACGAGATGGTGGTGATGCCCGGAGGAGCATCGCCGGAACATCGATTCCCCGGAATCCGTGCGGAGCACATCGACGCTGCCCACCTCTGCGAGCGACTGCAGGGTGCGGTACACGGTGGTCAGGCCGATTCCGTCGCCGCGCTTGCGTAGTTCGTCGTGGAGGTCCTGAGCCGTTCGAAACTCTTCGGTGTCGTCGAGCAGGGCGATGATCGCGCTGCGCTGCTTGGTCGAGCGAACCCCGACGAGGGGTTTGCGGGCGGAGGTCAAGGTGGACGTCAACCTTCCTGTTCAGGTGTTCCCAGGGTGGTGGATTCCTGGGCGGTAGGTTCCTGGGCGTGGGCGACAGCGTCGACGACGATGTGGGCGAGATGATCATCCGCGAGTCGGTACAGGACCTCACGTCCGGACCGGTCGCCGCGGACGACGCCTGCGGTCTTCAGGACACGCAGGTGCTGGCTGATCAGTGGTTGAGTGACGCCGAGCGCTCCCACGAGCTCGTGCACGCAGCGCGCGGACTCTCGTAGTTGGAGGACGATCGCGATCCTGATCGGTGCGGACAGCGCGCGCAGGAGTTCGCCTGCGGTGACCAGTGTGTCGTGGGGGATCGGTTGCCGAATCCCGGCGGGGTCGTGCGATTCGGAAGTGCGCGTGTCCACCGTGCAGTCGTGATGACCGGTGTCGAGACTCAAGGGTGCTCCTTCGGAGGGCGAACCGCGCGTTATTGCAAACCGATTCCATTTTGATATGCATGGATGTGCATGTCAACCTCCGCGTGTTCGGTGTCCGGCCGCGGAGCGATAGTCTTGGAGATCGACGCATGCTGCGAACCCGCATCCGAGATGGAGAGAATCCGAGTGGCACCCAAATCCAAGATCGATACCGTCGCCAACCTCGCCAAGCGCCGCGGGCTGGTCTACCCCTGCGGTGAGATCTACGGCGGCACCAAGTCGGCCTGGGACTACGGGCCGCTCGGCGTGGAACTCAAGGACAACATCAAGAAGCAGTGGTGGCGCAACATGGTCACCAGCCGTGACGACGTCGTGGGCCTCGACTCGTCGGTGATCCTGCCCCGCCAGGTGTGGGTCGCCTCCGGTCACGTCGGCGTGTTCAACGACCCGCTCGTCGAGTGCCTGAACTGTCACAAGCGCCACAGGCAGGACCACCTGCAGGAGGCGTACGCGGAGAAGAACAAGCTCGACGACCCGGACTCGGTCGCAATGACCGAAATCGTGTGCCCCGATTGCGGCACCAAGGGTCAGTGGACCGAACCCCGCGACTTCAACATGATGCTCAAGACCTATCTCGGTCCGATCGAGAGCGAAGAGGGCATGCACTACCTGCGCCCCGAGACCGCTCAGGGCATCTTCGTGAACTTCGCCAACGTGCTGACCACGTCGCGTAAGAAGCCGCCGTTCGGCATCGGCCAGATCGGCAAGAGCTTCCGTAACGAGATCACGCCGGGCAACTTCATCTTCCGCACCCGAGAGTTCGAGCAGATGGAGATGGAGTTCTTCGTCAAGCCGGGGGAAGACGAGGAGTGGCACCAGTACTGGATCGACTACCGCATGGACTGGTACACCGGTCTCGGTATCAACAAGGACAATCTGCGTCTGTTCGAGCATCCGCAGGACAAGCTTTCGCACTACTCGAAGCGCACCGTCGACATCGAGTACCGCTTCCACTTCCAGGGCAGCGAATGGGGTGAACTCGAGGGCGTCGCCAACCGCACCGACTTCGACCTGTCGACCCACGCGCAGCATTCGGGTGCCGACCTGAGCTTCTTCGACCAGACCACCAATGAGCGCTACACGCCGTACGTGATCGAACCTGCGGCCGGCCTCACCCGTTCGCTGATGGCGTTCCTCGTCGACGCGTACACCGAGGACGAGGCACCCAATGCCAAGGGCGGGGTCGACAAGCGCACCGTGCTGCGCCTCGACCGCCGGCTTGCGCCGGTCAAGGCCGCGGTGCTGCCGCTCTCGCGCAACGCGGATCTCAGCCCGAAGGCCAAGGACCTCGCGGCTCAGCTTCGCCAGAACTGGAACATCGAGTTCGACGACGCGGGTGCGATCGGCCGTCGCTACCGTCGCCAGGACGAGATCGGAACGCCGTTCTGCATCACCGTCGACTTCGACACTCTCGAGGATCAGGCAGTCACCGTGCGTGAGCGCGACACGATGGCGCAGGAGCGCGTGAGCCTGGATCAGGTCGAGGGTTACCTCGCGCAGCGCCTGATCGGGTGCTGATCGCCGGGACTCGCGTCTGCTGATCATAGGCACAACGACAAAGGCAGGCACACCGCGTCGACACGGTGTGCCTGCCTTTTCGTGCGGCTACTGTGATCTGTCGGTCTGCGCCGTGATCGGCTCGGCGAGCCCCTGTGCGTCGCACTCCTTCTGAAGACGGGCGAGCGTCTCGTCGAGACCGGCGCCCAGGCGGGGGCCGGGGGTGAAGGTCGCGGGAAGATTCCGCATTCCCTGGATGATGCCGATGGTCTCGTAGTGCACGGCCTCGCTGGGGTCGCAGTGGAAGTCGGGCATCCGGTCCAGCACCGCGACGAGCATCCGTTTGAACACTGTTCGCGCGACGTTGGATCCGATGCAGCGGTGGATCCCGAGTCCGAAACTGAAGTGACGGTTACCCTTTCTCTCGAGATCGATGCTGTGAGGATCGTCGAACAGTGATGGATCGCGATTGGCCATGGCCCACGAGAGCCACAATCGTTCGCCCTCCTGGAACTGGTTTCCGGCGTATTCGCAATCGGCCGAGAAGGTGCGTCCGTCTCCCGGCGCAGGTGTGAAGAACCGCAGGAACTCCTCTGTTGCGGAGTCGAGTAGCGTGTCGCGGTCGCGGCTGAGCAGTTCTCGCTGGTCCGGGTTGTGGGACAGCCATTCGAGTGAGTGCGCGGTGAGCGCAGTCGTCGTGTCGAATCCGCCACCGATCAACAGCGACAGCATGCCGAGAACTTCCACGTCGGGTGGGTTCTCGCCGTCGATGTCGGCATGCACCACCGCGTTCACCAGACCGGGGCGTGGATCGACGCGGGCTTGCGCGACGGCGGCGTAGAGGTCGGCGCCCATCGCGCGTTGAAGGTCGGCGACGCGGCCCCGGTCGGGAGAGTCGGGCGGCGTATACACCGACGCGTGTACCGGTTCGTTGTAGATCGCCCACTTGGCGAGCGGAATGCCGAGCATCCCGAGGGTGAGCACCGCTGGCACGATGTTGGCGAGATCGTCGACGAAGTCGATCCGCCCGGTGGTGATCTTCTCGTCGAGGCAGGCGCGGACCACCTCGTCGATGACGGGAATCCATCGTTTGACGGCTGCCGGTGAGAGGTACGGGTTCAGGGTCTGGCGATAGTAGCGATGCTCCGGCGAGTCCATCTCGAGCATGCCGCCGCGTGCACCGTTCGGCAGTTCCCCGGTGGGAATCGTGATGCCCCTGTATCCGCGGCGGACGCCCTGGACGTCGTTGTCGTTGGAGATGTCTTCGGACCGGGCGAGATGGAAGACCTCGTCGGCCCCGGCCGCGACCCAATGTCCGCCGTGGGTGTCGGTCCACGCCATGGGGCAGCCTGCGTGCATGTCCTTGGTGATGGTTTCGAACTGTTCTCGGTACTCGGGTGCGTGTCGATCGAAGTGGATGCGGTTCCTGCCGGAATCGGTCTGAGTCACGACCAGAAGCTCCTCGTCTGAGAGTATGGCGCACATCACCGATACAGCGGCGATTGACGGCAAGATACCAGTGTTCTCCATCACAAGAAAGGGATTCGAAGAAAAGGAGAGTGTTGTTCTCCATGGGTGTGCCGGACCGCTCTGATCGGGTCGGTGGTTACCCCTTGCTGCCGAACACGGGGCGCGGGCGAGGTGAAGCGACCGGGGACCGGCACCGACCGGGACGTCGCTGCCGGTCCCCTCGCACACCTACAGATACGGCCTCGGCGCCGTGGCGTATCGGGCCACGGCCGAGTCCTCACCACAGCGAAGCATCCCGGCTTTCTCCAGCACACGTACCGAGGCCGGATTCGAGAGCTCCACCTCGGCCGAGACCGTGTGGACCAGCGGTGTGGCCAGAGCCAGCTCCACCATGGCGCGGGTTGCCTCGGAGGCGTAGCCGAGCCCTCGACGGGAGGCGACGACGCCGTACCCGATTTCGACCACGCCTTCGCTCGGCGGCCACAGCAGACTGATGGAACCCACGACCAGCCCGCCCTCCCGTTCGACGATCAGTCGATGGCTGTGGTCCGGCCCGGATCGCTGCCCGTCGATGACCCCGGCGATCACGGAATCTCCTTCTGAGGGAAAGTCCTCCGCCCAGAATGCCCTGCGATGGTTGTTCGATACGGCGGCGATCTCGGCAGTGCTCCACACACGCATGACGAGACGCTCGGTGATCAGCCCTGCGTTGGTGATCAGACCTGTGTTGCTCAGGGGCAACGAAGAAATAGACATGCGACACTCCTGGTCAGTTCAGATGACCGGGCCGCTCAGTGACCTCGCGCGACCTGGAAGAAGGCATACGGACGGCACATCTGGCGGGCCATATTCATCAACCTCCCTGATCGCAGTGGTCTTCACGCGGTGAGCGTGTCGCACCCAGAGTAGTGGAACGGGGAGCTAGAAGCGGCCACCGCTCGACCCGCCGAAGCCACCACCCCCGCCGCCGCCGAAGCCACCACCCCCGAAACCTCCGCCGAAACCACCGCCACCGCGGCCACTGTTCAGGACGCTGTTGATGAGGATGCCGCCGAGGATCGCGCCGGTCATGTTGCCGCCCGACGAGCCGCCACCCGGCGGGCGCTGCTGACGGTCCCACTTCTGGACGTCGTTCTGGGCCGAGCGCAACGCCTTTGCCGCCAGGCTCGCGGCGGCCTGGGCGTGCTGCATAGCGGCAGCGGGATCCGATTGCGCCAATTGCTGCGCCGCCTGCAGATGGCGTTCGGCTTCCGACAATCGGGTACGGGCCTGCGCTCCGACCACGCCGCGCCTCGTACCGATGAAATCCGATGCGGCGGTGACCTGTGCCTGTGCCGCGGCAAGATCCTGCTCGAGGCGTCGGCGGGCCTGATCCGCGGCTTCCTGCGCCTCGCGGGTCTGCGCGCGCAACGCGTCGAGCCGCGCATCCGTTTCCACCACGCGTGTGAAACTGCCCAGCGGGTCGGTGTGCTGCTCGGCCCGCGCATGATCGAGCGCGTCCTGCGCCGCCTTGCGCGCCTCGTCGAGGTCCGGGCCGCCCGCCGCTGCAAGCTGCGCAGCGTCCGCGATGCCCTGCGCCGCATCCTCCATCGCTGCGGGAAGGGTCGCGATGGCTCGTCGGATGTCCTCGGCCGCATGGTCGAGGGAGTCGAGGAGCGTTGCCGCATGTCCCAGGCCGCCTTCGGCTTCGCGGATGGCGCGCACTGCGTCGCCCTGCTCGCCGGCAGGTCGCGCGACCGCGGTCCGGCCCTCGTCGATCGCTTTCTCCGCGAAGGAGATTTCCTCCTGTGCGAGCGCGACGTTCTCCGCAACAGGAGCGAGCGCACCGGCCGGGAACTCACTGCGAAGCTGCGTGAGGATCGTCTCCGACCGGGGGAGCCGTGCCCGCAGCTCGATTGCACGCTGGGTGAGCGTGTCGAGGCGTTTCGGGGCGTCGAGCAGCAGGTTGCGCATGGCGTCGAATGCCTCGACCTGCGCGTCGAGATCGTTGTCGGCCTTACCGCACGACGAGATCAACTGCACGAGCATGTCGCGCTGCTGCTGCGGGGTCTCGGGGATGTCGTCGTCGAGACGCTGCCTGATCTCGAACGCGGACGCTAGCGCTGCTCGGGCCTGCTCGTACGCCCGGTCGAAAGGTTGCACCGCGGACTGTCCGAACTCGCCGCGTGCCAGTTCGAGTGCCTCCGAACTCGATCGGACCGCGTTGTCGGTCTCCACGAGCACTTCCTGCGCGTACAGTTCGAGCCCCTCGAGCGGCAGCGAACGCAGACCGTCGACGTCGTTCGGATCGATCTGGGCGGCCTGCGCGGCCCCGGCCTCCGCGCGCTTGCTCTTCGACCGGCGGGAGTACAGGTACACCCCGCCCGCACCTGCGGCGATGACCCCGCCACCGACCAGCAACGTCGTCACGGGTGCGCTCGACGGCGTCAGCGCATTGTCGAGACCCTCTGCGGCGGCGACCGCGGCTCCCGCCCAGTCGGTGGGTTCACGCAACTCGGGCACGATGTCGTTCGAGCTGATGCGGTCGCGTTCGGATTCGCTGACCTCGGACCCGTCGGGGGTCCACAACGCGAATTCGCGATCGTCGGTCGCAACCGCGAGCAACGCGGTGTCCTGCCCGAAGTTGCTGGCCCGTGCGGTGGCCTCGGCCCAGCTGCTGTACGGCTGACCGTCGAAGGTCGATACGTACGTGACCCACAACTGCAGCTGATGCTCGTCGTACAACGCATCTGCTGCGGCCTGGATGCGGTCGGTGTCGTCATCGCTGAGCACACCCGCGGTGTCGGTGATCGGTTGCGGGAGCCGCGACGGCGGCTCGGCGGAGGCCAGTGCGGGAGCCATCAACCACGCTGCGACCGCGAGCAGGACGGGGACGAAGGTGAGCGAGGCTGTCGAGGGATGCCGGTCCGCGGCCGATGGGTGAGCCATGGTGACGAATCTAGTGGTTCCGTGTGCGGGTGGCGCGTGTCCACACGGGTATCCGGTCGGCCACTGGCAGAATCGTGGAGTGAGTACCGCATCCCGCCGCCCTGGCATGGTCACGAGGGCCGACGACCGGCGCAGTCCGGTGTCCACCCTCGCTCGGTGGTGCCGTCGTCTGATCGCCGGGTTACTCCTCGCTGCGGTCCTGGTGGTGGGCGGTACGGCAGTGCGGGTGTGGCAGGTTGCGCGCATCGACGACTGGACGACCGCCGACGCCATCGTCGTACTCGGTGCCGCGCAGTACTCGGGGACTCCGTCTCCGGTGTTCGAAGCGCGCCTCGAGCAGGCCCGCAAGCTCTACGAGAACGGCGTGTCCGACACCATCGTCACGGTCGGAGGCAAGCAGGAAGGCGACTTGTTCACCGAGGCGGCCTCCGGCAGGAACTACCTCATCGAGGCGGGCGTGCCCGCGGATGCCATCGTGGCGGTCGAGGAGGGATCCGACACCCTCCTGAGCATCAAGGCCGTCAGCGAAGAGATGAGTGAGATGGGACTGTCGTCCGCCGTTCTGGTGAGTGATCCGTGGCACGGCCTGCGCACCCGAACCATGGCACGCGATGCAGGGCTCGATGCATGGACCGCGCCCACCCGGCAGGGCCCGGCCGTATTCACACGCGAGTCGCAGCTCCACGGCATAGCCCGGGAGACCGGGGCGCTCATCTGGTACCAGCTCACCCATTACTCGGCAGATTTCGAATACACGGCAGACCAGTGACGAAGGTCGTATCGACGAAGGGCGGCCGGATGCCGGGATACAGCGAACACGATCTCGCGCGGCGCGTGGAGGAGGCGCCGAAGCGATCGGGACTTGCGGGTGCGGAAGCGGCTGCAGCCGACCGCACAGCATTCGCGCGCGACCGCGCCCGGGTCCAGCATTGTGCGGCGCTGCGCCGCCTCGCGGACAAGACGCAGGTGGTGGGACCCCGCGACGGAGACACCCCACGCACCCGGCTGACCCACTCGATGGAAGTAGGTCAGATCGGTCGCAGCATCGCCGAAGGGCTCGGAGCCGACCCTGACGTCGTCGATCTGGCAGGACTTGCCCACGACATCGGCCACCCGCCCTATGGGCACAACGGTGAACGCGCGCTCGACGAGGTCGCGGCGCCGTGCGGCGGTTTCGAAGGTAATGCCCAGAACCTGCGGATCCTCACCGCCCTCGAACCGAAGATCCTCCACAAGGACGGCACCAGCGCGGGATTGAACCTGACGCGCACCTCGTTGGACGCGACGCTCAAATACCCCTGGATCCGTCCCGCTCCCGGCACGAAGTTCGGTGCCTACGACGACGACGCCGACGAATTGGCCTGGATCCGTGACGGTGCGCCCGAGCGAGGTCGCTGCCTCGAGGCCCAGATCATGGACTGGTCCGACGATGTCGCCTATTCGGTGCACGACGTCGAGGACGGCGTGATCGACGGTCGCATCGACCTGAGGATCCTCGGCGACGCCGACTCGGTGGCGGGCCTGATCGCAGTGGGAATGAGAGAGTTCTCCGGCCTCGACCCGGCCGAGCTCGAGGACGCCGCGCAACGCCTGTCCACGCTCCCCGTCGTGGCCGGGGTGGGAACCTACGACGGCACGCTCACCAGCTCGGTCGCGCTCAAGCGGCTCACCAGCGAACTCGTCGGCCGTTATGCGACGGCCGCGATCAGCGGTACCCGCGAGGTCACGGGCGATGCGCCGATCACACGCTACGACACCGACCTGGTGATCCCGCCACTCGTGGCGTCCGAGGTCGCGCTGCTCAAGACCATGGCGTTGCAGTTCGTGATGTCCGACAGCGCTCATCGAACGAGACAGGTCGGCCAGCGTGAACGCATCCATCGCGTCGCAGAGTGGTTGCTGCGCACAGCGCCGGTAGGCCTCGATCCGATCTTCATCGCCGAGTGGGAAGCCGCGCCCGACGATGCCGCCAAGGTGCGGGTGATCGTCGATCAGATCGCGTCCTGCACCGAATCTCGACTCGAGCGGATCGACCGTGACAGCCTCGCCGCGCAGGCCAGCTGGGGCTAGCAACCACCGCCGCCGGACGGGTCGAGAACACGGCCTAGACTCGTCGGCGTGGCCGGCAAAATTTCAGACAGAGACATCGCGGCCATTCGCGACCGCGTTCGGATCGAAGACATCGTGGGCGACTACGTCGCCCTCAAACGCGGCGGCGCCGACTCGATGAAGGGACTGTGCCCCTTCCACGACGAGAAGTCGCCGTCGTTCCACGTCCGCCCCAACCACGGGCATTTCCACTGCTTCGGCTGTGGTGAGGGCGGCGACGTCTATTCGTTCATCCAGAAGATCGAACACGTCAGCTTCGTGGAGGCCGTCGAACAGCTCGCCGAACGTGTCGGCTACACCCTCAGCTACGAGGGCGGCGGACCGTCCGTCCAGCGCGATCGCGGGACCCGCGCCCGCCTGGTCGCCGCGAACGCCGCCGCGCAGCAGTTCTATGCAGAACAGCTCCGCAGTCCTGACGCGCAGGCCGCGCGCGACTACCTCACCGAGCGCAACTTCGACCAGGCCGCCGCAGAGACGTTCGGGTGCGGCTACGCACCGGCGGGCTGGGATCACCTCACCAAACATCTTCTCGGCCGCGGATTCGAATTCGCGGAACTCGAGGCCGCGGGATTGTCGCGGCAGGGGCGCCGCGGTCCGATCGACCGGTTCCACCGCCGGCTGCTCTGGCCGATCCGCAATCTCGCCGGCGATGTCATCGGCTTCGGTGCCCGTCGGCTCTACGATGACGACACCATCACCGCCAAATACATGAACACGCCGGAAACGGTGCTGTACAAGAAATCTCAGGTCTTGTTCGGTCTCGACCTCGCGAAGCGGGAGATCGCAAAGTCGCATCAGGCGGTGATCGTCGAGGGCTATACGGATGTCATGGCCATGCACCTCGCGGGAGTGAAAACCGCCGTCGCCTCGTGCGGTACCGCGTTCGGCGACGAGCACCTCGCGATGCTGCGTCGGCTGCTCATGGACGACAGCTACTTCCGCGGCGAGGTCATCTACACCTTCGACGGTGACGCAGCCGGTCAGGCCGCGGCGATGAAGGCGTTCGAGGGCGACCAGAAGACCGCAGCGAAGACCTACGTCGCGATCGCCCCGGAAGGGATGGATCCGTGCGAGCTTCGGCAGGCGTCCGGCGACACCGCCGTCCGCGATCTCGTCGCGCGGCGCACACCGATGTTCGAGTTCGTCGTCAAGTCGATCCTGCTCGAGCACGACCTCGACACTGCGGAAGGGCGCGTCGAGGCGCTCCGTCGCTGTGTGCCTGTCGTCGCGCAGATCAAGGACCGGTCGCTGCGCGACAACTACGCGGTGCAATTGGCGCACTGGGTGGGCTGGGACGACATTCCCATGGTCCGCCGCCGAGTGCAGGACGAGGCGCGTCGTGGGGGCGGACGGACATCAGCGCCCAAGCGGCGGGCCGCTGTCTCCGATAAAGGGTCCTCGTCCCAGGAGTCTGCGATGCGCCGCCCACGGCCGGGTGATCCTGCACTGTGGCCACAACGCGACGGGCTCAAGGCTGCGCTGCAGTATCCGGGTGTCGCGGGCACGGTGTTCGATTCGTTGCCTGCCGAGACGTTCACCGACCCTGCCTATTCCGCTGTGCGTGAGGCGATCGCTCATGTCGGTGGTGTGGGTTCGGGAATGGGTGGCGCAGAATGGGTCGATGCTGTCGGTCGTGCAGCGACCGACCCGGTTGTCCACTCGTTGGTGACGGAGCTCGCCGTCGAGCCGATCCCTGCAGAAGAGGACCGCCTGCCCCGCTATATCGGGGGAGTGCTGGCACGACTGCAGGAAGTGTGGGTGGGTGAGCAGGTGGCGGAGCTCAAATCGAAGCTTCAACGCATTTCGCCTGCCACAGAGTCCGACGAATTCCACGCGCTGCTCGGCGACCTCGTCGCGTTGGAGCAATATCGGCGCAGTTTGCTCGACCAGGCCATCGGCGATGCGGGCGGCGACGGCCTGGCCGGCTGACGCTATTTCTTGAGCTGATCCCGCGGGATCATGATCGTCGTCGTCTCGTCGATCGGCTTCATCGGCTCGAGCTTCGGCTGTGGGTTCAGGGAATCCGAGAGCTTCTGACGTCCCACCTCGATGGCCTTCTTGGTGACCGGGCTGGCGGCCACCGCCTTGGCGGTCTTGCTGATCTGTTCATATCGGGCTCGGCCTGCCCGGGTGCCGAGTACGTACCCCGCGGCAACCCCGACCAACAATCCCATCAATGTGTCGTCCTTCCACCCTGTGTGCGCGTCCTCTCCATCCTGCCCGATGACGCTCCGCATGCCCACATGCAGGCGATTTGGTACTGCGGTGGGAGGGACGATATGGTTTTCCACGCACCGGGGGAAACCGCGGAGCACAGCAGGTCAATCCCCTGTAGCTCAATTGGCAGAGCATTCGACTGTTAATCGAAGGGTTGCTGGTTCGAGTCCAGCCGGGGGAGCGCGCAGAATCCTCCCACCCCATGCGGGTGGGAGGATTCTTTCGTTTCGGAACTCGACTCACCTCGGGTGTGATGTACGAGACAGTTCGATGTTTCGAAGCTTTCCTCCGGCTACTCGGGTTTCCTCGCGTCGACAACCTGAGGAAACCCGAGCAAGCGGAGGAAGGTTCCGAGCCGGTCGCGACCCGGTGCGGCGGAACGCGTCCGCCGCCGGGTACCATGCGTACGCGCTGTCCGGAGCGGAGAGCGTACTGCAGCGTGTCGTTGCAGAGGGGCGGTAGCTCAGTCGGTTAGAGCCGTGGACTCATAATCCATTGGTCGCGGGTTCGAGCCCCGCCCGCCCCACTCCTGACGTTCGATGCTCGACCATGCGACGTCCGCGAGTGTGAAGCACGGACCCCGACGACTATCTCGACCATCTCACCGACCCTCGTGTCGAGCGGAAGTACGCACAGGGGGAGACCAGGGAAGGAACATCATGCGCGACGCAGTTGCCGCGATCATCGACCATGATTGCGCTCGCCACGAGGACCTGCCGAGCTTGGTCGCTGACCTTCCCGATGAGTTGGCGCTGTGGGAGCTGATGAGCGCATACAACTGGGATGATGGGTTTGCGGTTCCCCTCGCGGTGATCGAGCACCCGCGGTGTGATCGGGCGCTCGCGCTTCGTATGTTCTGGGAACTGGACGATACTGGGGAGCTCCATCACAGCGACGAAGATGCAGCTATCCGTGAGCTTTACGCGAGCGATGCCGAGCGCGATCCCGACGGCTTCCGCACGCTGCTGGCGTATTGCACCACTCTCGTGGATCGGCTCCGTGAGCAGAGCTTCCCGAACGGTCGAAACCGCTTCGATACTGGATACCTCAATCTTGATGACCCGACCCTGACCGAACGCCAGCGCGCGATTCGCGCAGCGCACACGAAGCGTGCTCGGAAAGAGTTCGAGGACGCCTTCCTGCAACCCGAGCTCTGAGCAACAGGACGGTTCGATGCGAGCACGACCAGGCGCGTGTTCGAGAATCGCGGGGGTAGCTCCACATCCTCTTCACATCTTCGCGTGCTTTGCTGTCGAGTGTGATGGTAACGGCGTTCAGGTGGGCTGCGGCAGTTCTGGCGGGTCTCGCGGCCCTCGTCGGCGCGGTCGGGGTCGTGCTGCACTACAGCACCTCGCCGGCGCGACTTCCTGTCCTCGCGGCATCCGCGGCCTCGTACATGATGATCGGTTCGGTGCTCGGGGCAGTGGTCTTCGCGCTGTTGCGGTACCGCGTCGCCACTGCGGTGGCGCTGCTGGTCGTCGTCGCCGCGGTGTGGATCCAGGCTCCCCGGTACGTAGGGGAATCGGCCGGCGGTGGGGGAGATGTGCTCACCGTGATGCAGGCGAACGTTCTCTTCGGTGAAGCCGACCCGGCAACTGTGGTCTCCGAAGTCGAGGAGCGCCGTGTCGATCTGCTGACCGTGAGTGAGCTGACACCCGAAGCGGTCGAAGCCTATGCGCGCGAAGGCCTCGATCGGATATTGCCGTATCACTTCGTGGCGCCGGAGCCCGGTGCAGGCGGGACCGGGATCTGGAGCCGCTTTCCGTTGTCCGACGAAGTCGAGTACGACGGCTTCGTGATGAACCAGGTCTCGGCGACGGCAGACCTCCCCGCGACCGGACCCGTCGCGGTCTACGCGTTCCATCCGGTGCCGCCGGTCTACGACACGAAGGTATGGGCCGACGAATTGTCGCGCCTGCACGAGATACTCGAATCTGCGCCGCCGTCGGCGCCGGTGGTCGCCGGCGCCGACTTCAACGCGACCTACGATCATGCGCAGTATCGGGCGATGCTGACGGGCCGGCTCAGAGACACCGCAGAACAGGTGGGCGCGGGCTTCCTCTTCACCTATCCGACCGACAAGCGGATTCCCCCGCTGGTCGGCATCGACCACATTCTCGTCGGGGGCGGACGTGCGACGTCGGTGGAGACCGTGACCCTACCGGGATCGGATCACCGGGCGGTGGTCGCGCAGATCGAGCTCGACCGGCCGCCGCGGTGACATCGGGTCACTCCGAGATCCACACACCATCGGGGAGTGGAGAACCCATGCCGTAGAGCCGGACGCCGTGTGTGTCGGCGCCCGTGATGGTGGCGGGAGGAGACTGGATGAACCAGACTCCCGGGACGAGTTCGGTCAGCCGCCGCTGAACGTCGTCGTACGCGGCCTTACGCTCTTCGATCGTGATGCCGACACGTCCCGCCTCGAGTGCGGCGTCGAGCCGGCCGTCGTCGATGCCCGAGGTGTTGCCCTGAGAGCTGCTGTGGAAGGCACTCCACAGTGGGCCATCCGGATCCTGGATGTTCGCGGACGAGATGGTCATGTCGAAATCTCGCGAGTTGACTCGTGTCTGCGCTGCAGCGAAGTCGAGGGTTTCCACCTTGACCTCGACATTGTCGAACGCACTGAGCTGGGCCTGCAGAGTCTCCGCGGCCGCTCTGGCTTCGACCAGCGAGTACGTCGTGAAGGTGAACGACAGCGGCTTGCCATCCGCCGCCAACTCGTCGAACAAACGCTGCGCCTCTTCCGCATCGCTTTCCTGAAGCGAGATGTCCTCGTAGAACGGTGATCCCTCGGGGAACAGGGTCTGCGGGACCACGCCGTTGCCTTCGAAGGCGACAAGGTTGACGCCCTCCATGTCGGCGGCCAGATTCACGGCTCGCCTGGCGCGTTCGTCGTCGAACGGAGCGCGGCGGGTGTTCATGGCGAAGTACTGGCCGCCCCCCATCGGCACGATCTCCGTGTCGAGTCCCAGGCTCTCCGACTTGGACAGGTTCAGCCAGTTCGATTCCGAGGCCAGGTCCGCGCCACCCGTGGAGAGTGTGTTGAGACGTTGATCGGCGGCGGGAACCGTACGCAGGGTGATGCCGTCCAGATATGGACGGGGTGCGTCCCAATATTCGGGGTTCTTCACCAGTTGGATGACGTCCTGACGGGCCCACTCGGTGAGGGTGAACGGGCCTGCCCCCACCGGATTCTTGTCGAACGCCTCCCTGCCTTTCTCGAGGGCGGTCGGCGATGCGATCCAGTTCAGTGCGGAGACGAGGAGGGAATTCGGGAAGGTGGGGTTCGGCGACGCCAGCGTCACGTTCAACGTGTCCGCGTCGACGGCCTCCACGTCGGCGATCTGCTCGGCCTGACGGAGCGACGCCGAGCCCTTGCTCGGGTCGCGCAGCCGATCCCAGTTGTACTCGACCGCGGCAGCGTCGAGCGGCGTTCCGTCGGTGAACTGCAGTCCCGGACGCAGCTCGAGGGTGAACGTCTGCCCTCCGTCGGCGGTCGAGAAGTCGGTGGCCATCGAGTACTCGATTTCCTGCGTCTCGACATTGTTGGTGATCAACGTGCCGTACAGGGCATTACCCAGAAGTGGGGAGTGGGTCCAGACGTTGGAGATGTCCGAAGGATCGAGGCTGAGTGGCTCCCTGCCCTGGATGGCCTGCAGGGTGCCACCGGCGACAGGGTCGCCCAACGGGGCGTCGCTGCCTCCCGAAGTGCTTCGATTCTCGGGAGTGCCGCAGGAGGTGAGCACCAACGTTGCTGAACACACGGCGGCGACCGCCGTGGAGATGAGACGCCTGCGTCTGATCATCGGATTCCTATCGTAGGGCCAGGGGTGCGACGAAGTGGATGACGTGTGCTGCCGGAGGGTCCGGATCACATCGGATCCCGGTGCGGGCCGGCGAGCTGGCCGCCGTCGACGACGAGGGATGTGCCTGTGCAGTACGAGCTCTCGTCCGAAGCGAAGAACAGGACTGCATTTGCGATGTCCTCCGGTGTGCCGAATCGGGTGAGCGGTTGTTTCCGGATCGCCGATTCGAGCCGCGCCTTCACTGCTCCGGTGTGCTTGGCGGTCATCGGCGTCCGGATGAATCCGGGGTGGACCGAGTTGATGCGCACATTGTGGGGACCACCTTCGAAAGCCACCGTTCTGGTCAGGCCGGTGACCGCGAACTTCGATGCGGCGTACGACGTCATCCCTTCGACACCCACGAGCCCATCGATCGAGGAGATGTTGACGATGGACCCGCCACCGTGCGCGCCCATCACGGGCAGCGCGGCACGGGTGCCCATCCACACCGACGAGAGATTGAGATCGAGGATGGCTCGGTGCCCCTCGTAGACCTCGTCGACGATCTTGCCGACACCGCGTCCGCCGCCGGCGTTGTTGACGAGCACATCGAGCGGCGCGAAATGCTCGCTCGTCGTCGCCAGCAGGTGATCCCAGTCGTCCTGGTCGGTGACATCGGCGTGGACGAACAGGACGGCCGAGCCCAATTCGTCGGCAACACTCTTACCCAGTTGATCGTTGACGTCGGCGATGACGACACGTGCCCCCTCGTCGACGAACCGCCGTGCCGAGGCCTCGCCGATGCCGCTGGCACCGCCCGTGACCACTGCAACCTTGCCTTCGAGCCTTTCGCTCACTTCCAACTCTCCTCATCTGTGGGTCCTACAGGTACTCGGATCTGCACGGTGCTCATGCCATGAACGACCCACCGTTGATCCGAACGACCTGACCGGTGACGAATGACCCTGCCCCCGAAGCGAGTTGAAGTACGGCCAACGCGATGTCGCGGGTGGTACCGACGACCCCGAGCGGCGATGCCGCGGCCATCATCTCGACATACGCTGCACGTTTGTCGTGGTCGACGGTGCCGTCGTTGTCGGTCCAGTGCTGGTCGGTCATTCCTGTTTCGACCCACCCCGGCGCGATGGAATTGACGCGGATACCGGCCGGGGCGAGTTCCAGTGCGAAGGTGCGGGTGGCCTGCACGACGGCACCCTTCGACATCGCGTAGGTGATCCGTCCGGGGCTTGTGCGGTCGATGATGCTCGACGTGAGGTTGATGATGCTTCCCCCGGGCCTCATGACCCGGCCCGCTGCCTGGCAGGCGTAGAACGTGCCGCCGACGTTGATCCGGAAAACCCGCTCGAGTTCGTCAGGGGTCACGTCGAGCGCGCTCCGCATGATCATGACCCCCGCGGCGTTGACGAGGATGTCGAGGTGCCCGTACTCCGCGACGGCGTCGTCGACCACGCGCGACACCGCTACGGGATCGGACACATCCAGGGTGCGCGTGGCGATCGGAGTTTCCTGCTCTTCGCTGCGTGCGCGCGTCTCTGCAAGACCCGCCTCGTTCACATCGGTGGCGACGACGCGCGCGCCCGCTGCGGCGAGGACGAGCGCGGCCTCCCGGCCGATGCCGCTGCCACCCCCGGTGACGAGTGCGACCTTGCCGGTGACGAGGAAAGCGTCGGTGATCGTAGATGTGGTGATCGATGACATGGAGTTCTCAATCCTGCGTGGCATTGGAGAAAGCGACATTCCTGCCGATGTGTTCTTCCTTCATGCCCCAGGGGCTCAGGGCCAGCGCTCCACCGTCGACGACCAGGGTCTGGCCCGTGATCTTTGCGGAGAGGCGCGACGCGAGGAACAGCACTGCGTCGGCGATGTCGCGGCCGCGCGGTGGTGCGAGGGCGTTGACGACATCCTCCCCGAAGGGGACCTCCGGGAGATCCCAGTTGCCGCCGCCGACATTGCCGGGCGCCACCGAGTTGACCCGCACACCGTCCTTGCCGTACTCGTCGGCGAAGGTCTTCACGAGGGACATGACGCCGGCCTTCGCGGCACCGTACGCCGCATGGAATCGTGACGAGCCGATACCGTCCACCGAGGTGAGCGCCATTAGCGAGCCGCCCTGCTCATTGGCCGCGAGGTACGGGACGGCCGCCTTGAAGACGTAGAACACCTGTGTGAGGTTGACGAGAAGCTGCGCGTTCCAGTCGTCGTCGGAGAACTCTGCGGCCTTGCTCCACATGGCCTGGCCGACGATGTCGACGCAGACATCGAGGCCGCCCATGCGGGATGCAGCCTCGTCGACTGCGCGACGGGCCTGATCGGACTCGAGCACGTCGGCGACGATCGCGAACGCCTTGCCGCCCTCGTCGGTGATCTCACGGACGATCTGGTCGGCCCGCTCGGCGTTCTTGTCGACGCAGGCAACGGTGGCGCCGGCGCGTGCCAGTTGCAGTGCGGAGCCGCGTCCATGTCCGGCGCGTGACGGCACGAATCCTGCGCCGATGACGATCGCGCGGGCGCCGTCGAGTCCTAGATCGATCATGTGTGGTCAGCTCTCTTCTGAGTGGACGGTCGGAGTCAGGACGCAGTGACGAACGCGGCGCGTTCGTCGGACCCGCGGTCGGGAGAACCGGCACGGGTGAGAATGAAGTCGTCGCGCTTGAAGGTCAGGAAACGTGTTCCGAGATCGAGACCCGGCAGGGGAGTGCTCGTGCTCAGGCGGCCGTGCTCGTTGACGTAGTAGTTCTTCTCCGGATTTGCGGCGGGGTCGAGCCAGATCATCTTGCTCGCCGTGTCGTCGACCGCATTGTTGTATTCCCAGAACGCTGCTTCCGTGACCTCTGCGCAGCCGTACCCGCCCTCGATGACGGCAACCATGACTCGTGCGATGTAGCCGACCCACGACTCCATCCAGGCAGGAAGCCCGCCGACCCCGATTCCACCGCCCGTGGCCGGCTGCGCGTTCGGACCGTAGAGCACGAACAGATTCGGGAACTCCGGAATCGCGAGGCCCTGGAAGGCGCGCGGGCCTCCTTCCATGTTCCAGCGATCCTCGATGTGCACGCCGTCGCGGCCGCGGAAGTCTATGGGCCAGAGCCACTTTGTCACCTCGAAGCCCACTGCGGTGAGGACGATGTCGATATCTCGCTCGGTGCCGTCGGCGGTGACGATACCGGTGTCGGTGAACCTCGTGATCCCATCCGTCACCAGCTCCACGTTGTCGCGGGTGAGCGATCGGTACCACTTGTTGTCGACCACCGGACGCCGCGCGGCAGGGGTGTAGTTGGGGATGAGTCGCTCGACGAGGTCGGCTCGATTGTCGACCTGACTGCGGATGTACTGGGACAGGTTCTCTCGTAGCTTGTCGTTGCTCTCGCTGAAGTAGCCTCCGGCAGCGCGCCATTCAGGATCGGGCGTGATGGTGCCACGGGGGTCGGCCGGCTTGAGTGCGGTGGTACGAGCCCAGTTCCAATAGTGCGGAATGTTGTCGAGCACCCATCGCATTTCCTCTGTTACCGGCTCACCGTAGCCTTCGCGCGGCGCGATCCACTGTGGGGTCCGCTGGAACACGTAGACCTGGTCGGCGTCTTCGGCGATCCGGGCCAGCAACTGGACACCGGTGGAGCCGTTGCCGATGATGGCCGCGGTCTTACCTTTCACGGTGTGCCGCTCGGTCCACCCCGTCGTGTGGAGCACTTCGCCTGTGAAGCTGTCGATCCCTTCTGTGTCCAACTTCTTCGGGGTCGAGAAGAGTCCGGTCGCGGTGACGGCGAAGTTGCAGGTCACGGTCTCGGTCGCTCCGGACGCGTCAGCAACGCGTAGCGACCACAAGGACGAGTGCTCATCGAACTCGGCCGCCTGCACCTCGTGCTCGAACCGGATGTGGTCGTATACGCCGTACTTCTTCGCGACCGTCTCGATGTAGTGGCGCACCTCGGGTTGGCGCGCGAACTGCTCGGACCAGGGGTAGTTCTTCATGAAGCTGTATTCGTACGTGGTGCTGGCCGTATCGACGCGCGCGTCCGGGTAGGTGTTGATGGCCCAGGTTCCCCCGACATCCGCACGTCGTTCGTAGATCACATACGAGATTCCGAGTTGCTCGAGCTGTACACCCATCGCGACGCCGCAGAGCCCTGCCCCGATGATGACGACGCGGAAATCGTCCGCGCGGCGGGGACGTTCACGGGACCACTGCGAGAAAACCGGAAACTCCTCCAGGGCAGGCATCGTCCGTGCGACGACGAACTCCTCGTCTGTGAGTTCTTGGCCGAGCGCGATCTCCATCATCGTGCGTACTCGGTTCTCGTCCAGGCTCCGGGGGATATACGTGGCAGCTTCCGTTGCCACGAATTCCTCGGCTTTTCGGAGGAGCTCTTCGTGGGATTCCTCGGCGATCGTCATCTCGAACGCGGCGCCGCTGCGGATCGGGACGAGTTCGAGTTTCATCGCCGCGAGGGCGGGGTCTCCGGTGGCATGGAGCAACGCCAACCGCAGGGCGTGGAGATTCGAACTGGCCAGAGCGCGCCGAATGAACGACTTTTGTGCCATCTGAGTCTCTTTTCAGTATTTCGAAAACTGTTTCAGGACTTGGTGGATTACGCTAGCGTCAGCTGTTACCGGCGTCAACGATCTTCAAGAAAAGGATGTGGATGGCTCTCTCGGCGCGGCGCGCACTTCAGGTGCTGGATTTTCTGACCGCGAATCAGCGGGGCACGTTCACTCTGAGTGAGCTGTCCCGAGCTCTGGATGTGAGTCCCGGATCGATGTTTGCGGTGCTCAAAGTGATGAACGACGAGGGCTATGTCTCGCGGCACCCGCGTCACAAGACCTACACACTCGGTCCTGCCGCTGCGGCAGTCGGCCATGCCTCGGTCGATGCGCACCCCGTCATCGAGCTCGCGCGCGTCGAGATGGTCAATCTGGCCGAATCCACGGGACTCGAATGCACGGGCACTGTCCAGGTGGGCCGGGATGTGCTCTGCATTTCGGTGGAAGGAAAGCCGACGGGTCGATCGGTCGAGCTCGCGCCGGGCCAGCGCATACCGCTTCAGCCGCCGATCGGGCAGCCGTTTCTGGCGTGGATGCCGCCGGCCGAGGGGCGCGAATGGATCGCCGAACTGCCCGAGGATCTGCAAGAGCGTGTGGCCGTCTATCTCCGCACCTACGGTTCGGTGGTGCGGAAGCGGGGATACTCGATCGGCCTCGACGACCTGCGTCCCGATCGTCCCTCGGTGTCGCAGAAGCTCGCAGAACGTCCCAATGACCGCGACCTGCGAGAATCGCTGCTGCAGCAGTTCTTCCAGCAGCTGCCCGACTACGCGGTGTTGGAATTCGAACCGGACGCCGTGTACAACATAGGAAACATTGCAGTCCCGGTGTTCGATCCCGATGGGCGCGTTGCGTTCTGCCTCACGCTCCTTCATCTCGGCCAGATCGAAGGCAGGTCGATCCACGCTGCCGCCCAACCTGTGATTGCTTCGGCTCAGTTGCTGACTCGGCAGATCGGAGGCCGTGCGCCGAATCATGACTGGGCCGAGCCGCTCTGACCGATTCCACGACGAGGACGGATATGACCGACACGGAACTTCCTTCGACGGGCGAGCGCCTCGACGTCGAGATCGAGGCACTCGACTGTGCGCCTGTGCCGATTCTGCGGGTGCGGCCCGTCGGCGCGCGCCAGGATGCGGCACTGTTGCACTTCCACGGCGGCGGCTACCGGAAGGGCTCGCCGCAGATGTTCGTCGACAGCGTCGCCCGGATTGCGGCGGCGTGTGAGACTCAGGTATTCGCGGTGGGCTACCGGTTGTCCGGTGAGTGCGCGTTCCCGGGAGCCATGGACGACGCGGTCATGGCGTACCGGTGGGTGGCGGGAATGATCCCCGGCGATCGCCTCGCACTGTGGGGTGATTCTGCAGGTGGGGGGCTCGCTGCCGGGCTGTTGCTGCGTCTGCGGCAGCTCGAGATCTCGGGACCCGCCGGCGCATTTCTCTTCTCGCCGTGGGCTGATCTGCGTAACATCGCGGGAAGCTTCCGCCAGAACGAACACACCGACGAGCGGTTCTCGCTCGAACAGGCGACCGAGGCGGCAGCCGCATACCTGGCGGGCCATCCCGCGGCAGACCCGATGGTTTCTCCGGTACTCGGAGACTGGACGGGTCAACCGAGGCTTGTCGTGCAGTGCAGTGATTCCGAGGTCCTGAGGGACGACGCGCTGCTGCTGGCACGGACGGCGGAGGATGCAGGGGTCGATGTACGGGTGAAGGTGCACGAAGGTGTGCCGCACATCTGGAATCTGTCCTACCCGGCGACCCCGGACTCGGAACTGGCGATTTCGTACATGGCTGAGCAACTCGACGAGCTGTTCGGCTCGAATCCGCGGCACTGAAGGGTTGCCTCCGGTCACTAGGAGAATTATGTTCTCCTAGTGCTGGATCTGAATTCTGGTGCGGAATGACGAGGAGGCCGAGTTGGCGACGATCGACATGGACGGGGTTCGCGAAGTCGGGCGCGAGCTGAGCAACTGGGGTCGCTGGGGCGACGGAGACCAGCGTGGCACGCTCAACCTCCTCACGCCGGCGAAGGTTCAAGAGGCCGCCGCGACCGTCCGGGGCGGGAGGTCGTTCTCGTTGTCGATGCCCGCCGACGAGCACGGACCGCACGACATCCGGACCAGCGGGCGCTTCAATCCGATCCACACCATGACTCGATATCGCGGCGACATGCCGAAAGGGCAAGTCCTCGAGGTGTGTTCGTCGGAGGACATGCTGATCCTCGGGACCCATTCGACGACGCACTTCGACGCACTGGCGCACGTCTGGTACGACGACCTGCTCTACAACGGTTTCCATCACGACACGGCCGTCACGGCCTGGGGTGCGGAACGCTGCTCGATTCAGAATCTGGTGTCGGGGGTCGTGTCTCGCGGGGTCCTCGTCGATGTGCCGCGCCATCTCGGCGTCGACTACCTTGTGCCCGGAACCCGGATTACGCCGGACATCCTTGACGCTGTGCTGGACGAAGCGCGAATTACGTTGTCCGAGGGCGACATCCTGCTGTTGCGCACGGGTACCTATCCTCAACATCGGCGCGGTGCGGATGTCGGACTCAGCGGATCGCCGGGGATCACGTGGGAGTGCGCCCGGTGGATCCGCGACCGCGGAATCGCGGCCGTGTGCGCAGACAACCTGGCCGTCGAGGTACTCGGCGCGAACCCCGATGGGCCGATGATTCCGTTCCACATGCTCGCGCTCCGTGACATGGGGCTGCTCCTCGGTGAGATGTTCGACTTCGAGGACCTCGCCGAGGACTGTGCCGCTGACGGCGTGTATGAGTGCATGTTCGTCGCGTGCCCGCTCAACATCCCGGGCGGAGTCGGGTCTCCGCTCAATCCGATCGCGGTCAAGTAACTGGTCGTTCGTCGGTCAGGTTCGGCGTATCGCGTCGAAGCCGATGATCAGCGCATCCACCGCGAGCGACACGCGTGACTCGATGCTCGGGACGCCGGATCGGAGTGCCTCCCTGAAGCGGGGGAATTCGCCGGCCGGGAGGTGGTCGTCGAGTTCGCCGATTTCGTCGACCGGGCGTGCTAGATGCTGCCCGATGATCATGCTTGCGACTGCGTAGATGATCCGCAGTCCGACGTCGGGGTCGAATCCGGCGTCCACCAGCATCTGCAACAGCCGTTCGATGGCCGCCGAATTCTGCTCGGTCAGACCGGGTCTCGATGCGAACAGGATGACCGTGCCGGGATGTGCCTCGAGCCCGCGGTGCAGGTTGCAGGCGTAGCTGCGAAGCGCCTCGTGCCATGAAGTGAAGGTCGCCGTGTGGGACAGCGATTCCGTCAGGACGTGCTCGACGAGGGCATCTTCGAGGGCCTGCTTGTTCTTCACATGGTGGTACAGCGTCATGGCTTCGACGTCGAGTTCGCTTGCCAGCTTGCGCATCGACAGTGCGGCGGCGCCGTGCCGGTCGACCAAGCCCACAGCCGCGCGTAGCACCTGCTCCCGGGTCAATCCTGCGTGTTTGCCCTGCGCGCGGGGTTCGCTCACCGCATCCTCCTCGACTTCACTGACGGCGCAAGGCTATCGCGTCGGTCCGGGTGATGCTGCGCTGGCAGTGCTCGTGGTTCCTGATCGGTGTCTGATTTCGAGACCCATCGATGCGGCGAGCGTCGGCCATGAGTTGCGGAGGTCATCCTCCCAGTACCTCCAGGAGTGCGTGCCGGAAGATCCGAGATCTGCGGTCACCGGGATGCCCGGCCGGTCGAGGTGATCCACCAACTGAGTGGTGCAGATCTGGGCCGCTGCCTCGATGGCTCCGCCGGCCACGATCTGGGTGTGGTGAACGACTCGCTCGCGGCTCGTGAGGTAGAGAGCCTTGCCGCCTACACCCTCAGAGTTGAGGTAGGCGTCGTGTTCTGCCCAACGGGGATCGCCGGCCGGCCCCCATCGGTTCTCGACAGGGGCGTCCTCTTGACTCCTCTTACGGCGTAAGACTACCGTCGCGTAAGTCATACACCGTAAGGGAGGGGTTGGATGAGTACCACGACCGAGGTTCGTAGGGAGAATCGCTGGACGAATGTGATGCAGGCACTGTGGATCGGTGTCGGCCTTCAGTTGGTGTGCATCGCGTTGCCGTTGCTGGATCTGTGGGTGTTCGGGTCCATTGCTCGGAATGTGGAGAGCGCGTATCCCGAGTGGGGTGCGGACGACGTGCGGCTCGACCGCAATGCGATCGTCGTTTACCTGGTAGTCGTCGGCGTGCTGGGCCTGGTGGGCTGGCTGGGTGCGCTGTGGTGCGCGAAGCGGGAACGTTGGGTGCGAGCGAGCGTGACGACCCTGTTCGTCCTCGGTATGAGTGTGCTGGCCATCGATGCGGGAGCGTCCGGAGAGGCCTACGACCGGATTGTCCCGCTGTGGCTGGGATCGGCGCTGTTGGTCATTCCGCTGTTCCCTGGAGTCACCGCGCTCCTTGCCGCGTGGGTCAAGGCGCCTCTGCGGTGAAGTGTGCCAGAACCATGTCGATCAGCGCGGTGACGTCTGCGCCGTCCATCGGCCGCCCGGTCATGCCCAGTCGGTGGAGCAGTGTCCCGACGACCGTGTCGATGTAGAACAGGACGCGCTCCTCCGGCTCGCCGAGGGCCTCCTGTAGTGCGACCCGGTAGGGGTCCTGAAATTTCGTAGACAGAATCTTGCGTAGGTCAGGGTCGCTGACGGCATCGCTGAACACGCCGGCGAACGCATCGCCGACCCCGGGTTCGGCAATCTTGTGGGCAATCCAGTGGATGGATGACGACATGACTTCGGCTCGGTCTGCACCCTCGAGTGGTGCCGGTCCGAACGCATCCAGGAGGCAATCCACGATGAGTGCGCCCTTCGAGGGCCATCGACGGTAGATCGTCGTTTTCGCGATACCTGCCTCGATGGCGATCCGGTCGACGGTGGCACGGGCGTAGCCGAGCTGGTCGACACACGTCAGCGTTGCGGCAAATACTGCGGCGTTGACGCCGGCCCGAGGGCGGCCGGGCGCTCGGGGTGATTCGTTAGCGGGAGCCATGTGTGCACGATACCAATTACGCTACTATCAGTATCGATACTTGGGGTATCGAAATTGACTCGCTCCAGGAGGAAGCATGAACGAGCTCATCGAAACAGCTCGCCCGCCGTTGGGGATTCGAGTGTTGAACGCCCTGGGCGGCGATCCGGATCTGTCGACGATCACATTCGAAGAACTGGCTGCGCTGCAAGCTGCGGTGAACAAGAAGCGGTCGTCTCGTGTGGCGCGGCTCATCACCGGATTTCCCGATCGCAGCGTCGACATTCGGTGGCATGAGGGGGAACTGCCGGACCGTGCGCTGCGTGTCCGGGTGTACCGGCCCTCACGAGAACCCGCCGGTAGCACCGGCAGTTTGTCCGATCTGCCGCTCGTGCTCCACGTGCATGGCGGCGGATTCGTGGGTACCGCGGCGCAATGCGACTGGTCGAACAGTTACTTCGCGGCACAGGTGCCTGCGGTTGTCGTCTCGGTCGAACACCGCCTGCTCTCCCACCACACTGCACTGTCCGCTGCCGTCGACGACGGCTGGGATGCGTTGCGGCATGTGGCAGCCAACCATGCGGACTGGGGTATCGACCCGGACCGTGTCGCAGTTGTCGGAGAGAGCACCGGCGCATTGATTGTCGCTCTCGCCGCGATTCGCGCGAGGGAAGCCGGTCGGACGCTGCGGGGGCAGGTGCTGGTCAACCCGGCAGTCGATCTGACACCTGCAGGACTCGAGTACGCCTCGATGCACCGCCACGCCGACAGTCCGACCCTCACTCGGCAGCAGATGCAGCTGCTGTTGCGGTTCGCCATCCCGCCGGGAATGGACCCTCGTGAGCTCTCGCCCGTGTACACCGACGACCTGAGTGGGCTCGCGCCTGCCCTTATTGTGGTGCCGACCATCGACCCGGTGGCCGACCACGGTCGCCGGTACGCGGAGCGTCTCGGGATTGCCGGGACTTCTGTGCGCCTCACCGAGTATTCCGGTGCAACGCACGCGTTCCTCAGCATGCCGGGTGTGGTGCCGCACGCGAAGGCGGCACGTGCAGAGATCTGCGAATTCCTCCGAGGTGCATTCGCATGACCGCCACCGATCTGGCTCGGACGCAGCGAGAATCGACTCCCTCGGAAGGTGAGGGGCGCATGGCAGAACGGTCCGTCGCAACGCTACTGCGCCCGTATCGAGGTCGTTTTGCGGCCGTCGTCCTCCTCCAGGTCATCGGTGCCGTCGCGGGTCTCGTGCCGCTGTTGGCAGTCGTCGAACTGGGCCGAGCGCTCCTGGCTCCCGGCCCCATCGACCACGGTCGCGTCTGGATGGCCGTGATCGTGGGCGCGGTCGGATTGTTCGTGCGTCTCCTGTTCACCGGTGCGGCGTCGGGGGTCGCGCATCTGCTCGACGGGCAGGTCCAACTGGCGTTGCGCCGCCTGCTGGCCGCACGGTTGGGACGCGTGCCGCTCGGCTGGTTCTCCGGGCGCCGGACCGGCGAGCTGGCGAAGGTGGTCGGCGACGATGTGAGCACAGTGCACCCGTTCATCGCTCACACTCCCGGCGAGCTCGTCTCCGCCTTCGTGGTGCCGCTGGTCTCGCTGATCTACCTGTTCACCGTCGACTGGCGGCTCACCTTGATCACCCTGATTCCGGTGGTGCTGGCGGTGGCGCTCGTCCCGCTGATGATGACTTCCGCGCGGTTGGCCGAGCAACAAGCATTCGATGCGGCGATGGGACGGATCTCGAACACGGTCGTCGAGTTCGTGCAGGGCATCTCGGTGGTCAAGGCCTTCGGTGGAGGGGGGCGCGCTCATCGCCGATTTATCACTGCCGCAGACGGATTCGCCGACATATTCCTCAGTATGGTGCGGGGACTCGCCCGGGTCGCCGCGGGGATGCAAACGGTGTTGTCTCCACCGTTCGTGCTGCTGGTCGTACTGAGCGGCGGCGCAGCGCTGATCACGAACGGAGGAATGGACCCGGCCGACCTCTTGCCCTTCCTGCTCCTCGGAATCGGACTGACTGCGCCGGTGGCGGCCCTGGGCCACGGTTTCGACGACATCCGAGCTGCCGGCCGAGCCGTCGAGCGGATACGTGATGTCCTCGCCACCCCGCCGCTGTCGGAACCCACGCGGCCGATCACCCCGCACGGCCACCGAGTGGAACTGCGAGACGTCCGTTTCGGCTACGAACCGGGGCGCGAGGTCCTGCGCGGAATCGACCTGACACTCGAACCCGGGACGGTCACCGCGATCGTCGGCCCGTCGGGTGGGGGAAAGTCGACGCTGGTCCAGTTGCTTCCCCGGCTCTTCGACCCGACTCACGGCGCGGTGCTGCTCGGTGGTGTCGATCTGCGGGAGATCGGCAGCCGGGAACTCTACCGAAAGGTGTCGTTCGTCTTCCAGGACGTTCGGCTGCTACACATGTCGATTGCAGACAACATTACGCTCGCAGTACCGACTGCCGATCGTGATGAGGTGGTCCGTGCCGCGCGTGCGGCGAACATCCACGAGCGAATCCTCGCGCTGCCTCGTGGATACGAGTCGGTGGTCGGTGAGGACGCGACGCTGTCCGGAGGTGAGGCGCAGCGGATTTCGATTGCTCGCGCACTGCTCGCAGACACGCCTGTCCTGGTGCTGGACGAGGCGACGGCCTTTGCCGATCCCCAGACCGAGCGCGCTGTCCGACGTGCCCTGGCCGACCTGCAGGGGGACACGACAATTCTGGTGATCGCCCATCGCCTCGAGACGGTCGCAGACGCGGACACCGTCATTGTGCTCGATGGGGGATCGATCGTCGAGGAGGGAAGCCCTGCGGATCTGTTGACGCGGAGCGGTCGGTTCGCGAAGTTCTGGAATATTCACCGCGCCGCACTTGCGCAAAGCGACGTACGTCGAGGAGGCGAATTCCGATGATTCCCATGCTGTTGCGCGTGTTGGGGGAGAACTACGCACGTCCTGTGCGCCGCACGATTGCGCTGATGGTGGTGACTGCGATCGCCGAGGGCCTGTCCTACGCTCTGCTGGTCCCGATGCTGCGGGCGCTGTTCGGGAGCGATCCCCGGAGTGCGTGGCAGTGGCTGATCGCGTTCGGTGCTGCCGTTGCCGTCTACGCGGTGCTGCGCTATCGCAGCGATCTCTCCGGTTTCCAGGTGGGAACTGCGATGCTGCGGGGCATGTACCACCGTCTCGGTGAGCACCTCGCCCGACTGCCCCTCGGCTGGTACAGCGCCGACCGTGTCGGTGACGTGTCTGTCATGGCAAGCCGTGGCGTCCTCGATGTGATGAGCGTGCTCGCACATCTTCTGGCACCGCTCATCTTCGCTTCGGTGACGCCCCTGACGATCGTGGTCGTCATGCTTGCCTTCGATTGGCAGCTCGGGCTCGCTGCGTTGGCAGGAGTCCCATTGGTGGTGTTCGTCCAGATCTGGACGGGACGTGGGACGGCCACCACCGATGCGCAGCGTCACCAGCGGGACAAGGAGGCAACGGCACGGGTCATCGAATACCTCCAGGCTCAGCCGGTCCTGCGTGCCGGCGGGCGGACCGCCGAAGGATTCCGAGCACTGGACGACTCCCTGAGCGAAGTGCAACGCGCGTCCCGCCGGTCGACGTTGTCGGCGCTACCCGGGGTCGTCGGATCGGCCCTCACGGTGCAATCGGTCTTCACCGTGCTACTGGCGCTCGGTGCCAACCTCGCGCTCGGCGGAAAGATCGGTGCGCCAGAGGTTCTGGCGATACTGGTGCTCGCCGCCCGGTGCGCGGACCCGCTGCTGTCGCTGGCCGAACTCGGCGGCAGCGTGCGCAGCGCCCGAGTCGAACTGACGCGTCTGGACGCGGTCCTCCGCACCGCGCCGCTGCCCGAACCGAGCAACCCCATCAGCGCGACCGGACACGGGATCTCCTTCGAGTCCGTCACCTTCGGGCACGATGACCGAACGGTGCTCGACGGAGTGTCCGTGTCCGTGCCGGAAGGCCGCCGGCTCGCGATCGTCGGGCCGTCGGGCGCCGGAAAGAGCACGATGCTGCACCTGATCGCACGGTTCTACGATGTCGAGGGGGGTACGGTGCGTCTTGGAGGCGTGGACGTGCGGGACATGGCCACCGAGGAATTGATGTCGAAGATCGCCATCGTCTTCCAGGATGTGTATCTCTTCGACGGGACGATCGAGGAGAACGTACTTCTCGGTCGCTCCGATGCGAGTGGCGACGATGTGCGCGCAGCAGCGACCGCTGCCCGACTGGACGAAGTCGTCGAGCGACTTCCCGAAGGGTGGGCGACGAAGGTCGGCGAGGGCGGTGCACAGTTGTCCGGTGGCGAGCGCCAGCGCGTTTCGATTGCGCGTGCTCTGCTGAAGGATGCCCCCATCGTGTTGCTGGACGAAGTGACATCCGCGCTGGACCCGGTGAATGAGGCCGCTGTCCTGGAAGGTGTCGAGCGACTGATGACGGACAGGACGGTGGTGATGGTCGCGCACCGGCTGCGGACCGTCCGAGACGCCGACCACATCGTCTTCCTCGACGGCGGACGAATCGAAGAGGAGGGCACCCACGACGAACTGCTTCGGCGCGAGGATCGTTACGCGAAGTTCTGGAACACTGCGCTCGCCGGACGACCACAGTGATGACGGGTCGCCCACAGTGTTCTCGTGGGCGACCCGTCCTCTACCGCTTATTGCTCGTCATCGGCGTCGGGTGTCAGAGCGACAGGATCGACGCCGCCGCAGTTCCCGGAGCGCCGTAGACCTGCGCGAGGCCGACTCGCGGGCTACCGGGAACCTGACGTTCGCCGGCGGTGCCGCGGAGCTGGTGGACGAGTTCGTGCACCTGGCGGATGCCCGACGCGCCGATGGGCTCTCCGTTGGCGATGAGACCGCCATCGGTGTTCACGGGCAGTGATCCGCCGATCTCGGTGGCGCCCTCAGCGATCAGCTTCTCCTGGTCGCCATCGGCACACAGCCCGGTCTCGGCCATGTGGATGACCTCTGCGCCGGCGTCGGTGTCCTGCAGCTGTGCGACGTCGACGTCCTCGGGGCCGATTCCCGCAGCCTCGTACGCGGCCTTCGCTGCGTACACGGTGGGAGAGACGTCCTCCTCGATTGCCGCCCACGTAGCGTGCACCTCGTAGGCGCCGTATGTGCGGGTGCGGATCGCCGTCGACCGCAGGTATACGGGCTTGTTCGACGAGAACTTCGCCGCGAGGTCGCCGCGGCACATGATGACCGCAGCGGCCCCCTCGTCGGGGGCGCAGAACATCTTCGCGGTCAGCGGATAGTTCAGCATCGGCGACGACAGGATCTCGTCGATGCTGAACTCGGTGCGGCGGAACGCCTTCGGGTTCTTGCCGCCGTTGCGGTAGTTCTTCGCGGCGACTCGGGCCAAGGTCTCGTGCGAGATGTCATGGTCGATGGCGTACCGGTTGGCTTTCATACCGAAGAACTTGGTGGTGACGAACTGGCCGTTCTCGGCATACCAGGCCGGAAGGCCCAGCATCGCGGGGTCGGCGGTGAAGGCGCCGCGAGGGTGCTTGTCGGTGCCGACAGCGATACCGATGTCGTACTTCCCCGAACGGATACCGTCGGCGGTCTGCTCGATCGCGCTGGCCGATGTGGCGCACGCATTGAACACGTTGGTGAAGGGAATGCCGGTCAGACCCACCAGGCGGGTAACGGCGTCGGTGTTGTCCACCTCGTAGCTGCCGCCGATGCCGAACTGGATGTCTTTCCATGCCACGCCCGAGTCTTCGAGCGCGAGCTGGATTGCGTCTGCGGCCATCTCGATGGCCGACTTGGCGCCGAATCTGCCGAACGGGTGAAGGCCCACACCGATGATGGCAACGTCGTTCATAGTTCTTTGGACTCCTCGATCGGGTGTAGGTGGATCAGATCGGCGCGAACGCCCAGGTGACGATGTCTGTTCCCTCGGCGTCCGTGTAGAAGGGCACGAACGTCAGTTCGAGTTCCATGCCGGGCTTCAGCTTCGCCGGATCGTTCTCGGTGATACGGGCCTCGACGCGGACCACATCGCCCAGCTGGACGAGGCCGAAGGCGAACGGCTCGAAATTCTCGGCGGTCTCACTGCCTGCGTAGGGCTGCTTGGGGACGAACCCCTGAGATGTCCATGCCACGAGAGTCCCGCGGCGGGGGAGCAGCAACTCCGAGATGTTGCCCCCGCTGCAGCGGGGGCACCGGGGTTGTGCCGGCCACGTGGTTGCCGAGCAGTCGTCGCAGCGACTGCCGATCAGCTGCGGGTCCTCCGCCGGCCATGTGGATACGTCGGGCGCGAGCGCCTTCGTCGTCATATGTCGTCCTCCGTTGTCCGATGCCGTCACGTCGCTTCTTGCCGCATACCGGCATGATGTTCACGTTAGACGGAAATGCCATTCTCTACAATGAGAGTGCACCGTTCGGATCGGTGCCTACGGCGTCACTCCCCACCTCGTGCACCGTGGGGCGACGCGATGGCGCGCACTGCTGTCGGGCAACGATGCCGCGCAACGACCGAACGAGGAGTCCTGATCGACGCTCGGGAAGATGGCGGAGAATTCCGGTAGAACCTGTTCCAATTTTCTCGATTTGTGGCTAGTGTCACGTGCACAAGCTGCAATGTGATGGAGGGCGTAGCCAGATGAAGACCAAGGGTGCACTGCTGTGGGGGCTCAACGAGGCGTGGTCGGTCGAGGAGATCGAACTCGGTGATCCGATCGCGGGTGAAGTGCAGATCCGCATGGAAGCCGCAGGCATGTGCCACTCGGATCACCACATCGTCACGGGCGCGACCCCGATGCCGTCCTATCCGGTGATGGGTGGTCATGAAGGATCGGGCGTCATCACCAAGGTCGGCGACGGTGTCGTCGGGCTCGAGGTGGGCGACCACGTCGTCCTGTCGTTCATTCCGGCGTGCGGCCGGTGTCCGTCGTGTGCGTCCGGACAGTCGAACCTGTGTGATCTCGGTGCCGGACTGCTCAGCGGTCAATCGATCTCAGATGGCAGCTACCGCATCCAGGCACGCGGAGAGAACGTCATCCCGATGTGCCTGCTCGGCACCTTCTCTCCCTATATGACGGTCAATCAGACCCAGGTCGTGAAGATCGAGAAGGACATCCCGTTCGAACTCGCGGCGCTCGTCGGTTGCGGTGTTCCCACCGGCTGGGGTTCGGCGACACATATCGCCGACGTGAAGGCGGGGGACTCGGTGGCCGTTATCGGCATCGGTGGTGTCGGTATGAGTGCCCTGCAGGGCGCCGTCGCGTCCGGTGCACGCCACGTGTTCGCGATCGACCCGGTGCCGTGGAAGCGTGAGCAGGCACTCAAGTTCGGTGCCACCCACACGTATGCCTCGATCGAAGAAGCGATCGTGCCGATCATGGAGATCACCTGGGGCAAGATGTGCCAGAAGACGATCATCACGGTCGGTGAGATGAAGGGTGAGCTCGTTGATCCGTCCCTGACGCTGACGGCGAAGGGTGGCAAGTGTGTCGTCACCGCCATGGGCTTCATGGCCGACATGGACGTGAAACTGAACTCGTTCCTGTTCTCGATGCTGCAGAAGGACCTCAAGGGCAACATCTTCGGCGGCTGCAACGCGCGTGTCGACATCCCCAACCTGCTGGATCTGTACCGGTCGGGCCAGCTCAACCTGGCCGACATGGTGACGCGCACGTACAGTCTCGAGCAGATCAACGACGGTTACAAGGACATGCTCGACGGCAAGAACATCCGCGGTGTCATCCAGTACACCGAAGCCGACTGGTGACGATGCGGCACATACCGGGTCTCGTAGTCTGATCGGGTGCCCCCGTAGTCTGTTCTGGTGCACAGCCTTTCTCTGATCTCCGACTGGCCCGTCGGTCACGCCGCCGGCGCGATACTCACTCGCGACGGCGGCGTTGTCGGGTCCGTTGGTGATCTCGCCGAGGTGTATCCGCTCGCCTCCGTGACCAAACCCCTGGTGGCGTACGCGCTTCTCGTGGCCGTAGAAGAAGGTGCGGTCGAGCTCGACCAGCCCGCAGGCCCTCCGGGGTCGACGGTGCGGCATCTCCTCTCGCACGCGTCGGGGCTCGCATTCGGTGACCGGACCGTCCAGGCCGAGCCGGAGCGCAAGCGCATCTACTCGAGCGCCGGTTTCGAGGTTCTCGCGGACCTCGTCGAGACCGAGACCGGAATCGGATTCGACGACTATCTCCACCAGGCCGTGTTCGAACCGCTCGGGATGCGGTCGTCGACGCTGACCGGGTCGGCGGGCCACGGCGCGAATTCGTCGACGGAAGACCTGATCCGCTTTGCCGCGGAGCTGTTGAGCCCTGTCCTCGTGTCGCCGCAGACCTTCGACGACGCAACTCGGGTGCAGTTTCCGGGACTGAATGGAATCGTGCCGGGATACGGAATGTTCAAACCGAATGACTGGTGTCTCGGTTTCGAACTACGGGGGAAGAAGAATCCGCATTGGACAGGAACCGGAAATTCCCCGAGGACTTTCGGTCATTTCGGTCAATCGGGCACATTTCTCTGGGTCGACCCCGAAATCGATACTGCCTGCGTAGTACTCACAAATCGGGCATTCGGGGAGTGGGCGAAGCCCCTGTGGGCCGAGTTCAATGATGCGGTACTGGGGGAAATCACAAAAACCTCTGCCGTTCGCTAGCGAAACAGGCGCAACACCGGCACACTGTCGGATAGTCGCATTGCATCACCTTTGTGAAGAGGTCGTTGGGGAAGACGTCCTCGTCTGATCGGAGGTGAATGTATGCGCGCATCGAACCAGTTCGCGGATGCGACGACCGGGGTGGTCTACGTCCATTCGTCGCCGGCTGCGGTGTGTCCGCACATCGAGTGGGCGCTGGCGTCCACATTGGACAGCCGCCCCGATTTGACGTGGACGGGGCAGCCCGCCGGCGAGGGTCAGCTGCGCACTTCGGTGGAGTGGACCGGCCCAGTCGGTACCGCGGCGCGGTTGGTCGAGGCGCTGCGGGTGTGGCCCATGCTCAGGTTCGAGATCACCGAGAACCCGAGTGAGGGTGTCGACGGTGAGCGGTACAGCTATGCGCCGCAGCTGGGACTGTGGCGTGGCAATACAAGTGCGAACGGCGATGTCGTGATCGGCGAGATGCGCCTGCGGGCGATGCTGGCCTCCGCTGACGTCGAGGGCGAGATCCACCGATGCCTGGGCACCGCGTGGGACGACGAACTCGAGCCCTACCGCAGCGGAGACGACGGCGCGCAGGTGACCTGGCTTCGCCGCGACGTCGGTTGATCGAGGTTCGTCAGCGATACGCGCGTGACGCGGGGCCTGCCATCTACGGATGGCAGGCCCCGCGTCACGCGTGGAGGAGCTACAGCGGAATGTTCTTGTGCCGGCCGCGACGCAACGGTGCGGCGGCGAGGGCTGCCGCAAGTGTGCTGCGGGTCTTCGACGGCTCGATCATCTTGTCGACCACGCCGATCGACATCGCTCGGCCGACTCCGCCGGCCAGCGCCTCGTGCTCGGCCGCGAGACGATCATGCAATGCCTCACGCTCGTCGTCCGGTGCAGCGGCGAGGGCCTTCTTGTGCAGGATTCCCACCGCGGCCTTCGCGCCCATGACAGCGACCTCCGACTCCGGCCATGCGAACACCGCGGTTGCGCCCAGCGCACGCGAGTTCATAGCGATGTAGGCGCCACCGTAGATCTTGCGGGTCACGAGCGTCACGCGTGGCACCGTGGCCTCCGCGAAGGCATGCAGAAGCTTGGCTCCTCGTCGAACGACGCCCTCCCACTCCTGGCTCACGCCGGGCAGATAACCGGGAACGTCGACGACCACTACGAGCGGTACGCCGAATGCATTGCACATGCGCACGAACCGGGCCGCCTTCTCGGCGCTCTCGGAATTGAGGCAGCCGCCGAGGCGCAGAGGGTTGTTGGCGATGACACCGACCGTGCGACCGCCGAGGCGCCCGAAACCTGTGACGATGCTGCGTGCCCAGCCGCTCTGGAGCTCTTCGAAGCTCGATTCGCCTTCGACGTTGTCGAGCAGCTCGTGGACGATCGGCCGCACGTCGTATGCGCGACGCACGGACTCGGGCATCAGTGCACGGAGGTCGGTGTCTCCGAGCTCGGCGGCAGCAACATCGAACTCGCCCTGCTCCGCGAGCATCGACACGAGGCGGCGTGCGCGATGGAGCGCATCCTCCTGGTCGTAGGCCGCGATGTGCGCGACACCGGACTTCTTGGTGTGGGTGTCGGGTCCGCCGAGCGACTCCATGTCGACCTGTTCACCGGTGACGCTTCGCACCACATCGGGGCCGGTGACGAACACGCGGCCCTCCGGAGCCATGATGACGATGTCGGTGAGGGCCGGCCCGTAGGCGGCGCCGCCCGCGGCGAAGCCGAGGACGACGGAAATCTGGGGGATGTGTCCCGATGCGCGGACCATTGCTTCGAAGACGAGGCCGACTGCGTGGAGTGCCTCGACGCCTTCGGCGAGGCGTGCACCGCCGGAATGGAACAGCCCGACGATGGGATGTTCGTTGTCGATCGCAGTGTCGATCGCGTGGACGATGTGCCGGCACCCTTCGACGCCCATGGCACCACCCATGACGGTCGCGTCCGAACAGTAGGCGACGGTGCGCACACCGTCGATGCGACCTACCGCGGCGAGGACACCGGAGTTGTCGCGTGGGTGGAGCAGTTCCACCGATCCCGGATCGAACAGCTTCTCGAGGCGGGCCAGCGGATCGCGGGGGTCCACTGCGCTGTCGCGCTGGGTGGCTGGATCCAGAATTGTCATCGGGTGCTCCTCGGGCGAAACGCGGTGGGTGGGTGCGGTGGAGGTCCCGGATCAGAACCCCCACCGCGTGCGCGGCGTATGCCGGTCGGGTCAGGCCCGACCGAACGCGATGGCGACGTTGTGCCCACCGAAACCGAACGAGTTGTTCAACGCGAAATCGATCTGTGCGTAGCGCGGTTCTCCGTGCACCACATCCAAGTCGATATCTGGATCCTGGTTCTCGAGATTCAGCGTGGGAGGAATGACTCCGTCACGCAGGGCCAGAACCGTGAGTACTGCCTCGAGTGCACCGACAGCGCCGATCGAATGACCGAGTGCGGACTTCGGTGCGTAGATCGCGGCGTGCTTTCCCACCGCTGCGCCGATGGCCTTGGCCTCGGCGATGTCTCCGATCGGGGTGGACGTCGCATGAGCGTTGACGTGCCCGATGTCGGACTTGGACAACCCGGCGGTCTCGATTGCGCGGGTCATCGCACGGGCTGCGCCCGTACCTTCCGGATCGGGCGCCACGATGTGGAACCCGTCCGACGTGATGCCGGAGCCGAGGACGCGAGCGTGAATCGTCGCGCCACGCGCTTTGGCGTGCTCCTCCGACTCGAGGATCATCAGTGCGCCGGCTTCGCCGAAGACGAATCCGTCGCGGTCCTTGTCGAATGGTCGGGAAGCTGCCTGGGGGTCGTCGTTGCGGGTGCTCAGCGCGCGCATCATCGCGAAGCTGGCGGTGGCAACCGCATCGAGTCGTCCCTCGACACCGCCGGTGACGACGATGTCGGCGTCGCCCATCGCGATCATCCGGTGGGCGTTCGCGATGGCCTCGGATCCCGACGAGCATGCCGAGACGGGAGTCAGGACGCCCGCGCGTGCACCGAGTTCGAGACCCACCGTGGCCGACGGACCGTTGGGCATGACCATCTGCACCACGAATGGCGACACCTTGCGGTACCCGCCGTCACGGAGCTTGTCGACGGCGTCGATGAGGGCATCGCCGCCACCGAGCCCGGTGCCGATGACGACACCGAGACGGTCCTGGTCGACTTCCGGGCTGCCGGCGTTCGACCACACCGTACGAGAGAGGGTGAGTGCGAGCCGTTCGACGAAACTCATCCGCCGGATCTCGACCCGCGACAGCGCCTCGTCGGGGTCGACCTTCAGCGTGCCACCGATGCGGACGGGAAGGTCGAATTCGTCGACGAACCCGCTGAGAGTGCCGATCCCGCTCTCGCCGGCGAGGAGGCCCTTCCATGTGGCATCCACATCACCTGCGATCGACGTCGTTGTCGCGAGAGCCGTGACGACGACGTTTCGTAGCGTTCGAGGAGAAGGGGAGGTCACGGGAGTGCTCATTCGCCGTCGTTGGTGGCCTGAACGCCCTCGGCCTCGAGCTTCTGGACGTAGGCGACGACATCGCCGACGGTGCGCAGGCTCGCGAGGTCCTCGTCGGGGATCTTCACGCCGTATGCGTCTTCCATCTGCACGGCGATCTCGACCATGGACAGCGAGTCGATGTCGAGGTCGTCCACGAACGACTTCTCGATGGTCACCTCGGAGGGCTCAATACCGGTGACCTCTTCGATGATCTCCGCAACGCCGGCAATGATTTCTTCCTGGGTGTGGGCCACTGCGTGGCTCCCTTCTTGGGTTTGTCGACTGGGTCGTGTGAAACCGGTCCGTACGGATGTCCGTCCCGGTGCCCGGGATGTCCCGGAGTTCTTGAGGTTCTCGTACTGCGCGCACGGCGCGCGCAGCAACCTAACCGAGAACCGGTGTTTCGGCCAACGTGTCGATGTCGGCCGGAGTCTTGAGTGCCGTGTTGGGGGTGCCGCGCATCTCACGCTTGGCGATGCCCACCAGCGTTCCTGCCGGCGGCAGTTCCACCACGGCGGAAACCTGAGCGGACTTCAGGTACGCGGTGCACAGGTCCCAGCGGACAGGTCGGGTGACCTGCGCCGCGATCCGGTCGAGTGCATCGGTTCCGGAAGTGGCGAGTGCGCCGTCGAAGTTGGACAGCAGTGGACGGGTCGGATCACTGGGTGTGATCTTCGCCGCTGCTGCTGTGACGGCATCCTGCGCAGGAGCCATGAAACGGGTGTGGAAGGCGCCGGCCACAGGGAGTGACCGGATGCGTGCCTTCGCGGGCGGGTTCGCTGCGAGTTCCTCGAGCGCATCGAGGCGTCCTGCAGCGACGATCTGGCCTGCCGCATTCACGTTCGCGGGTGTCAGATCGAGTTCTTCGAGCCGGGCGAGCACCTCGTCCTCGGCGCCGCCGAGGACGGCGGACATCCCCGTCGGTTCGAGAGCGCATGCCTTGGCCATTTCCACGCCGCGGATCGCAGCGAGCCCGACGGCCTCGTCGGCGGTGATCACTCCGGCGACGGCGGCGGCAGCGAGCTCACCGACGGAATGGCCGGCGGAGATCGTGTCTGCACCGATCAGGCCGCGTGCTTCCAACGCCTCGAACGCCAGAAGCGCCGTCGCGACGACGAGCGGCTGGGTTACTGCGGTATCGGTGATCTCTTCGGCGGTGGCGGTGGTGCCGAGACGTTCGAGGTCGAGCCCCGACGCCTTCGACCAGAGCTCGATTCGATCGCGAGCGCCGGCCTGCTCCAACCACGGAGCCAGCATTCCTGGTGTCTGAGACCCCTGACCGGGGGAAAGCAGCGAAATCACGATGATCAGAGAACACCCTGAAGGCACTCCTCCGAGATGTCGGTGGGGATGAAAGGTGGGAGCAGGATTTGTAGGGTTCCTACAAATTCCCACGTCGGCGTTCCCCATCGGACGCCCGCCCGTAACCGTTACGTGTCCTGTTCGCGAATTGTGAACCGAGTGACTGGTGGTGTGGGGGATCGGAGTTCGTTATGACTTTGTGCCAGACGACCAACGGTTGCCGCGATTCGGAGCACGTACGCATCACGCGGATTTGTCGGGTCCCGACCCGTTACCTCAGTGATTCGCCTCAACCTGTACCGGACAGTATTTGGATGAACAAACAGCTTTCGGGAGCAGGACTCGACAGCACCGCCACTGTCGAGGTATGCGTCCAAGGTGTCGGACAGGGCCGAACCGGCGGCCGCGAGCGGAGCCACGACGTCGTCTTCGAGCGCTGTGATCGCACCCGGGTCGCCCAGGAGTGCACGTTCGGGCAGCAACTCGGTCGCGTGGACCGGACGGGGAGCGCCCGGCCAGCCGACCACGGCCTCCATCCCAGCCATCGCCTCGACCGCCGACGCGTGCGCCGACGCGAGCGTCGGAGTGGTCGGACCGATGACGACGGGATCGCTCGAGAAGCTGTACATGAGCTCGTCCCGGAACGCGACGGCGTCGGGCCCACCGTGGAGCTCTCCACTGACCACCATCACGAGATGCTCCCCTTGCACCACCGCCAGCGCCGCGCGACCGTGCGCGCGGGCGATCGTGTGCACAGTTGTCACCGCGGACACGCCCTCCTCGGGTGGGGGGGAGCCGATGAGTACGGTGGCCGAGGCCGTTGCATCCCAATTGAGGGTGGCGGCACGGGACTGCATGTCGGATCCGGTGTCGCCGCGGACGACCGCGTCGACCACCAGCGCCTCGAGACGGGTGTCCCAGGCGCCCCGCGACTCCGCAGCGCTCGCATACACCGACGCTGCCGCGAAACCCAGCTCCCGACCGTACCGGAGGATTGCCTCGGTCAGTGCAACCAGTTGTTCCTCATTGCGGGCCAAGGCCGGCAGCCACTGTTCGAAGAACTCCATGGCTGCGCGAACCATGTCGACGGTCTGACGGAAGGTGAGCCTGCGCGCCAGATCCTGTGGAATCGCCTGGAAAGCGTCGAGGCTGAATGAAATATCACTCTCGGGGTCGCGGACCCATTCGAGGAAATCGACCACCGACGTCTGGATGATCAGCTGCACATTCGAACGCTGCGACGCGTCGAGGTCTGCGAAGAACGGCAACTGCTCCTGCATGACGTGCACGGCCTCGGTGGACATACGCCCCGAGAACTGTTTGACGCGCCGCAACAGTGCATCCGGCAACGGCGCGCGTTCCGGACGCTGAGGCGGCATCGGACGTCCCGCGGAGGCGCCCGATGCACGCGTCATCCGGCGCGGCTCCGGCTCGTCGATCATGCGAAGAACCTACCCGGACAGGGTCCGGGTAGGTTCACCGATGCTCGAGATGAGCGCGAACTCGTGAAGGTCAGGCCACGCCCGGGTCCGAGGTCGGAGCGGCAGCAGCCGTCACATCGTCGATCCGGTACTTCGTTGCGGCCTCGACCGCCCGAGCCGGGTCGATCGTCCCCTCGCGACCGAGCGCTGCGAGCACTGCGACGACCGTCGACTCCGCGTCGATGTTGAATACGCGGCGTGCTGCGGGGCGGGTATCGGAGAATCCGAACCCGTCGGCCCCGAGCACGGTGTAGTCGCCCGGCACCCACTGGCGGATCTGGTCTGGCACTGCACGCATCCAGTCGGACACCGCCACGAACGGGCCGGCTGCGTCGTTGAGCACCCGCTGCACGTACGGAACGGCGGGATCCTTCCCCGGGTCGAGGAGAGCCTGACGGTCGCACTCGATACCTTCGCGCCGGAGCTCACCCCACGAGGTCACCGACCACACGTCGGCGGAGACGCCCCACTCGTCGGCGAGCATCTGCTGGGCACGCAGCGACTCAGGCATGATCACGCCCGAGGTGAGGATCTGCGCTTTCGGACCTGACGCTGCACCGCGGTTGTACAGGTAGATGCCCTTGAGCAGGCCCTCGACGTCGAGGTTCTCCGGCTCCGCCGGCTGTGTGTACGGCTCGTTGTAGATGGTGATGTAGTAGAAGATGTTCTCGCCACCGAAGCCAGGCTCGAGCGTTCCGTCTGCCGCCGTCGTGCCGCCGTACATCCGACGCAGACCATCGCGCACGATGTGGGCGATCTCGTACGAGAACGCCGGGTCGTACGTCACGGCCGCCGGATTGGTGGAGGCGAGAAGCAGCGAGTGCCCGTCGGCGTGCTGCAGACCTTCACCGGTCAGGGTGGTGCGTCCGGCGGTGGCGCCGAGCACGAAACCGCGCGCCATCTGGTCGGCCGCGGCCCACAGGCCGTCGCCGGTGCGCTGGAAGCCGAACATCGAGTAGAAGATGTACACCGGGATCATCGGCTCACCATGGGTCGCGTACGACGTACCGACCGCGGTGAACGATGCCGTCGAACCGGCCTCGTTGATGCCCTCGTGCAGGATCTGACCGATCTCGCTCTCCTTGTAGGCGAGCATGAGTTCTGCGTCGACCGAGGTGTACAGCTGACCGTTGCGGTTGTAGATCTTCAGCGACGGGAACCACGAGTCCATACCGAACGTGCGGGCCTCATCCGGGATGATCGGCACGATGCGCTTGCCGATCTCCTTGTCTCGGAGCAACTCCTTGAGCACGCGCACGACCGCCATCGTGGTGGCGACCTCCTGCTTTCCCGAGCCCTTGCGGACGACGTCGTACGTCTTCTCCTCCGGCAACTTCAGTGGCGCTGCCTTCGTACGGCGCTCGGGGAGGAACCCGCCCAGATTCCGGCGACGCTCGAGCATGTACTGGATCTCGGGTGCGTCGAAGCCGGGGTGGTAGTACGGCGGTGTCTTCGGGTCCTTCTCGAGTTCCGCGTCGGAGATCGGGATCCGCTGGACGTCGCGGAAATACTTGAGGTCCTCGAGGGTGAGCTTCTTCATCTGGTGGGTCGCGTTGCGGCCCTCGAAGTGCTTGCCGAGCGTGTAGCCCTTGATGGTGTGCGCGAGGATGACGGTCGGCTGGCCCTTGTGCTCCATCGCGGCCTTGTACGCGGCGTGGATCTTGCGGTAATCGTGCCCGCCGCGCTTGAGATTCCAGATCTGCTGGTCGCTGAGGTGCTTGACCAGTTCCTTGGTGCGTGGGTCGCGCCCGAAGAAGTGCTCGCGGACGAACGCGCCGTCGTTGGCCTTGTAGGTCTGGTAGTCGCCGTCCGGGGTGACATTCATGAGATTGACGAGCGCGCCGTCCTTGTCGGCGTGCAGCAGTGCATCCCACTCGCGGCCCCACACGACCTTGATGACATTCCAGCCGGCGCCGCGGAAGAACGACTCCAGTTCCTGGATGATCTTGCCGTTGCCGCGGACCGGGCCGTCGAGACGCTGCAGGTTGCAGTTGACGACGAAGGTGAGGTTGTCGAGACCCTCCGTCGCGGCGACGTGTGCGAGGCCACGCGATTCGGGTTCGTCCATCTCACCGTCGCCGAGGAATGCCCACACATGCTGGTCGGAGGTGTCCTTGATGCCCCGGTCTTCCAGGTAATGATTGAAACGCGCCTGGTAGATGGCGTTCATCGGGCCGAGGCCCATCGACACCGTCGGGAACTCCCAGAAGTCGGGAAGAAGTCGCGGGTGGGGATACGACGGCAGGGCTCCGCCCTGGGACAGGTGGCTGTGCTCCTGACGGAAACCGTCGAGCTGCTCGGCGGGGATTCGGCCTTCGAGGAAGGCGCGCGCGTAGATGCCGGGCGACGCGTGTCCCTGGATGAAGACCTGGTCGCCACCACCGGGGTGGTCCTTGCCGCGGAAGAAGTGGTTGAAACCGACCTCGTACAGGGCGGCGGACGACGC
The DNA here is from genome assembly GCF_055380405.1 of Rhodococcus sp. JCM 9793. Classification (NCBI taxonomy): domain Bacteria; kingdom Bacillati; phylum Actinomycetota; class Actinomycetes; order Mycobacteriales; family Nocardiaceae; genus Rhodococcus; species Rhodococcus sp. JCM 9793. The sequence goes on from NZ_AP043721.1 coordinate 3,102,368, forward strand.
GTAGGTGGAGATGTGGCCACCGACGCCGATACCGGGGCGCTGTGCACGGGTCACCATGATCGCGGCGTTCCAGCGGATGTAGGCGCGGAAGCGGCGCTCGACCTCTTCATCGCCGGGGAACCACGGTTCGCTCTCGGTGGGAATGGTGTTGACGTAGTCGGTCGAGGTCAATGCCGGAATCGACACGTGGCGCTCGCCGGCGCGCTCGAGCATGCGCAACATCAGGTAGCGGGCTCGGGAAGGTCCGGCAGCTTCGAGCATTCCGTCGAAGGACTCGAGCCACTCGGAGGTTTCCGCCGGATCGATGTCCGGCAGGTAGGAAGCCACGCCCTCGCGGATGACCCGAACCCGGTTGCCCGTCGCGGGGGCTGGGGTGTCGGTCGAGGGGCCCGTACCCGAAACGCCGGGTGTGGCGGCGTTCGCTCGGGAGTCGGGTCCGTGGATCAGGTCTGTCAACGTCAGCTCCTCATCGTGGTGGGGCGCGCAGGTGTAGCGCCCACTCCGTAGGCCGGCCCTTGTGGGGGCCAACTCATCGACATCTGAACATGATGCACCCCTCATCTTCCCCCATCGCGCCGGATCGGGTACGACGCGGTCCGACAAATCAGGCCCGGATCGCAGCCGGGTGGACCCCCTCCGAATGGTGCGCGTAGCGTCGATCCAGAAGATTCTCTCGGAAATCGCAGCGTTTCGGGTTGCGCTCAGGCGCCCGACCATGTTCGCTTTGATCAATCGCACGTCACACCGGTACGCGGAAGCCTCCGCGGCCACAATCTTGAGGAGGAACCACCGTGGTCGCCGCGGCGGATGCCAAGAACTACGTTTCGAAGCTCGGTATCAAGCACGACCACGTGGTGCAAGAACTCGGCTGGGACGAGGACACCGACGAGGATCTGCGTGCAGCAATCGAGGAGGTCACCGGTACGGAGCTGCTCGACGAGGACTCCGACGAGGTCGTCGACGTCGTGCTGCTGTGGTGGCGGGAGAGCGACGGTGATCTCGTGGACAACCTCATGGATGTCGTGAGCCCGCTCGCCGAGGACGGTGTCGTGTGGGTGCTGACCCCCAAGACGGGCCGCCCCGATCACGTCGAGCCCAGCGAGATCGCCGAATCGGCGACCACCGCCGGTCTGACTCAGACATCGGCGACGAATCTGGGCGACTGGATCGGCAGCCGGTTGGTGCAGCCGAAGGCCGGCAAGCCGCGCCGCTGAGTCATCTCTTCCCCTCCGAATGAAGGACACCATTTCCGATGGCGATCGCCGTGGGCACCGAAGCGCCCGATTTCACCCTGAAGGACCAGAACAACCAGGAAGTGACACTCTCGAGCTTCCGGGGTGCCAAGAACGTGCTGCTGGTGTTCTACCCGCTCGCATTCACGGGCGTGTGCCAGGGCGAGCTGTGCGCCGTGCGCGACGACCTGCCGACCTTCGAGAACGACGACACTGCGATCCTCGCCGTGTCGGTGGGTGCGTCTCCGACCCACAAGATCTGGTCTGCAGAACAGGGCTACACCTTCCCGCTGCTGTCGGATTTCTGGCCGCACGGTGAGGTCGCTCAGGCCTACGGCGTATTCAACGACAAACTCGGCTTCGCGAACCGCGGAACTTTCGTGATCGACAAGGCCGGCGTCGTGCAGTTCGCGGAGGAGAACGGGCCCGGAGAGCCCCGTGACCAGCAGGCTTGGGTCCGGGCGCTCGCCGCGCTAAAGTCCTGAAGTGAAAATCGGCAGCCTCCGGTTGCCGATTTTTCGGGCGTGTAGCTCAGTGGTAGAGCTCTGGTTTTACACACCAGCGGTCGGCGGTTCGATACCGTCCACGCCCACCAGTTCCATTCCATGCCGTTCGGGTCGCTCGGTACGCGGTCGACCCCCCCGTTTCCTGTAACGGCCTCCTGTAACCGCCTCCTGTAACGATCGTCACCTGTCTCACGAGATCTTGAATAGGCGGCGACTTCGACCGCCTCGCACAAGAGTGGAGGAAACGGCATGGGATCATCCGACATCGTTCAGTGGATCAGCGAGGGCTACCTCAATGGAGATCCGATCGCGACCGCGCTGTTCATCCCGCTCTTCTTCGCCGTCAACCTCTGGAACCTCGCGACCGGCGGACCGATTCTCTGATCGCCGGCCACCGCACGGCGCTCCCGGCCGACTACGGGGCAGGGATGTCTGCTGCGGTGGTGTAGGCCTCGGCCAGTAGTGCAGAGAATGCCTCGTCGAGATCGTCTGCCGACGACAGGCTCAAGCGATGAGTGGTGACCCTGCCCGTCGTGGGGTACGCCTCACGCAAGGTCGGGTGATGGACGCGCCTCGAGAGATCAAGAGCCACCTCGAGGCGCGTGGCGTACAGGAATGCGGCAGCGAACACCCGCGGCGTCGACGAGGACGCCCGCGCCCACGAGACCTCCGAGGTGTGCACAGTCTCCTCGACGTCGTCACCCAGCGCGAAGACCAGGGTGCGGAATCGCCGGAACGCGTCGACGGCCGCGGGGTCCTTGTCGGCCAGATAGTCGTCGACGGTCGAGTACATCGGGAACTCCTCGTGTGGTGAAACACCGGGCAGTGACGTGTCGCAGTACGCGGTCACCGGTGCCCGCCGTAACGGTCGGCCAGCTTGTCGCTGGTGGTATGCGACATCGACGTGGAACGCACGGAACCCGAACGTACGATCGCCGTGTCCTTCGACGGAGATTCCGGCTCGGTCGGGACGACCGCATCGGCGTCCCGCGCCTTCGCCTTGCGACGTTCCCGAATCTCCGCCCAGACGAAGTATGCGAGCCCGAGGGGCGCCATGATGCCGAACGCGAGCCACTGCAACCCGTAGGACAGATACGGCCCGGCGTCGAGCTGAGGCAGCGCCTTCGCCTCGAGTACACCGGGCTGCCCCGCATCGAGCTGAAGGTATCCGTTGACCAGATCGAGCCCCGACGCCTCGGCGATCTGGCCGGAGTCGATGAAGTAGACCTGCAGATAACCGGCGTCGGTGAACGGATCCTTGCCTTCGACGGTGCCTTCCGACATGCGGATTCGAGCATCCAGGGTCACCCGTCCCGTCGGTGCAGCGGGAAGCTCGGGCACCGCAGTGCCCTCGACAGGACGCGCGTAACCGCGGTCGACGAGGATGGTGCTTCCGTCGTCGAGCACGAACGGGGTGAGGACCTCGTAGGCAGGCTTGGACTCGGTGCTCCGCAGCCGTACCAGAACATCCGAATCCGGGACGTAACTGCCGTCTGCGATCACCCGCCGCCATTCGCTCTCGACGGTTGCGCCGCCGTTCCCGAGCAGCTCGCCGACAGGCACACGGTCCTGCGACACGGACTCGGTGATGCGGTCGTTGCGCTCGCCGGTGCTCGTGTTCTTTCCGAGCTGCCACGGCGCGAGCACGGTGAAGCACGCGTAGGCGAAGCCAACCACTACCAGAGCGAGAACGAGCCAGCTCGGGCGAAGGAGAAATGACAGTCGGCGCACACGTCCACGGTAGACCGTGATGTGTATCTCACTGTTGTCGCACCCAGTCGAGCAGGCCGGGCACGCACGCTTCGATCTGCTCCCGTACCTGCTCGAATGCGGCCGATCCGCCGTAATACGGGTCGGGAACCGAGTCGTCGTCGGCGTCCGGATCGAAGCTGCGCAGTAACACTCGACGCTCGTTCGGGACACCGAGCACTGCGAGTGCGCGGTCGTGGCCGGTCGCGAGCGCGACCACCAGGTCGGCGGACAGATGGTCGTCTCCGAGCTTCGCGGCGCGGTGCCCCGTCGGGTATCCGTACTTCTGCAGGACCGCGTCGGTGCGAGGGTCGGCGTCGCAGCCGATGTGCCAGCCGTGGGTGCCCGCGCTGCTCACCCGAACGCGGTCGTCGAGACCTTCTCGTCGCAGATGCTCGACAAAGATCTTCTCTGCCATCGGCGAGCGGCAGATGTTGCCGGTGCACACGAATGTCACGTGCACCGTGCGGGTCACCTCTGTTTCAGGCATGTCCACGCCTGTGTCGGTCATGTCGCAGTCCGCCCATGTCGAAGTCCGCCGGTCAGGAGGTGCTGCAGGTCGGCGACGGCGGCGACGGTCTTCGCTGCAGCGGCGCCTTCGGAGTCGGTGCCGTAGCCCCACTCGACGAACATCGTGGGGATCCCGAACCGGCCGGCTCCGTGGATGTCGTGTTCGCGGTCGCCGACCATCACGACATCGGAGGTTCCGCCCTGCGCGGCGTCGACGGCTTCGATACCGAGCGCAGCGAGACTGTGGGCGACCACGTCGGCTTTCGCGCGCCGGACGCCGTCCTCGCTCGCCCCGCCGATGAACTCGAAGTGGTGCGCGACCCCGAAATGTTCGAGGATCCGCACGGCAGCGGATTCGTTCTTCGAGGTCGCCACCGCAAGCCGGCTACCGGAGCCGTGGACGGCCGCGAGCATGGCTCCGACGCCATCGAACAGGGCATTCTCGGACCATCCTGTGTCTGTGTAGTACTCGCGATACGCCGCCAATCCCTGCTCGATCTTCTCTTCGCCGAGGCCGAACGAGCGCAATGTGTCGCGCATCGGGGGTCCGAGCAGCCACTCGAGGTTCCCGTCGGGAACGGTGAAACCGACGGTCCGGGCGGCATGGAGGAAACCGTTGATCACGCCCGTCGCGGAATCGGTCAGGGTGCCGTCGAGGTCGAACAACACGACCGGGGAGGGCAGCAACAGTGGGTGCGGATCGGCGAGGAGAGTCACCCGGCCATTGTCCCCGGTTCTCGAAGACCCGCAGCGTAGGGTCGTCGGCGGACAGCAGGACACTGTGCAGCAGGACCGAGGTCAGGAGGATTCGTGACGGCCACCCTTCGTGAGGTGATCGAGGTACTCGACACGGCGTATCCGCCGTCATTGGCGGAGTCGTGGGATTCGGTGGGCCTGGTCACGGGTGATCCCGGCGACCCGGTCCGCAAGGTGCTGCTCGCTGTCGACGCTACCGCCGCTGTCGTCGATCAGGCCCTCGAGTGGGGCGCCGACCTGCTGCTCGTACACCACCCACTGTTGCTCCGCGGTGTCGATACCGTCGGCGCGCATACCCCCAAGGGTGCTCTCATCCACCGGCTGATCCGGGGTGGCTGCGCACTGTTCACCGCGCACACCAACGCCGATCGCGCCGATCCTGGCGTATCCGACGCGTTGGCGCAGGCTCTGGGCCTGACCGGGTTGCGGCCGATCGATCCGAAGCCTGAACAGGCCGCCGACAAGTGGGTGGTGATGGTGCCGAGCGAGGCATCCAGCACTGTGCGTGCCGCGCTGTTCGACGCCGGAGCAGGTGCACTGGGCAACTATCGCGAGTGCTGCTGGACGGCGTCGGGGACAGGACAGTTCCGTCCCGTCGACGGCGCCGACCCGGCGATCGGTGCGGTCGGGGAACTCGAGCAGGTCGCCGAGGACCGCATCGAGGTGATCGCTCCTCGCCGCGCCCGCGCCACGGTGCTGGCGGCGCTGCGCAGCGCTCACCCCTACGAGGAACCGGCATTCGACGTATTCGAGCTCGCCGAGCTGCCGAGCAACCGCGGACTCGGCCGCGTGGGGGAGTTGCCTCACCCACAGACTCTGCGCGAATTCACCGAGACGGTCGCGGCGGCGCTGCCGCCCACGGAGTGGGGTGTGCGTGGCGCGGGCGACCCCGACCGCCCGATCCGGACGGTGGCGGTGTGCGGCGGATCGGGCGACTCGTTCCTCGGAAAGGTCTCGGCTCTGGGAGTCGATGCGTATGTGACGGCCGACCTGAGGCATCACCCCGCAGACGAACATCTGCGGGCCGGTGGTCCGGCGCTCGTCGACGTCGCACATTGGGCGAGCGAACAACCGTGGTGCGCGCAGGCGAGCGCGATCCTCGACGAAGCATTCGGCGATCACGATGGTTGGGAGTCCCGCGTCACCGACCTGCGGACCGATCCCTGGACGACGGCGGCCCGCGCGGTACGGTAATCAGCTACGAGACCGTCGTCGCGGTCCGGTCGCGACCAGGGCCGTCGTCGCGGCCTCTCCCGAGTCGAGAACCCGAAAGCAGGAACCACCCGAGTGAACGTCGAACCCGCAGTGCAGGCAAAGCTCCTTTCCATCGCCTCAGTGGACAACGAGCTCAACCGTCTCGCGCACCGTCGCCGCACCCTGCCGGAACAGCAGGAGGTGGACCGGCTCCAGGCCGAGCGGGCGTCCCGGAAGGACGCGGCAGTTGCCGTCGAGATCGTGCTCGATGATCTCGACCGTGACATCCGCAAGATCGAGGGTGAGATCGACGCTGTGCGCCAGCGTGCACAGCGCGACCGCGCGTTGCTCGAGGGAGGCACCATCGGCTCGAAGCAGCTCACCGAGCTGCAGCATGAACTCGGAAGCCTCGAGCGGCGACAGTCGGCCCTCGAGGACGACCAGCTCGACGTCATGGAGCGGCGCGAGGCGTCGAAGGCCGATCATGATCACGCCGGCGCACAGGTGTCACAGATCGACGACCAGCTCGGCGACGCGACCCGCGCCCGGGACGAGGCTGTCGCCGACATCGAGGTTGCCGAAGGCCGCTGTCGAAGTGACCGCGAAACCTTGATTGCGGCGTTGCCCGTCGAGCTGGTGGCGGTCTACGAGAAGCAGCGTGAGCGGTCGGGTATCGGCGCGGCACTGTTGCAGGCTCGTCGGTGCGGCGCGTGCCGCATCGAGCTGGACCGCGGCGAGATCGCCCGCATCGCGGCCGCGCCGGCCGACGTGGTGGTCCACTGCCCGGAATGCAACGCGATCATGGTTCGTACCAAGGAATCGGGTCTGTGAGTCGGGTCGTCGTCGAGGCCGACGGCGGTTCTCGCGGGAATCCGGGGCCTGCCGGGTACGGTGCGGTCGTATTCGACTCAGATCACCGAGCGGTGCTTGCCGAACGTAATGCGAGCATCGGCCGTGCCACCAACAACGTGGCCGAGTACCGGGGATTGATCGCGGGGCTGGCAGCAGCGGCCGAGATCGGTGCCGACGAGGTCGATGTCCGGATGGATTCGAAGCTTGTCGTCGAGCAGATGTCGGGACGCTGGAAGGTCAAGCACCCCGACATGATTCCGCTCGCGACGCAGGCGAGGGCGTTGGCGTCGAAGTTTTCGCGGGTGAACTACACGTGGGTGCCGCGCGCGGAGAACGGCTACGCCGACAGGCTTGCGAACGAAGCGATGGACGCGGCCGCGACACCGAAGATGGAGACACCCGCGACCGAGGCACCGAAGGCGCCCGGTTGGAACGCTGCGACCGGCACTCCGACACGGATGCTGCTCCTGCGTCATGGCCAGACCCCGCTGTCGGTCGAGCGTCGCTATTCGGGGCGCGGAAATCCCGAACTCACAGAGCTGGGTCGCGGCCAGGCTGCCGCAGCTGCACAGATGTTGGCGAAGCGCGGTGGGCTTGCCGCGGTGGTGTCGTCGCCGCTCGACCGGGCACGGGACACCGCGGCCGCGGCTGCCGGCGCATTGAATCTTCCGGTCACAGTCCACGACGGTCTGATCGAGACCGACTTCGGCGACTGGGAGGGTCTCACCTTCCAGGAAGCGGCCGGGCGCGATGTCGACCTGCACAAACGATGGCTCGGCGACACGTCGGTGCGGCCGCCCGGCGGTGAGAGCTTCGACGACGTGCGTACGCGTATCGCGGGTGTCCGGGACGACCTGACCGCTGAATATCCGGGCTCGAACGTGCTCGTGGTCTCGCACGTGACACCGATCAAGACGCTGCTGCAGTTCGCACTGGATTCCGGCCCGTCGTTGCTCTACCGCCTGCATCTGGATCTGGCGTCGTTGAGCATCGCCGAGTTCTACCCGGACGGTGGGTCGTCTGTGCGCCTGGTCAACGACACGTCGTACCTGTAGGCAGCCGACCCACACACGAAAAGTGGCCGCGCAGACATGTCGGGGGTGTGCCTGCGCGGCCACTCATCAGGTCTATCGGGTCCGCGCTCCGCTCGTTACACAGATTCCGAAAATACTTCTTCGGGGAGTTCTCGGTCCCGCGCGTGACGACGTCGTTGTGGCGGGCAGCCCACGCGTTCTGCCAAAATGGGTTCATCACGCGAGCAGGAGGTACAGCGATGGGCGGCTACCGGGTTCACGCGTATGCGACCCCTCCTTCCGGCCTCTCGCCGCTCGGAGTTCCACCCGCCCCGGATTTCGTCGTGGATCGGCGGCCCTGGTGGAGGCGCCATCCGATTCTCACCACTCTCGGTGTGCTGTGGCTGGTCGGGTTCGCTCAGGAGGAACCGGCGGTCGCTGCGGTGTTGCTCGTGCTCGTCCTCGCTGTGGTCGGGGTGGGTACTCGTCGTCGTTCCCGCGACGAGCGTCGGCGCGAGGAAGCGGCCATCGTGGCCCGCGCCGATGCGCAGCATCAGGCGTACCTCAACGGTGACCCTCGGGGAATCTACGGATTCCCGACCGAGTCGACACCGCTCCCGCAGCCGATTCCGTACTATCGTCCCGCCGCACAGCAGCCCTGGGTCGCGCCGCCCGCTCAGCAGCCGTACGCACACCACATGCACCAATGGCATGCACACCGGCGGTACTACCGCTAGGGGCAGTAGGTCACACCAGTTTGCGCAACGTCCGCAGATTGCGGTTGGTGGTCACCGCCTTGAATCGAGACGCGCCGATCTTCTTGCTGAAGATGCTGCCGATCGTCTCGCCCTTCTCGACTTGCCAGTAGACGACGCCGTCGCCGACGGCGATCTGCTCGACCGCCGGATCGAGTGTGTCGGCGACGTCTGCAAGCTCGCCGATCACCGAGTCGTCTGCGACGAACACGGCATACGAGTGCCGGCCGTCGACGTCCTCGTCGAACGGGTAGGCATCGGCCACTGCCGACAGATACGACTGCGGATGGACGAACACATATGCGTCGTACCCGAAAGCGTCGGACAGTGCGTGCTCGAGCCGCGCTTTCAGCTCGGTAGCGTTGGCGTCTGCGTCGAACAACACATTCCCCGAGGCAAGGACCGTCCGGACATTGCGAAGTCCGAGGTCGGTGAACAGTGCGGCGAGATCGGCCATCTTGATCCTGACGCCGCCGACATTGATTCCGCGCAGCAGCGCCACGTATCGAGTCATGCTCGAAGACGGTAGTTCGCGCCGGTGACATCCGGAGCGCTACTCTGTTCGAGCGGATGAGTCGGCCGGGCGACCGCGGAGCAGGGAACCGGCACCGAACGGTGCCAGGCCCTGAATCGAGGAAAGTCCGGACTCCACAGAGCAGGGCGGTTGCTAACGGCAACCCGAGGTGACTCGCGGGACAGTGCCACAGAGAACAGACTGCCTGCCCTTCGGGGCAGGTGAGGGTGAAACGGTGCGGTAAGAGCGCACCAGCACCCCGGGTGACCGGGGTGGCTTGGTAAACCCCGCCCGGAGCAAGGTCGAAGGCCGCACCGATTCCCTTCCGGGAACCGGTGCGGCTGCGCAGGTGTTCGAGGGCTGCTCGCCCGAGCCTGCGGGTGGACCGCTCGAGGCACCCGGCAACGGTGTGTCCAGATGGATGGTCGTCACCCCGTCTCGACGGGGGACAGGATCCGGCTTACAGGCCGGCTCGTCCGCTCTGTCCTACTGCCGTCCACCCGGTAGGTCTATCTGTCGATCACAGTGGTCCGACGACCAGCAGATGTGCCCAGTGCGAGGCGGCCTCCGGCCCGATGTACGGAAGAAGGGCGTCGAAGAGAATGTACGACATGTGTTCGGCTCCTCATTGATGACGGTCTGTGGTGCCGGGCCGACGGTACCAGCCACGCCGGACCTCGCGTAGCGGCAAAAAGTCGACCTTGTTCGGGCACACTTGAACCATGAGCGACGAGGGTTGGTACTACGACGTGAGCACAGGCAAGGTCAGCCAGGGCAAGGATCCCGGTGCCCTCAATCGAATGGGGCCGTACCCCGACAAGGACACCGCCGAGCGAGCCCTGCAGATTGCTGCCGAGCGAACCAAGGCCGCAGACAAGGCCGACGACGAGTGGAACAACTGACGCGTCCGCACGGCGGAGAACCGAACCAGTGGTGACAGCACCTTTCGTCGTCGCTCCGGCGATCGACTTTGCATCCGTACGCTCCGAATTCGGGCTCGACGGCGGATACCCGGCGGATGCACTCGCAGAAGCCCATGCGTTCACGGACCGGTTCGGTAGCGACCGCGAGGACCACACCGTCCTGCCCCTGGTGACCATCGATCCTCCGGGCTCCATGGACCTGGACCAGGCCCTCCACCTCGATCGCACGGCGGACGGCTTCGTCCTGCACTACGCGATCGCCGACGTGTACGCCGTCGTCGAACCCCGCGGGGCACTCGAAAGGGAAACCCATCGCCGGGGGCAGACGTTCTACTTTCCCGACGGGTCCGTTCCACTACACCCGCGGGACCTGTCGGAGGACGCGGCGAGCCTGCTCCCCGACGTCGTCCGACCCGCGGTGCTGTGGCGGATCGAGACGGACGACCGCGCCGAACCCATCGCAGTGACGGTGCGACGTGCGCTGGTCCGGTCTGTCGCACGACTCGACTACGCGGGCGTGCAGCGCGGCGCTGATACCGGCACTCTGCACCCGTCGATCGCCGCGCTACCCGAGTTCGGGCGGCTGCGCGCGGAGGCAGCACTCGAACGAGGGGCCATCGAGTTGCGTCTGCCCGAGCAGGACGTGACCCCCCACGGCGACGGGTGGGCCCTGGCCGTGCAGCCCCGCACGGGCGCCGACGACTGGAACTCACAGGTTTCGCTACTCACCGGAATGTGTGCGGCCGAACTCATGCTCGGCGCGAAGGTGGGCCTGCTGCGGACATTGCCGCCTGCGGACGAGGAGGCCGTCGCGGCATTGCGGCGCACGGCGACTGCCCTGGGTGTGCCGTGGCCCGAGGGCTTGCAGGTAGGCGCGTTCCTTGCAGGACTCGACGCGAACGAGCCGTCGACGCTCGTGCTCATGAGCGAAGCGCCGACCTTGCTGCGCGGTGCCTCGTATGCGGCGTTCGACGGTGAGCTTCCCGAACTGAGCCTGCACGGTGCGATCGGTGCGCCCTACGCGCACGTGACCGCGCCGCTGCGTCGCCTGTCGGACAGGTACACGACCGAGGTGTGCCTCGCGGTGTCGGCCGGCACCGCGATTCCGTCGCACGTCCGCGACATCCTGCCGGACCTGCCGAAGATCATGTCCTCGTCCGACTCGGTGTCGGGCAAGATCGGGCGCGCGTGCATCGACCTGACCGAGGCCGTCGTGCTCTCGCCTCGGGTCGGACAGCAATTCGAGGCAACCGTGCTCAGGGACGCCACCGGCAGGCGCGAGGCGGAGGTGTTCGTGGCCTCCGAGACCGTCATTGCTCCGTGCGCTGGTCAGCCGCAGGAAGGGGCGCGCGTCACCGTCCGGCTCATCGGAGCGGACATTGCTGCTCGGAAGGTTGAATTCGCCTACGAGCCGGCACCGGCATGAGTACCGAGACCCGGAGTGCGGGTCGCGGCCGGCGAGTGGCGACCATGGTCGCCGGTGCGCTGACCGCGGTAGTGCTGATGCTCGTCGCCGTCGTGTGGTGGTGGGCGCCGAGTAGATACCTGCCCTGGGACACCGCGTCGTTCCCCGCCGTCGACACTGCCGCGCTGTCGGCGGAGCAGGCGACGGTCGTGCACCTACTCGAGGACGAACACCGTACTCAGCGGCCCGGCACCTTCTACTCGGAGGGTGTGGAAGAGCAGTGGTGCGCCGACTTCGTCAGCTGGATCATGCGGGAAGCCGGTATGCCACTGTCGAATCCACACTCCGGGTATTGGCGGATCCCGGGTGTGTACACGCTGCAGGAGTACTACGACCAGCACGATCGCTTCGAATCGGTGGAGTCCGGCTACCGGCCCGAGGTGGGCGACGTCGTCCTGTACGAGAACACCGCCGGATTCGGGCAGCACACCAACATCGTCGTCGCGGTCGACGGTGACGAGGCGATCACCGTGGGTGGCAACGAATTCGGCCGAATCCGCGTCCACACGCTCGAGTGGTCGGACGACTCGGCGGTGGTGGGATTCGGCCGGCTCCCACACTGACGCGGTGTCATCAATCGACGCGGTGTCACCGGAACCGGTCGGTCGCTTCCACCAGATGATGAGTGATGCCGGGTTCGTGCGCGGAGTGTCCGGCGTCGTCGACGATGTGCAACTCCGAGTCGGGCCAGGCGCGGTGGAGATCCCACGCGCTGGTAGCGGGGCACACCACATCGTAGCGACCTTGCACGATCACGCCCGGAATGCCATGCAGGAGATATGCATCCCGCAGCAACTGCCCTTCGTCGAGGAAACCGCGATGGTAGAAATAGTGGTTCTCGATCCGCGCGAAGGCGAGTGCGAACCGGGGCTCCGCGGTGTCGGCGATGTGGTCGGGCTGCGGTAGCAGCGAACTAGTTCCGCCCTCCCACGTCGACCACGCGACCGCTGCACGCAACGCGACGTCCGGGTCGGGAGAGTGCAGCAACCGGTGATAGGTGTCGACGGGATGTTCCCCGGGGTCGGCGCCGGCCAGCGGTGCGAGGAACCCTTCCCACAGATCCGGGAACACTGCCCCGGCACCACCGTTGTAGTACCAATCGATCTCGCTGCGGCGCAACAGGAAGATGCCACGCAGCACCAATTCGCTGACACGGTCGCGGTGACGTTGCGCGTAGGCCAGGGCGAGTGTCGACCCCCACGATCCGCCGAACACCATCCACCGCTCGATGTTCAGGAATACGCGCAACTGTTCGATGTCGGCGAGCAGATGGTCGGTCGTGTTGACCGACAAGTCGGCTCCGTCGGCGACATGCGGTCGCGACCGACCGCACCCCCGCTGGTCGAACATCACGATGCGGTAGGCCTCAGGATCGAAGAACCGGCGCTGCTGCGGAGACGTACCGCCGCCCGGCCCGCCGTGCAGGAACACGACAGGCTTGCCGTCCGGGTTTCCGCTGACCTCCCAATACACCTGCTGATCGTCACCGACAGGGAGGAAACCGTGGTCGTACGGTTCGATCGGAGGATAGGGCTCGCGACGTTCGGGCATCGTCTAGAACCCGACGAGAGCAGACGCGAGATCGGGAATCTGCAGGGCGGATAACGTCTCGTCGCGCACCTGCGAGCACTGCTCGGAGGTGATGGTGTCCACGCGCGCGCGATCCCCGGCCAGCGCGATCAGGTCGATTCCGTTTGCCGCACCCCATTCGCCGACGAGGATGTTCAGGCCGCCCTTCCCGACGGACGGCGTGTACGTGCGCCAGCTCTGAAGTTGGCCCTCGATGCGGGTGCACAGGTCGGCGGCCTGGGCCTCGGTGACACCGCCGGGTGCTTGCGCGGGTTCGGATGCCGGCGGCGCCGGGGTGTTCGGCGGCGTCGGATCCGAGGTGGTTCCGGGGGCGCACGCGCCGAGCAGGCCGATCATGGCTGCGGCTGCGGCAGCAGCGACAGGGACGCGTCGGAATCGGGTCATGGGGGAGCGCACCTCGCGGTTCGGTGGTCGTTGGTCGCCGTCGAGTGTGCCATCGAATCCTGAAACGCCGATGAGCGCCCTTCTAAGCTGGGGGCATCGTGTCCGACCGTCGAGGAGTCTGGTGACATGGCCGATCTCGCACTGCTTTGCCGACTGGACGGAATCGGATCATGACTGCATCCGTCTTCGGCAATTCCGCACTCGTCCTCACGTTCATCTTGCTGGGTGGAGTGTTTGCGGCAACCGAGATCGCGTTGGTGTCACTCAACGCCGGCCGGATCCGGGCGCTCGAACGGCGAGGGGGGCGGGCGGCCCGGGTCGGTGCGCTTGCGCGGGATCCGAACCGATACATGTCGGCCGTGCAGATCGGTGTCACTGTCGCAGGTTTCTTCTCCGCGGCATACGGTGCGTCGGCGATCGCACCTGGACTGGAGCCGCTCCTCGACGGTTGGGGACTGCAGAACGGTGCGGCCTCGGCGATCGCGCTCATCGTCACCACGCTCGTGATCTCATACCTGTCGCTGGTACTCGGTGAACTCGTGCCGAAGCGGATCGCCCTCCAGCGCGCCACGAGTGTGGCACTCCTGGCCGGGCCCGTCCTCGACAAGTTCGCGTTCGTGATGCGTCCGGTGATCCGGTTGTTGTCCGTGTCCACGGATCTGGTTGTGCGGGCCCTCGGCGGAGACCCTGCCGCCCGGGGTGAGGAGGTCACCCACGACGACCTTCGGGACATGGTCCACCAGACAGCGATTCCGGAGCAGGAACGGATGCTGCTGTCGGAGGTGTTCGACGCTGTGGAACGGTCGCTGGCCGAGGTGATGTTGCCGCGCACCGAGGTGCACTTTCTCGAGGCGTCGGCTCGGATTGCCGACGTGCGTGACGACGCGCTGCACGGTGGGCACATCCGGTACCCGGTGACGGGACGCTCACTCGACGACGTCGTCGGGGTCGTCCACGTCCGCGATCTGATTCTCGCCGATCCCGACGCGACGGTCCGCGACGTGTGCCACGAAGTGTTGCACCTGCCGATGACCATCCCTGCGTTGACGGTGCTGCACGATCTGCGGCTCGGCGACCAGCAGTTCGCGGTCGTCGTCGACGAGTACGGCGGTACGGCCGGGATCGTCACCCTCGAAGACATCGTCGAGGAGATCATCGGTGAGATCGGTGATCGGAACGCGGGGAGGGAGTCGAACTCGGATGTGGGGTGTGTCGACGGTTTGATGATCGTCGAGGACTTCTCAGCGGAGACCGGGGTCGTACTACCGGACGGAGACTACGAGACGGTCGCGGGGTTCGTGCAGGAACGCTTGCAGCATCTTCCGGTCGTGGGGGACAGCGTCGTCGTCGGCCGCCATCGGCTGATCGTCGATGCGCTGGACGGCCGCCGGGTCGCGAGTGTTCGGCTGGTCATGGTCGACGACGAGAAGAACGACGAAGTGTGACACCGATCATGACGGTGTGGGCGACGCCTCGGGTCGAGTGAGGGTCTCACTCGACCCGAGCGCGTGCCAGGGCATATTCACGTGCCTGCACTTATCCGTGTGGGGTCTCTTCAGCACCTGTGCCAGGCGAGGGACCTCAGAAGGAATGCTCGGGGCCGGGGAAGCTTCCCCCGGCCACCTCCGACGCGTACTGCGCTGCGGCATTGCGCAACTCGTCGCCGACGGTTCCGAACTTCTTGACGAACTTCGCGGTCTTGCCGCTCGTGTATCCGGCCATGTCCTGCCAGACGAGGACCTGCGCGTCGCATTCGTTGCCGGCGCCGATGCCGACGGTGGGAATGGTCAGCTTGCGCGTGACCTGGCCGGCGATCTCGGCGGGAACCATCTCCATCACGACGGAGAAGGCACCGGCCTCCTGGACTGCGATGGCGTCGGCGATGAGCTGCTCGGCGCCGTCGCCTCGGCCCTGCACCCGGAACCCGCCGAGAGTGTTGACGGATTGCGGGGTGAAGCCGATGTGTGCCTGCACAGGGATGCCGGCAGCGGTGAGAGCAGCGATCTGGGGTGCGATGCGTTCGCCGCCCTCGAGCTTGACGGCGTGCGCGCCACCTTCCTTCATGAACCGGATCGCGGTGGCGAGGGCCTGCTCGGCGGACGCCTCGTAGGTGCCGAACGGCAGGTCGGCGATCACGAGGGCATGCGGAGCGCCGCGGACGACACCGCGGACCAGTGGGAGCAGCTCGTCGACGGTCACCGGAACCGTGGTGTCGTAGCCGTAGACCACGTTGGCGGCCGAGTCGCCGACGAGGAGCACCGGGATCCCGGCCTCTTCGAAGATGCGGGCGGTGGAGTAGTCGTACGCGGTCAGCTCTGCCCAGCGGGCGCCTTCGGCCTTCATTGCCTGCAGATGGTGGATTCGCGTCTTGCGCTTGGGGGTGTCTGCCGGGGCGGAGCCGCCACCGTACACGGACGTCACATTTTCCGACATCATTGTCTCTTTCTTCCTCGAGGCCCTTGTACGGGTCCCCGGGCGGGTGATGACAGTCTCAGTGTGCCACCGGGCTCGTCCGCCGCTAAGGCCTCGAGGCGGTGTGGTTGGTCACATACGACTGCCCGGCGGTCACACAACCAGTACCGAGTGGTGGACATGGCACCATCCACAGGTGCTGGTTTCTGCGCGAGTGCGCTCTCGTCGACTGTTCGCTGTCCTCGTCGCTGTGGGCGCTCTGGTACTGGCGGGATGCGCCGGCACCGCGACCGAGGAGCAATCGCCGTCCACAGTTGCAGTGCCCGAGGAGCTGACGGAGTTCTACAACCAGGGCGTCGAATGGGAGGACTGCGGCGGTTACGGTGTCGACGGCCCGGTTCTCGCACGGAGCGGCGCACAGTGCGGCCGGATCTCGGTGCCTCTCGACTACGACGACCCGGATGGGCCGACGGTGACACTCGCGGTGTCCCGGATCGAGGCGGACGGCGATCGGATCGGATCGGTCCTGGTCAACCCAGGCGGGCCGGGGGCATCGGGACTGTCCACCGTGCTCGCCGCGGCGGGTACCGATCTGACCGGGCAATTCGACATCGTCGGATTCGATCCGCGCGGTATCGGTTCGTCCGAACCTCAGGTTCGTTGCCTCACCGCCGCGGAGACCGATGCCGATCGCGCCGTCGACGACGGAGACCGCAGTCCGGAAGGGATCGAAGCTTCCGAGAAGCGCAACCGCGAATACGCCCAGCTGTGCGCCGAACGCACCGGCGAGGAGCTGCTTGCGCACGTCGGCACAGCAGATGTGGTGCGTGACATGGATGTCATCCGAGGTGTGCTCGGCGACGATTCCCTGAACTTTCTCGGATACTCGTACGGAACCAGGCTCGGCACCGTCTACGCGGAAACCTTCCCGGACCGGGTGCGCGCGATGGTCCTCGACGGCGCCATCGACCCCGAGCAGGACCCGGTCGACGAGATCGTGCTGCAGGCCGAAGGATTCCAGAAGGCTTTCGACGAGTTCGCTGCGGACTGTGCCGGCCGCAGCGACTGCCCGCTGGGCAACAACCCTACGCAGGCGTCGGCCCGGTTCCATCAGCTCCTCGAACCGCTGATCGCGGCGCCCGCCCGCACCAGCGATCCGCGCGGCCTGAGCTACCGCGACGCGATCACCGGAGTGCAACAGGGCCTCTACTCGTCGGCACTCTGGGGGTCGCTGCGTGGTGGCCTGACCTCTCTCGCCGACGGCAACGGCGACACCCTGCTCCGACTCGCGGACCTGTACGAGGGGCGGGAGGACGACGGCTCCTACAGCAACATCAACGATGCGTTCAACGCCGTCCGATGCGTCGACGATCAGCCGGTCACCGACCGCGCCGTCGCCGGTGAACTCGACATGCGTTTCCGGCAGGCGGCCCCGTTCCTCGACGACGGACGCGGAACCGGGGAGGCTCCCCTCGACGTGTGCGCATTCTGGCCCGTTCCGGCAACCGGGGAACCGCACACCCCCGACGTGCCGGGGCTCGCTCCGATACTCGTGGTCTCGACGACCGGTGATCCCGCCACCCCGTACCAGGCCGGGGTGGATCTGGCTCGTCAGCTCGGGGGCGCGCTGGTGAGCTTCGACGGAAACCAGCACACCGTGGTGCTGGATGGAAACCCCTGTGTCGACGACGTTGTGACCAGGTACTTCATCGATCTCGAGATGCCCGAGACCGACCCGCACTGCTGACCCGGCGCCGGTGTGACCGACACGCCACGAACGGGAACAGCCGATGTAACACGGAATTAACGGATCATGCCTACGCTCGCCGATATGGATCGCCAGAAGGAGTTCGTGCTCCGCACCCTCGAAGAGCGCGACATTCGGTTCGTGCGCCTGTGGTTCACCGACGTTGTCGGGACCCTGAAATCCGTGGCGATCGCCCCGGCCGAACTCGAGGGTGCCTTCGAAGAAGGCATCGGCTTCGACGGTTCGGCCATCGAGGGCTTCTCCCGGATCTCCGAGGCAGACATGGTCGCGCGCCCCGATGCCACGACCTTCCAGGTCCTGCCCTGGATGGACGACCGCGGCCACCAGTACTCGGCGCGGATGTTCTGCGACATCACCATGCCGGGCGGCACCCCGAGCTGGGCCGACCCGCGGCACGTGCTGCGTCGCCAGCTCAACAAGGCGAGCGATCTGGGCTTCAGCTGTTACGTGCACCCCGAGATCGAGTTCTTCCTCGTCGAGAACGGCGAACCCGGCGCATTGCCGGTTCCGGCCGACGACGGGGGCTACTTCGACCAGTCGGTCCACCGTTCGGCGCCGCACTTCCGTCGCCACGCCATCGACGCACTCGAATCGATGGGAATCTCCGTCGAGTTCAGCCATCACGAGACTGCGCCCGGTCAGCAGGAGATCGACCTGAGGTACGCCGACGCGCTGTCGATGGCCGACAATGTCATGACCTTCCGCTACGTGGTCAAGGAGATCGCAATGGCGGAGGGCGTGCGGGCGACATTCATGCCCAAGCCCTTCCAGGAGTATGCGGGATCGGCGATGCATACCCACATGTCGCTGTTCGAGGGCGACACCAATGCATTCCACGATCCGGACGATCCGTTGCAGCTCTCGGAGACGGGTAAGGCCTTCATCGCCGGCATTCTCGAGCATGCGCCCGAGATCAGCGCGGTGACCAACCAGTGGGTCAACTCCTACAAGCGCATCGTGCACGGCGGTGAAGCCCCCACCGCTGCGTGCTGGGGGCCATCCAATCGGTCGGCGCTCGTCCGCGTTCCGATGTACACCCCGAACAAGGCGTCGTCGCGCCGAGTCGAGATCCGGACCCCGGACTCTGCCTGCAATCCGTACCTTGCGTTTGCGGTGCTCGTCGCGGCAGGTCTACGCGGCATCGAGAAGGGCTACACCCTCGCGCCCGAGGCCGAGGATGACGTGTGGTCACTGACGGCCGCCGAACGCCGGGCGATGGGGTACAAGGAGTTGCCCACCGACCTCGACATCGCGCTGCGTGAAATGGAGAATTCGGAACTGGTCGCCGAAACCCTCGGTGAGCACGTGTTCGACTACTTCCTGCGCAACAAGTGGAGAGAATGGGAGAACTACCGGAGTCAGGTCACCCCGTTCGAGCTCGAGCAGTACCTGGGGTTGTAGGCGCCATGGTGAAGCCGCCGTCTGCGCGCTCCGCCGTACCCGGTCCCGGCCGACTAGGGCTCGTCGAACGCACTGCGGCCGACGAGCTGGCGCAATTGGGGTGGACGGACGTCGCGAGCATCGAACTGATGTGGGCGTTGTCCCGGGCTCCCAACGCCGATCTCGCGTTGCGGACCATGAGCCGCCTCGCCGACGTGCTCGGGGAGGACGGGTGGGCCGAACTCGACGCGGCGCTGCGCAGTGACAAGAGCCTGCGGGGGCGACTGCTCGCACTGTTCGGTTCCTCCGCGGCGCTCGGCGACCACGTCGTCGCGCACCCCGACCGGTGGCGGATGCTCACCGGACCTCTCGAACTACCCGACCGACACACCTTCACGGTCCGGATGCTCGACAGCGTCGAGTCGGTTCCCGAGACGGGAGGGCGCACCAACCGGCTGATCCATCGGGCCGGCATCACAGGCCCCGAGGCCGTCGCGGCGCTGCGGACGACGTACCGCGATCAGCTGATGCTCATCGCCGCAGCCGACCTCGCCGCGACCGTAGAGAACGAACCCGTCGTGCCGTACCTCGAGGTGGGGGAGAGGCTCGCCGACCTCGCCGACGCCGCGTTGACCGCGGCGCTCGCGGTGGCATTCGCCGCCGTCGTCCCGAACGGACCGTGCCCCAATGACATCGCAGTCATCGCGATGGGTAAATGTGGTGCGCGCGAACTCAATTACGTCAGCGATGTCGATGTGATCTTCGTGGCCGAGCCGGCCGATGCGCAGGCCAGCCGTATCGCGGGCGAGATGATGCGGATCGGAACGTCGGCGTTCTTCGAAGTCGACGCCGCGCTGCGTCCCGAGGGGAAACGTGGCGAATTGGTGCGTACGCTCGAATCCCATGTGGCCTACTACAACCGGTGGGCCAAGACGTGGGAGTTCCAGGCACTCCTCAAGGCAAGGCCGATGACCGGCGACCTCGACCTGGGTCGTCGCTACATCGAAGCCTTGAGTCCGTTGGTGTGGACGGCCTCGGAGCGCGAAGCCTTTGTGCCGGAGGTGCAGGCGATGCGTCGGCGGGTCGAAGAACTCGTCCCCGAGGATCTGCGGGAACGCGAACTCAAACTCGGAAAAGGCAGCCTGCGCGACGTTGAATTTGCGGTGCAGTTGCTGCAGATGGTGCATGGGCGTACCGACGAATCGTTGCGCGTGCCCAATACGGTGGAGGCCCTGTCCGCGCTCGCCGACGGCGGATACGTCGGGCGCGACGATGCCGCGAACCTTCGCGCGTCGTACGAGTTCCTCCGCTTGCTCGAACACCGCCTGCAACTGCAGCGACTCAAGCGCACACACACCCTCCCCCCTCCGGACGACCGCGAGAGCCTGCGTTGGCTCGCGCGCGCGGCGCACATGCGGCCGGACGGACGGAACGATTCGCTCGGCGTCCTCCAATCCGAGATCAAACGCAACTCGGCGCGCATCCGCCGACTTCATGCGCGGTTGTTCTATCGTCCACTGCTCGAATCGGTGACCCGGCTCGACAAGGACGCCGTGCGTTTGTCGCCGGACGCCGCCGTTCGGCAGCTCGCGGCGCTCGGCTACACAGCACCCGAGCATGCCCTCGAGCACCTCACCGCGCTGTCCGGGGGAGCGTCCCGTAAGGCGAGGATTCAGGCTCTGCTGCTTCCCCAGTTGCTCGAATCTCTCGGTGAGACAGTCGATCCGGATGGGGGCCTCCTCGCCTACCGGCGACTGTCCGATGCGTTGTACGACACGGTGTGGTTCCTGCGGGTACTGCGCGACGAGCCGTCGGTCGCGGAACGCCTGATGAAGGTCCTGGGAACGTCGGCGTACGTGCCCGACCTGCTCATCAAGTCGCCGGACGTCATCCGGCTCTACGCTGATGCTTCCACGGGGCCGCGCCTTCTCGAACCGAAACCTGCCGAAGTCGGGAAGGCGATCGTCACGTCGTCGTCCCGCTACGACGATCCGTTGCGGGCGATCGCGGCGGCACGTTCATTGCGTCGAGCGGAACTCGCGCGGATCGCGAGCGCCGATCTCCTCGGGATGCTCTCGGTTCCCGAGGTGTGCGAAGCGCTCTCGTCCGTATGGTCCGCGGTCCTGGAAGCGGCATTGGCCGCGGTGATCCGGGGATCCGAGAGTACGAAGGGGCCTGCCCCGGCACGCATCGCCGTGATCGGAATGGGCCGTCTCGGCGGCGCCGAACTCGGCTACGGATCGGACGCCGACGTGCTGTTCGTATGCGAACCGCTTCCCGACGCCGACGAGACTGTCGCGGTGAAGTGGGCGGTGTCCGTCGCCGAGCAGGTTCGCAAGCTCCTGGGGGCGCCGAGCACCGACCCGCCGCTCGAAGTCGATCTCGACCTGCGCCCCGAGGGGCGCAGCGGTGCTCTGGTGCGCACCCTCAAGTCCTACCAGGCGTACTACGCGCAGTGGGCGGAGGTGTGGGAGGTCCAGGCGTTACTGCGTGCCCACTCTGTCGCGGGCGACCCCGAACTGGGGCTACGTTTCCTCCACATGGTCGACCGCGTGCGCTACCCGGAAGGCGGGGTCACGCAGGACGCGGTGCGAGAAATCCGCCGCATCAAGGCGCGGATGGACTCCGAACGGCTCCCGCGCGGTGCAGATCCTGCTACCCACACGAAACTGGGCCGCGGCGGACTCTCGGACGTCGAATGGACCGTGCAATTGCTGCAGCTCCAGCACGCGCATGCGATCGAGTCGCTGCGCAACACGTCGACTCTGGAGACACTCGATGCGATCGGTGCGGCCGAGCTCATCAGCGCCGCCGACGTCGAGTTGCTTCGGGATGCGTGGATCACCGCGACCCGCGCGCGCAACGCGCTCGTGCTGGTGCGGGGAAAGCCGAGCGATCAGCTTCCGGGGCCGGGACGTCAACTCGCGGCCGTGGCGAGTGCAGCGGGTGAGAACAGTGACGACGCGTCGGAATTTCTCGACAACTACTTGCGGGTGACGCGCCGTGCGCGGGGTGTTGTCGAGCGGGTATTCGGTGGGGAAACGAACGGGCACTGAATCATTCGCGCTGACCCTCAACCCCCGGCGAACATTCTGATGCGCAGTTCGCGGCTGCGTTCGAGATGCGCCCTCATGTGCTCGCGGGCGGCCGACTCGTCGCGCGCACGCAGAGCGGTCAGGATGAGGTCGTGTTCGTCGTTGAGTACATCGGGTTCGCCGTAGGTCGACGGCGGGCCCGAATCGTAGATCCGTAGCTGGGTGGTCAGCCGGATGAGGAGCGCAGTGATGGTGGCATTGTGCGCGGCCTGCCACAGTGCTTCGTGGAATCTGAAGTTGCCTGACCGGACGTCTGTGTCGTCGGAGGCCGAGCAGCAGAAGGCATGGAGCTGTTCGAGCCGGGCCAGGTCGAGTTCGGTGTGGCGGATCGCGGCTGCTCCGGCGGCTTCGGATTCGAGGGCCACGCGCGCGGCGTAGATTTCGATGACGTCCTCGGGTGTTCCCGACCGGACTCTGAATCCCCGGGTGGCGCGTTCGAGCAGTCCGTCGTGGGCGAGCCAGTTCAGGGCTTCCCGGATCGGGGTGCGCGAAGCTCCGTAGGTCTCGCTGAGTTGAGTCTCGTGCAGTGCGGCGCCGCTCGGGAACTTGCCCGCGAGGATGTCGGCGCGCAGCCGCAGGTACTGCTTCGACGTCTGATCGTCACGTCCGGTGGGGAGTTCTCCGAGCAATGAGCCGGTCAGGTCGGCCGTGGTGCCCCGGTCGGTCATTTCGCTCCCGTCGACAGGTTCGGTGTACGCGGAGATTATGCCATCGCCGACAACCGGATACTTGCGTATACGTTATTCGTCGTTTAGCGTCGCTGACATGATCGAGGAGAAGCCGGGGGCGATACGGGGCCGCGATTCTCGCGGCGACGACGTAGTCGTCGCCGCCGAGGACCTTGCGCGCGACCTCGCGGCTGTCGTGGTGCTCGATGCCACCGTGTCGTTTCCGAAACCGCGGTTCGACGGCGACTATCGCCCCGAATCCGGGCGCTCCACCTGGGCGGAAGCGCACATACCGGGCGCCGTCCACATCGATCTGCTCGGCGAGTTCAGTGCGCCGGACGGTCCGCTGCACTTCACGCGACCGGAACCCGAACGTCTCTCCGCCGAGCTCGCCCGCATCGGTGTCGGACCCGGCACCGACATCGTGGTGTACGACGCCGGCGAGATGACCTGGGCGTCGCGGGTGTGGTGGATGCTGCGCAACATCGGTATTCCCGCGCGGGTCCTCGACGGCGGGCTCGCACGCTGGACCGAACTCGGTCTTCCGCTCTCCTCGGAGGAGCCCGCACCGCCGGCGGCAATCGAGCCGGCGGATGTCACCGACCACGGCCTGTGGCGCGACCGCGACGACGTCCTCGGGGTCAGCGCGGGTTCGGAATCGGGAACGCTGCTCTGCGCGCTCGATCCCGAGCACTTCGCGGGCACCGCAACGACACGGTATGCGAGGCGTGGCCGTATTCCCGGCAGCCGGAACTTGCCTGCCAAGAGTCTTCTCGGCGCCGGAGTTCTGCGTCCGCACACCGAACTGGTCGCGCTGGCGGAGTCCGTGGTGTCCGGGGCAGAGCAACTCCTCATCGTCTACTGCGGCGGCGGGGTGTCGGCATGCCTGGTCGCGCTCGCTCTGGTGCGGACCGGTCACGACGACATCGCGATCTACGATGGCTCGCTCGCGGAGTGGGCCGCGGACCCGACGCTGCCGATGATCTCGGACGACAGGGGAAGGGTATGACGCGATGTAGTGGGGCACCGTGCGTGCCGACCCTCGATCCAGCCACACCCGACATCCTTGTGACAGGAACCTCATGACCTCCACGACGAACGCGCCGACGATCGATGACCTCGCCGATGCTCTCGACACGCTACGTGCACGCACCCCGCTCGTACAGTCGCTGACCAACATCGTGTCCGCGAACTTCCTGACCAATGTTCTGCTCGCGGCGGGTGCCAGCAACGCCCATATCGACAATGTCCACGAAGCAGGCGGCTTCGCGCGCATCGCTGGGGGAGTGCTGGTCAACCTCGGGACGCCCGACGACGGAACCGCTGCTGCCTTCACGGCAGCGGCAGCGGCCGCGCACGACGCGGGGACCCCATGGGTGCTCGACCCGGTCGGTGTCGGTGGGCTGCCGTGGCGCACCGGACTCGCCGCAGACCTGCTCGCATACCGGCCCACCGCGATCCGTGGAAACGCCTCCGAGATCATCGCGCTCGCGGGTCGGGGCGGCGACACCCGCGGCGTCGACAGCGCCGACGAAGCGGCGGCAGCGATCCCCGCCGCGCTCGCGCTGCTCGAGGCTTCCGATGCGGTGTCCGCGTCGGGATCGGTCGACTACCTGGTGGGCCGTGGTCGCGACGGTGCGGTCATCGGTCTGCGCATCGCAGGCGGCAGCGCCATGCTGCCCCGCGTGACCTCCACGGGATGCTCACTCGGTGGCCTCGTCGCCGCCTATCTCGCAGTCGCGCCGACCGCGCTGATCGGTCTGGCCGCCGCACACACGCACGTTGCTGTCGCGGCCGAGATCGCCGAGCAGAACTCGACCGGCCCGGGGTCGTTCGCTGTGGCCTACCTCGACGCGCTGTACGCGGTCGACGCCGACACTGTGCGGCGTCACGCCCGTGTCGAGGCATTCGAACTGCCGAAGAAGGACGAGAACTGATGGGCATCAAGACTTTCTGGTACCTCACCCAGGCCGACGGCGACTATCCGTGGAGCCCCGACGGGCTGTTTCCCGTCGACGGGACGCGGCAGATCGAGCTCGCCAAGACGATCGACGAGGGCGGTTTCGACGGCGCGCTCGTCGCGACCTGGCCGAACGATCCGTTCATCTCCGCGACCTGGGCTGCCGCGCACACCAGCCGGATGAAGTTCCTCGTCGCGGTGTACGCCAATATGACACCGGCCCGGTTGCTCGCCGAGAAGGCGCTCACCTTCGACGCCTTCACTGGTGGCCGACTGATGATCAACTCCGTCAACGGACGCGAGAACATCCTCACCAAGTACGACATGAACGTCGAGCACGATCGGCGCTACGAACTCGGCGAGCAGTACTGGGCCGATTTCCATCGGATCTACGCTGAGGGCACGGAATCGAATTTCCCGAACACGCCGCTGCGCATCGACCCGCCCGCCGGTGGTCATACGGTACCGCTGTGGGGCACCGGCGATTCACCGGCCGGGCTGGAGAACGCCGGCAAGGTGCTCGACGCCTACCTGATCATGTTGCGCGAGACGACCTTCGTCGATGCCAAGTTCACTGCGGCCCGTGAGTCCGCGGCAGCCCAAGGGCGCGAATACACCGATTTCGGTGCGTTGTCGGGCGTTATCGTGCGGCCGACGCAGACCGAGGCGCTCGACCGGTTCCGGTCGTTGTTCGAGGACGCCGGTATCGATCGGATCCGTGAAGTGCTCGACAATGCGGTCCGCCGTCGCACTCACGGACAACAGGACCTGACCACCTTCGTCGCCCGCGACGGGCAACGTCAGGGCTGGGTCGACGCGATCAATGCGGGCAAGTTGCCCGAGCCGAGGGATCTGTACCTCGGAGACGGGCTCTACGCGGGAATCACGGCATGGTCGCCACTGGACATCTTCGCTACCGGTTCGTCGGCGGTGTACTACGCGGGTGCACCCGACGAGATCGCCGGACACGTCCGTGCGCTACGCGACAAGACCGGGCTGACCAGCCTGATCCTTGCGGGCTGGCCGCTCATCGACGAGGCGAATCATGTTGCCGAGCACTTGATTCCGAGATTCCGCGAGCTGTGAGGTTGTGCGAGCAACCGAGCAGCTCGGCCTTGCACGTCGTCTTCAGTTGCAGAGGATGATCAGCCCGACACCCCGCCACACGTCGACCTCGACCGATTTCCACTCCTGCTTGTCCGAATCCCACTCCTGTTCGGTCTCGGTGTAGTAGCCGAGGTCTCGTTGTTCGGTCACCGTGCACTCCTGGAGGGTGCTGCCGGCGCGACTGATGATGCGCCAGGGCACATTCGAGTCGGTCAACGTCGTGGTGGCCTGTTCCTGGGTCATTCCCACGGTGTTCGGTGCATTCTGTGCTGTTGCAATTCCCGCCGCCAGAGGGCTCAGAAGCAGGGCGCCGGCGGCTGCACATGCCGCGGCCGAAAGAGTCGTACGCATGACGGCCTCCTTTCGGAGACAGGTCGGTATTCAGTGCTCTGCCCAGGCGTGCCGGTACCCGGTGCGCCCGGTGATCTGGGCCGGCAGAGCGACGACGCGCGCTTCTGTCGACCGGATGCGCTGATTTCCCGCCCCCACACGAGCGAAGACACCTCGGCGGCAAGAAGTAAGGGACATAACGCACCCTGGACAATTCTGCCGGGGCTTTCGGCAAAATGTGTCGTACCTCATCAACTGTACGCGCGTGTGCAAGTGGCTTTCGTGAGTGCAGTGGGTTCGCCGTCGGCGAGCGCTGGGCGTGGTAACTGATCACGATGCGCACCTGGTGGATGTGCCGTGGGTCACATGATGTCATTCTGATTCGTTGTTGTGGATTCTATTGACTTGTTCTGGTAGTTAAACCCACTATTGCTGCACCAAATGAGCTGATCGAATCGGCACGATGAGCGCGGGTGCCGCACGAAGGAATGGTGGTGCGCGATGACGGAGACCGTGATCCGCGGAAGTGAACGACATCCCTACGATCTCGACGACCGATACCGGTCCGGCTCCGGCACGGTGCTGCTCACCGGCGTGCAGGCGATTGCGCGGCAACTTGTGGAACAGCACGTGCGCGACATCCGCGACGGGCGCCGCGTCGCCACATTTGTCTCCGGGTACCAAGGCAGCCCACTCGGCGGTCTCGACAAGATGCTGCACGGCATGCCGAACGTGCTCGCCGAACATGACATCACCTTCACCCCCGGATTGAACGAGGAACTCGCAGCGACCTCGGTGTGGGGAAGTCAGGGGCAGCTCGGAGCCGGTACGCGCACCCACGACGGAGTGGTCGGCGTCTGGTACGGGAAGGGGCCCGGACTCGACCGCGCCACCGACGCGCTGCGTCACGCCAACATGTACGGCGTCGACCCGCACGGCGGAATGCTGCTGATGGTCGGAGACGACCCGGCGTCGAAATCCTCCACCGTGCCCGCCGTGAGTGAACGGTCTCTCGCGGCACTGGGAATCCCCGTGCTGTACCCGCGCAACGCCGCTGAGATCGTCACGATGGGACTCCACGGTGTCGCCTTGTCTCGCGCGTCCGGATGTGTGGTCGCGCTCAAGATCGTCGCCGACGTCGCCGACGGGGCCTGGTCGATCGACGGATCGGTGACGGATCTGTCCATCACCGTCCCCGAAGTCGAATGGGAAGGGCGGCCGTTCATGTACCGTCAGCGGCCGATGGCGGCGCCCGGCGAAAGCGTGATCGCCGAGGCGGACCTGTACGGGCCGCGATGGAAGACCGTCCTGGCCTACGGCAAGGCCAACGCACTCGACGTCATCGAGATCGACCCACCGCACGCTCGGATCGGCTTGGCGGCCACCGGAACCACCTTCGACGCGCTGCGGCAGGCCCTGCTCGACCTCGGTGTCGCCGATGCGGACCTGCACCGCGCGGGAATTCGGTTGCTGCGTATCGGAATGCCCTATCCCATCGGCCCGGACCTCGTCCATGATTTCGCGCGCGGACTCGACGAGCTGATCGTCGTCGAGGACAAGACGGCATTCGTCGAAACCCAGATCCGAGAGATCCTCTACGGGACGGATTCCGCGCCGCGCATCCTCGGCAAGAAGGATGCGGAAGGGCGTCCGCTCGTGCCTTTCGACGGTGAACTGACCGCCGGCCGGATCCGCGGACCGCTGCGTCGGGTGTTGCGCAAGTACCTTGAACTCGGGCCGGGGCCCCTCCCGCAACTGCCACTCGAAGTCCTCTCGACCTCGCGCACCCCGTACTTCTGCAGCGGCTGCCCCCACAACCGCTCCACTGCCCTGCCCGAGGGGTCGATCGGAGGCGGCGGAATCGGCTGCCACACCCTCGTCACCCTGTCCGGACGCACCGACAGCGCCGTCACGGGTCTGACCCAGATGGGTGGGGAGGGCGCCCAATGGATAGGGCAGGCACCCTTCACCGACATCGAGCACATGTTCCAGAACGTCGGCGACGGAACCTTCTTCCACTCGGGCCAGCTCGCCGTCCAGGCATGTGTCGCGGCCGGCGTGAACATCACTTACAAGCTGCTCTACAACGACGTTGTTGCGATGACCGGCGCGCAGGATGCAGAAGGCGCCCTGAAGATCCCCGCCCTGACTCACAAACTCACCACCGAGGGCGTTCGCAAGATCATCATCTGTTCTGACGAACCCAAGCGACACCGCAAGCGCACCCTCGCTCGCGGCACTGTGGTCTGGCACCGCGACCGGCTCGACGAAGCACAGAAACTGCTACGCGAAGTCCCGGGCGTCACCGTGCTCATCTACGACCAGCACTGTGCGGCCGATGCACGTAGGCAGCGGAAGCGTGGCACCCTGCCCGCCCGCACCACCCGAGTGGTCGTCAACGAGGCGGTCTGTGAGGGTTGCGGAGACTGCGGCGTCAAGAGCAACTGCCTGTCGGTCCAGCCTGTCGACACCGAATTCGGATCCAAGACCCGGATCGACCAATCGTCGTGCAACACCGACTACTCGTGCCTCGACGGGGACTGCCCGTCGTTCGTCACGGTCGAGGCGGCACCGGAACGCACGCTCGAGCGACGTACCATCCCGGCACCGCCCGCCGTACCGGACATCGCCGGTGACGTCCCGGCCGCGACCAGCAACGTCTTCCTCGCCGGAATCGGGGGTACCGGCATCGTCACCGTCAACCAGGTGCTCGCCACTGCGGCGCTGCGTGCCGGATTCGAGGTCGAATCGCTCGACCAGATCGGGATGAGCCAGAAGGCAGGCCCGGTGGTCTCCCATCTGCGTTTCGCGGTGGGCGACCTCGAGCCGGGCAATCGCGTCGGCACTGGCGGGGCATCCTGTCTCCTAGCGCTGGATCTGCTCACCGCCACCGATCCGAAGAATCTCGCCTACGCGAGCACCGCCGCGACCGTCGCGGTCGCATCGACGAGCCGCACGCCCACCGGAGACATGGTGTACGACCGGTCGATCCGTCACCCCGACGAGGACGGTCTGCTCGCCCGGCTCGACGCGACGACCCGCGAACTGGCCTCGTTCGACGCGCTCGCGGCGTCGCATGCGCTGTTCGGTGAGGCCGCCGCCGCGAACTTCCTCATCGTGGGCGCCGCGCACCAGCTCGGAGGACTGCAGATCCCGGCAGACGCCATCGAGGAAGCGATCGAGATCAACGGTGTCGCGGTGGCGACCAACACCGCAGCATTCCGGTGGGGGCGCGCGGCGATCGCCGACCCCGATGCGTTCCGCGAGGCCACCGAACCGGCACGCCGAGACCGTGCCGTGACGATCGCACCGGACCGGTTGTTCGACGGCACCACTTTCTACGGTGAAGTGCAGCGACTGCTGACGATCCGTGCTGCCGCACTGATCGATTTCCAGGACGAGGCTCTCGCCGCCCGGTACATCGATCGGGTGCAGTCCGTGTGGGCGGCCGAACGTCGCCTCACGGACCGCACCGACCTCAGTGAGGCCGTGGCCCGAGGCCTGTTCAAGTTCACGGCCTACAAGGACGAATACGAGGTCGCACGTCTACTCGTCGACCCCGCGTTCGTCGACGACGTACAGGCCCAGGTGCCCGGTGGCTACCAGCTCACCTACCGCCTGCATCCGCCTGTCCTGCGGGCCCTCGGCCGCAGCAAGAAGGTGGGGTTCGGACCGAAGTCGCATGCGACCCTGCGGATGCTGGCCAAAGCGAAGCGCTTGCGCGGTACCCGGTTCGACCCGTTCGGCTACGCCCACGTCCGGCGGACGGAACGTGTGTTGCTCGCGCACTACACCGCCACGATCGCGCGGATCGTGGCCGATCTGAGCACCGAGTCGTACGACCGAGCCGTACAGATCGCGGAGCTGCCCGAGATGGTTCGCGGCTACGAGGACATCAAACTGCGCTCCATCGAGCAGTACCGCACGCGGCTCGTCGAGCTCGGCGTCGATACCGATTTCTGAGTTGTTCTCTCCTACAATCTGATTCACATCCCCCCGAAGGGAGGCCGCACGTGGCCACGTCCACCGCTGCCCGAGCGAGTTCCACCGACCCCACTCACGGAGTCTTCGATCTGTCGCGGGCACTGGACATCACACCCGGCGCTGCCGTGAACCGGATTGCGGAGCAGCGCCTCGATCCTGTGTCACAGAAATGATGGAGGGAGCCGCCGTGGGCGACTCCCTCCGTGTCCATGTCCATGTCCATGTCCATGTCCATGTCCGTGTGCAGTGCGTCGTGCGGATGGCTGTCTCGTGCGGATGGGCCGTCAGGGCCGGGTGGACGGAGTCGAGCGTCCGTGTCCCGCATCTCGGGTGAGATGTTCGAGAAGTGGCTGCGTGCGATACGCCACGGGGGTGGTGAGCGCCAGCGTTGTGGTGGTGTGCGCGACCCCTTCGATACCGTGGATGCGTTCGAGGACCTGCAGCAGGTCTTCCTGTGACTGGGCGGCCATTCTGATCAGGAGATCTTCCCTCCCTGTCGTCGCGTGCACTTCGAGGATCTCGGGGAATCGCTCGAGTTCGGCGATCGCGTGGCCCATCCGCGCCTGGACGAGTTCGGCGCCGATGAATGCTTGGAGGGGGAGGCCCAGCTTGGGGAGGTCGACGACCGGTCGGTATCCGGTGACCGCGCCCGACTCCTCGAGTCTCTTGATTCGCGATTGGACAGTGTTGCGCGCGACGCCGAGCTTGGCCGAGAGATCGACGATGCCCGCCCTCGGGTTGTGCGTGAGCTCTGCGAGGAGAGCGGTGTCGAGCCGGTCGAGACTGAACACGGTGATGTCCTTTCCCTTATGATTCGCATCACTAGTTGACCATACTGATCAGCTGAACCGAAAGTCCTTGGCGCGAATCACTGCAGTGCCATGATTGCCGCATTGAATTGCTCATGCAAATACAGCCGACGGTATCGTGCGCGTATCCCCGTGGGCTGTTTCGCCCGCCGGTCGTGTGGGCTCGCGGCGGATGCTGCTGAGCTGGCCGCGGCACAGGGAGAGGTCAGGGAGCCCGAGCCGGTGTGGCAGGGCAAGGAGGCAACGCGGCCACCGTCGTCAGGGCACACGAGTGCCCTGGTGACGGTGGCTGTGTTCTCTTGGTTCTTTTGCGTGTGGGTCAGACGACCAGATCCGGCCTGTTCCCGGTTATCGGCTTCCGGAACAGATCCACACTCCCGGGTGGAATGAACTGCGGCCGAAGCTCTTCGGTCATCTCGACTTCCCACTCGGTGTGATGCATCAACCGGTGATGATGTCCGCAGGGCAGCACCAGATTGTCGAGGTCGGTGTCGCCGCCGTCGACCCAGTGGTCAATGTGGTGGGCATCCGCCCACGCCGGTGGGGTGGTGCACCCCGGGAAAGCACGTCCGCCGTCTCTCACAGTCAACGCTCGGCGTTGCGCCCTCGTCGCGGAACGGTGCGTCCGGCCGTGCGCCAACGGCACGCCGTGTTCGTCGAGCAGGATCCGAGTGACCTGGCAGTCGCAGGCGAGCATCCGGGCGGTGTCGATCGACAACGGTCCGGCCCACGGTTCGGGGCTCATCCCAATCGGGGGTGTAGGAGTTGGGGTCTGAAGCCGCCGGTCTCGAGCAGGCTTCGGGCGATGTAGTTGGTCAGGTTGCGGAACCCGAGTGCGGAGCCGCGCAGGTGTTCGAGCCGTCCGTTGAGGGCTCATCCCAATCGGGGGTGTAGGAGTTGGGGTCTGAAGCCGCCGGTCTCGAGCAGGCTTCGGGCGATGTAGTTGGTCAGGTTGCGGAACCCGAGTGCGGAGCCGCGCAGGTGTTCGAGCCGTCCGTTGAGCGCCTCGGTCGGCCCGTTGCTGGTGCCGGGTCGTTCGAAGTAGGCGAGCACGTCAGCGGCTCGCTTCTTCAGGGTCCGGCTCAGGGTGGTGAGCTCGGTGAGCACCTTGGGGACGCCGGCGCTGAGGTCGGTGATCAGCTTCTTCATGAGCTCGCGGCCACGTTGCCGGTCCTCGTGGCGATAGGCGGCGATCATGCGCTGGTAGACACCCCAGGTCGCCTCGACCTCGACGTGAGCGTCATCAACGAACAGCGCGCGTAGCCTGTCGCTCTGCTTGTCGGTGAGCAGGTCCGCGCCGGTG
The DNA here is from genome assembly GCF_055380405.1 of Rhodococcus sp. JCM 9793. Taxonomy (NCBI): domain Bacteria; kingdom Bacillati; phylum Actinomycetota; class Actinomycetes; order Mycobacteriales; family Nocardiaceae; genus Rhodococcus; species Rhodococcus sp. JCM 9793. The sequence goes on from NZ_AP043721.1 coordinate 3,134,627, forward strand.
TGCAGCGTGCGCCGCGACTTGTAGAGCGGGTCGTCCCTGAACCCACGGTGCCCGTGGATCGCGAGTTGGACCCGGCGCCGACACCTGTCGAGGGCGTCACCGGCCAGGCGCACGACGTGGAAGGGATCCATCACCGTGACCGCGTCCGGGATCTCCTCCGCAGCGGCGGTCTTGAACCCGGTGAAGCCGTCCATCGCGACCACCTCGACCGCGTCACGGAAGGCGTCGTCGCGGTCGGCGAGCCAGGTCTTGAACGCCGCCTTCGACCGGCCCTCGACCATGTCCAGCAGCCTTGCTGGGCCGGCGCCATCGCGGACCGGGGTGAGGTCGATGATCACGGTGACGTACTTGTCGCCACGCCTGGTGTGGCGCCAGACGTGCTCATCGACGCCAATGACCTTCACGCCCTCGAACCGCGTGGGGTCGTTGATCAGCAGCCGATTGCCTTCGGCCAGGACCGCGTTGTTGGCGGTGTCCCACGCGACCCCGAGTCCCTCGGCGACACGGGCGACGGTGAGGTGTGCGACCACGATCCCTTCCAGCGCCCACCGCAACCCGGTGCGCGAGAGCTTCGCGCGTGGCTCCGCAGCGGCGCTGGTGTCTTGGCGCCACACGTGTCCGCAGTCGGCACAGCGGTAGCGGCGCACTACAACTTCCAGCACGGTCGGTCGCCAGCCCAGCGGCTCGTGGGCCAACCGCCGGATCACGGTGTCACGAGCAGCGCCTTCGCTGCCGCACCGTCGGCACCACTGATCTGGTTCCACCACGCGGCACGCTAGGACCGCACGATCCGGTTCAAGTCGTTGCCCGGTCACGCTCAGACCGAGGCCGTCGAGTCGAGCGAAGGCGGTCAGGTCAGGGCGGCCGAAGCCGGCCGGCGGGGTTGTGTCGGTCACGTCGAGGTCTTTCGGATGGATGGCGTAGGAACCTCCGTCGTCGGGAGACCTCGACGTCTATCTGCGGACCGACGCGCCCGGCCGACCTACACCGGCATCTGAGAAGACCCCTGAAACGTCTTCGACGAAGACGGGACCGGCGAGGAGGAGGGCGCGGTGAGCTAAAGGAATGGAGCTTGCTCGGCTTCGACGCCGCCGCAAGCTCCGGTGAAACGGTCGGTACTGGTCGGTCGTCGTCGGTCACCACCGGATGGCGGCGTCCCCCACGCTCGGCGTTTGCGCAGGTCAGCGGCTCGTTCGCCCAGTGGGCGCATCAGGCGATAGACGCAAAGCCGACGTGATTAGGTCGTCGGTTCGATTCCGACAGGCGGCTCCGGCGAACAGCCCCTGACCTGCGGAAACGCAGGGCAGGGGCGGTTCGGTTCTGGTGGTCGCGCGATGCGCTGGCCTCACGGCTCTGCCCGACACCGACGTCGCTCTCCTCTGCGACGGACCCCTCGCCGGCTGAGCGCTCGCGGCCGGCATCCTGTCCGTGTGCCGATAGGCCTCGCACCGCTCGGCAACGCAGCGTGGCGTTGCGTCGCGACCTGGCGACGGCTCGGCGGGGCGCGATCGTCTCGTGCGTTGGCGGACTACGGGAGCTTGGACGCGAGGACGTCGGCCGCCAGGATCTCGGGTGCTGCGCCGAGGAGGTGCTGGTTGGCCATCAGGGCTGCGACGATGGCGCCGTTGGCGTGGGCGTCGCGAGCGGCCTCGTCGGGGAATGCATCGAAGATCCAGAAGGTGTCGGCGTGGGTCCTGACCGCGAACCAGACAATCGTTCCTACTTCTTCGTTGGCGAGCGCGACAGCGCCGGCGAGCAGATCGGCGAGCGCGTCGTGCTGTCCATCGGCCGCGACGATCTTGGCGACGAAGGCATACGGAAGTGATGCGGGTGTGGACATGAGGGACTCTCCTTGAAATCGGGGTTCTTCGTGGGACGAGTTCAGCGTATGACGAGCGAGGGCCGGTGGGGAGTGGCGTATACGGCAGTATTGCTATTGTTTACGTCATGCGTATCGGACTGATCGCGATCGACGGCTGCTTCGGTTCGGCTATCGCGTCGATCATCGACATCGTGCGGGTGGCCGACGGAGCCCGCAGCGATATCGACCCGCGGATCGACCCGATCGAACTCGCCATCCTCGGACCGAAACGGCGAGTGACCACGACGGCATCGATGACCCTGTCGGTTGACCACCCGCTGTCGGAGTCCGGAGAGTTCGACGTGGTCGTCGTCCCTGCGCTTGGAACCCTCACGGCCGCCGCTACCAACGACGCCCTCCAGAGCCGAGATGCTCGTTCGGTCATCGCCTCGCTCGGGCGCCTCGACGAGGCGACCACCCGGATCGCCGCGGCGTGCACCGGCGTGTTCGCCGTCGCCGAGACCGGACGGATGCATCATCGGCGGGCGACGACCAGCTGGTTCCTGGGGCCGGAGTTCCTGAAGCGCTATCCGACCGTCGCCCTCGATCTCGACACCATGGTCGTGGTCGACGGGAACCTCGTCACCGCCGGCGCCGCGTTCGCCCACATCGACCTCGCGCTCTCACTCGTGCGATCGATCAGCCCCGACCTGGCCCAACATGTCGCCAAGCTCCTCATCATCGACGAGCGTCCGTCGCAGGCGGCCTTCGTCGCCTACGAACATCTCCGGCACGAGGACCCGATCGTCGTCGAGTTCGAACGCTTCGTGCGCGCCCGCCTGGACGAACCGTTCAACGTCGCCTTCGTCGCGCAGTCGCTCGGCACCAGCCGGCGCACCCTCGAACGACGAGTCCGTGCGGCGCTCAACCTCACTCCGCTCGGCTTCGTCCAACGGCTTCGCATCGAACGAGCTCGGCACCTCTCAGCAACCACGGACCTCACCTCCGCCGAGATCGCGCTACGGGTCGGCTACGCGAACGCCGAGACTCTGCGCTCCCTCCTGCGCAGGGAGCGACGCCGTTCCTGACCTATCGCCATGCCTGTAGCCAGTGTCCTAGCGCTCGGTTGGAACCACCTCTCAGCACGTCGCGTCGACGCTCCTGCGTCGCCCCTGGACGACCCACTCGACACGCCCGCAGCACAGGCCGTGTGACGTGCCCCAGCTTCCCGGACGGTCGGGGTTGGGTGGCTGTGATGTCGCTGCGTTCTCGTCGAGGGGGTCAGCAGACCCGATCAGGGTCGATTGGGATGAGCCGCGAAGGCGGTGAGGTCAGGGCGGCCGAAGCCGGCCGGCGGGGTTGTGTCGGTCACGTCGAGGTCTTTCGGATGGATGGCGTAGGAACCTCCATCGTCGGGAGACCTCGACGTCTATCTGCGGACCGACGCGCCCGACCGACCTACACCCTCATCTGGGAAGAGCCCGGTTCGGTCGCGTATCCCTGTTCCGGGGAGTTCGCGAAGAGTTCTTTGACGGCGGTGTTCTTGGTCAGATCCGTGATCGACGCCGTGACCGTCACGTGCGGTTTCACACCACCTTCGACGGGGACGAGTCCGGCGGCTTCGACGCACTGCAAGAGTTGCTCGAACGCATCCGCGGTGCGTTTGGATGCCGGCCGGTCGTCGGTGATGCCGTTCGTTTCGGGCCTCGGTGCCGACAGTGGTGAAAGCAGGTGCCGGAGGCGGGCGCCGGTGACGGCATCGAAGTCGCCTGTGATCACCACACGCCCGTGCAGGGTGGTGGAGACGAACAGTTCGTTGCGTGTGGAATCTTCACGGGGTGGTGGTCCGTCGCCGGTGCCGTAGAGGTGTTCGAGGCGGCGGATCAGCGCTCGCACGGTCGCTTTGGTGGCGACTTTCTCGCTGGCGTGGTCGATGAGGATGGTGCGGGCTTTCTCGAAGTCGCACGGGCTCATATTCCGTGGATAGTGCTGGCAGAAGTACGCGATCTGGCGGGCTTTGTCTGCGTCGAGCAGCCCCGAGCTGTATGCCTCACGCACTTCCGGTTCGAGTCGTAGTAGACGAGCCAGTGATTCGATGCGGTGGCATTCACCGAGTTCGAGGTTGGTTGCTGCGGCGAGCCAGTGGGCGGGGCTGCGGTAGCCGTGGTCTTTGACGGTGTCGCGTTCGTACATCGCGATCATCAGATCCACGCGGTGCACCTGCGCGGTGTGGATTTCGGCGGAGACGGCGAGTGTCTCGGCCCTCAGTTGCTTGTTGTCGAGTTTCCAGAGTTCCCCACCCATGATCGAATTGTATAGAACACACATGCGAGAATCAAGACCAATTAGTTCATGTGTTCGATTTATCGAGAGGTGTAGCTCATTGCGTCATCTGGTGTTCAGCGCGGACATTCGTTCACGAGGAGGGATGCGCCGTCCTCCTTCCAAGGGGTGGGGCTGCGTAGGGCAACCGAATCGGGCCGAGTGAACCTTGTGAGTGGGTCCGGTTACGGTGCCGGGCATGGGGACCGAGGTCGTGCGCTACCACTACCGGCTGAGGCCGGGCGCGCTCGCCGAACGCGCCCTGATCCAGGAATGGCATCGCTGCCGATTCCTGTGGAACGAAGCCGTCCACCAACCCAACACCGGCCGGAAACCGAACTTCAAGAGACTGGGCGCGCTGTCGAACGAGACCCGAGCCCGCTCGCCCTGGTTGCGGGAGGGCCCTCAGGTCGCGCAGCAGCAGATGCTCCGCACCTACGCGCAGGCGTTGGAGGCCTCGTCACCGTCAAGGCCATGGTCGTCCCCGCTACAAATCCCGGAAAAAGACGTTGCCGTCGCTCGAATACACCCGACGCGGTTTCCGGATCCGCGACGGGCAGTTGGTGTTGCCCAAGGGGTGACTATTCCGGTGGTGTGGTCGCGGCGTCGTCGCGGGAAAGAGCAGGCACCGTTGAAGGGCACGTTAAGATGCAGGTCACTTGTGGGAGGCGAGCATCCGCTCGCGGAGGCTGTCGTAGATCGGTGCGACCCCGACAAGGTGAGCGACGATCACTGCTCCTGCCGATGCGAGGAGCATGGGTACCGTGACGCTTGTCGTCCCCGTCATCTCCACGACCAGCGCGATTCCGGTGAGCGGAGCCCGCACGGATGCGCTGAAGAGGGCCGCCATGCCCACGATCGCCATCGGTACGGCCAGCGTGGAATCGATACCGGGGATCAGGATCTCAGCGAGCCGTGCGTACAGCACGCCCCAGAGGGCCCCGAGCGCGAGCAGCGGAGCGAACAAGCCGCCGGGAGTGCCCGCGGCGTAGGACAGCGGACCCGCGACGAATCGGACCACGACCAGCCAGGCCATCATGGGTAGTGCGATGGTCCCGCCACTGACCAGGTGCTGGGACACGGTGTCGCCGCCACCCGCGGCGAGTGGCGAGACCACAGACACGAGACCGATCGTTCCGCCGATCACGGCTGCCCTCACACTCGGCGACACCGAACGTAGGGTGTCGGAGGTAGCCAGCAACCGCATCACAAGCAGGTTGTACAGGGCGCCGGAAAGTCCTGTCAGCAGTCCGAACACCACGAACACCGGGAGGAGTGTGATCGACGGAGGATCGAGGGGGCCGACGTCGAAATCCGGTCGATCGCCCAAGATCAGTCGGGAGCAGGCGACGCCGACTGCCACGGACAGTAGGACCGGTACCACTATGCGGAACCGGAATCCGCGGGTTACCTCCTCGAAGGCGAACAGCGCGCCTCCGATCGGTGCATTGAACGCCACCGCCAGGCCGGCGCCGGCCACCGACGTTTGCAGTAGGCGCACATGCTCGTCGCTCATGTGGGCTCTGCGCGCCGATTCAGCGCCGACCACCGCCCCCATATGTACTATCGGGCCTTCCCTGCCGAGTACGAGGCCCGATCCTATTGCGAGAAGGCCACCGAAGAATTTGGCGGGCAGAACGAGAAGAGGCGGGGGCTCGGCCTGGCCTCGGGCGACGGCCTCCACATGTTGCACCCCGCTCCCGGCGGCGAGTGGGATGGGTCGCACGATCAGCGCAGCCAACGCGGCGCACAGCGCAGTGATCCCTACCGGAATCAGCCAACTCGGACCGGGTAGACCGTGTGCCCAGTGGAGCATGTGGACGCGCCACTCATCGGCGACTGTCAGACACCAGCGAAATGCGCCTCCGATGAATCCGATGACCGCGCCGGCGATGATCGCCAGCACACAGATCACGGTGAGCTCGCGGGCGGGAACAGGTGAGTCCGCCGGTACGGCTTGTGGTTCCGCCATCGACCTCTCCGGGAGAGATGGCGGCGACCGCTGCCGCGGAGGGGCAGAAGATCCCGATGCCGCCGAGATGTACAAACATGGGCCACGGGCCGTCGGCCGTAAGTCACAGTATGCCGATCCACGGCGAGTCCGGCGCTGAAATCGGCATTGTGGTGCCCCACTTTCGACGTGCCCGAGCGCCGGGCCGAACACATCAACGGTCGTGGGTCCGCCGGTTTCGCGAAGAGCCTGTCAGTGCCGATCCGCAGGATGTCGTCGCTGTCGCATCGCACACAGCGTGGAGTTCTCCGGATAGTCGAGGATGTTCATGGGCTGTCACGCCTGAATGTGACAGCATCGGGCGGAGGTTCGCGAGTTCGTCGGCCCCCGGACCGTATGCCGGGGGAGTCCTCGATGCAGATGCGCTCGTGCTCGCGTCGGCCACTCGTGCTGCCGCACTGATCACCACCGCCACGACTGCACCGACCGTGCCGATACTTCGGAGCATTGCGCGGGCGAATACGGACCCCAGGTCGGGCTTCATCACGAGGGCGACGGTCGGCGGGATCCAATAGCCCTGCGGAATCGGCCGGAGATAGAGCGCGGAATATGCCAGCGCAGTGCACAGGCTCAGTCTGCCCACCGAGCCGAGTAATGCGTTGCGGGGCAGCGAGATCGGTCGATCTAGTTGCCTGTGCGCGGGCGAGGCCCCCTAGCGCCCTCAACATGCCGACACCAGGGGCATCTGGGAGCAGATGCCGGATGAGTTCCTCGATCCACTTGCAGCCGAGTTCCGATTCGAACCGCCACGAGAGCATGGCCTCGACAGCGTCGACAGTATGATCGCGGTCGAACGGGGTGAAGTGAAGGTGGGCGACTGATCGTTCAGACCATGGGTGCGCACGACCAGCACAGCACCACCGTCTACAGCCTGAACGACCGGTATCGGGGTATCGAGCACGGTCGATTCGTCATCTTCGTGAGCCCGGACTACCTGACCGAATTGGATCTCTGCACGATGGCCAGATCGTGACATCTTCAGCGGGTGGCGAAGCCTGCCGGATCGGGTGCTCCGCGGTTACCGGGCCGTGTCGTATCCCACTGCGCGTGAGTGCGCAGAGCTGTACTTCCCGGAGGGTAACGAGCTGATACACCGGGATTTCGTTGCTGAGGTATGCAATACGCCTACATCCAAGAGGATCATCGTGCGTCTCGCATCCGGTGCCGAACCCGTCCGCACCGGACGCCCTGTCGCGACGTGACACATTGCGGTGTCGGTGATGCGGCGAATCAGAGAAGGGCAGGACCTGCATCTACATGAAATGAGAGTCACCCACGACGTTGCGTGGGTGACTCTCATTTCAGCGTGCAGATCTAGCCGGTCTGCGTTCGACTGTGAACAACTCAGCAGTCGAAGTACAGCTGGAATTCGTAGGGGTGCGGGCGCAGGTTGACCGGAGCGATCTCCTGCTCACGCTTGAGCGAGATCCAGGTCTCGATCAGGTCGGTGGTGAACACGCCACCCTCGGTGAGGTACTCGTGGTCGGCCTCGAGACGGTCGATGACCGCGGGGAGCGACGTGGGAGCCTGCGGGATGTTCTTGGCCTCCTCCGGCGGAAGCTCGTAGAGGTCCTTGTCGACCGGAGCGAGAGGCTCGATCTTGTTCTTGATTCCGTCGAGGCCGGCCATCATCTGAGCCGCGAAGTTCAGATAGGGGTTGCCCGAGGAGTCCGGTGCCCGGAACTCGAGGCGCTTGGCCTTCGGGTTGTTGCCCGTGATCGGGATACGGACCGCAGCCGAACGGTTGCGCTGGCTGTACACCAGGTTGATCGGAGCCTCGTAGCCTGGCACGAGGCGGTGGTACGAGTTGATCGTCGGGTTGGTGAACGCGAGCAGAGACGGCGCGTGATGCAGGATGCCGCCGATGTACCAGCGAGCGAGATCCGACAGCCCTGCATAGCCGGCCTCATCGTGGAACAGCGGCTTGCCGTCCTTCCACAGCGACTGGTGCACGTGCATACCCGAGCCGTTGTCGCCGAAGAGCGGCTTCGGCATGAAGGTGGCGGTCTTGCCGTGCTGCCAGGCGGTGTTCTTGACGATGTACTTGAAGAGCTGCAGATCGTCGGCTGCCGCGAGAAGCGTGTTGAACTTGTAGTTGATCTCGGCCTGGCCGCCGGTGCCGACCTCGTGATGGCCGCGCTCGAGTTCGAAGCCCGCGTTCGACAGGTTGGTGGAGATCGCGTCGCGGAGATCGACGTAGTGGTCGTACGGTGCGACGGGGAAGTAGCCGCCCTTCGCCCGGACCTTGTAGCCGAGGTTGGGGGAGCCGTCGGCGTTGTGCGAGGCGCCGGTGTTCCAGCTACCCGAGATGGAGTCGACTTCGTAGAACGCGCCGTTCATGGCGGAGTCGTAGCGAACCGAATCGAAGATGTAGAACTCGGCCTCGGCACCGAAGAACGCGGTGTCGGCGATACCGGTGCTGGCGAGGTACTCCTCGGCCTTGCGGGCGACGTTGCGGGGGTCGCGGCTGTAGGACTCACGGGTGAACGGGTCGTGGACGAAGAAGCTGACGTTCAGGGTCTTGGCTGCGCGGAAGGGGTCCAGGCGTGCTGTCGTCACGTCGGGCAGGAGCAGCATGTCGGACTCGTGGATCGACTGGAATCCGCGGACGGATGACCCGTCGAATGCCAGTCCGTCTTCGAAGACATCCTGGTTGAATGCCTTCGCGGGGATGGAGAAGTGCTGTTCGATGCCGGGCAGGTCCGTGAAACGGATGTCGACGTACTCGACATTCTCGTCCGCGATGAACTTGAAGACCTCTTCGGCCGTGGTGAACGCCACGCTTGTGCTCCTTCAGTCGGTGCGCGCCATTTGGTGCTGGGCGCCTGCGTCGGATCAGACCGTATTGACCCGGTGTTGCCCGGTCGTCAAACCTATGTTTCGCCGGTGTTACACATCAGGTTGTCCTGGTGTGAGGCCCGAAGAACGTGGTAGAGGTCACCGACGGGTGCACGGGTCTGCCCTGGTCCGCACGTACCAGACTATCCTGGACCCATGGCGCGGATGACGGGTAGTTGGCTATCGGGCCCCTCGGCGGCTCTTCCTCAGGGGCGGGACGGGGAACAGAAGTTTCCCGGGGAGTGGCTCGGACTTCCCGAACACGGACCGGGTGCCATCGTCTCCTCGGCGAAACGGGTCCTCGCGCTGGCCATCGACTGGTTCTCCTCGATGGCGATCGCGATGGTGTTGGTAGGTGACAATCCCCTCGAGAGCCCATCGCTGTCGGCGTACACGCTTCTCATCTGGTGTGGTGTAGGCATCGTCACAGTGACGTTGTTCTCGTTCACACCGGGGCAGTTCATCGCCGGGATTCAGGTGCTACGTGTGGACACACCCGCCCGCGTCGGACTGATCCGTGCCCTTTCACGTCAGCTCCTGCTCGTCTTCATCGCTCCGGCTCTGGTCACCGACATCGACGGCAGGGGGTTGCAAGATCGCGCGACCGGTACCGCACTCGTACGTTCGCGCTGACGTCTTCCTCCGACGGCTGATTCCTCCAACGGCTGAGGGCCGTCGTCCCGATCGGGACGACGGCCCTCAGCCGTTGGGGGACGTTGGTTCAGCGGCGGCGCATTGTGCGCTGCACACTCCGCATCTTCGCGCCCGCCGGCATCGGGCCCTTCGGCATCGCAGGGCCGCTCTTCTTGGTGCTCAGCGCCGAAAGTCGGCCTTCGATCGCGTCCATCCGCTTGTTGTCGATGTTGCGCGGAAGCTTGTTCAACTGCTTCTGCAGCTGTGCCAGCGGAATCTGGCCTTCCTCGTTGCCGACAGTGAATTCGTAGATCGGAGTGTCGCCGATGAGGCGCGCAACGCGCTTCTTCTCCTGCGCCATCAGGGGCTTGATCCGACCGGGGTTGCCTTCACCGACGAGGATGACACCCGGCCGGCCGATCACTCGATGCAGCGCGTCGAGGTGGGTGGTGCCCGCGACGGCCTGCGAGACACGCCACGCACCCTGAAGGTTGTCGAGGGCCCACGCTGCCGCGCCTGCCTGACCGTCGGCCTTCTTGTAGACGGACTTCTGAACGCGACGGCCGAAGATGATGAACGCTGCGAGGACACCGACGAGGATGCCGATCGGCAGCAGGAACCAGTGGATGTCGAAGATCAGACCGATCACGAAGAACACGACGATCGAGGCGACGAGCGCACCGATCATCCACGGCAGAAGCGCCTTGTCTTCCTTGCGTTGAATCTGGAAGGCCTGCCACAGCTGTGTGCGGCGCTCCTTCGATGCCTGCTTGCGAGCGGCTTTCGCCGCCGCCTTCGCTTCCTTATCGGTCTTGCTGCCCTTCGCCATGACTACCAGGATACTTTCCCCGCGGTGGACTGCCTGCCACCACGGGTACCCATCCGATTTCTAGCTGCCGAAGCGGGCGAGAACCGAGCTGGCTTCCTGGCTCGCGGAGCCCACCTGTGCGAGATGCGCCTGACCGGCAGGCAGTTCGCGGCCGTGGTGAGCCATCGCCTGCGCGTACAAGCGACCGGCGCGATACGACGAACGCACGAGCGGTCCTGCCATCACACCGGCGAAGCCGATCTTCTCGGCCATCTCGGAGTGGGCGACGAACTCCTCGGGCTTGACCCACCGCTCGACTGGATGATGCCGCGGTGACGGACGCAGGTACTGCGTGATCGTGATGATGTCGCAGCCTGCGTCGTGCAGGTCGTGCAGAGCTTCGGTGACCTCTTCCGGAGACTCGCCCATACCGAGAATCAGGTTGGACTTGGTGACGAGCCCGAACTCGCGGGCAGCGGTGATCACGTCGAGGGACCGCTGGTAACGGAACGCAGGACGGATCCGCTTGAAGATTCGCGGGACGGTCTCGACGTTGTGCGCGAGTACCTCCGGCCGCGACTCGAAGACTTCCTGGAGCAACTCGGGCTTGCCGTTGAAATCCGGGATCAGGTTCTCGACGCCGGTTTCGGGGTTGAGTTCGTGAATCTTACGGACGGTCTCGGCGTACAACCAGGCGCCGCCGTCGGGGAGATCGTCGCGGGCGACACCGGTGATCGTCGAATAGCGCAGTCCCATCGACTGCACCGATTCGGCGACGCGGCGTGGCTCGTCGCGGTCGAGTGCGGTGGGCTTGCCCGTGTCGATCTGGCAGAAGTCGCAGCGACGGGTGCACTGCTCACCACCGATCAGGAAGGTGGCCTCTCGGTCTTCCCAGCATTCGTAGATGTTGGGGCACCCGGCCTCTTCGCAGACCGTGTGCAGGCCTTCGCGCCGCACCAGGCCTTTCAGGTCGGTGTACTCCGGACCCATCTTGGCGCGAGTCTTGATCCAATTGGGCTTACGTTCGATTGGCGTCTGCGCGTTCCGGGTCTCGATCCGCAGCAGCTTGCGTCCTTCTGGGGCGACAGTCACGCCATCGATGGTACGCCCGAGCATCCGGTGAAACTTCTTCCGGGTGTGGACATGTCAGAACCGGTGAGTAGTGAACTCCGGCGCGGTCGGGTTCGGTGCAGCAACCGATACGGACTGCTCGAAGGTGACCCGTTCGATGTTGCACTCGGTGACCGGAAGTCGGCCGTCGAGCGCGGCGATGACCGCATCGGCCACTGTCGGAATGACCTCGTGCACCGTCACGTCGCGGCCCAGTTCGCCGGTGAGCGACGTGACTCCGGCATCGCGGATGCCGCACGGGACGATCGAATCGAAGGCGTCGAGTGCGGAGTCGCAGTTGAGGGCGAACCCGTGCATCGCGACACCGCGTTGCACTCGGATGCCGATCGCTGCGATCTTCCGTTCGGCCAGCCACCGCCCGTCACGCAATTCCGCGGGCAGCCACACCCCGGAGCGGCCCTCGACGCGCCCGCACACCAGACCCATGCTGGTGCATACCGTGATCAGTGCCTGCTCGATCCGCCGGACGTAATCCACGACGTCGATCGGCTCGGCGAGCCGGACGATCGGGTAGCCGACGAGCTGACCGGGACCGTGCCATGTGATCTTCCCGCCGCGGTCGACGTCGATGACGGGGGTGCCGTCGGACGGGCGGTCCGAGTCTTCGGTTCGCCTGCCCGCCGTGTACACGGGTGGATGCTCGAGAAGCAGCAGGGTGTCGGCACCGATGCCGTCGGCGCGCTCGGCGGCGAGTTCACGCTGACGCTCCCAGGCCTCGAGATAACCGATCAGGCCCAGCTGCGCCACAACGACCGGCGCAGAATCGAGACGTGCGGAGGACGTGGCATCGCTCATAGGTGTCGACAGTACGCCTCGACGCAGAGCAGAGGCGGGGGTGTTGTCGGGTCGACGACACCCCCGCCTCCGGTCACACGGGTTCGGTAGCTACAGCTGCGCTACATGGTTCACAGACCGAGATCGGCCTCGAACGCGCCCTCCTCGAGACGATGCTTGATCGTCTTGAGGAATCGTCCGGCGTCGGCACCGTCGACGAGTCGGTGATCGTAGGTGAGCGGCAGATAGCACATCGACCGCACACCGATCGACTCGTTGCCGGTCTCGTCCTGGACGACAACCGGGCGCTTGACGATCGCACCCGTCCCGAGCATGCCGGCCTGCGGCGGAACCAGGATCGGGGTGTCGAACAGGGCGCCCTGGCTACCGATGTTCGTGATGGTGAAGGTGCCACCGGAGAGCTCGTCGGGCTTGAGACCACCATTGCGCGAGCGCTCGGCGATATCTGCGATCGCGCGTGCGAGCCCCCCCAGCGACAGGTCGCCGGCGTTGTGGATCACAGGGGAGAGCAGGCCCTGCTCGGTGTCCACGGCGATTCCGAGGTGCTCGGCCGCGTGGTAGGTGATCTGCTTCTTGGCCTCGTCGTACGACGCGTTGATGTTCGGGTGCACCTTGAGTGCCTCGACAACGGCCTTCGCGAAGAACGGCAGGTACGTCAGGTTGACGCCCTCACGCTCGGCGAACGACTTCTTCGCCTGGGTGCGCAATTGTGCGATCTTGGTGACGTCCACCTCGAAGGTCTGCGTGAGCTGCGCAGTGTTCTGCAGCGACTCACGAGTCTTCGTCGCGGTGATCTGGCGGATGCGGTTGGCCTTCTGCGTGGTTCCACGCAGGCCGGCGAGCTCGGGGCGCACACCCGGAGCAACTCCGGACGACGTCGCCGCAGGTGCCGCGGCAGCGGAGGGAGCGGCTGCCGGAGCCTTCTTCGCCTCGGCAGCTGCGAGGACGTCCTGCTTACGGATACGCCCACCGACGCCGGTGCCGTTGACCGTCGACAGGTCGACGTCGTGCTGAGAAGCGAGCTTGCGCACGAGCGGAGTGACGTACGGCGTTGCGTCGCCGGACGGTGCCGACGGAGCCTTCGGTGCCGGTGCCGGTGCCGGTGCCGGTGCCGGTGCCGGTGCGGCCGGAGCAGCCGGTGCCGGTGCGGCCGGTGCCGGAGTCGGTTCGGGTGCTGCCGCGGGCTGCGCTGCGGGCGTCTCGGAGCCGATGACGGCGAGCTGGCCGCCGACTTCGACGGTGTCGTCTTCCTGTGCGGAGATCTCGGTGAGGATTCCGGCGACGGGGGACGGGATCTCGGTGTCGACCTTGTCGGTGGAGACTTCGAGGAGGGGTTCGTCGACTGCGACTTCGTCGCCGACGGCCTTGAGCCATCGGGTGACTGTGCCTTCGGTGACGGACTCGCCGAGCGCGGGCATGGTGACGGGGGTGCCCGCACCGTTGCTTGCCGGGGCGGGTGCTGCAGCGGCGGGGGCAGGAGCGGCTTCCGCCGCCGGTGCTGCAGCGGGGGTAGCGGCGGCAGGTGCCGGAGTCGGTTCGGGTGCTGCCGCGGGCTGCGCTGCGGGCGCCTCGGAGCCGATGACGGCGAGCTGGCCGCCGACTTCGACGGTGTCGTCTTCCTGTGCGGAGATCTCGGTGAGGATTCCGGCGACGGGGGACGGGATCTCGGTGTCGACCTTGTCGGTGGAGACTTCGAGGAGGGGTTCGTCGACTGCGACTTCGTCGCCGACGGCCTTGAGCCATCGGGTGACTGTGCCTTCGGTGACGGACTCGCCGAGCGCGGGCATGGTGACGGGGGTGCCCGCACCGTTGCTTGCCGGGGCGGGTGCTGCAGCAGCGGGGGCCGGTGCGGTCTCTGCGGAGGGTGCTGCAGCGGGGGCAGGTGTCTCAGCTGCCGGAGCGGGTGCGCTACCTGCGGACTCGCCTGCCTCGCCGATCTGCGCGAGCTCGCCGCCGATCTCGACGGTGTCGTCTTCCTGAGCGACGATCTTGATCAGCACGCCGGCAGCGGGGGACGGGATCTCGGTGTCGACCTTGTCCGTGGAGACTTCGAGCAGCGGCTCATCGACTTCGACCGTGTCCCCTTCCTGCTTGAGCCATCGCGTGACAGTTCCCTCGGTGACGCTCTCACCAAGCGCTGGCATCTGGACGGAGAAGGCCATGTCTGTTGACTCCTCGACGGTTGTGTTCGGGTGTGTTGAGTTGTACCGACTCGTGGGTGTCGACCATTGTGTGGTCGCGCTCCCATTGTGCTCGAGGCCGGGGACTCGTGCGGTTGGTTCAGGTGTTCTCTTGGGCCGATACCGGAGGAGGCACGCCCGGAACCATCCTTGCACTCGTCCCCGGCTCATGTTCGACGAGGGGCGGATCTGCTCACACCGCTTTCGCGGTGTGTCCGGCCCCACGCGGCCGTCCCACCAGTCTCGAGGAGGACGGCCGTGCCGAACTCGCGGCATCGATGGGCGACTGTCGTCATCCGTGTTCTGCGACGTCCTCGATCACGGCGAGCATCGTGCGCACCGGTACACCGGTGCCGCCCTTACCCACGTAGCCGAACGGGCCGCCCGTGTTGAAGGCCGGGCCGGCGACGTCGATGTGGACCCACTGCACGCCCTCGGCGACGAACTCCTCGAGGAACAGACCTGCGGTGAGCATGCCGCCCCACCGGTTCGGGCTGACGTTCGCGAGATCAGCGACGCGCGACTCGAGATCCGCGCGCATGTACCGCGGTAGCGGCATCGGCCAGCCGTTCTCCCCGACCTCCTGCGACAGCGCCGCGACCCGGTCGCGGAACTCCTCGGTGCCCATCACACCGGGCGTGCGAGTACCGAGCGCCACCATCTGCGCAC
Source organism: Rhodococcus sp. JCM 9793 (assembly GCF_055380405.1). Lineage (NCBI taxonomy): Bacteria > Bacillati > Actinomycetota > Actinomycetes > Mycobacteriales > Nocardiaceae > Rhodococcus > Rhodococcus sp. JCM 9793. The sequence continues at coordinate 3,149,815 of NZ_AP043721.1, forward strand.
CGGTCAGCGTCGCGGTGTCGATCAGGTAGTCGGGCTTGTCCTCGCACGCGCGCACGATTGCATCGGCGAGAATCAGCCGGCCCTCGGCGTCGGTGTTGATCACCTCGACGGTGGTGCCGCCGTACTGGGTCAGGACATCGCCGGGACGCTGCGCCGTCGACGAGGGCATGTTCTCGGCCATCGGCACCGTGGCCGTGACGTCGGCGGCAACCCCCAGCTTCGCGGCGAGTACGACGGTCGCGACGACGGCTGCGGCGCCTGCCATGTCGGAGGTCATCGCCTCCATGCCGGCGGCCGGCTTGATCGAGATGCCGCCTGTGTCGAACGTGACACCCTTGCCGACGAGCGCGACCTTCGGGGCCTTGCGCTTCTTCGAGGCGTACGACAGGCGCACGAGCCGCGGGGGGCGCGACGAACCCTTGCCGACACCCACGATGCCGCCGAAGCCCTGCTTCTCGAGGGCCTTCTCGTCGAGTACCTCGACCTTCAGTCCCGCTGCCTCGCCCAGAGTCTTCGCGCGCTCTGCGAACGACGCCGGGTACAGGTGGCTGGGCGGAGTGTTGACGAACTCGCGGGCAGTCGCGACCGCTTCCGCGATCGCGGTCGATCGGACCAACGCGGCCTTGGCGGTGCGGTCACGGGGCGAGGAGACGAGCAGCTCGATCCGGGACGGCGGCTTCTTGTCGGCGCCCGGCGCTGACTTCTCCGAGCGGAACTCGGTGTAGGTGTACGCGCCGAGTGCGAAGCCCTCCGCGGCAGCACCGAGGTCGACGGCCGACAGGGTGGTCGCCACGGTGGTCACACCGGCCAACGCGCGGGAGGCAGCGCCGGCCGCGCGACGTACCTGCTCGGCGTCGATGCTGTCGGCGGCGCCGAGTCCGACGGCCACGACACTCGCGACGGGGAGCTCGGCGGGCGCGGGCACTCGGGTGATCTCCTCGGCACGACCGGTGGCTCCGACGGCCTGCACCGCATCGAGAATGCTCGCGAGCACGTCTTCGTCGATCACGCCGTCAGCGAGCAGGACCTCGGGGTTTCCGTCGGACGATGTGAGTCCGACGACGAGTACGTCGGCTCGCTTGGATACCGAGCCGGCGAGAACGAGGTCGGGCAACTCCGGGGTCGGTGCGCTCACTGGGCAACTCCTAGGCAGGTGAAGGTGACTGACACGGTGGTCCCGACCGATGTTAGTGATCGCGCGGAGATGTCGTGGGCGTGGCCGGACTGGGCCTCGTCGCGAAGCGGGTCGACTAACCTCATGTCACATGAGTGACCAGGAATTGCAGCGGGGACCGATCCATGCCGTTCACGTCGAACTCGGCGCTACATTCGCGCCGTTCGGTGGCTGGGAGATGCCCGTGTCCTATGCGGGCACGGTCGCCGAGCACGCCGCGGTCCGCGAGAGCGTGGGTCTGTTCGACGTGAGCCACCTGGGTAAGGCTTCGGTCGTGGGGCCGGGTGCGGCAGAGTTCGTGAACTCGGCCCTCACCAACGACCTGACGAAGATCGGGCCCGGCAAGGCGCAGTACACGCTGTGCTGTAGCGAATCCGGCGGTGTAATCGACGACCTCATCGTCTACTACGTCTCGGACGAGGACCTGTTCCTCGTGCCGAACGCCGCGAATACCGCAGCGGTGGTCGCGGAACTCGTCGCGAAGGCACCCGACGGCATCACCGTCACCGATCAGCATCGCGACTACGCAGTCCTGGCGGTGCAGGGCCCGAAGTCCGCCGACATCCTGACGGAGTTGGGCTTGCCGACGGACATCTCGTACATGGGGTTCGTGGACGCGGACTGGAACGGCACACCCGTGCGCGTGTGCCGGAGCGGGTACACCGGCGAACGCGGATTCGAGGTCCTGCCGACCTGGGGCGGCGCCGAGGCGTTGTTCCGTGCGCTGGAGACCGCGGTGCGTGCCGCTGGGGGGCAGGTCGCCGGTCTCGGCGCCCGCGACACCCTGCGCACGGAGATGGGGTACCCCTTGCACGGGCACGAACTGTCGCTCGCGATCTCGCCGCTGCAGGCCCGCACCGGCTGGGCCGTCGGTTGGAAGAAGCCGGAATTCTGGGGTAGGGACGCCCTGCTCGAAGAGAAGGAAGCGGGTCCGAAGCGTCGCCTGTGGGGTATCAAGGCGCTGGATCGCGGAGTCCTGCGGCAGGGACAGACGGTCCTGAAGGGCGGTGCGGCAGTGGGGGAGACTACCTCGGGTACCTTCTCACCGACGCTCAGGATCGGAATCGCACTCGCCCTGCTGGACACGGACGCCGGGCTGGCAGCCGGCGACGAGGTGAGCGTCGACGTGCGTGGCCGCTCGCTTCGTGCCGAGGTGGTCGCTCCGCCGTTCGTCGAGGACCACACCAAGTAGGCGTCGGAGACGATTGGTTACCATTGTCATTCATGACAGGTGTCCTCGAATTCGCTCGCGTCCCGCATCCCTCACCGACTTCCGCGGAGCGGCGCCAGGAAATCCTGGCCGATCCCGGATTCGGCCGGTACTTCACCGACCACATGGTGTCGATCACGTACACAGAGGGCACCGGCTGGCACGACGCGAAGGTCGAGCCGTACGCGCCCATCCTGCTGGATCCCGCCGCGATGGTGCTGCACTACGGCCAGTCGATCTTCGAAGGGCTCAAAGCGTACAGGCAGAGTGACGGCAGCATCGCGTCGTTCCGCCTCGATGCCAATGCGGCGAGGTTCAACCGGTCGGCCGACCGCATCGCGATGCCTCACCTGCCGGAGGAACTGTTCGCGCGGTCGATCACCGAACTGCTCGATATCGATCACGAATGGGTCCCCGAGGCCGGCGGTGAATCATCGCTCTATCTTCGGCCGTACATGTTCGCGACCGAGCCGGCTCTCGGGGTTCGTCCCGCGGCGGAGTACAAGTACCTGCTCATCGCGTCTCCCGCCGGCGCGTACTTCCCGCGCGGGGTCAAGCCGGTGAGCGTGTGGCTTTCGCGCGAATACGTCCGCGCCGCACCGGGTGGTACGGGTGCTGCCAAGTTCGCGGGCAACTACGCAGCCTCGCTGGTCGCGCAGGCGCATGCCGCTGATCAGGGATGCGATCAGGTCGTGTGGCTCGACGCCATCGAGCGGAAGTACGTCGAAGAGATGGGCGGCATGAACCTGTACTTCGTGTACGGGTCGGGTCCTGACGCGCGCCTGGTCACCCCCGCGTTGTCGGGTTCATTGTTGCCGGGCATCACCCGAGAGTCACTGCTCACGCTCGCGACAGACTCGGGTCTGTCGGTCGAGGAGCAGCGCATCAGCACCGACGAATGGCGTGAGAAAGCGGCCTCCGGCGAGATCACCGAGGTGTTCGCGTGTGGCACGGCTGCGGTGATCACGCCCGTCGGGAGCGTCAAGGACCGCGACGGTGAGTTCAGCATCGCCGGTGGAGAGCCCGGACCGATCACGATGGCGCTGCGCGACACGCTGACCGGAATTCAGCGCGGAACTTTCGCCGACACACACGGGTGGATGACGACCTTGCGCGCATGAGTCAGGCATGAGGAGTGGGCGTGTCCGTCGATGACGGGCACGCCCACTTTCACCCGGAACGTCAGACGGCACACGCGGCAACGATGGCGAGCAGGGCAACGCACCCTTCGGTCGTCGCACCGAGCACGTCCCCGACCAGACCACCGAACCGGGTGACGCAGTGCTTCACGAACCACCACGACAGCGTCAGTGCCACGACCACCGCGACCGGGCCGAGCCACAGGGGCCCTGGAACGCACACGGCGGCGGCAGCCGACGCGACGAGACTCCACATCCCGATCCTCACGGGCCCCTGCGAGTCGGCTACGAGTGCTCCGAATCCGCTGCCGTCGGCGGCGGGGAGTCCTCGTCTGCACGCCGGCACGACCGCCACCCGGCCGAACGCGACTGCGAATCCGATCGCTGCCCACGAACCCGCGTCGGCGAGTACACCGAACGACGTGGCCTGCAGGCCGAGTACGACGACCAACGTGGCCACTCCGAAGGGGCCGGCGCCCCCGGATTTCATCACCTCCCGGGCACGTTCGGCAGGGCCGTAACAGCCCAGACCGTCCGCGGTGTCCGCTAGGCCGTCGATGTGCATACCGCGGGTCGCGAGGGCAAGGAATCCGACACAGACCAATCCGATGATCGCCGCACTCGCCCCCGCAACGGCGGCCAGCCACGCCACCGCCGTCGCTGTACCGCCGAGGACCAGCCCGGCGACGGGCGCGGCGCCGATTGCACGACCAGCAACTGCCCGGTCGACGTCATGTGGACCGCGCACGGGTGCGATGGTCAGCCACGACAGTGCCAACGCGACACCGTCGAGAACACGACGCATCAGCTGTCTGCGGGTTCGGCGTGGGGGTCGGCCGCGTCACGGGTCGTCACGCCGGCTTCGGCGAAGGTGGCCATGTTCGCGAGGATGGAGACAGCACCCCGGAGGATGGGCACCGCGGTGACGGCGCCCGATCCTTCACCGAGTCGCATGTCGAACTCGACGATCGGTTCGAGCCGGAGGTGACGGAGGGCGACGCTGTGAGAGGGTTCCGACGACCGGTGCCCCGCAACCCACCAGCGGCGCGCACCGGGCGCGAGTTCCTCCGCGAGCATCGCTGCCGCGGTGACGACCACCCCGTCGAGCACCACGGGTGTACGACGTACCGCCGCTTGTGCGAGATACCCGGCCATCGCGGCGAGATCGGCACCACCGGCGGTCCGCAGCAGCGCGACGGGGTTCTTCACGAACGGGCGTGCCCGCCTCATCGCATCGCGGATCGCAGAGACCTTACGCATCCATCCGGCATCGTCGATACCGGTTCCACGACCCACCGCTGCTACCGGTTCTGTCGAGGTCAGGGTGGCGATCAGGACGGTTGCCGGGGTGGTGTTGCCGATTCCCATATCGCCTGCGATCAGGAGATCTGCGCCTTCGTCGACCTCGCGGTCGGCAATCGCGCGGCCGGCGGCGATCGCGCGCATCGTCTCTTCGTGGGTCAGCGCATCCTCGCGGTCGATGCACCCGCTCGACCGACGGATCTTGTGGGCCGAGATCTCGGGGGCAGTGTCGCAGTCCACCGCCATGTCCACGACTCTGACCTGAGCACCGGCATTGGCGGCCAGCACGTTCACTGCGGCGCCACCGGCGACGAGATTCGCGACCATCTGCGCAGTCACCTCCGGCGGATACGCCGACACTCCGGTTCGTGCGACACCATGGTCACCCGCGAAGACCACCACTCGTGGCTGTCGGAACTGGCGGGGTGGGACCTCTCCCTGACACGACGACACCCAGCAGCCGATTTCCTCGAGCCGACCCAGCGACCCGGCCGGCTTGGTGAGATCCCGCTGCCGCGCCTCCGCCTGCAGGTGGATCTCTCGATCCGGGGCGACGATGGCGGGAAAGTCGATGTAGGCGGGATCGGCCGTCTCGTGCGGTACTGGCGTGGGATCGCTGCTCACAGGTCACCTCTCACGTGGGTCTTCACCGGCTAGACGGTATCAACAGCGTCGCTGGCAGAAAAACGACGACATCTGTCGTTTCTGCCACTGTCGACGCACGATGCCGGTGCGAAGAATCGACACCATGTTGGAACTCGTTCTGGTCGTGGTCGTGCCGGCGGTAATCGCCGGCGGTCTGGAAATCGCCCGTCGCGTACACTCCGGGACTCCCCGTTGGGTGCGCCGAGCATCGATGCGTTACAACTACTTCCGTCCCGCCGACGCGACACGGCCACGGTCTCACGCGCCGAGTGGCGCAGATTCCGCGGCCGAGTCGTTGCCTGTCGTGCTGCAATCGCGCGGTGCACCGCACAATTGAGATACCTCGGGGGTCCGGTCAGATTGCGTCGCCGGGCTTGACCCGAGGAAGCGGCGCCCGCAACTTCCGGATCTGCGATGCGCGCACGAACGCATACCAGCCGAGCCCGAAGCCGCCGTCGGTGGAATCAGGGAATCGCGCTCGGGCCTTCTTGTTGACCATCCGACCGAGGTAGATGCCTTCGATCACCATCAGCAGCATCATCACGAACATCGCGAGCGTGACGTACTGCTGGATGACCGGCCCGAGGAACATCGTCATGATGAGCACCAGCGCGAGGGGCATGAACAGACCGACGAGATTGCGTCGACTGTCGACGATGTCGCGAACGTAGGCGCGCACGGGACCGCGGTCGCGGGGGAGGAGGAACTTCTCCTCGCCGGCCAGCATGCGGTTGCGGCGCTCGGACGCGTCGGAGCGCCGCTGCGCGGACTCTGCTTTGCGCTCGTCCTTCGATTTGGACTTACGCGCCGCCTTACGACGTGCGCGCGCCTCCTTGGCTGTGAGGGGAGCCGGAGCCACCGGGCCGCGACGCTTGCCCTCGGCATCGCGTCGTTTGGGTGTGGGGCGCCCCTTGCCCTCGGTAACCTTCGAGGCGGACGTATCCACCTCGGAGGGAGCCTCGGATACGGACACCTCCGGCTTGTCGGAGTCGTCGGAACCACCGCGGCGTAGCAACTTCACTCTTTCAGGCTATATGGATACTGCGGAGAACCGGAAAACTGCGCGCCGGAGTGGACCCGAGATGCGATGAATGTGAGCAACTCATGTATGAGGAATAGATTCCCGCGCGGTACCGTTGACTCATCCGGGTTGAATTCGAACGACAGGGAGCGCCCATGACTGTCCAGCAAGAGACCGCCACCCACGGCGTCATCATGACCGAGGCTGCCTCCGCGAAGGCGAAGGCTCTTCTCGACCAGGAGGGTCGCGACGATCTCGCGCTGCGCATCGCTGTGCAGCCCGGTGGTTGCGCCGGCCTCCGTTACCAGTTGTTCTTCGACGATCGGTCCCTCGACGGCGACCTCACCGTCGACTTCGACGGCGTGAGCCTCGCCGTCGATCGGATGAGTGCTCCCTACGTCGAGGGCGCGTCCATCGACTTCGTCGATACGATCGAGAAGCAGGGCTTCACGATCGACAACCCGCAGGCCACAGGGTCCTGCGCGTGCGGCGATTCGTTCAACTGAGTTCGACCGTCAGGGCCCCGGCGCGTAACCGTGCCGGGGCCCTGACGTATCTGCCGGGTACCGTGGGACCGCTGCGGCTGTCGCTCGATGCGCCATATCGATTGTCGTAGTCCCGAATCTCGACTTCCCAGATCTCGACTCCGCGGAAAGGCTCTTCCACGTGACCATCGCCGTGACCGGCTCCATCGCCACCGACCACCTCATGCGCTTCCCCGGCCGATTCGCGGAGCAGTTGCTCGCAGATCAGCTGGCACACATCTCGCTGAGCTTCCTCGTCGACGACCTCGTGGTCCGGCGCGGCGGCGTGGGAGGCAACATCGCTTTCGCCATGGGTGTCCTCGGTGGTGCACCGGTGCTGGTGGGGGCCGTGGGCGCCGACTTCGCTGAGTACCGCGGGTGGCTCGAGCAGCACGGTGTCGACTGTGGTGCAGTCCATACATCGAAGACGGCGCACACGGCCCGGTTCGTCTGCACTACCGACGAGGACATGGCGCAGATCGCCTCGTTCTACCCGGGCGCGATGTCGGAAGCCCGAGAGATCTCCCTCGCCGACGTCGTCGAGAAGCACGGAGTAGACCTCGTGCTGATCGGCGCGAACGATCCCGACGCGATGATCCGCCACACCGAGGAGTGCCGTCGGCTCGGCATCCCCTTCGTCGCCGACCCGTCACAGCAGCTCGCCCGGCTCGACGGCCGGCAGGCAGAGGCACTCATCGACGGCGCCGAGTACCTGTTCACGAACGAATACGAGTGGGGCCTGCTCAAGCAGAAGACCGGGCTGACCGACGACGAGATCCGCGCCAAGGTCGGGATGCGCATCACGACCCTCGGAGGTGACGGCGCCCGCATCGTCGACGCCGACGGAAACTGGGTCCAAGTAGGTGTGGTGCCCGAGCGCGCCAAGGTCGACCCCACCGGTGTCGGCGACGCGTTCCGCGCCGGCTTCCTCCTCGGCCACCGCGCCGGGCTCAGCGTCGAGCGTGCTGCACAGCTCGGGTCTCTCGTTGCCGTCCACGTTCTCGAAACGACCGGTACGCAGGAATGGGTCTTCGACCGGGCCGACGCACTCAAACGTCTCGCCGATGCGTACGGCACCGTTGCCTCGGACGAGATCGCTGCGATTCTCTGACGGACCGACAACGACGGTGGCGCCCCTCCCGAAGGTGGGGTGTCACCGTCGTTGTGTGCGTGATGCCGAGTCAGAGCTCGACGGGGTAGGCAGGTTCCTGGATCTGCGGCACGATGCGCTTTTCCACGAAAATGCCGTGCCAGATCATGAACACCAGCAAAGTCCACAATCTGCGGCTGTGATCGATCGGGCCTTCACGATGTGCGTGCAGCATCTTCGTGATCGCCGCCTTGTCCAGAATGTGATCGGTCTGGGACTCGGTGATCACCTGGTGTGCCCAGTCGAAGAGCTCGGTTCCGGCGAGCCAGTGGCGCATCGGAACCGGGAAGCCGAGCTTCGCGCGATGCAGCACATGCGGAGGAACGATGCCTTCGAGGGCCTGTCGAAGTGCGTACTTCGTCGTCTGTTTCGTGATCTTCTGATCCAGCGGCACTTGAGATGCCACCCGGAACACCTCGGAATCGAGGAACGGAACCCGCAGCTCCAGTGAGTTCGCCATCGTCATCTTGTCGGCCTTGACGAGGATGTCGCCGCGAAGCCAAGTGAACAGGTCGAGGTGCTGCATACGTACAACCGGGTCCCACCCGGCGGACTGGGCGTAAATCGGTGCGGTCATGTCCTGATGCGTCCACTCCGGCCGGAACTCACGAAGCACCGAGCGTAGTTGTGCGTCGTTGAAGCTGCGTGCGTTGCCGTAATACCGCTCCTCGAGGGGCATCGACCCTCGGTTGAGCAGGCTCTTGCCCCGCGTGCCCTCGGGGATCCGGTCCGAAAGTCTCCCGGCGGCGCGACGCAACGGCGACGGCAGGTACTCGAACGGCTTCAGTGACAGCGGTTCGCGGTAGATGGTGTAGCCGCCGAACAGCTCGTCGGCGCCTTCACCCGAAAGCACCACCTTCACGTGCTTGCGTGCCTCCCGCGCGATGAACCACAACGGCACCAGTGCAGGGTCGGCGACCGGGTCGTCGAGGTACCAGACGATCTCCGGGATCGCCGCGGCGAACTCGGCGGGGGAGACGACCCTCACGATGTGCCGAGCCCCGATGGCCTCCGCGGATTCCGCCGCAACGTCCACCTCGGAATAGCCCTCGCGCTCGAAGCCGGCGGTGAAGGTGATCAGATTCGGGTTGTGTCGCTTGGCCAGTGCCGCGATGGCAGTCGAGTCGATCCCGCCCGAGAGGAACGAACCGACCGTGACGTCAGCGCGCATGTGCTTCGCGACCGAGTCCTCGAGCGCCTCGGCGATCTCGCGGTAGCGATCCTTTTCACGTCCCACTGCGAACGGACGCACCGGGAAGGTCGGGGTGAAATAGCGGGTCGTCTCCGGCTCGGACCCTGGTCGTACGCGGGCGTAGGAGCCGGACTCGAGACGAGTGATCCGGCGGTGCAAGGTCTCGGGTTCCGGTACGTACTGCAGCACCGTGTAGTGCTCGATCGCCCGCTCGTCGAGTTCGGTGTCGATGCCGATGACGTCGGCGAGCTCGAGCAGGCTCTTCTTCTCGCTGCCGAACGCGGTGCCCGCCGACCCCGTGGCGAGAAACAGCGGCTTGATGCCGAACGGGTCGCGTGCGAGGAAGAGTTCGCGCGTCTCGGTGTCCCAGATCGCAAACGCGAACATGCCACGCAACCGGCGCACCGCGTCGGCGCCCCAGTAGTGGTACGCCGCGACGATCGTTTCGCTGTCGCCCTCGGTTGCGAACGTCGCGCCGTGCTCGTCGGCCAGTTCCTTGCGCAGTTCGAGGTAGTTGTAGATCTCCCCGTTGAACGTCAGCGCGTACCGGTCCGGTTGCTCGGACGGTCCCCATCGCAGGGGCTGATGAGAATGCGCGATGTCGATGATCGACAGACGGTTGAAGCCGAGAACGAGGTCGGCGTCGTACCAGGTGCCGTGTTCGTCCGGTCCGCGGTGGCGCAGGCAGTGCAGTGCGTCGCCGACGCGAGATACGGCGTCATCGCTGGTGCCTTCGTTGGTCAGAAACCCGAGCAGTCCGCACACGGAGTCCGGTACCTCGATTCCAATCGGGAGATGAGTCGATCCCATGGCGTTCACAGCACGCGTGGATGCGGGAACTCTGAACCGGGATCCGACGTTGGTCACTGTGGAGTATGCCGCAGATCTCCGATCGAGTTCGTCATCGGGATCGCGCAAAACACGTCGTCACCCGCGACTGCATCCGGCCGACCCATCCGAGGCGACACGATCTTCGTGCCCCGAGGATGGATAGTGGTCGGCTTTGGTCTACGCTGCGTAGTAATTGGGTCTGCCCTACGGGTGTGCCCTGATGGAATTGCGGCGATCAGGAAGGCGTGAACGTGGCGCAAGGTCGGATCCTTCGGCGGTTCGGGCTCGCAGCATCACTCGGCATTGCAGCCTTGGTGTTGACGGGGTGCTCGAGCGAAGAAGTTCTTCGTTTCGGCTGGCCGGAGGGTGTTACTCCCCAGGCCGAGCGTATGCGCGAGTTGTGGACGTGGTCGGTTCTCGCCGCCCTCGTCATGGGCATCCTCATGTGGGCCCTGATGTTCTGGACGATTCTCTTCCATCGGAAGAAGAAGAACTCGCCGGAGTTCCCGCGGCAGACGGCATACAACGTCCCGCTCGAACTGCTCTACACCGCAGCGCCCTTCGTGGCGGTCTGTGTCCTCTTCTACTTCACAGTCGTCGTCCAGAACTACGTGCTGGAGAAGGATGAAAACCCCAACGTCGTCGTCGACGTCACCGGGTTCCAGTGGAACTGGAAGTTCGGCTACCGGACCGTCGACATGGGCGGATCCGTCTACGACGGTGCGGATCAGGTAGCGGAGGAAGCCACGGAGTCCGAGCCGTTCGATCCGGAGTCGGGCGACCACCATGCCAAGCCGGGCCCCATCCACGGCGTGGGCGTCTCGGATCTGTCGTATCTCAACTACGACAAGATCGAGACGGTCGGCACCACGGAGGAGATCCCTGTCCTGGTCCTCCCGACCGGCAACCGGATCGAGTTCAACCTCGCATCGTCGGACGTCATCCATGCGTTCTGGGTCCCCGAGTTCCTGTTCAAGCGTGACGTGAACCCGAATCCGCTGAACAACAACTCCGACCCGGTGTTCCAGATTTCCGAGATCGAGCGGGAAGGTGCCTTCGTCGGTCGTTGTGCCGAGATGTGCGGTACCTACCACGCAATGATGAACTTCGAGGTGCGCGCTGTGTCCCCGGAGAAGTTCGCGGACTACATCGAGTTGCGTAAGCCCGTCGAGGACGGTGGCGAGGGTCTGACCAACGCCCAGGCGCTCGAAGCGATCGGCGAGTCGCCTATCGCGATCACGACCCACCCGTTCAAGACCGACCGCACGGATCGCTCGGCGAGCGTCGCTGCGGGCGAGTGACACCTCTCATCGACAAGGACAAGTGCTGAAATGAATCTCGAAGCCAAGATCTTCGAACTCGTCACGGTGTTCTTCGTGCTCGTCGCCATCGTGTACGGCACCTTCACGGGACTGTCGGACAAGGGCATCGAATGGGCAGGTCTCACCGCGCTCGTGCTGTCTGCAGGGCTGACGCTCATCATCGGAACCTACTTCCGATTCGTCGCTCGTCGTCTCGACACGCGTCCCGAGGACTTCGAGGACGCGGAGATCAGCGACGGTGCAGGCGACCTGGGCTTCTTCAGTGCTGGTAGCTACTGGCCGATCCTGCTGGCCGGCGCCGCTGCGTTCGCTGCGATCTCCCTGGCGTTCTTCCAGGGCTGGATGATCGTGATCGCGGTCGTGCTGGTCATCGGTGCGTCCGCGGGCCTGGTGTTCGAGTACCATCTCGGACCCGAGAAGCACTGATCGCTTACTGAGCTCACGACGGCGGGCGCCGCACCCACAACGGGTGCGGCGCCCGCCGTCGTTCGTCTCCGATGAGGGAACCCGAAGCTCCCCCTTGATCGTCCCTCGGGACGTCGGCGGTCAGGCGTCAGCCGTATGATCCCCCGGCGTCGAGATCCACGTTCCTCACGGTGACTCCTGCAACGTCGCGCGGTGCTGCGGGCTCGCACGATGTCCGACGCCGCTGCGAGGTGCAGGAGGAATGTCCGCGGAGGATGGCGACGTCGTCGATGTCGAGCACGGGCGTGGCGCCGATCGTCCGGTCGGGGATCGCGTGCGCGGTCGTAGCGCAGTGTCGCGGCTGACCGTGATCGCGAGTCGGGCTGCAATGCGAGCGCCGGCGGGACCGACCATCGCCGTCAGGCCGATCGCTTCGCTCACCGTGTCGAGCGTTGTGGTTCGGCGGGCGCACCATCGTGGGATTCGACGGGTCGTGCGCCGTCCACCTGGGGGCACAGGCCGCCTGCCTGAGTAGTGACTCACGCCGACCCGAGACGGCCAGAGGGCCCCGAACCGGATCGGTTCGGGGCCCTCTGAACGTCGAGCGAGTGAAGCGTCAGTGCGTTTCGCCGTTGCCGTCCCTGTCGGACAGCGCCTTGGAGTCCTCTCCGTCGGCCTCGCTGTGGACACGGTCCTGGTATTCCTTCAGGATCGTGCGCAGTTCGGCCTCGCTCTCGTGATGAGCGGCTTCGAGTGCAGCCGCCTCATCGGCAGGATCCGCGCTCCACCAGCTGCCGAGACCGGGCTTACCAGCGCTCCCGAGTCGGTTCATTCGCTTGGGAACCGTAGCGCCCTGGTAGTCGAGCGGCAGCGGATGTCCATGGTCGTCCACCGGGCCGAGCGGCTGGTGGATCTCGATGTACTCGCCGTCCGGCAGTCGACGGATGATGCCCGTCTCGATGCCGTGCTCGAGCACCTGACGATCGCTGCGCTGAAGGCCGAGGCAGAACCGGTAGGCGATGAAGTACGCGAGCGGAGGTACGATCACCAGTCCGATACGGCCCATCCACGTCGTCGCGTTGATGGAGATATCGAACTTGTATGCGATGAGGTCGTTGATGCACATGAGTGTGGCGACGGTGTAGAAGCCGAGAGCCATCGCACCGAGACCGGTACGCACCGGCACGTCACGCGGACGCTGTAGCAGGTTGTGATGTGCGTCGTCCTTCGAGAACTTCTTCTCGATCCACGGGTAGAGGATCAGCACCGTGAAGACCAGGCCCATCAGCAGCGCGATCCAGAACGGTTGGGGAATCGTGTACCGGCCGAACAGGTACAGCTCCCATGCCGGCCAGATGCGGGCGAGGCCGTCTGTCCACATCATGTAGAAGTCGGGCTGTGAGCCTGCGGAGACCTGTGACGGGTTGTACGGACCGATGTTCCAGACCGGGTTGATCTGCAACAAGCCGGACATCAGGGCGAGCACCGCGAACGTCATCGCAAAGAACGCGCCGGACTTGACTGCGAACACGGGGAGGATGCGCACACCCACCACGTTCTGCTCGGTTCGGCCGGGGCCGGGGAACTGCGTGTGCTTCTGGTACCAGACCAGCGCGAGGTGCGCGGCGATCAGCGCCAGGATGATGCCCGGGACGAGCAACACATGCAGGACGTAGAAGCGCGGGATGATCAGCTCGCCGGGGAAGTCTCCGCCGAAGATCATCCAGTGCAACCAGGTACCGACAATCGGAACCGACAGCGTGATGCCGGAGAACGCGGCGCGAAGGCCGGTGCCGGACAGCAGGTCGTCGGGCAGCGAGTATCCGAAGAAGCCCTCGAACATCGCGAGGATCAGCAGCAGCGAGCCGATGACCCAGTTCGCTTCACGCGGGCGGCGGAACGCGCCGGTGAAGAAGATGCGAAGCAGGTGGACGATGATCGACGCCGCGAACATCAGCGCTGCCCAGTGGTGGATCTGTCGGACGAACAGACCGCCGCGCACCTCGAACGAGATGTTCAGTGTCGTCTCGTACGCGCGGGACATACCGACACCGCGGAGCGGCGTGTAGACACCGTCGTAGGTCACGTGGGCCAGCGACGGGTCGAAGAACAGTGTCAGGAAGACACCGGAGATCAACAGGATGATGAAGCTGTACAGGGCGACTTCACCCAGAAGGAACGACCAGTGTGTGGGGAACACCTTGTTGATCTGACGGCGGATGCCTGCAGAAAGGTGATACCTCGAGTCGAGGTTCTCGCCTGCCTTCGCAGCGTGTGATTGAGTTGCAGTACTCACGGGCGACGCTCCCAAAATGCCGGGCCGAGAGCTTCGATGAAGTCGCCGCCGGCGACGAGGAAGCCCTCTTCGTTCACTGTAATAGGCAGCTGCGGAAGAGCGCGAGCAGCGGGACCGAAGATCGGCTTGCCGTACTCGAGTGCATTGAACTGCGACTGGTGGCACGGGCAGAGAATCCGGTTGGTCTGCTGCTCGTACAGCGAGGTCGGGCAACCGAGGTGGGTGCAGATCTTCGAGAAGGCGAAGTAGTCGCCGTAGTTGAAGCTCTCCTGGCCCTTGCGCTTGATGGCACGCTCGGCATCTGCGGTCCGCAGACGGATGAGCATGACGGCGTTACGGATACCGCGGAGGCCGTCGAGCAGTGCGTGGTCGTCTCCGCGGTCGGATTCACGGAACGGGAAGACCGTCTCCATGCCGCCTGCGTCGAGGTCCTCGGGGCGCACCAGGACGATGTCCTGCGGACGACCGGTGTCGCGGCGCAGGTAGATGGTCTCGCCCGGGTAGCGGGGAGTCCAACCGGACACCCAGAGCGACGACTCGTCGCCCTCTGCCCACGGATTCTTGATCAGTCCGCCGAGCGGCATGATCAGTCCGACGCCCAGTGCGCCACCACCGAAGATCGCGGTCCGCTTGACCAGCTTGCGGCGGGTCAGCGTCGAGGTCTCGAGCGAGTCGGCCAGCTCGGCGACGATCGTCTTGCGATCGACCTCGGACGACGGGCCGTCGTGCCGATCCTGGATCGACACCTCTTCGGGGATGAACTTCTTGGTGAACTGGACTGCGCCGACGCCGATTCCGAGGATCGACAGACCGAGGCTCAGGCCGAGCAGCGGGGTGTAGAGGTTGTACCAGCCGTACTGCGGGTCGTCGATACTCTGGTATTCCCACGGCCAGAACAGGTAGATGCCGATGAACGCAAGACCTGCGATGCCGGCCAGGATGAACCACGCTGCCACATTGCGCTCCGCGCGCTTCTCGGCGCGGGTGCCCTCGACGGGCCACCGATCCTTGCGGAACACGACATCGACGCCGTCGAGGTTCGTGCCGAGCTCGACGAGATCGTCGCGGCTCATCTGATCGAGATTCTCGATCGAGTGCTTGTTCGGCGTGTCGCCGCTACTCATGACCTTGCTCCGATCCACAGTGCGGCACCGACGACCGCGACGATGCCAACGGCGAACATCGTGGGACCTTCAGCGCCCGGCCCGAAGCCTCCGAGGCCGTATCCGCCCGGATCCTGAGTCTCGCTGGCGGACTTGATGTACGCAATGATGTCTTGCTTCTCCTCGAGCGTCAGCTGACGATCGGAGAACTTCGGCATGTTCTGCGGCCCGGTGACCATGGCGGCGTAGATCTGCTGCTCGTTGGCCGGATCGAGATTGGGGGCGAACTTGCCGGACGAAAGTGCTCCACCACGGCCGGTGAAGTTGTGGCACGAAGCGCAGTTCTGACGGAACAGTTCACTGCCGCGTCCGATGTCGTTGCCGCGAAGCGAGGACTGGGCGATCTCCCCGTTCTCGTCGCGGATGACCGTCGGTCCGCCACCGTTCGCCTGAATGAAGGCGCCGAGAGCGTCGGTCTGCTGGGCGTCGAACTTCGGGTTCTTACGCTCTGCCTGAGCCTCGTTGCGAGCCGCCGGCATACGGCCGGAGGACACCTGGAAGTAAACCGCGGCTTCGCCGACGCCGATCAGCGTGGGGCCGCGATCCTCGATGCCCTGCAGATTGACGCCGTGGCACGTCACGCAGGACGTTTCGTAGAGCTGCTGGCCCTCGCGGATCAATGCGCTCTGGTCGTCCTGTGCAGTGGCCACCTGCGGGTCGGGCGTCAGCGCAGAGGCAAGGAAGCCCGCGCTGAGGAGACCGAGGGCGAGCACCAAGGCGCCGGTGACGCGGCGCCTGAACTTGCGCTGACGGCGGGACGTGGCAGCAGAGGCTGCCGAGGATCGACCGGGCATGTCGTCACCCTCGGGTGCGAGTGGTGGGGATGAACTCATCTGTATCCCTTATATGTAAGTCGGGACTGACTGGACGTCAGGGGGCTGCCTAAGCGTTCAGCTGGCTAACGGATGAAATAGATCGTGGCAAACAGCGCGATCCACACGATGTCGACGAAGTGCCAGTAGTACGACACGACGATGGCTGCGGTGGCCTGCGCGGGGGTGAACTTACTGACCTTGGTACGGAACAGCAGGAACACGAATGCGATGAGTCCGCCGATCACGTGCAGACCGTGGAAGCCGGTGGTCATGTAGAACACCGAGCCGTAGACGCTGCCCGGGATGGTGGTCCCGTGCTGGACCAGCGTGATGTATTCGTAGCCCTGGCCGAGCACGAAGAACGTGCCCATGGCGAGGGTGATGAGGTACCAGCGTCGTAGGCCGAATACGTCGCCACGTTCTGCTGCGAACACACCCAGCTGGCAGGTGAACGACGAGGCGATCAGTACCGCCGTGATCGGCACTGCCAACCAGAGGTTCAAATGGGTGGGCGGCGGAGGCCACATGCCTTCCGGCGCCTGTGCCCGTGCCACGAAGTACATGGCGAAGAGCCCTGCGAAAAACATGAGCTCACTGGACAACCACACGATGGTGCCGACGCTGACCAGGTTGGGCCGGTTCAACGAGTGCACGCGCTGTGTGATTGCAGATCCTGAAGTCCCTACTGCGCTCGTCACGCTGGCTAGTATGACCCGTCGTAGTAAGTCATGGGCAATCGGGGCCGAAATCGGCGCGTCATTGCTGCTCTCAGTGCAAGGAACGCCGAGATCAGGCCCGCGATGCGTTCTCGGTGTGACGGATGTGAAGGTAGCGGGATGAGTGAAAAACCGGACGTGCTGGGGAGGATTCGCCGGTTCCTGACCCGGCGCGGACCCGAGCCTCTCGACGCCACCCGAGCGGATCTCGTGGTGGTCGTCGAATCCTTCGACGACGCGGAGGCATGCTCTACCGCGCTCGATCGCGGCGCACACGGGACACCACGTTGGACCGAATCCGACGATGCGGTCCTGAGGCACCATCTGGAGTTGCCCGCGGAGGCGGTCGAGGAGGCTCTCGTGCTGGCCGGTCAGGACGGCTACACCGCCGCCGCCCCTGCCGGCCCGGTGTCGTCTCTCCGGTCGTCCAGGGACGGGGGGACTCGGCTCTCTCTAGTGCTGCAGCGGGTTCAGATCCTCGACGCGGTGCACTGCGCTCAGGAGAAGTCGCGGATGGCCTCGCTCGCGCAACGTCTCGGGGGCGACGCCCTCGGGTGGGACGCGCTCCAACCCGAGTGACGCGGCCCGCAGCCGCCTGACAGTGCCTGACTAAGCTTTCCGGGCGGAGGGCACAACAGTGCCCCGACAGCGAGTCGGATGTGGCGAAGGGTGGGTGCGATGAACGCGAGGCAGACGGCGGACGAGGTGGTTGCCAGTTGGCCCGCAGTACTCGGATCTCTGACCGCAGGTCGTGATCTGACGCGACCCGAGGCCGTCTGGGCCATGGACGAGATCTTCTCCGACAACGCGACCCCCGCACAGATCGCGGCGTTCGGCGTCGCACTGAAGATGAAGGGCGAGACGCCCGAGGAGTTGCGGGCACTCGCCGACACGATGCTCGGCTACGCCAACCTGGTACCGGTGGATGACGACACGGTCGACATCGTCGGAACCGGCGGCGACCGCGCCAACACGGTGAACATCTCGACGATGGCAGCGCTCGTGGTTGCGGCAGCAGGTATCCGGGTGGTCAAGCACGGCAACCGGGCCGCCTCGTCGAAGAGCGGCGGTGCCGACGTGCTCGAGGAACTCGGGATACACATCGATCTCGGTCCGGAGCAGGTTGCACGCTCGCTCGAGGAAGTAGGTCTCGGGTTCTGCTTCGCGCCGGTGTATCACCCGGCGCTGCGCTTCGCGGCTGCACCGCGCAAGCAGATCGGCATCCCGACCGTGTTCAACGTGCTCGGTCCGCTCACGAACCCTGCGCGTCCCCGCGCCGGGCTGATCGGCTGCGCCTTCGAATCGTTGGTTCCGACCATTGCGGGTGTGCTCGCGCAGCGCGGCAACTCGGCGCTGGTCGTTCGTGGCGATGACGGCCTCGACGAGCTGACGACGTCGACGACGTCGACAGTGCACATCGTGCGCAGAGGTGCGGTCGAGGTCCGGACCCTCGATCCGACGAGGCTCGGGATCGCACGGGTGCCGCTCGAAGCGCTCCGGGGCGGCGACGCCGCAGAGAATGCGGTGATCGCGAGGGCTTGCCTCGCAGGCGAGACCGGACCTGTCCGTGACGCAGTACTTCTCAATGCCGCGGGCGCGATCGCCGCGTTCCGAGGCATCGACGGCGGGCTCGAGGATGTGCTTGCCGCCGGACTCGAGGTGGCCGCGACCGCAATCGACAGCGGTGCGGCTGCGGAGCTGCTCGAGAAGTGGGCGGCAGTGACGACTCGGCTCGGGGCCGAAGCGCAGCGCTGACCCGGCTGCACTGAACTGAAGGTGGTGCCAGCCCCGCGGGGCGGGCACCACCTGATTCGTATGTACTCGAGGGCGGTCAGTTTCCGATGGAGAAGCCGGCCTCGATGTCGGCGCTCGAATACGACTGGAACGCGATGTGCGTGACCGTCTTGCTCACGCCCTCGACCTTGTTGATGCCCCGCGTGACCACCTCGGCGATCTGCTCGTGGTCGCGGACACGCACAATCGCCACGAGATCGACGTCCCCGGCGCACGAGTACACCGTGTCGACCCCGTCGAGGTCGGCTACCGCTCGAGCGGTTTCCGGGATGCGGTGAGCGTCGGCGTCGATCAGAACGATGGCATTGATCATGGGGGCTCCTTGTCTGTACTCCGGTGACGCAGGTCTTCCTCCGGTGACGATCAGCCTATGCGGTGGGCATCCGGTTCCGGGACCGCCCCGGACGCATCGCGTGCCTCGCGCGCCAGCTCGGCCCACTCGCTCCACCGGCCGGCACCGTCGACAGGCTCGCACCATCCGTGGGAGGTCTGCACGATGCGCACCCCGTCGGAGTCCAGCCACCGTGCGAGCAGTCCTATCTCTTCTGCGGGTGCGCCCCGTAGCGGACCTGGACCGGGCAGTACCGTTTCGGCACTCGCCGTGATCGCCGCGACGACCGGCATGGGACGCACACCACGTTCCGCGACGCCTGCCGACGCGAGCCTGCCGGCGCGCACCACGGCGAAATCCCACCCGCCTTCGGCACGGGGACGGGCCGCGATCAGTTCGTCGATGGCTGCGAGCGCCGCGAGGCGCTGCGTGCGCCCTAGCGCACGGACCGCGTCGGCGGTCCGGTCGCGTAGTCGTGCCGCGTTCTCGAACAGTTCCTGGCCCGCCAACTCGTCGATGCGCTTCCGCGCCCTCGCGATCACGGAGGTGTCGTGGCCGCGGAGCAGAGCACGCGCCCGCTGGACCTGAGTGGAGTACTCGTCGGGGCTCTGCGGACCGAACGAGGCTGCGGAACAGGCACCGACCGCGTCGGGTAGGCAGCGGTCGCCGTGGCGCGCCGATCGGCCGATCCGGCGCGTGCACGTGCGCAGCCCGCTGAATTCAGCGAGGGTGGCGGCTACGTCGGCGGCTGCGTTCCGGGCAGAGAAGGGGCCGAGTGCATCGGTCGACGGGGTACGCGAGATCGCCAGGCGCGGGAACGGCTCGTCGGTGAGTGTGATCCACCACCCTCGGGTGGGGTATTTGGAACGACGGTTGTACGGGGGAGTGTGGGCGGCGAGCAGTCGTAGTTCGCGTACGCCGGCTTCGAGACCGTGGGCGCATTCGACGTGGTCGATGCGGGTGGTCAGAGCTACCATCTCGCGGAGCCGCGGCCGGGTTTCCGAACCGGTGAAGTAATTCCGGACGCGTCGCCGTAGATCCACGGCCGTACCTATGTAGAGAGCCTCGTCCGACGGGCCTCGGAACAAATACACGCCGGGCCGGTGTGGCAGGTGAGCGGCGAGCGTGCGTTTGGCGCGTTGTTCGGCCGTGACGGCGGGGATGTAGTCGCGCAGTTCGGTGAGGCTGTGGACCCCCTGGTTGCCGACCCGCTCGATGAGTGCGTGGAGGACGTCGACGGTCGCGCGTGCATCGTCGAGTGCGCGGTGTGTGGGCTGTGTCGACACACTGAACAGTTCGGCGAGTGCGGAGAGTTTCACCGACGGCGCTTCGTCGCGCCCGAGGACCCGTCGCGCTAGTTTGACGGTGCAGACGACAGGGAACCGCGGCCATGCCACGTCGCACTGGATCGCCGCCGCGCGGAGGAAGCCGGTGTCGAACCCGGCGTTGTGCGCTACGAGGACCGAACCGGTGGCGAATTCGAGGAACGCGGGGAGCACTTCCTCGATGCGAGGAGCCTGATAGACCATCGCGGTGGTGATACCCGTGAGTCGGACGATCTCGGGTGGAATCGACCGGCCCGGGTCGACGAGGGTCCCGAACTCGCCGAGAACTTCACCGCTGCGCACCTTGACCGCCCCGATCTCGGTGATGGCGTCGTCACCGGAACGTCCCCCGGTGGTCTCGAGATCCACCACAACGAAGGTGGTGTCACGTAGAGGAGTGTCGAGTTCGTCGAAGCTGAGCTGGACACCGTGGGGGGTGTCGGAACCGGTGGGGGACGACGTCATGCGCTGAGCGTAGAAACCGCCTCCGACACGCCCCGGATCCGGACTTCCCGCGCATGGTGAGACGAGGATCACACCTGCATTTCAACGGCCGATCGCGCAGGGTTCCTGCGAGATGCCTCTCCGTGCGGTGAGGGCGCCCGTGTGGAGCGTCCGGTCCGCCGACTCGGGGTGTACGAGAGCTTTGATCGACGCCCTGAGCTGGGATGAGTCACAACGCTGTGGACGTGCGGCACTGCCATGCGGATTCGAGCGTCGAAGTCGGGGCGGTCACCCTCCGCTCCGTTATCGAGCTGTTATCAAATGTTGGCGGTGCTGGTCCCAAAATTACCAAAACGGACTTTAGACGCATTTTCGGCGAGTTCGGGTTGGCCTCGGCGATGCAGTTTCGTAACCTTCCTGAGACCAAGCGGAATAGTTCATTCGGCCCACTCCCGAGGGCCGGAGCCGCGAGGTAACCGCCTAATCGGCCGCTCGACCTCGAGTGTCCGAGCCGGGGACCCACACGCGTTACTGGGGTGAATCCCCTCCACCGCACTCGCGGAGAGGGGTAGGGCTGATCTTCCGGCCCGAATCCGTCAGCTAACTCGGTCGGCGGATGAACGGAAGAATTGGAGAACAACCCCTCGTGGTCTCGCAGAACAACAAACGCGCAGTACGTCGCGCCCTCGTCGCCGGCGCCCTCGCGCTCGGTGCAGTCACTGTCACCGCCGGTCCGGCGATGGCGGAGCCCCTCAACATCCCCGGTGTCGGTTCCTTCGAACTGCCCCCCGGCGTGACCCTCCCGCCGGAGGTCACCAACCTCATCCCACCCGCTCCTGAAGCTGCTCCCGCCGCGCCCTTCTCCGCGCCGTTCAGCTCGGTCGGCCAGCGCGCTGCCGACGCCGCGCTCGGTAAGGTCGGGTCCCCGTACGTCTACGGCGCAACGGGCCCGAACGCGTTCGACTGCTCCGGGCTCGTGCAGTGGGCGTACCAGCAGGTGGGTCTGAGTGTCCCTCGCACCAGCTACCAGCAGGCCTCTGCCGGCCAGTCCGTGCCGGTCGGGGCACTGCAGCCCGGTGATGTCGTCTCCTTCTACGGCGGCAGCCACACGGGTATCTACATCGGCAACGGCAACATCGTGCATGCCTCGACTTCGAGTCAGCCTGTCAAGGTTGCTCCGCTCGACTCGATGCCGGTGGATGGCGCCCGCCGCTTCTGATCGACGAGCAGTGCCTGTGAGGGTGGATCGGTGACATGCCGGTCCACCCTCACGTCATTGTCGGGGCGAGCCTGTGATGACGAACGTGTCGGATAACGAATTGCAGTGCGCTACCCGCGGGTAGACACGGAGCTGTGCGGTTCCGTAACCTGATCGAGATCTTTGCGAAAGGAAGACAAGCCTCGTGTTCTCCGCTCCCGCCAGACGGGCCGTTCGCACTGCTCTCGTCGCATGTGTACTTCTCATTCTGGGTCTCGCTTCCGCGCCTGCAGTGGCCGACCCCATCGGCGACAGCCCCACTGCCAAACTCGAACATCTCGCCGACCTGTCACGTCGGTCCGAGCAGGCTACTGAAGCTCTGCACCACGCCGGAATCGAACTGGACGCCCGGATCGCCGAGCAGCACGATCTCGACGCTCGTGTGGCCGCGGACCGCGACGCGCTGACGGCAGCCCAAGCGGAGGTCGCGCGCTTCAAGCCCACCGTCGACAAGCTGGCCCAGGCCAACTACCGGGGTTCGCGCACCAATCGCCTCTTCGCGGTGATGGTCAGCGACTCGCCCCAGCAGCTGCTCGACCAGATGGTGATGCTCGACGTACTCGGCGCGCAGACCGATCGCGAGATCGAAGGGTTCCGTCAAGCCACCGATGCCGCAACGGCCGCCGCGGCGGCATCGCAGAAGTCGGCCGAGGCCGCTCGCGTCGCGGCAGAGCAAGCGCAGACGCTGCGCGACGACCTGCAACGTCAGGAAACCGAACTCGAGACGCAGATCGCCGCAGTCCTCGACGCCTTCGACAACCTGAGCGACGGGGAGAAGTCGATCCTCGCCGGCACGCCGTTCCCTCCCGGTCTCGATGCCGACCGCATCATGGAGCACCTCATCCCGGGCAACGGCGCCGGAGCACTCCGTGCCGCACTCACCCGGATCGGTGACCCGTACGTGTGGGGTGCCACCGGACCGAACCAGTTCGACTGCTCCGGTCTCGTGGTCTGGGCATATCAGCAGGTCGGAAAGACCGTTCCACGCTCGAGCCAGGCGCAGGCCCAGGGCGGGACCCCGGTCTCGCGCGACAACCTCCAACCCGGTGACGTCATCATCTTCTACAACGACGCCTCACACGTCGGCATCTACGCGGGCGACGGGAACATCGTCCACGCGTCCACGTTCGGTGTGCCGGTGAAGGTGCAGGCGATGGACAGCTTCCCGTTCCACAGCGCACGACGCTACTGACCGCTGCCGGGTACCCACCTACACACGGCACGGAGGATGGCACCGAGCGCCACATACACTTGCGGCGTGCCCGCGCCGGAGACCTCGCCTCGAACCCATCGCCGTCTGCCGTGGGAGCGCATCGGGCTCGCCGGGCTGGCACTCGCGGTTGCGTCGGTCGGGGTGTTTCTCGTTGCCCCGGCAGTGGAAGAGCAGTCCGCGCCAGACGTCCGTGCGGAGTTCCAGGCGCTCCTGGACTCCTGGGCAGACGCGGTACGCACCGCCGACAGCGCAGCCCTCGCTGAGGTCGTCGACGCTGCCGCCGGGCCGGAGCTGCTCGAGGCCGAGATCCGTCGCGCCCAGGCATTGAGTGGTGTGCCGTTGACCGAATTCGGATACGAACTCGGTATCGAGCCCGCCGCCGATGTTCCGGACGGGGTCGTCCGCCGGTTCGGGGACGACCCCGTGCTCGCGCTCACGGTGTCGCTGCGCTACGGAATCGAGGGTGTCGACGAGGCGCCGACCCACAAACCCGTCGTCGTGCTGGTCGTCGAGCGCAGCGACGGATGGAAGATCGCATCCGACCGGCCGCTCCCGGATTCCGCGTCCGTGACGTGGAGGGGACCGTGGGATCACGGACCGCTCGACGTGAGGATCGCGGAGACGGCAGGCGGCACGTCGACGATCCTCGCTCATCCCGACAGGGCCGCCCTCGCCGAGGACATCGCGGACGAACTTCCCTCCGCGGTCGACGCGGTGTCGGACGTGTGGGGGACGGACTGGCCGGAACAGGCGCTCGTGCTGGTCACCTCGAGCCGCGACGAATTCACCGACCAGGTGGGCACCGCGCACAACGGTGACGAGATCGCGGCGGTGGCGATCTCCGATGCCGTCGATCCCGAGCACGGCCAGGCGACCGGCCGGCGCATCGTCTTCAGCCCGGCAGCGGGCAGTCGCCTCTCGCGGGAAGGCCTGCGTGCTGTACTCCGGCACGAGTTGACACACATCGCGGCCCGACCGCAGACCGTGGACGGGTCACCGATGTGGATCCTCGAGGGATACGCTGACCACATCGGTTACCGATCCGACGCCGGATCGCCGGTGACCGGTACGGACCTTCGCCGCATCGCCCCGAACCTTGCGGTCGAGGTGTCCCGTAACGGCGCGCCGTCACAGATCCCGACCGACGACGACTTCGCCGATCCGGTCCGGTCCCGCATCGCCTACGAGACCGCGTGGAGTCTCGCGACGTTCCTCGCCGAGGAGTACGGCGAAGACGAACTGACGTCCCTCTACCGCACACTCGCGGACGGGCCGGTGTCGGAAGCAGGCCAGAGCGACGCATTCACCGCGACCGTGGGGGTGAGCGCGGCGGACGTCGTCGACCGATGGGGCGACTGGCTCACCGACCTGGTCTGACTCACCCTCGGTCGACCCGGGCCCCGTCGCGCGGTCAGGGCTCCCACACCCTACGGTGTAGCCATGTCGCGAACGCTGCTGGTGACCAACGACTTTCCGCCCCGACCGGGAGGGATCCAGTCGTATCTGCGCTTGTTCGCGGCGCAACTCCCGGCCGACGAGCTCGTCGTATACGCACCGCGCTGGCGCGGTGACAGTCACATCCGCTATGACGCGGAGCAGCCGTTCGAAGTCGTGCGACATCCGACGACGTTGATGCTGCCGACCCCGGCCGTCGCCCGCCGGGCGTCTCGTCTGCTCGCCGATACCGGGTGTGACACGGCGTGGTTCGGCGCTGCCGCACCGCTGGCGCTGCTGGCGCCGGTGCTGCGCCGCGCCGGTGCCGACCGGATCGTGGCGAGCACCCACGGTCACGAAGTGGGCTGGTCGATGGTGCCGGGTGGTCGGCAGGCGCTGCGTCGCATCGGCAACGAGACCGACACGGTCACCTACGTCAGCCGGTACACCCGAGGCCGGTTCGCGGCGGCGTTCGGTCCCGAGGCCGGTCTCGAGCACCTGCCCTCCGGTGTCGACACCGAGGTGTTCCGGCCGGACCCGGCGGCACGCGCCGAACTCCGCGCGCGATATGGGCTCGGTGATCGGCCGACGGTGCTGTGCCTGTCGAGGCTGGTGCCGCGGAAGGGGCAGGACATCCTGATCCGCGCACTGCCGGAGATCCGGGCTCGCATCGACGGCGCTGTGCTCGTCATCGTCGGTGGCGGCCCGTACGAGGACACACTTCGTGAGCTGGCCCGCAAGACCGGTGTCGAGGACCACGTCGTCATCACCGGCGGTGTACCCGCCGCGGAGTTGGCAGCGCATCACACGATCGCGGATGTGTTCGCGATGCCGTGTCGCACCCGGGGTGCCGGGCTCGATGTGGAAGGTCTCGGGATCGTCTACCTCGAGGCTTCCGCCACAGGTGTCCCGGTTGTCGCAGGGAGATCCGGCGGGGCTCCCGAGACGGTCCGGGACGGGGAGACCGGGTTCGTCGTCGACGGAACTTCGGTGTCGGCGGTCGCGACTGCGGTCAGCGGCGTCCTCGCCGATCCCGACCGGGCCGCGGCAATGGGAGCTGCCGGTCGTCGGTGGGTGTCGACAGAGTGGCGCTGGGACGTACTCGGCGCCAAGCTGCGAGAGCTTCTGAGCGGCACGCCGCACCGACCGGGAGCCGTGCACCGAACCGCGGGGTGACGAAACAGGGGAGCGCCCAGTATGTGAAGCTGTCCGGCGTGAGCAGCATTCAGGTGTCGGACCAGACCTTCGTCGCGGCAGACCCCGTTCGCATCGCGGCAGAAATCGCGGCGCCGGACCGCTGGCGGGTGTGGTGGCCGGATCTCGCGGTGACAGTCCGCGAGGACCGAGCGGATCAGGGAATCCGATGGGCGGTGTCCGGTCCGCTCACCGGGACGATGGAAGTGTGGCTCGAACCCTCTCTCGACGGTGCGATCATCCATTACTTCCTGCACTGCGAGCCGACCGGCGTCGCGCCCGACCGCGTTGCGGAACTCGACCTGGCGGTGATGAACCGGGAGCGCAGAGTTGCCGGGAAGAAGATGACCTTCGAGGTCAAGGCTCGCCTCGAAGCGGGACGACCCGCCGGTGAGGCTCCGCGCGACCGGCCCTGAGCGGCCCGATACCGTGTCGATACGGTGTGTGGTAGACAACGGCGTCGGTATCGGCACTCCGGTGATGGAGACCGCCGCGCACCTTCAGTACACGGGACGGACTGAAAAGGAGTCTTCGTCGAATGGCCGAGAAGACCAAGAGGTCGATCACGATCGATGCGCCGGCAGATCAAGTGATGGCCGTGATCGCGGACTTCGACGCCTATCCCACCTGGGTGGAGGCGGCCGAGACCGTCGAGGTACTCGCGCGCCGGCCCGACGGCCGCGCGGAGACAGTCCGGTTCGTGCTCGACGCGGGGATCGTCAAGGACACTTATGTCCTGCGATACCGCTGGGCGCCGGACGGCCGGGCAGTCAGCTGGAATCTCGAGAGCGGCGAGATCCAGAAGGCGCAATCCGGAAGCTACGTACTCGGTGATGCCCCGGGCGGTGGCACCGTGGTCGACTACGAACTGACCGTGGATCTGACGATCCCGATGATCGGCCTGTTCAAGAGGAAGGCCGAGAAAGTGATCACCGACACCGCACTCAAAGAGCTGAAGAAGAAGGTGGAAGGCTGAACGCCGAACAGGGGACGCCGCCCGCGCGTGTTCGACTGTTTCTCGGTAAGGGAGGGGCGGGCAAAACCACCCTCGCTGCGGCAACGGCGCTTGACATCGCGCGCGCCGACGGCTCCGTGCTCCTGGTCTCGATCGATCAGGCACACTCGCTCGCCGATGTCCTCGCCGTCGACACGCACACCGGTGTGACGCCTGTGACCGACGGCCTCGACATGCTCGAGATCGATTCGCTCGGCCTGCTCGAGCAGGGCTATGCGACTCTGCATCGACTCGCGACGGTCGCGGGGGGACACGAGCATGCCGGACAGTTCGATCTGCCGGCTCCCGAAGAGCTCATCGGTCTACCTGCAGTGCAGGAACTTCTCGCGCTCACCGAGGTGGCCCGTCTGGCCGACGACGGACAGTGGCACACCGTGATCGTCGATGCACCGGCATCGGCCGACGGGTTCCGGATGATCTCGTCGTCCCGCACGTTCTTCGACTACATGGACCGAATATGGCCGCAGCACAGCAGGATTGCCGCTGCGACCGGACAGGACCCGCGCCTGATGGCGGTCGTGGTCCTCTACGACCGGATCCTCGGAGGACTGGGTGCGGTGCGCGACCTGCTCGACGACCGCGCCCGAACCGGTGCGACACTCGTCACCACTCCGGACCGCGCGGGATTCGCCGAGCTGCGCCGACTTCGCTCCTGGACCGCGATGGCCACCATCCGGCTCGACGCTGTCATCGTGAACGGAGTCCTACCCGACCTCGGCGAGGACGGGCCTGCCGCCCAGTGGATCGCGTCCGCGCGCGCTGCGCAGTGTGCCGTCGTCGATGAGATCCGTGAGCAGGTCACCGAGACGCCGGTCGCCGTGTGCGAGCGCCGGGGCAGCGAACCGATAGGCTTGCTCTCGCTCGGTGAGATGACGTCCATCGGTGAGATGGCGCAGCGCCACCGAGACGACCGGGATCCGTCGCAGCAGGGGAGCGATGTCGAACCGGTCCGGATCAGTCACGACACGGGAACAGGGGTGGACGCGGTGTACACGATGCGGATGCATCTCCCGCTCGCCGATCCGTCGTCGCTCACGCTCGGCCGGGTCGACGACGACCTCGTCGTGGGGGCCGACGGCATTCGTCGCAGGCTGCGTCTGGCATCCGGTCTGCGTCGCTGCACGGTGTCGGAGGCGGAGTTCGACGGAACCGATCTGTTGTTGCGCTTCGTCCCGGATCCGGCGGTGTGGCCGCAGTGAGTTCGGATCATGACGCGCTCTTGGCGGACCTGAGGGTCCTCGCCGACA
The DNA here is from genome assembly GCF_055380405.1 of Rhodococcus sp. JCM 9793. Taxonomy (NCBI): domain Bacteria; kingdom Bacillati; phylum Actinomycetota; class Actinomycetes; order Mycobacteriales; family Nocardiaceae; genus Rhodococcus; species Rhodococcus sp. JCM 9793. Next base: position 3,177,975 of record NZ_AP043721.1, read on the forward strand.
CAGTCCTCGACCGTGTCGAGGCGCTGGTCGAGCAGGTGGCCGCGCAGGACGGTGCGCAACACGGTGACGTGCGCACCGATGCCCCACCGAACGAGGCAACCGCCGAGACGCCTGCGCCTGCCGGTGGTTGCACCTGGTGCCCGCTGTGCGCGGTCGCGGCTCTCGTCCGCGGGGAGAGCCACGAGCTGATCACGAAGCTGGCGTCGCAACTCGCCGCGTTGATCGCGGTCATCCGAGAACTGGTGGCCCGTTTTCTCCCGCCTTCCCGCACCGAGCCCGACGTCGGCCCGGACGGCCCGTCGTCTCCGGGCGCCTCCGACCGAGGCGGTTTCATGCCCATCTCCGTCACCATCCGCCCCTGACAGCGGACACTGGCGATATGGCTGAATCCGAACGGCCCACGATCGGTATCGATGTGGGCGGCACGAGTATCCGAGCCGCGGTGGTCGATGCATCCGGAGCGGTGATCGACTCCGCTCGTGCGCCGACCCCCGGATCGGCGCCGGTGCTCGAGGACGCTCTGCATCGGGTCGTCCGGCAGCTCGTCGACCGAAACGACGTCTCGGCGGTGGGGCTGGCGGTCGCCGGATTCCTCACCGCAGACTGTCGCACCGTCCGGTTCGCCCCGCACCTCCCGTGGGTCGACGCGCCGATCGCAGATCGACTCACAGACCGCTTCGGGCTACGGGTGATCCTCGAACACGACGGGAACGCAGCGGGCTGGGCCGAATACCGGTTCGGCGCTGCCGCAGGCAGCCGTATCGCGGTGCTGGTGGCGCTCGGGACAGGTATCGGTGCCGCGCTGATGCTGGACGGTCGGATCTTCCGAGGCGCTCACGGCGTTGCACCCGAACTCGGTCACCTGCAGGTCGTACCCGGCGGCAGGCCTTGTCCCTGCGGTAAACGGGGGTGTTGGGAGCGATACTGCAGCGGCACCGCTCTGGTCGACATCGCCGTCGATATGCTCGCCGCCGAACCCGGCCGTTCGCAGCTGGTCGCCGGAACCGCTGCGGATCCGGGATCGCTGACCGGCCGACGGATCGCGGGCGCCGCGCAGGACGGTGACCCGCTCGCGTTGGCGGCCATGGCCGAGTTCGCCCGGTGGCTGGGGCTGGGGTTGTCGATCGTCGCCGATGTGTACGACCCCGAACTCATCGTGGTCGGTGGGGGAGTGTCGGGGTCGGCGTCGCTGTTCCTCGATGACGCACGAGAGCATTACGCCGCTGCTTCGACCGGTGCCGGCCACCGACCCCTTGCCCGGGTACGTGCCGCGCAGCTGGGGGATGCCGCCGGCTTGATCGGTGCCGCAGACCTCGCCCGCCGGTCGATGGCAGCGAATCACGAAACGACTTCATCGTGAGATTCTTGTCACTTCGTGCGGGTTCGCGTGGAGCCGGGCACGTCTGCGGCGTGCGTGTGACCCTCGGAGCGACGTAGAGTCGACCGGCGGGCTTGGTGAGCCCGCGTCGACTATCCCGGGAAGGTCTGCCATGTGGTACTGGCTGTTCAAGTACGTCCTGCTGGGCCCACTGCTCTGGCTCATGGGTAGGCCCAAGCTCGAAGGCGGGGAGAACATCCCGACCGGTGGGCCCGCCATTCTCGCCAGCAACCATCGCGCTGTGCTCGACTCGTTCTACTTGCCGCTGCTGGCGAAGCGGCGGATCACTTTCCTTGCGAAGAGCGAGTACTTCACCGGCACCGGGCTCAAGGGAGGTTTCCAGCGCTGGTTCTTCTCCGCCGTCGGTCAGGTCCCGATCGACAGGACGGGTGCGGACGCCGCGCAGGACGCACTCAACGCCGGCGTTCGGGTGCTGTCCCAGGGCAAACTGCTCGGCATCTACCCGGAGGGCACCCGCTCCCCGGACGGCCGTCTGTACAAGGGCAAGACCGGCCTGGCGCGTCTCGCGCTCGAGACCGGAGTGCCGGTCATTCCTGTCGCGATGATCGGTACCGACAAGATGAACCCGATCGGCTCCAAGATGTGGAAGCCGGCCAAGATCACGGTCCGAGTAGGCGAGCCGATCGATTTCTCCCGTTTCGAGGGTATGGGCGGGAACCGCTTCGTCGAGCGCACCGTCACCGACGAAGTGATGTACTCACTCATGCAACTGGCCGGTCAGGAATATGTCGACGTCTACGCTGCCTCCCTGAAGGACACGTCGCCGCAGGGTACGACCGCCCCGGCCGAACCGGCCGTCACATCCGATGCCGATCGCATGCCCGACACCCAGGCTGGGTGACGCATGGTGCTCCGGGCATAATGTGACCACGTGCGCTACTTCTACGACTGCGAGTTCATCGAGGATGGACGCACCATCGAACTCGTGTCGATCGGTGTCGTGTGTGAGGACGGCCGTGAGTTCTATGCGGTGTCCACTGAATTCGACCCCGAACGTGCCGGCCCGTGGGTTCGCCGCAATGTCCTTCCCAAGCTACCGAACCCGAGCCACCCGGCCTGGAAGCCGCGGAGCCGCATCCGCGACGACCTTCTGAAGTTTCTCGTCCCCCGGGTGGGCATTCGGCCCGAGCTGTGGGCGTGGATAGGTGCATACGACCACGTAGCGCTGGTCCAGCTGTGGGGATCCATGCCGGAGTTGCCCGATGTGTTGCCCCGATTCACCCGTGAACTTCGTCAGCACTGGGAACAGCACGGATCCCCACCACTCCCGTCGGTACCCGACGACAACCACGACGCGCTCACCGACGCCCGCCACAATCTCGCGAAGTTCGATGCAATCGAGGTTGCCCGCCGCGCCCGATGACCGGGTCTGTGTGACGGTCGACGGCCGGGGCCATATCCTGGTGGAGTGAACTGGACTGTCGACGTACCGATCGACCGCTTGCCCGAACTTCCGCCGCTGCCCTCGGAACTGCGCGAAAAGCTCGACGTCGCGTTGTCGAAGCCCGCGTTGCAGCAGCCGAGTTGGCCCGAAGACCAGGCCGAGGCGATGCGGACCGTCCTCGAGAGCGTGCCGCCGATCACGGTGCCCCGCGAGGTCGAAGAACTGCAGAACCAACTCGCGGCCGTGGCGCGGGGCGAAGCCTTCCTGCTTCAGGGCGGTGACTGCGCCGAGACGTTCATGGACAACACCGAACCCCACATCAAGGGCAACATCCGCACCTTGCTGCAGATGGCCGTCGTCCTGACCTACGGTGCATCGACCCCCGTGGTCAAGGTCGCGCGCATTGCCGGGCAGTACGCCAAGCCGCGCTCGTCCGACACCGATGCACTCGGGCTGCAGTCGTACCGCGGCGACATGGTGAACTCCATCGTCGCCGACGCCGCTGTCCGCGTGCACGATCCGTCACGATTGGTCCGGGCCTACGCCAACGCCAGCGCCGCGATGAACCTGGTCCGTGCGGTCACCTCCGGTGGTGAAGCCGACCTGCACCGCGTCCACGACTGGAATCGCGAATTCGTCTCGTCGTCGCCTGCCGGAGCCCGCTACGAGGCACTCGCCTCCGAGATCGACCGTGGCCTCCGGTTCATGGACGCCTGCGGTGTCATCGACCCGAACTTGCGCGCCGCGACGATCTACGCAAGTCACGAAGCGCTCGTGCTCGACTACGAGCGCGCGATGCTGCGTCTCGATACGACCGGAGACGAACCCCGCCTGTACGATCTCTCAGCACACTTCCTGTGGATCGGCGATCGCACTCGCCAGCTCGACGGCGCACATATCGCCTTCGCTGAGCTGCTCTCCAACCCGATCGGCCTGAAGGTCGGCCCCAGCACCACCCCGGAGATGGCCGTGGAGTACGTCGAACGCCTCGACCCCCACAACAAGCCCGGCCGGCTGACCCTGATCTCGCGGATGGGGCACTCGAAGGTCCGCGACCTGCTGCCCGGCATCATCGAGGCCGTCGAAGCCACCGGGCACAAGGTCATCTGGCAGTGCGACCCGATGCACGGAAACACCCACGAGTCGTCGACCGGGTACAAGACCCGTCACTTCGACCGGATCGTCGACGAGGTCCAAGGCTTCTTCGAAGTGCACAGGGCACTGGGCACCCACCCGGGCGGAATCCACATCGAACTGACCGGGGAAGACGTCACCGAATGTCTCGGCGGTGCCCAGGACATCTCCGACGTGGACCTGCACGGCCGGTACGAAACCGCGTGCGATCCACGACTGAACACCCAGCAGTCCATCGAGCTGGCATTCCTCGTCGCCGAGATGCTGCGGGGCTGAACCGATGGAACGGCCCGGTCGCCCATATGCGGCCGGGCCGCCAGGGCCGGGGAGCGGAACGGTTCAGGGCACGGCGGTCAGCACGACCGTGCTGCCCGGTTCGGTTCGACTAGAGGCGCCCGGACTCTGTCCGATCACGATGGACCGGTCGGAGTCGGCGAGCTGCCGCACTTCCACACCCAGCCCCAACCTCTCCAGTTCCTCGCGGGACGACCCGACCGAGCGCCCCATCATCGACGGCACCTTCACCGCGTTCGATACGAGCAGAGTCACGGTGCCGCCCGGACCGACCAGGTCGCCCTCGGCCGGATCGCTTCCCGACACCCGGCCCGCATCGACGTCGGGATCGAACACTTCCCGTTCGTCCTGAACGGTCAGTCCGACCTTCTCGAGCGCTGCGCGCGCAGCGTCGACCGTCAGGCCCAACAGATCCGGAAGCTCGACCGGGGCTGCACCCTTGCTGATGATCACCTCGACCTTCGCGCCGACCGGCAGGACCGTGCCCGGCGCGGGATCGAGCGCTGCGACAGCCCCCTCCGGAACCGACGCGCTGAACGCCGTCCCGCCGTCGACGGGTTCGAACGTGCGGCGTCGCAATTCGTCCTCGATCGTGTTCCGGTCGCCTCCACCGGGGACCCCCGGCACCGTCGGACGCCCCAACGACACCAGCAGTGCGACGGTGTCGCCACGTGGGACCTGCGAGCCCGCCGCCGGATCGGTACCGAGCACCGTGTCGATCGGAATCGCATCCGAGTATTCACCGCGGGTCTCCACGGTTGCGCCTGCAGTCTCGACGGCTGCGGCGGCCGCGGCGCGATCCATGCCCTGCACCGCAGGAATGTCGATCATCCGCCCCGACCCGAGCCACCATCCGGCCAGGCCCATGATCAGCGCGAGTACGACGATCCCGATAATCCAGCCGGTGGTGGCCCTCCGGGCGGTGCGTCGTTTCGCGCGGTAGTCGACCTTCGTGCCGCCACCGGCCGCGAGGCCTGCGTCGTGCCCCTCCTGGAGGTCGGGTCGGGCGTGTTCCCGCGTGACGATCTTGGTGTGCTGTGATTGCTCGTGGACCTGCTCGGCCGGCGGAGCCGCAGCCCGATGGACCGCGGTAGGTGCAGCATCCGCAGTGGTTGCGGCGGCCGGCCTGATCACGGTTGTCTCGGGAACAGAGCTCCCCTCGGTCGGCGACGGCGTTGCGGGTACCGCGACCGGGACCTGCGCCGTGGTCGCGGATTTCCGGGGCGCCGGGACACGGTAGCGGGGAAGATCGAGCGCGTCGCTCAGGTCGGTGAGGGCGTCGGCCATCGCACCGGCGTCGGCGTACCGTTCGCTCGGTTCACGTTCGGTCGCGCGACGGACGAGAGTGTCGAACTCCTCCGGGACACCGTCGATCCACGTACCCGGATCAGGTACGTCCTTCTCGACACGCTGGTAGGCGACGGATAGTGACGTGTCGCCGGTGAAGGGGGTGCGTCCGGTGAGCATCTCGAACATCAGCACGCCGGACGAGTACACGTCGCTGCGCGCGTCGGCATTGCCGGTCGTGACCTGCTCAGGCGAGAGGTACGCGGCCGTACCCAAGATCACACTACGCGACGTCGTATTTGCGGCCGCGACGGCACGGACGAGGCCGAAATCGGCGATCTTCACCTCACCGTGCCTGGAGACCAGGATGTTCTCGGGCTTGACGTCGCGGTGCACGAGACCGGCCCGATGGGCCACCGCGAGGGCTCCGAGTACGGGCACTGCCACTGCGGCCGCGGCGTGAGGGGGCATGGGCCCGCGTTCGCGCAGCAGCTCGCGGAGCGTGCCACCTTCGACGAGTTCCATGACGAGGAACACGTCGTCGCCGTCCTGTCCCTGGTCGTACACTGCCACGAGACCCGGGTGGTTGAGTCTCGCCACGGACCGGGCCTCGAACTCGAACCGTGCGAGGAACTGGGGGTCGGCAGCGAACTGGTGGTCCATGACCTTCACCGCGACCGGCCGATCGAGGCGTTGATCAGTGGCGCGGTACACGGTGGACATGCCACCGCGGGCAATCCGTGCTTCGATCAGATAGCGCCGGTCGAGGAGCTTGCCGACCATGTGGTCGCCTCCAGCGGTCACCCGGTGTACCCCCGTGTCTCTGTGTCCCGATTTCGTCCTTGTCGATCGTAGTCATGGCGCCGGCAGGCGGGCGCGTACGTGCCCTCCGCGCATCGGCGATACGGTGGAACCGTGAGCACTATTCCGTACTGCGACGACGTCCTTGACCGCACCGTGCCGGTGTTGCAACTCGTCGATGTGGCCAAGCAACTCGATCTTGCCATCACCCGCGTTCATCAGCTGTTGCGTGACCGCCGGCTGCTGGCGCTCAAACGCGACCGCGTTCCCGTCGTGCCCGAGGTGTTCTTCGACGACACGGGAGCGATCGTCAAGGGACTTCCCGGACTCATCGCGGTGCTCCACGACGGAGGGTTCACCGACGAGGAGATCCTGGAATGGATGTTCCGAGCGGACGACACACTTCCCGGAGGAAACTCCATCAGCGCGCTGCACACCGATTCGATGAGGGAAGTGATCAGGCGAGCTCAGGCGTCGGCCTTCTGACGCACACGCCCGAGACGGCCTGGGCCAGCGCGACGGACACCCGCGTGCGGCGCGGGACCGTCACACGTCGGTCGAGTACCCGGTAACCGCTGTGCTCGACCTCGTCGAGGATCCGCCCGTACAGCACGAACGCGGTGCGGATTCCCGGTCGGATTCGGCGAGGCAGCAGGTCCAATCCGGGTTCGGCCCTGCGATACCGATCCCTCGTCAACGCCACGGCGTGGGCGAGGGCACGCCGCACCCGGGGGTCGAGGTGACGCCGACTCCGACCGGCGCGCAGCAGATTGTCGTCGACACCGAACGCCGACCACAGATCGGTGGGCAGGTACACGCGGCCACGGTCGAGGTCCTCACCGACATCGCGGATGAAATTGGTGAGCTGGAAGGCCTCGCCCAGGGCACTCGCATACGGCCCGGCACGGTCGACGTCGTCGACGCCGAACACGGGGAGCAATTGCAGACCGATCACGGCGGCCGACCCGTGCATGTACTCGCGCAGCTCGTCCATGTCGCGATACCGGACACGGTGCTCGGCGGTGCCTGGAATGTCCATGCGCATCGACCGGAGGAATGCGTTGAAGTACGCCACCGGGATCTCGTAACGGTCGATGGTCGCCGCGAGAGCCCGCACGACCAGTCCGGTCGGGTCGGGCGCCCCGGGGTTGCCGTCGAGGGCGGCATGGAGGCGTGCATCTGCGCCGTCGACTGCCCGTGCAGCCGCGGCGGGATCGTCGACGTGGTCTACGTCGACGATGTCGTCGACGATGCGCGCGAAACCGTACAGGGCGTGCACAGCGCGTCGGCGCGGCTCCGGCAGTAGTCGCGCCGCGAGGTCGTAGGTGCGACCGTGCTCAGCGGTCAGCGACGCACAGAGCCGGAACGCTTCGTCCAGATGGTCGGGTGCCACCGAATCGGACTCGGCCGAAGTAGGTGGTGTCGGCACACCCGAGCTCACCGCGCGGCCGCGCGCAGATGCAGCGGATCGGGGCTGCGCAATGACAGCGCGGCGACGACCGCAGCGAACACGGCGACTGCAACATGCGCGATGTTGTACATCCCGATCGAGCCGTCCGGGTTGAAGATCAGCATCAGCCACGTCGACAACGCGACGAGGACCATCAGGGTCCGTGTCGACATCGTGAATGCCGCCGCCACGACCAACGGCCATGAGTAGTACCAGGGCAACGCGGCCGGCGACAACAGTGTCACGGCGGTGAGCGCGATGACGATGCCGAGTACGGCATCGCGTTCGGTGCGGCGGAAGCGCCACCACGCGTAGACCAGGATGACTCCGAGAGCGATCATGCAGAGCATCCGTGTCACTTCGAGAACGGAACCCAGGCGCCACGGCGTGAACCACGTGACCGCATGGCCCATCATCGTCGGAAGCGACAACCAGTTGATGATCTTCGACGAGCCGGACAGCGCTGTGAGCCATCCGATTCCGACGCCGGCCATCAACGAGGTACCGCCGAACACGACCGCGAACACTGCGATCCCGGTGCCTGCGGCTTTGGTGAACAACTTGATCGGGGAGGCGGGTTCGCGTCCCTCGGCGAGTGCGCGGTCGCGTTCGTGGATCATCCACACCCACACCAGGAACGGTAGTGCGAGTCCGGCGGTGGCCTTGATCGCGGCAGCCAGCGACACCAGAGCGAAGCCGCTGAGATGACGTCCTTCGAGCACGAGCACGATCCCGGCGAGCATCAGCCCGACCATGAGCAGTTCGTTGTGGACACCCCCGACGAGGTGTACGAGGACGAGCGGGTTGAGGACCGCCAGCCACAATGCCACGGTCGGATTGCCACCCATGCGACGTGCGAGTCGGGGCACACCCCAGGCCATGAGCACCAGGCCGGGCAGCATCAGCAGCCGCCACAGCCACGTGCCGGTCACGACGTTGTCGCCGGTGATCGATGTGATTCCGGCGCCGAGCATCAGATGTACCGGACCGTACGGGGTGGTCGTCGTGGTCCAGACGTTGCTGACGTTGTCGAGCAACAGACCCGGGTTTACGACGGGACCTTCCGAGTACGGATCGAACCCCTCGCGCAACATCGCGCCCTGGGCGAGGTACGAGTAGGCGTCCCGGCTGAACATCGGGGTCGCGACCAGCAGCGGCACGGTCCACGCGGGCAGGACTTTCCAGAGGTCGCGGACCGATGCGTGGTCGGCGAGTACAGCACGCCCCAGCCGGACCCATGCGCCGATCATCAACAGGACACCGATCCAGATGATGATCGTGGAGAGCAGATGACCGTGCCCGAATCGCAGCCACGACAGGTACACGTCCTCGAGCAGCGGGTCGACGCGGCGCACGCTGCCTGCGCCGAAGCTGCCGAAGGTCACGAAGGCGGCTCCGCAGGCCCCGAGGAGTGCCGCATTACCGGCGGGCCCACGAAGGAAATCGGTCGGACGTCGACGTGGATCGATCGGTTCGTGCGACGTGACGACCGTTGCCGGTTCGGTTGTCGGCAGATCCTCCGGATCGGCTTCGGAAGAGGCAGGGGACGACATGGGTACGATTCCTCCCCCGGAAGTCGCGTCGGTGCTGGGCACAACTGACAAGAACGATGACACAGTTTAGTGGAGTCGGAAAACGCGGCGCGCTCGCCTCGGTGTCGGCGTGGCGTGCACCTCAGTGCGGATGCCGGTTGACACCTCAGTGCCGATGACGGGTGACACCGAGTCTCTCGGCCGCGAGACGACCCGACAACAACACCGTGGGAACCCCGACACCAGGCACGGTTCCGGACCCTGCGAGAACGATGTTGGGATAGCGCGGATCGAGATTGCGGCGACGGAAGGGGCCCGTCTGCCGGAACACGTGGGCGCCTCCGAACGGGCTTCCCGCAGACATTCCCTGAGCTGCCCACGTCGTGGGCGTGTCGATGTGATCGACGTCGAACCCCGAGATGATTCCCGCGTATCCGCGTGCGTCGAGCACCGACAGCAGTTCCCTGGAGTACGGACCGGCCAGCGCGTCCCACGCGATGGGTGCACTCTCGAGATTGGGGCAGGGCGCGAGTACCGACAGTGGTTCGTGCTCGGCTCCGTCGCGGCGGAACAGTAGACCGGGATCGGACAGTGCGGGCCGGGTGACGAGCAGTGACGGATCGGTCATCAGCCTCCCACGGCCCCGCCGCGCGGTGATGTCGCGGAAGGTGCCTTCCCACCGTGCACCGAACTCGATGACGTGGTGGTGCGCGGCCGACCACGTCCGGCTGACCGCGGTGGGCACGGTGCCGTGCAGGACCACGGCGGACGGGGATGCACGTGTCCGTCGACGTCGAGGGGCGGGCAGGAGGGCGTCGATCACGGGCAGATCGGGCGTCAGCACTGCGGCGTCGCACGGAAAGCGGGTGCCGTCCGAGGTGTGCACGCTGGTGACGCGATCACGGTCGAACTGCAGTTCGGTGACATCGGCACCGAGATGCAGCCGGCCGCCCGCGCGCACGAAGGCGTCGGCCATCGCGCGGGCCACGGTGCGCATCCCTCCGCCCACGGCGTAGACGCCGAGCGAAGTGTCCATGTGCGGGATGGCGCCGTACACCGCGAGGGCGCGTGCCGGTGTCACTCCCGCATACAACGACTGGAAAGTGAACACCTTCTGCAACCGAGGGTCGCGGATCCGACGGTTCACCTGCGCGCCGAGCCTGCCGAATCCACCGAGCCGGAGGAGTCTGCACAGATCGCGCACGGCGGCCGGTGAAGAGACCAGGTCGAGCGGCGAATCGAAGTTGGCGTTCATGAACCGATCGAATTCGGCGTCGAAAATGTCTGCCAGCCATCGCCGCAACGTCAGATAACGACGCGCCTCGTCCGCGCCGCACACCCGGGTGATCTCGGCGACCATCGAGGCCGGATCGGAGTGCACGTCGAGCGTGCTGCCATCGGCGAACCGGGCGTGATAAGCGGGGGAGAGGCGGGTGGTGCGCAGAGGCGGGTGCACGGTAGCTGCGTCGGTACCGACGGCGGCGAGCGCGTCGTCGATGAGCTCGGGCATCGTCAGGACGGTCGCCCCGTTGTCGATCTCGTAGCCGGGGCCGGTGTGGACGCCTACGCGGCCACCCACCGAATCGCAGCGTTCGAGCACGGTCACCTCTCGCCCGGCGCCACGCAGGTGCAGGGCCGCGGACAGTCCCGCCAGTCCCGCACCCACCACGACCACCTGCTGCGCGTCGGGAACGGTACGGACCGCCATCAGGCCGCGCGCCGTGTCGCGGCCAATGCCGCCTCCCGCAGGAGTGCTGAGCCCTCGTCGGTCGCGCCCGAGGACTCGAGCGCCGCGAACGCACGCTCGGTGAGGTCGGTGATCTGCTGCTCGACTTCGTCGACCGCGCCGACCTCGACGAGCACGTCCCGTATCCGCTCCACCTGTTCATCGCTCAGATCGGTGCCGATCGCGTTTCTCAAGGTCGCGGCTGCGACCGGGTCGCCGGCATCTGCAGCGTCGAGCGCCAGCGCGTACAACACGGTGCGCTTGCCGGCGCGCAGATCGTCGCCGGACGGCTTTCCCGTGACCGCCGGATCGCCGAAGACGCCGAGGAGGTCGTCGCGCAGCTGGAATGCAAGACCGATGTCGGTGCCGAAACGGCGGTACGCGTCGATCAACTGCTCGTCGGCGCCGGCCAGAACGGCGCCGAGATGCAGCGGCCGCTCGATCGTGTACGCGGCGGTCTTGAACCGGTTGACACGGGCGGCAGCCTCGACCGACTCGTCCGCGGCGGCCTCACCGGCAATGTCGAGATATTGGCCGCCGAGGACCTCGGTGCGCATGGCCGACCAGACAGGACCGAGTCGCGTTGCCGCTGCGCTGTCGAGTCCGGCTTCGCGGACCATGTCATCCGCCCACACCAATGCGAGATCGCCGAGCAGGATCGCGACGGCCTGCCCGAACTCCGCAGGCCCTCCACGCCAGCCGTTGTTGCGATGCAGTCCGGCGAAGTCGACATGCACGGTGGGGAAGCCGCGCCGCGTGGTGGACGCATCGATGATGTCGTCGTGGATCAGCGCGCCGGCCTGGACCAGCTCGAGTGCCGAGCATGCGCGCAACACAGCGTCGGCGTGCGGCCCGGTCGGATCGCCACCGGCACCCAGCCACCCGGACCAGGCGAACGACGGCCGAACCCGCTTACCTCCGCGGAGAACGAACGATTCGAGGGCGGACACCGCCTCTCGGTAGCCTCCACCGACGGCTCCCACGATGGGAGCCTTGGAGTCGAAGAACTCCCGTAGCGCCTCTTCGACGAGTTCGGGGAGCGGAGCGGTGGGCACAGGTGCGGGTCCGGTGGACAGGGGATTCCTCCTGGTCGAATGCTTCGCGTGCCGCGAGACGGGTCGCGCGGTACCGACACCGAGCCTATCCGGCGTCGTTCGTCGTCGCCGGTGGCCGGTCGCTGGTCGGCGCACCCTATGCTGGATGCGTGGTATTCGATTTCAGGGGGTCCAGTGAAGGCGCGGCGACCGGAGGCGCCGAGCGAGTCGCGCAGGTCGGTGACTCGCGCACTCCGTCGATCGTGGATCGTCTCGGCGACCCACCCGGTCGGCGCATTCCGTTCTCCGTCGAATTCTCTCCGCCCCGCGACGCAGACGCCGAGGCTCGCCTGTGGCGCGCTGTCCGGGTGTTCGAGCGGCTCGGTCCCGCGTTCGTCTCGATGACATATGGGGCGGGCGGCTCGACGCGCGACCGCACGGTCCGCGTGACAGGCGAGCTCGCAGAAGCGACGACGCTGCTGCCGGTGGCGCATCTCACCGCCGTCGGACACAGCGTCGACGAACTCCGGGCGATGGTCGGTGCCTACGCGGATCGTGGTATCACGAATATCCTGGCGCTGCGCGGCGACCCGCCCGGAAATCCGCTCGGCGAGTGGGAACAGCACCCCGTGGGGCTCGCGCACGCCGACGAACTGGTGCGACTCGTGCGCGATCTGGGCGACTTCCACGTCGGGGTGGCATCGTTCCCGGAAGGGCATCACCGCTCACCCGATCTCGATCACGACACCCGATTCCTGGCGAACAAGCTCCGCGCAGGTGCCGAATATTCCATCACCCAGATGTTCTTCGACGTCGAGCACTACCTGAGGTTGCGCGACCGCATTGCCGCGTTCGACGCAGAGCAGGCCGCGAAACCGATCATTCCCGAGATCATGCCGATCACGTCGCTGCGAACGGCGCGCCGCAGCTTGGAGCTGTCCGGATCGAAGCTTCCGGTGGCGCTCGAGGAGCGCCTGGTGCGGGCGGCCGGCGACGGGCCGGAGGAGAACCGGGCAGCCGTGCGAGAGGTCGGCATCGATGTGGCCACCGAGATGTGCGAACGGCTCATCTCGGAAGGCGCTCCCTGCCTGCACTTCATCACATTGAACTTCGCGAGAGCGACCAGTGAGGTACTCACGCGCCTCGGCATCGAGATGCCGGCGCCTGCTGCGCAACCGGCCTGATCCCCGCGACAGCGAGCGCCGCGCAGATCAGGACCAGTCCGGACCGTTCGATGATGTTCGTGCGGTGGCGGGGTTGCGAGTGAACCAGGCCAGCGCGCCGATCAGCAGCGTGACAGCCATGGCGCCACCCGCCACGATCCCGGCCCAGCCCGCGAATCCGCGGGTATTGGGGTCGGAGTAACGCACTTCTGCGCGGAGCGTGCTCACTTCGCCCGCGGGCAACTTCCACGAGACGATCGAATCGGACTCGCGGTCGCCGTTCGTGGTGGCCACACGCGCGGGAAAGGCGATGGTGAACTGGACGTCGGTGCCGCGTTCGGGCGCCGCTTCGAGATCGACCCGCCCGGTGAGCGACACGAGATCACCGGAACGCTGCAGCGAGAGCTGGAAGGATCCTGCGCTCTGATCGGACATGGTTGCAAGTTGCTGTACGTCACCGAAGGTCAGGTCGCTGAAGAAGACCTGGCTGCCGACGTAACCGTCCTGTGCGTACTCCTGAACGCGCACTTTCCGCGCCAAGGCCGACGGAACGGTGAGTTCCGGGCCTTTGTCGTTCTCGTCGATCGGGATGGTCGCCGCGACGATCTGGCCGGAGACCCGATCGTCGGACGAGATTCCCATTGTCGTCTGCACACGGAGGCATCCGGTGAGCACGGGAACCAGCAGGATCAGAAGTCCGAGTGCGGCGATGAGCCGGCGACGGATGACGGTGGGGCGAACAGATGTGGAGGACGGCGGCACAGGGACATGGTGCCAGGTCGGTGTAGCGCGGTCGGACCATCGGGTCCGATCCGGCGCGTCGCCGGGCCCGGTATGACGAGCCGGAATCACCGTGAGAGCCTGCCGAGAGTTCGGCGTAGCAGGCCACCGCCGGTGTCGCCGAGCGCGACGCGTGCGGCGCTGCGCCCGCTCGATCCCGATACTCCGCCTCCGGGGTGCATCGACGCACCGGTGAGATACAACCCGGCGGCGCCCGGAACCCGGTAGCCGGACAGCTCGGGGACGGGACGCCAGAAGAACATCTGGTCGAGTGTCATCTCGACGTGCATGACGTTGCCGCCGATCAGGCCCATCTCGCGTTCGATGTCTGCAGGCGTCTGCGTGTGTATACGGCGGATGTCCGCAGCGAAGCCGGGCGCTCGCTTCTCCATCTCGGCGATGATCCGGTCGGTCTCCGCGGCCGCCTCCGACTTCCAACTCCGCCCATCGCTGAGCCGGTAGGGATGCCACTGCGACCACAGGGTGATCTGATGCTCGCCGGGCGGTGCGATCGACGGATCGAGAGCGGAGAAACTCATCGCCAGAACGGCAGGTGTCGGCGGCAACTCGCCGGCGAGCGCCGCGCCGTGCGCGAGACGAAGTTGGGCACGGTCGTCGACCAGCAGCTGCAGCCCGGTGGTGTCGCCGCCGTCGCCGGGAGCGCCGCGGTAGCGGGGGAGCGAGCTGGTTCCGAGCCGGAGCGCCATGCCGATGCCCGGGCCGACCCGGATGCGTCGTCGCCACCCCTCGATCCGAGAAGCGTCGAATCCGCCGCGCTCGAGCATGTCGAGTGTGGTGAGGATGTGGCATCCGGCGATGACGGTACGGGCGGAGATGATCCGTCCGGACTCGGTGTGGACAGTCCAACTCTCGCCTGTACGACGAATCTCCACCGCGGCGTCGCTGCAGGTCACGAAACCTCCGTCGGAGGCGAGTCGGGACGCGAGGGCTTGTGTGAGTGCGCCACTGCCACCGACGGCGCGACCCGGGGGCAGCGTGTGCATCAGTGCGGCGAACCCGACCATGGGTGCGGTGCCGGGCTCGGACATCGGTGGCCCGGACTGTGCACCGAACCAGGCGAGCGCGGCCTTGAGCGGTTCGTCGTCGAAGTATTCGTCGAGCAGGGCGTCGCCCGAGGTGAGGAATCGCCGCGACAGATCGAGTGCGCCGCCGCCCAGGTCGAGTCCACTGAAGGCTGGGACGAGGTGGCGGGCGGTGGGTGGCGCTGCGAACGATTTCATGATCGCGGCGGTCCGTGGACCCCAGTCGCGCACGAAGCGGCGGTAGGCGTCGGCGTCGCGGGCCCCGCAGGCGGCCGCGATCGACGCACAGGTGCGGTCGAGGTCGCGGTGGAAGACGATGCCCGGCCGGTCGCTGCTGACCGGAGGCGGGGCGAAGGCCCACGGATCGCAGTCGATGTAACGCAGGCCGTGGGAGGCCAGATCGAGTTCCTCGAGTATGCCCGAATGTCGGATCATGATGTGTGCCGACGACCCGCGGTCGACCGCGTATCCGGGAAATCGCTCCACGGTCGAGACTGCCCCACCGAGTACCGCGTCGCGCTCGAGCACCTCGACAGACCAGCCTTCCCGGGCCAGATAGCAGGCAGAGACGAGTGCGTTATGGCCGGAACCGACGACGACGGCGTCGAGCACCGAACCATCCGCGCTGGTCATCTCGGCGCCTCGGACGGGTCTGCATCCATCGGCAGCGCGCGACCGAGAACCGCGAAAGGCCGGGAGTCGCCGGTGAATACGAACCGGCGGACCACATCGCGGAAGCCGAAACGTCGGTAGAGACGCCACGCGCGGTTGTCCTCTTCGGCAACCTCGGGGGTCGACAGAAGGACCGCTTCCTCGGTGCGATCTCTGAGCAATCTGCGGAGCAGTGCCTCGCCGATGCGGTGGCCTTGAGCGTCGGGCCACACGTGCAGTTCGGTCAGCTCGAAGTAGTCGCGGAGCAGCGCATCGATCGAGTCCGGGGACATTCCTGCGTGAGTCATCCCAGTGCGTACCTGCTGGTTCCACCACTGGTGGGGATGCCCGTGATAGCCGTAGGCGATCCCGACGAAGGTGCTGGGTTCGCCGGGCATCATCGCGGCGACGGCGTGCCAGCCGTCGCGGTCGGCATGCTCCGACCACATCGGTGCCCGGTGGTGTTCGGTGCCACGCGGGTATCGCATGGCGGTGACGTAGACGGACAGGAGTTCGGGCAGGTGGGTCCGGAACTCCGCTGGAGTGAGGTCGACGAGTATCGGCTTCGGGTCGTGCCGATTCGGGTCAGTGCTCATGTGGGGACGGAGACCGCCTTCCCTTGACGACGTGTCGGTGGGTCCAGCTATATTGAATACGTCGAACTTATGTTCGATGTCGGTGATCCGGGGATGTTCGAGGGAAGCGAACATCCCCGGATCCTCCGGGCCGGAGCCGTACTGCGGCAGGGCAGGGAAGGTGCGTGAGTCATGGCAGCGCCGAACACCGCGAGATCAAGATCACATCAGGTCGTCGGCGGACGGGTCCCCGGGGCCTGTGTAGGACCGTCGATGTCGGCGCGCGCCGCATCGCTGTTGCGCAAGGCGGACGAACTGTTGTCCGGAGCGGCAGGCGCCGACGCTCCCGGTGAACGATTCCGGTTGTCCTACCTCGCGGCGCTGCGCGGCGCGGGCGCGGTCGTCGCGGCAGCGGAGTTGAGGGCGCCGCAACGGCCGAAGCGGAGGCCTGTGACCCGAAATGCCTGGGTGATGATGATCCGTGCGGACGACGCGTTCGCAGGCTGGGCCGACTTCTTCGCCGATCGATCGGCCACGCGTGCTGCAGTCGAGGCCGGGGCGCAGCGGGCGGTCGGCGCCGAGGACGCATCGATTTTCTACGACGAGGTCGGACGCTTCCTGCATGACGTCGAGAACTATGTGTCCGCTGAGAGCGGAACCGCGCCCCGCATGTGACGTTGATCCCTGGCCGAACGCCATTTTTCGCCCCGGGAGATCGAACCAACTTTCGTAGTTGGTGGTCCCGGACGAAATGTGCTCGTATCATTGACTCAGGCGGCCGTGATGTCGGCGCCCCGCCGGATTCGTCCCACCGGGTCCGGCGGCCACCGTTTAGTGCCGGGGGAGGTACCGTGCCACTCTCCGAGCACGAGCAGCGCATGCTCGATCAGATCGAGAGCGCGCTCTATGCTGAGGATCCCAAGTTCGCCTCGACCGTTCGCGGAAAGCGACTGGGAATGGCGTCGAACAGGCGACGGCTGCAGGCCGGCGCATTGTTCGCATTGGGTTTGACGTTGCTTATTGCGGGAGTTGCCCTACCGGTCAAGCCGGGTGGGTTCCCGATCATCAGCCTGCTCGGGTTTCTCGTGATGTTCGGTGCGGGAGTCCTCGTGCTGGTCGACGGTCGGCACCGGTCCACTTCTGGTGCCGCATCCAGCGGAGCGGATTCCGGAAAGAGTGGTAAAGCCTCCACTCGGGGTCGGAAGAAGTCTTCGGACGGCTTTACGCATCGGATGGAGGAGCGCTTCCGGCGTCGCTTCGAACAAGAGTGACATGATGCGCGCGCAGCGCGCGCTACGTATGCAGCAAGGGCGCGACCCGTCACGGGTCGCGCCCTTGCTGCGCGTGAGGGTCGTTCTCGTTCGCGCCCCCACCTCGCCCCACGTGGGGGCACCGACACCGTTCCGGGTGGCCGGATCTATCAAGTGGACCCGCGGTTTCCCGGCGTTCTGCCGCGGTCGGGCGTGCATCACACATAGGGCATCCGCGCGGTTCCCGTCACGGACACGGGCGTGGCCCACCTCGACCCACCTTTGCTGACCAGGGATTTCAAGAACAACACGCCCATGGAGCGCCCATTAATCGGATACTGGTGGGGCGAAGTGGGGTACTGTGGGGCGCGGCGGAGAGCGAGAGTGTTTCCGCCGCACAGCGAAAGAATCCGTCCGGCACAGGCGGGAGGTTCCGGGTGTTTCTCGGTACCTACACGCCGAAGTTGGACGACAAAGGCCGGCTCACGCTGCCGGCGAAGTATCGAGACGAACTGGCGGGAGGGTTGATGATCACCAAAGGGCAGGATCACAGCCTGACCGTGTATCCGCGCGATGAATTCGCTGCGCTTGCCGAGCGTGCGGCCGCTGCGTCCCGCAGCAACCCCAATATGCGTGCATATCTGCGAAACCTTGCATCGAGCACGGATGAGCAGCGTCCCGATTCGCAGGGACGCATCACGTTGTCCGCGTCGCATCGGACCTACGCGGGGCTGACGAAGGACTGCGTGGTGATCGGTTCCGTCAACTACCTCGAGATATGGAACGCCGAGTCGTGGGAGGCGTACCTGGCCGAGCACGAGGAGGGTTTCTCCGAAGCAAGGGACGAGGTACTTCGCGACATATTGTGACGGATCTTCGGCTCCGCGCGGCGAGTGCCGTGAGGCCTCTGCCCGGGACCGTCCCTGACGCACTTCCCCGGCGCCAGGTACGGAACGGATGCCCTGACACACTTCCCCAGTGTCAGGTCTCCGGTATCGGACAGAGACCTCCTGGCATTCGCCGCCGCCATATCCAGACCATCCGACCCACCATCAAGATCGAACGGCCCGGGTGGCCCGCATCGAACGAGCAGGATTTCGGAGGACCACATGGTGGACGGCGAGGATGACGCTGCGCAGACGGGCAGCGACGGATTCGGCCACGTCCCGGTACTGCTCGATCGAGCCGTGGAGCTTCTCGGTCCGGCCATCGAAGGAGCCGGTCCGGGCGGGGCAGGTGCCGTGTACATCGATGCCACCCTCGGGCTGGGTGGACACTCCGAACATTTCCTGCGCGAGTTTCCCGGGCTCCGGTTGGTAGGACTCGATCGCGATCCTGATGCACTGGACATCGCGCGAGGTCGTCTGGCCGAGTTCTCCGACCGCACAGATCTGGTCCACACCCGCTACGACGGCATTGCCGATGCACTCGATCGGGTGGGGCTCGATCGGATCGGGTCGGTGCACGCGATCCTGTTCGATCTCGGCGTGTCGTCGATGCAGCTCGACGAGACCGATCGCGGATTTGCGTACTCGAAGGATGCGCCGCTGGACATGCGCATGGACCCCACTGCGGGCATCACGGCCGCGGACGTGCTCAATACCTACGGGCACGGTGATCTCGCCCGGATTCTCAGCACCTACGGCGAGGAGCGATTCGCCGGCAAGATCGCCTCCGAGATTCTGCGTGCGCGCGAGAAATCGCCCTTCCAGAACAGTGGAGAGCTCGTCGAACTGCTGTACCGGACGATTCCCGCCGCGTCGCGACGCACCGGTGGACACCCCGCCAAACGCACATTCCAGGCTCTTCGCGTCGAGGTCAACAGTGAGCTGGACTCGTTGCGTGCCGCGATTCCGGCGGCACTCGATTCCCTCGCGATCGGGGGTCGGGTCGTGTTCATGTCCTACCAGTCCCTCGAAGATCGTGTCGTCAAGCAGGAGCTGACACCGCGCTCGAAATCCCGTAGCCCCGAGGGGCTCCCGGTGGAGCTGCCCGGAATGGGGCCGGAACTGCGGATCCTGACTCGGGGTGCAGAGCGCGCGTCCGACGAGGAGATCGACAAGAACCCACGCTCGGCGCCCGTCCGACTGCGTGCCGCAGAACGAATCGCCAGGAGGTAACCGATGACCCTGCAGGTGCCATCACCGCCGCGACCTCGGCAGGCTCGATCGACGGCAGCGCAGCGTGCCTACCAGCGACGCAATCAGCGGGCAGCGCAGTCGATCTCTCCCACCGAGACCCGCGGACGCACCACCGGTGCGCGCCGCGTCGCGACACGCATCCCATTCGTGGCCAGTATCATCGCGATGCTCGCGGTCGGGATGATGGTGACACTGCTCCTGACGACACGGGCCGCCGAGGACTCCTACCAGCTCAGTGCCGCGCGCGCCTACAACGAGAGTCTCCTCCAGCAGCGGGCAGTGCTGCAGCGCGACGTCGAAGCGGGCCTGACCGCTCCGGTGCTCGCGCAGCATGCTGCCGAACTCGGCATGATCCCGACGGGGCAGGCCGCACGGCTCGTGGTGGGAGAGGACGGTTCGGTGCAGGTCGTCGGTGAACCGGTGGCCGCGCAGGGCGCTCCGCCGGCGCCGCTGAACGCGCCGGAGCCGCGGAGTGATGTGCAGCCTCCGCTCGCGGGAAGCGCCGGACGGGAGAATCCAAGGCCGCTGTCGCCCTCGGGTGAGCAGCCGGAACCCCGCGGCGCTGTGGATTCACCCGACGCGGTGGATGCCGAACAGCGTGCCGCGGCAGCTGCAGAGGCGCCCCGCGCATCCGACCCGGCGGGGCAGGCTCCCGTCGGAGAGTCCGAGCCGGGTGTCGATGTCGGCCCGGCACACGAGACCGCCGCAGAACGCCCGGAGAGCGGCGCCACGCCGCAGCCCGAGAATGTCACGGTTCCTCCCGCTGAAGCGGAACAATCGATGCCTGTGAGTGAACTGCCGCAGCCCGAGGCTCCCCGGATGGGTGAGCCGGTGGGATCGGAGGCCGGACAGCGGTGAGGACCGGCCCCACCCCTCGCCGTGCGGCTCGTCCGCGCGGTAGTGCTCCCAGGCGTCGGCCCGCACCAGGGGGCGCGGGATGGCGCCCGAGTCGCCGCCGGACCGACACCACGGCATTCCAGTTCCGGAACAAACTCGGTCTCTGGGCGATCTTCGCAATTCTCGGGCTCGCAGCCGCGCAATTGCTGTCGATTCAGCTGTTCCAGGCGCCGAAGCTGTCTGCGGAGGCTGCAAGTCAGCGCACGACCAGGCTCGTCGAACCGGCGACGCGTGGAACGATCAGCGACCGGAACGGCAACCCCCTCGCCTACACGATGGAAGCGAAGGCGATCACGTTCCAGCCCGTCCGCGTCCGCAACGAGCTGAGCGAGGCCAGGGCGAAGGATCCGTCGCAGCCCGAGGTGTCCGAGTACCTCGAGGGGGTGGCGGACGCGCTGCACGCGGCGCTCGGTGCTGCCGCGCCGAAGAAGGATGTCCTCGACAAACTCGAGAGCGACGAGACGTTCGTCTACCTCGCACGCGGGGTGGACCCGGGTGTGGCGGCAGGCATCGTCGACGAATACAGCATGGTGGGTCTCGAGCGGCAGGACATCCGGCTGTACCCCGCTGGAGCGCTCGCGGCGAACATCGTGGGCGCGACCGGGTGGGACGGGTACGGACTCATCGGACTCGAGGCCTCCATGGACTCGGCCCTCGCCGGTACCGATGGATCATCCACCTACGACCGAGGTTCGGACGGTGTGGTGATTCCGGGAAGCTGGCGCGACCAGCACCCCGCCGTGGACGGTTCGTCCATCGAGCTCACCATCGACAACGACATCCAGTACCACGTGCAGCAGCAGGTGCAGCGAGCGAAGGACCTGTCCGGCGCCGAGCATGCGTCGGCCGTGGTGCTCGATGCACACACCGGTCAGGTCCTCGCGATGTCCAACGACAGCACGTTCGACCCGTCCATCGGCGTCGCCAACAATCCGGCATCCGCAGAGCAGGGCAATCCGGCGGTTGCTTCGCCATTCGAACCGGGCTCGGTCAACAAGATCATCACGGCCGCTGCCGCTATCGAGGACGGCCTCACGACGCCGGACGAGGTCCTACAGGTCCCCGGCAGCATCGACATGTCGGGTGTCACGGTCAAGGACGCCTGGGACCACGGCGTCGTGCCGTACACCTCCACCGGAGTATTCGGGAAGTCGTCCAACGTGGGCACGCTGATGCTCGCGGATCGGGTCGGCGAGGACCGATTCGCCGACATGCTCGACCTGTTCGGTCTCGGGCAGCGCACCGAGGTGGGACTCCCGGGTGAGTCCGCAGGATTGGTACCCAGTCGCGAGCAGTGGTCGGGCGGTACGTTCGCAAACCTTCCGATCGGACAGGGTCTGTCGATGACGCTGCTGCAGATGACCGGGATCTATCAGGCGATCGCCAACGACGGTGAGCGCATCCCGCCTCGCATCGTCAACGCGACCATCGGTCCCGACGGAACTCGCACCGAAACGGAATCGCCCGAACCGATCCGTGTGGTCAGTCCACAGACGGCGGCGACGGTACGCGACATGTTCCGGTCGGTCGTCCAATCCGACACCGGAAATCAACAGGGCACGGGAGCGCAGGCCGCGATCGAGGGCTACCAGATCGCAGGCAAGACCGGCACCGCCCAGCAGATCGACCCCGAGTGCGGGTGCTACTCGAACTCGGACTACTGGATCACCTTCGCGGGCATCGCGCCGTCGGACGACCCGAAGTACGTGATCGGGATCATGCTCGATGCGCCCACACGCAGCTCCGACGGCACCGGCGGTCAATCCGCGGCTCCGCTGTTCCGAGACATCGCGTCGTGGCTGCTCCAGCGCGCTGCGGTGCCTCTGTCGCCGGACCCGGGTGGCAAGCTGATTCTCCAGGTCGATTGATTTCCGATGTCCGGACGGCCGCTCATCTCCGAGAGTGCGGACAGGTGTCGGTACATCCTCGCAGTCTGGGTAACCTGACACGTCGGTAACGTGACACTGCGGTTGTAGTCCGCACCGATCGAGAACAGCAGCGGGATGCCGCAAGAGAGGAACTTGTACCTGTGCCATCGAGTCCGGATCCGTCTGCTCCAGAGGAGGGACGCCGACCCGAGAATCCGCCGATGACCTCCCTCCGGGATCTGGCCGACGCCATCGGCGCCGACCTCGTCGCGGTGGGGCCCGGTGTGACTTCCGGTGCTACCGGGGGGGTCGTGACCGGGATCGACCTGAGCGCCCAGCGCATCCGGCCGGGTGACCTCTTCGCCGCGTTGCCGGGCGCTCGCGCGCACGGCGCAGCCTTCACCGACACCGCACTCGAGCGCGGCGCCGTCGCCGTCCTCACCGACAGTGAAGGAGTCGAGGCCGTCGCGGCCGCAGCCCAAGGATCCGGTCCGGTGCAGGTGCTGGTACACCCGGACCCCCGTTCGGTGCTGGGCGTCGCGTCGGCCACCGTGTACGGACACCCGTCCGAACGGATGCAGGTCATCGGTATCACCGGAACGTCGGGCAAGACCACGACGTCCTATCTCGTCGAAGCGGGCCTGAATGCGTCCGGTCGCGTCACCGGGCTCGTGGGCACCGTCGAGACGCGCATCGCAGGCCAGCGAGTACCCAGCGCATTGACCACCCCCGAAGCTCCGCAACTTCACGCGCTGTTCGCCACGATGCTCGAACACGGCGTCGACACGGTGGTGATGGAGGTATCGAGCCACGCGCTTGCCCTCGGCCGGGTCGCCGCCACCGAGTTCGCAGTCGGAGGATTCACGAATCTGTCGCAGGATCACCTCGACTTCCACAAGGATTTCGACGACTATTTTGCGGCCAAGGCACGCCTGTTCGCGCCCGACTCGCCTGTTCACGCCCACCGTGCCGTCGTGTGTGTCGATGACGACTGGGGCACGCGCATGGCCGAGATCGCGCGCTCTGCGAACGAGGACGATCCCGCCGGTGTGCGGACGGTGTCGACCGACGAGGCTCGGGACACCGTCGCGGACTGGTCGGTGTCCGACGCGGCGTCCGATCCCGCGGGCGCCCAGGAATTCAGTTTGACCGGGCCCGACGGGGTGGTCCATCGAGTCGGCGTGCGGTTGCCGGGTCGGTACAACATCGCCAACGCCGCACTCGCAGTTGCGCTCTGCGCCTCGGTCGGTGTCGACGTCGACGTGGCCGCTCGAGGAGTCGCGAGCGTCGATGTCCCGGGTCGCGTCGAGCGCATCGATTGCGGGCAGGAGTTCCTCGCGGTCGTCGACTACGCCCACAAACCCGCTGCGCTCGAAGCCGTCATCTCCACCCTGCGACGCAGCATGTCGGGACGCATCGCCGTCGTCGTCGGCGCGGGCGGTGATCGCGACCGCGGCAAGCGTCCGCTCATGGGATCGGTCGCGGCCTCAGCGGAGCTCCTCGTCGTCACCGACGACAATCCCCGGACCGAAGACCCCGCCTCGATTCGGGCTGCAGTGCTCGAGGGCGCCTACGCGCTCCGACAGGACCGGCGTGGCGAGATCCGGGAGATCGGCGACCGGGCCGCTGCGATCGACGCAGCCGTTGCATGGGCGCGCCCCGGCGACGTCGTGCTCGTCGCAGGCAAAGGCCACGAGCGTGGCCAGGAGATCGACGGAGTCAAGCATCCGTTCGACGATCGTGAGGTACTCGCGACGGCAATCGAGCGGCATCAGCGCAGCGGAGGCACAGAATGATCCCGATGACACTGGCCCGGATCGCGGAGGCAGTCGGGGGGACCTTGCACGACGTCGACGACCCGGCCGTCGAAGTAACCGGAACAGTCGAATTCGACTCCCGTCGGATTGCCCAGGGTGGCCTGTTCCTCGCGTTGCCCGGTGCGAAGGCCGACGGTCACGATCACGCGGCTGCTGCGATCGCCGCGGGCGCTGTCGCGGTCCTCGCGGCGCGCCCGGTCGGGGTGCCCGCGATCGTCGTCCCACCCGTGGCTGCGACCGAGACGAACGCTCTGGCGCTCGAGCACGACGCGGACGGATCCGGTGCGGCAGTACTGGCCGGCCTCGCGAAGCTCGCCCGGGTGGTCGTCGACGAACTCGCCGACGGGGGACTGACCGTGATCGGAGTCACCGGGTCTTCCGGGAAGACATCCACGAAAGACCTCATCGCGGCGGTGCTCGCACCGCTCGGGCCTGTAGTGGCACCACCGGGTTCCTTCAACAACGAACTCGGGCACCCGTGGACCGCGCTGCGCGCCACCGGCGACACCCGGTTCCTCGTACTCGAGATGTCGGCGCGTGGACCCGGCCACATTGCTGCGCTCGCACGGATCGCACCACCGCGGATCGGTGCTGTCCTCAACGTGGGCACAGCCCACCTCGGCGAGTTCGGCTCGCAGGAAGTGATCGCGCAGACCAAGGGAGAACTCGTCGAAGCCCTCCCGTCCGAAGCCGACGGTGGCGTCGCGATCCTCAACGCCGACGACACACTGGTGGCACGCATGGCGGAGCGGACCGACGCGCGGGTTGTCACCGTCGGACGCTCCGGCACGGCGGAGGTCGCGGCCACCGACATCACCCTCGACGGCGACGCCCGCCCGACGTTTACCCTCGTGATCACCGACCGCACGACCGGAACCGAGCAGCGTGTGTCCGTCACGCTCGCCGTGCACGGGGAGCACCAGGTCGGAAACGCGCTCACTGCGATCGCGATCGCACTCGAATGCGGCGTCACGCCGCAACAGGCCGCCGCCGCCCTGTCCGACGCATCTCCGGTCTCGGCGCATCGGATGGCCGTGACCACCCGTGCCGACGGAGCCACGGTGATCGACGACGCATACAACGCGAACCCGGATTCGATGCGAGCCGCACTGAAGGCGCTCGCGACCGTGGCTCGCAGCGGACCGACCCGGCGTCGGACCTTCGCTGTTCTCGGTGAAATGGGAGAGCTGGGCGACGAATCCGTCGTCGAACACGACGCGATCGGCCGGTTCGCTGTGCGACTCGACATCACCCGCATCATCGCTGTCGGTGCGACGCGACCGGTCCGCGGTCTTTTCCAAGGCGCGGTGATGGAAGGATCCTGGGGCGAGGAAGCAAGCCACGTGCCCGATGCGGATGCGGCGATCGCGCTGTTGCGCGACGAAGTCGGTCCTGGCGACATCGTATTGGTGAAAGCGTCGCAGTCGGTCGGCCTGTGGTCGGTCGCGGAGGCATTGCTCGGAAATGACAACGCTGTTCTGGAGACGGAGGCTGCACGGTGAGACAGATCCTATTCGCCGCGGGTATCGCACTCGCGGTGTCGATTCTGCTCACGCCCGTGTTGATCAAGGCGTTCTCCAGGCAGGGCTTCGGCCAGGAGATCAGGGTGGAGGGCCCGCAAAGTCATCAGGCGAAGCGCGGTACACCCACGATGGGTGGCGTCGCGATCCTGGCGGGCCTGTGGGCAGGGTACTGGGGTTCGCACCTGATCGGTCTGGGCTATGACGCAGAAGGACCGACGGCGTCGGGACTACTGGTCCTCGGGCTGACCACCGCGCTCGGTGGTGTCGGGTTCCTCGACGACTTCATCAAGATCCGTAAGCAACGCAATCTGGGACTGAACAAAACCGCAAAGCTGGTCGGTCAGCTGATCGCCGCAGTGGTGTTCGGCATCCTCGCACTGCAATTCCGTAACTCGGACGGTCTGTCGCCCGCGAGCACCGACCTGTCGTATGTGCGCGACATCGCAACGGTGTCGATGGGATCGATCGTCTTCATCCTCTTCGTCTACCTTCTCGTGAGTGCGTGGTCGAACGCGGTGAACCTCACCGACGGTCTCGACGGACTCGCGGCGGGTTCGATGGCGCTCGTGCTCGGTGCATACGTGATCATCACGTTCTGGCAGTACCGAAATGCCTGTGCCGTCGACCCCATCGCCGGATGCTACGACGTGCGCGACCCGCTGGACCTCGCGCTGCTGTGCGCCGCCGGTGGTGCCGCGTGCATCGGTTTCCTGTGGTGGAACGCAGCTCCCGCCAAGATCTTCATGGGCGACACCGGTTCGCTCGCACTCGGCGGAATGCTGGCCGGTCTGTCGGTCACCACCCGCACCGAGCTGCTCATGGTCGTCATCGGTGCCCTGTTCGTCGCCGAGGCCGCGTCGGTGGTCATCCAGGTAGCGGTCTTCCGGTCCAGCAGACGCCGCGTCTTCCGGATGGCACCGTTCCACCACCATTTCGAGCTCGGCGGGTGGGCCGAGACCACGGTGATCATCAGATTCTGGCTGCTTGCCGGAATCGCCTCGGCCATGGGCCTCGCGCTGTTCTACAGCGAGTACCTCGCGGCGATCGGAGACTGACATCGTGACGGATGAGCTGCAGCGACTGCGGGGAGCGCACGTTCTCGTCGCCGGCGCCGGGATCTCGGGGCGCGCCACCATCAGGCCATTGCTCGATCTCGGGGCTCGCGTGACCGTCACCGACCGCAACCCCGACGCACTGGCACAATGCGTCGAGCTCGGCGCCGACACCGTCGAACTCGACACCCTGCTCGACGACACCCAGCTCGACAACACCGAAACCATGCGCGACTACGCCCTCGTCGTCACCAGCCCCGGCTTCCCACCCGACGCGCCGCTGCTCTCGCGTGCCGCAGGTGCCGCAGTCCCCATCTGGGGCGACATCGAACTGTCGTGGCGCATCGACCAGGCCGAGCTCTACGGCCCGCCCAGACGATGGCTCGTTGTGACCGGCACGAATGGCAAGACCACCACGACGATGATGCTGCACGCGATCCTCGAATCGGCAGGCATATCCTCCGTGGCGTGCGGCAACATCGGCCTGCCCGTACTGGACGCGTTGCGGCGAGACGACCGCCGAGCCGACGTCCTTGCCGTCGAACTGTCGTCTTTCCAACTCCACTGGGCACCGTCCGTGCGGCCCGCGGCCGGCGTCATCCTCAACATCGCCGAAGACCACCTCGACTGGCACGGCGGCATCGAGAACTACATCGACGCCAAGCTCGGCGCACTGACCGGCGCGGTCGGAGTCCTCGGACTGGACGACGCGATCGCCGGTGGACTCCGCGAGCGCTCACAGGCCGTCCTCACCGTCGGATTCACCCTCGGCTACCCGGACGCAGGACAGCTCGGAATCAGCGGAGACGTGCTCGTCGACCGAGCGTTCGCCGACTCCGCCGTCCTCGCGTCGGTTGCCGACGTGACCCCGGCCGGCCCGGCCGGCCTATCCGACGCGCTGGCCGCTGCCGCACTGGCCCGCGCGATCGACGTCCCGGAAGCGGCGGTGCACGACGGACTCCGCAGACACGAGGTCGGTCCGCACCGTGCCTCACCGGTCGGCACCGTCGACGGCGTCGACTACATCGACGACTCGAAGGCCACCAACCCGCACGCGGCCCGCAGCTCGCTGCTCGCCCGCGACGCGGTCGTGTGGATCGCAGGCGGATTGCTCAAAGGGGCGCGCGTCGACGACCTGGTCGCCGACGTCGCGTCGCGCCTCACCGGGGCCGTGCTGCTGGGCAGAGATGCCGGCCAGATCGCCGACGCGCTGGCACGACACGCCCCGGGCATCCCCGTGGTCCTGGTCGACACGCGCGACGATGGGTCGATGATCAGTCAGGACGGCGAACCCCCACGGGAGCTCCGTCGGGTGAGCGCACCCGGCGCCGACGGGCCCGACGCGATGCGCATCGCGGTCCGTGAGGCAGCCGCACTCGCATCCCCGGGACACGCCGTCGTGTTGGCGCCGGCCGCCGCATCGCTCGACATGTTCGCCGACTACGCCCAGCGTGGCCGCAGTTTCACGGCCGCGGTCGACGAACTGCGCGGGGGCGGGACACCACGGTGACCTCGCCGCAGGGCAGCTCACCGCCACCGACCGCGCGCGGCCGGATCGGATTGTGGATGGCGCGACCCCTCGCGTCGTTCCACCTCGTCGTGACCATCGCCGTGTTGCTCACGGTGCTGGGCCTCGTCATGGTGCTCTCGTCGTCGAGTGTGGAAGCCGTAGCGGCGGAGACCTCGCCGTACCGGATGTTCACGTCGCAGATCATGTTCGCCTGTGTCGGTTTCGTCGCCTTCTATGTCGCCTTGCAGATTCCTGTGCGCCTGATGCGCCGGTTCGCATTCCCGGCGTTCGCTGTGTCGGTGTTGCTGCTCGTACTCGTGCTGATACCCGGTATCGGAACCGAATCACAGGGCACCCGCGGATGGTTCGTCGTCGCAGGAATATCTCTGCAGCCGTCGGAGATCGCGAAGATCACGATCGCGATGTGGGGTGCACACCTGCTGGCCTCGAGGCGAGGGGAGAACTCCACCCTCAAAGAGATGATCGTGCCGCTCGTTCCCGCGGCACTCCTGGTGACAATTCTCATCGTCCTGCAGCCCGACCTCGGGACCACCGTCTCACTCGTCATCGTCGTCCTGGCCCTGCTGTGGTTCGCAGGTCTGCCTCTGAAGATCTTCGTCGGAATCGTCGGAACTGCCATCGCAAGCGCCGCCGTCCTCGCATTGACCGCCGGGTACCGTTCGGCGCGCGTCCGCGCGTTCTTCAACCCGGGCGACGACCCGCAAGGCATCGGCTACCAAGCACGACAGGCACGTTTCTCGCTCGCGGACGGCGGAATCTGGGGTCGAGGCCTCGGACAGAGTCGCGCCAAATGGAGCTACCTACCGAATGCCCACAACGACTTCATCTTCGCGATCATCGGCGAAGAACTCGGTTTCATCGGTGGCGCCGCCGTCGTCGGCCTGTTCGCGCTCTTCGCCTACGTGGGCCTGCGCATCGCGATGCGCTCGGTCGATCCGTTCCTCCGGTTGTTCACCGCCACCGCCACCGTGTGGATCATCGGCCAGGCCTTCATCAACATCGGCTACGTCGTCGGACTGCTGCCCGTGACCGGTCTTCAGCTTCCACTGGTGTCGGCCGGTGGCACCTCCACCGCCACCACCCTCCTCATGTTCGGTCTGATCGCGAACGCAGCACGACACGAACCGGAGGCGATCGCAGCGCTGCACGCCGGCCAGGACGGGCGACTGGCCCGGATCATGAAGATCCGTAGACCCGAGGCCTACCGCCCTGCGCGTGGCAACGCACGCGGTGGGTCGATCCGCGGAGCGAAGCCGCCGCGCGGCCGCGGCAACGCCGGGGCGAATGGAACCGCAGTGGCCACGCGGACGCGGCGTGCACCTGCAGCCACCGCCACTCGCCGACGCGCAGCAGACAGCACACGCGCAGGGGACACCGGGGGCGCTCGCGCCCGTGGCTCCCAATCGGAACGCACGAAGAACGGCCGCGCGACTTCGCAGAACACACGAAGGCGCGAAAGCAACGGCAGGACCGGAGAGCGAGGAAATCGTAGGTGAGTGGGGACAAGGCAGGACTGTCCGTCGTGGTGGCCGGAGGGGGTACGGCAGGGCACATCGAACCGGCTCTCGCGGTGGCCGACGCGATTCGTGAACTGATACCGGACGCCGTCGTGACGGCGCTCGGGACCTCACGTGGCCTCGAGACGACATTGGTGCCGCGCCGCGGGTACGCGCTCGAACTGATCCCCCCGGTGCCGCTGCCCCGCAAACCCACGCTCGACCTCCTCGCGCTCCCTGCGCGAGTGGTGGAGTCCGTCCGGCGCACCCGTGACGTGCTCGGCCGAGTCGACGCAGACGTCGTCGTCGGCTTCGGTGGTTATGTTGCGCTCCCCGCATACCTCGCGGCAGGAAGCGGAATGCTGCGTCGCAGACGCCGCATTCCCGTCGTCGTCCACGAAGCGAACGCCAGCGCCGGAATCGCCAACAAGATCGGCGCCCTGCGCGCCGCCCGAGTGCTCGCCGCCGTTCCCGGATCCGGCATCAGGAGGAAAGGCGAGGCCGACATCGTCGGGATCCCGGTACGCTCCTCGATCACCGAACTCGACCGCGCGTCGCTGCGCGCCGAGGCACGTCGCCACTTCGGACTTCCCGACGACGTGCCGGTGCTGCTGGTGTTCGGCGGCTCTCAGGGTGCACGGTCACTCAACGACGCAGTGGTCGGTGCCGCGGCCGGCCTCGCCGAGGCCGGCGTCGCTGTCCTGCACGCGCACGGACCGAAGAACACCGTCGACGTTCCCGCCCATCCCGGTCACGCGAAGGCGCCCTATGTGGCTGTGCCGTATCTCGAACGAATGGACCTCGCCTATTCGGCGGCGGACGCGGTGGTCTGCCGCTCCGGCGCGATGACAGTGGCGGAGGTCTCGGCGGTGGGACTGCCGGCCGTGTACGTGCCCTTACCTCACGGTAACGGCGAGCAGGAACTCAACGCCCGACCGATCGTGGCGGCAGGTGGTGGAATGATCGTGGCAGACGCCGAGCTCACGCCGGCGTTCGTGGCCGACACCGTCACGCCGTTGCTGGGTGATCCCGGTCGGCTCGCCGAGATGGGACGGAACGCGGCGGCCGCCGGGCATCGCAGTGCTGCAGCCGAAGTGGCCCGAATCGTGCTGGAGGTCGCCGGCGTGGAACCGAACAGGAGTCGAGAATGAGCGTGCAGCTGCCTGCAGAGCTTCAGCGGGTGCACATGGTGGGGATCGGCGGTGCGGGAATGTCGGGCATCGCCCGGATCCTGCTCGCTCGTGGTGGTGAGGTGTCCGGATCGGATGCGAAGGAGAGCCGAGGAGTTCTCGCACTCCGCGCGCGAGGAGCACAAGTCCGGATCGGTCATCACGCCGACGCGCTCGACCTGATCGACGGCGGACCGACCGTGGTCGTCACGACCCACGCCGCGATCCCCAAGGACAACCCCGAACTCGTGGCGGCCCGTGAGCGGGGCATTCCCGTTCTGTTGCGACCAGCAGTGCTCGCCGCCCTGATGCACGAGTACCGCACCTACCTGGTCTCCGGAACACACGGCAAGACATCGACCACGTCGATGTTGGTAGTGACTCTCCAGCACTGCGGGTTCGATCCATCGTTCGCCGTCGGCGGCGAACTCAACGAATCCGGTACCAACGCCCACCACGGCAGCGGCGACGTCTTCGTCGCGGAGGCCGACGAGAGTGACGGTTCGCTGCTGCAGTACGACCCGAACGTCGTGATCGTGACGAACGTCGAACCCGATCACCTCGACTTCTTCGGTACCCCCGAGGCATACACCCAAGTGTTCGACGACTTCATCGCCAAGATAGTCCCGGGCGGCCTGCTCATCGTCTGCCTCGACGACGCCGGGTCCGCCGCACTCGCCGAGCGCGTCGTCGCACTCGGTCGAACCGATCTCCGAATTGCCGGGTACGGCACGGCCGACGTCATCGGCACGGGCGAGACCGTCCGCGGCGTCCCGGTCGGAGTGCGCCTGCTCGCGTGGGAGGCGAAGGACATCGGCGGCGTCGCCGAATTCCATCTCGCCGGAGAAGACGCACCGCGCACCGTCCGCCTGTCGGTACCGGGTCGGCACATGGCCCTCAACGCCCTCGCAGCCCTGCTGGCAGCACTCGAGTCCGGCGCATCCGTGGACGAGGCGATCGAAGGGCTCGCCGGGTTCGGCGGTGTCCACCGGCGGTTCCAGTTCAGTGGGCGCGAACAAGGCGTGCGGGTCTTCGACGACTACGCACACCATCCCACCGAGGTGC
The DNA here is from genome assembly GCF_055380405.1 of Rhodococcus sp. JCM 9793. NCBI lineage: Bacteria > Bacillati > Actinomycetota > Actinomycetes > Mycobacteriales > Nocardiaceae > Rhodococcus > Rhodococcus sp. JCM 9793. The sequence goes on from NZ_AP043721.1 coordinate 3,210,037, forward strand.
GCGCCGTCCTCGCGGCGGCCGCGGAACTCGTGGCAGGCGAGCCGTTGCGCTATACGGAGTCCGGCACCGAGCGTCCCCGAGTGATCGTCGTGTTCCAGCCGCACCTGTATACACGCACCGAAACGTTCGCGACGGAGTTCGGCGCCGCCCTCGACCTGGCCGACGAAGTGGTGGTCCTCGACGTCTACGGGGCCCGCGAAGAACCGATTCCCGGTGTGAGTGGCGCGCTGGTCGCGCAAGCGGTCTCGAAGCCGGTGCACTACCAACCGGACCTGTCGCTCGTACCGCGCCAGGTGGCTCGCCTGAGCCGTCCCGGCGACATCGTCATCACCATGGGTGCAGGTGACGTCACGATGCTCGGACGCCAGATCCTCGATGCCCTGCACAGCAAGCCCGGCCGTTTCCGGTCGACGGGCGTCGGAAGGGAGTCGAGCGGTTCGTGACACCCGATTCCACCAAGACCACCGAACGTAGAGCGACGCGTCGCGGGCGTCCGGCGCGCGGCGAGCGCGCAACGACTCGCCGTGCCCGGCGATCCGAGCGTAACGAGGCCACCGGAGCGAGCAATGCGGCGCGCCGCCCCTCGGGCCGTTCGGTGCGTCTCCGCACGGTGCTCATCGGTGGAGTCGTGGTGATCGCCCTGCTCGCAGCGATCGTGGTGGCGTGGACCTCACCGTTGTTGTCGGTGCGCTCGGTGGAGGTGGCCGGCAACGACATCATCACCCGTGAAGATGTGCTCTCGAGCCTCGAGATCGCCGACGGGACACCGTTGCTGCAGGTGGATACGGCCGCCGCCGCGCAACGTGTCGCGTCGGCGCTACCTCGCGCCGCGTCGGTCCGGGTACAACGGGTCTACCCGTCGACCGTGCGGGTGACCATCGTCGAACGTCTCGCCGTGGTGTATTTCGACGGACCGGAGGGCACGCACTCGGTCGACGCGGAAGGTGTGGACTTCGCGGTGGAGCCGCCACCGCTGCTCACGCCCAGACTCGTCACAGGCTCTCCGGGCACCGGCGACCCCGCGACGGTGGCGGCGGTAGAGATCATCGGGCTGCTGCCACCGGAACTGGCCGTGCAGGTGCAGGAGGTCGCGGCAGGTTCGGACTCGGATATCTCCCTCACCCTGGTCGACGGCCGAGTGGTCGTGTGGGGTGGCGTGGATCGTTCGGATCGCAAGGCCGCAGTGATCCTGCCGCTCTTGACACAGCCCGGTCAGCAGTTCGATGTCGCCAGTCCGGACCTTCCGACGGTCCGGTGAGGTGGTCGGTGTGAAATTGGTGGCGTGTCGTCGGCGAGTCTGCTGGCGGATTCGGGCTGCAGTGCCATAGCGTTTCGCAACAGTCGGGTACTTGACATAACCTTCAAGCTATGGTTGAGGGTTTGCCGAGTATCCCAAGAAGATCGATCGAAGTATGAACCCGAAATCCCAGGAAGGCGAGAGCCCATGACGCCCCCGCACAACTACCTCGCCGTAATAAAGGTCGTCGGTATCGGCGGTGGCGGCGTGAACGCGGTCAACCGCATGATCGAGCAGGGACTCAAGGGAGTCGAGTTCATCGCGGTCAACACCGATGCGCAGGCACTTCTCATGTCCGATGCCGATGTCAAGCTCGATGTCGGCCGTGAATTGACCCGCGGCCTCGGTGCCGGTGCCGACCCCGAAGTCGGCCGTAAGGCTGCCGAAGACCACAAGGACGAGATCGAAGAGGTGCTCAAGGGCGCCGACATGGTCTTCGTCACCGCGGGTGAGGGCGGTGGCACCGGCACCGGTGGCGCACCCGTCGTCGCGAGCATCGCGCGCAAGCTCGGTGCTCTGACCGTCGGTGTGGTGACGCGTCCGTTCTCGTTCGAGGGCAAGCGTCGCGGTGGCCAGGCCGACACCGGCATCCAGTCGCTCCGCGAATCGTGCGACACGCTGATCGTGATCCCCAACGACCGGCTGCTCCAGCTCGGCGACGCCGCGGTGAGCCTCATGGATGCATTCCGGTCCGCCGACGAGGTCCTCCTCAACGGTGTTCAGGGCATCACCGACCTCATCACCACCCCCGGTCTGATCAACGTCGACTTCGCCGACGTCAAGGGCGTCATGTCCGGCGCGGGCAGTGCGCTCATGGGCATCGGTTCGTCGCGGGGTGAAGGACGCGCGATCAAGGCTGCGGAAGCCGCGATCAACTCGCCGCTTCTCGAGGCGTCGATGGAAGGTGCGCGCGGCGTGCTGCTGTCGATCGCCGGTGGCTCCGACCTCGGGCTGTTCGAGATCAACGAAGCAGCGTCGTTGGTGCAAGAGGCTGCGCACATCGATGCCAACATCATCTTCGGCACCGTCATCGACGACTCGCTCGGCGATGAGGTGCGTGTCACGGTGATCGCTGCGGGCTTCGACGGAGGTACCCCGGCTCGGCGCCCCGTGGAAGCAGGCCCCGGTCAGCAGCAGGGCCAGCAGTCGCAGCAGGGCCAGCAGAACCCGCAGCAGGGTTCGCGATCCGGCGCCATCGGCGCGGGTCGCGCGGGTGAGCTCGGCCGACCTGATCGTGACGGCGCCGACGAAGCGCCGGTCCGTGAGCCGGTTCCGGCGTCGGGCGGTCTTCCTCCGGCCGGCGGAGGGTCTGCGCGCTCGGTCGACGGCGACGTCGACGACGAGGGCGACGACGACGTGGACGTGCCGATCTTCATGCGGCGTTGACGGCGCCTCATCCCGGGGTACGTGCCCGCCGGGTCGTGACCACACGAACCGGCGGGGTCTCGGTCGCTCCGTACGACTCCTTCAACCTCGGTGACCACGTGGGGGACGATCCTGCAGCGGTCGCAGCCAATCGGCAGCGTCTGGCTGCGGTCATCGGATTGCCCCCCGAACGGTTCGTGTGGATGGAACAGATCCACAGCCGCAACGTCACCGTGGTGGACGGCCCGGTCACGGAGCCGGTTCCCGCGACCGATGCGCTGGTGACCACGGCGACCGGACTTGCGCTCGTCACCCTCAGCGCCGACTGTGTGTCAGTGCTGCTCTCCGACGAGGAAGCCGGTGTCGTGGCCGCAGCGCACGCGGGACGCATCGGCGCGCGCATCGGTATCATCCCGCGCGTTCTCGAGGCGATGATCGAACTCGGTGCACGCGCGGACCGGATCGGGGCATTCCTGGGTCCCGCAGCGAGCGGCCGCCGGTACGAGGTACCCGCTGCGATGCGTGACGACGTGGAAGCGCATCTTCCGGGCAGTGCAACGCGTACTGCCAAAGGCACGCCCGGGCTGGACCTTCGCGCCGGCCTGCGCAGGCAGTTGATCGAACACGGCGTCGCGGCAGTGGCCGAGGATCCGCGATGCACCATCGAGGACCCGACCCTGTTCAGTCACCGCCGAAGTGCACCGACCGGGAGATCGGCCTCCGTCGTCTGGCTCGAGGAAAATCCGCAGTGAGCGCGGCAGCGCGACAGGCCCGGCGCGATGAGCTCGCTCGCGGGCTCGACTCGGTTCGACGCCGGTTGGACGATGCGGCACGCGCCTGCGGACGTGAGCCGTCCGATGTCGGGCTACTGACCGTCACCAAGTATTTTCCGGCGTCGGACGCAGTCCTGCTGTACGAGCTGGGGTGCCGCGCATTCGGAGAATCGCGTGAGCAGGAGGCACACGCCAAGATCGAGGAGTTCCGGGCGGAGGTGCCCGACCCGACCGTGCAGTGGCACATGATCGGGCGCCTGCAACGGAACAAGGCCCGTGCCGTTGCGCGATGGGCACATGCGGTGCATTCGGTCGACAGCGTACGGCTTGCGGGAGCGCTCGCGACGGGCGCGTCGGCGGCGCTCGACGCCGGTGACCGGACGGCATCGTTGCGAGTGCTACTGCAGGTCAGTCTGGACGGCGACCCGAAACGCGGTGGCGTCCCCGCCGACGGTCTCGATGCCCTCGCGGATGCGGTGGCTGCGGCCGATGGCCTGGAGCTGGCAGGTGTGATGGGAGTGCCACCGCTCGGCGCGGACGTGGATGCATCGTTCGAGACGCTCGCGCGACTGGGGGAGCGGCTGCGGCAGCGACACCCCGAGGCACGCGAACTGTCCGCCGGGATGTCGGGTGATCTCGAACATGCCGTGCGCCACGGATCGACATGCGTGCGTGTCGGAACGGGAGTGTTGGGTTCGAGACCGTTAGCCTGAATCCAACCGCCGCGCGAGGGAAGGGCGATCTATGAGCACGCTCCACAAGTTCAAGGCCTACTTCGGAATGGTCCCGCTCGAGGACTACGAGGACGACTACCTCGACGACCCGGCAAGCGCACGTCGCGAGCGCGACTACGGTGAGCAGCCGTACGGTGCATATTCAGCGCCGCGACGAGAAGAGTACTCCGCTCCGCGTCGCGACGAGCCCGAGCGGGATTTCGCGGATGACGACTTCGATCGGTACGACCCGCCGGCGCGCAGTGCCAGGGTCGAGCCGATCACTGCCCGCGCCCCGCGTCCGGCGGCGGCTCCGGCGCGTTCTCCTGCACGGTCTACGATGGCCGCGGAGTCGCGTCTCGAGCGGACCGAAGCACGGCGCGGCGCGCTGTTCGATGAAGGAGGTCCGTTGTCGAAGATCACGACGCTGCGTCCACGCGATTATGGCGAGGCGCGCACGATCGGTGAGCGGTTCCGCGACGGGACCCCGGTGATCATGGATCTCGTCGAGATGAGCAATGCCGATGCGAAGCGGCTGGTCGATTTCGCAGCCGGATTGGCCTTCGCCTTGCGTGGGTCGTTCGACAAGGTTGCGACGAAGGTCTTCCTGCTGTCGCCTGCCGATATCGATGTGTCCGCGGAAGAGCGCCGTCGTATCGCCGAGACCGGTTTCTACAGTCAGCAGTAGTCGGCGCGGTGCCGTGCCCCCGGCAGTGCTCGTACCCTCCCTCGAACGCATACCGAACGCCCGGCGTGATGCAGATAACTGCAGGCCGGGCGTTTCGGTTTGGAAGGGTTCGGGTTCGTCGGGCAGAGTGGGCGGGTGGCCGTATTCGATGTGCTGTACTTCCTGCTGTTCATCTTCTGGCTTCTGCTGATCGGACGAATCATTGTCGAGTTCATCAGAACCTTCGCGCGGGATTGGAAGCCGACGGGATTCGTCGTGGTGATCCTGGAAGCGATCTTCACGGTCACCGACCCGCCGGTGAAGCTGCTCAGGCGCCTCATACCCCCGCTCAATCTGGGTGGGATCCGGCTCGATCTGTCCATCATGGTCTTGCTCTTCATCGTGTACTTCCTGATGGCGTTCATCCCGCGTAGCGGGGGGATCTGAGATGCGCCGCCGCGGCGCTGTCGCGGGGCCTTCGTACGCTCCGATGTGCCAGAATGGAATGCGATATACAGTGGGTTCTAATACGCGTGACGCACTGTCTGAACTACGGAACGCCTGCTTGACCGCTTATTTGACGCGTGAAGGGATCCTTCCATGCCGCTGACACCAGCTGATGTGCACAATGTCGCGTTCAGCAAGCCTCCGATCGGGAAGCGCGGATACAACGAGGACGAGGTCGATGCATTTCTCGATCTCGTCGAGCAAGAGTTGACGTCCCTGATCGAGGAGAACGCCGACCTGCGCCAGCGCGTCGCGGAACTCGACCAGGAGCTTGCCGAAGCGAAGAAGGCGCCGCGCTCAGCCGCGCCGGCATTGTCGCCGGCGAAGGCGGAACCGGCGAGGGTCGTCGAGGCCCCCAAGCCGGAGCCCACTCCGGCACCTGCCCCGGCGCCCACGCCCGCTCCGGTTGCGGCGGCTGCGCCGACCAGTGGCGATGCGAGCATGCAGGCGGCGAAGGTGCTCGGCCTTGCGCAGGAGATGGCCGATCGTCTCACCGGCGATGCCAAGACCGAAGCCGAGGAGTTGGTGCGCAACGCTCGCACGAACTCCGAGCAGCTCGTCTCGGATGCTCGTACGCGCAGCGAGGCCATGATCGCCGATGCCCGCCAGAAGTCCGACGCGATGCTCTCCGACGCACGTACACGGTCCGAGACGCAGCTCCGTCAGGCCAAGGAGAAGGCCGACGGTCTTCAGGCGGACGCCGAGAAGAAACACACCGAGATCATGGCGACGATCAATCAGCAGCGCTCCGTTCTCGAAGATCGGATCGAACGCCTCAAGACGTTCGAGCGTGAATACCGCGTGCGCCTGAAGTCGTACCTCGAATCGCAGCTGGAGGAGCTCGAGCAGCGCGGTTCCGCGGTGCCGGTGGACAGCGGTGCGGATGCGTTCAACCAGTCCAACTCGTCGTCGTTCGGTTCGTCGTCCTTTGCCAAAGGCAACAGCTGAGCGAGGCCCCGGGCCTGGTCCGCACCTCGGTTGAGGAGGTGTCGTGCTCGTCGTGACGTTGGTACTCGCAGCGATCGGATTCGGTCTTCTCGTCATTGCCTTGATGACCGGATCCATCGCGTGGGCCTGGGGTTGTATCGCAGTGTGCGTCGTCGGCGGAGTGATCCTCCTCGCGAGTTCGCTCACGTCCCGGGATTCGGCGCCTCCGGAGCAACGCACCCGTCGGCGCGCCACGCCGAGTGCGCGGCACATGCGAGGCGACGAGCAGCACGATTCACGAGAATGACCAGCACTGCCTACAATGGTCATCACGAGTACTGTTCGGTAGAGGTCAGTACCTGTAGTGCTGTTTCCCGCGCGTGCGGGATGGTGTCGATCCGGCTATCACCGGGGAGCCTTCGGAAGAACGGTGCCGAGCGAATGCGGATGCACTCGCAAGGCGCTCAGTAGAACCGAACGGGTAGGGCCCGTGACAGCCCGAATGAAGAGGCACCCGCGGAGGCTTCCGTGGCGTGCAAGCGGGGTGGTACCGCGGTGACCGCGCAGAATGCGCAGTGATCGTCCCCGTGCCGAGGAGTTGAGGCACGGAGGAGCCACGCGGTGACCGAGAACGAGAATTCCACTGCAGCGACCGGCGGGTATCCGAAGGTCGACTACGGTGTGGCCAAGGATGCCGGTGTCGACTTCCCGGATCTCGAGGAACGCGTGCTCGCGCGCTGGGACGAGGACGACACTTTCAAGGCCTCCATCGCCAATCGTGAGGGCGCCGAGGAGTTCGTCTTCTACGACGGCCCCCCGTTCGCCAACGGCCTTCCGCATTACGGACATCTGCTCACCGGCTATGTCAAGGACGTGGTTCCGCGATTCCAGACGATGTGCGGCAAGAAGGTCGACCGTCGATTCGGGTGGGACACCCATGGGCTGCCTGCCGAACTCGAAGCCGAGAAGCAGCTCGGCATCAAGGACAAGTCCGAGATCGACACCATGGGACTTGCCGAGTTCAATGCGTACTGCAAGCAGTCGGTGCTGCGGTACACCGGTGAGTGGCGTGACTACGTCACCCGCCAGGCCCGCTGGGTGGACTTCGACAACGACTACAAGACGCTCGACCTGGACTTCATGGAGTCGGTCATGTGGGCGTTCAAATCGCTGTACGACAAGGGCCTGATCTATCAGGGTTTCCGCGTGCTGCCCTACAGCTGGTACGAGCAGACGCCGCTGTCGAACCAGGAGACCCGGCTCGACGACGCGTACAAGATGCGGCAGGACCCGGCGGTCACCGTCGACATGGTGCTGCGTGCGCCGGGAACCGAACTGGACGGGGCCAACGCCCTGATCTGGACGACGACTCCGTGGACCTTGCCGTCGAATCTCGCGATCGCGGTGCACCCTGCGGTCACCTATGTCTCGGTCCGCGCGGGTGAGGACGATCAGGCGAAGACCTACCTGCTGGCGAAGGACCGGCTCGGTCACTACGCCCGCGAGCTGGGCGACCAGCCCGAGGTGCTGGCCGAGTATGCCGGTTCCGATCTCGTGGGCCTCGCATACGAGCCACCCTTCGACTTCTTCGTGGGCCGTGAGAACGCCCACCAGGTGATCGCCGCCGACTACGTGACCACCGAGTCCGGAACCGGAATCGTCCACCTCGCACCGGCGTTCGGTGAAGAGGACATGGAGTACTGTCAGCGCAACGGCATCGAACTGGTGCAGCCGCTCGATCCCGGCGGCAAGTTCACCTCGATGGTGCCGCCCTACGAGGGCATGCAGGTCTTCGACGCGAACCCCGTCATCATCAAGGACCTCAAGGCTGCCGGAAAACTCTTGCGGCACGAGACGATCGAGCATTCCTATCCGCACTCGTGGCGTTCAGGTCAGCCGCTGATCTACATGGCCGTGCCGTCATGGTTCGTGGCTGTCACTCGGTTCCGCGACCGCATGGTCGAACTGAACCAGGAGATCACCTGGGTTCCCGAGCACATCCGCGACGGCCAGTTCGGTAAGTGGCTCGAGGGTGCCCGTGACTGGAACATCAGCCGGAACCGCTACTGGGGCAGTCCGATCCCCGCGTGGGTGTCCGACGACCCCGAGTATCCCCGGCTCGACGTCTACGGTTCCCTCGACGAGCTGGAGCGCGATTTCGGCGTGCGCCCGAATGATCTGCACCGGCCGATGATCGATCAGCTGACCCGACCCAACCCGGACGATCCGACCGGGAAGTCGACGATGCGTCGCGTGCCGGAGGTCCTCGACTGCTGGTTCGAGTCGGGTTCGATGCCGTTCGCGCAGGTGCATTACCCGTTCGAGAACACCGAGTGGTTCGATTCCCATTACCCGGGTGATTTCATCGTCGAGTACAACGGGCAGACCCGCGGATGGTTCTACACCCTGCATGTCCTGGCGACGGCGCTCTTCGATCGACCGGCGTTCAAGTGCGTCGCGGCGCACGGCATCGTCCTCGGTGAGGACGGGCTCAAGATGAGCAAGTCCAAGGGCAACTATCCGGATGTCAACGAGGTGTTCGCGCGCGATGGCTCCGATGCGATGCGCTGGTTCCTCATGTCGTCGCCGATCCTGCGCGGCGGCAACCTCGTCGTGACGGAGCAGGGCATCCGCGAGGGTGTGCGGCAGGCCCTGCTGCCGCTGTGGAACGCGTGGAGCTTCCTGCAGCTCTATGCGCCGAAAGCAGGCACGTGGCGCACCGACTCGTCCAATGTGCTCGATCGGTACATCCTGGCCAAGCTCGCCGAGACCCGCGACACCGTCACCGAGGCACTCGATGTGATCGACATCGCGGGTGCCTGCGACGAGGTCCGGACCTTCTGTGACGCGCTGACCAACTGGTACGTGCGTCGGTCTCGGTCGCGGTTCTGGGATGAGGACCCCGATGCGATCGACACCCTGCACACGGTGCTCGAGGTGGTCACAAGACTTGCGGCCCCCCTGTTGCCATTGGCGACCGAGGTGATCTGGCGTGGCCTGACCGGTGGTCGCTCCGTGCATCTGGCCGACTGGCCGACGGCCACCGAACTGCCGGCCGATCCCGAACTGGTGTCGGCGATGGACAACGTGCGGTCCGTGTGTTCGACCGTGCTGTCGCTGCGTAAGGCCCAGCAACTGCGAGTGCGTCTGCCCTTGCCGCAGGTCACCGTGGCCACCCCCGGTTCCGCCGCGTTGGAGTCGTTCGTCGATCTGCTGAAGGACGAGGTCAACGTCAAGGAGGTCGTTCTGACCGATGACGTCGAGTCACACGGACGCTTCGAGGTCGTCGTCAATGCTCGCGCGGCAGGTCCGAGGCTCGGCAAGGACGTCCAGAAGGTGATCAAGGCGGTCAAGTCCGGCGACTGGAGCGAGAACGCGGACGGTACCGTCACCGCTGCGGGCATCGAACTCCTTCCGGAGGAGTTCACCACACGCCTCGTTGCCGCCGAGCCGGAGTCGACTGCTGCCTTGCCCGGCGGTGCCGGACTCGTGGTTCTCGATTCGACGGTCACCGAGGAACTCGAGGCCGAGGGTTGGGCGAAGGACCGCATCCGCGAACTGCAGGACGCGCGACGCAACCTCGGGCTCGACGTGTCGGACCGGATCTCCGTGCGGTTCGAGGCTCCGGCGGAGCGCGCTGATTGGGCTGCCCGCCACCGCGATCTTATCGCCGGCGAGGTCCTCGCAACGACGTTCGAACTCACCGCGGCGGAGAACGATCCGATCGAACTCGGCGAGGGTGTGCGCGTGTCCATCACCAAGGCGTGATTTACGCGGAGACAAGCGAAGATCCCGGTCGCTGATCGACCCGGTATCCCCGGGAGGCCCTGTGCCTTCCGGGGATACTGCTGTTTCAGCTCCGGTCCTGCGATCGCGGACCACCGCTGTTCGAGGTCGTTGACCAGCTCCGACGTCGCGGCACATCCAGCCCGTGCGCAGGCGATGGTGGACTCCTTCCGTACCGCTCACCGTGCCTCGATGCTGCATGCGATGGATTCGATGATGCGCGAGCAGCGGCAGTGCGTGGTACCGGCCGCATCTCCCCGCTGCTGCTCGACCCCGATCTACTCACCACGATGATCCAGGAGTTCTGGAGCCGGCCGTGAGATGTCTTCCGTCGGTGGCGGTCGCTAGCATTGGCGACAGTGCACAGCGATTCGAACGACCTCGTCATGGCTACAGCCACCGGTGTCGAGGTGGCCCTGCTCGGTGAGGTGGCTACGCGACGTGGCGGCGACCTGATCCCACTGCCGGGCCTGCGTGCCCGCAGTCTCCTCGCGGCGCTGGCACGTAGGCCCGGTCGCGCGTGCAGTTCCCAGTCGTTGATCGAAGAAGTGTGGGGCGACGAGCCGCCGCGCTCGCCGACGAACGCGTTGCACACCCAGATCTCCCGGCTCCGTGCGGCGCTACCCGAGGGTGTGCTCGAGAAGGGCCCCGCCGGGTATCGACTCGTCCTCGACCGGATGCAGGTGGATCTGACATTGGTGCGGGTGTGCGAGCAACGCGCGCAGCAACAGCGTGCGGACGGAGATCTCTCCGGTGCCGTGGCCACCGCGCGGATGGCGCGGGCCCTGTGGCGCGGCGAGCCGGGTGCGGATCTGGCGATAGGTGACCTCGCACGCGAGATCGCCGATGAGGCCACCGCCCGCGCCGCAGCTCTCGATGCAGTGGAACTCGCCGCGACAGTTGCGATGGGCGAGCTGGAGCAGGCGTTGCCGCTGGCTCGTGCGGCCGCTGTGCGGGCGCCCGTCGACGAACAGGTCCACGGCCAGTTGATGCTGGTGCTTTCTGGCCTCGGGCTCGATAGCGAAGCCCTCGAGGTGTTTGCCGGACTCCGCACCAGACTTGCCGACCGGCTCGGTGCCGATCCCTCCCCCCGGTTGGTCGATCTCAATACGGCGATCCTGAAGGGGGAGTCACCGAGGTTCGCCTCGGCACCGGCGGTCGATGCGGAAACACCCGCGCGGACGCATCGCGCGCTCGAACCGGAACATGGTGCGGCAGCGACGAGTCCGCGTTCCGCCGGACTGCGCGCAGCGCCCAATGCTCTGCTCGGGCGCGAGGCAGATCTGGCCGAAGTCGAGCGCCTGATGACAGATGCGCGCGTGGTCACCGTGCTCGGTCCGGGTGGCACCGGAAAAACCCGTCTCGCGCACGAGATCGGACTTCGGGCGGCACGAGAAATCCCGGTTGCGCTGGTCGAGCTTGCTCCGTTGCGCAGCGGCGCCGACGTGGTCGCCGCGATCAGCTCCGTCCTCGGGATCGGTGAGGTCGAGCTGACTCCCGGGACGGTGTTGACCAGAGCACGGGTACACGACGCGCGTGACAGGTTGCGAGAGGCACTCTCGTCACGTCCGTCGCTGCTGATCGTCGACAACTGCGAACACCTGATCGACGACGTTGCCGAGGTCGTTGCGGACCTGGTCGCAGCCAGTGGGCAGCTGACAGTGCTCGCCACGAGTCGCGCTCCGATGGCGATCACCGCCGAGGCCGTATACCCGCTGTCTCCGCTGGACATCGCGGAGAGCGGGTCACCGGCAACGGAACTGTTCAGTATCCGCGCGAAGGCCGTGCGCCCGTCGGTGCGGCTGGATCCCGCGGAAGTGGCACGGCTCTGCCGCACTCTCGACGGTCTTCCGCTCGCGATCGAACTGGCCGCCGCGAGGGTGCGCACCATGACGGTCGAGGACATCAATGCCCGGCTCACCGACCGGTTCACACTGCTGCGCTCGGGGGACCGCACCTCGCCCCACCGACACCGCACCCTGTATGCGGTCATCGAGTGGAGCTGGAATCTCCTCGAACCCGACCAGCGGGCGGCGCTGCGCCGGTTGTGCAGGTTCCCGGCCGGCTTCACACTCGATGCCGCCGTCACCGTCGCGCAGTGGGGTGAGGTCGCCGATGCGGCATTCGCGGTCGAGGGGCTGGTAGCCCAGTCGATGCTCACCGTCGTCGAGGAACGAGCAGGTCTGCGGTATCTCATGCTCGAAACCGTCCGCGAGTTCGGAGAGGAACAGCTGGCCCGCGGCGACGAAGAGGTTGTCGTCCTCGACCGGACGTTCGACTGGGCGGAACAGTTCTGCCGCGGTGCCGTGCGCAGGTTCCTCGACGGCGACCAGACTGCCGTCTCGCGCGAGGTCGATACCGAGCACGACAACCTGCTCGCCGTGTTGAGACAGGCGCTCAGTGGCGGGCAGGACCGGGTGGCGCTGACGGTGTTCCCGGTCCTCGGCATGCTCTGGACGTTGCGCGGCACGCACTCGGAGGTGCTCGCCTGGTCTCCCCGAATCCTCGACCTCGATCCCCGGGACGCGAGAGCCCGTGCAGTACCGGGAAACCTCCTCGCATTGAGTTACCTGCTCGTCGCCACTGTCCTGTCGTTCAGCGGCATCAGCCGCGAGCTTGCCTTCACCCGAATCCGGCTCCGCGAAATCGTCCGGACCCGAGACGATCTCGATCCCATGATCGGCACCGCCACCGCGCTGCTGGTGCTTCCGGTGTCCGGGCGGGGGGTCGCGCGTGCGCTGGCCGTCGCGGTGCGACATCCCGATCGGGCGTCACGTGGCGCTGCACTGATAGTGCGGGCCAACCTGAGGGAGAACAACGGAGACCTGTACGGCTCCGGAATCGACGGGCGGGCGGCGCTCGAGCTCGCCCTGGCGGCGGGGGAGGAGTGGACGGTGTCGATGGTGAACCAGCACCTCGGCAGCATCGCTGCGCAGTCGGGCCGTTACGAGGAGGCGGTGGCCTACTACCGTGACGGTGCCGAACAGTTGCGGGAACTGCACGCGTACGACGAGTCTGCGGCCCTGCACAGCTATATTGCTGCTGCGCTGGTCGGTCTGGGTCGCGTCGACGAGGCGCGCCGCGAGCTGGATCAGGTCGGCGACCCCGACGACACAACCGTGCATGATCGGAATCAGGGAACGGCAGCACTCTCCGCGAGTCGCGCCGAGGTGGACCTGGCATCCGGTGACATCGACGCCGGACTGTGTGGCTACCGGTCCGCGCTCGCGCTGATGGGATGGCCGGACACAGCCATCGACGACGTTCCCGACCCATTCGGGACGCTGGTCGTGTCGGCGACCATCGGCGCTCATGTGCTCGCCGGTCGCGCAGCCGAAGCACGGGACGTCGTCGACTGGCTCGGAACGAGGATGAGGGAAGACCTCGGTCAGGAGGGTCACCGCGACCTCCCCCAGATCGGGGCAGTGGCGTGCGCGCTCGGCAGTTTCGATGTCGCGACCGGATCCGAGAGTGGATTGCGATTGCTGGCGTTGTCCACGAGAGCAATTCCGCGGCAGGACTTTCCGTCGATGAAGGTGTCGCGGCATCTGGACCGGGCCCGTGTCACGCTCGGCGCCGTGCGCGTCGAAGAGGCACTCGCCGCGGTTGCGGGACTGCCCCGTCATCACGCACGACCGTTGATCCTCGAGGCGCTCGGTGACCGCGGGTAGTGCAGGACCACCGGGGTCCTGCACTACCCGCGGGAGGTTGGCCGGCATCACGCCTTGCGCATGTACGCGCGTACTGCCAGTGGTGCGAACACCGCCACGATGATCGCGGCACCGACCAGCGACCACACCAGGGGCATCCCGACCTGACCGTTGTTCACCAGATCTCGGACGGCCGTCACCAGGTGTGAGACCGGGTTGATGCTCACGAATGTCTGCATCCAGCCCGGCATCGTGTCGGCGGGTACGAATGCGTTGGACATGAATGTCAGCGGGAACAGCACGAGCATCGAGATGCCTTGCACAGCCGACGCCTTGTTCATCAGCACACCCATCAGCGCGAAGATCCAGCTGATCGAAAAGGCGCACACGACGACCAGAAGGCCGGCGGCCACGACACCGATGATGCCCCCTTCCGGTCGGAATCCCATCGCGTACCCCATGGCGAAGGTGATCGTCGTTGCAATCGCGTACCGGACTATGTCCGAGAGCAGGGCGCCCGCCAGGGGCGAGATCCGCGCGATGGGAAGGGATTTGAAGCGGTCGAAGACTCCCTTGTCCATGTCTTCGCGCAGTTGGGTGCCGGTCACGACCGACGCGGTGATCACGGTCTGGACCAGGATGCCCGGAATGATGATCGGAAGATATGACGCGACGTCGCCGGCAATGGCTCCACCGAAGATGTAGGTGAACATCAGCGTGAAGATGACCGGCTGGATCACGACGTCGAACAGCTGCTCGGGATTGTGCTTGACCTTGACGAGTCCGCGATAACCCATCGTCAAGGACTGGGTCACGGTGTCGCGCAGTCCGACGTGGCGCGCGGTGGGGAGCGGACGGGGTGTGATGCCGGGTCGTTCGGTGGCAAGAGTCGTGGTCATGCTGCGCTCGATTCGTTCTCTGAGGTGGCCACCGGATCGGCGCCGTGCCCGGTGATGGTCAGGAACACTTCGTCCAGACTGGGTTTGCTTACCGTGATCTCGTCGACGACGATGCCGTTGTCGCGCAAACGGATCAGCAACTCGGGGGTGATCGAGGTGTCGGTCAGTGGCGCGGTGAGCCGGGCGGCCTCGGGGCTGACGGCGACCTCGACCCCCAGTGCTTCGGCGAGGAGCGAGCGGGTCGCTTCGACGTCTGCGCGGTCGACCAGGGACAGGTGCAGCGACGAAATTCCGACCGACGCCTTCAACTCGTCGGCGGTGCCGTCGGCGATCACGCGGCCGTGATCGATCACCGCGATCCGATCGGCGAGCTGGTCTGCCTCGTCCAGGTACTGCGTGGTCAGGAGCACCGTGGAACCTTCGGCGACGAGCCGGCGGATCGTGTCCCACATCTGAGCGCGGGTACGCGGGTCGAGCCCGGTGGTCGGCTCGTCGAGGAACAGCAGCGGCGGCTGCGAGATGAGGCTGGCGGCCAGGTCGAGGCGACGGCGCATACCGCCGGAGAAGTACTTCAGTGATTTGCTCGCGGCGTCCTCGAGCGCGAACTCCTCGAGCAGCTCTCGGGTCTTCCGCCGGGAGTCCGTGCGGCTCAAACCCAGCAGGCGCGCGAAGATCATCAGGTTCTCGGTCGCGGTCAAATCCTCGTCGACCGACGCGTACTGCCCGGTGACGCCGACCAGTGAACGTACAGCCGTCGGTTCCGCGACGACGTCGTGGCCGAAAACGCGGGCGCTACCGGCGTCCGGTCGCAGCAATGTGGCGAGCATACGGATGGTCGTGGTCTTGCCCGCGCCGTTGGGGCCGAGCACCCCGTAGACGGAGCCGGTCGGGACAGTGAGGCTGACGCCGTCGACGGCAGTGAATGCGCCGAAGCGTTTGACCAGCCCGTCGGCCTCGATGGCAGGGGGAGTCGAATGATTCATGTGTGGTGCCCTTCGGATCGTGGTTGCTGATGCCACTGTTCGTGCACCCGATTGCATGGCCCTTGCGCGACCCTTGCATCGTCCTTGCGTGTACGAACGCCCGGGAGCGAGTGTGTCGGCGTGTCCCTCTAACCTGGGATGATGACCACCGCCGCGAACCGGCGCTGGGTCCTTCACCTGGACCTCGACGCGTTCTTCGCGTCCGCCGAGCAGCTCACCCGGCCGACCCTTCGGGGTCGGCCGGTGTTGGTCGGCGGCCTCGGTGCGCGTGGGGTCGTTGCGGGTGCGAGTTACGAGGCTCGAAAATACGGTGCGCGGTCGGCGATGCCGATGAGCCGCGCACGACGGCTGGTCGGCGCGGGCGGGGTGGTTCTTCCGCCGCGCGGCATCGTGTATCGAGAGCTGAGCATCGCGGTGTTCGAGACACTCCGGTCCCGAGTACCTGTCCTCGAGACGCTCTCGCTCGACGAGGCGTTCGCGGAACCGGCCGAACTGACCGGTGCCTCCGCAGAGGAAGCCGACCGATTCTGTACGGAGTTGCGAGCGGAAGTCCTGGAGAAGACAGGACTCGTCGCCTCCGTCGGTGCGGGCTCGGGGAAACAGATTGCGAAGATCGGGTCGGGGCTGGCCAAACCGGACGGTCTGCTGGTCGTGCGGCCGGAGGAAGAACTCACACTGCTGCACGGCCTGCCCGTGCGCAGCCTGTGGGGCATCGGACCGGTAGCCGAGGAACGGCTACGCAAGCTGGGCATAGACACCATCGGTCACCTTGCGGCACTGCCCGTCGCCGAGGCCGCCTCCATCCTCGGCACCACCACAGGCCCAGGCCTACACCGGCTCGCCAACGGCCTCGACGACCGCCCCGTGGTCGAACGCGCCGAGGCCAAACAGGTCAGTGCCGAAACTACTTATCAGACCGACATCGTGGCCTTGCCGCACCTGCGTCGCGCAGTGATCACCAGCGCGACTTCTGCGCACGAGCGGTTACGCAAGGACGGACGTGCCGCGCGGACGATCGTCCTCAAATTGCGCAAGTCCGACATGTCGATTCTCACCCGGTCGACGACGTTGCCGTACGCCACCGAGGACGTGCAGGTTCTCACGGCTGCGGCGCAGCGTCTCGCTCTGGACCCTCTCGAGATCGGGCCTATCAGACTCGTCGGCGTCGGTTTCGCGGGGTTGTCGGCCATTGCGCAGGATTCGCTCTTCCCGGAACTCGATGTGCTCGAACCGGAGTCGTCGCGAGCTGATCCGGTCGACGACGGTTCATCCGAGCCGGCGCAGATGTCGGATCGGCGGTGGCGGCCCGGAACCGACGTCCTGCACCCGAATTTCGGGCACGGCTGGGTCCAAGGGGCCGGCCACGGTGTCGTCACGGTGAGGTTCGAGACGAGGTCCACCGGCCCGGGGCCTGCACGGACGCTGGACGAGTCGGATCCTCTGCTCGAACAGGCCGATCCACTCTCGAGTCTGAACTGACACGCGTTCCAGCGGCCTTGTGGTTCTCTCACTACCGCCGGGTACTCTTGCGGACGACCCGCCTGTCGCGGTGGACCCATCCGTTGCTGGATGACCGAGCACGAACGTCGTGTTCGTTCGAGAACGAGAAGGACGAGAATTTTGAAGCTTCGCAAGATCACCGTCGCCACGGTGGCGCTCGCCGCCGCCCTCACGATGACTGCCTGCAGCTCGGACGACGGAGGCTCGACCGAGACGACCGCGGCAACCTCGACGGCAGCCACGACGTCGGAGGCCGCCGCGTCGGATTACCCGCCGGTGCCCACCGTCGAGGAACTGCAGACCATGCTCGACCAGGCCTTCGACGGAAGCATCCCGGCCGAGGAGAAGCAGAACCTGGTGCAGGGTGCGGAGCTCGACCCGACCCTGATCGATCAGGTTGCGGCAGCCGCACAGCAGGCCGGTGCCACGGTCACCATCATCGACATCAACGACAACGAGGACGGCACCGCGACCGCCGGCATCGAGACCGCCATCGGCGATCAGGTCTCCACGGGCACCGTCATGTTCGTTGCCGAGGACGGCTACTGGAAGCTGTCGCAGGACAACGCGTGCGCGATCGTGTCGCTGGCGGCTCTGCAGACGCCTGCGTGCCCGTAATTCCCTGAGCACGAACTCTCTTCGTGAGAGGGAGACGGTGGCCGACGCGGAGATCCGCGTCGGCCACTGTTGTCTCGAAAGCCACGTGCGTCTCGAAACCACGTGGCCGTGCCGGCTCAGTTCTCGGGAGAGTGCCAGCCGACCCGGTCCACCTGGGACTGTGACAGTCGGGTCGCTCCGTTCGGGTCGAGATAGGTCTGATCGCCACTCACCGTGAAGTCACCCTGAATGGGCAGTGGCTTGCTCGGGTCGATCGTCAGCGTTCCGTCGCCGGCCATCGTGTACTGCTCCACGGACAGCTGTCCCTGCCCGTTGGGCAGCATCCAGGTCGACTCCTGCGGAATCTGCTCGACACGGATGTCCACTCGAACGCGGTCGTCGTCGCGGGAGACGAGAGTGGCCGTGCCGACCTGATCGATCGTGATTCCCGCGCTCATCACCTGCTGGTGGCTCTCCCAGACCGCGCCCACGCCGATTGCTTCGTCGGGGAACGCCACCATCCGGTAGACCGCTTGGTAGAAGGCTTGTTCGAGCGCTGAGCGCGCCACATTGGGTACCGCGGTCCCGGGTTCGAGTCGCAGTGCACTGACTGAGCCGTTGGGGCCCATCGTCAGCCCGGCCCCGGAGCCTCTGACCTCGGTGAGGGATGTCTCGAGATGCGGGTCGGGGGTACTGACATCGCCGAGGACCAGATCGACCACGGTGCCGGGTGCTCCATCGGCCACCGACTCCGTGACCGTGGCCGACAGCGGTGTCGTCAGTTCAGGTGTGGAGAAGTCCTGTGCCGGCTGATCACCGATCTGCTGGTGCACTTCGGATCGAGTGGTCAGGATCACGTTCTGTTCGGTTCCGGTCGCGGGCAACAATCGCACCGCTTCGCGGGGTTCGGCTCCCGCGTCGAGAACTGTCGCGGTCACAGCGGACACGGGGACCGTCACCTCGGTCGAGGACGCGGCGGTGACGGCGGGTGTGCCGTCAGGGGTATCACCGCCGCATCCCGTGACGAGCGCGGTGAGTGACAGGACGGCGGCAAAGGCACACGGCCTCGTATAAGCGAATCTCGACAGCACAGGCACCTCACCAGGGTAGCCACGACGGGCGCGGTGGCCGCTTCCTCGGCTGTGTAGGGGATGATGGCGGAGTGAGTGACGAAGCTTCCCGGCCCGATCCTGCGTTCGGTACGCCGGAACCGCCCGCGCACGATCCCCCGGTGAAAGCGCCGGCGGGACCGGGGCGGCTGCGCAATCTGCTCGTCGTGGCGTGCGTGATCTACGTGGCCGATCTGCTCACGAAGATCGCAGCGGTTCACTACATCGACCCGTACGACCCGGTCTCGATCATCGGCGACACCGTGACGTTGACGCTGATCCGCAATCCCGGCGCCGCGTTCTCGATGGCGACAGGCATGACCTGGCTGCTCACGCTGGTGGCAATCGGTGTCGTCATCGGCGTGATCAAGATCGGCCGTACTCTGCGCTCGATCTGGTGGGCACTGGGACTGGGGCTCGTGCTCGGCGGTGCGCTCGGAAATCTCACCGATCGGCTGTTCCGCTCACCCGGGCCGCTGCAGGGACATGTCGTCGACTTCGTCTCGGTCGGGTGGTGGCCCGTATTCAACGTTGCCGATTCGGCGATCGTCTGCGGCGCGATCCTGCTCGTGGCGTTGACCGTGTTCGGCATCGACCCGGACGGAAGCCGTGCGAACTCGGGGGGCGCAGCGAAATCGGGAGACGCTGCGGACTCGGGGAACACAGGGGATACCGATTCGGGAACCAACAGAAAGGAAGAACGTCAGTGAGGGAAACCCGGGCGATGCCCGTACCGGACGGGCTCGATGCCATGCGTGTCGATGCCGGACTGGCCCGTCTGCTCGGATTGTCCCGGACCGTGGCGGCTGCGCTCACCGAGGAAGGCTCCGTCATCATGGACGGTGCGCCGATGGGCAAATCGGATCGGCTCTCGGCGGGATCGTGGCTCGAAGTGGTCCTGCCCGAGCCTCCCAGGCCGTTGACCATCGAGGCGAAGCCCGTCGAAGGCATGGAGATTCTCTACTCCGACGACGACATCGTCGCTGTCGACAAACCGGTCGGCGTTGCCGCACATGCGAGCGTCGGCTGGACGGGGCCGACGGTCATCGGTGGTCTGGCCGCTGCGGGCTTCCGCATCTCGACGTCGGGTGCCCACGAACGGCAGGGCATCGTGCACCGGCTCGACGTCGGCACCTCGGGCGTCATGGTCGTCGCGACCTCGGAGCGGGCGTACACCGTGCTCAAACGGGCGTTCAAGCAGCGCACTATCGACAAGCGCTACCACGCACTCGTGCAGGGCCATCCGGATCCGAGCAGCGGTACCATCGATGCTCCGATCGGCAGGCATCGCGGCAGCGACTGGAAGTTCACGGTCACGGCGGACGGCAAGCCCAGCATCACGCACTACGACACCGTCGAGGCGTTCCAGGCGGCGAGTCTGCTCGACATCCACCTCGAGACCGGCCGAACCCATCAGATCCGCGTACACTTCTCCGCTCTGCGGCACCCGTGCTGCGGCGACCTGACCTACGGCGCCGACCCGCGCCTGGCGGCTCGCCTCGGGCTGGAACGTCAGTGGTTGCACGCCCGCTCGCTCGGGTTCGCACACCCGACCCGTGGAAATTGGGTCGAGATCACCAGCAAGTACCCGGCCGATCTCGAGAACGCCCTCGACGTGTTGCGCAACGCCTGAGTCATGGCTCGGATCCTCCCGTGGTTGGCGACGGCCGCGTTGGTGCTCGCGGTGATCCTCGCCGGTGTGTTCAATCCGGTCCGTCCAGCGTCGGTGAGTACCGACGCGCTCGGCCCCGACAACGGCGAACAGGTATCCGACTATCTCGGCCGAGCCGAGTCGAGCGTGGCCGGGCTCGGGCCGGAGCCGAGTTGGGCGCTCGTGTCGTTCGCCGAACCGACGGATGTCGAAGCGGTCGCCGCGTTGCCCGGTGACGTGCGCGTGGCCCAGGTTCTGTTCCGGGTACCGATGGACCGGGTACAGACCCCGCTCGTCACCGTCGCAGTGTCGGCGCACCCGGAGGCGCTGCGGCGCGCTCCGCACGTGGCGGCAGGGCGACTGCGCGGGGCCTCGGCGGGAAGTGTTCGCGCGGCTCGGATCGCCGCGGTCTCCGCCGATCGTCTCGCGGCCGGCTGTGCCTGCGTTGTGGGGGCGGTCGTACGGGGTGCCGGCGACCGAGTGCGAGAGACGGCCGCCGGCCCCGGAGTCCGGGCGGTGGAAGCATTGCCACCGGACGCGGTGGCCGGGAGGTTCTCGGTGAGGCCGCTGTTGCCCGAACACGTCGACACGGTGGCGCCCGGCCCCGACGACGGCGAGCCGTAGGGACCGACGGTTGTCCACCACACCACTCTGGTGACCGCGGCCTTCGGGCTGCCGCGACGAGCGACGAGTAGCGCGCATCACCGGTGTGCGGTCGGACACCGGTGTGCCTGTCGGATCACGTCGCAGGGAGCGCCTAGACTCGTCGGTGCCCACAGACTTTCCGGGAGAGGCACGCGTGGCTGACTCGTTCGTTCATCTGCACAATCACACCGAGTACTCGATGCTCGACGGAGCCGCCAAGCTCGGTCCGCTCTTCGACGAGGCGCAACGGCTCGAGATGACGGCGGTCGGCATGACCGACCACGGAAACATGTACGGCGCCAGCGAGTTCTACAACCTCGCGACGAAGGCCGGGATCAAGCCGATCATCGGGATCGAGGCGTACGTCGCACCGGAATCGAGATTCAACACCAAGCGTGTGAAGTGGGGCGATCCCAGCCAGAAGTCCGACGATGTGTCGGGTTCCGGTGCCTACACGCACATGACGATGGTCGCCGAGAACGCCACCGGGTTGCGGAACTTGTTCAAACTGTCCTCGCTCGCGTCCATCGAGGGGCAACTCGGCAAGTGGGCCCGCATGGACGAGGAGCTCATCGCCACGCACCACGAGGGGATCATCGCCACCACCGGATGCCCGTCAGGTGAGATCCAGACGCGTCTGCGTCTCGGCCACGACCGTGAAGCGCTCGAGGCTGCCGCGAAGTGGCAGGAGATCTGGGGCAAGGACAACTTCTTCCTCGAACTGATGGACCACGGTCTGTCCATCGAACGCCGGGTGCGCGAAGGTCTTCTCGACATCGGCAACAAACTCGGGATTCCGCCGCTGGCCACCAACGACTGCCACTACGTCACCAAGGATGCCGCGGAGAACCACGAGGCGCTGCTGTGCATCCAGACCGGCAAAACCCTGTCGGATCCCACCCGCTTCAAGTTCGACGGCGACGGCTACTACCTCAAGTCTGCGCAGCAGATGCGCGAGTTGTGGGACAACGAGGTACCCGACGCGTGCGACAACACCGTGCTGATCGGCGAGCGCGTGCAGTCCTACAAGGAAGTGTGGGAACACCACGACCGGATGCCGATCTTCCCCGTGCCGGAGGGAGAGACACAGGGGAGTTGGCTGCACAAGGAAGTGATGCGCGGCCTCGATCGACGGTTCCCCGACCGCGTGCCCGACGAATACCTGCGCCGCGCCGCGTACGAGATCGACGTCATCAACGAGATGGGCTTTCCCGCCTACTTCCTCGTCGTCGGCGACCTCATCAACCACGCGCGTGACGTCGGAATCCGAGTGGGCCCGGGGCGTGGCTCCGCGGCAGGCTCCCTCGTGGCATATGCGATGGGCATCACCAACATCGACCCGATCCCGCACGGACTGCTGTTCGAGCGGTTTCTCAACCCCGAGCGCGTGTCGATGCCGGATATCGATATCGACTTCGACGACCGTCGTCGCGGTGAGATGGTCCGCTATGCCTCCGAGAAGTGGGGCACCGACAAGGTCGCGCAGGTCATCACATTCGGCACCATCAAGACCAAGGCCGCCATCAAGGACTCCGCGCGCGTGCAGTTCGGGCAGCCGGGCTTCGCGATCGCCGACCAGATCACCAAGGCCCTGCCGCCACCGATCATGGCCAAGGACATCTCGGTGTCGGGCATCACCGACCCGAATCACGAGCGGTACAAGGAAGCGGCCGAGGTCCGGGCGCTGATCGACTCGAACCCCGATGTGAAGAAGATCTACGACACCGCGCTCGGGCTCGAAGGCCTGATCCGCAATGCGGGTGTGCATGCGTGCGCGGTGATCATGTCGTCCGAACCGCTCATGGACGCGATTCCGCTGTGGAAGCGCGCGCAGGACGGCGCGATCATCACCGGCTGGGACTATCCCTCGTGCGAGGCCATCGGCCTGCTCAAGATGGACTTCCTGGGTCTGCGAAACCTCACGGTCATCGGCGACGCCATCGACAACATCAAGGACAACCGGGGGGTCGAACTCGATCTCGACACCTTGCCCCTCGACGACCCGGCGACATACGAGTTACTCGCGCGCGGCGACACCCTCGGTGTGTTCCAGCTCGACGGCAGCGCGATGCGCGATCTGCTGCGCCGCATGCAGCCGACGGGATTCGAGGACATCGTCGCGGTGCTGGCGCTCTACCGACCCGGCCCGATGGGCATGAACGCGCACAACGACTACGCCGACCGCAAGAACGGGCGGCAAGAGGTCAAACCGATCCACCCGGAGCTCGAAGAACCGCTCAAGGAGATCCTCAAGGACACCTTCGGTCTGATCGTCTACCAGGAGCAGATCATGCAGATCGCTCAGAAGGTGGCCGGCTACTCCCTCGGTCAGGCCGACATCCTCCGCCGCGCCATGGGTAAGAAGAAGCTGTCGGTGCTCGAGGAAGCGTATGCGGGGTTCCGGGAGGGCATGCTCGCGAACGAGTTCTCCGAACCCGCGATCAAGGCTCTGTGGGACACGATCCTCCCGTTCGCCGGCTACGCGTTCAACAAGTCGCACGCCGCAGGTTACGGCCTCGTGTCGTTCTGGACGGCGTATCTCAAGGCGAACTATCCGGGCGAGTACATGGCCGGGCTGCTCACGTCCGTCGGTGACGACAAGGACAAGGCCGCGGTGTACCTGTCCGACTGCCGCAAGATGGGTATCACGGTGTTGCCCCCCGACGTCAACGAGTCGCACACCAACTTCACGTCGGTGGGCGAGGACATCCGGTTCGGTCTCGGCGCCGTGCGTAACGTCGGAACCAACGTCGTGGCGTCGATCGTCAAGGGTCGCGAGGAGAAGGGCCGGTACGTCGACTTCTCCGACTACCTGGGAAAGATCGATACGGTCGCGTGCACCAAGAAGGTCACCGAGTCGTTGATCAAGGCGGGTGGATTCGACTCGCTGAAGCACCCCCGCAAGGGACTCCTGCTCGTGCACGCCGACGCGATCGATGCGGTGATGAGCACGAAGAAGGCCGAGGCCATAGGGCAGTTCGACCTGTTCGGTGGCGCCGACGCAGATGAATCGGTCGCGTCGGTGTTCAACGTCCGGATCCCCGACGAGGAGTGGGACAGTAAACACCTGCTCGCTCTCGAACGAGAAATGCTCGGGCTGTATGTCTCCGGCCATCCACTCAACGGTGTCGAGCACGTGCTCGCTGCCCAGTCGGACACTCAGATCCCGACGATCCTCGAAGGTGGACTGAAGGACGGCAGCCAGGTGACGGTGGGCGGCATTCTTGCCTCCGTGAACCGCCGTATCAACAAGAACGGTCTCGCGTGGGCGTCGGCGCAGCTCGAAGACCTCACCGGTGGTATCGAAGTCCTGTTCTTCCCTCAGTCCTACGCGGTCTACGGCATGGACGTCGTCGAGGACTCGGTGGTGCTCGTCAAGGCGCGCGTGTCGATCCGTGACGACCGGATATCGCTGATTGCCAACGACCTCGCGGTGCCGGATCTGTCCCAGGTGGGTGTCGCCAAACCGGTGTCGGTGGCGATGCCGACCCGGCTGTGCACTCCGGACAAGGTCGGCGCACTCAAGAACGTGCTGACCAGGCATCCCGGCACCGCGGACGTACACGTACGGCTGATCACGGGCAGCAAGATGACTCTGCTCAAGCTCGACGACAGTCTGCGTGTCGAGCCGTCGTCTGCATTGATGGGTGACCTGAAGGCTCTGCTCGGCCCGGGCTGTCTGGCGACCTGAGGTCGCGAGTGGACGACCGACCCTACGGGGAGGTGCGCCGGTAGTACGCCAGGCGCACCCACCACGTGACGGTGGTGGCCGCGGCTGCGGCGAGCACTGCTGTCTGCGCGGTTCCGGTGAGGACGAACAGGACCACGAGCAGCAGGACACCGACTGCGAGTGCCTCGAGCTTGTAGAGCGGCCATTCGGTGCCGGCAATGTCGACACCGGCCAGGTCGGTGGTCCTGCGGGTCTGCAGGTCGAGGGTCGTCATCGTGAGGCACCTCCGGTCGAGAAAGTCTGCCTTCAGGGTAGGCGCATCAAAGAATTCGGGTCAACGAACTTTCGGTGTTGGGTGTGGCGGATCACGTTCCGGTGTTCACTGGACGCATGCCTCTCACCGGAGAATACGAACCCAGCCCCTCGACATGGGCCGCCGATCAGGTCGAGAAGTACGAGTCCTCGGGTGGCACCGACGGCACCACTCTCAACGGCAGACCCGTCGTCATCCTCACCACTCGTGGCGCCAAGACCGGCAAACTGCGCAAGACCCCGTTGATGCGCGTCGAACACGACGGCGAGTACGCCGTTGTCGCCTCGCTCGGTGGGGCACCCAAGCATCCGGTCTGGTACTTCAACGTCCTCGCCCACCCGCAGGTCGAGCTGCGCGACGGTACCGAGGTTCACGACATGGTGGCACGCGAGTTGCACGGCGACGAGAAGGCGTTGTGGTGGGAAAGGGCGGTCGCCGCGTTCCCCGACTACGCCGACTATCAGACGAAGACGGACCGGGAGATCCCGGTCTTCGTCCTCGAGCGGAAGTAGGTCACGATGGCTGCGCACACCGTCGCGGACCAACTCGTCGGCCAGCTCGTCGATGCCGGCGTGCGGCGGATCTACGGGATCGTCGGCGACAGCTTGAACCCGGTCGTGGATGCCGTACGCCGGACAGGCGGCACAGCGTCGGGCGGGATCGACTGGATCCACGTGCGCCATGAGGAGGCTGCGGCATTCGCAGCCGCCGCGGACGCGCAGCTCACCGGGGAGCTGGCGGTGTGTGCAGGGTCGTGCGGGCCGGGCAACCTGCACCTGATCAACGGTCTCTACGACGCGCACCGATCCGGAGCTCCGGTACTGGCCATCGCCTCGCACATTCCGTCCACCCAGATCGGGTCCGGATACTTCCAGGAAACCCATCCCGATCGGCTGTTCGTCGAATGCTCCACCTACACCGAGCTGATCAGCGCCGCCGCGCAGGCTCCCCGGGTGCTGCACAGCGCGATGACGCACGCACTCGCCGGACCGGGCGTCGCCGTCGTCACGCTGCCCGGGGACATCGCAGCTCTGCCCCCTGAGGGGCCGACACCGCGTCTCGTCCGCACGGGGACCCCGACCGTCGTGCCCGCAGAGTCGGATGTCCGAGCACTGGCCGGGGCCATCGACGCCGCCGACAAGATCGCGATCTTTGCCGGTGCGGGCGTGCGCGGTGCACGCGAGGAGGTCCTGGACCTCGCAGACACGGTTGCGGCGCCGATCGGACACAGCCTGCGCGGCAAGGAATGGATCCAGTACGACAACCCGTTCGACGTCGGGATGACCGGTCTGCTCGGCTACGGCGCGGCCCACGACGGTATGCACGGCGCCGACCTGCTGCTGCTCATCGGCACAGATTTCCCGTACGACCAGTTCCTCCCCGACGTACGTACGGCGCAGATCGACATCGATGCGGGCCGGCTCGGCCGTCGCACCGAGTTGGATCTGGCGGTGCACGGCGACACCGGCGCGACCCTGCGTGCGCTGGAGCCGTTGATCCGCCGGAAGACAGACCGGAAGTTCCTCGAACGCACTCTCGAACGACACCGCGGTCTGATGGAGAAGGTCGTCGGCGCCTACACGACCCCGGTCAAACAGCGGAAGCCGATCCATCCCGAGTACGTCGCGTCCCTTCTCGACGACGTCGCAGCCGACGACGCCGTCTTCACGGCCGACACCGGCATGTGCAATGTGTGGTCCGCGCGGTACCTCAACCCGAACGGCCGTCGCCGGTTCCTCTCGTCCGCGCTGCACGGGTCGATGGCCAACGCACTGCCCCACGCGATCGGTGCCCAGTTCGCAGCACCCGGCCGGCAGGTGGTCTCGGTCAGCGGCGACGGTGGCCTGTCGATGCTGCTCGGCGAACTGATCACCGTCGTCATGCACCGGCTGCCGGTCAAGATCGTCCTGTTCGACAACGCGACGCTCGGCATGGTGAAACTCGAAATGCTCGTCGACGGCCTCGCCGACTTCGGAGTCGATGTCCCGGCAGTGGACTATGCGCGGGTCGCCGAGTCGCTCGGGTTCTACTCACGCCGCGTCGAGGACCCCGCGGAGGTGGAACAGGCACTGCGGGACGCGTTCGCTCATCCCGGTCCTGCACTGATCGACGTCGTGACCGACCCGCTGGCACTCTCGCTCCCACCGACCATCACCGGCGAGCAGGTGAAGGGATTCGCCCTGGCAATGTCGAAGCTCGTGATGAACGAGGGGGTGGGCGAAGCGGTGAAGATGGCGAAGTCGAACATTCGCAATGTGCCGAGACCCTCCCAGTTCCGGTCCTGACCGTCTGCTGGAGGGGGCCGCGTGGGTGGTGTCAACGGCAAGTGGCAGCATTGAACGGTGACCTCCACCTCGCGAACCGCTGAACCGACCGCTGTGACTGCCGTACCGACTGCAGCAGATATCGACATGGCGGCGGAGCGAATCGCGGAGGCGGTCTCGACCACCCCCATCGAACTCAGCCCTCGGCTGTCTGCTCTGACCGGTGCGCAGGTCTACCTCAAGCGCGAGGACCTGACGCGAGTGCGCTCGTTCAAGCTGCGCGGCGCCTACAACGCGATGGCCCAGCTCGACGATCGAGAACGCGCCGCGGGTGTCGTGACTGCCAGTGCGGGCAACCACGCGCAAGGTGTCGCGTATGCGTGCCGGACGATGCGAATCGAAGGCCGCATCTACGTGCCCGCGCGCACCCCGAAGCAGAAGCGCGACCGTATCCAGGTGCACGGAGGAGGGTTCGTCGAGCTGATCGCCGTGGGCGACACCTTCGATGCGGCTGCCGCTGCCGCTGCCGACGACGCGGAACGCACCGGCGCGACCATGATCCCGCCGTTCGACGACGTCCGTACTGCAGCGGGACAGGGAACCGTGGCCCGCGAAATCGTCGAGCAACTTCCGGGCGACCTGGATGTGCTCGTCGTGCCGGTCGGTGGTGGGGGCCTGATCTCGGGTATCGCGGCCTACCTGCGTGAGAGGTCACCACATACCGCGATCGTCGGAGTCGAACCTCGCGGCGCGGCGTCCATGACGGCTGCGCTGGTCGCCGGCGGGCCGGTGACTCTGCCGGAGGTGGAGCCGTTCGTCGACGGTGCCGCCGTCAAGCGGATCGGCGACGTTCCGTACGCCGTGGTGTCACAACTCGGTGCCGAAGTGGTGTCGCACTCGAGCCTGCCGCTGGTCGCAAACCTGCGTGCGGAAGGCCTGGGTCATGCTCCGTTCGGGATGACCCAGGTCGACGAAGGCGCGGTGTGCACGTCGATGCTCGAGCTCTACCAGAACGAGGGCATCATCGCCGAGCCCGCCGGTGCCCTCGCAGTCGCGGCGCTCGAGGGCCTGTCGATCGAGCCGGGCGCGACCGTCGTGTGCCTGGTGTCCGGCGGCAACAACGATGTGTCCCGGTACGGGGAGATCATCGAGCGTTCCCTCGTGCACCGGGGTCTCAAGCATTACTTCCTCGTGAACTTTCCTCAGGAGCCGGGAGCACTGCGACGCTTCCTCGACGAGGTGCTCGGCCCCGACGACGACATCACTCTGTTCGAGTACGTCAAACGCAACAACCGCGAGACAGGTGCCGCGCTCGTCGGTATCGAACTCGGTGCAGCCGAGGGTCTTTCGGCGCTCCTGCGTCGCATGGACGCCTCGCCGATCGAGGCGAGCCGTCTAGAGCCGGGATCGCCCGCTTATCGCTATCTCACCTAGGCCGGGTTTCATAAGCCTGCCTCTGCACCGCCGTCTACCTCGAGCTGGGGTTGGACGCCGGCCATCGTGGGATGGATAACGACCTTTCCGAGATTCCGGCGCGACAAGACGCACTCGTGCGAGCGGAGCGTCCTCGGGTGAGAACTTCGTCACGGCTGGAGAGACAACCCGCTCGAAAAACAACGTCCACAAGTCATCTCGCCACTCGGTATGGCGCTGTGGATCGGTGCGGGCAAAGTAGCCGAGTTGGAACCCCGAACCTCACCACGGCATGCATACCAACCAGGGGCCGAACCAGAAGCAATCCGGACGCCAGTAGTTGCCGCGATTCCAGTCGTTGTGCCCGCGATCCCAATTGTTGTGGCCGCGGTCGTTGTTCCAGTTGCCGCCGCGGTCGCGGTCTCGTCCGTGGTTGTCCCACCCTCGGTCGTTGTGGTTGACCTCGACGACGCCCGGGGACGAGTCGGTCACCGGGGCTGCGGTGGCCACACCCACGGGTGTGAGGACAAGGGCTGTGGTGAGGAACGCGCTCGCCAGTACTTTCTTTGGTTCCATGATGATTCACCTCGAAAAATTTCGGCGGTATCGACGACGGTACTCGCGTTGTCGAGGCCGAATCAAGAGCGACGATGCGAGCAGGACCGCACCGACGCTGACTGTTCGGTCAAGCGGCCGCTCAGGATTCGACGACCACGAACGAGTGGCCGGGAACCAGCACTGCGGACCGGGTGCGATTGACGACTGGCTCGTCCCACCAGAGAATAGGGCGGCCGCCGGCGGGGACTGTCACCGGATCGCTTCCGAGATTGCACACCACGCGAATCACGCCGCGATGCACCACGATCCAGCGTTCATCCTCGTCGTAGGTCACCTGGAGGTGCTCCAGCCAGGGGTCGGTCAGTTCGACCCGGTCGCGTCGCAATTCGAGAAGTTGCCGGTAGCACTCGAGTAGTCGCGCGTGCTCGGGTTCGGTGCGCTCGTCCCAGCGAAGGGTCGACCGGCGGAACGTCTCCGGATCCTGAGGATCCGGGACATCGACGGCGTCCCAGCCGTGTTCGCCGAACTCCCGGCGGCGCCCCTCGACGACGGCCGTGGCGAGTTCGGGTTCCGAGTGCGACGTGAAGTACTGGAACGGGGTACTTGCGCCCCATTCCTCGCCCATGAACAGCATCGGCGTATACGGCGAGGTGAGGACGAGTGCGGCCTTCACCGCGAGCTGACCCCGATCGAGGTAGCCGCCCGGACGGTCACCGCGGGCTCGGTTGCCGACCTGGTCGTGGGTGCACGTGTACGCGAGCAGCGAACTTGCCGGCACTCGCCGCACATCGAGGGGGCGGCCGTGCACGCGGCCACGGAACGACGAGAATGTGCCGGCGTGGAAGAATCCGTGTCCGAGCGTGCGTGCCAGACACTCCAGTGAACCGAAATCACCGTAGTAGCCTTGTCTCTCGCCCGAGACCGCAGCGTGGATCGCATGGTGGAGGTCATCGTCCCACTGCGCGTGGAGGCCGTAGCCACCAGCGGACCGGGGCGTGATCGTTCGGGGATCGTTCAGGTCGCTCTCGGCGATCAGGCTCAGAGGGCGACGGAGATGGGCAGACAGACGCAGAGTTTCGACCGACAGTTCCTCGAGCACATGAACTGCCGTGTGATCGATCAGTGCGTGAGTGGCATCGAGCCGGAGTGCGTCGATGTGGAACTCGTCGAACCAGCGCAGGGCGTTGTCGATGATATAGCGGCGTACTTCACCCGATCCGTGGCCGTCGAGATTGATGCCCTCACCCCAGATTCCCGGTTTCTCCGACAGGTAGGGTCCGAATCTGCCCAGGTAGTTTCCGGACGGACCGAGATGGTTGTAGACCACGTCGAGCGCAACGCCGACGCCTCGGGCATGGGCAGCATCGACGAATCGCTGCAATGCCTGGGGTCCGCCGTAGGGTTCGTGCACCGCGTACCAGAGCACGCCGTCATAGCCCCATCCTCGAGGGCCGTTGAATGCGTTGACGGGCATCAACTCGACGAAGTCGACGCCGAGGTCCACGAGATCGTCGAGACGCTCGATGGCGGCGTCGAGGGTGCCTTCCGCCGTGAACGTACCGATGTGCAGTTCGTACAGCACGCTCCCCGCGATCCGACGTCCGGTCCAGGCGTGGTCGGTCCAGCCGTCGGGGTCGATCGGGTGCAACTGGGACGTCCCGTGCACGCCGTCCGGTTGGCGTGGTGAACGGGGATCGGGCAGCACGGTGTCGTCGTCATCGAGTACGTAGCCGTAGCGGGACCCGGGGGAGGTATCGACGTCGGCGCGCCACCAGCCGTCGTTCTCCCGGCGCATCGGATGGAGTTCGCCGTCGACATGGAGGCGAACGGACGAGGGGATCGGAGCCCAGACCTCGAAGGTGTGCACGAGCCCCAGCATGCCCCGTCCGCACGTCGAACGCAGCCCGTTTCCGGTGCATCGGCGCTGCAGTCGATGCTGTTAGGCTGACTACGATGTCCGCAGCCAGAAGAACATACAGCTCACCGTTGCGGGAAGAAGCTGCACGCCGCACCCGGATCACGATCAGAGATGCAGCCACGACACTGTTCGAGCGAAACGGGTATGTGAGCACCACCGTCAAACAGATTGCCGACGAAGCGGGCGTCGCAGTGCGGACGGTCTTCACGGCATTCCCCGACGGCAAGGCCCAGCTGTTCAGGGAAGCCCTCGACGCCGCGGTCACCGTCGGCCCGGCCGTCGCCGACACCGACGAACCTGCCGACGGAATGCAGCCCCCGCGGTCACCGCGTGCGCTCGGCGCCGCAGCCGCAGTCGTCGACCAGGTCGTGGGGTACGGCGCGGCGATGCTCGAGCGGGCGGGTGGCCTGCTCATCACCTCGATCGAATCGTCGGGCGCCGATCCCGACATGAAACGGTTTGCCGAGGACGACGCTCGCGCAACCGCAGAGAACGCGCGCACTCTCGCCGAAGGTCTGCACCGCAGCGGATGGCTACGCGCCGACGTCACCGTCGACCACGCCGCGGACGTGCTCTACACGCTCAGTTCCCCGCAGGTACATGCGTTGCTCCGCCGCGACTGCGGATGGGACCTCGACCGGTATCGCACGTGGCTCGCCGACACACTCCGAACGACTCTGCTGCGCTGACCCGGCAGCGCTGAGCCGCGTCGTCACCTACCGGCCTCCGGCCGAGTCGAGGTACCTCCAGGCCCCGTCCTCCCGGACGAATCGGCTGTGCTCGTGCATGACCTCGGCGCGGCCGCTCTCGATGTAGTGCGCACGGAACTCGACGGTGCCCTCGGTATGCAGGAACCCACCGCCTGTCGTCCGTAGTACTTCGAGACCGGTCCACCTGGTTGTCGGATCCAGTTCGAGCGATGCCGGTCGGGCGGACGGATGCCAGGTCCGTAGCAGGTAGGCGGTGTCACCGAGGGCGAATGCCGTGTACCGCGACCGCATCAGTTCTTCGGGGGTCGGTGCCGTGCCACCGCCGTCGAGATACTGTCCGCAGCAGTCGGAGAGTCGAATTCCGCGCCCACACGGGCACGGCTTGTCGGTAGCGGGCGTCCGGTCGCGGTGTCGGGTCACCGGACCATTGTCGCCGACCGTGCGCGACGCGCTGCGAGGTGTCCTTGCCGAACACACCGCGCGGGCGCACGATTGACCTGTGTGCAGGAGACCTCGGTGAGCGACGCACTCGACCCGCGTCTGACCTACCTCGACGAACACGGGCACCAGCACCACGTGGTGTTGACGTCGGCGACTCCACGGGTGACGGTCGGCCGCGCAGCGGAATCCGGCGTGGCGTTCCCCGGTGACGAGGAGGTCTCGCGCCTGCACGCCGTGGTCGAGTGGCTCGGTACGCATTGGACGATCCTCGACGACGGACTGTCGCGCAACGGAACCTTCGTCAACGGTGAGCGGATCGCGGGGCGTCGACGGTTGCGTGAGGGCGACAGTATCCGCATCGGTTCGCACCGGCTGCGCTTCCAGGAGATCGGAGCGGGACCCGACGAGGCGACTCGCATGGCTGCGGAGCTACCCACGGTGAACTCGTTGACGGACACTCAGCGCGGGGTGTTGCGTGCGCTGTGCCGCCCGTACAAGCACGGTGTGGCCTTCGCGTCGCCCGCATCGAATCAGACGATCGCCTCCGAGTTGTATCTCAGTGTCGATGCCGTGAAGACCCATCTGCGGACACTGTTCGCGAAGTTCGGAGTCGAAGACCTACCGCAGAACCGCAAGCGGGTGCGCCTGGCCGAGCTCGCGATGCACACCGGCGTGGTCAGCGAACGCGATCTGTGACCTCGGGTGGGGTACCGCTCACGGATCCGGCGCTTCACACGTGCGGTGTCGCCCGCTCGGCCAGACGCCCGAGTGCAGCGGCCACCGCAGTGGGGTGGTCGACGGTGACCGAATGACCGGCGCCGTCGATACGCACGAGTTCCGACCGCGGTAGCCGCGAGGCAACACCGGACGACAGCTCGAATGGGGTCCACTCGTCGTGGGATCCGCACAGCACCAGCGACGGAAGGTGGGCCAGGACGGAGAGGGCCGCGGCCTCGTCGAGCACCGCGAAGGAACGGAGGAAGCCTGCCATCGTGACCACCGACGTGTCGCTGCACAGCAATGTGAACAGTGCGAGCAGCCGGCCCCCCGGCCTCGATGCACCAGTGCCGCGACGATGCAGCGCGCCGGCCACGGGTAGACCCACTCGACCACCCCACCGCGCCATCCGTTGCGTGATTCGGGGCGCCCGGGACACAGCCCGGCGGAACAACTCCACCGCCGGGCTGTGCAGGTACCGCCCGAGCCCGGACTGTGCGAGATCGTCGGCCGCGGTGGAAATCAACGCGACTCCCGAGACGCGAGTACCGATGTCGGTCGCATGCTGACGCGCATACGACAGGATCGCCATGCCGCCCATCGAATGTCCGACCAGGACGACGGACCCGGAAGTGACGGCATCGAGCACCGCACCGAGATCGCGCCCGATCTGATCGAGGGTGTACGTCTCGGCGGGCGCTCCACCGGACCGGCCGTGCCCTCGATGATCGAAGAACACCATTCGGACCGGTCGACCCAGGGTGACGAGCAGCGCCCGACGCAACCGAGTCCAGGTGTCGGTGTCATGGCAGTGCCCGTGCACGAACACGAACGTCAGTTCCGCCGTCTCGGGGCCCGCGTCGGTGACAGCGAGGGGGACCCCGTCGTCGGCGTACACGGTGGTGCGCCGAAGACGTGTCGAGTAGTGGGTGGTGGGCATGTGTCGAGGGTCCACGCCGCCACGGTTCGGTACGAGACTCCCTACCGGTAGAACCCGAAAACCGGGATAGGTGTCCTTTCACCCTTGGGGTGGTGGACAATCCCGATATGCATTCGCAGCGTTATGTCGGGGTCGTCGGTCCGGGGGAGGCGACGCCCGAGCAACGGCGGATCGCTCGTCAGGTCGGTGGGCTGCTCGCCGGTCGCCGGGCGATAGTCGTCACCGGCGGTCTCGGTGGGGTCATGGCTGCCGCGTCGCGGGGAGCGATCGAGGCGGGCGGGACCACACTCGGGTTGCTGCCCGACGACGACCGGGTGGTAGGGAATCCGTACTTGACGGTGGCGATCCCCACCGGGTTGGGGGAGATGCGCAACGCCCTGCTGGTGCGCAGCAGCGACGCACTCGTCGTCGTCGGCGGGAGTTGGGGAACGATGAGCGAGATCGCGTTGGCGGTGCGCACCGGTGTCCCCGTCGTGTCGATCGGAGGCTGGAAGATGCCGGCGGGCGGCGTGCTCGACGTCGAATCACCGGGGGAAGCGGTCGAATGCCTGCACGCGTTGCTCTGGCGTAAGGACGCATGATCCGGCTCGTGTCATGAGAACCGTTCCACAACAGGGCAACTCCACCGCGCCGTGATGCCCGCCGACTCGGTGTCGGCGGGCATCACGCGGCGAAGTGGTCGGGCAGTTACGAGTTGGCGAGTTCGTAGCGCCGACGGTATTCCTCCTTGGAGGTTTCGCTGATGTCGACGTCCTTGGCGCGTGCGCGCAGGGCACCGACCGTGGCCTGCTCACGGGGCGTGTGCTCGAACGGGTCCCAGCCGAAGAAGCGTGCGGCGTTCTCGAAGGTGACCTTGTCGATCTCCTCGTCGGTGAGCTCGGCGGCGACCAGTTCGTCCATCAGTACCTCGGGGGAGTGCGGCCAGGTGGAATCGGAGTGCGGGTAGTCGCATTCCCAGGCGATGGTGTCGATGCCGAGGCGTTCGCGGTTGTTCAGGCCGCTCGGTTCGGTGATGTAGCAGGCGAGGAAGTTCTTCTTCCACACGTCGGTGGGCGACATGCCCTTCGGCAGGAAACTTGCACCGGTCCAGGACTGGTTGACGATGTGGCGTTCGAGGCGGTCGAGCCACGGCGCGACCCAGCCGACGCCGCCTTCACTCATGGCGACCTTGAGATCGGGGAATTTCTGGAATGCGCCGCTGAGCATCATGTCGGTTGCGGCGATCGTCGAGATGAGTGGGGTGAGCACCATCATGTCGTCGAGGTTGAACGCTTCAGGTCGTTTGACGAGGCTCATGCCGCCGCCGATGTGCAGGCTGAGCACGATGTTGTGCTCGACGCAGGCCTTGAAGATCGGGTCCCAGTGCCCGGATTTGAAGTCGGGGTAGCCATCTCCGACGCCGTACGGGGTTTCGGGGATCGAGATGGAGCGGCAGCCCATGGCGGCGAGGCGGTGGATTTCCTTGACGGATTCGTCGGCGTCGTAGAAGGGGATGATGCCGAGTGGGATGAAGCGTCCGGGGTGGGTGTCGGGGACCTCGCCGACGACCCAGTCGTTGAAGGCTTTCAACGCTGCGAGTGAGAGTTTCTTGTCGGGCAGGGTGGCGAGGTGGGTGCCGGCGAAGCCGGGGAAGGTCGCGAAGAGGGTGGCGGCGAGGGTGCCGTTGGCGTCCATGTCGCGGACGCGCTGGTCCATGTCGTAGACGCCGGGTCGCATTTCGGCGTAGCCGGTGGGGTCCATGCCCCATTCTTCTTTGGGCCAGGAGACGACGGCGTTGAGGCCGGAGCTGCCGACGACGGAGCCTTGGAACAGCCATGCCTCGACGTTGGGGTTGCGGGGGTGGGCGGTCAGTGTCGGGGCGTGGTCCATGAGGCTCTTCGGGAAGTGTTTCTCGAAGATATCGCGGGGTTCCACCACGTGGTCGTCGATGCTGACCATCACCATGTCGTCGATATTCATTGAGATCCTCTCGTGCGCTTGCGAAACGAGGCGCTCCGGTAGCGCGGACCGGGCGGAATTCGGGTGGGCTGAGAACGTCGATGGATGTGTTCGGCAGGTGCTGGAGTCGCGCCACGGGTGCAGGCGAGGGACCCACCCGATCTGCGAGTGAACCGACATGTTGCGCTGTCCGATACGTGTGGCGAGAATCTACTTTCTCTATTGAGAGAATACTAATCTCGCGAAGGCGCCCCTGCAAGATCGGATGGACTCGTCGTCATCACCGGCGACCGGGAATGCGCTCCCGCGGAGTACCCCGTCGGCGGCGGGTTGTGATGCTTGCCACACTGGACGGCGCAACCTATTCTCATGAAACAGAATCCCATTCCGATTCTGAAGAGTGACGTGTTTGCTCTTCTATTTTGTGACGAGAGGGTGCAATGCTCCGACCGAAGCGTGTGCTTGCAGTAATCGCGGTGGCATGTGCCTCTGCGCTGATCTCGAGTTCGTGTGGTGGCTCAGGTGCCGACAATTCTGGTGCCGGAGGCGCTGAGGAAGTAGGCGATCCTGTGGCAGGCGGCTCTCTGGATGTGATCCAGATGGGCGAGCCGCGCAGCCTGGATCCGGCTGCACTGTCGAATACCTTTGCGCATCAGCCGACACTGGGCAACGCACTCTACGGCTCGCTGATCATCAACGATCTCGAGACGCAGGACATCGAATACA
Organism: Rhodococcus sp. JCM 9793; assembly: GCF_055380405.1. Classification (NCBI taxonomy): domain Bacteria; kingdom Bacillati; phylum Actinomycetota; class Actinomycetes; order Mycobacteriales; family Nocardiaceae; genus Rhodococcus; species Rhodococcus sp. JCM 9793. Next base: position 3,246,714 of record NZ_AP043721.1, read on the forward strand.
AGATGGCCACCGACTTCGTCACTGCCGACGGGGGTGCCACCTTCACGCTCACTCTGCGCCCCGATCTCGTGTTCACCGACGGGACCCCGCTCGATGCTGCCGCCGTGAAATACAACTGGGAACGGCTTCGTGATCCTGCGCTCGGCTCCACCGCGATCCGGGTAGCGGGCCAGATTGCCGGAGTCGAGGTGGTGGACCCCGTCACTGTGTCGATCGCATTGGTGAGCCCCAATCCCCACTTCCCGCACAGCATGCTCACTACTGCGCTGAACTGGATCGCCTCGCCGGCGGCCTTGGAGCAAGGCCGGCAGGCTTTCGACGACAACCCGGTGGGTGCCGGCCCGTTCGCCCTGGTGGACTGGGTGCGGCAGGGTGCGATCGAGCTGGAGAAGAACCCCGACTATTGGGATGCTCCCAAGCCGTATCTCGATACGCTCCGGATCACCACCGTGGCGGACACCAACCAGCGATTCAATGCGGTCTCGACGGGTAACGCCGATCTGTCCTCGGAAGCCAGTTGGGCCACCTTGGACAAAGCCGAGCAGGCGGGTGTGGCCACCGAACTGGTACCGACCGGTGGCGGTCAGATCATGGTCATGAACTCGGCCCGCGCACCGTTCGATGATGTACGGGCAAGGCGAGCTGTCTCCCTGGCTCTGGATCGTGACGCGTTGAACTCTGTGGTCTACAACGGGGTCGGGGAGATCACCGAATACCTGTTCGCGGAAAGCTCGCCCTTCTTCGAGGAGGTTCCGCTGTGGACGCACGACACGGACGCCGCCCAAGTGCTCTTCGACGAGTTGGCCGCAGACGGGACACCGCTGTCGTTCACGTTCCTGTCCTATCCGACACAGGAGGCCAAGGCGGCGGCGGAGACTTTGCAGGCGCAGCTGAGCGCCTTCGACAATGTGGAGGTCAACGTCGAGGTTGCGGACTATCCCACGCTCACGGCTCGCGCGGGCGGGCGGGATTTCGACATGATCCTCTCGTCTGCGATAGTTCAGGATCCCGACTACGCGCTGTGGACAGCGTTTCACGGCGATTCTCCCGGAAACTTCACCGGACTCGATGACTCGGCGCTCAACGATGCATTGGATGCCGGCCGGCTTGCAGAAACGGTCGAGGAACGCACTGCGGCGTACAGCACCGTCCAGGAGCGGCTGGCCGAGCTCGTCCCGGGCGTCTGGTACGTCAAGGCATCCCCGTCGGTCATGTACGGCGAGAATGTGCACGGAATCGGCATGTACACCCTCGGGTCGCCGCTGCCCGAAAACCTCTGGATCACGGAGTGAGCATGGAATTGTCCTCGGCCCGGCACGCCTTCGTCACGGGCGGTGCAAGTGGAATAGGGCTCGGCATCGTAGATGCGCTTGCTCACCACGGTATTTCGGTGACCATCGCCGATATCGACGAACGAGCGCGGCAGGCGGTGGTCGCGGCGCGCGGTGACCACGTCCGTGGCGTTGCACTCGATGTCCGGGATCGTGACGCCTGGGCTCAGGCAGCGACGGAGTCGGAATCCGTGTTCGGGCCGGTGGACATCCTCGTCAACAACGCGGGCATCGGGTTCAACGGTCGGGATGTTGTCGATGTGGATCCGGCGACCTTCGACATGCTCGTCGCGATCGATCTCGCGGGCGTGTTCAACGGCGTGTCCACATTCGGTGCGGACATGCGTGCGCGCGGGCGTGGCCACATCGTCAACACCGCGTCGGTGATGGGTCTGCTTGCGGGTACACCGGGGCGCGGTGCATACAGCGCGGTGAAGACGGCGGTGATCGCGTTGTCCGAGGCGATGAGAACGGAAATGGCGCCGTACGGTGTCGGTGTGTCCGTGCTGTGTCCTGGCTTGGTGAAGTCGAACCTCGACGAGAACACCGCGCGCATCGGCGGGCAGGTCGAGGACGCGAGTGCCATCAAGGGCGCCGGGGATATCGGAATGGAGCCGCGAACGGCCGGTGATCTGGTGGCGCAGGGGATCGAGCAGAACCTGCCGTACATCATCACGCACCCGCACTATCTCGATCACCTGGACACGCGGGTGGAGGCGATACGAACCAGCGTCGTGACGGCGGTTCGGTAAGACCGACCGACCACAAAAAGACAAGTGTTCTTGACATTCAATGTCAAGGATGCTTGTCTTTTTGGTGTGACGGGCACGCCGAGGGACAACAAGGTCCGTGAATTTCGCAAGAAGTCGCGGATCACGCAGGCCGAGCTCGGTGCGCAGGTGGGAGTCAGTCGACAGAGCATCGTGTCGACGGAGAAGGGCGACTACGCGCCCAGCGTCTACCTCGCCTTACGTCTCGCGCGGAGTCTCGGCACCACCGTCGAGGAACTGTTTCCACAGACCGAGGAGGGGCCGTGATGGCCGTGTTCATGAAAGCTGCCCGCACCATCGGCGACCTGGACGACGAGTTCTACCACGACGAACGTCAGCGCGATGTGTGGAACGAGGCCTCCGCGGTGGGATTCCAACTCGCCCAATGGGCCGCCCTCGCCGGCGCAGCCCTTCTGCCCTGGGTCGCCGGACGTGTCGGTGCTCAGATCTCGATCGGCATTCTGGCCGTGTGGTTCGTCATCTCGATGATGACAATTGCGTATGCACGCGCCGCACACGTCGATCTGTTCTCGACCACGAAGACCTGGCGACCCCGGACCATCCTGGCAGGCGTTGTCTACCTCGCCGGCATCGCCGGAATCTACGCGCAACTGTCCACCCCCCTCGATCAGGATGCCGCCACGTGGGCGGGATTGATCGTCGGCGGGCTCGTCGGTGGAGGCATCGCGGTCGCTGCAGTCTGGTGGCACCGGCGTCGCGAACTCCGCCGCCAGGAGCAAGAGGACGTCCGCGACCTGGCAGACCTCTAGGGTGACCGGACCCGACCCAACGCTGCGACCGGAAACCGAGCGACCAGGTCGTCGAGGCGCACCTGTCCCGATACCTGACGGCCGGTCAACAGGTCGCTCCAACTTCCCGGCGGCAGATCGAGAGCTGTATCGCCCCATCCGGTCCTGTGAAGCGAGACCGTGTGGCGCAAGGCGACCGCCACCACGTCGACATCATCGGCCCGCGGACCCCGGCCGTACGCAAGCACATGTCGCGCGGCCGATCCGGTGGCCCGTATCGGCACGTAGGCGCCACCGACGAAACTCGCGGGCCGTTCGCGACGCAGTCGCAGCGCTGCACGAACGACGGTGAACTTCACCGGTGCTTCCGGAGTATCGAGCAGGCGGCGGCGCACGGTGAAATCGACGGGCCTCCGATTGTCGGGGTCCACCAACGAGTCGTCCCACAGTTCGGTGCCCTGGTAGACGTCCGGGATCCCCGGGCCGAGAAGCTGGAGGAGTTTCTGGCCCAGCGCATCCGATGACAGATGCGGTTCGAGGTCGGTGACGAACTCGGTCATCCCGGTACTGCACGGGCCGTCGCACACGGCGTCGAGCCAGGCGAGGACGGAACCCTCGAACTCGACGTCCACATCCGTCCACGAGGTCCGAGTGCCGTTTTCCCGCACTGCCTTCCGGATGTAGCCCTGCAGACGCGTCCGCACGGCGTCGGTGACGACGCCGTCGACCGGCCAGGCACCGAACAGTGTCTGCCAGAGGAACGCCCCGATCGCAGGGTCGGGGCTCGGCGCCGCCATCTCCCATTCCGTCACGCAGTCGGCCCACGGCTGCGGCACCTGCGACAGCACTCCGATTCGCGCGCGGACATCTTCGCTGCGCTTGGTGTCGTGCGTGGACAATGTGGTCATCGTTCGCGGCCACGAACGAGCACGCTGTGCCCACAGCAGGTGGAACTCGCTCGGGTCGAGACCGAAGCGACCGGGATTCCCGCCCACCTCCTGCAGGGAGATCAGGCGTGCCGCGCGATAGAACAGGCAGTCCTCCACTGCTTTCGCGGTAGAGGCGCCGCACACCTGCCCGAACCGCGCGGCGGTTTCGGGATCTGTGGCCAGCGCCTGCACCACCACCTCGAGGGCGGGCATCAGCGCAGGTTCGCTGCGTCCCACCTCACCGACGATGCGTGGCAACATCGTGCTCAGTGGCGCGTAGTCGGCTCGGTACACCGGAACCTGTGTGATCACCGGGACCACCGCATCGCGCAGTGCAAGGTCGGTGACCGTGGTGTCGCCGGTTGCGTGCCGGATCGTTCGTACGAGGCGCCGGATCTCCGGCGCGAGGCCTGTTTCGAGCACTTGTCGTCCGAGCAGCTGTTCCTGCGCGTGCAGCCAGTGTGCGTCACCGTCCGCGCCGGTGAATGTGCGTGAGAGCGCGCTCAGTTCGTTCTCTCCGCCAGGATCGAGGAACACCCCGGTGAGTTCGTTGAGGGCATCGTAGCCGGTGGTGCCGTCCACAGGAAGTGTGGCGTCGAGAGGTTCGCCGTCTGCGAGAACCTTCTCGACCACGAGCCATCGGTCGGCGCCGATCAGATCGCGCAGCCGAACGAGGTAGTCCGCAGGATCGGCCAGACCGTCGGGGTGATCGACTCGAATACCGTCGACCAGTCCGTCCGCGATCCACGACGCGACCTGGGCATGCGCTGCATCGAATACGCGGGGATCTTCGACCCGGATGGCCGCAAGGTCGCTGACGGTGAAGAACCGCCGGTACCCGATCCGGCCGGAATCCCACGGCACAAGCCGGTACGACTGCCGATCGTGGATCTCGGCCGCGGTGCCGACATCGGTGCCCGGTGCGATGGGAAACCGCTTGTCGTAATAGGCGATCATCGGCTCTGCACCGGATCGGTCGACCGTGAGATCGTGCCCGTCGGCACCCGAGGCCAGCACGGGCAGCGCGCATTTCCCTCCTGCGCCGTTGTCGGCGCTGGTATCGAAGTCGAAATAGTCTGCGTATTCGGATTTGTCGCCGTGGCGGAGAGCGTCCCACCACCATGCGTTCTGACGTGGGTCGGCGACCCCGACATGGTTGGGGACGATGTCGATGACCAACCCCATACCGCGTTCGCGTGCGGCGTCGGCCAGCGCTTCGAGTCCGGGACGACCGCCGAGCCCCTCCGACACCGTGCTCGGGTCCGCCACGTCGTATCCGTGAGTGGATCCGTCCACCGCGGTGAGCACCGGTGACAGGTACAGATGTGAGACGCCGAGGTCGTCGAAGTAGTCGATCAGAGCCACCGCGTCGGCGAAGGTGAACGCGTCGGGGCGCATCTGCAGCCGATAGGTTGCTGTCACAGGAACCGGGTGAAGCGCACGAGAATGCACTGGGACGGCGTTCATTCGGTCTTCCTCAGGACGAGTACCGAACGGGCCTGGACGGTGACCGATTCCCCCGCCGCTACCGTCGTCGGGGTGCGCCGGCCGTCCGCGATATCGGTGTCGAGGGTCAGCGTCCATTCCTGCGCGTGCGGACCGTCGGGGGTGGCGAAGTCGATCGGTTCGTCATGGGCGTTGAAGCACAGGAAGAACGAGTCGTCGACCACCCGCTGACCCCGCTGATCCGGTTCCGGGATGCCCTCGCCGTTGAGGAGCACCGACAACGATCTACCGAATCCGCTGTCCCAATCCTCGGGTGTCATCTCGTCGCCACCCGGGGTGAGCCACGCGATATCGCGGGATTGCTCTCCGCTGCGGATCGGGCGACCTTCGAAGAACCTGCGCCGACGGAAGACCGGATGCTCGGTGCGCAGCGCGATGACGGTGCGGGTGAACTCCAGCAGATCCGCATTCGTCTCGGCGAGTGACCAGTCCATCCAGGACAATTCGTTGTCCTGGCAATACACGTTGTTGTTGCCGTTCTGGGTGCGGCCGATCTCGTCGCCGTGCGCGATCATCGGGGTTCCCTGCGACAGCAGCAAGGTCGCGAGGATGTTGCGCTGCTGGCGTGCCCGGAGTGCGAGGACGTCGGGGTCGTCCGTCCGGCCTTCCACGCCACAGTTCCACGAGCGATTGTGCGACTCACCGTCGCGGTTGTCCTCACCGTTCGCTTCGTTGTGTTTCTCGTTGTAGGACACGAGATCCGCGAGTGTGAATCCGTCGTGCGCGGTGACGAAATTGATCGACGCACTCGGTCGTCGCCCGGTGTCCTCGTAGAGATCGGAGGAACCCGTGAGACGGGACGCGAATTCGCCGAGTGTGGCCGGCTCACCGCGCCAGTAGTCGCGGACCGTGTCGCGATACTTGCCGTTCCACTCGGTCCACAACCCGGGGAAGTTGCCGACCTGATAGCCACCTTCGCCCACGTCCCACGGTTCGGCGATGAGCTTGACCTGCGACACCACAGGATCCTGTTGGACCAGGTCGAAGAATGCGGACAGCCGATCGACGTCGTGCAGCTCGCGGGCGAGAGTCGATGCGAGATCGAACCGGAACCCGTCTACATGCATTTCGGTGACCCAGTACCGAAGGGAGTCCATGATCAGCTGGAGAGTGTGCGGATTCCGAGCGTTGAGACTGTTGCCGGTGCCGGTGTAATCCATGTAGTGGACCTTGTCGTCTTCGACGAGCCGGTAGTAGGCGGCATTGTCGATGCCGCGGAACGAGATGGTCGGGCCGAGATGATTGCCCTCGGCGGTGTGGTTGTAGACGACGTCGAGGATGACCTCGATCCCTGCTTCGTGGAACGTGCGCACCATCGCCTTGAACTCGGCGACCACCCCGCTCGGTTTCGACGCCGAGGAGTACGCGGTGTGCGGAGCAAAGAACCCGAAGGTGTTGTACCCCCAATAATTGCTGAGCCCGCGATCTTGCAGCGTCTGGTCGTTCATGAACTGGTGCACCGGCATCAGTTCGATGGCGGTGACGCCGAGCAGGAGCAGGTGCTCGATGACTGCCGGATGCGCGAGGCCGGCGTAGGTGCCGCGGAGGTAGTCGGGCACATCGGGGTGGGTGGCGGTCATGCCTTTGACGTGGGCTTCGTAGATGACCGTCTGATGGTAGGGGCGCCGCGGGTGACGGTCGGATGCCCAGTCGAAGAACGGATTGATCACGACGGTGGTCATCGTGTGCCCGAGCGAATCGAGATGGGGAAGTTCGTCGGCCGATTCCTGTTCGTTCCCGTTGCCCTCGTTCCCCCGGTCCTCGGGCTCGTCCGTCGGTGCAGCATCGTCGGATCCGGCGGACTCGGGTGCCGGTTCGGAGTCGGGAGCGGGATCGCGGCTGTCGGTGTCCGGATCGGGCAGCGCGTACGAGTACAGCGACGGGTGGCCGTCGAAACCGCCGTCGAATGCCTTGCCGTAAGGGTCGAGAAGTAGCTTGCTCGGGTCGCACCGATGCCCTTCGGCCGGATCGAACGGGCCCGACACGCGGTATCCATAGCGCTGGCCGGGTGAGATCGTCGGAAGATACGCGTGCCAGACGTATCCGTCGACCTCGTCGAGCTCGATCCGTGTTTCGTGGCCGTCCCGGTCGATGAGGCACAGTTCGACCTTCTCGGCGATCTCCGAGAACAGTGAGAAGTTCGTCCCGGCACCGTCGTAGGTGGCTCCCAGCGGATAGGGATGGCCGGGCCACACCGGAATGGGGCCGGTCGCATCCGGGGCTGTGCGTGAGTCGCTGGGCTCCATGGGTGCTCAGCGTAACCGCCGCGGATGCGTCCCTCTCGTCGGAGAGGCGGCCGTCACCACCACCCGGTCGCGGGACCGAGTTGGCGGCCCAGTTCGGGCGTCAGCGTCCGTACATATGTCGTGGTGAGGTGGTCGTCGTCGCGGTAGACGAGCACATTGCCCTCGATGACGCGGCACACGTCCTGTCGGCACAACGAATCGGTCAGGTCCAGCAGCGTCACCGACGGAAGGTGCGCGGAGGCAGCCAGGGCCGGGTCGACCGGATCGAGTGCGGCCGCGCGATCGACGCCGCACGACTCCGCGGTGCCGCCCGAAGCCAGACAATCGGAGGCGGTGTACTGGACCTCGTTGTCGATGAGCCACGGATTGTCGCGGATCGCGACCACCGGGATGCCGTAATCGGTGAGCGTCTGCCACAGATCGACGTACCAGAACGGCGTGAAGTCGCCCGGCCCCTCACCCTCGTCCTTGGTCCTGGTGGAGGTGGTGAACAGCACGTCGGGCGGATACGCCGCGAGTTCGGCCAGGACCTTCACCGACCAGGAGTCGCACTCCAAGGTCTCCGAGTCCTCGGTCAGGTCGGCAGCGGGATCGGACAACGGGCACCCGACCTTGAGGTAGGTGTCGATGCGGAAGCCGTGTTCCCGACCCAACGCGTCGAGCGCCGCGAGCCAGTGTTCGGAGTGCGAACCGCCGGCGAGAACCATGCGGCGCGTCGACATCGCGTCGCCGTAGACACAGGTCAAGGCTTCGTGATTGGTGTGCTGCGCGATGCAGCCGTCGATGGTCGCGGGCGGAAGGTCGTCGGCGGCCACGATCAGTGGCGGGTACACGGGCTGGTGCTCGACCTCGGGCAGTCCGATCGCCGCAGCGCCAGGGTAGAGATCGGGGTCCGGTTGGGCCGAATGGGAGAAGCGACTCACCGTGCGATCGACGTGGGCGATCCACCCGGTCGACCCTGCGGTCAGCGCCACCGCAGTCAGCGCGAGACCTGCGACGAGAGTGGTGCGCCATCGTCCCGGGATCGACCGCCGAATCGGGGTCTCGATGAACCGGGTGGTGGCTTCGGCGAGGACCAGGGAGATACCGATCACGACGAGCCCACCGACGAGTCCGACCGAGGGGCGATCTCGCACCAGCAGGTAACCGATGAGCACGGGCCAGTGCCACAGGTACAGCGCATACGCGATGCTTCCGAGCCGGATCAGCGGCGCCGACGACAGGAATTTCGCCGAGGGGGTGTCGGGTCCTGTGACGCCGGGGGTGGCGCCTGCAACGACCAACGCCATCGCCGCCCCCACCGGGACCAATGCCCATGGCCCCGGAAACAGGGCATTGCCGTTGAGAGCGAACCCGCACGCGAAGAGAATCGCCAGGCTCGCGATACCCAACCCGGACCGAACGAGTCTCGGTGCCCGCAGCCACGGCGAGATGCACACCAGGACCGCGCCGAGCGTCAGTTCCCACACTCGCGCCGCACTGTCGTAGTACAGCCACGACTGCGGTGTCGTGGAGAACGCTGCATACGCCAGCGACGCGACGGTGATCAACGAGAGAAGTACGGTCAGTGGCACGCGGACCGGGATCTGTGCCCGACGCAGCAACCACGCCGAGGCGAACACCACGATCAGGGCCGCGAGATAGAACTGCCCCTGCACCGCGATCGACCACAGGTGTTGCAGGGGGCTGACCATGGGATCGGCGGCGAGGTAGTCGCTCGCGGTGCGCGCGAGCTCCCAGTTCTGCACGAACAGCAGCGATGCGCGTGTCTGCTCCGCGACCCGGTCCCACTGAGGGAACGGGAGCAGGACGAGTGCGGCGATCGTCGTGCCCGCGAGGACGAGAACCAGTGGCGCGAGTAGCCGGCGCCCGACCCGCTTCAGCACCGGCCACGGGTCGAGGGGCGCACCTGATTCCGCGACCCGGAGCAAGGAGCCGACGAAGAAGAAGCCGGACAGCGCGAGAAACACGTCGACGCCGCCGGACACGCGTCCGAACCAGACATGGAAGACCACCACCAAGGCGATGGCGAGTCCGCGGACTCCGTCGAGATCGGCCCGATAGCCAGGGCGAGCAGAGGCTGGGGCCGCCGTGGTGTTCACGGCTGAATGCGACGTATGGACGGACATGAAGCTGGCAGTACCCCTGGTGCGTGCGGGCTCGGCGGCCGACATCCGTCGAGCTGTTCGTGTGAGGAAGCTTCACATGAACCTAGGCAGACTACGGGGTGGCACTCTGTGATCACCAACCGCTTACAGTCGGGTGCGTGTCATCCACCACCTCTTCTGCTGCACGTATCTCGTCTCTCGACGCAGCGCACCTGTGGCATCCGTACGGTGCGTTCCCTCCGTCGACCGAACCGCTCGTGGTCGACCGTGCTCATGGTACGCGGCTCGTGCTGGCCGACGGGCGTGAGCTGGTCGACGGCATGAGCTCCTGGTGGGCGACGGTGCACGGCTACCGGCACCCGGTGCTCGACCGCGCCGTCACCGAGCAGTTGTCCAAGATGAGCCACGTCATGTTCGGTGGGCTGACGCACGCGCCCGCGGCGCGTCTGGCCGAACTGCTGGTGGAGATCACGCCGGACGGGCTCGACAAGGTGTTCCTCGCCGACTCCGGCTCTGTGTCGGTCGAGGTCGCAATCAAGATCGCGTTGCAGTATCAGCGGGCGGTCGGGAAACCGGAGCGGCACCGCCTGCTCACGTGGCGCGGCGGCTACCACGGCGACACGTTCGCGCCGATGAGCGTGTGCGACCCCGAAGGCGGGATGCATTCGATGTGGACGGACGTGCTCGCGCAGCAGGTGTTCGCCCCCGCGCCACCGGCCGAATTCGACGCGGACTACGTCGAGACCTTCGAATCGATACTGAACGAGCACACCGACGAACTCGCCGCAGTGATCGTCGAACCGGTCGTGCAGGGTGCCGGCGGCATGCGCTTCCATGATCCCGCCTACCTGCGCGAATTGCGCCGCATGTGCGACGAACACGGACTGCTGCTCATCTTCGACGAGATCGCCACCGGGTTCGGTCGCACCGGTGAGCTGTTCGCCGCGGACCACGCGGGTGTGTCACCGGACGTCCTGTGCGTCGGTAAGGCGCTCACCGGTGGGTATCTGACCCTCGCCGCGGTCCTGTGCACGTCGGACATTGCCGAGGCGATCAGTGCGGGCGAAGGCGGCGGAGTAATGCACGGCCCGACCTTCATGGGTAATCCACTCGCGTGCGCCGTGGCGGTCGCATCCACCGAACTGTTGCTCTCACGTGACTGGCGCGCCGAGGTCGCCGCACTCACCTCCGGCCTCGAAGCCGGGCTCGCACCGGCTCGGGACATCTCCGGGGTCGTAGACGTCCGGGTCCTCGGGGGGATCGGCGTCCTGGAGCTCGCCCAGCCCGTCGACATGCGTGCTGCGACCGATGCGGCGGTCGGTGCCGGGGTGTGGCTGCGGCCGTTCCGTAACCTCATCTACACGATGCCGCCGTATGTGTGCACCGCCGACGACGTGGCCCGGATCTGCGAGGGCATGCTCGCAGCGGCCCGCAGCGGGCACTGAGCCCGCGCCGGGCGCCGAACGGCACCCACTCGACTACTTGAACGGTGTTCAAGTATGGTGCCGACCATGACTGCATCCGCTGCGCTCGCATGGCTCGACATCGCCGCCGACACTCGGCGCCGCGCGGGCCTGCACCGCGACCTGGTTCCGCGCACGCCGTCGGCGCCGATCGTCGACCTCGCATCCAACGACTATCTCGGGCTGGTCCGTCACCCCGAGGTGGTCGCCGGCGCCGCGGCGGCGCTGCACCGCTGGGGTGGCGGCGCGACCGGATCCAGACTGGTCACCGGGACTACCGCCGAACACGAACTGCTCGAACGTGAATTCGCCGAGTTCGTCGGCGCCGAGACAGGGTTGGTGTTCTCCAGCGGCTACGCCGCCAACCTCGGTGCGGTCACGGCGCTCGCGGGGCGCGACGCTCTCGTCGTCTCCGACGCCGGTTGCCACGCCTCGCTCGTCGATGCGTGCCGGCTGTCGCGTTCGCGCATCCACGTGGCTCCGCACAACGACGTCGACGCGGTGGCCGCCGCCCTCGCCGCGCGCACCGAATCCCGCGCCCTCGTCCTCACCGACTCTGTGTTCAGCGCAGAGGGAGATCTCGCACCGCTGCTCGCATTGCACAGGGTGTGCCGCGAGCAGGGCGCGATGCTGCTCGTCGACGAGGCCCACGGTGTCGGAGTTCGCGGAGCAGGGGGCCGCGGACTCGTCCACGAAGTGGGCCTCGCCGGCGAGCCGGATGTGATCGTCACCGCCACACTGTCGAAGTCCCTCGCATCACAGGGCGGCATCGTGCTCGCCGATGCCCGCGTGCGGGAACATCTCATCGACACCGCACGCACCTTCATCTTCGATACCGGTCTCGCGCCCGCCGCCGTCGGCGCGGCGCGGGGTGCGTTGAAAGTCCTGCGCGCCGAGCCCGGACGTGCGGGTGCGGTTCTCGACCGGGCACGCCACCTCGCCGCCACGACGGCCGCGACGACCCCCGAATCGGCCGTCGTGTCGGTGATCCTCGGTGACCCTCACGTTGCGGTCGGAGCGGCCCGTGAGTGCCGCGAGCGCGGTCTGCACGTCGGCTGCTTCCGCCCGCCGTCGGTGCCTGCCGGAACGTCGCGGCTGCGATTGACCGCACGTGCCGATCTCACCGCCGCCGACCTCGAGTTGATCGACCGTGTCCTCACCGACGTCCTGGCAGGAGTGCGTTCGTGAGCATGTTGTGCGTCACGGGTACCTCGACCGATGTAGGGAAGACCGTGGCGACCGCCGCGCTGGCGACGCTCGCGTTGTCGTCGGGAAAGACGGTGGCGGTGTGTAAACCCGCGCAGACCGGCGTGGCAGACGGAGAACCCGGAGATCTGCACGAGATCGAACGGCTCACCGGATCGCGCGTCGATGTTCTCGAACTCGCCCGTTACCCGGAACCGCTCGCACCCGACACCGCCGCGCGCCGAAGCGGTCGCCCGTTCCTCGAACTCGCCGAGGTCGTCCGTGCGATCAGGGATCTCGACGCGACCCACGACCTCACCCTCGTCGAAGGCGCAGGGGGAGTGCTCGTACGACTCGGCGCGGACGGATTCACTCTCGCGGACGTTGCAGCGGCACTGAACGCACCGGCCGTGATCGTGGCCGTGTCCGGACTCGGCACCCTCAATCACACCGCGCTCACCGCTGCCGCATTGCGTGCGGCAGGGGTGGACTGCGCCGGTGTGATCGTCGGATCGTGGCCGGACGAACCGGATCTCGCCGAACGCTGCAACCTCGACGACCTCCCCGATGTTGCGGGTGTCCCGGTGCTCGGCCGCATCCCGGAAGGCAGTGGTGCACTCGCACCGGACGAGTTCCTCGCCGGCGCTGTGACATGGTTGCCGGATCTCGAACCTCGGACTCCCGGCCGGGTTCATTCCGGTTTGTGCGCGAGAACCCGGAAGCAATTGCCGCCCAGTCCGGTTCGATCGACGCTGTCGATCACGAAGCCCGTGTCCTCGAGATAGGGAACGGGGTCTCGCACCAGATGATCGGCCATGAACTTCAGGGTCAGGGGCTCGATCGCGCGCATGAACGAGGTCAGGACCCGATTGGTGGGCGGTTTCAAGGGGTCGACGCAACACCGCTGTTAGTTGGTGGTGATTAGATCACGCAGACGCTCGGCTGGAGTATCCCAGCCGAGCGTCTTGCGTGGACGGCCGTTGAGTTCCTGGGCAACATGCTCGAGGTCTTCCGGTCCGTAGACACTGAGGTCGGTGCCTTTGGGGAAGTACTGCCGGAGCAGTCCATTGGTGTTCTCGTTGCTACCGCGTTGCCAGGGGCTGGCCGGGTCGCAGAAGTAGACGGCCATCTCGGTAGCGACGCTGATCTGCTTGTGTCTGGCCATCTCGGCTCCTTGATCCCACGTCAGCGACCCACGTAGATGCGCAGGCAACTCACGCATGGCCACGATCAGCGCATCGCGGACCTGTTCGGCGTCATGCCCGTCGGGTAGATACAGCAGCATCGTGTAGCGGGTGGAACGTTCGACCAGGGTGCCGATCGCGGTCTTGTTCTGTTCACCGGTGATCAGATCGCCTTCCCAGTGCCCGGGTACGGCGCGGTCGGCGACCTCGGCGGGCCGATCACTGATCATGATCATCGGATCGGTGAACCGCTGATACCGTTCACCCTCTTTGTGCTGCGGTGCACGCCTCGTTCGACCGGTTCGAAGTGCCTGCTGTACTTCGCGTTTCAGTCCTCCGCGGGCCTGAAAATACAATGCCTGGTAGATCGTCTCGTGGCTCACCCGCATGCTTTCGTCGTCAGGGTGATCCCGGCGCAGGCGATGCGAGATCTGTTCCGGTGACAACTTCCGGGACAAGCCTTCCTCGACCGCTGCCCGCAGGACCGCGTTCTGAACCAGTTTGGACTGCTTGGGCCGCGCCCGGGCCGCGGCAGCAACCCGATCGGCCTGATACGGCAGATACCGGCCTTCGATGCTGTGCCCGCGTACCTCCCGCGAGACCGTGGAGACGTTCTTGCCGATCCGTGCAGCGATTGTGCGCAGCGAGTCCTTGACCACCAGGCCGTCGGCGATCGCAACCCGGTCCTCGATCGACAGGTAGCGATCACTGACCGAGCGATCACTGACCGCAGGCTTTACGGCATCATCACAGATCGCACTGGTCACCGTCTGTTCGTAGACGGTTCCGCGCCTGTAGTCCACGACCCTGCCATCAGGATGGACTCGCGTGTTGCCGACCTTCCGGATGCCTTTGCGCCAGTCACGGGCAGTGCGCGTGTGGACGCCCACTTCGTGGGCAGCTCGCGTTATCGACCAGCCTTGTGCGACCAGTTCCCCGAAGCGGTGTTTGGCCTCGCTCTTGCCTCGAGGTGGGATCTTTTCGCTGGTCACCAGACCCTCCGAGACCAGGATTCTGCGTGCGACCGAAGGCGAGACCCCGCACGCTTTCGCGGCCTGGTTGATCGAACCGGTCTTGTCGAACACGGCCACGATCACCATTCGATCGGGGACCCCACGTTGATCACCGCTCTTGCCTGGACCGCGTGGCTGGCCGGCGGGCAGGCCGATCGCCTGCAGGATGGCATAGCAGCGACCGCGAGGCAGCCCCATCACGACTGCCGCCTCTTTCACTGGCATACCGGCATCGGTGAGCCGGGCCAGCTCGTCACCGAACCGAAGGCAGTCCTCCTGAAACGACATGATCGTCGCAACCTCTCATCGAGAGTGTTGCGACGATCATGTGAACCCGCCGTGGAGGGGCCGTGCTCGACGAGCACGAACCGCCCTCCGGGTACGAGTACCCGCATGGCCTCGGCGCTGGCCGCTGCGGGATCGGGGATCGTGCAATAGGACAGGGTCGAGACGACGGTGTCGACGGATTCGTCTGCGAGATCCAACGCCTGGACGTCCCCGCGTCGTACCTCGCAGCGCGTGAGCCGGTGATCGGCGATGCGCTGCTGTGCGTGCGCGAGCATGCCCGCGGACAGGTCGATCCCGGTCACCTCGGTCACGTCGGGTCCGTACAGCGGAAGATTCAGCCCGGTACCGACTGCGATCTCGAGGACGCGACCCGACGCGTGCCCGATGGCCCACCGGCGTGGATTTCCGAGTAGACGTCGCTCCGAGAATCCGATCTGCCTGTCGTATTGCGGTGCTGTCGCATCGAAGACCTCGGCGATGCGGGCGTTGTCGGGTCGAGCCACGGATGTCCTCCATTCGGTGGCGCGAAACCACGCTCGGTGACAGCGGATCTATCGTACTGTGAATGGTGTCACATCGTGTCGGCCGGCGTCGACGTGCCGACCGCTGGGTTCGGAGGTACTGATGTCCACCGAAATGCAAGAACTGCAACGGACCATCGGTCATCTGCGTCACTGCGTCGGATCGTTGCGTTCGCGCTACGGCGACGCTGCCGCCGTGCAACGGCTGGCGAACGATCTCGAACGCCTCGATATCGACGCGCACGACCTCGCCGAACGCCCTCCGGCCGAGGCTCACGTGTATTCGGGTGAGCGCATCCCAGTCCCCAACGAGCCGTACGACGACTCGTTGTTCCGCGGCGTGGATGTGGACGACGAGGGCCTCGGCGGTCTCCACGGAGATCGGTGAGCGCCCCTGCGGCGACCGGTGTGCGGTCCGCGACTCGCGCGCGGATCGCGGCCCGGACGCTGCGCACCGACCGCTGGTGGCAATCCCCGCTGCTGACTGCCCTCGGGCTTCTCGTCTTCGTCGTCTACGCCACGATCCGCTCGTTCGTCCGGTCTGCCTATTACGTCGAGGACTACCACTACCTCACGCCGTTCTACTCGCCGTGCGTGAGTGACTCGTGCGTCGAAGGTGCCCGGCATTTCGGTACCTGGGTCGGCGAGCTCCCGATGTGGATGCCTCTCGCGTTCCTGTCTCTGCCGTTCCTGCTCGGCTTCCGGTTGACCTGTTACTACTACCGCAAGGCCTACTATCGCTCGTTCTGGCTGGCACCCGCCGCGTGCGCAGTGGCCGAACCGCACGCCCGTTATACGGGGGAGGCCCGACTGCCGTTGATCCTGCAGAATGCGCATCGCTACTTCTTCTACGCGGGCGTCGTCGTCTCGCTGATCAACACGTACGACATGGTCGTCGCGTTCCGGAGCCCGAGCGGATTCGGGTTCGGCCTCGGCAATGTGATCCTGCTGATCAATGTGATCCTCCTCTGGGGGTACACCGTGTCGTGCCACTCATGTCGGCACGTCACCGGAGGACGTCTCAAGCATTTCTCGAAACATCCTGTGCGATACCGTATCTGGACATTCGTTTCGAAACTCAATACCCGGCACATGCAGTTCGCGTGGATCACGTTGGGCACCCTGATGATCACCGACTTCTACATCATGCTCGTGGCGAGTGGCACCATCTCGGATCTGCGGTTCGTCGGCTGACGAATCCTCGGGCACGCACGACAGACATGCGCAACGACACAGGGGAGGGCACGGATGGTGGAAGTCGAGCGGCACAGGGTCGACGTGGTGGTGATCGGGGCCGGTGGGGCGGGCCTGCGCGCGGTCATCGAGGCCCGCCAACGGGGGCTCTCGGTCGCCGTGGTGTGCAAGTCGCTGTTCGGCAAGGCCCACACCGTCATGGCAGAGGGCGGGTGCGCCGCCGCGATGGGCAACGCCAACCCCCACGATTCGTGGCAGGTGCATTTCCAGGACACCATGCGCGGCGGCAAGTTCCTCAACAACTGGCGAATGGCGGAAGTGCACGCGCGAGAAGCTCCCGACCGGGTGTGGGAACTCGAAACCTACGGCGCGTTGTTCGACCGCACGCCCGACGGGCGCATCAGCCAACGCAACTTCGGCGGCCACACCTACCCGCGCCTCGCGCATGTCGGTGACCGAACAGGTCTGGAACTGATCCGCACGATGCAGCAGAAGATCGTGTCGCTGCAGCAGGAGGACCACGCCGAGCACGGCGATTACGAGGCGCGGGTGAAGGTCTACGCCGAGTGCACGATCACCGAACTGCTGAAGGACTCCGAGGGCCGGATCGCGGGGGCGTTCGGATATTGGCGCGAGACCGGGCGGTTCGTGCTCTTCGAGACCCCCGCCGTCGTCGTGGCAACCGGCGGTATCGGCAAATCCTGGAAAGTGACGTCGAACTCGTGGGAGTACACCGGTGACGGGCACGCCCTCGCGCTTCGGGCGGGCGCGGCACTGATCAACATGGAGTTCGTCCAGTTCCACCCCACCGGAATGATCTGGCCACCCAGCGTGAAAGGCATCCTCGTCACCGAAGGTGTGCGAGGCGACGGCGGGGTCCTGAAGAACACCGACGGTGACCGGTTCATGTTCTCGTACATCCCACCGGTGTTCAAAGGCCAATACGCCGAAACGGCAGAGGAAGCCGACCGCTGGTACGACGACCAGGAGAACAATCGCCGCACCCCCGACCTGCTGCCGCGTGACGAGGTGGCCCGCGCCATCAACTCCGAGGTCAAAGAGGGACGCGGCACCCCCCACGGGGGTGTCTTCCTCGATATCGCATCCCGGATGCCCGCGGCCGAGATCATGCGGCGACTGCCGTCCATGCACCACCAGTTCAAAGAACTCGCCGACGTCGACATCACCGCCGAGGCCATGGAGGTCGGACCCACCTGCCACTACGTCATGGGTGGGATCGAGGTCGACCCCGACACCGGTGCCGCATCGGTGCCGGGTCTGTTCGCCGCCGGAGAATGCTCCGGCGGGATGCACGGGTCGAACCGGCTCGGCGGGAACTCGCTGTCGGATCTGCTGGTGTTCGGTCGGCGGGCGGGTCTCGGTGCCGCCGACTACGTACTGGGGCTGAATGCGCGTCCGGTCGTCACCGATGCCGATGTCGAGGTTGCCGCGCGAGTCGCGTTGTCCCCGTTCGACGCGGCTGCTGCCGGCGGCGAGGGATCCGGCCCGGTGGAGAACCCGTACACCTTGCACACCGAACTGCAGCAGTCGATGCACGACCTCGTGGGGATCATCCGCCGCGCCGACGAGATCGAGCGCGCGCTGGACGAACTGCAGAGGCTGCGCGCTCGGATTCGCCAGGTCGCGGTGGAGGGACACCGGCAGTTCAATCCCGGCTGGCACCTCGCGGTCGACCTGCGCAACATGCTGCTGGTGTGCGAATGTGTGGCCGAATCAGCCTTGCAGCGCACCGAAAGTCGCGGCGGCCACACCCGCGACGACCATCCGTCGATGGACCCGCAGTGGCGTCGCACTCTCCTGGTGTGCCGCACGAATGGCGGCGACCCCGTGATTCCCGACGTGTCGGTGACCGCGCAGCGGCAGGAGCCGATGCGCCCGGACCTGCTCGCACTGTTCGACATCGACGAACTCGGCAAGTACTACACCGACGAGGAACTCGCGGATCATCCGGGACGGAAGGGCTGACATGGGTTATGAAGCGGCGTTCCGGATATGGCGCGGCGATGTCGACGGCGGAGACCTGCAGGACTACACCGTCGAGGTGAACGAGGGCGAGGTCGTGCTCGACATCCTGCACCGACTCCAAGCCACACAGACCCCGGACCTCGCGGTGCGGTGGAACTGCAAGGCCGGTAAGTGCGGATCGTGTTCGGCCGAGGTCAACGGGCGCCCTCGGCTCACCTGCATGACCCGTATGTCGGTGTTCGATCCGGACGAGACGGTGACCGTGACCCCGATGCGGACCTTCCCGATCATCCGTGACCTCGTGACCGACGTGTCGTTCAACTACGCGAAAGCCAGGCAGATCCCCTCGTTCACCCCGCCGGCGGATCTGGCACCGGGGGACTATCGAATGCAGCAGATCGATGTGCAGCGGTCCCAGGAGTTCCGCAAATGCATCGAGTGTTTCCTGTGCCAGAACGTGTGCCATGTCGTGCGTGACCACGAAGAGAACAAGGAAGCATTCGCGGGCCCGCGCTTCTTCATCCGACTCGCTGAACTCGAGATGCATCCGCTCGATGTCGCCGACCGCCGGGATGCCGCACAGGACGAGGACGGACTCGGGCTGTGCAATATCACGAAGTGCTGCACCGAGGTGTGTCCGGAGAACATCCACATCACCGACAACGCGATCATCCCGATGAAGGAACGCGTTGCGGGTCGCCGCTACGATCCGATCGTGTGGTTGGGAAACAAGCTCTTCCGCCGCTGACGGTGCTGGGCGCTCGGCCCTCCGGCCCGTTGGGTATCGTCCGGGGCGGAGGTGGCGCCCGTGGAGGCAAGCAGGATCGATGATCTCGTCCGCGAGAGGATCGACACGATCGAACAACTCGAGGCAGCGGTCGGCGAACCGTTCCCGGCGATGAAAGAGAAGACGACGCCCTTCACGACGCCGTTGATGCGCGAATTCATTGCGCAGGCGCGGTTCTTCGTTCTCGCAACATCCGATGCGGCCGGCAACTGCGACAGTTCACCACGCGGCGATCTGGTCAGCACGGTGCTCTTCCCTGACGAGAAGACTCTGATCCTGCCGGATCGTCCAGGGAACCGTCGCGCAGACTCGTACAGAAACATCCTCGAGAATCCCCACGTAGGAATTCTGTTCATCGTGCCGGGCAACGAAGAGGTCGTGCGCGTCAACGGTACGGCGACGCTGTCCACTGATCCGGAACTCCTCGCCGAACTGGCGATGTCCGGCAAACCGGCACAGCTCGCGGTGATCGTGCGTGTCGACGAGGCCTACCTCCACTGTGCGCGGGCGTTGCTCCGCGCACAGGTGTGGGAGCCGTCGACGTGGCCTGATCAGGACTCCGTCCCAGCGATCCGGGACATGGTCGCGCAGCAGCACCACCTCGACGTCTCCCAACTCGAACCGGCCCGCCAGGAGTCGTACCGCGAGTTCTTGTACTGACGCCTGCCCGCGTCAGGCGGGGACGCGCTCCGATATCTGCGGCAGGAGTTCTTCGAGGGCGAACGGGATCGACAGCGCCGAGTTCAGCGATATGGCATTGGCGACGTCGGAGCCGCTGTCGAGCACGAGTGCTCGCCCGTCGCTCACCGCGGGAATCTGCTGAAACAGCGGATTGTCGGTCACCTCGGCGGAATCGACGTAGATCGGCATCACGATGAGCAGATCGGCGTCGAGCATGCCCAGGTTCTCATCCGAGATCGGAATGAAGAAGTCCTCGGTTGTGGTGGCCTCGACCTCCGGATTGTTCACGAACCCGAGATCCTGCATGAACTGCACGCGGGCGTCGCGGGAGACGTAGGCGCCCCAGCCGTCGGCGGTGTACGCCGCGACCGTGACGGTCTTACCCGCGAACTCCGGGTGAGCGGCTTCGGCCTGCGCGAACTGCGCGTCGATGTCGCTCACCAACTCGTCGCCCTTGTCGGGAACACCGAGTGCGGTCGCGACCATCGTGATCTGGTCGTCGCGCGGTGTCAGGTACGCCATCGCGCCCTCCGGAGGACCGACCGTCGGGGCGATCTGGGAGAGCGTGTCGTAACGCTGCTGGTCGCCGGAGCTGGCTGTGTCGAGAATCAGATCCGGCGCGAGCGCCGCGATCTGCTCGAACGACGGCTCCATGGTGCCGATGATCTCCGGTGATTCGGTGTACAGCCCGTCGGCCCAGGGACCGACGCCGTCGCCGCCGAATGCGAGCCAGTCGCTCGCAGCCACCGGTTGCACGCCGAGCGCGAGCGCGGTCTCCGCGTCGCCCCACCCGAGCGCAGCTACCCGCTCGGGTGCGGACCCGACTGTGACCTCACCGAACATGGTGTCGACGGTGGCGGGGAAGGCGCCGTCCCCGGTCGCTCCGGTGTCGCCGGAGGGTTCGTCGCCGCCAGAACTGCAGCCGGCCACGACCAGAGCCGCGGCGGCGATGAAGGCCGCACTTCGAAGTTTCACAGGTGTCCTCGTTCCGTCGACCGAAGCCGGAGTCAGCTAGGTCAGGACATCCTAACTCTGCGACCGGTGTCGTCGGGTGTGGTCAGAGAGACTGCGCCCACCTGCCGATGTCGCGGCGCTCGAGCGACAGCGCCAGCAACTCCGGGAACTTGTCGGGTGTGCAGGCGAACGCCGGGATACCGAGGCCGGCCAGCGCTGCCGCGTTGTCACGGTCGAACGATGGTGCACCGTCGTCGGACAACGCGAGCAGCACCACCACCTGAACACCCGCGTCCTTCATCGCCGCCATCCGCGTGAGCATCTCCGCGCGGATACCGCCCTCGTACAGGTCGGAGATGAGAACGAACATCGACTCGGTGGGGCGCGTGATCAGCGACTGGCTGTACGCGATCGCCCGATTGATGTCGGTACCGCCGCCGAGCTGGGTCCCGAACAGGACATCGACCGGATCGGCCAGCTTGTCGGTCAGATCCACCACGGCCGTGTCGAACACGACCAGTGATGTCCGCAGCGCCCGCATCGACGCGAGCACCGCGCCGAACACCGACGCGTACACCACACTCGACGCCATCGACCCCGACTGGTCGATCGCCAGCACCACGTCGCGTTGCACGGCCTGCGACCGTCGTCCGTAGCCGATGAGACGCTGCGGCACCACCGTCCTGTGCTCCGGCAGATAGTGAGCAAGGTTCGCGCGGATCGTTCGGTTCCAGTCGATGTCGCGCAGCTTCGGATTCGACGTGCGTGCCGAGCGGTTCAAGGCTCCGGTCACCGCGGCGCGCGTGTGCTGGGCGATGCGCTCCTCGACCACGCGGACGACCTTCTCGACGACCATCCGAGCCGTGGCCTTCGTGGTCTCGGGCATCACCCGATTGAGGCTCAGTAGCGTTCCCACGAGATGGACATCCGGTTCGACGGCATCGAGCATTTCGGGTTCGAGGAGCAGCTGGGTCAACCCGAGCCGATCCATCGCGTCGCGCTGCATCACCTGCACCACAGAGGTCGGGAAGTACGTGCGGATATCGCCGAGCCACCGCGCCACACGCGGTGCCGACGAACCGAGACCCGCACTTCGCGGACCACTTCCGTCGGCGGAGTCGGGACGGTCGTAGAGCGCGGCGAGTGCGCCGTCCATCGCGGCATCGCTCGAGGACCCGAGGGCACAGGTCGATTCCTGTGCGGCTTCGCCGAGGAGCAGGCGCCAGCGGCGCATCCGCTCCTGATCTGCCGTCCCCGTGTCTTCCGTCGGCACTGTGTCTTCCGTCGGCACTGAATCTCTCGGTGTCGTCGTGTCGGATTGTTCGGTGACGTTCGACGGTGTCGTCATGCTCACACTCCCAGGATCAGAGCCGTTGCGGCGGTGGCACGTCGGCCCCGTTCGACATCGACGGGGGTTGCGGTGCGCACCATCGCACCACCACGGATGGCGGCGCCGAGTGTTGCCCGTTCGGTCGCCTCGAAGCCGCCGAACGTGCGGCGCAACACCGGTAGGACGTCGACGAAGTCCTGCCTGTGCAGCCCTGATACCCAGCGATCGATCAGCGTCAGCAGTGCCCGATCGTGGATGAGCAACAGCGCGCCGTCGCCGACGAATCCGTCGATCCAGCGTGCTTTTGCGGCGGGTTCGCTGCCGATCGACAACGCCCGGGACACACGCACTGCTGTGTCCTGTTCGTCGATGCGACCCATGTCGCGGAGTAGCCGCACCGTCCGGCCGGTGAGAATGCCGTCGATCTCGTCGCGGTCGGCGATGACGGTGAGGGTATCGAGCCACCGTCTCGTGGACGCGGCGTCGTCGCGCAGCGCGAGTGCTGCGTGGACGGCATCGACCCCGCGGCGGAGTGCGTCGGCCGCGTCGGTATCGAGACCGGTCATGGCAGCGGGCAGGCCCGCGCAGATCCGCACCAGGAGGGCATCGGCCACATGCGCGAGCGACGACAGGTCGGTGCCACGAACATCGCCGTACCGCAGGGTGCGGATCAACGGAGGCAGCGCCGCCATCAGATGTGCTACGTCGTGATCGAGCGCGGCGGCGGTGTCGATCGATCGGAGCAGTTCGGGGATCGCGTCGCGCAGATCGGCGAGCAGTGTCTCTTCGAGTAGAGCGACCACCTGCGCCAGGGTGGCGTCGGGATCGCGGGCACGGTCGAGTACCAGTTCGTGGGCAGCCGATTCGACGGTGGTGCCCCAGCGGGATGCCTCGACGATCGACACCGACAACTCGGGCTCCCACTGCAGAGCCCAGGTCTCCCGGAACGTACCCGTCGACCGCACGTCGCTGGTACGTGGGACGCCCCAGGAGATCCCGAGCACCCGCAGGCGGTGCAGCAGCTGCGAGCGACCCACGTCGATCTGCTTGCGCAGGTCGAGATCGAGGGCTTTGCTCTGTGCAGAACGCTTGAGTCGCAGTGTCTTCGACGAGGCCTGCAGATCGGCGTCGAGCGGAACGGTGGGTGTGTCGTCGGGGACACTGCCGAGGGCCTCGCCGACGACGAGGGTGCGGGTGACGTATTCGAGGAGCACATCGTCGCCGTCGCAGAGCACCGCGCGGGTGGCCTCGGTGACTTCGGCGAGCCCGGCCAGCGGTCGAGTGCGTAACGCCGCCAGGGTGTCGGCGAGCCGGGTCGCTTCGATCACGTGAGCGCTCGACACCGGAAGGTCGCGTTCTCGCAGCGTGCGTGCGACCCGGGTGAGCCACCGCGTGATCGTGTCCTGCTGCTGGGTGAACAGGTGGTGATACCAGCCGGGGGAGGTGATTCCCGCGCCGTACCCCGAGGCGGAGGCCAACCGCGAATGTGTCCAGGGCACCCACGTCAGCGATGTCTTTACCTTGGGAAGGCCCTTGAGCAGCCGCGCATCCGGCGCCGCCGGACCGAGCTTGCCTGTCAGTGCGGGAGCGTGCATCGCGCCGCACACCACCGCGATCTTCAACGCGCCGGCCTTGATGGTGCCGCGCAGCACCTGACGCATGTGTGCCTCGCGCTGTGCGGTGTGGTCGTCGAGTGCGGTGTCCTCCCGGAGCGCGGCCATCGCCTCGGTGATCGCGTCGAAATCGGCCATGTGATCGTGGCCGTCGCCCGGTGTCCCCGACTCGACGACCGTGTCCCACCACTGCTCGAAGTCGTCGTACCCACCGGCGGCAGCGAGCGCGACGAGCGGATCCGGTCGATCCCGCTCGGTTGCCCTGTCGGCGGCGAGTTGCTGCGCCGCAGGCAGGTCGCAGAACCGCACGTCGGCGTCGTGCAGGATCGCCCAGCGCAGCGCCTGCCACTCCGGCGAGAATTCGGCGAACGGCCAGAACGCCGAGGTCGCGGGTTCGCCGGTGGCATAGGCGAGCAGCGCCACGGGGGGGTGGAGATCGTCGGAGGCCGCCAGCGCGGTGAGCTGGTCGGCGTCCGACGGACCCTCGATGAGGACGGTATCGGGTTCGAACTCGGCGAGGGCGCGCAACACTGCGCGGGCGGAACCGGGGCCGTGATGCCGGATTCCGAACACCCGCACCTCAGCGGACACTGTCACCCGGTGACCTCGCGGCAGGAACGGTAGAAGTCGGCCCAGTCGGTGC
Source organism: Rhodococcus sp. JCM 9793 (assembly GCF_055380405.1). Lineage (NCBI taxonomy): Bacteria > Bacillati > Actinomycetota > Actinomycetes > Mycobacteriales > Nocardiaceae > Rhodococcus > Rhodococcus sp. JCM 9793. The sequence continues at coordinate 3,271,195 of NZ_AP043721.1, forward strand.
GCTCACGCACCACTGCCTCGAGGTATTCGATCCACACCTGCCGGTCGGCGGTCGGGTCCTTCACGACCGCGCCGAGAATTCCGGCCGCGACATCGGACGAGCGCAGCACACCGTCGCCGAAATGCGCCGACAGCGCTAAACCGTTGGTGACCACCGAGATCGCCTCGGCGGTGGAGAGAGTTCCCGACGGCGACTTGAGTTTGGTCCGCCCGTCGGTGGTCACTCCCGACCGCAGCTCCCGGAACACCGTCACGACGCGGCGGATCTCCTCCGCGGCGGCAGGCACGTGCGGTAGCTCGAGCGAGGCCCCGAGCTGCTCCACGCGGCGCGCGACGATCGCGACTTCGTCTTCCTCGCTGGCGGGCAGTGGCAGCACAACCGTGTTGAAGCGGCGGCGCAACGCGGACGACAGATCGTTGACCCCACGATCGCGGTCGTTGGCAGTGGCGATGACGTTGAAACCCTTTGCGGCCTGTACTTCCATGTTCAGCTCGGGCACGGGCAACGTCTTCTCGGACAGCACTGTGATCAGCGCGTCCTGTACATCGGCCGGGATGCGGGTGAGCTCCTCGACACGCGCAATCGCCCCGTCGCGCATCGCGGTCATGATCGGTGACGGTACGAGAGCTGCGGGTGACGGTCCCTCGGCGAGCAGACGCGCATAGTTCCAGCCGTACCGGATCGCCTCCTCCGCGGTGCCCGCGGTGCCCTGCACGAGGCGGGTCGACGATCCGGACACGGCAGCCGCGAGGTGTTCCGACACCCACGTCTTCGCGGTGCCCGGAACTCCGAGCAGCAGCAACGCACGATCGGTCGCGAGGGTCGCCACGGCGACCTCCATGAGGCGGCGAGGTCCCACGTACTTCGGCGAGATCACGGTGCCGTCGGACAGTGCGCCGCCGAGCAGGTATGTCACGACCGCCCACGGTGAGAGCTGCCACGACGGTGGACGAGCGCGGTCGTCGAGTCGGGCGAGCGCGGCGAGCTCGTCTGCGTACTGCTGTTCCGCGTGGGGGCGCAGCAGTGTCGGCTCGTCGATGACGTTGTCGGTCAACTCAACTCCTCGTGAAGGGTACGACGTTGGTTCAAGATGTCTGCGGCGGTGGCGAAGCGGCCGAGCCGGTCGAGATCGTCGGTGCGGGTCGCGGCATCCGCGAACAGGTCGCCCACCTCGTAAGGTGCGCGGTGCGCGAGCAGGGTGGTCAGCGACCGGAACGTGTTCGACTTCGGAGCTGCGGCGGTGTAGAGCGCCGCGAGCACCGCCTCTGCGACGTCGATCGGCCACGGCGCCGAAAGTGCGTCGAGAAGGATCGTGTCGAGCAACTGGGTTCCCGAGGCTCCCCGCAGGTGCTCGACGAGGACGGCGCGTGGGAGTGCCCCGGCGACGAGCTCGTCGACCTTCCCGTCGCGGCGGAGCATCGCGCTCGCCCACTGTTCGTCGAGGTGGTCGGCGGTGGCGGTCGCCCAACCGGCGCGTACGGCATCGCCGAGGTGGTCGGCGACCTGCAATGCGAGGACATCGTCGGGGGATCGGTCGGGCCCGCACCATGCGGTGAGCGGCGCGGAAGCCGCGAGAGACCACGTGCGGTGCGTCTCGACCGTGCCCAGCCTGCTCGGGCCCCGGGCATCGAGGCCGTCGCGCACTGCAGCAGCGTCCAACGTGTCGGGCAGTGAAATGCACAGGATGGATCCGTCCACCCGGACCCACTCGTGCACCCGCTGAGACATACGGCGCCCGAATGCGGAGTCGGGGAGTCGGCGCAGGAACCGGATGGCGACCTCGCGGACTCTGCCGCTTCGATCGTCCAGGGCTCGTTCGAGCAGTTGTTCGTCGTGGGAGCCGAGCCCGGGTGAGAGCGCCTCGATCAGGGCGAGTCGAGTCGCCGCGTTCTCCGATGTCCACACCTCTGCCAGCCGTGCGGACGCGGCTGCCGGATCGGCTCCTCGCAGGTTCTGGAACCATGAGCGTCGCCTGGCCGGTGTGCCGTGCAGCCACACGTCGTCGTCGCCGAGGTCGGGATCGACCAGCGGTGCCCATCGCGGATTCTGCGCCGCGACCCACTGGCCGCGTCGGCCGGCAAGCGCAGTCAGGGCCATCCGGTGTGCGCTGTTGGTGGCCGCCTTGTCCAGCAGGTCCACGATGAGCTCGCCCGGAGCTTTGAATCGTTTTGCAGCATAGAACCATTCGTCCAGAAGGTCGGAACCGACGGTGAGCAGCCCGAGTAGTCTCTCCGTCGCGGCGGGAGGGAGTTCGGGGCGTGTGTCGTCGGGGGCGACGCCGGGGCGGGGGTGCGGGGTCGGGAGGGTTCCGCCCGTGAGGAACACCGATTCGAGTGCTGCCGCCGCGAGCAGTCGATGCTCGGCGGTGCCGATCGTCGCGTCGGCAGCGTCGGCGGTGTGCAGGGAATCGAAGGCCGGTGTCGCGCGAGCGGTGCCGAGAAGCGCCGCAGTGGTGAGTGTTTCGATACCGGTACTGCTCACAGGGATGCCCCTTCGGCGCTGGAGGACAGTTCGGTGGTGGTGAACATCGCGACAGGGGTGACGCTGCGGCCATCCCAGTCGCCGCATACCGTCAGTGGGCGTCCGCCGGCGACCGCAAGCAGTCGCCACCGGTCGTTGTCGCCGCCGCCGAGGGGTAGTGCCCGGCCGTGTCCGTCGACGAGATGCCAGCCGTCGGCGGCGCAGGTGGGGGTCACAGCGTCGAGAACCATGGGCCACGACCGTGTCCACGGGTCGGCGGCGAGCGCATCGGCGTAGTCGGCCAGTGCCCCGTCGAGGTCGGTCCCCGGCAGTGACGAGATCTGTGCCGGAAGGCCGTGCTGTGTGCCGAGTTGGGCGCGCAGGGGTGCGGCGGCCGGATAGAAGTGCAGGTCGGCGTCGACGGCGGTGCCGACCGTCGGTGCTGCGCTGGGGAACCGCTGCGTGCCATGGGCGAAATCGAGCAGGATCGCCCAGCGCTCGCTGGTGCGTCCGCGCAGCCATACCTTCCGGGTGTACACGCGGTTGTCCTCGGTGACGCGGGTGGCGAGCACGTGCCAGTGATCGCGGACGGCGGGTTCACGCCGGACGTCGTCGGCCTTCGTCGGGAAGCCGAGGTGGGTGTGCACGGATCGGGCGAGCGGATCGGGAAGGGAGGCTACGTCGCGGTACGCGCGGATGAGCAGGTAGATGCGGCCGTACTCGGACAGAAGCCGTGTGGGCCAGTCGGTTCCGGAGGTCGCCATCCCCGGGAGTGCGCGCAGCATCGAGGCGACGCCGGGTGCCTGCGCGTCGATCATGCGTGAGGCCACCTCGTCGTAGGTGCGGTAGTCGTGGGAGATCGACCCGAGTCCGCTGCGGACCCGGTCGGTGAGCCAGCGTTCGAGATCGTCGAGCCCCGCCGCGACGCGTTCGGCGCGCCGTTGTGCCGTCGTGGGATCGGGCGTCTTCGTCGATGAGCCGGCGTGGGCGGGGGTGTCGTCGGTCGCGTCGGCGGTTGTGGCGGCTTTCTCTGCCCGGGTGTGGAGCCACTCTGAGGCGAACTCGGGTTCGGAACCCGCGGGAACAGTGCCCGACGCCCACAGCGTCAGCAGGCTCAGTGCGTGCTTGCAGGGGAACTTGCGGCTCGGGCACGAACAGCGGAATGCGGGACCGGTGAGGTCCACTGTGGTGGCGTAGGGCTTCGACCCGCTACCGCGGCACAGTCCCCAGATCGATCGCTCGGAGTATCCGGTGTCGGACCATGCGGACGAGAGTCGACGGGCAGCCGACATCGACGCCTGATCCGGCGCTGCTGCGGTGATCTGTTCGAGGGTCCAGGGGGGTGTCACGGTGAAGAAACGTACGGCAGCACTCCGACAGATTCGTAAACGATCAGGACGATGCGTGTTCGGTGAGGCGGCCACGGATCCCATCGACGAACAAGGTCAACCCGAAGTCGAATCGGGTGGCGGGGTCGCCGTCGAGCAGGTCGTCGTCCGACGTCGCGACGTTCTCCGTTGCGGTATCGGGGGCGATCGGCGCGCGGGTGAGCGCGCCGAGTTCGGCGAGTTGGAGACGTGACTGCTCGTCGACGGTGTGGCCGAGGACATAGTGCAGTAGCGCGTAGCCGGTGAGTTCGGAGTGCGCGCGGGACAGTCCCGCGAGTAGTGCGGCCGTGACGAAGCTGTCGCGGGCGCGGGAGGTGGTCAAGCGCGAGGCGTAGGTCGCGGCGACCAGTTCGGCGCCGTCGCGGTGGGCGAGCAGTGCGCCGCGGAACCGGTAGGCGAGCTCGGTGAGCGCACCGTCCCATGTGTCGGCGGTGGGCGGTGCGTCGAGGCCGTCGAGGATGCGATCGGCCATCGCGCCGAGCAGGGTCTGTTTGTTGGGGAAGTGCCAGTACAGAGCGCCCGGCTGCACGCCGAGTGAGGTCGCGAGTTTGCGCATGGTCAGGTCGCCCAGGCCGTACTCGTCGAGTATCGCCATGGCGCCGTCGAGGACGTCGCCGCGTCGCAGCTGCACGGGTGTCTGCTCCCTGTCTCGTGGTTGCTCTGCGTTGACACTATCGGACCTCGACCCTAACCTGAACGCTGTTCAAGTGAACGGTGTTCAAGTTCCGATCCTCAGGAGTTCGCAGTGACCCACGCCCCTGCCCGAGTCGACATCCTCGAACTCGCACGTGACCGAGTACTCCGGCGTGGTCGAGGCCTCGACCGCGCGCAGACACTCGAGATCCTGCGCCTGCCCGACGATCGGCTCGAGGACCTGCTCTCACTGGCACACGACGTACGGATGACGTGGTGCGGGCCCGAAGTGGAGGTCGAGGGCATCATCAGCCTCAAGACCGGCGGGTGTCCCGAGGACTGCCACTTCTGTTCCCAGTCCGGACTGTTCGCCTCGCCCGTCCGCTCGGCGTGGCTCGACATACCGGCCCTCGTCGAGGCCGCCAAACAGACCGCGAAGACCGGAGCGACCGAGTTCTGCATCGTCGCGGCGGTCCGAGGGCCCGATGCTCGGCTGATGGCGCAGGTCGCGGCGGGAGTCGAGGCGATCCGCGGTGAGGTCGACATCCAGGTCGCGTGTTCGCTCGGCATGCTCACCCAGGACCAGGTGGACCAACTCGCCGCGCTTGGCGTGCACCGCTACAACCACAACCTGGAGACCGCGAAATCCTTCTTCCCCAACGTTGTCACCACGCACACGTGGGAAGAACGGTGGGAGACGCTGCGCATGGTCCGCGAGGCCGGGATGGAGGTGTGCTGCGGCGGGATCCTCGGGATGGGTGAGAGCCTCGAACAGCGCGCCGAATTCGCTGCCGACCTTGCCGCTCTCGAACCCGACGAGGTTCCGCTGAACTTCCTCAACCCGCGGCCCGGTACCCCGTTCGGTGACCTCGATGTTCTGCCCGCGTCGGAGGCACTCAAGGCTGTCGCGGCGTTTCGTCTCGCACTGCCGCGCACGATCCTCCGGTTCGCCGGTGGGCGTGAGATCACCCTCGGCGATCTCGGGGCGAAGCAGGGCATTCTCGGTGGCATCAACGCGGTGATCGTCGGCAACTATCTGACAACGCTGGGGCGACGCGCCGAAACCGACCTCGACCTTCTCGACGAACTGAAGATGCCGATCAAGGCGCTCGGCGAGAGCATCTGAGGATGTTCGATCCCTTCACTGGCGCCGCGATCGCGGCTGTCGACGCAACGACGCGGCCTGTTGCCGCACGGCTGGGCCTCGAGCCGCCCCGCTATTGCACGCAGTGCGGACGCCGGATGATCGTGCAGATTGCGCCGGACGGATGGTGGGCCAGATGCTCACGGCACGGGACGATCGATTCATGGCGTGACGAGCAGCGCTGAGAGCACTGCCCGTTCCTGTTTGCCCGAACCGGCTCGGGTCGTACTCGGAGAGCGCCGGAACGTCAGAGGCCGGGCACGGTGACCGCGTTGTCCTCGGTGTAGTCGACGACGAGTTCGCGACGCGCGATCTTCCAGCTTCCGTGCGCCCTCAGATAGTCGTCGCGATAACGGATGGCGATCGCGTTGTCGCGCATGCCGTCACGACCGCGATACAGGTGATGCGCCAGGCAGTACACCCACCCGGTAGCGGTGTCACCGTCGACATCGATCACCTGTTGGTGCACCTCGTGACGTGTGCCGTGCAGGTGTGCCGTGCCGTCGAGTACGACCGCGACGATCGCGTCTCCACCGACCGTGACCACATGCTCGGCTCCGCGGGTGACCGCGGGAGGCTGCACGAATTCGGCGTCTGCCGTGAACAGGGACGTCAGAGCGACACGGTCTCGCTCATCCACTGCGAGCGCGTATCGGCCGGCCAGATCCGACGGGTTGTTCATGGCGACGAGTATGCAACTGCGGACGGTGCTGTCGACCACAGAACCCGCTCAGTGGAACCTGCACTGCGGGAAACCCGAGCAGCGCGGCCGGGGCGATGCCGACGGGGCGCGTCCCGGCCGCACCGCCCGTTCATGCTCGGGCACGAGAATCTACCGCTCAATGAGACCGCAACCGATCGAGTGCGGAAATCTCCGTAGCGTCCGAGCTTTGTGCGATAGCGAGGAACGGGAGAGCATCGATGGAGTTGAGGGAGTCGGCGGCGCAGCAGGAGCTACGGCGGGAACTACGCGCGTATTTCGCGGGCCTGATGCCGGAGGAGAAGCGGCGCAAGGCCGGAGAGCAGGGCGTGGGTGGGGAGTACTTCCGCGAGGTCGTCAAACTGCTGGGACAGGACGGTTGGCTGGGTATCGGTTGGCCTGTGGAGTACGGCGGACAGGGCCGCTCGATCGAGGAACAGTTCGTCTTCTTCGACGAGGTGCAGCGCGCCGGTCTGCCGTTCCCGTTCGTCACGGTGAACACCGTCGGGCCGACGCTGATGAAGTACGGCACCGAGGAACAGAAGGAACGCTTCCTGCCGGGCATTCTCGCCGGCGACATCGTCTTCGCGATCGGCTACACCGAGCCCGAGGCCGGCACCGACCTCGCCTCGCTCAAGACCCGCGCCGTCCTCGACGGCGAAGAGTTCGTGGTCGACGGCAACAAGATCTTCACCTCCGGTGCCAACACCGCCGACTACGTGTGGCTCGCATGCCGCACCGATCCTGAGGCGCCCAAACACAAGGGCATCTCGATCCTGGTCGTGCCCACCGACGATGAGGGGTTCTCCTGGTCGCCGATCAACACGGTCGGTGGCCTGATGGTCACCTCGACGTACTACAGCGGCATCAGGGTGCCGCGCAAGGACGTCATCGGTGAGGTCAACGGCGGTTGGCAGCTGATCGCCGCGCAGCTCAACCACGAGCGCGTCGGTCTCGCCGCGATCGGCGGACGCACCTACGGCCTGTGGCAGCAGACCCTCGATTGGGCCAGGGAGAACGGTGCCATCGAGATCCCCTGGGTGCAGCAGGAGTTTGCGCGCACACACGCCAAACTCGAGGCGATGCGCCTGCTGAACTGGAAGATGACCGCGGCCGTCTCGGCGGACACCCTGTCCGGTGCCGACGCCGGCGCCACCAAGGCCTACGGTACCGAGACACACATCGACGTCTATCGCACTCTGCTCGGCATTCTCGGTGCTGCGGGTCGTATCCGCCCGGAGTCGCCGGGTGCGCTGCTGGCCGGTCAGATCGAGCAGATCTCGCGACAGGGCATGGTCAACACGTTCGGCGGCGGCGTCAACGAGGTGCTGCGCGACATGGTCGGCACGATGGGCCTCGGTCTCGTGCGTGAGAAGAGGGTCAAGTGAGCGAATTCCTCACCGAGCTCGAGGCATTCGAGGGCAAGACCCTCGTCCCCACGACGTGGGGACCGGACGCGGTCAACACTCCGATGATCCGGCACTGGGTCGAGACCATGGGCGACACCAACCCCATCCACCTCGACGACGATGCCGCACGTGCCACCGGACGGGACGGCGCCGTGGCGCCGGCACTCATGACGCAGGTGTGGATCATGCGTACCTTCGTCGACAAGATGGCGAACAACGATCCGTCCCAGGTGTGGACGGATCTGATCGCCACGCTCGACGGTGCAGGATTCAGCTCTGTCGTCGCCACCGACTCCGACTTCGAGTTCTTCGCCGAGCTGCGTCCCGGCGACCGGGTGTCGTTCACCGAGGTGATCGAGGACATCTCCGGAGAGAAGTCCACCGGACTCGGTGTCGGACATTTCGTGACCACCCTCAAGACCTATCGCAACGGTGATGACGAGGTCGTCGCGACCCAGCGGTGGCGCACGCTCCGTTTCCGGCCGAAGGCCGCCGAGAAGCCCACGGGATTGCGCCCGCGCCCGGCGCTCAACGCCGACAACGCCTTCTGGTTCGAGGCTGCGAAGGCGCACCGCCTGGTGATCCAGCGCTGCACAGCCTGCGGCACCCTGCGGCACCCCACCGGACCGATGTGCGGTCAGTGCAGGTCGCTCGAGTGGGACACGGTCGACGCGTCGGGTCGTGGCCACGTGTACAGCTTTGTCGTCAACCACCATCCGCAGATCCCCGGCTTCGAGTATCCGCTCGTCGTGGCGACCGTCGAGCTCGACGAGGGCACCCGCCTCATCGCGAACATGACGGGTATCGCACCGGAGGATGTCGAGGTCGGCATGGCAGTGGAACTGGACTGGATCGACGCCGACCCGGATCTGACGCTGCCCGCGTTCCGGCCGGCCACACTGGAGGAGCACTGATGGACTTCAACTTCAGCGAAGAGCAAGAGGCAATTCGCACCCTCGCCGATGAGGTTTTCACCAGCAAGGCCGGTATCGACCGCGTCAAGCAGGTCGAACTGAGCGACGAGCGCATCGACCGGGACCTGTGGCGCGAACTCGTGACCACGGGTCTGCTCGGCATCGCCCTGCCCGAGGAATACGGCGGTGGAGGACTCGGCCTGGCCGAACTGTATGTGCTCCTCGAGCAGCAGGGCCGGCACGTTGCACCGGTGCCGATCTGGCAGACGGCCCTTGCAGCCCTCGCAGTCGTCGAGTTCGGCACCGATACCCAGCGCGCTGCGCTCGTCCCCGGTGTCGCCGACGGCAGCGCTTTCCTGACCATCGGACTCGAGGAATTCGGCCCGTACGTCGACGGTGACCCGCAGACCGAGGCCGCTGAGATCGACGGCCGGTGGACGCTGACCGGCGCCAAGGCCGTCGTCCCGATCACCCACATCGCGGACCGTGCGATCGTCTCGGCGACCACGCCGTCCGGGCCGGCGCTGTTCGTCGTCGACCTGGCCGCAGACGGCGTCTCGGTGGAGCAGACGCAGTCCACCGACTGGGAGATCTGCGGCAACGTGACATTCGAGTCCGCTCCCGCAGAGCCGCTCGGGCCCGCCGGCGGCAGTACCGCGCAGTGGCTGCAGAGCCGGGTAGAGCTCGCGCTCTCGGCGCTCGCGCTCGGCGTCGGTTCCGGTGCCGTGGCGCAGGCAGTGACGTACCTCAACGGCCGGCACCAGTTCGGGCGCCCGCTCGCGACGTTCCAGGCCGTCAACCATCAGCTGGCCGACTGCTACATCGACCTCCAGGCGATGCGCGTGACCCTGTGGCAGGCCGCGTGGCTGCTCGCCGAAGGCCAGGAGCCTGGCACCTCCGTGCTGGTCGCCAAGTGGTGGGCCACCGACGGTGGCCAGCGAATCGTGCACCGCACCACGCACGTGCATGGCGGAATGGGCGTCGACACCGACTACCCGGTACACCGGCACCTGCTGTGGGGCAAGCAGATCGGCGCCACCCTCGGTGGTTCCGCCTCCGACCTCGCCCGTCTGGGCGCGCAGCTCGCGGCCGGTGTCGAGGTGGTCGCATGACCGGCCTCGCACCCGCGCCGGCCGGGCGCAGCTACGACGAGGTCACGGTCGGCGAGGTACTGCCCGAGCTGGCGATCCCGCTCACCCGCACGCTGATCGTGGCCACCGCGATGGCCACGCGTGACTTCCAGGACGTGCACCACGACCCCGAGCTGGCGCGCGAACGCGGCTCGAAGGACGTGTTCATGAACATCCTCACCAGCAACGGTCTGGCCGGACGATTCGTCACCGACTGGGCCGGCCCCTACGTGACGGTGCGTCGCGTGAAGATCCGGCTCGGCGCCCCCAACTATGCGGGCGACACCATGACGATGACCGGCGAGGTGCTGTCGAAGAGGGACGGTGTCGTCGAAGTGAGGGTCGTCGGCGCGAACAGCCTGGGCAACCACCTCTCGGGCACGGTCACGGTCGCGTATCCGGCCGGTGAAGGGAAGGACGCCTGATGTCTCCGAGTCCGCTCTCGGGTGCCGCCGCGATCGTCGGTATCGGCGCCACCGAGTTCTCCAAGAAGTCCGGTCGTTCCGAGCTGCAGCTCGCGTGCGAGGCGGTTGTTGCCGCGCTCGCCGACGCCGGTATCGACCCGTCCGAGGTCGACGGTCTGTCCACCTTCACGATGGAGACCAACGGTGAGATCCTCGTTGCCCGCAATTGCGGGCTGGGGGAGCTGAAGTTCTTCTCCCGGATCGGGTACGGCGGCGGTGCCGCGTGTGGGTCGGTGCAACAGGCCGCGATGGCCGTGGCGACCGGTGTCGCCGATGTAGTGGTGGTCTACCGCGCCTTCAACGAACGTTCGGGTATGCGCTTCGGCCTGGGCCAGCACGACCGTCCGATGGACTCGACCGCGGACCGGGCCGCGTATGCGTGGCTGACTCCGCAGGGGCTGGCTACACCCGCACAGTGGGTCGCGATGTTCGCCCGCCGCTACATGCACCAGTACGGCGCCACCAGTGAGGACTTCGGCCGTGTTGCGGTGGTGGCCCGCAAGCACGCCGCGAACAACCCGGCCGCGTGGTTCTACGGCAAGCCGATCACGCTGGAGGACCACCAGAACTCTCGGTGGATCTCGGAGCCGCTGCATCTGCTGGACTGCTGCCAGGAGACCGACGGTGGGCAGGCGCTGGTCATCGTCTCCGCCGAGCGTGCGAAGGATCTGCGCAACAAACCCGCGATCATCAAGGGCGCCGCGCAGGGCAGCGGTAAGGACCAGCACATGATGACGAGCTACTACCGTCCCGACATCTCGGGTATCCCGGAGATGGGTCTGGTCGGCCGTCAACTGTACGCACAGGCCGGTCTGACGCCGGACGAAATCGATGCCGCGGTCCTCTACGACCACTTCACGCCGCTGGTGCTTCCCCAGCTCGAGGAACTCGGCTTCTGCGGAGTCGGCGAGGCCAAGGACTTCATCAGAGAGGGCAATCTGGAGATCGGTGGACGGCTGCCGAGCAACACTCACGGTGGTCAGGTCGGTGAGGCGTATCTGCACGGCGTCAACGGCATCGCCGAGGCGGTCCGGTTGCTGCGGGGGTCGTCCACCAATCAGCCCGAACACGTCGAGAATGTGATGGTCACGGCGGGAACCGCGGTGCCCACGAGTGGCCTGATCCTCGGCGCCGTCTGACCTGGTTCACGTACGAGACGGCAGTCCCCTCGGCGCTCGAAGCGAGGCGCCGTGGGGGCTGCCGGGTCGTTACGCGTCGATGGTGTTCGACAACGATGTCAGGCGATCGGTTTCGAGATCGCTGAGCACCAGACGTGTGGAATCGAGTAGAGCGGGAAGCTGCTCGATGCGGCTCACGCTTGCGATGGGTGCGACCACGCCGGGCCGGTGCAGCAGCCACCCGAGTGCAACCGTCGGGATTTCCACGGCGTGGATGGTTGCGAGTTCGGCGAGCGCGTCGACCACGGCAAGTCCGGAATCGGAGAAGTACTGCGATGCCATCCGCCCGCGTATACCGGCCTCGAAATCCGCGGACGTGCGGTACTTACCGGTCAGGAATCCCGCGGCGAGTCCGTAATAGGGCAGGACTCCCAGGTTGTGCTCGGCGACAAGAGGTGCATATCCCCGCTCGTATTCCGCGCGGTGCACGAGGTTGTAGTGCGGCTGCAGCGACACGGGCCGGGCGAAGCCGTTCTCGTCCGCGATCGCCAGCCACTCGGCAACGCGTCCGGGGGAGTAGTTCGACAGGCCGATGTAGCGGACCTTCCCGCTGCGGACGAGCGCGTCGAAGGCTGCGGCGGTCTCGTCGAGCGGAGTCTCCGGGTCGTCGGAGTGTGCGAAGTACAGGTCGATGTGGTCGGACTGCAGCCGCTTGAGAGACGCATCGGCGGCGGCCGCTACGTTCTGCGGGGACAGTCCCGTGAACTCGGGATGATGGCCCACCTTGGTTGCCACCAGCATCTCGTCGCCGATACCGCGAGATGCTTTCCAGTTTCCGAGCACGGTCTCGGATTCTCCACCGGAGTTGCCGGGGGCGAATGCGGAGTACGAGTCGGCAGAATCCACAAAGTTGCCGCCTGCGGCCATGAATGCGTCGAGGATCGCGAACGACGTGGCTTCGTCTGCTGTCCAGCCGAGCGTGTTGCCGCCCAGCGCGAGGGGGAAGATGTCGAGTTCAGAATTACCGATTGTTGCCACTGCGCTCCCGTCGTAGGTGATGTGGTGTCCTCGCGCACCCTATCCGGAGGCCGGCCGGACATGTGTCCGATCATCCCGGTGGACGCAATGCCGCGAACTCGTCGGTAATCCGCAGGCGCGAGTCGGTGAATCGATACAGCGCGGGTGGTCGTCCGCCGCTCTTGCCCGAGGGTGCGGTGGTGCCGGTCCGGGTGAGGACGTGCCGGCGGGCGAGCACCCGTTGGAGGTTGGTCGCATCGACCTGGTACCCGAGCGCGGCGCCATAGATGTCGCGCAACGTCGACATCGAGAATTCGGCCGGGGTGAGCCCGTAGGCGATGTTGGTGTACGAAAGTTTGGCGGCGAGACGGGCGTGCGCGTTGGCGACCATCACCCCGTGATCGAACGACATCTCCGGCAGGTCGGCCACCGGGTGCCATGCCGTGTCCTCGGGCAGTTGCGGATCGGAGGTGATCGGCACCAGGCCGAGGTAGGTCGACGCGATGGTGCGGGCGTCGGGTACCCGATCCGGGGCCGAGAACACCGAAAGCTGCTCGAGATGTGCGACTTCGCGCACGTCGACCTTCTCGGCGAGCTGCCGCCTGGCCGATGACGTGAGGTCTTCGTCGTCGCGGAGTCGGCCGCCGGGCAGCGACCAGGTGCCGGATTGTGGATCGAGTGCGCGTTGCCATAGCAGAACACCGAGTTCGGGGCCGGATCGGGGTGTGTCCGAGGCGGCCGGGAAGTGGCGAACCTGGAACACCACGATGAGCACTTCGTGACCGGTGTTACTATATGACATGTTTTCGACCCTAAGTCGAAAACCACGAGAACGGAAATCCGAGCACAGCCCGCCCGGATTGCACCGCACGAAGGAGCAACGCCATGACCACGACCGAGTGGGCGGGAGCCGCCGCAATCGTCGACGGGCCGGGTGGCTACTCCGGCATCGAGGCGACGCCGGAGTGGGCCGACGAAGTTCGTCGACTCGCCCGTGAGCAGAACGCGACCCTGCTGGCGCACAACTACCAGTTGCCGGCCATCCAGGACATCGCCGATCACGTCGGCGACTCCCTGGCACTCTCGCGGATCGCCGCGGAGGCGGAAGAGGGCACCATCGTGTTCTGCGGTGTGCATTTCATGGCGGAGACGGCCAAGATCCTCAGCCCCGACAAGACGGTGCTGATCCCCGACGAGCGTGCGGGGTGCTCGCTCGCCGATTCGATCACCGCGGATCAGCTGCGGGAGTGGAAGGCCGATCATCCCGACGCCGTCGTCGTCTCGTACGTCAACACCACGGCAGAGGTCAAAGGACTGACCGACATCTGCTGCACATCGTCGAACGCCGTCGACGTCGTCGCATCCATCGACCCCGCCCGCGAGGTGCTGTTCCTGCCGGACCAGTTCCTCGGCGCACACGTCAAACGCGTGACCGGCAGAGAGAACATCCACATCTGGGCAGGCGAATGCCACGTGCACGCGGGAATCAACGGTGACGAACTCGCCGCCCAGGCCCGTTCGCACCCCGACGCCGACCTGTTCGTCCATCCCGAATGCGGGTGTGCGACCTCCGCGCTCTACCTCGCGGGCGAGGGTTTCGTGCCCGACGACAAGGTCAAGATCCTCTCGACCGGCGGCATGATCGACGCCGCCCGCGCGACGAGCGCCAAGCAGGTGCTTGTGGCCACCGAAGTCGGAATGCTGCACCAACTGCGGAAAGCTGCGCCCGGCATCGATTTCCAGCCGGTCAACGAACGCGCATCGTGCCCGTACATGAAGATGATCACCCCGGCCGCCCTGCTGCGCTGCCTTCGTGAACGCAGGGACGAGGTCCACGTCGACCCCGCGGTCGCCGAACGCGCCCGCCTGTCGGTGCAACGGATGATCTCGATCGGCAATCCGGGCAGCGGAGAGTGACACCCACCGTGAGCGCCGGGGTGAGCTGGGAAGCGCACACCGACCTCGTCGTGGTCGGTGGCGGCGTTGCCGGGCTCACCGCAGCGCGCGCCGCGTCGCTGCGGGGCCTACAGGTGCTCACGGTGAGCAAGGGGGGACCCACCGATACTGCGACGCAGTACGCACAGGGCGGCATCGCCGTGGTTGCCCCGACGGGCGACAGCGTCGAATCCCATGTCGCCGACACCCTCGCCGCGGGTGGGGGGCTCTGCGACGAGAATGCGGTCCGATCGATCGTGGCGGCAGGCCCGGCCGCGATCGCGGCCCTGACCGATCTCGGCGCGGTGTTCGATCGTGGGCGGGACGGTGATGTCGCCCGCACCCGGGAAGGCGGGCACAGCACCCGCAGGATCATCCACGCCGGTGGCGACGCCACCGGGGCCGAGGTGCAGCGCGCTCTGGGCGCGGCTCGTCTTCCTGTCCTTTTCGGCGCGGCCGTCGCGCGCGTTCTCACCGACGAACGAGGTGTCACCGGGGTACTCGTCCTCGATGCGCGCGGCTTCGGTGTCATCCACGCTCCCGCGGTGCTGCTCGCGACCGGCGGACTCGGGCAGCTCTACGCGTGCAGCACGAACCCTGCCGGTGCGACCGCCGACGGCATCGCACTCGCAGTGCATGCCGGGGCTGTGATCAGCGATATCGAATTCGTGCAATTCCATCCGACGGTGCTGTTCGCCGCGGGCGGCGTCGGGCGCCGCCCGCTCGTGAGCGAGGCGGTCCGCGGAGAGGGCGCGATCCTGGTGGATTCACACGGCAGGTCGGTCACCGCCGGCGTGCACCCGCTCGGGGATCTCGCTCCGCGCGACGTCGTGTCCAGGGCGATCGCCGAGCGGCTCGCCACTCTCGGTGACGACCACGTGTTCCTCGATGCCCGCCACCTCGAGCGCTTCGCGGAGCGATTCCCGACGATCACCGCGTCGTGCGCCGAGGTAGGACTCGACCCCGCACAGGATCTGCTTCCGGTCGCGCCGGCCGCGCACTATTCGTGCGGCGGTGTCGTCACCGATGTGCACGGACGCACCGGCGTACCCGGTCTGTATGCGGCGGGCGAGGTCGCGCGGACGGGTCTGCACGGCGCGAACCGGCTCGCGTCGAACAGCCTCCTCGAAGGTCTTGTGGTGGGGGAGCGCGCCGGAGCGGCCGCAGCGTCCGAGCGAGGCGGCCTGCACGTCGAGGTACGCGACGCGACGCTCCCTGCCCTGCCGCGACTGGATCGCACCGCTCTGCAGCGCGAGATGACCCGCGCCGCGCTCGTCGTGCGCGACGAGGACGGTCTCGATGCCGCCTACACCGTCCTGACCGGTGCGACCGCGCACCCGTGCCGCGACGTGACCGACCTCGAGGACGCGGCCCTGACCCTCACCGCGCGCGCTCTGGCGGGTGCGGCGTTGCGGCGCACCGAATCCCGCGGATGCCACACCCGAACGGATCATCCGACCACCGATCCAGGGCAGGCGTACTCGATCGATCAGAGTCTTCACGACGGGGAATTCGTCGTGACCACACCACAACTCACAGGAGCGAACTGACATGGCCACCGTGCTGCCCGCCGGACTCGATGTCGACGAGACCCGCGCACTCGTGCGACAGGCCCTCGACGAGGACCTGCGGTACGGTCCCGACGTCACCACCGACGCGACGGTGCCCGCCGATGCGGTCGCCACGGCGACGATGTCGCCGCGACAGGCAGGCACCGTCGCGGGTCTGGACGTTGCACTGCTCGTGCTCGACGAGGTCGTCGGAGCCGACCATTACACGGTGCTCGGCCGCGTCGAGGACGGGAACCGAGTGGTGTCCGGCGACGCTGTGCTCACCCTCGAGGCGCCCACCCGCGGGCTGCTCACCGCAGAACGGACGATGCTCAACCTCGTGTGCCACCTGTCGGGGATCGCCACCACCACGTCGCACTGGGTCGACGCGGTCGCGGGCACGGAGACGAAGATCCGCGACAGCCGCAAGACCCTCCCCGGCATGCGGGCACTGCAGAAATACGCCGTGCGGGTCGGCGGCGGCGTCAACCATCGCATGGGGCTCGGCGACGAAGCGCTCATCAAGGACAACCACGTTGCGGCCGCGGGGTCGGTGGTCGCTGCGCTGCGTGCGGTGCGCACGCACGCCCCGGACGTCGCGTGCGAGGTAGAGGTCGACAGCCTCGAGCAGTTCGACGAGGTCCTGGCCGAGAACGTCGACCTGATCCTGCTCGACAATTTCCCGCTGTGGCAGACCCAGATTGCCGTGCAGCGCCGCAACACTCACGCGCCGAACACCCGGCTCGAATCGTCGGGTGGACTCACGCTCGAGGTCGCCGGAGACTACGCCCGCACCGGCGTCGACTACCTCGCTGTCGGAGCCCTGACCCATTCGGTCGCCGTGCTGGACCTCGGCTTGGACATGTAGAAGTCTCGGGCAGTAGAAGCACAGACTTGTGAGGGCCCGGACGTGTAGCTTCCGGTGGCGAAGCGGGAGATCATGACGTAGAACTACGAGTAGCCCTCGCGTGACCTCGGTCACCGGCGGTTTCGGTGAGTCAGGGGGCTCGCCGCGTAGGGAACAGAAGGACGACACATGCGGCTGCCGATGTCACCGACGGATTCGATGTTCTTGCTCGGTGAGACCCGGGAGCATCCGATGCATGTCGGCGGTCTTGTCGTATTCGAACCTCCGGAGGGGCGCACAGCGAGCGATCTGCGGCAGATGTTCGTCGACGCGATCGCCCGGAGCGACGGTGAGGACGCTGCTCCGTTGTGGCGCAAGCGGGCCGTGCGTTCACTGGCCACTTTCGGTCAGTGGGCGTGGGAGGACGATCCGTCGTTCGATCTCGAGTATCACGTGCGATTCACTGCGCTGCCGAGCCCAGGATCCACTACCGAATTGCGTGAACTGGTCTCACGCCTGCATGCGCCGCTACTCGACCGCACTCGTGCCCTGTGGGAGATGTATCTGATCGAGGGACTCGCCGACGGCAGGTACGGGCTCTACATGAAGATGCATCACGCTCTCGCCGACGGTGTGGGTGCGATGCGGCTGCTTCGCCGCGCATTGAGTTCGGACCCCGACGAGACGGGAATGCCGGCGCCGTGGGCGGCCCCGGACACCTCGGACCCGCAGCGCTCGGTCGTCGGTACCGCCATCGAGATGCCGAGCACCGCGATGCGCGCTGCCCGCGGAGTGATCTCGGAGGCGTTCGGTCTGGTACCCACGGTCATCGGGACCGTCAACCGTGCCGTGCACGATCGAGGCGGATCGTTGTCGCTCGCGGCGCCGCAGACGATTCTCAACGTGCCCATCGCGGGTTCACGGCGGTTCGCCGCGCGCGCCTGGCGGCTCGAACGCCTCCGGATGGTCGCCAAGGAATCCGATTCGACTCTCAACGACGTGGTGCTCGCGATGTGCTCAGGAGCGCTGCGCGCGTTCCTGGCCGAACGGGATTCACTTCCCGACGAGTCGCTGGTCGCGATGGTGCCCGTCGCCTTGCGGAACGGCAAGGACAGCGGGAACGATCTCGGCGTCCTGATGTGTTCGCTCGGCACCGATCGGCCCGAGGCGGCGCAGCGACTCGCCGGGGTGCGTGCCTCGATGTCGGACGGGAAGAAGTCGATGAGTGGGATGTCGACTGTGTCCCGGCTGGCCGCCAGCGCAGTCGGAGTGGCGCCGTTGGCATTGGGTGTGCTGACCGGGAACCGTGTGCTGTCGCGTCCTGGGTTCAACGTCATCATCTCCAACGTGCCCGGCCCCGACACCCCACTCCATTGGAACGGTGCTCGCGTCGACGCGGTGTATCCCCTCTCGGTTCCGCTCGACGGGCAGGCTCTGAACATCACGTGCACCAGTACCGACGATCGGATTGCCTTTGGACTCACCGCATGTCGGCGTACTGTTCCGGATCTTGGAACGCTGCTCGACCACCTGGATGCCGAACTCGTCGCGCTCGAACATGCCGTCGGGATCTCGTTCGAGGTGGATGTGGCCGAGGTCGGGGTCTGACCTGCTAACGCAAGGTGCGGGTCACCGGGTATGCCGTGGTGGTCGATGTGTCGTGGTCGTCGTGACCCGCGTGTGCGCCGACACCACGCAGACCGAACCAACTCAGAAGTGCGGCAACCAGTGCCGCCACGGAGATCACGACGAAGGCCTGGGCGAACCCTTGTCCGAGCGCCTCGAGTGCGAGCGGTTGAGCGGCCGATCCGGGAGCACCCGTCGGGAGGCTGTTCACAGCGATCGGGCCACCCGCCTGGGCTGTCGCGCGGGCCGCTTCGAGTTCGCCGGAGGGCAAGGTCGAACCTGTCAGTGCTGATCCGAGGGCGTTGCCGGCGGTGCTGAGCGCGACGGCACCCACGAGTACCGGGCCGAGTGCGAAGCCGAGATCACGGAGCAGATTCGTCGCCGCGCTGGCAGTTCCCGTCAGGTGCCGTGGTACGGAGTTGACCGCGCTCGATGTCATCGGCGACAACGTCAAGGCGAAACCGATACCGACGAGCAGCGACGGAAGAATGAACCCGGTAACGGATCGGTTCGTCACGTCGTTGTTCGATGCCAGCAATCCACCCGCGGCAATGGTGAGGAATCCGGCTGTGAGTAGCCCTCTCGCGGCGAACCGGTTCTGCAGGCGCGAGATCAGCGGGATCATCGCGAAGGCCGGTCCCTGGAGCAGGAGGAACAGCAGGCCGGTGTAGAGGGGATTCTGATGCTGGACCGGGCCGAGCCACATGCTCGTGGCGAAGCATGCGCCGAGGAAGGCGAACATTCCGATGACCGCCACCGCAGAGGAGACGGTGAACTCCCGGATACGGAAGAGCCTGAGATCCAGTAGCGGTGAGGGAACTCGTATTTCGATGACCACGAACGTGACGAGGAACGCGACACCGACGATCAGCGCCCCCATCACGCGGGTGGAACTCCATCCCTCTTCGGGGCCTTGGACAAGTCCGAACAGTACGAGAATCAGGCCGAGTGCGAAGGTGATCTGTCCCCACAGGTCCGGGCGGCGCCCCTGCTGGCGCTCGGAGTCCCGGGATTTCCACAGGGCCACGGCCAACGCGGTCAGTCCGGACGCGGCCACCACGACGTACGCGGCACGCCACCAGCCGAAGCCCGCGAGGATGCCCCCGAGTAGCGGTGAGGCCGCGGAACCGGCGGAGAGGAAGCCCGCCCACATCGCGATGCCGCGGATGCGTTCCCGGCTCGTTTCGGCGACCGACGCGACGAGGGCGAGTGATGCGGGGAAGACTGCGCCCGCGCCGAGGCCATTGATCGCAGAGCCGACCCACATCCACTCCACCGTCGGCGACACCGCGCATACGAGCGAGCCGATCATGACGACCCCCGCACCGCCGACCACCAACGAGCGGTGCCCGTACTTGTCGCCGAGAACGCCGAATGTCAGTTCGAACACGACCACGGGAATCATGAACGCCGCGGTGATCCACGTCAGTTGCGACCCGACGGTGCCGAACGTCTCCTGGAATACGCCGTTGAGCGCGCCGGGAAGTGCATTCGCAATCTGCGCAACCATCACGGCCAGCGAGGCTGCGACCAGCGTGCCGCGAACACTGCTGCGTGTCGGTGGAGTTCGACTCGGTGGGTACGTGGGTGATGCGGCGTTGATATCGGGGTGCATGGGCGGGACTCCTTGAGCATGCGAGGCGGGATCTGCTGTGATCCGCGCGACAAATATTGCACTCGCATTACAGTGCGTCAAGTGAGTTGCTTGTTCGTGAAGTAAGAGGCCACAATGTTCGGCAGGGAGGAATGCGCTCGCGTCGCGGGGTCGTGCTGACCCTGGGGGCAGGTGCGGTACTCGGAACCGTCGGAGTTACGAGAACCGGGTCTCGGCGATGATCGTCCGGTAGGTCTCGACCGCATCGGTCGGACGCCGAGTGAGGGTCGGGTCTGTGTTCACATCGACGGTGTACAGGCCGAATCGCGGCGTGTAGGAGCCCCACTCGTAGTTGTCGGTGAGCGACCAGTAGTTGTATCCGAATACGGGAGCACCTTCGGCGATCGCGCGACCCATCGCGTCGATGTGTTCCCGCAGGTGTCGTGAGCGGGTCCAGCCGTCGGCGCGTGGAGCGCCGTCGGCGGTGGCCATCCCGTTCTCGACCACGTAGAGCGGAATACCCGGGTAGCGGCGGGTGTAGTCCATCAGGGCGTCGTACATGCCCTGCGGGTGCGGCACGACCGACGCGTAGTCGCCGACGGCGGCGTGGATCGCCGTCGGATTCTGCGGCGTCACGCCGTAGTAGTAGTCGACGCCGACGTAATCGAGGCTGGTGCGGACCCGATCGAGGAACCAGGTGTCGAGATACTGTTGCGCGCCGGGAATGTAGGCGGCGTTCGACGTCACCCGCGCATCAGGATCGAGCCGGTGGATCGTCTCGTACGCGCCGCGATGCGCTTCGACCAGCCGATCGAACATCACCGGCACCTCGGCGGGTGCGAGACCGCCGTTCGTCACCTCTTGCCACACATACTGGCTGGGCTCGTTGAACGTCACCCACAGGACGTCTGCCTCGGCGTAGCGCGCGGCGACCGTCTCGGCATGGGCGAGCCAGGACCGCACTGTGTCGGGGTCGGACCAGCCGCCACGGTCGGCGATCCAACCGGGATACACCCAGTGATCGAGTGTGAGCATCGGTGTCATGCCGTGGCCTCGGATCTCTCGCACGACATCGTCGTAGTAGGCGAGTTCGGCCTCGTCCCATCCATACGGAGTGGGCTGGATCCGGGCCCACTCCACAGAGATTCGGTAGACGCCGATTCCGAGGTCGGCAGCGCGAGCGATGTCCTCACGGTAGCGGTGCCGAAAGTCGACGGAGGTGCCGATGGGCTCGTGTCGGGCAGTGGCCGAGTAGCGCCGCCAGTTGCTGTCGGGTGACGAGCCTTCCGATTGGAATCCCGAACTTGCTACACCCCAGAGAAATTCGTCAGGCTGCGCATGTGCCGGTGAGATGCTCGGGATACCGACCGCAGCGATGAGAGCGAGTACCGCGAGGATCGCTCTCACCGCTGCCTCACGAGACTGCGGCGAGTGCTCGAGCGAGTGGTGTCCACACGTCTGTCAGGGTCTGCCGCCCGATGAACAGCCCGATGTGGCCGGTATCGACGATCGTGGACACGATCCGCGACGGCGGGGTGGATACGTACTCGGCGAGCGCAGCCACCTGTGTCGGAGTTGCCATCGGATCCGAGTTGCCGGCTATCAGCCGCAGCGGGCAGTCGATGGCCGAGAGATCCACGGTGCGACCCTCGGCTACGAGCGTGCCGGCGATCAGTTGGTTCCCGACGAACAGGTGGCGCATGATCCATTCGCGAAAGGTGGCAGGAACTTCCTGACGCCACGCGAACCAGCGCCGCTCGGTCTCCATACGGATGACCTCGTCGGGGTTGTCGAGGGCGCCGAGAAGCGCCATTGCTCGCTCGATCTCGCCCACCGGGTCGGTGGACTGCACACCGGCGGCGCGTGCAGTGCCGTAGAAGAGATCGACCACCGAGGTCGCTGCACTCGCCGGTGCGTGGGCGAGAGTGGCGAGGGCGGGTTGCTCGGCGTGGAAATCGATGGGGGAGCCGGCCACGGTGAGTGTGTGCACCGCGTCGGGGTGCAGCGCCGCGTAGATCGTGCCGAGCCACCCTCCTTGGCTGTCGCCCACGATGTTCACGCGGCCACCGAGGTGCTCGACGGTCTCGGCGACCACGGCGAGATGCTCGTCGATGGATGCCGAGTCGGTGCCGTCGTTCGCGGGTGTCCATTCGAGGCAGTGGACCCGGGTCAGGCCACCGTTGCGCAGTGCCTCGACCTGACTGCGGCCCGGGGAGTGGTCGACGATGCACGAGTGGGTTCCGGACTGCGGGGGGAGCAGCAGGGTGGGCACGGTTTCCCGGTCTGCGGCGTCGGGTGCGCTGCAGTCGCGAAGGTTCGCGAGTGGCCATCGGCGGGGGACCGGCCACGCGTGCGCCCAGGTCGGCGGTGTGGTGTCGGTCAGGACCTCGTAGTAGCGGCCGATATCCGATGCGACGGTCCACGGTGTGGGGCCTCGTCGCGCCAGGCCGAGGAGATATGAGCTCCAACCGGCGATCGCCGCGACCCCGAGTCGAATCGGAGTCGCGGCGATCCGAGTATGCGTCACCGGAGCCATGTACCGCACCGTAGAGCGCCGTTCGGGCGCGCGGGCGCGAATGCGGTTCGCAAGTGGGATCGTGTCCTACTTGAGAAGGTCGCGTGCCGTGGTGGTGACCGTGCTGGTGAGCTCGCGGGCGAACGAGACCTGCGCCTTGGCGATGTCGGCGACCCATTCGACCGGGGTGGCCTCGGCGAACTTCTCCTGCAGGTCGAGGAGGCTGCTGACCGCCTTCTCGTAGGTGTCGACACCGAGGTTGCCGCTCTGCTTCGCAGCGTCGACGAACTTGGCGTTGAATTCGTTGACGCGCTCGGTGGTCTCGTCGACGGCCTTGGTCAGGTCGGCGGCGGCCTTGTCGGCAGCGGCGGCGGCGCTCGCCGTGAGCTTCTCGGCGGTCTTCTGTGCGTTCGCGGTGGCGTCGGCGGCGGCCTTGGTGGCAGCGTCGGTGGCCTTGACGGCTGCGTCGGAAGCCTTGGCTGCGGCCTCGGTGGCCTTGGGCGCGGTGGTCTTGGTGGGAGCAGTCATGGTGTTTCCCTTCGTTGAGCGCGGGGGTGTAGCGCTGTATCGGGTCGGTACGCCGCGAACGACGCTGTTAGCAAGTTAGCAGATTGAGTGCTAACACGCAACGGATCAGCTGAAGACGTAGGTTCCGGGGGCATCACCGAGGACCGGATTCTCCTTGCTGCCCATCGACGGCGGTGCGACGAGAGCGCCCGCGCGCGTCGTCGACCACACGGTCCAGTCCTCCCACCACGAGGCGCCAGAATGGCGGGTTGCCTTGTCGTGCCATGCCTTCGGGTCCGTGGGGAGCTCGACCTTGTCGTCGTCGGCAGCGCCGACAGCCTCGAACCACGCCTTCGGGCTCGGTGGATTGACGGCGCCGGCTACGTGCCCACCGCTCGTGAGCACGTAGCGAACGTTGCCACCGAGCAGGCCGACAGACTTGTACGACGACGTCCACGGCACGATGTGATCGTTGATCGCACCCACCACGTAGGTGTCGCAGGTGATGTCCGACAGGTCGAGAATCGATCCGTCGAGCAGGTACTTCTTCTCGGCGAGTTCGTTGCGTCCGTACAGGGTTCGCAGGTAGTGCGAGTGCATCACGGCAGGCATCCGGGTGCTGTCCTCGTTCCACGCCAGGATGTCGAACGCGGCAGGCTTCTCACCCTTCATCCAGCGCGACACCCAGTAGTTGAAGATCAGGTCCTTCGCGCGGATCATGTCGAATGTGCCGCCCATCTCCGATCCGGACAGGAAGCCCTGTCGGCTCATGCGGTACTCGACCTTGTCGAGCGTCGCGGGGTCCGTCAGCAGCGCCAGCTCGCCGACCTCGCTGTAGTCGAGGAGGGTATTGAGCATCGTGAATGCGCTGATCCGCTTGTCGTCGATCGCGCCCAGTCGTGCCGCCGCCATCGCGGCCATCGCGCCGCCGAGGCAGATCGAGAGGATCTCGATCCGTGGGGCGCCGGTGATCTCCTCGACCACGTCCAGCGCGGTCGCGATGCCCTGCCGGTAGTAGTCGTCCATCGTGATGTCCTGCATCGTCTCGTCCGGGTTGCGGTACGAGATCATGAACACCGTGCGATTGCGCTGGATCGCCCATTCGGCCAGGCTCCGTCCCGGGGCCAGATCGAGGATGTAGTACTTGTTGATCCACGGCGGCGCCGCCAGGATCGGGACCTCATGAACCTTCTCGGTCTGCGGTGCGTACTGGATGATCTCGATCAGATCGTTGCGGAACACGACCTTGCCGTCGGTCGCGGCCATGTTCTCGCCGAGGGTGAACGCGTCGCGATCCACCTTGAGTGGAATTCCCTTGCGATGCACCAGATCATCCACCGCGAACTTCGCGCCGCGGAACAGGCTCGCGCCACCGGTGTCGAGCGCGCGCACCAGGACGCCCGGATTGATCAGG
Source organism: Rhodococcus sp. JCM 9793 (assembly GCF_055380405.1). Taxonomy (NCBI): domain Bacteria; kingdom Bacillati; phylum Actinomycetota; class Actinomycetes; order Mycobacteriales; family Nocardiaceae; genus Rhodococcus; species Rhodococcus sp. JCM 9793. Next base: position 3,295,560 of record NZ_AP043721.1, read on the forward strand.
AAATTCGACGGTGCGAGCGCATCGAACATCAGGTTCGCGAACTGGCGGGTCTTGGCGTCGGCCATGGCATCGCCCTCGCCTGCGTCGACGAGATCATCGACGTACTCGCGGGTGGCGAGGTAGCTCTGCAGCAGCGAGAAGTAGGCAGGATTCTCTTTCCATGCGGCGTCGGAGAAGCGTCGGTCCTTGGGATCCGGCGTAACCGGAGCCTGGGGGTCGTTCGCATTCCACACGCGGGCTGCTGCGGCCGGGATGTGCGCAAGACGATGTGCATACTCTGTGGTCGCCTCGGCCACCGCACGCGGGTTCTTCACCGCACGCCCCGCGACGGAGGCAGCGGCCGGCCCCCACCCGATGGGGTCGAGCGACGACGAGATCTTCTTCTGCAGATTGTTGAGCACCGGGGCAACTCCAGAACTGGGTCGGTTGGTCACCTCGAGGCTGACAGCTCCGCTGCGGGCGCGCACCTTACCGCAAGGTACATGCCGAGTGCACGTTGAGTTGTGCGCGACCTATACCTTCCTGACCTGCCACCCAACCGTGAGTAAAACCCCTGACCTGCTCAGATGTGAGTCTGCTCACTCGGTGTCGGAGTTCGGGGATCCGCCGCCCCGTCGTCGCTTTGCGACCGTGACCTCCCGGAACGCCTCGTACATCTCCTCCAGAGACCGCCGCTGGGCATTTGTCAGATCCGGATCCTCGCGAAGTGCCCTGGACACCGCCGTCTCCCCGTCGGTCTCCGGCGTCACCTGCGACACCAATGCGTCCGCCGACACGTGCAGCTGCTCTGCAATCGCATGGAGGACCCGATCGCTCGGTGCCCGCAGATTCCGTTCGATCTGCGACAGGTACGGATTCGAGATACCCACCATCGACGCCAGCTGGCGCATCGGGAGTTCCGCGAGTTCACGCTGACGTCGGATGAGTTCGCCCAGAGTCGTCGGGCGCTCGTCGTCCTGCTTCATGTGGCCAGCATAAGGTCGGTGCCGACCGGCACCGACCCCGCGGGATGAGAGGGGAGTGACAGCAACGCGGCCCGGGGCGCACCCGCGTGTGGTCAACCATCCACTATCGCGGATAATGGGAGACGTTCCCTGATCAGCGAGAGAGGACAACTCATGCTTGCCCGCACCGACCTGCGCGGTCGTACTCCCACCACTGCGGAGCTGAGGGGCGCACTGCCCCGCGGCGGAGTGGACGTGGACGCGGTGCTGCATCATGTTCGTCCCGTCGTCGACGACATTCGCGACCGCGGTGCCGAGGCCGCTCTCGACTACTGCGAGAAGTTCGACGGCGTCCGTCCCGACAGTGTTCGCGTGCCGGCCGCCGAACTCGAACGAGCCCTCGCCGAGATCGACCCGGCCGTGCGCGCGGCCCTCGAAGTCGCCATCGAGCGCACCCGCAAGGTGCACGCCGACCAGCGCCGCACCGACACCGTCACCGAGGTGGTACCCGGCGGCACCGTGACCGAACGCTGGGTGCCGGTCGACCGGGTCGGACTGTACGTCCCGGGCGGAAACGCCGTCTACCCGTCGTCCGTCGTCATGAACGTCGTTCCCGCACAGGCCGCGGGCGTCGAATCGCTCGTGATCGCCTCGCCCCCGCAGAAGGACTTCGGCGGCCTGCCGCACCCGACCATCCTCGCGGCGGCCGCGCTACTCGACGTCGACGAAGTGTGGGCGGTCGGCGGCGGCCAGGGCATCGCGCTGCTGTCCTACGGCGGCACCGACACCGACGGCGCCGAACTCGCGCCCGTCGATATGATCACCGGCCCCGGCAACATCTACGTCACCGCCGCCAAGCGGCTGTGCCGCTCGGTGGTCGGCATCGACGCCGAGGCGGGCCCCACCGAGATCGCGATCCTCGCCGACCACACGGCCGACGCCGTGCACGTCGCGGCCGACATGATCAGCCAGGCCGAACACGACGTCATGGCCGCGTCCGTCCTCGTGACCACGAGCCCCGAACTCGCCGACGCTGTCGACACCGCGCTCGCCGCACAGCTCGAACTCACCAAGCACCGCGAACGCGTCGCGACCGCGCTGTCCGGAAGCCAGTCCGGCATCGTGCTGGTCGACGACATCGCGCAAGGCCTGAACGTGGTCAACGCCTACGCGGCCGAGCACCTCGAAATCCAGACGGAGAACGCATCCGACGTTGCCGCACAGGTTCGGGCGGCCGGCGCGATCTTCGTCGGCCCGTGGGCCCCGGTCTCACTCGGCGACTACTGCGCCGGCTCGAACCACGTGCTCCCCACCGCGGGCTGCGCGCGGCACCAATCCGGCCTCAGCGTGCAGACCTTCCTGCGTGGAATCCATGTCGTCGACTACACCGAGGCAGCCCTGAAGGACGTGTCCGGCCACGTGATCACTCTCGCGAACGCCGAGGATCTGCCCGCACACGGCGAGGCCGTGCGACTGCGCTTCGAGGCACTGAAGTGAACGCGGCGATTCCGGGTGGTTTCGTCACACTCGACGACCTGCCCCTGCGCGAGAACCTGCGCGGCAAATCGCCGTACGGTGCTCCGCAACTGACGGTGCCCGTCCAGCTCAACACGAACGAGAACCCGCACCCGCCGACGCAGGCCCTTGTCGACGACGTCGCGGAATCGGTCCGCGAGGCAGCGACTCGACTGCACCGCTATCCCGACCGCGACGCCGTCGCCCTGCGCACCGATCTCGCCGCGTACCTCACTCGGCAGACCGGTGTCGCGGTCGGGCTCGAGAATGTGTGGGCGGCAAACGGATCCAACGAGGTGCTGCAGCAGATTCTGCAGGCGTTCGGCGGGCCGGGCCGCAGCGCAATGGGTTTCGTGCCCTCGTATTCGATGCACCCGATCATTGCCGACGGAACACAGACCGAGTGGTGGCCCACCTACCGGCGAGACGACTTCACCCTCGACATCGAGGCTTCCGTCGCCGCGATCCGCGACCGGCAGCCCGACGTCGTGTTCGTCACGAGTCCGAACAATCCGACAGGCCACAGCATCCCGCTCGACGAGCTGCGTCCGATCCTCGACGCCGCTCCGGGCATCGTGATCGTCGACGAGGCATACGCCGAGTTCTCTGCAGTGCCGAGCGCGCTGGCGCTGATCGACGAGTACCCGGCGAAGATCATCGTCTCGCGCACCATGAGCAAGGCATTCGCTTTCGCCGGTGGTCGGCTCGGCTACCTCGCCGCCGCCCCCGCGGTGATCGACGCGCTGCTGTTGGTTCGTCTGCCGTACCACCTGTCGGTGATCACGCAAGCCGCCGCGCGGGCCGCGCTGCGGCACGCCGACGCCACGCTCGGCTCTGTTGCCGAACTGGCCGCCCAACGCGACCGCGTCGCAGCCGAACTCACCCGGTTCGGATACCGAGTGATCCCGTCGGACTCCAACTTCATCCTGTTCGGACGCTTCGCCGATGCCGCCGCCACATGGCAGCGGTACCTCGACCGCGGTGTCCTGATCCGGGACGTCGGCATCCAAGGCCACCTGCGCACCACAATCGGACTCGCGCACGAGAACGACGAACTTCTGCGGGTCAGCGAAATACTCGCCGCAACCGAAATCGAGGCAACCCGATGAGCGACCGCATCGCCAAGGTCGAACGCACCACGAAGGAATCGAGCATCACCGTCGAGGTGAATCTCGACGGCAGTGGACGCACCGACATCGCCACGGGGATCCCGTTCTACGACCACATGCTCACCGCCCTCGGTCAGCACGGCTCGTTCGACCTGACCGTGCACGCCCAGGGCGACGTCGAGATCGAGGCACACCACACCGTCGAGGACACCGCGATCGTCCTCGGTGACGCGTTCAACGAGGCGCTCGGCGACAAGCGCGGTATTCGTCGGTTCGGCGACTGCTTCATCCCGATGGACGAAACCCTCGCGCACGCGTCCGTCGACGTCTCCGGCCGCCCGTACTGCGTGTTCACCGGCGAACCCGACTACATGGTGCATTCGGTGATCGGCGGCTACCCGGGTGTGCCCTACTCGACCGTCATCAACCGGCACGTATTCGAATCCTTCGCATTCCACGCGCGCATCGCGCTGCACGTGCGCGTGCTCTACGGCCGCGATCCGCATCACATCACCGAGGCCGAGTTCAAGGCTGTCGCACGCGCATTGCGTGAGGCGGTCGAACCGGATCCGCGCGTAACCGGTGTGCCGTCGACCAAGGGCAGCCTGTAAATCGATGGATGTTCTCCTCACCTACGTTTGTTTCATCGCTGCGGGGATCACGGCCGGCGGCACCTGGTCGATGTGGAAATCCCGGAATCTGCTGTTCGCGGGAGTTCTCCTTGCGATCACGGTGCTCGCCGTGATCGCGGGTGTGCTCAGGTTGACCTGACGTGACGCAGGACAGTCCGGCACTGCTGCGCGTGCGCGGGCTCCCCGCGGCCTGGGTATTGGCCGCCGCGGCATTCGGCGGATTCTCACTGCTGCTGCCCGTCGTGCCCTGGGCCATCGCCGAAGCCGGGGGATCCGACACACTCGCCGGATCGGTGACTGCCGTATTCATGCTCACCACGGTTCTCGCCCAGATCGCCATGCCGCGACTGATGCGTGCCTACGGTCACCGCGCCATGCTGATGGCGGGCTGCTTGCTGCTCGGTCCGCCGTCGCTGCTGTTCCTTCTGTCGGTGGCGCCGGCCGCCGTCCTCGGGATCTCCGCAGTGCGAGGGATCGGATTCGGCATGATCACCGTCGCCGCGTCCGCACTCGTGGGTGAACTCGCACCTCCCCGCCTGCTCGGGCGGGCGACGGGGGCGCTCGGCGTCGGGATCGCCGCGTCGCAGATGATCGGCCTACCCGCCGGGCTCGCGATCTCCGAACGCTTCTCCACCACACCGGTGTTCATCCTCGGTGCGATCGTCACTTCGGCTGCTCTCGTCGCTGCAGTTCGGCTGCCACGGACTCCGAAACGCGCTGCCGCGCCGAGCAGTCGAATCCCGCTGCGGGTGCTGTTGTTCCCCATGGTGGCGGTCGGAGCGGGAGCCATCGCTTATGGCGGACTGACCTCACTCCTGCGGATCGCGGTCGCTGATCTCCCTGTCCCGACCGCACTGGCCGTGCTCAGCGCGTCCACGCTCGTCGGGCGTTTCGGAGCGGGTGCCCTCGCCGACCGCTTCGGAGCGGGCAAGATGCTGCCCGTCGGCCTCGCCCTCGCCGCGGTGGCGATGGTGCCCTTCGCCCTCATCGCTGACGGCAGGGCCGGCACCGGCGCTCTGATCGGAGCCTCGGTGTGCTTCGGACTCGGCTTCGGCATCGTGCAGAACGAGGCACTGCTCATCGCGTTCCGGCGCGCCGGTTCCGAACACATCGGGTCCGCAAGCGCCGCATGGAACATCGGCTTCGACGCAGGCACCGGCGCCGGATCCTTCGCACTCGGTGCGGTGGCCGCCGCAGCCGGATACCCGGCGGCCTTCGCCGTTGCCGCACTGCTCGTCCCCACACTCCCGTTGCTCGCGCGGCTTGCCGGTCCGTCCGAGCGTCCCCGTTCCTCCACATAGAATCGACAATCATGAGCGCAACCACGGTGGCCGTCCTCGATTACGGCTCGGGCAATCTCCACTCCGCGACCCGGGCACTGGCCCGCACCGGCGCGCACGTCGAGGTCACCTCCGACCCCGAGGTCGCGCTCGCCGCGGACGGTCTCGTCGTCCCCGGTGTGGGCGCATTCGACGCGTGTATGCGAGGCCTGCGCGGTGTCGGCGGCGAGAAGATCATCGGTACCCGACTCGCCGGGGGGCGCCCGGTGCTCGGCATCTGCGTCGGCATGCAGATCCTGTTCGAGAAGGGTGTCGAACACGGAATCGAGACCGAAGGCTGCGGCGAGTGGCCTGGCACCGTCGACCGCCTCGACGCGCCCGTCCTGCCCCACATGGGTTGGAACACCGTCGAAGCGCCGAAGGACTCGGTGCTGTTCGCCGGAATGGACGACGATACGCGTTTCTACTTCGTCCACACCTACGCGGCGCAGACCTGGGAACTGCCCGAACCCGAACGGATCGCCCCACCTCGACTGACCTGGGCCGAGCACGGCAGCAGGTTCCTCGCCGCGGTCGAGAACGGGCCGCTCTCGGCGACCCAGTTCCACCCCGAGAAGTCCGGTGACGCCGGCGCCGTTCTGTTGCGGAACTGGGTGGATTCTTTGTGAGCAGGCCCGAGGAGAGCGACGAGCCGACCGGGGACCTCTCGATCGGCAAGCTCGCGATGGCGTCGCTCGGCTCCGCCGCGGCGGTGCTGCTCGTCGCGACCCTCGTCATCGTGGTGCTGCGACCGGCACCGGTGATCGGCCTGATCGTCGCGTTGGCCGGGGTCGTGGGCGCGATCGTCGCGATGGGGATCGTGTCGAAGAGGATGACGCGGAAGGCGTTCGGTCCGGAAAAGAAATAGGACGTAGCACTCGGTGATTCCCACTGCTATGTCCTTCCCTCTTCAAGATATAGCCGACCCGGGGGCTTGCGGCAAGACCCCGGGTATACCCCAGAATCATTCTCCCGGCCGAATCCGTGCACGTCACGGCTGCGTCCGGCCGGGAGATTGGCGGTAGTTTCATGGCATTCGACGACACACGCACGACACGACAGGACCGACAGGGCGCGCAGGAACAGCGGGACCACGAGAACGAACTGCAGTCCGAACGGCGGTACGTGGCACGGCTCCACGCACAGCTGGATTCGGACCGGGCCGCCGCAAAGGCACGATACGAGGCGGCGCTGCGCGACAGCGGGCACTCACCCATGGAACGCGACGTCGAGGTGCGCTCGCAGGCACGCGCGATCGCGCGATTGGACGTGGCAGACGCCGGACTGTGCTTCGGACGGCTGGACGCAGAGTCGGGCGAGAGGTCGTACATCGGCAGGATCGGGCTCCTCGACGAGGCGAACGACTACGAGTCGTTGCTGCTCGACTGGCGGGCACCGGCTGCGCGACCGTTCTACGTCGCGACCGCGGCGAATCCCGAGGGCATGCGCCGCCGCCGCCAGTTCCACACCCGTGGACGGGAGATCGTCGACTTCACCGATGAATCACTCGGCCGTCCGTCGGACGCCGACTCCGGAGACTCGGCCCTGCTCGCCGCGGTCACCGCGCCGCGCGGCGACGGCATGCGCGACATCGTGGCGACGATCCAGGCCGAACAGGACGAGATCATCCGACTCGACCACCCGGGAGTGCTCGTGATCGAGGGAGGGCCCGGTACCGGCAAGACTGTGGTCGCGCTGCACCGCGTCGCATACCTGCTCTACACCCAGCGCGAACAGATGGAACGTCACGGCGTACTGGTGGTCGGACCCAACCCGGAGTTCCTGCGGCACATCGGGCGCGTGCTGCCGTCGCTCGGCGAGACCGACGTGGTGTTCACCACCACGGGCGACCTGGTTCCCGGACTGCGCGCCACGGCAGAGGACGCGCCGGACGTGGCACGACTCAAGGGATCGTCGACGATCCTCGGCGTGCTCGCCGCAGCGATCGCCGACAGGCAGCGGAAGCCACACGACCCGATCATGATCGGGTTGACCGATGTGACGGTGCGGATCGACGCCGAGACCGCCGAGTGGGCGATCGACGAAGCGCGGGCGAGCGGCCTGCCGCACAACGAGGCACGCGCGGTCTTCACCGAGATCGTCACGTGGGTACTCACCGAGCGCGCCATCGCACGGATCGGTCGCGGATGGCTGGATCGATCCGACAAGCAGGCATGGGAGGACATGCGCTCGGACCTGAGCGCGGAACTGGAAGAGCACGAGCGGTTCCGGGTGGCGCTGGACGAACTCTGGCCGATCATGACGCCGGAAGAGTTGTTGGCGCAGCTCTACGCGTCGAAGGCACGGCTCCGCGCGGCCGGTGCCGATCCGGCGCTGTGGCGCGCGGACGGCCACGCGTGGACGGTCTCCGACGTGCCGCTGCTCGACGAACTCGTCGACCTCCTCGGACGCACCGGCCCCGTCGACGACACCGCGGAACGCGCACTCGCGGCCGAGGCCGAGTATGCCGCGGGGGTGCTGGACGTCCTGGTGAATCGTGAAGACCACATGGACGACGAGGACCACCTGTTCGCGCAGGACATGCTCTACGGCTCCGACCTGGCGGGGCGCTTCACCGAGCGCGACACCCGCGACCTCGCCGAACGCGCTGCAGCGGATCGGGACTGGACCTATCGGCACGTCGTCGTCGACGAAGCTCAGGAACTGTCCGAGATGGACTGGAGAGTGCTGATGCGCCGCTGTCCGGGACGATCCTTCACGATCGTCGGTGATCTCGCTCAGCGTCGATCGGCGGCGGGGGCGACGTCCTGGGGTGAGATGCTCGAGCCGTACGTCCCCGGACGGTGGATGTACCGATCGTTGACCGTGAATTATCGGACACCCGCCGAGATCATGACCGTCGCCGCCGGTGTGCTCGCCGCGTTCGCGCCCGATGTCACGCCGCCGGAATCGGTCCGTGCCTCGGGTTCGGCGCCCTGGTCCAGGTGCGTGAGTGGGGACGAATTGGGCCTCGCTGTAGAAGAATTCGTACGCGACGAAGCTCTCAGGGAAGGGACGAGCATCGTGATCGGGCCGCCGGACGTCCCCGGCGCGGTACTGCCTGCGGAGACGAAGGGCCTCGAATACGACGCGGTCCTCGTCGTCGAACCCGAACGGATCCTCGCCGACGGGCCGCGCGGGGCAGCGGAGCTGTATGTTGCGCTGACCCGTGCCACCCAGCGTCTCGGTGTCCTGCACCGCGCACCGTTGCCGGAGATCCTGTCCGGGCTAACGGACAGAACCCCGCTGACGCGGTGACCACGACCGACGCTCGGGTCAGGACGAAAACCGGACCAGGGCCTGTGTCTTACCGAGCACGGTGCGGCCCTCGTAGCTCACCGTGATGTCGATTCGCGCCGTGCGTTCGTCGGGGTCGAGTCGGGCGACCTTGGCGGAGATCGACAGGGTCGCGCCGTCGACCGGATCGACGACGACGGGTCGCGTGAACCGCGTCTCGTACGAGATCACTGCCGTGGGATCGCCGATCCAGTCCATCACTACCTGCAACGCCAGGGCCGCAGTGAGCATCCCGTGCGCGAGCACCCCTGGGAGGCCGACCTCGGCAGCGGTGACGTCGTTGTAGTGGATCGGATTCAAATCGACCGACGCCCCCGCATAGCGCACCAGGTCGTCGCGGGTGATCTTCGGTTCGGCCTTCGCGACGACCGCGCCGATCTCGAGGTCGCCGAACGCGCAGCGGGTGGGGAAACTCATGCGTCACCTCGATGCAGAAAGCTCGAGGTGACCGTCGCGACCAGCGCGCCGGTCTCGTCGCATACCTCGCAGATCGTCGCGATGAACGAATTGCCCGCGCGCTCGGACACGTCGACGATGGTCAACGTGGTCGACAGGTCGTCACCGGCAACGATGGGCCGACGGTATTCGATCTTCTCCGAACCGTGGACGACCCGGTGCAGCTCGATGCCGGTGCCGGGGGACTCCATCAGCTGGGTCACGGCGGGACCCAGCACCACGGTGCTGAAGGTCGGTGGTGCAACCACATCGGCGAAGCCGGCTGCGCGGGACGCCTCGACGTCGTGATGGACCGGGTTCGTCGAGCGCACGGCGCGAGCGAATTCACGGATCTTCTCGCGGCCGACGAGATAGTTCGTCGGTGGAAAGACCCGACCCGCGAGATCAGGGTTCAGTGGTGCCATCCGCCGAGCTTATCGGGCCGTGAGGTCGGGTCGGCGCCGGAATCGTCCGTTGCGGCCGACAATCGCTGCGCGAACAGCCGGCAGGAGCGTAGAAGCGTCTCGCTGCCATCGATCCTGAAGTCGGCATCGACGAAGGCGAGGATGAGGACGAGCCATTGCCACGAGTCCACATCGAGACCGACAGTGGTGCGATCGTCGCTCGCCGAGCGGATCCGGGATTCCTGGAACTTCAGTGCGTCGACGACGTGCTCGACCGGCGCGTCGACCAGTAGATCCACCGGTTCCTTGCCGCGGCGGAGGTTCCGGCGAAGGTAATCCGACGCCGAGTCGGCCGGCAGATCCCGTACCGGGTAGCGGTGTCCGGTACGGACCGGTTCGTGCAGGCGGTCGACCCGGAAGACGCGCCAGTCCTTGCGTCGGGTGTCCCAGCCCATCAGGTACCAGCGCAGGAGATGGTGGATCTGGCGGTACGGGTCGACGCGTCGCTCGGTGGCGTTCCCCGCTGCATCGACATAGCGGAAAGTGATCGTCTCCCGGTGCGCGATGGCCTCGGCGACGATGCTCAGATGCTGTGCGGTCACCGTGGGTGCCTGTTGGGGGCTCGTCTCGAGCCCGGCGCGGATCGCGGTGAGCAGCGGGCGGAGCCGCGTGGGAAGGAACTGGTCGAGTTTGCCGTACGCGCGGGACGCCGCATCGTCGATGCCGTCTGTCGCCCCATCGTCGATGCCACCTTCCGCGAGCCCCACAGAGGCGAGTGAGGCGAGCGCCAGCAGTGTGGCGACGGCTTCGTCGTCGTCGAGAACCAGCGGTGGCATCGTTCGTCCGGCGGCGAGTCGGTAGAAACCGCCGGGACCGGGCTGTGTCTCGACCGGGTACCCGTACCCGCGAAGACGGTCGACGTCACGGCGCACCGTCCGCGGACTGACTTCGAGCCGGCGTGCGAGTTCGTCGCCGCCGATCGCGCGGCCGGTCTGCAGAAGCGACAGCAGTCCGAGCATCCGTTTCGTCACGTCGGCCATGCCCCGATCATCCCCGAAAATGCGGTCAGGATCCGGCCGTATCCGGTCGTACCGTCGAGGCATGGCAGCAACGCGACACATCACCGTTCGCAGGGCACACACCAACAACTTGGCCGACCTCGACCTCGACATTCCACGCCACCGGCTCGTCGTTGTCGTCGGTGTGTCCGGCTCGGGCAAATCGTCACTGGTGTTCGACACGATCGCCGCCGAGGCGGGGCACCAGCTGAGCGAGACGTTCCCGCCGTTCACCAGGAACCGGCTGCCGAAATGGACCCGGCCCGACGTCGAACACATCGCGGGTCTGACCCCCGTCATCGTCATCGATCAGCGCAGGATCGGCGGCAATGCCCGTTCGACCGTCGGCACCATCACCGATACCTGGACCTACCTGCGATTGCTGTACTCGCGCACCGGGACACCGTACGTGGGCGAATCGAATTGCTTCTCGTTCAACGACCCCGCTGGAATGTGCGCCACCTGCTCGGGCCTGGGTGAAGTCGTCGCCAGTGCGGTCGAACGCTTCCTGGACCTCGACAAGTCGCTCGCCGACGGCGGCATCGTGCTCCCGGGCTTCGGCCACGGCGGGTACTGGTACTCGTTGTACGCCGATATCGGCACGTTCGACGCTCGAACCCCGCTCCGGCAGTGGAGCGAGGCCGAACGCGACGCACTCTTGTACGGCGGTGAGTCCGCGGCGAAGCTGGGCCGCAAGACACCGAAGGAGTACGAGGGCGTCGTCCCGCGATTCGAACGCATCTACCTGCACACCTCCGACAATCTGTCCGAACGCAAACAGGACACCATCCGCCGTTTCACGAGGTCGCAGACCTGTCCCGAATGCGACGGCGACCGGCTGAACAAAGCCGCCCGCACCGCGGTCTTGCTCGGTCGCACCCCCGGCGAGATGTCCCGTCTCGAGGTCGCAGAACTCCTCGACCTCGTGCACACCATCGATTCCGCCCACGTCGCGCCGGTGGTCACCGCGCTGACTGAACGGCTCGAGGCCATGGTGAAGATCGGACTCGGGTACCTGACGCTCGCCCGACCGACCACGAGCCTGTCCGGCGGCGAATCTCAGCGCATCAAGACGGTCCGACACCTCGGATCGAGCCTGACCGAGATGACCTACGTGGTCGACGAACCGACGGTGGGGCTGCACCCGAGCGATGTCGAGTCGATGGTCGAACTGCTCGAACACCTCTGCAGCAGTGGTAACAGCGTGCTGGTCGTCGAACACGATCCCGCGGTGATGGCCCGGGCGGACGAGGTGATCGAGATCGGTCCGGGCGCCGGCGCGGCCGGTGGCCGACTCGTGTTCCAAGGGACATTCGACGACCTGCGCCGCGCCGACACTCCGACCGGACGTGCCTTGCGTCGACGAGCACTGCCCGAGCGTGCACCACGGCCCGCGACCGGGTCCCTCACCATCGCCGACGCACGACGCAACAATCTGCAGCATTTCACCGTGCAGATCCCCAGAGGCGTGATGACCGTGCTCACCGGCGTTGCGGGATCCGGGAAGTCCAGTCTTGCTACGGAACTCGTCGACCAACACGAGGCAATCGTGATCGACCAGAAGCCGGTGAGCACCAACCGGCGTTCCACCCCGATCACCTATACCGGCATCGCACCCGCGATCCGGAGACTGTTCGCGCGCCGAAACGACGTGCCCGCGAGTCTGTTCAGTGCCAATTCCGACGGTGGGTGCCCGGACTGCAAGGGCACCGGCGTGATCTACACCGATCTCGCGTTCATGGAGGGCCAGGAAGTCGTGTGCGAGACATGCCACGGACGTCGATTCACACCCGAGGTCCTCGCGCACACCGTCGACGGGATGTCCATCGCGGACGTGGACGATCTGACCGTCGAGCAGGCCGTTGCCCGGTTGCCCGACAAGGGCATCGCCCGCGCACTGGAACAACTCGCGGCGGTCGGCCTCGGCTATCTGCGCCTGGGGCAGTCGTTGAGCACGCTCTCGGGAGGAGAATGTCAACGAGTCAAGATCGCCAAGGAACTGCGGGAGGTGGAACAGACCACCACCTATGTCCTCGACGAACCGACCACCGGGCTGCATATGAGCGACATCGACGCCTTGCTGCACGTTCTCGACAGGCTCGTCGAGTTGGGGAACGATGTGGTGGTCATCGAGCACAACCTCGACGTCATCCGCCGCGCCGACTGGCTGATCGACCTCGGCCCCGGACCCGGCCGAGACGGTGGGACGATCCTGTTCGAGGGACACGTGGCCGACTACACCGGATACGACACACCCACGTGTCGTGCACTGGCGGACGCCCCTGAGTGAGCACCGGCGTGCCCGCATCGATGAGGCCGGGCCCAGTGGCGGTCCCCCGTGGCTCGATCCCGCCGAGTCGCTTTCGAGGTTCGATACGACAGGCACTACTGTAGGCGCAGTGAGCCTGGTCCTTTTGCCTGCAGTCGACGTTGCCAACGGTGAAGCAGTTCGCCTCGTTCAGGGAGAGGCGGGCAGTGAAACCGGCTACGGTTCTCCGCGCGACGCCGCCTTCGAATGGCAGAACGCCGGTGCCGAATGGGTGCACATGGTCGATCTCGATGCGGCATTCGGTCGCGGAGACAACCGTGAACTCATTGCGCAGGTCGTCGGCGAACTCGACGTGTCGGTCGAACTCTCCGGTGGTATCCGCGACGATGCGACTCTCGCTGCTGCCCTCGCGACCGGCTGCGCGCGGGTGAACCTCGGCACCGCCGCCATCGAGAACCCCGAGTGGTGTGCACGGGTCATCGGCGAGCACGGCGACCGTATCGCCGTCGGTCTCGACGTGAAGCTCATCGATGGCGAATGGCGTCTGCGCGGGCGCGGCTGGGTGTCCGACGGCGGCGACCTGTGGGAGACACTCGAGCGGCTCAACGGTGAGGGTTGTTCCCGGTATGTCGTCACGGACGTGACCAAGGACGGCACTCTCAGCGGCCCCAATCTCGATCTGCTCGGATCGGTGTGCAATGCCACCGACGCCCCTGTCGTCGCTTCCGGCGGAGTCTCGACCGTCGACGATCTGCGCGCGATCGCCACGCTCGTCGACGAAGGCATCGAGGGTGCGATCATCGGCAAAGCGCTCTACGCAGGCCGCTTCACCCTGCCCGAAGCACTCGACGCGGTCTCCCGCTGACGTCGATGGCCGCGAACACGGACCGCGAACACCTCCTCGCTGTGGCGACTGAGGTGCTCGACGGTGTGTCCGAACGGTTCGTCACCGGCCACGGGGCACCGCGGTCGGTGGACAAGGGGCGCAACGACTTCGCCACCGACCTCGATCTCGAGCTCGAACGCCGCATCAGCGGTGAGCTCGCCGACCGCACAGGTATCGCTGTGCACGGCGAGGAGTTCGGGGGGCCGTCGGCGAGCAGCGGGACCGTGTGGCTGCTCGACCCCATCGACGGCACCGTCAACTACTCGGCCGGACTCCCCACGGCGGGCATCCTGCTCTCGCTCGTCGAGGACGGCGAGCCGGTGGTGGGTTTGACGTGGATGCCGCTGATAGGCCACAGGTTCTCCGCGGTGGTCGATGGTCCGCTGCTGTTCAACGGTGAGCCCCGCAAGAAGCTCGGGCCTCAACGGCTCGAAGACCACATGATCGCCGTCGGCAGTTTCGACGTCGACAGTCGCGGTCACGTTCCCGGACGCACCCGGCTGTCCGTCATCACGGAACTGAGCCGGCGGGTCGCGCGGCTGCGCATGCACGGCTCGACGGGTATCGATCTCGCCTACACGGCGTCGGGTGCGCTCGGTGGAGCGGTCGTGTTCGGTCACCACCCGTGGGACAATGCAGCCGGGGTGGCCCTCGTCCGTGCGGCAGGCGGAATCGCCACCGACTTCGAGGGCGAGCCCTGGCGCATCGGATGCGGATCCGTATTGGCCGCAGCGCCCGGTATCCACGACGAAATTATCGACATCCTGAGATCCGTGAGGACGGAGTCTCGTTCAGAAGGAGAATCCCAATGACGCTCGCCGTGCGAGTGATCCCCTGCCTCGATGTCGACGCCGGACGGGTCGTCAAGGGAGTCAACTTCGAGAACCTCCGCGACGCCGGTGACCCTGTGGAACTCGCTGCCCTCTACGACGCTCAGGGCGCCGACGAACTGACCTTCCTCGACGTGACGGCCTCCAGCGGCGATCGAGGCACAATGCTCGACGTCGTTACCCGTACCGCGGAGCAGGTCTTCATCCCGCTCACGGTCGGCGGTGGAGTACGCACCGTCGACGACGTCGACCGGCTGCTGCGCGCAGGCGCCGACAAGGTCTCGGTGAACACCGCCGCCATCGCGCGGCCGGAAGTGCTGCGTGAGATGTCCGAGCGATTCGGCTCTCAGTGCATCGTGCTGTCCGTCGATGCTCGGACCGTTCCTGAAGGCCAGGATCCCACTCCGTCGGGCTGGGAGGTCACCACCCACGGTGGTCGGCAGGGCACGGGGATCGACGCGGTCGAGTGGGCTCGGCGCGGCGAGGAACTCGGGGTGGGGGAGATTCTGCTCAATTCGATGGACGCCGACGGAACCAAGGCCGGGTTCGATCTGAAGATGATCGAATCCGTGCGTGCCGCGGTGCACGTCCCCGTCATCGCTTCGGGCGGTGCCGGCGCTGTGGAGCACTTCGCGCCGGCCGTGCAGGCGGGTGCGGACGCGGTGCTCGCGGCGAGCGTGTTCCACTTCCGTGAACTCACGATCGGGCAGGTCAAGGACGCGATGCGCGCGGAAGGAATTGTGGTCCGATGAGTAACATCCTGAACCCGGAGATCGCGGCCAGGATCAAGCGCAACGAGGCCGGGTTGTTCGCTGCGGTCGTGCAGGAGAAGTCCACCGGTGCGGTCCTGATGATGGCGTGGATGGACGACGAGGCACTCGCGCGCACTCTCGCCACCCGCAAGGCCACCTACTTCTCTCGGTCCCGCAACGAGTACTGGGTCAAGGGCGAGACGTCGGGGCACACCCAGTTCGTGCACGAGGTGCGACTCGATTGTGACGGTGACACCGTGTTGCTCGTCGTCGACCAGGTGGGCGCGGCCTGTCACACGGGTACGCACACGTGTTTCGACACCGATGTGCTGCTCCAGCCGTAGAAGAATTCTTGTTCGTGGTGCACTGCCGGCTCGGTCGGGCCGGACATGTCATTCCCGCCGTCGTGACGTGTCATGGAGTCGCCACTCTGATCTGTGTGATGTGACACAGACGGCTGTCGATTCGCTTTCTACGGTCCCCACGACTTCTGATTTCTGAGGCCACGGGCCCGGGGCGGAACGCATCGGCGCCCCTTTCGGTGGGCGGGTCCGGTCGAGTTGTCGGCAGTGGCTCGACCGCAGCCGAATCATGTTGTGGCGCAGGTGATGATTCTGCGTCCTTCGGTTGAAAATGTGCCCGGAGCGGGTGCGCCGAGGTTCTGCGAGGAGCGGCCTTCGGTTGGTGTGGCCGAATGTCCGGAAGTGACGAATCGACCGATGGAGAGGCGTGTCTCACAACAGATAGTGGGAAGTGGTGTCGGGCACGATCGCTTGAAGGTCTCGCTACCAGCGGCGTTACCTGGTTGTGACCTCAAGGCCGCTGAATTGTGATCCGTCCGGAATGGACGACCTCCTTTCGGTGAACGTGCGCGGCCCCCATTTCCGGAGGCCGATCCGAATTCGGTCCAAATTTGGAGCACGACCCATGTCTCTTTCACATTCGCGGCATTTTCGTGTCGCGATCGCAGCCGCGGCCTTGATCGGCACGGCGACCACCGGTGTCCTCGGGCTCGGTGCGACCGATGCCAACGCTCATACGGCGACCTCGGCGCCCACTCGGTACGAGGAACCGGGCAACCTGCTCAAGGCGCTGGAATTCCCGGAACTCGTGGAGGGGAAATGGGCCGGTGCCGCCGAATCCCCGACGTCCGTTCCGGTCGAGCCTTCGGATACTTCCCCCGGCGAACCGGAGCCCGACTCGGTCGACGCTCCGGATCCCGCGCCTGCGCCCCCAGCTGTCACCGCCGATGATCTGAGGCGGATCGTGCCGGGGATCCCGAGCGAGAGGATCGATCAGTACATTGCTCCGCTGAACGAGGCGATGACGCACAACGGCATAGACACCCCGGTCCGTCAGGCGGCGTTCATCGCGCAGCTCGCTGTCGAGTCCGACTCCTTCCGGACCTTCGAGGAGTACGCGTCCGGTCGTGCTTACGAGGGTAGGTCCGATCTCGGTAACACCCAGCCCGGAGACGGCGAGCGTTACAAGGGGCGCGGCGCGATCCAGGTCACCGGGCGTCACAACTACGAGGATTTGAGTCAGCACACGGGGGTGGACTTCGTCGCGCACCCCGAGTTGCTCGCCGCGCCGGAGAACGCCTTCACCACCGCCGCGTGGTACTGGACGTCGCGCGACCTCAACAACGTTGCAGACACTGCGGGGATCGTGCGGGTGTCGGAACTCGTCAATGGTGGTCACCATGCGCTCACCCGGCGGATCGCCGACTTCGAGCGGGGCTTGAACGTACTGCTCGCGCCGTAGTCGAGATCGGAGGCGTCCGGATCGACGCACGGTCATCGTCACGGCGCGATGTGACAGCGTCGTCCGCGCTGTGGGTACTGTGCGTCCATGCCCCTGATCCAGATCAGCCAGACCCCCGGACTCACGAGTGAGCAGAAGGCCGAGGTGATCGCCGCGGTGACCCGCGCCTACGCCGAGGCTGCCGGCAAGAACGAGTCGTCGGTGTGGGTGACCATCACCGAGGTGCCGCGCGAGAATTGGGGTGTCGGAGGCGCACCGCTGGGGTGAACGGGGCCGGTGGTCAGAATGATCGGACCATGGTGAGTTGGTGTACCCGGCTGCCCGCGTAGCGAAGTCCGGGAACCGGTGGGGTGCTGCCGTGTGGTGTGAACCCCATTCGCTCGAAGAAACTTGCCGCCCTGGTGTTTTCGATCAGTGTTTGCAGGTGGCAACCCGGTACCTGCTCGGCGCGTAGGCGTTCGAACCAGGCGTTCGTCAATCCGGCGGCGGCTCCGGTGCCGCGCGCTTCCGGGGCGACGTTGATGTGCAGGTGCGCAGGCCACCGTGGATCGTGGATCTCGCCTGCCGTCGGTGCCCGGCGGATCGCTGCTACCGCCGCGTCGAACATGCTGCGGCCGAAGAATGTGATGGCCTGCCTGCTGCGAAACGGCCGGTATAGCCGGAGGGCGTCGGTGATGAGTGTGTCCTCGCTCGGGAACGCCTCGGTGTCGATGCATCCGGTGAGGTAGCCGACGAGTGTCCCGTCGTGCTCGGCCACGAACAGGGATGCCGGTTCGAGGTCCATGTACGGATCGAGATAGACCGCTGCTTCGGAATCGATGTGTCCCCACAATGATTCGGTGGGGGATCCTTGACCTGCGCGTGCGAACAAGGCGCGAAGTTCGTGTCGATCGTTCTCGTGGAATGTCCGAATCCGCATTCGGTCAAGCTACTACAGCGTTCACGCTTTGCCGGTGCCTTCGGCGATGCCCTTGTCGAGTTGGGTCAGCAGAGCGGTTCCGATGGTCTCGAGGGTGCTCACCTGTTCGTCGTCGAGACCGTCGAACACGAGTCGCCGTACCGTGTCGACATGTGCGGGAGCGGTTTCGACGACCTTGGCGTAGCCGTCGTCGGTGAGGACGGCATACGACCCTCGGCTGTGTGGGATTGCTTCACGGCAGACCCAGCCGCGTTTGGCGAGCCGGGTGACGACGTGGGAGAGCCTGGACAGGGAGGCGTTGGCGTCCTCGGCGAGTGCAGACAGTTGCAGGCGACGGCCCGGAGCCTCCGACAGGACGGCGAGGACGAAATACTCGAAGTGGGTGAGGTCGGCGTCGCGCTGCATCTGGGTGTCGAGCGCCGCCGGTAACCGCGTGACCACTGCCACGAGCGAACGCCAGGCCTTCTGCTGTCGGTCGTCGAGCCACCGGGGTTCGTCGCTGCTCATGGTCGAACAAGCCTCTTTTCGAGTCGTCGTGATCTGTCCAGACTGCCAAACCGGAACGCTGTGTCCTGCGGTGGGGAATGAAATCCGTTCAAGGGAGTGTTCTCCGGTATGCTACTTGAAGCTTCAATATAAGGAGACGTTGTGAACGCGATGCCCGCCCTGTTCGTCAGTCATGGCGCCCCACCGCTCGTCGACAGTGAACTGTGGGTGTCCCAGTTGGAGAAATGGTCGTCGAACCTGCCGCGCCCCACCGCGATCCTGATCGTGTCCGCACACTGGGAATCGGCGCCGCTCACCATCGGCGCGACCACCACCGGAACCCCTCTGGTGTACGACTTCGGCGGTTTCCCGCGCCGCTTCTACGAAGTCACCTACGAGTCGCCGGGCGCACCCGAACTGGCCCGCAAGGTCGCGGCGCTCATGCCCGACGATGAACCGGTCGTGCAGCAACCTCGCCGCGGTCTCGACCACGGGGCCTACGTCCCGCTCACCGTGATGTACCCGGACGCCGATATTCCCGTGCTGCAGATCTCGCTGCCCAGCCTCGACCCGCAGCGACTGCTGACACTGGGAGAGCGGCTCCGCCCGTTACGCGACGAGGGGGTGCTGATCATCGGATCCGGCTTCACCACCCACGGCCTGCCGTTCCTGCGGGACATGCGCCCGGACGCTCCCGCGCCGGGCTGGTCCGCGGAGTTCGACCACTGGGCCGACGAAAGTCTCGCCGCCGGCGACATCGACGCGCTGGTCGACTTCCGGCGTCGCGCACCGGGGATGCCGTATGCCCACCCGTCCACCGAGCACTTCGCGCCACTGTTCGTGACGCTCGGCGCATCCAGCGACCCCGGGCAGCGACCCGACCAGGTAATCGACGGATTCTGGCTGGGTCTGGCCAAGCGCTCGTTCCAGGTCGTATAGGACAGTCGACGCGCCGCGGGCACCCGCGGCGCAGCCCGTCATCACGGTGCCTGGGATGATGGACGCATGTCCGGCGAGCCCACCACCATTCCCGCAGCCACCACGACCGCGTCCGCCGGGGGGTGGTCCGATACGACGACCTCCCGCGAGCAGTTCAGGCTTCTCGCGGCCGAGCATCGCGTGGTCCCGGTGACCCGCAAGGTGCTCGCCGACGCAGAGACCCCACTGTCGGCATACCGGAAGCTCGCGTCCGACCGGCCCGGCACATTCCTGCTCGAGTCCGCAGAGAACGGCCGGTCGTGGTCGCGCTGGTCGTTCATCGGCGCGGGGAGCCCCGCGGCACTGACCGTCGTCGACGGTGAGGCCGCATGGTTCGGTCACGTACCCAGCGGCGCGCCGTCGGGTGGAAATCCGATCGAGGTGCTCCACGAGACCCTCTCGTTGCTGCACACCGACCGCATCCACGGTCTGCCGCCGCTCACCGGCGGCATGGTCGGGTACCTCGGCTACGACATCGTCCGTCATCTCGAGAAGCTGCCCTCGCTCGCTGTCGACGACCTGCAGATCCCCGAGATGGTCATGCTGCTCGCGACCGATCTCGCCGCCGTCGACCACCACGAGGGCACGATCTGGCTGATTGCGAACGCCGTCAACTGGGACGGCTCCGACGAGCGCGTGGACGAGGCGTACGACGACGCCGTCGCACGGCTCGACCGTATGACCGCCGACCTGGCCGCTCCCGCGACGTCGACCGTCACCACCTTCTCGAAACCGGAGCCCGACTACCGGCGTCAGCGCACCACCGAGTCGTTCTGCACCGACGTGCGCAAGCTCATCGGCGACATCGAAGCGGGTGAGGCGTTCCAGGTGGTGCTCTCGCAGCGATTCGAAATCGATTGTGAAGCAGAACCGTTCGACGTGTACCGGATGCTGCGTGCCTCGAACCCGAGCCCGTACATGTTCCTGGTGCACATTCCCGATGCCGATGGCGGCACGGCGTTCTCGATCGTCGGGTCCAGCCCTGAAGCGCTCGTGACGGTCGCGGACGGCGTGGCCACCACACACCCCATCGCAGGCACCCGCTGGCGAGGTAAGGATGAAGAGGAAGACATCCTCCTCGAGAAGGACCTCATCGCCGACGAGAAGGAGAACGCCGAGCATCTCATGCTCGTCGATCTCGGCCGCAACGATCTGGGACGTGTCTGTGAACCCGGCACCGTCAAGGTGCACGACTACCGGCACATCGAGCGCTACAGCCACGTCATGCATCTCGTGTCGACCGTCACCGGGCGCCTTGCCGACGGTAAGCAGGCTCTCGATGCCGTGACCGCGTGCTTCCCGGCGGGAACCCTGTCGGGTGCACCCAAGGTGCGGGCGATGGAACTGATCGAGGAACTCGAACCGACCCGCCGCGGGGTCTACGGTGGGATCGTCGGATACCTCGATTTCACCGGCGACGCCGACACTGCGATCGCGATCCGCTCGGCCCTCGTCAAGGACGGGGTGGCCTACGTGCAGGCCGGTGCGGGCGTGGTGGCCGATTCGGTACCGGAGGCCGAGGACACCGAGGCACGGAACAAGGCGATGTCCGCGCTCGCGGCGGTCGCCGCGGCAGCCACCCTGACTCCGTTCGGAGGCGAGGCCGAATGACGGACCCGGAACCTGTCCAGCCGGAGGCCAGGCAGTCGGTGCCCATCGGCGACAGCGTCACCCGGCCGGTGCGACGCCGATCGACCGCGCTCGCCGCGGTGCTCCTTGTCGTCGCGGCTGCAGCGCTGTGGGCATCGAGCCGTATGACCTGGGTGCGGGTGGCCTCTGCCGACGGTCTCGGCGCAGACCGGAGCATCGACCTGAACGGCGGCACCTGGGCTGCCGCGACCACCCCGCTCGCCCTGGCGCTGCTCGCCGCTGTGGCCGCGGCGTTCGCGGTGCGCGGTCGTGCGGTGCGGATCGTGGCCGGCGCGGTGGCGCTCGTGGCGGTAGCGGCGGCGATCCCGGTGGTGCAGTTGTTCACCTCCGGGGTGGATCCGGATGCAGCGAAGCAGATTGCAGGGCTGCCCGACCGCGCCTCGGTGGTGGGCACCGAGGTCTACCCGCTGCCCGCTGTCCTCGCCGGTGTCGGTGCGTGTGTGGCACTCGCTGCGGCTGTTGCGTTGTGGCGCACACCCACCGCGCAGGCCGGTCTGTCCTCGAAGTACGACGCTCCGGCCGCGCGCCGTGAGGCCGCTGCGCGCGGCGCCGAAACGGACGAACCGACGACCGAGCGGACCCTGTGGGACAGCATCGATGCGGGGCACGATCCGACCGTCGACGACGAGGACGACGATGTCGATAACGACCCCGATACTGATTCGGGCGAATCGGGGACCCGCCGCTGAGCGGTGTCGCGAGGCGGACTAGGCTGGGCACTACTTCCGATGAAGTTGATCACATCGGGATTGACATGGGGCGAAAGGACTCGAGCCACGATGACAGTTCTCGACTCGATTCTCGAAGGAGTGCGCGCAGACGTCGCCGCTCGGGAGGCGGCCGTCGACTTCGCTTCCGTCAAGGCTGCCGCGGCTGCCGCGCCCTCGCCGATCGACGCCAGGGCGGCGTTGCTCGAACCGGGCATCGCGGTCATCGCCGAGGTGAAGCGCGCGAGCCCGTCGAAGGGTGCGCTCGCCGATATCGGCGACCCGGCGGAGCTCGCCAAGGCGTACGAGGCAGGCGGTGCCCGC
The DNA here is from genome assembly GCF_055380405.1 of Rhodococcus sp. JCM 9793. NCBI lineage: Bacteria > Bacillati > Actinomycetota > Actinomycetes > Mycobacteriales > Nocardiaceae > Rhodococcus > Rhodococcus sp. JCM 9793. The sequence goes on from NZ_AP043721.1 coordinate 3,317,838, forward strand.
GCGATCAGCGTGCTGACGGAGGAACGTCGATTCCACGGTAGCCTCGCCGACCTCGACGCGGTGCGTCGAGCGGTGCGTATTCCGGTGCTGCGCAAGGATTTCGTGGTCGGGCCGTATCAGATCCACGAGGCTCGGGCGCACGGCGCCGACCTCGTGCTCCTGATCGTCGCTGCCCTCGAGCAGACGGTGCTGCACTCGCTCATCGAACGCGTCGAATCGCTCGGGATGACCGCCCTCGTGGAGGCGCACACCGAGGAGGAGGCCGACCGCGCCCTCGAAGCCGGTGCCAGCGTCATCGGAATCAACGCGCGGAATCTGAAGACTCTCGAGGTCGACAAGAACACCTTCGGCCGCATCGCGCCGGGGCTGCCCTCCGATGTCCTCAAGATCGCCGAGTCCGGCGTTCGGGGACCGGCCGATCTACTCGCGTACGCCGGGGCCGGAGCTGATGCCGTGCTCGTGGGTGAAGGTCTGGTGACCAGTGGTGATCCACGTCAGGCCGTCGCGGAGCTCGTCACGGTGGGTACGCACCCGTCGTGCCCGAAGCCTGCGCGCTGAGCGTCGACTCCGCGCGCGCTCCACACCGGCGTCGGATCCGCGCAACCCGGCGGTGAACATACGCCGCCGGTGGGGCAGACTGGTCGGGTGACTGCAGACGATCCCGCACTGTCCGCCAAAGGTCGCGGACTTCCCCTCATGAGCGAAGCCGTCTCGACTTCGACCACGCATGAACCCGATTCCGGAGGGCATTTCGGCGTATTCGGCGGGCGCTACGTTCCCGAAGCGCTCATGGCGGTCATCGAGGAGGTCACCGCGGCGTTCGAGAAGGAGCGCACCGATCCGGGCTTCCTTGCCGAACTCGACCGGCTTCAGCGCGATTACACCGGGCGTCCGTCGCCCGTCTACGAGGCCGCCCGCCTGAGCGAGCATGCCGGGGGAGCCCGCATCCTGCTCAAGCGCGAAGATCTCAACCACACCGGTTCGCACAAGATCAACAACGTGCTGGGTCAGGCATTGCTCGCCAAGCGTATGGGCAAGACCCGCGTCATCGCCGAGACCGGAGCGGGCCAGCACGGCGTCGCGACTGCCACCGCGTGCGCCCTGCTCGGGCTCGAATGCCGCGTGTACATGGGCGAGGTCGATACCGAACGCCAGGCACTCAACGTCGCCCGTATGCGCCTGCTCGGAGCCGAGGTGATTCCCGCGAAGACCGGCTCGCGCACCCTCAAGGATGCGATCAACGAGGCGATGCGTGACTGGGTCACCAACGCCGACAACACCTACTACTGCTTCGGCACCGCTGCCGGGCCGCACCCGTTCCCCGCGATGGTCCGCGACTTCCAGCGCATCATCGGGCTCGAGGCGCGCGCGCAGGTACGCGAGCTGACCGGCCGTCTGCCCGACGCTGTCGTCGCATGCGTCGGGGGCGGCTCCAACGCGATCGGAATCTTCCATCCCTTCATCGACGACGCGTCGGTCAAGCTCGTCGGCTTCGAAGCCGGCGGCGACGGCGTCGAGACCGGCCGTCACGCCGCGACCATCGGGGGCGGTACCTACGGGGCGCTGCACGGCGCGTACTCGTACCTGTTGCAGGACGAGGACGGCCAGACCATCGAATCGCACTCGATCTCGGCAGGCCTCGACTATCCCGGTGTCGGCCCCGAGCATTCGTGGCTCAACGACATCGGTCGCGCCGAGTACCGCTCGATCACCGACACCGAAGCGATGAACGCGTTCGAACTGCTGTGCCGCAGCGAAGGGATCATTCCCGCGATCGAGTCCGCACACGCGGTCGCGGGCGCACTGAAGCTCGGACCCGAACTCGGAGCCGGCGCGATCATCCTCGTGAACCTGTCGGGACGCGGCGACAAGGACGTCGACACCGCGGCCAAATGGTTCGGGTACCTCCCGGCCGACAACGACACCAGCACCGAAGGAGCAGCGCAGTGAGCGCCCCGCACGAACGCCTCACCGAGATCTTCGCCACCTGCCGCGCCGAGAAGCGTGCTGCACTTGTCGGATATCTGCCTGTCGGCTACCCGACCGTCGACAAGTCGATCGAGGCGATGACCACTCTCGTCGAGGGTGGCTGTGACCTCATCGAGGTCGGCATCCCCTACAGCGACCCGGTCATGGACGGCACCACCATCCAGGACGCGGCGTTCGAGGCGATCGCGAACGGCGTGCGAGTGCGCGACGTGTTCACGGCCGTCGAGGCCATCACCGCGGCCGGCGGTGCGGCCGTCGTCATGACCTACTGGAACCTCGTGATGAAGTACGGCGTCGAGGACTTCGCCCGCGACCTCGCGGCCGCCGGTGGACTCGGCATCATCACCCCGGACCTGATCCCGGACGAGGCCGCCGACTGGATCGCCGCGTCCGACAAATACGGACTCGGACGCACCTTCCTCGTGGCGCCGTCGTCGACGAACGAGCGTCTGGTGAACACCCTCGAGCAGTGCCGCGGATTCGTCTACGCCACCTCCACGATGGGGGTGACCGGTGCGCGCGACGCCGTCGACAATCGTGCACCCGAACTCGTCGCCCGGGTGCGCTCGCACTCGGACATCCCGGTCGGTGTCGGACTGGGCGTCCGCAACGGCGCTCAGGCCGCGGAGATCGCCGGCTACGCGGACGGTGTCATCGTCGGTTCGGCGCTCGTCACCGCCGTCGCTCAGGGGCTGGACGCGCTGCTGGCCCTGACACAGGATCTCGCGAAGGGCGTGCGCTCCGCTACCGTGGCGTCGTGACTTCGACCGCAGCAGTCCTGGCCTACCTGCCCAGTCCACCGCAAGGCGTCTGGTACGTGGGTCCGTTGGCCCTCCGTGCATACGCGCTCTGCATCATCGTCGGCATCATCGTCGCGATCTGGTGGGGTGATCGCCGTTGGGTCGCCCGAGGCGGGCAGGCAGGCACGGTCCTCGACATCGCTGTGTGGGCCGTGCCGTTCGGTCTTGTCGGCGGCCGCCTCTACCACGTCGCGACCGACTGGCAGAAGTACTTCGGTGAGGGCGCCGACCCCATCGACGCCCTCAAGATCTGGGAGGGTGGCCTCGGGATCTGGGGCGCGGTGGCGTTCGGCGCGGTCGGTGCCTGGATCGGCTGCCGCCGGCGGGGGATCCCGTTGCCTGCGTTCGGTGACGCCCTCGCACCCGCGATTCTGCTCGCGCAGGCCATCGGCCGGCTCGGGAACTGGTTCAACCAGGAACTCTACGGCCGTGAGACCACGGTGCCATGGGGCCTCGAGATCTACGAGCGCACCGACGACGCCGGTCGGAGCGCACCGGGGCTGATCGACGGCGTCTCGACCGGTGAGGTCGCGTTCGTCGTCCACCCGACGTTTCTCTACGAACTGTTGTGGAACGTGGCGATCGTCGTTCTGCTGGTGCTCGTCGATCGCAAGTTCGCGATCGGTCACGGCCGTCTCTTCGCGCTCTACGTGGCCGGGTATTGCGCGGGCCGATTCTGGATCGAACTGATGCGCGCCGACACCGCGACCGAGATCGCCGGTATCCGCGTCAACACCTTCACCTCCGGCATCGTGTTCGTGCTCGCCGTCGCCTACGTGATCTTCGCGCGCAAGGGCAGGGAAGCGCCCGAGACACTCAACCCCGGTGCGGTGAAGGCCGAGGTTGCTGCAGCGGGCGGCGCGGCAACCGGTGACGAGGACGCCAGAGACAATGGCACCGGCACCGGAGGTGCCACGGGCGGGCAGACGGAGTCGAAGAAGAACGACGAGACACCGGATCCGGACGAGTCCGATTCCGCCGGTAAGGTCGAAAACGGCACACCCGGCACCAGCAAGGGGGAGTAGTAGTGACCACACCCGATTCCGATAACTCGGACAAGCGCGACGACTCGTCGGGGCGCGATCCCGTCGACAAGCCCGATCTTCGTAAGAAGGACGAGTCTTCAGCACAGTCTCCTGCAGCACAGTCGTCCACGGAGAGCACTCCCGGGGCCACCCACGAATTCGGCCGGACCTTCGACTACGACGCGACCGCACAGGCGTCGCTGTCCGAGCAGCCGCCCACCGCGGAATCGCTCGGGGGATCCGCCGGTACACCGGGGCCGGGCTGGGACACCTACTCGGGTGTGGGCAACGGACCGGGCTGGGGCACCACCCCGAGTTACCCGCCGCCGTCGGAAAACCTCCAGTCCGACTACCCGGCACCCGGAAGTGCAGAGTTCGGCACGGCTGCACCGCACTCGTATCCGGGTGGTCCGCACCAGGGGTTCACGCCGCCGCAATACGGCGCGCCGGGTCCGGTCTACGGCACGCCCGATCCGCAGTACCCGATCGGCGGCGCCCCCGGGTACCCGCCGCAGGACCCGTACGGCAACCCGCAGCCGTACGGCGCGTACGGACCGCCGCCCGGCTACCCCGGGGGTCCGGTCGGATACGCCGACCCGTCTGCGCCCTACGGCCGCGATCCCTATACGGGCGAGCCGTTCTCCGACAAATCCAAGGTCACGGCGGGTCTCCTCGAGATTCTGCTCGGTGCGTTCGGTGCCGGTCGCTTCTATCTCGACCAGCCCGGAATCGCGATCGCTCAGATCGCTGTCACGTGGCTGACCTGCGGAATCGGCGGAATCTGGCCGCTGATAGACGGCATCATGATGCTCACCGGCAAGGTTCGCGACAACCATGGGCGTCCACTGCAACCTTAGTGAAGCGGCTACCCGCCGGTAATCGACGCGAAATGGTGGCGCAAGGTGGAGGGGACTAGGCTCGTCTCGTGACCCGACGCACCAAGATTGTTTGCACCATGGGCCCCGCGACCGCCGATCCCGATGTTCTTCGAGAACTCGTCGATGCCGGCATGAACGTGGCCCGACTCAACTTCAGCCACGGAGAACATTCAGAACACGAAGGCCACTTCAACCGCGTCCGCGCGGCTGCAGAGGCCACCGGAAACGCAGTGGGCGTCCTCGCCGACCTGCAAGGCCCGAAGATCCGGCTCGGTCGCTTCGCCGAGGGGCGCACCGTGTGGGAGAACGGCGAGATCGTGCGTATCACCGTCGACGATGTCGAGGGCACGCACGATCGGGTATCGACCACCTACAAGCAACTCGCGGCGGACGCTGCCGCGGGCGACCGCCTACTCGTCGACGACGGCAAGGTCGGCCTCGTCGTCGAATCGGTCGAGGGCAACGACGTGATCTGCCGTGTCACCGAAGGCGGACCGGTCAGCAACAACAAAGGCGTGTCGCTGCCGGGCATGAACGTGTCCGTTCCGGCTCTGTCGGCGAAGGACATTGCCGACCTCGAATTCGCACTGCGTCTCGGAGTCGACTTCATCGCCCTGTCGTTCGTCCGGTCCCCGGCCGACATCGAACTCGTCCACGAGGTCATGGACCGGGTCGGGCTTCGCCTTCCGGTCATCGCCAAGCTCGAGAAGCCAGAGGCGATCGAGAACCTGGAGGCGGTCGTCCTGGCCTTCGACGCGGTGATGGTGGCGCGCGGAGACCTCGGTGTGGAACTTCCCCTCGAGGAGGTGCCGCTGGTGCAGAAGCGCGCGATCCAGATCGCGCGCGAGAACGCCAAGCCGGTCATCGTCGCGACGCAGATGCTCGAGTCGATGATCGAGAATTCGCGGCCGACCCGCGCAGAAGCGTCGGATGTCGCCAACGCGGTGCTCGACGGCGCCGATGCGGTGATGCTCTCCGGTGAGACATCCGTCGGCAAGTTCCCGATCGAGACGGTCAAGACCATGGCACGGATCGTCTCCGCCGTCGAGTCGGACTCGACCGACGTGCCGGCCCTGACGCACGTGCCGCGCACCAAGCGCGGGGTGATCTCCTACGCTGCGCGCGACATCGGCGAGCGCCTCGACGCGAAGGCTCTGGTGGCGTTCACCCAATCGGGCGACACCGTGCGCCGCCTCGCGCGACTGCACACCCGACTGCCGTTGCTGGCGTTCACGCCGGTGCCGCACATCCGCAACCAGCTCGCGCTGACATGGGGCACCGAGACATTCTCGGTCGAACCGGTGGACACCACGGATCAGATGGTCGAACAGGTCGACCTCGCGTTGCTGTCGCTCGGCCGGTACCAGCGCGGCGACCTCGTCGTCATCGTCGCCGGGGCGCCTCCGGGACGTTCCGGGTCGACGAACCTCATCCACGTGCATCGACTGGGGGAGAAGGACACTCGGTGACGGACTGCGTGTCCGCGGGGAATGCTTCCCGCGATCTCGATGTGCTCCTCGGTCTGCTCGATCTCGAGCAGACCGAGGAGCACGTCTTCGTGGGGCAACATCCGCAGCAGACCGGGTCCCGTACGTTCGGCGGCCAACTCGTCTCGCAGGGGCTCGTCGCTGCCGGGCGGACCGTGGGGGACCGGCCGGCGCATGCCGTCAACGCCCATTTCATCCGGGGCGGTGACGTCAAGGAGCCGATCGAATACCACGTCACTTCGCATCGTGACGGCCGCGATTTTGCCAACCGCATGGTCACCGCTATGCAGGACGGCCGCGAACTGTGCGTGATGCTCGTGGCGTTCCAGCGCTGGGGTAAGGGCCTCGAGCATTCGGTCGAGGTTCCCGAAGTTCCTATGCCGGAGGCACTTCCACCGATCGGCGACCGACTTCGCGGGTTCGAAGAGCAGCTGCCGCACTTCGTCGGTGCGCTCAAGCCCATCGACATGCGCTACGCGAACGACCCGGCGTGGGTGCTCAAGGGCACCGGCGAACGCTTGAACCACAACCGGGTGTGGATGCGCTCCGACGGCGACCTCCCCGACGATCCGATGCTCCATGTCGCGACGCTCGCCTACGGGTCCGACACCACGGTGCTCGATTCGATTCTGACGACGCATGGTCTGTCGTGGGGTCTGGACCGCATCGTCGCCGCGACGGTCAACCATTCGATCTGGTTCCACCGTCCACTACGGTTCGATGAATGGCACCTGTACGCCACGGAGTCTCCGGTGGCTGCGGGTTCGCGGGGGATGGCGACGGGCCGCTATTTCACGCTCGAAGGTGAACTGGTGGCGACGGTCGTGCAGGAAGGTCTCGTGCGGCACTTCCCGCGTCGTTCCTGATTGCGGTCGCTGATGCGGCTCAGCCCTCGGCGAGTGTGTCGAGGGCTGCGGTGAGTCGGCGCATCGAGTCGAGCGCCGCATCGAGTTCGTCCCTGCCCATCACTTCGGCGAGTCGTGCGGCAGCAGCCGCATGGTGGGGGTCCAGCGCCGAGACGGCGTCGAGGCCCGCCTGCGTCGGCGCGACGAGTTTTGCGCGTCGATGCGCCGGGTTCGGCCGGTACTCGGCCATGCCGCGCTCGACGAGCAGATCGGCGATGCGCTGCACGCTCTGCCGGGTGATCCCCATGTCGCGGGCTATCGCGGCGACGGGTAAGGGTTCGCGCAGCACGGCTCCGAGCACCTGCCACCACGCGGCGGTCAGGGCGACGGGCCGAGCCAGTGTCTCGGCGAGCGCAAGGAACTGGCCGTTGAGCCGGAACGAGGTGAGAGCGACGCCGCTGAGCAGATCCTGATCGGTTCGGGGGCGGTCGGTCATTGCTGCTGTTCCATGAGTCGGAAGAAGCCCGACGGGTCACGGTCTGAATACAGCGCGAACCAGGCGTCGAGGACCTCCGGTTCGTAGAGGTCGAGTCGTTCGAAGATGGCGCGCGCGAAGTGGACAGGTGCAATGCCGGTGGCGGTGATCAGGGCCCCGTCCGTCACTGCCGGCTCGTCGCGGTACAGGGCGCTGCCTGCGTAGCCGACTTCGTCGAGGAATTCGGCCGCGTTACTGGTATGGGTGCGATCGTCGAGGAGCCCGGCGGAGGCAAGGGCGCCTGTGGCGCCGCAGATGGCCGCGACCGGGACGGCTGCCTCGAGGAAGTCGCGGGCCTTGTCGGTGAACGGTGTGTATGCGTCGGTGTTCCAGATGTCGTTGCCTGGGAGGATCAGCATGGCGCTGTCGTGCGGCCGGAGTTCGTCGAGGGTCAGGTCCGGAGTGATCCGCAACCCGCCTCTTGTCGTGATCGGGTCGCGGGTCGCGCCGACCGTGGCCACGGCGAGGCTTCCGGGGTTCTTCTGGAATTCGGGATTGTTGATTCCCGCGACGGCGTATCCGTATTCCCAGTCGGCGAGTGTGCTGTACAGGGCGAGGTGAACAGTCCGAGTCATGACAGCAGCCTGTCAGTAAGGCAGCATGTTGTCAATTGTGGTGGCTCGAACAGAGCGTTCCCGCAAGGGCGGCGTGCTCGGCGGGAACGCTCGGTTCGGAAGGGGCGCGTGGTCAGCCGTAGTGGCAGATGTAGCTGACGGTGTCGGTGACGACGATGTCGAATGAGGAGTTGCCGGGCACGGAGAAGGTGTCGCCGGCGCCGTAGGAGGTCCAGTCTTCGCTGCCGGCGAGCCGGATTCGGCAGGTGCCGCTGTGCAGTTCCATGACTTCGGGAGCATCGGTGCCGAAGTTCAGTGTGGAGGGCAGGATCACCCCGGCCGTTTTGCGGGTTCCGTCGGCAAGGTGGAACGTGTGGCTCACGCACGCGCCGTCGAAGTAGACGTTGGCACGCGGGTCCAGCGTGACATTGGTGTAGGTCGGGGTCGGCTCAGTCATGCGCTGGAGCGTAGCGAGGTGAGTGTGGGCTGTAGGCCGGAGGGTCGGCCGCCCTGTCCACCGCGGCGTTGGTGGTACGTCGCCGGGGTAATTACGAGAGATCGAAGGGGGTGGGGGCGTGGCCTTCCCAGATCTGGCGGGATGCCTGTTCGGGGTAGGGCAGCGTCTTCGACTCGATGTCCAGGACACGGGTGAGGAGCCCGCCGGGCCGGTGGGCGGACCAGCCCGCGTCGCCGGTGGTGACGAAGCGGACCCATGTCTCTTGGAGTTCGCGGGAGAGTGCGGAGGCCTCAGGAGTGGGCTCCTCGCCGATGAGCTGGATGCCGACGGGGCTGTCCAGCGTGCCGAACGCCAGGGGCACGTCGAGGCTGTGGCAGGCGCCCAGGATGCCGCCGAGGGCCGGGGCGACCCAGCACAGTTCGAACAGGTAGGAGATGCCGCCGGCTGCGGCATTCGCCTCGGCCAGCTTCTGTGACGGCATGCGGAAGAGGGCGTCGGAGTACACCGTCTCCACCAGCTCCTCCGGGCCCGCCTGTGGGAACGCGGCACGGTAGGCCCGCGCACCGTCCGGCTGCGGGGCAAGCAGTTCCAGGGCTGCGTGTGCGTCCTCCTCGGTGAAGGTGCCGTACCGTCCGCTCATGACGCTGAAGTACCGGAATTCGTCCCGGGTGTGGCCGACGAGCAGTTCGGTCCCGCTCGCGTGCCCGCCGGTCAGTGCGGACCACGGCGTTTCCGGGAGCACCTCGCCGTCGACAACGGGGCACAGCGCGGTGCCGGTCTCCGTGAGGCGTCCCCAGCTCGCCCGGTGCGCGTGGAGGCCGGCGTTGAAGGAAGTCAGCTCGGCGGCGAGGCGCCAGGGGTCGATGTCGCGCAGGGCCTCGGCGGTTGGGGCTGCCGCGCCGAGCCGGTCCGCGAATGCAGCGGTGACCTGCCGTGCCAGCGCCGGGGTGCTGTGCAGCCCCGGCACCGAGTGGGCGATGGCCCGCCGGAACAGTCCGCGCGCGGACTTCATCGTCAGGAGGGCGGCGACCGACCCCGCCCCGGCGGATACCCCGGCCACGGTGACCTGGCCGGGGTCGCCTCCGAAGGCGGCGATGTTGCGCTGCACCCACTCCAGCGCCGCGATCTGGTCGAGGAATCCGCGGTTGGGCGGCACGTCGTCGAGGAACGCGAATCCCTCCGCGCCCACGCGGCAGTTGATGGTCACCACGACGACTCCCGCCTCGGCCAGCGCAGCCGGGTCGTACATCGGGTCGCTCGACGCCGCCGAGAGGTAGCCGCCCACGGGGATCCACACCAGCACCGGCAGTCCCGCCGCGCCGGGATCCGGAGTGCCGACGTTGAGTGTCAGCCAGTCGGTGCCCTGCGAGGGCACGTCGATCGGCAGGGACAGCGGCACCACGGGGCCGAACTCGACCGCCTGCCTGGTCCCCTCCCAGCGGTGCGGCGGCGCGGGCGCGGCGAAGCGGAGCGCTCCGACCGGGGGTTGGGCGTAGGGGATACCACGGAACACCGCGTGCCTCTGCAGCCGCCGCCCCTGCACCATGCCTTCGCTGGTCCGTACCTTTGGCTGTTCGGACATGACGCTTCCTTCCCTCGCGTGAACCCCAGGATTATGGGTCGGGTGTATTATGTCAATCGTATTGGAAAGTTCCTGGGATACGAGGGGGGCCGGCGATGCCGAAACAGGTGGACCACCGCGGACGCCGCGAAACGATCGCCCGCGCACTGTGGCGGGTGGTGGAGCAGCGCGGCGTCACACAGCTGACGATGCGCGTGGTGGCGCAGGAGGCGGGCATGTCACTCGGACAGCTGCAGCACTACTTCGCTTCCCGGACCGCGATGCTCTCCTTCGCCATGGACTTCGCGTCCGAGCAGACCTCGGTGCGCATACAGCAGGGGCTCGAAAAGCTCGGTGACGGTCCGCACCCTCGCGACGTGCTGCGACTGACGCTCGCGGAAATGCTTCCCCTGCATGCCGACGCCCGCGCGACCAGCCGGATGAGCGCCGCCTACGTCCTGGAGGCGCTGCACGACGAGGCCGTGCGCGAGCAGGCGCGCCGAGGCCTCGTCCAAGGGCGGGCCCTCGTCGAGCAGTTGGTCCGCCAGGCGATCGACGACGGGCACATCGACTCCGGTCGCGATCCGGCGACCGAGACCAACCTGCTTCTCGCCCTCAGCGGCTTCACCTCCCTGATCGAACTGGAGGTGATCGAGCCCAGGGATGCGCTCGCCGCGATCGACGTGCATCTGGACCGGCTGTTCGGGAGTGCGTGATCTGCCCCGGGCACGGGGCGGCTGAGAAAGCAACTCATGGGCGACGACCTGTCGGAACGATCGCCGAAGTCGCGCCGCCGCCCAGCTGCTTGCTTCATTGCCTCAGGAGTATTGGGGGTGTCGCTATGGTTCCGTCAAGCGGCGGCAGCGACGGGGTGCGATGGAAAGTCTTGTTTTTGAGCATGGCGTAGAGCACGTCGCAGCGGCGGCGAGCGAGACAGATCAGGGCAGCGTTGATTCTTGCCTTCGGCGCGTGTGCGGTCGTAATAGACACGACTGGTCGGGTCGTGCAATGCCGCGCACGCGGACAGGAACAACGCTCGTTTGAGCTCGCGGTTACCCGAACGCACGGATCGAGGACCCGGAACTGTGGGTCACCGGTGCAATGCCGGCGTAGGCGGCCAGGTGCGCCGCCGAGGCGAACGCCGAACCGCCGCCGACCTCGAGCATCCTCTCGACATCGTCGGCGATGCACTTACGCTGTTGCAGAACTTCTTTCAACGAATCTGCCAGTTTCGGCAGGGCGATCTCGGCGGCGTTGCTGCCCGGCACCGCCACCGCTTGGGCATCGAGAGAGGCCAGGATCTCCTCGACCAGTCGGACTCTCACCCGCGGTGCGCGTGTGGTCGCAAGGGTGGTGAGCCGGCGTTTGCCGGCCCTGCGGATACCGACCGGGCCGCATCGAACAGGCTATCGGACCCGTGCACCGCTACGTCGACGTGGACGGACACCGGATGAGCGTCGCGGTCCAGGGATCCGGTCCGCGAACTCTTGTTCTCATGCCTGGCTTGGGCACACCCGAGCCGATACTCGACTTCGCACCACTTGCGCAGCGACTCGCTGAGCAGAACACAGTGGTCACCATCGAGAATTTCGGGTTGGGCCTGAGCGACGGTACCGATGCACCTCGAACCAGTGAGGGCATGGTCAACGAGATCCGTTCTGCGCTAAAGACTCCAGGATTGGATGGACCCTACGTCCTGATGCCCCATTCGATCTCCGGCCTGTATGCGATGTGGTGGGCCACGAATCTTCCCGACGAGTCGCCGCCGTGGTGGGACTCGATGACGAGCGTTACACGACCGAGCTTGCCGAGGGCGCCCCGGAGTGGCCGGGGTGGATGTCCACCGTCACGGCTTCGGGCGGTGTCCGTGACCTGATCGCCCTGGACACACGCACCGATTACCCGGTACTGGCGGCCGACTACCGGGAAAGTCTCGGCGACGCCGACGAATACACCCCCGAGCAGCAAGAACTGTATCTGCGGGCGTACTCGTGGGTGTCGAACTCGACCATGCTCACGGAAACCGCAAGCGAAGCCGAGAACGTGCGCGCAATCGAAGGGATCGTATTCCCGCCGACGATGCCGGTCATGTCTTTCTTGGCCTCGTCGTCGCTCACGGCGGACCCGGAATGGGAGTCCTCGCACGACGCTGCGATCAGCAACCCGTCCATCCAGCGGGTCACAGTGCTGGATGGTCACCACTATCTGTTCCATGCGCAGGCGTCCACGATCGCCGAGATGACACAGATGTTCCTCGACGATCACGTCCCGGTGCCATGACCCTCGAATGGGTCGCGCAGTGCCGGGCTGAAAGAGGTTTACGTGCAGGCACTCGTCCCGCCCTTGTCGCGGCAGTCGCCACGGTCGGGCTCGGATTCGTACTGCGTATCGTCGTCGTCACGAGACGAGTGAACGCACCTGTCGGTGCCGTGATCCGCGCGTGACGCGCGGATCCGACTCGGCGATTAGGGCAATTTGCCCTCCGGAGGCTCGCGCGGCTAGCGTTGAGCACCATGTTCGGGAAAGATCGCGCGCAGTTCGTGAGCACACGCATGGTGGGCGTCGTCGCTCCCGCGTGTCGTTGTTGCCGCTGCTTCTGACAGGCCTGCAACGAGCGACCTCCCGTAAGTTCTGCCTGTTCCGGATACCGGGTTCGATATCGGCGCCGGAATAATCCCGTGATTGCACCCGTTCTGTTCCGCGACGGTGCGACTCGGCTCGAAAGGATCCACCATGCCCGGCTCGGCAACATTACCCATTATCGACCTCGCTGAACTCGACCGCGGTGAGGACACGCGCGCTGCGCTCCTCGAGCGGCTGAGGGTCGTCACCCACGAGATCGGATTCTTCCACCTCGCCGGACACGGTATCGACGAGGCGCTTGCGCATAGCCTCATCGCGGCATCACGCCAGTTCTTCGCTCTCCCCGATGCCGACAAACTCGAGATCGAGAACTCGTACTCACCCCACTTCCGTGGGTACACCCGCGTCGGCGGTGAGCGTACTCAGGGTTACATCGACTGGCGAGAGCAACTCGACATCGGTCCCGAGCGCGCTGCAGTAGCGAATGTCGACCCGGAGCGACCCTGGGAGGTGCTGCACGGGCCGAACCTGTGGCCGTCGCAAGTGCCACAGCTGCGCGACCTGGCGCTGGAATGGATCGCACGCTCCAGCGACGTCGGTCTGATCCTGCTCCGCGCATGGGCCGAATCACTGGGCGCCCCAGCCGGATTCTTCGACGACGCGTTCGCCGATCCCGATCCGCTCCTCAAGATCGCCCGGTACCCAGGGCACGACCGGACCGTCACGGGCCAGGGCGTCGGCAGCCACAAGGACGTCGGTGCGCTCACCCTGCTGTACCCCGAACCCGGCAGCGGCGGATTCCAGGTCGAACGTGACGGCGAGTGGCTCGATATCGATCCGATTCCGGGACACTTCATCGTCAACATCGGTGAACTCCTCGAAGTGGCGACCGGTGGTTACCTCAAGGCCACCGTGCACCGCGTGCTGCCGCCGCCTGCAGGCTCGGACCGCGTGTCGTTGCCGTTCTTCCTCAACCCCGGACTCGACAAGGCTTTGCCCACCGTCCCGCTGTCCGCAGACCTGGCCGCTGCCGCAAAAGGCGTGGGCACCGACGTCCACGGCGGTACCTTGCATTCTGTGTACGGACTCAACGCCTTGAAGTCGAGACTGCGGGCGCACCCCAACGTCACCGAGCGCTACCACGCAGAACTGGCCAGTTCGTTCGTCCGGTGATTCATAGCCGGCTCGACCCGGTGCCGCGCCGCGGACCGGTCTCCACCTATGGAAGGTAGAAACGATGTTCCTGCGCCGCACCGCCGCCGCATCGGCAGCTGTTGTCCTCGGTCTGGGCCTGGCGGCCTGTGGCTCCTCGGGCGGTGACGAGAACACCCTGGTGATCTCCGCGTCCTCCACACCGCACGTCGAGATCCTCGAGCAGGTCGTGAACAGCGGTGCGCTCGGCGACTACTCGCTCGACATTCGTGAGGTCACCGGAGAGATCGACCCCAACGAGCTGCTCGCCGCCGGCGATGTCGACGCCAACTTCTTCCAGCACGAGCCGTACCTCGTGGACTGGCAGAAGCAGAACGGAGTCGACAACCTCGTCGCCGTCGCCGACGTGCACCTCGAGCCGATCAGCCTCTACTCGAACAAGGTCACCTCGCTCGACGAGATCGCCGACGGCGACTCGATCGCCATTCCGCGCGACACGACGAACTACGCGCGTGCGCTGTACCTGCTCGAATCCGCGGGGCTGATCAAGATGGACGTGCCGTTCACCGAGGCCGACCTGTCCGTAGTCACCGAAGCGAACATCACCGACAACCCGAAGAATCTGAAGTTCATCCCGATCGAACGTCCGCAGCTCGCGCGTCAGCTCGACGACCCCCAGGTCACCGCCGCAGTGATCAACTCCAACTACGCGCTCGAAGCGGGCCTCACCCCGGCCGACGATTCCATCTACACCGAAGAGGTCGAGGGCAACCCGTTCTCCAATCTCCTCGTGGTTCGCGCGGAGAACGAGAACGACCCGATCGTGGTCGCGCTCGCGGATGCACTCGAATCCCCTGAGACAGCCGCCTGGATCGACGAGACCTATTCGGGTTCCGTGGTTCCGGTGCACCCGGCGAACTGATGATCGTCGTCGACGCTCTAGTCAAGACCTTCCCCGGTGCCGGTGGTGCCGGGGAGGTCGCGGCGCTGCGCGGCATCGACCTCGAGATCGGCGACGGCGAGATCTTCGGGATCGTCGGGCCGTCCGGGTCGGGCAAGTCCACTCTGCTGCGCTGCCTCAACCTGCTGGAGAGTCCCACCTCGGGACGGATCCTGCTCCGCGGCGACGATCTGTCGGAGTTGTCGGGAAGCGAGCAGCGGTCTGCGCGGCGCCGCATCGGGACCGTCTTCCAGCAGTTCAACCTGCTGCATTCGCGCACGGTCCTCGGCAACATCGAGTTCCCCCTCGAAGTCGCCGGAGTCGGCAAGGATGAGCGACGGGCGCGAGCGAAGGCGCTGATCGATCTGGTCGGGCTCACGGGCAAGGAGAAGTCGTATCCATCGCAACTGTCCGGTGGACAGCAGCAACGCGTCGGCATCGCCCGCGCGCTTGCAGCCGAACCCGATGTGCTGTTGTGCGATGAAGCGACCAGCGCGCTCGATCCCGATACCACCGATCAGATCCTCGATCTCGTCGCGGAGATCAACCGCCGCCTGGGCGTCACCGTCGTGATCATCACCCATGAACTCGGGGTGCTGCGGCGAGTCTGCACCTCTGCGGCCCGGCTCGAGGCCGGCCGTATCGTCGAAACCGGCCGCATCTCGGATCTCGTTGCAGACCCCGATTCGGCGCTCGGCGCCGCGATCGTGCCGGTGGGCGACGACCCGTCGGCCGGGGCGATCAGCGACACCGCGCTCGTGACCGCGATCGGCGACTACGCACACGGACCGTGGCTCTCGGAGATGATCCGCGAACTCGACACCGGCATCGCCGTGGTCGGCGGTCGCGTCGAGAAGGTCGGCGACAGCACCGTCGGCAGGCTGCGCCTGCGTTTCGACGTCGGCGTCGATCGCGCTCGGATCGCCCGATTCGTCGACGAACGTGAGCAGCTGACGCTGTCGTGGGGGACCGACACCGACCTCGAGGGGTTGTCCGAATGAACAAGACCGCCTGGTACGAGGTGTTTCCCGAAGTCTGGGTCGCGACACTCGAGACGCTCTACATGGTGGGGGTCTCGTTTGTGCTCACCGTGATCGGCGGAATACTCGTCGGGATCATCCTTCAGATCACCGGTCCGACAGGGCTGTGGCCCCAGCCGCTGATCAACGGTGTGCTCGGGGTGGTCGTCAACCTGTTCCGCTCGCTGCCGTTCCTGATCCTGCTCATCGCACTGATCGGCGTGACCCGGTTCATCGTCGGCACCGCGATCGGACCCACCGCCGCGATCGTGCCGCTGACGATCGGCGCGATCCCGTTCTTCGCGCGCATCGTCGAATCCGCGTTGCGCGAAGTGCCCCGCGGGCGCGTGGAGGCGGCGGAGGTGATGGGTGCGACGAACACGCAGATCGTGCGCAAGGTGCTGCTTCCGGAGGCGACGACCGCGCTCGTGTCCGGAGCGACACTCACCCTGGTACTTCTCGTCGGATACTCGGCGATGGCCGGTGTGATCGGTGCCGGCGGCCTCGGTGACTTCGCGCTCGTCTACGGCTACCAGCGTTTCAACACGCCGGTTCTGCTCGTCGCCGTGGTCGTGCTGATCGTGATGGTGCAGATCATGCAGTCGATCGGCGACACGATCATCAAGCGGATGGCGCACCGGCGTTGACCCTCGGATGACCGGCACTCGGATGAACGTTGCGCACCGGCAACTCGATTTCCAGATCCGATTCGACTGGGGATTGGGGGGCGCCGCGGCCATCGCGGAGGGCGCGGATGTCGCGGTCGTGGTGGATGTCCTGTCGTTCACCACCACACTTTCTGTCGCGCTCGACGCCGGCATCGACGTCCTGCCCTATCGGTGGCGGGACGAGACCGCAGCGGACTACGCGGTCGCACACGACGCTGTGCTCGCGGTGCGGCGCAGCGAGGTCTCCGAGGGGGCGGTGAGCCTGTCGCCCGGCACGATTCGCGCGTCCCGCGGAATTGCGCGGCTGGTGTTGCCATCACCGAACGGGTCGTCGATCGCGTACGCATTGCAGTCGACGACATCGACGTGCCTCGGTGCGTCGCTGCGAAACTTCCACGCCGTCGCGGCATGGATCGCCCGACATCATCCGACCGCTGTGGTCGCCGTCGTCGCGGCGGGGGAGAAGTGGCCGGACGGGTCGTTGCGTCCGGCCGTCGAAGACCTGTGGGGTGCGGGTGCTGTGATCGCGGAGTTGGTTGATACCCACGGCTTCGGGACGTTGTCGCCGGAGGCCGAGCACGCCCACCGTGCGTGGGATGCGGCCGCCGACCGGTTCTCCGAGGCGCTGCACGACTGTGCGTCGGGACGTGAACTTGCGCTGATCGGATTCGCCGACGATGTTGCGATCGCGTCGGAGGTGCGAGGCAGCAATTGCGTTCCGATAGTTCTCGATGATCGGTTCGTCGATGCCACGAGCATCGGGCGTACTCGATGGAAAGTCTCGCCCAGCTGAGTCAGTGCCGGTCGAAGAGTCGATCGCGGACCTCGTGTCCAAGCGTTCTCACGGCATCTCGATGCCGCGTCTCGCGGTCCTGACGAGTGTGATCAGACCTTCCCCGGCGAGTCCGACGCCGATCGTGAAGATCAGTGGGACACCGCGCGGAGTGGTCATTGAGCACCTTCGTGAGACGCACCATTCCGCGAGATGGAGGGTTTCGAACTGCTCGACATCCTGTGAGCAAATGTGAACAAACATGATCGAATGTGTTCACAATGCGTGTGAAGCCGGCCGAGTGGGCGCACCCACAGGCTACATGTCGGACCCCTCTGCGAGGATGATCCTCGTGACGTATCGCAACCGTCCGGCCCGGCTCGGAGCCCTACCTCCGACGGTGGCCTTATCAGCGCGGGGCTGCCGGATCGTGGCGGGCGACCATGGCCAGCAACACGATCCGGTGCGGGACCTCATCGAGGATCCGACCTCGAGGTGTCGCCGGTTCTACCGCCACAGCCATGCGCGCACTCGTGCGATGCGGCCGGTCACTGCCACCACGCAGGACATTCCCGAGCCGCAGGTCGTGTGATGGCTCGGTTCGAGATCCCGGACGGCTGGACCGCGCAGGCCTACAAGTTCGCACTCGACCCCACCCCGGCGCAGGTGCGGGCGTTCCGCTCGCACGCCGGCGGGGCCCGTAAGGCGCACAACACGATGCTCGCGCTGGCGAAGGCGGTGATGAACCAGCGGCAGGCCGAACGCACCTACGGCATCGCCGAGGACGAGTTGACACCCACATTGGGATGGTCGCTCGCGGGGCTGCGCAAGCAGTGGAACGCCCGCAAGGACCTGGTGGCGCCGTGGTGGGCCGAGAACTCCAAAGAGGCATACAACTCCGGGTCGGATGCTCTCGCCCGCGGCCTCGACGCGTGGTCGACATCCCGCAAAGGTAAACGGGCCGGGAAAACCATCGGGTTCCCGAAATTCAAGACCGCCCGGTCCCGCCGGTCGGTGCGGTTCACCACCGGCACCATCCGTGTCGAGACGGACCGGCATCACGTCACCCTCCCGAGGCTGGGGCGGATCCACACCTGCGAGTCCACCCGGAAACTGGCCCGACGGATCGAGGCGGGCACCGCCCGGATCCTTTCCGCCACCCTGAGTGAGGATTCGGCCGGTCGGTGGCACGTCGCCTTTCAGGTTCTCGTGCACCGCGCGGTCGAGGTACCGGGACATGTCGGGGCGGGTGAGTCGGTGGTCGGTGTCGACGTCGGGGTGAAGGCGGACCCGCTGATCGTTGTCGCCACGCCCGCCAGGTAGGCCCGTACGACCCGTCGACCAAGACGAAACGGCGGCCGTCGAAACGTTGGGTGCGGCAGCAACGCCGGATCGGCCGCACCCACGCGCATGCGGCTGCGGTGCGCCGGATGCTGTCGTACAAGACCCGCTGGTACGGCTCCACGTTGGTGGAGGCCGGCCGGTACTTTCCGTCCACTAAATTGTGTTCGGGGTGTGGCAGGCGAAAACCGAACCTGACTCTCGCGGACCGGACGTATGTGTGTGAGCACTGCGGAGTGACGATCGATCGTGATCGTCATGCCGCGATCAACCTCGCCGGCCTCGGCGAGACCCAGCGCACGGGTGCAACGGGGATCGGTACCGGGAGTAGCCCGGCCGCCACCGTTTCGGGTGGAGACGGGCGTGGAGCCACGCGGGAGTCCGCGACTACGGAAGTGGTCGACGCCGCAGGCGATGAAGCGTCAACCCGGCACCAGCAGTCGCTGGGTGGGACCGGGACTGTCTCATCGGAAGGTGAGGCTGCCTGATGGGCAAGCAAACAGAGTGTGCTCATGTTTGCTCACCAGAAGGCAACGGTCGGTTCATGTCGGTGACACGCGGTAGCGCTAGGGCGCGGACTCGGTGGCGGACGACTGCACACCCACCGGTGTCAGCAGAACGCTGAGTGCGGCGCAGTGACCGCGCGGCAACGGCTCGATCGAATCTCTTTCGGACGCTCCGGTTAAGCTCTCTACCGCAGACGCTCAGCGACAACCGACTGTGGGGAGATGATGGTGGCTGAACTGACCCCCGGCACGGTCTTTGCAGGATTCACGATCGAACGGCTCTTGGGTGCCGGTGGTATGGGTTCGGTCCATCTTGCGGCTCATCCTCGAATCCCCAGGAAGATCGCGCTGAAGCTGTTGCACACGTCTCTGACCCATGATCAGCATGCGAGCGTGCTGTTCGAGCGTGAGTCGGACCATGCTGCGCGACTCGATCATCCGAACATCGTTTCGATTCTGGATCGTGGACGTGAAGGTGATCAGTTGTGGATTGCGATGCAATACGTCGCCGGAACGAACGCCTCCGAGGCAGTGGCACGGGCGGCATTCGAGCCGTCCCGGGCCGTGCATATCGTCGGAGAGATTGCGAAGGCTCTCGACTATGCGCATGCGAACGGTGTCTTGCACCGCGATGTGAAGCCGGCGAACATGCTTCTGGAGGAGACCGGTCCGGGTCGGTCCGGACGTGTCCTGCTCGCGGACTTCGGAATTGCCAAGGCTCTCGCCGAGACGGCATACCGCACCAAATCGGGAACCCTGGTCGCGAGTTTGCAGTACGCGTCACCCGAGCAATTCGAGGGAACCACGCTCGATGGTCGTGCGGACGTCTATTCGCTGGGGTGCAGCCTCTTCCACCTGTTGACCGGTGAGCCCCCGTATCCGGGTGATTCCCTGCCCCAGTTGATGCACGCGCATCTGGGTGGGCGGATACCGGCACCGAGCTGGATTGCGGCGGATGTACCCGTCGAACTCGATCGGGTAGTCGCGCAGGCGATGGCCAAGAACCGCGAAGATCGTTACCCGGATTGTGTCGCGTTCGCTGACGCAGCAGCTGCGGCCATTGCAACATCCCGCAGACGGCTCGAGCCCACCAAGCTACTCGCACCCACGTATTCTCAGGAGCCCGCGCCTGCGAGCGTGCCGGAGCCCGTAAGTCAGCCCGCGATCGTATCCGCGGCACCGCCGGTCGCCGGAGTGGTCGACCAGCGACGTGGTCGGTTCGCCCGGAGCTGGAAGTTGTTGGCGGCCATGGGAGTTCTCGTCGTGTTGGTCGCGACTGTTCTCGTGGCAAGTCAGTTCTCGCCGTTCGACTCGAATGAGTCGTCCGCGTCGGCCACCAATTCCACAACGATGCTGGGCGCCGACGGAGTCGAGTACACCGTGTCGGGGAGTCTTCTGGAGAAGTACTCCCAAGCGACCGTGCCTCAGAAGGCGGACCTCGGACAGCCGTTGGGTCCCGAGAAGACCAATCCTGACGGCAAGTACCAGTGGTTCGTCGGCGGTGTCATCATTCAGAAGGCTGGACAACCTCCGTATATCGTGTGGGGTGAGATACGCAACAAGTGGAATGTGCTCGGTGGCAGTCAAGGTTCGTTGGGTTACCCGACCAGCGATGAGATCGATATCGATGGGGTGAAGGTGAGTACCTTCGAGAACGGTTCGATCACCTTCGATGACGGTATCGTGACCGTCCGCTGATTGTCGTGATGGATGCTGGCCTCGAACTCACCACGCCAGGGTTTCACCGCGCACGCGAATCCGGCCGAAGAACCGTGTGCCGATATCCAGGCCATCGCGGTTGTATCCGTTCATGAGGTCGGCGAGCGCGTCGACGAGTGCTCGAAGCGCCGCACTCGTGGTCTCGATTCCGTATTCCGACACCCATCCCCATTCTTGGGGGACGTTCTCGAGGGCGATGACGACTTCGGAATCATGGGGCGTCGAGACGGTGTAGGAGATTCCGGCAGGGGCATCGGCGATCGGATCGGACACGGCGGGTTGTCCTCGGTGCGTCGCCGGGGCGAAGGCCACGCGGGCGAGTGCGATGTCCTCACGGATCATCTCCGCGATGCGTGGCAGATTCGAGTGCCGGCCGACACGGTGGTGCCTCGCACCGTAGGTCCGGTCGCCGGAGGCATGTGGGAGACGCGACGAGCTCAGGATCCGATCGAGCATGCGTTGCGCTGCGGCGCGTTCACCGTCGCCGGTGCGAGGGTGGTCGATCAGTGCTCGCAGACGCACGATTCGGATGCTCGCGTTGCCGGCCATGCGCGCACGTTATCGCGCAACCGTGTCGAGGTCCACGGACGCACCACCCGCGCAGCGGACGATAGGCGGATTGCGACAATGTCTGCCATGAGCAGTTCCCGCGGGGTGGAGGACGCAGACGACGTCCGGTCGTGGTTCGTCGAACGATTTGCCGACTACTGGCAGACAGGTGGCGCATCGAGGATCGAAGGGCGCATCGCGGGTTATCTGCTCGTCGACGAATCAGGAGGAGTGAGCGCTGACGAACTCGCTCGTGTACTGGGGGCGAGCCGCGGTTCGGTATCGACCTACACCCGCCGCCTCGTCGCCCGCGGTTTCGTGCAGCGGGTCCGGCGTGCGGGGGAGCGGGCCCACTATTTCGTGATGGCCGACGACGTGTGGGGCGGCTTCCTCGACATCGAGGAGGAGTATCTGCGCAGCCAACGGTTCCTCGCGGAGGAGGCGCTCGCGCGGGTGGCCCCGAAGTCGGCGGCGCACGTCCGGGTCGAGAACATGCGCGACTACATGGGGTGGCTGCTCGACAACCGGAAATTGAGTGCCGAATGGAAGCGGTACAAAGCCGAACGTGACAACGAGAAAGGGTGAAGGCGGTAGGTATCCGCCTTCACCCTTCTCTCATGTATCCGTCTGTTACCGGTCGAGCTTCGAGATCGCTTCGTCGATCATCGGGACATAGCGGTCGAGAGCCCACGGCACGGTGAGCGGGTTGATGATCGACGACCCGGTGACGAAGGGCTGTTCTTCGGGCGCCACGATCGAACCCCGCGAGATCGCCGGGATCTGCTGGTAGACCGGCTGTGCCTCGATCTCGGTGCGGTTCGCCGGGTCGCTGTAGAACGTGAAGATCAGGTCCGAGTCGGCGAGCAGGTTCGCGTTCTCGAGACCGATGACCGACGAGTCGGTGCCCTCGGTCTCCTCGAGCGTGTCGACGACCGGGTCGACGGTGAGCCCGAGTCCGCGGACCATCGCGACACGCTGCTCGTTCGCGAGGAACACGCCGAGTGTGGCGGGGCCGGTGTTGTAGATGTACGAGAAGCTCACGTCCTGGTAGTCAGGATGCTCGGCGGCTGCCTTCGTGAACGTGTCGTCGATCTCGGTGATGAGGTCGAGGGCCTCGTCGTGCTTGCCCATCGCGGTGCCGATCGTCTCGATCTGGTCCTGCCACGTGATCGTCCACGGCAGTTCCGGGTACGCAACGGTCGGTGCGATGCCGTCCAGCAGGTCGTACTGCTCCTGGGTGACACCGGACCACGGCGCGAGGATCAGATCGGGTTCCAGCGCGGCGATCGCCTCGATGTCGACCTCGGCTCCGCCGGTGAACTGGGTCGGCAGTTCCTCGCCGCGCTCGGTGAGCTCTTCATGGATCCACGGCAGGTAGCCGGTCTCGTCGCTGCCCCACGGGTACTCCTCGATGCCGACCGGGACGGAGCCGAGGGCGATCACGGTTTCCGCGGATCCCATGCCGAGAGTGACGATGCGTTCGGGCTGCTCGGTGATCTCGGCGGTGCCGAGGGCATGCTCGATGGTCACCGGTTCGAAGTCGCCGGACGCGGTGTCGGATCCACTGTCGTTGCTCGAACATGCCCCGAGCAGGAGAGCGCCGGCCGCGACCATCGCGATGAGCTGGGGCCGGCGGAGGGCACGGCCGAGTCTGTGGTGCATGGATGCCTTTCGACGAGGCGGGGCGAGGGGATGTCCCCACCGAACTGTCGGGTCAGCCTAGCCTTACCTAGCCTATGGTTTCAAAAGTTCTGAAACTTCAGACGGTGGAAGAGTCCTCGGCGGTGTCGTCGCCTAGGGTGAACGCGGCGGAAACGGGAGGTGCGGTGGACACGCAGAACCAGGCGTCGCGCGGAAACGCGCTGATGTGGCGGACGCTGCGGCGACACCGCGGAAGCATGACCGTCGCAGTCGTGCTGTGCGGTCTGCACCAGTTGTTCGAGGCGCTCGTCCCGGTCGCGATCGGCGCGATCGTCGCGAACGCCATCGCGCCGGGTGATCGGACTGCGATGGCTGCCTGGCTTGTCGCCCTTGCGCTGTTGTTCACGGCCCTAACCTATTCCTGGCGTTTCGGCGCACGCCTCGTCGTCGCAGCGATGGAAGGGGAAGGACACCGGCTCCGCGTCGAGGTCACCGACACACTCCTGCGTCCACGCGGCGTCCGTACCGACATGCGCGCGGGGGAACTGCTCTCCGTCGCCACCTCGGACGCCGATCGCACCACCTGGATCCTCGACCTCGTCGCGCGGGCCGTCGCGAGCGTGGTCGCGGTGATCGCGACGGCGGTGATCCTGTTCGTCATCGATGTTCCGCTCGGCCTCGGCGTTCTCGTCGGAACGGTCGCACTGCTCGCAGCACTGCACTTCGCCGCACCCGTCATCGCACACCGCACCGCCGAGCAGCAGGCCCGCATCGGGACCGCTTCGGCCGTCGCGACAGACCTCGTCACCGGGCTGCGGCCGCTGCGTGGATTCGGGGGAGAAGCCGAAGCCGGGCAACGCTTCCGCGCCGTCAGTGCCGACGCACTGACTGCCACGCTCGGCGCGGCGAAGGTCCGATCGGTGTTCGCGGGTGTCTCGACCAGCGCGAGCGCGTTACTTGCGGTGGCAGTCGCCGCCGGGGCGGGTTGGCTGGCGCTCAGTGGCCGGATCGGCCTCGCCGAGGTCATCACGGTGGTGGGTCTGGCTCAATTCCTCATCGAGCCACTGACCACGCTCGCCCAGGTTCCCGCCGTCGTTGCGGCATCGCGGGGATCGGCCGACCGCGTTGCGCGGGTCCTCGACAGCGCACCGCTACTGCACCCCGGAAGCGACGACGTGAGCCACCGCGCGCAAGGGCCGGTCCTCGAGATGGCCGACCTCACGTATCGGACGCTCGACGGGCTCGACCTCACCGTCGCCCGCGGAGAGTTCGTCGGAATCGTCGCGTACCGACCTGAAGACGCCGATGCAGTGTTCGCGCTGTTGTCGTCGCAGGTCCCCGCGGACGACTACACCGGGTCGTTCAGCGTCGGATCGGTGCCCGCCCGCGACCTTCCGATCGAGCTGGCCCGCACACTGGTCCTCGCCGAACCACACGACACCTTCCTGTTCTCGGGCACACTGCACTCCAACATCACTGCGGGGCGTGGCTCCGCCGCATCGATCGACCTCGAGCGCGCACTCGACGCGTCCGCCGCCCGCGAAGTCGTGGATCTGCACCCGTCCGGTCTCGACCATCCCGTCGGAGACGACGGCACCACACTTTCCGGCGGCCAGCGGCAACGCATCGCGTTGGCGCGGGCGCTCGTGGCGGATCCGCCGGTGCTCGTCCTGCACGATCCGACGACCGCGGTCGACTCGGTCACCGAGCTGAACATCGCAGAGGGGCTCGTCGCGCTCCGGCACGGAACCGATCCGCGCACCACGATCGTCCTCACCTCGAGTCCTGCGCTTCTCGCCGCCGCCGACCGTGTCGTGGTAATCGATCAAGGTCGCGTGGTCGCAGCCGCGACCCACCATCGGCTCGCAGAGATCGACGTGGTGTACCAGGAGGCGGTCGTTCGATGACGCAGATGATTCCGGATGCCGAACGTCCACTACTGCCCGTCGCCACAGCCCGCGAATCGTGGGCGTGGCTCGGGCGGGCGGTCCGGACGAAGTCGGCCATCGCGGCAGCGGGAATCGTCACGGCAGCGCTGGGAGCGGCGGCGACCGTGCTCCCCGTCTACATGTTCGGAGTCCTCGTCGACCGCGTGCGTGAGTCGGCTCCGATCGCCTCCCTCGGTGGGATCGTCGCGATCATTGCTGTCGCGGCGGTTGCCGCGGGTGTGTTCACCGGTCTTTCCCGGTACTTCGTCGCGGTGCTGGGGTCCACGGTGCTCGCCCGGCTCCGCGAAGTAGTAGTCGTGCGTACCCTGCGTTTGCCGATGCGCACGGTCGAGCAGGCAGGCAAGGGCGACGTCCTCGCCCGCGTCGGCGACGACGTCGCCGTGATCGACAAGGCTGTCTCCGACGCTGTCCCACCGGTGATCTCCGCGCTGTTCCTCGTTGTGGTGAGCCTGACCACGATGGTCGGAATCGACTGGCGCCTGGGGCTGGCCGGCATGATCGCCGTCCCCATGTACACCCTGGCGCTGCGGTGGTACCTGCCGCGGTCGGCGCCTCGATACGCCGCGCAGCGTGTCGCGATGGGGGCGCGATCCCAGGCCTTGATCAGCAGCATCCAGGGGCAGCGCACCGTGCGCGCGTACGGAACCGAAGCCGTGCACCGAGATCTCGTGGACCAGGCGTCCGATCGCGCCCGGGTGCTGGGCATCGACGTGTTCGGGATCTTCGCGCGGTTCGCGAGTCGCGGGAACCGCGCCGAGTACGTGAGTCTGGCCTGCATCCTCACCGCAGGATTCATCCTGGTCGACGACGGGTCGGTCACAGTCGGCCAGGTCACCGCGGCGGCACTCCTGTTTCACCAGTTGTTCAATCCCATTGCCGCGATCTTGTTCACCTTCGACGAGGTGCAATCGGCCGGAGCGAGCTTGGCCAGGCTCGTCGGCGTCGTCTCGCTCCCCGATACTGCACCGCCGGTCGACCCACGCCCGCCCACCGATTCCGGTCTGCGGCTGAGCGGTATCCGCCACGGTTACGACGGGCATGAGGTACTGCATGGCATCGACCTGACCATCGCCCCCGGTGAGCGGATCGCGCTCGTCGGTCCGACCGGGTCGGGTAAGAGCACCCTCGCGTCGATCGCGGCAGGCAGCATCACCCCCGATTCCGGCGAGGTGGTACTGGGCGGGGTTCCGCTGGTCGAAGTGACGGGCACGATCCGCGACCACATCGCGATCGTCACCCAGGAGGTACACACCTTCGCGGGCCCACTCCGCGAGGATCTGCAGCTCGCCGCCCCGCAGGCCGACGACCAGGCGTTCGAGGCCGCACTCACGTCGGTGGGCGCGATCGGCTGGGTCCGCGCGTTGCCTGCCGCCGTCGACACCGTGGTGGGCGAGGGAGGTCATCGGCTCACCGCCGCGCAGGCGCAGCAACTCGCGCTCGCCCGCGTGCTGCTCGCCGATCCCGCGGTCGTGGTTCTCGACGAGGCGACCGCGGAGGCCGGAAGTGCCGGCGCCAGGGATCTCGAGAATGCGGCGGCCGCCACCGTGGACGGCCGGACCTCGCTGGTGGTGGCGCACCGTCTCACCCAAGCGGCAACCGCGGACAGGATCGTCGTGCTCGAGCACGGTCTGGTCTGC
Source organism: Rhodococcus sp. JCM 9793 (assembly GCF_055380405.1). Taxonomy (NCBI): domain Bacteria; kingdom Bacillati; phylum Actinomycetota; class Actinomycetes; order Mycobacteriales; family Nocardiaceae; genus Rhodococcus; species Rhodococcus sp. JCM 9793. The sequence goes on from NZ_AP043721.1 coordinate 3,344,445, forward strand.
GAGTCGGGGACCCATGAGGAGTTGGTTGCTGCGGGAGGGCAGTATGCGCGGCTGTGGGCGACCTGGTCGGGGGACAGTGCGGTCGGGAACACTGTTCCCGGGGGCGAGGCCGAGGAGGGCGCTGAATAAGGCCGGCGGGCCTCGAGATGCAACAGCTTGGTGACACGCCACAGGCCAGTTGCGAGATATTCATCACATTTGGTAGTGTTTCGTTATCCGCTACGCTGCCGGCCCGGGCGTGGTGGGAGAAGAGCGGAACTTTCGGTCCATTCGGATACCGCGATCGTGCATCTCGATGACTTCGATCTTCGACGAAGCGCGGTCGAGTCCGCTCCGGGGAGGGAACGGGAGGGAATCATGGGCGAACATCGCGCCGAGTCGGGGGACCGGTCGTCACAGGGCAGGGCGTTGGCAATTCTCGTTCTGTCAGCAGCACTCATTGTCGGAACCACAGTGGTGATGGTCACCGGTTCTGTCGTGTCGGGTGTGCTCTACGGAGCGCTCACAGGCGTGTGCGTCATCGTTGCGCACCTGATGATCACGCCGGGGCCCGCAGCCGGTCGGCTACACACCGCCGGCGAACGTGTCCGGAGCATGCGCCGACCGCATCCTCGGGGAGTAGCCGGCGTTCGGGGCGGCGGCAAGCACTCCGTCGCCTAGGAGAACAGCGGTCGCTCAGGAAAGCCACCGCGACACAGCAACACCCGGTGGGTGATCCACGTCGGATCTCTGCTGGATCGGTGTACTTGCGTGCCCTCGCTTACTCTCTTGAGTCATGAGCATGGGGGACCGGTCGCTGGCAATCGATTTCGGCACGTCGAACACCGCTGCGGCCGTGACCGATCCGCGCACGGGCATCCACACGCTCTCGTTGACGCATCACGGCAATCTCATGTCGTCGTCGGTGTTCGTCCGGTCGGTCCCGGTTCGGTCGCTCGACGATATCCTCGTCGGCGATGCTGCGGTCAATGCTGCCGATTCGGACCCGGGTGCCTTCGTTCCGTCACCGAAACGGCTCGTGGGTATGCCCGCAGTGTCGGTCCACGGCACACCCGTACCGCGTGCAGCGCTGTTCGCAGCCGTGATCGGCAACGTCTACCACCGCGCATTGCGTCACAACAACAGCGTCCCGCCGTCCCACGTCGTGCTCACCCACCCCGAAGCGTGGTCGGCGGACCTGATCTCCGTCCTGACCGACGCGGCGGTGCAGGTCGGTATAGATCCGTCCACCGTCGTGACGGTGTCCGAGCCCCGTGCCGCCGCGTACTTCTACACCCGCAGCACCCCGATCCCCGCCGGATCGGCGATCGCAGTGTTCGACTTCGGCGGCGGCACCGTCGACGTGGCGATCCTGCGCAGTACTCCCGACGACGAATTCGAGGTGGTCACCGCCGTCGGCGACAACGGCCTCGGCGGTAAGAACTTCGACGCACTCGTCCGCGGCTGGGCAGAATCCCAGCTTGCCGATCTCAACCCCGAACTCGCCGATTACCTGCGCGGATCCGCCCCTGATCAGTTGCAGGCGCGGCGCGCACTCGAGGAATCCGCACGTCGCGCCAAGGAAGTGCTGTCCGATGCGCCGTCCGCGACAGTATCGGCCGCCGGAGGACCGTGGCGTGAGAACCTGCTCCTGACACGCGACGAGTTCGAAGACCTCATCGCTCCGCAGATCGAGCACGCGGCAGCGCTCGTCCGCACTGCACTGACCCAGGGTGGCGTTCCACACGATCGGCTGCAGGCGATTTATCTCACGGGCGGATCCTCACGGATCCCGCTGGTGCACAGTGCGCTCGGGCAGATCGGCCCCGTCGCGACCCTCGACGACCCGAAGACCGTCGTCGTCCGCGGTGCACTCGTCGCCACCGGCCGCTCCGGCCGCCCTGCGGCAGCACCCACGGTGCCGGTGCACGCACCTCGGCCGCCGGATGCACCCAACCGTGTCCGCGCATCCGGCCGAGTTCTCACGGTTCTGGGTGCGGTGGTGGCGGTGATCGCTGCCGCCATCGGTGTCGCGGTGTACTGGCCTGATCCCGGCGCCGGTGAGGGCACCGCGGCGAGCGGAGGGCCCGCACCGTCGCCGACGGAGAACGACGTGTTCACGGTCTCCGCCGGCGGGTGGTTCACCTGCGCAGATTCGCTCGGTGATGTCAGCTGCTGGGGGCTCAACGCTTCCGGTCAACTCGGCGACGGAACCGCCGATTCTCGATACTCACCCGTCTCGGTCGAGCTCCCCGCACCCGCGTCCGCGCTCGGGACGGGTCGTGAGCACACCTGCGCCGCCCTCGACAACGGCGAGACCCACTGCTGGGGCTACAACACTTTCGGTCAGCTCGGCACCGGCACCACCGACCCGAGCACAGAACCCGTGCGGCTCGAGATGCCCGCCTCTGTCTCGGCGCTGAGCGCAGGTGAGGACCACACGTGCGCCCTGACCGAGAGCGGCGAAGGCTACTGCTGGGGCCGCAACACCAACGGCCAGATCGGTGAGGAAGGGGCCGACCTGATCGCCTCGCCCTACCGCATCGACCTCCCCACCCTGACGTCGCTGACAGCGGGTGGCAATCACACGTGCGCGTCCACCGTCGTCGGCGATGTCTTCTGCTGGGGCGCGAATACGTCCGGTCAACTAGGCCGCGGGTACACCAACGACTCGGACGTCGCGATCGCCGACCCGCTGCAGGTGGAACTCCCCGGCCCCGCCGCGTTCGTCGCGGCGGGGCGCGGACACACCTGCGCCGCCCTCGAAGATGCCCGGACATACTGCTGGGGTGAGAACGGCTGGGGCCAGATCGGGGACGGCACGAACGACTCGCACTCCGAACCCGTGCAGACCTCGCTGCCGGGTCGGGCCGTCGCCCTGTCCGCCTCGCTGCGGCACACCTGCGCGCTGACCGAGGACGGCGCCGTCTCCTGCTGGGGTACGGCGGACTGGGGGCAGAACACGAGCGCCCCCGGCGCCATCTCGACAGCGCCGGCGCGGGTGACACTGCCGTCGGCGGCGACGACCATCACGACCGGCGCCGTTCATACCTGCGCGACCACCGTGGACGACCAGGTGTTCTGCTGGGGCGAGAACGGAAACGGCGAACTGGGCAACGAATCGACGACGGCGAGCGCGGTACCGGTGCGGGTCCCCGTCTGACCACGCCGCCACTGCGGAAGTTTCCCCCCGTCGTACGGGTTTCCGTTGCCTCACGACCCACGGCAACCCGGGCAACGCGAGGAAAGTGTCGTGCGGGATTCGGGACCGTCTGCGTGCACACGCCGACAAGATCAACTTACGGTCGGAGTACTAGTCTCCTGATTCATGAGTGATGACCGATGGTGGCTCGCGATCGATTTCGGGACGTCGAACACAGCAGCCGCACACACCCGGGCAGGCGATGGTTCGATCCATCCGGTGTCGCTCACCCATCGGTCGAACCTGATGCCTTCAGCGGTGTTCGTACGCGCAGACGGGGAGATTCTCACCGGCGACGCCGCCCGGAACGCGGCGGACCATCACCCGGACAGATTCGTTTCGGCGCCCAAACGTCTGATCTCCCAGCCGTTCATCCGGACCGGCGGCATAGATATGACGCCGTCGCAGATGATCGCGGCGGTGCTGCGCGGTGTCGTCCGCCGGTCGATGGCGCTGCACAACGACGTGCCACCCGAACGCGTCGTGCTCACCCACCCCGAGGCGTGGTCGCACGCCACCGTCGCGGTACTGGTGGACGCGGCCTCGCGCGCGGGAATCGACCCGTCTGCGATCACCACCGTGTCGGAACCTCGGGCGGCGGCGTACTACTATTCCCGCACGGCTCCGCTGCTGTCCGGCACTGCTCTTGCGGTGTTCGACTTCGGCGGCGGGACCGCCGACGTCGCGGTACTACGGGTCGCGGACTCCGGAGCGTTCGACGTCGTAGCGGCACGTGGCGACAACGCGCTCGGAGGAAAGAACTTCGACGCACTCGTCCGGCGCTGGGCACTCGACCACGTGGCAGACCGCGACCCCGCCCTGCGCGCCGAATTTGCCGACGGGGCACCTGGAAGCATCGAAGCCGTCGGGGTGCTCGACGACACTGCTCGTGCCGCCAAGGAAGTGTTGTCGGAGACTCCGTCGGCGACGGTCGTAGTCGCGGGAGCGGCATCCCGGACGACCTTGTCGATGACCCGACCGGAATTCGACTCGCTGATCACCCCGCAGGTCGAATCGGCGGTAGACCTGGTCCGCGGCGCGCTCGCCGATGCGGGTGTGACGCCCGGGTCCCTGCACTCCCTCTATCTGACCGGTGGATCGTCGCGGATTCCACTCGTGCACCAGCAATTGTCGCGGGTGGCGCGGGTCGCGACCCTCGACGATCCCAAGACCGTCGTGGCGCAGGGCGCGTTGATCGCTGCGCGGCAGATGTTGCGCCCCGACCAGAATCGCGTTGCGGCCCGGAATCATGTTGGGTCTCCGAACCCTGCGACGGGCCCGAACGTTCCGGCGTCCCCGACCCGCAGCACATCGAGGGGTACCCGCCTGGGCGTCATTGCGGGGGCGGTGACCGCACTCGTCGCCGTCGGTGTCGTCGTCGCGTGGAACAGCACGAGGGACGATTCGGTCGACCCTCGGGTACTCGCCGGTGCATCGACCGGTATCACCACGGTGACCACCATGACGGTCACCGAGGAGGTCACGACCACGCCCGCGCCCACGACGACTCCGGCGACCACCAAGCCCACCAAGCCCACGACCACGCGAACCAGCGCGACACCGCCTCGGAGCGTCGTCACCGTAGCGAACGCGGACACGCGGGGATTCGTCGGCGGCGCAGGTCCGCGATGCAACGCGGACAACGAGGCCGTCGGTATCGCGCGCACCGAGGACTCACACATCGTGGTGTGCCGGACCGGTGTCGACCGCCTCTACTACAAGGGCATCCGCGTCGACGACGGATCCGAGATCGAGATCGACGATCCGATCGCGACGGCGGACGGGTTCCAGGTCACCAACGACGGAGTCACCTACCGGTTCGATGACAGGGCCCTGCTCATCACCGAGAGTGGTGTCGAACTCGCGCGAGAACCCATGCTCGAATTCTGGTCGGCGTACAACTGAGCGGAGCGCCCGGTTCCGTGCGACACGCCGTGCAAGCGCGACCGAACGGTCCAGTGGCCTCCGCGAGGATCTAGCATCGGGCGCGTGAGTGATGCCGCGAGCCGTCCCGCAACTCTGAAGGTCCTCGTGTACAGCGACGACGCCACCGTGCGCGACCGAGTGCAGGCCGCACTGGGAACGACGCTGCACCCCGACCTTCCGACGATCGAGTACGTCGAGGTGGCCACCGCACCAGTCGTCCTCGAGCACCTCGACGCCGGGGAGATCGATCTGGTGATCCTGGACGGAGAGACCGCGCCGGCCGGAGGGCTGGGAATTGCGAAGCAGCTCAAGGACGAAATCGACCCGTGCCCACCGGTCGTCGTCATCATCGGCCGCCCCGACGACACCTGGCTCGCATCATGGTCGCGGGCCGAGGCCGTCGTGTCGCACCCGATCGACCCGATGAAACTCGGTCGCGAGGTCGTCAGGCTCCTACTTCCCGACACCGATCAGGCACCCGGACACTGATTCGAGCCGCCCGGTGAAGGCGCGAACCCTACTCCTCGCGAGGAGGCCGAACAGGCGGACACGCCGCTCCGAAGAATGCGTGTCGAATCCTGGACAAGTCCGGCGTCATCAGCACTAGTGTGTGTGCCGTGGCTCACAGGACATCGGGTGTCCGTCAGCCGCACGACCGGGGATCGCCGTTCGGAACCGGAGGTGCCGATGAACGTCTACGTGCCGATTCTGGTGCTCGGCGCAGTCGCGCTCGCGTTCGCCCTCTTCTCTGTGGTCGTGGCGAGCATCGCCGGTCCGAGTCGCTACAACCGGGCGAAACTCGACGCCTACGAATGCGGCATCGACCCGACGCCGCAGCCTACCGGCGGCGGCAGATTTCCGGTCAAGTACTACCTGACGGCCATGCTGTTCATCATCTTCGACATCGAAATCGTCTTCCTGTACCCGTGGGCGGTCCATTTCGATGCACTCGGGGTGTTCGGTCTGGTCGCCATGGGCCTGTTCATGTTCAACGTGTTCGTCGCCTACGCCTACGAGTGGAGACGGGGCGGCCTGACATGGGATTGACCGGATGAACCCAACACTCAATGCTCCGTAAATCGATTGCGCCCGAATAAGATCCACAATCTTGTCGAAGGTGGTAAGAGTCGGATATGGGTCTCGAAGAGAAGGTCCCGAGCGGATTTCTGCTCAGCACGGTCGAAGTGCTCGCCGGGTTCGCACGTAAAGGGTCGCTCTGGCCCGCCTCGTTCGGTCTCGCGTGCTGCGCGATCGAGATGATGTCGACCGCGGGTGGACGCTTCGACATTGCTCGATTCGGAATGGAAGCGTTCCGAGCGTCGCCGCGTCAGGCCGACGTGATGATCGTCGCCGGGCGTGTCAGCCAGAAGATGGCACCGGCCCTCCGCCAGGTGTACGACCAGATGGTCGAACCGAAATGGGTCCTGTCGATGGGGGTGTGCGCATCGTCCGGGGGGATGTTCAACAACTACGCGATCGTGCAGGGCGTCGACCACGTGGTACCCGTCGACATCTACCTGCCGGGATGCCCACCACGCCCCGAGATGCTGATCAATGCGATCCTCGCGCTGCACGACAAGATCCAGCACATGCCGCTCGGGGTCAACCGTGAGGAAGCGGTGCGCGCCGCCGAGCAGGCCGCCCTCGCGCAGCGCCCGCTCATCGAGCTGAAGGTGCCGCGCCGATGACCGACGACCCCACACCTGATTCGGTCCCCGCGGAAGCCATCGCCCAGCGCCGCGGAATGTTCGGCATCCGCGGCACCGGGGACACCAGCGGCTATGGCCGGCTCGTGCGCCGGATTGCCCTGCCCGACAGCAGTCCGCGACCGTTCGGTGGTTACCTCGATGACCTCGCGGATACCCTCGAGGATGCCGTGAACGACGCCGGGCCCGGCGGATTCGAGGCCGCCGTGGAGAAGATCGTCGTGTTTCGGGGAGAGATGTCGGTGCACGTACGCCGCGAGCATCTTCGCTCGGTCGCCTGCACGCTGCGCGACCATCCCGCACTGCGATTCGAACTGTGCCTCGGCGTCAGTGGCGTGCACTACCCGGAGGACACCGGCCGCGAACTGCATGCGGTGTATCCGCTGATGTCGATCACCCACAACCGGCGCATTCTCATCGAGGTCACCGCACCCGACGCCGATCCTCACCTTCCGTCGCTCCACGCGGTCTACCCCACAACGGACTGGCACGAACGCGAGACCTACGACTTCTTCGGCCTCGTCTTCGACGAGCATCCGGCCCTGACCAGGATCCAGATGCCCGACGACTGGAACGGCCACCCGCAACGCAAGGACTACCCGCTCGGCGGAATCCCCGTCGAGTACAAGGGCGCACAGATCCCGCCACCGGACGAGCGGAGGGCCTACAATTGACGAACGACGCTGCGATGGAGTCGGATACAGGCCCGACCGTCTACGACGCGGTGGGCCAGGACTGGGACGAGATCAGCGCTGCAACACGGGCCGCCGGCGAAGACCACATCGTGGTCAACATGGGCCCGCAGCACCCCTCCACCCACGGCGTGCTGCGCCTGATACTCGAGATCGACGGCGAGATGGTGACCGAAGCCCGGTGCGGAATCGGCTACCTGCACACCGGGATCGAGAAGAATCTCGAATACCGCAACTGGACGCAGGGCGTCACGTTCGTGACCCGAATGGACTACCTGGCGCCGTTCTTCAACGAGACCGCGTACTGCCTGGGCGTCGAGAAGCTCCTCGGCATCACCGACCTGATCCCCGAACGCGCGTCGATCATCCGCGTGATGCTCATGGAACTCAACCGCATCTCGTCTCACCTGGTGGCTCTCGCAACCGGCGGCATGGAACTCGGTGCCACCACACCGATGCTCTTCGGGTTCCGCGAACGCGAACTCGTGCTCGAGGTGTTCGAGATCATCACGGGTCTACGCATGAACCACGCCTACATCAGGCCAGGCGGCCTCGTGCAGGATCTCCCACCCGAAGCCGTGCCCAAGATCCGCGACCTGCTGAAGCTCATGCCCAGCCGCCTGCGCGACATGGAGCTGCTGCTCAACGACAACCCGATCTGGAAGGCGCGGACCGAGGGGATCGGATACCTCGACCTCACCGGGTGCATGGCGCTCGGCGTCACCGGCCCGATTCTGCGCGCCACCGGGCTGCCGCACGATCTGCGCCGGGCACAACCGTACTGCGGATACGAGAACTACGAATTCGACGTCGTCACCCACACCGGAAACGACTGCTACGGCCGCTACCTGATCCGGGTGAACGAGATGTGGGAGTCGCTGAAAATCGTCGAACAATGCCTCGACCGCCTGCAACCCGGCCCGGTGATGGTGCAGGACCGGAAGATCGCGTGGCCGGCGCAACTGGCGCTCGGCTCCGACGGTCTCGGTAACTCGCTCGAGCACATCCGCACCATCATGGGCACCTCGATGGAAGATCTCATCCATCATTTCAAACTCGTCACCGAAGGCATCCGGGTGCCCGCCGGCCAGGTGTACGTCGCGGTCGAGTCGCCCCGTGGCGAACTCGGAGTGCACATGGTCAGCGACGGAGGTACCCGCCCCTATCGCGTGCACTACCGCGACCCGTCGTTCACGAATCTGCAGGCAGTCGCTGCGATGTGCGAGGGCGGCATGATCTCCGACGTGATCGCCGCGGTCGCCAGCATCGACCCGGTGATGGGAGGAGTGGACAGATGAGCAGCACTGAACACATCGTGCCGGTGGTACCCGGTTCGGCGCCGGCCGAGCCGGTGTTCGTTCCGCTCGGACCGCGGCCGGAGGAAGACACCCGGCTCGTGCGGCCCGGCGATCGCCGAAGCTACCCCGACGATGTCCGCGCCCGCCTCGACGCCGATGCCGCCCAGATCATCGCCCGGTATCCGCAGAGCAGGTCGGCGCTGTTGCCGCTGCTGCATCTCGTCCAGGCCGAGGACAGCTACATCACCCCGGCCGGAATCGAATTCTGCGCCGGCCACCTAGGGTTGACCGGCGCGGAGGTCGCCGCCGTCTCCACGTTCTATACCATGTACCGCCGCTCCCCGACGGGGACCTACCACGTCGGCGTGTGCACCAACGCGCTGTGCGCGACCATGGGCGGCGACGACATCTACGCCACGCTCTGCGACCGACTCGGAGTGGACAACGGCGGCACCACACCCGACGGCGCAGTCACGATCGAACACATCGAGTGCAATGCCGCGTGTGACTACGCGCCGGTGATGACGGTCAACTGGGAACTGTTCGACAACCGCACCGTCGACTCCGCGGCGGCCCTCGTCGACGATCTGCGGGCCGGGTCACCACCGGAACCCACGCGCGGCGCGCCGCTGCGCACCTTCCGCGACACCGCCCGCCTTCTGGCGGGATTCCCGGACAACCGGCCCGGAGCGCTCGAGGCCGGGGGCAGCGCCGGTCCGGCGTCGCTCGTCGGTCTGCGCATCGCTCGCGACAAGCACATGCAGGCACCTCCCGTGTCGGACGAACCCGTGGTGCACGACGAGCCGCTCGACTCCACCTTGACACCGGTGCTCACCGAATACTGGGACGACGATCGGTCCTGGACTCTCGAGACGTACCTCCGCCACCGCGGATACGACGCACTGCAGATCGCGCTAGGCAAGGACCCCGACGAGATCATCGACGACGTCAAACAATCCGGCCTGCGTGGACGAGGCGGGGCCGGATTCTCCACCGGCACCAAATGGTCGTTCATTCCCCAGGGCGACGGAAAGCCGCACTACCTCGTCGTCAATGCCGACGAATCGGAACCGGGCACCTGCAAGGACATGCCCCTGATGCTCGCGACCCCTCACGCGCTCGTCGAAGGGGTCGTCATCTCGGCGTACGCGATCCGCGCACAGCACGCCTTCATCTACCTGCGCGGTGAGGCAGTGCCGGTGCTGCGCCGACTCCAGGCCGCCGTCGCAGAAGCCTACGACGCGGGATATCTCGGCCACGACATCCTCGGATCCGGATTCGACCTCGAACTCGTCGTGCATGCGGGAGCCGGTGCGTATATCTGCGGGGAGGAGACGGCCCTACTCGATTCCCTCGAAGGCCGCCGCGGACAGCCACGTCTGAGGCCGCCGTTCCCCGCCGTCGCCGGCCTGTATGCGTGCCCGACCGTGGTGAACAACGTCGAATCCATCGCGAACGTGCCGCCCATCATCCGCAACGGCGTCGAGTGGTATCGCTCGATGGGCACCGAGAAGTCCCCGGGCTTCGCCATGTTCTCGCTGTCGGGTCACGTGAACAACCCCGGCCAGTACGAGGCCCCGCTCGGCATCACCCTGCGCGAACTGCTCGACCTCGCGGGCGGTGTGCGTCCGGGGCACCGCCTCAAATTCTGGACTCCCGGGGGCTCTTCCACCCCGATCTTCACCGACGAACACCTCGATGTTCCGCTCGATTACGAGCACGTCGGGGCCGCCGGGTCGATGCTCGGCACCCGCGCACTGCAGATCTTCGACGACACCACGTGCGTCGTCCGCACCGTGCTGCGGTGGACGGAGTTCTACGCGCACGAGTCGTGCGGCAAATGCACCCCGTGCCGCGAGGGCACGTTCTGGCTCGAACAGATCCTGCACCGACTCGAGCACGGACGCGGAACCGAGGCGGACCTCGAGAAGCTCCTCGACATTGCCGACAACATCCTCGGCCGAGCTTTCTGTGCACTCGGGGACGGCGCCACGAGCCCGATCACGTCGTCGCTCGCCTACTTCCGCGACGAATACGTCGCGCATTTCGAACACGGGGGGTGCCCGTTCGACCCGAGCCTGGCAGCCCTGTCCGATGTGCGCGAGACCGGAGGACAGTAATCATGACCGCCGCAGCGCAGACCGGTTCCGGCGACACGACCCCCGTCGAACTCGTCTCCGTCACCATCGACGGCACCGAACTGTCCGTCCCCAAGGGAACACTGGTGATCAGGGCTGCCGAACTGATCGGCGTCCAGATCCCCCGATTCTGCGACCACCCGCTCCTCGATCCGGTCGGGGCATGCCGCCAGTGCCTCGTCGACGTCGAAGGGCAACGCAAGCCGCTCGCCTCGTGCACCACGGTCGTCACCGACGGGATGGTCGTGCGTACCCAGGCCACGTCGCCCGTCGCCGACAAGGCGCAGCAGGGCGTGATGGAGCTTCTGCTGATCAACCACCCCCTCGATTGCCCTGTGTGCGACAAGGGAGGTGAATGTCCGCTGCAGAACCAGGCGATGTCCAACGGCCGACCCCAGACCCGCTTCGACGACGTGAAACGCACCTACCCGAAACCGATCGCCATCTCGTCGCAGGTTCTCCTCGACCGGGAACGATGCGTGCTCTGCGCCCGCTGTACTCGCTTCTCCGACCAGATCGCCGGCGACCGCTTCATCGATATGCTCGACCGTGGCGCTCTGCAGCAGGTCGGCATCTACACCGAGGAACCGTTCGAGTCGTATTTCTCCGGTAACACCGTGCAGGTGTGCCCCGTCGGAGCGCTCACCGGCAGTTCGTACCGATTCCGGGCCCGGCCGTTCGATCTCGTCTCGACCCCTGGCGTATGCGAACACTGCGCTGGGGGTTGCGCGCAACGCACCGACCACCGCCGCGGGTCCGTGCTGCGCCGCCTCGCGGGCGACGACCCCGAGGTCAACGAGGAATGGAATTGCGACAAGGGCAGATGGGCGTTCACCTATGCCACAGAACCCGACCGTCTCACCGGACCGATGATCCGCGACTCCGCGGGAACACTGGTCCCGGCGTCGTGGCCGGCGGCGCTCACCGTCGCGGCCAGGGGGCTTTCTGCCGCTCGAGGCAACGCCGGTGTGCTTACCGGCGGGCGACTCACCTGGGAAGAGTCCTACGCCTACGCGAAGTTCGCACGAACTGCTCTCGGCACCAACGACATCGATTTCCGAGTCCGTGCGCACAGCGCGGAGGAGACCCGTTTCCTCGGCGCCCGCATCGCCGGTAATCGGATGTCCGTCACCTATTCCGATCTGGAGAAGGCCCCGGTCGTGCTCCTCGCCGGCTTCGAACCGGAAGAGGAATCGCCCCTGATCTTCCTGCGGCTGCGTAAGGCCGTCCGCACACGAGGCACCACGGTGCTCTCTGTGGCATCGCATGCGAGCCGAGGACTGCAGAAGATGTCAGGAACCCTTCTCGACTGTGTCCCCGGCGGCGAAACCGGGGTGCTCGACGACCTGCGCACCGGCGCACATCCTGAACTCGGTACGCAACTGCGACGCGACGGCACGATCATCATGGTGGGGGAGCGGCTCGCCACAGCACCGGGCGCCCTGACCGCGGCCGTGCGTCTCGCCGACGAGACCGGTGCGCGCCTCGCGTGGGTGCCGCGACGTGCAGGAGACCGAGGGGCGCTCGAAGCGGGTGTATTCCCGACGCTGCTCCCCGGGGGGCGGGCGGTCGCTGATCCCGAGGCGCGACGCGAGCTCGAATCCGTGTGGGGCGGCACCGAGACCGATGCGCGACCGATGCCGGCGGCGCCCGGTCGCGACACCACGGGAATCCTCGCCGCTGCGGCCTCCGGGGACCTCTCCGCGCTGGTGGTCGCCGGGGTCGACGTCACCGACCTTCCCGATCCGCACGCCGCTCGCGCCGCGATCGATGCCGCAGGGTTCGTGGTGAGCCTCGAGATCCGCCGCAGTGAGATCAGCGACCGGGCCGACGTCGTATTCCCGGTCGCACCCGTGGTCGAGAAATCGGGGACATTCATCGATTGGGAGGGGCGCGAGCGGCCGTTCCCCACCGCGTTACCGGACACCGGGGCGTTGTCGGATCTTCGCATTCTCGACGCGCTCGCGGAGACCATGGGCCTCCGGCTCGGTCTCCCCGATATCGCCGCGGCCCGAGCCGAACTCGTCGCGCTGGGGCAACGGCGCAGTACCATCCTCGAGCATCCTGCGGCGCCGCCGGGCGAGACTCCGAAACCTGTTCTGGGTGAGGCTGTTCTGTCGACCTGGCGCATGCTGCTCGATGCCGGACGCATGCAGGACGGAGAACCGCACCTCGCCGGGACCGCACGGGCACCCGTCGCGCGCCTGTCCGCCGTGACCGCTCACGAGATCGGTATGTGTGAGGGCGACCCGCTGACGGTATCGACCGGGCGCGGCGAGATCACCCTCCCCTTGGTGATCGACGCACTCCCGGATCGCGTCGTGTGGATTCCCCTCGACTCGGCGGGGTCGGAAGTACACGAACACCTCGCCGTCGACGCGGGAGCCCTCGTACGGATCCGCTCCGCCACGACCGTCGGTGAGGAGGCACGGCAATGACCTTTGGAGCACCCACCGTCGGAGCACCCACCGCCGTCAGCGCGCGCGACGTCGACCTGTCGATGTTCGGCACCGATCCGTGGTGGCTCGTGATCGCGAAGGCCATCGTGATCTTCGCGTTCCTCGTTCTCACCACACTTGTGCTGATCCTCGCGGAACGCAAGGTCATGGCATGGATGCAGATGCGCGTCGGACCCGATCGGGTCGGTCCGAAAGGCTTGCTCCAAACCGTCGCCGACGGCATCAAACTCGGTCTCAAGGAAGGCATCACACCCACCGGAGTCGACAAGCCGATCTACCTCCTTGCACCCGTGATCGCGACCGCACCCGCCTTCATGGCCTTCGCCGTGATCCCGTTCGGACCCGTGGTGTCGGTGTTCGGGGAATCCACCCCACTGCAGCTGACCGATCTTCCCGTGGCCGTGCTCTACATCCTCGCGGTCACCTCGGTGGGGGTCTACGGCATCGTCCTCGCCGGCTGGGCGTCCGGGTCCACCTACCCGCTCCTCGGTGGCCTACGTTCGACGGCGCAGGTGATCTCCTACGAGATCGCGATGGGTCTGACCTTCGCGGCAGTGTTCCTGTTGTCCGGCACGATGTCGACCTCGGGCATCGTCGCTGCTCAGGACGGACTGTGGTACGTGGTTCTGCTCGTCCCGTCGTTCCTGATCTACTCGGTGTCGATGGTCGGTGAAACCAATCGTGCACCCTTCGATCTGCCCGAAGCCGAAGGCGAACTCGTCGGCGGATTCCACACCGAGTACTCGTCGCTGCGCTTCGCGATGTTCATGCTCGCCGAGTACGTGAACATGATCACCGTCTCTGCACTGTCGACCACGATGTTCCTGGGCGGCTGGCACGCACCGTGGCCGTTCAACATGGGCAGCTGGGCGAATTCCGGATGGTGGCCGGTGCTGTGGTTCGTCCTCAAGGTGTGGGGTGTGCTGTTCGTCTTCGTGTGGCTGCGCAGCACGCTTCCCCGCCTCCGATACGACCAGTTCATGGCGTTGGGATGGAAACTGCTCATCCCGATCGCCGTGGTCTGGGTGATGGTTGTTGCCGTCGTGAGGCAACTCGCCGGCGATGATGTACTTCCGCAATCGGCGACCCTCGTCGTCGCGGGCGTGGTCCTCACCGCAGCGGTGTTCGCCTACCTGATGATCCGCTCCCGCCGTCGTGATCGAGATCGACTCGCGCCGCCTCCATCGGCCGCGACCGACTTCGATCCGATGGCCGGAGGATTCCCGGTTCCGCCGATACCGGTCCCATCCGCGCAAGCCACATCCAAGGAGGCGAGCGATGCCCGAAAAATCGATGTCTGAACTGCTGGGTCCGCTGGCTGGTTTCGGCGTGACGCTGTCCACGATGTTCAAGAAGCCGAACACCGAGTTCTACCCCGAAGTGAAAACACCCACCGCGCCGCGCTATCACGGCCGGCACCAACTCAACCGCTATGCCGACGGACTCGAAAAATGCATCGGCTGCGAGTTGTGTGCGTGGGCGTGCCCCGCCGACGCGATTTTCGTCGAGGGCGCCGACAACACCGAGACCGAACGCTATTCGCCGGGCGAAAGGTACGGCGTGGACTACCAGATCAACTATCTTCGCTGCATCGGGTGCGGCCTGTGCATCGAAGCCTGTCCCACCCGTGCGCTGACCATGACCAACGACTACGAGATGGTCGACGACAACCGCACCGACCTCATCTATACGAAGGACCGGCTGCTCGCGCCGCTCGAACCCGGAATGCAGGCCCCACCGCATCCGATGGCACCGGGAGCTACCGACGACGACTACTACCGCGGTACCGTGCCGCCGCCCGACGGTCCCCGAAGCGGAGTCGACGGTGACGAGGAGCAGGCGTCGTGACCGCCGCTCTGCTCGCGGCCGACGCGACGTCGACCGGTGAGGCGGTGCAGTTCTGGATTCTCGGTGCAGTCGCGGTGATCGGGGCGCTCGGTGTCGTCGGCGCAGCGAAAGCGGTCTACTCTGCGATCTTCCTCGCCATGACCATGATCGTGCTCGCCATCTTCTACATCGCGCAGGGCGCACTGTTCCTCGGAGTCGTCCAGGTGGTCGTCTACACCGGCGCCGTCATGATGCTCTTCCTGTTCGTGCTCATGTTGGTCGGCATCGACTCGTCCGACTCACTCGTGGAAACTCTCCGCGCGCAGCGCGTGCTCGCCATCGTGGTGGGGCTCGGATTCGGGATCCTGCTCATCGGCGGACTCGGTAACGCCGCGACCACCGCGTTCGTCGGTCTCGACGACGCGAATGCGGTGGGCAACGTCGAAGCGCTCGCCGAACTGCTCTTCCTCGACTACGTGTGGGCCTTCGAACTCACCGGTGCGCTCCTGATCACCGCAACGGTCGGCGCGATGGTGCTTGCGCACCGCGAACGTGTCCGACCTCGGGCAACGCAACGGGAACTTGCCGAACGTAGGTTCCGGGAGGGCGGGCGGGCGACCCCGTTGCCCTCGCCCGGTGTGTATGCACGGCACAACGCGGCCGACGTTCCGGCACTGTTGCCCGACGGTTCCTTCTCCGGCGAGTCCGTCGGCCCACTACTACAACGGATCGGCCGCAACTGGGAGCCTTCGGATCTGGGAGTCCCCGGCCCGGCAGACACGGGCACGGAGAAGGGGGGTCGGGGGTGAACCCGGAGAACTACCTGTATCTGTCGGCGCTGCTGTTCACGATCGGTGCATCCGGAGTATTGCTGCGCCGCAACGCGATCGTGGTGTTCATGAGCATCGAGTTGATGCTCAACGCCGCCAACCTGGCCTTCGTCACGTTCGCCCGGATGCACGGCAACCTGCACGGCCAGGTGTTCGCGTTCTTCACGATGGTCGTCGCCGCCGCAGAAGTGGTGGTGGGACTCGCGATCATCGTCACGATCTTCCGGAGCCGCCGTTCGGCTTCCGTCGACAATGCCAATCTCCTCAAGTACTGACCGTCAGGACGGTGAGTGTGACTGCACATGAAGCGACGAGAGGACGTGCGTCATGAGCTCGTCGATCGCCACGATCATCTGGCTGATTCCGGCTCTGCCGCTCGTCGGCGCAGTCGTACTGCTGCTGGCCGGTCGCCGCAGTGACCAGTGGGGGCATCTGCTCGGATGCGCCACAGCGATCGCGTCGTTCGTGCTCGGACTCGTCGCCTTCGCCGATATGCTCGGCGCCGCCACCACCGAAAGAACGGTGCAGGAGACCCTGTTCGTGTGGGTACCCGTCGAGAGCCTGCAGGTCGACTTCGGGCTGCAACTCGATCAGCTGTCGATGTGCTTCGTCCTGCTGATCACGGGTGTCGGGTCGCTGATCCACCTCTACTCGATCGGCTACATGGCGCACGACGCCGCCCGTCGCCGCTTCTTCGCCTATCTGAACCTCTTCCTCGCCGCGATGCTGATGCTCGTGCTCGCGGACAACTTCCTCGGCCTCTATCTCGGTTGGGAGGGTGTCGGATTGGCGTCGTACCTGCTGATCGGGTTCTGGCAGCACAAACCGACCGCGGCGACCGCCGCGAAGAAGGCGTTCGTCGTCAACCGAGTGGGCGACATCGGTCTGCTCGTCGCCCTCATGGTCATGTTCACCACTTTCGGCACGCTGTCGTACGACGAGGTGTTCGCTGCAGTTCCCGCCGCGAGCGAAGGCACGATCACCGCACTGGGCTTGGCGTTGCTGCTCGCCGCATGCGCGAAATCCGCGCAGCTGCCGCTGCAGTCGTGGCTCGGCGACGCGATGGAAGGCCCCACACCGGTGTCGGCGCTCATCCACGCCGCGACGATGGTCACCGCGGGGGTCTACCTCATCACCCGGGCCCACGCGATCTTCGACTCGGCGCCCGTGGCGCAGCTCGCCGTCGTCATCGTGGGCACCGCGACCCTCCTGTTCGGTGCGATCATCGGCTGCGCGAAGGACGACATCAAGAAAGCACTCGCCGCGTCGACGATGAGCCAGATCGGATACATGGTGCTCGCGGCCGGTCTCGGTCCGGCGGGCTACGCCTTCGCGATCCTGCACCTGCTCACCCACGGATTCTTCAAGGCCGGGCTCTTCCTCGGAGCCGGGTCGGTGATGCACGGGATGAACGACGAAACCGACATGCGACGCTACGGCGGTCTGCGCACACTCATGCCCCTCACCTTCATCACGTTCGGACTCGGATACCTCGCGATCATCGGTATCCCGCCGTTCGCCGGATTCTTCTCCAAGGACAAGATCATCGAAGTGGCGTTCGCCGAGCCCGGTGCCAAGGGTGTGGTGCTCGGTGTCGCCACACTGCTCGGCGCCGGCCTGACCGCTTTCTACATGAGCCGCGTGATGATCATGACGTTCTTCGGGGAACGCCGCTGGAAGGACGACGCCGATCCCCACGAATCCCCGGGCATCATGGTGTGGCCGATGATCCTGCTCGCGGTGGGCTCCGTCGTCGCCGGTGGCCTGCTCGTTCTCGGGGGGTCGCTGCAGCATTGGCTCGAACCGGTCGTCGGATCCGTCCATCACGAGGGTGGTCTCCCGGTGTGGCTGATCACCCTCATGACCCTCGCGGTGGTCCTGGTCGGTGTCGGGTTCGCCTACCGCGAGTACGCGACACGGGAGATTCCCGACACGGCGCCCGACGACGTGTCGGCGCTGACCGTCGCCGCGCGCAACGATCTCTACGGCGACGCGTTCGACGAAGCCGTGCTCATGCGACCCGGTCAAGGGATGGTGCGCACCCTTGTCGCAGTCGAGAACACCGGAGTGGGCGGCACAGTCTCCGGAATCTCGGCTGCCGTCGGGGCACTGTCGAGTCGGTTGCGGCGACTTCAGACCGGCTTCGTCCGGTCGTATGCCCTGTACATGTTCACCGGTGCGGCCGTCGTGGTTGCAGCGCTGATGCTGGCGCGGTTGTGAGGGGGTGAGCCGAGCATGAACGAATTTCCGTGGTTGACGATCCTGTGGGTGCTCCCGGTCGTCGGTGCCGTCGTCGTTCTGGCATTGCCTGCGCGGATGCGGACCGTCGCCAAGGGTGTCGCCGTCGTCGCCGGGGTGCTGACCCTCGCGGTCGCGGTGGTGCTCGCGGTGATGTTCGAACCCGGTGGCGAGCAATTCCAGTTCGTCGAATCGCACTCGTGGATCCCCGCGTTCGGCGCCGGCTACACGCTCGGTGTCGACGGCATCGCGCTGGTACTCGTGCTGCTGACCGCGGTGCTGGTACCGCTGCTCCTCGTCGCGGGATGGCACGACGACCGCCATGCCGTCGTTGAGGCCGCCCCCGCGTCCCGGCCCCGCGCTGCCCACACCTACACAGCGTTGATCCTGCTCGTCGAGGCGATGGTGCTCATCTCCTTCGTCTCGCTCGACATCCTGCTGTTCTACGTCTTCTTCGAGGCGATGCTCATCCCGATGTACTTCCTCATCGGCGGGTTCGGTGGTCGCGGCAGCGAACGAGCCCAACGTTCCCGCGCCGCGGTGAAGTTTCTGATCTACAACCTGTTCGGCGGTCTGATCATGCTCGCCGCGGTCATAGGGCTGTATGTGGTCGCCGCGCAGGCCGGGCTGGGGGAGTCGGGCACCGTCGGCACGTTCGACTTCCGACGCATCGTCGAAGCCGCATCGTCGGGTGAGCTCGGCGCGACCCCCGCCGTCCTGAACGCGCTCTTCCTCGGTTTCATGTTCGCGTTCGCCGTCAAGGCCCCGCTGTGGCCGCTGCACAGCTGGCTTCCCGACGCGGCGGTGCAGACCACTCCCGTGTCCGCGGTGCTGATGATGGCGGTGGTCGACAAGGTCGGCACATTCGGGATGCTGCGGTACTGCCTGCAACTGTTCCCCGATGCCTCGGTCTACTTCGCACCGCTTGTCGTGACGCTGTCGGTGATCGGCATCGTCTACGGCGCGATGCTCGCGATCGGGCAGACCGACGTGATGCGACTGATCGCGTACACCTCCATCTCGCACTTCGGGTTCATCATTCTGGGGATCTTCGCGATGACCAGTCAGGGCCAGGCGGGGTCGACGCTGTACATGGTCAATCACGGAATTTCCACCGCCGCGCTGTTCCTGATCGCCGGGTTCCTGGTGTCGCGGAGGGGATCCCGCGCGATCTCCGCGTACGGCGGAGTCCAGAAGATCGCCCCGATCCTCGCAGGCACGTTCCTCATCGCGGGGCTCGCCACGCTGTCGCTGCCGGGCCTCGCGCCGTTCGTCAGCGAATTCCTCGTCTTCGTCGGTACCTATCCGCGGTATCAGGTCGCAGCGATCATCGCGACCATCGCGCTTGTCCTGTCCGCGCTCTACGTGCTGTGGCTCTACCAGCGCATGATGGGCGGACCGGTGCGCCCAGACCCCGGACCGGTACCGGACACTCCTCCGGACGAGGATTCGGGCGAGGCGCACGGAACCTCGATCACCGATCTCGTACCCCGCGAAATCCTCGTGGTCGCACCGTTGATCGCTCTGCTGGTCGTCCTCGGGGTCTATCCGAAGCCGGTGCTGGACGTGATCACTCCCGCGGTGGACCACACCCTCGTGACCGTCGGTGAGCAGGATCCCGTACCGCTCGTCCGACCCGAGACCCCGGTTGCCGACGGTGACACCGCCGTCGGCTCCGGAGGAGGTGCTCACAGGTGAAGAATCTGGACAGTAGTGTCGTTCTCGCGCAGGCGCTTCCCGCACCCGACATCGACTACGGCGTGCTCAGCCCGATGCTCATCGTGTTCGGGGTCGCGGTGGTAGGTGTGATAGTCGAGGCGTTCGCACCCGCCCGCGGACGCTATGCGAGCCACCTCGTGTTGGCCTTCGCGGGCTTGCTCGCGGCGCTCGTTGCGGTCGTCCTGCTTGCGGGAACCGAGACCACCACTGCCGCCGGCGCGGTCGTGATCGACGGCCCGGCCCTGTACCTGCAGGGCGCGATATTGGTCGTATCGATCCTCGCGGTCGCGCTCATTGCCGAACGCGGTGTCGAGGGTGCGCGCACGACGGTGGATGCCGCAGTCGCTTCGGCCGCCGCAGTCGTTTCGGATGCTGCGGCCGTCACCGGATCGACCCGGACCAGAACCGACGCGTTCGCTCCGCAGGCCGCGGCGGTACCCGGCAGCGCCGCCGAACGTGAAGCCACCGATGCGGGAATCACACGCACCGAAGTGTTCCCGCTGGCGTTGTTCGCAGTCGGGGGCATGATGCTCTTCCCCGCCTCTGATGACCTGTTGACGATGTTCATCGCACTCGAAGTGCTCTCCCTGCCGCTGTATCTGCTGTGTGGGCTGTCGCGGCGACGTCGATTGTTGTCGCAGGAAGCAGCGCTCAAGTATTTTCTGCTCGGCGCATTCTCTTCGGCATTTTTTCTCTACGGTGTTGCGTTGTTGTACGGGTACTCGGGAACCATCACACTCGCGGGTATCGCCGACACCGTCGAGTCGGGCACGGGCAGCGACACCACGGCTCTCATCGGGGTGGGTCTCCTGTCGGTGGGCCTGCTGTTCAAAATCGGTGCGGTGCCGTTCCATTCGTGGACACCCGATGTCTATCAAGGCGCACCCACCGCGGTGACCGCGTTCATGGCCGCGGCGACGAAGATCGCTGCGTTCGGAGCACTGCTCCGAGTGCTCTACGTCGCAGTGCCGGGCCTGAGTGACGAGTGGCGCCCGATCCTGTGGGCCGTGGCCATCGCCACCATGCTGGTCGGGGCCGTTCTCGCGGTGACACAGACGGACGTCAAACGGATGCTGGCGTATTCGGCGATCAGCCACACCGGTTTCGTGCTCACCGGTGTCGTTGCCGCCAATGAGCAGGGCATCTCGTCGACGTTGTTCTATCTGGTCGTCTACGGGATCGGAACCGTCGGCGTGTTCGCGGTGGTCACCCTGATCCGCGACCCCGACGGCGAAGCCTGGGACCTGTCGCGCTGGGAGGGAGTGGGACGTCGTTCACCGGTGCTCGGCGGCGTGTTCGCACTGTTCCTGTTGTCGATGGCGGGGATCCCACTCACCGGCGGTTTCATCGCAAAGCTGAGCGTGTTCAGCGCTGCGATCTCGGGCGGTGCGGTGCCGCTGGTGATCGTCGGCGTGGTCGCGAGCGCGATTGCCGCCTACTTCTACGTGCGGGTGATCGTGCTCATGTTCTTCCGCGACCCACCATCCGATGCGCCCGCGATAGTGATGCCGAGCGCGCTCACGACGGCCACCATTGCGGTGACCGCCGTGATCACGCTACTGCTCGGTATCGTGCCGCAACCGTTGCTCGATCTGGCCGGGCAGGCGGCCCACTTCTTGTCCTGAGGGGGGTCGCGCCGTGCGACAGACCGGTTCGAGGACTCCTCGCCGGGCCTGCGTCGGCCGCTCGACACCGGGCCTTGTGGGCATGTGTCGCGCACCCGGTCACGATGCAGGCGTCATTTTTCGCGACCGAGCGGATTCCGATACACGGTGGAGCAGCCGTTCTCGCGTACGAGGACATCGTCGAATGCAGCGATCAGTCCGTCCGGGAACCACCGCGCACCATGATCGCTGCTGGTCGCGACGACGGTGAGGTTGCGGGTTCGTGCCGTGGTCACCAGGCTGGTCAGACGCTCACGGGCGGGGAGATCCAACTTCGCGATCGTCGTGGAGAGTCCTGCGAGGAGCAGTAGCCGTCGTGGCCCGGCGCCTGTTGAGTCCAACTCGGCGAGCATACGACCGATCTCATCCGGGGTAGCTGCCCAGGATGAGACCCCATCTCCCGCGTCGCGATACCCGGAGAGCCAGTGGTGGCGATGATGCGGATCGGCGACGAACAACTCGTGGGTGCGTCTGGACAGGACGCCCGTTGCCATGAGGGTGAGCGGCAAGTTGGGGAAGTTCTCCGTGTCGCGTTGGTGCACGAGGAGGTTGCGTCCGGCAGTCACTGTCCACGCCACGGTGTTGCCCTCGCCGTCGCGCCCGAACGGGATGACGAGACTGGCTGCCCGATCCTGTGAGCGGCACACCGTGTTGATTCGGGCGTTGTCGGCCCGGGGTCGGCCGGAATGCGACCGAACCGCGTTTGAACAGCTTCGATGCGTGGGCGGGATGACGGGATGCGCCATGTCGTGGTCCGTTCCATGTCGGCGATGTCCGAATCTGTGTTCGATACCGCAGTCAGGTTAACGGCACCCACCGACAGACCAGGCAGGGCAATCTCTCCGACATTCCCGCGCAGGGATTCGGAGGCGGCCCGACCCCGAATGTTGCAGTCAACGCGAGACCGTCGCCTCGGCCGCGGACAGTGTCTGCTCGAGCAGGACTGCGATGGTCATCGGCCCTACCCCGCCGGGCACAGGTGTGATCAGACGGGCCCGCTCGGCGGCGCCGGAATAGTCGACGTCGCCGACGTTACCGGGGTTGTAGCCGGCGTCCATGACCACTGCGCCCTGCTTGATCCACTCTCCGCGGATGAGTGCGGGCCTCCCGACTGCAGCGACGACGATGTCGGCGTTACGGACGTGACCGGCTAGGTTGCGACTGCGGGAATGGCAGTAGGTGACCGTTGCGTCCCTGGCCAGCAGCAGCATCCCTACCGGTTTTCCCAGGATCGGGCTCCGCCCGACAACCACGACGTTCTTGCCGGCGAGCGGGACGTTGTAGGCGTCCAGGAGCCGGAGGATCCCACCGGGCGTGCAAGAGTGGAACCCGTTTTCGCCGAAAGCCATTGCGGCGAAGCTGTGCATGGTGACGCCGTCGACGTCCTTCCACGGTGCGATCGCTTCGAACGCAGCACGCTCGTCGATGTGTCCGGGTACCGGGTGCTGCAACAGAATGCCGTCCACGGTCGGGTCCGCAGACAATGCGTTGATCTCCGCGACGAGTTCGGCTGTGGTGGTCTCCGACGGGAGCTCGATGTAGCGGGACTCCATCCCGACCTCGGCGCACCTGTTGCGCTTCATTCGGACGTAGGTCTGCGAGGCGGGATCGTCACCGACCAGCACAGCCGCGAGGCAGGGGCGGCGACCGTGCACCTCGGTGAATTGCGCCGTCTTGCGGCCGATATTGTGCAGGAGTTTCGCCGCAACCGCCCGGCCGTCGATGATGTGTGCGCTCACGTTCAGTCCTCTCGATCGAGATCGAGGGACACCCAGGCGGTCGATGTCGGCTCCCGCGTGCACTCCCCGGTGGTTGCCCACCTTCGCCAGTCGTGCAGCAACAGCATAGGCGAGCAGGCGCAACTCCGGCGAATGCCTCGTGATGCAACGTCGACCGATGGTGCCGCCGACAGACAGGTGTGCCCCGGGCTCATGAAGCCCGGGGCACACGAGTTTCGACGTCCGCGTCGATCGGTCTCGATCAGATCAGCGCAACGCCCGCGAATACGGCGAGGCCCACCAGGGCAGCGCCGGTCACGGCCTGCACCGGGCGATCGACGACGCACATCACCGACAGGAAGCCGGGCATCGATCCACCGCGGCGGGTGTGTGCGATGGCCGCGACGCTCGGCATGCACCGGCCGAACGACACGACGGTGAACATGGCGGCACCGAGGGTCGGCGACCCGACAGCGAGCACCCCGAGCACCAGTAGGTAATACGCGCTGGAGCGGATGAAAATCAGGAAACCGGGGCCGATGATCGCGCCGAACAGTAGCGACACCTTCCATGGAGCCATCGTCCGGCGAAGGTGCCGGGGTAGCTGCTGCCGCCGCATCGGTGCCGGCATCGTCAGGACACCGATCTCGTGCAGTCCGTAGGCGAGAGCGAACACTGCCCATCCGGCGAGCAGCCACAAGGGCGACAGAGCTGCGGCGGTCACCGAGCCGATCGCGCCGAGCAGCGCGCCGGTCACGGCACCCGTACCGACAGAGCCGAGCGCATGCCAGGCCAGGCGCCGCACCGGCGTGGACGATCCTTTCCGGCCCGGCTGCTTCGGAGCGGCGACGACACCCGCCACGGACATGCCGCAGGTGGACCAATTGGCAGCGAGGGACGTGACGAGCCCGGCTCCGACGACAGCGACCGTCAGGGCCGTTGCCGTCGTCGGGGAGGCCAGGGCGGCGGACCCCGCCCCGGCCACTGCGGCACCTGCCGCGAGGCCGATGCGGGTCTGCGCCGACACGGAACCGGCGAGAGTCGGACGGATATCGGGTAGATCGGTGTCGATCGGTTCATGAGTGAGGACAGTCGTCATCGGTAACCTCCAGAATCGTTGCTGTGTAGTAATTCCCGCTCGGGTATCAGCGGACGGTGACCGTTCCGGTCATGTACGGGTGGATCGAGCAGATGTAGCTGTAGACGCCCGGACTGTCGAACGTGTGCGAATAGATGCCCTCGCCGGTGATACCGCTGTCGAACTCACCGGGTGACTCCACGCGGTGGAGGACGCCGCCGTCGTCGAATCGCCATTCGACGGTGTCGCCGACGGACACCGTGGCATCCATCGGGTGGTACTGCACATTGCTGATCTCGATCACCGTCTCGGGCCGCTCGGCGGCGGAACATCCGGTCGATGCGAGTGCCGCGACGCCGATTGTGAGTGTCCACCAGCTCCATGCCCGCCCGGGACCCTGCATCATGGACGGCCGCACTACTGGACGATCACGGTGCCGACCATCGACGCGTGCGGCGTGCAGTGATAGGTGTACGTGCCGGGGTCGTCGAAGGTGAACTCGTAGGTGCCCTCGGTGAGCAGTTCGCTCTGTAAGAGGCCTTCGAGGGGGCCGTCGCCGGCGACGTCATGGGGAAGTCCGTTGTCGTCGAACCTCCATTGGACCGTTTGGCCCTGCTCGATCGTGACCGAGGCGGGTGAATACGACATGTTCGTCACGTCGATCACCACGGCGGGTTCGGTGGCCGCCGACGACGAACCGCACGCGGTCAGTCCCACGGTGGCGATCAGCGCGGCAGCGAGTGGGAGCAGTTTCTTCACGGGTGTCCTCTCATCGGATGTATCGCAGGTTCGCGGTCATCCCGGCTTCGAAGTGATAGGCATTGTGGCAGTGAAACATCCACTCCCCAGGGTTGTCGGCGTCGAACTCGATGGCGAGTTCGGTTCCGGGTAGCACGTTGACGGTGTCGCGTCGGAGCCCGCCGTAGTCGGGGACCGCGAACGTGTGCCCGTGGGTGTGCATCGGATGCCACATCGTCGTGTTGTTCGCCATCGTGATGCGGATCCGCTCTCCCTGCCGCATCACCAGTTTTCCGGCATCGCGCCCTGCCATACCCCACACGTACCGATCGCCGGCCTGGATCAGCTCCACCCGGTAGTCCCGGTCTGCGGCGCGAGAATCCAGCCGGACGGCGTCGGCCGGTCGCAATTCGCTCTCTGTGAGCAGACGACCCGACAATTCCGGGACGAGTCCGCCGACATCCGGATTCGGCAGGGGCGCCGCGTCGTTCGAGCGGAGCACCGTCGACGCGTATCCGTCCCGGCCCTCCACCTTCGCCACGATCGGCCACGCACCCGACTTCATGGTGAGCAGCACGTCGTACCGCTGGGCCATGCCGACGATCAGGGTGTCGGTGGTGGTCGGCACACAGTCGAAGCCGTCCGCAGCGATCACCGTCAGTTCGTGACCCGCGACGGCGAAGCGGTACGGCGTCTCGGCGGCTGCGTTGACGATCCGTAGCCGCACCCGGCTCCCGGGCGCCGCGGTCACTGTCTCGGGGTCGTGGGGCGGACGCCCGTTGATCAGGTGCAACGGGTAGCCGATGTGCTGGGTCATCCCACCGAGAGACCCCGACGAACCGTGGCCTCCCGACACGAGCGACTGCGCGGCAGAGGTTTCGTCGGTGGTGTGTTCGGCCGGTGCGCCGCCTCCGTCATGCCCTGCGTGACCGCCGGACATCGCCGGGTTGAGCGCCGTCAGCACTGCCTCGGGGGTGGTACCGAGACCGTCGACCCAATCGTCGAGGACCAGCACGGCGTCGACGTCGGCGCCGGAGGTATCGTGCGGATCCTCGACGATGAGGGCGCCGAACAGTCCCCGGTCGGCCTGCAGGCCGCTGTGCGAGTGGTACCAGTGCGTGCCCGGGTCCGGGACGACGAAGTCGTACAGGAAATCACCACCCGGGCCGATCGGATCCTGCGTGACCGGCGCCGCACCGTCCATGTCGTTGCGGATGCGGATCCCGTGCCAGTGCAGCGTCGTATCGACCGCCAGGTTGTTGCGCACCGACACGAGTAGTTTGTCGCGGACGCTCGCTCGCAGTTCCGGAGCCACCGCGCGGCCGCCGTACGACCACGTGTCGACGAGCCGGCCACCGAGGTCGACGGTGGCCACCGCGGCGGTCAGCGCGGCGGGCACTTCCCGCCCGTTCCATCCGCGCGCGGCCTCCGCCGCCAGGATCTCCGGATCGGTAGGCGAAATGTACTCGAGCGGGGTGCCGCCCGTCGCATCGGCCGAACTGCACGACGCCGCACCGAGACCGAGTGCACCGAGCCCCACCGCACCGGCTCCGAGGGAGCCGATGCGGAGGAACCGACGACGGTCGAGGGTCGGTCCGAACCGGGTCATTCCAACACCTGGGGGGTGATGAGCGACCCGATGTCGTCGACGGTACCGGTGACCTCGACGGAGCTGACCTGATCGCCTGTGGCGGCATCGATTCCGACGATCATCCGAGTGGTCTCGCCGTCGACCTCGGGACCGGCTCCGACCACGTACAGGATGCTGCCGTCGACCGAGAATGCGCTGCTCGAGATCCCGGTGAGACCGAGAGTCGGCAGATCGAGCGTCTTGACCGGGGCGAAGGTCGCCGCGTCGAAGAGTTCGACCTTCACCACGTCACCGCCGCGGGCGGAGTGCGGGTGGACCACCGAATCCGTGTACTCGACTGCGATCCGGGAACCGGTGTTGTCGATCTCGTTGCCGGCGAACCGGCCGCCGTCCTGTCCGGCATTGCCGATCGGTGCGACCTCGGCGTCCGGCAGACCCTCCGAGAAGTCGAAGACATAGACGTCGCCGTTCGCACTTACCAGCAGGGACTTCTTCGCCTCCGCCGCCCACGTCACGGTGCGGGTGCTGACGAAGTTCTCGGGGAGGACCTTCGAGCGGCTCGTCTCGGTCGGGACGCCGGTGTCGTCGATCGAGATCTGGATCAGCTCGCGCGTATCTTCACACACGCTGTAGAGCTCGTGCCCGTCGAGCCACGTGAACGGCCCGCAGCCGATGATCTGGAGGGAGCCGCTCTCCTTCTTCGCCTCGAGGTCGACGATGCGGACGCCGTACAGCCCGTCGTCCCAGGTCACGAAGAACCTACCGTCCGAGGTCACCGCACTCGAGCCCTCCCGCGAATGGGCGCGGGCGTAATCGGGGAGCAGAATCTCGGATGGTTCGAGCAGGTTGCCCGAGTAGGTGCTGACTGTGAATTCAGCGGTGCCGCGAGAGCCTCGCGGTCGCCACACCTCGGCCGCGAGCACTGCGGGATCGCTGGATGTCTCGCCGACGAATCCGTGGATCACGGGCGACCAGATGCCCGGCCCGACGACGAATCTGTCACCCGCCACGCCGGTCGCCGGGTCGAGTGCATTGAGCTCGACCTCGAGACCTGTGTTGACGACAGCAAGAAGGTCGGTCGCCTTGATCGGCTCGATGTCGCCGACATGTACCGGTTCGGGGATCGTGTCGCCGATCTCCTGATCGTCGTGGCCGAGCGAGATACCCTCACCCGGCGGAATGACGGGAACGGTGGGGTAGGTGACCTCGCCGTCGACGGCGGCGTCGTCGTTCGAACTGCATCCGGTGAGGACGAGTGCGGCGGCAAGCGGGATCGCTACCGCGGCTGAGCGCGAAAGACGCTTGGTGCGTGCAGAATTCATGCTCCCGCACCGACTCTCGGGCGTGCAGCCGGTCGGGTCTGGCAATCCTCGCCGATGATCGGGGCCATGGTGCAGGTGTACGACTGCGACTCGTCGGAGACACACCAGATGATTTCCTGGTCGTAGCTGCCGGAGACCGGGTTGTACATGATCGCCTGCATGTCGGGTTCCCCGCAGAACGCATTGGAGCACGACGGTGCACCACAGCAGTCGTAATAGGCGATCAGATAGGTCTTTCCGGTGTCGGGGTTGGTGCAGCAGCCGACCCAGAACTCGGCGCCCGGCTTGCTACCGGGGGCACAGGTGGTGACGCCGCCGCCGTTACAGGCCGCACACGAGGTGCCGTCCATGTTGCACCAGCGCCAGTACTCGCATTCCGCAGGATCCTTGCCGTCGAACGAGATGAACTGCGGATCCGGTGCCTCGGGGGCCGGAGGCTCCGGCGGCAGATCCTGCGCCATCGCGCTGCGGGTGACCGGGAGCGAACTGATCAGCGCGACACCCGATACGCCCATCGTCCAGCGGCCGATCCTGCCGAGCATCGACCGGCGCGACGTGCGCTCGGACAGTGTGCGCCCCGCGCGGCTCGCGAGGGAACCACCCTTGCCGGCCATCCACTCTGCTTGCTCGCGGACGGTGTCTTCATCGACCGGATACCGATTCTCGGTCGTTTGGTGTTCTTCCACGGCATACGCCTCCTTTGTCTCGGGTAGATGGATCAGGCGGATTTCGCCCGCGCGTGCAGGTGCTGAAGGGACGGAGTGCCGGATTCGAGGGCATTGAGCAGGCTCTCGACCTGCGCCATGTGGTTGCACAGGCCCTTGCCGCGGATCTTGCCGTGCTCGTCGAGAATCACCCCGTACGGCGTGGTGCCGACCTGGTAAGCGATGCCGACGTCGCGGGCGTCGATGTAGCTCAGTTCGGCTCCGATGTTGCTGCCCGACAGGAACTCCTTGTGCTCCTCGGGGGTGCCGTCGGACACGATCACGACCTCGAGGTCCGTCTCCGCGCGTGCCATCGCACGCAATCCGGGCAGCAGGCTCTTGCATGTACTGCAGCTCGGCGCCGTGAACATGAGCAGCTGTGCCTTCTCACGATGCCCACCGACGCGAACGGAGCGTCCGACGTGGTCGACGAGCCCAGCGAACGAGGGACCGGCCTGCTCGACCTTCGGACCCGTGTCCATCATCCGCGCGCCGAGCGGACCCAGGCGCACCTGGACGCGTCCGATCTCCCGGGCGAGCGCAAGCGTCATGAGGAACAGCAGCGCGACCGCGACCGTCAGAACCGCAACGGTCACTACCAGGAATGTTGTCATCGAATCCGTCCTGTCTGTACGAAAGTTGTTGACGAAGAAGTGCTCACGAGCCGTATCGAGAGGTGGTGCTCGCGGCCCGGAGTTCGATCGAGGCGGTGGTCAGATAGTCGTCGACCGGTCGCCGGCCGAGATGCACGACCGATCGGATCGAGGCGATCGCGACGACGGCCAGCGCGATCAGCGCGCCGCCTGCGACACCGGCCAGACGTTCCGGCACGGTGACGTCCGGCGAACCGGTCACGGCGAGTGCTGCCGCCGTCGCGGCGAACGTCGCAGCGCGGACGGCGTGGAACCAGCCGATCCGGGGGATCTCGTGCGCGCCGAAGGCGAAGCAGCCGCAGTCGAGGTCGCGCCGCCCACGGGCCAGATTGACGGTGAGCCCGATCGTGAACGCCACGAACAGCAGCGCGGCGGCCACAGCCGGCCACCGGCCACCGACCCCGCCGATCAACGCGACGCCCACCAGCGTCTCGGCGATCGGCAGTGTCGCTGAGACCGTACGTTCCGCTCGGTCCGGCAGGAGCCGGTACCCCTTGACCACCGTCAGCAGTCCGTCCCGGTCGCGGAGCTTCGGAATGCCCGCGATCAGGAGCGTCCCCCCGATGATCGATGCGACCATCACCCAGAACATGGATCACGCCCTCTCTGTCGTCGGGCCAATCGTGCTTGCGCTCTGGGGCGCCGATGCGTCGTCGGTGAAACAACCGTTGTGTCGGCGAGTGGGAATGTGCCTGTGCCGGAGGGATCCACGTCCTCACAGGTGACGCGGCCGAGCCCGGCGCGTGCGGCTCTGCGGATGTGACGCCCGGCACGGTCTGCGCAGTGCACAGTCCGACACGATTTCCACTCGGGATCATGCCGCTGACACGTCGGAAACATTCCTGTTACACCACGGGCGGTCCGGCGGGATTCGGAACACCGATCGGAAACACGAAAACCCTAAGGTTCTCCAACGGTGGCCCGGCTCGGATGGCGGGCCCGCAGGGAAAGGGAGGCGCCGAGTGAATAGCGACAGGCGTGGTGGCAGAGGTTCATGGATCGGTGGAGCGCTCGGTGCCGCAATCTCGACGTCCCGTAACAGCGAGCCGGTGACCGCACCGGTGTACTCGCCGCTGAGGGGGCTGGGTCGTCGCAGACTCTCGCAAGTGGACCTGGTCGGACAATCCCTGTCGACCGTCGCACCGGCGACAGGGATGATCTTCATCGCGTCGTGGATCATCGGGTCCGAACCCGGTATCGGTGCTCTGGTGGCGATCCTCGGTACGACTGCATGTGTTGTCGCAGTAGCCTACTGCGTCACTCAGTTCACACGGCGGCTCGCCGCAGCAGGATCGTTGTACAGCTTCGCGTTCCACGGGCTGCCGCGCCGTGCGACGTTGACGGTGGGGGCGGCGTTGTTCCTCGGCTATCTGGGCATCTCGATCTCGGTGCTGGCCAACTCCGCCGAGAGTGTGCTGGGAACAGCGACCGCACTGGGTGTGCCGTGGTCCGGGAACCGCCTCCTGCCGATCACCGCCGCGATCGTCACCGTGGTGGTCGCACTGATCGCGGTGAGTGGCGTACGTGTCGCGACCCGCGCGATTCTCGTCGTCGAAATCTGCTCGCTCGTGCTGATCTGCGTCTTGATGGTCACCGGTTCCGGCGCGACCGTCGTATCGGGAACCACGAGCATGTCGGCTTCCCTGCCGTTCCTGGCATTGGTCGTCGTATTCGGGATGGCGGGTTTCGAGAGCGCGGCGTTCTTCGGCGCCGAAGCGCGGCGGCCCCTGACCACCGTGTCGCGCGCGGTGCTCGTCACCCCGGTGGTGTGCGGCTCGCTCTTCGTCTTCGCCGGGTGGGCCGCACTGACCGGGCGTGCAGACGTCGTCGTCGCCGCGTACTTCGACGGCACCGCCTCCGGCGCGAGTCCGGCGATGGTGGTCGCGGTGAAGGTCGGTGTGACCTTCTCATGGTTCGCCTCTACCCTCGGCTGTGCGCAAGCCGGGTCGCGGTTGTTGTTGGCGATGGGCATCGAAGGAACCGCGCCGAGGGCGTTGTCACGTGTCCATCCGCGCCGGCGCACTCCCTACGTGGCGATCGCGTGGTTCACTGTGCTGAGCTTCGTGGGAGCAGCGGTCTATCTGCAGTTGTTCGTCGCCGAGTCCGGCTTGTACGACGGCTTCGTCGAGGTCGCGATCGTCATCGCCTACACCTTGCTTGCGGTGTCATGCCTGAGGTTCCTCCGCAGAATCGGGGAGGACGCACCGTGGACCACGGTCGTCGCGCTCGCGGTCGCGAGTACCGGTGCAGGTCTGCTGGGCTACCTGGTGGTCGACGGCGCGGTACACGGCCAGTGGGGAATCCCCATCGCGGTGCTCGTGGTTGCGGCATCCGGTGCGGTGTGGGTGGCCGTGCTCGAGCGGCTCAGGCCCGGATCGCTGACGACAATGGGCGCCTTCGACAGCGTCGAGACGTCCGATCTGCTTCCGGGCTCCGGTGTTCTCGTTCTCGACGACGTGGGGAGACCACAGTTGGTGTCGGCGCATCCGCGGCCGGAGTACGGGGAATGACCGCTCACGTGGCCGCGGAGCCCGGGTTCAGTGGACAGCAACCGAGAGCGGTGCAAAAGGCCCTCGGCATGCTCGAGGCGGTCGCGCATCTCGGGCCCGGTGCTACAGCCAAGGAGATCGCCCGATTCACGGGTGTCGCACCCACCACCGCCTATCGGATGCTCAACCTACTTGTCGCAGAGGGATTCCTGGTGCGGGTTCCCGACCTGTCGGGTTTCGCGCTCGGACGTCGAACAGCCGAACTGTCCCGCGCCGCAGCGGCCACCGACACCTCGCCGACACTGCACGAGACAGTCGAGGACCTCCGATCGCACACGAGGTTCGGGCTGCATGTCGCGTCGTTCGCAGGTGGCAGGCTGCGGTTCGTCGATCAGGACCCCGACCATGAGATCGTCGGTATCGCACTGCTCTCCAAGAACCTGCACGCGAACGCACTCGGAAAGGTGATGCTCGCGCACTATCCCGCGCTGCGAGCAGGAATCGAGCTGCGGCGACTGACCGAGGCGACCCTGTGCGACCTGGAAGTGCTCGGCGACGAACTGTCCCGTGTACAACTCGACGGGCATGCGTTCGAGAATCAGGAATGTCGGATAGGCCGGTCGGCGTTGGCCGTCCCGATCCGGAACCACGGTGCCGAGGTGGTCGGGGGCCTGTGCCTGCAGGGCTCGCCGCTTCGTGTGTCGCCGTCGGATTTCGAGCAGTTGGGGTTCCTCTACGAGGGGTCTCGGCGGCTCACCGGTCTGTTATGACCTGGCCGATTCCCCCTGCTCGGCGTGTCGTCAGTGCGTGAGTGAGCTGCGCGGCGAAGGTGAGGTGTGACAACGTGGCTCAGAATTGTTCTCTTCGCCGCCGGCGGCTATGTGGCGGGAGTGGTCCTCGCAGCTCCGGATGCCGATACCCACCCGATGGTGGCCGGGTTCGGGCCGGGGTCGGTGCTGACGTCCGCGACTGCCGCGTCCGCGCTCGGAGCGATCGTGGCGGCACTCGTCGCCGCAGGTACTCGGCACCGAACTCCAACGATCGTGGCGGTTGTGGCAGGGGCGCTGGCAGTGGGAGTGGTCGCATTGCCCGGCGCGTGGCGCTTCGACATGTACATCGCGACGATCGGTGCGGGAGCCCTGCTCGGTGGCCTCGTGGTGACGTGCTTCGGAATGCGCCGAGCACGGCTGCAGGTGGTGTTGGTCGGTGCAGTCGTAGCAGGACTGGTGACTGCCGAACCGATAACGGAGTTTCGCGACTTCACCTCGATGCCGAGGCGGTACGCGGACTACGTGCCGGTCGGTACCCAACTCGTCAATACGGTGTGGCTGGTCTTGGCGGCCATCACTCTCGTTGCAGGAGTGTCGACGTGGGTGGTCGGCCGTGGTGATGATGTTCCGGTCGATGAACGTCGGGGGAGTGGACGGGAATTGCTGATCGGCATCGGTCTTCCACTGATCGGTGTGGGCCTGCACTGGTCGCTGGAGAACGCCGTGGCGTCGTTGAGTGCGGAACGGCCGGAGGCCGGTAGGTGGGTGCTGGGCATTGTGGCGGTGGCGGTTGTGATCGCTGCGGCGTTGTTGCTTCGGGAACGGTCGGGAATGGTCCTCCTGGCGGCGATGGCGCTGGCCGTGGTGGGACGCGAGGCGGTCTCGTGGTCTCCCGAGGTATGGCCCCTGTTGTTGGTGCCGATCCTGCTTGCGGGAGTGGGTGCGTGGCTCGGTCGCCGCACGCCGCGACCATTGGTCGGTATCGGTGTCCTCGCGGTCGTGGTTGCTTCGTCGATCGTCGGGAGCTCGCCGTGGGACACCGTGCACATCGCGGCGACCCTCTTCGTGGTGCCGGTCGCGGCTGCCTACACGATCGTCGCGACCCTGCCGTCGACCACGACGGTGACGACAACGGCGCTGGCACTGCCCGCGGTGATGGTGTTGCCGCTGGTCGCGCACTTCGGGTGGACCGACTACACACCGCTCACGCATGATCCCGACGGGTGGTCGCCGAACTCGTGGGCATCGGTGTCGTCGATGGTGTCGGTGACGGCGTTGCTGGCACTCGGGGCTGCGATGGCATGGATTCAGTACCGCAGACCGACCGGGGTGCGCCGGACGAAGTGACGGAGTCACAGTCAGGACGAGATCCGACACTGCGACTGTTCGGCGGTGGTGCCCCCGGTGAGACTCGAACTCACACTGGACGGGTTTTGAATCCGTTTCCTCTGCCAATTGGGATACGGGGGCGTGGTGCGGAGACCACTGTAAGGGATGGATGGACGGAGCGTGAACACCGGTACCCTTCAAACGTTCGATTCCCTCACGGGGGCATCCGCAGCGAGATGGGAAGGGCCCGCCATGACAGCCGTGCCGCACAACGACAACGCCGCGACGAAGAGAGTCGTCGTCGCCGAAGACGAGGCGTTGATCAGGCTCGATCTGGTCGAAATGCTGCGCGAAGAGGGATACGACGTGGTCGGCGAAGCGGGCGACGGGCAACGCGCCGTGGAGCTCGCCGAGGAGCTGAGACCCGACCTCGTGATCATGGATGTGAAGATGCCGCGCCGCGATGGAATCGACGCCGCGTCGGAGATCGCGCAGAAGCGCATCGCTCCTGTGGTTATTCTCACAGCGTTCAGTCAGCGTGAACTCGTCGAACGGGCGCGTGACGCGGGAGCCATGGCGTACCTGGTGAAGCCGTTCTCGAAGAGCGACCTGGTTCCGACCATCGAGGTGGCGGTGAGCCGGTTCGCCGAAGTTCGCGAACTCGAACGCGAGGTCCAGGGGTTGTCCGAGCGGTTCGAGACCCGCAAGCTCGTCGACCGGGCCAAGGGGACGTTGATGGACAAGCATGCAATGACCGAACCGGAGGCCTTCCGCTGGATCCAGCGCGCGGCGATGGACCGGCGCACCACGATGAAGCAGGTCGCCGAGGTGATCATCGAGAGCCTGGGGGAGACCGCCGGCTGAGCGTCGGCGCGGGTCGCACCGCCCAGTTCGTCCGGGTGGTCGTGGACGTCGTACCCGGTCCCTAGACTGACACCCGTGACCCGTGCATCAGCTTCGCCCTCGACCACCCCGGCCGCCGACGACCGCCCGACCCTTCTGCTGCTCGACGGACATTCGCTGGCGTTCCGCGCGTTCTACGCGTTACCGGCCGAGAACTTCAGAACTACCAGCGGGCAAACCACCAACGCGGTGTACGGGTTCACCTCGATGCTCATCAATCTTCTGCGCGATGAGAAGCCATCCCACGTCGCGGCCGCATTCGACGTGAGCCGCAAGACATTCCGCGCCGAGATGTATGCGCCCTACAAGGCTCAGCGCAGCGCTGCGCCCGACGAATTCAAGGGCCAGATCGATGTCACCAAAGAGGTGCTAGGTGCCATGGGTATCCCCGTCATGGCGGAGGAGGGGTACGAGGCCGACGACATCATCGCGACCCTCACCACCCAGGCCACGGCACTCGGTTACAAGGTGCTCGTCGTCACCGGAGATCGCGACGCACTGCAGTTGGTCACCGACGACGTCACCGTGCTCTACCCGAAGCGTGGCGTTTCCGAACTGACGCGCTTCACCCCCGAGGCCGTGGAGGAGAAGTACGGGCTCACCCCGGCGCAGTACCCGGACTTCGCGGCACTCCGCGGAGACCCGAGCGACAACCTTCCCGGCATCCCGGGCGTCGGTGAGAAGACCGCCACCAAGTGGATCCGCGAATTCGGCAGCCTCACGGATCTGGTCGATCGCGTCGACGAGGTTCGGGGCAAGGTCGGTGACGCGCTGCGCGAGAATCTGTCGAACGTGCTGATGAACCGTCAGCTCACCGAGATGGTGCGTGAAGTACCGCTGCCGTATGCGCCGGAGGCCCTCGCCCTCGCGCCGTGGGACCGCGACCGGATCCACCTCTTGTTCGACGACCTCGAATTCAAGGTTCTGCGCGATCGACTCTTCGAGACACTGACGTCGGCCGAGCCGGAAGCCGACGAGGGATTCGAGGTGCGCGGCGGCGTCGTCGAACCGGGTGAGCTCGCCGCCTGGCTGGCCGAGCACGCACCTGCTGGGCAGCGGCACGGACTGTCCGTCGCCGGCTCCGGCAGCCCCTATGGGGGCGACGCGTCGGCCGTGGCGATCGCGGCGGCCGACGGCGAGGGCGCGTATGTGACGACGGTGTCGCTGACCCCGGAGGACGACACGGCACTTGCCGCGTGGCTCGCCGACCCCACCGTGGAAAAGGCTCTGCACGAAGCGAAGTCGGCTATGCACGCGCTACGCGGTCGTGGCTGGAGCCTCGTCGGCGTCACCAGCGACACCGCGCTGGCGGCCTATCTCGTACGCCCCGGGCAACGCAGCTTCAAACTCGACGACCTCTCACTGCGTTATCTCAAGCGCGAACTGCGCGTCGAAGACACCGGCGTCCAGCAACTGTCGTTGCTCGACGACGAGGACGCCACCGACAAACAGGCTGCCGAAGGTGAGATCCTGCGGGCCCGCGCCGTCGTCGACCTCGCTGCGGCGCTCGATTCCGAACTCGCCGACATCGAGTCGGCGAGGCTACTTACCGAGATGGAACTGCCGTTGCTCGAGGTGCTCGCCGACCTCGAGGCCACCGGTATCGCGGTCGATTCCACGCACCTGCACGACCTGCAGGCGGGCTTTGCCGCCGATGTCACCGCCGCAGCGAACGCCGCGTACGAGGTGATCGGTAAGCAGATCAACCTCGGCTCACCGAAGCAGCTGCAGGTCGTGCTGTTCGATGAACTCGAGATGCCGAAGACCAAGAAGACCAAGACCGGCTACACCACCGACGCCGACGCCCTACAGAACTTGTTCGAGAAGACCGGACATCCGTTCCTCGAGCATCTGCTCGCGCACCGCGAGTCCACCAGGATGAAAACCACCGTCGACGGCCTCATCAAATCGGTCGCCGACGACGGCCGCATTCACACCACGTTCAACCAGACGGTCGCGGCAACGGGGCGTCTGTCCTCCACCGAACCGAACCTGCAGAACATCCCGGTACGCACCGACGCCGGACGGCAGATCCGCAACGGCTTTGTGGTGGGTAGCGGATACGACCTGCTTCTGACCGCCGACTACAGCCAGATCGAGATGCGCATCATGGCGCACCTGTCCGGCGACGAAGGTCTGATCGAGGCGTTCAACACGGGTGAAGACCTGCACAGTTTCGTCGGTGCCCGCGCGTTCGGCGTACCGATCGAAGAGGTCACCCCCGAGCTGCGTCGACGGGTCAAGGCGATGTCGTACGGTCTGGCGTACGGTCTGAGCGCCTACGGACTTGCGCAGCAGCTGAAGATCTCCACGGACGAGGCACGCGAACAGATGGAGGCATATTTCACCCGCTTCGGTGGTGTGCGCGACTACCTGCACAACGTCGTCGAGGAGGCCCGCAAGGTCGGCTACACCTCCACGCTCTACGGGCGTCGCCGCTACCTGCCGGACCTGACCAGCGACAACCGGCAGCGCAGAGAGGTCGCCGAGCGGGCCGCGCTCAACGCGCCGATCCAGGGCACCGCCGCCGACATCATCAAGGTCGCGATGATCGACGTGCAGAAGGCGCTCGGCGAGGCCGGCCTGCAGTCGCGGATGCTGTTGCAGGTCCACGACGAACTCGTACTGGAAGTCACCACCGATGAACGTGAGCGTGTCGAGGAGCTCGTCCGCGACAAGATGGATTCGGTGATCGATCTGTCGGTGCCGCTCGAGGTGTCTGTCGGCTACGGCCGCAGCTGGGACGCCGCCGCCCACTGACAGCCGACGCGGCTCGATCCCGGGAAGGAATCGAGCCGCGCTGTGGTCGGTCGGTTCAGCCCTGGGCGTTCGACGCTTCGTCGATCTGCTTGCGCACGTCGTCCATGTCGAGAGCCTTGACCTGCGAGACGAGGTCTTCGAGCGCGGCCGGCGGCAGTGCGCCTGCCTGGTTGTAGACCAGGATGCCTTCGCGGAACGCCATGATCGTCGGGATCGAGCGAATGTTCGCGGCTGCCGCGATAGACTGCTCGGCCTCGGTGTCGACCTTCGCATGCACGACGTCGGGATGCTGTTCGGACGATGATTCGAAGGTCGGTGCGAACTGCTTGCAGGGGCCGCACCAATCGGCCCAGAAGTCCACGAGCACGATGTCGTTGTTGGTGACGACCTCGTCGAAGGTCTGCTGGGTGAGAGCTTGGGTTGCCACGGTGGTCCTTTCGGTTCGGTCGTGTCGACGGGTGCAACAGCGAGCCGCCCCCATTTCTTCCGCCACGCTACGCGAGGACAGCGCTGTCGAGGGGCCGCTTGTGCTGCCGTGTCAGTCGACCGGGGCCAACTCAGCGGACCGGAAGGTCCGGCGGTATGCCTGGGGCGTGGTGCGCCGCAGGCGCAGGAAATGCTGCCTGAGCACCGGCGCGGTCCCGAATCCGACACGGTCCGCGACCACGTCGATCGGCAGATCGGTGTTCTCGAGCAGATGCTGCGCCGCGAGCACCCGTTGGTCGCGGATCCACCGCGCCGGTGTCGTGCCGGTTTCGTCCGTGAACCGTCGCGCGAAGGTCCGCGACGACATGTGTGCCTGTTCCGCGAGGACGGTCACCGACAGGTCGCGGTGCAGGTTCTCGGTGATCCAGTCGAGTAGCGGGGCGATCGAGTCGTCGGTGCATTCGGGAAGCGGCGTGGCCACGTATTGCGCTTGCCCGCCGTCTCGGTGCGGGGGGACGACCATGCCTCGCGCGATCGTGTTGGCGACGTGCGAACCCTGCGCGTTCCGCACGATGTGCAGGACCAGATCGATGCTGGCGGCAGTGCCTGCGCTCGTCAGCACCGGGTGCTCGTCGACATACAGCACATCGCGATCGACTCGGGCCGAGGGATACATCGCGGTGAGCCGGTCTGCGTACCGCCAATGGGTGGTGCAGCGGCGGTCGTCGAGAAGACCGGCGGCGGCGAGGACGAAAGCGCCCGTGCACAGACTCGCAACCGGAGTTCCCCGATCGACCGCGCTCCGCAGTTTCTCGAACAGCGGCTCGAGGACGGCGAGATCGGGGCTGCCCCTGCGCACGAACTCGGGATCGGTCAGTTCCCCTGCCCCGGTGCCGCCAGGAGGCACGATGATCAGGTCCGCGTCGTCGAGGCGGTCGAGGTCGTACGGCACATCGATGGAGTAGCCGTACTTGGTGGTGACGGGTTCGGTGCTGCCCGCGACGAGCGCGAACTCGTATTCGGGAAGGCCGTCGTCCGCGAGGTCGCCTCCGAAGACCTCGCAGGCGACGCCGAGTTCGAACATCACGATGCGCGGGAGGAGGGGGACGACCACGTTGCGAAGCATGCAACTCAGTCTCCTCGCCGAGTGGCAGAAAATCGAGAAATCGCGGTGATTCTGCCACCGAGGCTCACAACAGTCGACGAGAAATCTGATACTCCCTCACACTCACTGACACTTCCTTCCACCTCATCCGCCACGCGAGGAGACCGTGGAATACCTCGACATCCTGCATAGTGCAGATTCTCACGCACCGCGGCGCAGTCCCGGGTCACGGTCGAGCCCGCGGTGTCGCAGGATGTTTCGGGTAGCCGTGAGGGACGTGGATCTGGACCGCCTGCCATGTAGGTGGCAGGAAGTATCAGGTTTACGTAGACGCTGTTCGCTGTGTCAGATGAGCAGCCATTCCTGTTTCGCGGTACTGTCCCACCGCCGAATGTGATGCGCGGTACCTGCCAGATCACCGGGCGTGTGGTGAGCGGCGATCGCCGCGGCGCCGATCCGGTCGGCGGGGACCCGCCGCGCCAGCGTCACGTGCGGAGTCCATTTACCCGGGCGGATGTGCGCCGGAATCCCGGGACACTGCGCGAACGCGGCGAATATCCGGGACTGCAGATCCAGCAGTGGCGCAGAGGGTACGACGAGTCGTGCCACCGTCGCGTGACGACCTCCGAAGAGGACCACACCACCGAGGTGCACAGGCACCTCGACTCCTGAGACGGCTTCACGCGCAGCCTCCTCCACATCCGGTGGGATCGATTCCGCCACGAACAGCGTGATGTGTGGCCGATTCGATTCGGCCCGGATTCGCCCCTGACTGTCGATACCGGCTGCGCGCAGGCTCTCCCACTGCGCGCGGACGTAACCGTCGAGGCGGTCATCGAGAAGTAGCTCCACCGACTGCACCATGATGCGCAATGATGGCGCGGTGACCCACGAGACTGCAACGGCGACCCATGAGACTGCACGCTCGCAGCCCCAGCGTATCGGCTTGATCGAAGGTGACGGCATCGGCCACGAGATCGTTCCCGAAACCCGCCGCGTCGTCGACGCGGCGATCGCGGCTGCGGGCGGTCCGGGTATCGAGTGGGTGTCCCTACCGCTCGGGGCCGACGCCATCGGTACCCACGGCACGCCCGTACCGGAGTCGACACTCGACGCGCTCACGGATCTGGACGGCTGGATTCTCGGGCCACATGACAGCGCGTCGTACCCGGAGCAGTTTCGTGCGGCGCTGACACCGGGCGGACACATCCGCAAACATTTCGACATGTACGCCAATATCCGCCCTGCCCGGGCACTGCCGGGCACCCGCGCGATGGTTCCCGACATGGATCTGGTCGTCGTCCGTGAGAACACCGAAGGCTTCTACGCCGATCGCAACATGGCGGTCGGCAGCGGTGAATTCATGCCGACTCCCGACGTTGCCCTCGCTGTCGGGGTCATCACCCGGGCCGCGTGCGAACGCATCGCACACACCGCCTTCGACCTCGCCTCACGTCGCCGCAAACGCGTCACCATCGTGCACAAGGCGAATGTGCTGTCGAAGACGACCGGCTTGTTCCGAGACGTGTGCCGGGAGATCGGAACCATGTATCCGAGTGTGGAGGTCGACGACGAGCACGTCGACGCGATGGCTGCCCTGCTCGTCCGCCGAGGCGGCGATTTCGACGTCATCGTCACGGAGAACCTGTTCGGCGACATCCTGTCCGATCTTGCCGGTGAGCTCTCCGGCTCGCTGGGCAGCGCCCCCTCGATCAATGCGTCCGCGCGGAAGACGATGGCGCAGGCAGTCCACGGCGCCGCACCCGACATCGCCGGACTCGGCCGTGCCAACCCGACCGCCCTGTTCTTGTCCTCGGCCATGCTCCTCGACCGCCTCGCCGTCAAAGGAGACCCGTTCCTCGGTGGTGCCGCGCGAGCTCTCGAGCGGGCAGTCGCCGACACCATAGGGGACGGAATCGCCACAGCAGATCTCGGCGGGAGTGCGTCGACGACCGAGTTCACCGTCGCGGTGGTCGAGCGCATCTCCGCCGCGTGACGGAGCAACAGCGGCGTTCGCGACATGCCTGCGATACCCCCCAGAACATCGCACCGCACAGATTTGCAGACACAGACAGATCTGCAGACACAGAGAGCCCTCCGGTCTAAGGTTCGACTGTGGATGGACCAGCTCACTCCCGTGCGCTGCAGCCTCGGCTCGTTGGTGCTCTAGCCGCAGTGCTGCTCGTCCTCGCGACCGTGGCAGGTTGCGTGGTCAACACCGAATCCACCGTGCCCCCTGGCGACCGGGTGCACGCCGACCGCGTCGATGCGCTTGCTGCTCAACTTCCTCCCGCGACCGCGACGGGAGGTCAGCTGAAAGTGGGGACGAACGTGCCCTACGCCCCCAACGAATTCAAGGACGACGACGGCACCATCGTCGGATTCGCCGTCGAACTCGTGCAGGCACTCGGCGACGTGCTCGGCATCGACGCAGTGTTCTACGAGTCGGACTTCGACCGGATCATCCCCGCCGTGCAGTCCGGCACTTTCGACCTCGGCTCGTCGTCGTTCACCGATACTCTCGAGCGCGAACAGTCGGTCGACTTCGTCACTTACTTCAACGCGGGAATCCAATGGGCCCAGCGTGTCGGCGAACCCGTCGACCCCGGTTATGCATGCGGGCTGCGAGTGGCCGTGCAGACGACCACGATCGAGGACATCGACGAGGTCCCGGCGAAAAGCCAGGCCTGCGTGGATGCGGGACTTCCCCCGATCGAGAAGATCAAGTACGACAGCCAGGACGAAGCCGCCAACGCGTTGATCCTCGGCCGCGTCGATGCGTTGTCCGCCGACTCGCCGGTCACCGCCTACGGGATCGAACGCAGCGAAGGTCGTCTCGAATCGGCCGGCCCGCTGTTCGACGCCGCGCCGTACGGATTCGTCGTAGGAAAGGGCGCTCCCATCGGTCCTGTCCTGGAGCAGGCGATGCAGCACCTGATCGACTCGGGGACATACCAGCAGATCGCCGACAGATGGGGTGTGACAGAGGGAACGATCACCGAGTCGCAGATCAATGCGGCGACGAGCTGAGGAAGGCCCCGATGAGTCAGCACACGCACTCCGGCGCAGCCGAGACAGAACCGGAACCGATCCGAGCCGTCCCGCTGCGTCGACCCGGCCGGTGGATCGCGGGGGCCCTCGTGGTGATCGCGTTGGTGCTGATCGTGTGGGGCGCCGCCACCAATGAGGCCTTCCGCTGGGACATCTACGGCCAGTACCTGTTCGATCGTCGCATCAGTGAGGCGGCATGGAACACGGTGCAGTTGACCGTGCTCGCCATGCTCATCGCTGTCGTACTCGGAGTGGTCCTCGCGGTGATGCGCCTGTCGCCGAATCCGGTCCTCAAATCCGTGGCGTGGGTGTACCTGTGGGTCTTCCGCGGCACCCCCGTGTACGTCCAGCTCGTGCTGTGGGGACTGTTCCCGTCGATCTACAAGCAGCTCGACATCGGAATCCCGTTCGTGCACCAGTTCTTCCACATCGATCTGCAATCGCTCAATGCTGCGTTCCTGTTCGCGGTGATCGGCCTGGCGCTCAACGAGGCCGCGTACATGGCCGAGATCGTCCGCGCCGGAATCGGCTCGGTTCCCGAAGGTCAGCTCGAAGCCTCCACCGCGCTGGGAATGTCGTGGGCGCAGACGATCCGGCGGACCGTGCTTCCTCAGGCCATGCGCGTGATCATCCCGCCGACCGGGAACGAACTCATCAGCATGCTCAAGACCACCTCCCTGGTTGCGGCCGTGCCGTACACCGCTGAGCTGTACGCCCGGGCGCGCGATATCGCCGGCTCGAACTTCCAGCCGATCCCGCTGTTCCTCGTCGCCGCGACCTGGTACCTGGCGATCACGAGCATCCTGATGGTGGGCCAGTATTTCGTCGAGAAACACTATTCGAAGGGCATGACCCGACACTTGACGGCACGCCAGTTGCAGGCCCTCGCCGACGCCGAAGGCAAGGCCGTCGTCATCCAACCGACACCGCCGACAGACCCGACCATCCCCGGAGGGGAGCGCAAGTGACCGCGCCAGGCCAGACGACCGAGCCGGACCACACGCCCATGGTGCGGGCCGATCGGGTGTGCAAGAACTACGGTGCCGTGAAAGTACTCAAAGGCATCTCGCTCGAGGTGGAGCGAGGACAGGTCGCATGCCTGATCGGCCCGTCGGGTTCCGGCAAATCGACGTTCCTGCGGTGCATCAACCATCTCGAACGCGTCGATGCGGGGCGGCTCTACGTCGACGGCACACTCGTCGGATACGCCGAACGCGGTGGCAAACTCCACGAACTGCATCCGCGCACGGCCGCGAAACAGCGCCGCGAGATCGGAATGGTCTTCCAGCACTTCAACCTGTTCCCACACCGGACGGTGGTCGCCAACATCATCGAAGCACCGATCCTGGTGAAGAAGCTGCGTCGGAGCGACGCCACCGAGATGGCCCGTGATCTGTTGGAGAAAGTGGGGTTGGGCAACAAGGCCGATGCGTATCCGGCCCAGCTGTCGGGCGGACAACAGCAGCGCGTGGCCATCGCACGGGCACTGGCGATGGAACCGAAGCTCATGCTGTTCGACGAGCCCACCTCGGCGCTCGACCCGGAACTGGTGGGGGAGGTGCTCTCCGTGATGCGCGACCTCGCCGACGGCGGCATGACCATGGTCGTGGTCACCCATGAGATGGGGTTTGCGCGGGAAGTCGGCGATCAGCTGGTGTTCATGGACGGCGGGGTCGTCGTCGAAGCGGGTGCGCCCGAGGACGTGCTCGGCAATCCGCAGCAGGACCGCACCCGCGAGTTCCTCGCTCGCCTGCTCTGAGCCCGCTTTGCTCAGGTCCGGGCTAGTTGTTCTTCCCG
This sequence comes from Rhodococcus sp. JCM 9793, assembly GCF_055380405.1. Classification (NCBI taxonomy): domain Bacteria; kingdom Bacillati; phylum Actinomycetota; class Actinomycetes; order Mycobacteriales; family Nocardiaceae; genus Rhodococcus; species Rhodococcus sp. JCM 9793. Next base: position 3,388,557 of record NZ_AP043721.1, read on the forward strand.
GCGCCGGGCGCGCGGCTGCAGAAGATCGCGGTTCCGGGGAAGATCTCGCCGCGCAGAGGGCTCCATTGGCCCCACTCCCGGTCCAGATGCTCGGGCCACTCGGGTTCGACGATGTCGTAGATCTCGAAGCCGGCAGCGACGAGCTCGCGGACGCGGTCGCCGATGGTGCGGTGATGCTCGACGTAGGTCGCCACTCCATCGTCGTCGACCTCGACATAGGGTGTGCGGTCGAAATAGGGGAACATCGCGACCATCCCGCGTTCGCCGGGATCGTCGGGGAAGATCCACCGCATCGGGTGGTTGACCGAGAAGACCCATCGTCCGCCTGGGCGCAGCACCCGCGCGACCTCACGCATCACCTGCGCCGAATCGGCGACGAACGGGACACCACCGAACGCCGAACACACGACGTCGAAACTGTTGTCGGCGAACGGTAGATTCTCGGCGCCGGCCTGGACGAGCGGCGCGCGCGGTCCACCGCGGCCCATCGCCTCGACGCCCCGCGCAAGCATGCCCATGGACAGGTCGAGCCCCACGGCGCGGGCACCCTCACCGGCGAGCCAGCGTGCGCACGGTGCCGATCCGCAACCGAGCTCGAGGATGTCCTTTCCGCGGACGTCACCGAGGAGACGGACGTCGTCTTCGTGCAGGCCCTCCGGACACCAGACGAATTCGCCCGCGACCGAATCAACTCCGAGGAATTCACCGTGGGTGCGGTGGTAGTCGCCGGCGTCGGCGTCCCACCACGTGCGGCTGGCATGTTCACTGTCGCGGCTGCCCACTCGGGCCCGGCCGGCCTTCGACGTGCCGAGCAGGGCATTTGCGGTGGCGTGACGAGGATCGGGCGGCAGCGACGCGTCGGACATGGAATCAGCGTAGGACGTGCGGTACAAGCGGTTCTCGGCCGGGACACGCAGACGGAAGGCGTTGACGCGAATGTGTGATCTCGAACATACTCACCGCGGGGGCTGGGCATCGATGTCCGGTGGCAGAGGGGGAATGTCATGTGGGGGACTGTGTCGACTCGCGGTGGCTACGCGGTGGTTGTCGCGGCGGTGGCAATTCTGGTGACGACGGGGATCGCGACGGCGGGTCCGCCGCCGCAGGACTCGTCCGGCGTGGTCCACGAAGCCGGTGAGGTCGGGCGGCATGCGGCGGCGCGCGCCGAATGCGGGCCCGGGTCGCGGCCCGAGTCCGGGCTACAGGGCGACGTGCCGGCGGCAGACCGCAACAGCGGGCGCAGTGCCGAGGGCTACGACTGCAACATCACCAGGCTCGGAGGGTTCGCAGGCGATGGCGCGGGCATCGTCTCGGCGAGCCACGACCACTGCGCTTACATGGGGAGCATCTTTCCCGGCAGTCTCGTCGGACCGGAAACCGGTGTGCAGGTGGTCGATGCGTCGAACCCCGAAAACCCGCGACCGACCGTGACCCTTGCCGAACCTGCGATGCTCGCCGGAACCTGGGAAAGTCTCAAAGTGCACTCGGGTCGAAAACTGTTGGTGGGTACGGGTGTTCCCGCACTGCTCGGCGCCGGCCTGCTCTCGGTGTACGACGTCTCCGACTGCGCTCACCCGCGATTGCTCAACCCGGGTGCGGGCACCGACCCGCGGATGCCGCTCCCGATCACCGCCCACGAAGGCGGTTTCTCACCGGACGGCCGCACGTACTGGTCGTCCGGCACCGAAGGGGTGCTCAGCGCCGTCGACCTGACCGACCCGGCGGCACCGACGGTCATCTGGCAAGGCTGGATGGGGATGTCCGGCCACGGGTTCGGGATCTCGCCCGACGGCAACCGGCTGTACCTGTCCAACAACTTCGGCGGACTCGCGGTTCTCGACATCAGCGCCGTGCAACGGCGTGACGCAGGTGCACAGGTGCAGCAGGTCGCCTCGATGTCGTGGACCGACGGCTGGGCCACCCAGCACAGCATCCCCGTCACCTACGACGGGAATCCCTACCTGTTCACGGTCGACGAGGGCGGTTCTGGTGGGGTCAAGCTCATCGACCTCGCAGACGAGACGAATCCGGCGATCGTGAATTCGATCAAGCTGGAGATCAATCTGCCGGAGAACATCGACAGCCAGGTCGCGTCGGGGATGGGTGGATCGGCGTTCGCCTACGAATCGCACTATTGCTCGGCAGACCGTCCGGTGAATCCTACGGCGCTGGCCTGCGGGTGGGTGTCCTCCGGTATCCGGGTGTTCGACGTCAGTGATCCGTTCGACGTGAAGGAGATCGCTTACTACAACCCACCGGCCATGACTTCGCGCAACCTCGAGCGCTCGAACTCGCCGCACGCACTGGCGTCCGTGATCGGCGTTCCGATTCTCAGTGTGCCGGCGGTGCTGCAGGCCGCGATCGGCGGGCGGTTCGACCTCGGCGAGGCGGGTTCGTCCCGCAGCGGCATGGTGGTCGCCGGTGACCTGTCCACCGACTGGTGCTTCTCACCGCCGGAATGGCGCGGCAACGACCTGTGGGTGAGTTGTTCGGACAACGGGTTCGTGACTCTGCGTCTGAGCGAGGATGTCTACACCCCGCCGGCCGATCAGCGGTCGACGATCGGATCATGAGCGGAGCGACCGGCATCACCGGGGCGCCGAACATCATGATCCGGTCGCTGGCCTTGGTGTCGCTGGCGGTGCTGCTGCTGGTGGTCGGTGCAGTGTTGCGGCCGCTGGTGGATGCGCCCAACGCGAGTGGCCCGGTGCTGAGCGACGTCGAAGTCGGGTTCGTGCAGGACATGGCGGCCCATCATCAGCAGGCGTTGCAGATGACGGCGCGCCTGGCGCCGGACGTCGATCCCGCCGTCATCACATTTGCCGATCGGATCGATTCCGCGCAGCGGATCGAACTCGGAACACTGGTCGGCTGGCTGACGCTGACGGAGGCGGCTCCGATCAATCCCGACCCGATGTGGTGGTGGCACGGCCCCGCACACGCGCACGCGGATGGCGGCGCCGTCCGTCACGGTGCCGGCGCGAGCATGCCGGGAATGGCCACACTCGCGGAACTCGATGCTCTGTCGGCAGCGCGTGGCAGGGAAGGCGAAGTGCTGTTCCTGCAGATGATGAAGCGACATCACGACGGTGGCGTGGCCATGGCGCGGGCGGCAGATCTACTGCTCGACGACGGTGCGGTGAAGCGGCTGGCACGCGCGATGATGCAGGAGCAGAGCAAGGAATCGGGTCTCCTGACGATGATGCTCGCCGAACGTGCGGCGGTTCCCGCCGGGTGAGTTTGCCGGGGCGATACCGGACCGCGTAGCCTAGTCCACGCGAGTGTCCCGAGTTCTGCCCTTCACCGGTCTGCACGAGGGTGTTCGTGGTGGAACGCGCGCGATGTGCACGTCAGCGCCGGTCCACCTGTCCGAAAGTGTTAACCAACCGACTATCAACCCGTCCGGAGCAACTCAAACACATGGCCTCCACCACCGTCACCTCGCCGCAGGTAGCCGTCAACGACATCGGCTCCGCCGAGGATTTCCTCGCCGCCATCGACGCCACGATCAAGTACTTCAACGATGGCGACATCGTCGAAGGCACCATCGTCAAGGTCGACCGCGATGAGGTGCTGCTCGACATCGGTTACAAGACCGAAGGCGTCATCCCGTCCCGCGAGCTCTCGATCAAGCACGATGTCGACCCCAATGAGGTCGTGTCGGTGGGCGACGAGGTCGAGGCCCTGGTCCTCACCAAGGAGGACAAGGAAGGCCGCCTGATCCTGTCCAAGAAGCGCGCGCAGTACGAGCGCGCCTGGGGCACGATCGAGGAGCTCAAGGAGAAGGACGAGGCCGTCAAGGGCACCGTCATCGAGGTCGTCAAGGGCGGCCTGATCCTCGACATCGGCCTGCGTGGCTTCCTGCCCGCGTCGCTCGTCGAGATGCGTCGCGTCCGCGACCTCCAGCCGTACGTCGGCAAGGAGATCGAGGCCAAGATCATCGAGCTCGACAAGAACCGCAACAACGTGGTCCTGTCGCGCCGCGCATGGCTCGAGCAGACCCAGTCCGAGGTCCGCAGCGAGTTCCTGCACCAGCTCCAGAAGGGCCAGGTCCGCAAGGGCGTCGTGTCCTCCATCGTCAACTTCGGCGCGTTCGTCGATCTCGGCGGTGTCGACGGCCTCGTGCACGTCTCCGAGCTGTCCTGGAAGCACATCGACCACCCGTCCGAGGTTGTCGAGGTCGGCACCGAGGTCACCGTCGAGGTTCTCGACGTCGATCTCGATCGCGAGCGCGTGTCCCTCTCGCTCAAGGCGACGCAGGAAGACCCGTGGCGTCAGTTCGCTCGCACCCACGCGATCGGGCAGATCGTTCCGGGCAAGGTCACCAAGCTGGTTCCGTTCGGTGCGTTCGTGCGCGTCGAAGAGGGAATCGAGGGCCTCGTGCACATCTCCGAGCTGGCCGAGCGCCACGTCGAGGTCCCGGACCAGGTTGTCGCAGTCGGCGACGACGCAATGGTCAAGGTCATCGACATCGACCTCGAGCGTCGTCGTATCTCGCTGTCGCTGAAGCAGGCGAACGAGGACTACACCGCAGAGTTCGATCCGTCGAAGTACGGCATGGCCGACAGCTACGACGAGCAGGGCAACTACATCTTCCCCGAGGGCTTCGATCCCGAGACCAACGAATGGCTCGAGGGCTTCGAGAAGCAGCGTGAGGAGTGGGAGTCCCGCTACGCGGAGGCCGAGCGTCGTCACAAGATGCACACCGCCCAGATCGAGAAGATGGCGGCCGACGAGGCTGCCGAAGCTGCTGCGGGCGTGTCCAGCAGCAACTACTCCTCGGATTCGGCTCCGGAGTCGGGCGAGGTCGAGACCACCGGTGGCGGCTCGCTCGCCAGCGATGCTCAGCTCGCTGCACTGCGCGAGAAGCTGTCGGGCAACGCCTGATAGAACCGTTTTCACGGAAGACCCCGCACCGTCCGGTGCGGGGTCTTCCGCGTTTCGAGGATCATTGCGTAAGCGCGCAGCTGCGCTGCCGACCGGGTGGTTGTTGTGGTGCGACGGTGCTGTGGGAAGTGATGGTCGAACGCCGACGGCCCCTCCCGTGGGGGAGAGGCCGTCGATCGTGTCGCGTGCGGAATCTGCGGTGGACGCGATGCGTCCCGGGGTTGTCAGCCCACAGCGGGTGTCGCCCACTGCGTCGGCAGCGCAGCTGCGCGCTTACGCATGGCGGCCTGACTGTGGCGTGCGTTGCTCAGGAGCATCGTGAGCCAATTGCGCCGATGCTCTGTGAGTGCGGCGGCCACCTCGGGGATGAGGATGCAGTGAACACCGTTTTCCATACCGAGGCGATGCCGACCGGGTGATGACTGGGAGGATCGCATTCATGCCTTCTCGAGTGGACTGGACTCCGTGGTCGGACGCTTCTGATCGACGATATCCGACCGAGAGACTCGAATGCTGCATTTGACGCAGGTGAGAGGCGTGTTTCACTTCTGATCAGAAACTTGCGATCGGCCTGTGACCCGCTCGTGACCGCGATGTGACTGCGGCAGCCCGAGTGTCGATACCGGGATCGATGATGCAAGACTGGGCCACGTGTTGCGAATGGGGTTGACCGGAGGTATCGGCGCGGGGAAGTCGACCGTGGCGAAAGAGCTTGTCGAACTCGGAGCGGTTCTCGTCGACGCCGACGTGATCGCCCGGGAGATCGTGGCGCCGGGATCGGAGGGGCTCGCGGAACTGGTCGACGCATTCGGCGACGACATCTTGCTACCCGACGGCTCACTGGACCGCCCTGCGCTCGCCGAGAAGGCATTCGCGACCGACGAGGCGCGCGGCGTGCTCAATGCGATCACTCATCCTCGGGTCGGTCGTCGCACCGCCGAACTCGTCGAGGCTGCCGCCAGCGATGCGATTCTGGTGCAGGACATTCCGCTGCTCGTCGAAGGATCCATGGCCCCGGCGTTCCATCTCGTGGCGGTCGTGCACGCCGGTGAAGAGGAACGACTGCGCCGGCTCGTGGAGCTACGGGGAATGCCTGAGTCCGATGCAATGGCCAGGATCCGCGCGCAGGCCACCGAGGAGCAGCGTCGTGAAGTCGCCGACGTGTGGCTCGACAACACCGGTGCACCCGACGCCGTCGTCGAGACGGTCCGGCAGTTGTGGGAACAGCGGCTCGAGCCGTTCGAGCGGAATCTTCGTACTCGCACGGCAGTGCACGCCGACCCGGTTCTCGTGCCGGCGCAGTCCGGGTGGGATCAGCAGGCCAAGCGTCTCGTTGCGCGGCTCGCGCTCGCGTCCGGCGGACATGCGATGCGCATCGATCATGTGGGATCGACAGCAGTGGCCGGACTCGACGCGGTGGACATGCTGGATCTCCAAGTCACCGTCGCTGATCTCTCGGCTGCCGATGCGCTTGCCGAGCCGCTCGCGGCGGCGGGGTTCCCGCGGATCGAACAGATCGACCACGACCTGCCGAAGCCGTCCTACGGTGCGGGCGGCGAGACCGACCCTGCGGTGTGGTCGATGAGGCTGCACGGTAGTGCCGACCCGGGGCGCCCTGCCCGTGTGGCTGTGCGAGTCGATGGGTGGCCCGGGCAGCAGTTCGCCCTGCTCCTGCGCGACTGGCTGCGGGCCGATGCGGAGGCAGTTCAGGAGTACACAGAAGTCAAGCGTGCAGCTGCTCGGGCGGCGGCCGACGAGACCGATCCGCTGCGCGCTGCGTCGGTGTACCGCGAGGTCAAGGCGCCGTGGTTCGACCGGGCCTATCGCCGGGCTTGGTCGTGGGCAGAGTCCAGCGGTTGGTCACTCTGACTGCACGTCCGCCCTGGTAGGCGGTGCTGAAGGAAGACGAGGAATACCGCGGTCCGACATTCCGTTCATGTAGTTGACAGTTCAATTACGTTACGGAGGTTCGGACGTGCAATTCGGCATTTTCACCATCGGAGACGTAACACGCGATCCCATCACGGGCGATGTCCCCACAGAGCACGACCGGATCGTCGCTATGACGAAGATTGCCCTGGCGGCCGAAGAGGTCGGACTCGACGTCTTCGCCACCGGAGAGCACCACAACCCGCCGTTCGTGCCGTCCTCGCCGACGACGATGCTCGGCTGGATCGCCGGCAAGACCGAGAACCTCATCCTCTCGACAGCGACGACACTGATCACAACCAACGATCCGGTCAAGATCGCCGAAGATTTCGCGATGCTGCAGCACCTCTCGAGGGGGCGCGTCGATCTGATGATGGGACGGGGCAACACAGGACCGGTGTACCCGTGGTTCGGCAAGGATATCCGTCAGGGAATCCCGCTGGCCATCGAGAACTACCACCTGCTGCGCCGGCTGTGGCGAGAGAAGGTCGTCGACTGGGAAGGCAAGTTCCGCACCCCTCTGCACGGCTACACTTCCACTCCGATGCCCTTGGACGACACCCCACCGTTCGTCTGGCACGGGTCGATCCGCTCGCCCGAGATCGCCGAACAGGCTGCCTTCTACGGTGATGGGTTCTTCCACAACAACATCTTCTGGAACAAGGAACACATCCAGCAGATGATTACGCTCTACCGCAACCGATTCGAGCAGTACGGGCACGGCGCCGCAGATCAGGCCATCGTCGGTCTCGGTGGGCAGGTCTTCATGGCCGGCACGGAAGCCGAGGCGAAGCGCCGGTTCCGGCCCTACTTCGACAATGCTCCCGTGTACGGCCACGGACCGTCGCTCGAGGAGTTCGGGGCGATGACCCCGTTGACGGTCGGCACCCCGGAGCAGGTCATCGAGCGCACCCTCGGGTTCGCCGACTACGCCGGGGACTACCAGCGTCAGCTCTTCCTCATGGACCATGCGGGCCTGCCGCTCGACGTCGTCCTCGAACAGATCGAGATCCTCGGTCGCGAGGTCGTTCCTGTGCTACGAACCGAGTTCGAGCGTCGTCGTCCCGCGCATGTGCCGTCGGATCCGCCGACCCACACCTCGCTGGTGGCGGCGGGACCGGACTCGCCGCATCGACTCGTCGCGCCGGCGTCGATCGACGCGGAGGTTGTGGGAGCGTCGAAATGAGCCGCCGGCTGATCGTCGTGACCGGAGGACTGTCGCAACCGTCGTCCACGCGACTGTTGTCCGATCGGATCGCCGATGCGGTGATCGCTGCGATCGGGGCGCGCGGTGAGTCGGTCGACGTCGATGTCGTCGAACTCCGCGATCTCGCCGGTGATCTCGCGACCATGATGACCACGCATGTGCCGACGCCCCCGCTGGCAGATGTTCGTGATCGGGTATCGCGGGCGGACGGGCTGATCGCAGTGACGCCCGTGTTCACGGCGAGCTACAGCGGGCTGTTCAAGATGTTCTTCGACGCACTCGACACCGATTCCCTCCGCGGCATGCCGACGATCGTCGCCGCCACCGCGGGCACGGCACGGCACTCACTGGTGCTCGACCACGCGATGCGCCCGCTGTTCGGGTTTCTGAACGCGGTCGTGGTGCCCACGGGGATCTTCGCAGCCACAGAGGATTTCGGGGGCGGTGAAGGTTCGGGCGAAGAAGGGCTCTCCGGGCGTATCCGTCGCGCCGCCGACGAACTCGCGGCGCTCATGGTGGCCGACACGGTCGGTGTCGACGGATACGTGACCACGACTGCGACCCGGCCGCGGACCTCCGGTAACACCGTGGCCGGTGTGTCGGCGGGACCCGGCGGCTCCGCGTTCGAGGTGTTGCTCCGGTCCCACCTGCAGTGACGGCCCTGAAACCCAGCGCGACTCGGCCCGCAGAGCGACGAAGATGTTGCTCCTGCGGGCCGAGTCGTATACCGAGAAGGCGGATCAGATCAGATCAGGTCTTCACCGTTTCGGCGGGCTTCGAGCCACTCCTTGATGAAGCCGCGACCGAGGACGAACAGCACGAGTGCCACCAGAACAGGCCAGATCAGAACATAGATGGTCAGGGCAATGGTGCTCATGCGCGGTCCTTCGTCAGAGTCTGGTCGTTGTCGGGATCGCCGTCCGAGTGGTCCTCGACCGGGTCGAAATCGCCGACGCGGTGGGAGATCACATCGAAGTCGAAGTCTTCCTTGCTGTTCACCGACATCGCCCAGCACACCACCGTGCTCACCGCATACGCCACCAGGGACGCGCTCAAGACCGCGTAGTCGTGCAGGAAGCCGATCGAGAACGGAGCCGCGATCAGTGCGGCCACGACCGCGACGACCCGCGCGACCCGCAGTCCGAAGAAACCGAATGCCATGAGCCCGGCGATCACGCCGACGCCGACAACCGAGACGACATCGACCAGGTAACCGACCGCGCCGTCCATCGAGAGCCACTCGAATCGCACCGGCAGGAACAGTGCGAGCGCGAGCAGTACCGAGGTGGTGAAGGCCTTGTTGGTGACCTTGTTCCAGTAGAAGCTGGCGATCACCGGGAAGACGAGAGCACCCCACAGCGCACCGACGAATACCAGTAGATCGAGGATGTTCAAGCGCATGCTCGCAAATCCGACTGCTGCCGCGGTGGCGAGCACCATGGTGGTTCGGCCCACGAACAGCATGCGCCGGGGATCGGCATGTTTCTTCCCGCCGGCGATGTTCTGGCCGTAGACGTCGGCCATCATGATCGACGACAGGGCGGCGAGATCGGAGTCCGCCGTCGACGACAGTGCCCCGATGATCATGATGAAGAACAGCACTACCAGGATCGTCGGCAGATATGACGCGACCATTTGCGGGATGATGTTGTTGACGTCCCCGTCCATCGGGTCGATCCCGAGGTAGAGCGCGAGTACACCGAACATTCCGACACCGATGACCGTCGCGCCGTACCCCACGGTAGCGGTGATGAAGGTGGGCTTGATCAGGTCTTCACGCACTGCGAAGAGCCGCTGTGCGATGGTCTGGTTGCCGATCGCATAGGCGAGCACCGCCGCGATGTAGGGCGCGCCCTGGTTGAGGAACGCGTCGCTCGAGAAGAAATTGCTCTGCTGCTCGGTGAGGTTGCTCGCGCCGGTCTCGAAGGCGTCAGGGAACCCGGTGATGAAGAAGGCCGCGGGGATGATCACCACGACCGCCCCGAGCATGGCCACCACTTGGACGAAGTCGGTGAGCACCGATGCCCGGAAACCCGACCACAGTGTGTACAGCAGCACGCCGGCGGCGATGAACACCACGCCCTGGACGAACGAGAAGGGTGAGAGCATCGAGATGAGTACACCGCCCGCGATGAAGTTCGACATCAGGCTGATGAGGCTGCCGACCACATTCGACCCGGCGAGCATCAGTTGGCTCGATGCGCCGTGCCGTGCGTGCATCACCTCGGCGAGTGTGTGCGCCTTGGGGGCGACTGCGCGGATCCTCTTACCGAACGGGTAGATGAACAGAATCATCAACGCGCCCCAGAGTCCGTAGTGGATGGGGCCGGAGATTCCGTAGGTATATCCCGAGGTTGCGGACGCATAAAGCGAGGACGCCCAGATCCATGTCGCAGTCATGCTTGCTGCCGAGACACCGAATCCGATTTTGTTTCCGGCGGTCATGTAACCGTCGGCATTTTCGTTCTTCTTGCCGATCCGGGCCGAAATGAGAAATGTCCCACCATAGAATAAAATCAGCAGCAGAACAACTGTCACGGCACTGAGTTGAACGAGCTCGGTGCTGTCCAATGCAACCTCCTTCGTATTCGCGTGGTGCCCGGGGACGGGCACAGCGCGACTCGAATTAGGTTTCGGCTGTATCCACCGGGGGCGGGCATGCCCGGGTGACCCGAGACTGCGATACGGCAGCGGGTCGGTCAGGGCACGTCGGTGTACGTATCCTGCTGGTCAATGCCCAATTCTGGGTACACGTCGACGCGGCAGCGGAGGCGCTGCTGCGCGCTCACGAAAATATTCGGGCACCGGGCGTGTCGGAGGCGAGGGATTTCCTCGCCGTGCCGATTCGCAATATCCCGGCCGCCGCTCGTCCGGAGCTATTTGCATGTGTAATACAAATTCTCGTCGACCGCGAAACAGTAACATACCGGGCGTACGGGTATTTCATGGGTAGTGTCCATCGGTCCCGAAATCCGCGATAGCCAGCAGTTATCCGCTGTGATTCACACCGATATCGGCGAGCGGAATTCGGGTGCCTCTCGTCGGGCTCAACCGGAGAATCTCAACGCCATTTCACGGGAAAACCCTCGGATGCGAGCCACGCGTCGAGATCGTGACCGTGCGAGGCGATTCCGTCGACGGCCGCGAGCGCGGTGGCGACGGCCCGTTCGGCATCGTCGGTGTCGAGCACCCCGGCGGCCACGGCGGCGAACAACTCGTCGATGTCCTCGACGCGGGTATCGCGGCCTGTGGAGACCACCAGGTCGAGATAGTGGTCGCGCGAATGCCATACGTCGCCGTCGCGCCAGAAGATCCCGACGTCGACATACCGGTCCTGATCGCGTTCGTGCCCCGGCCGGAAGTGGAAGATCGACGCGCGCAGATTCAGCGAGGGCAGCAGCCACGATTCGAGATAGTGGAACTGGGGGTGGTCCGCAGAGCGGCCCATGTACAGGCCCCACGGGCACGCCCGGAATGTCTCGACCGGCCGCACGACGCCCTTCGGGTCGGTGTTGGTTCCGGCGGTCACGTCGAATCGTTCCACCTTGATCGGATGAAGACGGTGCGGCATGAAGGGCACGCTACCGCGACCTGTCGTTGTGGGTGCGGGGGAGTTTGTCGGTGGCACGGCCTACCCTGGATCCCATGGCGTTCGCAAGCGAGCATCCGGTTGTTGCCCACTCAGAGTTCCGGCCGGTCGGTGAGATCGAGCGCACCGACACACGCTTCGAAGTCGTCAGCGAGTTCGAGCCCGCAGGCGACCAGCCCGCCGCCATCGACGAACTCGAGCGCCGCCTGAAGTCGGGGGACAGGGACGTCGTCCTGCTCGGTGCCACCGGTACCGGTAAGTCCGCGACCACCGCGTGGCTGATCGAGCGGGTTCAGCGGCCCACGTTGGTGATGGCACCGAACAAGACCCTCGCCGCGCAGCTCGCCAACGAGCTCCGCGAGATGCTTCCCCACAACGCGGTCGAGTACTTCGTGTCCTACTACGACTATTACCAACCCGAGGCGTACATCGCGCAGACCGACACCTACATCGAGAAGGATTCGTCCATCAACGACGATGTCGAACGGCTGCGGCACTCCGCCACTTCGGCGTTGCTCTCGCGTCGCGACGTCGTGGTCGTCGCATCGGTCTCGTGCATCTACGGTCTCGGCACTCCACAGTCCTATCTCGACCGATCGGTACAGCTCGAGGTCGGTGTCGAAGTGCCACGCGACGCTCTTCTGCGCCTTCTGGTCGACGTGCAGTACACCCGCAACGACATGGCCTTCACACGTGGCTCGTTCCGCGTGAAGGGCGACACCGTCGACATCATCCCTGCGTATGAGGAACTCGCCGTCCGCATCGAATTCTTCGGCGACGAGATCGACGCCCTCTACTACCTGCATCCGCTCACCGGCGATGTGATTCGCAAGGTCGACTCGCTGCGCATCTTCCCGGCAACGCACTATGTTGCCGGTCCCGAACGCATGGAGCGCGCCGTGAACTCGATCGAATCGGAACTCGAGGAACGCCTTGCCGATCTCGAGAATCGCGGCAAGCTTCTCGAGGCGCAACGGCTACGGATGCGCACCCAATACGACCTCGAGATGATCCGTCAGGTCGGTTTCTGCTCGGGCATCGAGAACTACTCGCGACACATCGACGGGCGTGAGGCCGGATCGGCGCCCGCCACCCTCATCGACTACTTCCCGGAAGACTTCCTCCTCGTCATCGACGAGTCCCACGTCACGGTGCCGCAGATCGGCGCGATGTACGAAGGCGACATGTCGCGCAAGCGGAACCTTGTCGAATTCGGCTTCCGGCTCCCGTCGGCCGTCGACAACCGTCCCCTGACCTGGGAAGAATTCTCCCAACGGATCGGCCAGACCGTATATCTGTCGGCGACCCCCGGCGACTACGAACTCGGGCAGGCGGGCGGCGAGTTCGTCGAACAGGTCATCCGGCCCACCGGGCTCGTCGACCCGAAAGTCGTCGTCAAACCCACGAAGGGGCAGATCGACGATCTCCTGCACGAGATCCGTGGGCGTGTCGAGCGTAACGAACGCGTGCTCGTAACCACCCTGACGAAGAAGATGGCCGAAGACCTCACCGACTACCTTCTAGAACTCGGAGTCCGTGTGCGGTACCTGCATTCGGACATCGACACTCTGCGCCGCGTCGAACTGCTTCGTCAACTCCGTCTCGGGGAATACGACGTCCTCATCGGCATCAATCTCCTCCGTGAGGGCCTCGACCTTCCCGAGGTGTCGCTCGTGGCGATCCTCGACGCCGACAAGGAAGGGTTCCTGCGCTCGACCCGGTCGCTGATCCAGACGATCGGTCGTGCGGCTCGCAACGTCTCCGGTGAAGTCCACATGTATGCCGACAGGATCACCGACTCGATGGCGCGCGCCATCGAGGAAACCGATCGCCGCCGTGAGAAGCAGATCGCGTACAACGTCGAGCGCGGAATCGACCCGCAGCCGCTGCGCAAGAAGATCGCCGACATCCTCGACCAGGTCTACGAGGAGGCCGAGGACTCGGAGCGGGTCGAGGTGGGCGGTTCGGGCCGCAACGCGAGCCGCGGGCGCCGGGCACAGGGAGAGTCGGGGCGGGTCGGCAGTGCCGGTGTCGTCGAGGGTCGCGACACGAAATCGATGCCCCGCGCGGAACTCGCCGATCTCGTGCAGCAACTGACCGACCAGATGATGCAGGCCGCCCGCGACCTGCAGTTCGAACTCGCTGCGCGCCTGCGCGACGAGATCTCTGATCTCAAGAAGGAGCTGCGCGGTATGGACGCTGCCGGGCTCCAGTAGTCCGGTTCCGGTTCGACGGCGGTTGCCGTGGTGTCGCCGGCGGTTGCCGTAATGTCCCGGTACATGGATTCTGCTGCTGCCGGTCGCGCCGCCCGCGCGCTCGAGCTCCTTCATTCCTTCACGTATTTTGCTCCGGAAGTACATTCGGAGCTGGGGGAGCTCGGTCTGAAGGGCACTGCGATGAAGTACGTGGCGTCGCGGGTCGCGCCGATGGGCACGGTCGGGCCGGGCGTCGCGACTGCGACGTTCTACAACTTTGCCCCACGTCTGATCGAGTCCGCGCTGCCCGCGGCATGGGAGATTGCCGCACCGTCCGAGGTGTATGCGGCTCGAATTCGTGGGGTCGATGCGGCGATGACCAGGTGGCTCGGAGCGGACGTCATCGCTTCACCGGACATGACCGAGGCCGCGGAGCTGGCTGCGACGGTCGCACGATCGATTCCCGGCGTCGACGGTCGAGCCCTCTTTGCGGGACACTCCGATCAATCGTGGCCGGCGGCGCCACACCTGATCTTCTGGCACGCGCTGACCCTGCTCCGCGAATACCGCGGGGACGGGCACGTAGCAGCGCTGCAGGGTGCCGGCCTCACGGGACTCGACGCGCTCATCACGCACACCGCAAGCGGGATCGGATTCAGTGCAGAGTTCGTCAAGGCGAGCAGGGGCTGGACCGCCGACGAATGGGATGAGGCCGAGACCGCATTGCGTGCGGGGGGATTGATCAACCGCGCCGGTGAACTGACGGGTGACGGTTTCGAAGTGCGTGAACTCGTCGAGGATCTCACCGACGACCTGGCAGTGGAGCCGTGGGTTGTCGTGGGGGAGGAGGCCGTCGAGAGGCTTCTCGATCTCGCGGTGCCGTGGCGTGACGCGATTGTCGGCGGTGGATTGCTCCCCGGCGGGATGTTCGGACCACGTTTCGGTGACGCGAGGTAACACACACAGTGGCGGCCGATGAGGTGTCTATCCCAAACGTCCCACCCGTACCGCCGCGACCGCTAGTGTCTTTGCCAGCATCAGGTGTGGGGGGATCGCCTGTTCGATCCGTCTCCACCGACCGGCCACCGCGCCGGCACATCATCGTTGGAGGATTGAATGACCGCTTACCGGACCATTGTCGTCGGCACCGACGGCTCGGAGTCGTCGTACCGGGCCGTGGAGAAGGCTGCTGCTCTCGCCGCGGACGCCGGCGCCAAACTGGTGATCGCATGCGCGTACTACCCGGCGGACGCCCGTGACACCGCGCAGGCGGCCGACGTCCTCCGGGACGAGGCGTACCAGATCACCGGGTCTGCACCGACCTACGACATCCTTCGCACCGCCCGAGAGAAGGCGACCGTGGCCGGTGCGAAGGAGATCGTCGAACGCCCGATCGTGGGTGCTCCCGTCGATTCCCTGCTGACCCTCATCGACGAGGTCGAGGCAGACCTCGTCGTCATCGGCAATCGCGGACTCAACACCCTGACCGGCCGGCTCCTCGGGTCGGTGCCGTCGGATGTGGCACGCAAGTCCACCTCCGACGTGCTGATCGTGCACACGGTGCGCTGAGTCAGCAGAACTCCTCTCGCGCGATCACGATGTAACGTCGGGCGGCATCGTCGCCCGGCATCGTCGTGTCCGAGACCATCGCGGCATACGCCGCGATCGGCCGGACCACCTCGATCACCTCGTCCTCCGGAGCGCCGGCCGCCAGTCGGCTGCACAGACCCCGGCCTACCGCGAGCAGTGTCTCGTCGGGCACCCCCGCCGCCAACCCCGAGTCGGCGAGTGCGTTCTTGAACCGCAACGCGTGTGCATCGAGCAACGCCTTCGGCTCCGGCCGAGTAGTCGTTGTCGAGGTCGTGGCGGCGGCCATCGTCTGTTCCACGGTGGCGGTGGTGGTGGCACACGACACCGCCGCGGCGACAGCGCCGACCAGCACCATCGTTCGTGCCGCCCGACTGCCTGCCCGCGGGTGCGACCACGACCCGAGGGTCAGCACGGCGCCGGATTCCCCGTCGCTTCGCTCGCCCCGAGTGGGGTCGCAAGTCCCTCGAGCACCTGGGGCAGCGGTGTGGTGTGGACGACGCCGAGGCGCTGGGTCGCGCGCGTCAACGCCACATACAGGTCGTTGAGTCCGCGAGGCGATCCTTCCTGGATCTCCTCCGGCTCGACGAGCACCACCGAATCGAACTCGAGTCCCTTCACGTCCTTGACGGTCGCCACACGCACCGACTCCGAGGCCAAGTGCGCCCACTCGTGTACCAGACGAGGCGGAACGATCACCGCGGTGGTCCCAGGGCCGATCTCGGCATCGACGACGTCGCGGACCGCGGCGACGAGCTGATCCTGATCGACCTGTCGCGCCCACGGCTCGAACCCGGAGTCGCGCACCGAACGGGGCGGCACCTGCTCGGGATCGATCTCGGCGAGCACGTCGTGTGCGATCCTCATGATCTCGGCGGGCGTCCGATAGTTGACCGTCAGTTCGGCCTTGCGCCACCGGTTCTTCACATACGGCTCGAGGATCGTCTGCCACGACGAGGTTCCCGCAGGGTCACCGGTCTGAGCGGTATCTCCCACCAGGGTCATCCACCGGTTCGGGATCCGGCGCATCAGCATGCGCCACGCCATGTCCGACAGCTCCTGCGCCTCGTCGACGATCATATGCCCGTACGTCCAGGTGCGGTCACCTGCCGCGCGTTCGGCCGTAGTCCGGTGCAGTTTCATGTCCTGGCGCTCGGCGAGTTGTGACGCATCGATCAGGTCGTAGGCCATCAACAACTCGGGATCGAGTTCGTCCTCCAGATCCTGTGGCGCCGAACCGGTGAGGATGTCCAGCGCGCCCTGGGCGTCGGCGATCTGCCTGCGCCACCGCTTTGCGGCGCCTTCGCGTTCTGCCGCATCGTCGATGCCCAGCAGCTCGGCGAGTTCGTCGAGCAGTGGTGCGTCCGCAGCACTGAAGCCGACATGCGGCCCGGGTCGTAGCAGGGCGTCGATCTGGCTGTCGGTGAGATTCGGGGCAGCCGTGGCCAGACGTTTCTTCGACGCCAGTAGATCCGACAACACCCGCTGCGGTGACAGCGTGGGCCACAGCGAGTCGATCGCGGCCAGTATGTCGGAATCCGACCGCATCTCGGAGCGGATGTCGTCGATATCGTCGCGGCTCAGTAGGTTTCCCCCGTTGACGAGGTCCGCTCCGATGAGCTCCGCCATCTGATCGGCGAGCGCTTCGATGACGCCGGAGACGAAGACCGGCCGTGCGAGGTTGTGCGGGCGACGTGAGGACCGCGCGCGGCCGCGGGCGCGGGTGACCATGGTGCGGTCGAGCGTGAGCCGGTAGGTGTCGAAGGTGACGGGCACCGGCTTCGAGGGCACGTCCTGCCGGTCACGCACCGCCTTCTTCAGGATGTCCAACATGTCGAGGGACCCCTTGATCTCGCCTGCCTCGAAGTTGTCGTCGAGAGTGGCCGTCACTCCGGGGTAGAGATCGCCGACAGTGGACAACAGCACACCCGTTTCCCCCAGCGACGGAAGCACTTGGCCGATGTAGTCGAGGAACGTCGAGTTGGGTCCGACGATGAGCACGCCGCTCTTCGCCAGCTGTTTGCGATAGGTGTAGAGAAGGTAGGCGGCACGGTGCAGTGCGACCGCGGTCTTGCCGGTGCCGGGGCCGCCCTGCACCACGAGCACGCTCTTGTGCTCGGAGCGGATGATCGCGTCCTGCTCCGACTGGATGGTCGCGACGATGTCGTGCATCTGCCCGGTGCGGGCTGCATTGAGGGCGTCCAGGAGCGCGGACTCGCCGGCCACGCCTCCCGCGGAACCGACGTTCGCATGCTTGCGTGCGGTGTCGAGGTCGAGGTACTCGTCGTTGAGGGCCGTCACGGTGCGGTTGCGGCTGCGGATATGCCGGCGCAGCACTACCCCGTCGGGTGTTGCCGGCGTCGCCAGATAGAACGGTCGGGCGAGGGGAGCGCGCCAGTCGAGCAACAGCGATTCGTAGTCGTTGTCCTCGTCGAGGATGCCGATGCGGCCGATGTACCGGGCCTCGGTGTCGTTGCCCTCGGTCTCCGGGGCCTCGTTGTGTTCCGTTTCACGGACATCGACTTCACGGACATCGACGCGGCCGAAGCACAGTCCGTGTTCGGCCGCGTCGTATTTGGCGAGGTCCTCGGTGTACATCTGGGTGAACGATTCGCGTTCGCTGCGGGCCTGGGGTGTACCGCCCGTTTCCAGCAGCACCCGCTTCAAGCGCGTCTGGGTGTACGCGCGCAGGTCGTCGAGGTGCGTGTACAACGTCGACAGGTAGCGCTGCTCGTGCTCGAGATCAGGATGGGGCGCGCCATCATCCGGCACATGAACTCCTCGGGTTGGGACGATTCGAACGCGCAGGCACGTCGAGGAAAGTGTCCAAGGAGTCTAGTTCGACCGGGGCCGGTGTGCAGAAATCATGGCGCGCCCGCCGAGGTCTCCGATGAGACTCGGGCCGCTACCCGAGCTTCTTCTCGAGTGCCTTCTCGGCTTTCGCCCGCGCCTTCTCCGCATTCCTCCGTGCCTTCTCGGCGCGTGTCCGCGCTTGCTGCGCGTTCTCGAGCGCCTTCGCGTTCAGTTCCGAGGTCCGTTCCTCGGCCAGGTGTGCCAGCTCCGTCCCTCGATCGCGGGTCGTCTCCCACCACTTCGAACCGCGCCGGCGCGCGACCTCGGCATACTCGGGAGCTCGGTTCCGTGCACGTTCGAGGAATTCGTTGCTGCGTTCCTTTGCAGTGTCAGTGAGTTCAGGAACGTGCTCCTTGGCTGCGTCGAGCAGTTCGGTGCCGCGTTCGCGCGCGACCTCGGCGATTTCGGGTCCGCGCTCCCGGGCGACCTCGAGGATCTCCGTGCCGCGTTCGCGCGCGACCTCGGCGTACTCGGGTGCACGTTCCTTGGCCTTCTCGAGAAGGGAGCTTCCCTGCTGGCTCGCTTCGCCGGTGAGCGATTTCACTCGTCCGGAGACGGTGTGCAGGGCATCGCCGGCCGTGTGATCCGAAGTCGATCCGGGCAAGGCCGCCACTACGGCTTCCTGTGCATGGCGCGCGGCGCGGCGGCCTCGCCATCCGAGGGACGGCTTGCCTTCGGTGTCGACGGATGCGAGGAGCAATCCACCGAGCAGCCCGACATTCTTGAGGAACTGTGTGCGGTGCTGGGCACGTGCGGCGGGATCGTCGTAGTTCCAGAAGTCGTGGCCCGCCAAGGTGGTCGGTACCACTGTTCCGGCCAATGCGAGGGCCGAGATCCGCGGCCATTTGCCGATGGCGAGAAGCGCGCCTGCGCCTACCTGCACCGCGGCATTGATCTGCACCAGGGTCTCCGGATTGCTGGGTAGGCGGTCGGTGACCGAATCGGGTGCGACGCCGATCATCTGATCCAACCCGGTTCGGGCCGCGGCGGCCTTGGGAGTGGGATTGCGCAGGGCGTCGATTCCCCCTGCGATGAAAATGGACGCCAGCATCGGACGAGCAATCCTTCGGACGATCATGTGCTGCCTCTTTCTCCGCGGTCGCTGTGTGTTCAGACCCTGTCACGTGTACCCGAATCCAACCGGAGTATGCGGAAATCCTTCGCGAGATGCGCGCAGAATTCGAACCGGACAGAACAGATTGATATACAGAAGTTTCGACTGTTCGGTCCCGCTCGTGGAGTCAGGTCTGCCGAGGACTTCGAGCTGACAGAAAGAGTTCGAGCTGACAGAAAGAGAACGGTACGGTCTCGCGTTCTCGGTGTGCGGGGTCCGATATGTGCGGTTCACCTACTCGGGTGTCGAGACGCTACCGCGAAGTGCAACACCGATGCCCGCCCGGTCTTCCTGAACCGGAAGGTCGGGGCGGGCGTGTTCTCGGCGAACTCACAACGTCTGTACTACCTCGTGGGGAAAGTCGGCAGAGCGGTGCTGGAACGCGGTGATGCTCGGATTGCGGATCACTCCGTCGTGGATCTCTATCGCTCGCGCGATGACCTGGTCGTCGGCCCATGCTTTCGGACCCGAAAGGACTGTCCGTAAGTGAGGGAGCAATGCTTCACTGATTTCCCAGGTCGCGGAATTCCACAGATACGACGGACTGTGGTCGACGGCGTAGTAGTGAACGTGGTCGCCGACCACGAATGTCGGGTCGGTGAAAGTCGTGGGTCGTGCCCAGCTGAAACCCATGCCGGCATCACACGAGACATCGACGATCAAGCTGCCCGGTCCGAAGGCCGACAGATCGTCCTCGACCAGGAACATCAACGGGTCGGCGGTGTCCTGTAACACGCAGTTCACGACGATGTCGTTCTCCGCAAGATAGGGGGCCAAGGGCACCCGACCGTCGTCGGTGAGCGCGTAACTTCGATGAGGATCGGCGGCGTCGTGCTCGAATCGGACGATTCGCGCCGAGTGGATCGGAGATCCGACCGCGGCGACATCACGGTTGGTGAGCACGCGGACGTCGTCGATGCCGTGCGCGTTCAGTGCGGTGACCGCGCCGCGTGCCGTCGCACCGAACCCGATCACCACGGCGCGTAGCCGACGTCCGTAGTCGCCGGTAGCGCCGATCGTCTGCAGACCGTGTATCACCGAGCTGTAACCCGCGAGCTCGTTGTTCTTGTGGAACACGTGCAGGCCGAAACTGCCGTCGCTGCGCCAGTGGTTCATCGCTTCGAACGCAATGAGCGTCAGTCGACGATCGATGGAGAGCTGCGTCACTTCTGTGTCCTGGACACAGTGCGGCCAGCCCCACACCGTCTGCCCCACACGAAACTCGGCGAGATCGCTTGCCTGGAGCTTGGGGAGGGCGATCACGTCGCACTCGGCGATCAGTCGCTCTCGGGATCGGAAGCCGGCAATCAGCGGCGCCAGCTCGGCGTCGGACGTACCGAAGGGCTCGCCGTACCCGGTCTCGAGATAGATGTGCGCACGTAGATCGGCGTCGATCCGATGGAGATGACGCGGGTGGATCGGCAAGCGGCGCTCGTTCTCTTTCCGAGAATGCGCCATGACACCGAGATCAAGCATATGTAGTTGTGCTCCTACAGGATTGGATTGAGTGGAGGTGTCAGCGCTTCTTCACGTGAGCGACGATCTCGGGCTCGGTCCCGCCGTCCGACCGGGACTTCTTGTCGGCGCGTTTTTCTTTCAGCGACTTGCCGGACTTCTTCGACATGGAACTGCGAGGAGATTTGTCGGCCATGCTGCCACCCTCAATTGAGGACCTGAACGGTCCTGATTCCCAGACAGTACGGCATTCTCGGTGTGATCCACGCTTCACCTCGGACCGGAGGGGCCGTTCGTCGTCACCAGCCGCGTTCGCGCCACTCCTGGAGATGCGGGCGCTCCGCTCCGAGCGTGGTGTCCTTCCCGTGACCGGGGTAGACCACCGTGTCGTCACCGAACCGTCCGAAGAGCTTCGTGTCGACGTCGTGGAGCAGCGACGTGAATGTCTCGTTGTCCGCGGTCTTTCCGATCCCGCCGGGGAACAGGCAGTCGCCGGTGAAGACATGATGACGCCCGGTACCGGTCTCCTCGAGAACCAATGCGATCGAGCCGGGGGTATGCCCGGACAGGTGGAGCACTTCGAGGCTCAACTCTCCGATCCTGATGGTGTCGCCTTCCTCGAGGAGGCGCTCCGGTGTGACGGGCAGCGGCTCGGCGTCGAGCGGGTGTGCGGCGGTGGGGACCTTGGTCGCGGCAGCGACCTTCTCGAGTCCCTGCCAGTGGTCCCAATGCTGATGCGTGGTGAGGATGAGTTCGAGCTTCGGCGCGTGCTCGGAGAGGTAGGACACGAGCAGGTCCGGTTCGTTGGCCGCGTCGATGAACAGCGACTTTCCGGTGGCTTCGTCGGTGATGAGATAGGTGTTGTTGTCCATCTGTCCGACCGAGAGTTTGACGATGGTCGCGCCGGGGACGGTGCGGCGCTGCGCGGGGCCGCCGGGGGAGACCTCGCCGGTGTAGTGGTCGTCGATGATGAGGGGCTGCTGCGTCATGTGCTGCAGGTTACCGTCGGCGCACGTTGTTCGAGGTCGAGCCGTCGTAGACGGAACCGTGTCGGTGCCCGCGCCTACGATGGGCAAGGGCCCGAATGCGGCCTTGTCGACGAGGAAGGAACTGGTGTGGCGGATCGCCTGATCGTACGAGGGGCGCGCGAGCACAACCTGCGTGGTGTCGACCTGGATTTGCCACGCGACAGTCTGATCGTGTTCACCGGCCTCTCCGGGTCCGGCAAGTCGAGCCTGGCGTTCGACACGATCTTCGCGGAAGGTCAGCGTCGTTACGTCGAGTCGTTGTCCGCCTACGCGCGGCAGTTCCTCGGCCAGATGGACAAGCCCGATGTCGACTTCATCGAGGGCCTCTCGCCTGCGGTGTCGATCGATCAGAAATCGACGAACCGGAACCCCCGCTCGACAGTCGGCACGATCACCGAGGTCTACGACTATCTCCGACTCCTGTACGCGCGTGCCGGTGCTCCGCACTGCCCTGTATGCGGCGAGAAGATCGCACGTCAGTCGCCGCAGCAGATCGTCGACCAGGTCCTCGAGATGGACGAGGGCGTCCGATTCCAGATCCTTGCGCCCGTAGTGCGGACGAGGAAAGGCGAGTTCGTCGACCTGTTCGAGCACCTCACCGTGCAGGGGTATTCCCGCGTCCGGGTGGACGGGGTGGTCTACCCGCTCTCCGAGCCGCCGAAGCTCAAGAAGCAGGAGAAACACGATATCGAGGTCGTCGTCGACCGCCTCGCGGTGAAGTCCTCCGCCAAGCAGCGACTCACCGATTCCGTCGAGACCGCGTTGCGCCTCGCCGAGGGCATCGTCGTCCTCGACTTCGTCGACCGCGACGAGGACGCACCCGATCGGGAACGCCGATTCTCCGAAACCCTGGCCTGCCCGAACGCGCACCCCCTCGCGATCGACGACCTCGAGCCGCGCTCGTTCTCCTTCAACTCGCCGTACGGCGCGTGCCCCGACTGCGCAGGACTCGGCGTACGCAAAGAAGTCGACACCGAATTGGTGGTACCCGACCCCGATCGCAGCCTCGCCGACGGCGCGATCGCGCCGTGGTCGATGGGGCAGAGTGCCGAATATTTCACCCGGCTGCTCACCGGACTGGCCGACGTCATGGGCTTCGACATCGACACCCCGTGGAAGAAGCTGCCCGCGAAAGTCCGTAAGGCCGTGCTCGAGGGCAGCACCGAGCAGGTGCATGTCCGCTACAAGAACCGCTACGGTCGGGTCCGCTCCTACTACGCGGAGTTCGAGGGCGTGATGCCGTTCCTGCATCGCCGCATGGAACAGACCGAGTCGGAGCAGATGAAGGAACGCTACGACGGGTACATGCGCGACATTCCGTGCCCGACGTGTAATGGCACCCGGCTGCGTCCCGAGATCCTGGCGGTCACGATCACCGCGGGAGACCGAGGTGCGAAGTCGATCGCCGAGGTGTGCGAGCTGTCGATCGCCGCGTGCGCCGACTTCCTGAACAGCCTCACTCTCGGCCCCCGCGAAGCGGCGATCGCCGGTCAGGTCCTCAAGGAAGTGCAGGCACGGCTCGGCTTCCTGCTCGACGTGGGCCTCGACTACCTCACTCTCGCTCGCGCCGCCGCCACCCTGTCCGGTGGTGAAGCCCAACGAATCCGGCTCGCCACCCAGATCGGCTCCGGTCTCGTCGGTGTCCTCTACGTGCTCGACGAGCCGTCGATCGGTCTGCACCAGCGCGACAACCGCAGGCTGATCGACACTCTCACCCGGCTGCGCGATCTCGGGAACACGCTGATCGTCGTCGAACACGACGAGGACACCATCCGCGCATCGGATTGGGTGGTCGACATCGGCCCCCGCGCCGGGGAACACGGCGGGCGCGTAGTCCACAGCGGAACCTACAAAGGGCTGCTCGACAATTCCGAATCGATCACCGGCGCGTTCCTGTCGGGTCGCGAGACGATTCCGGTTCCACTCGTGCGCCGACCCATGGATCCGAAACGTCAGGTCACCGTGATCGGTGCCAGGGAGAACAACCTCCGAGACATCGATGTCGCATTCCCGCTCGGGGTGCTCACCTGCGTGACCGGTGTGTCGGGCTCCGGTAAATCGACCCTCGTCAACGAGATCCTCGCGACCGTGATGGCCAACAAGCTCAACCGCGCGCGGCAGGTGCCCGGTCGGCACACCCGGATCAACGGTCTCGACCAGCTCGACAAGCTCGTGCAGGTCGATCAGTCACCGATCGGACGGACACCACGGTCGAACCCCGCGACCTACACCGGTGTATTCGACAAGATCCGCACCCTCTTCGCCGCGACCACCGAGGCGAAGGTACGCGGCTACCAGCCGGGACGTTTCTCGTTCAACGTCAAGGGCGGCCGCTGCGAAGCGTGTTCGGGCGACGGCACCCTCAAGATCGAGATGAACTTCCTGCCCGACGTGTATGTGCCGTGCGAAGTGTGTCACGGTGCCCGGTACAACCGGGAGACACTCGAGGTGCATTACAAGGGCAAGACGATCGCGGAGGTTCTCGACATGTCGATCGAGGAGGCCTCAGAGTTCTTCAAACCGGTCACCTCGATCCATCGGTACCTCGCCACCCTCGTCGAGGTGGGTCTCGGTTACGTCCGGCTGGGCCAGCCCGCGACGACGTTGTCCGGTGGCGAGGCGCAGCGTGTCAAGCTCGCCGCCGAACTGCAGAAACGCTCCAACGGGCGTACCGCCTACATCCTCGACGAACCGACTACCGGCCTGCACTTCGACGACATCCGGAAGTTGCTCGGCGTCATCAACGGGCTCGTCGACAAGGGCAACACGGTCATTGTCATCGAGCACAATCTCGATGTGATCAAGACGTCGGACTGGATCATCGACATGGGGCCGGAAGGCGGATCGGGCGGCGGCACTGTCGTGGCGGAGGGCGTTCCCGAGGATGTCGCGGCGGCCGAACGCAGCTACACCGGCCGATTCCTCGCGGAATCCCTCGCCGAGTCCGCCCCGGTCCCGGAGAAGAAGACCGCTCGTCCCGCCCGCAAACGTGCGCCTCGGAAGAAGGCCGCCGCCGGCTGAGCAGGCGGGGACGAGCAGTCGCCGAACGTCAGTAGACAGGACCGGTGTACTTCTCGCCGGGGCCCTGGCCGGGTGAATCGGGCACCGAGGATGCTTCGCGGAATGCCTTCTGCAGAGCCTGCAGACCCTCACGGATCGGCCCGGCGTGCGGGCCGAGGTACTCCACCGAAGCGGTGACCAGCCCCGCGAGGGCGGTGATCACGCGACGTGCCTCGTCGAGGTCGAGGCGGTCGCTCGCATCGGGGTTGTCGTCGGCGAGGCCGAGTTTCTCCGCAGCGGAACTCATCAGCATCACCGCAGCGCGGCTGATCACCTCGACCGCGGGGATGTCGGCGAGGTCGCGGACATCCGTGGGCTGATCGGCGTGGTCGGGGGCATCGGGGGTGTCGGTCATGTCCTCGAGGATCCCACCAGCGGCACGGTGCTCGCTTCCCGGGTGGGCTCCGGTGCCCGATTCGGCGCCGACGTGCATCTCTTGCTAGACTGACTGTCACGACCGCCCGCGCGTACTCGCGTGGGCAGCAAGTGGAGTCCGACTCCCACCTCTGGCCGCGCAATTCTACGGTGCAGTGGTCCGGTCCTTCGAACGCTACGGCGCTCGGAGAGCTCACGTCTGTGGAGGGCGTGGCACGTGGTCGCGGTGATACCGCGGCGCGTGGACCGGTCGGTACGGACCCCGCGAGGTGCATCGGCGCCGCAGCGGGGTTTTTTCGTCGAGGAATCGCCGGGCCCCGCTTGCTGCGGTGCGGTCAGAGAGACCACACCGCATTTCTACCTAGGAGGCCCCATCAGCGCTGAGACCCGCATCAACGAACGCATCCGTGTTCCCGAGGTCCGACTCGTCGGACCGGGTGGTGAACAGGTCGGAATCGTGCGTGTCGAAGATGCACTCCGCCTGGCCATCGAAGCCGACCTCGACCTCGTCGAGGTGGCGCCCGACGCCCGCCCGCCGGTCTGCAAGATCATGGACTACGGCAAGTTCAAGTACGAAGCCGCGCAGAAGGCGCGCGAATCGCGCAAGAACCAGCAGCTGACCGTGATCAAGGAGCAGAAACTCCGCCCCAAGATCGACGACCACGACTACGAGACCAAGAAGAAGAACGTTGTTCGCTTCCTCGAGGCAGGCTCGAAGGTCAAAGTGACCATCATGTTCCGTGGTCGTGAGCAGTCGCGGCCCGAACTCGGATTCCGTCTGTTGCAGCGTCTCGGCGCCGATGTCGCCGACCTGGGATTCATCGAGACGTCCGCGAAGCAGGACGGCCGAAACATGACGATGGTCCTGGCCCCGCACAAGGGTGCGAAAACCCGCGCCAAGGCTCAGGAAGCCGCCCACGCCGCCCCGGCCAAGTCTTCCCGCCCTGCCTCCGCCCCTGCCCCTGCAGAACCCGCCGCGACTGCGCCGCCGGAGCAGCAGGAGCAGTCGGGAGAGGCGCAGACCAGCTAGCCGCTCCGGCAGCACATCCGGTGCTGCGCGCGAGCACCGATGTATCCACGACAAGAACTGAGGACTCCATGCCCAAGTCGAAGACCCACAGCGGCACCGCGAAGCGATTCAAGGTGTCCGGTAGCGGAAAGATCCTGCGCCAGAAGGCTGGTCGCCGCCACTTGCTCGAGCACAAGTCCTCGCGCGTGACGCGTCGCCTCGACGGCACCGCCGTCGTCGCGCCCGCGGACGCACCGCGCATCAAGCGCCTGCTCGACATCTGAGCCTTCCCGACCGATCATCCCGGGGGCGAGCACCAGCCCCCCGAAACTGACAGGACATATCAGTGGCACGCGTGAAGAGGGCCGTCAACGCCCAGAAGAAGCGCCGTTCGATTCTCGAGGCCTCCAAGGGCTACCGCGGGCAGCGCTCGCGTCTGTACCGCAAGGCCAAGGAACAGCAGCTTCACTCGCTGACCTACGCCTACCGCGACCGTCGCGCACGCAAGGGCGACTTCCGCAAGCTGTGGATCACCCGTATCAACGCTGCGGCTCGTGCGAACGACATCACCTACAACCGGTTCATCCAGGGCCTCAAGGCTGCCGGTGTCGAGGTCGACCGCAAGATCCTCGCGGAAATCGCTGTCTCCGACGCCGAGGCATTCGCCGGCCTGGTGGCCGTCGCGAAGGCTGCGTTGCCGGCCGACGTCAACGCTCCGGCTGCCTGAGCGCGACGCTGAACGAGAATCCAGCACAGGAACGGCCCGTGGACCCGCTCACCGAGCGCACCCCACGGGTCGTTTCTGCTGTCAAACTGCTCCGCGCCGCCGAGCGGCGCAAGACCGGACGCTTTCTCGCCGAAGGTGAGAACTCGGTCACCGAGGCACTCGCGACCGGTGCCGTCCACGACGTGTTCGTCACCGAAGACGCCGCCGAGCGCTACCGAGACCTCGTCTCCATCGCGGAGGGCCGTGGCGTCCGTGTCTGCATCGTCACCGATCGCGCCGCAGAACGACTGTCCGACACCGTGTCCCCGCCCGGTCTCGTCGCGGTATGCGACACCCTCGATGTGCCGCTCGACTCGGCACTCGACTCCGGGTCACGGCTGCTCGCGATCCCGGTCGAGATGGGGGAGCCCGGCAATGCAGGAACTCTCATCCGCGTCGCCGACGCCGTCGGCGCAGATGCGGTGATCCTCGCGGGCGACAGCGTCGACCCCCACAACGGCAAATGCGTGCGCTCCTCCGCCGGCAGCGTGTTCCACCTGCCACTCGTGCGGGAACGAGACACCACCCGAGTGCTCGACTCCGTCACCGCCGCCGGCGTCACCATCCTGGCGACCGCCGCCGACGGCGAGGTCGACCTCGACGATGCCGACGAACTGCTCGCCGGACCCACCGCCTGGCTGTTCGGCAGTGAGGCCCACGGACTTCCCCCCGAGGTGGCCGCCCGGGCCGACCACCGGGTACGCATCCCGATCCGCGGTCGTGCCGAATCACTCAACCTGGCGACCGCAGCCGCGATCTGCATGTACGCGAGTGCCCGGGTGCAGCATCGGTCGGTTACGCGCCTAACCTAGGATTTCTACGGTGCGGCCACCCCCGCACCGGTTTCACTCATTGACGAAGAACCGTTCGCCGAAGAAGGAGTTGCACCGGTCGTGGCCAAGAAAGAGGGCGGCACCCCGCCGGCAGTCGATCCCCAAGCGCTGACCGAGGACGCCCTCGCGGCGGCAGAGAAGGCAGCCCTCGAGGGATTCGGCGCGGCCCGCGACCTCGACGAGCTCGCCCAGGCGAAGATCGCGCACCTCGGGGACAAGGCGCCCATCTCGCTCGCGAAGCGTGCCCTCGGTTCGTTGCCCGGGCCCGAACGCGCCGCCGCCGGAAAGCGCGTCAACGCGCACCGCACCGCCGTGCAGGAAGCCTTCGACTTCCGCCGCGAAGAACTGCAGGCGGAACGCGACGCCGCGGTCCTCGTCGCCGAGTCGATCGACGTGACCCTCCCCGCAACCCGCCGCGCGCTCGGCGCGCGCCACCCCATCACCATCATCTCGGAGCAGGTCTCCGACGTGTTCGTCGCGATGGGCTGGGAGATCGCCGAGGGACCCGAGGTCGAGACCGAGCACTTCAACTTCGACGCCCTGAACTTCCTGCCCGATCACCCCGCGCGCACGATGCAGGACACTTTCCACATCGCGCCCGAGGGCTCCCGGCAGGTGCTGCGCACCCACACCTCCCCGGTGCAGGTCCGCACGATGCTCAGCCGCGACATCCCGATCTATGTGGTGTGCCCCGGGCGTACCTTCCGCACCGACGAACTCGATGCCACGCACACTCCGGTGTTCTCGCAGATCGAGGGACTCGCGGTCGACAAGGGCCTGACCATGGCGCACCTGAAAGGCACGCTCGACGCGTTCGCCCGCGCATTGTTCGGCCCCGAGACGACCACCCGGATGCGGCCGAACTACTTCCCGTTCACCGAACCGTCCGCCGAGGTCGACGTGTGGTTCCCGAACAAGAAGGGCGGAGCAGGCTGGGTCGAGTGGGGCGGCTGCGGCATGGTGAACCCTCACGTGCTCCGCGCGAGCGGCATCGACCCCGACGTGTACGGAGGATTCGCATTCGGTATGGGCCTCGAACGCACCCTGCAGTTCCGCAACGGCATCTCCGACATGCGCGACATCGTCGAAGGCGACATCCGCTTCACCCTGCCCTTCGGGGTACAGGGCTGACGCCCTGACCCGTGCCCTTCGGAGTGCAGGGCTGACGCCCTGACCCCGTGACCGACGGGATTCGGGGCCGACACCCCGACCCGAGACCGACATCGAACGAGAAAGCTGAGCTCAAGTGCGAGTAGCGCAATCCTGGCTGGCGGAAATCCTGCAGCGCGCCACCCCCGAGTGGAACGTCACCCCGGAGGAACTCGACGCGGGCTTCGTCAGGGTCGGTCTCGAGGTCGAGGACGTCGAGACCCTCGAGCGCGTCGACAACCTCGTCGTCGGCCGAGTTGCGGAGATCACGGAACTCGAGGGCTTCAAAAAACCCATCCGGTTCTGTCAGGTCGACGTCGGTGAGGACGCACCCCGCGGCATCGTGTGCGGCGCCCGCAACTTCGCCGAAGGCGACCTCATCGTGGCGGCGTTGCCCGGTGCAGTGCTGCCCGGGGGCTTCGCCATCGCGGCGCGCAAGACATACGGGCAGGTCTCCGACGGCATGATCTGCTCGGTGTCCGAACTCGGCATCGGTAAGGACCATTCCGGGATCCTCGTCCTCGAACCCGGCTCCGGTGAACCCGGCGAGGACGCGAACGACCTGCTCGGGCTCGGCGACACCGTCATCGAACTCAACATCACCCCCGACCGCGGCTACTGCTTCTCGCTGCGCGGCCTGACCCGTGAACTCGCCTGTGGTTTCGATCTCGAGTTCATCGATCCGGCACAGGTCCCGTCGTTGCCGTCCGACGGTGGGGAGAGCTACCCGATCCGCCTCGAACCGGAGGCCGGCGCGACGCGATTCGCGGCAAGGAAGGTCACGGGCATCGATCCGGCGGCGGTCACGCCGTGGTGGATGCAGCGTCGCCTGCACACCGCCGGAGTTCGCCCGATCTCACCGGCCGTCGACGTCACCAATTTCGTGATGCTCGAACTGGGCCAGCCCCTCCATGCGTTCGACGCTGCCACCCTGCAGGGTGAGATCGTGATCCGCCGTGCCGCAGCAGGGGAGAAGCTCATCACGCTCGACGGTGTGGAACGCGCCCTCGATCCCGAGGACGTCGTCATCACCGACGACAGTGGTGTCATCTCCCTCGCCGGAATCATGGGCGGCGCCACCACCGAGGTCGGAGAGGCCACCACCGACATCCTCCTCGAGGCCGCCACCTGGGATCCGCTCGCCGTGTTCCGCAGCAACCGCCGGCACAAGCTCAGCAGCGAGGCAGGGAAGCGTTTCGAGCGCACAGTCGATCCCGAGGTCGGGCTCGCGGCGCTCGATCGGGCGGCGTCGCTGCTCACCTCGATCGCCGGCGGTCGCGTCGAACCGACGTTGACCGATATCTCGGTGCCCACCGAGACCGTCTCGATCCACATGGACATCGACCTGCCCGATCGCATCGCGGGTGTCAGCTACGCGAACGGCACCGCCGCGCGACGTCTCACCCAGATCGGATGCGCCGTCGAGGTCGGTGTCGGCGACGACGGGAAGGGTCAGCTCGTCGTCACGCCACCGTCGTGGCGCCCGGATCTGCGCCAGCCCGCGGACCTCGTCGAAGAGGTTCTCCGGCTCGAGGGTCTCGAACAGATTCCCTCGGTCGTCCCGGCTGCGCCTGCCGGACGCGGAGTGACCCCGAGCCAGCGTCGCCGTCGCGCGGTGGGACGCGCGCTCGCCTCCGACGGCTACATCGAGGTTCTCGCCCCGGTGTTCCTGCCTGCCGGTGTATTCGAGACGTGGGCGCTCGACGCCGACGACCCGCGACGCACCACCACCAAGGTCCTCAACCCGCTCGAGTCAGACCGGCCCGAGCTCGCGACGACCCTTCTGCCGGGGCTGCTCGAAGTGCTCTCCCGCAACGTGTCCCGCGGACAGCGCGACGTCGCGCTCTTCTCGATCGCGCAGGTCGTCCATCCCGGTCCCGAGACCACATCGGTCGCGGCGCTGCCTGTCGACCGGCGCCCGACCGACGACGAGATCGCTCTCCTCGAACGGTCGCTGCCCGCGCAACCCGTGCACATCGGCGGTGTCCTGTCGGGGCTGCGGGAACCCGCCGGTCCCTGGGGGTCCGGTCGTGCAGCGGACGCGACCGACGCGTTCGCCGCAGCCGACACTGTCGCCCGGGCCGCGGGTGTCCGACTCGAGCGTCGCGCGGCGCAGTACCTGCCGTGGCACCCGGGTCGCTGCGCCGAGCTGCTCGTCGACGGAGTTGTCGTCGGACATGCAGGCGAGCTCCACCCGGCCGTCGTCGAACGTGCCGGACTGCCCGCGCGGACATGCGCCTTCGAATTGGACCTCGATGCGCTGCCGATCGTGGAGTTGTTGCCCGCGCCGGTCGTGTCGCCGTTCCCGGCGGTCCTGCAGGACGTCGCGGTCGTGGTAGCCGACGAGGTGCCTGCCGCACAGGTGGAAGCGGCCCTGCGTAGCGGTAGCGGCGAGTTGCTCGAGGACATCCGGCTGTTCGATGTCTACACGGGTTCCCAGGTCGGTGAAGGGCACAAGTCACTCGCGTTCGCGCTGCGCTTCCGTGCGTACGACCGCACTCTCACCGAGGACGAGGCGAGCGCTGCTCGCGACGCCGCGGTCGCTGCGGCCTCGGCCGCCGTGGGAGCGGAACTCCGGGCCTGACGCGGCCGCGGCCGGCGCGACGTAGCCTGGGAAGATGAGCACGCATGAATCGTCTCGAGGGCGGGTACCGGATCCCGACGACCCGGAGGAGCCGGTACCGGACGTGACCCCCGCGGGACCGGACACGCCGTCGGTGCCCGACGTGCCGCCCGGCCCGTCGATACCCGACGTCCCTCCGATCGATCCGGAGCCGGTGCCCGATCCGGACATCACACCGACCGGGACTCGGGCGCCGACGATCGAGGAGATCACCGGATACACCGAAGGTGGAGTGCCGACCTTCGCTTCGGTGCGCGACAAGATCGAGCGGCGAGCCGGGATGGCGACCGGCATGGAGGAGTTGGCCCATGAGAGCGCGGCCGGCAGGACACTCGACGAGCAGTACGAGGATCGTAGGAAGGCCGCGGCCGACAAACTGGACGAGATCCGGCGGTCGATGAAGAACAGCTGATCCGGGGTCCGCCCCGGTGATGAAATAATTTGCACAGCAGTGCATAATCAACCGCATGGGTAACTCACCGGCATTCACAGCGACACCGCAGTCGCCTCTCCGGGTCGCGGTCGCGGGGGCCAGCGGCTACGCGGGCGGCGAGGTCCTGCGCCTGCTCCTCGCACACCCCGCCTACCTGGACGGCTCCCTGGTCATCGGCGCGCTCACCGCGGGAGGCAACGCCGGCGCGACCGTGCGTGAGTTCCATCCGCATCTACACCCCCTCTCAGAGCGAGTGCTCGCGTCGACCGACCTCGATTCCCTCGCCGGTCACGACGTCGTGTTCCTCGGCCTGCCGCACGGCCATTCCGCCGCACTCGCCGAACAGCTCCCGGATACCACCGTCGTGATCGACTGCGGAGCAGACTTCCGGCTCGAGAACGCCGACGATTGGCAGCGCTGGTACGGAACCGACCACGCCGGCACGTGGCCCTACGGCCTTCCGGAACTCGCAGGAAAGCGGGAGCAGCTCACCGGTGCCACCCGCATTGCGGTACCCGGCTGCTACCCGACGTCCGCGACACTCGCGCTGGCACCGGCCGTCGCGGCGGGCATCGTCGAGCCGACAGTCCAGATCGTCGCGGTCTCCGGCACCTCCGGCGCCGGCAAGTCCCCGCGGGTCGACCTCCTCGGTTCCGAAGTGATGGGCTCGGCCCGCGCCTACGGCGTCGCCGGCGCACACCGGCACACACCCGAGATCAAGCAGAATCTGTCCGCGCTCGCAGGCACACCCGTGACTGTCTCGTTCACACCCGTGCTGGCACCCATGCCGCGCGGAATCCTCGCGACGTGCACGGCACCGACCACCGCATCGGCTGCAGAGGTGCGCGCCGTCTACGAGAAGGCCTACGCCGACGAACCGTTCGTGCACCTGCTTCCGGAAGGTGCGCTGCCCGCCACCGGCGCCGTCGTCGGATCCAATGCCGTGCAGATCGCCGTCACCGTCGACACCGACGCCGGACTGTTGATCGCCATCGCCGCGATCGACAACCTCACCAAGGGCACCGCAGGCGGCGCCGTCCAATCCATGAACCTCGCCGTCGGTCTGCCCGAGACCGCAGGCCTGCCCACAGTGGGAGTCGCACCGTGACCGAACACACCGACAAGCACGCCGATCACGTCTACAGCGACGCAGTCGACGTCGCCGGAGGACGTCTCATCCGTCTCCAGGGCGTCACCAGCCCCGCCGGATTCCGTGCCGCCGGCATCCCCGCCGGCATCAAGGCCTCCGGCAGACCCGATCTCGCGCTCGTGGTCAACGAGGGTCCCGACCTCACCGCCGCCGGTGTGTTCACCACCAACAAGGTCAAGGCCGCACCCGTCCTGTGGTCGCAGCAGGTGCTGGCCTCGCACGCCCTACGTGCCGTGGTGCTCAACTCCGGCGGCGCCAACGCCTGCACCGGCCCCGGCGGATTCCAGGACAGCCACGCCACTGCCGAAGCCGTCGCCGACGCGCTGAGCAACTGGGGCACCGACACCGGCGCCGGTGAGGTCGCGGTGTGCTCGACCGGACTCATCGGCGACCGGCTGCCGATGGACAAGGTGCTCTCCGGCGTCCAGGAGATCGTGCACGAACTCGCCGGCGGCATCTCCGGCGGAACCGACGCCGCCTACGCCATCATGACCACCGACACCGTGCCCAAGCAGGCCGCCCTGCACCACGCCGACAAGTGGAACGTCGGCGGCATGGCCAAAGGCGCCGGCATGCTCGCCCCTGCGCTCGCCACCATGCTGTGCATCGTGACCACCGACGCCGTCGCGACCGCCGAACAACTCGACGAAGCCCTGCGCGGCGCGACCCGCATGACGTTCGATCGACTCGACATCGACGGCGCCACCAGTACCAACGACACCGTCCTGCTCCTCGCATCCGGCGCCAGCGGCGTCACCCCGACACAGGACGAACTCGACGCCGCCGTCCTCGCCGTGTGCGATGACCTCGCCGCGCAGATGATGGCCGACGCCGAAGGCGTCACCAAGCGGGTCACCGTCACGGTGCGGGGCGCCGCCTCCGAATCCCACGCTCTGATCGGTGCCCGCACAGTCGCGCGCGACAGCCTCGTCAAGACGGCACTGTTCGGCTCCGACCCCAACTGGGGTCGCGTCCTCGCTGCCATCGGCATCGCCCCCATCGAACTTGACCCCGACAAGATCTCGGTGACGTTCAACGGAAGCCCGGTGTGCATCGACGGTGTGGGCGCACCCGGCGCCCGCGAGGTGGACCTGACCGGCATCGACATCGCATTGGAAATCGACCTCGGTGTGGGCGACGCCGAAGTATCCATCCGCACCACGGACCTCTCGCACGCCTATGTCGAAGAGAACTCGGCCTACTCGTCCTGACCGGGCAGCCCCACCTCACCCGGCCGACACAGGAGACCCCATGACCGACGACCTCATCGCGAGCCTGACCTCGCACCAGAAGGCGTTCGTACTCGCCGAAGCCCTGCCGTGGTTGCAGAAGTTCCGCGGCAAGATCGTCGTCGTCAAATACGGCGGCAATGCCATGACCGACGACACCCTCAAAGCCGCGTTCGCCGCCGACATGGCGTTCCTGCGCACCGTCGGAATCCACCCCGTGGTGGTGCACGGTGGCGGCCCGCAGATCAACGCCATGCTGAAGCGACTCGGCATGGAAGGCGAGTTCCGCGGCGGCTTCCGGGTGACCACACCCGACGTCATGGACGTCGTACGCATGGTGTTGTTCGGACAGGTCGGCCGCGAACTCGTCGGACTGATCAACAGTCACGGACCGTACGCGGTCGGGATCTCCGGCGAGGACGCACAACTGTTCACCGCGACCCGACGCACCGTCGTCGTCGAAGGAACCGACACCGACATCGGGCTCGTAGGCGACGTCACCACCGTCGACCCCGCAGCGGTGCTCGACCTCATCGCGGCCGGCCGCATCCCCGTCGTGTCGACGATCGCGCCCGACGCGGTCGGCGTCGTGCACAACATCAACGCCGACACCGCCGCCGCAGCCCTCGCCGAAGCACTCGGCGCGGAGAAACTCGTCGTCCTCACCGACGTCGAAGGCCTCTACACCGACTGGCCCGACCGGAGCTCGCTCACCTCGCTGATCGACACCGCCGCGCTCGAGGCGCTCCTGCCGTCACTCGACTCCGGGATGGTCCCCAAGATGGAGGCGTGCCTGCGCGCGGTGCAGGGCGGAGTACCCACCGCGCACGTCATCGACGGACGCCTGCCGCACTCCGTACTGCTCGAATTGTTCACCGAAGAAGGCATCGGCACCATGGTGGTGCCGGACCCCGACCAGGAAGGCACCGCATGACCGGCACGTCCGAACTCCAGCAGCGCTGGGCCGGCTCACTCATGAACAACTACGGGGTGCCCAAGGTCGCGCTCGTCGCCGGGGACGGTGCGGTCCTCACCGACGCCGACGGCAAGCAGTACCTCGATCTGCTCGGCGGCATCGCCGTCAACAGCCTCGGCCACCGCCACCCGGCCGTCATCGAAGCCGTCACCGCGCAGCTCGACCAGCTCGGGCACGTGTCGAACCTGTACGCGTCGCAGCCCGTCCTCGACCTCGCCGAACAACTTCTCGGACTCTGGGGACACCCGGGTCGCGCGTTCTTCTGCAACTCCGGCACCGAAGCCAACGAGGCCGCGTTCAAGATCGCACGGCTCACCGGCCGCCCCAAGATCATCGCCGCGGAGAAGGCGTTCCACGGCCGCACGATGGGTGCCCTTGCGCTCACCGGCCAACCGGACAAGCGCGCACCGTTCGAACCGATGCCCGCCGGCGTCGAATTCGTCCCCTACGGCGACCTCGATGCGCTCGCCGCCGCGATCGACGACACCACCGCTGCCGTGTTCCTCGAACCGATCATGGGCGAGTCCGGTGTCGTCGTACCGCCCGAGGGGTACCTCGCCGGCGCTCGTCGCCTCACCTCCGAACACGGCGCGCTGCTCGTCCTCGACGAGGTGCAGACCGGCATCGCCCGCACCGGTACCTTCTTCGCGCACCAGGCGACCGGCATCGTCCCCGACGTGATGACCCTCGCCAAGGGCCTCGGTGGTGGCCTGCCCATCGGTGCGGTTCTCGCGACCGGACCTGCCGCCGACCTGCTCACCCCCGGCAAGCACGGCACCACCTTCGGAGGCAACCCGGTGTGCGCCGCGGCCGCGCTCGCCGTGCTGCGCACCATCGCCGAGCAGAACCTGCTCGACCACGTCGATTCGGTGGGCAAGACCCTCGCCGTCGGCATCGAAGAACTCGGCCACCCACTCGTCTCACACGTGCGTGGCTCGGGTCTGCTGCTCGGTGTCGTGCTCACCGACAGCAAAGCCGGTGCCGTCGAAACCGCCGCGCGCGACGCAGGATTCCTCGTCAACGCGGCAGCCCCCGACGTGATCCGCCTCGCGCCGCCGCTCATCCTCACCGAGGAGCAGGCGAACGGATTCGTCAGCGCGTTCCCGGGCATCCTCGACACCGCATCCCAGGAAGGAGACCGGTGACCATGGTCAGGCATTTCCTGCGCGACGACGACCTCACCCCGGCTGAGCAGAACGAAGTCCTCGAACTGGCCGCAGAGCTGAAGAAGAACCCGCTCTCGCGTCGCCCCCTCGAAGGTCCGTACAGCGTCGCCGTCCTGTTCGACAAGACGTCCACGCGGACCCGCTTCTCGTTCGACGCGGGCATCGCACAACTCGGCGGACACGCGATCGTCGTCGACGCAGGAGCCACCCAGATCGGCAAAGGCGAAACCCTCGACGACACCGCCCGCATGTTCTCCCGCTTCACGAAGGCGGTGGTGTGGCGCACGTACGGGCAGGACCGCGTCGAGACGCTCGCGGCGCACTCCGACGTGCCCGTGGTCAACGCGCTCACCGACACGTTCCACCCCTGCCAGGTCCTCGCGGACCTGCAGACCATCCGCGAGAACAAGGGCAGCACGGCCGGCCTGAAGATGACGTACTTCGGTGACGGTGCCAACAACATGGCGCACTCGCTGATGCTCGGCGGCGTCACCGCAGGTATGCACGTCACCATCGCCACCCCGACAGGGTTCGCACCCGATCCCGAGGTCGTGGAAGCCACCCGGACTCGCGCCGAGCAGACCGGCGGAAGCATCACGATCACCGCAGACCCCCGGGCCGCGGCAGAGGACGCCGACGTGCTCGTCACCGACACGTGGGTGTCCATGGGGCAGGAGAACGACGGCCTCGACCGCGAGGCAGTGTTCCTGCCGTTCCAGCTGAACGCCGAGATCGTCGCATTGGCGAAAGCCGATTCGATCGTGCTGCACTGCCTCCCCGCCTATCGCGGCAAAGAGATCACCGCCGAGGTCATCGACGGACCCCGCGCGGTCGTGTGGGACGAGGCAGAGAACCGCCTGCACGCGCAGAAGGCCCTGCTGGTGTGGCTGCTCGAACAGGTCCGGAGCTGAAGATGAGCACCGCGTCCGGCCGAGACGAGATAGTGGTGAGCGCCCCGACCCGAGCTGCTCGGCAGGCACGCATCATCGCGCTGCTCGCCACCCGCGCGGTGCGCAGTCACACCGAACTCGCTGCTCTGCTCGCCGACGAACGCATCGAAGTATCGACCGCCACGCTCTCCCGCGACCTCGAGGAACTCGGAGCCGTCAAGCTCCGGGCGGCCGACGGGGGAGCGGGCGTGTATGTCGTCCCGGAGGACGGAAGCCCGGTCCGCGGGGTCACCGGTGGCACCGACCGACTGTCGAAACTACTCGGCGAACTGCTCGTGTCGACCGACTCGAGCGGCAATATCGCGGTGCTGCGAACCCCGCCAGGGGCAGCGCACTATCTGGCCAGTGCACTCGATCGTGCATCATTACCGGAAGTGGTCGGCACGATCGCGGGTGACGACACGATCGCGGTGATCGCCAGGGAACCGAACACGGGAGCCGACCTGGCTGCGAAAATCGAATCACTCGCCTGACCTACCACTGATCGACGTACGTCAAAAATAAGAAGGAGCACAATCACCATGGCCGATCGCGTCGTACTCGCCTACTCGGGCGGGCTGGACACCTCCGTTGCCATCAGTTGGATCGGCAAGGAGACCGGCAAGGAGGTCGTCGCCGTCGCCATCGATCTCGGCCAGGGCGGCGAGGACATGGAGGTCGTCCGTCAACGCGCCCTCGACTGCGGCGCTGTCGAAGCCGTCGTCATCGATGCCAAGGACGAGTTCGCAACCGAGTACTGCCTGCCGACCGTGCAGGCCAACGCTCTGTACATGGACCGCTACCCGCTGGTGTCCGCCATCAGCCGCCCGCTGATCGTCAAGCACATCGTGCAGGCCGCTCGTGAGCACGGCGGGACCATCGTCTCGCACGGCTGCACCGGCAAGGGCAACGACCAGGTTCGTTTCGAGGTCGGTTTCGGTGCCCTCGCTCCCGACCTGCAGGTCATCGCGCCCGTCCGTGACTATGCCTGGACCCGCGAGAAGGCCATCGCATTCGCCGGTGAGCACGGTCTGCCGATCAACGTCACCAAGAAGTCCCCGTTCTCGATCGACCAGAACGTCTGGGGCCGCGCCGTCGAGACCGGCTTCCTCGAGGACCTGTGGAACGCCCCGACCAAGGACGTCTACGACTACACCGAGGACCCGACCCTCAATTGGCAGACCCCGGACGAGGTCATCATCAGCTTCGAGGCCGGCCGTCCCGTCGCCATCGACGGCAAGCACGTCACGATGCTCGAGGCGATCCAGCAGCTCAACAAGCGTGCCGGTGCTCAGGGTGTGGGACGCCTCGACATGGTCGAAGACCGTCTCGTGGGCATCAAGAGCCGCGAGATCTACGAGGCACCCGGAGCCATCGCGTTGATCAACGCCCACCAGGAACTCGAGCACGTCACACTCGAGCGTGAGCTCGGCCGCTACAAGCGGCGCGTCGAAGAGCGCTGGAGCGAGCTGGTCTACGACGGCCTGTGGTTCTCCCCCCTCAAGTACGCGCTCGACGCCTTCGTCGAGAAGACCCAGGAGCGCGTCACCGGCGACATCCGCATGGTCATGCACGGCGGGCACATCTCGGTCAACGGACGTCGCAGCCCCGAGTCGCTGTACGACTTCAACCTCGCCACCTACGACGAGGGCGACACCTTCGACCAGTCGAACGCCAAGGGCTTCGTGCAGATCCACGGACTCTCCTCGAAGGTTGCGGCCAAGCGGGATCTGGGACTGTAGGCGATGACCCAGGCTCACGGCACCAACGAAGGTGCCCTGTGGGGCGGCAGGTTCGAATCCGGACCTGCCGCCGCCATGGCGGCCCTGAGCAAGTCCACGCACTTCGACTGGGTGCTCGCCCCGTACGACGTGCGCGCGTCGCAGGCCCACGCGAAGGTACTGCACCGTGCGGGTCTGCTGACCGAGTCCGATCTCGCGACGATGCTCGGCGGTCTCGAACGGCTCGCCGCGGACGTCGCGTCCGGTGCGTTCACCCCGGCCGAATCCGACGAGGACGTCCACGGTGCGCTCGAACGCGGGCTCATCGAGCGGGTCGGTCCCGAGGTCGGTGGGCGGTTGCGCGCGGGCCGGTCGCGAAACGACCAGGTCGCCACGCTGTTCCGGATGTGGCTTCGCGACGCGGCCCGACGCATCGGTGACGGGGTACTCGACGTCGTCGAGGCGATCGCCGGTCAGGCGGCGGCGCACCCGGACGCGATCATGCCCGGCAAGACGCACCTGCAGGCCGCTCAGCCCGTGCTCCTCGCACATCATCTGCTCGCGCACGCGCATCCGTTGTTGCGAGACGTCGACCGTCTGCGCGATTTCGACAAGCGCGCTGCCGTGTCGCCGTACGGGTCGGGTGCGCTGGCGGGGTCGTCCCTCGGACTGGACCCTGATGCGATCGCGGCGGATCTCGGATTCGACTCCGCTGCGAGCAACTCGATCGACGCCACCAGCTCGCGCGACTTCGCGGCCGAGGCCGCGTTCGTGTTCGCGCAGATCGCGGTCGACCTGTCGCGGATGGCGGAAGAGGTGATCCTCTGGAGCACACCCGAATTCGGTTACGTCACACTCGCCGATGCGTGGTCCACCGGATCGTCGATCATGCCGCAGAAGAAGAACCCCGACGTCTCCGAGCTCACTCGAGGTAAGGCCGGACGTCTGATCGGCAACCTCACCGGGCTGCTGGCCACACTCAAGGCGCAACCGCTCGCCTACAATCGGGATCTCCAGGAAGACAAGGAACCGGTCTTCGATTCGGTTGCGCAGCTCGAGTTGTTGCTGCCCGCGATCGCTGGGCTCGTCGCGACATTGACGTTCCACACCGACCGGATGGCAGAACTTGCACCGGCCGGTTTCACCCTCGCAACAGACATTGCCGAGTGGATGGTCCGCCAGGGCGTGCCGTTCCGGGTTGCACACGAAGCGGCCGGAGCATGTGTTCGTGTCGCGGAAGGACGCGGTGTCGGGCTCGCCGACCTCACCGACGACGAACTCGCCGCGGTTGATTCCGCGCTCACTCCAGAGGTCCGTGAGGTGCTCACGGTCGAGGGATCGGTAGCGTCTCGGAACGCGCGCGGCGGCACGGCCGGGGTCCGCGTCGTCGAACAGCTCGGTGGAGTGCGCTCGGAAGCGAAGTCCCTGCGCTCGTGGGTGCGCCCGACCGAGTAGAGCTCGGGCACGCCGGTTGCCCTGTCGGAAGACACTCCGCAGGTCGGCACCGACAGGTGTCGGCCGTGTGGCAGTCTGAGAGCCGTAAACCGGGGTGCCGGACGCCGGGTGGAGGGGGCGGTAGGTGGAACTCAGTGGTGAGGCGGTGATCGGGTCCCTGCGGCGGATCATTGCGACGGCGCAGAACGGTCTCGAGGTAGTGCGATTCGGCGGCCTGGAATCAGGGGCGGCACCATCCCCGTTCCAGGTCGTCGTGCGCACACCGATGTACCGGCTCCGTCGGTACTTCCCCGAATCCGACACCGCCACCTCGGGAATTCCGATCGTGCTGGTACCGCCGATGATGATGTCTGCCGACGTGTACGACGTCACGCCGGGCACGGGTGCTGTCGGGTTGCTGCATTCGCTGGGGCTCGACCCGTGGGTTGTCGATTTCGGCTCTCCCGACCAGGAAGAGGGCGGGTGGGGCCGCACGCTCACCGACCACATCGTGGCCCTCGACGAGATCATCGATCGGGTCCACGAGTACACGGGGCGCGACATCCACCTGTCGGGGTACTCACAGGGCGGAATGTTCTGTTATCAGGCCGCGGCATATCGGCGGAGCCGGAACATCGCGAGTCTCGTAACGTACGGCAGCCCCGTCGACACGCTCGCAGCGCTTCCATTCGGTATCCCTGATGCGGTTGCGGTCAGGTCCGCGGATTTCTTGGCCGACCACGTGTTCAACCGGCTCGCGATCTCGGGCTGGATGGCGCGCACGGGCTTCCAGTTCCTCGATCCCGTCAAGACCGTACGCTCCCGCATCGATTTCCTCCTGCAGTTGCACGACCGTGAGGCACTGTTGCCGCGTGAGCCACAGCGCAGGTTCCTCGATACGGAAGGCTGGGTTGCCTGGTCGGGGCCGGCCGTCGCCGAGTTGCTGCGCCAGTTCATCGCCCACAATCGGATGATGAGCGGCGGGTTCGTGATCAACGACCGAGCCGTCAGCCTCGCGGAGATCACCTGTCCGATCCTCGCCTTCGTCGGAGAGGTCGACGACATCGGCCAGCCGCTCGCGGTCCGAGGTATCCGCAAGGCCGCACCCCGCGCCGAGGTATACGAGTATTCCCTGCGCGCGGGGCATTTCGGACTTGTCGTGGGATCGGTTGCTGCACAACAGACTTGGCCTGCTGTGAGTGAATGGGTGCAGTGGCGTGACGGCCACGGTGACCGTCCCGTCGGTGTGGTCCCGATGGAGACGCCGGATCCGCACGGTGAGGACGAGACCGGCGTGACGTTCGGTAACCGCATCACCCACACCGCCACGACGATCGTCGAGGTGGGTACCGAACTCGTCGAAGGGGTCGCCGACCTCGCTGCCGGCGCTGTGCGGGGCGCCCGCGAACTGTCGAGCGAGGCGGTGCGCGCCCTGCCGCGGCTTGCTCGGTTGGGTCAACTCCAATCCCACACTCGCATCTCCGTGGGAGGCCTGCTCGCGGAGCAGGGCAGCAAGGCGGCGCAGCGAGAGTGTTTCATCTACGACGACCGGGTGTACACGTACGAGGTCGTCAACGCTCGAATCGATTCCATCGTCCTCGGCCTCGTGAGTTGTGGGATTCGTCCGGCCATGCACGTCGGCGTCCTGATGGGAACTCGTCCCAGCGCGATGGCTGCTGTTGCGGCGGTGTCGCGACTCGGTGGCGTGTCGGTGATGTTGGCCCCGGGTCCCGACCTTGCCGAGGCCATCAGGCTCGGTGTCGTCGAGAAGATCATCACCGATCCGGAGAACCTCGACCGTGCCGCTGACACCGGTCTTCCCGCGCTGGTCCTCGGCGGCGGCAATGTGCGCGACCTGGACGTTCCGTCGGACGCCGACGTGGTCGACCTCGAACGTCTCGACGTGTCGACCGTCGAGTTGCCGGGGTGGTACGTCCCCAATCCCGGACTCGCCCGTGAACTGGCGTTCGTGCTGTTCACCGGTAGCGGCGACGCGCTCGAGATGAAACGGATCACGAACCATCGGTGGGCGCTGTCGGCGTTCGGAACCGCGACCGCGGCGTCACTCGACCGCGGGGATACCATGTATTGCCTTGCACCGCTGCATCATTCGTCGGGTCTTCTGGTGGGGCTCGGGGGAGCGCTTGCGGGTGGAGCACGTATCGCATTGTCGCGGGAATTGGACCCGGCGCGGTTCCGCGAGGAGATCCACCGCTACGGGGTGACGGTGGTGACCTACACCTGGTCGATGCTCCACACCGTCCTCGACAGCTCATCCTGGCACTCCGACGACATCCATCCCATCCGGCTGTTCCTCGGGTCCGGCATGACACCGGGACTGTGGCGCCGCACTCTGGAGAGGTTTGCGCCGGCCCGTGTCCTCGAGTTCTACGCCTCGACCGAGGGCGACATAGTGCTCGCGAACGTGTCCGGAGCGAAGATCGGCGCGAAGGGGCGACCGTTGCCGGGCAGCGCCGAGGTCCGGTTGGCTGCCTACGACGCGGTGGCCGGGCGACTCGTCGAAGACGAGCGCGGATTCGTGCGTGAGTGCGATCCCGACGAAGTCGGGCTGTTGCTCGGCCGACGAGGACATTCTGCGGAAAGCCTCACCGGAGTGATGCGCGGTGTCTTCGAACCCGGCGACAGCTGGATCCTCACAGAGAACCTGTTCAGGTGCGACGCGGACGGCGACTTCTGGCTCCTCGACAACAAGCGATCGGTCATCGTGACACCGCACGGCCCCGTCTATGCACAACCGGTCGTCGACGTCCTCGGCAGCCTCCCGCGCGTCGACCTCGTGGTGTCGTACGGAGTGACCGTCGGTCACCGCGATATCGCGGTGGCGGCAATCACTCTCCGTGAGAATCGGGCGCCGACGGCTGCCGAGATCACCGTCGCACTCGACGCTCTACCGGTCGGGGAGCGTCCGGATCTGGTTCACGTGGTCGGCGAGATACCTCTCGGACCGTCGTACCGGCCGATCGCCGAGGTCCTGCGCGCGCGAGGATTACCTGCCCCCAGCGTCAGGTCCTGGTGTGCAGATCCGGCGACGGGGACCTACCGGCGGTTCACCAAGGCGGTATCGACGAAGTGGACGTCGGGCACGCATCGGACCGGTCCGGTCGCGCGGTAACCTGAGCGCGTTGACCATCAGCTCGTCGAGAGGATATCCGTGGCCGTCGATCCCACACTGTTGAGCATCCTGGCCTGCCCGCAGGACAAGGGGCCGCTTCTGCTCGTCGACGACACGGTGTTGTACAACCCCAGGCTGCGACGCGCGTACCCCATCGAGAACGGAATACCGGTTCTGCTCGTCGACGACGCGCGTGACGTCTCCGACGCCGAGCACGAAGATTTCGTCGCGCGCGGTGTTGCCGGATGGGTCGCAAGCTGACCTCGG
This sequence comes from Rhodococcus sp. JCM 9793, assembly GCF_055380405.1. Lineage (NCBI taxonomy): Bacteria > Bacillati > Actinomycetota > Actinomycetes > Mycobacteriales > Nocardiaceae > Rhodococcus > Rhodococcus sp. JCM 9793. The sequence goes on from NZ_AP043721.1 coordinate 3,432,654, forward strand.
ATCGTCTTTCGGAGCTCGATCCGGTTTCTGCAGCGCGCGCCCTGCTGGCTGCCCACATCAGGGTCGGTGAGGTGACGCTCCGAATCACCGAGGTCGAGGCCTACGGTGGACCCGAAAGCGGCCCGTGGCCGGATCCGGCCGCGCACTCGTACCGAGGGCCGACCGGCCGCAATCGGGTCATGTTCGGACCGGCCGGCCACCTGTACGTCTATCGCAGCTACGGCATCCACCACTGCGCGAACATCTCGGTCGGTCCCCACGGTGTGGCCGCCGCAGTGCTGTTGCGCGGTGCCGAAGTGATTGCCGGTGAAGCGGACGTCCGGACGCGGCGGACACCCGGCACCTCGGCGGAGAATCTCGCGCGCGGCCCCGGGAATCTCGCGGAAGCGTTGGGGTTGACCCTCGACGACAACGGTCTCGACGTCTTCGCGTCGAACGCACGGGTGTCGGTCACCTTCCCCGATGGGAAGACGCCGGTGGAGGCCGGTCCGCGAGTGGGGATCAGTGTCGCTGCCGACCGAACGTGGCGGTTGTGGATCCCCGGCGGAATCGGTGTCTCTGCATACCGAAGAAGCCCACGCGCTCCGATGCCCTGAACAGGAATGGGATGATCGACGGGTGACTGAGCAAATTCTGGACGAACTGACCTGGCGCGGGCTCATTGCCCAATCGACTGATCTCGACGCACTCCGACGGGACCTCGATGCAGGTCCGATCACGCTCTATGCCGGATTCGATCCCACCGGGCCGAGCCTGCACGCAGGTCACCTCGTGCCGCTGCTCGCGCTCAAGAGATTCCAGCGCGCCGGTCATCGGCCGATAGTGCTCGCCGGCGGCGCAACCGGACTGATCGGCGATCCGCGTGATGTGGGGGAGCGCACCATGCAGTCCGCCGACACCGTCGCCGACTGGTCTGATCGCATCCGCGGTCAACTCGAACGGTTCGTCGACTTCGGCGACCCCGACACCGGCGCGGTGGTGGTGAACAATCTCGACTGGACGGGTCAGCTCAGTGTCGTCGACTTCCTACGCGACATCGGTAAGCACTTCTCCGTCAACGTCATGCTCGCGCGCGACACCGTCAAGCGCCGCCTGGAGGGCGACGGTATCTCGTACACCGAGTTCAGCTACATGCTGCTCCAGGCCAACGACTACGTGGAACTTCGTCGCAAGTACGGGTGCGCGCTCCAGGTCGGTGGGTCCGATCAGTGGGGCAACATCATCGCAGGCGTGGAACTGAATCGACGCACCGACGGAGCCTCGGTGCATGCCCTGACCGTTCCGCTCGTGACCTCGTCGGACGGCAAGAAGTTCGGGAAATCGACCGGTGGTGGAAGCCTGTGGCTCGATCCGGAGATGACGAGCCCTTATGCCTGGTACCAATACTTCGTCAACGCGGCAGACGCCGACGTCATGAAGTACCTGCGGTGGTTCACGTTCCTGTCGCGTGAGGAACTGGCGGAACTCGAGACCGCGACCGCCGAGCGTCCGCACGCACGCGAGGCGCAGAAGCGTCTTGCAGCGGAGATGACGAATCTTGTCCACGGTGAAGCGAATACCCGTGCGGTCGAGCACGCCAGCCTTGCGTTGTTCGGACGTGGCGACCTCGCGGAGCTCGACGAGGGAACGCTCGCCGCCGCGCTGACCGAGGCCTCGGTCTCGGAGGTGCGGGCCGGCGAGCCGAGCACCATCGTCGATCTCCTCGTCACGACGGGACTGTGTGAGAGCAAGGGGGCGGCACGGCGGACGGTGAAGGAAGGCGGCGCGTCGGTCAACAACGTCAGAGTCTCGAGCGACGATTGGACACCGTCGGAGAACGATCTGCTCCACGGCCAATGGATGGTCGTGCGTCGCGGAAAGCGGAACTTCGCCGGAGTGCGCGTCGTCCGGGACTGACGCGAAGCTACGCCACCGCTATCAGGACGCTGACCAGGCGATTTGACGCCCTGTTAGCGGTGGCGTAACTTTATCGTCGTTCGAGCGACAGGGACACCAACCCGAACCGAGAGGGTCGGGGTTATGGTAGTGTTCACGTTCGCAAGGGCAATTGCAGGAAAAGTTCGAAGAGGGTTTGGGCCTTCAAGAACTTCTGTGATAGGTTGGAACGGTTGCCCCGGAGCTGGTCGGAAGTGATTTCGAGCGGCGATGGTGAGCGCGTGTTCTTTGAGAACTCAACAGTGTGCCGATGAATGTCAGTGCCAATATTATTTGGTGCGACCAACCGATTTTGTCGGTGGTCGATTGCTGATCATCACATTCTTCCGTCTGTGGTGGTCAGTGTTTTGCTAGTTTGAGTTTGAATGCTAGTGATTTGGCTCTTTTGTCTATGACCGATTAGCTCTTCGGAGTGAAATCAAGAGTCTTTTACGGAGAGTTTGATCCTGGCTCAGGACGAACGCTGGCGGCGTGCTTAACACATGCAAGTCGAACGATGATGCCCAGCTTGCTGGGTGGATTAGTGGCGAACGGGTGAGTAACACGTGGGTGATCTGCCCTGCACTTCGGGATAAGCCCGGGAAACTGGGTCTAATACCGGATACGACCACGGGATGCATGTCCTGTGGTGGAAAGGTTTACTGGTGCAGGATGAGCCCGCGGCCTATCAGCTTGTTGGTGGGGTAATGGCCTACCAAGGCGACGACGGGTAGCCGGCCTGAGAGGGCGACCGGCCACACTGGGACTGAGACACGGCCCAGACTCCTACGGGAGGCAGCAGTGGGGAATATTGCACAATGGGCGAAAGCCTGATGCAGCGACGCCGCGTGAGGGATGAAGGCCTTCGGGTTGTAAACCTCTTTCAGCAGGGACGAAGCGCAAGTGACTGTACCTGCAGAAGAAGCACCGGCTAACTACGTGCCAGCAGCCGCGGTAATACGTAGGGTGCGAGCGTTGTCCGGAATTACTGGGCGTAAAGAGTTCGTAGGCGGTTTGTCGCGTCGTGTGTGAAATCCCGCAGCTCAACTGCGGGCTTGCAGGCGATACGGGCAAACTTGAGTACTGCAGGGGAGACTGGAATTCCTGGTGTAGCGGTGAAATGCGCAGATATCAGGAGGAACACCGGTGGCGAAGGCGGGTCTCTGGGCAGTAACTGACGCTGAGGAACGAAAGCGTGGGTAGCGAACAGGATTAGATACCCTGGTAGTCCACGCCGTAAACGGTGGGCGCTAGGTGTGGGTTTCCTTCCACGGGATCCGTGCCGTAGCTAACGCATTAAGCGCCCCGCCTGGGGAGTACGGCCGCAAGGCTAAAACTCAAAGGAATTGACGGGGGCCCGCACAAGCGGCGGAGCATGTGGATTAATTCGATGCAACGCGAAGAACCTTACCTGGGTTTGACATATACCGGACGACTGCAGAGATGTGGTTTCCCTTGTGGTCGGTATACAGGTGGTGCATGGCTGTCGTCAGCTCGTGTCGTGAGATGTTGGGTTAAGTCCCGCAACGAGCGCAACCCTTGTCTTATGTTGCCAGCACGTAATGGTGGGGACTCGTAAGAGACTGCCGGGGTCAACTCGGAGGAAGGTGGGGACGACGTCAAGTCATCATGCCCCTTATGTCCAGGGCTTCACACATGCTACAATGGTCGGTACAGAGGGCTGCGATACCGTGAGGTGGAGCGAATCCCTTAAAGCCGGTCTCAGTTCGGATCGGGGTCTGCAACTCGACCCCGTGAAGTCGGAGTCGCTAGTAATCGCAGATCAGCAACGCTGCGGTGAATACGTTCCCGGGCCTTGTACACACCGCCCGTCACGTCATGAAAGTCGGTAACACCCGAAGCCGGTGGCCTAACCCTTGTGGAGGGAGCCGTCGAAGGTGGGATCGGCGATTGGGACGAAGTCGTAACAAGGTAGCCGTACCGGAAGGTGCGGCTGGATCACCTCCTTTCTAAGGAGCAACTTCCTGTCTCGGATCGACACGTTGGTGTCGGGGGAGCAGGCAGAGCCATTTCGGATTCATATGTAATCCGGTGGTGCTCATGGGTGGAACGCTGACAAGTATCACTGCAGTAGAAGCGGGCTCAGTCTTGTTTCGTGGTGGTTATATCGGTGCGCTGTTGGGTCCTGAGAGAACACGTTGTTCGTGTTTGATCAGCGACGATGATCTACGAAAGTTCTTCGCTTGTGGGCGGGTTCCGGTAGGGGTTGTTGTGTGTTGTTTGAGAACTGCACAGTGGACGCGAGCATCTTTGTTGTAAGTGTTTATGAGCGTACGGTGGATGTCTTGGCACCAGGAGCCGATGAAGGACGTGGGAGGCTGCGATATGCCTCGGGGAGCTGTCAACCGAGCTGTGATCCGAGGATTTCCGAATGGGGAAACCCAGCACGAGTGATGTCGTGTTACCCGCCGGTGAATATATAGCCGGTGTGGAGGGAACGTGGGGAAGTGAAACATCTCAGTACCCACAGGAAGAGAAAACAACATGTGATTCCGTCAGTAGTGGCGAGCGAACGCGGAAGAGGCTAAACCATGGGTGTGTGATACCTGGCAGGGGTTGCACTTGTGGGGTTGTGGGGTTCATTGTGTCGGCGCTGCTGAGCCGGCCAACAGTAAGAAATCATCGTGTTAGTCGAAGTGGTCTGGAACGGCCTGTCGTAGAGGGTGAGAGTCCCGTAGACGAAAACATGGTGACTGTTGATGTGAATACCCAAGTAGCACCGGGCCCGTGAAATCCGGTGTGAATCTGTCGGGACCACCCGATAAGCCTGAATACTCCCTGGTGACCGATAGCGGACAAGTACCGTGAGGGAAAGATGAAAAGTACCCCGGGAGGGGAGTGAAATAGTACCTGAAACCGTGCGCTTACAATCCGTCAAAGCCGTCGAGCAGTTTGGTCTGCTGGTGGTGATGGCGTGCCTTTTGAAGAATGAGCCTGCGAGTTAGCGGCATGTCGCGAGGTTAACCCGTGTGGGGTAGCCGTAGCGAAAGCGAGTCCGAATAGGGCGTTGCAGTGGCATGTTCTAGACCCGAAGCGGAGTGATCTACCCATGGCCAGGGTGAAGCGACGGTAAGACGTCGTGGAGGCCCGAACCCACTTAGGTTGAAAACTGAGGGGATGAGTTGTGGGTAGGGGTGAAAGGCCAATCAAACTCCGTGATAGCTGGTTCTCCCCGAAATGCATTTAGGTGCAGCGTCGCGTGTTTCACTCTGGAGGTAGAGCTACTGGATGGCCGATGGGCCCTACAAGGTTACTGACGTCAGCCAAACTCCGAATGCCAGGGTGTGAGAGCGCGGCAGTGAGACTGCGGGGGATAAGCTTCGTAGTCGAGAGGGAAACAGCCCAGATCGCCGGCTAAGGCCCCTAAGCGTGTACTAAGTGGAAAAGGATGTGGGATCGCTGAGACAACCAGGAGGTTGGCTTAGAAGCAGCCACCCTTGAAAGAGTGCGTAATAGCTCACTGGTCAAGTGGTCCTGCGCCGACAATGTAGCGGGGCTCAAGTACACCGCCGAAGCCGCGGCATTCGCATAACACACGCATTGTCCTGCGGGATGGTGTGCAGTGGTGTGGATGGGTAGGGGAGCGTCGTGTGGCCGTGGAAGCAGCAGTGTGAACTAGTTGTGGAGGCCACGCGAGTGAGAATGCAGGCATGAGTAGCGAAAGACGAGTGAGAAACTCGTCCGCCGAATGACCAAGGGTTCCTGGGCCAGGTTAATCCGCCCAGGGTGAGTCGGGACCTAAGGCGAGGCCGACAGGCGTAGTCGATGGACAACGGGTTGATATTCCCGTACCCGTGTGAACGCGCCCATGATGAATCACCGGTACTAACTGTCCTGAAGCAGGTCTGTTCCCTTCGGGGGATGGGGTTGTGGATGCATGGGACCTTCGGTGGTAGTAGTCAAGCGATGGGGTGACGCAGGAAGGTAGCTGGGCCGGCTGGTGGAGTAGCCGGTGTAAGCCTGTAGGGCGAGTGGTAGGCAAATCCGCCACTTGTGAAGCCTGAGAGGTGATGCGTAGCCGTTGTGGTGAATTCAGTGATCCTATGCTGCCGAGAAAAGCCTCTAGCGAGCTTTCACATGGCCCGTACCCCAAACCGACACAGGTGGTCAGGTAGAGAATACTAAGGCGATCGAGATAACTGTGGTTAAGGAACTCGGCAAAATGCCCCCGTAACTTCGGGAGAAGGGGGACCTTGTCTGGTGATGAGTCTTGCACTCTGAGCTGGGTGGGGTCGCAGAGACCAGAGAGAAGCGACTGTTTACTAAAAACACAGGTCCGTGCGAAGTCGTAAGACGATGTATACGGACTGACGCCTGCCCGGTGCTGGAAGGTTAAGAGGACCGGTTAGCTGCACTTGTGTGGCGAAGCTGAGAATTTAAGCCCCAGTAAACGGCGGTGGTAACTATAACCATCCTAAGGTAGCGAAATTCCTTGTCGGGTAAGTTCCGACCTGCACGAATGGCGTAACGACTTCTCTGCTGTCTCGACCACAGACTCGGCGAAATTGCATTACGAGTAAAGATGCTCGTTACGCGCGGCAGGACGAAAAGACCCCGGGACCTTCACTATAGCTTGGTATTGGTGTTCGGTTCGGTTTGTGTAGGATAGGTGGGAGACTGTGAAGCGGGCACGCCAGTGTTTGTGGAGTCGTTGTTGAAATACCACTCTGATCGTATTGGATGTCTAACCTCGGACCCTGATCGGGTTCAGGGACAGTGCCTGGTGGGTAGTTTAACTGGGGCGGTTGCCTCCTAAAATGTAACGGAGGCGCCCAAAGGTTCCCTCAGCCTGGTTGGCAATCAGGTGTTGAGTGTAAGTGCACAAGGGAGCTTGACTGTGAGACTGACAGGTCGAGCAGGGACGAAAGTCGGGACTAGTGATCCGGCACCGGCATGTGGAAGCGGTGTCGCTCAACGGATAAAAGGTACCCCGGGGATAACAGGCTGATCTTCCCCAAGAGTCCATATCGACGGGATGGTTTGGCACCTCGATGTCGGCTCGTCGCATCCTGGGGCTGGAGTAGGTCCCAAGGGTTGGGCTGTTCGCCCATTAAAGCGGCACGCGAGCTGGGTTTAGAACGTCGTGAGACAGTTCGGTCTCTATCCGCCGCGCGCGTAAGAAACTTGAGGAAGGCTGTCCCTAGTACGAGAGGACCGGGACGGACGAACCTCTGGTGTGCCAGTTGTCCCGCCAGGGGCATGGCTGGTTGGCTACGTTCGGAAGGGATAACCGCTGAAAGCATCTAAGCGGGAAGCCTGTTCCAAGATGAGGTTTCTCACCCCCTTTGTGGGGGTAAGGCCCCCGGCAGACCACCGGGTTGATAGGCCGGATCTGGAAGCACAGTAATGTGTGGAGGTGACTGGTACTAATAGGCCGAGGACTTACCATGAAGGTGCTACGCGTCCACTGTGCGGTTTCTGAAACAGCACCCGTTTCGTCGGGATAGTTTCATAGAGTTACGGTGGTTATAGCGATAGGGAAACGCCCGGTCCCATTTCGAACCCGGAAGCTAAGCCTGTCTGCGCCGATGGTACTGCACTCGTCAGGGTGTGGGAGAGTAGGTCGCCGCCGAACACCCGTTCCGAAAGGGGACCCACTTGTATGGGTCCCCTTTCGTGTTTTTCATGAAAGGATTCTGCTGTGTCCGACAGCAACGGTGAACGTAGGTCCTTCCGAAGCGGAGGATCTACTCCGTGGTCGGGCCGGAGTGGCGACGACCGCCGGCGAGACAACGACCGCGGTGAAGAACGGAAAGACGACCGCCGACCGTCCTACGGCGGAGAGGGACGGCCCGCTCGTGGCCGGGACGACAATCGTGGTCGTGTCGACCGCCGCGAAGGTGATCGCCGAGGCGGGGAACGCCAGGGGGGCGACTCCCGTAGTGATCGTCCGGTCGGTGACCGTCCGCGCCAGGACCGGTCCGGTACCGAACGCGGTGGTGTAGACCGCCGCCGTGAAGATCGTGGGCGTCAGGGTTCCGGCTTCGGCCGCAACGATGACCGGCGCGGCAGTGACGATCGGCGTGGCAGTGACGATCGGCGTGGCAGTGACGATCGGCGTGGCAGTGACGATCGGCGCGGTGACCGTCCCGGGTACTCCGGACGCCCGAACCGATCTTCTGACGACCGTCGCTCGTCCGACGACCGACCTCCCCGTGATGACAACCGCGGCGGCTATGGTGCGGATCGCCGCAGTGGTGGGGACGACCGTCGCAACGGCGGCGGGGGCGATCGCCGTGGAAGTGGCCCGGATCGCCACAGCGGTGGGGGAGCACCCCGGCGGCGAGGTGGCGAAGGCGGATTCGATCCCAAGGGTCGCGAAGGAGTTCGGCCGCCGCGCCGCGAGGCACGTCCGGACGAACCCGACCTGCCCGACGACGTCGAAGCGTCGGAACTCGATCCGACCATCCGCCGCGATCTGCTGAGCCTGGACAAGGCGAACGCGAACGCCGTTGCGCGCCACCTGGTCATGGCCGGACGTCTGATCGACGACGACCCGCGGGCCGCGCTGTCCCACGCGCGTGCCGCTCGACAGCGTGCCGGCCGTATCGCGGTGGTGCGTGAAGCGGCGGGGATCACGGCCTACCACGCCGGGGAGTGGGCCGAAGCTCTGTCCGAGCTGCGCGCCGCACGCCGGATGTCGGGTGGAACCGGCCTACTGGCCGTGATGGCCGATTGTGAACGCGGGCTCGGCCGTCCCGAAAAGGCTGTCGAACTGGGCCGCAGTGAGGATGCGCGCAAGCTGAGCGGTGACGAGGCGTCGGAGTTGCGCATCGTCGTCGCAGGTGCGCGTATGGATCTCGGTCAGATCGATCAAGCGGTAGTGACCTTGCAGACGCCCGATCTCGATCCGGATCGGACGGGTACCCCGGCGGCACGCCTGTTCTACGCCTATGCAGATGCGCTGGTGGCGGCCGGTCGTACTGATGAAGGCCTGCAATGGTTCCTGCATTCGGCGGCAGCCGATCTCGAGGGCGTCACCGACGCAGAGGACCGGGTGGACGAGCTCACCGGAGACAACCTGTGAGCTCGCAGACCCTGCGCTCCCAGTACGACGTGCTGCTGCTCGATCTCGACGGCACCGTCTACCGGGGAGCGGAGGCAATCCCGGGAGCTCGTGACGCACTCAGCGGCGCCGATCGCATGCTGTATGTGACGAACAACGCCAGCCGGCGTCCGCTCGAGGTCGCGGAGCATCTGCACGAGCTCGGATTCGTCGCCGACATCGATTCGGTGGTGACGAGCTCGCAGTCTGCCGCTCGCCTCCTGTCCGAACGTATCCCCACCGGATCGAAAGTTCTGGTGGTCGGTACGGATGCGCTTGCGGAGGAAATCGCCGCGGTGTCGCTCGAACCGGTCCGGACGGCGGACGTGCAGCCGGTCGCGGTCGTGCAGGGTCATTCTCCCGACACCGGGTGGCGCATCCTCGCCGAGGCGACGCTCGCCATCCGGGCGGGAGCCTTGTGGGTGGCGACCAACGTCGATTCCACGCTCCCGACCGAGCGAGGTCTCGTCCTCGGTAACGGCTCGATGGTCGCGTCACTGGAATCTGCCACCGGCTGCACACCGATCGTCGCCGGGAAGCCCGCGGCACCCCTGCTCGAGGATGCGATCCGCCGCTCTTCTGCGAATCGCCCTCTCGTCATCGGTGATCGGCTCGACACCGATATCGAGGGTGCGAACGCAGTCGGCGTCGATTCGCTGCTGGTACTGACCGGAGTGAGCACCATCGAGGATCTGCTGCGTGCACCCTCCCATCAGCGGCCCACCTATGTCGCCTCGTCCCTGGAATGCCTGGACGCGGCGGCATCGGAGTTGCGTGTGGAGCCAGGGAAGGGGTGGACGGTCGCCGTCGACGGTGGCGATCTGCACCTGACATCCACGCCACACGGAGACTGCACGGTGGGCACCGGAGACGAATCCATGGCGGCGCTGCGGGGCGTCCTCGACATTGCGTGGGCCCACCCGGGTTTCGGTACCATCGTGGGTCTGGACGCAGTCGCCCGCCGTATCGTGGCCCAGTGGGTTCCGACCGCCTGACACCGGCTGTGCGATGTGTCCGTCGCATCGATCATGGGCTAGCGTGGTCGGCGATGAGCATGCCGATTCCACGTCCAGGAGAACACCTTCCCAGCGCCGGCCCTGGCGTCGACCCCGATGCTGTGCACATCGAGGTCGACCGCCTGCTTGCGCGCGTCCGGGAGGAAGATTCCGTCGGCGATCCTGCCGCTGCGATCGGCCGACAGACACAGCTGCTCGAGCAGGCACACGAGGTGCTCGTCCAGGCATTGTCGACCGTGGACAAGATCTGACATGGCGCGCAGAGCACGGGTCGATGCAGAGTTGGTGCGCCGTGGTTTGGCGCGCTCCCGCGAGCACGCAAGCGAACTGATCGCGGCGGGCCGGGTGCTCATCGCCGGAACCGTGGCGACGAAACCGGCGACGGCGGTGGAGGCAAACACCCCACTGATCGTCAACGACGTTGCCGATGAGGTGTCGTGGGCGTCGCGAGGTGCGCACAAGCTGCTCGGTGCACTCGAGGCGTTCACTCCCTCGGGCCTGCAGGTCGCTGGCCGCCGCTGCCTCGACGCCGGCGCGTCGACCGGTGGATTCACCGACGTGCTGCTCCATGAGGGCGCATCCGCGGTCGCCGCGGTGGACGTCGGATACGGGCAGCTCGTGTGGCGACTGCAGTCCGATGAACGCGTCCACGTGATCGATCGAACGAATGTACGTAGTATCGACGCAGAGACGATCGGGGGACAGGTCGACGTCGTCGTGGCAGACCTCTCGTTCATCTCGCTGCGCTTGGTTCTTCCGGCGTTCGTCCGGTGCGCTGTCCCGGGCGCCGACCTGCTCCCGATGGTCAAACCACAGTTCGAAGTGGGGAAGGAGCGCGTCGGCAGCGGCGGTGTCGTACGCGACCCGGCACTGCGGACCGAAGCAGTGCTGGACGTGGCACGCGACGCCCGTAAACTCGGGCTCCGCACGCTGGGGGCGGTCGCCAGCCCCCTGCCCGGCCCATCGGGGAATGTCGAGTACTTCCTGTGGCTTCGGGCGGGCGAGCCGGAAGCGGGAGACCTCGACCCGAGCGTGGTCGAACTCATCGAGCAAGCGGTGCAGGAAGGACCTCAGTGACAACAGGGTCGGGCGAATCGACGCCCGGGACGCAGGGCCGCGAGGTTCTGCTCGTGTCGCACTCGGGCAGGGAGGAGATCGCCGCAACCGCGCAGCGGGTCGCGAAACTCTTCGGCGATGCCGGGATCGTCCTGCGCATCCTCGAGGACGAAGCGATCAGCACCGGAGCAGTGGAAGTTCCCGGCGGCATGATCCGGATCGTCGAATCGGGTCCAGATGCGGCTGCCGGATGCGAGATGGTCATCGTTCTCGGCGGCGACGGTAGCTTCCTGCGTGCAGCCGAGCTCGCACAACACGCGTCTGTGCCGGTTCTCGGCATCAATCTGGGCCGGATCGGCTTCCTCGCCGAGGCTGAGGCCGACCATCTCGAAGAAGCCCTGCACCAGGTGGTGCGACGGCAGTACTCGGTCGAGAACCGGATGACACTCGACGTGACGATTCGCGTCGACGACGTGATCGTCGACCGCGGGTGGGCACTCAACGAGGCCAGCCTCGAGAACCAATCGCGCCTAGGTGTCCTCGAAGTGGTCCTCGAAGTGGACGGACGTCCGGTGTCGTCCTTCGGCGGTGACGGCGTGCTCATCGCCACCCCGACAGGGTCGACGGCCTACGCGTTCTCCGCGGGTGGGCCGATTGTGTGGCCGGAACTCGAGGCCCTACTTGTGATCCCGAGCAACGCCCACGCGTTGTTCGCACGTCCGCTCGTGACCAGCCCGAAATCGATCATCGCGGTGGAGACCCTCGCGGGAAGCCACGCCGGGCTGGTGTTCTGCGATGGTCGCCGCACGCTCGAGCTCCCGGCCGGAGGCCGCCTCGAGGTTGTCCGAGGGAAACATCCCGTGCGATGGGTACGGCTGGATTCGGCACCGTTCGCGGATCGGATGGTGCGCAAGTTCGAACTTCCGGTGAAGGGCTGGCGGGGAAGGAAACTCTAGGTGCTCGCAGAGATCCGGATCGACAACCTCGGTGTGATCACCGAGGCAAGTGCCCGGTTCGACGGAGGCTTGACGGTACTGACCGGCGAGACCGGTGCCGGCAAGACCATGGTTGTGACCAGCCTGCACCTGCTGTCCGGCGTGCGCGCCGACTCGGCACGGGTGCGGGTCGGAGCGTCGCGCGCCGTCGTCGAAGGCCGTTTCAGCGTCGACGGGGGTAACAGTCACGTCGAGAAGGAAGTGGCGCGACTGCTCGAATCGGCAGGGGCACAACGCGACGACGACGGCAGCATCATCGCGGTGCGCACCGTCAACAGCGACGGGGGGTCCCGAGCGCACCTCGGGGGCCGCAGCATCCCGGTCGGGTTGCTTGCCGAGTTCACCGATCCGCTCCTGACGGTGCACGGCCAGAACGATCAGCTTCGGCTGCTGCGTCCCGACCAGCAGCGTGCTGCCCTCGACCGATTCGGCGGCAAGACGATCACGGCGCTGCGAGAGCGATACCGCACGCATCGGCGGCGGTGGCTCGATGCCCGCGCCGAACTCCTCGACCGCACGAACCGGGCACGCGAATTGGCCCAGGAAGCGGACCGATTGCAGTTCGGGCTGGACGAGATCGACTCGGTCGCTCCTGAGCGAGGCGAGGACGCACAGATCGTCGCCGACGTCCTACGCCTGTCGGATCTCGACTCACTGCGTGAGGCGGCTGCGGCTGCACACGGCGTGCTGGCCGGATACGACAGTGCCGACGCCGGAGAGGCCGCGTCCGCTTTGGACTTGCTCGGTGAAGCCCGGTCCCGCGTCGAGGGCTGCGACGATCCGGCGTTGCGCGAACTCGGGCCGCGGTTGGCTGAGGCCATCACGGTCATCACCGATGTGACCGCGGACCTCTCCGGCTATCTGGGCGATCTTCCGTCCGACCAAGGTGCACTCGAATCGCTGCTGACTCGTCAGGCCGAACTGAAGACTCTCACCCGCAAGTACGCAGCCGACATCGACGGGGTGCTCGACTGGGCGGACGATGCGCGCGAACGACTGTCGCGACTCGACGTGTCGTCCGAGGCGCTCGAGAAACTCGCAGGCGAAGTGGACAGTGAAGCCACGGCGACCGCCGACGCGGCCGGTGCGCTGACGACGGCGCGACGTAAGGCGGCCACCAAGCTCGCGAAGGCGGTGAGCAAAGAACTCGCCGGGCTCGCGATGGGTCGTGCAGTGCTCGATGTGCACGTACGCGACCGCGAGGCCGGTACGGGAGATTCCGCTCCTCTTCCCGTGGGCGACCGTACGTTGCACGCGGGGGAGTCGGGCGTCGATGACGTCGAGTTCCGGCTCGCCGCTCATGCCGGTGCGCCGGCCCTGCCCATCGCACGCAGTGCGTCGGGTGGTGAGATGTCGCGGGTCATGCTGGCACTCGAAGTGGTTCTCGCCGCCTCCGAGCGTGGCGCCACCATGGTGTTCGACGAAGTGGATGCCGGTGTCGGTGGCCGTGCCGCGGTGGAGATCGGCCGCCGTCTGGCGAGGCTTTCGCGCACACACCAGGTCATCGTGGTCACGCACCTACCACAGGTCGCCGCCTTCGCAGACACCCATCTGGTGGTCGACAAGGTCGACGATGCGGCGGGTGTCGTGAGCAGTGGTGTGCGCACCTTGACCGATACCGAACGGGTCACCGAACTGGCACGGATGCTTGCCGGGCTGGACGACACGGAAACCGGCCGAGCGCACGCGGAGGAATTGCTTGCCATGGCGCACGCCGAGCGGGAGTGCTGACCAGGGCCGCTGTCGTCGCGGGGTGAAGCTGGGTGAAACCCCGCGTCGTCCGGCGCGCCTCCACAATCGCATCGCACCTCAGGAGCATCATTCTCACCATGAAGATGCCGGCGCTGCTGTCCCGCAACACTGAAACGCTGCCCGGAGTGAGCGGTATCGCCCGGGTCGACAAGAACACCGCGAAACTGGTACGCCGGGTCGGCCCCGGCGACATCGTCATCCTCGACGCAGTCGACCTCGATCGGGTCACCGCCGACGCCCTCGTCGAAGCGGGGGTCTCCGCTGTCGTCAACGCCTCGGCGTCGATTTCCGGTCGATACCCGAACCTCGGCCCGGAAGTCCTCGTCGCCAACGACATCGTCCTGATCGACAGTGTCGGCTCGGACCTGTTCAAGAAGGTCAAGGACGGCGCCAAGATCCGGCTGCACGAGGGCGGGATCTATGCCGGGGAACGTCTGCTCGTAGAAGGCGAGGAACAGACCGAAGCCGAGATCTCCGATCGCATGATCGAGGCGAAGACCGGCCTGGTGGATCACCTCGAGGCGTTCTCGGGCAACACCATCGAATTCATCCGGTCGGAGAGTCCGCTGCTCATCGACGGGGTGGGCATCCCCGAGATCGATCTCGACCTGCAGGATCGGCACGTCGTGGTGGTCACGGGAGGACCCGACCATGTACAGGATCTGAAGAACCTGCGGCCCTTCATCAAGGAATACTCACCCATCCTGGTGGGCGTCGACTCCGGTGCGGATGCCCTGACCAAGGCCGGCTATCGACCGGACCTGATCATCGGCGACCCGGATGGCATCGGTACCGCAACCCTTCAGTCCGGTGCCGAGGTGGTCCTGCCCGCCGACCCGGACGGACACGCCCCCGGACTCGAGCGCATCCAGGATCTCGGGATCGGTGCGATGACGTTTCCCGCGGCGGGTACCCCCACCGACCTCGCGCTGCTTCTCGTCGACCATCACGGTGCGGCGCTCGTCGTCACGGTGGGCAGCACGGTCTCCCTCGACGAGTTCTTCGATCAAGGCCGCCGCGACACCAACCCGTCGGCGGTGATGACGCGCCTGAAGGTCGGTCCGAAACTGGTCGATTCGAAGGCCGTCGCCACCCTGTATCGCAGCAGGGTCTCCGGTGGCGTGATCGCGCTGCTCGTCTTCGCAGCGCTGATCGCTGTGATCGCCGCGTTGGTCGTGTCCAATCTGGGTAGCGACGTCGTCGACTGGGTCACGACCTGGTCGGCCGACTCCGTCGAGTGGGTCCGGGGTCAGTTCGAGTGATTTCCATGCGCCAGCACGCGGTCTCTCTGATCGCGGTGTTCTTGGCACTCGGCCTGGGCGTCGTTCTCGGCTCGGGGCTGTTGTCGAACAGTCTCGTGGCCGGCCTGCGCGATGACAAAGCGGACATGGGTCGCGAACTGCAGGCCGAACACGATCGAGCCAACCGACTCGACTCGGAGCTGCGTGCCGCCGACGACTTCGACACCGCTGTCGCGCCGCGGGTGGTCCGCGACGAGCTCGTCGATCGGACGGTCCTCGTGGTGACGACTCCCGATACCGATCCTGCCGATCTCGACGCAGTGATGCGCACGGTGGCTTCCGCGGGCGGCACCGTCACCGGGCGGCTGTCCTTGACGGAATCGTTCCTCGATGCTGCCGGCGCAGACATGCTCCGCACCACGGTCACCAACATCATCCCTGCCGGCGTGCAACTCCAGACCGGCGCCGTCGACCCGGGCAGTCTTGCTGGCGATCTGCTCGGTGCGGTAATGCTCGTCGATCCAGCGACCGATGCGCCACGCAGCACCCCTGAGGAACGCGAACTCGCGTTGTCTGCCCTGCGCAGCGGTGGGTTCATCTCCTACGACGGAGCCGTCGAGCCTGCCCAATCCGCCCTGATGTTGACCGGCAGCGGCGTCGAGGACGTCGACGGGGGCAACCGCGGAGCACTGATCGCCCGTTTCGCGGCAGCCGTCGACGCTCGTGGCGCGGGCGCCGTGCTCGCCGGGCGCCCCGAATCGGCCGTCGGCAATGGTCCGCTCGCTGTGGTCCGCGCCGACGCAGCACTGTCCGCGGGGCTGTCGACCGTCGACAATCTCGATCGCGAAGCGGGACGCAGCACCACCGTGCTGGCCCTGCGTGAACAGTTGGACGGTGGCGCCGGCCGTTACGGAACGGGGCCCGGTACAGCCGCGGTCACGGTGGGTTCCGCTGCGCGGTGACCGGACGCGGTGTCTTCTCGCAGTGTGACGTCCACAGCATCGGGGCCTCACAATCGCGAGCCGGGTACGCGGCAGCCGCCGCAGGTGTTACCGTGGAGTTCCGTGGGTCGGCAGGCCCCAGCTGTATCGTCTGAAGTCCAAAAGTCCTGCACCTGACGTCACGGGAGCTTCGTTGCCACAGTCACGCCAATCGCGTACCCCTACCAAGCACATCTTCGTCAGTGGGGGCGTTGCGTCCTCGCTGGGCAAGGGACTCACCGCGTCGAGTCTCGGCACACTGCTCACCGCACGCGGAATGCGCGTGACCATGCAGAAACTCGACCCGTATCTCAATGTCGATCCAGGCACCATGAATCCGTTCCAACACGGTGAGGTGTTCGTCACCGAGGACGGCGCCGAAACCGACCTCGACGTGGGGCACTACGAGCGCTTCCTCGATCGCAACCTCAACGCCGATGCGAACGTCACCACCGGCCAGGTCTACTCGACAGTGATCGCGAAGGAACGCCGCGGCGAGTACCTCGGCGACACCGTCCAGGTGATCCCGCACATCACCGACGAGATCAAGCGTCGCATCCTGGCGATGTCCGCACCCGACACCGAAGGCCACACGCCCGATGTCGTGATCACCGAGATCGGTGGCACGGTCGGTGACATCGAATCCCAGCCGTTCCTCGAGGCCGCCCGGCAGGTCCGCCACGAAGTGGGCCGCGACAACTGTTTCTTCCTGCATGTGTCGCTGGTTCCGTACCTCGGCCCGTCCGGCGAGCTGAAGACCAAGCCCACTCAGCACTCCGTGGCCGCGTTGCGCAACATCGGCATCCAGCCCGACGCGCTCGTGCTGCGCTGCGATCGCGACGTACCCGCCTCCCTCAAGGCGAAGATCTCGCTGATGTGCGACGTCGACCTCGCAGGTTGCATCTCGTGCCCCGACGCGCCGAGCATCTACGACATCCCGAAGGTGCTGCACAGCGAAGGCCTCGACGCCTACGTCGTGCGTCAGCTCGGGCTCCCGTTCCGTGACGTCGACTGGACGGTGTGGGGCGACCTCCTCGACCGCGTCCACAAGCCGAGGGAAACCGTCGAGGTGGCCCTCGTCGGCAAGTACATCGACCTGCCCGACGCCTACCTGTCGGTGACAGAAGCGCTGCGTGCGGGTGGATTCGCGCACCGCGCGAAGGTGGAGATCCGCTGGGTCGCCTCCGATGAATGCGAAACCGAGGCCGGTGCGCAGGCACACCTCGGCGACGTCGACGCGGTCTTGATCCCGGGCGGCTTCGGCATCCGCGGTATCGAGGGCAAGCTCGGCGCGATCAGCTTCGCCCGGTCCCGCAAGATCCCGCTGCTCGGACTGTGCCTCGGTCTGCAGTGCGTCGTCATCGAAGCGGCCCGCTCGGTCGGTATCGACGACGCGTCCTCCACCGAGTTCGACCCGGACACCAACGCGCCGGTGATCTCCACCATGGCGGATCAGGAACAGGCCGTCGCAGGTGAAGCCGATCTCGGCGGCACTATGCGTCTCGGCGCGTACCCCGCTGTTCTGGCCAAGGGATCGGTCGTCGCGAAGGCGTACGGCAGCGACGAGGTGTCCGAGCGACATCGTCACCGCTTCGAGGTCAACAACGCCTACCGCGATCGGATTGCGAAGTCCGGGCTCGTGTTCTCCGGCACCTCACCGGACGGGCGACTCGTCGAATTCGTCGAGTACCCGGCGGACATCCATCCGTTCTTCGTTGCGACTCAGGCCCATCCGGAACTCAAGAGCCGCCCGACCCGCCCGCACCCGCTGTTCGCCGGGTTGGTCTCTGCGGCACTGAAGTACAAGGCGGCCGAACGACTCCCGGTCGATGTACACGGAGATGACGGCAAGCCCAACGCCGACGATTCCGCCGAGGCCGAGGCCGAGGCCGTGGCGTCCGCGTCCGGCAGTATCGACGCGGACTAGCGCATGGCGCAGCGACACGAATTCCGGACCCTGTCCACGCAGCGCATCTATACCGGTGCCATCGTGTCGCTGCGCGTCGACGAGGTGGAAATGCCGGACGGACACACCGCCCATCGCGAGGTCGTCGAACACTTCGGTGCGGTAGCGGTCGTCGCCATCGACGAGCGGGACAGGCTGGTGCTGATCGATCAGTACCGCCACCCGCTCGGCCGGCGATTGTGGGAATTGCCCGCCGGACTCCTCGACGAGGTCGGCGAGTCGCCGCTCGACGCTGCGAAACGTGAGCTTGCGGAGGAGACCGGGCTCGCAGCACAGCACTGGGAGACGCTTGTCGACGTCGCGCTCTCGCCTGGATTCACAGATGAAGCGGTCCGCGTGTTCGTGGCCCGCGGCCTGTCCGAGGTGGGCCGGCCGGAGCCCGAACACGAAGAAGCGGACCTCGAGGTCCACCGGGTCCCGCTCGCCGAGGCCGTGTCGATGGCGTTGCGCGGTGAGATCGTGAACGCCACTGCGGTGTCGGGCATACTCGCATCGGCCGCCGCGTATTCCTCCGGGGCCGAACTGCGCCCCTCCGATGCGCCGTGGCCCGACCGGCCCAGCGCGTTCTCCCGCACCCGTGCGGCGGAGTGAGCTCGGTGCTGGCGGCACAACTCGACACATATCTCGACCATCTCACCGTCGAACGCGGTGCCGCCGCGAACACCTTGTCCTCCTACCGGCGCGATCTGGTCCGTTACCGCGACTACCTCACGGACTGCGGGATCAGCGATCTCGCCCAGGTCCGTGAGGAGCACGTCGCCGAGTTCGTAGCGGTGTTGCGTCGCGGCGATCCGGACCGGGAGCGTCCGGCGCTCGCCGCCAGTTCGGTCGCGCGTGCCCTGATCGCGGTGCGCGGACTACACCGCTTCACCGCGGCCGAGGGACGGACGCCGAGCGACGTGGCGCGTGCTGTCAAACCCCCCACCGCGGGGCGACGTCTCCCGAAGTCGCTCACCGTCGACCAGGTGACGGCAATTCTCGACGCGGTCGGTGGTGAGGCGGACGGGCCCCGTGGCCTCCGGGACCGAGCCCTGTTGGAACTGCTCTACTCGACCGGTGCTCGCATCTCCGAGGCGGTGGGGCTCGATGTCGACGACGTGGACACCGACACCCGCGCGGTGCTCCTGCGGGGCAAGGGCGGCAAACAACGACTCGTGCCCGTCGGGCGTCCCGCGCTCGCGGCGCTCGACGCCTACTTCGTGCGAGGACGGCCCGTCCTCGCCGCCGGACACACCGCGGCGTTGTTCCTCAACGCACGCGGCGGACGATTGTCACGGCAGAGCGCGTGGCAGGTGTTGCAGACCGCCGCCGAGCGAGCCGACGTCACCACCGGGGTGTCCCCGCACACACTCCGGCACTCGTTCGCGACCCACCTGCTCGACGGAGGGGCCGACGTTCGAGTGGTGCAGGAGTTACTCGGGCATGCCTCCGTGACGACCACACAGATCTACACGCTGGTGACCGTGGGTGCGTTGCGGGAGGTCTGGGCCGGTGCGCATCCCCGCGCGCGGTGATCGAAGCACCCCGGAAATGCGTGTCCGTCCCCGCAACACGGCATCCAGGCGGTAGCGTTCATGGGGCAGAGAAGCGGTAGCGTTCCGGCTACGGAACGGCATCCGTTCGACAACTCGACGGCAACGATTTCGCTTGCTCGACGCACGTAGGACGCAGAACAGGGGGAGCACCGCTCGTGGGCACACCTCGGCCATCTGCCACAGACAGCGCACACCTGAACATTGCACATGCGGCCACTCAGGACTGGCCGACTCCGGTCTCGGTCCGTTCCGTGACCGACTATCGCCCGCCCACCGAACCACGATCACCGGGCGACGACGAGCCCACCGACGACTCTCCAACGGACACCACCGAGACGGCGCCGATCGACAACACGGACCTCGGTCCCACCGGCCGTCCGCGCCGGCGCATTCCAGAACCATCGGCACTGCCGTCGCACGGTCCCGCCAAGATCATCGCGATGTGCAACCAGAAGGGCGGAGTGGGTAAGACCACCTCCACCATCAACCTGGGTGCTGCTCTCGCCGAATGCGGACGGCGCGTGCTGCTCGTCGATCTCGACCCTCAGGGCGCACTCTCGGCCGGACTCGGCGTCGCCCATCACGATCTCGAGCTGACCGTCCACAATCTGCTGGTCGAGCCGCGGGCGGACACCGACGACGTGTTGATCAACACGCACATCGAGAACCTCGATCTGCTGCCCAGCAACATCGATCTGTCCGCCGCCGAGATCCAGCTCGTCTCCGAGGTCGGACGCGAGCAGGCGCTCGGCCGTGCCCTGTATCCGGTTCTCGAGCGGTACGACTACATTCTGGTCGACTGCCAGCCGTCGCTCGGCCTGCTCACCGTCAACGCCCTGGCCTGCGCCGACTCGGTGCTCATTCCGATGGAGTGCGAATTCTTCAGCCTTCGTGGTCTGGCTCTGCTCAACGACACGGTTGCGAAGGTCCGGGATCGGCTCAATCCGCGTCTCGCGGTCGCCGGGATCCTCGTGACCATGTTCGACTCGCGGACGTTGCACGGTCGCGAAGTGATGTCCCGGGTGGTCGAGGTCTTCGGCGACCTCGTCTACGACAGTGTCATCTCCCGCACCGTCAAGTTCCCGGAGACGAGCGTCGCCGGCGAACCGATCATCACCTGGGCGCCGAAATCCGGTGGTGCCGAGTCGTATCGAACACTCGCCCGCGAAGTGATTCACCGGGCCGGCCGCTGATCCGTGTCTGCTCCCACCCAGGATTCCGCAGAGGCGGACTCCGCTGCTGCCGTCACCGATGGGGTCACTGACAGGTCACCGGAACCCGAGGTCGCCGGTGCCGGCGGATTCCGGGTCCGGCTCCGCAACTTCGAGGGCCCGTTCGATCTGCTCCTCACCCTGATCTCGCAGCGCCGCCTCGACGTCACCGAAGTCGCGTTGCACGAGGTCACCGACGAATTCATCACCTACACGCGGCTACTCGGACCCGAACTCGGCCTCGACCAGACCACCGAGTTCCTCGTCGTCGCCGCGACTCTGCTCGACCTCAAAGCGGCTCGTCTGCTGCCCTCCGGGGACGTCGATGATCCGGAGGACCTCGCATTGCTCGAAGCCCGCGATCTGCTGTTCGCGCGGCTGTTGCAGTACCGGGCGTACAAGCAGATCGCCGAACACTTCGCCGAACTCGAAAGCGCTGCGCTCCGCCGCTACCCGCGCGCGGTGTCCCTGGAAGAATGCTTCGAGAATCTGGTGCCGGAGGTTGTTCTCGGCGTCGACGCACAGCGCTTCGCCGAGATAGCCGCCGCGGCGTTCCGACCCAAACCGACCCCTACCGTCGGGCTCGACCACCTGCACGTCCCGACGGTGTCCGTGCCCGAACAGGCCGCACACATCCTCGCCCTGTTGAAGGACAGCGGCGCCGGAGAGTGGGTCGGCTTCGACGTCCTCACTGCAGACTGCGAGCACGGACTACTGATCGTCGCGCGGTTTCTCGCACTGCTCGAGCTCTACCGTGAACGCGCAGTCACGTTCGAACAGCCCGACCCACTCGGGCCACTCCAGGTGGCCTGGACCGGTGAGAACGACGAGAACGCCATCGATTTCGAGGAGGACTACGGGTGAGCGCCGATATCCCCGGCCCCGCACTGCCCGAGCAGGAGCAGCCCGATCGGTCCGACGACGAGCGGGCCTGGGACGGTGAACTGCTCGACATGGCCGACGACGAGCTCACTGCGGCACTCGAAGCATTGCTCCTGATGGTCGACACACCCGCCTCCGCCGACCAGCTCGCCTCCGCGATCGGCGTCACCGCCGACCGTGCCGAGCGGGCCCTCCGCGCACTCGCGGCCGATCTGGATGCGCGCAGCTCAGGCATCGATCTGCGTTTTGCGGGCGATGGCTGGCGGTTCTACACCCGTCGCGACTACGCCCCCTACGTCGAGAAACTCCTCCAAGGTGGGGCTCGAACCAAACTCACCCGTGCGGCGTTGGAAACCCTCGCCGTCGTCGCGTACCGGCAACCGGTGACCCGCAGCCGCGTCAGCGCCGTCCGAGGCGTCAACGTCGATGGGGTGATGCGCACGTTGCTCGCCCGCGATCTCATCGCGGAAGCAGGCACCGATCCCGAGACCGGCGGCACCCTCTACATCACCACCGAGCTGTTCCTCGAACGTCTCGGACTCGCGTCGCTGAGTGATCTACCACCCGTCGGACCCCTGCTGCCCGACGTAGATGTGATCGATGACATCAGCGACAGCCTCGAAGCGGACCCGAGGTTTGAGAGAATAGGAAAGAACGCGCGCGCCGAGAGACTCTCACACGCGGAGTTCGATCCAGAGAACTGACAGGAAAAAAGTGAAAAAGCCCGCTCGCCGTGATGGCACACCGGACCGTAAACGAACCGCCCGCCCCGTCAAGGGGCAGGGAACCGGCAGATCCTCCTCCGCCCGCCGGTCGGAACCCCGCGCACAGGATGCCGGGAAGCCCACTGCAGGGAATGCAGCTGCAGGAAAGAAGTCTCATCGGGGTCAAGGAGGAGCCCCCCTGAACAAGCGAGGGAGGCCTGCCGCGCCGAAGCCGCAGGCCCGCCGGACCTCCTCGACGCCGACCATCAGCAATGCCAAGCCCGCCCGGCACCAGCACAGCACCGTCGAACCGACGAAGCTGCCGGCCGGTGAAGGCGTGCGACTGCAGAAGGTCCTTGCCCAGGCAGGCGTGGCCTCGCGACGTGCCGCCGAAGAGATGATCGACCGCGGCCGCATCGAGGTCGACGGGGTCATCGTTCGGGAGCAAGGATTGCGCGTCGACCCCGAGAACGCCGTGATCCGTGTGGACGGTGTCCGCGTGGTCGTCAAGAAGGATCTCGTCCACCTCGTGCTCAACAAGCCCCGCGGATGGCAGTCCACCATGTCCGACGATTTGGGCCGCCCATGCGTCGGTGACATCGTCTCCGAGCGTGTCGCTGCGGGACAGCGCTTGTTCCATGTCGGTCGACTCGACGCCGCCACTGAAGGTCTGTTGCTGCTCACCAACGACGGTGAACTCGCGCACCGGCTCATGCACCCGTCATTCGAGGTCAACAAGACCTACCTCGCCACGGTCAAGGGCGTACTCCCACGTGGTATCGGTAAGCAACTCAAGGACGGCGTCGAACTCGAGGACGGCCCCGCCAAGGTCGACAAGTTCGCGCTTCTGGAAGTGAACGAAGGCCAGTCCCTCGTGCGCCTGGATCTGCACGAGGGCCGCAAGCACATCGTGCGCCGGATGCTCGACTACGTCGGCCATCCGGTGATCCGGCTGGTGCGCACCAACATCGGTCCCGTCGCACTGGGTGACCAGCGCCCCGGTACCCTCCGCGTCCTCGGGCGCAACGAGGTCGGAGGTCTCTACCAGGCGGTGGGACTGTGACCGGCACCGAATCAGGGGCACTGATCGTCGCGATGGACGGTCCGTCGGGCACCGGCAAATCCAGCGTCTCCAGGCGGCTCGCACGGCACCTCGGTGCCGCATACCTCGATACCGGCGCCATGTACCGGATCGCGACGCTGTATGCGCTGCGCCGAGGCGTCGACCCGGCCGACCCCGCCGCGATCGCCGCGACCGTCGCCGACCTGCCCTGGTCGATCGGCACCGACCCAGGGATCGAAGACATCCGGCTCGACGGCCAGGACGTGCGCGATGAGATCCGCGGCGCCGAGGTCACGGCGGCGGTCTCCGCCGTCTCGGCGGTCCCCGAGGTGCGCGAACTGCTCGTCGCGGCACAGCAGCGACTCGGCCTCGCGGCACACCGCGTCGTCGTCGAAGGCCGTGACATCGGCACCGCGGTCTTCCCTGAGGCGGATGTGAAGATCTTCCTCACCGCATCTGCGGAAGCACGCGCACAGCGACGCAATGCACAGAACATCGCGGAAGGTCGCGGTGACGACTACGATGCGGTGCTCGCGTCGGTGCAGCGCCGCGACCATCTCGATTCCACGCGCGCAGTGTCGCCTTTGCGCGCCGCGGACGACGCCGTCGTCGTGGACACCAGCGACATGAACATCGATGAGGTGACCGCGGCGCTGACCGCAGTGGTCACCGAGCAGACGGGAGCGGCGCTGTGAGCGACGACGTCACAACGGAGTACACCAACGAGGGTTCCGACGGCACGTGGTCGGAGGAATCGGACTGGGACCTCGACTTCGAAACCGGAGTCGACCTCGAAGAATTCGTTCCCATCCCGACCGTTGCGGTCGTCGGCCGCCCCAATGTCGGGAAGTCCACTCTCGTCAACCGCATCATCGGTCGACGTGAAGCGGTCGTGGAAGACGTTCCCGGCGTCACCCGCGACCGTGTGTCGTACGAGGGGAACTGGAACGGTCGCCGATTCATGGTGCAGGACACCGGCGGCTGGGAACCCGATGCCAAGGGTATGCAGCAGTCGGTTGCACGTCAGGCCGAAGTCGCCATGCGCACCGCCGACGCGATCCTCGTCGTAGTCGATGCCACTGTCGGCGCGACCTCCGTCGACGAGGCCGTCGCGAAGGTCCTGCGCCGGTCGAAGACACCGGTGCTGCTGGTCGCGAACAAGGTCGACGACGACCGCGTCGAAGCCGAAGCGGCCGCGCTGTGGTCTCTCGGACTCGGCCAGCCCTATTCGGTGTCCGCCACGCACGGTCGCGGTACCGGTGATCTGCTCGACGACCTGCTCGAGAAGATGCCGCCCACACCGCGCGAAGGCACGGGTGGGGGAGGACCCCGCCGTGTCGCGCTGGTCGGCAAACCGAACGTCGGCAAGTCCAGCCTGATCAACAAGCTCTCTGGCGACGAGCGTTCGGTGGTGCACGACGTTGCGGGCACCACCGTCGACCCTGTGGACTCGGTCGTCGAACTCGGCGGCAAGCCGTGGCGCTTCGTCGACACCGCCGGCCTGCGTAAGCGGGTCAGCCACGCGTCGGGCGCTGAGTTCTACGCATCGTTGCGCACCCGGGCCGCGATCGACGCCGCCGAGGTAGCAGTGCTGCTCATCGATGGGTCGGTGCCGATCACCGAGCAGGACCAGAGGGTGATCTCGATGATCGTCGAATCGGGTCGCGCACTGGTGATCGCGTTCAACAAGTGGGACCTCGTCGACGAGGACCGCCGCCACGAGTTGGGCCGCGAGGTCGATCGCGATCTGCTGCGGGTGCCGTGGGCGGCCCGGGTCAACATCTCTGCCAAGACCGGCCGTGCCGTACAAAAGCTCGTGCCGGCGATGGAGACCGCACTCGAGTCGTGGGACAAGCGCATCTCCACGGGTCGGCTCAACACCTGGCTCAAGGAAGTGGTGGCTGCGACCCCACCGCCGATGCGGGGTGGACGTCTGCCCCGTGTGATGTTCGCGACCCAGGCGGCGACGCGTCCGCCGACGTTCGTGTTGTTCACCACCGGCTTCCTCGAGGCCGGCTACCGCCGCTTCCTCGAACGGAAGCTGCGAGAGGAGTTCAACTTCGACGGCAGCCCCGTCCGCATCTCCGTGCGAGTGCGGGAGAAGCGCGACCGCCGCAAGTAGTCGCAAATCCCCGGAAATCGCGCTGACCAGTCGATTCGCGTTTCGGTCCGTACCTGTTGTAATCTCAACGAGCGCTCGAGGAGAGCGCGGACGGGCTGTGGCGCAGCTTGGTAGCGCACTTGACTGGGGGTCAAGTGGTCGCAGGTTCAAATCCTGTCAGCCCGACCGAAAGGCCCCGGTGAGATCAGATCTCACCGGGGCCTTTTCGTGTTTCGCGTGGTGTCGAGTCAGTCCGAGAGTTCGATGGAGACGCGCTCGGCACCGATCCGTTCGATCCGCCGTTGCCCCCATGCGCCCAGCGGGCCGAGCGCCGCGTTCAAGCTGCGGCCGTGCTCGGTGAGTGAGTATTCGACCCGAGGGGGAACCTCTCGGTAGACCTCGCGTTGAACGAGCTCGTCTGCTTCCATCTCCCGCAGATGCTGAACCAACATCTTCTCGCTGACTCCCGGTAGCCCGCGCCTGAGTTCGCCGAATCGCCGGGTGCCGTTGTCCAGCTCCCACAGGATCAACGACTTCCATTTTCCGGACACCACATCCATTGCGGCATCGATCCCGCAGATGTACGGGCCGGTTCTGGGCGATCGAGGCATCACGCACTCTCCTTGATACTTACCAATTGGTGGGTATCGAACAATTTAGTGGGTACTTGTTACACACACAGCTAGTGGGCAGCATGACAACTGTCGATCGGCACCGACAGTTGTCAACATCCCACTTTCGTGAGGAACACATCAGGTCATGAACACACCCGTCACCGTCAGCATCCTCGGCCTCGGCGAAATGGGGCGCGCCCTCGCGTCCGCGCTGCTGAGGGCCGACCGTTCCGTCGTCGTCTGGAATCGCACCCCCGGTAAGGGAATCGAGTTGGCGGAGGCCGGCGTCCAACCCATTGCGATGGTGCAGAGATTGATCGCCGCAGAACGGGACTCCGGCCACGGCACCGACAGTTTCGCGCGCATCGTCGAATCCATCGCACATCCCACTCCTGAAGGGACCTTCTCATGCCTGTGACCACCACTGCGCTCACCGTCATCGGCCTCGGGCCGATGGGGCAGGCGATGACTCGCATACTGCTGGCTGCCGGCCACCCCGTCACCGTCTGGAACCGGACACCGGCGCGCGCCGATGCTCTGGTCGAAACAGGAGCGACGAGAGCATCCGAGCCGGCCGCAGCGGTCGCGGCATCGGAGCTGATCATCCTCAGCCTGACCGACTATCAGGCGATGTACGACATTCTCGACCCGATCGAGGATCTGACCGGCCGGACCATCGTCAACCTCAGCTCCGATACCCCTGAACGCACCGCGTCGGCGGCCTACTGGGTGGCCGGTCGGGGCGGCCACTTCGTCGCGGGCGGGGTCATGGTGCCCGCACCCATGCTCGGCACCGACGCTGCCTATGCCTATTACAGCGGGGATCCGGACGCCTTTCGCCGCTGGGAACCCGTCTTGCGGCTTCTGGGATCGACCCGATTCCTCGGCGCCGACGTACGACTGGCCCAGCTCTTCTATCTGGCAAACCTCGACGTCTTCCTGACCACGCTGGCGAGCATGCTCCATGCGGCCGCACTGATCCAGTCGGTCGGCGGCCCGGTCGAGAATGCTCTCGCGGACCTGTACGAACATGTGCAATTGATCCCGTCGATCATCGGGCCGAGCGCAGAGTTGGCCGCCGATCTCGTCGGGGGCAGTCACCCGGGGGAGCTGAGTACTGTGACGATGATGGGCGCCACCGCCGACCACATCGTCCAGGCCAGTGTCGAATCCGGGGTTGGGCGAGGGTTGCCGGACGCGGTCAAGAACCTGTACGACGCCGCGACCGCCGCCGGACACGGCAGGGACAACTGGACAAGTCTGTTCGAGGTGATCAAGGCCGAACGTCGAAGGCATGTCACCGTGTCCACCGGCCTATAGAACGCACAAGTGACTGCCCTGACACGGATGCCCGTGCGCTATCGACGAGTGGCGAATGTGCCGTCGGTGCGGTGGCGGACCGATCCCGGGGACACGCCCGTGATCCTCTTGAACGCCCTCGAGAACGCGGCTTCGGACTCGTAGCCCGACCGCGACGCGAGTTCGGCGACCGTCGCGCCGTCCTGCAACGCGACGGTCGCCGACTCCATCCGCCATCGACCGACGTACCGCATCGCGGATTCGCCGACCAACTCGGTGAACCGCGCCGCGAACGCCGACCGCGACATCGCCGCTTCCCGTGCGAGGGACTCGACCGTCCACGGCCGTTCGGGGGCGCGGTGAACGGCAGCGAGCGCACGGCCGACCTGTGGGTCCTGCAGAGCGCCGATCCATCCGCGCCGGGCCGCCGGCGCGGAATCGATCCAACTCCGGATTGCCATGATCACAAGGATGTCGGCCAATCGCGTGAGCACCGCCTCGCCACCCGGCAGCACGTGTTGCGCTTCGTCGGCCATCAACGACAACACCTGCGTCGTCGTGCTGCGCCTCGCCGACGCGGTCGTGTCCATCCGCAGGATGGGAGGCAGCAACGCCACCAGACGCCGTGCAGTCGGATGATCGAACTCGACGACCCCGCACACCAGAGTGGAGCGTTCACCACCTCCGCCGCAGCGCAGAACCGAATAGTGGTCGCCGATCATGGTCTGGGGGAGTAGATCCACGCGTCCCGCGCATCCGGTGCTGGGGACGCTCGGGTCGCTCCGCATCAGGTGTCCCGCCCCGTGCGGCACGATGACGAATTCTCCGGGGAGGAGCCGCGCCGACGCCGAATCGGGGACCTCGAGCCACATTTCGCCTGAGACGACCAGGTGGAAGCTCACGCTGTCGGCCACCGGCGGCATCTCCAGCGCCCACGGCGCGGTCAATTCCGACCGGCAGTAGAAGCCGCCACGCATGCGCAGCAGGTGAAGCGCCTCCGCGAGTGGATCGACCGGTGTCCACGGATAGAGCACGTTGTCGGTCTCCCGAACCCTCTCGATCGTCATGTGTTCACCCTCACCGCTTGGTGTTCATCCGTCCAGCCCCGCAGGACGAATGAACATGAGGGTCGGACGGAGAGTCATAGAACGTCCTGAAGAACGTTCATACGGTGGACACATCATCCGAACAACCTCAGGAGAACCTCATGAAAGTACTCGTCATCGGCGCAACGGGTGGCTCCGGCCGTGCTGCCGTCACTGCACTCCTCGACCGCGGCCACGACGTCACCGTCATGGTGCGCACCGTCGAAGCCCAGCAGACGTTCGGCGACGGACCCATCGGCGTGATCGGCGATGCCACCCGACCCGACGACGTCGACCGCGCAGTCCGCGGCCAGGACGCCGTCATCGTCACCCTCGGCATCACCGAGAACCCCGTCCGTGTGCGGCTGCGCGGACCGGCTCGTACCGCACTCGACGTGCGGTCCACCGGGACCCGCAACATCATCGACGCGATGCAACGTCACGGCGTGCGTCGCCTGATCGTCCAGACCACATACGGAGTAGGTGACACCGACGGCCGACTGCCGTTGCGTTACAAGCTCATGTTCTCGCTGCTTCTCGGGCCGCAGGTCGCCGACACCGTGATCCAGGACCGCTTCGTGCACGAGAGCGGCCTCGACTGGACCCTCGTGCAACCGGTCAACCTGACCGACTCGACCGACGCCGGAGACGCGTTCACCTCGACCAGCGGCGAGCTCACAGGGTGGCAGGTCGCGCGCAGCAAGGTCGGTCGGGTCCTTGCGTCCGCCGTCGACGACGAGGCGAACGTGAGGCGAACTGTGTCGGTGTCCTGAGCCGGGATCCGTCGAAAAGCTCCGCGAGTGAGCATGACGGGACACGATGAGAAACGGCACTGCGCAGAGTCCATCTGCGTAATGCCGACTCATCTTTCCTCCGACAGATCAGGAGCCCGCGATGACCACTCGACTCAATCCGTACATCAGCTTCCGCGACAACGCGCGTGACGCGATGGAGTTCTACAGGACCGTCTTCGGTGGTGAACTCGAAATCAGCACGTTCGGCGAGGGGCAACCCACCGGCGACGACGTGGTGGACAGCAAGGTCATGCATGCGATGCTCACCACCGACAGCGGATTCGTACTCATGGCCTCGGATACGCCTCCCGGCATGGACAACACCCCTGGAACCAACTTCACTATCTCGCTGAGCGGCGACGATGATGCCGAACTCCGCGGCTACTGGGACGGACTCGTCGACGGGGGCGCCATAACCATGCCGCTCGAGAAGGCACCCTGGGGTGACAGCTTCGGGGCCTGCACCGACAAGTTCGGTGTTCCGTGGATGGTCAATATCAGCGCCGGCTGACCCATCCGGCATCCGAGAAGCTGCTGGGCCGGGGACTCAACCGAGGCGCGCATCCAGTTCGCGCACCAGTTTCACGGGAGCCGTCTCACGGAACGACATGTCGACCAGTTCTGCGACCTCGGCCCAGTCCACCGCGTCGCGGTCGAGGTCGTAGCCGACCCACCCCGACGGACCCAGGTACATGGGCAGATACGTGTGATCCTCACCGAGGAGGGCGAGGCGTTCGTCGGCGTCGGGCTTGATGATCAACGATCGGGGAAACGACGCGCGGGTGTCCTTGTCGGATCCGCCGTAGACCGCGAACGACGTCTTGGTGAAGAAGAACGGACGGCCGTGCGAGATCTTCTCCTGGGCGCCGGGATACGCCAGGACGAGGGCGCGCACCCGAGCCAGCAACGGATCCGTCTCGTCGAACATGATCGGATGTGGCATGGAGAAACCTTACCTCCGGAGGGCCGAAACCCCCTCGTGGAGGAGGGGTTCCACAGCGTCTCCGAATGCGCTGAAACCTTCGCCCACGGTCTGGCCTTGCAGGAAGCGGAAATGGATTCCCTCGAGGATCACCGCGAGCTTGAAATAGGCCAGCCCCAGATGGAATGCCATCCCCGACAGGTCCCTGCCGCTCGCGCCCGCATAACGGGACAGCACTTTCTCGTCGTCGAGGAAACCGGGGGCGCGCGACACCGTCGACACCGGGACCGGCCCGTCCCTGCGCGCAAGCTGCTGGTAGACCATGAGCAGCGCGACGTCGGTGAGCGGATCACCGAGAGTTGCCATCTCCCAATCCAGCACCGCCGCAACCTGATCGTTCTCGTCTATCAGCACGTTGTCGAGGCGGTAGTCGCCGTGCACGATCGTCGAACCGCTCGTCGCGGGTAGCTGCTCGACCAGCAACCGGTGCAGCTCATCGGCGCCTTCGAGTGTGCGGCTCCGGGACGCGTCGAGTTGCGTCTGCCACCGGCGCACCTGGCGTTCGAGGAAACCTTCGGCCCGGCCGAAGTCCTCGAGCCCCACCGCTGCCGGCTGCACCGAGTGCAGCCTTGCCAGGGTGTCGACCATCCGCTCGGAGATCGCACGCACCCGATCCCGCCCGAGAGGCGCGAGTTCCTCGGCCGTGCGAAATGGTGTGCCCTCGACCAGTTCCATGATGTAGAAAGGCGCCCCGATGATCTTGGTATCGGCACACAGCAGGAAGGTGCGCGGCACAGGTACCTCGGTTCCGGCGAGCGCAGTGATCACGCGGTGCTCGCGGGTCATGTCGTGCGCGGTTTTCAACACGTGTCCGAGCGGTGGTCGCCGCAGGACGAGTTCCCGCCTGCCGTCGCTCACGCCGTAGGTGAGGTTCGATCGTCCACCGCTGATCAGGCGGGCGGTCAGAGGCCCGTCGAAGAGGTGGGGGGCAGCGGTCCGGAGGTGACTGCGGAGGAGCGTGGTATCCAGGCCCGCGGGGTCGGTGCTCATGGTGTCCTTTCCCAGTTCGGTAGGGACGACGGAATCGCGTGTGAGGGAGCGTAGTCGGACTGGATACAGCTGTCTGCAGTTCCGTCTTGAAGATTTCGGGAGAGACGGAATACCTTTATAAACAGAATTATGGTTGGGATAATGTCACACCATGCCCATATCGAGCGCACTGACGCACACGACACTTCGGGATTCCATCGGACGCTTCGAATCGCGTCGGATTCCGCTCGAAGGGCGCCGCCACGCCGCTGTCGTCATAGCCGTGCTCGACGACGGGGCGGGGAGCCCGGTCATGCCCCTCACGCGCCGACCGACGAAGTTGCGCGCACACCCCGGCCAGTTCGCGCTTCCGGGTGGACGCCTCGACCCGGGGGAGACACCCGAAGAGGCGGCGTTGCGGGAACTGCACGAAGAACTCGGACTCGACGCTGCGCCCGCCGCTATCGTCGGACGGCTCGACGACTATGTCACCCGATCCGGATATGTGATGTCACCGTTCGTGGTGTGGTCCGAGACAGCGATCGCTGATCTGAAGCCGAGCCCCGATGAAGTCGATGTCCTGTTCGCCGTCACCGAGGCCGAGCTGGACAGCGAGCCTCGGTTCGTCGGCATCCCCGAATCCGACAAGCCGGTAATCCAGTGGCCGTTCCGTGGGCACCTCATCCACGCGCCCACCGCCGCCGTGGTCTACCAGTTCCGTGAGGTCGCCCTCCATCGTCGGCACACCCGTATCGACGGCCTCGAACAACCGGTGTTCGCATGGCGCTGACCACCTCGTGACGGTGCCCGCAGCCGATATGAAAAGCTTGACCGGCTGGACCGCGTAGATCAGACAGGAGCACGATGGGTGACGTGACGACACCGGACGACACCCGTCCCGGCGCCGATCGCATCCTCACCATCCCGAACCTGCTCAGCTTCGTGCGGCTGCTCGGAATCCCTGTCTTCCTCTACCTGATTCTCGTCGTCCACGCGGATGGGTGGGCGCTCGCGATCCTCTTCCTCAGCGGGTTCACCGACTGGGCTGACGGCAAGCTCGCCCGCCTACTGGACCAGGCGTCCCGACTGGGCGCGCTGCTCGACCCCATGGTCGACCGTCTCTACATCGTCACCACCCTCATCGCGTTGGTGGCGCGGGACGTGATCCCGTGGTGGATCGCCGCGATCCTCATCGGACGAGAACTCGTTCTCGCCCCTACCCTCGCCGTGTACCGGCGTCGCGGCATGCCCCCACCCGCTGTGCTCTACCTGGGCAAGGGCGCGACGTTCCTCCTCATGTGCGCACTGCCGTTGCTGCTGCTGGACCTGGCGGTCCCCACAACGTCCGCCGTCGCGCACCCACTCGGTTGGGCGGCACTGATCTGGGGGTCGGCACTCTACGTCTGGACCGGATTGCTCTACCTGGGTCAGGCCGTATGGATCGCCCGTGCCGTATCCCCGAACGAGGGGCAGCCCGCCGAGTGAGCCGCCGCTGGGAACAGATCACCCGAAACCCGGTTCCGTCACTGCTCAAGTCGCTGCTCGAAGATCACCTCGACCCCGGCTACGCCGCGGCAGCCGCGGACCGGGCAGCGGGTCGCGCGTTCTCGTCGCCGACACGCACCAGGATCTGGCTCGTCATCGGAAGCATCCTCGCCGGTCTTGTTCTCGGCGTCGCCTACGCCGAGAACACCGATCGTGAACCGGGCGCAGATCAGGCGCGCACCGAGATCCTCGATTCCCTCCGAACCAGCGACGAACGCAACGCCGCACTCGTCACCCGACGCGACGAGCTGACGGACATCGTCGAGCAACGCAGTGCCGAACTGGTGGCCCATGATGCGCAGGGTGCGGCAACTCTCGACGAGCTGCGCGTGGCGCAGACAGCTGCCGCCGCTGTGCCCGTCGGCGGCCCCGGAATCACTGTCACCCTGTCGGATCCGTCGGGTCGACCGAACCTGTCGGACCCGTCGGTACTCGACGCCACCGGCAGCACCGCGACCGTCCTCGACCGCGACCTGCAATCGGTGGTCAATGCACTGTGGGCGGGCGGTGCTGAAGCGGTATCGGTCGGCGATGTGCGCATCGGCCCCGGTGTGACCATCCGGCAGGCCGGGGGAGCGATGCTCGTCGACAATCAACCGGTGTTCTCGCCGTACGTCGTCTCCGCCGTCGGCCCCCAGGCGCAGATGCAGACGGATTTCGTGGTGAGCGACGCATACCTGAGGCTCTCGGGCGTCAAACAGCTCTACGGGGTAGGTTTCACGATCGCCGAGGCCGACGAGCTCGAACTGCCGGCGGCCACGGTACGTACTGTCGAATCGGCTCGGGAATCGGGGAATCGGTGAAGCACCTCAGGCACGGTCAGGCGCTCTATGCGGTGCTGGCACTCGCGATCGGCATTGCTGCCGGGATCGTGTTCAGCCCGCAGGTGCCCGACGTGGTTCAGCCCTACCTTCCGATCGCGGTGGTCGCCGCCCTCGACACCGTGTTCGGCGGATTGCGTGCCTATCTCGACGACATCTTCGACGCGAAGGTGTTCGTCGTCTCATTCGTGTTCAACGTCCTCGTCGCCGCGCTGATCGTGTGGCTCGGAGACCAACTCGGCGTAGGCACCCAGCTCTCCACAGCTGTCATCGTCGTCCTCGGAATCCGGATCTTCGGCAACGCGTCGGCCCTGCGCCGCAGACTCTTCGGTGCGTGAGCGATGACCGAGGATCTCCCCGAAGACATTCGGTCCGACACATCCGGCCCGCGGCGCGAGCGCCGGGTGTACGCGGTACTCGCGGCACTGCTGGTGGTTCTGCTCGGTACGGCCATCGCTACTCAGGTGAAGAACACCGATGCGGGCGACACCCTCGAGTCGGCCCGTCCCGCAGACCTGCTCGTACTCCTCGACAACCTCAATCGACGCGAGGCGGCGCTGAGGCAAGAGATCACGGGCCTCGAGCGCACTCTCGAAGGTTTCGAGCAGAACGGTTCGGATGCCGCTCTCGCGGAGGCTCGTGCTCGTCTGCAGAACCTGTCGGTCCAGCTAGGTACAGTTCCTGCGACCGGGCCGGGGGTCGTCCTCACGATCGACGACCCGCTCGGTGGGATCGGATCGGAGGTGGTCCTCGACACGATCCAGGAACTACGAGCGGCGGGCACGGACACGATGCAGATCACAGGTGCCGACGGAACATCCGTGCGCATCGGTGTCGACTCGTGGGTCACGGGGCAGGGAGGGGATCTGACGGTCGACGATCGAAAATTCTCGGCGCCCTATACGGTTACAGCCATCGGAGACGGTCCGACGCTCGCAGCAGCACTGAACATCCCTGGCGGGGTGGTGGACACGGTCGCTCGCCGCGGCGGAACATTGACCGTCGAGCAATTTCCGCAGGTCGACGTGCTCGCCTTGCGGGAGATCGAACCGCGCCAATACGCTCAGCCAGGAAACTGAAACAGACGTTCGTGCCGAATCGTCGCCTCCGAAGGGAACTGCCGTGAGTGAGTTCGAGACGCCCGCTGATCTGCGATACACGGCGGAGCACGAGTGGGTACAGCGGACTGGGTCGACCACCGCCCGGATCGGTATCACCGACTACGCTCAATCTCAGCTCGGTGACGTGGTGTTCGTGCAGTTGCCGGACGCCGGCTCCGCCCTCGGCGCGGGTGATTCGTTCGGCGAGGTCGAATCCACGAAGAGTGTGTCGGATGTCTACGCGCCCTTCGCTGCAGCGGTCGCGGCGGTGAACGGCGAACTGGAGGCGCGCCCGGAGTTGGTCAACAGTGCGCCGTACACGGAAGGGTGGCTCATCGAAGTCGAGTCGAACAGCGAGGCAGGGCTCGACGCTGCCCTCGAGCAGACCCTCGATGCGGCGGGATACAGAGAGATCACAGAAGGATGAGATCCCCTGGGTGACGTAACCGCGACTACCTGCACCAGGGGCGTGCGCAGGGTACGGTCGGGTATGGCGTGTGCCGTGTCCGATCGTGGTGGTGGCGAACGAATGACGATCATCCGGGAGTACTCGGACGATCGAACGGATAAGGAGAAACGGTGAGCGAGAACGGCAACGCGGGCTACGAAGAGACCCCAGCGGAAACAACTTCGGTGTTTCGTGCCGACTTCCTGAACGAATTGGAGAACACCGGCGCCGCTGCGACGACCGAAGGACCGGTCTCGGGTGTAGAAGGCCTTCCGGCCGGGGCGGCCCTGCTCCTCGTCAAGCGCGGGCCCAACGCGGGGTCGCGCTTCTTGCTCGACCAGCCCACCACGTCCGCCGGGCGGCACCCCGACAGTGACATCTTCCTCGACGATGTCACCGTCAGCCGTCGCCACGCAGAGTTCCGTCAGGACGACGGCGAGTTCCAGGTCGTCGATGTGGGAAGCCTCAACGGCACCTACGTCAACCGCGAACCCGTCGACTCGGCAGTGCTCGCGAACGGCGACGAGGTCCAGATCGGCAAGTTCCGCCTGGTGTTTCTGACAGGTCCGCGGGGCACTCAGGGCGCAGGTAGCTGATGACCGCTGCCCACCAGCCGGCGCCGGCAGGTATGTCGATCGGGTCCGTGCTCGATCGACTCCGCCCGGACTTCCCGGACGTGACGATCTCGAAGATCCGATTTCTCGAGGCCGAAGGGCTGATCAGTCCGGAGCGCACGCCGTCGGGTTACCGCCGGTTCTCCATTGCGGACTGTGAGCGGCTCCGGTACGTCCTCACCGCGCAGCGTGATCAGTACCTCCCGCTGAAGGTGATCAAGGAACAGCTCGAGGCGATAGATCGCGGCGCAGCAACGGTGGGAGCCGTCGACACTCGTCCCAAACGACCGCGTCAGCTCGCGGTTGCGCGGGGCGAGGTTTCTCCCGAGGACCTTCGGACGGACCGTCAGATTCGGGTCGGTCGTGACGATCTCTGCGAACGGGCCGGGATCGACACGGTGTTCCTCACAGAGTTGGTGGGCGCGGGACTCCTCACGCCGGGTGCTGCAGGGTTCTTCGACGACGACGCGGTGCTGCTGGCACGGACCGCGAAGGCGATGTCCCAGTTCGGACTCGAAGTCCGGCACCTCCGCGCGTTCAAATTGGCGGCAGACCGTGAGGCGGGCCTTGTCGCCCAGATCGCAGGACCGATCGCCAAGGGACGCGATGCAGGGGCACGTGAACGTGCAGAAGAGATGGTGCGTGAGTTGGCTGCGTTGTCTCTGACGTTGCACACGTGCCTCGTCAAGGCAGCAGTACAGGGATCACTCGATCGTTGACGTAGCCCGCAGCGGCATCACCCACGAGCGTGGCCCTCTTCCGGATTCGGGCACCTGACGTACACGGAGGAGCGCATTAGAATTCAGGCAGTACGGTCAGCGGGTACGACGACTGACAGGCAGCGGGACGGAGGCGCCGCAATGAGCGAGATGAGGATAGTCGGTATCCGAGTCGAGCAACCGCAGAACCAGCCGGTCCTTCTGTTGCGCGAAGCGGACGGTGAGCGGTACCTACCGATCTGGATCGGTCAGATGGAAGCAACCGCCATCGCGCTGGAACAGCAGGGTGTGGAGCCGGCGCGGCCACTCACGCACGACCTGATCAAGAATCTTCTCGATGCATTCGGCCATGCCCTTCTGGAAGTTCGGATCGTGGATCTCCAGGAGGGCACCTTCTACGCCGACCTCGTCTTCGACGGCGAGATGCGGGTCTCGTGCCGCCCCTCGGACGCGGTTGCAGTCGCTCTGCGCACCGGTGCACCGGTGTTCGCCGAGGAATCGGTGCTGGCCGAAGCAGGTCTCGCGATGCCCGACGAGAAGGAGGACGAGGTCGAGAAGTTCAAGGAGTTCCTCGAATCGGTCTCACCCGACGACTTCAAGGCAACCGACGGCTGACTTGACCTTCTCCGCTGGTGGATCGAGTCGAACGTTGTTCGACGACGCCCGGCAGCGAACCCGTGTAACGTCGAACGTTGCTTTCCGTGTCGGCGTGTTGCTGCCCGTCGTGAATCACACAGGGCGTACGCTTGGTTGATCCGCTACGGGTTCAAGTCGGGTGAACCGGAGGATGCACGGGATCGGATGCGGTGGGGAGATCCGCCTGGTCGGTGGTGGCGAGGGACAACGGGGCGCGCGAGAGGAAGTCACAAAGTGCGAGATCGGCCGCAAGGACAGCAACTCGGTGCCGACACCGGCGATCGCGTGGCTTCGGTACCGGTATCGGACACCTCCGAGGATCTGCAGCCGGGGC
This sequence comes from Rhodococcus sp. JCM 9793, assembly GCF_055380405.1. NCBI lineage: Bacteria > Bacillati > Actinomycetota > Actinomycetes > Mycobacteriales > Nocardiaceae > Rhodococcus > Rhodococcus sp. JCM 9793. The sequence continues at coordinate 3,470,096 of NZ_AP043721.1, forward strand.
TGTTTCCCGACAACTCGGTGCCCGATGAGCTTGTCGGCTATCGAGTGCCGATCGCATGTCAGATTGCGGGCATCAGCTACCGCCAACTCGACTACTGGGCACGCACCAACCTCGTGGTGCCGTCCATCAGGAGCGCGGCGGGGTCCGGAAGTCAGCGGTTGTACTCGTTCAAGGACATCCTGGTTCTGAAGATCGTCAAGCGGCTCCTCGACACCGGTGTCTCTCTGCAGAACATCCGTGTGGCCGTCGACCATCTCCGGAGCCGTGGCGTGCGGGATCTGGCCAAGATCACACTGTTCTCCGACGGCACCACCGTGTACGAATGTACGTCCCCGGAAGAGGTCGTAGACCTGCTTCAAGGCGGACAGGGTGTGTTCGGTATCGCGGTCAGCGGCGCAGTCCGGGAACTGACCGGCAGTATCGCGGATTTCCCGGCCGAACGTGCCGACGGATACGCTGTCGAGGAGAAGCCCGAGGACGAACTGGCTTCCCGCCGCCGCAACCGTATCAATCGACGCATCGGATAGGGCATAGGTCACGCCCCGGGGAGCGCGGCCTCGATCGGTGCAGTTGTGCTCTAGAATCGTTGTGCGTCGCCGTCCCGCGGGAGAGCCCCGGACCAACACGTCCGGGCGCCGAAGGAGCAGCACCTCCCCGTCAATCTCTCAGGCACCCAGGACCGCGTGAGCTACGACGTCTCTGGAAAGCGGTGGGAGCACCCACCCGCCCACGGGGAAAGGTCCGCCTACCGGGACCGAATCTCTCAGGCGCTCGCCCCGCGAGCTCAGGACAGAGGGGGAGGAAGCACCCGTGCCGACCGAGCACGAGTGAACCTCGCCGACCAGCCTGGGAGCTGCGATGACAGATGCCGTCACCTGGAATTTCGCCGATCGTCACATCGGACCCGATGCGCAGGGAATGCGCCGGATCCTCGACGTCGTCGGAGTCGATACCCTCGAGGATCTCGCCGCGAAGGCACTTCCCGCCGGAATCCTCGACGACCGTGACGGCGAAGTTGCCGACGGACTCGATGTTCTGGACGCACCGCTGAGTGAACACGAGGTCTTGGCCGGCCTGAAAGCACTGGCGGCCCGCAACACCGTCGCCACGTCCATGATCGGACACGGCTACTACGACACGCTCACTCCGCCGGTTCTGCTCCGCAACATCATTGAGAATCCCGCCTGGTACACGGCGTACACGCCGTACCAGCCGGAGATCAGTCAGGGCCGTCTCGAAGCGCTGCTCAACTTCCAGACCATGGTCGCCGACCTGACCGGGATGGAGGTGGCGAACTCGTCGATGCTCGACGAGGCCACCGCAGCGGCCGAGGCCATGACGTTGCTGCGTCGCGCGAATCGCAAGTCGAAGAGCCCCCGATTCGTAGTCGACGCCGACCTGTTCACCCAGACCGCCGCGGTGCTCGCGACGCGTGCCGAGCCGCTCGGCATAGAGCTCGTCGCCGCGAACATCGTCGACGATGGACTGCCGGACGGTGAATTCTTCGGTGTGGTCCTGCAGGCGCCGGGCGCGTCGGGCCGGGTGTTCGACGTCGCTCCCGTGATCGAGGCTGCGCACGAGCGCGGCGCGCTGGTTGCGGTGGGCGCGGACCTCTTGGCGTTGACGTTGATGACTCCGCCGGGAGAGAAGGGTGCCGATGCATGCTTCGGCACCACTCAGCGCTTCGGTGTGCCGATGGGCTTCGGTGGCCCGCACGCGGGATACCTGGCAGTGAACGGTGCGCACACGCGGAATCTCCCGGGTCGGCTGGTGGGTGTCTCGGTGGACGCCGACGGTGCCCCGGCCTACCGGCTTGCGCTGCAGACCCGTGAGCAGCACATCCGCCGGGAGAAGGCGACCAGCAACATCTGTACCGCACAGGTGCTTCTGGCCGTGCTCGCCGCGATGTACGCGTCATACCACGGTGCGGAGGGCCTGACCGGGATCGCGCGGCGCGTGGCTTCGCATGCATCCGGCCTCGCGGCCCAGCTGCGCGGCGGTGGTGTCGAAGTCGTTCACGACGAGTTCTTCGATACCGTCCTCGCCCGTGTTCCGGATCGCGCTGCCGAGGTGGTGGCAGCAGCACACGAGCGCTCCGTCAATCTGCATCTCGTCGATACGGATCACGTGTCGATCTCCTGCGACGAAGCGACGACGGACGCGCACGTCGCAAGTGTGTTGGCTGCATTCGGTATCGCTGCTGAAGGGTCGCCCGGCGACGGGCCCCTGTCCATCCCGAAGGAGTTGGGCCGTACCAGCGAGTTTCTGCAGCACGAGGCGTTCACGAAGTACCGGACGGAAACCGCGATGATGAGGTACCTGCGACGGTTGTCCGACAAGGATCTCGCGCTCGACCGCACGATGATCCCGCTCGGATCCTGCACGATGAAGCTAAACGCTGCGGCGGAGATGGAAGCCATCACGTGGCCGGAGTTCGCGGGCCTGCACCCGTTCGCTCCTGCAGATCAGACCGAGGGAATCCGGGCACTCATCTCGGATCTCGAACGCTGGCTCTGCGCAGTCACCGGATACGACGCCGTCACCCTGCAGCCGAATGCCGGTAGCCAGGGTGAATATGCAGGTCTGCTGGCCATTCGGCACTATCATCTGAGCCGCGGTGACGACCACCGCGACACGTGCCTGATCCCCTCGAGCGCGCATGGGACCAACGCCGCATCGGCTGTCATGGCCGGTATGCGTGTCGAGGTCGTTGCGTGCCGCCCGAACGGTGACGTGGACCTCGACGATCTGCGGGCGAAGATCGCCGACCACGCCGAACGGCTCGCCGCGATCATGATCACCTACCCGTCGACCCATGGCGTGTACGAACACGAGATCGAGGACATCTGCGGTGCCGTGCACGACGCCGGCGGGCAGGTGTACATCGACGGTGCGAATCTCAATGCACTCGTGGGTCTGGCGCGACCCGGCAAGTTCGGCGGCGACGTCAGCCACCTGAATCTGCACAAGACGTTCTGTATCCCGCACGGTGGCGGCGGGCCGGGTGTCGGCCCGATCGGGGTACGTTCGCACCTCACGCCGTTCCTGCCGGGTCATCCGGCCGTACCCGAGCTCGGCGGTGGGGGACCGGTATCGGCTGCACCCTACGGGTCGGCGTCGATCCTGCCGATCACGTGGGCATACATCAAGCTCATGGGTGCGCGCGGGCTTCGGCAGGCGTCGCTGACTGCGATCGCGTCGGCGAACTACATTGCACGACGCCTCGACGAGTACTTCCCGGTGCTGTACACGGGTGCGAACGGGATGGTTGCGCACGAGTGCATCCTCGACCTGCGTCAGTTGACCAAGGACACCGGTGTCACCGTCGACGACGTGGCCAAGCGTCTCGCCGACTACGGATTCCATGCGCCGACGATGAGTTTCCCCGTGGCCGGAACTCTCATGGTCGAACCCACCGAGAGTGAAGATCTGAGCGAGATCGACGAGTTCATCGATGCGATGGTCTCGATCCGGGGGGAGATCGACAGGGTCGGGGCAGGGGAGTGGGCGGTCGACGACAACCCGCTGAGAGGAGCACCGCACACCGCGGAGTGCCTGGTGGGGGAGTGGGACCATCCATATTCTCGTGAGATCGCGGTGTACCCGCTGGGGAAGGGGCGTGCGAAGGTGTGGCCCGCGGTACGTCGAATCGACGGCGCACACGGCGACCGCAATCTGGTGTGCTCGTGCCCTCCGCTGGAGGCCTACAGCAGCTGAGAGTGCCGGGGCTGCGGACTGTCGTCCGCAGCCCCGAGCGTTCCGCATGAAATATTCTGAACGATACGGAACTCCTAGAAATACAGAATATTGTCCCACGCTCTGCAACACTCTCACCTTCAACCCCCCTATACGTCAGGGCGGGGCAAGTCTATTTTTGCGTGACGAGCTCGAGTACGGAGATCTCGGGAGGTGTTGCGACGCGCACCGGTGGACCCCAAGCGCCGGCTCCCTGGGAGGTGTAGATGGCAGTGTCGCCGAAGTGATCCAACCCGGTGACGGTGGGGTTCGCCGCGGACACGAGGTATCCGAGAGGCCACATCTGGCCGCCGTGAGTGTGCCCGGACAGCTGTAGGTCCACACCGAGGTTCTGGGCTTCGAGGACGTGCTTCGGCTGGTGTGCGGCGAGGAGGACGAAAGTCTCCGGTGACAGCCCGTCGACCGCGCGGGGGAGATCCGCCGCATCCGGTGCCGGCGCGGTGTAGTCGTAGACACCAGCGATGACGATCTCGTCGCTGCCTCGGGTCACGGTGACGTTTTCGTTTCGCAGGGTCTGTACACCGAGGGTTTCCCAGTGGTCCAGCCAGGACAACGCATCGTCGGAGTAGTACTCGTGGTTGCCGCTGACCCCGTAGACGCCGAGCGGGGCACGAAGCTCGGAGAGGGGTGCGAGGTCGTCGCCTACGAACTCGATGGTGCCGTCGGCGAGATCTCCGCCGAGAACGATGAGGTCGGGTTGCTGTTCGTTGACCTGATCGACGACTCCCTGCACGAATCCGGCGCCCCTCGCAGGGCCGACGTGCAGATCCGTGATCAGGGCGACGCGGAGTCCGTCGAACCCGTCCGGGAGTCCGGGCAGAGCGATGGTGGAGTGGACGAGTCTGGGGTTGGCCGCTTCGATCAGGCTGCCATAGCCGATCGTGGCGACTGTGGCGGTGACGAGCGTGCCCGTTGCGATACGCAGGGCACGGCGTGGTGGTCGTTCGGAGGTGTCGAGGTCGGAGGAGTCGTCGGTGCGGAACCGACGTACGAGTCTCGCTCCGAGGCAGAATACTCCGATGACGAGGATTCCGAGGATCAGGTAGAGCCCGGCGGCGAACCAGCTGTAGCCGACGAATCCCAGTGGGCGTGCCCATGCGGGGTCGAGGACGGTGCCGGTGACCGACGCGGCCAACGCTACGACGAGTAACACCACGAGGGCGAGATCGGCGACGAAGGCGCTCTTTCCGGTGAGGCCGGGGGCCCGTACGAGGCGGCGGTGGAGCCAGTAGGTGATGAGGGCGAGGAGCGTCCCCGCGACGAGCAGTCGGATCACGGTCAGGAAATGAGCTTTCGGAGTAGGTCGGTCAGGTCGTCGTTCGCGGTGGTCGCGAGCGTGGAGTACGACCCGCCGGTGCGGTCGGTGAGGGCTTGCAGTGTCTGGGAATCGGTGACGTCGTCGCCGAGGACGACGAGGTCTACCCGGACCGGCGCGGCGCTGTCGGTGAGGTCGTCGATTCCGTCGAGAAACTCTTCGGCTGTGCTTGTGCTTGTGTCGGAATCGGCGCTCGTGCGGGTGTTCCGGTCGTCCATGCTCTTGTCGTCACTGTCGAGGATCACGAGCATCGAGTTCGGTCTGGACGGATCGTAGTTCTCGACGGCGTCGGCATACGCGGCGAGGATCGATTCGTACACCGGCGCGGTCTCGGTGGGGGTGACCGCGCCTAGTGCCGAGGACAGCGCCGCGCGCTGCTCGAGCGTAAGTGCGTCGCGGGCGACGGCGGTTCGGTAGGACGATGTGTCGCCGAAGACGTACATCCCGACGATCGCGGAATTCGGGGCACGGCGGAGGACGCGGTCGATGGCGGCTGCGGTGTCGTCGAGTCGGGTGCTGTCTTCGTCTGCTGCGGCCATGGAGGTGCTGGTGTCCACGAGCAGGGTGGTCTTGGTCGGTGGCTGTGGATTGACCCTGATGTCGAGCAGTGTGTCTCCGACGGAGGAATCTGCCGCGGCGAGAACACTCGTGACAGGAGGGTATGTGAAGTCGGACGTATCGGAGCCTGTGTGTTCTGCGGCGGAGCGATCGGGGGAGTCACCGCCTTCGTTGCGGAATCCGTCGTCGAGGAAGCTCTGTGCTCGGTCGGGGCTACGCACGTAGTCGATGAACTGCCCAGCGGCCCGGGACAGTGTTTCGTCGACCCAGGCGGCGCTGGGCACCACCGCGGGGAAATCGGCGACGGGGGAGGCGCCTGCGGGAAGGAAGCTTGAGAGGTCGCGGGCGGTGCCGTCGGTGACTGCGTCGTACAGTTGCTTTTCCGTCACGGGCACAGCATGGATCGGGGAGTCTGGGGTGGTGTTCGCGGCGAGCGCCGTGAGTGCGTCTGCGGTGGTGGGTCCTGCGGCAATATCGAGAGCGTTGGCGCCGAGCGCGAGTTCCGTCATTGCGGTCACGGTTTCCGGGGACTCTGCTTCATCCTGGGTCAGCGGTCCCGTGCCGGTGGCGGCGACAGCTTCGAGTGCGGGCTCGGTAGCGGCACTGCTGGTTCCGGTGGGCAGGGCCATCCTCAGCGATTCCCAGGATCCGAGGCCGAGTGTGCTGAGGGATCCGGGGGTGGCCTGCAGCGACGGTAGGTCGTGCCATGCGACCCCAGCGGTCGTGAGTCCGTTCTGGAGGGCGGTGGGTGCGGCGAGAACGATAGGGGAGATGGCGAGGGATCGACGTTGCCCGCTCGCACTCGTGCCCGCGCGGTCGGCTGCGCGGGTGTCGACGGGTACCCAGAGCGCAGGCTCTGGACCGAGTTCGGGGTTCCAGGTGTCGGTGGCGAGGGCTGTGGCTGCGGTGGGGGATTCCGTGGCGGTGACGTGGGCGGTGATGCAGTAGTCGCGGATCACGGGTGCGACGTCGGTGTTCCATGTGGCGGCGAGGTCGGTGAGGGTGCGGGCGATGAGTGGGTCGGCGGCGATGTGGAGTTCGGCGTCACCTTCGACGCAGGTCCCGGCCGCTTCGGTGGCCTGGTCGTCGATTCGGTCGCGGAGTTGGAGCCAGCCGACGACGCCGAGAACCAGGAGGGCGACGGCGACCAACGACACGATGATGCCTGCGCTGACGCCACGTGTTCCACCGGATCCGCGATGTCGAGCCACTTGATTTCTCGCCTCGTTTCGTTTGTGGTCGGGCCCCAGCAGTCTAATGACGCGCGATGTCGGTGGTCCGTTGCAGGCCGGATGGTGTGACGATGGGCCCCGATCCACGCGGATCGGGGCCCATCGGTTCGGGTCGGGCGGTGCCGGAGGTCAGGCGTTGGCGGCCTTGTACTCGCGGCGGCGGCGGTGCAGGATCGGCTCGGTGTAGCCGCTGGGCTGCGTGGTGCCTTCGAGGATCAGTTCCTTCGCAGCCTGGAACGCAATGTTGTCCTCGAAGTTCGGCGCCATGTTCCGGTAGGAAGCGTCGCCTTCGTTCTGACGGTCGACGACCGGAGCCATCCGCTCGAGGGAAGCGACGACGTCGTCGTCGGTGACGACGCCGTGGCGGATCCAGTTCGCGAGGAGCTGGCTCGAGATGCGAAGGGTCGCGCGGTCTTCCATCAGTGCGACGTCGTGGATGTCGGGAACCTTGGAGCACCCGACACCGGCGTCGATCCAGCGGACCACGTAGCCGAGGATGGACTGGCAGTTGTTGTCGAGTTCTTCGCGCTTCTCGGCGTCGGACCAGTCGGTGTTCTCGGCGAGCGGGATGGTGAGGATGTCGTCGACGGTGGCGCGGGTCTTGCCCTTCAGCTCGTCCTGGACCGCGAAGACGTCGACCTCGTGGTAGTGGGTGGCGTGCAGGGTCGCGCCGGTGGGGGACGGCACCCATGCGGTGTTGGCGCCGGCCTTGGGCTGGCCGATCTTCTGCACGAGCATGTCTGCCATGAGTTCGGTCATGGCCCACATGCCCTTGCCGATCTGCGCTTTGCCCTGCAGGCCGGCAGCGAGGCCGGTGTCGACGTTCCAGTCTTCGTAGGCGCTGATCCACTTCTGCTGTTTCATGGCGGCCTTGCGAACGACGGCTCCGGCTTCCATAGAGGTGTGGATCTCGTCGCCGGTGCGGTCGAGGAAGCCGGTGTTGATGAACACCACGCGTTCGGAGGCGGCTTCGATACAGGCGGCGAGGTTGACAGTGGTGCGTCGCTCCTCGTCCATGATGCCGACCTTGAGTGTGTTGGCCGGAAGACCGAGGACCTCTTCGACGCGGCCGAACAGTTCGGTGGTGAAGGCGGATTCCTCGGGGCCGTGCTGCTTGGGCTTGACGATGTAGATCGAGCCGGTGCGGCTGTTGGCCAGGGGCCCATGGGCCTCGTCGGTGTGCAGACCGTGGACGGCGCACAGACTGGTGATCAGCGCGTCGAGGATGCCCTCGGGGATCTCGTTGCCCTCGGCGTCGAGGATGGCGGGGGTGGTCATGAGGTGACCGACGTTGCGGACGAACAACAGGGACCGGCCGTGCAGTTCGAGTTCGCTGCCGTCGAGAGCGGTGTAGACCCGGTTGTCGTTGAGCGTGCGGGTCAGGGTCTTGCCGCCCTTGTCGAACGACTCGGTCAGGTCGCCGCGGTTCAGGCCGAGCCAGTTGCGGTATCCGACGGTCTTGTCGTCGGCGTCGACTGCGGCGACGGAGTCCTCGAAGTCCATGATCGTGGTGACGGCGGATTCGAGGACGACGTCCTTGACTCCGGCGGCGTCGGTGCTTCCGATGGGGGAGGCGGCGTCGATCTGGATCTCGATGTGCAGGCCGTTGTTGCGCAGCAGCACCGAGGTGGGGGCGTTCTTGTCGCCGAGGTAGCCGACGAGCTCGTCGGCGTCGGCGAGTCCGGTGACGGTGCCGTCGGAGAGCGTGACCTTCAGTTCGGTGCCGTCGATGGAGTAGTTCGTCGAGTCGGCGTGGCTGCCGGACTGCAGGGGTGCGGCTTTGTCGAGGAAGTCGCGGGCCCAGGCGATGACCTTGTCGCCGCGGACCTTGTTGTAGCCGCCGGTCTTCTCGGCGCCGCCTTCTTCGGAGATGGCGTCGGTGCCGTACAGCGCATCGTAGAGCGAACCCCAGCGGGCGTTGGAGGCGTTGAGGGCGAAGCGGGCGTTGAGGATCGGCACGACGAGCTGCGGGCCCGGGGTGGAGGTGATCTCGGTATCGACGCCGGCGGTATCGACCTGGAAGGGCGCGGGGACCGGAACGAGGTAGCCGATCTCCTCGAGGAATGCCTTGTAGGCAGCCGCGTCGTGGGGCGCTCCGGCCCGGTCGCGGTGCCAGGTGTCGATCTGTGCCTGCAGGTCGTCGCGCTTGGCGAGCAGAGCACGGTTCTTGGGTGCGAGCTCGTCGACGATCTTGTCGGCGCCGGCCCAGAACGCGTCCGCGTCCACTCCGGTGCCGGGGAGTGCCTCATTGTTGACGAAGTCGTAGAGCACCTTGGCGATCTGAAGTCCGCCGATGGTCACGCGTTCGGTCATTACCCTCACTCTTTCCGGTTGCTGTGCGCCCGGTGATGTTGCGATCCGGGAGCCGCACGAAAATTCACCAATTATGTTACCCGCCGGTAGCTAGGAGCGTACGTCGGTTCGGCGCGCGCGCAGGGCGGAGCATCGTTCGAGCAGGTCCTGTCGCAGGTCCGCGGCGCGGGAGGTGAGCGCCGTCTGCTCGCGGACGTACTGTGCGCGTCCGGCGGCAGTCTCGATCGTGATGGGCGAGTAGCCGTAGTCGCTCAGATCATACGGGCTCGCGCGCATGTCGAGTTCGCGTGTTGCGGCCGCATGCCGGAAACAGCGCAGCAGTAGGTCCGAATCGATCAGCGGAGAGAGCTTGTAGCACCACTTGTAGAGGTCCATGCCGGCGTGCAGGCACCCGGGCTGCTCGCGGTCGAGTTGGTCGTCTCGGGTCAGGGGTTCGATGTTACGAGGTGCCGCGTCCGGGGTGAAGAACCGATAGGCGTCATAATGACTGCAGCGCAACTGCATTGATTCCACTACCGCATCGGTTCCGGCGTGACCGAGCCGCAGTGGCACCGTCGAATGCCGCACATCGTCACTGCTCGTGCGGTACACCATCGCCCATTCGTGCAGTCCGAAACATCCGAGCTGGGCGGTCCGCGAACCGGTTCGCGTCAGCAGTTCGGCTATGAAACCGAGCGTCGAGAGCCGATTGTCGAGGGTGTCGGAGCTCACACGAACCCCCGGCGTGCCGTCGACGACAACCCGTTCGTAGGCGCGCTGGTCGCGATATTCGCGACCAGCGCCGAGCAGGACGGTGCCGAACCCGGGATGCCACTGCCGTAATTGCGCGGGCCGGTGCCGGTAGTACGTGAACAGGAAGTCGTGGACCGGGTGCTTCTCGTGCGCCGCGCGCCGGCGCAGGTGTGCGGCGAGCAGTTCGTCGACCTGGTACCGGTGTCGGTCGCGGCGCGCGGTCCACTGGTGCTCGGTGAGGATCACCTCGCGGTGGTCGGTGGGGGCCTCGGTCACTGGGGTGCGCCTCCTGTGCGGCGGCCGGGCGTGGGATCGGTGATGCGGTGGGTGGCGTCGCGGACGGTGCCGACGAACTCTTCGACAAGGTCTTCGAGCGCGACGATGCCGAGCATCGCTCCGGTGTTGTCGACGACGCCGCCGAGGTGGGAGCGGGTGCGTCGCAGTTGGGACAGGGCCTCGTCGAGTGCGGTGCCGAGGGGCAGCGACGGGAGTGGGCGGATGGTGTCGGGGGGGATCACGGTGTCGGGTCCCGCAGCCTGGTCGTGGACGAGGTCGAGGATGTCCTTGACGTGGAGGTACCCGGTGTAGTCGCCGGCGGGGGTGCGGGTGGGATACCGGGAGAACCCGGTCGAGGTGACGGCGTGTTCGATGGCGCCGAGTGCGACACCAGCGGTGGCGGCGGGCACGGTGCGGACTTCGCTGAGGGGGATCAGAACGTCGGCGACGGTGCGTCCCCCGGTGTTCAGTGCCTGGATGAGTCGGCGGTGTTCTTCTTCGTCGATCAGGCCTTCGGAGCGGGATTCGCCGATCATCTCGGTCAGTTCGACGGCGGTGACGGTCGCGTCGAGTTCGTCTTTGGGTTCGACGCGCATCAGACGCAACGTGATGTTGGCGCACCAGTTGTAGAAGGCGATCAGGGGGCGGGCCGGTCGCATGAACAGCAGGTGGACCGGGACGAAGAGCATGGCGGTGCGTTCGGGTCCGGCGATGGCGACGTTCTTGGGCACCATCTCGCCGAGCAGGATGTGCAGGGTCACCACGAGCGCGATCGAGATGGTGAACGCGATGGGGTGCAGGAGCTGGTCGGGGAGGCCGATGAGGTGGAGCGGCGCCTCGATGAGATGTGCGATGGCGGGTTCGCCGACGCGGCCGAGGAGGATCGAGCAGATCGTGATGCCGAGTTGGGAGCCGGCGAGCATCAAGGAGAGGTGTTCGCCGGCGGCGATGACCGTGCGGGCCCGTTTCTTGCCCTGGGCGTCGAGTGCTTCGAGTCGGTCGCGGCGTGCGGTGATGAGTGAGAATTCGGCGCAGACGAAGAAGGCGTTGCCGGCGAGGAGCAATATGGTCAGAGCGGCCCCGAGCAGGTCGTTCATGGCTGCTCCTCGTCGGTGTGCTCGTCGTGGTCGGTACTGTTCCGTCCGGGGTCGGTGGGGGTCAGGAGGAGCCGGTCGATGCGGTGACCGTCCATCTCGAGGACCCGGGCGAGCCACGGGGGGTCGTCGTGGTCGCGCGCAGGGAGCGGGATTTCGTCGTGGATCTCGGGGATGCGACCGAGTTCGGTGAGGATGAGCCCGCCGATAGTCTCGTAGTCGCCGTCGGGCGCGCGGTAGCCGGTGAGGCGTTCGACCTCGTCGATGCGCAGAAGCCCGGAGCACGACCATCCGTCGCCGAGCGGGTGCGCGTCGGGTTGTGGTTCGTCGTGTTCGTCGCGGACGTCGCCGATGATTTCCTCGATGAGGTCTTCCATGGTGACGATTCCGGCGGTACCGCCGTATTCGTCGGCAACGAGGGCGACCTGCATTCCGTCGGCGCGGACCCGCTCCATGACGGTGTCACCGTCGAGTGTCGAGGGCACGATCGGGACCTTCCGGGCGAGGTCCTGGACCGCGGTGGTGCCGCGCCGGTCCGCGGCGACGGTGAATGCGTGTTTGATGTGGACGACACCGAGTGTGGAGTCGAGGTCGGAGTCGATGACCGGGAATCTGGAGTATCCGGTGCGGGAGGACAGTTCGATCAGGTCGAGGACGGTGTCTCGGCGATCGAGGCATTCGATGGTCATGCGCGGGGTCATGAGGTCCTCAGCGGTGCGTTCACCGAAGCGCAGGGAACGGTCGACGAGTCGGGCGGTGGATTCGTCGAGGACGCCGCTTTCGGCGGAGGTGCGCACGAGGGAGCCGAGTTCTTGTGGGGACCGCGCGGAGCGTAGTTCTTCGGCCGGTTCGATTCCGAGGCGCCGCACGATGCTGTTGGCGGTGCCGTTGAGGCCGTTGATGGCCCAACGGAAGATCAGTGAGAAGCCGGCTTGGAGGCCGGCGGTGGCGCGCGCGGTGGCCAGAGGTCGGGAGATCGCGATGTTCTTCGGGACGAGTTCACCGAAGACCATGGAGAACGAGGTGGCGAGGACGAGCGCGACGACCAGGGACACGGTGCTCGCGGTGTTCTCGGCCAGCCCGATGGCATCGAACACGGGGTCGAGGAAGCGGGCGAGGACCGGTTCGGCGAGATAGCCGGTGATCAAGGTGGTGATGGTGATGCCGAGTTGGGCGCCGGACAGCTGGAACGACAGGGTGCTGTGTGCGTGCTGTACCTGGCGGGCGCGGCGGTCGCCGCCTCGCGCGTGCGCTTCGACCGTGCTGCGTTCGAGGGCGGTCAGAGAGAATTCGGCGGCGACGAACAGGGCGGTTCCTGCGGTGAGTGCGACGAAGCCGAGGAGACTGAGGATGGACAGGGCGACGGACATCATGGCCGCTCCTGTGTGGTGGTGGCGCCGGGTTTGTCGCCCGGCTCGCTAGGGGAGCCCTCCTGCCCGGCGGAGTCGGTCTCCGCGGTGGTTGCGCCGGAGTCGGCCGGGGGTGTGCTCGTTGTGGGTGCCGCAGGCACCGTGCCGGTAGTGGGTGCCGCAGGCACCGTGTTCCTCTCGTCGGGTCCGGGACGATGGTGGTTTCTCCCGGACGATGCGGTGAAAGTGTCCATTCTAATTCGGCGGGTCGTGGGCTGTCGTGTGGTGCGGTGGGATGAGGTGCTTAGGGTGGGTCGTATGTGGCTCGCGCCGGCGGGCCCGATCGAGGAGGTGGGACGTTGGCCGAGCGCATCCGAAGCCAGTGGGAGGACATCACCGAGGCGGATCCGTCGCATTCGAGTTGGTATGTCGAGCGTTTCCGGACGATGGCCGCGCAAGGGCAGGACATCGTCGGTGAGGCCCGGTTCGTCGACGCGATGCTGGGGCGGGGTGCGCGGGTGCTCGATGCGGGGTGTGGGCCGGGTCGGTTGGGTGGTTATCTGCACGGGGTGGGGCATGTCGTGGTGGGGGTCGATGTCGATCCGGTGTTGATTGCGGCGGCGGAGGAAGATCATCCGGGACCGACGTGGTTGGTCGGGGATCTCGCCGAGTTGGATCTGCCGAGTCGCGGTGTGGCTGCGGAGTTCGACGCGATCGTGTGTGCGGGCAATGTGATGACGTTCTTGGCGCCGTCGACGCGGCGGGCGACGTTGGCTGCGTTCGCGCGGCATCTGACGTCGTCGGGGCGTGCGGTGGTGGGGTTCGGCGCGGGCCGTGACTACGACTTCACCGAGTTTCTTTCGGATGCGGCGGCCGGGGGGCTCACGCCGGAGTTGTTGTTGTCGACGTGGGATCTGCGCCCGTTCGCGGAGGACTCGGAATTCCTGGTCGCGGTGTTGTCGCGGTCGGCGAGCTGATCAGGGCTGTGTAGGCCTCTTTGTCGCTGTCCTTTCCGTCTCCGATGCGGCGGCGGAGGAGTTGGGCGCGACGGTGCGGGCGAGCGCGAGGGTGGTCACGGCGATCACTGCCACCGCGGAGACGGTGGCAGTGAGGCCGAGGCCGTCGGTGTCGAGGTGTTCGCCGAGCACTGTCATGCCGAGGAACACCGCGGCGAGCGGTTCGGTGATCGTGAGCGTCGGCAGGGAGGCGGTGAGCGGTCCGGCTTGGAAGGCGCGTTGCTGCAGGTACATGCCGGTGAGTCCCGCGGCGATCACGGCCCAGGTCTGCCACGAACCGAGGACGGTGGGCAGGCCGTGTTCGATGAGATCGGTGACGTGTTTGGTGAAGGCGGCGGCGATGCCGTAGAGGATGCCGGCGGCGGTGCCGAGCAGCATGGCGCGGCGTCCCGGCGGCCCGGGTGCGAGGCCGAGTGTGGTGGCGCAGGCGGTGACGGCCAGGGTGATCGTGAGGGGCAGTGCCCATCGGGTGGCGGCGGCATCGACGGCTCCCGCGGTGGGGTTGCCGGCGATCAGGAACACCGCCAAGGCGATGCACAGTGCGCCGGCGAGCAGCAGGGTGCGGCGGTCGGGTCGTCGCCCGGTGTAGTAGGCGGAGATGGGGATGGCGAACAGCAACGATGAGACGAGGAGAGGCTGCACGATCAGGACAGCGCCGAGCGCAAGCGCCAGTACTTGCAGGGTGTAGCCGCCGCCGTCCACGGCCAGCGCCGCCCACCAGCGGGGGCTGCGGACGAGGTTGCCCACGAGTGGGGCGGAGGTGGGGACGGCGGCGGCGGAGCGTTGCTGGGCGACCATGCTGACGGCGATCAGTACCGCGGCGGCGAGCGCGCACGCCACGGATGCTGCCGCGGGGCCGGTCATGGTCGATCGCGGTCGGTCAGGCTTGGACTTCGCTGTGGTCGCCGCTCCACAGGGTGTGGAACTTGCCGGGCTTGTCGGTGCGCTCGTAGGTGTGTGCTCCGAAGTAGTCGCGCTGGCCCTGGGTGAGTGCGGCGGGGAGGCGTTCGGCGCGTAGTCCGTCGTAGTACGACAGGGACGAGCCGAAGGCGGGGATGGGGATGCCGAGGGTGGTGGCGGTGACGACGACGCGTCGCCAGCTGTCGATGCCTGCTTCGATGGCGTCACGGAAGTACGGGGCGAGGATCAGGCTGGGCAGTTCGGGGTCCGCGTCGTAGGCCTCTTTGATGCGATTGAGGAACTGGGCGCGGATGATGCAGCCGCCGCGCCAGATGGTGGCCATCGCGGCGCGGTCGACGTTCCAGCCGTATTCGGCGCTGCCGGCGGCGATCTGGTCGAATCCTTGGGCGTAGGCGACGATTTTCGATGCGTAGAGGGCGGCGCGGATGTCCTCGGTGAACTGGGCGGCGTCGGTGGGGGCGGCGCCGAGGGTGCCGGAGGTCAGGTCGCGGGCGGCGGCGCGTTGGGTGCGGGAACCTGACAGGGCGCGGGCGAAGACGGCTTCGGCGATGCCGGTGACGGGGATGCCGAGGTCGAGGGCGGCCTTGACGGTCCAGCGTCCGGTGCCCTTCTGTTCGGCGGCGTCGACGATGACGTCGACGAGGGGTCGGCCGGTGGCGGCGTCGGTCTGACGCAGCACTTCGGCGGTGATTTCGATGAGGTACGACTCGAGAGTGCCGGTGTTCCAGTCGGCGAACACGTCGGCGATCTTCGCGGCGTCGTAGCCGAGGGCGTCGCGCAGCAGGTGGTAGGCCTCGCCGATGAGCTGCATGTCGGCGTATTCGATGCCGTTGTGCACCATTTTGACGAAGTGTCCGGCGCCGTCGGGGCCGACGTGGGTGCAGCAGGGGGTTCCGTCGACCTTGGCGGAGACGGCTTCGAGGAGGGGGCCGAGGGCGGCGTAGGACTCGGCGGGGCCGCCGGGCATGATGGACGGTCCGTTGAGGGCGCCCTCTTCGCCGCCGGAGATGCCGGCGCCGACGAAGTGCAGGCCGCGTTCGCGCAGGGCGGCTTCGCGGCGGATGGTGTCGGTGTAGAGGGCGTTGCCGCCGTCGATGATGATGTCGCCGGGTTCCATGGCGTCGGCGAGTTCTTCGATGACAGCGTCGGTGGCGTCGCCGGCCTTGACCATGATCAGGACGCGGCGGGGCTTCTCGAGCGCGGCGACGAACTGGTCGATCGTTTCGGTGCGCACGAAGGTGCCGTCGCTGCTGTGGTCGGCGAGCAGGGCGTCGGTCTTGGCGATGCTGCGGTTGTGCAGGGCGACGGTGTAGCCGTGGCGGGCGAAGTTCCGGGCGATGTTGGACCCCATGACGGCCAGGCCGGTGACGCCGATCTGGGCGAGGGGGGTATCGGTGCGTTCGACGGTCATGGGTACAGCTTCCCCCGAAATGGGGCGTGATCGAAATCGAACGGGGATGCGAGGTGTGTCAGTGGTGGAACAGGCGGGTCAGTTCGGTCAGCCAGGGGACGGCGACGGCGACGGTGGGGACGACGAGGATCGCGGCGGCGGCGATGTAGGCGCACGTGGAGATGGTCAGGTCGGGGCCGGGCTGGGCGAGTCGCTGTACTCGTAGCAGGGTGGAGGGTCCGCCGACGGCGAGGGCACCGGTGGGGGTGTGGGCGTCGGCGCAGGCCACGAGGGCCCGGGCGAGTGGGGTGGGTCCGGTGAGCCGGACGGCGGAGTCGTCGGCGAGCATCTCGACGAGGAGCTGCACGGAGCCGAGTGCCGATCCGGAGCGGACCCAGCGGGGGAACGCTTCGTAGACGGCGGTGAATGCTTCGAGGATGAGGTCGTGGCGGGCGCGCAGGTGGGAGTGTTCGTGGCGCAGGACGGCGCTCAGTTCGTGGTCGGTGAGGTTGTCGAGGGTGCCTTCGGACAGAACGACGCGGTGCCGGATGCCGGGCAGGCAGTAGGCGATGGGGTCGGTGCTGTCGAGGATCCGCACGTGGGGGAGGGTGCGGACGGCGGAGATGTTGTCGCGCCGGTCGAGGAGGTCGACGAGCATGCGGTGGCGGGCGCGTCGGCGGCGGGTGCGTACACCGACGTGCACGGTCGAGTAGATCAGGCGTCCGCCGATGAGCAGGGTGAGCATGAAGACGACGACGTACGTCAGCCACAGGGGTAGTCCGAGCGCGTCGATTTCTTCGAGGGGGCCGGTGGTGGGACGGCCGTCGTGGCCGGGGACCAGTAGGCGGCTGGCGATGGCCAGGCCGGAGCTGAACGCCGAGAGGACGGCGGCCAAGGCGACGGCCTGCCACAGCACGAGCGCCGCGCGAGGGTTGCGGTGCGGCCAGGTGGCGCGGGCGAGGAGCCCGGGGACCGGGCCTGCGAGAAGGAGCGCAAGTATGCCGAATACGAGCGCGGTGGTCGCATCCATGGTGTCGAGTGTGTCAGCTCGCCTTTCCTGCGGGTCGGTCGGTGCTGTGCTGGGCTTCGAGTTCGGCCAGTGCGGCGCGCAGTGCGGCTGCTTCGTCGGCGCCGACCCGGCCGACGAAGTGGACGAGTGCGGCGGTGCGTCCGGCGGTCTCGTCGGCCTGGTCGAGGGCGTCGACCATGAGGCTGGCGACGAGTTCGTCGCGGCCGTGGACGGGGAGGTAGCGGTGGGCGCGGTCGTCACGTTGTTGGATGACGAGGTTCTTCTTCGCGAGGCGTTGAAGGACGGTCATGATGGTGGTGTATGCGAGGGAGCGTCGGGCGGAGAGGCCTTCGTGTACCTGTCGCACGGTTTGGGGTTCGGTGGAGGACCACAGGTGGTCCATCACTGCTCGCTCGAGTTCGCCTAGTGCTGCCATACGGTGATTCTACGGAGTCTCCGACATTTGTGCGTACTACCTAGGGTCGTAGTTTTTCGGGTGGGGTGTCGCCGCCGACGGTGCCGTAGACGTGGCGGGTGCCGATGGGGACGATCAGGGGTCGGCCGGAGACCGGGTCGCTGATGACGGAGGCGTCGAGTCCGAACACGTCGCGGAGCAGTTCGACGGAGATGATCTCGGTCGGGGGGCCGGAGGCGATGACCTTGCCGTCGCGCATGACGACGAGGTGGTCGCTGTAGCGGACGGCGAGGTTGAGGTCGTGCAGGACCATCACCACGGTGCGGCCGAGTTCGCTGTGCAGCTGGTCGACGAGGTCGAGCACTTCGATGGAGTGCGCGAGGTCGAGGTAGGTGGTGGGTTCGTCGAGCAGCAGGATGTCGGTGCCCTGCGCGAGGGCCATCGAGATCCAGGCGCGTTGGCGTTGGCCACCGGAGAGTTCGTCGACGGGTCGGTCTGCGAGGTCGGCGATGCCGGTGCGGGTCAGCGCGGTGGAGACGACGTCTTCGTCGTCGCCGGACCATTGCCGGACCCACGACTGGTGGGGGTGGCGGCCGCGGGCGACGAGGTCGGCGACGGTCAGTCCTTCGGGGGCGGTGGGTGCCTGGGGAAGCATGCCGAGGACGCGGGCGACGTCGCGGGTGCGCATCGTGGTGATCTTGCGGCCGTCGAGGACGACGTGTCCACCGCGGGGTTTGAGCAGGCGGCTCAGTGCGCGCAGCAGGGTGGATTTGCCGCAGCCGTTGGGTCCGATGATGGTGGTGATCACGCCGGTGGGGATCTCGAGGTCGAGGTCGTCGACGATGAGGCGGTCTCCGTAGCCGAGTGCGAGATGCTCGGCGATGAGCCGCGAGACGGCGGCGTCGGCGGCGTGGGCCGCGCCGGCGGGGTGCGTGTCGAGGGGCTGGGCGTGGGTCACACTGACACCTTCCGGTTGGAGCGCACGAGCAGATACAGCAGGAACGGGCCGCCGAGCGCGGAGGTTACGAGACCGACCGGCAGTGAGACCGGCAGGATGGTGCGGGCGATGATGTCGGCGCCGACGACGAGCGCCGCGCCGGTCAGTGCGGAGGCGATGATCGGGGGGCCGGCGGAGCGGACGAGTCGCAGCGCGACCTGGGGTGCGGCGAGCGCGACGAAGCCGATGGGTCCGGCGGCGGCGGTCGCGATGGCGGCGAGGGCGCAGGCGGCGATGAGGAGCATGCCCTGTTGTGATTGCAGGCGGATGCCGAGCGAGCGGGCGGTGTCGTCGCCGAGGCGCAGGGCGCCGATGGTGAAGGAGGCGATGATCGTCCAGGTACCGATGACGGCGAGGGCGATGCCGGCGGGGATGACCTGGCTCCAGCTGATGCCGTTGAGGGAGCCGGTCAGCCAGACCTGGGCGCGGGAGACGTCGTTGATGTCGGCGGAGACGAGCATCCAGTTGGTCAGGGCGATCAGCATGGCGTTGGCGCCGATGCCGATGAGTACCAGGCGGAATCCGTCGACGCCGTTCTTCCAGGCGAGCAGGTAGATCGCGGCGGCGGTGAGCAGTCCGCCGACGAGGGCTGCCAAGGGCAGACCGAGTGCGGCGAGGAGCCCGACGACGGTGCCGCCGCTGGTGACGACGATCAGGGCGACGGCGGCGGCGCTGGCGCCGGCGGTGATGCCGAGGATGTCGGGGCTGGCCAGAGCGTTGCGCGACAGGGACTGGGTGATGGCACCGGAAACAGCGAGGGAAGCGCCGACGACCAGCGCGCCGATGCCGCGGGGGAGCCGCAGGTCGAACACGATGAACCGGTCGAGGCGTTCGCCGCCACCGAGGAGTACCTCGATGACCTGAGGGACGGACATCGGGTAGTCGCCGCGACCGAGCCCGACGCACAGGAGCAGGAACGCGGCGACGGCGAGCAGGGTGCACACGAGAACCTGGCGGCCGCGCCACACGACGGAGAAGCGGCCGACGCGGAAACCGGGGCGGGCGGGCACTGCGGTGGAGAGCTGTACGGGGGTACGGCGACGGCGTGGTTCCTCGCCTGGGGTGGGCGGGGTCGCGGGGTCGATTTTCGTCAGGTCGGTCACAGCGACACCAGCTTCCGGCGGCGGACGAGGGCGATGAAGAACGGGGCGCCGACGAGGGCGAGCACGATGCCGACCTGGAGTTCACCGGGGCGCACCACGATGCGGCCGATGACGTCGGCGAGGACGAGCAGCACACCGCCGAGTAGGCCTGCATAGGGGACGAGCCAGCGGTAGTCGGGGCCGGTGACGGCGCGGGCGATGTGCGGGACGATCAGGCCGACGAATGCGATGGGGCCACATGCGGCGGTGGCGGCGCCGGTGAGGATGGTGATCACGGCGATGCCGACGACGCGGGTGAGCGCGATGTTGGTGCCCAGGGAGCGGGCGACGTCTTCACCGAGGCTGAGCACGTTGAGGCCGGGGGTGCTGGCGAGAGCGATGACGAGGCCGACGACGATGAACGGTAGGACCTGCCAGAGGACGTCCATGCCGCGTCCGGCGACGGAACCGACCACCCAGAAGCGGTAGCCGTCGAGGCTGGTCTGGTCGAGCAGTACGACGGTTTGGATCATCGCTTGGAGGAAGAAGGCGACGGCGGCGCCGGCGAGGGCCAGGCTCAGGGGGCTCGAGCCGCCGTTGCCGATGGAGGAGAATCCGAATACGACGACGCTGGAGAACAGGGATCCGGCGAACGCGAACCACAGGTATTCGGCGGGGGTGCTGGTGCCCAGCAGGTAGATCGAGAGCACCACGAACAGGGCGGCGCCGGCGTTGATGCCGAGCAGGCCGGCGTCGGCGAGGGGGTTGCGGGTGTGGCCTTGGATGAGGGCGCCGGCGACCCCGAGGGCGATGCCGACGAGCAGTCCGAGCAGGGTGCGGGGGATGCGTAGGGAGTGGATGATCACGTCGGTTTCGGCGCCGTCGTTGACGAACAGTGCGTGGAACACTTCGGTGAAGGTCATCGGGCGGGCCCCGATCGCGATGCTGGCGAGCAGAACCAGCACGAGCATCACAGCGAGGGCGAGTAGTCCGAGGAGTCGTCTGCGGCGGATCCCGGCAACACTGGTGTCCGTGGGCAGTGGCGTGAAGCCGTCGTCGGCGGCGGTGCGTGCCAGGACGACTTCGGTGCGGTGACGCAACAGTGCGCGGCGGGGGCCGACGGGGGCGCCGGTGTCGGGGTCGCGGGTGATCAGGTCGGTCCAGGTCTTGCCGAGACTCGCGCCGGTGCGCCCTTCCCGGCGGCCGCGGTTCCACAGCAGTAACCCGGCGGTGGCGGCGAGTGCGGCGGTGCCGAAGACGACGCGGTCGGTCTGTCCGCCTCCATTGGCGTCGGCGAGGGTGTCGACGAGCAACGCGCCGATGACGAGGGGGACCGCGAGGAGCGCGAGGTCCAGCAGCTCCGCGACGACGCGCCGGGCCGTGGTGGGCGGTCCGGTCAACTCGGTGGTCGTCGGTTCGGTGGCCGTGAGGTCTGGGGAAGGGGGTCGAATGGTGGCCACGTGCGTGGGGCGCTCCTCGTGACGGCGTTCTCGGGTAGGTCTGGAGGTTAGGTTACGGAATCCTATTTCGGTCTGTCACCGGGTGGGGCAGGTCGGTAGCGGTCGACGGTCGGAGTTCCGGTGCGGCGGGTTGCGCTACCCCCACCTCGGATGTAATGGTTAGCCTTACCTAAGCAAACCGCTGGGTTCCTGTCGACAAGAGAGGTGTCGGATGACGACTCTGCTGCTGCCGCCGACCACCACTGCTCCGGTCCCCATGTTCGACGACCGGACCGCCCGCGCATTCGAGGACACTCGCACCCGCCTGCGGGCCCTCGCCGCGGGATCGCCCCGCGTCTACGCCGTGGCCTGTATCGATGAAGAACCCAAGCGCCGCTGGTGGAGTCTCGGTAGCGCCGAGCGCTCCGAGCGCATCGACTTGCTGTATCGGCGCTCGCTCGAAGATGTCGAGGAACCGAGGGTCGCCGCCGAACAGGTCGCCGCTGCACTCATCCACGCTGTTGTCGGCCGGGTGCTGGCCCCACTTGCCCTCGAGGGCCGCGTGTGGGATCCCGGCCTCGACAATCTCTGGCTGCACCAGGACAGCGACGGGTGCATCGACTGGGCCGGCGTCGCCGACGACACCCTGCGCGTACTCCCGGGGGACCGGGCCGCCGCCGATCGCGGGGTCGTGGTGCTGCCGTGCGAGGAGGCCATGGCGGTGTGGACTGCGCATCGCGCCGTGACCGCCCTGGTCGCGGTGCATGAGGCCGTGCAGCGGTGCGCACCGCTCGACGGCCCCCGCTTCTGGGCGATGGTCGGACGTACGGTCGTCACCGGCGCATCGCAGCTGCCCGTCCTCGGTGGCGCGTCCCGACGCGACGCGACGCGCCGGGGTCAGCAGTTGCTCGACGCCTTCGTGGCGTCGGGCCGCCCGGTCCGAGGCCTTGTGGGATTAGGTCAGGCTTGCCTATAGTAGGAGGCGCGCAACACCGGACCGCGCCGGAGTCCTGAGGGCTGCAGTGACTCCCGGTCCATCCCGACGGCGGGCCTCGCGATCACCACGCGAGGCCCGCCGCTCTGTTCGGAACCCGCCATGGGTGCTCGCGGCGCCACCGGCGAAAACGGCCATGTCCTACCATAGTTCGACGGCCACCGGCGCTCGGCCGGCCCCGATCGAGCAGGAGAATGCCCAGACATGACCGATCAGTCCATCCCGGATCCCACCGCCACGCTCGATGAGATGACCGCCTTCAATCGCACCGGCTTCGGGACGGCGCTCGGGCTCGAATTCTTGGAACTGACCGCCGACGTAGTCCGGGCGCAGTGGACGGTGAGCCCCACTCAGCATCAGCCCTACGGCATCGTGCACGGCGGGGTGTACTGCGCGGTCATCGAGACGATCGCGAGCATCGGCGGCGCCACCTGGTTCGGTGACCGGGGCAACGTCGTCGGTGTCAACAACAACACGGACTTCCTGCGGGCCACCCGCGAAGGTGTCCTCACCGCCGTGGGTACCCCCATCCACCGGGGCCGTACCCAGCAATTGTGGCGCGTGCTGATCACCGACGGGCAGGACCGCCTCGTCTCCCAGGGCCAGGTGCGGCTCGCGAACATCGAGGACAGCTCCCGCATCGGGAACTGACCACGCGGCGACCTGTCAGCCGGCGGCCTTGCGATCCGCCGGCACCGAGTCCGTGTTCTTCTCGGCGGCAGCGTCGGTGCCCGTGCCCGTGCCCGTGCCGATGCCGTTCTCGTGGTCGCGTAGCCGCTCGATCGCGATCCGCGCGAACACCTGTTGCTCCGTCGCCGCCATCTCGTTGCGTCCCGCCGAGAAGAACGCCTGTGCCCAGGACAACAACGTCGACATCTTCGACGAGAACCCCACCAGATACAGCAGGTGGATGAACAGCCAGGCGATCCAGCCGAGGAAGCCACTGATCTCGAGCTTGCCGACCTTCGCGACCGCGCTGAACCGCGAGATGGTGGCCATCGACCCTTTGTCGAAATACTTGAACGGGGGCCGCTGCGACGGGCCCTGACCCTCGAGCGAGGCGATGACCTGCTTCGCCGCGTACTTACCGCCCTGCATCGCGACCTGCGCGAGTCCCGGAAGCTTGTCGAGCGACATCATGTCGCCGATCACGAAGACGTTCGGATACCCCGGCAGCGACAAGTCCGGCAGTACCTCGACCCGGCCGGCCCGGTCGATGCCGGCGCCGGACTGCTCCGCCAGTTGCTTGCCGAGGGGACTCGCCGCCACACCCGCCGACCACACCTTGCACTGTGATTCGAGACGTCGCTCGGTGCCGTCCTTCTCCTTGACCGTCAGGCCGTCTGCGTCGACGCCGGTGACCATTGCGCCCAGCTGGATCTCCACACCGAGACCCTCGAGGGTTCGGCGGGCCTTCTTCGACAGCTTTCCGCCGTACACCGGCAGCACGTCCGATGCGCCGTCGAGCAGCACCACCCGCGCCCGCGTCGTGTCGATATGACGGAAGGTGCCCTTGAGGGTGCGATGCGCCAGTTCCGCGATCTGCCCGGCCAGCTCCACACCGGTCGGGCCCGCGCCCACCACGACGAAGGTGAGCAGTCGGGTCTGTTCCTCGGGGTCGTTCGACAGTTCGGCCTGCTCGAATGCCCCCAGGATGCGGCCGCGCAACTCGAGTGCGTCGTCGATCGTCTTCATGCCGGGCGCGAACTCGGCGAAATGATCGTTGCCGAAATAGGACTGGCCGGCGCCGGCTGCGACGATCAGCGAGTCGAAGTCGCTGACGGTGCGTCGCTCCAGGAACTGGGAAGTGACCGTGCCGTTCTCGAGATCGATGTCGTCGACTTCCCCGAGCAGCACCCGGGTGTTGTCCTGTTTGCGCAGCACCATGCGCGTGGCCGGGGCGATGTCGCCGACCGAGAGGATGCCTGTGGCCACCTGATAGAGCAGTGGCTGGAACAGATGATGGGTGGTGCGCGCTACCAGCGTGACGTCGGCATCGGCGCGGGCGAGGGCCTGCGCGGCGAACAATCCACCGAATCCCGATCCGATCACCACGACGCGATGACGCGCAGCTTCCACCGATTCGACGCTCATGCAAGCTCCTTCGTTGTTCTCGGTGCGTCCTCACCTGCGGAGCGCACCTCGACACTGCGGTTCGGATCCCAGTCTGTCAGCTCGCGTCGTCGCTCACAGTGCGATCGGTTCCGCCGAGCAACCCGTATACCGGGTTGTGGCGGGCTGCATGCCGTACCGCGTCGTTCGTCGCCGAGGTGTAGATCTGCACGGTCTGCAACGACCGATGCCCGAGCAACTGCTGCAACTCGACCATCGTGGCGCCGTTGTCGGCCAGCGACGTCGCGAAGGTGTGCCGCAGCGCGTGCGCGAGCGCTCCCCGTTTGCGTTCGGATTCGATGCCCGCACGCCGATACATGCGCCGCACCCGGTATTGCAGGGTTCCGCGGGTGATGCGCTGCCCATCGGCCCCGACGAACAACGGATCTGCCGGTGTGTGCCGCTCCCACACCGGCAGATCCGTGCGGTCGGCGAGCACCGAACGCCGCAGCGACGGAAACCGGACATAGCGTTCCTGCAGGTAAGCGGACGTGATCGCCGTCCAGCTGTCTTCGAGGGGGATTTCCCGTTCGATCGCGCCTTTGCCGTGTACCCGCAGCACCGGGGCGTCGAACCCACCGAGGATGTGT
The DNA here is from genome assembly GCF_055380405.1 of Rhodococcus sp. JCM 9793. Lineage (NCBI taxonomy): Bacteria > Bacillati > Actinomycetota > Actinomycetes > Mycobacteriales > Nocardiaceae > Rhodococcus > Rhodococcus sp. JCM 9793. The sequence goes on from NZ_AP043721.1 coordinate 3,494,686, forward strand.
CCCAGATCCAGCGAGATCAACTCCTCCGAGCGGATCCCGGTGAGCAGCAGTGTCGCGACCAACGCCAGGTCCCGCTGCGGCCAGTCCCGCGGTGACCCGCTCGGGTGCTGTGCGTCGTGGGTCAAGGTGTCGACGAGTTGCCCGACGGCGGCCGGTTTGAAGGCCTTCGGGGTGTGCTCGGGGCGCTTCGGCTGGGTGATCGAGGCCATCGGATTGCCCTCGGAAAGCCCCTCGGTGACGAGAAAGTTGCAGAAGTTGTTCCACACCGACCACGCCCGCCGCACCGATGCCGGTTGACGCTCCCGTGCGAACGCGGCGAACGCGGTGCGCAACCCGCGGATAGTGAGGTCCGCGACGGTCAGCGCCGCCGGAGCGACGCCGCGCGCTGCCGCGAGCGCAGCGCACACCCCGTGCAGGTCCAGTCGGTAGGCCTTGACGGTGTGCGTCGAGCGTTTCGCGGTCTGCAGTGTCTCCAGGTACGACGCGGCCCACTCGAGTAGACCCGATTCGTCCCGGCTCGCCATCGGAGCACCCACCTTCCCGTGGTCGTCGTACGCATGTGCGAATCCAGTGTGCCAGGAGGGACCGACGGGTTCGGTGTGGCCGGTGGTATCGGGCAGATCAGGACTGCCGGCCCCACGAGGGCGCCGGCACCCACGGGGGCAGTGTCGTGTTGCGATCACCGCGCGCTGCGGCGACCTGCGGGCCGGTCAGGTACAACGCCGACGACAGATCGGCGCCGTCGAGGCGGGCATCGCGTAGGTCGGCGCCGAGTAGATCCACCGCGGTCAGATCGCAGCCCCGCAGATCCGTGCCGATCAGGCACGCGCCGCGCAGGTCGGCGCCGCACAGTCGACGGCCACGCAGGGATCGGCCCGCCAGGTCTACGCCGGGGCCCAGTCGCGGATCCGGTGCGGTGGACGCGAGATACGACGCGCGCAGTTCGGCACTGACCTCGATGAGCAGCGCGCGCACCTGCTCATGCAGTAGGCCCAGGTCGAGGGTGAGCAATTCGGAGGCGTCGCTATGAGCGAAGCGGGTGATCGAGGAGCCGAGCGTGCGGGCAGCGGCGGCGGCATCGGGAGCGAATGCTCGGCGCTGCACTTCGGCGAGATACCACAGCATCTCGTGCAGCTGCTTCATTCTCGGGAACACGGCGGCGACGTGTTCGGCGGGGATCCGAGCGGAGACCGCCTGTCCCGCACCGAAGCAGTCGAACACGGTGCAGCCGCGGTAGCCGCGCGCATGCAATGCGTCGTGGATGGTGCAGGAGAACTCCGACCCGAGGTGTGCGCACGGCGACCCGGCGGGTTTGTCGGTGGCGAAATCCGCGGAGCGGGAGAAACCGAAGACGGTGCAGCACAGTGCATGACAGCGCCTGCAGTCGCCGCGCAGGTCGGCATGGGACAGAGAAGGGTCGGTGGAGGAGGTGAGGGACATGTGAACTCCGAGGGGCGATTCCGGTGGGATGCGGTCGCAGGGAACCCGGCATCGGGTTCCCACGCACGGCATGCGAAATCACCGCCGCAGACGCGCGGCGTCGTTCACTGTCGATGCGAGGCTCGAAGGTCACGCACAAGAAATGATGTTCACTGTCCCGGAGGCTATCAGGGCCGACACGTCACCCGAGACGAGGCGTGCACGCGGCCGTCGGCCGGCTGTCTCCACGATCCACATGCAGGACGCCCTCAACAGACCGGATGTCCTCCGAAGCGCAGCGGGACGTCGAGACCGCTCGGAACCGTTCGGAACCGTTCGACACCGGATGCAACTCGCCGAGCGATTCGATCTACGCCGATAGGAGAATCCTCCGTGAACACTGCCGCGAACTCGGCTGATCCAGCACGGTAGCGCGCGTAGGCGCCGCCGAGTCGCTCCGGATCGGTCCCTCCAACGGTAAGATCCAGAAGATCGACGACTCCTTCGATTTCGACGGTCGTTGGTACAACTACGAATGCCGGCGTGGCGGAGGATTCCAACAGCGAAAGTGGTCTCGATCTGTGATCGCCAAACGGTCGATCGACCTGCGCTGTGCGAAAGCACCTCAGTGGCGGCGAGTTTCGAGGAGACGCAGCCACACTTCGCTGATCGTAGGGTAGGCCGGGACGGCATGCCACAGGAGATCGAGGGGCACCTTCCCGACGATCGCGATGGTAGCGGCGTGGACGAGTTCGGCGACCTCGGATCCGACGAAGGTGGCGCCGACGAGGATGTCGGTGGCGCGGTCGACGACCAGCGCCGCGTGCCCGGTGAAGTCGTCGCGGTGCAGGGCAGCGCCGGCGACGTCGATGTCGGCCTCGAGCACCTCGACGTCGAGTCCGGCGTCGCGGGCCGAGTCGGCGGTGTGCCCGACGGAGGAGATCTCGGGGACGGTGAAGATCACCTGGGGGATCTGCCCGTGGTCGGCGCTCGCCCGGTACCGCGGGTCGTCCAGTGGCCGGTTCTCGGCGCGGGCGGCGATGACGTCGCCGCACACCCGGGCCTGGTATTTGCCCATGTGGGTCAGGGCGGCGCGGCCGTTGACGTCGCCGACCGCATACAGCCAGGTGCCGTCGACACCGGTGACGGTCAGGTGGTCGTCGACGGTCACGTTGCCGGCGTCGAGGCCGACGGTGTCGAGGCCGAGGTGGTCGACGGCGGCGCGGCGGCCGGTCGCGACGACGAGTTCGTCGACCTCGATGGTGGTGCCGTCCGTCAGCTCCGCGGTGACGGGGCCGCCGTGGATCATGCCGACGCCGGTGTCGCGGACGTCGGGGCGCGTCACCGAGGTGACTTCGGTTCCGAACCGCAGCCGGACGTCGCGGGTCTGCATCCGGTCGGCGACGGCATCGGAGGCGAACGGTTCGACCCGCGCGAGCAGGCGCGGTCCGCGGACCACGACGGTGACCTCGTCGGCGCCGAGTTGCCGTAGCCACGTGGCGGTTTCGCAGGCGACGACGCCGCCGCCGATCACGAGGACCCGGCGCGGGATCTGCTGCAGGTTCGTTGCGTCGCGGGAGGTCCAGGGCAGCGCCGCGCGCAGCCCGGGCAGGTCGGGGACGGTGGCGACGGTGCCGGTGGCGAGGACGACGGCGTGGCGGGCGTGCAGGGCGCGGGGATGATCGCCGTCGACGGTGATGGTGCGGGGTCCGGTGAGGTGCGCATGGCCGCGGATGACGTCGATGCCGGCGGCGTCGGCCCACAACACTTGGGAGGAGTCGTCGTGGCCGGAGGTGAACCGGTCACGACGGGTCAGGACGGAGGGGGTGTCGACGTGGTCGGCGGTGACGTGCTGCTGCACGCCGGGCATGTGCGCGGCGGTGGCGAGGACCTGGGTGGGGCGCAGCAGGGCCTTACTGGGCATGCATGCCCAATAGGAGCATTCACCGCCGACCAGTTCGTGTTCGACGAGGGCGGCGGTGCGATCGGATCCGGTGATGGCGTACTGCGCGGCGTTCTCGCCGGCAGGGCCCGCGCCGAGCACGATCACGTCGAAGGTGTCGGGGTCTGTGGGGGAGGTGGAGTCGGCCGGTTCGGAACTCACCTGTCCCACGGTAGGCCGGTCCGGTGTGAGGCGGGGGCGGTTCGGTGGGTTACCGCAAATGCGGTGACTGTGCGTCGAAGATCAATCCCATGGGGGCGAGGACGCGCACGACCTGTTCGGCGATGTGTTCGGGGAGGTCGCACAGCAGCACCGAGCGCCAGGGGGTGACGACGAGCGGGTGTTCGACGGCGGCGAGGAATTCGGCGAGGCGGGCCGGGAGCACACCGCCGGGGAGGCCTCCGGCCAGGGTGACGGTGCCGTCCGGTTGGTCGAGCCATCCGATCGGTGGGGTCGGGGGCGTGGGGAGGGCAATAGGGGTGGCAGTGGTGTCGGTGCGTGCGGTGTCGTCGAACAGGAGGTCGACGGCACCGGCAGGGTCGGATCGGCGGATCCCGGTGTCCTCGCCGACGAGGATCAAGGCCCATTCGTCGCCGGGTAGGGCGAGCAGTGCGCGATCGGGGGTCAGCGCGACGATGTCGCCGGTGCCGTCGTCGAGTCCGAGTGTCACGCCGGGGCGCATGGTGGACAGGCGGGGGAGTGCGGTGTCGGTGAGGGGCCGGATATCGCGGAGTCCGCCGATGCGTCCACTGAGGGGGGATGCGAGCAGGTTCGGCTGCGTGGGGTGGCCCACGGTGAATCCGGCGCCGGTGACGGCGGGGGTCAGGGGTGCGGGGTCGCCGTGCAGGCGCAGGTGGGCGTGCGGGGTCAGGTGCAGGACGCCGCCGGCGTGGGTGTGGGCGAGGTCGGCGAGGATCTGCAGTTGCGCGGCGGTCAGGGTTCCGGCAGGCAGATGCACGTCCACTGCTGCGGTGTCGTCTGGTGCGGGTGCGGGGGCGTCGCTCGGGTTCGTCGCGGTCACGTCCTCCAGTATCCGGGCGCGGGGGCGGTCTGCCGAAACCCCTCGAAGAGACTTTCCTTTACAGGATGGGATAACTATATTCTCATTATTGAGATTGAGGTACTCCACTTGTGGGTGCCACCGAGACGAGAGGCACTGCATGCTGCTCGAACCCACGCCCGACCAGGACTTCTTCCGCGATACCACCGCCCGGTTCCTGCAGGAACGCACCCCGGTCGCGGTCCTGCGAGGCCTGCGCGACGACGCCGCCGGATTCGACCCGGGTTTCTGGCGTGCCGGCGCCGAGCTGGGCTGGACCAGCCTGCTCGTCGACGAAGCGCACGGCGGCGGCTCCATCAGCGACTCGGGGCTGATCGACCTGACCTTGATCGCGTACGAGTTCGGCCGGCACGCCGCACCCGGACCGCTCGTCCCGACCAACGTGGTCGCGGCCCTGCTGGGCCGACACGGCAACCACCCCCAGGTCCTCGCCGGGTTGCTCGACGGCTCGGTCACCGCCGCGTGGTGCTCCGCCGAACCACGTCCGGAGGCCCGTGCCGCCACCTCACCCCTGACGATCACCGTCGACGGCGACGACGTGATCGTGCACGGCACCAAACGCCCCGTCGAAGCCGCCGGCACTGCCGAGGTGCTGCTGGTGACCGGTCGCACCGGCGACGGAGTCAGCCACGTCCTCGTTCCCCGCGACACGCCCGGCGTGACCGTCACCGCGATGCGCTCGGTGGATCTGACCCGCCGCTACGCAAAGGTCGAGTTCGACCGAGTGCGGCTACCCGCGAGCGCGCTGCTCGGCACCGCGGGCGGCGGCGCCGACGACGAGTACGCCCGGCATCTGGCGATCGTGCTCGGCTCCGCCGAAACCGTCGGGGCGCTGCAGACCGCGTTCGACACCACGGTGGCGTGGGCGTTCGATCGGTACTCGTTCGGTCGGGCCCTGGCCTCGTACCAGGCGATCAAGCACCGCTTCGCCGATATGAAGATGTGGCTCGAGGCGTGTCACGCGATCAGCGACACCGCCGCTGCCGCTGTCGCCGCGGGCACCCCCGACGCGGCGCTCCTGTCGAGCGCGGCCAAGGCGTACATCGGCGATCATGCCGCCGACCTGATGCAGGAATGCGTGCAGTTCCACGGCGGCATCGGCCTGACCTTCGAACACGACCTGCACCTGTACACCCGGCGCGTCGCCGCGAACCGGTCCAACTACGGCACCCCCGCCGAACACCGTCGGGCACTCGCCGCCGCCGTCATCTCAGCTGCCGCCACGTCGAAGGAGAGCGCACAGTGACCCAGACCGAGGTCGAGATCGAAACCCTCGACGAGTTCCGCACCCGCGCCCGCACCTGGATCCGCGCGAACCTCGCGCCCGCCGATCCCGCCGCCCACATCGGTGTGTTGCGGAAGGAAACCTCCGACGCGGACGAACTCGCCGCCGTCGCGCACGACCGCGCACTGCAGCGGGCGATGTTCGACGCCGGGCTTGCCGGGGTCAGCATTCCCCGCGAGTACGGCGGGCAGGGACTGACCCCGGCACACCAGCGGGTCCTCAACGACGAACTCGCCGGTTTCGAGTATCCGGCGCGACTGCAGGCACCCACGTTCGTGCCCTGTGCGGCGGTGCTGCTCGATTTCGGCACCGAGGAACAGAAGAAGCGGCACATCCCGGCGATCCTGCGCGGCGAGGAACTGTGGATGCAGATGCTCTCCGAGCCCAGCGGCGGATCCGATGTCGCGGGTGCGGTGACCACCGCGGTGCGCGACGGCGACGACTGGATCCTCAACGGCTCGAAGATCTGGACCACCGGCGCCTGGTGGTCCGACTGGGCGTTGTGCCTGGCCCGCACCAACTGGGATGTGCCCAAGCATCGCGGGTTGACGGTGTTCATGGTGCCGCTCGAGGCCGAGGGCATCGAGGTGCACCGCATCGAGATGCTCAGCGGCTCGAAGGAGTTCTGCCAGGAATACATGACCGACGTGCGGATCCCGGACAGTGACCGGATCGGGGAGATCGACGCCGGTTGGACTGTCGGCACCCGCTGGATGTTCCACGAACGGCTGCTGTTGCGGTCTCCGTACGCGACGTTGCCGGCCGGCAGCAGCCGCGGAGGCTCCCGCACCGAGGAACTCCTCGAGGTGGCTCGCGACGCGGGACGCCTCGACGACCCACTCGCCCGAGATCTGATCGGCGAGGCCGACACCCTCGAACTGGTCAAGAACGCGCTGCAGCAGCGGGTCGGGCAGGCCATGACGACCGGCGCGATGACCGACCAGGCAGCGAGCATCCTGCGGTTGATGTCCGGGGAGGTCGCCACCCGACTCACCACGATCATCTACGAGATGACCGGCGCCGACGGCGCGGCGTGGGACGCCGAGGACGGCGCCGTCGCCGAATGCGGCACCGATTTCCTGATGCAGCAGTCGTACACGATCGCCGGTGGCACCACCGAAATGGCCCGCAACACCATCAGCGAGCGGGTGCTGGGGATGCCGCGAGAGCGCAGCCACGACCCGAACCTCGCGTTCCGCGACGTGCCACGTGGCGCGCCGACCGGAGGGTGAACCGCCGCCGCGCGCACACCGGTGGTTGTTCCGTAAGGTGGGCGCATGCCTGATGCGGGAGTCACCACACCGTCGTTCGCCGACCTCGCCGCCGCCCAGTACGTGCTGCTGAGCACGTTCCGGAAGGACGGCACCGCAGTCGCCACCGCCGTGTGGGCGGTGGCCGACGGTGACCGGTTGCTGGTGTGGACGGCGACCGGTTCCCACAAGGTGGGGCGAGTGCGCCGCGATCCGCGGATCACGCTCGCGGTGTGTGATGCGCGGGGTCGCCCGCGCAGCGCCGCGGTACCCGGCACTGCAGAGATCCTCGACGAGGCGGGCACCGAACGCACCCGGTCCGCGATCATCGGAAAGTACCGACTGTTCGGGTGGCTGACCGTCAAGGGCAGTCTGCTGCGGCGCGGCCGGTCCGGCACGATCGGGTTGGCCTGCACCCTCGACTGACCCGAATATTCGAACCTCGACATACACGAACCAGAACACCCTAGGAGAGCTGTGAGCGTCCACGATTTCACCGTCACCACCGCCGACGGCGGCACCGAATCCCTCGGGGTGCACGGCGGTAAGCACCTGCTGATCGTCAACGTCGCGAGCAAGTGCGGTCTGACCCCGCAGTACGAGGGCCTCGAGGCGCTGCACCGTGAGAAGAAGGACGCCGGGCTGCAGATCGTCGGGTTCCCGTGCAACCAGTTCGGCGGGCAGGAACCGGGCACCGACAGCGAGATCCAGGAGTTCTGCTCGGTGAACTACGACGTGACGTTCCCCGTCTACGGCAAGATCGACGTCAACGGCGCCGACGCGGTGCCGCTGTACACGTACCTGCGTGAGCAGGCCCCCGGCGACTTCGGTCCCGACAACGGGTTCCTGTTCGAGCACGTGAGCAAGTCGCGTCCCGAGGCGATCGGCACCGACGAGGTGAAGTGGAACTTCACCAAATTCCTCGTCGACCCCGACGGCGCGGTGGTGCGCCGCTTCGAACCGACCGTCACCCCCGAGGAGATCGCGAAGGAACTCGCCGACCTGCTCTAGGGATCGTCGGCGGGACAAGGCAACTGTGGGAGGCAGTACCGGGGTGCGTCATACCTATCTGTCCCAATCCGTGTTCGTCGCTGCCGCAGGGCTTCCGGTGATACCCGGCGCCCTGCGGCATCGGTTGCTGCGCGGCGCCGGAGTGCAGGTGTCGGCGCCGAGTCTGATCCACCGCGGTGTGGTGGTGCAGGGGCTGAGCCGGTTGAGACTCGGCTCCGGGGTGTTCGTCAACTACGGGTGTTTCTTCGACACGGTCGCCGACATCACCATCGGCGACCGGGTGTTCCTCGCCGATCATGTGCGGGTGCTCACCAGCAGTCACCGCACGGGAGGACGCGACCAGCGCGCCGGGCCGCTCACCGGTGAACCGGTGCACATCGGGAACGGTGCCTGGATCGGGTCCGGGGCCGCGATCCTCCCGGGCGTGACGATCGGGGCGGGCGCGGTGGTCGGCGCGAATTCTCTGGTCACCGCTGACTGTGCCCCGAATGCGTTGTACGTCGGAAGTCCCGCTCGGCATCGGCGCGACCTACCCTGATCACCCGGCCGGTACTGTACTTGCTGGCCGGGACTGCTCTCACTGGGCGGCACTGACCGACGACATGTGGAAATCGGGGATACGCATCGGTGGCATCGCGGTGCGGGTGAACCAGTCGTTCCATTCCCGCGGCAGCGTCCGCTCGGTAGCCCCGACCTCGACGGTGCGGCGCAACAGATCGAGCGGGGATTCGTTGAACCGGAAGTTGTTCACCGCGCCGCGCACCTGCCCGTCCTCGATCAGATACACCCCGTCGCGGGTCAGGCCGGTCAACAGCAGGCCCGAGGGATCCACATCCCGCAGATACCACAGGGTGGTGAGCAACAGGCCCCGTTCGGTGCCGGCGATCATCTCGTCGAGGGTGGCGTTCGAGCCGCCGGTGAGCAGCAGGTTCTCCCCGGGCAGGGTCACCGGCGCGGAGAACTCGGCCGCCGCCGCGCGCGGATAGGTCAATGCCTGCACGGTGCCGTCGCGGATCCAATCGACACGTTCGACATCGAGACCGTTGTCGAACACCGACACCGTGTCGGTCGAGGCGGCTGCGGTGAGGAACGGTGGGCAGGCCAGACCCGGCGCGGCCGGATCCGAGGTCAACGTCAACGGCAACGCCGCCACGGTCTCGCCGACACGGGTACCGCCGGGCCGCGACCAGGCGGTGTGCCCCTCCTCGGCGGCGCGCCCGCCCATCGACCACATCAGGTAGATCATCAGATCGGCCACCGCGGATGGTGGCAGCAGCGTCTCGTACCGGCCCGGCGGCAACGCCACCGTGTTGCCGGCCCACCCGAGCCGCCGGTCCAGCTCGGTGAGCAGCGCAGTGGTGTCGATGTCGGTGAAGTCGGCAGTGCCGGCCCCCACCCAGGCGCCAGCACCGGACAGCCCGCCGCGTTTCGCGGTGATCTCGAGCGACCCGTCCCGCTGCGTCCAGCGGCGTCGCAGCCCGGTCGAGGTACCCAGCCAGGTGGTGTGCACCTGATGATGCGCGAACCCGTACAGCGGATCTCGGCCGATGTCGCCGAAACCGCCCGCCAACGCCTCGATCACGTCACCGAACACCTCGATGCCGGGGCCGGTCACCGCGTCCGCCCAATTCTCGGGTGCCCCATCGCCGGGCAGCAGCGGCATCGCGTCGGTGGCCTCGGCGGCAGTGTCCGCGGCCGCGACCGCCGCCGCCACCACCGCCGGGATCTCGTCGGCGGACACACTCGGGGCGGTCACGATGCCGCAGCGCGGCTGCGGGTCGCGGCGGATCGCAATCACCGTCCACCTGCGCGAGCGCGTCACCCCGTTGGTGGTCATCGAACTGCCCGCCCACCGCACGTTCGCGTCGTCGCTGTCGGTGACCAGCACGATCGTCTCGTCGGCGCGGGACGCAGCCAACGCGGCATCGACGAGCCGGGGTGCGTCGATCATCGACCGCCCTCCTGCCGGGTGTTGAGCACGTTGATCTGCCGCAGCAGCACCGACGGGCAACCATGACTCACCGCCGCGATCTGTCCGGGTTGCGCTTTACCGCAGTTCATCGCGCCCCCGAGCTGGTATGTCGAGCGCCCGCCGACGGACTCGAGCGCACCCCAGAAGTCGGTGGTCGTCGCCTGATACGCCACATCCCGCACCTGACCGGCCAGACGCCCGCCGCGGATCCGGTAGAAACGTTGCCCGGTGAACTGGAAGTTGTAGCGCTGCATGTCGATCGACCAGCTGCGATCACCGACCACATACAGTCCGTCCTCGACCCCGCCGATCAGATCGGCCGTGGATCGATCGACCTGCGGATCCGGTTGCAGCGACACGTTCGCCATCCGCTGCAACGGCACATGATGCGCCGAATCGGCGTAGGCGCAGCCGTTCGAGCGCCCCACACCGGCCTTGGCGGCGAACGCCCGGTCCAGCTGATAGCCCACCAGCACGCCGTCGCGCACCAGATCCCACGATTGGGCGGCCACCGCGTCGTCGTCGAATCCGACGGTGGCCAGCCCGTGCGGGTCGGTGCGATCGGCGGTCACCTGCATCGCGGTGCTGCCGTAGCGCAGCGATCCGAGCCGGTCCGGGGTCGCGAACGAGGTGCCCGCATAGGCAGCCTCGTAGCCGATCGCCCGATCGTATTCGGTGGCGTGCCCGACCGACTCGTGGATGGTCAACCACAGATTCGTCGGGTCGATCACCAGATCCGTCGGGCCCGCCGTCACCGTCGGCGCGTGCGCCTTCTCGATCAGCAACTCGGGCAGGACAGCGAGCTCACCCGACCAGTCCCACACCGCATCCGAGGCCACGTACTCCCAGCCCCGCCCGGTCGGTGCGGCCAAGGTGCGCATCGACTCGAACGTCCCCGCGTCCCGGTCCACCGTGGTCGCCTCCAGATGCGGATGCACCCGCACCCGCTGCTGCGTGATCGACGACCCCGCCAGATCCGCGTAGAAACTCTGCTCCTTGACCAGCTCGCAGCCTGCCGCCACGTGATGCACACCGTCCGCGCGCTGCAGCCGGCGCGAATAGTCCGTCAACACCGCGACCTTCTCGTCGGTGGGCACGGCGAACGGATCGCTCCGGTAGTCCGAGCACCACGTCGCATCCCGGTACACCGGTTCGGGTGCCCACTCGACGGGGTCGCGGTTGATCGGGCGCAACGTCCGCGCTACCGCCACCGCACGAGTCGCCGCATGCGCGGCACCGTCGGGATCCGGTTCAGGATTCGACGCAAAACCCCAGGTCCCGTCGATCAGCACCCGCACCGACACCCCGAGATCCGATGCGTCCACCGCGGACTGGACCGCACCGTCGCGCAGCATCAACGACTGGGTGCGCACCCGATGCACCCGCACATCGGCGTGCTGCGCACCCGCCGCGCGGGCCACCGACAGCGCTGCATCGGCGATGCGTGGCAACGGCAGCGCCAGGAAATCGGGATCGACGACGTTCACCTGCAGCAGCGTATCGGCCCACTCACCCGAACTGCTGAATTCCGAGCCGGATCACCATCGCGGTGACCACCACCAGCAGCACCACCCGCACGAACCCGGCGCCGCGTCGCAACGCGGTGCGTGACCCGAGCACCGACCCGGCGACATTGCACACCGCCATCGCCAACCCGAGCGTCCACCACACGTGCCCGCCGAGTGCGAACAACACCAGCGCCCCCAGGTTCGACCCGAAGTTGAGGACCTTCGCCATCGCCGCCGAGGTGACGAATTCGCTACCGAGCATCGCCGCGAACACGATGATGAAGAAGGTGCCGGTGCCGGGACCGAGGATGCCGTCGTAGAACCCGATGACCGCGGCCGCCCCCACGATCACCAGCACCACGCGCTGCACGCTCGGTTTGTGGGCCGGGGCAGTCCCGAGGGTGGGGCGCGCGGTGACGAACACCGCCACCGACACCAGCACCACCATCACCAGGGGAATGAACGCGTCCGGGTCGATCAGCGACACCGCCGCCGCGCCTGCGGCCGCGCACACCGCCGCGACGAGCGCGGCAGGAGCCAGGATCTTCCACTGCAACGGGATGCGCCGCGCGAAGGTGATCACCGCCGCGCCGGTGCCGAAGATCGCGGAGAGTTTGTTCGTCGCCAACGCCGCCTGCGGGGTGAGGTGCGGTGCCACGAGGAACAATGCAGGTAGCAGGATCAGCCCGCCGCCGCCGACCACGGCGTCGACCCACCCGGCGGCCGTGGCCGCCACCAGCAGTACGGCCCAGTCCGCGGCGCTCATCACGCCATTCGATCACGGCGGGGCGCGGTGGGCGGATGCGGCGCGCACGAGCTCCGGCGGGCCGGGAGAAAATCCGCGCTCCCGTTCGTTGATCGGGTAACGGCCGCTCCCCAACGGAGCAGACGGCGCGGCCGGCACCTGGAAGGACCGCCATGTACCTGTTGTTGTTCCTCGTCTACGTGGTCGCGGAGATCGCCGTGCTCGCCTGGCTCGGCTCCACACTCGGCGCGCTCGTCACCGTGCTGCTGTTCCTGGGTGTGAGTGTGCTCGGCTACGCGGTCCTCGCCTCCCGCGGGCGCCGCGCGCTGCGCGACGTGACCTCGCTGCGCGGCGGCACGGCACCGAACCTGGATGTGACGCCGGAACGGATGCTCACCGACGGTGCGCTCATCGGTGTCGGCGCCGCCCTGGTGCTGGTGCCCGGGCTGATCACCAGTGTTCTCGGGATGGTGTTGTTGCTGCCCACCCGCGCGGTGTTGCGGCCGCTGGTGCGCATGGTCGCGGCGCGGCAGGTCGCCCGGCACGGCGCCACGGTGCGGGGCGCCCGCACCGTGGTGGTGGACGGGCAGGTCGTCGAGCACACCGTGGTCGGTGCCGATCCGCGCCTGACCACGCCCGACCCGGGCGACCCGGTGATCCGCAGCGACGGGGTGCTCGAGGGCGAGATCGTCGACACCCCGCCCCGCCGACACCCGTGACGAGGGGGCAGACTGGACTCTCGTGAGTTCAGCACCGCATACCCGGCTTCTCGTCGGCGGCCGCATCTACAGTTCCTCAGCCCCGGACGCGACCGCGATGGCGGTCACGGACGGACGTGTCGTCTGGGTCGGTCAGGACCGCCCGGGGAAGGCGTTGCACCCGGACGCGGAGGTCGTCGATCTCGATGGACTGTTCGTCGCTCCGGGGTTCGTCGATACCCACATGCACGTCACCGCCTATGGTCTGACGGTCACCGAGCGGAACCCACTCGCGGTGGACCTGTCCGGCACCGGGAGCTGCGCCGAGTTGTTGCGCCGGGTCGCGGAGTTCGCGGCGGCCCACGACGACGCCGTCATCTGGGGGCAGGGCTGGGACGAGACCGCGTGGCCCGATGCTGCCCCCACCACCGCGGATCTCGATGCCGCGGCCCCCGGCCGTGCGGTGTATCTGGCGCGGGTCGACGCGCATTCGGCGGCGGCGTCGAGCATCTTGCGGGCAGCCGCGGGCGTTGCGGGGCTCGACGGTTACCACCCGGAACGGCCACTGACGGCCGCCGCGCATCATGCAGTGCGCACCGCCGCACATGCGGCGCTGACCCCGCAGCAACGCACCGCCGCGCGCACCGCGGCGCTCGACGATGCGGCCGCGCACGGGATCGTCGCGGTGCACGAGTGCGGTGGCCCCGACATCTTCGGTGTCGACGACTTCACCGAACTGCTCGCCCTCGATCATCCGGTGCAGGTGCGCGGCTACTGGGGGCAGGCCGTCACCACCGCGGAGCAGGCGCACGCGCTGCTCGCGGACACCGGGGCGCACGCGCTCGGCGGCGACCTGTTCGTCGACGGCGCGTTCGGGTCGCGCACCGCGTGGCTGTCGGAGCCGTATCTCGATGCGCCCGGATGCTGCGGCCGCACCTATCTCGACGTCGATGCGATCGCCGCGCATCTGCGGGCCTGCACCGTCGCCGGCATCCAGGCCGGATTCCATGTGATCGGGGACGCGGCGACCGCCGCGGTGGTCACGGCGATCGAGCGGGTCGCCGCGGATCTCGGTGGGCCCGCCGTGGCGTCGTGCGGGCATCGTCTCGAGCACGCCGAGTCGGTCACCGCCGCGCAGGCGCAGGTGCTCTCGCGGTACGGGATCCTCGCGAGTATGCAGCCGGGGTTCGATGCGGCGTGGGGTGGCCCGTCCGGGATGTACGCGCAGCGGCTCGGCACCGAACGCGCCGCGGCGCTCAACGATTTCGCGGCGATCGCCGCGACCGGCACCTCGCTGGCGTTCGGGTCCGATGCGCCGGTGACCGCGCCGCGCCCGTGGGCGATGCTGCGGGCGGCGGTGCTGCACCGCACCGACGGCAGCGGTATTTCGCCGCGCGCCGCGTTCGCCGCGGCGACGCGCGGGGCGTGGCGGGCCGGTGGGGTCCGGGACGGTCTGGCGGGCACCTTGGATCCGGGAGCTCCGGCATCCTATGCGTTGTGGGAGGCGGGGGATCTGGTGATCAGTGCCCCCAAGGACGGGGTGCAGCGCTGGTCGACGGATCCGCGGTCGCGGGTCGCGCCGCTGCCGGATCTGAGTGACGGCACCGAGGATCCGGTGCTGGTGCGCAGCGTGCATCGCGGCCGCGTGGTGTACGAGCGGTGAACGTCGACCCGCAGGGTGCCGTGCAGTCCGGGTGGTTCCGGACGACAGGGGGAGCCTCGCTGACGCGGCGGCTCGCCCCTGTGTCGGCACGGTCGTTGGCCGCGGTCGGGGCGGGACTGCTGCTGTTCGCGAGTTTCCCGCCGCGGCCGTTGTGGTTTCTGGCGCCGGTCGGCATCGCGGTCCTGGTCGTCGTGTTGACGGCCCGGCCGATGCGGCGGAAGGCGGGGTTCGGATACGGCTATCTGACGGGCCTGGGGTTCCTGGTGCCGTTGCTGCCGTGGATCGGGGTGTATGTCGGGCCGCTGCCCTGGTTGGCGTTGGCTGCGGTCGAAGCGTTGTTCGTCGGTCTGTTCGGGGCGTTGGTGGTGCATCTGCGGTCGATGCCGGCGGCGCCGTTGTGGATTGCGGCTGCATGGTCGTTGACCGAATATCTGCGCTCGTCGGTACCGTTCGGCGGGTTTCCGTGGGGCAGGTTGGCGTTCGGGCAGCCCGACGGGTTCCTGGTGTGGCTCGCCGCGGTCGGGGGTGCCCCGCTGGTGTCGTTCGCGGTGGCGTTGATCGGTAGCGGCGCGGCCGCGCTCGTACTCGCGGTGCTGGGCCACCGGAACCGCGGTCCGTCGCATCGTGGTGGCGTGTGGACCGCGGTCGCGTGGACGGCGCTGGCGCCGCTCGCGGCGGTGGCGGCGTGGCCGTTGCTCGTCACTGCCGACACCCCGGATTCGGGTGGGCGGGAGGTGACGGTCGCGGCGATCCAGGGCAGCGTGCCGCGCCTGGGCCTCGACTTCAATGCGCAACGCAAGGCGGTCCTCGACAATCACGTTGCGCAGACCCTCGAACTCGCCGCGCAGGTCCGTGGCGGTCAGGTCGACGCCCCGGACGTGGTGATCTGGCCGGAGAACGCCTCCGACATCGATCCGCTGCGCAACGCGGACGCCGCCGCTGACATCTCTGCCGCGTCCGCCGCGATCGGTGCACCGATTCTCGTCGGTGCGGTGTTGATCAACGGTGACGGCACCACCACCAACTCGGTGATCGTGTGGGACGCGCAGTCCGGGCCCGGGGAGCAACACGACAAGCGGATCATCCAACCGTTCGGCGAGTATCTGCCGTATCGGTCGTTCTTCCGGTTGTTCTCCGAATACGCGGACCGTGCCGGGTTCTTCGTGCCGGGTGCCGGGGACGGCACGGTCACCGCCGCGGGCATCACGATCGGGGTGGCCACCTGCTACGAGGTGGCGTTCGACCGGGCGTTCCGTGATTCGATCGACGCCGGCGCGCAGCTGTTGGCGGTGCCGACGAACAACGCCACTTTCGGGGACACCGAGATGACCTATCAGCAGTTGGCGATGTCGCGGGTGCGCGCCGTCGAGCACGGTCGCACCGTGGTTGTCGCAGCGACCAGTGGGGTCAGCGCGGTCGTCGACCCGGACGGTCGTGTGCAGCAACGCACCGCGTTGTTCGAGCCGGCAGCGTTGGTCGCGCGCGTGCAGTTGCGGCAGGACGCTACGCTGGCTAGTCGGTTCGGACCTTTCCCGGAGCTCGCGCTCTGTGTCGGGGCCGTGGCCGCCGCCGGTGTCGCCCTCGTGCGCGACCGCCGGCGACGCGATGCGTCGGGGTCACAGCCCGACTCCGGCGCAGCACCAAACCCGGCCGACGGCCGGTTCGACAGGGAGGACCTTTGATGGCAGCGGCGACGCCGGCCGGGGACGCGAGCGCACCGAGCGCCCGCACCCTGGTGATCATTCCGACGTACAACGAACGCGAGAACATCGGACGGATCGTCGCGCGGTTGCACGCTGCGCTTCCGCAGACGCATGTGTTGATCGTCGATGATGGCAGTCCGGACGGCACCGGCGCGTTCGCCGATGAGCTCGCGGCCGCCGACCGTGGCCCGGACGGGGCGGGTGGGCGCATCGAGGTGATGCACCGTACCGAGAAGAACGGTCTCGGTGCCGCCTACATCGCCGGATTCCGGTGGGGTCTGGACCGCGGTTACACGGTGCTGGTGGAAATGGACGCCGACGGCAGTCACGCCCCCGAACAGTTGCCTCTGCTGCTCGACCGGGTCGATGCCGGTGCGGATCTGGTGCTCGGATCGCGGTATGTGCCGGGCGGCACCGTGGTGAACTGGCCGTGGCATCGGGAGGTGCTCTCCCGCGGTGGCAACATCTATTCGCGTCTCGCGCTCGGGGTGAAGGTCCAGGACATCACCGGCGGCTACCGCGCGTACCGGCGGCACGTGCTCGAGGCCCTCGATCTCGATGCGATCGCCTCGCACGGCTACTGCTTCCAGGTGGATCTCGCATGGCGGACGCTGCAGGCCGGATTCACCGTCGGCGAGGTCCCGATCACGTTCACCGAACGAGAGATCGGTGAATCGAAGATGAGCGGCAACATCGTGCAGGAAGCGTTGCTCAAGGTCACGCTGTGGGGGCTCGAGTCGCGGTGGTCGAAGGGGCGGGCACTGCTGGCCCGGTCGATCGGTCGCTGACGCAGAGTGTCGCCCGGACCTTCTCGTTCGGCGGGGCCTGTCTCACGCCGGATGATCGAACGGGCCGCGCGCCACGAGGTCGTCTTCGACCCCGAGATGTCCGCACAGCCGGCGGATCGCGGTGCAGTCCTGCACCACCGGGTGGGCGGCGGCGGCCTCGGCGGTGTCGTCGAGCATCGCCTGCCCTCCGGGGATCTGCTCGTGCGCCACGATCGCGGCCCAGCTGTCCATGTCAGTGCCGGTGAACGCCTCGACTCCGGAGGCCAGCGCGTCGAGCAGCAGTTCGCATTCGGTGGCGTCGAGCTCGTCGAAGACCATCGTGAGCAGTTCCCCGGCCAGGGAGCTGTGGCACAGTTCGTCGCGGCGATGCACCGCCACGGTGCTGCGGTTGACCGGCTGCACCGTCTCATCGCCGGTGAACAAACCCAGATATGCGCTGATCGACGTTTCGGCGACTGTGGTGAACGCCAACCGGATCAACGCTGCGTGCCGTGGGTCGAGGGCGTGGGCGACCGCGGCGTCGTGGGCGCGGACGGTGCGGCACGGTGGCAACACCGCATCGGGCATCGCCCAGCCGCGGCGACGGCGGGTCAAGGCGTTGACGTTCTGATGCATCAGCGTGTGGTACTGCTCGTCGACCATTGCCTGTAGTACCCCGACCGTGACGGAGTCGTGGGGGCCGAGGCCGAACACATCGGAGGTGATCAACCCGAATCCGGGGTTGACGACGTGCTGTTCGATATCGATGACGTTCTTGTTGTATGCGATCCATGCCCACGCCCCGATTCGGGCACGGTGGTGCTCGTCGAGTGCGAGATAACGCGGGTGGGTGTGGAACGGGATCATCGTGTCGGGGAAGTCGCGCAGCGCCGGCTCGAACATCGCGTCGAGGTCGGGTTCGTCCTTCTTGACCGCGGCGCGGCGACCCCACGAGCGGGACAGTCCGCGGATCACGGCGCTCTCCACGGGGTCGGCCGGGTCGTGGCCGGGGAGTTCGGGGGGACGTAGCCGGGCTCGCACCGGCTCGGCGGTGGCGGCGCCGGTGTGTGCGAGTGGGTTTCCCGAATCGGGATCGATCATCTCGGCCCCCCGTGTTCGAGGTCGGGTCCGGGTGGTGCGGACGGCAGCATCGTCAGCAGCTGCTCACAGATCTCACGGTACCGGTCGAGGTCGGGTTCGAGTGCGGTACTCGCCCGGGTCATCACCGCCTCGAACGCGTCGGTCCGGTCGTCGCCGGCGGCCGCGTCGAGTTCGTCGAGGGCTCCGCGCAGTGCCCGGCGGGCCTGCGCGGCGTACGGGTTGGCCGCCTGGATGTCGTGGTACACCTCGGGGACCCCCGACGCGACCCGCGCGAGGAGGGCACGTAGCAGCATGTGTGGGGGAGGGGCGGTGGTGTCCACGGCGGCCGGTGGATCGAGGGTGCCGAGTGCCACTCCGAATGCGAGGATCGTCGCGTGGGTCAGGGCCTGGGTGGTGGCGGTGGCCCGGTCGTGTTCGTCGGCGCCGACCGGTACGACGCACGCGTCCCAGCGGCGCAGCATCGTGAGGAACGGATCCACGGGTGGTCCGTCGCGGTAGACGACGGCCGCGACGGGGCGGCCCGCCATTGCCAGGGACGGGGCGAACATCGGGTTGATGCCCAGGGCAGCGCGGTCCGGCAGGGTGTGGTGCACGGCGTCTGCCATCACGGTCTTGACCGACAGGGTGTCGACGAGCAGCGCGTCGGGTCGCATCAGCGCCGCGAGGGTGGGAAGCGCGGCGAGAGCGACCGGTTCGGGGACGGCAAGCACCACGGTCGCGGCGGACCGTAGTGCGGATTCGGCGGCGATGTTCGGTGCGGTGATGTCCGAGCAGAGTGCTGTGTCGAGCGAATTGTCCTGTGGGGCAATAATGTCGGACATGTTCGGGTCGAGGATGTGGACGTGGTGGCCGTCGCCGCGCAGCGCCGCGACGAGCATCGCGCCGACGGCCCCGCACCCGCCGGCGACGACGATGGGCCCGGTGGGTGCCGCCGTCACCGGCGGGTTCCGTCTGCCAGCGATGTGATGTCGCCGGGATCGGTGCCGCCGGTGCCGCCCGCGTCGGGGTCGGCGAGGCAGCGACGCATCGCAAGGGCTTTGACCAGGGTTTCTTCGAGTTCGTCGTCGGGGTCGGAGAGCGCGACGATGGCGCCGCCGATTCCGAAACCGACCTGGTGGTCGGTGGCGACCATGGTGCGGATGACGATGGACAGATCCATCGTGCCGGTCAGGGACAGGTATCCGAGCGCCCCGGAGTAGACGCCCCGTGGCCCGTCCTCGAGTTTGTCGATGATCTCCATCGTGCGCAGTTTCGGTGCGCCGGTCATCGAGCCGCCCGGGAACGCGGCCCGCACACAGTCCACCGCGGTCTTGTCGGGTCGGAGGGTTCCGCGGACGGTGGACACCAATTGGTGTACTGCGGAATATGTTTCGACGTCGAAGAGTTTGGGGACGTGCACCGATCCGGGGGTGCACACCCGGGAGAGGTCGTTGCGCACCAGATCGACGATCATCAGGTTCTCGGAGCGGTCCTTTTCGCAGGTGCGCAGATGTTCACGCAGGGTGTCGTCCTGCGCGGTGGTGGTACCGCGCGGGCGGGTGCCCTTGATCGGTTTGGATTCGACGACGCGATCGGTCCCGATCCGCAGGAACCGTTCCGGGGAGGCGCTGAGCACCGACAGTCCGGGGAACCGCAGCAGCGCACTGTACGGGGTGGGGCTGATGCTGCGCAGGACCCGGTAGGTGCGTAGCGGATCGATGTGCCGATCGACGGTTGCGGTGTTGGTCAGGCACACCTCGTAGGTTTCGCCGCTGCGGATCTCGGCGAGGCACTGGCCGATCAGTTCGAGGTAGCGCTGCGGGTCGTGCCGCACCTGGATCTTCTCGTCGTGGTCGGCGCGCACGAGCAGTGGCGGCGGGGCGGGCGGCACCGAGTCGGACAGGGTGGTGAGCACCGCGGCGGTTTCGTCGAACCATGCCGCGGTCGCCGCCTCGCCCGTCTGCTCGCTGAGCGCGAGCAGGTGGCAGCGTCCGGCCTCGTGGTCGAGGACGACGGCGCGGTCGGCGAACACCATGGAGGCGTCGGCGACGGGGGAGGTGTGCACCAGTTGACCCCCGGCGTCGGCTTTGAGTTCGTAGCCGAGATAGCCGACGTAGCCGAGCCCGAACGTGCACGGTAGATCGTGTCGGGGTGCGACGCGACGTTCGGTGAGGCGCCGGTCGAGGTGGTCGAAGAACGTGCGGTGATAGGAGGTGCTGGTGCCGTCCGAATGGTGTTCGCGCACCAGGGTTTCCGCGACGCTGTAGGTGACGAATTCGGCGCGGGGCCCGGAGGCGTCGCCCATGACGGTGAAGCGGGAGTCCGGTTCGAGTGCGTCACTGCCGTCGAGCAGGTAACTGTGCGGGCCCGCCGCGAACAACGCCTCGTAGACCGTGTGCGGGTCGGGGTGGCAGTCGAGGGTGCGGCTCTCGAGCACGAACCGCGCGGGGGTCGCTGCCGGGGCCGGGGCGGCGGCGCCGTTGCGGGTGTGCGCACGGGTAGTGGTGGTGGCGCGGAAATTGTCGAGCAGTTCGAATCCGTAGTCGGTGCCGATGGATTCGGGGTGGAACTGCACCCCGAACAGGGGGCGGTGGCGATGCGCGACGGCCATGAGCAACCCGTCGCCGGTACGGGCGAGGACCTCGAACTCGTCGGGGACCTGCTCGACGATCAACGAGTGGTAGCGCACGGCGGTGAACGGGGACGGGATCCCGGCGAACAGACCGGTCCCGTCGTGCAGGATGTCGCTGGTGCGGCCGTGCACCGGCTCGGGGGCGCGGACCACGGCGCTGCCGAACAGATGACACAGCCCCTGATGGCCGAGGCACACTCCGAGGATGGGGACAGGCAGTTCGGTGAGGGCACGGGCACTGATCCCGAAGTCGCGTTCGCGGTCCGGGCGGCCGGGACCGGGGGAGATGACGACGTTGTCGAAGTCGAGGGTGCGGACCCGGTCCCAGGAGGTGTCGTTGGTGACCACGATCGGGGGTGTGCCGTTGACACGGGTAAGGAGGCTGTAGAGGTTGTAGGTGAACGAGTCGTAGTTGTCCACGAGCAGTGTGCGGACCGGCGGGGTGGACGGGTCGAGGTGTGACGACGACCCGGGGCCGGAGGGGGCAGCCGCTGACATGACGCGGTCAGCTCCGGCGCTCGACGGACGCGGTGGCGTCCAGGTGGTCCGACGAGGTGTTCTCGCGGTCGCCGACGATGAGGTCCTCGACCCGGCACGCCTCCCCGATCAGCAGGTCGTAGAGTTCGCGCACGAACTCGGTGGACAGTCCGTGGTGGTCGGCGTAGTCGCGGGCGCGGCGCTGCACGAGTTGCATACGGCCGGGTTGCAGCACCGCAATGTCGTGTCGTTGTTTGAGTTCGGCGACGCGCGTGCACAGTGCCAGCCGGTCGCGGACGCCGTCGAGCAGCGCCCGGTCGACGCGATCGAGTTCGACGCGCAACGCCTCGAGCGCGGCCTCGGGGTCGGTGACGGTGTTGATTTCACTGCCGGTGACGGTGTCGTTGTCGTTCACGTGTATTCACCCCCGGGGTGCTGCCCGACCGGATGATCGCCGGTTGATCGGTGTGTGATGTGACGGTGGAGCTGCCGACGGTTCTCGTCCGGCGGGTTCGCCCATAATTACACGCCGATCGTCACGGGTGCCCGCCATTCGATTTTTTGTGGCGTGTCCGCGATCCGACCGGGTCCGGCATCGGCGGGAAAAGGAAATGCCGTTGCGGGAAACAATTCCCGCAACGGCATCGCCGGTTGCGCAGGCCCGGGGTGGTTGCACCCGGTGGGTCGTTCAGCCGCGCCGCTTGCTCTTGATCAGGTCGAGGCGTTCCTTGAGCAGATCCTCGAGGTCCTCCACCGAGCGGCGTTCGAGCAGCATGTCCCAGTGGGTGCGCGGCGGCTTGGTCTTCTTCGGCTCGGGTGCGGCCCCCTCGATGAGGGTGCCCTCGAGACCGTTCTTGCACATCCAGGTCCCGGGGATCTCGGCTTCGTCGGCGAACGGCACGTCGAACTCTTCGCCGTTGTCGCAGCGGTAGCGTGCCATCCGACGCGGCGCGAGGTCGTGGTCACGGTCGGTTTCGTAGCTCACCGCTCCGAGTCGGCTGCCTCGCAGTACACGATCTGCCATGGTGGTGTCCTCTCTCGTAATGCTCCGCCCGGTGGGTCCCGGCACCGATGCGGCGTGTGCCGGCGATGCCCACGTCCACACCATGTCAACGTCGGCGGGGCCGAATCCGTTCCCGAACCGGGGGCACGGCCGATCTGCCAGTTTACCGGCACGGGTTCCGCGCTCGGTAACGTGTCACCCTATGGCCGGACGGGAGCGCAGACCAGCGAGTTGTCTGTGGTGTGGGCGACCGGTGCCGGAGGTCGGGACGGGACGTCGGCGCCGTTACTGCCGCCAGTCGTGCCGACAGCGCGCCTACGAGCAGCGTGCCACCGCGACGAGCTCGGGGCTCGCGGCCGATGCGGTGGTGCTGTCGGCGGTGGAGGCCGAGGCCCTGACCGATCGGGCATTCGAGGTGCGGTGCGCCGCGGAAGATGTGGCGACCGCCGTCGACGAAGGTGCCGATCCGAGGGAACTGCGCCGGTTGTGTGCCGAATTGGTGGAGTTGGCGCGGGCGGCCGAACGACTGCGCTGAGCATCGTCCGGTCACCGCGGTGGGGTCAGACGAAGAATCCGCCCATGGTGTACACGACCTGGCAGAATGCACCGTTGACGTACTGGACCGACCCGAACAGCGCCGCCATGACGGGTCCGGGTCCGGGTGCGATGGTGGTGGACAGTTGCGGGACCCCACCGATCCGGTCGTCGAGCGTGGCGACACCGGCCCGGAAGTTCTCCATGTTCATCCACACGAACTTCAGATCGGCGGCGGCGGGTTGGACGGGGATGGTCGGTTGCACATACACCTTCATCTCCCCGAACCCGATATCCGGATCGGTGTGCGGACCGGGGTGCGCCCATCCGGAGGTCATCGCGAACGGGGTGAACCCGCCGCCGCAGCCCGGGCCGACCGAGGGGGCGGGCGACATGAACGGCTGCGGGATGTTGCGGGGCGGCGGTTCGAGGATCGTAGGGGTGCGGGCGGCGTCGACGAGTCGGTCGAGGGCGTCGGCGAGGTCCGGAGAGCCGGCGAGGTCGGCGCGCAACTGGTCGACGGGCACTCCGGCGGGTGCGGGATCGGCGGCGGCGTGGGTGGGGACCGCGACGGCAATCGCCGCAGCGAACAGGACACCGAGTGAGCGGGCGTACCGGCGACGCGACATCTGATGCTCCTTCGTGGGTGTGAGAATTTGTGCGCCAGGCGGGGAACGGTCGATCGGATACCGCAAGTGGTGGGGCAGGTGTGATTCGAGTTTCGAGAATAGGCATCGGCCGTGGGTTTCGTGTGGTTTCGGCATTTGTCATCGCGAATCAGACATTTCGGATCGGTATATGGAACAGTGATCGAATCGCGATGAAAAAGCAATTTGTCTCGCGGACAAACGTGTCGAGTCGTCATTCCCGGTGGGTCCGAATTACCGATCGGTATCGCATTCGCCGCCCGACGGATTTCTCCGCCTCGAAACCGCACCGGGGCGCAACACATGTGGTCTAGCTTGGGGAGTGCTTCCGCTCACACGGAACAACGCACGACCGGAAATATGGGGCACCGCTGGAGCCACCATGACGCGATGTCGGGGCGCGCCGGTTTCGGCCACATCGCTTCTCGGAGGGGTAATGTCGTTGCGATCTCATGAGTCGGCGCTGCCCGAAGGCGCCTTCCCGCTGTCGTCCGCGCAACGGTCGATCTGGTTCGCGCAGCAACTCGCGCCGCACGTGCCGATCTGCATCGCACAGTACATCGACCTGCGCGGCGACCTCGACATCGATCTGCTGTGCCGGGTCTCGTACCGCGCCGGCGGCGAATTCCAATCTGCCTACCTGCGGATCCTCGAGGTCGACGGCGAGCCTTACCAGGTCGTGGACAGCTCCATCGCCACCGAAACCATCCCGCAGTTCGACTTCCGTGACGAACCCGACCCGCTGCGCGCCGCCCGGGACTGGATGGACGCCGACTACGCCCGCCCGGTCGACCTGACCACCGATCTGCTGGTGAACATGGCGATCCTGCAGATCGCCGACGACCGGTACCTCTGGTACACCCGCATCCACCACGTCGCGCTCGACGGCTATGCCGCGATGACCATGCTCAACCGGGCCGCGGCGCTCTACACCGCGGCACACGAACAGCGTGAACCGGACTCCGCGCGCGCTGCGGACCTGCGCACCCTCTACGACTGGGACCGTGACTACCACGGATCGACCCGCTACGTGTCCGACCGCGACTACTGGCTCGAACGGGTCGCCGGACTCGAGGACGGATCGACCCTCGCGCAACGCGACGCTCCGACGGCTGCGCAGAGCCTGCTCACCGGCACCGCCTTATCGGACGATCTGGTGCGGGCCCTGGCCCTGAGCGACGAGACCGCAAGCTCATCGGCCACCGCGACGGTCATCGCCGCCTTCGCGACCTATCTGGCGCGGATGACCGGCCACGACGATGTGGTGATCAACCTGCCCGTCTCGGCGCGCACCACCGCCGTCGTCCGGCGCAGCGGCGGCATGCTCGTCAATACCGCGCCGCTGCACATCGGGCTCACCGCCGACGACACCCGTCACGACCTGGTGCAACGGGTGCAGCTGGAGCTCACCGGTGCGTTGCGGCACCAGCGTTTCAGCCTCGAGGACATCCGCCGCGAAGGGGGCGCCGCCGGGGATCCGACCCGCTACGCCGGGCCGATGGTCAACGTCATGCTCTTCCACCAGGAGCTCACACTCGGCGACATCCGCGGGGAATTCCACATCATGACCTCCGGTCCCGTCGAGGACCTGCTGGTCAACATCTATCAGAGCGGGACCCCCGCGAAGACCTTCATCGATTTCCGCGGCAACCCGCATCGCTATCACCGCGACGAACTGGCCGGGCACCACGCCGCGTTCGTCGCGCTGCTCGACGAGTTTCTGCGTGCTCCCGCGGACACTCCGCTGGACCGGATCGACACGGCCACCGCCGAAATCGGCCGCCGTCGCCGGCACGAGGTGCAGTCCGCGGCGTTCTGGCGCCGCGCCCTCGCGGGCGCCCCCGAACAGCTCCGGTTGCCACGTACCACCCCGGGCGAGGCCACCGCAGCCCCCGACGACGACACACGCGGCACCGTCGACACCACGATCGCCGTCACAGCCACGGATCTGGATGCCCTGGCCGCGGTGTCGAGCGACCCCGACGACCCCTGGTATCCGGTACTGCACGCCGCCACCGCGATCGTCGCGGCCCGCCTGACTGCCGAGGAGAACACCGTCGTCGGACGGCCCGGCCCCGCGATCCTGCTGCCGTTGTGCGCACGGGTCGACGGCGCGGAACCGTTCAGCACCCTGGTCGACCGGCTGACGGCCCTCGACACCGAGGCCGCAGGCTACGCCGAGATCACCGCCGACGACCTGGCTGCGGCCGGGACCGCCCCGATCCCGCCGGTGGTGCTGGCGGTCACCGGGGACACGACTGCACCGGACACGACCGCAGCCCTGACCCTGCACCTCACGGTCACTGCCGACGAGTTGGCCGTGCACGCCGTGTTCCGCCGCGCCGACATCGACGCCCACACCGCCGAGGACTTCGTGACGCGGCTCGGCCGTGTCCTGACGGCCGCCTGCGCAGATCCGCACCGCCCGGTCGGTGACCTGCCCGTCGTCGCCGACGGTGAACCGCACGGGCTGCTGCCCGCCCGCGGACGCCCGGCGATGTCCCCGCAGCTGTGGCCCGAACTGCTCTCCGCGGTCGCCGCGATCGTCCCCGACAGCCCCGCCCTCGTCTACGGTGACCGATCGGTGACCTACGGCGAACTCGACCTGTGGTCCAACCGATTCGCCCGCGTCCTCCTCGAGGAGGGTGCCGGACCGGAACGCATCGTCGCACTGGGAATCGCGCGGTCCATCGAATCGGTCGCCGCGCTGTGGGCGGTCGCCAAGGCCGGTGCGGCGTTCGTGCCGATCGACCCGGCCTATCCGCTCGACCGCATCGAATACATGCTCACCGATTCCGGTGCCGTGCTCGGCCTGACCACCGGCACACACCGGCCACACCTACCCGACCTCGTGCCCTGGCTCGAACTCGACGCCCCGGACTTGCGCGACCGCATCGAGCACACCTCCGGTGCTCCCGTCACCGACGCCGACCGGCCCTGCGATCTGCACTTCGATCACGCCGCCTACCTGATCTACACCTCCGGATCCACCGGCCGCCCCAAAGGGGTGCTCGTGCCGCACCGCGGCCTGGCGAACCTGTCGGCGACCCTGCACACCCGGCTCGCGCCGCCCCCCACCGCGCGGGTCTCGCACTTCTCGTCGCCGAGTTTCGATGCGTCGATCTTCGAGTACATGACCGCGTTCGGGGTCGGCGCGACCCTCGTGGTCGTCCCGGCCACCGTGTACGGCGGCGACGAACTGACCGACCTGCTCAACCACGAACGCGTCACCCACATGTTCTCGACCCCCGCAGCGTTGGCGTCCCTCGATCCGGCCCGCCTGCAGGCCGCATCGATCACCGTCGCCGGGGAGGCCTGCCCCCCGGAACTCGCCGCGCGGTGGGCACCCGGGCGGCGGATGTTCAACGCCTACGGACCCACCGAAACCACCATCGTCGTCAACATCACCGAACCACTCGTCGCAGGGGAGACCGTCACCCTCGGGGCGCCGGTGTGCGGGGTCACCGAGGTCGTCCTCGACACCCGGCTGCATCCGGTACCACGCGGGGTGGCGGGCGAACTGTACATCGGGGGCGCCGGCGTCACCCGCGGCTATTTCGACCGCCCCGGCCTGACCGCGACCCGATTCGTCGCCGATCCCTACGGCACACCCGGATCCCGCACCTACCGCACCGGTGACGTGGTGCGCTGGTATCACCACGACACCATCGAATATCTCGGACGCTCCGATTTCCAGGTCAAGATCCGCGGGTTCCGCATCGAACTCGGCGAGATCGACGCCGCCCTGACCGACCACGACACCGTCGCGTTCGCCATCACCCTCGGCCGCACCGCCCCCTCCGGCGATCCGATGCTCGTGGCATACGTGCTGCCCGACACCGGTGAGGTCATCGACACCGACACCGTGGTCGAGCACCTGCGGCAGCGGCTGCCCGCACACATGGTTCCCGCCGCGCTCGTGGTGCTCGACCACATCCCGCTGACCCCCGTAGGCAAACTCGACCGCCGCGCCCTGCCCGAACCGGTGTTCACCACCGCCTCGGACGGCACCGAACCGGTCTCACCCACCGAAACCGCGGTCGCGCAGATCCTGACCGACCAGCTCGGGGTCGATCGGGTCGGACTCGACGACAGCTTCTTCGACCTCGGTGGCAACTCCCTGATCGCCACTCGCGTGGTGGCCCGCCTGGGCGACACGTTCGGCACCGAAGTGGGGGTGCGGACCCTGTTCGAGGCCCCCACCGCGCGGGCCCTCGCCGCGTACCTCGACGCGAGCGGCGCCGCCGCGCACCGCGTCGCACGGGTGCCGCTCACGGCACGCCCCCGACCCGAGCGGGTACCGGTGTCCGCCGCCCAACGGCGACTGTGGTTCGTCAACCAGCTCGACACCACCTCCGCCGCCTACAACATTCCCGTCGCCATCACCTTGACCGGCAGATTGGACGTCGCCGCGCTCACCACCGCGGTGCACGATCTACTCGACCGGCACGAGGCGCTGCGCACCCTGTTCCCCGCGACCGCCGACGGCCCGATCCAACAGATCCTGCCGGCGACGG
Source organism: Rhodococcus sp. JCM 9793 (assembly GCF_055380405.1). NCBI lineage: Bacteria > Bacillati > Actinomycetota > Actinomycetes > Mycobacteriales > Nocardiaceae > Rhodococcus > Rhodococcus sp. JCM 9793. Next base: position 3,522,599 of record NZ_AP043721.1, read on the forward strand.
CGATCGACCTCGACCCGATCCCGACCACCGTCGCCGAGACCGACCTCGACCGGGTGGTCGCCGAGGTCGTCACCGCCGGATTCGACGTCACCGTCGACCCGCCGGTGCGGTTGCGGCTGCTACGCGTGCACGACGAGCAGCATGTCGTCGCCGTGGTCGTGCACCACATCGCCGCGGACGGTGCCTCGCTGGCCTCGCTGGCCCGCGACTTGATGACCGCCTATCTCGCCCGCCGCGACGGGCAGAACCCGCAGTGGGACGCGCTGCCCGTGCAGTACGCCGACTACACCCTGTGGTTCGACGAGAGCCTCGGCACCGTCGGCGACCCCACCTCCCGCGCCACCGAGCAACTCGACTTCTGGCACACCCGGCTCGCCGGCGCCCCGGAGATCGGTGCGTTGCCCACCGACCGGCCGCGGCCCCCCGCCCAGTCGTTCCGCGGCGCCACCGTCGAATTCGACATCGAACCCGCCCTGTACCGGAAGATCACCGCGGTCGCGCACTCGCACGGCGCCACCGAATTCATGGTGGTGCACGCCGCGCTGAGTCTGCTGATCGCGCGCCTGTCCGGCAGCGACGACGTCACCATCGGCACCCCCGTCTCGGGGCGCGGGGAACCCGAGCTCGACGACCTGGTCGGCATGTTCGTCAACACCGTCGCGCTGCGCACCGCGGTGCCGTCGGCGATGCCCTTCGGCACCTATCTGCAAGCGGTCCGCGACGGCGACCTCGAAGCGTTCGCGCACGCCGACCTGCCGTTCGATGCGCTCGTCGACCTCCTCGCCGGGTACCGGTCGGCGGCGCATTCGCCGCTGTTCCAGGTGATGCTCGCGTTCCAGAACAACGACACCGCCCACCTGGAACTGCCGGACCTGACCATCGACATCGCGGAAATCGACACCGCCACCACCAAATTCGATCTGCACTTGACGGTCACGGAGATCCCGGGCTCCGACGGGAGCATCGACTCGCTGCACGGCGCCCTGTCGTACGCCACCGACCTGTTCGACGCCGACACTGCCGCCGGATTCACCGACCGCCTCGTGCGGCTGATCACCGCGGCGGTGACCGCACCCGGCCGCGCCGTCGGCGACCTCGACCTCCTCACCGCCGACGAACGCAGCCGGGTGCTCGACGAATGGAACGGCACCACCGCCGCGCTGCCCGCCGGCGACACCCTCCTCGACCCGTTCGCCGCGCAGGTCGCCGCCACCCCGGACGCCCCGGCTGTCGTCGCCGGGAACCACACCCTCGGCTACGCCGAATTCGATGCCGCCACCAACCGTCTCGCCCGGGTCCTGCTGCGCCACGGCGCCGGGCCCGGGCGGGTCGTCGGCCTGGCCGTGTCCCGTTCGCTCGACCTGCTCGTGGGCATGTACGCCATCGTCAAGACCGGCGCCGCCTATCTGCCGCTCGACCCCGAGCATCCCGCCGAACGCACCGGCTACGTGCTCGGCAGTGCCCGCCCCGCGCTCGTCCTGACCGTCACCGCCGACGCCGCCTGCCTCGCGGGCACCGCCGTCGAGGTCCTGCATCTCGACACCCTCGACACCGCCGACGAATCCGACGCCCCCCTGACCGACACCGACCGTCGCCCCGCTGTCGGCGACGACCTCGCCTACGTCATCTACACCTCCGGCTCCACCGGCCGCCCCAAGGGCGTCGCGGTGCCCCACCGCGCCATCGTCAACCGGCTGCGCTGGATGCAGCACACCTATCCGCTGACCGCCACCGACAGCGTGCTGCAGAAGACTCCCGCGACGTTCGACGTGTCGGTGTGGGAGTTCTTCTGGCCCCTGCACACCGGAGCGCGGCTCGTGCTCGCCGCGCCCGGCGGTCACCGCGACCCCGACTATCTGCTCGAGCTCATCGACACGCAGCAGATCACCGTCGCACATTTCGTGCCGTCCATGCTCGCCGTGTTCACCGCGAACGCCGAGACCCGGCCGGAGGCCGGCACCTCGCTGCGGCACCTGTTCGCCTCGGGTGAGGCCCTACCCCCGGAAACCGCCGCCGCGACCCGCCGCGCCTTCCCGCAGAGCGGAGTGCACAACCTGTACGGGCCCACCGAAGCCGCCGTCGACGTCACCGCCTGGACCACCGGCGACGACGACACCGGCAGCGTTCCCCTCGGCAGCCCGGTATGGAACACCCGCGCCTACGTCCTCGACGCCCGTCTGCACCCGGTGCCCGTCGGGGCGGTCGGCGAACTGTATCTCGCCGGGGTGCAACTCGCCCGCGGCTACCTCGCCCGCGGCGCCCTGACCGCCGACCGGTTCGTCGCCGACCCGCACGGACATCCGGGGGAGCGGATGTACCGCACCGGCGACCTCGCCACCCGCCGCCGCGACGGCGCCCTGCTGTACCTGGGCCGCACCGACTTCCAGGTCAAGGTCCGCGGCCTGCGCATCGAACTCGGCGAAATCGAACACGCCCTGCGCAGCCATCCCGACGTCGCGCAGGCCGCGGTGCTCGTGCACCACCTCGCCGACGACGTGCTCACCGGTTATGTGGTGCCGCACCCCGACCGCAGCATCGACACCGCCGCGGTCACCGACGCGCTCGCGCAGCGGCTTCCCGACTACATGGTGCCCACCACGCTGCTCGTGCTCGACCGGTTCCCGGTCGGGGTCAACGGCAAACTCGACCGCGACGCGCTCCCGGCCCCCGAGAAGTCCGCACCCGACCGTGCGTACAGCCCGCCGCGCACCCCCGTCGAACAACTCGTGGCCGACACCTTCGCCGAACTGCTCGACGTGCCCCGCGTGGGATTGCACGACAGTTTCCTCGACCTCGGCGGCGGCTCCCTGCTCGCGATGCGGCTCGCCGCGCGCCTGTCGACGACGCTCGGCACCGACCTCGGCATCCGCGACCTGTTCGACAATCCGACCGCCGCGGCGGTGCTCGATCACGTGCACCGCACCTCCGTCGACGTGCCGTCCACGGCACGTCCCGCGCTGACCGCCGGGCAGCGCCCCGATCCGCTGCCGCTGTCCCCGGCGCAGCAGCGGATGTGGTTCATCAACCAGTTCGACACCACCTCCCCGGCCTACAACATCGCCGTGGCGCTGCGCCTGACCGGACACCTGGAACTGGACACCCTGCGCGCCGCGGTCACCGACGTGGTCGCCCGCCACGAATCGCTGCGCACCCGCTACCCGTTCGCCGACACCGGCCCCGTGCAGGTGATCGTCCCGGCCGCGGCGGCGTCGCTACCCGACTTCACCGTCACCGCGCTCGACGCCGACACTCTGACAGCGCACCTCGACAAGATCGCCACCACCGGATTCGACGTCGCCACCGAAATTCCCGCCCGCATCCGGCTGCTCGCGCTCTCCGACACCGAGCACGTGCTCGTGATGGTGCTGCATCACATCACCGGCGACGGATTCTCCCTCGGGCCGCTGGCCCGCGATGTCATCACCGCCTACACCGCCCGCGCCGCCGGGCACGGCCCCGGCTGGGCGCCGCTGCCGATCCAGTACGCCGACTACACGATGTGGCAGCGCGCGGTGCTCGGTGACGAGACCGACCGAGAATCCCTCGCCGCGCGGCAATTGTCGTTCTGGCGTGAGCGGCTCGACGGGGTCCCGGAACTGCTCGAACTGCCCCTGGATCGGGCCCGTCCGGTGCAGCAGAGCCGTCGCGGCGCCCGGGTGCCGTTCACGCTCGACGCCGCCACCCACCGCCGGTTGGTGGCGTTGGCGCGCCGGCACGACACGTCGGTGTTCATGGTGGTGCATGCCGCGCTGGCGGTGCTGCTCGCCCGGTTGTCGTCGACCTGCGACATCGCGATCGGCACGCCGGTCGCGGGGCGCGGGCACCGCAACCTCGACGAGTTGATCGGCATGTTCGTCAACACCGTCGTGTTGCGCACCCGCGTCGACGACACCGAATCGTTCGCGGCGTTGCTGCGGCGGGTCCGCGGGGACGACCTCGCGGCGTTCGATCACGCGGACATCCCGTTCGAGCGTCTCGTGGAGGTCCTCGATCCGCCCCGGTCGACGGCGTATTCACCGCTGTTCCAGGTGATGCTCGAATTCCAGGACACCGAACGCCCCGAGGTGGTGTTGCCGGACCTGACCGTCGGGGTCCTCGATCTCGCGGCGCCGTTGTCGCTGTTCGATCTGCAGTTGTCGGTCGCCGAAACCGTCGACGACGACGGGCCGGCCGGGATCGCGGCGTACTTCACCTATGCCACCGATCTGTTCGACACCGACACCGTGGTGTCGTTCGCGGACCGGTTCACCCGCATCGTCGACGCGATCAGCGCCGAATCGCCCGCGGCCGTGGGCGCCGAGATCCCGGTCGGTGACATCGGCATCGTCACCGGTGTCGAACTGGCTGCCCTCGCCCCGGCCCGTGGCCTCCCCCCGGTCTCGCCGCAGCAGTGGCCGGAGATGCTCACCGCCATCGCCGCGATCGTGCCCGACTCGGTGGCCTTGTCGTTCCGTGGCCGCGAGGTGACCTACCGGGAACTCGACAACTGGTCCACTCGCGTCGCCCACCTGCTCATCGACACCGGAGTGGGACCGGAAAGTGTGGTGGCACTGGGTATTTCGAGGTCCATTGAATCGGTGGCGGCGGTGTGGGCGGTCACCAAGGCCGGCGCGGCGTTCGTGCCCGTCGACCCCACCTACCCACCCGAACGCATCGCGTACATGCTCACCGACTGCGCCGCAGCCCTCGGATTGACCACCGCAGACCACCGCGACCGGTTACCGGGAACCGTGCCGTGGCTCGTCCTCGACGACCCCGACCAGCGCGAGCGCATCGCCACGGCGTCCACCGACCCGATCACCGACACCGACCGCACCACCCCGCTGCTGTTCGACCATCCCGCCTACCTGATCTACACCTCCGGCTCGACCGGCCGACCCAAGGGGGTCGTCGTCACCCACCGGGGCCTGACCAACCTCAACGCCGAGGTCCGCGACCACTTCGCGATCACCCACCACGCCCGCGTCTCGCACCTGGCGTCCCCGAGCTTCGACGCGTCGATCTTCGAATACACCAAGGCGTTCTGCGCCGGCGCGACCCTGGTGATCGTGCCGCCCGACGTGTACGGCGGCGACGAACTCGCCCGGCTCCTGCGCGACCAACAGGTCACCCATGCATTCATCACCCCCACCGCGCTGGCCTCCCTCGACCCGCACGACCTCGACACCCTCCGCGTCCTCGTCGTCGCCGGGGAGGCATGCCCACCGGAACTCGTCGCCCGATGGGCCCCGGGCCGCCGGATGTTCAACGGCTACGGCCCGTCCGAGGCCACCATCGAAACCAGCGTCAGCCCGGCGCTGCACCCCGACGAGGTCGTCACCGTCGGTGGTCCCGCCGTCGGCTTCCATCAGGTCGTCCTCGACGACCGGCTGCGGCCCGTGCCCGTCGGGGTGGCCGGCGAACTGTACATCGGCGGGCCCGGCGTCGCCCGCGGCTACCACCGTCGCCCCGACCTGACCGCGGCCCGGTTCCTCGCCGACCCCTACGGCCGCGGCGGTGAACGGATGTACCGCACCGGCGACGTCGTGCGTTGGCGCGCCGACCACACCGTCGAATACCTCGGCCGCTCCGATTTCCAGGTCAAGGTCCGCGGCTTCCGCATCGAACTCGGCGAGATCGACGCCGCCCTCACCGGCCACGACCACGTGGTGTTCGCGCACACCGCCGGACACACCGCTCCCTCCGGCGACACCGTGCTGATCGCCTACGTGCTCCCCGAGACCGGCACCGACATCGACCCCGCCGCGGTCCGCGCGCATGTCGCCGCGCGCCTGCCCGCCCACATGGTGCCGGCGACCGTGGTGGTGCTCGACGAGATCCCCCTGACCCCCGTCGGGAAACTCGATCACCGGGCACTGCCCGTCCCGGACCTGACCGCCACCGGCGGTGACTACCGGCCACCGGCCACGGACCTCGAACGTGTCCTCGCCGACATCCTCGCCGACATCCTCGGCCACGAGCGGGTGTCGGTGGAGGACAACTTCTTCGACATCGGCGGCAACTCCCTGATCGCCACCCGCGTCGTGGCCCGCGTGAACGCCGCACTCGGCACCGACGCCGGGGTGCGAGTCCTGTTCGAGGCCCCCACCGTGCGGAGCCTCGCCGCGCGGGTCCTCGACGATCACGGCGGGCACGCACACACCCCGTTGGTGCCCGCGGTGCGCCCCGAACGGCTCCCACTCGCCCCCGCCCAGCAACGGATGTGGTTCGTCAACCAGTTCGACACCACCTCCGCCGCCTACAACATCCCCCTCGCGATCCGCCTCACCGGCCACCTCGACCCGGCGGCTCTCGACGGTGCCGTGTCGGATCTGCTGGCTCGGCACGAGACGCTGCGCACTTGGTATCCCGGCGACGAGAACGGACCCCGGCAGCTCATCTCGACCGCCGAGAAGGTCCTGACCGCGCTGCGCCCGGAACCTGTCGCGGAGACCGACCTGCCCGACCGCGTCGCCGACCTGATCGGCGCCGGTTTCGATGTGGCCACCGCGGTGCCGGTCCGCGCGGCACTGCTCGCACTGTCCGACACCGAGCATGTTCTGGTTGTGGTGGTGCATCACATCGCCGCGGACGGCGCGTCGATGGCGCCGCTGGCCCGGGACCTGATGACCGCCTATCTGGCCCGCACCCGTGGCACCACCCCGGATCTGCCGCCGCTGGCCGTGCAGTACGTCGATTACGCCCTGTGGCAACAGGATCTGCTCGGTGATCCCACCGACCCGGAGTCGATCGCCGCGACCCGACTCGACTTCTGGCGCGACACCCTCGCCGATCTGCCGGAGGTGCTGCCGCTGCCCACCGATCGTCCGCGGCCGCCACAGCAGTCGTTCCGCGGCGCGGTGCACCGCTTCGACGTCGACCGCGCGGTGCACGCTGGTCTGGTCGATCTCGCCGCCGCGCACAACGCGACGCTGTTCATGACGGTGCACACCGCGCTGGCGGTGCTCCTCGCCCGATTGTCGGGCACCGACGACATCGCAATCGGCAGCCCCGTCGCCGGCCGTGGGCACCGTGCTCTCGACGACCTGGTCGGCATGTTCGTCAACACCGTGGTGTTGCGCACCCCCATCACCGGGGCGCTCTCGTTCAGCGATCATCTGCACCGCACCCGCGAGGTCGATGTCGCGGCGTTCGGGCACACCGAACTGCCATTCGAGAAACTCGTCGACGCGCTTGCCCCGACCCGCGCCACCGATCATTCCCCGCTGTTCCAGGTGGTGCTCGAGTTCGGCAACACCGAGCGCGCCCACCTCGAGTTGCCGGAGTTGACCGTCGAGGCCCTCGACGCCGACATGAGCGTCGCCAAGTTCGATCTGCAGCTCACGGTGCAGGAAAACCCGGACGGTGGCCTGAACTGCGCGTTCACCTACGCCACCGATCTGTTCGACGCCGACACCGCCGTGGCGATCACCGACCGGTTCGTGCGGGTGCTCACCGCGGTCACCACCGACCCGCAACGCGCGATCGGCGATCTCGATCTGCTCACCGACCTCGAATCCGCCACCCACTCCGCCGCGCGCACGGACGGCCATTCCGCCGTGAGCAGCGACACACTGCTCGATCTGTTCCGCCGCGGCGCCGCTCTGGACCCCGACGCGGTCGCGGTGACTGCCGACGACGGACAGCTGACCTACCGGCAACTCGAGGAGCGTGTCCACCGCCTCGCGCGGCTGCTGCTCGATCACGGGGCGGGCCCCGACACCCTCGTCGCGGTGGCCCTGCCCCGCACCTGCGAACTCGTCGCCGCGTTGCTCGCGATCCTCGACGCCGGCGCCGGTTACCTACCGATCGACGTGGCCTACCCGCCGGAGCGCCTCGCGTTCATGTTCGCCGACGCCCACCCGGTGTGTGTGCTCACCACCGCCGAGCACGCCGCGTTCATGCCCGAGACCGCCCCCGAGACGGTGCTGCTCGACGAGCAGGCCGTGCACGACCGGCTCGCCGCGCTGCCCACCGCGCCCCTGACCGACGGGGAGCGGCGCCCGGTGCATCCGGATCAGACCGCGTACGTGATCTACACGTCCGGGTCCACCGGCCGCCCCAAAGGTGTGGTGGTGCCGCACCGCACCGTCGTGACCCTGATGACCGACACGCACCCGCAGTTCGGTTTCGACCAGCACGACGTGTGGACGCTGTTCCACTCCTACGCCTTCGACTTCTCGGTGTGGGAACTGTGGGGTGCCCTCGCGCACGGCGGCCGCCTCGTCGTCGTCGACTACCACACCGCCCGCACCCCCGACGAGTTCCTCGCCTTGCTGCGCCGCGAACAGGTCACCGTCCTGAACCAGACCCCGACCGCATTCCAGCAACTCGTCGAAGCCGACCGCGCAGCCGGGGGGCCACCGCTGCCGTTGCGCTGGATCATCTTCGGTGGCGAAGCCCTCGATCTGGCGCAACTCGACCGCTGGTACCGCCGGCACGACGACACCACGCCCACGTTGGTGAACATGTACGGCATCACCGAAACCACCGTGCACGTCACCGCGTTGCCGCTCGATCGCGCGATGGCCGCGGAGGCGAACGCCAGCCTCATCGGTGCACCGCTGCCCTCGCTGCAGCTGCACATCCTCGATACGCGGTTGCATCCCGTCCCCACCGGCACGATCGGCGAACTGTACGTCTCCGGTGGGCAATTGACCCGCGGTTATCTGCACCGTCCCGATCTGACCGCCGCCCGCTTCGTCGCGGACCCGCACAGCAGTTCCGGCGCGCGGCTCTACCGCACCGGTGACCTCGCCCGCCGCACCCGCGGCGGCGACGTCGAATACGTCGGGCGCAGCGACTTCCAGGTCCAGATGCGTGGTTTCCGCATCGAACTCGGCGAGATCGAAGCGGCTCTGGTGCGGACTGCCGGTGTCGCCCGCGCTGTGGTGGTCGTGCATCATGACGAGCGCACCGCCACCGACCGGCTCGTCGGTTATCTCGTGCCGGAAACCGGGGTGGATCTCGACGTCGACACCGTGCTGGCGCGGGTCGCCTCCGACCTCGCCGCGTACATGGTGCCCGCCACTTTGGTGGTGCTCGATACCCTCCCGGTGGGGGCCACCGGCAAACTGGACCGCCGTGCGCTGCCCGCCCCCGATTTCGCGGCGCGCTCCGCGGTGACCCGCGCCCCGGCCGGGGACCGCGAGACGCGGCTCGTCGAGTTGTTCGCGCAGGTTCTCGGTCTCGACACCGTCGGGGTCGACGACTCGTTCTTCTCCCTCGGCGGCGACTCGATCATGTCGATCCAGTTGGTGTCGCGCGCCAAGGCCGCCGGGCTCGAACTGACCCCGCGGGACGTGTTCGAGCACAAGACGCCCGCTGGGCTCGCCGCGGTCGCCGCCACCACCGCCGCGCCGACCGTGCTGCCGGAACTGCCCGGTGGGGGTGTCGGTGAGATGCCGCTGCCCCCGATCGTGCACTGGATGCTCGAGCGTGGTGGCAGCTACGACCGGTACACGCAGGCGGTGCTGCTGCGGCTGCCGACCGATCTGACCGGGCCCGTGCTCACCGCCCTGATCCAGACACTGCTCGATCGGCACGACATGCTCCGCGGTCGCCTGTACTCGAGTATCGACCGGCCGCACAGCGCCGCGCTCCACGTCGACCCGCCCGGTGCGGTGCACGCCGACACCGTGATCCATCGGGTGCCGGTCACCAGCGCCGCCGACACCGACGAGTTCTTCACGCTGGCTTCGCACGAACTGGACGCGGCTGCGGACCGGCTCGATCCGTCCGCCGGGGTGCTGATGCAGGTGGTGTGGTTCGACTCGGCGACCGGCGCAGGGCGGCTGCTGCTGGTGATCCACCATCTCGCGGTCGATGGGGTGTCGTGGCGCATCCTGGTGCCCGACCTTGCGGCGGCGTGGGCGGCCGGCCTCGGCCCGGACGCCCCGGCGGCGGCGCTGCCGCCCGTGACGGGGACGTCGGTACGCCGCTGGGCGCACGCCCTCACCGACTCTGCGCACGATCCGGCGCGCCGCGCCGAACTCGGGTTCTGGCGCCGCACCGTCGATGTCGTCGAACCTCCGGTGGGTGATCGACCGTTCGATCCGGTCATCGATGTCAACGACACCGTCGCGACGGTGGAGGCGGTGCTGCCCACATCGGTGACCGAGGCGCTGCTCACGACGGTGCCCGACCGGTTCCACGGGTCGGTCGAGCACGGGCTGCTCACCGCCTTCGCGCTCGCGGTCACGGCGTGGCGCCGCGACCGCGGACAACGCCGGGACGTGGTGCTCCTCAACGTCGAAGGGCACGGCCGGGAGACCGCCGCCGCCGACGGCGCCGACCTGTCCGGCACCGTCGGGTGGTTCACCACCATCCATCCGCTGCGCCTCGACCTGGCCGGACTCGACCTCGACGACGCGCTCGCCGGGGGTCCCGCCGCGGGCCGCGCCATCAAGGCCGTCAAGGAACACCTCGCCGCGGTCCCCGATCACGGTGTCGGCTTCGGTCTGCTGCGGTATCTCGCCGACGACACCGCCACCGAACTGGCGGCGCTGGCGACCCCACAACTGAGTTTCAACTATCTCGGTCGCCCCACCGTCGGCACCGACACCTCCGCCGATGTGCCGTGGCTGCCGATCGGCGCGTTCGGGCGTGGCGGCACGCAGAGCCTCGACATGCCCGCCGCCGCCGTGGTCGATCTCAATGCGGTGACGGTCGACGGCCCCGACGGGCCGGTGCTGCGCACGTTCTGGTCGTTCCCGGCCGGTCTGCTCGACGACACCGACGTCACCGCCCTCGCCGCGCGGTTCACCGCCGCCGCGACGGCGCTGGCGCGGCATGCGCGTAGCCCGCACGCCGGGGGACTGACCCCGTCGGATCTGCCGCTGGTGCAGCTCGATCAGCCGACCCTCGAACTTCTCGAGGACCGGTACGGTCCGCTCGAGACGGTGTGGCCGCCCGCGCCGCTGCAGACCGGTCTGCTGTTCCACGCGTTGCTCGCCGGGGACGACCCGGACGCGTATGTCGTGCAGCTCGTGCTCGACGTCACCGGCCGGCTCGACCCGCCGCGGCTGCGGCGCGCGGTGCAGCTGCTGCTGGTGCGGCACCCGAACCTGCGGGTCGCGTTCACCGGCGACGGCGCCGACGGCTACGTGCAGGTGGTGCCGACCCACACGGAGGTGCCGTTCACGGTGGCGGACACCAGCGACGATCCGGATCCGGACGCTGCCGCCACCCGGCTGCTCGACACCGACCGCACCACCCGATTCGACACGGCCGCCGCGCCACTGCTGCGGGTCACGGTCGTGCACATCGGCCCCGACCGGCACCGGATCGCCTTGACGAACCATCACCTGCTGCTCGACGGCTGGTCCACCCCGGTCCTGATCCGGGAACTGCTCGTGCTGTACGCCACCGACAACGACACCTCGATCCTCGAACGGCCCCAGAGTTTCGGCACGTATCTCGCGTGGCTCGCCGACCGCGACCCCGACGTCTCGCTCGACGCCTACCGCCGCGCGCTCGCCGGGGTCGACGAGCCGACGCTGCTCGCCCCGCAGCACCGTACCGGCGCCACCGGCGGCGTCTCCGAGGACCTCGATATCGATGTGAGCGCCGAATTGTCGGCGCGGATCGACACGGTCGCCGCCGCGCGTGGGGTCACCGTCAACACGGTGGTGCAGGTCGCGTGGGGGTTGGTGCTCGGTGCACTCACCGGCCGCAACGACGTGGTGTTCGGGGCGACCGTCTCCGGCCGGCCTCCGCAGGTGGCGGGGATCGAAACGATGGTCGGATTGTTCATCAACACCGTCCCGGTACGCATCACGGTGCACCCCGGCGACACCGTGGGGGGGCTCGTCGACCGGGTGCAGGCCGAACAGGCAGCGCTGCTCGATCATCATCATCTGGATCTGAACACCCTCGATCGGCATGTCGGTGCCGCCGTCCGGTTCGACACGTTGACCGTGTTCGAGTCCTATCCGGTCGACGCGGCCGGCATGAGCGCCGACACCGACATCGCCGGCATGCGGATCACCGGGATCACCGGCCGCGACTCGGCGCACTATCCGCTGAGCGTCGTCGCGCACACCGACACCGCGATGCATCTGCGGATGAAGTACCTGCCCGAGGTGTTCGACCGCAGCGAGGTTGCGGTCGTCGCCGACCGCATCGTCGCGGCCCTGACCACCTTGACCGGCGACCCCGCCGCGCTGCTCGCACAGCGTTCGGTGCTCACCGCCACCGAACGCGGCGTGCTGACCCCGGTGCACGGCCCGGACGGGGGTTCGACACTGACCCTGCCGGAGTTGTTCACCGCCACCGCGGCCGCGTATCCCGACGCGATCGGGGTGACCGACGGCGACGTCGCGATGACCTACCGGGATCTCGATGCCCGGTCGGATGTGCTGGCCCGCCACCTGATCGCCGACGGCGCCGGGCCGGACACCGTCGTCGCGCTGGGTATCGCCCGCTCCGTCGAGTCGGTGCTCGCGATGTGGGCGATCACCAAGACCGGGGCGGCGTTCGTGCCGGTCGATCCGCGTTATCCGGCCGAGCGGGTCGCGTTCATGCTCGCGGACTGCGGCGCGACCATCGGGGTCACCACCGGCGCGCACCGCGGCGGGTTGCCCGACACGGTGCGATGGCTCGACCTCCACAGCAGCGACCTCCACACCGACACGCGCACCGGCGTCACCGCACCGATCACCGACGCCGACCGGCGGATGCCGCTGCGCCTCGACCACACCGCCTACCTGATCTACACCTCCGGTTCCACCGGCCGCCCCAAGGGGGTGGTGACCACACACCGCAGCCTGCACAATTTCGCGCTCGACCAGCGCGAGCGTTTCGGTGCGGGGCCGGGCTCGAAGGTCATGCACTTCTCGTCACCGAGCTTCGACGCGTCGATATTCGAATACCTGCTGGCCTTCGGATCCGGCGCCACCCTCGTCGTGGTGCCCCCGGAGTTGTACGGGGGCGCCGAACTCGGCCGGTTCCTCGCCGAGCACGCCGTCACCCACGGTTTCATCACCCCCGCCGCCCTCGCCTCCCTCGATCCCGCCGACCTGACCGCGCTCGTCGAACTCGCCGTCGGCGGCGAAGCCTGGCCGGTGGATCTGCTCGACGCCTGGGTACCGGGCCGGCGCCTCGTCGACGCCTACGGGCCCACCGAAACCACGATCATGGCCGCGATCAGCGACCCGCTGCACCACGACAGCACCCTGACCCTCGGGCCGCCGCTGCGTGGGGTGCACGCCGTGATCCTCGACGAGTTGCTGCGGCCCGTCCCCGTCGGGGTGGCCGGTGAGCTCTACCTCGCCGGTACCGGACTGGCGCGTGGTTATCACGCGCGGCCGGACCTGACAGCAGGCCGGTTCGTCGCCGATCCGTACGGCCGGGCGGGGGAGCGGATGTATCGCACCGGGGATGTGGTGCGGTGGGTCGGTGACCCGGCGGGCCGGCTCGAGCTCGAATATGTGGGCCGGTCCGATTTCCAGGTCAAGATCCGCGGGTTCCGTGTCGAACTCGGCGAGATCGACGCCGCCCTGTCCACCCATCCCGACGTCGGGTTCGCTGTGACCGTCGCGCACATCGCCCCGTCGGGCGAGACCGTACTCGTCGCGCACTGCCACCCGACCGCTCCCGGAACCCTCGACCGGGAATCCCTCAAAAACCATGTGGCGCAGCGACTTCCTGCGCACATGGTGCCGACCTTCATCACCGTACTCGACGAGATCCCCCTGACGCCCGTCGGGAAACTCGACCGCAATGCCCTACCCGTACCGGATCTGACCCGCACCGGCACCGACCACCAGCCGCCCACCGAGGGACTCGAAACCGTTCTGGCCGAGCACCTGAGCGAACTGCTCGGACTCGACACCCTTTCGGCCACCGACAGTTTCTTCGACATCGGCGGCAACTCACTGATCGCGACGCGCGCCGTCGCCCGCCTCGGCGAACACCTGGGCCGCGACATCCCCGTGCGCGCCCTGTTCGAGCATCCCACCGTGCGGGACCTCGCGGCGCATCTGGACGCTGTCGAGGGCACCCCCGACCACGGCGGTCCCCGTACCGGGCCCACCGCGGGGCAGCGCCCCGACCGCATTCCGTTGTCCCCGGCCCAGCAGCGCCTGTGGTTCGTCAACCAGTTCGATACCACCTCCGCCGCGTACAACATCCCGCTCGCGATCCGACTGAGCGGGCACCTCTCCCGCGCAGCGCTCGGTGCTGCCCTCCACGATGTGCTGGCCCGGCACGAAGCGCTGCGCACCGTGTACCCGGCCACCGCCGACGGACCGTACCAGCGCATCCTCGCCGCCGACGACGTGCCACTGACCCTCGATGTGGTGCCCGCCGGCGCCGACGCGGCCCTCGCCGCGGTCACCGAGTTCGCATCGGCCGGGTTCGACGTCACCGTCGATGTGCCGCTGCGGGCCCGGGTGTTCGCGCTCGGACGCGACGAACACATCGCGGTGCTCGTGGTCCATCACATCGCCGCAGACGGCTCGTCGTTGGCACCGCTGGCCCGCGACCTGATGATCGCCTACCAGAGCCGCACCCGCGGTGACACCCCCGCCTGGACACCGCTGCCCGTCCAGTACGCCGACTACGCCCTGTGGCAGCACGACCGGCTCGGCGACCCGGCCGACCCACGGTCCCTCGCCGACACCCAGATCCGGTTCTGGCGCGACACCCTCGCCGAACTGCCCGAGGTGTTGCCGCTGCCCACCGACCGGCCCCGGCCTCCGCAACAATCGTTCCGCGGTGACGTGGTCCGCTTCCCGATCGACGCGGCGCTGCATCAGCGGCTCACGCAGCTCGCCGCGGCGCACGGCACCACGGTGTTCATGGTGATGCACGCCGCCCTCGCGGTGCTCCTCGCGCGGTTGTCGGGCACCGACGACATCGCCGTCGGCAGCCCCGTCGCCGGCCGCGGGCACCGCGACCTCGACGAGGTGGTCGGCATGTTCGTCAACACCGTGGTCCTGCGCACCCCGGTGTCGGCAGCGGCGACCTTCACCGAACTGCTCACCGACGTCACCGACCGCGACCTCGACGCCTTCGCGCACACCGACATTCCGTTCGAGACCGTGGTCGAGACCGCCGACCCGATCCGCTCGACCGCGCATTCACCGCTGTTCCAGGTCTCCCTCGAATTCCAGAACACCGAACGTGCCGCGCTGGAGCTGCCGCATCTGACGGTGCAGGGTGTGTCACTGGACCCGACAGTGTGCAACTTCGACCTCGAACTGCTCGTCGCCGACGCCGCTGGGGTCCTCGACGCCGGAGCGTCCGGGAACGGTCTCGACGCCGCGTTCGTGTACGCCACCGACCTGTTCGACGCCGGTACCGTCACCGGATTCGCGGCGCGCCTGACCCGGCTGCTCACCGCCGTCACCGCAGATCCGGATGTCCCGGTCGGTGACATCGACCTGCTCACCGACCTCGAACACGACACCCTGGTGCCCGCGTGGGGTCCGGACAGTGTCGGTGCCCGATTGTGGCCGGAGCTGCTCGACGACGCCGTCGCCGTCGATCCCACCGCCGTCGCGGTCGTCGACGGGGACCGCACCATCGCCTACCGCGAACTCGACCGTGCCTCGACCGCACTGGCGTGGCTGCTCCTCGATCGCGGCGCCGGCCCCGACACCGTGGTGGCGCTCGCGTTGCCCCGGTCGATCGATTCGGTGACCGCGGTGTGGGCGACCACCCGCAGCGGCGCGGCGTTCGTGCCCGTCGACCCCACCTATCCACCCGAGCGGATCGAGTTCATGCTCACCGACAGCGCCGCGACCGTCGGGATCACCGACACCGCGCACCGCGGCGCCCTCCCGGACACCGTGGATTGGATCGTGCTCGATTCGGACGAGATCCGCGCCGACCTCACCGCCCGCGGCACCACCGCGATCACCGACGCGGATCGTCCGACGCCGCTGCGCTCCGACCACGGCGCCTATCTGATCTACACCTCCGGTTCCACCGGCCGCCCCAAGGGTGTGACCGTCACCCATCGCGGACTCGCCGACCTCGCCGCCGAGGAACACGACCATCTGCTCGTCGAACCCGGCAGCCGCGTCTCACACCTGGCGTCCCCGAGTTTCGACGCGTCGATCTTCGAGATGATGATGGCGCTGTCCGCGGGGGCGAGCCTGGTGATCGTGCCGCCCGGCGTGTACGGCGGCGACGACCTCGCCGCCGCATTGCGCGCCCACCGCGTCGACCACGCCTTCATCACCCCCACCGCGCTCGCCTCCCTCGACCCGGCGCAGGTCCCCGACCTGCACGTGCTGCTCGTCGCCGGTGAGGCATGCCCACCGGAGCTCGTCGACCGCTGGGCCGACGGACACCGCATGATCGACGCCTACGGCCCCACCGAGGCGACCATCATGACCTCGCTGACCGACCCGCTGCGCGCGGGGCAGCCGGTGACCATCGGTCGCCCGTCGCGCGGATTCCGGTCCCTGGTGCTCGACGCGCGGATGCGCCCCGTCCCGGTCGGGGTGCCCGGCGAACTGTATGTGGCCGGGCCCGGACTGGCGCGCGGCTATCACGCCCGGCCCGATCTGACAGCCGGCCGGTTCGTCGCCGATCCGTACGGCCGGGCGGGGGAGCGCATGTACCGGACCGGGGATGTGGTGCGGTGGATCGGTGACACGGCGGGCCGGCTCGAACTCGAATATGTGGGCCGCGCCGACTTCCAGGTCAAGATCCGCGGGTTCCGTGTCGAACTCGGCGAGATCGACACCACGCTCACCGGCCACGATCAGGTGGTGTTCGCGCACACCCTCGGCCACCTCGCCCCCTCCGGGGAAACGGTGCTCGTGTCGTACGTGCGCGCCGCCGAGGGCGCCGCCCCCGACCCGGTCGTGTTGCGTCGGCATGTCGCCGCGCACCTGCCCGGGCACATGGTGCCGACGGCGATCGTCGTCCTCGACGCCATCCCGCTGACCCCGGCCGGGAAACTGGATCGGCGCGCGCTGCCCGCACCGGATTTCACGGCCCGCACCGCGGAGGGCCGCGCCCCCGACACCGACCTCGAACGTCTCGTCGCGGACGTGTTCGCCACCCATCTGGGTCTGACGGCGGTCTCCGCGGACAGCAACTTCTTCGAACTCGGTGGTACGTCGCTGCTCGCGACCCGCCTCGTCCCGGATCTGTCGCAACGCCTCAACCGGAGGATCGGATTGCCGGCGTTGTTCACCCATCCCACGGTCGCCGACCTGGCGCAACATCTGAGTGGGGACGCGGACAGCGGCACCGTCGACGACGCCCTGCGGGTGCTCGTGCCACTCCGGGAAGGCACCACACCGGCGTTGTTCTGTGTGCATCCCGCGGCGGGTCTGGCCTGGGGGTACGCCGGGCTCACCCAGCATCTCGACGGGGAGCGCGCCGTGTACGGGCTGCAGCTGCCCACTTTGAGTGGTTCCGGCACCGTCGACAGCATCCGGTCGCTGGCGGTGCGTTACGCCGAGGAGATCCGCCGGGTGCAGCCACACGGTCCGTACCATCTGCTGGGCTGGTCGCTGGGCGGGATCGTCGCCCACGCGGTCGCCGTCGAACTGCAACGCGACGGGGAGGTCGTCGACACCCTCGCGTTGCTCGATGCGCACCTCAACGTGCCCGGCGGTGCCGCCCCGGCGGTCAAGGACATGCTCCGCGATCTCGGTGTCGCCGTCAACGGGGGCCCCGACCCCAGCTACGACGACGCGCTCGAACTCCTCGAGGTCACTTTCGGGGAGTTGTCGGGGCTCACCGCGCAGCACCTCGAACGGTTGCACGCCGGGTCGGCGGCCGCGGCCCGCGCGGCGCGGCGGCATTCACCGGTGACCTTCCACGGTGACGTGTTGTTCTTCACCGCCACCCGCTCCGCCGGGTCGGTGCCCGCGGTCGCCGCGTGGCACGACGTCGTCGACGGCGAGATCCATCAGTTCCGGATCGACTGTGAGCACCACGAGATGGTGGCTCCGCCTGCGGCGCAGGACATCGCCGCGGTGCTCATCGCGCGTCTCGGGGACAGCGATGTGAGTGTGCGACGTGGGCACGGACGGTGGGGGATCGGTACGGAGGTGTCGCGCTGAGCGGGGCGGGCGTCGGAGCTAGGTGTGGTCGATGAGCGACCCCAACGCATCGAGGACCCGCTCGAGCCCGAACGCCCACGCGGCCTGCGGGCTGTAGGAGGTGTTCATCGACTCCCCGGCGGCGGCGCCCACCCGCCGGCCGAGCGGGAAGTCGTCGCCGATATACGCGGCGAGACGCCGGTGCCAGGAGGACCAGACCTCGGCCATGTCGGCCGCGCCGGGATCGGGGCGGCGCGCCTGCGCCGACGCACGGGTGAAGTCGGCGACGAAGGTCAGCGCCGCGTCGCGGTCGATGTCGGTCAGCGCGGTGTCGTCGAAGGCATGCAGGTCGTGGTCGTAGGTCGCGATCGTTCCGGGCCCCAGGGCGGTGCGCTGGTCGGTGACATCGAGCAGCCACCAGTGTGCGGTGTACAGCGCAAGGTCGGCTTCGGCGACCTGTCGGACACGTGCGCGCCAGTGTTCGCTCGCGTACGGGCTCCGCGGCAGGCCCGCGCGGGCAGTGTCGGCCATGAGTACCAGTAGGTCGTCGCGGGAGCCGACGTGGGTGTACAGGGCCATCCCGGAGATGCCGAGGTCGGCGGCGAGTCGCCGCACCGTCACGGCGGCGAGACCTTCGGTGTCGGCGAGGGTGATGGCGGCCGAAACTGCCTGTGTAGTAGTGACTTTCGCTTGTGGTCCACGGGTGCCGCCACGCGGCGCATCGGGGTGATCACGCCACAACAGGTCGATCAGGTCGCGGGCCATCGGGTCTCTCCTGGGAGTCGGGGTGCATCCTCCGCAATAAATCTATACACTGAATAATGTATACACTGCATAAGGTTTATCTACTCCCCGGAGGTCACCATCCACATCACCGGTACCGCCCTGTCCCTCAACGTCGCCGACACCACCGCCTCCGCCGATTTCGCGAAGGCGCACTTCGGGTTCACCGAAGCCATGTCCGACGACGGCTTCATCTCCCTCGCGCACCCCGGCGCAGGACTGAACATCGTCTTCCTGCGCACCGGGTTGAGCACCTTCAAACCCGCCTCCATCGCAGGCCCCGCCGGTCAAGGCATGTTGATCGCCTTCGTCGTCGACGACCTCGACGCCGAATACGCCCGCATCGCCGCCGCGGGCGCCACGGTGATCACCGCGCCGGAAACCGAGCCGTGGGGGGAGCGCTACTGCCAGTTCTCCGACCCCAACGGCATCGTGTGGCAACTCGTGCAGTGGGTGTGACATGACCCAGGTCATGAATCCAACGCATACTCATACATACCGAATATGCGTTGGATTTATGACGTGGGACTCCCTTCAATGGACGGCATGCCCAGCAGCCCTCCCGTGATGTCGGACCTCGACCTCTTCGCCGACGACATCCTGCCCGACCCCTACCCGACGTTCGCGGCACTACGCGACCTCGGCCCGGTCGTATACCTGCCCACCAACAACGTCTACGCCCTGACCCGCTACGACGTCATCCGCGCCGCCCTCGCCGACACCGACACCTTCTCCTCCCGCACCGTCGGCTTCAACCCCATGGCGAACGACGCACTGCAGGGCACCTCCCTCGCCTCGGACCCGCCCGTGCACACCGAGCTCCGCGCCACCCTCACCGAGAACCTGTCCCCCCGCGCCCTGCGTGGACTGAAAGGCTCCATCGTGGCCAAGGCCGACGTACTCGTCGCCGACCTGGTGGAGAAAGGATCCTTCGAGGCCGTCGACGCGCTCGCCCGCGCCTTCCCCCTCGAGATCGTCGCCGACCTGATCGGATTCACCGGCACCGTCCGCGAGAACATGCTCCGCTGGGGCCAGGCCGCCATGGAGGTCCTCGGCCCGATGAACCAGCGCACCGTCGAGGACTTTCCCATCGCAGGGGAACTCTACGCATGGTGCTCCCAGGTCACGGCCGACGATCTGACCCCCGGATCGGTCGGCCGCGCACTCTTCGACGCCGAGGCACGCGGCGCCGTCCCGCCGGGCGCCGCCGGCCACATCATCCACCAGTACCTCGGCGCAGGAGTGGACACCACGATCGCGTCGATCGGCAACATCGTCGCGCTGTTCGCGGCGCACCCCGACCAGTTCGACCTCGTCCGCGCCGACCCCACGCTGGTGCCTGCCGCGTTCAATGAGGTCCTGCGCTACTGGGTTCCGCTCCACGCCTGGGGTCGCGCCGTCACCCGCGACGTGGACATCGACGGCACCGTGATCCCCGCCGGGGCACAGGCAGCGATCCTGTTGGGTGCCGGCAACCGCGATCCGCGCCACTTCGACGACCCGGACACCTTCCGCATCGAACGCAACCCGGTCGATCACCTGTCCTTCGGGTACGGCCCGCACGGATGCGCGGGGCAGGGACTGGCCCGCCTCGAAGGCCACGCCGTCATCGCCGCCCTGGCCACCCACGCGTCCCACCTGGTCGCCGACGACCCGATCCGCACACCCAGCAACACCACCCGTTCGATCGACCGACTCGAGATCCTGGAGGTCCTCCCGGCATGAAGATCACACTCGACCGTCCCCGCTGTGAAGGCCACGGACTGTGCGAAGAGGCCGCACCTCAGTTGATGCACCTCGACGACGACGGTGAACTCGTCCTCGACATCGCCGAACTCCCCGCCGACGATCCCCGCGCGGCCGCCGCCGGCGCCGCCGTACGCGTGTGCCCTGTCGCAGCCCTGGCACTGTCGTCATGAGCAGAGGCGCGTCGATGCGGCGCGACATGCACCGCATCGTGGTGGTCGGTAACGGCATCGCCGGACAGACCGTCTGCGACCGCTTGCGCACCACCGGGTTCGACGGAGAACTGACCATCGTCGGCGACGAGAGACACGGCGCATACTCGCGGCCCGCGCTGTCGAAGGCGCTGCTCGTCGACGGTGGCTCGCACGCACTCGCGGCCCCCACACACGGGGCCACCGAACTGCTCGGAGTGCGCGCCGTCGGCCTCGACGTCGCCGCCCGCCGGGTCCGTCTCGGCGACGGCACCGAACTGCCCTACGACGGGTTCGTCATCGCCAGCGGTGCCCGCGCCCGCCGGCCGGACGGCGGCGCGCTGACCTTGCGCACGCTCGACGACGCGCTGCTGCTGCGCGAGCGACTCGCCTCTCGCCCGTCGGTGGTCGTCGTCGGTGCCGGCCCGCTGGGCATGGAGGTCGCCTCAGCCGCGATGCAGGCCGGATGCACCGTCACCCTCGTCGCCGACACCGCCCCGATGCGCCCCCAACTCGGCCCGTACCTGTCGAGGGTGTTCACCACCGCGACCCTCGCCACGGGTACCACGATCGTCCACGGCACTGCGACCGGGATCGACGCCACCGGTGTCACCTGCGGCGACGGGACCCGCATCGACGCCGACCTCGTCGTCGCGGCGATCGGCGATGTGCCCAACCTCGAGTGGCTCACCGGCTCGGGCCTGCTCACCGACGGCCGCCTGGTCGCGGACTCGCGGGGCCGGGTCGCGCCGGGGATCGTCGCGGCCGGGGACGTCGCAGCCCTCCCGACCCGCGGGAGTATCCGCCGGATCCCTCTGTGGAGCAGCGCTGTCGACCAGGCCAAGGTCGCTGCGGTCGCATTGCTCACCGGCGACTCCGCACCCGAATTCGACGCTGCACCGTACTTCTGGACCGAGCAGTTCGGGCTCCACCTCAAGGCGGTCGGGCACCTGCCGGTCACCGGTGCCCCCGACTTCCTGGTCGGTGACGATCCGCACGGATCGGCACTGATGCACTGGCGCCACCCCGACGGGCACGGGGTCGCGGTCGCCGTCGATCACCGCATCTCCATTCCGAAACTTCGGCGTGCCGCGGCGACCGGACAGGTGGCCGCCCCCGGGAATACCGCCGCGTAGAGTCCGCGTGGATGACTCCACCTACGGATCACCGCGCCGACCCCGACCTCGCGCGCCTTGCCGCGGTCAACCTCAATCTGCTGGTTCCGCTGCTGGCGTTGCTCGAGGAAGGGTCGGTCACCCGCGCGGCCGCCCGGGTGGGTATGACCCAACCCGCGATGAGTCACGCACTGAGCCGGATGCGGCGCCTGATCGGAGACGATCTGGTGACCCGGCAGGGGAGCGGCCTCGCGCTCACCCCCCGCGCGCTGGAACTGATCGCTCCGCTGCGGGAGGTACTGCGGCACACCGCGAGAGTGGTGAATTTCCCCGGCTTCGATCCCGCACGTGACGGCCGCACCATCACGGTGGCGATGACCAGCAGCACCGCGTTCGTGCTCGGCCCCGCGTTGGCGCGGCTGATCGCCGAGCGCGCCCCGCATGCGACACTGCGGATCCGCAACTTCGTCGAGCCGCAGGCCGGCGACTTCACCGACGACGGCGTGGACGTCGTCCTGCTGTCCGAGGCCTTCACCTCGCCCTACCCCCGAGAGCGGCTCCACGAGAACCGGTGGGTGGTCATCGCCCACCCCGACACCGATCCCGACGCCTCCGCGCTGGATCTGCTCACTTCGCTGCCGCATGTCGCGTACGACTCGCAACATCGGGTGCCCCCGTACGCCACGTTGGACGCGCAGGGTGTGCAGTACCGCATCGGACGGTTGATCTCCGACTTCCTTCTCGTGCCGCACCTGGTGGCGACCGCCGGGGGCGTCGCGGTGCACACCTTCCGGGTCGCCGCCGCGATGGGGGAGCGGATCGCCCTGCGGGTCGAGGAGTTTCCCCTGCCGGTGTCGCCGTTGGGCGTGGACATGGTGTGGAACCCGCATCTGGCGGACATGGAGTTCATCGACTGGTTGCGCACGATCCTCGTCGAGGCGTCCGCATTCGGGTCGGGCGGCTGACCGTCAGGCGCCCGAGGCGAGCAGATGACACCAGGAGTCGGTCAGTTCGTCGAGGCAGATCTCGCGGGGGGTGTTCCAGCCGACGGAGAAGTAGCGGCGGGACAGATGTTCGAGCTGGCCGAATGCCAGCACACAGCGGATCCGGCGACGATCCTCCGCGAAACGGTTCGTTCGGTTCAATCCTTCGGTCATCTCACCGACCGCATCCTCGAACCACTGTTCGGTTCTCGCAGCGACATCCGGTTCGTGGGCGGCCTGATACGACGCCGTGAGATAGGGCTTGATCTCGTCCCACTGGGTGAACTTGCGATCGAGATAGGTCCGGATATCCGGGCGTGAACCGGAGGCGACGACCTCGGTCAAGGGGGGGTCGTCGGGCGCGGTCAAGATCGCGTCGGCCTTCGTCAAGAGCGCACTGATCACTTCAGACTTGGATGAAAAGTGCAGGTAGAAGGTAGTGCGTGTCGATCCGGCAGCGGTGGCGATGTCGTCGATCGTGGTCGCCGCGTAGCCCTTCGACCCGAACAGATCGAGCGCCGTCGTGAGGAACAGTTCGTAGGTCATCTGCTTCTGGGCGGCACGGAGGGACATGGGCCCTGATCTTAGCGGCCCGGAATGGCGCGCACCCACCGAGAACAAGCGTCGAGGCCAGTTACATATCCAAACGTAAAGTGAAAGTTCACTACGAAAACTCACTTGACGTCATGTAATCCTAATGGTTACTGTGACTGCTACCACGCCGAACCGGCATGCCGTCGATCGAAAGGAAATGCCGATGAGTGGCGCCCCCACCCCCATCGACACCCCCACCGCCACCGTCCACACGGTCCTCGGTCCCGTACCCGCCGATCAGCTCGGCGCCACCGCGATCCACGAAGCGATCCTGTCGGTCCTGCCCGGCGCCCAGTACGCGTTCGACATCACCCTCGACCGAGCCGAGATCTTCGACACGCTCGAAGTGAAACTGAACGCATTCAAGGCGGCGGGCGGCGGCACCCTCGTCGACGCAACCGGCCAATTCCACGGCCGCGACCTCCGCCTGCTCGAAGCGCTCTCCCGCACTACCGGCGTCCACATCGTCGCGTCCACGGGCCAGGGCCCCGAGTCCATGCTCGGTGGCTACTTCCTCACCCCGCAGACCAACCCACCGACCCCGTGGCCGGCGGAGAAGTGGGCCGCACTCTTCGCCGCCGAGGTCAGCGAAGGCATGGTCGTGCCACGCCTCGAACGCCGCGGCGCCGCCGGTCTCATCGCGACCGCAGTGACCCGCGACGGCGCGACCGCCACCGACACCGAACTCCTGCGCGGCGCCGCCCGCGCCGCGCAGCAGACCGGTGTCGCGGTCTCGTTCCTCTTCGGCTCCGATGCGCTCGGCGAACTCGAGGTCGTCCTGGCCGAAGGCCTGGCCGCCGACCGCATCGTGGTCGGCGGCGTCGACCGCACCGGCACCGACGGACTCGCGCAGAAACTCGCCGAGCGCGGCGCATACATCGCGATCGACCACATCGGCACCGAAGGCCACCACGAGGGCAACCTCGGCGACGCCGAATACCTGACCGACGCAGAGCGTGTCGCGCTCGTCGCCGAGCTCGCGACAACCGGCCACGCCGACAAGGTCCTCCTCTCGAGCAGCGCCACCGGCGCCGCCTTCGGACACCCCGCCACCGATGTCGCCTTCGCTCATGTTCTGAGCAGCTTCGTGCCGGCGCTGACGGCCGCGGGGGTCGACGACGACACCGTCCGGCAGATCGTCGTCACCAACCCGGCGGCGCTGCTCGCGGTGCGCTGAGCACCCCGCGGACCCGACTCTCTCGAACACTGAGGTGAACCCCATGTCCCACGTCAACACCGTCCTCGGCGCCGTGCCGGCCGCCGAACTCGGCTTCGTCGCCGTCCACGAACACATCGGCTACGGCATGCCCGGCTCCGAACTCGACACGCAGTGGTGGAAGACCCCGGAGCAACGCTACGAGGAGACCGTTCCCAAGCTGCGGACGTTCCACGAGAACTCGCTGTCGTACGGCGCAGCCACCTACGTCGACGCCACCGGCATCTGCAACGGCCGCGACGTGAACTACTACCAATCGCTCTCGGAGAAGACCGGCGTCCACATCGTCGCCTCCACCGGATTCGTCGGCGGCGACACCGCCCTGCCGTTCTTCGAACGAGCCGGCGTCGACTACCTCACCGACCAGTTCATCCACGAGATCACCGTCGGCATCGGCAACACCGGCGGCAAGGCCGGCATCATCAAGGTCGGCGTGAGCCGCGGCTTCAGGATGAAAGACCTCGACCTGCGCATCTACCGGGCCGCCGCCCGCGCCGCGCTGGCCACCGGCGTACCGATCTTCACGCACCTCGCCGTCGACGTCGAACCGGCCATCGACATCTTCCGAGAAGAGGGGCTCCCGCTCGACCGGGTCCTGTTCGGCCACGCCGACGACGGCGTCAGCCAGGGTAAGGTCCGCGACCGCTGGATCGCCGAGCAGGGCGGACGCATCGGCTTCGACACCTTCGGCTACGACCTCGAACTGCCCGACCCCCCGTTCTGGGGCCGTCCACGCCGAGAACGCCTCGACCACTTCCTCGGCTACCTGCGCGACGGCCTGGTCGACCAGGTACTCGCCTCGGCCGACGCCAACTGCAGCCCACTGGGCTGGCCGGGGGTGAAGGGCCACACCGTCAACTACCTCTTCGACACCCTCATCCCCGCCCTGCGCGAGGCCGATCTCGACGAGGCCACGATCCACCGGATCTTCGTCGAACTCCCCGCGGACTTCCTCTCCGTCAAGACCTTCGCGACCACGAGCTGAGAAAGAGCACCCCATGGACGTCCAGAACCTCAACATCGCCGTCGTCGGAGCGGGCTACGCCGGTGCCGCCACCGCCAGGGCCCTGATCAACCTCGGCGCGAATGTCACCGTCTACGAGCAGGCCTCCGCCGTCGGCGAGGTCGGTGCCGGCATCGGCCTGCGACCCTCGTCGCTCGCCCAGTTCCGCAAGCTCGGCATCCTCGGCGACGTCGAGAAGGTGACCTCACCCAGCGAGTCCTTCGAGATTCTCACCGCCACCGGCAACCTCATCGCCGACGAGACGTGGCCCGAAACCGACGAATACAGCACCACCACCCGGTTCGTGCACCGCGCCGACTTCATCGACGTCCTCACTGGAGTCCTGCCCCACGGTGTGGTCAAGCTCGGCCACCGCCTCGAAACCGTCGTCGACAACGGCACCCATGCCACCCTCACCTTCACCAACGGCGAGACGGTCACCGCCGACCTCGTCATCGGCGCCGACGGCATCCGCTCCCGCGTGCGCACCGAACTGTTCAGCACCGCAGAACCCGTGTTCGCCGGTGAACACGCATACCGCGTCATCGTCGACAACGACAAGACACACGGAATACCGCTGGACAGCAAGCTGCGCATGTACCTCGGTCACGGCACCAAGGTGTACGTGCTTCCGCTGCAGCATCGCGGCCAGGTCTCCTACGACGTCACCGCACTCGACGCCGACCCCACCCCGGCGCCGCGGATGACCCGTGACGACCTGCTCGCCACGCTCGACGGCTTCGACGAGCGACTCGTCGCGATCGCCCGCGACCTCGACTGGGACCAGGTCAACATCCGCGCCGTCTACGACATCGACCCCATCGAGCGCTGGCACTCCGACGCCGTCGTCCTCGTCGGCGATGCCGCTCACGCGATGTGCCACCACCAGGGGCAGGGCGCCAACTCGGCGATCCTGGACTCCGGCGCGCTCGCCGATGCCCTCGCCGCCGCCGCCACCGTCCCCGCTGCGCTCGCCGCCTACCAGGCCAAGCGCAAGCCCATCACCGACGAACTGCAGCGGCTCTCCCGGCTGGGCTGGTCCGAAGACGAGGTCAACACCGTCTTCCCGGGCCAGAAGCCCGGCGAGATCGCATCGACGATCGAGGCCTGAGCCATGGCACTGCACCCGAAGATCGCCGAGATCGTCGCGAACCTGCCCCACCCGGAGGGGCCCCTCGACCCGGTCGCGATGCGCGCCGGCGACGAAGCCCAGGTGGCCACCCTCGCCGAACGCCTCCCGCTGCACGCGGTCGAGGATTCTGTCGCCCACACCCCGTCAGGAAGCGTTCCTGTACGGATCTACACGCCGACCGAAGCCGACACCTACGGCGTGCTCGTCTACTTCCACGGCGGCGCCTTCTTCCTCGGCAGCCTCGACACCCACGACCACGTGGCGCGGTCCCTGGCCCACGAGACCGGCCTGAAGGTCATCGCCGTCGGCTACCGGCTCGCCCCGGAGAATGCCTTCCCGGCCGGACTCGACGACTGTTACGCGGCGGTCCGATGGGTCGCCGAGCACGGCGACGAACTTGCCTGGGACGAGAAGACGCTCGCGATCGCCGGCGACAGCTCCGGCGGCACCTTCGTCGCTGCCGTCGCGGCGCAGGCACACGACGACGGCTTCGACCACATCACCCACCAGGTCCTCTACTACCCCTCGCTCGACCTGGACTTCGACGAGGACCGCTACCCGTCACTGAAGGAGAACGCCGTCGGATACGGCATGGAAACCGCCGGGCTCGCACCGTTCAACGCCTTCTACTTCGACAGCGGTGCCGACCCGGCCGACCCCCGCGTCTCACCGATCAAGCGAGGGGACCTCACCGGCCTGCCACCGGCACTGATCCTGACCGCCGAACACGACCCGCTGCGCGACGAGGGCGAACTGTACGGCCTACGCCTCCGCGAGGCGGGCGTCGACGCCACCGTCACCCGCTACGCAGGCGCAGGCCACGGCTTCGTCCAGCACTTCGGTTGGATCCCGGACTACCACACAGCCTTCGAGGAGACCGCAGCGTTCGTACAGGGAGGCGGGAAATGAACGGTCCGGCCGTACCCGTCCACCCGTTGCAGTCGCCCTGGGGCCGGTTCCACCTCTACACCTTCCTCATCGACGCCCCCGAGATGGCGATCGTCGACACCGGCATCGCGTCCTCCCCAGCCGACGGAATGAAACCGGCACTCGAGAAGCTCGGCCGACGCATCGAAGACGTGAAGTGGATCCTGCTCACACACGGCCACATCGACCACATGGGTGGCGCACACGCCCTGTGGGAGATGACCGGCCGCCGAGCCCAGGTCGTCATCGGTGCCGCCGACGCACCGTTTCTGCGCTCACGCCAGACCCACATCGACGAATACCTCGCCGGCCGCGGCAGATATCTGCACGACCCCGAAGGCGTCGCGAAGGTCGCCGCCGCGGGCAACGCGGTGATCTCCGGCGAGATGGAGCCCACCATGGTGGTCCACGGCGGCGAGCAGCTCCGCCTCGGCTCGGTCGACGGACGTGAGGTGACCGTCTCCGTCCATGCGATCCCCGGACACACACCCGGCTCGGTCGCCTACGTCCTCGACGGGCAGAACGACGCCTTCGTCGGTGACGCCGTGCAGGTCCACGGCGCCGCGAACGGGTTCCCCGGATTCACGGACCCGGCAGCCTACCGGCGCAGCCTCGCGTACCTCCGCGACGAGATCCGGCCACGCCACCTCTACCTGGGCCATCCCTACCAACGGACCGACGGCACCCCGTACGGTGTCCGACTCGACGCCGACCAGGCCGCCGAAGCCCTCCGCGAAAGCCTCGACATCGAAGGCCGCGTGGGCACGGCCGCCCACCACTGCCTGTGTGCCGGTCTTCACGACACCGATTCCCCCTATTCGCCGTTCACACCGGTCGCCGACGCGGTCGGCTACACGAACGATCCGACCCTCGAACCGTCGCCGTTCTTCACCTCGATGCACGGCTACTCCCTCGAGTACCGAGACAGCCAGTACCAGCCCGAGGAGCAGCGATGACAGAGAGCACCTGGCAGACCATCCAGGCCGGCGAACAACAGATCGCCGTCACCAAGAACCTGCGGATCCCGATGCGCGACGGCATCGCCCTGGTCGCCGATGCCTACCGCGCCGTCGATGAACCCGACACGGTCAAGCCGCGCCCGGCTCTCGTCGCGTTGAGCCCCTACGGCAAGGAACTGCAGGCACTCGCGCTCACTATGCCCCCGCAGCGTCGCCCGTCGCCGATGTGGGACGGCTGCATCGAGGCCGGCGACATCGCGCGCGTCGTCGCGAACGACTACGTCCACGTCATCGGCGACCTGCGCGGCTCCGGAGGATCCGAAGGCGAGCACATCGGCAACTACAACGCCGGGGGAGTACCCCTCGGACAGGACGCCTACGACTTCATCGAATGGGTCTCGGCACAGCCCTGGTGCGACGGCAACGTCGGCATGATCGGCATCTCCTACTTCGGGTCGATGCAGGTCCTCGCCGCCGCGGAACGCCCGCCGTCACTCAAGGCCATCTTCGTCTCCGGCGGCCACTACGACTTCTACGAGACCACCTACCACGGCGGCATCATGTGGCTCATGCCCCGCGCCGCCCGCGAAGGCCGCGGCGGCGACTCCGGTTGGGCGTTCACCGACCGCGTCAAATCCCGCATGCTCGAAACCCACTCGGCCGAGGAGATCGAGAGGCTCGTCGCGGAACGACTGCAGGACCCGGACGTCCAGGCCTGGCCGAACCTCGTCCACACCCTGCACTACCCGACGAACCACGAGGCCTGGTTCGACATCGTCATGAACGACGTCGACGGCGACTGGTACGAGGAACGCAACCCGGTCAACCTCGCCGAGAACATCGACATCCCCGTCTGGCTGCAGATCGACCAGGGCCGCGGATGGACGATGGACGGCACCATCGAATGCTTCGACCGCATACCCGCGGCGAACAAGAAGCTCACCATCGGACCCTACCCGCCCATGCAGTCGCGCCCCTTCATCGAGGAACACGACAAGATGTTCCGCTGGTACGACAGGTGGCTCAAAGGCATCGACAACGGCATCGACACCGAACCCGCCGTCTCCGTCTTCGTCGAAGGCACCCGCGAGTACGCCGAAGGCGACTCCTTCCCGCCGAAGCCGGTGGAACATCGAGAGCTGTTCCTGCGGCCGCGAGGCAAGCTGTCCTTCGAGCCCGAAGCCATGGGCGTCGAACACGCCGCCCCCGACGGTTTCTTCCAGGCGCCGCTGACGGTGACCGACAAGGTCGAAATCCTCCGCTGGTCGACTTCGGTGTTCGAGGAGCCGACCGAGCTCATGGGTACCGGGGCGTTCCACCTGTTCGCCGCGATCGACCAGGACGACACCAACTGGATCATGCGACTGTGGGACGAGCGTCCCGGCGGTACTCGCCAGCTCCTGACCACCGCCTACCTGAAAGCGTCGATGCGTGAACTCGATCTCGAACGTTCGAGATCGGGCAGCCCCGTCCACCCGCTGACCCGCAAGGTGCCGGTCGAACCCGGTGTCATCGAGGAATACGTGCTGCGGGTCTACCCGTTCGCCGCCACGATCCTGCCCGGACACAAGATCGTCGCCGAATTGTCCTGCGACGAACCGCTGTTCGACGACCACAACGCGCTGCTGCCGCCGGACGCCTTCCACGTCCCGGTCGGCCGTCCGGTGACCCACAAGATCTACCGCGACGCCGCGCATCCGTCGCGGCTGGTGCTGCCGTTCAGTATTGGTGAACCAGGGGAGTAGACCATGGATCGGGCCGGTGGCGCTGGCGTCACCGGCCCGTGTCATCCCAGTTCGGCGAGCGCCGCCGGTGCCCACACCGGCCACCGCACCGCCCCGACCGGCGCACCCGCAGCGAACCGCGCCACCGGCCCCGGAGTCCCCGAAGCTGTGTCGTACACCGTCGCCTGATCCGCACGACGGATCGCCTCGACCACCAACGGCCACAATCGTCGATACCGCGCCCGGATCTTGTCGTCCGGCACCGAATGCCCACCCGCCGACACCCGGTGCGCCACACGCGCGACCGACATGGCCTCGGGCACCACCATCACGTGCAACACCACCACGAATCCGGCGCGCTGCGCCCGATCGATCAGTTCGAGCTTCGACTCGTGCGAGAACACCGTCTCCGCGATGAACGAGCGCCCCTCGGCGATGAACCGGTCCCGCACCGTCGCCGCGACCTGCGCCGCCTCATACGACATCTCCTCGGCCCGATCCGGCCACCGTTGCCGCGCGATCACATCCGCATTGACGAACACGCTGAGCGGCAGCAGGGGAGCGAGCGACAACTCCACGAACGTCGACTTGCCGGCACCGTTCGGGCCGACCACCAGATCCAGACGCCTCATGCGTCGTCGAGCACGCGCGTCGTTCCATCCGGATGCCGCTCGACCAGACGGCCCTCGTCGTCGAGCACAACCGACGTGACACCGCGCCCGGCGAGCACACCGACATAGTCGATATCCGCCAGATGGTCAGCGAGCCGAGCGTCGGTCTCCGCGTTGAACAGGCGCCCCTCGGCATCGGTGAGATCGGAGACCGGGCGCGACCCGGACAACGCGTCATGCACACGGCGCAGCGACGCGCTCTCGTGTGCGGTCATGGCACGCCCGATCCGCGCCCAGTATTCGAGTTGCTGACGGCCGGTGCGGTTCTGTCGGCCGCCCTCGGCGATGGCGCTGTCGACGAGTTCGGCGTCGAATCGGGTGACCTTGTCGGTGGACGGAGCCATCACGACCTCCTCGTGTTGCAGTCTGCTACCAATTGTAGCGGAGTGTAACGGACGAATGCTGCCTCCCGGTCGAGCCTCACCATCGGAGACGGGGCACCGAGCGCTACCTCGCAGCTCAGTTGCGGGGGCAGTGACCTCAACCTTTGCGCAGGATACTGCCGATGGTGTCGGCGAGCGGACCGGACTGGCCGATGAGGGCCAGTTCGACGGTGCCGAGGAGAGGGCTGTTCACGGATGCGCGATCGAGTCGGTCGCGCAGGTCGGCCACGAGTAGGTCGTCGGCGGGGGTGTCGTCGCGGTGCACGAACTCGAGGGTAGCGATGCCGCGTCCGAGAGTGCACGAGTGCATCCGCGTGGTCGATCGCACGGGGCTTCCGAACGCCTAGACTGTGATGCACATCACTATTTCGAGGAGGTGTGCGATGACCACACCCGACATGGAGGAAATCGATCAAGGCAAGCTCGAACAGACCCTTGGGCAACTGGTCACCGACATGGGCGCCGCACTGAACAGTGCACTGGTCATGATCGGCCTCGACCTGGGGTTCTGGGAAGCACTCGACGGCAACGGTCCGACAACTTCCGATGTGCTGGCAGAACGCACCGGCGTGCGTGAACGCTATGCGCGGGAATGGTTGTCGGCGCAGGCCGCAAGTGGGTATCTCATGCACGATGCGAGCACCGACACCTTCACGCTTGGACCGGAGCAGGCGATGGCATTCGCCCGCATCGACAGCCCGGTCTATCTGGCAGGTGGCTACCACCTCATCAGTGCAGTCTTCAAGGACAGGGAGAAGATCACCGAACGAATTCGTCAGGGCGAAGGATTCGGCTGGCACGAACACGACACCGAGTTGTTCACCGGAACCGAACAATTCTTCCGGCCGGGCTACCGCGCGAATCTGGTCGACGCGTGGCTACCCGCACTCGATGGCGTCGTCGACAAGCTCACAGCGGGCGCCGAGGTGGCCGACATCGGATGCGGTCACGGTGTATCCACGACGCTCATCGCTCAGGCCTTTCCGAACTCGATGGTGCACGGGTTCGACTATCACGACGAATCGATCACTCGCGCAAGGGAACTGGCTGCCGAGCAGGGCGTCGAGAACGTGGATTTCGCTGTCGCTTCGGCAGCGGATTATCCGGGTCGTGATTACGCCCTGGTGTGCTACTTCGACTGTCTGCACGACATGGGCGACCCGGTCGGTGCGCTGACGCATGCGCGCAACACACTCTCGGGCGACGGTTCCGTGATGCTCGTCGAGCCGTATGCGCACGACGATCTCGCCGAGAATCTCAATCCGGTCGGGCGGATGTACTACGCGGCCTCGACGGTACTGTGCACGCCGTCGTCGCTCGCTCAACCTGTTGCGCTCGGTCTCGGTGCTCAGGCCGGCGAGGCGCGACTCGCTGCCGTCGCGGCCGAAGCCGGATTCGGCCGCTTCCGGCGCGCGACGGAAACGCCGTTCAACTTGGTCCTGGAGGCACGGGCCTGAGTCGAATTACGTCACTGTGACGTTTCTAGGGTGCGCGGCGGGTTGCCGGGGGAGCGAGCGCCGAGCCCGCTCAGCGCAGAAACAGCGACGGCGGAGGTCGCTGAGCAGATGCGCTCACCGGAGGTGCGCGCCGCCGACCGTCAGGTCACCGACGGCGGCGGGTTGGTCGTGATGGCCAGGATGGCCGAGCGGAGTACACGGTTGACGAAACGTCACAGTGACGTTTTAACGGGATTGGCCGTGCATGAGGGGGGTGGGATATCGATCAAGGTTGATCAAACCAAAGCGGATGCGGGCGGTCGGCGGGACGGCAAGTCGGATGTCCGGCGCCGCCGGCGACCGGCCCGGCCCGCCAGAACCCGTTCCGGTGCGATGTCGGCGAATCGCATGATGAGCGCGTGACGGATATCGACGCCGTCGGCGGTGATGTCGCCGACGTAGTGAACCGACATGATGTGCGTTGAAGTCGATGCGCGGCGTGGCCGCCGAACGCCCGCAAAACCCCAGGTGAACCGGCATGGCGAAAGTGCCGATAATCTACATTATGTCAAGTAGTCGGAATCTGGGCCTACCCGATCGCTGCTCAGGATAGGTTGGGGCCGCGGATGGGATGCCGCCCCGAGATGGCATCCCGGCCCCTTCGGTGAGGGTCGGCCGCCGAACCCGCCTTCATGACTCCGGCCGTCATGGACTCCCAATGGCCTCATGCACTCCGCGCTCCACGTCGACCCGGTGCCGTCCGGGTGGTATCCGACGCGTGGCCTGTCGGCGTGTGCGCCGGTTGCACGGCGTCACACGCCGACTTCTCGGTCGTTGCGCGTGCCGATGCGGCGATTGTGTGTGTCGTCGAGCGTCGCGGTGTGCAGAATCGGTGGGCCCGCCCCCACTGCGCCGCCCATACCCCACTCGAGTTGATCTTGATGGATAATCACCATTATCCATCAAATAGACTGTGCGACAAGATATCCGGAATGATCTGGCCTCCGGGCCGGCGGCATTGCACACGACGACGACGATGCACCGTGTCCGGCTCGCCGACAGCGACCCGTCATATACCGCGCCCGATTTCGGCCGTGTCCCACCCGACCCGACAGGTGAGAACAAGGGCCGCATCCTCCGCCCCGCATGCCGTCCGAGTCCGTACCACCACTCCCCTGCGTGCCCTCTGAGTCAGGGCCGTGACGACACCTGATCGTGGCCGTAGGAAAATAGTCGGATGGACTTGACCTTGATCGCGATCATCGGTGTCGCCAGCATCGTCTCGGTCGCGGCCTTCTCGAAACGACTCGGGTTGGCCGCTCCCCTGATGCTGGTGGTCTTCGGAACGATATTGAGCTTCGTGCCGGGTGTACCCGACGTCGACATCGAACCCGAACTGATCTTGGCCGGGATCCTGCCTCCACTGCTGTACTCGGCGGCGGTCACCATGCCCGCGCAGGACTTCCGCCGAAACTTCAAGGCCATCAGCGGACTCGCCGTCCTGCTGGTGATCGTCACGACCGCAGGCGCGGGCGTGCTGTTCCACCTTCTGATTCCCGACCTCGGGTGGGCTGCATGCTTCGCGCTCGGAGCCATCGTCAGCCCACCCGACGCGGTCGCCGCCACCGCCGTCGGACGGAAGCTCGGTCTGCCGTCACGCCTGCTGACCGTGCTCGAAGGCGAAGGCCTCGTCAACGATGCCTCCGCCCTGGTTCTGTTGCGGTCCGCGATCGCTGCGATGGCAGGCGCCGTGTCGCTCTGGCAGGTCGCCGGCGACTTCCTCTTCTCGGTAGTGGTCGCAACCGTGATCGGCATCGTCGTCGGTATCGTCAACGTCCGTGTGCGGGCCTGGTTCAAGGACCCTGTGCTCAACACCGCCGTTTCGTTCGTGATCCCGTTCGTCGCGTTCGTCCCGACCGAGCATTTCGATGCGTCCGGGGTGCTCGCGGTGGTCGTGGCAGGTGTGGTCACCGGTCATCTCGGTCCCCGGTATCTGCGCGCCGAGGATCGCATCACCGAGGAAACGAACTGGCACACCGTCGCCTTCCTCCTCGAGTCCGCGGTCTTCCTCATCATGGGGTTGAGTCTCAAGCACCTCCTCGATGAGGTTCAACATGCCGGCCTGCCCACCGGCCAGGGATTGCTGATCGGGCTCGCCGCGACCGCATTCGTCATCGCGGTACGCATGCTGTTCGTCGTCCCGCTCGTCGCCCTCCTCAAACGAGACGAACGGAAGGCCGCCGAATTCCGTCCCCTCCTCGAACGACAGCGAGAACGGCTCGATGAAACCGGCCTGCACCCGCGCCGCCGGGCACTGGTCAAACGCCGCTTCGACCGTGCCAGCGCCGACATGGACTTTCTGGTCACCGAAACTCTCGGTTGGCGCAGCGGCGTGGTGCTCGCATGGTCGGGCATGCGCGGGGCCATCACCCTCGCCGCTGCACAATCCCTGCCGAGCGACACACCGTATCGCGCCGAACTGATCTTGATCGCTTTCGTCGTCGCCGTGACCACGCTGCTCCTCCAAGGACTCACCCTGCCGATGGTGATCCGCTGGGTGAAGATCCCCGGCGACGACTCGGACCGGCTCCGCACC
Organism: Rhodococcus sp. JCM 9793; assembly: GCF_055380405.1. Classification (NCBI taxonomy): domain Bacteria; kingdom Bacillati; phylum Actinomycetota; class Actinomycetes; order Mycobacteriales; family Nocardiaceae; genus Rhodococcus; species Rhodococcus sp. JCM 9793. The sequence goes on from NZ_AP043721.1 coordinate 3,558,048, forward strand.
GAGTACGGTGACCTGCTGTCCGAGCTGGCAGATGCGGGCGAGGAGGCACTCGTGGCCGGCGCCGACGGAGCCGAACCGGATGTGGTCGAACAGGTCCGGAGCGACAGCTTGATCGGAAAGCGTGAGGCCCGCGGCACCACCCCCGACCCGGAACACGACACTCGCCGTGAAGAGTACGTCCGACTGAGGCTGCTCACGATCGCGGCCGAGCGGGCTGCTCTCCTCGAGGCACGGAGTCGAGGAACCTACAGTTCCAAGACCCTCAACGCGGCACAGCACCGCCTCGACATCGAAGAGACCCGACTACAGGCACTCGGTGAACATCTGTGAGCCACCCGGAGAGGCGCCGCGAGTGCGGGCCCATCCGATGGTGATGGGATAGTCATATCACCACCACGCGCAGCCGAGAGGGAAGAGGCTCCATGATTCGGGTGCTACTCGCCGAGGATGTTCGAGTCCTGCGTGATGCCCTCACGGCACTGTTGAACCTCGAACCCGACATCGATGTTGTCGCGGCGGTAGCCCGCGGCGACAAGGTCCTCGATGCAGCAGTCACGCACACCGTAGACGTCGCCGTCATGGATATCGACATGCCCGGCCTCGACGGTCTCGACGCCGCTGCCCGAGTACACCGGCAACTTCCCACCTGCCGCACCTTGATCCTCACCGGACTCGGCAACCCCGCGAATCTGCGCCGCGCGGCACGCGCACCCACGTCGACGGGTTCATTCTCAAGGACACGCACCCCCGCGATGTCGCCGATGCGATCCGCACGGTCGCCGCGGGTGGTCGTGTCGTCGACCCGCAGTTGGCGTATTCGACGCTCGATACCGCCCCCAATCTCCTCACCGAGCGGGAAGCGGATGTGCTGCGACTGACCGCCGGTGGTGCGACGCCACGCGAAGTCGCGACGTCGCTGCATCTCAGTTACGGCACCGTGCGCAACTATCTCGCCTCGTCCGTGACGAAGCTCAACGCACGAAACCGGGTCGATGCCATCCGGATCGCGGCGGAGGCAGGCTGGATTTGACCGAGGGCAACTCTGCCGTGACGGTGAAAACGTTGCCGCGCAGCACCTCGAATCTCCCACCGGCTTCGGTGACGCGCGCCGCGAGGTTCATCAGGCCGTTTCCTGTGTCATGGGCGGGTGTGTCGGCGACGTCGTTGCTGAGCGTCAGTCTGATGTGACCGTCGACTTCGGTGAGGGTCAGAAGGCAGCTACCGGTGCCGTGGCGGACCGCGTTCGTGGCCGATTCGCGCAGCACGGTGGCGAGAATCGCGTCGATGCGGGGGTTGACGATGACGTCGCTCGTCTCTGTTCGGAAGTCGATGCCCGCGGCGTGGAGAAGCTCGCGTGCCGCGTGCACTTCATGGTCGAACCGGAGGGTAGGCGTGCGGTCGGTGAGGGTGCGCAATTCCACCAGGGCGCGGTCGACCGTGCTGGTGAGTTGGTCGATCTCCGATGCTGCCCGGCCAGGGTCGAGTGAGGAGAGTCGGGCGGCCAGTTCGGCTTTCATCCCGATCGCCGACAGATGCCTGCCGAGGAAATCATGCACGTCGCGTTCGAGCCGGAGTCGTTCCTGGAGCACTGTGAGCCAGACGATCCCGTCACCCGCTTCCTGGATGGATCGGATCAGGCTCGGCACTCGGCAGTACGCGTAGACGGCGACGCAAATGGCACCCGACGACAGGAAGTACAGCCGATCACCCCAACTCGAGCCGGCAGGCAGCGTCGCCTGCTGGATCAGTAGGATCGCCGTTGCTGTTGCTCCTGCCCACACGGGGCGACACCGATAGATCGCGGACCCGATGACCAGAGGCACCAGTGCGGCGAACCGGATCCCGCCGAGCCCCAGCATGACCGTCAGGAGCGTGATGTGGGCGGGCAGTGTCCACTGCCACCACTGCGGTGGCCGACCGCCTCGGTCGGGAGTTCCGTGATAGAGCTGCAGTGCGGTGACCGCGAGTACCGCGCCGGTCGCGGCTACCCATCCGTGGACGGACTCGACGCCGAAGTTGGTGAGATTGACGAACGTCAGCACGGCGCTCCCGAGCACCAGCGCGGCTGCGAAAAGGCGAGCGAGCCTCGGCGAGACATCCGGGGCGGTCCCGTCCGGTCGGCGCGGCGTGTCGATCTCGTTCCGGGTGTCGGCGAGCGCGCGCACGGCAGCGGCCGCCCGGCGTGCGCGGTCGGCGACCTGTGTCATTCGGGCTTCGGTGTCCCGGTCGGTGCCGGAGGCCGTGAGTCGACGTGACGCGGCGAGGTCCGCGCCGACCGACGAGTGCAGTCGCGCGGCGGACCGTATCCGTTCCTCGCCGAGTGCCATGGCGGCGAGTGTGTTCTGCTCGGATTGCGCTCGGGCGGCCAGGTCGACGAGCAGCATGACGCCGAAGACCCAGACTCCGACCATCACGTCGATCACGAATCGCCCGAGGAGAGCTTGGGGTGACGCCCCGGTCTGGAAGACAAGTGCGGAGGTGAGGTCTGCGGCGACGAGCAGCACGAACACCAGCCAGGAGTGGTGTTTCGGTAGGAGGAACAATGCGATCGCCGAGGCGAGCCCGGCGACCGGGCCCCACGGGTCGCCGACCATCGGGTAGGGCGCGAGTGCGCATGCCGCGACGAACACGACCGTCAGGACTGTCAGGTGTCGCGGGATCACGCGCAATGCCGCGAGCAGGGCAGTGCCGGCAAGTGCGGCCAGTGCGACGACGCCGAGCGCAGCGCGCACACCCTCGGCACGGTCGTCGCCGTATTCGTGGGAGAACAGGAATCCGATTCGGGACACGCACCATGACATGAGGATCAGCACGAGCAGGGCTTTGGCAAGGTGTAGCTGACGCACCGCTCCCCTCCCCTGGTGTGGACGTCGCGTGTCGGGTGTCGGCGGCGTGCAGAATGCATGTCCTGCTCGTGCATTGTGCCAGCGCATCGATGCGCGGGGGCACTGCCGCACGGAGGCGGTAGCGACGAGGCTCGAAGACATGACCACACACACCGATTTCCCTGCCCCTACTGCACGCGATACGAAGGTTGTTCCGTTCCGGATCGATGTTCCGCAGGAGGCTCTCGACGATCTCGCTGAGAGACTGCGCCGCACCCGGTGGACCGGTGACGCCCCGGCAGACGGGTACGGCGTGAGCGTCGCTTCGGTGCGCCGACTCGTCGATTACTGGCAGACCGAGTTCGATTGGCGCGCACAGGAGGCCCGCCTCAATGAGTTTCCGCAGTTCACCACGATCATCGACGGGCAGCTCATTCATTTCCTGCACGTCCGGTCAGTGGAACCCGACGCGTTTCCGCTGGTCCTCACGCACGGGTGGCCGGGCAGCGTCGTCGAACTTCTCGATCTGATCGGGCCGCTGACCGACCCGGTGGCGCACGGCGGCAATGCCGCGGATGCGTTCGATGTGGTGATCCCGTCGCTGCCGGGGTTCGGTTTCTCGGGTCCGACGCAGGAGGCCGGGTGGAACGCCGAGCGGACGGCACGGGCGTGGGCGGAGTTGATGGCGCGACTCGGCTACGACCGGTTCGGTGCACACGGCAACGATGCGGGGTCGATGATCTCCCCGCGTCTCGGTGCGATCGCACCGGAGCGTGTCACGGGAGTGCATGTGATGCAGGTGTTCTCGTTCCCGAGTGGTGACCCGGCCGAGTTTGCGGAGATGTCGGAGCAGGACATGGCGCAGATGCAGCAGTTGCAGTGGTTCATGGAGAACAAGTTCTCGTTCAATCAGCTGCATTCGCAGCAGCCGCAGACTCTCGCGCACGCGTTGGCGGATTCGCCTGCGGGGTTGCTGGGCTGGCACCTGCAGTTGATGGATGACGGTGCGATGGGTGGGCGACGGCTGGACGAGGATTTCATCCTGACCAATGTCGCGCTCTACTGGTTGACGAATACGGCGGGCTCGGCGATCCGCATGTATTTCGAGGATGCGAAGACCGCAGGTGAGTCGGGGCCCACGGAGGTGCCGCTCGGTGTCGCGGGGTTTGCGGGCGATTTCACTGGGGTGCGCAAGTTCGCCGAGCGTGATCACCGGAACATCGTGTCGTGGAATCTGTACGACGCGCCAGGTGGTCATTACGCGGCACATCTGGAGACGGGGCTGCTCGCCGAGGACATTCGGAGGTTCTACCGCGGCCGTCGCTGAACGATCGGGCGGGCGGGTGGCGTCGGAGTGCCACCCGTTCCGTGCTGCGAGTGCGAGGTTTCGGTACTGTGCAGCACACCGGATCGGCACGTGCGTTGCCCTATGCAGGAAGGCTCTGATGACTGCTGGAGTGTGGCTGACACCCGGGCAGTTGTCGGAGCGTTCCGGTGTCGCGGTGTCGACGCTGCATTACTACGAGTCCCGCGGGCTGATCGACAGTCGTCGCACTTCCGGCAATCAGCGGCGCTATCGGCGCGACACGTTGCGTCGGGTGGCGTTCATCCGGATCGCGCAGGGGGTCGGTGTGTCCTTGGAGGACATCAAGAAGGCCCTCGATTCGCTTCCCGACAGTCGGGTTCCTACTGCGGAGGATTGGTCGCGTCTGTCGCTGATGTGGCACGACGAGTTGACCCGCCGGATCGAGGCGTTGACCGAGCTGCGTGATGATTTCTCGGGGTGCATCGGGTGTGGATGTCTGAGTCTGAAGAGTTGTCCGTTGGCGAACCCCGGCGACGTGCTCGCGAAGGAGGGCCCGGGCCCACGGCGGCTTCCGGTACGGGGGGACTGAGCGGCGGGTCGGCCTTGCTGATCGCCACGGAAGGCATCGTCACACGGCTCCATGTGGCACCGGGCCTGGCAGATGCACCGCAATGGTGAGGCCCCCGGTGGGCCGTGATGTGAGGGTGAGGTGCCCGTCGTGGGCTCGCACGATGCTCTTGACGATTGCCAGCCCGAGTCCGACACCGGGCTGGTCGCCGTGGATGCGTTCGCTGCCACGTTGGAATGGTTCGGTCAATGTCGAGACCAGCTCCGGCGCAAGTCGGTCGCCGGTGTTCTCGACGGCGAGCACCACCGACCCGCGCGACGTCGTCGTCGCCACCCACACGGCGCCGCCGTCGGGGAGATTGTGGACGATCGCGTTGTGCACGAGGTTCGTGGTCATCTGCAGCAGCAGCGCCTGTGATCCGACGAGCGGGGTGATGCTTCCGGAGACGTCGAGGGTGATGCCGCGCTTCTCGGCGAGGGGAAGGAGTGTCTCGGCGGCGTCCTCCGCGAGCAGGGACAGATCGACGTGTTCGCGGGTGAAGGAACGCTGGTCGGCGCGGCTGAGCAGCAGCAACGCTTCGGTGAGCTCGATCGCGCGGCCGTTGACCACGCGTAGCCGGTCGAGGAGTTCGCCGGTGTCGCGGTTCGGGTCGTCGTGCGCGACGTCGAGGAGTGTGCGGGTGATCGCCAGCGGGGTGCGCAGCTCGTGGGAGGCGTTGGCTGCGAATCGCTGCTGTTCGGCGACGTGCGCTTCGAGCTGCGCGAGCATCGTGTCGAAGGAGTCGGCGAGTTCGCGGAACTCATCTCGGCGGCCGGGTAGCCGGATCCGGTGGGAGAGCGACCCGTCTGCGGCCATGCGGGTGGCGTCGGCGATGCGAGTGAGCGGGGCGAGCATCCGACCGGCCAGAATCCACCCGCCCACGAGACCGAACACCAGCAAGAACGCCAGCACCAGTATTGCTGCCGGGACGAAGACGGCTGGGCCGAAACTTCTCGGGTCGAGGACGCGTAGGAAGTCGGACAGGTCGGGGACGTACAGGCTGTTCGACCCTCGCAGAAGGAACACCCAGACCGCAGCGAGCAGCAAGGCACCCGCGATCACCAAGAATCCGGCGTAGCTGAGCGTGAGTTTGAGGCGGACGCTCAATCCTTGGCCCCTATCCACGCTCCGCTCCCCCGTCATCGGCGTCCGGTCCCGTGTCGATGCGATATCCGACGCCGGGCACCGTGGCGATGAGCCAGGGTTCGCCGAGGCGTTTGCGGAGCGCCGAGACGGTGATGCGCACCGCGTTCGTGAAGGGGTCTGCGTTCTCATCCCACGCTCGTTCGAGGAGCTCCTCGGCGCTGACAACACCACCGTCGGCGCCCATGAGGACCTCGAGCACGGCGAACTGCTTGCGGGTGAGCGCGATGTAGCGGCCGTCGCGGTAGACCTCGCGGCGGAACGGGTCCAGTCGCAACCCAGCGATCTCGCGCACGGGCGGCCGGTGATGAGCACGCCGCCGGTCGAGGGCGCGAAGCCGGAGTACGAGCTCGCGGAGCGCGAACGGTTTGGTGAGGTAGTCGTCGGCGCCGAGCTCGAATCCGGAGGCCTTGTCGTCGAGCCGGTCGGCGGCGGTGAGCATGAGGATCGGCATGCCGCTTCCCGAGGCGACGATGCGCTCGGCGACGACGTCACCGGACGGTCCGGGGATGTCGCGGTCGAGGACGGCGATGTCGTAGGCGTTGATGCTCAGCAGTTCGAGTGCGGTGTCACCGTCCCCGGCCACATCGGCAGCGATGGCCTCGAGGCGCAGGCCGTCGCGGATGGCATCGGCCATGTAGGGCTCGTCCTCGACGATCAACACGCGCACGTCCTCGATGCTACGAGCCGACTCATATCGTGGATGTATCGAAATCTGCATACGTGCCGGCAACACGAGGTGGCGTTGGTTGGGGTCATGTATTCGAGCCACTCGACACGAACGGGACCGCGCGGTCGCCGATCGGCAGTGTTCGTCGCACTGGCGGCCGCCGGGGTCCTGCTCATCACCACAAGACCAGGAATCTTCGACGACGACACGACGACGTCTGCCGCGATGCTCGACCAGCGTGGAGGTGAAGTGCGACCAGGCGACGCGGCGCGCGGCGACGTCACGGTGTTCGACGACGACGTCCCTGCGGTCGCCGGCCTCGATCCCGATCTGCTCGACGCGCTGCGCAGTGCCGCGACGGATGCGGCAGCCGAGGGGATCGTGTTCCATGTCAACAGCGGCTGGCGTTCCGCCTCCTATCAGGATCAACTGCTTCGTGAGGCGGTGGCCGAGTACGGCTCGGTGGAGGAAGCCTCGCGGTGGGTCGCCACCGCGGAGACCTCCGCCCATGTGCACGGGGACGCGATCGATGTCGGTCACTCGGATGCCTCGACGTGGTTGTCCGAGCGGGGTGCCGAGTACGGGTTGTGCCAGATCTACATGAACGAGCCGTGGCATTACGAACTGCGACCGGATGCGCGAGTCGACGGCTGCCCGGCCATGTATGCCGACGCGTCGCGTGATCCGCGGATGCATCAGTGAGCGATCCGCTTCGGCCGGTGGGTGTGTATGTGCCTCATCCGTCTTCCGCCGCGACAACGATGGTGAGTGTTCCTGTCTCGGGGGAAGAGTCGACGGTCACGGTCGGTGTACCCGCGCGGGTGCCGAGGTAGGACTGCGCGATGGTGGCGCTGCTGGGATAGCTCAGGACCTCGACCACCGCGGAGGCATCGCCTTCGGGCGAGAGCCGCGCGGGCAGCGCGGTGTCGCGCCAGGCGGCGTCGGTGTCCACTCCACTCAGGTCGATCTGCAGAATGCACGAACCTGCGATCGGGACGGCGGCATCGGTGGCCCGTAATCGGGGCTCCTGCACGAACCGGGCAGACCAGCCGACGGCCCCATCCCCGCTGAGCGCGAAGACAACAGTGTCGTTCTCGCCGAATTCGACCGACTCCAGCAGCGGGTGGATCACCGGAGGGACGCTCTCGCCTAGTTCGAGTGGCCGGTCACCCGGCACGACGGTGGGTCGCGCCGACGCCGGATCCCCCACCCGCAGTTGCCCGGACAACGAATCGAAGCGATCACAAGACCCGTGCGTTGCTCCAGCGTCGGAGCGGGAGCCGGTGACATCGACCGTGACGCATGCCGTCGTCACCGCAGCGACCGACAGCACCGACACCGCGGATACAACCTGGCGCCTCGACCAGGTCATGGTGTGCCCTCCCCCGGATACGGTCGGTGCCGGCGGTGAATGCTCAGCGGTGAACGATCGTCGTCCCGAGACGGAGCGTCCCGGACAGGAACGCGAAGACCTCATCGATCTCTCCGGGTATGCAGTCCAGCAGAACCTTGACCTCCACATCACGTTTGCCGGCGTCCACTGTGAGCGCAACCGCGGTGACACCTGCACCCGCGCTGCTACCGACGAACACGTCCACACCCTCACCATCGGCAGCGATGGTGCCGTCGAGGAAACCGTAGTCCAGCGGATAGATCACGTTCGGAAATCGCGGGTGCGCAGAGCCTTCGGGCCGGTCGATCCGGATCTGAGCCGAGCGGGCAAGCGCGTCGAGGGCATCGAAGAACGACGATTGCATCGGCCCAGTATGCGCTTTCCTCCGGCACACATCGCAGTCGTCAGCGCCATTACCGCTGCTCGTAGGGCGCAGAGGTTTACGTCCAGTGGGTTTTGAGCGCATCGACGAGTTCCCGCGCGCGTTCGTCCGGGAAGAACAACCGGGCACCAGGAACTTCGATGACCCCCGTCGCTCCCGGGATCAGATCGACGAGCCAGTCCGCCCGGGGACGGCGGAAGAAGAAGTCGCCGGTGCCTCACACGATAGTGGTCGGCACCTCGCAGGCACTGAGAGCCGGGCGAATCGGGGCAAGCAGGGTGAACGAGGTGAAGTCTTGTCCTGCATCTGAAGCGCCGGTGTGGGACACGGTCGAGCCCGCGGTATCGCAGGATGTCTCGGGTAGCCGTGAGGGACGTGGATCTGGACCGCCTGGCATGTAGGTGGCAGGAAGTATCAGGTTTACGTAGACGCTCGAACACAGGCGCTGCGCGGTGACATGCGATGCCCGCACCAACGTTTGCTGGGCGTGACCAGCAGGAGCGCCTCGCGGTGCAGCGTCTCCTCGTCGAGAGCTCGGTCGGCCAGTGCATCTGTCCGGTCGTGGCCATGGCGGCATCGATCGCGGCGGGGTCGGCGCCGGTGATCGTCATACCGGGAACGTGGGCGTGAATCCAGTCATCGATGCGGGCCCACTGCGCGTGCATCGAGGTGGTCGATCCCGTGTCGACCATCGCGTCGGTTCGGTGGACGCGTGGTACGACTGGGGTGATTCGTTCGAGTTCGGCTGCTTCGGCCATGCGGCGGCGGACATTGCCCGAACGTCGATATCGGACGTTCGTTGGCGGGTCGCGTTGGCCGGTTGTGGCCGCTCAGGCGACACTTGCGATGCGCCTTCCATCCGGACGGCGTTTTCGGGCAGTCGAAACAGGGATGGCAATGAAAGATCCGCCGGAGGAGGCCTACGGACGGGTGACCAACCCGCAGCGGTTCGCGCCGCTCATTCCGGCGGCCGACAAGCTGGTCGCGGACCTCGTACGACGGTTCGACGTGACCGTCACTCGTGGACCGGCCGTGCCGTGGCCCGCGTCGGGTGTTCAGCCGATCGAGTCGATACGGATCGCTCCGCCAGATTCGGATCAGGCTCCGTTGACGATCACCACGACGTCGTTTCCTGGGCTGTACCTGAATGTGGGTGCCTGGCAACACATCGCGCTTCCTGCGTGCGGCTGCGACGCGTGCGACGAGCAGATCGACAGCGCCGTCGACGATCTGGTCAAGTACTGCACGGCACTGGCAGAAGGGAAACTGACCGAACGCATCAACATTTTCCGGCGGGTACTCGAGCACAGCTGGGACGGTGACTGCTGGAGTCGCAGCGGGACCCTGGCTCTATCCCCGAAACGCGCAAGCGAACTGCGTGCCAGCCCGGTTCAGCCGCCGAAGGACGGGCACTGGCGTCCCTGGCCGATGAAGGGATCTGACGGCATCCAGTGAGATGAGAGCACAGGAAGGAGCGATCCGCAGTGACCTCAGACCCGTTCGGCGCCCGATTGGTGATCGTGCTGTTCGAAAGACAGCCGCATCACTGGCGTTGCGCGGGACCGAATATCCACACGCCTCGTGAACTGCCAGACGGCGCGACCACCGGTGTCTCACCGTGAAACGTCACGATGGGTTATCGGAGGCTTTGCTCGACTCACGCTTCCAGGAGAATCGTCCCTTGACCACACACCCTGTCCGACCACATCGGAGACTTTCCGTGCTGGTGACCGAGCTGGCCATCGGCGACGGCGAGGTCGCCCCACCGCAGGTCGGCGACATCGGACGATACCCGTTGCAATTTGTGGAAACTCCGCCGGACGTAGCGGATCCGAGCATCGTCACCGTCGAGGTCGACGTCGAACCACTCGACGACGGTGTCCCGCTGCGACAACCCGCACCGTCGCCTGCCCTCCCCGAACAGGACCGGTGGTGGGAATGGCGACTGTTCCTCCGCAGCGACGGGTGGACAGCCACCTGGTACAGCCGACGCCCCACCGTCGGGCGGCAACAGCTCACCGGCCGGGTGATCGGAGACCTCGGCTACGCCACCACCGGCTCGGCCACGGGCCGGATCCTGCGAGCACAGGTCGTTTCCGACAATTACCAGCTCCGCGAGCAGCCTCCGACCGAGCCGACACGTCCCCCACGATGGATTCCCATCCCCGGCACCCGCCAATTCCGGGAAGTGCAGGCGGCGACAGGGGTGTTCCGCGACGACACCCGCCCGACCCATCTGTCTCCTGGCGAGGACGTGATCCGCGAGTGCGGGGTGTTGGTCGATCTCGATCTCGACGACGTGCCACCGATACCGGTGCGGCCGGCTCTTATCCCGGCCGCGGTGTCCGCCCACGGTCGTGATGTCTGGATCGTCGATCGGGAGCTCCCGGTGGTGATTCGGCTGCGCGAGCAACGCGTGGTGGGCGAATACCGGCTTCCGGGTGCGATCCTCACCGAATTCGCGCACCGTCCCCGCTGGGTGGAGGCCGACGCCGAGGGATGCTGGGTTCTCGGGCGGGACGGGATCTTCCGCTGCGATCTCGACGGCTCGGCAGTCCGCGTCGACGAGCACCTGGTTACCGGTGCTGCCGCAATTCAGGGCGCACTGCTGTCCTGGCACCGCACCGACGAGCAGAGCATGATCAGCCTGCGGTGGCCGGACGGACGACACCAGGAACTCGACCCCGTCGACGGCCGCATCCACGTCGTGCACAGCGGACACGACGCGTTCGTGGGGGTACTGCACACCGGAACCGGCACGGACGACGGGCACTCCCGACTGTTCGTCCTCGACACCAACGGGCGCTTGCGCCTCGGCCCATCTCTGTCCTCGCTGACCGGCACGTTCCTCGTCGAAGGCAATCCCGTGCGGTTGGTCGATCCACGTGGACAGCAGGTGCTGTTCCGTCCGGATCTGACGGTCGGCGACGTCGAAGACATTCCGATCAGGGGATCTTCGGGTGGGACCGCCGGTCCGTGGGTGTGGGTCGTGCATCATGCGCGCGATGATCGGAGTATCGAGCCGAATCCCTACAGCGATTGGCACTGCCTGCTGTCGATACTCGATCCGGTCACCTTTGCCCTGCAGTGCCGCCTGGCCATTCACTCGCCCTACCCGGAAGTCTCCTACGACGGCGACGGACAGATCTGGATCGTCGCCGGTGGGGTGTGGGTCGTCGCCCCGCGATCGTCGCAGCCGGTGCACCACCTACCCGTCGACCAGCTCAGCGCGCGATGATCCACGTCGCACCGACTGCAGGAGCTACCCTGCCTCGCCACGACAACTACCGTATTCGGCGAAGATCGGCCTATCTTGGCCGCCCACGGTGCGACGGTAGGCGGCGAGTTCATCGGTCACGCAATCTCCTGAGCGGTCAGAGTTGCAAAGGGCGAACGATGACTGCGTCGGCTCAGCATGCGCGCAATTCGGGCGCAGCAGTACCGACGGGACTCCCCACCGCGGGTCTGCGAAGATCGGCTCGTGCCGCACGCGCCGTTACCAACCCACACCGACCTGCACCACACCGTTGCTGAACTGCGCCTCGAACCGACCGGAACGCCCTTCCACTCGCAGACGTCGCTGCTCTGCCCGGCCATTCACGACGGGCAATCCGTTTTCGTGAAGATCACCAACGATCCGGAAGAGCTCCTGGGAACAGAGGCGCTGGACCGATGGGCGGGCACTGGCGCAGTCCAGGTACTCGCCCGGTTCCGCAACGCCGTGGTGCTCGAACACGCAGGGCAGACCCTGCGGTCGATGCTCGCGGACGACACCGAGGCTGCCACGGTGTTGTGCCTCGTTGCTGACCGATTGCATTCGCACCATGTCGAGCACGTCGAATCCTTCCCGGGCCTGCGACGCTGGTTCTCCGCCCTGTTCGCCGACACCGACCCCGAGTTGGACGTTGTCAGGGACATCGCCGATCGGCTGCTCTCGGCGCCCGCTCAGCAGGTACTGCTCCACGGCGATCTGCATCATGACAACGTGCTGTACAGCACAAGGAGAGGCTGGCTGGCCATCGATCCGAAGGGAATCGTCGGGCCGCGAGAATTCGACTACTGCAACCTCTTCACCAATCCGACACCGAAGTCCGCGCTCAACTATTTCGACACACGACTGCGGGTCGTCACCGACACTTCCGGAATCGACACCATCGAACTCTTGCGCTGGATCACCTGCTGGAGCGCACTCTCGGCAATCTGGCACCGGCATGACGGGAACGTGGCCACCGCTGCGCTGCCGCACGCAATCACCGGGCTCGCCATGGAACGACTCCGGACACACCGCGCACTCTGAGGACAGCCGCCCCGAGACGGTGCCCGCAACCCGGCCCTACCGCGGCAACCGCCGCCACACCGCGCGCGGCAGCAACCGCATCCCGAAGAACACCGGCCGCAGCAACGACGGCACCCACACCTCACCGCGACCACGCTGCAACGCCCGCACCGTCGCATCCGCCACCTGCGGCGGGGTACTCGACAACGGAGCCGGGCTCATCCCCTCGGTCATCCGGCCGATCACGAACCCGGGCCGCACCACCAGCAGCGACACACCGCTGCCGTGCAAGGCGTCGGCCAGACCGGACGCGAACCCGTCCAGACCGGCCTTCGCCGACCCGTACACGTAGTTCGCGCGGCGTACGCGCCACCCGGCGACCGAGGAGAACACCACGATGCGGCCGCTGCCCTGCGACCGCAGGCGCTGCGCCAGCACGGTGAGCAGCCCGACCTGGGCGACGTAGTCGGTGTGCACCACCGCGACCGCGTGCGCGGGATCGGTTTCGGCGCGGACCTGGTCCCCGAGAATCCCGAAAGCGAGAACTGCTACATCGATGGGGCCGTGCGCAGCAATGATGGAGTCGAGGACCGCGGGGTGGGTGTCGAGGGCGTCGGCATCGAATTCGACGGTGTGCACCGCCGCCGCACCTGCAGCCCGCACCTGCGAGACCGGTTCGTCGAGGTGATCGGCGCGGCGCGCGGCCAGCACCACGGTGCGACCCTGCGCCAACCGCGCGGCGATCTCGACACCGATCTCGCTGCGTCCCCCGAACACGACGATGATGCCCGGCGCCGACGAACCGGCTGTGGTGTTGCTCATGATGCCAGTGTGCCGCGCGGCTCCCTCCGAAACGAGTCGGGGCCGTGTCATAAAGTGCCGACGGCACAGTTCGACCGACCCACTCCCTCGGAAACGGAGCATCACCGGTGACGATCGACACCCCCACCAGCACCTTCGCTGGACTCCCCATCCAGCAGTACAGCGCCGACACCACCACCCCCGCCGATCCGACTGCAGTCGCGTGGAAGCTCGCCACCGACTGGGAGCGTGGCGACGACGGATTCGTCGACGACCTGCTCTCCCTCGCCGGTCAGCCCTGGGCCGGGCAGATCACCGCGCTGGTGTTCGGCCAATGGTCGGAAGCCAGCGATCCGCTGCCCGCCGACAAGGTGGTGCCGCTGCTCGCGGCGTTCCCTGCGGTGCGGCACCTGTTCCTCGGCGATATGACCTTCGAGGAATCCGAGATCTCGTGGATCGACTGGGGCGACCTCGGCGCGGTCCTCGCCGCGTTCCCCCACCTCGAAATTCTCCAGCTGCGGGGAGGCAGCTCCACGACCATCAACGAGCCGGTCCCCTTCACCACACCGGCCCTACCCCACCTGCGCTCGCTGACCGTCGAATCCGGTGGTCTGCAACAGAGCTACCTCGAGCCATTGCTCGCCATCGACGCCCCCGCACTCACCGACCTCGAGATCTGGCTCGGCGTCGACAATTACGGTGCCATCACCGACCTCGAGCCGCTCACCGACCTGCTCGCCGGAACCCTGTTCCCGGCGATGACCAGACTGGGGTTGCGCAACAGCGAGCTGGCCGACCGCATCGCCGCGGCCCTGGCACAGGCGCCTGTCCTGCAGCGCATCACCGTGCTCGACCTGTCGAACGGCACTCTGACCGACACCGGAGCCGATGCCCTCGCCGCCGCTGATCTCGGAGCGGTGCGCACCCTGATCCTCGACCATCATTTCGTGTCCGACGAGGCGTTGACGCGACTGCGCGCGGCGCACCCGCAGATCGAGATCTCCGCCACAGACCGACAGGAACCCGAGACATACAGCGACGAGGTCTACCTGTACACCGCTGTCTCCGAATGACCTCCACTGCCGAACTGCTGGTCGTCGGAAACCCGGGCAGTCGCCGCACCACCCTGCTCACCGCGGCGCTACACCGGGCGGGGCACCCGACGCCGCAGGTGTTGAACTGGCAGGCCGTCCTCGCCGACGGACCTGCCTGCGCGGGAGCGGTCCTCACCGAGGCCCTCGCCGCGCCGGGCGCGCCGACGCTGGTGCGGATCGACTCCCCCGGCGACGACCCGATCGTCGACCGGTTGCTGCGCGGCGCACCCCACTGCGCGCCGCGCGGCGCGATCACCGCCGGCCCGGCCTGGCATCGGGGGTTCACCACCGCCACCGCCGCGCTCGGTGCGGCTGTCACCGCGGCCGGTGCATACCTGACCGCCGATCCCGGCGACCTCGGGGTGCTCTTCGACAAGGCCGCCTGCCATGCACGTCTGGACGGCGCCGGTGTTCCGGTGCCGGCCGCGCTCGACGCCCCCGGTTCCACCGCGGTCCGCGGCTGGGCCGACCTGCGCGGCAGGGTGCACACCCGCGGCTGGACCAGGGTGTTCGTCAAACCCGCCCACGGTTCGTCCGCGTCCGGAGTGCTCGCGCTGCAGCTGCGCGGGCGTGGCGTCGGTGCGGACGTGCTCGCGCACGGGCCGGTGCGGTGGCACCACGGACAGCCGGTCAACAGCCTCCGGCCCGGCACGTTCCGCGGCGAAACAGAAGTCGGCGCCCTCGTCGATGCGCTCGCCCCGCAGCGACTGCACATCGAACAGTGGTTTCCGAAACTGGTCCTGCATCGCAAGGCCGTGGATGTGCGGGTCCTCGTCGTCGCCGGTACCGCGACCCACGCGGTGGTGCGCACCTCCCACGGGCCGGTGACGAACCTGCACCTCGGCAACACCCGCGGACACCTCGCGACACTGCGCGCGGCGCTCGGCGACGCGGGGTGGCGGCGGGTGCTCGACGTCGCGGAAGCTGTCGCCCGATGCTTCCCCGGTATGCACGCCGTCGGGGTCGACGTGCTCGTCGGGGCGAGAGCCGCATCGTGCGGGCCGCAGCCCATCCCGGTGGCGGTCGCCGAAGTGAACGCATTCGGTGATCTGCTGCCGAACCTACCCGGCCTGCACCACCGCGAGCACGACACATACGACGCCCAAATTCACAGCCTGACCGGAGCTTTCACCGCATGACTCAGATCCCCGCGTTCCGCGATGCCGTCGGCACCCACGACATCGTGTTCGTCACCCTCGACACCTTGCGCTTCGATGTCGCCGACACCGAGCTGGCCGCCGGCCGCACCCCGAACCTCGCCAAGCTGCTCCCCGGTGGACGGTGGGAACGCCGCCACACCCCCGCGACCTTCACCTTCCCCGCGCATCAGGCGTTCTTCGCCGGTTTCCTGCCCACCCCGGCCGACGGCGGCGACCACGACCGGTTGTTCACTGCACAGTTCCCCGGTCACACCGAAGATCTCCTCGGGTCCGGCACCTGGCTGTTCGACGAGGCCACCGTCGTCGGTGCGCTCACCGCCGCCGGATACCGCACCGTGTGCATCGGCGGCGTCGGATTCTTCAACCGGCAGACCGCGCTCGGGTCGGTGCTGCCCGACCTGTTCGAGGAAAGCCACTGGAGCGAGGCCACCGGCGTGACCGATCCCGCCAGCTTCGATCACCAACTCGAGGTGCTCGACGCGCGCCTCGCCGTGGACGATCCGCGCCCACGGTTCGTGTTCCTCAACGTCGCAGCGTTACATCAGCCCAACCACTTCTATCTCGACGGCATCGCCAGCACCCCCGACACACGGCGCCCCGACACGCCGGCCAGCCACGCCGCGGCCCTGCGATACGTCGATTCACGGATCCCGAAGCTGACCGCGCTGCTCACCGCCGGTCCCCGGCCGGTGTTCCTGATCGTGTGCTCCGATCACGGCACCGCCTACGGCGACGACGACCGGCGCGGGCATCGGCTCGCGCACGACTGCGTGTGGACGGTGCCGTACGCGCACACCGTCCTGCCGCACCCGACGGAGGTACCGGCATGAGCGAGATCGGCATCGATCTGGACGCATCCCCGTACCAGGGATATCTGTATGCGTATCCGCACAAGAGCGCCTACCGGCCACTCGACCCGCCGCCGCGGCTGCGGGACGTGTGGGCCGAGCAGGAACTGTCGTCGCTGTTCCTCTACGCGCACATCCCGTTCTGCGAGATGCGCTGCGGCTTCTGCAATCTGTTCACCACCGCCCGCCCACCCGCCGACCGGGTCGCCGACTACCTGCGCACGCTGCGCCGCCAGGCTCAGCAGGTCCGCGCCGAACTCGACGCGACGGGCCGCGACGCGCACTTCGCCACCGCCGCGATCGGAGGTGGCACCCCCACCTATCTCGAACCGGCCGAACTCGACGACCTCTTCGACATCCTCACCGGATTCGCCCCCGAACTGCCGCACCTGCCGATCGGGGTGGAAACCTCCCCGGCCACCGCCACCGCAGACCGGCTCACGGTGCTCGCCGACCGCGGGGTGCATCGCGTCAGCATGGGTGTCCAGAGCTTCCTCGACCGCGAAGCGCACGCGGCGGGCCGTCCCCAACACCGCGCCGACGTCGACGCCGCCCTCGACCGGTTGCAGGACGGCCGGTTCCCCGTCGTCAACCTCGACCTGATCTACGGCATCGACGGGCAGACCCCCGACACCTGGCAGTACTCCCTCGACACGGCCCTCGCGCGGCGCCCCGAGGAGATCTACCTGTATCCGCTGTATGTACGGCCACTGACCGGGCTCGGTCGCCGCGCCGGCGACGAGCACCGACGCGATCCACAGTGGGACGTCCACCGCCTCGACCTGTATCGGCAGGGCGTCGCGGCGCTCACCGCCGCCGGATATCGACAGCAGTCGATGCGGCAGTTCCGCTGCGTCGATGTGCCTGGCGACGACACCGACTACTGCTGCCAGGACGACGGCATGATCGGGCTCGGCTGCGGTGCCCGCTCCTACACCGACACCCTGCACTACTCCTTCGACTATGCCGTCGGGATCCCCGCGGTCCGCACCATCCTCGACGAGTACAGTGCCACCACCGATTTCACCGGCGCCACTGTCGGCGTGCATCTCGACGAGCAGGAACAGCGCCGACGCTGGCTGATCAAAACCCTGCTGCGCACCGACGGGATGCGCACCGCCGACTACACCGCCCGCTTCGGCACCGACCCGACCGTCGACATCCCCGAACTCGGCGAGCTGTCCGCCCGCGGCTGGGCCACTCACCGTCCCGATCCCGCCGGTGGCACCGGGATCCGGTTGACCGACGCTGGGCTCGCCCACTCCGACGTCATCGGGCCGTGGCTGGTGTCGACCTCGATCCGCGCGGCGATGGCCGCGGCTGTAACCCGATGACCGGCGCGCCCGCACCCGAGCTGACGATTCTCTATCGTGGTCCGCTGGCGAGTTGCAACTACGACTGCCCGTACTGCCCGTTCGCGAAACGTCGCGACAGTCCCGCCACGTTGCGCGCCGACCGGGCCGCACTCGCGCGGTTCGTCGACTGGGTCACCCGCAATCCGCACGGGCATCGGCAGTTCTCGATCCTGTTCACCCCGTGGGGCGAAGCGCTGACCCGCTCGTGGTACCGCGACGCGCTGGTGACGCTGTCGCACCTCCCGCACGTCGGGACCGTCGCGGTGCAGACCAACCTGTCGTGCCGCACCGGCTGGCTCGCCGCCGCCGACCCCACCCGGCTCGCCCTGTGGTGCACCTACCATCCCGGTGAGACCACCCTCGAGAAATTCGTGGCGCGTACCGCCGAACTCGACGCGATCGGGATCCGGCATTCGGTGGGGATCGTCGGGCTCGCCGACAACCTCGACGCCGCACACGCGTTGCGCGCGGCGCTGCCTCAGCGCACCTACCTGTGGGTCAACGCCGAAGAGGGCCGCCGTTACGACCGGGCCGAGGAGGCAGTGTGGACCGTGCTCGATCCGCTGTTCGGGTACTCGGCGCACCCGCACCCGGCGGCGGGTCTTCCGTGCCGCACCGGGGAGAGCGTGATCAGTGTCGACGGTGACGGGCTGGTGCGGCGCTGTCATTTCGTCGCGGCGCCGCTCGGCAACCTCTACGACGGCACGTATCTGCGTGCACTACGGCCGCGACCGTGCCCGAATGCGGTGTGCGACTGCCACATCGGATACGTGCACCTCGAGACACTGCCGCTCTACGAGGTGTTCGACGGCGGGATCGTCGAACGCATCCCCGACGGTCGGCGGTTGCCGCTCAGCCCGGTAGTACCGTCAGCCCGTGCGGACGCCGATTGACCGATTCGCAGCCGTCGTCGGTGACGATGACGATGTCCT
The DNA here is from genome assembly GCF_055380405.1 of Rhodococcus sp. JCM 9793. Classification (NCBI taxonomy): domain Bacteria; kingdom Bacillati; phylum Actinomycetota; class Actinomycetes; order Mycobacteriales; family Nocardiaceae; genus Rhodococcus; species Rhodococcus sp. JCM 9793. The sequence continues at coordinate 3,576,840 of NZ_AP043721.1, forward strand.
CGATGCGGGCACCCCATTCGCCGCGGAAGTAGATGCCCGGTTCGATGCTGAACGCCATGCCGGCCCGCAGCGGTTCGGTGTTCCCGCCGACGATGTACGGCTCCTCGTGTACCGACAATCCGATGCCGTGCCCGGTGCGGTGCACGAACACCTCCGCGAGGCCCTCGGCAGCGAGCAGATCACGAGCTGCGGCGTCGATGTCCTCGGCGCGCGCGCCCGGCTTCACGGCGTCGACCGCGGCCTGCTGCGCGGCCTCGAGCAACGCGATCTTCTCGGCGGCCGCGGGATCCGGATCGCCGATGCTGTAGGTGCGGGTCGAATCGGAGTTGTAGCCCGGCTCCACCGGGCCCCCGATGTCGATGACCACGATGTCCCCGGTGGTGATGACCCGGTCGGACACCTCGTGGTGCGGGTCGGCGCCGTGCGGACCCGACCCGACGATCACGAATGCCGCCTCGGTGTGACCTTCGGCGATGATCGCGGCGGAGATGTCCGCCGCGACCTGCGCTTCGGTGCGGCCCGGGCGCAGCCATTCCCCCATCCGGGCGTGCACGCGGTCGATGGCGGCGCCGGCGCGGCGCAATGCCTCGATCTCGTCACTGTCCTTGATCATGCGCAGATCCCGGATCACCGGCGTCGCGAGCACCGGGACGTGATCGAATGTTGCGGCAAGCGGCACCAGATGCAGCGCCGGCATCGCGTCGGCCACCGCGACCTTCCCCCCGGCGGGGACGAATTCCGCGACGATCGCGTACGGGTTCTGCCCGTCCACCCAGTCGCGCACCGGCAGTGCGAGCTCGGTGACAGCGGACTCGTTCAGCGACGCCAGCTCCAAGCGCGGCACGACGACCGCGGTCGGCGACCCGTCGGTGGGTATCACCAGGCAGGTGAGGCGTTCGAACGATTCGGCGCGGGACCCGATCAGATAGCGCAGGTCCGGGCCGGGGGTGATCAGGAGCGCATCGAGTCCGGCGGCGGCGCCGAGTTCGGCGGCGCGGCGCAGTCGGGCTCCGTAGCGGACGGCGGGGAAGCGGGACTCAGCGGTGCTCATGCCGTCGAGCCTAGTGCCCACCGACAGATGGCAGGATGAGGTCCGTGACCGAACCCGACACTTCCGCACTTCCCACCGGGGCGCCGTCGCTGATGCTGCTCGACAGCGCAGGCCTGTGGTTCCGCGCGTTCTACGGCGTGCCCGATTCCCTCACCGGCCCCGACGGCACCCCCGTCAACGCGATCCGCGGGTTCGTCGACATGGTCGCGACGCTGATCAAACGCAGGCGGCCCACCCGAATGGTCGCCTGCCTGGATCTGGATTGGCGGCCCGCATTCCGGGTCGCGGCGGTGCCCAGCTACAAGGCGCACCGCGTCGCCGCCGGATCTACCGACGGCACCGTCGAAGACGTCCCGCCCGCGCTGATCCCGCAGATCCCCGTGATCCTCGACATCCTCGCTGCCGCAGGGATCGCCACCGGCGGCGCCGACGGGTTCGAAGCCGACGACGTGATGGGCACCCTCGCTGCCACCGAACGCACCGATCCGGTGGTGGTGGTCAGCGGTGACCGCGATCTGCTGCAGGTCGTCACCGACAGCCCGGTACCCGTGCGGGTGCTGTATGTGGGTCGAGGGCTGTCGAAAGCCGAGTTGTACGACCCGGCGCTGGTCGCGGACAAATACGGGGTGCCCCTGGAGCGGGCCGGCGCCGCCTACGCCGAACTCGCGGTGCTGCGCGGCGACCCGTCGGACGGGCTACCCGGTGTCAAAGGCATCGGGGACAAGACCGCGTCCGGGCTGCTGATGCAGTACGGGTCGCTCGCGGCGGTGCGCGCAGCGGCACTCGACGAGTCGACGTCGCTCGCGAAAGGCATGCGCAGCAAGCTCGTCGCCGCGTCCGACTATCTCGAGGTGGCGACGCCGGTGGTGCGGGTGGCCACCGACGCGCCGGTGCGATGCTCGAAGTCCGACGAGTTGCCGTCGTCGCCTGCGGATCCGGACGCGTTGACCGCGCTCGCGCAGCGGTGGGGTGTGGAACGGGCCGTGGGGTCGCTCACCGCGGCCCTCGCCGGACAGTAACCCGCGCATGACCGACCAGAATCCGATCGGGACGATCGGACGACTCACGTTGGCCACCCGCGGTGCCGACGGGCCCGGACAAGTGGAATTGACGATCCGTGGCGGCCGTGAAACCTACACCGCGTGGTCCACCGAGCCGCTGCCCGCGATGTCCACCGTCCTGGTGGTCGCGAACCGCGGTGGCCGCGCCCTGGACGTCGAGCCGTGGCTCGACCTGGATTTCGGCAGTGCGACAGGCCATACCCACCGAGGCAGTACCTGAACACCTGACACAGCAGTACCCAACACAGAGGAGTTCGAATGTTCGGTTATCGAGTGCCCGCCCCCAACCAGGCCCTGCTCATCTCCGGTGGGAATCGAGGAGGCGACGGGGCACCGTTCCGTGTGGTCACCGGGCAGGGCGCGTTCGTGATCCCGGTCCTGCGTAAAGCAGACCTCCTGTCGCTGGACCTGCACGAAGCCCTCATCAAGGAAACGTGCGTGACCACCCAGGGCGTGGAACTGTCCGTCAGCGCGGTGGTCGCGTTCAAGGTGGGCAACGACAACGAATCGATCGTCAACGCTGCGCAGCGTTTCCTGTCCTCGCAGACGGGCGCGATGGCCGGCACCGTCGGGGAAATCTTCGCCGGTCACCTGCGATCCATCATCGGTTCGATGACGGTCGAACAGATCATCCGTCAGCGTGAAGTCCTCGCCTCTCAGGTGCTCGACAGCTCCAACGTGGAGATGGGCCGCATGGGTCTGATCGTCGATTCGATGCAGATCCGGTCCATCGACGACTGCGGCTCCGGCTACATCGATTCGTTGCGTGCACCGCACATCGCGCAGGTGGAGCGAGAAGCGAAAATCGCTCAAGCAGAAGCTGATCGGGCGTCCGCAGAAGCGCAGCAGGAATCGCGGCGTCGGCAGGCCGAATACACGCGCGAGACCGCCATCAAGGAAGCCGAGATCCAGGCCGAAACCGACCGCGCCATGGCGGAATCCGCCCAGGCCGGACCGCTCGCGCAGGCCACCGCCCAGCGTGAAGTCCTCGATGCGCAGGCGGAGTTGGCCGTCAAGCAGGCGGAACTGCGGGAGAAGCAGCTGCAGAGCGAGGTCATCAAACCGGCCGAGGCGAAGGCCCGCGAAACCGAGATCCTGGCCAAGGCGAAGGCCGAGGAGATCCGGATCCTGGCCGAGGCCGCCGCCTCCAACGATCGTGTCGCGCTGGATCAGACGCTGATCGAGCAGCTGCCGCTCATCGTCGAAGCTGCCGCGAAGGGCCTCGCGAACTCCAATCTGACCATCCTCAACGGTCAGGAAGGTGTCAACGACACGATCTCCGGCATGGTCGGTCAGGGACTTGCCGTGTTCGGGGCGCTGCAGAAGGGCATCCTGAGCGGTGACAAGGACGCCGACCGGACGGGCCCGCACGAGATCGCGGGCTGACCCGTAGTCCCCACGAGCGGTTGGAGCCACGGCGCGGCTCCAACCGCTCGTGGCCCCGGCGGCTCGTCTATCGAATGGCTGCGAGAAGCGCTCGGCCGGTGTCCCATTCACCGACCAGCGCGGAACCGGTCGGTTCGGTATCGACCGGGCGGTGGTGCACCACCACCGTCGTGCCTCCCGCTTCGATCACAGTGTCCGTTCCGGCAGCGGTTGTCCGTAGTTCGGTGACCGTCCGAACAGTCCCCGGCCCGGACCCGGTGCCCCGGATGCGCACGGTGTTCTCGATCTTCCGCGGTTCCGTGCCGTCGACGTGCACGAACTGCTCGGCTTCGCGTCCGGCACCGTCGATGGTGGCGAGCAACTGCCGGACGTAGACGGGGTCGGTCGTCGCGTCGTAGATGTAGCGGTGTCCGAGCACCGAATGCTCCATCTCTCCCACCAGGCGCGCCGTCGGCAGCGGTGCCCCGCGATAGGTCAGCGGCACCTGGTAGACGGACCCGTCCGCGTCGCGCACCAGATGGATTTCGATCCCGACCTCACCGGCCGGGTCGTCGAAGCGGTACGCACCGACCTGTTCGAGCACAGGAGTCGTACCCGCGTAGTAGTCGGTGGACGGCAGCCAGGCGGCGATCACTTCCCGCTTGGACGGCGACAATTGGGCTGCATACAGAAGGGCCACGCCCCGAGCATAACGGCGGCAGGTCTCCGTCTCAGGCATAACAGATCACCGGCGTGACTCCAGCGTCTGTTTGAAGACGCCGAGGCCGTGCTCCATCGCTGCGCCCATCGCATCCGCGAGGTCGTCCGGTTGCACGTCATGGATCCACACGAACCGGCTGCGACCGTCTCCGTGCGCGAAGACCTGCATCGAGGCGTTGTCGTGCGTCGGCTGCATCGTGTCCCCGATGACGGAGTACGCGAGGCGGCGAGTCCGGTCGTCGATCCCGATGAGCCGTTCTCGCACGATGGTTCCGTCGGCGAACGTGGCGATCCTGATGCCCGGCTCGGCGAGGACGCTGTCGGTGACGAAACCCGGCGCCATCCGCACGGGCCCGTCGGTGAAGTCGCCGACCACCGCCCAGACGTCCACTGGGTCGGTGTCGATGATGATCTCTTTCTGCACGGAAGCCATTGCTGTTCTCTCTCTTTGTGGTGGGAACACCACGCTACGAATCAACGCGGACAGCGACGGTCCTAAACGGAAGCGGCAATGAATCCGTCGGATCATGCCGCCCGGGCCGGCCGGTTCGTGGAAGTCCCCGGCCTACGCAAAAAGCTGTTGCCCGACCGCCGCGGCCACTGCTACCGTCCGGGGGCCGTGCAACAGAACGAGGAGGTGGTACCCGTGAACGCAGTATCGACAGGGGTGCTCCCTTCCGGGGTCACGGTCGGACGGTAGGTCGTCCGGGAGCGCCAATTACGAGCACTCCCGAAAGGCACGACCATGGAATTCACTTCCGAACAGCGTCTCGACGACAGCGTCCTCGAACGCGCATTCACTCTCGGCGAGATTCCCGGCATCCTGTGGACGCCCGCACCCGCTTCCACTCCTGTCCCGCTGATCCTGCTCGGCCACCCACCACTCGGACTGCGCACGATGTACCCACGACTGGTGGCCCGGGCGCGCGCCGCCGTGGCGGAGGGATACGCTGCGGCCACCATCGAGAACCCCTGGAGCGGTGACCGGCCTCGATCGGCCGCCGCGGATCAGGCCCGCGCAGACTTGCGTCGGGCGCTGGACGCCGGTGGGCCGGTCGGCGACGAGATCGTCGACCGGCTCATCCTCCCGCTGGTCGACGAGGCGGTCCCGGAATGGCGGACGACCCTGGATGCCCTGCTTTCACTGCCCGAGATCGGCGGCCCGGTGGGGTATTCGGGAGGGGTGATCGCCATCGGCGTCCGGCTGGCGGTGGTCGAGCCGCGCATCTCGGCGGCAGTCCTGTTCGCGGGAAGTTTCGTGCCCCGCACCATCGCCGAGGAGGCCCGGCACGTCACCATTCCGCTGCATGTCCTACTGCAATGGGACGACGAAGGAAACGACCGGCAATCGGCGTTGAACCTGTTCGACGCCTTCGGCTCCACGGAGAAGGCGTTGCACGCCAACATGGGCGGGCACGCCGGCGTCCCACAGCACGCAGGTGACGAGGCGAACCGGTTCTTTGCCCGGCACCTGACGTGAGCGGTGTGACATCGGAGGTGTCGAGCGCTCGTAGGCGGTGACCTCGGCGGCCCGGGAGCATCACCTTTCGGAAGGCGAGTTCCATTGCTGCACCCGAGGACTCAGCACATCGAGATCCGACTCCGTGCGCGGGTCCATGGCGTGCGTTTCGTCGTGGACATCGTGAGCGAGAGATGGTGAGGCCGCGATCATGGGGATAGCCGACTGCAGCCGCACGAGACGTCCGGTCAGTTGCCGCGATCGATCCAGTAGATCGTCGACGGCGACGAGCTGCATATCGTCGAGGACCCACTGCCGTACATCGACACCCGCGCCAACCGCCAGTAGGTCCGAGGAACGAAAGATCGGCGCGCTCTGCGGTGCGGCAGCGTCTGCCCGGTCGTCGCTCGACGGGAGCAATGGAATCGACTTCGTGGGCATCAATCCGGAGTTCACGCCCCAGAGTGCGTTTCCGGCGGTCCATCCCAACCCCACGAAGGAGCCGAGGAACAGCAGAAATACTGCAGCTCCGGCCAGGACTGCGCGCGGTCTGACGTCGGTGCGATGCGGCGACGGGGCCGAGCCGGGGAGGTCACCGGCCGCGAGCCAGGTGGCCTCATCGGCTCCTACTGGTGAAGGGGTCCTCGCCTGCCCAGTGCCCGAAACAGTTCCGTGGGAGCCGGAACGGGGCTGCGGCAACGAGGCCGTGAAGCGGTCCGCGAAGGCCGCTGCCGTGGTTATGCGTCCGGACAGTGCGTCGTCGGCCACGTTCCGGAGGGCATACTCGCCGAGTCGCCCTTCGTCGTCGCCGAGCAGGTCCTGGAGAAGCGCGCCCAATCCCGCAACATCGTCCGCTTTGTCCCACTCGGGAAGCGTTGCGGGGAATGCCAGTACGGCCTTGCCGTCAACGTTCACTCGGATGCGACCTGGGTTGTCCAGACACGGAATTGCCGAAAGATGATGTGTCGTGCGGACCATCTCGACGAAGTCGGTCATCATCGCTACGATCACAGCCGGCGCTGGGCGGCGTACGGCGACATCGACGAGACTCGACCCCGGCGTCCACTCGGCCACCACCAGGTGAAACCGCCGTGCATCGACGATATCGAAGACCCTGGCCACGACCCCGGCGTGCCCGAATCCTGCCGACGCGGTCCGCATACACAGCAACTCGAAGAACCGATCGCGCCCGGCCTGCCACCCGGCCGGAACGGGAACGACGATCAACGCCACATCGCGGTTGATCACCGTGTCGCGTCCCCGCCAGAATTGCAGGCCACCGGAGGCGAGATGACGCTCGAGCAACCGGTAACGTCCTTCTGCCACATATGACCCCGGCCGTATCGAGGCTTCGACGGGCGCATCGGGTCGAGCAGATGCTGGGGTGGTCATGATCTCCTCTGAAATAAACCGACCGACCTGAAGGTTATTGTGAACGATACCTAACCCACTGCGTTCTGCCCGGTTTACGTCGATCTTGACCACAACGGAGAGCGCGGTGCCATGTCCGCCCGCCGGCCCGCGGCGCAGCACCCGGATAGCATTCGTCGATGCTCAGTTCTCCGAGAAACAACTCGTGACAAGCGCGATCGGCCAGTCACTGCCCATCGCGGCCGGCCTGCTGCTGGCAACGTTGCCGACGTTGATGCTGTCGCTGGTGCTGATCACCAAGCGGCCGGCACCTGTGTCGTACGCCTTCATCGGTGGCTGGGCTGCGGGGCTCTTCGTCGTGGGCGCAGTGGTGATCGCGCTGGCGGATGTCGTCGCTGTGTCCGACGAACCCACCTGGTGGGCCGGCGGCGTGAAGCTCGTACTCGGGATCGTGCTGGTCCTGATTGCCGTCCGTAAGTGGTTGACTCGGCCGCGGTCCGGCGAGGGATCCACCGTGCCCGGGTGGATGGCAACCGCGGAATCCATGACCGCTCGACGGGCGGTAGGTCTGGGTCTTCTACTTGCGGCAGCGAATCCGAAGAACATCGCGCTGGTCGCGGCCGGTGCAGCGGTCATCGCGTACGCGACTGCGCAGGTGCTCGAGCAGCTGGTGGCCCTGGTGATCTTCGCGATCGTAGCGAGTCTGGGTGTGGCAGCTCCGGCGGTGATCCGAGGCGTACTGGCGACCCGCGCCGAACATACTCTCACCACGATCGATCGATGGATGATGCGGCACAACACCACGATCATGGCGGCGGTCCTGTTGGTGCTGGGTGTAGCCCTGATCGGCAATGGGATTGCGGAGCTGTAGGACGGGGAACCTCGGCCCACCTCGTTTCGTCCACCGCGTCGGACGTGGACAAGGCGATCACACTCTTCCGGCACACGCACGGCGCGGACACCGACTTCGAACGGGCCGGTTATCTCGACACGCGCACCCCCCTTGTCGGTCATCCGGTGCGGGCGGAGGGTGTCATGGGCTGATACGCCAGGTCGGTGGCGCTGTGCGTTGACATATGCAGGTATATGCCTGCATACTTTCGGCGTGCAATCCGAACCCGAGATGGACGCGGTTTTCAAGGCGCTGGCAGACGGCACCCGCCGACTGCTGCTGGACCGGCTGCGGGAGCACAACGGTCAGACGCTGCGGGAGCTCTGCGAGCGGGTAGATATGGCCCGGCAGTCGTTGACCCAGCATCTCGACATTCTCGAGCGGGCCGGGCTGGTGACCATTCTGCGGCGCGGGCGCGAGCGGGTGCACTACATCGATCCGACACCGATTTACGACATCGAACAGCGCTGGATCTCCGCTTTCGACCGCCCCCGGTTGGATGTTCTGCGCGCCATCAAGAACCAGGCAGAGGAGTACGCTATGACCGCCGCCGTGCCGAACTATGTCTACGTCACCTACATCCACGCCAGCGCCGAGCAGGTGTGGCAGGCACTGACCGACGCCGACCTGACCGCCCAGTACTGGTTCCACGAGAACGTGTCCGACTGGCAGCCCGGTTCGCCCTGGGAGCACCGCCGCGCCGACGGCTCCGGCACGATCGACGTCGTCGGCAAGGTGCTCGAGTCCGAACCGCCGACGAAGCTGGTTCTCACCTTCGAGGATTCCCCCGAGGAGGACCGCCCGCCGTCCGTGGTCACCTTCCTGGTCGAACCCTATCGCGACATTGTCCGGCTCACCGTCACCCACGAGAATCTGCCGAACGAGCAAATGCTGCACGGCATTTCGAGCGGGTGGCCCTCGGTGATCGCCAACCTCAAGTCTCTGTTGGAAACGGGCAAGGTCCTCCCACAGGCCCCGTGGGAAATGGACTCGGAGGTGCACTCCTGATGTTGGACACCACCGCAATGCGCGAGGCCTACGATGCGATCCTGGAAGCCTCTGTCACCGTAGCCGGTACAGCCCACCTCCGGACGCCCCCGCCGGGTGAATGGAATGCCGATCGGATCCTGGCCCACGTCTGTCTCGTCACCGCGGGCACCATCGCCGCGGCCGCGGCAGTCGCAGCGGGCGAACACACCACCTACGACAATCGCCACGCCCTCGACACCTGGACCATCGACCGTGCGGCCGAACGTGCTGGCGGGTTCTCCGGACTGCGTGAGCGCCTGCGCCGTCAGGCCGAGATCCTCTGCGGCTTCGGCGGACCCGCCCTGTCCGATTCCGAACTCGATAGCCCCGTCCTGTTCCTCGGGCTCTCCGCGGGCGCCCTGCTCACCGACGCGGTCGTGCCGCTGCGCGGACTGTTCGAGGGTCTGGCGGACATCGAAATCCCCAACCACACCCGGCAGCTGTTGGCCCTATTGCCTGAGGGCGCCGCGGTCTGACATACGAGAGGCACCGGAGCGAGGGACATTCGTTCCGGTGCCTCTCGTATGTCATGCTCGGCCGGATTCCAGCGGTCGTCGCGACACCGGTTCGGTACCGCTCTGCAAGGGGGCGATCAATGGCCCACCGTTTTGCCCGACGCCCTACCCGATGAGGCCTCGCCCTGCAGGGCGGGTCAGCTCGGCCGCCCGGTTGGATGGGGCTGTCTCCCCGCCGGCAAGGGTTACGGCGCCGTGCAGTTTCTCCCTCCATCGCGCCGAGCACCGTTACAACGCTCGAAGCAAGCGACCCGATCCAACGCGGGATGAGGGATGCCTTCGGTGAATCGCTCCCCGGCTGGACAAGAACCACCCAACGGGTCACCTCCGGCGAATGCGCTGCAGTCCCAGCTCGCGCCCCGCTCCGCCCCGAGTCGTTGCCGCTCGCGCGGGGCCGCTTCGGCCCGCGTTTGGTGCAACTCGACATCGGTCGTGACTCCGTCGGAGGCCCTCCCCGAGGGGTGCACAGTTTTCGGATCGGCCTCGAGGACCTGATCGTCATAATAGGGAATTATGACGATCAAACCAATTTCATGCGTGATTGTGCATATGAATGCTCAACTTGTAACGGAACTACTAAACAATTCCTTCCGATCGAATTCGGTAGGCTATCCAACTGCGATTTCCTGATTTCATTACGTTTCATTTCATGTTACGTAACATATACTGTACGCTTATGGCATGGTTGGAGACGGTCGAAAGGGACTCGAATGAGCAATACGACGAATGCGGACCCCACAGCAGGCGCAGAAGCCGAAAAGCCACGCGTCGGCCGACCCCGTAAATACGACTCCCCCGCAGACCGGGTCCGCGCCCACCGTGAACGCGCGCGGCGCCGCAAAGAAGCCGAACAACTCGCCGAACTCACCGACCCCGCCACACCGATCGACGCGGCCGCGAACCTCACCGCCGCGGTCACCGCACTGCGCGCTCTCACCGCCGCGAGCATCGAACAGCACACCGCCGTCGCCACGCAGATCAGCGCAGCCCTCGACAAACTCACCGACCCCGGAGCGCTCGACGCGCAACTGCACCGGACCGCCACCGAACTCGCGAAGGTCAAGGCCGATGCCGACGCCGTGATCGCCGGCCTCAAAGAGAGGCTCACGCAGGCCACCGACGACCGCGACAACGCCGACGCCGCCGTCGAGGCCGTCGACCGCGAACTGTCCGACGCCCGCGCCGCGCACAGCGAGAAGTTCCGAATTCTCGAATCCGAGCACCACGACGAGTTGGCCCGCGTCAACGAAGAACATGCCGACGCCCTACGCCGACATCGCGACGAACACGCAGCCGCAGTCGCCGAGTACGAACAGACCGTGAACGACCTGCACGCGACGATCGCCACACAGCGCGAACACCTCGACACTGCGGCTGGTGAACGCGAGCGGCTCGGCACCGAACTCGGTGAGACCCGCGACCGGCTCGCCCGCGCCGACACGGCGGTCGAACGTGCCCGCGCCGACACCGAGCGGCACACCGCGACCATCAGCCGGCTCGAATCCGATCTCGGTACCGAACGGAGCCGTGTCGCCGAACTCCGAGACGCACTCGAAGACGCGCGGGTCACCTCCGCCACCGCACGCGCCGCGGAAACCGCCGCCCGCGACCGCGGCGACGAACTGCGAGACGAGATCACCGCGCTCCGCACCGAACTGTCCGCACTGCGGTCCGACGCCGACGCGGCCCGCGCGGAACTTGCCAGGGTCCGCGCGGCACTCCCACCCACCGCCGCCGAACCCGACAGCTCCGACCAGTCGATGTGAACTCGCTACGTTCAAGGAGATGATGCGCCGAACGCGCACGGGATCACACAGCAGCAGGCGTCGAAAATGTGGGCCGAGGCCACCGGGGAAGGTTGACCACATATCCTCGTACCCCGCGTAGGCGGTGATCATTCCACTTGGGGTCCGCTGTGGCCGGCAGCTCACGGCGACATTCCGCTGTGCGCGGTACGACCTGCTTCGACTCCGCGAACTTCGGGACGAGCGCTATCTCTTCGGCCCAGATCCGCTCGCGCTCCACGCCTTCCGCGAACCGAGCTACGGCCGGCACTGTTTCCGTGCCCGCCTCGACGGCGACCCGCGAAGAGCAACCCGTTGCACCCTGCGTCCTGTGCATGACACCGGCAACATAGTGGCAGCACAACGAATTCGGCAGGAGCGCCCATCGTGACACGAATAGCCGGACAGCGCGGTTCGTTACTGCCCCGACGATTGGCAAGACAAATCGCGACGTCAGTTTTCGCCGATATAGCATCCTGCTCGTTCAGACCGCCGTCAGAATTCACCGATGAACCACGTCACGGTTCGCCGATGTAACCAGTCGCCGACGTGTGTTGCGGTGATGAAGTGTCCGACTGGCTTCAATGCCCGCGTAAACAGGGCGAGGACCTGGGGAAGGACGTCCCGGGGAAGTTGAACAGTGACCACCACCCGAGCACACCCCCAGGGATGCATCACCGAGGTCGAACTCGGTGGCGGAAGCGACAGCGAAGCGGCACTCCGGCCTGCTTCAGGATGGACTTCCTGTTCCGTCACGATTCCGCGCCTCGGTTATGCAGTCGTGCAGCCGGTTGCGCACGTCCCGCAGGTCCGTCATCTGCCGGTCGAGGCGGTCGAGTTCGGCCGCGAGCAGATCCAGCAGTTCCGGTGACGCCTCACCGGAGTCGGCGAACGGCAGCACCTCGCGGAGGGTTCTGCTGGGCAAGCCCACGGAGTAGAGATGTTGGATAAGCCTGACCCGTTCGACGGCACCGGCCGGATACTGGCGCTGGCCACCCGGATTCCGGGTGGAGTGCAGCAAGTCCTGCTGCTCGTAGTAGCGCAGCGCCCTGACGCTGACGCCCGCCTTCGCGGCGACCTCTCCGATCCGCACCCCGGCCTCCTGACTCGACTCCACGTCTCGCTTGCACCTGACGTTGGCGTCAGGTTTTAGCGTAGCGGACACGGCGCGAGCCACCCCTTACGAACTCTGGAGCAGGCCTGTGACAAGCACATCTCCGACTCACTCCTCAGGATCCCAGGAAGAATCAGCAATGTTTATCAGGAACACGTCCGTGATCGCCGAAAGCGCAGCGTGGTCGGCATGACCAACATCGACAAAACCGTCGTCGTCCTGGGCGCCACGGGACAGCAGGGCGGATCGGTCGTCGCTGCGCTGCGGGCCGACGGCTGGGTGGTGCGCTCGGTCGTGCGCGATCCGTCCGGCTACCGAGCCCGGTCCCTCTCCGCCTCCGGCGTCGAAACCGTCCGCGGTGACCTTGGGGATCCGGAGTCGCTCCGCGCGGCGTTCGCTGACGCCCACGGTGTCTTCAGTGTCCAGCCGAACTCCGGCCAGGCCGGCGCCGGCGTGACCAACGAGGACGAGGTCCGCTTCGGCACGACGGTGGCCGACATCGCCGAGAGCTGCGGCGTCGCCCACCTTGTTTACAGCTCGGCGGTCACCGCGGGCTCGACAACGGGCGTCGACCATCTCGACACCAAGCGCCGTATCGAGGCCCATGTCCGGAATCTGGACATCGCCAGCACCATCGTTCGGCCAGCCACGTTCATGGAGCTCCTGGTGACCCCCGAAATCGGCCTCGACCGGGGACACCTGTCCTTCCTGATGCGCCCCGACCAGGCCATGCAGTTCATCGCGGTACGCGACATCGGCCGCATCGTCGCCGCGGTCTTCGGCTCACCCGAAAGCTATGCCGGCCGCACCATGGAGATCGCCGGTGACGCTCTCACCGGCAACGCCCTGGCCGGGCATCTGACCCAGGCCGCCGGACGACCGATCAGCTACAGCCGCCTGCCGACGACCCTGCAGGCACAGGACGAGCTCCTCAGCAAGTTGGAAGCACTCGTAGACGACGGCAGGCTGGTGGGAAACGCGAACCTCGACGCCTTGCGCACGGAGTTCCCGTTCCTGCTGTACTTCGACCGCTGGCTGGCGGGCCCTGGTGCGGGCCTCCTCGATGAGTCGCTCCGTTCCACGGACACGGGAATCGCTCCGCGCTGAACGAGGCCCTTCCAGGCATCGGGGAACTTCAGTACAGCGGTTGGCTCCGAGAACAATCATGGTCCGATCGGCGCGAGCGTGCTGACGCGCTTCTCCTACTCGCGGCGGGCCCTTGTGCTGGGCCGGGACCGCCGGGACGCCCTGGGTGCCATCGAGCGGCTGGCAGCGGGCGAGGAGCCCGCGGTCGGGTGAAGGCGTACCGGCCCAGGAAGTTGATGTGATCGAACTGGAGCGGGGACAGCCGGGCGAGCAGCTGGTCGGTGACCGGGAAGCCGTCGGCGGCCAGCTGCTCGACGGCGGCGTCGATGTAGAGGCTGTTGAACAGCACCACGAAGTTCAGCGCCAGGCCGAGCGCGCGGAGCTGGTCCTCATGACTTCGCGGTAGTGCTGGCGCAGTTCGCCGCGCTGCCCGAAGAAGATCTTCCGGGCGAGGCGGTGGCGAGCCTCGGTGACGTTGAGCTGGGCGCCGATCATCCGCCGGTATCCCTCGTCCGAGACGAACTGGAGTAGGTGCAGGGTCTTGAAGATCCGCCCGTAGTGGGCAAACGCGTCGCCCAGCCCGGTCGGCTTGCCGTCGCGGGAGAGCATGCGGATCGAGTCGTGGCCGCGGACCTCACCGAGGGTCAGGGCGGGTCCGCAGCACGCCACCGCGCAGGCGGAAATGGATTTCGGTCCGTCACCGGTCATCCACGCCGTCAGCTCCGGCTCGACGTCGGCGAACGATTGGATCTCGCGAGCGTGCTCGAACCGGGTCTCGCGGCGTTCGGTATATCGCTTGACGCACGTCGGATCGTCGATGCCCAGCTGCTCCGCCAGGTGAGCCACCAGTTCCGGTGGACCATCGAGCGGGTCGGTCAGGAATAGTCCCAGATGGCGGACCGTGACAACCTGCAGGGCGAAGACCAACCGGTAGTAGTCGCGGCGTCGCGCCGCGATCAGGCGATGGTCCTCGTCGTCGAGGTGGAAGAACCGTTCAAGCTCCACCCGCGAGTAGGGCCGAACTGGCCGTAGCCGCCCTCATCGGTCACGACGACGTGAAATCGATTACCGTGCTAACACACTCGGAGCTCATTCCCTGCCGCCACTGGTGCGGAGATGTCCCTCACGGGGTTCCAGGACGATGGTCCCGGTGGTTTCGCGGCTTTCGATGCGTCGATGCGCCTGCTCGGCGGCCTCGAGTGGCAGTACCGAGTCGATGAGTGGGGTGAGCTCACCGCGGGCCGCCATGTCCAGCGCTGCGGCCCGACGTTGGGCGACCTGCGTGAGCCACGCAGGTCCGCCGCATCCGGTCACGGTCAGACCGCGGCCCAGGAGATCGGAGGTTGAGATCTTCGACTCAGCACCGCTGAGCAGGCCGTAGAGAAGTATGTGCCCGCTCCCGGGTGTCATCGCGTCGAGCAGCCGATGGTCGGCATCCCCGCCGATCGATTCGAACAGCACGTCGATTGTGGTGTGGCCCAACAACGTCTTCAATTGTTCAGCCCAACCGGAGTTCCGGTGATCGATCACTGCATCTGCGCCCAACTCCCGGGCGCGTGCCCGGTTGGCGTCACTGCCGGCCGTTGCGACGACACGGACCCCGCGATTGCTCACGAGCTGCGTCAGGTAGCCGCCCACCCCGGTGCCGGCCGCCTCGATCAGCACGGTCCCACCTGGCGATACGGTCACACGGTCAGCTAGCGCCAAAGCGACGGACCCACCCATGACAACGGCCGCGGCGGCGGTAGCCGAGAGCGCATCGGGGATCGGGGTCGCCGCCAGAGCGGGTGCGCAAACGAACTCCGCGTAGGTTCCGATGCCATGTCCAGCGACAATGACGCGACGACCCACCATCGTTGTATCCACACCCGGGCCAACCTCCACGACTACTCCGGCGGCCTGCATGCCGAAGACGGCCGGAGTCTCGACCGGCAATGGTGTTCGTCCAGCGCGAATCATCGTTTCCGCGTACAGGACCGGCACTGCTTGCGTTTGTATGAGAAGTTCGCCGTGTCCCGGTACGGGCCGAGGGACCTCAGCCACGGTGAGAACCTCCGGGGTCCCCACTGACGCGACTACGATTGCTTTCAATTGCCAGTCTCCTAATGCGACCGCCAGTCCAGCTACGGGCTCAGACGTTATGGACCAGCGGTCAAGATGTCAACGAATGAGTCCCATTGAGCGACGAGGCAGGCACCCATACGTGCTGATGCTGAACGCAATCGGAGCGTGCCCAAACCCTGCGGTGGGCCGTCACTTCCGGTGATCCACCCCTCGGGACGGGGCGCCGGCGGCGGAGCCTCTTCGCGCGTACTTCGACGCGATGACAACTCTTGTGATTGACAATGTCGAGCTGGTGGCGGCGGGTGCCCGGACCCGAGATGTGGATGGTCTCGCCATCACGGCGGCGGGTGCCGCGAACCAGCAAACCTGTGCACAACTCCTCCTGCCATCCCCCCGTCACGGTGCCGGCGACAGCGGCAGGGGTGTGCCAGGGCGGCCCAGCAAGGTCGTCGACCGTCAGTGGTGGTCGCAGGGTCAGGGCAAAGGTGTTCGGGTTGCGCGCCACCGGAAGTACACCACCGCGCGGTCATGCTCGACATGTAGCCGGACCGGGCGGAACCGGCTGTCGATCGCACCCCGGACCCGAATCCCTTCGCGCAGTGCACGGACGGTCTCCGCCGCAGTATCGGTGAGTTCCTCCAGAGGCATGCCGGTGACGTCGAGTCGCCAACCACCGTCGGGTTCGGTCTCCGGGTGGCGCGTAGGGGCCGAACTGGGCGATGTGTGCGAGCAGTGCGTTCGAGGTCGGATCCGGATCGAGTTTGCGGGCGTCGATGACGTGCGGCCACAGCCGGTTCCAGGCGATGTTGTCCGGGGCCGGCACCGGGATCCCGTCCGATGCGAGGAACACCACGAAGATCGGCTGGGTGTAGGCCGTATTGGTACGCATACGTCGGTCCACATCGGTACGGCGGATCACCTCGTACTCATAGTCCGACCACTGCCGGCAGAGCAGGGCACGCACCCAGGCTTCGGCTTCGACTCCGGGAATGGTGTGGACAGGTCGGATTTGGCTGCTCGGCGGTCGGGATACCGATCGGAGTAGCCCTGCACGTGGATCCGCACGCACACCGGCTTCATATCCGGAGGGAACGATCCCAGCTAGCCCACTGAACAGGCAAAACGGGCACGTCACCGAACCGGAATCAAGATCGTCCCGCTACCGCTAATGTCCGTTCCGATGCTCCCCGGGGACCGACCTACGCGGGTGTGGCGCCTCCGAGGATCGGACTACCGCAGGGTTTCGTCATGCCGACGACTTGGCTGCGCTGCTCGACGGATTGGGCATCGAACCTACTGCACTGACCGGTGCGTCCATGGGTGGGCGAGTCGCCATCGACTTCGCACTCGCCTACCCGGATCGGGTCGATCGGCTGCTGCTGATCAGCCCGGGACTTGCCGACTGGGATTGGTCGGACATCTGCGGGGCCAACCCGTCGATCTCAGAAGCTCACCCACTCTTGCGACCGAACTCCTCTTTCACCGAGTACGCAGGTGCAGCCGAAGCTTCTCCGGTCTGATCGTCAGCAACTCGGAGACCGACAACTCGTACCCCGGGGTGGGCACCACGTCGAACCGCATGAGGATGCGGGACAGGGCGAGCACCGCTTCGTGCAGCGCGAACTGTCTGCCAATGCATGCACGCGCACCCACCCCGAACGGCTTGTAGGCATGTGCGGGGCGGGCACGCACGGCAGCGGGAAGGAACCGGTCCGGGTCGAACTCCTCCGCGTTCTCACCCCACAGCCGACGGTCGCGGTGCAACGCAAGCAGTACCACCAAAATCGTGGCGCCCTTCCCGAGCTGATACCCGGACAGTGTCGTGTCCGCACGTGCCTTACGGAAGAAGGCGGGACCCGACGGCCACAGCCGCAATGTCTCGTCGACGATCCGCCTCACGTAGCGCAGCTTCGCGACCTGCTCGAACTGTATCGGCGCACCGTCGCGCCCGATCACTGCCTCGATTTCGGCGCGCGCCTTGTCCACCATCTCCGGGTTCAGCGACAGGTAGTGCAGGGCGAAAGACAATGTCCCCGCGGTCGTCTCGTGGCCCGCGATCAGGAATGTCAGCACCTGGTTACGAATGCTCGCGTCCGACAGCAATCCGCCTGTGTCGGGATCAGGATGCTCGAGCATGCGCTGGAGCAGATCGTCCTGCCTCGGTGTCGTCCCGTCACGGCGAGCGGCGATGACATCGTCCACTGAACGCTTCAACAGGGCTATGTCCTTCGGGTTCTGCCGCAGCGCCTTCCAGCCGAAAATCTCTCGGAGGATGGGGACGTCGTTCGCAGCCTTCGACGCGAACGACAGCACCCGCGTCATTGCCTCGACGAACTCGTGTCGTTCACTGTCGAAGGAATCGAAACTGTATCCGAAGCCGGTCCGTCCGATCACTTCCAAGGTCAGACGGTTCATGTCCGACGAGATATCCGCCGGGCCGCGCCCGGCCTGATCCGTCCAGTAGTCGCACAGTTCATCGACACACTGCGTCATCGCGTCGTGGTAGCTGCGCATCGACAACTGGCTGAATGCCGGCATCAACACATTGTGGGCTTGTGCCCACGCCGGTTCGCGGTTGAACGCCGTGAACAAGCCGTCACCGGCAAGTTCGCGCAGATTGCTCACGGGAGGCACGACGGCCTTGGCGAATCGGGACTCGTCGAACACCTCCGCCGCAGCGGCGCCGCCGCCGACCACAATCAGCTTGCTGCCCACGATGTTGATCTCGAACACGTCGCCCAGTTCCCGCACGAACTCCATCTCGCGCTGAACCGGCCGTTTCGGATCGAGCCGCAATGCGTCGCCGATTACGGGCATCCGCCACCCGGGTCGTGGCATCGTTGCGTTTGCACTCATCCGCACATCAGGCGTCGCCGCCGCGATATGTTCCCCTCGGCACCCATACCGGTCAGTCTGCCCGACCGACTCCCCTCACCTGCACACCGCCCCCTGAGGGCCGTTCATCTGGGGGTGCCTGCCGTATGCACGCTGCCGTCGCTGGGTTTCGTACCCGATGACGTGACCTCCACACCGCAATCTGCGGTTCTCCGGCCGACCGAGTAGCGTGCTGAATTGCACTGGCTGCCCAACGGGGCGGTCCGGGGAACAGCCACCGGCTGTGCGGGTGACCGTGGTCCTGTTCTGGTGGTTGTCGACGAGTTCCAGCAGTCTTGTTACGGCCAAGGCCCGCTCTCGAGCTCATCCGTCGAGAAACGCAGCAGTTCCGAGGTGACGAACTGCGGGTTCTCCTCGACGAGCCATCGTCCTGCGTTCGGCACGTCCACTGCCTGCCAGTGATTCAGGTCGGCTGTAGGTTCGTACGGATCGGCGGAAGCGGCGCGGCGATGGCCGGGTTGCGGTGATCATGTGGTCCTGTCCTGGGAAGTCAGCGCCCGGAGGCGCCGTCGATCAGTTCGCGGAGGATGTCGGCGTGGCCTGCGTGCCGGCCGGTCTCCTCGATCATGTGCACGAGTGCCCAGCGGACGCTGGGAGCGGGACGTTTCGACCGGGGCACGGGTCCGTCGAGATCGGTGCACCCATCGAGAACTTCGTTCGCGCGCTCGACCGTCTCGCGGTAGCGGGTGACGACATCGGCCACGCTGTCAGCCGGTGAGGCTTGGAACGTCGCCTTCCAGTCGGTCACATCGGCCCTGAGGAACATCGAGCGTTCGACGAAGGTCAGGTGATTCAGCAGTCCGAGCAGGTTCGTGCCCGACGACACCGCCGCTGTTCGCGCCTGCGGTTCGGGGGCGCCGTCGACCTTCGCGGCAATCGAGGCCCGGAGGTAGTCGAGGAATGCGCGCAGAGTCGCGGTTTCGCTGCTCCCTGTCCTGGGCGGCGGGGTATCGCGGCGCCGGTTGGTGGTGGGCACGGTGGTCTCCTTCGTCGGTGGCGGATCAGACAGTGCGGCGGATCATGAGGACGTGGTCGGTGACCTCGGCGGTGGGCCCATCCGGTCCCGTCGCGATCCGGCGGGGTGCGTCGGCCCGCTCGACCAACCACGTCACCGGATCCAGAGCGATGCCCGCCGCGACTTCCCGCGGGCTCGGATAGCGGAGGTCGGGGTCCTGATTCCACGACCATGGCGCGGTCGAGCCGTGGTCGACGACCAGCAGTCGCCCGCCCGGGCGCAGCGCGTGTCGGTGAGAAGGGCGTTCGGCTGAGGGTCGGTTGCTGCCGAAGGGGCTGCGTAGACGCCGTTCCAGAAGGTGGCCGCATCGGTGGCGCTCATCAGGACTCCTTTGTTCGGGGCACCCTCAGTGTTTCCGGACCCAGCATGATCTGGCACGCAATCTTGCCGTTCCGGCAAGATGGACTCATGGATCGCGAAGCGGAAGACGTGCTCGACGTGGTCGGCCCGCGGCTGCGTGCGCTGCGTCGCGACCGCGGCATCACTCTCGCCGGGCTGGCGGCGCGGACGGGGATATCCGAGAGCACCCTGTCTTGACTGAAGAGTGGGCAGCGCCGGGCTACCTTGGAGTTGCTGCTGCCCCTCGCTCGCACCTATGACGTTCAGCTGGACGATCTCGTCGGTGCCCCGCGCGCCGGCGATCCGCGAATCCACCTCAAGCCGATCCGGCGGTCCGGGCTGATCTTCGTGCCGCTGTCGCGGCGGCCGGGTAGGGTGCAAGCGTTCAAAATGATCATTCCCGCGGTGCCCGAACCGCTCGAACCGACCCCGCAGACTCGTGACGGTGTCGAATGGTTGTATGTGCTCAACGGTCGCTTGCGACTGGTGCTCGGCGAGCGCGAACTGACATTGGCGCCCGGTGAGGCCGCCGAGTTCGACACTTCCTTGCCGCACTGGCTCGGCAGCGCCGACGGCGGAGCGGTCGAACTACTGATCCTGTTCGGCGTGCAAGGGATGCGTGCGCACGTGCGCGCCGACGCACCTGGGTCATCGCACGGCTAGGGCGATACTCGAGACGGGCATACCCAGCTGTAATCCGACGAACACCACACCGCCGGCCATGGGAGCGCAAGCGACTGCCCGCTGCATCTGGGCAGTCTGCATTCGAGATCTACTGCTGTCCATCGCCGTGACCAGCCACTACGCCTTGTCCGTCTGGACCGATCAGGAACCGGAAGGCCATCATCGTCGCTGGTCAAGCCATTGTCGTTGATCTTGCGCGCTGACCACCGGAACCCCGGATCGCATCGCTGACGCAGCCATCACAGAGGGAAGCACGAGCAGCAGTCCCAGAACGATCAGCGGCCATACTCCCAATGCCTGGACGATCGAGTCGCCGCAGGCCACAACGGTAGGCACTCGATCGATCTGTCGGACGTGCCGGTCGGAGAGGCCACGCGTACCTTCCTGGACCCGTCCCCGCGACAGGGTCATCATGGAGAGGTGACCCGCTCACGGGGACCATCGACTCCGCGGCGAACTTCATCGCCGCGGGGGCAAGCTCGTCACGGGAAATCCCGCATTCATCGACCATCTCCGTGAGCACCGTCCCATTCACCGAATACCGGAAGGAATGGCACCGTGTCCAAGAGCGAAAGCGAAAGCCCGGCGATCGCCTCCCCCACGCCGAAAGCACACCGACCCCGCACGGTCCGCGACTGGTGGCCCGATCAACTCGATCTGAGTGTTCTCCGTCCGCAGTCTCCTGCGACCGACCCGATGGGTGTGGACTTCGACTATCCGACCGAGTTCGCGTCGCTCGACGTCGACGCACTCAAACGTGACGTGGTCGAGGTGATGACGACGTCACAGCCGTGGTGGCCCGCCGACCACGGCCACTACGGTCCGCTGTTCATCCGGATGAGCTGGCATGCGGCAGGCACCTATCGGATGGCCGATGGCCGCGGCGGTGGAGGGCAGGGTGCGCAGCGGCTCGCACCGCTCAACAGCTGGCCGGACAATGCGAGCCTCGACAAGGCCCGACGGTTGCTGTGGCCGATCAAGAAGAAGTACGGCCGGAAGATCTCCTGGGCCGATCTGATCATCTTCGCCGGCAACTGCGCCTACGAATCGATGGGTTTCACGACCTTCGGCTTCGCGTTCGGCCGCGAAGACATCTGGGAGCCGGACGAGGTGTACTGGGGTCCGGAGGACACGTGGCTCGGCGACGAACGCTACAGCGGCGAACGGGATCTCGCCGGTCCGCTCGGCGCGGTGCAGATGGGTTTGATCTACGTCAATCCCGAAGGCCCCAACGGCACCCCGGATCCGATCGCCGCGGCCGTCGACATCCGCGAGACATTCGGGCGGATGGCGATGAACGATGTCGAGACCGCCGCGTTGATCGTCGGTGGCCACACCGTCGGCAAGACCCATGGCGCCGGCCCCGCCGACCTGGTCGGTCCCGAACCCGAAGCCGCCCCGGTCGAACAGCAGGGCCTCGGATGGAAGAGCGCATACGGCACCGGGGTAGGCGGCGACGCGATCACCAGCGGTTTGGAAGGCACCTGGACTCCGACCCCCACGACCTGGGACAACTCGTTCCTCGAAACCCTCTACGGCTACGAGTGGGAACAAACGACAAGCCCTGCCGGCGCGTTCCAGTGGATCCCGAAGGATGGTGCCGCGGCCGATGCGGTGCCCGACGCGCACGACCCGTCGAAGCGGCATCCGCCGGTGATGCTCACCACCGACCTGTCGTTGCGCTTCGATGAGATCTACGGTCCGATCACCCGCCGCTGGCTCGATCATCCCGAGGAACTCGAGGTGGAGTTCGGTAAGGCCTGGTACAAACTGCTGCACCGCGACATGGGGCCGATCACCCGTTACCTCGGCCCGTGGGTTCCCGAAGCGCAACTGTGGCAGGACCCGGTGCCCGCGGTCGATCACCCGCTCGTCGGAGACGGCGACGTCACCGCGCTGAAACAGGCGATCCTCGACTCAGGACTGTCGATCCGGCAGCTGGTGACCACCGCGTGGGCGGCCGCGGCGAGCTTCCGTGGCACCGACAAACGCGGCGGCGCCAACGGGGCCCGCCTGCGGCTGGCACCGCAGAAGGATTGGGAGGTCAACGAACCCGCCGCGGTGGCGGAGGTCCTCGCGGTGCTCGACCGGATCCGGCAGGAATTCGACGACGGGCAGACCGGCGATACGAAGGTCTCGCTCGCCGACCTCATCGTCCTCGGCGGATGCGCCGCCGTCGAACAGGCCGCGACGGTGGCGGGGCACGACGTCACGGTCCCGTTCACACCGGGACGCACCGACGCCACACAGGAGCAGACCGACGCGGAGTCGTTCGCGGTGCTCGAGCCGAAAGCCGACGGATTCCGCAACTATCTGCGGGCGGTCGAGAAGCAGCCACCGGAACAGCTCCTTCTCGACCGGGCGAATCTGCTGACCTTGACGGCACCCGAGATGACGGTGCTGCTCGGTGGGATGCGCGTGCTGAACACCAACCACGGTGGAGGCTCCCACGGTGTTCTGACCGATCGGCCCGGAACGTTGACCACCGATTTCTTCGCGGCCATCACGGACATGGGTATCGAATGGTCGCCTTCGACCACCGAGGAGCACGTCTACGAGGGACGTGACCGGGTGTCCGGTGACTCCCGGGGCACCGCGACCGCCGTCGATCTCGTCTTCGGTTCGCACTCGCAGTTGCGCGGTATCGCCGAGGTGTATGCCTGCGATGACGCCCAGCCCACGTTCGTCCGAGATTTCGTGGCGGCGTGGGACAAGGTGATGAGCCTGGATCGGTTCGACCTACGTTGGCCTACAGAGAACTGAGTGCTGACAGGAGGGCTCGACCCGGTGGTTCCGATCCACCCCGTGACATCGAGGGCGAACGCCCGGCAGGTTCGACTTCGAGAAGCTGTCCGCATGATCGAGCACGATGCCTGACTACTCGGCGCCGCGACTGGTGAAGTCGAAGGATGCGCCGTCGATGCCCCAGGAGATGATGCGTTCGGGGTGAATTCGGATGACCGCGCGTTCCTGGGGTGGGAACGGTGGCTCCTCGTCATCGAGCGCTTCGGCGGTGCCGCGTACCTCGAGGCCGCGAATCACGTATGGCTCCAGGGAAACCTGTTGGTCGATGACGAACGACACCCGGCTCCCCGCCTCGACATTGCGGTACTTTCGGCTGGCACGCATCCGCATGCCTCCGATGTCGATCGTGCCGTCGGCGTTCACCCGGTAGTTGGTCGGGTTGTTCTGCACAACGCCGTCGGGCGACATCGTGGCCAGCCGGCCGATCCCGGCCTCGGCCAGAAACTGCTGTTCCTTGATGGTGAAGGTCATGTCGGTTACTCCTCGGTGAAGTCGATATCACGTGTGCCCCGGTGGTTCAGCGGGACCGTTGATGTACTCCGGGATCAGAACAGGATCAGCGCGGCACACAGTCCGGCAAGGGCAATGAACTGCAGGGTGACCCGATACTTCAGAATGCTGTCCCATTTCTCTTGCAGTGCACGCGCATCGGGCGGAATGATGCCGCTCTGCGCAGCGGCGGTCTGCTGGGAATTGATCGGCTTGGCGATGCGGACGTAGAAGGCGAACCAGGTCAGCAGCGCGGCCACCGTGATCGCCGCGGCCACCGCGACGCCGATCTGCCCGGCCGACAGCGCGATCAGCAGCGTGAGCACGGCGGTGACCACACCGACCGCACCGACGATCGGCATGCGCTTATCGGCGTAGTAGTGACCCCATCCCGCGCTCATGGTCATGGCCACATCATCGAGCTTGCGGTTCACGGACCGGGTGATCACGGCCCCGGTGACATCGGTGTCATAGACGACGGCATTGGCGAGAACGGCGCCGGCGGCAATGGTCTGGCCGGTGACAATGAGCATTTTCGGCTTCTGTCCTGAAATTTCGCGTTGCACACCGGGTCGACGTGCGTGACGGGATGGGCATGGTCAGGCCGCGCGGACGCGGCGGATGTGGCGGGAGTAGCGGGGGCGACCGATGACGCGCCAGACGGCGCGGACCGGCGCGGGGAGACCCGACAGCAGCAACGCACGCTCGGCCGGGTTCGCGTCCTCCAGCACGACACCGAAGAGCGTGAGCAAAGTGAGCTTGGGTGTGTTCGCCACCAGATGCTCCCCCAGGGAAGCCCATTCGGACGCCGTGATGTATTCGGCCGCCAGTGGAAGTAGTGTGGCCTCCTCGTCGTCGAGGTGTTCCAGCAGAATCGCCCGGTGTTCCAACAGAACCGCCACCAGGGTGTCGCGCTCGTCGGCTCCGGCGGTGGCCTCCCACGCCGGGACCGCGACCTCCAACCTGGTCAGCGTGGCCGCGACACGCTCGTGCTGGGCTTCCATGCGCAGCACGATCTCCGCCCCTAGATCGACCCTGGCCAGCAGCGGCGGCCACAGCAGCTCGTCCTCGCCCTCGTGGTGGTTCTTCAGTCCCAGCCGGTAGATGCGGAAGTGGTCGGCGATCACTGCGGCGCGGGTGGTGTCGCCTGGCGCGACCGCCGCGACGAGTTCGATCAGCAGCCGCGACTCGCGGCGGAGGCCGCGGTGGACGATCACCATGTCCTTGGTGTTGACGCTCATCTTGTTCCTGCCCTTCGTGTTCGTCCGTTCGATGGGTACGAGACTGCGTGCGGGGGTTTGGAAAATACTTGGAGGCCAACTTGGAACACCGGCGGCTATCGCGCGTACGATGTGCCGCGTCATGGTATTGATCCGGGTATTGGGCTCGTTCGCGGCCGAGGCCGGCGGTGTACCCCTTCCCCTCGGCGGACCGCGCCAGCGCGGTGTGCTGGCCCTGCTGGTGGCTGCGCGCGCCCAGGTCGTGCCGGTCGACCGGATGATTGAGGACCTGTGGCGCGGCGAACCGCCGGCGCGCGCTCTGGCGTCGTTGCAGGCGTACGTATCGAACCTGCGCCGCCTGCTGGAACCTGCCCGCCCGCCGCGGACCCCGGCCCGCCTGTTGGTAAGCGCGTCGCCCGGCTACGCATTGCGGCTGCCGCCGGAAGCCGTGGACGCATGGCGCTTTGAGCAGTTGCTCGGCGAGGCCCGCGCGCTCGCCGATCCCCGTGCCGCTCGCGTCCGGCTGGACGAAGCACTGGCGCTGTGGCGGGGACCCGTGTTCGCCGAGGTCGCCGACGAGCCATGGGCCGTGGCCGAGACCGCCCGGCTGAATGAGCTGCGTCTGGTCGCCCGCGAACTGCACATCGCGGCAGGACTACAGCTCGGCCATCCCGCCACGGTGGTGCCCGAGACGGAGAGCCTCACTCGCGACAATCCCCTGCACGAGGAAGGCTGGCGCTTGCACGCCCTCGCACTGTGGAGCAGCGGCCGTCAGGCCGATGCTCTGACCGCGCTCCGCCGCGCCCGCGTCATCTTCGCCGACGAGCTGGGACTCGACCCCGGCCCGGACTTGGTGGCGCTGGAAGAGGCGATTCTCACCCAGCGCACGGACATCCTCCGTGCGGCCGTTCCTTCCCCCGCTGCAGATATTCCCCCGCCCCAGGCCACGAGCATCGAGCCCGGCACACCGACGTTCGTCGGGCGGGAGGGCGAGCTTTCGGCGCTGATCGCAGCCGCCGGGGAGGCCGTCGTCGATGGGGCACGCGTCGCGCTCGTCACCGGGGAGGCAGGGCTCGGCAAATCGACGCTGCTCGAGCATCTCGGTGCGCGGCTCGAGCAGGACGGGTGGCTCGTGGCTGCCGGGCGCTGCCCCGACGTGGACAGCGCGCCGCCCGCGTGGGCGTGGGTCGAGGCACTGCGGACGGTCGCCGTGAGCGCTCCTCCCGGGGAATTCGCCGACGACCTGGCACCATTGCTCCGTGACTCCGCACCGGTGCATGGTGACGCGGCTGCTGGACGGTTTCGGCTGCGGCAGGCTGTGTGGACGTGGCTCGCGGCGGCCGCCACCGACCGTCCGGTCGCCGTCGTCCTGGACGATCTCCACTGGGCGGACGCCGCCACACTGGAACTGCTCGGCGGCGGCGTCGACACGCGGGCTCCGATCCTGGTCGTCGCGGCGTACCGCGCAGACGAGAGCGCGCGCCTCACCGACACCCTGGGGTCCCTGGCCCGCACCGCACCGCTCCGGCTGGATCTGCCCGGGTTGACTGGCGAGGCCGTCGCGGAACTCGTACGCACCGAGTGCGCGGTCGACGACGTGACCGCAGCCGGGATCGCTGAGCGGACCGGCGGCAACCCGTTCTATGTGCGGGAGAGCGCGCGGCTGCTCAACGGCGAGGGCGCGTTGATCGCGCTCTCCGAGGTCCCCGAGGGCGTACGGGACGTGCTGCGACGCCGGTTCGCACGACTGCCCGAGAGTGGTGTGTCCGTCCTGCGGCTGGCGGCGGTGGCAGGCCGGGAAAGCTCGGTGGAGGTGCTCGTGCGGGCCGCCGACACAGACGAGGACGGCGTGCTCGACGCGCTCGACGCGGGTGTCATCGCGGGACTGCTCGACGAGCCGGGGCCCGGGCGCATCCGGTTCGTGCACGCGTTGGTCAGAGACACACTGATCACCGATGTCAGTCGAGTGCGGATCACCAGGATGCACACCCGGATCGCGGCGGCCCTCGAGGACACCGGCGACGTCGCGGCCCTCGCCCACCATTACGCGCGAGCGGGATCACCGAAGGCCGTCGGCTATTGCGTGCGGGCCGCCGAGCTGGCGGAGGCACGCTACGCCCACGACGTGGCGGTCGCGCTCCTCACCGACGGCGTCACCAACTCCAGCGACCCGGACGAACGCGTCGCACTGCTCGGCAGGCTGTTGCGCGCGCAGGTCAGGGCCGGGTCTTTCGGCGCGGCGAGGGCCACGCGCGAGCAGGCCGTGGAGTACGCCGAGTCGATCGGGCGCGACGACCTGATGATCGCCGCGTTCACCGCCTGGACCGAGCCCACGCCCTGGCAGGCCCGCACCTACGGCACCGTCGACCGTCCCATAGTCGACCGCCTCGACCGTCTGCTCGCGCGAACCGGCCTTGCCCCCGACGTGCGGTCCCATCTGCTCATCGCATACGCCCACGAGCTGGTAGGTGAGGACGATCCGACGGTCATGGCGGCGGCACGGGAAGCGCTCGAACTCGCCACCACTCCCTACCTGCGGGCTGCGGCGTTGCTGGTCCTCGCACGCAGCTCCGGGCGGGAGGAGCACTCCCGCGAGCTGGTGGAGATCGGCGTCGAACACGACTTGCCCGTCTACCGCGTGACGGGGCTGCTCAACCTTGCCGCGAACGCCGCCGCGGCAAACGACCCGGCGACCATGCGCCGCCTGACCGAGGAGGCGCTCGACCTCGCCCGCGCCTACCGGATGCCCGAGGCGATCGGCGCCGCCGAGATCGCGCTGACGACGCTGGTGCTCATCGAGGGCCGGTTCGCCGACGCCGAGCGTCTCTACGCTGAGGCCACCGAACGCATGGAACGCGCCGGATCGGTGCACGCCGCGGGGTTCCTCCGTCTCGCGCTGGCGGCGACTTGGCTCAACGACGGCACACTCGGCGACCACCTCGACGACGTACGCGCTTTCCATGAGGCGCTCGGCCCGATGGTCGCCGACCTGCTTACGCTCGCCCTCCACGCCGCTGGCCGCGGCCACGAGGGGGACCGGGCCCGCACATCACCGACCCCGATCCGGCCCGACTTCTTCTTCACTTTCCTGACCAGCCTGCGCGCTATGGTGATCGTCGCCTCGAACGACCGCGACGCTGCCGAGGAGATCTACGCGGATCTGCTCCCGCACCGTGACGGTCCCCCAGCGGGCGCGGAGAGCGTGTCGCTGGCGCTGCGTCCGGTCGCCCACACGCTCGGCGAACTCGCTCTCCTCCGCGGCCTCGCCGACGAGGCTGCGGCCCACTTCGCCCGGGCTGCCGTCATCGCCGACCAGTGGAACGCCCCGCACTGGTCGGCCGACGCCCGCGTACACGCCGAACGTGCTCTCAGCGGCCAGGTTTCGACTTCACGACACCACTGAAGCCGATTCGGCGCCGGGGTGCCTCAGCTCGTCGCTTCGAGCTTTCCGATTCGGCTCCGACGTGACCGCCGACAGCAACCGGTTGCTGGTGACCGGCGCGGCCGGTGCGATCTGGGCTGTCGGCGCCTCGATGGCCCCGGCCGAGGCTGGCGGGTAATGGGTCTGGCGCCGGTCCGCGCCCTACTCATCGACTGCGGTGCCGGATCAGGCGAACTCCGGCACTGTATTGGCGCCGCAGAGAACGACACACAGGGCCGCGCCCGCGGCAGGGGCGACCGTCCCCGCCAGGACGGGCGCGAGCGCCGCGGCCGTGCCGTGTTCGACGACGATGCGCAGTTCGTCCCACAACCAGCGTCGCGCGTCGACGATGCTGGGCTCGTCGACGACGAGACTGTCGATGCGGCCGGTGCTCGCTGCCGCCCACGCGAGGTTCCCGATGCGGGTGGCACCGAGCGAATCGGCGGCGATGCTGTCCACCTCGATGTCGATGGGTGTTCCCGCGTCGAGCGCGCGGTGCAGGGTTGCAGCACCGACGGGTTCGACCCCGTAGATCATGTCGGTGTTGCGGGTTCCGGCGGTGATTCCGGCGACCAGTCCCCCGCCTCCGACCGCGACAAGCCAGTCCAGTGGCGTGTCGAGTTGTTCACGCAATTCGAGTGCGAGGGTGCCGGCCCCGGCAACGATGTCCGGTAGGTCGTAGGCGTGCAACGTCACGGCGCCGAGTTCACGGGCGAGGGTCGAGGCGTGCGCGTCGGCGTCGGCGTAGGACGCACCCACCCGGTGCACGGCCGCGCCGAGGCGCTGCAACCGGTCGAGTTTCGCCGGTGGCGTGGCTTCGGGAACGACGACGGTGCAGGGTGTGTCCCAGTATCGGGCCGCCCAGGCGGCACCGATCGCGGCGTTGCCACCGGAAGCGATGAGCACGCCCGCGTCGGGGAGCGTGCCGTTCTCACGAGCACGGCCGAGCGCGTTGAGGCTGCCACGCACCTTGAACGACCCGCCGTGCTGCAGATATTCGAGTTTGAACGCCACTTCGACCGGCCCGTTCGGGGTAGGCACCGCAGCGGTGAGGATCGGGGTGCGCCGCACGATCGAGGTGATGCGGCGCGCAGCGTCGACGACGGACTGGTGATCGACCGCCGCCGCTGCTCGGGTGTTGTCGTAGGGCAAGCTCATCGATACACGATCCACCCGAAGAGCCCGAACTGCACAATCGTGTCGGCGACCTCACCGTCGATCAGGCGGGGGTTGTCGGCGCGCAACGCTTCCCGAGTGTGAGCGTGGTGGACATCGTCGTCGAGCAGGATCGCGCAGATCCCTCGTTGCGCGACGCTCTCGTCGACGATGTGGACCGTGTCACCGGTTTCGGTGATGCGTGCGGTCGCGACACCGTCCCAGAGGTCGACCGTTGCCCATCCCGCGAGTCCGCCGCCCTCGATCGCCTCACGCAGGACCTGGCCGATCAGCTCGCTCGTCGAGTGCACGCAGCGAGCGTAGCCGGAGCAACGCACCGACACCCACTGTGGCAACGGTTCGGTGAGGGACGCGGTGCTTTGGCCTGCCTGCTCGGTCGTCTCGAGCTCGCCGCGGTGTGAGTCCGTCAGCATCCGAGGCGTGTAGGTCGCCGGGCGAGTGCTGTTGCAGTGATGGTTCTCCGAATGACTCGAGAACGGACTACGGCGTATCAGGCGGCCCCGCTTCGACCCAGAAGAACACGTGCTGTACGGGTCGGTCGAATACGGCGCTGATGCGCATCGCCACCTCCAAGCTCGGTTGCTGGTCTTCGCGTTCGAGCGAGCCGATCGTCTGCGCATGCGTCCCGGTCAGGGTCGCCAACTGGCGGCGGGACAGTCCGCGGTGGCTCCGTAGTTCTCGAACGACATTGCCGATTCGGCGTTTCGTCCTATTTCGAGGCATGAACTACATGTTAGGAAAACACAAAGTTGCAATGTGGTTTTCGAACTACTTCGACGTGTGTTCAGACGCAGGCCACCCCGCGCAGAAATCCCCGCCCACGTGCAGTGAGCGGGGATTTCGGATGACACGTGTCTCCGGTGGAGACGATCAGTTCGGCCGGCTGACCTCGTAGGTGCCGTTGTCGTCGGTGAACGTCAGCGTCACCGACCGGTGCTGCCCATCGACGGTGAGGGTGCACTCGAAGCTCGCCCCGGCCGCGACCTTCTGATCGCCCGGGCACGACACGTCACCGACTTCCTCGGCGCCGTACGACTCGGTGAGGACCTGCGCGACCCCCGCCTGCGCGGCCTCGGAATCGAGGGTGGTGCCGCCCCCGAGGGTCATGAACCCGATCACCGCGGCGATCACCACCACGACGAGCAGGCCCACACCACCGAGAATCCACGGCAGCTTCGCACTGTTGTTTCCGCCGGATGTTCCCCCGGGCTGCTGCGACGGCTGCCACGGTCCGCCACCGGGTTGCTGTTGCTGCCCCCAGGAGGGCTGGCCACCCTGCCCGGCGGCGGGTTGCTGCCAGGCCTGCCCGGGCTGCCCTTGCGGAGGCCACTGCTGACCGCCCGCCTGCCCCGGCTGCTGGCCGGGCTGCCCCCATCCGGGCTGTGCACCAGGTGCGGCAGGCGTGCCCCAGGGCTGTGCACCGGCCCCCTGAGCAGGCTGGGCACCCCACTGCGGAGTCTGCTGCTGACCCCACTGGTCATTCGCCTGCGGCGGCGGCCCACCCTGCGGCGCACCCCACGCGGGTGCGCCGGCCTGACCCGGCTGCTGTTGTCCCCACTGCTGCTGCGATTGCTGCCCCCACTGCTGAGTGGGCGCCGCAGAGTCGCCGCCCGAAGCGGCACCCCACTGTTGGGTGGGCGCCGCATCACCGGCCGGCGCGCTGCCCCACTGCTGGGTCGGAGCGGACGAGGACTCGCCCGGGGGCGCGCCCCACTGCGGCGATGCGTTGTCGGCGCCCGACACCGGTGGCGGAGCCCACGGGTCACGTCCCTGCTCGTTACCGTTCGGGTCCTGCGGGTCGTTCGGCCCGGTCATCGTCGCCTCCACTCGCCATCGTTCATAGGTTCAGCGTAATGCTCACCAGCGATCGGTCCCCCGTGTGGCAGCGCGCGTATCAAATCACACATACCGGACCGGTGGGAGACCGCCCACGTCCCGGACTCGGTCGCACCGCCACTCATGCCGCGGTCGCATCGACGGCCACGACCCCGCGGCGGATCGCTGCGACCGCCCGCCCCGCCGACTTCGCCAACGCCGGATCCTGTGCGGTCGTGCGGATCTGATCGAGCAGATCGATCAACTGCCGGCACCACCGCACGAAATCCCCGGGCGAGAGTTCACTGCCCGTCGCAACAGCCGCCAGCAGCGACTCCGTCAACGACGCGGTACCCGCCCACGTGTACGCCGCAGACACGAACCCGAAATCCGGTGCGCGGGTCGTCGGCAACCGGTGCCGCAGTTCATCGGCGCGCAACTCGTCGCACAACCGCACCGTATCGGCCAACGCCCGCCGGATCGGACCGGTCGGACCCCGCACCTCCGGTACCTCGTCGCCACGCGACTCGAAGATCACCGTCGAGACGACCGCCGCCAACTCCGCCGGCGACAACCCCACCCACACCCCGGTGCGCAGACACTCGGCCACCAGCAGATCCGATTCGGTGTAGATCCGCGCGAGCCGTTCCCCCGCCGCCGTCGTCGCCGGATCATCCCCCCCGGTCAGATAACCCCGCTCCGACAGCAACGACACGATCCGCTCGAACGTGCGCGCCAACGAATCGGTGGTCGCCGCAGCCTTACGCCGCTGGTGCTCGGTGTCGCGCAGCAACCGGTTGTAGCGTTCCCCGATCCGCGCCAACGCCTCCACATCCGGGTTCTCCCGCGCCGGATGCCTGCGCAGCGCGCGGCGCAGCGAATCGATTTCGCGGGTATCGCCGCCACCCGTGCGGGACCGCTTGGCGCGACGCGGCGGAACCAGCCCCTTCGACCGCAAAGCCGACGAGATGTCCCGCCGTCCGCGGCCGCTGCGCGGATCGGCGTGCCGCGGCAACTTCAACCGACCCAGCACCACCGCGGGCGTGGGGAAATCCCCCGCCGACAGTCGACCTCCCCAACCGTCGGCGGTCACCACATACGGCCGCGGATCGCTCGTATCCCGATCCGGGTCGATGATCACCGCCAGCCCGGTGCGGCGGCCCGCCGGGACCGCGACGATCTCGCCGGGCTGCAACGCCACCAGCGACTCGACTGCTTCGTGCCGACGATTCTGGCGTTTCGTGCGCTCGTGCTGCCGCTCGGCGTCGGTCAGATCTGCCCGCAACCGCACATAGTCGAAGATCTCACTGTCGGCACCGCCGAGTTGCTCCCGCATCTTCGCCAGCTGCGCCTCGTTGCGTTCGATGCCGCGGGTGGCGCCGACGACCGACTTGTCGGCCTGAAACTGCGCAAACGACATCTCCAACAGCGCACGGGACCGCTCCACCCCGACCGCGTCGATGAGGTTGACCGCCATGTTGTACGACGGGCGGAACGAACTGCGCAGCGGGAACGTCCGCGTCGAGGCCAAGCCCGCCACAGCGGCCGGTTCCACACCCGGCTGCCACAACACCACCGCGTGCCCCTCGACGTCGATACCGCGACGCCCGGCCCGCCCGGTGAGCTGCGTGTATTCGCCGGGAGTGAGCTCGGCGTGGGTTTCCCCGTTGTATTTGACCAGTCGTTCGAGCACCACCGAGCGCGCCGGCATATTGATGCCCAATGCCAGGGTTTCGGTGGCGAACACCGCCCGCACCAGACCTCGCACGAACAGGTCCTCGACGGTGTGCCGGAACGCCGGCAACATTCCCGCGTGATGTGCCGCGATACCGCGTTCGAGGGCGGTGCGCCACGACGCGAACCCCAACACCTCGAGGTCGGCGCGCGGCAACTCGCGGGTGTGCTCGGTGACGATCCGCCGGATCTCGGTGGCTTCCTCCTCGGTCGTCAGATGCAACCCGGACCGCAGGCACTGTGAGACCGCCGCGTCGCAACCGGCGCGGGAGAACACGAACGTGATCGCCGGCAACAGCCCCTCCGCGTCGAGCCGGGCGATGACATCGGGACGGGGAATCGGCCGGAACGTGCCCCGCCCGCGGGACTGCCAGCGGTCGCCGTCGATGCTCGCGCGGCGCCGCACCTGCGCCGCCAGTTCCGGATCCACCACCACCCCGCGTCGACGCTCGTTTGCAGGAGTGTCGGCGGGTTCGGCGCGGGCATCGAACAGGTCGTAGAGGCGCGGTCCGACCATCATGTGCTGATGCAGCGGGATCGGGCGCACCTCGTCGACGACGACGCTGGTGTCGCCGCGCACCGTGGTCATCCACTCACCGAACTCTTCGGCGTTGGACACCGTCGCGGACAGGCTCACCAGCCGCACGTCCTCCGGCAGATGCAGGATCACCTCTTCCCACACCGCACCGCGGAACCGGTCGGCGAGGAAATGCACCTCGTCCATCACCACATGGCTCAGCCCGATCAGCGTCGGCGACGATGCGTACAGCATGTTGCGCAGCACCTCGGTGGTCATCACCACCACCGGCGCATTCGGGTTGATCGACTGATCGCCGGTGAGCAACCCCACCAGATCCTTGCCGTGCCGGGCACACAGATCCGCGTACTTCTGGTTGCTCAGCGCCTTGATCGGGGTGGTGTAGAAGCATTTGGTGCCGGCCTCGACGGCCAGATGCACCGCGAACTCCCCGACCACGGTCTTCCCGGCGCCGGTGGGGGCGCACACGAGCACCGAATGCCCACCCTCCAGCGCGCGGCAGGCCTGCTGCTGGAACGGATCCAGCGGAAATGCCAGACCGGCAGCGAACCCGTCCAGCTGCGGCGCTGCCGCAGCGGCCTGAGGTGTATCGGAGGGGCCCGTCACAGCGTGTCGGAATAGTCGGTGGGTGCCGGAGCCTGGGAGGGCTTGTCGACCGGAGTCGGCGCCGGGATCGTCGAACCCTCCTCGTCGTCGAGATCACCCCAGCCCTCTGCTCGGGCGTTACGGGCACGGCGCTTGTCGTTGAGCCGCGCGATCTGGATGGAGATCTCCACCAGAAGCGTCAGTGCCAACGCCAACGCCAACATCGAGAACGGATCCTGCCCGGGGGTCGCGATCGCAGCGAAGACGAACACCGCCATGATCAGGCCGCGGCGCCAGGACTTGAGTTTCTCGTAGGAGAGCATCCCCACTGCGTTGAGCGCGACGATCACCAGCGGGATCTCGAACGACACCCCGAAGATCACCAGCAGGTTGATCATGAAACCGAAGTATTCGGTGCCGGACAGTGCGGTGACCTGCACGTCGTTGCCGACGGTCAACAGGAACGACAACGCGTGGGTGACCACGAGGTATGCCAGGACCGCGCCGGTGACGAACAATGCCGCGCCCGAAGCGACGAACCCGACCGCGTAGCGGCGTTCCTTCGAATACAGGCCGGGGGTGATGAACGCCCACAGTTGATACAGCCACACCGGGCAGGCGAGCACCACCCCGGCGGTCGCCGCGACCTTCAACCGCAACATGAACTGTTCGAACGGGCCGGTGGCCAGCAGATAGCAGCCGCCGTCGTTGCTGAAGTCGGCGCGGGAGGACGCCGGCAGCGAACAATACGGTTCGAGGAGAATCTCGCCGAGACTCGATGTGCCGAACGGGCCGTGGCTGTACCAGAAGAACCCGGCGATGGTGGTGACGATCACCGCGGCGACGGCAATGAGCAGCCGTGTGCGCAGCTCGTAGAGATGCTCGACCAGCGACATGTTGCCGTCGGGATTCGTCTTGCGCCGACTGCGGCGGGGATCGAACGGGATGCGCACGGTGCGGGTCTCAGCTCCTGTCAGGGCCACCACCACGGTGGGGCACTGGGTCAGCGGAAACCGGGACACCCGGCGGGTGCCCCGGTGGGGAGAATACGGTCAGGCCGGCCGCTGGTCGGGCTGCACAGCCTGCTGCGTCGGGATCTGCTGCGTCGGCTCCGCCGCCGGCAACGGGTTCGGCACGGACTGCGCAGCCGTCGTCGGAGCGTCGTCGTTCTGCATCTCCTTGACCTCGCTCTTGAAGATCCGGAGCGAACGGCCCAGACCGCGCGCGGCATCCGGCAGCTTCTTCGAGCCGAACAAGATGATGACGACCAACGCGACGATGGCCCAGTGCCACGGGCTCATTGCACCCATTTACAACCTCCACTGATTGGCTCTGCACGATGCTACCGGACCGGAGCACACCCACGGCCGTCCGAAAGACGTTCCACACAGAGTTCGCGCAGAGTTCACACGACTGTGGCGCCCGTCGGGTCATCCGCCGTCGGCGGTGTCCCCTCCGAGTGCGTCATACGCGTCGAGCGCGGCAACCGCCCGCTCCCGCACCGCCTCGCGCAACGGTGGCGGACCGAGCACACCGACCCCGGCGCCGAGGCCCACCACCAGCCGCACCAGCCACTCCGGCGACGCGAACCGCAGCACCGCCTCGCAACTGCCGTCGGTGAGCAGCGTCACGTCGGTGAACGGATAGTAGTCGAGCAGCCACGTGAACGTCGGGGCGATCCACAACCGAGCGGCCGGCAATGACGGGTCACCGGCGAACAGTTCGAGGTGCTCGTCGTCGTCGAGCGCACGCTGCGGGGGCCGCGCCGGTTCGTCGAGGACACGGGCCGCATCGATCCGGTCGAACCGGAACAACCGCACGCCCTCGGCAGTGCGACACCACGCCTGCAGATACGTGTGCTCGTCGATCAGCACGATGCGGATCGGGTCGACGTCGCGTTCGGAGACGGTGTCGCGGGACGCCGAATAGTAGGTCAGGTGCACCGCACGCCCGTCGCGGACCGCATCCCGGACCCTCGCAGCAACGGGATCGTCGGGAACCGGATCGGTCGCGGCCGCGGGCCCCGCCGCGGCGCTCCCGGCGGCCGCCTCGATCTTGGCGATAGCGCTCTGTGCCGCCGTCGGATCGACCACGCCGGGCATCTCGAGCAACGACCGCAGCGCGACGAGCAGCACCGTCGCCTCCGTGGAGGTCAATCGCAGCGGCCGGTCGATGCCCGCGGTGAACGTCACCACGATGCTCTCCTCGGAGAACGACAGGTCGATCAGATCACCGGGCCCATAGCCCGGCAGCCCACACACCCACAGCTGATTGAGATCGTCCATGATCTGTTTCGGGGTGACCCCCAGATCGCGGGCGGCGTCGGCTGCGCTGATCCCCGGACGCGCCGTGAAATACGGCACCAGATTCAGCAGCCGGGTCAACCGCCCGGCCAGTCGGGTACTGCTCATCGTCGTTCCTCCCCCACCGTGTCGTCCCCCGCGCTCTCGTCCGCTGCCCCGTCGTGTGCGGTGGCGCCACCGGCAGCGACCGAGGTCAGGATCTGCCGCACCTCGTCGCGTAACTCGGGTGGGTCGAGCACCAGCGCGTCGGGGCCCTGACCGGCGAGGGTGCGGGCGATCCACTCCCCGGCACGCAGCGGCACCTCGAACACACTGCCGTCGCGGCCACCGACCTGCCGGGGCCCCAGATCACGGCCGAGTCGGCGCACCTCGTACGCGCGGCCCGCGGCCACCCACACCCGCGCCGACCCGGTCACATCACCGGGGCGGGTCGCGGCGAGCACCCGGGCCCGCAGATCCACCCCCGCGGGGATCTGCACTGTACCGGGATCACCGACCGCGAGGACCTCATCGGAGATCCGTGACAGACGGAAGGTGCGGGTCGCGTCGCGGTCCCGGTCGTGCCCGACCAGATACCAGCGGCCGTGCACCGTCACCACACCCCACGGTTCGACGGTGCGCAGCGTCCACGGATCGGTGGGGGCACTGCGATGCTCGAACTGCACCGCCTGTCTCTCGTCGACCGCGGTGAGCAGCTTCTGCAAGGCCGGTTCGGAACCGCGGGCCCGCGCCGGGATCGCCGCGACCGTGCCCGCCGGGTCGGCGTCGACCTGCACTCCAGCGGCCCGCAACTTGAGCAACGCTCCCTGCGCCGCCGACGTCAACTCCGGTGACTCCCACAACGCGGCGGCGACCGCCACCGCGGCGGTCTCCTCCCGGCTCAGATCGATCTCCGGCAACGCATAGGCGTCCCGGTTGATCCGATACCCCTCGACGGTCGAATACCGCGACGCCAACCCCGTCTCGAGGGGAATCCCGAGGTCACGCAGTTCGTTCTTGTCGCGTTCGAACATGCGGCTGAACGCCTCGTCGCTCGCGCACTCCGCGTAGCCCGCCACCGAGGCGCGGATCTTCTCCGCGGTGAGGAACTGGCGGGTGGACAGCAACGCGATGACCAGGTTGACCAACCGTTCGACTTTCGAAATCGCCACGGGCCAACCCTAATGCCCCCGACGTGCGCTGCCCCGCCCGCACCGGTGCGGGCGGGGCAGCGGCCCTGTCGTGCGTGACGTCGCGGTCGCCGCTACATCGAGGCGATGAGCCGATCGACGCGCTCGTCGACCGACCGGAAGGGGTCCTTGCACAACACGGTGCGCTGCGCCTGATCGTTGAGCTTGAGATGCACCCAGTCGACCGTGAAGTCGCGGCCCGCTTCCTGCGCCGCGGCGATGAAATCACCGCGCAACTTCGCGCGGGTCGTCTGCGGCGGCGTGTCCACCGCCCGATCCACCGACTCGTCGGTGGTCAACCGTGTCGCCAACCCTTTTCGCTGCAACAGATCGAATACACCTCGACCGCGTTTGATGTCGTGATACGCCAGATCGAGCTGCGCGATCTTCGGATCCGACAGTTCCATGTTGTAACGATCCTGGTACCGCTGGAACAGTTTGCGCTTGATCACCCAGTCGACCTCGGTGTCGACCTTCGCGAAATCCTGCGATTCGACAGCGTCGAGCACCCGACCCCACAGATCCACCACCTGCGCCACATGCGCATCCGGCTCGCGGTGCCGCAGATACTCCACCGCCCGCGCATGATATTCACGTTGGATGTCGAGGGCACTGGCCTGCCGCCCTCCCGCCAGACGCACCGGGCGCCGACCGGTCATATCGTGACTGACCTCCCGGATCGCGCGAATCGGGTTGTCCAACGCGAAATCGCGGAACGAGATTCCGGCCTCGATCATCTCGAGCACCAGCGACGCCGACCCGACCTTGAGCATCGTCGTGGTTTCCGACATGTTCGAATCACCCACGATCACATGCAGCCGCCGATACTTCTCGGCGTCGGCGTGCGGTTCGTCACGAGTATTGATGATCGGTCGCGACCGGGTCGTGGCCGACGAGACACCCTCCCAGATGTGCTCGGCACGCTGCGACAGGCAGAACGTGGCCGCCTTCGGGGTCTGCAGAATCTTCCCGGCCCCGCAGATCAGCTGCCGAGTCACCAGGAACGGCAACAACACATCGGAGATGCGGGAGAACTCCCCGACCCGCGCCACCAGGAAATTCTCGTGGCAGCCGTACGAATTCCCGGCCGAATCAGTGTTGTTCTTGAACAGATAGATGTCGCCGCCGATGCCTTCCTCGGCGAGGCGTTCCTCCGCATCGACGAGCAGATCCTCGAGCACCCGCTCCCCCGCATGATCGTGCTCGACCAGCTGAAGCAGATCGTCGCACTCCGCGGTCGCGTATTCCGGGTGGGAACCCACATCGAGATACAGGCGCGCCCCGTTCCGCAGGAACACATTCGAGCTTCGGCCCCACGACACCACCCGCCGGAACAGATAGCGGGCCACCTCGTCCGGGCTCAACCTGCGATGCCCGTGGAAGGTGCACGTGACGCCGAACTCCGTCTCGATACCCATGATTCGTCGCTGCACACCTCGACAGTACCGCGCGCACGTAACACCGAGAGGGCGCAACGCATCTACAGTTCGAGCTGTGACCTTTCGTCGACACACCCGCGAGACCGACCATGCGCTCTTCGCGCTCACCGACCGTGTCCCCACCGCCGTCGACCCTGTTCTCCGGCGCCTGACCCGCAGCGCCGACCACAGTGTCCTGTGGATGGGCTGCGCCGCCGTGTGCGTGCTGTGCGGAGGCCGTGCCCGCCGCGGCGCGGTCCGCGGACTGGCGTCGGTGGCCGGGGCCAGCGCCCTGGCCAACGGCATCCTCAAACCACTGTTGCCGCGCCGGCGGCCCCCGGCCCGCACCGATCCGCGCCTCGCACGGCGCATCGTGCCGATCCCGACGTCCTCCTCGTTTCCGTCCGGGCATTCCGCGTCCGCGGCGGCATTCGTCACCGGGGTGGCACTCGAGTCGCCGGTGACGGCGGCGGTGTTGGCTCCGCTCGCCGCGGCCGTCGCCTATTCGCGCGTCCACACCGGGGTGCATTGGCCCAGCGATGTGCTCGTCGGTGCCGCGACCGGTGCCGCGGTGGCCCTGGCGACGCGACGCTGGTGGGCGGTCCGCACCGACGAACCGGCCCGCGCCGCCACCGCCGCCGACGCCCCGGCACTGCCCGCCGGTGCGGGGCTGCTCGTGGTGGTCAATCCGCAATCCGGCACCGGTTCCGGCACCGCCGACGATCTCGCCGACCGGCTGCCGCACGCCCGCATCGCCGAATTCGAACCCGACACCGACCTCGACAGATGGCTCGAGCAGCTCGTCGCCACCGAACGACCGCAGGCGCTGGGCGTGTGCGGCGGGGACGGCACCGTGCAGACCGTTGCCGCGGTCGCCCACCGTCACGATCTGCCGCTTGCGGTGTTCCCCGGCGGCACCCTCAACCATTTCGCGCTCGACGCCGGCGCGGGAGCCCTCGACGACACGGTGCAGGCCGTCACCGGCGGGCAGGCGGCACGTGTCGACATGGGAGCGGTCACCGTCCACGGACCAGACGGGCGCAGCGACCAGGTCTTCGTCAACACCGCCAGCCTCGGCGGCTACCCGGATTCGGTGCGGCTACGAGACAAATGGCAGCCGCGGATCGGGAAATGGCCCGCGGCCGCCGCCGCGATGATCGCGGTGCTCGCCACCGCCGAACCGATCCGTGCGCGGGTCGACGGCACCGAGATGGCACTGTGGTTGCTGTTCGTCGGCAACGGCCACTACCGGCCCACCGACCAGGTGCCGATGTCGCGGACCGCGCTCGACGCCGGCACCCTCGACGTGCGCTACCTCCGCGCGGATCGACGCTGGTCACGCACCCGACTGTTGTTCGCCGCGGCGACCGGCACCCTCGGCACCAGCAGCGTGTACCGGCAGCGCGATGCGACCTCGGTGTCGGTGCAGCTCGACGGCCCGCCTGTCACCTTGGCGACCGATGGGGAGGTCACAGCCGACGGCACCGCCTTCGACGTGAAGGCGGTGCCGTCGGCCGTGACCGTGTATCGGCTACCGGACGCTCAGCTCGCACCCTGATCGGTGTCGCCGTCGGTCGGCGCAGCGTCCGAGGTCGGCGCGGCAGGCAACAGCGCATCGAGTGCCGCACCGGAGATACGACGGAACGCACGCCGCGGCCTCGACCGCTCGAGCACCGCCACTTCGAGCTCCCCGCGACCGAGGACCCGGCCCGCCGAATCCGCCCCGGTGGAGGTGCCCTTCTGCAGGGCGGACACCGCCACCTGCACCGCATCCGCCAACCCCAGACCCGGACGGTACGAGTCGCGTACCGCCGTCAGGATCGGTTCGGTGTTGCCGCCCATCACCACGAACTGCGGTTCGTCGACGATCGACCCGTCGTAGGTAATGCGATACAGCTGCGCCGACGCGTTGTCGCCGGCCTGACCGACCTCCGCGACACAGATCTCCACCTCGTACGGTTTCGGTTGATCGGTGAAGATCGTCCCGAGAGTCTGCGCGTACGCATTCGCAAGCGATCGGCCCGTCACATCACGCCGATCGTACGAGTAACCGAGCATGTCGGCGCGCATGATCCCGGAGCGCCGCAACGCCTCGAACTCGTTGTACTTGCCGACCGCCGCGAACCCGAGCCGGTCGTACAGTTCACTGATCTTGTGCAGCGCCTTCGACGGGTTCTCCGCCACGAACACCACACCGTCCGCGTAGATCAACGCGATCACACTGCGGCCCCGGGCGATGCCCTTGCGGGCCAACTCCGAACGATCACGCATGATCTGTTCGGCGGACGCGTAATAGGGCAACGTCATCGGGCACCTCCTGCAGTACGGTCGACCACGATCGCCTGCGCCAACTCGGCCAGATCCGCCTCCGGGACCGCCACCGCCCCGGCCTCGGTCACCGCCACCGCGGTCGGATAGATCCCGCGGGTCGTGTCCGGGCCACCCGTCGCCGAATCGTCGTCGGCCGCGTCGTACAACGCCTCGACGGCGGTGCGCAGCGCCGCCGCCTCGTCCGCATCGGCGCGGTAGAGCTTCTTGAGCGCCGACTTCGCGAACACCGACCCGGAACCCACCGCGTGATACCCGGCTCGTTCCTCGTAACGGCCACCGACCACGTCGTACGACACGATCCGCCCCGCTCGACGCACATCCGGCGCATCGACATCGAACCCGACGAGCAACGGCACCACCGCCAGACCCTGCATGGCCGCACCGAGATTGCCGCGCACCATCGACGCCAGCCGGTTCGCCTTGCCGTCGAAGGTCAGCGACACACCCTCGATCTTCTCGTAGTGCTCGAGTTCGACCGCGAACAACCGCACCATCTCGACGGCCAGCCCCGCGGTACCGGCGATACCCGCCGCGGAATACGCGTCGGTGACGAACACTTTCTCCACGTCACGTGACGCAATCATGTTGCCCATCGTGGCCCGACGATCACCGGCGAGGATCACCCCACCGGCGAACGTGACCGCCACGATCGTGGTGCCGTGCGGTGCGAGCTCACCGAAATTACCCAGCTCACGCGCGAACCGATTCTCCGGCAACAACTCCGGCGCATAGGCCCGCAGATGATCGGTGAACGACGACAGGGGCGACGCGAGGTGCAGGCGCCCCTGCACCTCGCGGTAAGGAAGCGAGGATCTGTCCGCTGTCACTGGCCACCCTTCTGCACATACGCCCGGACGAAGTCCTCCGCATTCTCCTCGAGCACATCGTCGATCTCGTCGAGGAGATCATCGGTCTCCGAGGCCACCTTCTCGCGGCGTTCCTGACCTGCACCGCCGTCACCGGTCACCTCGTCGTCGTCTCCGCCGCCACCGCGTGTGGTCTGCTCCTGCGCCATAGCCGTGACCTCCTCCTGTACTCGAGTGGCACACGACCCCGGTCGGCGACCGTGCCGCACACCACGACATTGATCTCCACACTACCGAGCAGAGGCCCCTGCGCGCGGCGTCCCGGCGCGTGTCGCCGTCCCACCACCGGACCGCCGTGTCGTGCTCGGACGGTCAGTGCGTGAGCTGATCGACCAGCTCCGCCGCCGACTGCGCCGACTCGAGTAGCGCCCCGACATGCGCGCGGCTGCCCCGCAACGGCTCGAGGGTGGGGATCCGCACCAGCGACTCACCACCGAGATCGAAGATCACCGAATCCCACGACGCCGCCGCGATGTCGGCACCGAAGCGGCGCAAGCATTCACCGCGGAAATACGCACGCGTGTCCGTCGGCGGGGTGTGCACCGCGTCGAGCACCTGCTGTTCGGTGACCAGACGCTGCATCGACCCGCGGGCCACCAGCCGGTTGTAGAGGCCCTTGTCGAGACGCACATCCGAATACTGCAGATCCACCAGGTGCAGCCGCGGCGCCGACCACGCCAGCGACTCCCGCTGCCGGAACCCCTCGAGCAGCCGCAGTTTCGCGGGCCAGTCCAGCAGGTCCGCGCAGTCCATCGGATCCCGCTCGAGCAGATCGAGCACCATCGCCCACTTGTCGAGGACGTCGACGACCCGCGCATCGTCGGTGCCGTCGTGGAACTTCGCGGCCCGCTCGTGGTACAGACGCTGCAACGCCAGACCCGTGACCTCCCGACCGTCGGACAACGCCACCGTCTTCCGCAGCGTCGGATCATGACTGATGTGGTGCACCGCAGTGACCGGCCGCGCCAATTGCAGATCCGACAGATCGATCCCCGCCTCGATCAGATCGAGCACCAACGCTGTCGTGCCGACCTTCAGGTACGTCGACATCTCCGCCAGATTCGCATCACCGATGATCACATGCAGCCGCCGATACTTGTCGGGGTCGGCGTGCGGCTCGTCGCGGGTGTTGATGATGCCGCGTTTGAGGGTGGTCTCCAACCCGACCTCGACCTCGATGTAGTCGGCACGCTGCGACAACTGGAAGCCGGGTTCGTCACCGGACTGCCCGATCCCCACCCGCCCGGACCCGCAGATCACCTGCCGCGACGCGAAGAACGGGGTCAGACCCGCCACCACCGCCGAGAACGGGGTGTCCCGCGCCATCAGATAGTTCTCGTGCGTGCCGTAGGAGGCACCCTTGCCGTCGACATTGTTCTTGTACAACTGCAGACGCGGCGCCCCGGGCACACTCGACGCATGCCTGGCCGCGGCCTCCATCACCCGCTCGCCGGCCTTGTCCCAGATCACCGCGTCGAGTGGGTCGGTGACTTCCGGCGCCGAGAATTCGGGATGCGCATGATCGACATACAGCCGCGCCCCGTTGGTGAGGATCATGTTGGCTGCACCGACCTCGTCGGCGTCGATCACCGGAGCCGGGCCGTT
The DNA here is from genome assembly GCF_055380405.1 of Rhodococcus sp. JCM 9793. Lineage (NCBI taxonomy): Bacteria > Bacillati > Actinomycetota > Actinomycetes > Mycobacteriales > Nocardiaceae > Rhodococcus > Rhodococcus sp. JCM 9793. The sequence goes on from NZ_AP043721.1 coordinate 3,620,759, forward strand.
GAAACGACCGAGATCGAACCCGCGGGCGTCCCGCAGCGGTGACTCCACCTCGTAATCCCAGCGGGTCCGCTTCGCGCGCGGCACCCCCGCCGCCGCCGCGTACGCGAGGACCGCCTGGGTGGACGTGAGGATGGGGTTTGCTGTGGGGTCACTGGGCGACGAAATCCCGTATTCGACCTCGATACCGATGATCCGCTGCATACCGTCGAGAGTAGGTGATCGACGAACCGGCGCCAGCGCGGCGGGCCGTGCAATCCGGATAGCTCGACGCATCGATCAGCCGCCACACCGCCGCGACCGGCCCCCGCGCCCACCCGCAACAGGGCACCCCGTCGGTGCACCACGTCACCGGTGCCCGGCAGATACCCGGGCACCGGTGACGCGATCCGGTTCGCTACAGGTACTGGCCGGTGTTCGACTCGGTGTCGATCGCGCGGCTCGCACTCGCGTTCTTGCCCGTGACCAGCGTCCGGATGTACACGATCCGCTCGCCCTTCTTCCCGGAGATCCGCGCCCAGTCGTCGGGATTGGTGGTGTTGGGCAGATCCTCGTTCTCGGCGAACTCGTCGACGATCGAGTCGAGCAGATGCTGCACCCGCAGACCGTTCGTGCCTGTCTCCAGCACCGCCTTGATCGCATACTTCTTCGCGCGGTCGACAATGTTCTGGATCATCGCGCCCGAGTTGAAGTCCTTGAAGTACAGGACCTCCTTGTCGCCGTTCGCGTAGGTGACCTCCAGGAACCGGTTCTCCTCCGACTCCGCGTACATCCGATCGACGACCCGCTCGATCATCGCCCGCACACACGCCGCCCGATCACCCCCGAACTCGGCGATGTCATCGGCATGCACCGGCAACTGCTCGGTCAGATACTTCGAGAAGATGTCCAGCGCAGCCTCCGCATCCGGACGCTCGATCTTGATCTTCACATCCAACCGGCCCGGACGCAGGATCGCCGGGTCGATCATGTCCTCACGGTTCGAGGCGCCGATGACAATGACGTTCTCGAGGCCCTCGACGCCGTCGATCTCACTGAGCAACTGCGGCACGACCGTCGTCTCCACATCAGACGACACACCCGAACCACGGGTACGGAAGATCGAATCCATCTCGTCGAAGAACACGATCACCGGGGTACCCTCGGACGCCTTCTCCCGCGCCCGCTGGAAGATCATCCGGATGTGCCGCTCGGTTTCCCCGACGAACTTGTTCAGCAGTTCCGGACCTTTGATGTTCAAGAAGAAGGACTTGGCCTCCTTCGAATCCTCACCGCGGGCCTCAGCGATCTTCTTCGCCAGCGAATTCGCGACCGCCTTCGCGATGAGAGTCTTGCCGCACCCGGGAGGCCCGTACAACAACACACCCTTCGGTGGCCGCAACGCATACTCGTGGAACAGGTCCTTGTGCAGGAACGGCAACTCGACCGCGTCACGGATCTGCTCGATCTGCCGACCCAGACCACCGATATCGCCGTAGTCGACGTCCGGCACCTCTTCGAGCACCAGATCCTCGACCTCGGCCTTCGGGATCCGCTCGAACGCGTACCCGGCCTTACTGTCGACCAGCAACGAATCACCAGGCCGCAACGTGAACCGATCACCGTTCTCGTCGGTGACCTCCTCGACCGACGAATCGAGGGTGCGGGCCGCGATCTGCGCAAGCGGCTCCGACAGCCACACCACCCGCTCCTCGTCGGCATGTCCGACCACCAGCGCGCGGCGCCCGTCGTCGAGCAGTTCGCGCAGGGTGGTGATCTCACCGACGCGTTCGAACCCACCCATCTCGACCACTGTCAACGCCTCGTTCAGACGTACGGTCTGCCCGGTCCGGAACGAGTCGATCTCGAGATTCGGGGACACTCCCACCCGCATCTTGCGGCCCGAGGTGAACACGTCGACGGAGCCGTCGTCGAACGCCTCGAGCAGCACCCCGTACCCGCTGGGCGGTTGACCGAGACGATCGACCTCCTCACGGAGAGTGAGCAACTGCTGACGGGCCTCCTTGAGAGTCTCGAGCAGCTTCCCGTTACGTACCGTGACCGACTCGAGTCGCGACTCGAGGTCGCGGACCCGGTCGGATGGTTCGGTGAGCCTGGTCCGGAGGGCGACCACCTCGACGCGCAGTTCTTCGAGTTCCCGTGCGGCAGCACCCGTATCCGGATTCTCTGACGAGCTCATGTGCGACTCCCTCCACTTGGTCATTCCACGCTACCGGCAGTTCGCCCAAAGTGGGAGGCGACACGAAATCCTCGTGTTGCGAACGCGTGTCGCGTCAGTCACGGGTACGCAGCGACCCACCCCACCACCACGCTGTTAGCCTTGCCTAATCTCGAACTTCGTGCCGTTTCGTTTGTTCCCGAAAGGACTGCTCCTGTGAACACCCGTACCCTCTGGGCCGCTGCGGCCACCGTCCTCGCCGTCACCGTACTGCCCGCCTGCTCCTCGGACAGTGACCCCACCACCGACGCGTCGACCACCACGGCCGAGACGACCAGTGCAGCAGAGACCACCGGCACCGCCGCCGCTCCCGTCGACGCCGCCGAACTGCAGGCCCCGATGGACGTGTTCTTCGACCCCGCCGCCCCCGTCGACGCCAAGATCGCCGTCATCGAGAACGGAGAGGCCCGCACTGCCGTGATCACCCAATTCAACGAGGTGCTCACCGGCTACCCGCTCACCGCCACTATCGGAGAGGTCACCGGCGTCGACGACACCACCGTCACCGCGGTCACCGACATTTCCGGACCGCACGGCGGCGCACCCCTGACCCTCACCTTCACCGAGGTCGACGACGCGTGGCTGCTCGCCGACGACAGCACCTGCTCCATCCTCGAAATGGGCCGCCTGACCTGCGAGTGACCCGGCACCCAGCCACCCGGCGGCGTCTCAGCCCTTGCTGGGGCGCCGCTGCGGCTTCGGGGTGACGGTGCCCTCCGCCAACTTGCGGGCCGACACCAGGAACGCGGTGTGCCCCTGCATACGATGCTCCGGCCGCACAGCCAACCCCACCACATGCCAGTCCCGCACCATCGACTCCCACGACCGCGGCTCGGTCCAGCACGTCTGCTCACGCATCGCCTCGACGACCTTCGACAACTGCGTCACCGTCGCCACATACACGAGCAACACACCACCGGGCACCACCGCATTCGCCACCGCCGGCAACGCATCCCACGGCGCCAACATGTCCAGCACCACCCGATCCACCGGCCCGTGCTCCTCGACGTCGTACGACGCGACATCGGCGACCGTCAGATCCCAGTTCGCCGGACGCTCCCCGAAGAACGTCTCCACATTGCGCACCGCATGCACCGCATGATCGTCGCGGACCTCGTACGAGACCACCTTGCCCTCCGGGCCCACCGCCCGCAGCAACGAACACGTCAACGCCCCCGAGCCGGCACCCGCCTCGAGCACCCGTGCACCCGGGAACACGTCCCCCTCGTGCACGATCTGCGCCGCGTCCTTCGGATAGATCACCTGCGCTCCGCGCGGCATCGACAGCACATAATCCACCAGCAACGGACGCAAGGCCAGATACGGAGTGCCGTTCGTCGACGTCACCACCGTGCCCTCGTCCGCGCCGATCAGATCGTCATGCACAATGCCGCCGCGATGAGTGTGGAACTCCTTACCGGACTCGAGCACCACCGTGTACTTGCGGCCCTTGGCGTCGGTCAACTGCACCCGATCCCCCACCCCGAACGGTCCGCTGCGCCCGAGTCCGCCTACTGCCATCGCCGTGCCACCTTCGCCTACATCCAACCGCCACACCCGTGACGCCCGGACCCGACACGGTGCCAGGCCGCACACCAGCCTGCCAGGTGACCACTCGAGACCCGCCACACACCCCACATGCCATCATCGGTCACCACACCCACGAGACGATCTCGGAGACCGACCGCGTGAGCGACACCGCCTACTTCGTGCCCATCCCCGCACTCGACAGCACCCCGACCGACACTCACATCGAACGCTTCCGACCCACCCGCCACACCATCAGCACCTGGGGCCCCGACCTGCAACACGGCGCACCCCCCTCCGCACTGCTCGTCCGCGCCCTCGAACGACACCGGCCACGCCCCGACACCCGGCTCTCCCGCATCTGCATCGACCTGCTCGGCCCCGTACCGCTCACCGACATCGAAGTCCGCACCCGCATCGACCGACCCGGCCGCCAGATCGAACTCGTCGTCGCCGAACTGTGGGCCACCGCCCCCGACGGCACCACCCGCGCCGTCGCACGTGGCACCGGCTGGCGCCTGCAGACCCGCGACCTCCCGGACGTCGCCCGCACCTCCGAACCGGCACTGACACCCCCCGACCCCGCCGCCGAGCCCTCCGACATGACCCTGTTCGGGCTCAGCGGCTACATCGACACCCTCGACTGGCACATCGTGACCCCGTTCGGAGTACCCGGACCGTCCGCCGCATGGGTCCATGCCCGCCTCGACCTCGTCGAAGGAGAAACCCTCACCCCCCTCGAACGACTCTTCACCGTCGCCGACGTCGCCAACGGCATCGGATCCAAACTCGACCCCGCACACTGGCTGTTCCTCAACACCGACCTGACCGTGCACCTGTTCCGCCAACCCGCAAGCCACTGGACCGGAATCTCCGCCGAAACCTCCGTCGGCCCCGACGGCATCGGCATGACCACCGGAGTCCTCCACGACGAACACGGCCCACTCGGACGCATCACCCAAAACGTGCAGGTGCGGCCTCGCTGACACGAGACCGCACCTGTCACTTCACCCCGCAGCGGGGGCGACGCCCCACTACTCCGCGGTGACGCCCCGCATCGCGCGGCACGACCGGATATCCGACGCCAGGATCGCGCGGGCACCGATCTCCGCAAGCTGATCCATCACCGCATTGTGTCCCTTACGCGGCACCATCGCCCGCACCGCCACCGAATAGTCGTTCGCCAACGGCGAGATCGTCGGCGACTCCAAACCGGGAGTCACCTTCACCGCAGCGTCGAGAAGGTGCTTCGGGCAGTCGTAATCGATCATCACGTACTGCTGCGCGAACACCACACCCTCGAGCCGGGCGATCAGCTGGTTGCGGGCCCGATCGGTCCGGTCCGCGCCCTCCCGCTCGATCAACACACCCTCCGAGTCGCACAACGACTCCCCGAACGCCACCAGATCATGCTGGCGCAACGTACGACCCGAGCCCACCACATCGGCGATCGCATCCGCGACACCGAGCTGGATCGAGATCTCCACCGCACCATCGAGCCGGATCACCGTCGCCTCGATACCACGCTCGGCCAGATCCCTACGCACCAGATTCGCGTACGACGTCGCGATCCGCAGACCCTGCAGATCCTCGATCCTCCACGCACGATCCTTCGGTCCTGCATACCGGAACCGCGACGACCCGAAGCCCAACGACAACCGCTCGGCGACGGGCGCACCCGAATCCAACGCCAGATCCCGGCCGGTGATGCCCAGATCGAGCTCACCCGACCCGACGTAGATCGCGATGTCCTTCGGACGCAAGAAGAAGAACTCGACTTCGTTGACCGGGTCGATCACGGTCAGATCCCGAGAATCGGAACGCCAGCGATAACCGGCCTCCCGCAGAATCTCGGCGGCAGACTCGGACAACGAACCCTTGTTGGGAACTGCAACGCGCAGCATCGAAGAAATCCTTTCGGACGGTAAGGGGACAAGAAGATCGATCAGGACACATCCGAGGCACGGACGGCGCACCCGCCACGAAGACAGCGGTCACCGGCCGTCACAGATGCTTGTAGACGTCCTCGAGCTTCAGTCCACGCCCCACCATCAACACCTGCGTCCAGTACAGCAGCTGCGAGATCTCCTCGGCGAGCTCCTCATCGGACTGGTACTCGGCGGCGATCCACACTTCGCCGGCTTCCTCGAGTACCTTCTTGCCCTGCGCATGGACACCGGCATCCAACGCAGCAACGGTGCCGGAACCCTCAGGACGGGTCGCAGCACGCTCGGTCAGCTCGGCGAACAGGGATTCGAAGGTCTTCACGGAAACCGATTGTTTCATGCCGCGCCCCCGCACCCACAATCAGGACGCCCGTCGCTCACCACGACAAGTCCCGCATACTGTCGAACCGCCGCACCCGTCCACTCACCGGATCCGTGAACTCCAACGTGCGCGCCAGCAACTGCAGCGGATCGGTGAACTGCCCCGGCGCGCGGCGCACGAACGCCGGGTAGAAATTGTCCCCCTCGATCGGCACACCCAACGACAACAGGTGCAGCCGCAACTGATGCGTACGACCCGTCCGCGGGTACAGCCGATAGCGAGCCCGCCCACCACGCTGCTCCACGAGTTCGATCAAAGTCTCCGAATTCGGCTCCCCCGCCACCTGCGTCGCCGTCAACTCACCGTGCCGCTTGACGATCCGCGTCCGCACCGTGCGCGGAAACTCCAACTCCGGTCGATACCCGGCGATCGCTTCGTACACCTTCCTCACCCGTTGCTGCTCGAACAAAGCCTGATACGGGCGCCGCAACGACCGATCCGTCGTGCACAACAACACTCCGGCCGTCATCCGATCGAGCCGATGCACCGGCACCAGATCCGGCAGCTCCAGGTCCCGCCGCAACCGCACCGTCACTGTCTCCCGGATATGTGCACCCCGCGGGATCGTCGACAGGAAATGCGGCTTGTCGACCACCACCAGCCCGTCACCGTCATACAGCACCTCCACCGGGAACGGCACCGGCGTCTCCGGCGGCGGCTCCCGATAGAAATACACGAACCGGCCCGGCTGGAACCGGGTCACCTCATCCACCGGCCGCCCGTGCTCGTCGACGAGCTCCCGCGCCGCCATCCGGGTGTGCCAATCCTCCTCAGGATGCTCGACGAGCAAGAACCCGAGCACGGTGCGCGCGGTACCTTCGACCGGCATGCGGAGCCGATCGGGACCCAACCCGTCGCGCACCGGCAACGGCGCACCCGCCACGTCAGAGCCCGGCTTCGGCCGTGTCCGGAACGCACCCCTCGCACACCAACGTCAACTCACGACCATCGACATCGGGATGATTGCGGTACCGCGACGTCGGCGTCCCACACAGCGCGCAGCGACCCAACGTGACCGCGTCCGCGGAGAACTCCACGTTCATCCGACCGTCGAACACGTACAGCGAGCCCTCCCACAAACCGGCATCACCGAACGTCTCGCCGTACCGGACGATCCCGCCGTCCAACTGGTACACCTCTTCGAAACCACGATTGCGCATCAACACCGACAACACCTCGCACCGCACCCCACCCGTGCAGTACGTGACCACCGGCTTCGACTTGAGATGGTCGTACCGGCCGCTGTCCAGCTCCGCGATGAACTCTCTGGTGGTGTCCACATCGGGCACCACCGCATCCCGGAACCGCCCGATCTGCGCCTCGAGCTTGTTGCGGCCGTCGAAGAACACCACATCGTCCCGCTCGGCCATCAACGCATGGACGGCGTGGGGCGACAGATGCGTCCCGCCGCCGACCACACCGCTCTCATCGACCTCGACCTCGTCCGGCACACCGAACGTGACGATCTCCGGACGCACCCTCACCGACAACCGCGGGAAATCGTCGCCCGCGCCATCGGACCACTTGACGTCCACATCATGGAACGCCGGATAGCCCCGCAACCCGCGCACATACTTCTTCACCGCAGCGATATCCCCACCGACAGTGCCGTTGATGCCGTGCTCGGAGATCAGGATCCGGCCGGTCAACCCATTCGCCGCCGCCAGAGTGTGCTGCCACAACCGGATGGCCTCCGGGTCAGGCAACACCGTGAACTTGTAGAACAGAACGATCTTCGGAACAGCCACGATCACAGCCGTCCGGATGCATGCAGTCCGTGCAGCTCAGCCACAGACAGACCTTCCAGCGTCGAACGGAACACCCGCCGCGGCGAGGTCGGCACCGACGTCAACGACGGCACCACCAGCACCGTGCACCCCGCTGCATCCGCAGCCGCCGCCCCGGTCGGCGAATCCTCCACCGCCAGACACGACGCCGGATCGAGCCCCAGCAACTCCGCCGCCCGAAGATACGGCGCCGGATCCGGCTTGCCCGCCGGCACCTCGTCGCCACACACCGTGTGATCGAAATGCTCACGGCCGAGAGTCTCGAGCGCGACATCACACAACGCCCGACCCGTGTTCGTCACCAACGCCTGACCGAGCCCCGACGCGCGCACCGAACCCAGCGCCTCCCGCGCACCCGGCCGCCACGGCAACCCTCGAGCGAACAACTCCGCCATGAACGCATTGAGCCAGTCCTCCGCGGCCGTCTGCTCGTCCGGCGTCGGATCGAGCCCCAGACCGTCGAACGCGCGCCACACCGACAGATCGAGCGGACCCCCGATCGTCGAGATCCGAGTCTCCTCCGACATCGGCCCACCGAGATTCAACGACAACTCGCGCATCCCGATATCCCACAACTGCTCCGATTCGAGCAGCGTGCCGTCCATGTCCCACAACACCGCCTGCAACGCACCCGCCGGGCGCGCCTCAGCGCGTACGTCGCTGATCAACTCAGACATTGAAGTACTTGGCCTCCGGGTGGTGCAACACGAATGCATCGGTCGACTGCTCAGGATGCAACTGCAACTCCTCCGACAACTCCACCCCGATGCGCTCGGGCTCGAGCAACTCGACGAGCTTGATCCGATCCTCGAGATCCGGACACGCACCGTACCCGAACGCGAAACGAGCACCCCGGTACGCGAGCTTGAAGTACTCGGCCACCTCGTCCGGATCCTCGTCCGCAGCTGTACCGCCACCGGAGAAGGCCAGCTCCTGCCGGATCCGCCGATGCCAGTACTCGGCCAAGGCCTCGGTCAACTGCACACCGATGCCGTGCACCTCCAGATAGTCGCGGTACGAGTTCGACGCAAACAACTCGTTCGCGAAATCCGCGATCGGCTGCCCCATCGTCACCAACTGGAACGGCCACACATCGACCTCACCCGACGCGATCGCATCCTTACGCGACCGCACGAAATCGGCGATGCACAAGAACCGCGACCGCTGCTGCCGCGGGAAAGTGAACCGGTACCGCTCCGGAGCATCCGGACGCGGCTCCGTCAGAATCACCACATCATCGCCCTCGGACACCGCCGGGAAATACCCATACACCACCGCAGCGTGCTGCAGGATGCCCTCGGTCGACAGTCGATCCAGCCAATACCGCAACCGCGGCCGGCCCTCGGACTCCACCAACTCCTCGTACGTCGGACCGTCACCGGCACGCTGCCCCCGCAGACCCCACTGCCCGAGGAACAACGCCCGCTCGTCCACCAACGACGAATATTCGGCCAACGCGACGCCCTTGACCACCCGCGTACCCCAGAACGGAGGCGTCGGCACCGGCAGATCCGCCCCCACATCACTGCGCTCGGGGATCACCGCCGGAGTCTCCTCCGCTTTCCGCTTCTCCGCGATCCGCTTGCTGCGCTCGTGCCGCTCCTTGCGTTCGGCCACCTTGCGCGCGGCTTCGAGCGCCTCCGGGCTGTTCGGATCCGGACCTTCACCACGCTTGATCGCCATCACACGGTCCATCAACGTCAGGCCCTCGAACGCATCGCGCGCGTACGACACCTCACCCGCGTACACCTCGGCGAGATCGTTCTCGACGTAACTCCGAGTGAGCGCCGCACCACCGAGAAGCACCGGGAACTGCTCCGAGACACCCCGCGAGTTCAGCTCCTCGAGGTTCTCCTTCATCACCACGGTCGACTTCACCAGCAGACCGGACATACCGATCACATCGGCGCGCTTGTCGACCGCTGCTTCGAGGATCGTCGAGATCGGCTGCTTGATACCGAGGTTGACCACCTCATACCCGTTGTTCGACAGGATGATGTCCACGAGGTTCTTACCGATGTCGTGCACATCGCCCTTGACGGTCGCCAGCACGATCCGGCCCTTGCCGTCGTCACCCGTCGACTCCATGTGCGGTTCGAGATGTGCCACCGCCGCCTTCATCACCTCAGCGGACTGCAACACGAACGGCAACTGCATCTGCCCGGACCCGAACAGCTCACCGACGGTCTTCATTCCCGACAGCAAGGTCTCGTTGATGATCGCCAGTGGAGGCACCGTCTTCATCGCCTCGTCGAGATCCGCTTCGAGACCGTTCCGCTCACCGTCCACGATCCGCCGCTCCAGCCGCTCGAACAGCGGCAACGCAGCGAGCTCCTGCGCGCGGGATTCGCGCGCCGACGCCGCTGACACGCCCTCGAACAACTCCATCAGCTTCTGCAACGGGTCGTAACCCTCGCGGCGCCGGTCGTACACCAGATCCAACGCGACCTGTCGCTGCTCGTCCGGGATCCGCGCCATCGGCAGGATCTTCGACGCGTGCACGATCGCGGTGTCGAGGCCGGCGTCTGTGCACTCGTTCAAGAACACCGAGTTGAGCACCTGCCGCGCCGCCGGGTTCAGACCGAACGACACATTCGACACACCGAGTGTGAAATGCACCCGCGGGTGCAGGCGGTGGAGCTCGCGGATCGCCTCGATCGTCTCGATCGCGTCGCGCCGCACCTCCTCCTGCCCGGTCGAAATGGGAAACGTCAATGCGTCCACGATGATGTCGTCGGGTGCGAGGCCCCAGTTCTGCGTCAGATCGGTGATCAGACGCTCGGCGATCCGCACCTTGTGCTCAGCGGTACGCGCCTGACCTTCCTCGTCGATCGTCAGTGCCACCACGGCGGCGCCGTGCTCGACGACCTGCTCCATGATCCGCTGGAACCGCGACCCCGGCCCCACACCGTCCTCGTAGTTCACCGAGTTCACGGCGCACCGACCACCGAGATGCTCGAGACCCGCCCGGATCACCTCCGGCTCGGTCGAGTCGATCATGATGGGCAGTGTCGATGCGGTGGCGAACCGCGATGCGAGCTCGGCCATGTCGAGTGCGCCGTCACGACCCACGTAGTCGACATTGAGGTCGAGCATGTGCGCACCGTCGCGCACCTGGTCCTTGGCGGCGTCGACGCACTTCTCCCAGTCGCCGGCGAGCATCGCCTCACGGAACGCCTTCGACCCGTTGGTGTTGGTGCGCTCACCGATCATCAGGATCGACGCATCCTGCTCGAACGGCACCGCCGTGTACAGCGACGCCACACCCGGCTCGCGCACCGGGTTCCGCTTCGCCGGCTGCGCTGCACGTACCGCTTCGGCAACCTGACGGATGTGCTCCGGAGTCGTGCCGCAGCACCCACCGACCAGCGAGAGCCCGAACTCGGAGACGAACCCGGCCAGCGCCGCGGCCAGCTCGTCCGGTTGCAGTGGGTACTCGGCGCCGTTCTTGCCGAGCACCGGCAGACCGGCGTTCGGCATCACCGACACCGGGATGCGGGCGTGCTGCGACAGGTACCGCAGGTGCTCGCTCATCTCGGCGGGACCTGTCGCACAGTTCAGCCCGATCAGATCGATACCGAGCGGCTCCAACGCGGTGAGCGCGGCCCCGATCTCCGAACCGAGCAGCATCGTGCCGGTGGTCTCGACCGTGACGTGCGCGATGATCGGGATCCGCAGCCCTGCCTGCTCCATCGCGCGGCGACTACCGATGATCGCCGCCTTCGCCTGCAACAGGTCCTGGCAGGTCTCCACGAGGATCGCATCGGCACCACCGTCAAGCATGCCCAGCGCAGCTTCGCCGTAGGCGTCGCGCAGTACATCGAACGGGGCATGGCCGAGGGTGGGCAACTTGGTTCCCGGGCCCATCGACCCCAGGACCATCCGAGGTACACCGTCGGCGGACGGACCCATCTCGTCCGCCACCTCCCGAGCAAGGCGGGTACCGCGCTCGGAGAGGTCACGAATGCGGTCGGAAATGTCGTAATCGGCGAGGTTGGGCAGGTTGCAGCCGAAGGTGTTGGTCGACACGATGTCGGCTCCGGCTTCGAAGTACGCCCGGTGGATCCCCTTGATCACATCGGGACGAGTCTCGTTCAAGATCTCGTTGCACCCCTCGAGGCCACGGAAGTCGTCGAGTGACAGATCCGCAGCCTGCAACATGGTGCCCATCGCCCCGTCTCCGATGACAACACGCTGCTTCAGCGCATCGAACAAGGCAGAGTTCAGTGGGGTGGACATGGCAACCAGAGTAGTGGGCGCACAAACCACACCCCGCCGTAGGCTGGACGGGTGAGTGCAAGTGAGTATCCCGAGACCCCGGAGCAGGCAGTTCCCGAACTCCGCAACCCGGTGCTCGTCGCCGCGTTCGAAGGATGGAACGACGCCGGCGACGCCGCAACCGGGGCTGTCGAGCACCTCGAACTGATCTGGGACGCCGAACCCTTCGCCGAACTGGACTCCGAGGAGTACTACGACTACCAGGTCAACCGCCCCCAAGTCCGCCTTGTCGACGGCGTGACCCGACAGATCGAGTGGCCCGCGACCCGTCTGTCCGCGTGTTCCCCGCCGGGCAGCGACCGCGACGTCGTACTGATGCGCGGCATCGAACCCAACATGCGCTGGCGCGACTTCTGCGATGCCATCCTCGAACTCGTCGACGACCTGGGTATCCACACCGTCGTGGTGCTCGGCGCCCTGCTCGCCGACACACCGCACACTCGACCGGTACCGGTCACCGGCACCGCCTACAGCGCCGACGCGGCCAAGCGATTCAACCTCGAGAAATCGCGGTACGAAGGCCCGACAGGCATAAACGGGGTCCTGCAGGACGCCTGCGTGCGCGCCGGCATCCCCGCGGTGTCCTTCTGGGCGGCCGTCCCCCACTACGTGTCACACCCACCGAACCCCAAAGCTACGGTCGCGCTGCTACGCCGCCTCGAAGACGTACTCGATGTCGAGGTCCCGCTCGGTGAACTCCCCGCCCTGGCAGAGGAATGGGAAGAGACCGTCACCTCGATGACCGAGGACGATGAGGACATCACCGACTACGTCCGAGGTCTCGAGGAGCGCGGCGACGCCGAAACCGACATCTCCGAGGTGATCTCCAAGATCGACGGCGACGCCCTGGCCGCCGAATTCGAACGCTATCTGCGACGGAGAGGCCCCGGCGGGTTCGCTCAGTGAGCGGTCATCGAGAATCGCTCCAGCGCGCGGCACTGTACGTCGGGGGATTCCTCGGCCCGTTCGGTGGCGGCGTCGTGGTGTCGATGCTGCCCGAAATCGGGGAAGACACAGGAGTGTCTGCCGGGGTCGCCGCGACCACGGTCACCGCGTACCTGGGCGTGTTCGCCGTGTTCATGTTGTTCTCCGGAACCCTCGGCGCACGCTGGGGCCGGTTGCGGACTGTGCGTACCGCCTACGTCGTGTACGCGGTGGTCTCGGTCGCTGCGGCGCTCGCGCCGACGTTCTCGCTGCTGATCGGCGCTCGCATGCTGCAGGGCGCAGGAAACGCGTTCACCACTCCCCTGCTGCTCGCGGCGTTGGCGGCGATCACGCCACGTGAGTCTCTGGGTCGTGCACTCGGCCTGTTCGGCGCGATGCAGGCGGCCGGGCAGACCACAGCACCGCTTGTCGGCGGTCTCGCCGCGGAGGTGAACTGGAGATGGGCATTCGTCGTACTTGCCGCCGCGGCCGTTGTACTCGCCGTGATCGGTTTGCCGGGCCGGATGGACGAGGTCGAGGACGGTCCGGCCCGACTCCGCGACGCGCTGCGGCCGCGGGTGCTCAGGGTCGGGGTTGTCGCACTCCTCGGCTTCGGAGCACTCGGGGGCTTGGGATTCCTCCTCGCATTCCGCGTGGAGGACGATTTCGGCCTCTCTCCCACAGGTCGAGGTGCGCTGCTCACGGTGTTCGGGTTGGCGGGGATCCTCACGGCCCGCCGTGTAGGAACGCTCATCGACCGGATCGGCGCACACCGCGCAGTTCTGATCGGTGCAGTTGCCGGCGGTGTCCTCGTCGTCGCAGCTGGGACGCTGGGCAGCATCGCCGTCATCGCGGTGGTGTGGTTCGTGGCCGGAATTGCCTCCCAGTGCGTCCTGGTGGCGGCGAACGCTGCGGTTCTCGGCGACTCCGGCGGCAATCGCGGGGGTGCGGTGTCGGTGGTCCTGGCATTCCGCTTCGGTGGGGCGGCTCTCGCACCCGTTGCATTGACTCCCCTGTATTCCACCCATCCGACCGCGTCGTTCGTTGTACCGGCGGTGCTGCTCGCCGTGATGGCGCCGCTGATGATGCCGAAAGATCCGGTGCCGGACACGGATCTTTGAATGCCTCTTGCTGTCGTGGTGTTACGTGAGATCCGTGATTGTGGTGATGGTTTATTCTGCTTTTATCGCTATTCCGTATGGTTCAGAATAGTTCGAGGTAAGCGCCCGTGCGACTCTCGTAGACAGCGGATCGCTCGTTACACGTCGGGTCACCCCGACATCGGGACCTTCGAGGCGGTCCTCCGCTTCCCGACGGCTTCTACGCCTCCGGGAAGTGTGACTCCCCCGCCGGGGCCGAGAGCCACCAGGCCCCCACTACTCCCCTACCGGAAGTGCGCGAAGAGACTTCACCGTCGCATCGACAGCACGCGCAGCTTCCGCTCCCTTGGTGACGAAGTGGCGCGTGTAGTAACCGATGTGCTCGTCGTGCTCATGGAAGTGATGCGGGGTCAGCACAACCGAGAACACCGGAACATCCGTGTCGAGCTGCACGCGCATCAGACCGTCGATCACGGCCGTGGCCACGAAGTCGTGCCGATAGATGCCGCCGTCCACGACCAGGCCGGCGGCGACGATCGCGTCGTATCGGCCCGAGCGAGCGAGGCGCTGGACGTGCAGCGGGATCTCGAATGCCCCCGGAACCTCGAAGAAATCGAGCGTGTCCTTCGCATACCCTCGGCCGACGATCTCGTCGGTGAAGCCTTCCCTCGCCTGGTCGACGATAGTGCGATGCCATGTGGCCTGGATGAACGCGATACGACGCGCGGTGTCACTCATGTCGATGAAGTTAGCGCATCGACCTACCCCACTTTGCGGCTTGTACCGATGTGATGCGCACTACAGGACCACTATTTTCGTTTAACCAGGTATTCCGTCCCGCACAGACTGATAGTGTGACGGATGTGACGCAACAGGACACACCGGATACCGCCGCCGCCGGCCCCAAGCCGGAACGGCCGATCGACATCTATCGCCGAGCATCGATGTGCCTCGAAGCGTGCCTGCCCCTCGGATGGACGATGTCCAGCGACAGACCTCGCTCCCCCGAGGCCCCTCAACGATTGGTCGTCACCTCCCCCGAGGGTGAGTCGGTGTCGTTCGCGATCGTCGCGTCCCGCGGCGTCCTCAGCGGCGACATCGCGCGCATCGCCGCCGAACTCTCCGACTCCGACCGCGGTTTCGTGTGCGCCCACTACCTGTCCGATCCCGTGCGCCGCCAGCTCGACCAGCATGGCATCTCGTATGCGGACGCCACCGGCAACCTCACGCTGGTCGCGTCCCGGCCGGCTGTGTGGGTGCGCAATCGCGGAGCCGACGCGGATCCGTGGCGCGGCCCGGGTCGCCCTTCCGGTGTGCTGACCGGGGAACCTTCCGATCGGGTGGTCCGCGCCCTCGCCGATCACTCCGGCGAGATGACAGTGCCCGAACTGATCACGCTCTCCGGCGCATCAACGGGCGCCACCTACCGTGTGGTGGAGGTGCTCGTGGAGCGCGAGTTCATCCGTCGTATCCCCCGCGGGAGCATCACCGAGGTGCGGTGGGAACAGATGCTCCGTGCGTGGGCAGCCGATCGGAAGATGTGCGCGACCCGTCGCTTCGCGGCGCCGGACGGCCTCGAGATCGTGCGCAACCAACTCGCCGAGCGGATCGACATTTCCTACGCGCTCAGCGGTGTCGGTGCCACCGATTACGCAGAATCCGACGTCCTCGAGCTGTACGCCGACGACCCGGACGATTTCGCCGGGGCCTTGGGGCTGCGCCCCGTGGACCGTGGTGGCGACGTGGTGGTCGCGATTCCGTGGTCGCCGGTGGTGTTCGATCGGATGGATCGCTCCCGGTCTCTGCGAAGCGTGGCGCCGTCGCACGTCTATGCAGACCTGTTGTCGGGGCCGTTCCGAAACCAGGAGGCCGCCGAACACGTGCGCGCACAACTGACCGCCGACGAAGCGCGCTGGCGCCGCCCCATCCACTGAGCCCCATCCACTGACCCACCCGCCGAGTGCCTGTACGGTTCGAGGTGGCAGTTCACGCACAACAGGAGGTTCGGCCGAGATGGATTCCACGTCGGCGGTCGGGGACCTTCCCTCGGCGCTCGACTCGGCGGTTCTGGCAAGTCGATTGAGCGGACGCAGGCCGGCGGTCTTCCTCGACTACGACGGCGTGCTCACCCCCATCGTCGACAGGCCCGAAGCGGCCGTCCTGTCCGACACCATGCGGAGCACTGTCCGTGCATTGGCCGACCGCTGCCCCGTATGCATCGTCACCGGCCGCGACCGCGCAGTCGTCCAGCGATTGATGGGCATCGACGACCTCACCGTCGCCGGAAGTCACGGCTTCGACATCTGGAAGCCCGGTCAGGGCGTGATCTCCCCCGATTCCCTCGGCGACTTCACCGAACTCGTCGCCGACACCACTGCCACGCTGCGCGAACGACTCGCCGACACCGACGGGGTCACTCTCGAACCGAAGAGGGCCTCGGTGGCTGTGCACTACCGAAACGCCGCACCGCAGGCACGTCGACACACACACGACGTCGTCCACGCGTTGCTCGACGAGCTGCCCGATCGACTCGAGATGATTCCCGGGAAGATGGTCTACGAACTGCGGCCGGCGGTCGACTGGAACAAGGGCAAGGCCGTCCTGCACCTGATCGACGTGCTCGGCCTCGACTCCGACGACATCGTCCCGATGTACCTCGGCGACGACATCACCGACGAGGACGCGTTCGCCGCCATCCGCGACACCGGAATCGCGATTCTCGTGGGCAGCCCCGATGATCCCGAGATGAACAATCGCGTCACCGCAGCCGAATTCGGGCTCGCATCGGTGGACGACGTGGCACGCTTCCTCTCCGAGTTGAGTTCTTGACGAGCATGTAGCCGAACGGCTCGACCGCCAGGAGGTAATCCGTGCACGACCCCGAGTTCAGCCTCGCGTACGACGGGTTCGATCCCGAGGCAGAAGGCCTGCGGGAATCGATGACCTCGACCGGCAACGGATACTTCTGCACTCGCGGTACGGCCGAGTGGGAGGACACGAGCGAGATCCACTACCCCGGCACGTATGCGCACCGCTGCTACAACCGCGAGACGACGATCATGGGCGGAAGCCCCGTCCACAACGAAGATCTGGTCAACCTCCCGAACTGGCTCGTCCTCAAACTGCGCATCGACGGTGAGGATGCAATCCGGTTGTCGAACGTCGAGGTGCTGTCCTACCGGCACGTGTACGACATTCGCACCGCGACAGTCATCCGCGAAATGCGCTTTCGTGACCGGAACAGCCGCGAGACATCGCTGGTGAGCCGGCGATTCGTCAGCATGGCGCACTCGCACCAGGGCGCACTCGAGTGGGCGCTCACGCCCGAGAACTGGTCCGGCCGCATCGAGATCGTCTCGGCGATCGACGGTCGTGTGTCGAACCGTGCGGTCGCCCGTTACCGTGATCTCGAAGGTCGTCATCTCGATCCGGTGACACCCCGCACCTTCGCTCCCGACACCATCGCATTGAAGGTTCAGATCCGGCAGTCGGACATCTACATCGCGCAGGCCGCGCGCACCCGGGTCTTCTTCGGCAGCGATACCGAGCCCACCGATGTCGAGCGCGACCTGTATCAGATGGAAGACTACATCCAGCAGGTCCTGGCATTCGACGTCACCGAAGGCAGCACGGTCCGGGTCGAGAAGATCGTGTCGATGTTCACCTCACGTGATGATGCGATCACCGAGCCGCTCGCGTCCGCCGGCCGACATGTGTTGCGTTACTCGGATTTCGCCGCGGCATATCTCGAGCACGCCGCGGCGTGGGAAGAGCTGTGGGACATCTGCGATATCCGCCTTCCCCGGGAGCCCCGGACGCAGTTGCTGCTGCGCCTGCACGTCGCGCATGTTCTCCAGGTGTGTTCGCGTCACACGTCGCGCCTGGATGCGGGGGTTCCGGCTCGCGGACTCAACGGCGAGGCTTATCGCGGACATGTCTTCTGGGACGAGTTGTACGTGTATCCCTTCCTGGATCTGAGGATTCCGGAGGTCACCAAGGGGCTGATCATGTATCGGTACCGGCGGTTGGCCGAGGCTCAGGCCTCGGCGGCCGAAGCAGGGTACCGGGGTGCGATGTACCCGTGGCAGAGCGGATCGGACGGGACGGAGGAGACCCAGCTCGTCCATCTCAATCCGCTGTCGGGTCTGTGGGATCCGGATCTGAGCCGGCATCAGCGACACGTGAGTGCGGCGATCTTCTACAACGTGTGGCGGTATTACCAGGCGACCGACGACTTCGAGTTCCTCGCCGACCAGGGCGCGGAGATGATGCTCGAGATCACCCGATTCTGGGCGTCGATAGCCGAGTACAACCCCGAGCGGGACCGCTACGAGATCCACGGGGTGATGGGGCCCGACGAGTTCCACGAGCGCTACCCCGGTTCGGACGAGGCCGGGCTGCACAACAACGCGTACACGAACGTGATGGTGTCGTGGATCGCCGCGAAGGCGATCGAGGTACTCGAACTGATGTCGACGAGCAGGCAGACGGCGCTGAGGGCAGCGCTGCGCGTGACCAACGAGGAACTGCAGCGTTGGTCGGAGATGAGCCGGAAGATGTTCGTCCCGTTCCACGACGGGGTGATCAGCCAGTTCGAGGGCTACGAGAAGCTCGACGAGGTCGATTGGGATCACTATCGCGCGGCGTATCCGAACATTCAGCGGATGGATCGGATCCTCCGCGCCGAGGGGCACGATCCCAACCGATTCAAGGTGTCGAAACAGGCGGATGCGGTGATGCTGTTCTTCCTGTTCGACGACAACGAGTTGCGGCCGATCTTCGACCGTCTCGGTTACGAGTACGACCGAGATCTCGTGCGGCGCACGGTCGACTACTACGACGAGCGTACCTCGCACGGCTCCACGCTCAGTTTCGTCGCGTACGCGGGTGTGCTGTCGGGATTCGATCCCGACTCGTCGTGGGAGCGGTTCAAGGTGGCCCTCGAGAGCGATGTGAGCGATCTGCAGGGCGGCACCACCAAGGAGGGGATCCACATGGGTGTCATGGCCGGGACTCTCGATCTGGTGCAGCGCTACTACGTCGGGGCCCGGATCTACGACGGTGTGCTGATGTTCCGGCCGCGGCTGCTCCCCCACCTCGACGGGGTGTCGTTCTCCATGAGGTATCGGGGTACCCCGCTGCGAGTGCAGATCTCCGGTGAGACATTGTCGGTGCTCGCGGAGGTCGAGGGGTTCCGGGTGCCGGTGCGGGTGGGAGTGAACGGAGAGACAGTACAACTCGAGGCGGGGCAATCGCACGAGTTCCAGGTCCCGACCACTCCCCTACCTGCCTGAACGAGGGGGATCGCCATGACACGCGATGAGAGTTCGCCCGCAATGGGTTTCGCAGGTGTGATATTCGACGTCGACGGTGTTCTCGTCGATTCACCACACGAAGTGGCCTGGCGGGAGTCGCTGGCCGAGCTCATGACGGGCCCGTGGCAGGAGGCAGCCGAGCGTTCCACATGGTCGCCGGACTCATTCACCTCGCGCGTCTACCGCGAGGTGCTGTCCGGGAAGCCTCGGCACGAGGGAGCACTGGCCTGCCTCGAGTACTTCGGGGTACCCGACGCGCAGCAGCGTGAGAGCGAGTACGCGGAGCGTAAGCAGGCGATGCTGCTCCGGTTGATCGAAGAGGCCCGGTTCGACGCGTATGCCGACGGGGTGCGGTTGGTGATGGCGGTGCGAGCCGCAGGCATTCCCGTCGCGGCGGCGTCGTCCTCGAAGAATGCGCACCGCTTCCTACGGGCGATCCGGCTCGGAGAGTTCGGCGGTGGCGACACATCGTTGCTCGACGTGTTCGACGCAGACCTGTCGGGTCGCGATTTCACCAGGGGCAAGCCGGATCCGGAAATTTTTCTCACCGCGGCCGCCGAACTCGGTGTGGCTCCGGAACGGTGCGTGGTGGTCGAGGACGCAGTCAGCGGCGTTCAGGCCGCTAAGGCCGGCGCGATGGTCACGCTCGGTGTGGCGCGTGCCCGCGACGAGCACGAGTTGCTGCAGGCGGGTGCAGATCTCGTCGTGACCTCGCTCGATGATGTGGACCGTGAGGCGTTCGCCGCCGGACGGTTGGAGCGGCGTGCACATTGACTCCGAGTCTGTTCACGAGTTGAGGCCGTGCCAGCGCCAGTCGGCGATCTCCGGGATGTCCTCGCCGTACTCCCGGATGTACTGCCGGTGCCTGATCAACGTGTTCTTCAGGTGTTCGCGGGCGTAGGCGGCGGCCGGGCGGATGCGTTCGACGCGGTCGATGACGTCCAGTGCCAGATCGAAGCGGTCGATCCCGTTGAGGACGCACATGTCGAACGGGGTTGTGGTGGTGCCCTCTTCGATGTATCCGCGCACGTGGATGTTGTCGTGGTTGCGGCGGCGGTAGGTGAGTCGGTGGATGAGCCACGGGTACCCGTGGTAGGCGAACACGACGGGTGTGTCGGTGGTGAAGAGGGCGTCGAAATCGGCGTCGGGTAATCCGTGCGGGTGTTCTCGGTCGTCCTGGAGACGCATGAGGTCGACAACGTTCACCACCCGGATCAGCAGGTCGGGGAACCATTCGTGGAGGATCTCCACTGCGGCGAGGGTTTCCATGGTGGGAACGTCGCCTGCGCAGGCGAGTACCACGTCGGGTTCTGCGGCGCGGTCGGTGCCGGCCCAGTCCCAGATCCCGATGCCTTTGGTGCAGTGGACGATGGCGTCCTCGATGGACAGGTACTGCGGCTGTGGTTGTTTCCCGGCGACGATGACATTGATGTACTGACGGGTGCGTAGACAGTGGTCGGCGACCGAGAGCAGGGTGTTGGCGTCCGGTGGTAGGTAGACGCGGATCACGTCGGACTTCTTGTTGACGACGTGATCGATGAATCCGGGGTCCTGATGGGAGAACCCGTTGTGATCTTGCCGCCACACGTGCGAGGTGAGGAGGTAGTTGAGCGACGGGATCGGTCGACGCCACTCGATCCGGTTGGTGGTGCGCAGCCATTTGGCATGTTGGTTGACCATCGAGTCGACGATGTGTACGAACGCCTCGTAGCAGGAGAACAGGCCGTGTCGTCCGGTCAGCAGGTATCCCTCGAGCCAGCCCTGGCAGGTGTGCTCGGACAGGATCTCCATGACCCGGCCGTCGGGTGCGAGGTGTTCGTCGGTCGGCAGGGTTTCGGCGTTCCAGGTGCGATCGGTGGCGTCGAGGACGTCGCCGAGGCGGTTGGAGTTGTGCTCGTCGGGTGCGAACATGCGGAAGGTTGTCGGGTTGCGCCGCACGACGTCGCGAAGGAACGTGCCCAGAATCCGTGTGGATTCGGCGAATTCGTGCCCGGGTCTGTCGACCGCGACCGCGTGGTCGCGGAAGGGGGGAAGGGCGAGATCACGGAGGGTGGGGTTGGTGTGCGGATTGGCGCTCATGCGTCGAGGTCCGGTGGGGTGCAGGTCACGAACGGCCGGAACCGGTGCTCCACAGCCGTCGAACAGTTCTTCGGGCCGGTAACTGCGCATCCAGTGTTCGAGGATGCGTCGGTGCTCGTCGTTGTCGCGGACGTTCGCAAAGGGCACTTGATGTGCCCGCCAGGTCCCCTCCATGGGAAGTCCGTCGACCTCCACCGGTCCGGTCCAGCCTTTCGGGGAACGCAGCACGATCATCGGCCACACGGGTCGGTCACTGCGGCCGGATTGCCGTGCCTCTTGCTGGATCTCGGTGATCCGATCGAGACTGCGATCGAGCGCGTCGGCGAAGCGCCGGTGCATGTGGTCGGGTTCGTGACCGGAGACGATGATCGGTTCGTGTCCGTATCCACGAAGCAGTGATTCGAGTTCGTCGTCGCCGATGCGGTCGAGAAGTGTGGGATTGGCGATCTTGTATCCGTTGAGGTGCAGGATCGGAAGTACGGCCCCGTCGCGGCGCGGATCGACGAATTTGTTGGAATGCCAGCTCGCGGCGAGTGGTCCGGTTTCGGCTTCGCCGTCTCCGATGACCGCTGCGACCACGAGGTCGGGGTTGTCGAATGCAGCGCCGTACGCGTGGGACAGCGAGTACCCGAGTTCGCCTCCTTCGTGGATGGATCCGGGGGTCTCCGGAGCAACGTGGCTGGGTACTCCGCCGGGGAAGGAGAATTGAGTGAACAGGCGGCGCATGCCCGATTCATCTTGGGAGACGTCGGGATAGATTTCGCTGTAGGTGCCCTCGAGCCACGCCGCGGCGACCGGTCCGGGCCCGCCGTGGCCGGGTCCCATGACGTAGATCATGTCGAGGTTTCGGGCGAGGATCGCGCGGTTGAGGTGCGCATAGATGAAGTTGAGGCCCGGCGTGGTGCCCCAGTGACCGAGTAGGCGCGGTTTGATGTGGTCGGGACGTAGTGGTTCCCTCAGGAGAGGGTTTCCCATGAGGTAGATCTGCCCGACCGACAGGTAGTTGGCGGCCCGCCACCAGGCATCGAGTTCGTGTAGGCCCTCGCCGGTCTGGGCGCTGGATTCAGCGGTGTCAGGGGTCTGCATCGGACTCCTCGTCGTCGGCAACCCGAACGTGACGTCGTGCTGCACGATCGGCTGTGCGCGTACCCTCTGGAAGAACGGTACCCACCTCGCAGGCGTCTCACGCGTCGATCTCGAATTCGAATTCGATGGTGGGCGACCGTGGTAGGTCGGCCGCGCGGGGCGGTGCGGCCGCAGACGAATCGCACGGATCGACCGGTTTCGGGAGTTGAGTGCCCATGGCGTGGGCCCGAACATCACAACAGGAGATGGCCGCCGCTACGCCCCTCCATAATGGAAAGGCCCATCAGTTCGCAGGTCGCGTCGTGTGGCCGATCGCGGCGGTTGTCGCGGTCGCGCATCTGGCGGCAGCTGTCGCGGGAAGTGACGGCTACTGGTTCGACGAGGTGTACATGCTCGCGATCGGCCGCGATCACCTGGACTGGGGATCTGCCGATCAGCCGCCGGTCGCGCCGTTGCCGGCGTGGGTGTCGGATGTCGTTGCGCCGGGTTCGATCCTGATTCTGAGACTTGTGCCCATCGTGGCGACGGTCGCGGCGGTGGTCGTGGCGGCACTGATCGCACGCGAACTCGGCGGAGATCTGCGAGCACAGGGCATTACGGCTGCGGCACAGGCAACGTCGATTTCGGCGGCGTTGTTCGGGCATTGGCTCACGCCGTACACCCTCGAGCCGGTGCAGTGGCTGCTTCTGTTGTGGTTGCTTGTGCAGTGGGTGCGAGTCCGCGACGACCGGTTGCTCCTGGCCCTCGGCGTCGTGGCGGGGATCGCCGCGGAGACGAAGTTCCAGGTCATGTTGTTGTGCGCGGCGCTGGTGCTTGCCGTGCTGGTGTGCGGGCCGCGTGAAGTGTTGCGTCGACCGATGTTCTGGGCCGGTGTGGGTATCGGGGCGGTACTCGCGGCGCCGACATTGATCTGGCAGGCCGCTCACGGGTGGCCGCAACTGTTGATGTCGGAGATCGTTGCCGAGGAAGCCGAGACGCTGTATGGCGGGCGGGTCTCGGTGACGGTCCAGATGCTGCTGTGGGCCGGGGTGGTGGGCACGGTGCTGGTTCTGGCCGGGTTGTGGTGGCTGCTCCGCGATCCGCAATTCCGGCGCTACCGGTTTCTCGCGGTGACCTTCCTGGCCTTGTTGATCGTCTTCACTGTCACTGCGGGGCGGCCGTACTATCTGGCCGGGTTCCATGGAGCGCTGATCGCGGTCTGTGCGGTGGGATTGCAGCGGCGACGTGAACGGGGTCTGCACCGGTGGACCTGGACGGTGTGGCCGGCGTTCGCGATCGGTGCGCTGGTTGCCGGGGTAATGCTGGTGGCATCGGTCGGATTCTCCAACGACGATGGAGGTGAACAGATCGCGCAGCGCACCTCCGAGGCCTATCAGGACTTGTCGCCGGACGAACGGGATCGCACGGCGGTGATCGGCGAGTCGTATATCGTGGCCGCCTACCTCGACGGATATTCGACGACAGTCGATCTGCCGCCGGCCTACAGCCCGAATCGTGCGTACGGATACTTCCCGCTACCCGACGAGTCACGGATCGATGTGCTGTTCGCCGGGACCGACCCGTCGACGCTCGCTCCCTTCTTCACCGAGGTCACG
Organism: Rhodococcus sp. JCM 9793; assembly: GCF_055380405.1. NCBI lineage: Bacteria > Bacillati > Actinomycetota > Actinomycetes > Mycobacteriales > Nocardiaceae > Rhodococcus > Rhodococcus sp. JCM 9793. Next base: position 3,644,993 of record NZ_AP043721.1, read on the forward strand.
CAGCTACGCGGACCGGTGAGCGACGAGATCGACACCGCCGTGTGGTTGTTGTCGGGCCGCACCGTGCCGTGGCACGAGATCTGGCCGCAGGTACAGACTTTGCGGGTGGGCTGATCTCCGGGTTCGGTGGCGCCGCCTCAAAGTCCGAGGCGGGTGACGGCGTTCGCGACGAGGCCCGCGTGCTGGCGGCTGTAGAGCGCGACCATGCGTTCGTCGGCGTGCCCGGTCTGGGTCATGATCGTCTGGGTGGTGGCGCCGCCGCGGACGGCCTGGGTGACGAAACCGGCGCGCAGGCTGTGCCCGCCGAGGGTCGCGACGAGTTCGTCGCTGAATCCGGCGCGGCGGGCGCGGCGTTGGATCATCGAGTGCACGGATTGCCCGGACAGTGCTCCCGCGCCGAGCGACCCGGTGCGGTGCACCGGCCGGAACAGTGCGCGGTTCGCTCCACCCTTCACTCCGGGGCCGAGTCCCCTGCAGCAGTGTTGCATCGGCCCTTCGTCTTCGTCGTCGAGCAGGTCCGCTACGGCAGGTCTGCCTCCGGCGTCCCAGGTGTCGAGGACCTCACGCCAGCGCCGATACGCGCACACCGGGCAGGTGTGCGGGTCGTGTCCGTGCGGGAGGGTGACGGTGCGGCCGCGCGCATCGCGGTCGGTCTTGGACTGGCGCACCGTGACGTAGAGGCCGTCGGCACGGTGAGGAACGACGTCGGCGACGGTCAGGGCGGTCAGTTCGGAGCGGCGCAGCGCCCCGGCGAGTCCCATGAGCAGCAGGGCGGCGTCGCGGCGCTCGGCGGCGCGGTCGGCCCAGCCGGCGGTCGCGGCGTCGGCGCGCATGTGGGTGAGGATCGTGCGGATGTCGTCGGTGAGCAGCGGGGTGCGGCGGGCGGGCGGAGTGGCGCGGTCGCGGCGGATTCCGCGGAGGAGTTCGCGGACCGACTCGTGGTGCCCGGGTTTCGGGTATCCGGCCAGGGAGTGCATCTTGTTGATCGTCGAGACCCAGCGGGACAGCGTCGATGGTGCATACGCGTAGCGGCCGTCGGCGCGGACCTCGACCGACTTCTCGGTGACGAACCAGGAGATCTGGTCGGGTGTCGCGGGGAGTGGGCCGTGCCCGGTGCTCTGACACCAGCGGGTATAGGTGTCCCAGTCGTTCAGTTGCGCCGCGCGGGTGTTGTCGGAGGCGGCTTTCTCCCGCAACCTGCGCATGGCGTCGGTGATGGTGTCGGGGGGCTGCGGACCGTGAGGGACGAGGCCGGCTGAGGTGACGATGTCGGGAACGTGTTCGGTGCTCATGGGATCGGTCAGGCCTCGTTGACATGTTGGACGCGCAGGTCACGGGCGAGGTGATCGCGTTGTTCGACGACGAGGCGCCGCAGTGCACCAGGGGCGTCCGTGTTCGCCGCGAGCCACGCGTCGACCTGGTCGAGGGTGTCGGTCGGGGGGAACAGTCCGAGGACGATGCGGCGGGCGATCTCGATGCTGCGGTCGGACCAGGTGTCGCGCAGGACGGCGAAGTAGTCGCTGTCGTACGGGGTTGTCAGGTCACGGCGCGCACCGGCGCGGAATCCGCCGATGGTGGCATCGAGGTGGTCGTTGGTGAGGGTGTGATCGGCGCAGATGGTCGCCCATGCGTGGGCTTTGACCTCGGCGCGCGGGCGGGCGGTCATGGCGCGCAGGTGTGCGGTGCGGCCGGTGGCGGTGTCGTCGCGGTGCAGTTCGTCGTCGAGGTCGGGTTTGTCGGCGTATCCGGTCGCGGTCAGTGCCGTCCACCAGGTCCAGCGCAGGTCTGCGTCGAGTGCGAGTCCGGATGGTGCAGGTGCGGTGCCGTCGAGGAGTGCGCGAAGGTCGGTGGCGCGATGGGCGTCCATGGCCGCGGCGGCGCCGACGGCGCGGGCGAAGGCCAGTTGGGCGCCGCTTCCGGGTTCGGCGCTGTCGAGTCCGTGCCACACTGCGTCGAGCCACATCGCGCGCGCGTTGGGGCGGGCCGCTGCGGGAAGGTAGTGCTCGATGGCGGCGGGTGCGTTGCCGAGTACCGCGGTGAGCAGCGCGAGGTTCGATTCGTTGGTCGAGAAGCGCCTCGCCATTGCGATGTAGCGGGTGGCGGCGAGTTCGCCGTCGCGGGTGGCGTTCCACAGTGCCGACCAGATCAGGCCGCGTGCGAGGGGGTCACGGACGCGGTCGAGTGAGGATTCGACGGTGGTCAGCGAGCGTTCGTCGAGGCGGATCTTGGCGTAGGTGAGGTCGTTGTCGTTGAGCAGGATCAGGGGCGCATCGGGTAGTTCGATGCCGGTGTGGGCGTCGGCGATGTCGATCTCGACGTGGTAGGTGCGGACGAGGTCGCCGGTGGGGTCGTGGTCGTAGCAACCGACGGCGAGACGGTGGGGTCGCGGGTCGGTCTGCACGATGTCGTAGCGGCCGTGCCCGGTGGGTTCGAGGATCAAGGTGGAGACACCGGAGGTCTGCAGCCACGCGCGCGCCCAGCCGGTGAGGTCGCGGCCGGAGGTGGCGGACAGTTCGGTGAGCAGGTCGTCGAGGGTGGTGTTGCCGTAGGCGTGGGCCTGGAAGTAGCGGCGGGATCCTTCGAAGAAGGCATCGCGGCCGACGTAGGCGACGAGTTGTTTGAGGACGCTGGCGCCCTTGGCGTAGGTGATGCCGTCGAAGTTGAGTTTGGCGGCTTCGAGATCGACGATGTCGGCGACGATCGGGTGGGTGGTGGGAAGTTGGTCCTGCAGGTACGCCCAGGCTTTGCGGCGGTTGGCGAACGCGACCCAGGCGTCGGTGTATTGCGTGGCTTCGGCACTGACGAGCGACCCCATGTAGTCGGCGAAGGATTCCTTGAGCCACAGGTCGTCCCACCATTTCATGGTGACGAGGTCGCCGAACCACATGTGCGCCATCTCGTGCAGGATCGTGTTGGCGCGGCCCTGGTATTGGGCTTCGGTGGCGGCGCCGCGGAAGACGTATGCCTCGGTGAAGGTGACGCAGCCGGGATTCTCCATCGCGCCGAGGTTGTATTCGGGGACGAAGACCTGATCGTATTTGCCGAACGGGTACGGATAGTCGAAGTGTTCGGCGTAGAAGTCGAGGCCCTCCGTGGTGACCTGGAGGATCTCGTCGGCGTCGAGGTGTTCGGCGAGCGAGGCACGGCACAGCACCCGCAGCGGCACGGTGAGCTCTCCCCTGCTCCACGATGAGTCGACGCGATGGTAGGGCCCGGCGACGATGGCGGTGATGTAGGTGGAGATCGGCAGGGTCGGGGCGAACGTCACGGTCTGGTTGTCGCCGCCGCGCCGGCGGTGATCGACAGCTTGGTTGGAGATCACCTGCCAATGCGCTGGTGCGGTGACGACGAACGTGTAGGCGCCTTTGAGGTCGGGTTGTTCGAAGCAGGCGAACACGCGGCGGGCGTCGGCCGGTTCGTACTGGGTGTAGAGATAGGTTTCGCCGTCGACAGGGTCGAGGAAGCGATGCAGGCCCTCCCCTGATCTGCTGTAGCGACCGGTGGCGACGATGGTGACGACGTTGATTTCGCGGAGTCCGCGGATTGCGATCCGTGCGCCGTCGTAGATGACGGGGGTCAGGTCGCCGTTGACGGTCACGGATTCGACCGAGTCGCCGAGGAAATCGAGCCAGGTCTCCGGTGTGGAGGCGGTGAACTCGATGGTGGTCACGGTGGGGAAGCCGGTGCGGTCCTGGTCTACGGCGCCTCGTAGGTCGAGTTCGACGTGGTAGGAGTGCACGTCGAGAGCGCGGGCGCGCGCGGTAGTTTCGGCTCGGGACAGGTTCGCGGAACTCACGGCTTCGATCCTGCCATTGCTGCGACGGTTTCTGGTCCGCTCCGGTGGGCGTGCGTGTGTCGGTGCGAATTCCGGGGGATCGGATCGTGTGTCAGCGCGCGGGCGTGGCCCACCCGGGATCGATGTGGCCGAGAAGCCGATCCTGATGGTCGGCGAGTGGTTCGCGCAGCGGTAGTGGCACGAATCGGCATGCGAACTGCAGTCCGGTGTCGGTTCCGTCACCACGGACGGTGTGAAGCCAGGCGTCTGCGGTGTCCGCGGGTACGCGGAGGTGGAGGACGTACGTGTGGCGTGGTTGCCCGGTGATCGGGTGCGGTCGGTGATCGATGCCGACCGCACCGACCACAGAGCAGGTGTCGAGTCCGGTTTCTTCGGTGACCTCACGGAGCGCGGCTTCGTGTGGGTCCTCCCCCGGTTCGAGGCCCCCGGCCGGGATCTGAGTGCCCGCGTCGGGAATACCGACGTGGTCGAACACGAGCAGTTCGGGGCCGATGCGGTGGCGGATCACATAGGCGGCGACGCGTCTCCGGGGTGTGGACATCGACCCAGTATTCAGGTGTGCTCGTCCAGATGCGCTGTGTGTCAGGCGCCGAGGACGTCGGCCGGCGGGGTGGAAGGGTGGCCGGTGAGTCGGCGCAGATCGTCGCGATCGGTATCGAGTACGCCTGCAGCGATTCCTGCATCGGAGTCGGCGAGGATCCGAGCGAACGGCGCCGGTACTCCTGCACCCTCGAGCATGGTGGCGTATTCCGCCTGCGGCAGGTCCTTGTAGGTGACCTCGGTGCCGACGATGCGGGAGAGGACGTCGGCGATGTCGGCGTAGGTGAGGTGCTGGTCGCCGCCGAGTTCGTAGGTGGCGCCGTCGTGGCCGTCGGTGGTCAGGACGACGGCAGCTGCATCGGCGAAGTCCTTGCGTGCGGCTCCGGCGACGCGCCCGGTGCCGGCCGCTCCGAACAGTGCGCCGGTGGCCTTGGCGGTGTCGACGGCCGACTCGTAATTCTCCCAGTACCAGCCGTTGCGCAGCAGCGTGTGGGCGATTCCGGACTCAGCGAGCAGTTCTTCGGTGGCCTTGTGCTCGGCGGCGAGCGCCAACGGGGTGGTGTCGGCGGCGAGGACGGAGGTGTAGGCGATGGATCCGACTCCGGCGGCCTTGGCTGCCTCGATGATGTTGGTGTGCTGCTGCAGGCGCTGGCCGACCTCGCTACCGGAGATGAGGAGCAGCTTGTCGACACCGGCGAGGGCCTCGCGGAGTGCATCGGGATCGGCGTAGTCGGCGGCGCGAACCTGGACACCGGCGGCGGCGAGGTCAGCGGCCTTGGCGGTGTCACGGACGACCGCGACGATGGTGCCGGGGTCGACACCGCGTTCCTGCAGTGCGGCAATGGTCAGACGACCGAGGTGTCCGGTAGCTCCGGTGACGGCGATGGTCATGTGTGTGTCTCCTGGTGTTGGGCCCGCTTGCCGAGGCGCGCGAACTCTCGAGCTTCAACTTCCCCACCAGTTATACGCTTACTTTTTGATAGTGCAATATTTTCCTCAGCGCTTCTTCACGGTTCGCGAGGTAAAATGGACAGCCATGAGCACCGCCGACCTTCCCGAAGCCAATGTCTTCGCGCGCAACTGTGCGTCCCGGCCCGTGCTTCAGAACATCACCGGACGCTGGGGTGCCCTGGTGCTCGCAGCACTGTCCGAAAAGACCCATCGCTTCTCCGAACTGCGCCGCCATGTCGACGGCATCAGCGAACGGATGCTCTCTCAGACCCTGCAGACCCTCGAGCGCGACGGCCTCGTGCATCGAGAGGTCCTCACGACCATCCCCCCGCATGTCGAGTACTCGCTCACCGAACTGGGACACCGGATCGTGACTCCGCTGCTCACACTCCTGTTCCTCGTGGAGGACAGCGTGCCCGAGATCATCGCGGCGCAGATCGAGCACGATCGCACCCACTGAGCGTTCACACCTCGGCCGACCGCGAATCTCCCCCACGCCGTTATGGTCTGGGGGTGGCATCGATCCGTTACGGCATCCTCCTGTTCGACGACGTCGAGGTTCTCGATGCGTTCGGCCCGTTCGAGGTGTTCTCCGTCGCCTCACGCCTGAGCCCCGCCGACGTCGCCGGAGCCGTCCTCGTGTCCGCCCAATCACGACAGATGGACTACGACTGGCAGAAGGTTCACACCGTCGACTGAACCTCCCTGCCGGACACGAGCATCTGCGCCCTTGCCGTGTCATGCCATCTCATACGTGTCATGTCTCGTCCGACAGGATCTCGACGTACCCGTCCGTTCCGTTCACCCGGATTCGTTGCCCGTCTCGGATCACCCGGGTGGCATCCGGTACCGCGACGACGGCAGGCAGACCGTACTCCCTCGCAATCACCGCACCGTGGGTCATCAGTCCGCCCACCTCTGTGACCAGGCCGGCGATCGCGACGAACAGCGGCGTCCAGCTCGGATCGGTGTAGGCGGTCACCAGGATGTCGCCCGTTTCCAGGTCGGCCTGCGCGATGTCGGCGACCACGCGGGCGCGGCCTTCGACGATCCCCGTGGATACTGCCAGGCCGGGTAGCGCGCCGGTCGGAAGGTCTTCTCGGCGATACACGCCGGTGACGATCTCGCCGTCCGAGGTGAGCACGCGAGGTGGTGTGAGCGCTTGGAACGATCGGAACTCCTCCTCGCGTGCGCGGAGGAGTTCGGCGGAGACATGTTGCGTGCGCACGACCTCGCGGAGTTCGTCGAACCGCAGGTAGAAGATGTCGTCTGCTCGTCGAAGCACCCCTGCCCGGACGAGGCGTTCGGCTTCGCCGAGGAGTGCCTGTTTGTAGACGAAGTAGCGGGAGACCATTCCGTACTTCGGATATTCGCGATACCCCGCGAAGGTGCGGACGCGGTCGATCATCGCTTTGATCTCGCCCGCCTTACGGACCCCGTCCGGCAGAGCGCGAAGCCGCTCGAGTACCTCGTCTTCCTTTTGCTGCGCCGCGCGCAGGCCGTCATCGAAACGTCGGCGGGCGGCGCCCGGTTCGAAGTTCGCGATGTTGCTGAGGAGGGTCGGGACGAGCGCGGTGGGGTGTTCGCGCCATCGAGGCCTGGTGATGTCGATCTCGCCGACACAGCGCATCCCGTACTTGTCGAGGTACGAGGCGATGGCGTCGCGGGCTTCTCCTCCGCCGGGCACCGTGGCCAGCGCCTCGAGGAAGTGCGCATCGTCGATCCCGGTGTCCTCGACACGGTGGAGGAATGCGACGACCTCGGGATGAGGTCTGATCACGTCGGCGACGTCGAGCAGCTTGAGACCCATCTCAGAGGTGATGTTGTGGGGAACGGATTGCGTCAGGGCGTCGATGGCGTTCTTCTCCCCCAACCACTCGTCGAGGTGGTCGCGGAGCCAGGTTGCGCCATCCAACGAAGCCATGATCGCCTGATAACTTTTCGGTGCGAACAGGATCCGGCGTAGTTCGTGGATGTCTGCATCGACGAAGTCGAGGAGCGCAAGCCCTGTTCGGGTTTGGATCTCGCGGGCCAACTCTGCGGTGGAGGCCTCGCTGTCTGCGATCAGTTCGGTGACGAGTGCATCGTCGGTCGCGATGGGGGCGGGCGGGGCACCGGCAGCAGGTGTTCGGTCGGAGTGTGCATCCGGGAGGGTCCGAACGAAGCCGCGTTCGACGATGGTGCGTAGTGCGTCGCCGATGAGCGGTTCGGAGCTGCCGAGCGCCGCCACCAGGCCTGCGCTCGCCGTGGGCGATGCCAATCTCTCGGTGACGTCGACGAACAGCCGGCCTCCTGCGTCACGCATGGGTGCCGTGCTCGTCATCTGCCATACGGACAACCCCAGCGGTTTCATGGCGTCGGTCATCATCTGCTGATGACCGACCGACACGTACACGCGGTTGGCGTCGTCGGCGGCTTCGGGGATCGGGAACACTGTGGTGATGGGCCGGCTCTGGACGATCCGGAACTCGTCGTCGACGAGACACCATTCGATGTCCTGGGGACTTCCGAAGTGGGCTTCGATGGCGCGGCCGAGCTGCGCGAGACGCACTGCCTGCTCATCGGTCAGCGCAGGCAGGGTCTGCTGCTGCGGTCCGAGGGTTCGGATTCTCGTTCCCCCTGTCGGTTCCGCCTCGACGACGAGTTCCTTTCTTGCCACCACCCTGTCTACGACGTCACTGTCGCGCACCTTGTAGATGTCCGCGTTGACCAGGCCCGATACGAGCGCTTCGCCGAATCCGAATCCGGCGTCGATGGAGACCACAGTGCGATTTGCGGTGACGGGGTCGGCAGTGAACAGGATCCCGGAGACCTGCGGAAACGCCATGCGCTGCACGATGACCGCTATGCGGATCGTGCGGTTGTCGAATCCGTTCCGCAGCCGGTAGGTGACAGCACGGTCGGTGAACAACGACGCCCAACACCGGCTGACGTGCCGGAGGATCTCGTCTGCTCCGAGGACGTTGAGGTAGGTGTCCTGCTGACCGGCGAAGGAGGCGTTCGGGAGGTCCTCTGCGGTTGCGCTCGAGCGGACTGCGTACGCGCCGCGACCGCCGAGGCCGGCGTGTGCGCCGACGATCGCCGCCGCCACCTCGTCGGGGACCGTGCACTCTTCGATCGCGCGTCGGATCTCGGCGCTCGCGCTGCTGATCTGCTCGCAGTCGTTGTCGTCCAGTCCTGCGAGCCGGTCGATCAGCGCGTCGATCCGGGGGGCGTCGGCGAGGACCCGACGGAAGGCCTCCGTCGTCACGCAGAAGCCCTCCGGCACCTGTGTGCCGGCGATACGCGACAGTTCGCCGAGGTTTGCGCCTTTACCTCCGACCCGTGCGATATCTGTGCGGTCGATCTCGTCGAAGCCCAGGACGTAACCCATTCGCTGCTCCTCACCTGTGGGTCGGCATGTGAGTGGCGAGTATGGACCAATTTTCGGGGTCTCATGAGCGGCACCGATCGTGTATAACGTGAAAGGGGGACATGGAAGTCACGGGCGGTCGGCTCGATCCGGACAGTCCTCATCACTGAGCGCCGTAGCTGCCCGATCTGACGGTATGCGTCCGACATTTCGATACACCAACCGTCACTTCCGGCACCAACCGCTTTGGCGAACGCCGAGGGGATCAGCAAGCAGGAAGCCGTTATTCGAGCAGTCACGGAGAAGGCAGCGCGCCTCGAGAAGGGCCACGAGGTGCGGCAGTCCGCGCGCGAGGCAATCGCGCGGTACGGGTCGTTGCTCGACCGTCTCGCCCAGTGACGCGATACCTCACCGTCGAAGATCTACTCGCCCTCTGCCAGGAACTGGACGGGCTGTAAGCTCCAATCATTGGTTCGCAATCATGCATTCATCGACGGCAACAAGCGTTTGTGCTGGGTGGCCACGTACGTCTTCTACGACATGAACGACCATCGGCTCGCCGCACCAGAAGATCCTGCGTACGACTTGGTGATCACAGCATCGACCGGCGCGGTCGACATCGAGTTCATCGCGACCACCCTGGCCGGCCGGGCCCGGCCGATCTGAACAATGAGATCACCGCTGCGCGGGTCGTCGTGCCCGAAGTTGGTCGACGATGATGCTGCGGGCGGCTCTCCCCTCGGGGGTGGGGGTGAGCGGGTAGACGTGCAGAAGCCCGTCGCCGGGGTGATAGTCGACGTCGACGCCTGCGGTCGTCGCCTTCTCGACGACCAGGCGCGTGTCGGGGTAGATGATGTCGCGGGTGCCGATGAACACGGTGAGCGGTCCGAGGCCGTGCAGGTCGGCGGCGAGGGGGCTGACCCACGGGTGGTCGAGGGCGAGGTCGCGGCGCCAGTGGTCGATGAACACGCGGGTGCCCTCGCGGGCGAGCCACGGATCGGTGGGTTGGACGAGGTCGATCTCCGGGTTGGACAGAGACAGGTCGAGCGCCGCCGAGATGAGCACCGTGCGTGGCAGTGTCAGCGCGTGCTCGTCGCGCAGGGCGATTGCGGCCGAGAGCGCGATCTGCCCGCCGGCGGAGTCACCGGCCAGGCATACTGTGCCGTACCTGTCGTGGTTGGCCCGGACGAGTTCGGCGATCGCCGGGACGACCTGCCCTGCGGTACCGAACGGCACCAGTGGGTAGATCGGCACCGTGACGGTCGTCTGTGCCTCCGAGGCGATCTGCGCCGCGAGATGCCAGTGCTGCGAGACGATTTCGTTGACCCATCCGCCGCCGTGGACGTAGACGGTGTTGCCGTGGGGTTCTCTCGCGGCGGGGACGATCGTGTAGATCGGCCACTGCCCGCTCCGGTCGATGGTCACTGTCACGTCGCGGCGCAAACGGGCAGGCGGCCCGTAGGGTCGCGGTCGGAGCGAGACGTCCTTCAGATGGTCGCGCGCGGTGGCCGGGTCGAGGTAGTTGCGGTTTCGGCGCATCGCTTTGATGACCGTGGGCAGTAGACGGCTCGGCACGCTCGGCAACGTGTCCTCCTGTAGTCGAGGGTGGAGCCGGGCGGCGCGATCGGATCCCTTCCCGGCGTCGATGCCCACTCTAGATCCATGGGGCAGGCCGCGGACGCCGTCGACGGCCGGTTCAGATCGTGGCGCACGCGGGCGCAGGCACATCCTCGAACAGCGGCGCCCCGATCGGCGTGAGATACACGACGTCGAGTATCACCGGCACCGTCCCGACATTGCGGCCGACATGCACGTGGTCGGCCCCCGCGGGTTCGTCGATCACATCGCCCGCGTCGTAGATCACCGGCACGCAATCCGCTCCGGGATGGGTGAGCGTGCCCGCCCGGACGATGCCGAGCACGGGCCCGTCGTGGTAGTGCCAACCTGTCGTTCCGCCCGGATCGATGGTGATCTCCCGAGCCACCGCGTGCACCCCGTCGGGCACGAACGGTAGAAGGTTCGGTGGAACCTCGATGTCCACCCACGTCACGCCCGAGATTCCCTCGCTGGGGGTGGCATGGGCCCACCCGGGCACCGCAACGGACCCGGCGATCACGATCGCCGCAAGCACACCACGCATGGGTCGTCTCATGGCCTCCGACGTTACCGCCCGCGCAACCTGCACAGGGGCCGAACGCGTGCGCCGGTCGCCGACACGGACCGTGGGTGATGCAGGCGCGAGGCCGTGGTCCGCCTACCCTGTCACAGTGAACGAAACAGGTCGATCCCACGTCGGAGCGGTCGAGGACCCGCTGGTGCGGGACGACCGGCTGCGGTTGTTCTCGTTCGCGACCGCCGAGAAACGCACTCACTACCTGTGGGTTCTGCGCGCGTTCGACCACGCCCGCGGCAACTACACGGTGCTGCTGCACGCCGGGGACGTCGAGACCGTTTTGAACCGCATCGCCGCTGACGGTTCCGGCGACGTGCCCGAGGCATCCGACCTTCCGGCGTTGCTCGAGCAACTCCACGCGTGGGGTGTGCTCGAACGCAGCTACGACGGCACCCGCGCCGCGACCCTCGCCGAGTACCGCAACCGCCACTACGTCTACCAGTTCGGGCAGGCAGGCTACCGGGCGTTCCGCGCGGTCGAGGATGTGCTCTCGGCGCGCGGGGAGGATGTGTCCCTGTCGCGGTTGGCCCTGGCCGATCTGCTCGCTGATCTCACCGAACTCGCCGACGCGAACGCCGCCGGGGATGGTGAACTCGTCTACCGCAAACTGCGCCGGCTCGACGCCACGCTGTCGGACATGGCCGAACGGGCTGCCCGGTTCTACCTGGTGCTCGGCGAACTGGTGCGCACCACCGAGATCACTCCGGAGGTGTTCCTCGATCAGAAGGACGCGCTGCTCACCCACATGCGCGAGTTCAGTTCCGATCTTGCCCGCTACGCTCCGAAGCTCACCGCGGCGCTCGACCGTGTGCATGCCACCGGCGCCGACACCTTGCCCGCGCTCGCAGCGCAGCACGACGAGCGGGTGCTGCTCTCGTTCGAGGAACGTGAGGCCGACTGGCGGATGCGCTGGCGCGGCGTCGAGCACTGGTTCGTCGGTGTGGGGTCGGCGCCGAGTGAATCGGAACGCCTGCGCGGCGCCACGATCAATGCCATCTCGGCGGTGCTGTCGCTGCTGCGACGTCTGACCGAGCAACGGCGCGGCGGAGTCAGCCGCGAATCGCAACTGCGGCACCTGGCCGGGTGGTTCGCGAACGCGCCCACCGAAGACGCCGCGCACGCCCTGTTCGGGGCCGTGTTCGACCTCGGCCGGCCCCGGCACTTCTCGATACCGCATCCCGACGCGGACGTCATTCCCGTCACCCGGTCGTGGTGGGAGGCGCCGCCGGTGGAGATCTCCCGCACGCTCGCCGAGACCGGGCGCCGCCCCGCCGCGGGTGCTCCCGGGCGGATCCAGCGCAACGATGCCGGGGTGCGCAGGCTGCGCGAAAAGCAACTCGAGACGCAACGGCGCCGCTCGCAGGCCGCGAAATCGCTCGCGGCCGGTGGGGTGCGGCAGAGGGAACTCTCGGAGCCGGAGGCCGAGGTGTTGTTGAGTCTGCTGGATGCGGCGTTGTCGGCGCGGGTGCCGGTCAGTGGGCGTGTGCGACCGGATGAGGGGTCTTCCGGGACGCAGAACGGGGTGAAACTCACGTTGCGGCCGAGTGAGGAGTCGATGGTGGTGCGCACCGCGCGGGGCAGTCTGTATTTGGATCATCTGTCGGTGGAGGTGCAGTGAAGGCGCGCTCGATTGCGTCGGTCGATCTCGATTCGTATCAACGTGCGGCACGATTGATCCTGACGCATCATCTGGTGACGACGACGTTCCCGGATCGGTCGGCGTTGTCGTCGCTGCGCCGGTGGGCGACGGAGTTGCGTGAGGATCTGCTCGCCACGTTCGGGTATCGGCTCGAGGTCACGGAGACCACGGCACGGTTGTTCACGGTCGCCGATCGGCTGGATCCGGGGGCGGGGACGAGTACGGCGACGGATCGGCCGTTCGATCGTCGTCGGTATGCGTATCTGGCGTTGGCGATCGCGGCGTTGGGGCGCGGTGGCGGTCAGATCACGTTGTCGGAGTTGGCCGATCATGTGGCGTCGGACGCGAGCCGGGTGGAGGGCGTCGATCTCGACACCGCGCGCGCCGCGGACCGGGATGCGTTCGTCGATGCGGTGGCGTGGTTGACGACGCGGGGTGCGCTGACGCTCGCCGATGGTGATGCGGGTGGTTGGGCGAGCGATCCGGGGCATGGGGAAGCGCTCTACGACATCGATCGTGCGGTGGTGGCCGCGGTGTTCCGTCCCCCGCGAGCGTTGCAGCATCTGACGTCGGTGCGGGCACTGCTCGGTTCGTCGGTGCCGCACAGTGATACGGGTGAGGTGCGGCGGCGGGTGCGCCGCGCGCTGGTGCAGAAGCCGGTGGTCTACGCCGAGGATTTGTCGGACGACGAGGCGTTGCAGTTGGCGTTGCCGCGCACCACCGATGAGGTGGAGTTGTTGACAGGTCTGGTGTGTGAGCGGCGCGCCGAAGGGGTGGCGCTGGTCGACACGTCGGGCCGGTTGTCGGATGTGCGGTTCCCGAACACGGGGACGGTCGCGCAGGTGGCGTTGCTGCTGGCCGGGGAGATCTGCGATCGGGTGTCGGATCCGGATGCTCCGCCTCCGGAGCGGATGCCGCTGCCCGCGGACGGACATGATGCGCTGGCGGCGGCGATCGATGGTGCGATTCCGCGGTCGGGGTTGTTCACGCCGTTGGCGTCGGCGATGCCGGGTGAGCTCGTCGATCGATTCGAGGGCGCGTCCGAGCGTCCGGTGGCAACGCATCCGCTGATCGAGGATTCCTGGGTTGCGGGCACGATCGGGCGGCTCGTCGACACCTATGGGCGGACGTTCGCCGCGCAGTGGCAGGCGGATCCGGCGGGGCTTGCGCAAGCGGCGTCGGAGCGGCTCGAGCAGATGCGGTTGGTGGTGCGGGCGCCCGGCGGGCTTCTGGCGTTGCCTGCGCTGGCGCGGTTCCGCGGTGTGACGGTCAGTGTGCGCAAGCGCGATCCGGAGATCGATCTGTTTGCCGATTCGTCTCCGCCGGACGGTCCACCGGCCGGTGAAACCGAGTTCAGCGATCTCGGTCCTTCCAGTAACTCAGCGTCCACTGTTCCCGACTCGATCGACACGGAGATCTCATGAGCAGCGCCCGTTTCCGCCCGACGCGTGCCGGGATCATCAATCTGTGGGATTACCGCGATCAGGAGTTCTCGTTCGCGGATGGTCGTCTGGTGTTGCGCGGACCGAACGGCTCCGGGAAGACGAAAGCTCTGGAGGTGTTGTTCCCGTTCGTGTTGGACGGGCGCATCGAGCCGCGTCGGCTCAACCCGTTCGCCGGTGAGGAGCGCACCATGCGCTCGAATCTGCTGTACCAGGGGCAGGAGAGCGCGCATTCATATGTGTGGATGGAGTTCAGCCGCGGGCAGCGCGACGATCCGGAAGCGGTCACCGTCGGGATCGGGATGCGCGCGACCAAGGGCAACGACAAGGTCACCCGCTGGCATTTCGTGGTGGACGGCCGGGTCGGTGTCGACTTCTCTCTGCTGGACGACGAGGATCGTCCGCTGACGAAGAAGCAGCTGATCGAACAGGTCGGTGCCGAGGCGATCACCGAGCGTCCGATCGAATACCGGGCGGCGATCGATGCGCGGATGTTCGGTCTCGGTGCGCAACGGTACGACCAGTTGATCAATCTGATCCTGACGCTGCGGCGCCCCCAGCTCGCGAAGAATCTCGATCCGAAGGGCCTGTCGCAGGCCCTGACCGACGGGTTGCGGCCACTCGACGACGAGCTGGTCGTCGAGGCGGCTCGGTCGTTCTCCGACATGGAGGAGGTGGCCCGCACGCTGGAGTCTCTCGCGGCCGCCGATGATGCGGCGCAGCGGTTCGTCACCGTGTATTCGAAATATGTGCGGCAGCAGGCCCGGGTGGCAGTGGAGCAAGTGTCCGGGCGGCTCGAGGCCGTCGACGCCGCGGTGCTCGCGTTGCGGCAGGCCGCCACCACCCAGCGGGTCTCCACGGCCGCGCGCACCGAGTCGGAGGAGCGCCTCGCCGGGGCCGAGCGGGAGCACGAACAGGCCCGCACCACGCTCGATGCGTTGCAGCGGTCGAGCGCGTACGAGGGTAAGCAGCAGCTCGACGATCTCGCGTCGGTGGTGGCGAATCTGGAACGCACCACCTCCGCGCAGACCGACAACGCGGCACGGGCGCAGGCTACGGTGGCCGACCGGATCAGCGAGCAGACCCGGGCCGAGGAAACCTTGACGGCCGCGACGTCGACTCGGCGACGCACCGAAGATGCAATGCGGGCCGGGGCCGAGGATGCGTCGATCGCGTGGTCGGGTGTGGAGCACATCGACCGGACCGAGCAGCTGGTCGCGGCGATCGAGGCGAATGCCGAGGAGCGCGACGCCGATGTGCGGGCCGTGCGCAGCGCATTGTCGAAGGTCGAGGGGGCGGCCGCGGCGCGCGCGCGAGCGGAGTCGGCGGCGACGCGCAGCCGCAGTCAGCGCGACACGGCGCTGGCGGCAGTGGAGGCCGCGGAGACCGTCGTCGAACTGGCGCGCAACGAGGCAGCGAACGAATTGCGTCACTGGTGGGCCGAACACACGAACGCTTTTGCTGCCGTCGGGTTGTCGACGCCGGTGTTCGAGGCGCTCGATGCGGCGTTCGGTGCGGTCGGTGAGGACGACGCGACGGCGCCGGCTGGGGCGCTGGCCGAGCACACCGGCCCCGTCATCGAGGAGATCCGGTTCCGGCGGCGAGCCATGGGTTCGGAGATCGACGCGCTCGGGGTGCGGATCGGTGAGCTCGAGCAGGAACGTGCCGCGGTGGCGGCAGAGCGGGACGACGCTCCCCCACCGTTCCCCGCGCGCTGCGGGTCGCGGGACGGCTGGGACGGTGCACCGTTGTGGCAGCTCGTGCGTTTCCGGGACGATGTGTCCGCGGACGAGGCTGCGGGTGTCGAGGCTGCGTTGCAGGCGGCGAATCTGCTCGACGGGTGGCTCGTCGGAGGCACCGGTGAGGTGCCGGAGCTCGTGTCGGAGCAGGTGCTGGTGGCGTTGCCGCCCGAGCAGCGCCCTGCCGGCCGGACCTTGTCCGATGTTCTTGTGCCCGAATCGGATACGTCGGTGCCCGAGTCGCGGGTCGCGGAGGTGCTGGCGTCGATCGCGTTGACGACCGAACCGGAGCCGGGCACCCGTGTCGCGGTGGATGTGCGCGGCGGATACCGGCAGGGTGTGCAGCTCGGCCGGCATGTGAAGGATCATGCGGAGTTCATCGGGGCGACGGCGCGGGCGCGGCGACGGCAGCGACGCATCGCCGAACTCGAGGCGACCATCGCCGGCTCTCGCGCCGAGGTGCAGACCCTGCGCGAGGAGGAGCACTCGCTCGGCGATCGGCTCTCCGCCCTCGACCGTGCGGTGAAGGCACTCCCCCGTGCCGGCACGGTGCTCGCGGCGCTACGGAAGGTCACCGAGTGTGCGGGTGCGTTGCGTACCGCACAGGAATCGGCGGCCGCGGCCGATCGGGATCTCGATCAGGCGATCGCCGATGCCTCGGTCAAGGAACAGCAATTGCGTGCGGCCGCGGCGCGGCACCGCACCCCGATCACCGCCGCCGAGCTGGACAGCCTCGACGCCGCGATTCGGTATTTCCGGACGCAGGGTCAGGCGCTGCTGCGGGCGCTGCGTGATCAGGCGAACGCAGCCGAACGTCTGCGGGAGGCGCAGTCCCGGCACGACGAAGCGCGGGTCGCGGCGGACGAGGCCGCCGAACGGTCTCTCGAGGCCGCGGAGTCACTGACACATCAGCAGCAGCTGCTCGAGACGTTGCGGGAGTCGATCGGCGCGAGCGCCGAGCGCATCGATGCGCAACTCGAGGAGGCTCGGGCTCGAATCGAGTCGGCGAAGGCGGCCGAGCGCGCAGCCCGGAATGCGTTCCAGTCGGCGCTCGAGCAGATCGGCAAGGCCGAGGCGGCGCACACTGCGGCGGAGCAGACGTTGCGGTCGGCGCTGGTGGAATGTCACGTCGATGCCCGCAAGCTGGCGCCGTTCGCGCACCGCGACCTGATGACGTTGCTCGAAGTGCACAGCGAGCACGTGTGGCCGGCGAGTGAGGCAGCGTGGCTCGATGCCGATCAGGTGGTCTACCGGATCCGGCACGCGGCGGACACCGAGGGTGCCGTCGAGGTGCTGCCCGTCGAGGTGACCGGGCTGTTCCGCTCGCTGGAGGCGGCGACGGAGTCGGTGTCGGCGGGGGAATCGGCTCGCAAGTCGACGGGATCGGCATTGACATCGGCGCTGCAGGATTTCGATGCCGAGCTCGCGCGGGGACGCGACTATCGCCTGACCTGGGATGCTCCCGACGGAGTGACGGTGGTGCAGGTGCAGGACGAGCAGGGCTACAGCTCGGTCGGGCGGTTCGCGGCGCGCATCGCGCAGGCCCGGCAGGAGCAGGAGGCGTTGCTCACCGACTCCGAGCGTCGCATCCTCGAGGACGCACTGTTGACGGGGTTGTCGCAGCAGATCCACGAACGCACCGTCGACGCCCGCGATCTGATCGGGCGCATGGGTACCGAGATGCGGCAGCGGCACATGTCGTCGGGCACCACGATCGGGGTGCACTGGGTGCTCGCCGATCATCTCGACGAGCGGGCGCGGGCGGTGTGCAAGCTGCTCGATCGGGATGCGTCGGCGTTGTCGCCGGAGGATCTGGCGGGGATCCGGGCGCATTTCGCGTCGCGGATCCGCGCGGAGCGGGCGGCGCACCCGGAGCGGTCGTACCCGGAGATCCTCGCGTCGACGCTCGATTACCGGCGGTGGCGGGTGTTCTCGTTCAGTCTCATCGGTGCGGACGGCAGTGAGGACCGATTGACGCCGGCGCGGCATTCTGCGTTGTCCGGTGGTGAGCAGTCGGTGTCATTGCATCTGCCGTTGTTCGCCGCGGCGCACGTGATGCTCGATTCGGCCGATCCGCACGCGCCGCGGTTGCTGGCGCTCGACGAGGCGTTCGCCGGTGTCGACGACACCGGGCGCAGCGAATTGCTGGGCCTGTGTGTGCAATTCGATCTGGACCTGTTCATGACCGGTTTCGATCTGTGGATCACCTACGGCGGAGTGCCGGGGTGTGCGCACTACGACCTGTCGCATTCGGTAGCCGAGCACACGGTCGCGGCGACGCTGCTGGTGTGGTCCGGCGGTGAACTGCTGGCCGAGCATGACGGGTCGGATCTGGCGACGGCGTTGGGGTCACCGGGTACGCGGCGGGTGGTGGAGCCGGTCGATGGCACGTTCGAGTTCGCCTGACCGGCGCGGGATTCTAGGAGAGTTGATGAGCTGGTCCGGTAGCAACGAACTGCGTGCGGTGCTCGACAGGGCCCGTCGGCATGTCGTAAGCAACGGACTGCAGGTGACCGGGAAGATCACGGTGCCGGTCACCGCGGAAACCCCCGATCTGTATCGGTTGGCTCTCGCGATGCGCAGAGTCAAGGTAGACAGCACCTCGACCAAGGTGCCCATCTACGTGCAATCCCTCGACTCCTGGCTGCAACGCCCCCTCAACGGCGGTCGCTCGCTGCTCGAAGTGCTCGACGCAGAGTCACCACTCGTCGACCGACCCGCCGAGAGGTCTGCCAAGAACGACGCCGTGGACAGGGCGCGGGAACAGGTCCACACGGTCCTCGCTGCGCCTGAGCATCGGCAGTGGCTCGAGCTCATCGACGCCGCGCGGGTCACGGCACCCGATCTGCTGTCGGGAACGGTGTTCGATGCCGTTCGCATACTCGCCGTCCTCCCCGCCGAGGGAGAATCGCCGGTCGAGCTCTCCGAGCGTGTCCTCGGCGACACCAAGGCGCTGACCGACACGCCGGTGCGTCGATGGGTTCTACGCCTCCTCGCGGCAGCGGTGGGTGTCGACGAACCGTCCACCGGTGCCGAGCGCGCCGCGGTGTGGGAGCAATTCGGGGTGATCGACAGTGGGCTGGCCAGCCGCGTGCTGACACTCGGCGTGCGCCTCGAGGGACATCCCGCGGCCGCCACGATTTCCGGAGCGGCGGCGGACGCCGGCGTTCATCAGGTGTGGACGCTCGCTCAGTTGCGCGCATGGACAGCGACGTTGGCTGCGGGCGAGGTATACGTGTGCGAGAACCCGACTGTCGTCGAGGCGGCCGAACGTGAGCTCGGAGCCCGGTGCAGGCCGTTGCTGTGCACAGAGGGAGTGCCGTCCGAGGCAGTCCGTCAGTTGCTCCGTACAGCCCGCGGCGCCGTGCATTGGCGCGGTGATTTCGATTGGACCGGACTACGCACCACCGGTCGCGCATGTACCGAGTTCGGCGCACTGCCCTGGCTGATGGATGCGGCTAGGTATCGTGAGGCGCTCGACCGAGGCGACTCCGAGATGTTGAAGTCGACCGATACGCGAGCCGAGTCGCCGTGGGATCCCGAACTCGCGCAAGCACTGGAGACGTCGGGAAGGGCCGTGATGGAGGAGCGCTTGATCCCGGTACTGTTGGAGCATCTCCGTCGATAGTCGAGGTCGACATTCTCGTGGACTCGATACGTCGTCAGATCCGGCGCATGACCGAAACCACTTTGCCCAGGACGACCGCGTCGTCGCCGTTGATCTCGGCGTAGGCGGGGTTGCGTGGCTCGAGGACGACGTGACCGTTGCGGCGGCGCAGCACCTTCACCGTGGCCTCGCCGTCGATCATCGCGGCGACAATCTCGCCCGAATGAGCTTCGTCCTGGCGGCGCACCACGACAACATCGCCATCGCAGATCGCGGCGTCGATCATCGACTCACCGCGTACCCGCAGCGCGAACACCGTGCCGGACCCGACGAGCTCGCGCGGAAGCGTCAGCGTCTCGTCGACATACTCCTCGGCGAGGATCGGTGCACCGGCCGCGATGTCGCCGACCACCGGCACTGCCACATTGTTGTCGTTCGAACGGCCGTGCTCGGTGCCGGCGAGGAACGGGCGCACATCCAGTTGCCGAGCCATGGAGGTACCTCGCCGGAGAAAGCCCTTGTCCTCGAGGCTCTTCAGATGTTTGGACACCGACGATGTCGACCGTAGGCCCACCGTGTCCCCGATCTGACGGGTGCTGGGTGCGCATCCGTGTGACGCCACCCAATCCCGGATCGTTGCCAGAATCTGCTGCTGGCGGAGCGGCAATGTGGAGGCGTCGAGGCCGCCGAACATGTCGACATCGTCATAATCGGTCACCAAGGAATCGTAGGTGATCACCGCGGCGCGTCCGAGCGCGGTGGAACAGGATCGAGAGTTCCATGTCCTCACGAACCGGGGAATGACGGAATTTTCTTGCCGTCCTCATCCTGCACCCACTCGAAATAACCATCCGCCGACAACGGATGCTCGAACGCTGCCCGCGCATTGCGCGCACAGATCGACCGCATGGATCGGGGTTCCGGTAGTAGTCGCCGAAAACAACGGGTCTGGCGTAACCCCTGTGGCGTCGCTCCGCGAAACTGAGTGCCCGTCCGGGCTCAGAAGCGTTCCGGTCGAGGGTTGATGGTGTCGCTGTCCCACTGCACACTCATCTCCGTCGAAACCTCGAATGCTTCCAGCTCGGGGGATGCGAGGATCGCCTCGACACACTGCCTGGACCCACCCACAAGCTGGCCATCAGGTCGATATTCGTGGCCACGCACCATGCATGGTCCTGCGGCCACCAGAAGTTCGGGGAGAGTAAGTTGCGGAATCGGTTGTCGGCCGCGGTGATCGCATCGGCGATCAGGAACATTCCCATCCACCCGGCCAGCATGCGTCCGGCGTGTTCGCGGACATCGTCGAGGATGGTGTTGCCTTCCCATATCGCGAACCAGCACTGGTCCGCAGTGGCGGTGAAGGAGGTGAGCACGGCGATCAGGGCACGAGCCGTAGGGCCGTCCAGGTCTCCGGTCGCCGGGCCTTCGTCCCACAATCCCGGTTGCCCGTGGCCCCGGCGTGGCGCAGCAGCGATGAAGTCCCACTCCATCAACGGGTGCGCGATGCGTTCGTTCGCCTCCGCCACCGCATGCCAGGTGACCGGTTCGACCTCACCTGCTGCAGGACCGATCCGCCGATGAGCCGGGTGGAAGACACGTGCGTAGGCCTCGAACACCGGCGGCACCACATCGCCGACCAAGGTGCCGCAATGACCATCTGCGAATCGCGACAGACCTTCGTGCACCCATTCACCGGCTGATGCGCCCCGTTGGAAACTGTCCGCAGTCCACACGAACCGAAGCCTGCCACGATCGCACCGAGACCGCGCGAATCTCGTCCCGCATGTCGCGGTGCCGCGGGCCTACGCTCGGAACATCGAGGTAGGAGCGACAGCTACTGGCCGAACGTAAAGCGCAGATTTGCGTTGATGAGCTCGTTCACGCGCTTGCGCATCCGGATGATCATCTCGTCGTCGGGTATCGGGTCGTCGACCGTCAATATCCAGCACAAGGTGGTGCTGCTGCGCCGTGATCCGGAGAGCTCGAAACGGATCCGGGCATCGCGGCGCCACGGCCAGATCGAGGTCCACACCACCAGATCCGGCTCGACCGTCTCGACGATCACCGGGCGTTGTTCATCCTCGCGCAGGATCAGCCACGGACGCCTCGGATCACGGTCGGGGTCGGTTAGGGCCTGGTAGACAATGTGAGGCGGCGGTGGCTGAGTGCGCCGCCGACGCGCGATTTCCGGCATAGCGCACCCTAGCGTTTCCACCCCTCGAGGCCAGGTCCGCCCGGTGGTCATCACGGTAAATTCGTCGCATGGATACCGTCGAGCGAGTGCTGTCGTCACCGCGGGGCCGGCGGTTCGCCGCCTACCTGGGCTACACATGCAGCCTCGACGAGCGCGCGAGCAACTACCGCGAGCCATTTACACGCGCAGATGCACTCGACGTCCTGGCCGCTGTCGACGCGAAGGCCGTCACGCAGCTATCGGAGCTCGACATGCTCGAAGCGCTGGGCCGAGCAACGGATTTCGCGCGCTACTGGCAGCCCCCGGACGAGGAGGACCTCTGGTTCGCCGATCCGGCCCTCGTCGCCGCCCTGACCCCGATCGTCGATGCGGTGCTGGCCTCAGAGCATGCGCGGTGGTGGTCCGCGCCGATGGATCCGCTGTGCCAACGGGCAGTGCAGAAGCGCTACAACTTCACCGAAGAATGGTCCGATTCGTTCTGGGCGAACCAGGACGAGGACGCCGATCTATCTGCCTGGCGACGGCATGTCCTCGATGACGAGGGTCGGTTCCGCCGCTTTCTGGACGCCGAACCCGAGCGACAGATCAGCGGCGAGTGGTGGTCGACCCCGGTCCCGAGCAGAGTGCGGGTCACCAGCCGCGCACGGGAGAAGCTGGGTGCGGTGGAGTTGCTGCTCGCCGAGGACGACATCTCCGACGGTCTGCACGCTCGGGTGTGGCCGGTGCATGTCGACGCCTCGGCGCGGGTGTACGAAATCACCGGCCCCGATGCCTGGGCCCGACTCGTCGATGCGTATCCGCTGGCGGTGCCCGCCTCGCGTCGCTCCGACTGGTACGACACCACCGGCAAGCATCTGCAGTGGTATCTGCCGGACTGGGCGGCAGTAGCCGCCGACTACGACGCGGTGCATTTGACTGTGCTCGGCTACCTCACCACACCCGGTCTGGCGATCCCGTTGATCGCTCGCTCCGGTGCGAGTGTCCTGGCCGGATGGGATCCCGATGCCACCTTCTGGCTCGATCCGCGTCTGGTCCGAGCCGACGGTGGGTCTGTCGAATGGTGCCGCACACAGGACACGCCATGGGCGCCGACTTCAGGGGTGTGAACGATCGACCGACTCCGGGTTCGTTGTCCGTTTCGAGGGTTGCGGATACGTCCGGCCTCAATCCCCAGTAGAGACCGGGGAGTGCAATCGGTGTCCCTCCCGACGAAGTTACCGTCTGGATCCCACCGGATGCGATGACGCCGAGGGAGCAAACGTGCGATCACCTACGGTGCTGCGGTGATGCTGAACGCTGTGGTCGCCTGGACAAAGCATGTGCCGGACATGCTCTAGCGGTCTCGTACCTTCAGGACGGCTTTCGTGAAGAACTCGGTGAACTCCTGTTCGAATTCCTTGCCGTTCATGCCCAAAGCAGCAACCGTGTACTCGTCGACAGATGCGTAGCCGTACACGACCTCGCCGTTTGACCAGTCCGGATTATCTGGATCAGAGACCTCGTAGAGGATGACTGCGTTCTCGGTTGCGATCGCTGGAGGAAGGTCCAGTCGCGAGGTTGTGATGGTTCGCGAGTTCATCCTGTAGGTCGAACACGACCCTGTGTGCGCCTCTGCGACCCGCGCGATATCGAGTGGAACCTCACTTACCAGCGCGAGATAGGAACGCTCGTTGTCGAGGTATGCGGCCATCATCGACGTCGTATCGACGTCGCTCAAGGTCAGTCGGGCCTCGTCGGCGTAGCTCGACTGTTCACCACACTCCGCAGGTTCGTAAGCGACCTCGATCGGCAGCCCGACGTCACTGGGCGTGTCCAGCAGTAGGTTCAGCACCAACTGTTCTGGCTCGGTGAACCGAGCGGTCTGCGTTCCGGCGGGAAGGTCCTCGGACGTGAGAAGAAGGCTGTCGCGGGATACGGACTCTTTCGGCTCCTCACCGCTTTTCCCGCATGCTGTCAAAACCAGCAGCAGCCCAACAATTCCGGTCTTCTTCAGGAGCGCACGATACATTCCGGGAACGCTACCGGCAGTGAGCGGTTTCAGTACCTCGCGCATTCGGTGGCAAGCGTTTCCGGCACTGGGCCGTTCGTGGAACTCATCGCGAGCACAGCGCACCGATTTCGGCGATCACGTGATCAGAACTGCGCGCCACCCACACGGCGTGTCCGTCGCGGCACGTCGGCATCAGCATTCGTTGCTCGTCGATGGGCCACTGCACGAACGGCATCCCGCTGGCCAGCTGATCTTGCACCTCGCCGGCGATGAGCACGGTCAGCTCCTGCACCGATTGCTCGACGTGGGGACCCCCGAACCCGAGACTCTTCAGCGCCACCGTTCCCGTGGTTTTGTGCCGTGGCCGCGGCCCGGCTTCGAGCGTGAGGTGGCAGTAGCCAGTGTCGAGCAGCGACACCGTCCACAGGCAGTTGTGCATGTAGGTGTCGGGGCCGTGCCAGCGGCACTGCAGATCTCGCCCCACGGCGTAACACGCACCGACAATATTCGTGGGAGCGTCGTCCGGTGCATCTGATGGTTCGCTTTCGACTCGGCGAGTTCGGTGACGGTGTCGAGGAGTGCACCGGAGGGCGGTCGGCCGTCCCAGAACCGCGGATCCAACGACACGTCCAGCCGGGGCGTGCCCCAGATGCCGCTCACCCCCCGAATCCACCAAGTCGCTTATCGAGGGCGTGGTTTCTGCCGCCAGGCCGGTGTCGTCAGACTCTGGTTCCTCGCTCCATGCCTGGTCCTGCTTCCTGATCTGCTCGAACTCCCCGAACGGTGCAGGCCAAAGGTCCATCGCGTAGGACTCGACAGGCTCGGATACGTCCATGTCCCACTTCAGGACACGGAATCCGGAAACCGACACCGAATCGTGGAACGTGTATTTCGGACATTTAGGGCATTCTTCTGTCCTGGGTGTAGGTTCCGGCCGGACGTGTCAGTAGGGCGGCGCACTGACCTGTGGTTTTCCAAATGCATGTCAGTCAGGGATTCCCGCGATATTGTCGGAATCCTCAGAAGTTCCGCGGGGTGTCGTGCCGCTTCAGGTGCGGCACGCGCTGCCGGCGGGTGCGTCGCAGTTGGGGCAGCGGTGGCGTTCTACCGCGGCGGCGGCCTGATCCGACGTCAGTTCCATAGAGGAAAGCCTCTCGCACAACGCGGCGGTTTCGAGGGGACTTTTGCGAATGGCGGCCTGCGGTTTCGTGAGCGCTGCGGAGGCGCTCGCAGAACTCTCGCATCCGATCATTTGTGAGAACGGGTGCCGCGGCCCTGGCTACACTGGTTGATCTTGACGTCAGCCATCGGTGAAGTCGGACGCATCAGCGAGCGGGTCCGGCGCGCCTGGAGGTCAAGTCCCTGGATGTATCTAGCGAACGCACTCCCGCACCGCATAGCGCGCGGTTCGAAACGGCCACAGTTGGATCCCGTGATGGTCATCGAATAGGCCGCCGATGAGGCGCAGCATCACTCCGGGGCGTGGGCCGCGGTCAGTCCGTGATGTCGGAGCTGGTCTTCCACACGAAGCAGAGCCGCTCGGCGGCCTCGGCAGCTTGGCAAAGGCCCGCCTGATAAGCCGGCTCCCAGGTCGTCCGGTCGTTCAGGTCTGGGCCGAATGCTCGAATTGATGCCGCATCGGGCTCGATCGTCACGGCTGTGTGCGCCCCCGCGGCCATCAACTCCTTGTGCAGGTCGCGCGGAAACAGGTGTGCCTGCGGGTCGACCACGACGAGTGTGCGGGCTCCAGCAGCAAGTCCGGCGTTGGTTGCTGACCGCAGGGAACCGTCCATGTACCGGCGGCCGTTGATGGTGATCGGTGGGTAGATGCCCGGGAAGGCGGTGCTTGCCGCCACGGCGTTCGGTAGCGGTGCACCACTGGAACGGTCGAAAACCACCGGCTCACCGGTCTCGGCGTGCATCGTGGGGATGAGCAGCTTCCGGTCTGGCCATTGGTCTGTGCCGACCATGGCGGCCATCCGGGCGACATGCGCCTGCTCGGGACCGGTGTCGGCGGCGAGCGCGATCTGACCCACTCGGCGCCAGGCCTCGGCCGGGTTCGAGCCGGCATCGCCGAGCACGGCGAACGCCTCGCCCAGCCGACGCCTGTCCACCCGAGGAGGGGTGCTGTTGGAGTCGGCAGGATGCATGGGGGTGGCGAGCCGGTCGAGGTCTTGGCCGGTAGCCAGAAGTGCGGCGGTGATCGCGCCGGCTGAGGTGCCGACGATCAGGTCGGCCCCTTCGAGATCCACCCCGCCGCGGCTCAGTCCGCAGGCCAGCCCGGCCATCCAGGCCGTGCCGACGAGGCCTCCGGCGCCCAGTACGAGTGCCCGGTCGAGTGAGTACATGGCTGCCTCCTGTCATTGTTGAAACAGTCGTACCATATACTGCCGGAGGATCAGATTGGTGCTGGTGAGAGGATGATCGACAGTGGGGAGACCCCCTGACCTGGCTAGGCGGGAGCACACGCTGGCACGGGCGACCGACTACGTGCTGGCCCACGGCCTGGCAGGGTTGAGCTTGCGGCCGCTGGCTGCGGCACTCGATACCAGCCCGCGGATGCTTCTCTACGACTTCGGCAGCAAGCAAGAGCTGGTGGTCGCCGTCCTCGCCGAGGCCCGCCGTCGGGGTGCGGCACGGCTGGCCGAGCACCTCCCGCCGGAGGCAGCCTCTCCCGAGGAGCGACTGCGCGGAATCTGGGCCTGGTTCAGCGCACCGGAGCGCGCCCCGTACGTCCGGCTGAT
Source organism: Rhodococcus sp. JCM 9793 (assembly GCF_055380405.1). Taxonomy (NCBI): domain Bacteria; kingdom Bacillati; phylum Actinomycetota; class Actinomycetes; order Mycobacteriales; family Nocardiaceae; genus Rhodococcus; species Rhodococcus sp. JCM 9793. The sequence goes on from NZ_AP043721.1 coordinate 3,671,160, forward strand.
CTTCGAAGTGCACGCCGCCGCTCTCGCGAACCCCGAGAACTATCCAGACCAGGCCGAAGCGATCACGGACTGGTTCCACACGCTCGGCGCCACGTTCTGCGACATCGCCACCGGCCCTGATGACACCGTTACTCCCACGCTCGTCATGGCCGTCATCCGGGGCCTGATGCTCGATCTCACTGCCACCGGCGACCGCCACCGCACCGACCGCGCCCTGGACCGATTCTCCGAACTTCTCCGGCAGCGGCCCGAACAGCGTCAACCGATCCACAGGCATTGACAGTTACTCGCCGGATGCCAAGCAGGACCGGTGACGTCAGATATCAGAACAGTGTGTCGCGCATACGCAGGGCCGGTGCCCGGTCGGGCCGAGATGGGCCAGCTCGGCATCGATGTCGACCTCGAACGCGCCGAAGAAGTTGATGTTCACGCTGTGCGCGGGGGACACGAGGGCCAGTACCTCGTCATCGACCCGGCGGCCCTCACGCCGCATTCGAGCTCACGCCGCATTCCGTCCCGGCCTCCGACAACGTCAGATAGTCGGGGTGCTCGGTCGGGTCGATCTCGGCGTGTTCCATTCCTCGGCACCGTACCGGCCTGGTACGACGGATCGATCCCGGCGAACGGTAGCAGCGGCGCGTTCACGGAACATGGATGTGAGCGGGTCAGAGGACACGTCCCTTCGCGCTCACCCCTCGATAGGGCGCAGCAGATCCGGGGTGTTGTTGCGCGGCGAGTTCACCGCCGTACTCACCTCATACAGATCCAGATGCGGTTCCGGTACAGAGTTCAGCAGTGCGTCCACGTCGTCGCGGTCGGTCAGTGCAGGATCGAGCCACGGATCGATGAACGCATCCGGAAGGATCACCGGTGACCGGTCGTGGATCTGTCCGGCCGCGTCGGTCGCCGGCCGCGTGAGCACGGTGCACGTCCATAGCCATCGGTCCGGATCATCGTCGGGCAGACTCGGATTCGGCCACAATTCGTAGAGGCCGGCCATCGACACCGGCCCCTCGGCGTGAAGGAAGAAGGGGATCTTCTTGCCGCCCTCGTCCTTCATCCACTCGAAGTAGCCGTCCGCCGGCAACACGCAGCGGCGGCGCCCCGCGGCCGCTTTGAACGCCGGCTTGCTCGTGATCGTCTCCGAGCGCGCGTTGATCAACCGCGATCCGATCTTCGGATCCTTTGCCCACGACGGCACCAAACCCCATTTGACCTGTGATGACACCATCCGCACCGGATCAGCGTCCGGTTCGGTGCGCGGCGCGCGTTCGAGCACCACGTTCACCTGCTGCGTCGGGGCGATGTTGTAGGACGGCGGCAACTCCTCCCCCACCGCCTCGACGGCGTCGTAGGCGGCGAGCAGATCAGCTCGGGTACTGGTGCTTGCATAGCGGCCACACACAATCGGACCTCCGTCGTCGCAGGTACACCACGAACGATAGCCGTGGCCACCGACGGATCAGGAGAGCCGGCGAGAGTTTAGGGGTGTTGATCTGCGCTGATGACCCGTCCTGGCTGCCGCCGATTTCCGACTGCACCGGATGCGGTCGCAAACGTGGAGCGGATCGCAGTCTCTTGTTGATGGGCCTGCGGCGCGGACTTCGAGTAGATCGTTCCCCGCACGGACGGCGCCGACGCGTCTGGTTACAGTCGAACGATGCTGCCACCGGGATTGTCGATGCTGTGGGAATCGGCCGACCCGGAGACCGAGGGACGGCTACCTCCACCGCCTCGCATCTGCCGGCAGTTCGTCGTCAACTCATCGCAGCAGGAACTCGAGGGTGATCCGCTCGAACGCATCCTTGGCTTCGACCATCACCCAGTGCCCGCAGTTCGGGAAGACGTGCAACTCGGCGTTCGGGATCAAGCGCATCGGGATCATCGGCATGTCCGGCGGGCACTGCCGGTCGTCGCGACCCCAGGTCAACAGAGTCGGGCACTGCACCTTGCCCATCATCGACCAATAGGGCGGTCGGCCGGGGCTGGCCATCGCCTGCTGCTGCGCCTCGAAAGCCTCGGAGCCGTACATTGCGGCCAACGTCTTGTGCGACTCCGGATCGTTTGCCGACTCCCAACGTTCCTCGATCCGCTCCTCGGTGACCACGGACCGGTCGTAAACCATGCACTCGAGCCAGCGGACCAGCTTCTCGCGGCTCGGTCCGTCGGCAAAGTCCTGCAGCAGACGCGTTCCCTCACTCGGGTTCTGGCTGAAGATATTCGGACCCACCCCGCCGATCGTGACGAGCTTGTTCACCCGCTCGGGGCTCTTCATCGCCACGTTGACACCGACGACTCCGCCCATCGAATTGCCGATCATCGCGGCGGATTCGATGCCGAGGACGTCCATGAAACGGATCACCGACGACCCCGCCGTCAGCACCGGATGACCATCGACGGGATCACTCAGACCGAATCCGGGGAACTCGAGGACGTAGCAACGGAAGTGCTCCGCGAACACGTCCAGATTTCCTCGGTAGTTACGCCACCCGCTGACTCCGATGCCGGAACCGTGTAGCAAGAGCAATGGCGGTCCCTGTCCCGCCTCGTGGTATCGCAGCACCCCCTTATCGGTGGCGATCGCCCTCTTCGTCCCCTCGTAAGTCACGTCCATCCCACAACACTAGAACACGTTACATTTATGCAACCGCCGACCGTGTCCGGAACAGGCGCGCTGTTCGCCCGTGAGTTGCTGACCACGCCGCTTCGGGAGCGGATGACATCGCGTACCAGTGCTTCCACACCGCCATACCAGTCGGCGTTGCACGCCGAGGTCGACGAGAACGGGCACCGACTGGTGGTCCACAACAGCTACCACGACGAACGCGAGGTCGTGACTGCCGCCGGGCGATGACCGTGAAGGCCCCCCGTGAACGACAAGCACGCCGACCCCCGACACCAGTGAGTGCAGACGCTTCTCGTCGGCGATCCTGCCCACGTGGGCACGCAAGTCGGAGCAGGCATCCGAGATGCCGCCACTGCTGTACCTGCACGGCCTCTCAAACAGCGACTTCGGCCCGGCTTCGGAGCAGTTCCTCGGTACCGGCGCCGGCCTGCCGGCTTCCTCGATCACCCGGCTCACACCACAGTGGAAGAACGAAGCAGTGGAGTTCGGGGCTCTGTCTGCTGGCGATGGTCGGGGCACACCCCACCACATATGCGCTACCCGCAACTCGAACCACTTATCGGACACCGTGTTAGCAGCTGAGTGAACTCGCTCCAATCACCGCTGTGGTCTTTATCGGCCGAATCATCGGGATAGCACAGTATCGTCGACGACCTTCGCGTGTTTCGAGGAGAAGTCGACGATCGCGCGGACCTGCCAGCAGTGTCTCGGTGAGATTCGCCGGAGTTTCCCGTGCCGTCGTCGCATCCCGTAGATCATTTCCCCCGCTACCTTGACGGGATGAAGATGCTGCGGGTCGCGTCGATCATCTCGGCGCTGTGTACGGTGACGATCCTGTTGTTCGTCGTGCCGCCGCTTCTTCTGTCCGGTGTCGTGGAGGTCTCCAACGGGTTCGGCTTGATGGTGATGTGGCCGACGCTGATCGGCTTGCCGTGCGCATTCACCGCCTCTATCGTCGGCACTGCGTGTGTCTTACAGCGTCGCACGCGCACAGTGGCATCGGTCCTCATGACTGCCGGTCAGCTGACCACCCTCGTTTTGGGTGCAGCAATAGTCTTGTGGTCGTTGAACTTCGGCACGACCGGATGGGAACTACTCGCCCTACCGATGGCGCTGATCGGTGGTCAGGTCCTCGTCGCGGTGGGTCTGTTCTTCTGGCTCCGAACTGCTTCCGCAGTCCTCCAGGAGCCGTGACAGCTCGCCAGCGGTGGAGAGTGGGGTGGGACCGGTAGCCACTCTCCTAGATGCAGCTCCCGATCGGCGCCTGCCGACTTCGGAGACCCTGACAAACCTCGCCGCTCAGGTTGAGCGTTTGATCCACCGCATCGCTGCGAGCACCCGCAGGGTGGCCGGATCGAGGATCGCCCGCCAGTGATCATCCGGATCGCCGCTCATCAATGAGAACTGACACGACAGGACTTGGCCCCCTTTGCTGAGCGCGGCGAGGTAATCCTCGTGCCCGTACACATCCCAGTATTTCAAGTACGCCGGGAGAGGACGCCGGGACCTGTCCTTGTAGGCGAGTTGGGCATCGATGAGGGTGGCGAACACCCGAAATCCCGCCCGTGCGCGGTAATCGAACAGACCCAGGCGGAACTCCTCGAGCGATCCCGGCCACGAACCGTCGCCCATCGCTTCGAAGATTTCGTCGACCCGGACCGTGCGTTCCTGTTTTTCGGTGTACTGCGGAGAAGCTGCTCAGTAGACCTCATCGGGTCGGCCGCGGTGAGATAGTCCTCGATCTCGAGGTTGCGGATCCACAGGTTTGCCACCACATCTGAGACCGTGTGCGCTGCGATCTGCAGCCTGTGCGGAGGATTGGTGGCGGTGACGATGGTGAACGGGTGGTCCGTCTCGGTGAGGGTTCGCGTATCGGCCACGACGAAGAACTGGTATCCAGGATCGTCCTCGTTGAGGCGAGCGAGGAGCTCGTCGATGTCCCTGCCGTCGAACTCGATGTCGTCGACAATAGTCAGTGGATCTGTACGTTCGGACATATCGCCGAGGGCTGCGTGCACAACGTCGTTCCACGCCTGCTCATTGCTGTAGTCGAGCCGGAACAGCGGTACCTCGACGTCAGGGAAGGTCATCGGTGTCTCCCATCGCGATCAGACGAATCGTGTGCACGTCGCAGAGCGGTTGGCTTCGTCGCAGCGGCCGTCATCGAGAGCTGCAACACCATCAGGCCAGGGCGCCAGGAGGGGCGACGATGAACGGTGACAGAAGACGGTCCCCCGGGGCCTCACTTCGACTCTGCCCCTCCTCGACACCGGCACGCGCACGAGGACCCGCCGCAGTGAGCACCACGCAGATCGTGGCCAACAGCAGCGACCACCCCGCCGGCACCCTGAGTACCTCGGTGTGCGCCCCGAGCCCACCGACATATGTCGAGTACCAGTTCTCGTCCGCGGCGAGGGCATAGATGGCCAGCCACGCCGGCCACACCCGCACAGCAGAACCCACGAGTACGACGCTACCGACCAGCGGTAGCAGCGCGATCGAATGGTTCTCGTGGCTGCCAGGGGCGAGCAGACAACACGCGAGAACGAGGACACCACTGGCCGTGAGCAGGAACAGCACCTCGCTACCGTGCTGCCGGGAATAGGCCAGCGTCACTGCGGCAATGGCAGCGACCGCGATCACCAGCGCCAACCCCACGGTCAACCATGCAGGAAAGTGCAGGTACTCGGCCAGAGCAAAGAACGAACGCTCGGCGGCGTCGACGCCGCCGAGCGCCGAAATACCCACGCCGTCAACACCGTCGAGGCGCACCCACACCAGCGCGATGGCCGTGCTCGCGATCACGGCCGCGAGAACCACCTCGCGCCACCGGCGCTGAAGCAGCGGAACCACCAGCAGCGCCGCGAAGACCGGCATCAACGCCACGACGATCCCGAGCGCGACGCCAGCAGCGACCCGATGCCCGTGCACCGTCAGGTACAACCATGCCACCAACGCGAGCAGCACGAATGCACCGAGATCGCCCATGAGCAGAGTGTCTGTCACCGGACCGCAATAGAACCCTGCGAGCAGAAACACCGGCGCCAAGACCGACCGCATCGGGATCTGCAGCAGACGTAGCAACAACACCCACGCGCCCAGTAGCGCCAGCACGCTCAGGCCGAGTTGCACCCACCGCGCCTGGTCTGGATCGAGGATTGCCCATGGAGCGGTCAGAATGACGGCGCCGGAGCTGAGCGATTCGCTGACAGCAGATACGGTGTGCGGGTTGAGGAAACGGAACGATGCGTCGTAGAGGTCGAGGAACCGGCCGGGGGTCGGATCGGCGAGCGACCACCAGATTCGTTGTAGGACCACCATCACCACCAGCGGCCAAACGATGTACGCCGTCATTTGAGTGAACGAACGAGCAGTCTGCGGCTCCAACACACGAATCAGGGGACGCGTAGTCATATGTGCGAGGTTACGGATACCGCAGATCATCTTCATCAGGGAAGTCCGACCCTGCGAGCTGGTCGTAGTCGTGGTCGCTCAGCGGTTGGCATTACGCAGATCCAGCCGAGCCACGCGGCCGATTCCTGTGCCCGGCCGGTGAGTATGCAGTTCGCGTACGTTTGGCACCGATGGATACTGCGATCACTCCCTTGCTGGCGCACCTCGATCACGTCGACCCGGGCGGTGTCGTCGGCTTCTACCTGTACGGCTCGGCCACCGCAGGCGGACTCCGTCCGCACAGCGACCTGGATCTTCTCCTCCTGACTCGACGCACGTTGGCGAGGTCGGAGAGGCGCGGGCTCGTGAAATTACTGCTGTCACTGTCGGGTTGGCCCGGGCATTCCGTACGGTTCCCTGAGTCAGCGGATCGACGCCCCGTCGAGTTGACGTCACTGGTGCTCGCGAACGACCATCCCTGGTCTCCACCTGCCTGGCGAGACTTTCAGTATGGGGAATGGTTACGTATCGATTTCGCCGATGGTGTGCTGCCGGAGCCTTCGGAGGACCCGGATGTTCCGATCCTGTTGGCAACCGCGATCGAGAGCCACCTTCCACTTCGCGGTCCAGGCCTCGGCGATCTGATCGCTCCGGTGCCGGATGCGGTTCTGCGTCAGTCGATGTTCGATCTGTTACCCGGCATCCTCGAGGGGTTGTCCGCAGACGAGGGCGAGGAGAGACACACGCTGCTGGTGCTCGCCCGCATCCTCGTGACCCTCGAGACCGGGCGGATCGTCCCGAAGGACGAGGCTGTCGACCACGTCGCAGTCCATCTACCTGAGCCGCACGCGCTGATACTCGGGCATGCCCGTGCGAGCTACCTCGGTGAGATACCTGACGACTGGTCGGGCCTCGCCGACGAGGTTGGCGGGGCAGCTGAGTACATGGTGGCTCTCGCTCGCAGGCACTCTGTCTAGAAACGCGACCACCACAGTTTCATCCGCTCGAACCGACCCGGATCGAACCGACTCGCCCACGCGCCCGGGACGTCGGCGGGCGCAGTGAGGTCGAACGTGATCGACGGTGTCGGTTCGGCGATCGCCGGCCAATCCGGCTCGGTGAGCCCAGGCCGGAACCCGAACCGGTCGGTGAACCGATCCCAGTACGGATTTTTGTCGTCGAGTGTGGTCCAGCCCGGAGGCAGCGGGCTACCGAAGTCGAGCGTGTGCCTCATCATGGCGTGTCTCCTGTCGACGGCTGTTGCGATCGCTTGTACGGGTTCGGCGGGAGCGGGTTGACGTCGTCGCTGTCCCAGGTCACCAAGTTCGTGTCGGAAGTGTCGATGGTCTCCGGGGACGGGCAGGCACGTAGTGCACGGACGCAGTCGGCGGAGGAGCCGATGTAGGTCCACTACGACCGTCCCCGAATCCGAACCAGCAGTCCTCCGGGGTGCCGTGTGCTCGGCAAGCACCGCCGCCAGCACCGTGAACTGCTCTTCGGGCATGTCCCCGGTCTCGGGCGCGTCGTCCCAGACTGCGCCCTCACCGTCCCCGACGCAACGACTGATCCCGGCATACAGCAGGGAGAACCATTCGACGGTCGGATGGATCACCGCGCGGGTCGCTGCGGGGTTCGTTCCACCTCGGCGCGCGACCGGAGGCACTACTGGAATGTTGATGGGTCGCATCGTCTTGTTGCCCGAATGGGAAGCGCAACTCGACGTTGATCAGTTCATTGATCCGCGTGCGCATGTGAACGACCGTGTCGTCGTCCGGGATCGGGTCGTCGGTGAACAAGGTCCACCGCAGCGTGGCACTGCCGCGGGATGGTCCGGTGCTGTCGAAACGGATACGGGGCGATTCACGCCGCGGCTGCGCAGGCCGTGGCCGTCGTGCCCTGCGGCTCCACACGGAGCCCACCGCTCAAGTGCGACCAGCGGCGGCTCCGTGTCATCCTGGAAATACTCAGCTCGTGCTCAGACGCCACCGCGACCCGCTCGAGCGAGTGTCCGAAGGAGAAACGGCCATGGCCCAGAACGACGCGAAACTCGACGTCCCCGACGTGGTCGGCCTGAACGCCGACGATGCCTGCGCGATCGTGCGCGGAACGGGACTGCTGCCGGTCGGACCCGACGGGGCCGCCGCGCCGTCCAGCGGGGTGATCGTCGCCCAGGAACCTGCCGGGGAGGCCGCGGCTGCGAGCGGCACCGAAGTGGTCCTGTGGAACCAGGACAGCGGCACCCGGCACGGTGCATCGGTGCCACACCGGGACGAGTCCGCGGAGCTTGACCCGGCTTGAGTGCGGCAGGAACCCAGAGCCCGCCGCTGTTCGCCCCGATCCTCGACCGGATCGCGGCGGTATTGCCGCAGGCCGAACGGCACCTGCACTCCGGGCCGAGCATTTATCCCACACGACTCACCCGGGCGAATACGCGCAGGTGAGTCTGACCTGCGTGACCCGGTGAGGACCTGAGCATCGCTCCCCCACGAGCACCGGCCTACCGGCGATGAACTCGACGGCCACCACACCGCCCGCTCAGAACAGAAGTGATGCGGCAGTGGGGGTACCAGCAGAAGAACATCGACTGGCGCACCTTCGAACTAGGTGCGGCCAACGAATTACTCGACACCATCGACTACTCGATCACCCTCCTCTTTGCCCCACCGACAGTGGTCGACGCACTCCCGTGACGAATACCGTGCAAGGCCGGCGAGTGCGGCTCGACGAGGTTGTCGGTGTGCAGCCACGGATAAGGCCGCGACACGATGTGCGCGCGTTCCGGATGCGTCCACCGCTGCCGCGGGTCGGCGGTGCGCTTCGCTGCCGCCATCTCAGCTGGTAGAGCTGCGTGATGCCGATACCGGCGGTCGTCATGAGGGGCAACCCTTCATTTCCGTGGATGTCGAGTAGGGGTCAGTCGTCGCAGCAGGAACAGTCGTGACCTATGTCCGCCACCTGTGTGGTATTCAGCGGTGGCGGTGCGCAGCAGGTATCGCCCTTCCACGCGTTCCTACCCTCCTTCACCGCGATCACAGCGATGACGAGAGCGGCGATCGGGTCGGCCCACGACCACCCGAACACGCTATTGAGGAGCAGCCCGACCAGCAGGACCGCCGACAGGTAAGTGCATAGCAGGGTCTGTTTGGAGTCGGCGACCGCCGACCGCGAGCCGAGTTCGCGGCCGGCGCGCCGTTGCACGTAGGACAGGACCGGCATGATCGCGAGACTGGCGGCGGCCACACCGATCCCGATCGGCGAGTGCTGTGCCTCGCCGATGCCGAGCAGACCGCGGACGGCGTCGATGGTGACGTAGGCGGCCAGCGCGAAGAACGAGAGCGCGATAATTCGCAGCGCGATCTTCTCCCGTGCCGCGGGATCGCGGCCGGAGAACTGCCAGGCCACCGCCGCTGCCGAAGCCACCTCGATCACCGAATCCAGACCGAAGCCGATCAACGCCGTCGACGACACCCGGGTGCCCTCGGTCAACGCGATGATCGCCTCGATCACGTTGTAGCTGATCGTCGCCGTCACGAACCAGCGGATCCGCCGCGACAGCACCGCCTTGCGGGGCGGGCTCGGCCCCAGCATCGCCAGCGGCATCCCCGGATCCGACATCAGCAGCACTCCTCGGTTGCGGCGGCCGGGCAGCAGGCCGGGTCGACCGCGAGCACCAGTCCGACCAGGTCGTCCAGGGCCCGCCCGATGCGCGCATCAGCCAGTTCGTAGCGGCTGCGCCGCCCTTCCTGAATCGCGACGACCAGTCCGCAGCCGCGCAGGCAGGCCAGATGGTTGGACAGGATCTGCCGCGACACCCCGATCCGCTCGGCCAGGTCCGACGGATAACCCGGCCCACGGCGCAGATGCAGCAGGATCTGGGTGCGGGTCGAGTCCGACAACGCGTATCCGAAACGGGACAGCGCGTCACTGTGTAGCAGGGTGTCCATACGAGCTACAATACAGATATTGCTGTATTCAGAAACCCATGTACTAATTCTGGCGACGCCAGAGCCGATGCCGGCCACGGTGGCGATCAGCCGGGGCTCGCCGAGGCATTGGCACAGTGCCGAGACGGCGATGCACACGGCGTTGATGAAGGGGTCTGCGTTCTCATCCCACGCTCGCTCGAACAACTCTTCGGCGCTGATGGCACTGCCTTCCGCGGCGGCCAGTACTTCGAGCACAGCAAGCTCCTTCCCGGTGAGCGCAATGTAGCGGCCGTCGTGGTAGACCTCGCGGCAGGACAGAACCACACATACGCAAGCGATCTCGCGCAGAGGAGACTCGTTGTGAACACGCCTGCGGTCGAGGGCACGAAGCTGGAGCACGAGCTCGCGAAGTTCGAACAGCTTGGTGAGGTAGTCATCGGCGCCGAGCTCGAACCCGGTAACCTTGCCGTCGAGCCGGACTGCGGCGAGCATGAGAATCGGCATGCCGGCGCATATCGTGGATGTATCGAAAACTGGATACAGGCCGGCAACACCAGACCTCCTTCACTGGAGGCATGAACGAACCACGCACCATCCCACCTCGTCCCCGTGACCGACTGTTCGCCGTAGTCACGGTGGCGCTCGCCGTGTTCCTGCTACCCGCTGCATTCATCTGCAATCCCTGCCGCGCCCGCGAACTGGCCTGCTGCTGGGCATTGGGAATGCGATTTCCTGCCGAAGAACTCACCGGGCTCACCGACGATGCCAAGGCGGCATTCACCGCTGCGCGCACCGAGGCACTCTGGCGCCACGGGCAGCTCATCGGCCTCACCTCGGGATACCGCGATCCCCGTCTGCAACAGCGGTTGTTCGACGAGGAGGTGCGCCGCGCCGGCTCGCCGGCCGCTGCCCGGATACACGTATTGCCACCTGCGGAATCCAGACATGTCCAGGGCAGTGCACTGGATGTGCGCCCGCTCGAAGGCGCGCGCTGGCTGGAAGAACACGGTGCCCGCTACGGCCTCTACCGCATCTACGACAACGAGTGGTGGCACTTCGAACACCACCCGGACGTCGGTATGCCACCAACGACCCGGGAATTCCGCAATGCTCGGCAATCTCGTTGACGAGGGGCGCCATGATGCCGCGCACCTGGATGGCGCATCTCCAGGCCGCGAGGCACCGCGCCTTCGTCGGACGGAAGGAGGAACTCGCCGCCTTCGACGAGGCGCTGTGCAGCGGCGGCAGAGTGATGTTCGTGCACGGCCCCGGCGGCATCGGCAAGTCGGCGCTGCTGGGGCGCTTCGCCCAGCGAACCGCAGAAGCTGCTCGCACCGTACTGATGCTGGACGGGAGGATGCTCGAGACATCCCCCGCAGCCTTCGCAACCGAGGCCGGCTCGATACTCGCCGACGAGCGCGCGGTGCTGCTGATCGACAACTTCGAACACATCCACAGCCTGGAACACTGGCTGTGCGAACAGTTCCTGCCGGCGCTGCCGGTCGGCGCGCTGGTCGTGGTGGCTGGGCGCATACCCCCGGATGCGGCGTGGCAGGCCGACCCCGGCTGGGCCGACATGTTGCAGGTCATCGAGCTGGGCGACCTGGAACCCATGGACGCCGCCGCACTGCTGGACTCCCGCGACGTGGCCGGTGAGCTGCGCGATCCGCTGCTCGTCTTCGCCGGCGGGCACCCACTCGCCCTGTCGCTCGGGGCCGCGGCGGCAAACAAAGACACCGCCGCCAATTCGCGCCGGACGCCCACCCCTGACGTAGTCGCTGCCCTGCTCGACCAGATCGTCGGTGAAGCGCCCAGCCCAGCGCATCGCCATGCCCTGGAGGTCTGTGCGCACACGTACATGTGCACGCAGGACGTGCTGCGTGCGGTGCAGCCCGACCAGAACGTGGCGGCGCTGTTCTCCTGGCTGCGGCGGCTGCCGTTCGTCGAGTCGAGCCCGCTCGGGTTGTATCCACATGACGTCGTACGCAAGATCCTCGAATCCGATCTGCGCTGGCGCGATCCGAAGGGCTACGCCGACCTGCACCGGCAAATCAAAGCCCACCTGACGCAACAGATTCGCGACGCGGACGACGCGGATGTGCTCAGGGCCGTCGGCTCGCTGTTCTACCTGCACCGCGACGAAGGCCGTACACCAGGGCCGCACGTCTGGCGCGGTGCGGGCGAGATCTACGAGGACGCCTTCCGCCCCGAGGACGCCGAGGACCTGCTGCGCCTGGCCACGGAGTGGGACGCGGAGACCGTGCCCGCCGTCTCCCACTGGATGGCCCGGCAGCCGCAGGCGTTCCGTCTCTACCGCCGCACGACCGACGGCGAGCTGGCAGGCGCCTGCGCCTGGCTCCGCTTCGACTCGGAGGCGCAGGCACAGACGGACCCGATCGTCGCCACGGCCTGGGCCCACGCCCACGCCAAAGCCCCGCTGCGGCCGGGCGAGCACCTGGCCGTCTACCGGAGCTGGGTGCGCGAACACAACTTCCGCATGTCGCCGGTGATGAATCTGATCCAGTGGCGGGCCGTGGGCTGGTTTCTTCGCTCGGAACGTCTGGCCTGGTCGTTCGTGGCCGTCCGCAGTGACGACCGCTCGCTCGAGTACTACGACATGCGCGACCTCGGGCATCACGCAGGGGAGGGAGACGTCGAGTATCTCCTACCGGCCCACGACTGGCGGGCCGTGCCGGCGCGGGTCTGGCTCGACCGGCTGCTGTCGGCCGGCGCCCAGCAGACCCCGGCCGAGCACGGGCCGGATCGGGCGGTGCTGTCCCAGGAAGAGTTCACCGACGCCATCCGCAAGGCGCTGCGTCACCTCTCGAAACACGGAGAGCTGGCCGCCAACCCCCTCACCCGCAGCAGACTGCTCGCCGGTCGGCCCGACCCCGCCCGCGCCCTGCGCGAGCTGCTCGAAGAGAGCATCCGAGACCTGGGCCGGGATCCGCGGGCGGGCAAGCCGCACCGTGCCCTCGACATCACGTACCTGCGTGGTGCTCCCACCCAGGAGGCCGCTGCCGAGCGCCTCGGCCTGTCCTTCAGTACCTATCGTCGTCACCTGATCGCCGGCATCGAACGCATCAGCGAAGACCTCTGGAACCGCGAGCTACACCGTTCTCCTTGACACCGATCACCTGGCGACGGCGAAGGCCGCCGCCGCCTCTGCGTGCAGGCGGGCGCTCGGTAGCAGCGGGATGGCGGTGTCCTTCTCGGTGATCAGCAGCTCGATCTCGGTGCAGCCGAGTATGACGGCCTCGGCGCCCTGGTCGGCCAGACCGGCGATCGCCCGCACGTAGGCGTCCCTGGACGAGGGGCTCAGCACCCCTCGTACCAACTCTTCGAAGATCACCCGATGGACCAGCTCACGCTCGTCGCGCTCGGGGACGACCACGTCGAAGCCGTGCCCAGCCAACCGATCCCGGTAGAAGGGCTCCTCCATGGTGAAGCGGGTGCCCAGCAGGCCGACCTTGCGCATCCCCCTGGCACTGACCTCGGCGCCCACGGCGTCGGCGATGTGCAGCACGGGCACGCTCGCCGCCCGCTCCACCTCGTCATTCACCCGGCTGAAGGTGTTGCTGCAGATGAGCAGTAGTTCGGCCCCCATTGCCTCCAGCCGGACGCCCGCGTCGGCGAGTAGCTCGCCGACCTCGTCCCACCGGCCGGCGAAGATGAGGTCTTCGACGGTCGTGTAGTCGACCGACCAGATCAGGCTGTCGGCCGAATGGCTGCCGCCGAGGCATTCGCGCGCCCGCTGATTGATGGTCTGGTAGTAGATGACCGTCGATTCCCAGCTCAGACCGCCGATCAGCCCAATTGTCCGCATAGGTCAGCAGGTTAGACCGAGGCGTTGTTCATTTCGCAGACCAAAAACTGCCCGAGTATTGCTCCTGAAATGACCAGAACGGGAATGACCAGAAATTGAGCAGTGAATGCTCTGGTGATCAGTCGGCCGGACATCGGACACTGCCGGGGTGAACATGATTGAACGCCTGCGCGTGGCTGTGCTGACAGGGGGACCATCTGCCGAGCACGAGGTTTCGCTCCAGTCAGCGCGGGCGGTGCTCGATGCGCTGCCGAAAGAGCGATACGACCCCGTCCTCGTCGTCATCGACCGGAAGGGCAATTGGTCGCTCGAACTGCGCCGGAGCATGATCGACATCGTCTTCCCTGTGCTGCACGGCCCGTTCGGCGAGGACGGTGTGGTTCAGGGGCACCTGGAGACGCTCGGCCTGCCGTACGTGGGCTGCGGCGTCCTGGCGTCGGCCGTGGCGATGGACAAGACCGCAATGCGACGGGTGTTTCTGGCGGAGGGCATCCCGATGACTCCGCACGTCTGGTTCACCGAGCACGACTGGATCACCACGACCGACCGGGGTGGTCTGGTGAAAACGCTCGACTGGCCGATGTACGTCAAACCGGCCAACATGGGCTCCTCCATCGGCATCTCCCGCGTCACCTCCATGGCGGAACTGCACACTGCCGTCGAGCTGGCCTTCGGCTACGACCGGGTCCTCGTCGTAGAGCAGGGTGTCGTGGCTCGCGAGCTGACCTGCGGCGTGCTCGGCGACCACGACACCCCCGATGCCTCGGTCGCCGTCGAACTCAACATCCGTGGCGACTGGCTCGACTACGAAGGGAAATACCTCAGCGACCACGAGATCGCCACGGTTCCCGCCGCGCTGCCCGAGCCGATCGCCGAGGAGGTACGCGAGATGTCGCTGCGCGCCTACCGTGCGATCGGCGGCTACGGTCTGGCCAGGGTCGATTTCCTCTACGAGGAGCACACGCGCCGCCTGTACGTGCTGGAGATCAACACCATGCCCGGCTTCACCGCTCGCTCGGTCTATGCCAGAGGTTGGGAGGCCAGCGGGCTTTCGTACCCGGATCTGCTGAGCCGTCTCATCGACCTGGGGCTCGCGCGGAGCCGCAACCCTCGGCTGTCGCCGAGCACTCGGGTCGATCACTCGAAAGACATGGCAGAACCCTCACTTCGGGTACACAATCGGGCCCGCTGCCCGAAATGATCGCGGCGAGATACAGAACGGCGGGGGCGACCAGACGTATCTTGCGGGTCTCGTTGAACAATGAACCCTGGCCGAGAGCAAGCCCGACATGAAGGACACGCACTTCGAGGCGGCCTCAGCTTCGCGGTGGGCCGGCTGTTGTTCTACCGCTCGGATGGCGGGCGGGTCATGCAGTCGTGTTGCGTCTTGTCGAGGCGCCCATCCAGCGCCAATGCCTGGCGAATCGTCCCCCGACCGTCGGCGTGATGGAGGTAGCCGACGACGCCGATGGGAGCACTCTGAGCGAACACGCCCGCGAGTCCGGCTGGTCCTGCACAGTAGCGCGCACAGGCGCGGTCGAGTCGCTCGCGGTCGTCCCCACCGACCGCACGCTCGAGGAGTTCGACAACGCCGGCGACGTCGATGGTCATAGGCTCAACTACGAATGTCGGCATGACCGGACGCTAAGAGTGGCTCGTCGAAGTCCCCTTCCGAGGCCTCCTGCCATGCCCACGCTGACACACGGGTCGTGTTCCTGCCCGAAATCGGCGCGACGATGGGATGATGCCCGGGTCGGTCGAGCAGAGGAAGGGAGTTCACACGGGTGCCATCAATCTCGGTGAAGGCTGCCCGCACGCAATTGAGGGATCTGGTTCGGAAGGTCAACAACGATACGGTCGCGGTCGAAATCGACGGTAAACACGACACCGCGGTGTTGATCTCGAAGGCACGATACCTCGCTCTTCAAGAAGCCTCCTTCCTCCTGCGCTCCCCTGAATTGATGGCAAGTCTGCGTAGAGAGATGGAACGGTCGGTTCAGGAACAGATTGTCGCGTCGCCTGTGTCCGAGGACGAGTCCGTCGACGAGCCGACCCCCTCCCCGTCTTCCAAGAGCACCAAGAACACCAAGAGCCGAAAGAAGCGGAAGACGCGCAAGAAGCGGCGACGGGCCCGCTAGCTCTCCCCTATCCCGCTTCTCACAGGTATGTCGGGGCAAGGCGGCCGAAATGTTGCTCGCAGTGGTGTGGTCAACACAGTCAGCGCAAGTCGAGCCGCATCAGAACTCGGGGATGCCCGGCCAGAACAGAAGTGGTATCGGCGGCGTGAGTGAACCCGGCGCGCTCGAAGTTCTTTCGGATCCCGGCATAGGCCATCGTGATGTCGACCTTGTCCTCGCCGTTGTCGAGCGGGTACGCCTCGATCGCCGGTGCGCCGTGGGCACGAGCGAACTCGACCGCGCCGGCGATCAGAGCGTGTGAGATCCCCTGTTTGCGATGACCGGGACGCACACGGATACACCACAGCGACCAGACCGACAGGTCGTCGACATGCGGGATCCTACGGCTGCGCGCGAAGGACGTGGCCGAGCGCGGTGCCACAGCGGCCCAGCCGACCGGCTCGTCACCGTAGTAGGCGAGTACTCCCGGCGGGGGTTCCGCACGGCACAGTTCGGCGACATACTCGCCGCGGGCCGGTCCGCGAAGCTCGTTGTTGAGCTTGGACGAGATCCGGTAGCTCACGCACCAGCACACGTTGGCCCCGGGCGACTTCGGACCGACCAGGGTCCGGACATCCTCGAACACGGAAGCCGGGCGAACTGAGATGGTCATGGATCCACGATGCCATGGCGTACCTGGCAACACCTCCGATGCCGTCGGAAGCCGGTGGGCCCGCCGTCGGAGAGTTCGCTGTCGGTGATCGAATCGGACGGGTCAGGCAGGGGCAATTCGGATGTGAGGCCCTGTTTGCTAGATTCGTCACGCCAGGTAGCCCCGACGATGGGGCCAGGTGGAATCCGGTGGGAATCCGGAGCTGACGCGCAACGGTGAGGGGCGAACACCCCCGAGCCCGATACCCTGCTGGACCGGTGGCGGCTCGCCGTACCCGGGTAATGACGTGTGGTCCGCTCGCGTGCAGTGGCTACAGGAAGCTCGATGGGTAATGCGCCGACGAATTCGGAATACAGCGGTCGCCGCAGCGACCGTGGTGGTGTTGGGTGCGGCCGGGTGTGGCGCTTCTACCGGTAGCGACGATCCGGTCGATACCGTAGACGCGCGCGGTGTGATCAACTGCGGCATCACGGTTTCGCCCAACGACGCCATCCAACGGGCGGTGGCCGTCAACCAGCCCGCCGTGGAACTGCTGCTCAGTCTCGGACTGGCAGATCGACTCTCCGGTGTTGCGCTCGGTGACGATCGGCTTCTCCCGGAACTCGAACCTGCGGCTTCCGAGGTGTACGCATTCGACACGGAGTTCCCGTCGTTCGAATCGGTGCTGGACCGTGAGCCGGATTTTGTGTACACGACTTTCGACTACACATTCACCGATGAGGGCATCGCTGATCGCGACCGGTTCACCGGAATGGGAATCTCCACGTATCAGTCTCCGAGCGAATGCACCGGGCAGGACGCCGTGCAGGATTCCGAGCTCACACTCGACGACCTGTACTCCGAAATCCTGGACATATCCACGCTCTTCGGTGTCCGCGAACGCGGTGACGACCTCGTCGGCGATCTGCGTGGCCGGGCCGAGGCGGCTGCAGGAAGTATCGATGCCTCACAGGTGACGCTCGCATGGTGGTATGCGGGAACTGCCAGTCCGTACATTGCCGGATGCTGTGGTGCCCCAGGAATCATGACGCGTGAAGTCGGGGCACAGAACGCGTTCGGCGACAGTCGACAATTGTGGCCCGAGGCGGGCTGGGAGAGCATCCTCGATCGTGACCCCACCGTTCTCGTGCTGGCCGATCTCACACGTGGCAGTGACGGTGACAGTGCCGAGGAGAAGATCCGGTTCCTCGAATCGGACCCGGTGGCCAGTCGCCTCACCGCGGTGCAGAACAAGCGGTACATCATCCTCGAAGGCACAACCATGGACCCGTCCATCCGTAACATCGGAGGAATCGAGCAGCTCGCCACCGGCCTGCGCGAACTGGGTGTGGTGCAGTGACTCCCGACGAATTGGTCGAGCGCTGGAACGGTCAGCAGGCCGCCTCTGTCGCCGACCGGGAAGGGCGTTTCACGGCGATGCTCGACACGCTCGAACTCACCGCAGGAGGCGAGTTCATCGCAGTCGACCTCGCCGCATTGCGACAGGACGGGTTCGCCGAGTCAGGGACCGCCTGGCAACTGTTCGACGACTACGTCGTCTACGGGGTCGTCTGACCACGCCGATGACGTGACGCGCTCGGACTGCTCGGTCGGACCGACGACGGCGGTACCATCACGACTCGTGCATACTGTGGCGATTCCTTCTCCCGAGGAGATGCGTCCTCGCTGGGCGTCTTATGCTGCCGTGTCGGCCGCCCGAGGGATCCGGTGGGCCGAAGGCTGCTATGCACGTGGAGCAACGTGGCATTTCGATGACGGTGGCGGGAATTGGGCCGATCTTCGTTGGCACAGCAGGTCGGAAGCTGTCTTGATCGGTTACGACCACGAATACTCCGAAACCTACTTCGACGCCGCAGCCGACTATTTCGGTCGCCGCGAAACAGATCTGTTCGCTGGTGTTCCCTCATGGTGGAAACACGCGGTGTCCGGCTATATCGACCGCCAGCGTCGAAACGGTGAGTGGATCGGCTTCGTCTACGGCTTCGACGGCTCCTGCTGGAGTCGAGCCGACTACACCGAACCCGACGGGTTCGACGCACTGGGGCTTCCCTTCGCGAGTGACGCGACCTGCAGCGCGCGCATCGCCGACCTGCTGAATTCTTGGAATCCCCACGACCACGCTACCTCTCACACAGTCGCCTCCCTGCTCTCCCGAGGACACACCCTCGATCGCAGCACAGCCGACTCGATGTTCGGGGCCCGAAGTCTCGACAGTGACGCAGCCATGGCCGCCGCCAACGCCTTCACGCCACCTCCCCGGGACGTCCACTGACCGGCCGGCCGGCCGGCATCGCGGATCGAATACGCCCAACGATCTCCTGGTATCAGCGACCTTCATCCGAGTGCCGTTCCGGCACTCCAGTTACCCCTGCCCTGGGGCCACGCCGACGAGCGTTCGGCGTCACCCCGAACAACTCGAGCACGGCCTGTTCGCCGTCGGCGAGTGAGCCGGTGCGCCACCGTTTGATCTGCCGATACAGCCACTCGCCGAGTCGCTCACCGTCATCGGTGGTGTAGTGGACAGGAACCTCCGCGGTGCCGTGCAGTTCGCGGTACGCCGCAAGTTCGGTGAGCATACGAAGTCGCTTGGCATCGACTCGAGGAACCGGCTCGACCCGCCAATCGAAACCGACCGCATCGAGCTCTCGCTCACGGTGAGGAGGAAGCGTCCGGGTCGCGCGCGCAATCCGTTGCCGATCCACCCACCGTCCGAGTCGAAATCCGTCTGCGGTCACGAGATCACCGGTCACCGAGGTGTGTTGAGCGTGCGCGGCGTACCTCCGGACTGCTGGGGACAGCGCTCGAGATTCTTGGGTCGGACGGGTTCTGTGGGCGACGGTGGATGCTCGCATGGACCCAGTATGAACCGTCGACGGCCAGGAGAAGCATCGAACGTGGACGCCGCGCGTCGTGAAGCCGTGCATCACTGGTGAGCACACACTTCGAGACCAGAATGCCGAGAGTCCGCAGGCACGACGACCTCTACGCCGAGGGCCTCGACACGTGGCACGCAGCCGGTGACGATGGCAGGTCGGCCTGTGTCAGTGTTCCGGCACCAGCACCGTTCCGGCGCCGCGCACTGCCTCGACGTCGACCGGCAGGGATTTGAGGGGTTCTCCGTCGGCGTAGACAGTGATGCCCGGGCACTCGAGCCGCACCCGCCGAGCGCGGCGCACCATCACCTCGGGCAGGTCGACGTGGGTGCCCCGATACACGGTCGGGAACAGGCGCAGGAGACGAGAACGGTTCGCCGACGTGGCGACCACCACGTCGAGCAGACCGTCGTCGAGCAGCGCACCCGGCGCGATTCGCATGCCACCCCCGTAAGTGGAAGCGTTGCCGACGGCCACCAGTGTTGCGTCGAGTTCGATGGCCGGTTCGTCGTCGAAGGTGATCCGGTACGGGAGCAGTCGCAGGTTCACCAGTTCGACGACCGTGGCGGCGTTGTACCGCAGTCGGCCGCGCGGCCACTTCATGCGGTTGGCGCGATCGGTGACGAGAGCGTCGAATCCTCCCGCGAGCACAGTGCCGAACCACTGGGCGGGGCCCTGGGTCGAGGAAACTCGGCCCAGATCGATGGTTCGTCGCCGGCCGGTGGCGACCACATCGGCTGCTGCTGCCGGGTCGTCGGGAATGCCGAGGACGCGGGCGAGATCGTTTCCCGTTCCGGCAGGGACGATCCCGACGGGCGTGCCGGTGGTGGCGGTTGCCTGCCATGCCTGCCAGACGATGCCGTCGCCGCCGACAGCGACGACCGCGTCGATGCCGTCCTCGACTGCGTGGCGGGTGAGTGCGATCGATTCATCGACGGAATCGGCGGCGATGTGAGCGATGCGCAGTCCGTGCGCCCGCAGTCGTGTGCTGGCATCCGCGAGTGTGTGGAGGGCAGTGTCGTCGGCGGCCGGGTTGCTCAGCACGACAATCGAGCCAGTGGTCATCTGGTGTTCGGCGCGGATACTTCCTCGTTCACGAGGGAGTATCCGCGCCGTCCTCCTTTCGAGGAGTGTGGTGGCGGCGGGGAACGTGTCGGTGGGTCCGGTTATCCTGATCCGGGAATGGCATCGCTGCCGATTCCTGTGGAACGAAGCCGTCCACCAACTCGAAACCGGTCGGAAACCGAACTTCGCGAAGCTCGGAAAGCTGTTGGCCGAAGCCCGGACACAGTCGTCGTGGTTGCGGGGCGGCTCCCCGGTCGCGCAGCAGCAGATGATCCGGACGTTCGCGCAGGCTCTGGACGCCTCGTTCACGGTCAAGGGCCATGGTCGTCCCCGCTACAAATCCCGGAAGAAGACGTTGTCGCGGGACCTGCCGTCGGAGCCGTCGAGTGTGCGCATCACCCGTGATTCGCTCGGCCGTTGGTACGCGTCGTTCGTGGTCACCCGCGAGCGGCAACCGGTACCGATCACCGACGAGGAGTTCGATCTGCCGCATGCGCAGCACCGCACACGCTGCGCGGCGGAGCTGGCGAAATCCCAGAAACGGATGGCGCGGCGCCCGCGTGGGAAGGGGCAGGCGCCGTCGAAGGGCTACCGGCAGGCCCGAAAACAGGCCGCGGATGCAGCGATCGCGACCATGAAACGGGAACTTGTCGAACGCGGCAGGCGGGCCGGCCGGAAGGTGGTGTTGGTGCGGCCCGCGTATACGACGATGACGTGTTCGAGGTGTTTCGCGAGAGCCAACCCCTCGAACTCGGGGAACGAGTCTTCCTATGCTGGGCGTGCGGGCATACCGCATGTCGGGATCGGAACGCTGCCAGAGTGATTCTGGCTGTGGCGGAGCGTGGCCACCGGTGTCGACGACGTGGGTCACTGGGATCCGCCTCCTTCGGGGGGTGGTTCGGGTGCGGTCTATCTCCTGTCAAGAGGGCCGAAGAGACGTCAAGGGATGAGCTTTCCGGGATTGAGGATGTGGTGCGGATCGAGCGCGTTCTTGATGGCACGGAGTACTTCCACGCCGCAGTCCCCTATCTCGTCCGTCATCCACGGCAGGTGGTCTCGTCCGACGGCGTGATGATGGGTGATAGTTCCGCCGGCAGCGACCATCGCCGCCGAGGCCGCTTGCTTCGCCGCGGTCCATTGCCCCACCGTGTCATCGGTCTGCGCGCACACAATTGTGAAATACAGAGACGCGCCGGCCGGATATGTGTGCGAGATGTGGCACATCACCAGCGGTGGAGTGCCACCCTCGCGGAGCGTGTCGGTGAGCGACTCGGTGACCGCAGCACGGAGCCGCGACAGATTCGACCAGGTGGTCGCGGTTTCGAGGGTCTCCGCGAGGGCGCCCGCTTGTAGCAGCGCATCCCGCAGATGTGGTGCGCCGAATCGTCCGTGCTCCCATTGGCGGGCGGGTTCCGCTCCGAGGTCGATGCCTCCTGCTGCACTGAGGATCTCCTGCACTGCTGCCGCACGGTCGCGCACGTAACGCTCGTCGCCCTCGATAGTGGTCACCGCAAGACATCCGCCGGGAGATGTACGCCCGATATCCTTGTGCAGGGCGAGGTTGAGGCCGGTCTCGGCTTCGTCCGAGAGCCGGAGCACGGTCGGCGGCAGGCCGCTCTGGACGAGAGTGCGAAGTGCGTCCGCGCCGGTGGTGAAATCAGGGAAGCTCCATGCCCGGTGCTCGACCACGGCGGGGATGGGATGGACGCGCACACCGACCTCCGTGATGATTCCGAAGGTCCCCTCTGAACCGAGGAAGAGTTGTCGCAGATCCGGGCCGGCTGCGGAGGCCGGCGGGTGGCCGACCCGAATGGTGCCGCGTGGCGTGGCAACCGTCATGTGTTCGACCATGTCGTCGAATCTCCCGTATCCAGCAGAGGCCTGGCCGGAGGACCGGGTGGCCGCGAACCCGCCGATGGTTGCGTGGCGGAAACTCTGAGGGTAGTGACCGAGTGAGAAACCGTGGGTACCGAGCAGCTCTTCGGCCTGAGGCCCGGTGGCACCGGCCTGCACGGTCGCGATGCGTGAGACGGGGTCGAGATCGGTGAGGGCGTTCAATCGGCGCAGATCCACAACGATCACTGCGGACAAGCGGCCGGAATCGGGATCGACTCCCCCGACGACACTGGTACCTCCGCCGAATGGGACAACCGCGATCGACTGTCCCGCACAGTATTCGAGGAGGCTCAGGACCTCACCGTGATCGGCAGGGAGAACCACCGCGTCAGGTGCCGTCTGCGGATCGGATTCCTGCCGATGCAGCAGGTCCAGAGTGCTCTTGCCACCGGCGTGACGGAGGCGCGTGGCGTCGTCGTCGAGGACGTGCTCGGCACCGAGGAGGCGAACGAGGTCGGCTCGACACTCCGGGGCGAGCCTGGTCGGGGTGAGTCGGACGGCGGATTCGGCGAGCGGGACCCGCTTGCGGTGGACTCCGAGTGCCTGCTCGAGCAGGGTGTGCACTTCGGGGGCCAGTTCGGTTCGATGTTCGGCTGTCCCCCACGCATCCCACTCCATGTCCGGAGCAAGCTGATCGGGTCGATGGGGCGTGAAGCTCTCAGTCATGCGTTACAGTGTTACACATGACGCCAGTTCGTAACGACACATTCGGTGAGGCGATCTCCCCGCAGCACCCGCTGTCGCCCGATTCGGAACGCCCCAGCGACAGCATCGAAGACAAGATTCTCGACGCTGCCCGCTCCTGCCTGCTCGACTTCGGATTACGACGCACCACCCTCGCCGAGATCGCTCGGCGTGCCGGCGTCAGCCGACCCACCGTCTACCGTCGATGGCCGGATACGGACTCGGTCCTCGCCGACCTGCTCACCAGGGAGATCCGTGCCGCGCTTCCCGACACACGCGGTATCGGGCCCACCCGCCCACTTCTGGTGTCGGCGGTCATTGCCGCCGCCTACGACATCGGCACTCACCCGATCTTCGAAAAGGTGCTGCGCACCGACCCGGAAGTGTTCATCACGTACATCGTCGACCGGCTCGGCACCAGTCAACGCGTCATCCTCGATGTCCTCGTCACTGCGATCGAACAGGGCCAGTGCGATGGCTCCATCCGTGCCGGTGACCCACACACGCTCGCAGCGTTCATCCTGCTCACCGCACAATCGACAGTGCAATCCGTCCGCATGATCAGCGAAATCGTCGACCACCGAGCACTACTCGACGAGCTCGGCCATGCCATCGACTCCTACCTCGCCCCAACCGAAAGGCACCGATGATGACCCCCGCCGGGTCGAGCGCCCTGAACGCCACCCGCCGCACCCGCGAGGTCGAGGAACTCGGCGAGCATGCCACCGTCGACGTCCTCGTCATCGGCGGTGGCGTCACCGGCGCGGGTGTCGCTCTCGATGCCGCCAGCCGAGGATTGAGCGTCGTGCTCGCCGAACGCCACGACCTCGCGTTCGGCACCAGCCGCTGGAGCTCGAAACTCGTACACGGCGGATTGCGTTACCTCGCCTCGGGCAACGTCGGCATTGCCCGAGAGAGCGCCGTCGAGCGCAACATCATCATGATGCGTACCGCGCCTCATCTCGTCCGACCTCTTCCTCAACTCGTGCCGCTCCTGCCGTCCGTGGGTGCCGCCGAAGCCGCGCTGGTCCGCACCGGCTTCCTCGCCGGAGACGCGCTGCGCGCCACCGCAGGAACACCGGCCACCGTTCTTCCGCGATCCCGGCGCCTCGACGCGACGCAGACCGCAGCGCTCGCCCCGGCCGTTCGAAGGGCCGGGCTACGCGGTGGCCTCCTCGCCTACGACGGTCAGCTCGTCGACGACGCCCGGTTTGTCGTCGCTCTCGCCCGCACTGCCGCCGCGTACGGGGCGCGGATCCTCACCCGTGCCGAAGCCCGCCACGTCACCGGCGACGGCGCCACCCTCCACGACACCCTCACCGGCACGGACCTGCATATCCGGGCCCGCGCCGTCGTGAATGCCGCCGGGGTGTGGGCCGGTCGTGTCGACCCCACCATCAGGCTGCGACCCAGCCGCGGTACCCACCTCGTGCTCGATGCCGCAGCACTCGGGAACCCGACCGCCGCACTCACAGTGCCGATCCCGGGCGAGCGCAACCGGTTCGTGTTCGCCCTACCGGCCCAACTCGGCCGCGTCTACCTCGGGTTGACCGACGAGGAAGCGCCGGGTGAGCTGCCGGACGTGCCCCAGACCACCGACGGTGAGATCGATTTCCTGCTCGACACCGTCAACACGGCACTCGCGACACCACTGACCCGCGACGACGTCCTGGGTTCCTTCGCCGGATTACGCCCACTGCTCGACACCACCGCATCCGACGCCGAAGGTTCGACAGCCGACCTGTCGCGCAAACACGCGGTGATCAGGACGGAGGGCGGGCCGATCGGCATCGTCGGCGGCAAACTCACCACCTACCGGAAGATGGCCGAGGACGCCGTCGACGCGGCAATCGAAGTGGCCGGGCTGAGTGCGCGGCCATGCCGCACCCGGCACCTGCCGGTGGTCGGCGCTGCGAACTCCGCTGTGCTCGGCATGCTGACGGCGCCGCAAGCTTTGGTGCAGCGCTACGGGGCCGAAGCGTCCCTGCTGGCCGCCGATCCTTCGCGTTTGGAGCGGGTTGCACCCGGAATCGACATCACCCGAGCGGAAGTGGAGTTCGCGGTGAGTCACGAAGGCGCACTCGACGTCGACGACGTACTCGATCGTCGCACTCGAATCGGGTTGGTACCGAGAGAGCGGGCACGAGCAGAAGAAGCGGTCGCTGCCGCATTCGGGTGAAACTCGTTGGACCCGGCCTGCACCCAGGTGAAATCGTGGGTGTCATGACCTCCTTCGACGCCTTCGACGCCATCTCGCTCGCCGCCGCGCGCGGCGTGCACCTGTCCGCGGAGGATGCCACCGTGAACGAAGCCGGACTGGACTACCGCGTCGTCATGGCCTCCGACGAGACGGGGCAACGCTGGGTACTTCGCGTACCACGCCGCGACGACGTCTCTGCGGGCATGGCCACCGAAATGCGCATCCTCGACCTGGTCTCCCCCATCCTGGCCGAGGACGGTATCGCCGTCCCACACTGGCAGATCCGCGCCCCTGAGCTGATCGCTTATCATGCCCTACCCGGCGCGCCCGGATTGACCCTCACCGACGCCGGAGAACCCGTCTGGCACATCGACCCTGCCAGCCCGGACTACGCCCAGCGTCTGGGACGCCTATTGGCCCGCCTGCACTCCCTCGGCGCGCAGCAGGCCGAGGCCGCGGGCGTCGAGGTACGCAGCCCCGCCCAGGTACGCCGGTCATGGCGCGACGACATCGAGCGGGTGAGTGAGGCTTTCACCGTCGCACCTGCCCTGAACCGGGCGTGGCAGACCTGGCTCGAGGACGACAGCTGCTGGCCCGAAGAAACTGTCATGACACACGGTGAGATCTACCCCGCGCATGTCCTGCTCGACGAGAACGGTGCGATCACCGGGGTCCTGGACTGGACCACCGCCCGCGTAGACGACCCGGCGCGCGACCTGTCCGCCCAATACGGTGCCGCCGGCGAAGAGATGTTGCACGCCACCATCACCGCCTACGCTGCTGCCGGAGGGCACATCTACCCCGGGCTCGCGGCCCAGGCCAAACATCTGTGGGGCGCCTCCCCCATCGGATATGCCCTCTACGCCCTGACCACCCGGACAGAAACCGACCTCGCCACAGCAGCTACGATGCTCAACCCGGTTTGACGACCTCAGCGCCTCACGGCACCAGACAGTCCGGCCAGGGCCTGCTCGATATGAGATCGCCATTCCTGTGGATCGATCCTGTGTACCGCCGACTCACTGGGGAAGGCACTGGAGATCACCACATCCGGCGTCAGCGTGCCCAGCAGCCGCAGACTGTCGGCGAGAGTACGGGAGTCGCTGAAGCTTTCGATGTAGCCTGCCGTCCACTCTCCTGACGCGCCGACGAACAATGTGTCGCCGGTGAACAGGTAGCGGGATCCGCCCGCGCCCGGAACCAGATAGCAGACACTGCCGATGGTGTGCCCGGGTGTCGGAATCACCTCCACTCCATTGTGATCGGTGGGCCGGTTCCCCAGCGGGACGGCGATGGGTGCGTGTCTGCCGATCGCGTCGGATTCGGCAGCGGGTGCGTGCAACTTCGCACCGAACCGCTCGGCGATCCTTCCGAGCATCGGGCCCGCTTCATCCTGATGGGACAAATACTGATCAGTGAATCCGCCTCGTCGTTCCAATTCGGCGAAGTCCGACTCGCCGGCGACCGAGTAGAACAGCACGTTGGTGGTTCCGGTCCACAGGTAGGCATGGGTGGTCAGGCCGGGAAACGGATTGTCTTGTTGTGTTTCCCACAGGTCGGGCAGTACTTGGCGCATCGTTGTTGCTCCTCGTTGTCGGTATTGGACCACAACTCCACGGTGCAACCTCGAGCCCACTCGAGGTCAAGGACTCCAACTGATTCACCATGATGGGGAAGTAGGCGTCGTACCGGGTGCGCTAGCGCGGCGTCACCCAGATCGTGATGTCCGCGTGCACGACCTCGGCTCCGGCAATGTCGTAGACACGCACCGGGACAACCAGTTCCAGACCTTCGGGAACTGATGCGAAGTCCGGGAGCGAGCCGAGTTCGGCCACCGCGCGAAGACCGGATTCTGCCTTGGCAAGGTACTGGGTGGACATGGCTTTCGGGATCCATCGATGCGTCGAGGGCACTGTCGCCTCGGCGAGCATCCCCATGGCTGCTTCGGCAAGGTTGCACGCAGCGATTGCATGGAAGGTGCCGAGATGGTTGTGGACGCCCCACCATTTCGGGGCTCGCACCTCACAGCGGCCCGGTTCGAGCTCGGTGACGCGGGGCAGCACCGTCGCGAAGAAAGGTACGCGCACGCACATGCCCACCGAGAAGAGCGCGGATCCCAACGCGTTGCGCGGCAGCTTCAACCAGCTTCGATACGTCGATGTCAGGGCAGATTCCATGCCACTACCTTACTCCAAAGTAAGAACGGGGTGAGGCGACTGTGGTTGGATCGGGCCATGACCGAGGAGAACGACATCGCCACCGTCGTCAGCGCCGGCCGAGTCATCGCGGCCCGGCTCGAAGTTGTATTCGAACTGATCGCCGACCCGACCCAGCAACCACGCTGGGACGGCAACGACAACCTCGCCGAGGCAGCACCCGGCCAACGGGTGCAGGCGGTCGGCGACGTGTTCACCATGGTCCTCAGCAACGGCAAGTTCCGGGACAATCACATCGTGGAATACGAGGAAGGTCGTCTCATCGCCTGGCGGCCGTCGCCGCAGGGCGGGCGCCCGCCCGGACATCTGTGGCGCTGGGAGCTCGACCCGGTCGACGCGGACCACGTCCGCGTCACGCACACCTACGACTGGACCGAATTGACCGACGAGTCGCGGCTCGAGCGCGCACGTGCCACCACATCGGACAAGCTTGCAGCTTCGGTGGACCGGCTCGCCGCACTCGCCGAGTCGACTCGCCCATGACCCCGCCTCCGCTCAGCGACCGTGTTTGGTCTTCGCCCGGTGTCGACGGACGGCATCGCGGTTCGCGCAACGCACAGAGCAGTACCGCTGACGACCGTTGCGGGTGATGTCGACGACGACGGCCGAGCACGGATCCCCTGGGACCTGCCCTGCGGCGCAACGTCCGAGACGGTGCATTCCGCGGGTGGTGAGGTGCAGCGCCGTGCCGACGCTGATGATGGACCGGAGCACGTCGGGTAGCGATTTCTCTTCGGCGCGGTAGTGCAGATGCCAGCCCTCGCCGTCGTGATCGGTCAGCCGTGGATATGCCGACGCGGTGGCCATCTGTGCGTTGAGCAGGCGTGCGCGTTCCTGCGGGTCGGACGCGTCGACAACCGTCAACCACTCGTCGATGACCGTCCGGGTGAGTGCATGGTCGTCCGACGCCTCGTCGAATTCCATCGTCATCCCGACGTCCCGGGTTCGCGTCTCGATCTCGGTTCGTGTGGCGGGCCAGTCATTGGCCAGTGACGCGGCGAGGACGACTGCATACTCGCCGTAAGGGTTGAGGTGCATAACGGCATTACATCATGGTGGGTGGCATGATCACACGGGAAACCTACGAAAACCCCACACCCGCCGGCACGCAGGGCACCACCCACGAACACGGGTGGGCGGTCGAGTCGAGCCACGCGACTTCGATGGGTCGAGTGCTCTACGTCCTCTGCGAAGCGTGCGGAGCGCGGCGTGTCGATCTCCAACACCACACTCGGACTCCCCCGGCGGCACTCAGCAAAAATCTCACCTGACAGTGTCCGAGCACCGAAATCGGCATGACGCAGCGGTGCCGGATCCGCAATACTGTGTCGTTCGCCTGCAATCGACGAAAGAGGGCAGATCCATGGCTGGAGTTATCGAGCGAGAGGACGGTACTCGCATTCACGGACCGGGGAAGTTGTCGGCCGAACGCCTTCAACACGAACTGGCATTGCGCCGGCGGGCGAATCGAATCCCCGGACGCCGTCACCACGACGGAAAGGGCGGTCGCCGCCAACAACGCCGCGCAGCCACGTCGTCGTGGTGACGGACATGCCCCTTCTCAGTTCCGGCTCGGCAATCGAAAGCCGCGTCGGCTACGGTGTCCGCATGTTGTCCACTACACGTGCATGGTGGCGGCCGCTCCGGCGGTCGTGACCATTGCGCGTGTCCCGAGTCGCCTTCCGCTGGCGGCTCGGCCCTGAGAGACAAGCGACGTCAGTGGAGGCGGCTCCCGAATCTATGGAGCTTTCGATGCCGACAGAATCCGATCCACCCACCGCTATCGGCGACATCCTCGTCAGTTCACGGTCACTGGCGGAGTACCGAGCGATGTTCGCCCTCACCGACGACGACCTGCGTCGCCGGATCCTCGACTGTCCGGGCGGTACTGCAAGTTTCACAGCCGAAGTGTGCGCAGCCGGCGGCGACGTCACCGCCTGTGATCCGGTCTATGGGCGGTGCACGACCATAGAGCTGGCAGCCATGGCTCAGCGGGAATCCGATCGGGGCAACCGGTACTGCCGCAGCCACGCGGACGATTATGTGTGGACATTCTTTTCGGATCCGGACGATCATGCCTTCTCACGTAACGAAGCCGGCCGTCGGTTCTCAGACCACCACCTCTTCCATCCCGAGCGCTACATCGCAGGCGCGCTCCCCAAATTGCCTTTCGGCGACGACGCTTTCGATTTGGTGCTCAGCTCTCACCTGCTGATCAGCTACGCGGATCGGTTCGATCGGTCGTTCCATCACAACGCTGTGCGTGAACTCATGAGGGTCGCAGCGACCGAGGTACGCATCTTCCCGCTCGTCACTATGGATACGACCGAGTATCCGCATCTCGACGCCCTGCGACAGTGTCTCGCCGACGACGGCATCACCACTGACATTCTCAGCGTCGATTACGAGTTCCAAGCTGGTGCCAACGCGATGCTCGTGTGCACTCGGAGCTCCTGATCAGAAATGACAGTCACTCGAGTGTGACAGTAACTTTCCACCTGTCGTGCGGGTTTCCGTGGGTCGTGTTCGTGACGAAACCCGCACGCCGGGTGGAACGTTTACGGGATCACCAGCACAGGCACCACACCGGGATCCACCACCGCCGACGCACCGTGGTGAGCAGCGACCAACTCGTCCGCGGTCTGTCGCGGCGGCACCCGATCGAGCAACCAACGCTCGACCAGCAGCGCGACCTTGGCCAACATCTCGGTACGCAACCGCAGGAACGAATCCTCAGGGTCGTCGCCGACCTGACCGAGCAGCACCCACCACGCCCAGGCGACAGCCCCGGCATTGGCAACGAAATCCGGTACCACCGGAATACCTCGCCCGATCAGAGCCGCCTCGGCCTCCGGGGTCGTCGCAGCATTCGCGGCCTCGACCACGACCTTCGCGGCGACCTGGTCGACGTTGTCCGTCGTGATCGCATACGAGATCGCGGCGGGGACGAAGATGTCGGCCGCGACACCGACCACGGCCGCGCGCGGCAACTGTTGAACGTGCGCCGGGACCCGCGTGCGATCGATCTCCCCGTAGGCGTCACGCAGTTCGAGCAGAGCCGGAATGTCGAGTCCGGCGGCACAGTACAGCGTGCCTGCGGCATCGGCGACAGCGATCACGCGAACGCCGGCCTCATGCAGATACCACGCGGCACCACCTCCCATGGTGCCGATGCCCTGGATCGCGACGGTCGTGTCGGCAAGCGCCCATTCGTGCGCGTGCATGGTGCCGATGCAGGCCTGCGCGACTCCGTACCCACCGACCACATCTCCGAGCAGGAAACCGCCGGTCACCGGCGCGTTCAGCGCTGTCCGGACGCGCTGCAGCGTCCGTTCCGGATCCTGGGAGCGCCCGATCGCCGCGTGGTAGGACTGCTGAAGTCCGAGCCGCGCGAAGACATCGTCGATCAGATGCTGAGGCACTCCCAGGTCCTCCGCGGTGACCCAATGTGTGTCCAGCCACGGACGCATCGCGTGGCAGAACCGCTCCAGGACACCGACCGCACGGGGATCCTTCGGGTCGAAGTCGATGCCACCCTTCGCACCGCCGACCGGCAGGTCGAACACTGCGGTCTTCGCCGCCATCCCGCGGGCCAGATCCTCGACCTCCGACACCGTGCAACCCGCCCTCATCCGGGTGCCGCCGGTGGAAAGCCCGGACACGGATGTGTGCACGACGAGATAGCCGTGTGCTCCGGTGATCGGGTCTGTCCAGGTCATACGCAAGAGGGGCTCACGGGGACCTTGCTCCCTGTTGTCCGGTCCTTGCCCGAACGCACGCTCCATCGTCGAGGTCATAGTGAGCCACCCCAATCATCCGCAGTAAATTTTCGTCGCCACGAGTAATCGGCTGACAACGCCAGCGTGCATTCATCCACGACCCCGCGTCCAGTTACGAAACATGAATGATTGCGTTCACGGTTCCTACACAGCCCTTACCCTGGCGGTATGGAGCTGTCCCTGCGTCGGTTACGGATGCTTCGGGAGTTACATCGCCGAGGCACCGTGACCGCTGCTGCCGCGGCATTGCATTACACCACCTCGGCCGTCTCCCAACAGCTCGCGTTACTCGAACGAGACGTCGGCGCAACTCTTTTCGTGCGACATGGCCGCCGGGTGCAGCTCACCGAGGCCGGTCTCGTCCTCGCCGAACACGCCGAGGAGATCCTCCGCTCGGTGGAACGCGCCACGACCGCTCTCGAACGCACCCAGGACGGAGTCACCGCACGATTGGTCGGTGGCGTGTGGGCGTCGGTCGCGTCGAGTCTGCTCCCGAAGGCACTGACCTTGCTCGCGATCGAGCATCCTGGCATCGAGGTCCGCACGAAGGAGCTCGCGCCGGAGGACACCGCGGGTGCCGTCCAGGTCGGCACGTTGGATTTCTCGTTCGTGATCGACTACTCCAACTATCCGATGCCGTGGGATCCCGCATTGACCAGGGTGGTCATCGCGGTAGAGCGACTACACGCGGTCATGCCTCCCGGGACGGCACCGGCCGAGACCATGACGTTGGCGGATCTCGCCGAGTACCCGTGGGTGCTGGCCGGACCCACCTCCCATTTCGGCCGAGCGGTGCGCATGGCGTGTCAACGCTCCGGGTTCGAGCCCAGGATCAACCACGAGGTCGGCGAGCAGGCGACGGCACTCGCGATGGTCGCTGCGGGCCTGGGCGTCACCCTCGTCTCCGACCTCGGGCTGACCTTGCCTCCACCGGGGATAGAAGTGGTCGCGCTGACCGACCCGCTGATGCGCACGATCTCCATCGCCCATCGCGGCGCCGACGCACAACGACGGCCGCTGCAGTTGGTGATCGACGCGGTCCGCACCGCCGCGGCCGCCCAGGGTCTCGCGGTGTCGTCGTCGCCCGAGGAGCCCACGGCCACGCACGATTACTCGCGGGACTGAGATCGGGCACCACCGGTCAGTTGTACGGCGACACGAGGTCGACGAGCTGTGTGCACGTCTGCTCAGCGGCTCCGGACTCTATCCTGTCGTCCACAACAGCTCAGGTCGGATCGATCCCATCCCATACATCTGCACGCCGTGGACTCCCTCGCCGAGGACAGCGGCCGGCGCTGTACGGATGTACCACACGGCAGGGTTGAGGTCGACGATTCGCTGCTGGGCTGTTTCGTAGGCTGCGGCACGATCCTCGAGTTCGGCCGCCGTCCGGCCTTCGTCGATGGCGGCGTTGAGCTCGGGGTCGTTGATGCCGCTGAAGTTCCCGGTCGAGTCGCCATGGAAATTGCCCCACAGTGCCGTATCGGGGTCGAGGATCGTTGCCGACGTGATTGCCACATCGAAATCGTAGGTGTTGAGCCGCGGCAGCGCGGAGGTGAAGTCCAGGACTTCGACCTGAACCTCGACCCCGTCGAATGCGCTCAACTGCGCTTGGACCGCTTCCGCGACGGCCTTGTTCTCGACCGAGGTGTAGGCCAGGAAGGTGAACGACACGGGCTTGCCCTCGGCTGCGAGTTCGTCGAACAACTTTCGCGCCGCGTCCGGATCGTGCGTCGAGATCGGGATGTCCGCATAGAACGGTGAGTTCTCGTCGAACAAGGTGCGCGGAAGTTCGGCGCGGCCTGCAAAGACCACCTCGTTCAGTGCGTCGATGTCGATAGCGAGCGCGAGTGCTCGCCGAGCGCGTTCGTCGTCGAACGGCGCCCGGCGGGTGTTCAACGCCAGAAACTGCCCGCCGCCCGTGGGTTCGACGATGACGCGGAGACCGGCATCTTCTGCGCGCCCGAGAGAAGCCCAGCTCGCTTCGATAGCAAGACCCGCATCGCCCGAGATCACGGCATTGACACGTTGATTCGTGTCGCCGTTGTGAACGAGTTCGATTCCGTCCAGGTAGGGCGCCGGCTCGTATCCGGGGTTGCGTTCGAGGACGATGCGGTCCTGTCGCCGCCATTGCGTCATCGTGTACGGGCCGGCCCCGACGGGATGTTCGTCGAATGCCTGACGTCCCGCCCCGAGCGCGGTGGGAGAAGCGACCCAGTTCAAGCCGCCCCACACCACGGCCTGCGCATAGTGCGGGTTGGGTGATGCGAGTGTCACCCGCAGCGTCAGTGGATCGGTCACTTCGAGAGCTGCGATCTGCGATGCCTGGATCAACGACGGTGATCCGGAGTTCTGATCACGCATGCGTTCCCAGTTGTACCGGACGGCTTCGGCGTCGTACGCGGTTCCGTCGGTGAAGAGGAGCCCCTCGCGCAACTTCAGCTCGAAGGTCGCACCCCCGTCTGCGGTGTCGAATGATTCTGCGAGGACGGGCGTGATCTCGAGTGTCTCGGGGTCGTTGACCAGTAGCGTTCCGTACAGCGCGTTGCCGATGAGACTGTTCGATACCCAGGCGTTGACGAGAGTCGCCGGATCGAGCGAACGCGGCTCACCGCCCTGCACGACGCTGACCGTCCCACCCTGGATCGGGTCGCCGACCTCTGCCTCATCGGTGCGCACTGCACCGCCGTTCCCGCAGGCTCCCACCATGACCATCGACGCGACAAGCACTACCAGCAGCATTGGTCGTCGAATTCGCGATCGGCGACACGAAAGGTTCAACATCTGGACTCCTTCATTGGAGTGCTTGCGGGAGCATGGGTTCGGCTCGAACAGAAAACTCGGGGTGGCCCGGGCATTGCCGAAACGATACTCTCATATACAAGAATATCATTCTCTAGCGCATGTCGAACCAGGAGAGGCCCCCATGACAGCAGCCGCTGCCGAACCGATGGAGCTCGCACTGACTCCCACCTCCCACGCACTGCGCACACCCGATGCGCCCGCGATCATCATGGGCGATGGAGGCGTGATCACCTACCGAGAACTGGACGATCGATCCGCACGGTTCGCGACGTACCTGCGCGCGCAAGGCCTCACCACCGGCGACCACATCGCCATCCTCATGGAGAATTCTCGGGCCTTTCTCGAAGTCGCGTGGGCAGCCCAACGCTCGGGCCTGTACTACACAGCGATCAATCGACACCTGCGACCCGCCGAGGTGCAGTACATCCTCGATGATTCCGGCTCGGCTGCCCTGATCACGACCGCGTCGATGTCCGACGTCATCGGCGGTCTCGATCTGGCGAACATCGGCGTCCGCGTGTGTAGCGACGGCGCACTGCCCGGCTTCGACGACTACGTATCGATCCTCGACAGCAACGATCCGATGCCGCTCGACGAGTGCATCGAAGGCCGCGAGATGTTGTATTCGTCCGGAACCACCGGACGCCCCAAGGGCGTTCGCAAACCACTACCGGCCACGCCGTTCGGTGATCCCACCTCGCCGCCCGTACAGGTCGCCAAGGGCATCGCAGCGCGAGGAATCACCGCGGGAAGCGTGTACCTTTCACCGGCACCGCTGTACCACGGTTCCCCGCTGGTGTTCTGCATGTCGGCGCAGCGTCTCGGCGCCGCCGTCGTCGTGATGGAACGTTTCGATCCGGTCCGGTGTCTCGAACTCATCGAACGGCACCGCGTCACCTATGCGCAGTTCGTGCCGACGATGTTCGTGCGGATGCTCAAACTGTCCGACGAGGAACGAGCGGTATACGATCTGTCGTCGCTCGAGGAAGTCACACACGGTGCAGCGCCGTGTCCAGTGTCGGTGAAGTACCGGATGATCGAATGGATGGGCCCGATCATCCACGAATACTATTCGGGCACCGAGGATGTCGGAGCCACGCAGATCTCGTCCCCGGAGTGGCTCGCACACCCCGGCTCCGTCGGCAAACCCATGCAGGCATGCCACATCGTCGGCGAGAACGGGGAGGAATTGCCCGCCGGTGACGTCGGTGTCGTGTACTTCGACGGCGGCCGCCCTTTCGAATACCACAACGACCCCGAGAAGACCGCTGGCGTCACTCATCCGAATGGGTGGCGCACGCTCGGCGACATGGGATACGTCGACGACGAAGGATATCTCTATCTCACCGACCGGCAAGCCCTGATGATCATCTCCGGTGGGGTGAACATCTACCCGCAGGAGACCGAGGACGTTCTCATCGGTCATCCCGCAGTGCTCGACGTCGCTGTCATCGGCGTTCCCGACGAGGAGATGGGCGAAGCGGTGAAGGCGGTCGTGCAATTGGTCGACCCCGATGCCGCGACCGCCGCGCTCGCGGAAGAACTTCAGACCTACTGCCACCGCGAACTCGCCACCTACAAGTGCCCACGCAGCATTGATTTTGTGGACGCACTCCCCCGCGACCCGAACGGCAAGCTGTACAAGCGGCACATTCGTGAGGAGTACTGGCAAGGACACGCCGCGGGTCGCACACGACTCGTTCAGGGCTGACCTGTCATGTGCCGCAGAATGTCCGGAAGGTGTCGCTGAACTCCCGCGGTGCAGGGGTGGTGTACTCGGTCCACTCATCGCGACGCTCGAACGGATGCGTCACGACCTCCAACAGCTTCTCGAACGGAGCGAGATCACCGGCCGTCGCGGCGCGTAAAGCCTCGTCGACCCGGTGATTGCGCGGGATGTAGAGCGGGTTGACGCGGTCCATCGAGTCCGCCGTGTCGTGCTCGTGCCCCTCGAGTGCACCGCGCCACCGTGTCAGCCACGGACCGATGTGCTCGCGCGGGACGAGTCGGTCGAGTGGCGTCGTGTTTCCACGGAGTTCGTCCGCCAGGGCCCGGAAGGTGCCTGTCCAATCGGCTGAGTGTTCGGTCATCAGCGTCAGCAGATCGTCGACCAACGCTCGATCGACGTCCTCGACGTTCAGGCCCAGCTTGGCCGCGATTCCGCGTGAGTAGTGGTTCTCGTAGTGTTCATCGAAGGTGCCGAGGACCGCGGTCGCTGCAGGGATCGCAGCGTTCGGATCGGAATCGATCAGTGGTAGAAGCGCTTCGGCGAAACGCGCCAGATTCCATTTCAGGACGGTGGGCTGGTTGCCGAACGCGTAGCGGCCGTTCTGGTCGATGGAGCTGAATACCGCGGCCGGGTCGTAGGAGTCCAGGAAGGCGCACGGACCGTAGTCGATGGTCTCCCCCGAGATCGTCGTGTTGTCGGTGTTCATCACCCCGTGCACGAAACCGGTGAGCATCCATCGCGCGACCAAGGAAGCCTGCACTTCGACCACCGCCCCGAGGAACGCCGGGTAGCGGTTCCCTTCACCTTCCGCAGGTAGTTCGGCGAGCTCCGGGTAGTGGCGGGCGATCGCGTAGTCGGCGAGCGTACGCAGGATCTCACCCTGACGGACCGCGAGTTCGAAGGTCCCTACCCGGAGGTGACTCGCTGCGACGCGCGCGAGCACGGCACCGGGCTCGACGCCGTTACGGTGCACGGGACGGCCCGTCGCCACCACCGACAGCGCGCGGGTGGTGGGGATGTCGAGGGCATTCATAGCCTCGCTCACCAGGTATTCGCGCAGCATCGGGCCGACCACCGCGAATCCGTCGCCGCCCCGGGAGAACGGAGTGGGCCCCGAGCCCTTGAGATGCAGGTCGACCCGTCGACCGTCGGTGTCCACGAGTTCGCCGAGCAGCAGCGCTCTGCCGTCCCCGAGGAGCGGGGCGTACCCGCCGAACTGGTGGCCCGCATACGCCATCGCGACCGGCTGCGATTCGGCAGGCGCCGCCGCCCCGGACAGGACCGCGATCCCGTCGTCGCTGCGCAGCGTGGCGGCATCCGAACCCAGCGACATCGCGAGCTGCTCGTTGAGCACGAGCAGTGTCGGGTCCGGGACCTCGGCGCCCTGCCACACCACAGTGAGGACGCCGAGCTCGTCGACGAAGGTGCTCTCGAGCCCGCGTACCGCCGTGTTCGTGTCTACTGGTGAATCCGGAATCGCCGCCATCCTTCGAGAGTAGTCACTGCACGTTCCGGTTGGCTGCCGTCCGCCCTGGCGCCGAACCGACGCGACGGTCGGCTCTGCTAGTCTCCATCGCTGTCAAGGGGGGGGGACACATGCCGAATGATGCCTTGAGAGTTGATCTTGATCGACTCTCGCACCTGTCGGGCCGGCTCGACCAACTCGCGCGAAGCGCCGAAACATTGAAAGTCGTACCGCACGAGCCCTGGATCGACGCTCCCGCAACGAGCCTGTCGTCGCTTCGGGCCGTCATCAGTATCTCCACCGACCTACTCGACACAGCGTTGGTTGCTGCCGTCACCGAACGGTTCGAGGAAACCGCCGACGTGATGCGTCAAGTCGTGGTCCAGTACAGGAAGGCCGACGACAGCCTGGCCGAACAGCTTGCCGCAACTTATCTGTCGGCCACCGGTGCCTGGACCACGGGCAGCGACACATGACGCCGACCCGAACCCAGGTCGAGAACTGGACGCCCGGATCACTGCTCACCTGGCGTGACGGGTGGTTGAGCTTCGGGACGAGTATCGAAGCACTCTTCGACACGTACGCCGCCTCCGTCGAGAAGGTCGACGGCCAGTACTGGGAAGGTGTGGCCGCCGAAGCGGCCTTCGAGCGCGCCCAGAACGACCGCGCCACCGCACGCACCATCGTCGACACGCTCGAGCGCGTAGCCGGAACCATCACCACGGGGTACCACGCGATCAAAGGCAACCTCGACGTTGCACGCGACGCTCTCGCCACCGCCCAGGAGAACTGCTTCACCATCACCGAGAACCTCGAGGTGATCCACCCCCACGCCGAGGACGACGCAGACCGCGAGACGTTCCGGGTAGGGCTGCAAACCACCCTGCAGCGCTATGCCACGCTCGCCGAACAGGCAGACCTCGATTTGACGCGCAGCCTGGAAGAGGCCCGCACCAGCCTGCGGATCGCCTTCACTTCCGCAGCCGCGCTCGGCGACACTCAGGCCACGGCCGATGCCGCCTCCCTTGCGGCCGGAACCGCTGACGCCGAGACCCTGCACCGCATCGTCGAATCGGGAACTCTCACGCCTGAGCAACTCGCCGACCTACGCGCCGGCGAACCTGCCTCGATTCCGGCCTCACAGATGGAATATCTCAGCACCGTCGCCCGCTCACTCGACACACTCAGCCCACGCGAGCTGGAACAATTGATGTCGTCCCTCCCGGAAGAAGCACGGGCAGGTCTAGCCAACTCGCTGCAGATCATCTCGACCGACACCGTCACCGTCGCGACCAGCGGAGACCCCGACGTCCCCGCGCAGGGCGGCTTCGACCTCCTCCCCGAGGGCATCCGCGACTCGTTGTCGCGTGAAGACCGCGTGGTCCACGGTGTCGAGTCGATGGGAGGAACTGCCCTGCGTCAGACCACGCTCCACGGTGTTCCGGATGCGCATGCAATCGCATCGATCGTCTCCGCAGGGGACGGCGAGTACCGCAACGGCAGCGAACTCGACAAGCAGCTCCTCGCTGCCGGTCGCGAGTATCTCGATGCACAAGTCACACACGATCAGGATCCCCAAGCCAACATGACCATCTTCGAGGTCGACGGCCACACCCCGAGCGATCCGTACCTCGACCCGATATTCGCAGCCGTCTCCGACGATCGAGTTGCCATCGAGCAGGCAGTCACGGATCCAAACGGATCTGAATTCATACGAGATGTCCTGACCCACTCGTGGTCGGACGAATCCACGGTGCAGCCGATGTTCCACTTCGACGAACTCGAAGGCGCTGTAGGGGATCCGAACGATCCCGTCGATGTTGCAGAGGCGACCCGGACTGGACAGATCATGTCGGCGGTCGCGGCGGCGATGAGCACAGATGCTGCGTGGCAGCAGATGTCGAGCATCCCCGGTACGGACCATCAATCCATCGGCGAGGTGAACCCCGAACTGGTGCGCACCATTTCCCACAGTATGACCCCGTACATCCCGAGCCTCGTGAACGTCGAAGTACCTGATCGGCCCGGCTTCGACATTGAGGGGTGGACGGACCCCGAGGGTTCCCGAAGCTACCGTGGATCCGCCAACGTCTTCGCCGCGTTGAGTACGGATGAGGAAGCTGGGACACACTTCCAATCCCACGCCCTGCAAGAGTCCGTCTCGGCCCAGATCCGATTCGGAGAGAACCCGGATGCTCCGAATTCGAACCAGCATCTCGCCAACGCCGGGCAACTCTTGGCGTTGACCGACAAGGGCATCGAAATGTCGATGCAGGACCGCTACGACGACGATGCCGCCCGCGACCTGGCTGTGTACGAACAAAAGGCAAACGCCTACAACGCTGTAACGTGGCTCGGAGGTCATGTTCTCCCCGGCACTGATTTGCTCTTCGACACTATTTCCGCTGGCGGAGAGCCAATGAAGGAATCGGTGATCGGCCCCAAACCGGACCCCGCAGCCGAAGCTTACGTGAATCGTCCAAATTTCCAGCGCCTCAGCTACTTTTCTCTGGCGGCATTTCAAGACTTCCCAGAAGATCTTCGAACCAGATATCGCGATGTATTCGAGGAAAACGGAAATATCCGTCCTTACGATGAGCTCTTTTCAGTATCTGGCAACACCGCGAGTTGGTCAGCTACTGACTATCTGCTCGCCAATCTGTTGAGCGAATCGGGTAACCAGTACGGTCTTCGTCTCGCGTATGACGAAGTCAAGCCACCTAGTTGACCACCACAGGTCCACGCGCATCCACGCACCACAACAGATAGCCGAATCGAGTCTCCATGGTCCACCTCAGTCGCATCGCGATCACCGTCACCCTCGCCGCACTCGTCAGTAGCTGCACCACCCAACCGAATTCACACGCCCCTGGCGACCGGGACACACCACCGGATTTCGAACCGATCTACACAAGCTCATGGTCCGCAGAACCCGGCATCGACCTGCTCAGCCGTGAAGCAGAACTCATCCGAGCCACATTCGAATCCAGTTGGCAAACAGAGATGTACTCGATCACCAACTCCTTCCCCGGATACCGAGAAGCCATCGGCTATCCCCACCCCTCCATCCAGAACATCGTCCGGGGGGCCGACGCTGGGAATACCGACTGGGACCAAGTCAGCAAACACACTATCCGGTACCACATCACCGAACTCATCGAAACTCCCACCGACATCACCGCAAGCATCTGCGACGATATCGTGTACACCGAAACCACAACCAACGACCACATCACCCGTCACGGGCTCTCATGGACCGCCTCCCTGCACAACACAGCCGACACCCCGGGCCTCCCCGGCATCGCCGACACCGACCGTGCAAACCATGATCCTCGCGCCCGACGCACCCCCGACTGGAACGTTTTCGGCACCTGGAGAATCACTCATCTGATCCCACAAAGCCTCAACATGGAGAAACACGTTGCCGAACCCGCCTGCACCGCCTGGTGGCTGGCAAACCACCCAGACACGCTGAAAGTTGACGGCAACACCACGTTCCGCGCGGCCGGCGTCGTGCCCGGAACCCCCCTCGCTCCGCAATTCCCTGAGTGGATCGGACCAGCGGAGGGTCGATGACGACGCAGGCCGATCCAGTCACATTGTCGAGTGCAGTGCCCAGCGATGACCGAGGGACTTGCGTCTGCGGTCCCGGTCTGGTCAACCGACACGCTCGAACAACGACACAATGATCCCTTCGGGCCCACGCACATAAGCCATCCGCACGCTGTTCTCGTACTCACCGATGCCACCGATGAGGCCGTATCCGTCCGCAGCCACCTCGTCGATTGCAGCTTGAAGGTCGACGACTTCGAAAGACACATTGCGCAACCCGAGCTCGTTGGCCATCGCCGCTGGCGATCCGGGCACGTGGTCGGGCGTGATGAAGCTCGAGAGTTCCAGTCCGCAGCCTCCGCCGGGCGGCCGCAGCATCACGATCTCGCAGTGAGCACCGGGGATACCGCAGACGGTCTCAACGAATTCGCCTTGCACAGATCCGGTGCCTTCCACCTCCATTCCGAGTGTCACGAAGAACGCCGTTGCGGAGGCGAGGTCCGCGACGGTAATGCCGACATGGTCGAAACGCTGCACGTGTGCCATGAGGTCCATCTTCCATTCGAGAACTTCGACCCGCCGGGTCGTCGGCGCCGCGACCGTACTGCCCGGGCACGGCCTCCTTGGCGCGACGGGATCGACACCGCTGTGGAAGCAACCCTGCGTGCTGGTCCGGCCTGATCACCGCGCCTCGTCGCTCTACACCGCCGCACGGCGAGGAGATCACGGCGTGGCCGACGACCTCGCCGCGAGTCGCTTCCATACCTCGACGTCGGTGCGCGGTCCCCCTGGCGTCTCGGCGCCGTATCGAGCGGTTTCGCCGGGGATATCCAGGGGGCCGACCATCGGAACACCCGGATACAGTGCTTCTTCGATCCGCTCGTCGGGCACCAGCCAGCAGATTTCGAATTCGATTCCGTCGGGGTCACGGGCGTACAGCGCCTTGGTGGCGGCATGGTCCGCAGCACCGGTCAACGCTCCCGCGGCGGCGAGGCGCTGACGCATATCGTCGAGGTCTGTCAGCGTTTCGACCTCCCACGCGACGTGATAGAGCCCGACTCTGCCCGGCACGACAGTGTCCCCGCCGCGCGCCTGGAACAGTCCCAGATCATGGTCGTTGGCCGATCCCGCGTGCCGAAGGAAGGCGCCACCAGGGAACTCCCCCGCCAATCGCTCGAACCCGAGCACGTGCTCGTAGAAATGCAGACTTCGTTGCAGGTTCGACACATACAGGACGACATGATTGATGCCGCGCATCCCCATCGACAATCCCTTCTCGAAGGCCCCCGCACGACCTCAAGTGCGTGAGCTGTGAATCTGCCATTCTCCTTTGGGCGCCCGCCACTGCGATCGAGCGTTCCCGAAGAGCGGGCTCGCACAACGCGCTCGCTACTCGAACCTGCGATGAATGGTGCGCGGTACCTCGAGTGCCGCGTGTGCGCCTTGGTCATCACCGAGTCGCTCGGCCAAGGTCCGTTCCGCGAGGCCCGGCGGTAACGCGGCGGAAAACTTCAGTCCCGAGACCGCATTGGCCGCGACCGTCGGCGCGCGCCACGCAATCTGTGCGAGAGCGGCGGACACATCGCGTGCGGTGACATCGGGCAGCAGGCGCAACGATTTCTCGTCGATTCGTTGCCGAGGGTCGACCAGAGATGGCAACGAGGCCTGCAGGGTGCGGTTGGCTGCAGTACCCGCCCACGTCCACCATCGTCCGCTGCCTTCGGATGGAAGAGCGATGACCGCCGCATCAACATCGACCGCAGGCAGATAGCTCGCTCGCAGGTCGACAAGGGTTGATTCGGCTCGTCGAGTCAGCGTGACACCCGGTGGCGTCGCACC
The DNA here is from genome assembly GCF_055380405.1 of Rhodococcus sp. JCM 9793. Classification (NCBI taxonomy): domain Bacteria; kingdom Bacillati; phylum Actinomycetota; class Actinomycetes; order Mycobacteriales; family Nocardiaceae; genus Rhodococcus; species Rhodococcus sp. JCM 9793. Next base: position 3,713,824 of record NZ_AP043721.1, read on the forward strand.
GAGCAGCACCGATCGCATACCTTGCGCGATCTCGTACGAGACGCCGCCACCGAGTCCGGACCATTTTGCTCGTCCACCCGAGTCGACGGGTTCGACGAAGCAGCGTCGACGCGGCCAGTCGATGTGGGTGACCTTCCACGAGCGGCCGGCGAGGAGCAGGATCCGCGGTCCCTCGACCTCTTCGGTGAGTAGGTCGGTGCCGATCGTGCCGATTTCATTGCGCCCGGCGAGCACTGTGAATTCCGGTGGGGCACTGAACACTGCAGTCAGGTCGGAGAAGTAGCGGCGGCCGAACCGCCGTTCGGCTTCCGGTCCGATGTGCAGGAATTCGCCGTCGCGGTCGAAGAACCCCTGTTCGCACAGAAACTTCATGATGTTGTCCGCGGCGTCGTCGAAGATCGGCAGACTCCCCCACCACTGCCGCCAACTCGCCACACCGATGCGGTGTTCCTGCAGGCACAGCGCCATCATCTGTTGTGCTGCGATGTGTCGCGGAGATGGTGGCGGCGTGATCGGCTCAACCCATCCGCGCGCCCAGCCATCCAGCATGCCGAGGGCAAGCAATTCCTTTTCGTCGTCCAGACACAGGAACAGGCAGTTGCGGGAGGTGCCGGCGCGGCGTCCGGTCCGTCCGAGCCGTTGGAGGAACGACGCGACGGTGCGGGGTGCGCCGATCTGGATGACGCGGTCGAGGTCTCCGACATCGATACCGAGTTCGAGCGTGGACGTCGCGACGATCACGGTGTCGCGGGACTCGGCAAACGCCTCTTCCGATTGACGTCGTTCGGCGGCAGACAACGATGAAGGAGACAGAAATGTGGTGATGCCGCGATCACGCAGTGCCGCACCGAGCTCCTCGGCGCGGCGGCGCGAGTCGACGAACACCAACCGCTTCTCGCCCTGATGCAGAGACGCGATGACGGTGGCGGCGTTGGAGACGGAACCGACATAGTCGACGGTGATGTCGGGTTCAGTAGCGGGTGCTCCGACGTCCGGCGCGACGACACGGCGCGGCCGATCGGTTGTGCTCCCCTGCAGCCACGCCAGCAACCCGTCGGGATTGCCGACGGTCGCTGACAGACCGATGCGCTGGATGTCGCGGCCTGCGACGCGGGCCAGTCGTTCGAGGACGGCGAGCAAGTGCCAGCCGCGGTCGTCGCCGGCTTGAGCCGGGACAGCAGCTTGTATTCGTGTTCGACGCCGCGCGCCCGCGCGTGTTCCTCGGCGGAGGTGGCGCCGGGTTTGGGCAGGTAGAAACGGATGCGAGCCGCGCGCTCCATGTCGACGTGATGAAAGGCCGGCCAGTCCTGCCAACCTTCCCCGTCGCCGAGTGGTTGCTCGTCGATCACCCACGAGCCGACCTCACGCTGGCGGCGCGGTGCGAGTCCGATCGCGGCCATCAGGTCGCGGATCAGCAGCGACTTCTCTTCGGAGACCGGTTCGTGTTTCGACGGCGCGAGGAGCCGCTCGCTGATGCCGGGCAGGTAGCTGCGGTGCTCGTTGCCGTCGATGCCGTACAGGTTGATCGCGGAGTTGGAGGGAAGCATGCACTTCAGGTCCGGGTGGTGCAGATACACCAGTTCCTGGACGTACGGGATGACGCCTTTGAGCTTCTTCTGCCCGGTCTTCTCTGCCAAGCGGTCTTTGAGCAGCGACGAGAAGTACTGCGCCTTCTTCCGAGCAAGCAACAGCGGCGAATCCTCGGAACGGTAGTTTCCACGGCTCCACACGTGATCGTTGCCGCGCAAGGTACCGCTGTAGTACTTGAGTTCGATCAGGTACAGGGTGTCGCGGGCGAGGACCAGCAGGTCCACTTCGTGCCAGCGGCCGCGGTTGTCGCGGAACTCGAAGTTCGACCACGCCCGGTACGGCGGGGCGTCGGGGAGGATCTCCTTGATCCGTTCGAGTCCTTCACGTTCATGATCGAACGGGGAAGGACTGACCTCGACCCAGCGGTCACTGTGCACCGAGTACCACCCTGCCCATCCGATCGTTCACGTCCGTCACAACTTACCCGGCCGGATAAGCGCCCGCGGCTACCGCCCGATGGCCGTCGTGCCAACCTGGGGCAGCTCAGTGCGCAGCGCGAATCGCCATCGATCACTCCTCGAACGTCACGCGCGGTCACCCAGCTCGTGATCGGTGACGCGGGCCCATGCGTTACGGACGGTTGCGAGCGCGGACGCGGCGCTGATGTTCAATCGAGTCTGAGCGGCCAGCTGCGATGACCAGGCACTCTCGCTCGGCGGTGTGCGGAACAGATACGGTCCGGGTGGGTTATTGGTCGGTCCGTGCCGTCGGAAGAGATCGGCAGCCGCGACGTCGATTGCTCCGATCGCAGCGAGCGCCCACAAGTCCCACAGGTCGCGCGGCGCGCGACGATCGTGCCACGTGGCGGTCTTGCCTGCCGCGAAGGCAGGCAACGTGGGCACAGCCAGTGTCGCCGGTGGCGCGTCGCTGTAGCGCTGCTCCAGCCTCCGAGGTTCTGCCGGCCACACCGTCCGGTCGCGGGAGGACAACAACTGGATCTTGACCGACAGACCGCCGCGGGTACGGAGATTCGCCGCCTCGGTATCTCGGACGGCGGTGAGCGCCGGCTCCCAGGACAGACGACCGTGTGTCCGCGCGACAGCACGTTCGAGTGCAGCGTCGAGTTCGACGGCCAACTCGTTCCGATTACCCAGAGCAACAAGATCGATGTCCTCGCTGAGACGACCGCTCGGGAGGTGAGTACGCGCGAGCGCGGTGCCTCCTATGAAATGCACGCGGTCCGCGAAGCGATCCGCGATTGCGGCGAGGAGGTGTGAGATGAGGTGGTCGCGCTCCACCTGTTCCGGTGAGACACCGAACTGTGCGACAACGGCGTCTCGCTCGTCGAGGATCATGACCGCACTCCTGCCCAGATTTCAGCGCGTCGCAAGGCAGCGACAAGACGCTGAGGCTCCGCGAGTTCGGCGAGCCGGTCCGGGTCGCTGCGGCCATAGAGGGCAGTGATCGCCGCAGCGATCTCGGGCTCTGCATTTCCGAGCAGAGGCCGACGGGCAAGATCGAGCACTGTCTGTTCGGGTGTCGTGACAAGTGCAGAGCCGAGTGCTGTGTCCACGCGTTCAGCGTCGAGCGCGTCAGTATCACGCTGCACGAACCGGACGGTGGCACGACGGTCGCTCAACTCGATTGGCCTGTGCGCACGGGGGACGGCGACGACGGCGGTGGCCAGTGCACGGGGAATCGCACCGAGCACCCGCGCTGCGCTGATACCCATCAGCACCGCTCGGTCTGCTCCGTAGATCGTCGAGGCGATCCCCGCGGCAACAGCTTCCAGTCCGGGAAGCCACGGACGCCCCACCTGGTCTTGCGGGACGACGATGTAGTAACCGTGGGCCACCCTGTGCAAGACTCCCCGGTCAACGAGCCTCGACAGCTCGGGACGCGGGTGCGCATACACGCGGGCAGCGTCCTGGGGACGGAACGTACGCAGTTCGGACCGCGCAAGCTCGACGGGCAGCGGCGTCCCACGTAACGTGCCCACATCAGTCCTTCCAGTGTGCATTTCGTAGGCTTAAACCCTACGAAATGCACACTATATACGAATTGAGTATAGGGTAGATGCACGATACGCGGGCGTGCACGCGACAGACCTCGTCGACGCAGCCCACGGACTCCCCGGATTGCCGAACCACAACCGACCGTTTCCGAAAAGCGGACTCCGAGCACGCTGCAGCGCATTCCCCGAGTTCGAGTGCGCGGTTGTGGTCATAGAGCCGCCCTACGCGCGACGTACGATGCATGCACGTGATGGCGCTCAGGTGCGCGATGTGCCGATCTCCACTACATGCGCCCATTCCGGTGGCCGGGTGAGAATGTAGTCGGGGTTCGATTCGTTCGGGGGAACGATCCGAGGGAACAGACCGACCACCGTTCTGCACCCCGGACGGCTACGGGGCCAAGGGGTTTGCCCATCGGTGAGCACGACCACCACGTCGGGGGTGAATCGGCTGCGCAGCGCCCTCTCGAATCCAGCGCGCAGATCCGTGCCACCACCCCCGAACAGTGGAATGTCCTCGGCCTGGCACAGCGGGTGTACGACCCGCGCCGCCGAGTCGCAGGACAGCACCGTGACCAGGTCTCGGCGCCCACCCACGGCCCGCGCGATGGCGGCCACCTCGAGCAGCGCGCCGCCCAGGTCTGCGTCGCTCACCGAGCCCGACGTGTCGACGATGACACTGACCCGAGGCGGCGTCCGACGCAGGCTCGGCAGTACCGCGCCGGGCACGGCTGCAGATCGCCGCGCCGGCCGGCGGTAGGTGTAGTCATCGCCGGCGCCGGACGAGGACGTAGCCGAGCGGATCGCCGCACCCAGCAAGGCGCGCCACGGCTGCGGCGGGTGCAGAGCCTCCTCTGCCCACCGCCGCCATCCGCGAGGGCTACTGCCCGGCTGCCCGATGATGCTGTGCGCCACCTTGAAGCGCACCGCGTCTCGTTGCTCGTCACTGAGCGCGTTGGCGCCCTCTGGACCCAGTTCCCACTCCCGGCTCAGCCCGTCGGCACCGCTGCCGCAATCGAGCCACGACACCGTGTCTGTCCACGGACCGAGTCCGAACTCGCCCAGGTAATCCTCCATGAGCCGGCCGCCGGGCAATCCCAGGGTGGACGGCAGTACGGCATCGTGAGGTGTTTGCAGTCCGTCGCCGAACGCGTCGTCGTTGATCTCCGCGTCGGCGGCGAGATTCATCCGGAGCCGATCGGCGCGGGAGGTCAATTCGTGTGCAAGGGCGTAGCGGTCACTGCGGCCGTGATGATCGCGCAGCAGATGCGAGACCTCGTGGACCAGGACCGAGGCCAGTTCCTCCACCGGTCGCTGAGTCAGGAAGGCAGGTGAGACGTAGCAGCGCCAATGCCGGTCCACGCCGACGGTCGGCACGCGGAGCGACGCGACGATGTGCAGCGCGTACAAGGCGGTCGCGAGGTAGGGCCGGGCACGAGCGGCATACAACCGCGCGGCGTAGATCTTGTCCAAGTCGACCACAGGTGCCGCCGTCATCGACCGGCCTGTGCGGCGGCACGGTCGCCGGCGAGGTCTGCCGCCTGAGAGACCGACACGACGCCGGCGAGCCTGTCGATTGCCGCAGGCACCTCCCACTCGTCCCTGCGCAGGGCGGCAAGGGTGGTCGCCGGGACTACCACGAGGTCGGGTGGCCCGCTCTCCACCGCGGTGACCAGGATTGCCCACGCCGCGTCCCAGCGCGACTTCTCCGGCCGTCGGCGGACGGCAGCGACCACCGCGTCGAGCACGGCCTGGCGCAGATCTCCGCGATCGGGGAGGTCGGCGGACGCGGGATCGGCGAGCAGCGCCTCGGGGTCCGGGAGATCCATGCGCTCGATCGCGGCCAGTAATTCGAAACCGGGCCCGTCACCGACACTCCCCCGGACCAACAGGGACAGCACATCCTTCGACGACGAGGTGGCGGTCGCGAATGCGATCAGCCGCACGGTCATGTCCCAGCTGCGTGGCGACGGCCAGGCGCTGCCGCGGCGGGTCTGACTGCTGGGCAGTTGATGCACGAGAGCAGGTCGGGCGGTGAGGAGCTCACAGACCGCGCGGCGGGCGAACGCCACCGCGTCGGAGAACGTCGCCGGGTCGAGTCGGGGCAGCGTCGCGCGTGGCCAGGTCCCGCCGAGGCCTCGGACGACCACGTCGTGGTCGTATGTCCAGTGCAGGTGCACGAATCGGTTCGCCAAAGGTGGGCTCAGCTCCCAGCCGTCCGCCGCCGAGGACGGTGGGTTGGCGGCGGCCACGATGCGGACGTCGGGTGGGAGTTGTAGTGCCCCGATTCGTCTTTCCAGGACGAGACGGAGCAGGGCCGCCTGTACGGCAGGCGGCGCCGTCGACAGTTCGTCCAGAAAAAGTAGCCCGCGGCCGGCCTGCACGAGCCGGACGGCCCAGTCGGGCGGGGCCATCGGGACACCCTGTGTGGCGGGGTCGTCCCCGAGAACGGGCAGACCTGAGAAGTCCGACGGCTCGTGCACACTCGCGATAACGGTGGTCAGCGGTAGGTCCAGGGCTTCGGCGAGCTGGGTCAGGGCGGCGGTCTTACCGATTCCCGGTTCGCCCCACAGCAGTACCGGTAGGTCCGCGGCCACCGCCAGGGTGAGGGCCTCGAGTTGGTCGTCGGGGCGAGGTTCGGTGGTGACTGCGCCGAGCATCGCCAACAGCTCTGCGGCACTGTCGAGTTCGATGTTGCCGGGACTGTCTGAAAGGAGCGTGGAAGACATGTGTATCACCTGTGATATCTCGAGGATCAGCAGGACGTGGCCGGTCGGCCGCGCTGCGGGACAGTGGGTTTCAGGAAGCGAGGAGAAGGTTCAGCGTGAATGGGTTCGGCGCAACCGTCCGGGGCGCCGAGGTCGAGATGCGGGCGGCGGTGTCTCAACCGGTGCAGTACGGAACCGGTCGTACGTGGTGCGACGCTCGACGGCCGCACGGAGCGCGTCCAGCAGGGGTCCGTCACGGAGGACAGCGTCGGGACCGAGCAGTCCTTCGACGACTGCCAATGCCCCGGTGGTGTCTCCGTGATCCAGACGTTCACGGACGCCCGGCAGGCAGTCCGGACGGCGATGCGCCTGGTCGATGACCTGAAGACACGGCAGTGGGGTGCCGCCCAGTGCGGCGAGCAGTTCCTCGCGCCGAGTCTCGGCAGGATCATGATCCAGTGCGGTCAGTGCACCGTCGACCAACCCGATCCGGTGCCGTTCACCACGGCAATCGACAATGTTGGTCCGATTCGTCGGCGTCGATCCCGCAGATGACGGCGGCGGCGACCAGTCCGGGTCCAGGGCAGCGGCGACCAGCGGGTGCAGCCCGTCGGCGGTGATCGCTCCCGACCGGATCAACTCCAGATCGGGTAATACCCAGGTCGCGGCATCGGGTAGCACCGGCAGCGCGGCGAGTCGGCCGGACGGATAATCGTCCACGAGTCGTATCGCGGCGGGATCGGTGCCGCCGACCGGATCCACCACCAGGTCGCGTCGGCCCCCGCACCGCACCCGCACAGGGCCGTCGCGCTGGCCGTCCGCGCGGAACAGGATGCGGGATTCGGCCGCCCAGCGGTCGACGGCGCAACCGTCCGTAATCACGGCATCCAGGGCCGGGTCGAGCGCGGTAGCGTCTGGCACTTGCCCTGTCCCACTGCGAATTCGTAGATCACCGCACCTCCGCGCATCCCACAGGTGCCGGTGGAGGTCGAGTCGGAATCGTCTGTCGGGTCGCGGATGGGGATGGTTCGCGGAATCCGAGCCATCCCACAGTGCCAGCACGATCCTCTGCCCGGCATCGGCCCACGCCGGAGCGGTGCGGACCACGAGATTCACCGAACCTGTTCCACCGCAACGTTTTCGGTGCTCTTGCGGACCGTATCGGGCCAGTGCGATGGTCAGCCCGGGGCGCAACAGTCCGTCGGGGGCCACCCGCGGTAGGTGCCAGCGCAGCAGGTCGGGTGCCAGGTGACGTAGGTCGTCCAGAACTTGCGACGCGACGCCACGGCCGTGCGCGTGGGCCAGCCCGCGTAGGTCGATCTCGACATCGAATCCCGCTGCGTCACAGGCGCCGCGCCAGTCGCCGGCGAGACGTCGGGCAGTTGCGGCCTCGATCACGGACGGCGGCACGGCGAACTCGCGCACGCGCGGCCAGAAGGACAGTCGGGGGTCAAACCCGTTCGCGTTCGGAGGGTGCATCAGCACTCACCGTGAGCGAACTGGGCCCCCAATCTTGGATCAGAGAAGGTTGTCATCGGCGCAATCGTAGCGTGTCGCGGCGATTGCGGCCAGTGCGCTTCTGCACTGACGCACGAGAACGAGTGTGCAGTTGTTGTCGTGACACGCCGGGCATCGCGACCAAAACTGCACACTCAAAAGCGATTACCGCAGCGGAACTCCCAGCAGTGCGTCGACGGCGTCGGCGAACAGTCCCGGCGCCGAGGCGTCGTCGCCGCCGCGGTCGACCGCGAACTGCGCCCACGCATCGAGGGCAGCGAGGGCCTTGGGGGTGTCGAGGTCGTCGGCAAGGTGCTGACGCAACCGCGCGATCGTGTCGTCGACCGACGACGCCGACGTCAATGCCGCCGCTTGCCGCCACAACTCCAGCCGCGCCTCTGCGGACGCAAGGACATCAGCGGTCCACGGCCGATCGACGCGGTAGTGGCCGGACATCAGGCCGAGCCGGATCGCGGCGGGGTCGACGCCTTCACCGCGCATCTTCGAGACGAACACCAGGTTGCCGCGCGACTTGGACATCTTCTCGCCGTCGAGGCCGATCATGCCGGTGTGCACGTAGTGCCGCGCGAAGCGGCGGTCGCCGGTGACGGCCTCGGCATGCGCGGCGGAGAACTCGTGGTGCGGGAAGATCAGGTCGCTGCCACCGCCCTGGACGTCGAAGCCGCTGCCGATTCGGTTGAGCGCGATTGCGGCGCATTCGATGTGCCAGCCGGGGCGACCATCGCCGAACGGGGACGGCCAGGACGGTTCACCGGGACGCTGCGCACGCCACAGCAGGGCGTCGAGCGGGTTGCGCTTACCTGGGCGGTCGGGGTCGCCGCCACGCTCGCCGAAGAACTTCATCATCGTGGCGTGGTCGTACCCGGACTCGTATCCGAACTGTTCGGTCGCGTCGACGCGGAAGTACACATCGGGGTATTCGGCGTCGTCGACGACATAGGCGGCGCCCGACGCGACGAGCTTCTCGACGAGCTCGACGACCTCACCCACGGATTCGACGGCGCCGATGTAGTCGCGCGGCGGCAGGACCCGCAGTGCCTCCATGTCTTCGCGGAACAGCGCGGTCTCGCGCATACCGAGCACGACCCAGTCCTCACCATCTCGGTCGGCGCGTTCGAACAGCGGGTCGTCGACGTCGGTGACGTTCTGCACGTAGTGGACGTCGTGCCCGTTGTCGCGCCAGATGCGGTTGACGAGATCGAAGGCCAGGTAGGTCGCCGCGTGACCGAGGTGGGTGGCGTCGTAGGGGGTGATGCCGCAGACATACATCGTGGCGGTCTCGCCCGGGGTGACGGGTCGCACCGCTCGGTCGGCGGTGTCGAACAACCGCAGCGGGGGGCCTTCACCGGGCACGGACGGAATCGCGACATCGGACCAAGACAGCATGCACCCGAGCCTAATGGAATCGGCAAACGTGGCGCCCGGGCCCCTGCTGCAGTCGGATCCCACCGAGGGCACCGCCGTCGTGCGTCACCATGGATTCGGTACGGTTCGGTGTCGACCACGACCATGTGCGTTCGGCTCTGCACAAGAACAATTGTGGGAGGTTCCCGTGGCTGGTGGTCTCGTCGCCCTGTTGGACGACGTTGCGGTGCTCGCGAAAGCTGCGGCGGCGTCGATCGACGACATCGGTGCTGCTGCCGGTAAGGCCAGCATCAAGGCGGCGGGGGTGGTCGTCGACGACACCGCCGTCACCCCGCGCTATGTGCACGGGTTCTCCCCCGACCGCGAACTGCCGATCATCCGCAAGATCGCGATCGGATCGATCCGCAACAAGCTGCTGATCATCTTGCCGGTGGCCATGCTGCTCAGTCAGTTCCTTCCGCAGGCGCTGCCGTATCTGCTGATCGCCGGTGGCCTGTTCCTGTGCTTCGAGGGTGCCGAGAAGGTTTACGAAGCTCTCTTCGGCGGTCATCATGCCGACGACGACGTGCCGGCCGCCGAGCGGGGACCCGAGTTCGAGAAAACCATGGTCAGCGGCGCGATCCGTACCGATCTGATCCTGTCGGCCGAGATCATGGTGATCTCACTGTCGTCGGTCGAGAGCGAACCGTTCGTGACCCGGCTGTTGGTGCTGATCGTCGTCGCGATCCTCATCACCGTCCTGGTGTACGGGGTGGTGGCGTTGATCGTGAAGATGGACGACCTGGGTCTGGCGATGGCGCGTCGACAGTCCTCCTTCGCTCAGCGGATCGGGCGGAGTCTGGTGTCGGCGATGCCGAAGGTGATGACAGTGCTCACCGTGGTCGGTATCGCGGCGATGTTGTGGGTCGGCGGACACATTCTGATCGTCAATGTCGGTGAAGCCGGGTTCCATTGGCCTGCCGATCGCCTCCACGATCTCGAGCACTGGTTCGGTGAGCTCGTGCACGGCGGGTTCGACGGGGTGCTGTCCTGGACTGCAGGGACCGTGACGTCTGCCGTCGTCGGGCTCATCCTCGGTGCGATCGTCGTCCTGGTCGTGCACATGATTCCGAAGCGGAAGAAGAGCGCCGCCGCGCACTGACCCGATCAGTTCGCGGGCAGGTTCAGAACGCCGGCCACGGGATGCGCCGCTCCCCGATGGGTCGGGGCATCACGGGCTGCTCGAGCAGTGCCGTGATGCGGTGGTGCAGCGCGGCGACCTCCGCGCCGGTGATGTGTTCGCGCAGCACGTCGGCGAAGTCGCCGTCGAAGCGGCGGGCGAGTTTGTCGAGGTCGGTGAGCAGTGCCTGATCCACGGTGGAGTCGGCCCATCCCCACAGCACGGTGCGCAGCTTGTTCTGAGAGTGCAGGCAGATGCCGTGGTCGATGCCATAGACGTGACCGTCGAGATCTTCGAGGACGTGCCCGCCCTTCCGATCGGCGTTGTTGAGGACGATATCGAGGACGGCCATGCGCTGCAGTTGCGGGTCGTCGGCGTGGACGAGAGCGACATCGCTTCCGTCCATGTCGCGGGCGCGGAGCACGGGTAGCCATCCGTCGGGGACTTCGTCGACGGGACAGATGTCGACGAAGTCGAGACGGTCGGTGGAGTCCTCGCGGGTGTCGATCCAGCGTTGGACCATGCCGGGCCCGAACGGGCCGTCACGCAGGATGGTCAGGGGGATCACACCCCAGCCGAGCGCTTCGGAAACGAGGTAGGAGGCGACCTCACGACCGGCAAGCGTGCCGTCCGGGAAGTCCCACAGGGGTCGCTCGCCGCGGACGGGTTTGTACACGCAGCGCACGGTCTGCGAGTCGAGGCGCGCGTCGCAGACGAGCGTGGCGTTGCTGGCATGCACGACCTGTCCGACGACGGTCAGTTCCCCGTCGGACAGCACGTTGCGCACGTCGGGTACGGACACGACGTCAGTTCTCCTCGTCGAACCACGAGCTGGGATCGAACCCAGTGGTGCGCAGGTAACCGTTGGTGCGCACGCAGATGTGCCCCTCACCGTCGATAGGTTCGCCGCACAGCGGGCACGGGGCACGACCGGCGGAGACGACCATCTCGGAGCGGGTCGCGAAGCCACGGGCCTGGATCGGGGTGAGGAACACTCGGACTGCGTCGGGGCCTTCCTCCGTGTCGTCCAGGACGACGGACTCGTCGAGTTCGGTCTCGGTGACCGCGAGCAGTTCGACGACGACGGCGCCGGAATCGGCGTCCCAGCCCAGCCCCATGGTGCCGACCCGGAATTCCGCGTCGATGGGGGTTTCGAGGGGGCTGGTGTCGACGTCGGCATCCTCCGGCAATGTGGTGCCGAAGCGTCGGTGCACCTCTTCGAGCAGCAGACCCATCCGGTCGGCGAGGATCTGTACTTGCTGCTTCTCCAGGATCACGCTCACCACCCGGGAGTCGTGTACAGCCTGCAGGTAGAACACCCGGTCGCCGGGTTCACCGACGGTGCCGGCAACGAACCGGTCCGGAGTCCGGAAGACGTGTATCGCGCGGGCCATTGCACCTCCTCGAGTCCGTTCACTGTGCCATGTCGGTCACTGTCATTATCCGCCCCGGGTGCCGAGTCCCTCTCCGGCCTCGTCGGTCGAGGATTCGTCGGACCCGCTGCCGGGTACTTCGCCCCCGGGAACGGATTTCGGAGCCTCGGCGACGGCGAGACCGGAGAGATCGCCGCCGGTGTCGTTGACGCGCAGCACGAAGGGCCGGGTGTCGGTGTAGCGCACGACGCTGATCGACGCGGGTTCCGCGACGATGCGCTGGAATCCGTCGAGGTGGGTCCCGAGCGCGTCGGCGAGGATCGATTTGATGACGTCGCCGTGGCTGCACGCGACCCACACGACGTCCTTGCCGTGGGCGGCGGCGAGGCGGCGGTCGTGCTCGCGGATCGCGGCGACCGCGCGGGACTGTACTTGCGCGAGACCTTCCCCTCCGGGAAACACCGCGCCGGAGGCGTGCTGCTGCACGACCTTCCACAGCGGTTCGCTGACGAGTTCGCTGATCTTGCGGCCGGTCCACTGTCCGTAGTCGACCTCGGCGAGCCGTTCGTCGATGGTGGGTGTCAGACCTCGGTCGGTGGCCAGTGGATGCACTGTCTGTCGGCAACGCAGCAGGGGTGACCGGACGATCTCGGTGATCTCGAGACCTGTCAGTCGGGTGAGGAGGTTCTTCGCCTGGACGTGGCCGACCTCGTCGAGTTCCACTCCGGGGGCGCGACCGGCCAGCATGTGAGAGGTGTTGGCCGTCGACCGTCCGTGGCGCAGCAGGATGACCGTCATGTAATCCAGCCTAGAGGTCCGGCTGCGCCGCGGCGGAGACGCACGGACGACGCGATGCTACGTGGCCGAGATCACGCCGGTACCGAGGAGTCCGAACAAGAGCAGGCCGACGATGATGCGGTATCCGACGAACCAGTACATCGAGTGGCTCACCACGAACTTGAGCAGCCAGGCGATCGCCGCGTAGCCGACACCGAACGCGATGATCGTCGCAACGGCCAGCTGCGCACCCGAAGCCTCGAGTCCTTCACCGACGGGTTCGAATGCATCGGGGAGACTGAACAGGCCGGAGGCGAGAACTGCGGGGATGGCCAGCAGGAAGGAGTAACGGGCCGCGGCCTCACGGGTCAGGCCGAGGAACAGGCCTGCGGAGATGGTGCCGCCCGAGCGGGAGACACCGGGGATCAGCGCGAGTGCCTGCGCGGAGCCCATGACCAGACCGTCCTTGAGCGTGAGCTGGTCGACGGTGCGGCGCTGGCGTCCGTAGTACTCGGCGGCGGCGATGACGAACGAGAACACGATGAGCATGGTCGCGACGAGCCACAGGTTGCGCGCGCCGGTGCGGATCTCGTCCTTGAACACCAGCCCGAGGATGCCGATGGGGATGGTGCCGAGAATCACGTACCACCCCATCTTGTAGTCGTGATTCTCGCGATGCTCCTTGTGGAACACGCCACGGAACCACGCGCACAGGATCCGCCAGATGTCACCGGCGAAGAACAACAGAACGGCGGCTTCGGTACCGAGCTGTGTCACGGCGGTGAACGATGCACCGGCGTCTGCTCCGAAGAACAACTCGGACACGATCCGCATGTGACCGGACGAAGAAATCGGCAGAAATTCGGTCAGACCCTGCACGAGTCCGAGGATGATCGTCTGCAGCCAGGTCATCGATTCGGTCATCTCGCGACCTCGGCACGATCGCGAGATGAGGAAGGGCGGTGGGTCGATGTGCACGCAGCAGATGAGCGCAAATTCCGATTCACCCGCGAAACAGTACGCGGCGCGGCGAACCATCACCTGTCGCGTCTCCGACATTAGGGTGCCACTAGCGGGAATGGTCGTGCATCGATCGACCGGTTCCCTTCGCTCGGGAGGATCACACGCGGTATGGAACACAGGACAGTCGGGTCGAGCGGGCTGCGCGTGTCGCGGCTCGGACTCGGAACGCTCACATGGGGACGCGGCACCGACGGCGACGAGGCGGCCGCTCAACTGTCGGCGTTCGTCGATGCGGGAGGCACCCTCGTGGACACCTCCCCTGCCTACGGTGACGGGGTAGCCCAGCGCATCCTCGCCGAACTTCTCGACGATGTGGTCCCCCGCGACGAACTGGTTCTCTCGGGCAGTTCGGGAATCGACACCACCAAGCTCGGTGCCGGACGGGTCGACTGCTCGCGCGGTGGTCTGCTCACTCAGCTCGATCACTCGCTGCGCGAACTGGGCACCGACCACCTGGATATCTGGCAGGTCGCGACGTGGGACCCGCACACCCCGATCGACGAAGTCGCCTCGGCGCTCGAGTTCGCGGTGTCCAGCGGTCGGGTCCGCTATGTGGGGGTGCGCGGTTACCTCGGGTGGCAGCTCGCGACCGCGGCGGCGCACACCGGCCGACCTGCTCCGCTGGTGTCCACGCAGGTCGAGTACTCGCTGCTCGCCCGGGGGGTCGAGGACGAACTGATCCCCGCAGCCGCGCATCACGGTGTCGGTGTATTCGCTGCGGTCCCGCTCGCCGGTGGCGTCCTCACCGGGAAATACCGCACCGGAACGCCCGTCGACTCGCGGGGCGCCGATGATGTGCACACCGAGGAAGTGCAGCGGTATCTGACGAAGTCCGCAATCCGGGTGGTCGACGCGGTCGCGACCGCCGCGGACGGGCTCGGCACCTCACCGCTCGCCGTGGCGCTGGCGTGGGTGCGTGATCGTCCGCATGTCGCCTCGGCCCTGGTCGGGGCGCGAGATCTGGCACAGTTGACAGGGGTGCTGGTCGCAGAGGAGTTGGCGTTGCCGCCTGCGATCTCGGCCGCACTCGACGACGTCAGCGCGTGAGACGGAACCGCACCTCGCCGGTCCACCACGCAAAGGTTAGGCTGTCCTGCCAAGAGGTCTGGTAGCCGAGCAGCACAGAGAGGTGGGTCGATGACCGCGACCGAGATCGCCGGATTCGCCGAGCGGATCCGCATCGAGACACAGCAGGCGCATACGAACACCGAGAATTCGGTGTTCGTCACCGAACTGCTCGACGGGAAACTCGACGCCGCAGCGCACGCCGCGCTGATCGCCCAGACCTGGTTCGTATACGAAGCACTCGAACGGATCGGGCGCACCTACGCCGCCGATCCGATCGTCGGCCCGTTCCTGTCCGACGACCTGCTGCGCACCCCGGCTCTCGAGGCCGACCTGACGTTCCTACTGGGACCGCAGTGGCGTGAGTCTCTCGCGCCACTCCCTGCGACCATCGCGTACGTCGAACGACTCGAGCAGGTCGCGGCCGCATCCCCGGAAGCCTTCCTGGCGCACCACTACCTGCGCTATATGGGCGACCTGTCCGGCGGGCAGATCATCCGCCGCATGCTCGAACGCGCCTACGGCTACGACCGTGACGGGCTGCGCTTCTACATCTTCGACGAAATCCCGAAGACGAAGCCGTTCAAGGACTCCTACCGCACCAAGCTCGATGCCGCCCCCCTCGACGAGACCCAGCAGCAGCAGGTGATCGACGAGGCGAACCTCGTCTTCGGTCTCAACGGCGCGTTGTTTGCCGACCTGGCCGCCGATCTCGACCGTTACCGGGCGCGGGTCTGAACGATATGTTCCGTTCGACCGTGAAGGTCCTGTCGGCGCTGCTCATGTCGATCGTCGTGCTCGTGCTCGGCGGCTGCAGCACCGATTCCTCCGACGGAACCGGAACATCGGCGGCTGCCGGCGCGCGCACCGCAATCGTCGCCGACCCCGATCCACGACCGATCACCACCGATCCGTCCCCGACGCTTCCCACGACGGTGCGCAGTTTCGACGGTGTCGATACCACCGTGACCGATGTGTCGCGGATCGTCGTCGCGGACCGCTCCGGGACCCTCGCCCAGACCGTGTTCTCGCTCGGTCTCGGCGACAATGTCGTCGGCCGCTCCACCGCAATATTCCCCGCCGGTGAGCACCTGCCGAACGTCACGCCCGGCGGGCACGGCCTCAACACCGAAGCGATCCTGGCGTTGAATCCGACCGTGGTTCTCACGGACACCTCGATCGGTCCGCTGGCCGTGCAGCAGCAGTTGCGCGACACCGGCGTGCCGGTGGTGTTCGTCGATCCGGAACGCAGCCTCGACACCGTGGCGGCGGGCATCGAGTCGGTCGCCTCAGCGCTCGGTGTGCCCGAGGCGGGCGAGGCATTGGTGCAACGCACCGACGAGGAGATCGCCGCGGCGCAGGCCTCCGTTCCGGCGGAGCACCCCGAGTTCACCGTCGCGTTCCTGTATCTACGCGGCTCAGCGATCAAAATGCTCGGCGGCCCGGGGTCCGGTGCCGATGCGTTGATCGAAGCCCTCGGCGGGCGCGACGCAGGAACCGTGGCCGGTCTCGAATCGCAGTTCATGCCGATCACCAGCGAGGCCATGATCGCGTCCGCACCCGACACGATTCTGATCATGACGCACAGTCTCGAATCCGTCGGCGGACCGGAGGGCCTGGCCGAGCTTCCGGGTGTCGCGCAGACCCCGGCCGGGAAGAGCGGCAGCATCGTCGACATGGACGACGCGGTGCTGCTGAGTTTCGGACCCGAGACCGGTGAAGTTCTCGCAGCGCTCGTCGAGGCGTTCTACCCTTCCGACGCCGCGTGACCGATGTCGCGTGACCCAACACCCCCTGATCGCGTGCCCGCTGTGAGCGAGGTCGGCGAAACCACCGGGCTGCCTGCCGAAGCGCTCCGCAAGGCCGGCCCCACCCGCACCACCGTGGTGTTCGCCGGTCTCGTCGTCGCGCTCGTGGCGCTCGCGATCGTGTCGGCGTGCCTCGGCCAGGTGCCCACCAGCCCCGCCGAAGTGGTCGGCAGCGTGCTCCATCGCATCGGACTCGACATCGGTCCGATGCCCGCCCACCCGGCCGGTGAGGTCACACTGTGGGAGGTGCGGTTCCCGCGGGTGGTATTGGCAATCCTCGTCGGCGCCGCACTGGGCTGTTCCGGTGCGCTGCTGCAGGGCATCTTCGCGAACCCTCTCGCCGAGCCCGGTGTGATCGGGGTGTCGTCCGGCGCTGCTGTGGGCGCGTCCGCGGTGATAGTGCTCGGCGGCGCCTTCTCCTCGGGATGGTCGCTGGCGTGGG
Organism: Rhodococcus sp. JCM 9793; assembly: GCF_055380405.1. Classification (NCBI taxonomy): domain Bacteria; kingdom Bacillati; phylum Actinomycetota; class Actinomycetes; order Mycobacteriales; family Nocardiaceae; genus Rhodococcus; species Rhodococcus sp. JCM 9793. The sequence continues at coordinate 3,730,606 of NZ_AP043721.1, forward strand.
CGGCGCTGCTGTCCGGTCTGGTCACCACGTTCCTGGTGTACGCGATGTCGCGCTCGGGGGGTCGGACCGAGGTGGTCACCGTGATCCTCACCGGTGTCGCTGTCAACGCCATGGCCGGTGGACTCATTGCGTTCTTCACGTTCATCGCAAATCCCGCGGCCCGCGATCAGATCGTGTTCTGGCAGCTGGGCAGTCTCGGTGGCGCCACCTGGGACATCGTGGGGGTCGTCGCCCCGCTCACCGTGGTCGGGGTGGCAGTCGCGATCGTGCTCGCACCCAAACTCGATGTGCTGGCCCTCGGTGAGAGCGTCGCCCGCCATCTCGGTGTCGACGTCGAGCGGGTACGCCAGGTGGCGATCGTCGCGGTCACGGTGCTGGTCAGCGGGGCGGTGGCGTTCACCGGCATCATCATGTTCGTCGGGCTCGTGGTGCCGCACCTGATGCGTCTGGCACTCGGCCCCGCCCACCGCGTACTCATGTTCGCCAGCGTCCTCGGAGGCGCGGTCGTGCTCCTCGCGGCCGATCTCGGCGCCCGCACCCTCGTTCCCAACGCCGATCTGCCGCTCGGCATGCTCACCGCACTCATCGGCGGTCCGGTGTTCTTCTGGATGCTGCGGCGCACCCGCGCCAAGCAGGGCGGGTGGGCGTGAGCAGATCCTCGTTCACCTCTCCCATCGCTTCGCTCGGTCGGCTGCGCGGGCGCCACAACCTGCCCGAACGATCCGAGCCCGGTGCCGTGACACTGCGCGGCACCGGGATCCGGTTGCAGCGCGGCGAACGTGAGATTCTGCACGGCATCGACTTCGAGGTCCGCGTCGGCGAGGTCGTGGCCTTGGTCGGCCCCAACGGCGCGGGCAAGTCGACGCTCCTCGCGGCCCTGACCGGAGATCATCCGCTCAGCGGCGGGCACGTCGAGGTCGATGGACGTGATCTCGACGAGTGGACTCCGCTGGCGTTGGCGCGGCGACGCGCCGTGCTGCCGCAGCAGCACACCGTCGGATTTCCGTTCACAGCGCGGCAGGTGGTGCAGATGGGCCGGGCTGCGTGGGCACGCACCGATCGCCAGTCCGCAGACCGTGAAGTCGTCGGGAATGCGTTCGCGACGTGCGACGTCGCGCATCTGGCCGACAGGCCGTTCCCTGCGTTGTCCGGAGGCGAACGGGCCCGGGTGGCGCTGGCGCGGGTGCTGGCGCAGGAAACCCAGACGTTGTTGCTGGACGAACCGACCGCCGCGCTCGACATCGGACATCAGGAAACCATCATGCGTGTGGTTCGGTCCCGCGCCGATCACGGTCATGCCGTGGTGGTGGTCCTGCACGATCTGGGGCTCGCAGCCGCATACGCCGACCGCATCTGCGTGCTCGAGAAAGGTCTTCTCGTTGCCGACGGTGGCCCGGAGGAAGTGCTCACCGAAGACCTACTCAGCCGCGTCTACGACTATCCGGTGCGGGTCAGCGCTCACCCGGAGACCGGGACTCCGCTCGTGCTGCCGCATCGGGAAGGGCCTGCACCCACGCTGTGAGCGCCGCATCACACCGCCGCTGATCGGCACGGAGGCGCCTGCACCCGCCGGATGACGATCGGGAACACTGGATGGCGGCGGCGTCTTCAGGGCACTGCCACAGCCACAGCACAACAGCGAGGAGCAACGACGATGGGTGGACCGGTGATGCGCAGCGCCGCGGTGGTGATCGGGCTCGCGGTGACACTGGTCGCCGGATGCTCCTCGTCCGACGATGCGGCCGAATCGGTACCGACCCGCGAACCGGCCACTGCTGCGGTGGCACCCGCGGTGACCACCACCCCTGCCGGTGTCGTCACTCCCCTCGCGGAGTCGGTCGACGCGATGGTCATCGCGCCCGGTACCAGCGTCGTCGCAGCCCTCGTCGACGACGGGCAGCAGATGCTGTTGATCGATGGCGCAGGCGCAGACCCGCGCGAGGTGGTGTTGCCCGCAGCCGCAGCGACCGTCTCCCCCGGACCTGACGGAACCGTGCTGGCTCCCGCGGCGGGCGTGGTCGCGCAGGTCGACGCCACCACCGGAACCGTCACGGAGGTGCCGGTCGACGGCGAAGCTCTCTCGGCTGCGGTCCTGCCCGACGGTCGCTGGGCGGTCGGCACCGCGGGAGGCACTGTGCTCATCGTCGCTCCCGAGACGGGTGAGGTCGAGTCGACGATCGGCGGGCTCATCTCCGTCGACGCACTCACGGTGGCCGGCGACACCGTCGCTGCTCTGGACCGGCACCAGTCGTCCATCACCGAACTCGACCTCGAGGATTCGAAGCTGCGTGTCGCGCTACGCGCCGGTGACGGCGCCACTCAAATGACCAGCGACCCGTTCGGGCGTGTCATCGTCACCGACACCGACGACGACGAACTGCTTGTCCACACCCTCGATTCGCTGGTCCTGCGGCAGCGGTATCCGACAGGCCCGGCACCGTATGCGGTGGCCTACGACGAGAAACGTGACCTGGTGTGGGTCACCTTGACCGGCAGCAACGAGGTCGTGGGCTACGATCTGTCGACCGGTATTCCGAGGGAGCGCCACCGCTTCGCGACGGTGCAGCAACCCAACTCGCTCGCCGTCGATCCGGCCGATGCGGCGCTGGTGGTGGCATCCGCGACCGGCGACGGACTACAGAGGATTCCGGTCGAAGGGTAGTGATGGCAGGCGAGAATGCGAGCCGGTTCACCCGCCTCCCCGTGGGGTGGGACACCAGCAACGACGACTACGAGTACGTGCCGCTGAAGCTTCCGAAGGAAGTGTCGCGGATCAGTGCCTCGCTCCGGCTCGCGATCTCCGCCGAGTTCCACGGCTGGGAATTGACCCGGCTGCGGTTGTATCCGGACGGCAGTCGGCGGGTGCTGCTGCGTCGCCGCAAGACCGGCCATCACATCCCCGAACCCACCGTCCGCTGATCGATCACCCGGGTCGCTGCCCGGATTGCAGGGAGTTGTTCGTGTACAGCTTGCTTCTTCGCGTGATGTTTCTCGTGCCGCCGGAGCGGATCCACCATCTGGTGTTTCTGGTGCTGCGCCTGATCACAGGATTCGGACCGACCCGCGCGCTTGCGTCGAAGATCCTCGCCGTAGACGATCCGATTCTGGACAACACCGTGTTCGGCGTTCGGTTCCCGAATCCGGTGGGTATGGCCGCCGGATTCGACAAGGACGCCAAGGGCGTCGATGCGTGGGGCCCGCTCGGGTTCGGTTTCGCGGAGATCGGTACGGTCACGGCGCAGGCGCAGCCCGGCAACCCGGCGCCGCGACTGTTCCGGTTGCCGGAGGACCGCGCGCTGATCAACCGGATGGGGTTCAACAACCACGGTGCCGGTGAGGCCGCCAATCATCTGCGACAGCGTCGCCGGACGGTGCCGATCGGCGCAAACATCGGCAAGACGAAGATCGTGCCCGCCGAGCAGGCCGCGGAGGACTACACCGCAAGCGCGCAACTGTTGGGACCGCTCGCCGATTTCGTGGTGGTCAACGTCTCGTCCCCGAATACCCCCGGGCTGCGGGATCTGCAGGCCGTCGAGTCGCTGCGCCCGCTGCTGCAGGCGGTCCTCGATACTGTGACGGTGCCGGTGCTCGTGAAGATCGCCCCCGACCTGTCCGACGAGGATGTCGACGCGGTCGCCGATCTCGCCGTCGAGTTGAAGCTCGCCGGGATCGTGGCCACCAATACCACCATCCGCCGCGACGGATTACGTACGGACGCCGCCCGCATCGAGGAGATCGGGGCCGGCGGCCTGTCGGGTGCTCCCGTGGCGACGCGGTCCCTCGAGGTGCTGCGCCGGCTGTACGCGCGTGTCGGTGATCGTTTGACGCTGGTATCGGTCGGTGGGATCGAGACGCCGGAGCAAGCGTGGGAGCGCATCCTGGCCGGTGCATCGCTGGTGCAGGGCTACACCGGGTTCATCTACGGCGGCGCGTTCTGGACGCGTCGACTCAACAAGGGCCTTGCCCGCAAACTGCGGGCCTCCGGCTACGCGTCGATTGCCGACGCGGTCGGTGGTCGCTGAGACCGCCACTCCGCCCCACCGACCGGCCGAAGGTGACGTTCGGTCACTTGAAGTGTACGAATGTCACCTTCGGTCAGAGTTATCTTGCTACTTCACCTCGTAGGTACCGGTGAGCAGGCCGCGCGCGATGGCGTGTCCGAAGACGTTGAAGCCGAGGAACGCAGAACTCGCATCCGGCCCGACGCCTTCGAGTGTGTCGACGTCGAGGGCGTGCACGGCGACGATGTAGCGATGGTGGCCGTGTCCGGCCGGCGGTGCCGCTCCGATGAACCCGAATGCGCCACCGTCGTGGCGCAGCTGCACCGCTCCGGTCGGCAGGGCGGCCCCATCTGCTGTGCCTGCTCCGGACGGCAGCTCGGTGACCGAGGCCGGGATGTTCGCCACGGCCCAGTGCCAGAATCCGGACGCGGTCGGGGCGTCGGGATCGAACACGGTCACAACGAAGCTCTTCGTCTCGGCCGGAAACCCGGACCACGACAACTGCGGGGAGACGTCGCCGCCGCCAGGGATGCCGAACGCACCGCTGGCCTGCGGGAGCTTCCACTCCTCCCCTTCGGCGAAGTCCTCGCTGGTGACCTGGAAAGTGGGCAGCGCGGGCAGGAACTCGTACGGGTCGTAATCGAAGGCCATACCGGTCCTTTCGGGTTGTGTTCGATGATCAGTTGCAGTGATCAGGAGTGCATGAGGAAGTGTTCCATGACCCTCGTGCCGAAGCGCAGTGCCTCCACGGGGACACGCTCGTCGACACCATGGAACAGGGCCGCGAAGTCGAGTTCCGGGGGCAACTGCAGTGGTGCGAAACCGAAGCACCGGATACCGAGTTTCGCGAAGGCCTTGGCGTCGGTACCTCCCGACAGCATGTACGGCACCGTGCGACCCAGGGGGTCGTGCGCCTCGATGGCTGCGTTCATCGCATCGACGAGGTCGCCGTCGAAGGTGGTCTCGTAGGAGTCGAGGCTGGTGATCCATTCTCGGGTCACGTCGGGACCGATCAGTTCGTCGACGGTGCGTTCGAACTCGGCGCGGCGACCGGGGAGAATCCGGCAGTCCACGACGGCCTCGGCAGTCTGCGGGATCACGTTCGCCTTGTAGCCGGCGTCGAGCATCGTCGGGTTCGCGGTGTCACGCAGGGTCGCGCCGACGATCCTGGCGATCGAGCCGAGTTTGGCCAGTGTGCCCTCGAGGTCGGGTGACGTGGGGTCGAAGTCCAGTCCGGTCTCTTCCCCCGCGGCGGTGAGAAACTCGGCGACAGAGTCGGGGACCACGAGCGGGAACGTGTGAGTGCCCAAACGCGCGACGGCCTGCGCGAGGATCGTGACGGCGTTCTCCTCGTGCAGGAACGATCCGTGTCCAGCGCGTCCCTTCGCGGTGAGGCGCATCCATCCGAGGCCCTTCTCCGCGGTCTCGACCATGTAGAGACGACGCTCCGTCCCGTCGGGTCGCGGGACGGTCAGCGAGAAGCCTCCCACCTCGCCGACGGCTTCGGTGACGCCGTCGAACAGGTCGGGGCGATGCTGGACGAGCCAGTGAGAGCCGTAGGTGCCGCCGGCTTCCTCGTCGGCCAGGAACGCGAAGACGAGGTCGCGGGGCGGCACGATGCCCTCGGCCTTGAAGCGTCGCGCGACCGCGATCATCATTCCGACCATGTCTTTCATGTCGACCGCACCGCGACCCCAGACGTAGCCGTCCTCGACGGCCCCGGAGAACGGATGCACACTCCAGTCCGCGGGTTCGGCGGGAACCACGTCGAGGTGGCCGTGCAGCATCAACGCACCGCGGTCGGGATCGGCGCCGGGGAGCCGGGCGAACAGATTGCCGCGGCCGGGGGCACCGGATTCGACGTAGGTCGTCTCGTATCCGACCTCCTGGAGTTGGGACGCGACCCATTCCGCGCATTCCTTCTCACCGCGGGTGGTGGCGAGGTCGCCGGTGTTGGACGTATCGAAGCGGATGAGCCGGGAGACGAGGTCGACGACCTCTGCTTCGGCTCGGGACGGTTGGTGCGCTCGCGACGTAGTGGCCATGCTTGCATGTCTACCATCGACAGCACTGTGAATCACTGCAGGTAGGGATGGCGATTTGGGAGCTGGAGCGTGGTGCGTTAATCTTTCACAGCGCCCGCCGGAGCGGGTGCGGGATTCAAGTCCGAGTGGCGGAATGGCAGACGCGCTAGCTTGAGGTGCTAGTGTCCTATTAACGGACGTGGGGGTTCAAGTCCCCCCTCGGACACTCTGAGTCGAGACAGACGACGAAGGCCCCGAACCGATCTGGTTCGGGGCCTTCGTCGTTGTTCGGATGATCGTCCATACGACGACAGACCGATGAATGCGACCTCCTCACCGACCTGGGCAGGCGAATTGGGGAGCGGCGCGTCCATGCGCTACTGTTTTCGACAGCGCCCGCGAGAGCGGGAGTACGCCGCGTGCCCGTGTGGCACCGGTCCGAGTGGCGGAATGGCAGACGCGCTAGCTTGAGGTGCTAGTGTCCTATTAACGGACGTGGGGGTTCAAGTCCCCCCTCGGACACACCGAACATGATGTCCCCGAACCTGATTCAGGTTCGGGGACATCTTCGTCGGAGGGGATGTCGCTCAATTGCGGCGCCCCTTGCGGAAGTAGCTGATCGGCCCGACGAAGTTCACGGCGATGATCAGTGCCCATTTCAGCTTGGTGCCGTTGATCTTTTCCGCGGGCCGCTTCGCGAGATCGGTCCAGGCGCTCGCGGCGAGTGAGAGCTGGACGCTCGCGAGCACGAGCACGAGGGTTCGCTGCCACGGCGACAGGTCTGCGAACTTCTTCTTGGCACAGGTGGTGTCCGCTGGTGCGGTCGAGCTCATCTTTCCTCCGAAGTGATTCTCGGGACACGAGCGGCGGGCCGTCCGCGCTCGCCCGGTACCATTATCGGGCTTCACCTCACACCGGAAAAGGGCACATGGACCCCCACAGCGACATTGCAGCGACACTCACCGACGCATTCGGATCCGAGCGGATCGATCCCGCCGACCTCGACACATGCCTCCGCGTTCTCGATCTGGCGGGCGGGTTCGCGGCCGACCACCCGGATGCGGTCACGGTGCAACGCGCCGTCGGGCACATGTTCAAGAAGTTCAAGCGGATGCGCCGCAACGAACGACGCGACCGCAAGGCCGCCGCCGACCGTGAGGTGCTCGAGTCCACCGCGACGGGCTCACCCACCCGCATCGACGACGAGACCGCCGGGGTTCCGCTCACGTCGTCCGCACGGAACGCGAGCGCGGGCACGCTGCTGCGTCCGCGGGGCTGCTATGTCTGCAAGAACAAATACACGCAGGTGGACGCGTTCTACCACCAACTGTGCCCGGAGTGCGCCGCAGAGAATCATGCCAAGCGTGACGCGCGCACCGATCTGACCGGCCGGCGCGCCCTCCTCACCGGTGGACGCGCCAAGATCGGCATGTACATCGCGTTACGGCTGCTGCGCGACGGCGCGCACACGACGATCACCACACGTTTCCCGAACGACGCGATCCGCCGGTTCAGCGCGATGGAGGACAGCGCCGACTGGATCCATCGACTCCGGGTGGTCGGTATCGATCTTCGCGATCCGGCACAGGTCGTCGCGCTCGCCGACGAGGTCGCGGCGCAAGGCCCGCTGGATATCCTCATCAACAATGCGGCGCAGACCGTGCGCCGCTCCCCCGGCGCCTATTCGGCGCTCGCCGAGGCCGAGTCCGCGTCGCTTCCGGCCGGACCTCGTCCTGAGGTCCTCACGTTCGGTAAGCCGTCGGACGCGCATCCCGCCGCGCTCGCCGGCAGCCTCTCGGGTAGTGCGTTGTCGCCGGCGGCCGTGTCGTCGCTGGCGATGGTGGCCGGGTCCGCGACTCCCGAACGGATCGCCGCCGGCATCGGGATCGATGCCGGGGGCCTGCTTCCCGATCTGGTGCACACCAACAGCTGGGTGCAGACCGTGGGTGAGGTAGAGCCACTCGAACTGCTCGAGGTGCAGTTGTGCAACTCGGTGGCGCCGTTCATCCTCGTCGACCGACTGCGCCCGTCGATGGCCTCGTCCCCGGCGCGCCGCAAGTACGTCGTCAACGTCTCTGCAATGGAAGGACAGTTCGCGGGTCGCCGATACAAGGGTGCGGGACACCCGCACACGAACATGGCGAAGGCCGCGCTCAACATGCTCACCCGCACGAGCGCCGAGGAAATGCTCAGCGACGACATCCTCATGACCGCCGTCGACACGGGGTGGATCACCGACGAGCGACCCCACCACACGAAGATCCGGCTGGCCGAGGAAGGCTTCCACGCACCGCTCGATCTTGTCGACGGGGCGGCACGGGTGTACGACCCGATTGTTCAGGGCGAGACCGGCGTCGATCTGTACGGGTGTTTCCTGAAGGACTACGCACCGGCGCCCTGGTGACGGCCTTCCCGGTGAGATCCGACCGACACGACACCGCCGACGGAGATCACTTCCACACCCATCGGATTCCGGATTCACCGGTGTCTGCCGCGATACTGGTACACAGTGGTCCACCGTTCCACCGCGAATAGGAGCATCATGTCTGTCGCCGTCGTCCATGCCGACACCCCCGAGGGACGCGCCGCGCTGCGCGCGGGCGCCCGCGAAGCCGCCGACCGCGGGCAGAAACTGGTGGTGCTGGCCCCCCTCGACGATCCCGCCGAGAGCGACGCGGTGAGCGCCGACGTACGAGAGATCCTCGGAGAGGACGACTGGGAGCTTCTCACCGAGGTCCACGACGGTGACGCGGTCGGAACCCTGGTCGAGTTGCTCGCGCGCAGCGGTGCCGAAAGAGCAGTTGTGGGTAGCCGCGGCCGGACTGCAACCGGCAAGTTCCTCCTCGAACGCGGGCTGCAACGCATGATCATCGAGGCGGCTGTTCCGGTACTCGTCGTGAAGGACGAGTGACCGGCCTACGCTGGGTGCATGGCCTACCGGCTGCTCGCCGACGCCACTGCGTTCGTCCATCTGCTGTTCGTGCTCTACGTCGCGTTCGGCGGGTTCCTCACGTGGCGGTGGCCGCGCACGATCGTCGCGCATGTGCTCGCTGTGGCGTGGGGTGCCGGGTCGGTGGTCGTGGGGTTCGACTGCCCCTTGACGTCGGCAGAGAACTGGGCTCGGGCCGAGGCCGGTGAGGCGGGGCTGCCCCCGGGCGGCTTCATCGAGCATTATCTGACGGGCGTGATCTATCCCGAATCGGCTCTCGGGCTGGTCCGTGCCGGTGTGGTGGTGTGCGTCGCGGTGTCGTGGGCGGTGCTGTGGGTGCGCCACGGACGCACGCGCGCGAGAAAGGCGGCACCGGGACTTACCCGCCAGTAGGGTGGCACCATGACTGCCTCACGCCATCTCGACGTCGTCGTCTACGGCGCCACCGGCTTCGTCGGCCGGCTCACCGCGGACTACCTCGCCCACCACCTGCCGTCCGGCCTGACGGTCGGTCTCGCCGGTCGCTCCCTCGACAAGCTCGAAGCTGTGCGTGCGGCGCTTCCTCCCGCCGCCGCCGAGTGGCCGTTGATCATCGCGAATGCCGATGACCCCGACTCCCTGGCCGCGATGGCGACCGAGACCCGCGTGGTGATCACGACCGTCGGGCCCTACGCCCGATACGGCATGCCACTGGTACAGGCGTGCGCCGAGGCCGGCACCGATTACGTGGACCTGACAGGTGAGGTCCTGTTCCAACGAGAGAGCATCGACCGGTTCGACGACGTCGCGCACCGCACCGGCGCCCGCATCGTGCACGCGTGCGGGTTCGATTCGGTTCCGTCCGATCTCGGTGTTCATGCCCTGCGGCAAGCCGCGGACGCCGACGGCGCCGGCGCACTCACCGACACCACGTTCGTCCTGACCTCGTTCAGTGGCGGTGTCAGCGGCGGCACGATCGATTCACTGCGAAACCAGATCGACGTGGTGCGCGGCGATCGCATCGCACGGAAGATCGCGGCGAGTCCCTACTCGTTGTCACCGGACCGGGATCAGGAGCCCGACCACGGGCGGCAGAGCGATGTCGCGCTGGTGGACGGTAAGACGATCGCGCCGGAGGTGACGGGATGGAAGGCACCGTTTGCGATGGCGTCGGTCAACACCCGGGTGGTGCGGCGCAGCAGCGCCCTCACCGAGGGGACCTACGGCCCGCGGTTCCGGTACCGGGAGGTGATGAACGTCGGGTCATCGGTTGCGTCGCCTCTGATCGCCGGAGCCGTCGCAGCGGGTCTGGGCGCCCTCGTGTTGGGCCTGTCGTTCCGCCCGACGCGGTTCCTTCTCGACAAGGTGTTGCCCGCCCCCGGCGAAGGTCCGTCGGAGCAGACCCGCGAGAAAGGTCATTTCACGATCGATCTGTACACCACCACCGAGACCGGTGCCCGCTACACGGCACGGTTCGCCGCGAAGGGCGATCCCGGATACAAGGCGACCGCGGTGATGCTGGGCGAATCCGCGCTGTCGTTGGCAGTGGGCGGTTCGGCGTTGCACGCCGGCGGTGGGGTGCTCACACCCGCGGTGGCGTTCGGCGACGTACTGACCGAGCGGTTGCGGGCGGCGGGCTTCGAGATCTCGACACGCCGACTCCCCTGAACGCGTGCACCGGCGTGCAACGGGCGTCGGCGAACGGCTATGCTCGATCGGTCGCCTGCCGGGCGACCGAAGTATCCGACGGAAGATGGGCACCATGCACGCAATGAGTATCGAGACGGCTCCGGCCGCTCGGCTTGCGCTCATGGCGTTCTGGCCTACCCGTCGTGGCGCATGCTTCGACTGCGAGTGTTGTTCCTGGATGTCCTTCTGAGCGGTGTCGCACCGCTCGTCGTGTTCGTCTAGGTTCCTTCCAGTCGCATGGAGCGTTGCATGCTCAATCTCCTCGTTTTCACGTTGGTCGGCGCCGGTGCCCAGTTGGTCGATGGTGCACTCGGCATGGCGTTCGGTGTCACTGCCACCACCCTGTTGATCTTCAGTGGTGTCGGCGCAGCCCACGCGAGTGCCGCGGTCCACCTGGCCGAGGTCGGCACTACCCTGGTATCCGGTGTCGCGCACTGGCGGTTCCGCAACATCGACTGGAAGGTCGTGTTGCGGCTCGGTGTGCCCGGCGCGATCGGCGCGTTCCTCGGTGCCACTGTCCTGTCCGGTCTGTCCACGGAAGCGGCCGTGCCGGTCACGGCGACGATCCTGTTGATCATCGGTGTATACGTGGCGCTGCGGTTCTCGGTGCGCCCGCCGGCCGTGGCCGATGCCCGCACCTCACCGCACACCGCGAGGTTCCTTTCGCCACTCGGATTCTTCGGTGGTTTCGTCGACGCGAGCGGTGGCGGTGGCTGGGGCCCTATCACCACCAGCACGCTGCTCTCCCGCGGGAAGACCGCGCCGCGCACGGTAATCGGGTCGGTGAGTGCCTCGGAGTTCCTCGTCGCGGTCGCAGCGAGCCTCGGCTTCCTGATCGGTCTGGGACGTGAATCACTCGACAACCTGCTGATCGTCGCGGGATTGGCGATCGGCGGCGCGCTGGCCGCACCAGTGGCCGCATGGCTGGTCTCCCGTGTTCCGGCGACACTTTTGGGGACTGCGGTCGGCGGCGTCATCGTCGTGACCAACCTGTACAAGTTGTTCGACACGTTCGACGTGTCCAGTACCGTCGCGACGCTGCTCTACATCTTGCTCATCGCCGGTTGGATCGCCCTGCTGGTCGTGTCGTGGAAGCGTTCGAAGCTCACCCCCACCGAGTCGTCGGGCGGTCTCGAGAAGCTCGAGGCTCCGACCCCGACAGCGTTGCAAGAAGACCCGCAGGGCCAAAAAATCTAGCACGCGCCCCGACCGGACAAAACACCCATACCAAGATCAGTTCGGCGCACCACACCCGATAGCATTCGCCGCGTGAATCGACTCCGTGTTGCCGCCCTCCCCGCCGTTCTTGCCTGTGCGCTCGCCCTCGGCGCCTGCTCGTCCGACGAAGACACGTCCGCCTCCGAGAGTGGCAGCGCCTCTCAGACCGCCGACGCCTCGTTCTCCGACGGAGATGTCAGCGTCGAGGCGCTCGACGCCGACCTCCTCGCGAAATTCTCGAGCTGCGACGACGTGGCTCCCGCCGTGGATCAGTACATCGAAGGACTCGACGCCGACCCGAACAACGGCTCGAGCGACTACGGCGTGTACTGCACCTGGTCGACGCCCGACAGTGCCGCGAGCCTCGACGACATCCGCACCGTCGAGGTCATGATCGAGACCGGGAACGGCGCCGTGTCGGACACCTCGGTACTCGGCACCGCAGGTCTCGAGGTGCTCTCCGACAGCGCTGTCGAGTCGAAAGGTGGCGTCGCGTACACGATGAACATGGGCACCGACGTGGCCGGCATCACCGTCACCACCGTCGAGTTCCCGGACGTGCGTGTCTCGATCACGGGCGGGCAGTGGGCCGACGTCCCCAGCTTGGACGGGCCGGCGGCGGTCGCTGCCACCACGGAACTTCTCGGCCTCTGAACAACCGGTCGTGAACGACACGGGCGCGGTCACCACCGATGTGGTGACCGCGCCCGTTGTCGTGTCGGTCAGTCGAGCTGACGGACCGCAGTCCGATCGACGTTCTCATCCCGGTCCGCCCGGGCTCGGGTCATCACACCGTGTGTGATGAGAACCTGCGCCGCGATGTAGGTGAGCATCACCCAGAAACCCGACAGCGGCAGGGGGAAGTCGTCGATGAACGCACGCAATGCGATCAGCGAATCGGAGACCACGAAGATCACCGCGCCGATCGCGACGGTGGGCCCGACACCGGTGGCGAGGACCGCCATCGTGGCCAGACACAACCCGTAGAGCATGACCGGGACCAGTAGCGGGCCCGCACCCGGAGCGCACACGGCAACCAGTGCGACGACAGCGACTGCGAAGACCGCGAGCACCCACCGTCGGGTGTGCAGGACGCTCACGGCCCGGTACGGCGCGAACGCCGCGATGTACGTCACCTGCGCACACAGGAAGAATCCGACGAGTACGAGGAACGAGGTGTCGCCTCCGAACAGATCGGGTGCGGTGTCACCGAGCCACGAGAAGGCCAACGCCACCAATGTCAGCTCGATGAGCCGCGACCGGGGCGCGGGCGTACCCAACGCGAGCGCTGCAGCCAGAACCGGCATCAGCAACCATTGGGTGGCGTCGACCAGCATGGCGTCGGGGTCGATGAGCTGGGTGATCAGATGCACCGCGGCGAGCACACCGAAACCCGTGAACGCGATCCGCGCAGCGACGTGCTGGGTCACCGTGCGGGATCGACGTTCTCGGCGGCGCCGTCGTCGACACCGTCGAAAGCATCGAGGATCCGTTGCGCACCGATAGCCGCGGTGAGCGATCCGTCGCGCACTCCGGACTCGACTTCACCGCGGATCGCCTTGACGCGAGGGTTGCTCTCGAGTCGTCGGAGTAGTTGGTCGTGCACCATCGTCCACGTCCAGTCGACCTGTTGGCGGCTGCGGTTCTCGTCGAACTGTCCGGCCTCGGTGAGCACCTTCTTGTGCTCGAGGACGGTGTCCCAGAATGTGTCCAGTCCCAGCCCTTCGAGACCACTCATGGTGATCACGGGCGGCTTCCACAACGCATCGTGAGGATGCACCATCCGCATCGCACCGGACAGTTCGCGCGCGGCGACACGTGCGTCGCGCTCGTGGTTGCCGTCCGCCTTGTTCACCGCGACGAGATCGGCGAGCTCGAGCACACCCTTCTTGATTCCCTGCAGTTGGTCGCCGGTACGGGCGAGCGTCAGGAAACAGAAGCAGTCCACCATGTTTGCGACGGTGACCTCCGACTGCCCGACACCGACGGTCTCGACGAGGATCACGTCGAACCCGGCGGCCTCGAGCAGCACCATCGTCTCGCGGGTCGCCTTGGCGACACCGCCGAGGGTGCCGGCTGTCGGGGACGGGCGGATGAAGGCGTCCTGTTCCCCGGACAGCCGCGCCATCCGGGTCTTGTCGCCCAGGATCGACCCTCCGGTCCGCGTCGACGACGGGTCGACGGCGAGCACTGCGACCCGGTGCCCCTTACCGATCAGGTACATGCCCAGCGCATCGATGAAAGTCGACTTCCCGACCCCGGGCACGCCGGTGATACCGACCCGAATCGCCCCTCCCACCTGCGGGAGCAGACGCAGCAGCAGTTGCTGTGCCTGCTCCCGATGGTCGTCGCGAGTCGATTCGATCAAGGTGATCGCCTTCGCGAGTCCGGCTCGCTCATTGGCGAGCACGGAGGACGCGAGGGCGTCGAGGTCGACCGGACGTCGGCGCGTCACGGTATCCCCGATCGAGGTGTCATCCATGTCAGCTCTCGAGGGAATGTCCGAGCTGATCGGCGAGCTTGGTGAGCAAGCCCGCCGCGGCGTCGGCGATGACGGTGCCGGGCGGGAAGATCGCCGCAGCGCCGGCCTCGTACAGCTCGTCGAAGTCGCCGGGCGGGATGACTCCGCCGACCACGATCATGATGTCTGCGCGGCCCACCTCCGCAAGCGCCTGCTTGAGCGCGGGCACCAACGTGAGGTGTCCCGCGGCCAACGACGACACGCCGATGACGTGCACATCGTTGTCGGCCGCCTGCCGGGCGACCTCTTCCGGGGTCTGGAACAACGGTCCGACGTCGACGTCGAAACCGAGGTCGGCGAAGGCGGTGGAGATCACCTTCTGTCCACGGTCGTGGCCGTCCTGGCCCATCTTCGCGACGAGGATACGGGGACGACGTCCCTCTTCCTCCGCGAACTTCTCGACGAGTGCGATGGTCGTGGAAATGTTGCTCGCCTCCCCAGCTTCGTCGCGGTAGACGCCACTGATCGTGCGGATCTCGGCCTGGTGCCGACCGTAGACCTTCTCGAGAGCGTCGGAGATCTCCCCGACGGTGGCCTTCGCGCGGGCCGCGTCGATCGCGAGCGCCAGCAGGTTGTTCTCGATGCCGCCCTCGGTGGCTGCGGCAGCACGGGTCAGCTCCCCGAGCGCAGCCTGAGTGGCCGCCTCGTCGCGATCGCCGCGGAGCTGCTCGAGCTTCGCGAGTTGCTCGACGCGCACCTTCGAGTTCTCGACCTTGAGAACCTCGATGCTGTCGGGCTCGGCCGGGACGTACTTGTTGACGCCGATCAGCGGCTGGCGGCCGGAGTCGATGCGCGCCTGGGTACGGGCAGCGGCTTCCTCGATACGCAGCTTCGGGATGCCCTCGGAGATGGCCTGCGCCATACCACCGGCCTCTTCGACCTCCGCGATGTGTGCGCGGGCCCGGTTGGCGAGCTCGTGGGTGAGCCACTCGACGTAGTGCGAGCCACCCCACGGGTCGATGGGCCGGGTGGTGCCGGACTCCTGCTGCAGCAGCAGCTGGGTGTTGCGCGCGATGCGGGCCGAGAAGTCGGTCGGCAATGCGATCGCTTCGTCGAGCGCATTGGTGTGCAGCGACTGGGTGTGGCCCTGGGTCGCAGCCATCGCCTCGACACAGGTTCGACCGACGTTGTTGAACACGTCCTGCGCGGTCAGCGACCAGCCGGAGGTCTGCGAGTGCGTGCGCAGGGAGAGCGACTTCGCGTTCTTCGGATCGAACTTCTCGACGAGCTCGGCCCACAGGAGGCGGCCGGCGCGGAGCTTGGCGACCTCCATGAAGAAGTTCATGCCGATGGCCCAGAAGAACGACAGGCGCGGTGCGAACTTGTCGATCTCCATGCCGGCGTCGAGGCCTGCGCGGATGTACTCGACACCGTCGGCGAGGGTGTAGGCGAGCTCCAGGTCGGCCGTGGCTCCGGCTTCCTGGATGTGGTAGCCGGAGATGGAGATCGAGTTGAACTTCGGCATCTTCGTGCTGGTGTACGCGAAGATGTCGGAGATGATCCGCATCGAGGGCTTCGGCGGGTAGATGTAGGTGTTGCGGACCATGAACTCTTTCAGAATGTCGTTCTGAATGGTTCCGGCCAGCTGCTCGGGGGTGACTCCCTGTTCTTCGGCGGCCACGACGTACAGCGCGAGGATCGGCAGCACCGCGCCGTTCATCGTCATCGACACCGACACCTTCGACAGGTCGATACCGTCGAAGAGCTGACGCATGTCGAGGATCGAGTCGATGGCGACACCGGCCATTCCGACGTCACCCTGGACGCGCGGGTGATCGGAGTCGTAGCCGCGGTGTGTCGCGAGGTCGAAGGCCACCGACAGCCCCTTCTGACCGGCCGCGAGGTTGCGGCGGTAGAAGGCGTTGGATTCGGCGGCTGTCGAGAAGCCCGCGTACTGGCGGATGGTCCACGGCTGGTTGACATACATCGTCGGGTACGGGCCGCGCACGAAAGGCGCGATGCCCGGGTAGCTGCCGAGGGGGTAGCCCTCTGCTGCGATGGCGTCGCGGTCGGCCTTGGTGTAGACCGGCTTGACGTCGATGCCCTCGGGGGTGTTCCACACGACGTCGTCGGCGGTGTAGTTGTTCGCGGACGCAACGGAGTCGACGAGCGCGGCGGTCTGCTCTGCGGTGGGAGCAGTGGTGTCCGGGGAATCCGGATCTGTCAGCGGGACATCGGCGAAGCTGCCGATCTCGGGTTGGATGCTCACTTACGCTCCCAGGGTGTTCAGAAGGTCGGTCAGTGCAGCGACCGCGTCGATACGCGCGGTCAGGTAACCGTCCGGACGGTTGTCGCCCTGTGCATCCCCCACGGCCTTCTCGGGGCCGGCGAGCAGCACAGTGTCGATCCCGGCGGCGCGCAGCGCCGCAGTGGCGGTGCCGGCGTGCTCGCCGTAGCGGGCATCGGTGCCACACAACACGGCGATGGTGGCGCCGGAGTCGCGGACCGCGGCGGCGAGGGTGTCGTCGCTCGGATCCACGGGTCCGGGGTTGACCGCGTCGATGCCACCTGCCGCGAGCAGGTTGCTGGCGAAGGTGGTGCGGACGTTGTGCTCGGCGACCGGTCCGAGCGGTGCGAGCAGCACCGTGGGACGGGAGCCGTGCACGGCGAGGTACACATCGGAGCGGTCACGCAGCGCTTCGAACGGCGCCGCGTAGCGCGCGGCGAAGGCACCCGAGTCGGCGACGCCGGCGGGCAGCGGGTCCTCGCCGAGGTTCGGGAACTCGTTGATGCCGGTCACGGAAGTCTTGCGGTGCGCGATGTCGGAGTCGCGGCGAGCGCGGGTCGCGGCGATGCGCTCGGAAACCAGCCCGGCATCGAGCGCCGCGCGGTAACCACCGGCCGACTCGATCTGCTGGAAGAACTCCCACGACTTGGCCGCGACCTGCGCAGTCAGGTCCTCGATGTACCAGGATCCGGCGCCCGGATCGAGGACGCGTCCGAGGTTGGATTCCTCGAGCAGAAGCAGGTTCGTGTTGCGGGCGATGCGCGCGGAGAACGCTTCGGATACTCCGACGGCGCCGGTGGGCAGCGCAGCGTCGAACGGCAGGACGGTGACGGCGTCGGCGCCGCCGACTCCGGCGCCGAACGCAGCGAGGGTGGTGCGGAGCATGTTCACCCACGGGTCGCGCTGCGCCATCATGGCCGCGGAGGTCACCGCGTGCTGCGGTGCGTTTCCGGCGTCGCTCGCTCCGGCGACCTGGGCGACACGCGCCCACAGTTGACGCGCTGCGCGGAACTTCGCGATGGTCTGGAACTGGTCGTCCGTGGCCGCGAACCGGAACTCGATCTGGCCGAGGGCCTGCTGCGCGGACAGCCCTGCCGCGACGAGTGCGCGGACGTACTCGATACCGGCGGCGATGGCCGCGCCGAGTTCCTCGGCGTCGGATGCACCGGAGTTGTGGAAGGCGGTGCCGTCGACGGTGAAGGCGCGGACGGTCTCGACTCGCTCTGCGGCCGCGGCGGCGAGTGCGACGGCCTCGTCGACCGTGATGTCGGCGCGGCCGGAGAAAGCACTGGTCAACGGTGCGGCGCCGAGTGCGATACGCACTGCGCCGCGGTCGGCGACGTCGGTACGGGCGTCGAGCAGCGTGTAGAGGGCCTCGGTGGCGGCAGCGAGGTCACTGCCGGCGTCGAGACTGATGGGCGCGAGGTCGACGAGCACTTTGTCGAGTGCCGCGGACAGTCCAGCGACGGGCAGTGCGCCGTCGCCGACCTGCAGCCACAGCGCGCTGACGCCGTTCTCGAGGGCGTCGAGGATGCGCTCGTTGAGGTTCTTGGCGTCGGTTCCGTCGAATCGGGCACTGACCAGCCAACCGGCGTTGACGTCGCGGGTGGACGAGCCGCCACGGGTGTACGGGAACTGCCCGGGCAGGGGTGCCTCCGGGCGTTCGTCACGGCCGCTGTAGAGCGGGGCGACCGTCACGTCGTCGTAGGTGGTGGTCTCGAGCAGACGCTGCGGCTCCGGGCCGAGTTCTGCCGGATCGACGCGGCGCGACTTCGCGAGTACGCCCGCGACCGCTTGCTGCCACTGCGCGTATGCGCGTGCGGCGTCCTCGGCCTCTGCTGCTAATGACACGTGCGATTTCCTCCTACTGCGGGTGGGCAGGCTCTCGGGCGGCCGGGGTGGGCCGCGGGGCATGACGCCTCGCAAGACACTAAGCCGATGTGGTTGTGATGCTAGCCGCACACTCCGGTCCGCTCACGTGGGGATCACCACAGTTTCTCTAACGATCGTTAACCGGATGGATGCGGCGGTGTGATCCTGCAGTCCGTATCCCTCCGTGCCCGGTGTGGGCGCACGGCGGCAGGTAGGCTGGCGTCCTGTGATGAGGATTCTCAGCGACCGCAGGGTCATCGGCATCCTCGTTCTTCTCGCAGGCTTCGTCGCAGCAGCGCTTCTGCTCCCCCATCCGTCGATCGCTCAGATCCGCGAATGGTCGGAATCGGTCGACGGCCCCCTTCTGATCCTGATCTTCTTCGCCGTCCATGCCCTGGTGACGATCAGCCCGATACCGCGCACGGTGTTCACCCTCAGCGCCGGCGTGCTGTTCGGTCCCGTGGTCGGCATCGCAGTCACCGGTGCAGCAACCACCGTCAGCGCAATTCTCGCGTTCGTGCTGGTACGAGCCCTGGGCCGAAACGTCGTGGCGTCGTATCTGACGCACCCCGCAGCAAAGGCCGTCGATCTGCGCCTCGCGCGACGCGGCTGGCTCGCGGTCGGATCACTGCGATTGATCGCCGCGGCGCCGTTTTTCGTCGTGAACTGTTGTTGCGCGGTGTCGGCGGTTCGTCTGCTCCCCTACACCCTCGCGACGATCGTCGGGATTCTGCCGGGCACGGTCGCCGTGGTGCTTCTGGGGGATGTGCTCACCGGGGAGTCGAGTCCTGCTCTGATGGTGGTGACGGCGATCTGTATCACGCTCGGCGTCGGCGGACTTCTACTCGAGGCGCGGCTGCCTCAGCCGGCAGGGTCGGCACTCGATGCCATCACCGACCCGGAAGAGAACGTGGACGAGGCAAGCCTGAAGGCTTGATTTTCACCATTCAAGGCTCCATCCTTGATTCATGTACGTGCTGACGGTCGACCAACGCGGCAGTCGCCGCGACGTCGACCGCGTCGCAGATCTGCTCGACGAACTCCGCGACGCTCCCATGCTCCGCAAGTTCGAACGCACCGCCGGCGACGAGGTCCAGGCCGTGTCCGACGACCCCGGCACCGTCGTCGATCTCGCATTGGCTCTCCTCGACCGGAACCACTGGAGCATCGGCATCGGGATCGGTCCCGTCGAGACACCACTGCCCGCCCAGACCCGCGCCGGTCGCGGTCCCGCGTTCGAGCACGCCCGAACTGCCGTCGAGCGCGCCAAGAACGCACCCGGCCGTATCGCTGCCGACGGCGCCGACACCGAATGCGCATCCGACGTCGACGCCGCTCTGACCCTGCTCGCGACGATCGTGCTGCGCCGCACCGATCACGGTGTCGAAGCTGTCGCACTTGCCCGCACCGGACTGTCCCAGGCCGAGATCGCCACCCGACTCGCCATCAGCAAACAGGCTGTGTCCCAGCGTCTGCTCACTGCCGGGTGGCAAGCCGAATTCGCCGGCCGCGCCCTCCTGCACCGACTCCTCGAAAGGGCCGACCGTTGACCGTCGCCTCACTGGTGCTCCTCGCTGTCGCAGCCGTCGCGCCGGCACTGTCCCTGATTCCACGTCTCCCGGTGTGGATCGGAGCGGCGATCACCGGCATCGCACTCGGTATCGCGGCGCTGACCGCGACCGCCACCGGCCCCGCTCAGGGCTTCGCGCTCGGGGCGACGCTCACCCTCACCACCCTCGTCGCCATCACCGGCGGCGGCCCGGCGGTGCTCGTCGCGTTCCGGATCGCCCGCCGGCAACCGGACGCGGGGCCGACGCCGACACCACCACCGGGACCACTGCGCGGCGGCCGGGTCATCGGCGTCCTCGAACGCGGTGCGGTCGCCGCATCGATCCTGGCCGGGTGGCCGGAAGGCATCGCGATCATCATGGCCGTCAAAGGCCTGGCCCGGTATCCGGAACTACGCGAACCGCAGGCATCCGAGCAATTCATCATCGGTACATCGACGAGCGTGCTGTGGGCCGCGGCGGCGTGTGGGGTCGGCCACGCTCTGATCACCTGAGACCACGCGTCCGCGACCTTCCTGGCATACTCACGGACGCAATTGAATATGCCATTGAACCGCGGCGGGAGAGTCCCGCATCTGCGGGCGCCGAAGGAGCAACCTCTCCGGGAATCTCTCAGGCCCACAGACCGCCGCATGCGAGGCAACTCTGGAAAGCAGCCCTTCGGGGCTCACCGACGGTGTAGGCGCATCCGAACGGATCCGCGAAAGCTCTCAGGTCCCATGACAGAGCGGGGAACCACCGCCCCCGGTGCGTGATGCACCCTGTCCTGAGGAAGTTCCGTGGCCTCGACCGTCGGCGCGCCCATGCGCGTCCAGCCTGTTCCGTCCCTTGTCACACCGTCGCCTACTCCCCCGCCGTCGCGGCCCAGCCCGAATCGACACCTCGGCATCGCGGCGATCGTGATCTCCGCGACCGCGATGGGAGCCGCCGGGTTGTTCGGTCGCATGGCGACTCCGCCCGGCGCGGCACTCGGCGAAGCACTGACACTGGGCCGCATGCTCGTCGGCGCCCTGGGCATGATGCTCCTGATCGTCTTCTCGCGCCGGCTCGGCGCGATCCGCCGCACGCGACTGTCCCCGTCGATCGTGCTCGGCGGCGTGTTCCTCGGTCTGTCGCTGGCCACCTACATGTCTTCCACGCTGCTCATCGATCTGTCGCGCGCCGTGGTGCTGCACTACCTCGGTCCGGTCCTCGCAACGGTGCTGGCCAGGGTTCTCCTCAAAGAATCGATCACGCGCCTGGACGCCCTGTCCCTGGTCACCGCGTTCGCAGGGATGTTGCTGGCCGCCGGTCTGATCGGCGGTGACCCGTCGGCAGGGTCCGAACAGGAGACCCTGGGCACGGTGTTCGGCGTCGCGTCGGGCATCTTCTACGGCCTGGCCCTGCTCTGCTACCGGTACCGCTCCGACATGCCCGCCGACGTCCGTAGCTTCTGGAACTTCGCCTTCGGCGCCGTCGCCACCGCAGCCATGGTCGTGGTCACCCGCCCTGACATGACAGGCATGACCGCCACGAACTGGGCGTGGGCCGCCGGCTTCTTCGTGGTGTGCGGTCTGCTCGCTCTGGGCCTGCTCGTCGTCGCAGGCAAGCATCTGAGGGCGGCGGAACTGTCGGGTCTGTCGTATCTCGAGGTCGTGGTCGCGCTGATCCTCGGCGCCCTGGCGTTCGGCGAATCCATCTCACTCCTCGCCGTCCTCGGAGCCGGGATGATCGTCGCGGCGATGACGCTGCCCCTCGCGACCGGTCACCGGCGCTGAGGCACTGCATCACCGCCGCGGCAGGTCAGGTCGGTGGCATCACCGGTGCGCTGCTCCGTCCATGACTCCGTCCGCTCAATTCGGCGTCGAGGGTTTCCTGCGCCACGCGCATACCTTCGGCGTACACGGGATTCTGCAGCCGCTCCCACATCACGTCCTCGGCGACATCCTCGACGTGGCTCATCACCCACCAGATGTTGCCGAAAGGGTCCTTGATGCGTCCGCCGCGCTGCCCGAAGGCATTGTCCGACAGTGACGTGATCACCCGAGCGCCTGCCGCGGCGGCCTTCGAGAACGCGTCGTCCGCGTCCGGAACGAAGACGCGCAACAAGCTCGGCATCGTCTCCCAGTCCGGACGGCGGTCGAAGGCCAGCACGACAGTGTCGCCGACCCTGATCTCGCCGTGCCCGATCGAGCCGTCCTCGGTCATCACGCTCGCAAGTTCCTCACCGTCGAACACCTGGGTGACGAAGTCGAGGAACGCTCCCGTGTCGTCGGTGACCACCCACGGGGCGATCGTCGTGTAACCAGCGGGAGTCTCGGTGCTCGTCATTTCTCGGTTCCCTTCATCGCTGCCTTGGTCGCTCTCGACAACAGTAGGAACAAACTAGGTCAGATCCTGTCCTAGATCGCACACCGACCTGAGCGACGGCCGTCCCGTCATGGGATGGAGGCAGCATCGCGGCCCGCACATCGGATGTGCAGGCCGCGACGAGTACGAGCAGAAATACCTTACTGCTGGGGCGGATTCTGCTGTTGTGGGTCTGCTGCCTGCTCGGGTTCGCCGGTGGGCATAAATCCGCCCCGCGCAGGTCGCGACGGCGGCAGAGCCTGCGGAGCCGAAGCGGGGACTGCCGGATCGACAGGCTTGCGCGCGACGGCCTCGGCTTCGGCGACGGCCTTCGCCACCGCCGGGTCGCTCTTGGTGGTGAACCAGTCCTCGACCTCCGCCGAGTCGTCCTCGGGGCGCTGCAGGTCCTCCTCGACCGGACTCGGCTCGAATCGGAACACCCCATCGTCGCCCGGGGCGCCGAGGTTCTTCGCGAACCCCTTGAGGGCATCCCCGAAATCGCTGGGCAACAGCCACACCTTGTTCGCGTCGCCCTGCGCCATCTCCGGCAACGTCTGCAGGTATTGGTAGGCAAGCAGTTCCGGTGTCGGTTTGCCCGCCTTGATCGCCGCGAACACCTTCTCGATCGCCTTCGCCTGACCCTGGGCCTCCAAGTAGCTGGCAGCCCGGTCACCCTGCGCACGCAGGATCCGCGACTGCCGATCGGCCTCCGCTTCGAGGATCGCCCCCTGCTTGGCGCCTTCCGCCGACAGAATGCGGGATTGCTTGTCGCCTTCGGCGGTCTTGATCGCGGATTCGCGATGCCCCTCGGCGGTCAGGATCATCGCGCGCTTCTCACGATCCGCCTTCATCTGCTTCTCCATCGACTCCTGGATCGACGGCGGCGGATCGATGCTCTTCAGTTCGACGCGAGCCACCCGCAGACCCCACCGTCCGGTGGCCTCGTCCAGTACTCCGCGGAGCTGTCCGTTGATCGAGTCCCTCGATGTCAAGGTTTCCTCGAGCGTCATACCGCCGACGACATTGCGCAGCGTGGTCACGGTGAGCTGTTCGACGGCGGCGATGTAGTTGCTGATCTCGTAGACCGCTGCCTGCGGGTTGGTGACCTGGAAGTACACCACCGTGTCGATGCTCAAGGTCAGGTTGTCCTGGGTGATCACCGGCTGCGGCGGGAACGACACGACGCGTTCGCGCAGATCCACCTTCGCGCGGATCCTGTCCACGAACGGCACCAGGAACGTCAACTGTCCCGACGCCGTGCGGAAATACCGGCCGAGTCGTTCGATCACGGCGGCCTCGGCCTGCGGCACCAGAGCCACCGACCTGATCATCACGATCACTACCAGTGCCACCAGTACGGCGAGCACGATCAATGCTTCCATCTACGGACCCCTCCACACGACAGCGGTTGCGCCGTCGATCTCCATCACGGTCACGGTTGTTCCGGCTTCGTACGATTCGGTCTCGTCCAGCGGTCGCGCCGTCCAGACGTCGCCGTCGATCTTGACCCGACCCGCATGTGCATCGACCGACTCGAGTACCAGCGCGTGCTTGCCCGGCAACGCATCGATTCCCGTCGTCAGGGCCGGCGGCTGCGCGTAACGACGCCGCAGCGGCGGGCGCACTCCCAACAACAGGACGACGGACGCGAGCGCGAACACCAAGGCGTCGAACCACACGGGCAGATCGGTGACGGCAGCAACACCCGCGGTCGCCAGCGCAGCTCCACCCAACATCAACAGGACGAAGTCGCCGGTCAATGCCTCGCCGGCGGCCAACGCGACACCGGCGATGAGCCAAATCAATGCCGTCACATGCCCATCCTGGCACAATCCGGACACCTCCCGCAGATGCGCTGCGAGGAGACCTCGACGTGTGGTGGTCAGATGCCTTCGGGCTCGGTAACGAAATCCACCAGGCGTTCCACCGCGCCGAGCAGCGGTGATTCGAGGTCCCGGAATCCCGACACGGCGCCGTATACGCGGCGCCATCCTTCCTGCGGTGAGCCCCAACCCAACTCTTGGCAGACCCCGGTCTTCCAGTCCTGACCACGGGGGATCTTCGGCCACGCATCGATCCCCAATACGGCCGGACGAACCGCTTCCCAGACATCGATGAAGGGATGCCCGGTCACCATCACGTGCGGGCCCAGATTCTGGGTGAGTCTTTCCTCCTTCGACCCGGAGACCAGGTGATCGGCGAGCACTCCGACCCGACGTCCGGGGCCCGGGCGGAATTCGGCGAGCCGCGCTCCGAGGTTGTCGAGGCCCTCGAGTTGCTCGACGACCACACCTTCGACACGCAGGTCGTGCCCCCACACGCGCTCGACGAGCGCCGCATCGTGCACGCCCTCCACCCAGATGCGGCTACCACGCGCCACCCTGGCACGGAGACCCTCGACCCGCACCGACCCGGACGCCGACCGGGTCGGTGCCGCTGCGGAGCGTGGGTTCGGGCGGGTCAGGGTCACCGGTGCACCGTCGACGAGGAACGCGGCCGGGCGCATCGCGAACAGGCGGGTGCGTCCTGCGGCGTCCTCGAGGCGAACGAAATCACCGTCGTAGGTGCGCTCGAACCCGACGACCGCACCGCACCACCCGGACGCCACGTCCTCGACCACGAGGTTCTTTTCGGCTGCCAGTTCCGGAACCGGCTTCTTCTTGGTCCGGCCGTGGCCGGAATAGATGTCGGCGCCGTACATGTCTCGTGAGCTCACGCCCGACCACGTTAGGACAGAGCATCACCAACGCGGTCGCGCCACGCCGAATGCTGCGGCGCGACCGGAGTCCGGCCGACGACCGACCTTATGCTCGTCCGATGAGTTCCCCCAGTCTGAGTCTGACTCTGTGGGCAGGTTCGTGGTTGTCCGGCCACGCCGCCTCCGACGACGTGATCGACGCGCTGCACATGTGGGCACCGATGCATCTCGTGGCCCCTCAGGGCGAGGATGCCGCGGCGGCCGCAGGGTTACGCGGAACGCGACCGGTGGACGGTGCGGCGGTGTTGCTCACTGCGATCCGCCGTGCCGATCCTGTTGGTCGTTCCGGGATCCGACTGGTGCTCCCGGCGCCGGGCGACGTGCAGGGGCTGCCTCCGGGCACCGCGTTCGGGGCGGCAGCCCTCGCGGCCGGCGAGGGCGTCCTGGTGGGAGTGCCCGGCACACCGGGGCTCGGGCTCGTACCGACCACTGAGGGTCCGGATGTGTTGCGCTGGAATGTGTTCGCACTATCAGCACTTCCCGGGCCTGCCACTCCACCGGGTCTCGGAGAGGCCGAATTCGCACTGCGCGAAGCCGTACGCGGCGCCGCGGCGGCCCTGACCGGGATCCAGACCGTCGACACGGACGGTGCCGGCACTGATCCACGGGCGGAGATCGCCGAGCAGGTGGCAGAGTTCGCCCGACACACATACCCGGGTGTTCTGCCGTCACGGACGATACGAATTCTCGATTCCGCCGACCAGGTCGCCGCGATCCTTGCGGTCGCGGCCAGGGGCCGAGGCCTGCAGGCGGGGTCGGTGTCTGCGGCGACGTCCCGAGAGGAAGCGTTGCGACCACTGCGGTCGGCGGTACGGCTGGCGCGCCTCGGTGCTGTCGCGGCGACCCTCGGAGCGGTCGCCGAAGATCGACCTGCCACCGGCGGCTGACGTCGCATCACTTCGGAGAACACAGTTCGGTCACGGTCCCCTATACCTGGCGTCACTTCAGTTAACTCTCGTCACATCCGTATACATTTGTCGCGTTCCGGTGGTTCGAGCGACAGCGAGGGACTACGTGCACTTCCCCGAATCGGCCCATGCTGTTTCCCTGCGAACCTCTCCGACGCGCAGATGGGTCGTCACGCTCGTATCGCTGCTGGCCTTCGTACTCGCGCCGCAGATCGGACACGCGAATCCCGTCGTCGAACCGGTCGCCGCCGACCCCACTGTCATCCGCGACGACGACGGCGCGTTCTACATGTTCACCACCGCCGACGACTGGGGCAACGGCCGCGGCATGCACGCCATGTCGATGTTCACCTCGTTCGATCTCGTGGACTGGATGTACGTCGGCGACGTGTTCGATGAACTCCCGGCGTGGCATCCACCCGGCAAACATGCGTGGGCACCGAGCGTCCACGAGGTCGACGGGATGTATCACCTCTACTACTCGCTCTACGACGTAGCGAACCCGTGCATCGGGTTGGCCACTGCCACCGATCCCGCAGGTCCGTGGACCGACCTGGGTCGTCCTGTGTTCTGCGCCCAGGATGTGGGTATCGAAGGGACGATCGATCCGTTCGTGTGGGACGACGGCACGAATCTCACCATGCTCGTCGGAAACTTCAAGGGAATCCACGCCATACCGCTGACCACCGACGGTACTGCTCCGGACGGTACGCCGATCCAGGTCGCGGACACCCGCTTCGAAGGGCCGTTCGTCGAGTATCGAAACGGCTTCTACTATCTGTTCGTCTCGGCCGGGAACTGCTGCAACGGTGGGAACACCGCCTATCGCGTGCTCGCGGGCAGGTCAACCTCGTTGACCGGGCCGTACATCGGCCGCAAGGGTGACGATCTCGACGACGGCGGCGGCGCACTGCTCCTCGCCGGCAGTGACCGCTGGGCCGGTCCCGGACACAACGCCATCGTCGCCGACGACGCGGGCAACGACTGGATCATCTACCACGCGAGTCCCCGGTACGACATCACGCTGCCCAGCGGCGCTCAGCGTCGTGAGGGGTTGATCGACCGGATCGTCTGGTCGAACGACTGGCCCGAGATCGGAGACGGCTCACCGTCGTCGACCCGCCCCGAGTTGCCGGACATCGACGTGCCGGTCAAGGTGTCTCTGGCGCTCGATCCGCTCACGTCGCAGCAGGTCACGGCGACGGTACAACTCACGGCGGCACCGGATCGGCCGTACACCGGCCGGGTCTGGGTGACCGCGGACGCCGCAGAGGGCGGTCCCGGCGAGACAGTGTTCGGGCCGATCGAGGTGAACCTGCAGCCCGGCGAGATCCGCGAGGAGACTGCGACGTTCCCCGCACCGCCCGGCACCTCGGGTGGCCAGTTCGATCTGTATGCCGTCGCCGGCACCACCCCGACCGACATCGACGAGTTCGGCGCCGTACACGGCGTCGAAGCGACGGTGGCGGATCCCGCACCGCCGACCGGGTCGTCGTAGGATTCACCGCGGCAGGTCACGCTGAGCGTCGGGCGGTGACCAGTAGGTATTCCCACTCCATCGCTCCTCCACCGAGGTCGTATCGGCGGGCGAGATCGTCGAGGTCGCGGTCGAGTGCAGCAGCACGATCCGGTGTGTCCGCCAGCGAGGCGTAGACAGCGACGGTGGGCCCGTAGTTGTTCTTGAAGAAGTCGCGGAACTCGGCGGCAGTAGCGAAGGCGTCGACGCGCACTGTCTCCGTCCACGCGTCGACGTCGCGCACCCGATCGCCGAGCAACGCGCGCACGTGCGTCTCGTCTCCCCACAGAGGTGGAGGTTGTGCTCCGGGTGGGGGCGGCGGCGCGTACGGCTTCATCGTCGCGAACATCTCCCCGACGAAACCGGTGGGTGTCCAGGCAAGCAGCCCGATCCGTCCGCCCGTGCGTGTCACGCGCACGAGTTCGTCGGCCGCTGCCTGGTGATGCGGCGCGAACATGATGCCGACGCACGAGAGCACCGTGTCGAAGGTTCCGGTGTCGAAGGGCAGGGCTTCCGCGTCGGCCTGGGTCCAGTCGAGCCGCGCACCGGCCGCGGCTGCGTAGCGACGACCGATCTCGAACAGTTCCGGGGTCAGGTCACTGGCGGTGACAATGCCGCCCGCCAGCGCAGCGGGTATCGACGCGTTACCCGAACCCGCGGCGATGTCGAGAACCCGGTCACCGGCATGCACGCCGCCGGCGGTGACGAGCCGTGCGCCGAGGGTGGGAATAACGGTGTCCGCAACAGCCGGGTAGTCACCGAGTGCCCACATCGCGCGGTGCTTCGCCTTGAGCTCGCGGTCGGCGGTGAGAGTGGTGGAGTCGGTCATGTCTATGCTCCTGACTGGACGTACGCAACCCATCTCCGAGTGCGTGTAGTTCGACAGTAGGAAGCAACATGCACACGCCTCCAGTACACGATCTGTACTGCTCACGCGGGCGAGATCTGGTTCGACGCAGCGGACAGGCCTAGCATTCGTTCATGGGGTCGTCGTACCGCCAGTTCTGCCCCGTCGCGAAGGCGATGGAGCTGTTCGACGAGCGCTGGACGTTGCTGATCGTGCGTGAACTGGTGCTCGGGAGCGAGCATTTCAACGAGTTGCGGCGCGGTCTGCCGCGGATGTCTCCGACTCTGTTGTCGAAACGACTGCACCAACTCACTGTCGCAGGCATCGTGGAGCGGACAGCGAACGGATCGAACGTGTGTTACGTCCTCACGCCTGCGGGCCACGACCTCGAACCGGTCGTCGAGTCACTCGGCGCGTGGGGTTCGAAGTGGACCGGCCGACTGGGCGATCAGGACCTGGATCCGACACTTCTGATGTGGGACATGCACCGCCATGTCGACCACACCGCGATCGGGCACACACGAGTGGTGGTGCAGTTCGCATTCACCGACGCACCGCGTGGGTCGCGGCGGTGGTGGATGGTTCTCACTACCGACGGGGTCGACCTCTGCGACGTCGACCCCGGGTTCGAGGTGTCGGTCTCCGTCACCGCCGGGCTGCGGGAGCTCACCGAGATCTGGCGCGGCGAACTGAACTGGGCGAATGCGGTGCGTTCCGGCGCCGTGACGGTCGAAGGCGCGGCCACACTGCGCCGGACTCTGCCCACCTGGTTCGTCTCACCGCTCGCCGTGGCTGATCACCGGTAGCAGGCCGCTCAGTCGGCAGCGGCAGGTCGCGACGGTCGCGCGGGAGGTTCGCAGCACCGCACCGCGCACAACCGGCCGTTGCACCCGACGCCGAACTGCGGTTCCGTCCCGAGACGCCGTGGGGTCGTGGTTCCGAGGTGCTCCCCAACCAGTTCGCGGACCAGTGACGCGAAGCGCGGGTCCGTTCCGGCCGTACCCGCCCGGGCGAATCCCATTCCGAGTTCGGCGGCGCGGTCGCGTGCTTCGGTATCCAGATCCCAGACGACCTCGAGGTGGTCGGATACGAACCCGACGGGCACGACGATCACCGCACCCACACCCCGGCCGTGGAGGGCGTCGAGATGATCGACGATGTCGGGTTCGAGCCACGGCACCTGGGGCGGGCCCGAACGGGACTGCCATACCAGGTCGTAGTCGCCGATACCGAGCGCCTGTGCGACCAGCTGCGCCGCCTCGGCGACCTGGCGACTGTAGAGCTGGCCACCCGCGTCCGGCGGGCCGCCGGTCGCATCGGTGGCGGTCGGAACCGAGTGCGCGGTGAATACCAGGCGCGCGGATTCCGCGTCGTTCTGGAGTTCCGTACGTGCTGCGCGGACGGCGTCGGCGACCGCCTCGACGAACAGCGGATGGTCGTAGAACTGGCGCACCTTCGTCAGGTCCGGGGCACCGTCGACAGCGGCGCGTGCTCGCGCGAGGTCCTCGTGGTACTGCCGGCACCCGGAGTACCCGCCCCACGCGGAGGTCGCGAACACCAGGGCGTTACGGATTCCGTCGTCGCGCATCGTGGCGACGGTCTCCTCGATCATCGGGTGCCAGTTGCGATTGCCGAAGTAGATCGGCAGGTCGATGCCGTGCGCGTCGAACTCCGCGCGGACGTCGTCGATGATCGCGCGGTTGAGCGCGTTGATCGGTGAGACACCCCCGAAGTGCAGATAATGCTGGGCCACGTCGTCGAGCCGTTCCGGCGGGATACCGCGACCGCGGGTGACGTTCTCGAGAAACGGGCGTACGTCGTCGGGGCCTTCTGGCCCACCGAACGACAGCACCATCAGCGCGTCGTAGACCTCGGGGGTGTTCACCATGATCGATGCTCCTGCCGTCAGGCGCCGAAGCCGACCTGCGAATGAAAACCGCCGTCGACGTAGACGATGGAACCGGTGGTGCCGGGCAGCCAGTCGGACAGCACGGTGCACACGGTCTTCGCGACGGGAGTCGGGTCGTCGACGTCCCAGCCGATCGGCGACGCAGCGGACCAGCCGTCGTTGAGTTTGTTCATCTCGGCGCCCGGACCGGTGGCGTCGCCGGCGATGGCCTTGGCGGCGAGGGTCTTGATGGGTCCGGCCGCGACGAGATTGGATCGGATACCGCGCGGGCCGACTTCCTTCGCGACGTACCGGTTGACGGATTCGAGAGTGGCTTTGGAGACGCCCATCCAGTTGTAGAACGGGACAGCCCGTGCCGGGTCGAAGTCCATGCCGACGAGGGAGGCACCGTCATTCGTCGCCGGGAGCACGGCCTTGGCGAGCGCCGCGTACGAGTACGCGGACACCTCGAGCGCGACGGCCACGTCATTCCAGGGCGCGTCGAGAAACGGGCTGCCCAGGCACGAGCGCGGTGCGAAACCGATCGAGTGGACGACGCCGTCGAGACCTTCGGGTACGACCTCCCGGATCTTGCCGGCGAGGCCGGCGAGATGCTCGGGGTTCTGCACGTCCAGTTCGATCGCGGGAGGTACCGGCTGAGGCAGACGCTGCGCGATGCGGTCGATCAGCCTGAGCCGGTCGAATCCGGTGATGATCACCTTCGCGCCCTGTTCCTGCGCGACCTTCGCGGTGTGGAACGCAATCGAGGCATCGGTGATGATGCCGGTGACGAGAATGGTCTTGCCCTCGAGCAGTCCGCCCATGAGTGTGTCGATCCTCCAGTGAGTTTCGGTTGTGGTCCGGTTGGCGGGCTGCTAGTGGCCCATGCCCATACCGCCGTCGACGGGGATCACCGCGCCGGAGACGTACGCGGAGTCGTCGGAGGCAAGGAAGCTGACCACCGCGGCGATGTCCTCGGGCTTGCCGAGGCGCTGCAGCGGGATGAACTTCTTCGCCATGTCGCGCATGTCGTCGGACAGATCGGCGGTCATGTCGGTCTCGACGAAGCCGGGGGCGACGACGTTGGCGGTGATCGACCGCGAGCCGAGCTCACGGGTCACCGAGCGCGCCAGACCGATGACGCCGGCCTTCGAGGATGCGTAGTTGATCTGTCCTG
This sequence comes from Rhodococcus sp. JCM 9793, assembly GCF_055380405.1. Taxonomy (NCBI): domain Bacteria; kingdom Bacillati; phylum Actinomycetota; class Actinomycetes; order Mycobacteriales; family Nocardiaceae; genus Rhodococcus; species Rhodococcus sp. JCM 9793. Next base: position 3,762,056 of record NZ_AP043721.1, read on the forward strand.
CCTGACCGGCCATGCCGACAACGGAACCGAGGAAGATCATCCGTCCCCAGCGCGCCCGCAGCATCGCGCGGTTGGCTCGCTTGGCACACCGGAACGCGCCGGTGAGGTTCGCATCGAGGACGTTCGTGAACTGGTCTTCGGTCATGCGCATCAGCAGGGTGTCGTCGGTGATTCCTGCGTTGGCGACCAGTACCTCGACCGGCCCCTGATGTTCTTCGACCTCGGTGTATGCGCGGTCGACGGAGTCACTGTCGGTGACATCGCAGACGACGCCGAACAGGTCCTCGGGCACACCGGACCCGCGGTGGGTGACGGCGACCTTGTGTCCGTCCGCCTGGAGGCGACGGGCAATGGCGAGGCCGATGCCCCGGTTTCCTCCGGTGACGAGGACCGAACGGGGAGTGGTCACGTGCCGCGACGGTGTGGCGCTGGTTGCGTCAGTCATGCCGACAAACCTATCTGGTAGTGAATCGAGTACGGAAAATGCACCGCGGCTGCCACAACTCGGGTCAGGGCAGTCGCTGACGGAGCACCATGGATGAGATCAGACCCCCGGCGACGGCGAAGACACCGAGCATGAGCCACGGACGGCTGGCGTCGCCGCGGGTGGTCTCGAATCCGATCTGCTCTTCGAGCGTGTCGTAGGCGCCTTCGAGTTCTTCGAGGCTGGACGCGGCGAAGAAACTGCCGCCGGACAGCTCGGCGATCTCCTCGAGCGACGGATCGTCGACGGGGACGGGGATCTGTTCGTCCTCGATCGTCACGCTGCCGTATCGGGTCCCGAACGAAATGGTGGACACCGGGATGTCCTTCTCGGCTGCCTGACGGGCCGCGGTGAATCCGCCGCGGGGATCGTCCGGGCTTTCGGGCACGGTCTGTTTGCCGTCCGAAAGCAACACGATGCGGGCCGGTGGGGCCTGGTCGCTGCCGCCGAGTACCGCGGCAAGGGTTTCGATGGATTGCAGCGAGGTGAAGATCGCCTCGCCGGTCGCGGTGCGTTCGCTCAGTTGGAGATGGTCGATCGCGGTCTTCGTCGCTTCCCTGTTCGTGGTGGGTGAGACGAGGACCGATGCCGTCCCGGAGAACGCGACGAGCCCGAGGTTGATGCCGGGGGTCAGGTCGTCGGCGAACGACTTGGCCGCTTCCTGTGCCGCCGCCAACCGGGACGGTGCGACATCGGTGGCTTCCATCGACAACGACACGTCGATCGCGAGGACGACGGTCGCGCGGTTCCGGGGAACCCTCTGCTCGGAGGTAGGTCCGGCCAGCGCGACCGTCAGCAGCGCGAGTCCGACGAGGAGCAGCGCGACAGGAATGTGCCGCGCACGGCCAGGCCGGTCGGGTGCGACCTTCTCGAGCAGTTCGAAATTGGTGAACCGCAGGGTGTGGGTGAGACGGCGGCGCTGCACGAGGACGTATCCGACGGCGAGTGCCGCGACGACGACCAGGAACAGCAGCCACCACGGGGAGGCGAATCCGGAGAAACTCATCGTCCCCCCTGTCCCGCGCCGATACTGTGCCTGCGGGACGCGACGAAGCGGACGACGTCGCCGATCCAGTCGCGGTCGGTGCGCAGGCTCAACCGGGGTGCGCCGCACCGTCGTAGTGCCTGTTCCACCGCGGCGCGGTGGTCCGAGGCGGCCTGCGCGAAGTCGGCGCGCAGTTGCGGGGTGGTGGTGAACTCGCGGGTCCGGCCGGTTTCGGGGTCGTGCAGTACGACATCGCCGAGGTCGGGCAATTCGAGATCTCGCGGGTCGAGGACCTCGACGGCGAGCACGTCGTGCCGTGCGGACAGTGCCCGGAGCGGTCGTTCCCAGTCGATGGGGCCGAGGAAGTCACTGATGACGACGATGAGTCCGCGGCGTCGTTGCGGGCGGCGAAGTGAATCGATGACCCCGCCCAGATCGCCTCGGGTGCCATCCGGTGGGCGCGGGGTCGTGGCGATCGTACGCAGCATCGACTGTGCGTGCAGTCGTCCGCCGCGCGGCGGCATGCGTGCGAAGTCGCGGCCATTGGAGACCACCGCGCCGATACGGTTTCCGCCGCCACCGGTGAGATAGGCGATCGCGGCGACCGCAGCGATGGCGAGATCGCGTTTCTCGCACGATCCGGTGCCGAAATCGAGGCTGGCCGACAGATCGAGTGCCAGCCAGGTCTCGAGTTCACGGTCGGCGACGGTCTGCCGTACGTGCGGGTGGGTGGTGCGGGCGGTGACCGACCAGTCCATCTGCCGGACGTCGTCACCAGGCTGGTATTCGCGGGCGTCGCCGGGCTCGGATCCGGGACCGGGGATCAGACCGAGGTGATCGCCGTGCAGGACACCGTCGAGGCGGCGCCGGACTGTCAGTTCCAGCGTGCGCAGCGCAGCGGTGAGCTCGGGTTCACGTAGTTGACCGGCACGGAACGTCGGCGGCGACCCGGGGGCGCGTTCACTCACCGGGGCGCCGCACCCGCCTCGGGTCCGGTGGACGGCGCGCCGACACGTGCCGGCTGCGGAGGCGCGGACGCAAGCGGAGCGACCTGAGGCAGGCCGACGGTCTGCAGGATCCGGCCGATGATGTGATCCGGTGAGACGTCGTCGGCGAGCGCGTCGTACGACAGCACCAGACGGTGGCGCAACACGTCGGGGATGACATCGATGATGTCCTGCGGGATGACGTAGTCGCGTCCACGCACCAGTGCCAGCGCGCGGGCAGCGGAGATGATGCCGAGCGTCGCGCGGGGCGAGGCGCCGTAGGCGATCCAGCCCTGCAGGTCGTCGAGACCGACTTCGGCCGGGGTACGGGTTGCAAAGATCACCCGCACCACGTAATCGACGAGCGCATGGTGCACGAACACGCGGCTCGCGACCTCCTGCAGGCGGACCAGTTCGTCGCTGCCGAGGATCTGCTTGGGTTCAGGTGCGGCGACACCCATTCGGTAGACGATCTCCCGCTCTTCCTCGACCGTCGGGTAGTCGACGAGGACCTTGAACAGGAAACGGTCGCGCTGCGCCTCGGGAAGGGGGTAGACGCCCTCGTTCTCGATCGGGTTCTGGGTGGCCATGACGAGGAACGGGTCTGGCATCGGGAAGGTCTTCCCACCGATGGTCACGTGCCGCTCGGCCATCACCTCGAGCAGTGCCGACTGCACCTTCGCGGGGGCGCGGTTGATCTCGTCGGCGAGGACGAAGTTCGCGACGACCGGGCCCAGTTCGGTATCGAACTCTTCGCGACCCTGCCGGTAGATCCGGGTGCCGACCAGGTCGGTCGGAACGAGGTCGGGGGTGAACTGCACGCGGGAGAACGAACCGCCGACGACCTTGGCGAAGGTCTCCACCGCGAGGGTCTTGGCCACACCGGGCACGCCTTCGAGCAACACGTGGCCCCTGGCGAGGACGCCGACGAGCATCCGCTCGACGAGCAGGTCCTGTCCGACGATGACCCGCTTGACCTCGTAGATCGCCCGTTCGAGGAGCCGGACGTCCTGCGCAGGATCGACCGCCGTCGGCGCGCCCTGGCCGTCCTGGGTACGTCCGTCGGGTTTCGGGCGGTCATTGCGTGGCGAGGCCTGCTGTGCCTTCGTCGTGTTCACTGCCGCGTTGTTCCCCGCCGGGGCATTCACTGCGTTGTTACGCTCGCCGCTCTTCCGGACGGTCGATTCGCTCTTGTCGTTCGACCCTGCAGTCCCCGACGTCCCACCCTCGCGTGAGGTCACCAACAATCCACCGCTTTCGCCTGTCGCTCCGCTGGAATCACCTGCCGGCACCACTATTGCAGGTACCGGCCTTCCATGTCGTCACCCCCGCGCGACCTGCGCCGCGTTGCCGTCACGACACCATGCGCACCACATACGGTGTCATGCCGTCCCAGCGTACCGGCGAGATCTTCACGTGCGCACCCGACTGCGGCGCCTCGAGCATGGTGTCGTCGCCGAGATACAGGCCTACGTGCTGGCTGGCATTCGGTCCGTAGAAGATCATGTCGCCGCGCTTCATCTCCGACGCGGGGACCTGGGTGCCGGCGGTGTACTGGTACCCGGTGTAGTGCGGTAGAGAGACGCCGATTCCTGCGAACGCATATATCATCAGTCCGGAACAGTCGAATCCGACCTTGTTGTAGTCGCCGTAGCTGTCGGCGACACCACCGTCACGGATCCCGCGGGTAGGACCGTTCTCGTCACCGCCACCCCATGCGTAGGACACGCCGATCTGTGACAGTCCTCGGTCGATCACCGTTTCGACGGCAGCCGTCCCGGTCAGAGTCGGACGCTGGGTCGTGCGCGGGGACGAGCGGGGGCCGGACTCGCGCGGGGTCGACGGACCGGTCTCGTCGGCGGGGTCGGGGTTCGTCCATTCACGGACGTCCTCGTCCTCTTCCTCTTCGATGCCGGTGTCGGTGTCTGTTCCGGTGTCACCGCCCGTGTCGTCCGGCTCTGCGCCGACCGCCGTACCGTCGGATTCGGAGATGTCGGTCTCGGCTACTTCCGTGTCGGTCGGCGCAGTCACCGTCGGTGCAGGAATGTCGAGCTGCGTGTGGGGCCGCTGCCCGTTCGAGAGTTCTGAAGCACGCGCTCGCGCGGCGGCGTCCGCGGCCACCCGCACCGCAGCTTCGGATGCGGCCTGCGCAGCGACCTGCGCCGCCGCTGCTGTGGCGGCGTCCTCGGCGCGACGACGGTCGTCCCACGCCACGTATTCAGCGCGCTGTCCCTCGAGTCCTGCAACATTCGTCCGAGCCTGCTCGAGTGCGGCCTGGGCCTGTGCGCGTTCCTGCTCGATGCGTTGTTTCTCGCTCGTCTGCGTCTCGAGTGCCGCACGGGCCGTCGAAATCGCAGATTCCGCCTCGGAGCGGCGTTGTTCGGCCGCGGCCTCCGCGGCGTCGGCGTCGAGCTTCGCGGCACGGGCTCGGGAGTTGCTGTTGGCCTCGGTCGCGCGCGCCCGTTCCAGTGCATCGAGCACCGCGGTCCTGCCTGAAGACAACAGTCGCATCACCTGGGCTCTGTCGAGAAGATCGTCGGGTCCGTCCGTCGACAAGAAGGATGCGAGAGAGGCCCCGTTGACGCCTTTCGTGTAGCTGCTGCGTGCGAAGTCGTCGAAATCGTCCTGTGCGTGCAGGATCCGGGCTCCCGCGTCCTGCAGCGCCAGTTCCGAGGCTACGACCTCGTGCGCGGCTGCATCCGCGTTGTCGCGGGCCGACTGCAGATCCACGAGCGCACGGTTGACGTCTTCACGCTTGATCGCCACCTGCGCGTCGAGTTCGGCCAGCTGCTGGTCGGCGCCGGCGATCTGCACGATCAGTGAGCCGATCCGGTCGACGCCGGAACTCACCGCAGCATCGGCGGCATCGAGTTCGGCCTCACTCGGATTCGGTGGTGGCGGTGGCACCGCCCCGGCCGTGGAGCCGAGCCCGACGAGCACGGTTGTGATCAGTCCGAGTCCCGCGACCAACCGCGGAACGCGCCGCCCTGTTCGGGAGGACGCGTTCCGGTCCGGTGACGAAGACCGTCGCGGAATCCCCCCGTGGATGCCGAACCGTCGCACTGTGCTCTCCCTCGGTCGTGCCGACCGATCGCACCGGTCGACCCCGACGCCTGGGGAAGAGCGCGCAGCACCGATCGCCCGCGGTCGCGCGGCCGATCGCTGATGGTCTCGTACCGATCACGGGTCAGCGTCCCGCGACTCGGTTTGTGACACTTCTTCCCCAAGAGCGCCACGTGAACCGTACGACACAGCACGCACCTCCCGCACGACAGTCACAGATATTCATCCGGAAAGCCCAGGTCACTCACAAGAGAATGTCGGCGACTCCCCGGACCACAGGCGTGACCGGGTTGTCGCCGAAGCCGAAGAATCGGCGTTGATCGAATGAAGGGCTCAGAATCCGAGTAACGAGATCAGGAAGAGCCGGCGCCTCCGGGCGTGAGCTGCGTGCCCGTAGAACCCGCTGCGTCCACCGAACCCGCAGCGGGTGCGGTGTCCGCACGCCGCCGCTTGGCGAGATACGTCAGTCCACCGACGGCCGCCACCACCAGAATCAACACGAGGGTCATCAACGTCCAGGGCTGCCCCGGTTCGAGTAACGAGTCGACGAAGTTGGTCGTCGACACCACCGGGTCGCCTGTGTACGTGCGGTCCTGTGCCGCCTCGAGCGTCACGCGGTCCAGCGAATCACTGAACGTACCGACCCAGTCGGGACTGAGCACCAGGACGGTGCCGCCGTCCTCGGAACCGACCGCGGTGGCGAGGTCGCGCAGTTGCGAGTCCATGTACGGGTTGCTCTCGACCACGACGACGCTGAGGTCGATACCGTGATCCTGTGCACGCTGCACCTGTTCGACGAGCTCCGAGGGATCGAGTTCCGAGTTCTCGACATTCTCAGGGACCGACAACTGGTCGTCGACCAGATCGGCGAGGATGGTCTCGAGAGTGACTCCGGGAGGAAGGTCCGTGGCCGCGGGCCCGGGTATACGAAGCAGTGGCGCAGACATCTCTCTCTCCGGTGGTGCTGGTCGGAAGCGGACGAACCGCACTCGCTGCGACAGCCGAGAGCGGCGGGGACGCCGTCGGTGTCGCAGGTATGCCGCACTCGCACGGCACCACCGCACATTACGCGATGAACCGGACCGGATCGGAAACGAGCCTCCTTCGGCGACCGACCGTCACGTTGGTTTCGAACCCGCGCCGTCTATGTAGGACAAGCGTACTGTTAGACTGGTGACGAGATGCCGCGGCACCGGTCAACCCCGGACATGGTCGTGAGCCTCGCTTGAGCCGTCGACACAGCCCCGTCGACGGCGAGCCGTAACGACGAGTGGAGCTGATGTGAGCACCAGTATTGATTCGTTCGGCGCCAAGGGGACGCTGCAGGTCGGAGAGAACTCGTACGAGATCTTCCGCCTGTCGTCGGTCCCCGGCACCGAGAAACTGCCCTATTCCCTCAAGGTCCTCGCCGAGAACCTGCTGCGTACCGAAGACGGCGCGAACATCACCGCCGACCACATCCGCGCGATCGCGGCCTGGGATCCGTCCGCCGAGCCGAGCGTCGAGATCCAGTTCACGCCCGCCCGCGTGGTCATGCAGGACTTCACCGGCGTTCCCTGCATCGTCGACCTCGCGACGATGCGTGAGGCCGTCACCACACTCGGTGGCGACCCGAACAAGGTCAACCCGCTTTCCCCGGCCGACATGGTCATCGACCACTCGGTCATCCTCGACGTCTTCGGCCAGGCCGACGCACTCGAGCGCAACGTCGACCTCGAATACCAGCGCAACGGCGAGCGTTACCAGTTCCTCCGTTGGGGTCAGGGCGCATTCGACGATTTCAAGGTCGTCCCCCCGGGAATGGGCATCGTCCACCAGGTCAACATCGAGTACCTGGCACCGACCGTCATGTCCCGTAACGGACAGGCCTACCCCGACACATGCGTCGGCACCGACTCTCACACCACCATGGTCAACGGCCTCGGCGTGCTCGGCTGGGGCGTCGGCGGCATCGAGGCCGAGGCCGCGATGCTCGGCCAGCCGGTCTCCATGCTCATCCCCCGCGTCGTCGGCTTCAAACTCTCCGGCGAGATCAAGCCCGGAGTCACCGCAACCGACGTCGTGCTGACGGCCACCGAGATGCTGCGTCAGCACGGTGTCGTCGGTAAGTTCGTCGAGTTCTACGGCAAGGGTGTCGCCGAGGTTCCGCTCGCGAACCGCGCAACCCTGGGCAACATGAGCCCCGAATTCGGTTCCACCGCAGCGATCTTCCCGATCGACAGCGAAACGATCGACTACCTGCGCCTGACCGGCCGCAGCGACGAGCAGCTCGCGCTCGTCGAGGCGTACGCCAAGGAACAGGGTCTGTGGCACAACCCCGACGAAGAGCCCGTCTTCTCCGAGTACATCGAGCTCGATCTTGGAACCGTTGTTCCCTCGATCGCAGGTCCGAAGCGCCCGCAGGACCGGATCCTGTTGTCGGATTCCAAGACTGCGTTCCGCAAGGACATCCACAACTACGTGGAAGAGCACCTTCCGGCCGAGCACACCCAGCTCGACGAGGCCGTCGAAGAGTCCTTCCCCGCCTCCGATCCGGCTGCCTTGTCCTTCGCTGACGACGGAGCCGTCGACGTTCTGTCTGCTGCCAACGGCGCAGAAGGCCGTCCGAGCAAGCCGGTGGTCGTCAAGTCCGATGCCGGCGAGTTCGTGCTCGATCACGGTGCCGTCGTCGTTGCCGGCATCACGTCCTGCACCAACACGTCCAACCCGTCCGTCATGCTCGGTGCCGCGCTTCTCGCACGCAATGCCGTCGAGAAGGGCCTGAGCACCAAGCCGTGGGTCAAGACCAATATGGCGCCCGGTTCGCAGGTCGTCACCGACTACTACGAGAAGGCCGGCCTGTGGCCGTACCTCGAGAAGCTCGGCTACTACCTCGGCGGTTACGGCTGCACCACCTGCATCGGTAACACCGGGCCGCTGCCCGAAGCCGTATCCAAGGCGATCAACGACAACGACCTGTCGGTCACCGCAGTGCTCTCGGGCAACCGCAACTTCGAGGGTCGCATCTCCCCCGACGTCAAGATGAACTACCTGGCGTCCCCGCCGCTCGTCATTGCCTACGGTCTTGCCGGAACCATGGACTTCGACTTCGAAACCGACTCGCTCGGCAACGACACTGCGGGCAACCCCGTCTTCCTCAAGGACATCTGGCCGTCCACGCAGGAAATCGAAGAGACGATCAAGACGGCGATCAGCCAGGACATGTTCCGCAAGTCCTACGCCACGATCTTCGCCGGCGACAGCCGTTGGCAGAACCTCTCGACCCCCGAAGGTGACACCTTCGAGTGGGACCAGAACTCGACCTACGTCCGTAAGGCTCCGTACTTCGACGGCATGACGATGGATCCGGCTCCGGTCACCGACATCTCGGGTGCACGCGTGCTCGCGCTGCTCGGCGACTCGGTCACCACCGACCACATCAGCCCGGCCGGCCCGATCAAGCCCGGCACCCCGGCCGCGCAGTACCTGGACGCCAACGGTGTCGAGCGCAAGGACTACAACTCCTTGGGCTCGCGCCGCGGTAACCACGAGGTGATGATCCGCGGCACGTTCGCGAACATCCGTCTGAAGAACCAGCTCCTCGACGACGTCTCGGGTGGTTACACTCGCGACTTCACGCAGGAAGGCGCTCCGCAGGCGTTCATCTACGACGCGTCGCAGAACTACCAGGCTGCCGGCATCCCGCTGGTCGTCCTGGGCGGCAAGGAGTACGGCTCGGGTTCGTCGCGTGACTGGGCCGCCAAGGGCACCAGCCTGCTCGGCGTCAAGGCCGTCATCGTCGAGTCCTTCGAGCGTATCCACCGCTCGAACCTCATCGGTATGGGCGTTGTGCCGCTGCAGTTCCCGAAGGGCGAGTCGGCCGGTTCGCTCGGCCTGACCGGCACCGAGGTCTTCGACATCGAGGGCATCGTCGAGCTCAACAACGGCGTCACCCCGAAGACCGTGAAGGTCACTGCCACCAAGGAGAACGGCGAGAAGGTCGAGTTCGACGCGGTCGTCCGCATCGACACGCCCGGCGAAGCCGACTACTACCGCAACGGCGGCATCCTGCAGTACGTGCTGCGAAACATGATCCGTAACTGATCGGATTCGTGACCGTCACGGTCACTCCGGTGCGACAGCGGCGGGCCCGGGACACCTCTCGTCTCGGGCCCGCTCTGCCACCAGCGACCGTCCTGTTCCCCGCCATGGTCCGATTCCGGAAGGATGTGGGTAGTGCCCAAGGTCAGTGAGGATCACCTCGCCGCGCGGCGCAGCCAGATCCTCGACGGAGCACGACGCTGCTTCGCCGACTTCGGCTACGACGGAGCGACCGTACGACGCCTCGAGATCGCCACCGGCCTCTCCCGAGGCGCAATCTTCCACCATTTCAAAGACAAGGACGGGCTGTTCCTGGCCCTCGCGCAAGAAGACGCCCGACGCATGGCGGATGTCGCCAGCAACGAGGGCCTCGTCCAGGTCATGCGCGACATGCTCTCGAGCCCCGAGCAGTTCAACTGGCTCGGAACCCGACTGGAGATCACGCGCAGACTTCGCACCGATCCCGAGTTCGCGAAGGCGTGGACCCAGCACTCGGCCGAATTGACCGAGGCCACCGTCGGTCGCCTCGAGCGTCAGCGTGAGGCCGGAAAACTCCGCGACGACGTACCCACCGAAGTCCTCGTCGCATATCTCGATCTGGTCCTCGACGGGCTTATTTCGCGACTTGCATCAGGCCATGCCGAAGACGAACTCGGCCGGGTCCTCGATCTCGTCGAGGAGTCGGTCCGCCGCCGCGACTGACCGCACTCAGCGCCGGACGCGTGGAAGAGTTCTCAACCGCTGCTGGTGCTCGCCGGCGCCGCACGCCGACGGTTCGGGCCGCCGCGACCGCGCAGGCGCACCTGCGACTCCACCAGCACGTTGTGCACGAAGCCGTATGAGCGCCCGGTTTCCTGCGCCAATGTCCGAATACTCGCGCCCGCCTCGTAGCGTCGCTTGAGTTCGGCCTGTAACCGGTCTCTGGACTCCCCGGTCACTCTGGTTCCCTTCGCATACGAAGGCTGCCCAGTGTCAGGATTTCGCGCCATCGAATCCTCCCGTCGCCTCGCCGAAGGTCTCACAACCAGGCTAGTTCACGCAGGCAGCGCCCGGAGCGGATCGCGAAACGCCGACCGGATCGACGGAAAGAAACCTCGGGCCGGGAGCATTTGCTCCCGGCCCCGGTTGTCATGCGAGCTGGATCAGCTCGAGGTAGTCCTGCGACCAATGGTCCTCGGTGCCGTCCGGCAACATGATGACGCGCTCCGGATTGAGCGCCTCGGCAGCTCCCGGATCGTGCGTCACCAGAACCACGGCGCCTTCGTAGCTCCGCAATGCATCGAGTACCTGCTCACGCGAGATCGGATCGAGGTTGTTGGTCGGTTCGTCGAGCAGCAGCACATTCGCCGCGGACGACACCAGACCGGCGAGCGCCAGACGAGTCTTCTCACCACCGGACAGTGTACCGGCCGGCTGATCGAGCTGCGGACCGGTGAACATGAACGCACCGAGCAGACCGCGCAGGTCCTGTTCTCCGGCGTCGGGCGCCGCGTGCCGGATGTTTTCCCACACCGTTGCCGCGTCGTCGATCGTGTCGTGTTCCTGCGCGAAGTAGCCCACCTTGAGACCATGACCGGGCTCGAGCTCGCCGAGATCGGGGGTTTCGACACCCGCAAGCAGGCGCAGCAGCGTCGTCTTGCCTGCACCGTTGAGTCCGAGGATCACGACGCGGCTGCCGCGGTCGATGGCCAGATCGACACCGGTGAAGATCTCGAGGGATCCGTACACCTTGGTCAGTTCCTTCGCCATGAGCGGTGTCTTGCCGCAGGCCGCGGGCGTGGGGAACCGGATCTTGGCGACCCGGTCGGCCACCCGCACGTCGTCGAGGTCGTTGATCAGTTTCTCGGCGCGCTTGGCCATGTTCTGGGCGGCGGTGGCCTTCGTTGCCTTGGCACCGAGCTTCGCTGCCTGCTTCTGCAGGGCCGAGGCCTTCTTCTCCGCGTTGGCGCGTTCGCGGCGACGGCGCGCCTCGTCTGTCGCACGGGCGTCGAGGTACTTCTTCCACCCCATGTTGTAGATGTCGGCCTCACCACGCACGGCGTCGAGGAACCACACTTTGTTGACCACGTCGGCGAGAAGGTCCACGTCGTGGCTGATGACCACGAGGCCGCCCTCGTGGCTCTGCAGGAAACCGCGCAACCAGGTGATCGAGTCGGCGTCGAGGTGGTTGGTGGGCTCGTCGAGAAGCAGGGTGGTGTCCGACTTGCCGCCGGATCCATCGGAAGCGGCGAACAGGATCCGGGCCAGTTCGACGCGGCGACGCTGGCCACCGGACAGGGTGTTCAACGCCTGACCGAGGACGCGATCGGGAAGACCTAGGCTGTGGCAGATTCGGGCGGCCTCGGACTCGGCGACGTACCCGCCGAGGGTCGAGAACCGCTCCTCGAGCGACCCGTACTTGCGCACAGCCCGGTCGCGGACCTTGTCGTCGGCCGCTTCGGCCATCAGCGCCTGCTGCTTCTCCATGCTGCGGAGAATCTCGTCGAGCCCCCGCGCGGAGAGCACTCGGTCCTTGGCGAGGACGTCGAGGTCGCCTTCCTTCGGATCCTGCGGGAGGTATCCGAGGTCACCCGACCGGATCACGGTGCCCGCGTACGGTTCGCCCTCCCCCGCGAGGATGCGCAGCGTCGTGGTCTTCCCGGCGCCGTTGCGCCCGACCAACCCGATCCGGTCACCCGCCTGGATGCGCAGCGCTGATCCCGGTGAGGAGAGCAGCGTCCGCGCGCCGGCGCGGACTTCCAGGTCGGTGGCGGTGATCACGCGTGAAGCTCCTCGATGGGTGAGACTGGTGTGTGGGTCATCATGCCGAACATGCGGCACACGAACCATTGATTTTACCGCGCCACGCGCTGTTTCACGAGGTGAGATGCACTACGTCGGCGCGTGAGCGGTTTACTGTGGCGCCATGATCACCGCGAGGACCCAATGAGGGCGGCACGGACCGCGGATGTCCTGGTCGCGGGCCTGGGCCCCTCCGGGCGCGCGCTGGCCGCGCGCTGCGCGCAGGCCGGTCTGGTGGTGCGTGCCGTCGACCCGTCACCGCACCGGGCATGGACCGCCACCTACGGCGCATGGGAGGACGAAGTTCCGGCGTGGCTACCGGACAATGTCCTCGCGGCCCGGGTCCCCTCTCCGGGTGCGTGGACCACCCGTCCCCATGTCCTCGACCGTCCTTATGTCGTGCTCGACACCGCGGCGCTGCAGGAGTCGCTGTCGCTCGAATCGGTGACAGTGACACGGGCCCGCGTCCGCTCGGTAGGTCCCGGTGAAGTGGTCCTCGACGACGGTCAGCGACTGCGCGCCGTTCATGTCTTCGATGCCCGCGGGATCCAGGCGACCTCCGATTCCGCGCAGCAAACGGCATTCGGTGTGGTGACCGACGCGCACACCGCGGCGCCTGCCCTCGAGGATCATGCGGCGTGGTTCATGGATTGGCGGCAGGACAACGGCGCCACCGCGACGGACACACCGTCGTTCCTGTATGCCGTGCCGTTGGACGACGAACGGGTTCTTCTCGAAGAGACGTGCCTGGTAGGACGGCCCGCACTTCCTCTCGCCGAGTTGCAGCGCAGGCTCGCGACGCGGCTGGCCGCCCGCGGCGTCGAGGTCGACGCCACCGCCCCCGTGGAGCGGGTTCGGTTCTCGGTCGAAGGCGGTCCGCGACGGCACGACGGTGTGCTCGGGTTCGGTGCCTGCGGCGGGCTGATGCACCCGGCGACGGGTTACGCGGTCGCCGCAGCGCTCGCAGCAGCGGATCCGCTGGCATCGGCGATCCGGTCGGGGTCGGATCCCTACCGGCTGCTGTGGCCGAGGTCTGCGCGCACTGTCGCGACGCTACGGACCATCGGGCTGCGGGTGCTGCTCGGCCTGCGCCCGCCGGAGGTTCCCGAGTTCTTCGCCGCGTTCTTCGACCTACCGATCGCGCGGCAACGCGCCTACCTGTCGGGAAGGACCGACGTCGTGGGAACCCTGGACGGGATGCGCCGGGTGTTCGGCGCCGCTCCCTCGGGTGTGCGGTGGTCGATCCTGCAGGGGTTACGAACTACTCGACATACTGTGAGCAGACGTGAACACCCATGATCGAATGTGTTCCACAAGGCGTGTGAAGCCGCCCGAGCCGGCACGTGCCGCGATTCAGAAGGCAACGGATCCGGTGAAGCGCAGCGTCCCGGGCCCGCGTCGATCATGATGGAACCATGCGATCGATCTGGAAGGGTGCAATCGCGTTCGGGCTCGTGAACGTACCAGTGAAGGTGTACTCGGCCACGGAAAGCCACGACATCAGGTTTCATCAGGTCCACGCCGCCGACGGCGGCCGGATCAAGTACCAGCGTGTGTGCAGCGAATGCGGCGAGATCATCCCGTTCCAGGACATCGACAAGGCCTACGAATCCGACGAGGGTGTGCGCGTCGTGCTCACCGACGACGATTTCGAGAAGCTGCCCGCCGCCGAAAAACACGAAATCCCGGTCCTGCAATTCGTCCCCACCGAACAGATCGATCCGATTCTGCTCGAGAAGTCGTACTATCTCGAGCCGGATTCGGCCTCCCCGAAGGCATACGCACTGCTCGCGGCGACACTCGAACGTAGTGATCGCACCGCGCTCGTGCATTTCACTCTGCGTCAACGCACCCGGCTCGCCGCCTTGCGCACCACCGGCGGCATCCTCGTCCTGCAGGCCCTGTTGTGGCCGGACGAGGTGCGTGCCGCCGACTTCGGTGCGCTCGACGACGTGGCGGCACCGACCGACAAGGAACTCGCGATGGCCGAGACCCTCGTCGAATCGATGTCGGAGGACTTCGACCCTGCCGAGTTCACCGACGAATATCAGATGGAACTACGCGCGCTGCTCGACGACGCGATCGAACGCGGGGGCGAGAAGGTCTTCCAGGTCGCCGAAGCGTCGACCGAAGGTGAGGACGCCGAGGTCCTCGACCTGGTGGCCGCACTCCAGCGCAGTGTCGAAGCTGCAGGTGGGACACAGGGCACCGGCGAACGGGGCTCCGACACGAAGAAGTCCTCGGCGAAGCCGGCCGGACGGAAGGCACCTGCGAAAGCCGCCGCGAAGAAGACCTCTGCAAAGAAGGCGGCACCGAAGAAGACTCCGGCGTCCGAGAGCACCGCGAAGAGGCGCGATACGCGCAAGCGCGCCTAGGGCGAGCAGACCCCGGCGGTCGGCGCCGATCTAGCTGTCGTGGCCTTCGATCGAGTCGCCGAGACGACCGAGGAGTTCGCTGAGTCGACGGATGTCCGTACTGTCCCAATCCGATAATCGGGTGCGCCACTGCTCGGTCTGCACCGACTCGAGTTCGCTGAGCCGTTCTCGGCACAACGGGGTCAGCGCCAGCAGACGCGCACGCGCATCGTTCGGGTCGGGGGTCCGCTCGACCAGTCCGAGCCGAACCGTGCTGTCGATCCGGCGGGTGAGAGTGGATTT
The DNA here is from genome assembly GCF_055380405.1 of Rhodococcus sp. JCM 9793. Lineage (NCBI taxonomy): Bacteria > Bacillati > Actinomycetota > Actinomycetes > Mycobacteriales > Nocardiaceae > Rhodococcus > Rhodococcus sp. JCM 9793. The sequence continues at coordinate 3,777,092 of NZ_AP043721.1, forward strand.
CTCGATGCCGAGGTCTGCATGTAGATCTGCCATCGCTACGGCGTCGGCGCGGCGCAGCATCATCAGCATCGGATAACAGACCGGATCGAGTTTGGGATGCACCGCCGCGGCTCGATCGCGGATCAGACCGCGGACCCGGCGCCACAAGATCACCAGGCCCTGTTCCAGTCCGAGAATCGGATCGGTCCCAGAGACCGAATCGGCGGCCGCCGCCGGCCATGAAGCCGACGACGAATCCGCCGATTCGGAGGTTTCCGTACTGGTCACACCGTGAAACCGAGCGCGCGCAGTTGTTCACGCCCGTCGTCGGTGATCTTGTCAGGGCCCCACGGCGGCATCCACACCCAGTTGATGCGCAACTCGTCGCACAATCCGCTGCGAACCAGCGCGCCGCGGGCCTGATCTTCGATCACGTCGGTGAGGGGGCATGCGGCCGAGGTCAGCGTCATGTCGACGGTGACAGCCTTGTCGGCTTCCGAGATTCCGTAGACGAGTCCGAGATCGACGACATTGATGCCCAGTTCTGGGTCGACCACGTCGCGCATCGCCTCCTCGAGTTCGTCGAGACGCACGGGGTCCATCGGTGGTGCCGTGTCGGCCACCAAGGTGGAGGCCGCCTCGTCGGTAGCCTGCTGGGTGTCGCCGACAGCGGTGTCGGGGGCGGGTTCGGTCATCTGTTCTGTCCTCCGCTCGAAACGGTTTCGTCGTCGCTCGTGCTGTCGGCGATCTGCACGACCGCGTCTTTGAACGCCATCCAGCCCAGCAACGCGCACTTGACCCGCGCCGGGTATTTCGCCACGCCGGCGAAAGCGATACCGTCGCCGAGTACATCCTCGTCGCCTTCGACGGTGCCGCGGCTGCCGACCATCTCCGCGAAACTCGCGACGGTCGCCAGCGCCTCCTCGACGGGGATGCCGATCACCTGATCGGTGAGGACCGAGGTCGAGGCCTGGCTGATCGAGCAGCCCTGACCGTCGTAGGACACGTCGGCGACGACACCCTCGTCGATATTCACTCGCAGCGTCACCTCGTCGCCGCACGTCGGGTTGACGTGGTGCACTTCCGCGCCATACGGATCGCGCAGGCCCCGGTGATGGGGGCGCTTGTAGTGGTCCAGGATCACTTCCTGGTACATCTGTTCCATTCGCATCAGCCACGCACCCCGAAGAAGTCCTGTGCGCGACGGATCGCGGCGCCGAGCGCGGTCACTTCGTCGAGCGTGTTGTACACCGCGAAGGACGCACGTGCGGTAGCGGCGACCCCGAATCGGCGGTGCAGCGGCCACGCGCAGTGGTGTCCGACGCGAATTTCCACGCCCTCGTCGTCGAGGATCTGTCCGAGGTCGTGAGCATGGATACCGTCGACGACGAACGACACCGCGCCTCCCCGTTGTTCCGGGGTGGTCGGGCCGATGATACGCAGCCCGCCGATGCCGCCGAGTTCGGTCAACGCGGCAGCAGTCAGTTCGTGTTCGTGCGCTGCGACGGCGTCCATGCCGATGTCCTGCAGATAGCGCACGGCAGCGCCCAGACCGACGGCCTGCGACGACATCGGCGAGCCGGCCTCGAATCGTTGCGGCGGCGCTGCGAACGTCGTCGCGTCCATCGTCACGGTCTCGATCATCGATCCGCCCGTGATGAACGGCGGTACCTCGGCGAGCAGCGCGCGACGCCCGTACAGGACGCCGACGCCGGACGGTCCGAGCATCTTGTGTCCGGAGAACGCGGCGAAGTCGACACCGAGTGCGCGGAAATCCACCGCCATGTGCGGCACGGACTGGCATGCGTCGAGCACCACCAGCGCGCCGACCGCCTTCGCGCGTCGGACGATTTCCTCGACCGGGGCGACCGCACCGGTGACGTTGGACTGGTGGGTGAACGCCACGACCTTGACCGCGTCGGTGAGTTCGAGCGAGTCGAGGTCGATACGCCCGTCGGCGGTGACGCCGTACCAGCGCAGGGTGGCCCCCGTGCGCTGGGCCAGTTCCTGCCATGGCACCAGGTTGGCGTGGTGCTCGAGTTCGGTGATGACGATCTCGTCGCCCGGGCCGAGCCGGTGCACGAATCTCGCGTCGGCGAACGCGTAGGTGACGAGGTTGAGCGACTCGGTGGCGTTCTTGGTGAACACCACCTCGTCGGTATCGACGCCGACGAACGAAGCGAGGACAGCGCGTGCACCTTCGTACGCGTCGGTCGCTTCCTCGGACAATGCGTGGGCGCCGCGGTGTACCGCGGCGTTACACGTGAGGAGGAAGTCGCGTTCGGCGTCGAGCACCTGCACAGGACGCTGCGAGGTCGCCCCCGAGTCGAGGTAGACCAGCGGTTTGTCGTCGCGCACCGTGCGCGCGAGGATCGGGAAATCCTCCCGTATCCGGGTGACGTCGAACGTCCGCACCGGTACCGTCATACGGTCACGCTCCCTGGGTGTCTGCCGTCGCTGCAGCAGCGGTGAAGCGCTCGTAGCCGTTCGCTTCGAGTTCGTCGGCGAGCTCGGGTCCACCGGACTCGACGATGCGTCCACCGACGAACACGTGCACATGTTCCGGCTTGATGTAGCGCAGGATGCGCGTGTAGTGGGTGATCAGGAGGACGCCGCCGTGCTCGCGTTCGCGGTATTTGTTGACGCCCTCGGACACGACACGCAACGCGTCGACGTCGAGTCCCGAGTCGGTCTCGTCGAGGATCGCGATCTGCGGCTTGAGTAGTCCGAGCTGCAGGATCTCGTGGCGCTTCTTCTCACCGCCGGAGAAGCCTTCGTTCACGCTGCGCTCACCGAAGGCAGCGTCGATGTCGAGTTCGCTCATCGCCTCCTTGACCTCCTTGACCCAGTGACGAAGCTTGGGTGCTTCGCCCCGTGCGGCGGTGACGGCGGTGCGCAAGAAGTTCGACATCGACACACCCGGCACCTCGACGGGGTACTGCATGGCGAGGAACAGGCCGGCACGGGCCCGCTCGTCGACACTCATCTCGAGGACGTTCTCGCCGTTGAGGGTGATCGAACCGGAAGTGACCTCGTACTTGGGATGTCCGGCGATCGCATACGACAGCGTGGACTTACCGGAACCGTTCGGGCCCATGATCGCGTGGGTCTCGCCGGAGCGGACGGTGAGGTTCACGCCCTTGAGGATGTCGATCGGCTCGGCATTCGCGTCGGTCTGGGCGACGCGTGCGTGCAGGTCTTTGATCTCGAGGACGTTCTGGGGGCTGGACATCGGTCTACTGAATTCCTTCGAAAGTCAATGGGAGTAACGGCGGGGCGGCGTGTCAGACGCCGACCGCAGCGAGTTCGGCCTCGACCGCGGCTTCGAGGCGTTCGCGGACCTCGGGCACGGTGATCTTCTCGAGCAGTTCATGGAAGAAGCCGCGCACGACGAGCCGTCGGGCCTGGTCCTCGGGGATACCGCGGGAACGCAGGTAGAACAGCTGCTCGTCGTCGAAGCGTCCGGTCGCCGAGGCGTGTCCGGCGCCGACGATCTCGCCGGTCTCGATCTCGAGGTTCGGGACCGAGTCGGCACGTGCACCGTCGGTGAGCACGAGGTTGCGGTTGAGTTCGAAGGTGTCGGTGCCCTCGGCCTCGGCGCGGATGAGCACGTCACCGATCCATACGGTGCGCGCATCGGGCTTACCCGAATCCGGGTCGCCCTGGAGCGCACCCTTGTACACGACGTTCGACTTGCAGTGCGGCTGCGAGTGATCGACGAGCAGACGCTGTTCGAGGTGCTGTCCGGCGTCGGCGAAGTACAGGCCGAGGAGTTCGGCGTCGCCGCCGGGGCCGTCGTACTTGGTGGTCGCCGAGAGGCGCACCAGGTCGCCGCCGAGCCCGACGGTGAAGTGCCGCAGCACGGCGTCGCGTCCGAGTCGGGCATGGTGTGCTGCGACGTGCACGGCGTCGTCGGCCCAGTCCTGGATCGCGACGATCCTCAGCTGCGCGCTGTCGCCGAGAACGAATTCGATGTTCTCCGCGTAGGTGCCGCTGCCCTTCTGATCGAGCACGACAGTGGCCTGCGCGAACGCGTCGAGACGGATCTGCACATGCCCGTAGGCAACGTGGTCTTCGCCCGGACCTGTGACCGTGATGGTGACGGGTTCGGCGACCTCGACCTCGCGACCCACGGTGAGGACCGTCGCCGTCTCGAACGACGAGTACGCCTGCGCGGCGACCCGGTCGAACGGCACGCCGCCCTGACCCAGTCGGGTGTCGTCACGGCCGACGATCTCGACCTGCACTCCCTCGACATCGCTTACCTCGATGGTCGCGACGCTGTCGGTGACGGCGGTACCGTCGTGCAGTCCACGCAGCCGGCGCAGCGGGGTGAATCGCCACGCCTCGTCGCGGCCGCCGGGGATCTCGAAGGCGTTCACGTCGAACGACGTGAACACCTCGCCCTTATTGACAGCCGGTGTGCGGTTCTCACCGCGAACAGCGTCCTGGACGCCGTTGCGGACAGCCGGCTCGCCGGTGGTGGGAATGTTCTTCGCTTCCGCAGTCATTTAGCCGACTGCCCCTTCCATCTGCAGTTCGATCAGCCGGTTGAGTTCGAGTGCGTACTCCATCGGCAGTTCCTTGGCGATGGGCTCGACGAAGCCGCGCACGATCATCGCCATCGCCTCGTCCTCGTTCAGTCCGCGGCTCATCAGGTAGAACAACTGGTCGTCGCTGACCTTGGAGACGGTCGCTTCGTGGCCCATCGTCACGTCGTCCTCACGGATGTCGACGTACGGGTAGGTGTCGGAGCGGCTGATCTGGTCTACGAGCAGCGCATCGCACTTGACGGTCGACTTCGAACCGTAGGCGCCCTTGTTGATCTGCACGAGGCCGCGGTAGGACGCACGGCCGCCGGCGCGCGCGACGGACTTCGACACGATCGTCGAGGAGGTGTGCGGCGCAAGATGCAGCATCTTCGCGCCGGTGTCCTGGTGCTGGCCCTCGCCGGCGAACGCGACCGAGAGCACCTCACCGCGAGCGTGTTCGCCCATCATCCAGACGGCGGGGTACTTCATCGTCACCTTGGAACCGATATTGCCGTCGATCCACTCCATCGAGCCACCCGCCTCGACCTTGGTGCGCTTCGTCACCAGGTTGTAGACGTTGTTCGACCAGTTCTGGATCGTCGTGTAGCGGCAGTGGCCGCCCTTCTTGACGATGATCTCGACGACCGCGGAGTGCAGCGAGTCGGATTTGTAGATCGGTGCGGTGCAGCCTTCGACGTAGTGCACGGACGCACCTTCGTCGACGATGATCAGCGTGCGCTCGAACTGGCCCATGTTCTCGGTGTTGATCCGGAAGTAGGCCTGCAGGGGGATGTCGACGTGGACACCTGGCGGGACGTAGATGAACGAGCCACCCGACCACACCGAGGTGTTGAGCGCAGAGAACTTGTTGTCGCCGGCCGGGATCACCGTGCCGAAGTACTCGCGGAACAGCTCGGGATGCTCGCGCAGGCCCGAGTCCGTGTCGAGGAAGATGACGCCCTGTGCCTCGAGGTCCTCGCGGATCTGGTGGTAGACGACCTCGGACTCGTACTGGGCGGCGACACCCGAGACGAGGCGCTGCTTCTCGGCTTCCGGGATGCCCAGCTTGTCGTAGGTGTTCTTGATGTCGTCGGGCAGGTCGTCCCAGCTCGCCGCCTGCTTCTCCGTGGAACGCACGAAGTACTTGATGTTGTCGAAGTCGATCCCGTCGAGATTCGAACCCCACACCGGCATCGGCTTCTTGTCGAAGGTACGCAGCGCCTTGAGGCGGATGTCGAGCATCCACTCGGGCTCGTTCTTCTTCGAGGAGATGTCGCGGACGACGTCTTCGGAGAGGCCGCGTTGCGCCACCGCACCGGCCGCGTCCGAGTCCGACCAGCCATATTCGTAGTGGCCGAGCGAGTCGATGGCCTCTTCCTGCGTCAGCGGTGTACCGGCGCCGGACGTCTGGTCCGATGTGACGGTCATGCGGGCTCCTTCCGGAGTGGGGTGGATGTCGGCGCGGGCTGTACCGACGGGCGAACTTCGGGCTGTCTGGTGTTTCTGTTGTCTGGCAGTTCTCGGCGGGTCACGGGCTCGGCGGCTCCTTGACCGGGACGACCGGCACGTGGGTGGTGCAGAATGCGTCGCCGTTGGCGATCGTCGCGAGACGCTGCACATGGCTGCCGAGCAGTTGGACGAATGCGTCCTGTTCCGCCTCGCACAGTTCGGGAAACTCTTCGGCGACATGAGAGACCGGGCAGTGGTGCTGACAGATCTGCACGCCGGTGCCGACCCGACGTGTCGAGGCCGCGAATCCCGCTGCACTGAATGCCTCGGCGATCTCGTCGGCCACCGTGTCGATCTCGTCGTCCGATTCGACGGGTTCGATCCCGCCCACGATGGACTGGACCCGGCGACGCGCGAAATCTTCGATTGCGGCCGAGCCACCGAGTTCCCGTAGGTGGCGCATTGCAGCCCCGGCGAGGTCGTCGTACGAGTGTCCGAGTCGGGCGCGGCCGACGGAGGTGAGCTGGAAGCGCCGGGCGGGTCGGCCGCGACCACGCGTTTTCGCGCGCGGCGGCACTACCGCCTGGGCCTCGCCCGATTCGATGAGGGCGTCGAGGTGGCGGCGCACCCCCGCTGCGCTCAGACCGAGCCGCTCGCCGATGCCGGTTGCGGTGATCGGTCCGTTCTCGACCAGCAGCTGTACGACCGCAGCGCGGGTCTGGCCTTCCTGATGCTCGCGTCCGGTCGCGGGGCGCGCGGAACCCGCGGCAGGCGCTTGACCTGCGCGTTCCACTTGCTCCACGAACTCCGACGGGCTTTTCACAACACCAGTGTGACGGAATTCAGCACGGCGGTCCACCAAGGGTGCCCTTCCTCACCGTGGGAACAAGCCCCACACCGGACACGTCCGGGCGGTCTCCACACGCCCGTTACGCTTCCTGAGTGCCGTCGACTTCACCCGAACCCGATTCGCCCTCGGATCGCACCGCCGGCGGAACCGGCATCGGTACCCGCGCGCTCACGCTCGCACAGAGAGCTCTCGGCCTCGACGGCCGCGGCGCACGCCCCGACGTCGCCGCCGTCCTGCACGGCGACGAACCAGAAGGACGCGGGCTCGATGCCACAGAGACCGTCCAGCTGCACCGCATCCGACTGTTCGGTGCGACCGGCGCCGTCCTCATGGCCGTCGGCGCACTCGGTGCCGGTGCACAGCCCGTGCTTCAGAACCCTGTGCAAGGTGTCCGCGCACTCGGGCTCGCCGCCCGGATGCCCAGCGCCGCACTGACCCTGACCATGACGGGAACGGTGCTCGTCGTCCTCGCCTGGCTGCTGCTCGGGCGTTTCGCGATCGGACGCCGCGACCCCGACGGGCAACCGCGCCGGCTGACCCGGTCGCAGCTCGACCGCACCCTGCTGTTGTGGATCCTTCCGCTGATCGTCGCGCCGCCGATGTTCAGCAAGGATGTGTACTCCTATCTCGCACAGAGCGAGATCGCCGCACGCGGCATGGACCCGTACGGCATCGGCCCGGCAGGTGCGCTCGGCGTCGATCACGTCCTGACCAGGACGGTGCCGAATATCTGGCGCGACACCTCCGCACCGTACGGACCCGCTTTCATCTGGCTCGGCGAGAAGGTCACGTTCCTCACCGGCGAAAACATTGTCGCCGGCATCTTCGTGCACCGGCTGCTCGCCTTGCTCGGCGTCGCGCTGATCGTGTGGGCCCTGCCCCGCCTCGCGCGGAGGTGCGGTGTGGCATCGGTGAGCGCGCTGTGGCTCGGTGCCGCGAATCCGCTGCTGCTGTTCCACCTCGTGGCGGGGATCCACAACGAAGCGTTGATGCTCGGGCTCATGCTCGCCGGTGTCGAACTGGCGCTGCGCGGGGTCTACAGCGACACCGACTGCACGCCGCGGTGGCAGGTCGTCGCGTGGCTCGCGGCGGGCACGTCCGTGATCGCGTTGTCGTCGATGATCAAGGTGCCGTCACTGCTCGCGCTCGGCTTCGTCGGCATGGCGCTGGCTCGCAAACGGGGCGGATCGGTGCGCTCGGTGCTCACGGCAGCGGCGGCGCTCGGTGTCGTCGCACTCGCGGTGATCGCCCTCATCAGCTGGGGCAGCGGCCTCGGCCTGGGCTGGACACACACTCTGGGCACCGCGACCGAGGTCCGCAGCTGGATGTCGATCCCGACCCTGCTCGGGGTGGGCACCGGTCTGGCCGGAGTCCTGCTCGGCCTCGGAGACCACACGACCGCGGTGTTGTCCATCACACGGCCTATCGCCGCACTGGTGGCGGCGTTCATCACTGTGCGCATGCTGCTGGCCGTCCTGACCGGTCGTTTGCACCCCGTCGGAGCACTCGGTGTCTCGCTGGGCGCGATCGTGCTGCTGTTCCCGGTGGTCCAGCCGTGGTACCTGCTGTGGGCGGTGATTCCGCTGGCTGCGTGGGCGACCCGGCCGATCTTCCGCGTCCCGACGATCGTGTTCTCATCGGTGGTCAGCGTGATCCTGATGCCCAACGGTGGCGAATATCAACCGTTCATCATCGTGCAGGCGGCCATCGCCACGGTCGTGGTCGCCGGTCTCCTTATCATCGCGACCCGCAATCTACTGCCGTGGCGCGGCGAGGATCACGTACCAGCGCGACCCACAGAAAGCGTCGACGCCTACGCTGGAAACCCGTGACCTCGAAATCTGCCGCAGGTGCGGCTCCCGCTGTGCGTCTGGACGGCGTCGTCAAGAAGTTCGGGGGTGTGACCGCAGTCGACGGGCTCGACCTGACAGTCGAACCCGCTCAGGTACTCGCTCTGCTCGGCCCCAACGGTGCCGGTAAGACCACCACAGTGGAAATGTGCGAGGGGTTCGTCACCCCCGACGCGGGCACCGTCCGCGTTCTCGGGCTCGACCCGATCACCCAGTCCGACCTCCTGCGGCCACGGATCGGGGTCATGTTGCAGGGCGGCGGCGCCTACCCGGGTTCCAAGGCCGGGGAGATGCTCGATCTTGTGGCGGCCTACTCCGCCGACCCTCTCGATCCGAATTGGCTGTTGCAGCGCCTCGGACTCGAGGACTCCCGCCGCACCCCGTACCGGCGACTCTCCGGTGGGCAACAGCAGCGCCTCGCGTTGGCGTGCGCGCTCGTCGGCCGCCCCGAACTTGTGTTCCTCGACGAACCCACCGCCGGATTGGACGCGCAGGCGAGGCTGCTGGTGTGGGAACTGATCGATGCCCTGCGCCGCGACGGGGTCAGCGTGTTGCTCACCACTCACCTGATGAACGAAGCGGAAGAACTCGCGGACGAGATCGTCATCATCGATCACGGCAAGGTCGTCGCCGCGGGCACTCCCGAGGAGGTCACCCGGATCGGCGCGGAAGGTCAGCTGTGGCTGTCGGCACCACCCGACCTCGACGTCGCTGCATTGCGGACTTCTCTCGCGGACCCCTACCGGGTACGTGAAGCTCTGCCCGGTCGTTATCTCGTCGAAGGCGATATCGATCCGACCATAGTCGCCGCGGCGGCCGCGTGGTGCGCCGAGCAAGGTGTGCTCGCCACCGAGATCCGCGTCGATCAGCGCAGCCTCGAGGACGTGTTCCTCGAACTCACAGGACGGGAACTGAGAGGTTGAGTGTGACGCCCCGCGACCGCCTGGTCGACAATCGATTCACCCCCGGCACGTTCACGCCGGATCCGCGACCCAACGCGGCCGCGAAGATGCTCGTGGCACAGACCCGGATGGAGTTGACGCTGCTGCTGCGCAACGGCGAGCAGCTTCTGCTGACGATGTTCATCCCGATCACCTTGTTGATCGGACTCACTCTGCTGCCCATCGGCGACCTCGGCGACCCCCGCGTCGAGCGGGTCCTGCCCGCGGTGATGATGGTGGCGGTGATGTCCACCGCGTTCACCGGACAGGCAATCGCCGTCGGATTCGACCGCAGATACGGTGCACTGAAAAGAATCGGTGCGACCGCCCTCCCGAAATGGGGAATCATCGCAGGTAAGAGCGCTGCGGTCGGGATCGTAGTGGTGATGCAATCAATTCTCCTGGGTGCTATCGGACTGGCGCTCGGCTGGCGCCCGAGTGTCGTGGGGTTGGTCATCGGAGCGGTGGTCATCGCGCTCGGCACGGTGATGTTCGCGACGCTCGGACTGCTTCTCGGCGGCACGATGCGCGCGGAGATCGTGCTGGCGCTCGCGAATATCGTGTGGTTCGTGCTTCTCGGGATCGGCAGTGTCGTCCTCCTCGACGAGGTGATCCCCGAGGCACTCGTGCACGTGGTGCGCCTGGTCCCGTCGGGCGCCTTGACCTTGGCGCTCGACTCCGCGATCGCGGGTGGGGTGGACTGGTTGTCTATCGTGGTGATGGCGGTGTGGGCCCTGATCGGTGGCGCGGCTGCCGCCCGCTGGTTCCGGTTCACCTGAGAGACGCCGAACTACCCAACTACAGGCTGTAGTGGACGGGGTCGTACTATCGTGTCCGTGCTGTATCGCGGCTATCTGAGTCTTGTCGACCGTCTGCCCCTGCCATCTCTTCGGACGCAGAAGATCATTGCGTTCCTGTCGATCGTGGTGCAGGGCGGCATCGCCGTCACCGGCTCGGTGGTACGCGTGACCGCGTCCGGGCTCGGGTGCCCGACATGGCCGCAGTGTTTCCCCGGGTCGCTGGTGCCGGTCGGGGTGTCCAGCGGCGTGAACACGCTGCACCAGATCGTCGAGTTCGGGAACCGGTTGCTCACCTTTGTCGTGGTGATCGTCGCGGCCGCGATCGTGCTCGCGGTGACGCGCGCGGGTCGCCGCCGCGAGGTGATCGCCTGGGCGTGGCTGATGCCGGCGGGCACAGTGCTGCAGGCGATCATCGGTGGCATCACCGTCCTGACCGGTCTGCTGTGGTGGACCGTTGCGATCCATCTGTTGGTGTCGATGCTGATGGTCTGGCTCGCTACCGTGCTCTTCTCGAAGGTCAGCGAACCCGACGACGGTGTCGTAGTACGGACGCTCCCCCAGCCGCTGCGATGGCTGACCGCGCTCTCGGGTGTCACGCTCGCCGGGGTTCTGATCGCCGGCACAATGGTCACCGGAGCGGGTCCGCACGCCGGCGACAAGAGCCTCGACCGGCCTGTGCCTCGCCTGGATATCGACATCACCACACTCGTGCACCTGCATGCCGAACTGCTCGTCGCCTACCTGGCCCTGTTGGTCGGACTCACCTTCGCCGTGTACGCGGTGCACACCACCAACGCGGTGAAACTGCGTCTCAAGGTCGTGCTGGCACTCGTCGTTGCACAGTCCTCGATCGGTCTGGTCCAGTTCTGGACGGACGTGCCCGCCCTGCTCGTGGTGTTGCACGTCGCCGGCGCGGGTCTGTGCACCGCTGCCACCGCTGCTGTGTGGGCTGCAGGTCTGATCCGCACCAACGCGCCCGACCGCGAGCCTGTCACTGCCTGAGCCGCCTCCACAGATACGACTTCGGCCGCCCGATGATCTCGGGCGGCCGAAGTGTCGGATCTACGCGGTGCACTCAGCGTTCGTTGCGGGCCTTCGGGAAGCGGGTCTGCTTCGCGACCCAGCCGGCCATCTTCTCCCAGTGTCCCCGGGCCGGTGTGGCGATGCTGGTGACCTCACGCTCCCATCCTGAGACGGTGACGTTCGGCAGCGCCTCGACCACCGCGTGGGCGGTCGGTAGATCGGCGACCACACGATCACCGAGAACGCCGTCCTCGGCGACGACGGTGATCCGCACACCGACGTACCCGATGGGCTGGATGACCGCCGTGGCGGTCTTGCCGTGCTCGGCGACGAAGCTGCGGAGGGACGAGACGATGTCGGCCGGTGCCGGCGCGGTCTGGATTTCGACGCTCATGACTGCAGAATACTGTGGCTGTATGCGCGCAATACAAGTGGCACAGCACGGTGGCCCGGAAGTCCTCGTCCCGGCCGAACTCCCCGACCCCGAACCCGGCCCCGGCGACCTGCTCGTTCGGACGGACGCGATCGGCGTCAACTTCATCGACACCTACTTCCGGACCGGCCTGTACGGCACGGAACTGCCGCACGTCCCGGGCTCGGAAGGCACCGGAACGGTGGTGGCCGTCGGTTCCGACGTCGACGACGTCACCGTCGGTCAGCGTGTCGCGTGGTGTGCGGCGCCGGGCTCGTACGCCGAACTGGTCCGTGTCCCGGCCACCGTCGCAGTGCCCGTCCCCGACGCCGTTCCCGTCGAACAGGCCGCGGCGGTGCTGTTGCAGGGAATGACGGCGCACTATCTGATCGAATCGACCTATCCTGCTCAGCCGGGCGACACCGTACTCGTGCACGCGGGAGCGGGTGGGGTCGGACTGCTCCTCACGCAGCTCGCCATCGCCAAAGGCGTCCGGGTGATCACCACGGTCTCGACGGACGAGAAGGAGACCTTGTCGCGGGAGGCCGGCGCCGCCGAGGTCCTGCGGTACGACGACGACCTCGCCGAGCAGGTCCGGGCACTTACCGGCGGCGATGGGGTCGCCGCGGTGTACGACGGGGTGGGTGCCTCGACGTTCGAGGCGTCGCTGGCATCGCTGCGCATCCGGGGCACCCTCGCGCTGTTCGGGGCCGCGAGCGGTCCGGTGCCCCCGTTCGATCTGCAGCGTCTCAACCCGGCCGGGTCATTGTTCGTCACCCGTCCCACATTGGCGCACCACACGCTGACCCGTGAGGAGTTGCTGTGGCGCTCCGGTGACGTGTTCGCGGCGATCGCAGCGGGAACGCTGAACATTCGGGTCGGCGCGACATATCCCCTCGCCCACGCGGCCAGGGCACACACCGACCTCGAGTCGCGCCGCACGACCGGCTCGATCGTGCTGCTCCCGTAAAAGAACTTCCCGCGATGGTTCTTGTTTCCCGCGATGGTCGTTACCAGCGCGGGAAGCGAGAATCGTCGCGGGAAAGGTGTCAGAAGTACGACGCGATGGTCGGCAGATCCAGCACCGAATCGACGGCCAGGCCGAGGCATACGACGGCAAGGTAGTTGTTGGACTGCAGGAACAGCTTGAGTGGCTTGACCGACGCGCCGCCGCGAACGCTGTTGTAGAGCTGGTGTGCGACATACAGGAACCACGCCCCCGCCAGCACCGTGACCACTGCGTAGACGAGACCGGCCGCAGGAACGATGACCAGCGTCGCCAAGACCGTCGCCCACGTGTAGAACAGGATCTGCTTGGTGACGTGCTGTTCGGTGGCGATCACCGGGAGCATCGGCACCCCGGCCGCCTTGTAGTCCTCCTTGTAGCGCATCGCGAGCGCCCAGGTATGCGGCGGGGTCCAGAAGAAGATCACCAGGAACAACACGATCGGTTCCCAGCTCAGCGACCCGGTGACCGCGGCCCAGCCGACCATGACCGGCATGCACCCTGCGGCACCACCCCACACGACGTTCTGCCATGTGCGGCGCTTGAGCACCATCGTGTAGACGAGCACGTAGAACGCGATGGTCACGACGACCAACAGGCCGGCGAGGAGATTCGCGCGCCACCACAACCACAGGAAGGACGCGAGTCCCAACACCACACCGAACACGAAGGCGTTGCGGGTCGGGACCGCTTGACGCGCAAGAGGCCGCAGCGCCGTGCGTTTCATCACCTTGTCGATGTCGGCGTCGACGACGCAGTTGAGTGCATTCGCGCTCGCAGCACCCATCCACCCACCGAACAGGGTGCTCAGGATCAGGACGATGTCGACGCTGCCGCGGTCGGCGAACAACATCGCGGGGATCGTCGCCACGAGCAGCAACTCGATCACTCGCGGCTTGGTCAACGCGATATAGGCGAGCACCCTGCCGGTGAAACGACCCCACGCGGTATCCGGTCGCGGTGTGGCGGGAACGTCCGGGGCGCCCAAGCCGTGACCGCCCGGTCGCCGCCCTGCTCGCACACTGTCTCCTTGCACCACGCGACTACGCACCTTCGCTCGCCCGCTCACGGTCGCCCGGTCTTTCGGACGCGCCACTACTACGGACGATGGTAGACCGCAGCCACCTGCGCACCGAATCGACCCACTCACCACCGGGCATTAGTCTGGAGGAGCGCGTGGGGCATTCACGCCCGTCGGCACCCCGTACACCCATGTCAGGAGACTTCTGCTCGTGTCGATCACAGACGAGATCCGCACCCTTACCCAGCCGGTCCATCCGACCGACTGGACCGACCTGGACACCAAGGCCGTCGACACCGCGCGGGTTCTTGCCGCGGACGCCGTGCAGAAGGTCGGCAACGGGCACCCGGGCACCGCAATGAGCCTTGCTCCGCTGGCGTACACGCTGTATCAGCGTGTACTGCGACACGACCCGACCGACCCAGCGTGGGTCGGCCGCGACCGCTTCGTGCTCTCCTGCGGTCATTCCAGCCTGACGCTGTACGTGCAGCTGTACCTGTCCGGCTACGGCCTCGAACTCGCCGACCTCGAGTCGCTGCGCACCTGGGGTTCGCTCACGCCCGGACACCCCGAGGTCGGACACACCGCCGGTGTCGAGATGACCACCGGCCCGCTGGGTCAGGGACTCGCCTCCGCCGTGGGCATGGCAATGGCAGCCCGCCGCGAGCGTGGCCTGTTCGACCCCGAAGCCGCATCGGGCTCGAGCCCGTTCGACCACTACATCTATGTGGTGGCTTCCGACGGCGATATCGAGGAGGGCGTCACCTCTGAGGCGTCCTCGCTCGCCGGGGTGCAGGAACTCGGCAATCTGATCGTCTTCTACGACGACAACAAGATCTCCATCGAGCACGACACCGCGATCGCCCTCGGTGAGGATGTTGCGAAGCGCTACGAGGCGTACGGCTGGCACGTGCAGACCGTCGAGGGGGGCGAGAACGTCTCCGCGCTGCTCGAGGCCGTGGAGAACGCGAAGGCCGTCACCGACCGTCCGTCGTTCATCTCTGTGCGCACCATCATCGGCTATCCCGCCCCCACCAAGATGAACAGTGGCGATGCGCACGGTGCCGCGCTCGGCGCCGACGAAGTCGCCGCGGTCAAGACCGCCCTCGGGTTCGACCCCGAGAAGAGCTTCGATGTCGCGGCCGACGTGATCGAACACACCCGTCGTGTCGTCGATCGCGGCGCCAAGGTCCGCGAGGCCTGGCAGGCAGACTTCGATGCGTGGGCCGCACGTGAGCCACAACGCAAGGAACTGTTCGATCGTCTGCACGAGGGCAGTTTCCCCGACGGCTGGGTCGATGCGCTTCCCACCTACGAGCCGGTCGAGAAGGGTCCTGCCACGCGTGCCGCGTCGGGTAAGGCACTCGCTGCTCTCGGCCCGATCCTGCCCGAACTGTGGGGCGGCTCCGCCGACCTCGCGGGCAGCAACAACACCACGATCTCCGGATCCGAGTCGTTCGGCCCGGCGTCCATCTCCACGAAGGACTGGACGGCTCAGCCGTACGGCCGCACCCTGCACTTCGGTGTCCGCGAGCACGCCATGGGGTCGATCCTCAACGGCATCGCGCTGCACGGCCCCACCCGCCCCTACGGTGGCACCTTCCTCGTGTTCTCCGACTACATGCGTCCCGCGGTGCGTCTCGCTGCGCTGATGCAGACCCCGGCGATCTACGTGTGGACGCACGATTCGATCGGTCTCGGAGAGGACGGCCCGACCCACCAGCCGATCGAGCACCTCACCGCGCTGCGGGCAATCCCGAACCTCGCCGTGATCCGCCCCGCGGATGCCAACGAAACGTCGTTCGCGTGGAAGTCGGCGCTCGAGAACCGCACCGGCCCCACCGCACTCGCCCTGACCCGCCAGAACGTGCCGGTACTCGAGGGCACCCGCGAGAAGGCCGCCGAGGGCGTCGCCCGTGGTGCCTACGTCCTCACCGAGGCGTCCAACGGATCCCCCGAGGTCGTGCTGCTCGCGACCGGTTCCGAGGTCGAGCTGGCCATCGCCGCACGCGACACGCTCGAGGCCGACGGCGTCCCGACACGAGTGGTGTCGGTTCCTGTCCTCGACTGGTTCCTCGAGCAGGACCAGGCCTACCGCGACGAGGTACTGCCCCCGACGGTCAAGGCCCGCGTCTCGGTCGAGGCAGGCCTCGCAATGCCGTGGTACCGACTCCTCGGTGATGCCGGCGAGCCGGTCTCGCTCGAGCACTACGGCGCCTCCGCCGATTACAAGACCCTGTACCGCGAGTTCGGCATCACCGCCGAGGCCGTCGTCGACGCCGCCCGCCGCTCGCTCACCCGTGTGAAGGGATGACCCCGATGACCCAACAGACTTCCACCCAGAACGAGAAATTGGCACAGCTGTCCGCCGAAGGCGTGTCGGTATGGCTCGACGATCTGTCGCGAGAACGCATCGAGTCCGGCAACCTCGCCGAGCTCGTCGCCACCCGCAGCATCGTCGGCGTGACGACCAATCCGTCGATCTTCCAGGCTGCGCTGTCGAAGGGTCACGCCTACGACGCTCAGGTCCGGGAACTCGCCGCGTCGGGCACCGATGTCGACGCCACGATCCTCGCCGTCACCACTGACGATGTGCGCGCAGCGTGCGACGTGCTCGCCCCCGTATTCGAGGCGTCCGGTGGGCTCGACGGGCGCGTGTCCATCGAGGTCGATCCTCGGCTCGCGCACAAGACCGACGAGACCGTCGAGCAGGCGATCGAGCTGTGGAAGATCGTCGACCGCCCGAACCTGTTCATCAAGATCCCCGCAACGGTCGCCGGCCTGCCGGCCATCGCGCGGGTCATCGGTGAAGGTATCAGCGTGAACGTGACGCTGATCTTCTCGGTGGACCGGTACGAGCGGGTCATCGAGTCCTACCTCGACGGCCTCACCGCCGCCAAGGCCGCCGGTCACGACCTGTCCCAGATCCGTTCGGTGGCATCGTTCTTCGTCTCTCGCGTCGACACCGAGATCGATCCTCGCCTCGAGGAGATCGGCACCGACGCCGCACTCGCGCTGCGCGGCAAGGCCGGCGTCGCCAACGCTCGCCTCGCCTACGCGGCCTACCGGGCGGCGTTCGAGGGCGGGGCACGCTTCACCCAGCTCGAGACCGCAGGTGCCCACCCGCAGCGGGCACTGTGGGCGTCGACGGGTGTGAAGAACCCCGCCTACTCCGACACGTTGTACGTCACGGAGTTGGTGGCGCCGAACACGGTCAACACGATGCCGGAGAAGACGCTCGAGGCCGTCGCCGACCACGGGGAGATCACCGGCGACACCGTCACCGGCAACACCGCGGCCGCTCAGCAGGTGTTCGATGCGCTCACCAAGATCGGTGTCGATCTGCCCGACGTCTTCCGCAAGCTCGAGGACGAGGGCGTCGAGAAGTTCGAGGTGTCGTGGAACGAGTTGCTGACGGCCACCTCCGAGCAGCTGGCCGCGCACGCTCCGGGCGCGGAGGGCTGAGCGTGCGCGAATCCGGCGCGGCGGCGTGGGTCAACCCGCTGCGGGACAGCAGAGACCGTCGACTTCCCCGAATCGCGGGACCGTGCGCGCTGGTGATCTTCGGGGTCACCGGCGACCTGGCCCGACGGAAGCTGATGCCCGCGGTGTACGACCTTGCCAACCGAGGTCTGCTGCCGCCCGGGTTCGCATTGGTCGGCTTCGCCCGGAGGGACTGGGCCGACGAGGACTTCGGTCAGGTCGTGCACGACGCGGTGCGCGAGCATTCACGCACCCCGTTCCGTGAGGAGGTGTGGCAGCGTCTCGCCGAAGGTATCCGCTTCGTGCAGGGTTCGTTCGACGACGACGACGCCTTCGCGGAACTGACGGCCACACTCGAAAAGCTCGATCGTGAGCGCGGCACGGGCGGTAACCACGCGTTCTACCTGTCGGTTCCGCCGGCCGCGTTCCCTGTGGTCTGCGGGCAGCTGTCCCGATCCGGACTCGCCGAACCGGAGAACGGTGCGTGGAGCCGCGTGGTGATCGAGAAGCCGTTCGGGCACGACCAGGAGAGTGCCCGCGACCTCAACTCCGTCGTCAGTGAGGTGTTCTCCGAGGATTCGGTGTTCCGCATCGACCACTATCTCGGCAAGGAAACAGTCCAGAACATCCTGGCACTGCGTTTCGCGAACCAGCTGTTCGATCCGATCTGGAACGCCCATTATGTCGACCACGTGCAGATCACGATGGCCGAGGACATCGGTCTCGGGGGTCGCGCGGGGTATTACGACGGGATCGGTGCGGCGCGCGACGTCATCCAGAACCATCTGATTCAGCTGCTCGCCTTCACGGCGATGGAGGAACCGGTCAGCTTCGCGCCGTCCGAGTTGCGCGCCGAGAGGATCAAGGTGCTCTCCGCCACCCGCCTCGCCGAGCCGCTCGACGAGACCACCGCACGCGGCCAGTACACCGCGGGCTGGCAGGGCGGTGAACCCGTTGTGGGGTTGCTCGAGGAGAAGGGCTTCGCGTCCGATTCGACGACGGAGACCTACGCTGCGATCACCCTCGAGGTCGATACTCGCCGGTGGGCGGGTGTGCCGTTCTATCTCCGCACCGGCAAACGGCTCGGTCGCCGCGTCACCGAGATCGCGGTGGTGTTCAAACGCGCACCACACTTGCCGTTCGACACCACGATGACCGAGGAACTCGGTCAGAACGCCCTCGTCATCAGAGTCCAGCCCGACGAAGGTGTGACGATGCGCTTCGGGTCCAAGGTGCCCGGCTCCGAGATGCAGGTCCGTGACGTGAACATGGACTTCAGCTACGGTCAGGCCTTCACGGTGTCGTCCCCCGAGGCGTACGAGCGGTTGTTGCTCGATGTCCTGCTCGGCGAGCCGTCGCTGTTCCCAGTCGACCAGGAGGTCGAATTGTCCTGGCGCATCCTCGATCCGGTGCTCGAATATTGGGCGGCGTCGGGTCGCCCCGAAGGATACGAGTCCGGTACCTGGGGCCCGGCGACCGCCGACGAGATGCTGCGCCGTTCCGGCCGCGAATGGAGGCGACCGTGAGGGTTCAGTTGCGCGACACCTCCGCCGTGGATGTCAGCAAGAAGATCGTGGAACTGCGGCGGACGGGTGGCGTCGTCACTCAGGGTCGCGTACTCACCTTGATCGTGTGCGCCGGCGACGCACGACGCCTCGAAGCATCGATCTCGGCGGCGACCGACGCGTCCCGCGAACATCCGTGTCGCGTCATCGTGATCGGTCGGGGGCGCATCGACGGCCCGCCCCGTCTCGATGCGGAGATCCGAGTCGCCGGAGAAGCGGGTGCCTCCGAGGTGCTGATCCTCGCGTTGCACGGCGAACTCGGCGACCATCAGGAATCGGTCGTCGTACCGTTCCTGCTTCCGGACACCCCGGTGGTCGTGTGGTGGCCGAATCAGGCCCCTGCCGTTCCGGCCGAGGATCCGGTCGGGAAGCTCGCCGTGCGACGCATCACCGACGCCACCAACGCGATCGATCCGCGAGCCGACATCGTGGGACGTCTCACCGGGTACCGGCCCGGCGACACCGACCTTGCGTGGGCCCGGATCACGTACTGGCGTGCACTGCTCGTGTCCGCATTGGACCAGCCGCCGCACGAGAAGGTGCTCTCGGCGAGGGTGTCGGGTCTGCACGGGGAGGTCGCGATCGATCTCCTGGCCGGATGGCTCGCGAGTCGGCTCGACTGCCCGGTGCAGCGCGCGGTCGGTGAGCTGCGCGTCGAATTGCACACCGAAACCCAGACGATCGTGCTCGATCGCCCGCAGGACGGTCGTGTGGCGACGTTGCTGCGCACCGACAAGCCCGACGCGCTGATCACGCTGGCACGCCGAGACTCTGCCGAATGTCTCGCAGAGGAGCTTCGACGCCTCGATCCCGACGAAATCTACGAGGCCGCGCTGGCCGAACTGCCGAAGGTGGAATATGTCTGAACTGGGTCCTGTCGAGGTTGCGAAGTTCGCCGATGCCGACGCCGTCGCGAAGGCGGCTGCAGCGGCTTTCGTCGAGGCGACCGTCGCCGCGCAGCGGGAGCGTGTGCAGGCATCGGTTGTACTGACGGGCGGGGGCACCGGCATCGCGGTGCTCGAGTATGTCCGCCGCGCTCAGGGCGGCATCGACTGGTCGGCGGTGAACGTGTTCTTCGGCGACGAGCGGTTCCTGCCGCCCGGCCATCCCGACCGCAACGAGGTCCAGGCCCGAGCCGCGCTGCTCGATCTCGTACCCATCGACCCGTCGCGTGTCCTCGCGATGCCGGCGCTCGGTGAGGACGGCTGCACCACCCCGCAGGAATCCGCTGCTCGCTACGCGGAGGTGCTCGCGCAGCACTCCCCCGACGGCACCGTCCCCACCTTCGATGTGCACCTGCTCGGCATGGGCGGCGAGGGGCACATCAATTCGTTGTTCCCGCAGACGGATGCGGTGCGTGAGGACACCCGGTTCGTGGTCGGCCTCGACGATTCCCCGAAACCCCCACCCGCGCGGGTGACGCTGACGTTGCCCGCGATTCAGCGCGCGCGACAGGTGTGGCTGCTCGTCACCGGTGAGGCCAAGGCCGAAGCTGTGGCAGCGGCGGTCGGTGGCGCTGATCCGCACGACGTCCCCGCGGCGGGTGCACGGGGCCGCGAGCGGACGGTGTGGTTCGTCGATCCTGCTGCGGCAGCGGACCTTCCGAAGTCCTGATCGTCCGCTCGGTCTCACGCTCCGCGGAAGCTCATGCGGTAGTCGCGCGGGCTGGTCCCTGCGACACGCCTGAAGTGGTAGCGAAAGGTTTCCGCGGCATCGAATCCGGTTGCGCGCCCGATCGCCTCGACCGGCCGATCGGTGCATTCGAGCAGCGACATCGCCGCTCGAATGCGCTGGCGGACAACCCAGTCCAAAGGTGAGAACCCCGTGTACGCGCGGAATCTCCGGTGGAGTGTGCGCGGCGACAGATTCGCTTCGTCGGCAAGGTCCTGAACCGTCCACGGGCGGCCGACTTCGTCGCCGACCGCGTCGAGCATGCGCGTGAAGGCAGGGTCGTCGCGCACCTGAACTCGGTCGACGTCGACGAACTGGGACTGATCTGCATGGCGATGCGGGGTCACCACCAACCGCCTGGCGATGTCGTTGGCCCGCTCGACCCCGTGGTCGTCTCGAATGAGCGCGATACTGAGATCGAGGCCCGCGGATGCTCCGGCGCTGGTGAGGAAGTTACCGTCCCGCACGACGATGGCCGCGATATTCAGGTCGACAGCCGGGAATACGGACCTCATGAGGTGCTCGTGCCGCCAGTGGGTCGTGGCCCTGCGACCGTCGAGGAGCCCTGCCTCGGCGAAGGCGAACGCACCGGTGCACACCGACACCATCCGGGCACCGCGTGCTGCGGCACCGCGGAGCAGATCTGCCCACTCGGCACAGCGATCGTGGTAGGCATCGCGGACGCCCGTCACGATGACGGTGTCGGCGTCGGCGATCGCCTCCATCGGGAACTGCGGGACGAGCGCAGCGCCACTGAGCGTGGACACGCCCGTCTCCGGCCCACAGGTGCGCAGTTCGTAGTCGAGCTCGGGTAGCTCGGACCACCGAAATCCCAGAGCTTCGACCACGGCACCGTATTCGAGCAGCGTCATGCCGTCGTACACCGGGAGCGCCACCACATGCGTCATGACCAGATCTTACCGATGACTGGCACTGCTGCCACTGTTTCCGTTGAACCGACAGTGGTGTGCTCAGGAGTGCCAGAAGCAGTGACCACAAGGAGGCATGTCCATGAGCTCCCACTCGATGATCTCGAATCTGCGTGACTTCCTCGCGGGTCTGGACGCCGCGACCCGAATTCGTCACGGTGTTCCCATTCCGCCGGCCCACCTCGCACGCGCAGCGAAGGACGACTGCCCGCCGATCATTCCTCCGGGCCGTTCCGGTCCGTGTCGTCCTGACCCGACCGAGGCTGCGGCGTAGCCCCTCCCACGTGCACGCAACGAATCTGCGTCAGGGAACGCGGACCGCTCGTTGCGCGCAGGGTCCGCAGTGGTGACCTGGTCGGTACACATCGCGCCGTGCGTGGATCCATGCGTCGGGCTCCTCACGTGGTTGCCGCGGCCTGTCGCCGCGTGATTTCCTCTCGTCAAGTTCGACGCGGCGAAGGCCCGAACGGTTCCCTCTCGCGTCGAATAGGTCACCGCAGCCCCGGCACACTGCGCGACAATGGGTCCAGCACAACATTCTGAATGCGGGAGAGGAGCGTCACGATGAGCACTCCGACGACCACCCCCGGAGTGGTTCGGCCCGAGCAGGATTGCCCGGACGGCTCGAACCTGGTCACGTTGAAGTACCAACGAGTCGTCGTCCGCTCGCTCGGCGAGGTGTGGAGAGCTCTGACCGACCCCGAATCGCTGTCGCGATGGTATGGCTCGTACACCGGCGATCCCATGACGGGATGGATTCGACTGACCATGACCGACCAGCACGACACCAGCACCACCGATGTGCGGGTGGTGAAGTGCACTCCCCCGACAGGGTTCGTCGTCGACATCGACGGATGGTTGCTCGAGGTCGCCTTGCACTCGGTCGGTCGGGTCACCACCGTCGAGTTCTCCCATCGACACGTGCCACGGTCGCAGGTCGGGGAGATCGGCCCCGGCTGGCAGTACTACCTCGACCGATTCGAGGCCGCGTTGCTCGGGTCTCGACTCCCGCGGTGGGACGAGTATCCGGATCTCGCGGACGAATACCGGTGATTCTCGCGACCTCACTGCAGGGTGATCTCGCTGAGTTTCATCTCCAGATACCGACGTTCCGGCGCGGTACCGGCGAGGCCCAGCGCGCGCCGATACGACTCGGCGGCCTCCTCGTGGCGACCGAGGCCGTACAGCAGTTCGGCCCGTGCCGCGGCATACGGGTGGTGATCGCGCAGCGTCGGTTCCTCGGCCAGATCATCGAGCAGCGCGAGTCCCGCAGCGGGGCCGTCTCGCATCGCCACCGCCACCGCGCGGTTCAACGCGACGATCGGCGACGGCGCCAGTGCGCCCAGCACGTCGTAGAGCGCCACGACCTGCGGCCAGTCGGTGTCGTCTGCTCGCTCCGACTCGTCGTGGACCGCCGCGATCGCTGCCTGCACGGCGTAGGGGCCGGGACGGCCACCCGTCAACGCCTGCTCGACGAGGTCCCGGCCTTCGTCGATCATCGGTCGGTCCCAGTGGGTGCGGTCCTGGTCGGCGAGCAACACCAGCGCACCCGACGGGTCGGTGCGTGCCTCACGACGGGCGTGCACGAGCAGGATCAGGGCGAGAAGTCCGGTCACCTCGCGTTCCGACGGCATCAGCCGGTGCAGGATCCGGGCCAGCCGGAGCGCTTCCTCCGCAAGGTCCAGGCGCTGCAGTGTGTCGCCGGCGCTTGCAGCGTATCCCTCGGTGAAGATCGAGTACACGGCGCTGAGCACCACCGGGATCCGCTCGGGCAGCTCATCGCGTCGCGGCACACGGAACGGGATACGCGCACCGCGAATCTTGTTCTTGGCCCGAACTATCCGCTGGGCCATGGTCCTGTGAGGGACGAGGAAGGCGCGCGCGACCTCGCCGGTGTTCAATCCGGCGAGGCACCGCAGGATCAGCGCGATGCGGTCGTCAGGCGACAACGCGGGATGCGCGCACGCGAAGAACAGTTCGAGCCGGTCATCGGGCAGGTCGTTCCCGACAGGGATCGGGACGGGTTCGGATCTCTCGGATTCCACCGCGAGGATCGCCAGCCGATCGGCGTAGGTGCGATCGCGGCGGAGGCGATCGAGTGCGCGCCTCCGCGCGGTGGTGAGCAGCCACGCCCCGGGTCGGTCCGGGACGCCGTCCACCGGCCAGTGCACCAAGGCCGCCTCGACTGCCTCGGACGCGACTTCCTCAGCAAGGTCGAGGTCGCCGAACCGGTGGACGAGCGCTGCGAGCAGCCGACTGTATTCCTCCCGGAACACCACCTCGACCCGCAGCGCGGTGTCGACGGAGGTGTCCGGGTCGGTCACGGTTCTACGCCCCGAACTCGGCGATGGGCCGCACCACTACTCGGCCGCCGTCCCGCGACCCCGGGCAGCGTGCCGCCCAGTCGAGTGCGACGTCGAGATTCGGGACGTCGATGACGTCGTATCCCCCGAGAACCTCACGGCTCTCTGCGAACGGACCATCTGTGATGCTGCGGCGGCCGTCGGTGTCCACCCTGACGGAGGTGGCGGTGACGAGGTCTTCGAGGGCATGTCCGGAGACGAAGACGCCCGCCTCCTTCAAGTCCTTGTCGTATTGCTGCCAGTCCTCGAAGTCACAGGTGGGCTCGATGTCCGAGCCGGTGTCTGCGTAGATCATCAACATGTACTTCACAACGGTTCTCCTATGAGGGATTGTGCGGCCGGGTTGCCGTACATGATGACGACGATCGGACCCGCTCCGAATCGACACACCGCGCGAAGATTCTTTCTCGGGAATCTCAGCCGCTGTTGCGCAGCGCGGTGGCAAGTCCGTTCATGGTGAGTTGGATACCGCGTCTGACCTCGTCGGTGTCCTCACCGCCACGATAACGCCGCAACAATTCGACCTGCAGGTGATTGAGCGGTTCGAGATACGGGAACCGGTTGTGCAGCGACCGTTCCAATGCGGGGTTGTCAGCGACGAGCGAGTCGTATCCGGTGATCTGCCGGTACACCCGCACGGTGCGTTCGTGTTCTGCGACGATCCGGCCGAACACCCGCTCGCGCAGCGCTTCGTCCTCCACGAGTTCCGAGTAGCGCGCCGCCAACCCCAGATCCGATTTGGCCAGGACCTGCGCCATGTTCGACAGCACGGATCGAAAGAACGGCCACCGACGGTAGAGGTCCTGCAGCGTCGTGAGCCGGTCGGGGTCGTCGCCGATCCAGTCCGCAACGGCGCTTCCCGTGCCGTACCAGCCGGGCAGCATGACGCGGGATTGGGTCCAGGCCAGCACCCATGGGATGGCGCGCAGGTCGGCGATCGCCTTTGTCGGTTTGCGGGACGCCGGGCGGCTCCCGATGTTCAGATCACCGATCTCCGCGACAGGTGTCGAGGTGGTGAAGTACTCGACGAAGCCCGGAGTCTCGTGCACCAGATCCCGGTAAGCCCGATGTGCGAGGTCTGCCAGTTCGTCGAAGATCCGGTACGCCGCGGGTGCGTCGGTGCCGAGACCCTCGACGTCGAGGAGCGTGGATTCGAGCGTGGCCGCGACGAGCGCCTCGAGATTGCGGCGGGCCAGGACCGGATCGCGATACTTCGCGGAGATCACCTCGCCCTGTTCGGTCAGGCGCAGTGACCCGTTCACCGCACCAGGTGGTTGCGCGAGGATCGCGTCGTAGCTCGGCCCTCCGCCGCGGCCGACGGTGCCGCCCCGGCCGTGGAACAGGCGCAGCCGGATTCCGGTGGCGCGGGCCGCGTCCACCAGGTCGAGTTCCGCCCGGTACAGCGCCCAGTTCGCAGCGAGGTAGCCGCCGTCCTTGTTCGAGTCCGAATAACCGAGCATCACTTCCTGCACGCCGTCGTGGGCGTCGACGAGGCTGCGGAACTCGGGGACGGCGAGCGCCGCAGTCAGGGTCGCCGCTCCCCCGCGTAGGTCCTCGATGGTCTCGAACAGAGGGATGACCTGTACCGTGCAGCGCGGATAGCCGGCGTCGAGATCCAGCAGGCCGACCTCCTTGAGCAGCACTTCCACTTCGAGCAGGTCGGAGACCGACGTGCACATGCTGATGATGTAGTGCTCGATCGCCGCGGGGCCGATGCGACGCACGGCGGCCGCCGCGGCACGGAGGATGGCGAGTTCCTTCGCGGTCTCCTCGGTCAGGTGTGCCTGTGGTGTGGTCAATGGTCGACGGATGCGCAGTTCCGCGGCGAGCAGCGCGATACGGGCGTCCTCGTCGAGTTCTCCGTAGCGGTCCGACACACCTGCCCAGGCGAACAATTCGGCCACGACGCGTTCGTGGACCTCGGAGTTCTGGCGCAGGTCGAGCGGGGCCAGATGGAATCCGTATACCTCGACGGCGCCGCGGAGCCGGGCCAGACGGTCGTCGGCGATCACGGCGCTACCCGCGCCGCGCAGTGATGCGTCGAGCATTCCGAGGTCGGCGAGCAGCTGGGCGGGTGTCTCGTAGCCCACTCGCCCGTCGTCGACGGTGTTCGCCAATTCGATGTTCGGGTGCAGGTGCGCCGCGGTCGAGGAGAGCCGGCCGCGGATCCCGTGGATCGCGCGGCGGTACGGTTCGTCGCGGTGGGCGGGATCATCGTCGCCGGAGTTGTCCGCGAGTGCCCTCAACTGTTCGGTGACCGGAGTGATCCGCCCGGACATCGACAGTTCGCGTTCGAGTGCGGCGAGTTCGCCGAGGTGGTGGCGCAACGCCGCGGCGCTCGCCCGGTCGCAGGCCGTCGCCACGACACCCGCGTCGACGTTGGGGTTGCCGTCGCGGTCGCCGCCGATCCACGATCCGGGACGCACGAGCGGCTGTGTGAGGATCGCGGCGTCGGGCCAGCGGCGTCGCAGTTCGCGTCGAACCTCGGTGTTGAGTTCGGGGACCACGTCGAACAGCGCGAGCTCGTAGTACCGCAGACCGTTCTCGATCTCGTCGCTGATCCGGAGCCGGGACAACCGGATCAAGGCCGTCTGCCACAACGTCAGGATCTGACGGTGCAGGTCGTTCTCGAGTGCCTCACGAGCCTGCGGTTCGACGGTGTACTCACGGCGACGCATGAGATCGGTGACGGCGGTCTGCACGTCGAAGACGGTGCGGCGGCGGGTTTCGGTCGGATGCGCGGTGACGACGGGAGCGACGAGCGCCGCGGCCAGTGCATCGGCGACAGTGTCGGAGTCGAGGTGCGCCGCGTCGAGCCGGGCGTAGGTCGCAGCGAGGGAGCTGTCCGGAGGTGGGTCGCCGGCGTGCACATGGACGGTGCGGCGGCGCTCGCGGTGGAGATCTTCAGCGAGGTTCGCCAGCAGCGCGAAGTGGCTGAACGCACGCACCACCGGGATCGCGTCGACGGTGGGGACCGCGGCGAGGCGCGCGGCCAGTTCGGGGCGTTCCAGCTCGGAACGCCGTATCTGGAAGCTGGCGACACGCGCAGCCTCGACGAGATCGAAGATCTCGTCACCCGCGTGTTCACGGACGACGGTGCCGAGTATGCCGCCGAGCAGTCGGATGTCGTCGCGGAGCGGTTCGGTGGCCGAAGCCGGAGCGGTGTCGGTCATGCCGCCCAGTATCCGCGGCCGGTTGCCGCTCCGCGACCGCTAGCGACTCAGCTGAACTTGATCTGCAGTCCGATGCCGAGGATCGAGATGACCCAGACGATGCCGACGAACAGGGTCACCCGGTCGAGGTTCTTCTCCGCGACGGTCGAGCCGGACAGGCTCGACTGGACTCCGCCACCGAACAGGCTCGACAGGCCGCCGCCCTTGGCGCGGTGCAGCAGCACCAGCAGGATCAGCAGGAGGCTGGTGGCGATCAGCAGGATGTCCAGGAACAGTGCCATGTCGGTGTTCAGTGCCCTTCGGCTGGTGGGTGACGTCGGCCGTCAGCTTACCCGGTGAGCGGATACGTGCGGATCGTGGCACCCATCGCCACCAGAGTCACCGTCCGCGGGCAACCACCCTACAAGAATTCAGTTCTCTATTCGAGAGTACACATTCTCGCAATTTGGATTTATGTTCGCTCGGAGCCATCCACCGAGCGAAAGGACCTGCGTGTCCGATTTCCAGAGCACCACCCCCAGCCACCGCGTCACACGTTTCGCGGCCGCGTTCGCACTGGCCTGCACCCTCGCGCTACCTGGCGCCGCCGCCCTCGCGGCCCCGCTCGACGTTCCCAGCGGATCGACCGGACACAGTAACCCCGACACATCCGCCCCGGCGCTCCGTCTCGCCTCTGTTGACAACTTCCGGGATGTGGCCGGGCCCGGCGGCGGATATCCGGCCGCATTCGGGCTTCACGTCGAACCGGGTGTGTTCTATCGGTCGAATGCACTGACCACCAGCGACACAGATGCAGCGACCCTCGACACACTGGGAATCTCCGCGGTGTACGACCTGCGCACCGATCCCGAGGTCGCAGACAAGCCCGACAGGGTTCCCACCGGTGCCGCCTATGTGCGGCATCCCTTGCTGTCGGGAGATCTGAGTGCGACCGCGGATCTGAAGACGCCTGACGATGCACGCGAGTTCATGAGGGGCATCAACCGTTCCTTTGTGACGGACCCGGAGGTCCGCGCCGAACTCGGCACGATGTTCACCGAGTTCGCCACCACCGACGGTCCTCAGCTCTTCCACTGCACGGAAGGGAAGGATCGCGCGGGCTGGACCGCTGCGATGCTCCTGTCCCTCGTCGGAGTCGACCGCGAAACGGTGTACGCCGACTACTTGCTCACCAACGACTACTCGGCCGAACGTATCGAGGCGACACTCGCTGCAGCCGCGGAGGCTCGGGGACCCGAGAAGGCCGCCGTGTACGCCCCGATGCTGGGGGTGGAGCGAGGATTCCTCGAGGCCGGATTCGACCAGCTCGAAGCGGATTACGGCACAGTGCACAATTATCTGCTCACCGGCCTGGGCCTGAGCCCTCAGACGATCGCGGCCCTGTCCGCGAAGCTCGTCGCCTGACCCGACCGGCTACGAAAAATGCCTGTGGGTGTGGGATCGTCGTCGATCCCACACCCACAGGCGTCACTACTGCGCCACTGTCAGAGCAGCGGGCCGCCCGCTGCGATCGCGGAGAGCTGCGCAAACTCGTCCGCCTTGAGCGACGCACCGCCCACCAGGCCACCGTCGACGTCGGTCTGCGCGATGAGTTCGCCGACGTTCTTGGCGTTGACGGAACCGCCGTAGAGAACGCGGACCGAGGCCGCGATCTCGGCCGAGGCGAGCTCGGCCAAGGTGGCGCGCACCGCGGCGCACACCTCCTGGGCATCGGCGGCCGAGGCCACCTTGCCCGTGCCGATGGCCCAGACCGGCTCGTACGCGACGACGATCTTGGCGATGTCGTCGGCGGACAGTCCGGCGAGCGAGCCCTTCAGCTGTTCGACGTTGTACGCGACGTGGTTGCCCGCCTCGCGAATATCGAGACCTTCACCGATGCACACGATCGGGGTCAAGCCGTACTTGAGCGCGGCCTTCGCTTTGTCGCGGACGATCGTGTCGGTCTCACCGTGCAGCGTGCGCCGCTCGGAGTGCCCGACGACCGCGTAGGTGCAGCCGAGCTTGGCGAGCATCGCGCCGGAGATCTCCCCGGTGTAGGCGCCGGAATCATGGGCCGACACATCCTGCGCACCGTAGGTGAGCCCGATCTTGTCGCCCTCGATCAGGGTCTGCACCGAACGGATGTCGGTGAACGGCGGGATGACCGTGACGTCGACCTTGTCGAGGTACTTGTCGGGAAGGGTGAACGCGATCTTCTGCACCAGCGCGATGGCCTCGAGGTGATTGAGGTTCATCTTCCAGTTGCCCGCGATGAGCGGCTTACGTGCCATCTCTCAACCTTCCAGAACCGAAATGCCGGGCAGTTCCTTGCCCTCGAGGTATTCGAGGGACGCTCCACCACCGGTGGAGATGTGCGAGAACCCGTCGTCGGGCAGACCGAGCTGACGCACTGCCGCGGCGGAGTCGCCGCCCCCGACGACGCTGAACGCGCCCTTGCCGGTGGCTTCGACGATGGCCTCGGCGACACCCTTGGTGCCCGCAGCGAACTTCGCGAACTCGAACACGCCCATCGGGCCGTTCCAGAACACTGTCTTCGCGGAGGTGAGCAGCGACGTGAAGCGCTGCACCGACTCCGGTCCGATGTCCAGACCCATCCAGCCGTCCGGGATCTCGGAAACCGGGACCGTCTTCGCTTCTGCATCCGCGGAGAAGCTGTCGGCCACCACCACGTCCTGCGGGATGTGCAGAACGTCCGCGTAGCGGTCGAGCAGGCTCTTGCAGGTGTCGATCATCGATTCCTCGAGCAACGAATTTCCCACCGAAATACCCTGCGCAGCAAGGAAGGTGAAGCACATTCCGCCGCCGATGACGAGAGTGTCGACCTTCGGTGCGAGCGCTTCGATCACGGCGAGCTTGTCGGAGACCTTCGACCCGCCGAGCACCACCGCGTACGGACGCTCGGTGTCGGTGGTGAGCTTCGCCAGCACCTCCACCTCCGCGGCGACGAGACCGCCCGCATAGTGCGGGAGCAGCTTCGCCACGTCGTACACCGATGCCTGCGCACGATGCACCACGCCGAAACCGTCGGAGACGAACGCGCCGTCGTCGCCGACGAGCTCGACGAGCTCACGGGCGAGCGCCTGACGCTCCGCCTCGTCCTTGCTGGTCTCGCGCGGATCGAAACGGATGTTCTCGAGCAGGAGGATGTCGCCGTCGGTCAGGCCCTCCGAGCGTGCCAGGGCGTCCTGCCCGACGACATCGCCCGCGAGCTGGACGTTGCGACCGAGCACCTCACCGAGCGTCGCGGCGACGGGCGCCAACGAGAACTTCGGGTCGGGTGCCCCCTTGGGGCGGCCCAGGTGCGCGGTCACGACAACCTTGGCCCCTGCCTCGGCGAGAGCCTTGATCGTGGGCGCGGACGCGAGGATGCGGCCGGGATCGGTGATCGTCTCGCCGTCCAGGGGGACATTGAGGTCGGAGCGCACCAGCACGCCTCGACCCTCCACCCCGGCGTCGAGCAGATCCTTCAGCGTCTGAACTGCCACTGTTCGGATGTCCTGTTCGATGTGAGGTGTCAGAGGGACTTGGCGACGAGACCGATGAGATCGGCCAGGCGGTTGGAGTAGCCCCACTCGTTGTCGTACCACGACACGATCTTGACCTGATCGTCGATGACCTTGGTCAGCGGCGCGTCGAAGATCGACGAGTGCGGGTCGGTGACGATGTCCGAGGACACGATCGGGTCGGTGTTGTACTTGAGGATGCCCTTCAGGGGGCCTTCCGCGGCAGCCTTCATCGCGGCGTTGATCTCCTCGACCGTCGCCTTGGTGCGCAGCTGAGCGGTGAGGTCGGTGACCGAGCCGGTCGGGATCGGCACGCGCAGCGCGTAGCCGTCGAGCTTGCCGAGCAGCTGCGGGAGGACCAGGCCGATGGCCTTGGCCGCACCCGTGCCGGTCGGGACGACGTTCAGAGCGGCGGCGCGGGCGCGACGCAGATCCGAGTGCGGGGCGTCCTGCAGGTTCTGGTCCTGCGTGTACGCGTGCACCGTCGTCATGAGGCCCTTCTCGATGCCGAAGCTGTCATCGAGGACCTTGGCGATCGGGCCGAGGCAGTTGGTGGTGCACGAGGCGTTCGAGATGATGTTCTGGCTGCCGTCGTACTTGTCGTCGTTGACGCCCATCACGACGGTGAGGTCCTCGCCCTTGGCGGGCGCGGAGATGATGACCTTCTTGGCGCCGGCGTCGAGATGGCCCTTGGCCTTGGCCGCGTCGGTGAAGATACCGGTGGACTCGACGACGACGTCGACACCGAGATCGCCCCACGGAAGCGCGGCGGGACCTTCCTTGATGGACAGTGCCTTGATCTTCTGGTCGCCGACGACGATGAAGTCGCCCTCGACACGGACATCCTTGTCGAGGCGACCCAGGATCGAGTCGTACTTCAGGAGCGTCGCCAGAGTGTCGTTGTCGGTGAGGTCGTTGACCGCGACGATCTCGATATCCGTGGTACCGAGCGCCTTCTGCGCCTCCACCGCACGGAAGAAGTTACGTCCGATACGACCGAAGCCGTTCACGCCTACGCGGACAGTCACAGTGAAGCTCCTTTGCCCAGAATTTAAGATGATTGTGCTGGTGTAACCACTACCCTAATGTGCGTGGTTCACCGCATGGGATCCGCCCTTGGGTGGCACGGATCACCACTTCAGAGTGACGCGCTATGCCTCCTCGAGCAACTCCGCGGTCACCGCAGACTCGGTGTCGGGGACCCCGAGTTCTTTCGCGCGGCGATCGGCCATCGACAGCAACCGCCTGATCCGACCCGCGACAGCGTCCTTGGTCATCGGCGGATCCGCGAGCTGACCGAGTTCCTCGAGTGACGCCTGTCGGTGCTCCACCCGTAGCGTGCCGGCCGCCGCGAGATGGTCCGGGACATCGGACGCGAGGATCGCCAGAGCCCGCTCGACCCGTGCGGCCGCCGCCACTGCGGCACGCGCCGACCGCCGCAGGTTCGCGTCGTCGAAGTTGGCAAGTCGGTTTGCCGTCGCGCGCACCTCGCGACGCATACGACGCTCCTCCCAGGTCAGCCGGGTGTCCTGGGCACCCATGTGGGTCAACAGCGCGCCGATGGCCTCACCGTCCCGGATCACAACGCGGTCGGCGCCGCGCACTTCACGCGCCTTCGCGGTGATCCCGAGACGACGGGCAGCACCCACCAGAGCGAGCGCCGCCTCCGGCCCGGGGCAGCTGACCTCGAGTGCCGAGGAACGTCCCGGTTCGGTGAGCGAACCGTGCGCCAGGAACGCGCCACGCCACGCTGCCGCGGCGTCGGACACACTGCCGCCGACCACCTGCGCAGGCAGGCCCCGCACCGGCCGGCCGCGGCTGTCGAGCAGCCCGGTCTGCCGAGCGAGCGCCTCACCGTCCTTGCCGACCCGAACCACGTAGCGCGAACTCTTACGGAGCCCACCGGCACCGAGAACGAGGACCTCCGCCTGGTAGCCGTACAGCTCGAAGATCTCCTTGCGCAGCCGTCGCGCGATCGACCCGAGGTCGGCCTCGGCTTCGACGACGACGCGTCCCGCGACGATGTGCAGTCCGCCGGCGAACCGCAGCAACGACGACACCTCGGCCTTGCGATTGCTGGTCCGCGTGACCATCAATCTGCTCAGCTCGTCCTTGACCTCCGCTGTCATTGCCACGAGACGATCTCCCTTCCGCCACCGTCCGCGGAGCTGCTGCTCCCGCGCGACCTGGTCAGATACTGTGCGAGTGCCTCCGCCAACTTGGCGGGGTCGTGCCGATGTGTACCGGTCTCGGCGACATCGACGAAGTCGACATCGGCACCGAATCCGGTTGCGGCGCGGCGAAGATGCTCCCGTTCGCGCCCGGCGGGTACCGATGCGGCGTCGACGACGACGTTGTCGACACGGAAGTCCGGCGCATGCTGCGCCAGGACATGCAGGTGCCGTTCCGCGGAGAACCCTGCGGTCTCCCCCGGCTCGGCGGCCAGATTGAGTACCAGCACCTTACGGGCGCTGGTGTGGATGAGGGCATCGTTCAGGTCCGGGACCAGCACGTGCGGGATGACACTCGAGAACCACGAACCCGGTCCGAGTACCACCATGTCGGCATCGCACACCGCGTCCAACGCATCGGGTCCGGCCGGCGGATTGGCCGGGATCAGCCGGACACGCCGCACCTTCCCGGGCGTGGTCGCGACCGCGACCTGCCCGCGGATGCATCGGCTCGCCCGTGGATCCGCTTCGAGCCCGGAGACGTCCGCTTCGATGTCGAGGGCAATCGGTGACATCGGCAGGACCCGTCCACGCACCTGCAGCAGGCGGCCGACGGTATCGAGGGCGGCGACGGTATCGCCCAGCACCTCGGTCAGGCCCGCGAGGATGAGATTGCCCACCGAGTGCCCGGCGAGGGCGCCGGTGCCGCCGAAGCGGTGCTGCACGGTCTCCGTCCAGATGCCCACCTCGGGATCGTCGGCGGACATCGCGGCGAGCGCCATCCGCAGGTCGCCGGGCGGGATCACGCCGAGCTCGGCGCGCAGCCGACCCGACGACCCGCCGTCGTCGGCGACGGTGACCACGGCCGTGACCCGGTCGGTGAGCTGACGCACAGCGCGCAGTGTCGCGAACAAGCCGTGCCCCCCGCCGAGTGCCGTGATCGCCGGACCTGTCGGGGAGTCTCCGAGATACGTGCTCACTCGCGCCCCAGATCACGGTGCACGACATGCACGTCGAGTCCGGGTTCGCCGCTCAACCGACCTGCCAGGGCTTCGGTCATCGCAACACTGCGGTGCTTGCCACCTGTGCACCCGACCGCGATCGTCATGTAGCGCTTGCCCTCGCGACGGTAGCCGGCCGTCGTCAGTTCGAGCATCCGCTGATAACTGTCGAGGAATTCCGGCGCACTCTCGTGGGCCAGGACGTAGTCGCGCACCGGCGCGTCGCGGCCGGTCTGCGGACGCAGTTCGGGAACCCAGTGTGGGTTCGGGAGGAAGCGCACATCGCATACGAGGTCGGAGTCCATCGGCAGACCGTACTTGAATCCGAACGATTCGACCGTCACCTGGATGGTGTCGGAGGTCGCATCCCCGAAGGCCGTTTCGATCTTGCGGCGCAGTTCCGGGCCGGTGAGCGCGGAGGTGTCGACCACCAGATCGGCCGCACCCTTCACCGGGGCGAGTTGCCCGCGTTCGGCCGCGATCCCGTCTATGAGGGTGCGGTCTGCGGTGTCGGCCTGCAGCGGATGACTTCGACGGACCTGCTCGAAGCGCCGGACGAGCACAGCATCGCTGGCCTCGAGGAACAGCACACGGGTCTGGACGGGTCGCGCGGCCAACTCGTTGACGACCTGCCCGAGATCACCGGTGAACAAACGGCTGCGCACATCCATGACGATGGCGAGTCGCTCGAGCGGTGGATCGGCGCGAACCGCGAGATCGATCATCGAGATGACCAACTGCGGCGGAAGATTGTCGGCGACGAACCACCCGAGGTCTTCGAGTGCGGTGGCCGCGGTACTCATCCCGGCTCCGGACAATCCGGTGATGATGATCACCTCAGCGCGACGAGCGGCACCGTTCTCACTCGATCCGATGGTGTCTCTACCCAGATCCGTCATTGCTGCGACTCCGCTCGTACTTCCGACACGCCGACGGTGCCATCATTGCCCACCGGCGTGTCTCCTGCATCCGGGTCGGATGCCGGAGTCGAATCGGACGGCGGATTCGAGGCGCCGTTCGACGTCGCGCCGCGGAGTGCATCGTGCACGGTCTGCGCGGTCGCGCGGCCGACTCCCGGGACCGCCGTGATCTCCTCGACCGTGGCCTCACGCAGTTTCGCGACCGACCCGAAATGCGTCACGAGCGCCTTGCGGCGCGTGTCGCCCAGACCGCGGATCCCGTCGAGCGCCGACGCCGTCATCCGCTGCGAACGTTTGCTGCGGTGGAAGGTGATCGCGAACCGGTGTGCCTCGTCGCGCACCCGTTGCAGCAGGTACAGCGACTCGCTCGCCCGCGGCAGAATCACCGGGTCTTCCTCGCCGGGCACCCACACCTCCTCGAGTCGCTTGGCGAGACCGATCACGGCGACGTCGGTGATGCCGAGGTCGTCGAGCACTTCGGCAGCCGCCGCCACCTGCGGCGCACCACCGTCCACCACGTACAGGTTCGGTGGATACGCGAAGCGGCGCGGTCTGCCGGTGGCCGGGTCGAGCGCTGCCTCCGGCGCGGCATCGCCGCCGTCGGCACCGTCCTCACCGATCACGGCGTGTGCGGTGTCGCGGTTGTGCCGGAGGAACCGCCGGCGGGTGACCTCGGCGATCGAACCGACATCGTCGGATCGTCCCTCACCGGCAGCCTCCTTGATCGCGTAGCGCCGATAGTCGGATTTGCGCGGCAATCCGTCTTCGAAGACCACCAGCGACGCGACGACATCCGTGCCCTGCACATGGCTGATGTCCACGCATTCGATGCGCAGTGGCGCTGAGTCGAGGTCGAGAGCTTCCTGGATGCCCTGCAGCGCCGCCGATCGTGCGGTGAAATCGCCCGCCCGCCGCAGTTTGTGCTGGGTCAACGCCTCCTTCGCGTTGCGCAGCACCGTCTCGGCGAGCGCCTTCTTGTCGCCGCGCTGCGGTACGCGCAGCCGCACCGGTCCGCCGCGGAGCCCGGACAGCCAGCGGCTCATCTCGTCCGGGTCCGGCGGCAGCGCCGGAACGAGCACTTCGCGCGGCACCGCGCTTGCGGCACGGTCGCTGTCGACGGCGGTGGTGAGCGCGACCTCCTCCCCGTAGAACTGGGTGAGGAACTGTTCGACGAGCAGCGACAACTCTTCGTCACGATCGGCGTCGTCGGATCGGGTCGGCCGCGCGGCGCGGTCGGCGGGACGATCGACGACATCGCCGGATTTCTCGACGACCCAGCCGCGCTGACCGCGCACGCGACCGCCGCGTACATGGAACACCTGGACGGCGACTTCCAATTCGTCGCCGGCGAATGCAACGAGATCGGCGTCCGTTCCGTCACCGAGCACCACGGCCTGCTTCTCGAGCGCCTTGCGGAGCGCGCCGAGGTCGTCGCGCAGGCGTGCCGCGAGTTCGAAGTCGAGTTCCTCGGCGGCGGCGTGCATGCGTGCCTCGACGTCGCGGACGAGCCGGTCGGTGCGACCGGCGAGGAAGTCGCAGAAGTCGTCGACGATCCGGCGGTGTTCGTCGGCGTCGACCCGACCGATGCAGGGGGCCGAACACTTGTCGATGTAACCGAGCAGGCACGGCCGCCCGATCTGCGAGTGTCGTTTGAAGACGCCGGCGGAGCAGGTGCGGGCCGGGAATACTCGCAGCAGCAGGTCGAGGGTTTCCCGGATCGCCCACGCGTGGGAGTAGGGGCCGAAATAGCGCACGCCCTTACGTCGGGGACCGCGGTAGACGAACAGGCGCGGAAACTTCTCCCCCACGCTGACGGCGAGCATCGGGTACGTCTTGTCGTCGCGGTACCGCACGTTGAAGCGCGGATCGAACTCCTTGATCCAGTTGTACTCGAGCTGCAGCGCCTCTACTTCGGTGCGCACCACAGTCCACTCGACGCTGCCGGCGGTGGTCACCATCTGCCGGGTGCGCGGGTGCAGCGAGGAGACGTCGGCGAAGTACGAGTTCAGTCGTGAGCGCAGGCTCTTGGCTTTGCCGACGTAGATGACCCGGCCGTGCGGGTCGCGGAATTTGTACACCCCCGGTTCCGTGGGGATGGTGCCGGCTGCGGGGCGGTATGTCGAGGGGTCGGGCACGACGTCCAGGTTAGTCGTCTTCTCCGACACCTCGGCCGTAGCGTGCTTCGATCTCGCGAAAGCGTTCCAGGGCGTCGACAGCGTGTACACCGTCACGGGCCTGCACGGCGACCACGGCGAGATACTCGTCGCCGGGAAGCTCGAGATGTGCCCAGGGCGCGTCGTGTGGGAACGAGATGCCGTGCACCTGATTCCAGTGGAAGTGTTTCTCCTGGAACATATTCCGAACTGCGATACCGCTCGCACCGGCGCGCAGACGCGGTCGAGTGAAGAGCAGTACCCCGGCTGCGACCACGAGCCCGATCATGACCATCGCGACCTGATCGGCGACACGCAGGTGCACACCGGTGTCGCCGCCCGCCCGCAGGACGACGGCGGCGCCGATGTGTGCAACCACCAGGAACCCGGCGACGACCTGCGCCGCCACGGTCATCTTGCGAGCGCGGACGTCGAGTTCCCACTCGGTGTCGGTTGCTGCAGTCACGGCGCGACTCCTCGGAGCCGCCGTAAGGTGACGGCGGTATCGAGTGCGGCCGCGCACGCCTGGCCGCCCTTGTCCTCGACCGAGTCCGGCAGGCCCGCACGGTCGAGTGCCTGCTGCTCGGTGTCGGTGGTGAGCACACCGTTGCCGACGGGAGTGCCCTCGTCGAGGGTTATGCGCGTCAACCCGTAGGTGACCGCGTCGCACACGTACTCGAAGTGCGGGGTCCCGCCGCGGATGACGACACCCAACGCGACCACAGCATCGTGGGTACGGGCGAGTTGCTGCGCGACCACGGGCAGTTCGATCGCGCCGGCGACTCGCTCGACGGTGACGTCGGTGACCCCGACGTCCTCGGCGACGCGCTGTGCCCCGGCGATGAGCGCATCGGAGATCGCGGTGTGCCAGCGTCCCGCGACGATCGCCAGACGCAGACCGGCGGCGTCCGCGAGTTGCAGATCGGGCAGCCCTTCACCGCTCATCAGGCGTCCCCGGCCTCGTAGTCGTCGAGCCCGATCAGGTCGTGACCCATCCGGTCGCGCTTGGTACGCAGGTAGGTGAGGTTCTCCGCGTTGGCGCGCAGCGGCATCGGGACACGCTCGGTGATCTGCAGGCCGTACCCGTCCAACCCGACCCGCTTGGCCGGATTGTTGGTGAGCAGCCGCATCGACGCGATACCGAGATCGACGAGGATCTGCGCGCCGATGCCGTAGTCGCGGGCATCGGCCGGCAACCCGAGTTCCAGGTTCGCGTCGACGGTGTCGGACCCGGCGTCCTGCAACTGGTAGGCCTGCAGCTTGTGCATCAGACCGATACCGCGGCCCTCGTGGCCACGCATGTAGAGCACGACACCGCGGCCTTCCGCCGCCACCATCTCGAGTGCAGCGTCGAGCTGCGGACCGCAATCGCAACGCAGCGATCCGAACACGTCACCGGTCAGGCATTCGGAGTGCACGCGCACGAGCACGTCCGCACCGTCCCCGTCGACTCCGGCGAGGTCGCCGCGGACGAGCGCGACATGCTCGACCTCGTCGTAGATGCTCTGGTAGCCGACCGCGGTGAAATCACCGTGGCGGGTGGGGATGCGGGCCTCGGCGACACGCACGACATGCTTCTCGTGCTTGCGGCGCCACGAGATGAGATCAGCGATGGAGATCAACGCGAGATCGTGCTCGTCGGCGAACACCCGCAGCTCATCGGTGCGGGCCATGTGGCCCTCGTCCTTCTGCGAGACGATCTCGCAGATCACCCCTGCCGGACGCAGATCCGCCATGCGCGCGAGGTCGACGGCGGCCTCGGTGTGGCCGGGACGGCGCAGCACGCCACCTTCCTTGGCACGTAGCGGCACGACGTGTCCGGGACGGGTGAAGTCCAGCACGGTCGAATCGGGGTCGGCGAGCAGCCGCATCGTGGTGGCGCGGTCGGACGCCGAGATACCGGTGCCGACGCCTTCCTTCGCGTCGACCGTGACCGTGTACGCGGTCCCGTGCTTGTCCTGATTCGTGGAGTACATCGGGGGCAGACCGAGCCGGTCGCAGTCGTCGCCGTCGAGCGGCACACACAGATAACCGGAGGTGTAGCGCACCATGAACGCCACAAGTTCGGGAGTGGCCTTCTCCGCAGCGAAGATGAGGTCGCCCTCGTTTTCACGGTCTTCGTCGTCGACCACGACGACCGCCTTACCGGCGGCGATGTCGGCGACCGCGCGCTCGATGGTGTCGAACCTCGTCACTTGCCCTGACTCCAAATCTTCTAGTCGGACGACTCGTGCTTCGCGTCCACTGTCCTGCTCCACAGTACGACCTGTCACCGAGCGTTCTGCAGTCGCTCCACGTACTTCGCGATCACATCGACCTCGAGGTTCACGGTGGTGCCCGCCTCGGCGCCACCGAGTGTGGTCAGCGACAACGTCGTCGGGATCAGCGAGATCTCGAACCATTCGTCGCCGGGCTCGCCGCCGAGCGCCGAGACCGTCAGCGACACACCGTCGACAGTGATCGATCCCTTCTCGACGACGTACCTGGAGATGCTCGCGGGCAACGAAATCCGGACGACCGTCCAGTTCTCGGAGGGCGTGCGAGAGATCACGGAGCCTGTGCCGTCGACGTGCCCCTGCACGATATGACCGCCGAGGCGGCTGTCGACCGCCGCTGCGCGTTCGAGGTTGACACGGCTTCCCGCGGCCAGATTGTCGAGGCTCGAGCGGTTCAGTGTCTCCTGCATCACGTCCGCGGTGAACGAGTCCTTATCGAGCACATCGACGACGGTCAGGCACACCCCGTTCACGGCGATCGAGTCGCCATGCTTGGCGTCGGTGGTCACCACAGGTCCGCGCACAGTGAAACGCGCGGCGTCCGTGAGGTCTTCGCGCGCCACGATTTCACCCAGTTCTTCGACGATGCCGGTGAACACGTTCGGCTCCTTCACTCCCGGTCGAAAACCAGGTTCAGCAGTCCCGATCCGGGACGAGGGTCATGAGGACATCGGCGCCGACGGTCTCGACGCGCTCCCGACGAAACCGTAGCGCCTCGGTGATCGTTGTGACGCCCGCATCCTGCACAGCGGCAGTCCCGGCCCCGAGCACAACCGGCGCCACGTACGCCTGGATGCGGTCGACGCGACCGGCAGCGAGGAACGCCCCGGCGAGACGCGGGCCGCCCTCGATGAGCACATCGGGGTGGTCGGAGAGCGCAGCGAGGACCTCGTCGATGTCATGAGTGCGCAGCACGAGGGTGGGTGCGCTGTCGTCGAGCACCCGTGCATCGGTGGGGAGGTCGCTGAACCCGACGACCACCCGCAGGGGCTGATGCGGTGCGAGGTCGCCGTCGGGCAGACGCGCGGTCAGCCACGGGTCGTCAGCGAGGACGGTGCCGGTACCCACGACGATCGCATCCAGCCGGCTGCGCTCGTCGTGCACCCGTGTGCGGGCGTCCGGGCCGGAGATCCACTGGCTGGTTCCGTCGGCGGCCGCACTGCGCCCGTCGAGCCCCGCCGCGTATTTCCAGGTCACGTGCGGACGGCCGGTGCGTTGCTGGTGCAGCCACGCACGCAGCGTGCCGTGCGCCACGGCGTCGGCGCCGAGACCTTCGTGGACCGCGATGCCTGCGGCACGCAACGTGGCCGCACCGCCTTCGGCGACCGGGTTGGGATCGGCGATCGCGTAATGAACGGCCGCAATTCCGGCCTCGATCAAGGCGTGCGCGCACGGCCCCGTGCGACCGGTGTGGTTACAGGGTTCGAGGGTGACGACAGCGGTGCCACCGCGCGCCCGTTCCCCGGCGGCCGCGAGTGCACGCACTTCGGCGTGCGGACCGCCGGGGGGCGCGGTGGCACCGACCCCGGCGATGCGACCGTCCACGTCGATAATTGCCGCACCCACCGGCGGGTTGGGGCTCGTCGTCCCACGAACGGCTTCCGCGGCGTCGAGCGCGAACTGCAGCGCTTCGGCGAGTTCCGGTGCGGTCACGGCGCGAGGGTCAGGTGCGCCGAGGCCTTCGCGGCCTGCGCACGCAGCTTGCGCACCGCTTCGCCCGGGTCCTCCGCGCCGTAGACCGCGGAGCCGGCGACGAAGCAATCGACACCGGCTTCGGCGGCGGCCTCGATGGTGTCCGCGTTGATCCCACCGTCGATCTCGACGATCAAGCGAAGTTCGCCGGAATCCACGAGCCGCCGCACCGCGCGGGCCTTGCCGAGCACGTCGGGGATGAACGACTGGCCACCGAATCCTGGTTCGACACTCATCACGAGGAGCGTGTCGAATTCCTTCAGGAGTTCGAGATACGGCTCGATGGGTGTGCCGGGCTTGACGGACAGTCCCGCCTTTCCACCTGCTGCACGAATATCCCGCGCGACGGCAACAGGGTCGTCGGTGGCCTCGGCATGGAAGGTGACGTTGTGTGCACCGGCTTCCGCGTACGGGGGCGCCCACCTGCCCGGATCCTCGATCATCAGGTGGCAGTCGAGAGGGATGTCGGTTGCCTTCAGCAACGACTGCACGATCGGCAGGCCGAGAGTCAGGTTCGGTACGAAATGCGCGTCCATGACATCGACATGCAACCAATCGGCGCCGGCGACGGCCTGAGCCTCGTCGGCGAGGCGTGCGAAATCCGCGGACAGGATGGAGGGGGCAATCATCGGGTGGGCCACATCGGTCGAGTCTAGTGCGCGCGGTGACGTCCGTGTCGGTGCGGGCACGACACTGAATCGGGGACTTTCTGCCCTGGTCAGCGTGCCGACGGGATGGTTCCCTGAAGGAAGGTCACGGTACTGTGCCCGCTACCGCGGGTAATCCGCCGAACTCGGCGAGGTGCCATCCGACCTTGTCCACCGCACCATCTCGGTCGCGGTCGCCTCAGCGCCGCAGGGGGGTGCTCCGGTGATCGCGACCGCGGTGCGGTCGTAGAGGATGCGCGCTCCGCACCGGAGATCGCATCGGTCGACGGGCACGACGCACGCAACGTCGATCACGCCGGCACGCCGGTGGGTTGTGCGCGCCCCAATCCCACCGCACGAGTTGCCTGCACCAAGGAACGGGCCGCTCGTGCGGCGAAGGAATCCGACACCGGAATCCGCACCGGACGTATCCGGCCGTTGTGGATCGCCGTGAACCGCCACCCCTCCACGGTTCGAACCGCAACGATGGTGTTGCGGGTCAGTCGCCGTTTCGGCGGTTGCGACCGCCATGCAACGACGACCGAACCGGTACCGTACAGCAGCGCGACATCGTCACCGAGGTGACGTATCGAGTCGATCTCGCCGACCAGGGCGCTACCGAACAGCACACCTCGGAACAGCGCGTCGTGGGATTCGACCACCGCCCCGCGCCCGATGATTCGGGTGCCGTCGAACGAGACATAGTCGCAATCCTCGGTGAAGCACGCACCGTAGGCCTCGGCGTCGCCGTCGGTCCACGCTCGGCACATCCGATCGAACAGACCCCTGAGCTGAGCATCATCGGTCATGATCATTCTCCTTTCCTCTCGATATCGCCTCTGCGCGCATGATCGCGGCCCGTCGGTACGAGAATTCGATGCTGCGGGAGAGGAACTCGGCAATAGTGGCGAGTTCGTGATCGTCGAATCCCGCGACCAGGCCGGCAGCGTCGTCTCGGATGCTCCCGAACACCTCGGCGATCTCGGGCGAGGCATCGAACACCGGACGCAAGATCTGCTTACGCCCGTCACGAGGGTCGGGCTCACGTGTCACGTGCCCCGCCTTCTCCAGCCGCGCGACGACCCCGGTGACCGCGCCAGTGGTCAACCCTGTGATTGCCGCCAACTCGCTGCCGGTCATCGCCCCCCTCTCGTACAGCAGATCGAGGCACTTGTGGTCGGTGGGACCGAGCCCGAGCCGTTCGGCAACGGCGTGATGAAACAGGACAGTGGCCGTGCTCAACCGACGGGAGAGATCACTCGTGACCACGTCGGCCAGATCGCCGCGGCCCTCCCACATCGACCCGTTCACATCTCCCCCTTCCGATTTCACTTAGCATCTAAGCTACTTGGTAAATATGTTTGCGACAAGGGCGAATGTCTTCCGGGAGCGCCAGGGTGCGCCCATACTCGAACGCAACCGACGAAGGAGGCACCGATGCGCGCTCCAGATTCGACATCCCTGTCCGGCCGAACCATGATCATGTCCGGAGGCAGCCGAGGGATCGGCCTCGCCATCGCGCTGCGCGCCGCGCGCGACGGCGCCAACATCACACTGATCGCCAAGACCGACACCCCGAATCCGAAGCTTCCGGGCACCATCCACACCGCCGCCGCAGAACTCGAGCGGGCGGGCGGGCGGGTGCTGCCGTTCGTCGGCGACATCCGAGACGACGACGCCGTGGCCGATGCCGTCCAGCAGACGGTCGCACGGTTCGGCGGAATCGACGTGGTCGTGAACAATGCCTCCGCGATCGACCTGTCCCCCACTCCCGATATCGCCATGAAGAAGTACGACCTCATGCAGGACATCAACTGCCGCGGCACATTCCTGCTGTCCAAGTTGTCGATTCCCGCGCTGCGCGACTCCGCGAAGGCCGGGCGCAACCCGCACATCCTCACGTTGTCTCCACCGCTGAACCTCTCACCCAAGTGGGCCGGCGGCCATCTTGCCTACACAATGGCCAAATACGGGATGAGTTTGACGACACTCGGACTCGCCGAGGAACTGAGGAGCGACGGCATCGGGGTCAACTCGTTGTGGCCGCGCACAACCATCGCCACCGCTGCGGTGCGCAACCTTCTCGGCGGTGAAGACATGGTGAATTCGTCACGGACACCGGACATCTACGCCGACGCCGCGCACGTGGTTCTCACGTCGCCGAGTCGCGAGGCGACCGGCAACTTCTACATCGACGACGAAGTGCTCGCGAACGCCGGCATCACCGATCTCGAGCGATACCGAGCGGGCGACGGCGAACTGCAGCTCGATCTGTTCCTCGACTGACCGCGCGTCGACTACCGTGACATTCCTCCGTTCACACGGGTTTCCGTAGGTCGTCGAAATGCGGAAACCCAGAGAGATGGAGGAAAGTTCGGGCGTCGCGGTGCTGCCGGAGTCTCGGAGTCACAGGCCGCGGGCGAGCGCATCGAACCGGTCTATGTCCTCGCGGCGACAGACGTGGCTGCCCGCAGTGAGCAAGGCAGCCGTGCCGCAGGCGACACCCAGCGACAACGCGTCGCGCAGCGACCGGTCCTGCAACAATCCCACGACGAGCCCCGCGACCATGCTGTCGCCGGCCCCGACCGCGCTGCGCACCTCGACGTCGAGGGCAGGCACCTGCACCGCGTCGTCGGCAGTGACCATGATGGCGCCGTCCGCACCCAGCGACACCACGACGACCTCCGCGACACCACGTTCGATGAGCTCGCGGGCTGCGCCGATCCGGTCGTCCGACGAGGGGAGGTCGTGACCGACCCATTCGCACAGTTCGTCCAACGATGGTTTGACGAGGAACACACCCGATTCGATGCTCGCGAGTGCGTCGCCCGAGGAATCGAGTACGAATCGCGCGCCGGCGTCGCGGGCTGCATCAGCGACCTTCCGCACGAAGGTGCCTGGCACGCCGGGCGGGAAGCTTCCGCTGGCGACGACGTATTTCGCGTCCTTCGCCACCTTGGTCAGCGTGGCGAGGCACTCTCCCTGCTCCGCGACAGTCAGTTCCGGGCCCGGGGTGACGAACCGGTATTCGAGACCGCTCGTACGGTCGATCGCGGTGAAGCATTCCCGGGTGTCGTCGGCGATGGGAACGATGTGTTCTTCGACATCATCGTC
This sequence comes from Rhodococcus sp. JCM 9793, assembly GCF_055380405.1. Classification (NCBI taxonomy): domain Bacteria; kingdom Bacillati; phylum Actinomycetota; class Actinomycetes; order Mycobacteriales; family Nocardiaceae; genus Rhodococcus; species Rhodococcus sp. JCM 9793. Next base: position 3,821,616 of record NZ_AP043721.1, read on the forward strand.
GTCGAGTAGCCCGCTCATCTGTTCGCCGCGCGCACCCCCGGCCGGATACACCGCTGCGGCCGACACACCGAGCACGCGGGCGACCTTCGCGACATTCACCCCGCCCCCGCCGGCGTCGTAGAACGGCTCGTCGCACCGGAGTTTCCGGGTGTGCACCACGTGGTCTGTGAACGTGGTGACATCGAGGGCAGGATTCATGGTCAGCGTGACGATGTCGGGCATATGCGAACCTTATGGGCAGCGCTGCGCACACGTCGACTCACGTCGCGGGAGACCGCGCGCCTGCAGCAGCGACGCTTGTCCTATCGATCAGCGGTGTAGCGCAGCAGGGAGACGCCGCTCGGGAAACCTCGGGCCTCGATCAGCTGGAGACTCGACGTCTGGTACCCGTCGGGGAACAGCCGTCTCCCCCTGCCCTGAACGGTGGGATAGACGAACAGTCGGTACTCGTCGACCAGACCGGACTCGATCAGGCCGTGGGTCAGCATGATGCTGCCGGTAACGACGATGTCGCGGCCCTTCTGTTCTTTCAGTGCCTGCACCCGGGCGCTCCAGTCACCGGTGAGCACGGTCGAGTTCTGCCATTGCGGATCGGCGAGAGTCGAAGAGACGACGTACTTCTCGATGCGGTTGAGTTCGTCGGTTATCCCGGTTTCGTCGTCGGTCTGCTCGGGCCAGAAGCTACGAAAGTCCTCGAAGGTTCGCCGACCGAGCAGGATCGCGTCGGAGTCCTCGGACTGTAAGCGGGTTGCGTCCAGCACTTCGGGGTCCTGGCCTGTCGGATCGAACCAGTCGCCGAGCATCTCGATGGCACCGTCAACGGTGATGTTCTGGGTGATCGCAAGTGTCCTCATATCGAGTATCGACCCATGCGGGACTGCAGAATCATCGCTGCAGCAGCAGCCGCGACAGAGCAACTGCGGATCGGTTTCAGCGTCCTCGTCGTACCGCTCCGTCCCGCACCATGGCTCGCAGCGCAGGTCGCCACTCTGCAGCATCTGTCCGGCAACCGACTACAACTCGGCGTCGGCTCAGGCGGCTTTCCCGACAACCCGTTCTGGCACGCCGTCGGAGTACCGGGCCGCGATCGTGGCCGGGTGACCGACGCGATACTCGACATGTTGCCGCGGCTGCTCATCGGAGAGCCGGTCGAACTGAACGGTTCGCTTCCACCGCTGGTCCAGGCACCGGCAGCGATGATGCCGCCCCTGCTGGTCGGCGGTACAGAGCACGCGTTCCGCAGAGTCCTGAGGCACGGTGCGGACTGGTTCCCGTCGCTGATCTCCCCGGCGGGGCTTGCCCGCGCGGTCGAGCGGCTGCGCGAGACGGCCGTCGAACGCGGGGTGCCGATGCCGGGAGTCACCGTCGGCGGTCACCTCATCGTGGGCGACGACGCGAACGCCCGCGGGGCCCACGATGCCTTCGTACGCAACCTCGTGGAAGTACACGGGCTCCCACCGGAGCAGGCGCCGAGCGTCCCGATGCGTGCACGCACCCCGCACGAACTCGCCGAGGTGTTCGCCGAATTCCATGCGGCGGGCGCCGACCGGTTGCCGCGGCCCGCGCAGTACTCTGAGCGTGTTCGACCTGCCCAGGGCGCATCGGAAGCAAGCAGCGGACCGCAGTCGAGTCAGGCCGCGCTCACCGCGGCGACCTGGCGCTTGGTCTTCTTGCCGCGCCCCTTGCTCCGGCACGCGACGGCAGAGCCGAGCATGAGCAACCGCATCGACCGTGCGGCAGCCTCGACGAGCAGATCATGTCCGTTGGCTACGGCGTCCTCGAGTTTCATCGGAACGGGGATGATCGAGGCGATCGCGCCGATCCCGACGTCGTGCACGTCCGGGGCGCCGCGGCCGAGCGACCCGGCGAGCGCAAGCACCGGAACCCCGACCTGCTGAGCGCGCCGCGCGATCTCGGCGGGCACCTTGCCGTGCGGTGTCTGGAAGTCGATGCTTCCCTCCGCGGTGATGATCAGGTCGGCGCGGGCGACGAGAACGTCGAGGTCGATGCCGGACAGTCCGCTGTCGAGCAGCACGTCGAAACGGGACGCGATACGTGCCCCGGCGAGCGCTGCGAGTCCCGCGCCGAGCCCACCGGACGCCCCGGTTCCGGGACCGGTCCGGATATCGAATCCGGTAGTAGTGCAGTGTTGTTCGAGCATCTCCGCCCACCTGTCCAGCGCGGCGGAGAGTTCGTCGACCTGCGTGGGAGTCGCGCCCTTCTGGGGACCGAACACCCGGGCGACCCCCCGCGGCCCGCACAGCACGTTGTGGGTGTTGCCGGCCAGGACGATCTCGGCGTCGGCGAGGGCCGGGTGCAGGGCATCGAGGTCGAGTCGATCGGCTCGCACGAGGTGGCGGCCGCCGTCGGGAAGATCATGTCCGTCCCGGTCGAGGATCCGAACGCCGAGCGCGCGCAGGGCGCCGGCGCCGCCGTCGCTGGTTCCGGAGTCACCGCATCCGACGACGATGCGGCGGATCCCGTCGTCGAGCACAGCGGCGATGAGTTCGCCGACACCGCGGGTGGTGGTCGCGCCGGGGTCGCGGCGGTCGCCGGGCACGAGTCGCAGGCCGGCGGCCGAAGCCATCTCGACCACTGCGGTGCCCGTGGAGGCACCTCCGAGTCGTGCCCACTGCGCGACGACAGGCTCGCCGACGGGGCCGGTGACCGTGGCCGGAACGAGAGTGCCGCCGGTGGCTGCCGCGAGGATCTCGGCGGTGCCCTCCCCTCCGTCCGGGATCGGGACGGCGTCGACGGCGACGCCGGGCAGCGCCCTCCGGACCCCTATGGCGATCGCCGACGCAACGGAGGGCGCGTCGAGACTCTCCTTGAATCCGCTGGGTGCGACAAGAATTCGGTGCGGAACCTTCAGTGCCATTACGCCACTCCTATCGATGAGGGGAGAACAATTCAGTGGGTGACCACGGGTGGAATCATGGGAACAGCGGCATGCCGAGCAGCGGCCACACGAACCAGGCGAACAGAAGCACCAGGGCCGCGCTGAGCGGGCCGAGCACCGCGGACAACCGCAGCAGGTCCTTGCTCGTGTAGGTGGGAACGTCCGGCACCGACGAGAACAGCGTCACCGGTTTCGCGGAACTGGGCAATGTATGACAGAAGCCGGCTGCGGCGGTCGAGAGGAATGCTGCCGCGAGCGGATCGACGCCGACGGTGGGTGCGAGCGCCACGACCACGGGGATGAGCACCGCAGACCGTGCCGAACGCGACTGGATCACCAGGTGCGCGGCGGTCGAGATCACGACGACGACCACGATGAACAGCGGTCCCGCCGCCGCGCCGCGTGAGGTGAGCGGACCGAACGCGGTGGTTGCGAGCCAGTCCGCGGCGCCGCTGGTCGTGAGCGCGGTGCCGATCGACAGGGTCGCGGCCATGAACAGCAACAGTGTCCACGGCACGGTCTTCAGCGCGGCTCCGAGCTTCACGGATCCGTAGCGCGGCGACGTCGCGACGAGCGCACCGAGCAGCGCCACCACAGCGGGATGGATGCCGTGCAGCGGTTCGGTGCACCACAGCACGGTCACGACGGCGAGCAACAGCGCCGACCGGGACTCGGCGACGGTCAGTGGACCGGTCACCGGGGTCGAGGATTGCGCGCCGACGTCCTCGGCGGTGATCGAAAGGTGCCGGCGACGGTCGTCGGCGTCGGTGAACATCCACAGCACCAGTTCCGCCGCAGCGTGCGACGACACGATCGCGAGTGGCAGTCCCAGCAGCATCCACGTCGCGAAATCGAATCCGCTACCGATGGCGGTGGTGACGATCTGGCTGGTGATCAGGTGTGCGCCGGCACCGAGCAGCGATGCCACGGCCGACAGCAGGATCACGGTCGGGAACAGCAGCGCCAGGCCTCGCACCAGCCGGGGACGGTCCGCCAGGACGGTGGCGATCGCGACGAAGACCGGCAACGCAATCGCCGCGCGCCCCGATGTCGACGGCACTGCGAACGCGGTCACCACGAGCGCCGCGGTCACCAGGTGGATCAAGGCACGTGGGGTGCGGGCGCCCGTGAGGAGAAACGCGGCGCCGCGGGTGGCGAGGCCCGAGGAGGCAACGCCGGCGGCGATGACGAACGCCGACAGCAGCAGCCAGACGATGTCGTCGCCGAGCGTGGCGAAGAGCGCGTCGGCGTGGGTGACTCCCACGACGGTGAGGGAGGCGGCAGCGCCGAGCGCCACATAGGTGTCGTCGACGCGGGTGAAGATCCACAACCACACCGCAATCACGAACACGATCAGGGTGACGGCCGCGTCCGCGCTGAGAGCGACATCGGTGCGTGCGAGATGCACGATGCCGGCGCACATCACGATGAGGACGAGGAGGGCAGCGAGACGGCCGGGTCCCGGACGACGTCGGACGCGCGGAGCTGGCGCCGGCGGGGACGTCGGGACGCGCGGCGGTGTGGTGGCGTAATAGGTCATCGCAGCCGGTATCCCGCTCCGCGAATCGTCTCGACGCGGTCGCCGCCGATCTTGTTGCGCAACGCCCGCACGTACACGTCGACGACGTTGGAGGCCGGGTCGAAGTCGTAGCCCCACACGTGCCCGAGGATCTGTTCGCGGGAGAGCACCTGCCCGCGATGCCGCAGGAACACCTCGAGGAGCGAGAATTCGCGGCTGGTGAGGTCGACGGTGGCACCGCCGACCTCGACGCGGCGGGTCCGCAGGTCCAGTGCAAGATCGCCGTCGCCCAGCATCGACGTCGGGTCGGTCGCGCCGGCGTCGCCGATGCGGAGCCGGATCCGGGCGAGGAGTTCGGCGAACTGGAACGGCTTGCTCACGTAGTCGTTGGCGCCGCCCTCGAGTCCGGCAACGGTATCGGTGACGCTGTCGCGGGCGGTGAGCACGATGACGGGAGTCCGGACCCCTTCGCCCCGGAGCCGGTCGAGCACGGTGAACCCGTCCATCTTGGGCAGCCCGATATCGAGGATGACGAGGTCGAACGCGTCACTGCGGGCCAGCAGCAGCGCCGTGTCCCCATCACCTGCATGGGTGATGGTGTAGCCGGCGGCGCGCAGTCCCTTCTCCAGGAAGGCAACGATGCGCGTGTCGTCTTCGGCGATCAGGATGCGGCTCACGAGGTTACGGTCTTTCGGGAATCGGGTGCGGATTCGGCGTCGTGGGGTTCCGGATCGGCTTGTTCGCGGTGGTCGGTGGCGCGGAGCCGGAGATCGGGGTCGTGTGCGGGGAGATCGACGCCGAAAGTGGCGCCCTCTCCCGGGATGCTGTCGACCCACACCGAACCGTGGTGGGCGTCGGTGATAGCACGCACGATCGCCAATCCGAGTCCCGCACCGCCGCGTTCGGGTGCGGGTCCGCCCACGTCTGCGGGTGCAGGGTTGCCGCGCCGGAAACGCTCGAATATGCGGCTCGTGTCCTCCGGTGCCACGCCGGGGCCGGTGTCTCGTACCCACACACGGAACAGACGCCGGCCGTCGTCGTCGACGAATGCGGATCCGAACTGGATCACATCGCCGACGTGAGTGTGAGAGACGGCGTTGGTGGCGAGCTGCAACGCAGCCTGGGTGACACGCTGGCTGTCGATGTCGGCGACCCCCTCCGCCACTTCCATGAGCTGCCAGTCGCGGGTGCCGAGCATCTGTGCCTTGGCTTCGATGTCGAGTGTCAGGTCGGTCACGTCGACCTCGCGGCACGTCACGAAGTCGGGGCGTTCGGCCTTGGCAAGCACCAACAGGTCACTGACGATGCGGGCCATGCGATCGAGTTCGTCCTCGACGAGGCGAAGGGTCGCGGCGCGGGTGGTGGCATCGACGGTCCGGTCGAGCTCCATTACCTCGAGGTGCCCGCGGATCACGGTGATCGGCGTGCGCAGCTCGTGTCCGGCGTCGTCGACGAACCGTTGCTGGGTGTCGTGGGCTTGTTCGAGGCGATCGAGCATCGAGTTGAAGGTCTCGGCGAGCGCGGCGATGTCGTCGCGCCCGTGGACAGGTACCCGGCTGATGAGATCCTTCTCCCCGATCGCTGCGGCGACCTCGCGCACCTGCCTGATCGGGGCGAGGATCTGGCCGGCGACGAGCCAGCCGATTACTGCGGTGAGTCCGAGCCCACCGACCGCGACGAGCGCGATGGTGCGGATGGTCTCGCCGACCTGCGCTCGTTGTTCGGCGGTGAACACCGCGACGATCAGCGCGCCGTCGTTGTTACCCGAGGTGACGTCGGAGCGGGCCCACCGGACCCGGCCTCCCTCGACGTCGATGACGCCCGAGTTGGTGGGTGTGCCGAGCATCTGGTCGAAGAGCTTTCCGTCCTCGGTCAGGCCAGGCGGCAGGTCGGGTCGATCGAGTGCGATACGCCGGTCGAACAACAGGTCACCACCGACGACCCCGACGATCACCTCACCTTCCGAGGTGTGCTGCCGGTTCAGGTACACCTCGAGCATCCGGTCGACGGAAGTGAACGGTGCAGCGGTGGTCGGGTCGACACCGACGGCCGCGAACGCGCGGAACTCGTCGATCTCTTGCGTGATGTCGGCGTTCGCGTCGTGGTCGACATCGTTGAGCAGCAGCGCACGGGTCGTCACGACGACCGACACCAGTGCGACGGCGGTGGTGAGGAGAATCCACGTGAGGATGCGCCAGCGGGCCGGGAGCGCGGATCCTCGCGGTTGCCTCTCCTCGTCACTCGTCATCGTCGTCCCAGTCGTCGTCATCGTCCCAGCCGTCATCGTCCCAGTCGTCGTCATCGTCATCGTCCCAGTCGTCATCCCACTGCGTCGCAGGAGCGGGAAGCGGCTGACGTTGCACATCGGAGATCTGCGGAGATGCAGGGGGCGCCGTGTTCGCCGCCGGCGGCGTGACGGGCTCCACCGTGGGAACCGGGGCGGGGGGTACTACGTCGGGACCCGGCGCGATGGGCTCCCCGACGCTGCCGGGACCGGGTGACGACGAGTGCGTACCGGGAACGTAGTCAGCGTCGCCGGGGCTGCGTGGATCGACGGACACGGTGATCGATGCATTTCCCACGTCCGGGGATCCGGCGTGGCCGCCGAGCAGCTGGCCGGCCCATGCGAGGCCGGCGGGGATCACCAGGAGGGCCACCAGTGCGGATATCCGCTTCGCGACTGCCATGGCAACTATGTTCTATCGCTGTGGTGAACAGTTCGTGAAACGAAAATGAGGGAGTCTTCATCTTCGGCGGTGCAGCTCGTTCGGACGCTGCGGCCTCGAGGCGCGCTGGTCCCGGTTGTCGAGTCCGAGCGCGACAAGGGCACCCAGCAATCTGCACAATGGCATCAAGACCGCCACGGCATCCCCGACCGGACTCCCGGCCAAAAGGTCCACCGCGATGATCGCCGACAGCAGACCACCGACCACTCCGACGCCCACCCTGCGCACGGGTCGGTCAATTCCGGTGGGATACGTCACGGCCGGTGCGGGCGCCCGTGACGAGGTAAGCGACGCATCCCGTGACGAGTCCCCACAGTGCGTTGACCACGAGCATGGGGACGATTGCGATCGGGTGGATGCGCCCTAGGCCGACCACTGCGATCCAGACGGCGGAGATCACGACGGTCAGCAGGATCGGAACGACCGGTGACCGGTCGACCGCGCACGCACCTCTGGGATCGAGGTGACCACCGACTTCACGGTCGCGCCGGAAGATCTGGCCGCACCGATCGATACGGTGGCCTCCGCACCGCAATCCGGACGGTCGCAGCCGGGGACTCGTTGTTGTCCCCGACCATTGCCACGAAGGTGATGGATTACCTCACGGCACAACCGGATCGCGCAGTGAAACCGGAACTGCCCGACCCGCTCACCCGACCGGGAACGCGACGTCCTGACCCGAGTGGGTGTCGGCGAATCGGGCGTGGTCGTGCCCGGCGTCGACCCCTAGTAGCGGCCCGCACCCCCGAGTGCGGTGTCGTTACTCCGCCGGCTTGCGCAGCGCCGCCATGAACATCGCATCGGTTCCGTGCCGGTGCGGCCACAGCTGTACACCCGGCCCCTCACCGAGCTCCGGCACCCCGGGCACGAGTTCCCGTGTGTCGAGTTCTTCGACACCGTGGCGGCGCACCGCATCGGCAACGATCGCCACCGTCTCCGAGACGTGCGGCGAGCACGTCGAATACAGTACGACGCCGCCGGGCCGCAGCATTTCGATCGCGGACGTGAGGAGCTGCTTCTGCAGGCGCACCAGGTCGGCGACGTCGCCGGGCTGGCGGCGCCACCGCGACTCGGGCCGGCGACGCAGTGCACCGAGCCCGGTGCAGGGTGCGTCGACGAGAATACGGTCGTAGCCGGGGTCGAGCCCGGGATCGCGTCCGTCGGCCACATGCACGGTGACCGGCATGCCGCGGGTGGTCTTGCGGACCAGTTCTGCGCGGTGTTCGATCGGTTCGACGGCGTCCACTGTGAATCCGTCGAGGTCGGCGAGCGCACCGAGCAGCGCCGCCTTGCCACCCGGGCCGGCGCACAGGTCGAGCCAGCGCCCGCCGTCGTCGCCGGTGACCGGTGCGAGGGTCAAGGCCCGTGCGACGAGTTGGCTGCCCTCGTCCTGCACGGCTGCCATGCCCTCGCGGACGGGTTCGAGCCGTCCGGGATCACCGTGATCGAGGTGCACTGCGTACGGCGACCACTGTCCTTGTTCCCCGCCGGTGATGAGGGCCAGTTCCTCTGCGGTGATGATTCCGGGGCGCGCAACGAGATGCACGATTGGTCGGGCATCGTCGGCGGCGAGCACCTCGGCGAGTTCACCGGCGTCCGCGCCGAGCGCGTGCGCGAAGGCCTGGGCGATCCACACCGGGTGCGCGTACCTGAACGCGAGATGCCCGACGGGATCACGGTCGGCGTCCGGCGCGAGTCGCTCGATCCACTGGTCCTCGGTCTGCTCCCCCACCCTCCGCAGCACTGCGTTGACGAATCCCGCGCGGCCCTGGCCGAATTCGGTGCGCACCAGATCCACACTGGTAGCAACGGCGGCATGGTGCGCGACTCGAGTACGCAGCAGTTGGTAGGTACCCAGACGCAACACGTCGAGCAGCGCACCGTCGATCTCGTCGACCGGACGCTGCGCCGCCGATTCGATGACGGCGTCGAGTAGGCCCTGCGCGCGGGCGGCGCCGTAGGTCAGTTCCGTGGCGAGCGCCGCATCGCGAGAATCGAGTTTTCGTTCGCGCAGCAGGGCGGGCAACACCAGGTTTGCGTAGGCGTCGCGCTCACGGACCGCGCGGAGCACGTCGCGGGCTGCCGTGCGCGCCGGGTCCATCGCGGACTGCGACGGTCGACGCGCCTGACGCGGCTTCGCGTTGCGATCTCCGGTACCCGTACCGGGTCGCCGAGCGGGCCTACGGGATTCGGTCACTGTGCACGCACCTTCTCGTCGAGGCGGGCGCCGCGCGCCCAATCTGCGGCGGCCATCGCCTTCTTACCGGGTGGCTGAACAGTCCCGAGCCGGACCGCGGTGGTCGCCGTCCCGATGAACAGACCGTCCTTGCGCGCGAGGATCTCACCCGGTTCGAGGGTCTCGTCCGTCGCAGCGACCGGTCCGATCTTCACGCGCAGGTCGCCGATCATCGTCCACGCGCCGGGCGCTGGGGTGACCGCACGGATGTGCCTGTCCACGACGTGCGAAGGAAGAGTCCAGGTGACACGGGCCGCATCGACGGTGATCTTCGGCGCCAGTGAGACACCGTCGGTGGGTTGGGGTACAGGACCGAGGATGCCGTCGGCGATGCCGTCGAGGGTCGACTCGAGGAGGACAGCGCCGGCGTCTGCGAGGCGATCGAGGAGGTCACCGGCGGTGTCCGTGGAGCGGATGGTCTCGGTGACCACCCCGTAGACGGGGCCTGTGTCGAGACCGGATTCGAGCCGGAACGTGCTCGCGCCGGTGATCTCGTCTCCTGCGGCGAGTGCGGCCTGTACCGGTGCGGCGCCGCGCCACGCCGGGAGCAGCGAGAAGTGCAGGTTGACCCATCCGTGGGCGGGTATGTCGAGGACGTCCTGCGGGATCAACGCGCCGTACGCGACGACCGGGCAGCAGTCGGGTGCCAACTCGGTCAGGCGGGTCACGAACTCTGGGTCGCGCGGCGAGCGTGGGGTGAGCACCTCGATGCCGTGCTCGTCGGCGAGCCGGCCCACGGCCGACCGTACGGCTTTGCGCCCGCGGCCTGCGGTGGTGTCGGGGCGGGTCACCACCGCCACGACCTCGTGCCGGTCGGACTCGATCAGTCGGCGAAGCGACGGGACAGCGGGTACGGGTGTGCCCGCGAATACGACGCGCATGTCAGCCGACCACCGCTTCGACTCGAGGTGGTGCGGTGGGGCGGGGTCCGTCCGGACGTGTCACGAATACTGCTCCCGAATCTCGACGACGATGATTCCCACAGTCTAGGGAGTCGACGGGTGGCGGATCGGAGGCAGCCGACTGTCGGCAACTCAGAAGTTGCTCTGGATGATCATCTCGGGGATTCCGGTGCCCAACGCCACGGGAACGCACTCGCCGAGACCGTAGCGGTCCGGATCCAGAGCATGCCGCATCAGGGACAGCGAGAACGGGTCGTAGACCATGTTGAAATGCCCGGTCAGGTTCGGCGGGCACAGCTCCTGGATCACGTAGTTCAGTGCGCCACTGCTGTGCAGTGCGACATTGCCGGGGGGCTGGATCACCTCGTCGACATTCGTGCCGATCGTCGTGTACCGCACTCCGGGCACCGTATCGGTGGGGGTGTTGACCTCGGCGAGCAGCTCCGAGCCCTCGAGTTGCTGGACGAGCGCTTCGGAGAACGACTCCTCTGCGATCTCCACCGCTCCGGGTATCAGCGCGGCAGCGGCACCGAGACCGTAGAAGGTTCCTCCGTAGCTCGGCGACGCGACACCTACCCAGCGGTCGACGACGTCGGCGCCGCCGAGTTCGTTGATGTAATAACGGGCGACAGTGGCGCCCTGCGAGTAGCCGAGGAGGTCGACCTCGTCGGCGCCGGTGGCCGCGCGGACGGTGTCGACGAATCCGCCGAGCTGGGCGGCGCTGACACGGATGTCTCCGGTGCCGTACTCCTCGTCGCCCGCGGCGAGGCCGTAGTTCAGGACGAACACGCACCAACCGGACTCCGCGAGCAATGGGGCGAGGGCAGCGAAGTCCGAGTAACTGTTGGAATCGGTGCCGTGCGCCAGGATCACCGGCTTGGGATGTTCGCTCGACGGCCGGCAGCTGAAGTCATTGGAGCCGGCCGGCGCTGCACCCCGGTGATTGTCGGCGTACTCGGCGGCCTCTGCGTGAGTGTGAACTACCGGACCGGGGGTCGAGGGCACGAACGCAGTGGAGCTTCCTGCAGGTTGGGCACCCGCTGGACCTGCGACGAGCGCGAGGCTGCACAGCGCACCCACAACTGCTGCACCCACCGTCCGATGTGTCCGCACAGCGCCTTCCTTCCTCTGAACCCGACCCGACACAATTGTGACCTGGAACAGTGGACCTGTCTCGCCGACAGGAGATTCCACAGGGAGAGAGGTAGGTCACCCGCGCCGCGCGGCTAGCATGTCGGGGTGGCAACGACCGGAGTGATCACCGTCAGTGCAGTCGTGTTGCGTAATGCGGAGGGCTCGTCGGTGTTGACCGTCCGCAAGCGCGGAACCGATCGCTTCATGTTTCCCGGCGGAAAGCCCGAACCGGGTGAGACGGCCGCCGAGACGTTGATCCGTGAGCTCGACGAGGAACTCGGCGTGCGTCTCGACCCCGCCGCCCTGCGACCGCTCGGAGTGTTCCGGGCCGCGGCCGCCAACGAAGCCGGTTTCGAAGTCGAGGCCACCGTGTTCGAACATCCGACGGTGCCGATCGGGGGGCCGGCCGCCGAAATCGACGAGGTGCGCTGGCTCGACCTCGGCCTCGACGACATCCCGGACGACATCGCGCCACTGACCGCACAGATGCTTCCCGCGCTGAGGGACGATCTGCGCGGGCACTGACCCCCGTCAGCCGATCTTCGGCGGGTCCATCTGGACGCGCAGCGGCCCGTTCGCTCGGCGTGCGGTGCGGGTCGCCTGCGCCTGTCGCAACGCCAGGCCGAGTTCCCGTCCACGGTTGCGGGCGACCCGGATGAGCATGCGGTGCACCTCGTCGGGTTCCGGATCGTCGGCGCTGAACGGCAGCCGCTGACCGGGCGGTAACGGAACCGGTCCCAGCACCTCCGCACCGTCGGGCAGATGTGTGGCCTCGATCAGTTCTGCCACCGCCGTCGCTCCCCCGTCGATCGCGGTCATGTGCACGGCGGGTGGGAAACCGACCTCGGCGCGCTCGGCGACTTCGTTGCGGGCATGCCCGACCGGATCCCAGCGCACCAGCGCCTGCACGGTCGGGATCCCGGAATCCGCGACCACGACGACCTGACCGCCATCCGAGAACGACCGCACCAGCGCCGACGCGGTGAGCCACCTGCGCATCGTCTCCTCCGTGGCCCGCAGGTCGGCGCGGCCGAGCAGCGCCCATCCGTCCAGCAGCAGCGCGGCGCCGTATCCGCCGGGCGCGACAGGTTCCGCGCCGACGGTGGAGACGACCAGCGCCGCACCTTCGGGTGCGACGGCTTTCACATCCGAGCCTCCCGAGGTCACCACCGGCACACCGGGAAACGCGCGGCCGAGTTCCTCTGCGGTGCGACCCGCCCCGACCACGACGGCACGCAACGATCGGGCACCGCAGGCATGACATCGATGGGTGGCGTCGGCGACTCCGCACCAGCGGCAGGCCGGCACCGCCGCACCGTCGGGTCCGCCCGCAGACGGCAGGGCAAGGGGCCCGTTGCAGCGGCGACACCGGGCGGGTGCTCGGCACTTACCGCAGGCCAGGGCGGGGACGTATCCGCGGCGCGGTACCTGCACCAGCACACCGTGCCCGGCACTGAGCGCGGAACGGGCTGCCGCGAAGGCGATCGCGGGGATCCGGGCGGCGCGGGCCGCGGGATCACGGGCCAAGGCCTGGTCACTATCGGCGAGCGCGGTGACCTTCGGTGCCCATGCGCGCAGCACCTCACGGGCCGGGACGAGATCGTGTGCCCACCCGGCCTCGACTAGCGCCTGGGTTTCCGCGGTGCGCGCGTGCCCGGCGACGACCACCGACGCACTGGTCGCGTGGGCGCGTAGCGCTGCCACCTCCCGGGCGTGAGGATAGGGCGAGCGTGGTTCGCAGTGCAGGTCGTCGCCGTCGTCCCAGATCACGATCAGTCCGAGGCGCGGTGTAGGTGCGAACACCGCGGCGCGGGTTCCCACGACGATGCGGGCCGAGCCGCGCAGCGCGGCGAGCCAACGTCGGTACCGTTCGGCGGGGCCGAGCCCGGCCGTGAGACCGACCACGTGGTCGGCGCCCGCCACTTCGATGCATGCCGCCAGGACCCGGTCGAGATCGCGCTGATCGGGTACGACGAGGACTGCGGCGCGGTCGGTGGACGAGACGACCGCAGCGAGTTCGGCGAGTCGACGCGGCCAGTCGTCCCCAGGGAGTACCTGCCACGCGGCGCGGGCAGCGCGACCGGCGCCGAGTGCTTCCAGGAAGTTTGCGCCGTGTCGGTAACGGGCCCATGCGGCGTGATCGATCTCGGGTGCCGGTGGCACCTCGGTGACGCGGGAGTCTTCGGCTTCGACGCGGGCGTGTCGCGGCGGCACCGCGAGCCGCAGGACATCAGCGCGGGTCCCGGCGTAGCGGGTGGCGACCTCGTCGGCGAGTTCGACGATCTCCTCGGTGAGGACCACCTCCGCAGACACCACACGGTCGAGCCAGCCCAGTTTGCCTGGATGGTCACTCGTGGCGACTCGGGCCAGGAGGAATCCGTCGACGAGGCGACCTGCGAACCGCACACGGACGCGGACGCCCGGTCGGGCGTCCGCGTCGAGGTCGTGCGGGATCAGGTAGTCGAATTCGCGGTCGAGATGCGGCAGCGGAAGCAGCGGAAGTATCCGCGCGACCGGGTCGGTCTCGGCAGCGCGGCGCGGCTCGGCCACCATTGCCCGTCGCCGGGTTACAGACCGGCAGCCGCGCGGAGCTTCTCGGCGCGGTCGGTGCTCTCCCACGGCAGGGAGATGTCGGTGCGGCCGAAGTGGCCGTACGCGGCGGTCTGCGCGTAGATGGGGCGCAGCAGGTCGAGGTCGCGGATGATCGCGCCGGGACGCAGATCGAACACCTCGCCGATAGCCTGCTGGATCTGCGCGGGATCTGTCTTCTCGGTGCCGAAGGTCTCCACGAACAGGCCCACGGGCGCGGCCTTGCCGATGGCGTAGGCGACCTGCACCTCGATGCGGTCGGCCAGTCCTGCGGCGACGGCGTTCTTCGCGACCCACCGCATGGCGTATGCGGCCGACCGGTCGACCTTCGACGGGTCCTTGCCGGAGAATGCGCCGCCACCGTGGCGGGCCATGCCGCCGTAGGTGTCGACGATGATCTTGCGGCCGGTCAGTCCGGCGTCACCCATGGGACCGCCGAGGATGAACGACCCCGACGGATTGACCAGCAATCGGATGTCGGAGGTGTCGAGCTGCGCGAGGTTCGGGTCGGCCAGCACGGCATCGACGACATGGGTGCGCAGGTCGGGTGCGAGCAGGTTGTTCAGGTCGATGTCCGCGGCGTGCTGCGTCGAGATGACGATGGTGTCGAGGCGAACGGGGGTGTCGCCGTCGTACTCGATGGTGACCTGGGTCTTACCGTCGGGCCGCAGGTACGGCAGCACACCGGTCTTGCGGACCTCGGTGAGCCGGCGTGCGAGCCGGTGCGACAGGGAGATCGGTAGTGGCATCAGTTCCGGGGTGTCCGAGCAGGCATAGCCGAACATCAGGCCCTGATCGCCGGCGCCTTGAAGCGCCACCTCGTCATCGGTCAGTGTGCCGGTGCGCGCCTCGTGGGAGACATCGACGCCGCCGGCGATCTCCGGCGACTGCGCGCCGATCGCGACGTTGACCCCACACGAGTTGCCATCGAAGCCTTTCGACGACGAGTCGTATCCGATTTCGAGGACACGATCGCGCACGATCTTGGGGATGTCCGCGTAGGCGGAGGTGGTGACCTCACCGACGACGTGGACCTGTCCGGTGGTGACGAGGGTTTCCACCGCCACGCGCGAGCGGGGGTCCTCGGTGAGCAGCGCGTCGAGGACGGAGTCGCTGATCGCGTCACAGATCTTGTCCGGGTGTCCTTCTGTCACGGACTCACTGGTGAAAAGCCGACCGCCGGTCTTGCTCACAGAACTCCCTCTCGACTGTTGGATGTAGCGCTGAACCGTACCTGGTGGAACACGAACGCTGCCGATCGGAACACATCCGACCATGTGCCGACGCTACTGCTCCCGGCGCGTCGGCGCGAGTGCTGAAAATCACTCGAGCACAAGTACCGAGTGAGTCCCGATCAACTGGACGGGGGAAGCAGCGGGCGCAACGCGTCGAGCACGCGACTGGCCATCAGAGCCTTGGATCCGTGCGCGAGCGCGGTCTCCGAACCGTCTGCCGCGAGCAGCCATCCGTCGTTGTGGTCGACTTCGAAGGCCTTGCCTTCGCCGACCGCGTTGACCACCAGCAGATCGCACCCCTTCCGGGCGAGCTTCGCACGGGCGTAGGTGAGGACGTCACCCTGCTCGTCACCGGTCTCTGCGGCGAACCCGACGATGACCGTCTCTGCCGACAGGGCGCCGCCGTTGCGGGAATTCACCAGGCCGGCGAGGATGTCGTCGTTCTTGGTCAGTGCGATCGAGTCCGGCACCCCCGCGCCTTTCTTGATCTTGCTGGTGGCGAAGGCCGTAGGGCGGAAATCGGCGACCGCGGCCGACATGATGACGGCATCGGCACCGACGGCGTGTTTGGCGACGGCGTCGCCCATCTGCTGGGCGGTCTGGACCCGCACCACGTCGACGGCGGCGGGATCGTCGAGTCCGGCGACCGCCCCGGCCACCAGGGTGACGTCGGCGCCGCGCTGCGCGGCGAGACGAGCGAGCGCGTAGCCCTGCTTGCCGGAGCTGCGATTGCCGAGAAAACGGACCGGGTCGAGCGGTTCACGGGTGCCACCGGCGGAGATCACCAGGCGACGTCCGGCGAGATCGCGGGGCAGCGCATCGGCACGCTCGAGCAGCAGCGAGGCGAGCGCGAAGATCTCATCCGGTTCGGGCAGGCGCCCGGCCCCGGTGTCCTTGCCGGTCAGGCGTCCCGACGCGGGCTCGACGACGATGTTGCCGCGGCGGCGCAGGGTGGCGACGTTCTCGACCGTGGCGGGATGTTCCCACATCTCGGTGTGCATCGCGGGCACGAACATCACCGGACAACGCGCGGTGAGCAATGTCGCGGTCAGCAGATCGTCGGCACGGCCCGACGCGGCGCGCGCCATCAGGTCGGCGGTCGCGGGGGCGATCACGACCAGGTCGGCCTCCTGACCGAGCCGCACGTGCGGCACCTGCGGCACATCGGTGAACACACCCGTGTGTACCGGGTTCCCCGAGAGTGCTTCGAAGGTCGCGCGCCCGACGAATTCCAGAGCGGATTCGGTCGGCACGACACGAACCTGGTGTCCGGACTCGGTGAGTGCACGAATCAGGGCACAGGACTTGTAGGCGGCGATGCCACCGGCAACCCCGACGACGACGCGACGGCGCCCGGAGTCCGGGGCGCCGTCGACAGCCGGAGCGTTCACTCGCCTTCGGTGTGCTCGAGCAGATCCGAGTGGATCTCGCGCATCGCGATCGACAGCGGCTTCTCCTGCAGGCCCGGCTCGACCAGGGGGCCGACGTATTCGAGAATGCCGTCGCCGAGCTGGTTGTAGTAGTCGTTGATCTGGCGGGCACGCTTGGCCGCATAGATCACCAGCGCGTACTTCGAGGACGCACGCTCGAGCAGCTCGTCGATCGGCGGGTTGGTGATACCCAGCGGGGTGTCGTAGACCGGGAGGGCGTTGCCCGCCATGTCGGTCGCGGCTGCCTGAATGCTGCTCACTCGGTGTTCTCCTGAGTATTGGCGGGATTGAAAAACTGTGGCGGACGCGCGCCCCGACCGCCCTCGACCGACGGGTCGGTCGTGAACATCGGCTAGGTGGCGTGGGGTCCAACCAACAAGGATACCAACTCTGCGCAAGCGCGGTCGACATCGTCGTTGACGATCACAATGTCGAACTCGTCCTTCGCGGCGAGTTCGGTGCGCGCGGTCTCGAGCCGGCGGGCCACCACGTCCTCGGATTCGGTGCCACGACCGGTCAGTCGCTCGACGAGCACCTCCCAGCTGGGCGGTGCGAGGAACGCGAGTGTGGCCTCGGGCATCGCGGCGCGGACAGCGCGGGCTCCGGCGAGGTCGACCTCGACGAGCACCGGCCGACCGGACGCGAGCGCTTCCTCGACGGGAGCCGCCGGGGTTCCTGATCGTTGCAGGCCACCGTGGATGTCCGCCCATTCGAGCAGATCGCCGCCTTCGATCATGCGATCGAAGGTATCCCGGGTGACGAAGTAGTAGTCGTGTCCCTCGACTTCACCGGGTCGCGGGTCGCGGGTCGTCGCCGACACGCTGAACAGCAGGTCGGGAACCAAGGTGCGCAGGACGCGCACGACAGTCGACTTCCCGACGGCGGAGGGGCCGGCCAGAACGACCAGCCGGCCCCTTCGCGTCTCGGGCGCGCTGTCCGACACGGGTTGTGCGTCAGCTACCACTGTGCTCAGGCTTCGAAATCGAACCTGGCAAGCAGCGCCTTGCGCTGGCGATCGCCGAGTCCGCGCAGACGGCGGGTCGGAGCAATCTCCAGTTCGGTCATGATCTCCTGCGCCTTGACCTTGCCGACCTTCGGCAGTGCCTCGAGCAGGGCAGACACCTTCATCTTGCCGAGGATCTCATCGCTCTCGGCATCCTTGAGCACCTGCTTGAGGTCGGTGCCGCCGCGCTTCAGGCGCTCCTTGAGCTCCGCCCGGACACGACGGGCAGCAGCCGCCTTCTCCAGAGCAGCGGCGCGCTGCTCGGCAGTCAGCTGGGGAAGGGCCACGGTTCCTCCGTCTCATCGTTGGAAAACAGTCTTCGACCGCTGTAACCAGCGGCGATAGCGACCGTACTCAGACGCGCCGACGATTGCGAACCCGACCCCCGCCGTTCCACTCGAATATCCGTGCGGTAGTGCATTCCGATCCCGTGGTCGCGAACCCGCAGGTCGACGCACGACCGGACCATCCAACATCTCCACTGTCGATGAAAAAGCCCTGGTGAGAGGCACGTCTTGTCGTGCGCGCCACGTCACCGCAGCTTGTGCACCCCAGCACCGCACATCGAGCGCGACCCGTTCGAAGCACAAGTTGAAAAAAATCTGTGCCCTGCGCGTGTCGCGCAGGGCACAGAGCTGCACAAAGACATGCACTGTGCATGTTCAGGCCTGGAGGAACGCGAACCCGTCGACCGTGCGGGCGACCGCATCGCGCAACGCTGCGACGGACGGACCGGCTCGCAGGACCTCACGTGAGACGTTCGGCACCACCGACCGGAGCGCATCGCCCGCGAGACGACGCACATCGTCGGCGGTACCGCCCTGCGCACCCACACCGGGCATCAGGATCGGCCCGTGCAACGCGCTCAGGTCCGGTGCATCGGTCAGAGTTGCGCCGACCACCACACCCACCGACCCGAGGGTCTCGGCGCCCGCGTTGCGGCCGCCCGCCTCGTCGACCATCACCTGCGCGACGGTGCGACCGTCCTCCACCCGGGCGCGTTGCACCTGGGCCCCCTCGGGGTTGGAGGTGGCCGCGAGCACGAATACCCCGCGCTGGGTCTGTGCGGCCAGCTCCAGCGCCGGAGCGAGCGCTCCGAAGCCCAGGTAGGGCGACACGGTAACGGCGTCGGAGCGCAGCTCAGAGGTGTCGGCGAGCCAGGTGCGTGCGTAGGCGTCCATCGTCGAGCCGATATCGCCACGCTTGGCGTCGGCGAGCACCAGGGTGTCCGAGCTCCGCAACGCATCCAGGGTGCGTTCGAGGACGGCGATTCCCGCCGACCCGAATGCCTCGAAGAACGCCACCTGCGGCTTGACCAGTGCGACCCCGTCGAACGCCTCGACGCACCGGTCACAGAACGTCCCGAGTCCGGCGACATCGACGGTCAGGCCCCATGCGGTGAGCAGTTGCGGGTGTGGGTCGATGCCCACGCACAGCGGCCCACGCTCGGCCAGAGCCGAGGCGAGCCGCCGTCCGAACGGCGCCGGTGCTGCGTGTTCGGCCACTGCGGTGTTCTCTGTCACTGTGCGACGCTGTCGCGCAGCCGCGCCTGCAGACGCTGGATCGAGGAGACGCCGATGTCGCCGCGCAGGGCCGCTTCGATACCCTGGATCGCCGCAGATGCGCCCTGCACCGTGGTGACACACGGAATGTTGGCCGCGACCGCCGCGCTACGGATCTCGTATCCGTCGACACGCGGACCTGAGTTGCCCCACGGGGTGTTGATCACCATGTCCACGTCGCCGGCGCGGATCCGGTCGACGATGTCCAGTGCACCCTCCGGGCGGTCTTCGCCCGACACCTTGTACACCTGCTCACACGGGATACCGTTGCGGCGCAACACATCCGCAGTACCGACGGTGGCCATCACGTGGAACCCGAGATCCGCGAGCCGCTTGACCGGGAAGATCATCGACCGCTTGTCCTTGTTGGCGAGCGAGACGAACACCACACCCGAGGTGGGCAACGGGCCGTACGCGGCGGCCTGACTCTTGGCGAATGCGGTGCCGAAGTCGTCGTCGATGCCCATGACCTCACCCGTCGACTTCATCTCGGGGCTGAGCAGGGTATCGACGCCGGTTCCGTCGGCGCGGCGGAACCGGTTGAACGGCAACACCGCTTCCTTGACGGCGACCGGGGTGTCGAGTCGGGTGTCGCTGCCGTCGCCACTCGCGGGCAGGATGCCCGAGGCGCGCAGTTCGGCGATCGTCTCGCCGAGCATCACCCGCGCGCACGCCTTGGCGAGCTGCACCGCGGTGGCCTTCGACACGAACGGCACCGTGCGGCTCGCCCGGGGGTTCGCCTCGAGGACGTAGAGGATGTCGTCCTTGAGTGCGTACTGGACGTTGAGCAGGCCCTTGACGCCGATGCCCTTCGCGAGCGCCGCCGTGGAGCGCCGCACGTTCTCGATGTCGGCACGGCCGAGGGTGATCGGGGGCAGCGCGCACGCCGAGTCGCCGGAGTGGATGCCGGCCTCCTCGATGTGCTCCATGATGCCGCCGATGTACACGTCGGTGCCGTCGCACAGGGCGTCGACGTCGATCTCGATCGCGTCGTCGAGGAACCGGTCGACCAGCACGGGGCGGTCGTCGGAAATCTCGGTGGCGTTCTCGATGTAGGTCGCGAGGGCCTTCTCGTCGTAGACGATCTCCATACCGCGGCCGCCGAGCACGTACGACGGGCGCACCAGCACCGGGTACCCGATGTCTGCGGCGATCTCCCGTGCGCCGTCGAACGTGGTGGCGGTGCCGTACTTCGCGGCCGGCAGGTCCGCCTCGTCGAGGACACGACCGAATTCGCCGCGATCCTCCGCCAGGTCGATCGCCTCGGGGCTGGTACCCACGATCGGGACGCCCGCGTCCTTCAGCCGGCGCGCGAGCCCCAGCGGAGTCTGACCGCCGAGCTGAACGATCACGCCCTCGACCGTGCCGGATTCGCATTCGGCGCGGTACACCTCGAGCACGTCCTCGAAGGTGAGTGGCTCGAAGTACAGGCGATCGGCGGTGTCGTAGTCGGTGGAGACGGTCTCCGGGTTGCAGTTGACCATGACGGTCTCGTACCCGGCCTCCGACAGGGTCAGTGCCGCGTGCACGCACGAGTAGTCGAACTCGATGCCCTGGCCGATGCGGTTCGGGCCGGAGCCGAGGATGAGCACCTTCGGCTTGTCGGGCTGCGGCGCGACCTCGGTCTCGGCGGCGGGGTCGAGCTCGTACGTCGAGTAGTGGTACGGGGTCTTCGCCTCGAACTCGGCCGCACACGTGTCGACGGTCTTGTACACGGGGTGGATGCCGAGTTCGCTGCGCAGTGCCCGCACGTCGTCCTCGGAGGAGAACTGTGCGGGTCGCAGCTCCGCGATCTGCCGGTCGGAGAAGCCGTGGTGCTTGGCGTAGCGCAGCTCGGTCGCGCCGAATTCCTCGGCCGAGCGCACATCCTCGCCCAGCTCGATGATCTGCTGGAACTGGTCGAGGAACCACCGGTCGATCTTGGTGGCGTCGAACAGCTGCTCGACGGTCGCGCCCAGGTCGAGGGCCCGCCCGATCTGGTAGAACCGGCCGTCGGTGGGGGTCTTGATCGCTTCGAGCAGCTCTTCGAGGGTGCCGTCCACCGCGGGGCCGGTCCAGAATCCGGCGCGCTTGGTTTCGAGCGAGCGCAGCACCTTGCCGAAGGCCTCGGTGAAGTTGCGGCCGATGGACATCGCCTCTCCCACCGACTTCATGGTCGTGGTGAGGGTGCCGTCGGCGCCCGGGAACTTCTCGAACGCGAATCGCGGGGCCTTGACCACGACGTAGTCGAGCGTCGGCTCGAAGCACGCCGGGGTTTCCTTGGTGATGTCGTTGACGATCTCGTCGAGCGTGTAGCCGATGGCGAGCTTCGCGGCCATCTTCGCGATCGGGTAACCGGTGGCCTTCGATGCGAGCGCCGACGAGCGCGACACGCGCGGGTTCATCTCGATGACGACGAGTCGGCCGTCGCGCGGATCCATCGCGAACTGGATGTTGCAGCCGCCGGTGTCGACGCCGACCTCACGCAGGATATCGATCGACAGGTCGCGCATCGCCTGGTATTCGCGGTCGGTCAGCGTCATCGCCGGGGCGACGGTGATCGAGTCGCCGGTGTGCACACCCACCGGGTCGACATTCTCGATCGAGCACACGATCACGACGTTGTCGCGGCCGTCGCGCATCAATTCGAGTTCGTATTCCTTCCATCCGAGGATGGACTCTTCGATCAACACGTTCGCGGTCGGCGACGCGGCGAGACCACCACCGGCGATACGTTCGAGGTCAGCCGCGTCGTACGCCATGCCGGAGCCGAGACCACCCATCGTGAACGACGGGCGCACGACGACCGGGTAACCGAGTTCGGCGACCGTGTCGTAGGCCTCGTCCATCGTGTAGCAGACCCGCGAGCGCGCGGACTCCCCGCCGACCTTGGCGACGATGTCCTTGAACTTCTGCCGGTCCTCGCCGCGCTGGATGGCATCGAAGTCGGCGCCGATCAGTTCGACATCGTACTTGTCGAGGATGCCCTGCTCGGACAGCGCGACCGCGGTGTTGAGCGCGGTCTGCCCGCCGAGGGTGGCGAGCACGGCGTCGATCGGGGTGCCGTTCGCGGCTTCGGTCGCGAAGACCTTCTCGACGAATTCGGCGGTGATCGGCTCGATGTAGGTGGAGTCGGCGAACTCCGGGTCGGTCATGATCGTCGCGGGGTTCGAGTTGACGAGGGAGACCCGCAGGCCCTCCTCGCGCAGCACCCGGCATGCCTGGGTGCCGGAGTAGTCGAACTCGCAGGCCTGACCGATGACGATCGGGCCCGATCCGATGACCAGGACGTGGGAGAGATCGGTACGGCGTGGCATCAGTTCTTCTCTCCCTCGAGCATGCGGGTGAAACGATCGAACAGGTAGGCGGCATCGTGCGGTCCGGCTGCCGCTTCGGGGTGGTACTGGACGGAGAACGCAGAGCCGTCGACGAGCTTGACGCCTTCGACTGCACCGTCGTTGGCGCAGGTGTGGCTGACCACGGCGCGTCCGAACGGGGTGTCGAATTCCTGGCCCGCCTCACCTTCGAGCGCGAACCCGTGGTTCTGCGCGGTGATGGCGATACGGCCGGTCTCGTGTTCGACGACCGGGATGTTGATGCCCCGGTGGCCGAACTTCATCTTGTAGGTGCTCAGCCCGAGTGCGCGGCCGAGGATCTGGTTGCCGAAGCAGATACCGAACAGCGGCAGGCCCTGACCGAGCACCTCCTTGGTCAGGTGCACCGCACCGTCGGCGGTGGCCGGGTCGCCGGGACCGTTGGACAGGAACACACCGTCGGCCTTCAGGTCCAGGATGTCGTGCAGTGTCGCGGTGGACGGCAGCACATGCACTCGGATGCCGCGCTGCGCGAACATGCGCGGGGTGTTGGTCTTGATACCGAGGTCGATCGCAGCGACCGTGAAGCGTGCCGTGCCATCGGCGGGTTCGACCACGTATCCGCTGCTGGTGCTCACTTCACCGGCCAGGTCGGCGCCGAGCATCGACGGCTGGCTCCTGACGCGGTCGAGGAGGGTATCGATGTCGAGGTCGTCGCCCTTCCACGCGAGGGCGTCGCCGGAGAACACGCCGGCGCGCATAGAGCCGCGGGTGCGCAGGTGCCGCACGAGCGCGCGGGTGTCGATACCTGCGAGTCCGACGACGTTCTGCCGCTCGAGTTCGTCCTGCAGCGATCCGGTGGCGCGCCAGCTCGAGGTGCGGCGGGACGGGTCGCGAACCACGAATCCCGCCACCCAGATCTTCGATTCGGAGGCCTCGCCGGTCGGGCCGACCGATTCGTTGTCCTCCTGGTTCCAGCCGGTGTTGCCGATCTGCGGCGCGGTGGCCACGACGATCTGACGGTGGTAGCTGGGGTCGGTCAGAGTTTCCTGGTAGCCGGTCATGCCGGTGCTGAACACGGCCTCACCGAGGGTCTGCCCGACGGCGCCGAATTGGATGCCTCGGAAGACGCGCCCGTCCTCGAGGACCAACACTGCGGTGCCACCGCCGAATGTTCTGTCGCTCATGCGTTGTCTCCGTTCTGTTCGACCTCACCAGAGCCGGCCGCATGGGCTGAATTCTCGCGTGTCGTGATTGTCGTGATCGTCATCGTCGTTGTGATCGTCACAGTCCTATGAATTTTCGTTCTCTTCGTGGGTCCAGGCCGGGTACACCGACTTGTCGTCGCCGCGGAATCCGGTGTCGATCTCGGTACCCGAGGGCAACTCCCAGCGGATCACCAGGACACCGTCCTTGGTCATCACCTTCCCCGCGAGTCCCCGTTCGGTCCGGATGGCACGGATCGAGTCCTGTGGAATCCAGATGGGCATCTCACCGGTGCGGCTCAGCAGGATGCCCTTGGTGTGGCGGCTCAGTTCCGACACTGCGCGGTGTCCGAGATCGCCGACGGCGATGCGGTCCTGCCAGCTCGGGGCGAGGGTGCTGCCCACATACAGGCCGCTGCTCGGGGCGATGAGTTCGTCGCCGAGATCGTCGGGCAGCGCGGGCAGTTCACCGACGACATCGGCCTGCCGCCGGGCGCGGCTGCGCCAGCCCTTCCACATGAGCAGGACCAGCACCAGCCACAGTGCAACGAAGATCAGGGTCAGCAGGATGCGGTCCATCAGAGCCCCCACTCGCCGCCGTGACGCGGGAACACCGCGCCGTCGCGGGCGGTGATCCGTCCGCGCAGCGCCGTGGCCGTGACCTTGCCCGGCAGGGTCATCGCGTCGTACGGGGTGTTGTGCGAGATGCTCGCCAGGTCCGGTCCGCTCACGGTCCACTCGGTGTCCGGGTCGACGAGCACCACGTTGGCGGGTTCGCCGACCGCGAGTGGCCGGCCCTGATCATCGAGCCCGACGATCTGCGCGGGCCGCTCGCTCATCACCTTCGCGACGCCACGCCAGTCGAGCAGGCCCGGGCGCACCATCGTCTCGATCACGATCGAGAGGGCGGTCTCGAGACCCAACATGCCCGGGCGGGCCTGGGAGAACTCGCAGCACTTGTCCTGCTCGGCATGCGGAGCGTGGTCGGTGGCCACACAGTCGATGATGCCTGCGGCCAGGCCGCGACGCAGCGCTTCGACATCGGAGCATTCACGCAGCGGCGGGTTGACCTTGTTCACAGCGTCGTAGGTCTCGAGCCGCGAATCGTCGAGGAGCAGGTGATGCGGCGTCACCTCGGCGCTGATCGAGATACCCTGCCCGCGAGCCCATTCCACGAGATCGACCGTGCCGGCGGTGGAGGCGTGGCAGATGTGCACGCGCGCCCCGGCGTCGCGGGCGAGCAGTGCGTCGCGCGCGACGATCGATTCCTCGGCCGCGCGCGGCCAACCTGCCAGGCCGAGTCGCGCGGCGGTAGGTCCTTCGTGCGCGACCGCGCCGACCGTCAGGCGCGGCTCTTCCGCGTGCTGCGCTATGAGCACTCCGAGCGAACCGGAGTATTCGAGGGCGCGCCGCATGATGAGGGGGTCGTACACGCATTTGCCGTCGTCGGAGAACATCTTGACCTGACCGACGCCCGCGGCCATGGTCCCCATCTCGGCGAGCTGCTTGCCTTCGAGCCCCACCGTCACGGCACCGACGGGGTGCACGTCGACGAGGCCGCAGTCCTGGCCGCGGCGCCACACGTGGTCGGTGATGACCACCGAGTCGGCGACCGGGTCGGTATTGGCCATTGCGAAGACAGCGGTGTAACCGCCCAGCGCGGCCGCGGCCGAGCCCGTCTCGATCGTCTCGGTGTCCTCGCGTCCGGGCTCGCGCAGGTGGGTGTGCAGATCCACGAATCCGGGCAGCATGATCTGCCCGGTCCCGTCGATGATCGTCGCGTCTGCCGACGCGGCGACGGCGGTGCCGATCTCGAGGATCTGTTCGTCGCCGAGCAGGACGTCGACCGGATCCCCTTCGCCGTAGAGCCGGACGTTGCGGATGAGCACCTGCGGCGTCACCGGTGTATCTCCTGTTCCTGAGGGATGAGTCACGACAGGTCCCCTTCCGTGCCGACGAGCAACCGGAAGAGCACCGCCATGCGAACGTGCACACCGTTGGTGACCTGTTGAAGGACAGCGGTCTGCGGCGCATCGGCGACCGGGTATCCGATCTCCATGCCGCGCAGCATCGGGCCGGGGTGCAGCACCACGGCGTGCTCGGGCAGCATCGCGGCGCGCCGGGCGCTGAGGCCGTAGCGGATCGAGTACTCACGCGCGGACGGGAAGAACCCGCCGTTCATGCGTTCGGCCTGCACGCGCAGCATCATCACCGCGTCGAGTGCGGGTAATTCGGCGTCGAGAGAATCGGCGACGGTCACCGGCCACGTTTCGACCCCGACGGGTAGCAGTGTGCGCGGAGCGACGAGCACGACCTCTGCGCCGAGCATGCTCAACAGCAACGCGTTCGACCGGGCGACGCGGCTGTGCAGGATGTCGCCGACGAGCGCGATGCGGCGACCTTCGACCGAGCCGAGCCGCTGGCGGATGGTCAGCGCATCGAGCAGTGCCTGGGTGGGGTGCTCGTGGGTACCGTCGCCGGCGTTGATCACCGCGGGGCCGGACCCGGATTCGTTGGCCCACTCCGCGATGCGGTGTGCAGCACCGGATGCGGGGTGACGGACGATCAGTGCATCCGCGCCGGCGGCGTGCAGGGTCAGCGCGGTGTCGCGCAGCGACTCGCCCTTCGCCACCGACGAACTCGACGCGGACACGTTGATCACGTCCGCGCTCATCCATTTTCCGGCGACCTCGAAGGACACGCGAGTACGGGTGGAGTTCTCGAAGAACACCGTCATGACGGTGCGGCCGCGCAGCGTGGGCAGCTTGCGGACCTCACGGCCGAGCAATGCCTGTTCGAAGCGTTCGGCGTCGTCGAGAAGCTCGGTCGCGGAGTCCCTGGTCAGGTCCGCGATGGAGAGCAGGTGCTTCACGAGGTCTTGCCTCCCGAGATTTCCACGGCGTCGCGGCCGTCCCGTTCGTCGAGCAGTACCCGCACGTCTTCGGTGCGCGCGGTCGGCACGTTCTTGCCGACGTAGTCGGCGCGCAACGGCAATTCGCGATGCCCGCGGTCGACGAGCACGGCCAGTTGGACGGCGTCGGGCCGGCCGAGGTCGCGCAACGCGTCGAGAGCAGCGCGCACCGAACGGCCGGAGAAGAGCACGTCGTCGACGAGGACGACGAGAGTGTGATCGACGCCCCCTTCCGGCACCGAGGTGCGTTCGAGCGGACGGTGCGGCTTGGTGCGCAGGTCGTCGCGGTAGAGGGTGATGTCGAGCGATCCCACGGGGACACGCACACCGGAGAATTCTTCGATGCGGTCGGCGAGGCGGTGCGCCAGGGTGATGCCGCGAGTCGGGATTCCGAGCAGGACGACGCGGGGTGCGTGGTCGTCGGAGGCGTCCAGCGCAGTCTTCTCGATGATCTGATGCGCAATTCGCGCGATGGTCCGGCTGACATCAGCAGCGGACAGTAGTTCGCGGGCCGGTGTGGCCACGCCTGGTATCGACTCGGGTGAAGCTGTGGACCTGTCCTCGGACATGGCCATCCAGCGACCTCCTTCTCCGCCTCACTGGACGGGTCGTTAAAGGATGCCTGACGGTCAATGAGCCTATCAGCGGCCCGGCAGAGCCCGGCCTGGTTCGCAGGTGAAGCTCAACACAGCCGCTGTGGGAACGTCGGCCGTCGGCATCGATGAAAACGTGTCGAGCGGGTCCTCCAGGCAAACCTGGACGGACCCGCTCGACACGGAACAGCGGAGTGGTGGCCCGTCAGGACCGATCGGCTCGTGCCGAGTCCGTGCCCGGGGTCCGACCCTCAGCGGTGGCCGGGCGGGCCGAGGTAGCCGCCGCCGCGGCACGCACCTGATCCGCAAGTGCCACGATCTGGCCGAGCACGCCGTTGATGAAGGCCGGCGAGTCGTCGGTCGACAGCTGCTTGGCCAGCTCGACGGCCTCGTCGACGGCCACCACGGGCGGCACATCGGTGGTGTGGAACAGCTCCCAGACCGCCAGCCGCAGGATCGCGCGATCCACTGCCGGAAGGCGATCGAGGGTCCACTCGTGCAGGTGGTCGGCGATCGTGCGGTCGATCTCGTCGAGGTGTTCCGCGACACCGCGGATGATCGTCTGCGCGTACGGCGGTACCGGCGCGACCTGATCGTCGCGGACGGCGAGCGCTACCCGATCGGCCGCGAGGTCGACCGGGTGGGTGTCGCGGGCTTCCGCTTCGAACAGCAGATCGACGGCGCGCTTACGCGCCTTGTGACGGGCTCCGAGTTTCTTCTGGGTACCGGACACTCAGGAGTTCACTCGCCCCAGGTAGTTGCCGTCGCGCGAATCGACCTTGAGCTTGTCACCGGTGTTGATGAACAGCGGGACCTGGATCTCGGCGCCCGTCTCGAGGGTCGCGGGCTTGGTGCCGCCGGTGGAGCGGTCGCCCTGGAGGCCGGGATCGGTGTGCTTCACGACCAGCTCGATGGTCACCGGCAGCTCGACGAACAGCGGCAGGTCCTCGTGCGTCGCCACCTGCACCGGCATGTTCTCGAGCAGGAACTTCGCGGCATCGCCGAGCAGCTCGGGCGTGATCGAGATCTGGTCGTAGGTCTCGCCGTCCATGAAGACGTAGTCGGTGCCGTCGTTGTACAGGTACGTCATGTCTCGACGGTCGACGGTGGCGGTCTCGACCTTGACACCGGCGTTCCACGTCTTGTCGACAGTCTTGCCCGACGTCACGTTCTTGAGCTTCGTACGCACGAACGCGGGACCCTTGCCCGGCTTGACGTGCTGAAACTCGATGATCTGCCAGAGCTGGCCTTCGATCTTCAGAACGAGTCCGTTCTTGAAATCACTGGTGTCAGCCACTTACTTCGCGTCTCCTAGAGTCGGGGGGACCGCCCCTTATACGACGGTCAATGTCTTGGCGGTGAGCGTCAACAGCTCCGGAGACTGCTCGCGCACCACGAGCGTGTCCTCGATCCGCACGCCTCCGCGCCCCGGGAAGTACACACCCGGCTCGACGGTCACCGCCGCACCGGCGACAAGTGTACCGGGCGCGGCGGCACCTATTCCCGGCGCTTCATGGATCTCGAGGCCGACTCCGTGCCCGAGGCCGTGCACGAACAGCTCTGCGTGTCCGGCTGCGGCGATCACCGATCGGGCGGCAGCGTCGACGGCAGCGCATTCGATTCCCGGCGCAAGAGCCTCCCGCCCGGCGCGTTGGGCGCGCAGGACCACGTCGTAGACATCGCGCTGCCAGTCGGCGGCACGGTCGAGGACATAGGTGCGGGTCATATCCGAGTGGTACCCACCCACCTGCGCCCCGAAGTCGAACTTCACGAAATCCCCGGAGGCGAGCACCGCGTCGGTCGGGCGGTGGTGCGGTACAGCGGAGTTGGTACCGGCAGCAACGATCGTCTCGAACGAGATGCCGTCGGCGCCGTGCTCGAACATGCGCCATTCGAGGTCGCGCGCGACCTCCTTCTCGGTACGCCCAGGGCGCAGACCCCCTGCAGCGATCAGATCGGCGAGCGCCCGGTCCGCGGCTCCACACGCCTGCCGGAGCAGGTCGATCTCGTGTTCGTCCTTGACCATGCGCAGTTTCTCGACGAGGCCGGGAGCGGCGGCGAAGGCCACAGCGGCGTCGAGGGTGTCCCAGCGACCACGGTCGTCGACCGTCACGATGTGACTTTCGAAACCCCATGTCGGGTTGGATCCCTGCCCCGCAGTGCTCACGAGGTGGGCGGCGGACGCGCGCCCGATCTCGGCGCGCAGATCAGGGACCTGCTCGGCCACCTGGGACAGGTAGCGCCCGTCGGTGCAGATCAGGGTGCGCGACTCGTCGACATCATCATCGGTCGCCACTAGCAGGGCCGCATTGGATCCGGTGAATCCGGTGAGGTACCGGATGTTGAGCAGATCGGTCACCAGCAGGGCATCGAGGCCGCGTTCGGCCAGGAGTCCGCGCAGCGCCGCGCGGCGGGAAGCATGATCGGCGGGCATGTCGTTCAACCTACCGCGCAGACCGAATGTGGGCCTGGACACACTTCCCCCTTGGCAGGCGTTACTCTCGGGTACATGAAACCCTGGTTGCTTCGCGGGCTCGGGCTCGCCGTGGTCCACGTCGTCGTGCGGGTCCTGCTCGGTGCCGCACTGATCCAGTGGCCCCTGCAGGGGTCGGTCCTGCGATGGGCCGGACTGGCCGTGGTCGTTCTCGCGGCGGTGGCATGGGCCGGTCTCGACGGCATCCGCGACCGTCGCGCCCACCCGGACGCCGACGACGGCGACGATCTGACGATGCGGTGGCTCGCCGCCGGTGCGGTCACGGGCCTCGTCGGTGGCTTCGTGACATGGCTGGTCGACACCGCCACCTCCATCCCGGTGGGCGTGAAGTCGTTGTTCTTCGAACTGACCTCCGGCGCCGCCTTCACCGTGCTGCTGGTGTTCCTTCCTGCGATGGCCGCGGTCGCAGTCGGCCGATTCCTGGTCCGTCACGACAAGTCCGGCGACGACGACTGGTCCGACCACTCGAACCGTCCGGAGCGCGAACCCGCGATGGCCGCCTCCACCCGAGGGGCCTCTCAGGACACCGCCACGGACTCGATCCACGGCACCGCCACGGACTCGATCCACGGCACCGCCACGGACTCGATCCACGGCACCGCCACGGACTCGATCCACGGCACCGCCGCGACGGAGGCCTGGCGCAACGACGAGGCGCCGACAGAGGTGTTCCCGGCCGTCGATCAGACGTCCCGCAACCGCGACGCCTGACACCCGCTCGCAACATTCCACAAACAACCCTATCGTTCCCCATTGATACATCTTATAGGGGACGATAGGGTTGTTTCATGCCTGAAGTTTTGTACTCAGTGGACCAGGTCGCAGAACGCCTGGGGCTGCACGTGCGCACCGTCCGCAACTACGTGCGCGACGGGAAGCTCCCCGCCGTGCGCATCGGCAAGCAGTACCGGATCGCCCACGACGACCTCGAGGCGTTCACCGGCCGCCCGGTGCCACCACCGCTCAGCGACAGCACCTCGACCATGCGGCACAGCGAGGTGTCGAGCATCATCGAGATCGACGCCGTCGACCCCCACACTGCCTATCGGCTCAGCACACTGCTCACGGCGTCGGTGGCACATCGCGACGAGGGCACGACACTGCGCCTGGACACGATCTACGACGAGCAGCGCGGTCGCATGAAGGTCGTCATCCTCGGTGGCCTCGCCGACACCGCTCGACTGCTGGAATCCGTCGAGGCGGTGCTCGACTCATGAGCACCATCTACCGGTCCGAGGCCGGCGCCCGCCGGATGATCCAGCGCTACCTCGAACAACTCGACGCGTGGCCCGTACCCGCGGAGAATCTGAGGATCGGCACCAGGGAGGGCGAGACGTTCGCCCTCGCCTGCGGTCCCGCCGATGCGCCCCCAGTGGTGCTGCTACACGGGTCCGGTGCGAACTCGTCGACGTGGCAGGGCGATATCGAGTCCTGGTCCCGGGATTTCCGCGTATACGCTGTGGACATGGTGGGCGAACCGGGCCTGAGTGCCCGGTCCCGCCCACGCCTCGACACCGATGCGGTCGCGCTGTGGCTCGACGACGTGCTCGACGGACTCGGCCTGACCAGTACCGCCCTGGTAGGAATGTCGCTCGGCGGGTGGAGCGCGCTCGACTACACCCTCCGGAGACCGGATCGGGTCGACCGGCTGGCGCTGCTCTGCCCGGGCGGGATCGGACGGCAGACCACGGGACGTGTCGCCGCCGTCGCGGCACTGAGCCTGTTCGGGCGATCGGGTCGACGCCGATCCGCTGCGCGGATGACCGGGCTCGCCCCGGACAATCCCGTCGTCGACGAGATCACCGCCACCTTCGGTATCTTCCGGCCCCGCACGGAGCGACTTCCGGTGTTCGACGACGCTGCGCTGGCCGGCATCGACGTACCGGTGCTGGCGCTCGTCGGTGACCGCGACCTGATGTTCGACTCCGCCGACACCGCGACACGACTCGGACGCGTCCTACCCACCGCCCGGGTGCAGGTCCTGCCCGGCGTCGGGCACGCGATCCTCGGCCAGACCGACACAGTTCTCGGATTCCTCCGCAGCCCGTAGCGGCGCTCAGTTTCCTACTCGGCGGCAGTCGGTACTACCAGAACCACCGACCGAGGAGAGAACATGTCCGAAATGCTCGACCTGTCCCCCGCCACCGACCGGATGACCGGCGTCCTGGACGGAATCGACGACGATCACCTGGACCGGCCCACACCGTGTGACGGGATGCCGGTCCGAGTTCTCGTCGACCACGTGCTGGGTCTATCGCTCGCGTTCGATGCCGCCGCACGCAAGGACCTCGGTGCTCTCACCGACAGTGCCCCCTCGCCCGGCGCAGTCGAGCTACCCGACAACTGGCGTGCGGTCGGCCGCGACCGTCTCGACGCGCTCCGCCGGGCGTGGCGCGCTCCGGAGGCGTGGTCGGGCCCGACCCGAGCAGGCGGCCTCGATCTGCCCGGCAACATCGCGGGGCTCGTCGCGCTCGACGAACTCGTCGTGCACGGTTGGGATCTCGCCGTCGCCACGGGCCGGTCGTACTCGTGCACACCGTTCGAGATCGCCGCGTGCACCGCGTTCGCCGAGTCGATCACCGACGAGCAACGGGACGCCGGTGGGCTGTTCGGTCCGGCGGTGCCCGTTCCGGATCGCGGGTCGGACCTCGATCGGTTGATCGGCCTCACCGGTCGCGATCCGGCGTGGGCACCTGACGGTTCCTGACGGATTACAGCAGGACGGTGCCCGCGTCGGCTGTTCCCTGTCGGGCCACTTCGGAATAGGCGGCGGCCAGCAGCGACGGATCCGGGCCCTCGAGCCGGCCCGGCTTCGCGAGGCCGTCGAGCACCACGAATCGCAGCATGCCGGCGCGGTTCTTCTTGTCGGTCTGCATGCCTGCAAGCAGGTCACCGAACGCATCCGACGCGTACGTGGTGGGCAGACCCACCGATTCGAGGATCGTGCGATGCCGGTCGGCGGTGGCGTCGTCGAGACGCCCCGCGAGCCTGCCCAGCTCCGCGGCGAACACCAGACCGACGGACACAGCCGCGCCGTGACGCCACTTGTATCGCTCGCGGCGCTCGATCGCGTGACCGAGCGTGTGGCCGTAGTTGAGGATCTCGCGCAGGCTCGATTCCAACAGATCCGCAGCGACGACCTTCGCCTTGACCTCGATCGAGCGCCGGATCAGCTCGGGCAGCACGGTTCCGGTCGGGTCGAGCGCGGCCGCCGGGTCCTTTTCGATCAGTTCGAGGATCACCGGATCAGCGATGAAGCCGGTCTTGATGACCTCTGCCAGACCCGCGATGATCTCGTTGCGCGGCACCGTCTCGAGGGTCGCGAGGTCGACGAACACCGCCGACGGCTCGTGGAACGACCCCACGAGGTTCTTGCCCGCTTCGGTGTTGATACCGGTCTTGCCGCCCACGGCCGCATCGACCATGGCGAGCAGCGTCGTCGGAATGTGATAGACCCGCACTCCGCGCATCCAGGTCGCAGCCACGAAGCCCGCGAGGTCCGTGGCGGCGCCGCCACCGAGACTGACGACCGCGTCCGAACGGGTGAGCCCGATCTTCCCGAGCACCTCCCAGCAGAAACCGGCAACCGCGAGTTCCTTGCCATCCTCGGCATCCGGGATCTCGATGCGATGCGCGTCGATTCCCGCCGCCGCCAGTGCTTCCCGCACCGTTTCCGCGGTGGCAGTCAGCGTCGGTTGATGGAAGATCGCGACGGTGCGGGTGCCCGCGAGGGTCTCGACGACATCGCCGAGCAATCCGCGTCCGATGACAACCGGGTAAGGCCGGGAGGTGTCGACGTCGATGCGTACCGGTTCGGTCACGGTGTGCTGCTCCGATTCTCTTCGCTGGTCATGTTGTTCGAGTCTTCTTGCGCCGGAACGAGCTTGGCGAGCACCTGCTGGACCACGCGCCCGGGGCTACGGCCGTCGGTGCGCACCCGGATCGTCGCCGACTTCCGGTACAGCGGCCGTCTGCGCCGCATCAGATCACGGTACTTCTGCGCCGGATCACCACCGTTGAGCAACGGCCGAGTGGTGTTCGACCCGGTTCGACGCAGTCCTTCCGCGACACTGAGCTCGAGGTAGATCACCGTGCACCCCAAGAGCCGCTCCCGAGTCCGCTCCGACAGGATCGCCCCACCGCCGAGCGACACCACGCCGTCGTGCGAGGCAAGAGCATCCGCCACGACCTGCTCCTCGATCCGGCGGAACTCGGGCTCACCGTCCTCGGTGAAGATCTCGGGGATGGTTCGCCCGGTGACGCGTTCGATCTCGGCGTCGGTGTCGAGCAACGGCACCTCGAGTGCCTGGGCCACCCGTCGCCCGATGGTGGACTTTCCGGCCCCGGGTGGCCCGATCAGGACTGCGCGCGGTGCCACGATGTCACCGCGGCGGACGCGCCGCGATCCCCTTCACGTAATGGTCGGCGTTGCTCGCCGTCTCGGCCAGCGAGTCGCCACCGAATTTCTCGAGGGCCGCCTGCGCGACGACGAGCGCGACCATCGCTTCGGCCACCACACCCGCGGCGGGCACCGCGCACACGTCGGAGCGCTGATGGATCGCGACGGCCTCTTCGCCGGTGCTCATGTCGATGGTGGACAAGGCGCGTGGCACCGTCGAGATCGGCTTCATAGCCGCGCGCACACGCAGCGCCTCACCGTTGGTCATACCGCCTTCCAGACCACCGGCGCGGTTGGTCGACCGGACCACCCCGTCCGGTCCGGGCACCATCTCGTCATGGGCGGCGCTGCCGCGACGACGTGCGGTCTCGAATCCGTCGCCGACCTCGACACCCTTGATGGCTTGAATTCCCATCAGCGCCGCGGCGAGCCGCGAATCGAGGCGTTCGGCGCCACTGACGAACGAACCGAGGCCCACCGGCAGTCCGTGCACAACGACCTCGACGACACCGCCGAGGGTGTCACCGTCGCGCTTGGCGGCTTCGATCTCGTCGATCATCGATTCTTCGGCGGTCTTGTCGAAGGCGCGAACGGGGCTCGCATCGATCGCGTCGAGGTCTGCAGCGGATGGCTCCGGGCCGACGTACGGATCGGAGGCACCGATGGAGATGACGTGGGAGACGACCTCGGCGCCGAACACCTGGCGCAGGAAGTTGCGGGCGACGGTGCCTGCGGCGACGCGGGCCGCGGTCTCGCGGGCGCTGGCGCGTTCGAGCACCGGGCGTGCGTCGTCGAATCCGTACTTGAGCATGCCCGAGTAGTCGGCGTGACCGGGCCGAGGGCGGGTCAGCGGCGCGTTGCGCGCCTGCCCGGCGAGCAGTTCGGGGTCGACCGGGTCGGCAGCCATGATGGTTTCCCACTTGGGCCATTCGGTGTTGCCGACCTCGATGGCGACGGGACCACCGAGGGTGAGTCCGTGGCGCACGCCGCCGATGATGGTGACCTTGTCGGCCTCGAACTTCATGCGCGCGCCGCGTCCGTAGCCGAGTCGCCGGCGGGCGAGCTGCTCCGAGATGTCGTTCGACGTCACCTCGACACCAGCAACCATGCCCTCGAGCATCGCAACGAGGGCGGGACCATGGGATTCTCCGGCAGTTATCCAGCGCAGCACGCGTCCATCCTTCCATGGTCCCCGGGTGAGTTGTGACGCCACCCTGATCAACCGGCGGCCAGCACCGCGAGCACCGTCGCGACACACATCGACGGACCGTGTGGCACCACCGTCGACCCGGACGATCGCTCACCCGACGAGACCCGTCCGATACGCCGGCACAGCAGCACAAGCGACCCGACGACGGCGGTCAGCAGCGGCGGGAGAAACAGCGCGATCATCCAGGCCTGTGCTCCGGCGACACCCGCGGCGCCGCCCAGTCCGATCGCGAGTTTCACGTCGCCGG
The DNA here is from genome assembly GCF_055380405.1 of Rhodococcus sp. JCM 9793. Lineage (NCBI taxonomy): Bacteria > Bacillati > Actinomycetota > Actinomycetes > Mycobacteriales > Nocardiaceae > Rhodococcus > Rhodococcus sp. JCM 9793. Next base: position 3,857,203 of record NZ_AP043721.1, read on the forward strand.
CACCCAGCGAACGCGGGAAGAGCAGATGTGCGGTGAGCATCACCGCGGTCAGCAGGGCCGCGCCGACCGCAGCCGCGCGACCGTGTCCCGCACAGGCCCCGATCGTCACGACCGCCAGTCCCCCGCCGAGGGTGAGCACGTTGGGAAGCCGTTGCACCATCACGTCTACCCCGCTGCAGCACACGCACCACCACATCAACAGAGCGAGCGCTGCCGTCGCGGGCCACGTCGCCGTGGTTGCGAGGACGCCGCCGGCTGCGCACGCGGCCTCGCATGCGCCGCGCCACGGTTCCGCTCCGGACAGTCGCGCCGTGAGCTTCCGCACACGCACGCCGGCCACCGCTCCGAGGAGCGCCATCATCATGGGGATCACAACTGCGGGGATCACAGTCGCAGCATGGGTCGTTCGCGCCGACCGTTGGCGCCGCCGGCCCCGGAATCGCCGAATCTGTGGATCGATGCGCCTCCTGTGGACAACTCGGCGTGCAAGCATGAGCAGGTCGGTTGTCCCGGGTGGGAGGGAGTTTCACTGATGCAGGTGGCAGAACTTCTCGAGCACGTGGGTTCCGCGATCGATGTCGTCGGTGTCGCATGCATCGTTCTCGGCGCGGCCGTGTCCACCTGGATCGCGTTGGATTCGTGGCGGCGCAGGAGCGGCGCGAAGATCTACGAGCCCTATCGACGAAATCTCGGGCGCTCCATCCTGCTCGGACTCGAGTTCCTGGTCGCGGCCGACATCATCAAGACCGTCGCGGTCACTCCCACGTTCACTTCGGTCGGGGTGCTCGCGATCATCGTCCTCATCAGGACCTTTCTCAGCTGGTCGCTCCAGCTCGAGATCGAAGGCCGGTGGCCATGGCAGAAGGAGGAGGAGGAGGACCCCGCCGCTACGGCGAGCTGAGCTCATCGCGGCGGCGCAGCAAGAACTGTCGTTCGACGTCGTTTCCGGTCTGTTCGGCCGCGATGATGTACTCGGCCACGGCCTCCGTGGTGCGGCCCAGACGTCGCAGCAGATCGGCGCGCACGGCGTGGGCCACGTGGTAGCGGTCGAGCGCGAGCGTGTCGACGATCCCCAAGGCGACTGCCGGACCGTCCACCTCCGCAACCGCAACCGCGCGGTGCAGTGCGACGACAGGTGTGGGCGCGACCCGATACAGCTGATCGTAGAGCTGCACGATCTGATACCAGTCGGTGTCGGCAGCGGTGCGTGCATCCGAGTGCACGGCCGCGATGGCCGCCTGGATCTGGTAGGGGCCCGGCGTGTTCCACCGCAGGCAACGGCGGACGAGGGTCTGTCCCTCCTCGACGAGCGCGCGGTCCCACAACGACCGGTCCTGATCTGCGAGGAGCACAAGTTCACCGTCGTCCGACGTCCGTGCGGGACGGCGGGATTCACCGAGCAGCATCACTGCGAGCAGGCCCGTCGTCTCCGGATCGTCGGGCATCAGCTCGGTCAGTATCCGGGCCAGACGGGTGGCTTCGGCACACAGGTCGACGGCGACGAGATCACTGCCCGTGCTCGACGTGTGTCCTTCGGTGTAGATCAGATACAGCACGGCATGCACCGCGGTCAGCCGTTCGGGCAGCTCGTGTACGTCCGGGTTCCGGAACGGTATTCGCGCGTCGCGGATCTTGTTCTTGGCGCGCGTGATTCGTTGGGCCATCGTCGGTTCGGGTACAAGGAAGGCGTGGGCGATCTGCCCGGTGGTGAGGCCGCCCAGCAATCGCAGTGTCAGCGCGACCCGCGCGGCGGGGGCGAGTGCCGGGTGGCAGCACGTGAAGATCAGGCGCAGTCGGTCGTCGAGCGTGTCGGTCGGTTCGATCGGGGCCTGTTCATCGCCGGGTCGCAGGAGTTCGGCTTCCGCCTGCCTGGACGCGCGGGTCCTCTCGCGCCGCGCGCGGTCGAGTGCGCGTCGCCGCGCGGTCGTGATGATCCAGCCGGCGGGACTCGGAGGTATGCCGTCGCCGGGCCATCGATCTGCGGCGACGGTGAAGGCGTCCTGCACCGCGTCCTCGGCGGCGTCGATGTCGCCGAGGACACGGGTGAGGACCGCCACGGCCCGTCCGTATTCCTCACGGAAGATCAGCTCGATCCGCGATGCGGGGGCCTCGCTCATGTCAGCTGCACGAGCCCCACTGGAGGGGGCGCACTTCGATCGGCAGGGTCGTCGCCTTCGCGAGTGTGCGTCCCCAGTCGAGTGCCGCGTCGAGGTCGGGTGCCTCGATGACGTTGAATCCCCCGAGATGTTCCTTGCCTTCGAGATACGGGCCGTCGGTGGTCAGGACCTCGCCGTCCTTCGCCGAGACGACCGTGGCGCTGCTCGGCGGGTGCAGCCCACCGGAGAACACCCACGCGCCCGACTCTCGGAGTTCGGCGCCGAATGCCTCGACCGCACGCATGATCGGTTCGAGGAACTCGGGTGCCGGCGGTTCTCCGTCCGGTTGGTAGATGCTGAGCAGGTACTGGGCCATGTCGTGTTCCCTTCGGGCGTGGCCGGCAGTTCCCGGCCTCTCATCTACTACACGAACGGTAGATGCCGGATTCGACAGCCGCTTCGACGATCAGCCCGAGAATTTCTCGATTCGCCGGCCGAGACCGACGGCCGCAGCCATCGCGGCCCTCGGCGCGGGACGGCCCGTGAACTGTTCCACCTGACCGAACGCCTGATGCAGCAACATCGTCAAGCCCGACACGACGACGCTGCCACGTGCGCGTGCGGCCGCACCCAGCGGAGTCGGCCACGGGTCGTAGATCGCGTCGAGAATGAACGGTGCCTTCGCCAGCGCGTCGGCATACGACGCTGCCGCGGCAGCGGGCACCGTCGAGACCAACGCTCCGGATGCTGCACACACCTCGCCCAGAGCCGGATCGTCGAACGACACCCACCGCGGTGCGACCCCCACGGCCTCGGCACAGTCGAAGGTTTCGGCCGCCCGCTGCTCCGAGCGCGCCACGATGGTCACCTCGCGGACGCCGAGGTCGGCCAGGCCGACGATCGCGGGACGGGAGGTGCCGCCGTTGCCGACGACGACCGCGGGCCGCCCCGTCAGATCGGTCACGCCGATGGTGCCCAGCGCACCGCTGACACCGTCGATGTCGGTGCAGTCGGCGCGCCAGCCGCCGGCGATACGGACGAGGGTGTTCGCCGAGCCGATCGCGACCGCCCGCTCGGTGCGTTCGGTCGCACACTCGAGCGCGGCGAACTTGCCGGGCATCGTGACGGACAGTCCGACCCACTCGTCGCCGAGACCGGACACGAAACCCGGTAGCTGCTCCCCCGTGCATTCGATGCGCTCGTAGGTCCAGTCGGTCAGTCCGAGTGCCCGATACGCGGCGAGATGCAGCAGTGGGGATTTCGAATGCCCGATCGGGCTGCCGAGCACCGCGGCCTTGCGGGGCATGTGCGTGCTGTCATCTACCACTGTCGAGGATTCCGCTTTCGAGAGCCAGTTGAGTGTTGACGAGATGTTCGTCGTAGGTGTCGGCGAACAGGGTGGTGCCCTGGTCGTCGATCGTCACGAAGTATGTCCATGCTCCCGGTTCCGGGTTCTCCACTGCCTGCAGGGCACCGATGCTCGGTGACGAGATCGGAGTGGCGGGCAGGCCGACGCTCGCGTACGTGTTCCACGGGGTCACGCGCGCGCGGTCTGCGTCGGTGGTCGCGAGTTCGGTCTCGTCGAGCGCGTAGTTGACCGTCGAGTCGAACTGCAACATCTGGTCGATATCGAGTCGGTTCAGGATCACGCGTGCGACCCGCGCGAAATCGTCCGGCATGGCTTCACGCTCGACCAGGGATGCGGCAACGAGCATCTCGTACGGTGTCAGTCCCACTGTCGGTGCGGCAGCTGCGATTCCCGTCTCGTCGTATCGAGCAGCGCTGCCGGTCACGAGTGTGCGCAGCACTTCGGCGGGCTCGGCCGAGGGGTCGAAGTCCCAGCTACCCGCCGCGATGAGTCCCTCGAGCTGACGCTCTCGATCCGGGACCTGCAAGACGGCGTCGCGCGCCCATACCGGGACCCCGAGCGCATCCAGATCGATGTTCGCCCCTGCTGCAACGAGCTCCTCGTAGGTCAAGCACTGCGCGGCACCGGCATCGTCGTAGCAGCTTGCTTCCGCGATGAGCGTGTAGATGCCCTTGCGGACCGCGCCGGTGTTGACATCGCGAATGTCGTGGAGCTGACGACCTTCCGAGATGACGAGCGCGCCCACCCGGCTCTCCGGGTCGACGAATGTGGTAACCGCGTCGACACCGGAGATGTTGGTGGGGATCGCATAGAAACCGGGGTGCACGGCGTTCATTCCGGGATTCTGCACCGCGGCGTTGTAGAACGCGTCGGCGCTGGCAGTCACGCCCTTGTCTGCGACCTCGCTGCTGATCTCGGTGGCGGTTTCGCCCGCATTGACCTGCACGATGGCGACCGGTCCGGGAGGGCCGGCGAAATCGGGCGGCAGTCCCGGCCCCAGGAAACGGTTGTAGGCGAAGTAGCCGCCACCCACCACCACGATGAGAAGCAGCACGGCCGCCAGGGAGCCGACGGCCTTGCCGCGCTTACGGCGCCGTGCCGATGCGGTGTTCTCTGATCGCTGCACGGCTGTAGCGCCCACGGCGGTCGGGGCTGCGCGATCGTCGTCGTTCCACGACTCGGCGTCCGCTTCGTCGCCGGGGATCGCTGCAATGGTCTCGGTCCGATCGAACACACCGGGCTCGTCGTAGTCTGCACCGTCGTAGTGATCATCTGCGTAGTGATCGTCGGCGTAGTCGTCTTCTCGACGTTGGGCATACGAGTAGCCACCGACGTATTCGTCGTCGCGACGGGACCGTCGGGGTTCGTCCCCGAACCGCGCTTCCTGCTGTGGCGGGGGGCCGTCGAACACGCCCTCCTCGAAATGCAGGACGTTGGTGGGGTCGTCGTCCGAATGCCGACCACCTGCGGGTGGAGTCCGGCCGGGGTCGTCGCGCCGCGGCGCCGCGGGCGGAGTGGGCGGGGTGTAGCGACCTGCGGTGTCGTAGCTACCGGCATAGGGGTCGCTGAACATACCGCCCTGCCGAGCATCGGGAGTGTCGTCGCCGTACCGTCCGTCCCGGCTCACCGGCCGCTCCCCTGGTCCCCGTCTGCCACGTTCACTGCTGCACTCCGCTCGTCCAACCAACCTTGCAAGATGGCGACGGCCGCGGCCTGGTCTATCACGGGCCGCGCACCGCGCGCGCTGACTCCGCTGTCGCGAAGCGCACGCGCCGCAGTGACCGTCGTGAAGCGTTCGTCGGCCATCCGAACGGGAACCTCGGGAATCTGCCGGCGAAGTCGGCGCGCGAATTCGCTCGCCAGCTTCGCGGCCTTCCCCGGCTCGCCGCGCAGGGTCTGCGGCAGCCCGACGATAACCTCAACCGCCTCGTATTCCATAACAATCTGGACAATGCGCCGGATATCGGGCGCGTCGGGGCCACGTTCCTTGGACCGCGGCACAGTCTCGACCGGGGTAGCGAGGATGCAGTCGGGGTCGCAGGACGCCACCCCGATCCGCACACTGCCGACGTCGATGCCGATACGACGACCCCGGCCCGGATCATCCGAACCGGGACGATCAGGGCCGGGAAGCTCCGCCACGATCAGCCGGCCAGCTCGCGCAGCCGACCGCGGAACGCGTCGAGCGCCGCATCGATACCCGAGGCGTCCGAGCCTTGTCCCTGCGCCATGTCGGGCTTGCCACCGCCGCGACCACCGATCGCCGGGCCGAAGCTCGACACCAGGTCTCCTGCTTTGATGCCCTTGGCCCGTGCGGCGTCGCTGGTCGCCACGACGAACGGCACCTTGCCGTCGGCGGTGCCGAGCAGCAGCACGACGGCAGGTTCGCTGCCGAGACGTCCTCGGACGTCGGACGCCAGAGTGCGCAGTGCATTACCGGATAGTCCTTCGGGTGCCCGGCCCGCGACCACCAGGACATCGCCGATGCGCTCGGCCTTGTCGGCGAAGGAACCGGCAGCGGCAGCGACATTCGCGGCGCGGGTCTTCTCGAGTTCCTTCTCGGCGACCTTGAGCCGCTCGAGGAGTGACTCGACACGTCCGGGCACCTCGTCCGACGGCACCTTCAGCGTCGACGACAGACCTGCGAGCAGAGCACGCTCCTTGGCCAGGTGCCGGTAGGAATCGAGGCCCACGTAGGCCTCCACGCGGCGCACTCCCGAGCCGACGGACTGTTCACCGAGCAGTGTGACGGTCCCGACGTGCGACGAGTGCTGCACATGCGTGCCACCGCACAGTTCCATCGAGAACGGCCCGCCCATCTCCACGACACGCACTTCGTCGCCGTAGTTCTCACCGAACAGCGCCATCGCGCCCATCTTCTTGGCGTTGTCCAGGTCCGTGACGAAGGTGTTCACCGGGTAGTTCGCGGCGACGGCTTCGTTGGTGACGGATTCGATGTCCCGCTTCTGCTGCTCCGAGAGCGCACCGGGCCACGAGAAGTCGAAGCGCAGGTAGCCGGGCTTGTTGAGCGAGCCTGCCTGCACGGCGTTCGGCCCGAGGACCTCCCTCAGTGCGGCGTGCACCAGGTGGGTGCCCGAGTGTCCCTGCGTCGCGCCCTTACGCCATTCCGGATCGACCTGCACGAGCACAGCGTCGCCTTCGGTGACCTGCCCCTCGATGACAGTGACCTTGTGGGTCCACAGCTGCTTTGCAATCTTCTGTACGTCGTCGACCTTGATCTTCAGACCCGGACCGGTGATCACACCGATGTCGGCGATCTGGCCGCCGGCCTCCGCGTACAGCGGGCTGCGGTCGAGGATCAGCTCGACCTCCTGTCCGGCTGTCGCGGTGTGCAGGCGTTCACCGCCGGTGATCACCGCGAGGACATGGGCCTCTGTCACAAGTTCGGTGAATCCGGTGAACTCGGTGGGGCCGCGGTCCAGCAGTTCTTTGTAGACCGTGAGGTCGGCGTGCGCGTGCTTGCGGGCCCGAGCGTCGTCCTTCGCGCGCTGACGCTGTTCGGCCATGAGGGAACGGAAGCCCTCTTCGTCGACGGACAGCCCCGCCTCGGACGCCATCTCGAGGGTCAGATCGATCGGGAATCCGTAGGTGTCGTGCAGTGCGAACGCCTCGGTACCGCCGAGCACTGACTTGCCCTGTGCCTTCGCCGACTCGACAGCACCTTCGAACAGTTTGCTGCCGGTGCCGAGGGTCTTGAGGAACGCAGTCTCCTCACCCACTGCCACGGTCTCGATGCGCGAGAAGTCCGTCGCGAGCTCGGGGTACGACGGAGCCATCGTGTCGCGGACAACGATCATGAATTCGGCCATGACGGGCTGGTCGGCGCCGAGCAGTCGAGCCGACCGCACGATGCGGCGCAGTAGGCGGCGCAGGACGTAGCCGCGGCCGTCGTTGCCGGGGTTGACGCCGTCGACGATGAGCATCGCCGCGGTACGCGCATGGTCGGCAATCACGCGGAAGCGCACGTCGGAGCTGTGGTCGGCGCCGTAGCGGCTGCCGGTCAGTTCCTCGGCTTTGTCGATGACCGGGCGCAGCAGATCCGTCTCGTAGACGTTCTCGACGCCCTGCAGCAGGAACGCGACCCGCTCGACACCCATGCCGGTGTCGATGTTCTTCTTCGGCAGCGGGCCGAGGACGGGATAGTTCTCTTTGGCGCCCCCCTCGCCGCGTTCGTTCTGCATGAACACGAGATTCCAGATCTCGATGTAGCGGTCCTCGTCGGCCTCCGGGCCGCCTTCGACCCCGTAGTCGGGGCCGCGGTCGTAGAAGATCTCCGAGCACGGACCGCACGGGCCGGGGATGCCCATCGACCAGTAGTTGTCCTTCATGCCGCGGCGTTGGATCCGCTCGGCAGGGAGACCGACCTTGTCGCGCCAGATCGAGTACGCCTCGTCGTCATCGAGGTAGACCGTTGCCCACAGCTTTTCGGGATCGATCCCGTATCCGCCGTCGTCGACGGAGCCGGTGAGCAGCGACCACGCGTGCGTGATCGCTTCTTCCTTGAAGTAGTCGCCGAACGAGAAGTTACCCGCCATCTGGAAGAACGTGTTGTGGCGGGTCGTGATGCCCACTTCTTCGATGTCGAGGGTGCGCACACACTTCTGCACCGAGGTCGCCCGAGAGTAGGGCGGAGTCTGCTGACCGAGGAAGAACGGTACGAACGGGACCATGCCTGCATTGACGAACAGCAGGTTCGGATCGGCCAGGATCAGCGAGGCGCTCGGCACTTCGGTATGGCCTGCCTTCACGAAGTGGTCGAGAAAGCGCCTGCGGATCTCGTGGGTCTGCACGTCGATGGTCCTTTGTGGTCTGACGGTGGCGGAGCTGCCCGGCTAGGGGCGGTCGATCAGGTCAATCGGCCGTATTTCAGCTTATCGCGCCGTTGCGAGTGGATTATCACGACCACGGCAGCTACCTCGCCCCCCGCACGATGCGGCGCAGCTTCGGCACCCGCGACGACAACTCACGCTCGACGCCGCGACCTGTCGGCTCGTAGTAATCGACACCCGCCAGTTCGTCCGGCGGGTACTGCTGCGCAAGCACACCGTCCGGGTGGTCGTGCGGGTATCGGTAGCCGATGGCATTGCCCAGTTTCTGCGCACCCTGGTAATGGCCGTCGCGCAAGTGACTCGGGACCGGCCCCGCTCTACCGGCCTTCACATCCCCGATCGCGGCGAAGAGCGCGGCGGTCACCGACCCGGATTTCGGCGCGGTCGCGATGTGGATGGTGGCCTGCGCGAGGGCGAGCTGCGCTTCGGGCATGCCGACCTGTTGCACCACTTGCGCCGCGGCGACCGCGGTCTGGAGCGCGGTGGGATCTGCCATGCCGACTTCCTCGCTGGCCTGGATCATCAGGCGCCGGGCGATGAACCTCGGGTCCTCCCCTGCCACGATCATCCGTGCGAGGTAGTGCAATGCAGCATCGACGTCGGAGCCTCGCAACGACTTGATGAAGGCACTGGCGACGTCGTAGTGCTGGTCACCGTCGCGGTCGTACCGGACCGCGGCCTTGTCGATGCTGGACTCGACGGTCCGCAGATCGATGACAGCCTCGGTGTCGCCGGCGCGATCCAGAGCGGTTTCCGACGAGGCCTCCAGTGCGGTCAGTGCGCGGCGGGCATCGCCGCCGGCGAGTCTCACGAGGTGATCGAGCGCCTCCTCGGTGATCGCGACCGTCCCGCCGAGCCCGCGCGGATCCGTGCGAGCTCGATCGAGCAATACACGTATGTCGTCCGGGCCGAGGGGCTGTAGTTGCAGCACCAGCGACCTCGACAGCAGCGGTGCGACGACGGAGAACGACGGATTCTCGGTCGTCGCCGCGACCAACAGCACGATCCGGTTCTCGACCGCCGCGAGCAGCGCGTCCTGCTGGGTCTTGGAGAAGCGGTGGACCTCGTCGATGAACAACACGGTCTGCTCGCCCTGGGTGAGCCGACGACGCGCGAGGTCGATGACGGCACGCACGTCCTTCACGCCTGCGGACAACGCGGACAACGCTTCGAAGCGTCGGCCGGTGGCACCAGAGATGAGCGACGCGAGGGTTGTCTTGCCGGTGCCCGGAGGTCCGTACAGGACGACGGAGGCTGCACCGGAGCCTTCGACGAGTCGCCGCAGGGGCGCGCCCGGTTCGAGCAAGTGCTGCTGACCGAGGACCTCGTCGAGGTACGCCGGGCGCATCCGGGCCGCAAGCGGTGCGTTCGGCCCGGGCGACCCGGTCGGGGCACGACGGATCGCCGGTTCCGGGTCGGGTTCGGGCGACGCTTCGAACAGGGCGTCCGGTTCGGCCGACGGGTCGTTCGCACCGAAAAGATCACTCACCCCGTCGACGCTACAAGCGCCCCTACCTTTCCGGCGAATATGCCGTCGATCTTGTCGGATCGAATACGAGTGCCGTTCGCTCGAAAACGGGACCGGGAAGGCGAACGCTCGGTGAAATCTCGGTGGGTATCCTGCTCGTTCGTCGAACACCCGTCCAGAATTGTGTTCGGATCGGTGCGTGATCTCGACACAGATGTCCCGCCGCACATTGCTGCGCTCCGGCGTCGGTGTCGCCGGCGCCGCCGCACTCATCACTACAAGGAGTACGGCATCGGCGTCATCGGCGATGTTCCGCCACGGCGTCGCTTCCGGAGATCCGCTTCCGGACGCGGTCATCCTGTGGACGCGGGTGTCCCCGTCCCCCGAGGCGGCACCTGGTTCGGGACTCGGTTCCGACACGAGGGTGCGCTGGGAACTCGCCCACGACGCATCATTCGGGACGATCTTCGCGTCCGGGGAGGTCACCGCCTCCGCCGCATCGGATCACACCGTCAAATTCGACGCGACCGGACTCACACCCGCGACCGAGTATCACTATCGCTTCGTCGTCGGAGATGTCGTGTCACCGACGGGGCGTACCCGCACCGCGCCTGCCCCGGGCGCACCGACGGATCACCTACGCTTCGGCGTGGTGTCGTGCTCGAACTGGGAGGGCGGCTACTTCGGTGCCTATCGGCATCTCGCGGCCCGCGACGACCTCGTCGGGATTCTGCATCTCGGCGATTACCTGTACGAATACGCGGCGGGCACGTTTCCTGTCTCCGGAACCGGCACCCGGACCCATGCGCCGGCACACGAGATCGTAACCCTGTCCGACTACCGGATCCGGCACGGGCAGTACAAGACCGACACCGACCTGCAGGCCCTCCACGCGACGGCGCCGTGGATCGTGGTGTGGGACGACCACGAATCGGCCAACGACGCGTACGCCGGCGGTGCGGAAAATCACGACCCGGCGACCGAGGGTGACTGGGTCGCGCGCAAGGCCGCCTCGGTCCGGGCCTACTCGGAGTGGATGCCGGTCCGTATGGACGGCACCCGCCTCTACCGGCGACTCCAGTTCGGGGACCTCGCCGAACTGTCCATGCTCGATCTGCGCAGCTACCGGAGCCGGCAGGTCGGCGCCGGAGCGGGGTGGCGCACCGTCGACGACGACGCTCGCACGATCACCGGGCCGGAACAGATGGCATGGTTGACCGCGGGGCTGGCGAGCTCGCAGACACAGTGGCAGCTGGTGGGCAACTCGGTGATGATCGCACCGGTGCTGCTCCCGCCCCTGGACCCGCACACGACAGGCGCACTGACCGAGCTTCTCGGTGTGCCGTCGGGCGGTGTGCCCTACAACACCGACCAGTGGGACGGCTACCCCACCGACCGTCGACGACTGCTCGACTCGATCTCCTCGGCGGGTCGCCGCAATGTCGTGTTTCTCACCGGCGACATCCACACGTCGTGGGCTGCGGACGTCCCTGCGGATGCTGCCGCATACCCGGCGGCAGGCACGGTCGCGACCGAGTTCGTGGTGCCCTCCGTGACCTCGTCGAACATCGACGAACTGCTCGGAGTCCCTCCACGAACGGTCAGCCCTGCCCTCGAATCTACGATTCGGGCCACCAATCACCACATCAAGTACGTCGAACTCGACTCACACGGCTACGGCGTTCTCGATGTCGCACCCGAAGCGGTCCAGATGGACTGGTTCCATCTGCATGACCGCACCGACCCGCGCACCGGGGTGACACGAGCCGCCGGTCTACGGGTCGCGGCAGACAGCGCGCGGGTCGATCCCGCTCCGCCGATCTAGCACCGGGGCGAAGCAGGACCGGGGCCCTCAGTCCGCGACGCGCTGGTCCAGGCGTTCGAGGACGGCGCGCGCATGTCCTGCCACATCGTCGTGCCCGGTGTCGGTCGCGAAATCCGCCAGCAGCGACCACCGCGAGCTCAATGCCGGGAGTCGCGCCACAGACAGTTCGTGGGCGCGCACAGATGCGATGCGGGCATGATCCTCGGGCAGGAACAGGTGGGTACTCAACCAGACACAGGCGAGCTGGGCATCGAGGAGACGCTCGGCGAGCACTTCGTCGTAGGCGAGTTGGGGCCACATGCCCACCACTTCGGCGCGCCAGGCATCGGCCATGGCCTGCACCCGCTCGGAGGTCAGCGGTGCTGCACACAGACACAGCGGGAACGAGGTCAGCGCGTACGCGATGTCGAGCGTCGCGTCGCGGAATCCACCCCATTCGTAATCGAGGAACTGCACCCCGTCGTCGCCGACGACGATGTTGTCGGGGCACAGATCCGAAGGGCTGAATGCACGGAAGCGCCCACCGGTGAACAATTTCGCGGCCCGTTCCGCACGGTCGAGTACCGACGGGGGAACGGTGAGCCCGAAGTCGGTTGCCAGCAGTTCGGGCACACCCTGGACCGCGTCGACGGCCTGTTCGGCCACGGCATCACTGACGGACACGACACCGGCCCGCCGGAGTAACGCCGAGAAGTCTTCTTCCCGGCCGACGGTCGCGGCATGCATACGACCGAGAGCCTGCGCGAGCGCCATGAGCGTGTTTCCGACGGTGTCGGTGTCGCCGCTGCGCAGCAATGTCGCCAACGGGGTGGCGTCACCGAGGTCGCTGAGCACCAGCAGTCGGGTCTCGAAGTCATAGGCGAGCAGCTCCGCCCCGGGCCGATGGTCCTTGGCGAGCGCAGTCGCGAACTGGTACGACACGGCTTCACGGAGGAAGGCAACCTCTTCGTCGGCTGCGGCGCCACGGAGGTCGACTTGACCGGCGCCACGGGCGGGCGGCACCTGCTTCAGGACGAGGGTGCGCGGCAGCGAGAAGGGGTTCGCAGCAACTCGTACGCGAAGAACCACCGAGCGGCCGCTGCCGCCGAGGTCCACAGGATCCGCGAGCGTAACCGGGGCGCCGGTGCGACGAGTGAGCAGCGTCTCCGCTGCCTGCACTACCTCCGAAACGGGGTCTGCCAATGTTGCGGTCATCACCGAACAATCTACATCGTTGCGGTCACCGACAGGGCGTGCGGAATTCCCCACGGACTCGGGACGAAGGTCCATTTCAACCGAATCAGCGACTGCGAATCGCCCCGGCGGACCGGGTCGCGCCTGATCACCGACGCATTTCACCGAAACGGACAATCCGCACCCGAGTGTCGCAGCCTCCTCGAAAGTTCTTCTCGGAAGGGTGAACCGAGGAGGCCTTGTCATAGGCGAAAACCGCCTAGCCACCGATTCGGTATATCAACCTGTTCCGTTACACCCGAAATCCGCGCCTCAGGACGACGAGCGGGGCGCGCTCACAGAGATGAACGCGCCCCGTCGGTGTGGGCAAGACTTCCGCGGCTGTCCGCTGTCAGGCGGTGAACCTCACCGCAGGCAGTCGGCGAACCTACTGTGCGGCGGGCGCCGCGTCCTTCACGTCCTCGGCCTCGGGCTCGAAGTCCATACCGGACTCCTTACGCTGCGCCTCACTGATCGGGCCGGGCGCATCGGTGAGCGGGTCGACTCCCCCACCTGACTTGGGGAACGCGATGACCTCGCGGATCGAGTCCACACCGGCGAGCAGTGCGGTGATCCGGTCCCAGCCGAAGGCAATGCCGCCGTGCGGCGGCGCACCGTACTTGAATGCGTCGAGCAGGAACCCGAACTTCTCGTTCGCTTCATCCTCGGAGATTCCCATCACCTTGAACACGCGTTCCTGGATGTCGGGCCGATGGATACGGATCGAGCCGCCGCCGATCTCGTTGCCGTTGCAGACGATGTCGTACGCGTAGGCCAGGGCCGAGCCCGGATCTGTATCGAACGTGTCGAGGAACTCCGGCTTGGGTGAGGTGAACGCGTGGTGCACCGCCGTCCACGCGGACGAACCGAGAGCGACATCACCGGACGCGGTCGCATCGGACGCCGGCTCGAACAGCGGGGCGTCGACGACCCACACGAACGCCCACGCGTTCGGGTCGATGAGGTCGAGCTTCCGGGCAATCTCGCCGCGCGCTGCGCCCAGCAGGGCACGCATCGGCTTCGTAGCGCCGGCGGCGAAGAAGATGCAGTCGCCGGGCGCGGCACCCACATGCGCGGCCAGTCCGGCCCGCTCGGTGTCGGTGAGGTTCTTCGCGACCGGCCCCGCCAACTCGCCGTCCTCGCCCACCAGGACGTACGCGAGGCCCTTGGCGCCGCGCTGCTTGGCCCATTCCTGCCACGCGTCCAGCTGACGACGCGGCTGCGAGGCGCCACCCGGCATGACAACGGCGCCGACGTACTCGGACTGGAAGACCCGGAAGGTGGTGTCCTTGAAGAACTCCTTGCATTCGACGAGCTCGATGCCGAAGCGCAGGTCGGGCTTGTCGCTACCGAAACGCCGCATGGCATCGGCATAGGTCATGCGCGGGATCGGGGTGTCGAGCTCGTATCCGACGAGACGCCACAGCGCGTGCAGCACCTCTTCCGCGAGCAGGATCACGTCGTCCTGGTTCACGAACGCCATCTCGATGTCGAGCTGGGTGAATTCCGGCTGCCGGTCGGCACGGAAGTCCTCGTCGCGGTAGCAGCGCGCGATCTGGTAGTACCGCTCGATGCCGCCGACCATGAGCAGCTGCTTGAACAGCTGAGGTGACTGCGGCAGAGCGTAGAAGTTGCCGGGCTGCAGACGCGCCGGCACCAGGAAGTCGCGGGCACCCTCGGGGGTCGAGCGGGTCAGTGTCGGGGTTTCGACTTCGACGAACTCGTGATGTGCGAGCACCGAGCGGGCAGCAGCGTTGACCTTGCTGCGCAGGCGGATGGCCTTGCCCGGCCCTTCCCTGCGCAGGTCCAGGTATCGGTACTTGAGGCGGGCCTCTTCGCCGGCCTGGTCGTCGAGCTGGAACGGCAGTGGCGCCGCCTCTCCCAGCACCTCGAGCTCGGTGGCGTTGACCTCCACCGCACCCGTCGGGATCTCGAAGTTCTGGTTGCCTTCAGGCCGGATCTCGACGACTCCGGTCACCTTCACGCAGTATTCGGCGCGCAGCTTGTGCGCCTGCTCGAGCACCTCTGCGTCACGGAACACCACCTGGGACACGCCGGAGGCATCGCGCAGGTCGATGAAGATGACCCCGCCGTGGTCGCGGCGCCGGGCAACCCAACCGGTGAGGGTGACGGTCTGCTCGGCGTGCTCGGCTCGCAACGAGCCGGCGAGATGGGTGCGCAGCACGGAATTCCTTTCGAAACGATCATCGACGGGGGTCGTCGCTGCAATCCTACGAAAGACACGAACCGGCCGAGCACACACGTGCCGAATCGGCCGTGCCAGACTTGTGCGGCTCAGTGGCTCGAGGACAAGGCGGATGCGATGACGTTCAACGAGGGCGCGCGGATGGACCCGAATCGGGTCCGCACCGGAGGGGGTGGCCGAGGCGGCAAGATCGCGCTGGGAGGCGGCGCCGGTGGCATCGTCGTGCTGATCCTCGTCCTTCTGTTCGGCGGGGATCCGTCGTCACTGCTCGGGTCGGGAGTGCCCGATGCCTCCGAGCAGGCAGGCACCGGAGGGCTCGAGCAGTGCGCGACCGGCGCGGAAGCCAACGCCGATGTCGACTGCCGTGTGCTCTACACGGTCGGTTCGCTCGACACGGTGTGGGAGCAGCAGCTCGCTGCGCAGACCGGCGTGGCGTACGTGCAGCCCGGCGTCGACGTCTTTGTCTCGTCGACGTCCACGGGGTGCGGTAACGCCACCAGCGACATCGGCCCGTTCTACTGCCCTGCGGATCGGACCGCGTATTTCGACACCAGCTTCTTCCAGCAACTCGTGACGCAGTTCGGTTCGAGCGGAGGACCGCTGGCCCAGGAGTACGTGGTCGCGCACGAGGTGGGTCATCACCTGCAGAATCAGCTGGGAGACCTCGGCCGGGCGCAGTCCGATCCCCGCGGCCCCGAGTCGGGAGCGGTGCGCACCGAACTCCAGGCCGATTGCTACGCCGGTGTGTGGGCGCACTACGCGGATACTCTCCCCGACCCGGACACCGGTGTGCCGTTCCTGACGACGCTCAGCGAGACCGACATCCGCGACGCGCTGTCGGCCGCCTCTGCGGTCGGCGACGACCGGATCCAGTCCGCCGCGACCGGCCGCGTCAACCCGGAAGCGTGGACCCATGGCTCGTCCGAGCAGCGACAGAAGTGGTTCATCGCGGGATACAACACCGGACAGATCGCCGCGTGCGACACCTATGCAGCGTCCGATCTGGACGCTCCCGCCGCACTGCGCTGACAACAGGGTCTGCCGACGGGTGGTTGTCACGGGACAGGGTCGACAACCAGCCGCATCACGTCGCCGTCGACGCGCCACCACGCGTCCGGATTCTCCCGGGCTGCGGCGTAGACGAGGGCTGCGGCGTCCCCGGTGATCGCCCCGGGCGCTCGAGGGTCGCCCATCGTGAACGTTGCGGGATCGGGACCGGGCCACAACGGAACATCACCGTCCGGCGCGGTCCCCGCCGTCGGAACATGGATGTGCACGGTATCGGGTACGAAGGGCTCGGATTCGCCGTCGGCCAATCCCCAGGCGCCCGAGATCGCGTCGCGCAGTTCATCACGATTCTCGAGCGCGGTCGACGGTAGATCCTGCTCGAACCGAGTACCGAACGCGTAGACACGTAATTCCGAGGGGTCGCCACGTCCGTGCAAGGTGACGGTGGTCGTTGCCTGATCGGTCACGCCAGGACTTCCGACATCGGTACCCAGATCGATGAGGTGCCGGGCCTCGAGTTCGTCGGCGAAACGAGCGACATCATCCGGATCCGCCTGGACGACCAGATATTCCGGCGGCGCCATCGTGTCGGGTTCGGTTCTCTCGGTGTAGACCACTCGGCCGTCCCCGTAGACCGCGATCACCGGCGAGTGAATCGACTGGACCACGGCAGGCGTCCATCCGTGGCCGCTGGTGCCGACGCTGAACACCAGTCGATCGGCGGGTAGGAGACCCACATGCTCACTCGATACGCCACAGGAGACCGAAACGAATCCCGCAACACCGATCCAGACAGATCCACGAATCCGATTCGCCGACGACACAATTCCCCCAGCCCCGTTGCCTCCCGTTCACGGTAGGTGATCGGACGACGGTGCGACGCCGATATCTTCATCCCACAGTTCGGGTGAATCGTCGATGAACCGGGTCATCAGCGCCACACACCGCGGGTCGTCGAGCACGGTCACCGACACTCCGTGGTCGGCGAGCCAGTCGTGGCCGCCATAGAACGTGACCGCTTCCCCGACGATGACCGACCCGATGCCGAACTGGCGCACCAAGCCGCTGCAGTACCAGCACGGTGACAGCGTCGTCACCATGATCGTCGATCTGTAATCGCGACGGCGACCGGCCTCGCGGAACGCCGCAGTCTCGGCGTGGATCGTCGGATCGTCGTCCTGAACTCGTCTGTTGTGTCCCCGCCCGAGCAGTGTGCCGTCGGCGTCGAACAGTGCGGCTCCGATCGGTATACCACCTTCGGACAGCCCCACTTCGGCCTCGGCGAGTGCGACATCGATGAGGGCGTATGCGTCGATCCCCATCGTTGGAAGCCTCAGGTCACCGTGACGGTCATGTCGGCGAGCGCCGCAGACAGGTCCATGTGCCGGCGCATCCGCAGCGACAGCGGCCATGTCCCCGACCGCTTCGCGCGAAGGTAGAACACTCGTTCGCTCGTGGCGCCGGGCAACGGATTGTTCGAGGGGACGAACCTGATGTCGCGCAGGTTGAGTCCCTTCCCGATCCGTGTCGTCGACCAGCAGTAGTCGCGGGAGGTGTTCTCCGGCAGGTGCAGTTCGATGATGTCCCCCACATCGACCGTCAAATCGCGTGGACCAGTGGTGATGTGCTTCATGGATCCAGGGTACGGCGAGAATGTGATGCAGACCACCACTATGGGGCCGTGGCCATCACCTTCTCGAGCGCGGGCATGTGTCGTAGCACTGCGGGGGCCACGGCAGCCGCTGCTGTTGCCGCTGCGGCCGATCCGAGACCCACCGCCCAGCCGACAGGACCCACGGGCACACATCCGAGTGCGACACTCACCACAGGGATACTGATGATCAGCGCCAGCACGACGAGGGATCCGAGCGCTGTCGCCACGACGAGTGGACTGTGCGAATCGAGAAGAGTCTGGCCGAGCTGGCTGCAGACCAGCGCGATCAGAGCAACAGTGGAAGCGCGCTTCCTGGTACCCGTCATGCTCGCCACTGCCCAGGCAAGTGTGGCGCCCGCCGCGGTGGTGACACCGCGGACAGCCACGACCTTCAGCAAGGCTGCCTGGTCGAGTCCGCGCGTCGTGTCAGCACCGGGAGCTCGTCCGTTCGCCGATCCGACGGCGAGCGCCGCGGCGGGCAGCGCGTCGGTGAGCATGTTCACGAGCAGCAACTGGCGGGCGTTGAGCGGCGACTGCCCGGTGACGGCGCTGCCGATGATCGCGAACATCACCTCACCGGCATTGCCACCGAGTAGCACGGCCACCGCCGAGGTGACCCGCTGCCACAACTGACGCCCCTCGTCGAGCGCGTCGAGCAGCGCTCCGACCTTCCCGTCGAGCAGCACGACATCCGCCGCACCGCGCGCGGGGTCGCTGCCGTGGGACGCAACCCCCACACCGACGCTGGCCGCGCGGATTGCCGCCGCATCGTTGGCGCCGTCGCCGACCATGGCACACACCAGACCGGAGCGCTCGATCGTCTGCACGACCTGCACCTTGTGCTCGGGTGTCATCCGCGCGAACACGAGTCGATTCCGCACCGCGTGTTCCTGTTCCTCGAGGGACAGCGAATCCCACTCCGTTCCGTTGATCACCTGATCCGCCGTCACCTCCAACCCCAATTCCGTCGCGATCGCGACGGCAGTGACCGGATGGTCCCCCGTGATCAACCGCACGCCGATACCTTGCTCCCTCAGCGCGGGGAGAAGACCCAGCGCTTCAGGACGCGGGGTGTCGGACAGTCCGATCAGCCCGACCGGTCGTATCCCGCTCTCGCACAATGCTTGCAGCACATCAGGGCTATCGGCGGCCGCGACGGCATCCTCGTCCGTGAGGACACGATCGCCGACGGCAATGACCCGAAGTCCATCCTCCGCCATCCTCGCGACCTGGTCGGGGAGCCATTGATGGTCGTCCGTGTACGCGGCCGACAGCACTTCCGGCGCGCCCTTCACCGCGAGATGATTTCCGGCCAATGCGGCAGCATAGGCCCGGCCGGAACGGAACGGCAGATGCGCGGTGCGCGTCGACCCGCCATCGTCGAGCGAATCGGCCAGAGCGGCACTGACTATCGCCGCGTCGGTGGCATGGTCGGGTGGTCCACCGTTGTCCGACACACCGGTCCGGGCGGCGAAGCTCAGCAACTGGGCGCGTGTGCATCCGGTAGCCGGCCGGGCCGTCCGGACCCGCAACCGGTTCTCGCTCAGCGTGCCGGTCTTGTCGAAACAGACGACATCGACACGGCCGAGCGCCTCGATCGCGCGAGGAGTGCGGACAAGGGCAGACAACGTCGCGAGCCTACGAGCCGATGCTGTCTGCGCCAGGGTTGCGACCAGCGGTAATCCCTCCGGAACAGCAGCCACCACCACTGAGACACCGCTGACCACCGCCGTCCGAAGCCCGGTTCCTCGCAGAAGCCCCATGATCCCGACCAGGACGCCACCTCCGAAACTGACCGGTAGGGCCTTGCGGGTCAAGGCACTCAATTGGGATTGCAGTCCCACGTCGCGTATCTCGGTCGGCGCCATCGCGGTTGCACGCCGGGTCTCGGTGGCGCTCCCTATGGCCGTCACATGTGCTACCGCAGTCCCCGTGAGCACCGTTGTGCCCGCATAGATCATGCAGGTCCGCTCGGCGAGAGGTGCCCCTGGAGTGGCGGCGGGGTCCTTGGTGACGGGTAGCGATTCGCCGGTGAGAGACGACTCGTCGACCTCGACGCCGGCGGCCACGGCGATCCGTCCGTCCGCGGGCACCACCTCGCCTGGTCGGACCTCGATGACATCACCGGGACGGACCTGTGCCGATGTCGTCTCGATGTACCGGACTTGGGTCTGTTCACCCTGAAGGAGGCGCGCGATCGGATCCTGCTGCACCAGTAGTGATTTCAAGGCCCTCTCGGATCGGAGGCGCTGCGACGCCGAGATGACCGCGTTGAGCGCAAGGACCGAACCGACGAGCACTGCGTCCACCGGCGACCCCAGGACCGCACTCGCCGCCGCGCAGGTGGCGAGCACCGGAGTCAACGGATCCGCCAACTCGCCGCGCAATGCGTGCGCGAAGTCGTAGACGGCAACAAGGGGAACGATCGCGCGAGCAGGCACCCGACGCAGCAATGCCGGGACGGGTGCGCTCGTGTCGTGCGGCCGTCCTTCGTGGGAATCGGAACGGGGAAGCGAGCGAATCACCTCGTCGACCGGCATCGCGTGCCACTCGTGCTCCGGCCGAGGATCGGGCATCCTCTCGGCAAAAACGGTGCGGGCCGCCGAATATCCCATCCACAGACCGACAGCGGCGGACGCGGTCACCGACTCCGGCCCCTGTCCTGCAACTCCGGGCAACATCAACAGTGCCCCGAGCCCGGTCGCGTCGAATGAAAGCTGCACCCCGCGCCGACTCGCCGATCGCGCCGCAGGAAGAGCGTGCAGGACCCGCCATGCCCCGGTCAGGTCGTCACAGATCAGGTGTGCACCCCAGGGACGCGCGCCGGGCGCTGTCGCCACCCCGATGCCCACATCGGCCGCAGCCAGCGCGTGCGGTGCATCCGCGGCAATCACCGCGACCGTCCGTCCGTCTTCCCGAAGATCTTCGACCGCGTCTCGCAGTGTGCGATCCATCGATTCGGAGAATGGTTGCAGCCTGTCGAAGCCGTTGCGCAGAGAGCGCAGCGACTCATCGTCCGCCGAGATCACCTCGACTCGGGCCCGCCGCGCTTCGGCAAGGAGCTCCGACGCGTACCCGTCGTGGACAGGGCCGACCAACACGCGCCCGCCCTCAAATCCCTTCACACCCGGAATCGACTGCACCGGATGCCATCCCGGCTCGAGATCACCATTCTCGACGGCGCGTCGCGTATGTTCCCACAGGCGGGTGCGATCACGGTCGTCCACACCGAACACGCGGGTGACATCCAGTTTCGCCGTGTACAGGACCCGGGGGTCGATCACGATCGCATCCACACGATCGAGGTGACGTAACGCAGTAGCTGCAACGGGCAGGACGCCGTGTGCGGGCAGGCGTCGACCCAAGGTCGCAGCGAACAACTCTCGCGTCGTGCGGGTCGCTTTGGGGGCAGCCACGATGGCCGCGTTGGCCGCACTGAACGGATTTCGGTACAACGCGCCGAGCACACCTACGGCGACTGCGCCCACAATGCCGGAGCGCTCCGCATGCCGTTCGATCGGGCCGGTCGACCGGACCGAAGGTCTGTACGGTCCGGGCGGACCGTCCGCGTCGACGGCTTCCTCTGCGTAGACCGGTTCCCTCTCCTGCCAGGTATGGCGGGCGGCCAGCGTCTCGGCCATCACTGCGATGCGCATCGTAGTCTCGACCGCAAGCGACGAAGGGGACTGTGCCGCAGTGTAAGCGGCCGCCGTGAGAACGGAGAACAACACCTCGGCTCCGTCCGTTCCGACCGCGGACTCGACAATCCGGCGCAGCTTCGGCTGGTAGTCCATCGCGACCACAGGGGCCGATATCGGCCCCGTGATCCGAGGCATCCGAACGGCGCTACCGACGAGGCTGACGCCCAGCCCCGTCGCGGCAGCCGCGACCGAGACCACCCGGCGCGCAAGGAGTCCGTCGTCGCCGGGAAGGTCGACCGGAAAGGTATCCGGGCCGGTGATGCCGAACTGCCGCTCGACGCCCTCGACGATGCGGGTCATGGCCTCGGGTGTAGGCCCGTCGGGCTCCGTCGTGACCACCAGCCGAACCCAGGGGCGATGTAGTTCCACCCGTTGCACGCCGGGTATGTCGCGCAGGACTTTCTGTACCCGCTCACCGATGTCCTGGCCGGCCTCGGATCGGAGACCGTGGACTTCTATCCAGGTGCGGCCTGATCCCGAGCCACAGCGACGGCTGCGTCCCCCACCCACTGCCTCGCGAGCCAATTCCAGCATCGAGCGCGCCAGGGGCGCCGGTGCCGGAACTCCTCGTACGTCGATCGACGGCGCGCCGACGAGCGCAATGCCGGATCCGGCGACCGACACGATCCCATTGATCAGCCTTTTCACACCGAGCATGTGGTCACCCTGTGTGGTTCGGGGCCTTGGACACCTGCATCGGTCCAGAGTTCCACAGAATGCACTCCACGAACCCCCGAATCACAACACAGATACAGGAGGCCGGTCAGTCATCGTCGACGATGAGCACACCGGTACGCATCAGCAGTGCGTAGAGTTCACAGAGTGGGGGTGTGAGAACCCGGACCACGGCTCCGACTACCGCATCCGGCCCGGCAACGATCGGTGGAGTCGACATGGGCCCGACCCTATTCGCCGCGAATACGCATCAGGTGAACCGGAGTTGACGAAGGAGAGAATGATGACGGACGAACAGCAATCGTTCTGGGACTCCCATCGCACGTTGGCGCGGGTGGTCCGTGAATCCGAGCGCTTTGCGCTGAACCTTCCGCTGGTGGGCCGGATCGGCGTTCCCCGACCTGAACAGATGGCCTACTTCGCCGGTTTGGGTGCGCTCGTGGCACTCGAGCTGATCGAGTGGCCGGTTGCGCTCGCGCTCGGCGCCGGGCAGGTACTGATCAGTGAGCAGATGTCCAGGGCACGTCCGCCGGCAGCCGGAGAGCAGCCGGCGTGACCGGCGGCTAGGTGGTCTTGGCTCTACCTTTGTGCGCAGCCGGAGCACGCTGTGCCTGCTTTGTCGGTGCACGTTTGGTGGCAGCGCGTTTGGCGGGCGCGCGCTTGGCGGGCGCGCGCTTGGCGGGCGCGCGCTTGGCGGGCGCGCGCTTGGCGGGCGCGCGCTTGGCGGGCGTGGTCTTCGAAGATTCCTTCTTCGCACCGGAGCGCGTCGACGACTCGGCACGCGACGACCGGCCTTCGGAATACTGATCACCTTGACGTGGTGCGAGCAGCCGAACGGTCAGCGCGGAGGCACCGAGTGCGGCCAATACCGGGCCCGCGACGATCCCGGTGGCGAGACCGGTCGCCCCGAGTGCGCCGATGGTCAGGGCCGCCGCCGGCGTCGAATCGGCGCCGCTGCTGATTCCCGAACGAGCACCGCGGACTGCACCTTTCATGCTCCCCACGACGGCACCCACCAGAGCTCCACCGGTCGCGCCTGCCACTCTCGTGGTCGCATACGAGGTTTCGGTGACCACTCGCGCGGCCGTGTCGAGGATCTGCATTCCATGCCTCCCGCTCGATAGGTCATTCCATCGTACGACCGATGTCCAGGTCAGGAGGTGGTTCGGCCTGCAGCAGGAAGATTCTCGGGTCGCGGTCGGCCCACCGACGATCACCGATGGGTCGACACCCTCGGCAAGATCACCTGCATCGCGCGCCTGCACGAGAAGCGTTGCGACGTACTCCGCTACTTTCGTGCCTCCCCCTGCCATCGACCTTGTCGTTCCGTTCCTCGAGTGGGTACCGAGTCTGCCGGACGGCCGGACTTGGTACCTCCCCTCAGCCGATGAGTGCGGCGGCGAGGTCTCGGTATGCCTGTGTGGGGAACGATGTCGGGTCTGCTGTCAATACCTGGATGGGCACCTCGTCGGCGCCGGCCGCGTAGTGCCGTTCGATCCCGGCGACGACGCGTTCGATGCTGCCCGACGGAATGAGCGCCTCACGCAACCGGTCGCTGCCCGCTCCCGCCACATCATCCTCGGTGTAACCGAGACGCAGGAGGTTGTTGGAGTAGTTCGGAAGCGACAGGTAGCCCCGCATGTACTCCTGAGCGATTCCGCGGGCAGTGTCTTCGTTCTCGTCGAGCACCACGGCGACTTCGGGTGCCAGAAGCGGGCCGTCGCCGAGGATTGCCCGGGCCTGGGCAGTGTGTTCGGCGGGTACGAAATACGGATGTGCGCCCGCAGTACGTTCGGCGGACAGCGTCAACATGCGGGGACCGAGCGCCGCAAGCGCCAGACGCTCCGCTGGCACCGGGGTGCTCGTCGCATCCAGCGCGTCGAGGTACTCGACCATGCGGCTGTAGGGCTTGGTGTACCGGCCCGCGTCGGTCGCCTCCACGACCGGGCCGTGGCTCGCGCCCAGGCCCAGCAGGAAACGGCCGGGATACTCCCGCTCGAATCGGTCGACCGCCTTCGCGAGATCCGCCGGATCCGCGTGCCAGATGCTGATGATTCCACTCGCGACACCGAGCTTCGGCGTCGCCGCGAGCACTTCGCCGTAGATGGAGGGCAACCCGTCGCCGAACCCGCCCGATGTCCACAACCTCGAGTAGCCCAGCGCGTCGAGTTCCCGCGCCGCATCGATTGCGGCCTCCGAGGTTTTCCGGCTCAGCCAGAATCCGCCGCCCCATACACTCACCCGTCGTGTCATGATGCCGAGCCTATCTGCCCGCATCGGGATACCGTCGGCGGATGACGACCGCATCGGCCCTCGACGGCACCCCGACCGTCGAGCAGCGGCCGTACTTCTCGGTATTCGGGCTGGACTTCGTCGGGCTCGTGGTCGCGGTGTTGTTCTTCGCATGGAGTCTGAGCCCGTCGCTGATACCTCGGGAATGGCTGTATCAAGGCCTCGTCAGCGGAATCACAAGCGTCACGGGATACGGAATCGGAGTTCTGCTCGCCTATCCGGCGCGCCGCTGGATCGGACCGCGCCTGATGTGGTGGCGCAGGCGACGCACCGCCCGCATCATTGCGCAGATCGTCGTCGCTGTTCTTGCTCTCATCACGGTGACCGGATCTCTGTTGGTCGCCGCCAATTGGCAGAACGATATCCGCGCGCTCATGGGCATCGACGACACCACCTCGTTCGCGTATCTGCGTACCGGGCTGGTCAGTGTCGCGGTCTTCGCTGTTCTCCTGCTGATCGGGCGCGGCCTGCGCCGCGTGGCCCACGGGTTCGCACGGTTCCTCAGCGCACGGCTGCGTATCCCGGTTCCGGCCGCTCACGTGATCGCACCGGCGGTGCTCGCGGTCGCGGCGGTGGTATTCGTCGACCAGGTGATCCTCGCAAGCACATCGACCGCCGCACGATTCGTGTTCGCGTCCGACAACAACAGCACCGACCCGGGCGTCGCACCACCGCACGAACCGGAACGCTCGGGCAGTTCTGCGTCGGCATCGTCGTGGGACAGTCTCGGCAGGCAAGGACGCACGTTCGCCGACGGTGGCCTCCGGGCCGACGAGTTGACCGAGCTCAACGGCGCGCCCGCCCGTGAACCGATCCGCGTGTACGCGGGCCTGCAGGCCGACACCTCCACCGAATCGCAGGTGCAGTCGATCCTCGACGAACTGGACCGGACCAAGGCCTGGGACCGGGAGATCCTGGTCGTGTCAGGAACGACCGGCACCGGGTGGGTGAACCCGGTTGCGGCGGATTCGATCGAGATGATCTACAACGGTGATTCGGCGATCGCCGCGATCCAGTATTCGTTCCTGCCGAGCTGGATTTCGTTCCTGGTCGACGGTTCGGCCGCGAAAGCGGCGGGTGATGCGCTCATCAACGGCGTGCACGAGCGATGGGCGCAGCTCCCGGAGGATCGACGTCCGAAACTGGTGGTGTACGGCGAGAGTCTCGGGTCGCAGTCTGCCGAGGCAGCGTTCGACGACCTCGTCGATCTGCGCGGTGACGTCGACGGTGCACTGTTCGTGGGTCCGCCCAATTCGAACTCGCTGTGGCGGAGCCTCATCGCCGAGCGCGATCCGGGATCGCCGGAGGTCCTGCCCGTCCACCACGACGGTCTCGAGGTGCGGTTCGCCTCGAACCTCCCGGACCTGGAATCCTCCGACGCACCGTGGCACGATCCGCGTGTGCTGTATCTGCAGCACGCATCGGACCCGGTGGTGTGGTGGGGTCCCGGGCTGCTGTTCGAGCGACCCGATTGGCTCGCCGAGCCACCGGGTGCAGATCGGGTGCCGTCGATGCGCTGGTATCCGATCGTCACGTTCTGGCAGGTCGCGGCCGACATCATGGTCGGCAATTCGCCTCCGGTCGGGCACGGGCACAACTACGAGGATCTCATCCCGTACGGGTGGGCGTCCGTCACGGCACCGGACGGATGGACGGACGCCGACACCCAGCGGGTGGCCGCAGCGATCACCGATATGCAGCGCGAGGATTGACCTGCCCGGATACTGCGACCCGGTCTCGTTGCAACGCACGGTCGATCACGAGTCGGCCCTCGCCCGTCCCATTCCGGATGAACGGCACCTGGCCGAGGCGCACACGGCTATGTGGCGAGCTGACGGAGTACGTACTGCAGGATTCCGCCGTGCCGGAAGTACTCCGCCTCTGCGGGGGTGTCGATGCGTACCTTCGCATCGAATTCGATGTCCCCCGCCCGCACATGCGCGGTCTCGGGTATCGCTTCGGCGTCGGCAAGTCCGGTGATCTCGAATTCTTCCTCCCCGGTCAGGCCGAGGCTCTCCGCCGAGGCTCCATCGGAGAATTGCAATGGCAGCACCCCCATCCCGATGAGGTTGGACCGGTGGATGCGTTCGTACGACTGAGCGATCACCGCGCGCACTCCCAGCAGCAGCGTGCCCTTCGCCGCCCAGTCACGCGACGAGCCCGATCCGTACTCCGCCCCGGCCAGTACGACCAACGGTGTGCCGTCGTCCGCGTATTTCTGTGCGGCGTCGTAGATGTCCATCTGTTCGCCGGTGGGAAGGTACCGGGTGACTCCCCCTTCGACGTCGGGGACGAGTTGGTTCCGCAGCCGAATGTTGGCGAAGGTGCCGCGGATCATCACCTCGTGATTGCCGCGCCGCGACCCGTATGAATTGAAGTCTGCCGGGTCGACGCCGTGCTCCTGAAGATAACGTCCGGCTGGACTGTCACGACGGATCGCGCCTGCCGGGGAGATGTGGTCGGTGGTGACAGAGTCGCCGAGGAGTGCCAGCACCCGCGCGCCCGCGATGTCGCGCAGCGGCTCGGGTTCGGCCGGCATCCCGTCGAAGTACGGCGGGCGCCGCACATATGTCGAGTCGTCCTTCCACTCGAACACCTCACCGGTGGGGACATCGAGGTTCCGCCATGTGTCGTCGCCGCGATACACGTCGGCGTAGCCGGATTCGAACATCTCCGAGCGCACGCACTCGTCGATGACGGCCTGGATCTCCTCGGTGGACGGCCAGATGTCGCGCAGGAACACGGGGTTTCCGTCGGTGTCGGTGCCGAGTTCGTCCTCGAAGATGTCGACGAGCATCGACCCCGCGAGTGCATAGGTGATCACCAGTGGCGGCGAGGCGAGGAAGTTCATCTTCGTCTGCGGATGGATCCTGCCTTCGAAATTGCGGTTGCCCGACAGCACGGCCGACACGTTGAGGTCGTGTTCGTCGACCGCGGAGGCGATTTCGTCGGGCAGGGGGCCGGAGTTGCCGATGCATGTGGTGCATCCGTATCCCACGAGATTGAACCCGAGCTTCTCGAGATATGGCGTGAGTCCTGCGCGTTCGTAGTAGTCGGTGACGATCCTCGATCCGGGCGCGAGGGTGGTCTTGACCCACGGTTTGCTGCGCAGGCCCTTCTCCACTGCCTTCTTGGCGAGCAGACCGGCACCGATCATGACCGAGGGGTTCGACGTATTGGTACAGGACGTGATCGCAGCGATCACGACGTGACCGTGGTCGAGTTCGAAGTCGGGTCCGTCGCCGATGTGCACGGGAATCTTGTTCGACGGCGGATCGGCTGCGATGAGGTCGTCGGGCAGGGGGTTACGCGGTGGTGCGCTGGTGTCCTTACCGAAGATCGCGACGGGATCGCTCGCAGGAAACGACTCGATCGAGCCTTCGTCGAGGCCCACCTCCTGCACTTGTGCGACGACGCCCGGCACATCAGCGCCTGCGAGCAGCGCCCCGACCGCCTGGGGCGCGAGAGCCACCGGGATGCGGTCCTGTGGCCGTTTGGGGCCGGCGATCGACGGGCGTACCGTCGACAGGTCGAGTTCGACGACCTGGCTGTACGCGGGTTCGCGGGCGGGGTCGTGCCACAACCCTTGTTCCTTGGCATACGCCTCGACCAGACGAACCTGATCGTCGGAGCGGCCGGTGAGACGCATGTAGTCGAGGGTGATGTCGTCGATCGGGAAGATCGAGATGGTCGAGCCGTATTCGGGACTCATGTTGCCGATCGTGGCGCGATTGGCAAGCGGCACATTCGCTACACCGGGTCCGAAGAACTCGACGAATTTTCCCACCACGCCGGTCTTGCGCAGCATTTCGGCGACGGTGAGAACCAGGTCGGTGGCGGTGGTGCCCTCCCCCAGCTGTCCGTTGAGCTTGAATCCCACGACCTGCGGGATCAGCATCGAGGCGGGCTGGCCGAGCATCGCGGCCTCGGCTTCGATTCCGCCGACGCCCCACCCGACGACACCGATGCCGTTGATCATCGGGGTGTGGGAATCGGTCCCGACCAGCGAATCCGGGTAGGCCAGCATCTCTCCGTCCTCGGTCTCGCGGGTGAAGACGACGCGACCGAGATACTCGAGGTTGACCTGGTGGCAGATGCCGGTACCGGGAGGGACGACCTTGAAGTCGTCGAATGCGCCCTGCGCCCATCGCAACAATTCGTAGCGTTCGCGATTGCGTGAGAATTCGAGATCGGTATTGATGCGGAATGCATCCTCGGTGCCGAACACGTCGGCGATCACCGAGTGGTCGATGACGAGTTCGGTGGGAATCAACGGATTGATCCGGGTGGCGTCGCCGCCGCGGGTTGTCATGGCATCGCGCATCGCGACGAGGTCCACCACGCACGGCACTCCGGTGAAATCCTGCATGAGAACGCGGGCAGGCGAGAACTGGATTTCGGGGTTGTGCGTAGACCCCGGATCCCATCCCGCGACCGCTTCGATCTGCTCGCGGGTGACCAGCCTGCCGTCCTCGGTGCGCAACAGATTTTCGAGCAGGACTTTGAGGCTGTACGGCAGTCGGTCCGAGCCCGGCACCCTGTCGATGCGATAGATGCGGTAGTCGGTGTCCCCGACGGTGAGTGTGTCTCGTGTGCTGAAACTGTCGTGACTCATATCGTGCCTCCTGGGCTGCACAGCTCGAGTGCGTGTCCGACACCGCTGCACCTCGATCACCGTGCCGAAACGGTGTCACCTCGACGCTACGACACCTGTCGCAGTCCGTCAGAGGATCTGACGGTAGGGAGCATCGGCGCGCACTCGGCACAGCAGCCCACGCGATACTCGTGGAGGTCCCCTCGAACGCAATTCGTGAACGGAGTTCAGGCGTGAAGCAGAAATCAGCAGGTCAGTCGACCCAGGCCATCCACGGCACCAGCATCACCGATGCCCACGGCGCGCCGCACCTGCCGGTCTACAACACGACGACCTTCGCGTTCGAGAACACTGCGGCGCTGCTCGACGTCGCCGATGGCCGCCGGAAGGGCGCGCTCTACACCCGCTACGGGCTCAATC
Organism: Rhodococcus sp. JCM 9793; assembly: GCF_055380405.1. Taxonomy (NCBI): domain Bacteria; kingdom Bacillati; phylum Actinomycetota; class Actinomycetes; order Mycobacteriales; family Nocardiaceae; genus Rhodococcus; species Rhodococcus sp. JCM 9793. The sequence goes on from NZ_AP043721.1 coordinate 3,886,573, forward strand.
CGACGATCTTCGCGCTGGAGGAGACGATGACGTCGATCGAAGGCGCAGGGAGCGCATTGGCCTTCTGCTCGGGCATGGCCGCGGAGACCGCACTGTTCGCTCAGTACGGACGCGAGGGCATCGTGTGCGTCGGCGACGCCTACGGCGGCACCATGGAACTGCTCACCACGCAACTGTCCCAGCTCGGCATCACCACCACATTCCTGCTCGGCGACGAAGTCGATCGTCTGGACGAGGTGCTCCGCGGAGGGCCGAAACTGGTGTTCTTCGAAACCCCCACGAACCCCGCACTCGGCATCTACGACGTCGCCGCGATCGCCGAGACCGCGCACCGTCACGGTGCGCTCGTGGCGGTCGACAACACGTTCGCCTCGCCCGTCAACCAGCGGCCACTCGCACTCGGCGCCGACCTCGTCTCGTACTCGGCCACCAAGTATCTCGGCGGGCATTCGGATGTCACGGCCGGGTTCGTGCTCGGCGCGGACGAGCTGATCGAACCGTTGAAGCCGTGGCGCAAGAGTTTCGGGTCGTGTATCGCACCGGAGCCGGCAGCGTTGTTGTCGCGGAGCCTGCGCACACTGATCGTCCGCGTCAAGCAGCACAACGCGAATGCACAGGCGGTTGCGGAAGCGATGGAAGCCGACCCTCGGGTCGCGCGGGTGCTGTACCCGGGTCTGCCGAGCTTCCCCGGGCACGCGCTCGCCGCGAAGCAGATGTCAGGTTTCGGCGGCATCGTGACGATCGAGATCGCCGGCGATACCGAGACGACGGTGCAGGTGGTCGACCGTCTCGACCTGTTCGCGTTGGCGCCGAGCCTCGGTGGCGTCGAAAGCCTGGTCACGCAGCCGGTGACCACGACACACTACGATCTAGCTCCTCTGGAGCAGCAACGACGCGGAATCACCGGCTCGATGATCCGTCTGTCTGTCGGTCTCGAGGATGCCGACGATCTCATCGCCGACCTCACACAGGCTCTCGAAGTCGTCACCGTGTGATTGCCGACTGCGGCGCAACGGGCCCGGCTCGCCGGGCTCGTGACCTCGGCGCTCGGGCACTCACCGGACTTCGGTGTCCGACGTCGGTGCTCGCGGCTACCCGATCCGTTCAGGTGAGGTGACCTGACGGAATCCACGTCGGCGCGGGGTCGGAGTCGTCCGACCGGAAGTACCACAATCCGGACGGATATATCCGGTACGGGCCGGACACCTCGAGGTTCCGGCCCTCGTAGTTTGCCGACACGATCTGTGCCGGGTCGTCGGTTCGGGCGGTGCGTGCGTTGTTGCTCATGCGATCACGTCCCGGTACGTCGGAGGTTGTACGTGGGGGCACCGTTGCGGTGGGTGACATCTGCGGCAGCTACCACGCCCGAGCGTAGCCGCGAGTGCATGCGGTCGCAGCGCCGAGCGGTGCGAGAAGAAACACGGTAACAGCGACGAGGACGGCCGGATACCGGCGAACGACGCTTCGGGCGCTCTTCCGGTTCAGAGGGATGACCTCGAGGCCGACCCGGATCGCTCGGCGGCGTGGCGTAAGCAAATCGTCAGGACATCGGACAGCAGCGTCAAGATTTCGTATGGATCGAAGCCGAGCGGGCTTCTCCGGCGCGATGGTGTGATGCGGCGCCGACCGGCGCCGATCCGTGTCGACGACAGGAAAACGAGATGGCCGACGCCGCCTATGTGGCGCTGATGATCGCTGGGATCGTGATGTGTGCTCTGACATTGCGTGCCCTCCACAGCATCGATCTCCACAGGACTGGAGAACGCAGATGACGTGGGCCGGAGTGACGACCACTGCCCTCATCGTGGTCGCAGCGGTGATCGTGGTGTATCTCCTGGTCGCATTGCTCGATCCGGAGAGGTTCTGAGGCCACGATGACGCCTGCTCTTGCTGCGGGACTGCAGATCGCTCTGGTCGTCGCAGTCCTCGCCGCGGTATATGTCCCTCTCGGCGACTACATGGCGAAGGTCTACACCACCGACACCGACCTCCGATCGAACGACCTGAGAATCGAGTCGTGGATCTACCGCGCATGCCGTATCGACTCCCGGGCAGAACAGACCTGGTACGGATACGGCGCGAGTGTGCTGGGATTCTCCCTCGCGAGCATGCTGCTCCTGTACGGCTTGCAACGCATCCAGGGTGTGTTGCCGTTGAACAACGGACTCGAAGGTGTGAGTCCCTCGGTCGCGTTCAACACCGCCATCTCGTTCGTCACCAACACGAACTGGCAGTCGTACATTCCTGAAACCACGATGAGCCCGCTGACCCAGTCGGCCGGACTCGCGGTGCAGAACTTCGTGTCCGCCGCGGTGGGCATGGGCGTCGCCGTCGCGTTGATCCGCGGTCTCGTACGCGTCGGCCGGGGCGGGGAGATCGGCAATTTCTGGGTGGATCTCACCCGTGGCACGCTGCGCATCCTGCTCCCCCTCTCGTTCGTCATCGCGATGATCCTGCTGAGCCAGGGAGTGGTCCAGTCCTACCGGAGCGGTTTCGCCGCAACGGGACTGGATGGGCATGCGATGACCACAGCGTTGGCTCCGGTCGCGTCACAGGAGGCGATCAAGGAACTGGGCACCAACGGTGGCGGCGTGCTCGCTGCGAACTCGGCGCACCCGTTCGAGAACCCGACACCCGTGAGCAACATTGTGGAGGTCATCGCAATCCTGCTCATTCCGGTCGCATTCACCCGCACCTTCGGCACCATGATCGGTCACCGCCGGCAGGGCCTGACGGTGCTGGCCGTGATGGCGACGCTCTACACCGCGGTACTTGCGGTGACTCTCGCGGCCGAATCCCACACGCACGGTGTCGCTGCCGATGCAGCCGGCGCAATGCTCGAGGGCAAGGAGGTGCGCTTCGGCATTCCGGGATCGGTGCTGTTCGCAGTCTCCACCACGGGAACGAGCACCGGTGCGGTGAACTCCGCCCACGACAGCATGTCGCCGCTCGGCGGGGGCGCGGTTCTGCTGAACATGCTGTTCAGCGAGATCGCGCCGGGTGGCGTCGGAACCGGACTGTACGGAATCCTCGTCATCGCGATGGTGGCGGTGTTCGTCGGTGGCCTGCTCGTCGGCCGAACACCGGAATTCCTCGGCAAGAAACTACGCACGCGGGAGATCACCCTCGCCGCGCTGAGCATCCTGGTGATGCCGGCCCTCGTGCTGGTCGGCACTGCCATCGCCGTCATCCTGCCGGCGACGGCCGGCGCTCTGGGCAGCTCGGGAGATCCCGGAACTCCCGGCGCGATCCACGGATTCACCGAAGTGCTCTACGCATACGCGTCTGCGACGAACAACAACGGCAGCGCCTTCGGCGGTCTCACCGTCACGAACGACTGGTTCCAGGCCAGCCTCGGGATGTGCATGTTGTTCGGGAGATTCCTACCGATAGTCTTCGTCCTCGCACTCGCCGGGTCCCTGGCGTCCGCGCACCGTGTGCCTGCAGGCGCTGGGACCCTACCCACCTCGGGTGTCGCGTTCGCCGGACTTCTCACCGGCACAGCCGTTCTCGTGGCGGCACTGACCTTCTTCCCCGCCCTTGCGCTGGGCCCGATCGCGGAGGCATTGCATTGACCGCGTCCACTACACCTCTTACGTCCCCCGACCCTCGACCTTCCGACTCTCGAACATCCGGGGCACACACCGACCGCGTTACTGCGGGCGTGTTCGACTCCCGTCAACTCGCCTCCGCTGTCCCCGGTGCATTCCGCAAACTCGACCCGCGCCACGTCGCACGCAATCCCGTGATGTTCGTCGTGTTGGTGGGATCGGTGATCGCAACGGTCGCGGCCGTCGCCGACCCGAGCATGTTCGCGTGGGCGATCGCCGTATGGCTCTGGTTCACCCTGCTGTTCGCCAACCTCGCAGAATCGGTGGCCGAAGGGCGTGGCAAAGCCCAGGCAGAGTCTCTGCGAAAGACCAAGCAGGACACCATGGCCCGACGGCTGACCAGTCCGGATCACGAGGAGTCGGTCAACGGCACCGAGCTGCGGGTCGGCGACCTCGTCGTGGTCGAAGCCGGAGAGCTCATCCCCGGCGACGGGGATGTGGTGGAAGGTATCGCGACAGTCGACGAATCCGCGATCACCGGCGAATCCGCCCCCGTGATCCGCGAATCCGGAGGTGACCGTTGTGCTGTCACCGCAGGCACCACCGTGTTGTCCGATCGCATCGTCGTCCGGGTCACGGCCGAACCCGGGCACACCTTCGTCGATCGCATGATCGCCCTCGTCGAAGGTGCCGTCCGGCAGAAGACACCCAACGAGATCGCGTTGAACATCCTGCTCGCCGCCCTGACGATCGTGCTGTTGCTCGCGGTGGTCGCCGTCGGGCCGATGAGCGCGTACGCCGGCGTAGAGCAGGGGCCGATAGAGCTGATCGCGCTGCTGGTGTGCCTGATCCCCACCACGATCGGCGCGCTGCTGTCCGCGATCGGTATCGCCGGGATGGATCGGCTCGTGCAGCGGAACGTCCTGGCCAAGTCGGGCCGCGCGGTCGAAGCAGCCGGCGACATCGACACGCTACTGCTCGACAAGACCGGCACCATCACCTACGGAAATCGGCGCGCGACCGCTCTGCACCCCGCACCCGGGGTCACCGAACACGAGTTGGCCGGCGCAGCGAGAGTGTCCAGCCTGTCGGACGGCACCCCGGAGGGGCGCAGCATCGTCGAACTGTGTGCCGACCGATATCGGCTCGACCCTCACAGTTCGACCGCTGAGGACGGCGCCGAATTCGTGCCGTTCACGGCGCAGACCCGGATGAGTGGCGTCGACATACTCGACAGCGGAACTGTCGTCCCTATCCGCAAGGGCGCCGCCGACACCGTCGCACGCTGGGTGCGCGAACAACAGGGCACTGTCCCCGACGAAGTGACCGCAACAGTCGAGGACATCGCCGGCCGCGGCGGCACGCCGCTGGTGGTCGCACGGGGGGCCGAGGTTGCCGGCGTCGTGGAACTTTCCGATATCGTCAAACCCGGTATGGCCCAACGATTCGCACAGCTGCGTGTGATGGGAATCCGGACCGTGATGATCACCGGCGACAACCCGCTGACCGCCAAGGCCATCGCAGCGGAAGCGGGCGTGGACGACTATCTCGCCGAGGCGACACCCGAGGACAAGCTGGCACTGATCCGCTCCGAACAGCAGGGTGGCCGTCTCGTCGCGATGACCGGCGATGGCACCAACGACGCACCCGCGCTCGCGCAGGCGGACGTCGGTGTCGCTATGAACACCGGAACCTCCGCTGCGAAGGAGGCCGGCAACATGGTCGATCTCGATTCCGACCCCACCAAGCTGATCGAGATCGTCGAGATCGGCAAGCAACTGCTCATCACGCGCGGCGCACTGACCACATTCTCCCTCGCCAACGACCTGGCCAAGTACTTTGCGATCCTGCCCGCGTTGTTCAGCGGGATCTACCCGCAACTGTCGGCGCTGAACATCATGGGCCTGGCAACCCCGCAGTCTGCGATCCTGTCGGCGGTGATCTTCAATGCTCTCGTGATCGTCGCGTTGATTCCGTTGGCACTGCGCGGGGTCCGATATCGGCCGTCGAGCGCGTCGTCGCTTCTGGGCCGCAACCTGCTCCTCTACGGAGTCGGCGGTGTCGCGGCACCGTTCGTCGGGATCTGGCTCATCGACCTCGTGGTCCGACTCGTACCGGGAATGGGATAAGGCATGCACACCACGAATTTTCTGAGACAGCTCCGCGTGGGGGCGGTCGTGTTGCTGCTGCTCACCGTCATCGTCGGAGGCGTGTACCCGGCAGCGGTGTGGGCGGTGAGCCGCATCGGGACCGCGAGCGCCGAGGGAGCACGTCTGACCGACGCGAACGGGTGTGTGGTCGGCAGCACGTTGATCGGTGTGGATCCGCAGGTCACGCCCGGCGATCCCGACCCGTTCTTCCACCTGAGGGTCGTGGGATCGATCGCCGACGCGGGTCCCTTCACACCGGGTGATCCCGCGGCCTCACTCCCCTCGAACCAGGGTCCGAGCAGCGATACCCTGGCAGAGTTCGTCGAGCAGCGGCGCGCCGCGATCGCTGCCCGCGAGAATGTGGCTGCAGAGGAGGTACCGGTCGATGCGGTCACAGGATCAGGGTCCGGCGTGGACCCGCACATCTCCCCCGAGTACGCCGCGATGCAGATTCCACGGGTGGCGCGGGTGACCGGCCTGAGCACCGACCGCGTCCGCGAACTCGTCGCCGCGCACACAGACGGCCGGCAGCTCGGATTCCTCGGTATGGAGAGAGTGAACGTGCCCGAACTGAACGTAGCGCTGGGTTCGACGGCGCCCGGCTGTAGCACCGGCTCATGAGTGTGCAATGAGCGACATTCCTGACCCACCGCCCCGGCGCGGGCGCCTGAGGATCTACCTCGGTGCAGCGCCGGGCGCAGGCAAGACCTACGCAATGCTCGGGGAAGCGCATCGCCGCATCGCACGTGGTGGCGATGTCGTGGTCGCGATCGTCGACACCCACGGTCGCATCCGCACCGAGGAGCAGGTCACGGGCCTCGAGGTCGTTCCACCACGGCGGTGGAGATATCGGGGAGTCGAGTTGGACGAACTCGATCTCGACGCGGTGCTCGCTCGCAGGCCTGCGGTGGCGTTGGTGGACGAGCTCGCACACACGAACGTGCCCGGCAGCAGGAACGAGAAACGCTGGCAGGACGTCGAGGAACTGCTCGACGCAGGTATCGACGTCCTGTCCACCGTCAACATCCAGCACCTCGAATCGCTCAACGACGTCGTCGAGCAGATCACCGGCGTCGTGCAACGCGAAACCGTCCCGGACACGGTGGTGCGCCGCGCCGAACAGATCGAGCTCGTCGATATCACCCCGCAGGCGCTTCTACGGCGGCTCGCGCACGGCAACGTCTACGCGCAGGACAAGGTCGACGCTGCACTGCGCAGCTATTTCCGTGAAGGGAACCTGACGGCGTTACGTGAGATCGCGTTGCTGTGGCTCGCCGACCAGGTCGATGTGGCACTCGCGAAGTATCGCGGCGAGCACGCCATCACCGACACGTGGGAAACCCGCGAACGCGTGGTCGTCGCCGTGACGGGCGGCCCCGAGTCCGAGACCCTGATCCGTCGCGCGAGCCGAATCGCAGCCAAGGCGAGCGCCGAGCTGTCGGTCGTGAATATCGTCCGCGGTGACGGCCTCGCCCGTGTCTCGGAACGCCAGATGGGAAAGGTCCGGCAGCTCGCCGCGAGCCTCGGTGCGGGGGTACACCAGGTCGTCGGCGACGAGGTGCCGTCGACGCTGCTCGCGTTCGCACGGGAGGTCAACGCCACGCAACTCGTGATCGGTACATCACGGCGATCACGCTGGGCTCGCATCCTCGACGAGGGCATCGGGGCGGCCGTCGTGCGAGAATCCGGCAAGATCGATGTGCACACGGTCACTCACGAACATGCCGTGCGCACACCGAGAATCGCTTTCTTCGGTCGCCGCGAACGGCGCCTCCAGGCATGGATCGCCGCGTTCGTGATCCCTACCGTGGCGACCGCACTGATGGTTCTGGTCGATCGCACCGTCGGGGTCGCGGGCCAAGAAGCTTTGTTCTTCGTCGCCGTGCTTGCCGTTGCCTTGTTCGGTGGTATCGGACCGGCCATCGTCGCGGCCCTGCTGTCCGGTCTACTGCTCAACTTCTACTTCACCGAGCCACTTCACAGTCTGACGATCGCGGCACCCGAGAATTTCGTCACCACCGTCGTGCTGCTCGTCGTCGCCGTGGCCGTGGCCGCCCTCGTCGACGTGGCGGGCGCGCGGGCGAGGGAGGCGCGCTTCGTCTCTCAGGAAGCCGAGTTGCTCGCGCTGTTCGCCGGTGCCGTACTGCGCGGCGCCGACGTGCACGCACTGCTCGCCAAGGTGCGCGAGACGTACGGCCAGAAGGGCGTGGCCGTTCTGCGAGTCGAGGACGGAGCCCACCTCGTCGTCGACAGCACAGGGGCCGACGCACCGACCTCACCCGACACCGCCGACACCGTGTGCGAGGTCGACGAAGGCCGGTACGTGCTCATACTGTCCGGGCGGCAGTTGCGTCCACGCGACCGACGGATACTCACCGCAGTCACCGGGCAGATCGCCGGACTCGTCCGGCAGCGAGAACTTGCGGCCGAAGCCTCCCGTGCCTCGACACTTGCCGAGACGGACCGGCTGCGACGACTGCTGCTCTCTGCGGTCAGCCACGACCTGCGCACACCGCTTGCGGCGGTCAAGGCATCCGTGTCGAGCCTGCGCAGCACAGACATCGAGTTCTCGGAGGACGACACCGCCGAACTACTCGCGACCATAGAAGAATCCACCGATCAGTTGACCCGCCTGGTGACAAATCTCCTCGACTCGTCGCGCCTGGCGTCCGGCGTCGTCGCACCGTCCTTCGATGTGGCTTATCTGGACGAAGTGGTCCATCGCGCCATACTCACACTCGCGAGCGGCAGCACCGACATCGTCCTCGCGCTCCGGAAACGGATCGAGGTCGATGTCGACGACACGACCGTCTGCGCCGATGAGACCTTGCTCGAACGGGCCCTCGCGAACCTGATCGACAACGCGTTGCGATACGCACCCGACAGTCCGGTCCGCATCGACGCGACCATCGCCGACGATCGGAACATCATCACCGTCGCCGACCGAGGTCCCGGGCTGCGCCTAGACGAACACAACGACGCGTTCACGGTCTTCCCGCGGGTCGGAGATCACCGCGCAACCGGGCGTGCAGGCCTCGGGCTCACCGTCGCCCGAGGATTCATCGAGGTGATGGGCGGGACCCTCACTCCTACCGACACCCCCGGCGGAGGCACGACCATGGTCATCGACCTCCCCACCGCACCGGCGAAGATGGACCGATGACTCGCATCCTGGTGGTCGACGACGAACCGCAGATACTGCGCGCTCTGCGGATCAACCTCAAGGCGCGCGGCTACGACGTCATCACCGCCGCCGACGGTGGCACAGCACTGCGCGCCGCGGCACAACATCATCCCGACGTGATAGTCCTCGACCTCGGCCTTCCGGACATCGACGGGATAGAGGTGCTCGCCGGGCTCCGCGGCTGGTGTACGACCCCGGTGATCGTGTTGTCCGCCCGCACCGATGCCGCCGACAAGGTCGCTGCGCTCGACACCGGCGCCGACGACTACGTCACCAAGCCGTTCGGGATGGAGGAGTTCCTGGCCCGGATCCGCGCAGCGGTCCGACGCGCCACCGCGATCTCCGGGCTACCGGATCCGCTGGTGGTGGCCGCAACCTTCACCGTCGATCTCGAATCCAAGAAGGTCACGCGCGACGGCATCGATGTGCACCTGACACCCACCGAGTGGGGCATGCTCGAGATGCTCGTCCGCAATCGCGGCAAGCTCGTGGGTCAACGCGAACTGCTCACCGAACTGTGGGGCCCGACATACACGACCCAGAGTCATTATCTGCGTGTCTATCTCACTCAGCTGCGTCGCAAACTCGAACTCGATCCGGCGCGCCCCCGTCACCTGCTCACCGAACCGGGGCGTGGTTACCGCTTCGAACCGTGACGTGGTCGTGTATCTGCTCATCTCGAAGGGCGTCGGACCTGTCGCCCGGTACACCTGTCTCCCGGTACACAGACTCGCCGGCCCCGGACGCACAGGTAGGCTCGATCCGGCGAACGTCAGACCTCGCCCGACACTCATGAGCACCCCACGGAGACCCCGATGACAGCGCTTGCCCACGAAGAACTCGTAGTTCTGCTCGACGAGGACGAGCGACCCCTCGGTACCGCTCCGAAAGCCACCGTCCACCACAGGGACACCCCTCTCCACCTGGCGTTCTCCTGCTATGTGTTCGATGACGCGGGCCGGGTCCTCACCACACGGCGCGCACTGGACAAGATCACGTGGCCCGGCGTGTGGACGAACGCGTGCTGTGGTCATCCCGGGCCGGACGAATCCCTCGAGGACGCGGTGCGTCGGCGCCTCGAGCAGGAGTTGGGCCTCGTCGTCGACGATGTCACGTGCGTGTTGCCGCATTTCCGGTATCGCGCGACGGCAGCGGACGGAACCGTCGAGAACGAGGTCTGCCCAGTGTTCTGCGCCCGCGCCGCATCCGGCCTCGACCCCGAACCATCCGAGGTGATGGAGTGGTCGTGGGTGTCGTGGACGGATATGCAGACTGCGGCGACCGTTCCGTGGCTCATCAGCCCGTGGGCAGCCGAGCAGATTCCGCAACTCGCGCAGGCCGGAGTTGCGCGGTGGGTCGACGCCGCGGTCTGACCCACCCCACTTGCCCGACGGCTGTCCCCGACGATCGATGGCCGAGAGGATTCACGCGTCGGACCACACGCCCAGTTCGTTACCACTCGGATCGAGGAAGGTGAACCGGCGCCCGCCGGGAAAGTCGTACGGTCCTGACGAGATTCTGCCTCCGGCACGTTCGACCGCGCCGACGGAGGCGTCGAGATCGCTGGAGTACAGCAAGACCAGAGGTCCGGCTGTGCCCGGTGCGCGCAGAGTCGTCAGTCCGCCGACCTCTCCGTCACCCTCGACTGCGCGAATGCCGGCGTATTCAGGCCCGTAGTCGTTGAAGTTCCAGCCGAAGGCGGATTCGTAGAAGGTGCGTGACGCGCGGAGGTCGGTAGCGCCGAGTTCGATGTAGTCGAATGCGTGATGTGTGTTTCCCATGAGGCCATGGTGACCCTCCCCACCGACATAGGCCGACGGACCCGGCATCCCGTCACGACTTTCGCGCACCGCTCGATCCAGCCGGCGACGGGATCGCATCCGTGCGGTCTGGCGATCGAGCGAGCCCCGTGTCCGCCGCGCAGACGGTGAACGCCTTCACGCTGCGGTCGATCTCGCGGGTGACGAGATCGACCGCTCCATCGGCATCCATCCCCGCAACCAGCACGGATTGCGTCGCACCGTTGCTGAGTGCCACCAACCTCATGGCCTCGTCGTGTGCCTCGACCTCGGACAGGCCGGCGCGACGAAGAAGTCGCTCGGCCTCGCCGACGGTCCCCCGCGACGCCTCGGCAAGGAACGACCTGATCCACGGATCGTTCGTCGTCTTCGCGAGGTAGGCGTACCAGACCGACACACCGACACGCGACGATGCATCGGTGGGGACAGGCTGGATGAGCAACGTCGCGAGGGCTGCTTTCGGATCGCCGGACGATCCCAGTTCGCGATAGCTCTTCTCAGCACCGGCGACCATCTCCTGCGCTCCGGACCGGATCAGATGTTGTTTCGATTCGAAGTAGTGCTGGATCCTGCCGATCGAGACGCCGGCCTCGACCGCCACCGCCTGAAAAGTCACCCCGTCGATACCTCGTTCGTGGATCACAGCCCACAGAGCCCACACGAGCTCTCTGCGGCGCTCGGCATGGTCGACCAATTTAGGCATGACAGGATTTTACAATATTTCTATACTGCAAACAGTTCGGATCGCCGACATCGAGGAGAAGAGACGTGAGTGAGCACACCGTAGGCACATACGCCCGGCTCGACCATCCACCACCCACCCGCCTTCACCACCGATTGCTCCGTCACCGATGGCTTCGCCGTAGCGGGTTTGTCGTGATTGCCGCGCTTGCCACAGTGGGCGCAATAAGTGTGCAGCAGTTCTTCTTCGGAGCTCAGAAGGTCGGGCACTTCCGCGATGCGGAGGGTCGCCGCACCTACGTCGAGGCGTATGAACAGGCAATGTCTGCGCTCCCCTCCCCTACGGCAACCCTCGACGTCACGACCCGTTTCGGCTCGGTTCGTGTCTACGAGTGGAGTTCACCGGAAACCGAGGACTCCGCTCCGGTCGTCCTGGTACCAGGCCGGTCGTCGGGTGTCCCGATGTGGACCGAAAATCTCACCGACTTCCTGCCACACCGACGCGTTCTCGCCTTCGACTCGCTCGGTGATGCCGGACTGTCGGTGCAGAGCGTTCCGCTGACCTCCTTCGGTGACCAGGCGACCTGGATCGACGACGCACTCGACGAACTCGCCGCCGAACCCGTCCACATCGTCGGCCATTCGTTCGGCGGCGCGATTGCAGCGACATACGCACGGCGATTCCCCGATCGCGTCCGATCGCTGACGCTCCTCGAACCCGTCTTCACCTTCGCGTATCCGTCCGCTCGCATGATGGCGTGGACGATGGTGTCGAGCCTGCCGCTCCTGCCGGAGGCCTGGCGCAACACCGCCCTCGGCAAGGTCGGCGGGGCCGAGTTCGATCCGAACGACGACATGGCAAAGATGATCGCTGCGGGCTCGGAGCACTATTCGGCAGCACTGCCGACGCCCTCGCCCCTCAACGACGACGAGATGGACTCTCTCACCATGCCCACCTATGTCGCCATCGCGGAACGGGATTCACTCGCCGGCGGCGACACCGCCGCGCAGCGGGCACGAACGCTTCCGCGCGCGACGGTCGACGTCTTCCCCGAGACCACCCATTCACTACCGATGCAGGCGAAAGAGCGTCTGGCGGTGGAGCTTCCCTCGTTCTGGAATGAGGCCGAACAGAACTGATCCGAATCCTCACCGTCCGGGCACGTACGTCAGCGCCGGGACACGTCCCGATACGCAATCCGTCCAGTGATCAGGAGCGGCGAGAGTGAAGGTCGCGGGCACATGGGGATCGGAACCCGGCAGAATCAGCACCCGCCACTGCGGAACCCAGGTCCCGATCTCCCCACCCGCGTGGACCACCCGGGCGATCGCGGCGGCGTCATGATGCCGGAATACGAGCCGTATTCCGTCCCAGGACAATTCGACGTGAGTATCGTCCAGCACGCACACGAGCGCACCGACACTGAGGTCGGAATCGCCGAAGGCCTTACGGGCGCGGATGAAATGGACGTGGTGACCGTCGCCGAACGAGGAGCACTCGTGGGCGTCTGCGCGATCGGTACTGTGGATACGGTCGGTCATGGTTATTCCTCCGGGTCGGCCCCGGGGCGGGGCGCTCGTGCCCGGGCCGGTCGGCCGCGAGCCGCTTCGTCATCCGAGCCACCCGCGAGCGTGGGGTTGGCGTGCCGTCAAGTCGGAGCTTGGCGACGGCATCTCGTGAAGCACCGCCAATATACATGATCGAGAGATCTCACAACCCGAGCGGCCCCGCTCGGAAGAGAACGCAACGCATCCTTATTGCCCCGCAACACACTGGTGACGGGCACTGCTGACACTGATCGGGCATTGTTCTCACCAGGAGGTTGCTGTGTCCTACGTTCCACCCGCCGAGTTGGCCCGCGCGATGGTCGACGCCGGCCAGAGCAAGGTCCTCATGTCCACCCGCGACACCCTGATCAGGGCGTACATGGCCGGTGCCATCCTCACGCTCGGAGCGGCGTTCGCGATCACCGTCACCGTGCAGACCGGCAACGCGCTCCTCGGAGCGATTCTCTTCCCGGTCGGATTCTGTCTGCTCTACCTGCTGGGGTTCGATCTACTCACCGGCGTGTTCACGATGGTCCCCATCGCCTATCTGGACAAACGTCCGGGGGTGACGATCGGGTCGATGCTCCGGAACTGGGGACTGGTCTTCGTCGGTAACTTCCTCGGAGCCGTCACAGTGGCCGTGCTGATCACATTCATCCTCACCTACGGCTACTCGATCCCGCCGGACGCGGTCGGTGAGCGTCTCGGCGAGATCGGTGAGGCCCGCACGCTCGGGTATGCCGAGCACGGCGCTGCCGGCATGGCGACCCTGTTCTTCCGTGGAATGCTGTGCAACTGGATGGTGTCCACCGGTGTTGTGGCAGCGATGATGTCGAAGAGTGTGCCGGGCAAGGTTCTCGTCATGTGGATGCCCGTCATGTTGTTCTTCTACATGGGATTCGAACACTCGGTCGTCAACATGTTCCTGTTCCCGTCCGGTCTGCTGCTGGGTGGAGACTTCACCCTCGGTGACTACCTGATCTGGAACGAAATCCCGACGGTTCTGGGCAATCTGGTCGGCGGTGTCGTGTTCGTGGGTCTTGCCCTCTACGTCACCCACGTTCGGACACAGCCCAAGCGCTCGGTCGCGACACCGCTCCCGGAGCATGCTGCAGTGACCGATAGGACTCCCGAATCCGTGTGAAGGGTCCGTTCGAGGCCTTCCGGTTCTTACGAGCACTCGATGCCTACTCTGATCGGATGGCGTCGTTCACACCGATCTCTCCGGCCGCACTTGCCGAACTGCTCGCCGAGCGGGCATGCGCACGACCGGGCCGGGTCGTCATGGCCATTTCGGCCGCCGACGCCGCTGACCCCATGGATCTGGCAAAGCGGGTGGTCGATACCCTGCGCACCGCGGGCCGTCCCGCGCACGCGGTAGCACTGCACGATTTCGTGCGACCGGCATCGCTCCGTCTCGAACACGGGCGCACCGACGAGCAGAGTTACCGGTCGAGCTGGTTCGACTACGACGCGCTGGACCGCGAGGTGGTGTCGTCGTTGAAGGAGCGGCATCGTTTTCTTCCGCGACTGTGGGACGAGACCACCGACCGCTCGGCCCGAGCCCGCCGGATCGACGCCGCAGACGATCACGTGATCATCGTGGCCGGCCCGATGCTCCTCGGCCGCGGTCTCACGTTCGATACGACCGTCGATCTGAGAATGTCCAAGGGTGCGCTCGAGCGGCGAACCCCCTCCGACCATCGTTGGACGATCGCGCCACTACTCGCGCATTCCGCCGACGCCTCGCCCGGTGCCGACATCGTCGTGCGTTTCGAACACCCCGACCGGCCCGCGCTGCGGGTTTCCTGAGTTACCCGGCTGCCAAGGCCTTGGCGAGGGGTGACGGGAATCTCGGCATCACCCGCACACCACCGAGCCATTCCTCGAGCCGCGCCGCTTCGTCGGTGAGGAATTCCGTGGCTTCCTTCCCTGCATCTTCGAGCATGTGGAGTCGAACTGCGCCGTCGTCGGTCTGCCACCACGTGCCGACGATCCTGCCGTCCCACCACGCCGTCGGTCCCGCGTTTCCACTGGTGTCGAAGAGTTGCTGCTTGTAGGGGCCGAGATACCACTCGCGTTCGAACCAGCCCATCGTCGTGGGATCGAGCGACGGCAACAGTGCACCCCACGGTTCGACAGCCGGAGCACGGTCGAGGTCGGCGGGAAGCAAGTAGCCGGTACGTCCCTCGAGATCCACTTCCACGGCCTCCAGTTCGGTCAGGGCCGCCCGGACCCCTCTGACCGTCGAGCCGAGCCACCACTTGATGTCGGCTTCGGTGCCCGGACCGAAGGCGCGCAGCCACATCTCGACGAGGTCGCGAAGTCCTTCCGATTCGCTCCGTGGTTCGATCTCCTCCCCCAACCACGCGGCAGTGCGTGCCCAGTTCGGTCGCGAGATGCGCCATGGCCCGTTGTTGGAGGCCCGGACCACCTGGCCCGAGGCCGACAACACCGTCATCACGCGCGGCGCGAAGGGAACCTTCCCGCCCCACGATTTTCCGATTCCGTAGTCGATCGATGCGTCGAGAATCGGTATTTCGGAACGTAATTCGGATGAGGTGGCTTCCCGAGCACCGGCCAGGGCATCGAGGACACTCTCGGTGGCCTCGTCGAGCCACTGTGCGCCGTCCCGGTGCAACCCGGCGCGTTCGACGTCTTTGATCACGCTGCGACGCTGGGCGGCTGCCACCCGGTTGCTTGCACCGGCCTGCGCAGCCGGCAGTACCGCGCGCGGAAACACGAAGACGGTGCGGCGCATCGCGAGGTGCTTGACCAGAGTTCGGTCCTCGTAGAAGGCGTCCTCGAGTTCGGCCACGGAGAAGTCGTCGACGCGCGACCACGCCGAGAGGTACACGGTTGCCGGGTCGGTGCCGTGCAGGCACACCATGCTCCTGGCAGCTTCGACTGCATCGGGCGCGCGATGCGCCGGGGCAATGCGGTGGCGGGCCGCGAGGCGTGCTCTGCGTTCACCGACGTCGACAGTCCGTAGCACCATGCGCTCACTTTAGATGCGGGCATCGACATGCATTGTCTGCGAGCCGGCCTTCCGCGCGGCGCACAAGGTACGTGCGAGGTTGCACCCGTACGACGCGGATCGGCTTGCCGCATCACCGTTCTGTATCGTCGCCACGACCGACGAGACCGGCCGATGCGGCGCACCACCCAAGGGCTCTACCGCCCGCAGCATCCGGAATCCGATCACCGGTGAGCCGCGCAGTCAGCGCTGAAGTTCCGGTGGGAATCCACCTGTAGCGATGGGACCCCATGAGTCGATGGAGATCCGGATGAGCGACTTGTTCTGCGCGCGCATAGCGTCGCGGTATTCGTCCCAGTCCGAGTGCTCGCCGGAGATGCAACGGAAGTAGTCGACGAGCGACTCGACGGCGTCGGGCATGTCGAGCACTTCCGCAGTGCCATCGACCTGCACGTAGGCGCCGTTGAACTCGTCGGACAGGATGCACACGGTCGCGCGCGGAGTGCGGCGCAGATTCGCCGACTTGGCCCGCTGCGGATAGGTCGCGATGACGATCCTGCCGTCGTCGTCGACGCCGAGCGTCACGGGCGAGACCTGCGGTGCGCCGGATTCCCGCCACGTGATCAGCACTCCCCGGTGGCGGGGTCGGATGAAGTCGAGCAACTCGTCGCGTGAGACATGGTCAGTGGTTGCGATTGCCATGACGTCCACGATAGGCGCCGAAACGACTCGGACCCGCAGGCAAGAGCCCGCGGGTCCGCTCGTCGACAGCGTTACTGCTGGGCGCTGCTGATTCCCTCAGCGGAACCACTGAAGAAGTCGAGTGCACCGAAGAGGTCGGCGGCGTTGACGAAGAATTCGGCCAGATCAGCGAGCATGATGTAAATCCCATCTGTGGAGAATCAACAGCGGTGCGATCGCGGTAACGAACGCAGGTCAATTGTTACCAGAAATTCCGGATCCCGCATCGCGGACGCACTGAGTTTCACATCACATTCCGCTTGCGTGAATCGAATCACGGACCGATCACAACTGTGCAACGATCTATCTTTCAGCAGGTAGAACGGTCGACGCTGCACAGCACCTCTCTATTCGCCGCGAACTCTATCGCAATCGAAAAATTGATCTCGAACAATGTTGCAGAAGATCGTTTTACACATCGCCGAGTAGAATTTCCACCGCCCGAATTCGGCACATCGGACAAACCTAATAATCCACCAACTCGGTGATCATTCTTTCGCGGGACGCTGCAACCGAGTGTTCTTCACACCTTCACCCGGCGTTCTTCGACGGTCCCTCGACTCCCGAAGACACTGCAGCAGAGCGCCGAGCCGCCTCCTCGAGGGCCGTCGATACGCCCCACCGGCGTAGGGACCCTTATCCTGGATGAGCATCTGTCCGCGAATACACACAGAGAGAACTATGAGACGCGCCAAGCGCAAACCTCGAAGACCCGCCCCGTCTGTGGACGATCACCCCGTCCCTGAACCCCGGTTCGTTCCCGGAACCCGGTATCCCGGATGCTGACCGCACTCGGGATCGCCTTCGGAATTTTCGTCGTCCTGGCCATCACCGCTCTGACCGGCTACTTCGTGGCCCAGGAATTCGCTTACATGGCGGTCGACCGCTCGCGGATGAAGGCCCGCGCCGAAAGCGGAGACAAGTCCTCTGCGCGTGTCCTGTCGGTCACGCGCCGCACCTCCTTCATGCTTTCCGGCGCGCAGCTCGGTATCACCGTCACCGGTCTGCTCGTCGGCTACGTCGCTGAGCCTCTGATCGGAAGTGGCCTCGGCGAGTTGCTCGGCGGTGTGGGGGTGCCTACTGCCGTCGGTGTCGCAGTGGGCACTGTACTTGCGGTGCTGTTCTCGACAGTGGTCCAAATGGTGTTCGGTGAGCTCGTCCCCAAGAACCTCGCGATCGCCCGCCCCGAACCGGTCGCTCGTTGGCTCGCGTTGTCCACCACCGTGTACCTGAAGATCTTCGGTTGGTTGATCCGCATGTTCGACGCCTCGTCGAACCTGCTGTTGAAAGCGTTGGGTATCGAGCCGGTCCACGACGTGGAGCATTCGGCGACACCCCGCGACCTCGAGCACATCGTCGCGGAATCCCGCGACACCGGCGAGCTTCCTGCAGAGCTGTCGAAGCTCCTCGACCGAATCCTCGACTTCCCGACCCGTACCGCCGAGCACGCGATGATCCCCCGAGCCCGGGTTGATTTCGTCGACATCGACGAATCCGTCGCCAGTGTCCTCACCAAGATGGGCACCGGCCATACCCGTTATCCGGTTGCCGGCACCTCGTCGGACGACGTCCGCGGTGTCGTGCATCTGCACGACCTGCTGGCCGTCGAGGATCCGACCGGCACAGCACGACAGTGGTGCAGGCCCGCGGTGATCGTTCCGACGACCCTGGCACTGCCCGGCGTGCTCGAGCACTTGAATACCGAGGGCGAGGAGATGGCGTTGGTGATCGACGAATACGGTGGTTTCGCCGGTGTCGTCACCGTCGAGGACATCGCCGAGGAACTTGTCGGCGAGATCGCCGACGAACACGACCCCGCAGTCGAGACACAGGTGATCACACGCTCGGGCGACGGTTGGCTCATCCGCGGCGACGCGCACCTCGACGAAGTGATCCGCACGCTGGACGCCGTCCTTCCCGAAGGGGATTACGAGACTCTCGCGGGCCTGGTGATCGCCGAGTTCGGTGGGCTTCCCGAGGTGGGCGACACGGTGACTGTCGCCGTCGACCCGGACCCGGCCGACCTCGTGCACGAGTCGGCGCCTCCCGCGAAGTATCTCGTTGCCGAGGTACGCGCAGTCGACAAGCATGTTCCGTCGTCGGTGTTCGTGACACTGCAGACCGACGAGGTGAACGACGATGAGTAATCCCTGGGTGGTTGCGGTCACGACCGTAGTGTTGATCGCGGCGAGCGCGTTCTTCGTCGCCGTCGAGTTCGCATTGATAGCCGCACGCCGACACCGACTGGAAGATGCTGCGCCACAGAGCCGTTCTGCTCGCGCAGCATTACGCAGCGCGTCGGAACTGTCGGTGTTGCTCGCCGGGTCTCAGCTCGGTATCACCGTGTGCACGCTGGCTCTCGGTGCGATCACCAAACCTGCGGTGCATCATTGGCTCACCCCGGCGTTCGAAGCGTGGGGTGCGCCGTTGTGGTTGGCCGACGTCGCCGGGTTCGTGTTGGCACTGATCATCGTCACATTCCTGCATCTGGTGGTCGGCGAGATGGCGCCGAAGTCGTGGGCCATCGCGCACCCGGAGAAGTCCGCGACGATGCTCGCACTTCCCATGCGTGCATTCATGTGGGTCACGCGACCGCTCATCGTGCAGCTCAACCACATGGCGAACTGGGTTCTGCGCAAGCTCGGCGTCGAAGCGGTGGACCAGGTGGCGTCGGGTCAGGACCCCGACGCACTGCGTCACCTGGTCGAGCACTCCGCCACGGTAGGGACACTCGACGAGCGATACCACGGCCATCTTACGAGCGCACTCGAACTCCAGACCCTCACGGTGGGCGATATCGTCACGCCTGCAGCACGACCGAGCAGCGTCCCACCGGAAGCGACCGCAGAGGAGATCCAGGACACGGTCCGCCGCACCGGACACCTACGCCTTCTCGTGCGCGGAAACGGTCATATCGACGGGGTCGTGCATGTGCGCGACAGTCTGCAGGCCGGTGACGGAGTGACCGCCGGAGACCTGATGCGGCCGGCGCTCACCCTCGATGCTGCGATTCCGGTGTACGAAGCGCTGGGCACGATGCGCGAGACCCGGAATCATCTGGCGACGGTGACCGACGACGGTCGGGTGGTCGGGCTGATCACTCTCACCGACGTTCTGGCACGACTGCTCCCGGCGGAGCACGACACCGCCTGAGTGTTCCTTCGACGTCACCGGTCGCTGTCCCCGAGCACCCGCCCCAGGGCCTTCGGGGACAGCTCCGGTGCGTCGAGGAGGTCGCGCATCTCTTCGCGACGATCGTCTGCGACCGGGTGGACCCCGATGTAGTTGTGCCACTCGTCGCCGACCGGGAGTGGCCGGACCACGACGGTGTCGCCGACGCTCACGTCATCTCCCACCGTCCGGTCCATCACACTCCGGGTCTCACCGCTTCTCCCATCGCGGACGGTGAACCCGTCTCCGGGACGCACCTCGACGACTACGCCCATGATGAGCGGCGCACCACGCCACCGATGCGCGAGGTCGAGTTCGTCGTCGGGAAGTACTGTGGCCCAGCGTTCGACGAAATCGTCGAACGCTCCACCGTCGAACAACACGACGTCCGATACCAACCGCACGTCGTCGTTGGCCCGATCGACCTCGGCGAAAAGCCGTTGCCAGCGCGGTTGGTCGATGATCAGACCGGCCTTCGCATACAGCCACACGGCGCGATGCCCGAGCGGGGTGTCGCTCTTACCGAGATGGCACACCTTGTACTTGCGGCCGGAGCCGCACCAGCAGCGGTCGTTACGGCCCAACTCGGGGTGCTCGACCGGCTTGAAATGCTGCAGGAACGGATACATCGCGTGCTGCGTTCCGGTGGCGGTGCGCTCGAGCAACAGCAGACCCGCGGTCGCATCGCCTCGCATCGCCGCGAAGGTCGCGAGGTCTTCCAGTGCCGGTGCGAAGCCGGGATTCTCCGATGTTGCGAGCTGATAGCGTCGTTCGGCCTCGATCACGTCGCCGCGGGCGAGTTCGGCCCGTCCGATCATCCAGTGTGCGGCAGCGCGGGTGACGCGAGGCCCGCGGCGCAGAAGCTGATCAGCCGCCTGTGCCATCTCGTACGACTCGATTCCGAGCCGCAGCAGAGCTTCGTCCGACACCAGTTGTGCAACGGCCGGATCCGCCAGTGGTGTCGCTGTGTCGGGTTCTTCGAAGTACTCGTCCAGGTACGCCTCGAGTGAAAAGTCGACGTCCCTTTCCTCGAGTGACCACGACATCAGAAGTGCCAGAAAGCGCGTGGCGGCGTGCGCCGAGGCGGCGTCCAGACCGAACGCCTTACCGAACCACTCGGATGCGGCGGCCTCCTGTTCGACCTGACTCGGGGCGGGTGCCGTGTCCGTCCGGATCAGCTTGTTGCCGGTACGTTCGAATCCTGTGTCGGCGAGTTGTTCGCTCAGCGGGGTGCACGTGTCGCGAGCCAGTTGCGGATCGGCGACGAGCGCTTCGAGCAGATCGAGTTCGATGTAGAGGTCGGAGTCGCGTGTGCGTTCCGACATCGCCGCTACCCACGCACCGAGCGTGCCCGGTGCCGGTTCGTCTCCGACCCGGTCGACGGTGACCTCACCGTGTCGGACGGTGAGGGCGACGAGGTCGCCGGCCCTGTGCGGAGTCAGGAAGTCCTCGGGCAGGACGACGACCCCGAATTGCGCCCAGGGCGTGTCGGTCAGTGAACGGGACGCGAGAATCTCGTCGTGGATCCCGGGAATGCCCACGCTGATCGGCGGGTCGTTCGGCAGGATCAGGGCAGGTAGCAACACGTCGAACATCTCGAGCGCATTCGCCGCGATTTCGTCCACGGTGAGCCGATGGGTGAAGACGCGCCCGTCGAGCAGGGCGTCGAGTGCGACGTAGCGCCCGTCCCGGAGCTCGGTGATCACGGGGTCGACGAGGGCATCGTCGAGTTCGATCGCGGCCTCGATCTGCGCGGGGTCGCCGAAGCCTCGGTCGGAGAGCGCTGCAACAAGCTCCGAGAGGGTATGCGGGCCGTTCTCCCGGAGCAGTGTTGTCGAGGCGGCAGAGAGGTCCCTGGAAGAAGAGTGCACATTTTGAGCCTACGGCGGCCACCCGACAGGCACGATGGGCTCTGCACACGACCCGACCGTCGAGGGATGGCGACACACCATGACGACATCACGACCTCGACCGGCACCGTCGCGTGAACCTACGGTGGTGTGGCCATGGCTCACAGGCCTCGGTCTGCTCGTCTCGCTCGTGCTGCTCGCCACCGCGGGCCGGTACGGATATCACCGTGACGAATTGTATTTCGTTCGTGCAGGGCAGGAACCGGCGTTCGGATACGTCGATCAACCGCCGCTCACACCACTGTTCGCACGGGCTGCGTCCGAGCTCTTCGGTGAGTCCCCGGTGGGTCTGCGCGTGTTCTCTGCGCTCGCTGCAGGCCTGATCGTGTTGTGTACCGGCCTGATAGCGCGCGAGTTCGAGGCGAGTCGCACGACCGCGGTACTCGCAGCCGCGTGCATGTCGGTGTCGGCGTATCTCGCAGGTGTGGGGCATCTGTTGTCGACCTCCACGTTCGATCTGCTCGCGTGGACGATTCTGAGTTGGCTGTTGGTGCGTGCCCTGCGGGATGGCGGACCCACCTGGTTACTCGTCGGCGTGACGGCGGGAATCGCCTTGCAGAACAAGATGCTCGTCGCCTTCTTCCTCCTCGCCGTGTTCATCGGAGTGCTGACAGCCGGACCCCGTTCGGCGCTGCGCACCGCGTGGGTCCCCGCGGGTGTGCTCGCCGCAGTGGTGGTGTGGTCGCCGTACCTGATCTGGCAGGCCGGGCACGGATGGCCGCAACTCGAATTGTCGACCGCGATCGCCGCGGGAAGCTCGGGGACGAGCGAATCACGGTGGCTGTTTCTGCCGTTCCAGCTGGTGCTGGTGAGCATCTGGCTGGCGCCGGTATGGATCGCCGGTCTCTGGCGGCTCACGCACGATCCCGCTGTGCGAACCTACCGGGCATTCGCCGTTGCGTACGCGCTGCTCGCGATCCTCTTCCTGGTGACCGGCGGCAAACCGTACTATTCGGCCGGGATGTTCCCGATCCTGCTTGCCGCCGGGGCGGCGCCGACCGTGCGCTGGGCACACACGACGCTTCGGGCAGGGCTGGTGGGTGCCGCGCTGGCGTTGAGCGCCGTAACCTCGGCGTTCCTGTTCCTCCCACTCGTTTCCGCGGAGGATCTGCACGAGACCCCGATCGCGGCGCTGAACTACGACGCGGGGGAAACCGTGGGCTGGCCCGAATTCGCAGGCACTGTCGCCGGCGTCTACGCCGCCTTACCCACGCATGAACTCCCCCACACCGTCTTTCTCGGCGGGAACTACGGCGAGGCCGGCGCGATCGATCTGTATTCGTCACATGTCGTTCTGCCGCCCGCGTACAGCGGGCACAACAGCTACGCGTCGTGGGGCCCGCCGCCCGAGTCCGCGCGCACCGTCATCGCGGTCGGGTTCGACGAATCGGTGCTGCGCCGCTGGTTCGGGTCGGTGACACCGGCCGCGCGCGTCGACAACGGCGTCGATCTCGACAACGACGAACAAGGCGAGACGATATGGGTGTGCCGCGACCGCACCTCGTCGTGGGACGAGATGTGGCCGCGGCTGCAGACCATCGGTTAGGGCAGTCCGTAGACCCGCGGGTTGGATTCAACCTCCGACTGTGGCGTGCATCTCCCATACGAGAACTTCGGCGCCGGTGTCGGTGATCAGTTGTTGCCCACCGCCGCCGCTGACGCGCACTGCGTCTCCTTCAGCGAGCAGCCCGACACCTTCGAGGGCAGCGTTGCCGCGCGCGACGAACACGTGCAGGAACGGTGCGTCGGGAAGTGATACCGGGTTCCCGGGCTGCATCCGCGACACGTGCAGCGCCGCATGTCGATTCCGGATACGGATCGCCGCATGGCCGGCGTGGTCCTTCATTCCGGAGGCGACGGGAACGAGGCCTCCGGAGAGCAGTTCGTGGTCGATCTCGAGTTGCTCGTATCCCGGGGTCACCCCGGATTCGTCGGGCAGCACCCACATCTGGACGAAGTGCACCGGTGTGTCGTGCTGCTCGGAGTGCAGGCCGGTGGCGCCGTCGAAGCGCCACGAGTCGTTCTTCTCCGAATGGAGAATTCCGGAGCCGGCAGTCATGCGCTGAGCCAGACCTGGGTAGATGACGCCGGAATGGCCGGTCGAATCCTGGTGGACGAGTGAACCCTGGAGGACCCAGGTGACGATCTCCATGTCCTGATGGGGATGCGTGTCGAAGCCCTGGCCGGGTGTGACGATGTCGTCGTTGTTGACCATCAGAACACCGTGGTGAGTGTTTGCGGGGTCGTAGTGATGACCGAAGGAAAAGGAATGCTTCGAATCGAGCCAGGCGATCTTCGTCTTCAGTCGGTCGTCTGCACGGCGGACATCGAGGCGAGGTTCGTGGACGGTGGTGTTCATGATGATCGGTTCTCCGGGTCAGCAGTTCGGATCTACGGTGGGCGGGTTGCGACGGGGGCGGATCTGCGCGTTCGGCAGACTCGGTGCCGGCAAACGCGCGACGTCGCCCACGTAGCCTTCGACGCTTCCGAATCTGTCGGATTCGTTCTGCCACGCGTCGCGGTAGGCGACGATCTCGTCGTGGGAACGAGCGACGAAGTTCCACCACATGACGATCTCCTCGCCGAACGGTGTCCCTCCCAGCAGGATCAGGCGAGCGGGTTCGCCGGTGCGGTTGGTCAGGGTCAGCCTGGGTACGCCGGTGCCGACGTAGCCGAGCGCTGCTCGTTGCAGGACGGTGTCGAAGAGTGCCACTTCTCCGGTGTCGACGAGGACTCCGTGTTCGAACTCGGGGTCGACGTCGAACGTGATGGTGGCGGCGGGGTCGACGGTGATCTCGACACCGAGCAGCGGTGTGAAGGTGTGCACGGGTGAGGTGTCACCGGCGAGGCTACCGAGGAAGACTCTGCCGGTGCCGCCGCCGAGGTCGATGGGTTCGGGCACGTGGTGCTGGAAGTCGCGTGGGGTGTCGCGGTCGGAGTCGGGCAGCGCCACCCACAGCTGGACGCCGTGAAGAGTGGTCGTCGCCGGTGTCGAGACCTCCGAGTGGCAGATCCCGTGGCCACCGGTCATCAGATTCACCTCGCCCGGCAACACCATGGCGTGCACCCCGTTGCTGTCCCGGTGCTCGACCTCCCCGGTGAACAGCCAGCTCACGGTCTGCAAACCGGTATGAGGGTGAGGCGCGACGTCCATGCCGCCGGTGACGGAGACGTCGTCGGGTCCGTAATGGTCGACGAAACACCACGCGCCGATGAGTGAGCGTTGTCGTTGGGGCAGCGTGCGTCGCACGGGCATGGCACGCGGACCACCGAGCGGCACCTCGCGTGAGGTGATGATCTCGACGCGTGGATTCCGGGTGTCGCCGACCGGATGGTTCTCGGCCTGGCAGAGGATCTCGGTGGGGGTGGCGTCCGTGTTGCTCATCTCGATCGTGGCCTTCCGGTCTGGTGCGGAACTCATGGTTCAGTCTGCGCTACCGGCGCTGCATATACCGGCCGGCGTCGACTCAGAGGATGGTCGAGCCGTACATTTCTCCGAGCGGATCGGCGATGAGCTCGAGACGTTCGCCGTCGGGGCCCGGGAAGTACAGCGAGACTTCGCTGTGTTCGACGAGTTCGATCCCGGCAGCGACGAGCTTGTCGCGCAGGTATTCCCACTTCGAGGGTTCGATGCTGATCGCGATGTGATGCAATCCGCCCAGCACCTCCCGGTAGGAGCCGACATCGAGTCCGGGGAAGTCGAAGAACGCCAAGAGGTTTCCGTTGCCGATGCCGAAGAAGAAATGAGACGATCCGGGATAGTCGCGGTTCTCGATGAGTTCGACCAGCGGGAATTCGAGCAGTTCCTGATAGAACTTCACGGTGCGTTCGACGTCGCTGCTCACGATCGCCGTGTGGTGCAATCCGCGCGCCGACGATTCCGGACGTGAGCCCTCAGGCCGCAGATAGCGCTCCCGGATCTCCTCGCGTCGCTGCGCGAACGAATCATGGACCTGCGCGGTGGCGGTCATGTCGGCCCTCTTTCCACTCACCGGCAGCGGACACCTGCCGAACTAGTTGATCTCTCAACCATCATGACAGAGTGATAGTTGCGTCGTCAACTACCTGCTACGGTTGAGGTATGGAACCGACAAGTTGGCTGACCCACGATGAACATCGGTTGTGGCGGTCCTACCTCGACGCCACCCGCATGCTCATCCAGGACCTGGACAAGCAGCTGGTGCGCGACTCAGGGATCTCGTTCGCCGATTACGAGATTCTCGTCCTGCTCTCCGAAGCAGAAGACCGCAGGCTTCGGATGCGAGAACTCTCCGACGCAAGCACCACGACACGAAGCGGCATCACCCGCGCGATCACCCGAATGGAGGCCGCCGGGTGGGTGCAACGCGTCGAATGCGAATCCGACAAGCGCGGTGCCTGGGCCGCATTGACCGACAAGGGCGCCGCGACACTCGCCGACGCCGGCCCCGGTCATGTCGCCGCGGTACGCGCAACGATGTTCGACGTCCTCTCCCCCGACGACATCACCGTGATGGCCGACGCCTTCACCACCATGCGCGACCACATGCAGGAACGCAGGAGCACCACCTGACCGTCGAACACGCACACGACCGACACTTCGCCCCCTCGCAGCTACGCTCGAAGCCGACCGCGATTTCCGGAAGGATGCAGAAATGCCCACGGACACCCCCGATCCCCGCCTCGCCGATATCACCGTCTCCCACAATCCCCAGCGGAACCGCTACGAGATCCTCGAAGGCGACACCGTCATCGGACACACCGACTACCGCGCAGGTGAAGGCACCCAGCGCGTATTCGTCCACACCGAGGTGGACGAGAACTACGGCGGTCTCGGCCTCGCCGGCCGCCTCGTGAAGTTCGCTCTCGACGACGTCGCGTCACACGGCGGGCGCATCGTTCCGGTATGCCCGTACGTCGCGAAGTACGTGACCAAGCACCACGACTACGACAGCATCGTCGACCGGCCCGGTGGACCGGCATGAACCACGCCGAGCGCATCTCCATCGACAAGCAGACCCGACCGGTATACCGCGCGCAAGTGGCCGTCGCGGTCGCTGTCCGGGACGCCGTGAGTGAGGCGGGCCTCGATCGGAAGCTCGCCGAGCTCGTCAATATCCGTGTGTCGCAGATCAACGGGTGTGCCTACTGCCTCGACGTGCATATTCGTGACGCACTGAAAGCGGGCGAGAAGGCCCAGCGCCTCGCCGTACTGCCCGCATGGCGCGACACCGACCTGTTCACCGACGCGGAGTGCGCCGCGCTGACACTCGCCGAACTGGTGACCACCCTGCCGTCGTCGTACGAACAGGACTGCCGCTACGCCGAGGCGCGGACGGCATTGAACGACGAGCAACTCTCCGCGATCATCTGGGTCGCGATTGCCATGAACTCGTTCAATCGCATTTCGATTCTCAGCCGCCACCGAGTTCGCCAGGACGACTGGAAGGCCTGACCTGCTCGGATCCTGAGCGTCCTCCGATCCGAGCCGCTACCGGGAGTAGCGCCGCGGTCACCAACGAGACCACCAGCACACCCAACGCCATACCCGAGAACACGTCGTGTACGTAGTGCACGCCGACGGTCACGCGCGAGAGTCCGAGAACCGTAGCCAGCGGGGCGACGAACCAGAGTGACCGTCGGACGGCGAGCACACACGCGGTGGCGAACGATGCTGCGATCACGGAATGATTCGACGGCCATGACCAGTCACCGATCTCCGGACACTCCAGAACGGTCGCGATACCCAGAGTCCGACACGGCCGCGGTTCGGTCACCACCAGCTTGATGAATTCGCTGAGCAGGTATGCGGCGATCACCCCGGTCCCGGCGACCACGAGAGTGCGGAAAGCGCGTCGATCCTCGCGCCAGGACCACACGGCGAGTACACCTGCGGTGGCCACGAGGACAAGCAGCCCCTTGTCTGCGACGACCCCCGCTGCCGGTCCCAGGAACGACGCTTCGAATGTCTGCGCGATCGCGAGATAGAGCTCATCACGGACGGGCACCGCCGCCACAGCGAGCAGTGCCAGGACGACCGCGGTCGGCATGGCAGGTAGAAGCATCGACTGGACCAACCTCGGGGGTATACGAGGTGAACGCTCGGTGACAACCATGATCGACAACGCTAGCGTGGCGGCTTGCCCTCTCCGAGTCCGACTCACCCGAGATGCGAGCGCCAGTACGCTGTGGCCCATGTGGAGAACCTGGGTTCCGTCGCTGGCGATCGTCGCAGTCGCGGTGCTCGTTCTGACAACCGGAGCGCTCACCCCGGCCTCGATCGCCATCACGGTCGTCCTGCTCGCGCTCGCCTGGATCGGATCTCCGTTGGTCTTCCCGCGCCATGTCGACGATGCGACCGCTCGCCGCGAGGCCGCCGATACGAACACTCCGGTGATCTACTGGCGCCCGGGGTGCATGTTCTGCATGCGCCTGCGGGCATCCCTGCTTCGCCGCGCCGATCGTGCGATCTGGGTGAACATCTGGCGCGACCCCGCAGCGGCAGAACGGGTCCGCGAGGTCAACGACGGAAACGAGACCGTGCCGACCGTGTTCGTGGCAGGGAGTGCGCACAGCAACCCCGCCCCCGAGTGGATGCGCGCGCAACTCCGTTGAGCGAGATCGACGCCGCCTCCCTCGTCTCACCCCGGGTATCGTGGACCGACGATCACACCTGCACGCGAAAGGCCGAACCCTCGATGCGCCACGATCCGCGACGACTGTCGCAGGACCTGTATCCGCTGCGCCGTGCAGTCACTCCGTTGTTCGGTGACGTCGACGCGCTCGGGCACGTCAACAACGTCTCTATCGCCCGATACTTCGAGCAGGCCCGTGTCCTCGTGATGGAGGAACTCACCTCCGCTCTCGGCGGACCCGCGTTCGAACGCGCGGTGCTGGCCCGGATCGAGATAGATTATCTCGCCGAGGTCTTCTATCCCCACGAAGTCGTGATCTCCACCGGCGTGTCGAAGGTGGGTACCTCGTCGCTGGTACTCGGCTCGGCGCTGTTCCAGCACGGCCGGTGCGTTGCGCTGGCGACCTCCATCGACGTCGGCACGAAACCGGAAGGCGGTGCGGCGCCGATCTCCGACGAGGTGCGCGCTGTGCTCGACAAGTATCTGCTCGATCTCCCGAACTGATCGTCTCTGCCGATCACCGTCCTCCCGGAACGAACGCTCCCGCTCTGCGCACGATGTGTTCGTGCAACCGCGCGACGGCCGGAGTCGGGCGGTGGTGTCCGCTGACGAGCCCGATGTCGCGGTCCCGGTTGCCCGTCAACGGAATCCCGACGAGGTCGTCGCGGGACACGGACGCCGGCAACAACGCAACACCCAACCCCTGTGCGACGAGTGCGCGGGCCGTCTCGAACTCACCGATCTCGAATGCGACGTTCGGAACGAACCCTGCCTCCTTGCACCAGGAATCGAGAAGTCGACGCAGGTGGAATACGGGCGGATTCGCGATGAAGTGCTCTGCGGCGAGGTCTGTGAGGTCGACCTCGCCACGGTCGGCAAGCCGATGCGACGGGGCGACATACAGCAGAATCCGTTGCTTCCCGAGTAGCACGACAGCCAGATCGTCCGGGGGTGGAATCACGACGGCGAGATCGAGACGACCCTCGCGGACCATCGCGCACAGCGCTTCGCCGTGAGCCTGGACGAGACCGAACCGGATGCGCGGTGCCGTGTCGTGGAATTCGGCGAGCAGCGAGGGAATGCTCACCGGGCCGAGCGTGAGGGGAAACCCGAAACGGACCGATCCACTGTCGGGGTCAGCGTTGCTGTGTACGACATTCACTGCGTCGTCGAGCACCCGGACCACGCCGCGGGTACGTTCGTGCAGTTCGCGACCAGCAGCGGTCAGTGCGACACCCCGACCGACCGGCTGGAACAGCGCCACCCCGAGGATCTGCTCGAGCGATTTCAGTCGCCTGCTCAGTGACGACTGCGGCACACCGAGGACAGCGGCCGCGTGAGTGATGTGTCCTTCCGTCGCGGCGGTGTCGAACGCTGCGAGCAGTGGCACGATCTCGGCGATCCGACCCGACCTGTATCCATCCATATTCGGATGATAATCCACAAAATATCTCATTGGACGGATTGATATCTGCGGAGGAAGCTGGGGACACCAGCGAGAGAAGGAGTGTTTCCCATGAGCGACAACACATCCGACACCATCCACGATGTCGTCCTGATCGGAGGCGGGATCATGTCCGCCACCCTCGGCGCCATGATGTCCCGCCTCGAACCCGACGCCTCGATAGTCCTCCTCGAGCGCCTCGACGAAATCGCCGGTGAGAGTTCCAGCGCATGGAACAACGCCGGCACCGGACACTCCGGCTACGCGGAACTCAACTACATGCCCGACCCCACCGACGGCGCGACAGCGCAGGACATCGCGCACCGATTCTGCCTCTCCCGACGGTTCTGGTCGTCACTGGCAGCCGATGACACCATGCCGGAGTTCCTCACTCCCGCACCGCACATGGACATCGTGTTCGGCGAACGAGACGTCGAATACCTGCGCGCCCGGGTCGACACCCTGCGGACATCGCCGACGTTCTCCGACATGGAATTCACCGAGGACCCCGAGACCATCCGCGAGTGGGCTCCCCTGCTGGTCGAGGGCCGCACCCACACCGGACCCATGGCCGCCTCACGCCACCACGCCGGCACCGACGTCGATTTCGGTGCACTGACCAGATGGCTCGTCGACGACATCGCGACCCGCGGCACCGACGTACGTCTGCACCACGAAGTCACTCGGCTGCACCGCTGCGACGACGGACTGTGGGTGATCACCGGTCGAGACCGGGCAAGTGGGCAAGGTTTCCGTCTCACATCACGGTTCGTCTTCGTCGGTGCCGGCGGCTACGCACTGGAGTTGCTCCAGAAGGCCCGGGTCGATGAGGTGCGTGGATACGCCGTGTTCCCCGTCGGCGCACAGTTCTTTCGCACCGACAACCCGGTGGTCGTCGCACGGCACGACGCGAAGGTCTACGGCCAGGCCGACGTCGGTGCTCCGCCGATGTCGGTGCCGCACCTCGACGTGCGCGTGGTCGACGGGACACGGTCATTGATGTTCGGACCGTACGCAACATTCAGCACCCGGCTACTCCGACACGGCCGGCTGTCCGACCTGTTCCGCACGATCCGCCTGCGCAACGCCGCCGTGATGGTCACCGCGGGCCTGCGCAACCTGGCTCTCGTGCGATACCTCCTCGGGCAACTCGCCTCGTCGAAGCACCGCAAGTTCGCGCAACTCCTCCGGTTCTACCCGGGCGCAGATCCCGCTGACTGGTACCTCGTGCAGGCCGGACAGCGTGCACAGCTCATCAAGCCGGACGAGCACGGCCACGGCGTACTGACATTCGGAACCGAGCTCGTCACGAGCGCCGACGGGACGATCGCGGGACTTCTCGGTGCGTCACCGGGAGCGTCCATCGCCCCTGCCGTCATGGTCGATCTGCTCACACGGTGTTTCCCCGACCGGCAGGACCCATGGGCATCCGCGCTCGGCAATCTGATGCCGAACCGGTCTCACGACGCAGCGTGATCCGACTGTATTCCTGCGTCATCCGACGACGATCCTGCCCATCGCGCCGCGGTCGCCGTCGAACATCCGATGATCGAGGAACGTGTAGGTGCCGGGTTCGACGAACTGGACTTCGACGAACCCGCCCTGCGCGACCGCGAGATCGAGGACCTGCGAGCCCCCGCTGTCCGGGTCGCCGGCACGCAACAGGTAGGCGCCCTCCTTGTACACGGTGTCGAATTGGGTCCCGACGATGTGGAAGCCGACCGACTCGTTGGGACCGGCATCGAGGACCCAGATACGCAGGCGGTCGCCGACCTCGGCGTGCAGTGGACGATGCACGTACTGGTCGGCGAACGCGTTGAACATCACCAGATCCGGAGTGCCTGCGGCAACCTTCACAGCATCGACCTCCCCGTCGCCGAGATAGGCGTCCGACTGCACCATGAGGTATTCCGCGTCGACCGCTGCAAGGCTCGGCGGGTCGATGACGACGGCGCCGAACATCCCGGCAGCGATGTGAACAGCCATCGGCGCAGTCGCGCAGTGGTACAGCCAGATTCCACTGTGCTCGGCACGGAAGCGATAGATCAGCTCCTCACCCGGGTTGATCGTGCGCATCGGTCCGTCGGGTCCGACCATGCCGGCATGGAAATCGATGGAGTGCCCCATACTGCCGTGGTTGACCATCGTGATCTCGAAGATGTCGCCGACCCTCCCCCGCAGGGTCGGGCCCATCGCTTGTCCGTTGTACGTCCACATCGCCTGCGGTACACCCACGGCGTATTCACCAGGAACTTCGGTGATCTCGAAGGTGTACCGATGTGTCGTCCCGTCGGGTGCGGGCGCGAGCAACGGGTCGCGGGCCACGAAATCCGCGTCGGGTTCGGCGGCGAGGTCCACCGTCGGCGCTCCGGCTGCCGCGCCGTGGTGGTGGACCGTGACGTCGTCCCCGCCTTCAGCGACGATACGGAACGCCATGCCCTGCTGCCGATGCCCGACGATCGAGCACCACCCGTCGATATCGGCGCCGACCACTCCGACATCGAGGGTCGACGACTCGCCGGGCGCCAGCCTGCCGGTGTCGTGTCCGGTCGCGAGAACCAGATCGTGCACCTGATCGTCGGAGTTCACGACGGTGAGGACGAGACGATCACCTGCCGGAACGGTGACGGATTCGGGTGTGAAGCGCATCCCGACGGCTTCGATGTGGATTTCGGTGGTGTTCCCGGTCGGGGTGACACCGGCCGATGCGTCCTGACCACCGATACCCCCACCGATACCCGACATGACGGCGGCCACGAGCGCGAGGCACGCCAACGCGGAGGTCGCCTGAAGCCCACGCTGATGGATGGCCGGGACGTAGTCGGGTACGGTCCGCCCCGACATCACCGCCCGACGACCCGCCACCGACGCCTTGGCACTGGTGATCATGACCGGCAGGAACATCACGAATGCGAGCATGACCAGCGCGGTGACCCCGACCCGCATCCAACTCTCGAGTGGCAGCAGGAACAGCAACAGACCGATGTTGATGACGACGATTCGCCAGACCCACCACCGATTCATCTTGTCGACGCCGCGACCGACGACGGCGGGTCCCCCGCCCATCAGCGTGGGCAGCAGATGGCTCATGACGCCGAACAGCAGTTGCGCCGCGAATCCGGCGAGGAAGGGAACGGTCATCAGCGTTGCCCGGTCGGGAACCATCGGACCGGTCGCGAGCACAATCGCCAGGACCGCAAGCGACCCGAGCAGCCACAACATCGCCGCGGTCACGGACGCGGCAGCATATCCATCAGGCGGATGCGAGAGGGCGCCACGCAACAGCGGTCCGGCCACCACGATCCACCCGGCAAGATAGGCCGCGCATCCGGCCGCGGCGAGAAGCGGGTACCCGGTCAAGGCACCCACCATCAGTGCGGCGATACCGACGAGCAGGATCGCCAGAGCCGCGGGACGTCGCTCCACACCGGCCTTGTCCATCCCGATCAGATTCGGGTACATCACGGTGAGCACACCCGCGGCGGCCAGACCCAGGAACCCGAGCAGATTCATGGCCTGGTGGGCCAGAAGGAATCCGGCTTCTGCCTGCTCGGTTGCCCCGTACGCCAACACCGCGCCGAATCCGGCGCCGAACGGCAACATCGCCGACGAGGCGACAAGAAACCACACGCTCTGCGCGTGCTCCGCCGGGCTGTCACCCGCCTCGACTCTCGCGCGCTGCGCTCGCCGGATCAATAACAGCAGCGAGATCGCATGCCACGCCACCATCGCTCCGATGAGCACCGCTCCGATGAGGGTGACGGGGAACCACCCGCCGACGACACCGATGATCGTGACGACGATGCCTGCATTGAGGAGGTAGATCTTGACGAGCTGAGGCCCCCGCTCCGATTCGGGGAGGCGATATCCCAGGAAGCGTTCGGCAAGAGTCTGCGACCACACCACGATCGAGTTGGTGACTGCGCCCAGGGTGAACAGATGCACGAGCAGCCATCGCGACTCAGGAAGGAACGGATGCGTGAGCCCGGCGAGGATGAGTACCACGAGCCACACTCGCACGGGCATACCCGCGCGCTGATGCCAACTCTTGGGTCGCTCGACCGGTTGTGTGGTGGTCACGGCTCGATGGTAGGACTGCCCCGACCGCGAATACTACTTAGTGTCGTAGAACCCGCTCGGCAGGTGACCGAATTCCTCGAAGGCGCCCGACCAATTCCTCTATGCACCGGGTTTCGCACATCAGAAGAGCGTGGGAGGACCGACCGGTTCAGATTTCGGGGAGGCCGGGGTCTCAGCGCCTCGATGCGCCGGTTGCCGACCGGCGAGCCCGTACCGCTCGACGAGTGGATCCACTCGGGCATCGAGCCAGCGGGTGTACTCCGGGGAGACGTAGGCCCCTCGACCGTAGAGCCGCCGATACCTCGGTAGCAGGGCGGGATGTTCCGCACTCATCCAGGACAGAAACCATCCGCGGGTGGATCCGCGTAGATGCATCGGGATCACGGTGACTCCGGACGCACCCGCGGCTGCGAGATCAGCGAAGAGACCCTCGAGGTGCTGCTTCGAATCCGTGAGAAACGGGATGACGGGAGCGACCATCACATGACAGGACATCCCGGCATCGGCGATCGCGCGAATCAGGTCGAGCCTGGCCTTCGGGGACGGCGTGCCAGGCTCGATCTGCTGTTGCAGTTCGTGGTCGCCGATCGCCAGCGAGACGGACACACGGACGTCGACCTGACGCGACGCGAGCGCGATCAACGGCAGGTCGCGCCGGAGGAGCGTACCTTTCGTCAGAATCGAGAACGGCGTGCCGGATTCCGCGAGGGCCCCGATGACGCCCGGCATCAACCGATATCGACCTTCGGCACGCTGATACGGATCGGTGTTGGTGCCGAGCGCCACGTGCTCACGCTTCCAGGATTTGCGCGCAAGCTCGCGGCGAAGGACAGCTGCGACGTTGGTCTTGACCACGAGCTGGGTGTCGAAGTCGTGGCCGGCGTCGAGGTCGAGGTACTCGTGGGTCGGTCGCGCGAAGCAATAGCGACACGCGTGGCTGCACCCACGGAACGTGTTGACCGTGTAGTCGAACGGTAGACGTGATGCCTCGGGTGTCTTGTTCAGCGCACTTTTGCACAACACCTCGTGAAAGGTGATGCCGTCGAATTCGGGTGTCTGCACGCGCCGTACGAGACCGGAGCGCTCGAGCCCGGGCAGCGCACCGTCGTCCGCGTCCACCGCCTGCGTCGTCCACCGCATACCCACAGTCGAACACTCGTACGAGCAGCTGTCAACCGTACGGTCGAATCGGTGTTCGACCATCGCCACCGCTTACCCGACGACGCAGGCCCGGTCGCACCTCGGGTCGCCTCGAGCTAAAGTGCTCCTCACGTTGATATCGAGGGGGGTTCGATGAGCGGTTTGATTCCCAGTGCCGGAATCCGGGTGGTTCCCGATGGGGTCCGGCTGTATGGAAGCACCAATCTTCATGCAGCAGAGCAGGTTGCGCAGGCCGGGTCGATGGACCTGGGGGCGAATGTAGCGTCACTGAGTCCGGCCATGGGATTGATCGGCGCAGATTTCCTCGCGGCCTTCGTGGCCGCGCAGAGCGAACACACACGCGCGGTGGGACAGCTGACGCTCGCCTACGCGTCCAATGGCATTGCCGCACATGAGGCTGCGGCCGCGTACGACGGCACCGACGCCGCCACCGCCATTGCGCTCGCACGCTCCAACGGGAGCCTGGCGTGAACACCGTCGCGCCCATCCAGGCGCCCGAGGCCTCCCCCACCGTGCTCGATGCCTTGCGCGCATCGCCGGTGGCACCCGTACTCGACATGCCGCTTCCGCCGGCACCGGCGCTTCCCGGCTTCGTGCCGCCGGCTGCACCCGGACCGGAAGCGATTGCAGAACTGCTGCAGTCGATTCCGGTCCCCACACTGCCCGAGATCGACGAATTGCTCCGACCTGTCGTCGAACTGGGAAGTATGTTCGGCACCGGCATCTGCGACGCACTCGATCCCTCGACCATTCTCCAGCAGGGCTCACATCTGCTCGACGGTGCGGCATCCCTCGGCCGATCGGCCCTTGCTGCCCTGCCCGAATCGTGGGAGGGCACTGCCGCCGATATGGCGGCCGATCACTCGACCAGAGCGCAGTTCGCGTCCTACGAATTGAGTGAGCGCGGCAACCTCATCGGTCAGGTCACGCGCGCGGCAACCGCCACCGTGGAACGCGGGAACATCGAGTTGACCGGCATTGCACACTCTTTCATTGCATCCGCTGTAGCGACCGCACCGGTGGCGATGACTCCGCCCGGACAGGCGGCGCTGATCGCGTCGGCCGTCGAGCACGTCAGTTCTGCACTTGCGGTCGTCGCACGCACCCGCGGAGAACTCACCGGACACACCGTAGCGATGAATGCATTGACTCCCCCGATCCCGGTACCGGCACCGGCCTCGACGTCGATGCCACTCGATCCCAGTGGCCTCGCAAGCACGGTCTCGGGCGCGGTGCCGAAGATCGACGAAGTCTTCTCCGGCACTGTCGGCGGGCCCGCCTCGACCCTTCCCACCTCCACCATCCCCACCGGCGCAGCCGCCACGATGGCGACCTCGGTCACGTCGGGTGTCGGTGCCGCAGGACTCGGCGCGGGAAGTATCGGGACGGGATACGGCAGTGCGGTCGGCAGCTACGGTGCCGCGAATGCCGGTGCAACAGCGATGCCGTCGGCCGGGGCACCTTTCTCCATGGCACCGACATCCAGCGGCGCGAGTACAGCCGGTACCGCAGCCGTCGGCGCGACCGCCCGCGGCGCTTCCCTCGGTGGCGCACCGATGGCTGCAACGAACCGCAGCGAGGACACCGAGCACCGCGGCACTCGGGGCATTCTCATCGCCTCCGGGACCAGCAGCGAAGTGGTCGGCGAGCTACCGTTCGTGACCCCCGCGGTGATCGGGGCCGTCGACGACGAGTGGTGATCGGCCCAGCGGGCAGCACACCCGCAGGGATGTCCGCTCAGGGTGACCCTTCCGGATCCCGAGAAGATCCGGAAGGGCTACTCGACGAGCGACGCCACTTCATGATCGGTCAGTGTCGTCTGCGGGACTCGTCCCGCGGCACGAGCCAGTTCGACCGCGCGATACAACGGGCGTTCACCCAACCCGGCACCGCGCGCTTCCGCGCGCAGTTGCTCGACGAGAACCGACGAGATCGCGGCCGCGGACGCGAGCTCACTGGATGCGACGGCGTCCGCCAACTTCCGTAGAGCCAGAATATCCAGCTCACGGCCGCCCTCGCCGCTGTACAACGCGATCGGAACCATGATCAGGCCATGGCTGCCATCGTTGACCCGCACGATGACCTGCGACACCCGGGCCGCACGCACGAGGAGTTCGATCCCCGCGAGGTGCTCGAGTTCGACCCTGTGTGATCGGAACAATCCACTCGCCGTGATCACCGTTCCGTCGAGCCGGATATTCCGCTTCGTCGCGGCGAGCGCACCGAGCGCGGGCGTGAGGCCTACGACGGCGGCAACCAGGGCCGCGACCCACCACGGTGCGACAAGCCATACGATCGCGCCCACGATCAGTCCCCCGAGGATGGCCAGCATCGCGAGTCTGCGGGCGCGCGGCGCCAGCAGTTGCGCCGGAATCAGATCGAGGGCCACCGGCTCCGGTCTCGGCGCTTGCCGACCGTCAGGCGCGGTCAACTGCCTCACCCACGCGTGCGACGACCTCGGCGAGCGGCACGGTCTCCTGTTCACCGTTGCGGAGATCCTTGACGACGATCTCCCCGGCCTCGAGTTCCCGGTCGCCGAGGACCAGGGCGACGACAGCGCCGGACTTGTCGGCCGCCTTCATCGCGCCTTTGAGGCCGCGGCCACCGTAGGCGAGGTCGACGCGGATTCCTGCGGTCCGCAGGTGGTGCGCCACCGGTACGAGCGCGGCCTTCGCCGCATCGCCCATCGGAATGCCGTACACCTCGCATCTCGCAGGGGTAGCCGCTGTCTTGCCTTCCGCTGCGAGCGCGAGGATGGTGCGATCGACGCCGAGCCCGAATCCGATGCCGGACAGCGGCTGTCCGCCGAGCTGTTCCATGAGTCCGTCGTACCGGCCACCACCGCCGATGCCGGATTGAGCGCCGAGTCCGTCGTGCACGAATTCGAACGTGGTCTTGGTGTAGTAGTCGAGTCCACGCACCATGCGGGGGTTGACCACGTAGGGCACCCCGAGCGCAT
The DNA here is from genome assembly GCF_055380405.1 of Rhodococcus sp. JCM 9793. NCBI lineage: Bacteria > Bacillati > Actinomycetota > Actinomycetes > Mycobacteriales > Nocardiaceae > Rhodococcus > Rhodococcus sp. JCM 9793. The sequence continues at coordinate 3,924,543 of NZ_AP043721.1, forward strand.
CGAGGTGTGCCCGCACTTCGTCGAAGTGCGCCTGCGCGGTGTCGGAAAGATTGTCGAGCATCAGCGGTGCGTCGGAGGTCATCTCCCGAACCTCGGGACGCTTGTCGTCGAGCACGCGCAGCGGATTGATCTCCGCACGGCGACGCGTCTCCTCGTCGAGGGGAAGACCGAACAAGAACTCCTGCAACCGTTCCCGGTACTGCGGCCGGCAGGTATCGTCCCCCAGAGAGGTGAGCTCGAGGCGGAAACCCTCGAGACCCACGGCGCGGAAGCCCGCATCGGCGATGGCGATGACCTCGGCGTCGAGAGCCGGATCGTCGATACCGATCGCCTCGACTCCGACCTGCTGCAACTGCCGATAGCGCCCCGCCTGGGGTCGTTCGTAGCGAAAGAACGGTCCCGAGTACGACAACTTGACGGGCAGCTGCCCGCGGTCGAGGCCGTGCTCTATCACCGCGCGCATGACGCCGGCGGTGCCCTCGGGTCGCAATGTCACCGATCGATCACCGCGATCGGCGAAGGTGTACATCTCCTTGGTGACGACATCGGTCGACTCGCCCACACCACGCGCGAACAGTCCGGTGTCCTCGAAGATCGGCAGCTCGATGTGCCCGTATCCCGCCAGGCGCGCGGCTCGGGTCAAACCGTCGCGTACCGCCACGAACTCGGCGGACTGAGGGGGAACGTAATCGGGCACGCCCTTGGGAGCCGAAAACGTGGAGGCCTTGCTCACTGTCGCTGCTTTCTCTCGTCGGAAGTGTCGATACGCCGGATCGGGTCAGCGGGATCCGGCGAGACCGACCAGGAAGGGATTCGAGGCCCGCTCCTGCCCGATCGTGCTGGAACCGCCGTGCCCGGGCAGTATCGCTGTGGTGTCGTCGAGGACAAGCAACTTCGCGGCGATCGACGCGAGCAGTTGCTCGTGGTTGCCCCCGGGAAGGTCGGACCGACCGATCGATCCCTGGAACAGCGTGTCGCCTGTCAGTGCGACCTCGAACTCGACACCGTCCGGGTTGCTGGTGCGGGTGCGCAGCACGACAGAGCCCTGGGTGTGGCCGGGTGTGTGATCGACGACGAACTTGATGCCCGCGTGCTCGACCTCGTCGCCGTCGGCGAGCTCGATCACCTCGTGCGGCTCGGTGAATGTGGTTCCTTCGAGCATCGGAGCGAGGCTCGATCCCAATCCGACACCGGGATCGCTGAGCATGTGACGATCGTCCGGGTGGATGTAGGTGGGAATCGAGAACCGATCGGCAACGGCCTGAGCGGACCAGACGTGGTCGAGGTGACCGTGCGTGAGCAACACGGCCCGTGGGGTCATGTCGGAGCCGGTGAGGAACTCGATCAGAGGCTCCGCGGCGTCCTGGCCTGGGTCGACGACGACGCACTCTTTCGCGTTGTCCTGCGCAAGGATGTAGCAGTTCGTCTGGAACATCCCCGCGGGGAATCCGGTTACGAGCACGAGCATCGCTCCTACGGTGTGGGCATTCGTGGTCTCGTACAGCCTAAGCGCTGTGCCCAGACGCCCCGTTCTCAGGTTGGGGTGGCAAACTCGACTCGGCCTGAATGCGGGCACCAGCACATCGATCGGTTCACGGGAGGACAACTGCAGTGCCGAGCAATGCACAGCGGCGCCAGGCCGCGAAACGCAAACTCGAGCGTCAGCTCGAGCGCCGAGCGGAACGCGAGCGCAAACGACGTCGCCTGACTATCGGATTGTCGGCGCTCGGGGTCGTCGTGGTGGTCGGCGCGGCCGCCGTCCTGTGGTCCATGAACGGGGACTCCGAGAACACGGACACCGACGCCACCGACACCACCGCAACCGACACGTCGGAATCCGAATACCCGGCGCTGCCCGACGGCCGCGCCGAACCTCTCGCCGAGTCGGTGAGCTGCGCGTATCCGGCCGACGGCCGTGAACCATCGAAGCCCGCGGAGCCACCGCGCACCGAGGGGATCCTCACCTCGGGCGAGTCCAACACCGACATCAGCGTCAGTGTCGAGACGTCGCAGGGCAACATCGGGCTGGTCCTGCACAACGACGATTCTCCGTGCACGGTCAACAGCTTCCTGTCCCTCGCAGCACAGGACTATTTCGACGCGACCACCTGCCACCGGCTGACGACGGCCCCCAGTCTGCAGGTGCTGCAGTGCGGTGACCCGACGGGGTCCGGGTCCGGGGGCCCCGGGTACCAGTTCGCGAACGAGTTCCCCACCGATCAGTTCGCACCCGACGACCCCGCATCGCAAGAGCCGATGACCTACAAGCGCGGTACCCTCGCGATGGCGAATGCCGGACCGGGGACGAACGGCAGCCAGTTCTTCCTGGTGTACGGCGATTCTGTCCTTCCGCCGCAGTACACCGTCTTCGGTGAGATCGACGAGACCGGGCTCCAGACCCTCGACAAGATCGCGGCGGACGGAGTTGCGGGTGGCGGCCAGGACGGCGCCCCGGCCCTCGAAACAACTCTCACGAGTGTGAGGATGGACTGATGATCCGATTGCGCACAACCGTTGCCGCCGGCGCAGGGCTGGCCCTGCTGTTGGCCGGCTGCGCCGACGACTCCGCGAGCGACACGACGACAACCTCATCCATCAGCTCCGAAGCCGAGCAGCCACCTGCGTCGGGCGTGCTGCCGGAGCGTCCCACGGACGGCGACCCGGTCTCGTGCACCTACACACCGGACGGACAAGCCGCAAAGGAGGTGACCCCGCCGTCCGACTCGGACGTGTCGGCGGCCGGCATCGCCGAGGTGTCGATGACGACGAGCGCCGGTCCCATCGGGCTGCTGCTGGACCGGGCGTCCGCACCGTGCACGGTGAACAGTTTCGTCTCCCTTGCCGAGCAGGGATATTTCGACGACACCCCCTGCCACCGGCTCGTGACGTCGCCGGGGCTGCAGGTGCTGCAGTGCGGTGATCCGACGGGCACCGGAACCGGAGGCCCAGGCTACGGCTTCGACACCGAGTACCCGGAGAACGTCTACGCACAGGGTGCCCCGCAGCTGCGCCAGCCGGTGGTCTACCCGCGGGGCACGATCGCCATGGCCAACACCGGACAGCCTGGCAGCAACGGCAGCCAGTTCTTCCTCGTGTACGAGGATTCGCAGCTGCCTCCGACGTACACGGTGTTCGGCACGGTCGACGAAGCCGGCCTCGCAGTCATCGAGGAGGTCGCCGCTGCAGGCGACGATGGTTCGATGTCCGCCGGCGGCGGAGCCCCGAACCTTCCTGTCCAGATCGAATCGGTGACCGTCTCGTCGTAGACGACAGCTACCGAATACACGGGGTGCTCCTCGCCATCACGGTGGGAGCACCCCGTTTCTGTGTCTTCTGTGTCGACCGACGAGTCTGTGTCGACCACCGAAGCACCGGCGTGCAGTGACGAAAGTGTGACAATACCGCTGACAAATCGTGATGTAATCCGCTACGCTTCCGACTCTGTGATACCTCCTACATCGACCGGCTCGTCCGGATTGCGCGGCGTCGCAGCCGTCGTGGGCGTGCTCCTCGGTGCAGCACTGACAGCCGGCTGCTCCAGCGGCGAGGCCGCAGCACCCCCACCCGCCACCGCCACGACCCAGGCCTCCAGCCACGCGCTGACCAGCGAGTCCGTTTCGAAGTACCCCCGCCTCCCCGATGTGCCTCCGTTGGATAGTGCCACCGTCTCCTGTTCGTACACACCTACGGAATCGGCGTCACGGACCGCGACCGCCCCGTCGACGTCCGCATCCACGACCGGCACCGTGGAAGTAACGCTCGACACATCGATCGGCCGCATCGGTCTCGTCCTCGACAGAGGCCATGCCCCGTGCACGGTCAACAGTTTCGTCGGCCTCGCACAGCAGGGCTTCTACAGCGGCACCTCGTGTCATCGACTCTCCGACGAAATCGGTGAGCAGTACTACCAGTGCGGCGATCCGACAGGGACAGGCACCGGCGGCCCCGGCTACACCTATCCCGACGAATACCCCGTGCCGCAGTTGACCGAACAGACCGCGACGGGAAGACCCGCAGACATCGTCGTGTACCCGCGCGGAACCGTAGCCGTAGCGGACAGCGGCAGAGCCGACACGAACGGGAGTCAGTTCTTCCTCATCACCGGCGACACCCTGCTGCGCCCCGACTACACCGCATTCGGTCGCATCACCGACGAGTCATTGGCACTTCTCGATGCCGCGGCCGCAGCAGGCCACGACGACAGCTCGGTGCTGGGCGGGGGTGTGCCGAACACTCCTGTGACGATCACCTCGACGAGGTGACGCTCGCCGGCCGACGCTAGGACGCCGAGGTCACGCGGTAGACGTCGTACACACCCTCCACGTTGCGGACCACGTTCAGAACGTGCCCGAGATGCTTCGGATCGCCCATCTCGAAGGTGAAGCGGCTCACCGCGACACGGTCGCCGGTCGTGGTGACGGATGCGGACAGGATGTTGACCTTCTCGTCGGCCAACGCCTTCGTCACGTCCGAGAGCAACCGATGCCGATCGAGCGCCTCGATCTGGATCGCGACGAGGAACACCGATGACGGCGACGGTGCCCACTCGACCTCGATGATCCGTTCCGACTGCTCGCGCAGAGAATTCGCATTCGTGCAGTCGGTGCGGTGCACACTCACCGATCCGGTTCGCGTCACGAATCCCATGATCTCGTCACCCGGCACCGGGGTGCAGCACTTCGCCAGCTTCGACACGGTGCCCGGCGCACCCGGAACGAGGATGCCCGAGTCGCCGCTCTGCCGCGACCGGGTGGGAATCGTCGACGGTGTGGACCGCTCGGCAAGTTCTTCCTCGACCCCGCCGACACCACCGAGCAACGCGACGAGCCGCTGCACGGCGTGATGCGCCGACACATGGTGCTCACCGACTGCGGTGTAGAGCGCCGACACATCGGCGTAGTGCAGCTCCTTGGCCACGGCAACCATGAGGTCGGCGTTCATCAACCGCTGCAACGGCAGCCCGACGCGGCGGACTTCCTTCGCGATCGCATCCTTGCCCGCCTCGAGCGCCTCCTCACGGCGTTCCTTGGCGAACCACTGCCGGATCTTCGCCTTCGCGCGGGGCGAAACGACGAAGGCCTGCCAGTCACGGGTCGGTCCGGCATTCGGGTCCTTCGAGGTGAACACCTCGACGACCTCGCCGTTCTCCAGTTTGCGTTCGAGAGCGACGAGCCGACCGTTGACCCGGGCACCGATACATCGATGCCCGACCTCGGTGTGCACCGCGTAGGCGAAGTCCACGGGCGTCGAACCGGACGGCAGCGTGATCACCTCCCCCTTGGGGGTGAACACGAAGATCTCCTTGACCGCGAGGTCGTAACGCAGTGATTCGAGGAATTCGCCCGGGTCGGCGGCTTCACGCTGCCAGTCGAGGAGTTGACGCATCCACGCCATGTCGTCGACCTCGGCGACATCGCCCGAGTTCCGGCCCTTCGTCTCCTTGTACCGCCAGTGCGCGGCGATGCCGAACTCGGCGGTCCGGTGCATATCGCGGGTCCGGATCTGTACCTCGAGCGGCTTGCCTTCGGGACCGATCACCGTGGTGTGCAGCGACTGGTACACCCCGTACCGCGGCTGCGCGATGTAGTCCTTGAACCGTCCCGCCATCGGTTGCCACAGCGAATGCACGACACCGACAGCGGCGTAACAATCGCGCACCTCGTTGCACAGGATCCGCATGCCCACCAGGTCGTGGATGTCGTCGAAGTCGCGGCCCTTGACGATCATCTTCTGGTAGATCGACCAGTAGTGCTTGGGTCGCCCCTCCACGGTCGCGTCGATCCGGGACCCGGCAAGCGACGACCCGATCTCGTCGCGGACCTTGGCCAGGTAGGTGTCGCGGGACGGAGCGCGGTTCGCGACCAGTCGCACGATCTCCTCGTACTTCTTCGGATGAAGAATGGCGAACGAGAGGTCCTCGAGTTCCCACTTGACGGTCGCCATCCCGAGCCGGTGCGCGAGCGGCGCGATGACCTCGAGGGTTTCGCGAGCCTTCCGCGCCTGCTTCTCGGGCGGTAGGAACCGCATCGTGCGCATGTTGTGCAGCCGGTCCGCAACCTTGATCACCAGCACCCGCGGGTCGCGGGCCATCGCAATGATCATCTTGCGGATGGTCTCGGCCTCCGCGGCGTTGCCGAGCACGACCTTGTCGAGCTTGGTGACACCGTCGACGAGGTGCGCAACCTCCTCACCGAACTCCGAGGTGAGCTGCTCGAGGGTGTATCCGGTGTCTTCGACCGTGTCGTGCAGCAGTGCGGCGATCAACGTCGTCGTGTCCATACCGAGCTCTGCGAGGATCGTCGCGACCGCCAGCGGATGGGTGATGTACGGATCGCCGGACTTGCGCCTCTGACTCGCGTGCCGTTCCTCCGCGACATCGTAGGCGCGCTGCAACTGCGACAGGTCGGCCTTCGGATACAGCTCCCGGTGAATCGTCACCAGCGGTTCGAGCACCGGCTTGACGGAGGCGCCGCGCTGACCGGTGATCCTGCGCGCGAGCCGGGCCCGCACACGCCGCGACGCCGAACTCGACGCAGCTGTCGGGGCCGGTGCCGCACCAGCGCTCTGGGACTTGTCAAGATTCTGGGTCATCCCCGCTCCTCCCATCGCTCGCTCCGGCACACCGGCTTTCCGCCAACTGTAATCCTCAGAGACGCACGAGCGACGTCAGTGGGTAGCTTTCCAGGCGTGCGCGCCCGCCGAACGCTTCGAGCTCTGTCACCACCGTGACCCCGACGATCTCCGCCCCGACCCGCTCGAGTAGTTCGAGGGTGGCGCCGAGTGTCCCGCCGGTGGCGAGCACATCGTCGACCACGAGCACCCTGCGCCCACGCAGCGTGGGCGACGCGTCGGGTATCTCGATGGCGGCCGTGCCGTATTCGAGCGTGTACTCGCATTTCTGCACCGGCGGCGGAAGCTTGCCCGCTTTGCGCACCGCAAGCACCCCCACACCGAGCTCGCGCGCCATTCCTCCGCCGAGCAGGAATCCGCGGGCGTCGATCCCGGCGACAAGCTCTGCATCCGGAGCAGCCGAGGCCAGCGCCGCGACGATTGCCGAGTACGCCGGGCCATGGGCGAACACCGGCGTGAGATCGGCGAAGCGAACACCTGGGCTCGGGAAATCGTCGACCCAGCGGGTGTGGGCAGTCACCGCGGCAGCGGCCTCTCGAAGCAGATCAGGATCGGCAGTGCGTAGAACGTTCACCCGGTAAGTATCCACCGATCCATGTTCCAACCCGCACCTGCGGTCGTCGGATTGCTGACAGCTGCGTTCATGTCCGGGGCAAACCCGATGGTGCGCGGCTGCAGGAACAGCGGCAATGTGGGCATCTCGTCCCACAGAATCCGCTCGCCCTCCTCCACCAGACCCAGTACCGAAGCGTTGTCGCCGGCCACGAGGAGACCGTCGAGGATCTCGTCGATACGCCCGTTCGCGTAAGCGCCGATATTGCTTCCCGCACGGGAATTCAGTGCGCCGCGAGCATCTTCCATATCAGCGCGGCCGCCGGCTCCCGCCGCTCCGGCCGTCCCGCTGAGGACGGCGTCGATTTCGCCTGCACCCAGCTGTGACGGGACGAACGTCTCGGATCCCGCGTCGACGACGTCGATGCCCGCGTCACGGCACGACTCGGCGATCAGCTCGACGGTGCGCCCGCGGCGGATGTCCGGTGTCGTATACCCGATCCGCACCTGGATCCGCTCCTGCCCCGACGTTTCACGTTCGGCGCGCGCGGCATCGAGATCCACCGCGCCGAACCGCTCGGACGGGCCGATCACGAGCGGATAGAGCGGCGAATCCACCGGAAGCAACCGCGACCCCACCTGACCCGATTGCGCGCCGTCGGTCGCCGCGCCGAGCTCGTCGAACAATTGCTGCCGCGGAACGCACGACGCCAATGCGCGACGAGCCGCCGGGTTCTCGAAGACGCCGTTCGTCGCCAGGACCAGTTGTTCGAGGTTACGCGAGACCACGGTGGTCGTCTCGACCGTCTCCCCCAGCGCCGAGGTGTGTCCGAGCGCCCCGTCGGCAGTGTCGACGACCTGGACCTGTCCCTCTTCGGCCGCAGTCTGCGCTGCGGTTCCTCGCGGCCACACGACGATCCGGTCGGTGCCCGGCGGGTTGCCCCACCACCTCTCGTTCGCGACGAGGACGAGACCCTCCTCGACCGTGTAGGACTCGATCCGGTACGGCCCCGACGACGGCAGCAGACTCGGGTCCAGAGCACCCGGCGTCAATGTCCATCCGGTATTCCAGAACTGGGCGATCGGCCGGACCGATTCGACGTCACCTCCGCTCAGGACACCGACGAGGTCGGAGACCCCTGACGCCCGCGCTGCGACGTGCGAAGGCATCAGCTCGGTTGCACCGAACAGAGCCCTCCAGTCGGTGTCGCCACGACCGGAACGGAACACCACGGTGGCGTCCTTGGAACCCGGGGCGCAGTCGATGCGCTCGATGTCGGAGTATCCACCGTGCAACGCCGCATCGAAGAGGTCGGTCTCGGCACCCGACTCGTCGGGCGCGGTGAAGCGGCCGCTCGCGGCGGCCCACGTGAGCACGAGATCGTCGCACGACATCGGTACACCGTCGGAGTAGACGCTGCCCGGAGACAGCCGGTACTGGACGGTGAGTTGCTCGCCGGGCACTTCCGTGGCGATACCGATATCGGTATCGGCGACGACACGGCCGGCGGGGCCCACGTACCCGAATCCCGGCAGCACTCTGGCCAGCGACTGCCGGGCTCCGGAGGCCGCGCCGTCCACAGTATTCGCGTTGTACGAGGTCACCGTGTTGTCGATCATGTATCCGATCGACGGCAGCGGCTCATCTTCCGTGCCGCACGCCACGGTGGTCACAGCAGCCGCGGCAAGTGCCGCGCCGACCGCGACCACCCTCCGGGAGAGTCGGCTGCGTCGGGTGTGGGGTCGCTCGTTGCGTTCACTCGCAGCCATATCAGGACCTTCTCTTGGCACGCTTTCCGGTCGGGCGGGCACCTGGTTGCGGAGTCCGCTGTGGTGCGACCGCGGGCCGCTGTGCGGCGAAGCTCACGGTCGACGCTGCCGAAGCGTCGGCACCCGCCGGTGCGAGGTCACCGGCCCGGCTCTCCGCACGTGCCGCCGCCTCTTCCCGCTTCGCGAGCACCTTTCGGGTGTGCTTCGCGACCGGACCGCGCCATTCCTTGAGCGTAACGAGAAGCGGACTCGCGAAGAACACCGACGAATACGCGCCGACCACGATGCCCACCAACTGCACCAGGGCGAGATCCTTGAGGGTTCCGACACCGAGCATCCACACGGCGATCACCATGAGCGCGATCACCGGAAGCACCGAGATGACAGTGGTGTTGATCGACCTCATCAAGGTCTGGTTGACCGCGAGGTTGGCCTGCTCCGCGTAGGTACGCCGATGCAGGTGCAAGATTCCGCGGGTGTTCTCCTCGACCTTGTCGAACACCACCACTGTGTCGTACAGCGAGAACCCGAGGATCGTGAGCAGACCGATGACAGTCGCGGGTGTCACCTCGAACCCGACCAAGGAGTAGATGCCTGCGGTGACACCGATATCGAAGAACATCGCGGCGATCGCGGCGATCGCCATGTCGCGCTCGTACCGCACCCCGATGTAGACGCTGACGATAACCAGGAACACCAGCAGCGCGATCAGTGCCTTCTGGGTGATCTGCCCGCCCCAGGTCGAGCTGACGTCGGCCACGCTGATCGCGTTGCGCGAGGGCTCTCCATCGGCGCCCACCGGCTGGAATTCGTCGAACAGCGCTGTCTGTACCGCCTCGACCTGACCGATGTCGAGAGCCTCCGACCGGATCTGGAAGGTGGCCCCGGCACCCGCACCGACGGTCTGGACCGATTCCGGTTCGGATCCGATCGCGTCGCTGAACACCGTTTCGACCTCGGAGGCGGTCGCGCCGGCCACCGCCGGCATCTGGATCCGCGTGCCGCCCTCGAAATCGATACCCAATGTGAAGCCACGCACGAGCATGCTGAGCAGAGCGACCGCCACGATCACAGCGGTGATGATGTAGTAGCGCTTGCGACGTCCGATGATCTCGAAGGCGCCTGTACCGGTGTACAGGCCGGACAGCCGGCCCTTCCGCGGGGCGGTCGATGTCGTTGTGGTCGTGTCGGTCATCGTCACGCCTCCTTCGCCGCAGCCGCAGCGAGCTGACGCTCACGCGCCACCTCTTGAATCGCGCCGAGACCGTTCATGCTCGGCTTGGACCACGTCTTCGACCTGGACGCGAGATGGACGAGCGGCCACGTCACCAGGAACACCACGACGACGTCGAGGATCGTGGTCAGGCCCAGCGTGAACGCGAAGCCCCGGACCTGTCCGATCGCAAGGACGTACAACACCGCCGCGGAGATGAAGCTGACCGCGTTACCCGAGAGGATGGTGCGGCGGGCACGGGCCCAACCACGAGGCACAGCCGACCGGAAGCTACGACCCTCGCGGATCTCGTCCTTGATCCGTTCGAAGAACACGACGAACGAGTCGGCCGTCATGCCGATACCGATGATCAGACCTGCAATGCCCGCAAGGTCGAGGGTGTAACCGATGTATCTGCCGAGCAGCACCATGATGGCGTAGACGGCCAGACCGGCGAGCACCAGCGACAACGCGGTGAGCAGCCCCAGCATTCTGTAGTAGACGAGGCAGAAGATCAGCACCAGGACCAGACCGACCGCACCTGCGATCAGGCCTGCTTCGAGGGATGCGAAGCCCAAGGTGGCGGACACGGTCTGAGCCTCGGAGGCGACGAACGACAATGGGAGCGAGCCGTACTTGAGAGTGTTCGCGAGCTCGGTGGCCTGTGTATTGGTGAACTGACCTGTGATCGATGTAGCGCTACCGGCGGGTGTAGCGCCCTGGATGACCGGGGCGCTCACGACCTTGGAGTCGAGGACGAACGCGGCCTGCGAACCGATGTTCGCGGCGGTGTACTGCGCCCACGTGGTGCTGCCCTCGCTGTCGAAGGTCAAGCTCACCTCGTAGCGCGACTGCTGGCTGTTGAAACCGGAGGTCGCGTCTTCGATCTGCTGCCCATCGATGATGCTCGGTCCGAGCAGGTAGATCGAGGTGCCGTCGGTCGAGCACGACACCAGTGGGAGCGCCGGATCGTCGTTACCCGCCAACGGGTCGGTGGCCGCGCAGTCGAGCGCGAGCGCGGCCTCCTGCTGCACCATGGGGTCTTCGCTCTGCCGGGTCGCCTTCGCGGCAGCGATGTCGGCCGCGGCCTGTTCCTGCTGGGAGAGCGGCTCGGACTCTTCCGGCGCGGGGGCAGGCTCCTCCGTTACCGGGGCAGTCGCGTCCCCCGGCTCGGCCGGAACATCGGTTTCGACCGGAACGTCGGTGGGATCCTGCGCGGGGAACGGTCGCCCCTGGGGTTCCGGAGCGTCGTTCACAGGCTGTTCTGCCGTCTCCGGCTGGGCCGGTAACGCCGGGTCGGTGCCCTCCGGCGCTGCCTGGTCGGTGCCCTCCGGTGGCGCCTGCTCGGTCAGCTGGTCGGCTGTGAGAGAACTGTCGATCGGTCCACCGACCACCGGCCGGATGTACAGGCGTGCGGTCTGGCCGAGCGTCTTCGCCTGCGAGCTGTCGTCACCGGGAACCGTGATCACCAAGTTGTCGCCGTCGACGACCACTTCGGAACCCGACACGCCGAGACCGTTGACGCGGGTCTCGATGATCTGCTGAGCCTGGGAAAGACTCTCCTGGCTCGGGTTGCTCCCGTCGGGTGTGCGTGCCGTCAGGGTCACTCGCGTGCCACCCTGCAGATCGATGCCGAGTTTCGGGGTCGGCGACTTGTCCCCGGTGAAGAAGACCAGTGCATACAACGCGACGAGAATCACCCCGAACAGGGCGAGTGCGCGCGCGGGATGCACCGATCCATTGGAAGGTGCCACGGTCTGTCAATCTCCTCGATACGAGTGAGTGGGTCGGTGATACGGCCGTGCAGGACGTGGCGGATCGACACCGAGTACCACGGTGCCGACCACGCATGACGCGTCGCGGGGTCGAGACGGCCGAGCGTACGCCTCAGTGCTCGGTCGCACCCGATTCGGGTGATGCGGCGTTGTCGTCCTTGCGCAGCGAAATCGAGTCGAGGTCGTCGGTCTCGGTCGGCTCCTCGATGCGCTCACGGATGACCAGGCGCGACCATTCCGTGACCACGCCCGGGGCGATCTCGAGATCGACGGTGTCGTCGCGCAGTCCTGTGATGGTCGCGTGCAGGCCCGCAGTGGTCGCCACGCGGTCGCCGACATTGAGGGAGTCCTGAAGCGCCGTGACCTTCTGCATCTCCTTCTTCTGTCGCCGCACACCCAGGAACGTGGGCACCAGCAGAGCGAGAATCAGGAGCGGGAAGAGCAATTCCATCGTTGAAGTCAGTCCTCGAGTTCGTAACCGGTGTCGCAGCGGTGTCCACCACAGCAACGCTCTGTCGGCCTCCGTGGACCGACGCAATAGACCAGTGTGCCACTACCGCGGACGGGAGGGTATGTCCTGCCGTCCGGTTTGCCGCGATAGCCCCGTTCACTCCTCGGCAAACGAATCGACCTGCGGCTCTCGAGCACGCACCTCGATCCCCCCGGCTGCCGCGTCCGGCGGGGGCGTCAGGCCCAACTGCAACCATGCGGCCTGAGTCGCGACACGCCCCCTCGGAGTGCGCGCCACCATGCCCGCACGCACGAGAAACGGTTCGCAGACCTCCTCGACCGTGGCAGGCTCCTCCCCCACGGCGACCGCAAGCGTCGACACACCCACCGGCCCGCCGCCGAAGCTGCGCACGAGCGCACCGAGCACTGCGCGGTCGAGCCGATCGAGCCCGATCCGATCCACGTCGTACACCTCGAGAGCGGCCTGCGCGATCTCCAAGGTGACGATGCCGTCGGCGCGGACGTCGGCGTAGTCACGGACACGCCGCAGCAGACGGTTCGCGATGCGTGGTGTTCCGCGGGAACGACCGGCGATCTCCGCGCTCGAATCCTCGTGCAGCTCGATACCCAGGATGCGCGCCGAGCGCTGCAGAATCCGCTGGAGTTCCGGCGGGTCGTAGAAGTCCATGTGGGCGGTGAAGCCGAACCGGTCGCGCAGCGGACCGGTCAGAGCACCGGAACGGGTGGTCGCGCCGACCAGTGTGAACGGGGCGACCTCGAGTGGGATCGACGTCGCACCCGGGCCCTTGCCGACGATGACATCCACGCGGAAGTCCTCCATCGCCAGATAGAGCATCTCCTCCGCCGGTCGGGCGATCCGATGGATCTCGTCGATGAAGAGAACATCTCCTTCCACCAGGTTCGACAGCATCGCGGCGAGGTCACCGGCACGTTCGAGCGCCGGCCCTGATGTCAGCCGGAGCGAAGACCCGAGTTCTCCGGCGATGATCATTGCCATCGAGGTCTTCCCCAGTCCGGGCGGGCCGGACAGAAGGATGTGGTCGGGCGTACCGCCGCGCATCTTCGCTCCGCGCAACACCAGCTGCAGCTGCTCTCGCACCCGAGGTTGACCGATGAAGTCGTCGAGATTCTTCGGACGCAGACTCGCTTCGATCTCGCCGTCGGACGAGGTGTACTCCGCAGTCACCGGCGACTCGTCGACGAAAGGGTCGGGTGTGTCGTCGTCGGTCATCGCGACCTACCCAACGCCGACAGGGCCGCACGCAACGCGGCGGACGTGTCGGCAGCAGGGTCCGCTTTCAACACTGTGTCGGTCGACTGCTCCGCCTGTTTGAGCGGGAAGCCCAGTCCGACGAGAGCCTCGACGACCTGCTCCCTGATCGGCGAGGACATCGTGGACAGCGCCGGCGCGTCCTCGTCGACGCCGTACGCGGCAACCTTGTCGCGCAGCTCGACGATCATGCGCTCGGCGCCGCGCTTGCCGATTCCGGGGACGCGGGTGAGGGCCGCGGTGTTCCCGTCGGCGAGTGCCGCACGCAGTGCCGTGGGTTCGAGGACGGCGAGTGTCGCCATCGCGAGGCGCGGTCCCACACCCGACACGGTCTGCAGCAATCCGAAGAGGTCGCGCGCCTCCGGAGCGGCGAATCCGTAGAGGGTCATGGAGTCCTCGCGGACTATCATCGCGGTCACGAGGCGTGCTTCGTTGCCGCGACGCAATGTCGCGAGGGTGGCTGGCGTGGCGTTGACGCGATACCCGATTCCGCCGGATTCGACGACGACGTGGTCGAGCGCAATCTCGAGGACCTCTCCGCGCACCGAGGCGATCACCGTGTCCCTGCCTTCCGGGCCGCGACCTGGTCGCGTAGCCGTTGCTCGTACCGTCGCTTCTGTTCTTCCGCGGCAGCTTCCGCTGCTGCCATCCGTGCCAGCATCGGAGCCCGCCAACAGTGGCAGATGGCCAGGGCCAGTGCGTCGGCGGCGTCGGCCGGTTTCGGTGGGGTGTCGAGGCCGAGGATGCGGGTGACCATTGCGGTCATCTGCTTCTTGTCGGCGCTACCGTTACCGGTGACCGCGGATTTGACCTGACTGGGGGTGTGGAACATGACCGGAATCCCACGTCGGGCGGCGGACAGGGCGACGACTCCGCCGGCTTGTGCGGTTCCCATCGCGGTGCGAACGTTGTTCTGCGAGAAGACCCGCTCGACGGCGACGACATCCGGCGTGTAGCGATCGAGCCATTCTTCAGCGGCATCGGAGATCTGCAGCAGCCGCTCGGCGAGGTCGAGATCGGGGGGCGTGCGGATCACATCGACGGCAACCGGCACGACGACCCGGCCTCGGCCGGTGTCGACCATCCCGAATCCGCATCGTGTCAGCCCGGGGTCGACACCCATCACACGCAACCGCCACACCCTTCACGCACTACGAACAGTTGTTCGAGAGCCTAGCGGAACACGCCGACGGCTGCCCGAACGACACGCGCCCGCCACCGCCCCTGCCGTGGCGGCGGCCCTCGGGCCGCCGCCACGGCGGTCGATCAGGCATCGAGTTCGGCGAGAACCTCGTCGGGGATGTCGACGTTCGAGTAGACATCCTGCACATCGTCGCAGTCTTCGAGCGCATCGATGAGCTTCATGACCTTCCGCGCGCCCTCCGCATCGACAGGTACCTCGACCGAGGCACGGAAGTCGGGATCGGCCGCGTCGTAGTCGATTCCCGCATCGATGAGCGCGGTTCGGACGGCAATCAGATCCGTGGGCTCGGACACGATCTCGAACGACTCTCCGAGGTCGTTGATCTCCTCGGCTCCCGCGTCGAGGACGATTTCGAGGAGGTCGTCCTCGGAGTGGCCGTTCTTCTCGAGCGTGACGACGCCCTTGCGGGTGAACAGGTAGGCGACCGAACCCGGATCCGCCATGTTGCCGCCGTTGCGTGTCATCGCCGTACGCACCTCACCCGCAGCACGATTGCGGTTGTCGGTGAGGCACTCGATGAGCAATGCGACACCGTTGGGGCCGTATCCCTCGTACGTGATGTTCTGCCAGTCGGCGCCGCCGGCCTCTTCGCCCCCGCCACGCTTGCGGGCGCGTTCGATGTTGTCGTTCGGTACCGAACTCTTCTTCGCCTTCTGGATGGCGTCGAAGAGGGTCGGATTCCCGCCAGGGTCACCACCGCCGGTGCGAGCTGCCACCTCGATGTTCTTGATGAGTTTCGCGAACATCTTGCCGCGCTTGGCGTCGATGGCCGCCTTCTTGTGCTTGGTGGTGGCCCATTTGGAGTGGCCGCTCATTCGCTTGGAGCCCCTTCCGGCGATGTGAAGTCGGTGAAACCGACACTTCGGAGAGTCGAGTCTACCTACCGGGCTCCCGCGTGCGAGCGCACAGTCTCGACGAAGAGTCGATGGACACGCAGATCACCGGTCACCTCGGGGTGGAACGACGTCGCGAACACCCCGTCGCGCCGCACCGCGACCACCCGTCCCTCGGCCGGACCCTGAGGAACTCGAGCGAGGACCTCGACGTCGGGCCCGACCCGCTCCACCCAGGGTGCGCGGATGAACACGGCCCGCACCGGACCACCGTCGACTCCGGTCATGTCGAGATCGGTCTCGAACGAATCCACCTGGCGGCCGAAGGCGTTCCGCCGCACGGTGATGTCGAGCGCGTCGAGATGCTCGGCATCCGGCCGGGTGTCGAGTACCTCGGTGGCAAGTAGGATCATCCCGGCGCACGAGCCGTAGGCGGGCAGACCCTCCTTCAGCCGCGCCCGCAACGGTTCGAGCAGGTCGAATACCCGGAGCAGCCTACTCATCGTCGTCGATTCACCTCCGGGAATCACGATGCCGTCGACCGCGTCGAGTTCGCTTTCGCGGCGCAGCGCGACGGTGCGCGCACCGGCCGATTCGAGCGCCGCTCGATGTTCCCGCACGTCGCCTTGGAGTGCGAGCACCCCAATCGTCGGAGTGGTGTGCAGCAGCGCAGTAGCCACGGCGGACCGCCTTCCTCTCGTGTTGTCGGCGGCCGCCGCACGTAACTACCGAGGTCGGCAGATCAGGACTCACGCAGATAGCGCGTGAGTCCTTCCTGAACGACTGCGGCGACCATGTTTCCTCTGCTGTCGTAGATCCGGCCCTGTGTCAATGCACGGCCGAACCCAGCGGAGGGCGACGTCTGGTCGTAGAGCAACCAGTCGTCGGCTCGGAACGGACGCAGGAACCACATGGCGTGGTCGAGGGACGCGTCCTGGGTCTTTTCGTCGGGGTGGATGACGTGGGCCGAGCCGAGCAGGGTCATATCACTCATATAGGCGAGTGTGCACACGTGGAAGACCGGGTCGTCCGGGAGTGTGACGCGCGACCGGAACCACACTCGCTGGTGCGCGGCCACCCCGCGGTCGGCAACCATGTGCTCCGGTGGCACGAATCGGAAATCCCAGTTCGACCACTCGCGCAGTGCCCACGCGAATTCCTCGCGACCTTGCTCGACGAGTGTCTTCGCATCGGGGAGCTCTTCCGGCGTGGGGACTGTGGGCATCTCGTCCTGATGTTCGATGCCCTGATCGTCGGCGTGGAACGACGCCGACATCGTGAAGATCGCATGACCGTCCTGCACCGCAGTGACGCGGCGTGTACAGAACGAGCGACCGTCACGGATCCGGTCGACCTGGTACACGATTCCCTTGGTCGGGTCTCCCGGACGGAGGAAATAGCCGTGCAGGGAGTGGACCTGGAATTCCGGGACCACGGTGCGTACTGCCGATACCAGTGCCTGCCCCGCTACCTGGCCACCGAACGTCCGCGGCAGCAACGTCTCCGTTGCGATGCCGCGGAAGATGTTCTCTTCGATTCGTTCGAGTTCGAGGATGTCTTCGATCTTCGCCATGCGGGACCCTTCCGTTTTGTACCCGGAAGTAGGTTATCCGCCGGACGACGGCGACAAGGCAGGGATGGCTACCATCCGCGCTCGGCGAGCCGGTGCGGCGCGGGGATCTCGTCGACGTTGATGCCGACCATGGCCTCGCCCAGTCCGCGCGACACCTTGGCAAGCACGTCGGGGTCGTCGTAGAAGGTGGTGGCTTTGACGATTGCCGCGGCACGCTGTTCGGGGTTGCCGGACTTGAAGATCCCGGAACCGACGAACACACCCTCGGCGCCGAGCTGCATCATCATCGCGGCATCCGCGGGGGTGGCGATACCCCCGGCCGTGAACAACGTCACCGGAAGCTTTCCTGCCTTCGCGACCTCGACGACGAGGTCGTACGGGGCCTGCAGTTCCTTCGCCGCGACGTAGAGTTCGTCCTCGGGAAGCGAGCTCAGTCGCCGGATCTGCTGCCTGATCTGCCGCATGTGGGTCGTGGCGTTGGAGACATCACCGGTGCCGGCCTCGCCCTTGGAGCGGATCATCGCTGCACCTTCGTTGATGCGGCGCAACGCTTCCCCGAGATTGGTGGCACCACACACGAATGGCACGGTGAATGCGAACTTGTCGATGTGGTTCTCGTAGTCGGCGGGGGTGAGGACCTCGGACTCGTCGATGTAGTCGACTCCGAGCGCCTGCAACACCTGCGCCTCGACGAAGTGCCCGATCCGCGCCTTGGCCATGACGGGGATGGAGACGGCGCCGATGATGCCGTCGATCATGTCGGGATCACTCATCCTCGAGACCCCGCCCTGTGCACGGATGTCCGCGGGCACGCGTTCGAGTGCCATGACAGCGACCGCTCCCGCATCCTCGGCGATCTTGGCCTGGTCCGCGGTGACCACATCCATGATCACACCGCCCTTGAGCATCTCGGCCATCCCGCGCTTGACGCGAGCGGTACCGGTGGGGGCGGTGGTGTCCGGGGTACTCACAGCTGAACTCCTCAGAAGAAACTCGACACAACAGAACTGACGCAGCGAACCGACGCAGCACATCCGGCACGACGAAGTCGACGCAGAATGGTCGTCGCGCAGAAACGAATCGCGACTCGCCGAGCCTATGACCGTGTGCGGGTGGTTCCCCATAGCCAGTCGCGATGCGCTGGCCTTGTCGGAGCGCTGTCGAGATCGTCGAGGTCAGCGAATGGCGCGCACTGGGGCGTTCAGAGCTGTTTCCTCGCGGCTGCCGGCGATACGCCGGGCCTCGTCGAGGAGTTCCGGGAGGTCCTGCGGGTACAGCGGTTCTCCCGCAGAGACCAGTTCGCGGAGCCCTTCGGTGTCGAACCACCTGAATTCGAGGTCCATGCGACGTTCGAGCTCGGTGAATCCTTCGGAGCCGGGCTCGAATCCGGGTGTCTGCAGGACGAAGAACAGTTCTTCGGAATGCAGTACCTCACCGTTGAACGGGAAGACGGCCACTCGCCGCCACACCGGTCCGACGAGCTGTTCGGGGGCGACGGTGCGCCCGGTCTCCTCCGCGAGTTCCCGGACGGCTGCGACACGCAGGTCCTCGCCGGGTTCCACTGCGCCACCGACAGTGAACCAGAAGCGCACCCGCGGGCGTGCCGGATCGTGACCGCGAAGCAGGAGCACACGCCCGATGTCGTCGAGCAGCACCACCCGCGCCGATGTGCGAGCCCGATCCGGGATCGGCGATTGCGATGGGGCCACCCTCGACTTCTCGACGGTCCCGATCTTCTCGACAGCGCCTGCCTTGTCCGGTTCGCGTTCGGCTATCTCGAAGTACGTCGGCAGCGGTGCGGTGCCGCCGAGGTGGAGCCACCGCACCGGGCGACGAGTGCGCAACGCGAGCGTGTCTCGCACAGCATCGTTGTGGAACCTTCTCGCGATGAGCACGCGGGCCTCGGAGTCGGCGAGTTCGGCGACCAGCTGCGGGCGCAATCGTTCGACGTCGAGGCCTGCGAGGGCAACGGAGAGTTCGTTCTCGGCGGTTTCCCGGTGCGCACGGTCTGCGCGTTCCGCCCGGTCGGCCAGCATCGACAACCGACGACCCTCCGAAGCGGACGTGGATGCTGCGATGCTGCGCACCACCACGGCGCGACGGGCGAGGGCTGCATCGAGCGCCTGCCACGAGAGGTCCGACCGCACGTGCAACCGATCGAGGCGATTCGCTGTCGCGTATGCCCACAGGCCGAGCAACAGGACGACGGCTGCGATCAGCGACAGGACGAGGATCGTCAGAGCGCTGAGAGTCACGACCGCACCTCCCGCACAGGTCCGGCGCCGACGGTGACCGTCTCGTACACCCGCAAGATCTGGTCGGCCACCACCGGCCAATCGTAGGTCTCCACGACCTCGGATCCGGCGTCGACCAACGCGGCGCGGCGGTCGTCGTCGTCGAGAACCTCCAGGATGCCGTCGGCGAGCGCCTTGGAGTCCCCGACGGGGACGAGCACCCCTGCTCGCCCGTCGCGCAGCACTCGCCTGAACGCATCGAGTTCGGAGGCGACGACGGCAGTACCCGATGCCATCGCCTCGACGAGGACGATCCCGAAACTTTCCCCGCCGAGATTCGGTGCGCAGTACACGTCGGCGCTGCGCATCGCTGAGGCCTTCTCATCGTCGTCGACCTGTCCGAGAAACCGGAGGTGGCCTGCGTGCGGTCCTGCATCCTTGCGGAGTCTGTCCTCGTCACCGCGACCCACGACCAGGATCTCGATATCCGGGTATCGCGCCACCAGTGCGGGCAACGCACCGACGAGCACATCCATACCCTTTCGGGATTCGTCGAAGCGGCCGAGGAACAGCACCGTCCGGCCGGCCCGCGGATATCCGGGAAGCGGCGGAGAGTGCCGGAAGAACGGCACGTCGACTCCGTTGGGGACCTCCACGGCATCGGCTCCGAGCGAGGTGACCTGCCAGCGACGAGCGAGTTCGGACACCGCGATGCGACCGCTGATCTTCTCGAGAAACGGCTGCAGAACCCCTTGGAAAGTACTGAGTACCAGCGACTTCGTCGTCGACGTGTGGAACGTCGCGACAATCGGCCCCTCGGCGATCTTCAATGCGAGCATCGACAGGCTCGGTGCATTCGGTTCGTGGATGTGGAGGACGTCGAAGTTGTTGTCGTTGATCCAGCGCCGCACTCGCGCGTAGGAGACGGGGCCGAAGCTCAGGCGGGCCACCGATCCGTTGTATGGGATCGCGACCGCTCTACCCGCAGAGACGACGAAGTCGGGTAGCACCGTCGTCTCGGAGGCGGGCGCGAGCACGCTCACCTCGTGTCCGCGCGCGATGAGAACCTCGGCGAGATCCACGACGTGGGCCTGGACACCACCCGGTACATCGAACGAGTACGGACAGACCATTCCGATCCTCACTCACTCCTCCATTCGGGCGCGTCGTGAGTCGGACAGGTCGTCCATCCACAGTGGTTGCAACATGTGCCAGTCTGCAGGGTGCTCCGCGATATCGGCAGCGAATCGGTCGGCGAGGTGCTGCGTGGCGCTGGCGATACCGTCGCTGACGTCGATCTCCGGATGGACCCGGAATCCCCATCCGTCGTCGGTGAACCAGCAATGCACGGGAAGCAGGGCTGCGTTGGTCTCGATCGCCAGTTTCGCCGGTCCGGCAGGCATACGCGTGGGTTCTCCCATGAACGTCACGGGCACACCCTTGCGCGCGAGATCGCGCTCCCCCAGCAGGCAGACGACCTTGTTGTCGCGCAGACGCGCCGACAACTCGACGAACGGGGGACTCTCACCACCCGAAAGCGGGAACACCTCGAACCCGAGGCCCTCTCGGTACTCGACGAAGCGACGGAACAACGACTCGGGGCGTAGACGCTCGGCCACCGTGGACAACCCGCCGTATGTGCGGACACACCACACGCCGGCCATGTCCCAGTTGCCGCTGTGCGGCAGCGCCAGAACCACGCCACGACCGGCAGCCAACGCCGCCTCTATGTGTTCGCGGCCTTCGACCGCGGAGTCGATCGACGCCGCGGTGGCGTCGAGATCCATCGACGGAAGCCGGAAGGATTCACGCCAATAGCGCGCGTACGATCTGACCGAAGCTTTGATCAGGCCATCGGGTACCTGTCCTGGAGGAACGCCGAGAACGCGGGAGAGGTTGCGGCGCAGTTGGTTCGGTCCGCCGTTCCGACGGGAAGCGAAGTCCGCTCCTGCATCGAACAGCTTCGTCGCGACGCGTTCCGGCAACAGTCGTACCAGTCGCCATCCCGCAGCGTATCCGAGGTCCGAGACTCGCTCGGCCGTGTTCATTCCCGGTCCTCGCCGTTCACGACTGCTCCCCGTTTCCGGTATCCGTCTCGGACGCCGAAGCCGACGTCGGCGCGATCGGTAGCAGTTCACGCGCGCCCGGCGAGTTCCGCACCGCGAGAACACGCTGGAACACCGTGATGACCGAACCTGCGGCGAGCAGCCACATCGCGACGTGGATGGCCCAGTCGAGACCGAGTCCGGTCAGTCCGGAGCCGACGAGCACGATCACGAGACGATCGGGGCGTTCGATGAGACCGCCGTCGGCCGACAGGCCGCTCGCCTCGGCGCGCGCCTTGGCATACGAGATCACCTGTGAACACACGAGGCATATCAGCGTCGCGATCACCAGCGGCCGGCTCTGCTCGTGATAAATCGCCCACCACGCCAGTCCCGCGAAAATCGCTCCGTCGGCGACTCGGTCGCACGTGGCGTCCAGGACGGCACCGAAACGCGTTCCGCCGCCGCGGGCACGTGCCATCGCACCGTCGAGCATGTCGAACATCACGAACAGCCAGATGACGAGCGTGCCGACGAACAGGTGGCCGGCCGGGAAGAGTGTGAGGGCAGCTGCGATCGTGGCGACCGTGCCGATGATGGTCACGGCGTCCGGGGTCAGGCCCGTGCGGTTCAAGGCCTGACCGAGCGGTGCTGTCACCTTCGACACCGATGCGCGACCGAAGAAGCTCAGCATTCCGAGACCCCCGAATTTCCCTTCGCCCGACGTGTCCGGAATCCGATCCTGCCATGACGCACCGTCGGACCGTGGGCACGGTCGGGTGTGGGCCCGTCTTCGGCCGGCGTCACTCGTCCCATGCCGAGGCCAGCAACGCGCGGGTGTCACGCAGCAGCTGCACCATCACCTTGGAGCCGCCGAGGACGGTGATGAAGTTCGCGTCGCCGCCCCAGCGTGGCACCACATGCAGGTGCAGGTGTTCGGACAACGAACCTCCCGCGGCGGCACCCAGATTGAGTCCGACGTTGAACCCGTGGGGACGCGACACCTTCTTGATCACCCGAAGCGCCCGCTGAGCGAACGCCATGAGCTCGGTGCTCTCCTCCCCCGTGAGGTCTTCGAGGTTCGCCACCCGCCGGTACGGCACCACCATGAGGTGGCCCGGGTTGTACGGGTAGAGATTGAGCACCGCGTACACGGATTCACCGCGGGCGACGACCAGACCTTCTTCGTCGGCCATCTTCGGGATCTCGGTGAACGGCTCGTACGGCTCGCTCCGCAGTCCTGGGGACTCGGTGATGTACGACATCCGGTGCGGTGACCACAGTCGTTGCAGATGGTCGGATTCACCGACACCGCGATCGATCATCGAATCGGCGGTGTCGGCGGGCCCGGGAGTTCCCTCGCCGGTCAAGAGGTCGCTCCCTGTTCTGCCGGACGCACCAGCTCCGCGGTGGGAGAGGCGTTGTCGCGTCGGCGGACCCAGTCCGAGACGATGCTCACTGCCTCGTCGACGGGCACACCGTTGACCTGGGTGCCGTCGCGGAATCGGAAGCTCACCGCACCGGCGGCGACGTCGCGTTCGCCGGCGAGCAGCATGAAGGGAACCTTCTGCGTGGTGTGGGTTCGGATCTTCTTCTGCATGCGGTCGTCGGACACATCCACCTCGGCGCGGATCCCGGCCGACTTCAGTTTGCCGACGACGTCGAAGAGATGCTCCTCGAACTCGGCAGCGACCGGGATACCGACCACCTGGACCGGCGAGAGCCATGCGGGGAACGCACCGGCGTAGTGCTCGGTGAGCACACCGAAGAACCGCTCGATCGAGCCGAACAGTGCACGGTGGATCATCACCGGGCGATGCTTGGCACCGTCCGATCCGGTGTATTCGAGTTCGAAGAGCTCGGGCAGATTGAAGTCGAGCTGAATAGTGGACATCTGCCAGTTGCGGCCGAGCGCGTCATTGACCTGAACAGAGATCTTCGGCCCGTAGAACGCGGCGCCGCCCGGATCCGGGACCAACGTCAGGCCCGAGGACTCCGCGACCTCACGCAGCGTCTCGGTGGCCGTCTCCCACAACTCGTCGCTACCGACGAACTTCTTCGGGTTCTTCGTCGACAACTCGAGGTAGTAGTCGTCGAGTCCGTAATCCTTGAGCACGTCGAGGATGAAATTCAAGATCGTGGTGAGCTCGTCGCGCATCTGTTCCGGCGTGCAGAAGATGTGCGCGTCGTCCTGTGTCATGCCGCGCACACGTGTGAGTCCGTGGACGACACCGGACTTCTCGTAGCGATAGACGGAGCCGAACTCGAACATGCGGAGCGGAAGCTCGCGGTACGAACGCCCTCGCGACCGGAAGATCAGGTCGTGCATCGGGCAGTTCATCGGCTTGAGGTAGTAGTCCTGGCCGGGCTTGCGGATCGTGCCGTCGTCGTTCAGTTCCTCGTCGATGTGCATCGCCGGGAACATGCCGTCCTTGTACCAATCGAGATGACCCGAGACCTCGTAGAGGTGCCCCTTGGTGATGTGCGGGGTGTTGACGAAGTCGTATCCGGCGTCGACGTGGCGCTGACGCGAGTAGTTCTCCATCTCCTGGCGGATGATGCCGCCCTTGGGATGGAACACCGGCAGACCCGAACCGAGCTCGTCAGGGAACGAGAACAGGTCGAGTTCGGCGCCGAGCTTGCGATGATCGCGGCGCTCGGCCTCGGCGAGTAGTTCCAGGTGACTCTCGAGCGCCTCGGTGGATTCCCACGCGGTGCCGTAGATCCGCTGGAGGTCGGCGTTGTCCTGGTCGCCTCGCCAATACGCGGCGGAGCTGCGGGTGAGCTTGAACGCAGGGATGAACTTGGTGGTCGGCAGGTGCGGGCCACGGCACAGGTCCTTCCAGACCAGCTCACCCGTGCGCGGGTTGAGATTGTCGTAGATGGTCAGCTCTTTGCCGCCGACCTCCATGATCTCGGGGTCCGGTTCGAAGTCGCTGCTGCCGGACTTGTCGTCGATGAGCTCGAGCTTGAACGGCTCGTTCTGCAGTTCCTCGCGGGCGTCCTCGATGTTCTCGACGACGCGGCGGGAGAAGCGCTGCGCATCCTTGACGATCTTCTTCATGCGCTTCTCGAGCTTCGCGAGATCCTCGGGCGTGAACGGCCGCTCGACCTGGAAGTCGTAGTAGAAGCCGTCCTTGATCGGCGGGCCGATACCGAGTTTGGCCTCGGGGAATTCCTGCTGCACCGCCTGCGCAAGGACATGCGCGGCCGAGTGCCGGATCACGCTGCGGCCGTCCTCGGTGTCGGCGCCGACTGCCTCGACCTCGACGTCCACGTCGGGAATCCAGGCAAGATCGCGCAGCGCACCTTCGTCGTCCCGGACGACCACGATGGCATCGGGGCCCTTGGTCGAGAGTCCGGCCTCACGCACGGCGGAAGCGGCAGTGGTCCCCGCGGGCACCCGGACGAGCGTGGCTGGTTTCGCGGATGCGGGCGTGGTCACTGTGCTGGACTCCTCGGCTGGATGCCTGTTCTGGGGGCTGCTACCGGGCGCGACTGCGATGCGCGACGGCAACGTCCCCATGCTATCGATATGCGCTCACACCACCGAACACAGGGCATACCGGAGCGAAACACCGCTACGACGCGCGGACTGTCAGAGTGAGTGCAGCCCCGTGAGGACCCGTTCGAGAAGAGCGCTGCCCGGCCCGACCTGGTCCACGGTGCTGTGCACGGTCAGGATGCCCGCTCCCGCGAGGTCGCCGATCAGCACTCGGGCCACTCCGAGGGGGATTCCCGCCAGAGCGGCCACCTCCATCGTCGAGCGCGGTTGCGCACACAGGCCGACGACGACGCGATGCTCCTCGGCGAACCTGCCGGCCATCATGCTCGTCGAGGACGGGACCGTGGACACCAGAGCCTCGAGTGGCAGGTCCATATCGGTCCGGGTACGGCCACCACTTCGGACGAACGGCCTCACGAACGATGATGTGTGTTCTTCCAATTTCCCGACTCCCCCAGTGCCTTCGTGACCAGTGCCGTCGAACGTGCGATCCATCATGCGTGGCTCCCGGCGCGCCATCTCACCGGCAGCCACCTGTTCTCCGGTGGTCGGCCCTACCCCCTGGGCCGACGCCGGTGTCGCAGCAGCATCGAACTCCGACGACCGTTCACCCTCTTCAGAGGGCGAATATACAAGATCGTCCCTCTTCGTGCGGTGGCGTGGACGCCTGGACCCGAAGCGGGCGCCCGTCGTCCCCACTGCCTGCCATGCGCCGTCTGCGACACTCATCTGACGAATCCTCCTCGAACCACCGTGGTCTGATCCTGCATCGCCCGCACGGACTTCGATGGCCGCAGACGTGCACATCGTCGAGCGGGCGACGAGTCTTTCGTCCCACCGGATGACACAGTCACCGTTGCTCTCGACAGTTGCATGCCAAGATACGCAAAAAGGGCACCCTGTGCAGGGTGCCCTTTTTGCGAACCTGTGGTCCCGGCTGGGATCGAACCAGCGACCTTCCCGGTGTGAACGGGACGCTCTTCCACTGAGCCACGGGACCGTTCCGCTTCGCAGCGGCTCGAACGCAAAGAAATTTAACATGCACCCTGGGACGAAAACGAATCAGCAGGTCACACCACTTTCCGGTGTCGCACCCCGAACGATGACCCCAGCCACCGCCCTCTCGTGAGCTCACGTGCCGAGAGCAGCGCCTCCCCGAGTAGAGGAACACTGCGCGGAATAGGGGAACACTGCGCGCCGGGCGCGCCGCTCTCCCCGGCCGCACACGTGCCGTCGCCGCATTCCTGGCGCCCAGTCCGCTCCCCGACGACCCCTTCCAACGGACCCACACAGCCCTTCCAAGCGCCGTCCTGACCGAGTTTCCTTGCACTGACCTGCAGATTTGTGTGTTTCCGCGATGGTCGGCTAAGTTTTTAACCGCACCACGGAGAGCACGACGCCACGGTGCGAATGCGGATGTAGCGCAGCTGGTAGCGCATCACCTTGCCAAGGTGAGGGTCGCGGGTTCGAATCCCGTCATCCGCTCGAGAGGTTGGTCTCGACCTTTTATGGTGGAGTGGCCGAGTGGTGAGGCAACGGCCTGCAAAGCCGTGCACACGGGTTCGATTCCCGTCTCCACCTCGCGCGATTAGCTCAGCGGGAGAGCGCTTCCCTGACACGGAAGAGGTCACTGGTTCAATCCCAGTATCGCGCACCAGGGTCGACCAGCACGTGGGTCGACCCAGTTTCACCCCAACGTGCACATGCGGATGTAGCGCAGCTGGTAGCGCATCACCTTGCCAAGGTGAGGGTCGCGGGTTCGAATCCCGTCATCCGCTCCACACCGGCGTCAGTAGCCGGCGCGATTAGCTCAGCGGGAGAGCGCTTCCCTGACACGGAAGAGGTCACTGGTTCAATCCCAGTATCGCGCACCAGAGAACAGCGAAGTCCCCCTTCGGATTCCGAAGGGGGACTTCGCTGTTCTCTGGTCAGCGACCGACACTGAGCCGGTTGGCGCCGGCAATCATGGCGCGCAGCGTGGACTCCGCTGCGGTCTCCCCCATTCCCATTGCCCACATCTGCCGGTCACCCTCCCGACACAGGAGGAACGTCGCGTGCGCTCCACCGAGTTCACGCTGGTCGAACGAGAGGATCTCGAGGTGGATTCCGAGATCGTGGAGCAGTGCGGTCATTCCCGCCACCGGGCCGTTCGCCACTGCCGACGCAGTGTGGATCGATGCGTGCACCGCGAGTGTCGCCTCGTACGAACTGCGCCCCGCTCCCAGTGCGGTGGCGCTCCATCCACCGAGACGCACCGGACCGTTCTGCGGTGCATGGATGGCAGTGAATCGTTCCCAGGTCAGTCCCGCCGCGTCGGCCCGCAATGGCAGGGGCAACCGATCCTGCCAGGACGGTGCGGAGGTACGGGCATGTGCCGAAGCAAAAGAATCGAAGGCGTTCATCGGTAGTGGTCTCCAACGAGAAGGGAGGACCGACACGCAGCTCAGGGGCCCGCAGCGAGGGGCCGGTCCGAATCAGACCCCGCTACGGCGGTGAACTACGAGTACGCGCTTCATAACGCCTCACCCTAGAACTTCGTTGTGACGAGCGCAAACTTCCACCCCGAAACTGTGTGACGAAACCGTGACCCCTCGAATCGGGACACAACTTGGAAGCTGAGGAATCCCTCATGTATCGTGGGAAGAGCCATCCCCCCCGATGGTAAATGAACCCCAGCCATGACCCCCCATCCAAGGCTGGGGTTCAGCCATTTCCAGGCACTTTTCGGGCCGGCACCCGCCGGGACCCGCCGGCTGGTTCACTGGAATCATGCCGACACCACTCGAAGAAGCCACCGCACCCGTCTCTGTGGAACGTGCGGGAATCTGGGACGCCGAGAGCATTGCCGACGTGGCGGCCGCGACATTTCCGATGGCGTGCCCACCCGATGCCTCGAGCACAGACGTTGCCGCCTTCATCGAGGCCACACTCACAGCCGAACGATTCACCGAGTACCTCACGGACCCGTCGCGGATCGTTCTCAAGGCGTCGATCGGCGGTGAGATCGTCGGGTACGCGATGGCAATCGATGCTCCGCCCGAAGACCCGGAAATCGCTGCGATGATCACGGCGCGCCCGTCGATCGAGATCAGCAAATTCTACGTACTCCCCGGCGGACATGGCACGGGAGTCTCGAAGGCACTCATGGCAGCCGTCGTCGAACTCGGTCGTTCAGGCGGTCACACCGGATTGTGGCTCGGTGTCAATCAGCAGAATGCGCGAGCCCGGCGCTTCTATACGAAAGAAGGGTTCGACGTCGTCGGCGAGCGTACGTTCACGGTCGGTTCGCAAATCCACCGTGACCACGTGATGCAGCGCACCTTGTAGGACGCGCTGCATCACGAGTGCAGTGACATCGGAACTGGAGGGACGTCGAGCCCTGCGCACCCGGCCCGACGATCGGTCCGCGGAACTTCAGGCAGGAACCTCGAAGCGCGACAACGCGAGGAGACGCGAAGTGGCGCGCAGGTACTTCTTGCGGTAGCCGCCGGCCAGCATCTCGGGCGTGAAGATCTCGTCGAGCTTCGCTCCCGCTACCGTCACCGGGATGCTCGCGTCGTAGAGCCGGTCGGCGAGGACCACCAGTCGTAGTGCAACGGACTGATCCTGGGCCGGGTGGACGCCGTTGAGGAACACCGCGCTCACACCCTCGACCAGTTTTCCGTAGCGCGAGGGGTGCAGCGTACTGAGGTGGGTGCACAACTCGTCGAAATCGTCGAGCGTAGCTCCGGGAACCTCCGTGGCACGTTCGACCAGAACCTTCGAATCGACCGGTTCGGGTGCCGGCGGAAGGTCGCGGTGACGGTAGTCGGGACCGTCGACGCGGAGCGTCTCGAAGATGGACCCGAGCTTCTTGATCTCGCGAAGGAAGTCCTGCGCCGCGAACCGGCCCTCGCCGAGCTGACCGGGAAGGGTGTTCGAGGTGGCGACGATCGAGACTCCGCGGGCCGACAGCTCGGTCAGCAGCCGGGACACCAGCATGGTATCGCCGGGATCGTCGAGTTCGAACTCGTCGATGCACAGCACACTGTGGCTCGACAGTTCCTCGACGGCCTTGTTGAAGCCGAGCGCACCGACGACGTGGGTGAGTTCGACGAACGTGCCGAAAGCCTTGGGTGAAGGCGCACTGTGGAAGATCGAAGCGAGGAGGTGGGTCTTACCGACGCCGAACCCGCCGTCGAGATACAGGCCCGCACCCGTGGACGGTGCCTTGCGACCGAACAACCCGCGCTTGCCGCTGCGGATCTTCCCGACCTTCCCCACGAACGCTTCGGCCGCAGCAACGGCAGCTGCCTGACTGGGCTCGTTGGGGTCCGGGATGTACGACGCGAAACTCACCTCGTCGAACATCGCGGGCGGCACCATTTGCGCCACCAGTTGGTCTGCGGGCACCACCGGATTCCGGTCGACGAGACGTTCGTGCATTTCACCAGGATAGTGGCGGCGAATGGCACATCCAGCACAGGACGGGGTAATGGGACCTACTTCACAGGCCGTTCACGTCGAGTTCACCGTATCGGAGCGCGACAGAGGTAGACGTCGTCCCATTCCGGGCGCACCGGTGCGCACCACCGCGGCGCACACCTGGCAGGCTGTCCGCATGCGCAGAACCGGGGTGCTCGCTGTGTGTTGGCTCGCAGTTGCGTCGGCGGTGGCCGCATGCGGAGCGGGTCCCTCCATCCGTCCCGACGTGGCGGTCGTCCAGGACGTGGGCGACGGGCAACCGGCAGAGCAAGAAGAGAGCGACCCGGGTGCCACCGAACTTCCGGTGCCGCAGAGCGACCTCGCTTGGCGTGACTGCACCTCCGAGACGATCGGTGGATTCGCATTGCCACCGGGCCCGACCGGACTCGTTCTCGAATGCGCACAGGTTCCCACACCCATCGACGTGACGGGCGCGATACCCGGATCGTTCCCGCTCGGCGTGCTCCGGGCGCGGATCGCTGATACGCCCACCGACGTCGCACCGCTCGTCGTGACGACCGGCTCCGACATTCCGTCGAGCCGGGCGCTCGCCGCACTCGCGACGGGCCCGATGTCGACGATCTTGACCGCTCGGCCTCTGGTCGCCGTCGACCGTCGCGGGCTCGGGCTCTCCCAGGAGATCGACTGCATCTTCGGAGCAGATCGCCGTGCCCTCGCAGATCTCGGGCAATTCGGCCGCAGCGGTGATGCATCCGATCGCGTCGCCGAACTCGGCCGGCAGGCGACCATCTCGTGCACCGACTACCTGCAGCCACAGCAATTGATGTTCGGTGCATCGCATGCCGCGAGCGATATCGAGCAGCTGCGCCGAGCCTGGGATGTCGACCGGCTGGGGTTGCTCGGTATCGGTAACGGCGCGACCGTCGCGCTCGCATACGCAGCCGCCTATCCAGGTGGTGTCGGGCGACTGATCCTGGATTCGCCGGCCGCAGCGACCGCGGATGCCGAACTGCTCGCCGAATCGAGTGCGCGAGGTGCGGAGGCCGCAGTCGACGAGTTCTCTCGTCGATGCGCTGCTCTGGAGTGCTCGCTGGGGCCGGATCCGCGCGGAGCGATCGAGGAACTCTACGGCCGCGCCGCGGACGGCCTGCTCGCGCCGGTCTCGTCGAATGCGCTTCTGACGGCGATCACCGCCTTCCTGGGCACTCCCCGCGCCGACCTGCAGGCCCGCATCCGCGAGCTGTCCGACATTCTGGCCGCCGCCCGTGACGGCGACATCATGCCGCTGCTCGAATCCGTGGGGACAGCAGAAGCGATGCTGTCGACGGATGGCCAGTGGGTGTCGCGGTGCAGCGACGGGCAGCGATGGCCGACACCGATGCGCGCCGCTGAGCTCCAGAAGAACTGGTCCACGACGTATCCGCTGTTCGGTGGTGATGCCGCCGTCGCAGCAACGTCGTGTGCGGCGTGGCCGAGTATGGCGGCGCCGGCGCTCCCGGCCGCCCTCGACGTACCGGTGCTCGTCACCAGTGCGGCAGCGGACCCGATCGTCGGAAACGCGGGCCTGGAATCGGTGACCGGTGCGCTGACCGCGAGCGGAATCCGATGGACGGCACTGGCATGGCAGGGCGCCGGATATTCGGCGACACTCCATTCGACATGTGCACAGGGCCGCACCGAAGCATATGTCGCAGACGGGGCGCTTCCTCCGAATGGGAGCCTCTGCCCGGCCTGATCACGGCCGTGCAGATTCCCTGGATGCGTCGTTCGGTCCGGTTGCGGTGTACCGTGCCGTAGTGTTCCTCAGGAGTCTCGAGCCTCGCACCGCCCGCACCACAGCGGAAGTGATCAAGTGCGTCGTGTGGCCACTGGCCGTACTGACGGTGCTGCACCGGGTCATCATCAAAGCCGTCAACGGATTCCGGACCGACGACTTCAAGCCCGTGTACGAGGCCGCCCTGGCATTTCTCAATCGTCGCCCGGTCTACACCGCCAACTTCGACTGGGTCGATCCGCACTACCTGTATCCACCGTCGGGGACGCTGCTGATCTCACCGATCGCCGTGATCGACCCGGAGCGCTCCCGGTGGCTGTTCATCCTCGCGAACGCCATCGCCATCCTGATTGCGCTCTATCTGCTGCTGCGGATGTTCGGATTACGTCTCGATTCCCCGATCGCACCGATCCTCGTGCTGGCCGCGTTCTCCTCCGAGACCGTGACCAACACCCTCGTGTTCACCAACATCAACGGCCTCGTGCTGCTCGGCGAGGTGGCGTTCCTGACCTTGCTGCTCAAGCGCCGTGACCTGTGGGCAGGTGTCGCGATCGGTCTCACGTTCGCCGTCAAACCGATTCTGGCCCCCTTGCTGTTGTTGCCTCTTCTGCGTGGGCAGTGGAAGGTTTTCGTCACGGCCGCCGGTGTTCCCCTTGCACTGACGATCATCGCGTTGCCCTTGTCGGTCGACGCGTGGCAGTTCGTCGAGCACACCGTCCCGTACCTGCTGGAATCGCGCGACTACTTCAACAGCGCGATCGTCGGCAACGGCATGTACTACGGGCTTCCGGGCTGGCTGGTCGCAGGCCTGCGCGTAGCGCTGGCACTGATGGTCGTCGCGTCGATGTGGTTGCTGTACCGCTACTGCCGCAAGGACGACGTGTTCTTCGTCTGCACGAGCACCGGCGTGCTGCTCGGCGCATCGTTCCTGCTCAGTTCGCTCGGTCAGATGTACTACTCGATGATGCTCTTCCCGCTGATCATGACGGTATTGCTCCCGAACTCGGTCATGCGTAACTGGCCGGCGTGGCTCGCCGTCTACGGTTTCCTCAGCTACGACTCATGGCTGTCCGGACGTTGGGTCGAGGCCGGTCGTGCAGCCGAGTACATGAAGACGACGTTCGGCTGGTCCCTGCTGCTGATCGTGGTCTTCGCCGTACTCCTCGACCGCTATCTTGCCGCGCGCCGCGAGGGTCGTCTCGACGGTGGGATCGAACCGTCGCATCTGTTGCGTTCAGCGGAGGCGGAAACCACTGGCCGGCCGAATCCGGATCAGGGACCGGAACCCGAGATCGCACCTGTTCTGCCTGACCGCTCGTGACCTGACGTACCTCGTGGCACAGTCACTCGCACACCGCTAGCGTGGAGGCCATGACTTCCACTCCCCGATCGGAACCCGCACCGAAGGTCACGCACAGCGACGACGAATGGCGCGCCAAGTTGACCCCGGCCGAGTACGCAGTACTGCGCCAGGCGGGTACCGAACGTCCGTTCACCGGCGAATACACAGATTCCGAGACCGAGGGTGTCTACGAGTGCCGCGCATGTGGTGCAGAGTTGTTCCGGAGCTCGGAGAAGTTCCATTCGCACTGCGGCTGGCCGTCGTTCTTCGATCCGGCCGACTCCGACGCCGTGATCCTGCATGCCGACGACAGTCTCGGGATGCGACGGGTCGAGGTGCTGTGCGCGGCATGCCACAGCCACATGGGCCATGTGTTCGAAGGCGAGGGCTATCCGACGCCCACCGATCAGCGGTACTGCATCAACTCGATCTCCCTGCGCCTGGTTCCGAAGGACTGATGCCTGCGGCCGACAGCGCTCGCCACAATGCATCGGGTCGTTCTGCAGTGGGGCGAGGTTCGACGAGCTGGAACGAACATCCGACCTCGCGGGCTGCACCGTCGGCCTGCTCGCTGTCGCCGATCATGAGAGTCCGTGCGGGATCGACGCCCAGCGTCTCGACGGCGTGCCGGAAGATCTCCGGTTCCGGCTTGACCGCCCCCACTTCGAACGACAGCGTGAACGCCGAGACGAGATCATCGATTCCGAGTGCGGCGAAGGCGGGTCGGATGTCGAAAGCGATGTTGCTGAGCACCCCGATGCGGTAGCCGTCGCCCGAGAGAGCCTCGATCACCGGGACCGTGTCGGGATAGACGGTCCAGCAGGCCGGGTCCGTCACCTTCGCATACAAACTCTGTGCCTGCTGAGGGTCGGCGACACCGGATCTGCTCAGCACCGTGAGATACGCCTCTCGATGCCACGCCGGGTCGCGGTCACGGTTGGTCCAGGCGTGATGTTCTTCGGCGTCCATCTCGACGGGTTGTCCGGTCGGGGCCGTGAGACGTCGCATCAATTCGGCCTGCTGGTGCACGTCGAACTGTGCACCGGCGCTGTCGGTGATCTGCTCCATCCAGCTGTCGTCCTCCTCCAGCCGAAAGAGCGTGCCGGAGAAGTCGAACAGAACCGCGTCGAAAGAGTTCGTGCCCATGATGTCGAAGGCTAACAACAGTCGATGAGAAAGCCGATACTCCCTCATACTCACAGATATCCCTTCCGGCCTCCTTCACCCCTCGACGAGACCACGGAGTACCACCCCAGGCGCCCGCGGTGCGGGCCGAACAGAACATGTCGGTGGCCCGCGTTGTCGTCACCGCCGAGACCTGACACCGGCACCGCCGGAAAGGAACACGTGCGGCACCCATCGGTGCTGCCCGCACTCGGGCGGAAAAGGAGAGGTATGATGACCGGCACCGAACTGACCGAGCGACGCCAGTTCTCGTTCACCACCCGCCCCCATGCGGCGGTCGACGACACCACCGGCGACCCGATCGGACTCGGCGACATCGATGTTCGCGTCGGGTGGCTGCTCGACCTGATCACCAGTGCCGAAACAGAACTACTCACCAGGCTGTGGCACCCCGACACTTTCGACATTCTCGCCGCCGGTCGCGACCGCGGCGGCCGGGCACTGCCGAAACACGGGCACGTCGTCGCCGCCCGCCTCGGCTGGACCCCCACCTACCCCGACGGGTGTTATGTGCCGTCGCGGGTGAGCCGGGTGGTCACCGCACACGCCACAGCGACATTGCGGACCTTGACCTACCGCGACACGGCGATCGCGTCGCTGTCGGCCCGGTTCGATCCCGCCACCGGACATATCGCCCCGCCGGCGAGTGGGGAGCTGACTGTGCCGTCGGGATTCGCCCGCGGTGTACGACGGCAGCTGGTCGCCCGTACCCGCAGGGGCAACGAGGTGACCTCGGAGGCTGCGACCCCGGATATCGCGACCCCGGATGCTGCGCAGCCCGAACGGCTGCGGATCACCGACATCCAAACCCCACCGCAGGTCAGCCCGATGGCCCGCCTCGCCGCCGCCGATCGGCAACTCGCCGAGCTCACCGTCACCGCCGACACGATGGTGTTGACCGTGAAGCTCCCGACCACAGCGACCCCCGCCAGGCGAGCGCACTGGCGGGCGGTGCGGTTGACCGCCGCGCTCCCACCGCACCTGCACGGCCGCCCGGTCACTGCGTGGCATCTGCCGACCCTGACCCTCGACGGTCGAGGTCTGCTGCTGCGCTGCGCGGCCACCGAAGCCGTCCCCGCCGGTGACCTGACCAGTGCCACAGTGGCGGTGGGGGTGGACTGGTCACCGGCCCTCGGCGCCGCCGCGATCACCGCCGACACCGGCGACGGCCTGATCTCCGATTTTCGGGGTTACACCTACGACGACCGCGGACTGGGTATCAAGCTGGCCCGGTTACAGACCGAAGGCCAATTCCTGCACCGGAAATCGGCTCGGCTCAGCACGCTCGCCGAGAACGCACCGCCACAGCTGCGGGCGGAGTTGGACGCGACGATCGCGGTGCTCGACGCGAACCGCGCTGCGGTCGGTGTCAAGCGCGGGAAGATCAATCGGGAGTTGGCGTTTCATTTCGCGCGTCAGGTCACCGACTACGCGGTCGCCGCCGACGCGACGGTGATCGCGGTCGAAGATCTCGCGAGTCTCGAACCGCGTGGACGGGGCCGGGTGAACAACACTCGGGCGGCGCAGTCCGCGCGCCGTAAAGCCGCCGATGCTCTGACCCACACCGCAGCTCGGGTGGGCGCGGTGGTGGTGACCGTCCCCGCCCGGGGATCGTCGGCGTTATGTCCGGGCTGCAACGAGGAACTGGCCCGCCCGGGTGGCTATCACACTGCGTGGTGCGAGTCCTGCCGACTGGGTGGGAATCGTGGTCATGTGGCGGGGGTGAACCTCGCCAAGCGTGCTCTCCTCGGCCGAGGTGCTGCGGTCCGCACCCGTGCTGGGAGCCTGGAGATCCGGACCACCGAGCATGCTCCGGTGCGCAAGTGCCGGGACAAGACCGGCCCGACACCCGGGAGGCCGCGGCATCGCCGGGTCCGCCGTAGTGTTCCGACCCCGTCGGCCTCTGAGGGGGTGAACGAGGTGAAGTCTTGTCCTGCGTCTGAAGCGTCGGTGTGGGGCACGGTCGAGCCCGCGGTGTCGCAGGATGTTTCGGGTAGCCGTGAGGGACGTGGATCTGGACCGCCTGGCATGTAGGTGGCAGGGAGTATCAGGTTTACGTAGACGCTAGCTGTTGGTACGCCTCAGTTCGCGTACATCTCGTCGATCAGGCCCTTCGCGATCGTCGTGGCAGGGTCGCGGCCGTCGACGCCGGGCGCCAGGTTCGCCCACACGATCAGGGTCATGCCGTTCTCCGGATCGGACCCCATGAACGAGTTGTATCCCGGGAGCTCTCCGGTGTGTCCGTACATCGGGCCCATCTTGGCGATCCCCCAGCCGTAGCCCGCCGCGTCCGGAGTCGACGGATCGGTCGGAACGATACTGTCCATCCGCTGTCGTTGCAGGTCCGCATCGAGCATCGAACCGTCGGTGAGCGCCTCGACCCACGTGGCGAGGTCGTTCGCGGTCGCGATACCCGCCCCCGCCGCCCATGCCCACGACGGATTGCTGGTCGTGACGTCGGCCGGGGCGAGAGTTCCGTTCTCGGCTTCGGTCTGCATCTCCTCCGGCAGCGCCGGATCTGTGAGGGTGAGCATGTTGGTGCCGAACATGTAGCCGTGCGAGTACGGAGTGGGGAGCGTCACCTCGGTCGCGTCCGGGAACGACGAATTCGTCATCCGGGCCGACCGGAAGATCCGTTCGTCGACTATGTCCGACAAGGGCTGGCCGTCGAGCTGTTCTGCGATCAGGCCGAGCAGTATGTAATTGGTGTTCGAATAGTGGTAGCCCTCCCCCGGCGGGAAATACGGCGGATGCGCGAAGGCGAGTGCGAGCAACTCGTCGGGCTGCCACACCCGCTCCGGGTCGTTGTCGAGCGACTCGTTGAGTTCCGGTGTCTCGCTGTAGTTGTACAGACCGGAGCGCATGTTCAAGAGCTGTTCTATCGTGATGTTCTCGCCGTTCGGGACATCGGGACGATGTTTCGACACCGGGTCCGACAGCGACAGTGCGCCCTCGGACACCAACTGGAGGATCACGGTCGCCGTCCAGGTCTTCGTGTTGGAGCCGATGCGGATGTGGTC
Source organism: Rhodococcus sp. JCM 9793 (assembly GCF_055380405.1). Taxonomy (NCBI): domain Bacteria; kingdom Bacillati; phylum Actinomycetota; class Actinomycetes; order Mycobacteriales; family Nocardiaceae; genus Rhodococcus; species Rhodococcus sp. JCM 9793. Next base: position 3,961,364 of record NZ_AP043721.1, read on the forward strand.
GTCCGGGGAGACCGGATCGCCTCCGTCACGCTCGGTGGTGCCGTAGGTCGCGGTGATCGTGCCCGACGGCGTCCGCAGCAGCGCGACCGCTCCGGGTAGGAGGAATTCCTGCGCGCCGGATTCGAGCGCAGACTGCAGTCCGGCCTGATCCACCGGGTTCGGGGTCCCGGCTGCAGGGGCTTCGGAACCCGATGTCGTCGCCGTCTCCGTTGCCGATGCGGCGGAGGATGTGTCGTCCCCCGAATCCGCGCACGCACCGGCGAACAGAACCAATGCGACTGCGGCGCCGGCAGCCCGCAGACGACGATCGCTTACCGCACGACGCTTCATGAGTGTTCAGACTACTGCGACATCACTCGCATAGTGACGTGTTTCACAGACGGCGCCGGATGGTCGGTGGGTCGTATGCCCGAATCGGAGGGAGCTCACCGTCGAAGCGCTCGATCTCGACGAGTACGTGCTGACCGGTGCAGCCGTTCGACAGGCGCGAGGTACCCACGTCGGCGGTGAGCACGTTCGGGTTTCCGTGCACACACATCGATTCGGGGTCGTCCGGGTCGAGGGGGTCGTACCACGCACCGGTCGAGAGCTGCACAACGCCACGCAGCACTCCGTCGTCGAGTACCACCCCGGCAAGGCACGCACCACGATCGTTGAACACCCGCACCACATCACCCTCGGAGAGGGTGCGCGCTACAGCGTCCTCGGGATGCATCCGGATCGGCTCGCGCCCCCGAATCTTCGACGCCTGGCTGACCGCGCCGTGGTCGAGCTGGCCGTGGAGCCGAGTGCGCGGCTGATTCGCGATCAGATGCAGCGGGTACTGCTCGGCACGTGCGCCTCCGAGCCACTCCTCCGGCGCGTACCACTTCGGATGGCCGGCGCAGTCCTCGTAGCCGAACCCGTCGATGTCCGCCGAGAAGATCTCGATGCGGCCGCTGGGGGTTCGCAGCGGGTCGCGTTGCGGGTCGTCGCGGAATTCCTCGAACGATGTCAGATCGTCCTCGGTGCGCATCCGCACATGACCGCGACGCCAGAACTCGTCGAACTCCGGCGGATCCTCGGCCCTGGCGGGATCGGCGAGGACGAATCCGCGCCACTGCCCGTAGAGGTATTCGAGCCATTCCTGCGCGCTGCGTTTCTCGGTGAACCTGTCGCCGAAACCGAGCCGATACGCAAGTGCCGAGAATGTGTCGTAGTCGTCGCGGGCGTCCTCGAATCGGGGTACCGCCGCGTGCATCGCAACCAGCAAGGGGTCGCTGCGTGTGCAGGTCAGGTCGTTGCGTTCGAGGGTCGTGGTAGATGGCACGACGATGTCGGCGTGCTTGGCCATCGGGGTCCAGTACGGATCGTGGACAACGATCGTGTCGGGACGTCCCAGCGCATGACGGAGCCGGCCGAGGTCCTGATGGTGATGGAACGGATTTCCGCCCGCCCAGTAGACGAGCCGGATGTCGGGGAACGTGAACTGCTTGCCGTCGTAGTCGAACTTCTCCCCCGGTCGCAACAACAGGTCGGAGATCGCGGCCACCGGGATGAAATCGTCCACGTCGTTGTTGCCCTGGAACAGGGTGGGCAACGGATACGGCACCGGTGCAGTGCCCGGTTCGTTCATCGATCCGTACCCGTGACCGAAGCCACCACCCGGTATGCCGATCTGCCCGAGCATGGCCGCCAATGTGATTCCGGTCCATGGCGCCTGCTCGCCGTACCGCACCCGCTGCAGCGACCACGACACCGTCACCAACGTCCGTGAAGACGCCATTCGGCGTGCGAGTTCGATCAACGTGTGCGCGGTCAGTCCCGACAGCTCCGCCGCCCACTGCGGCGTCTTCGGGATCCCGTCCGTGCGGCCGAGCAGATAATCCTCGAACTTGTCGTAACCCGTGCAGTAGCGGTCGAGGAAGCTGCGGTCGGCGAGACCCTCGGTAGCCAGGACATAGGCCAGCGCGAGCATGATCGCGACATCGCTTCCCGGCCGCGGTGCCAGCCACTCGCACTCACCGTGCGTGTCGTCGCGCAGCGGGCTGATCGACACGATGTGCCCCCCGCGAGCCCGCATCCGGTCGAGCGCATCGCGGGTGGGGTGGTCGCTGTTCCCACCGTCGTTGATGGAGGTGTTCTTGAGGGGGACGCCACCGAAGCACACGAACAGTTCCGTGTGCCGGGCGATGAGATCCCAATTGGTCGAGCGCGCGAACAGTTTCCAATGGGTCCCGACGACGCGGGGCATGACCACACCGGTCGCGCCGAGCGAATAGCTGTGCACCGACCGGGTGTATCCGCCGAGCATCTTGAGGAAGCGATGCACCTGACTCTGCGCGTGATGGAAGCGTCCGGGCGCGGACCATCCGTAGGAACCGCCGAAGATCGAGCGATTGCCGTAACGGTCCGCGACACGTCGCAATTCACGGGCGAGCAGTTCGGTCAGTTCGTCCCACGACACGGCGACGAACTCGTCGCTGCCGCGGCGCGTGGTAGGACCGGGCCCGCTCTCGAGCCACCCGCGACGCACCACCGGACCGGCGATACGGGCACCGTGCCGTACCGAACCCGGCACGTTTCCGAGAAGGGGCGACGGTTCGCGGTCGCCGGCGTACGGGTGGACGGCGACGACCTCGCCGCCGTCCACCTGGGCCGAGAACATCCCCCAGTGGGCCATCTGCGAATACCTCGCATCGGCCGTTCGGGAGTGCCGCGACTCGCCGGATGTGGTCAAGGCAGCGAGGTGATCAGCGACTCCGGCGCCACGCGCGGACCCGCGAAGAACGGGGTCTCCTCCCGGACGTGCCGACGCGCCTCGGTGGCACGCAGGTCGCGCATCAGATCGACGATCCGGTCCAGGGCCGGGGCTTCGAACGCGAGAATCCATTCGTAGTCGCCGAGCGCGAACGAGGGAACCGTGTTCGCACGGACCTCCGGATACGGACGTGCCTCCTTGCCGTGGTCCGCGAGCATCTTGCGACGTTCGGCGTCGGGAAGGAGATACCACTCGTAGGAACGTACGAACGGGTACACGCAGATGTAGTCACCCGGCTCCTCCCCCGCAACGAACGCGGGAAGGTGGCTCTTGTTGAACTCCGCAGGCCGGTGCAGTGCGGTGTTCGACCACACTGCGGTACTCGCACGCCCGAGGATCGTGGTGCGGCGGAAGTCCGCGTAGAACTTCTGCAGATCCTCGATGTGCTCGGCGTGGGTCCAGATCATGAAGTCTGCGTCGGCGCGCATCCCTGCAATGTCGTAGACCCCACGCACGATGACATCGGTGCCCTCGAACGAGGCGAGGAACTTCTGGAAGTCCTCGATGGCCTCCGTCCGGTCGTCACCGAGTGCGCCGGGCCTGACCTGGAACACCGACCACATCGCGTAGCGAAGGGTGGAATTGAGCTTGTCGAAATCGAGACGTGCCATACCCCTCATCCTGCCATTCGTGTCGCGAGCCGTGCTGCGGCCTTTGTGCCTGATTCGACACACGCCGGCACACCGACTCCGTGCAGCATCGCGCCGGCTACGGCGAGCCCGTCGATTCCGTCGATCTCCCGCTCGAACGCCGCCACGATCTCGGTGTGTCCGGCCCGGTACTGGGGCAGGCCGCCGTGCCACCGCTGCACGAATGCAGCCGAGGGCTCGTCGGCGACACCGGTGACGGTGGCGAGATCGGCGCGGGCAAGGGTGATCAGCTGTTCGTCGGATGCATCGACGAGCCTGTCGTCGCCGAACCTGCCGAACGACACACGGACGAGTGTGACGTCGCGTTCGGCGAGGTGTGGCCACTTTCGCCCGGACAGTGTGAATGCCTTGGCCGACAGTTCCTCTCCCGTGGCGACGAGAATGCCCGAGTTCTGCGGTAGTGCCGCGTCCGACGGCAACGCGAGCGACACGGTCACCGACGACGCGAGCGGAATCTCTGCGGCCTGCGCCGCGGCGGGCGGGACCGATCCGGCCAGCAGAGCTGCTGCCTCCGGTGCGGGTACCGCCAAGATCACACCGTCGACCTCGCCGACCGGATCGAGTGACCAGCGATCCCCGACACGACGCAGGTTCGAGGCCACGGTTCCGTAGCGGATCTCGGCCCCGGCTGCCTCCTCGAGTGCGTCGAGGAGCACTCCGTAGCCGCCGCGCAAGGCGCCGAAGACCGGTGTGCCGGACGGAGCCGGCAGCGCGCTCGCGACCGCCTCGCTCAGGCTCGCCGCACCGTCGTCGAGTGCGCGCGCGAGGGTCGGCACCGTGGCACGCACCCCGGCTGTGTCGGACAGGCCGGAGTAGACGCCACCGAGCAGCGGGTCGACGCTGCGGCGCACCACCTGCTCGCCGAATCGAGAGCCGACCAACTCCGCGACCGACATGTCGCCGTCGCTGTCCCAGTTCAGTGGGATCCCGGGCTCCCCCACGATGCGGGCGAGAGCGTCGTCGTCGACGAGCCCGTCGAGCGATCGCGCGTCGGCAGGGATCCCCATCAAAGTTCCGGTGGGCAGGGGGTGCAGTGCCGCACCCGCGTAGACGAGGGGGCGTGCCCCTGACGGATGGACGAGTTGATCGGTGAGCCCGAGTTCGTCGAGCAGCGCGGGCACTTCGGGTCGCCTGGCGATGAATGCCTCGGCACCGACATCGACGGGACCATCCGCCAAGGCCACCGTCCGAAGCTTGCCACCGAGTCGATCCGACCGCTCGAGCAGCACGATGCGGGCGTCCGGGCCGAAGGACGCACGAAGCCGGTATGCCGCGACGAGCCCGGTGACGCCACCACCGACCACGGCGACAACGGGTCTGCTCACAGCGAATGCACCAGCTCGACCACCCGGGTGAGGATGCTCGGATCGGTATCGGGAAGCACACCGTGACCGAGGTTGAAGATGTGTCCGGTCGCACCGGCGGAGAGAGCACGGTCGGCCGCGACGATCACGCGACGAACCTCGGACTCGACGACCTCCCAGCCGGCGAACAACAGCGCCGGGTCGAGATTGCCCTGCAGGGGCTTGCCCGCGCCGACGCGCTGCGCCGCGACGTCGAGCGGCACCCGCCAGTCGACACCCACGACATCGGCGCCGACCTCACCCATCGCGCCGAGAAGTTCTCCCGTTCCGACACCGAAGTGGATTCGGGGAACACCGGCAGACTCGAGTTCGGCGAACACCCGCTGCGAATGAGGCATGACGAATTCTCGGTAGTCGGCGAGCGAGAGTGCACCTGCCCACGAGTCGAAGAGTTGGACGGCGTCGACACCTGCTTCGAGCTGCGCGCGCAGAAACACGATGGCGATATCGGTGAGCCGGCCGAGCAGTGTGTGCCAGGTTTTCGGGTCCGCGTGCATGAGCGCTTTGGTGTGTTCGTGATTGCGGCTCGGTCCGCCCTCGACCAGGTACGACGCGAGTGTGAACGGTGCACCGGCGAACCCGATGAGCGGTGTATCGCCCAGTTCGCGGGTCAGCAGGTTCACTGCGCGCGCAACGGCACCGACCTCGTCCTGTTCGAGACGCGGCAGTGCGGCGACATCGGCTGCCGTGCGGAGAGGGTTCGCGACGACGGGGCCGGTTCCGGCAACGATGTCGAGATCGATGCCCGCCGCTTTGAGGGGCACGACGATATCGGAGAACAGGATCGCGGCATCGACCTTGTGTCGGCGCACGGGCTGCATGGTGATCTCGCACACGAGTTCAGGGTCGAAGCAGGATTCGAGCATGCCGATGCCCGCTCGGAGCTCGCGGTATTCGGGCAGCGAGCGGCCGGCCTGACGCATGAACCACACCGGCCGGTGCACCGGTCGCTCGCCGCGCGCCGCGGCGAGAAGTGGCGCATGCGGGAGAGCCCGCCGCGTGGGGTACTGCGTGGCCGCAGTGGAGCCGACGTTCGTGTTCTCCAAGCCGGTCATCGATCCTCGTTCTTCCGAAAGGCACGGGTCGCTGCCCATGCTGCCACGCGTGTCCGGTTCGCTGGAATCGGCGCGCCTCCCGCGTGCGCTCGGTCACCGGCACTAACGTCCGCTTGCGTGACCACCTCGCCTGCCGAGCCGGCCCGCTTTCGCGCTGCTGTCGATGCGATGAATGCGGCCACAGTGCGCCCGGAGATCGAGGTCGAGCCGATCCGGCCACCGCAGCGTCTCGCTCCGTTCAGCTACGCGCTCGGCGCCGAAGTGCTCCACCCCGACGAGCCCGAAGTTCCGGAAGAGTCGGAGGGCGACGCGTTCGGGCGGCTGATTCTGTTGTACGACCCCGACGGTGACGAAGCCTGGCACGGGACCACCCGCCTCGTCTCGTACATCCAGGCCGATGTCGACGCCTCCCTGGCCTCCGACCCGCTGCTGCCCGAAGTTGCATGGAGCTGGCTCGTCGATGCGCTCGAGGCACATCACGAACCTCTGACCGCTCTCGGGGGCACGGTCACGTCGACGAGTTCGGTGCGTTTCGGCGACATCGCGGGACCGGCGCGCGCACATCAACTGGAACTGCGGGCGTCGTGGACCCCGACCTCCGAGGTGCTCGCTCCTCACGTCGAGGCGTTCTGCGAGGTCCTCGCATACGCGGCGGGACTGCCACCGGCCGGGGTCGCACGCTTGCAGCGATAGAGTCACGGCCATGTCGGCAGCAAACGATCACGACCCGATCCCTTCGGATGAAGCGCCCGCTGTACCGTTGCTGGCTCCTCGAGACGGCGTCCCCGACGTCGTCACCACAGCGGCAGGCGTCGAAGAGGCCGCAACACTGCTGGCCCGCGGTCACGGTCCGCTCGCGGTCGACGCCGAGCGCGCCTCGGGTTATCGCTACTCCGCCCGCGCGTATCTCATCCAGCTCCGCCGCGACGGTGCGGGCACCGTCCTGCTCGATCCCATCCCGACCGCCGCAGATCTCGGATCTCTCGCATCGGTGATCAACGAACTCGAGTGGGTGCTTCATTCGGCCGATCAGGATCTACCCGGCCTCGACGAACTCGGCCTGCGTCCGGCGGCGCTCTACGACACCGAACTTGCCGGCCGACTGGCGGGATTCCCACGGGTCGGACTGGCCGCAATCGTCACGCAGACACTCGGGCTGGAACTGAGGAAAGGACACGGCGCCGCCGACTGGTCGAAACGCCCGCTGCCCGACTCATGGCTCAACTACGCCGCGCTCGACGTCGAAATCCTCGTCGAGCTCCGCGCCGAGATGGCCGCCGAATTGGACCGGCAGGGCAAGTCGGAGTGGGCTGCACAGGAATTCGAGCACATCCGACTCGCAGGACCGCCGAAGCCGAAGCCCGAGCGATGGCGTCGCACCTCAGGCGTCCACGCGATCAAGAATGCCCGCAAGCTGGCGATCGTTCGGGAATTGTGGTCGGCACGAGACGAAGTCGCATCCCGGCGCGACATCGCACCCGGACGGATCCTGCCGGATTCCGCGATTGTCGCAGCGGCACAAGCCGGTCCACGGACGATCGGCGACCTGCGGGAGCTGCCCGTCTTCGGCGGCCCGCGCCAACGTCGCTCGGCTCGGGTGTGGTTCTCGGCGATCGAACGCGCCCGCGCACTGCCGGACTCAGAGCTTCCCCCACTGACTCAAACATTCGACGGACCACCTCCCGCAGGGCGCTGGTCGCGTCATCACCCTGAGGCCGCCGCTCGCCTGACGGCCGCTCGTACCGAACTCTCCGCATTGAGCGAGGAGGTCTCGGTTCCGGTCGAGAATCTCGTGAGCCCCGAACTCGTGCGACGCCTGTGCTGGGACTGGGACCTCGCTGCGCCCGCCGATGCGGTCGCGTACATCGATAACCGGTTCACCGCCGGCGGTGCGCGCCCGTGGCAGCGAGAGCTGACGATCCCACGGCTCGCGAAGGCGCTCACGGACGAGGGATAGAGGCTCCGCGCCGCGCAAGTTACTGACCGGTAATGAGGATGTAGAGTGATTCCGAGGCCGGTGACCCCCTGGTACCCGGCCGCATCGCCTCGCCGCGGAACGTGTCGGCGAGGACACCGCTCCACCGGGAGGAAAACGCGTGGCTTCCACCACCTCGAACCAACGCAACGTCGTCTTCGTCGACGGCATACGTACCCCGTTCGGCAAGGCGGGCCCGAAGGGCATCTACGCCGACACCCGCGCCGACGATCTCGTCGTCAAGGCCATCCGGGAACTGATGCGCCGCAACCCCCAGCTCGATCCCGCCCGTGTCGACGAGGTCGCTGTCGCGGCGACCACCCAGACCGGCGACCAGGGACTGACGATCGGTCGCACCTCCGCGATCCTCGCCGGGCTCCCCGAATCCGTGCCGGGCTTCGCCATCGATCGCATGTGCGCCGGCGCAATGACCGCTGTGACCACTACCGCATCGGGCATCGGTTTCGGTCAGTACGACGTCGTCATCGCCGGCGGCGTCGAGCACATGGGCCGCCATCCGATGGGTGAGGGCGCCGACCCGAACCCCCGCTTCCTCGCCGACAAACTCGTCGACCCGTCCGCCCTGGTGATGGGCAACACCGCCGAGAACCTGCACGACCGGTTCCCGAGCATCACCAAGGCCCGCACCGACGCCTACGCGGTCAACAGCCAGAACAAGTACGACGCAGCCAAGAAGGCCGGCTGGATCGCCGACACTCTCGTGCCCGTCGCGACCCGCTCGGGCTCGGGCTGGGGTCTGGCCACCGAAGACGAACCGCCTCGCCCCGGGACGACGATCGACGATCTTGCGAAGCTCAAAACCCCGTTCCGTCCCGCGGGCCGGATCACCGCAGGTAACGCCGCCGGTCTCAACGACGGTGCCACCGCCGCGATCCTCGCCGGAGAGGACACCGCGCGCGAATTGGGCCTGCCGATCGGCATGCGCATGGTCGGCTTCGCCTTCCAGGGTGTCGACCCCGCCGTCATGGGTATCGGCCCCGTTCCGGCGACCGAGAAGGTTCTGGCCCGCACCGGCCTGAGCATCGACGACATCGGACTGTTCGAGATCAACGAGGCGTTCGCTGTGCAGGTGCTCGCATTCCTCGAGCACTACGGCATCGCCGACGACGACCCCCGCGTCAACCAGTGGGGCGGCGCGATCGCGTGCGGACACCCACTCGCATCGTCGGGTGTCCGCCTGATGACCCAACTCTCCCACCAGTTCGCGCAGCATCCCGAGGTGCGCTACGGACTGACCACCATGTGCATCGGTCTCGGCATGGGCGGCACCGTGATCTGGGAGAACCCGAACTTCGAGGGAGACAAGTAGTCATGACCGATCTTTCGTCCCTGTTCGCCGACGAGGTCGTGACGAACGCCTACACCAGGTTCGTGTCCGTCCCCGGCCTCGACGGGCAGATCGCCCTGGTCACCCTCGACAATGGGTTCGACCACACCAAGCCGAACTCGTTCGGACCCGCCGGCCTGACCGCGTTCGGCGCTGCCCTCGACGAGGCGTTCGCCGCGAACCCCGCAGCCGTCGCCGTCACCGGCAAGCCGTTCATCTTCGCTGCCGGCGCCGATCTCAAGGGTGTCCCCGCGGTCACCGAGCACGCGCAGGGCGTCGAACTCGGCAAACTCGGCCACGACGTGTTCCGTAAGTTGCGCGAGTCGTCGATCCCGACGTTCGCGTTCGTGAACGGTCTCGCGCTCGGCGGCGGACTCGAAGTGGGTCTGCACGCGCACTACCGCACCGTCGCGGACAATGTTCCCGCTCTGGGCCTGCCCGAGACCATGCTGGGCCTCGTCCCCGGATGGGGTGGCACCCAGTTGCTGCCGAACATCGTCGGTCCGGAGCACGCGGTCACGCTCATCCTCGAGAACCCGCTCAACAACGGGCGCACCATCCGCGCAACGCAGGCAGAGACGCTCGGCTTTGCCGACGCGGTCTTCGGCTCGGCGGACTTCCTCGAGCAGTCGCTCGCCTGGGCCGCGAAGGTCATCAACGGCCAGATCACGCCTGCGCGCCTGGAGATCGACCGCGACGCCGGCTGGGATGCTGCGATCGCCCGGGCGAAGGCCCTGGTCGACGGCAAGACCCGCGGCTTCGCTCCCGCTGCTCTCCGCGCGATCGAGCTGCTCGAGCTCGCCCGTTCCACGGATATCTCGGACTCCGCGTCGCTCGACAAGGGTTTCGCTGCCGAAGACGAAGCACTCGCGGACCTGCTCCTGACCGATGAACTGCGCGCGGGCCTGTACTCGTTCGATCTCGTCAACAAGCGCGCCAAGCGTCCGGCCGGTGCTCCGGACAAGTCGCTCGCCCGGAAGATCACCGGTGTGGGCATCGTCGGTGCCGGCCTGATGGCAAGCCAGCTCGCGCTGCTGTTCGTGCGTCAGCTGAAAGTGCCGGTGATCCTCACCGACATCGATCAGGAACGCATCGACAAGGGTGTGGGCTACGTGCACACCGAGATCGACAAGCTGCAGGGCAAGGGCCGCCTCTCCCCGGACGCGGCGAATCGTCTCAAGGCACTCGTATCCGGTTCTCTCGACAAGGCGGCGTTCGCGAAGACGGACTTCGTCATCGAAGCCGTCTTCGAGAACATGGACGTCAAGAAGAACGTGTTCGCCGAACTCGAACAGCACGTCGCACCCGAGACGATTCTCGCGACCAACACGTCGTCGCTGTCGATCACGGAGATGGCCGCGGATCTGCGGCACCCGGAGCGGGTCGTGGGCTTCCACTTCTTCAATCCGGTCGCGGTCCTGCCGCTCCTCGAGGTGATCAAGGGCGAGCACACCGACGACGCGACTCTCGCAACGGCGTTCGCCACCGCGAAGTCGCTGAAGAAGTCTGCGGTGTTGTGCGGCGACAAGCCCGGCTTCGTGTTCAACCGTCTCGTCACCCGCACCCTCGGTGAGGTCATGACCGCGGTGGACGAGGGCACCCCGCTCGACGTGGCGGACAACGCCGTCGGTGCGCTGGGCATGCCGATGTCGCCGTTCACACTCCTCGCGCTCGTCGGCCCGGCCATCGCGCTGCACACCGGCGAGACCCTCCAGGCCGCGTACCCTGATCGCTTCGTCTCCTCCCCCGGCCTCGAGGCACTCGTCGCGGCGAAGAAGCCCGGTGTGTGGTCCTACGAGGGCGGCAAGCAGGTCGTCGACCCCGAGGTCGCAGCACTGTGGCCACAGGGTGACAACCCGTCGACGGCCGACGAGGTCCTCGACCGGACCCGCCGGGCGTTCGCGGAGGAAATCCGCATCATGCTCGACGAGGGCGTGGTCGCGGCTCCGGAGGACATCGACCTGTGCCTGATCCTCGGCGGCGGTTTCGCATTCTGGAACGGCGGGATCACGCCGTACCTGGACCGCACCGGAGCCTCCGACGCGGTCAACGGACAGCGCTTCCTGGCGCCGGGAGTCGCAAGCGTGTCCTGACGTCTCCGGATACCCGACCAAACGAGGGCGTGTCACCGATCGGTGGCACGCCCTCGTTTCGTGATCTTGCCGCGGGACGGTGACCGGAGAGCTAGCGTGAATTGGTCCGACACTGCGCGGGACGAGAATCCGCCGGTGACCGGTATCCACGGAAGAGCAGGTGCGAGTGGAAATGTCCCAACCCACGCAGCCCTCGAGCGGGCACGCCGCCAAGGTCATCGCGGTCACCGTTGCCGCCGCGGTCGGCGGCTTCCTCTTCGGCTTCGACAGTTCGGTCATCAACGGGGCCGTCGACTCCATCCAGGGCCATTTCGAACTGGGGTCGTTCTTCACAGGTTTCGCCGTGGCGATCGCACTGCTCGGATGTGCCGTCGGCGCCTGGTTCGCCGGTCAGCTCGCCGATCGCTGGGGCCGCAAGAAGGTCATGATGCTCGGCTCGGCGCTGTTCATCGTCTCGTCGATCGGTTCGGGCCTCGCGTTCAGCGTCCCGGATCTGATGTTGTGGCGTGTTCTCGGTGGTCTCGGAATCGGCATCGCGTCCGTCATCGCACCGACGTACATCTCGGAGATCGCACCCGCGCGTTATCGAGGCAGCCTCGCGTCGCTGCAACAACTCGCGATCACCCTGGGTATCTTCTCCGCCCTGCTGTCCGACGCGGTCCTGCAGAACGCCGCAGGCGGCGCCTCGAACGAATTGTGGTGGACGCTCGAGGCGTGGCGCTGGATGTTCCTCGTGGGCGTGATCCCCGCGATCGTGTACGGCGTGCTGGCGATGATGATCCCCGAATCCCCCCGATTCCTGGTCGGCAAGGATCTCGACGAGGAGGCCGCCCAAGTTCTCGCCAATGTCACCGGCGACCTGCATCCGGACGAACGTGTCGCAGAGATCCGGCTCACGCTGCGCCGCGAATCGGCGCGATCGTTCGACGATATCCGCGGCCCGACCTTCGGTCTGCAGCCGCTGGTGTGGGTCGGCATCACGATGGCGATCTTCCAGCAGTTCGTCGGTATCAACGCGATCTTCTATTACTCGACGACCCTGTGGAAGTCGGTGGGGTTCAGCGAGAACCAGTCGTTCACGACATCCGTGATCACCGCGGTCATCAACGTCGTGATGACGTTCGTCGCGATCCTGTTCGTCGACAAGATCGGGCGGCGCCCCCTTCTGATGGTGGGGTCGATCGGCATGTTCGTCAGTCTTCTGCTCGCTGCCATCGCGTTCTCGCAAGCCACCGGTAGCGGCGAGGATCTGCAGCTGCCTGCTCCGTGGGGCACGGTGGCACTCGTCGGCGCCAACGCGTTCGTGGTCTTCTTCGCCGCCACGTGGGGCCCGATCATGTGGGTGATGCTCGGCGAGATGTTCCCGAACCGGATGCGCGCGCTGGCGCTCGGTCTGAGTACCGCCGCCAACTGGATCGCGAACTTCACCGTCACCCTGGCCTTCCCGCCTCTCACGGAGTCGGTGGGGTTGTGGTTCCTCTACGGCCTGTTCGCGTTCTTCGCACTGCTGTCGTTCTTCTTCGTCAAGTCGAAGATCCCCGAGACCAAAGGCATGGAACTCGAGGACATGCACACCTGACACCCCAGTGCCCTGAGACCCCAGTGCACGATCCTCCGGCTCAATGCTGCGCGATCGTCTCCGAGGCGTCGCTGCCGTCGAGGCCCACCACCCAACCCGTGACCTGACGCGCGACATCCTGCGCGGTCAGACCGAGCTGCTGATGGATCTCGCCGCGCGAGGCGTGGTCGAGGAACTGTTGGGGCACCGCGAGATCGCGGGCAGGCACGTCGATGTCGTTGCTGCGCAACGCCGAAGACACAGCCGATCCCACTCCGCCGTGCACTCCGCCGTCTTCGACGGTGACGACGAGTCGGAATCCCACCGCGAGGTCGGTCACCACATCTGGGACCGGGAGCACCCACCGAGGGTCGACGACGGCGGCAGTAATGCCCTGCTTGGCGAGGCGGTCCGCCGCGTCGAGTGCCAGGGATGCGAATGCTCCGACTGCGACGAACAGGACGTCGCCCCTCCCGGCCTCCGGCATCCGCAGCACATCGACCGTACCGTCGAGGCGTTCGATCGCCGGGATGTCGTCTCCGACAGCGCCCTTGGGGAATCGGAGGACGGTCGGGCCGTCGTCGACGTCGAGGGCTTCACCGAGTTCTTCGCGGAGCGTGGCGCCGTCGCGCGGCGCTGCCACGCGGATGCCGGGGACGATGCCGAGAAGCGACATGTCCCACATGCCGTTGTGGCTCGCGCCGTCCACACCCGTGATCCCGGCTCGATCGAGAACCAACGTCACTGGTTGCTTCAGCAGTGCCACGTCCATGAGGAGCTGATCGAACGCCCGGTTGAGAAACGTCGAATACACCGCGACAACGGGGTGCATACCACCGAGAGCCAAACCTGCCGCGGAGGTCACCGCGTGCTGCTCGGCAATCCCCACATCGAAGGTCCGGTCGGGGAAACGCTCGCCGAACTTCGCGAGTCCGGTCGGACCGGCCATCGCGGCGGTGATCGCGACGATGTCGTCGCGGACCTCGGCTCGGGCGATCAGTTCGTCCGAGAACACAGACGTCCAGTCCGGTTTCGACGACGACGTTGCGCGTCCCGTGCGCGGATCCATCACGCCGGTGGCGTGCATCTGGTCGGCCTGATGGTTCTCGGCCGGCGCGTACCCCGCGCCCTTCCGGGTGACCGCGTGCACGATCACAGGTCCGCCGTACGCCTTCGCGCGGCGTAGGGCAGCTTCGAGTGCCTGCTCGTCGTGGCCGTCGACCGGACCGAGGTACTTGATCCCGAGATCGGTGAACAGCACCTGCGGGCTCACCGCATCCTTGAGCCCGGTCTTCATCCCGTGGAGTACGGAGTACGCGGCGGCGCCGAACCAGGGGATCTTCTTGACCATGCGGCGACCGTTGTCGAGCGCACGCTCGTAGCCGGGCCGCAGACGCAACGCAGCCAGGTGCTCGGCGAGGCCACCGATGGTCGGTGCGTACGAGCGTCCGTTGTCGTTGACCACCATCACCAGCGAGCGTGTACTGCCGGCGGCGATGTTGTTGAGAGCTTCCCAACACATCCCGCCGGTGAGGGCTCCGTCTCCGACCACTGCCACGACCGTGCGGTCCTGACCGCTGAGTTCGTACGCTTTCGCGAGACCGTCGGCGTAGGACAGCGCGGCGGAGGCATGCGACGACTCGATCCAGTCGTGCTCGCTCTCGGCCCGGCACGGGTATCCGGACAGGCCACCGCGCTGCCGCAGCGTGTCGAAGTCGTCCTTGCGACCGGTGAGAATCTTGTGGACGTAGGCCTGATGGCCTGTGTCGAACAGGATCGGGTCGTGCGGCGAGTCGAACACGCGATGGAGCGCAAGCGTCAGCTCGACCACGCCGAGGTTGGGGCCGAGGTGTCCCCCGGTTGCCGCCACCTTCTCGACGAGGAAGCCTCGGATCTCACCTGCGAGTTGCGTGACCTCGCTCGGCGAGAGACGACGCACATCGTCGGGTGACTGGATGCGGGACAGGACACCCAACGGATCTAGCTCCCTCCGGATCGTGATTCCCGCGACGGTGCGCGAGCAGTTACTGCATTCTACGGAGCGGCTGCACGGTTCGGACCGTCACATCACTCACACCCGCGAGACGCACAGGTCGGGCGACACATGTGCGCCTCGCTCGATGCCTCCCTACACCTCGGCGTTCGGGGCACGACGGTCGGTCGTGAGCTCCTCGTCGACGATGTCGATCGTGGTGCGCAACTCACGGTTCGGGATGAGCACCACTGCCACCAGAGTAACCAGTGCGAATCCGGCAGCTACGAGGAAGAGCGTACCCGTGGCGTCTCCGTAGGCCGTATGCACGACCTCCGCGACCGGCGCGGGGAGGGCGTCGAGATCCAGATTGGCACTGCCACCACCCGATGCCGAGGTGTCGATTCCGAGCTTCGCGAATCCGTCGGAGGAGAGGGTGGAGACACGCGCTGCGAGGATCGAACCCAGGATCGACACACCGATGGCGCCACCGAACGTACGGAAGAACGCGACCGAGCTGCTCGCCGCGCCGATGTTCTTCACGCTCACGGTGTTCTGCACTGCGAGGACGAGATTCTGCATCAGCATGCCTGTGCCGAGGCCCACGATCGCGATGTAGATGCCGATGACGACGAGCGAGGTGGTGTGATCGATAGTGCCGAGGAGCGCGAATCCGATGAACTGGAGCACAGCGCCGCCGACGATGAACGGCTTCCACTGACCGAACCGCGTGATCAGCTGTCCCGACAGGGTCGACGACACCAGCGTGCCCACGACCATCGGGATGGTGAGCAGACCCGCCGCGGTCGGGCTGAAGCTGCGAGCCGTCTGGAAGTACTGGGTGAGGAATGTGGTGGCACCGAACAGGCCGACTCCGACGGCGATCGACGCGACGATCGCCAGCGCGGTCGTACGTTCGGTGATGATCTTCAGCGGGATGATCGGATCCGCAACCTTCGACTCCACGAACACGGTCGCGGCGAGCAGTGCCAGACCTGCGACGACGTAGGCGGCGGACTCGAGGGAGAACCACTCGTAGTAGCCTTCCTTGCCTGCGAACGACACCCAGATGAGCAGAACGCTCACACCGGCGGTGATCAAGGTCGCACCGAACCAGTCGATCTTCACATTCTTCTTGCGTTCCGTCGCCACCTTCAGGGTGCGCTGCAGGAGCACCAACGCGATGACAGCGAGAGGGACGCACACGTAGAAGCACCAGCGCCACCCGAGCGGGCTGTCGACGATCACGCCACCGAGCACCGGACCGCCCGACATGGCGACAGCCATCACGGCCCCCATGTAGCCGGAGTAACGACCACGTTCACGCGGCGGGATGATGCTGCCGATGATGGCCACGACCAGCGCGGTCAGACCACCCATCCCGATGCCCTGGATGACGCGAGCACCGAGGAGCACCGTGACGTCCTGCGAGAGGCCGGCGAGCACCGATCCTCCGACGAAGATCAGGATCGACAGCTGGACGAGAAGCTTCTTGTTGAACAGGTCGGACAGCTTGCCCCAGATCGGGGTGGACGCAGCGTTGGCGAGCAGCGCCGTGGTGATCACCCAGGCGTACTGGGTCTGAGTTCCCTTCAGATCCGCGATGATCGTCGGAAGGGCGGTCGACACGATCGTGCTGCTGAGCAGCGCGGTGAACAATGCGGCGAGAAGGCCGGCGAGGACCGTGAGGATCTCGCGATGGGTCAACAGCGAGTCGGAATCCGGATCGGGGCCGGGCGGCGTCGAAGCACCGTCCGTGACGGCGGTTGTACTCATGAACAGTTCCTTTGGACGTTGGTGGTGGCGGCCGCGTCGTTGGCGGCTATGGGGCTCAGGGCAGCGTCGAGCCGGGCGATGACTTCGAGAGCGTCGGCAACCTGCGCCTCGCTCCAGTCGTCCAGTTGGGTGGCCAGCCGTTCGGTGCGCCGGGCACGAATGGCTGCGAGCATGTCGAGCCCTTCCGGCGAACAGGACACCAGGTGTGCCCGTTTGTCGTCGGGGTCGGAATGCCTGTCTATGAACCCTCGGTCTACGAGTTCACCGATGTGCCGGCTGAGCGAAGACTGACCGACATGCATTTCGGCGGCCAGCGCACTCGGACGACATTGCCCTGTGCGGGCCAGCAGAAAGAGCACACTGGCGAGCGCGTTGGGGAGCAGATCCGGCTCGCTCTGTGTCAGCGCGGCACGCAGGGTTCGGCCGAAGAGGAAAATCGAGTCGGCGAGCGCGTGCACCGTGTCGGGTTGAACAGCAGTCACGCGGACCTCCGAAATTCGAGAATCAATTGCTTGCGGCATGCAACTATACAGTTAGTTGCATGCCGCAAGCAATTACTTCGCGAATCGGACAGTCCGGAATCCGGACGGAGAAGACGTCAGCGCGTGAACAGCGCGAGGCACTCCACGTGGTGCGTCGACGGGAATGCAGCAAATGCGCGCAGGTCCGCCAGCTCGTATCCTTGCGCGCGATAAAGACCCACATCACGACCGAACGACGCCGGATCGCAACCGAGATGGATCACCCGCCGAGGCGCCGCATCTGCGATCGCAGCAACGACGTCCTTGCCTGCACCGGCGCGCGGCGGATCGAGGATCACCACGTCGGGGGCCGCGAGTGCACCGATGACACGCTCGACCCGCCCGTGCCGGAACGACACCTGAGACAGGTCTGCGAGCGCCTCCGCGCCGTCGTCCACCGCCTGACGCGACGACTCCACCGACTCGACCCATCCGGATACACCGACCTGGTCGGCCACCGCCGCCGCGAACACGCCGACCCCGCCGTAGAGATCCCACACCGTGCTGCCGGCCGCGGCGTCGGCCCACTCGCCCACCACGGTCGAGTACGTCTGCGCGGACCCTCGATGAGCCTGCCAGAATCCGGTGGCGGCCAACCGCCATTCCCGCGACCCCACCCGCTCGACCGGGCGGCCGGATCCCTCGATGACCCGCTCCGCGCGTGGTGCGTTCACCGCGGCGCGCCTCGCCGACGCACCACGCCGGCCCGGGCTGCGCCGACCGGTACGCGACACCACCGGTGGTGCGATCTCCACCACGTGCCGCTGTCCGCCCGCGTCGAGGACGACCTGTAGGTCGGCACCCGGTTGCCACACGTGTTCGACCAGGTCGGTGTAGGCACGCTGGTCGATCTGGGTGCAACCGAGGTCCGGCACCACATCGTTGCTGTGGTAGCGCCTGTACCCCGGCGTTCCCGCCGCATCGACGGCCAATCGCACCCGCGTTCGCCACCGAGTGCCGTCCCCCGCGCCCCCGGGGATTTCCTCGACGACCACGTCCCGCTCAACTCCGCCCAGGCGACGCAACTGTTCGGCGACCACGGCCGCGGCGATATCCCGTTGCGCCGCAGGCGTGGCATGCGACATGTCACAGCATCCGGCACCGCCGGGACCGGAGATGGGACACACCCGGTCGACGCGATCATCCGATGCTTCCAGGATCTCCACCGCATCGGCGAAACAGAAGGACCCACCGCGGTCCTCGGTGACGACCGCGAACACCCGCTCCCCCGGCAGACCGTGCCGCACGAACATCACACGCCCGTCGTGGCGGGCGACGCAGAAGCCGCCGTGGGCGGGATTGCCGAGCATCACCTCGATCCGCTGCCCGGACCAGTCGGTTCCTGCATTCTGCTGACCCTGGCGGCTCACTGATCTTCCTCCTGTTTCGCGGGTCGGTGACCCGCTTCGTTCTCCAACCCGCGGCGGATGGCCCCGGGCACAGTGTCGATCCGGTCCTTCGGCACCTTCGCAGACGAACGCAACTGCCACGGCACGCTCGTGACCATCACTCCCGGCTGGAAGAGCAGACGACTCTTCAATCTCAGGGCGCTCTGGTTGTGGAGGATCTGCTCCCACCAGTGCCCGACCACGTACTCCGGAATGAACACGGTGACGACGTCGCGCGGCGAATCCCGCCGTACACGTCGCACGTAGTCCAGAACCGGCCGGGTGATCTCGCGATACGGCGACTCGACGACCTTCAACGGTACCGTGATGTCGCTGGCGTCCCAGTCCCGGACCAGTTGACGGGTATTCGCATCGTCGACATTGACCGTGATCGCCTCGAGGGTATCGGGGCGTGTTGCCCGGGCGAAGGCCAAGGCCCGTCGTGTCGGCATGTGCAGCGTCGACACCAGGACGATCGAGTGCGTGCGACTGGGCAGTACGCCGTCCCATTCCGCTGCCTCGAGTTCCGCGGCCACGCTGTCGTAATGACGCCGGATCGCTTTCATCAGCACGAACATGACCAGGATCATGAGGACGGCGATCCACGCTCCACCGGCGAATTTCGTGGCCAGCACGATGATCAGCACCAGGGTGGTGGCTATCGATCCGAGACCGTTGATCATGCGCGCGCGTATCATCCGTCCCCGCTCGGCCGGCTCGGTTTCCACCTTCAGGTGCCGCGTCCAGTGCCGCACCATGCCCGCCTGTCCGAGCGTGAAGGCGACGAACACACCCACGATGTACAGCTGGATCAGCTGGGTGACCCGGGCATCGAACACCCACACGAACACGACCGCCACGCCCGACAGGAACAGAATCCCGTTGCTGAACGCCAGCTTGTCACCGCGCGTGTGCAGCTGCCGCGGCAGATACCGGTTCTGCGCGAGCACCGACGCCAGCGCCGGGAACCCACTGAACGCAGTGTTCGCGGCGAGCAACAGGATCAGTGCGGTTGCCACGGTGACGAGGAAGAAGCCGACAGGAAAGCCTGCGAACACCGCATGCGCGAGTTGCGCGACGAGCGTCTTCTGTTCGTACCCTTCGGGCGCACCCTTCAATTGGGTGGCGGGATGCTCGGCCACCACGACACCGATCCGACCCGCAAGCAACACGACCCCGAGGAACAACGGCACCGCGACCGCGCCCAGCAACAGCAACGTGGTTGCAGCATTGCGGGCCTTGGGCTTTCGGAACGCCGGGACTCCCGTGCTGATCGCTTCCACACCGGTGAGGGCCGCACACCCGGACGAGAACGCACGCGCGATCAGGAACACGAAGGCGATCGCCGTCAGATCCGTCTGCTCCGCCACGAGTTCGAAGTCGGCGGACTCCGCGCGCAGGTCGTCTCCGAACACGAAGATCCGCACGAACCCCCAGACGATCATGATGGCCATGGCCGCCATGAACGCGTAGGTGGGAATCGCGAACGCGGTTCCTGCCTCCCGCATACCGCGCAGATTCATGGCGGTGAGGAGACCGATCGCCAGGATCGCGAACAACACCTTGTGCTGTGCAACGAACGGCACGGCCGAGCCGATGTTGGCCGCGGCCGACGAAATCGACACCGCGAGAATGAGCACGTAGTCCACGAGCAGCGCGCTGCCGACCGTCAGCCCCGCGGTGGGCCCGAGATTCTTGGTCGCGACCTCGTAGTCACCACCGCCGGACGGGTAGGCGCGCACATTCTGGCGGTAACTGGCCACCACGATGACCAGCACCACCGCGACCGCGATACCGACCCACGGAGTGAAGGCGTACGCCGACAGGCCCGCAACCGACAGGACGAGGAAGATCTCCTCCGGCGCGTACGCGATCGACGAGAGAGCATCCGAGGCGAACACGGGCAGCGCGATGCGTTTGGGGAGCAGCGTGTGCCCGAGGGTGTCGCTTCGAAACGGCCGACCCAGCAGAAGCCGCTTCGTGGCGGTGGAAAGCTTGGACACGCGCCCAGCCTAAGCCGTACCCGGCACATCACGACCCGGTGTCCGGGTCATTCCACCCGCCGTTGCCGTCGGAGCGGTACGGTTTCCGTTCGGCAGGAGGTGCCGACGAACGGAGTGCGTGGTGTACGTGGTGGTCATGGGTTGCGGCCGTGTGGGATCGTCGGTGGCCACCGCGCTGGCCCGGCTCGGTCACGACGTGGCGGTCATCGACCGCGACGCGGGGGCATTCCTCCGACTGGGCGACGACTTCCCCGGTCGCACGGTCGTCGGGATGGGCTTCGATCGTGACGTCCTGATCGACGCCGGAATCGAGCACGCCCACGCGTTCGCCGCAGTGTCCTCCGGCGACAATTCCAACATCATCTCCGCGCGAACAGCCCGCGAGACCTTCGGCGTGGAGCGTGTGGTCGCACGGATCTACGACGCGAAACGCGCCGCCGTGTACGAACGGCTCGGGATTCCCACCATCGCCACGGTGCCGTGGACCACCGATCGGCTCCTGCACACTCTCACCCACGAGAGTGAGAATGCGCGCTGGCGCGACCCGACGGGGTCGGTCGCGGTCTGCGAGGTCAATGTCCACGAGGAATGGGTGGGCCGACGTGTCACCGATCTCGAGGCGGCCACCGGGGCCAGGGTCGCATTCCTCATCCGATTCGGTGCGGGGGTGCTCCCCGATCGGAAGACCCTGATCCAGGCCGACGACCAGGTCTACATCGCGGCAGTGTCGGGAACCGTCGCCGAATCGATCGCGCTGGCCGAGAATCCGCCCGCCGACAACGACGAGTGAGGACATTCCGATGAAGGTTGTCATCGCAGGTGCAGGTGCGGTCGGACGCTCCATCGCCCGTGAACTTCTGCGTAACGAGCACGAGGTGATGCTCGTCGAGCGCAAGCTCGATCACGTCGATCCCACCGCCGTGCCCGATGCGAAATGGGTCCACGGCGATGCCTGTGAACTCAGCCTGCTCGAGGAGGCAGGGCTCGAACAGTACGACGTGGTGATCGCGGCGACCGGCGACGACAAGGCGAACCTGGTGCTGAGCCTCCTCGCCACTACGGAGTTCGGTGTCGCGCGTGTCGTGGCTCGGGTCAACGATCCACGCAACGAATGGCTGTTCGACGAGTCGTGGGGCGTCGACGTAGCCGTGTCCACCCCGAGGATGCTGGCCTCACTCGTCGAGGAAGCGGTCTCGGTGGGGGATCTCGTTCGACTGATGACACTGCGCAAGGGCGCGAACCTCGTCGAGATCACACTGCCTGACACAACCGCGTTGGCCGGCAAACCGGTCCGGAAGCTTGCACTACCCCGCGACGTCGCGCTCGTGACGATCCTGCGCGGTGACCGCGTGATCGTCCCTCAAGCCGACGATCCGCTCGAGGGCGGCGACGAACTGCTCTTCGTCGCGTCGGAAGAGGTCGAAGAAGAGCTTCGCACCCTGATCGAACGCTAGCGCTTGTCGTACGGTGCGGGTGTGTCGTGAGACGCGACCCCCGTGTCTGTGGCTGTGCCGGTGTCCGACTCGGCGTCCGAGTCCGCCTCGTACTCGTCCGCTGTCGGCTCGACGAGCCTGTCGGCCTTGCGGACGGCCCAGAGAGTCACGAGCAGCGCCAGCGCCGTCAGCGGCCAACCCATACCGATTCGAGCGGCGGCGAGCCAGCCTGTCCGATCCTCGTCGTAGAGATGGTTCTGCACCAGATAGCGCGCAATGAACACCAGCGCCCACGCGACTGTCGCGATGTCATAGGACCGCACCGCGTCGCGATGGGCACGCCAGCGCGAACCCTGGCCGTTGAGCATCCCCCAGATCACGCCTACCAGAGGCCGCCGCACGAGCACCGACAGAACGAACGCGCCTCCGTAGACCAGGCTCGCGTAGATGCCGAACAGGAAGTAGCCCTTGGCGTCGCCGGTCCGGTGCGCAATGAAGGCGCACAGGGCCACGCCCATGAATCCGGAGATGGCGGGCTGGATAGGTGTCCGCCGGATCAGTCGCCACACCAGGACACCACACGCGACCGCGACCGCAGTCCAGATCGCGGCAGTGAGGCCCCACACACTGTTGATCGGAACGAACACCAGCACGGGCAACGTCGAGTACACCAACCCGCTGAGTCCACCGAGTTGTTCGAGAAGGGTCTGCCGGCTGGTATCACTCACGTATACGAGGGTGCCACACTCGGGCGCGCCGGCCACTCCCGCAGAGCTGCGAGTACATCGTTCAGACCGGGTCCCTGAGCTCGTAGTACGGGTTGTAGATGGCCTTACGGCCGTCCCGCTCGCCGACCCGACCGCG
The DNA here is from genome assembly GCF_055380405.1 of Rhodococcus sp. JCM 9793. Lineage (NCBI taxonomy): Bacteria > Bacillati > Actinomycetota > Actinomycetes > Mycobacteriales > Nocardiaceae > Rhodococcus > Rhodococcus sp. JCM 9793. The sequence continues at coordinate 3,984,164 of NZ_AP043721.1, forward strand.
GACCTGCAGGGTCTTACCGGGTTCGATGCCGGGAATACGCCGACGCCCGATCCACACGAGCAGGATCGAATCGGTGCCGTCGAAGAGTTCGGCCTCCACCGAGGCGCACGCAGTCTTCGACGAGGCCTCCACACTTCTCAGTCGCCCGAACATCGTCACTTCCTGCCCTCTGGCGCAGGAGACGACAGGTAGCGCGCCCGTCGCGTGTGATGATTCGGCCATCTCCTCCGCATCGAGTTCTTCGAGATCCTCGGTGAGGCGACGGGTGAGCCGGCGAATGTAGCCGGCTGCGGCGGATGCCATAGCGCGCTCCTGAAACGGGCGGCACGGGTCTCGCGCCGCGACACTGTCCTTCGTCCGCCACTGTAGACCGATCCACGGGGGAGACAACCACACCGGGTGGACGGCCTTCGAATCGATTCGGCAGGATCGCACCCATGACGCGAGATTCCGCCGCCACACCGTACGACACCGCTGTGACCGCAGTCGTCCTACCGGGGACGGGGTCAGACGCGCAGTTCGCCCACGATTCTTTCGCGGTCCCACTGCAGCGCCGTGGTATCACCACGATTGCGGTGGAACCGGATCCTCGTAATGTGGTCGCGAGCTACTGCGAGGCGATGGACCGTGCCGCTCTCGACGGTCCCATCCTCGTCGGTGGCGTGTCCATCGGCGCGGCTGTCGCACTGCACTGGGCAGCGTCGCACTCGGCGCTCGCAGTCGGTGTGCTCGCGGCTCTCCCCGCCTGGACGGGAAATCCGGACGACTCCCCCGCTGCCGCCAGTGCCCGCTGGACGGCATCGCAGCTACGCGCCCGCGGCCTGGAGTCGGTCACTGCAGCAATGGTCGAGTCGAGCCCCACATGGCTGGGAGCCACGCTGTCACGCTCGTGGCGCTCCCAGTGGCCGGCTCTTCCCGAGGCACTCGAGGAAGCCGCGGGTTACCGAGCACTCGACGTCGACGAATTGCGTTCGGTGACGGTGCCCGTCGGTATCACCGCCGCCATCGACGATGCAGTTCATCCGCTCGACGTGGGGCGCGGGTGGGACACCGCGTTGCCGTTCGCCGCCCTGACAACCGTCACCCTGGACGACGTGGGAACCGATCCGGCAGTACTCGGCGCGGGATGCCTCGGAGCACTCGACATGGCATTCCGCGGGAAGCGGGCCACCGCGACAGGGTAGGAACGGGCGCAGCGCACCGACATGGGAACGGTGCACCTGGTCACAATCGTGGTGTCAGAACCCCAATTGCTGCATGGCCGAACCCGACCCGCCCGTACGCGGACGCGGCTGCGGCCGTGCAGGGGGAGCCTGCTGCCCCGATGTCGGTGCTCCCGGCTGCTGCGGCCGGACCTGGCCCTGCTGCTGTCCACCTGCCTGGCGCGCCGCTTGCTGTTGCTGTTCTGCGGCGGCGGCGAGCTGATCCGCGAGCGACTGGGGAAGGACGACCGGCAGGGGGGTGCGCACGGGGTGAGGTTCCTTGCCTCGGCGCACAACGGTATCGGCGAGCACCGCGTGCGCTGCCGCGACCAAGGGACCGTTCGCGGAGGCTGCTCCCGCCGGACCAGCAGCGACACAGCGGATCATCCAGCGGTAGCCGTCGATGCCGATGAACCGCATGTCTGCGTTCGGAGTGCTTCCGTGCAGCTCCCGGCCCCACGGACCGGTCTCCATGCTCACAGTGGCGTTGTCGTTGCGCAGCGTCTCGGCCAGTTCGGCAGCGACTTCACGCCACTGGCCGGGCGACTTGGGTGCGGCGTAGGCCGCGACGGTGATTCGTCCGTGCTGTGTCACCAGATGTACGGACTGCGGGTTCCCGTTGGGAGCCATCTCCACCTGGATCTGACCGCCCTGAGGAATCGGGACGAGCACCGAGCCGAGGTCGAGTCGCGAGGTTCCGACCTCGTCCTCACCGATCGCGTCGATGTCGTACGGGCCGTCGTCGGACGCTGCAGCGCCGTCGGAGTCGCCCGCGAGGGAACCCTCGATACGTTCGAATTCGTCGGTCGTCGCGTCGTCGGAGCGGTTCTTGCGTCGTCCGAACATGTCAGGACCCTTCCTTCACGAGGCCGGCGTGGCCACCACTCGAGCCGTAACCACCGGCACCGCGGGTGGTGTCGTCGAGCTCATCGACCTCCACGAAGTCGACGAGTTCGACCCGCTGCACGAGGAGCTGCGCAATGCGGTCGCCCCGGTTCACCTCGATCGCGTGCTCGGTGTCGTGGTTGATCAAGCAGACCTTGATCTCTCCCCGATATCCGGCATCGACAGTTCCAGGTGTGTTCACCACGGAAAGTCCGAACTTGGCGGCGAGGCCCGAGCGCGGATGGATCAATCCGACGGTCCCCACTGGCAACGCTACGGATATCCCGGTTCCGACGAGCACCCGATGTCCGGGTTCGATCGTTACATCGCTGGTGGCACACAGATCCACGCCCGCGTCACCTGCGTGCGCCCGTGTCGGCATGGGGACACCCGGGTCGAGACGACGCAGCGGGATGGGGGAAAGGTCGGTCACGTGCACCGAGACTACTCTCCGGATGTCCATGCCCGATCGTCAGGCGACTATCCTGGGTGCGTGTCTGATACCTCCAGCTCCGGCAGCGCCACCGGCTCGTTGACCCACACGCCGACCTACTCCGAACGGTTGTGGGTTCCGATCTGGTGGTGGCCCATCGGTATCGGAATCGCAGCGTTGCTCGCAGCCGAACTGCACATGGGCGCACCCGGGATGTACGCGTGGGTGCCGTACGCCGTACTGATCCCATTCGCCCTGTGGGTACTGGTGTGGCTGTCGCGACGGCGTGTCGAGGTCATCGACGGCGAACTCGTCGTCGAGCAGGCCCACCTTCCGGTGGAGCTGATCTCCCGCGGGGTCGTCGTCCCGGGCTCCGCGAAAAGCGCCGCGCTCGGCCGGCAACTCGACCCCGCCGCGTTCGTGCGACATCGTCCGTGGATCACGACGATGGCTCTGATCGTCCTCGACGACCCGGAGGATCCGACGCCCTACTGGCTGATCAGCACGAGACGGCCGGCGGCGCTCCTGGCCGCTCTGGGACACGGAGAGCCCTCGAAGAGCTGACCGCTCGGCCCCGCCCCACAGCACAGACTTCTACGCCGCAGCAGGAACCTTCAGGTCCATGCTGCGGCGTTTCGAAGTCGATTCAGCGCGGAGGCTTCGTCACCAGGCGCAGTCACGGCAGATCATCTGTCCGCCCTCCTCGCTCGCGAGGCGGCTCCGGTGATGCACCAGGAAGCAGCTCGAGCAGGTGAATTCATCGGCCTGTTTCGGCACCACCCGAACGGACAGTTCCTCGCCGGACAGGTCCGCGCCCGGGAGCTCGAAGGATTCGGCCGTGTCCGATTCGTCGACGTCCACTACCGCGGACTGCGCCTCGTTACGCCGTGCCTTCAATTCTTCGAGTGAGTCTTCCGACACATCGTCGCTGTCGGTCCGCCGCGGTGCGTCGTAGTCAGTCGCCATTTCCCTCTTACCTCTAGTCCTCTTACAGGTGCTCGACAGGGAACCACGGTGATGCTCCCGGCCAAGGCAACGCCCGACCGTGCGGTGAAGTTCCCACAGGTATCGGTTTGTCGTCGGTATCCCCGAAATACCCCGAGTCCGAACCCGTCGCCCTCGTCGTTGGACGACGCTCGGCCGCCGAACAATAGCCGACAGCAGAGCGGAATATGCAATCGATTCACGATTTCATCGAAATCGACCGGAAATCGTCACCAACATCACGGTGACCGTGACATTCCTGACCCGGTACGCCTCCATCGCACCGACCAACCCGCCCTCTACAGTGAACGGCGCACCGAACGCATGGCGACGAGACGAAAGGCAGACCCGCGTGGTTTCCCTGATCACCGAAGGCAGCGCAACCGATAAGCGCGGTCGGCCGTTCCATCGTCGCCGGTGGATTCCCGCCGCGCTCGCGGGTGCCGTACTCGCCGCGAGCACCATCGTGGTCTGGACCTCGGTGTTCACCACGGCGGACACCACGACGACCACGGTGGCATGCCCGGCTCCACCCACCGCACCTGCCGATCCCGAGAGCCCCCCGCCTGCCCCGCTCGGGCAGGTCGTGGACCGTTCGACCATGCTCGACATCGATCCGGCCCCGCTCGCCGCGACCCGTGTGCGGGTGTTCAACGCGAACGGTGAGCGCGGGCAGGCCTCCACTGTCGCGGCGCAGCTCAGCGACTACGGCTTTGCAAGTGCGCCGGATGTTCAGGCGGGTAACGATCCGGTGTACGTCGATCAGAACATGCAGTGCCACGGTCAGGTCCGGTTCGGTGAGAGCGGTCGCGCCGCGGCGATCACCGCCCGCCTCGTTGCGCCGTGTGCAGAGCTGATTCTCGACGATCGACAGGACGACACGATCGATCTCGCACTGGGTACATATTTCCGCGACATGACGCCGAGCGCCGACGCCGAAGAACTGTTGCGCACGTTGCGGGAGGCTCCTGTGGGCGAGAAATCCGCACCTCTCGATGTGGAACTCCTCGACGCTGCGCTCAATGCACCCTGCTGACCGCACACACAATTCGCAGAATCGGGCAAATTTCCTATTTCATCCGAATACGCCCTGATTTCGAACCGAATTCACCCTGGTTCCGGACGAGAACCCGACGACGCTGTCATGCAGGAACAGGTGCCGCCGCACCGATTTCTGCGAGCACCGCCGCGAATGCGTCCGCCACGCCAGGCGCCGCGGCGGTCATGACCTCGCCGTCGTCGCCGAATCCCGTAGGCAATCGGACTGCGGCGCCCGCTTCGGATGCGATGAGCGCACCGGCCGCCCAGTCCCAGGGATTGAGGCCGTGCTCGTAATGGGCGTCGACCCGCCCCGACGCCACCATGCACAGATCCAGTGCCGCAGCTCCGATCCGCCGGATATCTCGTACCTGCGGCAACAGGTCCGCCACCAACCTGCCCTGGATCGCCCTCCGCTCCGCGGAGTAGGAGAATCCCGTGGCTACGAGCGCAAGCCCGAGGTCGGTCACCGGCGTGCAGCGCAGCCTCGTCACGACCCCGTCGGCGTCGGTACGCGTCGCGCCGAGGCCTGCTGCCGCCGTGTAGAGATCCCCTGACGCGACGTCGACAACGGCGCCTGCCACCGAGACGCCGCCGATCCGGGCCGCGACACTGACCGCGTACGCAGGAATCCCGTAGACGAAGTTCACCGTGCCGTCGATGGGATCGACGACCCACTGGACCCCGACCTCCCCCACGCCGCCCCCGTCCGCTCCGGTGCTGCCGCCGCTCTCCTCGCCCAGGAATCCGTCGCCGGGTCTCAGCTGCTCGAGGCGACCGCGGATGAGGTCCTCCGTTTCGGTGTCGGCGATGGTGACCGGGTCCGTGTCGGTCGATTTCGTCTGCACAGAGTTGCCGTCACCACCGAACGGCAGGTCCGAGCCGAACAGCTCGGCACGACGCCGACGCACATGCGCGGCCGCTTCCACCGCAACGCTCACGGCGACCGCCCGGAGCGCGGCGGGATCGGACTGGGAGACGGTACGGGAATCGATGTCATCTGGCACTCGACCATCGGAACACACGCGCATCGCCCGCACCACCCACAGAACCTCGAGTTTAGAACTATCGTTGCCCCACAGGCGTTGCGGCCGACCGACCCGTGCTGTGGACCGACCCGGAGAGTGAGCACCACATGACGCAGGAACCACCCCTCGCCCCAGCCGACTCCGCCGACACGGGATTCGGCGTCGACGTCGGCGGAAGCGGAGTGAAGGGCGGCCTGGTCGACCTGTCCACAGGCCAGTTGATCGGCGACCGGATCAAGATCCTCACGCCACAACCGTCGACTCCCGACGCTGTGGCTGCGACCGTGGCCGAGATCATCGAGCAAGCGGGGTGGGACGGCCCCGTCGGTATCACCCTCCCGAGCGTGGTGACCGGAGGAGTCGCCCGGACCGCCGCCAACATCGATTCCTCGTGGATCGGAGCGGACGCGCGGGCCCTGTTCTCGACGGCGCTCGATGCACGACACGTCACGGTCCTCAACGATGCCGACGCCGCAGGCATCGCCGAGGATCGGTTCGGCGCAGCAGCCGACACCGACGGAGTGGTCATCCTCCTGACCTTCGGCACCGGTATCGGCTCGGCAGTTCTGCACAACGGTGTCCTGCTCCCGAACACAGAATTCGGACACATGGAGGTCGACGGCAAGGAAGCCGAGCATCGTGCCGCCTCCTCGGTCAAGGAGCACCACGACTGGTCCTACAAGCGGTGGGCCCGGGAGGTCTCCCTGGTCCTGGAGCGTTTCGAGGCGCTGCTGTGGCCCGACCTCTTCATCGTGGGCGGCGGCATCAGCCGAAAACACGAGAAGTGGATTCCGCTGCTGACGAACGACACTCCCGTCGTCCCGGCCGAACTACGCAACACCGCGGGGATCGTCGGCGCTGCATACGCTGCGAAAACCGCTACGACTCCTTGAGTCCGACACATCCTCGGTCACAGGGATCGTTACAATGGTGCACAGCCGGCCGGAACCCGGCCTGATCCCGACAGACCTCTCCGCCGGAACACCTCTGGCGCGACGCCGCACTACCTCGTCACGAAAGGGCGTACGTGGCAGCCACCGACATCCACACCGCTGATTCACAGAAGGAATCGGCACCCGTCGCGGACGCTTCGGGCGCCGCCGACGCTGCAGACACCGCGACACACGCGGCGAACCCACCGACCAAGAAGGCCGCGGCGAAGAAGGCACCCGCCAAGAAGGCCGCGGCGAAGAAGGCACCCGCCAAGAAGGCCGCCAAGAAGACTGCGGCGAAGAAGACCGCGGCCAAGGCCGGCGACGACGACTTCGACGGTGCAGCAGAACCGGAGCTCGAAGACATCGACGTGGCGGAAGGCGAACTCGCCGCCGACGACACGGCAACGGAGGAAGACGAGCCCACCGAAAAGGACAAAGCGTCCGGCGATTTCGTGTGGGACGAAGAGGAGTCCGAGGCGCTGCGTCAGGCCCGCAAGGACGCGGAGCTCACCGCCTCCGCCGACTCGGTCCGTGCCTACCTCAAGCAGATCGGCAAGGTTGCGCTCCTCAACGCCGAGGAGGAGGTCGAGCTCGCGAAGCGCATCGAGGCCGGCCTCTACGCGACGTTCCGCTTGCAGGAACTCGCCGCGAAGGGCGAAAAGCTCCCGGTGGCCCAGCGCCGCGACATGAACTGGATCTGCCGCGACGGCAACCGCGCGAAGAACCACCTCCTCGAGGCGAACCTCCGACTGGTTGTCTCCCTCGCCAAGCGTTACACCGGCCGCGGTATGGCGTTCCTGGACCTCATCCAGGAGGGCAACCTGGGCCTGATCCGTGCAGTCGAGAAGTTCGACTACACCAAGGGCTACAAGTTCTCGACATACGCGACGTGGTGGATTCGTCAGGCCATCACCCGCGCTATGGCCGACCAGGCCCGTACGATTCGCATCCCGGTGCACATGGTCGAGGTCATCAACAAGCTCGGCCGTATCCAGCGCGAGCTGCTCCAGGATTTGGGTCGCGAGCCCACCCCCGAAGAGCTTGCGAAGGAAATGGATATCACGCCGGAGAAGGTGCTGGAGATCCAGCAGTACGCGCGTGAGCCCATTTCGCTCGACCAAACCATCGGCGACGAGGGCGACAGCCAACTCGGCGACTTCATCGAGGACTCCGAAGCTGTCGTCGCGGTCGATGCTGTGTCGTTCACGCTGCTGCAGGATCAGCTTCAGTCCGTGCTCGAGACGCTCTCCGAGCGAGAGGCCGGTGTTGTGCGACTGCGTTTCGGCCTCACGGACGGTCAGCCCCGCACCCTCGATGAGATCGGTCAGGTCTACGGGGTGACACGTGAGCGCATCCGCCAGATCGAGTCGAAGACCATGTCGAAGCTGCGCCACCCGTCGCGGTCCCAGGTCCTGCGCGACTACCTCGACTAGTCACGTAGCCCGCAAGGCCACCGCACAGTAGGCCACAGACGATCCGGAACGGCGAAGCGACGTTGTCAAGCGTCGCTTCGCCGTTCTCGCGTGACAGACTCGATCACAGGGGCGAGAATCGTCCGTCGTCGCCCGGCCGATAGTCGACGACATCCACGACTGCGTCGACCGGTAACGGCCCGTACAGATGCGGGAACCGCATCGACTCGGGATCCTCCGGCACCCCCGGTTCGAACCGCACGTCATCGATCAAGCGGGATGGGTCGATACACAGCAGGACCAGGTCCGTGCGCCCGTGGAACAAGCGATTCGCAGGCAGGTGGACCTGGTCGGGCGTCGACAGGTGCACGAACCCCACGTCGTCCAATGAGGGGGGCGTCACGGCGCGTGTATCTCGAGCGCAGAGCCACTCGTCCCGCGGGCAGATGTGCAGCAGAGTTCCAATCATGCCCCCATTGTTCGCACCGTCGAAGTGCAGACGGCACCGCGACGCGCCGTGCTCGACTGCTGCGCTGTGAGCGAACAACCGCGCTGTGAGACAGCGGACAAATCCGCAAATCCCCACGTCCTGGGGTTTCTCCAGGTGAATTCGTGAAACACAACACGAATGGACGCTGAAGGGAACAACCCGCGAACGCGAATCGTCTGTAAGAGTAGATCTACCGCGCTATCCCCGGCGCGGCGGACCAGACCCCAGGCGACCGTTGTCGAAGGTGGCCAGTTTGGAGGAGTCATGCCCGGTACGTTGACCACCCCGAAGTTGACCGCCGCCGACAGGTGCGATCGGTGCAATGCAGCCGCTCGCGTACGCGCTGTCCTTCCCACAGGCGGCGAACTGTTGTTCTGCGGTCATCACGCAAACGAACACACCGATCGGCTCCGTGAGCTCGGTGCCACGGTCGTGACCGACGCCGACGCCGACGCCACCGTCTGATCCGCCGTCCGGAACCCACGGTTCCGCGACTCGACCCGGCAAACGGGCGACTGCTTTCCAGCAGTCGCCCGTTTCGTCGTTCACGGCCGGTTCGTCACCAGCAGTCGGTTGGTCACCAGCTCCGCAGAATAGCGATGCGGTCGCGCAACTGCTCGGCGCTCGCCATCGCGGTCGGTGGGCCACCGCACTGGCGTCGGAGTTCTCCATGGATGACGCCGTGCGGTTTACGCGTGCGATGGTGCACGACCGCCACCAGGGAATTGAGTTCGCGGCGCAGCTGGGGAAGCTCGTCGGCTGCAGCGAGCCGTTCCGCCACCTGCTGCGGAGGGGCCGGCGCCTGCTGGATCTCGGTTCTGTCGAGTTGCTTCTCCTGCCGCTGACGCAGCAAGGCCCTCATCTGATCTGCATCCAGCAGCCCCGGTAGACCGAGATAGTCTGCTTCCTCGTCACTGCCCGAGAACGTGGCGGTGCCGAAGGAGGAACCGTCGTAGATCACCTGGTCGAGTTCGGCCTCAGCACCGATCGAGGTGTAGGCCTTCTCGTCCTCGCCGGGCTCGTCCTTCCTGCGGTTGGCGTCGGCGAGCAGTTCGTCGTCGAAACCTTCCTTGACCCGGTGAGGCTTGCCCAGGATGTGGTCGCGTTGCGCTTCGAGCTGGCTGGCGAGTTCGAGCAGCACCGGTACGGACGGCAGGAACACGCTGGCCGTCTCGCCCTTCTGCCTCGCGCGCACGAAACGTCCGATCGCCTGCGCGAAGAACAAGGGGGTCGACGCGCTGGTCGCATACACACCGACGGCAAGCCTCGGGACATCGACGCCTTCGGAGACCATCCGGACCGCGACCATCCACCGCTGGGCCCCTTCGCTGAACTCGGAGATTCGCGACGACGCGGTGGGGTCGTCGGACAGGACGACGGCGGGCTGCTCCCCTGTGAGTTGTTCGAGGGTCTTGGCGTAGGCACGAGCAACCGTCTGATCGGTCGCGATGACGAGTCCGCCGGCGTCCGGCATGCCGCCCGCACGTAGCTGTTCGAGTCGGGTGTTGGCAGCGCCCAGCACCGCGGGCACCCAGTCGCCCTCGGGGTCGAGCGCGGTGCGCCACGCACGGGCGGTGTGTTCGGCGCTGAGCGGCTCACCGAGCCGGGCGGTGTACTCCTCCCCCGCGTTGGTTCGCCAGCGGGCCTCACCTGAATAGGCGAGGAACACGACCGGCCGCACGACCCCGTCTGCGAGCGCGTCGGAGTATCCGTAGGAGTGGTCGGCCTTCGATTGCATCAGGCCTTCCCCGTTCGGTTCGTACGTCACGAACGGGATCGCGCTGTCATCGCTGCGGAAGGGGGTACCGGTCAGTGCGAGACGTCGGGTCGCATCGCCGAATGCCTCGAGGATCCCCTCCCCCCAGCTTTTGGCGTCACCGCCGTGGTGGATCTCGTCGAGGATGACCAAGGTGCGGCGCGCTTCGGTGCGTACTCGGTGCTTGAACGGGTGGGATGCCACCTGTGCGTAGGTCACGACGACGCCCTGGTAGTCGCTCGAGGTCTGGCCCGTGGAGTTGGTGAAATTCGAGTCCAGCGCGATGCCCACCCGCGACGCGGCCGACGACCACTGGTGCTTGAGGTGCTCGGTCGGTGCAACGACCGTCACCTGATCGACGGTCCGGTCCTTCAACAGTTCCGACGCGACCCTCAGCGCGAAAGTGGTCTTGCCGGCCCCTGGCGTGGCCACCGCGAGGAAATCGCGAGGTTTTGTGGCGAGGTACTTGGTCAGGGCGCGACGCTGCCACGCGCGCAGCTGTCCCCCGGGGGCGGAGGTCGTAGCCTGTCCGACGGTTTCGGTGCTCACCGGTTCTTCGTGCTCCTTGTCCGCTCAACTCCGGTCGGCGACGGCAGAACTCGAAACCCCGACCACCGACCGCCATGCAGCCTATCGCCTCCGCTCTCCGATCGACGTCCCGAACCGCCAAGCCGATGAGGATCGGAAGTGACGGTCGTGACAGAATCCGAGACACCGACAACCGCATGTGGGGCGCGCATCACGTCGTGTCATCAGGAATGCTGGAAGTAGATGAACGCGACAGCCGTACCCCCCAGGTCTGGACCGCGCCGCCTACGGCGCGCGGTAGGCGTGTGGGCCCGGGTGCTCGGTCACACCGCGACATCCGCGTGGAACCACTCGATCTTCAGTAAGGCCGCGACAGCTGCGTTCTGGCAGACGTTGTCGCTACCCCCGCTGCTCCTCGGACTGCTCGGAAGCCTCGGTTACGTGGGCGGATGGTTCGGCCCCGACATCCCCGACATCATCGTGTCCAAGATCGTCACCTTCACCCGCACCGCCTTCAGCGACAGCGTCGTCGACCAGATCATCGCACCAACGGTCTACGACGTCCTCAATCGCGGGCGCGCAGACGTGATGTCGTTGGGGTTCGTGTTGTCACTGTGGGCCGGATCGTCCGCGATCTCGACATTCGTCGACTCGATCGTCGAAGCACACGGCCAACAGGATCACCGCCACCCGGTCTGGCAGCGCGTGTTCGGCCTGCTGCTGTACGTGATGTTTCTCATCCTGGCGGTCGTCACACTGCCCCTCGTGGCGCTGGGACCGACGATGATCGGGCGTCTGCTCCCCCAGTCGTGGTACTCGGTGGGATCGCAGATCGTCGACACTTTCTACTATCCGGGTGTCGGCCTCCTCCTGCTCGTCGCCCTGACCACGCTGTACAAGGTGGCATTGCCGAAGACCCTGCCGTGGCATCGGCTACTCGGAGGCGCGATCCTCGCCGGTGCGTTCTTCATTCTCGCGAGCGCAGGTCTGCGCAGGTATCTGACCTGGATCTCCGACCACGGATATACCTACGGTGCACTGGCCGCACCGATCGCGTTCCTGCTGTTCACGTTCTTCCTCGGTTTCGCCGTGGTCATCGGCGCCGAGTTCAACGCCACTGTTCAGGAAATGTGGCCCGCACGAGCAACACGGATCGAACAATGGCGCGTGTGGCTCGCCGAGCAGGCCGACAAGCAGCCGTCACCCGAGGAAGGTGCGGTCACCAACCTGACGCGGCGGATCACGATGGCCAGTCCAATCCGGCTCACCGACCTTCTCCGTTCCGATGAGCTTCCCGGCTACGACGATGCATATCCGTCCGACCCGTGCACGTCCGACGAGTATGCGCCCGACACGTGCCCGGTCGACCGCCCGACCGCATCCGGGAACCCGACATCGTCCGGACACGACGAAACGGCCGAGGAGGCTTCGATCACCTCGGCCGATGATGATCCGGTTTCGCCGCGAAACCCCGGGTCAGCGGAGAACGCTCCCCTGACCCGACTACCTCAGTCGCCCTTGCGCAGACCGTCGTAGACCTTCTTGCATTCGGGGCACACCGGGGAGCCGGGCTTCGCCGACTTGGTCACCGGAAAGACCTCCCCGCACAGCGCAACCACGTGGGTGCCCATGACGGCGCTTTCAGCGATCTTGTTCTTCTTCACGTAGTGGAAGAACTTGGGAGTGTCGTCGCTGGTGGTTTCGTCGGTGGTGGTATCCGGCCGTTCCTTGATATCCGTACTCACGTGTCCATGATGCCGCACCGGGCCCCCCGACCGGTATGTGCATTCGATCTACGGGCGTGGGAAGGTAGTAGATATGGCAAGAACACCTGGTTTCGGCGGATCCCACGAGAGCGGATCGCCCGATAACCCGGTACTGATCACGGAGGCGGAGGCGTCTCTCGAGGACCAGCACCGAGCGCGGGTCCGCAAATACATGACATTGATGGCGTTCCGTATCCCCGCCCTGATCCTGGCCGCCGTCTCGTACGGCGTGTGGGCGAATCCCTGGATCGCGATGGCGATCATCGGGCTCTCGATTCCCCTGCCGTGGATCGCGGTGCTCGTCGCGAACGACCGGCCACCGCGACGTAAGGGCGAGCCGAGCCGCTGGGACGGTCGGCGCGAGGAACTCGGGGCACTCGAGGCACACGAGCACCGCGTGATCGACGGCTGACCCGACGCGGGACACACTCGGCACACTCACAGCCACGCCCGCGGCGCTCGACACGAACATGGGCGCGTCATGGCGTGGTGCACGACGGCTGAGAGAATGCCCTCGTGGACCGCGACCTGCTCCTGTCTATCTGCCCGTCCCTTCGTAGTGCGTTGATCCGGTGTCGCTACGACATCGACAGCGTGCGCGGACTTCTGGGCGCCGAAGCGCACGCCGCGCTGGGGCGCAGCGAACCCGTTGCGGCGCGACGCGCCACGCGTGACGCAGGCGATCTGGGGGTGCTGGTGCGGCTGCTCCTGTTGCAGGACACGTGCCCCGTCGGCGAGGTCGCCGCGGCCTTTGCCCCTCTGGGTCTCGACGACGCGATCGCCGCGGGCCTGCTCGAACGAGACGCAGACCGTGTGCGGTCCAAGCTGGATCTGCGGCCGATGGACGCCGGCGGGGGCAACCTCTGGGTGCTGTCGGACCTCGACGGTGCGCTTCGCCCGGCTCCCACCCGTCCTGATCATGTGCTGGGGGTCGGGCAGGCATCCCTGTCGCTGCTCCAGGCCACCCCCACCGATCGGGTGGGCTCCGTGCTCGATCTGGGCACAGGATGCGGTGTCCAGGCGATCCACGCGGCAGAGTACGCCGACAGGGTGACCGCAACCGACATCACTCCGCGGTGCCTCACTCTGGCCGCGGCTTCGGCCGCGCTGAACGACCTGGACCTCGAACTGCTCGAGGGCTCGTGGTTCGAGCCCGTGGCGGGACGTCGCTTCGACCGGATCGTCGCGAATCCGCCGTTCGTGGTGAGCAGTGGCCAGGTGGAGCACAGCTACCGTGATTCGGGGCTCGATCTCGACGGCGCAAGCAAACTGATGATCTCGCAGGCCGTCGACCATCTGAACCCGGGAGGGACCGCGTCCATTCTCGCGTCATGGGTTCATGTCGAGGGCCAGGACTGGCGGGCACGCGTCGCGTCGTGGTTGCCCGCGCACGGCGTGGACGCATGGATCGTGCAGCGTGATGTCGCCGACCCCGCTCTTTACATCGGGACGTGGCTCCGGGACGGCGACGCCGATCAGCGCGACCCGGCAGTCGCGGTGCGCGCCGAGAAGTGGTTCGACCACTTCGAACTCAACGGTGTCGAGGGCGTCGGTTTCGGGTTCGTCTATCTGCGCCGTACGGATGAGCCGTCGGACGTGCTGGCCGAGGACCTGCGCCATGCCTTCACCGATGCGCTCGGCCCCGAGTCGATCGACTATTTCTCACGCCTTCAGTGGCTCCGTGATCACGACGTCCTCGAATCGCGGTTCCGAGTACGCGCCGACACCGCACTCGAGCGTGTCTTCCTGCCGGGCGACGAGGGCTGGACCCAGGTCGTCACCCGGGTGCATCGTGGGGACGGGCCCGCGTGGCAGCACGAGGTGGACGATCTTGCGGCGAACCTGCTCGGCGGTCTGCGCGCCGACGGCCTCCCGTTGGGTGATCTGGTCTCCCTGCTCGCCGCAGCGCACGGAGAGGACGAGGACGCACTGACGGCCATGGCAGTGCCCCTGATGCAGGGGCTCGTCCGTCACGGTCTCGTCGAACCGGTAGAGATCCAAGGGGCCGGGCACAGTTCCCACAGCGACCCCCTCAGCTGATCTCTCAGCAACTTCTCAGACGAGCCTCCAGGTTTGCGCAGGTCGCAGCGCTGGGGATCGGGAACCGGCGGGAACTTTCCCGGGTGACTCGAGCGTTGAACCCTGTGAGACACCACCGATGAGGAGGCACGTCATGGCACGCCCCGCAACAACCGCTCGAGTCAATTCCGACCTCGACAATCAAAGTCCCGCCGCCGATCTTGTGCGCGTTTATCTGAACGGCATCGGAAAGACGGCGCTGCTGACCGCAGCGGACGAGGTCGAACTGGCAAAGCGGATCGAGGCCGGCCTCTACGCCAAACATGTGCTCGAGACCAAGAAGCGTCTCTCACCTGCGAAGAAGCGCGACCTTGCGATCGTCGTACGTGAGGGCCAGGCAGCTCGTAGCCACCTGCTCGAAGCGAATCTGCGGCTCGTGGTGTCGCTCGCCAAGCGTTACACCGGACGCGGAATGCCCCTGCTCGACCTGATCCAGGAAGGCAACCTCGGCCTCATCCGGGCAATGGAGAAGTTCGACTATGCGAAGGGCTTCAAGTTCTCCACCTACGCCACGTGGTGGATCCGTCAGGCCATCACCCGCGGCATGGCCGATCAGAGCCGTACCATCCGGCTCCCCGTCCACCTCGTCGAGCAGGTCAACAAGCTCGCCAGGATCAAGCGGGAACTGCACCAGCAACTCGGCCGCGAGGCCACCGACGACGAACTGGCGGAAGAGTCCGGCATCCCGGTCACGAAGATCGCTGATCTGCTCGACCACAGCCGCGACCCGGTGAGCTTGGACATGCCGGTCGGCAGCGACGAGGAAGCCCCTCTGGGCGACTTCATCGAGGACGCCGAGGCGACCTCCGCCGAGACCGCGGTGATCGCCGGGCTCCTGCACAGTGATGTCCGTAGCGTTCTCGGGACCCTCGACGAGCGGGAGCAGCAGGTCATCCGCCTCCGGTACGGGCTCGACGACGGCCAACCGCGCACGCTCGACCAGATCGGCAAGCTGTTCGGTCTGTCGCGCGAACGCGTACGGCAGATCGAACGCGAAGTGATGGGCAAACTCCGCGAAGGCGAGCGTGCAGATCGCCTCCGCGCATATGCAAGCTGACCGGGCGCGTCAGCTCCAGCGATCCCCGAGAACCGGGCTGGGTTCTCGGGGATCGTGCTGTTGAAGGCCTGCTCTGAACGGTCACCGCAACCGGCGCGGCCCCAGGTCGAGGGGGTGCTGCGCTTCCGGGCCGATCCTCAGGTGCGCATCGGTGAGTTCGGCACCGATCGGAGACGCCAGTACCGGTTCACACACGAGTTCACGAACCTCGGGCAGATCGTCGGCGAGCGCCGAGATGCGCTGCACGATATCGACGAGCGCGGCGCGATTGGCCGGTGCAGCATTGCGGTAGCCGGTCAACAGCGGCGCGGCCTTCGGCGCGTCGATCAGTTCGACGGCCTCGTCCTCCGTCAGTGGCAATACCTGGTAGGCGCGGTCACCGAGCAGATCGGAGATGACGCCCGCGACACCGAAGGAGATCAACGAACCGAACGACGGGTCGTCCTGCACCCGAATCGCACATCCGATCCCCTTGGTCGCCATCTTCTGCACGTGAAGCAGCGGCTCCCCCGACACCGCGGCGAGGTCACGGTAGGCGATTCGGACCGAATCGTCGTCGACGAGGTCGAGTCGGACACCGGTCAGATCGGGCCGGTGACGCCACTGCGCCCCGGTCGCCTTGACCGCTACGGGGAAGCCGATCTCGTGGGCGGCGGCGACCGCTTCGCTCTCGGTGGTCACCGACCGGAACGTGGCGATGTGCACGCCGTAGCACGAGAGCAGCAGTGCCGTCTCCGTGTCGGACAGATAGCGACCGTTCGGCGTGGTGTCGAGCCAGCCGTCGACGAGGGCGTGGGCACGCTCCGGGTCGATCCCCGCCGGACGGACCACCTGCGACTGCGGGCGTGACCGCCACTTGGCATACCTCCACGCGCGGGCCAGCGCCGTCGCCGCACGCTCCGGACCGGGATACGACGGCACCGACCCCCGCACCGGGTTGCCTGCCTCATCGCGTACCGCAAGAACATCGGGGATGCCCTCGGTCGCGAGGAACGTGGTGACCACCGGCTTCTCGGCATCCGCCACCGCATCGCGCAGTGCCTGCGCGTACGGCTCGACCGTCACCGCAACAGGGGGAACGAACACCGCGATGACCGCATCGATCTCGGGTGCTCCGATCGCCTGGGCGACGGCCGCGGCGAACTCTTCCGGGGTGGCCTGCGCACCGAGATCCACTGCGTCGGCGGGCTTGAGTCCCTGCCCTCTCGCCGCATCCACGGCGAGTACCCCGAGCGCCGTGGAGTTACCCACCACCGCGACCCGTGGGCCGGCGGGCAGCGGCTGATAGCTGAACAACAACGCCGAATCGAACAGTTGCGCAATCGATTCGACCTGGACGACGCCGGCCTGTTCGAACAGGTGGCGCACGATCGCGTCGTCCATCTCACCTGTGCGGGCCTCGAGAACCGGGGGTACCGCGTGCCGGCCCGACTTCACCGCCACGATCGGCTTGCTCCGTGCGACGCGGCGTGCGATGCGCGAGAACTTGCGCGGGTTGCCGAAACTCTCGAGGTAGAGGAGCACGACCTCGGTCGCGGGGTCGGTGTCCCAGTACTGCAGCAGGTCGTTTCCCGACAGATCGGCGCGGTTGCCGGCGGACACGAACGAGGACAGACCCACGCCGGTCTTCGCAGCTTCGTCGAGAATCGCGATGCCCAACGCACCCGACTGGCAGAAGAACCCGACGTTGCCTGCTGCAGGCAGGATGGGGGCGAGCGTCGCATTGAGCCTGAACGCCGGATCGTTGTTGGCAACTCCGAGGGCGTTGGGCCCGATCAGCCGCATCCCGTGCGCACGCGCGGCGTGCGCCAGGCGCCGCTCTGCGTCGCGCCCTTCGGGTCCTGTCTCACCGAATCCGGACGACACGACCAGAAGCGCTTTGACGCCTTTCGCGAGGCAGTCGTCGAGGACCGCGTCGATCGATTCGGCAGGGACGGCGGCGATCGCGAGGTCGATCTCGTCGGGGATGTCGCGCACCGTCGGGTAGGCGCGCACACCCCGTACCGACCGGTGTTCGGCGTTCACCGGATAGACCGGGCCGGTGAATCCGCTACGCAGCATGTTCACCAGGACGGCGTTGCCGACCTTCCGGCTGTCGGTGGACGCACCGATCACTGCGACGCTTTCCGGGCTCAGGATGTTGCGGACGCTGCGAGCCTCCGCGGCGCGCTCGCGCGCGTTACGCACCGACACCAACGCCTCGGTTGGGTCGATGTCGAACTCCAACCGCACCACACCGCCCTCGAAACTGCGGCTGACCTGGTACCCGGCCTCACGGAACACCGAGATCATGTGACGGTTCTCTGCGAGGACCTCGGCAACGAAGCGACGGAGTCCGTTCTCCGCGGCAGCTCCCGCGAGATGCTCGAGCAGGATGGGTCCCAGCCCGCGCCCCTGATGCGAGTCCGACACGGTGAATGCGACTTCTGCGGACAGACCGTCGCCTTCCGACGACAGTCCTTCGTAACGGCCGACCGCGATGATCTCGTCGCCGAGCATCGCAACGAACGCCACCCGCTTGCGGTGATCGACGACTGTGAAATTGAACAGGTCGCGCTTCGAGATAGTCGGATACGGTCCGAAGTAGCGGAGGTACCGCGTCCGTTCCGACAACTTTCCGTGGAATTCGACGATCTTGTCGGCGTCCTCCGGAACGATCGGCCTCAGATGGACGACACCACCGTCGGAGGCAAGCACATCAGCAACCCAGTGCCGTGGATAGTCACGCGCGATCGCGAGTGCCCGCTCACGATCGGGATCGGCACCCGCATCAGGTGCGCGAGTGGATTCGCTGCCCACAGGTGCCTGCGTGCTCTCCGAGTCAGTCACGGGGATCCTCCGGGTCCAGCCCGAGGAGCGGGAAGCATGCTCGGCGCGTAGCGATGATCGCGGAATCGATTCGGGTCAGCGCGCGATCGAGAGACGCGACGCCGGTTTCAGGTGTGCCACCGGGACCGTCCCACGGAAGATATGACAAGTCTGCTCCTTCACCCATTTCGGTGGGAAGGTCGACTCCTGGGGCCATGGCCCCGACACGCTCGCGCCAGTCGTCGGGAACCTTTGCAGTGAGGTCGATCTCACGGTCGAGCGCCGCGGCGATCAGGTGTGTCCACGAGCGCGGCACAACCCGGACCAGGCCGTATCCGCCCCCGCCCAACGCAAGCCATCGCCCTTCGCAGTAACGGTCCGCGAGATCACGCATGACGAGGTAGGACGCACGTTGCCCATCGACGGTGAGCGACAGATCGGCCAACGGATCTTCGCGGTGACTGTCGGCACCGCACTGGCTGATGAGGATCTGTGGACGGAAAGCGGCGATCGCGCCGGGTACGACGGCGTGGAATGCCCGCAACCACAACGAATCGACCGTGCCGGGAAGGACGGGCAGATTGATGGCGGTACCTTCTGCCGCGCCCGCCCCGACCTCACTCGACCAGCCGGTGTTCGGCCACAGAGTCGCCGGGTGCTGATGAATCGACACCGTCAGCACACGCGGGTCGTCCAGGAATGCGTGCTGGACCCCGTCGCCGTGATGGGCGTCGACGTCGACGTAGGCGATGCGGTCGTAGCCTTGGTCGAGCAACCACGAGATGGCGATCGCGGCGTCGTTGTAGACACAGAATCCGGCGGCCCAGTCGGCCATCGCATGATGCATGCCACCGCCGATGCTCACCGCCCTGTGCGTTCGGCCGGACGCGATCTCGCGAGCAGCGGCCAGCGTACCGCCCGCCAGGGTGGCGCTCGCCTCGTGCATTTTCGGGAAGATCGGATTGTCTTCGGTGCCCAGACCGTGCGGTGTATCGGCCGGAGGCTCTGCCCCGGCAGGCGCCGCACCCGCCTTCTTCACGGCGTCTACATACCCGGAGGTGTGGATGCGGAGGAGGTCTGCGTCGTCGGCGGGGTCCGGACGCACCGTTTCGACGCCCTCGAGCAGCCCGAGGCTACGCGAGAGCGCCATCGTCAGATCGAGCCGGGTCGGGTTCATCGGGTGGCTCGGACCCCATCGATAGTCCAGGTAATCGGGGCTCCAGACCACCACACGGTCGCCGCCCAGATGTGTCGAACCGCCTGCCGCGGTGGAGCTCGTGGTCATGAACACAGACGCTACTTGCCTGCCCCGGGTCGCGCGAGCATCGGACCTCACCCACCACCCGAACGCCACGGTTAGAATCGGGCGCAGACGAAGGGGTGTGAGAGTGAAGGACCTGGTCGATACAACGGAGATGTATCTCCGGACGATCTACGACTTGGAGGAGGAAGGTGTGGTGCCCCTGCGGGCACGCATTGCCGAACGCCTCGAACAGAGCGGTCCGACGGTCAGCCAAACCGTCGCCCGCATGGAACGCGACGGGTTGCTGCGCGTCGCAGGTGACCGCCATCTGCAACTGACGGAGAAGGGCAGGGATCTCGCCGTCTCCGTCATGCGTAAGCACCGTCTCGCAGAGCGGTTGCTTGTCGACGTGATTGGGCTCGACTGGGAGAATGTGCACGCCGAGGCGTGCCGCTGGGAACATGTGATGAGCGAGGAGGTGGAGCGCCGTCTCGTCGAGGTACTCAACAATCCGACCACCTCGCCGTACGGCAACCCCATCCCCGGACTCGCCGAACTGGGTCTCGACAGGGCCGCAGTCTCGGACGAGAAGCTGGTGCGCTTGACCGAGATCCCGAGCGGGCAACCTACCGCCGTCGTGGTGCGCAGGCTTGCCGAGTACGTCCAGTCGGACCCCGATGTGATCGCTCGGCTGCGTGAGGCGGGCGTCGTGCCCGACGCACGCGTTACAGTCGAGACGCGTCCGGGTTCGGTGATGATCACCGTGACCGGTCACAGCACTTTCGAGCTTTCCGACGAGATGGCCCATGCCGTGCAGGTGAAGCAGGTCTGACGCCGGGCCTCTTCCACCGGCCCCGGGTGGGCCGGTGGAAGAGGAGACCCAGCGTGAAACTTCTGGTGACCGGCGGCGCCGGCTATGTGGGCAGCGTGTGCAGCACGGTGCTGCTCGAGAACGGCCACGACGTGGTCGTCGTCGACGATCTGTCCACGGGTAACGCCGACGCCGTTCCGCCCGGTGCCGAGTTCATCCACGGCGACATCGCAGATGTGGCCGCAGAGGTTCTGGGAGTCGGAGGATCATCACCTCGGTTCGACGGCGTGCTCCACTTCGGCGCGCAGTCGCTCGTCGGAGAATCGGTGGAGTCACCCGAGAAATACTGGCAGGGCAACGTCGTCACTACGCTCGCACTGCTCGACGCGATGCGGTTGTCGGGCACGCCGCGGCTGGTCTTCTCGTCCACCGCAGCGACCTACGGTGAGCCCGAGGAGGTACCGATCACCGAGGATGCACCCACCAGGCCGACCAATCCATACGGAGCCTCCAAACTCGCGATCGATCATGCGATCTCGTCGTATGCTCACGCCCACGGGCTCGCCGCGACCAGCCTGCGCTACTTCAACGTGGCCGGTGCTTACGGGGGCGCCGGCGAGAATCGTGTCGTCGAAACACATCTGATCCCACTCATCCTGCAGGTCGCACTGGGGCAACGCGAGCGTATCTCGGTATTCGGGACCGATTGGCCGACCAAGGACGGCACCGCGATCCGCGACTACATCCACGTCAAGGACCTAGCCGACGCGCACTTGCTGGCGCTGGCGAATGCAACTGCGGGATCGCACCCCATCTACAACCTCGGCAGCGGCGAGGGCTTCACCGTGCGCGAGGTCATCTCGTCATGCGAGCGAATCACCGGGCTTTCCATCGCTGCTGTCGATGCCCCGCGACGCGCAGGTGATCCTGCGGTGTTGATCGCGTCGAGCGCGCGCGCGATCGATGAACTCGGCTGGAAGCCCGAACACACCGACCTCGACGAGATCGTCGCGGACGCCTGGGAATTCATGCGGAATCTCGGTGATCGCGCACACGCCGCCCGCCGCTGATCATTCCGTCGGACCGGGCGGGGGCAGCACCACGCCCAGCCGGGCGGCGATCTCGTAGCCGGTGTCCGCCAACCCTCGAACGGCTTCGGGACGCAGCCCGGCCTGCAATGCCTGGTCCAACAGATCCGAGAGGCGGTGGCGTGGGTTCGATTCCAGCGCGACTCCGAGCGCAACGCCCACGAACGGGCCGTCGCCTCGCACGTAGGCGCTGAACGCGACGAGTGCGGCAGCGTCGGCTCGTTCCGGGTCGGGCAATGCGCGGGCAAGCTCGACCCACATGCGTTCGGCAGCGCGCGCCTGCGCTCCTGTCGCCAACGCGAGTACCGAGTCACGTACCGTCGGATTCGCGAGGAGCACAGCCACTTCGGCGCATTCCTGAGCTCGGAGCTCGACGCCGTCACCGAATTCTGCGAGGCGTCCGAGCAGTGCTTCGAGCTCCATGCGGTCTGCACGGTCGGAGCCGCCGGCCCGCGCCGCATGCTCGTACGCCAGGTCGCGGGCGTCGATGACGTCGTCGATGTACTGCCCCACCCGCCGGCGATGCTCAGGCGGCGAGGGGGCGAGCAGCGCCTCGAGTTCGTCCCGCGACCGTCTGATCGGACTACCACCGAACACTCGTGTGGCGGCAACGACCGAACTCTCGGGATCGGGAATCGTCCCGTTCACGTCCCCCTCAGGTGTGAACCACACTCGTCCACGAGCAATTTCGGGGGTGGCGTGGACGCCGGCGACTTCGATACCGGACAGTGCGAGTTCGTCGGCGAATTCCTCGAGCAGGCGCACTGCGGCGCCGGCGGCGGGGCAGTGCGGATGGTCGAGCCTGTCGTCGACGAGCACCACCAGCACGGCGCGTGCCCCTTCGCGGACGCAGACCGTGCAGAACCGCTCGAATGCGGCGCTCATCGGTGCAGGAATCGGTTCGTCGGCACGTGGCAGTAGAAGGTCGTGCCGCATGACGGCACCGATCGCGTCGCCCCGCACGACCTCGGCCGCTGAGCGCTGCGTGGGTGAAAGGCTCAATACGAGGAACGAGCGGGTCGGGTGGAAGCCGAGCAAGGCAGGAACTGCCGCGAGGAGTTCACCGATGTCCGACAGGTGCAGGGGCTGTGAGGATGATGTCGATGCGGTCATGCCAGCACGATCCACGATCGCGACCAGCGAAATCCGGCCTCGGACGCGGAATCCGAAAATCTGTGGATGGATGCGGCAGCTGTGGACAACCACGCCGAAGACCTCGAGCCGGGCAACCGGATCTGCATTCGGTGTCGGCACTAACTGTTAGCGTCGCCCTCCGAAGGTGCGCCGACGACGTGGTGGGGTTCGGCTCGAGTATTCGCCGAACCAGTGGGGACCCGGACCACACCGCTGCCGAGGTACCGGTCACCCCCCGAACGCGTACACCACGGCGTTGTGGAACGCGATGTCGAGGGCATCGCGGTCGACCTCGCGGTCGTCGAAGGTCATGTAGGTCACCAGAATTCTGGCGTCTCCGAGTTGAGCACCGAAGGTCTCCATCGACTGGGTCAGCTCGTGGCCCGGCTGCCCGGAGGTCACAGTGCGGGTGTACGCCAAGGTCCGTACCCCACCCATCGGTGGAAGCGGCTCCGGCGCGGCGACGGTGTCGACAGTGGAGGTCACTCCGCGATGAGTGGCATGGACCTCGCCGCACTCTCCGAGGTGATTCCTCAGTTCGGGGAGTTCGGGGGCCGGGACTACCACTTCGACGCTGATGGTGGCACCGCCGTCCTCGGAGGTCCCGACGGCCATCGCGGTCCCTTCGGGGCCGTAGTTCTGCGGGAGTGGGAGGCATCCGGGCGGTTCGACCCTTGCTCCGACCGGGATCCCGGCCAGATCGGGGGCGGCCTGTGCCACTGCCGACGGGGGCAGCGTCACGGCCTGGTACGAAGCGGGGAACTCCTCGGGCGGCAACAGAAGCGCAGCGGGCAACGGGCGGTCCAGGGCGGGATCGGATACCCCGGTCACGGAGACGGACCTCGACATGGATTCGGGCCTTGCGGTGCCGGGCACCGTGGTCGAGCAACCCGATGCAGTGATGATCAGCGCCGCGCACATGACCACACGACACGCATGTCGATCGTGCTGCCGACGCACTGCGTTCACAGCCACCCGATCCTCCGCTGTTCTCGTTCACCGGGGCGGAATACCCCGTCGAGCGCTGTTTTCGGTTCAATTAGACTCGAACACCACCATGCCACGCCGGTGCGCCACCGGGCAGAAGGCTACGACGACGTGATCGGAGTGGTTCGGATATGGACGAGCAGTCCAGGATGTATGAGCTGGAGTTTCCCGCTCCTCGGCTGACATCGGCCGACGGGCAAGGCCCAGTGCTGGTGCACGGGCTTGAAGGGTTTTCCGATGCCGGGCATGCTGTGCATCTGGCCACCACACATCTGCGAGAGCAGCTCGAGACCGAGGTCGTGGCCTCCTTCGCAGTCGATGAACTGGTCGACTACCGTTCCCGCCGGCCGATGATGACGTTCGAATCGGATCACTTCTCCGAGTACGCCGCGCCCGAACTCAACCTGTACGCGCTCATCGACAACGCGGGTACCCCGTTCCTGTTGCTCGCCGGCATCGAGCCGGACCTGAAATGGGAGCGCTTCATCACGGCGGTCCGCCTGTTGGCGGAGCAGTTCGGAGTTCGGCGCACGATCGGCCTGAACTCGATCCCCATGGCGATTCCGCACACCCGTCCGCTGGGCGTGACCGCACACTCGACGAACAAGGACCTGATCGCTGATCATCACCGCTGGTCCGGTCAGCTGCAGGTTCCGGCGGGCGCGTCGTCGTTGCTCGAGTTCCGGATGGCGCAGCACGGCCACGAGGCCGTCGGGTTCTCGGTGCACGTGCCGCACTACCTCGCGCAGACCGATTACCCGGCCGCGGCAGAGTCGCTGCTGATCAATGTTGCCGAAGTCGGGAATCTCGACCTTCCACTCGGAGCGTTGGGCGAGGCTGCCGCGCGTGTTCGCGAGCAGGTCGACGAGCACATCGAGGGTAATGAGGAGGTGCTGTCCGTCGTGCATGCGCTCGAACGGCAGTACGACAGCTACGTGGCCGCGCAGGAGCAGCAGTCCACTCCCCTACCGACCGATGAGAGTTTGCCCAGTGGGGACGAGCTCGGAGCCGAGTTCGAACGCTTCCTCGCCGAGTACGAGCGCAAGGACGGGGAGACGGACACCGACACCGAGTCCTGACACCTCCTGAGAATCAGCAGAGTGTGACGCGGCCGATCCGGGTATTGCTCCATATCGCGCTGCGGCATTACATACCGGTCACGATCGTTATTGCTGACGTCACATACAGAAAGTATGCTCGCCCGGCATGCAAAGGTGAGCAGGCAACGATCACCTATCACCTACCGAGCCCCGATCGGAGACCGGACGGCTGCAGCCCGTGGACGGCAGGAGAGACTGATGGCTACATCGCGAGCGCGCACGTTGCGTCCGGTTCCCGATACGGAACCACGGATGGTCTTCCGGACCATCCACGGATACCGACGCGCCTTCCGCCTCGCCGGGAGCGGACCGGTGCTGGTGTTGATCCACGGAATCGGCGACAACTCGTCCACCTGGCTCGACGTCCTCCCACATCTTGCGAAGAAGTACACCGTCATCGCTCCCGACCTGCTCGGTCACGGCCGTTCGGACAAGCCTCGCGCCGACTACTCCGTCGCCGCATACGCAAATGGAGTTCGCGACCTGCTGTCGGTTCTCGGCGTCGAGCGGGCCACGATCATCGGGCACTCCCTCGGGGGCGGGGTTGCGATGCAGTTCGGTTACCAGTTCCCGGAGATGGTCGAGCGTCTCGTACTCGTATCGTCCGGTGGTGTCACCAAGGACGTACATCCGGCCTTGCGGCTGGTGTCCCTGCCTGGAGTGAGCGATCTGCTCAAACTGCTCAGGCTTCCCGGAGCCGTGCC
The DNA here is from genome assembly GCF_055380405.1 of Rhodococcus sp. JCM 9793. NCBI lineage: Bacteria > Bacillati > Actinomycetota > Actinomycetes > Mycobacteriales > Nocardiaceae > Rhodococcus > Rhodococcus sp. JCM 9793. Next base: position 4,009,632 of record NZ_AP043721.1, read on the forward strand.
TGCGGTGAAGCTCGTGGGCACCCTGCTCGGCCACATCCATGGTTCGCCGCTCCAACCTGGGACGTTGCTCCACGATACGAGCGATCTCGTCCGGATCCTTTCCGGCCTGCCCGATCCGACCGCATACGAGGCCTATCTGCGCACCCTCCGGGCAGTCGTCGACTGGCGTGGTCAAGTGGTGACGATGCTCGATCGTTGCTATCTCACAGAGGATGTCCCGGTGCAGTTGATCTGGGGCGATCAGGACGGTGTGATCCCGATCGGACACGCATACCTCGCACATTCGGCCATGCCAGGTTCGCGACTCGAGGTGTTCCACGGTTCAGGACACTTCCCGTTCCGGGACGACCCGATCCGCTTCCTGCGGGTGATCGAGGATTTCCTCGACTCCACCACACCGCTGAAGTTCGACGAGGCGCAGTGGCGTCAGCTGCTGCTCACGGGTGTGAGCGAATCCCGGATCACCGGCGGCCCGGCAACACGCACCGCCGTCCTGGGCGCAATGGGATCGGACGAACGCAGCGCGACGTAGGGCCGGTGGGCGTTCCGACTAGCCTGGAGCGGTGCTGCTTCCGGATCTGATACCCGACACTGTCGACGACGACTCCCTCTTCGACGCGTTCACCTCCTGGACGACGGACCGGGGCATCACGCTCTACCCGGCGCAGGAGGAGGCGTTGATGGAGCTCGTCTCCGGCGCCAACGTGATCCTCGCGACCCCCACCGGCTCCGGGAAGTCCATGGTCGCGCTCGGTGCTCATTTCCAGGCGCTGGCCACGGGAAAGCGCACCTTCTACACAGCACCGATCAAGGCGCTCGTGAGCGAGAAGTTCTTCGCACTGTGCGATGTGTTCGGCGCCGACCAGGTCGGAATGATGACCGGCGACGCCTCCGTCAATGCGGGAGCACCGATCATCTGCGCGACCGCCGAGATCGTCGCGAACCTCGCGTTGCGCGAGGGCGCGAACTCCGACATCGGCCAGGTCGTGATGGACGAGTTCCATTTCTATTCCGAACCCGAACGCGGGTGGGCGTGGCAGGTACCGATCGTCGAACTCCCGAACGCACAGTTCCTGCTCATGTCGGCGACACTCGGCGACGTCACTTTCCTGAAGCGCGATCTCACTCGGCGTACCGGGCGACCCACTGTGGAGGTCTCGGGCTCCGAACGACCCGTTCCGCTGACGTTCTCGTACTCTCAGGTTCCGATCGGCGAGGCCATCGAAGAGCTCGTCACCACCCATCAGGCCCCGGTGTACGTCGTGCACTTCACACAGGCCGCAGCGCTCGAGCGGGCGCAGGCCCTCACCAGCGTCAACATGAGCTCCAAGGAGGAGAAGGCGGCCATCGCCGATGCCTTGGGCGGATTCCGGTTCACCACCGGATTCGGGAAGACACTCTCGCGGTTGGTCCGACACGGAATCGGAGTCCACCACGCAGGCATGTTGCCCAAGTACCGACGCCTGATCGAGAAGCTCGCGCAGGACGGCCTCCTCAAGGTCATCTGCGGCACCGACACCCTCGGTGTCGGCATCAACGTGCCGATCCGCACGGTACTGCTCACGGGGCTGACCAAGTACGACGGCACCCGCACGCGGCAGCTCAAGGCACGTGAGTTCCACCAGATCTCGGGGCGGGCCGGGCGCGCCGGCTACGACACCATGGGAAGTGTCGTCGTGCAAGCACCCGAACACGAGATCGAGAACATCCGCGCACTCGCCAAGGCCGGTGAGGATCCCAAGAAGCGACGCAAGGTCCAACGTAAGAAGGCGCCCGAAGGGTTCGTCTCCTGGGGGCAGGGCACCTTCGACAAGCTCATCACCGCGTCCCCGGAACCACTGCAGTCCCGGTTCGCAGTGAGCAACTCGATGCTTCTCAACGTCATTGCGCGGCCCGGCAACTGCTTCGACGCGATGCGTCACCTGCTCGAGGACAACCACGAACAGCGGCCGGCGCAGCGCAAGCACATTCTCAAGGCGATTTCGCTGTATCGCGGCCTGTTGCAGGCGGGGGTCGTGCAACAGCTCGACGCACCCGACGAGGACGGACGCATGGCGCGCCTGACCGTCGATCTGCAGCGCGACTTCGCACTGAACCAGCCACTGTCCCCGTTCGCCCTGGCCGCGATCGAGCTGCTCGACATGGAATCGACGACGTACGCGCTCGACGTGGTGTCGGTGATCGAATCGACCCTCGACAATCCTCGTCAGATCCTCATGGCGCAGCAGCACGCAGCGCGTGGTGAGGCTGTCGCCGAGATGAAGGCCGACGGCATCGAGTACGACGAGCGGATGGAACTGCTCGAAGAAGTCAGCTGGCCCAAGCCTCTCGTGGAGCTTCTCGAGCCGGCGTTCGAGACCTACCGCGGTGGCCACCCGTGGGTCTCCGAGTTCCCACTGTCACCGAAGTCCGTCGTGCGCGACATGATCGAGCGCGCAATGACGTTCGCCGAGTTGGTCAGCCACTACGGACTGGCGCGATCGGAAGGGCTGGTGCTGCGGTATCTCGCCGATGCCTACCGGGCGTTGCGTCAGACGGTTCCCGATGCCGCGCGCACCGAGGAGCTCGAGGACATCACAGAGTGGCTCGGCGAGCTGATCCGGCAGGTCGATTCGTCGCTGCTCGACGAGTGGGAGTCGCTCACCAACCCGGGTGCCGAATCCGACGATCAGCAGATCGCGTTCGGCGCCGACACACCACGGCCGCTCTCGGCGAACACTCGTGCGTTCCGGGTGATGGTGCGCAACGCGATGTTCAAACGCGTCGAGCTCGCGTCGCGGCAACGGTGGAACGATCTCGCCGAGCTCGGTGACGGGCTCGACGCGGAGGACTGGTCGGATCTGCTCGAGCTCTACTTCGACGAGTACGACGAGATCGGCACGGGGCCCGATGCGCGTGGCCCGTTGTTGTTCTCGGCCGAGATGGGTTCCGCCGTGTGGCGGGTACGTCAGACCCTGGCCGATCCAGAGGGCGATCACGGCTGGGCGTTGATCGGGGAGGTCAACCTCGCCGAGTCGGATGCTGCCGGTGAGGTCGTCTTCGACGAGTTCGAGATCGTCGAGGGCTGAGCGATGACACGGGGCCGGTACCCTGGTTCCGGTGAACGATGAGTCCGCTCCGGTGTTTCGCCTGTCCTACGTCCCTGGCGTGACCCCTGCCAAGTGGGTTCGGGTGTGGAAGGAACGAATTCCGGACATATCGATCGAGCTCGTTCCGGTGGAGTCGACATCGGGAGCCGAGTGCCTGCGGGACGGCACGGCCGATATTGCGCTGCTGAGGTTGCCGCTCGAGCGTGACGGACTGTCGGTGATCACCCTCTACACCGAGACCTCGGTTGTGGTCGTGCCGAAAGAACACGCGATCGCCGTCGTCGACGAGGTATCGGTGTCGGACCTCGCGGACGAGACCGTGCTGCATCCCCTCGATGACGTGCTCGATTGGGTGAGTATGCCCGGCGAGGAGGCATTCGAGAGGCCCGCGACCACTGAGGACGCGATCTCGCATGTCGTGTCCGAGGTGGGGGTACTGGTGACGCCGCAGTCGCTCGCTCGTCTGCATCATCGCAAGGATCTGACCTATCGGCCGGTCGTCGACGCTCCGCAGTCGCAGGTCGGCCTCGTGTGGCTCACCGACCGCACCACCGAACGTGTGGACGAGTTCGTCGGCATCGTCCGGGGGCGGACCGCGAACAGTTCCCGTGGCCGGCAGGATCACCCAGAAACGGAAGCCGCACCGAAGAGCACCGGCAAACGTCGGGGCGAGCGCCAGGGTTCGCAACCGAAGAAGGTCGTCGGCGACAAGAAGCCGAAGTCGCGCCGCGGAGCCACCGGTCGAGGCAAGAGCGCCGGACGCTCCCGCCGCGGACGCGGCTGATCAGCGTCGTCCACCGCGCGGCCGATCAACCGACGACGCGGCACTGCGGCGGTGCCTGCGACCGCAACACGTCGGCCAACGCTCTGTAGTCGTCGGCACGCGCGCTCGATGCCCGGAAGACCAACCCGATGGTGCGTCCCGGCTCGGGTGCAGCAAAGTGTGCCACGGCCAGGTCGCCGCCCGCTGTTTCCACCGGTACCGCCGATGCGGGCACGAGTGTGACGCCGAGACCGCCTGCAACGCATCGCACGACGGTGGCCAGGGAGGTTGCGCGGGTGTCCCCCGCATCGGGCCTCGCGTCGACGGATCGGCACAGATCGAGCGTCTGGTCGCGGAGGCAGTGGCCTTCGTCGAGAAGCAGGAGTGGGAGTTCGTCGAGGATCGACAGTGGGAGATCGACCTGGCCTGCATAGCGATGGTCCGTGGGTACGACGAGGATGAAGTCCTCGGCGTACAGCGGGATCTCCACTACCCCGGCGACATCGGACGGTAGGGCGAGCACGGCGACGTCCAGGGTGCCCGAGCGCAGCGCACCGAGGAGCCGGGCCGTCTGGTCCTCGATCACGTGCACGGCGAGATTGGGCATACGCGTGCGGAGTTCAGGGAGCAGGCCGGGCAGGAAATAGGGCGCGACCGTGGGAATCAACCCGATCCTCAGCGGGCCCGAGAAGCCGTCGGACACTCCCGCTGCCGCGGCGACGAACCCGTCGGTGGCGTCGAGAATCGCCTTGGCCTGGGCGAGGAGTCGCGCACCCGCGGGGGTGACGAGCACGCGGCGGGTGCTTCTTTCGATCAATTGCACGCCGAGACCGTTCTCGAGCGACGCGAGTCCCTGCGACAGTGTGGGTTGGCTCACATTCAATCGTGCTGCGGCCGTTCCGAAGTGCTTATAAGTGGCGACGGCCACGAACGCACGCAGCTGTGACAGGGTCGGGTGATAAGTCTGATCGGACACGCCTATCAGTGTAGTGCGAGTAATCACCTTTACCTTTTGAAAATTTTCCGGCAGGATGAATCTCGTACCGGAGAACGGACCGCAAGGATCGTCCGGTAGCGCACAGATCCACGTCATCGGGCGTGGCGTGCGTGTTCGACTCGCTTGTTCACGAGACACCCCCACGAGAGGACCGAAAATGGCATTGCTGACCATCGGCGATCAGTTCCCCGCTTTCAACCTGAAGGCCCTCATCGGCGGCGACCTGTCGCAGGTCGACGCCGCACAGCCCGACGACTACTTCACCACCATCACCAGCGACGACTACGCCGGCAAGTGGAAGGTCGTCTTCTTCTGGCCGAAGGACTTCACCTTCATCTGCCCGACCGAGATCGCCGCATTCGGCAAGCTGAACGAGGAGTTCGCGGACCGCGACACGCAGGTCCTCGGCGCGTCCGTGGACAACGAGTTCGTGCACTTCCAGTGGCGTGCACAGCACGAGGATCTCAAGACCCTCCCCTTCCCGATGCTGTCGGACCTCAACCGTGAGCTCGTCTCCGCCACCGGCGTTCTGAACGCCGACGGTGTCGCCGATCGCGCCACCTTCATCATCGACCCGAACAACGAGATCCAGTTCGTGTCCGTCACCGCCGGCTCCGTGGGCCGCAACGTCGACGAGGTCCTCCGGGTCCTCGACGCCCTGCAGTCCGACGAGCTGTGCGCGTGCAACTGGAAGAAGAACGACCCGACCCTCAACGCGGGCGAACTCGTCAAGGCAGCGCTGCAGTGAGTGTCGACAATCTGAAGAACGCTCTCCCCGAGTACGCGAAGGATCTCAAGCTCAATCTGAGTTCGCTCGCTCGCTCGACCGAGCTCAACGAGCAGCAGCTGTGGGGCACGTTCCTCGCTGCCGCGGCCGCCACCAAGTCGGCGACCGTGCTCACGGAGATCTCGGAAGAAGCCGCTGACGTGCTGTCGGCAGAAGCGTACAACGCCGCACTCGGCGCAGCGTCGATCATGGGCATGAACAATGTCGCTTACCGCGCCAAGGGCTTCCTCGGCGACGAGTACGCACAGGTGCGCATGGGCCTGCGGATGAACATCATCGGCAGCCCCGGCGTCGAGAAATCCGACTTCGAGCTGTGGTCACTCGCAGTGTCCACGATCAACGGATGCCACGACTGCACCGCAGCGCACGACAACGTCGTCCGCAAGGAAGGCCTCACCAAGGAGCAGGTCTGGGAGGCCGTCAAGGTCGCCGCGACCCTTCAGGGCGTGGCCCAGGCGATCACCGCCAGCGAGATCCTCGCCGGCGCCAACGCCTGATCTACCGCGTCGACGGAAAGGGACCTCTCTTCGGAGAGGTCCCTTTCCGCATCCCCGGGCCCCACGAAAATGCATGGCTATGCGGTTGTGGTCGACGGACTTCCGCCCAGCACCTCACCCTCGGCGATATCGGTCGCGTCGAGCACCACTTCGATCTCACCACCGAACTCGACACCGGGCGCCAACGGCAATCTGTCACCGCTCCAGAACCTTCCCGGGTCGTACCAACTGCTCCCCCGATGTCGTTGCTCGAGGATCCCCATCGCCTCCATCGTCACTGCTACGACCTCGGCGCAGTACGCATTTTCGAGACCGGACTCGCGTCGCTTCAGGCGAGGTACGCGACCCGCGAACCATCGACCGGCGAGTTTCGCTGTGGAGGGGAAGGGTGTTCCGTCCAGGCGAGCGATGGTACGCAGCAGCTGATCCTCTTGTTCCCCGGTGACGGGAACAGAGAGTTGACGAAGCCAACCGCGCTGCCCGTAGCGCGCTCCCCACACCTGTACCGCGCTGCGCAGATCGTGCAGTTGGACGCCACGTTGATGCCGACCGGTCCACATGTCGGGCAGGCTCCGCCCCAGTTCCGCATGCCACATCAGCGGCGGCAGGTCAGCGAATGCCACCGTCATGCCGACATGGTTGACAGGGGCATTGGTCAGCGTCTGGATGGCCCGGTCCGCCCCACTCTTACCACGGAAGACCCAGATGTCCCCCGTACGTGTGAGATCCACTGCCTTGTCCAGAGTGAGACGCGACGGCGTCGGACCGGGTTGCATGATACCTCCGGGTTACTCGAGGAAAGCGTGCCGTGGACCACTCACAGCTAGGGTCGCTGTATGACTCTTCGTACCAGCACGATGTGGAAGTTGCTCGGACTGGCCGGCGTTGTGGGAGTCGCGGCGACCGGTGCGATCACCCTGCGAAACGAACGCAGGCGCCGTGACTACACTCCCGACGAGATCCGGTCCGTCCTTCATGAACGGTACGCACGAGCAGTCGCCGCGCAGGACAGCACCGAGGAAATGCCCCTCACCGCGGTCCCGGTGAGCCCGAAGAACCGGATCCGCCGTCTGTTACGACGGATCCGGTCACGGCGCTGAGGCATTTCCATCGGCACCGGTTTCGCATCAGCCCAGGGCTGCAGCGAAACCGTCGGCGAGATCCTGCACCTGGTCGTCCGTCATCACGAACGACGGCGAGATCTGCATTGCGCCCTGACCCGCCGCGCGGCCCGAGATGCCGTGCTCCCGAAGGGTTTTCACGAAGCTCGGGGCCTCTCCTGGATCGGCGAGTTGCACAGCCGCGACAGCACCGATACCGCTACGCACCTCCGCGACCTTCGGATGATCTGCGAGCGGAGCGAGCTTCTCGTGGAGCGTCTTCTCGAGGCGCGCCGAATCGTCGAGCAGATTCTCGCGTTCGAGGATATCGAGGTTCGCGTGTGCGGCCGCGGCCGCCGCCGCGTGACCACCGTAGGTGTAGCCGTGGCGCCACCACACACCGCCGGCGAAGAACGGTTCGGCGACGCGCGGTGCCACGAACACCGCACCCATCGGCAGGTATCCCGACGTCAGGCCCTTGGCTGTCGTCACGATGTCGGGCTGCAGATCGAACCTCGTCGACGCGAACCACGAACCGCCGATCCGGCCGAACCCGGTCACCACCTCGTCGACGACGAACAGGATGTCGTGGTCGCGGCAGATGTCGCGGATCTCCGCGAGGTAGCCGTCCGGCGGCAGGTATACGCCCCCGGCGCCGATGATCGGTTCGCAGAAGAATGCCGCGATGTTGTCGGCCCCGATCTTCTCGATGAGTTCGAGCAGACCTTTGGCGTCGTTCCAGGGCACGGTGGCCGTGTCGGTCCACAGCTCGCCGTAGCCCTCTGCATTGACGGGTATACCCGCCATCGACGTGCCGCCGACGTGCATCCCGTGGTAAGCCTTCTCGCGGCTGATGATCAGTGTCTTGCTCGACCGCCCGATCTCCTGCCAATAGCGGCGGGCCAGCTTCGCTGCAGTATCGATCGAGTCTGAGCCGCCCGAGGTGAAGAAGATCTTACTGCCGGGGACCGGTGCGATCTCCGCGAGCCGCTCGGCGAGAGCGATCGTGGGCTCGGCAGCGAAATCACCGAAGTTCGAGAAGTGCGCGACCTTCGCGAGCTGCGCGGCAACGGCCTCACCGATCTCGGTACGACCGTGTCCGACGTTGGCGAACCACAGGCCTGCTGTCGCGTCGAGATAGCGGGTACCGGCGTCATCCCAGATGTATGCGCCCTCTCCACGGGCCACGACGAAGGCCCCGTCCCGCTCCACGACACCCATATCGGCGAATCCGTGCCACAACGCACCCACAGTCAGCTCCTGTCCACGACTACCGGTTTTCCACCATCGTATGGGTTGGACAGTTCCATGAAAGTGGACGATCTATGCCGCGATCGAAAGAGTGCACGATCTCGTATTCGCTTCGGCAGGACCTGTGAGCTCAGCGCGCCGCGTTCGGCCTACGGTCCGTAGCAAAACCCGCAACGACCTCATCGACCGCACCGGCGGCCGTCGGTCCCTATGTCCCTACTCTCGTATCTCCCCCTGTAGGAGACGCAAGAGAATTCGCCGACGATCCGTTGATGCGCCGACGCGCCGGTCATTGCGCGGCCTCGGGCACTCGTCGGCCGACCCGCTTCGCGCGCACCGGTGTCGCACCATCGTTCCGATAGTAGCTAGGCTGTATGACCAGCATGTCCATCTCTCCTGCCCCGAACCGCCGCGACCTTCGCGCAGCCCTGACCGAGGTGTCGCTCAGCGACGAGCATCGGTTCCGGCGCCGCCTCGATCGAGCCCGCGGCGATGACGCGCTCACCAAGATCGCCCGCGACATCGACTCCGCACGCGCACGCCAAGCGCAGCGCCTCGTGTCCGTCCCCGAGATCCGGTACCCGGAAGACCTTCCGGTATCCCAGCGCAAGGACGACATCGCGGACGCGATCCGCGACCACCAGGTGGTCGTGGTCGCGGGCGAGACCGGGTCCGGCAAGACCACTCAGATTCCGAAGATCTGTCTCGAACTCGGACGCGGTGTGCGCGGCCTCGTCGGGCACACTCAGCCCCGTCGTATCGCGGCGCGTGCGGTCGCCGAGCGACTGTCCGAAGAACTCGGCTCCGAACTCGGCGACACCGTCGGCTATACGGTTCGCTTCACCGACCAGGTGTCCGATCACACCCTGGTCAAGCTGATGACCGACGGTATCCTGCTCGCCGAGATACAGCGGGACCGCATGCTGCGCCGCTACGACACACTGATCATCGACGAGGCGCACGAACGCAGCCTCAACATCGACTTCCTCCTCGGGTATCTCAAGCAGCTACTCCCCCGCAGACCCGACCTGAAGGTGATCATCACCTCGGCGACGATCGACCCCGAACGATTCGCGGAACACTTCGCCGACTCGGACGGGACGCCGGCCCCGATCGTCGAGGTCTCCGGGCGCACGTATCCGGTCGAAGTGCGGTATCGGCCGCTGACCGTCGAGCGGGGCGACCAACTCGTCGACCGCGACCCTGTCGACGCCGTGTGCGAAGCGGTCGAGGAGCTGCAATCGGCCGGCGACGGCGACATCCTCGTGTTCCTGTCGGGTGAGCGCGAGATCCGCGACACCGCCGACGCACTGCGCGATCGTAAACTGCGCAACACCGAGATCCTCCCCCTCTACGGCCGATTGTCGGCGGCCGAACAACACCGCGTCTTCACCGGGCACACCGGACGTCGCGTCGTGCTGTCGACCAATGTCGCCGAGACCTCGCTGACGGTGCCCGGGATCCGCTACGTCGTCGACCCCGGTACTGCCCGCATCTCTCGGTACTCAGTGCGGACGAAGGTCCAGAGACTGCCCATCGAGGAGATCTCGCAGGCGTCCGCTCGACAGCGCGCCGGTCGTTGCGGTCGTGTCGCCGACGGTATCTGCATCCGCCTGTATTCAGAGGACGACTTCGAGTCGCGTCCCGAGTTCACCGAACCCGAGATTCTGCGCACCAACCTCGCGTCGGTCATCCTGCAGATGACGGCACTCGGTCTTGGCGAAATCGCGTCGTTCCCGTTCGTCGAGCCACCCGACCCACGCGCGATCCGCGACGGTATCGCCCTGCTGCACGAGCTCGGCGCGATCGAACCCGCCTCCAAGGACGAAACCCCACGTTTGACCGATACCGGCCGGGAACTCGCGCGTCTGCCCGTCGATCCCCGCATGGCGCGCATGATCGTCGAGGGGCACCGCAACGGATGTCTGCGCGAGGTCCTCATCATCGTGTCGGCGTTGTCGATCCAGGATGTCCGCGAGCGGCCCACCGAACATCAGCAGGCGGCCGATGAGAAGCACGCGCGGTTCAACGTCGACGGATCCGATTTCCTCGCCTTCCTTCGCCTGTGGGACTACCTCAAGGAACAGCGGAAAGAGCTGTCGTCCAACCAGTTCCGAAAATTGTGCCGCAGCGAGTTCCTGCACTGGATGCGTATCCGGGAGTGGCAGGACCTCCAGGGGCAGCTCCGCCAGATCACGCTGAACCTCGGTTGGGAGACCGCACACCGGGAGGTCAGCGACGACAGGGTCCACCAGTCACTGCTCGCCGGACTGCTCTCGCATATCGGATTGCGCGAGGGCGACAAACGCGACTTCCTCGGCGCACGCGGGGCACGTTTCGCGATCTTCCCTGGCTCGTCCCTGTTCAAGAAGCCACCTCGATGGGTCATGGCCGGCGAGCTGGTCGAGACGTCGCGACTGTGGGGCAGGATGGCGGCGCGGATCGAACCCGAGTGGGCGGAGAAGCTCGCTCCTCACCTGATCAAGCGCACGTACTCGGAGCCGCATTGGTCGACCAAGCAGCAAGCGGCGATGGCATACGAGCGTGTCACGCTCTACGGCATCCCGCTCGTCGCCCAACGCCGGGTCCAGTACGGACCGATCGATCCCGAGGCTTCGCGCGAGCTGTTCATCAGGCACGCGCTCGTGCAGGGCGAGTGGCAGACCCGACACAAGTTCTTCCACGAGAACCGGGCGTTGCTCGATGATGTCGAAGAGCTCGAGCACCGCGCGCGGCGGCGCGACCTGGTCGTCGACGATGACGCACTGTTCGAGTTCTACGATCGACGTGTCGGACCGGAGGTCGTCTCCGCCAGGCATTTCGACACCTGGTGGAAGCAGGCCCGGCAGAACGAACCGGGCCTGCTGACCTTCACTCCCGAGACGGTGGTAAATCAGGACGCGGCGGCAGTTCTGGAGGGCGACTACCCAGACGCATGGCGACAAGGCGAGCTGCAGTTCCCGCTGACCTACCAGTTCGAGCCGGGCACCGAGGACGACGGTGTCACCGCCAGGATCCCGGTGGCGCTGCTCGCGGGAGTCCGACCCGTCGGATTCGATTGGCTGGTTCCCGGACTACGCCACGAACTCGTCACCGCCCTGATCAAGAGCATGCCGAAACAGATTCGACGCCAGGTGGTTCCGGCACCCGATTTCGCGAAGGCCGCTCTCGCGTCGGTGACCGCGCGTAGTGAGCCTCTCGTCAACGCGCTCGCCCGTGAGTTGTCGCGGCTCGGGAACTGCAGGATCGAACCGGGTGACTTCACTCCATCGGCACTGCCCGATCACCTGAAGATGACGTTCGCAGCGATCGACGAGAGCGGAGGGGTACTGGGCCGCAGCAAGAGCCTCAGCACGCTGCGACAGCAGCTCTCGACGCGGGTCGACGCCGAGGTCGCGCGTGCCGCCTCGGGCACCGAACGTGCACCGGCGGTCGCGTGGACGGCCGAGACCCTCGGTACGCTGCCGCAGACGGTCACACGTGAGGTCGGCGGACAGCAGGTGACCGGCTATCCCGCCCTGGTATCGGAGGGCGAGGGTGTCGCGGTCCGCGTGCTGAGCACGCCTCAGGCGCAGCGCGCCGCCACCCGCGCCGGGTTGCGCGCACTTCTTCTCGCCGCTGCGCCCACCAAGGCGAAGGTCGTGACCTCCGGTCTGACGAACCCGGAGCGACTGGCGCTCGGCCGCAATCCGGACGGTTCGTTCGACGCGCTCATCGAGGACTGCCGGGCGTGCGCAGTCGACGAATTGATCGCCGCGCACGGGAAGCCGGTACGGACTCCCGAGGAATTCGACGCGCTCGCCGCGGTCGTGCGCAGCGAACTCCCCCGACGCGTCGCGCACCTGCTGAAGTCCGTGGTCCCTGCACTGAGCAAGGCCCATCAGGTGGGCGTGCTGCTGGATCGGGTTCGCGGTGAGGCCGCGGACGACGTCCGCGAGCAACTGTCTTCGTTGCTCTTCGCCGGGTTCGTCACCGACCTGGGCACTCGTCGCCTGGCCGACCTACCCCGTTATCTCGCTGCCGCCGCTCAGCGGCTCGAAGCGCTGCCCGCAAGCGCTAATCGCGATGCCCAGGCCATGGATGTCCTCGATCGGGTGTATGCGGCCTACGACAAGCTGCTCGCGCGGTTGCCGCAGGAACGCCGAACCGCACGCGACGTCGTGGATGTCTACTGGATGATCGAGGAGCTGCGTGTGAGCTTGTTCGCCCAAGGGATGGGCACGCGGGTTCCGGTGTCGGAGAAGCGGGTACTGAAGGCCATCGATTCGATCCGCTGACGAAACGATCGCCACGCGACCGACCGGCAGGTCCGGACGGATCAGTCCATGTCGGCGGAGACGTCGCGGGTGCGTTGATGTTCGCGCAACTCCGTGATCTCACGTTCGAAATCCTCGGCGGAGCTGAAGGATCGGTACACCGAGGCGAATCGGAGGTAAGCGACCTCGTCGAGGTCGCGCAAAGGCCCGAGGATCGCAAGCCCCACCTCGTGGCTGGGTATCTCCGGTGCGCCTTTGGCGCGCACGGCGTCTTCGACCTGTTGCGCAAGCTTGTTCAGGGCGTCGTTGTCTACATCGCGTCCTTGGCAGGCGCGCGCGACACCGCGCACGACCTTCTCGCGGCTGAACGGCTCGGTCACGCCGCTGCGCTTGACGACCGACAGCACGGCGGCCTCGACCGTGGTGAATCGGCGACCGCACTCCGGACACGCCCGACGACGGCGAATCGCGGCGCCCTCGTCGGCTTCACGCGAATCGACGACCCTGGAGTCGGGGTGCCGGCAATACGGGCAGTACATGTCGATTCCTTCGTCGCTGCCGTGGTGGCCGCGACGTCGCCGACGAAACGATGCCGTACTCGAAGGATCGATCTCGCCCGGGGGCAGGGTCGTCCCGACGCGACCACACGGGGTGGTGTGACTGACAGATTCAGACAATACCCGCACATGTCGTGTGCTCCTGGAATCCGGGTGGGTCGACACCGCGCCGTCATCTCCCACCGGTGACCGCTCCCCTCGCCCCGACGGGCGACGCCGCCTCGGTCACGACCGGTATGGAGCGGCCGGATTCCGCTGAGATCTGGCTCGTACGAATATGCGCGACACAGAGGATCGCCGTGACCGCGACGGCCGTGAACACCACCGTGGCGAGTACCTGCAGCAGCGAGTGACGTACGCGGATGGCAGGTGGGTGCGCACAGGACCTCCCCTCGTACCGAACCGGGTACCGATCGTCGCCCCCCGCCCACAGCGGCGATGCCGGTGGGATCGCACTCGTCCCGGCCGGAGCGGTCGTGCGGAATTCCGTCAACAGTGCTGCGCCCATCGGATCCTCCGTGGCAGTCATGAGTCGGTAGATTCGCCCACCTATTCGAACGAATACGTGTTCGAGCTTTCTATCACGACCGGCCGAACTTGTCGCTGGTTTGTTCGAAACAATCTCGAACAGATGTTTGATATACGGACCGGATCCGGTTAGATTCGAAAGGTCACACACAACACATCAGAAACTCGACGCACGGAGGTCACGACCATGACGGACGCCAACTCCGCGACCAGCCGGCCGAAGAAGTCGTCCGGCACCGACAGCACCGCGCTCACCGAGCGTCAACGCCGCGTCCTCGAAGTGATTCGCACATCGGTTGCCGAGCGGGGATACCCGCCGAGCATCCGCGAAATCGGCGACGCGGTCGGCCTCAACAGCACGTCCTCGGTCGCACACCAACTCCGCACCCTCGAGCGCAAAGGCATGCTGCGCCGCGACCCCAACCGCCCGCGCGCGGTAGACGTACGCGGGTTCGACGACCCGCAGGTCACGCCCGACACTGCCGGCGAGGTCATTCCGGCAATCTCTTCCGACGACATCCCGTCGGCCGCACTCGTTCCCGTGGTCGGACGCATCGCAGCGGGCGGTCCGATCCTCGCGGAGGAGGCCATCGAGAACGTCTTCCCACTCCCCCGTGAAGTTGTCGGCCAGGGGTCGCTGTTCCTACTGAAGGTCGTCGGCGAATCGATGATCAACGCGGCGATCTGCGACGGCGACTGGGTTGTGATTCGCCAGCAGAATGTCGCCGAGAGCGGCGACATCGTTGCAGCCATGCTCGATGGCGAGGCCACTGTCAAGACGTTCAAACGGGTGAAGAACGACGTCTGGCTCATGCCGCACAATCCGATGTTCGAACCGATCCCGGGTAACGACGCCGTCATTCTCGGCAAGGTGGTCACAGTCATCCGCAAGCTCTGACCGTAGATCCTCCGGCCGCACATCACGGCCCGGCACCTGCACCGTTAGACACATCGAGGCCGGTGTGGTTCCACCTCGGTGGAACCACACCGGCCTCGTGCGGTGCGTCAGCGATCAGGGGCGCAGCGGTCAGATGTTCAGACTGCGGCCGATGACCTCCTTCATGATCTCGTTCGTGCCGCCGTAGATCTTCTGGACCCGAGAATCGAGGTACGCCTTCGCAATCGGGTATTCACGCATGTAGCCGTAACCGCCGTGCAGCTGGAGGCAGCGGTCGATGAGCTCGACCTGCTTGTCAGTAGTCCAGTACTTGGCCATCGCAGCTTCCTGCACGGTGAGGGCACCGACGTTGAGCAGCTCGACGCACTTGTCCACGAACACCCGGGCAAGCAGAGCTTCCGTCGACAACTCGGCGAGCTCGAATCGGCTGTTCTGGAACCTGCCGATCGGCTTGCCGAAGGCCTTGCGGTCGCGGCAGTACTGGATCGTGTCCTCGAGGACCTGTTCCATCGCGGCGGCCGCGACCACAGCGATCGACAGCCGCTCCTGCGGAAGGTTCTGCATCAGGTAGATGAAGCCCAGGCCCTCTTCGCCGAGCATATTGGCGGCGGGGACACGCACGTCGTCGAAGCTGAGCTCGGCGGTGTCCTGCGCGTCGAGACCGATCTTGTCGAGATTGCGGCCACGCTCGAAGCCCGGCATGCCGCGCTCGACGACAAGCAGGGAGAAGCCCTGTGCGCCCTTCTCCGGGTCGGTGCACGCGACCACGATCACCAGGTCGGCGTTGATCCCATTGGTGATGAACGTCTTGGATCCGTTGAGGACCCAGTCGTCACCGTCGCGAACCGCGCGAGTCTTGATGCCCTGGAGGTCACTGCCGGTGCCGGGCTCGGTCATCGCGATGGCGGTGATGATTTCGCCGGAACAGAATCCCGGGAGCCACCGCTTCTTCTGCTCCTCGTCCGCGAGGTTCAGCAGGTAGGGCGCCACGACATCGTTGTGGAGCATGAAACCGACACCGCTGTATCCCCCGCGAGTGGTCTCCTCGGTCAGAACGACGTTGTAGCGGAAGTCGTCGACACCTCCGCCACCGAACTCTTCGGGTACGGCCATTCCCAGAAACCCCTGGGCGCCTGCCTTCTTCCACACTTCGCGGTCGACGATCTTGTCCTTCTCCCACTGCTCGTGGAAAGGCGCCACCTCCTGTTCGAGGAACTTCCGGTACGACTCTCGGAACAGGTCGTGTTCGGGCTCGAAAAGGGTGCGTTCCATCTGCGCTCCTGGTCAGTGACGACGTGGACATATCCACGGTATGCACGCGGATGCACGGTGACTCTGACAGGAGCGAGCAGATTTTGTGACCGGGACAACCTGAAGTCAGCTGCGCAGGTCGGCCAATCGGCGCAGGAGCGGGTAGGCGACGAGGATTCCCATCGAGCCCCACGCGATGCCACCGAGCTCGACCGATCCGATCGACAACGTCAGGTCGCCGATACCTGCGACGAGCGCAGCTGCCACCACCATGAGGTTGACCGGGGAGGTGAAGTCGATCTTCGCGTCCATCCAGATCCGCACGCCCAGGAGCCCGATCAGCCCGTACAGGACGAGTGTGGCGCCGCCGAGAACACCGTCGGGCACCGTGAACACGAGCGCCCCGAACTTCGGGGAGAAGGCGAGCACCACCGCGGTCAGCGCAGCCACCCAGTACGCGGCCGTGGAATACACGCGGGTTGCAGCCATGACGCCGATGTTCTCGGCGTAGGTGGTGGTGCCCGATCCACCGCCTACGCCGGCAATGGTGGTCGCCAGTCCGTCGGCGAACAGGGCGTCACCGGCGACGTCGTCGAGGTTCCGACCCGTCATCGCGGCGACTGCCTTGACGTGGCCCACATTCTCGGCGATCAGGACGATGACCACGGGCAGCGTCAGCAGCACGACGGACAATTCGAAGGTCGGCGCTCGTAATTCGGGTGCGCCGAACCAGGCTGCCGCCTGCAGCGCATCGACTCGGTCGGGAGCGAGCCCCCCGCTGAACCATGCGAAGACCCACCCGATGACCACACCGACGAGGATCCCCAGTCTTCCGAAGAGGCCGCGGCCGAGCACCGTGACCACGAGGATGGACACGAGAGTGACGGCACCGATCAACGGTTGTGCTTCGAACGATCCCGCCGCGGTCGGTGCGAGATTGAGTCCGATCAGAGCGACCACCGCACCGGTGACGACGGGAGGCATCACCGCGTCGATCACACGCGAGCCGAGCACCTTGACGATCAGACCGATGACGGCAAGCACAACGCCGGCTGCGACGATACCGCCGAGCTGCGCGGCCGGACCGCTCCCCGCAGATGCCGACAGGGGCGCGATGAATGCGAAGGACGATCCTAGATAGCTCGGTACCCGACCTCGGGTGATGAGCAGGAACAGAACGGTGCCGATACCAGAGAAGAGCAATGTGGTGGTCACCGGGAATCCGGTGATGGTCGGCACGAGCAGCGTGGCGCCGAACATGGCAATCACGTGCTGCATACCGATACCGATGGTGCGCGGCCACGACAACCGCTCGTCGGGAGCGACGACCGCACCGGCCTCGATCTGTCGTCCGTCACCGTGCAATGCCCAGCCGAAACCCATGTTGCGACTCGTCGGCCGCACGCGTTCATTCACGACGGAGATCGTAAGACTCAGGACAGGTGTACGTGACACCGGTCGAGAAAGTGCAACGCCGTTTGCCTACCTCAGCCGAGGATGCGCGACGCCGCAGCACGCGCCGCAGCAGGATCGTCGGTGCCCAGAACTGCGTGTGCAGCGTCCTGACACTGCGCCGCGGTCACTGTCGCCAGTCTCGCACCGACCGCGGCGACAGCCGATGCCGCGCACGACAGCGACGACACACCCATCCCCACGAGAACGCAGGCGAGGAGTGGATCGGCCGCGGCCTCGCCGCACACCCCCACGGGTTTTCCTGCGGCGGAACCAGCTTCTGTCGTGCGTGCGACCAGGGCCAGCACCGCCGGCTGCCAGGCATCGGTCAACGACGCCAATGCCGGCGACATCCGGTCTGCCGCCATCGTGTACTGAGCGAGGTCGTTCGTCCCGATCGAGAGGAAATCGACGTGGGCGAGCACGCGGTCGGCGAGCAACGCCGCGGAAGGCACCTCGATCATCACGCCGGGCACCAGGTTCCGGTAACGGACCTGTTCGGCGAACGCGGCTGCCTCGGCCACGGTGGCGACCATCGGAGCCATCACCCACGGCGTCGCACCGGTGCGCACCGCGGCGGCCGCGACCGCATCGAGTTGCCGTTCGAGGATTCCCGGGGTCGCGGCGGCGATGCGGATGCCTCGGACACCGAGCGCGGGGTTGTGTTCGTCCGGATGATCTGCGAACCGCAGTGGCTTGTCGGAACCCGCATCGAGGGTGCGGAGCACGACCTTTCGGCCCTGGTATGCCTCGAACACCTCGGAGTAGATGTCGATCTGCTCATCGACGGTCGGTTCTGTGTCACGATCCAGGAAACACAGTTCGGTGCGGAACAAGCCCACACCTTCGGCCGGAGTCGACCGGGCGGTGCGCGCGCCTGCACCGTCCTGGACGTTGGCCAGGATCGCGATCGGTTGCGCGTCGGAGGTCTGCCCGGGGCCGGCCCACATCGCGATGCGGGCACGATCTGCCCTGTCCTTCGCGATAACGGCTTCCGCATTCTCGTGGTCGGGTTCGACAACGAGCCGCCCGGTCCCGCCGTCGACCATGACCGACGTTCCGGATTCGATGTCGTCGATACCTGCCATCGCGACGACACACGGGATACCGAGCTGTCTCGCGATGATCGCGGTATGACTGGTCGGTCCGCCGAGCTTCGTTGCAATTGCGACGACAAGTACGGGATCGAGAGCGGCGGTGTCGGCCGGTGCGAGATCATCGGCCAGCAGAACCGAGGGAACGTCGGGTGTGTCGATGCCGGGCTCGGGCTCGCCGTTCAATTCGGCGAGCACGCGGTCCCGGATGTCGACCAGATCAGTGACCCGCTCCGCCTGCAGCCCGCCGATCTTCTCGAAGATCGTGACGAACTGGTCTGTCGCGCCGACAGTGGCGGCAACTGCGTCCGATCCGGCTCGGATCTTTCCGTCCACAGCCGCGCGCCAGGCGCGGTCTTCCACCAGTACCGCGTTGGCCTGAAGCACTTCCGCAGCTGCTCCTGAGGCGCGCGCGGCGCGTGCCCTCAGACGACCGGCGACCTCTTCCACCGCTGCATCGAACCGGGCAACCTCGGCTTCTCGCGCAGTGTCCGGAACGACATCCGACGACGTGGTGATCTGCGGACGTGGGGCAGGCCGGATCACCGGCCCGTATCCGACTCCGGGCACTACCGGCGTGCCCTGCAGAACTGGTGCCTCGTTCGTCATTCCGTCTCCTCACCGCGACTGCGTCTGTGATTCAGATTACTCGTAGGCATTGACATGTCAACACATACGGGCGTAAAACAACATTATCCAACATTCAACGCAAGGGGCTCGGGTGTACGCAGAGGAACGTCAACAGGCGATCGCGGACCTGATCGGACGCCAGGGCCGTGTGTCCGTCACCGATCTCGCCGAACGCTACGACGTCACATCGGAGACCGTGCGACGCGACCTCGCACTCCTCGAACGCCTCGGACACATCCGGCGTGTACACGGCGGGGCGGTTCCCGCAACGGCACTCACCGTCTCGGAGCCCGGCCTCGCCGAACGAGAGAACACCCGTGCCGGCCACAAGGACCGGATCGCAGCGGCCGCGGCGCACTTCCTCCCCGGCACGGGGGGCAGCGTGATCCTCGACGCCGGCACCACCACCAGTAGAGTCGCAGCCGTCCTGCCGAGCGATACCGAAATCACGGTCGCAACCAATTCGGTGCCGATTGCCGCGCGCCTGGCCGGGTCGGCGCCGGTGAAGCTGCACTTGATCGGTGGTCGGGTGCGTGGCACAACCCAGGCCGCCGTAGGGCCCGAAGCCCTGAGGTTCCTGGAGATCCTCAATGTGGACGTGGCGTTCATCGGAACCAACGCCCTCACGATCGAGCACGGGCTGTCCACGCCGGACTCCGACGAGGCCGCCGTCAAACGCGCGATGGTGCGCTGCGCCGATCGGGTGGTCGTTGTGACGGACTCCTCGAAGATCGGCCGACGACACCTCTTGAGCTTCGCGCCGATCGAGGCCGTCGACGTCCTTGTGACCGATACAGACCTCGACGACGCAGACCGAGACCGCTTGATCGAACACGGAATCGAGGTGGTGACGGCATGATCGTCACACTGACTGCCAATCCCAGCCTGGACCGCACTGTCGATCTGGACGGGCCGCTCCGACGCGGGGCCGTGCACCGCGCCGGCGCGACGACCGTCGATCCCGGGGGCAAAGGCATCAATGTCGCGCGTGTCCTGCATCGAGCCGGCCACGACGTTCTCGCGGTGCTCCCCGTCAACCCCGACGACCCGTTGCTCGCAGCCTTGAACGAGCGCGGAATTCCGTACCGTGCGGTCCCGACGTCCGCGCATGCACGCACGAATATCACCATCGCCGAATCCGACGGAACCACGACGAAGCTCAACGAGCCCGGCGCCCTGTGCTCGGCGGCCACCCGGACGGAACTGGTCGAGGCCATGGTCGAGAACGCGCGTGCCGACGGCTGGGTCGTGCTGTCCGGTTCACTTCCGCCCGGCGTTCCGGATGGGTTCTACGCCGACCTCGTACGTGCACTACGTCCCACCGGGTGCCGTGTCGCAGTCGACACATCGGAGACTCCACTGCTAGCGCTCGCAGCCGGATTCCCCGAGACCGCCCCCGATCTCATCAAGCCGAATTCCGATGAGCTCGCCCAACTGACGGGATGCGACGCGAAGTCGCTCGAGGACGATGCTGCGCGCGGCGACATTCGATCCGTCGCGGACGCCGGGCGCATGCTCGTCGCACGAGGGGTGGGAACGGTACTCGCCACCCTCGGGTCGGCCGGTGCCGTCCTGATCACACCCGAAGGCGTGTGGCGGGCGACTCCTCCACCCGTCACCACGCGCAGCACCGTGGGTGCCGGCGATTCGTCCCTCGCCGGCTATCTCGTCGCCGACCGCGCAGGCGCTGCCGCTGCTGATCGACTCCGCCTGGCCGTCGCGTACGGCAGCGCCGCAGTCGCGCTGCCCGGAACTCGCATTCCCGGGCCCGACGCTGTCGACCCCTCCGCGGTCCCGGCCGAACTCGTTCCCGACGACCCCGTTCATCACACACCCCCACTCCCCCACTCCTAAGGACATGTGATGCCAGACTTCGCTTCCGGGCGCGCGCCCGGCCCGTCGGTCATCGACGCCGAACTCATCACGCTCGACACCGATCTCGGAGCAGACAGAGAATCGGTGATCGCGACACTGGCCGGCAGGCTGACGGATGCGGGCCGCGCTACCGACCGAGACGCCCTCACCGCCGCAGTGCTCGAGCGTGAGGCCAAGTCGGCGACCGGACTGCCCGGTGGGATCGCGATCCCTCACTGCCGACACGCGACGATCACCACGCCGTCGCTCGGATTCGCCAGACTCTCACCGAAGGTCGACTTCGGCGCGCCCGACGGCCCTGCCGACCTGGTGTTCCTCATCGCTGCACCCGAAGGCGCCGGAGCAGACCATATGCGCCTTCTCACCGCTCTGGCCCGTGCACTCGTCCGGCCCGATTTCGTCGCAGCACTTCGCGACGCGCCGGGACCCGACGAGGTGATCGCCTTGGTCGAGGACGTCCTCCCTGCCTCTCCCGCTGCCACACCGGCCGAGACCACCGCTGGGTCGGTCGGCGGAAGTCAGGCAGCGCAGGAGCCCGAACCGTCCGAGCGGTCCGTGGTCGCAGTCACCGCCTGCCCCACAGGAATCGCCCACACCTACATGGCTGCCGATGCGCTCACCGCCGCAGCCGAACGCGCCGGAATTACGCTGCACGTCGAGACGCAGGGTTCGAGCGGAAGCACCCCGATTCCGGCAGCCGTCATCGCTGCCGCCGACGCCGTGATCTTCGCTACCGATGTGGGAGTGAAGGGCAAAGAGCGGTTCGCAGGCAAGCCGGTGATCGCCTCGGGCGTCAAACGCGCGATCAACGAACCGGACGTGATGGTCACCGAAGCCCTGCATGCTGCCACTGATCCGAAGGCCGCCCGAGTCGAGGCAGGCGCAGCAGACACCACCGGCGAGAGCAACACAGCCGACGTCGGATGGGGCACCCGGCTGAGGCAGATCCTGCTCACCGGCGTCAGCTACATGATTCCCTTCGTCGCTGCCGGTGGTCTGCTCATCGCCCTCGGGTTCCTGCTCGGTGGCTACGATATCTCCGACTCCGCTTCCGGCATCGTCGTGGACAATTCGCTGACGAATCTGCCCGACGGCGGATTCGCGATCTACCTCGGCGCTGTGCTGTACCAGATCGGCTCGCTCGCATTCTCCTTCCTCGTACCCGCGCTTGCCGGGTACATCGCCTACGCGATCGCCGACCGTCCCGGTCTCGCCCCCGGTTTCACCGCCGGTGCCGTTGCAGTGTTCGTCGGCGCAGGGTTCATCGGCGGTCTGGTCGGCGGTCTCATCGCCGGTTTCGCAGCGCTGTGGGTGGGTCGGATTCCGCTGCCCACGTGGGCTCGTGGGTTGATGCCGGTGGTGATCATCCCACTGCTCGCAAGCCTGATCGTCGGCGGACTCATGTTCCTGGTCCTGGGCAGGCCGCTCGCCGCGATCACCACCGGTCTCACCGACTGGCTCAACGGCCTGTCCGGCGGCTCTGCCGTTGCCCTCGGCGTCATCCTCGGTCTCATGATGTGTTTCGATCTCGGAGGACCGGTCAACAAGGCGGCATATGCGTTCGCCGTGGCAGGACTCGACGTGTCCAACCATGCGTCTCTGCAGATCATGGCCGCCGTGATGGCCGCCGGTATGGTGCCGCCGCTCGCGATGGCGCTCTCCTCCCTCGTGCGACCGCGTCTCTACAGCCCCGCCGAGCGTGAGAACGGCAAGGCCGCATGGCTTCTCGGTGCCTCCTTCATCTCGGAGGGCGCCATCCCGTTCGCAGCAGCGGATCCGTTCCGGGTGATCCCGTCGATGATGCTCGGCGGCGCAGTCACCGGTGGAATCATCATGGCGACCGATGTGACGTTGAGTGCACCTCACGGTGGCATCTTCGTGGTGTTCGCGATGGATCGTGTGCTGTGGTTCTTCGTCGCACTCATGGTGGGCACAGTCGTCGCCGCGCTCAGCGTCACCCTCGCAAAGGAGTTCACCCGTACCGAATCCCGCAGTCCCGCAGCACCCGAAGCCGGGCCTCGACCGGCCACCGTTTGATCCTCCAACCCCACACCAAGGAGTACCCATGCCCGTCAACACCGTCAAGGTCGGCTCGTCCATCGGCCTGCACGCACGTCCCGCCGGAATCATCGCCGAAGCCGTCGTCGCATCAGGAGTTCCGGTGACGCTGTCGGTCGACGGAGGCGATCCCGTCGATGCGGGATCCGCCTTGATGATCATGACACTCGGCGCCTCACAGGGTGTCGCGGTCACGGTCCAGTGCGACGACGAGGTCGTCCTCGCACAGGTCAGCGAACTCGTCGCCGCGGATCTCGACGCCTGACCCACGCGGACGGTCAGGTACGCCGGGCGCGCAGACGCCACCCGAGCGTGGCAGCTCCGATCAAGATCACCGAGCCGGCCGCCACTACGGCTCCGATCCGCCCGCTGGCGGCCGATCCGGGGTCGGACTCTGCCTCCGCCCTCGGATCGGCGGCAAAGTAGCCGGCCACCCCACGAAACACCCGGATCGGAGGTCGCTCGCCGGTGACGGTGCCGCCCGCAACGGTCGCTTCGGAGGCGGTCAGCAGGTCGCCGGACGCGGTGAACGCCACCGACTCCCCCTGGGGTTCGTCGGGGACCGGCACGCGAAGCACGGGACCTCGACCCACTGCACCGGCGAGATCGCCATCGGGCGCGTGGAACAGATAGACGTCGGTGTAGGTGCGCACCGCTGCGACCGTCCCGTCGGCGCTGACTGCGCCGCCGGTGATCAACGTCGACGATGCCCCGGGGAGCGGCCCCCCTGGGGTTTCGGTGGGACCCAATGCAAGGGAACCCACCTTCTCGAGCGGCGTCGGTCCCGGCGACTCCAGTCGCTCGACCGTGCGCCCGCGCACCGGCCGGTAGATTCCGCTCGCACCGAACAACGACTTGGTGATGATCAACGGTTCGCCGCTCGCGGACACCAGCACGGCCTCCGCATCGCGCGGACCATCCGGGTAGCTCAGGCGGTGCAGGTCGCCTGCTCCGCTGTCCGGATCGAGCGAGATCAGCGCCACCGTCTGCCGCGCGGAGGTGTTGTCGCCGATGTCTGCGAGCCAGAGTCTGCCGTCGGGACCGGCCGCAAGATCCTCGATATCGTAGGGATCGACGGGGACCGGAAACCGTTGCACCACTCCGCAGTCCGCATCGAGTTCGACCACCGATTCGTCGGCACCCGCGTCAGGTGTCGCGAACAGCCGCCCACCGACCACGGCAAGACCGGACAGTTCGTCGAGAGCCGGATCGTCCGGTGTGCACAGGACCTCCGCCGGAAAGTCCGCGACCGGAACTTCCACGGTGTCCGCCGCGGCGGGCGCGCCCGGAAGGGCGCACGCGAGCGCGACGGCGGTGACCACACCGGCGTCGCGCAGCGAACCCATCAGGCGGCGTACTCGTCCAACGCCGAGGCGAGCGCCCGCGGAACCCTGGCATGCACTCGTGTGCCGTCCGCCTCGTGCGCGGAATGAAGGATCTGCCCGTCCGAGTGGATCCGGGACAGCAGATCTCCGCGGGTGTACGGCACGAGGGCCTTCACCTCCACGTCCGGGTCCTCGAGCAGCCGGCCGAGTCGCTCGCGCAGCTCCTCGACGCCCTCGCCGGTGTACGCCGAGACGAACACCGAGTCGGTCAAGAGCCCGCGCAGTTGGGTCAGGGTGACCGGATCGGCCGCATCGACCTTGTTGACGACGATCAACTCGGGCGGTGGAGGGCCGTCGGACTCGCGCACGACATCTGTCAGAACCTCGCGGACCGCTTTGATCTGCTCGGTCGGGAGCGGATCGGATCCGTCGACCACGTGCAGCAGAAGGTCGGCGTCGGCGACCTCTTCGAGGGTCGACCGGAAGGCCTCCACGAGCTGAGTCGGCAGGTGCCGCACGAATCCGACCGTGTCGGTCAGAACGAATTCCCTGCCGTCGGGTAGCGCGGCGCGCCGTGTCGTCGGATCCAGGGTGGCGAACAGCGCGTTCTCCACCAGGACACCAGACCCGGTGAGCCGGTTGAGCAGACTCGATTTGCCGGCGTTGGTGTAGCCGACGATCGCGACGGAGGGGACTCCGTTGCGCAGTCGGCGAGTCCGCTTCGTGTCGCGGGCCGCCTTCATTCCCTTGATCTCCCGACGTAGCTTCGCCATCCGTTCCCGGATACGACGACGGTCCGTTTCGATCTTGGTTTCACCGGGACCGCGGAGACCTACGCCGCCGTTGCTGCCGGCACGACCGCCTGCCTGGCGCGACATCGACTCACCCCAGCCACGCAGTCGCGGCAGCATGTACTCCATCTGTGCGAGTGAGACCTGAGCCTTGCCCTCGCGTGAGGTCGCGTGTTGGGCGAAGATGTCGAGGATGAGGGCCGTCCGGTCGATGACCTTGACCTTGACGACCTTCTCCAGGGCGGTCAGCTGGGCGGGAGTGAGTTCGCCGTCGCAGACCACGGTGTCGGCGCCGGTGGCGAGCACGATCTCGCGTAGCTCCTCGGCCTTGCCCGAACCGATGTAGGTGGCAGCGTCCGGCTTGTCGCGGCGCTGCACCATTCCCTCGAGCACCTCCGAGCCGGCGGTTTCTGCGAGTGCGGCGAGTTCGGCGAGGCTCGCATCCGCCTGGGCGGCGGTACCGCCCGTCCAGACACCGACCAGCACGACCCGTTCGAGACGGAGCTGCCGGTATTCGACCTCGGTGATGTCTTCGAGTTCGGTGGACAGACCCGCGACGCGCCGGAGGGCGCTGCGGTCTTCGAGCTGCATCTCGCCCACCGAAGGGTCGTCGTGAGCCCAGCCTTCGGGACCGTCGTACCCGGTGCGATCGGTGCCGTCTGTCGTGTTGCGAGTGCGCGATGTGTTCGTCATACAACTTCCATCGTCCCACGAAGCCCGATTCGGTGCATTCGAGTTTTTTCGGCGGTCACGCGAGGGGATGAGCTCATGCGAGTGCCGACCACCATTCGTCGCTGATCGTGCCGTGCGCGACCAGTACCGACGGCCCGCGCAACCAGGCATGCTCGTCCTCGATCCGCACCTCGACGGCGCCCCCGAGGATCCGCACTCGCACGACACCGCTGGCGGCCCCGTCGTACCTCAGGGCTGCTGCGGCAGCCGCGACCGTGCCGGTACCGCACGAGCGGGTCTCGCCGACCCCTCGTTCGTGCACGCGCATCTCGACGGCACCCGATTCGATCGGGGTCAGGAATTCGATGTTGACGCCCTGTGGGAAGAATCCGGGGTCGTATCCAGGCGAGGTGAGGTCGAGTGCGGCAAGGCCGGCGCTGGTCAGATTCGGATCGACGCAGGCCAGATGCGGGTTGCCGACGTCGATCCCGATTCCGGTATATACGCGGCCGTCGATCGTGGCGGACGACTCGCCGAGTTGTGCAACCCGTCCCATCTCCACCGTGACGTCTCCCGCAACCGGTCCGGCCGAATGGACCTGCACGGGCTTACCGCCGGCCCTCGACCCGACGACGAAGTTCTCCCGGTTCTCGAGCCCTTCTGCGGTCAAGTAATGCGCGAAGACCCGTACACCGTTGCCGCACATCTCGGCGATCGATCCGTCGGCGTTGCGGTAGTCCATGAACCAGTCGTCGGCGCTCGTACCTCCCGGGAGCGCATCGAGCAGACCTGTTTCGACCAGTGCTCCGGCCCGCGCGACACGCAGCACCCCGTCGGCTCCGAGTCCACGACGTCGATCACACAGTGCCGCGATCCGGTCGGGCGTGAGAGTCAGCCGGGCATCGGGATCGGGGAGGATGACGAAATCGTTCTCGGTGCCGTGACCTTTGCTGAACTCCATGCCGTCAACCTTAGCGAGAGTCCCGCTCTCCGCCGGTGCAGGACTCGACGACCCGCAGCGCTTCGGCGGTCACGCTCGGGTCGGCTCCGTCGACCCAGTGGATCCGGTGGTCGCGGCGGAACCACGACCGCTGCCGCCGGACATACCGCCTGGTTCCGATGAACGTCCGTTCGCGGGCGTGGTCGAGGTCGCATCGGCCTTCCAGATACGTGAGGATCTGTGCGTATCCGATCGCGCGGGGCGCCGTCACGCCATCGCGCAATCCGCGGTCGATCAGTGCACGCACCTCGTCGACGAGCCCGAGTTCGAACATCAGAGCGGTGCGCTTCGCGATGCGTTCGTCCAGATCTGTCGTGTCGCGGTCGACGCCGAGGATCACGGTGCCCCATCGCGGATCGCCGACGGTCGGTTGT
The DNA here is from genome assembly GCF_055380405.1 of Rhodococcus sp. JCM 9793. Classification (NCBI taxonomy): domain Bacteria; kingdom Bacillati; phylum Actinomycetota; class Actinomycetes; order Mycobacteriales; family Nocardiaceae; genus Rhodococcus; species Rhodococcus sp. JCM 9793. The sequence goes on from NZ_AP043721.1 coordinate 4,036,877, forward strand.
GACGCCGCGAACGGAAGACCGGTCAGTTCGACAACTTCCAGTGCACGGACCATGCGCCGCCCGTCCGTAGGCAGGATCACCTGGGCTGCGGTGGGGTCGGCGCGGCACAGCGCCTCGTGGACAGCGGCCGGCCCCCCGTCGGCGAGAACAGCTTCCCATTTCGCACGGACCTCGGGGTCGGTCGCAGGAAACTGCCACTCGTCGAGCAGGGACTGCACGTACATCATCGACCCGCCGACGACGATCGGCACTCGGCCGGACGCGAGGATGCCCTCGACATCGGCGGTGGCGGCCTCCTGATAGCGCGCGACGGTCGCGGTCTCAGTGACGTCGAGGACGTCCAGCTGGTGGTGCGGGATCCCACGTCTCTCGTCGACCGGCAGCTTCGCGGTGCCGATGTCCATGCCACGGTACTGCTGCATCGCGTCGATGTTGACGATCTCGCCTCCGAGGGCTTCGGCGAGATCCAGTCCGAGATCCGATTTCCCTGTGGCGGTCGGGCCCACCACTGCGATCGGGCGGAGGTGCCCCGGAATGCTCACGGGCGCCAGATCCCCACGTGATATCCCACGCCGTAGGGTGCGGCGCTGTACTCGATCGTCGCCTCGGACGGGGGTTGAGCGAAGGCCCCTGCGAGAACCTGCCACGCGGCGCGCCCCGTCAGTGCGATGTCGTCGCACAGACCGGCGTCGAGCGCGGCCAGGCCGTGTGGATCTCCGGCGGCGAGGGCTTCGCCCAGGGTGTCCTCTACCGCGGCCGACCTCTCGTCGAATGCTCCGGGGGCCTTCGCTGTCAGTGTTGCGGCGCCATCGGCGACGATGAGCAACCCTCGCCGCGTCGTGTCGGCGTCGAGGAGCGCTCGCAACGTCTTTCCCAGCTGCGCGCACTCGACCGGATCCGTCGCGCGGGCGAGGACGTGCACGTCGGCGCGGGTTTCGGGGGATGTGCGCTCGCGAAGCCATCCCGCGATCAGCGCAGTGAGGGGCATGTCGGCGTCCGGCATTCCGGTGGCGGTACCGACTGCGGGACCGAGTGCAACCCGGACGTCGGCACCGAATCCGCGGAAGGTTCCGATGGCGGTGGACGGCACTTCCGCGGCGTCCGCTTCCGTGCCCACCACGATCCATTCGTCGACGTCACCGATGCAGCGCACCGAATCGAGTACGGCGTGTCGTAGGTCGTCGGTCTCGGAAGCAGCGAGTCCGACCAATTCGGGCACGAGAAGAGGCGGGGAAGGCACGAACACCGCAGCGATCAACACATCAGCCACGGTAGTCGACCGGACCCGGAGCCCCGCAGGCGCGCGACCTGTTTCAATAGGGGGCGGACGTGATCACGGATGCCCGTGACCGGACCTGCGGTAAGCGATGCGATCAGGCAGCCGTGCCGCGCGGCAGAGATGAGGTAGCGATGACCGAACCGAACGCACAGGACCCGACGCCCGAACAGGTGTCCGGCACACCGCCGCGTCCCGGTCCCCCGAAGCCGGGAGCCCCCCGCCCAGGTGTAGCGAAGCCCACCCCGACCGGGTCCGAGCATGCACCCAAGCCTCATCCGGTATCGGGACAGACGCATCCGCACGCCCCTGCGGTACCGGCCAGCGATCCCAGCAAGTTCGGGCGGGTGGACGAGGACGGCACCGCGTGGGTTCGGACCGCCGATGGTGAGCGTTGCATCGGTTCGTGGCAGGCAGGTAACGCGGCCGAGGGTCTCGAGCACTTCGGACGGCGTTACGACGATCTCGCCACCGAGGTCGCGCTGCTGGAGACGCGTCTGACGTCGGGCTCCGGTGACGCCAAGAAGACCCGCGTGGCGGCCGAGGCACTCCTCGAGTCGTTGCCGACCGCAGCGGTGATCGGCGACCTCGACACTCTCGCGACACGACTGACAGGTGTGATCGAGGAGTCCGACAAGGCCGCGGTCGCCCAGAAGCAGGAGAAGGAACAGCACCGCGCGGAGGCCACCGCCCGCAAGGAAACGCTCGCGGCGGAGGCCGAGGAGATCGGCGCGGAGTCGACACATTGGAAGGCCGCAGGCGACCGCCTGCGGGAGATCCTCGACGAGTGGAAGTCGATCCGCGGTGTCGACCGTAAGACCGACGACGCGCTGTGGCGCCGCTATTCGAAGGCGCGAGAGGCATTCAACCGTCGCCGCGGCGCCCACTTCGCCGAACTCGATCGTGAACGCGCCTCCGCTCGGACCATGAAGGAAGAGTTGGTCGTCCGCGCCGAAGCACTGCAGGACTCGACCGACTGGGGCGCAACCGCCGCAGCTTTCCGGGATCTGCTGGCCGAGTGGAAGGCGTCGGGTCGCGCCCCGCGCGAGGCCGACGACCAGCTGTGGAAGCGCTTCAAGGGCGCACAGGACGTCTTCTTCGCCGCGCGCAATGCTGCGTCTGCCGAGCGTGACGCGGAGTTCGAGGAAAACGCCCGCGCGAAGGAAACCCTGCTCGAATCGGCGTCGACGATCGACCCGGCGGCCGACCTGGAAGCAGCGCGCAACCGGCTGCGCGAGCTGCAGGAGCGGTGGGAGACGATCGGCAAGGTCCCGCGCGACCGGATGCACGATCTCGAGGGCCGCCTGCGCGCGATCGAGAAGCGCGTCCGCGAAGCGTCCGACAGCGAGTGGCGGCGGACCGACCCCGAAGCCCTCGCCCGCGCTGCTCAGTTCCGCGAACGAGTCCAGCAATTCGAGGAACAAGCGGAGAAGGCACAGGCGAAGGGCCGCACCAAGGACGCCGATGCGGCGCTCGCTCAGGCCGCACAGTGGCGCGAGTGGGCGGAAGCCGCGGAAAGCGCCGTCGGCGAACGCTGACCGCAGACCCCGAACAAGAACGAGCCCCGTTCGTGCCGGCAGGAATCCGGCCCGAACGGGGCTCGCCGCAAAAGTGTGCGGCCCTACTTCAGATGGCCACCGAACATTCCCCGGCGGTCGTCCTCTTCGGCGACGCGCCGCAGCTCGGCCGTGGCCTCGAGCTGCGCGGACGTACGGGACCAGGCCACGCGGACCCAGTGGAACGTCAGGACCATGACGGCGAGCCAGCCGAGGAACACGCCGATTCCGGGCCCGGACGCGCCGGAGTCGACCGGGAGCGTCTGACGTGACCACACCGTGAGCAACCCGAAGATGATCGACACAGCGGAACCGGCGGCGGCGACCCATGCCAGAAACCATTTGCGGGTCACGAGCGCGAGGATCGACGCGACGCCACCGAAGACGAGTGCGAGCCACACGAAGATGCGAGACGGAAGCGCAATCGACTCTGCTGTCGCGTCGGACGCGAACGAGAGAACGTCCCACCCGTTGGCTGAACCGGCGTGCGGAAGGCTGAACGAGCCGAGGAGCACGAGCACCGCGACGGCGACGAACATCGCGCGGGCTCCGGGGTCGATCTCACCCGCGATCCTGCGTTCGGCCGCCTCGAGGTCGGCGCGGGCCGCTCTGAGCCCCTGGTCGCTCAGCCGGTCTGTGTCACCATCCGTGCCCCTGTCGATGTTCGGACTGTTCTCGCCCGTCGTCATGCGTTGCATCCCATCTGTGTCGGTAGGGGTTCAGGGGCACCGATGCTCGGCAGACCGAGCCCCACACCGATCGGTTTCGTCTTGGGCAGGCGCCCCTGTTCGAAGTGGTCGCCCGCGCGAGTGCGGCGGTGGGTGAGGATCGGGGTGTCGGCGACGAGATGATGCGGAGCGGCGTCGCTGACGACGATCGTGAGAATGTCGCCGGGCCGGACCGCGGTGTCGATGTTGCCTTCCGGCCGGAAGTGCACGAGACGTCCGTCGCGTGCGCGACCGCTCATCCGGGCGGTTTCTGCATTTTTGCGGCCTTCACCGGACGCGACGAGCAGTTCGACCTCGGCACCGATGAGCTTGCGGTTCTCCTCGAGGGTGATGCGCTCCTGGAGCGCGATCAACCGCTCGTACCGCTCCTGGACGACGGCCTTCGGGAGCTGTTCGTCCATATCGGCGGCGGGTGTGCCGGGGCGCTTGGAGTACTGGAAGGTGAAGGCACTGGTGAACCGTGCCTTCTCGACGACATCGAGGGTGTCCTGGAAGTCCTCTTCGGTCTCGCCGGGGAACCCGACGATGATGTCGGTGGTGATGGCGGCGTGCGGCATGGCCGCACGGACCCGTTCGATGATGCCGAGGAACTTCTCCTTGCGGTACGAACGACGCATCGCGCGCAGGACCCGGTCGCTGCCGGACTGCAACGGCATGTGGAGCTGGGGGCAGACGTTGGGTGTCGACGCCATCGCTTCGATGACGTCGTCGGTGAACTCGGCGGGATGCGGCGAGGTGAACCGCACGCGCTCGAGACCGTCGATGTCGCCGCACGCGCGGAGCAACGACGCGAATGCTCCGCGATCGCGGGGTTGTTCCGGGTCGGCGAAGGAACGCCCGTACGAGTTGACGTTCTGCCCGAGCAGTGTCACTTCGAGAACGCCCTCGTCGACGAGCGCCTGTACCTCGGCGAGGATGTCTCCGGGTCGGCGATCGACCTCTTTGCCGCGTAGGGCAGGCACGATGCAGAAGGTGCACGTGTTGTTGCATCCGACCGAGATCGACACCCAGCCCGCATAGGGTGACTCGCGCTTCGCGGGGAGCGTCGAGGGGAATGCTTCGAGCGACTCGAGGATCTCGACCTCGGCCTTGCGATTGTGGCGTGCACGGTCGAGGAGCGCCGGGAGATTGCCGATGTTGTGGGTGCCGAACACGACATCGACCCACGGTGCCTTCTTCACGACGGTGGCACGATCCTTCTGCGCCAGACACCCCCCGACGGCGATCTGCATGTTCGGGTTCTCGTCCTTGACCGGCCGGAGATGACTCAGGTTGCCGTACAACTTGTTGTCGGCGTTCTCGCGAACCGCGCAGGTGTTGAAGACCACCAGGTCCGGTGACGCGCCGGGGTCGGCTCGAGTGAATCCGGCGTCTTCCAACAGGCCGGACAAACGCTCCGAATCGTGCACGTTCATCTGGCAGCCGTAGGTGCGGACCTCGTAGGTCCGGGCACCTGTGTTCGGGGCAACATCGTCGATCAATGACACGTCTCAGGGTAGCTCACGAGAATAACCGACCGTCCCGGCGGTGACCGTGTCCGCCGCGCCGCACCGACGTCCGGCACAGCGACGTTCCGGTCTCGCGGCCCCGTCGCTGTAAAAGTTGAATGTCGATGGGACGAAATGTGGAGGTTCCTGACAGCGACCGCATAGGGTCTTGATCATGACACCAGCGGAAGCGGGTTCGGCGAAGCCTTCGGGGGAATCGGGCAGCACAACCCCGATGATCACGATGACGAACGTCAATAAACACTTCGGTGCTCTGCATGTCCTCCAAGACATCGACATCGAGGTTCCGTCCGGCCAGGTGGTCATCGTGGTGGGTCCGTCGGGGTCCGGAAAGTCCACGCTGTGCCGGACCATCAACCGGCTCGAGCCGATCGACTCCGGCGAGATCCGGGTCGACGGCAAGACCCTTCCGGACGAAGGCAAGGCCTTGGCAGCGCTGCGCGCCGATGTCGGCATGGTGTTCCAGTCGTTCAACCTCTTCGCACACAAGACCATCCTCGAGAACGTGATGCTCGGCCCGCTCAAGGTCCGCAAGCAGAAGAAGGACGCGGCGCAGGAGAGCGCCCTGCAGTTGCTCGACCGCGTGGGAATCGCAAATCAGGCCGACAAATACCCCGCACAACTCTCCGGCGGTCAGCAGCAACGCGTCGCGATCGCCCGCGCGCTGGCCATGAGCCCGAAGGTGATGCTGTTCGACGAGCCCACCTCCGCACTCGACCCGGAGATGGTCCAGGAGGTTCTCGACGTGATGACCTCGCTCGCCAAGGAGGGAATGACGATGGTCGTCGTCACCCACGAGATGGGCTTCGCCCGCAAGGCCGGCGACCGCGTCTTGTTCATGGCCGACGGCCGCATCGTCGAGGACACCGATCCCACCGAGTTCTTCACCGCTCCCAAATCCGATCGAGCCAAGGATTTCCTCGGCAAGATCCTCAGCCACTGAGCACCACGGCGCACCTGAGCACCACGGCACGACAGCCCGCACCGAACACCACAACCGGAGGTTCTCGATGAAAATGTCCCGCTCGATCCGCGTCGGCATCGGCGTCATTGCCGTTGCTCTCGCTGCCACAGCGTGTGGTGGCGACGAAACCCGCAGTGTCACGAGCTCGGCGGAAAACGGCAACCTCGTGGTCGGAATCAAATTCGATCAGCCCGGGCTCGGCCTCCGCAACCCCGACGGTACGTTCAGCGGATTCGATGTCGAGGTCGCCAAATACGTGGCCGGGCAGCTCGGAGTGTCCGAGGAGAACATCGAGTTCAAGGAGTCGCCGTCGGCTCAGCGCGAGACGCTGATCCAGAACGGCGAGGTCGACTACATCGTCGCGACCTACTCGATCACCGACGCCCGCAAGGAGAAGGTCGACTTCGCCGGACCGTATTTCATCGCCGGCCAGTCGCTGCTCGTGCGCGCCGATGAAACCGAGATCACCGGTCCGGAATCGCTCAACGGCGGTAAGCGCTTGTGTTCGGTGACGGGTTCGACCCCTGCACAGAACGTCAAGGACACGTACGCGCAGGACGTGCAGTTGCAGGAGTTCGACACCTATTCCGCCTGCGTGGAAGCGTTGCGCAACGGCGCGGTCGATGCGGTGACCACCGACGACATCATTCTCGCCGGGTATGCGGCACAGAGCCCCGGCGACTTCAAGGTCGTCGGTGAGCCGTTCACCGAGGAGCGATACGGCATCGGCCTGGCCCAGGGTGACGACGCGTCGCGGACCGCCATCAACGATGCGATCCAGGAGATGATCGACAGCGGAGCCTGGGCGGAGGCCTTCGAGGCCACCGTCGGTGCGTCCGGGTACCCGTTGCCGGAGCCGCCGACCGTCGATCGGTACTGATCCGGCGTTGCTCCCCAGGTACGTCCGGCCGGTTCGTGACGAGCTCACGGACCGGCCGAACGGCCCCCGATAGTTCCCGTCCCCTCGATCCCGGAGTTGACCTGTGGATCTGCTGAGCAAGTACGGCAGTCAACTGCTCGAAGCATTCTGGACGACGATCCAGCTGACAGTGTTGTCCGCGATCGGTTCGCTGATCCTCGGAACGATCCTCGCCGCCATGCGCGTGTCGCCGATCCCGGTCGCCAGGGCCATCGGCACGGCGTACGTCACTGTCTTCCGGAACACGCCGCTGACGCTGATCATCATCTTCTGTCTGTTCGGACTGTCGCAGACGCTTCAGATCAATCTCGCGCCGCAGTCATCTCCGACATTCCTCGTGGACAACAACTTCCGGCTCGCGGTACTGGGACTCACGGTCTATACCGCCGCCTTCGTGTGCGAGTCGCTGCGCGCCGGCATCAACACCGTCCACCTCGGGCAGTCCGAAGCAGGCCGCTCCCTGGGCCTGACGTTCAGCCAGAATCTCCGGTTCATCGTGCTGCCGCAGGCATTCCGCGCAGTCATCGCACCGCTCGGTTCCGTGCTCATCGCGCTCACCAAGAACTCGACCATCGCGTCGGTGATCGGTGTGGCCGAGGCGTCCCTGCTGATGAAGACGATGATCGAGAACGAGGCCGCCATCTTCGTCATCGGCGGGATCTTCGCCTTGGGCTTCGTGATCCTGACCCTCCCGACCGGCCTGCTGTTCGGCTGGCTCAGCAAGCGATTCGAGGTAGCGCGATGAGTTCGGAAGGCACTGTTCTCTACGACGCTCCCGGTCCGAAGGCGCGCGCGCTGTACCGCGTGCTGTCCGTCGTCGTGGGCGTCGTTCTCGTGGTCATTGCGTATGTCGTGTACCGCGCATTGGATTCCCAGGGGCAGCTCACTGCAGCCAAGTGGGACCCGTTCCTCGAGTCGTCGAGCTGGACGACGTATCTGATCCCAGGTATTCGGGGCACTCTCGTCGCCGCTGCGCTGTCGATCGTGCTGGCATTGATTCTGGGTGCGATTCTGGGCATCGGCCGCATGTCCGAGCATCGTTCCATTCGGATGGTGTCCGGGTTCATCGTCGAACTGTTCCGCGCGATCCCCGTGCTCATCCTGATGATCTTCGCGTACCAGGTGTTCGCCGAGTACCGCCTGTTCAAATCCGATTACCTTGCACTGGCCGCAGTCGTGACCGGCCTGACGCTCTACAACGGATCGGTGATCGCCGAGATCGTGCGCGCCGGCATCAACTCACTCCCCAAGGGCCAGACCGAAGCGGCATCGGCGATCGGCCTGCGCAAGGGCCAGACCATGCGGTTGATCCTGTTGCCTCAGGCTGTGACCGTGATGCTTCCGGCAATCGTGTCGCAGATGGTGATCGCGCTCAAGGACTCCGCACTGGGCTACCTCATCGGCTACGTCGAAGTGGTGCGGTCGGGACAGCAACTCGGGGCCTACTTCCAGAACTACCTACCGTCGCTGCTGGTGGTGGCCGCGATCATGATCATCCTGAACAGCGCTTTGACCCGCTTCGCGACGTGGCTCGAGAAGCGTTTGCGGTCCAGCCGGCGCCGGGGTGCGACGACCGGCGGCGCGCCGGATGCCCCGGTGCCCGTCACGGCAGTGCCCGGGATGGACCTCACCGGCCCTCCTCGGTGAGGTGACGAGCGGAAAGTTCAGTCGAGTGGTTCGTTCGCGTCTGCTTCGAAAGACCCGAGCTCGTCGCGGACCACCTCGAAGGCCATCCCCTGCGTGTAGCCGCGACGGGCGAGCATCCCGACGAGGCGTCGTACCAGCTTGTCGCGTTCGGCCGCGATCTCGCGACGATCCCCCTCGGTGGGCAACGACGCCTGGGTGCGGAGTTTCTTCCTGACCAGTTCGACAGCACGGTCCCGTTCGGATTCACTGTCGATCGTATCGAGGGCATCGGCCGCGTCCTGCTGGTCGATGCCCTTACGGCGCAACTCCAGTGCGATCGCACGCTTACCCTTGCCGGAGTACAGATGCCTCGAGCGCACCCACTGCTGGGCGAAGTCCGCGTCGTCGATCAACCCCACCTCGGTGAGGCGATCGAGGGTGCGCTCGGCCACATCGGCCGTGAAGCCCTTCTGCTCGAGTTTGGTGGCGAGTTCGGCACGACTCCGGGCACGATCGGTGAGAAGCCTCAGGCACACGTCCTTGGCCTGCGCTTCGGTGCCACCTCGGGGTTCCGGTCGGGCACGACGCCGACGACCACCGGGTGCGGTGGCCGCTTCGCGCTCGGATGGTCCGACATCTTCAGGATCGTCCATGGCGAGAACCCTAGACGCGGCCACCGACCGAATCCGCGGATGTCCTGAGCCAGTCACGGATGTCGGAGCGTACGAGGGCGGCCAGGTCGACGTAGCCCTGCACACCCGGGTGCGCACCATCACCCTGTGCCGCTTCCCGCATCCATGACGTTTCACCGGAAAGACGTGAGAACGTGTGCAGGTAGGGCGCAGCATGCTCCCGGCACAGCGCCGCGAACCGCTCGTCGAGCGCGGCCGTACGCACGTTCTGCCGCTCGTCTGCAATCGGTGGCGGCCCGACCACGAGTGTCGTCCATCCGTGGGACGCCGCCAGGTCGAGGATCGCGGCGAGATTGGATTCGGACTCGTCAGGCTCGACGCGACGTGAGCCGTCCTGCAACGTCGTGTCGTTCACTCCGAACGACACGATCACCCGGTTGTCGCACTCGGAGGGAAGCCGGGCCCGCGCTTCGCTCTTCCAACGCGCCCGCACGTCGGAGGACGTGTCGCGCCTGACGCCGAGGTTGTAGACAGTGAGATCGATGGGCAACTCGCCGACTACATACTCGGCGACTCGGCCCACCCAACCGCGATACGTGGAGTCCCCGACACCCGCGACAAAGGAATCACCGAAGACACACAACCGTATGGGACGCACCGTCATCCCACAGATGCTGCCAGAAGATCGGTGAAGCGCTCAGGGGACGAACACCTCGAGGGGCGCCGGGACGGCGTGGTACAGAGTCGTGGTGGCGACGGAGAACAGGACTCGCCCCGGCCCCGTAGGGATGTCCACGTATCCGCCGTCCTGATGACTCGGCGCGAGCCCCTCGAATGGCTCACCATGTATTCCGGAACCGAACCCGAAGCGCCGGTATCGAGGTTGTTCCAGTTCACCAACGCGGTCACAGCGCACGTCGGCCTCCCTCCACTCGCCGTACCGAGGTAGGGCGCGAATGTCATCGACACGAGCGCGGCGCCAGGATGATCGTGTGGAGATCGGATACTCGTACTTTTCGAGATCAACGTCCGCAGCGCTTGTCCGAACTGTCGCGCCTGCCCGGCCACGCCCATGCCGGACATGAGGGAGGCACGGACCCATGGCCCGTGCCTCCGCAGGATTGACGCCGGCGACTAGAAGTCGGCCTCTTCTGCTGCTGACTCCGTGTCGGTCAGGACTGCACCGATACCGAGCTTCTCCTTGATCTTCTTCTCGACTTCGTCGCAGATGTCGGTGTTCTCGAGCAGGAACTTGCGGGCATTCTCCTTGCCCTGGCCGAGCTGATCACCCTCGTACGTGTACCAGGAACCGGACTTACGGATGAAGCCGTGCTCGACACCCATGTCGATCAGCGAGCCTTCCTTGCTGATGCCCTGACCGTAGAGGATATCGAACTCGGCCTGCTTGAACGGTGGGGCAACCTTGTTCTTGACGACCTTGACGCGAGTGCGGTTGCCGACCGCGTCGCCGCCGTCCTTGAGCGTCTCGATGCGCCGGACGTCCAGACGGACCGAAGCGTAGAACTTCAAAGCCTTACCGCCCGTGGTCGTTTCGGGAGAACCGAACATCACGCCGATTTTTTCACGCAGCTGATTGATGAAGATCGCGGTGGTGCCGGAGTTGCTGAGTGCACCCGTCATCTTGCGCAACGCCTGGCTCATCAACCGGGCCTGCAGGCCGACGTGGCTGTCGCCCATCTCTCCTTCGATCTCGGCGCGCGGCACGAGGGCGGCGACCGAGTCGATGACGAGGATGTCGAGCGCGCCGGAGCGGATCAGCATGTCGGCGATCTCGAGTGCCTGCTCACCCGTATCGGGTTGCGACACGAGCAGAGCGTCGGTGTCGACGCCGAGCTTCCGTGCATATTCCGGATCGAGAGCGTGCTCCGCATCGATGAACGCGGCGATACCGCCGGCGGCCTGCGCATTGGCCACAGCGTGGAGCGCAACCGTGGTCTTACCCGAGGATTCCGGGCCGTAGACCTCGACGACACGGCCGCGCGGCAGGCCACCGATACCGAGCGCGACGTCGAGCGCGATCGACCCCGTCGGGATCACAGCGATCGGCGCACGAGCCTCCTCGCCGAGGCGCATCACGGAACCCTTGCCGAAGTTCTTGTCGATCTGAGCCAGTGCGAGCTCGAGCGCCTTATCGCGATCTTGTGCCTGTGCTGCCATCTTGGTCCCCTTCATCGTGTCTCGTCCTATTGCCGACGACGCTATATCCGGGCACCGACACATTTCGCTGCCACGACCGCGGACCCGCCGAATCTGTGGATGAAAACGGCGCCTGTGGACAGACGCACTTCACCATCGAGCAACCCCAGCATAAGGGAACATCTGTTCGAACGCATGCAAATGTGTTCGATCAACGACGCACGGCGGGTACGTCGAACTCCTCACACAGCGCCCGCCATACCGCACGAGGCTCCTGACCTGCTTCGAGCGCTTGCGCCGCGGTGTGTCCACCCAACTCGAGCAGTATGTGGTCACGCAGGAGGGCATCGCCGTACATCTGCCCGAATTCGTCTCGGACCATCTCGTGGAACTCTGTCAATCGCACCCCACCACCGTAACGGCCCGAACGAACTGCACGCAGCGACGTTCGCAGCCGGCACCTCCATCAGTGAACAGCATCCAGGCACACTGCGACCGGATCCTGCACGTCCGTCGCGGTGGAGGCAGCGCGACGAGCCGCCTCGGCGAACCTCGGTTCCGCCAGGACCGCCGAGACCGCGTTCCGGACCGCCACGGCTTCGAGAGGCCGGACCACTACTGCGCTCCCCTGCCGCGCGGCCCGATTCGCAAGCTCCCACTGATCGCCCTCACCCGGCACGATCACTGCCGGCACCCCGGCACTCAATGCCTTGGCGAGCATCCCGTGGCCGCCACCGCACACCACGACATCCGCGTCGCGGAGCAGCACGTCCTGTCGACCCCGCCCGGCCACGGCCCATTCGGGAAGCGCTTGCCCGGATGGGTCGAGCATCGTGGCCGCGACACGCATCCCCAGCCCATCGAGTCCCTCGCACACCGCGTCGAGCATGCCGTCGACTCCGGTGGTGGCCGTCGACGGCGCGACCATCACGAGTGGCCCGTCACCCGGAGGCGGATCGAGAACAGTGTCGGTCGGTTCCCAGTGCAAGGGTCCCACGACGTGGGCGTTCGCCGGCCAATCGGGTCGCGGTACCTCGAGCGCGGGCACGGTCGCGATGAGTCTCGCGTTCGGACCCGGATCCTGCGCGACCAGACCGATCCCGACGCGCGCAGCAGCGCGTTCACGTTCCCCCTGCCGCAACGACCGCGCCGTGAGCCCGCGCAGCATCACGTCGCGAGCCCGGCCGCGCAGGCCCGTCCCGATCTCGAGTCCGCTGCCGATCGGCGGCAGACCACGCGACGGCAGGTACAACGGGTGCGGAGACAACTCGACCCAGGGGATCCCGAGCCGCTCCGCAGCCATTCCCCCACCCGCCGTGATGACGTCGGACACGACAAGGTCCGGCAGGAGCGCGCTGAGACCGGGCAACAGGAGGCTCGCGATGTACGCGGCCCGGGCGTGGATCTTCGAGCCCGCGTCACCGTCGTTGTCCTGTGGCCGCGGGGTGAGCCCGTCGAGGGGCGCCACGGTCACGCCGGGAACGTCGATGTCGAACCAGCGTTCACCGGTGAAGAGAACCACCTCGTGACCGGATTCGACGAACCGCTTGCCCAGCGCAATGGCCGGAATCGCGTGTCCCGCATCGGGGCCGGCCACCAATGCCACTCGCATCGGCCCAGACTGCCACACGAGTGTGATCACTCGGTCACTCGGTCACTCGGTCACGCGACAGCCGCTGGAACCGGCCGGCAGATCTAGCCGGCGAAGGTGTAGAGATCGAACCCCACCGCATGGGGCGCAGGGAATCCGGGTAGCGGTGCGGATGCCATCTCGACCTGCGCTCGGGCCTGCTGCGCGACGTCGGTGTCGGCGAGCGCCTCGAGGTACCGACGGTGTGCGGAGAGCGACTCCACCGCAACCTCGACGGTGTCGGTGACATCGACTGCATGCGTCGCGCCGGGGGTGTTCACGGCAACCCACCGTACCCCCGACCACGGAGCGAGCCCTTTTTCCTCGGTGAGCTCGGGAAAGATCCATTCGTTGGCGGCATCGGCCACCGCGTCCAGCACGCTCAGGCCGAGCGCACGGTGATCGGCGCTGTTCAATGCCCCGGGGAACCAGGTAAGTCCGAAATTCGCAGTCACGACCATCTCGGGCCGATGCCGTCGGATCGCCGCGGCGAGGTCCCGTCGCATATCCGGTCCTGCGACGAGTCGCCCGTCCGGATGACCGAGGAACTCGACGGTCTCGACTCCGACGATCGCCGCCGATGCCCGCTCCTCTTCCTCCCGGAGCGGACCACACTCAGCGGGCGGCAGGCCCGCTATCCCCGCCTCGCCACTGGTGGCGAGGACGTACCGGATGTCCTTGCCCTGCCGAGTCCATCGGGCCACCGCGGCAGCCGCTCCGTATTCGATGTCGTCGGGATGCGCGACGACGACGATTCCCCTGGTCCAGTCCTCCGGCACATGTTCCATGCGTCCACTATGCGTTCTCGCTCAGACCCTTGTGATGTCGTCGCGCCGTTTTCCCCCGGAGATGGCCTTGTACAGCATGTAACCGCCGAACGCGATCGCACCGAGCACCAGGATCCCGAAGAGGTGGTCGAACACGGCACCGATCACCGCGAGCCCGATCCACACGAGCACCACTACTCCGACAATTTTCCAGAACATCGTCTTCTCCCACCTCGTGCCTGAGCACGTTCTGTGTCGTACTCAGTCGATCCTGACACGTCGGAGATAAGAAAACAGCAGCTCAGAGCATAGATCAGGGAAAGATCAGGGGATACCCGCAGAACCCTGCTGTGCATCTCGGGGTCGCCGTTCGCCCAGGGTGGTGGTGCGGATCTCGCCGCTCCCGCCTACGCTCTACGGGTTTGGTCCTCCTCTTGTCGGAAGCTGAGTGAACGTGTCCCCGAGCCCCCGCACCTCCGCCCGCGACCTCGCACAGATCGCGGTATTCGCCGCCCTCATCATCGCTCTCGGTCTGCCGGGCCAGATCACGATCGGATCCTCCGGCGTACCCATCACCCTGCAGACCCTCGGGGTGATGCTCGCCGGCGCATTGCTCGGGGCACGTAAGGGAGTGCTGTCCGTCTCGACTGTGATCGTGCTCGGTCTTGCGCTGCCGGTACTCGCGGGTGGGCGGACCACGCTCACTTCTCTTGCCGGCCCGACTGCAGGTTTCCTGATCGGCTGGATCCCGGCGGTCGTGGTGATCGGCTGGCTCAGCGCCCGCATGCTCCCCCGCTACCGCGTTCTGCCCGGAATCGCGGTGAACGTACTCGGTGGCATCGTGGTGCTGTACGTGTTCGGAATCGCCGGAATGGTGCTGCGAACCGATCTGACCGTGTGGGCCGCAACCGCGGCCAACGTCGCGTTCCTCCCGGGCGACCTGTTCAAAGCCGTCGTGGCCGCTGCCGTCGCAGCCCAGGTACACCGCGCCTACCCGGCCCTGCTCATGTCCCCGGTCAGATCCGCTCCCGCCGCCGATCCCGCACACTGATCGACGCAGCCATCGAATGAGCGAGATCCGATTCCAGCAGGTCCGCCACGCCTACGGCGAGCGCGCAGTCCTCGATGACGTGAACGTCACCCTCACCGAGCAGCGCATCGGCATCGTCGGCGCGAACGGCAGTGGGAAATCGACGCTGGCACGGATGATCAACGGGTTGGTCGTCCCCACCTCCGGCTCCGTGACCGTCGACGGACTCGACACCGACCGTAAAGGTCGCGAGGTGCGCAAGCGGGTGGGGTTCGTCTTCACCGACCCGGATCACCAGATCGTGATGCCGACGGTCTCGGAGGACGTCGCGTTCTCTCTGCGACGTAGCCCGCTCGGTAAGGCCGAGCGCGGCGAGCGGGTCCGGCAGGTGCTCGACGACTTCGGCCTCGCCGCGCATCACGATCACCCGAGTCACCTCCTGTCCGGCGGCCAGAAACAATTGCTCGCACTCGCAGCCATCATGGTCACCGACCCGCAGGTCCTGGTCGCGGACGAACCGACCACTCTCCTCGACCTGCGCAATACCAAGCTGATCGCTCGGACGTTCGCGAGTCTCGAACAACAACTGGTCGTCGTGACCCACCATCTCGACCTGCTGAGCGACTTCGATCGGGTCCTCGTCGTCGACTCCGGCCGTATCGTCGCCGACGATGCGCCCGATCCGGCGATCGCGTACTACCGGGACCTCATCGGGTGAGCATCGTCGGGCTCCACCATCCGGGGAACTCTCCACTGCATCGCGCACCGGCAGGGGTCAAGCTCCTTGCCGTCGCACTCGCGATCGTGGCTCTGACGCTGTGGATCCGACAACCGTGGCAGGTGCTTCCCTGCGCGATCGTTGTCGCGGGGGTGTACGCCCTCGCCCGCATTCCGGTACGCCTCGCTGTGACGCAATTGCGGCCGCTGCTGTGGATGCTCACGCTCATCGCGGTGTTCCAGGTGATCGTGGCGGGGTGGGAACGTGCCGTAGTGATCTGCGGGTCATTGTTGCTGGCGATCGCTCTCGCCTTGCTGGTCACGCTGACCACCCGTATGACAGACATGCTCGACGCGATCGTCGCGGGCGTGCGGCCGCTTCGTCGGGTGGGTGTGGATTCGGATCGTGTGGGTCTCGTCCTCGTGATGACGATCCGCTGTATTCCGCTTCTGGGTTCGATGGTCGCGCGTGTCACCGAGGCACGCAAAGCACGCGGGCTGAGCTTCTCGGTGCGGGCTCTGGTGGTGCCCGTTGTGGTAGGCGCCCTCATGACCGCGGAAGCCATGGGAGAAGCTCTCGCGGCACGCGGGGTCGACGACTGACGGGTTCGTGTGCCCGAGTTCCCGAAGAAATGACAGTTCAGTTCCGGTGGCGCTGCTGGATCTGCTCGATCTCCCGCCATGACTGCGCCCAGCTCTCGAGACGATCCGACGCGTCGATGAGTTCGGAGCGCTGTCGGTCGAGCGCCATCGAGCGGGTACCTTCGGGCGCTGCGGCGAGTTTCGCTGCAGCGGAGACGAGTTGTTCGTATTGATCCACACCCGCGTCGAGCCGCTCACCCGCTGCTGTGATAGCGGGACCCACGTGGGCTCCTGCGGCCGCACTGGCCCGAGCTGCCGATTCGAGGGCCACGATGTCTTCGACCACGGCGTCGAGCGCAGACGACGCCGACCGCGCAGCCTCCCCGATCTCCTCGAGATCGTCGCCTGCCACGGCACCCGACCTCGAGACGACGTCGAGCAACTGTGCGAGGCCCTGCTCATTGCTCGACAACCGTTCCATAGCCGCTCTGGCCACCGAACCCACCGGCGGCAGCGACCGGCGCCCCGGAAGGGTAGGTGGAAGTGGTACCGAGTCGAGCCGACGGAACCGGCGCAACGCGAACACGGCAGGCACCGCGAACACGGCCGTCGCGCCACCGGTGGCCACGATCGTCCAGTCGGGGGCCGACGCTGCGACCAGGGTCGCGGTGCCGATACCCCACGTTCCGGCGGTCGCACCGAAGAACCCGGCACGGCGACGTGCGCGGCGCTTCTTGCGTCGTAGCTTCGCTGCCGGGTCGCGCCATCGTCGCGCGGCGTCCACGGCCGCGTCGGTGACGTCTCTGAGCGCGGCGACGGCCGGACCGGGAGTCATTCCGGTCCGGCCGTCGCCGGGTGAGCCCATGGTTCCGAGTTCCGCTTCGATGGAGGTTCAGCGACTAATGGGATCCAGCGGAGCCTGCAGCGTTCGGAGGCTCTTTGGCGGTGTTGACGGCGGGGTTCGCCGGTGCACCGCCGGGCAGAGCATCGCCCTTCATCGAGGCACGGATCTGTTCGAGACGGCTGTGACCGGCCATCTGGACGGTGGCCTGCTGCACCTCGAGCATGCGGCCCTGCACCGAGTTCTGAGCGAGTTCGGCCGAGCCGAGCGCGGTGGCATAGCGCTGTTCGATCTTCTCACGCACAGCATCCAGGCTCGGGGTGGTGCCCGGCGCGGAGAGCGTCGAGTCCATGGACCTCAGCGATTCGCTGACGCGTTCCTGCATCTTCGCCTGCTCGAGCTGGCTGAGCAGCTTCGTACGCTCGGCCACCTTCTGTTGGAGCGCCATGGCGTTCTGCTCGACGGCCTTCTTGGCCTGTGCCGCTGCCTGCAACGACTGATCATGGAGAACCTTCAGATCCTCGACCGATTGTTCGGCGGTGACGAGTTGCGCGGCGAAAGCCTCCGCCGCGTTGGTGTACTGGATCGCCTTCTCCGTGTCGCCCGCATTGCCGGCCTGGTCGGCCATCATCACGGCCTGACGAGCGCTCGCATTCAGCTTCTCGACCTCGTCCAGCTGCCGGTTCAGCTTCATCTCCAGCTGACGCTGGTTGCCGATCACGGATGCTGCCTGCTGTGACAGGGCCTGGTGCTGACGCTGTGCGTCTTCGATCGCCTGCTGAATCTGGACCTTCGGATCGGCCTTCTCATCGATCTTGGAGTTGAAGAGCGCCATGAGGTACTTCCAACCCTTGACGAACGGATTAGCCATGGGTGTGATCCCGCCTCCATCTGTACGCCGCGCCGAACGCGACCCGGTGCGCGACCCTCGCACACCGGTTCCGGTCCGCCGTGCCGGTCACCTTCGACCCGACCGATCCGACGATTCCACCTGGCGACTCGGGCCACCCCCCGGGCGGTGACCCACGCTGTGTCGCTTTCGTCCGTATCCGGCGAGGCCGACACGGTCGTGATCCATGTTAGGCCGCAGCGAGCGCCCGCGCCGCCGGTGCCGGAATCACCACGCGAGTCTCCTGCGTGATGAGCGACTCCTGGGCGAGCAGCGGATCCTGGGCAAGCAGGCCGGCATCGACGGTCTCTGCACCCGACTCGGAGCGTGCCGCGTCCGGGTTTGCGTACGTATCCGGTATCACGACGTCCGCGCTGGTACGCCGCAGAGTCCGATCGGCCAGCGACTCGCTGACGTCGAAAAGCACGTCGGACAGGGGTACAGCGAGTGCATCGCAGATAGCGGCGAGCAGTTCGCTCGACGCTTCCTTGCGACCTCGTTCGACCTCCGAGAGGTAACCGAGGCTGACCCGGGCGCTGCTGGAGACCTCGCGCAGGGTGCGGCTCTGCGAAACACGGGTGCGCCGAAGGCTGTCACCGAGTGCCTCACGCAACAACAGCGCCATCGCATCCTCCTTCGTCCGTCGTGCCTACACCTCGACAACGCGCGACACGGTCGCGAGGTTCCCGGGCATCCTCCGGACTTCGAATACCGCGGTGCACAGACATTACAACGCCGACGAGGAACCCAAGCGCGTGAGTGGCTCCGACACGGCCGCATCGACCGCTCCGAGAGTCCGTCACCGTCTCCCCGCGCGCTTTCAGGACGTCGACGAGTTCGCGTGCACGATGGCCGCCACCAGCGGGTCTCCACCCGGTGTCATGTGGGTTCGCCATTCCGGTGCTCCTGCTCGGCGCGACGCACGCCGGCGCGCAGCCTCGCCGCCTGGACCACGTAATCGAGCCCGGTGACGACAGTGAGCACGACCGCCAGCAGGATCAGTGCCGTGGCGAACGGCCCGACGGCGTCGGGCAGCGGAAGAAGATACACACCGATCGCGACGGTCTGCACCAACGTCTTGAGTTTGCCGCCGCGGCTGGCGGGTATCACCGCATGCCGCAGCACTGCGAAGCGCAGCGCCGTGATTCCCAGTTCGCGGACGGCGATGATTCCGGTGACCCACCATGACAGGTCGCCGAGCAGCGACAATCCCACCAGTGCAGCTCCGATGAGCGCCTTGTCGGCGATCGGGTCGGCCATTTTCCCGAAATCCGTGACAAGGCCGAGCCGGCGGGCGAGCTGACCGTCGATACGGTCGGTGATCGCAGCGATCGCGAAGATCGCGGCGGCAGCGAGCCTCCAGACCGTCTCCTGTCCATCACCGATGAAAAGGACGGCGAGAAACACCGGGACGAGCGCAATGCGCATCACCGTGAGGATGTTGGCGATGTTCCAGAGCGGGACGGGATCGTGCGTGGAACCGGCATGCGGTCCCGGTGCGGCGCCGCTCCCGCCCGATGCGGCAACGGACTGGCGGGGCGTGCTCATGCGCCCACAATATCGGTACATTCACGCGCTACTGTTCACCGCATGACTTCACCGGCCCACGAACAGGACACGAACGACCGGATCGAGGTGCGCCGCGCCCGAACATCCGACGTGCCGGCGATCAAGCAATTGATCGACATATACGCCGGGAAGATCCTCCTCGAGAAGAATCTCGTGACCCTGTACGAATCCGTTCAGGAGTTCTGGGTCGCCGAACAGACGGGCAAACTGGTCGGGTGCGGAGCCCTTCACGTCCTGTGGTCGGACCTCGGCGAAATTCGCACCATAGCGGTGGATCCGCAGGTCACCGGACGCGGCACAGGACATCTCATCGTCTCACGCCTGATCGAGGTCGCGCACGAGCTCGAACTCGAGCGGCTTTTCGTCCTCACCTTCGAGGTCTCGTTCTTCGCGCGACATGGGTTCACTGAAATCGACGGAACGCCGGTGACCTCCGAGGTCTTCGCGGAGATGTGCCGGTCGTACGATACCGGCGTCGCCGAGTTCCTGGACTTGAGCTACGTGAAGCCCAACACTCTCGGCAACACCCGGATGCTGCTCACCTTGTGAGCGCACCTCCGAAATGTGAGAGCCTCCGAATGACCGACCCTGCACGGAAGTGAGAACCCATGGCGCTGTTCGCAGTCGAATACACCTACTCCGAGGCCACGGCCGCGACCCGCGACGAGCACCGGCCGAAGCACCGTGCCTGGCTCGGAGATCTGGTCGAGGCAGGCACGGTGCGGGCGACCGGACCGTGGGTCGACGGTTCGGGTGCGCTGATCCTCATCGACGTGGCCGATGAGGCAGCCGCACACGATCTGATGGCGCAGGATCCGTTCGCTCAGTTGACACTCGTCGACACTGTCCGCATCACCGGGTGGACCCCCGTGATGGGCGTGTTCAACGACTGAGGTTCTCCGCCTCCGTCGTGCTGTCGTCGTCGGGAGTGTCGTCACTCTGCTTCTTGTCGTCGTTCCTGGTCTTGATCAGGCTCGCGACCGTGGTGACGATGAGCACCCCGACGATCACGATCAGCGACACGGAAGTCGAGATCTCGGGGACCGCC
The DNA here is from genome assembly GCF_055380405.1 of Rhodococcus sp. JCM 9793. Taxonomy (NCBI): domain Bacteria; kingdom Bacillati; phylum Actinomycetota; class Actinomycetes; order Mycobacteriales; family Nocardiaceae; genus Rhodococcus; species Rhodococcus sp. JCM 9793. The sequence continues at coordinate 4,057,316 of NZ_AP043721.1, forward strand.
ACATGCTCGCCGCCGTTGATGAAGCCGAGCGTGTTCTCGTGCAGAGCATGGAGGACCAGCTTGACGCCGATGAACGCGAGGATCACCGACAGGCCGTACGACAGGTAGACGAGGCGCTCGAGCAGGCCGCCGATGAGGAAGAACAGCTGGCGCAGACCCATCAGGGCGAATGCGTTGGCGGTGAACACCAGGTATGGCTCGCTGGTCAGGCCGTAGATCGCCGGGATCGAGTCGAGCGCGAACAGGATGTCGGTGAACCCGATCGCGATGAGCGCGAGCAGCATCGGAGTGACGAGTCGCTTACCGTCGATGCGCGTGATCAGTTTGTCGCCGTCGTACTCGTCGTGGACCGGAAGGAATTTCCGTGCGATCGAGACGATCTTGCTTTCCGACGGCTTGTCGTTCTCCTCGCCGTTCTCGCGCATGAGCTTGATGGCGGTGTACAGGAGGAAGAAGCCGAACAGGTAGAAGACCCAGCTGTAGGTGTTGATCGCAGCGGCACCGACGGCGATGAAAGCACCGCGCATGATCAGCGCGAGCACGATACCGATGGTGAGGACCTTCTGCTGGAACTCTCGCGGTACCGCGAATGTAGCCATGATGATCACGAACACGAACAGGTTGTCCACCGAAAGCGCCTTCTCGGTGATGTACCCGGCGAAGTACTCGCCTCCATAGGTCGGTCCCCAGATGGCGAACACGACGAGACCGAAGACGATCGCGATCCCGATGAACACCGCCGACCAGAAACCCGATTCTCGAAGGGTCGGCGCATGCGGCTTGCGGACGTGCGCAAAGAAGTCGAAGACGAACAGTCCGAGAATGACAGCAATCGTGATCAACCACGTGGTCACTGTGACGTGCATGGGCACCTGGGCCTTCCGGTAGGTATGCGTACCTGCCGGAGGTCTCTCCCGCCCGAGATTCGACTCGGACCGACAGCCCCGGAGCGGCAACGGTGCCGCCCGTGTTGACGAGACTGCCGCGGATCAAGGGATACTCCCCTCCACAGCTTCCCCGATTGTGCCACAGTCACCTACGGCGTCAACTCGGACGCCTCACGCGTCGCCGTTGTCCGCGTCGGAGGGATCTCCACCGCCCCGGATCGAATAGAGCAGTCCGTCGAGCTCGTCGGGCTTGACGAGCACTTCACGAGCCTTGCTGCCCTCGCTCGGCCCCACCACTTGGCGGGTCTCCATCAGGTCCATCAAACGGCCTGCCTTCGCGAAGCCGACGCGGAGCTTGCGCTGAAGCATCGACGTCGATCCGAATTGGCTTGTGACGACAAGCTCCACGGCCTGCAGGAACACGTCGAGGTCGTCGCCGATGTCGGGGTCGACGTCCTTCCTCTCCCCCGCCTTCGGCACGGTGACGCCCTCGTTGTATTCGGGCTCCGCCTGCGTCTTGGCGAACTCGACGACGGCCGAGATCTCCTCATCGGTGATGAAGGCACCCTGCATACGAACGGGCTTGCCCGCCCCCATGGGCAGGAACAGGCCGTCGCCCATGCCGATGAGTTTCTCCGCGCCGGGCTGGTCGAGGATGACCCGCGAATCCGTCAGCGAACTCGTCGCAAATGCGAGGCGCGACGGCACGTTCGTCTTGATCAGGCCGGTCACGACGTCGACGGACGGCCGCTGAGTTGCCAGAACGAGGTGGATGCCGGCCGCACGGGCCTTCTGGGTGATCCGCACGATCGCGTCCTCGACGTCGCGCGGTGCGGTCATCATGAGATCGGCGAGCTCGTCGACGATCGCGAGAATGTACGGATACGGGCGGTAGACGCGTTCGCTACCCAGCGGCGCCGTGATCTCACCCGACTTGACCTTCGTATTGAAATCGTCGATGTGCCGGACACGGTTGGCCTGCATGTCCTGGTAGCGCTGCTCCATTTCCTCGACGAGCCATGCCAGGGCTGCTGCAGCCTTCTTCGGCTGCGTGATGATCGGAGTGATCAGGTGCGGGATGCCCTCATACGGGGTGAGCTCGACCATCTTCGGGTCGATGAGGATCATCCGAACCTCTTCCGGCGTCGCCCGGATCAGCAGCGACACCAGCATGGAGTTGACGAAACTCGACTTGCCGGAACCGGTGGAACCCGCAACCAGCAAGTGCGGCATCTTCGCCAGGTTCGCGGAGACGAAGTCTCCCTCGATGTCCTTACCGAGTCCGATGACGAGCGGATGGTGGTCGCGGCGGGTCGAGGGCGCCGCGAGCACGTCGGACAGACGCACGAGTTCACGATCGGAGTTGGGTACCTCGATACCGACAGCGGATTTGCCGGGGATCGGCGCGAGCAGCCGAACATTGTCGGTGGCGACGGCGTACGCGATGTTGCGGGCGAGCGCGGTGATCTTCTCCACCTTCACCCCAGGACCGAGCTCCACCTCGTACCGAGTCACCGTCGGGCCACGAGTGAAACCGGTGACCGCCGCATCGATCTTGAACTGCTCGAGAACCTCGGTGATCGACTCGATCATCTCGTCGTTGGCGGCGGACCGAGTCTTCGGCGGATCGCCCGCCATCAGCAGATTCAGAGACGGCAGGATGTAGTCGCCGTCGACCACGCGGTCGGGAACCATCGGTTCGATGACGTCGGGATCGGGTTCCGGCGGCGCGGGGGTCGGTACTGCGGCTGCAGCCGACACCGGCTTGGCCTTGGCGCGAGCCCGGGGCTTCGGGGCTTCCGGTTCGGGTTCCGGCACCGGGGCGACTTCGGGCTCCGGCTCGTCCCACAGCGGCAGGACTTCGGTACGTGCGTCGCCATCGAACTCGTCTGTGGGGTAGTTCTCGCTGGGGGTTCGGCGACGACGCGGCCGCGGCTTCTCGGTGCCGTCCTCGTAGAGCAACGGGTTGAGATGGTCGGAGTAACCGTCGTGCTCGGGGTCGTACTCGCCGTGCTCGTCGTAGTGCCCGTACCCGTCGTCATCGCGGTAGGGCAGGCCGAAGTAGTCGCGGAAGAGTTCGGGTAGTTCGCGGATGGTGGTGCCGGTGATCAACAGGACGCCGAAGCCCATGGCCATCAACATGAGCGGCACCGACAACCACACCGTCAGGCCCGCAGTGATCGGACCACCGACGGCAGCACCGACGAATCCGGCACCCTCCGATCGTCCTTCTGCATCGGTGGGCGAACCGGACGCGATGTGCCAGAGCCCCAACGCGGGGATCGCGACCAGTAGCGATCCGAGGACCAGGCGCGGGCGGGCCTCCGGCCAGGGTTCGGTCCGCATGAGAACCACGGCGACACCGACGGCGACGAGAGGCAACACGGCGCTCGCCCCGCCCGTCACCGCACGTACTCCGGTTTCGACCCACTCGCCGACCGGGCCGCCCACACCGAACCACACCGAACCGGCGACAACGACTGCGAATGCGACGAGACCCAGGGCGATTCCGTCACGCCGGTGACCGTGTTCGATATCGGTAGCGCGACCCATCGTCCGTGTGGTGGCACCGAGCCCCCGGGCGATCATGAACCAGCCGGCACCGACGCTCTTGCCGATCGCGGTGAGCAGTCCTCCCGACCCTCGACGAGGTTGCGGTGCGGGACCGCCACGCGGACGCGCCGCGGTGGATCGGCGTGCCGTCGACGAAGCGCGAGAACCGGAGGCCTGCGGCTTCCGCTTGGCCGGTGACTTCGAGGTCGAGGCCTTCGCGGAGGACGCTTTCGCGGTCGATGTCCTGGAAGCCGACTTGTTCGCTGTCGATCCCTTCGCGGAACGCGCAGAAGGCGTCCTCGCGGACGATCCCGATTTGGTGGCAGCAGGCTTGGCCCGACCGGAAGAGGTCGATGCGCGCGTCCCCGACCGAGAGGTCGCGGTGGACGATGCGCGGCTGCCCGACTTTCCTGCCATATCCGCCAGGGTAGCCGCACCGACCACTCACGAACCATCAGCAACACGGGGCGCACGCGGCGGCGCTGATCACAACACCGAACCCTGCTCGCACTCTGCGGGGAACCTATGTGCTGGTCAGAGTCCCCTTCGGGATGCCGCGAGCTCCGCGATATCCGCCTCGTTCCCGTCCTGCTCGAGGCGAACTTCGTCGCGGCCGAAGGCATGGAGGAGCAGTTCGGACGGCTCCCCGCTCAGCACGACAGTTCGCGGTCCCCGCTTGCGGACCGTGACCCGGTCACCACCCGGGCGTTCGAAAGCGACAGTGATGTCGCTACCCCCGTAGCTGGTGCGGCCGATGACCCGAGCGTACTTCCAGAGCTCGTCCTGGTCTTCTGCAGACAACCGGCGCGGCTCCCATCCGGGTTCGCCTCGTCGCACGTCCTCGTGGTGCACGAACATCTCGGTTGCGTTCGCGACCGAGTCGACGAGATACAGAGGCGACCACTTCGGCGGCCCGGAATCTATGTCGGCGAGCAAGTGTGCCCACTGACGGTCGGTCATCTCGCGCCGGACCTTCTCGGTGTGGCCGGCCAGCGCAGGGATCATGATTCCGGGCATCGTGTCGACGCGACGCTCGCGCACCAGCAGGTGTGCCGCGAGGTCGCGGGTCGTCCAGTCGCCGCAGAGTGTCCGGGCTTCCGGGCCCATCTCCGACATGGTCTTGACCATGGCGTGCCGTTCGCGTCGCGCAAGGCTCATTCGGCCACTCTAACGAGCAACTCGCGCGACGGCACGACCGTACCCGGCGTGTGGCCTCAGGAGACCGCGATGACAGTGGGCACGATCATCGGACGACGACGGTATGTGTCGGCAACCCATCGACCGACGACACGGCGGATGCCTTGCGCGATGCGGTGTGTCTCGGTGACTCCTTCGGCCGCAAGTTCGTTGAGCGCCTTGTCGACCAGTTGTGCCGCATCGTTGAGCGCGGTCGGGTCGTCGGAGAAACCGCGCCCCGACACTTCGGGTGCGCTCACTGCACGACCGGTCGCGGCATCGACAGCGACGGAGATCGAGATGAAGCCGCCTTCGCCCAGTACCAAGCGGTCCGACAGCGTTGATTCGCCGACATCGCCGACCGAGAGCCCATCCACGTACACGTGTCCGACCGGGACCCGGCCGACGATCTCAGCGAGACCGTCCACCATGTCGACGACAACGCCGTCCTCCGCGAGCACGATCCGCTCCTTCGGTACGCCGGTGGCCTCGGCGAGCGCCGCGTTGGCCCGGAGGTGACGCCACTCGCCGTGCACCGGCATCGCATTGGTGGGGCGGACTGCGTTGTACAGGTACAGCAATTCACCGGCCGAGGCGTGCCCGGAGACGTGCACCTTCGCGTTCTGTTGCGTGACGACTGTGGCCCCACGCTTGGCGAGCCCGTTGACCACCGCGAACACCGAGTTCTCGTTGCCCGGAATCAGGGATGACGCGAGCACTACGAGATCGTCGGCCTTGACATTGATCTGACGGTGCTCACCACGGGCCATGCGCGAGAGCGCCGAGAGCGGCTCACCTTGCGAGCCCGTCGACACGAGCACGACCCGGTCGTCGGGCAGCGACGCCGCAGTGTCGATGTTGACCTCGAGGCCGTCCGGCACGTGGAGGTACCCGAGGTCCTGGGCGATCTGCATGTTGCGGACCATGGAGCGGCCGACGAATGCCACGCGCCTGTTGTAACGATGCGCAACGTCGACGACCTGCTGGATGCGGTGCACATGGCTCGCGAACGACGCGACGATGACGCGGTTCTTCGCTTTGCCGATGACGTTGTCGAGCACGCCGCCGATCTCTCGTTCCGGGGTGACGAACCCGGGAACCTCCGCGTTGGTGGAGTCGACAAGGAACAAGTCGACGCCCTCGTCGCCGAGGCGCGAGAATCCCGCGAGGTCGGTGAGGCGGTTGTCCAGCGGCAATTGGTCGAGTTTGATGTCGCCGGTGTGGAGCACGACTCCGGCCGTGGTGCGGATCGCAACGGCGAGGGCATCCGGAATCGAGTGGTTCACAGCGAAGTACTCGCACTGGAACGGGCCGTGAGTGGTTCGCTCCCCCTCGGTCACCTCGAGGAGGTTCGGGCGAAGCCGATGCTCGCGGCACTTCGCGGAGACCAGCGCGAGAGTGAATTTCGAGCCGACGACCGGGATGTCCGGGCGGAGGCGCAGCAGGAAGGGCAACGCACCGATGTGATCCTCGTGACCGTGGGTCAGGATTACCGCTTCGATGTCGTCCATCCGGTTCTCGATGTACCGGAAGTCGGGGAGGATGAGGTCGACGCCGGGCTGCTGGTCCTCAGGGAAGAGCACACCGCAGTCGACGATGAGCAAACGACCCTGATGTTCGAACACCGTCATGTTTCGGCCGATTTCGCCGATGCCACCGAGAGCGACAACTCGCAGCCCGGACTTCGGTGCCTTCGGCGGCGTTCCGAGACGCGCAGTGGGGTCTGTCGCGGGCCGGGGGTCGGGGCGCCTCGTGGCGGCGGAGGTCTGGGCAACGCGGCGGGTCGGCTTGGAGGTCGGCGGGCCGGCATTACGGGTGACGCGACCACGACCACGGTTGGGACGGCTCATCACAGCACCCCCGCTGCATGCAGATCTGCGGCCAGCGCATCGATCTGGGCGGTCACCGGCGCAACCTGTGGCAGTCGAGGTTCCCCCACATCGATGCCCATCAGGCGCAGACCGGCCTTGGACGCGCTCACCCCACCGAGTCGCGCGACCGCGCGGTAGATGGGAATCAACGACAGGTTGATCTTCCGTGCGAGTTCGAGGTCGCCGGCGACGAATGCGGTGTGCAGTTCACGCAGGCGTCCGGGTACCAGGTGGCCGATGACGCTCACGAAGCCCACCGCGCCGACGGACAGCCATGGCAAATTCAGTGGGTCATCTCCCGAATAGAATTTCAGGTCGGTGGTGCCGATCAGTTCCGCGCCGGCATTGAGGTCGCCCTTGGCGTCTTTGACCGCGACGATGCGGGGATGCTCTGCAAGAAGTCGCAGGGTGTCCGTCTCGACCGGGACGACAGAGCGCGGCGGAATGTCGTAGATCATGACCGGAAGATCGGTGGCATCGGCCACAGCGACGAAGTGTGCGTAGAGACCGGCCTGCGGCGGACGCGAGTAGTAGGGGGTCACCACGAGCAGGCCGTGAGCCCCGGCCCGAGCGGCATCGCGGGCCAGCTCGGCACTGTGAGCGGTGTCGTTGCTTCCGGCGCCGGCGATGATCTTTGCGCGGTCGCCGACTGCGGCGAGCACTGCCCGCATCAGTTCGATCTTCTCGTTCTCGGTGGTGGTGGGCGATTCGCCGGTGGTACCGGCGAGAACCAGCGCGTCACAGCCACCGTCGACCAGATAGGTCGCGAGGCGCACACCCGCATCGACATCGAGCTTGCCCTCGGCAGTGAACGGGGTCACCATCGCTGTTGCGATGGTGCCGAACGGAAGCTCGACAGCAGTTGCGGAATCACCGTTGGTCATGGTCAGAAGGCTACCGCGTGGACACTCCCACCCGGAACACGGCTCGCGTACGACCCGAACCGACTGCGCTCTCAGCCGTCGATCTGGAAGCCTCCCGAGGCTACCTCCGTGCCGTCGGCCAGTGTGTTGATCGTGAAGTCGCAGAAGGCGTTCGGTGCCGCGTCGGTAAGCTGCCGCAGACATTCGACGGCGAGCCTCCTGATCTCGACATCAGCATGCTCGGTCGCGCGCATCGCGACGAAATGCCGCCACGACCGGTAGTTGCCGGTCACCACGATCCGGGTCTCGGTGGCGTTCGGCAGGACCCCTCTCGCGGCTTCACGAACCTGCTTGGCACGCAGCGGCCCGGGCGGGAGGTGCTCCAGTTTCTCGTCGAGCGCGTCGATGAGCTCGACGTACGCATCGCGACTGCGTTCGACGGCACGAAAGAACAAGTCCTCGAGCCCTTCATCGCCCTCGATAGCCGGGGGAATCACGACGGGAGCGTCCCCACCTGGGACGAAGCGTTGCGACAGCTGCGAGAAGGAGAAGTGCCGATGCCGGATCAGTTCGTGTGTGCACGACCGCGAGATTCCGGTGATGTAGAAGGTGACGGTCGCGTGTTCCAGTACCGAATCGTGACCGACCGCGAGAAGGTGCTTGAGGTATCCGCCGTTGGTCGCGGTCCGAGGATTCGGCTTGGCCCAACTCTGATAGCACGCGCGACCTGCGAATTCGACGAGCGCTTCCCCACCGTCCGCATCGGTGTCCCAGGGTACGTCTTCGGGAGGCAGGAATTCTGTCTTGGCGATGAGCCTGACCTGCAGTCCGATCGGTTCCGGCGCCATGCTCGTCTCCCCTCCGCGTTTCCGCACGGTACTTCTGCACGACCTTAACGCCCGATCATTCGATGGACCCGCATGACATCAGAAATGACAGTTGACTGACATCATCGATGACGTCACACTGACGTCATGAACATCGATGCCTATACCGACGCCATCACCGACTCCGTACGAACCGCGGCAGAGTTGGGCGACGAGCAGACACGACGCACCGCCGCAGCCGTCGCCACAGCCATTGCCGCGCCCACCCGGCTCGCCGTCCTGAGCGCACTGTCCGACCTCGCATCAGAGGTGTCCGAGCAGCTCGGCGACCGCAGGGTCACCGTCCGCCTCGAGGGAACCGAGGCCGTCGTCGAGGTTCACAACGGCCCGGCACCCGAAGTCGACGACACTCCCCCGACCTTCGAGGAGATGACCGGCGATATCAGCCGCGTCACACTGCGACTCGTCGAGCAGATCAAGACCCGCGCAGAGGAGGCCGCCGCACAGAGCGGAGTCTCGCTCAATTCGTGGGTGGGGCAGGCGGTCCAGGGCGCGTTGCGCGAGCAGATGCGCTACCAGCGCCGCGCCGACGAATGGCGTTGGCCCACCTCGAAGCCGACCACGCCCCCGGCACCCGAGACCCGAGCCGATGCCGACGCAGGGGTCGATACCGAGAAGCCCACACCCGCCGAGACCGGTGATGCCGGCAACGACGACACCATCGGCGGTACCGACGAACGACATACCGACTGACCACTCCTTCCGCGTGTCCGTGCGGTAGATTGCCGTCGCACGTGAAGGCGCAGTTCGCGAAGGGTGCGGACCCGAGGGGTGGAGTAGTCATGGCCGTCAGCAGCACCAGAAGCTTCGAGATCAAGGCGACACCGGAACAGGTGATGGCGGGGATCGCCGCAGTCGATCGCCTGCCCGAATGGTCGTCGACGCACAAGTCCGTGACGGTCGAGAGCACTCACCCCGACGGCAGGCCTCACCGCGTGCGGATGACCGTCTCGATCATCGGCATCACCGACGAGCAGGTCGTCGACTATTCGTGGAACGGCGACGAATCGATGTCGTGGACCCTCGTGGAGAGCGCCCAGCAGAACGTGCAGGACGGCTCGTACACGCTCACCGCATCGGACAAGGGAACCAAGGTCGACTTCAGCCTCGCGATCGACCCGAAGATCCCGGTGCCCGGCTTCTTGGTGCGCCGCGCGGAGAAGACAGCGATCGAGACCGCGGGCAAGGGCCTGACGAAGTTCGTGGAGACGAACTTCGTCTAGCGAGCGCGACCGTCGCGCTCAGTCCATCAGCTGGGCCGCGACGGTCGCGCCGAGTTCCCAGCAGGCCTCGAGATCGCTCTTGCTCGGTTTACCCGACACGACGACGTAGTCGGCGGCCTTCACCCACCCGAGCCCCGTGGTGATGGTGTCGACGGCGCGCTCGGCACCTTCGGTGCCCTCGTTGCCGTGGAGGTACAACCCGTAGGGTCGGCCCCGCGTCGAATCGAGGCACGGGTAGTAGCAGACGTCGAACGCGTGCTTGAGTGCACCGCTGATGTACCCGAGGTTGGCGGGTGTCCCGAGCAGATAACCGTCCGCCTCGAGCATGTCGGTCGGTGAGACCGTGAGTGCCGGCCGCCGGACCACTTTCACACCTTCGATCTCGGGATCGGTGGCGCCCGCCAGCACGGCTTCGAACATCGCCTGCATGAACGGCGACGGGGTGTGGTGCACCACGAGCAGGGTACGAAAGCTCTCCTCGGTCATGCCCGCAGAGTACGCATTCCCACGGACTGCGACGAGCGGCTACCCCTCGCCGTCGCGCTCGGACTTCTCCAAGGCCACGGCGCGTTTCATCGTCTCTCGCGCCCGGCTGCGGTCGCCCGCGAAATCGTAGGCACGGGCGAGGCGATACGAGTTGCGCCAGTTGTCGGGGTCGGCCTCCCACTCGGCTTTCACCGACTGGAACAGCTCGTCCGCGGCGTCACGCTCGATACGACCCGACGCCATTCGCGGAAGGTCGCTGACGTCGAGGTCGAGGCCCTCTTCGTGGATGCGACGGGATAGTCGCTGATGGTCCAGCCCCGCACGCAGAGTCGCGTACACGATCCACACACCCACCAGTGGGAGCAGGAACACGCCGATTCCGAACACGATCGACACCGCTTCGCCGCTCGTGATCAGCGAGATCCCGGTGTGTCCCAGTCTCACGAAGTAGAACGCGAGTGCCCCGACGATGAAAGCGATCGCGATGACCACCTTCGCGACATCGCGACCGGTGGACGCTGGGGAACTCACAGGTCGAGCAGTGGGTCGATTCCCACGGTCAGCCCGGGACGCGAGCCGATCTCGCGGACGCCGAGGAGAACACCGGGGGCGAACGACGACCGATCGATCGAGTCGTGCCGGATCGTGAGCGTCTCACCCTGCGTGCCGAGGAGTACTTCCTGGTGCGCGACCAGGCCTGCCACGCGCACCGAATGCACCCGCACGCCGTCGACGTCCGCGCCACGTGCGCCGTCGAGTTCGGTGCTGGTGGCGTCGGGGCTGCGACCCACCCCGGCCGCGGCGCGGGCCTCGGCGATCAACCGCGCTGTGCGGTATGCCGTGCCCGACGGCGCGTCGGCCTTGTTCGGGTGGTGGAGTTCGATGACCTCCACGGAATCGAAGAAGCGCGCGGCGGCCTGCGCGAATCGCATGGACAGCACGGCACCGATCGCAAAGTTGGGTGCGATGAGCACGCCGATCTCGGGTTTCGCGGCGAGCCATCCCCGGACCTGCTCGAGGCGCGCGTCGTCGAATCCGGTGGTTCCGACAACGGCGTGGATGCCGTTCTCGATCAGGAACTGCAGATTGCCCATCACGACGTCGGGGTGGGTGAAGTCCACCACGACCTGGGTTCCGGACGACACGAATGCGTCGAGGCCGTCGCCCTTGTCGACTGCCGCGGCCAGTTCGAGGTCGGCTGCTGCATCGACTGCGTCGCAGATGGCCTGACCCACCTTGCCCTTCGCTCCGAGGACCCCTACCCGAAGAGCTGCCTTGTCCGCCACCGATCCACGTCCTTCCCGTCGCCGTACTCTCGGGAAAGCCTACGCAACGGGCGTGATCATCAGGTCGGCGGGAGGAGGCGCGGTCTCAGGCCACGATCCCGCGCACGGACGCGGGGAGGTCGCGTGCCCGCCGGTAAGGTCCGACGACTGCCGCCGCACAGGGGCGGTGGAGCAGTTCGCCGGCCACTTCACGCACCTGCTCGGTGGTGACGGTCGCGATGCGCTCGAGGGTCTCCGTGATCCCCCAGTGCCGCCCGTAGCTCAGTTCGCTGCGGCCGATCCTGTGCATACGGGCTCCGGTGTCCTCGAGTCCGAGGACGAGTCCGCCACGCAGCGATCCCTTCGCGCGCGCACACTCCGCGTCGGTGATGCCGTGTTCTGCCACATCAGTGAGGACTTCACGCACCACCGTGGCGACGTCACCGAGGTTCTCGGGCTGACATCCGACGTAGGTCGAGAACGCACCGGTGTCGGCGAACGTGTCGACGCCCGAGTAGACGGAGTACGCGAGCCCGCGCTTCTCACGCACTTCCTGGAACAGCCGCGAGCTCAAGCCGCCGCCGATTGCGGTGTTGAGGACCGACAGAGCCCACCGCCTGGGGTCATGCCGGCCGAATGCGCGGACGCCGAGGCTGAAGTGCGCTTGCTCGTTGTCCTGATCGGTGATGCTCAAGGTGGGTGCGGTGCGCAACCGCAACGTCCCTTCGCGGCGCGGTGCCGCGTGGGCGGACTCGTCGAGGTGGCCGGCGAACGCGCGGCGGACAAGTTCGACCGTGTGAGCATGATCGACGTTGCCTGCCACCGCCACCACCATCCGCTGCGGTGTGTACCGACGCACGTGGAACGAGTGCAGTTGGTTGCGGGTCATCGACTCGATCGATTCCGTCGACCCGACGATCGGACGGCCGACCGGATGATCACCGTAGAGCGCGGTCAGCAGGGCGTCGCCGAGGAGATCCTCGGGGTCGTCGTCGCGGATGGCGATTTCTTCGAGCACCACCTGGCGCTCGAGGTCGACGTCGGTGCTGCGGCACTTGCCGCGCAACACCACGTCCGCGACAACATCTACGGCGATCGGAAGGTCGTCGTCGAGTACATGCGCGTAGAAGCAGGTGTGTTCCTTGCTGGTGAACGCGTTGAGCTCACCGCCGATCCCGTCGACGAGTTCTGCAATGTCGAGGGCGGATCGGGTGGGGGTCGCCTTGAACAGCAGATGCTCGAGAAAATGCGCAGCTCCTGCAACCGAGGGTTGCTCATCGCGGGAGCCGACACCCACCCACACACCCACCGCTGCCGATCGCACACCCGGCACATGTTCGGTGACCACACGCACGCCGCCGGGAAGCACGGTGCGCCGTACGCCGGTGTCGGCGACTGCCGACGGGGTGTCGAGTGAAAGGGAATCGAAGGTTGTTGCCATGGGCTGTTCTACGGTCCTGCGCTGTCGGTGATTCGTCTGTGGTGAGAGCTGTGTTCAAGGCACGGAACACCACACACTACACGCGACTACCTGTGCCTCCACGTCACCGACCGCTGTGTTCTCGTCACCAACCTCGGCGTCGAGGTTGCGATCCGACGAGCTGTCCCTTCGCGGCATCGTCGCGTCCGCGGTACACGATGTACGGGCGGAACAGGTATGCGATGGGCGCACTGAAAGCGTGGACGAGTCGCGTGAACGGCCAGATCGCGAACAACACCAGCGCCACCGTCACATGGATGTGGAACGAGAGTGGTGCCTCTGCCATCAGGTCGCCCCGGGGCTGCAGAATCCAGATCGACCGGAACCACGGGGACACCGTCTCGCGGTAATTGTGCGCTTCGTTGGCCTCGACGGCGCCGATCATCGTCGTGCCGAGCCCGGCGACGATCGCGGCGACCAGCACGACATACATGACTTTGTCGTTGAGAGTGGTCGCGCTGAACACGGGACCCCTGGTGCGCCGACGGTAGACCAGCAGAGCCACGCCGAGCAGCGTCGCGACACCCGCGATGATGCCCGGAACCGCCGCGCCCCAGTGGTACATGTGTTCGCTGATGCCGACGGCTTCCGTCCAGGACTCCGGGATCACCAGACCGATGAAATGTCCGAGGATCACCACGAGCATGCCGAAGTGGAACAACGGACTGCCGATCCGCAACAACCGGTTCTCGTACAACTGCGACGAGCGGGTCGTCCACCCGAACTTGTCGTATCGGTATCGCCACCACGTGCCGACGATCAGTGCGACGAGGGCCACGTACGGCACGATGTCCCAGTAGATCTCGCCTGCGCTCATGCCGGCCGACCTCCTTCTCGAGCTTCTCGAGCGGAACTGCCGTCGCTGCGCGGCGGCACGGTGAGGGTGAAGGGCTGCAGTCCGATCGCCTCGGCGGGCGGCCCCGCCTCCGCCAGGTGCCGTGCTCGCTGCACCTCCTGGTCCGTGACCGGCGGGAGCGTGGCACACACCGCGGTCACGGGGTCGGCATACGGAGAGCCGCATTCGACGAGCGCGGTCTGCAGCACGTCCAGAGGCGCCCGATGCGCGGCGAGCAACTGCTGCCCCACTTCGGGATCGACCGTCGCAGCGAACTCGAGCACCACAGGCAGGTGGTCGGGGGCCTCCCCGGCAGGTGGCGCGACTCCCGCATCACGGTAGGCACGTGCGAACGCGTGGATCTCGGTCCCGCGGTTGCGTGTGTCGCCGCCGGTCCAGTAGGTCAGGTACATCGTCGAGCGGCGGCGCATGTCGAACGTCTCGACGTACTCGCGTGCCGCCACGAGGGGTTCGGTCTCGCGGAGGTACGACACGGTGCGCTCCAATGCCTCGCGTTCGGGTCCGGTGACGTGCTCGAGCAGAGCGTCGACGGTGACGAGTCTCGACGGTGTCCGTTCATCGGGATACGCGAGCAGCAGCGATGCTGCCTGCCTGATCGCGCGGTGCTGCAACCTCACCGACACGAGGTCGCGTCGCGTCGGTCGGCGAAGCAGCTTCATCGGTTCTCCTCCACATCGTCGCTGCGATTCTGCGGGAATATGCCTGCGGGAACACCTTTTCCATCCCAGTTCAGCAAATTCACTCGGGAGGGGTTACTCGCGTTCGCCCCCATCTCTTCCGACGTCTGCCGTTGTTTGAGCGCATGGAACGTCTCGACGGCAACGGGAACCGGCCCGCCGCTGGACTCGCCGAACGGACCCGATTCGTACATGCCGGGTCCGCCGTCGAACGACAACGCGCAGTCGGTGGCGGTCTCCTCGAGCTTGTGCCCCTCGGCCGCGTACGCGGTCGGGATGACGTACCGCTCGTCGTATTTGGCGAGCGCGAGCAACCGGTACATCTCGTACATGTCTTCCTCGGTCATGCCCACCGCCTGTGGAATGTGCGGCTGGGTATCGCGGCCGAGGTTGACATCACGCATGTACGAGCGCATCGCAGCGAGCCGGTGCAGGACACTTTCGACCACGCCTGTGTCGCCTGCGGTGAACAGTTCCGCGAGGTAACGGATGGGGATGCGTAGTGATTCGAGTGCACCGAACAGGTTTCCGAGGTCCTCGCCGTCGTGGCCGTCGCGGCTGACGGCGTCGACGACGGGCGACAGCGGTGGGATGTACCAGACCATCGGCATGGTCCGGTATTCCGGATGCAGCGGCAACGCCACTTTGTACTTGTTGATCAGTGCGTGGATCGGCGACCGTTGTGCTGCGGTGATCCACTCGTCGGAAATCCCTTCGGCCCGTGCACCGGCGATGACGTCCGGGTCGTTCGGGTCCAGGATGAGCTGCCGCTGCGCCTCGTACAGATCCTTGTCGTCCTCGACGGACGCGGCGTCGAGCACCTTGTCGACGTCGTAGAGCACGAGCCCGATGTACCGGAGCCGGCCGACGCAGGTCTCCGCGCACACCGTCGGCAACCCGACCTCGATCCGCGGGTAGCAGAACGTGCACTTCTCGGCCTTGCCCGTCTTGTGGTTGAAATACACCTTCTTGTACGGGCAGCCCGACACACACATCCGCCAGCCTCGGCAACGATCCTGGTCGACGAGAACTATGCCGTCCTCGCTGCGCTTGTAGATGGCGCCCGACGGGCACGAGGCCACGCACGACGGATTCAGGCAGTGCTCACAGATCCGTGGGAGGTAGAACATGAAGGTCTCTTCGAGCTGGAGTTTGACCTCCTCGTTGACCTTCTGCAGGATCGGGTCCTCCGGCACGATCTCGGGGGAACCGCCGAGGTCGTCGTCCCAGTTCGCCGACCACTCCACCTTCATCGGTTTGCCGCTGATGAGGCTGCGGGGCGGCGCAACCGGGATCTCGTTGCCGAGCGGCGCTGTGGTGAGGTTCTCGTAGTCGTAGGTCCACGGCTCGTAGTAGTCGTCGATCGACGGCATCTTCGGGTTCGAGAAGATCCGGGTCAGCTTGTGGATGCGCCCGCCGTCGCGCAGACGCAGTCGGCCCTTCTTGTCGCGGACCCAGCCACCTCGCCACTTCTCCTGATCCTCGTACCTGCGCGGATACCCCTGTCCGGGTCTGGTTTCGACGTTGTTGAACCACACGTACTCGGTACCCGAGCGGTTGGTCCAGGCCTGCTTGCAGGTCACCGAACACGTGTGGCATCCGATGCACTTGTCGAGGTTCATCACCATCGCCATCTGCGCCATGACCTTCATCAGTACGTCACCTCCTGGCTGCGGCGGCGGACCACCGTCACTTCGTCACGCTGATTTCCGGTGGGTCCGAGATAGTTGAATGCGTATGACGTCTGCGCGTACCCGCCCGCCATGTGCGTCGGTTTGATCAGGATTCTCGTGATCGAGTTGTGGATACCGCCGCGCTTGCCGGTGGTTTCGGTCAGCGGCACGTCGATCGTGCGCTCCTGTGCGTGGTAGACGTACACGACCCCTTCGGGCATGCGGTGCGAGACGACCGCGCGGCACACCACCACACCGTTGCGGTTGACAGCCTCGACCCAATCGTTGTCCCGGACCGCGATCTTCGCCGCATCGGCGGGGCTCATCCACATCGTCGGTCCACCACGCGAGAGCGACAGCATGAAGAGGTTGTCCTGGTACTCGGAATGGATCGACCATTTGGAATGCGGCGTCAGATACCGCACGGTCAGACCGACTCCGTCGGTCGTTCCGAGTGCGGACTCGCCGAACAGTCTCGACATGTCCAGCGGCGGCCGGTAGGTGGGTAACTGTTCTCCGACCTCTTCGATCCAATCGTGGTCGAGATAGAAGTGCATGCGACCGGTGAGGGTGTGGAACGGTTTGAGTTCCTCGATGTTCACCGTGAACGGGGCGTAACGCCGGCCACCGGTCTCACTGCCGGACCATTCGGGGCTGGTGATTACCGGGACCGGTCTGGCCTGAGTGTCGGCGTAGGTGATCCGGCGCTCTTCGCTGCCCTCGGCCAGATGAACGAGACGCCGACCTGTGCGTCTCTCGAGTTCGCGGAATCCTTCCACGGCCAGCCGGCCGTTGGAGGTTCCGGACAGCGACAGGATCACGTCGGCCATCCGCTCGGCAGTGGTGACCGCCGGGCGGCCCGCACCGGCACCGGTGTTCATCACTCCGAACTTCGCGGCGAGTTCGGCGACCTCCTCGGTGGGATGGGTGGTCACGCCCTTGGTGGTCAGTCCGAGATTGTCCACGAGCGGCCCGAGCGTCGACCACTTGTCGGCGATGGCGGCGTAGTCACGCTCGACGACCACGAGCGGACCCATCGTCTTCCCCGGGACCGGAACCTCACCGGTCTTGCGCCAATCGTTCTCGATGCCGGACGGGAAGGCCATCGCTCCCGGGGTGTCGTGCTGGAGCGTACCCATCACGACGTCGGTGCGGGTACCCAGATGCGTGCGTGCCTGCGCACTGAACGCCTTCGCGATGGCACCGAATGCATCGTAGTCCGAACGGGTTTCCCAGGGCGGGTCGATCGCGGGACTGAACGCGTGGATGTAGGGATGCATATCGGTGCTCGACAGGTCGCCCTTCTCGTACCACGTCGCGGCAGGCAGTACGACATCCGAGAACAGCGTGGTGGAGGTCATGCGGAAGTCGATCGACATCAGCATGTCGAGCTTGCCCTCCGGCACGGTGTCGGGCCACGTCACCTCGCTCGGCCGCAGACCGTCGGTGGTCTGCTCGCCCTGCAGGTTCGAGTCTGTTCCGAGCAAGTGCTGCAGGAAGTACTCGTTGCCCTTG
Source organism: Rhodococcus sp. JCM 9793 (assembly GCF_055380405.1). NCBI lineage: Bacteria > Bacillati > Actinomycetota > Actinomycetes > Mycobacteriales > Nocardiaceae > Rhodococcus > Rhodococcus sp. JCM 9793. The sequence goes on from NZ_AP043721.1 coordinate 4,074,728, forward strand.
CTCGAGGACCCGAGCAGATTCGAACGCCACACGCTCAACACCCGCGGCCAGTTCTTCGGATTGTCGGGATCGGTCACCGACAGTGGGAGGTCACCGCTCGCCAGTTGCTCCGCGACGTACGCGGGGATCTCCTTGCCGGCGGCACGTGCCTCGTCTGCGACGTCGAGACTGTTCCGCTCGAACTGCGGATAGAACGGGGTCCATCCCATCGCGACGGCCGAGGCCATCACATCCATCGTGTGCTTGTCGCGGAATCGACCGCGCCCGAGCGGGCTGGCCAGGGCGTCGGCGCGGTATCCGTCGTAGCGCCACTGATCAGTGTGCACGTACCAGTACGAGGTACCGGCCATCTGTCGCGGCGGCCGACTCCAGTCGGTGCCCATCGCCATCGCGGCCCACCCGGTCACAGGACGGCACTTCTCCTGACCCACGTAATGCGCCCAGCCGCCGCCGTTCCGGCCCATCGATCCGGTGAGCAGCAGCAACGCCAGCACAGCGCGATAGGTGGCGTCGCCGTGGAACCACTGGCAGATGCCCGCACCCATGATGATCATCGAGCGGCCGCCCGATTCCTCGGCATTGCGGGCGAATTCCTTCGCGATCCGGATGGCCTGTCCCGCCGACACTCCGGTGATCGATTCCTGCCACGCCGGCGTGTAGGGCGAGTTCGCATCGTCGTATCCGGTGGGCCACTGCCCCGGCAGGTTCAGGACCGGCCGGTTCACGCCGTACTGAGCGAGCATCAGGTCGAACACGGTGCACACCAGGTGGTCACCGACGCGGCGTACCGGGACTCCACGCTCGATGCTCTCACCGTGACCATCGATCGAATCGAAACTGGGCAGATGCACCGCCGCGCTCTCGCCGGTTGCGCCACCGACCGGAGCAACCGTCAACGTCGGTACGAGATCGCCGAGATCCAGGTTCCATTTTCCGACGCCGTCGTCGCCGTATCGGTGTCCGAGCGAGCCGTTCGGCGCCACGACGGTGTCGGTGGCACCGTCGAGCAGCACCGGCTTGAACGCGGCATTCTCCACATCGTGGCCGAGGTCGGCCGCGGTGAGGTTCTTACCCGGCACGAGTCTGCCGTCGCGCTCTTCCAGCTTCACCAGGAACGGCAGATCCGTGTACTGCCGCACGTAGTCGACGAAGAACGGGACCCGCTGCTGTACGTAGAACTCATTGAGCAGCACGTGGCCCATCGACATCGCGAGGGCTCCGTCGGTGCCGGCGGCACACGGCATCCATTCGTCGGCGAACTTGGTGTTGTCGGCGTAATCGGGACTGATCGAGACGACCTTCGTGCCCCGATAGCGGACCTCTGCCATCCAGTGTGCGTCGGGTGTCCTCGTGACGGGGACATTCGAGCCCCACATCATCAGATACGCGGCGTCCCACCAGTCACCGGACTCGGGCACATCCGTCTGATCACCGAACACCTGCGGGGATGCGACGGGAAGGTCGGCGTACCAGTCGTAGAACGAGGTCATGACGCCACCGAGCAACTCGATGAATCGCGAACCGGCCGCGAACGACACCATCGACATCGCCGGGATCGGCGAGAATCCCGAGACGCGGTCGGGACCGTACTCCTTGATCGTGTGCACGTGCGCGGCCGCGATCATCTCGGTGGCCTCGGTCCACGTCACGCGGACCAGACCGCCTTTGCCGCGGGCCCGTTGATAGCGGGCGCGCCGCTCGGGGTCGTTCTGGATGTCGGCCCAGGCGAGCACCGGGTCGCCGAGGCGTTGTCTGGCCTCGCGGTACATCTCGACGAGCACACCCCGTGCGTACGGATACCGCACCCGGGTCGGCGAGTACGTGTACCACGAGAACGCGGCCCCTCGGGGGCACCCTCGCGGTTCGTATTCAGGACGGTCGGGACCCACCGACGGATAGTCGGTCTCCTGTGTCTCCCAGGTGATGATCCCGTCCTTGACATAGATCTTCCACGAACACGACCCCGTGCAATTGACGCCGTGCGTGGATCGAACCACCTTGTCGTGGCTCCAGCGGTCGCGGTAGAACACGTCGCCTTCACGGCCGCCCTGGCGGGTGACGGTACGACCGTCGTCGGAATCCTGTCCAGGAGTGAAGAACCGACCGCTGCGAACGAGGAGTTCCTCGAGCGCTCCGCCCGTACCGCTCTTCTCTGTGGTCACTTCGATTCCTCCTGCGGCTGCGGTGTACCGGCTGCCGTATCGGTTGCCGGTTCACGTGTCTTCAGTTTGAGTGCGGTGTAGGCCAGCGCGATCAGCGCTGTCGCGACGAGCAACAGCAGACCGACCGTGTAGTCGTTGTCGACCGGGTCGTATGTCGCGCCCATCACCAGCGGCGGGAAGTAACCACCCAAACCACCTGCAGCAGCGACAATTCCGGTAACGCTACCGACCGACTTCGCGGGCGACCGCCGCGCGACCCACGCGAACACGCCGCCGGTCCCGATGCCCAGGAAGATCGCCATCGCGATGAAGTCGGTGGCCGACCAGACGTCCGGTGGAGGCTTCAGGGTGGCGATGAACGCCGTGACAGCGGTACCTGCGAGTGACGTCAGCACAACGTATTTCGGTGGGATCCGGTCGGAGAGTGCACCGCCGATGGGGCGGGCGATGACCGCGGCGACCGCGAATCCGGCCGTCCTCGTCCCCGCGTCGACTGCCGAGAAGTCGTAGATCGTCTTGATGTACGTGGGCAGGTAGTTGCTGAATGCCACGAACCCGCCGAACACGATGGCGTAGAGGAACGACATCTCCCATGTCACTCGCAGCTTGCAGGCCGCAATAAGCTTCGGGGTCACCTTGTCGGTGTTCGGGGTGAAGGTCGGCGAGTTCTTCATCGCGACGACACACAGGACGGCCGTGAGTGCGAGTGCGATCGCGATGATCACGTGGGTGGCGATCGTCCCGAACCAGCCGACGAAGCGCGGGGTGAAGAACGCAGACAGAGCGGTACCGACCATGCCGGCGCCGAACACTCCCGTGGCGAAACCTCGGCGGGACGCGTCGTACCAGCTGTTCGCGAACGGAATTCCGACCGCGAAGATCGTGCCCGCGATGCCGAGGAAGAATCCGAATACCAGGAGCAGCGGATAGGAGCCCGCCTCACCCGCGAATCCGACCGCGAGCACCGGGACGATCGAGGCGACGGTGACGAGGATGAACATGAACCGGCCGCCGTACCGGTCGGTGAGGGGCCCGACTGCAATTCGCCCGAGCGAGCCCACGAGGATCGGCGTCGCGACGAGCATCGACGCCTCGCTGCTACTGAGCGACATGTCGCCCGCATACGTGGTGGATAGAGGGCCGATCATGTTCCAGGCCCAGAAATTTATGGCAGATACCCAGGTGGCCAGTGCCAGATTGAACCCGGGTCGTGCCCCGATGCCAGTCGCTGCAACCGTGTTCACTCCCTCAGGTAACCACTCCGGAGTGGAGGCGCGTGCATATTTGGGTAAACGTTACAACTGACGACGTTTGTGAATTCGAACTTGAGTACGAAAGCCCCTGGCTGTCGCCCTCATCTACCGCCTAGGGTGCGGATTGAGCGAAAGCCCTCTGGAAACAGGGACTTTCGTCGATAATTCCGGAGTCCGGATATCACAACGCCCGCGGGCAGTTCTCCCCGTTCAGGGAGAACCACGCGCGGGCGTGTGCGGGAGAGATCAGGAGTCGGCAGCCTCGGTGGCTGCCTCTGCGGCGGCAGCCGGCTCAGCGGCGGCCTCCTCCTCGACAGGGATCAGGCTGATCTTGCCGCGGTTGTCGATGTCGGCGATCTCGACGCGGATCTTCGACCCGACGTTGACGACATCTTCGACCTTGGCAATCCTCTTACCGTTACCCAGCTTGCTGATGTGCACGAGACCGTCGCGTCCCGGAAGGAGCGACACGAACGCACCGAAGGCGGTGGTCTTGACGACCGTGCCCAGGAAGCGCTCGCCGACCTTCGGCAGCTGCGGGTTCGCGATGGCGTTGATCTTGTCGATCGCGGCCTGTGCGGACGGGCCGTCCGCAGCACCGACGTAGACGGTGCCGTCATCTTCGATCGAGATGTTGGCGCCGGTCTCCTCGGTGATCGAGTTGATCATCTTGCCCTTGGGGCCGATGACCTCGCCGATCTTGTCCACGGGGACCTTGATGGTGGTGATGCGCGGTGCGAACGGGCTCATCTCGTCCGGAGCGTCGATCGCTTCGGCCATGACCTCGAGGATCGTGGCGCGGGCATCGTGGGCCTGCGACAGCGCACCTGCGAGAACCTGCGACGGGATGCCGTCGAGCTTGGTGTCGAGCTGCAGCGCGGTGACGAAGTCCTTGGTGCCGGCGACCTTGAAGTCCATGTCGCCGAATGCATCTTCCGCACCGAGGATGTCCGTGAGGGCCACATACCGGGTCTCGCGGGTGCCGTTCTCGAGCTCGATCTCATCCGAGACCAGGCCCATTGCGATGCCGGCAACCGGCGCCTTGAGCGGCACACCGGCGTTGAGCAGCGACAGGGTCGACGCACACACCGAACCCATCGACGTCGAGCCGTTGGAGCTCAGCGCCTCGGACACCTGACGGATCGCGTACGGGAACTCTTCCTGGCTCGGAAGCACCGGGATGAGGGCCCGCTCGGCGAGTGCGCCGTGGCCGATCTCGCGACGCTTCGGCGAACCGACACGACCGGTCTCGCCGGTCGAGTACGGCGGGAAGTTGTAGTGGTGCATGTAGCGCTTGCTCGTCTCGGGACCGAGCGAGTCGACCTGCTGCGCCATCTTCACCATGTCGAGCGTGGTGACACCCATGATCTGGGTTTCGCCGCGCTCGAACAGGGCCGAACCGTGTGCACGCGGCACGATCGCGACCTCGGCCGAGAGCGCGCGGATATCCGTGATGCCGCGACCGTCGATGCGGAACTGGTCGCGGAGGATCCGCTGACGCACGAGCTTCTTGGTCAGCGAGCGGAATGCTGCGCCGATCTCCTTCTCACGGCCTTCGAAGCTCGGAGCGACCTGCTGGAGGATCTCCACCTTGACCTCGTCGGTGCGGTCGTCGCGCTCCTGCTTGCCGGCGATCGTGAGAGCCTCGGCGAGCTTGGCGGACGCTGCGGCCTCGACCGCGGCGTACACGTCGTCCTGGTACGGCGGGAAAAGCGGGAAGTCACCTGTGGGCTTCGCGGCCGCGGTGGCAAGCTGCTGCTGTGCGATGCACAGGCGTGCGATGAACGGCTTCGCGGCTTCGAGTCCCTCCGCGACGACCGTCTCGGTGGGAGCCTGTGCGCCACCCTCGACGAGTGCGATCACGTTGTCGGTGGCTTCCGCCTCGACCATCATGATGGCGACATCGGCGGAATCCGGGTCGTCGCCACCGCCGACGATGCGGCCTGCAACAACCATGTCGAACACAGCGTTCTCGAGCTGCTCGACGGTCGGGAACGCCACCCACTGGCCGGCCCTGTTCTCCTCCGACGTGATGAGCGCGACGCGCACACCACCGACGGGACCGGAGAACGGCAGGCCCGCGAGCTGGGTGGAGGCGGACGCGGCGTTGATCGCGACGACGTCGTAGAGGTCGTTGGGGTTCAGGCTCAGAACCGTGACGACAACCTGGATCTCGTTGCGCAGACCGTCGACGAACGACGGACGCAGCGGCCGGTCGATGAGGCGGCAGGTGAGGATCGCGTCGGTCGAGGGCCGGCCTTCACGACGGAAGAACGAGCCGGGAATGCGACCCGCTGCATACATACGTTCTTCGACATCCACCGTCAGCGGGAAGAAGTCGAAATGGTCCTTGGGCTGCTTCGAGGCGCTGGTGGCCGACAGCAGCATGGTCTCGTCGTCGAGGTAGGCGACGACGGCGCCGGCGGCCTGCTGGGCGAGCCGACCGGTTTCGAATCGAATGGTGCGGGTGCCGAAGGCACCATTGTCGAGGGTCGCGACGGCTTCGTAGACGCCTTCGTCGGTCTCGACTGCGGAATTGCTGGTCATCTTTGTATCTTCTCTTCCCTCTTCGTCTTCGCCGTACCCGCGCGGGCGCCGGGCCCCCTTGGCCACGGCTGCGCACCTATCTCACGGAGGCGGCCATCGATCGAAACCCACCGGCACGTCGCGTGCCGGAGAGTCACTACCGAAGACCGACACCGTCGGTGCGTACGGATCATCGCCGTCGACGGCGATGCGCTGCGCCGGCCATTGCGGCGCATACACCGATAGCCAACGAGGCCCAGTCTAAGGGGTACCCCGTTGGCTATCGGAAAAGATCAGCGAATGCAGATCGTGTCGTTTCCGGACTGCGTCAGCGACGCAGGCCCAGACGCTGGATGAGCGCGCGGTAACGCGCGACGTCGACCTTCTCGACGTACTTGAGCAGACGGCGACGACGACCGACCAGCAGCAGCAGGCCGCGGCGGGAGTGGTGGTCGTGCTTGTGCTGCTTCAGGTGCTCGGTCAGATCGGTGATGCGCTTGGTGAGCATCGCCACCTGCGCCTCCGGCGAACCGGTGTCGGTCTCGTGGAGACCGTACTCGCCGAGGATCTGCTTCTTCTGCTCGGTGGTCAATGCCACTGTTCTACTCCTGATCACTGATGTCCGCGTGATGAAGATCGGGCCGGGGCCCGGCGGTGCAGCCGCCACGAACCGCAGCACACACCGACGCGCAACGCTACCAGATGTTCACCTGGCGCTTCACTGCCGGCCTACTGGACGGGTCCTTGCTCCTGCGACGCCTGCCGCCGCCGCGTCGAGCTCAGCCACCTCGACGAAGCATTCACGCAGGAGTTCGACGTAGCGATCGACCCGGCTCGCGCCATCAGGCTCACCTGCGTGCAGACGACCCATCACGGTCACGGCGAATGCATCCCCCGCGCGGACGAAGGTGTGCAGGAACTCTGCACCCCGCGCAAGCGCCTGGATACCGGCGGTGAACCGGAATTCGCCCCACGGCAACGACCAGCTCACGTCCGCCCCGCAGTTCACACTGCTCACCACCGTTCCGACCCGCGGCACGGCCCCTTCGGCGAGCGCATCGTCGAGAATGCGCAACGCTCGACGATGGAACGGAGACGCCTCCCTTCCGTTGCGGACGAGCCCGGCAACGACAGCCGGCGATGCAGCTCTCGTGCGTTCGTGCGCCAGATCCTCGGCGATCGCGGCCATCCGTTCCTCCGCATCCGGAATATCGAAGTGCAGATCGATGAGTGCCCCGGCGATCCGGTTGACACCGAGCGCTGCGGCATCCCGGCCGAGAGCCACCGGCACAGCGGCCCGCGCGGCAGCTGCAGGGCCAGGCTCGTTGCGTTCGGCGTGGTACCGCTCCAATGCGAGCGAGACCGCGGTCAGCCCGAGCACGGTTACAGTCCGCGTCCGGGTCCCCGTGACCGCATCGAGGTCGGGCCGGATGATCCGGACGTGCCTGTCGATGACCGGTGTCGTTCCCGGGCCGGGCATCGGCTGCGACCTCGGCTCCGGTGCCGCAGCTCGGAGGGCGCGGCGTGTCGCCGCCAGTGAGATCACCGCGGGGACCGACCGCACAGCGGTTCGCAGGAATCCGTGGACGGCCGCAGCGACCGGGCGCGGGCGAAGCGCGGCCGGGGGAAGTCCGTCCACGACGAGGGGGCGATCCCCAGACCCGAACAACGCGTCGAACAACGGCCGCACCGACCCTCCCACCAACATCGCGTGACTGGCCTGGACCACGACGATCGTGAGGGTGGCAGGCTCGCCCCCGGGCGCCGGCACTCCGGGGAAGACGTGGATCCGCCACGGACAGCGCCGAGAGTCGAGTCCGCGGGCGCTGCGCGGCGCCACCCGATCGAGCCAGTGGTCGAAGCTGTCGCACGGTTCGTCGTACACGGCGAGGACGGCGTCGACGGACATGTCGGTGCGAACCCAGTAGGGATAGTCGAGGCCTGCCGGCGCATCCACGACTCGACGCGCAAGTGTGCCGAGAAGTGTCAGTCGCCCGTCGACATACGCGCGGATCTCGTCACGGCTCGGCCTTCGACCGGCGTCTTCGGTGAACGCGGCGAAAGACCACCAGTCCGTCGAGTGATCGGGCGTCGAGCCGTAGTAATTGCCGGCATCGACCCACGAGAGGCGCGCCTCTCTCCAATCACGAAACAACATGCTCCGAATTGTGATCGGCTACATTCCGAAAACAATCCCCTTACCGCGGGTTTCATCCGAACGGACTACGCGCCTTCCACCAGGAGGTCACGGGCACGGTCCGCGTCGCGATGCATGGCGGAAATCAATGCCTCGACGGAATCGAACTTCTCCATACCTCGAAGCCGCTCGACGAAGTCGACTGCGACGTGCTGCCCGTAGAGGTCGGCCTCCTCGTCGAGCACGAATGCCTCGACCGTGCGATTACGGCCGGAGAAGGTGGGGTTCGTCCCCACCGACACCGCGGCGCAGTAGCGCAGACCGGTCTCGAGCCCGTCCACGGGGGATCCTGAATCGAGGACGGTGAACCATGCGGCGTAGACACCGTCCGCCGGAATGGCCGCATACATCGGGGGTGCGATGTTCGCCGTGGGGAACCCCAGCCCCCGGCCGCGTCCGTCGCCGTGCACGACGACACCTTCCACACGATGGGGGCGGCCGAGAGCATCGGTGGCGGCGGCCATGTCGCCGGCGTCGACGCACGACCGGATGTAGGTCGACGAGAACGTCACCGCATGTTCGGCAAGCAGCGTCTGCCCGTCGACCGCGAAACCGAAGCGTTCGCCGATCGTGCGGAGCATCTCCACAGTCCCCGCGGCCTTCTTACCGAAGGTGAAGTTCTCCCCCACCACGACCTCGGCGACGTGCAACCGCTCGACGAGGATCTCGCGGGCGTAGCGCTCGGGCGAGAGCTTCATGAACTCGGGAGTGAACGGCATCACGCAGAACACGTCGACGCCGAGCCCCTCGGCGAGTTCGGCACGGCGGGCCAAGGTGGTCAGCTGGGCCGGATGACTCCCAGGGCGAACCACTTCCATCGGGTGCGGATCGAAGGTCATCAACACACTGGCGATGCCCCGCTCCTTCGCTGACTTCACCGCACGGGTGATCAGTTGCTGGTGACCTCGATGCACGCCGTCGAACACGCCGATCGTGACCACGCACCGACCCCAGTCCGCAGGTATCTCGTCCAGACCTCGCCATCTCTGCACATCGGAAAGCCTACGACCCCGAGCACGGACCGGCATCCTCGCCCTCGGACTCGGCCCGAGTGGACAATCCGAAACAGTGCTCTGCATAATTTCGGTGTGCCGAACTTTTTGATGAGACCAGCCAAATTTGCCATGGTCGCTGCCTCACTCGTCGCACTCACCGCATGCGGCACCGCACAGACCGACACCGATCCCCTCGTGTTGACCACCTTCACCGTGCTCGCCGATATGACACGCACCGTCGCAGGCGACCACATCCGGGTGGAATCGATCACGAAACCCGGCGCCGAAGTGCACGGCTACGAGCCGACACCCGGCGACCTGAGACATGCCGCCGAGGCGGCTCTCGTCCTCGACAACGGACTCGGTCTCGAACGCTGGTTCGAGCAGTTCCTCGCCGACACGGACGCCGCACACGTAGTGCTGACCGACGGTGTCGAACCCCTGCCCATCGGCGACGCGTCCTCGACACAGCTCAACCCCCACGCGTGGATGTCACCGCTGACCGCGCAGATCTACGTCGACAACATCGAGGCCGCGCTGAGCGAGCTCGTTCCCGAGCACGCCGCGGATTTCGCAGCCAACGCCGCCGCCTACCGGACCGAACTACAGGCCGTACACGACGAACTCGTCACGACGCTGGCAACCGTTCCCGAACACCAGCGGGCACTGGTCACCTGCGAAGGCGCATTCGGCTATCTCGTGCGCGACGCCGGAATGCGCGAGGCCTACCTGTGGCCGGTCAACTCCGACCAGCAGGGCACTCCGCAACAGGTCGCCCGCACGGTCGATTTCGTCCGCGACAACGACATCCCGGCGGTGTTCTGCGAATCCACCGTCTCCGACAAGGCACAGCGGCAGGTCGCCGACGACACCGGTGCCACGTACGGAGGCACCCTCTACGTCGATTCCCTGTCCGAACCCGACGGCCCGGTGCCCACCTATCTCGACCTTCTCCGCCACGATGTCGCAACCATCACGTCAGGACTGAACCCGTGACACTCTCCGGCACCGCGCACCCCGACCGTGCCCGCCTCTCCCGCCCTGCACTGAGCCTGGATCACGTCACCGTCCGATACGACACCGTCGTCGCACTCGACGGGGTGAGCCTCGAACTCGCCCCCGGCAGAGTGTGCGGGCTCGTCGGCACCAACGGCTCAGGAAAGTCCACCCTCTTCAAGTCCGTGATGGGTCTGGTCAAGCCGGACGAAGGTGAAGTCACCATCGGCGGTATCGGAATCACCGCGGCGCGACGGTCCGGCGCCGTGGCATACGTTCCGCAGGCCGAGGGCGTCGACTGGGACTTCCCGATCGGTGTACGCGACGTCGTGATGACCGGGCGCTACGGGCACCAGGGATGGATGCGCCGAGCACGTCGCGTCGACCACGAGGCGGTCGCGGAGGCACTCGAGCGCGTCGGCATGACCGCGCTCGCCCACCGCCAGATCGGGCAGTTGTCCGGAGGCCAGCGCAAACGTGTGTTCGTCGCACGGGCCATCGCGCAGCGCGCACCGCTGCTGCTCCTCGACGAACCTTTCGCCGGCGTCGACACGACTACCCAGGCGGCGCTGACCGAGGTGCTCCGCGACCTCGCTGCCGACGGACACGCCTTGCTGATCGCCACCCACGACCTCGCGGGCCTGTCACAGCTGTGCGACGAGGCGGTCCTGCTACAGAGGCGGGTGGTCCTGCACGACACTCCCGATGAGGTGTTGCGGCCGGAGAATCTTGCGCGCGCGTTCGGTGCGAGCACCGCGCCGGAAGAGGTGTCGTGATGCTCGAGCTGATTCTCGAACCACTGCAGTACGGATTCATGCAGCGCGCCCTCGTCGTCGCGGTCGTCACGACCGTGGTGTGTGCTCTGCTGAGCTGCTGGCTCGTGCTGATCGGATGGTCCCTGATGGGCGACGCCGTGTCACACGCCGTACTTCCCGGGGTTGTCCTGGCCTACCTCGTAGGTGCGCCGTTCGCCCTGGGCGCGTTGTTGTTCGCAGGTCTCGCGGTGGCGTTGATCTGGCTGGTCCGCGGGACCACGAAGATCAAGGAGGACGCCGCGATCGGAACGGTCTTCACCACGCTGTTCGCTCTCGGTATCGTGCTGATCTCGAAGAATCCCAGCCAGATCGACCTGCACCACGTGCTGTTCGGCAATCTGCTGGGCCTGTCGACATCCGACGTGTGGCAGATCTCCGGCCTCGCGGCCGCAGTGTTCGTGGTTCTCGCCGCGAAACGCCGCGATCTGACCTTGTTCGCGTTCGACCGGGTCCAGGCACACACGCTCGGCATCTCCCCCGCCAGGCTCTCGGCACTGCTGCTCGCTCTGCTCGCCATCACGATCGTGAGCGCGATCCAGGCCGTCGGCGTGATTCTCGTGGTCGCGATGCTCATCATCCCCGGCGCCACCGCATATCTGCTGACCGACAGGATGTCCCGAATGCTGGTCATCGCGCCGGTGCTCGGCGCACTCGGTTCGGTGGTCGGGGTGTATACGAGCTACTACACCGACGCGGCGACCGGCGGCGTGGTGGTCCTCGCTCAGGCCACTCTGTTCGCTGCCGCATACCTCTTCGCACCGCGACAGGGCCTGGTGACCACTGCACTGCGCCGGCAACCGGCCCGAGAAGGTGATTCTCGGCTGAAGGTTACCTAAGCTGGTCCCGTGCCTGACAGTCGTGAGCCCTCCACCGTGACCGACACCTTGTCGTCGGTTGCCCAGGACTACCTGAAGATCATCTGGACCGTCCAGGAATGGTCGGGTGAAAAGGTCTCGACGAAGCTGCTCGCCGAGCGCCTCGGCGTCTCGGCGTCGACGGTGTCCGAAGCGGTCCGCAGACTCGCCGACCAGGGAATGGTCGACCACGCCCGCTACGGGTCCATCTCGCTCACCGACAGCGGCCGCGACGCCGCCGTCGCAATGGTGCGCCGGCACCGCCTCATCGAGACATTTCTCGTCAGCGAGCTCGGCTACGGCTGGGACGAGGTGCACGACGAGGCGGAAGTTCTCGAACATGCCGTCTCCGAGCGCATGATCGCCGCGATCGACGCGAAGCTCGGCCATCCAGAGCGCGACCCGCACGGCGACCCGATCCCCACGGCGGCAGGCTCGATCCCCGCGCCGCCCGCCCGCGCACTCAGCGAGTTCGGCGACGGAGAGGGCGGACGTGTTGCCCGGATCTCCGACTCCGACCCGGCGATGCTGCGCTACTTCGACGAGGTCGGTATCGCTCTCGACACCGACATCGAAGTGGTCGAACGCCGCGACTTCGCCGGTACCGTCTCGGTGCGTATCGGAAGCCCGGACGGCACCACAGTGGATCTCGGAAATCCTGCAGCCGAGGCCATCTGGATCGTCTGACCCGCCCGTCAGCAGTCGCGACGACGGAGCCCGCACCAACCCGCGAGTACGGCTGCACCCGCCCACACCGCGGTCACGGCCATACCCGCCCAGGGCCCCGGCGAGCCGACCGGATCCAGCACGAGCACCTGACGACCCGCGCGATCGGGCAGATAGTCGGCGACGCCGCTGCTGCCTGCGACATCACCGAGCACGAACGACAGCAGCAGCACGAGCGGGACGAGAATTCCCAGTGTGGCTGCGGCATTTCGTAACAGGGTTGCCACGCCCGCCGCGAACAGTGCCATCAAGGTCAGATAGACGGCACACCCGAGGATCGCGCGGCCCGCAGCCGTGTCCATCGACGACATCCGGTGCTCTCCCAGCAGCATTCGACCACCGACGAAACACACGAGTGCCGTCGCCAGGCCGACGACGAAAGTGAGTCCCGCGACCACGGCCAGTCCGGCGAGGTAGAAGACACCGCGGCGGGGCACCGCGACGAGCCAGATCCTCAGCCCGTTGTTCTTGAACTGTGCAGCCGCAGCGAGGGCACCGAAGGTGATCGCGACGACCTGGCCGAAGTTGACACCGAAGAAGGAGATCAGCAGCGGGTCGAAATCGGGTTCGCCGGCCTCTTCCTTTCCCAGCGTCGCACTGCCGACCAAGGAGAATCCCACCGTCACGACGAAGAGGAGCGTGAGCACCCCGCCGAGTGACGGCAGGGACCGTACCTTGATCCACTCCGAACGGAGCACCGGTGCATACGACATGGCTAGACCTCCTGGTGTGTCGTGCCGGATGTGTGGGCCGTCGCGCACGACGTCAGAGCAAGGTAGGCCTGTTCGAGCGAGACCTGTTGCTCTGCGAGTTCGAGGACGGGGATGCCCGCGTCGGCGAGCAGCGCTCCGATCTCGTCGATCCGGGCACCGCGGACCATCCACCGCCCGCTCTCGTCCTCGACGGCCGTGAAACCGGAATGCGCGAGCACCTCGGCGGGGCTTGTGCCGTGCGGAGTGCGCAGGCGTACGGACGATTCGGCATGAGCACGGACGAACTCGTCAGTGGGAGCATCAGCGAGGATCCGACCTTCGCCGAGCACCAGGAGGTGATCTGCATACGAGGCCATTTCGGACATCAGATGACTCGAAACCAGGACGCTGCGGCCTTCGCGTGCGAACCGCGGCAACGCTTCTCTGATCCAGATGATCCCCTCCGGGTCCAGCCCGTTGGTCGGCTCGTCCAATATCAGTACCAGCGGGTCCCCGAGTAGTGCGGCGGCGATCCCGAGGCGCTGGCGCATTCCGAGAGAGAAGGACGAGACTCGCCGACCCTCGACAGCGGACAGTCCGACCTCGTCGAGGACCGCGCCGACACGGTCTGTCGGGATGCGATTACTCGCTGCGAGCGCCAGCAGGTGGTTCCGTGCGGTCCGTCCCGGGTGCGCGGCGTCCGCGTCGAGCAGCGAGCCGGCCAGCGTCAGCGGTTTCTCCGCTTCCGCGAAAGGCTTGCCGTCGATCGCGGCACTGCCGGAGGTCGGCCGGTCGAGGCCGAGGATCATGCGCATCGTGGTGGATTTGCCGGCACCGTTGGGACCGAGGAATCCGGTCACCACCCCGGGGCGCACCGAGAACGTCACGCGGTCGACCGCCCGGGTCGATCCGTATACCTTGGTGAGCTCGTGCACTTCGATCGTGGTCATGCACTCAGCGTCATCCGATCCGGTCGCGCGATCTCCCCCCACGGGTGGGATTCGTCTCCCCCGTTTCGGGGAGCCACCGGCGGCGTCGCAACTGGCACCATGAACGCATGATCCGCGAGATCGGCCGGCTGGTCGCCCGGCCGGCCACCTACAGCCGCGGACTACACCTGTGTCTGCCGTTGGCGTTCGCTGCGGTGTGGATCTTCATCGACGACGACCGGCCGTACATGCTCGCCCTGTTCGTCGTGCCGGTGGGGTTGGTGCCGGCGATGCGGCTCGCAGAAGGAATCCAGGCGCGCCTCTTCCTCACTCCCGGTGAGGGAGCCCGTGCTGACGAGCCGTCAATCGGCGCCGCATCGTCGGCGAGTTGGTCCGATCGGTGGCGCACCGTGCTCTGGCTCGAGGTCAGGCTCGCACTCAGCGCGGTGCTGTGCGCCGTGTGCGTACCGATGATCATCGTGTGCGCGGATCTCGTCGGTGCAGCGGTCGGAGGTGCGCCGAGCGGAGACGCCCTCGTGCGGATCGAGCAACCGCAGTGGTGGTACGCGCTGCTGATCCCACTTCCCGTCGTGGTGATTCTCACGACGGTTATCGGGCTCGGGTCCCTGGTCACCGTTCTGGCACGCTGGTTGCTCGGCCCCTCTGCCGCGGATCGGATGCGGGCCTTGGAGGAACGCACGGACCTTCTCCTCGAGCACACCCGTCTGGCTCGCGAACTGCACGATTCGATCGGTCATGCCCTCACCGCGGCGGTGCTGCAGGCCGGCGCGGCCCGTGCCGCCGAGGATCCCGAGTTCACGGCGCGTGCGCTGCGCGCCATCGAAGAAACCGGCCGTGCCGCGCTCGACGACCTCGATCGAGTCCTCCTCGTGCTGCGCGATTCCACAGGGCCTGGTCAGCGTCCCGCTCTCGCCGATGCTCATCGTCTGGTGGAGTCCGCACGATCCGCGGGTGCCGAGGTCGACGTCGTGGTCACCGGCCCTCTCGATCGTGTGCCCGGGCCTCTCTCTCGAGAGGGCTACCGCATCGTGCAGGAGTCGCTGACCAACGCGTTGCGTCATGCCGGTCCCGGCCCGGTCCTCGTCCGAGCACAGGTGGATGCCGATCGGCTCGAACTGGAGGTGACGAGCGCACTACCTGTCGGCGTGTCCCACACCGATCGTGGGAGCGGGTTGCGCGGTATCCACGAACGCACGGAACTTCTCGGTGGCCGCGCGGTCACCGGACCGGCCGACGGCGTCTGGCAGGTCCACGTCACGCTCCCGTTCGACGGAACGCGGTGATACGCATGACGATCACCGTGCTCCTCGTCGACGACGAACCACTTGCCCGCGCGGGACTGCGCGCGATCCTCGACGCTCAGCCGGACATCGTGGTCGTGGGCGAGGCCGGAGACGGTGCCGCCGTCGTCCCGCTTCTCCGGCGACTGCAGCCGACGGTGATCGCGATGGATGTGCGGATGCCGCTGATGGACGGGATCGACGCGACGCGCCTTGTCCTGCGGACCGTACCGTCACCGCCGAAGATCCTGATCGTCACGACCTTCGAGAACGACGAGTACGTCTACCGTGCCTTGCGTGCGGGTGCAAACGGATTCCTTCTCAAGCGTGCCCGCCCCGCCGAGATCGCCAATGCCGTCCGCACAGTGGCCGAAGGGGATTCGCTCCTCTATCCCGCTACTGTCCGGACACTCGCGGCGGGCCACAGCAACGCGCCCGCGCGCGAACAACTCGATCGTGCGACGCTCACCGAACGGGAGTCGACCGTTCTGCGGTTGATGACCCGGGGCATGTCGAACGCCGAAATCGCCACGCATATGTTCGTCGGAGCCGAGACGGTCAAATCGCATGTCAGTGCGATTCTGGCCAAGCTCGGTGTGCGCGACCGGACTCAGGCGGTGATCGTGGCCTACGAGTCGGGGTTCGTCACGACGTGAGCGTGCCCGGATCGATGTTCGGCAACCCACGCATGTTTCGCGAGCAGGCGTCCGGTGCCGCCGAACACGATCGGTCTCATGCGACGCGGCTCCTCACCCGGGCGGCAGGTGTGCCCGCCCAGATACTGAGCCCAGGAACGTGAGCAATGAGCGCCAGCGGCTTCACGACGGCCCAGTAGATCGGAGCCGGCAGCCCTGCCCGCCGACGGATCGGTCTGTTCCACTCGACACCGTCGACCATCCAGGCGACGAAGCGGACGGATTCCCATACGGTGTACCCGTCGATCCACGCGCGTTGCTCGAAGTCGTTCCAGTCCCGGTGGCTGAGCACTCGGGACACGATCTCCATGGCCTCGTCTTCTTCGTGTGCGAGATGTTCGATCAGTGGTTTTGCCAGCGTCTTCACTGCGTCCATCACGTCGCGAGGCTCCGTCCGCCCGGCGACAAGTCCGCGCGCGTGAGCTTCGAGGGCAAGCACCGGCCCGTCGATCGCGTGGTGCTCGGCCTGCATCGCGTCGAGTACCGCCGAGCTTCCGGGTTCGCGCTCGAGGAGCAGCGGCCAGAGGTGATGGTCTTCCCCTTCGTGATGCCATCGAAGTGTGTGCATCATCCACTGGAGGTGACGACCCAGGCGCCGACTGCGACGGGGCGACAGGTTCTCGGGAGATCCCAGGAGAATCTCGGATCGCTCGAGGTCGCGGCGAAGTGCGTTGTGGAACACGGACATGGTCAACGTGTCGGCCGCGAGCCACGGCAATCCGTCCGCCACTCCGGTCTCCGGATTCGTCATGGCACCCTTCCTTGTCTTGTGCATCCCAGTCTCTCCGTCGTTTATCGATTAATCAAACCGATAGATTCGATCAGTAGCATCGAAAATTATGATGGATGTATTGAAGCTCCAAGCGTTTGTCGCCGTGGCCGAGGAAGAGTCCTTCGGGGCCGCCGCCGACCGGCTCGGGATCGCGCAATCGACGATCAGCTCACGGATCAAAGAACTCGAATCGATTCTCGGGCAACGACTGTTCACCCGCACGAGCCGTCAGGTGCGGCTTTCGCATCCGGGCGAGGCGGCTCTACCGAGGGCGCGGGCCGCACTTACCGCACTCGACGGCGTGCAACAGGCAGTCGACGACGTTGCAGGGATTCGTCGCGGACGGGTACGACTGGGTCTCGTGACGGGCGCCGAAATCCCTGAACTGGGCGACACTCTGGCGACCTTCGCATCCGAGTTCCCCGGTGTCGAACTCGTCATCACCTCCGCGTCGAGCAACGACCTGGTGCAGTCGGTGTCCGACGGAGCACTCGACATCGCGATTGTGGTGCGCACCGATCCGACGCACCTGCGGTGGGTGGAACTGATGCGCGACCCGCTCATAGTGGTCGGCCTTCCGGCCACGACACGCACTGTCGCGATCACCGATCTGAGTAGCGAACCTCTTGTGGTCCTCGATGCCGGCGCTGGCGCACGCGACGCCCTCGAATCGGCGGCGCGGCGAGCCCGGACCCGTCTCGAAATCGCCGTCCAGGTCTCGACACCCGGCATGGCATGGGACCTGCACACACGGGGGATGGGTCTACTTGTCATCCCGCGTAGCCTCGCCGCCGGCGGTGGGGCCCTGCTCGTCGATGCCGACGAGGCAGAGACCAGTGTCATGGTCGGCCTCGTCGGTCACCCCGAAATACGGACGCCCGCCACCGAGCTACTCCTCGAACGACTCACGCTTCACATGGCCCCTGTCTCGGACCCGATCGCCGACGGAACGTCCTCAGATGTTCGACGGGCGAACTACGAACACCGATGACGCCCGCTTACCCTTCTCCTGGAGCAACGCCACTGCTCGCCCTTGTGGATCGATCGTGGCGTACACACCCGGCATTCCGATCGGGTCGAGCCAGCGGCCGTGCGAGAGCACCACGGCCTCGTCGTCCGTCACGGAGCGTGTGGGGAATGCCGTGAGGATTGCCGCGTCGAGGTCGAGGCTCGGGACCGGATCGTCCGCCAACTGCTCGAGGGTGCGTGCATGCTCGAGCCCGAACGGGCCCACCGTCGTGCGGCGCAGTGCAGTGAGGTGGCCGCCGACATCCAGTGCGACACCGAGGTCCCGGGCCAGCGCCCGGATGTACGTCCCGGACGAGCAGTCGACCTCGACATCGAGATCGACGAACGCCTCCTCCGCGAGGTCGCGGCGAGCAATGGTTTCGAAACGCGACACGGTGACCGTACGCGCGGGGATCTCCACGGCTTCGCCTTCGCGCATCCGCGCGTATGCGCGCTTACCATCGATCTTGATCGCGCTGACGCTGGCGGGGACCTGTTCGATTTCTCCGGTGAGAGCGGCGATTTCCGCGGCGATCCTGTCGTCGGTCACCGTCGAGGCGTCAACGGTGTCGAGGACCTCGCCTTCCGCGTCATCGGTGACTGTGCTCTGACCGAGGCGAATCGTGGCGGTGTACGACTTGGTGGTCAGTGCCAGCAGCCCCAGCAGCTTGGTGGCCCGTTCGACGCCGAGCACCAGAACCCCGGTTGCCATCGGGTCGAGGGTGCCGGCATGGCCGATCTTGCGGGTGCCCATCAGTTTTCGACACCGAGCGACGACATCGTGGCTGGTCATGCCCGCCGGTTTGTCGACGACGAGCAGTCCGGCGCGGGTGAGGGCGGGGTTTTCGGAGGCGGATTCGGTCAAGGGTCAGCGCACCGTGATCGCGGTGAGCACCAGGCCGTCGTCCACCAGCCAACGACCGTCGAAACCGGTCAGCGGCGGTCCGTCCGAGGTGTCGCCCGGGACCAGCAGCTTCGACCGGAATGTGCCCGAGGTCGCGCCCGACTCGTCGCGTTCGAAAGTGATGTGGGCGTCTTCGAAACCGAGCCACCGGCCGGTGAGCGGGAACCACGCCTTGTAGGTGGCTTCCTTGGCGCAGAACAGCACCCGATCCCAATGCAGGTCGGTGTCGGTGGCCGAGGCGAGCCATGTGCGTTCGACGTCGAGACTGACGGCGTCGAGGACACCGTCCGGGAGGCGGTCGTGCGGCTCGGCGTCGATCCCGAGCGAACGGACCTGCAGCGAGTAGCCGAGGACGGCTCCGCGGTAGCCGTCGCAGTGTGTGAGACTGCCGACCACTCCGCGTGGCCAGACCGGTGCACCCTTGTCGCCCTTGAGGATCGGGGCCGGTTCGACGCCGAGCCGGCTCATCGCCTGACGCGCACAATGTCGCGCGCCGATGAACTCGCGGCGACGCTTCTCGACCGCTCTGGCGATGAGGGGTTCCTCCTGAGGGTGGGCCACCAGGCCCGGTGGGTCGGAGAACAGTTCCGCGGCAGCGACGCCGTCCGGAACGATCCGCGCGATCAGACCGCCTCGTGCACCGACCTGGGATTCGGTCGTCGACTCCGTCACCGCAGTTCCTTCTCTCGTTCCGCCCGAAACTTCTCGGCTTCGGCTTCCATCTCGGGGGTCACCGTGAAGTGACCGCCCCACTTGTTGAGCGTGCCCGGCGGGTAGTCCGGGACGGGCAGGATCTGGCGCAGCACATTGTCCGGGAGGCCACGTCGCTGCCATTCGCGCGGATATCCGACCGACACCTCCTCGAAGCGCACCCCGTCGTAGTAGGTGGTGCGCGGGATGTGGAGGTGCCCGTACACACTGCACATCGCCCGGTACCGCACGTGCCAGTCGGCTGTCTCCGTGGTGCCACACCACAGCGCGAACTCGGGATAGAACAGCATGCGAGTGGGTTCACGGACGAGCGGGAAGTGATTGATCAGTACGGTCGGCAGTTCGGGATCGAGCGCGTCGAGCCGCGCGCGAGTCTGCTCGAGGCGCGCCCGGCACCACGTGTCGCGGGTGATGTACGGATCGGGCTTCAGCAGGAATTCGTCGGTCGCGACCACATTGCGCTCCCGCGCCAACGCGAGGCCGTCCGCCTTCGTGGTGGTGCCGTCCGGCAGAAACGAGTAGTCGTACAGCAGGAACATCGGCACCAACGTGACCGGCCCGTCGTCACCCTCCCAGACCGGATACGGGTCCTCCGGGGTGATCACGCCGAGTTCGCGGCACATCGTCACGAGGTAGTCGTAGCGAGCAACCCCGTGCATCTGTACGGGATCTTTCGCTGTGGTCCACAGTTCGTGATTGCCGGGAACCCAGATCACCTTCGCGAAGCGTTCACCGAGTAGTTTCAGCGCCCAACGAATGTCATCGGTCTTTTCCGAGACATCGCCGGCGACAATGAGCCAGTCGTCCGGCGATTCGGGGAACAGATCCTCGGTGACCGGCCGGTTGCCCCGGTGTGCCACATGGATGTCACTGACCGCCCACAGTTTCGCTGCCACCGGTTCCTACCCTCCCGTTCCGTTGTCCGCGCGGACCTGCCGGTCCGCACCCGTCACTGCCCAGCGTCCCGTCCGGGTGCGCCACACGACGGCAATCATCCGAAACACGATGAACACCGTAAGCCCCGTCCAAATTCCCGCAAGCCCCCAGTCGAAGGCGAGCGAGCCCCAGATCAACGGCAGGAACCCCAGTAGCGCGGCCGCGAGTGTGGCAGTGCGGAGGAACGCTGCGTCGCCCGCGCCGAGCAGCACTCCGTCCAACGCGAACACCACTCCTGCCAGCGGCATGATCGCGATGAAGAACCACCATGCGACATCGATCTGGCCGAGTACGGCGTCATCGGTGGTGAAGAGGCCGGGGATGATTGTGCGACCGACGAGGAAGAACAGCGCAAGGCACGCCCCGAACAGGGCCGACCAGGCCGTCACCCGCCAGGCGATCCGGTTCGCGAGGCGCGTGTCCTTCGCTCCGAGGGCAGAACCGACGAGCGCTTGTGCTGCGATGGCGAGCGAGTCGAGGGCGAGCGTGACGAAGTTCCACAATTGGAGAACCACCTGGTGCCCGGCGACGGCAGCGGCACCGAACCGCGCGGCCACCGCGGCCGCAGAGAGGAAGCACACCTGGAACGCCAGGCTCCGGGCGATCAGATCGCGGCCGAGGCGCAATTGCGCGACGATCACCGCACGACGCGGCCGATACGACACACCCGACCGCAACAGTGCCACGATGAACAGCGCAGCAGCGACGAACTGCCCCACGACGTTGGCGACCGCCGAACCGACGAGTTCCCACCGTGGAGCTCCGAGCAGGCCGTGCACCAGGATCGGGCACAACACCGCCGAGAGACCCAACCCCAGCACCACATATCGCAGTGGTCGTGCGGTGTCCTGTACGCCGCGCATCCACCCGTTGCCGGCAAGGCTGATGAGGATCAGCGGCGCACCGAACAGCGCGACACGCAGCCAGGACACGGCGGCGGTCGCGATCTCGTCGTCACCGGCGATCAGGCTCGCGACAGGTGCCGCGAGCAGCTGCCCGATCACGACGATCACGGCACCGACACATAGCGCCAGCCAGGTGGCCTGGATTCCTTCCGTGACGGCGTCGTCGTGCCGGTCGGCGCCGTGGAACCGCGCGGCACGGGCGGTCGTCCCGTACGACAAGAAGGTCAGCTGCGTCGTGACCTGGGCGAGGACGAGACCGCCGATGGCCAGCCCGGCGAGCGGCAGCGCGCCGAGTCGTCCCACGACAGCGATGTCGAACAGCAGGTAGAGGGGCTCAGCGGCAAGCACTCCGAGCGCCGGCAGCGCGAGCCCGAGGATTCGCCGACCGGATACGTCGAGTGGGATCGCCGCGGGTTCTGCCGACCCCATCATCCGAGCGCGGCGCGCAGGGCAGCGACGATCTCCTCGGAGTCGCCGTGTGCGGTGTAGCCGGACGCGAATCGGTGCCCGCCACCTCCGAGGGCGGTCGCCACGAGTGAGACGTCCACGTCGCGCTTGGAGCGCAACGACACCGTCCATTCCTGCGGACCGACCTCCTTGAACACCGCAGCGACCTCGGCTTCCACCGTGGTACGCACTATGTCGATGACGCTCTCGATCTCTTCGGCACCGAGGTGTGCGGAGTCCGCGCGACGCACCAATGCGTATACCAGTCCACGATCGCTCGCGGCCTCCGGTACCAGCGTCGCGGACGCCAGGACCGACGAGAGCATCGGCAACCAGCCGAACGGGTGTGTGTCGAGAAGTGTGCGGGTGATGTTCGCACCGTCGATACCGGTCGCGAGCAAACGCTCCGCGAGCGTGTGGGTACCCGGTCGCACCCACCGGAACGACCCGGTGTCGGTGGCGAGCCCGGCGAACAGGCAGTGAGCGATGTCGGTATCGATCTCGATACCCCAGGTGTCGAAGACGTCCGCGAGCACTGTCGCGGTGGCCTCGGCGCCCGCGTCGATGAGATTGTGGGTTCCGAATCTCGTGTTGGATCGGTGGTGGTCGATGACCAGCGAGTTCCGGGCGCCCTCGAGTCTGGTCCGCAACCCGCCGAGACGACCGGCCGTGCCGCAGTCCACCGCGACGAGCAGGTCCACTTCGTCCCGGACCTCATCCGCCGCAGCGATCAGATGGACGCCCGGCAGGCCTCGCATCGACAAGGGCACCGCGTCGGGCGTCGCGAACGCCACCTGCACGGGGATCCCTCGTCGTTCGAGGACCATGCCTAGCGCCAGCCCGCTGCCGAGGGTGTCGGCATCGGGCTGGACGTGGCACAGCACGGTCACCGTCTCCGCAGCGGAGAGCAGCGCGACGGCACCGTCGAGATCGACTGCGCTGTCGTGGCCGGGCGACGATTCGAAGTCGGACATGATGTCGTTATTCGTCGTCGTCACGTTCGCGAGGTTCCTTGTACGGATCGGAGTCGCCTGCCGGGACCGCGCCCTCACGTGCCCGTGCCACCTCGTCGTCCGCCGCGCGTGCCCGCTCGAGGAGTTCTTCCATGTGACGAGCGGTTTCAGGAACGGTGTCGGTCGCGAACGTCAACGTCGGGGTGAATCGGACACCGGTTGCGGCACCGACCTTCGATCGCAGGATTCCCTTGGCCTTCTCGAGCCCGGCGGCTGCCGACTCGAGGTCGGCCTCGGTGTCCAGATCTGCGCCGCGCACGGTGTAGTAGACCGTCGCGTCGTGCAGGTCGGCGGTGACCTTCGCGTCGGTGATGGTGATGAATTCGAGCCGTGGGTCCTTGATCTCATGGTCGATCGCGGTGGCCACGATGGTAGAGATGCGCTTCGCGAGGCGGCGCGCGCGTGCTGGATCGGCCATGTCGTTCGTTCCTCCTCGGTCGCCGGTCTGCGGCGACCACTCTCTGTGTTCTGTCGGTCCGTCAGTCTTCCGGGCCGAACACTCTTCGTCTGGTGGAGAGCAGTTCCAGTTCGGGACGGTCCGCGGCGAGATTCTCACACTTGTCGAGTATCTCGCGTACGTGCGCGAGGTCGGGTGCGGCCACTGCCACACCGAGCTTCGTGCGTCGATGCAGATCCTGGTCTCCGGTCTCCGATGCCGATACACCCAGACGACGCAACTCAGCGAGAACCGGCCTGATCAGCGATCGCTTCCCCTTGAGCGAATGGACGTCGCCCAGGAGGATGTCCAGCTCGAGCGCTCCCAGATACATCGTCGGCCCTTCCCCGTCGGATCCGGATCTCTCGACACGCCCGTGGCGGCGGACGACATGGTCGTCCACCGCCACCGGTCGAGATGTGTCAGTCGCGCGGCTTCTCGCGCAACTCGTACGCCTCGATCACATCGCCGACCTTGATGTCGGAGTAGGTGACCGTGAGACCACATTCGTAGCCTTCGCGCACCTCGACGACGTCGTCCTTCTCACGCCGCAGCGACGAGATCGTGACGGTCTCCGCAACCACGTTGTTGTCGCGGAGCAGACGTGCCTTGGCGTTGCGCTTGACGATTCCCGACTGCACGAGGCAACCGGCGATGTTGCCGACCTTCGACGACTTGAAGATCGCACGGATCTCGGCGCGGCCGAGCTCGACCTCCTCGTAGATCGGCTTGAGCATGCCCTTGAGAGCCTTCTCCACCTCGTCGATCGCCTGGTAGATGATCGAGTAGTAGCGGATGTCGACGCCCTCGCGGTTCGCCAGCTCCGTGGCCTTGCCTTCGGCGCGAACGTTGAAGCCGATGATCACGGCGTTCGACGCCGCAGCGAGGTTGACGTTGGTCTCGGTGACTCCACCGACACCGCGGTCGATGACCCGCAGACGCACCTCGTCGTCGATCTCGATACCCATGAGCGCCTCTTCGAGGGCCTCGACGGTACCCGAGTTGTCGCCCTTGAGGATGAGGTTGAGCTCGTTGTGCTCCTTGAGAGCTGCATCGAGATCCTCGAGGCTGATCCGCTTGCGGCTCTTCGCGGCCAGAGCGTTGCGCTTGCGCGCATTGCGCCGGTCGGCGATCTGCCGGGCGATGCGGTCTTCCTCGACGACGACCAGGTTGTCACCTGCACCGGGCACCGACGTGAAGCCGATGACCTGGACGGGCCGCGACGGAAGCGCCTCGTGCACGTCCTCACCGAACTCGTCGACCATGCGCCGCACGCGGCCGTACGCGTCGCCGGCGACGATGGAGTCGCCGACACGCAGGGTGCCGCGCTGGATCAGGACCGTGGCCACCGGACCGCGACCGCGGTCGAGGTGCGCCTCGATGGCGACGCCCTGCGCCTCCATGTCCGGGTTCGCCCGCAGGTCGAGGGACGCGTCTGCGGTGAGCAGCACGGCCTCGAGCAGTTCGTCGATGTGCAGACCCTGCTTCGCGGAGATGTCGACGAACATGGTGTCGCCGCCGTATTCCTCGGTGACCAGGCCGTACTCGGTGAGCTGCTGCCGGATCTTGTCCGGGTTCGCGCCCTCCTTGTCGATCTTGTTCACCGCGACGACGATCGGCACGTCGGCCGCCTGTGCGTGGTTGATCGCCTCGACGGTCTGCGGCATGACACCGTCGTCCGCCGCGACCACGAGAATCGCGAGGTCGGTCGACTTCGCACCGCGGGCACGCATAGCGGTGAACGCCTCGTGACCCGGGGTGTCGATGAAGGTGATCAGGCGATCTTCACCGTTGAGGTGTGTCATGACCTGGTAGGCACCGATGTGCTGCGTGATGCCACCGGCCTCCGCCTCACGGACGTTGGCCTTACGGATGGTGTCGAGCAGTCGGGTCTTGCCGTGGTCGACGTGACCCATGACCGTGACCACCGGAGGACGCTGCTGGAGCTCTTCCTCGCCGCCTTCATCCTCGCCGTACTGGATGTCGAACGACTCGAGCAGTTCGCGGTCCTCGTCCTCGGGCGAGACGACCTGCACGACGTAGTTCATCTCCGAGCCGAGCAGCTCGAGCGTCTCATCGTTGACCGACTGAGTGGCCGTGACCATCTCGCCCAGGTTGAAGAGGGCCTGCACGAGTGCTGCCGGGTTCGCGTCGATCTTCTCCGCGAAGTCGGACAACGACGCGCCACGTGCGAGACGAATTGTCTCACCGCTGCCGCGTGGCAGCCGCACGCCACCGACGGCGGGCGCCTGCATCGAATCGTATTCCTGCCGCTTCTGCCGCTTCGACTTACGGCCACGACGCGGAGCTCCACCGGGACGACCGAACGCACCGGCTGCACCGCCGCGTCCACGGCCACCGCCGCCGCCACCGGGACGACCCCGGAAGCCGCCGGGAGCACCTGCACCGGCACCTGCACCGGCGCCGCCGCCTGCACCACCACCGGCTCCGCCACCGCGGTAGCCGCCGCCACCGCCGGGACGACCGCCGGGTGCGCCGCCCGGGCGACCCGGACGTCCGGCCGCGGCCGGACGCGCAGCACGCTGCGGCATCGCACCCGGGTTCGGGCGCGGAGGCATGGAACCGGGGGACGGACGAGGTCCGCCCTGGCCGGGAGCCGGACGGGGACCGCCCTGGCCCGGAGCCGGACGCTGACCACCGGCGGCCGGACGTCCCTGGCCCGGAGTCGGGCGGGGGCCGCCCTGACCGGGAGCGGGACGCGGTCCGCCGGGTCCCGGACGGGGACCGGCCGGGCGCGGAGCGGGCCGCTCGGCAGGAGCGGACGAGTACGGGTTGTTACCGACGCGCGGGGACTTCGGACCCGGACGCGGGGCCGGCTTCGGACCCGGCGTCGGAGCCTTCGGTGCCGGCTTCGCAGCGGAAGCCTGAGCCTCCGCCTGCGGAGCTTCCTGGGCGGCCGGAGCTGCAGGCGCCGGAGCTGCAGCTGCAGGCGCGGCGGGGGCCGGAGCTGCGGGAGCCGGAGCTGCGGGCTTGGGGGCACCGGGCCTCGGCCGTGCCGAAGGGGCCGGTGCCGGGGTCTGGGCCGCCGGCGTTTCCTTCTCCTGAGCTGCAGGCGCGGCAGCAGCTGGAGCTGCGGGTGCCGGAGCTGCGGGTGCCGGAGCTGCCGGGCGCGGACCCGGACGCGGTGCGCCGGGACGCGGGCCGGGGCTGGGAGCGGACTTCGCCGTCGGGGCGTCGTCGCCATTCGCCTTCCCGAACGAATCACGCAGGCGGCGTGCCACCGGGGGCTCCACCGTCGAAGACGCTGACTTCACGAACTCGCCTTGCTCCTTGAGCTTTGCGAGTAGTTCCTTACTTGTGACACCGAGTTCTTTTGCCAACTCGTGCACGCGGGCCTTGCCTGCCACTGCTCTCCTCACTGATGAGGTCGAGCGGCCAATGCCCGCACGACCTCGGGTTATCTCCGATGGACGTTCATCGCTGGTGCTTCACGGTGTGCTCATGAGTGTTCGTGCCTGTTCTTCTCAGAGTTCGATGTCACTGTTGGTGTCCTGCCGTCGGGGTCGTTGTGCGACCTCTCCGCCATGGACCCGACCAGCTGATCCAGCGCTGAGATATCCGGACCTCCGGACACCTTCAGTGCTCTGCCGAATGCTCGACGCCGAACGGCCAGGTTCAGACACTCCACGGTGGGATGCATCCATGCACCTCGCCCTGAAAGCCTGCGCCCCGAATCGGGGACGACCACGAAACCTTCCGGTTCCGAGCCTCGCGCCACGACTCTCAGCAGTTCGGCAGCCAGCGTTCGCTGCCGACATCCGACGCAAGTGCGCACCGGGCCGGTGCGCTCCGGGCCGACGGAGGGCAGGTCATGCTGAACCATCGACCACTGTACCGCTGTTTTGCCCGAAATCCCGCATCCCACCTTCACCTGCCTGTCGGGGAGTCACCGGCACCCTCTGCCTCGACGGGTGCAGCGTCGCTCCGAATGTCGATTCGCCACCCGGTCAGGCGCGCTGCGAGACGTGCGTTTTGCCCTTCCTTGCCGATCGCGAGCGACAACTGGAAGTCGGGAACGACCACCCGTGCAGCGCGCGCATCCGGGTCCACGACCGTGACGGAAACCACCTTCGACGGCGACAATGCGTTGCCGACGAACTTCGCGGGGTCCTCGTCGAAGTCGATGATGTCGATCTTCTCTTCGCCGAGTTCGCGCATCACGTTGCGCACGCGCTGACCCATCGGTCCGATGCACGCGCCCTTCGCGTTGAGCCCGGGCACGACCGAGTGCACAGCGATCTTCGAACGGTGGCCGGACTCCCGCGCGACCGCGACGATCTCGACGGACTCGTCGGCGATCTCGGGAACTTCGAGGGCGAACAGCTTGCGAACCAGGTTCGGGTGCGTGCGGGACAGGGTGATCTGCGGTCCGCGTTGGCCGCGCGAGACACCCACGACATAGCACTTGATGCGGTCGCCGTGTTCGTAGCTCTCTCCCGGCACCTGCTCGGCCGGCGGGATCAGTCCTTCGGTGGTGCTGGCGTCGCCGCCGATCTTGACGACCACCATGCCGCGGGCGTTGGCGCGTGAGTCGCGCTGGACGACACCGCTGACGATCTCACCCTCGTGAGTGGAGAACTCACCGAACCGCTGCTCGTGCTCCGCGTCGCGGATCCGCTGCATGATCACCTGGCGGGCAGTGGTCGCGGCGATGCGCCCGAAGTTCTCGGGGGTGTCGTCCCATTCGGCGATGACGTTGCCGTCCTCGTCGCGTTCCTCGGCGAGCACCTGGATCGCCCCGGTCTTGACATCGACCACGACCCGCGCGTGCGGCTGATGTCCGTCGACATGCCGGTAGGCGGTGAGCAACGCCGTCTCGAGCGTCTCGATGAGCTCGTCGAACGGAATGTTCTTCTCCGACTCCAGCATCCGCAGAGCCGCAATTTCGATATTCACTTGTCCATCCTCAGTTCGTTGCTTTCGGTGCCGTCGTCCACCGCGTTCTCGTCGTCGTCTGCCGTGTCGCCGACCGCGTTCTCGTCGATCTCACCGGCCTGCACGCGCCCGTCCGGCAGTCCACCGGCCAGTTCCAGCTCTCGCGGATTCGGGGGTGAGAACTCGATCTCGACCACCGCCGTGCGTACGTCGGACAGCGGCAGGGATCGAACGAAAGGACCCTGCTTGTCGGACGCCACCACTCGAATGGTGTCGCCGACGAGCTCGCCGATCCGGGCGACGAACGTCTCGTCGGCCGTCTCGATCCGAGCCTTGCGGCCCTGAGCGCGCCGCCAGTGCCGATCGAGCGTCATCGGCCTGCCGATGCCCGGACTCGTCACTTCGAGGACGTACGGGGACTCCCCGAAATCGGAGACGGAATCGAACGCTTCGGACACCAGACGGCTCAGGCGGGCCGCCTCGTCGAGTCCGAGGCCCGCATCACTGTCGACCATCAGACGAACGGTGCTGTGCTTTCCGGCGGCGGTCACGACCACGTCCTCGAGGTCGTAGCCCTCGTTGTCGAGAAGATCCGTGACGAGCTCGACGATCCTCTCCGGGGGTGGCACAGGCATGGTGAGCGGGCTCCTCGTTCAGTTGTGATCGCAGCGGACACCGGCCGGGACGGTCGTTCCGGCAGATATCCAGCCTAACGTGCAATTCGCCGCGCCGTGACCAGGCCGGGGTCGTTGTCCGTCACACCCGACTGGCAGGATGGTCCGGTGCCGATGCCAGTGACGCGATCCTCGATGTCCCGACGAACACTGTTGCGATGGTGCTCGGCTGCAGCAGGAGGAGTCTCGGTGGCGGCCGTCACCGGGTGCGGAATCACCGACGACAGCGAGCCGGAACCCGACCCGTTGCTCGCCCAGGCCGCGCGTGCCCGCACCGATGCGTCGACCGCGACCGCGCTGGTTGTTCTCGTCCCCGATCTCGCTGAATCACTGACCACGATCAGCTCCGAGCGCACGGCACACGCCGACGCGCTCGTAGCCGAGATCGCTCGCGCGGCAGGTGCCACGACGAGTTACACCCCGCCCTCGTCGACGACCACGACCTCTACGCCCGGAGAAGGTCCGACCGTCGAACTGCTACGCGAGCGCCTGACACAGTCGCAGCGCAGCGCGGCTGATGTCGGCCGCACCCTCCAAGGGTTCCGCGCGGGGATGCTCGCCTCCATCAGCGCCGCGTGCGCGGTCGAGACGGCGGTGCTGCTGCCGTGACATCGCCCGAACTCGGTCCCGAACAGCAATCCCTCGTCGATGCCCTCGCGGCCGAACACTCCGCTGTGTTCGGGTACGGCGTCGTGTCCGCATTCGCGGACCCGGCTCGTGCCGACGACGTGGCGACCGATACCGCGGCGCATCGTGCGCGGCGCGACGCCACGATCGACGCGTTGATCTCGGTCGGTGTAGATCCGCCGGTCGCGGCACCCGGATACACGGTGCCGTTTCCTGTCATCGACCCGTCAAGTGCCGCACGACTCGCACTGCAGATCGAAACCGACACCGCGGTCGCGTGGCGCTCGGTGGTCGAGCGGGCTCGAAGCGAACCGGCCCGGGCGAACGCGATCGAGGCACTCACCGACACCGCGGTGCGTGCCGCGCACTGGCGGACGCACCTCGGCATCGTTCCGCCGTCGGTGCCGTTCCCCGGTCGGTCCTGAGGACCTGCGACCTGGCCGACCCCCTCGGCAGACGACACACGGTCACACTTCCTGGCGGCGCATCCACCACACCGTTCCGGCCGTGAACACAAGGATGTAGACCGCGAGCACGCCCGCGGCGGTCGGGCCGCTCAGAATGTCCACGACACCCGGTGTCGCGTCACCCGCAGCGCCACCGCGCAGTGCACCGGCCAGCGACCCCGCCGCGGTGCCGGGCAGCCAGTCGGTCACCAACGTCATCGGTTCGAGGACCGCACCGACGCCGCGCAGCAGATTCTCGACGACGAGGACCCATACCAGCCCGAGCCCGACCGAGAGGGCGGGTCCACGCGCGACCGCGCCGATCAGCGCCCCGGCGCTCGTCCACATCCCCAGAATCAATGCACCGGCGCCGAGCGCCCGCAGTAGTGATCCCGGGTCCGGAAGTGCGGCGGATCGGGATTCGACGCCCGCGATGAGCGCCGCGACCCCCAGATCGATCACGCACACGGCGACCACGAGAACGAGGACCACGGCGCCGAGCATCGCCAAGGTCGCACCGATCACCGCTGTCCGCGACGACCCCTGGGTGAAGGCCGTCTTCCAGGTGCCCCAGCCGTATCCGCTGCCGACGGTGAGGGCGCCGAGTATCAACATCAGGGCACCGCCGAACATCGCCATCCCCTGGGTGAAGACCGAGGGCACAGCATCAGGCAGCATCCGATCCAGCAGCACCTCCGCAGGTGCGGTGCTCGACATACCGGTCGTTCCCCCGGTTCGGAAGGTGATGTAGTCGAAGACGTACAGGAAGACGAGGTTCAGCACGATCCACGACGCGAGCAGTACCCACATCGTCGGCCATGTCCGCAGACGTTGCAGCTCTGCGCGAGTCCCGGCAATCAAGGTGTTCATCACAGCTCCTTGTCGCAGCCCATGAACTACTCGTTCACGACTGTTCGTGTGCGTCGGTGGTCATGCGGAAGAAGACGTCTTCGAGCGACTGCTCACGTCGGGTCAGTTCGTGCAGTTCGATTCCGGCACCGACCAATGCCCGCACCAGTCCGGGTGTCCGCTCTTCGTCGATGTCGACGAGCAGCAGGTCCCCGTCGCGACCGAGCGCGGCGGGCGACACCAGCAGCGCAAGGACCCTGTGCGCCTCATCGAGAGGCTCGGCTCGGACGGCAAGTCTGCTGTCGCCGCGCAGATCGGCGACAGTGGATTCAGCAACGAGGCGGCCGTGCGAAATGACTCCGACGCGGTCGCACACCTCTTGGACCTCGGCGAGCATGTGACTCGACAACAGCACCGCATGACCGTGGTCGGCGAGGTCGACGACGAGGTCGCGCATCTCGGCCATCCCCGCAGGGTCCAGGCCGTTGGTGGGTTCGTCGAGGATCAGCAACTCCGGCTCACCGAGCAATGCGGCACCAACGCCGAGTCGCTGTTTCATACCCATCGAGTAGGTGCGGTACGGGTCGTCGCCGCGATCCAGCAGGCCGACACGGTGCAGTGCCGCCTCGACATGCATGTCCTGCAGGGCCCGGTATCGGGCAAGCACCCGGAGGTTGTCGCGGCCGGACAGATACGGATAGAAGCCCGGGGACTCGATGAGCACACCCGCGCGCGACGCGACGGCGGGTGTTCCCGGAGCGCGTCCGAAGACCATCGCGGATCCCGAGGTGGGCCGGACGAGCCCGGCCAACATACGCAGCGTCGTCGTCTTTCCGGCGCCGTTGGGACCGAGGAATCCGTAGACCTCGCCACCGTGTACGTGTAGATCGACCGAATCCACGGCG
Source organism: Rhodococcus sp. JCM 9793 (assembly GCF_055380405.1). Lineage (NCBI taxonomy): Bacteria > Bacillati > Actinomycetota > Actinomycetes > Mycobacteriales > Nocardiaceae > Rhodococcus > Rhodococcus sp. JCM 9793. The sequence continues at coordinate 4,106,398 of NZ_AP043721.1, forward strand.
GTCTGCGTGCCGTATCGCTTGGTCAGTCGGTCTGTGACCACGATTTCGTTCGACATGATTCGACAATGCGCTGCACGAGCATGTCGGCACATCGGCCTCGAGGCGTCACATGACGTACGTGTCGCGGACCATGGGTCAGCGGCCCGATCCGAGGATCTCTGCCGTACGGCGGAACATCTGATCGGCAGGGTGGGCTTCCGGCACGACGTCGGATTCGTTCATGTAGACCACGACGGTCGCGCCCGAATCGGGGTTGTGGAAGATGGCCGCCGTGAAACCGAGGCCCTCGCCGTTGTGCCCCCACCATCCTGCCGTCTCGCCGATCCCGAGGGCATAGATGTCGTACGGTGGCCCCACGTCCAACGGCGCCCCTTGTTGCCGCTCGGCTTGGGTCTCCGGCTGCAGGAGCATGCCGGTGGCAAGGACCTCGCCCCACACTCGACCGTCGTCGAGGTTGCTGATCATGGAGCCGGCCGGCCCGAAGATCGACAGGTTGTCGGGCTGCTCCTCGAGACCTCCCTCATCCTCCGCGTACCCGAGTGGATGTGGATCGGCCCACTGCGCGGCGTCGAGGACGTACTCGGTGCCTTCCAGCCCGAGGGGCCTCAGGATGCGCTCGTCGAGGACGTCGGCGAACTGCTGCCCCGTTGCCTGCTCGACGACGGCGCCGAGCAGGTTGGTGTTCGCGTTGGTGTAGACCTTTTTCTCCCCGGGTGCGAACTGCGCCGGCGCACCGAGCACGAAACTGTTCAACTCATCGAGCGTGAAGATCCTCGCGGGGTCCTCGGAGAACACTTCGACAAATCTGTCGTCGGTGTAGTCGGCGTTGCCACTGGACATCCCGGCAAGTTCTCGGAGAGTGATCCTGTCTCCGTCCGTGACGCCGTCGACGTACTGGTCGATCGTGTCGTCGAGACCGATCGTGCCCTCGTCCACCAATTGGAGGATGAGGGTGACGGTGTACGACTTGGTGATACTCCGCAGTGGCCAGGTCATGTCGGTGGTGACAGCGACCTCGCCCTCGATGTCTGCGGTGCCGACCGTCGCAATCCAGGTGCCTTCACCCGGAACCCATACGCCCACGGCGGCTCCGGGCACCCCGTATTCGGTCACCGTCCGATCGAGTGCGCCCTGCAGTGCTGTCCGGAGGGGGGCGGGGAGCGTCCCCTCGGGCGCAGCCGGACGGGTGACAGTGGCCGATCGGGCGGGCACCCGTTCGTCGGCCGGGGACGTCGAGCACGCCGCGGCGAGGACGGCGACGGTCGCCACGAAGACGACGGTGATCAGTGAGCGCGAGAGTCGCGCCGTACCGTGCAGATCGATGGTCATGCGACATCCCCAGTTGTGTCGTCCACCAGAGCGCTGGGACAGCGGCGCGCTTTCAGCATGACGTGTCGGCGAGGTTTCCATATGCGGTTCACGCCATCGGCCTCGAGGCGTCCGCTGTGCTACGCGCCGCGGACGATGACAGCACACTTCCCGCTGGTCTACCTTCGGGCTTGTGGTCACTACCGGCGGCACCGCGGGCGGTCTCTCCTGGCTCGACCGGGTCTTTCCACCGGCCGGCCGGGCATTGTTGCTGATCGATGTGGGATCGGCCGCGGCCATAGCGGTGATCCAACTCATCGGCAGCCGCGCTGCGAACATCGATCAGACACAGGCAGTCCCGCTCGACACCGTCGGGTACGTCCTGCTGCTGGTCGGTCCGATCGCTCTGCTGGTGCGGCGTCGGTATCCGATGACGGTGCTGCTCATCGTCCTGGCCGCGACCGCGACGTATTTTTCGCGCGGCTACGGGTACGGTCCGGTGTTCCTGTCGCTGATCGTCGCGTTCCTCACCGCGAGCACCGTCGGATCACGATGGCGTACGTATCCGCTGCCTGCGATGGGCTATGCGTATTTCGTGTGGGGCGGACCGGCGATCTTCCCCGCAGAGCCACCGAGTGCGATCCAGGCCGCCGGCATCGCGGCGTGGCTGCTGGTGCTCGTCGCACTGGCGGAGATCATTCGGCAACGCCGCACCGCCCGCCTCGCCCGGCAGGAACGACTGGCGGCCGCCGAGCGATCGACCGCGGAGGAACGCCGACGACACGCGAGCGAGGAACGACTCGAGATCGCGCGCGAACTGCACGACGTGCTGGCACACAGTCTGTCGTTGATCCACGTGCAGTCGTCGGTCGCGCTCGAGTTGTTCGATGCGCATCCCGAGCAGGCGCGTCCCGCTCTGAGCACGATCAAAACCACCAGCCGCGAGGCGATCGACGAGGTACACGCGCTTCTCGCCTCGTTGCGCAGTGGCGGCGAGGGAGTGCAGACCACGCCGGCGCCCCGGATCGCCGATCTCGATGCTGTCGTCGACCGCGCACGTGTTGCCGGCGTGGAAGTCGAGACCCAGGTGCGAGGTGTGCCGGTCCGCGTGCCGAATCTCATCGATGTCGCCGCGACGCGGATCGTGCAGGAGTCTCTGACGAACGTGGCGCGCCACGCGGGCGGCGCACCCGCGACCGTCACCGTCACCTATACCGCGCAGCGCCTCCTCATCAACGTCGACAATCGCTTCGGCACCAAGACTCCACCGACGCTCGAGGAGTCCGGTCCATCCGACGTCGGCGGCGGCGGCAACGGTATCGCCGGTATGCGTGAGCGGGCACGCGCGCTCGGCGGTACGTTCTCTGCGGGACCGCGGCCCGACGGCGGTTTCCGGGTTCGCGCCGAGTGGCCACTCCCCCACGAGCATGAGGTGACCGGATGACGATCCGGGTTGTGGTGGCCGACGATCAGGCGCTCGTGCGGGCCGGGTTCGTTGCGCTGCTCGACGCACAGGACGGCATCACCGTGGTCGGAGAGGCCGCCGACGGCGAGGCTGCGGTGGCCATGACCGAGACACTCGTCCCGGACGTGGTGCTGATGGATATCCGCATGCCACATCTCGACGGACTCGCTGCCACGGCTCGAATCGTGGCCCACCCCGAACTGTCCTCGGTGCGGGTGGTGGTGTTGACGACATTCGAACTCGACGAGTACGTCTTCGAAGCGATGCGGGTGGGCGCGACCGGTTTCCTCGTCAAACACACCGAACCGGCAGATCTGGTTCGTGCGGTACGGGTCGTGGCAGAGGGAGATGCGCTGCTCTCGCCGTCGGTGACACGAAAGTTGGTGGCGGAGTTCGCCGCACACACGAAGCAGGCGCCGCCCGCGCCGGGACTCGAGCGGCTCACCGAGAGGGAGCGGGAGGTGATGGTTCTGGTCGCCGAGGGCCTGACCAACCGTGAGATCGGCGACCGACTGTTCCTGAGCCCCGCGACGGTGCGTACCCATGTGAGCCGGATCTTGCTCAAGCTCGGTGCGCGGGACCGGACCCAGTTGGTGGTGCTGGCCTACGAATCCGGTCTGGTGCGGCCTGGATGGCAGGAGAGTTGACCGTTCGACCGACGTCGTTCGTCCTGTTGGCAGCGTATCGGCGCACTAGACTGCGGGTGCGCGACCGTCCGTACAGCGATATGGGAGCACATCATGAAATCAGTCGACCCGTACCTGAATTTCAACGGCAACACCGAAGAAGTATTCACCTTCTACCGATCCGTCTTCGGCGGCGAACTACAGCTGGCACGCTTCAGCGACATGGACACCGGCGACATGGAGTTGACCGAGGAACAGAAGAACGGCGTCGCCCACGTCGCACTCCCGTTGGGCGACAGCACGCTCATGGGATCCGACGTACCCGAGGCGATGGGTACCGTCACCGCCGGAACGAATTTCGCGATCTCGATCGACGCCGACAGCGCCGAGGAAGCCGACCGGGTGTTCGACGGACTGTCCGAGGGCGGTGAGGTGTCCATGCCACTGGGGAAGGTGGAATGGGCCGAGCGCTTCGGCATGTGCACCGACAAGTACGGCGTGCAGTGGATGATCGGCTACACCGGGGACGTGGTATTCGGCGCACCCTGATCATTCGTCGTGTCGGTCAGTGCCCGGGTAGTACGCAGGCGGTGTCCAACCCGAGCACGTGATTGAGCCGACCGAACGCCAGCCACGATCCGATGCTCATCGACAACTCGACGATCTCGGCGTCGGTGTAGTGGGCCTTCATCCGCACCCAGAACGCGTCGTCGAGACCGTGGTGATCGAGCGCGTATCGCTCGGCGTACTCGGTGGCGAGTCGTGTTCGCTCGTCGAAGTGCTCGGTGGTGCGCCAGTTCTCGACGTCTCGGTCGAAACCGGGCTCGACCTTGACTCCGTCCCGTTCGGTGCGCCAGTCCTGGCAGAAAACACATCCGTTGATCTGCGCGATCCGTAGCCGCGCGGCTTCGAACGCGCGCAGGTCGATGGTCGAGTGCTCGTACACGGAGAGCGAGAACTGGGAAGCGGGGATCCCGATCCCGGGGACCATCTCGGCCCAGACATAGCCGATCGGGTCCTTGCCCTCGGGGATGTCGATGATCATGCGGGGGCTCCTTCCGCAGCGGCGAGTTTGCCGATCGCGGGGCGCAGCGGAACTTCGAGCGCGTCGTAGAGGCCGGGTTCGTGCTCGACGAGCCAGTCGATCGCGCCGACGAGCCGACCCACTGCCGTCGCATTGCCGCCGGCCGCCCGGCTCCCGCCTTCGTCGTCGGCCTCGATACTGACTTCGATCCGAGGTCGTCCCTCGATGATCACCCGGTGTGCGCCCGCACCGCCGTCGGGTGGAACCGGCCAGTCCGGCGCGCAATTCGGGTGGATGCGGGTGACGTGTTCGATGACGATTCGGGGCCGTCCGCCGATGATGCCCTGCAGCTCGAATCGCACCGCGCCCTGTGTGCCCGCCTCGAAGTCGCCCATCGTCGCGGTGGTGATGGTGTCGTCGAGGGCCCGCCGGTCGAAGACCTCACGGATCTCGTCGAGTTCGACGCCGAGGCCTCGCGCCATCAACCGCACCTGTCCGCCCCACACCATCGTCGGGATCGACGGCGCGAGCATCGGTGGTTCGTAGTCCATCGGCTGACCCATCCCGACGAGATACCGCACCGAGTCGGGCTGGTCGTAGGTCGAGTAATCGAAGATCTCCTGGCAGCGGATGCCCTCGACCGTCGTACCGAGTCCGCTGAGCAGCAGCGGCAGCACGTCGTTGCCCCACCCCGGGTCGATACCCGACACGAACAGCGACCCGCCTGCCTCCGCGATCGCCGCCAGGATCGGCTCTCTCATCTCGGGCGGTGCACTGCGGTGGTCGTACAGCGGGAACAGCGCGGGGGTGACGACGACGGCACCGGTGCGGAGCGCACGGAGGATGTCGGCGAAGGCATCGTCGGGCCGGATGTCACCGGTCGCCGCGTACACGACGGCGGCGGGACACTCGGACAGCACGGCGTCGATATCTGCTCTCGCCCTGACACCGATCTCACGGCCGAGATCACCCAGGTCCCCGGCGTCGCGCCCGACCTTGTCCGGGTTGTGGACGAGAACCGCTGTCAGCTCGAGTTCGGGGTGAGCATCGACGGCGCGAACAGCCGCGCGCCCGACGTTTCCTGTGCCCCAGACGACCGTGGAGATCATGGCTGCGCACATTACGACACTGGAACAGGTTCTCGTGGCGGATCAGGACAATTCGGAGAGATCCTGTCCGGCAGCGCCCTCAGTGGACGACCAGCGCCATCGCGAAACCATCCCAGTTCTTCGCCCCCACCGTCTGCAGTGCAGTCGCGTCGAGGCGAGGTTCGGATGCGAACAATGCAAGGACATCCCGAGACGCACGGACCCGTTCGTCGTCCTGATCCGGGTCCGCGATCGCACCGCCGCGGACGACGTTGTCGACGATGATGACGCTGCCCGGGCGGGTGAGCCGCAGTGCCTCACGCACGTAGTTGGAGTTGTTCTCCTTGTCCGCGTCGATGAACACGAGATCGAACGGGCCCTCGAGATGCGGCAACGAGTCCAGGGCGGGGCCGACGCGGATGTCGACGACTCCGCCGACGCCGGCGCGGTCCAGGTTCGCACGGGCAACCTCGGCGTGGCGGGGCTCGAATTCGAGTGTGGTCACGCGCCCTTCGTCGCCGACGGCCCGCGCGAGCCAGATCGTGCTGTACCCACCGAGCGTGCCGATCTCGAGGATCGTCCGTGCGCCCATCGCGCGTGCGAGCAGGTGCAGGAACTTGCCCTGCATGCGTGAGACGTCGATGGCGGGCAGACCGGCCTCGGCGTTCGCCGCGAGCGCGGACTCGGTGGCTCGGTCGTTGCCGATGAGGAGGTCGGAGAGGTACGTGTCGGTGTGTTCCCAGTCAGCAGCCATGGAACACAGTCTCCCCCGTCACCACCTCATCGGCAGCCGTCGGTCGTGTCAGCGGCGGGTCGCTGCGAGAACCTCGCTCACCGCATCCGCGACGGGCACCTCGCGGGCCTCGCCGGTGAAGCGGTCGCGCAGTTCGACGTGACCGTCTGCGAAACCGCGGCCGACCACGACGACGAGCGGCATTCCGAGCAGCTCGGAGTCCTTGAACTTCACGCCCGGCGATGCCTTGCGGTCGTCGAAGAGCAGGTCGACGCCGGCGTCGGAGAGTTCCTGCGCGAGTGCCTCGGCGCCCGCGCGGGCCTGCTCGTCCTTGTTGGCGATGACGAGGTGCACGTCGAACGGTGCGATCTCTGCAGGCCAGCGCAGGCCCTTGTCGTCATGCTGCTGCTCGGCGACCACGGCGACGAGTCGTGAGACGCCGACACCGTAGGAGCCCATGGTGGGACGCACCGGCTTGCCGTTCTCCCCGAGGACGTTCACCTCGAATGCATCGGTGTACTTGCGGCCGAGCTGGAAGACGTGACCGATCTCGATGCCGCGGGCGGACACGAGCGGTCCGGCTCCGTCGGGCGACGGGTCGCCGTCGCGCACCTCTGCCGCCTCGATCGTGCCGTCGGGGGTGAAGTCGCGGCCGGCGACGAGCCCGAACACGTGCTTGCCGTGTTGATCGGCGCCGGTGATCCAGGAGCTGCCGTCGACGACCCGGGGGTCGACGAGGTAGCGCACGCCGTTGGCCAGCAATGCCTTGGGCCCGATGTACCCCTTGACGAGGAACGGATTGGCGGCGAAGTCGGACTCGCCGAGCATAGCGACCTCGGCCGGCTCGAGGGAGGCTTCGAGACGCTTGTCGTCGACCTCGCGGTCGCCCGGGACACCGATACCGAGAAGCTCCCACTCGCCGCCGGGCTGCCGCACCTTCACCAGGATGTTCTTGAGCGTCTCGGAGGCGTCGACCTCGCGGCCGAGGATCTGAGAGGACGCAGTGACGAGAGTGTCGATCGTGGGCGTGTCGGGGGTGTCGTGGACGACCGCCTCCGGCTGCCCCTCGATCGGGACAGGTGCCGGGGCCAGGGTCTTCACGGCCTCGACGTTCGCGGCGTACCCGGATTCGACGCACCGAACGTAGGTGTCCTCACCGGCGGGCGACTCGGCAAGGAACTCCTCCGACGCGCTGCCGCCCATCGCGCCCGACGTCGCGGACACGACCACGTATTTCACGCCGAGGCGCGTGAAGATCCGCTCGTATGCGTCACGGTGTGCGCGGTACGACTCGGCGAGCCCCTCGTCGGTGAGGTCGAAGCTGTACGAGTCCTTCATGGTGAATTCGCGGCCGCGCAGAATGCCGGCGCGCGGCCGTTCTTCGTCGCGGTACTTGGTCTGGATCTGATACAGCGTGACCGGGAAGTCCTTGTACGAGTTGTATTCGCCCTTGACGGTGAGCGCGAACATCTCCTCATGGGTCGGGCCGAGGAGGTAATCGCCGCCCTTGCGATCCTGAAGGCGGAACAGGCCGGGGCCGTACTCGGTCCAGCGGTTCGTCGTCTCGTAGGGGTCGCGCGGGAGCAGTGCAGGCAGGGAGATCTCCTGCGCGCCGATGCCGTTCATCTCCTCGCGGACGACCCGTTCCACCTCGCGCAGCACCTTCAGGCCCAGTGGCAGCCACGAGTACACGCCCGGCGCGATGCGGCGCACGTAGCCGGCGCGGACGAGCAGCTTGTGGCTGGCGACCTCGGCGTCGGCCGGGTCGTCGCGGAGCGTGCGGAGGAACAGGTGCGACATGCGGGTGATCACGATCGGTCAGCCTACCTCGCGACCCGATCGACCCGATCGGTACGGTTGTCGTTTGTGCTGGTGCTTCTTCCCCCTTCCGAGACGAAGTCCGACGGCGGCGACGGCGCCCCGCTCGATCTCGGCGACCTGTCGATGCCGCAACTGACCGGGACGCGTGAGCTCCTCGTACAGGCCCTCGTCGATCTGGCCGCAGATCCGGATGCCTCGTGCCGTGCTCTCGGATTGGGTGCCACCCAGTTCGACGAGGTCGAACGGAACGCGAAACTGTGGGTCTCCCCGACTCGGCCGGCGCTCTTCCGCTACACGGGAGTGTTGTTCGACGCGCTCGACGCCGATTCCTTCACCAAGGCGCAACGCGACAAGGCCTACCGGAGGCTCGGTATGGGATCCGCATTGTTCGGCGCAGTCCGCGCGGCCGACCCGGTTCCCGCCTACCGCCTGTCGGGCGGATCGAAGCTGCCCGGTTTCGGAACGCTCGCGGCGCTGTGGCGCCCGGAGCTGTCCGACGCGATCGTGACGGAAGCGGACGGTGATCTCGTCATCGACCTGCGGTCGGGTGTCTATCAGCAGCTAGGACCTGTACCCGGCGCGGTGACCGCGACGGTGCTCACCGAACAGCCTGACGGCACCCGCAAGGTGGTCAGCCATTTCAACAAGCACCACAAGGGTCTGCTTGCGCGAGCACTGGTACTCACGCGCGCCGAGCCGACCGACGTCAAGGGTGTGGCTCGGGTCGCGTCGAAGGCCGGGTTGCGGGTCGAGGTCGAATCGCCGACCGAGTTGATCGTCCTCACCTGACAACCCGCCGGACGGCCCGACCGTGCGAGTCAGGTGGTCTGAGCCACCTTCTCCGCCTCTTGTGCCTGTGCTACCTGTTCCGGGGTGAACCGGATGAACAGTGCCGCGATACCCGCGATCACCGCGCACACCGCGCAGCCGAAGAGTGCGAACAGATAGCCCTCCCCCTGCGCCGCGATCTGCGCGTCCGTCATCGTCGCAATCGGACCGGACGTACCGCCGAGTGACAACGCCCTCGATGTCGCCAGCGACCCGATGATGCCGAGGCCCACTGGCCCCCCGAGTGTCTGAGCAACCTGCGCGATGGCCGACAGCGGCCCGATCTCGTGCGGGCCCACACCCGCGACAGCGCACAGCGGCAGCGGCACCACGGCAAGTCCGACACCGAACCCGACGACGAGCACCAGCACGAACAGGGTCGGGAAGTACTCGACGTGGCGGTCCATTCCCGACCCGTACACCAAGCTCGCGGTCATGATGACGGTGCCGGTGACGATCAGCCAGCGCGGCTGGATCCGCGCCACAAGTTTCGACGACACGGCCGCCGCGCCACCGAGCCCGAATGCGAACGGAACGAACGCGAGGCCGGCCTCCAACGGGGTGTAGCCGAGGATGTCCTGCACGAACAGGGCCACGAACGCGGCGAGACTGAACATCACCGCACCCGCGAAGAAGATCGACACGAATACCGCGACGCGATTCTTGTCGCGGAACAGCACGAACGGTAGCAACGGATTATCTGCACGACGTTCGACGAGCAGGAAAGCTCCGAGCAGGACGACACCTGCGATGAGTGCCCCGATCACCGCGGGACTGCCCCAACCCAATCCGGGACCTTCGGTCAATGCGAACACCAACCCGGCGCATCCCAGCGTCGCAAGAATCGCGCCGGGCACGTCGAGAGCGAGTCGCTCGCCCACGGTCTCTCGCAGCGAGAACACCGCGAGCACCACGATGACGACACCGATCGGCACATTGATCAGGAAAATCCATCGCCACGACACCTGGGTGAGTGCCCCGCCGAGGATCAGACCCGCGATGGATCCGACACCTGTCATCGCCGCGAACACCGCGATCGCCCGGTTGCGGGCAGGACCCGCCGCGAACGTCGTCGCCACCAGGGCGAGGGCCGTCGGTGACGCCACGGCTGCACCCACGCCCTGCAAGGCACGCGCGCCGATCAGCATCACGTCGTTGCTCGCGATTCCGCACAGCAGGGACGCGAGCGTGAAGACCCCGACTCCGGCGATGAACATCTTCTTGCGGCCGTAGCTGTCGCCGAGCCGTCCGCCGAGCAGCATCAGGCCACCGAAGGCAAGCGCGTATGCGGTGAGGACCCAGTTGCGGCCGGAGTCCGAAAGTCCCAGTTCGGCCTGCAACGGTGCGAGCGCGAGGTTGGCGACCGTGCCGTCGAGCACCACCATCAGCTGGAGCCCGCTCAGGACGAGCGTCGCGATGGCGACGGCGCGGGTGGTCATCTGTTTCGACGTGTCGGTCATGTCACGCACCTTCCGTCGTGAATCCGGCGACCGGGCCTATCACGATGATCGCAGGCGGGCGGATGTCTTCCTCGCGGACGCGTGCAGCGACGGTCGCGAGGTCGGCGCGCAGGACTCGCTGGCTGCGCAGCGTCCCTTCCTGCACGACGGCCACGGGGGTGTCCAAGGGGCGCCCTCCGGAGATGAGGGCCTCGGCGAACTGTTCGATGCGCGCCACGGCCATCAGCAACACGAGGGTGCCCCGAAGTTTCGCGAGCGCATCCCAGTCGGTCAGCGAATCCGGATGGTCGGGCGCGACGTGACCGCTGACCACCACGAACTCGTGGGTCACTCCGCGGTGCGTGACGGGGATTCCGGCGGCCGACGGCACCGAGATCGCGCTGGTGATGCCCGGCACGACCGTCACGGGCACGCCGGCCTCGACGCATGCTTCGAGTTCTTCGAAGCCACGTCCGAACACATACGGGTCGCCGCCCTTGAGCCGGACGACGAACTTCCCGGCCGTGGCGCGATCGACGAGGATCTCGTTGATGGCCTGCTGCGCCATCGCCCTGCCGTAAGGCAGTTTCGCGGCGTCGATCACCTCGACGTGCGGGGCGAGTTCGGCGAGCAGCGGTTGCGGCGCCAGATGGTCGGCGACCACGACATCGGCCTGCATGAGCAGTCGACGACCCCGCACGGTGATCAGGTCGGGGTCGCCCGGGCCACCACCGACCAGTGCGACACCGACCGGCTTGTTCCCGGTATCGGAGATCTCGGAGGTGCCCGAACCTGCGAGCGCCTCGAAGATCGAGGTACGGACCGACGCGGAGCGCCGATGGTCTCCGCCTGCCAGTACACCGACGGTCAGACCGTCGTGTCGTGCCGTCGCCGGTGTCACCGCGCTTCCCTCTCGGGCATTGTCCGCCCGCACACAGAACACCCGGCGTCGTTCGGCTTCCGCGACGATCGCAGCATTGGTGCCGGACTCGTCGGTGCACGCCATCGCGTACCAGGCGCCGTCGAGGTCACCGTCGACGTAGTCACGGAGTTCGAGGGTGATCTGTCCCTTGGCCGCCATGCTGTCGATCACCGGCGTCGCGGCGCGCGCCACCACGTGGATGTCTGCACCGGACGAGGCGAGCAATCCGAGTCTGCGCTGTGCGACGGAACCACCTCCCACCACGACGACGCGACGCCCGGACAGATTCAGGCCGACGAGGTAATTCGTCTCGTCGGCGTTCTCGGTTGGCACCCGGTGGTCCCCACTTTCCGATCCGATGTGAACACAGGCCGGTCCGCTCCCACTGGGTGCGGACCGGCCTGTGACGATGTGTGTGAGTGTCAGACAGCAGCAACCTCGACCGGCGCCGTCGACGCCGGGTCGGATGCAACATCGAGCTCGAGAGACTTGGTGCTCCAGTCCCACATCTGTTCGAACAGCGCGGGGTTGTCGGACAGCTTGACGCCCAGCGAGGGCACCATTTCCTTCAGCTTGGGCTGCCAACCCGCCCACTGCTGCGGGAAACACCGCTCGAGCACATCGAGCATCGCCGGGACAGCGGTGGACGCCCCGGGCGACGCACCGAGGAGGCCTGCGATCGTTCCGTCGGCAGCGTTGACGACCGCAGTACCGAACTCGAGGACACCGCCCGCACCCTTACGACGGATGACCTGCACACGCTGACCGGCGACGATGAGTTCCCAGTCCTCGAGGCGTGCCTCGGGGGCGAACTCGGAGAGTGTCACGATGCGGTCGGCGGGCGACTGACTGAGCTCGCTGACGAGGTACTTGACGAGCCCGAGCTCGGTCATGCCCACGCCGAGCATCGACATCAGGTTGTTCGGCTTGACCGACTTGGGCAGGTCCATCACGCCGCCCTGCTTGAGGAACTTCGGCGACCAGCCGGCGTACGGTCCGAAGAGCAGACCCTGCTCGCCGTTGATCACGCGGGTGTCGAGGTGGGGCACCGACATGGGGGGCGCACCGACAGCTGCCTTGCCGTAGACCTTGGCGCTGTGCCGAGCGATGACGTCGGGGTTCGTGCAACGCAGGAACGCACCCGACACCGGGAAGCCGCCGAAGCCCTTGGCTTCGGCGATCCCGGACTTCTGCAGCAGGTGCAGTGCACCGCCGCCGGCACCGACGAACACGAACTTGGCGTGAACCTTGCGCGACTCACCGGTACGACGATTGCGGACCTTGACGATCCAGCTGCCATCGGACTGCTTGGAGAGGTTGGTGACCTCGTGGCCGAAGAACACGGTGCCGCCGGACGCAGCAACGTTGTTGACGAGCTGTTTGGTGAGCGCACCGAAGTCGACGTCGGTGCCGGTCTCGGTCCAGTTCAGCGCGACCGGGTCGGAGAAGTCGCGGCCTTCGGCCATGAGTGGCAGGTGCTCGGAGAACCACTCGGGGCTCTCGGAGTACTCCATGCCGGCGAAGAGCGGGTGTCCGGCAAGGGCGTCGTAGCGCGCGCGCAGGTACTTCACGTTGTCGGCGCCGTGCACGAAGCTGACGTGCGGAATCGGATTGATGAAGTTCTTCGGATCCGACAGGATTCCCTTGTCGATCGCGTAGGACCAGAACTGGCGCGATACCTGGAACTGCTCGTTGACGTTGATCGCCTTGGTGATGTCGACCGAGCCGTCGGGCTTCTCGGGGGTGTAGTTGAGCTCACACAGAGCGGAGTGCCCGGTGCCCGCATTGTTCCACGGGTCGCTGCTCTCCGCGGCGGCGGCGTCGAGCCGCTCGAACGCCGTGATGGACCACTCCGGCTGCAGCTGGCGCAGCAGCGTTCCGAGGGTCGCGCTCATGATGCCCGCGCCTACGAGCACTACATCGGTCTTCGCCTCTACGTTCTCTGACACTGGGAAATCGACTTCCTTGTCTGTTCGCACGCGCCGCCGCCGTGGTGGTCCGCCCGCGTGAGTATCCCGTACACGGACATGGACGCTCTCATACACCGAGATCACCACGATCGTGCCGACTGCGACGAACAGGTTACCCGGATGTTCACCGGCGTTTCACTTCACCCAATTGTGTACCCACTTCCGTCTACCGCGGTCACCAATACAGTGTGATAGTGACAACTTGGCAGCCCGACATTCTCGGCGACGGATACCAGCAGCTCAGTCTACCTCTGGGCACCGACCCGGACGGGGAAGGACAGATCAGCGCGACACTCGTCCGGTATCAGCCGAACGATGTCGATCTCCCCGATCGTGCGGTCCTCTATATCCACGGTTTCACCGACTATTTCTTCCAACAGCACCTGGCCGAGCACTTTGCCGCTCAGGGTTACCGGTTCTACGCCCTGGACCTGCGCAAGTGCGGCCGGTCGCGCGGGCCGGAGCACACTCCGCACTTCGTCACCGACCTCGAGTTCTACGACTCCGAGCTCGATGAGGCGTTGCGCATCGTGCGGGACGAGGTGGGCGGATCGGAGGGGTCACCCTCGCGAGAACCAGGAGTCCTGCTCGCCGCCCACTCGACCGGCGGTCTCGTGCTGCCGCTGTGGCTCGATCGCGTCCAGAAACGCCCGGACGGCGTCCGCGGAGCGGGAGTGACAGGTCTGATCCTCAACAGCCCGTGGTTCGACCTGCAGGGACCGTCCTATCTGCGCAATGTCGGCACAGCCGCGATCGATCTCATCGGCCGGCTCCGACCCAAGGACGCGGTACCCGGCCCGAAGCTCGACACCTACGGGGCGAGCCTGCAGCAGGGCGGCTGGACGTACGACCTCGACTGGAAGCCGCTCACGGGATTCCCGATCAGGTTCGGGTGGATCCGCGCGATCCGACACGGACAGGCGCGGCTGCACCGTGGGCTCGACATCGGGGTGCCGTCGCTCATCCTGCGTTCGGGCAAGAGCGGTTCGGCGCCCGAGTACGACCCCTCGATCGACACCGTCGACGCCGTTCTCGATGTCCGGCAGATCGCCCGGTGGGCGGGGTGTCTCGGCGACCGGACGACGATCGTGCCCGTCGACGGCGCCCGGCACGATGTGTTCCTTTCCACACCGGGGCCGCTGAGTGAGGCGTTCCGGGAATTGGACCTGTGGCTGGAATGGTTGGACGGTCACAGGACCGGCGACGAGACCGCCGGCAACCGGGCGGACGACGCCCGGCCACGAACCACGGGAGAGCATGCGTGACCCACTACGACCTCGCGATCATCGGCACCGGATCGGGTAACTCGCTCATCGACGAGCGCTACGACGACAAGCGCGTCGCACTCCTCGAAGAGGGCACCTTCGGCGGTACCTGCCTCAACGTCGGGTGCATCCCGACCAAGATGTACGTATACGCAGCCGAGGTCGCACGCACGATCCGGACCTCCGGTAAATACGGCATCGACGCCTCGATCGACGGTGTGCGCTGGAACGACATCGTCGACCGCGTGTTCGGACGCATCGACCCGATCGCTGCGGGCGGCGAGCGCTACCGCCGCGAGGACTGCGACAACGTCACCGTGTACGGCGAGCATGCCCGGTTCGTCGGTGAGCGCACGATCGACACGGGAACCGGCGAGACCATCACCGCCGACCAGGTGGTCGTGGCCGCGGGCTCGCGCGCCGCGGTGCCCCGAAACGTTCTGGACAGCGGCGTCCACTACTACACGAGCGACGACATCATGCGTCTGCCGAAGCTCCCCGAATCGTTGGTGATTCTCGGTACCGGATTCATCGCCATGGAGTTTGCGCATGTGTTCTCCTCGCTGGGCACCCGGGTGTCGGTGATCGCGCGCAGTGGCGCGCTGCTGCGCCATCTCGACTCCGAAGTCTCCGAACGATTCACGTCGCTGGCCCGCGAGAAGTGGGACGTGCATCTGACCGCTCCGGCGCGCCGGTTCCGTCCCGTCGGCGACGGCGTCGAGGTCGAACTCGAGGACGGCACCGTCGTCTCCGGCGACGCGTTGCTCGTTGCGACCGGTCGCGAACCCAACGGCGACCTGCTCGACGTCGCGAAGGCGGGGATCGAGCTGGACGACGAGGGCCGCATCGTCGTCGACGAGTTCCAGCGCACCACCGCGCGCGGTGTGTTCGCGCTCGGTGACGTGTCGTCGTCGTATCAGCTCAAGCACGTCGCGAACCACGAGGCCCGCGTCGTGCAGCACAACCTGCTCCACGACGCGTGGAGCGGCGACACATCCGAGCTGCGGCGGTCCGATCATCGTTTCGTGCCGGCGGCGGTCTTCACCGATCCGCAGATCGCGACCGTCGGGTTGACCGAGGAACAAGCCCGTGCCGCCGGGTATGACATCTCGGTCAAGGTCCAGAACTACAGCGACGTCGCCTACGGCTGGGCGATGGAGGACACCGAGGGCTTCTGCAAGCTGATCGCCGATCGGTCCACCGGTCTGCTGCTCGGTGCTCACATCATCGGCGCTCAGGCGTCGACCGTGATCCAGCCCCTGATCCAGGCGATGAGCTTCGGTCTGACGGCACAGGAGATGGCCACCGGCCAGTACTGGATCCATCCTGCGCTGCCCGAGCTAGTCGAGAATGCTCTGCTGGGTCTCTGACCCGATCGAACAACGGCACCTCCCGGATCCGAAGATCGGGTAGGTGCCGTTGTTCGTCTACCAGCTTCCGGTGCGCAGCGCGATCGCCGAGGCGAAATCTGCAGGTGCGTGCGCCGGGATGTTCTCGACACCGTCGAGTTCGACCACCCGGAATTCACCGGTGACGTAGCGCATCGAGCCGTCGGCCTCCGCTCGCCGCGCGGCGCTCCCGATCACGATGGTGGTCGGAACCTCCGCGGCGGGCGCCGAAGCGTCACGCACGATGCCGTCGACATCCGCGACGGCCGGGTGCCCGCGTTCGGCGACGACGAGACTCGCGAACCGCCCGAACCGTCCTGCCGCGACCGCCCACGCGAGTTCGGCTCCGGCTCCGCTGCCCACGAGATGCACCCACGGCAGCGTCAGGTCATCGAGTATCGCGAAGACGTCCGACGGGGCGAGTCCGTCGATGTGATCGACGACGACCGTGCGTAGATCCGAGTTGTGCAGTCGCTCGCACACGACGTCGTACACATCTGCCGACTCCCCTGCGTCGGGAAGCAGCAGCACCGTATGCCGACTGTCCGGCCCCCCGACATACACCCGAACGCTCCCCCCTGGGGCGCTCACCGTCCTGGTTTCCATGCGGCCAAACGCTACACGCCGGAACATCCCGCATCGGGCATTGCATCCCGCCCGGCTCGGCTCTACGGTTAGTTACATGAGTAATGAACCGATGAACCTGCCGTCGAACTCATGCTGACCGACGGTGGGCAACCACTGTTCCGCCAGATTGCGGAACTCGTGGAGAACTCGATCATCGACGGGTCACTTCGCGAAGAGGAGCAGGCGCCATCGACGAACGAACTCGCGACCTTTCACCGCATCAACCCGGCCACGGCCGCAAAGGGCCTCAATGCCCTGGTCTCCGACGGAATTCTCTACAAGAAACGCGGAATCGGCATGTTCGTCAGCACCGGCGCCCGCGACACCCTCAGGGCACGTCGCCGCGAACGGTTCGCACTCCAGTACATCGCCCCGCTCCTCCGCGAAGCGGACAAGCTCGGGGTCACGACCGAAGAACTCAAATCGATGCTCGACAACTGGGAGACCTGATGTCCGACACGCCCACTCCCCCACTCGTCCGCGCACTCGGGCTGCGGCAGCAGTTCGGCACCGTCGCCGCGCTCGACGACGTGGATTTCGAACTGCAGCACCACACCATCTACGGACTGCTCGGCCGCAACGGCGCGGGGAAGACCACCCTCATGCAGATCCTCACCGGGCAGACGCTCCCGAGCGCCGGCCGGATCGAGGTGTTCGAAACCGATCCGTACGAGAACGCCGCGATCATGCAGCAGATGTGTTTCGTCGCGGACACCCCGAGCTATCCCGACTCGGTCCGCGTCGAACACGTACTCAGCTCATCGGAACTCCTGTTCCCCCTGTGGGACAGCGACTACGCGCACCATCTTCTCCGCGAGTTCTCGCTCCCCGAGAACCGCCGGGTCAAGAAGTTGTCGCGCGGTATGACCTCCGCACTGGGGATCGTCGTCGGTTTGGCCTCGCGTGCTCCGCTGACCGTCTTCGACGAGCCCTACCTGGGACTCGACGCCGTCGCGCGGAAGATGTTCTACGACGAGTTGATCACCGACTACGCCGCGCACCCACGCACGATCGTCCTGTCGACACACCTCATCGACGAGGTCGCCGACCTTCTCGAACACGTACTCGTGCTCGACCGCGGTCGGCTGGTCCTCGATGTGGACACCGATACGGCACGCGCCCGCGCCGCGGTCGCTGCCGGCCCGGCAGACGACGTCGCACGATTCGTCGGCAGCCGCACCGTGCTCCGCCATGAGCGTCTCGGAAACACGGTCCGCACGACATTCCTCAGAGGATCCGACGACATCGACGAGACCGATCCGCCTTCCTCGATGAGTATCCACCCCGTGTCGTTGCAGGATCTCGTCGTCCACCTCCACCGCGACCCCATCACCGAGTCGCACACGCGCTCCGCGACGGCATCGACAACACCGACCGCGCAGACAACACAGGAGGCCTCACTGTGACCACCGTGCTCGCCCTACCAGCCCCCGTCACCACCGGAGCAGCACGCGTGTGGTCCGTCGCACGCATCCAGACGGTCGCGTGGCCTCTGCTCATCGCCTGGCCCGTCGGGCTGCTCGTCACTGCTTTCGCGATCCCGTGGATCATCTTCGCGCTGGTCACGACCGACCAGCAATACAACGTCACCGGTAGTGTGCTCTCGCTCTACGGATTCGTCATCGCGTTCTACCTGCAGTCGATGACGCAGATGTTCCCGTTCTCCCTGAGGTTGGGCAGCACCCGCGCCCATTTCATGTCGTCGATCGTGCTGATCGGACTGGTCCAATCGTTGGTGTTCGCAGCGGCCCTCCAGGCACTCTCGGTGATCGAGGAAGCGACGGGCGGCTGGGGCGTGCGGATGCGCATGTTCGGCGTACTCCGCTACCTCACCGACGACACACTGATCCAGTTCGGCTGCTACTTCGCCACGATGTCCCTCGTCGTCGGGCTGTCCGTGCTCGTCGGTGTGATCCATCACCGCTGGCGCGCAGTGGGGCTGCTCACCGCAACCGCGACCGCCTTCATGGCCGGCGGGCTCGCCGCGATCCTGCTGACGTGGACCCGATCGTGGTCCGGTCTGTGGTCGTGGTTCGTCGACACACCCCGCGTGGTGACGCTCGTGGCTCTGCCGATCGTGATCGCCGCAGCATCCATCGTCGCCTCATGGCGGGTCCTGCGCCGAGCAGCGCCGTGATCCGAGTCCTCAGGGGAGGGTGAGGATCTCGCTTCCAGTCTCGGTGACGACGAGGGTGTGCTCGAACTGGGCACTCCACTTGCGGTCCTTGGTGACCACCGTCCAGCCGTCCTCCCAGATCTCGTAGTCCGGGGTACCGAGGTTGATCATCGGCTCGATGGTGAACACCATCCCCGGCTCGATGATCGTGTCGATGTCGGGGCGGTCGTAGTGCAGGATGACGAGTCCGTTGTGGAAGGTCTCACCGATCCCGTGCCCGGTGAAGTCTCGCACCACGCCGTACCCGAACCGGTTGGCGTACGACTCGATGACCCGGCCGATGACGTTGAGCGCCCGGCCCGGTGTGACCGCCTTGATCGCGCGCATCGTCGCCTCGTGAGTGCGCTCGACGAGCAGTCGTGCGTCCTCGGACACGTCTCCGGCCAGGAATGTGGCGTTGGTGTCGCCGTGGACACCGTGGATGAAGGCGGTCACGTCGATGTTGACGATGTCGCCGTCCTCGATCACCGTGGTGTCCGGAATTCCGTGGCAGATCACCTCGTTGAGCGACACGCACACCGACTTCGAGAATCCGCGGTAACCCAGGTCGGACGGGTAGGACCCGTGATCGCACATGAACTCGTGTGCGATGCGGTCGATTTCGTCGGTCGTCACGCCGGGGACGACTGCCCTGCCCGCCTCGACGAGCGCCTGCGCCGCGATCTTCGATGCGATGCGCATCTTCTCGATCGTCTCGGGTGTCTGCACCCACGGCTCGTTGCCTTCGTTCGCCGTGGGCTTCCAGACGTACTCGGGGCGCTCGATGGACTTGGGGACCTCACGAATGGGAGTCGGGGTTCCGGGGACGAGCGGGGCACGGGTAGACATGGGCTCCAGATTAGTCTCCGTGCCCCACCGTCGCGGTCAGGTGGTCCGGCCCTGCCGCAGCAGGAACCGCTGCACCTTGCCGCTCGGAGTCTTGGGAAGATGCGGGACGAAATGGACCGCGCGCGGGTAGGCGTGCGCCGCGAACTTCTTCTTCACCAGTTGTTGCAGGTCCGATTCGAGCGCATCGTCGCCTTCGACGCCGTCGCGGAGCACCACGAACGCTTCGAGAACCTCACCGCGCAATTCGTCGGGAAGCCCGACGACCGCCGCCTCGACCACGTCGGGATGCATCACCAGCACTGATTCGACGTCGAAGGGCCCGATCCGGTAACCGGCCATGATGATGACGTCGTCGTCGCGCGAGGAGAAGAAGTAGAAACCGTTCTCGTCGACCTTCCCGGCGTCGCCGGTGAGGTACCAGCGACCGTCGTCGGTGAATCGGGTCGCGGTCTTGTCGGGGGCATCGACGTATCCCGTGAACCACACCAGCGGGCTGTTCTCGACATCGATCGCGACCCGCCCCAGTTCGCCGGGGGCGGCGATGTCGTCGCTGTCGTCACGGAGCACCGCGCAGGACCACCCCGGCAACGGCTTGCCCATCGATCGCTCGGGCACGTCGTCGCGAAGGCCGTCCGCCCACGCATCGACGACGAACATGCCGTGCTCGGTCTGCCCGTACTGGTCGCGCACGAGAACGCCGAGCGTGTCGCGCGACCAGGCCAGCACGTCGGGGGTCAGCGGCTCCCCCGCCGACGATGCCCGCCTCAGACGGATCGGGGCGTGCGGGGCGGTGTCGGCGCGCAGCGACCGGTACACCGTCGGTGCTGCCGCGAAGTTGGTGACGCCGAAGGTGTCGAGCACCTGCCAGGTGAGCGCCGGGGAGAACCCGGCGTGCAGCAGCAGGCTCCGGCGACCGGCGGCGAGAGGTCCGAGCAGCGCGTAGTACAACCCGTACGCCCAACCCGGATCCGCCGCGTTCCAGAACACGTCGTCCTCACGGACGTCGAGACCGAATTCGAGGTAGGCGTGGAACGAGGCCAAGGCCTTGACCGGAACCGGGACGCCCTTGGGGGTGCCGGTGGTACCCGAGGTGAAGAGCTGGACGAGACCTCCGTCGCCGCCCACCGACACCGCAACTCCTCGCGGATCGTCAGCGGAATGGGATTCGACGAGCTCCGCGAAATCCAATCCGACACCGTCCCCATCGCCTACGACGATCACCTGCCACGGCGCATCGTGAGGGATGTCGTCGCCGGGGGCGAGCTTGCCCACCTGATCACCGTCCGCAACGACAACCTTCGCGCCGCTCGCGCCGAGCCGAAAGGCGATCGCGGGCGGCGCGAACGCGGTGAACAGTGGGACGTGGACGGCGCCGCGGCGCCAGATGCCGAGCAGCGCGACGACCAGGTCTGCGGACTTGCCCATCAGGGTCGCGACATGATCACCCGGTTCCACACCGAGATCGGCGAGTGCGGTCGCGAATCGCGCCGACTGCTCGGACAGATCGCCGTATGTCAGGTCGGCCGATCCGAGATCGGCGTCGATCACCGTGAATGCCACCGCGTCGGCCGGGTGGTCGTCGCACAACAGGCGGGCAGCAGTGGCGTCGGCTGTGTCGTAGCGGTCCAGAAGTTCCTGCACACGGGTCGCTGTGTCGGCCATCGGTCCGTCCTTTCGTAGGGCATCGGTGTGGGGGCCGGGCCCACTCGACCCTGGCACGATCTATGATTCCTGTCACAGAAACCTCTCGATACCCCCGGAAAGGGGTGGCCGACCGTGTCTACCGCTGCCTCATCCCTGCTTCGCCCCCGAGACGGCGACGCACTGCGGAGCGAGCTGCGCCGAACCGCCTCTCACGCGCAAGTTCCCGTTGTCTTCGCAGGTGAGGTGAAGAGCGGGCACTTGCATCTCAGCGAGTTCCTCGGCACCCGGACGAACGGTCTGGCGGGAGTGGTCGTGCCGCCGCGCGCAGGTCTCGGCGGCCGCGCCCTCGACGAGGCACGTCCGGTGACCGTCGCCGACTACGGAAGCGCGTCGTCGATCACCCATCACTTCGACCGTCCGGTACTCGGTGAGGGGCTGCGCTCGATCCTGGCGGTGCCGGTCGTGGTCGGCGGTGCTGCCCGTGCGGTGCTGTACGGCGCGGTGCGCGAGCGAATCCGATTCGGAGATCGGGCCGTGAGCGCATTCGTTCACGCTGCGACCCGGCTGGCGAACGAGATCACGGTGCGCGACGAAGTGGACCGGCGGATCGCGATGCTCGGCTATCTCACCTCCGACACGACAGATCCGATCGCCACCACCGAAATGCGGGAGGTGCACGCGGAGTTGCGCACGCTGGCGCAGAACATCGACGATGCCGGGCTACAGCACAAGCTCAGAGCCCTGTCCGACCGTCTCGCGTCGGCACTCGTCGGGAAATCGCCGTCGGATACCGAGGTCACGCTCTCGACGCGAGAGACGGACGTCCTGTCCTACGTAGCGTTGGGCTGCACCAACGCCGAGATCGCCCGGCGCCTGGCGGTGGGATCCGAGACCGTCAAGAGCTACCTGCGCAGCACGATGAACAAACTCGATGTGCACTCCCGCCACGAAGCAGTCACCGTCGCGAGAAAGCTGGGTCTGCTGCCCTGAGGTCAGGCACCGTCCGACCGGTACTCGGGTGGCAGGGCCGCGAACATGTCGCGCGTGACGCCCACCGCGTTGTCCGAACTCCCACCGCGGACCACGAGTGTCGCGAAAGCGAGATCACCGCGGTAGCCGACGAACCACGAATGCGAGCCGCCCTCGACCTCGGCCTCACCCGTCTTGCCGTAGACGTCCCCCTGGTCGCGGATCCGGTCGGCGGTACCGCTCGTGATGACCAGGCGCATCATGCCGCGCAGTCCGTCGACCACCTCGGTGGCGATCGGGGGAGCCTCATCCTCCACAACCGTCTCCCGCCCCTGGATGAGATACGGGATCGGGGTATGCCCGCTCGACACCGTCGCCGCGGCGAGCGCCATCCCGAGCGGACTGACGACCACCCTGCCCTGCCCGAATCCGTCCTCGGTGCGCTCGACGAGATCCTCTGCGGGCGGAACGGATCCCGAGTCCGTCGGCATGCCCACCACGTCGTGACCGACACCGATACCGAACTGGGCGGCAGCGACGGTGAGCGCGTCAGGCTCCATCTCGGACGCGAGCTTGGCGAATGTCGTGTTGCACGAGCGCGCGAACGCAGTGGCCATCGAGACCGTGCCCAGCGCGAACTCGTTGTAGTTGGGAACGCTGCGCTCACCGATCGTGATGCGACCGGGGCACGGCACCATCGTCTCCGGGGTTGCGAGCCCGTTCGCGATCGCCGCACCCGAGGTGATGATCTTGAAAGTGGAGCCTGGTGGATACTGCCCCATCAGCGCGACCGGGCCGTCCTTGTCAGCCGCCTCGTTCTGTGCGACCGCGAGCACAGCACCCGTCGAGGCCTCGATGACGACCATCATCGCCTGCTCCGTACGGCCGTCCACCGCCGCTTGAGCAGCGACCTGGATCGGGCGGTCGAGGCTGATCGAGAACGACGGCACCGGTTGCGGCGCGGTCTCCGTGAGGACACCGGTTTCGACGCCGTACTGGTTGACGAGCACCACGCTCCAGCCGGCGGTGCCGTCGACCTGATCGATGACGGTCTTCTTGACCTGACCGATCAGATCCGGGGCGAAGGTCCGGTCGGTCGCGATCATGTCGGCCTGTTCGGTGACGACGACACCCGGAATCGACGACAGTGCGCCGGCGACGAGGTCGTAGTCATCCTGGCGAAGACGCACGACCGCGCGCGGCCCGTCGGCTGCGGTGACGGACTCGGCGATCGACTGGGCCGTCAGGGACTTGTCGAACTGCGAGAGTATGGTCGACAGCGACCGGGCGGCAGCCGGAATATCAGGGCTCCGGGATGCGTCGAACGCGATGCCGTACACGATGCCCGGCACGAGTACGTCACTTCCTGCGTGCTCGTTGACCCGGGCCCGCGGCGCAGGATCGCTCCGCAAGTACATCGTCTGCCGATCACCGAGCTGCGGGTGCACGGCGGATTTGGACCAGCGCACCACCCAGTCCTCGCCGCTGCGACCCATGTGCAACTGACCGGTGTACTGCCACACCCGATCCCTGGGGAGTCGCCATTCGTAGCTGTAGTCGACGACGGCGGAGTCACCGTCGAGCCGGGCCCCCGTTGTCGTTGCCGTCAACGACTCCGCCTGCAGGCCGTCCCAGACCTCCACAAGCGAGGCCTCGGCGTCGTCCGGCCGGTCGGTGCGGGTGGCCGCCGCCGCAAAGTCCTGCTCGGCGAAGGAATTCAGGAACAGTTGGGCCGCCGGCTCCGGACCTGCCGCACGCGGTGTGCAGGCGGCGACGAGCCCGAGGAGCATCAGCATCGCCGTGACGGCTGCTGCGGATCTCCCCGCGACACGGCACGACGGAACGGATCGAGGTCTCATCGCCGCCATCGTAAGCGGTCGACACCCGAATCCGGCTCAGGCGCCGCGTCAGTCCAGGAGCACAGTGGAGAATGTCGCGACCTGGCGGAACCCTGCACGCGCGTAGGCGGCTCGGGCTCGGACGTTGAAACTGTTGACATACAGGCTCGGGAGACGACCGCTCGCGGTGACTGCGACAGCGACCGCGGCGGTGCCTGCGGTGCCGAGGCCCTGACCGCGTATCTCCGGGTCCACCCAGACACCTTGGATCTGTCCCACGGTCGACGACACCGATCCGACCTCGGCCTTGAACACGACCCGGCCGCGTTCGAATCGCGCCCACGCCCGTCCGGCAGCGATGAGGCTCGCGACTCGGCGCCGGTAGCTCGCTCCCCCGTCGCCGGACCGGGGATCGATTCCGACCTCCTCGATGAACATGGCGATCGCGGCGGGCAGATACCGGTCGAGTTCCTCCGGCCGGACGCGCCGCACACGTGAGTCGGGTTCGATGAGGGGTTCACGGTCGAGGACGAGCAGCGGTTGCTCCGCGCGCACTTCGCGCGGCGGACCCCACGTCGATTCGAGCAGTTCCCACATCGGGAGTGCGTACTCGGCGCGGCCCACCACCGAGGAGCACAGCCGTGGGCCGCGCATGGCCCGTTCGGCGAAAGCGTGGATGTCGTCCGGATCACCCAGGAGCGGAATCAGGTTCGCACCCGAGAAGCACAACGATTGGTCGGGGCCACCACGACTCCACATCTCGCCGCCGAAGGAACGGTGGTCGAGTCCGTACTCCTCCACACGCCCGGCGACCATGCACGATGCCACGGGGTCTCGGGCGAGCACCCGTTGCACCGCGACCGTGTCGCGGCCTCCCAGCGACCGGACACCAAGAAGCTTGAGCACTCGCTCACCACCCGTCGACAAGCCGATACGAAATCAGAGTGCCATGTGTCACGCCGTCGGGGAAATCGTGTCTCATTCCACGGGCCCGAGAGCACTACAGGCGCCTCACACGACCCATCGGCATCAGGAGACGGACACGGTCGGCGATCCTGCTCCGGTGTCTTCCATCTCTTCCGCGATCCGCATCGCTTCTTCGATGAGTGTTTCGACGATCTGCGCCTCGGGCACGGTCTTGATCACCTTTCCCTTGACGAAGATCTGGCCCTTGCCGTTTCCGGAGGCGACGCCGAGATCGGCCTCACGGGCCTCGCCGGGACCATTGACGACGCAGCCCATCACCGCGACACGCAGTGGGACCTCCATACCTTCGAGGCCCGCGGTAACTTCGTCGGCGAGCTTGTAGACGTCGACCTGGGCGCGACCGCACGACGGGCACGAAACGATCTCGAGTTTGCGCGGTCGTAGATTCAGCGACTGGAGGATCTGACTCCCGACCTTGATCTCCTCGGCGGGCGGGGCAGACAACGACACTCGAATCGTGTCGCCGATGCCTTGCGACAACAACGCACCGAACGCGACGGCCGACTTGATGGTGCCCTGGAATGCCGGGCCCGCCTCGGTGACACCGAGATGGAGCGGGTAGTCGGACTGCGCGGCCAGCTGCCGGTAGGCCTCGACCATGACGACGGGGTCGTTGTGCTTGACGGAGATCTTGATGTCGCCGAAGCCGTGTTCCTCGAACAGGCCCGCCTCCCACAACGCCGATTCTACGAGCGCCTCAGGAGTGGCCTTGCCGTACTTGGCCATGATGCGCGGGTCGAGGGAACCCGCGTTGACACCGATGCGGATCGGGATTCCCGCGTCGCCGGCTGCCTTGGCAACCTCCTTGACGCGGCCGTCGAACTCCTTGATGTTGCCCGGGTTGACGCGGACCGCCGCGCAGCCGGCGTCGATCGCCGCAAAAATGTAGCGCGGCTGGAAGTGGATGTCGGCGATGACCGGGATCTGGCTCTTCTTCGCGATCGCGGACAGCGCGTCGGCGTCTTCCTGGCGCGGGCACGCGACACGGACCATGTCGCAGCCCGCGGCGGTGAGCTCTGCGATCTGCTGCAGGGTCGCGTTGATGTCGTGGGTCTTCGTGGTGCACATCGACTGCACCGAGATGGGATGGTCGCTTCCGACGCCCACGCCACCGACCACGAGCTGTCGCGTTTGACGTCGAGGCGCGAGGACGGCGGGGATCTCGGGCATGCCCAAGCCGACGGGGCTGGTCACAGTTCGCCTTCTTTCGTAGCTACTGCGCGATTCTACCGGCGCAGGTCAGAACAGCTGGATGGGGTTGATGATGTCTGCTGTGAGAGTGAGCACCATGAACGCACCGCCGATGACCACCGCGACATAGGTCAACGGCAGCAGCTTCATGTAGTCGACGGGCGCACCGATCGGCATGCCGCGCAGACCGCGGACCCAGTTGCGGATCTTCTCGTAGATCGCGACGGCCATGTGCCCGCCGTCGAGCGGAAGCAGGGGCACCAGGTTGAAGGCGCCGAGGAAGAAGTTCAGCTGCGCGAGCAGCAGGACGAACGACTCCCAAATTCCGCGTTCGGCGAACTGTCCACCGATGACGCTGGCGCCGACGACGCTCACGGGGGTGTCGATGGACCGTTCCCCGCCCGTCACCGCGGTCCACAGGTCGGCGACCTTGCTCGGCAACGACACCAAGGCTTCGGCGGTGCGCGCCGCGAGGAATCCGGTGAACTCGAAGGTGGCCGGCACCGCCGATAGCGGGGTGTACTCGAGGACGGTCGGCTCGCCGCCGACGCCGATCGCGCCGACTTCCTTCGACACGGGCTCTGCGTCCGGGTCGGTGCGGTCGAGGACCCAGCGCTGCACCGGCTGCACCGTGACGGGAACGGTGATGGTCTCGTCGCCGCGTTCGACGGTGAACTCAGCCGTACCCGTCAAGGACTGTGTCTCCGTGACCAGATCGCCGAAGGTTTCGACCGGGGTGCCGTCGACTGCCACGATCACATCGCCGACCTCGATGCCCGCCTGCTGAGCGGGACCAGTCCCCGAGCACTCGGCGGGCGTGTATTCCGGTGGCCCCGCCTGACTCGGCGCGGCACAGTCCAGCGCCCCGACCACAGCGCGGTTGTCGGTGTTGGGGAGCCCTCCGGTCACGGCCAGCCCGTAGACGAGCACGATGCCGAGCAGGAAGTTCATGGCGATACCGCCGGACATGACGACCAGGCGTTTCCACGTCTTCTGCTTGTACATCGCGCGGTCGTACTCGTCGGGCTCGAGCTCGTCGAGCGCGGTCATTCCGGCGATGTCGCAGAACCCGCCGGCGGGGATGGCCTTGAGTCCGTATTCGGTCTCGCCGCGGCGGAACGAGAACACTTTCGGTCCGAACCCGATGTAGTAGCGCCGGACCTTCATGCCGAGCTTCTGTGCGGTCCACATGTGACCGGCCTCGTGCAAGGCAATGGAGACGGCGATGCCGAGGGCGAAGAGCACGACGCCCAAAACGAACAGCATGTGTGGCCGATCCTCCTACTTGACGAGTGTGCGGGCCCGCTCACGGGCCCAGCTGTCGGCAGCGAGCACATCGTCAACGGTAGCGGGTTCGGCCGACCACTGATCGGCGTCGCTCAGCACCGACTCCACAGTACCGACGATTCGCGGGAACGAGAGCGCACCGCCGAGGAACGCCTCGGCGGCCACCTCGTTGGCCGCGTTGTACACCGCAGTCAGGCAACCGCCACCCCGTCCGGCCGCACGCGCGAGTTCGATAGCAGGAAACACGTCGTTGTCGACGGGCTCGAAATGCCATGTGGACGCCGTAGCGAAGTCGAGCGCCTCGGCGGCGTCCGGGACCCGGTTCGGCCATCCGAGGGCAAGTGCGATCGGCAGTTTCATCGACGGTGGCGACGCCTGCGCGAGGGTGGAACCATCGACGAACGTGACCATCGAGTGCACGATCGACTGCGGGTGCACAGTCACGTCGATGCGGTCGTAGTCGATCCCGAACAGCAGGTGGGTTTCGATCAGCTCGAGGCCCTTGTTGACGAGGGAGGCCGAGTTCAGCGTGTTCATCGGTCCCATCGACCACGTCGGGTGGGCGCCCGCCTGCTCCGGGGTCACCGAGTCGAGTTGCGCGGCCGTCCAGCCGCGGAACGGTCCGCCCGACGCGGTGAGCACGAGCCGCGCGACCTCGTCGCCGGTGCCTCCGCGTAGACATTGCGCGAGCGCGGAATGTTCGGAATCGACGGGCACGATCTGCCCGGGCGCTGCCGCCGCGGTCACGAGTCCCCCGCCCGCAACGAGTGATTCCTTGTTGGCGAGTGCCAGTCGTGCACCGGTCGCGAGGGCAGCGAGGGTCGGTTCGAGCCCGAGCGAACCGACCAATGCGTTGAGGACGACGTCCGCTCCGGTTTCCTGCACTAGCCGGGTGACCGCATCCGGTCCACTCCGGACAGGGAGGTCGAGTCGGGATGCCGCGGCGGGATCGGCGACCGCGACATCGGTGACACCGGTCGTGCTGATCTGTTCCTGCAGCAGGCCGATATTCCCTCCGCCCGCCGCGAGGCCGACGACCTCGAACTTGTCGGGGTTCGCGGCGATCACCTCGAGCGCCTGGGTTCCGATGGAGCCGGTGCTGCCGAGAAGCAGCACCCGCGTGCGGTCAAAGGTTTCTGTGTCGGCCACGCACACATTGTCCCTGATGCGGCCGAGTGTTTCGTGAAGCGGTGGCGGACCGGGACGAATCCGACGCGCGCAGCGCGGCCCCCACTTCATACGACGGGCGGTCGTATGTCACGATTAGCGGCAACACCAGCATCTGGCGAGCAGGAGGAACAACGGTGGCCGGTACCGAGTTGCAGTCCACTCACGTCGACACGGCAGAAGTGCCGTCGGCCGAGTGGGGATGGAGCGGTGAAGCTCCGCGGCTGTTCCGCTTCCTGGGTTGGTTCTTCGCAGCGTTTCTGCTGCTGATGATGATCGGCAACCACAGCGGCCTGGTCGAGGACCTGTACCTGATCGGCTTCGCGGCCGCGATCGTCTTCCTCCTGGTTCGCGACATCGTCCGGCGCCGCAAGCCCCGGTAGATCCGCGGATCCGTCCGAGAAGGACGCACACACGAACACCCGAGAGTGCACGAACGCGCACCTCGGGTGTCGTCGTATTCGGGACCGGCCCCTCCCCCGATCCCGCTGTCAGTGCCCGGACCATTCGGGCGCGCGCCGCTCCGCGAACGCCCTCGGTCCTTCCTGTGCGTCGTCGCTGGTATAGCAATATTCGGACGCGTGCCGCGCGGCCTGTAGGGCGGCCGATCGGCCCATTTCCGTGGCGAGCATCACCGTCTCCCGCGCCGCTCTGACCGACAGCGGCGCGCCGGCGAGAATCTCGCGTGCGAGTTCGAGTGAAGCGTCGAGCAACGCGGGTGGATCCGCGATCCGGTTGACGAGTCCGATCTCGTAGGCGCGCTGCGCCGTGATGGGTTTACCGGTGAGCAGGATCTCCATCATGATCCGCTGCGGGATCATATGGATCAGGGGCGATGCCCACGGTGAGCTCCTGCCCACCTTCACCTCGGTCACCGCGAATGTGGCGGTGGTGCTCGCGACAGCCAGGTCGCAGGACTGGGCGAGGAGCCATCCCCCGGCGAACGCGGCGCCGTTGACCGCCGCGATGGTCGGTTTGGTCAGCTCGACGTTGTCGTACGGCACGGGGATCAGATCGCGGGGCGGCACCCGCATCCCGGTCTGCACCATTTCCTTGAGATCGCCGCCGGCGCAGAACGCCCTGTCGCCCGCTCCGGTCAGAATCGCGACGCGCAGCGCGGGGTCGGATTCGAACCGTTCCCACGCGGCGTACAGGCCCTCGCGGACATCCTTGGCGAGGCAATTGCGCGCCTCGGGGCGGTTGAGTGTGATGATCGCGATACCGTCCTCGCGGGCATCGAACAATACGGCGTCGCTCATTTCAGAAGCCTCGCTGCTCGATCGTGTGGGCGTCACGCGCCAGGTGTTCTCTGAAGTCGGGGTGGGCGATGGCGATCAGTCGCCGGGCCCGCTCAGCGAGCGAGCGACCGCGAAGATCCGCCGCACCGAACTCGGTGACGATCACGTCGACATCGCTGCGGGCCGTGGTGACCGGGCCCGACAACGTCGCAGTGATCCGGCTGATCGTGCCGGCCTTCGCGGTCGCAGGCAGGGCCATGATGGCGTGGCCTCCCGGCGACCGGGACCCCGCACGCACGAAATCCACCTGGCCGCCGGTCCCGCCGAGATAGGCCGCGCCGCTCTGCTCTGCATTGACCTGACCGGTCAGATCCACCTCCATCGCCGAATTGATGGTGACGAGCCGCTCCAACTGCGCGAGCACGACCGCGTCGTGGGTATACGCGGTGGGACACATTCTGATCTGCGGGTTGTCGTGCGCGAAATCGTAGAGGCGCCCGGTACCGATGAGCGCTCCGGTGATGGACACCCCCCGGTCGATTCGCTTGCGCGCGTTGGTCACCGCACCCGCTTCGACGAGATCGACGAGGCCGTCCCCGAGCATCCCCGAATGGACCCCGAGGTCCTTGCGATCCGACAGCAGCCGCAGCAGCGCGTCGGGGACCGCACCGACTCCCATCTGGATGACGGAACCGTCACCGATGTAGTCGGCGGCATGTCGCGCGATCGCCTCGTCGATGTCGCTGATCCGGGCCGGTGGCACCTCGACGGGCGGGCGCGAAGTGTGCACGGCGTAGTCGATCCTCGACTCGGGCAGCATCAGGCCTTGCGTGAACGGCACCTGGCTGTTGACTTCCGCGACCACGACCCGGGCCTTGCGCACCGCGGCCTGCACGTAGTCGCTGATGAGTCCGTAGCTGTGATTCCCGTCGGCATCGGCTTCGCTCACCTGGACGAAGGCCACGTCGCATCCGAGGATACCGGCCTCGATCATCGGCCCGACCTGGCTGACGTGGCACGGGATGACGTCGAGGCAATGCGCTTTCGTCATCGACCGCAGCGCGCCGATCGCGCCCATGCTCGACAGTCTGAAGCTGCCTGCCGTCTCGGGGCTGAAGATCCCGGAGAAGCTGGTCGCGACGAACACAGTGAGGTCGCCGATGTCGTTGCCCTGGGCGATCAAGGCCTCTATGAGGGTCGTAGGTTCGCCGCAGGCCTGCCCGATCACGATGCGGTCGCCGGGGCGCAGGAACTCGCGGACGTCGATGTCGGGTGCCGCCAGGACGTTCATGCGTCACGCTCGGTGGTTTCGTCCCGCACCGCGGCGGTGGTTTCGTCCCGCACCGCGGCGGTGTTTTCGTCCCGCACCGCGGCGGTGTTCCCGAGCCGCACCGCGGCGGTGTTCCCGAGCCGCACCGCGGCGGTGTTCCCGAGCCGCACCGCGGCGGGGACACGCAGGTCGTCGATGATCTCGTCGGTGTTCGCCCCGAGCCTGGGCGCGGGCCCCGAGATGCGTCCGGGTGTGCGCGAGAACCAGGCCGGGGGCCCAGGGAATCGGACCGTGCCGTAAGGCGATTCGACATCCTCGAAGAAGCCGACTTCCTCGAGGTGCGGGTTATCGAACAGCTCGTCGAGCGTTCGGACGGGTGCCGCCGGGATGTCATGGGAGCGAAGGAGATCGAGCCACTCCTGTGTCGTGCGTTCGAGGAAGGTGTCGCCGAGCAGCCGGTAGACCTCGTCGATGCGTGCGGCACGCTGAGCGAGCGTCGCGAAATGTTCTCCGGCCCAATGTGGTTTCACGGCCTCGACGAACGCGGTCCATTGTTTGTCGTTGTAGACGAGCGCCGCGATCCGACCGTCCTTGGTGCGGTACGGCTTCCGGTTGGGCGCCACCACGCGGGGATACACCGCGGGGCCCAACGGCGGCGTGAACATCGCCCCGTTGCCGTGTTCGACGAGCATGAAGGCCGCCATGGTCTCGAACATCGCGACCTCGACCTCTTGCCCCTCCCCCGTCCGTTCACGATGGAACAGCGCCATCATGGTGGCGTACAGGGCGGTCAGTCCGGCCACCTTGTCCGCGATGATGGTGCCGACATAGCCGGATTCGCCCGTCAACTGCTCCTGCACGGACGGCAGTCCGCATTCCGCCTGGATGGTGTCGTCGTATGCGGTGAGATTCGAGTCTGGACCGCCGCGGCCGTACCCGTAGCAATTCGTGTACACGATGGAGGGATTCAGCGCCGCGACCTCGTCGTACCCGAATCCGAGGTGGGCGATCGCGGTAGCGCGCATCGAGTGGATGAACACGTCGGCGTCGGCGATGAGTCCGCGCAGGGTCGCGGCACCCTCCTCGGATCGAAGATCGAGGACGACGCTGCGTTTACCCCGGTTGACATTGACGAACACACCGCCCATGCCCGGTTCCGGTCCTACCGAGATATACCGGGTGTTGTCGCCGGCGGGCGGTTCGATCTTGACGACGTCGGCTCCCATGTCGGCCATGATCTGGGTGCAGTAGGGACCCATCACCATCGCCGTCAGATCGACGACACGCACTCCGGACAAGGGACCTGGGTGTTTCATGGACAGAACCTCGCGGCGTCGGGTCGGAAGTCCCGGATGTGCATCCGTCCGGGTGGGCGCCAAACTATCAGATGAATCTTTACAAGGATAGTGGTATGACTGGTGGGTGGACGAAAACAATGCCATCCCGGGAACGATCGACAGAGTTCTCGATGCGGCGCTCGCGGAGCGCCCGAATGCGCCCGCAGTCGAAGCCGCCTCGGGCATCTGGTCGTACTCGGATCTCGACGACCAGGCCCGCCGGGCCGCCGGTGCCCTGTGGTCGCTCGGGGTGCGCCCCGGAGACCGGGTCGCAGCATGCCTCCCCAACGATCTGGACATCGTCGCGGCCTTCCACGGCACACAACGAATCGGAGCCGTCTGGGCCGGCATCGGCGAAGCCCTCCCCACCACCGAGCAGCAATACCTCCACGACCTCTGCACACCGACGGTTGCCCTCGCCGGTGAACACTGCAAGCTCACCACTCCGGGCCGAGTAGAACCGGACAGGTGGGACGAAGTGCTCGCCCGCGGGAACGATGCGCCCGCGCTCGACCTGGACGTCGATGCACCCGCCGGAATCGCGTTCACGAGTGGCACTTCCGGCAAGCCCAAGGCAGTGGTCCACAGCCAGCGCAATCTCCTGCTTCCGGGCGCGGTCCTGGTCGCCACCCGCGGGTACGGCCCGGATCTGCGCAAAGGCGACAGCTTCCCGTTCACGATCCTCAACCTCATGGTGCTGTCCACACTGCTCACTGCGCAGGCCGGCGGATGCGCAGTGGTGATGAACCGACGCGATCTCGAGGGCGTCTCCGAATGGATCACCACGAGGAAGGTCACAGTGTGGAACGGTGCTCCCGCTCAGATCTACGATCTCGTCGCGCGTCCCGACCTCGACCTCGGCTCCCTGAAGGAGGTCTGGAGCGGCGGCAGCGACACTCCCGATGCGTTGCGCCGAGCGTTCGCCGACGCACACCACCTGAACCCCCGCGTCACCTACGGCCTGACCGAGGCACCCACCGTCGTGTCGATCGATCCCGTCGGTGACGAGTGGCAGCCACGCTCCAGCGGAACAGTCCTACCGCACCTCGATGTCGCCGCCTACGACGACGCGGGTCGACGTCTCGCCCCGGGTGAACTAGGTGAACTGCGGCTGACCGCGGCGAGCAGCGGTCCGTGGGCGCACGTGTGGACACCGATGCTCGGATATCTCGAGGACGGTGCAGTTCGTCCGGCGGAGCCCGGACCCGTTGCCACCGGCGATATCGGAACCGTCGACGAGCACGGCAGCCTGACGGTGTTGGACCGCAAGAAACTCGTCATCATCCGGGGCAGCGCCAACGTGTACCCACTCGAGGTCGAGCGAGTCATCGGGAACCACCCCGACGTCACCAAGGTCGCCGTATATCCGGTCCCCGATGATCGGCTCGGGCAACGGGTCGCCGCGGTGATCGAAAGCCCGGTCGAGCAACCCGATTTCGATGCACTTACCGAACTCTGCCGGCGCGAACTCTCGCCGTACAAGGTTCCGGAGGTCTGGACCAGGGTCGACGCCCTGCCCGTCAACGCGATGGGCAAGATCCAGCGCGCCGGACTTCCCGAGCTGATCGACGCGCACCGTCGTTCCGGCGCGATCTGAAGGGTCCGCCCTCGGCCCCTGTCTCTGCAAGAATTCGTCATGCACCCTACCCAAGGAGACTCCCTGTGGCGTTGAACCGAGATACCGCCGCACGAATGTTCGGCCTCGAAGGCCGGGTTGCGATCGTCACCGGTGCGTCGTCGGGTCTCGGCGCCACGGTGGCCGAGACTCTCGCGTCGCTCGGCGCGCGGGTTGCCGTGGTAGCCCGGCGAAAAGATCGCCTCGAAGAGCTCGCCGAGCGGATCGGAGGCGTCGCGGTCGCGTGCGACCTGTCGGATGTCGATCAGGTCGGCACCGTCGTACCGGCCGTGGTCGAACTGCTCGGCCCACCGGAGATCCTGATCAACGGCGCGGGCAGCATGTTCACCGAGGAGCGCGCCGAGGACGAACCGCTCGACGCGATCCGGCGCACCATGGACCTCAATCTGCTCGCGCCGTTCCGCCTCGCCCAGGACGTGTTCCCGCACATGCGCGCGGTCGGTCGAGGCTCGATCATCCACATCTCGTCGATCAGTGGACGCGTGGGTGTCCCCGGAATCCCTCAGGCATCCTATGCGGCAAGCAAACTCGGACTGTCCGGCCTCACCTCGGAACTGGCCGTGCAGTGGGCCCGGCACTCGATCCGCGTCAATACCGTCGCGCCGGGGTTCTTCCGCAGCGAGATCACGGGCCCCCTCTACGAAAGCGAACGCGCGACCGAGTACCTGCGCCGCAACACCCCGCTCCCGAAAGAGGGCACGCCCGACGACATCGTCGGTGCCGTCGTATGGCTGGCCGGCGACTCAGGAAGCTATGTCACGGGCCAGACCGTCGTTGTCGACGGCGGCTGGACGGCGCGATAGCCGCGCCGGGGAACTCACCCCACCCCGACTGGGAAGTGGCATGCCGCGAAATGTCCCGGTCGCAGCTCACGGATCTCCGGTTCTTCGGCCGCGCACTGCTCCTGCGCGGCCGGGCACCTGGTGCGGAACCGGCATCCGCTCGGCGGATTCAACGGAGACGGCAGGTCGCCGCTCAGGACGGCCGACG
Source organism: Rhodococcus sp. JCM 9793 (assembly GCF_055380405.1). NCBI lineage: Bacteria > Bacillati > Actinomycetota > Actinomycetes > Mycobacteriales > Nocardiaceae > Rhodococcus > Rhodococcus sp. JCM 9793. Next base: position 4,141,460 of record NZ_AP043721.1, read on the forward strand.
GCACCTGCGCATCGGGATCCGGATCCGGAATCGAGTCGATCAGCGCACGAGTGTAGGGATGCACGGGGGACGTGAACAGGTCGTCGGAACCGGCGACCTCACAGACCTTTCCGAGATACATGACGACCACGCGGTCGCTCACGTTCTTCACCACCGCCAGGTCGTGCGCGATGAACACCATGGTGAGCCGGTAGCGCTGTTTCATCTCTTCGAGCAGGTTGATGATCTGCGCCTGTACCGAGACGTCGAGCGCCGACACCGGTTCGTCGCAGATCACGATCTCCGGATCCAGGATCATCGCGCGAGCGATCGAGATCCGCTGGCACTGACCACCGGAGAACTCGTGCGGTCGACGATCCGGGGCGGTATCGGGATCGAGCCCGACCCGTTCGATCATGTCTCTGGTCCGCTTGTCGACGTCGGCCTTGCTCACGCCTCCCTGGATCCTCAGTCCCTCCGCAATGATGTCCTTGACCTTGCGCAGAGGATTCAGAGAGGAGATCGGGTCCTGGAAGATCATCTGCAGTGTCCGCCGGTGTCCGCGCAATGCGGATGCGCGGAGCCCGACGATGTTCGATCCGTCGACGACCACCGATCCCGCTGTGGGCGCAGGTAATTGCATGATCGCCTTGGCGACGCTCGACTTTCCGCATCCGGATTCGCCGACGAGACCGATCGTTTCTCCTCGCCTGGCGTCCAGGCTCACATCCGATACGGCGAAGACCCGCTCACTCCCCCGTCCGGCGTACTCCACCGTGAGATTCCGGACGCTCAACACCACATCGTCGTCGTCGCGCAAGTGCGCCAGTCCACTGCCTGCCATCAGTTCACGTCCCTCGAGTCGACGAGTGTGCCCGCCGCGGTGACACCCGCGGCGACGTTCGTTGCGCGGGCTCTCTCCCCCGACGGAGTCCCGAGCGGGAAAAAGCACGCCGCGGAATGCGCTCGCGAATCGGGCGAGGCGACGAGCACCGGAGATTCGATCAGGCATCGGGATTGCGCCGACGGGCATCTCGGCGCGAAACTGCATCCGGGTGGAGGATCGACGATCGTGGGTGGACGCCCCGGAATCGAGGGCAGGTAGGTGTGACTCGGGTGGGCGAGCCGCGGAATCGCCTCGATCAGGGCCCGGGTGTACGGATGTCGCATGTGTGCGAAGAGTTGCCGCGTCGGCCCTGTTTCCACGATTCTGCCCGCGTACATCACGGCGATCGAATCAGCACGCCCTGCCACGACACCGAGGTCGTGGGTGATCAGGATCATCCCCATATTCGATTTCTGCTGCAGACCTTGGAGAAGATCGAGAATCTGCTGCTGCACCGTGACATCGAGAGCAGTGGTCGGTTCATCGGCGATGAGCAGCGTCGGAGAGCACGCGATCGCCAGCGCGATCGTGACACGTTGCCGCATGCCACCGGACAGGTGGTGCGGATGTTGAGCGAACCGGCTTGCCGGTTCGGGTATCCCCACCAGCGTCAGCAATCGGATCGCTTCGGCCTTCGCCTGCGCTCGGTCGAGGTTCAGGTGGAATCGGAGGGTTTCGGTGAGTTGCTGCCCGATCGTCATGACCGGAGTGAGGGAGGTCATGGGGTCCTGGAACACCATCGACAGATCGACGCCCCACAGATGCTTGTTCTTCTTCGGCGACACGGTCGCCAGATCCACACCGTTGAAGCGGATCTCACTGCCCGGCCGCACCTGAGCGCTGGGCGCGAGAATCTTCATGATCGCCCGTGACAATACGGACTTTCCCGAGCCGGATTCCCCGACGATGCCGAGTGTTCGTCCGGCATCGACCGTCAGATCGACGCCGTCGACCGCACGGACCAGGCCGCGTGGCGTATCGAACCAGACGCGAAGATCACGCACCTCCAACAGCGACGCCTTCTGCGCGGCAGCCTCCGACCTCTCGGCTTCCTTCTCGAGACTCTCGACACCACTCATACGGACGACTCCTTGCCGACTCGGCCGCGCACCCAGTCGCCCAGCTTGTTGAACGAGTACACGGTGAGGAAGAAGAACAGCATGGGGATCAGCACGAGATGCGGGTATTCCCGCAGGGATTCGCGGCCGGCCGCGAGCATCCCGCCCCAGCTCGGCGTGGGTGGGGGAACCCCGAGCCCGAGGAAGCTCAAGCTGCCCTCGGCGACGACGAGTGTCGCCATCACCACGAGCGCGAGCGACATGACGGGCAACATCACATTCGCGAGCAGCTCCCGAGTAAGCACCCTCCATGTTCCCGCTCCGAGTGCCTTGGCAGCCGTGACGAATTCACGTTCGGAGAACGCGATCGTGTTTGCCCGCGCGACACGCGCGAAGTTGGGGATACCGAGCAGTGCGAGGCCGAGCACCAGCGTCGACAGACTCGGACCGAGCGCGGCCACCAGTGCGATGAGGAAGATCAGTGCCGGAAACGAGAGCAGGAAGTTGATGACGAGTGAGATGACCCGGTCCAGCGGGCCTCGGACGTATCCGGCGACCATCCCCGCCGTGACCCCAATGACCATCGCCACGGTCGTACCGACGATGGCCACCGTCATCGACACCCGCGCGCCGTAGATGCATCGCGAAAGGGTGTCGCGGCCCAGCGAGTCCGTCCCGAGCGGGTGCGCTCCCCACCCCGGGGTCGCGCTGAACTCGTCGGTGATCTCGTTGGGGTCGGGCAGTGGTAGCCACTGCGCGGTCAGGGCCGCGAGGACGACGAGTCCTATCCAGACGGCGCCGAGCAACGCACCGTAGTCGCGTCGCCGGTGTCGGCGAGACGGTTTCACCGCGGCCGGAACCGCGGCGGCGGTCATACCGATCGCAGCCACCTGTTCGGGTGTTCCGATGTCGTGGTCCTTCCGGACGAGGTCTGTCACGATCCACTCACTTTCCGCACGCGCGGGTCGAGCCACGGGTAGGCGACATCGACAACGGTGTTGATCAGCAGGTAGAGCAGCGCACTGAGCAGAACCACCGCCTGAACGACGATGAAGTCGCGAGAGAGGATCGAGTTGACCACCAGCGTGCCCATTCCCGGTAGGGAGAAGATCAGTTCGACGATGACCGTTCCACCGATGAGCCGGCCGATCACCACGCCGGACACGGTGATCAGGGAGAACGAGGATTGTCGCAGCGAGTGCCGGGTCAGGATGCGCCAGGTGGGCAGCCCGCGTGCCCGCGCCGAGAGCACGTGATCCTGCTGGAGAGTCGCCATCATGTCGCCTTTGAGCAGGCGGGTGAACAACACGCATTCACCCGCAGCCAAGGTCATGACGGGCAGTACGAGATACCGGATGTGCTCGATCGGGTCCTCGGAGAACGGCGTCCATCCGAGGGTCGGGAGCCACCCGAGCAGCACGCCGAACACGAAGACGAGCAGTACTCCCAGCGCGAACGACGGTATGGCGAGCGTGGCCGACGTCAGTGCTGTCGCAATCCTGTCGACGCGGCCGCCGGGGCGGTACGCCGACCAGACACCGATGGGCAGCGAAATCGCGAGGGCCACCACCATCGACAGGATCGCGAGTTCCAGAGATACCGGTGCTCGTTCTGCGAGCGACGTCAGCACCGGTGTCTGCGTGGTGAACGAGCGCCCGAAGTCGCCCTGGAGGACTCCGCCGATCCACGAGAAGTACCGCTCCACGAGTGGATCCGACAGTCCGTAGCTCTCGCGGGCGAGCTCGCGCATCTCGTCGGACGCGCCCGGTGGCACCAGTGCGTCGACGGGGTCGCCGGGAATCAACTCCAGAAGGAGGAACACCGCCACGCTGACCATGGAGACCAGCAGGAGGAAATTCCCGACGGACACCGCGCTTCGCTTGATCGAGGATCCGACCACGCTTCGATCACCTCTTCGTCTCTCGTCGCCCGCTACCGGCTCCCCCTGTTACTTGTCGATCCATGCTTCATCCAGGTAGACGCCTGCTCCGCTCGGCGTACCCGTGATGATCAGGTCCTTCACGTAGTCCTGGGTGAAGAGGTATCCGGTCTGGTATCGCCAGTTCCGCAACGGTGCGTCGTTGGAGATCTCCCCGTTGATCACCTCGTAGGCCGCTGAGACCACCTGCGGGTCCTGCGACGCCCGGCTCGTCTCGAATGCTTCGTCCACCTCCGGATTCGAGTAGCCGGTGATATTGCGTGTGCCGTTGGAGTGGAACCGCTCGTAGATCCCGTCCATGTTCTGCGACAGGGCCGCCGCGACGCCGAGTTGGAAGTCACCCGCGTTGAGGGCGCCTTCGAGCGTGGCGTAGTCCATGGCGTCGATCTGGATGGTGAGTCCGTCGATCTGCTGCGCCTGCGACTGCAGGATCTGCGCCACCTGTTCGAGTGCGGGCAGACCCGCGAAGGTGCTCAGACGCAAGGTCAGATCGGACTTGCCGGTCCGGTCCAGATACTCGTCGAACAGCTTCTGCGCGCCTTCGACGTCCTTCTCGGGGAACTTTCCGAGCGAGTCGTCCCGGTAGGGACTGTCGGGGTAGAGGAACGCGTCGACCGTTTCGTCGCCCGGGTACACGGCGCTGTTGATCTGGGCGCTGTCGAATGTCTTCAGGATAGCGAGGCGCAGCTGCGGGTCCTTCAGGTCGGGGTCTTCGAGGTTGAAGTTGAGACCGGTTCCGCCGACGAGCGGGAGGCTGTGGACCGTATAACCCTCCGCCTCGATCGCCTTGGCGTCCTTGGCGAGCAGCGACCAGTCGATGTCGATCTCACCGGCCCGCAACGCATTCAGACGCTGGTCGTCCTGGCCGATGACCTGGAGGACGTAGCTGTCGAGATACGGGGCCCCCTCGTCCCAGTAATTCGGGTTGGCCGTATAGGTGGCTTCGGAGTTGCGGATCCACGCGTCCAGAGTGAAGGGGCCCGCACCGATCGGCGCGTTCCCGAAATCGGGACCGAGTTGCGCGATCGCGGTCGGCGATCCGATCATGCCCAGGCCCTGTGCCAACGCCCAGGGCAGCTGGAAGTCGGTCTGTTCCGCGACGACCTCGACGGTGAGCGGGTCGACGACCCGCCACGTGAGCGGAGCCGCGACCAGCGCGGACGGTGAGAGGTTCGCAGGATCCTTGATGCGATCCCAATTGACGACGACAGCGTCCGCGTCGAACGGGGTGCCGTCGCTGAACCGGACGCCCTCCCGCAGCTTCAGGGTCCAGGTCCGGCCGTCCTCGGATTCGAACGACGACGCCATCGAGGGCACGAACTGCTCGTTCTCGACGTCGTAGCGCAGGAGGGTTCCGAACACGGGCGCGCATCGTTCGAATGCGTTGGTGGCGCACCACACCGGATCCATCGTCTTGCCCTCGACATTGATGGCCATCACCAGCTCACCGCCGGGTACGGGAGTGTCGGAACCTGCTCCTCCACCGCCGGACGAACCCCCGCCGCCGCACCCGGCGGCCACCAGGACCGACGCGACGGCTACAAGCAACGGTCGAGAAATCCCTCGCCGTGCACTGCGGCTCGGCAGCACATGCGGTCGACTCACTGGCACCTTGCACTCCTGTCGTAGTTCCGGCCTGCTGCGGGTACCACCCCGTCCGGACTGCTACCCGCAGCAGGAACTTCCGAGATTCGCGGTCGGGCCTATTCGGTGACCCAGATTTCCTCGGGCAACGGCGATCCGAGCGCATACACCTCGACGCCATGCACGTTGTCGGCCCACACCACGCCGGGAACGGCGCGGTAGTACCAGATGCCCGGGACGAGTTCGGCCAGACGCTCCTGCACTGTGTTGTATGCGGGTTTGCGCTCGTCCACACTCTCCGAGATGCGGCCGGCGTCGAGCGCGGCATCGAGCTCGGGATCGGACACCCCCACGTTGTTGCCGGAGGAGGCACTGTGGAAAGCCAACCACAACGGGGAGTCGGGATCCTGGATGACGGCCGAGGAAATCAGCATGTCGAAATCATGGGACCCCGTCCGAGCCACCGCTTGCGGGTAGTCGACCACGTCGACCCTCACCTCGACGTTCTCGAATGCACTGAGCTGCGCCTGCAAGGCCTCACCGAGGGTCCTGCTCTCGGTGGTCGGGTACGACAGGAACGAGAACGACACCGGCTTGCCTTCGGCGGCGAGTTCGTCGAACAGTTTCTGTGCGGTCTCGGGGTCGGTCTCCTTGAGAGGAACGTCGGAGAAGAACGGCGAACTCTCCGCGAAGAGCGTTTCCGGAATCTCACCCATGCCGTTGTAGACCGCGGTGTTGATCGCCTCGAGGTCGACGGCGAGTGCCACAGCCCGACGTGCACGCTCGTCGTCGAACGGTGCACGCCGGAAGTTCATGCCCATGAACTGACCGCCACCGGTCGCGACGACTTCGGCGTTCAGGCCCGCATTCTCGAGCTTGTCGATGCTCTCCCAGTTCGTCTCCGACGCGAGATCCGCTGCGCCGGTGGTCATCGCGTTCACGCGCTGGTTGGTGTCGCTCACGGTACGGATCGTGAGGCTGTCCAGGTACGGTTTGGGCGCATCCCAGTAGTCCGGGTTCTTGGTCAGCGTGACAGCGTCCTGACGTGCCCACGATTCCAAGGTGAACGGTCCTGCACCGATGGGGTTCTCGTCGAATGCTGCCTGTCCCTGTTCGAGCGCTGCTGGGGATGCGATCCAGTTCAGCGAACTCCCCACGACCGCCTGTGCGTAGTGCGGATTCTCGGATCTCATCGTGACACCGAGCGTGGTCGGGTCCTCGACCCGTGTCTCGGCGATCTGCGACGCCCACCGCCCCGACGTGGATCCCAATGTCGGATCCGTCAGACGATCCCAGTTGTACTTCACGGCGGCAGCGTCGAGCGGTGTGCCGTCGGTGAAGACGAGGTCGGGCTGCAACTTCAGGGTGAACGTCTTACCGCCGTCAGTTGTCGAGAACTCGGTGGCCATCTTGTATTCGATCTCGAGGGTCTCGACGTCGTTGACCATCAAGGTGCCGTACAGCGCATTCCCGAGTGTGGGCTGGAATGCCCAGTAATTGGTCAACGCTGCGGGATCGAGCGATCGAGGTTCCCCGGTCTGCAGGACCTCGAGCGTGCCTCCGGCGACGGGGTCTCCCGATTCACTCGGTGCGCTCGAGCCATCCGAACCCGAGTCGCCGCACGAGCTCAGGAGAAGGACGGCAGCAAATACCCCTGCAGCTGCTGACAGTACACGTCTGTGTCGAAACATCATGGCCTCTCACAAGAATGGAGTCGTCTCAGGGCAGGACCCGCGGACAGTCGGAGGTCGAGGTACGGCAACGGAAATCGGCGTACAGAAATCGACGATCCGGATAGTCGAGACACCCGGGCGTGATGCCGATCACAGGAAGTATCACCATTTGCGCACCAACATTCAAGTATTGCCATCCTTGTAATGATTGAAGTAGCGTGCGAACCGAGCGCAACCTCCGTACGTGCCCGGGTGGGCTGAGGAAGGAAATCGGTTTCTGATGTTTTCGGCAGTAGTGATCGAGAAGGGCGAAGCCGGCCAAACGGTGACGCGCACGAGCATCGAAGAATCGGCACTCCCAGAAGGGGACGTCACCGTCGACGTGGAATATTCCACGTTGAACTTCAAGGACGCGTTGGCCATCACCGGTAAATCCCCAGTGGTGCGCACGTTTCCGATGGTCCCCGGCATCGATGCGGCGGGCGTCGTCTCCGACAGCTCCCACCCGGAGTGGAAAGCCGGCGACCGCGTGGTCCTCAACGGCTGGGGCGTCGGCGAGACCCACTGGGGCGGGTTCGCCCAGAAGGCACGACTGAAGGGCGACTGGCTGATCCCCCTGCCCGAGGCATTCACTGCGCGGCAGGCGATGGCGATCGGCACGGCCGGGTACACGGCGAGCCTGTGTGTGGATGCCCTGGTGAACTTCGGCGTCACCCCCGATCAGGGCGAAATCCTGGTCACCGGCGCAACGGGTGGTGTCGGCAGCGTCGCGATCGCTCTGTTGACGAAGGCCGGGTTCACAGTGGCCGCTGCAACCGGTAAGACAGCCGAGGCCGAATACCTGCAGCAGCTGGGCGCCGCAACCGTCATCGACCGCGCCGAACTCTCCTCGGCCGGAAAGCCCATGCAGAAGGAGCGGTGGGCAGGCGTTGTCGATACCGCAGGCAGCCATACCCTCGCCAACGCGTGCGCACAGACCCGTTACGGCGGTGCCGTGGCCGCGTGCGGACTGGCACAGGGCATGGATTTCCCGGCCTCGGTGGCGCCTTTCATCCTTCGCGGGGTGTCACTGCTCGGGATCGACAGTGTGATGGCACCGCGCGAACGGCGCCTCACCGCGTGGGCACGCCTGTCCCGCGATCTCGAAGCGAGCACGCTCGACACAATCACCCAGGAGGTGTCGCTGGAGGAGGCGATCACCGCAGCGAACCAGCTCATGGACGGCACGGTGCGCGGCCGCATCGTCGTCGACGTCAATCGATAACAGGAGTGCATGTGACGAAGAAGCCCGTAGACACCAAGCCCGTAGAGCTCGACCTGTCCGACGTCGACCATCGGGTCGGCAAGCCCGTCGGTGGCGGACAGCTGTGGGATCCGTGCAGTACCTCCGACATCCGCCGATGGGTCATGGCGATGGACAACCCGAACCCGATCCACTGGGACCACGAGTTCGCGCGAAATTCCCGGTTCGGTGGCATCATTGCCCCCCAATCGATCGCGGTGGGGCTGGATTACGGCCACGGCGCGGCCCCCGCCTGCGTGGGATACATCCCCGAGAGTCATCTCATCTTCGGCGGCGAGGAATGGTGGTTCTACGGCTGCCCGGTCCGCCCGGGCGACAAGCTGTTCCAGGAGCGACGCTTCCACGACTACAAGGTGACGGAAACGAAGTTCGCCGGCCCCACCATGTTCTCGCGCGGCGACACCGTCCACAAGAATCAGAACGGTGTCCTCGTCGCCAAGGAGCGTTCCACCGCGATCCGCTACCTCTCGGCCGAGGCCACCAAGCGCGGCATGTACGAGAACCAACTCGGCGAAAAGAAGAAGTGGACCAACGCCGAACTGCTCGAGATCGAGAACCTCCGCTACGAATGGCTCCTGACGACCCGATCCGGGATCTCTCCTCGGTTCGACGAAGTCAAGGTCGGCGACACACTGCCCCGACGTGTCCTCGGACCCCACACCATCGCTTCGTTCACCACCGAGTACCGCGCGTTCCTCTTCAACATCTGGGGCACATTCGAGTGGGTCGCGCCCGAAGGCATCGAAGATCCGTGGGTCTACCAGGATCCGGGCTGGGTCGAAGGATTCGGCTTCGACGAGGAAGGCGCCAAGATCGATCCGCGCAAACGTGACGGTCTCTACGTCGGCCCTTCGCGCGGACACATCGACGAGGAGAAGGCCGGCGAAGTCGGCATGGCGCGCGCCTACGGATACGGCGCCACGATGGGCGCGTGGTGCACCGACTTCCTCGCCAACTGGGCGGGCCTCGACGGCATGGTGCGCCACATCAAATCGGATTTCCGCGGGCCCTCCTTCGAAGGCGACGTCACGTACTTCGATGCCGAGATCGTCGACAAGGAACCCATGTCGACCTGGGGCGTACCGCTCGTCCAGGTCAAGCTCCGGCTGACAAACCAGGACGGCAACGTCCTCGTGTCCTCCCTCGCCGAGGTCGAGCTGCCGCTCTAGCGGCACCGAGCAGACAACAGGAAGTCACCCATGAGTACTGAGACGAAGGCAGAATCGGTGGACTCTGTTTCGATCGTGTCGGGACCACCGCTGAGCGACGAACCCGGGCTCGGAGCACTCACCTTGCCCGGTTTCCTGCACGAGGTGACCGAGCTGTACGGCGATCGCGAAGCGCTCGTGATGCACGGAGCCGACGGGGTCACCCGATGGACCTACTCCGAACTGTGGGAGCGGGCGATCGACGTAGCCCGCGCGCTGCGGGGACTCGGCCTCGCGAAGGACGGGCGCGTGGGCGTGCTGATGACGAACCGCCCAGAATGGATCACGGCGGTCTTCGGCGCCTCCCTCGCGGGGGGCGTCGCAGTCACACTCAGCACGTTCTCGACCCCGTCGGAGCTCGACTACATGCTCGAGACCTCGGGTGTGGAGATCCTGCTGTTCGAACGCAACGTTCTGAAGACCGACTTCGCCGCGGCGCTGACCGATCTGGAACCGCAGATCGGGACAGCCGGGGCCGCCGAGGTGCATTCGGCGAAGTTTCCGTTCCTTCGGCATGTCGCGATGGTCGGGAAGAAGGCCGAAGGCGAGTCGATCGAGTCGTGGGACGAGTTCCTCACCCACGGCGAACCGCAGTCCCGGGAACTTGTCGAGGCCTCCGCCGCGGCAGTCCTGCCAAGCGATGTGGCCGTGCTGTTCTTCTCGTCCGGTTCCACCAGCAAGCCGAAGGGCATTCTGAGCGCACATCGCGGCGTGTCCATACAGATGTGGCGATTCCGGCGAATGTACGGGTTCTCGCCGGAGCTGAACATTCGGTGCTGGACGGCGAACGGCTACTTCTGGTCGGGCAATTTCGCGATGGCGCTCGGCAACACCCTTGCCAGTGGTGGGTCGCTGGTGTTGCAACCCACCTTCGACCCGAGCGAAGCACTCGAGCTCATCGAGAAGGAACGAGTGAACTTCCCGTTCGCATGGCCACATCAGTGGGCTCAGCTCGTCGGTGCACCGAACTGGGACAAGGCGGATCTGAGCAGCCTCCACTACGTCGACTTCAACACCCCGGTCGCACGTCATCCCACGGTGACCGATGAGTGGTACGAGCCGGGCCATGCGTACGGAAATACCGAAACCTTCACGATCAGTACGTGTTACCCGGCCAATACCCCGTCCGATGTAGCCGCCGGCAGCAGCGGAAAGCCGTTGCCCGGAGTGACGATCCGGATCGTCGACGCATTGACCGGCGAGGTAGTACCCCTGGGTGAACGAGGCGAGATCTGCGTCAAGAGTCCGACGTTGATGCTCGGGTACGTCGGTACTCCGCTCAGTGAGACGGTGGACGACCACGGGTTCTTCCACACCGGCGACGGCGGTTATCTCGACGACACCGGACGCCTCTACTGGGAGGGTCGGCTCACGGACATCATCAAGACCGGCGGCGCGAACGTGTCTCCCCTCGAGGTCGACGAAGCGCTCGTCGCGCATCCCGGAGTCAAGGTGGCGCGCACGGTCGGCGTTCCCCACGACACACTCGGGGAAGTAGTCGTCTCGTGCATCGTGGCGCATTCGGGAGCCGGCCTCGACGTCGACGGGATTCGCGGATACCTACGCGAGCGGCTCGCCAGCTACAAGGTTCCGCGGGAGGTGCTGTTCTTCGACAACGAGGAGATCAGCCTCACCGGCACCGCGAAGATCAAGTCGAGCGACATCAAGGAGCTCGCCATCAAACGTCTTCGAACGTAGTTCACCACTCGGAACGCGAGAGGTCCTGCACACGCCGAAAGCGTGTGCAGGACCTCTCGCTTCTCGCGTTCGGATTCAGGAGGCGGACCGGTACCGCTGTGCGAGGTACGCCCGGTGCAGAGCAGGTGAGCCGTACAACGAGCGGTTGAGCGTCGCGCGCTTGAGATACACGTGGATGCCGCTCTCCCACGTGTAGCCCATGCCCCCGTGCAACTGCATGGCCTTGCCTGCGATCTCGACGGCCGCCGCGCAGCTGTAGGCCTTGGCCATCGAGGCCGCAGTCGTCGCCTCCGGGCCTCCGGACACCAGGCTGCGCACTGCCGCGTCGACCAGTGTTCGGGCCACCGCCACCTGAACGAGCATGTCGGCGCACGCGTGCTTGACCGCCTGGAACGATCCGATCTTGCGTCCGAACTGTTCTCGCATCCCTGCGTAGGCGACCGTGGCGTCGAGCATCGCTTCGCTCGCGCCGAGACTGTCGCAGGCCACGGCCACAGCAGCACGGTCGTGCAGCCGTTGCAGTGCCTCCTGCGGATCACCGTGGAATCGCCACACCGATTCCGGCGGGATCGTCACCCCCTCGACGAGCACCGTGCCGAAACTGCGTGTCGCGTCCACGACCGGCTGCTCCGTCACCGCGACACCGGGTGCCCCCGGGTCGAGGTCGACGACGACGATCGTGCCGTCGGATTCTTGCGCCGGTACGAGAAGCCGGTCTGCGCCGGTAGCGTCGAGCACGAACGTCGCGGCGCCCTGCAGGATCGTTCCCTGCGGCTCGACCTCCACCCGGAACTGGGCCCGGCCTGCTGATTCCCCGCCGAGGACGAACACCGGTACGGTGCGTCCCGAGGCTGTGTCGCGGAGTAGACGCTCGGGGCCGGATTCGAGGAGCGCGAGGGCTGCCACGGCGAGTGATGCGACCGCCGGATAGGGCCCGCGTGCGGACGCGCGGCCGATTTCCCGGAGGATTACGGCGACCTCGGCGAAAGTGGCGTCGGTACCGTCGAATTCGCCCGGAACTTCGAGGCCGAGCCATCCGGTCGTGCTGATCGACTCCCAGTCGACCGGCTCGTCGTGGCCTGATCGTGCCAACAGGCCTCGCGCGACGGACCGTAGTTCGTCGTGGAACTCGGACAGGTCTGGGAGTGAGTCGGTCATCGATGTCCTGTCGGCTCGCGGGGCAGACCTAGGCCACGTTCCCCGATGATGGTGCGTTGGATTTCGCTGGTTCCGCCCGGGATCGTCCACTCCCACGAGCCGATGAAATCGAGCATCCATGCCCCTGATTCCCACCCGCTGGACTGCGGTTTCCGCAGCTCCGTGTGCGCGGCGAGACCCGCGATCTCTGTGCCGAAATCGGTCATGCGCTGGAGCAGCTCGCTGTAGTAGAGCTTGACGATCGACGCGTCGGCCGGCCCCGGCCGGTCGGCGGCGACGAAATCCGTCACCAGTGCGCGCAGCCCCGTGAGCTCGATCTCGAGTGTGGCAAGCCTGTCTGCGACACGAGTGTCGTCGAGTGGGGTCCTCCCGTCCGGGCCCGGACGGGTGCACAGGTCGACGAGCCAACGGAACCCGCCGTGACTCAGTCGCTCGGTGAGTTCGAGCATGGTCATGCCGCGCTCAGCGCCGAGTGTTTCCTGCGCGACCCGCCATCCTTCGTTCTCGGGTCCGACGAGGTTCGTCGCCGGGATGGCGACATCGTTGAGGAATATCTCGCAGAAGTGCGATTCGCCGGTCGCTTGCTTGATCGGACGCACTTCGATTCCGGGGGTACGCATGTCCATCAGGAAGTACGAGATGCCCTTGCGCTTCGGGGCATCGGGATCGGTGCGGGCCAACAGCAGACACCGGTCGGCGTACAACGCGCCGCTGGCCCACAGTTTCTGACCGTTGACGATGTAGACGTCGCCATCCTTGCGGGCGCTCGTCGCGAGTGCCGCCATGTCGGATCCCGCGCCGGGCTCGGAGAAGCCCTGGCACCAGATCTCGCCGTCGAGGATCGCGGGGAGATGGCGGTGCCGTTGTTCGTCGGTGCCGGCGGCGAGAAGCGTCGACGCGGCATGGTGGATCGAGACGAAGGGCAGAACCAGTCGGGGCGCGTCGTGGGCGGCCAGTTCCTGGTACAGCACGACCTGTTCGGCGACCGACATGCCACCGCCCCAGTCCTCCGGCCAGTGCGGCACGGCGAAGCCGGCTCCGCGTAGTTCCTGGAACCAGGACTTCTGGAAGCGGACGAATTCGACGTCGGCGACATCGGTTTGGGCCCGGCGCCAGTCTGCGGGGATATGGTCGCGGCACCAACCGCGGACCGAGGTCCGGAAATCCTCGAGTGTGGACGCTCCGATGCTTGTCGCCCCGGCACTCATCGCGCTTCTTCCTTCTCCCTCGGCGTAGTCGTCCTCACCGCATTCTCCCGGTTGACTGCATTCTCCCGGAGAGCGAGCAATCTGTCGCGATGCTCGGCGGACTGCATGGTCGCGATCTCCGCCGCGAAACCGGCCTGCATCGGACCGCCGAGCGCTTGGGACAGATACATGTTGACCACACGTTTGGTACTGCGCAACGCCTGTGCGGGTTGCGCCGCGAGGCGTTCGGCGAGGCGTCGCGCCTCGGACAACAGGTCGTCGGGCGCGGTGACGCGCGAAGCCAGGCCGAGTTCGACAGCCGTCGTCGCCGGGATCCTGTCGCCGGTGTAGAGGTATTCCCGCGAGCGCAGGATAGGGGTGAGCAGCGGCCAGAAGGCCGCGCCCCCGTCGCCCGCGACGAGCCCTACTGCGACGTGTGGGTCGGCCAGGTACGCCTTGTCCGACATGAGGACCACATCGCAGAGCACCGCGACACTACAGCCGAGACCCACGGCAGGCCCATTGACTGCCGCGATCACAGGCAGAGGGAAGCGGAGCATCTCGTCGATGATCTCGGCGCCTTCCCGGACGCTCTCGTCGCGCGCGACCGGATCGTCGAGGAACGAGGTGATCCAGTCCAGGTCGCCACCCGCGCTGAAGGCGCGGCCGGCTCCGGTGAGGATCACCACGGCAGCGTCGGTGTCGGCGGCGAGCTGACGCCACACGTGCGCGATCGCCCAGTGCAGGTCCTGGTCGACGGCGTTGAGTTCTTCGGGCCGGTTGATCGTCACGATGCGGACGGGGCCTTCGCACTCGACGGTGAGTGCGTCCGGGAGTTCGTACCTCACAGCATCGCCTTCTCGGTAGCTATCGCCTTCTCGGGAGCTTCGGAGAACAGGCCGGTGAGCCCGCGCCGATCGATCCGCTTGGTCAGAGCGTCCACGGTCCCGGACGGGCCCCACGGGATTCGTCGCAGCGGAATGCTGTACCGGGAGATCCAGGACACCGTGGTCTCGTCGCAGAATCCGCTGGCTCCGTGCAGTTGGTGTGCAACCCGGAACACGATCTGTGCCGCCTCGACGGCGGCCAATCGGAGCGCGAGTGCATCGTCGACAGCCTCGTCGTTGCCCGCCTGGATGCTCCACAGCGTGTATTTGGCGAGCACGTCGAGTCCGGTCCGTTCCACCTCCGCCTCCGTGAGCTGGAACTGGACGCCCTGCAGTTTCGCGAGGGGCGCCCCGAATTGTTCGCGCAGGAGCACGTGCGAGCGGGTCAGATCCATTGCCCGGTCGAGCATTCCGAGGAGAGTCCAGCACGGGAGTGTCAACGCGAGGGCAAGATCCTTCGCGCCGTCGTCGTCGATCGGCTGGAGGGCGAGCTGGGAGGTGAATGCCGACATCCGCGGCGGAGTGCTCGGCGGCCGGGCGTCCACGGCACTGCGCCGACCGTCGACGCTGACCGCGGCCCACCGGAGATCGAGGCATGCGATGGGCGCCTTCGGGTCGGCATCGTCCACGACGACCAAGCCGTCGACGTCGAGGTCGGTGGGTCGTGCGAGTCTTTCGGCCACCGGGTAGGGCACTGCCCAGAACCCCACGCTGCGGCACAGCGCTGCGGCGGCTTCGAGTTCGTCGGCATCCCCGCGGGGATCGAGTTCCCAGGCACCGAGCTCACCGAGTGTCGGCTCGACGATGGTTCGGCGGTGATCAGGGTCGCTTTCGATCAGGGGAGCGAGATCATCGCCTCCTGCAGCTTCCAACGCACGGAGGGCTTCGCGTCCGTACTCGGTCGCTTCCTTGCTCAGTTCAGTGTTCATGATGCCGCCAGGAGGGCTCGGGCCAGGAGGATCCGCTGCATTTCGATGCTGCCGGAGGCCACGGTCGCGGCCTGCGAATAGCGCCAGTGGTCTTCGACCGCGCGGCGGAACCACTTGGCGGTGTCGTCGTCGAACTCGTCGGTATCGGCACTCGGTGGCGTCGCATACGCGGCTATCTCGGTGAGGACCTCGGCGCTGTCCTGATCGAGGGTGGTCACCGCGATCCGATAGGCCGCGGCGTCACCTGGCTGGACAGCGCCTCCGCTCTGCATCGACACCACCCGGTACGCCAGCAGCCTTGCGCGACGGCAGTGCGTGAGCATCCGGGTCCAGCGCGCCTTCAGCTCGCCCGGCAGATCGTCCCATCGCGCACCGAGAACCGACGGTGCAGCCTGCAAAAGACGCTCACAGCGGGCGTAACGGGCAATACCGACGCGTTCGTAAGCGAGTACCTCCTGCACGACCTTCCACCCTTCGTCGACCGTGCCGAGCACATCGGCATCGGTGACGCGAAGATCGTTGAAGAAGACTTCGTTGAGGTGATGCGGACCCAGCATCGCCCGGATCGGGCGGACCTCGATGGCCGGATCGGACATCGGGACGAGAAAAACAGTGAGTCCCTGCTGCTTCCGACCGTCGTTGGAGGTGCGGGCCAGCAGGAAGCACCACTGTGCCATCGTGGCGTAGGACGTCCAGATCTTCTGCCCGGAGATGAGCCAGCCGTCGCCGTCCCGGCGCGCTGCGGTACGCAGCGACGCGAGGTCGGAACCGGCTTCGGGTTCGCTGAATCCTTGACACCAGATCACTTCGCCACGCGCAATGGGCGGAAGGTGTGTGTCCTGCTGTTCCGCGGTTCCGTGACGCATGATCGTGGGGCCCACCCAATTGACGCCCATGTACTGCGCGCCGCGGGGCTCGTGGTGCGCCCACATTTCCTCTCGCACCACGGTCTGTTCCCAGATCGATGCACCACGGCCGCCGAATTCCTCGGGCCACGTCATACACAGCAGCCCGTTGTCCGCAAGCAGGCGGCAGAACGCTTGCGCCGCTTCGAGATCACTCGGGTCGTCGGTGAACGCTCCGAGGAAATGCGGGGGGACGTGCTCATGCACCAGCCGGCGCAGCTCGCCCCGGAGTTCAGGGGCGGCACCACCCATCGTGAAGTCCATGCCCGGACATTACGTCAATCCTCACAAGGATAGCAATGCTTGCCAATTTGAAACCTCTCAATACTTGGAAGAAAAGACCCCCTGTCGTTAGACTGCACCCATGCGTGAAAGGCGAGTTTCTTGACGACCCCGCGGCGTGGCCGAGTGCCACAGCGCCGTATCGCCGAAACCGTCGCCGACGAATTGCGCGACCACATTCTTTCGGATGACGATTACCGCCTGCCGACACAGGATCAATTGGTCAAGGACTTCGGCGTCAGCTACCCCTCGGTGCGAGAAGCCCTCCGCATTCTGGAAACCGAAGGACTTGTCACTGTACGCCGGGGCAATATCGGCGGCGCAGACGTGCATCGCCCCGACGAATTCTCCGCCGCGTACCACCTCGGACTCTCACTCCAAGCCGGCCGGGTGACACTCGAAGATCTCGCAGCCGGCCTGCAACTACTCGAGCCGATGTGCGTCACCGAGTGCGCGAAACGCCCGGACCGCGCCGAGATCGTCGTCCCGGCACTCAACGCATCCATCGACGCCTCCGCCGAACTCGTCGGCGACGGAGTCGCATTCACCCAGGCCGCCCGCGAGTTCCACGATCTGATCGTCTCGTTCACGCCGAACGCCACGATCCGCTACGCAGTGCGCAGTTACGTCGCCCTGTGGTCTGCACAAGAAGAAGCCTGGGCCGAGGCCCTCACCCGCCGAGGCGAGTACCCGTCCGAAGGCAAGGCCGAAGACGCCGTCCACGCACACCGCCGCATCGTCAAGGAGATCGCCGACGGGCGCGTTGCCGAAGCCGAACGACTCGCCCGATCCCACCTCGCGGCAACCCAGGCGCTCGTCCTCGACCGCTTCGGCGACACCATCGTCAACGCATCAGCGGCGATGACACGCAATACGTTCCCCGCGCGCCAACGCCCACGCAGCTGATTCCGGGGCGCCCCCGCCCCCACCACGACTCACCGGACGGCCGGGCTCGGTCTTCATGACCGAGCCCGGCCGTTCCGCTGTGCGCCGGCACCCTTGCCCACCTCATTCCGCGGGCGCAGACTCTTACGAGAACGTGATTCTCTTCACATCCGCTCAGCCTAGCCCAATCCTTGCAAGGATAACAATACTTGTAGCGCTGGCGGGTTCGTGATTAACTGCCAGGCACCACCCGGGAGTGGCTTGCATCACTAAATTTCCATGAGAACCGGACATAGACCCACACACCGGCGCCACTCCCTCTCGAACACTGCGGAACATCGTTCTCGCTGAGTGCGGATCGGCGTTCTCATACAGGAGGAGACCTACCTTGACGCAAGGGTCGCGCTACACAGGTCCAACGACACACCTCGCCGAAGGGTGGAGTCTCACACGGCTCACTCCCCCGAGCCGCCTGTACGGCGCAAACGGCATCCGGGCCGGCGCGGACGGACGCATCTACGTCGCGCAGGTGGCCGGTAGCCAGATCAGCGCATTCGATCCCGACAACGGCGTAGTCGAGACCATCAGCCCGAAGGGCAGCGCCATCGTCGCTCCCGACGACCTGGCCTTCCATCCCGACGGGGAGCTGTACATCACCGAGTACTACGACGGACGGATCAGCATCCGCTCCGACGACGGAAGCACGCGCTTGCTGCGCGACGATCTCCCCGGCGTCAACGGCATCACCTTCCACCAGGGACGCCTCTTCGTCGACGAGTGCCGCCCCGACGGACGCCTCATGGAGATCGATCTCAACGGTGGCGCACCGAAGGTGCTCGTCGAGGGCCTCCAGCTACCCAACGCCCTCGAGGTCGGACCGGACGGCAAGCTGTACTACCCGGCCCTCGGCACCAACGACATCTGGCGTATCGATCCCGACGGTGGCGAACCCGAGCGCGTCGCAGGCGATCTCGGTGTGCCGGTCGCGTTGAAGTTCGACTCCGAGGGTTACATCATCTCCCCGCAAGTCGCCTCGGGACAGGTCCTTCGGATCGACCCGCGCACCGGCGACAGCACCGTACTTGCCGATATCGGGTCGGGTCTCGACAACCTCACCTTCATCGGCGACCGCCTGTTCGTCTCGAGCTTCACCGGCCAGATCACCGAGGTTCTCGGCGGCGGCGAGACCAGAACCGCTCTCGCAGACGGCCTCACCTGGCCGTTGGACCTGACGGTGGGAGCGGACGGCACACTCTACGTAGCCGACGGAACATTCCTGCTCGCGCTCGAGCCCAATGGCGAACTGCGCACAGTGGGAATGCTCTTCCACCCCGGGTGGCCCGGGTACATCCGCGGTGTGACGTCTGTCGGGGACGGCGAGTTCATCGTCGCCGGCGACACGCAGGTCTCGATCTACCGTCCCGCGACCGGCGAGAGCGAACTGCTGTTCGGCGGACTCGAACAGGCCTACGGCGTCGCAGTGTCCGCCACCGGAACCATCGCAGTCGCCGACATCGGCACCGGCAAGATCCACTCGGTCCGGTCCGGACAGTCCGAGGTGCTGGCATCCGGCCTGCAGGACCCGACGGGGCTCGCATTCACCTCGGACGGCACTCTCCTCGCCTCCGAAGCCGGAGCGGGACGGATCATCTCGGTGACGAGTGCCGGCGTCGACACCCTCGTCGACGGTCTCGAGCGGCCCCAGGGAATCCTGGTACGCGACGGAATGCTCTATATCGTCGACGTCGACGCCAAGACGTTGATCAGCGTCGATCTCGAGACCAAGGCGCAGCAGGTCATCGCACGCCACCTGCCGGTGGGCGCACCCGAGGGCGTGGCCCCGAAGCCGCTGAAGGGCATCATTCCGTTCGCCGGCCCACAGGGCCCGTTCGCGGGCATCGCCGCCGGTCCCGACGGCACCCTCTACATCTCCGCAGACGCCGAAGGCAGCGTCCTCGCCATCCGCGAAGGGAAGTGAGCATCCGATGAGCAACGATCTGGTCGATCTGTCCGGGCGCATCGTCGTCGTCTCAGGCGCAGCAGGTGGCGGTATCGGAACGTCGGTGACCAGGATGGTCGCGGAGGCCGGCGCCACCGTCGTCGCGGTGAGCCGCTCCGAGGAGAACCTCACCAACCACATCGAACCACTGAGTGCCGCAGGCCTTTCCGTGGTTCCGGTCGCAGCGGATGCCTCGACGGACGAGGGCATCGCCTCTGTCCTCGACACGGTCCGGCGGACGGACGGCACGCTGTACGGACTCGTGAACGTCGCCGGCGGCGCCGCACCCGCCACATGGATGCCTGCCACCCGCGTGACGCGGGAGGACTGGCGCGCGCTGTTCACGCAGAACCTCGAAACGATGTTCTTCATGAGCCAAGCGGTCGCGGCGGAGTTGAAGGCACAGTCGCTTCCCGGATCCATCGTCTCGATCTCGTCGATCAGCGGCATGAACACCGCGCCGTTCCACATTGCATACGGCACCGCGAAGGCCGGGTTGGTAGCAGCAACACGCACGATGGCGGTCGAACTGGCCGTCGACGACATCCGGGTGAATGCGGTCGCGCCGGGGGTGACCGCAACACCGTCCTCGGGTACCTACGTCGCCGAAGATCCCGAACGTGACCGCCGCGCCATCGCCATGGGCAGGCGCGGACGCCCCGAGGAACAGGCCGGGGCAATTCTCTTCCTTCTGTCCGATCTGTCGAGCTACGTCACGGGTCAGACGATTCTGGTGGATGGCGGCCTGAACCTCAAATGGACGCATATGGACGCCGACCACACCTCGCTCTTCCTCAAGGACGAATCGTTCCGCGCTTCTATCACCCAGTAATGCAGCAGCTTTCAACAGGGAGAAAGTCATGACCGACACCGTCGACAATATCCAGGACGCTTCCGCACCAACCGAACCACTCTCCGAACCTCTGACGATCGGCGTCGAGGCGTACCTCTCGCGGGACTATGCCCGCGCCGAAGGCGACAAGCTGTGGTCCAAAGTGTGGCAGCAGGTCGGCCGTGTCGAGGAGATCCCCAAGGTCGGCGACTACCTCACGTACGACATCATGGATGATTCGCTGATCATCACGCGCACGTCACCCGACACGATCCGCGCCTACCACAATGTCTGCTCGCACCGGGGCCGCCGCCTCGTCGACACCCCCGAGGGACAACGTCAGGCGCGCGGCTGCGCCAAGCAGTTCGTGTGCGGCTTCCACGGATGGCGCTACGACCTCGAAGGCAACAACACGTTCGCCGCGGAAGAGGTCGATTGGAAGAACCAGCTGACCGCCGACAAGACACGACTCAAAGACGTCCAGGTCGACACCTGGGGTGGATGGATCTGGATCAACATGGATCCGCACTGCGAGCCCCTGCGGGACTATCTCGAGCCCGCTGCGTCGCTCCTCGATCACTTCCAGCTGGAGAACATGCGCTACCGCTGGCGCAAGTGGCTCGTGTTCGACTGCAATTGGAAGGTCGCCCTCGAGGCGTTCATGGAGACCTACCACGTTCCGTACACCCACCCGGAGTTCATGAACTTCGGCAAGTTTCTCGGTTGGTCCAGGGCCCAGGGCAAGCACAGCAACATCGGTTATGACGCACCCAAGGGCATGGAGGAGAACCAGGCGAAGTTGCGGATCGGCAGCGGGCCGGACGCCCGCAAAGCGACGATCGAGATGCAGAATTTCACCTGGGAGAACGCGAACACCAACACCACGCGGACTCTCGTCGACGCCGCGCAGCGGCTCGTCGACGAACTTCCCGAAGGCACCCCGCCCGACCAGGTCCTACGGCACTGGCTCGATTCCGCTCGCCGTGACGACGCCGAGCGCGGCGTCATCTGGCCGACGGTCCCACCCGAGATCGTCGCCAAGAGCGGTACCGCGTGGCAGATCTTCCCCAACTTCCAGATCGGTCACGCCCTGAACAACATGCTCTGCTACAGCGCGCGACCGTACGGTGATGATCCCGACAAGTGCATCTTCGAAGCAGCCGTGTACGAACTCTTCCCCGCCGGCGAGGAGCCGAAGACCGAGTGGGAGTTCGCGCCGCCGGAAGATCCGGGCTGGCGCACGGTGCTGCCACAGGACTTCCACAACATGGCCGCTGTGCAGAAGGGCATGAAGACCCGGGGCTTCTCGGGTCCGGTCCCCAACCCGTACCGCGAGCGCAGCGTCGTCAATCTGCACCACAACCTGGCCACCTATATGGGGACCGGCGCTCCTCGCGATCTCGCCTGACTCCCGAAACCCCACTAACCGAGGACATTCACATGCAACCCTGCGCCCCATCGCAGACACCCGAGGTCGATCAGGAAGCCCTGCACCGGAAGTATCTCCTCGAACGCGACAAGCGTCTTCGTACCGACGGCCAGCAGCAATACCTCGAGGCCGACGACGAATTCGAAGAGTTCTACACGGGAGATCCGCACTTGCCGGTGGAGCCACGTGAACCGATCGTCGGCGAGATCGAGGTAGTGGTCCTCGGCGGCGGGTTCAGCGGCCTGATCACCGCGCACCGGCTCCAGCAACAAGGGGTGGAGGACTATCGGATCATCGAACTCGGCGGCGACTTCGGTGGCGTCTGGTACTGGAACCGCTACCCGGGTATCCAGATCGACTCGGATGCGTACTGCTACCTTCCGTTGCTCGAGGAAACCGGCTACATGCCCAAGGAGAAGTTCTCCAAGGGCGACGAATGCTTCGAGCATGCCCAGCGCATCGGACAGCACTTCGGGCTGTACGACAAGGCTCTCTTCCACACGCTGATCCAGTCTCTGGAGTGGGACGAAGAGATCAAACGCTGGCGTATCAGCACCAACCGCGGCGACGAGATCCTCGCCCGCTTCGTCGTGATGTGCCAAGGCCCCTACAACCGGCCGAAGCTCCCCGGCATCCCCGGCATCAAGGATTTCAAGGGCCATACCTTCCACACTGCCCGCTGGGACTTCGACTACACCGGTGGTGACCTGCACGGTGGACTCGACAAGATCGGCGACAAGCGGATTGCCGTCATCGGCACGGGTTCGAGTGGAATCCAGGCGATCCCGCACCTCGCACGCGGAGCGAAGCACCTGACCGTATTCCAGCGGACACCGTCGTACGTCTTCGAACGCGCCAATTATCCGACCGACCCGGAATGGGTGAAGAGCCTGAAGCCCGGATGGCGGGCAGAGCGGCAGCGCAACTTCCACAACGCCGCGTTCGCGTTCTACAACCCGGGCGAGCCCGATCTCATCTGCGACGGTTGGACCGAGGTTGCGCGCAACTTGGCGGCGAAGCTCAACGAGACCAACGGCTGGGCCGCCCTCGCCGATCCCGCGAAGTTCCTCGAACTCAAGGAGATCGAGGACTACAAGGCGATGGAACGACTCCGCCAGCGGGTCGAGTCGATCGTCGAGGACCCGGAGACCGCGGAGAAGTTGAAGCCGTACTACCGCAACATGTGCAAACGCCCGGTCTTCAACGACGAATTTCTGCCCACCTTCAACCGGGACAACGTCACCCTCATCGACGTGTCCGAGACGAAGGGCGTCGAACGCATCACGGAGAAGGGCATCATCGCGGACGGTGTCGAGCACGAATTCGACTGCATCGTCTTCGCCAGCGGATTCGAGATCACCACTGCTCTCGAGCGTCAGTTCGATATCGCGCCGTTCACCGGCCGCGAGGGCACCTCGCTCTACGATCACTGGGGCAAGGGATTCCGCACCCTGCACGGAATCATGGCGCACGGCTTCCCGAATCACTTCGCGACCGGGTTCGTCCAGGGCGGTGTCACGGCGGCCACCACGCTGATGTTCGAGCAGCAGGCCGACCACATCGCGTACATCATCAAAGAGGCGCAGACCCGCGGTGCCACACTTGTCGAACCGACGTCGGAAGCCGAGGAGGGCTGGGTCCAGACAGTTCGCCAGTACTCGGTCGACAACAGCACTTTCACAACCGAGTGCACGCCCGGCTACTACAACAGTGAAGGCGAGCCGAACGGGCGGTCGTTCCTCGGTGATCCG
The DNA here is from genome assembly GCF_055380405.1 of Rhodococcus sp. JCM 9793. Taxonomy (NCBI): domain Bacteria; kingdom Bacillati; phylum Actinomycetota; class Actinomycetes; order Mycobacteriales; family Nocardiaceae; genus Rhodococcus; species Rhodococcus sp. JCM 9793. The sequence goes on from NZ_AP043721.1 coordinate 4,165,032, forward strand.
TTCTGGGGAGGATTCTACGAACTCACCGAACTTCTCGAAAACTGGCGCAGCACTGGCGATCTGGAAGGTCTGGTGCTCGAGAAGTGACATATCGATTCGACGATCGCGTCGCCGTCATCACCGGTGCCGGACGGGGGCTGGGACGCGACTACGCACTGTTGCTCGCCTCGCTCGGAGCGAAGGTCGTGGTCAACGACCCCGGCGCCGCGATCAGCGGAGAGAACATCGACGCAGGACCGGCGCACGAGGTGGTCCAGGAGATCCGGGTCGCCGGCGGTGAGGCGGTTGCGTGTGTCGAGTCCGTTGCGACCGCCGAGGGCGGTCGGAAGATCATCCAGGCCGCACTCGACAACTACGGCCGCATCGACATCCTCATCCACAACGCGGGCAACAATCGCTACGCGTCGTTGTCGGAGATGTCGTACGACGATTTCGACGCGGTACTCGATGTCCACTTGCGAGGGGCATTCCACGTTGTCCGCCCGGCATTTCCGCTGATGTGTGAAGCAGAATACGGACGGATCGTCCTGACCTCCTCGATCGGGGGCATCTACGGCAACGCGAACGTCGCCAATTACGCGGCGTCGAAGGCCGGGATGATCGGACTGTCCAACGTCGCGGCGATCGAAGGGGCGGATCACGGGGTCCGATCCAACGTGATCATTCCCGCTGCGCTGACCAGACTGGCCGAGGGACTCGACACGTCCGCTTACCCACCGATGGGTCCGGAACTCACTGCGCCGCTCGTCGGGTGGCTCGCCCACGAATCCTGCTCGGCCACCGGCGAAATGTACGCCGGCATCGCCGGACGAATGGCGAAAGTGTTCATCGCCGAGACCCCCGGTGTGTACCGGCCGTCCTGGTCGATCGACGACGTCGCCGAGAACATCGACGCAATCCGTGACACCAGCGATCCGTGGATCCTGCCCGCCGTCTCGGGTCACGTCGACCACATCACGAAAAGCTTTGCGATAGCCATGGAGGGCAGTACGCATGTCGGTTAAGGTTTACGAACGCATGTTGGATCTCTTCGAGGCCGAAGGCATCAATACGCTCTTCGGCATTCCGGATCCGAACTTCGTTCATCTGTTCCGCCTCGCGGAAGAGCGCGGCTGGAATGTCGTCGCCCCCCACCACGAGGAGTCCGCCGGGTTCATGGCGGAAGCCGTCTCACGCATGACCGGCAAGGCCGCAGTGTGTATCGGTACGCTCGGCCCCGGTCTCGCGAACCTGTCCGGCGCCATCATGTGCGCCAAAGTCGAGAACTCGCCGGTGATCTTCCTCGGTGGCCAGCGCGCCCGCATCACCGAGCAGCGCGTTCGGCGTGGCCGCATCCAGTTCGTGCAGCAGATGGCGCTGGTCGAGAATTCCGTGAAGTACCACGCGAGTATCGAGTACCCCGAGCAGACCGACGAGATCGTCCGTGAAGGCCTGCGCAAGGCACTCTCTGGCACGCCCGGGCCGGTCTACATCGAGTACCCGCAGAACGTCATCCTCGAAGAGATCGATGCTCCTCCGGTGCTCCCACCCGAGAAGTACCGCCTTGTGGGGCAGACGGCCGGAGCCGACCTCATTGCCAAGGCTGCCGAATTGATCGGCGCCGCACAGCAGCCCGTCCTCCTCGTAGGCCACGGTGTGCACACCTCCCGCGCCGGAGCCTCGGTGAAAGCTCTCGCCGACCTCATGCAATGCCCGGTCATCCAGACCTCTGGTGGCACCTCTTTCATCGAAGGTCTCGAAGACCGCACGTTCCCCTATGGCTTCTCGGCCGCATCGATCGATGCCGTCGTGAAATCCGATCTGTGTCTCGCGATCGGCACCGAACTCGGTGAACCCGTCCACTTCGGGCGCGGCAGGCACTGGGTCGCGAACGAGGCGAACCGCAACTGGATCCTCGTCGAGCAGGACCCCACTGCCATCGGTGTGAACCGCCCGATCGACGTGCCGCTGGTGGGCGACCTGCGGGCGATCGTTCCGCAACTCGTCGATGCGCTGAAGGATTCTCCGCGTACTCCGACCCCCGAACTCGAGGGCTGGATCAAGCAGGAGGCCGAACAGCTCGCAGAGCTCGCGGAGACCGCACCGTCCGGGATGTCCCCCGTTCATCCGGCCCGTCTGATCGTCGAGGCGACCAAGGCGTTCCCTGCCGACGGCATCATGGTCCGCGACGGTGGCGCCACCACGATCTTCGGCTGGACGTACTCGCAGGCGAAGCCGCACGACGTGATCTGGAACCAGAACTTCGGGCATCTCGGCACGGGTCTCCCCTACGCTGTCGGCGCCGGTGTCGCGGCCGGCGGTAAGCGCCCGATGATGCTGATCACCGGCGACTCGTCGTTCCAGTTCCACATCGCCGAACTGGAGACGGCCGCACGAGTGGGTCTACCCCTAGTCTGTGTCGTCGGTGTCGACTACGCCTGGGGACTCGAAGTAGGCGTCTACAAGCGCACCTTCGGTCACGACTCGCTCGAGACGGGTGTCCATTGGAGCAAGGAAACCCGCCTCGACAAGGTCGCGGAAGGCTTCGGATGCTACGGCGAGTACGTCGAGCGCGACGAAGACATCGCACCCGCCATCAAGCGGGCCTACGCCAGCGGTAAGCCGGGCGTCATCCACGTCGCCGTGGATCCCAAGGCCAACTCGGAAGAAATGCCGAGCTACGACGAATTCCGCACCTGGTACGCCGAAGGCCAGCAGTGACATCCGACAGGAACCAGACGAGAGAACCGGGTCGCCATGCGTGAATATCTGAAGTTCTACATCGACGGACAGTGGATCGATCCTGCCCAGTCGAACACCTTCGAGGTCGTCAACCCTGCGACCGAAGAGGTCGCAGGCACGGTGTCGCTCGGGTCATCGGCAGACGTCGACAAAGCCGTCGCTGCCGCACGGCGCGCCTTCCCCGCGTGGTCGGCGACCAGCCGCGAGGAGCGACTCGCACTGCTCGAGAAGATCCTCGATGTGTACCAGCGACGGATGGGAGACATCGCTGCAGCTCTGACCGAGGAAATGGGTGCACCCGTCGTATTGGCGAGCGGCTTCCAGGTGAACCTCGGTCTCGGGCATCTCACCACCGCGATCGAGGTTCTCCGGAACTTCGTCTTCGAGGAGCAACGCGGCGGCAGCCTCGTCGTCAAGGAGCCCATCGGTGTCTGCGGCCTGATCACACCGTGGAATTGGCCGATCAGTCTCATCGCGGTGAAGGTGTTCCCGGCCCTCGCGACCGGCTGCACGATGATCCTCAAGCCCTCGGAACAGTCGCCGTTCAACGGTCAGATCTTCGCCGAGATTCTCGACGAGGCCGGCGTTCCCGCCGGTGTGTTCAACCTCGTCCAGGGCGACGGCCCCGGCGTCGGGCGCGCACTCTCCGGGCACCCCGATATCGACATGGTCTCGTTCACCGGGTCGACGCGCGCAGGCATCGACGTCGCGGCCAATGCCGCAGCCGGCGTCAAGCGAGTCACGCAGGAGCTCGGTGGCAAGGGCCCGAACGTCATTCTCGACGACGCCGACTTGGCTGCAAATGTCGGCAAGGGTGTGGCCACGATGATGATGAATTCGGGCCAGACCTGCAGCGCACCATCGCGAATGCTGGTCCCCGGAGAGCGCATGGAGGAAGCCGTCGCCGCAGCACGCGAGGCGGCATCGCAGGTGACCGTGGGCGACCCGACCGGCGATGCCGCGATCGGTCCTGTCGTCTCGAAGGCGCAGTTCGAGAAGGTACAAGGCCTGATTCAGAAGGGCATCGACGAGGGAGCCACACTCGTGGCCGGTGGTGTCGGGCGGCCCGATGGGCTGACGACCGGCTATTTCGTGCAGCCCACCGTCTTCGCCGATGTCAAGAACGACATGACGATCGCCCGCGAGGAGATCTTCGGCCCGGTTCTCACCATTCTCGGCTACGACAGCATCGATCACGCTATCGAGATCGCGAACGACACCGACTACGGCCTTGCAGGCTTCGTGGCAGGCTCAGATCTCGATCAGGCGAGAAGCGTCGCACGACGGATTCGCGCAGGGAACGTGGCAATCAACGACGCATTCGATTTCGGGGCGCCTTTCGGCGGCTACAAGAAGAGCGGAAACGGGCGTGAGTGGGGCGAATTCGGATTCCACGACTACCTCGAGATAAAGGGCATCCTCGGCTACACACCCGAAGGCGGCAGCTGACAATGGGTGACGCCGATATGAAAGTTCTCCTCGCTCATCATGAGGTCCGCGCATGCATAGTCCGACTCGCGCGTGGTGAGGACCGCCGCGACGGCAAAGCGGTCAGTTCTTCGTTCTGGCCAGACGCCACCGTGGATTTCGGAATCTTCGCCGGCTCGTTCGACGACTACCTCGCATGGGTCGTTCCGGGCGCCCCCGCCGTTCTGGTCACGCAGCATCTGCTGGGGCAGACACACATCGAACTGGACGGCAACACTGCCCTGGCCGAAACCCATGTCGCTGCGTACCACCGTGTCGATATGGGAACCGAAGAGCGCGACACGGTGCTCGGCGGGCGCTACCTCGACCGTTTCGAGGAGCGCGACGGACAGTGGCGAATCACGGAGCGCACCATGCTCTACGACTGGTCTCGCGATGACGGTGCGTCGGTCGATTGGTCGCAGGGCCTCATGGGCACACCGTTCAGCGGCAACCACTTCACAGGCAAGGCCACCGGTGATCACAGCGAGACCTTCTTCGGCACCGGACCCTTCGCGATACAGAAATAACTCACAACACAGTCAGGAGTCCGGAATGGGTGCGCTGTCGAGCAAGGTCGCCGTCGTCACCGGTGCCAGCCGCGGGATCGGCAAGGGCATTGCCCTTGCGCTCGCGGAGCAAGGCGCCACCGTGTATGTCACCGGGCGCACGGTGACACCCGACTCGCACCCACTTCCGGGCACCCTCGGTGAGACCGCGGCGGAGTGTGATCGCCGCGGAGGCACAGGTGTGGCAGTCCAGGTCGATCACGCTGATGACGAACAGGTTGCCGAGCTCTTCGCCCGCGTCGAACGCGACCAGGGCCGCCTCGACATCCTGGTCAACAATGCGTTCTCCCTTCCCGACGATCTGACGGATCCCGAGCCGTTCTGGGAGAAGCCTCTGTCGAACTGGGAGATGGTGGACGTGGGCGTACGCTCGAATTTCGTGGCCGCCCGGCACGCTGCCTCCATCATGGCGCCCCAGAAGTCGGGACTCATCGTGGCCGTCTCCGGCTACACCGGCGTCGCCTACACCTACGGTGTCCTCTTCGGGATGGCCAAGTCGGCTGTGGATCGGATGGCGCGCGACATGGCCGTGGAATTACAGCCGTACGACGTGGCGTCCGTATCGATCTGGCAAGGCCTCACCTTCACGGAGCGTGCGGAACGGAACCTGGCCGCCATCCCCGGGCTGGCGGAGGGTTCTGCCACTCGTCCGGAGAACGGCTGTTCACCGGAGTTCGCCGGTCGCGTCATCGCCGCTCTCGCAGAGGATCCCGCCGTCATGAGCCGATCGGGCGGCACCTTCATCACCGCCGAACTGGCGCAGGAGTACGGCATCACAGATATCGACGGCCGCGAGATCCCCTCACTCCGAGCAACCCGCGGCGAACCCATCTGGTCCCCGATCGCGGGAGCAGATCGTCCCGGGCTCGGTGTCGACCCGGCCCCCTCCTCTTCCTCCTCACTGCAACGGAGCACATCATGAGCACGCCGGTGACATCCCTCTCGTCCGACAGGATCGCCAAGCTCGAAGCACTACTGGATCGCCAGGAGATCCTCGATACGCTGACCCGCTTCAGCCGGGCAATGGACCGTTTCGACCGAGATCTGTTCCTCTCTGCCTTCCACACCGATGCGACGATCGCCGCGGGCAGTTTCGTCGGCGGACCGGTGGATCTCTACGACTGGTCCACCGCGATGCACGCGCAGGGACAGAACGCCACTCACCACAATCTGCTGAACCACACCTGCGATCTCGACGGCGACACGGCCCACACCGAGACGTACTACCTGTTCGCAGGCCGAAACATCGACGACAGCAACTGGATTGCCGGAGGACGCTACATCGACAGGCTGGAACGTCGCGACGGCGAGTGGCGGATCGCACTACGCACCAACGTGATCGAGTGGTCGGGAATGGTTCCGTCGATGGACATTCCTTTCGCGGACGTCCCCGATGTCTACGCCAACGGCACTCCGGCCCGGGATACGAGCGACCCCTCCTACACTCGTCCGCTGGCCAACGTCCGGCAGCCGAGCATTCCGAGCTGACCGCGCCCTACCGCACAACAGTCTCTACAGGTTGAACAACAGCGAGGAACGACCGATGGACACCCTCAACATCAGAAAGCTCAGCGACAAGGTCGGGGCCGAGATTCTCGACGTCGACGTAGACCGGCTGCTCCATGACGACGACCTTCCCGGCCGATGCATGGAGGCGCTGGAAGAATACGGCGTTCTTCTGTTCCGCGAACTGCACGCCGACGATGACGCCCAAGTGGCGTTCGGCCGCAAGTTGGGCACGTTGCGGAAGTTTCCCAATGTTCCTCCCGCCGCGGAGGAGATCATGGAGATAAGTTTCGATCGTGACAACGGAAACGCTGAGTATCTGGCGGCCAACATCTTCTGGCACATCGACGGCCTGACCGACGACGTCGCATCGAAGGCATCGATGCTCAGCGCCCGGATCATTCCCGGCGAGGGCGGCGAGACCGAGTTCGCCAGTACCTACTCGGCATACGACGATCTGTCCGACGAGGAGAAGGAACGCTTCGCCGATCTCCACGCGATCTACACGTTCGAGGCGATCCAGCGTCGGTCCTACCCGAACCCGACACAGGCACAGCTGGACGAGTGGGCATCTCGGACGCCTCGGGAGCATCCCCTGGTCTGGGAACATGATTCGGGACGCCGCTCGCTGGTGATCGGGGCGTTCGCGTCCCACATCGTCGGAATGGACTTCGATGAGGGCCGGGCCCTGTTGGAGGATCTCGAGAAGCGGGCGACCACACCGGATCGGGTGTACCAGCACACCTGGTCTGTCGGCGATCTGGTGATCTGGGACAACCACGGCCTGCTGCACCGGGCCTGCGCGTTCGACCACAACAAGCCGCGCGTCATGAATCGCTCGACCGTCGCCGGACGGGAACCGATCAAATGAACGATCGCACCGCGATCATGATCGGCGTCAACGGCGGACGCAACACCTGATCTGCCCGCCGCCATCCGCGCGAATCGAAAGGACACCCCCCGCACAATGTCCCGGATACCCCCTCTTCCCGAGGACGACTGGACCGAAGAGATCGCAACCTACATCAACGGTTTCCGATCGGCTGTAGCGAGCACCACGGACGAAGACGACAGACAACCGGGGACGAACCTGCTCGGAACCCTCGCGCAGCATCCCTCGCTGGCGATGGCGTTCCTGAGTTTCAACCGGCACCTGCTGGCACACTCCACCCTGTCGGTCCGGCACCGGGAACTTCTCGTTCTTCGCATCGCCCACCTCCGTCGCGCAGAGTACGAATGGGCCCAGCACGTCATCCTCGCCGAGCGAGCGGGCATCACCGCCGACGAAATCGCCCGCATCGAAGAAGGACCCCACACGGAGGGCTGGCCACCGATCGAGCGGGCACTGCTGACCTCCGCCGACGAGCTGATCAGCGACGGCGTGATCGGCGACGATACGTGGGTGGTGCTCGCGGGGGAATTCGATCGTCAGCAGTTGATGGATGTCGTGTTCACAGTGGGCTGTTATTCGATGCTCGCGACCGCGCTGCGCTCGTTCGGAGTCGTACCCGAACCCGGTCTCGTTCCGCATCTACCCGACCATCCGGTCTCCTCCCGCGACTGAGTCGAGAAAGTGGGATCCACAGGTGAAGAAGCATCACATCGGCGTCATCGCTGCAGTTGCTGCACTTGCCCTTTCGTCATGCAGCTCGGACGGCGGGACCGACAGTGCCGGAGTCACTCCGACCGGTGATCCGATCGTCATCGGTGCGCTGGCCCCGATCAAGGGCGCGTCCGCCTACCCTCAGACCGCGTACGGGCTCGAAGCCGGCGTGCACTACGTCAACGAAGTGCTCGGTGGTATCGACGGACGTCCCCTCGAACTCGATGTGTGTGGTGGCGACGGCAGCCCGGAGACCGCGATCAGCTGCGCCAACGGTTTCGTGTCGAAGGACCTGCCGCTCGTCGTCGACGCGGTCGACCAGAGCATGGGTGCCGCGGTGCCGATCCTGGCGTCGGCGGGTATTCCTATCGTCGGTACCCTCGCGGGCTCGTTCGTCGCAGATTCCGCCGAATACGGGCAGGCGTTCTACTTCACCGGCCCGGTCTCGTTCGCCGCACTCTCGAGCATGTCGGTCCTCGACACCATGGGGAAGTCGAAGGCCTCGCTCGCCGTCAACGAGTCGCCCACCTCCCACGCGTACGTCGACGATCTGATCATGCCGATCGCAGACCGGATGGGGATCGACGTCAGCGTTCAGTATCCCCCCGCATCGGGTGCCAATTTGAATGTGGTGGCAGCGACACAACTTTCCGACGACCCGGATATGGCCGGGGTGATCGCCCTCCCCGAGGACGGCTGCACCGGTCTCTTCCAGGCCTTGCGCCGGCAGGGTTACGACGACACGATTCTGGCCGGATCGTGCTCGCAGTTCATTGACGACATGGGCACCGACGCCGCAGGTATCGTCACCCAGCCTCGGCTGTGGGTGCCGCTCGCCAAGGACTCCGCGCCCGCCGAGGTCCAGGAACAGTTGGATGTCTTCGCGGACTCCATGGATGCGGTCGGCTACGGTGACGAACTCTCGTCACGGTCGATCTACACCTTCGCGGCTCTGGTCAACATCGCGGAGATCCTGTCCGGGTCGGAGGAGATCACCTCGGCCACCGTCACCGACACGTTCAAGGGCCTGAAAGACTTCTCTACCTTCGCCGGCCCGACCGTGACGTGCGATGGGCAGCAGTGGCCCGGTGTGGCTACCACGTGCAATGCGCAGGCGATCTTCTTCGAAGTGCAGGAGGACGGGACGCTCCGGTCGGTGGAGGAAGCCGGATATATCGATCTCGATCCTTCACTGATGCCCACCTCCTGACGGAAGTTCGTTGACGACACACGCCCAGCGGAGCAGCGCATGAGTACATATCTGCAGTTCATCGTCCTGGGATTCGGTCTCGCCGCGGTATACATCGGCCTCGCCAACGGACTGCTCCTCGTATACCGCTCGACGGGGATCATCAACTTCGCGCAAGGTGCAGTAGCCATGTGGGGCGCGTACGTCTACGCGCAGCTGCTCATCGACGGCACCCTGGTCCTGCCGATCGGCAGTATCGAGTTCGACAAGGCACCATCGGTACCGGCTGCCTTGGCAATCGGCCTGCTGATGGCGGTACTGCTCGGGGTCGTGACCCACTACCTGGTGTTCAGGCCGGTGCGACGTGCACCGGCCTTGGCGCAGGTGGTGGTCTCCGTCGCGCTGATGCTCACCGTCCAAGCATTGGTGGTCATCAGGTTCGGGCCGAACAACATCCCGATCGAATCGATGATCCCCTCCGGATCGATCTCGCTGTTCGGCACCTCCATGTCGTCGGCGGAGGTCGTGATGGTCGCGATCATGCTGGTGTTCTCAGTGCTGGTGTGGGCGTATTTCCGCTTCACCGGAGCCGGCGCAGCAACGCGTGCTGCAGCGGAGAACGAGCGGGGTGCAACACTTCTGGGGTTCTCACCGGATCGGCTCGCAGCGATCGCGATGGTCATGGCGTCGGTGGTCAGTACGGTCGGTGTCCTGCTCGGGGCATCCCTGACGGGCCTCAACCCGCTGAACTATTCCCTGCTCGTCGTTCCGGCGCTCGCGGTGCTCCTGGTCGCGCGGATGGAGTCGGTCGCGACGATCGTGATCGCGTCGCTGGTGCTCGGGGCATTCCAGTCGGTGCTCAACCTGCTCGCCGGCGAGAGTTGGTGGCCCACGTGGGCGCAGTCCGGCGTCGATCAGGTCGTGCCGTTCCTCGTGGTCATCGTCGTACTGGTCGTCTTCGGTAGCCGGTTGCCGTCGCGCGGGTCACTGCAGGCGATCAAGCTGCCGGACGTAGTGGTTCCTCGCTTCCGCCCGGTCCCCGCTGTCCTCCTGATCGTGGCGACCTGTGTGCTCCTCGCGGTGTCGTCCGGCACCTATCGATTCGGTCTGACGTACTCGATCATCCTGATGCTGCTGGCACTGTCGTACGTGGTCATCACCGGATACCTCGGCCAGATCTCGCTGGCCCAGGCGGCGTTCGCCGGTGCAGCGGGATTTACGCTCTCGAAGGTGACGACGAACTGGAGCATGCCGTTCCCGATCGCGCTCGTCTTCTGCTCGCTCGTGGCCGCCCTCCTCGGCATGCTGGTGGCGTTGCCCGCCTTCCGGATTCGTGGTGCTCAGCTGGCCATCGTCACCATCGCCGCGGCACTGGCCATCGAGCGGTTCATCTTCAACAATTACAGTCTCACGCCACCGTCGGGGAATCCCATCGGGAATCCCACGCTGTTCGGTGTGAACCTCGGTGTGCGTGAGGGCAGCGACATCGCACGTCTGTCGTTCTCGTTCACGGTCCTGGTCGTGGCAGCGATCGTGGTGTGGGCGTTCATGCGGATCGCCTCGGGCGACACCGGGCGCGCCTTCCTCGCAGTGCGGGCGAACGAGCGGGCCGCCGCGGCCGCGGGCATCGACGTCCGGTTGACCAAGCTCATCGGGTTCGGGCTGTCCGCGTTCATCGCCGGTGTCGCGGGCTGTCTCATCGGATACAGCGCCGGTCAACTCTCGGCCGAGTCGTTCACCGTGTTCGTCGGGCTGCAGGTGCTGGCAGTCGCGTATCTCGGCGGCATCACCTCGTTCAGTGGTGCGGCGATCGCCGGCATCATCGGTCCACTGGGAATCGTTTATGTGCTGGTGCACAACATCTTCGACCTGGGCGACTACTACGCTCTGATCTCCGGGATCGCGCTGATCATCACTGCAATCATGAATCCGATCGGAATCGACGGTGAGGCAGGCAGACTCAGCGCACTGCTACGTGCAAGGCTGCGGGGCCCAGCAGCCGCGACAGATTCTCCGGTATCCGACACCGGCGACGAGGTCGACCACGGGAAGGTGGCGGTGGCAGATGCCTGATCCCGGATCGCCGGATGAGGTACGGGGCGGCTTGTCGGCCCAGGACATCACCGTGCGCTACGGCGGTGTCGTGGCGAACGAGAATGTGTCGCTGGAGGTGTATCCCGGCGAGATCATCGGCCTGATCGGACCGAACGGTGCCGGTAAGACGACGTTCGTCGACGCCGTCACCGGATTCATCGATTACGAGGGAACGATCACGGTCGACAGCACCCCGATGAACGGCCTCCCGCCACATCGGCGTCGCCGCACCGGTCTTTCACGCACGTGGCAGTCGGGCGAGCTCTTCCCGAACCTGAGCGTGAACCAGAATGTGATCGCGGCAATGCGGCCGGGCGGTCTCGCGACGCTGTGGCGCGACCTGATCGGGCGTCGGCGGAGTGGCAGCAACGAGGTCGTGGATGCAACGTTGCGAGCGGTCGGGCTCGGCGATGTCGGGGACACTCTCGCACGGGATCTCACTCTCGGTCAGCAGAAGCTCGTCGGTGTCGCGCGTGCACTCGTGGGTCATTGTCGTGTCCTTCTGTTGGACGAGCCCGCTGCGGGCCTCGACAGTCAGGAGAGTGTCGAGTTCGCCGAGCGCATCCGGGCGGTCGTGCGGGACGGGCCCGGTGCACTGCTGATCGACCACGACATGTCGCTCGTACTGGGCGTGTGCGATCGCCTCTACGTCCTCGAGTTCGGCAAGGTCATCTTCTCGGGAACTCCGGACCAGGCCAGAAAGGATCCCGCCGTGATCGCTGCATATCTGGGTGCACCGATGGAGAGCACTCATGGCTGAACCTGCCCCCGCCGAAGACCCTGTGCTCACGGCAGAGTCCCTGACCGCCGGCTACAACGGCGTCGTCGCGGTCGCCGGCGTGAACCTCTCGGTCTCGGCCGGTGAAGTCCTCTCGATCCTGGGGCCCAACGGGGCCGGAAAGACCACCACCCTGTTGTCGCTCGCCGGTGTGCTCCCCATGATGAGTGGACGGGTGACAGTCCTGGGCGAACGGGTCGACAGCAGGCGGCCCTACCGAATGGTGCGCAGAGGCATGCGCTTCGTCCCCGACGACCGAGGGCTCTTCCCGTCCATGACGGTGCGTGAGCATCTCCGACTGGCCCGCCGACGCCCCGACAAGAACCGCGAGCACCTGGTGTTCGACAGGTTCCCGGCCTTGGCGAAGCTGCAGTCGCGGACGGTCGGGCTGCTCTCCGGCGGTGAGCAGCAGATGCTTGCGATCGCGATGGCGCTGCTGGCCGAACCGCGATTGCTCATGGTCGACGAGATGAGTCTGGGGTTGGCGCCCATGATCGTCGAGCAGATGTTGCCTGCCATCCGCGACCTGGCACGCGACGAGAGCATTGCCGTCGTCCTCGTCGAACAGCATGTGGGTCTCGCGCTGGCAGTGTCCGACCGGGCGGTGGTGCTCAACCACGGCCGGGTCGTTCTCGAAGGAGAGGCCGGAGTGCTCCTTCGAGAACGCGATCGGGTCGAATCCGCCTACTTCGGTGCCGGTGAATTCGCCGATGACGAGACCGACCCGGCGGAGCCTCGGCGCGCGGTCTAGGAAACCGTGTTCTTCAGAGACCTCAATGATCATTTGAGACCGAGCGGCTGCGGCTGCACCTGACAGCGACCGAGCAGCAACTCGCCGATCCGAACATCCCGGAACTGCTGGAAGGTACGGGCACACAGTTCGTGCGCGGCTGAGTGACAGCGGTGGATGCGGACGCCGAGACGGTGCGGATCGACGACCACCGGGTCCTGCACTACGACGCGCTGGTGTGCAGCTTGGGCAGCGTGGCCGACACGACAGCGATACCGGGACCCGAGGACCACGCCGACACTCTGGACAGCGCTCAGGACACGTGGTGAGCGTTGAGCGAGCACGCCGACACTGAGATCCTCGGAAGTCGGCCGGGCGCGATACGGACGTGGTGAGTCCCCGCCGAGACCATCGGTCCCGAGCTCTTACCGGTGATCAGCCCTCAGCGGCAAGCTGCCCGCAGGCTGCGGCGATTTCCTGGCCGCGGGTGTCGCGGACGGTGCAGGAGACACCCTGCGCGATGACCCGGCGGACGAACTCCCGCTCGACAGGTTTGGGACTGGCGTCCCATTCGCTACCAGAGGTGGGATTGAGCGGAATCAGATTCACGTGTACGAGAGCGCCCAACGCCTTGCGCAGCTTCTTACCCAGCAGATCGGCGCGCCACGGCTGATCGTTCACGTCGCGGATCAGCGCATACTCGATCGAGACCCGACGACCGGTCTTGTCGGCGTAGTAGCGGGCCGCGTCGAGAACCTCGGCGATGGGCCATCGGTTGTTGACCGGCACGAGGGTGTCGCGGAGCTTGTCGTCGGGAGTGTGCAGCGACACGGCCAGGGTGACGTGCAGGCCCTCATCGGCAAGCTTGCGGATCGCCGGCGCGAGCCCCACCGTCGAGACCGTGACCGAACGCTGCGACAGCCCGAAGCCTTCAGGTGCCGGCGAGGTGATCCGGCGGACGGCTGCGACGACACGCTTGTAGTTGGCGAGTGGCTCCCCCATGCCCATGAACACGATGTTCGACAAGCGGCCCGGACCACCGGCGACGTCGCCGTCTCGCAGTGCTGCGGCCGCAGCCCGGACCTGATCGACGATCTCCGCGGTGGTCAGGTTCCGGTCGAGGCCACCCTGCCCGGTCGCGCAGAACGGGCAGGCCATGCCACACCCGGCCTGACTCGAGATGCACAGGGTCGCGCGCTCCGGGTACCGCATGAGCACGCTCTCGAGGAGAGTACCGTCGCCCGCGCGCCACAGCGTCTTGCGGGTCTCGCCACCGTCGCAGGCGATGTGCTTGACCGGGGTCAGCAACGGCGGGAACAGTGCCTCACCGATCTTGTCGCGCACGGCAGCGGGAAGGTCGGTCATCTTCTCCGGGTCGGCTTCGAGCCGACCGTAGTACTGCCGGGCGATCTGGTCGGCGCGGAAGGCCGGAAGGCCCAGTTCCTTCACGGCCTCACGTCGCTGCTCGGCATCGAGGTCGGCGAGGTGCCGCGGGGGCATACCGCGCTTGGGAGCATCGAAAACGAGGGGCAGGGAGGAAGCCATAATGATCCATTCTTCCATGCTTTGCGAGCCGGCTGTCCGGTCTGCACTGTGATACTCGACCCCAACCGCCCGGAAATTCACACCCCATGAATTCACACGTCGATGGGGGGAAGATCGAGACATGACCACCCGAATTGCTCCCGAGTTCGCCCGATCCTGGCTTCTTGTCCCCGGCAATGCCCCCGAGCGGTTCGAGCCTGCCGCCACTTCCCCCGCCGATGCCGTCGTGCTCGATCTCGAAGACGCGGTCGCGGCCGAGGGCAAGGCAGCCGCCCGTGCCGGTGTCATCGAGTGGCTGCGAGGCGGCGGCAGGGCCTGGGTTCGCATCAACGACACCACCACCTCGCACTGGTGCGACGACGTCGACGCCCTCGCGGGCGTGCCCGGCCTCGAAGGGGTCATGCTCGCGAAAGCCGAAAGTGGGCAGCAGGTGGACGCCACCGCCGACGCCCTGCCGGACGGCACCAAGATCCTCGTGTTGATCGAATCTGCGATGGGGCTCGAGGCAGCACCTGAAATCGCCCGCGCCGAAGGTGTGTTCCGGCTGGTGTTCGGCAGTGGCGACTTCCGCCGCGACACAGGGATGAGCGCGTCGCCCCTCGCCATGGCGTATCCGCGCTCGAGGCTTGTCGTGACGAGCCGCGCCGCGAAACTTCCCGGGCCGATCGACGGCCCGTCCCTCACCGACGATCCCACGATCCTCGAGCAGGAAGCGCAGCTGACCCAGTCGATGGGCATGTCGGGGAAATTGTGTATGACACCGGACCGGGCACGGTTCCCGAATGCCGCGCTGAGCCCCAGTACCGACGATATCGGCTGGGCTCACACCATCATCGATCGTCTGGGCGAAGACGGACACGGCGTCAAGGACGGGAGCGACCTACCGAAGCTGGCGCGGGCGAAGAAGATCAAAGAACTCGCTCGGGTGTTCCGGCTCCAGGGCGCGAGCCGAGCCACCCGCGACTAGCCGAACGTCACCTTCGCACACTGGAGTGACCCGAGGTGACATTCCGCTCAGCCGCGGGGGGCGCCCAGTTCGATGCCGCGCGGCTTGCGCCGGATGTGCAGGCGGTAGCGCACGGCCAAGGTGGTTCCGGTCGTCTCTCGAACGGCGCGCGCTGCGACCTTCGGACCGAACTCGATTCCGAGGACACGCTCGAGGCTGTCCCGATCCGGGAAGTTCCATTCGGTATCGATCCGCCGCAACGAGAATCCCTGGGCATCGAAGAAGGCTTCGACGACACGGGGGCGATAGTGCGGGAGGTCGGCGAGCATCCATTCGCCGTACGGGTGCGCCGTCGCGTCGAGGTCGATGATGGCGAGTGCTCCGCCGGGGCGCAGGACCCTCATCGCGTCGGTGATGCCTGCGCCGCACCCCGGGCCGAAGAAGTACGCGGTCCGGGCGTGCACGAGATCCACCGACCCCTCCGGCAGCGGCATGTGCGCAGCCGATCCCGGCAGGATCCGGACCGTGGCGAGATGACCGACCCGTCGTCGCGCCGCTTCGACGAGCGGCGGGTGGGGTTCGACTCCGGTCACCGACCGCGCCGTCTCCGCAAACATGCCGAGGTGGAAACCGGTGCCGCAACCGACGTCGGCGACGTCGAGGCCGGCCCAGTCCGCGTCCTCCCGCAGCGCCGCGTACACGGCGCCGCGGGTGTCCTGGGCGCGGTTCTCCTCTTCGTAGACCACCGGCCAGTGCCAGATATTGGGGCTGGCGATCACGCCCCTGTCGTCGCCTCGATGTTCATCCATCGCCCGGATCCGTGAGCCCCGCCTACACGAAGATCGTGAGGATCAGCCAGGTCACGAAGGCCGACGGAAGGATCGAGTCGAGTCGGTCCATGATGCCGCCGTGGCCGGGAAGCAACGTGCCCATGTCCTTGATACCGAGGTCGCGCTTCACCTGCGACTCGATCAGGTCACCGGCGGTGGCCGTCAACACGAGCACGACGCCGAGAAGCGCGCCGATCCACCACTGGCCGTCCAGCAGGAACATGACGGTCAGGATTCCGACAGCCACGCACGCAACCAGTGATCCGCCGAACCCTTCCCACGACTTCTTGGGGCTGATCGCCGGCGCCATGGTGTGCTTGCCGAACAGCACGCCGGCGGCATAGCCGCCGACGTCCGATGCCACGCAGATGAGCATCAGGCAGAAGACGCGCGCAGCACCTTGGTCCTCGAGGACCATCAGCGTTGCGAAGGATGCGAGCAGTGGCAACCATGCTGCGGTGAAGACTGCGACCGCGGTGTCGCGCAGATAGTTGCGCGGCTGCGCAGCCAGACCGTGGTCGAACAGTCGCCACAGCATCGTCACCACGACGGTCCCCGCGAACGCTCCGAGGACGCCGGTGGTTCCGTAAGGCCAACCCAGCCAGATGATCGCCTGGCCGCCGACGAGGAGCGGGAGGCGTGGCACGAGCACAGCCGCTTCACGTAACCGCTTGGTGACCTCCCACGTCGCGATCGCGATCGCTGCCGCGACCACACCGAGCCAAGCGGTGGGAGCGAACAGGAGGATCACGATCACAAGCGCGCCCAGGCCGCCCCCGACCGCTATAGCGGCGGGAAGGTTCCGGCCTGCGCGTGACGTCTTGGCGGGCGGTGTCGCATCGTCGGGTGGTGATGCTGCGTCAGCAGCGGTGACGTCGGAGGCGTCTCCGGCGTCGAGTGGAAGCTGAGGGTCGGAGGACCCGTCGGCTCTGCCCACCGTCAGACCTCCATCAACTCGGCTTCCTTGTGCTTGACCAGGTCATCGATCTGCGCCACGTACTTGGCCGTGGTCTTGTCGAGTTCCTTCTCCGCGCGACCGACCTCGTCTTCGCCCGCCTCGCCGTCCTTCTGGATGCGGCCGAGTTCTTCCATCGCCTTGCGACGCACGTTCCGCAGAGCCACCTTCGAGTCTTCGCCCTTGCCCTTTGCCTGCTTGACGAGTTCGCGGCGGCGATCCTCGGTGAGCTGCGGCACCGAGATCCGGATGATGTTGCCGTCGTTGGTGGGGTTGACCCCGAGATCGGAATTGCGAATCGCGGTCTCGATCGCGCCGAGCTGCGAGGCCTCGTAGGGCTTGATGATGACCATCCGCGCCTCGGGCACGTTGATGCTGGCGATCTGTGTCACCGGGGTGGGCGATCCGTAGTAGTCGACGACGATCCGGTTGAACATTCCCGCGTTCGCGCGACCGGTGCGGATGCCGCCGAGATCGTCCTTGGCCACGGTGATGGCCTTCTCCATCTTCTCCTCGGCCTCGAAGAGAGCTTCATCGATCACGGCAGTTCCTCCATGTTCCGTTGTCCAATCATGACCGTACGAGCGTTCCGATCTTCTCACCGGCGACGGCACGAGCGATATTGCCCTTGGTCAGCAGATTGAAGACCATGATCGGCATGGCGTTGTCCATGCACAGGCTGAACGCGGTCGCGTCCGCGACCTTGAGGCCGTTCTCGATGACCTCGCGATGGGTGACCTCCTCGTACAGCTCGGCATCGGGATCGATGCGAGGGTCCGCGGAGTAGATTCCGTCGACGGCCTTGGCCATCAGAACGACGTCCGCGCCGATCTCGAGGGCACGTTGCGCCGCGGTGGTGTCGGTGGAGAAGTACGGCATGCCCATGCCCGCACCGAAGATGACGACCCGGCCCTTTTCGAGGTGGCGGCGCGCGCGGAGCGGAAGGTACGGCTCGGCGACCTGCCCCATCGTGATCGCCGTTTGTACCCGGGTGTCGATGCCCTGCTTCTCGAGGAAGTCCTGGAGTGCCAGGGAGTTCATGACGGTGCCCAGCATGCCCATGTAGTCGGAGCGCGCACGCTCGAGTCCGCGCTGCTGCAGTTCTGCGCCGCGGAAGAAGTTGCCACCACCGATGACCACGGCGACCTCGACGCCACTACGCACGACCTCGGCAATCTGCTGCGCGACAGTCGTCACGACATCAGGGTCGAGCCCGACCTTGCCACCACCGAACATCTCGCCGCCGAGTTTGAGAAGCACCCGGCGAAAACCGGGCCGATCGTGGGCATGCTCGGACATGACTCTCCTCTGGTTGCGCATGAATCGGCCCTTATCATCCTGCCTCATTCACCCGGTGGAACCGAGACCGGGCGCGAAGCGACACGCCACGGCAACCACCGGATGCTGATCACCTGGCGGCACCGGACACACCACGACCCCGCCGGCCACAGCCGACGGGGTCGATCGATCGGTGGACTAGCTGGCGCCGACCTCGAACCGCACGAAGCGGGTCACGGTGGCTCCGGCCTCGTCGAGGATCGCCTTGACGGTCTTCTTCGAATCCGTCACCGACGACTGCTCGAGGAGTACGACGTCCTTGAAGAAGCCGTTCACGCGGCCTTCGACGATCTTCGGCAGAGCCTGCTCCGGCTTACCTTCTGCCTTGGCGGTCTCCTCGGCGATACGACGCTCGCCGGCGACGATGTCCTCGGGAACCTCGTCACGGGTGGTGTACTTCGCCTTGAGAGCAGCGACCTGCATGGCAGCGCTCTTGGCAGCCTCGGCTGCGGCGTCGCCCTCACCGGTGTACTCGACGAGTACGCCCACGGACGGAGGCAGGTCCGATGCACGCTTGTGCAGGTAGACCGACACATTGCCGTCGAACGCAGCAACGCGACGGATCTCGAGCTTCTCACCGATCTTGGCGGACAGCTCCTGCACCAGGGTGCCGACGGTCTTGCCGTCGACCTCGAGGGCCTGGAGGGCCTCGACGTCGGCCGGGCGTGCCTCTGCGGCAGCAGCGACGATCGTGTTGGCGAGAGCCTGGAACTCGTCGTTCTTCGCGACGAAGTCGGTCTCGGAGTTCAGTTCGACAAGAACGCCGTCCTTGGCAACAACGAGGCCTTCGGCGGTGGAGCGCTCGGCGCGCTTGCCCACGTCCTTGGCACCCTTGATGCGCAGCTGCTCGACGGCCTTGTCGAAGTCGCCGTCGTTATCGGCGAGAGCGTTCTTGCAGTCCAGCATTCCGGAGCCGGTGAGCTCGCGGAGACGCTTGACATCAGCGGCGGTGTAGTTCGCCATCTTGTGCGGGCCTCCTGTGTCTGTGATGAAAAGTCTCGGGTGCGGATAGCGCCGCTCATGTGCGGGCCGGGCCGCGATGCAACGGCCCCGACCATGATCTCTCGATCTTCCGGTCGGGGCCGTGCAAACGGATCAGGCCTCGGGGGCTGCGTCCGCGGCGGGTGCTTCCGCAGCGGGTGCTTCCGCAGCGGGTGCTTCCGCAGCGGGTGCTTCCGCGACGGCTGCTTCCGCTTCGCCGGTGGAGGAAGCCTGCGCGAGCAGTTCCTGCTCCCACTCGGGCAGCGGCTCTGCGGCTGCTGCCTCGGGCTTGGCATCGGCGTCGGCGTTCTTGCCGGCGCGCGCCTGGAGGCCCTCGGCGACTGCGGACGCAACGACCTTGGTCAGCAGCGCCGCGGAGCGGATCGCGTCGTCGTTGCCCGGGATCGGGAAGTCGACGAGGTCCGGATCGCAGTTGGTGTCCAGGATCGCGACGACCGGAATGTTCAGCTTGCGAGCCTCACCGACGGCGATGTGCTCCTTGTTGGTGTCGACGACCCACACGGCCGACGGAACCTTGGCCATGTCACGGATGCCGCCGAGGGTCCGGTCGAGCTTGTTCATCTCACGCGTGAGCATGAGGATTTCCTTCTTGGTGCGACCCTCGAAACCACCGGTCTGCTCCATGGCCTCCAGCTCCTTCAGGCGCTGCAGGCGCTTGTGGACGGTGGAGAAGTTGGTGAGCATGCCGCCGAGCCAGCGCTGGTTCACGTACGGCATGCCGACGCGGGTGGCCTCTTCGGCGATGGATTCCTGAGCCTGCTTCTTGGTGCCGACGAACAGGATCGTTCCACCGTGAGCGACTGTCTCCTTGACGAACTCGTACGCCTTGTCGATGTACGTCAGGGTCTGCTGCAGGTCGATGATGTAGATGCCGTTGCGGTCGGTGAAGATGAACCGCTTCATCTTCGGGTTCCAGCGACGAGTCTGGTGTCCGAAGTGGGCGCCGCTGTCGAGCAGCTGCCTCATAGTTACAACAGGCATGCCTGTTTCTCTCTTTCATGTCGGTTGCCGCGGGTGATCTTGCGATCCCCGCCCTGGCGTCCGCATGCCCGTCGACCCTTGCGGGACCGGCGACGGCCATCTACGGTGCATCCGTATAGACGGAGTTGCACCGACGCGCGGACGCGCGAAGTCGATCTGCAAACACAGACCGCTCGACAATCATACGACCAGGACACCTCGAACTCCCAACCGCCTCGTCAGAGCAGTCTCTCGATCCACCCCTGTGGACAACCGCGAAGTTGTCCACATTCGTCTCTTCGAGGTGTCGCGGCAGCCTTCCAACGGCAAGTGTGGGGCCATGCGAATCCCCGCGCTCGCGCTACTGGCGACTCTCGTGTTCCTGATGGGCCCTGCTCCTGCGTCCGCAGAGAACACCTTCGTCTGGCCTCTGGAACCACGCCCCACGGTGACCCGACCGTTCGATCCCCCCGAGCACAACTGGTTGCCCGGTCATCGCGGCGTCGATCTCGCCTCGCATCCCGGACAGACGGTGCTCGCGGCCGGTGACGGGATAGTCGTGTTCGCCGGAACCGTCGCGGGGAAACCGGTCGTGTCGATCGACCATCAGGGCGGCCTGCGCACCACCTACGAACCCGTCACTGCGACGGTGGCGGCGGGTCGCCGGATCACTGCCGGCGACCCGCTGGGAACGGTGGAAGCGGGACACGAGAGCTGTCCTGTCGATGCGTGTCTGCACTGGGGCCTGCGCCGCGACCGCGACGACTATCTGAATCCACTCCCCCTCGTCGAGCGGACGGTGATCCGGCTCGAACCGGTGTGAACTCGATGGTGATGTGCCGTCTCTACCGGTACGCCACCGTCACCAATGGGCGGAATGCCGCCCAGTCAGGACCGGGAAATCGTCTGCGACCATGGCCGCGAGTTCGGCGAATGCCCGTCGGGTCGCGGGTCGCAACAGGTTCAGGTCGATCTCGGCGCCCTCCGCCAGGTGCTCGTCGAACGGCACGACCTGCACGGCCCGGCAGCGAGCGAGGAAGTGCTCGGTCAACACGTCGAGATCGATATTGGAGGCTCCCGGTCGCGGCGAACTGATCACCACGACCGTGCGATCGACAAGGTCGCTGTAGCCGTGATGCTCGAGCCAGTCCAGTGTCGCGGCGGCGCTGCGAGCACCATCGACAGCCGGTGACCCGACGAGAACGAGGGCATTGGCCAGATCGAGCACACCTTTCATCGCGGAGTGCATGATCCCCGTTCCGCAGTCGGTGAGAATGATGTTGTAGTAGACCTGCAGAACATCGATGACGCGACGATAGTCGTCCTCGCTGAATGCCTCCGACACCGCCGGATCACGTTCGCTGGCAAGCACTTCGAGTCGGCTCGGAGCCTGCGAGGTGTGAGCACGCACATCGGAATACCGTTCGATGCGGTCCGCAACCGCAATCAGATCTCGCACCGTGGACTGCGTCTGCTCAGGGATGCGCTGCGCGAGGGTTCCGAAATCAGGGTTGGCGTCGACAGCGATCACGCAGTCGCCGCGCATCGACGAGAAAGTCGAGCCGAGCCCGATCGTCGTGGTGGTCTTGCCTACACCGCCTTTGAGTGAGAGCACTGCGATGCGGTAGTCGCCGCCGATCGGCTGGCGGATGCGCGCGACGAGGTCGTCGTGGTGCGCGTCGTCGGAGGATTCGCCGGGATTGAACAGGCCCCCGGTGAGCCGATGCACGCCGCGCCGCCACCCACCGCTCGGAGCACGCCGAGAACGGCGGACGAGGACCCCCGACGCGAGGTCGAGGTTCGACGGCGGATGATCCGGCACAGCAGTGTGTTCCGGCACAGCAGTGTGTTCCGGCACAGCAGTGTGTTCAGGCACAGCAGTGTGTTCAGGCACAGCAGTGGAGCCCGGTTCGTCGCGCACGACAGGATCCGGATCGGGTTCGCGAACCGGCGCGGGGATGTGGACCGCCTCCGTTTCGGAAGCACACTCCGGTTCCGGCAGCGGCTTCACCTCCGCTACGGGCCCGGGCACGCTGATCGGCGCCGCCGCCCTGACCGGCTCGGGTTCGGATTCGGGTTCGGGTTCGGCAGTGCGCTCCGGTTCCGGCTCGGGCCCCACCTCGGGCACGGGATCAGGTGCGGGCGCCGATTCCCGGTGGGACTCAGGTGTCGGATCCGGCGCAGACGCAGACAGAACAGACGCGGACAGAACTGCAGGCTCCTGTGCAACCTCTGCCGGCTCCGACTCTGTCGACGCACTCGGTTCCGGATCACGTCGACTCGGAATGATCGAGAACGGCACCGACGCCGGCGGCACGATCGGGGCGGGGATCGATGAGATCGGCGCTGCGCTGGGAGTGACCGGTGGTGCGCTCGACTCAGCCTGCGGTGCGGCACTCGAGCGTACGGGCGCCGCGATCCGGACCGAGCCCGCTAGCGATCCGATCTCCGGCGCCGCGGTGTGCTGTTCCGTCGCGCGCACAGCACTCCGACGCAGACCCCGTCGCGACGCGGCCGCCGTCGGCCGAGGGTCAGGTTCGTCCTGCAACCACGCAGGCAGTGCATGGTTCGACTCGTCACGTGCCATCAAATCCCCCCGGAATCCCCCACAGCCGATCGGCAGGGACGCTACCAAAGCACACTGAGCTGCGTACACCTCAGGCACGGCTCAAGCACGGGGATGCGCCTGCTCGTGGACCGCTCGCAGGCGCGCAACCGACACATGCGTGTACAGCTGAGTGGTTGCGAGACTCGAATGACCGAGGACTTCCTGGACGACGCGCAGATCGGCACCGCCCTCGAGAAGATGGGTCGCTGCAGTGTGTCGCAGCCCGTGCGGAGCGAGATCAGGGGCACCGGGAACAGCCCCGACCGCTTCGTGCACGACGGTGCGTACCTGCCGTTGCCCGATCCGTCCGCCGCGCTTCCCGAGGAGCAACGCCGGCCCCGACACTGCGGTCATCAGGACCGGCCGGCCGATGGTCACCCACCGTTCGAGCGCCTCCGCGGCGGGCACCCCGTACGGCACCGTTCGTTCCTTGTCGCCCTTACCCAGCACCCGCACGACACGCCGCTCGGCGTCCACGTCGTCGAGGTCGAGCCCGCACAGTTCCCCGACCCGGATACCGGTCGCATACAGCAGTTCGACGATCACATGGTCTCGTAGCGCAACCGGATGTTCCTCCCGAGCGCCGGATTCCGCAGCCACCATGACTTCCGACGCCTGCTCGGCATGCAGCACCGCAGGCAGTGTCCGGTGTGCACGTGCTGATGCGAGGCGCGTTCCGGGGTCGTGCTCCGTGCGACCCGAGCGGACCAGCCAGGCAGTGAATGTCCGCACCGACGACGTGCGCCGCGCGATCGTGCTGCGCGCGGCACCGGACGCGACCTGCCTTGCGAGCCAGGCCCGCAGAGTCCCGAGGTCGATATCGGACACGCGCGCGTCGGGCTTCCCGTGCGCGAGGTGAGCGAGTAACGACCGCACGTCTGTCGTGTACGCACGGACAGTGTGCGCCGACCGGTTCGACTGCAATGTCAGATGGTCGGCGAAATCCTCGACATGGACGGCGAGAGCGGGTGGCAGCACCGATGCCGGATCGTGGTCCATGCGCACCACCGTGCGCGGTGTTCCGGCTCCATGCAAGCCAACGCGCCTCGATAAGGTTCGTTCGTGAGTAAAACGATCTCTTTGCCGATGTTGTGCGCGCTGGCGCTCCTGTCGGCCACAGCGCCGCTGGCGACGGATATGTATCTCCCCGGTCTGCCGATCATGTCCGAGAGTCTCGGCACCTCGACCGTCGGGATCCAGCTCACGCTGACCACGTTCATGGCAGGTCTGGGCATCGGTCAGTTGATCACCGGTCCCCTGTCGGACGGGTGGGGTCGTCGCCGCCTGCTCGTCATCGGCACCATCGTGCTCGCGTTGAGTAGCGCCGTGTGTGCGCTTGCACCGACAATCGAGGTCCTCATCGGGGCACGAGCGATTCAGGGCTTCAGCGGGGGCATCGGAATCGTGCTTGCGCGCGCGGTCATCGCAGACCGGACGAGCGGCCACGAATCCGCTCGCTTGTTCAGCTTCATGATGATCATCGGTGGCATCGCACCCATTGCCGCGCCGATCATCGGCGGTGCACTTCTCGACCCTATCGGCTGGCGCGGCATTTTCTGGGTCCTGACCGGCGCCTCCATCGCGATGCTCGCCGGGGTTCTCGTGTTCATCCCCGAAACGCTGCCACCCGAGAAACGTCACGGCGGCGGATTCGCTGCGCTTGCAGGCAACTTCGGCTACGTCCTCGGCAACCGCAGGTTCATCGGGTACGCCGCATCGTTCGCGCTCGGCTTCGGCGCGATGTTCGCCTACATCTCGGCATCGCCGTTCGTGGTGCAGAACGTGCTGGGAATGTCCGCCACCCAGTTCTCGCTGGTCTTCGCAGCCAACTCGGTGGGATTGGTGACCGCGAACATCATCAACACCCGGCTGATCGGCCGGTTCGAGGTGCGGTCGCTCCTGTTGTTCGGTGTCACCCTCATGTTGACCGCGGGGGCACTGCTGCTGATCACCACCGTGGTATTCGGCGCTCACCGCTGGCTCCTGCTGCCACTGCTGTTCGCCGTCGTGTTCAGCCTCGGGTTCACGATGGGTAATTCCACAGCCCTCGGTCAGGGTGAAGTGCCGTCGGCAGCAGGCACGGGCTCGGCGATCATGGGCGCGTCCCAGTTCGGCCTCGCCGCGATCGTCTCACCGCTGGTCGGGTTGGGCGGAGAGGACACCGCCGTTCCCATGGCGATTGCGATCGTCGTCTCGGCGGGACTCGCGATGAGCGCCCTGCTCACCCTCACCCGCGAGCCCCGCACCTGACCGTTCGACGGACTCGGCGCTAGCCGACCTCGACCTCGGCGAGTTCTCGCTTCCAGGTGCGGAAGCCTTCCTCGGTCCTGCCGCGACGCCAGTAACCGGAGATCGACGCGCGCGCCGGTTTCACTCCGCGTTCCTTACGCAGGTACGGGCGGATGTGCTTCATGACGGTTTCCGCCTCACCGTGCACGAACACCTGGACGTCACCTTCGGGCCATGGCAGTCCCTGCACCGCGGCAACGAGCGGTGCATTGCCGTCGATCCGGTCCGGGCCGGCATCGCCGGCTGCGACACCACGATGGAGCCACGTCACGGCGACCCCGGACGGTGCCTCGAGTTCGAGTTCGTCGGCTTCGCCGGCCACCTCGATGAACACGGCCCCCGCAGCATCAGCCGGGAGGGATTCGAGTGCCGCCGCGATCGCGGGGACAGCTGTCTCGTCACCGGCCAGCAGGTGGAAGTCCGCCGCCGGATCGGGCAGGTAACCCGCTCCGGGACCTCGAACCACGACCTCCGTTCCGGGTCGGACGGACCGCGCCCACGGACCGGCGATCCCCTCGTCGCCGTGGACGACGAAGTCGATCCAGATCTCCTCGGCGTCCCGGTCCACGCGGCGCACCGTGTAGGTGCGCACCACAGTGTCGTCACCCGCCGGGAGTTCGATCTTGACGTAGCTGTCGGTCTCGGGTCGAGGAACGAAGTCCGCGAACCCGCCTCCTCCCAGCACTACACGAACAAAATGCGCGGACACAACCTCTGTGCGCAGAACTGTCAACGTTGTCGCTTGCGGGCCCTTGGGTGCCACCCTGCCTCCTTATTAGGATTACCTTCCTTAAGGGACACTACCCGCTGTTCGACGTCAGGCGCAGTGGCCTGATGTCGTCCGACTACGCTCGAGACCATGAGTACCAGCGCGTCCGACATTGCCACCTGGATGGTCGACATCATCAACACCGAACGCAGGGTCGGCCAGGCCGACATGGTCGACGCCATCGAATCGAAGTTCGGGTCGGAGTGGATCTACGTGGGCGAGAGCGGTCACCCCTCGATCGACAGGGCCGTCCTCAAGGAGTTCCGCAAGGCTCACCGCGGCGCCGTGAAGTGGCATCGCGAAGATCTCGTCTGGTACATCGACGACGAGCCCGAAGCCGATGCGGCCGAACCCTCGGCGGCGGAGTAGTCCACCTACACGAAGAGATCGTGTTCCCCCACTACGGAGAACACGACCTCTTCGGCGTTCAAGGCTCAGAGCGAAGAGCCCGAGCCCATCCCCCGTCGTCGCGATGGACGAGCCCTTCCATTTCGAGTATGGGCAACGCTCCCCGCACGCGGTCGACGGAGAGCCCTGCGGCCTCCGCCAGCGCGGTCGGCTCGCACCTGCCCGCCGCCGGCAACGCCTCGTAGACGAGCACCAGATCTCCCGAGAGGCCGTCGAGCGCTCGAACGAACTGGGCATCGCGGTCGTCGCCGACTTCGAGGAGCGGACCGCATTCCTCGACGATGTCCCGCGCATTGCCGACCAGCCGTGCTTCGCCCTCGCGAATCATGCGGTGGCATCCTTGCGACGCCGCCGAGGTGACCGGGCCGGGTACCGCCACCACCGGTCGGCCCAGCCGGCGAGCCCACGCTGCCGTGTTGCGGGCGCCGCTGCGCCACCCCGCCTCTGCGACAACAGTTCCCGCTGACAACGCCGCAATGAGCCGATTACGCGCCAGGAATCGGTACCGCGCCGGGACCGTACCGGGCGGGTATTCGCTGATCACCAGGCCGGTTTCGGAGATGCCTCGCAGGAGTTTCGCGTGCGCGGCAGGATAGGCCCGGTCCACACCGCACGCGAGGATCGCAACGGTTGTTCCTCCGACCCCGAGGGCAGCGCGATGCGCCGCGGCATCGATCCCGAATGCTGCCCCGGACACCACCGTCCATCCGTCGACTGCGAGGTCCCCCGCGATCTCCGCCGTCACATGTTCGCCGTAGCCGCTGGCCGCGCGGGTACCGACAATTCCGATGGAGCGTTCGACGAGTTCGTCGAGCCGCCGCTGGCCCCACACCCACAACGCCAGCGGTGGCCCTTCCGCGTCGGTGGCCGTCTCCAGTTGGTCGAACCCGAGCATCTGCCACGCGGGCCACTCGTCGTCGTCCGGGGTGACGAGTCGCCCACCTGCCCGGTTCAGGCGTTCCAGATCGACGGCGGCCGTGTCGAGGTGGGCACGAACCTTGAGTTTGGCGGTGAGCTCGGCACCCGCCGAACCTTCCCGCACCGCATCTGCGACCTCGACGACCCCGTGCTCGGCGATGGCCGCGGACACCGTCCGCGAGGCGCCTTGGGTGACCGTCGAGAGATACGCCCAGGCACACCGTCTCTCGGCTGCGTCCTCCTTGTCGTCCACGGATGATCCGCTGGTCATGCGGCACCTCGATCCCGGAAGTCGAGCGCCGCGGCCACGTGAAGTTCGGTCGGTTGGGACAACCCCTCCAAGTCGCATAATGTCCACGCAACTCGTAGTGCTCTGTCCGCCCCACGAGCAGTGATCGCGCCCTTTCGCAGCGCCCACTCCACCGGTTTCACGACGGTGGCAGGCAACCGGAATTTCTGACGCAGAGCCGGCCCCGGAACCTCCGCGTTCGTCGCCCATCCGAAGTCCTGCCACCGCTCCGCTGCCGCGGCACGCGCAGTCGCGACGCGGGTCCGTACGTCGTCGGTGCTCTCCCCTGCCTCGCCCATCAGCGCGCTCGTCGCGACGGATTGCATCCGCACCCGCAGATCGACACGATCGAGCAGTGGTCCCGACAGTCGCCCGAGATATCGGCGCCGCGCGGTGGGCACGCACACGCAGTCGGCGTCGCGAGCCGGCGCGCACGGGCAGGGATTCGCTGCCAGGACCAATTGGAATCGGGCGGGATATCGAGCTACGCCGTCTCGGCGGGCGATGCGCACTTCCCCGTCTTCGAGGGGCGTTCGTAATGCCTCCAGAGTCTTCGTTCCCATCTCGGCGACCTCGTCGAGGAACAACACCCCTCGATGCGCACGGCTGACCGCCCCCGGTGTTGCCATACCTGTGCCCCCACCGATGAGCGAGGCCACCGTCGCGGTGTGATGCGGCGCGATGAACGGCGGTTCCATGACGAGGGGGCGGTCCGCCGTGAGGGTCCCGGCGACCGAATGAACCGCAGTCACTTCGAGGGCATGGGTTTCGCTCAGTTCGGGAAGGATTCCCGGTAGCCGTTGGGCCAGCATCGTCTTTCCGATTCCGGGCGGACCGGTGAGCATCAGGTGATGCGCGCCCGCCGCGGCGACTTCGATCGCGCGGCGCGCCTCGTGCTGTCCGACGACCTCGCTGAGGTCCGAACGGAGAGTCCGTGGTGGCACCGCCTGAAGATCGGGGCGATCGAGTGGACCGTCGCCCTGCAGCCACAGCACCACCTCGCGGAGGGTGTCGGCGCCGTACACGTCGATTCCCGCGACGAGCGAAGCCTCGGTCATCATCGCGGTGGGCACCACGACTCGCGACCACCCGTTCTTCTTCGCCGTGACGACTGCGGGAAGTACTCCACGGATCGGCCTCAGCCTGCCGTCGAGCGCGAGTTCGCCCAGCAGAATCGTTTTCGTCATCGCTTCGAGCGGTACGACATCCGCGGCATTGAGTACGGCACACGCGAGAGCCAGATCGTAGACACTGCCCACTTTGGGCAGTGTCGCGGGCGACAGCGCCAGCACCACCTTCGAATCCGGCCATTTCCCACCGGAGTTGGACACCGCCGCGCGGACGCGGTCACGCGATTCCTGCAGTGCTGTGTCGGGCAGGCCGACCATCTTCACGCCCGGCAAGCCCCCACCGATGTCGGCTTCGATCTCGACGACGTGACCGTCGATACCCGCCACGGCCACCGACCATGCCTTCCCCAGCGCCATCAGAGCACCTGCCTGCGGTGGGTGATCTCGGGGGTCTTCCCTCGAACCAGCACGACCGTCACGACGTCGATGCGGATCCTGTCCCATCGGCGGTCCTGATCGGCGAGCCACAGTCCGGCCAGGCGTCGTAGCCGCTCCGCTTTGGCACGGGTGACAGCTTCTGCGGGTGTGCCGTAACCGAGCCCGGTTCGGGTCTTGACCTCCACGAACACGAGGACCGCGCCGTCCTGCGCGATCAGGTCCAGCTCGCCGTACCGGCACCGCCAGTTGCGTTCGAGGACCACCAGTCCGGCGGACTCGAGGTGCTCGGCGGCGAGTTCCTCACCGCGGATCCCCACTTCTTGATTTCGTCCCATCCCTCTTGCTCCTCCCTGCGTGCACACACTGTGCCGCAGGGAAACCGGGAGATCGGGGCGTCGATGCGCGATACGGGAGATCTGTGGATGAAACGACCGACTGTGGACAACCGCCGACTCATCGGCCGGCGCACGGCCTCCGTGTCCGGGGCCTCAGCTAAGGTGCGGCGCTCATCCGAGCTTGTCGGGCAGTCGCAGTTCGGGCTTGTCGAGCTCTTCGATGTTGACGTCCTTGAACGTGATCACCCGGACGTGCTTGACGAATCGCGCGGGACGGTACATGTCCCACACCCACGCATCCGACATCCGCACCTCGAAATACACCTCGCCGTTGGCGTTGTGCGGAAGCAGTTCGACGGCGTTGGCAAGATAGAAGCGCCGCTCGGTTTCGACGACGTAGGCGAACTGACCGACGATGTCCCGGTACTCCCGGTACAGCGAGAGTTCCATCTCGGTTTCGTACTTCTCGAGATCCTCGGCGCTCATCGGTCTCGGTGTCCTCCCACTCTGGTGTGTTCTGTCATCATCCCGCATACGCTCCGGCACCGACGAGTCGGCGTCGGAACGGTGCGTCGCCGCACACTGCGGCAACGTTCGCCCATGATCTCCGATGTTCGGGTGACGGACCGAGCTCGCGTAGTGCCGCCATGTGAATCGCCGTGCTGTAGCCCTTGTGTATCGCGAAACCGTACCCCGGATGCTTTCGATCGAGGCCGACCATGATCCGGTCGCGGGTCACCTTTGCGAGCACACTCGCCGCGGCGATGCACGATGCGGCGCCGTCCCCTCCGATCACCGGTAGCGACGGCGCCGGCAGACCCGGAACCCGGAATCCGTCGGTGAGGACGTATCCGGGAGCGAGCGACAAACCCGCGATCGCACGCCTCATCCCCTCGATGTTGGCCACGTGAATGCCGATGGCGTCGACTTCGGCGGCCGGTACCTCGACCACGCTCCACGCCGGTGCGCGTCGCACGATGGCGTCGTAGAGCTCTTCGCGGGTCCTCTCGGTCAACTTCTTCGAGTCGTCCAGGCGATCCAACGACGGGTGCGGCTTGGGCTCGAGGATGCATGCGGCGATGACCAGCGGACCGGCACACGGCCCGCGACCGGCCTCGTCGACACCGGCGACCGGGCCCAGCCCGCATCGCAGCAGTGTCGATTCCATCGTCCGTAGACCCGATGATCGGCGGATCACCGGTCGCGGTGGCCAAGTACTCACGAAGGCATGATCTCCGGGGAATCGATGAGGCCCCATCGGCCGGGGGGCAGCACGATGAAGCGCGCCTTTCCGATCACATTCTCCAACGGAATGGCGCCTTGGTGCTCGTCGCCGACGTGATAGCGCGAATCCGCGGAGTTGCTGCGGTTGTCGCCCATCACCCACACATGCCCCTCGGGCACCGTGACGGGACCGAAGCAGCGTCCGGATGGCACTTCGGTCTCGCAGGTGACGACGCCGGGAGTGAAGGGGTAGTCCATCTTCACGTACGGCTCGTCGATCGGTTGTCCGTCGACGAGAATGCGGCCCTGATCGTCGCAGCATTCGACCGTCTGGCCGCCCACCGCGATGACGCGCTTGACGAGGTCGTTCTCGTCCGGTGGGACCAACCCTACGAGCGAGCCGACTTCCTGGATCCCGCGGAGGACGGGGTTCTCGGAGCGCGTCGAGGAATACCCCTCGGACCACGAATCGGGCCCCTTGAACACGATCACGTCTCCGGGCCGCGGATCGCCGAATCGGTAACCGATCTTCTCGACGACGATGCGGTCGCCGGTGCAGCCCGGGCACCCGTGCAGTGTCGGTTCCATCGATTCCGACGGGATCAGGTACACGCGGGCGATGAAGGTCTGGAGAAGGAAACTCAGCGCGAGCGCGACGACGATGAGGATCGGGAGTTCACGCCAGAACGACTTCTGCTTCTTCGTCTTCTTCGTGGTGCCGCTGTCGTCGTTCAGGTTGTCCGGTTCCTCTCTCCTGTGGTGAGCACCGTGCGTCCGGTCGTGTGCCGGGAGTCGGTCGTCGCCGTATCGGTTCGCGTCCGGCCCGGCCGGTTCGTGCGGTGAATCTGCCACTCGAACAGACTAGCCCGGCCCGGATGCGAATCCGGGCCGGGCCAGTGAGTATGTCGTCATGATTCGACGATCAGCGCTTTTCCTTGATCTTCGCAGCCTTGCCGCGCAGCTCGCGCAGGTAGTACAGCTTCGCGCGACGGACGTCACCGCGGGTGAGGACGTCGATCTTCGCGAGGTTCGGGCTGTGCACCGGGAAGGTGCGCTCGACGCCGACGCCGAACGAGATCTTGCGGACGGTGAAGGTCTCGCGGATGCCGCCGCCCTGGCGACGAATCACGACGCCCTTGAAGACCTGCACACGCTCCTTCGAGCCCTCGATAACCTTGACGTGCACGTCGAGCGTGTCGCCGGCGCGGAAGTTCGGAATGTCGTCGCGCAGCGACTTTGCGTCCAAAAAGTCCAGGGTGTTCATCGGTGTTCTATCCTCTTGTTCGCTCGAGCAGAGGAACCTGGCGGCGACCGCTGTGAGGCGGGCTCGACCGGTTCGTGCCCAGGTCAGGTAGGCGTGCCCGAACGGGGCAACCCGTCTATAGTGCCAGACTCCACCGGGCTGGGTGAAATCACGGGTGCCGGAGCCGCGTGCACCGTCCTGTCGAGGACCGCTTCCGCAGCTATTCGCGAGTGTTCGACGCTGCCGAGCACCGCTTCGAGGGTCGGGGCACCCGCGACGAGGTCCTGCACGAAGATCTTCGCTCGGATCACCGGTCTGCGGAACCGCCGTTCACGCGCGATCGCACGGGTCATCTTCCGTGTCTTTCCCTGGTAGCGCCAGCGGGCCCACGGCGCTCCCGGCCGCGACAGGCGGAGTGCGCCGACCCACAGCAATGGGACGACGAACAGCCCGACCAGACCGGTCCAGATCTTGCCCTTGGCGAGGACCACCCCTGCCACCAGCAGATTCACCAGCACCGACACCACCAGAACGAATCGGTTCACCCAATCTCCACCATCGTCGAAGTTGGTGAGGTCGACGAGATCGAGGGGTTGAAGACCGAGCATGAGCATCCCTGTTACGGCAATGGCCACGAACACCGCGTCGACGGATACCCGTCCTTCTTCCTCCCAATACACATCGTGGAGATAGAAGATCAGCGCGAACTCGTCGAGCGTGAGGGCAGCTCCCACCCCGAACAACGTAGCGAAGACGGCAACGACGGACCTGGAGCCCACCTCGTACACCGAGATGAGCCCACCACCGGCGATGACCATCGTGACCACCCCGAACACCATGTGATGTACGTGCAGCCCACCGGGTGTGATGTTGCCGGGCCACCACCGCACCTTCGCCCGGATCAACCGGACGCTGATACGGATGAACACGAAAGCCACCACGAAGCCGAGGAGGAAGCACAGCAGCGGTAGTCGCCCCTGGTCGCTGATCTCGGTTCGAACCCAGTTCATCATCGCGGCATCGTTCTCATCGGGGCGCTGCCCATGCTCTCGACCGTATTGCCCCCACGTGCTTCAGCATCCCAGGCGCCGGCCGCTCGCGGTGCGATACGACCGGCACCCGAAGACGGGTTACTTGCCGAAACCGGCTCGGCGCAGAGCGTCGGCCATCGATCCGTTGGCGGGTGCGGCGTCGCTGCGCCGGTCCTGCTTGCCGCCACCTTGCTTGTTGCCGCTCTGCCCGCGGCCACGGCCGCCTTGTCCGCGGCCGCCGCCCTGCTGACTGCGCGGTGCGGGCCTGGATCCGCCCTGGCGTCCTC
This sequence comes from Rhodococcus sp. JCM 9793, assembly GCF_055380405.1. Classification (NCBI taxonomy): domain Bacteria; kingdom Bacillati; phylum Actinomycetota; class Actinomycetes; order Mycobacteriales; family Nocardiaceae; genus Rhodococcus; species Rhodococcus sp. JCM 9793. The sequence goes on from NZ_AP043721.1 coordinate 4,198,174, forward strand.
CGCGCGCGGCGCCGCCTTCACTGTCCGATGCGGACGGAATCTCGTCGTCGAGGCGCAAGGTGAGGCTGATGCGCTGGCGCGGAACATCGACCTCGAGGACCTTGACCTTGACGACTTCACCCGACTTCACGACATCATGAGGATCCTGGACGAAGCTGCGCGACATCGCCGAGACGTGCACGAGTCCGTCCTGGTGGACTCCGACATCGACGAACGCTCCGAAAGCAGCGACGTTGGTGACGACGCCCTCGAGCACCATGCCGGGCTCCAGGTGGGCCACCTTCTCGATTCCTGCGGCGAACGTCGCGGTCTTGAACTCGGGGCGCGGATCACGCCCCGGCTTCTCGAGTTCGCTGATGATGTCCGTGACGGTCGGAAGACCGAACTTGTCGTCGACGAACTCCTCCGGCCGCAGCTTTCCGAGCACGGCAGAGCTTCCGATGAGTTCGAGCACCCCCGTACCACTGCGGTCGACGATGCGACGGACCACCGGGTAGGCCTCGGGGTGCACCGCGGACTCGTCGAGCGGGTCGTCGCCGCCCGGGATGCGGAGGAAGCCCGCGCACTGTTCGAAGGCCTTCGGACCGAGCCGGGCGACATCCTTGAGTGCCTTGCGGGTGCGGAACGGGCCGTTCTGGTCGCGGTGGGTGACGATGCTCTCCGCGAGCGACCCGGTGATGCCCGATACGCGGGACAGCAGGGGCACCGACGCCGTGTTGACGTCGACACCGACGGCATTCACCGCATCTTCGACGACCGCACCGAGCGACCGCGCCAGCATCGTCTCGGACACGTCGTGCTGGTACTGGCCGACACCGATCGACTTGGGGTCGATCTTGACCAGCTCGGCGAGCGGATCCTGCAGGCGCCGCGCGATCGAGACCGCACCGCGGATCGACACGTCGAGGTCGGGAAGTTCCTGGGATGCATAGGCGGACGCCGAGTACACCGAGGCGCCGGCCTCCGATACCACGATCTTCGTCACGTTGGTGACACCGGACTTGGCGATCAGCTCGGCGGCGAGCGCGTCGGTCTCTCGGGAGGCCGTGCCGTTGCCGATGGCGATGAGCTCGACACCGTGCTTGACCACCAGAGCTGCGAGGGTCGCGAGCGACTGGTCGTGCTTGTTGTGCGGCTGGTGCGGATAGATCGTCGTGTGGTCGACGACCTTGCCCGTCGCATCGACGACGGCCACCTTGGTGCCGGTGCGGAAGCCAGGGTCGAGGCCCATCGTGGGGCGGGTTCCGGCCGGCGCTGCCAGCAAGAGGTCGCGCAGATTCGCAGCGAACACGTCGACGGCGTCGCTCTCGGCGGACTGCTTGAGTCGCATCCGCACGTCGACCCCCATCGAGACCTGCAGCCTGGTTCGCCATGCCCAACGGACGGTGTCGAGTAGCCAGCGGTCGGCGGGCCGCCCCTGGTCGGTGATCCCGAAACGGCCGGCGATCCGGCCTTCGTAGTAGGACGGTGCTCCGGGTTCCTGCTCTTCGAGTTCCGGTTCCAGCGACAGGCTGAGGACCTCTTCCTTCTCGCCGCGCAGAACGGCGAGGATACGGTGCGACGGCAGGGCGGCGAACGGCTCGGAGAACTCGAAGTAGTCGGCGAACTTCGCGCCGTCGGTTTCCTTCCCGGGCCGAACCGAGGACTTCAGGCCCCCGCGGCTCCACATGGCCTCACGCAGCTCACCGACGAGGTCGGCGTCCTCGGCGAAACGTTCGACGAGGATCGCGCGGGCACCGTCGAGCTGTTCGGCGCTGTACTGCCCGGGATCGGTGGTCGGGTCGCCGATGAGTGCGTCGGCGACGGGCTCGTGCCCGGCCTCACGGGCGATCTGGGCCTTCGTGCGGCGTTTGGGCTTGTACGGCAGATAGATGTCTTCGAGCCGGGCCTTCGTCTCGGCAAGCATGATCTGTCCGCGAAGCTCGTCGTCGAGCTTGCCCTGCTCATCGATCGACTCGAGGATCGCAGTGCGGCGTTCGTCGAGCTCGCGCAGATACCTCAAGCGCTCTTCGAGGGTGCGGAGCTGGGCGTCGTCGAGCCCGCCGGTGACCTCCTTGCGGTAGCGCGCGATGAACGGCACGGTCGAGCCGCCGTCGAGCAGTTCCACCGCCGCAGCCACCTGGTTCTCGCGGACGTCGAGCTCGTCGGCGATACGTCGGTTCACGGTGTCGAGTTGGGTCGTCACGACGATCGACCCTACCTCTATCCTTTCGGGTGTTCCCCGGGGCGCCTCGAGCATCTACCCGGTGGAGCCCGAACTTCGACCGGCGGCGCGTGCGCGCCGCACAATAGAACACAGGAGTTGTTGGATGACCTGGGATCTGTTCCGGTCGTGCCTGTCGTTGCTGGTGGTGACAGCAACGTTATCGGCGTGCGGAACACCCCTCGGCGAGACCTCCGACTTCGCGTCGGATGTGTCCGCTGCCGGCCTGCACGTCGAGATGAGCACCGACGACACCGACACCGGTGTGCCCATCAGGATGGACACGCTCGCGGAACGGATCGACGCCGCGTCGGAGCTTGCCGCACAGCGCGGTGCGGAGATCACGGTGGCGGTCCTCGACCGTGCAACGGGTGCGCGAACGGTCGGGGGCGTGAACGAGCCTCTCGAAACAGCATCGGTGGTCAAACTGTTCATCGCCGACGACCTTCTGTTCCGGGAAGGGATCGGTGAGATCGCGTTGACAGACGACGACTACGATCTGATCCGGGCCATGCTCACGGAGTCGGATGATTCCGCCGCGAGCCTGCTGTGGGACGTTTTCGACGGCCCCGACATCGTCGAACGCGTCGCCCGTCGCCACGGGCTCGAGGGAACGGTGGCACCGGTCGATTTCTGGTGGAACACCGTCACGACCGCATCGGACATCCTCACCTGGTACGACGACCTGCTCAGCAGCAGGGCCGGACTCGACGAACCCGCCACCGCCCGGATCGTCGGGTATCTACTCGATTTCGAGTCCACCGGAGCCGACGGCTACGACCAGGAATTCGGCCTGCCCGACGGTCTCTCGTACGCGGTGGACCTCGGGTCGAAAGCAGGGTGGATGTGCTGCCTCGACGCGCATTGGGTTCATCTGTCCACCGGGTTCTTCGGCAACTACCACCGGTACGTTGTCGCCGTGTTGTCGCGGGAGACGGTGACCTACGAAGATCCCGAATACGATGGCTGGTCGCTCCCGGACACCTCGATCTACGACGCGACGGAGGACGAGAGTGCTCAGCACGCACGCGACACGGTGACCATGGTTGTCGAGGAAGTACTCGGCTGAGCACAATGCAGTGGCGACGGGACGAACGGGTGCCTCTAGTCGCGGGCGCGCTGTCCGTCTGTGAGCAGATCCGGACGTCGCTCGCGGGTCCGGATCAGAGACTGTTCATGACGCCACTGTGCGACCTTGCCGTGGTCGCCGGAGAGCAGCACCGGAGGAACGTCGAGCCCACGCCAACTCGCGGGCCGCGTGTAGCTGGGGCCTTCGAGGAGTCCGTCGGAGAACGAATCCTCTTGGTGTGACTGCTGATTGCCGAGTACGCCGGGCATCAGGCGTACGACGGCCTCGACCATCACCAGCACCGCGACCTCGCCGCCGATCAGCACGTAATCGCCGATGCTGACTTCCTCGACGCGGACGCGTGTGGCGGCGTCATCGAAGACTCGTTGGTCGATTCCCTCGTATCGACCGCACGCGAAGACGATGCGCTTCTCGGTCGACCACCGTTGCGCGGTGGCCTGATCGAACGGCCTGCCCGCGGGGGTGGGAACGACGAGCAGCACATCCGGGTCGGTCGTGCCCTCGTCGACGCCGAGGACGTCGTCGAGAGCAGGTCCCCAGACCGTGGGTTTCATGACCATGCCGGGTCCGCCGCCGTAGGGCGAATCGTCGACCGCCTTGTGGACATCGTGTGTCCACTCGCGCAGGTTGTGTACTCCGACCGAGATCAGGCCCTTGTCGATCGCCTTGCCGAGCAGGGCGGCACGCAGTGGTTCGAGATACTCGGGAAAGATGGTGACCACGTCGAGCCGCACCGACTACTCGCTCTCCTCGGTTGCCCGGCGCAGCGTCCTTGCCTGCTGCTTCTTCGCTTTGGTGGGCGGCTCCCCGAAATCGGGATCGAGCAGACCGTCGGGTGGATCGATCTCGATCACGCCGTCTGCGATCGACACCGTCGGAACGATCTCGGTGACGAACGGGATGAGGATTTCCCGGCTCGCATCGTCGGCAGGGCGGATCGACAGAAGTTCGCCCGCGGCGGTGTGCAGGACCTCACGCACGGTGCCGATCTCGGCACCGCCGTCGGGGCGGCCCGCCACGATCCGGACCGGCAATCCTTCGAGTTCGTGATCGTAGAACTCGTCGGGATCATCGGACGGAGACAGGTCCTCACTGTCGACAACGAACAAGACACCGCGTATCGCGTCGGATCCGGTGCGGTCGGCCACACCGTGCAAACGCAGCAGAAGCCGCCCGGAGTGCTCCCGGGCGGCTTCCACCGTGTAGTTGTGCAGCTTCTGCTCGCGGGGCTTACGGCCACGCAGGACCGCGCCCACAGCGAAGCGCTCGTCCGGTTCGTCGGTGCGAACCTCGACGACGACCTCACCTTTGATGCCGTGCGACTTCACCACACGGCCCACTACGAGCTCCACCGCCGCGCGCCTAGCGGTCGGTGTCGACGACGTCGACGCGGATTCCCCGGCCACCGATTCCGGTGACGAGGGTCCGCAGTGCCGTCGCAGTGCGGCCACCGCGACCGATCACCTTGCCGAGGTCGTCAGGATTGACATGAACCTCGACGGTGCGGCCACGGCGACCCGTGATGAGGTCGACGCGCACATCATCGGGGTGCGCGACGATGCCACGGACGAGATGCTCGACCGCATCGGCCACCACGGCGCTCATTACTCGGCGGCCTCGGTGGACTCAGCGGCAGCCTCTTCCTTGGCAGCCTTCTTCTTCTTGGGGGTGACCGCTTCTGCGGCCGGCTCGTTCTCGGCCTGCGCGAGTGCGGCCTGGAACAGCTCGAGCTTGGTCGGCTTGGGCTCTGCCTTCTTCAGGGTGCCCTCGGTGCCCGGCAGCCCCTTGAACTTCTGCCAGTCGCCGGTGATCTTGAGGAGGTTGAGAACCGGCTCGGTGGGCTGCGCACCGACACTCAGCCAGTACTGCGCGCGCTCCGAATCGATCTCGATGATCGACGGATCTTCCTTCGGCTGGTACCGGCCGATGGACTCGATCGCACGGCCGTTGCGGCGGGTGCGCGAGTCTGCAACGACGACGCGGTACTGCGGGTTGCGGATCTTACCGAGACGGGTGAGCTTGATCTTGACAGACACTGCTGTGTTCTCCTTCGCGCGCAGAGCGCGCATGTCACGTGCAATTCGGACGACGCGCCCGTGTGGCGCGCCCGGTTTTGCCTCCAACCTGTGACCGCCGCGCGGTACGGAACCGGATGCGACGACAGCGGTCCATTCTGCCAGACGTGGTATCCGGACCGGAAATCAGCGGTCGGGCGGAGCCCGCGGGGGTGCCGACCACACCTCATGCTTATTGCGAATGCGTCCTAGTTCTTGGGGAACTTCAACTTCGACAGATCGAACCCGTCGAGACCCGGAGGCAGTTCGTCGAGGCCCTTCGGCATGTTCGACAGATCGGGCATCCCTCCACCGAGCCCGGGGAACCCGGCGGGCATGCCGCCGGGAAGACCACCCCGCACCTTCGGCGGAGTCGGCCCGCGGCCACCCTTCTTCCCCTTCTTGCCCTTCTTCGAACGCTGGTTGCGGCGGGCGCCCGGCATGCCCATCTGACCCGCCATCGCGGACATCATCTTCCGCGCTTCGAAGAAGCGGTCGACGAGCTGGTTGACATCGGAGACCTTCACGCCGGAACCGTTCGCGATACGCAGTCGACGCGAGCCGTTGATGATCTTCGGGTTGGCGCGCTCCGCCGGGGTCATGCCGCGGATGATCGCCTGGATCCGGTCGAGTTGTTTCTCGTCGACTCCCGCGAGCGCGTCCTTCATCTGACCCGCGCCGGGCAGCATACCGAGCAGGTTCGCGATCGGACCCATCTTGCGCACTGCCATCATCTGCTCGAGGAAGTCCTCGAGGGTGAGTTCGCCACTGCCGATCTTGGCGGCAGTCGCTTCGGCCTGCGTGGCGTCGAAGTGTTGCTCGGCCTGCTCGATGAGGGTGAGCACGTCACCCATGCCGAGGATGCGGCTGGCCATGCGCTCGGGGTGGAAGACGTCGAAGTCTTCGAGCTTCTCGCCCGTTGACGCGAACAGGATCGGCTGACCGGTCAGTTCGCGGACGCTCAGCGCGGCACCGCCGCGTGCATCGCCGTCGAGCTTGGTGAGCACGACGCCGGTGAAGCCGACACCCTCACGGAATGCCTCGGCGGTGCTCACGGCGTCCTGACCGATCATCGCGTCGAGGACGAACAGGGTCTCGTCGGGCTGGACGGCGTCTCGGATGCCTGCGGCCTGGGCCATCAGCTCCTCGTCGATACCGAGCCGACCGGCGGTGTCGACGATGACCACGTCGTACTGCTTGTTCCGGGCCTCCGCGATGCCCTGCTGCGCGACCGCGACCGGGTCGGCGGCCGTGACACCGAGAGCGTTCTCGCCCCCGCCGATCGATGTTCCCGGATGCGGCGCGAACACCGAGACACCAGCACGTTCACCGACGACCTGCAGCTGCGTCACGGCGCCGGGACGCTGGAGGTCGCACGCCACCAGCATCGGGGTGTGCCCCTGGTCCTTGAGCCACTTGGCGAGCTTGCCTGCGAGCGTGGTCTTACCCGCGCCCTGCAGACCGGCCAGCATGATGACGGTCGGAGGGGTCTTGGCGAATTGCAGGCGACGGGTCTCGCCGCCGAGGATCCCGACGAGTTCGTCATTGACGATCTTGACGACCTGCTGCGCCGGGTTCAGCGCGCCGTGTACCTCGGCGCCCTTGGCGCGTTCCTTGATCTTATTGATGAACGAGCGCACGACGGGCAGCGCCACGTCGGCGTCGAGAAGGGCGAGGCGGATCTCGCGGCACGTCGCGTCGATGTCCGCGTCGGACAGACGCCCCTTGCCGCGCAGGTCCTTGAGGACCCCTGTCAACCTGTCGGAAAGGGATTCGAACACCGAATGCGCTCCTGCGGTCTGACGAGAATACGGACAATACTGCGCTCCAGGGTAGCCGCTCCCATCCACCCGCAGCCGAGGGTGGGGCCGTCCGGCCGACCGAAAGACCGGACGGACGGCCCGAATCGCGACGTCACCTCACGACACGGCAGGAGGCTTCTTCGGTTCAGGGGTGGGAAGGACCGCCAGCAGGGCCTGCTCGAGCCGTTCCCGGGACGCCCTCGTTCCCGCGGTCGACACATCGACGCAGAACGAGTCGACCACGGTCGATCCGATCGTCGTGACCGTCGCCCACCGCACGTCCGCTCCGAGATCCTCGAAGACGCCGGCGAGCCGGCAGAGCATCCCGATCCGGTCCTCCGCCCTGACTTCCAGCACAATCTGACCCGGATCCGTCGTGTCGAGCCAGATCAGGCGCGGTGGGGCCTGCGAGTACATTCCGGGCACCGCGTGCTCGGGGCCAACAGACGGTGCGGACTCGCGCGCCGCACGATCCTTCGCCTCGAGCTCCGCGAGCAGATCGAGGTCGCCGGACCGGGCCCGCACGAACTCCTGCCGCAGTAGTCCCGCCGCGGGCGGCGCACCGAATCGCGGCATCACGATGAACCTGTTGACGGTGCTTCCCGCGTGGCTTCCGATGGAAGCCGACTGCACTCGTAGTCCGTGGAGGGCCAGCACTCCCGCGGTGTCGGACAACACGCCGGGCTCGTCCGGTGCCACCACCGTCACGGTGTAGCCGCGGCCGTCGGGCAGCGGGTCGAGCGAGACATGCATGGCTCCGTCCTCGGCGAGCTGCGCGAGTTCGGGGTCGATCGGGGCCGGAGCCGGAAGGTCCTCCCCCGCCATCACCAATCGGCAACGTCGCACCAGTTCCCGAATGAGCGAGGCTTTCCAGTCACCCCAGACACCAGGTCCGGTGGCCTGCGAATCCGCTTCTGCCAGCGCGTGCAGCAGTTCGAGGAGCAGCGGGTCGCCGCCCAGTGCGTCCATCACCGACTCGACGGTCGCCGGGTCGTCCAAGTCGCGCCGGGTCGCAGTGTGCGGAAGTAGCAGGTGGTGTCGGACCATCGCCGTGAGCACCGACAGATCCGACGGCCACAACCCCATGCGTGTCCCGATCTGATGGGCGACCTCGGCGCCGACCACACTGTGATCGCCGCCCCGCCCCTTGCCGATGTCGTGCAGGAGCGCCCCGACGAGGAGTAGATCAGGGCGGGACACCCGCGTCGTGAGTGCACTCGCGTGAACTGCGGTCTCCACCAGATGGCGATCGACGGTCCAGGTGTGGACCGCGTCGCGCGGTGGGAGGTCGCGTACTGCACCCCACTCGGGCAACAGACGTCCCCACAGTCCCGTTCGATCGAGCGCCTCCACGACTTCGACGGCAGAAGGCCCCGACGCGAGCAGCACGATCAGGTCGTCGAGCGCCTGCCGTGGCCAGGGCTCCCGCAGCTCCGGCGCGTGGTCCGACAGCCGGGTCAACGTCGCCGCCGAGATGGGCAGACCCGATCGTGCGGCTGCGGCGGCCACCCGGTTGATCAGGCCTGGGTCCTTGCTCGGCTGAGCATCGCGGGCCAGAGCAACCTCTCCGCCATGCTCGACGACGCCTTCGTCGAGCGGGCGACGAACCGGTCCACGTCGCAGACGTGACAGGCCTTTGCGCGGCAGGGAATTGCCCGCGGTGCGGATACCGACCTCGACGGAGTAGCTGACCGTTCGCGCCGCCTCCGTGAGTAGACGCGCAAGGTCGAAACGATCTCCGATGCGTAGTGCGGCGCCGATCTCGTCGGCGTCCTGAGCCTGCAGTTGATCGCGGCCCCGACCCGCGACACGGTGCAGTTCCGTCCGTACATCGAGCAGGTGACGGTGGGCAGCCGCGAGGCCGCCCCCGGGCACATCCGGTCCGAGGCCGGGCATGCCGTCGGTGAGTTGCGCGACGGACAACGCATTGAGCAGTTGTACGTCCCGCAACCCTCCGCGACCGCTCTTGAGATCGGGCTCGGCGCGGTGTGCGATCTGGCCGGAACGCTCCCAACGCGCTTCTGTCATCTCGATGAGCTCGTCGAAACGGTTTCGTATCCCGGTACGCCACTGCCTACGCACGCCACCGATGAGCAGGTTGCTCAGTTCCTGGTCGCCGGCGATGTGCCTGGCCTCGAGCATCCCGAGCGCGGCGGGAAGATCACTGGAAGCCACCTGCAAGGCCTGCGGGACGGTCCGGACACTGTGGTCGAGCCGGATGTGTGCGTCCCACAGCGGATACCACAGCCGGTCCGCCACCGATGACACCGTCTCGGGATCGATGTTGTCGTGGAGCAGGATGAGGTCGACGTCGGAGTGCGGAAGCATCTCGCGACGGCCGAGTCCCCCGACCGCGACGAGCGCGAAGCCGCTGTCGGGTCTGATTCCGAGTTCGGAACCCTCCGTCGTCAACCAGAAGTCGAACAGGTCGACGAGCGCGTCGCGCAGCGCTCGGGTGTCGAGGCGACGAGTGCGGCCGGAGCCGGAGACGAGTGCGTCCCTGGCCGCGGAGAGGTCCGTCGCCGAGTTCGGGCTCGAAGACGCCGAAGGCCCACGACCCGCTGCGTGCGCAGCGTGTCCTGGGCCTCGGGTCTCTGCCCCATGGGGGTCAGAGTGCATCCGTACCTCGTTCTCCGGTGCGGACTCGAATCACCGATTCCACCGGGGTGACCCACACCTTGCCGTCACCGATCTTTCCGGTGCGTGAGGCCTCGACGATCGTGTCGACCACCTTGTCCACCACAGAGTCGTCGACGACGACCTCGACTCGGACCTTCGGCACGAAGTCGACCGAGTACTCGGCGCCTCGGTACACCTCGGTGTGACCCTTCTGGCGCCCGTAGCCCTGCACCTCGCTCACGGTCATTCCGAGCACCCCGGCCTGTTCGAGCCCTGCCTTGACGTCCTCGAGCGTGAATGGCTTCACGATTGCCGTGATCAGCTTCATTTCTCATCCCTTCCCGGTGCCCACCGGACGTTGTCATTGCTGTCCGCGTAACCCTTGCCCGTTATCTTCGTCCACTTTCCACCTCGAAGACGAGGTGAACTGTCACTTCAGTGCTGTGGCGAAGTCGTATGCGGTTTCCGCGTGCTCGGCCTCGTCGATCCCGCGGGCTTCTTCCTCCGCGCTGATCCTCCAGCCCAGCGGCTTCAGAGCCAATGCGATCACGGCGGTGACGATGGCGGTGAACACCAGGGCGACCAGGGCGATCACGATCTGGATGACGAGCTGCTTGTAGTCGCCTCCATAGAACAGTCCGGTCTCGGTTCCGAGAAGGCCGATGGCGACCGTGCCCCACAGACCGGACACGAGGTGCACGCCCACGACGTCGAGCGAGTCGTCATAGCCGAACTTGTACTTCAGACCGACCGCGAGGGCCGAGAGGACACCCGCAACGGCACCGAGCACGATGGACCCGACCGGGCTGAGCGAACCGGCGGCGGGAGTGATCGCGACCAGGCCGGCAACGGCGCCCGATGCGGCACCGAGGCTGGTGCCCTTGCCGTCCCGGAGGCGTTCGGTGGCCAGCCAGCCCAGAATCGCAGCGGCGGCAGCCACCGTGGTGTTGAGCCAGGCGAGACCTGCGACGCCGTCGGCGGCGAACGCGGATCCAGCGTTGAATCCGAACCAGCCGAACCACAGCAGCGCGGCGCCGAGCATCACGAACGGAAGATTGTGCGGACGGAACGCGGTCTTGCCGAAACCGGAGCGCTTGCCGATGACGAGCACCAGAACTAGCGCGGCGATACCGGCGTTGATGTGGACCACCGTGCCACCGGCGAAGTCGATGGGTGCGACAGCCGCGACCAGCCCCCCTTCACCGTCGTCGACGGTGCCGAACAGCTTCGCCGCAATGCTGTCCTCGGAGCCGGAGAGCAGGCCGCCACCCCACACCATGTGAGCGAGCGGGAAGTACGCGAGGGTCACCCAGACCCCGACGAACACCATCCACGTGCCGAATTTCACGCGCTCGGCGAGCGCACCGCTGATGAGCGCGGTGGTGATGATCGCAAAGGTGACCTGGAACCCGATGTCGATGATCTGCGGGTAGTTGCCGGCCCCCGGCAGGAATCCACCCTCTGCGTCATAGATGGCGCCCTGTAGACCGAACAGCTCGAACGGATTCGCGAAGATCCCACCGATGCTCTCGGAGCCGTACGACATCGACCAGCCCCACAGCACATAGATCACGCCGATCAGTGCCATTGCGCCGAACGACATCATCATCATGTTCAGGACCGACTTGGCGCGCGACATGCCGCCGTAGAAGAACGCCAGACCCGGTGTCATCAGCAGCACGAGCGATGCCGCCATGAGCATCCATGCTGCGTCGCCGGTGTTCACCACTTCCTCCACTTGCACACCTCCCAGTTGTTCGCGCCGTTGAGCGCGTCGTTGGGAAAAGCTTCCTGCGGAGATGTTTCATCAGAAGCGCCGTCCTGTTTCGTCGGCGTGAACGCGTGCCGGGACGGTGTTTCGTTCATGTTTCACGCGGGAACCCGCATCGGGAGACGACAAGGCCGCTCCCGCCGGAGCGGGAGCGGCCTCGATTCGTGGCTCGGAAGTGTCAGCCCAGCAACGCGTCGACGAACGCACCCGGTTCGAAGGGGGCGAGATCATCCGCGCCCTCGCCCAGGCCGACAAGCTTGACCGGAACGCCGAGCTCGTGCTGCACCTGGAAGACGATTCCGCCCTTGGCGGTGCCGTCCAGTTTCGTCAGCACCACACCGGTGATGTCGACGACCTCCGCGAACACTCGGGCCTGCATGAGCCCGTTCTGCCCGATCGTGGCGTCGAGCACCAGCAGAACTTCGTCGACGGCGGCCTTCTTCTCGACCACGCGTTTGACCTTGCCCAGCTCGTCCATCAAGCCGGTCTTCGTATGCAGGCGGCCGGCGGTGTCGATGAGAACTGCGTCGACCCCGTTGTCTATGCCCTTCGCGACAGCGTCGAATGCGACGGCCGCCGGGTCGGCTGCTTCCTTACCGCGGACCACCTCGGCGCCCACACGCTCGGCCCAGGTCTGGAGCTGATCGGCCGCAGCAGCGCGGAAGGTATCGGCGGCGCCGAGCAGGACTCGACGTCCGTCTCCGACGAGAACACGAGCGAGCTTGCCGGTCGTGGTCGTCTTACCCGTGCCATTGACACCGACGACGAGCAGCACCGACGGGAGGTTGTTGTGCGGCAGGGCACGGATGGAACGATCGAGGTCGGGGCGCAGTTCGTCGACGAGCACCTTGCGGAGCACGGCACGCGCGTCGGCCTCGGACCGGACGTTGCTCGCAACCATCTCCTCTCGCAACCGGTCGACGATCTTCGCGGTGGTGGCGGAACCGAGGTCCGCGATCAGGAGAGTGTCCTCGATCTCCTCCCACGAGTCCTCGTCCAGATCGCCGCCGCCGAGCAGGCCGAGCAGGCTCTTGCCCACAGCGTTCTGCGAGCGGGCCAGGCGACCCCGGAGACGTACGAGTCGGCCCGAGGTCGGCTCGATCTCGTCGAGCGCCGGAACAGCGGGCGCTTCGACCGGTGCCGGAGCATCCTCTGCTTCGACGGGAGCAGTCTGCGTCGGCGCAGCGTCGACCGCTCCGCCGGGCTCCGCAGGCTCGAACTCCGCAGGTTTCGGCTCGGCAGGTTTCGGCTCGGCAGGTTTCGGCTCCGCAGGCTCGGGGACGACTTCGGGCTCGGCAACGACCTCGGGCGCACTCTCCGGCTCCGCAGGCTCAGGTTCTGCGACGACCGGGCCGGGTGCTGCCTCCGGTTCGACAGGCTCCGGTTCGACGGGCGCCCGCTCAGCAGGCTTCGGTGCAGGCGGCGGCACCACCGGGGTCCGTGTGGAAGGCGGCGCCTCGGTGACCTCCTCCGGCAACGGCACGGTGCGAGGCTCCGGCGGCGGTGTCGGCGCGGGTTTCGGTGCCGGCCGTTCGACCGGTTGTGGTGGTGCGGTGGCAGTCGCACCCTGGCTGAAACTGAATCCGCTCTGCGCTTTGTAACCGCCCGAGCGATCCTTGGCTTCCGCCGTGTCGAGCTGCGGGGTCTCCTGCGCCGTCAGCGACACCTGCCGTCGCCGATAGAGCGTCAGACCCACGACGAGCGCGACGAGAACAACCGCGAGGGCGGCCGCGATGATTATCCAGGCTCCGGTACTCACGCACCCATACTGTCAGGCCTGGAGCTCGCCTTCCGGTTCAGGGACCGGTGTCGTGACATTCTGCCCGCGCAGACGCTGGGAGATCACGCGGGTGATGCCGTCACCTCGCATACTGACGCCGTACAGCGCGTCCGCGACCTCCATCGTCGGCTTCTGGTGGGTGATGACGATCAGCTGCGATTTCTCGCGCAGCTGCTCGAACAACCCGATCAGCCTCCGCAGGTTCGTGTCGTCGAGCGCTGCCTCCACCTCGTCCATGACGTAGAACGGGGAGGGCCGGGCACGGAAGATCGCCACGAGCATCGCAACGGCAGTCAGTGACTTCTCACCACCGGACAGCAGCGACAACCTCTTGACCTTCTTGCCAGGGGGCCGGGCCTCCACCTCGATGCCCGTCGTGAGCATGTCCTTCGGGTCGGTGAGGACAAGTCGGCCGTCGCCGCCGGGGAACAGCTTTGCGAACACCTGCTCGAACTCGCGCTCCACGTCGGCGTAGGCCTCGGTGAACACCTGCAGGATCCTCGCGTCGACCTCTTCGACGACGGCCAGCAGGTCCTTGCGCGCGCTCTTGACATCCTCGAGTTGCGTCGCGAGGAAGTTGTACCGCTCTTCGAGAGCGGCGAACTCCTCGAGGGCGAGCGGGTTGACCTTGCCCAGCGTCGAGAGATCCTTCTGGGCGCGCTTCGCGCGGCGCTCCTGCGTCGCGCGATCGTAGGGCTGCGGCTGCGGGGCGACCACCTGTTCGCCGCGTTCGCGTGCCTGCTCGTACTCGGCGATTTCGAGATCGGTCGGCGGGAGCAGGACATCGGGGCCGTACTCGGCGACGAGGTCGTCGAGCGCGATGCTGAACTGCTCGAGAATCGTCTGTTCGAGCTGTTCGATGCGCAGCGCAGCCTGCGCCCGTGCCACTTCGTCGCGGTGCACGGCATCGGTGAGCTGGTCGCGCTGAGTGGAGAACTCACGGACGAGCCCCCTGGCCCGGTCGAGTTGCTCGGCGCATTCGGTGCGGCGGCGGGTCAGTTCTTCCCGGTGTGCGTGCGCAGAGGCGACCGCGGTCTCGAGTTCGCCGGTCACGCGGGCACCGGCCGCAGCGACGGCCGCGGCCACCGCAGCAGCCTGCCGACGGGTGGCGCGGGCACGCTCGGCGCGGGCCCGGGCTTCACGTTCGGCCTGTGCCGCGCGGCGTAGCGAGTCGGCCTTTCCACGCAGCGATTCTGCGCGTTCCTCCGCGGTACGCGCGGCGAGCCTGGCCTCCATCTCGACGGCACGGACCTCGGTGAGAGCTGCCGCGGCCATCTCCCGCTCGGCAGCGGTCGATTCGGTGCCTGAACCGTCGCCGCCGTCTTGCTCGTCCTCCGCGAGCCGTAACCGCTCCTCGAGTTCGACAAGCTTCTCCCGGGCCGCGTCGCGTTCTTTCTCCGCTGCCGCGCGCTGTGTGACGAGACGTTCGGATTCGGCGTGGGCGTTGCGAGCGGCCTGGCCCAGACGCCCGAGTTGTTCGTAGACCGCCGACATCGCCGCGTCGGATTCGTTCAGTGCCGCGAGTGTCTGTTCGGCGTATTCGGCGCGCGCCTTCTGTTCCGCGTCGGCCCCGGTCAGCGCTGCGGCGAGCTCTTCCGAGCGGCGCTCTGCTGCCTCGAGCCCCACCCTCGAGGAATCGATCGCCGCCTGGATCTCGAGCGTGCTCGGCGCACGATCGGAGCCTCCGACGACCCATCCGGAGCCTGTGAGATCACCGCGGCGGGTGACGGCACGCAGATCCGGTCGCTGCGCGCAGACCATTGCGGCAGCCGCGAGGTCGTCGACCACCACGATTCCGGCGAGGACGGCGCCGAGGCCTCCCCGCAGCTCGTCAGGGCATTCGATCACGTCGCGCGCCCACCGAGCATCCGCCGGCAGCGACCCGGGCTCGTCCGGCACGGCCGCCCCGACCGCGAGGAACGCGACCCTGCCCTGGTCGGCGTCGGCAAGCGCAGTGGCCAGCGAATTCGCCGCGGCCACCGACGTGACCGTGAGGGCGTCCGAGGCTGGTCCGAGTGCGGCGGCGACCGCCGCCTCGAAACCGGGTTCGACCCGCAGACGGTCCGAGAGCGGACCCAGCACCCCGGAGTCCGTGTGGTGCTCGAGCAGCCACGCAGCTCCGTCCTTGCGCTCGAGCCCCATCGACAGGGCCTCGATGCGAGCGCCGAGCGAAGCGACCTCCTTACCGGCGGCGCGTTCGGCGTTCTGGAGTTCCTCGACGCGGGCGTCGGCGATGCGGGCCGCCTCGACGGCCCGTTCGTGTTGGGCGTCGGCATCGATCTCGCCCGCATCGAGATCGTCGATGCGACCTTGCGCGGTTTCGAACTCGGCCTGCGATTCGACTCCGCGGCGACGGGCCTCCTCGATCGCGACGGTGAGCCGCGTGATCTCGCCGTCGATCGATTCCGTGCGGGTCCGGACTGTGTCGACCTGACCGGTGAGCCGAGCGAGACCCTCGCGGCGGTCGGCGATGGCCCGGACCGCCGCCATGTGCGCCCGTTCGGCTGCTGCCGCGTATTCCTCTTGCGCAGCCAGCTGTTCCTTCGCGGCGTCGAGGGTGCCGTGCGCGATCTCGACGGCCTCGATCAGTTCGGCCTCTTCGGCGGCGATCCGTTCTGCGCGTGCTTCCATCTCGTCGGGGTCCTGCCCGGCGCGGGTCTCGGGTTCCGCGTCGAGGTGGCGGGCACGTTCCTGCGCGATCCGCACTGTCGCGGACACCCGTTCTGCGAGTGCAGAGAGCCGGAACCAGGTCTGGGAGGCCGCTTCGGCGCCCGGGGTGAGTTGTGCGAGGGCCTGTTCGTGACGGGCGAGGTCGGTGGTGGCCTCGTCGAGCATCACGTTGACGTGGTCGAGGCGCTCGCGCAGGACTCGTTCCTCCTCGTCCTGACCCACGAACTCGGCGCGACGGGTGACAAGATCGTCGGCAGCCAAGCGCAGCCGCGCATCACGCAGGTCGGCCTGAACAGTCTGGGCACGGCGCGCCACTTCGGCCTGTCGTCCTAGTGGTTTGAGCTGGCGGCGCAATTCGGCTGTGAGATCGGTCAGCCGAGCAAGGTTGGCCTGCATCGAGTCCAGCTTGCGGACCGCTTTTTCCTTGCGACGACGGTGCTTGAGCACCCCGGCGGCTTCTTCGATGAAAGCGCGCCTGTCTTCCGGACGAGATTCGAGGATCGCTGCGAGGCGCCCCTGCCCGACGATCACGTGCATTTCGCGACCGATACCCGAGTCGGAGAGGAGTTCCTGCACGTCCATCAAGCGACACGAAGTGCCGTTGATCTCGTACTCGCCCGCGCCGTCGCGGAACATGCGCCGCGTGACGGACACCTCCGAGTACTCGATGGGAAGTGCCCCGTCCGAGTTGTCGATCGTCAGGGTCACCTCGGCGCGACCGAGCGGCGGGCGTCCTGTGGTGCCCGCGAAGATGACGTCCTGCATCTTCCCGCCCCGAAGTGCTTTGGCGCCCTGCTCCCCCATCACCCAGGTGAGGGCGTCGACCACGTTGGATTTACCCGAGCCGTTGGGTCCGACCACACAGGTGATACCGGGCTCGAAGCGCAGAGTCGTCGACGAAGCGAAGGACTTGAAGCCCTTCAGTGTCAGACTCTTGAGATGCATGAGGAAAAACCTTACCGGGACGTCAGCGCTCGACGAACCCGGTGAGGCCGCCGCGTGCCGGTTCCCAACTTTCGACCACCAGTCGTACCTCTCCCGGTGTCAGGTCGGACCGCAGCCATTCGAGCAGCGCCTCGAGCGCGTGACGCGGACCCTCGGCAATGACGAGAACCCGACCGTCCGCATGATTGGTGGCGTGGCCGACGAGGCCGAGTTCCAGTGCCTGGGCACGAGTGAACCAGCGGAAGCCGACGCCCTGGACCCGGCCGTGTACCCAGGCCGTCAGGCGTTCGGTGCCGTCGCGATGTTCAGGTGCCACAGCGTTCCCCTAGGCGTCGGCGGTGATGGTCAACGACACCTTCGTGCCGGCTTTCAGCGTGCGTCCGACGGTGCAGACCTTGTCGACGGATCGCTCGACGAGCGCGACGAGGCGCTGCTGAGCTTCGGCGTCGAGTTCGGACAGGTCGAGGGTCAGTTCTTCCTCGAGGTGCGGGTAGACCTCGTTCTCGCGGTCGGCAGCACCGGACACCTTGATGGTCGCGTCGTAGTCGTCGCCGAGACGCCGTGACAGCGGGAAGTCGGAGCTCATTCCGGAACACGCGGCCAGGGCGATCTTCAACAGTTCGCCCGGGGTGAAGACACCGTCGACCGTCTCTGAGCCGATGAGTACTTCGGCGCCGCGGGAGCTGCGGCCCGTGTAGCGGCGGGTGCCGGTGCGTTCGACCCACAGTTCGGTGGGGGTGGTCTCGGAGTTCTGGTCAGCCATGCGGGAAATCCTGCCATGCAGTGCCGACACCGAACACACTGCGGGCCGACACCGAACACACGACGGGTCTCACACCCTGGTGGTCGCGCCGCCGCGGATACTGCGCGGCCGAGGCTGGCAACGCGGGCACGAATAGGACGAGCGGTTCATGAACTTCTCCCGGCGGATCGGTGCGCCGCATCGCCGGCACGCCATGTCTTCCTGACCGTATGCGTTCAGGGAACGCTCGAAGTAGCCGGACTCGCCGTTGACGTTCACGTACAACGCATCGAACGACGTGCCGCCCTGGTCGAGCGCCTCGGCCATGACATCGTGGGCGGCAGCGAGGACGGCACGCAGTTTCGGGCCCGACAGTGTGTCGGTCATCCTGTTTCCGTGGATCTGCGCGCGCCACAGCGCTTCGTCGGCGTAGATGTTGCCGATTCCCGAGACGACGGTCTGGTCGAGCAGTGCGCGTTTGATCTCGGTGTGCTTCCCGCGCAGGATCTTCACCACCGCGGACGGATCGAACCGCGGATCCATCGGATCCCGTGCGATGTGGGCGACGGGCAGCGGCAATCGATCACCGTCGACCTCGATGAGCGGGGCGAGAGCCCATCCTCCGAAGGTCCGCTGGTCGACGAAACGTAGGTCGGCTCCGCTGTCGAGCACCGCGCGGATCCGCAGGTGTTTCTCGTCCGCCACCGTGGGCGGCTGCACCAGCATCTGACCGCTCATCCCGAGATGCACGACGACGGCCAGGCCTGTCGGATCGAGGACCAGCCAGAGGTACTTGCCGCGTCGCTCGACGGCGGCGACGGTCTGTCCGGTCAGCTGCAGAGCAAGATCACGCGGGCCGGGTTCGTGGCGCCGCGCTGCTCTCGGGTGCAGAACCTCGACGGACTCCATTCGAGCGTCCAGCACGTGGGCAGCGAGCCCACGTCGAACGACCTCGACCTCGGGAAGTTCGGGCACGGCAGGATCAGTTCGACCCGGTCGAGGTATCGGAGTTCTCGTCGGCCTCGCCCGACAACGTCTGCCATGCGGTGGAGGCTGCCTTCTGCTCGGCTTCCTTCTTCGTCCGACCGACACCGACACCGTAGGGCTTGCCCGCCACGAGAGCGGTAGCCGTGAATTCCTTGTCGTGGTCGGGACCGGTCGCGGTGATCTCGTAGACGGGAACACCGGCACCGCGTTCGGCGGTGAGTTCCTGCAGACTCGTCTTCCAGTCCAAGCCCGCGCCCAGGCGTGGGCCTCGGTCGAGCAGTTCGGCGAACAGACGCAGAACCACCTCGCGGGCGAGCTCGATGCCGTGCTGCAGGTGGACCGCTCCGAGCAACGACTCCATTCCATCGGCGAGGATGCTCGCCTTGTCGCGCCCGCCGGTCATCTCCTCGCCCTTGCCGAGCAGGAGGTGTACGCCCAGCCCGCCGTCACCGAGCCCGCGCGCCACTTCGGCGAGCGCATGCATGTTGACGACACTCGCACGGATCTTCGCGAGCTCGCCTTCGGGTTTGTCCGGATGGGTCAGGTACAGGTATTCGGTCACGGACAGACCCAGCACCGCGTCGCCGAGGAACTCGAGTCGTTCGTTGGTCGGCAGACCACCCTGCTCGTATGCGTACGAGCGGTGGGTCAATGCCAGGGTCAGCAGGTCAGGGGCCACCGGGACACCGAGGGCGGCGAGGAGAGATGCATGTTCTCCCTCGCCGCCCTCGGGTGCGGTATCGATCGACTCAGTCGTCACGTGTTTTACCGATCAGACGGGCGCGGTCACCTGACGGCCGTTGTACGTGCCACACGACGGGCACGCCACGTGCGGCAGCTTCTTCTCACCGCACCCGCGGTTCGGGCAGGTGACGAGCGTGGGCGCAGTGGTGTTCCACTGGCTGCGCCGCGACCGGGTGTTGGAACGCGACATTCTGCGCTTGGGGACGGCCACGTCTACTTCTCCTCGTTGTTCTTGCTGTCGGATGCACTGCTGGATTCTTCGGAGCCTGCGCCGAACGCGGCTGCCAACCCAGCCCAGCGAGGATCCAGTATTTCATGCCCATGCCCTGATTCCGCAATCGCCAAGCGAATGCCGCATTCCGAGCACAGTCCCGCACAGTCGTCGGTGCACAACGGACGTAGCGGAAGTTCCAATCCGACCGCGTTGACGATCGCAGGCTCGAGGTCGATCAGATCGTCCTCGATCCGATAGACCTCGTCTTCCTGCGTGGTCTGGTCGGTCACACTGTTCGGGTAGGCGAACAGTTCGGTGAGGTACAAACTCACCTCGCCCGTGAACGGCTCGAGGCATCGAGAGCATTCACCGACGGTGTCGGCACGAACTGTACCGGTCACCAGAACACCCTCCGACACCGACTCCAACCGAAGGTCGAGGTCGATATCGCTGTCTTTCTCGATCGCGATCATTTCGAGTCCGATGCGCGACGGAGATTGGACACGTCGCTGCACCGTACGCATCGAACCGGGACGACGCCCCAGCGAGAGCGTATCCAGCACGAGAGCGGCTTCCTGTTCGGAATGCCGCGTACCGGAGCGGTGGGTAGACACGTCGATCTCACTTTCGAATAGAAGACAGTGTGAATTCACTGGGCAACCGCTCTATGGTACGCGATGACCCCGCGTTTCACGAAAGAACAGCGCTTCACCATGCGCGATGGTTCACCGCGCGACAGTTCACCGACGCCGAGCCGCCCGATGGTCCGCCTCGGCATAGTCCGGCCTGCCCGAGGTCCTCAGTTGCTGACGACCACGACCGACCGACCGCAGAGTCGTGTCGAGAATGTCCTCGAACTCTGCGAGCTTGCTGTCGACGTACTCGTCGCACTCGGTGCGCAACCGATCGGACTCGGCATGGGCACCGTCGATGACGCGCGCCGACTCCGCGTGCGCAGCCTGCACGACCTCCGCCTGAGACACCAACCGCGCCTGCTCCGCCTCGCCGTCCGCGACGGACCTGTCGTACGCGGCCTTGCCGGCTTCGATCATGCGATCCGCCTCGGATCGGGCCCGGCCGGTGACGGCTTCGTACTGCCGCTGGCCGTCGGCGATGAGAGCGTCCGCATCCGCCTGTGCGTCGGCCACCAGCTCGTCCGCGTGCGCGCGCGCCTCCCCGACCATGCGATCTGCCTGCGCCTTCGCGTCGGACAGCATGCGGTCGGCGTCGGCTCGCGCGTCCTCGACCAGCGTGCGCGCTTCGTCGTCCGCGTCACCGATCGTTTTGTCCGCCAATGCCCGTGCGTCGCCGACCAGCTTGTCGCGGTGATCGAGAACGTCCTGAGCGTCGTCCAGTTCGGCGGGAAGAGCGTCCCTCACGTCGTCGAGAAGTTCGAGCACATCGCCGCGCGGGACCACGCAGCTCGCCGTCATGGGAACGCTTCGTGCCTCTTCGGTGATCGCGACAAGTTCGTCGAGTGCCTCGAATACCCGGTACACGCCAACCCCAATCCTGATCCGTCGACCCGGCCGGTGCGACCGCGCTGTGTCCAGTCTGCCGCAGCTCGGGCTCCGGCTCCGGTCCACGCGTCGGTGTGTCGGATCACGGTTCGGTGGTGTGAGGGGAGTTACTTTCGGGCGGCCCGTTCGGCGAGACGCGCCAGAAGCCGCTTGTGCACGGACTGGGGCAGCATGTCGGAGACGTCGCCGCCGTAGGTGGCAACCTCCTTGACGAGCGAACTCGACAGGTAGCTGTACACGGGGTTGGTGGCCACGAACAGGGTGTCGACGCCGGTGAGCTTGTGGTTCATCTGCGCCATCTGCAGCTCGTAGTCGAAATCGTTTGCGCCGCGCAGACCCTTGACGATCGCGGAGATCCCATTTGCGGTCGCGTAGTCGACCAGCAGACCCTGCCACGAATCCACGCGCACATTGCTGAGATGTGAGGTGGCCTCGGTGAGCATCTCGAGGCGTTCGGGCACCGTGAACATGCCCTGCTTGTTGGGGTTGATCACGATGGTGACCACCACCTCGTCGAATTGCACCGCGGTACGGGCGATGACGTCGAGGTGTCCGTTGGTGACCGGGTCGAAGGATCCTGGGCAAACCGCGCGGCTCATGAGTCAGCACCGTAACAGGCGGCGATCTCCACGCGCGTCTCACCGTACTTCCGGATCCGGCCGACGTCGAAACCCGTGGGCCACGCGGTTTCCGGCGCCCGTGTGGAGCGTTCGAGCACGACGATCGTGCCCTCCCCCACCCAGCCGTGGTCCGCGAGCGCGGTGAGCACCTCCGATACCGCGTCCTCCGCAATCGCATACGGAGGATCCGCGAAGATCACGTCGTATTCACGATCGGCACCTGCCGCGAGGACAGTGGTGACAGGCGCGGACCGGAGCACCACACCGGGTAGGCCGAGGGTGGCGATGTTGTCGCGGATCACCGCGGACGCTTTCGCGTCCGATTCGACGAGCATCACGTGCGACGCCCCTCGCGACAGTGCTTCGAGGCCGAGCGCGCCGGACCCCGCGTAGAGGTCCAGCACGTCTGCCCCGTCGAGATCCATCCGCGCGTCGAGCGAACTGAACAGTGCTTCGCGCACCCGCTCGGATGTCGGTCGAGTACCGCGGGGCGGCACCTTCAGGCGCCGCCCCCCGGCTCGACCGGCGACGATTCGTGTCACTCGGCGCTTGCCTCCGTCGACACCACCACGAGCAGATCTCCGCCTTCGACCTGCTGGACGGGTCCGGCTGCGATGCGGGTGATCAGCCCACCGCGCGGCGCAGTGATCGCCGCTTCCATCTTCATCGCCTCGATCGTGGCGACCGTGTCGCCGGCGGCGACCTTGTCGCCCTCGGACACGACGAGCGTGACAGTGCCCGCGAACGGAGCCGCGACATGTCCCGGATCGTTACGGTCCGCCTTCTCCGCGGCCGGAACCTCGCTGGCGATCGACCGATCACGCACCGACACCGGACGAAGTTGACCGTTGAGCAGGCACATCACGTTGCGGAAGCCGCGCTCGTCCGCGTCGGAGATCGCCTCGAGCCCGATGAGCAGTTCGACGCCCTTGCCGAGTCGTACGCGGTGTTCCTCGCCGTACCGAAGCCCGTAGAAGAACTGATTCGCCGACAGCTCGCTGGTATCGCCGTACTGCTCGCGATGCTGCTCGAACTCGCGGGCCGGGCCGGCGAACAGCAACCGGTTGAGGGTCGTGCGACGCTCGAGCGACGACCCTGCCAGGCCCTTCTCCTCGTCACTGGTCAGCGGTGTCTCGGGCTTCGGTTCCCCACGACCGGACAGCGCCTTGGAGCGGAACGGCTCCGGCCAGCCACCGGCCGGTGTTCCGAGATCGCCGCGCAGGAACCCGATGACCGAATCCGGGATGTCGAACTTTCCGGGCTCGGCCGCGAAGTCGTCGACCGACACACCCGCACCGACCAGGTGCAGAGCAAGGTCACCGACCACCTTCGAGGACGGAGTCACCTTGATCAGGCGACCCAGCAGTCGGTCTGCGCCGGCGTAGGCCGCCTCGACGTCCTCGAACCGGTCTCCGAGGCCGAGCGCGATCGCCTGCTGACGGAGGTTCGACAGCTGCCCACCCGGGATCTCGTGCGTGTAGACACGGCCGGTCGGTGCAGGCAGGCCCGACTCGAACGGCGCGTACACGCGGCGCAGTGCCTCCCAGTACGGCTCGAGATCGCACACTGCCTGCAGGTCCAGGCCGGTGTCGAATTCGCTGTGCGCCGCTGCCGCAACGATCGCCGACAGTGCCGGCTGGCTCGTCGTCCCGGCCAGCGCCGCCGACGCCCCGTCGACCGCGTCGGCTCCGGCGTGCCATGCCGCGACATAAGTAGCGAGCTGGCCACCGGGGGTGTCGTGCGTGTGCACGTGCACCGGGAGATCGAAGTTGCTGCGCAACGCCTTGACCAGCGTCGCCGCGGCGGGCGCGCGCAGCAGACCTGCCATGTCCTTGATCGCGATGATGTGCGCGCCTGCATCGACGATCTGCTCGGCCAGCTTCAGGTAGTAGTCGAGGGTGTATAGCGTCTCGTTCGGATTCGACAGGTCGCCGGTGTAGGACATGGCCACCTCGGCGAGCGTGGTGCCCGTCTCGCGCACCGCGTCGATCGCCGGACGCATCTGATCGACGTTGTTCAGCGCATCGAAGATGCGGAAGATGTCGATGCCCGTGTCGGCGGCTTCCTGTACGAACGCGCGTGTCACGGCCTCCGGGTACGGGGTGTACCCGACGGTGTTGCGGCCACGCAACAGCATCTGCAGGTTGATGTTGGGGATGGCCTCACGCAGCGCCGCGAGCCGCTCCCACGGATCCTCGTGCAGGAAGCGCAGCGCCACATCGTAGGTCGCACCGCCCCACGCCTCGATCGACAGCAGTTCCGGCGTCATGCGCGCGACGTGACCGGCGACCGTGAGCAGGTCCTTGCTGCGCACACGCGTCGCGAGCAGCGACTGGTGTGCGTCGCGGAACGTGGTGTCGGTGACGCCGATGGCCTTCTGTTCGCGTAGTGCCCGCGCGAAGCCCTCGGGGCCGAGTTCGAGCAGTCGTTGCCGCGACCCGGGAGCCGGAGGTGCCGACAGGTCGATCGCGGGGAGTTTGTCGTGCGGGTACACCGTCGCGATCCGCTCGCCGTGCGGCTTGTTGACGGTGACGTCGGCGAGGTATTCGAGGATCTTGGTGCCACGGTCGGCCGAGCGTCGCAGCGTCAGCAGGTGCGGGCGCTCTTCGATGAACGAGGTCGTCACGCGACCCGCGCGGAAGTCTTCGTCATCGAGCACGGCCTGCAGGAACGGGATGTTCGTCGATACACCGCGGATCCGGAACTCGGTGACCGCACGACGGGCGCGGGCGACGGCCGCCTCGAGGTCACGACCGCGGCACGTGAGCTTGACGAGCATCGAGTCGAAGTGCGCCGAGATCTCTGCGCCGACCGAGGTGCCACCGTCGAGGCGGATACCTGCACCACCCGGGGTGCGGTAGCCGGTGATCCGGCCGGTGTCCGGACGGAAGCCGTTGGCCGGGTCCTCCGTGGTGATACGGCACTGCAACGCGGCACCGTGGATTCGGATCTTGTCCTGGCTCAGACCGAGGTCTGCCAAGGTCTCGCCCGAGGCGATCCGCAGTTGCGCCTGCACCAGATCCACATCGGTGATCTCCTCGGTCACCGTGTGCTCGACCTGGATGCGCGGGTTCATCTCGATGAAGACGTGTTTGCCGCGCTCGTCGAGGAGGAACTCGACGGTTCCCGCGCACTGGTAGCCGATCTGCTCGGCGAACGCGACGGCGTCCGCGCAGATCCGGTCGCGGAGTTCCGGGTCCAGGTTCGGGGCCGGTGCAAGCTCGATGACCTTCTGGTGGCGGCGCTGCACCGAGCAGTCCCGCTCGTACAGGTGGATGACGTTGCCGTGCTTGTCGGCGAGGATCTGCACCTCGATGTGGCGAGGGTTGACCACGGCCTGTTCGAGGAAGACCGTCGGATCACCGAATGCCGCGTCGGCCTCCCTGGAGGCCGCCTCGATGGATTCGCGTAGCTGCGCGGGATCGGCGACACGTCGCATACCGCGTCCACCGCCACCTGCCACGGCCTTGACGAATACCGGGAATGTCATCTTCTCCGACGCCGCGACGAGCGCCTCGATATCCGCAGACGGCTCGGACGACGCCAGCACGGGCAGACCCGCTGCCTTCGCGGCCGCGATCGCGCGTGCCTTGTTTCCGGTCAGTTCCAGGATCTCGGTCGACGGACCGACGAACGTGATGCCCGCCCGGTCGCACGCCGCGGCGAGGTCCGGATTCTCGGACAGGAAACCGTAACCGGGGTAGATGGCGTCGGCGCCCACCGACACGGCGGCATTGACGATCTCGTCGACCGCCAGGTACGCCCGTACCGGGTGGCCTTCTTCACCGATCTGGTACGCCTCGTCGGCCTTCAGACGGTGGAGGGACTTGCGGTCTTCGTACGGAAACACCGCGACCGTTTCGGCACCCAGTTCGTAGGCAGCGCGAAACGCGCGAATTGCGATCTCGCCTCGGTTGGCGACAAGCACTTTGGAGAACATTGCACGACGGTACCGTGCCCGAACAGCACTTCCTTCGCCGGGATTCCACATCTCGAGACAACGCTGGGTTCATGCGGGACTGTAACGATGCAGTCGTCGAACGGGTAACACACACGAAACCTCCGCAGTCGCAAGGCTGTAACACCGCACCGCGGGGCCGACCGCGCTCCGAAACACGCACCGATGATTTTTCTCGGTCGGTGCGGTCCGTTTTCTGTAACCGGGAGTTGCCGTTCCGAGACACTGTCGACAGGGAAATCCCCGGGTTGCACACCGCAGAAAGGACAACGCACATGGCCCGCAAGACCACCGCGCATCTGTTCAGCTCCGTCAACGGCGTCGTCGAGTCGCCCGACAAGTTCCAGTTCGACGCCTTCGGCCCCGAAGAAGGCGAGCTGATGGCCAAAACACTCGACGGGGTGACCGATGTCGTCATCGGCCGGAAATTGTGGCAGGAGTGGTCGGAGTACTGGCCGGGCGCCGACGACCCGTTCGGAGCGTTCATCAACCCGGTCCGCAAGCACGTCGTCACGCAGACCCTGAACGGCGGTCGACGGGGCGACGCACACGACGGGGTAGCGCTCGGATGGAACAGCACCGCGATCACCGGCGACCCGGTCGAGTACGTCCGCACACTTCAGCAGGACGGCTCGGGTGGCATCACCGTGGCCGGTGGCATCGAGACGGTCCGCTCGCTGTTCCTCGCCGGTGTCGTCGACGCACTCACCTTGACCATCCATCCAGCGGCGACGAACGAAGGCCGGCGACTGTTCGACGAGTCCGTTCCGCTGACCAGGCTGAATCTGGTCGACAGCATGATCACCAACAAGGGCAACGCCGTCCTGACCTACACACTGCGCCGATAACCACCGGTCAGGATTTCTCGAGGTACTCGGCCTTCCTGGTGTCGAGCGCGGCGTCCACCATGCTCGCGAGCCCCGAATGTTGCTTCAGTTCCGGGTCCTTCTCAGTTACCTCGCGGGCGAATCGCTGCGCGGCGGCGATCACCTCGACATCGTCGACGAGCGACAGCAGACGCAGGGCCGACACCGTTCCGGACTGGGCGACACCGAGTACATCGCCTTCACGGCGCAACTGCAGATCGAGTTGGGCGAGTTCGAATCCGTCGGTGGTGCCGGCGACCGCCTCGAGCCTGGTCATCGTCGGGCTTCCGGGTTTGGTGTCGGTGATGAGCAGGCACAGGCCCTGATGGCCACCTCTGCCGACACGGCCACGAAGCTGATGCAGCTGACTGACACCGAAACGGTCGGCATCGACGATGACCATCACCGTCGCATTCGGTACGTCGACTCCGACCTCGACGACCGTGGTGCACACCAGCACGTCGATCTCCCCCGCCCCGAAGTCACGCATCACAGCGTCCTTCTCGTCGCCGGGGAGTCGCCCGTGCAACAACCCGACACGCAGGTCTGCCAGCGGACCGGAAGACAGTTCGTCGAACTGCTGCAGGACCGATTTGGTGTCGGGCGGCTTCTGTTTTCCCTTCTTACCTGTGGCGGACTCGTCGAGCAGTTCGAATGTCGCGGGGTCGAAGGCAGCGTCGTCGTCGGACTCTCCGTCGCCGATCCGCGAACACACGACGTACGCCTGGCGTCCTTCCACGGTTTCCTCCCGAATGCGTTCCCACGCCCGGTCGACCCACGTCGGATGGACTTTCGCCGCCACCACACGGCTGACGATCGGGGAACGTCCCTTCGGGAGCTGACGCAGAGTCGACACTTCGAGGTCGCCGAGCACCGTCATCGCGATGGTGCGCGGGATCGGGGTCGCGGTCATCACCAGCACGTGCGGCGCCGCACCGTCGCGGCCGCGGGACCGCAACTTGTCGCGTTGCTCGACTCCGAATCGGTGCTGCTCGTCGATCACGACCAGTCCGAGATCGAAGAAGTTGACCTTGTCCTCGATGAGTGCGTGGGTACCGATCACTATTCCTGCGTCGCCTGTCATCGCCTCGTTCAGTGCCTGCCGCCTCTGCGCCGTCTTCATCGATCCGGTCAGGAGCGTGATGCGGGTGGCGAGTGCGTGCGCGCCGAGCTCGCCGGCGGCGGCGAGGTCGCCGAGCATCGCGGTGAGTGAGCGTGCATGCTGGGCTGCGAGGACCTCGGTGGGTGCGAGCAACGCGCACTGGTGACCGGCATCGATCACCTGCAGCATCGCGCGCAACGCCACGATCGTCTTACCGGAACCCACTTCGCCCTGCAGCAATCGGTTCATCGGGTGGTTCTGCGACAGATCCGCGGAGATCTCCTCCGCCACGGAGAGCTGCCCCTCGGTCAGCTCGAACGGCAGTCTGCGATCGAACTCGTCGGCGAGCGCATCGGCCCGGAGCGGACACTTCGGTGCGCTGCGCACCTCGACGTCGTGGCGCCGACGTGCCATCACGAGCTGGACCGCGACAGCCTCGTCGAACCGCAACCGATCCCGCGCGCGGGTGACGTCGTCCTTGGAATCGGGCAAGTGGATCGTCCGTAGGGCCTCGTCGAGTCCGATCAGGGAATGCTCGCTGCGCACCCCGTCCGGGAGCGGGTCGTCGACGGAGTCGAGCTGATCCAGGACCTGCCGGACACACCGCATCACGGTCCACGACTCCACGTCGCGGGTCGCCGGATACATCGGGATCAGGGCCCGGTCGAAGATCGACATGTCGATGCCGTCGCCGCCTTGGGCGCTGCGCGCCATCCCCGCCAACGCACCGGCTCCACGGACCCGGACCGGCGCGGGTGCGCCGCCGACCTCGGGTTCGCGTGGTTCGGGCAGGATGACGTAGCTCGGATGCGCCAGGCTCCACTTGTCGCGAAAGTACTTCACGGTGCCGGAGAACATACCGCGCACCCCGGGCTTGATGTTGTATTTGACTTTGTGCGGGTTGAAGAAGGTGACGTCGATCTTGTGGCGGTCGGACACCAGCACCACGGCCAGCCGCGTGCCCGGCCGGCTCTTCATCCGCACCTCGTCGGCCTTTTCCACGCGCGCGATGATCGTCACGTGCTCACCCTCGACCGGTTGGGTGTCGCCGAGTTCGGCGCCCTGGGTGGCGTAGCGGTGCGGGTAGTGCCGCAGCAGGTCTTCCACTGTGGTCATCCCGAATGCTTCGGACAGCTTGTCGGCAGTCTTCCGGCCGAGAAGATGATCGAGGCGGTCCGCGAGTGTCGCCACTGCCGTCCCTTCCGTTTCGTGCGATGACCGTCCGAGGTCACCGGCTACTCGACGCCGAGCTGCAGCAGGTCGCTGCGCTGGCCCCCCTGGTACACCACGACCTCGAGTTCGGGGTGGCGGTTGTCGAGATGGCGGGTCAGTTGTTCGGCGAGACCGTCGGGTGCGCCGTCGCCGACGAGCATCGTCACGAGCTCACCGCCCGCAGCGAGGATCTTGTCGAGCAGCGACACACCCGCTGCCACAAGATCATGCTCGATAACTACGACATCTCGACCTGCGAGCCCGAGGCTGTCGCCCGGTTCGCACGTCCCCACCCAGGTCAAGGCACGTTCGGTCGCGTATCGCAACGATCCCCAGCGGGTCGCGGCCGCCGCTTCCGACATGGCGAATGCGTCGTCGACGGTCGCGCGTCCCGAGTCGTGTACTGCGAGGGATGCCAATCCCTGGACCATCGAGGAACACGGTAGGAACATCACCTCGCGTTGACCGTCTCGGGCCTGCGCACCCACTGCGACGACGTCCTGCTCGGACACCCACCCGTTGGGAAGGACGAGGACGTCCGTGCTCGGTAGCGAG
This sequence comes from Rhodococcus sp. JCM 9793, assembly GCF_055380405.1. NCBI lineage: Bacteria > Bacillati > Actinomycetota > Actinomycetes > Mycobacteriales > Nocardiaceae > Rhodococcus > Rhodococcus sp. JCM 9793. The sequence continues at coordinate 4,227,628 of NZ_AP043721.1, forward strand.
CGGATCGCATCGAGCAGCAGGCGGGGGTCGACAGCTGTCTCGGCAGAGAGGACGGTAGCGCCCTCGGCGTCGAACAAGCCCTCGGCGCCGGCACCCGAGACGATCGCGAGGACCGCGCGGCCGGAGGCGGACGCCGGAGCAGCCGGAGTGCTCGTGACGCACTGCCCGACACGGTCTGCTTCCAACGTGAAGCAGGTGATGGCGATACGGCGCAGTCTGCCCGCCCCGATTCCTGCTTCGATCGCAGCACCGGGGTCGCAGCAGTGCACGTGGACCGACCACCCTGCAGATCCGTCCCCGACGATCGCGACCGAGTCGCCCAGTTCGTCGAGCCGGGCACGGAGCACTGCGATCCGCGTGCGATCGGAGCCGTCGACGATGTACATGACCTCGTAGTCCTGCGACCCGCCGTCGTGTTCGGCACCGTCGTGATCTGGGACGTCCTGACCGCCGGTGTCGGGGACGGGCGTGCTGGTGAGGCGTAGGTGGCGGTCGGGTCGCTGGCCCGACACGATGTCGACGAGGCAGTCCAGCAGGATCAGCAGACCGAGACCGCCGGCGTCGACGACTCCGGCCGCGGCGAGAACATCGAGCTGTTCCGGTGTGTCCTCGAGGGCGGTAGCCGCCGCATCGGCGGCGGCCCGGACGGCGACCTTCAACGACGTCGTGGCGGCCGCAGCGCGTTCTGCTCCGGCCGCGGCGGCGCGCAGCACTGTGACGACAGTGCCCTCCGCGGGGGTGCTCAGTGCGCCGGTCACGGTCGTGGCTGCCCGATTCAGGGCGCGGGCAAAGTCCCGGCCGTCGACGGTGATCAGCCCCGCGATCGAGTCCGCGACGCCGCGCAGACCCTGCGCAAGGATCACCCCGGAGTTGCCGCGAGCTCCGACGAATGCGCCGCGAGCGAGTGCCTCGGCGACCGCACCGACCGTGAGTGCACCGTCGACGGGTCCGCCGAGCTCGGCGGCGGCGGCGCGCAAGGTGGCAAGGAGGTTGGTGCCGGTGTCTCCGTCCGGGACCGGGAAGACGTTGAGAGTGTTGATCTCGTGGCGGCGTTCCTCGAGGGTGACCAGACCGAGCTCGACCCACCGGCGCAACGCTCGACCGTCGACGCCCTCACCGACTTCGAGCACCCGATCAACTCCCTTTTCCTGCGCCCTCGTACTCTCGTGGAAAGCCTAGCTGCGACGTGTTCACGCGTCCGGTTTGGTCTTAGGCAGTCCGGTTGGCTAAGCTAGTCGGGTTGCCTGACACGGGTGACGACGATCCCCGTGTCCGAACACACAGACAGAAGATATCCACTAGACACAAGGAGTTCGCGACATGGCTGCCGTCTGCGACGTATGCGCCAAGGGCCCCGGCTTCGGGAAGTCGGTCTCGCACTCGCACCGGCGTACCAACCGTCGCTGGAACCCGAACATCCAGAGCGTCCGCGCTCAGGTTGCACCGGGCAACACCCGCAAGATGAACGTGTGCACCTCCTGCCTGAAGGCAGGAAAGGTTGCTCGCGGCTGATCCCGGTCGAGATGTAGATGAAGGCCCCCGGTGCGTAATGCACCGGGGGCCTTCATCGTTCGGTCACCGATACCGATATGGTGCGACGGTGACCGATAACCTACAGTCCCTCGTACGCGTGGAGGACGGTGTGCTGCGGATCGCCGTGGCCACCGCCGAACACGGCACGTCGTTGTCCCCCGAAGGCATGCGACAGGGCATCGACGCCCTGCGTTCGGCCGGCCCCGAGATCGGTGCAGTCCTGCTCGTCGGCGAGGGCGCGAACTTCTGCGCGGGTGGAAACGTCCGCGGCTTCGCCGCGGCGGAAGACCGCAGCGCCCACCTGTTCGACATCGCGAACCTGTTCCACGACTTCGTCCGCGCACTCGACGCCATCGCAGTTCCTGTCGTCGCCGCAGTGCACGGCTGGGCGGCGGGTGCGGGCATGAGCATCGTGCTGCACGCAGACATCGCGTTCGCAGGCCCCGGAACGAAGCTGCGCGCCGCCTACCCGTCGATCGGATTCACCCCGGACGGCGGGATGTCGTGGACTCTGCCGCGCGTCGTGGGGCTCGCCCGTGCGCGCGAACTCATCCTCACCGACGCTGTGATCAGCGCCGAGGAAGGTGTCCGGCTCGGGCTTCTCAGCCGGATCGTCGGCGACGACGAGATCCAAGGCGAGGCCCTGAGAATCGCACGCACCCTCGCGCACGGCCCGACCGCGGCCTACGCGGGCATCCACCGTCTGGTGAACGACTCCGTGCATCGGTCGCTGTCCGAACAGATGGACGCCGAGGCCGCATCGATCTCGGCCGCATCGACCACCCCCACCGGCATCGAAGGTGTGGACGCCTTCGTCGAGAAACGCCGCCCCGACTGGTCGCTGGGCGCCAACGCCGACCAGCAGTGATCGCCGCGAGCCGCTGGGCGAGGTGCTAGGGCAGACGCCAGTCCACCGGCTCGCCACCCTGCTCCACCAGCAACGCGTTCGCGCGGCTGAAGGGTTTCGATCCGAAGAATCCGCGCGACGCCGACAGCGGCGACGGGTGCGCAGACTCGACGGTCGGAATGTCGCCGAGCATCGGGCGCAGGGTGGCTGCGTCGCGGCCCCACAGAATCGCGACGAGCGGCGTCCCCCGCGCGACGAGCGCTCGAATCGCCTGTTCGGTGACGCCCTCCCACCCTTTACGCCGATGCGATGCCGGTTCCCCCGGTTGCACGGTGAGCACCCTGTTCAGTAACAGCACGCCCTGCTCCGACCAGGGAGTGAGATCGCCGTTGGTGGGCTGGGACAGTCCCAGGTCTTCGCCGTACTCGCGGTAGATGTTGGCGAGACTGCGCGGAATGGGCCGCACGTCCGGTGCCACGGAGAAACTCAGTCCGACCGCGTGGCCGGGCGTCGGATACGGGTCCTGCCCGACGATCAGCACCCGCACGCGATCGAACGGGTGGGTGAACGCACGAAGGACGTTCTCGCCGGCGGGAAGATACTTCCGCCCAGCTGCAATCTCCGCCCTGAGGAAGGCCCCCATCGCGGTGATGTCGTCGGCGACGGGTGCGAGGGCCTCCGCCCAGCCCGGGTCGACGATCTCGGACAGAGGCTTCGGCGCCCGCTCGGTCGTCTGCTCGCTCACGTCGGAAACTCCTCCGGTCGGTCTTCTGTCGATACGGTTCTGGTGGATCGATCGAGACCCGATCAGTCGATACGACGCAGGGCCGTGCGGTAGTAGTCGGCGTTCGCGGCGTACATCTTCGCGTTCACGTCGAAGTGGCCCTCGGGCAATTCGAATCCTTCACGGATCTTCGCGGGGATCCCCATGGCCATCCGCCGCGCCGGAAGCTCGAACCGCGGCGGGATCAGGGCACCGGCCGCAACCTGGGCGCCTTCGCCGATCGTCGATCCGTTGAGCACCAGAGAACCCGAACCGATCAGAGCGCCGTCACCGATCGTAGCGCCCTCGATGTGAGTGTTGTGCCCGACCACGCACCGTGCGCCGAGGATCGTGTCGTCGATCGCCGTGCAGTGGATGATCGTGCCGTCCTGGATGTTCGTCTCTTCACCGACGACGATCCGGCCGTAGTCGGCCCGTAGCACCGCAGTGGGCCACACCGAGGCGTGAGCACCGAGCGTGACGTTGCCGATGACCACCGCGTCAGGGTGCACGTAGGCGGTGGGATGGATATCGGGGGTGCGGTCACCGAGAGCGTAAACAGCCATGGGAAAAACCTATCTCGAGGTCGCGGACCCGAAACTCTCCCACCCACCCGGTGCGTCCCGGCTTCGCCCGTCGACCGTCACGCCGCTGCCGTCGTGCACGCGACCGATCCGTCGCCATCCGTCCGGCAACTCCGCCTCGGGCGGGAAGCACGCGGCGAGGGCGTGGTCTTCGCCGCCGGCGAACACCCAGTTCCAAGGATCGGCCCCGAGTTCCCCCGCCGCCGCTCTCAGGCGCGGACCGGGTTCCAGAGTGTGCTGTTCCACGACGATCGCAACGCCCGATGCGACCGCGATGTGCCCGAGGTCGGCGAGTAGACCGTCGGAGATGTCGGTGCCGGCACGGGCCCCCGCGAGCACGGCGCTGACACCGGCCTCGTAGGGCGGTGACGGAACCCGATGGGCGGCGACGAGGTCGGTGAATCCGGTGTGCTCGGCCGCAAGCAGGGCCAGCCCCGCCGCGGACGCTCCGGTGCTGCCGGCGAGCGCGACGATGTCGCCCGCGCGTGCCTCCGAGCGCAGCAGCGGTGCGCGTCCCTGCAGATCGCCGAGGACGGTCACGGCGACGATCACCTGTTCGGCCTGAACGAGGTCTCCCCCGACCACACCGGCGCCGATCGCTTCGGCGGCCTCTCCGATACCCGCGGAAATCCCGTCGAGCACCGAGACCGGGGTGTCGGGTGGGCAACCGAGTCCCACGAGGAATGCGGTGGGTCGCGCTCCCATCGCGGCGACGTCCGCACCGTTCTGCGCGACCGCCTTGCGCCCGACATCCTGCGGTGACGACCAATCCAGCCGGAAATGGCGGCCTTCGACGAGCATGTCGGTGGAGACCGCGACCCGGCAGTCCGCAGCTGCCACGATCGCGGCGTCGTGCCCCGGCCCCACCAAAGTCGTGGCGGGCTGCCGCCGACCGGCGACCGCCCGGGCGATCGTGGGGAACTCCCCCACCTCGGCAACGGTGGGTTCCCGCCCGGGGCTGCTGGACGAACCGATCGGATCCGACACGGTGACTGGCGCCTCTTTCTCGATCGGCTGTGGTCGGGCGGAGTACATGCCCTGCTAGCGTCGTCGAACGCTACCTTCCTACCCGCTCACCCTCCGATTCCGGGAATTGAATGAACGACAACTCCGCGCCCGAACCCGATCCGACCGCGACCGATGCCACCGCGAGCACCGCCGGCGAGCCGCGCCGCAGCCCCGCGATGATCGCCACCGCGGTCGCGCTTCCCGTCGCGCTGCTCACCGGGGTCGTCGTGGCGGCCGTCATGGTGTCGCGGGATCCTGTGACGAGCCCGGTGGGGCTCGGGCCGGTTCCCGCGCCGGAAGCCGAGTCGGGTTCGTGCACCGACCTGCTCGCCGCGCTTCCTGAGGACATGGGCGACTTCGCCCGCGCGGAGCTGGCCGATCCCGCCCCGGTCGGAGCAGCAGCGTGGCAGGCTCCCGACGCATCCGAAGTGGTCCTGCGGTGTGGTCTCGACCGACCTGCGCAGTTCGATCAGGCAGCCTCGCTACAGGTCATCGACGGGGTGCAGTGGTTCGAGGTGTCGGGCGCCGAGCAGGGTATCGACGCCAGCACGTGGTACGCGGTGGACCGTCCGGTCTACGTCGCGCTGACCATCCCGAACGGCTCGGGCCCGACTCCTCTGCAGGACATCTCGGCGACGGTGATCGACGTCCTCCCCCAGCAGGAGATCGACCCCGCTCCGGTCGAAGGTCCCTGAGCCGGCGCGCTCAGCGCGCGTGCATGGTGCCGGTCTGCTGGAACCGCTGGTGGAATCCGAAGGCCTCACCGAGCAGGTGTGGAGTGTGTCCCCCGCCCTCTGCGGCTTCAGCGCGCTCGACGTAGTCCGTCAACTCGGCGCGGTAGTCGGGGTGTGCGCACTTCTCGATCACGACCCGTGAACGACGGCGCGGTGCAAGCCCACGCAGGTCGGCGAGTCCCTGTTCGGTGACGAGGATCTGTACGTCGTGCTCGGTGTGGTCGATGTGCGGCACCATCGGCACGATCGACGAGATTGCACCGCCGCGCGCTGTGGACGGGCTCAGGAACATCGACAGGTAGCCGTTGCGGGCGAAGTCCCCCGAACCGCCGATCCCGTTCATCATCCTGGTCCCCATCACGTGGGTGGAGTTGACGTTGCCGTAGACGTCGGCCTCGAGCATTCCGTTCATCGCAATGATGCCCAGGCGCCGGACGATCTCCGGGTGGTTGCTGATCTCCTGAGGCCTGAGCAGGATGCGCTCACGGTAGAAGTCGATGTTCTCCACCAGCTTGTCGAGGCCTGCTGCGGACAGCGCGAACGCGGTCGAGGACGCGAAGCGCACTGTGCCGTCGTCGATGAGCTGCAACATGCCGTCCTGGATGACCTCCGAATAGCAGGTCAGTCCCCGGTACGGACCGCGGGAGAGCCCCGCCAGCACTGCGTTGGCGACATTGCCGATGCCCGATTGCAGGGGCAGGAGCGTGTCGGCGGGGAGGCGACCGGACCGCACCTCGTGACCGAAGAAGTCCAGGACCTGCGCGGCGATGGCGTCGCTGGTCGAATCCGGCGCGGCCAGCTTGACTGCACTGTCGGGTGCGTCGGTCTCCACCACGGCGACGACACGCTCGGGATCCACGCGGAAGAAGGGCTGTCCGATCCGGTCGTCCACATCGGTGAGGAGGATCGGTGTGCGGTGCGGCGGCAGCGCGGTGCCGTAGTAGATGTCGTGACTTCCGGCGAGTCCTTCGGGAATCCACGAATTCACCTCGAGAACGATCTTCTCTGCCACGTCGAGCCAGGTCTTGCTGTTGCCGACGGACGTCGCCGGGATCAGTTCGCCCGACTCGGTGATTCCGGCGACCTCCACCACCGCGACGTCGACGGTGCCGTAGTAACCCTCCCACACCTGCTGAGCGACGTGAGACAGGTGGATGTCGACGTAGTCCATGCGCCCGTCGTTGATGCGCGCACGAGCGGTGGGCTCGGCCTGGTAGGGCATCCGCAGAGCAATACCGTCCGTCTCGGCGAGCAGTCGTTCGACGTCGGCCGAGACCGACGCACCGGTCAGTAGATCGACGGTGAACTCTTCGCCGGCCGCGCGGGCGCGGCGTATCCGCTCGGCGAGCGCGGGAGTGACCGCTTTCGGAGTTCCGGCGCTGGCGAAACCACTGACCGCGACGGTGTCACCGGGGTGGATGTAGCGAACTGCCTCCTCTGCCGAGACGATCTTGTTGCGAAATTCTCGGTTCCGTATCCGTTCCGTGTTCGGGACCGGAGCAGCGGGGGCAGAGCTCATCGACATGCGGGCAGTTTAGCGACGGTAACGATGCGTCGATCACACCACCCGTGTCTGCCGGACCGAAATCACCGCAACGTACAGCGGGTAGGTGCCCGCACCGGTCCAGTGAGCACGAGCGACAGGTGGACGTCGGTGCGGTCGTGCACGATGGGCGCATGAGCACCCCGATGATCGATCTGCGCGACGAGGCCGAACGACTGCTCACCGAACTGGCCGGGCCGGGCGCGACACTGCGCGAGGATCAGTGGACGGCGATCGAGGCGCTCGTGGTGCACCGGCGCCGCGCACTCGTGGTGCAACGCACGGGCTGGGGCAAGTCCGCGGTGTACTTCATCTCCGCCAAACTTCTCCGCGCACACGGCCACGGGCCCACCGTCATCGTCTCTCCGCTACTCGCGTTGATGCGAAATCAGGTGGAGGCCGCGGAACGCGCAGGTGTGCATGCAGCGACCATCAATTCCGGAAACGTCACCGAATGGGATGGGATCCACCAACGCATCGCGGACGGCGAGATCGACATTCTCCTCGTCAGCCCCGAGCGGCTCAACAATCCGGACTTCCGCGACCAGGTCCTGCCGTCACTGGCGCGGGACGCCGGCCTCGTCGTGGTCGACGAAGCGCACTGCGTGTCGGACTGGGGCCACGACTTCCGGCCCGACTATCGACGTATCCGCACGCTCGTCGCAGAGCTCGGTGAGGGAATCCCGGTCCTGGCCACCACGGCGACCGCGAACGATCGGGTGGTCACGGATGTCGCCACCCAGCTCGGTGTGGGTGCGGGAAGCGACGACACGCTGGTCCTGCGGGGTGGGCTCGACCGGCCGTCGTTGCATCTGTCGGTGGTACCGATCGACGAGCCTGCACGACGTGCCGCATGGCTTGCACAACGTCTGCACGAGCTCCCCGGCTCGGGCATCATCTATGCGCTGACGGTGTCCGCGGCACGCGACCTTGCCTCATTGCTCGCCGAACACGGCCACACGGTCGCCGCATACACCGGGCAGACCGACACCGCCGAGCGTGAACAGCTCGAAGCCGATCTCCTCGCGAATCGCGTCAAGGCGTTGGTCGCAACCTCCGCGCTCGGGATGGGCTTCGACAAGCCCGACCTCGGATTCGTGGTACACCTGGGCGCCCCGTCGTCACCGATCTCGTACTACCAGCAGGTCGGGCGCGCCGGCCGATCCACCGATCGCGCCGAGGTCATCCTTCTGCCCGGCAGTGAAGACCGGCAGATATGGAAGTGGTTCGCTTCGGTCGCGTTTCCCGAGGAGTCGCTGGTTCGCCGCGTGATCGGCGCACTGGATGATGAGCGTCCGCTGTCGACGCAGGCACTCGAACCCCGTGTCGACCTCAATCGTTCCCGGCTCGAGATGGTGCTCAAGGTCCTCGACGTCGACGGTGCGGTACGCCGCGTCAAAGGCGGCTGGATCGCGACCGGACAGTCGTGGGAGTACGACGCCGAGCGCTATGCACGCCTGGAGGCGGCGCGCACGGCCGAACAGGAGGCAATGCTCGAGTACGAGCGGACCACAGGCTGCCGGATGGTCTTCCTGCGGCGCCAGTTGGACGACCCCGAGTCGAGTCCCGACATGCCCGGGTGTGGTCGATGCGACAACTGCACCGGGGTTCGATGGAACGCCCGAGTCGACGACGAAGAGGTACAACGCACCCGCGCCCGACTCGAACGTCCGGGTGTCGATCTGGCACCGCGCAAGCAATGGCCCACCGGGATGACCGCCCTGGGCGTGAAGTTGTCCGGGAAGATCACCGACGGGCCGGCACCCGGTCGCGTACTCGGCAGGCTGTCGGATCTCGGGTGGGGTCCGCGGCTACGAACGCTGCTGGACGGTCCCGATGCCGAGGCGCCCGAGTCCGTGGTGAAGGCCGCGGTGGCCGTGCTGGCGGCCTGGGACTGGGCCGAGCGGCCGACCGCAGTGATCGCACTCGAATCGACCGATCATCCGGCACTCGTGGAATCGCTCGCCGAGCAGCTCGCTCGGCTCGGCCGTCTGCAGAACCTGGGCGTCCTGCGGCGGCGCCCCGGGGCACCGGCCGTGACCGCCGCGAATTCTGCGTACCGGATCGCCGCTCTGGTCGACGCATGGGAGCCGCTGGACCTCGACGGACAGCACGGGCCGGTGCTCCTCGTCGACGCTGTCACCGATACCGGGTGGACCTTGACGATGGCGGCGCGGCATCTCATCGCGTCGGGAGCGGACGGGGTCCTGCCCTTCGCTCTGGCGAGCCCGAAGTAATCGCTCGGAGAACACCGGACGTAACATAATTGTGACCGGCCTCACAATCGCCGCCTCACCTGCGCAGAGCCCGGACTATCCACACCGATTCGGACCAATGGGGTGATTTCGATCCGGAGTCTTGTTAGGTTCGAACTACTTATGAAGCCCGTTATGGAAAGTAGTACCCCGACGACCGAACCGGCTGAATTGAGTTTTCGGAGCCCTCAGATCTCCGACGGAAAGCGTTTGTGGCAGATTGCCCGCGATTCCGAGGTGCTCGACGTCAATTCCGGTTATGCATATGTGCTGTGGTGTCGCGACTTCGCCGAGACGTCGGTCGTAGCAACCGACGAGACCGATCGTCCGGTCGGATTCATCACCGGCTACCGCAGGCAGGACTCCCCCCAGACACTGTTCGTGTGGCAGGTAGCCGTCGATGCTGATCAGCGCGGTCGCGGAGTGGCCGGGCGCATGCTCGATGCCCTGCTCGATCGCCTACGGCCGTCCGGTGTGACCCGGTTGGAAACGACCGTGAGCCCCGACAACGCTGCCTCGATCGCCATGTTCACCGCCCTGGCACGACGCCGTGGCACTCATATCACGCGAACCGATTTGTTCGCTCCCGATGATTTTCCCGATTCACATCTGGCGGAAGATCTCTACACGATCGGCGACTGATCAGGCATTACGGAATATTTTCCGTGCCGAATTCGTCATCGAAATTCATCACAGGAGGACCACAGAAAATGACCATCCTGGAAGACAAGCCCAGCACCCACACTGGTAACGATATCTTCGAGCACCTCGAATCCGAGGTCCGCAGTTACAGCCGTGGGTGGCCCGCAGTATTCGAAACGGCGTCCGGCTCCTGGTTGCGGAGCGAGGACGGCAAGGACTACCTCGACTTCTTCGCCGGTGCCGGTGCGCTGAACTACGGCCACAACAATCCGGTCCTGAAGTCCGCTCTGGTGGACTACATCATGAAGGACGGGATCACTCACGGCCTCGACATGATGACCACCGCCAAGCGCGATCTCCTCGAGACCTTCGAGAACGTGATCCTGAAGCCGCGCGGACTCGATTACAAGGTCCAGTTCCCCGGCCCCACCGGCACCAACACCGTCGAGGCCGCCCTCAAGCTGGCACGTAAGGTCACCGGTCGCGAATCGATCATCAACTTCACCAACGCGTTCCATGGCATGACGCTCGGTGCGCTCTCGGTGACCGGAAACTCGATGAAGCGTGCCGGTGCCGGTGTACCGCTTGTGCACGCGACCCCGATGCCGTTCGACAATTACTTCAACGGTGTCACCGAGGACTTCCAGTGGTTCTCCCGCGTCCTGGACGATTCCGGTAGTGGTCTCAACCGCCCCGCCGCGGTGATCGTCGAAACCGTCCAGGGTGAAGGCGGCGTCAACGTCGCGCGCGCCGAATGGCTTCGCGCCCTGGCAGATCTGTGCTCCGAGCGTGAGATCCTGCTCATCGTCGACGACGTTCAGATGGGTTGCGGACGTACCGGCAAGTTCTTCTCCTTCGAGGAAGCCGGCATCACCCCCGACATCGTGACGCTGTCGAAGTCGATCGGCGGATACGGCTTGCCGATGGCCCTCACACTGTTCAAGCGCGAGCTCGACGTCTGGGGCCCGGGCGAGCACAACGGCACCTTCCGCGGCAACAGCCCGTCGTTCATCACCGCGACCAAGGCGCTGAGCCACTACTGGACCGACGACGAACTCGAGCGCGGCACGCTGCGCAAGGGTGAGCGCATCCACCAGACCTTCATGAACCTGTCCGACATGTTCGAGGGTGTGTCCACCCGCGGCCGCGGTCTGGTCCAGGGCCTGGTGTTCGAAGACCCGTCCGATGCTCAGAAGGTGTGCGCCCTCGCATTCGAGAAGGGGCTGCTGGCCGAGACGTCGGGTCCGTCCGACCAGGTCGTCAAGCTGCTGCCGCCGCTGACCATCACCGACGACGAACTCGAGTACGGTCTGAACATCCTCGCCGAGGCCACCGCCAAAGTCCGTTCCTGACCGCTCCGTCCCCCGTTCACCAGTAGAAAGAGCATCGCTTCACATGATCGTGCGTACAACCGAGGAAATCACCGACACCGAGCGTGACATCACGTCCGAAGACGGACAGTGGCGCAGCAAGCGCATCGTCCTCGCCGGTGACAAAGTCGGCTTCTCGTTCCACGAGACGACCATCGAAGCCGGAACGATCAACGAGTTCCACTACGCCAACCACATCGAGGCGGTATGGCTGGTGGAGGGCACCGGCAAGCTGCGCGACCTCGACAACGACGTCGTGTACGACCTGGTCCCCGGATCGATGTACCTGCTCAACGGACACGAGCGGCACCGGGTCGAGCCAGACACCCGCATGCGGATGCTGTGTGTGTTCAACCCGCCGGTCACCGGCCGTGAGGTGCACGACGAGAACGGGGTCTACCCGCTCATCGTCGAAGAAACTGCCTGATCGACCCGAGAATCCGGGTCACACAGCGTGACCGATGCGGGGCGGACGCATAGAGTCGAGGCCATGGCCTCGGTTCAGCGTTCGCCCCGCATTGCTGTCGGCCCCCGGGCCGACGACATGTTCGTCCGGGCGGTCACCAGCGGAGGCGGGACCCCGGTGTCGCTCGAGCAGCGTCCCGACGCAGTGATCTGGACCGGCGGACCGGATTCGTTTCCTGCGACCCTTCCCGACTCGGTGCGCTGGGTGCAGCTGTCTTCTGCCGGGGTCGAACGCTGGCTCACGGAGGGCATCATCAGGCGGCACCCACAGGTGCTGTGGACGTCCGCGGCCGGAGCGTACTCCGCCACGGTCGCCGAGCATGCCCTGATGTTGCTGCTCGCCGGTGTCCGAGCGCTACCCCACCATCTCGTGGCGACCTCGTGGGCACCCGAGGCGTTCTACCCACGTCTGGGCACACTGCGCGGAGCCACGATCGGCATCATCGGCGCGGGCGGAATCGGACGGGCACTCATCCCGATGCTTGCGTCGCTCGGTGCGCACACTCTGGCCGTCAATCGGAGCGGACGTCCCGTCCCCGGTGCAGTCGAAACCTTCCCCGTGGAGCGAATCGACGAAATCTGGCCGCTTGCAGACCATTTCGTAGTCTCCGCGGCGGCCACACCGGACACCGAGCAACTGATCGGCGCGGAGGAACTGGCCGCGATGAAGCCGACCGCGTGGCTGGTGAACATCGCACGTGGCAGCCTCATCGACACCGACGCGCTGGTCGGTGCTCTGACGGCGGGCACGATCGCCGGTGCCGGACTCGACGTCACCGACCCAGAACCGCTGCCCGCCGGGCACCCCTTGTGGTCGCTGCCCAATGCGATGATCACGCCGCACGATTCGAACCCGCCCGCCCTGCGGGTACCCGCCTACGTGGAACGGGTGGTCGAGAACGTCACGCGGTTCGCGTCTGGCGTCGAACCCGTCGCGGTGATCGATGTGAGCTCCGGCTACTGAGATCCGTCCCCCTCCGGCGAGTTACGCTCGTCCCGATCAGCCCAGTCCAGCAGCCGGTCGAGCGAGAACGCATCGTCGTCGATTCCGGCATACAGGTCACCGAGTTTCGCGAATCGGTCGGGGACGGTCTCGATGGTGAAATCGCGAGGTTCGAGGTCGTCGATCTCGTTCCACCGCACCGGTGCCGATACAGTTCCCTCCGGAACACCGCGCACCGAGTATGCGCTCGCGATCGTGTGGTCGCGGGCATTCTGGTTGTAGTCGACGAACACGGCAGCGGGATCCCTGTCCTTACGCCACCACGCGGTGGTGACGTCCCGCGGCGCGCGCCGCTCGACTTCACGTGCGAAAGCCAGTGCAGCCCTGCGGACATCGTCGAATCCCCATTCCGGCTCGATTCGAACGTAGACGTGCAGCCCGTGCCCACCCGAGGTTTTCGGCCACCCCACCGCACCCAGTTCGTCGAGCACCTCGTGCACCACCGACGCGACACGGCGCACTTTCCCGAAGTCGCATTCGGGCATCGGGTCGAGATCGATCCGCCACTCGTCGGGCTTCTCCACGTCGGCGCGGCGCGAGTTCCACGGATGGAACTCCACCGTCGACATCTGCACCGCCCACACGACATCCGCGAGATGTGTGACGCACAGTTCGTCGGCATCGCGGTTGTATCGAGGGAAGTGAACACGAACGGTCTGCACCCAGTCCGGTGCGCCGCGCGGGAGCCGCTTCTGATGCACCTTGTCTCCCGCAAGGCCATCCGGGAACCGGTGCAGCATGCACGGACGATCCCGTAGCGCGCGGACGATGCCATCTCCGACGGCCATGTAATACCGTGCAAGGTCGAGCTTGGTGACGCCGAGCGCCGGGAAGTAGATGCGCTCGGGATGCGAGATCCGGACCGTCCGGCCGTCGACGTCCAGCTCGACAGCCGTCGACGAACCCTTTGCTGCTCCCATTCCCTGGCTCCCGTCGTCGATCCGCCTCGCAGTCCATGGTCGCCCGTGGCCGCGGTCCGCACACCGCATTCGCCGACATCGAGAAGCGCCCGGAGCTACCGCAGGACGACGGCGACGTAGGGTTCTATTCATGTTCGTCAAGATCTGTGGCCTCCGGGAGCCCGAGCATGTTGCGGCAGCCGTCTCGGCGGGCGCCGACGCCATCGGGTTCGTCCTGACTGCCAGCCCCCGGCAGGTCACCCCGGAACGCGCGGCCGAGCTGGCCGCCGAAATACCCGAGAACGTACTCACCGTCGGTGTGTTCGCCGGACAAACGGTCGCGGAGGTACGTGCGCTCGCCGACGCGTCCGGGGTCCGAGCGATCCAACTGCACGGCAACTACCCGGCCGAGTCCTTCGCCGCGCTCGCAGAACACTCCGCGCGGCTGATCCGCGCGGTGGGAGCCGACACCGCCCAGCCTTTGACTGCCGGTGCGTTCGGCGAGGACCTGCTGCTCGTGGACGCACCGAAGCCCGGCAGTGGCGAATCCTGGGATCCCGCGGTTCTGCCGTCACTGCCGACCGGGCAGTGGCTGCTGGCCGGCGGTCTGTACCCCGACACCGTCACTGCGGCCATCGCCGCCGTCCACCCCTGGGGTGTCGACGTCTCGAGCGGTGTCGAAGTATCGCGCGGTGTGAAGGACTCCGAAGCGATCCGCCGGTTCATCGCTGCTGCCAAGGGAGCAGGCGCACACTGACGCTGTCGGCGTTCGCCGATATCGAACACCGTCCGGCGATACCGTCGAACGGTGAAGTTGACTCGAGTGGTCGAGACATCTGCCACGGTCGCCGCGACGCGGTCGAGGAAGGTCAAGACTGCTGCCCTGCGCGCACTGCTGGAACAGGCGACTCCCGAAGAGGTCGAGCCTGTGGTGTCATGGTTGTCCGGTGTGCTGCCGCAGGGACGCATCGGCATCGGGTTCCGCACACTCACGGCGTTGCAGGCGGCACCCGCCGACGATCCGACTCTGACGGTGACGGAGGTCGGCACACTCGTCGACCGCATCGCGGGCCTGTCCGGTCCCGGATCGACCGGACTGAGAAAAGAACTGCTGGCGGACCTGTTCACCCGCGCCGCTGCACACGAACAGGCCTTCCTGGTGCAGCTGCTCGGCGGGGAGCTCCGCCAGGGCGCACTCGAAGGCGTCATGGCCGACGCCGTGGCAGCGACCGCGAAGCTGCCGACCGCCGCCGTGCGACGCGCGGTGATGCTCTCGGGGCAACTCCCCCGCGCGGCGGCCGCTGCGCTTGCCGGTGGGCTCGACGCCCTGTCCGCATTCCGACTCGAGCTCGGGCGCCCGATCCGGCCGATGCTCGCGGTGCCCGCCGAGTCCGTCGAGTCGGCGCTCGACGAGTTCGCCGGTCAATGCAGCGTCGAGTACAAGCTCGACGGCGCACGCATTCAGGTGCACCGCGACGGCGACTCGGTATGGGTGTTCACGCGGACTCTGCGCGAGATCACCTCGTCGGTACCCGAACTCGTCGAGCTCGTTGCCGCGCTGCCGTGCCGCAGTGTGGTGTTGGACGGAGAGACGCTCGCTCTCACCGATTCCGGGCGACCACGGCCGTTCCAGGAGACCATGAGCCGCTTCGGGGCGAGCACGGCACGCGAACTCCTCCTCCACCCGTACTTCTTCGACTGCCTCCATCTCGACGGCATCGATCTGCTCGATCTTCCACTGTCCGAACGCCTTACCTCGCTCGATCGTGTCGCGGGTGCGCATCGGATTCCGGCGGTGGCCGCCCCGGACCGGGCTGCGGCGCACGCTCACCTCGATGCCGCCCTCGAACACGGTCACGAGGGGATCATGGTCAAGTCCCTGGCGTCTCCGTATCTGGCCGGTCGCCGCGGCCACGCGTGGCAGAAGATCAAACCCGAGCACACGCTCGACCTGATCGTCCTCGGTGCGGAATGGGGCTACGGGCGCCGCACCGGGTTCCTGTCCAACCTGCACCTCGGCGCCCGCGACCCCGACGGCGGTCCCCCGATCATGGTCGGCAAGACCTTCAAAGGGTTGACCGACGAACTGCTGCGATGGCAGACCACCCGGTTTCCGGACTTCGAATCCCACCGTGACGACCACACCGTGTACCTGCGACCAGAGGTGGTCGTGGAGATCGAACTCGACGGTGTGCAGACCAGCACCCGCTATCCGGGTGGTGTCGCGCTGCGCTTCGCGCGGGTTCTGCGCTATCGCCCCGACAAGTCTCCTGTCGACGCCGACAGCATCGACGCCGTCCGGGCCCTGCTTCCCGCCCGAGGAACGGACACGACAGCGCAGGAATAGCATGGAGGCCGCGAAGGAGGGCCTGTGTTCGGTATCCAGATGACGACGGTGACGGACCCGTCCGAGAAGTTGCGTGCGCTCGTGGACGGTCGGCGCATCGCGGTCCTCACCGGAGCCGGGGTGTCGACAGATTCCGGGATCCCCGATTACCGAGGGCCCGATTCACCGCCACGCAACCCCATGACGTTTCAGCAGTTCGTCGGCGACCCGGTGTTCCGCCAGCGCTACTGGGCGCGTAACCACATCGGCTGGCGCCACATGGATGCAGCGCGACCGAATGCCGGTCACCGCGCGGTCGCGGCGCTCGAACGGAGCGGAACCGTCGTCGGCGTCATCACCCAGAACGTCGACCTGCTGCACACGAAGGCGGGAAGCCGTCGAGTGATCGACCTGCACGGCTCGTACGCCCAGGTCCGGTGCCTTGCATGCGAGAAGCGCCTCTCACGGTTCACGCTGCACGAACGGTTGTCGGCAGCGAACCCGGGCTTCGAGGAGCGAGCCCACGGCGTCACCGGTCTCGAGGTCGCTCCCGATGCCGACGCTGTCGTCGCCGACACCGGCGATTTCGTTGTCGTCGACTGCGACCGATGTGGCGGAATGCTCAAACCCGACATCGTGTACTTCGGTGAGATCGTGCCGCGTTCCCGCGTCGACGCCGCCTTCGAACTCGTCGACGACGCGGATGTGCTTCTCGTCGCGGGAAGTTCACTCACCGTGCAATCCGGGCTCCGCTTCGTCCGTCGCGCGGTAGCACGGGGCGTCCCGGTCGCGATCGTGAATCGTGGCCCGAGTCGCGGAGACACCCACGCGGCGGTGAAGGTCGACGCGGGTGCTTCCGAGATTCTCAGTGCACTGGCGGAGCGTTAGATACGCACCAGATCGTCGGCGTGCACGACCGGTCGTTGCAGATCCTGCGGCAACTGCCGCGTGGAGAAGCCGATCATGAAGTCGAGCTCGCTCGGGTCGTAGGCCACGACACCACGCGCGACAGTGCGTTCGTCCGGCCCGACGAGCGCAACAACGTCGCCGGCGTGGAAGCTACCACTCATCCCTGTGACCCCGGCCGCGAGCAGCGACCTACGTCGTTCGACGACCGCGCGCACTGCCCCCGCATCGAGATGCAGGGTGCCGACGGTGTCGGCGGCGTGCCGAACCCAGAAGTGGCGGGCCGACATTCGCTCGGGACGTGCAGCGAAGGCGGTGCCCACATCGGCAGCGCCCAACGCCTGTGCGGCGTCCGACGCGGCGGCCAGCAGCACAGGCACCCCGGAGTCAGCGGCGAGGCGGGCCGCGGAAAGTTTGGTCGCCATCCCACCCGTTCCGAGTGCACCACCCGAGCCGGCGACGACGCCGTCGAGATCCTCCGGGCTGTTGACCTCGGGGATCAAGGTGGCGTCGCCCTTACGCGGATCGCCGTCGTACAACCCGTCGACATCCGAGAGGAGGACAAGTGCGTCGGCGCTGGTCAGGTGCGACACGAGCGCGGCGAGACGGTCGTTGTCGCCGAACCGCAACTCGACCGTCGCGACGGTGTCGTTCTCGTTGACCACGGGCACCGCACCCAATGACCGGAGCCGGTCGAGGGTGCGCTGCGCGTTGCGATGCTGGGTGCGACGGGCGATGTCGTCGGCAGTGAGAAGCACCTGACCGACTGTGCGGTCGTACCGGGCGAACGACGTCCCCCACGCGTGCGCAAGGGCGAGTTGCCCCACGCTCGCGGCAGCCTGTTTGGTCGCGAGGTCGCGAGGTCGCGAGGTCAGACCGAGCGGTGCCAACCCGGCACCGACCGCGCCCGAGGATACAACCGTGACGTTCGAACCGGCCCGCATGCGCGCTTCGAGGGCGTCGACGAGTTGATCGAGGCGTTCACGGTCGAGACCACCGGACAGACTCGTGATGGCCGACGATCCGATCTTGACGACAATGCTGCGTGCGGAAGCGATGACCCCGCGGGTGTCGCTCACTGTTCTCCTCGGTTCAGAATTCGTCGTCGTCGGTTGCGAGTCCGCGGCGGACCTTCTTCGCGTGGCGACGTTCGGACGCGCCGACGCGATCGGTCTGGTCGAGGCGTGAATCGGTGCCACGGCCCGTGGGAACGACGTCGACACCCGCGTGCGTCTGCGGTTCCCATTCGAAGCTGACGTCGCCGATAGTGACATGGCAACCGGGTTGGGCACCCTGTTTGACGAGTTCGTTCTCGACACCGAGCCGTGCGAGACGATCGGCGAGATAACCGACGGCTTCGTCGTTGTCGAATGCGGTCTGACGTATCCAGCGCTCCGGGCGGGTACCGCGCACGATGAATCCACCCGGTTCGTCCGGGTCGGCAACGACGCTGAACCCGTCCTCGTTGCGAGCGACCGGACGGATCACAGGGCGCTTCGGCGCGGCAGGCGGGTGCGCCACACGATACTCGTCGACCATCTTCGCCAACGCGAAAGTCAAGGGGCGCAACCCTTCTCGACTGACAGCCGAGATCGTGAACACAGGCCATCCACGAGCTTCGAACTCCGGTGTGACGAACTCTGCGAGTTCGGCGGCTTCAGGCACGTCTGCTTTGTTGAGGATGACGATGCGAGGGCGCTCGGAGAGTTCCCCGAGGCTGCTGTCGCCCGTGAGGGCAGGTTGATATGCGGCGAGTTCCGCTTCGAGCGCGTCGACGTCGGAGATCGGGTCGCGACCCGGATCGAGGGTCGCGCAATCCACGACGTGCGCGAGCACGGCGCACCGCTCGAGGTGGCGCAGGAAATCGAGTCCCAGGCCGCGTCCTTCGCTGGCGCCGGGGATGAGCCCCGGCACGTCGGCAACGGTGAACGTCGTGTCTCCGGATTGCACCACGCCGAGGTTCGGAACCAGGGTGGTGAACGGATAGTCGGCGATCTTCGGCTTCGCAGCGGACAGCACCGACACGAGCGAGGACTTACCCGCTGACGGGAATCCGACGAGACCCACGTCGGCCACCGATTTCAGTTCGAGGACGAGGTCGAGTTCCTCGCCTTCCTCGCCGAGGAGCGCGAAGCCGGGCGCTTTGCGCGCGCGCGAGGCGAGCGCGGCATTGCCGAGCCCACCTCTGCCGCCGTTCGCAGCAATGTACTGGGTCCCCGCGCCGACCAGGTCGGCGAGTACGCGGCCGTCCTTGTCCAGGATCACCGTGCCCTCGGGCACTTTCAGTACGAGATCGGATCCGTTGGCTCCCTCGCGGTTGCCACCGGCGCCCTGAGCACCGTTCTTTGCCGCGGCATGCTGATGGAAGTGGAAGTCGAGCAGAGTGTGCACGCCTTCGTCGACCTCGAGGATGACGTCGCCGCCGCTACCCCCGTTACCGCCGTCGGGACCGCCGAGGGGTTTGAACTTCTCTCGGTGGACAGAGGCGCAGCCGTTGCCACCCTTGCCGGCGCTGACGTGCAGCACTACCCGGTCGATGAAGCGGGACATGGTGGACCTCTCTCCGAACGAAACTACCGATGAAACAAGCAATAGGGGCGGGTCAGGGTGTGCGACCCTGTCCCGCCCCTATTGGGAGTATGTCGCGAGAAGGCTCTCGCGGTGTCCTTATCGGACGGCTGACTCAGGCGTCTGCCGTGACGGGGACGATGTTGACGGTCTTGCGACCACGCTTGCTGCCGAACTCGACAGCACCGGCCTCGAGAGCGAACAGCGTGTCGTCGCCGCCGCGTCCCACGTTCACGCCCGGGTGGAAGTGGGTGCCACGCTGACGCACGATGATCTCGCCGGCGTTGACGGACTGACCGCCGAAACGCTTGACGCCGAGTCGCTGTGCGTTCGAATCGCGACCGTTACGGGAGCTGGATGCGCCCTTCTTGTGTGCCATGACGAACCCTCCTGGGGTTGGAAGCCGAAGTTCGAGTTACTTGATACCGGTGACCTTGACGACCGTCAGCTTCTGACGGTGGCCCTGGCGCTTGTGGTACCCGGTCTTGTTCTTGAACTTGTGGATGCGGATCTTCGGACCCTTGGTGTGCTCGACGATCTCGGCGGTGACCGAAACCTTGGCCAGCGCATCGCTGTCGGTGGTCAGCGCGGACCCGTCGACGACGAGGACCGGAGCAAGCGAGACAGCCGTGCCGGGCTCACCCTCGATCTTCTCGACCTTGACGAGATCGCCCTCAGCGACCTTGTACTGCTTACCGCCGGTCTTGACGATCGCGTACGTTGCCATCGGACGGCTACCCCTTGCTTCTTCGAACGTGCTCGCGTCACAGTGTGCGACACGACTGGTCTGGTGTGGCTGCTGACTCGGGTCCCGCCGACTTCCTGAATCCAGGCGCAGCTGGGCTGTATCGCCGAGTAGCGACTGTGCAAGATTACGGGAAGGTGACTACCAGGGTCAAACCAGGTGTGGCTGACGCCGGGTCGCCGCGCGGCGACCCGGCGTCAGCGGGTCACACCTCGGCGTCGACAGGCGGACCCGCAGGACGTCCCGCAGCGCGACGACGACGCGGTCGTCGAACGATCTCCACCGCGGTTGCTCCGTCGTCCGACGGCGCTGCCGGCTTCGGCGCAGCAGGCTCCGGTGTGGCCTCGGGCGTAGGCACCGACACCACGAACACCCGGGGTTCACCTGCATCGTTGTCGACCGGTGCCGCCGCTGCCCGCGACACCCTGCGGGCACGCCGACGGCGCGGAGCCGGCTCGGTCTGCTCGGCCGCGGGCATCGTGTGCTCGGGCTGCGCGACCTTCTCGGGCTGCGCGACCTTCTCGGGCTCGGCCTTCACAGGCTCGGGCCGCTCGGTGCGTTCGGGCTCGGCGGGAGCCTCCGACTTCTCTGTGAGATCGGCCACGGGCCTGCCGGAGGCCTCGGACGGCTCATCCGGCTTCGTTTCGACGTCCGGCTTCTCCGCGACCACAACATCCGCGACCACCTCGACGGCGACCTTGTCGGCGTCCGGAGTCGACTCTGCAGTCGTTTCGGTGTCGTCGTGCGTGTGGTGTGCAGCCATCGCCAGCGCCACCGGATGCGCTGCACGCTTCGCGGCTTCCTCCGGGTCGGGAGCGGGCGTCGGGGCCGCAGCGGCGGGCTCGGCCACAGGATCCGCCTGCTGGTTGCTCTTGTCACGACCACGCTTGCGACGAGACCCTCCGCCTTGCGACGAACGCCCGGAGTCCTCGGCGGGCTTCGACTCGATCGGCTCGGAGTGCACGATGATGCCGCGTCCCTGGCAATGCTCACACGTCGTGGAGAACGCCTCGACGAGCCCGGTCCCGAGACGCTTACGCGTCATCTGCACCAGGCCGAGCGACGTCACCTCCGAGACCTGATGCCGGGTGCGGTCACGTCCGAGTGCCTCGGTGAGCCGACGCAGCACGAGATCGCGGTTGGATTCGAGCACCATGTCGATGAAGTCGACCACGATCATGCCGCCGATGTCGCGCAAGCGCATCTGACGCACAACCTCCTCGGCAGCTTCGAGGTTGTTGCGGGTGACGGTCTCCTCGAGGTTTCCGCCCGCTCCGGTGAACTTGCCGGTGTTGACGTCGACCACGGTCATCGCCTCGGTGCGGTCGATGACGAGGGTCCCGCCCGACGGCAGCCACACCTTGCGGTCCAGTGCCTTCGCGAGCTGCTCATCGATCCGGTGCGCACCGAAGACGTCGACCGACGACTCCGACCGGTAACGCTCCACCCGCGGAAGCAGGTCGGGCGCAACCGTACGGATGTAGCTCTCAACGGTGTTCCAGGCCTTCTCACCTTCGATGACCAGCTTGGAGAAGTCCTCGTTGAACAGGTCGCGGACGACCTTCACGAGCAGGTCCGGCTCCTCGTACAGCGCCTTCGGCTGGCCCGATCCGTCGGACTGCACCTTGTCGGCCTGTTCGCGGACGGCTTCCCACTGCGACTGCAGGCGCGCGACATCGCGGGCGAGTTCGTCCTCGCTGACGCCTTCCGCGGCGGTGCGGATGATCACGCCGGCATCGGCCGGGACGATCTCGCGGAGGATGTCCTTGAGACGCTTGCGTTCGGTGTCGGGCAACTTACGGCTGATACCTGTCGACGAGCCGCCCGGCACGTACACGAGGAATCGTCCGGCAAGGCTGATCTGCGTGGTCAGGCGTGCGCCCTTGTGACCGACCGGATCCTTGCTGACCTGCACGACCACCTGGTCGCCCGGCTTGAGGGCCTGCTCGATCTTGCGGGACTGGCCACCGAGACCTGCCGCTTCCCAATTCACCTCACCGGCATAGAGCACGCCGTTGCGGCCGCGGCCGATGTCGATGAACGCGGCCTCCATCGAGGGAAGCACGTTCTGGACCCGGCCGATGTAGATATTGCCGACCATCGAGGCCGATCCGGCGCTGGTCACGAAGTGTTCGACGAGGATGCCGTCCTCGAGCACGGCCACTTGGGTCATGCCGACGTGCGGTCCGTCGACCTTCTCGCGGACGACCATGACGCGCTCGACCGACTCGCGGCGGGCGAGGAACTCCGACTCGGTGAGGATCGGCGGGCGCCGTCGTCCGGCCTCGCGACCATCGCGTCGACGCTGACGCTTGGCTTCGAGGCGGGTCGACCCGCTGATGCCCTGGACCTCGTCCTTCACGGCACGCGCCTTGGTCCGCGGTTCCCGCTCGTGGACGACGGTGTTGGGCGGATCGTCTTCAGAGGCGGTCTCGGCGGTATCGCCGGTACCGCGGCGCCGACGACGACGTCGACGACGACGCGACGCGCCGTCGCCCTGGGTGTCGTCTCCCGAGGCGTCCTCGGACTCCTCCGACGTGCTGTCCTCCGCACCGTCTTCCGCAACGGTCTCGTCCGTGGTGGTCTCCGCCGCCGGAGCGGCGGTCTCCTCGGTGCCCCCACTCTCGGAGTCACCGGGCTTCGCCTGGTCCGACTTCTCACGGTCGGGCTGCTCGGCGGACTCGTCGTCGTGCTGCTCGTTCTCGGCGCTGTCGCCGCGGCCACGTCCACGGCCACGGCGACCACGGCGACGACGACGGGGATGCTCGTCCTGCTCGTCGCGATCCTCGGCCGGAGCGGACTCCGTCGACTCGGCGGTCGCCTCGGTCTCCGCCGCGGTGTCGGTGGTGGCTTCGATGGGCGTAGCAGCCTCTTCGGCCGCCGGGCCGGCAGTGCCACGACGGGCGCGACGGCGGCGTGGACGGGTTTCGCCTTCCTCCTCGGCCGAGGGAGCCTCGGGCTGGAGGAACAGCGGTGCGGCGACCTGCTCGGTCGACCGGCCGGGCGCGGGTTCGGGCATCTCGAACAGCGGTGTGGCCTCCTCGAGGGAGGTGAACAGTCCGGTCGGTCCACCCACGGAAGTCGCGGCAACGGACTCGGTGGCTGCGGCGACCTTCGTGTCGTCGAGCTCGAGGGTGGTGCCCGCGGGCGCCTCGTCGGCGGCAGAGGTCTCTTCGACGGCTGGGTACTCGTCGACTGCTGGTGTCTCGACAACCTCCGGTGCCTCGGCGGCCTCGGTCTCGACCGGCACCTGCGCCTGTGGGGCCTGTTCGGTCGGACTACTCAACGCTGCGTGCAGGTCCTCTGCGGCCTCGCGGGGCAGCGTCGAGTGGGCGCTGCGTAGCTCGGTGCCGAGCTCGGCGGCCTTCGCCATCACCTGCTTGCTGGTCAATCCGAGAAGCTTGGCAAGAGCATGCACGCGGATCTTCGCGGGCAGGTTCAGGGCATTCGCCTCGGTTGAATTGTTCTCCTGCGGCTCTTGATCGGCCACGTAAGTCTCCTAAGACCCCCGGGCGCGTCCATCACCGCGAAAAGGCGATGTGAGCGGCCACACGGGGGCGCTGCTTGTGTACTCGCGCAGTGAGCGCGAGTTCTTCGGGTCTCGCATCACTCGGTCGTCCAGTGCCCGTTTTCACTGCACGGCCGAGCGGTGCCTGGCTTGATCGCAGATCGAGCGCCGGTGCATCCAGCGTGCGGCCGAGCGAGGTATCTCCTGCGTTCCTCGGCCACAGCGATGTCGGGCATCGATCCGTGATGTCTTCGGTCGTTCCGCGCGGGCTCGTGCGGTACAACCTTCCTCAGTATCCCACACAGGCATGCACAGATACGCCAACGGCGCCCCGAAGGGCGCCGCCGAGCACGTTCAGAAGAGCCGAAGGCCTACACGGAGGCGAGTGCGGGGAACCACAACGCGATCTCTCGCTCTGCGGATTCGACGGAGTCCGATCCGTGGACGAGGTTTTCCCCGGCTTCGAGTCCGAGATCGCCACGGATCGAACCCGGGACGGCCTTCTCGACAGGGTCGGTGCCGCCTGCAAGCTGGCGGAACGCGGCGATCGCGCGGGGCCCTTCGAGCACCGCGGCGACCAGTGGGCCGCCGGTGATGAACTCGAGCAGTCCCGGGTAGAAGGGCTTGCCTTCGTGCTCCGCGTAGTGCGCCGCCGCGATGTCCTCGGTGGCGGTGCGCAGTTCGAGAGCAGCTATGTTCAGTCCCTTGCGCTCGATGCGCGACAGGATTTCTCCGACATGACGGCGGGCGACGCCGTCGGGCTTGATGAGTACCAGGGTCCGCTCAGTCACGGAGCCAGCGTAGTGGTTCAGCCTCGCTGGCCGGGAAGCAGACCCCGCTGTTCACGCTCCTTGATGTCTTTACGCAGGTAGAGGAGGTACGCCCAGACAACGCAGAACAGGACACCGATCGCACCGAATGCGAGGTCGATGAAGAAACCGAGCACCGTCAGAACCTGCAGGGCGATGTTGAACGGGATCGCCCACGACCGGCCTTGGACGCCCGCACCGAGGAACATCAACACTGCGAGCCCCACGACGCATCCGGTGGACACGGCCGTCAGTCCGCCGCCGAGCGTCGCGATCACCGGGAGTACCAACAGCACGACGATCGCCTCGAGCACGAGTGTGCCGGCCATGACCCCGCGGAATCCCTTCCACGGGTCGGTCGTCGGTGGGAGGAACTCCGAGCCCTGAAACTTCGAGGTCTCGGCACTGCCCTCCCCCGCCGTGTTGCCGTCGGGAGTCTCGGCGTTGTCGCCTGACGTAGGGTTATCGCTGCTCACGCAGGGTCCTTTCCGAAAAGTGTGCGCGCCGCTCCGGCAGTCACGACCGAGCCGGTCACGACGACACCGGCACCCGATACGGCTTCGCCCTGCTCGCCGACCTCCTCCGCGATCGCGATCGCGGTCTCGATCGCGTCGGCCAGGGTCGCAGCGGTGACGACGCGTTCGTCTCCGAAACGAGCGACCGCAACATTCGCGAGGTCGTCGATGTCCATGGCCCGCGGCGAACCATTGTGGGTGACGACGATCTCGTCGAAGACCGGTTCGAGTGCCTCGATGAGTCCTGCCACGTCCTTGTCGGCCATCACGCTGACCACGCCGACGAGCTTGCGGAAGTCGAACTCGTCCGCGAGTGCCGTGGCGAGTGCCTTGGCACCGTGCGGATTGTGGGCAGCGTCGAGGAACACCGTCGGGGCGTTACGCACCCGCTCGAGGCGACCCGGGTTGACCACCGACGCGAATGCTGCGCGCACGGTCTCCACCTCGAGCTGTTTGTCCGGCCCCGCGCCGAAGAACGCTTCGACGGCGGCAAGCGCGAGCGAGGCGTTCAACGCCTGGTGTTCACCGTGGAGGGGCAGGAAGATATCGGTGTACAACCCGCTCAATCCCTGCAGGTCCAGCTGCTGACCGCCGATAGCGACGGCGCGACGCACCACTGCGAATTCCGAACCCTGACGGGCAACCGCGGCATCGGCCTCGACGGCCTGCCGCAGCAGCACATCCATCGCCTCGGGCTCCTGCTGCGCGATGATCGCGACGGTGTCGCGGGGGACGAGCTCGTCCTCGGGGGCCTTCTTGATGATCCCGGCCTTCTCCCCCGCGATCTCGGTGAGCGTCTCACCGAGATACCCGGTGTGGTCGATACCGATCGGGGTGATCACGGCGACCTGGCCGGTGACGACATTCGTCGCGTCCCAGCGTCCGCCGAGTCCGACCTCGACGATGGCGACATCGACAGGTGTGTCGGCGAATGCCGCGAACGCCATTGCGGTGGTGACCTCGAACTTACTCATCTTCGGGCCGCCCGCGGCCTCCGATTGCACGTCGACCATCTGCACGTACGGCTCGATGTCGCGGTAGGTGTCGACGTAGGTGCGCGGAGAGATGGGGGCACCGTCGACACTGATCCGCTCGGTGGCGATCTGCAAGTGCGGGCTGGTCGTACGTCCCGTCCGGTGCTGCATGCGGGTCAGGAGCGCATCGATCATCCGCGTCACCGACGTCTTGCCGTTCGTCCCCGCGACGTGGATCGACGGGTAATTGTGCTGCGGCGAACCGAGGATGTCCATCAACGCGGAGATCCGTGTCAGTGACGGCTCGATCTTCGTCTCGGGCCACCGCTTGTCGAGTTCGGCCTCGACCAGGGCAAGCTCCGCGAGGTCGACCGGGGACGGTACCCCAGGCCTCTCGAACGGTCCCGCGTTGTCGGCACTCACGCCTGTCCCAGCTCCTTCAGCCGCGCGGTGATGCGGGCGATCTCTTCTTCGGCGATCTGCTTTCGGCTCGTGATCTTCTCCACGACCGGGGCCGGCGCCTTCGACAGGAAGGCCTCGTTGCCGAGCTTGGCCGTCGTACCGGC
This sequence comes from Rhodococcus sp. JCM 9793, assembly GCF_055380405.1. Taxonomy (NCBI): domain Bacteria; kingdom Bacillati; phylum Actinomycetota; class Actinomycetes; order Mycobacteriales; family Nocardiaceae; genus Rhodococcus; species Rhodococcus sp. JCM 9793. The sequence continues at coordinate 4,254,191 of NZ_AP043721.1, forward strand.
AAGTTCCTTCTCGGCCGTCGTGAGGTCCTTGCGCAGACGCGCGATCTCCGCGCCGATGTCGATCGTGCCCGAAGTGTCGAGCTCGACGGTGACAGTGGCGCGACTGAGGCGCACCTCGATCGAGGCGGACGCGTCGAATCCGTCCTCGGGAGGGGTGAGCCGGGCGAGCGCCTGCACAGCCGGAACCTGGGCTTCGAGGTCCGCCGAGTCGATACTCACGAGACGTGCCGCGACCTTCTGCGACGGCTTGAGTCCCTGGTCGCTGCGGAATCGGCGGATCTCGGTGGTGAGCTTCTGCAGATCCTCGATACGGCGCGAGGAATCGGCGTCGGCCGCGACACCGGATGCCGCCGGCCACTCGGCGATCACCAGGGACTCACCACCGGTCAACACCTTCCACAAGGTCTCGGTGACGAACGGGATCACCGGGTGCAGCAGGCGCAGCAGTGCATCGAGAACGGTCCCGAGGACGGTCTTGGTGCCGTCGACGTATGCGCTGCCCTCGGCGAGCTGCACCTTCGCGAGCTCGAGATACCAGTCGCACACCTCGTCCCACGCGAAGTGGTAGAGCGCCTCGCACGCCTTGGAGAACTCGTAGCGGTCGAATGCCTCGTCGACCTCGGCGCGCACCTGCTCGAGCCGGTCGAGGATCCAGCGGTCAGCGTCGGTGAGGGCGTCGCGGGCAGGCAGTTCCCCGATGACCGCGCCGTTCATGAGCGCAAACTTCGTAGCGTTGAACAGCTTGTTCGCGAAGTTCCGCGACGACTGGGCGTGGTCTTCACCGACGGCGAGGTCGCTGCCGGGGTTCGCGCCGCGCGCAAGTGTGAAGCGCAGGGCGTCGGCGCCGAAGCGGTCGACCCAGTCGAGGGGGTCGATTCCGTTGCCGCGCGACTTCGACATCTTCTTGCCGAACTGGTCGCGGACGAGGCCATGCAGGAACAGGTCCTTGAACGGAACCGTTCCGGCCTCACCGCCGTCGAGTGCCTCGTCGCCGGAGACGTAGGTACCGAACATCATCATGCGGGCGACCCAGAAGAACAGGATGTCGTAACCGGTGACGAGAACGCTGGTGGGATAGAACTTGTCGAGCTCGGGGGTCTTCGCCGGCCAACCCATGGTGGAGAACGGCCACAACCCGGAGGAGAACCAGGTGTCGAGCACGTCGGGGTCCTGCTCCCAACCCTCGGGGGCGGTCTCGTCGGGACCGAAGCAGGCGACCTCGCCGTCGGGCCCGTACCAGATGGGGATGCGGTGACCCCACCACAGCTGACGAGAGATGCACCAGTCGTGCATGTTGTCGATCCAGTCGAACCAGCGTGGCTCCTGGCTCTTCGGGTGGATCACCATGTCGCCGCCGCGCACGGCGTCACCGGCCGCCTTGGCGAGGGTGTCGACCTTGACCCACCACTGCATCGACAGTCGCGGCTCGATGGTCTCGCCGGAGCGTTCCGAGTGTCCGACGCTGTGCAGGTAGGGGCGCTTCTCGGCCACGACGCGGCCCTGCTCGGCAAGCTCCTCGCGGATCTTGACGCGGGCCTCGAAGCGGTCCATACCGTCGAATCGGGTGCCCGAGTCGGCAATCCTGCCGGTCTTGTCCATGATCGTGGGCATCGGCAGGTTGTGGCGCAGGCCCATCTCGAAGTCATTGGGGTCGTGCGCCGGGGTGATCTTCACGGCGCCGGTGCCGAATTCGGGGTCGACGTACTCGTCGGCGATGACAGGGATCTGCCGGCCGGTGATCGGATGCTCCAGGGTCGTGCCCAGGAGGTGCTTGTAGCGCTCGTCATCGGGATGAACCGCGACGGCGGTGTCGCCGAGCATCGTCTCGACTCGGGTGGTCGCGACGATGACGTGAGGTTCGTCGTCCTCGAGGGAGCCGTAGCGCAGGGAGACGAGTTCGCCCTCGACCTCTTCGAACTTGACCTCGATGTCGGAGATCGCGGTCTGCAGCACGGGCGACCAGTTCACGAGCCGCTCGGCGCGGTAGATCAGGCCGTCGTCGTACATCCGCTTGAAGATGGTCTGGACAGCGCGGGACAGGCCGTCGTCCATGGTGAAGCGGTCGCGAGACCAGTCGACGCCGTCGCCGATGCGCCGCATCTGCCCCTGGATGGTGCCGCCGGACTCGCGCTTCCAGTCCCACACCTTGTCGATGAACAGCTCGCGACCGAAGTCTTCCTTCTTCTTTCCGTCGGCGGCGAGTTGCTTCTCGACGACGGTCTGCGTCGCGATGCCGGCGTGATCCATGCCGGGCAGCCACAGCACTTCGAAGCCCTGCATACGCTTACGGCGTGTGAGCGCATCCATCAGGGTGTGGTCGAGCGCGTGGCCCATGTGCAGGCTGCCGGTGACATTCGGGGGCGGCAACACGATCGAGTACCCGGGCTTGTCGCTCGCCGGGTCGGCCTCGAAATACCCGGCGTCGACCCAGCCCTGATACAGATCGCCTTCTACTGCGCTGGGGTCCCAGCTCTTGGGAAGGGCATCGGCAGGATTCTGCGAGTTCTCTGGCGCACTGGTCACCCGACAATCGTAAGCGGATGACCCAAATCACCAGGACACGGCCCGGGAATGCCTCCCCGACTCACCCGAGGATCTCCGGAAGTTCGATCGGAGTGCCGAGAACGTGTTCGGACAGGAACGCCTCGACTGCCTGGTACCAGACTTTGGCGTGTTGCGGGTTGAGCACCCAATGGTTCTCACTCGGGAAGTACAGGAAACGATGGACTGTGGTTCCGTCGTCCTCGGCGGGCAGACCTGATTCGTTGAGCAGCTCGTACCAGAGGCGCAGCGCTTCCCCGATCGGGACACGGTAGTCCTTGTCTCCGTGGATGACGAGCATCGGCGTGACGATGTCGGCGACGAACAGGTGCGGTGAGTTCTCGACGGCCATCTCGGGGGTCATCTCGCGCTGCCAGTACCACGCGACGTCGGTGGTCGGTACGAACTGATCCAGGGCCCACAGGCTCGCGTGCGTCACGATCGCCCGGAAGCGGTCGGTGTGCCCCGCCGCCCAATTTGCCATGTAGCCACCGAAGGATCCACCCATCGCGGCGGTGCGCTCGGCGTCGATGTCGGCGCGGGCCTCTACGGCGTCGGTGATCGCCATGAGATCGGTGTAGGGCTCCTTGCCCCATCGGCCCCATCCGCGGCGAATGAAGTCGTCGCCATATCCGGTCGAGAGCGCCGGGTCGGGCAGCATCACGGCGTAGCCGCGCGCGACCAGCAGCCACGGGTTCCACCGCCACGACCATGTGTTCCAGCTGCTGAGCGGCCCGCCGTGGATCCACAGCAGCAGCGGCGCCGGGGTATCTGCTGTAGCGGTGTCCGGGAGGGCAAGCCAGCCGCGCACGCGAGTCCCGTCGTCGGCCGTGGCGACGATGTCGACGAGATGTCCGGGTAGAACCGGTAGCGCCGCGGGTGCCCGGAGCGGTGTCACCGTTCCGGCATCGGGGCCGGTCAGCGCGACACGGACGGGATGGGGCGGCGCCTCGTACGACGCGCGCAGCGCATACAGCGCGGAGCCGTCGGGGGCGACGGACACGTCGGTGTATGCGGCGTCGTCGCCGGTGAGCTTCTCGGGGCGATCGGTTCCGAACCACAACACGAAGATCGGCGCGCGGCCGTTCTCGTCGGCGGTCACGATGAGACCTGCATCGTCAGGCAGCCACGCGATCGAGGTGGGTCGACGATCCCAGTCGCGTGCTTCGACGGTGGTGATTCCGTCGAGGATGTCGAGTACACGCAGGGTGATCCGCGGCGGTGTGTCCGGATCGCTCAGCTCTTCGTGCAGGTACGCGAGCCTGGTCCCGTCCGGCGACAGCGTCGGGTGGGTCGTGTCGCCGGTCTCGTCGTCGACGAGCGGGGTGCGCAGTCCGGTGGTCAGGTCGATCCGCACGAGCGTCGTGCGTCGGGAGGCGAGCGGCCCGGCCACAACCCAGGTCGACGCGGCAAACGAGCCGTCCGCAACGACGTCGAGTTGTGCGTTGCGCAACGAACTCCGGACGCCGGGCGTCAGGTCGGTGAGCTCGCCGTCATTACCGACGGTGAGCAGGTGTGGGCGGTCCGGGCCGAGATCGCGGTCCCAGTACCGCACCGGATAGCCGGTGTGCATCACGGCCGAGACCTTGCGGTCCTTGCGTGCAGAGCGGACGCGTTCGTCGTCGGTGTCGCTGTGACCGAGCACGTTCGCGGCGAGCACGATCCGGTCTGCGTGGGTAGCGGAATGCACCCCTGCGACACCACCCTTTCGCGCGATCACCTGCTCGGCTTCACCACCTGCGGTGGGGAGACGCCACAGCGATGCCGGCTCGTCGTCACCTCCGCGAACTGCGGTGAACAGCAGATCGCCGGTCGCGGTGAACGTCGGGTTCGACTCCCCACTGTCCCCGTGTGTCAGCCGGCGGGCGGGTTCGGTGCCCACCGGGTCGATCTCCCACAGCGCACCGACGAACGACGTGGCCGCGTCGTCGAGGGTCGATTGCGCGAGCACCAGCCGGGCGCCATCGGGCGCCATCACGAGCCTCGTGGCACGCGGTAGCGCAAGGTAGTCGTCGAGGTCGTCGAAGGCCGTCATGCCCAGAACCTTAGAGCGCGTCCGAGGAGTCCGGCACGGCTCACGTGGTTCGATCGGGTCGGCCGACATGGTGACGATCGTGGCGGTGGACAGATTCGCAGTCGGGCTACCTCGAGGAGGAAGCCGGACAAGCAACCAGAAGGAGAGATCTCATGGCACTGAACAAGACCGCCGTGTCCGCCCTCGCCGCGGGCGGGCTCGTCGGCGGCTACGCTGTCGCACGCCGGACCGGTAACCGTCCGCTCGGCGGCGCCGTGCTCGGTGTCGTCGGTGCCGTGTGCGGGACGCATTGGGCGCGTACGAGCGGTCCTGCTCGCACCGCCGCACTCGTCGCCACCTACGTGGGCGCGTTCGGCGCCTCCCATCCTCTGGCGAAGCAGATCGGTGCCTGGCCGGCAGTCGGTGTCGTCGCCGCAGGCACCGCGGTGGCGTCTCAGCTCGTCAGCAGATAACCCCGGGGGATACGCTTCGGACGCCCTGAGTGACGCGATCGGCGGGCGTCCGGCCACCGGTTGTAACCTGGTCGGTCGACGAAACAGTTCGGGTTTCGTCTCCCCGCTATCGAACGGAGAACGCACAGTGGTCGATCTCGCATATACCATCGCCGGGTCGGAAGCGACCGGTGGCGCCGGCCTGCAGGTCGATCTCAAGACGTTCCAGCAGCTCGGTGTGTACGGCGTCGGCACAGCGACGTGCATCGTCTCGTTCGATCCGAAGAACGACTGGGGACACCGCTTCTTCCCGGTGCCCGCCGAGGTCATCGCCGATCAGATCGAGGCCGCCACCTCCGCGCACGACCTGGACGTCGTGAAGATCGGCATGCTCGGCACACCTGCGACCATCGACGTCGTCGCCGACGGGCTGGGCAAATCCCGCTGGCGGCACGTGGTGCTCGATCCGGTTCTGATCTGCAAGGGCCAGGAACCGGGTGCCGCGCTCGACACCGACAACGCGTTGCGCCAGCAGATCCTGCCCCACGCGACGGTGATCACTCCGAACCTCTTCGAAGCTCAGATGTTGTCGGGGATGGACTCCATCGAGTCCGTCGAGGATCTGACCGAGGCGGCGCGCCGCATCCACGATCTCGGCCCGAAGTACGTCGTGGCGAAGGGCGGCGTGGAGTTGCCCGGCGACGAAGCTGTCGATGTGTTGTTCGACGGCGAGAACGTCACCCTCTTGACCGCGCCGAAGGTCGGCAACGAACGGGTGTCCGGCGCCGGGTGCACGCTGGCGGCTGCCATCACCGCCGAGCTCGCGAAGGGCACTGACGTCGCCGAGGCAGTCAAGGCCGCAAAGGATTTCGTCACGAACGGCATCAAGGGTCGCGTGTCGGCGCACACGCCGTTCGACACGGTCTGGCAGGGCGCGTAGCTCGGGATCGGACCGACATGGCCGTAGGGGCCGGAGGGAATCGGCCACGGTCCTTCGACGGACGGACAATGCAACGGAATCCGATGTGGCACGTCGAGGTTTCGACACTTTCGCCCTGCCTCGCAGCGGGTCGATATCGAAGGCAGTAGTTGGGCGCACACAAATGCGATCCACCCTTGATCACCCGCACCGGATAGGGCATCTGCTCCTCCCCCACGTCGCTACGAGGGTTCGCCGGGGTGCAACACGCGCGAGCAGGGGCGATGTCCCGATAGCCCGTTGCGTGGTCAGGAGTGAAAATGTCGGCGGTCCACTCCCACACATTTCCGGCCATGTCCGACAGGCCATATCCGTTGACACGGAAGGATCCCACCGGCGAGGTTCCGACGAACCCGTCCTCGGCCCTGTTCTCCCACGGAAAGCTTCCCTGCCACGTGTTTGCCAGGTGCCTGCCCCGTGGAGTGAATTCATCGCCCCAGACGAACCGCGCACGATCGAGACCGCCTCGTGCCGCGAACTCCCATTCCACCTCTGTGGGGAGGTCCTTGCCTGCCCAGTGCGCGTAGGCGAGCGCATCGAAGTACGAGACGTGTGTGACCGGATGCCGCTCCCGCCCTGCGAGATTGCTACCAGGACCCTCCGGATGGCGCCAGTCGGCTCCGGGCGTCCACGTCCACCACCTGAGATAGTCGTCGAGCGGTACCGGCCCGGGTGGTGGAGTGAACACGAGGGAACCCGGCACCAACAGCGCCGGATCGGCGCCGGGATAGTCCGCCTCCTCGGGCGTCGTCTCCGCAGTGGTGACATACCCGGTGCTCTTGACGAACCGGCGAAACTCGGCGACCGTCACAGGGTGCGTGTCGATGAAGAAACCGTCGACGTGCTTCTGATGGACCGGCCGTTCTTCGGGATAGAACTCGTCGGAACCCATCCAGAACGTGTTGCCGGGGATCCACACCATGTTCTTCGGTGCGGTCCGTCGCGTCACAGAGTTCACGTTGCCATCATTTCAGCGTTCGGCACGGTAGGTCAGCGCGGGACGTCACCGACGATGGCGACTCTCTCCATCACCCGGCGATGGGGAAAGTAGTCGCTGGTGGCGTAATGCTGTGTGGCTCGGTTGTCCCAGAACGCAATGGAATCGGGTTGCCAGCGGAATCGACATTGGAAATCCGGAACCTTCACCTGGTCGAACAGATGACGCAGAAGCTGCTGCCCTTCCGCTGGGTCGAGATCCGGTATGTGCGTGGTGAAGAGGCTGTTCACGAACAACGTCCTCCGTCCCGTCTCGGGGTGGATCCGCACGATCGGATGAGAAACCGGCGGGTAGGTCGCCCGCATCTCCTCGAGCCGATCGGGAGTCATACCGCGACCGAACGACGGGACGAAATCGTGTACCGCGGTCAGAGCATCGATTCGACCCTTGACCTCGTCAGAAAGGCAGTCGTAGGCATTGCCCATGTCTGCCCACAACGTGTCGCCGCCCGCCGGCGGAACCTCGAGCGCTCGAAGGACCGAACCCAACGGCGGGCACTGCTGCCAGGTGACGTCGACGTGCCAGATGTTCTCGGTTCCGGGATCGTCCTGGCTTCTCTCGAAGTGCACGACCTCCGGCACCTCACCCTGAGGGAGAAAGGGGTGCACTTCGAGTTGGCCCCAGTTACCGGCGAAGTCGCGGTGTTGCGCGGGTGTGATGTTCTGCTCGCGGAAGAAGAGCACCTTCCATTCCAGCAGTGCACGTCGCAGCTCATCGATCTGTTCCGCGGCGGGGTCGCGGAGATCGACTCCGGTGACAGTGGCTCCGATGTACGGCGTCAGCGGTTCCAGGCGGAGGGTCTCGTAGGGCTCGGTCACGTTTCCACCGACCGTGCGACGAAGAACACGAGGACCGAATTCTATTGTGTGGTCGCCGATTTCCACTGTTCTGGACGAGATTGCGTTGGTCATGGTGCTCCTGTCCGTTCTGCGAGCAATGCACCCACTGCCATATCGATCAGGTGGCCGACGGTGTCGTCGAAGCTCGCGAGTTGGGGAAGTCCTTCAGCTCGGCGCTGTTCGATCAGCGCGAGCGCGGAGATGATCATGTTGAACATCAGGTCGATTCGAGCGAGAGCGACGCGACGGGGAAGGTGGGACAGCGCGTCGATGAGACGCTGGACAATTTCCCTACCGGCGTCTTGAACCTCAGTGAGTTCGGGCGATGTGAAATCCACGGACGGGGAGACGCGCGCAAGGAAACGCGCATAGTAGCTTCCGGCGGGTGCGTCCGCGAGAAACTCGGTGAGAGGCCGGATTTCGGCTTCGACGAGGGCGCGGATCTCAGGTTCTCCGTCCGACGACTCGACACGGTCGAGGTAGGCGCGCCGAACTTCATTGATGGCGTGCATACGAAATCGGAAGATCGCCAACAGCAATCCTTCTCGGTTTCCGAAATGGTATTGCACGGCCGAGTTGTTGCGGTGTCCTGCAGCAGATGCGATGTCGCGCATCGACACACCCTCGAGGCCGTGTGCGGCATACAACTGCTCGGCCGCTTCGAGCAGGGCTTGACGTGAATCGACTGCCGATGACATACGGCCACCGTATGCAACGCGATACGCGTCGTCAAGACACTGCCTTAATTCTCTGGATTTGCTGGCCCGTAGTCATTTTGGATGCAGTCGGAGAGTGCGCCGACACTTCGGCCGACACCGCGCCCCACCGGTCCCGCTCAGCGGGACATGCCTGCTACGGTTCGGGAGTTCGTGATTAGCGTCACGATCCGATACCCGTGATGCCGGCTCGGCGTCCGTATCTCTCCCGCATGTGGGCAGTCGCCCGACACGGCCTGCTTGCCGTACTCGTCCTCGTCCTCGCCTCGCCTCGCTCGAACAAAGGACAATTCTGGTGCATGTTCCGACCCCTCCGACCGCCGGCGCGTCGAGACGGCAACTGTTTGCCATCCTCGGCGTCATCATTCTGTTCTCGGAGATCGCCACCTTCGAAATTCTGATGGTGTATCCGGCTGTGCCGCACATCGCCGAAGAGTTCCGGACACTCGATGTGGCATGGGTGATCTCGATCGTGACCCTCGCGGGTGCAACCCTCATGCCCCTGATCGGAAAGATCTCCGACAAGGTCGGCAAGAAGCGTGTCATCATGGCGCTGGCATGCGTGTTCGTACTCGGTAGTCTCATCTCCGCCATCGCACCGTCCTTCGAGCTCATGCTCGTCGGCCGTGCGGCACAGGGCGCGCTGGTGGGTATCGTGGCGCTGTCCTACAGTCTCGTGCGCGACGTCATGCCGCGTGACTTCGTTCCGATCGCGTTGGGCGTGGTCGCGACGGGAATAGGAATGTCGGCTGTCGCCGGTCCGTTCATCGCGGGATGGCTCATCGACGGCTTCGGTTTCCGTTCGGTGTTCTGGTTCTTGGCGGTCTACGTGGTCGCGCTGATTCCGCTGTACGCCGTGGTGGTGCCGGAAAGTCCGGTGCGGGCCGATCGTCCGGTCGACTATCCGGGCACGGTTCTACTCGGTCCCGGCGTGGCGGTGCTGCTCGTAGGAATCAGTAAGGGCTCCGCTTGGGGGTGGTCGTCCGCCACGACTGTGGCGCTCCTGGCGACGGGCGTGCTGATGCTGGCATTGTTCGTCGTGCGTCAACGCACCGCCGTACATCCACTCATCGACTTCTCCATCCTCTTCGGCCGCAGGTTCGGACCGACCGTCCTGGCGGTCGCCTGTGTGGGATACATGATGAACGCGCACGCTCTGATGATGCCGACGCTGCTCCAGACCCCGGCAGGAGTTCCCGGCGTCGCCTACGGAGCGGGCCTGACAGCCACCATGTATGCGCTGTGGACATGTGCACTCGGAATTTGTGCAATGGTCGCCGGCCCTCTGGGCGGGTTCTGCGCCAAGAAGTTCGGCCCGCGACAGGTTCTGCTTGCCTCCGGTGTGCTGTTCGTATTCGTCATGTTCCTCGGTTCCAGACTGCCGACATCACTGGGACAAGTCGTCCTGATCAGCGCGTTGGCCGGTGTCGCTGTCGGATTCCTGCACTCGTCCAACGCGAATCTCGTGCAGGATGCCCTTCCTTCCGAGCACAGCGGCGTGGGATCCACGATTGCCGGGGTCGGAATGCAGTTGACGTCGTCGGTTGCTGTCACGGTGACGGGCGTGGTGATGGCCGGCCATGTCAGCGGCGCAGGCTCGGGAAGCCGTTCCGTGGTGTACACGGACTCGGCATTCGTGTACGGATTCGGGTCCGCTGCGCTCGTCGGTGCTCTCGGCGTGGTCATTGCACTGCTGATGAAGCACGGCCGTTCGCCGGCTACCGGCGGTATGCGACCAGAGGAGACCGCGGTGGTTCATCGCCACGAACGTGTGTGATCACCGTCACCGAATCACCTGCACCCGTCACGTCCGAAGGAGTTCGCATATGGATCGCCATTCGCTTCCGATCGTCACCCACTCGCCGCAGCCTTCCGCTGCTGTCGATTACCGCAGCCAGAGCCGTCCGTTCCACCGCAGTGCACCAGTGCGGCCCCCGCAGGGGGCACCCAACATCCTTCTCATCATGATCGACGACGTCGGATTCGGTGCGGCATCGGCGTTCGGCGGCCCATGCCGCACACCGACAGCGGAGCGACTCGCGGACGACGGGCTCAAATACACGAGATTCCACACGACAGCACTGTGTTCCCCGACCCGCGCCGCGACACTCACCGGCCGTAACCACCATTCGGTCGGGATGGGGGTGATTTCCGAAATGGCCGGGGCTGCCCCTGGATACAACGGAACACGTCCCGCATCGGCGGCGACGGTGGCACGCATCCTTCAGGGGAACGGGTACGCGACCGGCGCGTTCGGCAAGATGCATCAGACGCCGGCGTGGGAGATCACTCCGGCGGGACCGTTCGACCGGTGGCCGTGCCGAGAAGGCTTCGACAAGTTCTACGGATTCCTCGGCGCCGAATCGGATCAGTTCAGCCCCGTGCTCTACGAAGACTTCACGGTTGTCGAACCGCCGCGTAGCCCGGAAGAGGGATACCACCTGTCGGAGGACCTCGTGGACCGCGCGCTCGCGTGGATCGAAGGTGTGGACGCGATCGATTCGGACAAGCCATGGTTCTGCTATCTGCCGTTCGGTGCGTGCCATGCGCCGCTGCAGATACCCGAGGAGTACCTCGACAAGTACCGAGGCGAGTTCGATCATGGTTGGGACCGGCAACGCGAGATCACCTTGGAGCGACAGAAGCGATTGGGCGTCGTACCGGACGAGACCGTCCTCGCGCCGTGGGCCCCCGGCCTGCCGCACTGGGAATCGCTGGACGAAGAACAACGCCGGGCTTCCGCGCGGCTGATGGAGTTGTATGCGGCCTTTCTCGAACACACCGACGACCAGGTCGGCCGTCTGGTCGACCGGCTCGAAGAAATGGAGGTTCTCGACAACACTCTCGTGGTGTACATGCTCGGCGACAACGGCGCATCCGCCGAGGGCGGAATGGAAGGGTCGTTCAACTATCTCGCGGGCCTCAACGGATACGAAAGCACCACCCGCGAGGTCATCGACCGGTTCGACGAGTTGGGCACCCCCTCGAGCTATCCCCACTACCCCGCGGCGTGGGCGCTGGCACTCGACACCCCCTACCAATGGGCAAAACAGGTCGCGTCGCACTACGGCGGCACCCGCAACGGACTGATCGTGCGATGGCCGGACGGCATCGCGGAGTCGGGTGGGTTGCGCCACCAGTGGCATCATTGCGTCGACCTCACCCCGACGATCCTCGAGGCCGCGGGTGTTCCGACGCCCCATACGGTCGACGGAGTCGCGCAGATGCCGATGGAGGGTGTCGCAATGAACTACTCGTTCGATGCTCCCGAGGCCGAAGACCGCCACGTCACCCAATATTTCGAGATCTTCGGGAATCGGGGTATCTATAACGAAGGATGGACCGCGGTCACCGCACATCGGGCTCCATGGCTCATGGCGACTGCCGGTGCGGAACTGCCGAGCCTCGACGAAGATCGGTGGGAACTGTACGACACGAAAACGGACTGGTCGCAGGCGCGCGACCTCGCCTCCGAGTATCCGGACATTCTCGAACGGTTGAAGCAGCTGTTCCTCGTCGAAGCCGCCCGATATCAAGTGCTGCCACTCGACGACCGCACAGTGGAACGTCACACGCGAGACTCTCGCCCGCCGCACCCGTTCGACGGTCGCTCGAGCATCACCCTGTACCCGCACATCCAAGGACTTGTGGAGAAAGCGGCACCGTCATTCTTCAACAAGTCCTTCACCTTGACCGCACGGATCGACAGTGATGGCTCGCCCTGTGAAGGGATGCTCGCCGGGATCGGCGGCCGGTTCGGCGGGTTCGCCTTCTATGTTCTCGATTCGAAACCGGTGTTCTGCTACAACTTCTGCGGCCGTGAGCACACGTTCGTGCGTTCCCCGAAGCCGCTACCGCCCGGCAGGAGTGCGGTTTCGCTTCACTTCGAATACGAGGGAGGAGGAATAGGCAAGGGCGGCAACGCTTTCCTGCGTGTCGACGATGTGGTCGTTGCACAAGGCCCGGTCGAACGTACCGTGCGGGCGATCTTCTCCATGAACGAGCAGCTCGATATCGGCGTCGACCGGGGAAGCCCGGTCACGGAGGAGATCGCCCGCAAGGGGAGGTTCTCATTCACCGGCACCCTGCGTGATCTCCGGATCGACCTGCCGCGCGGTGGCGGCGTACCCGAGGCCGAGCGTCGCAAGGTGGAGATGGCGACCCACTGAGCGATGCCCATTGCCTTCGACGGGGAGGAGGTGCAGTGTGAAATATGGAATACGACCGGCGACGCCGTGTCGGCGCCGCCCTGAGCAGAAGGGTGCCGATCATGTTCGCACGTTCGACCACCATCAATGCACATCCGTCGTACATCGACGTCGGAATCAAGCAGGTACGCGACACCGTGATGCCTGCGCTCACGGATATCGAAGGCTGTCTCGGAATGTCCCTACTGATCGATCGCAGCTCCGGCCGGTGTATCGCGACCAGTTCGTGGCGGGACGAGGAGTCGCTACGTGCCAGCGAAGGACCGGTACAGACGTTGCGTACCGACGCAGCCGAGACCTTCCACGGCACCACGGAAGTCTCGCGGTGGGAGATCGCGGTCATGCACCGCGACCATCATTCCGAGCGCGGGGCCTGCTGCCGCGTCACGTGGTTCAAGACCGAGCCGGCACACATCGACCGCGGCATCGACGTGTGGAAGATGGCCGGGCTACCCGCGATGGAGGAACTCGACGGGTTCTGCAGCGCCGCACTCATGTTCGACCGTGCCTCCGGCCGCGGGGTGTCGTCGCTGACGTTCGACAGCGCCGAGGCGATGGAACACAACAGGGAACGGGTCGACAGCATTCGGGACGCAGGGGTTCGCGAGGCGGGCGCCCAGGTGCTCGACACCTGCGGGTTCGAACTCGCTATCGCGCACCTGCACGTCCCGGAGATGGCGTAGCGCCGAACGAATACTCCCGATTGCGCCCCTCCTCCGACGCGGGTGGGCGCAATCGGGCGGGGATGACTACAGATTCGATCGGATCCTGTCCAGCAAGGGCTTGATCACGTTCACCGATCAATCGGCTGCGCTCTTACGCGGCCTCCCACGACGCGTCGCCTTGGCCGGTGGCGTTGTGGCCGATTCTGTGTGCGAATCGGACGTCGATTCCGAGGACGGATCGTCGCGCCAGCTGATCTCGATCTCTATTTCGATCTCGTCGCCGTCGACCTCTATCTCGAGCTCCCACCGGACGCGATCGGCGACGACGATTTCGATCGAGTCACCACCCGAACCCAGTTCCACCTCGGAGCCGCCGGCGAGGGCCTGTCCGAGTGCGATGAGGCGATCGGACACTTCTTTTCGGGAGAGCTCGGACTTGCGCTTGATCTCCAGCTTCGGCACGACGACTCCTGACTTCGGCGCAGTGTGTTCTCACCGTACGCCCGCAACGCCGATAGTCGGTCCGAAAACGTTCGACAACGACTTTCCTCCCTCCGGTCGCTACCGCGCCCTCGTCACTGCGGCTCGCGCCACATCGCCGACAGCGTCGGACCTCCGCGCGGGATGCGGATCTCACCGGTGACGGTGAAACCGAACCGCTCGTAGTACGGAACGTTCTCTTCCTTGCTGGATTCGAGGTATGCGGGCGCGTGCTCGGCATCGATCCGATCGAGCCGAGACTTCAGCAACGCCGTGCCGCATCCCGCGCCCCGCGCATGGGACGCCGTTCCGATCGTCGACAGGTACCAGTGCGACTCCTCGGGATGTGCGGCTTCGAGTGCATCATCCACCGCTCGACCCCGTGCGGCGTGCCGGCCGAGGGCCCGCATCAGCCCCGGCATCATCCGCAGCGTCGCACCCATCGGCGCGCGCCATCGATCCGGCGGAGCCCACATCGCCGCACCACCGACACGCCCGTCGAGTTCGGCGATCTCTGTGCCGCCGAGCGCGAGCATATGGTGGCGAACCTCGGCCGCGAAGAATCGTGACAATCGACGGATGCGGCTCTCCTCGTCGGGGAACATCCACGACATCAACGGGTCGTCGAAGAAGGCGTCTGCGAACACGGACGCGACTGCTTCGATATCTGCCTGTTCGGCGCGTCTGACAGCAAGGGCCATCCTCGTACCGTAGTCGTACGGGTCCCACCGATCGATTGGCCCAACGCCGTGTCGCGGGCCACTATGGAGGAATGATGCGACACGGTCCCGAAGCGGATATCGACGAGTCCGATCTCGAGGTGTCTCCCGCCAAGGACTACGCCGCGGGTGTCCCCGCGGTCCTCGTCTCACTGGAGCGCGCATACGAGCAGATGGGCGCGATCCGCACAGCAAAGACGTTGACCCGACTCAACCAGCGTCACGGCTTCGACTGTCCAGGCTGCGCATGGCCCGAGACCCCCGGGCATCGCAAACCTGCGGAGTTCTGTGAGAACGGGGCGAAGGCGGTCGCAGAGGAAGCCACCCTGCGGACGGTGACACCCGCGTTCTTCGCACAGCACTCCGCCGACGAGCTCGCCACCAAGACCGACTATTGGCTCGGACAACAGGGCCGTATCACTCACCCGATGGTGCTGCGTGCGGGCGCTGATCACTACGAACCGATCGAATGGGACGACGCCTACCGGGTGATTGCCGATCATCTGACGGAATTACCGTCACCCGATCAGGCCGTGTTCTACACCTCGGGTCGGACGAGTAACGAAGCCGCGTTCCTGTACCAGTTGTTGATCCGCAGTTTCGGCACGAATAACATGCCGGACTGCTCGAACATGTGTCACGAGTCGTCGGGCACCGCACTGACCGACTCGATCGGGATCGGTAAGGGTTCGGTGTCGGTGCCCGACGTCGAAGCCGCCGATCTCATCCTCATCGCCGGCCAGAATCCGGGAACGAACCATCCGCGCATGCTTTCGACCCTCGAGAAAGCCAAGGCGAACGGGGCTCGGATCATCGCGATCAATCCCCTTCCCGAGGCAGGCCTCAAGCGGTTCAAGGACCCACAGAAGGTCTCGGGAGTGGTCGGCCGCGGCGTGGATATCGCCGACGAGTTCCTCCAGATCCGCCTCGGCGGAGACATGGCGCTGTTCCAAGGACTCGGAAGGCTGCTGTTCGAGGCCGAGGACGTTGCCCCCGGCACGGTGATCGACCGCGCATTCGTCGACACGCACTGCGCAGGTTTCGACGATTACGAAACTCACGTGCGCAACGTCGATCTCGACACCGTGGTCGAAGCAACCGGCTTGACCCTCGACCAGTTACGGGACACCGCAGCCGAACTGATCGCGTCACAGCGGACCGTGATCTGCTGGGCCATGGGGCTCACCCAGCACACCCATGCCGTCGCCACGATCGCCGAGGCTGTGAACATACTGCTTGCCCGCGGAATGATCGGTAAGCGCGGCGCCGGGGTATGTCCCGTGCGTGGCCATTCCAACGTCCAGGGCGACCGCACGATGGGCATCTGGGAGAAGATGCCCGAATCGTTCTTGGCAGCATTGGACACCGAATTCGGTATCGAGGCTCCGCGCAAGCACGGTTTCGACACCGTCGACTCCATCCGTTCGATGCGCGACGGGCAGGCGTCGGTGTTCATGGCAATGGGCGGCAATTTCGTCTCGGCCACACCCGACACCGCAGCCACCGAGATCGCTTTACGCAACTGCGCACTGACGGTGCAGGTCTCGACGAAACTCAACCGCAGCCACGTGG
The DNA here is from genome assembly GCF_055380405.1 of Rhodococcus sp. JCM 9793. Classification (NCBI taxonomy): domain Bacteria; kingdom Bacillati; phylum Actinomycetota; class Actinomycetes; order Mycobacteriales; family Nocardiaceae; genus Rhodococcus; species Rhodococcus sp. JCM 9793. Next base: position 4,270,373 of record NZ_AP043721.1, read on the forward strand.
TCCACGGAAGAACCGCACTCATCCTCCCCACCCTCGGCCGCACCGACCTCGACCTCCAGTCGACTGGGAAGCAGGAGGTTTCCGTCGAGGATTCGATGTCGATGGTCCATCTTTCCCGAGGACGACTGAAGCCGGTGTCCGAACATCTGCGCAGCGAAGTCGCCATCGTGTGCCAGCTCGCTCGCACCCTGCTCGGTGCTGATCACTCGGTGCCCTGGGGGCAGTTCGAAGCTGATTACGACCGCATCCGCGATGCAATCGGTCGCGTGGTACCGGGGTTCGCGGAGTACAACAGCCGGGTGCGGCAGCCCGACGGCTTCGAACTCCCGCACCCCCCGCGCGACGCTCGCGAATTCCACACGGCGACCGGGCGGGCGAACTTCTCGGTCAACGACCTCGAATGGGTTCCCACACCCGAGGGCAGACTCATCCTGCAGACGATGCGGAGTCACGACCAGTACAACACCACGATCTACGGGCTCGACGACCGCTACCGCGGCGTGAAGGGCGGCCGCAAGGTCATCTTCATCAGCCCCGACGACATCACCGATCTCGGATTCCGCGACGGCGATCTCGTCGACATCGTCTCCGAATTCACTGGCCCCGAGGGCGCGCTCGAAGAACGCCGCGTCCGCGACTTCCGGGTCGTCGCCTACAACACTCCGAAGGGCAACGCGGCGGCCTACTACCCCGAGACCAATCCCCTCGTGCCGCTGGACCATGTTGCGAAGAGGTCCAATACTCCGGCATCGAAGGCGATCACCGTGCGGCTCGAACCTGCAGCAATGATGGATTCGTAGTGGGACGTGTGACGACCCGCCGAGCGGTCCTGCGTGTCACCGCGGACCGTGTGATCCGGCGCCCCGACACGCTCGCGGTCGAGGAACCCCTCGAGATCCGGCTGAACGGACGGGCGTTGACCGTCACGATGCGCACGCCCGGCCACGATGTGGAACTGGCACACGGATTCCTGCTCGCGGAGGGAATCATCGACAACCGGGACGACATCGCGATCGCGCGGTACTGCGACGGCGTCGACGAGACGGGCGCGAACACCTACAACGTGCTCGACGTCCAGCTCGCCCCCGGCGTCGAAGTACCCGACGGTGCCGGGGCGCGGAACTTCCTCACCACCTCGGCATGTGGGGTGTGTGGCAAGGAGTCGCTCGAGCAGGTGCGCACACGCACCCGTTTCCCGCTGCGCGGCGATGTCGAGGTCCTCGCGCGCACGATGTCGGAGCTTCCCCGTCTGATGCGTCAGCAGCAGAAGGTGTTCCAGTCCACCGGCGGCCTGCACGCCGCCGCGCTGTTCACGATCGACGGGTCGCTCCTGCAGCTGCGCGAGGACGTGGGCCGGCACAACGCTGTCGACAAGGTGCTCGGATGGGCACTGTCGGAAGGGAGAGTGCCGCTCTCCGAGAGCGTCCTCGTCGTCAGCGGGCGCGCGTCATTCGAGCTCGTGCAGAAAGCCGTGATGGCCGGTGTACCCGTGCTCGGGGCGGTGTCGGCGCCGTCGTCGCTCGCCGTCGACCTCGCCGAGGAGTCGGGCCTGACCTTGATCGGCTTTCTGCGCGACAACTCGATGAACGTCTACACCGGCTCGGTGCTCTGACGGACTCCGTTCAGCTGCATGTCGTTTCGGGAGCCTCGCCAGCGAGCGCCCCTTCGGCGAAGGCACGCACGTCGTCGAAGGAGTCCTCGAGGACTGCGCGGTGGTCGGCGCCCTCGTAGACCTGGTAGGTCACGTCCGAGCCGTTCGCACAGAGATCCTCGGTGAGCTGGTCGGTGAGCGGACGACTCACCAGCACATCCTCGGTTCCCTGCACCACGAACGTGGGGACGGTGGGTGTGAGCTCGCCCGGCTCCTGGGTCCGGTAGTACGCGGCCAATCCCTCGAGGTCCGCGTCGGGCGCCAAGACCTGATCGACAGGGACCGTCGCAGCCGCTGCCCGCACGTCATCCATGCATCCGGTGCGCGCAGCGGTGAGCAATACGCGCGAGGCGTCGGTGAGCATGGCGTCGGCGCTCAACTCCGGCTGAGCTGCTTCGGCGCCGATCAACAACACGGGCAGGAACGGCACCGCCGCCTCGATCCCCGGGCCGCCGCCGGCGAAATAGGCGGCCGTGTCGCTGGTGCGGCTGCCCGGAGCCATCGACACGACTCCTGCGAGGTCGAGTTCGGGGGCGCGGTCGGGGGCGACCGCTGCGGCGTACAGCGCGGCCTGTCCGCCCTGGCTGTGCCCCATCGCGACCCAACTGGTGCCGACGGCCGGTTCCAGTTCTCGCGCCGCACGCACGATGTCGACGACGGCGTTGGCGGCGCTGTCCCCGTTCATGTACGGGTGTTCACCCGGGGTGCCGAGGCCTTCGTAGTCGGTCTGGACCACCGCGTAGCCGTCCGCGACCCATCGGTCGAGCATGTCCGTGGTCCGTTCGACGTAGGAATGCGCGGGGCCGCCTACTGTGTCCGCAGATGGAGCACACGCGTCGCCGACGCCGGTCGTGCCGTGGGCCCAGCTGATCACCGGCCATCCGCTTTCCGGTGCCTCACCCTTCGGGATCGCGACGGTGCCCGAGACCAACGCCGGACGCCCGTCAGCACCTTCGGACAGGTAGGTGATCAGTTCGGTGCGCTGAGCGCTGGGGAGCGCCGCTGCGGTAGTGATCGGGCGGTCGGTGATCAGCGAACCGGGCGCGGCGGCTCCGGAATCGACCGACTCCGGAGGTGGGTTCGAACACGCTCCGGCTCCGAGCACCGAAGCAAATGCGAGTGCCGCGGCAGCATGCCGGGACGGGAAGGTCTTCATGGAACCTCCGTTAAGAAGAACTTATTAATTCTGAAGTCGATGTTCTTAGTACAGTGGTTGGATGACCATGTCAACGGGCCGTCTCGCCCTACTGGACGCCGCAGAGCGGCTCATCGCGCACCGCGGTATCCACGGGGTGGCCGCACGCGAAGTGGTCAAAGAGGCCGGACACCGGAACAATTCGGCCATCACGTACCATTTCGGCTCGTGGCACGGACTCCTCGACGAGATCTGGTCCCGGCATGCGCCACGAATGAACGCCGAGCGCGCGGCGTTGGTCGCCGCAGCAGGACTCGACGGTCGCCCCGGCCTCGAACGGCTCGTGCACGCCTACGTACACCCGCTCGCAGCACAGGTTGCGCGGACCCGGCCGAGCTATTGGGCACGATTCAACGAGCAGTGGCTGACCACAGCGCCGCTCGACATTCTGTCGAAGCCGGGACCGGGTACGGCACAAGCCGATTACTATCCGTCGAACGACGCGCTCGACGTCCTGTCGACTCTTCTACTCGACATCGCGGATCGACTCGATCTCCCGGAGGTGGACGCGCGACGCAGAGTGAGTCTGATGGTGCGGTTCGTCATCGGAGCGTTCTCCTCCTACGAGCGTGCCGACGAGATCGGTGACGCACCCGATCCGGCATCGTTCGAAGCGGAGGTCCTGCAGATAGCACGAGGAATGCTCGACCTGCCGCGGTCGTGACCGGGCAGATCGAGCATCGGAACTTCGGTCGACCGATCAGTCGACGTTCGGCGCCCACTGGACGCCGTTGATATGGCTACCACCGTCGACGAAGAGGGTGTTTCCGGTCAGGTAGCGGGAATCGTCGCTCGCCAGGAACGCAGCGACGGTACCGATATCCTCGAGTGGATCGCCGATACGACCCATCGGATTGGCGGCCTCCTGCGCCGCAGCCATCTGAGGGTTCGCCTCAGCAACCCGTTTGTAGGCCGCACTCGCCGCCCCGGGACAGATCACGTTGCAGCACACGTGCTTCGGCGCCCATTCCCGCGCTGCAGTGCGGGTCATGCTGCGCAGCGCCTCCTTGGCAGCGTTGTAGTACACCGAGTACATGTGAGCGTTGACGCCATTGAGGCTGCACATGTTGATCACTCGACCGGTGCCGTGCTCCGCGAGCGCCGGGTATGCGCGCTGCATCGCCCAGAACGCCGACATCACGCCCATATCGAAGCCCGCCCGCATGTTCTCCTCAGCGGTCTTCTCGAACCGCGCGTAGCCCAGGGGCCGCCACGCGTTGTTCACCAGAATGTCGAGTCGCCCGAACTCGTCGGTGGCGGTATCGACCATCGCATGCACCTGGTCGCGGTCGGTGACATCGGTGCGCACGAAGGTCGCCTGCACACCCCACTCGTCGGTGAGCCATTTCGCGGTGTCGACTCCCGCCGTCTCGTCGACATCGGCAACGACGACCCTCGCACCTTCACGCGCGAACGCACCCGCAACTCCTCGGCCGATGCCCATTCCGGCGCCTGTGACGATCGCTACCCGTCCGTCCAGCTTCCCCATGTTGCCCTCTTCCAGCTATCGGTGATGTGCGTCGGTCGTGTCCTCAGCGAGGACGAGGAACCGTCTTGTCGATGAAGAGCGCCTCGACCGACACACACACCGTGCCGTCGGCCGTCGTGATCTCACCGACCGTGTTGATCTTCCGACCATCCTGCTCGACCAGCCGGCCACGCACCGTCAGCGGCTCGAACAACGGCGTCGGACGGTGGTACCGGACATTGAGTTGCGCGGTGGCACCGCTTCGTCCTGCCCACGCGTTCGCGACACCCAATGTGTGATCGATCAACAGCGCAGCAACACCACCGTGGACGTGTCCGGGAGGACCCTGGTACGGGAACGTCAACTCGACGACGCCTTCGACCCACCCGTTGTCACGACCGGCGAGAACGAGCGGCGGGGCCAGTGCATTCTCCGGCCCGGTGACCGGGTCGTGCCGGGTGACGCCCTCACCGTGCCACATGTCGATCAGCCGTGCCTGCACCTCGGGAGCGTGTTCTTCGAGATGCGCGGCGACGCTGTCGAGCTCCTCGGCGACCCGCTCGAGGTTCGCATTGGCGGGATCTGTACGCAGCAGAGCGTCGACCACGCGTCGCGCGGCAGCGGTGGCCCGATCCATCGCAGAATCCTGGGGCGCGGAGGTCAGGATCGTGCCGTCGGGCGCGTTACCGACAGTGGGGTGTGTAGCGGGGTCGACTCTCATCGGAGCTCCATGGTCGCGTGGGTGAGCACCGGCTGTCCGTCCCGCTCGGGGCAGGTCGCCAGCAGGGTGAGCGTGGTGCCGTCGCGCCACACCGAGGTCTCGATGGTCTCTCCCGGGTACAGCGACCCGGCGAACCGCACCGAGAACGACTTCACACGGGTCGGATCCCCATCGAGCACTCCGTCGACGACTGCCTTGCACACGACGCCGTACGAGGCGAGCCCGTGCAGGATCGGCCGATCGAATCCGGCCATCTTCGCGAACGCCGGATCGGCGTGCAGCGGGTTCATGTCGGCACTGAGTCGATATACCAATGCCTGCGCGGCCGTGGTCGGCGACACGATGACGTCGTCGGCCTCGCGCTCGGGCGCCGAACCCGCCGGCTCCGGGCCCGACTCGCCGCCGAAGCCGCCTTCACCACGTGCCCAGATCTGCATCGCGGACGTCCACAGTGGACTCCCGTCAGCACCGTGTGCCGACTGTTCGAGCACGATCACTGCGGCCTTGCCCTTGTCCCACACGTCGGACACCCGCGACGAGATCGTCGCAGTACCCGACCCCGGGATCGGCGCGTGGAGTGTCAGCGACTGACCGCCGTGCAGGATCTTGCGCAGGTCGATGTCGATGCCGGGCAGGTTCATCGCGGCCGGCGTCGCAGCACCAGCCGAAATCCCTTGTCCGGCGACCATCGCGAAGGTGGGTGTCACCTGCAGGTTCTTCTCGTAGACCCACCGCAGCTCCGCGGGATCAAGAGAGTCGGCACCCGCGCCCAGACCCAGGTGGTAGAGGATCACATCACGCTCGGTCCAGACGGCCTCACGGACGGTGGGCTCGGCCGACAGCGCGGCATTCACATCGATCGGCATGAGCAGTCACTTTCCGGGTTCGGGGTCGCGCGGCAAGCCGAGGATCCGCTCACCGATGATGTTGAGCTGGACATTCGTCGTACCGCCGGCAATCGACAGGTTCTGCGAGTTCAGGAACTGCTGGGTGATCGACCAGCGATCCTCCTCGGAGCGCAGCGACGTCGGGCCCGACCATTCCATCGCAACCTCCCACACCTGCTGGATGTGCTCGACACCCAGGAGTTTGGCAATCGACGACTCGGCACCCGGCTGCGCGCCGGTGAGCGAGCGCAGCGTGGTGCGCAGACCCATCAGCCCACCGGACTGGGCGTCGCACAGGACCGATCCGAGGACGGTGAGCTGTTCGGCATCCAGGCCACCCGGGATCGTCGCAGCCAGCTTCAGTAGCGCCTCGCCGCCGGAGCCGAGAGAGGAGTCGTTCGACAGCGACACCCGCTCGTTGGCGAGGGTGGTGCGGGCCAGCTTCCAGCCGTCACCGGGCTCGCCGACGAGACATTCGTCGGGCACGAACACGTCATCGAAGAAGACTTCGTTGAACAGCGCGTCGCCGGTGATCTCGCGCAGCGGACGGATGTCGAGTCCCTCGGAGTTCCTGATGTCGATCAGGAAGTAGGACAGGCCCTTGTGTTTGGGTGCGTCGGCGTCGGTGCGTGCCAGGCAGATACCCCAGTCCGCGACACGGGCCATCGACGTCCACACCTTCTGGCCCTGCAGCTTCCAACCGCCGTCGACCTTGACGGCCTTGGTGGACAAGCCGGCGAGGTCGGATCCCGCGCCGGGCTCGGAGAACAGCTGGCACCAGACGATGTCGCCGCACAGCGACCCGGGAAGGAACCGGGCGAGCTGGTCCTCGTTGCCGTGTGCGATCAGCGTCGGCACCACCCAGTTGCCGATGATCATGTCGTGCGGCTTCAGCTCGGCGCTGCGCAGCTCTTCTGCGATGACGAGCTGAGTGACCGCATCCGCCGTCTTGCCCCACGGCGCGGGCAGATGCGGTGTGGTGTAGCCCTTCTCGGCCAGATACGACGTCTGCGCGGCACTCTCGAGCGTCTTGGCGGGTTCCAGTTCGGCGCGAATGTCGGCGCGGATCTGTTCGGCCTCCGGCGGCAGGTCGATGCTCAAGACCCGGCGGGTGCCGTCGAGCGTGAGACCCGCGACCCGACGCTTCCATGATGCGGTGGAACCCGACAGGATTCGCAAGGACTGTGCACGTCGCATGTAGAGGTGCGCGTCGTGCTCCCAGGTGTAGCCGATGCCACCCAAGACCTGGATGCAGGTTCTCGTGACCTGGAATCCCGCGTCGAGAGCGGTCGCCGCGGCCACCGCGACGGCGAGCGAAGCCTCCTCGGCAGCCCCGTCCTCCCCGAGCGCGCGGGCAGCGTCCCACGCTGTGACGCGAGCCTGTTCGGTGAGACTCAGCATCCGCGCAACGGTGTGCTTGACGCCCTGGAACTGACCGATCACTCGGCCGAACTGCCGACGGACGCGGGCGTATTCGGCAGCAGTCGTGGTGGCCCAGTCTGCGAGCCCTGCGGTCTCCGCCGCGAACAGCGTGACGGCAATGTCGACGACGCGCTGCGAGTCCAGAGTCAGGACGTCACTCTCGGCGAGGGCAAGTCCGTCCACGCAGATCTCCGCGTTGCGTCGCACCACGTCATGACTGGGCAGATCGACCACGCCGACCCGGTCGCGGTCGACGACGACGAACGCCGGCTCGCCTGCGTCGTCCGCAGCGAGCAGGAAGATGTCCGCCACCTGACCGCCGAGGACGGAGCTCGACGTTCCCGTCAACATGATCGCGTCTCCGTCCCGAACGATCCGCAGATCACCGGGCTGCAGTGTCACGCCACCGAACAACGAGCCGTCGGCCAGGCCGGTGAGCGCCTCGGTTCGCCCGGCCGCATGAAGGACTGCGGATACCACCACGGTCGGCAGGAACGGCCCGGGCACCATCGCTCGTCCGAGTTCCTCGGCCACGATGGCAGTTTCGAGCAGTCCGCAGTCTGCGCCCCCGAACTCCTCGGGTAGGTGCAGTCCCAGCATGCCGAGTTCGGCAAACGAGGACCAATACGACGGGCGGGCCTCCGATTTCGCTTCGACCGCCTCGCGGATCACTTCCGGTGTGGCGTGTCGCGCGGCCCAGCCGCGGACGGAATCGCGGATGTCGCGATCGTCGTCACTCAATCCCAGGGTCATGAAGGGTCCTTTGTCAGAGAAGTTTTCGGTCGCCTAGGGCCGAGTCAGATGCGCTCGATGATGGTCGCGGTGGACAACGCGCCACCCGCGCACATCGTGACCAGCGCGGTCGAACGGTTGGAGCGCTCGAGCTCGTGGAGAGCGCTGGTGATCAGCCGCGACCCGGTGGAGCCGACCGGATGGCCGAGCGCGATCGCGCCACCGTTGACGTTGACCTTGCTCATGTCTGCGCCGTGCACCTGGGCCCACGACAGCACGACAGAGGCGAAGGCTTCGTTGATCTCGACGATGTCGATGTCCGACAACGACATTCCGGTGCGTTCGAGTACTGCCTGAGTCGAAGCGACCGGGCCGTCGAGGTGGTAGTACGGGTCTGATCCGACCAGGGTGGATGCGAGGATGCGAGCCCGCGGACGCAAGCCTGCCTCGCGGGCCTTGTCCTCGCTCATCAGGAGCACTGCGGCAGCACCGTCACTGACCTGCGACGAGTTTCCGGCGGTGTGAATGCCATTCTCGATGACAGGCTTCAGACCGGCCAAACCTTCGGCGGTCGTCTCGCGGAGGCCGCCGTCGCGGGTGACGGTCGCGATCTCACCGGTGGGCTCACCTTCCTTGGTGACGACGGGGGCCTGGACCGGGACGATCTCGCGATCGAAGCGACCCTCGGCCCATGCCTGTGCTGCGCGTCGCTGCGACTCGAGGCCGAGTGCGTCGACGTCTTCACGCTTGATGCCGCGTAGCTGTGCGATCCGCTCGGCGGAGGTGAACTGGTCTCCCATATCGATCGTCCAGTCGTCCGGGTAGGGGTTTCCCGTTCCGGGCGCGTTGGCCTGCCCGAGGAACACCCGGCTCATCACCTCGACGCCACAACCGATTCCGGCGTCCATCTGGCCGGATGCGATCAGACCGGCAACCATGTGTACGGCCTGCTGCGACGAACCGCACGCGCAGTCGATGGTGGTCGCTGCGGTGGTGTACGGCAGTCCGGCGTGCAGCCATGCCTGTCGTGTGACGTTGTTGGACTGCTCCCCCGCCTGGGTCACGGCGCCGCCGACCAGCTGCCCGACCTGGTCGGCAGGCAGTCCGGTCCGGTCCAGGACGGCTTTCTGCGCTGCCCCGAGCAGCACTGCGGGGTGAACCCCTGCAAGCTGACCTCGACGGCGACCGATCGGTGTCCGCGCGGCCTCGACGATGACGACGTTGTTCATGCCACTCCCTGGAGTATGGGTGATAAGTGAAGCCCTGCTACTGGAATTTATTCTAGTTCTGCAGAAACTTCGGCATCCACCCCGTCTCACCGAGCGGGACCGACCTGGTCAGTGGATGGAAACGTGGTTCACTCGCGCGAGATCGGGCGCCTTACGCCCGGTATCGAGGACTCCCATTCAGATCACCGAGCAGGCGGTCGCAGGCAACCCGCAGGTCGGACTCGATCTCCGGAATCGACGTGCGGCCATTGAGCGCCGACTGCACCAGTCCGAACCACAAAGCCACGACCAGCCGCAGCACAGTCACTTCGAGGAGCGTCGGCTTCTCGATGCCTGCAGCATCGAGAAGCAGACGATCGAACTGCTTGTCCATCTTGGCCACGTCGGGAATGATCGCGGCATTCGACGTGGCGGCGGACTGGATCATTGCGGTTGCGAGCAGCGGCGTCCGCAGCAACGCACGCGTCGCCTGCAGCAACGCATCACAGACCGAGTCCGATGGAGACGTCGGCGTCGAGGACCGTCGCGAGAGCTGAATACCCATCTGTCCGATCTGGTCGACCATCACCGCGACGAACAGATGCGTCTTGGATGGGAAGTAGCGGTAGAGCGTGCCGACTGCGACGCCCGCCAGCTTCGCAACCTCCTGCATCTGGACCCGCTCGAGGTCCTTGCCTGCACCGAGGTGCGCGGCCGCCTTCAGAATCCGTTCGTGCCGCGCACGCTGCTCCACCGAACTGGGCTCTGCCGCATCACGCGCCTCTGCAATCCTCGGCATGGCTCACCTCTTCCTACGCTCCGGACGGAGGTGAGAGTAGACACCGCCGACCGCGCACACGCCCGGCCGTCCTGGTCAGCAGGAACACGGTCCGATATGTCGGCGACTCCCACACAGCGAGACTTCAGGCTGCTCCGACAACACCCCCGCAGCACACTAGAATGAATACTAATTTTGCTCGGATCCGTCACATGAGGACCGAGCCGATCGAACACGGGAGAGTTTCCATGGGTGAATCTGTCAGCCTGACCGGCCGCACCGCAGTGGTGACGGGTGCCGGGGCCGGTCTCGGGCGCTCCGAGGCTCTCGCACTGGCCGCCGCCGGCGCTGCAGTCGTCGTCAACGACATGGGCGACGCTGCACACGTAGTCGCGGAAGAGATCGTCGCGGCAGGCGGGCAGGCGATTGCCGTGACCGGCGACGTCTCCGACTGGTCGCTGGGCGGCCGTCTCGTCGACGAATCCGTCAAGGCGTTCGGCTCGTTCGACATCCTCGTCAACAATGCCGGCATCATCCGCGACAAGATGATCTTCAACCTCACCGAATCCGACTGGGACGACGTGATTCGCGTGCACCTCAAGGGCCACGCCGCGACCTCCCACGCCGCGGCCGTCCACTGGCGCGCAGCCAGCAAGGAAACCGGCGGCCCCGTGTACGGCCGCGTCATCAACACCTCGTCGGAGGCGTTCCTGTTCGGTTCCGCCGGGCAACCGAACTACTCGGCCGCCAAGGCCGGTATCACCGCACTGACGCTGTCCACCTCGCAAGGACTCTCCCGGTACGGCGTCACAGCCAACGCGATCTGCCCGCGCGCCCGTACTGCCATGACCGCCGAGGCCTTCGGCGACGCCGATTCCGCAACCACCGGTCTCGACGGCCTCGCACCTGAGCGCGTCGGTACGCTCGTCTCCTACCTGGCCTCCCCCGCCTCCCACGAGATCAACGGACAGGTCTTCGTGGTGTACGGCAAGATGGTCGCGCTCATGGCGTCTCCGAAGGTCGAAAACCGTTTCGACGCCGCAGGTTCCGCATTCACCGTCGAGGAACTCGACCAGCAGCTCTCGTCGTATTTCACCGGACGGGGCCAGTACGAGAACTACGCTGCATACAGCGTGGCAGAACTGGAAAAGGCTGCACTCGCCATCGACTGATCACCCCACCACGAAGGAGCACGGCATGAGGCTTGCAGACAAGGTCGCGATCGTCACCGGCGGGGCCGGCGGTATCGGGCGCGGAATCGTAAGGGCGTTCACCAAAGAAGGCGCGCGGGTTCTCTTCGTCGATATCGACGATGCCAAGGGCGCCGCGCTCGAGGCCGAGCTCAGCGGCGCGGGCAAGTTCCTCAATGCCGACATCTCCGAGAAGGAGAGCGCCGCAGCGATCGTGGACGCCGCGGTGCAGGAGTTCGGCAAGGTCGACGTACTCGTCAACAACGCTCATGCGTCCCGGCAGGCACCGCTGCTCGAGACCACGCAGGAGATGCTCGATCTGTCGTTCGGGACGGGCTTCTACCCGACCTTGTGGCTCATGCAGGCAGCACATGCACAACTCGCCGCGAATCAGGGCTCGGTGATCAACTTCGCATCCGGAGCCGGCATCGACGGCAACGTCACGCAGACCTCCTACGCCGCGGCCAAGGAAGCGATCCGCGGGATCAGCCGGGTCGCGGCGAACGAATGGGGCCCCGAGAACATCAATGTCAACCTCATCTCGCCGTTGGCCTTGACCGAAGGCGTCCAGGCGTACATCGAGGCCAACCCCGGCGTCGAGGATGTGCTGCTCGCCAAGCCCCCGCTGCACCGGTTCGGCGACCCCGAATCCGACATCGGACGTGTCGCAGTGTTCCTCGCCAGCGACGACGCGTCGTACATGACGGGCCAGACACTGATGGTCGACGGCGGCAGCATCAAACTGCGTTAGGACATGTCCGACGGATGGTGCGCAGGCCACATCGAGTAGTTCTCGGAACTGCGACGGACGAGGTCACGAACTCGACAGAGTTCGTGACCTCGTTTTCCGCCCTTCGCGGCCCTATCGTTGTCCCATGGACCCGCCTGTGACGCGGTACATCCAGCGCGACGGTCACGCGCTGGCATACCAGGTCGTCGGCGAGGGACCACACCCGGTGGCATGGTTTTTCGAAGACATGATGCACCCGGACCTGATGTGGACCGATCCTCATCTGCACTACAACTTCGAACGCTGCTCCAGCTTCGCGCGCTCGCTGTTCTTCCAGCGCCGCGGATTCGGACTGTCCGACCCCGTCGACCACGTCCCGACGCTCGAGGAGCAGGCCGACGACGTCCTCGCCGTACTCGACGATGCTGAAGTCGCGCAAGCCACGCTGGTCGGAGCGTCCAGCACTTGCGGAGCGGTCGCTCTGGCCGCTGCCCGATGTCCCGACCGGGTGTCCGGGCTGATCCTCGCCGAACCCTGGTCCGACACCCTGGTGTCCGACGACGACCCACCGGCCGGGTGGACCGCCTCTCAACGAGACCGGTTCGTCGATTCATATCGGGGCGCATATGCCCGCTGGGGACACGGCGACCTCACGTCCCTGGCGCACCCTGCACTCGATGTTCCGCACAACCGCCGCATCATGGCTCTGCTCGAACGCTGTTCGGCCACACCGTCAACTGCACAGCAACACCTCGAGTGGGCGATCCGAGCGAACTACGCGTGGGCATTGCCGTCGATCCAATGTCCGACGGAAGTGTTGCATCAGCCGGACAGTCTGTTCGCCCGAGAAGCCGTCCGCCGGGTCGCCGAACTCATCCCGAACGGCCGATTCCACGACCTGCCACCCATCCCGGCCGGCGCAACCCTGGGCGAGGCGTTGATCCCGGTGCTCGACCACGTGGAGGAGCTTGCCACCGGTGCGATCCGTCCGGTCGACGCGGACCGGTTCCTCGCCACCATCCTCTTCACCGATGTCGTCCGCTCGACCGACCTACTCGCGCAGATCGGCGACATTCACTTCGCATCGTTGCTGGCCGCGCACGACAGATTGGTGCGTGTCGAGGTCGAGGCGGGCGCGGGCACACTGGTCGGTATCGCGGGTGACGGAACCCTGAGCGTGTTCGACGGTCCGGCGGCCGCCATCCACTGTGCACATCGAATCATCCGGACCACGACGACTCTCGGGTTGTCGGTCCGTTCCGGTGTGCACGTCGGAACGGTCACCCGCGCCGGCCCGGAGTTGACCGGGATGACGGTGCACATCGGCGCCCGCATCGCCTCGTCCGCCGGGCCAGGGCAGGTCCGATGCTCACAGCGGGTGCGCGATCTCGCGATCGGCGCCGACATCGATTTCACGGACCTGGGCAACCATCGACTGAAGGGCGTCCCCGGCCAGGTCCAGATGTTCACGGCGACGAACCGGACCCGGCCTACGCACCCGGCGACACCGCCCCGCCCGACCCTCTCCGACCGCGCAGTCCTGACCATGGCGCGCCGGGCTCCCGGCATACTCCGCGACCTCGCACGTCTTGCCGGCCGTCGCAGCCGATCCTGAGGTCAGGCGCTCTTCTCGCGACGTTCGCGGTCGGGCTTGCGCGGCACGATGGTCGGGAGCACGTTGTCGGTCACGGTCTCCGCGGTGATGACGACCTTCTCGACGTCGTCGCGGCTCGGGATGTCGTACATCACCGGCAGCAGGACCTCTTCGATGATCGCCCGGAGTCCGCGGGCCCCGGTTCCGCGCAGGATCGCTTGGTCGGCGACGGCTTCGAGTCCGTCCCGGGTGAACTCGAGTTCCACGCCGTCCATCTCGAACAGTCGCACGTACTGCTTGACGAGCGCATTCTTCGGCTCCGAGAGGATCTCGACAAGCGAGTCCTTGTCGAGGTTCGTCACCGACGCGACGATCGGCAGACGGCCGATGAACTCGGGAATGAGCCCGAACTTGATCAGGTCTTCGGGCATGACATCGGCGAAATGATCGGTGGTGTCGATCTCGGCCTTCGATCGCACCTCGGCGCCGAATCCGATCCCACGCTTTCCGACGCGGTCGGAGACGATCCGCTCGAGGCCCGCGAAGGCACCGGCAACGATGAACAGCACGTTCGTCGTGTCGATCTGGATGAATTCCTGGTGCGGATGCTTGCGGCCACCCTGCGGGGGCACCGACGCCTGCGTGCCCTCGAGGATCTTCAGCAGCGCCTGCTGGACGCCCTCGCCCGACACGTCGCGGGTGATCGACGGGTTCTCGCTCTTACGCGCGATCTTGTCGACCTCGTCGATGTAGATGATGCCGGTCTCTGCCCGCTTGACGTCGTAGTCGGCGGCCTGGATCAGCTTGAGGAGGATGTTCTCGACGTCCTCACCGACATAACCGGCCTCGGTGAGCGCGGTGGCGTCGGCGATCGCGAAGGGCACGTTGAGCATCTTCGCGAGAGTCTGAGCGAGGTAGGTCTTGCCGCAGCCCGTGGGGCCGAGCAGAAGAATGTTCGACTTGGCGAGTTCGACCGACTCACCGCGCGCGTCGCGTGTCTTGTCGCCGGCCTGGATGCGCTTGTAGTGGTTGTAGACAGCCACAGCGAGCGACCGCTTCGCAGAATCCTGGCCGATGACGTAGTTGTCGAGGAATTCCCGGATCTCGGCCGGCTTGGGCAGCTCGTCGAGTTTGACCTCGCTGGTCTCGGCGAGTTCCTCCTCGATGATCTCGTTGCAGAGGTCGATGCACTCGTCGCAGATGTAAACCCCGGGGCCCGCAATGAGCTTCTTGACCTGCTTCTGGCTCTTTCCGCAGAACGAGCACTTGAGCAGATCCCCGCCGTCACCGATACGTGCCATCTGTCAGGTCCCTACTTCCTCGTGTGCGTGCAACCGATCCCGTGTCCGTCGACGAGCGCCGGCCCGGGGAGCGGGCCCTTTGAACGACCGTACCCGGACTCCGGTACGCGGGTCGACAGGTTCTCCGCGTTTCCGGTCATATTTGTGCGTGCCGGTCGTGGAGCAACTCGAACCCCGCACAACGGCCCGGCCGAACACACTCAGGAGCGTTCGACCGGGCCGGATGCGGCTATCCCTGTGCGGACAACTTGCGGTACTCGAGCACATTGTCGATCAGACCGTACTCGACCGCTTCGGCTGCCGTGAGGATCTTGTCCCGATCGGTGTCCTTGCGGATCTGCTCGGGATCCTTGCCGGTGTGCTTCGCCAGCGTCGTCTCCATGAGACGGCGCATGCGCTCGATCTCCGCGGCCTGGATCTCGAGGTCGGAGACCTGGCCCTGAATGCCGCCGGTGGCGGGCTGATGGATGAGGACGCGGGCGTTCGGCAGCGCGAGCCGCTTACCCGGGGTACCGGCCGCGAGCAGCACGGCTGCGGCGGATGCCGCCTGGCCGAGGCACACGGTGGTGATGTCGGCACGCACGTACTGCATGGTGTCGTAGATCGCCATCAGCGACGTGAACGAACCACCCGGCGAGTTGATGTACATGGTGATGTCGCGGTCGGGATCGAGCGACTCGAGCACGAGCAGCTGCGCCATGACATCGTTCGCGGACGCGTCGTCGACCTGGACACCCAGGAAGATGATGCGTTCCTCGAAGAGCTTGTTGTACGGGTTGGATTCCTTGACGCCGTAGCTCGAGTGCTCGATGAACGACGGGAGGATGTAACGGCTCGCCGGTGAATTCGGGGCCTGGCCGCCGAGCTGGCGCGGATCGAACATGTTGGTCATCGCTTCTCCAAGAATGTGTGGGACGTGGAGCGGGTCGGGGGCCTCGGGACTAGTTCGACGTGCCACCGGCCTGCTGGGCGCGGGCCACAACGTGGTCGACGAAGCCGTATTCGAGTGCCTGATTCGCCGTGAACCAGCGGTCGCGGTCCGAGTCGATGGTGATCTGCTCGACGGATTGTCCGGTGTGCTCGGCGATCAGCTCTGCCATCTCACGCTTGGTGTGCGCGAACTGCTCGGCCATGATGGCGATATCACTTGCAGTACCGCCGATCCCTGCAGACGGCTGGTGCATCATGATCCGCGCGTGCGGCAGGGCGAAGCGCTTACCCTTTGTGCCGGCCGATAGGAGGAACTGCCCCATCGACGCAGCCAGGCCCATCGCGAACGTGGCCACATCGCACTCCGCGTATTTCATCGTGTCGTAGATCGCCATACCCGCGGTGACCGAGCCACCCGGCGAGTTGATGTACAGCGAGATGTCGCGCGTGGGGTCCTCCGCCGACAGCAACAGGATCTGCGCGCAGAGCTTGTTGGCGATGTCGTCGTCGACCTGTGTGCCGAGGAAGATGATGCGCTCGCGGAGCAGGCGTTCGTACACCGAGTCGCTGAGGTTCAGCCCAGAGGTGGCCGAGGTCATCGTCGGACCGATGGATGTCGCCGGATTCTGAGGAGTCACGGGTACCTGCCTTCTCGTCAATCGTGGATTGCTGTCATTGACACTAACGAAACAGGGCGGCACCGGATGCCCGGTGCCGCCCATCTTCGCTCAAAGCGGAAAAGATCCGATTACTCGGATGCCTTCTCCTCGGTCGCCTCGGCGTCCTCGGCAGCCTCATCCGAGTCGGACTTCGCGCCGCCGAAAAGCTCGGAGGTGTCGACCTTCGCACCGGTGGTGTCGGTGACGTCGACGCGGTCGACGACCGAGCCGAGGGCCTTACCGCGGCGGACGTCGGCGAAGATCGCACCGAGCTGGTTGGCCTGGCTGATCTGCTGGATGAACTGCTCCGGCGGGATGCCGTAGCGCTGCGCCTGGAAGAAGATGCGCTCGGTCAGCTCTTCCTGCTCGACCGTGGTCTTCTCCGACTCGGCGATCGCGTCGAGGAGCAGCTGGGTCTTGACCGACCGCTCGGCCGACTCGCGGGCTTCGTTGTCGAACTCCTCGCGACTCGAACCCTGAGCCTCGAGAAGCTTGTCGAGCTCGGCTTCGTCGTGGTCGAGCTCGTGGATCGCATCGTGCAGTGCGCTGTCGACCTCGGCCTGAACGACGGCCTCGGGCAGCGGAACCTCGACCTTGTCGAGGAGCTCGTCGAGCACCTTGTCGCGGATCTGGCCGGCCTGCTCGACCTGCTTGACGCGGCCGACACGCTCACGCAGGTCTGCCTTCAGCTCGTCGAGGGTGTCGAACTCGCTGGCGAGCTGCGCGAACTCGTCGTCCTCAGCGGGCAGTTCACGCTCCTTGACCGTATTCACCTTGACGGTGACGACGGCTTCCTTGCCCGCGAACTCACCGGCGACGAGTGTGGAGGTGAACTCCTTCGACCCGCCGGCCTCGAGACCGATGACGGCCTCGTCGAGACCCTCGATGAGCTGGCCGGAGCCGACCTCGTGGGACAGACCCTCGGTGGCAGCCTCGGTGACTTCTTCACCGTCGACCGTGGCCGACAGGTCGATCGACACGAAGTCGCCGTCCTGTACGGCGCGCTCGACACCCGTGAGGGTGCCGAAACGCTGACGCAGCGACAGCAGCTGCTCTTCGATGTCCTCGTCGGAGATCTCGACGGGATCGACGGTGACCGCGATCTCGGAGAAGTCGGGCAGAGTGACCTCGGGGCGCACGTCGACCTCGGCCGCGAAGACCAGTTCGACGTTGTCCTCGAGCTTCGTGATGTCGATCTCCGGCTGGCCGATGGCCTTGACCTCGTTCGCGGTCACAGCCTCGGAGTAGCGCGACTGGATCGCGTCGTTGACGACCTGCTCGAGCACCGCACCGCGACCGACGCGAGCCTCGAGGATCTTGCGCGGGGCCTTGCCGGGACGGAATCCGGGGATCCGCACCTGGCCGGCGAGGGACTGGAAGGCGCGGTCGAAATCAGGCTGGAGCTCCTCGAAGGGCACCTCAACATTGATACGGACTCGCGTCGGGCTCAGCTGCTCGACGGTGCTCTTCACGGACATGACTCCTTTTGTCGTGCTCTTGTCGGTCGTTCGTTCTCACTACTGAGCGCCCTGACGCTGTTCGATCTGGTCGGGATGACAGGATTCGAACCTGCGACCCTCCGCTCCCAAAGCGGATGCGCTACCAAGCTGCGCCACATCCCGTCGTACTGCTGACGTCGTACTGCTCCCGCCGCGGTGCCGGGGGCCGGTGTGAATCCTACGGCCCCCCGATTATGAATTCCAAAGCCGGGTTCGGTACAGTCTCATCCTGCAAGCGGCGAACGCCGGAGAACACCGGAAAACCACCCGGTGAGCACCGACAAAGCCGCAGGCGCGGGGATGTAGCTCAATGGTAGAGCCCCAGTCTTCCAAACTGGCTACGCGGGTTCGATTCCCGTCATCCCCTCCACCGAACCGCCCGCGATCTCATCGAGATCGCGGGCGGTTCGCGTTTCTGCAGCGACCGGATCACCGTTTCGACTCGATCCCCGGGTACCGACTCGAATCCGAGACCGAACACCCGTCGGCTGTGAGAGCGTCGCCAGTGTGAGCGAGACACCCGACCGCGCGTCGATGAGGTCCGGCGAGGCGGCAGCAGGGTCTGCCGCCCCGCGGTCATCCGTCGTCGCAGCAGTGCTCCTCGACGCCGTTCCGGAATGGGATCGAGTCACGGCGATGCTCGCGCCCGGAAATCTGGAAGCCGCAGCGTTCCGGCACCGGGTGGTGGAAGTCCCCATCGGACTCGATGTCACCCGACGCAACAGCGACCACGACGACACTCCGTGGCATCTCGACCGGGTATCACTGACCGGCACGGCCGGATTCCCGGACGTGCTGTCGCTGACTCCCGCTGTTCCCGAGACCGTGGACCCCTGTCGTCCGAGCTGGGGTCTCACGCTCGTGGACGGGCTCACCGGTGGCCAGGCGGCGCTGTTGATCAGCATCGTCCGCCCCGAACGAAACGGGCACCGTGCACCTGCGCAGCACAACGGCGAACAGCACGGGTCGGTATGGGCGTGGCTGCGCACCCTGTCGGAGCACACCGCGGAGGCGCTCCGCTCGTCGACCGAACTCGTCGTGGACACCACCACCGATCTGGTGAAGGCGATCGTCGCTCCGGCATCACAACCTCTTCCACACCGCGCGATCCCGGCGGATGGGCCGCACCGCCTCCATACCCTCGATATTCCCTGCCGCGAGATGCGCGACGCAGTGGATCGCGCCGGCTGCGGACTCGAAAGCGGCGTCGCGGCGGCGGTGCTCCTCGGATATGCCGCGTACCGGCACACCCACGGCTCCCCCGCGGACGATCTGTTCGCCGCGATCCCGGGTACCGGATCCGAAGAGCCCGCGCAGGTCCCGCTCGGCGGCACCGAGATCGACGACGGGCCGGTCGCCCTGATGCAGCGCATCGACAGTGTGACCGCTGAGATGCCCGACGATCCGAGCGTGCTTCCGTCAACTCGGATGTTCGGTCACGACGACGTACTGACCTGCACGGTCCCGGGTTCGGCAACACCCTTGTTCGTAGCGGGAGCGGGTATCGCACGCTACTACGGTTTCGGCCGCACCCTGGGGTCCGCACTCAACGCGACACTGATGTCCTACCTCGACACGTGTTGCGTCGGGCTCACCGTCGACCCTGCGGCGGTGCCCGACCGGCAGGCGTTCGACGCCTGCCTGCGGACGGGTCTGCGGACCGTCCTCTCCAGCTGACCCGATCGGTACGCTGGAATCCATACCGGACGACCTCGTCGGAGGGATTCACCGTGGAACTTCTTCTCATCCTCGTGGCGGTGGGCGTCGTCGTGTTCTTCGTGGCGCGCTCGCAGAAGACCACGACGCGACACGCTGCCGGAAATCTCGACGACGCCAAAGCCGACGCCCGTCAGGCCATCGAACGGCTCGGCGGCCAGATCTACAACCTCACCGGCACCGACGACGCGTCCCGTCAGGCGCTGGCCGACGCCGCCGAACGATTCACCGCGGCCGGTTCGCAGATCGACCAGGCGCAGTCCCCCGCCCAGGCACGACTCGCGAAGCAGACCGCGCTCGAAGGGCTGTATTACATCCGCGCTGCCCGCACCGCGATGGGCATGGATCCCGGACCGGAGATCCCCACTCTCGACGGTCAGAAATCGGCGGGATCCGTCACCGAAGACCGTCAGGTCGAGTTCGAGGGCCGGCAGGTCGCCGCATCCCCGTCGCCGTCGGCACGGACACCGAACTACTACCCGGGCGGCCGTGTCGCGGGCCGGCCGGTGCCGGCCGGCTGGTACTCGGAACCGTGGTGGAAGCCCGCCCTCGTCGCGGGCGCGTGGGGTGTGGGCTCGATGTTCCTGTTCTCGTCGCTGTTCGCGGGTATGGCGGGAGTGCCGTACGACGCGCAGGAGTTCGAGAGCGGCGCGGCGGACGGCTCGGACGCCGCCTCGGGCGACGACTTCGGTGGCGACGACAGCAGTGGTTCCGACGGCGGTGGCGACAACTTCGGCGGCGGCGACAGCGGCGGCGACTCGTTCGGCGGCGACAGCGGGCTCGGCGACTTCGGGTTCGACGGATTCTGAGCTGCCGGGCGCAGGTTCACTTCGGTTGACAGACCGGGCACCAGAACAGGTTCCGCGCGCCCATCACCTTGTGGAGCACCGGCGTGCCGCAGACCCGGCACGGATCTCCGACCCGCCGGTAGACGTAGGTTCGGGGGCGATCCTTCGCATATGCGGGTGCACCGTGATCGTGTTCGGGACGCACGACATGCATGCGACCCCGCGCCATCCCGACCTGCATCAACTCGACCAGATCGGCCCAGATCGCATCGAATTCGGTGCGTGAGAGGTTCTTGCCGGGTCGCTCAGGATGGATGCCGTGCCGGAACAGCACTTCGGCGCGGTACACATTGCCGACGCCCGCAATCACCGATTGGTCCATGAGCAGACCACCTATCGGGCTACGGGAGCGACTGATCCTCGCCCATGCCTGCTCCGGATCGGCGTCGGCTCGCAACGGGTCGGGGCCGAGACGCGCTTCGATAGCGTCGACCTCCCCCTCGGTGAGGACCTCACATGCGGCCGGTCCGCGCAGGTCACTGCCGTGCCCGGAGCCGATCATCCGCATGCGGACCTGACCCACCGGATCCCCGAGTGGGAGTTCGGAATCGGTGAAGGCCCCGTAGATGCCGAGGTGCACGTGCACGGTCAGTGCGCCTTCGTAGTGGTGGAACAGGTGCTTGCCCCACGCGTCGGCGTGCGTGAGGACCCGTCCGTTCACCGTCGCCGCACCGTCGGCGAAACGCCCCTGGGGGCTGGACACCCGCACCGGTGCACCCGCGTACCGATCATGGTGCAACCGAGCGAGCCGGTGCAGGATGTGTCCTTCGGGCACCGGTCAGTTCGCGCCCGGTACCGCGGGTGCGTCACCGGACTTCTCGTACTCGGCGAGGATGTCGATGCGACGCTGGTGCCGATCCTCGTTCGACCACTCGGTCGCGAGGAAGGCGTCGACGATCGCGAGCGTCTCTTCGAGGGAATGCATCCGGCCGCCGATACCGATCAGCTGGGCGTTGTTGTGCTCGCGGGCAAGCTTCGCGGTCTCGACGCTCCACGCCAGCGCGCAGCGCGCACCGGGGACCTTGTTCGCGGCGATCTGCTCGCCGTTACCGCTGCCGCCGAGGACGAGCCCGAGGCTCCCCGGATCGGCAACCGTGCGACGGGCGGCCTCGATGCAGAACGCCGGGTAGTCGTCGAGTGCGTCGTATTCGAAGGCACCGCAATCGACGGCTTCGTGGCCGTTGGCCGTCAGGTGCTCGATGATTTGATTCTTACGTTCGAAACCGGCGTGGTCGGCTCCCAGGTAAACGCGCATGTGCCGAGTCTAGACAGGCACCGCCGCGAGCAGGGAACCACTCCGCCCACCCGTGGTGAGGGTTCCCTCACCTAACCCGATACATTGAGCGAATGTTCACATCACAAGGTCGATCGACGCGCGTCATCCTGGGCGCTGCCGCTGCCGCAACAGCGCTCCTCCTGTCGGCCTGCGGGTCGACTTCGTCCGACGAGGCCGCCGCCTCCGACGAGTCCTACACCGTCCAGCACGCGATGGGTGAGACGACGATCGAGGGCACTCCCGAACGCATCGTCGTCATCGACTCCCCGCACCTCGATGCCCTCGTCGCGCTCGGCATCACGCCGGTCGGCGCCACCGAATCCGGTGCGGCGACCGGTGTCCCCGCGTACCTCGCCGACGACCTCGAGGGCACCGAGATCGTAGGGCCCACGATGGAGCCCGACCTCGAGGCCATCGCAAGCCTGAACCCCGACCTCATCATCGGTGCACAGGTGCGACACGAAGCGCTCTACGAGCAGCTCTCGGCAATCGCGCCGACGGTGTTCTCCGTGAACTCTGGCACCGACTGGGAGGAGCAGGCCCGCATCACGGCTGCCGCGGTCGGCGAGACCGACGAGATGGAAACCCTCCTCACCGGCGTCGAGGAACGCGCCGCACAGATCGGTAAGGACATCGGCGCCGAAGGGCAGACCGCATCGATGGTGCGGTTCCGCCCGGACAATTTCCGTCTGTACGGTCCTGACACCTTCTCGGGCTCGATCCTCACGCAGGTCGGCTACGACCTCGGTGCGGATCGCGCCTGGAACGAGTACTCGATGCTCGAGCTCAGTCCCGAGAACTACACCGAGATCGACGGCGACGTCGTGTTCTTCACCAACCCGGGAGGGGATCCGGCCGCGACCACCATGGCTGCGGTGACAGGTCTGTGGGGCGCACAACCCGGCGTCGCCGCAGGAAACGTCCACGAGTTCGAGGACGAGACCTGGATGGTCGGCATCGGTGTGGTCGGTGCGAACACCATCCTCGACGACCTCGAGGCGACCCTCGGCTGACAGATCCCCTACGACACACAGTGTCCCTCCGGCTCTCACGAGCCGGAGGGACACTTTTCTCTCGGTCGATCGTCAGTCGAACGACGGGTCCTCGTCGCGGCTGCGCTTGAGCTCGAAGAAGTGCGGGTAGGACGCGAGTGCGACGACGCCGTCCCAGACCTTGCCTGCCTCTTCTCCGCGCGGGATCTTCGACAGCACCGGACCGAAGAACGCGACACCGTTGACGTGGATCGTGGGGGTTCCCACGTCCGGGCCTACGGCGTCCATCCCGGCCGCATGGCTTTCGCGCAGCGCCTCGTCGTAGTCCTCGCTTTCGGCGGCCTCTGCGAGAACAGGGTCGAGGTCGAGCTCGGCGAGAGCACCGGCGATGACGTCGGCGAGGTCCTTGTTGCCCTCGTTGTGGATGCGAGTGCCCATCGCGGTGTACAGGCTCTCGAGGATCTCGTCGCCGTACTTCTGCGACGCAGCGATCGCCACGCGCACCGGGCCCCAGGCGGTCTTCATCATCTCGGCATACTCGTCGGGCAGGTCGCGACCCTCGTTGAGCACGGCGAGACTCATGACGTGGAAGCGTGCCTCGATATCGCGCACCTGGGCGACCTCGAGGATCCACCGCGAGGTGATCCAGCACCACGGGCACAGCGGGTCGAACCAGAAGTCTGCGGTGTCCTTGCCTGACGCGGTACCGGTGTTCGAGTCGCTCAAGATGATCTCCTCACAAGTGTCGGGTTACAGGGAGTGCAACACCGCACCGCGGGGCATTCTTCCCGATCTTCGTCGCGGCAGCGCGCGATCCCCGTACCGTCGGACTCGAGGACCCGGACGTACACGCGTCGAGCACGCACAAACGAACGAGAGGTCATTCGATGGCGGGTGAGAAGACGTTCGTGATCGTCGGAGCCGGACTCGCCGGCGCCAAGGTGGCGGAGGAATTACGAGCACGCGATTTCCCGGGCCACGTCGTATTGATCGGCACCGAGGAACATCTGCCGTACGAGCGACCGCCGCTGTCGAAGGAGTACTTCGCCGGCGACAAGAGACTTCTCGACTTCACCGTGCAGCGCGGCGACTGGTACCGAGACCATCGTGTCGACCTTCGCCTCGGCACGACGGTCACCGCGATCGACCCGGTCGCGCACACCGTCACATTGCCGGACGGCTCGACCGTGCACTACGACAAGCTGGCACTCGCGACCGGATCGCGCTCCCGGCGTCTGCCGCTCCCCGGGGTCGATGCGTCGGGCGTCCACGTGTTGCGCACGGTCTCCGAGGCCGACGACCTGCTCGCTGCGATCCGACGGGACGACGGCACCCCCGCGCGCCTCGCGATCATCGGCGCGGGATGGATCGGACTCGAGATCGCGGCGGGCGCACGGGGGCACGGCGCCGACGTGACGGTGATCGAATCCGCGGAGGTCCCCCTGTCCGGGTCGCTGGGCCCACAGATCGGCGCGGTGTTCGCCGACCTGCACCGGACACACGGCGTGGACCTACGGCTCGGCGCTTCCGTGCGTGGGATCGCCGTCGACGGCGGCCACGCCGCAGGCGTCGTCCTCGCCGATGGCACCACAGTTCCCGCCGATGCGGTGCTCGTTGCAGTAGGGGCGGCACCGAACGTCGAACTCGCCCAGGACGCGGGTCTCGACGTCGACGGCGGGGTTCTCGTCGACGCGTCGCTGGCCACGAGTGACCCCGACATCGTCGCTGTCGGCGATATTGCGGCGGCCCTGCACCCCGCACTCAGGGGTCGCGTGAGGGTCGAGCACTGGGCCAACGCACTCAACCAGCCTGCCGTTGCCGCGGCGACGATGCTCGGCATCGACGCGTCCTACGACCGCCTCCCCTACTTCTTCACCGACCAGTACGACCTCGGCATGGAGTACGTCGGGCTCGCCCCACCCGATTCACGGGTGGTCACCCGCGGCGATGTCGGGAAACGCGAGTTCCTCGCGTTCTGGCTCGACGGCGACAACAAGGTGCTGGCCGGGATGAACGTGAACATCTGGGACGCCGGCGACGACATCCGCGCGCTCATCTCGTCCGCCTCCCCCGTCGATCCTGCCCGCCTTGCCGACGCGGACGTGCCGTTGTCGGACGTCGCCACCTGAGCGGGGCCCGACCATGATGGGATGGGTCCGACCGACATCCCGTCGTGAGAAGGAGTTCTCCTGTGGCACCACCGAACCTGACCCGCGAGCAGGCCGCCGAGCGGGCAGCGGTCCTGCGCGTCGACAACTACACCGTCGTCCTCGACCTCACCGACGGGTCCGGAGCGCCGGGAGCCACCACGTTCCGTTCCGTCACCACCGTGACGTTCGATGCGACCGAGGGTGCGTCGACCTTCATCGATCTGATCGCGCAGACCGTGCATTCGGCCACGCTCAACGGCTCGCCGGTGGACGTGTCCGGATATACCGAGGACACCGGCATCGCACTGACCGGACTCGCCGCGCACAACGAACTCGTCGTCGACGCCGACTGCCTCTACACGAATACGGGCGAGGGCCTTCACCGGTTCGTCGATCCGACCGACGACGCGGTGTACCTGTACTCGCAGTTCGAGACGGCCGACGCCAAGCGGATGTTCGCGTGCTTCGACCAGCCCGATCTCAAGGCCACCTTCGATCTGTCGGTCACCGCCCCCACCGACTGGAAGGTGATCTCGAATTCCGAAACAGTGCAGACCACCGCTGCATCGCCCGGTCAGCACCTCTTCCGCACCACCCCACGGATGAGCACCTATCTCGTTGCGCTCATCGCGGGTCCGTACGCCGAGTGGACCGACAGCTACACCGACGAGCACGGGACGATCCCCCTCGGCCTCTACTGCCGCACGTCCCTCGCCGAGTTCATGGACGCCGAGCGTCTCTTCACGGAGACCAAGCAGGGCTTCGGCTTCTACCACGAGAACTTCGGTGTGCCGTATGCCTTCGGCAAGTACGACCAGCTGTTCGTGCCGGAGTTCAACGCGGGCGCGATGGAGAATGCCGGCGCGGTGACGTTCCTCGAGGACTACGTCTTCCGGTCCAAGGTCACCCGCTACTCCTACGAGCGGCGCGCCGAGACGATCCTGCACGAGATGGCGCACATGTGGTTCGGCGACCTCGTCACCATGCGCTGGTGGGACGATCTGTGGCTCAACGAGTCCTTCGCCACGTTCGCGTCCGTGCTCTCGCAGACCTCGGCCACCGAATACACCAACGCGTGGACGACGTTCGCGAACGTCGAGAAGTCGTGGGCGTACCGGCAGGATCAGCTGCCGTCCACGCATCCGATCGCCGCGGACATCCCCGACCTCGCCGCCGTCGAGGTCAACTTCGATGGCATCACCTACGCGAAGGGCGCCTCGGTGCTCAAGCAGCTCGTCGCCTACGTCGGGCAGGAGCCGTTCCTCGAAGGTCTGCGCGCATATTTCCGCGACCACGCCTTCGACAACGCGACCTTCGACGACCTGCTTGCCGCGCTCGAGAAGTCGTCGGGCCGCGACCTGTCGGGGTGGGGCGCCCAGTGGCTCAAGACGACGGGTCTGAACATCCTGCGGCCCGACTTCGAGGTCGATGCCGACGGCAAGTTCACGCGATTCGCAGTAGTGCAGGAAGGCGCGCAGCCCGGTGCAGGTGAGTTCCGCGTGCATCGCCTCGCGATCGGTGTCTACGACGACGACGGCTCGGGCAAACTCGTGCGCTCCCACCGCGTCGAGATCGATGTCGACGCTGCCGCGAGTACCGACGTCCCCGAACTCGTCGGTGTGGATCGCGGCAGGTTCGTGCTCGTCAACGACGACGATCTGACCTACTGCGCTGTCCGGCTCGACGACGAGTCGCTGAGCACGGTGATCGAACGGGTCGGAGACATTGCCGAGTCGCTGCCGCGCACGTTGGTGTGGTCGGCCGCGTGGGAGATGACCCGGCAGGCCGAGCTCAAGGCCCGCGATTTCGTGGCGCTGGTGCAGCGCGGTATCGCCGCGGAGACCGAAGTGGGAGTCGTGCAGCGTCTGCTGATGCAGGCGCACACAGCCGTCGGCAGCTACGCCGACCCCGCGTGGGCCGAGGCATCGGGCTGGAGCGACTACGCGAATCGGTTGCTCGAGCTGGCACGCGAGGCGGAGCCCGCGTCCGACCATCAGCTCGCTTTCGTCAACGCTCTGTCCACCGCCCGGCTCTCGCCGTGGCACACGGAGGTGTTCGAGGAGTTGCTCGGCGGCGATCCGGCGAAGGTCGGACTTCCCGGTCTGGTCGTGGACACCGATCTGCGGTGGCGTCTCGTGCAGGCGCTCGCAGCCGCTGGTGAGGTCGACGCCGAAGGCGTCGAGTCGCCGTTCATCGACGCGGAAGCCGAGCGTGACCCGACCGCGGCCGGTGCCCGGCAGGCAGCGGCGGCACGCGCGGCCCGGCCGCAGGAAGCAGTCAAGGCCCAGGTGTGGCAGACAGTGGTCGGCGACGACACCGTCCCGAACATCACTGCCCGTTCGGTCATCGGCGGGTTCGCACCCGTCGGCCAGTCGGAGCTGCTCGAGCCCTATGTGGCCCGGTACTTCGCAGAGGTGCCCGATGTGTGGGAGCGTCGGTCCAGTGAGGTCGCGCAGACCGTGGTCGTGGGCCTGTATCCGTCCTGGTCGATCACTGAGGCCTCGGTCGCGGCGGCCGACGAGTTCCTCGCCGGGGACCGCCCGCCGGCGCTGCGCCGGTTGATCACCGAGGGGCGCGCCGGGATCGTGCGATCACTGCGCGCTCAGGCGTTCGACGCGTCCTGACCGGCGGGCACCCCGGATACGCACTCGGCCCGATGTCACCGTCGGTCACTCGAAGTGACCGACGGTGACATCGGGCCGAGGCAGGCAACGGATACTGCCGATGTCCTGCGGTACTGCCGGGTCCTACGGGGCGATGATCGCGTTGGCGATCACGCGAATGGCACTGATGATGCCGTCGATGAGCTGTCCCTGGCCGAACGGTCCGACTGCCGCGGTCACGCCGAGCTGAGCGATCCGGTCGGTGACCTGGCCTGCGTCGCGTCCGCTGCGGACCTCGACGGCCTTCTGGTTCGGGTACACCGCAAGGAGCACCGAGTTCTCGGCCTCGGGCGTCGACGGGAAGACCGCGTCTGTGGCAGCAGCCGGGTCCGCGGCATCGGCGATGTACACGTTGAAGCGCACACCGGTGGCGCGGATCGCGGCCGTGAGCGTGTCGTCGAGGGCGATCATCTCGTCGTCCTCGAACGGCGGACCAGGGAACTCGATGCCGTCGGCGCGAGCCTCAGAGATCCGGCCGCTCGAGGTCAGTACCGCAGCGTGCGGCAGGGGCGCGTCGCTGCGCGCCGGGGCATGAATCACGTCACCACTTGCCACTTGCGGTACCTCCGATCAACTCAGCCGGTGCACCGGCTGCGTGCCCGTGATGTGCGTGGCGACCGTGCTCGGTCACCTCGTCGGTTGCGGTCCACAGCAGCGCACCGTGGTTCCACTCGTCGCCGAGCTTGTACGGGTGGTCGGATGCGGCCGGGCCGGGCTTACGGGGCGCGGTCCAGGAGATAGCCCCGAATACCAGAACGATCAGCAGCGGGATGCCGACGAATATCAGCGTTGTCTCGAGAATGCTCACAGGGAGAAGGTATCCCAGGTGGCTACCAAAGACCTCACATGCCCCGGATTTGGTCCCGACCCGAGTCCGATTGCCCGGCCTCGCCGGTCAGGCAGCACCCTCACCGAGGTACGGAAGCCAGGTCGGATGCAGGTCCTGCAGGGTGGCCAGCAGGCGCCAATGCCTGCCTTTCGGCGGAACCAGGGACGCGCGCAACGTCCACCCGAGTTCACTGAGTAGTTTGTCGGCCTTCTTGTGATTGCAGGGTGCACAGCATGCCACGCAGTTCTCCCACGCGTGCGCTCCGCCGCGACTGCGGGGAATGACGTGATCGATGGTCTCGGCCTTGGAGCCGCAGTACGCGCAACGGTTGCCGTCGCGATGCATGAGCGCGGCCCGGGTCATGGGCACTCGCGCGTGATAGGGAACCCGCACGTAGGTGCGCAACCGGATCACCGACGGCAACTGCACCGACCATTCGGCCGATCGAACCATCGGTGCGAGCGGGTCGTCGTGCACCGTGTCGGCCTTGCCGCCGGCCATGAGGACCACGGCACGTCGCGCGGGAAGTGCCGTGAGCGGCTCGTAGGTGGCGTTGAGCAGCAGCACCCGACGTTTCACCCAGTCGGGTAGACCGACGTCGTCGCGTACCACATGCAGGGTGGTGGCCCCCGGCGCCCCGATCGGGGCGTCCGCGGGCGGGAGTTGTCGATGTGCTGTGCTGGCGTGCTTCATACGACCTCCGGAAGACTGGAAACAGTGCACCATGGATATCTCGAAATCGCACCCGAAATCCGCGGACGAATCGAGGACCCCTCGGTGAACATCCTGTGTCGTGGGTACCGGCGAGTACGCGACCCCGTACGGGCGCGCTTGCGTCGGTGCGGGCACAATGGCCGTTGAGAGGGAGGTACGCAGAACACGATGACCGACCAGCAGACGTTCTACGACGAGATCGGCGGCGCCGAGACCTTCCACAAGATCGTCGCGCGCTTCTACGAAGAGGTGGCGAAGGACGAGGTCGTCCGCCCCCTCTATCCCGAGGAAGATCTCGGCCCGGCCGAGCGCCGCATGCGGATGTTCCTCGAGCAGTATTGGGGTGGTCCGCGCACCTATTCGGATGAGCGCGGTCACCCGCGACTGCGGATGCGTCATCATCCGTTCAAGATCGGTCCCCTCGAGCGCGACGCCTGGTTGCGATGCATGCACACTGCAATCGCGTCGATCGACGATCGGACCCTCGATGCCACGCACCGTCGTCAGCTCGTCGACTACATCGATATGGCGGCAGATTCGCTGATGAACTCGCCGGTGTGACGGTCGGGGCGGCGGCCCGAGCACTCGTCAGAGGACGCTCAGGCCGATACCCCCACTTTTCCGCAGGTAGACCGATCCGTAACGGGCATCGAGCCGGATCCAGGTGTTCGAGGCACGCACC
The DNA here is from genome assembly GCF_055380405.1 of Rhodococcus sp. JCM 9793. Classification (NCBI taxonomy): domain Bacteria; kingdom Bacillati; phylum Actinomycetota; class Actinomycetes; order Mycobacteriales; family Nocardiaceae; genus Rhodococcus; species Rhodococcus sp. JCM 9793. Next base: position 4,300,208 of record NZ_AP043721.1, read on the forward strand.
CGCACCACTTCGTCGGCGGCGATCCCGTCGGCGACCATCGTGTCGCGGCCGGTGGTGGGCACGAACCCCATCGCCCCGAGCGCGAACACCATCCGCATGGGTACCCCGACGACGGTCTCGCTTCCGCTGACTTCGAGGACCTCCTGGGCCAGCAGCGACGCCGGCGGTCCCTGTGCTCCCGCGTCGCGGGTCAGCGCGACACCCTGCTGAGCGAGTTCGACGAGGACCCGGGCCGGGACATCGTCGACGTGTGTGAACCCCTCGTCCGGTGGTAATGCTCCCCGCCACGCCGAGTCCATCGCCCAGCCCGGATCGATCGCATTCGTAGTGCCCACCGACGCGGTGAGTGCGGACCGCAGTGAATCGGCGGCGACACTGAGGTCTGCAGGCTGGACTGTTCCTCGCACGATTCGGGTGGCGAGGACCTCGAATCCCGTCTGGATCCAGGCAGCGAGCACACCGTCGCCACGACGCCGCAGTCGCACGACCGCAGCCTCGTCGAGACGCAGCGCGCGGGTGAGGAATGCGGCCAGGTCGGCGCGGTCGCTCTCCCCGGCGAGAGCGACCGCCCGATCGCCGATTCCCTGCGTACCGTCAGGCACGCTTCCACCGCGACAAGTAGGCGCGTTCCTCGTCGGTGAGCCGGCGGAGTCGCTGCGTGTCGATGTCGAATGCGGCAATCTGGGTGGACGCAACGATCGAGGGCGCCGAGTCGGCGGGAGCACCGCCGGGCCGCACCTCGTAGCCGATCGTGAAGTCGACCGCGCGCACCTTCTCGGTCCACATCATGACGTCGAGGGGACCGTCGTCGTGTCGCAACTGTCCGCGATAGCGGACGTGGAGGTCGGCGATCACGGCGCCCTCGCGCAGACTCTGGGTGGGTCGCCCGTCGGCGAACAGCCACGGGATGCGGGCTTCTTCGAGCAGAGTCACCATCCGCGCGTGGTTGATGTGCTGGAAGACGTCCATGTCGGACCACCGCACCGTGACTTCCGTGTGGAATCCGAACTGCTCACCCGCATCGCTCACGCGTTTACCTCCGATCGGGTGCGCCGGTGCGCACCATGCTCCTGACCTGTCGTGCAGCCACCGACAAGGTGGCCAGGTCCAGACTCCCAGATGCGAAGATCTCGTCGAGTGCCGACCTTGCGCGGACGAGCCGCGAGCCGTTCGACATCTCCCAGTCCTCGATCATCTCCGGGCACGTCTCCCCCGGCTCTGCCCCGGCGAGCACATCGAGGACGAGTGACCGCAACGATCCGTAGAGTTCGTCGCGCAGGGCGAGGCGCGCAAGGGAGTGCCACCGGTCGCCGCGTTCGAGTTCGGTGACTGCGGACAGCAGCCGGTCGATGCCCAGGTGCGCGTCCATCGCGTAGTACAACTCCGCGACCTCGGTTTCCTCCCGTTCGACGATGTCCGCGATGTCGATGACGTCGAGAAGGGGGAACTGGTCGAGGAGCCGGTACACCATCGCGACCATGTCCGGAGGTGCCTCGTGCAACAGGATGTGCTGCGTCCGTTCCTCCAGGTCCTGTACGTGGTGACCGCGCATCCACTCGCCCACTTGCGGCGCGAGATTCGCGAACAGCTGTCGGTACCGGCTGATCTCGGCGCCGACGGCCAACGGTTGTGGGCGGTTCGACAGTAGCCAACGCGATGCCCGATCGAGTGCGCGGCGGGATTCGAGCAGCAGGTCGTCTGCGATGTCGGTGGCCAGATCGGCCGCCCTGATCCGATCCCAGATCCCCCGCAGACCGAATATTTCGGTGACGGCGGCGAAGGCGCGGACAGCATCGGTGCTCGACGCTCCTGTTTCCTCGCAGAGTCGGAAGACGAAGGTGACACCGCCGTTGTCGACGGTGTCGTTGGCCAGGATCGTCGCAACGATCTGGCGGCGGAGTGGGTGCGCTTTGATCCCTGCGCGGAACTTCGTGCGGAGTGCGCGCGGAAAGTAGTCGGGCAACCGCGTCGCGAAGGTGTCGCTGTCGGGCAGGTCGGTGTCGAGCAGGTCGTCGACGAGGGCAAGCTTCACGTGGGCGAGCAGTTGCGACAGTTCCGGCGAGCTCAATCCTTCTCCGTCTGTGCGACGCTGGTCCATCTCCGTGTCATCGGGGAGTGCATCGAGGACGCGGTCGATTCGGCGCTCCCTTTCGAGCGCTGCGATGAGCCGCTGGTGGACGCCGAGCAACGCGGGTGCGGATGCCCGTTCCAGGCCCAGGACACTGTTCTGGTCGATGTTGTCGGAGAGCACGAGTTCGGCCACATCGTCGGTCATCGAAGCGAGCAGTGGATTTCGGTCCTCGACGGGGAGGTCGCCGGAGGTGACCATCGAGTCGAGCAGGATCTTGATGTTGACCTCGTGGTCCGAGCAGTCGACGCCGGCGGAGTTGTCGATCGCATCGGTGTTGATCTTTCCGCCGTTGCGTGCGTATTCTATGCGGCCGAGTTGGGTGACACCGAGATTTCCGCCCTCTCCGACCACTCGGACACGCAGATCGGCGCCTTCGACGCGGACCGTGTCGTTGCTCTTGTCACCGACGTCCGCGTGCGATTCGGATCGCGCCTTGATGTAGGTGCCGATGCCTCCGTTCCACAACAGATCGACGGGCGCACGCAGGATCGCGCGGATCAGTTCGGGCGGGGTGAGTTCGGTGACGTGACCGGGCAGACCGAGCGCCGCGCGAGCCTGGTTGCTGATCGGGATCGATTTGCGGGTGCGTTCCCACACTCCACCTCCGGTACCGATCAGGGCAGGGTTGTAGTCCGCCCAGGACGAACGCGGTATCTCGAAGAGCCGGCTTCGTTCCGCGAACGAATCCGCCGCCTGCGGATTCGGGTCGAGGAAGATGTGGCGGTGGTCGAACGCGGCGACCAATCGGATGTGTTCGCTGAGGAGCATCCCGTTGCCGAACACGTCGCCGCTCATGTCGCCGACGCCCACCGCGGTGAAGTCCTGGCTCTGGGTGTCGACACCGAGTTCACGGAAGTGCCGTTTGACGCTCTCCCATGCGCCGCGGGCGGTGATCCCCATTTCCTTGTGGTCGTATCCGGCCGATCCTCCGGACGCGAATGCGTCGCCGAGCCAGTACTTGTACTCGGCGGCAACCGAATTGGCGAGGTCGGAGAAGGTGGCGGTGCCTTTGTCCGCGGCGACCACGAGATAGGTGTCGTCATCGTCGTGCCGTACCACTCGCCGCGGCGGGGTCGCTGTGCCACTCACCCGGTCGAGGTTGTCGGTGAGGCCGAGCAGGGCAGCGATGAATCGCCGGTAGCAGGTTTCCCCGGAAGCACGTACGGCCTGCCGGTCCGCGGCGGCGTCGCCGGTGGGTGCCGGTGGACGTTTGACGACGAACCCGCCTTTCGCGCCGACCGGGACGATCACCGCGTTCTTCACTGCCTGCGCTTTCACCAGGCCGAGGATCTCGGTGCGGAAATCCTCGTGGCGGTCGGACCAGCGCAGTCCGCCTCGCGCGACCGCTCCGAATCGCATGTGGACGCCTTCGATGTCCGGTGAATACACGAACACCTCGAATTTCGGTCGGGGTTCGGGCAGTTCCGAGATGCCGCTGGGATCGAACTTGAACGCCAGGGTCTGGCCGCGCGCCTCGTCATCCGTATCGGGCACGAAGAAGTTGGTTCGCAAGGTGGATCGGACCAATGACAGCACTGCCCGCAGGATGCGATCGGCGACGAGCGCAGTGACAGCGTCGATCTTCTCGAGCAGTTCATCGGTGATGCTCTGCTCGCGGACGTCGGATGCGCGGTGGGGATCGAACCGGGCGGCGAACAGTTCCACGAGCAACGCGGTCGTACCGGGCGCGCCCAACAGGACACGTTCGATGTTGTACTGGCTGTACGGAAATCCGGTCTGCCGAAGGAATTTCGCGTACGCGCGGAGCATTGTGGCCTGCCGCCAGGTGAGGCCGGCGCGGAGCACGAGTTCGTTGAAACGGTCCGTCTCGGCGTGTCCACGCCACACGGCGGCGAACATGTCGGTGATCCGGCCGGCGAGTGTGGGGTCGGTGTCGAACAGTCCGGGGTCGAGATCGTTCGGCAGGTGCAGGCCGAAGTCGTAGATCCAGCAGTCGACACCGTCGGATCTCGGCAACAGGTAGGGCCGCTCGTCGACGACTTCCACACCGAGGCTCTGCAGCACCGGGAGAACGCGGCCGAGCGTCACCGGTTCCGACCCGACGTAGAGGGTGAAGCGCCAACTCCGGTGATCTTCGGTGTCGGACCGATAGACGAGCGTGTCGAAATCGCCGGGTTCGAGTACTTCGAGACGCATCAGGTCGGCGAGAGCACGTTCGGAACTGAAGTCCTCCTTGTACGCCTCGGGGGCGGCGTCGACGTACCGCTGGACCAACGCCGGATCGACGCTCGGATGAGTTCCGGCCACCTCGGTGAGCCGATCCTCCCAGCTGCGGCTGGCCTCCGCGAGGAGCGCCTGGATTCGTTGCCTGTTGTTCTCGGAAGTGTCGACCCGGGGGCGTACGTGGTCGGGGAACCGGACGGTCACGTGCAGCAGCGCAAGGTCGCCCTCGGACACTCGTGCGGTGTAATCGAGAGTGCCACCGCCGAATTCGTGAAGCAGGATGTTCTGCATCCGGATGCGGACCTTCGTCGTGTACCGGTCACGGGGAAGGTACACCAGGCACGACACGTATCGTCCGTAGGTGTCGACCCGAACGAAGAGCCGGACCTGGCGGCGGATCTCGACCACGGACGTCACCGTCCTGTAGAGAGTCTCCTGGTCCATCGACAGCAGTTCCGCGCGCGGCAAGGTCTGCATGATCTCGAGCATCGATTGACCGCCGTACGACGACAGTTCGACACCGGCACGGGCGATCACTGCCCGGGCATTCCGACGCAGCAACGGGATGTCGAGGATGTTCTCGTGCATCGCAGTCACGGTGAGGACACCGAGGAAGCGGTGTTCACCGACGGTGCGGCCCTCTGCGTCGAGGATGCCCACGCCGACGAAGTACGGATACACCGAACGATGCACGGTCGCAGGCCGCGCGCCCTGAGTGAGCACGAGCAGGGGTCTGCGGTCCGGATACACCTCGTCGGGCAGGTCGATCGGATCTGCAGTCTCGGACACCGTACGCAGCACCCCGAGACCACTGTGCGGGACGGGACTGGACCTGCAGGCTCCGTCGCCGTCGGGCACGCCGAAGTCGTACCTTCGATATCCGAGCCCCGCATAGTTGCCGCGGGCGAGCCACCTCAGCAGCTCGGCGGTCTCGGCGAGATCGGTCGGCGCGTGGACGGAAGCCGGGTCGGCAGCGAGTGCCTCGAGTTCGTCGGCAAGCCGGTTCTGCAGGGTGTGCATGGCGTCGGTGTCGGCGACGACCTGCCGCACATCGTCGAGCACACCGTCGATTTCACATTCGATCCCGTCGAGGACGTCCGGCGGGGTGGTCGGGTGCAGCTGGATGTGTATCCACGATTCGGTGGGCTCGTCGCTCTGCAGTGCGCCATCCGGCGCCAGGTCGAGGAGCACGCCGTCCAGGTCGCGGTGGACCGCAAAGACCGGGTGGACCAGTGCGGCGACCGCCGCACCGAGACGCGAGAGCAACGCGGTGACGGACTCCACCAGCAGTGGCATGTCGTCGGTGACGATCTGGACGGCGGCACCGACCGCGTCGTCCGCCCGGTACACGCGCGTCGTGGCCGTGCCGGCGAGACGGTCGAGGCCGAGCGCGAGATGCGCGGCGGCAGCGACTTCGGGATCGCCTACCCCATCCGGAGACTGCAGATAAGCGCGCTCCAGGACTCGCACCGTAGACGAAAGATCGCGCGAAGCCGCAGATTCCGACATCAAACATCACTCCCCTCGCTTGCCGCCGAAACCGCGGACGCCGCGGACGGGCCCGTAGTCGAGCCTATCCGCGGCGTCCGATGTGGGGAGGCGAAAGCGTCAGCAGTCGCCGATCCGATCCAGCTGTCAGGTCGTCGCAGCGACCCGATGCCGGGTGAGTACCTCGCGTTCACCGTCGGTGATGGGGCGCGGACGCTCGGTCTGCATGTCGAACCCGACGAGGACCGCGTCGCCGCGCGCGCACACCGCATCGTGGCGGTCGAGCACCGTATGCCTGAGCGTGTAGGAGGTGTTCCCCACGTGCATCGCGGTGATCTCGACCGTGACCGGACCCGACTCGTACTTGATGGGAAGAAGGAACTCGACGTCCATCTTCCGCACCACGATCGCGAGGTGTCGCATCGCGTCGGCCTGCAGGAACTTGACCCGTGCCTCCTGCATGTACTCGACGATCTTGGAGTTGTTCACGTGGCCGAGCTGGTCCGAATCGCCCCAACGGACCTCGACCTGAGCCCGATAGGGCTCGACCGAGATCGCGGGAACTGCCTGATCAGTCACGCGTCAGCTTCCGGTGGGTGACCCGGTGCGGGCGAGCCGCATCGGCACCGAGACGCTCGATCTTGTTGGCTTCATATGCCTCGAAGTTGCCCTCGAACCAGAACCACTGGCCCTCTTCGACGTTGCCCTCCCACGCGAGGATATGGGTACACGTGCGGTCGAGGAACCAGCGATCGTGGGAGATCACGACGGCGCAACCCGGGAACTGCTGCAGCGCGTTCTCGAGCGAGCTCAAGGTTTCGACGTCGAGGTCGTTGGTCGGTTCGTCGAGCAGGATCAGGTTGCCGCCCTCTTTGAGCGTCAGCGCCAGATTCAGGCGGTTGCGCTCACCGCCGGAGAGCACGCCGGACTTCTTCTGCTGGTCCGGTCCCTTGAACCCGAACGCGCTGACGTACGCGCGGGACGGCATCTCGTTCTGCCCGACCTCGATGTAGTCCATGCCGCCGGAGACGACCTCCCACACGTTCTTCGTGGGATCGATGTTGGCGCGGTTCTGATCGACGTAGCTGAGCTTGACCGTGTCGCCGACCTTGACCGTGCCGCTGTCGGGCGCTTCGAGGCCGACGATGGTCTTGAACAGCGTGGTCTTACCGACACCGTTGGGGCCGATGACACCGACGATGCCGTTGCGGGGCAATGTGAACGACAGGTCCTTGATCAGGACGCGGCCGTCGAAGCCCTTGTCGAGGTGATCGACCTCGACGACGATGTTGCCGAGTCGTGGCGGCGTCGGGATCTGGATCTCTTCGAAGTCCAGCTTGCGGTGCTTCTCGGCTTCCGCTGCCATCTCCTCGTAGCGACCGAGACGCGCCTTGCTCTTCGTCTGGCGGGCCTTCGACCCGGAACGGACCCACTCGAGCTCCTCCTTGAGGCGCTTCTGCAGCTTCTGGTCCTTCTTACCCTGCACCTCGAGGCGCTCGGCCTTCTTCTCCAGGTAGGTGGAGTAGTTGCCCTCGTACGGGTGAAGCTTGCCGCGGTCGACCTCACAGATCCACTGCGCGACGTGATCGAGGAAGTACCGGTCGTGAGTCACGGCGAGAACTGCGCCGGGGTACGACGCGAGGAACTGCTCGAGCCACAACACCGACTCGGCGTCGAGGTGGTTGGTGGGCTCGTCGAGGAGCAACAGGTCGGGCTTGCTCAGCAGCAACTTGCACAACGCGACACGGCGACGCTCACCACCGGAAAGGTGGGTGACGGGCTCGTCCGGCGGCGGGCAACGCAGCGCATCCATTGCCTGGTCGAGCTGGGAGTCGACGTCCCACGCGTTGGCGTGGTCGAGCTCCTCCTGCAGCTTGCCCATCTCGTCCATGAGCTCATCCGAGTAGTCGGTGGCCATGAGTTCGGCGATCTCGTTGAACCGATCGAGCTTGACCTTGATCTCGCCGAGGCCTTCCTCGACGTTCTGCTTGACCGTCTTCTCTTCGTTGAGCGGGGGCTCCTGCAACAGGATCCCGACCGTCGCGTCCGGATCGAGGAAGGCCTCGCCGTTGCTGGGCTGGTCCAGGCCCGCCATGATCTTGAGGATCGACGACTTACCCGCGCCGTTGGGCCCGACGACACCGATCTTCGCGCCCGGGTAGAAGCTCATGGTGACGTCATCGAGAATTACTTTGTCACCGTGCGCCTTGCGCACCTTCTTCATCGTGTATATGAACTCCGCCATGGCGACCAGCGTATCCGTCCCACGCGTAGATCCCACATCCTGCGGTTCCGGCAGCTGGATCAGGGCGCGGCGAACAGCGCCGCGACGAACGGTGTGGTGTCCGGCAGCGACGCGGCCATCGTCTCGGAGTGCCCTGTCGGATACGTCCGGAACTGCGGCGCTGCGCCCCCGGCGGTGAGATCGGCGGCGAGCGCGAACGACAGTGGCGCCGGCACCATCGTGTCGTGCAGGCCCTGGGCGAGGAACATCGGCCGGTCGTATCCCGTGACGGGAACTGCCAGGTAGTCGGTGAACGCCGCACGGAACCGGTCGTCGGTGAGCGGTCTCGTGAGCAGCTCGCCGATGCCTACGCCGGAGTAGCGCTCCGTCAGCTCTTCGTAGCAGAGGTCCTCGGCAGCCGCGAGCACTTCGCGGCCGGTATCGGTGAGATAGCTGTCGAGATCCAGCCCCGGATCCGCGTCGCGCAGACCGGCGAAGATGTACGCGCTGAAGGTGGTGAGCCCGTCGAGACCCAGGTCCGGGAAGCCGGGGAAACCGAACGGGAAGACACGTTCGAGATTGGACGGCGCACCGGTCGTCACTGTGCCCCGGAAGTCGAGCTCCGGTGCACGCGCGGTCGCGAGGTGTGCGGTGTGGAGCGCCGCGTGGCCACCTTGAGACTGCCCGACCACGATCCACTCGTCGGACAGACCCGGTTCGACGGCGCGGCCGGCGCGCACGATGTCGACGATGCTGTTCGCCGCGCTCTGTCCGTCCAGATATCGGTGCAGCCCGTCGCTGCCCAGTCCGGGATAGTCGGCTGCCACCACCGCGTAGCCCTGGCCCAGCCAGTGGTCGAGGTAGGCGGTGTCGCGGGCGCTGCGCGGGGTGCGCGAGGGCGCGCAGGAGTCCGACAGTCCGGTGGTGCCGTGCGCCCATGCGAGTACCGGCCAACCGCCCGCGGGTGCCTCACCGGCCGGCAGGAACACCACCCCTGTACCGACGGTGTCCTCCCCGGAACGCCATTGCGTCCGGTAGGTGATCATCTGAGCGCTCGCCGCACCCGGCACCGACAAAGCCGTCGGCAGCGTTTCCGCCGACACCACCGACCCCGGGGTGGGCGCCGCGCCCGCCGTCGGTGCGGCGACACACGCGAGAGTTACGGCGCAGACACAGGCGAGAAGTCCCCGCCACGCTGCGTGCATTACCGGTGCGGATGCCACTCGGGTCGGGGCCATGAATCAGGACGATACGTGGTCTGTACCCGATTCACCTGTCCGCGTTTCGTCGGATGCGGCGGTGTTCGGCGCCCTGCTCTCCGCTCCAGCGCTGTCGCGACGGGCCAACTCGGCGAACATGGCATTGTGTGCGGCCAGATCGGCATCGTGGTCGCGATCCGCGGCGCGGTCCACGCGCCGTGCAGTGCGCTCGTCGCTACGCGACCACTGCACCAGTAGTGCGATCATCACGAGCACGAGCGGGATCTCCCCCGCCGACCACGCGATACTGCCACCGACCTTCTGGTCCGAGAACAGGTCGGCGTTCCACGGCAGTGCCAGTCCCCGGTAGTACGACTCGGCCATGACCGACCCCATGCTCATGAGGGTCACGCCGAAGAACGCGTGGAACGGAAGCGACCCGAACACCATCGCCAGCTTGGTCACCGGCTGCACCTCGCGCGGCGCCGGATCGACACCGATGACCACCCAGTAGAAGAGGTAGCCGCTCAACAGGAAGTGCAGGTTCATGAGCACGTGCGCGGTGTGACTGTCCGCGAACGTGGTGAAGATTCCGCCCAGGTACAACGCATAGAACCCGCCGACGAACATCACCGACGCGACGAGCGGGTGCGTCAAGAAGCGTGACGGGGGGCTGTGCAGGAACTCGAGGATCCATTCGCGCGGCCCGGGCGGGGCACCGCGTCCGGCGGGTGTGAACGCACGCAACGCCAAGGTCATCGCTCCGCCGAGGGCGAGCAGTACCGGGGTGAGCATCGACATCGCCATGTGGGCGCCCATGTGCACGCTGAACATGGCGGGCGAATACATCCCGACACCGGAACTGGTCGTCACGAGCAGGACGAAACATCCCGAGAACCACGCGATGGACCGACCGATCGGCCACGTGTCGCCGCGCTTGCGCAACGTCCACAGTCCGATGGCGTACCCGGCCGCGAGCACCAGAGCCGCCGTACCGAAGATCAGGTCGAACCGCCATTCGCCGAAGAACAGGTTCATGAACGTGGGCGGCGCATCGAGGTTGTAGCCGAGCTCCACCTCGAGCACTGACGGTGACGTCGCAGGTGGTGGTGGCGGAGTGCGTCCGAGACCCACCGCCAGGCCCACGGTCGCGGCAAGGATCAGGGACTCGACGGCTGCGAACCGCACGAACGCGCCGCGGTTCGTCGGATCGGCCTCGAGGTCGGGCAGTGCGCGCCGTCGCTGCGCCCAGCCGAAGATGCCGAGCACGACCAAGGCCACCGTCTTCGCGACCACCAGCCGCCCGTAGGTGGTGGTGAACAGGTCGTCGAACGGCACCCGCACCGCCGAGTTGATCACGCCGCTGATCGCCATCACCACGAACGCGATGGACGCGACGAACGAGAATCTCCGGGCAGCCAGGTCGGAGTACTCGCCTTGTCGCCACGCGTGGGCGAGGACCGCGAACAGGCCGCCCGCCCATACCGACGCCGCCACCAGATGCAGTACCAGGCTGTTGGTGGCCATGTCGTGGGAGCCGCCCGTGGACGAATGTCCCGTCAGTGCGATCGGCATCAACGTCACGAGCGAGAGCAGCAACAGATAGGGAGTCCACGACCAGCGCAGGGCCAGTCGGATCAGGATCGCGGTGATCAGTGCGAGCACCGTCGTCCATGCCCACGCGAGGGACGTCTCGACCTGGCCGAGAGCGGCGAACAGGTTCGCCGGTCTGATTGCCTCGGAGAACGGCTGACCGGAGGTGTCCGACAGAGTCAGCGGCACCATCAGCGCCGCCGTGACCGCCCACACCACCGCGGCGACGCCCGCTGTCCGCACTGCGCGGTATCCGCCGACGTCGAGGACCCCGTTCGCTTGCGGAGGTACGAGGAACGCAGCGAAGAACAACGACCCGATCGTCAGAACCGTCGCGATCTCCGACACCGCGCGCACCATCGGAAGTCCGTAGGTGGTGATCGGACCGGGATCCGGAATCCCCAGCAATACGAGCGCCTGCGCCGCCGAAAGCCCCACGACGATTGCCGCGACGATCGCCGCGACAACACCGAACAGGACGAACAATGCTGAGGGGTTGCCACGTGCGCGGGCCGGCGCGGGCTGCTGCGTCTCACGCTCGAGGTCGGGTGTTGCCATGCCTACCAGGGTAGGACCTCGCGAAAGTCGACTACGACGCCCCGTCGGAGTGCCCGGGCGTAACGACACCGTGGTCGAAGGCATACACGATGGCAGCAGCACGGTCCCGGAGATCGAGCTTGGTGAAAATGTGTCCGACGTGACTCTTCACCGTCACTCCTGCGATGCTCAGTTCACGGCCGATCTCGGCGTTGCTGTGACCGCGACCGATCAGGGCGAGCACATCGAGTTCGCGAGCAGTCAGCTCGTCGACACCCCGACCACCGTTCTCGGGCGACATCGCGGAGGTGCGGTATGTCGACAGCACGCGACCGGTCACCGTGGGATCGAGGAAGCCGTCCCCCGCGGCGACTCTCCGGACCGCACGGATGAGATCCTCTGCCGAAGAGTCCTTGAGGATGAAGCCCGCGGCACCGGCCCGCAGCGCACCGGACAGCAACTCGTCGTCGTCGAACGTCGTGAGGACGAGCACGGGAGGTGGATCGTCGGCGCTGCGGAGTTCTCGGGTCGCCTGGATTCCGTCGACCCGCTTCATCCGGATGTCCATCACGATGACGTCGGGACGGTGTGCTGCCACCGCGTCGCGCACCTCCGAACCGTCTGCACATTCCGAGACGATGACGAAGCCGTCCTTGCGTCGGAGGATCCGGCGCAGCCCGGACCGAACCAGCTCCTGATCATCGACCAGGAGCACTCCGATTTCATCGTCGATCATGAAAGCCCCGGGATCCGGCGAACGATCGAGCACGAGTCGACGGCAAGCGGGACCTGCGCACGCACCGACCACCCTCCGGAATCGGGGCCTGCCTGCAGTTCACCGCCGAGCAGCGCCGCGCGCTCCCGCATACCGCGAAGACCCGAGCCCTCATGACCACACGGCGTCACAGCGGGTGCGCGAAGATCGTTGTGGACCTGGAGGGTCAGCTTCCCAGTGCCGATCTCGAGCTGCACATCCGTCTTCGCGGCCGGGGCATGTTTGACGATGTTCGCCAGCGACTCCTGACAGATCCGATACACGCCCAGGCCGGTTGCTCCGGGTGCCGCGTCGACGTCTCCCGACATCGCGAACTCCACCGGGACACCCGCGCGCCGGAAGTCCTCGATCAACTCCGGGATGTCCGCGATCGTCGGTTCGGGACGGGTGTCCGCCGGTCGAGCGTCGAGCAGACCCACGGTCCGCCGGATGTCCGCCATCGCCTCTCGCCCCAATCGCTCGGCGTCGGTCAAGGCGTCGACGGCTTCGTCGACATCGCGGTCCTGCTCCAGCGCGCGACGCGCGGCGGTCAGATGCAGCAGCGTGATACTCAGCGAGTGCGCCACGACGTCGTGAACCTCCCGGGCTATCCTCTGACGTTCGGAGGTTGCGGCCTGCTCCGCCTGGATCGACTTCGCGGCGCGCTCCTGATGCAGAAGCCGCAACTGGGTCAGCAGCAGGCGCCCGATGATCCACCCGAGCACGACGGCGGCGAGGTAATACAGCACGCCGTCGAGGTGGCCGGCGAACCCGAAGGCCGTGAGCGCCGCTGCTGCCGCGGCCAACGCACCGACACTGACCGAGAACGGCGTCATGGCCGCGATCTCGCCGACCATCAACACGAGAACGAGTGGGGCGAAGTCGAAGGCGGTGTCCGGTGGCCGCACGAGCAGCAGCGAGGTCGCCGTCAGCACGACGAGTCCCATGAGCAGCCGCACGAGCATCGAGTCCGGTTCGACCATGTCGCCCACGATCGGTGCGGACGCAGCAAGCAGCCCGAACAGGAGCGCCCACCCCGGTGGCACGAACCCGTCACGCTGCGCCACGGCGACACAGGCGACGACGACCATCCCGATGTGGCCGAACAGCATCACGCCGACCGGGTAGTCGTAGTCGCTCGCCGCCATACGACGGCGGAAGTACGCCATCAATTCCACAGGATCAGCGTAGGCGGAGACGCCCGCTGCGGCGTCGTTCCCGGAGCGGATCCCGTCTCCACCCACGGTAGGAGAGAAAGACTCGACGGTGGCACGACGAAACAGGGGCCGGATCTTCGTAGCGTTTCCCTCGAGAACATCGAACGCACCGGATTCAGGGAGTTGACCGAGATGTCCTGGGAAACATTCAGAGCACGGCGGGCTGTACTGGACGACGTGCTCACCCGAGCACAGGTAGACATCGACTCCGCGCTCCGGTTCGATGAGATCCCCCGCGCGATGGAGCTTTTCGGCTCGGGAGACAACGTCCTTCTCACCTTGCAGCGACAGTGGACCACGCATCTCGCCGTCCGCCTCGATCAGGCACTCGAAGACGGCACATCGCTGGACACGGCGTGCGTCCGGCTCGCAGACGAGATGCCGGCGGTTCGAGCAGTCCTCGACGCAGGCACCCACACGTCACCGACGTTACGAACGGTTCGGCGCGGTGAGATCGCAATGATCGAGGCTCACAAGGCCCTCGAGCGAGCCACGCCGCGAACGCACCGTTCACGCCGCCGGCGCCGCCGGACGGCAGCGGTGCGGGCATCGATCCCATCGATGAGCACTGCGAGCTTGTGGGCAGGCCACTACGCATGGAGATAGGGCCGGCGGAGCACGACATCGAGCGCGTCGCGCAGAGCGACCAGTGTGTCGGCGGGAAGTAGCGCGTCGCAGTGCGGCAATGCCGCCGCCATCGACCCTGTCGCCGGTGCGAAGTCGCGCAGACCGGCGCGCGGATTGAGCCACACCACCCGATGCGCGCGACGACGGATCTGCGTCATGATCCGCGCCAAGTCGTCGGGGTCGTCACTGTCCCACCCATCCGATGCGATCACGACGATCGCGCCGCGCAGGGCAGCGCCCCGGTGAGAACGGAGGACGGAGGACAGTGATCCTGCGATGCGGGTCCCGCCGAAACGTGTCTCGACGTGCTCGTTGACGGCGTCGATCGTCTGCTCGACGGAGCGGTTCTTCAACGTCGGTGTCAGACGGGTCGCCGTGGTCGAGAACGCGAAGACCTCAGCGTCGCCGGTGCGCACGACGGCGCGCATCAGATGCAGATAGATATCGGCGTAGGCGCGCATCGAGCGGCTGACGTCGCAGAACAGCACGAGTCGCCGGCGACGCCGCGCAGGTCGAGTGTGGACGAGTCGTACCGGTTCGTACCCGGTGTGTCGTGACGCCGCGATGCTCGCGCGCAGATCGAGTCGCCCGCTGTGATGCGGCTCGCGGCGGCGGCTGACCCGGGTCGGCCACGTCACCGCAGCATGCTCGAGCCACGAGGCGATCTCGGCCAGACGAGTGGGATCGAGGTCCGAGAACCGCTGGTCGGCGACGGCCTCGAGTGCGCTGGGCAGTCGCTCGCCACGTCTGGAGTTGTCCTCCGGAGCCCGGTCTCCGAGGGTGCCGGTGACCGTGCGCGTGACCCAGGGAACGTCACCGCCCGCTTCGGGCCTGCGGCGGCCTACGTTCGAAGCATCGGTAGAAGGCCGATCGTGGCCGCCGTCGTCGAGTCCGGCACGGCGAGCATGCGGATCCATCGGCACCGCGCCGTGGTCGAACACCGCCGAGAACACGGCGTCGAACTTCTCGAGGTTGTCGCGTCGATCCACGAGCGAGAGTCGTGTCGCCCAATACAGCTGCGAACGAGTGTGCGGGGGTTGCAGACGCAGCGCGCGGGTCAGTGTCGCAGCACCGTCGACCGTCACAGCAATGCCGGATCGACGGAGCCGATCGGCAAGACCCACCGCGAACGCAGCCAGATCGATGCCCGGGAGCAGAAAGGCCGTCACGGTGCGCCGGCCACCACGAAATCGGTGAATGCCTCCCCCACGACGTCGCGATCGTCGGGGGTCTTGGCGAGGGCCGCCAACGACACACCAGCACCGGGACGCGCCAGATCCGAGACACCCAGCGCCGAGAGCGCAGACACCCAGTCGATGGTCTCCGCGATGCCGGGCGCCTTGTCCAGGTCGAGTGCGCGCACGGTCGCAACGAAATCGGTGGCCCGCTCGATCAGCGCCGCACCCGCCTCCGGCACTGTGCGCCGCAGAATCGCGACGGCACGATCACGGTCCGGATAGTCGATCCAGTGGTACAGGCAACGCCGCCGCAACGCGTCGTGCAGGTCGCGGCTGCGGTTGGACGTCAACACCACGACGGGACGCTGTGCAGCAGTGAGTGTTCCGAGTTCCGGGACGGTGACGGTGAATTCACCGAGGAACTCGAGTAGGAGAGCCTCGAATTCGTCGTCGGCGCGGTCGATCTCGTCGACCAGCAGAACAGCCGGAGCGTCGCCCCGATGCCGCACGCACTGGAGAATCGGGCGTTCGAGCAGGTATTCCTCGGTGTAGAGATCGTCTTCCGTCGGCGTGGTCCCGTGCGCTTCGGCGAGACGGATCGCGAGTAGTTGACGTTGATAGTTCCAGTCGTACAACGCCTCCGAGATCGACAATCCCTCGTAGCACTGCAGCCGAATCAGCGGGCTCCCGAGGACATCTGCAAGCACCTTCGCCGCCGTGGTCTTGCCGACACCGGGTTCCCCCTCGAGAAGCAGCGGCCGGCCCAATTCGACCGCGAGGTACATCGCGCTCGCGGTGCCCTCGTCGAGGAGATGGTCGCGGGCGTCGAACCGTGCGACGACATCCTCGACGTCGTCGAAAACCCACGGTCGCGTCGGCTGGGTCACGCTGCGTGTTCCTTCTGGTAGGTGCGTCGGCAGCCGGGGCAGCAGAACCACACGTCGGTGCCTGCGACGACGAGGTGCGGCGTCGACTCCGCGACCGTCACCGTCATACCGCACACCGGGTCGATCGCAGTCCGCGGAACCGGACGTGCCTGCTTCGGTAGTCGGGTGAGTTCGCCGCTGCGCACGGCCCGCACGATGTCGGCGACGATGGACAACCCGATCTCCGCCGCGGTCCGCGCCCTGACGTCGAGCCCTGCCGGTGTGTGCACACGGGCGCGCTCGGGGGCGGTCAGCTCCATCTCGTCGAGGACCGCGCGGCCGCGTCTGGGGCTCGCGACGAGACCGATGTATCCGGCGCCCACGTCGAGCGCCGCCCTGATCACACTGGCTTCGTCGCCGCCGTGTGTCGCGATGATCACCGCTGCCGAGTGCCGTGGAACGTCGGATCCGCGAATCTGCTCCACCGTGTAGTCGACTCCGCGGGCGAAGTCTGCGACAGCCTGCGCCACCGGCGAGGAACCCGACACCGCGACGACTGTCGGTGGCAACTGCGGTTCGAGGAAGATCTCCATCGCCCCTCCCGACATGCAGGGATTGACGGCGATCGTCGCGCCCGGAGTCTCGGGGAATTCATCGGATTCCGCGGGCAACACCCGCAACAACAGACTCTCACCCCGATCGAGCACCTGTCGGGCGGCTGCACGCACCGAAGTCTCGGTGCACTGCCCACCCACGAAGCCTTCGATCGTGCCGTCGACGAGAACGAGCGCACTGTCGCCGGAGTGAGCCGAGGTCGGCGGTTGGGCCCGGACCACCGTCGCCCGCACGAACGGGAGCCGTTCTTCATGTAGCTGTGTCTCACGGATGCTCAGATCCATGCCGCGCCTCCTCTCGCACCGGATCGGTTCATCAGATCGGGGGTGTCGCCCGACCCTGCATCGCTTCCCACACCCGCGACGGGGTCAACGGCATATCGGCGTGCCGCACCCCGAGCGGCTTCAACGCATCCAGCACCGCATTGACGATCGCGGGCGGCGAACCGACCGTGGCGGATTCACCGATCCCTTTGGCACCGATCGGATGGTGCGGCGACGGAGTGACCGTGTGCCCGGTCTCCAGTGTCGGAACCTCGAGCGCGGTGGGGATCAGGTAGTCCATGAACGAGCCGCCGAGGCACGTGCCGTTCTCGTCGAACGCGATCATTTCCATGAGAGCCATCCCGATGCCGTCGACGATGCCGCCGTGCACCTGGCCCTCGATGATCATCGGGTTGATCTGCGTGCCGCAGTCGTCGACGGCGAGGAACCGGCGGACCGTCACCTCGGCGGTGCCGGGGTCGATGTCGACCACACAGAAGTACGCGCCGTACGGGTAGGTGAGATTCTCAGGGTTGTAACAGATCTGGGCCTCGAGACCACCCTCGATTCCCTCGGGGAGATCACCGGCGCCGTGCGCGCGCATCGCGATGTCCTGGATCGTCACGGACGCAGACGGGTCGCCCTTGACATGGAAGGAACCCTTCTCCCATTCGAGATCGGCGACGGAGACTTCGAGCATGCCCGACGCGATGATCTTCGCCTTGTCGCGCACCTTGCGTGCGACGAGGGCCGCGGCTGCCCCCGACACCGGTGTGGACCGGCTGCCGTAGGTCCCGAGACCGAACGGGGTGGCGTCGGTATCGCCGTGCACGACATCGATGTCGTCGGGCGGGATCCCGATCTCCTCGGCGACGATCTGCGCGAACGTGGTCTCGTGTCCCTGCCCCTGGCTCTGCACCGAAAGGCGCACCACTGCCTTGCCGGTCGGATGTACCCTCAGCTCGCAACCGTCGGCCATGCCGAGACCCAGGATGTCCATGTCCTTGCGGGGGCCCGCACCGACGGCTTCGGTGAAGAACGACATGCCGATGCCCATCAGCTCGCCGCGGGCACGCCGCTCGACCTGTTCGCGGCGCAGATCGTCGTAGCCGATCATGTCCATCGCCTTGCGCATGGTGGTCTCGTAGTCGCCCGAATCGTACTTCCAGCCGGTCTTGCTGGTGTACGGGAACTGTTCGGGTCGCAACAGGTTCTTCAGCCGCAGTTCCGCCGGATCCATCTCGAGATCGAATGCGAGACAGTCGACGAGCCGCTCGACGAAGTACACGGCCTCGGTGATCCGGAACGAGCACGCGTACGCGACTCCGCCGGGTGCCTTGTTCGTGTAGACGGCCGTCATGTGGCAGTAGGCCGCTTCGATGTCGTAGCTGCCGGTGAAGACGCCGAAGAACCCGGCCGGATACTTCACGGGCGCGGCGGTGGCGTTGAAGGCGCCGTGATCGGCGAGGACCTGCGACCGGATCGCGAGAATCTTCCCTTCCTCGGTGGCCGCGATCTCGCCGACCATGATGTAGTCGCGCGCGAAACCTGTGCTCATCAGGTTCTCGCTGCGATCCTCCATCCACTTGACGGGCTTGCCGAGGACGAGCGACGCGACGATCGCACCCACGTAACCGGGGTAGATCGGGACTTTGTTGCCGAATCCACCGCCGATGTCGGGTGAGATCACCTGGATCTTGTGTTCGGGCAGACCTGCCACCAGCGCATACAGCGT
This sequence comes from Rhodococcus sp. JCM 9793, assembly GCF_055380405.1. Taxonomy (NCBI): domain Bacteria; kingdom Bacillati; phylum Actinomycetota; class Actinomycetes; order Mycobacteriales; family Nocardiaceae; genus Rhodococcus; species Rhodococcus sp. JCM 9793. Next base: position 4,318,819 of record NZ_AP043721.1, read on the forward strand.
GCGGTGCGCGTGCGGTGCCTGGGACGTCGACCAGAGCGTCAGCTTTCCGGTGACCCGGTTGTAATCGGCGACGGCGCCGCACGTTTCCATCGGTGCGGGGTGCACGCGCGGGTAGACGATCTCCTGTCGGGCGATGACGTCGGCTTTCGCGAAGACCGCATCGGTCGCTGCGGCGTCGCCGGCTTCCCAATCGAAACAGTGGTTGTCGGTCTTGCCCTCGAGATCGGTGCGGATGACGGGTACGTCGGGCGAGAGCGCCGTACGGACATCCACGACGGGGTCGAGGATGTCGTAATCGACGTCGATGAGTTCGAGCGCGTCGCGGGCCGCATAGTGGTCCTCGGCCACGACGAACGCCACCTCCTGACCGTGGAACCTCACCTTGTCGGTGGCGAGCACAGCCTGCACGTCGTTCGACAGGGTCGGCATCCACGCCAGACCCTTCTCCGCCAGGTCGGCGCCGGTGATGACGGCCTTGACCTTCGGATGCTCCAACGCCGCGGAGGTATCGATGCCGACGATCCGAGCGTGCGCGACCGGGGAACGCAGGATCGCCATGTGCAGCATGCCGGGCAGCGTCACGTCGTCGACGTAATGGCCCTGCCCACGGATGAACCGGGGATCCTCCTTGCGGAGCATGCGACCGTGACCGCACGGCTTCCGGTCGTTGTCCGCAGTGGCCGGGTCTTCTTCTGTTCCCTGGACTTCTGTTCCCTGGACTTCGAGGTCCGGTTCGACAGCGGTCATGATGTGACCTCCGCATCCTTCTCGGAGTTCGAGTGCTCGGCCGCCCAGCGCACGGAGCGCACGATCGTGGTGTAACCGGTGCACCGGCAGATCTGACTGGAGATCGCCTCACGGATCGTGGCGTCGTCCGGGTCCGGATCGCGGTCGAGCAGCGCGCGGGCGGTGATCATCATGCCGGGCGTGCAGAATCCGCACTGGAGTCCGTGGCAGCGCATGAATCCGTCCTGGACAGGGTCGAGGACGCCGTCCTTCTCGAGGCCCTCTACCGTCCCGACCTCGTGGCCCGCGGCCATTGCGGCAAGCGTCGTGCAGGACTTGACCGGTTCGCCGTCGATCGAGACGACGCACGTCCCGCAGTTGCTGGTGTCGCAACCCCAGTGGGTTCCGGTCAGACCCAGATGGTCGCGGAGGTAATGGACGAGCAACGTGCGCGGTTCGACGTCGGACTCGACGTCTTCACCATTGACGGTCATCGCGATCTTCATCCCGTCACGCCCTTTCGGTCGAGTCGAGTCTGTCCACCGAGCGGCGCAGTGTCCGCACGGTCAGTTCCGAGGCGAGGTGACGCTTGTATTCAGCGGTGCCCCGCTGATCGGTTTCCGGGGAGCACGCTGCCGACGCGAGCGCTCCGGCCTCGCGGAACAGCTCCTCCGACGGAACCCTGCCGCGAAGCAGACGCGCGATCGCGGCGAGTGCCTCGTCGTCGGCGCGGACTGCGGTGAGGCCGACTCGGGCGTCGGCGATCGCCCCGCCGGACATCCACACCGCGGCGCCGGCCGCAGCGACCGCCCAGTCACCGGTGCGCCGCTCCACCTTCGCGTAGGCACTCGAACCGGCGCCGGGTCGCGGCAGACGGACCTCGACGAGTAGCTCATTGCTCGCCACCGCCGTCTCGTAAGGTCCGAGGTGGAACGCCGCGAACGGCAACTCACGCACACCCGACGGACCGCGGAGGACACACGTGGCATCGAGCACCGAGCACACTGTCGAGAGATCCTCGGCAGGGTCGGCCTGACACAGCGAGCCGCCGATCGTGCCGCGATTTCGCACCACCGGATCGGCGATGACCTTCTCTGCGTCCCGGAAGATCGGGAACACGGCGGCGAGGTCGTCGGATTCGAGCAGTGCGCGGTGACGAGTGAGTGCCCCGATGCGGACCACTCCGGGTTCGATCTCGATGTACGCAAGTTCATCGAGATCGTTGATGTCGACCAGGTGCTCCGGATTTGCGAGCCGGAGTTTCATCATCGGCAGGAGGCTGTGCCCGCCCGCAACGACTCGGGACTCCTCACCCAACCGGTCCAGCAGATCTATCGCGTGCTCCACGCCGGTCGCGCGCTCGTAGTCGAATGGGCCCGGAACCTGCATGTCTCACTCCCGACCTAGGGTGAATCCCACCACATCGAACATGCTGCTTGTATGCCATCCCCGTGATGCCCAGGGTAGCGCCGACGTGGGATTACGGGAGTCGAAATCGGACTTTTGCGACCAGCCCTCGATTCGGTACCCGAATAGGGAGCGCAGGCGATCAGACCGCAACAGCGGTCGAGGCGGGGCCTCGAGACAGAGATCCGGGAGTCACCCTGATGTGCTCTCACTCGACTGCGAATACCGTAGGAGCAGTACCCTCTGTAACCCGACAGGAGCATCACCGCCCCCATGGACGTGATCAACGAATTCATCATCGGCCAGGCAGCGGCCTTGTGGGTGTATCCACTCCTGTTCTTCGTCTGCGTCGTCGACGGTTTCTTCCCTCCGGTGCCGAGCGAGACGATCCTGGTCACCCTCGCGTCACTCTCGGGCTCGACAGGCAAGCCGTACCTGTGGGTAGTCATACCGCTCGCGGCGCTGGGCGCGATCGTCGGCGACAACATCGCCTACACCATCGGACGGAAGGTCGGCACCGAGCGTTTCGCATGGATGCGCAAGCCCAAGGCCCGAGCAGCGTTCGGCTGGGCACGCAAGGGTCTGGACAAGCGCGGCGCGGCGATCATCATCACCGCCCGGTACATCCCGATCGGCCGGATCGCCGTGAACATGACCGCCGGAGCGACGCGGTACCCGCGGAGGAAGTTCGTGCCGCTCACGATCATCGGAGGGATCACCTGGGCGGTGTACTCGTCGATGATGGGACGACTCGTGGGCGGCTTCTTCCACGAGCAACCGCTACTCGGCGCAGTCGTCTCCATCTGCCTGGCTGTGGTGCTGGGCATCGGAGTCGATCATGTGATGCAGAGGCTGCAGACCGGCAAGGTGGACGTACGCGACGACACCGACGCCGAATCATCACCGCGAAGCGACGTCGCGACGGGCACCGCCGATGATTCCGAAGACTCCGGACCCACCCACACCACATGAGCCGACCCCATCCACAGCCACTGCCGCGGCCCCGTTAAGATTTTGGCCGCGCCCCCGTAGCTCAGCTGGATAGAGCAAGAGCCTTCTAATCTCTAGGTCGCAGGTTCGAGTCCTGCCGGGGGCACCCCACGGTCGCGAGCGCCGGACGACAAACCCGATGAGGATCTGCTCGCCCTGCGCGCGTGCGAGTCCCTCGGTCCCGCAGTACTCCGTTGACAACAGTACTCCGTTGACAACCGTCCGCCCTGGTCACAGCCGTGCATCGGTCCGAGGAAGCCGGACACCCCGGCGAAGGCGTCGGTAGAATCGCATACGCCGCTCGGGCTCCCGCACGATCGAGAACACGCGCCCTGTTTCGCCACTCAGACTGCCGCTCAGGCCACGTTTCCCAATTGCCGCGGCAGCTGTGTTCCTTCTCGCACAAGGGGACCGGATTACCAGACAGTCGTGCTCGGCACCTATAGTTCACGACGTAAATACGGTGTAACAGTCTTCTCACAGTCAGGTAGGTGGGCGTGTCGACCTCGGACCGCATCGCAGAGATCTATGAACAGGTCAAGGCCCGCAACGCGGGCGAACCCGAGTTCCATCAGGCTGCGGCCGAGGTGTTCGAGTCTCTGCACGTAGTGTTGGAACGTCACCCGTCCTACTTCGATTTCGGGCTCATCGAGCGTCTCTGCGAGCCCGAGCGGCAGATCATCTTCCGCGTGCCGTGGATCGACGACAGCGGCCAGGTGCACGTCAACCGCGGTTTCCGTGTGCAGTACAACAGCGTGCTCGGCCCCTACAAGGGTGGGCTGCGCTTCCACCCGAGCGTCAACCTCGGCATCGTGAAGTTCCTCGGCTTCGAGCAGATCTTCAAGAACGCGCTCACGGGCCTGCCCATCGGCGGCGGCAAGGGCGGCTCGGACTTCGACCCCAAGGGTCGTTCCGAGCAGGAGATCATGCGCTTCTGTCAGTCGTTCATGACCGAGCTGCACCGCCACATCGGTGAGTACACCGACGTTCCCGCAGGTGACATCGGCGTCGGTGGACGCGAGATCGGCTATCTGTTCGGCCAGTACAAGCGTCTGACGAACTCCTACGAGTCCGGTGTCCTCACAGGCAAGGGCCTCACCTGGGGCGGGTCGCAGGTCCGCAAGGAAGCCACCGGCTACGGCGTCGCGTACTTCGTCGCCGAGATGGCCAAGGCGCGCGGCTACACCCTCGAAGGTGCAACCGCTGCCGTGTCCGGCTCGGGCAACGTCGCGATCTACGCGATCGAGAAGATCCACCAGCTCGGCGGCAAGGTCGTTGCCTGCTCGGACTCGTCGGGCTACATCTACGACAAGAACGGCATCGACTTCGCCCTCCTCAAGGAGATCAAGGAAGTCCGTCGCGGCCGCATCTGCGAATACGTGGATGAGCGCGCGGACGCCGAGTTCTTCCCCGATGGCAACATCTGGACCGTTCCGTGCGACGTCGCGCTGCCCTGCGCCACCCAGAACGAGCTCGATGAAGAAGCCGCCAAGACCCTGGTCAAGAACGGTGTCAAGGTCGTCGCCGAGGGTGCGAACATGCCGACCACCCCGGGCGGTATTTCCGTGTTCCGCGAGGCGGGCGTCCGCTTCGCTCCCGGCAAGGCAGCCAACGCCGGTGGCGTCGCCACCTCCGCGCTGGAGATGCAGCAGAATGCATCACGCGATTCGTGGCACTTCGACTACACCGATGAACGCCTCGCGGGCATCATGCGCGACATCCACGGGCGCTGCATCGACACCGCGGCGGAGTACGGCAAGCCGGGCGACTACGTGCACGGCGCCAACATCGCCGGCTTCGTGAAGGTTGCCGACGCGATGTTCGCCCTCGGCGTCATCTGACGAAGCTCGCAGAAGCGTTGTAGAAGCTCGCAGCCCTGGTGGTCATCCACCAGGGCTGCGAGCTTTCTGTCTGTCCTGCTCACTTCTCGTCGAAGTAGTCGTCCTTCTCGTCGAAGACCTCGTCACTGCGGTGATCATTGCGCGCCTTCCGCGAGGCTTCGCGCATTTCGATCCCTTCGGTGATCAGGTCACCGATCTCGCGGGTCACGTCGCGGACCGCGCCGGCGATGATGCTCGCGATCGCGCCGACATGCGTCGCCGTCGATTCGGTCACCTCCTGGATGACGTCCTTGTTCCGCTCGAATTTTCCAACCATGCCGGATCCCCTCACGCGTTGTCCCGCGCGAGAGTACCCGCCGTCTCGGAGCTTCGCTCGGGACTCGGCGAACGGTCGATGAGCACCGTCGTCTCCGGCTCCGGTGACACCAGGGCCGGCGGAAGGGCGAAGCGGAAGATCTTCCTCCAGACGGAGGAAACCTGCGCGAACAGACCACCGGTGTTGTAGGGCAATCCGTGCTTCTCACAGAGTGCCTGCACGTGCGGGGCCAACTCCGGGTACCGGTGTGCGGGCAGATCGGGGAACAGGTGGTGTTCGATCTGGTGCGACAGGTTGCCCGACATGATGTGGAACAGCGGGGTGCCGCTGATGTTCGCGCTCCCCAGCATCTGACGGACATACCACTCGCCACGCGTCTCGTTCGCGGTTTCGTCCTTCGAGAACGACTGCACGCCCGACGGAAAGTGACCGCAGAAGATGATCGAGAATGTCCACACGTTGCGGACAAGGTTGGCGGTCGCATTACCGACCAGCGTCGGAACGAACATCGGACCACTCAACAACGGGAACGCGACGTAGTCTTTGACCACCTGCCGCCGCACCTTCCGCCACCAGCCCTTTGCCAGCGGGATGACGTCGCGCCAGTTCCGCTCACGCGAGACTATTCGCTCCACCTCCGCGTCGTGGAACATGACACCCCATTCGAACATCAACATCAAAACTGTTGCATATACGGGGTTTCCGAGATAGTAGGGGTGCCACTTCTGCGCGGGGTCCATCCGTAGGATGCCGTACCCGATGTCACGGTCCTTCCCCACGATGTTGGTGTAGGTGTGATGCATGTAGTTGTGGGAGTGCCGCCACTGATCCGACGGGCACACGGTGTCCCACTCGAATGTGCGGGAGTTCAGCGACGGCTCGCGCATCCAATCGTATTGGCCGTGCATGACGTTGTGGCCGATTTCCATGTTGTCGAGGATCTTCGACACGCTGAGCGACGCGACGCCTGCCACCCACGCCGGAGGGAAGAACCCGAGGAACAGCAGGCCGCGACCCGCCACCTCGAATCCACGCTGGGCCTTGATGATCCGATAGATGTATTCACGGTCCTGCGCGCCGAGGGATGCAACGGTGCGTTCCCGCAACGCATCCAACTCGCGGCCGATCTCGTCGACCTGATCGCGGCTCAGGACTATCGGATCCGGCACGACCTGCGTGCGACCACCCGACAGAAACGGCAGGAACGGAATCGACGGAAGAGTCAAACCGAACATGCTGTCCTCCATTTTCTCTGGTTGGAAAGTTCGTTTCGATGTCAGAGTTCGACGGCGACGTTGCCGACGGGTGCACTGACGCAGATCTGGATGCGCGCACCTGGTTCGGAATCGAGGTCACCCGAGCGCACGTCACGTGTGCATCCGGAGGTCCGGATCGCGGTGCAGGTATGGCAGATTCCCATGCGACAGCCGTGTTCCGGTGCGAGTCCGGCATTCTCGGCCTGCTCGAGGACTGTAGCCCCCGTGTTGGAGGCAACGATTCCCGACTCGGTGAACGACACCGAGCCGGACGCGTCGTCGGGGTCGACGACGTACGTGGGCGGCGTGAATTCTTCGGTGTGCAGCAGATCCGAGGATCCGGCTTCGGTGTAGAGGTCGCGGACGCTCTCGACCAGGCCGGAAGGCCCGCACACATAGGCGGGAGTGCTGGCGAACCACGGCGCGACTGCGTCGAGGTGTGCGCGTTCGAACCGTCCGTGCAGGTGTCCACCATCGCCGCGCGTGTGAGCGAGTACAACTTCGATGTTGGGCAGCGATGCCAATGCGTCGAGCTCCGCGCGGCGGGGTACGTGCGCCGACGTGCGCGCGTAGTGCACGAACGTCACTGCGCTCATGTCACTTTCGGAAGCAAGCGACCCCAGCATCGACAGCACCGGGGTGATACCGGAACCGCCGCTGATCATCAGCAGACGCGATGGCCGGGCTTCGGGGAGTACGAAGCTCCCTGCGCCGTCACCGACCTCGACGACGTCGCCCACTCGTGCGTGTTCCGCAAGATGACCCGATACCAGCCCACTGGGCCGTATACCGACGGTGAGCACCACGTCGCGCGATCCCGGCACGATTGCCGGCGAGAACGTGCGCACGTGCCGTACCCCGTCGATCACGACAGCGAGCTGGATGTGCTGGCCCGGCTCGAACCGGCAGGGCCGTGCGGGACGCAGAATCAGCGTCGTCGATCCGTGCACACTTGTATCGATACCGGTGATCCGGGCGCGATTGGCGACCGTCGTGAGCAGCGGGTCAGCGAGTTCGAGGTAGCGGTCCGGGTGATGTGGCGTCGAGAGCGCACCAAGCGCTCCGAAGAGCAGTTTTCTGACTCCGACCCGACGTGGGACACGGCTCGGCGCGGGGCTCACAGTCATGATTTCCAACCTTCCGGTGCGGAGGCGTTCATTCAGTGCACATTCGTACACTGAGTCCAGTGTGACAGGGTCGCACCGAACGCTGTCAACCCTGATGTGACGCCAGTAACACTCCCGCCGGGGGCGGCACGACCTCGGAGCGCCCGGTCTGCCTACACTCGGGGCGTGCCCGTAGCGCCCGCCTCCGAACCAGCCCCCGCCCCCGAACCGACCAGCCGGGCCGAACGCAAAGAACGCACCCGTCAGGCGATCCTCGACGCCGCACTCGAGCTGTCCTCGGATCGCAGTTTCGCGAGCGTGAGCCTGCGTGAGGTCACGCGCGCGGTCGGCATCGTGCCCACGGCGTTCTACCGGCATTTCGCATCGATGGAGGAACTCGGCGTCGCACTCGCCGACGACACGATGCGGTTGCTCCGCTCGGTCCTGCGCGACGCACGTCGCAATCCAGGGCCCTCCAACGCCCAGGCATCGCTGACCGCACTACTCGGACAGGTGCGAGATCATGAAGCCGCCTTCCGATTCCTCGCACGCGAACGTCATGGCGGTCACCCGGAAGTGGCGAGGGCCTTCACTGTCGAACTCCGCCTGCTCACCCGCGAACTCGCAGTCGACCTCGCCCGCATCCCCCAGCTCGCCGCATGGGGGGCCGACGACCTCGAGATGGCCGCCGACCTGCTCGTCACCTCCATGTTCGAAGTGGTGCTGGACCTGCTTGCCGTCGAACCCGGTCGCGCTGCCGAAACCGAGGTCCTCACACGCGGCAAGAAGCAGATGCGCCTGATCATGCTCGGAATGGCCGCGTGGAACCCGCTCCACGACTGACTTCGGGACGTACCTTTGAAAGGTGCCCGAAACAGCATCGTTCGATTCAGCGGGGTTCGACTCGGCGGGGTTCGACTCCGCTGCCGTCACCCTCGGCGATCTGACTTTCGACGTCCGGGTCGCGGGCCCCGCTGACGGACCACCGATCATACTGCTGCACGGCTTTCCCCAGACGTCGCGCTGCTGGAACACAGTGGGCGCGGAGCTTGCGGGCGATGGCATGCGGGTACTGCTACCCGACCAGCGCGGTTACTCCCCCGGCGCCCGACCGCCTGAGGTCGAGGACTACAGGATCCATCATCTGCGTTCGGATGTCCTCGGAATCCTCGATGCATTCGGAGTGGACGACGCACACATCGTCGGCCACGACTGGGGTTCGTCGGTCGCATGGCACGTGGCTGCACACCACCCCGCACGGGTGCGATCATTGACCGCGCTGTCGATCCCGCACCTGGCTGCATTCGGTCAGGCGTTGCGCGAGGACGACGACCAGAAAGCCCGCTCCACGTACTTCTCCCTGTTTCGTGAGGCAGGCAAGGCCGAGCACGTCCTACTCGCAGATGACGCGCACCTCCTCCGCACCCTCTACGGCGAAGGAGTCGCTACCGACGCAATCGACGAGTACGTGCGCGTGTTCCGCGAACCGGGCGCGCTCACCGCCGCCCTCGACTGGTATCGGGCAATGACCCCCGCTACCGGAGACCTCCCGCCGGTGGAAGTCCCCACCACCTACATCTGGAGCACCGACGATGCTGCGGTCGGCCGGTTCGCCGCGGAACTCTGCAGCGACTTCGTCGACGCCGACTACACCTTCGAGGTGCTCGACGGCGTGTCGCACTGGGTCCCGGACGAGGCCCCCGGCGCCGTCACGGCCGCCATCCGCGCACAGGTGAGGCAAGGTCGATGAGGAGCTTCCCGTGAAACGCGGCGCGCTGTTGCTGGTCGTGATGGTCGCAGCCACTGTGGCAGCATTCTTCATGGTGTGGGAGACCCCGGAAGACCCGGCACGGCGCGCCCTCGACGACAGCGCGTTCGTGCTCGACGGACGCTCCACGACCTGCACCGCCCTGTTCCGCAAGCCCTGTGATTACGAAACCCAGCTCGAATACAACCGCCGGGGCACGGATCTCGACAAGTTCGTCGATTCGGCCGACCTCGGCCCGTGGGGCAACTCCCTACCCTTCGCGGACGCGGCCGAGCTTGCTCTGCAGGCATGCGTGTACTCGCGCACGGCGGGAAAAACGGTCCTCGAATTCATCGAGCTGGGGCAACGCACCCACCCGGACGCCGGATCCGTCGAGCTCACCCCGTTCTGGAGCAAAGCACGTCAGGAACTGTGTGCCACACCGTGGCAGTGACCATGTGCGCCACACCGCGGCAGTGACCATGTGCCACACCTGCCACCGCACTTACCCGGGCGGTAATCGAGCAGCGTCACCGACTCTGGTTTCATGACCTCATGCCCGAAACCGAGAACGCCGTCCATGTCTTCGACGCCGCAGTCGAGCTCACCGCCATCGATGCGGGCCGCTACACCGGAAACACCCACCCCGCGTACGCAAACATGGTCGGGCCGTTCGGAGGTGTCACGGCTGCAACACTGCTGCGGGCCGTCCAGCTGCATCCCGAGGTCCTCGGAACTCCGCTGTCGCTGACGGTCAATTACGCTGCAGCGATCGCCTACGGCGAATTCGAGGTGGTCGCCCGACCGGTGCGCACCAACCGTTCGAGCCAGCATTGGACGGTCGAACTGACCCAGGACGGGTCTGTCACCACCACCGCCACCGCAGTGTTCGGCAACCGCAAGGACACCTGGGAGTCGACCGAACTTCCGGCACCCACCGCGCCTCCTGCGGACGAAGTGGCTGCCGTCCCGTTTCCCGACTTCGTGGCGTGGGGCAAGAACTACGACATGCGATTCGTGGAGGGCCCGATTCCCGGCGCCGACGCCTCCCCGCACCCCGATTCCACCTCGACCCTCTGGGTTCGGGACGAGCCTGCACGCCCCCTCGACTTCACCTCGCTCACAGCCCTGTGCGACGTGTTCTACCCCCGTGCGTTCCTGCGCCGCGGCCACGCACTGCCCGCCGGTACGGTGACGCTGACGATCTACTATCACGCAGACGCTACCGAGATCGAAGCCCAGTCGGATCAACCGATCCTCGCCACCGCTCGCAGTAATCGATTCGGGAAGAACTACTTCGACCAGACTGCGCACCTGTGGGGATCGGGCGACACTCTGCTCGCCACCGCGCATCAACTGGTGTATTTCAAGGCCTGACGCCCATTTCCCTGACAAGACCGTCCCGCACCGTCATGATGGTTCGATCGGACGACGGGGGGACACGTGCGCTGGTCATCGATTTGGTTTCGCTTCGCTGCAACTGCTTCCGTAGCAGCTGCGGCCGCCGCTGTGGGGACAGTGGCACCGGCGTCGGCTCAGCCGGCATACGGCTCCTACGTCGCACTGGGTGATTCGTTCGTCGCCGGGCCCGGCATCCCACCGCAGGGCTCGAGCCCCGAGTGCGGCAGAGCCGCAGTCAACTACCCGAGCCTCGTCGCGGAGGCACTCGATGTCGTCGACTTCGTCGACGCGTCGTGCGGCGGGGCCGTCTCCGGGGACTTACCGGGCCAACAGATCTCCGCTTTCACACGAACCGCCGTGCCACCGCAATACGACGCACTGCGGCCCGATACCGACCTGGTCACGGTCGGTATCGGAGGAAACGACGTCGGACTCGTGCAGTTGGCGATCTCGTGCATCAATCTCGCCGCCGCTCCTGTCGGGGTCTCCTGCGCGGAGACCGCGACAGAAGAGGCCGATCCGGTCGATGCCGCGATCGATGCGTTCGCTCCGGTGTACGGCACGATCACCGACGAGATCCGGGCACGGTCACCGCACGCGCGCATCCTGTTCGTCGGCTACCCGACGGGAATCCGGGACGGCGGATGTTTTCCGGAGCAACGAATATGGCCGCAGGACGCCACATACCTGCAGTCCAAGATCGACCGGCTCAATGCAGGGATGGAACAGCAGGTACACGCGGCAGGAGCCGCGTTCGTCGATCTTCGTGCATCGACGATCGGACACGACGCATGTGCCGCCCCTGAACAGCGATGGATGGAAGGAATCGTTCCGACATCACCGGGCATCCCTCTCCATCCCAACGCGGCAGGGCATCGCAATGCAGCGGAGCAGGTGGTCGGCGTGCTCTCACCGAACAGCTGAACGTTCCGGCGCTCGCACGGCCAGCAACGCAGACAGGCCCAACGCCAACACGAGGAGCAGACCCACGATGCCGGCCCGGTCTGCACCGAACCACCACGCAAAGAACCCGAACAACGTCGGTGCCAGGAAAGACACCGCGCGCCCCGTCGTGGCATAGAGACCGAACATCTGTCCCTCGCGGCCGATCGGCGTGATGCGCGCCAGGAAGGTACGCGCCGACGACTGCGCGGGGCCGACGAAAAGGCACAACAGAAGTCCGAAGATCCAGAACATCAACGGCCCGGACACCACGAGCAGTACCGCTCCCACCACGATCATCGACACCAATGAGACGACGATGACTGCCTTCGGTCCGACCCTGTCGTCGATACGGCCGGCGGCAAGCGCGCCGAGTGCCGACACCACGTTCGCGGCCACACCGAACAACAACACGTCGGCAGCGCTGATCTCGTAGACGGTCACCGCGAGAACAGCACCGAAGGTGAACACGCCCGCGAGTCCGTCGCGGAACAAGGCGGACGCGCCGAGGTACGCGACGGTGCGGCGGTCCTCGTTCCACAGTTCCTTCAGGTCATGCCACAGCACCCTGTACGACTCGAAGAACCCCACCCGCCGTTCGTCGTCGGCGCGTTGATGTGGCTTCTCGGGCACGTTGAACAACACCGGCAGCGCGAACACCGCGAACCACACCGCCGCGAGCAACGCAACCAGCCGAATGTTGAGGCCGTCGTCGGTGGTGATCGACAGGAACCCGCGGGTGTCGCCGTCACCTGCGATGAAACCCATGTAGCACAACAACAGCAGCACGATGCCACCGAAATATCCCATGGACCAGCCGAATCCGGAGACCCTGCCGATGTTCTCCTCGGTGGACACCTGACGGAGCATCGCGTTGTACGGAACGTTTGCGAGTTCGAAGATCACCGAGCCGGCACCGAGCAGGACGAGCCCCAGCCACAGGTAGTGATAGTCGTCGCGGACGAAGAACATCCCGGCCATCAGCACGACGGTCGCGAAGGTCAGGACACCCAATGAGCGCTTTCGGCGTCCGTTCGCGTCGTACTTCTGCCCAGATACCGGGGCCAGAACCGCGATGGCGAAACCGGCGATACCGAGCGACCAGCCGAGCCACGTGCTCGCGGACATCGATCCCGGCAGATCGTCCCCGACGGAGTCGGTCAGATACACCGAGAACACGAAGGTGAGGATCACCGCGTTGAATGCTGCCGAGCCCCAGTCCCACAGGCCCCACGCGAAGACCTGACGACGTGTCGCGTCGGCACCGGAGTCGGGCCTCACGTCCGTGTGTGCGTTCATGCCCCGCAGCTTATGAGCGACCGGTCGACGATGCGACTGCGCGCTCCCCCGAAGCTAGTCTTTCGTGTCATGGTCCCGATGATCCGCGCTGCAAGCCTTCGCGGATTCGCGTCGTTGGTCGAAGACCTCGGGGGCGACCCGGATCGGCTACTCGAGCGGTTCGCGCTGTCCCGGGAACTGACCGCCTCCGACGACGAACTGATCCCCATCGATGCACACGACTCGATGCTCGACACTGCAGCCGTCGAACTCCACTGCCCCGACTTCGGTCTGAGACTGGCGGTGATACAGGATCTGAGCATCCTCGGCCCGCTTGCACCGGCGATCCAGGAGTCCTCGACCGTGGCAGAGGCGCTGAAGTGCGCGTCACGGTTCTTGTTCGTGCACAGCCCGGCGCTCGAGGTGGACGTCGAGCCCGACCCGTACGGCCGTCGTGGAGTCGTTGCACTGAGCTACTGCAAGGATCTGCGAGAATCGGCCTACTCGAGACAGGGCATCGAGCTGGGTCTCGGGCTCTTCTTCCGGATCGCGGAGTTGCTCGTCGGCGGACGGATCGGCCTCCGATCGGTCGAGATTCCGCACCGGCCGCTGTCGCCTGTCCGCCGATACACCGATTTCTTCGGCAGCGACGTGAAGTTCGGCCGTCCCGTCGCCGCCATCTGCGTCGACCGACGGGTCCTCGACGAACGCTTCACCGATGCCGACGAGACCGTCCGGCAGGTCGCACTCCGCTTCCTGGCCGACAACTTCACCGACCCCGGTCGCGCAGTGCCCGCGCACGTTCGCAAGATCCTTGCCACGACACTCGCTGCGCAACCCACTCTGTCCGATGTTGCGCGTCTGCTCTCGATGCATCCTCGAACGTTGCAGCGGCGACTCGCCGCGGAAGGCACCACCTTCGACACGGTGCTCGACGACATCCGCCGCGATATCGCACACCGGCTCATCACGACGGACGACATGCGGTTCACCCACGTAGCCGAGATCGTCGGCTTTGCCGAGCAGGCCTCACTCAGTCACGCTGTCAGACGCTGGTACGGGATGAGCCCCCGAGAACTCCGCCGCACCACCGGTCTGAGATTGTCGCCTTGAAACAAGTTTTCCTCCCGCACCTCTTGCACCCTGGATCGGAACCACACGGCTCAGGGGAGAACATCCATGGCGAAGCAGGCAGGACGAACCGACGAGGCACTCTCGGCCATCGGCGCACGCGTGATACCGGATTTCGAGGGCGTCCATGAGATCTGGCCGCGAGGCGAACGCCTGACAGCCGTTCGGCATGCGGCGGAGATCTACAAGGAACGTTTCACGTCGCAGGGCCTGGTCCACGCGATCAAATCGGTGGACATCGCTGCCGCACCGTACCCGGTCAAGTACGCCTTCCACGACGCAGTGTCGGTACCGACACTGCCGCTGATCTCGATGATCAACCGGATGCTCGTCGTCCAGTACGACGACTGGAATGGCACTCCCCGCACGTTGGTGTTCGAGCCGACCGTGCCGGACGGATCGGCCGAGGCTCCGTTCTACCGAAACCTGCGCGCCCTCATCAACAGGATCCCCGGTGGTCATCTCGCGGAGAAGTTCGTCCTGAGCTACTACAACGAACCCGGCGACGTGCTTGTGAAGCTCGGGCTGAGGCCGGGCGACATCGACTTCTGCACGTTCGACCACCTGCACGTGCAGGACCCCCGGATGATCCTGGGCTCCACCGAGGTGATCGAAGGCGAGACCGAACCACGCCGACCGTTGTTCGGCGATGCGAAGATGCTGGTCCACAGCCGCGAGCTCGCCACCCTGCAGTCGCTGCATCCCATGCAGTGGGCGTGGTATGTCGAGGGAGGGCTCGGTGGGGTTGACCCCGCGATGGTGGTGACATTCGACGGCGACATCGAGCTCGGCAGGGGCATCACCCTCCTGTGGACGCCCGGCCACACCGACGGCAACCACTCGCTGGTGGTCAACACTCCGGACGGAGTGTGGGTCTCCTCGGAAAACGGTATCTCCCTGGACAACTGGCAACCAGAGCTCTCGCGGATTCCCGGTGTGCGCAAATACCACGAGCAATTCGGCCGCGAAATCTGCCCCAATGCCAATACCCTGGAGGATTCTCTCGATCAGTACGATTCGATGATCAAGGAGAAGATCTTGGCCGACCCATGCACAGCGGACCCACGCTGGCTCCAGATCCTGCCGTCGAGTGAACTCGCTCCACGGAAACGGCAATGGCCTGTCGTACCGACCTACGCCCACGGCGGTATCGAATACGGCGAGATCAAGGCCGGTCGGAGATGAACCCCACAGGCGCCGGCGCGGTCGTCACGGGCGCCGGTCGCGGCCTCGGCAAGCAGATAGCCGCCCTCCTCGTCGAACGCGGGTACCGCGTTCTCGTCACCGACGTGGACGCCGCGGCAGCACAGGCAACGGCCGACGAACTCGGAGGCGGTGCCACCTCGCTGGCGGTCGACGTCCGTGATTCCGCCCAGGTGGAAGCCGCCCGGGACACGATCATCGAGCGTGCGGGGCGCCTCGATCTGTGGGTGAACAACGCCGGAGTGCTGCTCACCGGACCGGCTTGGGAACAGGACGCGGCGTCCCGGCGGATGATGATCGAGGTCAACGCGCTCGGCACGATCAACGGGACTGTTGCAGCAATCGACGCCATGCGCGACAACGGCGGCGGTCACGTCCTCAATATCGTGTCGCTCGCCGGCCTGACCGCGGTGCCCGGCGAGGCGGTCTATGCGGCGTCCAAACACGCGGCGATCGGCTTCAGCCTGAGCACGGTGGCCGACCTCCGGCTCGCGGGGATCACCGACATCGACATCTCCTGTATCTGTCCGGACGGGATCTGGACACCGATGCTTCACGACAAACTCGACGATCCGGCCTCAGCGCTGTCGTTCTCCGGCAAGCTGCTCCGGCCCGACGAAGTCGTCGGTGCCGTCCGGACCGTGATCGACAGGCCTCGGTTGGTCACCACGATCCCTCGCCGGCGCGGTCTCGTGGTCCGCGTGGGAGATCTGTTTCCTCGGTTCGGCCTGAAGGCCGTACCGCTCATGGTCGCGCAGGGCCGCCGCGTCCAGAAGAAGCTGAAAGCCACTGGCGGACCACTCGATCCCTAGGGCGACCGAGTCCGGATCAGCCGAGTGCGACGTGCACAGCGGACGCGAGGAGCGCGGAGACCGACTGGCGCATGACCGCCACCGCTTCGTCCACCGACAGAGCGTACTCGTCGCGGAGCACCGACCAGGACGCCCACGTGGACGCGATCCCGAGCGCCTGCACCATCTGAGTGCGACGGGTGCGAGTCAACCCCAGGAGCTCGCGCCCGAACAGGATCTCGACCTCGTCGGTCACGCGCTTGATATGCATCAGCCGATTCGCGCGGAGCTGGGGTGAGACGGATTCGCGAAGCGTCGCAGCGCGTGCCTGTTGCGCAACGAGTTCGAGCAGTCGCGCCCGCTGAGCACAGAACCGCTCGATCCGGTCAGGAAGGGACAGCTCCGGCGACACCGGCTCGAATTGCTCGTCCTGGCGACTGAGCACTTCGGCGCCCGTCGCGGCGAACAACGTTTCGAGGTCGTTGAAGTTGGCCCACAACGCACGCAGCGAAACCCCCGCCGCGTCGGCGATCTGAGCGCCTGTCGGTTTCAGTTCACCGCTCTCGATGAGCCGGATGTGTGCCTCGATCACCGACCGGCGAGTGCGCTCGGCCCGCGCCGTCCGACCGTCGGAGCCGTTCGTCCCCACGCTTCCTCGTTTCTTTCGTAGCACTGCCCGCTCCACAGTCTGCCAGCGACGCCGCAGACGATCGGGCACTTCGAGCCCGGCTGCACCGGCCCCGCACAGAACTTTCACTCGGACGGTATGAATTTACACCGTCGGTGTTGTAACCTTTCGCCGAACGTGATGTCGATCTCAACTTCAACTCCGATTCGGTACAATTACGCCGAATCACCGACACGAAGGTGCATTCTCAGTGCAGCTACTGACTCCTTCCCGCGCCGACGGTGCTGAAACTTCACGTCTCGAACTGACCGGCATCGGCGTCCGATTCGGCGGCATCGTCGCACTCGACGACGTCTGCCTCCGGGTCCCCGCCGGAGCGGTCGTCGGGATCATGGGACCCAACGGCGCGGGGAAAACCACTCTGTTCAACGTCATCTGCGGATTCATCCGCCCGTGCAGCGGCTCCATGTCGTTCGACGGAGGACCGTTCGCCCCGGTCCCTCACCGCCTCTCGACCCGGGGTGTCGCCCGAACGCTGCAGGGACTCGGCCTGTTCAGCGGACTGACCGTCCTCGAGAACGTCGCTGCGGGCGCCTCTGCACGACACCGCGCACCCTTCGCCGCAGGCCTGCTCGGACTACCACCGGCAGCCCGCAGGAACCGGCAGGCCGTCGCCGACGCCTCGGCCCTGCTCGACGAATTCGGCATCGGCAGTTACGCCCACACCCACCCCTCGGCGCTGCCCTACCCGGTCGCGAAGAAAGTCGCGCTGGCGCGTGCCCTCATCTCCGACCCCACCCTTGTACTGCTCGACGAACCTGCCGGCGGACTCGACCAGGCCGACATCGACGACTTGCGCGAACTCATCGGCGCGCTTCCGCGCCGGGCGGGCGGCACCGTCTCGGTGATGCTGGTCGAGCACAACGTCGACCTGATCATGTCGGTGTGCGACCACATCGTCGTTCTCGATTTCGGACGCGTGATCTCGCAGGGCTCACCCGATGAGATCAAAGCCGACCCTGTCGTTGCTCAGGCCTACCTCGGCGACCGGGAGGCCTCGTGAGCGCGCCGTTGCTCCGGGTCGAAAGCCTCACTGCGGGTTACGGCGCGGCACCGGTGCTGCAGGACGTCGCGTTCGTGGTACCGGCCGGCACGATCGCGGCAGTGGTCGGCCCGAACGGCGCCGGCAAGACAACCCTGCTGCGTGCACTGTCCGGGTCCCTACCGTCGATCCAGGGCACCATCAGCGTCTCCGGCACCTCGCTCCGCGGGGTGCCCACCGAGAAACTGGTGCACCACGGCGTCGCCCACGTCCCCGAGGGGCGCGGCGTGATAGGCGAACTCACCGTCGACGAGAATCTCAGGCTCGGCGGCCTGTGGCGAAAGGATCGCGCCGACGCCAAGCGTGCCGTCGCGGAAATGTACGAGATGTTCGAGCCGCTCGCCAGGCGCCGCGACAGCTCGGGGCACCAGCTCTCCGGCGGGGAACGGCAAATGCTCGCGATCGGACGCGCCCTGGTGGCGCGACCGACGTTGCTGCTGCTCGACGAACCCTCACTGGGACTGGCCCCGCGCATCGTCGACCTGATCATGACGACGTTACGCGACCTGCGCGACCGCACCGGGCTCACGGTCGTGCTCGTCGAGCAGAACGCACACAGTGCGCTCCCCATCTCCGATCAGGCGATCGTGCTGTCGCTGGGGCGCGTCGCCATCGCCACATCCGCCGCCGAACTCGCACACGATCCCGAGTTCCGCACCACCTACCTGGGATTCTGAGGAGCCACCATGGACAGATTCCTGTTCCTCACCGTCGATGGTCTCGCCCGCGGAGCCGTCTTCGCCGCGTTCGCGCTCGCACTCGTCCTCATCTGGCGCGGCACCCGGGTGATCAACTTCGCGCAGGGTGCAATGGCCGCAGCCACCACTTACATCGCCTATTCGGTCACCTCTGCGACGGGGTCGTACTGGTACGGCCTCATCGCCGCCATCGCCGGCGGATTCGTTCTCGGAGCGCTCGTCGAACGGGTGCTCATGCGCCGCCTCGACCCCAACCGCCCCTTGGCCGCCGTCATCGTCGCGCTGGGTTTGGTGATGGTGCTGCACGCACTGCTCGGCATGCTCTACGGCAACGACTTCCGTCCGATGCAGCTGCCCTTCAGTCGCGATCCGTTCCGTTTCGGCGATGTGGCACTGCTCTCTCCCTACGACCTGTTCGTGTTCGTCACGGTCGGCATCGTGGTCCTCGCGCTGGCGTACCTGTTCACGCGGACCGATACCGGACTGAAGATGCGCGCATCCGCGTTCTCACCGGATGTGTCACGGCTGCTGGGTGTGAAGGTCTCGGCGATGCTCACCCTCGGTTGGGCTCTCGCCGGCGCCGTCGGAGCTCTGGCAGCGCTGCTCGTGGTACCGACAGAGCTCGGGCTCAACCCGCACGCGGTCGACCTCGTGTTCATCTTCGCGTTCACAGCGGCGGTGATCGGTGGCCTCGACAGTCCGGTCGGCGCAGTCATCGGCGGCCTGGCAACCGGCCTGCTGCTCGGCTACGTCAGCGGATACCTCAGTGGGAGCATCGCGCCGATAGCGGTCCTCGTGGTGTTGCTCGGCGTCCTCCTGGTCCGGCCACAAGGCATCTTCTCCGGCACAGCGACAAGGCAGGTCTGACATATGAAGTCGACACAACTCGCCGCATCCGTGACCCGTACGGTGTGGATCGTCGCAACGACCGCGGTGGTGATCGTCGCGATCTTCACCCTGCCACCGTTCCGGAACTACCAACTGGCCACTATCGCCGCATACGTGTGTGCCACAGCTGGATTGACCGTACTCATCGGACGCAACGGCCAGCTCTCGCTCGGACACGGAGCACTGATGGCCTGCGGCGCCTACACATTCGCACTCACTGCCAACAGCATGGGCGACGCGGGAGTCACCGGCATCGCGGTAATGCTCGTCCCCTTGGCCACTGCAGTTGTGCTCACATCGGTCGTGGGAATGATCGTCGGTGCAGCAGCAGCGCGGTTGCACGGCCCGTACCTCGCGGGTCTCACCCTCGCTCTCGTCGTGGCGATCCCGTCGATCACCACCACGTTCTCGGGACTTCTCGGTGGGGACCAGGGGCTCTGGGCGTACGTCGAAGGTCCCCCGAGCGGGATCTCCGCGCTGTTCACCGTCGAGCAATGGCACGCCACCGTCGCCGTGCTCGCTGCCGCCGTGACCGTCCTCGCACTCTCCAACCTGATCTCCGGTGAATCAGGGCGACGCATGCAGGCCGTGCGTGACGACGAGATCGCCGCCCGACTCTCCGGAATCGACGTCACCCGCACCAAGATCACCACTTTCGTGGCAAGTTCCGGGGCGGCGGGACTCGGCGGCGGCGTTCTGGCGATGGTGACGCAGAGCGCGTCGCCCGGCGCATTCGGTGTGACGTTCTCCCTGTTCCTGCTCATGGGTGTGGTCGTCGGCGGTCTCGGCTCTCTCCTCGGCGCAGTGTGGGGTGCGGTCCTTCTGGTCGTGTTGCCCGCACTCGTCGCGGCACTGACCGACTCTCTGCACATGTCCCCGGCGCTCGCCGAGCGCCTCGACGGCAACCTCGCGATCGCACTGTTCGGCGTTGCCGTGATCGCCGTCGTTCTCGTAGCTCCTTCAGGCCTTCAGGGTCTGTTCTCTCGCGCTGTGCACGCCGTGTCACTACGCGGGCGCTCCCCGCGCCACCGATCGGGTGCGGTTCCCGCGCCCGTTCCCGTCTCCACCACACCGAAAGCAGAGGCACACCGATGATCAGATCCCGGCGACACCTGATCCCGCTCGTCGCACTCGCGGCGACCGTGACCCTCACCGCAGCCGGATGCGGCAGCGGTACCAGCGCGACAGGCAGTTCCTCCGGCGAGGGTGACACCACCGGCATCACCGACACCTCCGTCCTCATCGGCACCCACATGCCGATGACCGGGCCCGCCGCCGCCGGCTATTCGAAGATCCCCGCCGCGACCCAGGCATACTTCGACCACGTCAACGAGCAGGGCGGTGTGCACGGCCGCACCATCGAATACACAGTGCTCGACGACGGCTACAACCCGGCGAACACCCAGCAGGTGGTGCGCGAGCTCGTCCTGCAGGACGGAGTGTTCGCGATCCTGGGCGGGCTGGGCACACCCACGCACTCGGGTGTTCTCGATTTCCTCAACACCAACGGCGTGCCCGACCTGTTCGTCGCATCGGGGTCGCGAACCTGGAATCAACCCGACAAATACCCACTGACCTTCGGATACAACGCCGACTACACGGTCGAAGCGAAGGTCATGACCGACTACGTCCAGAAGAACCTGCCCGGGAAGAAGATCTGCACCTTCGGTCAGGACGACGACTTCGGAGCCGACTACCTCGAGGGGGTCGAGCAGATCGTCGGCGCCGAGAACGTCGTCGAACGCCAGACCTACTCCACGAGCAACACCAACGTCGCACCTCAGATCGGCGCCCTTCAGGCCGCGGGCTGCGAGGTGGTCATGCTTTCCACGATCCCCGGATTCACCGCACTGGCGATCGGCACCGCCGGCCGTCTGGGGTTCGCTCCGCAGTGGACCACCGCGTCGGTCGGCGGCGACCTCGTCACGTTGTCCAACACCCTCGGTGAGGCTGCTCCTCTCGCGGAAGGTCTGCTGAGCACCAACTATCTGCCCTCGCATTTCAGTGAAGACGACGAGTGGACGACCCAGTTCCGGGAGATCCACGACAAGTACAACGGCGGGGCCGAGTTCGACGGCAACATCGTCTACGGAATGTCGATGGCGTACCTGTTCGTGCAGGCACTCGAAGCGGCCGGCGAGAATCCGACCCGTGAGTCGATCGTCGCCGCGATCACCGACAACGGCTTCGAGGGCCCCAACCTCGTTCCGTTCCGATTCTCGGCCGATGACCACTCGGGCGCCGGCGGCGCGCGCATCAACCAGGTCCGAGGCGGAATCCAGGAGTACTTCGGACCGTCCTACACCACCACGGACGCACCCGGCGATCCCGTGGTCGAGTATTCGACGGAATAAGTGTCGCCCGGATCAGGTCTCCGGGCGCAGGGTCGGTCGTCGTGGGGGGACGACCGACCCATCTCGTTCGGCCGGAATTCGCGGCCGATTTCTGCTCTCAGGTACGAGAAGTCCGGTCGAACACCGTTCGCCGACATGTGCATTCCGATACTCTGCAGCCTGGAAGCGAATTCTCGACGATCGGAATTCACATGGCCAAGCTTGTCAACACATTGTCCGAGGACGAATTCGTTCTCGTTCAAGAAACGAAGAAATCGCAGATTGCCGAACTCACCGAGGACGACCTGATCGACCTGCACACCCGGACCCGTCGGGCGCGCAACAAGTACGTCAAACTCTACCGCCGAAGCGGCGCCGACAAGGTCGGGAAGAAGAAGTCCCGCGCAGCCGGCCGGGCGGCGAACTTACGCAATGCGGGTAAGGCCGAAGTGTTCGAGGATGCACTTGCCCGAGTCAGTCGCCGATTGGCTGCGGTGGCACGACAGTCCGCCCAGGAACTCAAGGACGAGCGCTTGGAGCTCGCCCGGAACGATCCCCCCATGTCGTCGGACGGCGTAGGAGGCAAGGGCAAAGGGAAGGTGAAGTCGGAGGGGAAGACGCGCATCGATTCGACCCGCGATTCATCCGGTCGCAAGAAATACGAGGCATCGACGATCGCCGCGGGTGCGCGCCGTCAAGCGAAGAAGGACAAGAAGAACGCGTGACCGGCTGCGGGGTCGGCCGCTCGGACGACGAACGCCCACGCCCCGCTAGGCTGACACCGTGACTCTGCCGAACCCCCACCCCGATGCCCGTGCCGTTGTCACCGGAGCCTCCTCCGGTATCGGCGAGGCCCTGGCCACCGAGCTCGCGGCCCGCGGGCATTCGCTGATCCTCGTCGCCAGACGAGGCGACGTCATGGAGGAGCTCGCGACCGAGCTGAGGACCGCACACGGTGTCGAAGTCGACGTTCGCGCGTGCGACCTGTCGGATCGCGATTCCCGCACCGGTCTCGTCGACGAGTTGTCGACGCGGCGGATCAGTATTCTGTGCAACAACGCAGGAATCGCCACATTCGGTGCAGTGGTCGATCTGGATCCGTCCTACGAGCGGGCGCAGGTCGAGCTCAATGCTGTTGCCGTGCACGATCTGACACTGGCGGTTCTTCCCGGGATGGTGGAGCGCAGGTCCGGGGCCATCCTCATGGTCGGGTCCGCTGCAGGAAACATGGCGATCCCCAACAATGCGACGTACGCGGCGACGAAGGCGTTCGTCAACACCTTCTCCGAATCTCTCCGCGGAGAACTCAAGGGAAGCGGTGTGAACATCACGTTGCTCGCACCGGGGCCCGTGCGCACCGAGGAACCTGATCCGTCAGAGGCATCGATCGTCGACCGGCTCGTTCCCGACTTCCTGTGGATCTCGAGTGAACACACCGCAAAGGTGTCGCTGGATGCGCTCGCACACAACCGGATGCGCATCGTTCCGGGCCTGATCTCGAAGGCGATGTCGGCGGCGGGCCAGTTCTCCCCGCGGTCGATCTCCGCGCCGATCGCGGGGGCGTTCTACAAGAAGCTCGGAGGCTGACTCCTCCCCCATTCTCTTCACGACCGGCGACCGGTGCGGCCACGCATCGGTCGCCGGTATTGTCGTATTACGGTGATCCCTATCACCCGACTGCCGCACAATCCACAGACGGGCACACCCGCTTCCACCTGCAGCGTTGCTGTCAAGCCCGGCTCGGTCGGCGTGCGTGCCGACAATTCCCACAACTAACCAACTGTGTTAACAAAGTACCTACGGAAACTTTTCACAAACACAGGAGAATAATCTTGTCGCCGAAGATCGCAATTCTGGGAGCAGGACCGAGTGGGCTCGCGCAGTTGCGCGCCTTCGAGGCAGCACGGAAAGCCGGTCTCGACGACATCCCCGACGTCGTCTGCTTCGAGAAGCAGTCGGACTGGGGCGGAATGTGGAACTACACGTGGCGTACCGGCCTCGATGCACACGGCGAGCCCGTTCACGCGAGCATGTACCGGTACCTGTGGTCCAACGGCCCCAAGGAATGCCTCGAGTTCGCCGACTACTCCTTCGAGGAACACTTCGGGCGCCCCATCCCCTCGTACCCACCGCGCGCAGTCCTCCTCGACTACATCATGGGTCGGGTCGAGAAGAGTGACGTGCGCAAGTACGTCCGGTTCAACACGGCCGTCCGGTGGGTCGAATACTCCGAGCAGACCGAAAAGTTCACCGTCACCGTGATGGATCACGACAAGGGCGAACTCGAATCCGACGAATTCGACTACGTCGTCGTCGCCACCGGGCACTTCTCCACTCCGAACGTGCCGGAGTTCGAGGGCCTCGACCGTTTCCCCGGACGCGTCCTGCACGCCCACGATTTCCGCGACGCCGCCGAATTCGCCGGCAAGCGACTGCTTCTCGTCGGCAGCAGCTACTCGGCCGAGGACATCGGAACGCAATGTTACAAGTACGGCGCGAAGGAAGTCACTTTCAGCTACCGTTCCGGGCCGATGGGACACGACTGGCCCGAGGCGTTCTCCGAGGTGCCGCTGCTCACTCACGTCGACGGCACCACCGCGCATTTCAAGGACGGCAGCACCCGCGAGGTCGACGCCATCGTGCTCTGCACCGGCTACCAGCATCACTTCCCGTTCCTGGCCGACGATCTGCGGCTGCGCACCAACAACCGGCTGTACCCACGAAACATCTACAAGGGCATATTCTTCCAGGACAACCCGCGCCTGATGTACCTCGGGATGCAAGACCAGTACTTCACGTTCAACATGTTCGATGCGCAGGCCTGGTACGCACGCGACGTAATGCTGGACCGGATATCGTTGCCCGACTTCGACGCACGCAACGCAGACATCGACTCGTGGCGGACTCGCGAAGAGGCCCTGAGCAATCCGACCGAGGACATCGACTTCCAGGCCGCGTACATCCGCGACCTCGTCGACCGGACGGACTACCCCGAGTTCCACGTCGAGAGCCAGGGCGAGGTGTTCAAGCAGTGGAAGAAGGACAAGAAGCACGACATCATCGGCTACCGCAACCGTAGCTACACGTCGACCCTCACCGGCACCCTTGCACCACCGCTCCCTGCACCGTGGATGGAAATCCTGGACGACTCCCGGGAATCGTTCCTGTGCAACGATTTCCAGGAGGAGCCGAAGGAGGATTCCGGCAAGAAGGTCGTCGCTGCACGACCCGACCGAGCACGGGCCTCGAGCAAACCTCGCTCCGCCGCTCCCCGCGTCGCGGCGACGATCTAGGAGCTACCTGCGGCGCCGGCGGCCGGTCCCGAAGATGCTCCGCGAGATCTCACGACCGGCGGCCGACGCTGCCGAACGAAGGAATCCCTTCACTGCACTGTTGCCGAGCACCTGCTCCGCGAGGGACGGCCCGTCATCGGCCGGCGCGGCCGGTGCCGGCTCGCCGTAGCGCTCCGGCAGCGGAGGTACATCGAATTCCGGATCGTTGTTCGGTGCACCCGACACCGTGGCGGTGAGCTTTTCGTATGCCGACTCCCGGTCGATGGTACGGCCGTATTTCCCGTACATCGGGCTCGCCTGCGCTGCCGCACGCATCGCGTTCTCGCCGACCGTGTCCATCAGCGACCTCGGCGGGCGCATCCGCGTCCACGCGACCGGCGTCGGGGCCCCCATTTCGGACAGCACCGTCACGATGGCCTCACCGGTCCCCAACGTCGTGAGGGCTTCCTCGAGGTCGTAGAACTCGGTCGTCGGATAGGTGCGAACCGTTTTCGCCAGGGCCTTCTGGTCGTCCGGAGTGAATGCTCGTAGCGCATGCTGCACGCGCGCTCCGAGTTGCGAGAGCACCGCGTTCGGAATGTCGGTCGGCAGCTGGGTGCAGAAGATCACGCCGACGCCCTTCGACCTGATCAGCTTCACCGTCTGCTCCACCTGCTGCAGGAACGCCTTGGAGGCGTCCGCGAACAGGAGGTGGGCCTCGTCGAAGAGAAACACCAGCTTCGGTTTGTCGAGATCGCCGACTTCCGGCAGCGCCTGGAACAGGTCGGCCAGCAGCCACATCAGGAATGTAGAGAACAACTGCGGGCGCATCGCCTGATCACCGAGCTCGATCAGATTGAGCATCCCCTGCCCGCTGATGACGTCGAGCAGGTCTTCGGTTTCGAGTTCGGGCTCCCCGAAGAACGTGTCACCGCCCGCGGCTTCCAGGTTGACGATCGCACGCAGGATCACACCCGCCGTAGCCTTGGACACCCCACCGATCCCCTGGAGTTCTGTCTTCCCCTCGTCGCTCGTCAGGTGTGCGATGGTCTGACGCAGGTCCTTCAGGTCGAGCAGTGCGAGACCATTCTTGTCGGCCCAGTGGAAGATCAGCCCCATCGTGGATTCCTGGGTCGCGTTCAGTTCGAGCACCTTGCTCAGCAGAATCGGGCCGAACGCGGTGACGGTCGCACGAACAGGTATCCCCACTCCCTCGGTGCCGAGCGAATAGAACCGCACGGGAAATCCGGTCGGATTCCAGTCGTC
Organism: Rhodococcus sp. JCM 9793; assembly: GCF_055380405.1. NCBI lineage: Bacteria > Bacillati > Actinomycetota > Actinomycetes > Mycobacteriales > Nocardiaceae > Rhodococcus > Rhodococcus sp. JCM 9793. The sequence goes on from NZ_AP043721.1 coordinate 4,345,141, forward strand.
GTCGCCCGTATCCACCGCACGGGCTGCCAGCGCATCGGCAGTTTCCCCTGCCGCCGACAGTCCCGACAGGTCACCTTTCACGTCGGCAACGACGACAGGCACTCCCGCGGACGAGAGCTGTTCCGCGATCAGCTGCAGCGTCTTGGTCTTGCCCGTGCCGGTGGCTCCGGCGACCAGCCCGTGACGGTTCAGGGTCGCCAGAGGTATCCGCACATGGGCTGCAGGATCGACCGTGCCGTCGTGCACGACAGCGCCCAGCTCCAGCGCCTCCCCTGCGACGTCATAACCGTCGGCAATCGTCGTGCTCGGTCGCGAAGTTTCGGCCATTCGATCTCCCCTATCGACGTCTGACAGACCTCGGCGTACCCACCGACGACCTTAACCGTTCAAGGGTCTCGCTACTCTGTGAGTCGTGCAGGACAAACTCGTATGGATCGATTGTGAGATGACCGGGCTGCGGATCGGCAGCGACAAGCTGATCGAGATTGCTGCGCTTGTCACCGATAGCGACCTCAACGTGCTGGGCGACGGAGTGGACATCGTCATCCACGCCGCCGACGACGCGCTCGCCGCCATGCCGGACGTGGTGCAGCAGATGCACGCGAAGTCCGGACTCACGGAGGAGGTGCGCCGCTCGACCGTCAGCCTCGCCGAGGCGGAGAAGCTGGTGCTCGACTACATCCGCGAGCACGTCGCCGAGCCGGGCACCGCGCCCCTGGCCGGCAACTCGATCGGAACCGATCGCACCTTCATCGCCCGGGACATGCCCGAGCTGGACGGCTTCCTCCACTACCGGATGGTGGATGTCAGCTCGATCAAGGAGTTGACGCGCCGCTGGTTCCCGCGGATCTACTTCGGTCAGCCGGAGAAGGGCCTCTCGCATCGCGCGCTTGCCGACATCAAGGAGTCGATCCGCGAATTGCGCTATTACCGGCGCACCGTGTTCGTTCCCGAACCCGGGCCCTCGTCCGCCGACATCGCAGCAACCGTGAAGGACCTCGGACCCGCCTGAACAGGCGATTCGTCGTTTCCACCAAAGTCACGCTAGTATCTGTACCGCAAGCGCACGCGGTCGAAGACCGTACGCGAATGCGATGGTGAGTGTAGTTCAGTTGGTAGAGCACCAGGTTGTGATCCTGGCTGTCGCGGGTTCGAGTCCCGTCACTCACCCCGAAGAAAGGCCCCGACCGGAATCCGGTCGGGGCCTTTCTCGTGTGTGGTCCTACTCGGTCGTCAATCCGTCGTTACTACTGCGCGAGAAGTTGTGCCACGAACGGCGTGGTGTCGGGCATAGACCGTTCGATGGCCGTGAAGTGCCCGGCCATGTAGACCCGATAGTCCACATCGGTTCCCGACGCCGTCATGTCTGCCGCCAGTTTCGCCGACAACGGGATCGGCACCATCACATCGTGCACGCCGTGGCCGAGGAAGATCGGACGGTCGTAGCCGCTGGTGGGGACGGCCAGATAATCAGCGAGGACCGCGGGCAACTCACCTTCGGACATCGGACGTGCCGGCAGTTCCCCGATGTTCACACCCTGAGCGACGGCATCGAGGTCGTCGTAGCAGAGCACTTCCGCCTGGTCGAGGATCTCCCGCCCGGCCGGAGTGAAGTAGCTGTCGATGTCGACGTCGGGATAGGCATCGCGCACTCCGGAGAACAGGTATCCGCTGAACGACACGAGCCCCCACAGTCCCGGATCCGGGAATCCGGGAACGCCGAGGGTGAATGCCGACTCCAGATTGGCCGGTGCCCCGGTCGCGACGGTGCCCCGGAAGTCCAGTTCCGGTGCCCGGGAAGTCGCGATGTCGGCGGTGTGCAGAGCCGCGTGGCCGCCCTGCGAATGTCCGATCACCACCCAGCGATCGGACAGGGACGGATCGGCTGCACGACCGGCACGGACGCTGTCCACGACGCTGTTCGCAGCGCTCCGACCGTCGAGGTACCGGTGCAGCCCCTCCGAACCGAGCCCCGGATAGTCTGCCGCCACCACCGCGTAGCCCTGGTCGAGCCAGTGCCCGAGATACATCTTCTCGACGTCGGATCGTGGGGTGCGGGTCGTCAGCGAACAGTCGTCGCCGACCCCGGTCGTCCCGTGCGCCCACGCGACGACGGGCCAGCCACCGTCAGGTGCGTCGCCGTCCGGCACGAACAACGCGCCGGTGGCGACCGTGGGCTCACCGGAACGCCACTGGGTGCGGTATTCGATCTTCTCGGCGACGGCAACGCCGGGGAGCGAGAGTTCGAGGGGAAGTGGTTCGACCGATACGAGTGCGCCGGAGTCCGGTCCCGCGGACGCACCCGGAGCGGGCGCAGCGGTCGCGATCTGCGACCCGATCAGCTGTGGAGCAACGAGGCCCAGCGCCGCAACAGCGCTGAGCCACGTTCGAATGCGGGTCACCGGCTACGCATCCGCGTTACCGGCCTTCCAGGTTTCCCACGGGATGTTCCAGTCACCGAGCCCATCGGTGCCGGACAGGACTCCCCCGACGGTGTTGCTCACGACGACGATGTCGCCGCGCTTGGTGTTGTCGAAGATCCATTTGGCGTTCGCGGGGCTCAGGTTCAGGCATCCGTGGCTGGTGTTGCGGTAGCCCTGGTCGCCGAGCGACCACGGAGCCGAGTGGAAGAAGATTCCGCTGTAGGACATGCGGGTCGCCCAGTCCACCGGGGTGCGGTAGCCCTGAGGGGAGTCCGCGGCCACCCCGTACGTGGACGAATCCATGATCATGTGGTCGAACCGGTCTCCGATCGTGTAGACGCCGTTGGGTGTGGGCGTGTCGTCCTTACCCATGGACGTCGGCATCGTGATCACGTCGGCACCGTTGCGGTTCACGACCACCTGTTTGGTGTTGTCGTCCACCCTGATGATCACCGAGTCGCCGATCGTGAACGAGGTGTTGACATCGGATTGGCCGAACAGGCCGTCTCCCAGATCCTTACCGTAGGCCTTCACATCGACCGAGACGGTGGTGCCGGGTGCCCAGTACTGCTCTGGTCGCCAGCGCACCTCGCGGTTGTTGACCCAGTAGAACGCGCCCTCCACCGGGGGGTTCGTCGTGATCGTGATCGCTTCCTCGGCGGCGAGACGATTCGGGATGTCCTCGTCGAACTGCACGGCAACCGGCTGGCCGATACCGACGACCGAACCTTCACCGGGCATCACGTACGGCTGGGTGAGATTGGACGGAGACGACGTCGTGAACGACAAGGTGGAGGTGGTGGCACCACCGAGCCCGTAGGCGACGGCTTCGAGGACGTACTGCCGGTTGTACCCGAGCGGCTCGGTGTTGACCCAGGTCGCGTCGTCCTCGATCGCACCGGAGACCGACCCACCCTCGGAGTTGAGCAGGGTCACCGATTCGAGCTTGCCGTTGACCACCGAGACCGTCACCGGGTCGATCGGGGAGAAGCCGACGCCGCCGTCCTCCACGCTGGCCGACACCGTCGGTTTGATCAGCGCCGCGAGCGGGTTCGAGTCGATCGGCACCTCGTCTGCCCCGCCGCCCGAACCGGGCGAGCAGGCAGTGACGAAGGCCATAAGCCCGACGATCACCAGCCCCAGCACTGACCCGGTCCGCCGCCGACGCGGACTCGTCACTTGTTCCTGTTGCACTGCCACTCTCCGCTCCCGCCTCCCCACAGGCACCAAAACTGCAGGTAACACATGTGAAAGCAATCTTGCCAGCCCATGTTTCGAGCAGGCCTTTCGACGCCCCCCGACGTCGATAACGTTCGAATACCGAATCGTCTCTGCGCAGCCGTCCGTTACACGGCCGACAACCCCGAATGGACTCTGACCAGGCGATTTGGCGCGATCTTCGAAGGTGTGTAATCTTCTCTTCGTCGCCGAGACAACGGACCGGAGACAGAAACACCAAGCGCCATTAGCTCAATTGGCAGAGCAGCTGACTCTTAATCAGCGGGTTCGGGGTTCGAGTCCCTGATGGCGCACCACGAAGAGCCCCACACCGAAACACTACCGGTGTGGGGCTCTTTCGGCACTGTAGAAAAAATCACCCTTCCACAATCACCGGATCTCCGAGCTTGACGTTCCCGTAGTACCAGCCGGCGTTCTCGGTGCTGAGGTTGATGCAGCCATGGCTGACGTTCGCGAATCCCTGGGAATCAACCGACCACGGCGCGGCGTGCACGAAGATTCCGCCCCATGTGAGCCTCACCGCATATTCGGTGTCGATGCGATATCCCTCGGGTGCGTCGATCGGCACACCGTACGTCGACGAGTCCATGACCAGGTTCCGGAACTTCTCGAGCACCGGGAACGTGCCGACGGGGGTTTCGTACCCCGGCTTGCCCATCGACGTCGGCATCGTCCGCACGACCTCACCGTTCAGGCTGACCGTGAACTGGTGGGTCGAGCGGTTGGCAACCGCAATGAACGAGTCGCCGGCTTGGAAGTGAGTCCGCGCCCCGCCGACGAGGACGGTGACGTCAGTGTTCCCAGGCCAGAAACCGTCGGGTACCCAGTGCAGTTCCTGATCGCTCACCCAGGAGAAATGCCCGTCGACGGGCGTGGCGGTGGAGATCTGCACTGCGTTCTCTGCCGCCGCCCGGTCCGTGACGGGTGCGGTGAATCGCACGATCACCGGGTGCGCGACACCGACCACCGCCCCGACCGCCGGCTCCACCGCCGCGACTCCGACACCGCCGGGCGGCGCCTCGGCGACTGTCCCCGCAGCGGCCGCAGCTCCGGATCCGAACCACACGACGGTGGCGAGAATCGTGGCCAGGAGTAGTCGTGCACTCCTCTGGACATCCCGCATGACGGTCGCCTCCTCCGAGCAAAGACAGACCCCGACCCATCCAGTGAATCACGTCACACTTATCGGCGCGGCACATGGCGGACCGTCGTGCACAAACGGTGAGTGCCCGCGTCGAGAACGACGCGGGCACTCACCGGAACGCATGAATCAGCGCAGAACCTTGCGCAACACCAGCAGCCCCACCACTGCACCCACCGCGATGACGGCGTACTTCTTCACCTGAGGCTGGTTGACCTTCGCGACAAGAGTCTGCTTGGTGTTCGCCACCAGGTTCTTCGGATTCGCGCGGAGGCTCAGTTCGTCGAGCGTGCTCGCGAGCTGATTGCGGGCCTTTTCGATGTCCCGCTCGATGTCGCCGGTGTCCCTAGCCACGTGATCCTCCAGAAAGTCGCTGCAGTGTGCTGCGACCACGGTAATGGACGAACGGTCTACTACTGTCGCGGACATGACGGAAAACAGCAGACTCTCTCCCGGTGACACCGCGCCCGACTTCACACTTGCCGACGCCGACGGCAACGAGGTGTCGCTGTCCGACTACCGCGGACGCAAGGTCATCGTCTATTTCTACCCCGCCGCGAGCACCCCCGGCTGCACGAAACAGGCCTGCGATTTCCGCGACAACCTCGCAGAACTGAACGAGGCCGGACTCGACGTGCTCGGGATCTCCCCGGACAAGCCGGCAAAACTCACGAAGTTCCGCGACAACCAGGAGCTGAACTTCCCGTTGCTCTCCGACCCCGAGAAGACCACGCTCACCGCATGGGGCGCGTTCGGGGAAAAGAAGATGTACGGCAAGACCGTCACCGGCGTGATCCGTTCGACCTTCCTCGTCGATGAGGAAGGCAAGATCGAGGTCGCCCAGTACAACGTCCGGGCGACCGGGCACGTCGCGAAGCTGCGACGCGACCTGTCGGTCTGATCTACTCGCCCCCGCCTGCGAGAGAACTCAACAGCACCGCTTCCGCGACCGCGAGGTTCTCGATCTCGGACGGATCGACACTCTCGTTCGGTGCGTGGATGACGCAGCGGGGCTCCTCGACGCCGATCAGCGCGATCTCCGCCGTCGGCACCGCGCGTCGGAGCGCGGTGCACAGCGGGATCGATCCGCCTTGGCCGGCGGTGCCCACCTCGCGTCCGTACGCGGCTTCGAGCGCCGAGCGCAACGCAGTGTAGCCGGGCCCGTCGGTCACGGCGCGGAACGGTTCGCCGACGGCTTCGCGCTCGATCCGCAGGTGGGCACCCCATGGAACATGCGCTTCCAGGTGCGCGACGAGCGCGTCCTGCGCGGTGGTCGCGTCGATCCCGGGCGGCACCCGCAGGTTCAGTCGCGCAGACGCGCGAGGCACGATCGCCGCGGCCGAGCCGACGACAGGCGGCGCGTCGATTCCGAGCACGGTGAGTGCAGGCCGGGCCCAGACGGCGTCGGCGACCGTACCGGAGGTCGGCAGCGAGACCCCGTCGAGGACACCGGCGTCGGCACGGAATCTGCCTTCGGGATACGGCACGCCGTCCCACGTCGCGGTGGTGTCGAGACCGTCGACGACCGTGTTTCCGTCGGCATCGCGCAGGGTGCCGAGCAGGTGCACCAATGCGGCGAGAGCGTCGGGCGCTCCCCCGCCGTACATGCCCGAATGAACTTCGCCCTTCAGAGTTTCGAGGTGTATGTCGACGTTCGCGATACCGCGCAGTGTGGTGGTGAGCGTGGGTTCTCCCACCTCGGTGTTGCCGCTGTCGCCGATGATGATGAGGTCTGCCTGGAACAGCTCGCGCCGCTCGGCTACGAGATGGTCGAGGCCTTCGCCGCCCACCTCCTCCGATCCTTCGATGACTATCCGAACGCCCACGGGCAGCGCTCCGTCTTCGAGGACAGCCCGCAACGCGAGCAGGTGCATCATGATGTTGCCCTTGCAGTCGGCGGCGCCACGCCCGTACCAGCGGCCATCGCGTTCCGTGAGCGTGAACGGCGGGCTGTCCCAGAGGTCTTCGTTGCCCGGGGGCTGTACGTCGTAGTGGCTGTAGAGCAGGATGGTGGGGGCTCCGGGCGGGGCGGGGGTGTGCCCGACAACCGCGAGCGACCCGTCGGAGGTCTCGATGAGTTCGACGTGGTCGATTCCGGCTGCGGCGAATGCGTCGCGCACCCAGGTTGCGGCCCCGACACACTCTCCGACCGGAAACTGTCGCGGGTCGGCGACCGAGCGGAAGGCGACCATGGTCGCGAGCTCGTCCCGGGCCGACGGCATCGCTGCGCTGACGCGCTCGCGCATGCGTTGGGTCAGATCTGTCATCGCTTCTCCTCCGATCGTCCGATGAATACGTCGATTCCATCGAGCAGCCGCTCGAGTCCGAACCGGAAATCCTGTTCGTGCCATGCCGCAGGATCGTCGTCCGCGTCGGCATCGAATGCTCCCGCAGCAACCGCAGCGAGCACCCACGGGTACTTCTCCGGGTCGAGGATGCGAGGCATCACCGTGGGGTAGTCCAGCCGGTCGTCCATGACGGTGGATTCGAGTTCCCACGAGAAGCGCGCACGGCTGATGACATACAGCGAGACCGTCAGGGTGATCTGCACTTTCGCTTCCTCATCGAGGGGGGTCTCGGACAGGGCACCGAGACCGGCATCGAGCCAGCGCATGTTGTTGGGCCAGTACGGGGCCGTTCGGATCGGATGCTCGGTCAACCATCTGTAGGCGCGCAGCCCCCGGTATTCGGCTGTTGCCCAGGCGTCGAATCGCTCCCGCCAGGAGCCCGCGGATGGCAACTCGGGAGGCGGCCCGATCGCGCGGTCCCACGCGAGTTCGACGAGTTGATCCTTGCTGTCGACGTAACGGTAGAGCGACATCGTGGTGAAACCGAGCTCCTTCGCGACGCGGCTCATCGAGAGCGCCTCGAGTCCTTCGGTGTTCGCGACGGCGATCGCAGCATCGAGCACTTGATCGAGCGTCAGGCCCCGACGTGGCCCCCGGGTGCCGGGGTCGCTCAGACCCCATGCCAGCCGCACGTTGCGCGGTAGCTCGTCTTCTGGTCCGGGACTACTCATACTTCTCCGTCTGTCGGGGTCTTGCCGCAATCCTAAAACTGTATACGCTATAAACGTCCGTATATGTCATACACAGTTAAGGACCGGGACATGTCCGATCTTCCAGCCGCTCTCCACGTGCAGTCACTGCACAAGACATTCGGTTCCACCGCGGTGCTCGACGGCATCGACCTCCGCGTCGAGCAGGGGTCCGTCTTCGCTCTGCTCGGCGCGAACGGCGCCGGAAAATCCACGACCGTGCGGATCCTCACGACACTCCTGCCCTTCGACTCCGGCACCGTCGAAGTCACCGGGCTCGCCCTACCCGCACACGCGCGCGGTGTGCGAGAACGAATTGCTCTCACCGGCCAGTACGCGGCAATCGACGACGTGCTCACCTGCACCGAGAACCTTCGCCTTGCGGCGCGGCTGGCCCATCTGCCCTCGGCGACGATCGAGGACCGCGTCGGCGAACTGATCGAGCGGTTCGATCTCGGGCACGTCGTCGACCGGCGCGCCGGCTCCCTCTCCGGCGGCACCGCCCGTCGGCTCGATATCGCGATGAGCCTCATCGCGGCACCACAACTGCTGTTCCTCGACGAACCCACCACGGGCCTCGACCCCCGAAGCCGCCTCGTGATGTGGGAGGTCATCCGCGAACTCGCCGCCGACGGCGTCACCGTCTTCCTCACCACGCAGTACCTCGAGGAGGCCGACCGCCTCGCCGATCGAGTTGCAGTCCTCGACGCCGGGCGCATCGTCGCCGAAGGCACTCCGGACGAGCTCAAGGCCTTGGTGCCGGGCGGTCACCTGGAACTCCGCTTCGCTACCGAACCCGACCTCGATCGGGCAGCCGCGGTCCTCGGAGGCGACAGCGATCGGATCACTCTCACTCTCGAAGTCCCCACCGACGGCGATCTCCCCCACGTGGCCGCACTGCTCAACCGCCTCGCCGACGAAGCAGTTCCGGTCGAGAAGTTCGGTCTGCACTCCCCCACGCTCGACGACGTCTTCCTCACCCTGACCGGCAGGACCGACCGAGAGAAGGTCTCGCAGTGACACTCACCGACACGCTCACCCACCGAGCCGGCTACCTACCCCGCGACTACGCGGCGGTGACCGGCCGAAACCTCAGACGCATGCTCCGCAGCCCGGATGCCCTGCTCATGGGTCTCGCGCTGCCGGTCCTGCTGCTCGTGCTGTTCGTGTATGTGTTCGGCGGCGCGATCGACACGGGCACCGACTATCTCAACTACGTCGTGCCGGGCATCGTGCTGCTGTCGGCATCGTTCGGCGCCGCACAGACCGCTGTTGCCGTCGCGTCCGACATGCAGCGCGGCATCGTCGACCGCTTCCGGTCCATGCCCATCGCACGTTCGGCAGTCCTCACCGGCCACGTCGTCGCGAGCCTGGTCCGCAACCTCACCAGCACCGTCGTGGTGTTCGCCGTCGCCGCACTGATGGGATTCCGGCCCGATGCCACCCTCGTCGAATGGGTTGCGGCCGTCGGGATCATCGCACTGTTCGTCCTCGCGATCTCCGCGGTCTCGGCAGCGCTGGGCATGCTCGCCGGAAACGAGGAGGCTGCAAGCGGCTTCACGTTCTTCCTGCTCTTCCTCCCGTATGTGAGCAGCGCATTCGTACCGCCGGACACGATGCCGAGCTGGTTACGCGGATTCGCCGAACACCAGCCGGTGACACCCGTCATCGAGACGGTGCGCGGTCTGCTCACCGGCACCCCGATCGGCAATTCGGCAATGGTCGCGATCGGGTGGTGTGTGGCGTTCACAGCCATCGGGCTGGTTGCGGCAACGACTCTCTTCCGGCGTCGAACCGCGCGGTGAGCCCACGTACCGATGGGGCCACTCCCCGTTTGATGACACCCCTTTTCACACTCATGTTCGGCTTTCGTACAGTGTGCCGCTAGCCTGGGCGCGTGGAGTCAGCAACGAACGGCCGCCGCGCCCCGCAACGGATCGACCCCGCACTCGAGGTCCAGGCGGAGCCGCAGGAACTCGTGCCCAGACGACGTCCGACGCAGGAACGCAGCCGGCGCAAGTTCGACGCGCTGCTGGCCGCGTCCCGCGACCTGCTCACCGAGGTCGGGTTCGAGTCGTTCACGTGTGAAGAGGTCGCATCCCGCGCCGACGTCCCCATCGGCACGCTCTACCAGTTCTTCGCCAACAAGTACGTGATCGTCTGCGAACTGAATCGGCAGGATCTCGTCGGCGTCCAGAACGAACTCGCTACCTTCAACGGCCGTATCCCGTCGGTCGATTGGCTGCGGTTCCTCAACAATTTCGTCGATCACATGGCCGGCCTGTGGACCACCGACCCCTCCCGTCGCGAGGTGTGGCTCGCGATGCAGTCCACCCCGTCCACTCGTGCCACCGGCGCCATCCACGAGAAGGAATTCGCCGAGCAGGTTGCACGAATGCTCGCGCCGCTCACCCCGGACACGCCCCGGGCGCGCCGCAAGCTCATGGCCGAAGTCCTCGTCCACATCGTGTACTCGATGCTGAACTTCTCGGTGCAGGACGACCAGACCCACGCCGAGGCCGTCGCCGAACTCAAGCGGATCATGGTCGCGTATCTGCAGATCGCCGAACAGGATTCACGCGCACAGGCCAAACGTCGGAAGCGACGTGAGGACTCCGAACGCGCACGCGCAGCCACGCCGGACTCTGCGGGCACCGGAACGAACCAGGCCGAGGAAGCATCCGCTTCCTCGGCCTGATCTCGTGTAGCTCCCCGCTGCTACCTGTCGTCCTCCCCGGACGAAATTCTGTAGCGCATCAGGACTCGGTGTCCGCGCCTGCTGATTCCAGTACGACGAACGCACCGGCCATGTCGCCGTCATGCGTCAGCGACACATGGATCCGCCGGCCGCCGAGATGCTCCGCGACCTCACGATGCAGCCGGATACTGGGCCGACCCCACGCGTCGGACACCACCTCGATCTGCTGATGAATCGTCTCCGGCAGCACTGGAGGGCTACCGAACATCGACGCAGACCACGCCTTGATCACCGCTTCCTTCGCCGCCCATCGGGCAGCGAAGTGGCGGGCAGGATCGGAGCTGCGGGTATTCGCGTCGCGACGCTCACCCGGTGTGAAGTTCGCCAGCATCGTCGTGCCCGGTCGGCGCAACTGCTCTGCGAACTCCGGCACCGACACGAGGTCGAAACCGATACCCGCAACTCCCATCACTCTGCTGTGTTCCCTCGCCTACTCGGTACTCTGCTGCGTTCCCTCGCCCACTCGGATTCCGGCCTACTTGCAGCCGGGCAGACCCGAGCGGTACACGTCGCCGTCACCGAGACGCGCGTCGTCGGTGAGCAGCACATCCGCTTCGAGCTGACGTGCGGCCGCGGCCGGAACAGAGTCCCCGCCGAAGCGACGATCCGCGGGACGCTCGTACAGTGCGGCACCGCCGGTCATCGCCGACACCAGGCGCCGCTTACCCGCGACCGTGCGCTCCGCAGCCTGCTCGAGATACGCCTCACGACGATCGGCAGGCAACGACTCGACGAACGCCTGCGGGTGCACCACCGCGATCAGACCGGAGACGTGACCGAAGCCGAGGCTGGTCAGCAGGCCTGCCTTGAGCGCGTACTGCTCGCCGAAGCGGATCGGCGTGCGCGCCCACACGAGGTGCTCGTACTCGGCCATCTTCTCGTCGACGCAGTCCAGGCTGCGGTTCGGCGGGACGACACCCTGGCTGAGTACCTGGCACAGACCGACCAGCTGGAAGGCGGCTGCGCCACCCTTGGCGTGTCCGGTCAGCGACTTCTGCGAGACCACGAACAGCGGATTGCCCTCACTGCGGCCGAGCGACCCGGCCAGACGCTCGTGCAGTTCCGACTCGTTCGGATCGTTCGCCGCGGTCGACGTGTCGTGCTTGGAGACGACCGCGATGTCGTCGGCGGTGACGCCGAGCGTGCGCAGTCCCTTCGCCAGAGCCGACTCGCGTCCGCCGCGACCCGCACCCAGCGCGCCGATACCGGGGGCCGGGATCGAGGTGTGGACACCGTCCGCGAACGAACCGGCGTACGCCACGACACCGAGAACCGGCAGGCCCATCTCGAGCGCGAGATCACCACGCGCCAGCAGGATGGTGCCACCACCGGCCGACTCGACGAACCCGCCGCGGCGGCGATCGTTGGCCCGCGAGAAGCGGCGATCGTCGATGCCCTTCGCCGTCATCTCGTCGGACTTCGCCGTGGCAGACATATCGCCGAATCCGACGATGCCCTCGATACCGAGATCATCGAAGCCACCGGCGACGACCAGCTCGGCCTTGCCCAGCTTGATCTTGTCGACGCCCTCTTCGACCGACACCGCAGCCGTGGCACACGCCGCGACCGGGTGCACCATCGCACCGTAGCCACCGACGTACGACTGGACGACATGCGCGGCGATGACGTTCGGCAAGGCTTCCTGCAGGATGTCGTTCGCGCGGTTCTCGCCGAGCAGCGTGTCGATGTACAGCGACCTCATCGACGTCATTCCGCCCATACCGGTGCCCTGCGTGTTCGCCACCATCGACGGGTGCACCCAGCGCAGCAGCTCGGACGGGGTGAAACCACCGGTGAGGAACGCGTCGACCGTGGACACGATGTTCCACAGACCCACACGGTCCACCGCGTCCGCCATATCGGCGGGGATGCCCCAGCGGGTGACATCGAACCCGGTCGGGATCTGACCACCGACCGTGCGCGTCAGCTTCGCCTTGCGCGGCACACGGATCTCGGTTCCTGCCTTACGGGTGACCGTCCAATCTCCGGACTCGGCGTCGACCGCCGCGATCGTGTTCTCCGGATCGGAGTCGACGAACGCGTGGGCCTCTGCCTCCGACCCGACCACGAAGGACAGATCCTTGTCGAGGAACACCGAGGTCATCAGCGGAGCCGTGTTGTCCACCATCGCACCGTCGTCGGCGTAGCGGCGGATGCCGCAGCGCTCGACCACCGCGTCGTTGTAGCGGTCGGCGATCTCCGACTCGGGCACGAGTTCCCCGGTCTCGGCGTCGTAGAAGCCGGGCTTGGGCTCGTTCTCCCACTCGATCAGACCCGTGACCCACGCCAGTTCGAGCACACCGGCGGCCGACAGTTCCTCGTCGACCTCCATCTCGAAGCGGGTACGTGACGAACCGTACGGGCCGAGCTCGCCGGCACCGACGATGACCACGAGGTCTGCCGGATCGGCGGTGACCTGACTCCACTCGGGAGCCGGGGTCGCGTCGAGACGCGGGGCCGCGGGCAGCGCCGCGATGGTCGCGGAGTCGTCCTCGTCCAGCTCGTCCTCGGCGGTGGCCGCGTCCTGAGCCTGCTTCGCGAGCGCGGGCAGATCGAGTCCTGCCTCGGCGAGTCCGCCGGTGAGGTCGGCGACGAGCGGCTTGTCGGTGGCGAGACGCTTGGCCTCGACACTGACCAGCTTCAGCAGTTCGGTCGCCATCTCCTGCGTCGACCACGTGCGGACACCGGCGGCCTCTGCAGCCTCGACCAGCGGATCGTTGCCGCCCATCAGGCCCGTGCCCCGCACCCAGCCGATCAGGGCGTGCGCGAGGGTGACGCGCTCGGCCCACGTGCGCTCGGCACTCCAGCGGGTGACGATCGCATCGAGCGCGGCCTTCGACTCGCCGTACGCACCGTCGCCACCGAACAGGCCGCGGTTGGGCGAGCCCGGAAGCACCACATGCAGGTGGGTATCGACGTCGTGGTCGGCTCCGATGCCGGACAGCCCGGCGATCAGCCGCTCGACCGACCAGAGCAGAACCCGCATCTCCATCTCGGCGCGAGCACCGGCGTCGGCAAGCGAACCGGCCACCCGAGGCGCCGCGAACGGGAACAGCAGCGTCGGGGTCAGCGCATCCTTGATGAGCTTCTTGGCGCCGCCCGCGTTCTCCACGGTCTCGGTGCCGAGCCACTCGATGAGGGCATCGACGTCGGAGTAGGACGCCATGTTCGCGGGCACGACCCACAGGGCTGCACCGGCGCGAGCGTGGCTCGCGTACAGGTCCTTGTAGAACCCGAGGCGCTTCGAATCGAGACGCGAGGTCGTGACGACCACCGTCGCGCCGCCTGCGAGCAGCTTGCCCGCGACCGCGGCACCGATACCGCCCTTGCTCGCGCCCGTGACCACGGCGACCTCGCCGGCATACTCGGCGTCGCCGGTGTTCTCGGCGGCAGCCGCGATACGGCCGTAGGTCTCGGCCAGCACAGCGCGACCGGAGTCGGCGGCCTTGGTCTTCCAGAAGGAAGCGTGCGCGGCGACCGTCCGGCCGGCGCCCTCGAACCGCTCGACCTCCAGAGCTTCGCCGAGCCACACGCGAGCGAGATCCTCACGTGCCGTGGCCCAGCGATCGTCGATCAGCACGGCCTTGCGAGCGTCGAACGCCGGCGCGACCAGACGCGGCCAATCGGACCCGAGTTCCGCCGAGACGAGGTCGACGAGTTCGTCGTCGGCCTTGTCTGCGAATCCGGACACCTGCTCGCTGTGGCCCAGCTGCTCGAGTACCAGGCGGGCGGCATTCGCGAGCACACCGTCCCGACCGGTGATCTGCTCGGTGAACTCACCGAGAGCAGCTGCATCGACGGTCGCTCCCCCGCCACCACCGGCGGACGGCATCGACACGGGGATGCCGCGACGTGAGCCGACCGACTGCACAGCAGCATCGATCAGGGTGTCGACCGCAGCGGCATCGCCGAGCGCGCCCTGCGACAGACCACCGAGATCGCCGCCGCGGATGGACGACCCCTCGCGGCTGCCGAGCGCGACCTCCGCCGTCACGTGCTGCGTCCAGCCTTCGCCCAGACCCCACACCTTGGTGACGCGGTCGGCGATGTATCCGGGACGCTTGCCCGACGGGCCGAACACCTTGCGCAGGTGATCGTTGATCGAATCCGACAGCACCGGGCCGAACGGACGGTAGGTGCGGGCCAAGCGGTCGACCGTGCCGGCCAGCGCGCCCATGTCCGCATCCGCGGCGCCGTCGATCGCACCGAGCGACAACTCGGAACCGAGGTCGACGAGCAGCTGGTTACGACGCGACGACACACCGTCGCACAGTGCTTCGATCGTGTCGACGGGGCCGATCTGATCGGGACGCAGCTTCGTCCACTGCGCGATGAGCACCTTCGTGGCATCGGCGGCCTTGAACACGATGTCGTCCGGAGTCGGGCCACCGGTCGGCGCTGCCGGAGCAGCAGCCGGAGCCGCCGCAGCGGCAGGCGCGGCAGGCGCGGCAGCGTCGGCCGACGGAGCCTCGGGCTCGTCGTCCTCGACAGGAGCCGGATCCACATCGGTCGAGTACACGACCGACGCTTCGCGCTCGATGTTGAGCACCTCGACCGGCTGACCGAAACGGCCCGGCAGCTTGAGGGTCTGCGACGCGAGGTTCGCGACGGTCGGAGCGGCACCGAGACCGACCTCGACGAAACGCTCCACACCCAGGCCACCGTCGGACTCGTCGGCGAACAGCAAATCCTGCGTCTCGATCCAGCGGACCGGCGACGCGAACTGCCACGCGAGGAGCTCGGCGAGCACCACGCGGGTCAGCACGACCGGCTTGGCGGCCCACGCATCGAAGTCCGCGAGGACGTCGGCGAGCGGCTGCGACGGCACCAGGTCTGCGATCTCCTGGATGAACTCGCGACCCAGATTGAACGGCTTGGGCACCAGGTTCGGGATGTAACGGCCGATGAGGATGTTCGGGTCGATCTGCTCGGGCAGCAAGTGCAGCAGCCGCTCTCGGAAGTCGTCCACGCCACCGCGCAGGACGGTCGAGTGGAACGGCACATCGATACCCGGAACCAGGATGAATGCGCGCTTGCCGCCGAACTCGGCGACCTTGCGCTCGATCACGGTCTCGAGGGCGTCGAGGCCCGCGACCGTGCCCGCGATCGCATACTGCGAGCCGCGCAGGTTCAGGTTCACGACCTCGAGGAACTCTCCGGAATCGTCGCCGACCTCAGAGATGAACGCCTGCAGGTTCTCGTCGGCCAACCCGAACTGCGACGGCCGGATCGCGGCCATGCGGTAGTCCGACCTGCCCTGCTCGTCACGCGGCACGAGAGCGTGCATCGCCGAGCCGCGCTGGAAGACGACCTCGAGCACCGCTTCGAGCGGGAGCACACCGGCAACCGCGGCCAGAGCGTTGTACTCACCGACCGAGTGACCGGCCAGCAACGAACCCTCGACGAATGCGCCGGCCTCGCGGAGCTCCGCGATCTGCGCGACACCGAGCGTCGCCATCGCGACCTGAGTGAACTGGGTCAGGTGCAGCACACCGTCCGGGTGCTTGTGAGTGACGCCGCGGGCCTTGAGGACCGTCGGATTGTCGCGCACCACAGCGAGGATCGAGAAGCCCAGCGCCTCGCGGGTGTGCTTGTCCGCGCGCTCCCAGATCTCGCGGGCAGCCTTGCTGCGGGCGCGAGCGTCCAGGCCCATACCGGGACGCTGAATGCCCTGACCCGGGAATGCGTAGATGGTCTTCGGGGCGGCGATACGGCCCGTCGCGACCATGACCAGGTCACCGTCGACACGGCAGCCCACCTCGACGATCTCGGCGCCGCGATCGGTCGCGATGCGGTCGACGCGCACGTCGATCTTCGCACCCGGGCGGACCATGCCGAGGAAACGCGTGGTCCACGCAGTCATCCGGCGGACAGGCAGCTTCGCATCGGACTCGATGGCCGTGGCGACCTGCTGCGCAGCGGCAGACAACCACATTCCGTGGACGATGGGGCTACCCAGACCGGCCAGCAGCGCGGCGTTGTCCGACGTATGGATCGGGTTGTGGTCGCCCGACACGCGAGCGAACGCGCTCATATCGGTCGGGGCGACGATCACGGCGTCGCGGCGACGACGACGCGGGGTCTCGATGACGTCGTCGCTCAGCGAACCACCCGCGCGGACCGGATCGGCCAGTTCGGCGGTGCCGGTGCGGCCACGGATCGCGAAACGCTCGATCAGGGTCGCAACCGTGGTGTCGCCCGAGCCGTCGCCGATGTCGGCGGAGATGGTCACGTGGACCTCGACGACACGGCCCAGATCGGTGTCGGCGACATTCTCGACCTGCGCCTTGACACCCAGGATCGACGGATCGGTGGACAGACCGTTCTTCACATCGACCGCGTGATCGAGATGAACGAGATCGAGCATGCCCTCGATGACCGACAGATTCTCGTCGGTGCGGGCAGCACCGAGCGCGGCGAACACAGCCGGCCAGCACGCGCCCACGAGGACGTCGGGCACACCGATGGTGCCCGGACTCAGGTTCTCCGGCAGACCCGCACCGGTGACACCGGCGTGGTCGGCGATCTTCTCCGGCAGCCAGCCGAGGGTGATGCGCGCGGCGCCCTTCTTGACGGTCGGAAGTTCCTGACCGGCAGCCACACCGAGTAGCGCCGACATGGCGGCATCGGCGTCGGCCTCGGTGACGACCGGTGCGCCACCGGTGCTCACGGATGCGGGCACCGTGATGCGGATCTCGACGGCGCGATCCCCCGCCAGCGGCACCCGCAGGCCGACATGCTCGTCGTCGAGGACGGTCAAGGTCGCGCCGGTCGGAGCGTGCACGGCGGCAGTCTCCGACTCGACAGCCCACTCGTCGAGATCGCCGAGGCGATCGATCGGGCTACGCGTCTGGCGGCCGGCCCACGCAACATCGGGCGACGACAGCACAGCGTCGAGCAGACCGGTCGCGACATCGCGATGACGACGGGCAACCACCGGGGTGGGCTCGACGCCGGATCCGACGAGCTCGTCGACCGTGGCCTTCTCGAAGCGGTCGAGAAGCTCACCGACCGGCTCGTCGACGCGGGTGATGCCCGCGACGGCGACAGTGCCGGGGATGACGCAGACCTGATCGGCCGTGTAGCGCGGATCGTGCGCCTGCCACAGCGAATCGGAACGCCACCAACGACGCACGTCCTGGTCGACGACCGGCACGAAGTTCACCGGCTTACCCGGGGTCTTGCAGAGGGAGACGAAGAACGGGACATCAGCGGGGTGGAGGACGACGTCGCCGGCGTCCGTGTACTGCGCCGCGAGCGACTTGATGGCCGCGTACGGGCGCTCGAGCACCGCATCGTCGTCGAACAGCGTCGGGATCGGGCCGCGGTCCACGGGATGCAGGCGGGCCTCGGCGCGCTGCAGCATCTCGCGGAAACGCTCCCGCCACGACACGTCCAGCCACGGGCTGACATGCGCATCGGCGACGGCATCGCCCAGGTCGCTGCCGCAATCGAAATCGGTCGCGCAATCGGAACCGATGGCGAGCTCGAGATAGCGGGTCAGCCACTGCTGGTAGGTCATCTCGGCGACGTCACCGAAATACGGCTTCGCAGTGATGTCGAGGGCGGCGATGATCTCGTCGCGGCGTGCGGCCACAGCGTCGGCGTCGCCGGCGACCTCGTCGAGGAGACGGCCCGTACGCGACGCAGCGTTGTCGATCTCGTGGATATCGGCACCGAGCTGGCTACGGCCCGACGCCATACCGCCGTTCGCGGTACCCGCGCCGACCCAGTCGGGTGTACCGGGCGTGTCGACGAGCAGCTGCTTGACCTCGGGAGCCGTGGTGGCCTCGAGGGCCGCCATCGCGGCGGTACCGACGAGGATGCCGTCGAGCGGCATCGCCGGGAAGCCGTATTCGGTCGACCAACGGCCCGTAAGGTAATCGGCGGCCTTCTCCGGTGTGCCGATACCACCACCGACGCACAGCACCAGATTCGAGCGGGTGCGCAGCTCGGCGTAGGTGTCGAGGAGCAGATCGTCCAGGTCTTCCCACGAGTGGTGACCACCGGCGCGGCCACCCTCGATGTGGACGATGATCGGGTAGCTCGGAACCTCGCTCGCGATGCGGACCACCGAACGGATCTGCGCGACCGTGCCCGGCTTGAACGCAACATGCTCGATGCCGGCGTCACGCAGATCGGAGATGATCTGCACGGCCTCCTCGAGCTCCGGGATACCCGCGGTGACGACGACGCCGTCGAACGGCGCACCCGCAGCACGAGCCTTGGGCACGAGGCGCTTGCCGCCCACATGCAGTTTCCACAGGTACGGATCGAGGAACATCGAGTTGAACTGTGCGGCGCGACCCGGCTCGAGAAGCTCGGTCAATTCCGCGACGTTGTCGGCGAAGATCTGCTCGGTGACCTGGCCACCACCGGCGAGCTCGGCCCAGTGGCCGGCGTTCGCAGCGGCAGCGACGATCTTCGGATCGACCGTGGTGGGTGTCATGCCTGCCAGCAGGATCGGCGACCGGCCCGTCAGACGGGTGAAGGACGTCTCGACACCGACGCGACCGTCGGGCAGCGCCACCGGCTTCGGTGCGAACTCCGACCATGCGCGCGGCACCTCGGGCTCCGCACCCGGGGTCAGCAGGTTCCGCTGGCCACCGCGGGTCGCGGCGGCAATGATTCCGACGCCCTGGCCACGCAGGCCGGACTGGGTGAGACGGGTGAGCAGCTCGCCCGGCCCCAGATCGAGGATCCAGGAGGCCCCGGACGCGACAGCACCGTCGACCTGCTCGACCCAGTCGACCGGGGTGACCAGGATGGACGCGGCCAGCGTGCGAGCCAGATCGGCGTCCAGGCCGCAGCGCGACGCCCAGTCCGCGACCTGCTCGACGGCATCGGCGAACGCGGGGTGATGGAAGCCGACCTCGGCCGGAACTGCTTCGAAAGTGGGCGCGAACACGGCGCCGCCACGCTTCTTCGAATCACGCTCACGGGTCTCGGTCGCAGAGATCTGCTCGCAACGCTGCTGCACGCGCTCGAGTGCGGCCGGCGGGCCGGACAGCACGACGCGGCGACGGCCGTTGCGGATGGCGACAACAGCGCTGCGCTCGGGATCCTGGCCCTCGAACACCTCGGCGACGATGGCGCCGATGCGGTCGGCATCAGCACCCGACACCGCGAGCATCGGGAACTTACCGGCACCGGCGATCAGCCCGCGGCGACGGCCGACGAGGGACGCGGCAGCACCGATGAGCTGGGCGATCGCGAGGATCTCGGCGTCCTTGCGGCCACCGGCGGCGACGGCCTCGACGGCGAGAACGCCCTGCGAGTGGCCGATCACGGCGCTCGGGGCGTGGGTTGCAACGTCGAGACCCTGGTTCGCGAGCGCGCGCAGCGCGGCGATCTGGGTGAGGAAGACGCCGGGCTTGGACACCGCAGCGGACGTGAGGGTCGCCTCGGACGGACCGGCCGCGGGGGTTTCGTCCTCGTCGTCCACGAGCTCCTGCTCGAGGATCCATGCGATGGGGTCGAACCCGGCCGGGCGCACGACCATGAGGTCGCCGGCAACAGGTGCGAGGTGGGTGGCCGCGGTGTTGACCAGCTCGGTCAGGACCGGCTCGAGGCCATTGTCGCGGCTGAGTTCTTCGAGGGAGCTGAGCCAGGGTGCACCCTGACCGCCGAAGGCGAGCGCGTAGGGCTCACCCGCGAGAAGCTTGTCGACCAGTGCACCGTTCGGGGCGGTTGCCGCCCGCTGGCCGGTGCGTCGTGATGCCTTCGAGTTCCGTCCGTTGTCGCCTGGTGTGGTCTCGTCGATCGTCACGCGTGTGGTTCCTCTCCTGAACACCCCTGCGTGGAGGCATTTCGTGTTGCAGCGCTGCCCGCGCCGGTGTGTTGCATGGACTGTGTGCTCTTACGGGCACGCCAAGGTTCGCACAAAATCATGAGGAGTTCCTCATGTTTTGTTTCGGCCAGTTTGCAGCACGACGCACCTACCAGTGACTTCACTCACACCAACACGAGAAGTGACCGACGGGTAACCCGAATTCACGCAGGCCGCACGGATGCGTGGACGTCCACGAACCCGAGGAACCCTCACGTTTTTTTGTGACCAAATTGTTACCTATTGACCGCGGGGCACAGTCGTGCGTCACCGCTGCCGGAACTTGTCGGACCGTTCCGATAATTTCCCCTTGCTCGAACATTCATTCGACAAGGGGGCGGTATGAGCAGGGCGGTCAAGTACACGAAGGAAATGCTCGAAGAGGCCGTGCGGCAATGCACCAACTTTGCAGAGGTGATCAGGTACTTCGGACTCAAACCGAACGGTGGCCATCACACTCACCTGAGTCGCAGGATCAGGGCACTCGACATCGATACGTCGCACTTCACCGGTCGACCACGTGTTCTCGGCGGATCTGCCGTCCGGCGCCACTGGACGACCAT
The DNA here is from genome assembly GCF_055380405.1 of Rhodococcus sp. JCM 9793. Lineage (NCBI taxonomy): Bacteria > Bacillati > Actinomycetota > Actinomycetes > Mycobacteriales > Nocardiaceae > Rhodococcus > Rhodococcus sp. JCM 9793. The sequence goes on from NZ_AP043721.1 coordinate 4,366,131, forward strand.
CCTCACCGAGCGCCCTGTCGGCTCATCTCGCGTCAAACCCCACCTATTGCGCAGGGCCTTGATCGAGGCAGGCCGTGACCATCTGTGCGGCGGTTGCGGCATCGATCCCATCTGGAATGGAGGCGACCTGGTCTTCCATGTCGACCACATCGACGGAAACCCGAACGACTCCCGACCTGAGAACGTGCGATTCCTGTGCCCCAACTGTCACAGCCAGACGCCGACCTGGGCCGGAAGGCGACGCTTCAGCTTCAACTCGGATCCGTCAGAGTCATGACGTATTGTGTCCGTGACGCGCGAGTGGCGTAATCGGCAGCCGCGCAGCGCTTAGGACGCTGTGCCCTTACGGGCGTGGGGGTTCGAGTCCCCCCTCGCGCACCACGGGTACTTCACGTACCAACTCGAACGAGTGAACCCCGTCCCGGGTCTTCCTGGACGGGGTTCACTCGTTCTCTCACCTCACCGGGTTGCTCCACCCATCCGGTTCCCCGCTTCACCCTCGACGGGTGAAGCGCGCATCCGACCGAAGTGGCACGCTTGGAACGGCTCTCTTGCGGGGCGCAAGCAGAGCACTCCGGGGCCGCATGCAGAGGCAGGTCCTGTCATGGCAGGCTCCGACGACTCCTCCCAGAACACACCGCTGAGTGCGGACGAACGAGACGAACTCGAACGCCTCCGCGTCGAAGTCATCGAACTGCGTGGTCAACGTCCGGCAGCGCCGACCACCGCCGAGACCCGTCCACGCCGACACACCCTCCGCTGGACCGCCGTCGCTGTGCTGGTGGTGCTCGTGGGTCTGCTCGCTATCAGCTCGGTGGTCGCCCGTTTCGCGCGCAGCGAGATCCTCGACACCGACCGCTACGTGACCATGGTGACGCCGCTCGCCTCGGATCCGGCGATCCAGGAAGCGATCACGAACCGGGTGACCGAGGAAATCTTCGCGCAGGTCGACGTCGAGGGGCTCACCACGGATGCCTTGACGGCGCTGACCGAAGACAGGCCGCGGCTGGAACCGGTAGTGGGGTTGGCGCCTGTCATCGCCGGCCAGGCAGAGAACTTCGTGCACGACACCGTCGGCAGCCTGGTTGCGTCGGACCAGTTCGAGACCCTGTGGATCCAGGCGAACCGCACCGCACACGACAGGCTCGCCGCGGTGTTGACCGGCGACACGCAGGTCGCTGCCATCGAGATCGACGACAGCGGAACCGTGAGCCTCAACCTCGCCCCGATCATCGAGAGGGCAAAGGGACTCCTGGTCGATCGAGGGTTCGCGTTCGCCGACAAGATCCCGGAGATCGACAAACAGTTCGTGCTGTTCGAGTCCCCTGAACTCGTCAAGGCGCAGAACGCTGTCAACGCTCTCGACAAAGCGTCAGGAATCCTTCCGTGGCTGACTCTGCTCGCGGCCGCAGGCGCGATCTGGGCGGCCCCCCGGGGTTCCCGGCTTCGGGCACTGTCCGCCGTGGGTGCAAGCTTCGTCGTTGCCATGGTGGTACTCGCGCTCGCACTCCTCATCGGGCGGTCGTTGTATCTCGACAATCTGCCATCGGAGATCCGTTCACCGGCCGCGGCGGCCGCACTGTTCGACGCCGTAGCCACGCCACTGCGCTCCACGCTGCGAGCGGTCTTCGTCGTGGGTCTCGTCGTGGCGGTCGGCGCCTACCTGGTGGGTGGTTCGTCGTCGGCGATGGCGGTACGTCGCGGGTTCGGTTACGGGATGAACAAGCTGAGGAACCCGGACAGCACCCGCACTCCGGGCACCGTCGAGGTGTGGTTGGCGCACGCCCGCGTTCCTGTCCGGGCGGCGATCATCGCCGTGGCCGTGTTGGTGATCGTGTTCTGGAATTACCCGACGGGTGCGGTCGTCGGATGGACCGTGGTGATCGCCGTGCTCGCACTGTTCCTGCTCGAAATCGTTGTCCGGCCTGTCGAAGCACGCACAGGGCAGCAGCCCGCAGACTCCGCATGATCATCACGAATTTCGTTGTCGCACACACACTTCATTCGAAGAAGGGACACATCTCGTCATGGCGAAGAAGCGTGAAGTCCTCCCGATTCCCGATCGGCAACACCTCGGACTGGTCACATACGACGCGAAGGACCCGGACACCGCCTTCCCCCCGATCGAGCCCCTGCTTCCCCCGGAGGGCGCGCCGAATATCCTGGTGGTCCTGCTCGACGACGTGGGCTTCGGGGCCAGTAGTGCCTTCGGCGGTCCGGTGCACAACCCGACGGCGGAACGGCTGCAGCGCGACGGCCTCACGTACAACCGGTTCCATACCACCGCGTTGTGCGCACCGACCCGCGCCGCACTGCTCAGCGGCCGCAACCATCATTCGGTGGGGATGGGCATGATCACCGAGACGGCAACCTCGGCGCCCGGATCGTCGGGGCTACGGCCGAACACCAAGGCCGCTCTCCCGATGACGTTGAAGCTCAACGGCTATTCGACCGCCCAGTTCGGCAAGTGCCACGAAGTTCCGCCGTGGCAGACATCTCCTGTCGGTCCGTTCGATGCCTGGCCGACCGGCGGCGGCGGATTCGAGCATTTCTACGGCTTCATCGGCGGCGAGAACAATCAGTACTATCCCGCCCTGTACGACGGGGTCGTCCCCGTGGAAGCGGACAAGAGTCCCGAAGAGGGCTACCACCTCACCGAAGACCTCGCAGACCACGCCATCGACTGGATCCGCACCCAGAAGTCACTCGCCCCGAACAAGCCGTTCTTCGTCTATTTCGCGCCGGGCGCGACCCACGCTCCGCACCATGTTCCTACCGAGTGGGCCGACAAGTACGCCGGCCGGTTCGCCGACGGCTGGGATGCGCAACGCGAATCGATTCTCGAACAGCAGAAGCAGCGCGGTGTCGTACCGCCGGACACGGAACTGACTGCGCGACCGGACGCGATCCCGGCGTGGGACGAGATGGACGAGGCACTCAGACCGGTCCTCGAACGCCAGATGGAGGTCTACGCCGGCTTCCTGGAGCACACCGATTTCCACGTCGGTCGCGTGGTCGACGCGATCGAGGCGCTCGGCGCTCTCGACAACACCCTCGTCTACTACATCATCGGCGACAACGGCGCCTCCGCCGAAGGAACCGTCAACGGGGCGTTCAATGAGATGGCGAACTTCAACGGCCTCGCAGCAATCGAGACACCGGAATTCATGGCTGCGATGAAGGAGAAACTCGGCACACCCGAGGCCTACAACCACTATTCGGTCGGGTGGGCGTGGGCGATGTGCTCGCCCTTCCAGTGGACCAAGCAGGTCGCGTCGCATTGGGGCGGTACCCGCAACGGCACGATCGTGCATTGGCCTGCGCGAATACGTTGCAAGGGCGAGATCCGGTCGCAGTTCACCCACGTCATCGATGTGGCAGCGACCGTGCTCGAGGCAGCCGGATTGCCGGAGCCGACTTTCGTCAACGGCGTGCAACAGTCACCGTTCGAAGGTCCGAGCATGATGTACACGTTCGACGACCCCGACGCGCCGGAGCGGCACGACCTGCAGTATTTCGAGATGGCAGGCAATCGGGGGATCTACTACAAGGGCTGGAGTGCGGTCACCCAGCACAGCACACCGTGGCTGCCGAACGAAGAACTTCCCGCCCTCGACGACGACGTCTGGGAACTCTACGACGGCACCACCGACTGGTCGCAGGCCCATGATCTCGCAGCCGAGAAACCCGAACTGCTGGCGTCGCTGCAACGCCTCTGGTTGATCGAGGCCGTGAAATACAACGTGCTCCCCATCGACGACCGCAGATTCGAACGACTCAACCCCACCATTGCGGGCAGGCCCCAGTTGGTCACCGGCACCAAGCAGGTGCTCTTCCCCGGGATGAAACGGCTGAGCGAACACAGCGTCATCGACATCAAGAACCGGTCGTTCTCCGTGACCGCGGCACTCGAGACACCGAAGAACGACCCGACCGACGGTGTGGTGATCGCGCAGGGTGGTCGCTTCGGCGGCTGGGCGCTCTACGTCCGGGAGAACTGCGTGAAGTTCGTCTACAACCTGCTCGGCATGAGCGAATTCGTCATCGGCGCCACCGAAGACCTTCCCTCGGGGACGCACCAGATCCGCGCCCGCTTCGATTACGACGGGGGTGGCCTTGCGAAGGGCGGAGACGTCACGCTCTACATCGATGGCCGCAGTGTCGGTACAGGCCGTGTCGACGGGACCCAACCGATGGTCTTCTCCGCGGACGAGACGACGGACATCGGCGACGATTTCGGCATGCCTGTCAGCGACGATTACGCGGGCCGGAGCAAGTTCAACGGACGCATCGACGTCGTGCAGATCGACGTCGGGGACGATGACCACTCGCACCTCATCGACCCCGCAGAAGTCGCCCGGGTCGCGACCTCACGGCAGTAGAGAGTTCGCCCTCGGACAGACGACGCACTGCCACCCTGCCATACCACGTGACCTCGAACACTGCGCCGGATCGGTCTTGGCAGGTCGGTGCGGCGCTCAGGTACCGTCGAGGACGTGTCCGAATACCGTCCCCCGCGCCGTGTGGCTCTGATCGTGTTGGTGATCGTCGCCGCGGGCGGGTGCCTTGCCCTCGGCTATTGGCAATGGACCCGCTTCGAAGCGGTCGGCGGTAACGGACAGAATCTCGGCTACGCGTTCCAGTGGCCGGCCTTCGCGTTCTTCTGCATCTACGCGTACCGGCGATTCGTCAAGCTCGAGGCAGAGGAGACTCTTGCCGACGCCTCGGACGGCTCCAGAGCATCGAAGCCCGCGGAGCCCACAGAGGTCCCGGCGGATCTTCTGCCGAGCCGCCCGAAGGTCGCGATCGACGAGTCCGACACCGCGAGCGATCTCGAGGCGAAGCAGGTCCAGGAGTACAACGAATACCTCGCGCAACTCGCGCGCGGGTCCGATAGGAGCGGTCAGTGAGCACCACCCCCGAGGCATCCGATCAGGCAGCCGCGACTCCCCACAACGTCAGCGATGCAGATCGCAAGAAGATCGGCTCTGCGCTGCTGCGGTACCGCGTCCTCGCGTATGCCACCGGTGTCTGGCTGCTCGTCCTCACCGCCGAGATGATCGCGAAGTACATCATCGGCATCGAGAACGTGCCGTCGTGGATCGCGATCGTGCACGGCTGGGTGTACGCGGTCTACCTCGTACTCACCTTCGACCTGTCGATCAAGGTGCGCTGGCCGGTCTCGCGCACGATCGGCACCTTGCTCGCAGGCACCATCCCGTTCCTGTCGTTCTACGTCGAGCACCAGCGCACCAAGCAGGTCAAGGCCGACTTCGGAGTCTGATCTCCCTGGGCCGCCGCGCGGCTCAGCGGGTGGGCAGCCGCACTACCTGCACGAAGAATTCGTCGATCTGCTTGACGGCCCGAATGAATTGATCCAGGTCGACGGGCTTCGTGACGTACGCGTTGGCATGTAGCCGGTAGCTTCGCAGAATGTCTTCCTCCGCGGACGATGTCGTGAGCACGACCACCGGGATGTGTGAAAGCTCCGGATCGGATTTGATCTTCTCCAGCACCTGGCGTCCGTCGTATTTCGGCAGGTTCAGATCGAGCAGGATCAGGTCCGGTCGCGGCGAATCGGTGTGATCACCACGCTGGTACAGGAAGTCGAGTGCTTGCTCACCGTCGCGGACGACGTGCAGGGTGTTCCTGATCTTGTTGTCTTCGAATGCTTCCCGCGTCATCAACTCATCGCCGGGGTCGTCTTCGACCAGAAGTACGTCGATCGGTTTTCCGGTCGCGGTCATACCTGGGCTCCTTCTGAAGCGTCATCGATCGTGGGTTCGGGTTCCCGCGACACGGGAATTGTGAAACAGAAGCGGCAACCGTCCGTGTACTCGTGGTCGATCCAGATCTCGCCGCCGTGGTATTCGACGATCTTGCGGCACAGGGCGAGCCCGATACCGGTGCCGCTGTACGCCTCCCGGACGTGGAGGCGCTGGAAGATCACGAAGACCTTCTCGGCGAATTCTTCGGCGATACCGATGCCATTGTCGCTGACGCTGATCTGCCACTTCGTGTCGGCATCCTCACCGAACTGCTGATACTCGATCCGCACGACAGGCGTCCGGTTCGGCTTCCGGAATTTGATGGCGTTACCCACCAGGTTCTGCCACAGCATGGTCATCAACGTGGGGTCGCCGGTGATCTCCGGCAACCTCTCGGGTCGCTCGATCCGCGCGCCGGTTTCGTCGATGGATTCGGAGAGGTTGGCAAGTGCCGAGTCGAGCGATCGGTCGAGTTCGACGGCGACGTGTGTGTCACCTACCCGGCCGACGCGGGAGAACGTGAGCAGATCGTTGATGAGGACCTGCATTCGTTTGGCACCGTCCACCGCGAATTCGATGTACTGGTGTCCCCTGTCGTCGAGCTTGTCGCCGTACCGCTTCTCGAGCAGCTGACAGAACGAGGCGACCTTGCGGAGTGGCTCCTGGAGGTCGTGCGACGCGACGTACGCGAACTGCTCGAGTTCGGCGTTGGAACGGCGCAGTTCCTCGGCCTGCGCTTCCAGCTGATCCCGGTGCATCTTGGAGACTTCGAGTTCATGAGCGAGGCGTGCACGCATTCCGTCGACATCGATTGCGAGGGCACGGATATCACTGGGTCCGTCTACGTTGATGCGTTGGCGAAAGTTGCCTCCGGCGACCTTGCGCGTCTCCTCTCTCAGCCGGGTCAGCGGCCGGACGATGAGGCGCAGGATGAGGTAAGCCGCACCCACGCCACTCAGAAGGAAGACCACGATCATCGTCGCGAACAGGCGATCTCTTGTGACACGGGCGTCGTCGAGTGCAGCAACCGCATCATCCCGCGCTTCCGTGAGGTCGACTCGCTGGATCTCGAACAGATCTCGCAGCCGGTCGAACGCCACCCCGCCTGCTTCGACAACGGCAACATCGACGGGGCGTGGCTCCCCCGGTACGACGACGTCCACCAGTGGAAGTGTGTACACCCTGCGCCATTCGTTCGCCGCGTCGTCGATCGCATCGAGATCGGCGAGTAGCTGTTCCCGGACGCCGGGCACTGCTTCCTGCTGCGCGATCAGTGCCCGGAGCGCATCAGATGCGCGAGTCTCTTCCTTGCGGCCTGCTTCATAGGGCTCCAACAGGGACGGATCGGCTGCAATGATGTATCCGCGTGCGCCGGTCTCCTGGTTCAGGAGCGCGCCCTGCAGGCGCTGCGCCTCGATCTCTGCGGGCTGGATCACGTCCCGCAGGTAGTTCGATACTTCCGCGGTGCGACCCAGCGAGCGGGCGCCGACGATGCTCGCGACAATCACCCACGCAATCATCAAACCCAGGACCAGGACCACCCACCCTCGCACCGTGAGTCGCGACCAGACTGGGGGCCGATCTCGCTTGGGCAGTTCGGCGGAACCTCGATTCGTCATTCGTTCGAGTCCCTTTTCCATCGCACATGCACCACCGCGACGTCGTCGGACAGACCGCCGTGGGCCTCGGCGAGTTCCTCGGCATCACGTATGAGCGCATCGGCGAACTCGTCGGATCCGAGGCGCCCGCCGTTGCGCGCGAGTTCCAGAAGGCCCGACTCCCCCAGGCGTTCGTGGCCACCGCCGGTATGCCCTTCGAACAACCCGTCCGTGAAGAGCACGACAGCACCTTCCGGCGGTAGGCCGAAGGTGTGGATGGGCCAGTTGGCGGCACCCGGGATCAGCCCGAGTGCGGGGCCGCCGGGTGCTTCGACCCACTCGACCGCGTGCCCGGTACGCAGGAGCAATCCGGGGTGCCCCGCGCGCATCACCGACACGGCGACCCGGTCTGGCGCCATGACCATGGTCGTCACAGTGGCGAAGACGCGATCCGCCGCTCGTTCCGCGAGAAGGATCTCCTCGAGCTTCTGCATCTGGAGTTCGCCGACGATGCCGGCCAGGACGAGTGTGCGCCAGGCGATGCGCAGTGCGACACCGACGGCAGCCTCGTCGGGGCCGTGTCCGGAGACGTCCCCGATGAGTGCGTGTACCGCACCGTCTGCGGTCTGGACCACGTCGTAGAAATCTCCGCCGAGCAGCGCCGCCGCTCGGCCCGGCCGATACCGCGCAACGACTTCGACGTCGTTCGTGCTCACGAGTGGCGACGGCAACAGTCCTCGTTCGAGTCGCGCATTCTCTTGGGCGTGGAGTTCGCTCGCCTGTAGCGCCGCAGCGTGTTGTTCTGCTTGTTTACGTTGGATCGCGTAGCGCACAGCACGACCGAACAGCTCGGGTTCGACCCGGCCTTTGACGAGATAGTCCTGGGCACCGACGGCAACTGCGGCCAGTCCGGTCTGCTCCTCCGCGAGGCCGGTGAGCACGACGATCGGTACGTTCTCGGCGTATTCCTGTACCCGCGCGACAGCTTCCAGACCGTGCGCATCGGGCAGATGGAGGTCGAGCAGCAGACAGTCGGGATCCGTCGTGGTCAGCGCGTCGCGGGCCTCCGCGAGCGATTGCACCCACACGACCTTCATATCGGGGGCGCTGTCGGCGACGAGTTCTTCGACGAGCAGGGCGTCGCCGGCATCGTCCTCGATCAGCAACAGCAACGGCGCATGCGCCACTTCCCCTGGTCGATGCGCATCCACGGCGGTCGTCCCTCCCTGATCACGGCGGCCCCCGGGAAATCGGCATTTCATGCCGACACCCTCGCGGAACAATACCCACAGGTGTGTTCTGCTGCGCACTCCACGACATCGCGGCCGGGCGCGCTCGCATCATCCGAGGTGTTCTTGCATGATGGGCATTGTGAATGAGCGATCAACGGAGCACCCCCATATGGGCATGTCTACGACACAGTCCGGGTCCATCACGGTGTTGTCTGTGAGCGGGGACGTGGATCTGTCCAGTGCACCGATGCTGGAAGAGCAGGCTCTCGGCCTGCTCACCGACAACCCGTCCGGCTTGATTGTCGATCTCACCGACGTGAATTTCCTCGCGTCGATGGGTATGGCCTTACTGGTCGATTTGTCGAAGCGCACGGCAGGCAGTGTCGAATTCGCAGTGGTGGCGAACGGAAATGCCACCGCACGACCACTCGAGCTACTCGGCCTGGGAGACGTCCTTGCGATCCATCCGGAACTCGACGATGCTCTTTCGGCGTTGAGCGGCGATCCGGCAGCACCGCCGGAATAACGCTGTCCGCCTCGACGAACAGAGGGAGCCATGCCGACTCATATATCAGGGTCCGCGTCGTTCGCGTCCGGTGGAATCTTCTTCCACGGGGTGCGTGCGGATCCGTCCGATATCGCCGATATACGCCGCTCCATGCAGCAGTGGCTGGGCAATCTGCATCTCGGACCCGAACACGAGCAGGACGTGGTGCTGGCAAGCTACGAGGCCCTGGCGAACGCCGTCGAACATGCCTACGCCGCGAACGATCCCCAGGCCACGGTGGATCTCGAGGCCGTCTACAGGCCATCCGACCGCCACCTCGAGGTGACGGTCGCGGATCACGGCAGGTGGCGCGATGTCATGGATCGGACCGGGTACGGATCTCGCGGACACGGTCTCAGCCTGATGCGCAGCCTCTCGACGGAGATGGTGGTGACGCCGGGCATGGACGGAACTCATGTGGCCATGCGCTGGTCGCTCTGATCAGACCTCGAGCTTGCCGACGTCGGCGCGATCGCCGCCGAACTTCAGCTTCAGTTCTCGGCGCGCGGCCCGGTCGCCGAGGTATTCGAGGAAGCGTCGTCCCTCTGCTGTTCGCTTGATCAGCTTCGATTTGACGATGTTCGTCACCACGACGGGTGCCACCGCCACCGGCGGGACCGCGGGCAGCCCGAGATCCTTCAGGCCCTTCGTGCCGAGGAAGTACCGCAGCATGCTGAGCAGGCGCAATCGTTCGTACCGCCCGATCAGACCCGAGAGCTTTCCGTAGTCGAGGGTCCGCTGGCCGTCGACGAGTGCCCGCGAGAGGGCAGCACCCGCGGGTGTGACGTCGTCCTGTACCAGCACCACGTGATAGTTGAAACGGTGTTGCTCGCGTTCCGTGTCGAACAGGAAGTCGTCGTCGACGCCCATGAGCCATCCGACGTACTTCCACATGTGCATGATCGCGAGGGATTCTTCGCGGGTCACGAAGTAGCCGAGGGCGCGTGCACCGATCAGTAGCGTGCCGTTGAACAACCCGAGCGTTCCGGCCTGATCGGTCTGGTTGATGGGCAGGCCCCAGTGCGCGACGTCCCAGCGGCCGTTCGTCTCGAACTGATGGTTGACGAGGGCGTGCATGGCACGCACGTGCACGGTGAGCTTGAATCCGTCGCCGTCACGGCGCATGGCGCCCGGCTCCCCCACCGCTGTTCCCCACTTCTGGGTTTCACCGAGGCGGCGCATCGCGGTGGCTCCGGTCAGGCCCCCGGTTTCGACCAGGAGATCGGGTGGACCGCCGAATCGGTAGCCGCCGATGAGCGCGAGCTGCAGCAGCACGTCGTTGCGAGTGCGTCCCATCCGGCGGAATGCGCGTGCGCCCTTCTCGAGGAGATCCCAGTCCACCCAGTCCGGGACCTGTTCCACGTGGGCGAAGAATGTGCGGAGCGCCTCGGGGGCGTCCGGAAGGGTGTCGACCCCGTGCTCGAGCGCCTGATGGAACTGCCGCATGGTGACGCGCTCGGGGTCGTCGCGGTCGAGGCGCATGGCCCGCACGAGGGCGGCACCCACTTCGTCGCGGGCATACATGCGCCGACCGATCCGATCGAGCAGGTCATTGTCGACCTCACGGACCTTCCCGAAGTACACCAGAGGCTTGCCGATGGCTTCGTTGCGAGGCCGGTTGCCCTCGTAGCGGCTCGGGTACGGGGATGCGTCGAGGTCCCGGCCCAGCTCCTGTGTAGTCATGTGGCTATGCTCACACGAGTGATTACTCGCGTTCAATTCGCATTTCGGCACCCACGATGACCTCGCCGGAACGACGTCGGACCCGACGCGCACCACAGCAGGATCGCTCGCGTGCGATGGTCGAACGCATCGTCGACGCAGGCCGCGCTGTCCTGCTCGAACGCGGCTATGACGGGGCGTCCACCAACCGGATCGCAGAGAAGGCACACATCAGCCCCGGGTCGTTGTATCAATACTTCCCGAACAAGGACGCGATCGTCGCCGAGGTCGTCGACAGGTGGACCTCGGAGTTGCACACTCGCATTTCACGCGTGTTCACCACAGCCCTCGAAGGACCCGCGGAAGAGTTGTCGGTGCGCGGCACGTTGCTCGAACTATTGGACGCGCTCGGTGAGAATCCGCGGCTGCTCCGCGTCCTGATAGAAGAACTGCCCAAGACCCCGGACAGTCGTCTCTCCGATTTCGAGAAGCGCATCGACGCGCTTCTCGGCATGTGGTTGCGGTTCCACCTCACTGATCGTGGTGGACGCCCGGTCGACGCGATCGCGTGGATGCTCGTGCGGACGGTCGAGAACGTCGCGATATCGTACGTTCTCGACCAGCCGGACATCACACGGGAGCAGGTGGCCGACGAGCTCACCTCGATGGTCACGGCGTATCTGCGTGAGATGACGTCCCTCGGGTAGCTGGTCGTCGTCGAACTCACGCAACCGGGAAGCAAGAAGGCAGACACCCTGCGTCTGCGGCGTGTGTCTGCCTTCTGCGTTTGCGTACTGTGCCGCCCTCGGGTCAGCTCCCCGCGTATGCAGCGAGCGCAGACACCAGCTGAGCGAGTGCGCGACCACGGTGCGACGCGGCGTCCTTCTCGTCGGCGCTGAGCTCGGCGGCGGTGCGGCCGTCCCCTTCGGGCACGAAAACGGGGTCGTAACCGAATCCGTTCTCGCCCCGAGGAGCACGGGCGATCGCGCCACGCCACTCGCCTCGCACCACGGTGACGGCGACAGTGTCGCCGTCGGGGACCGCAAATGCACAGGCGGACACGAAGGCAGCGCCGCGACGTTCATCGGGCACATCACTCATCTGCGCGAGCACGAGCGCGGTGTTCGCCGCATCGTCTCCATGGGTGCCACTCCATCGCGCCGACAGCACACCGGGCATTCCCCGAAGTGCGTCGATCTCGAGGCCGGAGTCGTCCGCGATACAGGCCATCCCGGTCGCGAGAGCCCCGTCGCGTGCCTTCGCGGCGGCATTGTCCTCGAACGTCGCACCGGTTTCGGGTGCTTCGGGATACGGCGGGACGGCGTCGAGGCCGACCAGTTCGATTCCGCCGATGTCCGCCGCGTCGAGGACTCGCTGCAACTCCCGGAGTTTCTTCGCATTCCGGCTTGCGACGAGTACTCGTGTGGCCACGTCAGGCACCGAACTTCTTCTTCGCCGGCTCGGCCACGACGGGTACCGGCAGGACACCGGGGTACGGCTGTTCGAGGACCTCACGTTGGATGCGGCACAGGTCCTCGATCCCGGCAAGCGCCGAGTCGAGCAGTTTGTCGAGCGTCGTGCGTGGGAACGTGGCGCCTTCGCCGGTGCCCTGGATCTCGACGAGGGTGCCGGTGTCGGTGGCGATGACGTTCATGTCGACCTCGGCGCGCGAATCCTCCTCGTACGGGAGGTCCAGCCGGACCCGGCCGTCGACGACACCGACGCTGATCGCAGCGATCTGGCACGAGAGCGGCTGCGGGTCGGCGAGGCGACCCGCTGCGCGCAGCCAGGTCACGGCGTCGGCGAGTGCCACGTAGGCCCCGGTGATCGCTGCGGTTCGGGTTCCGCCGTCGGCCTGGATGACATCGCAGTCGAGCGCGATGGTGTTCTCACCGATGGCCGCGAGGTCGATGCACGCGCGCAGCGAGCGGCCGACGAGTCGGCTGATCTCCTGGGTGCGGCCGCCGACCTTGCCCTTGACGGATTCGCGTCCGCTGCGGGTGTGGGTTGCGGCGGGCAACATTGCGTATTCGGCGGTGAGCCAGCCCAGGCCCGATCCCCGACGCCACCGCGGTACGCCTTCTTCGACGCTCGCGGTGCACATCACGCGGGTCTGTCCGAATTCGACGAGGACCGAACCCGCGGGGTGGTTGGTGAACCCTCGGGTGATCTTGATGTCGCGGAGTTGGTCGTCTTCCCTGCCGTCTACTCGTGTCGTCACCCGAACGAGCCTAGGGGATGCGCCCCGAAACACCTCGGAGGACCGGTCAGATGCGGTAGACGTCTCCGGAGGTCACTGCGTGGACCGGACCGTGGAACTCGGCCTTCGCCTCCGCGATGACGTCTTCGCGCGATGTCCACGGCGGGATGTGGGTGAGCAACAGTTCACCGACGCCTGCGCGGGCAGCAACCTGTCCCGCCTCGGTTCCCGACAGATGGATGCCGTCGGGTCGCACCCCGGGTGCGTGGGTCCAGGATGCTTCGGACAGTAGGACGTCGGCGCCGCGCGCCAGTTCGATCACCTGGTCGCACATGCCGGTGTCGCCCGTGTAGACGAGCGTGCGACCGGAGTCGCTGGTGATGCGGAATCCGTAGGCTTCGGGGGGATGGTCGACCTTCGAGGGGCTGATGGTGAGGGCACCGAAGCGGAACGTTCCGCCGTCGCTCAGGGGTCGTATGTCGAGGGTGTCGGAGACGTCGTCGACCTCTCCTGCCACCTCGGCCGAGGCGACACCGAGACGCTGCGCGGTGCCGGCAGGACCGTAGACGGGTACCCGACCGGTGGGGGCGTTCGGAGAGTAGCGGCGCCACACGAGGAGGCCGGGAATGTCGAGGCAGTGGTCGGCGTGGAGATGCGACAGGAGCACGGACACCTCGCCGGGATCGGCGTGGCGTTGCAGGGCTCCGAGCACTCCCGGACCGAAGTCGATGACCAGGGGCGGAGTATCGGGCGCGGTGAGCAGGTACCCGGATGCGGGAGAATCCGGCCCGGCCACACTGCCCGAGCACCCCAGAACGGTCATGCGCATAAAGGTCATGCTGCCATGCCGAAGAGTCCTGATGAAGTCAACACCCGTTTTCGTGGTGGACTCACAATTACAACAATGCTGTGACGCACGGATCCGCACCCCGTCCGGACGTGACGCCGGTCGCTGAGTTCAGCGCAGCGGATCGGCTGTTCGGACCGTCCGGGCGCGGCGCGCGTCGGACGAGACCAGCCATGCCGCGACGACACCTCCGATTGCCCCGAAGAGGTGACCCTGCCACGACACGAACGGGTCGCTGGGGAGGACACCCCACAGCATGCCGCCGTAGACGAACAGCACGACGAGTCCGAGGACGATCTGCCCACCCTTGCGGGTGAAGATCCCTCGGATGATCAGGTACGTCAGCCACCCGAAGATGAGCGAGGACGCGCCGATGTGGTTCTCGCCGGAGCCGGCGAACAACCAGGTTCCGACGCCTGCGACCACCCAGATGACGACGGTCGCGGCGATGCCGCGGGTGATGCCGGACGACAGCAGGACCAGGAAACCCAGGACGAGCGCGGGCACTGTGTTGGCGGTCAGGTGGGTCCAGTCGCCGTGCAAGATGGGCGCGAACAGGATCCCCCACAGGCCGTCGCCGGTTCGCGGTTCGATTCCGGCGTTCTCGAAGTTCGCGGGCAGGATCCGGTCGACGATCTCGACTACGTAGAGGAACGCTACGAAGCCACCGATCCACAGCCCGGAACGCAGCCACGTCGGCCGTTCGGTCGGTGGTGTACCTGTCGGGATGGTCATGCGTCCATTGTGACGTCTGTCCGGGTGGTGTGTGGGTATGTCGTGGTCAGAGTGTCCGGGCGGACGGGAAGGTGTCGAAATAGGACGGGATTCCGGCGATGGACTCGGCGGCGAGCACCGCGTCGACGATGGCGCGTTCGACCACGTCGGCCGCGGCCACGCAGACGGCCGCGAGAATCGGCAGATCAGTGGGGAACGCATCGGGCACGCCCTCCGGTGAGGGGAGCTCGGCGGTGCCGGTGGACAGGGCGAACAGCGTGTCGCCGTCGAGGGGTGAGTGTGCGGGTCGGATCGCGCGGGCCAGACCGTCGTGTCCGGCCACCGCGACCCGGCGACACGCAGATTTCGACAGCAGCGCGTCGGTCGCGACGACACCGATGGTCGTGTTCAACACGGTGCCTTTGTCGCCGAGCGCGTTGGCTGCGGCGAGTTCTTCGGCGGACGGGACGGCCAGGCCGAAGTCGGCTGCGCACGCGGTGCTCGTCCCCCATGGCAGCCCGGTCTGGGGGTCGAATACCGACCCGACGGGATTGGCGACGACCAGGGCCGCGACGGTGGCGCCTGCCGCCGGTCCGTCCGTCAGGCGGATGCTGGCGGTTCCGATTCCCCCTTTGAGGACACCCGCGCGGGCGGCGGTGCCTGCGCCGACGGATCCTCGTGGCAGTGTCTCGTCGGTGGCGGCCGCCGCGGCGGCGTATCCACTGTCTGCTGTGGGTCGGGTGTGCCAGTGGCCGACGGGCAGATCGAAGATCACCGCGCCGGGCACGATCGGCACGACGGCGCCGGGCGCGCCCATCGGGATACCGCGGCCGTGTTCCTCGAGATACCGCATCACACCGTCGGCGGCGGCCAGACCGAACGCGCTTCCGCCGGTGAGCAGGACCGCATCGACGCGCCGGACCGAGTGGCTCGGATCGAGCAGGTCGGTTTCGCGAGTGCCCGGTCCGCCGCCGCGCACATCGACCGCGCCGACCGCGGGCCGGTCCGCGATGATCACAGTGCATCCGGCTGCCGCACCGACGCCGGGTTCTCCACCGGCGACGGTGACGTGGTCGTCGAGTTGCTGCCAGTGACCGACCCGCAGACCCGCGACGTCGAGCAGGGAATCGGTGGGGCCGGGTGTCACGGCAGCAACGCCTGGACGAGCGAGTCCTGCATCCACGTCAACCAGTGGTAGACGTCGAGATGCGGCGCGCGGGGATCGTCGTCGTCGAGGGTCTCGGGGGTGTCGGAATCGATGCCGAGGGTGGTGCCGAGCGCGAGCCGCACGTCGTTGAGCCCGTACAGCCAGGCTTCGGCCTGCTCCGGGTTGAGGACCACTTTTCCGCCATCCTCGGGAACGGTCCGCAGGATGACGGTGCCGGCAGCCAACTTCGCGTCGATGATGCTCGGTTCGTGGAGGCTGCGGAGCGCGCCGTTGAGGTCGCCGGCTTCGTCGTCGGGGTTGACGGTGGCGTCAGCGTCGGGTCGGTGGAAATCGGGCAGCAGCCGTTCGAGGGCGGGAATCTCCGGCGGGGTCGAGTTACCGGTGCGCAACCCGGTGAGTTCCGCGAGATCGTCCTGAGGTGCCTGTGCGGAGCGGTCTTCGAGCATCCCGAGCACCGAGGCGACGAGGGAGCGCAGGACGGAGGCCTCGTGGCCGTCCATCTCCGAACGAAGTTTGGGGCCGCTCAGCGAGTTCTTCCGGGTCCACTGCCGCACGTCGGTCGGATCCTCCTGTAGGCGCCTTATTCGTCCCGTTGCATCGTGGCCCACAGCCCTGCGGCATGTAGACGCTGCACGTCGTGTTCCATCTTGTCACGGGACCCGCTCGACACAACGGCTCTGCCTTCGTTGTGCACTTTGAGCATGAGTTCGGTCGCCTTGGCCTTGCTGTAGCCGAACAGCTTCTGGAAGATGAACGTCACGTAGTGCATGAGGTTGACGGGGTCGTCCCACACGACCGTCACCCAAGGCCGGTCGACCGCCTCGACTTCTTCGACGACTTCCGCTTCGGCAGGCATGGCCCGACCCGCGGTGATCACGTGGACGTCGAGGGTGGTTGTCGGGGAACACGGCGCCATGCATCCAGGGTACGGCGTTCTCGCGACTCGAAAAACCCACCGTCCTGTGCTCGCTCTAGAGTGAGCGGATGGCCGTCTCATCCGCCGGTACGAAGCCGGCGAGCACTGCACTGTTCACGGACAAATACGAGCTGACGATGCTCGAGGCCGCGCTCGCCGACGGCACCGGCGATCGCCCCTGCGTCTTCGAACTGTTCGCCCGCAAGCTTCCGGCCGGTCGCCGGTACGGGGTGGTCGCGGGCACCGGGCGTCTGCTCGACGCGCTCCCCGCGTTCCGGTTCGGCGACGCCGAACTTGCCGTGGCGGCGGAATTCCTCGAACCCTCGACCGTCGAATGGTTGCGCAACTTCCGGTTCAGCGGCGACATCGACGGCTACCGTGAGGGTGACTTCTACTTCCCCGGTTCGCCGATCCTGTCCGTCCACGGCACGTTCGCCGAATGTGTCCTGCTCGAGACGCTGGCCCTGTCGATCTTCAATCACGACAGCGCAATCGCATCTGCCGCGGCACGCATGGTGAGCGTGGCCGACGGACGCACCATGATCGAGATGGGCTCGCGCCGCGCGCACGAGGAAGCAGCGGTGGCCGCCGCCCGCGCGGCTTACATCGCAGGATTCGATTCGACGTCGAACCTCGAAGCGGCCCGACGCTACGGGGTTCCCGCGGCCGGGACGGCCGCACACGCCTTCACCCTGCTGCACACCACCGCGCACGGCCGCGACGAGGCGTCGGCGTTCCGCAGTCAGATCGAGACGCTCGGTGTCGACACGACTCTGCTCGTGGACACCTACGACATCACTTCGGGTGTGGCCACGGCCATCGAGGTGGCGGGCCCCGAACTCGGGGGCGTTCGGATCGACTCCGGCGACCTCGGAGTGCTCGCCCGTCAGGTGCGTAGGCAGCTCGACGGCCTCGGTGCTCGGCGGACGAAGATCGTGATGTCCGGCGACCTGGACGAATACGCGATCGCGGGTCTGCGGGCCGAACCGGTCGACGCGTACGGGGTCGGGACCTCGGTGGTCACGGGTTCGGGGGCACCGACTGCAGGCATGGTCTACAAGCTCGTCGAGGTCGACGGCATTTCGGTCGAGAAGCGCAGCACTGCCAAGGAATCCCGTGGCGGTGCGAAGCGCGCGGTGCGCTACGCACGCCGCACCGGCACCGTCGTCGAGGAGGTCGTCCACCCCGAACACCTGGAGGTGCCGACGGGTGACGGGCGGACTGCGACGGAACTGACGGTCCCGCTGGTGCGCGGTGGCGAGCCGGTCCCAGGCCTCCCTACCCTGGAGGACAGCAGGGCATACCTGAAGAAGTCGATGGTGAGTCTGCCGTGGGAAGGGCTGACGATATCGGCCGGCGATCCGGCGATTCCCACCCGGTTCGTGACTGCGGCGAACGGGAGGTGAGGTCGATGCGAGCACTACTTGTGGTCGATGTGCAGAACGATTTCTGCGAGGGCGGCGCTCTCGCAGTGACCGGCGGCAACGCAGTTGCTTCTGCCATCACAGGTTTCCTCGCCGAGCGGGGCGACGACTATTCCCATGTGATCGCGACACGCGACCATCATGTCGATCCGGGTGAGCACTTCTCGGACGATCCCGACTTCGTCGATACATGGCCGCCGCACTGTCGCGCTGATTCCGTCGGGGCCCGGTTCCATCCGGATCTGGAACTGTCGCGGGTCGAGGCGGTGTTCTCGAAGGGGGCCTACGAGGCCGCGTACTCCGGTTTCGAGGGCGTCGACGAGTCGGGGCACTCCCTCGAGCAGTGGTTGCGCGAGCGCGGAGTGACGGACGTCGATGTCGTCGGGATCGCGACCGATCACTGTGTGCGTGCGACCGCATTGGATGCCGTCGAGGCGGGCTTCGGGACCCGGGTGCTGCTGCCTTACACGGCCGGCGTCGCCGACGCGACCGTCGTGTCCGCGCTCGATCGGATGCGCAGCGCAGGTGTCGACCTGGTCGAACGGGTCGGCGCCGAAACCTGACGGTGGGTCCCGCTACCCTGGCTCGGTGCCCGAACTCCCCAATGTCCCCGAATTGCTGCGTACTGCTGTGCACGCTCTGGGCGGCAAGGAGCGGCGCACTCAGCTGACCATGGCGTCCGCGGTGGCGCACAGCATCGACACCGGCGAGCACCTTGCGGTGCAGGCCGGCACCGGCACCGGTAAGTCGCTCGCGTACCTCGTGCCGAGCATCCGGTACGCGGTGCAGACCGGCCGGACCGTGGTGGTGTCCACCGCGACCATCGCTCTGCAGCGCCAGCTCGTCGACCGCGATCTCCCGCGTCTCGCCGAGGCACTCGAGGAGACCCTGGGTCGGCGGCCGCGCTTCGCGATCCTCAAGGGCCGCGGAAATTACCTCTGCCTGAACAAGATTCACACCGGTCTCGCGGAGGAGGCACCCGCCGAGGCCCAGCTCTTCGATGCGTTCACACTCTCACGCATCGGCCGCGAGGTGCGGCGGGTGACGGAATGGTCGTCGAGCACCGAGACGGGCGACCGCGACGACCTCTCCCCCGGCGTCTCCGACCAGGCGTGGCGTCAGCTCAGCGTCACGGCACGCGAATGCCTCGGCAAGGCGCGCTGCCCGGTCGGCGACGACTGTTTCGCCGAGATCGCACGGGCCCAGGCGTCGCAGGTCGACGTGGTCGTCACCAACCACGCGCTCCTCGCGATCGACGCCATCACGGGGATCGCGATCCTGCCCGAGCACGACGTGGTGGTCATCGACGAAGCCCACGAGCTCGTCGACCGGGTCACGGGTGTCGCCACCGCCGAATTGTCGGGCAGCACGATCTCGGCAGCCGCGCGGCGCTGCGTCAAGCTCGCCGAGGACGAGGACGTCGACCGGCTCGAGGGCGCTGCCGAGAACTGGGAGTCGCTGCTCGAGGAACTTCCGGCCGCTCGGTGGGATTCGATGCCCGAGGGTGCGGCGGCCGCGCTCGCGTCGATCCGCGACGCCGCGTGGGCCGTGCACACCGCCATCGGGCCGGCCAAGCCCGGCACCGACCCGGAGGCCGCGGCCGCCCGCAGCCAGGCTCTCGCCGAGATCGACGACGTGCACGACTGCGCGGTCAGGGCGCTGACGACATTCGAGCAGCCCGATCCCGCGCAGCGTCAGGATGTCGTGTGGCTGGCGGCCGATGAGTTCCGCGGCAATGTGCGCCGCGCGGTGCGGATCGCACCGCTGTCGGTCGGTGGCCTGCTCAGGTCGCGGTTGTTCGGTGAGTCGACGGTGATCCTCACCTCGGCAACGCTCACGGTCGGCGGGTCGTTCGACGGTCTGGCCGTCAACTGGGGTCTCCCCCAGCAGGCATCGTCACGCAGCGAGACCACCGCCGCCTCGGGTGCCGAACCGCCCGCCGACAAGAGTGATCTGAAGTGGAACGCCGTCGATGTCGGGTCGCCGTTCGACCACGCGAAATCCGGGATCCTGTACATCGCGAAACACCTCACGCCGCCCGGCCGCGACGGACTCGCGTCGTCGCATCTCGACGAGATCGCCGAGCTGGTCACCGCGGCGGGTGGTCGCACACTGGGTCTGTTCTCGTCGATGCGCGCTGCGAAGGCCGCGGCCGAAGCTCTGCGCGACCGGCTCGACACCCCGATCCTGTGCCAGGGCGACGACGCCACGGGTGCGCTGGTCGACAAGTTCGCCGC
Organism: Rhodococcus sp. JCM 9793; assembly: GCF_055380405.1. Taxonomy (NCBI): domain Bacteria; kingdom Bacillati; phylum Actinomycetota; class Actinomycetes; order Mycobacteriales; family Nocardiaceae; genus Rhodococcus; species Rhodococcus sp. JCM 9793. The sequence continues at coordinate 4,386,444 of NZ_AP043721.1, forward strand.
CGACGAAGCGACGTCGCTGTTCGGTACCTTGTCGCTGTGGCAGGGCGTCGACGTGCCGGGTAGGTCGCTCTCGCTCGTCCTCATCGACCGGATCCCGTTCCCCCGCCCCGACGATCCGCTGTTGGTTGCCCGGCAGCGCGCCGTCGAGTCCCGCGGTGGCAACGGTTTCATGGCCGTCGCCGCGAATCATGCGGCGCTGCTCCTCGCCCAGGGTGTCGGCAGATTGCTGCGGGCGACCGACGATCGGGGGGTCGTCGCCGTGCTCGACTCGCGTCTGGCCACGGCCCGCTACGGCGGTTATCTGCGTGCGTCGCTCCCACCGTTCTGGGAGACCGCCGATCCAGCCGTCGCACGGAAGGCACTCTCCCGGCTCACCGGCTGACGAAAGTGTGTATCCGAGCCCGGATTCCGGGCTCGGATACACACTTTTTCGGCTTACGGCAGCGCGACCATGCCGAACTCCGCGGGGGATGCCATCAGGTCGTGATGTGGGAGTACCCGAACGGTATATCCGACCGCGCCGGACAGCGGAAGCGGCACGTCGACGGTGAACTCCTCGCCGAGGGGATCCGACCCCGCGTGCTTCATCGGCACTGTCACCGTGTCGCTGAGAGTGTCGTCCGATCCGACCTTGCCGAACACCGCCTGCACCTGCACATCTTCGGGAGTCAGGCCGCCGAGTTGGACATGTGCGATCAGTCCGAGACTCGAGCCGATCACCGGGCTTTCCGGCAGTCCGTGACTGTCGACCTGCGCGACCCGAACCGCCGGCCACGCCGAGTCGATGCGGTGCCGGTAGTCGGCAAGCGCCTTGGCTCCCGCGAAGCCGTCGGCGACGATCACTCGCGCCGCTTCCGCAGCGGGTGTGTAGTAGTCGACCGTGTAGTCACGGACCATGCGGGACGCGAGAACTTTGGGCCCGAGGTTCTCGAGGGTATGACGCACCATCTCGATCCATCGGGTGGGCACGTCGCGATCGTCACGATCGTAGAAGCGCGGCAGTACCGAACGTTCGAGCAGTTCGTACAGCGCTCCGGCCTCGAGGTCGTCGCGTCGCACGTCGTCGACACCGTCGGCGGTGGGGATGGCCCACCCGTTCTCGCCGTCGAACATCTCGTCCCACCATCCGTCGCGGATGGACAGGTTGAGGCCACCGTTGAGCGCCGACTTCATGCCCGATGTCCCGCATGCTTCGAGCGGCCTCAGCGGGTTGTTGAGCCAGACATCGCATCCCCAGTAGAGGAAGCGCGCCATCGACATGTCGTAGTCGGGCAGGAACACAATGCGGTGCCGCACGTCGTGATCGTCGGCGAACCGCACGATCTGCTGGATCAGGCCCTTGCCACCGTCGTCGGCGGGGTGGCTTTTGCCCGCGACGACGAGTTGCACCGGGCGCTTCTCGTCGAGCAGCAGGGCGCGCAACCGTTCGGGGTCTCGCAGCATCAGCGTCAACCGCTTGTAGGTGGGCACGCGTCGCGCGAAGCCGACCGTGAGTACGTCGGGGTCGAAGACGGTGCCGACCCAGCCGAGCTCGGCCTCGGTGGCGCCGCGTTCGAGCCAGGAGTTGCGCAGGCGACGCCGAACCTCGTCGACGAGTTGTCCGCGCAGCACGTTGCGGGTGGACCACAGTTCGGCCGGGTCGACGGTCTGCAACAGTTCCCAGCCGCGGGCCTCCTCGACGTGGTCAGGTCCTGCGAGCCGGTTCGCAAGTGTGATCCATTCTCGGGCCGCCCATGTGGGGGCGTGGACGCCGTTGGTCACCGACCCGATCGGCACCTCGTTGGCATCGAATGCGGGCCACAGCCGCTCGAACATCCCGCGGCTGACCTCACCGTGCAGTTTGGACACGCCGTTGGATCGTTGCCCGAGGCGCAGACCCAGGTGGGCCATGTTGAACACGTGGGGGTCGTCCTCACGGCCGAGCGCGAGGATCCGGTCGACGGTCAGGCCGGGTAGCAGAGCCGACTCGTTCTCGCCGTTGGGACCTGCGAAGTAGTGCCGGACGAGGTCGATCGGGAAACGGTCGATGCCTGCGGGCACCGGCGTGTGGGTGGTGAACACCGTTCCGGCCCGCACCGCAGCGAGGGCCTCGTCGAAATCCAGGCCGGTGGTGGTGACGAGTTCGCGGATTCGTTCCGCACCGAGGAATCCTGCATGCCCCTCGTTCATGTGGAACACCTCGGGGTCGGGCAGACCGTGGATGCGAGTGTAGGCGCGCACGGCCCGCACCCCGCCGATGCCCGCGAGGATCTCCTGTTTGATGCGGTGGTCCTGACCGCCACCGTACAGGCGGTCGGTGACCTTGCACATGTCCTCATCGTTGCTCGCGATGTCGGAGTCGAGCAGCAGCAGCGGCACGCGACCCACCTGCGCGATCCATACCCGCGCATCGAGGGTGCGGGCGCCGGGCACATCGACGCGGACGAGCGCGGGCGCACCGTCGGACTCCGTGAGCAGGCGCAGCGGCAGGCCTTGCGGGTCGTACGACGGATAGTGCTCGAGCTGCCATCCGTCCGCGCTGAGCGACTGTTTGAAGTAGCCGGAGCGATACAGCAATCCGACGCCGATGAGCGGCAGACCCAGATCGGAGGCTGCCTTGAGGTGGTCGCCGGCGAGGATGCCGAGTCCGCCCGAGTAGTTCGGAAGGACCTCGGTGACGCCGAATTCCATGGAGAAGTAGGCGATGCCCTCGGGCAGTGCGGCGTCGCGTTCCCGTCGGATCTGATACCAGGCGGGGCGCGTCAGGTAGTGGTCGAGATCTGCGGCAGAGGCTTCGAGTCGGGCGAGGAATTCGCTGTCGGTCGCCAGTGCATCGAGGCGCGAGGGGGCGATCTCGCCGAGCAGGCGGACCGGGTCCTCGTCGACCTTCGCCCACAACTCGGGGTCGATGGATGCGAACAGATCCTGTGTCTGTGGGTGCCACGACCAGCGCAGATTGGTTGTCAGTGCCTCCAGCGCTGCGAGCGGCTCGGGCAGATGGGCTCGGACGGTGAACCGACGCAAGGCTTTCACCCCGCGAATCCTACCCAGGTTCTCTTCATATGCGACGGGTGCGGAACTTAGAGCCTTCGAGCTCACTGCCGGGGGGCCGTCCGACACGTGCGACGGCCCCGCGACGCACACGCCACGGGGCCGTCGGTACTTCTACGGCCGACCGCGCACGGTCGGCCGACGGGTCAGAGTCCGCCGAGCAGAAGGTGCAGCAAGTCCCCGACAACCCCGATCAATCCGGCAACCAGACCCATGATGTCGATCCCTCCGTTTGCGCCCTGTCGGACGTCTGTGTGCATTACGAAATCGACGTTAGGTGGCGACGTATTGCAGTCCGGTCAACTGACGTAACCCGTGAGTAACGGATACGGGCAGTCATAGCAAAGGGTGCGTTTCGCCCTTTCCGAATGCATGACCGGGAACTCTGCTGCCGCCTGGAATAGGGTTGTGGTCGCACACCCACGGTTCATTTTCGGCACGGGCCACCCGCCTGCCCCAGCGAACGGAGAACACGTGACAGGTCGTCTCGCCATCGACGACGTTCGGCCCGCGATCGACGGCGGGAGATATCCGACCAAAGCTGTCGTCGGCGAGGTCGTTCCCGTCTCGGCCGTGGTGTGGCGCGAGGGCCACGACGCACTCGCGGCGACTCTGGCGGTGCGCGGTCCGGCCGCGGACCCCGAGACCATGGGCAAGCTCGTGCGGATTCCCATGACACCGGGTTACGAACCCGACACGTTCAACGCGGTGTTCACCCCGACCAGCGCGGGCAATTGGATCTACCGGATCGAAGCCTGGAGCGATCCGATCGCCACATGGCGACATGCCGTCGAAGCGAAGATCGATGCGGGACAGGGCCCGGAGGATCTGGCCAACGACCTGGAGATCGGCGCCCGCCTGTTCGAACGTACTGCCAAGGCGGCTCCCCGAGGCAGCCGACCTTCTCTTCTGGCTGTGTCCGCAGCACTACGGTCGCACCGCACACTTCCCGAACGTGTCGCGCCCGCCTACTCCCCCGATGTCACCGAGATCCTCCGCGCGCATCCACTGCGCGAACTCGTCACGCGCGGTCGCGCCTACACCACGATCGCCGAGCGACGCCGCGCGCTGTTCGGTTCGTGGTACGAGTTCTTCCCCCGCTCGACGGGCGGCTGGAACGACGACGGCACCCCGCGACACGGCACCTTCGCGACGGCCGCGGCCGACCTTCCGCGCATCGCCGCCATGGGATTCGACGTGGTGTATCTGCCGCCGATCCACCCGATCGGCAAGATCAACCGGAAGGGTCCGAACAACGCGTTGGTCGCGGGACCCGACGACGTCGGGTCCCCCTGGGCGATCGGGTCGGACGAGGGTGGCCACGACGCCATCCACCCCGATCTGGGCACCGACGAGGATTTCCGCGACTTCGTCACGCGCGCCCGGGAACTCGATCTCGAGGTCGCCCTCGACCTCGCGCTGCAATGCGCACCGGATCACCCGTGGGCGCAGTCGCATCCCGAATGGTTCACGGTGCTGCCCGACGGAACGATCGCATACGCGGAGAACCCGCCCAAGAAGTACCAGGACATCTACCCGATCAATTTCGATCTGGACCGCGACGGCATCTACACCGAGGTGCTGCGGGTGGTCCGGCACTGGATGGCCGCTGGGGTGCGAATCTTCCGAGTCGACAATCCGCACACCAAGCCACCGGATTTCTGGGAGTGGTTGATCGAGGAGGTACACAAGACCGACCCCGACGTGGTGTTCCTCGCCGAGGCGTTCACCCGGCCCGCACGGATGTACGGTCTCGCGCGCCGCGGATTCGCGCAGTCGTACACGTATTTCACGTGGCGGATCGCGAAGTGGGAACTCACCGAGTTCGGGTTGGAGATTGCGGGCAAGGCCGACGAGGCGCGCCCCAACCTGTTCGTCAACACCCCGGACATTCTCCACGAGTCGCTGCAGCACGGCGGGCCCGGAATGTTCGCGCTGCGTGCAGCCTTGGCCGCGACGCTGGCCCCGACGTGGGGTGTGTACTCGGGCTACGAACTGTACGAGCATGTTCCGCTCCGACCGGGCAGCGAGGAGTATCTCGACTCCGAGAAGTACCAACTGCGTCCACGGCGGTTCGACGATGCCCGGCGTCGCGGTGAGTCCCTCGAACCGTGGCTGACCGAGCTGAACCGGATCCGGCGGGCGCATCCGGCGCTCCAGCAGCTCCGCAACATCACGTTCCACCACATCGACAACGATGCGTTGATCGGATACTCGAAGTTCGACCCGACGACGGGAGACACGGTACTCACCATCGTCAATCTCGATCCGTATGCCGCAGAGCAGGGCACGATCTGGCTCGACATGCCGGCGATCGGGCACGACTGGCACGACCACCTGCAGGTCTACGACGAAGTCAGCGGCGAGCAATACCACTGGGGTCAGGCCAATTTCGTGCGGCTCGAACCGTGGCGCGCGGTCGCGCACATTCTTGTCCTGCCCCGGATCGGCATTCCCGCCCGCACGACCCTCACGTACAGGAGCCAGCCGTGACCGTGCCGTCGTCGTCACCGGGGCGCGAGCCGGAGGGAACGACACCTCCGCGCAGCCGGTCGAGTGCATCCGCCCCGCGTCATGCGCCGAACCCCGACGATCTGGCACGCCTCGCGGCCGGTGAACACCACGATCCCCATTCGGTCCTCGGGGCACATCCGCACCCCGAAGGCACCGTGTTCCGGGCGTTGCGTCCGGGCGCCGAGGCGGTGGCGGTACGTATCGGTGGAACGGATCACCCGCTCGAGCCCGTGGGGCACGACGTGTTCAGCGCGTTGCTGCCGGTGCACGACCCCGCTGACTATCGCTTGGTCGTGCGGTATCCGTTCGACCACACCGTCGTCGTCGCCGACGGTTACCGGTTCCTACCCACCCTCGGTGAGCTCGATCGTCATCTGATCAGTGAGGGTCGGCACGAGCGGCTGTGGGATGTGCTCGGTGCCCATCCCCGTTCGTACGACACGCCCGACGGCATGGTGACGGGAACGTCGTTCGCGGTGTGGGCGCCCGGTGCGCGTGGCGTGACGGTGCTCGGCGAGTTCGATCTGTGGGGCGGGACCACCGCACCGATGCGTGTCCTGGGATCGAGTGGTGTGTGGGAGCTGTTCGTTCCGGGTGTCGAACCGGGCCAGCTCTACAAGTTCAGGGTCCACGGGCACGACGGTTCGGTGCGCGACAAGGCCGATCCGATGGCGTTCGCCACCGAGGTTCCACCGGCCACCGCCTCTGTCGTCACGCGCAGCACGCACGAGTGGCACGACGAACAGTGGCTGGCCGCGCGCGCCGAAGCGCAACCGTGGCAGGAACCGATGAGCGTGTACGAGGTACATCTCGGTTCGTGGCGACCGGGACTGACCTATCCGGAGCTCGCCGACCAACTGGTCGAATATGTGCACGAAACCGGGTTCACGCACGTGGAGCTCATGCCCGTCGCCGAGCATCCTTTCGGCGGGTCGTGGGGCTATCAGGTGACCTCGTATTACGCGCCGACCGCACGGTTCGGCACTCCCGACGAGTTCCGTGAGTTCGTCGGTCGTCTGCACGCCGCCGGAATCGGCGTGATCATGGATTGGGTGCCCGCGCACTTCCCGAAGGACAGCTGGGCCCTCGCCCGGTTCGACGGCAGCCCCCTGTACGAGCACGCCGACCCCCGGCGCGGTGAGCAACTCGACTGGGGCACCTATGTGTTCGACTACGGACGCAAGGAAGTACGCAACTTCCTGGTGGCGAATGCGTTGTTCTGGATCGACGAGTTCCACATCGACGGGCTGCGTGTCGACGCGGTGGCGTCGATGCTCTACCTGGACTATTCGCGACCCGAGGGTGAGTGGACCCCGAACGAGTTCGGTGGCCGCGAGAATCTCGATGCCGTGGCATTCCTGCAGGAGCTCAACGCGACCGTGCACAAGCACCATCCCGGTGTCGTGACGATCGCCGAAGAGTCCACCGCGTGGCCGGGGGTGACGCGCCCGACGAACGTCGGCGGCCTGGGCTTCTCGATGAAATGGAACATGGGCTGGATGCACGACACCCTCGGGTATCTGATGCACGACCCGGTGCACCGCACGTTCCACCACCACGAGATCACGTTCTCGCTGATGTATGCGTGGAGCGAGCATTTCGTGTTGCCGATCAGCCACGACGAGGTGGTCCACGGCAAGGGCACGTTGTGGACGCGAATGCCCGGCGACGACCACACCAAGGCCGCGGGGTTGCGCGCGATGCTCGCGTACATGTGGTCGCATCCCGGTAAGCAGTTGCTGTTCATGGGACAGGAATTCGGGCAGGTCGGAGAGTGGTCGGAGGAGCGCGGTCTCGACTGGTGGCAGCTCGACGATCCGCACACCGGCGCGCTGCACACGGGTATCCGCGCACTGGTCGCCGATCTGAACCGCACGTATCGCGAGCACCCGGCGCTGTACACGCTCGACACGACGCCCGGCGGGTATTCGTGGATCGATGCCAACGACGCCCACAACAATGTGCTCAGTTTTCTCCGCTACGGCAGTGACGGTTCGGTGATCGCGTGCCTGTACAACTTCTCGGGCAGTGTCCACGCCGACTATCGTGTCGGGTTGCCCGAACCGGGCACCTGGGAGGAGGTGCTCAACACGGACGCGATCGTGTATCAGGGAAACGGCACCGGTAATCTCGGCGCGGTGATCGCCACGGCTCATTCGTGGCACGGTCGCCCGGCTTCGGCCCGGGTGACGCTCCCTGCGCACGGCGCGATCTGGCTGTCGCCGCGGCGGTGAGCGTCGACAGCGACGAGTGGAGAGTGGATCGACGTGACACGACGACACCGATGGTTCGCCCCGCTTCTCCCTGCTCTCGCGGTTGTGCTGGTGGCCGGTTGCGCGCAGGAGATCTCCGGGACGGCGGTGTCGATCTACGACAACCCGTTCACCGTCGCAGGTCTACCTGTGGTGTCGGGTCCGACGGGGCCGCGCAGCGGTGTCCCCGATGCCGACGTGACGATCGAGAACACCGACGGCGGCGATATCGACGCCCTTGCGGGTAACGCGATCGCCGACATCGAGGAGTACTGGAGGCAGGAGTACAGCTCGATCGCGCGCGGCGACTTCGAACCGGTCGGCACGATCATCTCGTGGGATCCCTCCGAGCGCCGCGGCCCGCGCTTCTGCGGCGAATCCACCTACGACTTCATCAACGCCGCCTACTGCAGTGGCGGGGACGTCATCGGCTGGGACCGTACCTATCTGCTGCCACAGCTCGTCGAGGACTTCGGGCCGATGTCGGCGGTCACCGTGCTCGCCCACGAATACGGGCACGCCATCCAGTACTCGACCGGGATCGTCGCCGACGACGATCCCGGTATCGTGTTCGAGCAGCAGGCCGACTGCTTCGCCGGTGCCTTCATGCGGCACGTCGCCGAGGGCAACTCCGAACACTTCGAACTCAACACTGCGGACGGCCTCAACAATGTGCTGGCGTCGATGGTGCTGTTCCGCGACAGCGACCCGAACGATCCGGATTCCATCCACGGTTCCGCGTTCGAACGCGTGACGGCGGTGCAGATCGGGTTCACGGACGGCGCCGCGACCTGCCCGCGGATCGACGCCGCGGAGATCGAATCGCGGCGCGCGGATCTGCCACAGTATTTCGACAGCAGCGACGACGGCGAGCTTCCTGTCACTGCGGATTCCGTGGAGACGATCTTCGAGTCGTTCAACCACGTGTTCGACCTCGAGTCGCCGCCGGCTTTGGATCTGTCCGGCTCGGATCTCGGCTGCTCCGACGCGAAGACGACGACTCCGGTGTCCTATTGCCCGTCGACCAACACCGTGGGCGTCGACCTCGAGGAACTCGCCGCGGTCGGCACCCCAGACCGTTCGCGACGCGACGGTTTCAGCGCCGATGTGCGCGGTGACTACAACGCGTACGTCCTCGTCGCGTCCCGCTACGCACTTGCGGTGCAGCAGGACGCCGGCCAGGGCCTCACAGATGCCCGCACGGCCTTACGCGCTGCCTGCCTGTCGGGTGTGATCAGCGCAGCCCTGAGTCCGTCGAGCGCCGTCGCTTCGGGGCTCGACCCCGACGCGGAAATGGTGTGGCTCTCCCCCGGCGACCTCGACGAGGCCGTCTCCGGGTTGCTCCGCGACGGGCTCGCTGCGAGCGATGTCAACGGCAACACCGTGCCGAGCGGATTCTCGCGCGTGGACGCCTTCCGGACCGGGGTGCTGGGCGGCGAAGATGCATGCACCGGCCGTTACCGCTGAGGCAACGGCCGGTGGGCCTTCTTCGGGAGCGATGCGTCAGTAGAGTGCGGCCGCAAGCTTGCGACGTGCGGCGATCACGAACGGCTCCGCCGTGTCGAACAGCTCGAACAGTTCCAGCAGCCGGGTGCGGGCCACCGTGCGGTCGTCGCCGGCGCTTCGCTTGACGAACGCGATGATCCGCTCGAAGGCGGCTTCGGGGTTCTGCGCGAACAGCTCGGCATCGGCCGCAGCGAGTTGCGCGTCGAGATCGGTGGGAGCAGCGTCCGCGACCGCGACCGCGTCCGCGGGAACGTCCTGGGCTCGTGCCAGGAACTTGACCTGCCGCAGCGCGGCCTTGGCATCGGCATTGTTCGGCTCGGAGGCGAGGATCAGGTTGTAGGCGGCTTCAGCGCCCTCGAAGTCGCCCTGTTCGAGGGCCTGCTCGGCCGCGACGAGTCGCGGATCCGCCGGCTGCTCGGTCGGCTCGCCGTCAGCAGCGGGCGGGCCCGACAACTTGCCTTCGACGGCCTGCGCGATCGCGTCGAGCCACTGCCGCAGCGCCGGTTCGGGCTGGATGCCCTGGAAGTCGGCAAGCGGCTGTCCCGCGGCGATCGCGACGACGGTCGGCACCGATTGCACGCCGAAGGCCTGGGCGATCCGGGGATTGGCATCGACGTCGACCTTGGCGAGCACCCACGCGCCGTCGGCTTCGGTGGCGAGCTTCTCGAGAAGAGGCGAGAGCTGCTTGCAGGGTTCGCACCAGGTGGCCCACAGGTCCACGATGACGGGGACCTGGGTGGAGCGCTGGAGCACTTCGGTTTCGAAAGTGGCCTCGGTGACGTCCACGATCGACGCGAATGCGCCGTGCGTGCCGTCACCGGACGGGGGCGGAGGGGGCGGCGTGGCAGCCCGCTCCTTGAGGGGCGCGAGATCCACCGCGCCGGACAGCGCCGCGGCCGCGGCGGAACGTGCAGGACGGGAACCGGGTCGAGTCACGTCCTCCAGTCTGGCACGCCACGGCCGCGGACGTTGCGGACGGTCAGACGGTAGCGGGTGCATCCTCGCGGCTACCGGGCTCGGAGAGTTCTGCGAGACGGCCGGTCTTGACGGCCCAGCGCTCGAAGACGATGGTGCCGAAGGGCGGGATGCTCGAGACGAGCGCAAGGAACGTGGTCTTGATGTCCCACTTCAGCGCCCACGCGGTGATGAACGTGACGACGACGAACAGCATGAACCCGGCGATACCGTGCACCATGCCGGGGATGCGGATGGCTTCCTCGTAGCCGAGAACCCATTTGAAGAACATCGCGATCAGTAGGGCCAGCCAGGTCACTGCCTCCCAAATGGCCACGAGGCGGAACCTCTTCGCGGGAGTGGACAGGTCGAAGATCGTCGTCATGAGGCCATTGTGCCCATGAATCTACGACGACCTGTAGTGCAGTGAGAGACATCACGGCCCCCGACGCTGGACGTCGAGGGCCGTGATGATTATCGAGTTCGACGATCGGGCCCCGGTCGGTGCCCGTTCGACGACTATCCCTTCGGCACGCGCACGATCAGGGCGTCGCCCTGTCCGCCGCCACCGCACAGTGCAGCAGCACCGACACCGCCGCCGCGACGCTTCAGCTCGAGCGCGAGGTGCAGTGCGATCCGGGCGCCGGACATACCAAGCGGGTGGCCGAGAGCGATCGCACCACCGTTGACGTTGACCTTGGCGGCATCGATACCGAGCTCGCGGGCCGACGCGATACCGACCGCGGCGAACGCCTCGTTGATCTCGACGAGGTCGAGATCCTTCGGATCGATGCCCTCACGCTCACAAGCCTTGGCGATCGCGCGGGCCGGCTGCTGCTGCAGCGTCGAGTCGGGCCCGGCGACGACACCGGATGCACCGATCTCCGCGATCCAGGTCAACCCGAGCTCCTCGGCCTTCGCCTTGCTCATCACGACCACCGCGGCGGCACCGTCTGAGATCTGCGACGCCGAACCGGCAGTGACGGTGCCGTCCTTCGCGAACGCCGGACGCAGCTTGCCGAGCGATTCGACGGTGGTGTCGGCGCGGATGCCTTCGTCGGCGGCGAACACGATCGGATCGCCCTTGCGCTGCGGGATCGACACGGGCACGACCTCGTCGTCGAACAGACCGTCCTTCCAGGCACGCGCCGCGTTCTGGTGCGAGGCCGCAGCGAAGGTGTCCTGCTCCTCACGGGAGACGAAGTCCGAGTCCTTGTTCGCCGATTCGGTCAACAGACCCATCGCCTCGTCGGTGAAGATGTCGTGCAGGCCGTCGTAGGCCATGTGGTCGCGCAGGGTGACATCGCCGTACTTGAATCCGGCGCGGCTCTTCTCGAGCATGTGCGGGGCCTGGCTCATCGATTCCTGACCGCCCGCGACGACGATATCGAATTCTCCGGCGCGGATCAGCTGGTCGGCCAGGGCGATGGCGTTGATGCCCGACAGACACACCTTGTTGATCGTGAGGGCGGGCACATCCATCGGAATGCCGGCGGCGACGGCAGCCTGACGTGCGGGGATCTGGCCGGCACCGGCGGTGAGCACCTGACCCATGATCACGTAGTCGACCTTCTCCGGCGCGACCCCGGCCTTGTCCAGGGCACCTTTGATGGCAACCCCACCGAGATCGGATCCGGAGAAGTCCTTCAACGAACCCTGCAGGCGACCCATTGGCGTACGGGCTCCAGCGACTATCACAGAACTGCTCACGGGAAATGTCCTCCGAATAGACAACGCGGACGCTCACACTGTGGATACCTGGGACCCGATATGAGCTTGACCAACGGTACCGCTACCGTCAGAGGCATGACCGAGACCTCTCCCACATCGTCGCCCGTCGCGGCAGCTCTGTCCTCCGGGCTCGTCACGGCGATCGATCACGTCGGCATCGCCGTGCCCGATCTCGACGCCGCACTCACGTGGTACGCCGAGAATGTCGGGCTCGTGTCCACGCACGAGGAGATCAACGAGGAGCAGGGCGTCCGGGAGGCCATGCTCTCCGTTCCCGGCAGCCCCGACGGTGCCACCCAGATCCAGCTGCTCGCTCCGCTGAACGAGAACTCGACGATCGCGAAGTTCATCGACCGCAGCGGCCCCGGCCTGCAGCAGCTCGCCTACCGGGTCACCGACCTCGATGCGATCTCCACGCACCTGCGTGAACAAGGCGTCCGGCTTCTGTACGACGCACCGCGCCGCGGCACCGCAGACTCACGGATCAACTTCCTCCATCCGAAGGATGCAGGTGGTGTTCTGGTCGAGCTCGTCGAGCCCGCCGCAGACTCCGCTCACTGACGCGGGCGGTGAGAGCAGCTCCGGTACCTGTGGTACTGGAGCTGCCCAAGTGATCCCGCATTCGAGCGGGTAGATTGTCTTCATGGTCTTCGATCGTGATCGCGCCCCCAGCCACCTGCCGTTCTCCATCGTGCGGAAGGGCTTCGACCGCGACGAGGTGACCAACTACTTCGCCCGTTTCGAGGCCGAGCTCCGCGTGACGGCAACCGACCGCGACGCGGCATCGGCACAGGCCCGCGACCTCGCGCGCCAGCTGGAGAATGCCCGGAACGAGATCGACGACCTGCGTAAGGACGTCGATCGCCTCTCGGTTCCTCCGACCACCGCGGAAGGCATGAGCGACCGCATCTCCCGAATGCTCCGGCTGGCGTCCGACGAAGCGTCGGAACTGCGGGCCCGGGCCGAGACCGATGCCGCAGAGATGGTCTCCCTCGCCGAACAGGAAGGCCTCCGCCTCCGCGGCGATTTCGAGAAGCGCCTCAAGGACCTCGAGAACCGGCGCCTCGCCTGCGAGGAAGAACACGCGCGCACGATGGCCGCTGCTCGTGCCGAATCCGACCGGATAATCGCTGCCGCGCGCGCCGAGTCCGACCGCCGCGCCGCCGAGGCGGAGAGCAAGCGCGAGCAGGTGCAGCAGGACTTCGAGATCACGATGTCCGAGCGCCGGTCGAAGCTGCTGGGTTCGCTCGACGAACTCGAACGTTCAAGCAAGGGTGAAGCAGAACGTCGCCTCGAACAGGCCACTTCCGAAGCGGCGCGGCGCCTCTCGGTGGCCACTGAAGCCTCCGAACGCAAGATCGCGAGCGCCAAGGGACTCACCGAGGAACTTCTCGTCCTGCGCGGACGCATCCTCGGTCAGCTCGACGGCGTACGTGAACAGCTCGACGGCGTGCCCGACATGCTCGCGGCCGTGACCGACGAAACCGACCTCCTCGCGCGCGACCTCTCGGACGACACGACGCCCCCATCATCGGACTCCGAGAACGACTTGTCCGACCAGCGTGCAGAAAGGGCCTCGACCGACAGCACCCGGCGCGGAGGCAAGACCGACGACTCCGGCACCACAAGCACGGGAACAGGGTCCGAGAAGTCCGGGGCGGGCGTCGGCGAATCTGCGCGCAACAGTAAGGACTCCGACGCTACCGGCTCGAGCGAGGCCAGCCGAAGCGCTGCCCCGCAGGCGCCGAAGCAGACCCAGCCGCCCACTCCGCCCCGCGGCGAGACTCCCCGCCCCGGTGGCAGCGGTCGTTCACCGGCGGTGGCGAGCAGGGTTCGACGGTAGCCTCAACCCCGCGCCGGTCAGGACCGCCTTCGGGTCGGTCCCCGCTTCGCGCGGGCCGCCCAGCACCCGTTGTGCCAGTGCCGACGATCGTCGGCGCCCCCGGGGACATCGATCGACCAAGCCACGATGTGAGGCGTCCCCGGAGCGATCTCGTGGTCGCATCCGGGACACCGGTACGGTTTGGTCGCTCGCGATCCTGGCACTGTGCGCACTGTGAACTGTTCGGATTCCGCGCCGGTAGGTCCCGACTCGCTCCGCGTGGTCCCCCAGCCGAAGGACGAGGACCCAGTGCCCGACGAATCGGCGTCCGCTTTCGCGCGTGTGCGCGACGCCTGGGGACGATTCCGTCGTGGCATGGCTCAGAACAACCGGAATTCAGTGCTCTCGGTTCCGCGCAGCGCCTCGTAATCGAGCACGAGGCAGCGGATACCGCGGTCGGTCGCGAGGGTCTTGGCCTGCGGCTTGATCTGCTGGGCGGCAAACACTCCGGTGACGGGTGCGAGAAGCGGATCACGATTGAGCAGTTCGAGATAGCGGGTGAGCTGTTCCACGCCGTCGATCTCGCCGCGCCGCTTGATCTCGACCGCGACCGTGGCACCGTCGGCGTCGCGGCACAGCAGGTCGACAGGCCCGATGGCCGTGGGAAATTCGCGGCGAACCAGGCTGTATCCTGCGCCGAGTGTTTCTACATGTTCGGCAAGCAGTTCCTGCAGGTGCGCTTCGACACCGTCCTTGATCAGGCCCGGGTCGATCCCGAGTTCATGGCTCGAGTCGTGCTCGATCTCTTCGAGGGTGATGCGCAACTGCTCCCCTGCCTTGTTCATGACCACCCAGAGCGCCTCTACCCCCTCCTCGGGCGCCTCTTCCGAGAGCCAGCACGGCGGGCTCATCCAGTTGAGGGGTTTGTAGGCACGGTCGTCGGCATGAACACTCACCGACCCATCCGCTTTCACCAACAACAATCGGCGTGCGGTGGGAAGATGTGCAGTCAGACGTCCGATGTAGTCGACACGGCAACGAGCAATCACTAGGCGCACACAGCCCACCCTAAAGGATGACCTCGTCTACTCTCGAACGACCATGTCAGCACGCAACAGCCGCACCTCGCCGCTCGGTTCCGCGATCCTGGGGCAACCGGAGGAACCGGTCCGCCGACTCCGAATTCGGGTCCAGTCGTTGCTGACATTCTCGCTCGCCGGCACCCACATCATCGGAGCATTGATCGCGGCGACCCTCATCAATGTGGTGATTCCAGGACCGTCACTGCTCACCTCCGAGTTCCTCATCGTGACTGCTGTCCTGGCACCGGCGTATGTGGTGGTGGCGATCGTCGTCGGCACCGTCCTCGGTACCCGCTACGGCGTGGATCGATTGGGTTGGGCTCTCGATGGCCGTCGCCCCACCCCCGAAGAGCAACGCACGGCCCTGAACCTTCCCTTGCGCATGACCCTGCAGCAGGGTTTCCTCTGGATCATCGGGCTCGTCCTGTTCACCACGTGTCTCGGGATCATCGATCCCGACACCATTCCCAAGGTGTCGATCACGATCCTGCTCGCGGGCACCACCGTGTGCGGATTCGTCTACGCCTTCACCGAATTCGCACTGCGCCCGATCGCGGCACGAGCGCTCGAGGCAGGTGCACCCCGCCGTCATCGCTTCGCCGGGACCACCGGGCGTGTGATGCTCGCGTGGACACTCGGCAGCAGCATCCCCGTGATCGGGCTGATGTTGATCGCCGTGTTCAGCTTCATCCGGCCGGTCACCCCGGTCCGGTTCGCAGTGACCATCCTCGCGCTCGGCAGCATCACCCTGCTCGTCGGTTCGTTGCTTCTGTTTCTCAGCGTGCGCTCGAGCATCGCGCCGATCGAATCGGTGCAGTACGGCATGTCACAGATAGAGAAGGGCGACCTGAACACCAAAGTCGTGGTGTACGACGGCACCGAACTCGGCGAACTCCAGGCCGGATTCAACCGCATGGCCGAAGGTTTGCGGGAACGGGAGCGCATCAGAGAGGTATTCGGCAGGCACGTCGGCCGGGATGTCGCGGCCGAAGCTCTCGCCAACGCCGATATCCTCGGCGGCGAGGAACGCGACGTCGCGGTGCTGTTCATCGACATCGTCGGGTCTACGACGCTCGCGGCCGAGAGACCGCCCGTCGAGGTCGTCGCCTTGCTCAATCGATTCTTCGCGGTGGTCGTCGAGGAGGTCCACCGCGCCGGCGGGTCGGTCAACAAGTTCGAGGGTGACGCGGCGCTGGCGATCTTCGGTGCGCCCGTCCGGGTCGACGACGCATCCGGTCGCGCCTTGCGGACCGCACGCACGATGGCGCAGCGCCTCGCGGTCGAGGTCCCCGACTGCCGCGCCGGAATCGGGGTTGCCGCGGGTCGGGTGGTGGCAGGAAACATCGGCGCCGCAGAACGTTTCGAGTACACCGTCATCGGAGATCCGGTGAACGAGGCGGCGCGCCTGTCCGATGTCGCGAAGACCGCACCGGGCTACGTGGTGGCATCGGGTCGCGCCGTCGACACCGCAACGAGCGACGAAGCATCCGAATGGACCGTGCGCGACGAAATCACATTGCGCGGAAGGTCGGAGGTCACTCGGCTGGCAGTACCCGCCGAGTGACCTCGCTCCCTCACTCCCCTGCGAGGACTGCGTCGAGGAACTTGCGGGTACGTTCCTCTTTCGGGTTCGTGAAGATGACGTCGGGCGGTCCCTGTTCGATGATCCGCCCCTTGTCGAACATCAGGACACGGTTGGAGACGTCGCGGGCGAAGTTCATCTCGTGCGTGACGATCAACATTGTGATGTCGGTGGTGTCCGCGATCCGGCGCAGAACGTCGAGCACATCGGCAACCAGTTCCGGGTCGAGCGCCGATGTCACCTCGTCCAGCAGCAGGATGTCCGGGTCCATCGCGAGCGCGCGGGCGATGGCCACGCGCTGCTGCTGACCACCCGACAGCTGAGTGGGGTGCGCCTTCTCCTTGTCGGACAGGCCGACCATCGCGAGCAGTTCCCGTGCACGCGCTTCGGCGTCGGCCTTCTTCCGACCCAATACGTGGATGGGAGCCTCGGTGAGGTTCTCCATGACGTTCATGTTCGGAAACAGGTTGAAGTGCTGGAACACCATGCCGATGCTCTGCCGCACCTTTCGCAGATGCTTCTCCGACGCGGGAACGAGCTTCGAACCTTTGCGCTCATGACTCAAAGGCTCCCCCTTGACCCACACCACGCCCCCGTCGATCTTCTCCAGGGTCATGAGCAACCGCAGGATCGTGGTCTTTCCCGAGCCGCTCGGGCCGATCAAGGTCACACGGTCGCCGGCTGCAACCTCGAAGTCGAGGTGATCGAGCACGACGTTGTCGCCGAACTGCTTCACCACGGATTCGAAGCGGATCATCGGATCGCCCGACGCCCCGCCGTCGGACGGACCCGCAGTTCCCCCGGTGTCTTTGGTCAGGTCAGTAGGCAAGACGACGCTCCAATCGGCGAATCAGCAATGAGGTCGGGTAGCTCGCGATCAGGAAGATCAGTCCGGCCAACGTCAGCGGCTCGAGATACTGGAAATTCCTGGCACCGAACTGCTGAGCTGCGGTCACCATCTCGACCACCGTGATGGTGAAGAGGAACGGCGTGTCCTTGAACATCGAGACTGCGTAGTTTCCGAGGGCCGGGATCACCCGGCGCACGGCCTGCGGGAGGATCACCGCCCGCCACGTGCGAGTGTTCGGCAACGACAGCGCCCGGGCCGCCTCCCACTGACCCACGGGTACCGCTTCGATTCCTGCTCGGTACACCTCGGCCATGTAGGTCGAGTAATGGATGCCCAAGACCGCGATACCGATCTGCAATGCAGAGAACTGGGGAAGCATGTAGTACACGAAGAGAAGCTGCACAACCAACGGTGTCAGACGGATGAACTCCACGACGCCGCCGAGCACCATCGCGAACGGTCGCGGCAACGTGCGTCGAGCGATCGCCACGACCAGGCCCAGTACAGCGGCGAGGACGAAACCGAGGACGGTGGCGAGCAGCGTGATCTTGAACCCGTCGAGCAACACCGGGAGCGCGTCCCAGGCGCGTTGCCAACTCCAGTCGACGCTCATGTCTTCACCTCCTCGGGCTTGTCGAGCACCGGTGCGAGACCGAAGATCTCACGCATCGACGGCCCTGTGCCCAGCCTGCTCTTGGCTCGCACTTCGAGTGCATTCATCAACAGCGTCAGCACATATCCCACGATGAAGTACAGAACGAGCCCCACACCGAAGGCGAAGAGGGTGTCACCGGTACTACGACGCAACTGCTCGATCTCGAATGTCAAGTCGTGCAAAAGGATATAGCTCGCGAGCGCGGTGCCCTTGAGCAACTGGATCAACAGGTTCGTCAACGGCGGGATCATCTCTGCCCATGCCTGAGGAAAGATCACCCGCCTGAGACGCTGCCAGTAGCTGAAGTTCAATGCGGTCGCAGCTTCCCATTGAGGACGAGGAACCGACGCTATGGCACCGCGTACAACTTCCGCGCCGTAGGCGCCGTAGTTCAACGACAGCGCGAGGATGCCGCACACGATCGGCTCGAGTCGATAACCGAACAACGGCATCACATAGAAGAACCAGAACAACTGCACCAGGAGCGAAGTGCCCCTGAAGAACTCGATGACAACCCGGGAACTCCCCCTCAGGATCAAGTTCTTCGCACCCGCCGCCAATCCGAGACTGACGGCGAGCAGAAATGCGAAGAACGCACTACCGATCGTGAGGTACAGAGTGACCAGGATTCCATCGAGTATTCGAGGAAACGCGCTTGTCAGCGCCTCGATATTCGAACCGAAATCCATTCTGGAGAACCCGCTCTCAGGACACGCCCTCGCAGAGGCTCTCTGTGGTCAGTTCAGGATCGGGCAACTCGTTCTCGGTGAAACCGAACTCCCCCACGATCGACAGGTACTTGTCCTTGTCCGATGTGATCTTTGCGAGTTCCTCGTTGTATGCGTCCCTCAGCTCCTCGTCACCCTGACGGAACACAGTGCCGCCGGCGCCGACCTGAGGAACACCGTTGATCTCGGCGACGAACGACTCGGTGACATCGACCGGAGCCGACTCGTTGTTCTGCTTCATCCAGTTGAGTGAGATACCGGTCAACGCGAATACATCGGAACGTCCGTTGATCACGGCATCCATGCCGTCCTGCGCTGATGCGACCTGCGTTGCATCGATACCCGATTCCTCGGCGTAGTCCGACTCGATCGCGCCGGTCATGGTCGCCAGGCTCGCGCCACTGTCTTTGATCGACTGGATGTCCGACAGGTTCTGAGGATTGCCCTCAGGCACCATCAACGCGGTCGTGTAATTGAATTCGGGCTCGCTGAACAACGCTTGCTCGCAACGCTGGGGCAGGATCGACATGCCTGCGCTGACAACATCGAACCGACCGGCCTGCAGACCTGGAATGAGCGCACCGAAGTCGGTGGCCACGCCTTCAACATTGTCGATACCGAGGTTCTTGAAGATCTCACGGTGCAAGGCAACCGTTGCTCCGGTGAGGTCACCGTCCTGCATGAAGCTGTAGGGCGCCTCGCCGGCGAACCCGACCGTCACGGTGCCCGCTTCCCTCAGGCTCTCGAGAGACGTTCCGCCTTCGGCACCGCCTCCAGGGTTGGTACTGGTGCATCCGGCAACCGATGCGCCGACCAACCCGAGTCCGGCAATTCCTGCAGCGAACCTCACGGTCGCGCTCTTGCCAAATCGCATCCTCATCGTCCAATCCCTTTCGTCGTCACTAGGAACGACCCGGGAGGATCCGCACCGCTTTGCAGCACGACCCAACGGATCTGCCCAGCGGACGTTACCCAGTGAAAGGGTCAAACCGGAAACCAGAACCGCGTTGTTACCATCTCGTAACCTGATTGGTCGGCTCCACAACACAAACCGATAGAAAACACGAAAGGGGCCCACACAAAAGTGTGAGCCCCTCCCGGAACGGGTGTTCGGCGGCGACCTACTCTCCCACACCCTGACGAGTGCAGTACCATCGGCGCAGACAGGCTTAGCTTCCGGGTTCGAAATGGGACCGGGCGTTTCCCTATCGCTATAACCACCGTAACTCTATGAAACTATCCCGACGAAACGGGTGCTGTTTCAGAAACCGCACAGTGGACGCGTAGCACCTTCATGGTAAGTCCTCGGCCTATTAGTACCAGTCACCTCCACACATTACTGTGCTTCCAGATCCGGCCTATCAACCCGGTGGTCTGCCGGGGGCCTTACCCCCACAAAGGGGGTGAGAAACCTCATCTTGGAACAGGCTTCCCGCTTAGATGCTTTCAGCGGTTATCCCTTCCGAACGTAGCCAACCAGCCATGCCCCTGGCGGGACAACTGGCACACCAGAGGTTCGTCCGTCCCGGTCCTCTCGTACTAGGGACAGCCTTCCTCAAGTTTCTTACGCGCGCGGCGGATAGAGACCGAACTGTCTCACGACGTTCTAAACCCAGCTCGCGTGCCGCTTTAATGGGCGAACAGCCCAACCCTTGGGACCTACTCCAGCCCCAGGATGCGACGAGCCGACATCGAGGTGCCAAACCATCCCGTCGATATGGACTCTTGGGGAAGATCAGCCTGTTATCCCCGGGGTACCTTTTATCCGTTGAGCGACACCGCTTCCACATGCCGGTGCCGGATCACTAGTCCCGACTTTCGTCCCTGCTCGACCTGTCAGTCTCACAGTCAAGCTCCCTTGTGCACTTACACTCAACACCTGATTGCCAACCAGGCTGAGGGAACCTTTGGGCGCCTCCGTTACATTTTAGGAGGCAACCGCCCCAGTTAAACTACCCACCAGGCACTGTCCCTGAACCCGATCAGGGTCCGAGGTTAGACATCCAATACGATCAGAGTGGTATTTCAACAACGACTCCACAAACACTGGCGTGCCCGCTTCACAGTCTCCCACCTATCCTACACAAACCGAACCGAACACCAATACCAAGCTATAGTGAAGGTCCCGGGGTCTTTTCGTCCTGCCGCGCGTAACGAGCATCTTTACTCGTAATGCAATTTCGCCGAGTCTGTGGTCGAGACAGCAGAGAAGTCGTTACGCCATTCGTGCAGGTCGGAACTTACCCGACAAGGAATTTCGCTACCTTAGGATGGTTATAGTTACCACCGCCGTTTACTGGGGCTTAAATTCTCAGCTTCGCCACACAAGTGCAGCTAACCGGTCCTCTTAACCTTCCAGCACCGGGCAGGCGTCAGTCCGTATACATCGTCTTACGACTTCGCACGGACCTGTGTTTTTAGTAAACAGTCGCTTCTCTCTGGTCTCTGCGACCCCACCCAGCTCAGAGTGCAAGACTCATCACCAGACAAGGTCCCCCTTCTCCCGAAGTTACGGGGGCATTTTGCCGAGTTCCTTAACCACAGTTATCTCGATCGCCTTAGTATTCTCTACCTGACCACCTGTGTCGGTTTGGGGTACGGGCCATGTGAAAGCTCGCTAGAGGCTTTTCTCGGCAGCATAGGATCACTGAATTCACCACAACGGCTACGCATCACCTCTCAGGCTTCACAAGTGGCGGATTTGCCTACCACTCGCCCTACAGGCTTACACCGGCTACTCCACCAGCCGGCCCAGCTACCTTCCTGCGTCACCCCATCGCTTGACTACTACCACCGAAGGTCCCATGCATCCACAACCCCATCCCCCGAAGGGAACAGACCTGCTTCAGGACAGTTAGTACCGGTGATTCATCATGGGCGCGTTCACACGGGTACGGGAATATCAACCCGTTGTCCATCGACTACGCCTGTCGGCCTCGCCTTAGGTCCCGACTCACCCTGGGCGGATTAACCTGGCCCAGGAACCCTTGGTCATTCGGCGGACGAGTTTCTCACTCGTCTTTCGCTACTCATGCCTGCATTCTCACTCGCGTGGCCTCCACAACTAGTTCACACTGCTGCTTCCACGGCCACACGACGCTCCCCTACCCATCCACACCACTGCACACCATCCCGCAGGACAATGCGTGTGTTATGCGAATGCCGCGGCTTCGGCGGTGTACTTGAGCCCCGCTACATTGTCGGCGCAGGACCACTTGACCAGTGAGCTATTACGCACTCTTTCAAGGGTGGCTGCTTCTAAGCCAACCTCCTGGTTGTCTCAGCGATCCCACATCCTTTTCCACTTAGTACACGCTTAGGGGCCTTAGCCGGCGATCTGGGCTGTTTCCCTCTCGACTACGAAGCTTATCCCCCGCAGTCTCACTGCCGCGCTCTCACACCCTGGCATTCGGAGTTTGGCTGACGTCAGTAACCTTGTAGGGCCCATCGGCCATCCAGTAGCTCTACCTCCAGAGTGAAACACGCGACGCTGCACCTAAATGCATTTCGGGGAGAACCAGCTATCACGGAGTTTGATTGGCCTTTCACCCCTACCCACAACTCATCCCCTCAGTTTTCAACCTAAGTGGGTTCGGGCCTCCACGACGTCTTACCGTCGCTTCACCCTGGCCATGGGTAGATCACTCCGCTTCGGGTCTAGAACATGCCACTGCAACGCCCTATTCGGACTCGCTTTCGCTACGGCTACCCCACACGGGTTAACCTCGCGACATGCCGCTAACTCGCAGGCTCATTCTTCAAAAGGCACGCCATCACCACCAGCAGACCAAACTGCTCGACGGCTTTGACGGATTGTAAGCGCACGGTTTCAGGTACTATTTCACTCCCCTCCCGGGGTACTTTTCATCTTTCCCTCACGGTACTTGTCCGCTATCGGTCACCAGGGAGTATTCAGGCTTATCGGGTGGTCCCGACAGATTCACACCGGATTTCACGGGCCCGGTGCTACTTGGGTATTCACATCAACAGTCACCATGTTTTCGTCTACGGGACTCTCACCCTCTACGACAGGCCGTTCCAGACCACTTCGACTAACACGATGATTTCTTACTGTTGGCCGGCTCAGCAGCGCCGACACAATGAACCCCACAACCCCACAAGTGCAACCCCTGCCAGGTATCACACACCCATGGTTTAGCCTCTTCCGCGTTCGCTCGCCACTACTGACGGAATCACATGTTGTTTTCTCTTCCTGTGGGTACTGAGATGTTTCACTTCCCCACGTTCCCTCCACACCGGCTATATATTCACCGGCGGGTAACACGACATCACTCGTGCTGGGTTTCCCCATTCGGAAATCCTCGGATCACAGCTCGGTTGACAGCTCCCCGAGGCATATCGCAGCCTCCCACGTCCTTCATCGGCTCCTGGTGCCAAGACATCCACCGTACGCTCATAAACACTTACAACAAAGATGCTCGCGTCCACTGTGCAGTTCTCAAACAACACACAACAACCCCTACCGGAACCCGCCCACAAGCGAAGAACTTTCGTAGATCATCGTCGCTGATCAAACACGAACAACGTGTTCTCTCAGGACCCAACAGCGCACCGATATAACCACCACGAAACAAGACTGAGCCCGCTTCTACTGCAGTGATACTTGTCAGCGTTCCACCCATGAGCACCACCGGATTACATATGAATCCGAAATGGCTCTGCCTGCTCCCCCGACACCAACGTGTCGATCCGAGACAGGAAGTTGCTCCTTAGAAAGGAGGTGATCCAGCCGCACCTTCCGGTACGGCTACCTTGTTACGACTTCGTCCCAATCGCCGATCCCACCTTCGACGGCTCCCTCCACAAGGGTTAGGCCACCGGCTTCGGGTGTTACCGACTTTCATGACGTGACGGGCGGTGTGTACAAGGCCCGGGAACGTATTCACCGCAGCGTTGCTGATCTGCGATTACTAGCGACTCCGACTTCACGGGGTCGAGTTGCAGACCCCGATCCGAACTGAGACCGGCTTTAAGGGATTCGCTCCACCTCACGGTATCGCAGCCCTCTGTACCGACCATTGTAGCATGTGTGAAGCCCTGGACATAAGGGGCATGATGACTTGACGTCGTCCCCACCTTCCTCCGAGTTGACCCCGGCAGTCTCTTACGAGTCCCCACCATTACGTGCTGGCAACATAAGACAAGGGTTGCGCTCGTTGCGGGACTTAACCCAACATCTCACGACACGAGCTGACGACAGCCATGCACCACCTGTATACCGACCACAAGGGAAACCACATCTCTGCAGTCGTCCGGTATATGTCAAACCCAGGTAAGGTTCTTCGCGTTGCATCGAATTAATCCACATGCTCCGCCGCTTGTGCGGGCCCCCGTCAATTCCTTTGAGTTTTAGCCTTGCGGCCGTACTCCCCAGGCGGGGCGCTTAATGCGTTAGCTACGGCACGGATCCCGTGGAAGGAAACCCACACCTAGCGCCCACCGTTTACGGCGTGGACTACCAGGGTATCTAATCCTGTTCGCTACCCACGCTTTCGTTCCTCAGCGTCAGTTACTGCCCAGAGACCCGCCTTCGCCACCGGTGTTCCTCCTGATATCTGCGCATTTCACCGCTACACCAGGAATTCCAGTCTCCCCTGCAGTACTCAAGTTTGCCCGTATCGCCTGCAAGCCCGCAGTTGAGCTGCGGGATTTCACACACGACGCGACAAACCGCCTACGAACTCTTTACGCCCAGTAATTCCGGACAACGCTCGCACCCTACGTATTACCGCGGCTGCTGGCACGTAGTTAGCCGGTGCTTCTTCTGCAGGTACAGTCACTTGCGCTTCGTCCCTGCTGAAAGAGGTTTACAACCCGAAGGCCTTCATCCCTCACGCGGCGTCGCTGCATCAGGCTTTCGCCCATTGTGCAATATTCCCCACTGCTGCCTCCCGTAGGAGTCTGGGCCGTGTCTCAGTCCCAGTGTGGCCGGTCGCCCTCTCAGGCCGGCTACCCGTCGTCGCCTTGGTAGGCCATTACCCCACCAACAAGCTGATAGGCCGCGGGCTCATCCTGCACCAGTAAACCTTTCCACCACAGGACATGCATCCCGTGGTCGTATCCGGTATTAGACCCAGTTTCCCGGGCTTATCCCGAAGTGCAGGGCAGATCACCCACGTGTTACTCACCCGTTCGCCACTAATCCACCCAGCAAGCTGGGCATCATCGTTCGACTTGCATGTGTTAAGCACGCCGCCAGCGTTCGTCCTGAGCCAGGATCAAACTCTCCGTAAAAGACTCTTGATTTCACTCCGAAGAGCTAATCGGTCATAGACAAAAGAGCCAAATCACTAGCATTCAAACTCAAACTAGCAAAACACTGACCACCACAGACGGAAGAATGTGATGATCAGCAATCGACCACCGACAAAATCGGTTGGTCGCACCAAATAATATTGGCACTGACATTCATCGGCACACTGTTGAGTTCTCAAAGAACACGCACACACCGTCGATCCCGGACCATTGTCCGCTTTCTCGGGGGTTACTTGTTCGGTATCGCAACCACTTTGGGAAGTGGTGCGGCTTCCAACCTTACCAGAAGATTGACGGCCGTGAAACTTTCAGGCGCCTTCGTCCAACCTCGTGTCCCTGACCTTGCGGTCCGGGTCGGTGTCCGTGTCGCTCTGACCTGGATTAAGTTACGCGACTGTGAACAGACTGCCAAACCCGCAGGTCGGACGCTTTTCCTGCAACGTTCCCGCAGGTCACGCCTGCGAAACCTGACGGATCACCGCAAAATCATCATTCGTGACGCGCAGCACAGCTGGTCTGCACGCGCCCCTGGAGAAGCGCCGACCAAGGGAATTGCTCGCTACAGCAAAGGGTTTCGACGGTCGACGCATTCGGCGAAGCAAATCAGAGCCCGAGAAGAGCCGGCGACAACTCCGGAACGGAGCACACCTCGACTCGAAGTAGGCCCAGGAACCGCTGTGTCGCCGCGACGTCGTCGACGTCGGGGTCGCGGTAGATCAGTCTTCGCTGCCGACTCGCTCGATGGTCCCGCCGAGCTCGGTCAAGTTCTCCACGAACCTCGGGTATCCGCGATCGATGTGGTAGACGTCGTGGACCTCTGTCACCCCGTCGGCACACAGACCAGCAAGCACGAGCCCTGCACCAGCACGGATATCGGATGCCCACACCGGGGCGCTCGACAACTCTTCGACACCCCGCACCACTGCGTGGTGTCCGTCGGTGCGTGCGTCTGCACCCAGTCGGATCATTTCCTCGACGAATCTGAAACGTGCTTCGAAGACGTTCTCGGTGATCATCGATGTTCCATCGGCGACGGCGGCAAGTCCGATCGCCATGGGCTGAAGGTCGGTCGGGAACCCGGGGTACGGCAGGGTCGCAAAGTTGACCGCGCGAGGCCGGTCTTCCTGAACCACGTGGAATCCGTCGGCGTGCGGCGTCACCTCGGCGCCGGCACCGCGGAGCTTCTCGAGTACCAATGCGAGGTGCTTCGGGTTCACTCCACGGACCATCAGGTTGCCCCGGGTCATCACGGCGGCGATCCCCCAGGTCGCCGCAACGATGCGGTCTCCGATGCATCGGTGCGTCGCGGGCTCGAGTGACGACACTCCGACGATATGCAGGGTCGTGCTTCCGGCACCGGTGATTCGTGCGCCCATCTGCACGAGCATGTTGCACAGATCCACGATCTCGGGTTCACGGGCCGCGTTGTCGATCGTGGTCTCACCCTTGGCCAGAACGGCGGC
Organism: Rhodococcus sp. JCM 9793; assembly: GCF_055380405.1. NCBI lineage: Bacteria > Bacillati > Actinomycetota > Actinomycetes > Mycobacteriales > Nocardiaceae > Rhodococcus > Rhodococcus sp. JCM 9793. Next base: position 4,412,889 of record NZ_AP043721.1, read on the forward strand.
CATCAGGATGTTCTCGGTCGCGCCTACCGACGGGAACGCCAACCGGATCGCAGCGCCGTGCAGATCGTCGGCCTCGGCCACCACACATCCGTGCTCGATCGTGCTGTGTGCCCCGAGTAGCCGAAGTCCGGTCTGGTGCATGTCGAGGGGACGGGAACCGATCGCGTCCCCACCGGGAAGCGCGACGACCGCGCGCCTACAGCGCGCGACCAACGGACCGAGGACACACACGGACGCACGGAACTGCCGTACCGCAGCAAAATCAGCGTGGTACTCGGGTTGCGCAGGCGTCGTGATGCTCACTTCGTCGCCCTCGAGCACGACCTCGCAGCCGAGTCCGCGCAGCACCTCTGCCATCAGCGGGACGTCGAGGATGTCGGGGCAGTTCGTGATCGTGCTGGTGCCCTCGGCCAGGAGGGCCGCTGCCATCAGTTTGAGCACACTGTTCTTGGCACCGCCGACAGAGACGTCACCGACCAGCCGGCTACCGCCGGTCACAAGAAAGCGTTCACTCACAACGACACAGCGTAACCAGGTCTCTCGGAGAACATCGGAGCCGGTACCGTGGCGGCCATGGCTGTCCACCTCACAAGGATCTATACCCGCACCGGCGACGACGGAACTACGGGCCTCAGCGACTTTTCCCGAGTGTCGAAGAACGATGCCCGGCTGGTCGCGTACGCCGACTGCGACGAGACGAATGCTGCGCTCGGTGTCGCGCTCGCGCTGGGGTCGGTTCCCGACCGTGTGATCCCCGTGATCCAGCAGATTCAGAATGATCTGTTCGACGCAGGAGCCGACCTGTCCACTCCGGTTGTCGAGAACCCCAAATACCCGCCGCTGCGGATCACACAGGAGTACATCGACCGGCTCGAACGCTGGTGCGACGAATTCAATGAAGAGCTCGAGCCGCTCAATTCGTTCATCCTGCCCGGCGGAACTGCGGCCGCGGCGCTTCTGCACACGGCCCGCACCGTTGCTCGCCGTGCGGAGCGCTCCGCCTGGGCGGCCGTCGAGGTTGCGCCCGACGACACGAACGTTCTTCCTGCGAAGTACCTCAATCGGTTGTCGGATCTGCTGTTCATCCTCAGCCGTGTCACGAACCCGGACGGCGACATCCTCTGGAAGCCCGGCGCCGGCGCATAAGAGGTCGGATCACCCGAGGCGGCGGCGCTGCGAACGTTCGTCAGGCCTGGATTCGAGCCAGGACAGGAACGCTGTGCGTGCGCCGCTGTCGAGTGCCACTTCGTAGGTGCTGCCGTTGTCGGCGATCTCGAGAATGACGATGTCGTCGGTCATGATGTCGAATTCGCTACCCGCCGGCGCGCGACGGGATCGCACATCGATGCCCTGACGACTCATTCGTGAGTCCGGGCCAGGTTTGATGCTCGACAGTTTGTAGAAGACGAGCGTGTTGTCGCCGTAGCGGATGATGCCGTGTCTCCAACCGGAACCAACGGCGCGAGGCATGACCCGCAGGATGGCGGCGGTGCCACCGCCGCGAAGTTTGGTGAAACGGAAGAGGAAAGCCGCGACGGAGGCCGCGAGCAGCACCACCAGGAAAATGAGAACGATCATTCCTACTGACACTGCTCGTCGGCTCCGTCGCGGCTTTCCCGTTGCCTGACTCAGGCTCGCTCGACGGCCCGCAGGCGGCCCTTGGCCACCGCGATCTCGGCTTCGTCCTGGCTCTCGGCCAGAACCGCCTTGGCTGCCTCGACGTCGATCGAGTCCACGAGATCGGCGGACTCCGCAAGCACGGTCACGGTCGTCGCGGTCACCGAGAGGAACCCACCGTGCACCGCGAGGACGATGCGCTCGCCGTTCGCAGTCTTGACGGACACGACGCCACCCTCGACGAGCTGGCCGAGAACCGGTTCGTGACCGGCCATGACGCCGATCTCACCTTCGGTGGTCTGTGCGGTGACCAGCGTCGCCGCGCCGGACCACAGGCGCTCCTCGACAGCGACGACGTCCACGGTCATTTCAGCCATAGCGGCCTACTTCCCGGCGATCTTCTTGGCTGCGGCCTCGACGTCGTCGAGTCCACCGCAGCTGTTGAACGCCTGCTCGGGCAGATGATCGAACTCGCCCTTGCAGACGCGGTCGAATGCCTCGATGGTGTCGGCCAGCGGCACGACGGAGCCCGGCTGACCGGTGAACTTCTCGGCGACGATGAAGTTCTGGCCGAGGAACTTCTGAAGACGACGTGCACGGTTGACCGTGACCTTGTCTTCTTCGGAGAGCTCGTCCATACCGAGGATGGCGATGATGTCCTGCAGTTCCTTGTACTTCTGCAGGATCCGCTTGACCTCGTTGGCGACCCGGAAGTGATCCGCACCGACGATGCCCGGCTCCAGGATGCGCGAGGTCGACGTCAGCGGGTCCACAGCGGGGTAGATACCCATCTGCGAAATCGGACGCGAGAGCTCGGTGGTCGCATCGAGGTGCGCGAACGTGGTCGCGGGCGCCGGGTCGGTGTAGTCGTCGGCGGGGACGTAGATCGCCTGCAGCGAGGTGATCGAGCGTCCACGGGTCGAGGTGATGCGCTCCTGGAGCTCACCCATCTCGTCCGCCAGCGTCGGCTGGTAACCCACGGCGGAAGGCATACGACCGAGAAGGGTCGACACCTCGGAACCGGCCTGGGTGAAACGGAAGATGTTGTCGATGAACAGCAGGACGTCCTGGCCCTGAACATCGCGGAAGTACTCCGCCATGGTCAGTGCGGACAGAGCGACGCGCATACGCGTTCCCGGCGGCTCGTCCATCTGGCCGAAGACAAGGGCGGTGTCCTGGAGGACGCCCATCTCTTCCATCTCGAGGTGAAGGTCGGTGCCCTCACGGGTGCGCTCACCGACGCCGGCGAACACCGACGTACCGGAGAACTCACGCGCGATACGGGTGATCATCTCCTGGATCAGAACGGTCTTGCCGACACCGGCACCACCGAACAGACCGATCTTGCCGCCCTTGACGTACGGGGTCAGCAGGTCGATGACCTTGATGCCGGTCTCGAGGATCTCGGTCTTGCCCTCGAGCTGATCGAAGGCCGGGGGCTTGCGGTGGATGCCCCACTGCTCGCCATCGCGACCGAGGCCCGGGGTGTCGAGGCAATCGCCGAGGGCGTTGAACACGTGGCCCTTGACGACATCACCGACGGGAACCGAGATCGGCTTGCCCGAATCGAAGACTGCGGCACCACGGGTGAGCCCGTCGGTGGGCTGCATCGAGATGGTGCGCACCAGGTTGTCGCCGAGGTGCTGCGCAACCTCGAGGGTCAGCGTCTTGGCCACCGACGGGAGGGCGACCTCGGACGTCAGGGCGTTGAAGAGGGCGGGTACGGCGCCACGCGGGAATTCCACGTCGACGACGGCGCCGATGACGCGGACGACGCGCCCGGCCAGGGCCGACGCCGCACCGGCGTTGTTGTCGGTAACTGCTGCGGTCATTGTGGTTCAGTCACTTCCTGCACTCGAGGCGAGCGCACCGGCACCGCCGACGATCTCGCTGATTTCCTGGGTGATCTGGGCCTGGCGGGCCTGGTTCGCCTGACGGCTGAGGGTGTTCACCAGTTCCGTGGCGTTATCGGTTGCAGCCTTCATCGCGGTACGACGGGCAGCCGACTCGGAGGCTGCCGCGTCCAACAGCGACGCGAAGATTCGCGTGCTGATGTACTTCGGCAGAAGCGCGGCAAGGAGCGTTCCGGCTTCGGGCTCGAAGTTGTAGTCGGGCTGAGGTCCGGAACCCCGATGACCGTCGCTGAGCATGTCTTCGCCCAGTTCGATCTCGTCCTCGGTGACGCTCACCTCGAGAGGCGCCATGCGACGCACCTCGGGGGTCTGGGTCAGCATGGACACGAACCGGGTGTAGACGATGTGGAGCTCGTCGACGCCCTCGATGGTGCCTTCTCCGTTGGGAGCGGGAACCTCGGAACCGGACCCGGCCATGAACAGCTCGACCAGGTGCCGGCTTGCCTTCGCGGCATCGGTGTACCGGGGCTCCTGCGAGAACCCGGTCCACGCACCCGCGACCGCACGTTCGCGGAACGTGTAGAACGCCAGACCTTTACCGCCCAGCACGTACAGCACGGGCTCTTTGCCCTCGCTGATCAGCAGCTGGCGAAGCTCCTCCGCCTCCTTGAGGACGTTGGAGTTGTAACCACCGGCCATACCGCGGTCGCTGGTCACGACCAGCACTGCGGCACGCTTCGGGTTCTCGCGCTCGTTGAGCAGGGGGTGATCCAACGACGCAGACGCGCTCGCCAGTTCCGAGAGGACCTTGGTGATCTCCTCGGCGTACGGCTTGGATGCTGCCACTCGGGCCTGGGCCTTCGTGATGCGCGACGTCGCGATCAGTTCCTGCGCCTTGGTGATCTTCTTGGTCGAGTTGACCGACTTGATCCGCGAGCGGAGCTCACGCAAGTTCGCCATTCGTCGATCACACTCCCTTCACTGGACGCTGGGTCATGGTCTCCACACTCACTTGCGAACGGAGGTGCGCTTGACGGAGACCTGCTCCTGCTCGACCTCGTCGGCTCCGAGAGTCTCGGCCTCAGGGTCGTTCACGACGCGGCTGCCGTCGGAGGCGATGAAGCCTTCCTTGAACTTGTCGGTTGCGGCCTTGAAGGCATCGGCGGACTCGTCGGTCAGCGCCTTGCCACCGGAGATCTGCTCGTAAGCGCCTGCAGCGTTCCGGTGCAGGTCCTCGAGAAGCTCTGCCTCGAAGCGACGGATGTCGCCCACCGGGACGGAGTCGAAGACACCTTCACCGGCGAGGTAGATCGACACGATCTGGTCCTCGACGGCGATCGGCGAGTACTGGTCCTGCTTGAGCAGCTCGACCAGACGCTGGCCGCGCTCGAGCTGGGCCTTGGAGGCAGCGTCGAGGTCGGATGCGAAGGCTGCGAAGCCTTCGAGTTCGCGGAACTGCGCGAGCTCGAGACGCAGAGAGCCGGAGACCTTCTTCATGCCCTTGGTCTGTGCGGCACCACCGACACGGGAGACCGAGATACCGACGTTGATCGCCGGACGGACACCCTTGTTGAAGAGGTCGGACTCGAGGAAGACCTGGCCGTCGGTGATGGAGATGACGTTGGTCGGGATGTATGCGGAGACGTCGTTCGCCTTGGTCTCGATGATCGGCAGAGCCGTCAGCGAACCGCCGCCGAGTTCGTCGGACAGCTTGGCGGAGCGTTCGAGCAGACGCGAGTGCAGGTAGAAGACGTCGCCGGGGTATGCCTCACGTCCCGGCGGGCGACGCAGCAGCAGGGAGATGGCACGGTATGCCTCGGCCTGCTTGGTGAGGTCGTCGAACACCACCAGGACGTGCTTGCCCTGGTACATCCAGTGCTGGCCGAGAGCCGAGCCGGTGTAGGGGGCGAGCCACTTGAAGCCGGCGGAGTCGGAGGCCGGAGCTGCGACGATGGTGGTGTACTCCATCGCGCCGTTCTCCTCGAGGGCCTGCTTGACGCCCGCGATGGTCGAACCCTTCTGGCCGATTGCGACGTAGATGCAGCGGACCTGCTGCTTCGGGTCGCCCGACTCCCAGTTCGCCTTCTGGTTCAGGATCGCGTCGATGCAGACGGCGGTCTTGCCCGTCTTGCGGTCGCCGATGACGAGCTGACGCTGTCCGCGGCCGATCGGGGTCATCGCGTCGATGGCCTTGATGCCGGTCTGGAGCGGCTCCTCGACGGGCTGGCGCTCCAGCACGGACGCGGCCTGCAGCTCGAGGGCGCGGGTCTCGTCGGCTTCGATGTCGCCGAGTCCGTCGATCGGCTGACCGAGCGGGTTCACGACGCGTCCGAGGAAGTTGTCGCTCACCGGCACCGACAGAACGTCGCCGGTCCGCTTGACTTCCTGGCCCTCCGCGATGCCCTGGTAGTCACCAAGGATCACGGCACCGATTTCGGTTGCCTCGAGGTTGAGGGCCACGCCCAGCACACCGCCGGGGAACTCCAGCAACTCGTTGGCCATCGCCGACGGCAGACCGCTGATGTGCGCGATTCCGTCACTGGTATCGACGACGACGCCGACCTCCTCGCGGGAGGCCTCCGGGGAGTAGCTCGCGGTGTAATTGTCAATCGCGCTACGGATCTCGTCGGAGGAGATCGTCAGCTCCGCCATGTTCTTCCTGCTCTCGGTATCTGGTCTTCGAAAAGATCTATGTGTGTGTTCGGAAGTGGACTACGTGAGGCTCTTACGCACTGCTGCGAGTCGCCCCGCTGCCGTGCCGTCGATGACCTCGTCGCCCACCCGGACGACCAATCCACTGAGAAGCTCGGGATCGACCTCGACGTGCACCGTCACAGGCTTCCCGTAGACGCGGGTCAGCGTCGCGGCAAGCCGGCTCGACTGCTCTTCGTTGAGAGCGGCCGCGCTGCGCACATGGGCCACGGCCCGGTCGCGCTGCGTTGCGGCAAGTGCCGACAGCTCGTCGAACGTGTCGGCCGGGGACGCCTTCAGGCGACCCACCGCGTGCACAGCGAGAGTCGACGTGATTGCCGTCGACTTGCCGTAGAGCAATCGCGAGAGAAGCTCGCGCTTGGCCTCCACCGACGTGTTCCTGTCGGAAAGCGCCTGCTCGAGTTCGCCGTTTCCCGAAACGATGCGGCCGAGTCGGAAGAGCTCGTCCTCGACGGTGTCGAGCTGGTCCTGGTTCGCTGCTGCCTTGAGCAGGGACTCACGACCGAGCTGCACGAGCGAGTTGGTCAGGTCGGATTGCGCCGACCAGTCCTGGCCAACCGCGGCTTTCACGGTCGCGAGAGCTGGGGTCGAAACCTTGCTCCCGAAGACCTGCTCGGCCAACGTCTCGCGAACGGCCGCGGGGGCCGAGGCGTCGGCCAGCGCACCGCGAAGGGTTCGCTGGCTGTCGAGCGCCTCGACCACCGAGAGCAGTTCCGAGCCGGCCTGAGCCGCAGCGGCAGTCTCGGCACCCGAGCCCAGAGCGGACTGCAGTGCGGACCGCGTATGAGCGAGTGCCTCACGGCTTGCTGCGTACATTGTGCTCACTTTCCGGATGCAGAGTCAGCGCTGAGGGAGTCGAGTTCGTTGAGGAACCGATCGATCGATCCGGCACGCTTGACGTCGTCGGCGAGAGACTCACCGATGATCTTCTCGGCGAGATCCACCGAGCTGCGACCGAGGTCGCTCCGGAGTTCGGCCACGATCTGCTGGCGCTGGGCCTGCAGCTGGTTGTGACCCGCAGCGACGATACGGTCGCTCTCCTCCTGTGCCTGAACCTTCATATCGGCGATGATCTGCTGGCCCTGGGTGCGGGCCTCCTCGCGGATCTGTGCAGCCTCGGTGCGGGCTTCGGCGAGCTGAGCGCGGTACTGCTCGAGCGCCTCCTTCGCCTCTGCCTGGGCTTCTTCCGCCTTCTTGATGCCGCCTTCGATCAGCTCCGAACGCTCGTCGAGCACCTTCTGGAACATCGGAAGTACGTACTTCCAGAAGACGAAACCGACGACGATCAGGGCGACCAGCGACCAGACGATGTCGTACGTCGCGGGCAGGAGGGGATTTGGAGTCGCCCCTTCCTCTGCCGCGAGAATCAGGATGCTGTCAGCCATGGTTGTCGTCGAATCAGAAGATGAAGCCGGCGACGATGCCGATCAGGGCCAGGGCCTCGGTGAATGCGATACCGAGGAACATCGTGGTGCGCAGCTGTCCGGCCATCTCGGGCTGACGGGCCATGCCCTCGATCGCTTTGCCGACGACGATGCCGATGCCGATGCCGGGGCCGATGGCGGCGAGGCCGTAGCCGACTGCACCGAGACCGCTGAAGACGGTCTCTTCCTGTGCGAGGACATCGACTGCCTGAAGCGCAACGCTCATTGGTGTTCCATTCCCTTTCTTGTGGCTCGGCCCCGGGGGTCGGCAACCGAGTCAGTCTGTGTGTTTCTGTCGGTCGTGCTGGTCTGCGAGCTAATGCTCTTCTGCGTGCAGAGCCAGATCGATGTACACCGCCGTGAGCAGCGCGAAGATGTAGGCCTGCAGAACGATCACGAGAAGCTCGAAGAAGGTGAACGCGATGCCGCCGATCAGCGAGCCGATACCGAACACCTTCATGATTCCGTCGGAATCGAAGAAGAAGAACTGCGTGGCGCTGAAGAACAGCACCAGCATGATATGGCCGGCCAGCATGTTGGCCATGAGACGAATGGTCAGCGTGAACGGGCGCAGGAGGAAGGTCGAGACGAACTCGATCGGAATCACCAGCACGTGCAACGCAGGGGGGAGGTTCGGAATGACGATGCTGCTCTTCACGTAGCGGAAGAAGCCGTACTTCTTGATGCCCACGTAGTTGAAGACGATGTAGGCGAGCGCGGCGAGCACGATCGGCATACCGATACGGGCATTCGACGAAATGTTGAGGAACGGAATGACCGATGTCAGGTTCATCCCGACCACCAAGAAGAAGATGGTGACGATAACCGGAAGGAATCGGCGTCCTTGTTCCTTACCGAGGATGTCCTCGGCGATATGGATACGAACGAAGTCGAGCATGATCTCGGCGACATTCTGGACGCCACGAGGCACGATCTTCGGGCTGCGCATGGCCAGCACGAAGAACAGCGCAACGATCACGGCCATGGCGACGCGGATGATCATCAGCCTGTCCATCTCGAAGGGGGTACCTTCGAACAGGACGGCCGGTGGGAAAAAATCGGCTAGTGACGGCGCGTGGAATTCTCCGGCTGCCAAGGTGGTGACGCTCAGCGCTCTCTCCCGTAGTCGGCCGCAGGCATTGCCGTCTGCGGTTCGATCGGACATTGACGATCCAACATGTCGACCAGGTCGGCTCGCATGTGCGCCAGTGCTCCGAACCGCGATACTCGGTTCTGCTTCTGCCGTTGTCGGCGACTCTCGTCGACTCGGCGGCCATTTGAACACGACCGCCTACCAAGTGACAACTGCTCGCGCTCACCCAGTAGGTGCACACAGTGCCACTCGCGTAATGCTCACACTATCAACTGTTCTACGACAGTGCGTAGGTGGGGCACTACCAGGGAAGTAATTGCCACACGTAACTACTACTCTGCGTCGTTTACTGGGGGGTCGTCGGCGGCGGACGACCGCGGCTCGACGTACAGCGCGCGCTGTGACACCACGCCATAGGTCTCGGCCCCGAGGACGATGATCAATGCGAACACGATCGTGAGAACCAGCGAGCCCTTGCTGTAGAAGTCGAGCGGCTTCAGCAGGGCCATCACGACGATCGCCAGAATGAGCTTGAGGAGCCAGGTCCCGAGCAGGACAGCACCCGCGGTGATCGCAGGAAGCTTCGCCGTCAGAAGCACTCCCAGCGCAGTGAACAGGATGAATCCCCCACCGACGGCTGCTCCGATGAGAGCTCCCCACACTCCGGGAAGCTCGGCGACCAACCACCCGATCACCGACGCGATCACGGTGAGCGCGAGCAGACCCAGCACGCCGTAGCGGACCGCTGCGCGCATCGGGGCCGACGAGTCGGGCAGTGCGGGCAGGATCGGATCGGAACCGTGCTGATCAGGAGAGCTCACGATCACCGAGCCTAACGGACGCGTTTACGACGCCCGGTTCGGCCGCCACCGCCGTCGTCCTGATGACGCAGTGACGGCACCGCAGTGACGACCAGAGCGAACACCAACCCTCCTGCCGTCAGGAGCACGACGGCCGTCCGGTCGAGCAGCGACGACCCGACCGCACCGAACGCGAGAACTCCGACCCACAAGTACAACAGCAGCACGACCCTGCGGTGGGAGTGACCGATCTGCAACAGACGGTGGTGCAGATGCATCTTGTCCGGGCTGAACGGACTCACACCCGCGCGGGTACGACGGACGATCGCAAGCAGCAGGTCGAGGATCGGGATGAACGTCACCGCTCCCACCAGGATCAGCGGCGACAGCAAACCGAGCAGATCGCGGGAACCATAGGCGCTGAGAGGAATCCGGCCGGACGCGCTGGTCGAGACCGCCGCGAGCATCAACCCGATCAGCATCGATCCCGAGTCGCCCATGAAGATCCGGGCGGGTTGGAAATTGTGCGGCAGAAATCCGAGACAGGCCCCCGCGAGCGCGGCGGCGATCAACGCCGGCGGATAGGCAGAGACATCGCCGCCTTGGTCGAGCAACAGGCCCACGGAAAAAATGCAGATCGCCACTGCGGCGATCAGCCCCAGTCCGGCCGCGAGGCCGTCGAGACCGTCGACGAAGTTCATCGCGTTGATCATGACCGCGGCCACCGCGACCGTGATGAGACCACCCTGCAGCTGGTCGAGTACGAGAGTGGAGCCGTCGAACGGGTTGTAGATGACGATCCAACTCACGCCCATCACGACGAGCACTCCGGCAGCCGTGACCTGCCCGACGAATTTGGTGAGTGCGTCGAGCCCCCATCGATCGTCGATGATGCCGACGACAACGATGATCGTCGCAGCCACCAGCGTCGCCCCCATGTCGGGGGTGAATTCGAAACCTCTTGTCAGGGCAGGAAGTTGCTGCGCGAACAGGATTCCGACGACGAGACCGAAATAGATCCCCACGCCGCCCATCCGGGGTGTGGGCGTCACGTGCACGTCGCGGTCGCGTGGTTTCGCGACAGCCCCGAATTTCGTCGCGAGGATCCGGATGAGTCCGGTGGAAAGGAACGTCACCACCGCCGCGGTGAGGAGAACGAGAAGCAACTCTCGGATCGGCACTCCGGCACCCTGCCCCGATTGGGCGAGCACCACGGCCGCTGAGTCGACTGAAGTCACGAACTCCTGTCCTCCACCGTCACTCCCCGCCGGTACGCAGACGCTCGGCGTCGTCGCCCAGCACCTCCGCAATGGCTTCGGCGGATACGGCGCCTTCACGGATGATGCGCGGTCGGCTACCTGTCAGGTCGACGATGGTCGAGGCGACCCCGTGCTCGGCCGGGCCCCCGTCCAGATACACGGATGCGGACTCACCGAGTTGCTCCCGCGCCTCGGCGGCCGTCGTCGCGGGCGGTTGCCCGGAGACATTCGCACTCGAGACCGCGAGCGGCCCCACCTCACGGAGAAGTTCGAGAATCACGGGATGCAACGGCATCCGGAGCATGACGGTTCCGCGAGTGTCGCCGAGATCCCAGGCGAGCGACGGCGCAGCGTGCACCACGATGCTCAATCCACCCGGCCAGAACGCCCGGATGAGTTCGCGGGCTTCCGGACGCACCGTGGTCACGAGCCCGTCGATGGTCGTCCATGATCCCACGAGGACGGGGACCGGCATATCGCGACCGCGACCCTTCGCGCGCAGCAGCGCCGCGACCGCGGAGCTGTCGAATGCGTCTGCCGCGAGACCGTACAGCGTATCGGTGGGGACGACGACGAGACGACCCGCTTTGAGCGAACCACGGGCGGCATTCAGGCCTACGGAACGCGAATCCGGTTGGTTGCAGTCGTACACAGTGCTCACACCGTCATCCTTCCACTCGCGTCGGTGCACTCGAAGTTCGGCCCCGTTCGTCGAGCGCGTTCAATCGGACTCGGCCGCCGGTATCGGCTGCGCACGATTCGCCTCCCGCTCCGTCGGGATTCTCCGCGCAACGACGAACCGCGGCTTCCCCGCCAGATCCGGATGCTCGGCCACGTCACCGAACACCCGACGCTGGGAGAACAGGGCTGCGACCTGCCCGCCGTTGGTGTCGTCGTGTTCGATGGCCACGGCTCCCCCGATCCGCAGCCACCGGGCGACGTTGGAGATCATCGGCTTGATCACCGAGAGTCCGTCCGGCCCGCCGAAGAGCGCCGTGTACGGGTCGTGATCGATCACCTCCGGATCGAGTTCCGTTCCCTCTGGTATGTACGGCGGGTTGGACACGACGACGTCGACGACACCCTCGAGAGACGCGAGCAAGCCCCGGTCGGTCACATCGCCCTGATGCAGGACGATCGGTGTGTCGCCTTCCCGTGCCCGGGCTTCGGCATTGCGGCGGGCCCAGGCGAGAGCCTTCGGTTCGAGTTCGACCGCGTGCACCACGGCGTCCGGACGAGCATTCGCGATCGCCAGCGCAAGTGCGCCGGATCCGGTGCACAGATCGAGCACGACGGGGTTTCGTCGGTCGTACTGTTCGAGAAATGCCAGTGCCCATCCGAGGAGCAGTTCGGTCTCCGGTCGCGGGACGAACACACCGGGGCCGACAGCAAGATCTATCGCGCCCATCGGCGACGTCCCGGTGATGTATTGGAGGGGGATCCGTTTTGCCCGCTGCGCGATCATTGCCCGATACGCGTCGACCATCGCGGGGTCGACGAGAGGCACCAGACCGAGGCGAGTGCGTTCGATTCCGAGGAGGTGAGCGGCGAGCAGCTCGGCGTCCACACGGGGACTCGGGACACCCGCTTCTTCTAGCACCGATACGGCTTCGATGATGGCCAGGCGCAGGGGTTGACGACTCACGTGTACAGGGTCCCATGCGATCACGAACAGAACACGGATAGGTCTACTTCGCCACCTCCGACACCACATCGTCGATAACGTCCGGGGGTTGGGGAAACCGAAAGGAGTGTCATGAACAAGAACACATCACGCGCTGTCCGCGCCGCGGCAGTGGTCGCGATGGGCGGTGCGGCAGCATTCGCAGGGACCGGCACCGCAGCGGCTGCTCCCATCGACTTCCAGCCGATTCCGGTGCTGTGCCCTGCCGGAATCGCGGAGGCTCAGTCATTGACGCACGACGAGAACGACGCTGTCGAAGGTGACGAAGTCCTCTACGTCGTCAACCAGCAGAGTGTCGGCGGCGGGACGGTGTCCTGGATCAACATCAACACCGGTGCAACCGGAAATACCACTCTGGAATCGACGGAGGGACTGTGGGGAGCTCCCGCCGCGCTGACCGAACCCGAGGCGGGAACGGTTCTGGCTGCGATCTGGGGTATGCACGAGAACGAAGCAGGTGAGCAGTGCTTCCTGCTCCCCGGCGTCGACATCGCTCAGGTGCCGGGCGAGTCGGACGAAGGCGAAACGGACGAAGGATAAGAACCGTCCACTCGACGAGAGGTCCGGTTCCGACGATCATTCCGCCGCGAGCCGGGCCTCTCTGTCTGCCGTACCCAACGCGTCGAGCAGCGCGTCCATCTCACCGTCGAGCACAGCGTCGAGGTTGTGGGCCTTGAACCCGATCCGGTGATCCGTGACCCGGTTCTCCGGGAAGTTGTAGGTACGGATCCGCTCCGAACGGTCGACGGTGCGCACCTGACTGGCACGACCGGCCGACGCTTCGGCGTCCGCGGCTTCTTCTGCCGCGGCCTGCAGGCGCGCAGCGAGCACCTGCATCGCGCGGGCCTTGTTCTGTAACTGCGAGCGCTCGTTCTGGCACGTCACCACGATGCCCGTGGGCAGATGGGTGATGCGGACCGCGGAGTCCGTCGTGTTGACGCCCTGACCGCCCTTGCCGGACGAGCGGTACACGTCGATCCGCAGGTCGGTGTCGTCGATCTGAACTTCTTCGACCTCGTCGGGCTCAGGGTAGATGAACACGCCGGCCGCGGACGTGTGCACACGGCCTTGCGATTCCGTCACCGGGACGCGCTGCACACGGTGGACACCGCCCTCGAACTTGAACCTCGACCACACACCGTCGCGCACGTCGGTCTTGGATTTGATCGACAGGGTCACGTCCTTGTAGCCCCCGAGATCGGAATAGGTGGCTCCGAGGACTTCGACACGCCATCCGGTGCGCTCGGCGTAACGGGTGTACATGCGAGCGAGGTCGCCGGCGAACAACGCAGATTCTTCGCCACCCTCACCGGACTTGACCTCGAGTACGACGTCGTCGCCGTCGTGCGGGTCGCGCGGCGCCAGAAGATCCGTGAGTGCCTTGTCGAGCTCGGAGACACGTTCTTCCAGGTCCGGAACCTCAGCGGCGAACGACGAGTCGTCGGCGGCGAGTTCACGGGCGGCTTCGAGATCGTCGCGTGCCGCGGTCAGCTTCGTATAGGTCGCCATGATCGGCGCGAGTTCGGCAAAGCGCTTGCCCACTCTGCGGGCTGCCGACGGATCGTTGTGCAACGACGGGTCGGACAGCTGCTGCTCCAGACCCGCGTGTTCGGCCAGAATGTCGTCGATGGCCGACGGCTTGGTCTGCCCCGCCATGGGTTCGCTCCGCTCTTGTGGGGAAAGTGCTGTGCTCTGCAGATCGTTCCGTTGTCCGGCCACTCGTGGACCTGGAACGAAAATGCCGACGCCCGGCCTGTACGAAGACAGGACCGGGCGTCGGCAGTGCAGCTAGCTCTCGTCTGCAGCCTTCTTCGTGGCGCGCTTGCCGTAGCGAGCCTCGAAGCGCGCGACGCGTCCGCCGGTGTCGAGGATCTTCTGCTTGCCCGTGTAGAACGGGTGGCAGTTGGAGCACACTTCGACGTTGACACGGCCGGACTCGGACGTGCTGCGGGTCTCGAACGTGTTACCGCAACCGCAGACGACGGTCGTCGCCTGGTAGTTGGGGTGGATTCCTGCCTTCATGGTGTCCCTTTCGTGGTCGCCGGGTCGCCCTCGCCATTCGAGGACGTGAACCGGAACCGGACTGAGCTGTTCGATTATGCCAAACGTTTCGGCCCGGGAAAAATTCCCGGGCCTCGACGTCAGTCTTCCAGTGCCCCCGGTGCGGTCTTCGCCACCTGCATGAGGAACTCGATGTTCGTCTTGGACTTCTTGAGCCGGTCGACGAGCAGATCGATCGCCTGGTGCGAATCGAGACCCGACAGCACGCGCCGCAACTTGTGCACGACCGCGAACTCGTCGGGGCTCATGAGCAACTCGTCCTTGCGCGTGCTGGACAGATTGACGTCCACCGCAGGGAAGACGCGACGCTCGGCGATCTTGCGATCGAGCTTGAGCTCCGCGTTACCGGTGCCCTTGAACTCCTCGAAGATCACGGTGTCGCCGGTCGAGCCGGTCTCGACCAGTGCCGATGCGATGATCGACAGCGATCCACCGTTCTCGATGTTGCGCGCAGCACCGAGGAATCGCTTCGGCGGGTACAGCGCGGTCGAGTCGACACCGCCGGAGAGAATGCGTCCCGACGCGGGCGACGAGTTGTTGTACGCGCGGCCGAGGCGGGTGATCGAGTCGAGCAGGACCACCACGTCACGTCCCATTTCGACCAGGCGCTTCGCACGCTCGATCGCGAGTTCGGCAACGGAGGTGTGATCTGACGGCGGCCGGTCGAAGGTCGAAGCGATGACCTCGCCCTTCACCGAGCGCTGCATGTCGGTGACCTCTTCGGGACGCTCGTCGACCAGAACCACCATGAGGTAGCACTCGGGGTTGTTGACGGCGATCGCGTTGGCGATGTCCTGCAGCACCGTGGTCTTACCGGCCTTCGGCGGCGACACGATGAGTGCACGCTGTCCTTTACCGATCGGCATGACCAGGTCGATGACACGCGTGGTGAGGATGTTCTGCTGTGTCTCGAGGCGTAGGCGCTGATTCGGGTACAGCGGGGTGAGCTTGTTGAACTCGGGGCGACGCTTGGCTGCGTCGACCTCACCGCCGTTGACGGTATCGAGCCGCACCAGGGGGTTGAACTTCTGGCGCTGGTTGGCCTGCTCACCCTCCCGCGGAACACGCACCGCACCGGTGATGGCGTCGCCACGGCGCAGGCCGTTCTTACGCACCATGTTCATCGACACGTACACGTCGTTCGGTCCGGCGAGGTAGCCGGAGGTCCGCACGAATGCATAGTTGTCGAGCACATCGAGGATGCCCGCGACCGGCTGAAGGACGTCGTCTTCCCGAATCTCGGGTTCGCGCGTATCCCCGCCTCCGGATTCGCCGCGGTCGCGTCCGCGACGACGTTCCCGGAAGCGACGACCCCGACGACCGCGGCCGCCTTCTTCGTCGTCGTCCCCGCGGTTGTCACGGTTGTCCTGACGCGGGCCCTGGTTCCGGTCGCTCTGATTGCGATCGTCGCGGTTGCCGCCCTGGTTGCGGTCGCCACCTTGGTTGCGATCACCCTGGTTACGGTCGCCACGCTGGCGGTTGCCTTCGGATTCGGTGCGGTCCTGGGACTTCCCGCGGTCGTTCGACCGATCACGGGAATCGCCGCCACGCTCGGTGTCGGAGGCCTGCGAGTCGCCGGTAACCTGCGTCTCGCCCTTCTGGTTCGGGTCCAGCTGATCCGCACCACGACGACCGCGTCGCTGACGACCACGGCGGGGTGCATCGTCGGCGTCGGAATCGGACGGCTGCGCGTCCACGGCGGGCTTGTCGGCGGCTGCAGACTCCTCAGCGGGGGCCGCAGCTCGGGCTGATTCACCCTCGGGTGCCTCGGCAGTGCGGGTGCGGCGAGTACGCGCGGGGCGGCTCGGTGCTTCCTCTGCAGTATCGGCAGGAGCTGCGGTGTCGGCAGGAACTGCGGTGTCGGCAGGAGCCTGGGCGGGCTCGGCCGGCACCTTGGTAGCGGGAGCGCTCTTGGCACCGGCGGGAGCGTTCTTGGCGCCGCTTCCCTGCTTTTCCTTGATCGCAGCGATGAGGTCGCCCTTGCGCATTCCCGACGTGCCCTTGATACCGAGTTCGGCAGCAAGAGCCCTCAACTCGACGAGCACCATGCCCGCAAGCCCGGTGCCACGACGGGCGCCACGCGAGGACTGTGCAGAATCGCCGGACTGGGTTCCCGCGGAAGCCGAGGCGGTGTCGGAGGCTGGTGTAGCGATCAGGTCCGTATCTGTCACGGAGATCCTTTCCTTCCCTCGCCCACTGATGCAGAGTCGAGGGTTCGTTCCGCAGATCAGTTTTCATGCACTGAGCTGGGATTTGCCGTACGAGTTCACGGAAGTCGAACGGTCGGCACGTCCGCCACCACACCGATGTCGGTTAGGTACGGTCTTGTCCCGTTCCCCGAATCGGGAGCAGGTGAGGATCGACTCAGGATCGGACGCCCCGATGGAGCTGGAGTGAATGTCCTGGAGAACCCGGCGACACGAGCGCACGACGTGCGGACGTCCTCAGGATAGCGACGTTCTGCACGCAGGGCAAGAATCTGTGTGACGTGAGGTTCGTGTGTGATGCGCCACTCCCACCGCAACCACAGGGTGTAGACGGCAACGGCCGGCCCGGAATTCCGGGCCGGCCGTTGCCGTCGCGATCATGAGAGACGGTCGTCAGTCGACTTGAACCCCATCGGCGATATCGAGGTCGAGCACGGTGAGCTCGTCCCCCTCCGCGGCTGCGCGGAGTTCAGCAGGAATCGGCTCCGTCGTCAAGGCCAGGACCGTAGGACCCGCGCCCGACACGGTGGCCGCGATCCCTGCGCCGCGAAGAATCGAGATCCACTTGGTCGTCAACGGCAGCGCCGGAGCACGCTGCGCCTGGTGGAGCAGATCCTCGGTTGCCTGCATCAACAGATCGGGACGCTCCGTCAGCGCGACGACCGCGAGCGCGGCGCGGCTGACGTTGAACGCGGCGTCGCGATGCGGGACCAGGTCGGGCAACAGTCCCCGAGTGTGGGCCGTCGACGACCGGACGGACGGAACGAACGCGACGGCCTTGATCGACGGGTGCACTCGCAGCGACACCGCTTTGTATCCGCGGCGCTCCGAGTCGACCTCGGCCTCGCTCCATGACACGACAGCACCGCCCAGAACGCTGGCCGACGCATTGTCGGGATGCCCCTCGAATTCCGACGCCAGCTGCACGAGCTGCGCGGAGTCGAGTACCCGCTCGGGCGCGATCTTCCGCACCAGACCGTTCGCGGCAGCAAGTCCGCCCACGGCCGCGGACGCCGATGAGCCCAGACCGCGAGAATGCGGAATCACGTTGCGGCACACGACACCCAGTCCGTCCGCCCACACGCCTGCAGCCTCGAGTCCGCGTTCGACCGCGCGCACCACCAGATGCGACGGCCCCCACGGCACCTCCTGCGCACCCTCCCCTTCGACACGCACGTCGAGACCGGAACCGGTTGTGGTGACGGTGATCTCGTCGTACAACCCGAGCGCCAGTCCGAGCGTGTCGAATCCGGGCCCCAAGTTGGCGCTCGAGGCAGGCACCCGAGCTGTCACCGAGACCCCTACGGGCAACGTCTGCGTCATGTCCTGTTTCCCAACGGAGGAGGGCGAGGCTGTCACTAGACCAGCTCGAGCGCCGATGCCACGGCCACGGGATCGACCTGGATGGGTTCGACCACCGGCACGTCGCGCAGTGCGGTGTCGGGATCCTTGAGCCCGTTGCCGGTGACGGTGCACACGATCTTGAGGCCCGGCTCGAGCCAACCTTCCTTGCGCGCAGCGAGCAGACCCGCGATCGACGCTGCCGACGCAGGCTCGACGAAGATCGACTCCGTCTTCGCGAGGAGACGGTAGGCCTCGAGGATCTCCTCGTCGGTGGCCGCACGGAATGCGCCGTTCGACTCCTCCTTGGCCGCAACGGCACCGTTCCACGAAGCCGGTGCGCCGATCCGGATCGCGGTGGCGATCGTCTCGGGGTTGCTGACCGGATGGCCGAGGACGAGCGGGGCAGCGCCTGCCGCCTGGACGCCGAGCATGCGCGGCCGACGTGTGCTCAGCCCGTCGGCGAAGTACTCGGAGTAGCCCTTCCAGTACGCGGTGATGTTGCCGGCGTTGCCGACGGGCAGCACATGCACGTCGGGTGCGTCGCCGAGTGCGTCGACGATCTCGAACGCCGCGGTCTTCTGGCCTTCGATGCGCACAGGGTTGACAGAGTTGACGAGACCGATGGTCTCGAACTCCGAGGTGGTCTTGCGGGCCAGTTCGAGGCAGTCGTCGAAGTTGCCCTCCACCTGAACGATCTTTGCGCCGTGCATGACGGCCTGGGCGAGTTTGCCCATGGCGATCTTGCCCTGCGGCACGAGGACAGCGCATCCGATACCCGCCTTGGCGGCGTACGCGGCAGCGGAGGCAGAGGTGTTGCCGGTGGAGGCGCACAGCACGGCCTGCTTGCCCGACGCGAGCGCCTCGGTGACGGCCATGGTCATGCCGCGGTCCTTGAACGAACCCGTGGGGTTGAGTCCCTCGACCTTGATGTGCACTTCACACCCGGTGAGCTCGGAGAGCCGTTCCGCTGGAAGCAGCGGTGTACCGCCCTCGCGCAGTGTCACCGTCTTCCATCCGTCGCCGATCGGGAGGCGACTGCGGTACGCCTCGATCAGGCCCGGCCACGGGGTGTGCACGGGGGTGGTGTTCTTGTCGACCGCACTCATTCGGCGGATCCCTCCAGTCTCAGGACGCTGGTGACAGCAGTTACGGATTCGAGATTCTCGAGCGCTGCGACGGTGTCCGCCAGCGCCCGGTCGGTGGCTCGGTGCGTGAGCACCACCAGGCGAGCGCCGTCGCCGGCACCTTCCTGGCGCACGGCGGAGATACTGACGCCGCGCGTCGCGAACTCGGCGGCGACGGCGGAGAGCACGCCGGCTCGGTCGGCGACCTGCAGATTGACGTAGTACCGGGTGACGATGTCGCTCATCGGGGCGATCTCGAGCTTGGCGTATTTCGATTCGCGCGGACCGCGGCCACCCTGGACGCGGTTGCGCGCCGCCATGACGAGGTCGCCCATCACGGCGGATGCGGTGGGCGCTCCCCCGGCGCCCTGACCGTAGAACATGAGCCGACCGGCGGCCTGCGCTTCGACGACGACGGCGTTGAATGCACCGGCGACGGTCGCGAGGGGATGCTCACGCGGCACGAGGGCGGGGTACACGCGGGCCGAGACGCGGTCGCGACCTTCGCGACCGGGGATTCGTTCGCAGATCGCGAGCAGCTTGATGGTGCAGTTGAGTGCACGGGCCGAGGTGAGGTCGGCCGCGGTGATCGAGCTCATGCCCTCGCGGTAGACGTCGGAGGCGGTGACGCGGGTGTGGAACGCAATGGATGCGAGGATCGCCGCCTTGGCCGCGGCATCGAATCCTTCGACGTCGGCGGTCGGGTCGGCTTCTGCGTAGCCGAGGCGACCCGCTTCGGCCAGTGTCGTCTCGTAGTCGGCGCCGCTCTCGTCCATCGCGGACAGGATGTAGTTCGTCGTGCCGTTCACGATGCCCATCACCCGGTCGACACGGTCGCCTGCGAGCGACTGGGTCAGCGGGCGGATCACCGGGATCGCGCCGGCAACGGCGGCTTCGAAGTACAGGTCGGCGTTGTGCGACTCCGCTGCCTCGGCCAGTTCACCGGTGTAGGCGGCGAGGAGTGCCTTGTTCGCTGTGACCACCGACTTGCCGGCGTCGAGCGCGGCCCGCACCAGGGTGCGGGGCAGTTCGATACCCCCGATGAGCTCTACGACGAGGTCGACGTCGTCGCGCCGGACGAGCGCTTCCGCGTCGGTCGTCAGGAGCTCCGCGGGAATCCCGCGATCCGACGATGCGTCGCGCACCGCGACGCCCCGCAGTTCGAGGGGCGCACCGATGCGTTCCTGCAGGTCGAGTGCGTCTTCCCGGATGATGTTGACGACCTCGGCACCCACGGTGCCGTGGCCGAGAACCGCGACACCGAGGGGTCGCTGCCCGGATGCACCTTCCACCGTTGTGCTGGTCACTCCGTAACCTCCAAGCTCAGCAGATCTTCGATCGTTTCCCTGCGCAGCAGGATGCGCGAGACGCCGTCCTTGACCACCACGACGGCGGGGCGGGTCAGCATGTTGTACCTGCTGGACATCGAGTAGCAGTATGCACCGGTCGCCGCGACGGCCAGCAAATCTCCCGCGCCGACGTCGGCGGGCATCCAGGCGTCTCGAATGATGATGTCACCGCTCTCGCAGTGCTTGCCGACCACCCGTGCGACGACGGGTTCGGCGTCGCTCACCCGCGATACGAGGCGCGATTCGTATTCCGCCTGATACAGCGAGGTGCGGATGTTGTCGCTCATCCCGCCGTCGACGCTGATGTAGCGCCGGCTCTGGCCGGCACCGACGGCCACGTCCTTGATGGTGCCGACCTCGTAGAGGGTGACGGTGCCCGGGCCCGCGATGGCGCGTCCGGGTTCGACGGCGAGGGTCGGTGTGGGCAGCCCGACCAGAGCGGACTCGGTGCGCACGATGTCGTTCAGCTTCGCTGCGAGATCGGTGACAGGCGGCGGGTCGTCGCTCGGCACGTACGAGATTCCGAGGCCACCACCGAGGTCGACGATGTGCAGCTGCGAGGTCTTGTCGACTCCGAATTCGGCGACGATGTCGCGCAGCAGCCCGATGACGCGGTGGGCGGCCAGTTCGAATCCGTCGACGTCGAATATCTGCGAACCGATGTGGCTGTGCAGCCCGACGAGGCGTAGGTTGTCGGCCGCGAACACTCGACGCACCGCGTCCATCGCGTGGCCGCCGGCCAGCGAGAGACCGAACTTCTGATCCTCGTGGGCGGTGGAGATGAACTCGTGGGTATGTGCTTCGACACCGACGGTGACGCGGATGAGCACATCCTGAACTGCGTCCAGTTCACCGGCGATGGCGTCGAGGCGGTCGATCTCGGCGAGCGAGTCCAGCACGATGTGTCCGACGCCGACCTCGACGGCGGTCCGCAGTTCGGCCACCGACTTGTTGTTGCCGTGCAGCGCGATCTTCTGCGCCGGGAATCCGGCGTGCAGCGCGACGGCGAGTTCGCCACCGGATGCGACATCGAGGCACAGTCCCTCTTGGTGCACCCATCGGGCGATCTCGGTGCACAGGAACGCCTTGGACGCGTAGTGGACGCGCGCCTCGGGGCCGAATGCTTCCGCGATCTCGCGGCACCGCGACCGGAAATCGTCCTCGTCGACGACGAACAGCGGTGTGCCGTAGGTTTCGGCGAGTTCGGTGACGGAGACACCGGCGATGCGGGTGACGCCGTCGTCACCGCGGGTGGTGTTGCGTGGCCACACATGCCGGTGGAGCTCGTTCAGTTCGGAGGCGTTCTCGGGTCGTTGCGGGAGGCCGGGTGCGTGCGGAATCTCGGCGTGACGCGGCCCCGCGGGATGCGCGTTCACATCCGCTCCGGTGCGCTGACGCCGAGGAGGCCGAGTCCGTTGGCGAGAACCTGCCGTGCGGCGGCGCACAGGGCCAGGCGCGCGGTATGCAGGTCGCCCGGCTCTTCATCGCCCAGCGGCAGGATGCGGCACGCGTCGTAGAACCGGTGATAGGTACCGGCGAGCTCTTCGAGGTAGCGCGCCACGCGATGCGGCTCGCGCAGTTCCGCGGCCTTCGCGACGACCCGCGGGTATTCACCGATCGTGCGGATCAGGTCGCCTTCGCGATCGTGGGTGAGCAGCGCGAGGTCGGCGCCCTCCCCGCTGAGCCCGAGGTCGGCGGCGTTCCGCGCAATCGACGACAGCCTCGCGTGCGCGTATTGCACGTAGTAGACGGGGTTCTCGCTCGAGGCGGACGCCCACAATGCCAGATCGATGTCGATGCTCTGGTCCACGGACGAGCGCACCAGCGAGTACCGGGCTGCGTCGACGCCGATGGCCTCGACCAGGTCGTCGAGCGTGATGACTGTGCCGGCACGCTTGCTCATCTTCACGGCCTGGCCGTCGCGCACGAGGTTGACCATCTGGCCGATCATGAC
Source organism: Rhodococcus sp. JCM 9793 (assembly GCF_055380405.1). Lineage (NCBI taxonomy): Bacteria > Bacillati > Actinomycetota > Actinomycetes > Mycobacteriales > Nocardiaceae > Rhodococcus > Rhodococcus sp. JCM 9793. Next base: position 4,435,370 of record NZ_AP043721.1, read on the forward strand.
CTCGACGGTGTCGGGATCGTCACCGAAGGCCGCCGCTGCGGCCTTCAACCGGGCGATGTAACCGTGGTGGTCGGCGCCGAGCATGTAGATGCACAGGTCGAAGCCGCGTGAACGCTTGTTCTGGAAGTAGGCGATGTCGCCGGCAATGTATGCGGCGTTGCCGTCCGACTTGATGACGACGCGGTCCTTGTCGTCGCCGTAGTCGGTGCTCTTGAGCCACCATGCGCCGTCGTCGAAGTACAGGTTGCCGGAGCTCTTGAGCGTCTCGACGGACTTGTCGACGGCGCCGGATTCGAACAGCGAGTTCTCGTGGAAGTACACGTCGAAGTCGACGCCGAACTCGTGCAGGGTCCGCTTGATGTGCTCGAACATCAGGTCGACACCGAGGGAACGGAACACTTCGTTGCGGTCGTCCTCGGGGAGGTCGAGGACGTCGGGTCGTTGCTCGAGCACCGACTTCGCGATGTCGACGATGTAGGCGCCCGAGTAGCCGTCCTCGGGTGCGGGCTGTCCGAGCGCCGACGCGATCAGCGACCGGGTGAACCGATCGATCTGGCCACCGTGGTCGTTGAAGTAGTACTCGCGGGTGACGACGCCGCCCTGCGCAGTGAGGATCCGACCGAGCGCATCACCGACCGCCGCCCACCGGGTGCCACCGAGGTGGATGGGGCCGGTCGGGTTCGCGGAGACGAATTCGAGGTTGATCTTCCGGCCCGCGAGGGTGTCGGCGTTACCGTACGCGTCGCGTTCGTCGAGCACATCGGCGACGATCGCGCCCTGTGCGTCGGCGGCGAGCCTGATGTTGAGGAAGCCGGGGCCGGCGACGTCGGCGGAGTCGATGCCGTCGGCGGCGGTGAGCGCTTCGGCGAGCCAGGTCGCGAGATCGCGAGGATTCACGCCGACCTTCTTGGCAACCTGCATCGCGACATTGGTTGCGTAGTCGCCGTGCTCGGGGTTGCGGGGTCGCTCGACGGTGAGGGTTGCGGGCAGTACTGACGCGTCGAGGTCACGGTCGGCGAGCACTCTCGCAGCGGTTCCGTGGAGCAATTCGGCAAGATCGGCAGGAGTCACAGGTGTTCATCCTATTGGCTGGGGGGTGAAGGCGTGGACGCTCCCCCGCTCCCGACGCCCGTAGAGTTGACGATGTGTGCGTACCCGATGGTGCGCACGTTCGCCTGTCCATCCGTAGAAAGAGCACCCAGCGATGCCCAGCGGTCCGAGCAACGGCAGTTCCGGTAAGAAGAACACCGGCGCCAAATCGTCGAAGGCCATCCAGGCCGCCAAGAAGAACAGCGGCGGGGCCAAGGGCCTCCCGAAGCAGCGTCAGATTCCGTGGGTGACGATCGGTGGCATCATCGCCGTCGTCGCGCTGGTCGCGGTGATCGCGGTCAGCATCATTCCGCGGTACCAGAACCAGCAGGAACTGTCGGCGTGGGCACCGACGGAAGAGAATCAGGATCCGTCGACCGCTATCGACGGTGTCGTGAAAGTCGAGTACCCGGCGGGCCAGCACGTCGCCCCGACCCAGCGGGTCGCCTACGACCAGAGTCCGCCGTTCGGCGGACCTCACGACGCGATCTGGGCCACGTGCACAGGAACCGTGTACGACCAGCCCGTGCGGACCGAGAACATGGTCCACTCCCTCGAGCACGGCGCCGTGTGGATCGCCTACAACCCCGACCTGGTCGACGACGCAACGGTTTCGGCTCTCGAAGCGAAGGTCGACGGTCGCACGTACATGTCGATGTCGCCGTACCCCGGGCTCGACGCACCGATCTCGTTGCAGTCGTGGGGTCATCAGCTCAAGGTCGACAGTGTCGATGACGAGCGGATCGACCACTTCATCGAAGCGTTGCGCCTGAACCGGTACGCCTACCCCGAGGTCGGTGCGAGCTGCTCGACGCTGCCGTCGTCCTTCGATCCGGCGAACCCGCCTCCGTTCGACGCGTCCGCGCCCGGCCCCGACGCGGTGCCGATGGACGGCGGCGCCGTCGACGGCACCGAGCAGGTTCCCGCTGACATGCAGGCCCCGGCCGGGAACTGACGATGAGCGCCTCGGACGATCTGTCGCGCGACTCGGCCGATCCCACACCCGGGATCGGAAACCGCCGGACGCTGCTGGTGCTCGCCGCTGTCGCCGTGCTGGCGGTCGGCTTCCTTCTCGGATTCCTGGCCCGGATCCCCCTGGAGGACTCGAGGCCGGCGGATCCGACGGCCGGTTCGGTCGATGTCGGTTTCTGCCAGGACATGACCGTGCATCACAACCAGGCGATCGAGATGGCGGCGATCGCGGTGACGAGCTCGCAGGACCAGTACGTGCGCAACCTCGCCTACGACATCCTCACGACCCAGCAGAATCAGGTCGGGCAGATGGAGGGCTGGCTCACGATGTGGGGGCAGCCTCCGCTGCCGTCGGGCCCGTACATGGCATGGATGAGCGACCACGGTGGTCATTCGCACGGGGCCACCTCCGACGAGCACGACGACTCCGAGAACATGACGGGGTCCGCGGGGATGACGATGATGCCGGGGATGGCCTCGTCCGAGGATCTCGCGAACCTGCGTGCGGCGACCGGTGTCGAGCAGGACGTGCTGTTCCTGCAGCTGATGCTGCGCCACCACGAGGGCGGACTGCCGATGATGGAATACGGCGCGCAGTACGCGAGTGAATCCGTCGTGCGGGGCCTCGCCCAGAAGATGGTCGACACGCAGACAAGCGAGTCGCAGCTGATGACGTCGATGCTCGCCGAGCGCGGCGCCGAGCCGCTCCCGATGAACTGACAACAGGTCCGAGCGAACTCGTCCGGACCCGTAAACCGGCTCTGACCAGCCGATGTGGTGTTGCGCCGACAATGCGCTAGGCTGGCTCCCGCACCGCTGGTCACCCGGCGGGCCCGGATTGCCCTCGTAGCTCAGGGGATAGAGCGCTTGCCTCCGGAGCAAGAAGTCGCAGGTTCGAATCCTGCCGAGGGCACCACGTCACCCCCCGCTTCGTTCGCGAAGCGGGGGGTGACGTCGTTTCCGGGGGTGCTCAGATGCGCACGAAGCGTGCGGGATGGCTGCCGGGCACGAGCCGGGCGCGCCCCCGCTGGATGAGGTGCCGCAGGTGTGCGGACCCCTCCGACATCGCCATCTGCTTGCCGCGCGCAGGGGTCTCGCCCCACGGCCGGTACCACTTCATGCGGGACGTGGCCTCCCACAGCGTGAGCCCTTCGTCGCCGAGTGAGTCGTACAGGTCGTCGAGTCGCTCTTCGTGGTGTTCGATGAGCGCTGTCGTCCTGGCCGCGAGGTCATCGATGGGTTGCCGGTGCGCGGGAAGTGTTCGCTTCGCGGGGAGCTTTCCGACCGCGTCGAGCGAAGCGAGGAACTCGCCGAGTGCATCGCGTTCGGCGACGGGGAAATCGAATTCACCGACGTGCGGTGTGGTCTTGGCCAGCACGTGGTCGCCGCTGAACAGGATCTCGTGTTCTTCGATGTAGAAACACGCGTGGCCGGGGGTGTGGCCGGGGGTGAACACGGTGCGGAGCGTTCGTCCTGCGAGCGGGATGACCTCGCCGTCGGTGAGTGTGCGATCGGGCTCAGCCTCCGGTTTGCCCTCACCTTTCCCGGAGTCGGCGAGGTACTCCTCGATCTGTTCCGGCGGAGCCCCGGCTATACGCCACTGTTCGACGGCACGGTCGGTCCAGTCCAGGTCGGACATCATGTGGCCGAGTTGCTCGAAGTCGGCTTCGTGCATGCCCACCCAGCATCCGGAAGCCTCCCGGAGCCGGGCGGTCAGGCCGACATGGTCGGGATGGAAGTGGGTGACGACGACGCCTTCGACGTCGGCCACGGACAGCCCCGCGGTCGCGAGGCCCTGTTGCAGCGCGCTCCAGGATGTGTCGTTGTTCCAGCCGGCGTCGATCAGGACCACGCCGCGTGGGGATTCCACCGCGTAGACCTGAGTGTCGCCGACCGGAAGGTCCGCAACGGGAACGGAGATCGCGTGTATTCCATCGCCGATATCGAGTGAAGCTGTCATGGCACCGCCTGATTCTGATTCTGTATTGCTTTGCTCACTATTCGTCTCATTTCGAAACTAGCTCAAAGGTTCAACTCTTTGCCGGACAGGGTTATGAACTGCTCGACATTCTGTGAACAAATGCGAACACACATGATCGAACGTGTTCCACAAGGCGGTCACCGCCACCACGCAGGACAGCCTGGTCGAGGCGAGTTCCCGATGGCTCGGTTCGAGGTCCCGGACGGGTGGACGGCGCAGGGGCCGGCAAGGCGCCCGGAAGGTGCGGCTGCCTGATGAAGAAGCAGACAGGGCTAGCTCATGTGTGTTCACCAGAAGGCAACGGCTCGATGATCGCGACGATCGACCGGATGTCCCCCGCCGGGATATCGAAGTGTTCTGTGATCGACACGGTGGTCACCTCGTTCGGACCGGAGGTGATGTCCAGCAGGAAACGCGCGACGACGTCGTGGTGCCACTCGTGGAACGTCAGGTCCCGCACCCGGCGAAGTTGTCGGTACTCCGCACCGTTTTCGAGGCGGTCGCGTATCTCGATTCCGCTGTTGCCGGTGCGCTGACCGTTCTCGACGCGCCACGCGTCTTCGGCGAGCCGCACGTGTGACGCATCGTGGCTGATCAGCGAGTGAATGTAGGCGCGTGCCATAGCCACCCGCGCGCTGTCGGTGGGCGCATCCGTGTGTTCGGACACGGCCGCCATGAGCGCCGGCGCCCAGTCCGCACGGCAGATCACCAGATCCGGCAGGTACGGGTGGGGCCGGTTGTATTCGAGCGGGCTGCCGTCGATCCGTGCGCAGAACATCCCCGCTGCCTGCGCGACCGCGACGGGCGCCGCCGAATCCCATTCCCACTGGCCCCCGGCATGGACGTACGCGTCGGCCTCACCCCGCACCACAGCCATCGCCTTCGCCCCTGCGGAACCCATCGGTACGAGATCGGCTCCGACCTTGCGCGCAACGTCGCGGATGAACGCGGGCGGGCGGCTGCCGCTGATGACGATGGAGGGACGGTACCGCCCGAGGGGTTCGTGGGCGAGAGCCGGCTCATCGCTCGTCGAGTACACCGCCCCGATGGCGGGCTGCGCGACGGCCGCATCGGTGAGACCCTTCCCCGACTGCCACAACGCAACGTGGACCGCCCAGTCGATGTAGCCGGGCCGACCGTACTCTTTCGAGCCGTCGAGCGGATCGATGATCCACACCCGTTCCGCGTCGACGCGCGCCGCATCGTCGGCGGATTCTTCCGAGAGCACCAGGTCGCCGGGTCGTTCGGCCGCGAGCCGCTCGAGGATGAACGCATTCGCCGCGTGATCGCCGCGCCGTCCGAGTTCTCGTCCATAGTGCTCGTACGGTGCGGCTGCGCGGAGTGTCAGCAACAGTTCTCCTGCGCCCGCGGCGATCTCGGTGGCCAGGGTTGCGTCGTCGGTCATGCACTCACAAAACCACGGTTCCTGCTCCGCCGGATGTTCGACCGTTGACCATGCCCTAGAACACGTTCTATTGTCGGCTCCGGAAGAAGCTCCCACAGCGGTACACATTCGGACCTTCAGGAGACGCGCGTGCTCACCGATCCATTGACAACGGCCATCGCCGAAGCAGAGAAACTCGTGGCCACAGCACCGCACATCCGCACCGAACAGGACCTGACCGAGGGCTACGAATACCTGGCTGGGGGGATCTCTGCGTGCGTCCACGCGGCGTTCGCGCACAGCAGCACTCATCCGACCTTCATCACCGGCACCGGCCCCTACGCCAAGATGGGTCTCGACAATCCCGACACGCTGTATTGGGGCGCCGCGGTGCGCGACAATGCCGAGTACGTCGTCACCGGACGTCGTGGCACCACCTGCGATCTGAGCTTCCAGGTGATGGCCGGAAATTACACCGACGCGAACGTGCCCGGCAATGTGACCGCGTTCGACGATCGCGCGATCACCATCGCCGACGACAACACCTTCGAGGTCCGGTTCGGACCCGGCTCCGCGGATCCCACCCGCAACTACTTCCACCTCGCGCCCGGTTCGTCGCAGCTCGTCGTCCGGGAGGTGTACAGCGACTGGTCCCAGCGTCGCGGGACGCTCCGCATCGATCGGCTCGACACCCTGGGTACGCCCGCACCCGCCCCCACTCGCGACGACGTCACGCGACGGTACGACCGCGCGGCCCGGGCCCTGGTGTCTCGTGTGAAGACATGGCTGCAGTTCCCGCAGTGGTTCTACCTGGACCTTCCCGTCAACACCCTCACCGAACCGCGTCGCACTCCCGGCGGCCTCGACACCCAGTACTCGTCGGTCGGGCACTTCGAGCTGTCCGACGACGAGGCGATGATCATCACCCTGCCCGCCTCCGACGCTCCCTACCTGGGCTTCCAGCTCGGCAGCCTCTGGTATGTCTCGCTCGACTACACAGGCCACCAGACCTCGCTCAACAACTCCCAGGCGCAGGTCGACCCCGACGGGAAGGTCCGGATCGTCGTCTCGCATCGCAATCCGGAGGTGACCAACTGGGTCGAGACCGTCGGTCACGAGCGCGGAATCCTGCAGTTCCGGTGGCAACGTCTCGACCGCCACCCCGAACCAGGCGAGGGACCGGTCGCCGAGGTCGTCGCGTTCGACCGCGTTGCCGAACTGCTTCCCTTCCACCCGTCGAACCGCATCACGCCGGCGGACTGGGCGCTGCGCATCGCCGCGCGCCAGGCCGGTGTGGCAGATCGGATGCTCGCATGAGCGCCCCCGCAGCCCTCCTTCGTGACCGGGTGGTCGTCATCTCGGGTGTCGGCCCCGGTCTCGGCCGTACCCTCGCGGTGCGGTGTGCCGAGCACGGCGCCGATGTCGTTCTGGCCGCCAGAACCCGGGAGCGGCTCGAACAGGTCGCAGCCGAGGTCACCGCGCTCGGTCGTCGCGCGGTGACCGTACCCACCGACATCACCGATGACGACTCGGCCGCCCACCTCGCCGAGGTCGCCGTACAGGAGTTCGGGCGGGTCGACACCCTGGTGAACAACGCATTCTCCATCCCTGCAATGAAACCGTTGGCGCGCACCGATTTTCAACATATCCGCGACAGCGTCGAGTTGACCGTGCTCGGCGCACTGCGCCTGACCCGGCTGTTCACCGATTCCCTCGGACTCTCGAAGGGGTCTGTGGTGAACGTCAATTCGATGGTTCTGCGACATTCCCAGGAGCGCTACGGCAGCTACAAGCTTGCCAAATCCGCTCTCCTCGCAGCGTCACAGTCGCTCGCGACGGAACTCGGACCGCAAGGGATCCGCGTCAATTCCGTTGCCCCCGGATACATCTGGGGCCCGATCCTCCGCGGTTACTTCGAGCATCAGGCCGAGAAGTACGGCATGACCGTCGACCAGATCTACGAGCACACCGCAGCGGCAAGCGACCTGAAGCGACTGCCCACTGTCGAGGACATCGCCGACGCAGTGATCTTCCTGGCGTCACCGATGGCGTCGGCGATCACCGGGCAGTGCCTCGACGTCAATTGCGGCGAATACCACCACTGACGGGGACTGATCATGACGGAACGCACCACGATCGGCACTGCCGAATCGCTCCACGAATCCGCCACTCGCCTGACGGGCCTGACCGATTTCGGGAGCGACAACTACAGCGAGGCGCTCAGCGTCCTGCTCGAGTCGTACGAGCGCGACGAGAAACTCACCCCGCTCGGCAGCAAGATGTCGCGGGTGTTCCTTCGCGGAGCCCTCGTCGCGAGGCTGTTGTCCGAGGCGGCGTGGGCACAGCACCCCGCGCACGCGGACGTCGAGATCACGCGACCGGTCTTCGTCACCGGCCTGCCTCGCACCGGCACCACCGCGCTGCATCGGCTGCTCACCGCCGACCCTGCCCACCAGGGTCTCGAGATGTGGCTGACGGAGATGCCGCAACCGCGCCCGCCCCGCGAGACATGGGCCGACAACCCGGTTTTCGCCGGGGTCGAGGCGGCGTTCTCCCAGCATCACATCGAGCACCCGGAGTTCATGGGGGTGCATTTCATGTCGGCGGCGGAGGTCGAGGAATGCTGGCAACTGCTACGTCAGTCGTTCCTGTCGATCTCGTACGAATCCCTCGCCCACCTGCCGAGCTACTCGCAGTGGCTGGCAGGTCGCGACTGGACGGGGGCGTATGCGCGTCACCGCCGCAATCTCCAGCTGATCGGCCTGCCCGACGCCGACAAGCGGTGGGTGTTGAAGAACCCCAGCCATCTCTTCGCCCTCGACGAATTGCTCACTGTCTATCCGGATGCCCTCGTCGTGGTCACCCACCGCGACCCGCGCACCGTCATTCCGTCCGTCTGCAGCCTTGCCGCCCAGGCGACCGCCGGATGGTCGGAGACGTTCGTCGGCGACACCATCGGCCGCAGCCAACTCGATCTGTGGGCACGGGGTTACACGACATTCACCGAGGCTCGCACGCGACACGACCGCGCACAGTTCGTCGACGTCGATTACCGGGACTTCGTCGCTGATCCGCTGGCTACGGTCGGGGGCATCTACGACCGGCTCGGCACCGATCTCAGCGCCGATGCGGAGCGTGCGATGGCATCGATGCACGCGGAGAGCCGCAGCGGAGCACGCAAGCCCGCGCACCGGTACACCCTCGAGGAGTTCGGGTTGCGCGCCGAGGACGTCGACGAACGTTTTCCCGACTACGCATACCGGTGAACGCGCCACCCGGCGAGAGCCGGATCGTTCCCGGCGTGGCGCGTGGTGAGGATGTCGAGCAACGGAAACAGATCCGCAGCGATGCGGTCGCCCGTCTCGACAAATTTTCGCTCCGACAGCCCCACCGGGTCGGGGATCCCCGGAATTCCCTCGGTATCGCTGGTGGACCGGTAGGCGTCGAGCCGGGCAACGGTGTCGGCTCCGGTCACGACGGCGATCCGGTGCGCCTCGGTGAGAGTGAACGACTTCATCGATGACCCTGCTGCCAGCGTGGCGACCCGGTCGCGCTGGTCCTCGGTCATGGTGAGCACCAGCTCTGCCCGTGCGATCATGTCCGCGTCGACCCGGCGTGCTCGCCGTTCGGTCACGACGCCGCCCAGTCCCTCGATCACCGCGGCAGCACGCGGTTCGATCGGGAAACCGACGAGTGCCCGCGTCCCTGCACTCTCTGCGGTGAGGTCACCGATCCGTCGTTCTGTGGCGTACGCGAGCGTGAGCCGCTCTGCAATCACCGAGCGGCACACGTTCCCGCTACAGACGAACAAGATGTGCACCCGCGTACTGTAACCCGGACAATTTCACGTCTGACGTGCGCAGATGATCGTCACCGTGCGTGCATCCTCCGTTCACCGGGACAACACCTGCACGTCACCGAGCGCGGTTTCGGGGCCGGCGGGTATACGCCCGCGCGCCCGCGCCTCCTCCAGTGGGACCGGGGTGGTGCATCCCATGGGCACTTCGGTTAGCCTGGCCTTCTCGCGGAGACTCCGCGCTCAGGAGGTGTCGTGCACGTGTCGCGTCGAAGAAGAATCATCCCGCTGTGCGCCGCTGTACTCACAGCGTTTGCGTTGACAGCCTGCGCACAGGATTCCGGAACCGCCGCCGAGACGAGTTCTGAAGAGCAGAGCTCGGCGCAGGAGACCCGCGCTGTGGCAACGCCCATGGGCGAGGTGGAGATTCCGGCGGACGCGCAACGCGTCGTCGTACTGAACTACGCGCTGGCCGGCTACCTCTATCACCTCGATGTTCCCGTCGTCGGCGTCACACCCGAAGATGCGAACCAGGCATCCGGCACCTTCTCCGAATTCTGGGCGGAGGACGCCGAAGCGGCCGGAACAGAATTCCTTCCCTGGACCGTGGACGGTTTCGACGTCGAGGCAGTCGCGGCGATACAACCGGATCTCATCATCGCCGGAGGAATCGGTTTTCCCTACCTGCAGGCCACCGAAGCCTACGACGACCTCTCGACGGTCGCTCCGACGGTGCTGGTCGACAAGGAGTTCCAGACCTGGCAGCAGCAGTTCGGTTTCCTTGCCAACGATGTGTTCGACAAGCCCGAAGTGCTGGACGACCTGACTCAGGCCTATGAGGACCGCAAGGTGGAGGTGGCGGACGCACTCACCCTGCCGCCCAACCCGGTCTCCTATCTCGCTATCACTTCCGATGGCACGCCCTATGTGCTCATCGAAGACATGGGCCTGCCTGCGGAACTCGCCGAGCTCGGATTCGAGCCGGCTCCCGTGTTCGCGAACAGCGGCGCCGAGCCCTACACAACCGGCGGCGATATGTTCGAGTCCTCGCTCGAAACGATCGGACAGGTGCTGACCACCCCGACGGTGTTCGTCACCGGCTTCAACGGGCCCGGCCCGAGCGCGGCGGAACTGTCGGAGAACCCCGTGTACGCCGGCCTTCCCGCGTTCCAGGCCGGGAACGTCTACGACATCCCGTACTGGGCGATTCGCGCCGACTACGACGAGTCGATGGCATTTCTCGACCACCTCGAGGAGCAGTTCGCCTGACGAGTGTTCCGGCGTGGGATGATCGGGGCATGCCCGCACCACTTCCGCTCGACCCCATCGCCGAAGCCCACCGCCAGTGGACCCTCCACGGCTGGGGCGAGGTCGCCGACGGCATGGCCGCCGTGACCTCGGTGATGCGGGCACAGCAGATCATGATCGCCCGCGTCGAAGAGGTCCTCAAGCCGTTCGGCCTGACCTTCGCACGCTACGAGCTGCTGACGTTGCTGCACTTCACGAAGTCGGGAGCGCTTCCGATGGCCAAGGCGAGCGCACGCCTGCAGGTGCACCCGACCAGCGTCACCAACGCCGTCGACCGGCTCGAGACCGCCGGCCTCGTTCGACGTACTCCACACCCGAGTGATCGTCGCGCCACGTTGATCGAATTGACCGACGCGGGGCGCGCGCTCGCCATCGAAGCGACCGAGAAGCTCAATGCCGAGGTGTTCGCGCGTCCGGGCATCCCGGAAGCAGACCTCGACGAACTGCTCCGAATTCTGTCCGTGATGCGCCATGACGCAGGAGATTTCGACACGGGCGGCGCACCGACGAAGTGGTGAACGAACAGTGAGGGCCGCCCCGGTCGGGGCGGCCCTCACTCGTCTCTACCGAACTCGCTCGGTCAGGCGTTCTTGAACTCCGGTGCGCGCTTCTCGACGAACGCGGCCATGCCTTCTTTCTGGTCGGCGGTGGCGAACGTCGAATGGAACACGCGGCGTTCGAATTTCACACCCTCGGCGAGTGTGGTCTCGAACGCACGGTTCACCGCTTCCTTGGCCATGATCGCGACGGGCAACGACATCGAGGCGATGGTCGTCGCCGTCTCGAGCGCGGCGTCGAACAGCTCGGCCACCGGCACGATCCGAGACACCAGCCCCGCCCGTTCGGCTTCCTCGGCGTCCATGTTGCGGCCGGTCAGGATCATCTCCATCGCCTTGGCCTTGCCCACGGCACGGGTCAGGCGCTGCGAGCCACCGATACCCGGGATGACGCCGAGCTTGATCTCGGGCTGCCCGAACTTCGCGGTATCGGAGGCGATGATGAAGTCGCACAGCATCGCGAGCTCGCAGCCGCCACCGAGCGCGAATCCGGAGACCGCGGCGACGATCGGGGTGCGTGCCGCAGACAGGCGGTCCCACTCGGAGAAGAAATCCTCCGCATAGACCTCACTGAACGTCTTGGGGGCCATCTCCTTGATATCGGCGCCGGCGGCGAAGGCCTTCTCCGAACCGGCGAGCAGGATCGCCCCGATCTCGGCGTCGGCGTCGAACTCCTCGACGGCCGCCACGACCTCGTGCATCAACTGGCTGTTGAGGGCATTGAGCGCCTTGGGCCGGTCGAGCGTGATGATGCCGACGCGGCCCTTACGGTCGACCAGGATGGTCTCGAACTCGCTCACTTGCTGTCCTCTTCTGTCGAACGGGTACGGATGTCGTTGATGATCGCAGAGAAGTCGAGACCACCACCGCCACCCTCGTTGAACCGGTGGTAGAGCTCCGCCGCGCGCAACCCGAGTTCGGCATCGACACCGTTGGTGCGCACCGCATTCGAGGCCAGACCGAGGTCCTTGTCCATGAGCGCGACGGCGAATCCGGGTTGGTAGTCGTTGTTGGCGGGTGTCGTCGGCACCGGACCGGGCACCGGGCAGTTGCTCGTGAGCGCCCAGCACTGACCCGACGCGTTGGACGCGACGTCGAACAAGGCCTGGTTGTCGAGGCCGAGCTTCTCGCCGAGCACGAATGCCTCGCTGATCGCGATCATCGACACGCCCAGGATCATGTTGTTGCAGATCTTCGCGGCCTGGCCGTTGCCCGCGCCGCCGCAGTGCACGACCTTGCGACCCATGACCTCGAGCAGCGGCGCAGCCGAGCCGAAATCCGCCTCGGAGCCACCGACCATGAACGCGAGAGTGCCCGCGGTCGCACCGGCCACACCGCCGGACACGGGCGCGTCGATGGCACGATGCCCTGCCGCCTGCGCGCGGGACGCGGCCTCACGAGCATCTGCGACGTCGATGGTGGAGCTGTCGACGAACAGGGTGTCGGCCTTCGCGGTGGACAGGATCTCGTCGTAGAGGTCCAGCACGAGCTTGCCGTTGGGCAGCATGGTGACGACGACGTCCGCACTGCCCACGGCCTCGACCGCCGAGGCGACGACGGCGAGGCCGTCCCTGGTGGCCTGTTCCTGCGCGGCGGGGACCGGATCGAACCCGGTCACGGAATAGCCGGCCTTCACCAGGTTCGCGGCCATCGGGCCGCCCATGTGCCCGAGGCCGAGGAAAGCCACGCTGGGGAGAGTGCTCATCTATCGATCTCCTTCGTCGGCGGCGAGCCCGAGTTCGAGATCGCCGAGCGGCTGGAAGTACGCGTCGACGTCGGCAGCGGTGACGTCGGCGAGGGTCGCCGGGGACCACGCGGGGTTGCGGTCCTTGTCCACCACCTGCGCGCGGATACCCTCGACGAGATCGTGCGATTTCAACGACGCGAGCGACACGCGGTACTCCTCGTCGAGGACCTCTTCGAGGGAGCCGAGCTGCCGGGCGTGCCGCAACGACCGCAGCGTGGCCTTCAGCGCGGCGGGCGACTTGCCGAGGATCGTCTCGGCCGTCGCCTGCGCTTCGGGAACGTCACTGGCGCGAAGCCGTTCGACGATCTCCTCGACGGTGTCGGCGGAGTACGCCGCGTCGATCCAGCTCTGCTGCGCGAGCAGGTCCGATTCCGGTGCGGGCCGTGCATATTCGGCAAGCGCGTCGTCGACCGAACCGGATTCGAGTGCGGCGCCGAACTTGTCGAGCGTCTCGGACGGAACGAAGTGGTCGGCGAATCCGAGTGCGATCGCGTCGCCGGCCTTCATCCGTCCCGTGGTCAGGGCGATATGGGTGCCGAGTTCACCCGGTGCACGGGAGAGCAGGTAGGTGCCACCGACATCGGGAACGAACCCGATTCCGACCTCGGGCATTGCAAGAGAGGAGCGTTCGGTGACGATCCGCACGTTGCCGTGCGCCGAGATTCCGATGCCGCCGCCCATCACGATGCCGTCCATGATCACGACGTACGGCTTCGAGTAGCGACCGATCGCGGCATTGAGGACGTACTCGTCACGCCAGAAGTCCTGTGTGCCGGTGCCGCCGTCCTTCGCGTCGTGATAGATCGCGACGATGTCGCCGCCGGCGCACAGGCCACGTTCGCCCGCACCGGCGACCACGACGGCACGGATCGTGTCGTCGGTGGACCACTCGAGCAGCGCCTCGGCCATCGCCTGGACCATGGTGTGGTTGAGTGCGTTGATCGCCTTGGGCCGGTTCAGAGTGATCCGGCCGAGCCCGTTCTTCGCCTCGATGAGGATTTCGGGTTCGTTCCCCGTCATGCCGCTCCTGTCTGCGCCGCCGCCACCACGCTGCGCGCGATGACCAGCCGCATGATCTCGTTGGTTCCTTCCAGGATCTGGTGAACGCGCAGATCTCGCACGATCTTCTCGATCCCGTACTCGGCAAGGTAACCGTATCCGCCGTGCAACTGCAGGGCCTCGTTCGCCGCGGCGAAACCCGCGTCGGTCGCGAACCGCTTCGCCATCGCACAGAGTTCCACGACGTCGGCGGCCTCGGTGTCGAGGGCGTCGGCGGCCCGCCACAACAGGGTGCGTGCGGCTTCGAGTTCGGTGCGCATGTCGGCGAGCCGGAACTGCAGTGCCTGCGACTCGAGCAGCCGCTCGCCGAACGCCTTGCGCTCGGCGAGGTACGCGACCGTGCGGTCGAGGGCGGTCTGGCCGCCACCGACCGAGCACGCGGCGATATTCAAGCGTCCGCCGTTGAGTCCGTGCATCGCGATCCGGAAGCCGCCACCTTCCTCGCCGAGGAGATTCTCGGCGGGGACGCGGGCGTCTTCGAAGATCACCTGACGGGTGGGCTGAGCGTTCCAGCCCATCTTCTTCTCGTTGGCACCGAACGACAGACCCGGTGTGTCCTTCGGGATGACGAACGCGGAGATTCCGCGCGCGCCGGTGTCGCCGGTGCGGGCCATCACCACGTATACGTCGGATGTGCCCGCGCCCGAGATGAACTGCTTGACGCCGTTGAGTACGTATTCGTCGCCGTCACGCACCGCCCTGGTACTCAGGGCGGCAGCATCCGAACCGGCACCCGGCTCGGTGAGGCAGTAGCTGCCGAGGTGTTCCATCGAGCACAGGCTCGGCAGCCAGCGGCGCCGTTGCTCGTCGTTGCCGTACTTGTCGATCATCCACGCCACCATGTTGTGGATGGAGATGTAGGCGGCGATCGACGGGCAACCCTTGGCGAGTTCCTCGAAGATGCGGACGGAGTCGAGGCGTCGCAGCCCGGATCCGCCGACGTCCTCACGGATGTAGATTCCGCCCATGCCGAGTGCTGCGGCCTTGCGCAGCACGTCCACCGGGAAGTGCTTCTCCTGATCCCATTCGACCGCGTTCGGGGCCAGGTACTCGGTGGCGAAGTCGCGGGCGGTGTCGCGGATGGCCCGGTCGTCGTCGGTGAGTGCGAACATTGTCGATGCCGCCTAGTCCATGGTCGGGATGACGAAGTGGTCGGTGTCGCCCCCGTGGGCACCCTCGAGGTCGCCCTCCTTGACACCGGAGGGGAAGCGCTGCGTGACGGTCTTGGTCTTGGTGTAGAAGCGGAAAGCATCGGGGCCGTGCTGGTTGAGGTCGCCGAAGCCGGATGCCTTCCAGCCGCCGAATGTGTAGTACGCGATCGGGACGGGGATCGGGACGTTGACGCCGACCATGCCGACCTCGACGCGGCGAGTGAAGTCGCGGGCGGTGTCGCCGTCGCGGGTGAAGATCGCAACGCCGTTGCCGTATTCGTGTTCGGTGGGCAGACGCAATGCTTCCTCGTAGTCGGCGGCGCGTACGACTGTCAGGACGGGCCCGAAGATCTCTTCGAGGTAGATCGACATACCGGGGGTGACCTTGTCGAACAGGGTGGGGCCGGAGAAGAAGCCGTTCTCGTGACCCGCGAGGACGAAATCACGACCGTCGACGACGAGCTCGGCACCTTCCTCGACGCCCTTGGCGATGTAGCCGTGGACGCGGTCGCGTGCGGCGGCCGTCACGAGCGGACCGAAGTCGGCCTTCTCGTCGGTACCGGGACCGACGCGCAGATCGGCGATACGTTCGGTGAGCTTGGCGACGAGCCGGTCCGCGGTCTCCTCACCGACGGGCACCGCGACGGACAAGGCCATGCAGCGTTCGCCTGCGGCCCCGTACGCGGCGCCGACGAGCGCATCAGCGACCTGGTCCATGTCGGCGTCGGGCATGATGATCGCGTGGTTCTTGGCGCCGCCGAAGCACTGGGCGCGCTTGCCGTTCTTCGCGGCGGTCTCGTAGATGTCCTGCGCGATCGGCGTGGACCCGACGAACCCGACGGCCTTGATGCGCGGATCTTCGAGCAGGACGTCGACGGATTCCTTGTCGCCGTTGACGACGTTGAACACCCCGGCGGGCAGGCCCGCTTCGAGGAACAGTTCCGCCAGACGCAGCGGCACCGAGGGGTCACGCTCGGAAGGCTTGAGGACGAACGCATTGCCACTGGCGAGGGCCGGGCCGGCCTTCCACAGCGGGATCATCGCGGGAAAGTTGAACGGGGTGATGCCTGCGACGACACCGAGGGGTTGGCGCATCGAGTAGACGTCGATGCCGGTGCCGGCGGAGTCGGTGAATTCACCCTTGAGCATGTGTGCTGCACCGAGGCAGACCTCGATGACTTCGAGCCCTCGCTGGACGTCGCCGCGCGCATCGGGGATGGTCTTGCCGTGCTCGCTCGAGAGCAGCGCAGCGAGTTCGTCCATGTTGTCCTGCACGAGTTGGACGAATCGCATCAGCACACGGACCCGCTTCTGCGGGTTCCACGAGCCCCATTCCTTCTGCGCCTCTTCGGCGTTCGTGATGGCGGCCTCGACCTCCGCCTTCGTGGCGAGCGGGACGCGTGCCTGGACTTCACCGGTGCTGGGTTCGAAGACGTCCCCGAATCGTCCGGACGTCCCGGCGACATGCTCGCCGCCGATGAAATGGGTGAGTTCTCGAACGCTCATGTCGACCAGTCCTTTGAGATAGTTGTGTCGATGACCTAGGCGCAGCCGCAGACCACACCCGGAAGTCTTCGACCATCCTATAGTTGGAAGTCCATGTATGTCTACCGTCACATTCCGGACCACCGCGAGCCGAGCAGCAGATCAGCGCAAACGACGGTACAGATCCCCGAGGTCGGACATACCCCGGATCACCACGGCTTCATCGGTTCCGCCAGCTCGCAACGCGCGGCGCAACAACATCGGATCCAGGTCGTCGAGGGCCGGCCGGAAGCGCTCGACCGGCAGCTCCGGTAGTTCGGTGTCGTCGCCGTAGAAGTCGCCGTCGTCGGGCGCCTCTTCCTCCACCCCGCCGATGAGCATCGACAGGTCGACCCCGCGCAGCCTCAGGACCGACAAGGGATTCTCATCGATGTGTTCGGCCAACAGGAATGCCACCGCCGCCGCGTGCTTGCACGGCCAGCCGTCGTCGGGGCACGTGCAGTCGAAGTCGAGTTCGCCCGCGCGGCGGGGCAGCAGCAACGGTCCGAGTTCTTCGGGGAGCACTCCCCCGGCCAGGCGCGCGAGTAGCCCGGGCGACGAACGCACCTGCTCGATCAGCTCACCGACGGCATCCTCGGACAGTGTGCGCACCGTGACGGTGGACGTGAAGGGGCGCAGCTGACTGCCCTGCACCTCGCCGATCGCCGCGCCGGGTTCGAGTCGCATCGACACCACTTGACCCGAGCGCGCGTACGCCCGCCCCCGGGTCAGCCGCCCCTTGTCGGCCACCTGTTCCATCGCCGTGATCAATTCCTTCGACCACCAGCTGCGGCCGATCGCACCACGTTTGGTGCGCGCCTCGACGCCGTGCACCGCCGGTCCGGCGACGCCGTACTGCCCCGCATTCTTCCGGCCCGCCATCAGTCACCCACCGCGTCGGCACCGAGGGTCAGCAGCGAGTGCAACTGATCCGTGGACAGTTCGGTGATCCAGCTCTCCCCCACCCCGACCGCGAGGTCGGCGAGTTCCTGCTTCCCTGTGAGCATTTCATCGATCCGTTCTTCGACTGTCCCCACACACACCAGCTTGCGCACCTGCACGTTGCGGCGTTGCCCGATACGGAAGGCTCGGTCGGTCGCCTGGTTCTCGACGGCCGGGTTCCACCACCGATCCAGGTGGACCACGTGGTTGGCAGCCGTCAGGTTCAGACCCGTGCCGCCTGCCTTGAGCGACAGCAGCATGATCGGTGGACCCGCGTCCTCCTGTTGGAACCGGGCGACCATGTCGTCGCGCTTTCCCTTCGGCACACCGCCGTGCAAGAACGGCACCTCTGCGGCGAACCGCTGCTCGAGATAGGGCGCGATCAGCGTGCCGAATTCACGGAACTGCGTGAACAACAGGATCTTCTCACCGTCGGCGAGCACCGATTCGACGATGTCCTCGATCAACCCGAGTTTGCCCGACCGGTGCCGGCCACGGCGCAACACGGACGACCCGTCGCCGAGATAGTGGGCGGGATGGTTGCACACCTGTTTGAGACGAGTCAGCGCCGCCAGCACCGCGCCCTTCCGGGCCATTCCCTCCTTGTCACGGATCTTGCGCATCATGTCGTCGACGACAGCCCGGTACAGCGCGGCCTGTTCCGCGGTGAGGTTGGCGCGGACGGTCTGCTCGAACTTCTCGGGCAGATCGGAGATCACGTCGGGATCGGTCTTGACCCGCCGCAACACGAATGGCGCTGTCAAGGCGCGCAGTCGCGCCGCAGCCGCCGAGTCGTGGTCGCGTTCGATCGGCACCGCGAACTTCGCCCGGAAACCAGCGGCGGTGCCGAGCAACCTGGGGTTCGCGAAATCGAGGATCGACCGGAGCTCCTCGAGTCGGTTCTCGACCGGGGTGCCGGTGAGCGCGATGCGATGTGCCGCAGGAATCGCGCGGGTAGCCCGTGACTGTCCGGTGCTCGCGTTCTTCACATGCTGAGCTTCGTCGAGCACGATCCGCCGCCAGGACAACTCCACCAGCTGCGCACTATCGCGCGCCACGATCGCGTACGTGGTGATCACCAGGTCGTGATCGGCGACCTCGGCAGCAAGCGCGTCGCCACGCAGACGCTGGGAGCCGTGGTGGACGTATACGCGCAGCCCGGGAACGAACCGTTCGGCTTCCCGATGCCAGTTGCCGACGACGGACATCGGACACACCAGCAACGTCGGTGCCGAGCCTGCAGTACGCGAACCGGCAGTCAGCGAACCGGCCGCCTGTGCCACCTCGTTTTCATGCGCGAGCAGCGCGAGAACCTGCACGGTCTTGCCCAGGCCCATGTCGTCGGCGAGCACCGCACCGAGACCGAGCCGGGTCATGAACGCGAGCCAGTCGAGTCCCCGCTGCTGATAGGGGCGCAGTTCGGTGCGCAGGTCCTTCGGCACCGACACCGGCTCCGGATGTACCTGGCCGTCGAGCAGGGTCTCGACCCACCCGGTCGCGGCGATGTCGGTGACCTCGACCGGAGGCGGATCATCGCCGGTGAACTGCGCAAACAGTGAACCGAGCGACCCGTCCTTCTCGGAATGAGCTTTGACGTACTTGGCGGCGCGCGCGAGCGCCTCCTTGTCGGCGCGAACCCATTTACCGCGCAACTTCACAAGATCGCTGTTCGCGGCGACAAGATCTTCCATCTCGGAATGCGTGAGCAGCATGTCGCCGACGGCGAGCTGCCACTCGTAGGAGACGATCGCGTTCATCCCCACCGAGCTCTCGTCGGCGGTCACCGGCGCGACCGACGAATGCACATCCAGGCGTAGCGACGGGTCGACCGTGGCCCACGCCCTCGGCAGCAGCAGCGACACACCGGCTGTGTGCAGTGCGCGCGCGCCGTGCTCCACCAGATCGATCACGACCGGGGTGGGCAACAGCAGGTCGAGTGTGTCGGGGTCGCGCGGGACGTCCTGCAGTCGCGGGTACGCGTTGAGGGCAGCTCCGAGCTTGCGGACACCGATCTGGAGCAGGTGCGCGTCGGTCGATTCCACCGGCAGCGGAACCGGCGACTGCCCCTCCGTACGCAAGCACACTTCGAGACGCCAGAGAGCGTCGGCACCGACGGCTGCGTCATCGTCGTCATCGGGCTCCACGAGGCGAAGCACGAGGTCGGGTTCGAATCCTGCGAGACTGGCCCGCCATTCGTCGAGAGCATCGGCCATGCGTTGACTGCCGCGCGGGTGCGGGGTGGCTTCGGCCAGCGCGGCGACGAGGGGGTGCAGAGACGTCGACGGCCTGTGCAGACCCCGGACGATCGGGTCGGTCAGCTCGGCGCACATGTCGTCGAGTAGTGCGACGGGACGGCCGAGCTGCCGTTGGACCGGCGGCATCGCCGCAGCGAGCTCCGCAAGCCACGCCCGCGTCTTCTCGCCGCCGAGAAGCCTCCACCGCGCCCACCACTGCTTCTCCGCGCGCACCAGCTCGGGCGCGACGCGGCCGGCCTGAGCCCATCGTTCGATGCCGCGCGCCACGTGCACGAGGAATCGCAGGTCGCCCGCAATGCCCTCGGCACGGCGTGGGATGTCGAGCAGGAGCTCGGCCGCGTCCGGCGGTGCGATGGCAACGGCGGGCAGGGTGCGCGGTTCCGTGTCGCCGGGCAGTGTCAGCTCGACCCGGTGCCGGAACGGCCGGTCGGTCCACCTGCGCAGCGCCGACGGCAGCTCCGCGTCGTCGGCAGAGACGGCAGGGACGGCAGCTGCGGCCGGTTCGTCCGGTTCGCGCCACAGCACCAGGCCCGATCCAGGTGACCAGAGCCCGTGCAAGAACATCCCTATATGGTGCCAGCCCCCGCCGACGTCCGAAGTGGCAGGCTGTGAAGATGGCGATTGCGTATGGATTCTCGGAATACGGCGGACCCGACACCCAACAGGTCTTCGACGTGGAAGTACCCCGGCCGGGGCCAGGTCAGCTCGTCGTCGCGGTGCACGCTGCCGGGGTGAATCCGGCCGACTGGAAGGTGCGGGCGGGCACTCGCAAGGACACCGTTCCGGTGACCTTGCCCGCCGTCCTCGGACGCGAGGTGTCCGGTGTTGTCACAGCGGTGGGTGAGAACGGAAGGGGTTTCGTGGTCGGTGATGCCGTATTCGGGTCGACCGCCACCGGCTTCGGCGGTTACGCCGAGTACACGGTGCTCAACGCCGACAGCGCTGCACACAAGCCCGAAGGCCTCGCGTTTGCCGCCGCCGCGACCATTCCCGTCGCTGCCGGCACCGCGCTGGACATCGTCGAACAGCTCGAGATCGTCGACGCAGATACCGTGCTCGTGCTCGGTGCGGGCGGTGGCGTCGGCTCCGCCGTCACCCAGCTGGCCCACGTACAGGGGGCGGCGGTGCTCGGTGTCGCGAGTGCAGGCAAGACAGACCTGGTGGAGGCCAACGGTGGTATCTGGATCGAGTCCGGCCCCGGCAGCGAAGAGCGGATCGTCGCGGCCGGTGAGAGCGCGGGGAAGGTGACGGCGATCGTCGATCTGGTGGGCGGGGACGTCCTGGCACGCGCGGCTGCCGCATGCGGACCCGATGTACGTCTGATCAGCGTCGCCGATCCTGCGCGCGCGTCGGACCTCGGCGGTTCGGGCGTCGACCGCCGCCGCACCACCGAGGTGTTCGCACGTATCGCGGCGCTCGTCGAATCGGGTGTGCTCGATCCGAGGATCGAGCACACCTTCCCGCTCGACGAGGCCGGACGCGCGCTGGCGCTCGTCGAAGGCGGTCATGCGCGCGGCAAGGTGGTCTTGAAAGTCCGTTGAGCACTCCGGCCCTGAGCGCTCTCGACTCAGCGTCCTCTGGACCGGGGCCCCTGGATCGGAACGCGTGGGCGGAGGAGTATGGGCGTATGTCCGTCCTGATCCAGGTTCTCGAGCAGACGCACAGTGCTCACACTCCGTGGGAACAGGTGAAGTACGCGTTCATCGACTGGGACCACGTCACCACATTGCGGCTCGACGGCCAGTGCGGGGTGTGGCTCGACGGCACCAAACATGGTGAGTCGCACCGGCTCGCCGCGACCGCCAGTCCCGAGGAAGCGATCTTCTTCCTACTCAGGGTCTACGACCGGATCGCCGAGTGCCGCCAGTCCGGTGGTTCGTGGATCGTCGGACACGACGGCCGCACCGTCGCTTCCATCCGCGCGACACGTTTCCCGTTGACCACCGAGAGCTGACCTCCGCTGCGCTCCGGCGGTCGGGGTCGCTGCCGCGTAGATGGGTCCGTGCTCACGCCACGACGCGCGCGTGAATCCATGGAGCGCGCGAAGACGATACCCCGACGCGGACCTGCCATGATCACCCGATGCGCGGTGGGAACGCCAAGTGGTGGGTGCCGGTGGTGGTGATCGCAATGATCGTGTCCTGGTGGTTCGACCCTTCGCCACAGACGGCGGATCCCGCCCCGGGCAGTCCGTCGCGCGCCCTGATCGACGAGTTGCTCGAAGCGGTGACGGTGGTTGCTGTGCGGCCGCACCCCGGTGGATACGAGCGCGACTGTGGAGGCGGCGGCAGGTGCGTCTTCGGGGAGGCGTGGACCGACGAACACCCCGGACCGGGCGGGCACGACGGCTGCGACACTCGCAACAACGTCCTCGCGCGAGACCTGCGCGGCGTCGTGTTCCGGCCGGGCAGCGACAACTGCATCGTCACTGCCGGAACACTCGACGACCCGTACACCGGTGCGCGGGTGCATTTCCAGCGCGCACACGCGAATGCGGTGCACATCGACCACATCTATCCGCTCGCGGCAGCGTGGGATCACGGTGCCGCGAGCTGGCCTGCCGAGTTGCGGCGACAATTCGCGAACGACGTGGTGTACAACCTGATTGCCGTCGACGGCGCCGCGAACATGACCAAACGAGATCACACTCCCGCCGCGTGGCTACCACCCGCCACCGGCTACCGATGCTGGTTCGCAGGCAAGTACCTGACGGTAGCGCTGAGATACGAGTTGCCGATCACCGTGGAGGATCACGGCGCCCTCACCGACGCAGCGGAGACGTGCCCGCAGTCGTGATCGTCAAGCGGACGGCAGATTCTGCGGGATCCACGCGGGATCGCGCTTTTCCATGAACGCCCGCATCCCTTCGCGGGGTTCCTGGGATGTCTCGAGCGCACCGAACATCGTCTGGTAGTCGAACAGTCCGTAGCGATCGTTGAGCATGCGTTTGACCTGGGCGCGCGCGATCGGCGCGGTCTGCAACACCTCACGGGCCGCGGTCAGCGCGGCTTCCCGTAGCTGCTCGTGCGGAACAACGCGGGAGATCACACCGAGACGCAATGCCTCGGCCGCATCGAATTTACGGGCGGAGAGGATCAGATCGCGCGCGGCGGCCAGGCCGACGTGCGCGGGCAGCGCCGCGGCATAGGTAGCGTCGGGGATTCCGCGCAGAAGTTCGGGCACGCGGAAGGTCGCGCGATCGCTGGCCACCGCGATGTCGGACATCATGGCCACGAGCAACCCACCGGCCTGGCAGATTCCGTTGACGGCCGAGATGACAGGTGCACGACTGTCGCGGATGGTCAGAAAGGGAACGACCTCGTGACCGGAGAGCCCTTCCGGAAGGCGGTCGCCCGGCTCCGAGCGACCGCCCAGGTCGCCGCCCGGTGCGAAGACATCGTCGACTCCGGTGATGATCAGCGCGCCGAGATCGGGGTCGCTGTTGACCAGCTTCACCGCGCGTTTGAGGCCGTAGTACATGGCCGGGGTGAATGCGTTGCGTGCGGCGGGGCGGTCGATGGTGCACCATCCGATCGCGCCTTCGCGCTCGAATCGCAGTCCGCCGGCTCCCAGATCGTCTCCCATAGCGTGAACATACATCATTCTCGTTTGAGAGAACAGGATTCCGGAGGGGGCGGGACTACGGTAGAGCAATGACCTCGCGCATCTCGAAGGACACACAGTTGTGCATCTCTCTCTCGGGCAGACCCAGCAACATCGGAACCCGATTCCACAACTACCTCTACGAGGAACTCGGTCTCGACTTCGTATACAAGGCGTTCCACCCCACCGACATCGGTGATGCGGTGGCCGGGATCCGCGGCCTGGGCATCCGCGGAGCGGGCGTGTCCATGCCGTTCAAGGAAGCCGTGCTCTCACTCGTGGACGTCCTTCACGACTCTGCCCGGGCAATCGAGTCGGTCAACACGATCGTCAACGACGACGGCGCCCTCCACGCCTACAACACCGACTACCAGGCCGTGGTGGACCTGATCGCCGCGCACGCGGTCGACCCTGCCCTGCCTGTCACGATCGCCGGCAGCGGCGGCATGGCCAAGGCCGTCACCGCAGCCCTGCGCCACAGCGGTTTCGCCGAAGGCACCGTCGTCGCGCGCAACGAGGTCAGCGGCAGAGCCCTGGCCCAGAAATACGGCTACGCGTGGCGCACCGGCATGACCGGCACGACGCCGGGACTCCTCGTCAATGCCACGCCCATCGGAATGGCGGGGGGCGGGACGGAATCCGAGGCCCTGCCCTTCCCCGACGACGCCATCGTCGCAGCGTCGATGGTGTTCGACGTGGTTGCCATGCCACCCGACACCCCGCTCGTGCGCACTGCCCGCGAACACGGAGTACCGACGATCACCGGCGACGAGGTGATCGCTCTGCAGGCGGCATTGCAGTTCGAGCTCTATACCGGTGTGAGACCCACCGACGAACAGATCCGGCGCGCATCCGAGTACTCACGCAGCTAGCGCGCCGAGATCCTCACACGGTCCCGATCGCCTCGAGTCCGTCCAGGACCACGCTCGCCGCGTCGACCGCGAGGTTCATCTCGGCGCGGGTGATGTCGCGGGTCGCCGGGTTCTGCAGACCGAAGTTGTTGACCCAGGCCACCGTTCGCGCAGACTGGAACATGAACGTGGTGGTCGCGGTGTCGCCGACGAGATCTCCGACGAACCAACCCGTGAAGAACGGACCCATATCTGTTCCGTAGACGTATTCGAATTCGTCGGCGATCACGGGCGCCGCGGCAACGAGCGCCTCACCGAAGGTGTAGAAGTCACGGGTGTGATCCGGTGTCGATCCGATCGTCACGAGCGCCTCGGGAAAATCGATCACCAGGTGCGCCACGATCGCGCCGGTGAGCACCCTGCCCGGGCTCCGGTCGCACTGCTCGGCGAGCGCGAACGCCGAGGCCCAGTGCGGGGCGGGGGTGCCTCCGGAGACGTATTCGTGCAGGTTGGTCATGTACAACCGCACCACCTCGACCGCCAGGTTCTCCGCCCACACCGGATCGTCGTAGACGCCCGAACTCAGGGTCGGCTCGGTCAAGGCAAGGATCTCGTCGAACGCGAGGACGAACGTGCCGCGATAGTCGTCGCTCCGGGCGAGCACTTCACGCAGCGCACTGATGCGGGCACGCGCGTCGGCGAAGGTCTCGATTCCCGCTGGGTCGGTCAGCGCACCGAGATCGGCCGCGGAGTCGGCGGGAACACAGTCGGATACGGCGGTCGCTCCCGGATCGACCGGCGCCGCAGCTGCAATGGGCGTGAAGATCATCGCACCGGCAACGGCCGTGGCCAGGAACGAGAACGTCACGCGCGTCATGGATGTACAGGTCACCAGAGGTAACGTACACAGCGGTTCACATTCCGGCTATGTCCGATTCATTTTTGCCGCGCCATCTCCGTCAACCCGTCGCGACGTCCCGGCGAGCATCTCCGGACCACTGCGACCACGATCCCGGAAACAAGGACGCCTCGATCCCCACAATGGCCAACGCCGCGATCTCGTGCGCCGCGCTCACCCCCGAGCCGCAGTACACGGCCACGTCCGCTGTCACACCCAGTTCCGCGAACCGGGCGGCGAGCTGATCGACCGGCCGGAACGTGCCGTCCTCACGGAGATTTCCGGCGGTCGGCGCACTGATCGCGCCCGGGATGTGCCCGGCGCGCGAGTCCACAGGTTCCTCGTTCCCGAGATAGCGCGCCGCGGTGCGGGCATCGAGTAACACCCCGTGCGACGGAAATTCTGCGGCTTCGTCGATACTGATCGTCGGCATGTGCCCTGCGGTGAGAGCGATCGTGCCTGGACGGTGTTCCGCACCCGGACCGGCCGCGACCGGGTGACCCCCTGCGATCCACGCGGGCAGCCCGCCGTCGAGCAGGCGGACGTCCGGCACACCCGCCCACTCGAGCAGCCACCACGCGCGCGCCGCCGCCATCGAGCCGATCGCGTCGTAGACCACCACCGTGGAGTCCTCGGAGATCCCCCATCCGCGGGCCTCCTCCTGTAGGCGTTCGATGTCCGGCAACGGATGCCGTCCCAGTTCCAGGGACGGAGGATCGGCCAGTTCGACGTCGAGATCGACGAACACCGCACCCGGGATATGACCTTCGCGGTAGTTCTCCCGGCCGTGCCGGTCTCCGAGGGCCCAGCGCACATCGAGCAGGATCGGCGGTTTACCGCCGTCGACACGTTCGGCGAGTTCGGCGGAGGAGATGAGTACCTTCTGGTCGGCCATACCGAATGATGGCACGCAGCGCCGGGTCGATGTGCCGCCAAAGGACCCGATTCGCCCCTTTTCGGTGTCGGTTCTGCAATGTGGGCACTGTTGATCGGAATTGCGGTCCGGATAGCACTATCGTCGAGACGTGACCAATCGCCAGCCGACGAGACCCTCAGCCGATCCGGGGCAGTTTCCGGTGCTGTGGCCGGTCCAGACCCGCTGGGCCGACAACGATCACTACGGCCACGTCGACAACGTGACCTACTATTCGTACTTCGACTCGGCAGTCAACGGGTGGCTCATGACCACGACCGGTGTGGATATCCGCGAACTCGACGCAATCGGCGTGGTCGCCGAGACCTCGTGCCGCTATCTCGCGGAACTGTCGTTCCCCGATCGCCTTCAGGTGGGGCTCGCGGTCGACCATCTCGGCCGCCGATCGGTCAGCTACTCACTCGCCCTCTTCCGCGAGGAGACCGACGGCACGCTCGTTGCTGCCGCCACCGGGCGTTTCACACACGTGTACGTCGACATGAATACGCGACGACCCGTCCCCATCCCCGAGCAGATCCGCAAAGCCGTGACGAAACTCGTCACCCGCTCGAGCTGAGCCAGGTCTACCGTCCGTCGCCGAGGATCTTCCCGAGCAGTGGCACCGTGCGCTGCCTGACGAGTTCGCGCATCACCAGCGACATGTTGGTTCGCTCGACACCGGGAATCTCGAGGATCTGTCCCGCGAGCCGGTACAGGTCGTCCGTGTCGCGGGCGACGATCTTGACCGACAGATCGATGGAACCCGCGAGCCCGTAGACCTCGACGACCTCGGGAATTCCCTCCAGCGCATCGACCACATCCGCAAGACGATGCTGGTCGACCGTCGTCGCGACATACGCCGCGAGCGGGTAGCCGAGCACAACCGGATCGACACGCCGCTCGAACGAGGCCAGCAGCCCTTCCGCATCCCATCGCGCAAGGCGTGCCTGCACGGTGTTGCGAGACAACCCCAGCCGCTGCGCCAACTCGACACCTGTCGCCCTCGGCGTGCGTGCAAGCTCCATCAGCAGACGGGCGTCGGTCGCGTCCACATTGGTCATCTTTCACAGTGTGTCACCCGAAACCGGCCGGTATCCGTGCTTCTTGCACAATCGGTCCGCGTTCGATTGCGCACCCTCCCTGAACGTGGATCATGTGAGGTACAGCACAATAGGAGTCCGGTCCCGCCCCACAAGGGCGCTCCGGGCCTGCACCGACGAGGTGATCGACGATGGTGGCATCCCCTACCTATCCGGTTCAGCTCATCCAGCCCGACGGCCGGCGCGTCCACAGCCCCGAATTCTCCGCGCTCGTCGCCGACATCGGTCCTCGACACCTGCGCGAGATGTATCGCGATCTCGTCGTCGTCCGCCGCCTCGACACCGAAGCCACCGCGCTGCAACGTCAGGGCGAACTCGGTCTCTGGGCTCCCTTGACCGGTCAGGAGGCCGCGCAGGTCGGGTCCGCCCGGGCGCTGGGGCCCGACGACTACATCTTCACCAGCTACCGCGAGCACGGCGTCGCCTGGTGCCGCGGCGTCGATCCCGCCGACATGACCCGAATGTGGCGTGGGTGTGCGCACTCCGGCTGGGATCCCGCGACCGTGAACATGACCAACCCGGCCATCGTCGTCGGTTCGCAGGGATTGCATGCCACCGGATACGCGATGGGCGCCAAGCTCGACGGCGCCGACATAGCGACGGTCGCGTATCTCGGCGACGGTGCCACGAGCCAGGGCGACGTATCGGAGGCACTCGGTTTCGCAGTGAGCTGGGGCGTCGGTGTGGTGTTCTTCTGCCAGAACAATCACTGGGCGATCAGCGCCCCCACACACATCCAGACACCCGTTCCGCTCGCGCAACGCGCCGCCGGGTTCGGCATGCCTGCCGTGCAGGTCGACGGCAACGACGTACTCGCGGTGCTCGCCGTCACCCGCCGCGCGGCTCGGCATGCGCGTGACGGAGCCGGGCCGTTCTTCGTCGAGGCCCTGACCTACCGCATGGGCCCTCACACCACCTCCGACGACCCCACCCGCTACCGCACCGACGCCGATCTCGACGAATGGCGGGCGCGCGATCCGATCGACCGAGTCCGGAAACTGCTCGAACGCGAGAACCTCGCCGACGACGCATTCTTCGCCGAGGTGCAGGCCGCCGCCGATACGGCCGCGACCCGTCTGCGCGCCGGCACCCTCGATCTGCCCGATCCCGAACCGTTGACCATGTTCGACCACGTGTACACCACCGAACATCCGCTGCTCGAACGAGAACGCGCCGACTACGCCGACTATCTCGCGAGCTTCGGTAGCCCAGAGGGGGCCGGACGATGACCATCACGACGATGACGCTCGGCGCGGCCCTCAATGCCGGCCTGCGACGGGCCCTCGAACACGATCGCAAGGTTGTCATCATGGGCGAGGACGTGGGCAGACTCGGCGGCGTCTTCCGCATCACCGACACGCTGCAGAAGGACTTCGGGGACGGCCGGGTCATCGACACCCCACTGGCCGAGTCCGGGATCGTCGGTACCGCGTTCGGGATGGCACTGCGCGGCTATCGGCCGGTGTGCGAGATCCAATTCGACGGGTTCGTCTATCCTGCGTTCGACCAGATCGTCTCGCAGGTCGCGAAGATCCACTACCGCACCGCGGGAACCGTCCGGGCACCGCTCACGATCCGCATTCCGTACGGCGGTGGGATCGGTGCAGTCGAGCACCATTCCGAATCTCCCGAGGTGTATTTCACGCACACCGCGGGCCTACGGGTGGTCTCCCCCAGCAACCCCGCCGACGCGTTCGCCATGATCCAGCAGGCGATCGCGCTCGACGATCCGGTGATCTTCCTCGAGCCGAAACACCGGTACTGGGAGAAGGGCCCGATCGACGTCGATGCAGCACCGGAACTTCCCCTCGACCAGGCACGCATCGCACGGGCCGGGACGGATGCCACGCTCGTGACGTTCGGCGCCCTCGTGACGACGGCGTTGCAGGCCGCGGATATCGCAGAGAGCGAAGGACATTCGATCGAGGTGATCGACCTGCGGTCACTGTCCCCCATCGACTTCGACACGATCGAGGAATCGGTTCGCCGCACGGGTCGGCTTGTCGTCGCGCAGGAGGCGCCGGTGTTCTGCGGGGTCGGGGCCGAGATCGCAGCTCGCATCAGCGAGCGTTGCTTCTATCAGCTCGAGGCTCCGGCACTCCGGGTCGGCGGGTTCGACATTCCCTATCCCCCGGCAGAACTCGAATCCCACCATCTTCCCGACCCCGACCGGATTCTCGACGCCGTCGACCGCAGCCTCGCGGCGTGACCTACGGAGGACCGATCGTGGACATCGTCAAGGAGTTCCGGTTGCCCGACCTGGGCGAAGGCCTGACCGACGCGGATCTGGTCGTGTGGAAAGTGCAGGTGGGCGATCATCTCGACCTCAACCAGGTGATCGCCGAGGTGGAAACAGCGAAGGCGACAGTGGAATTGCCGTCGCCGTATGCCGGAACCGTCGCGGAGCTGCTCGCCTCCTCCGGCGACACCGTGCCGGTGGGGGCACCATTGCTGCGAATCACGGTGTCGGACAGCGACAGTTCGAATACCGTCTCCCCGCCCGCGAAGCCCGATGGGCCGGGAACCCAGCAGCGACCGCAGGTTCTCGTCGGCTACGGCCCCGGTGCGGCGCCGGTCAGCAGACGCGGTTCCCGGAAGACCGGAACCGAGGCAGATACCGAAGCAGAGCCAGGGGGAAGTACCACCGGCGCTCTCATGCGCCGACCCGACGCGAAACCCGGTGCCCGACAGGAGGCAAGAGAGTCGAGCGTCGACCTCACCACAGTCGAGGGCACGGGCCCCGGTGGTGTGATCACCCGCGCCGATGTCCGGCGCAGCGCGGACATCCACGCCGGTGCGAACGGCCTGGCGCTCCCGCAGGTACCGGGCACCGACGACGAGACACGCACCCCCATCCGCGGAATCCGCAAGCGCAGTGCCGCGGCCGTCGCACGCAGTGCCTTCACAGCACCCCACGCAACGGTCTTCCTGACGTGCGATGCGACGAACACAGTCGAGCTGGTGACACGGCTGCGGTCGTCACCGCCGTTCGACGGCACGCACCTGACGCCGCTGACGGTCGTCGCGACCGCACTGATGCGGGCCGTCGCCGACGAGCCGTCGTTGAACTCGTCGTGGGACGAGGAATCACAGGAGATCGTCATTCACCACCGTGTGCATCTGGGCGTCGCGACGGCCACCGACGAGGGATTGAAGGTGCCGGTGGTGCGCGATGCGCATGCGATGCGTCTACCCGAACTGGCCGGCGCGATCGCCGCGGCAGCCGCGGGCGCGCGGTCGGGTGAAGCCTCGCCGACCGATCTGACGGGGTCCACGATCTCGGTCACCAACGTGGGCGTGTTCGGAGTCGACGCGGGCACCCCGATCCTCAATCCTGGAGAAGCGGCGATTCTGGCGGTCGGGGCCATCTCCGATCGGCCGTGGGTGGTCGACGGGGCGCTTGCCGTGCGGAAGGTCGTCACATTGTCGTTGGCGTTCGATCATCGGTTGCTCGACGGCGAACAGGCCGGGCGCGCCCTGGCGGCGATCGGTGCGATCCTGATGGATCCGGTGCCCACGCTCGTCTCGGCTCCCTGATCGTTCGCCTCACCGAGCAGAGTTTCTGCCGGGCGGTAGCGTGCTCCTACGTGATCGACGCTGTTCTCACTCGCGCCCGCGCCGCCGTGTTCACTGTTTTCGGGCTCAACGGCTTCCTGCTCGCGATGTGGGTCGTCCACATCCCGGTGGTACAGCAGCGGGTGGGTATCGGGCACGCAGCGCTGGGAACCCTGTTGCTCGCGCTCGCTGTGGGTGCGATCGCGGGCATGCAGGCCACCGGCTACTTCGCCGACCGCTTCGGCAGCGACCGCACGACGTTGGTGTTCGGTGTGATGCTCGCGGTCGCGGTGATCGGGCCCGGGCTCGCGACTGCGCCGTGGCAGCTCGCCGTCGCGCTGGTCGTGTTCGGTTTCGCGAACGGCGCGCTCGATGTCTCGATGAATTCCCAGGCCGTGGTCGTGGAAAGGCGCTATCACCGCCCGATCATGGCCGCGTTCCACGGGCTGTTCTCGATGGGCGGGATTGCCGGAGCGCTCGTGGGTGCCGCGACGCTCGCTGCGGACATCGACCCACCCGCGACCCTGGCGGCCGCCGGAGCGGTCGGTCTCGTCGCGATCGTGTGGGCCGCTCGACATCTCGTGCGCAGCGAACCGTCACCACGACACGCACCGGCCGAGCGCGCCCGGGGAGGGTACTCGGCCGAGGTGATCCTGCTCGGTGGTGTCGCGTTCGGGTTGATGCTCAGCGAGGGTGTCGCCAACGATTGGAGTGCCCTTCAGGTCAAGGAGCATCTGGGGGCGGCGGATTCGGTGGCGGCGCTGGCGTTCGGCGCATTCTCGGCGACGATGACGCTGGGGCGTTTCGTCGCCGACCGGATCAGCGCCCGGATCGGCGGGGTCGCCGTGGTCCGGTACGGGACTCTCGTGGCGGGGTCGGGGATGGCCCTGGTGATGGTGTCGCCGTGGTTGCCGCTGACTCTCGCGGGGTGGGCGTTGTTCGGTCTGGGATTGTCGGGAGCGGTCCCGCAGATCTTCACGGCTGCAGGCAACATTGCAACCGGCACGCCGGGTAAGAACATGTCGCGGGTCGTCGGTCTGGGCTACATCGGGTTCCTGGCCGGACCGGCGACGATCGGCTGGATCTCCGAAGTGTCGTCGTTGACGGTGGCGATGGTGGTGCCGTTGGTGTGTGTCCTCGTCGCTGCGGCGCTCGCCCCGGCGCTCAAATGACACAAGTGTGGATCCGAGCGCGTTTCCGGGCTCGGATCCACACTTTCGGGTGAGCGACTAGAGAGCCTTCAGCTCTTCGGTGACCTCACCAACCATCTTCTTCGCATCACCGAACAGCATCGACGTCTGATCGAGCGTGAACAGCGGATTCTCGATGCCGGCATATCCGGAACTCATCGACCGCTTCATCACGATCACAGACCGCGACTGGTCGACGTTGAGGATCGGCATGCCGTAGATCGGGCTCGACGAATCCTGACGCGCGGCCGGGTTCGTGACGTCGTTGGCGCCGATGACGATGGTCACATCGGTGCGGCCGAATTCGCCGTTGATGTCGTCCATTTCCTTCATCGCGTCGTATTCGACGTCGGCCTCGGCCAACAGCACGTTCATGTGCCCCGGCATACGACCGGCGACCGGATGAATCGCGTACTTGACCTCGACGCCGCGCTCTTCGAGCAACGCCGCCATCTCCTTGACGGCGTGCTGCGCCTGCGCGACGGCCAGACCGTAGCCGGGCACCACGATGACCTGATTGGCGTACGCCATCTGGATCGCCGCATCCGAAGCGGAGGTCGCCTTGACGGTACCGCCGCCGGGGCCTGCCGCAGCGCCGCCGTCGTCGCCGCCACCGAACGCGCCGAACACGATCGCCGGGATCGAGCGGTTCATGGCCTTGGCCATCAGATTCGTCAGGATGGTGCCGGACGCACCGACGATCATGCCGGCAACGATCATCGCCTGGTTGTTCAACGCCAGGCCGGCCGCCGCAGCCGACAGACCCGTCAGGGCGTTGAGTAGCGAAATGACGACGGGCATGTCGGCGCCACCGATCGGCAGCACCACGAACAGGCCCATCAGACCTGCGACGACGAGCAGCAGCACGATCCAGAACGAGGCCAGCGGCTCACCATCGGCGCTGATACCGATGTACACGGCGATCGCGATCGACGCGACCACGAGCACCATGTTGGCGAGCTGGAACAGCTTCGCGCCGGCGACCAGCTTCTTCTCGAGGTTCTTGTTCAGCAGTTCCTGCAGCTTCGCGAATGCGACGAGCGAGCCCCAGAAGGAGATCGAGCCGATGATCGCGGCGAACAGGGACCCGACGATCATGGTGACTGTCGGAACATCGTCGAGGGTGGTGAAGCTCGACGAGTCGAGGAACTCGGCCCACGCGATCAGGGCAACGGTGCCACCGCCGACACCGTTGAACAGGGCGACCAGCTGCGGCATCGCCGTCATCTTGGTCTTGAGTGCAGGCGGGACGCCGAGGATGACACCGACGGCCAGGCCGCCGATGATCAGGCCCCAGTTGTCGGTCTCGCGGATGTCGATGAGCACCGCGACGACTGCGATACCCATACCGACTGCGGCGATGTAGTTGCCGCGCACGGCGGTCTTCGGTCCGGTCAGGCCCGACAGACCGTAGATGAACATCGCGAACGCGACGATGTACAGGACGGAGACGAGGTAGCCCATCAGGCGTCAGCCCCCTTCTTCTCTGCGTCCTTGCCGGACTCGGGCTTCTTGGACTTGAACATGCTGAGCATGCGGTCGGTGACGACGAAGCCGCCGACGACGTTCAGCGTGCCGAACACCAACGCGACGAACAGAATGATCTTGATTCCCCAGTGGGCGTCGCCGGGCAAGTGCCCGAGGACCACCAGGGCGCCGAGCACGACGATGCCGTGGATGGCGTTGGTACCGGACATCAGCGGCGTGTGCAGCGTGTTCGGAACCTTGGAGATGACGGCGAATCCGACGAATCCGGCAAGGACCAGAATCGCGATGTTCGCGAGCAGTTCGTTGTACATCTAGACGTTCTCCTTCGACCGCGTCACGCATGCACCCGAAAGGATCTCGTCCGAGAAGTCCGGGGCGAGCGCGCCGCTCTCGTCGAGCAACAGCTCGATCAGCGCGGACACGTTCTTCGAATAGAGCTCGGACGCGTGCTCGGGCATCGTCGCGGGCAGGTTCAGCGGCGAACAGATCGTCACATCGTGCTTGACGACGGTCTGTCCGGGCTCGGTGAGCTCACAGTTGCCACCGGTTTCACCGGCGAGGTCGACGATGACCGAACCGGGCTTCATGCCCTCGACCGCCGCGGCGGTCACCAGACGCGGCGCGGGACGACCCGGCACCAACGCAGTGGTGATGACGACGTCGAAGCCCTTGATGGCATTCTCGAGCGCCTGCTGCTGCGCAGCGCGTTCCTCTTCGGTGAGCTCGCGGGCGTATCCGCCCTCGCCTGCAGCGTCGATACCGAGATCGAGCCACTGCGCACCGACCGACCGCACCTGGTCGGCAACCTCGGGACGCACGTCGTACCCGGTGGTACGACCACCGAGACGCTTGGCGGTGGCGAGAGCCTGCAGGCCCGCGACACCCACTCCGAGCACCAGCACGGTCGCCGGCTTCACAGTGCCGGCCGCAGTGGTCAGCATCGGGAAGAAGCGCGTCGATTCCGAAGCGGCGACGAGCACGGACTTGTAGCCCGACACGTTGCCCTGCGACGACAGCGCGTCCATCACCTGGGCACGCGAGATACGCGGAATGGCCTCGACGGCATACGCCTCGACGCCGGCGGCGGTCAGCGCACCGATCTGATTCTCCGCATTGCGCGGGGCGAGGAAGCCGATGAGCTTCTGACCCGACTTCAGGCGGGCGACCTCGGCGTCCGACGGCGGTGCGACCTTGACGACGATGTCGGCCGACCACGCGTCGCCGATGGTGGCGCCCGCTTCCTTGTATGCCTGATCGGGGATCAGCGCATTCTGCCCGGCGCCGGCCTCGACAACCACGTCGAAGCCCTTGGCGATGAGAGAGGGCACAACCTTCGGTACCAGCGCGACACGCCGCTCGCCGTCGTTCGTCTCACGAACGACACCGACGGCCGGGCGGCGACGATCCCCGCTCTCCGTGTTCGATCCTTCGCTACTCAATATTCTCTATCTCCTGCGTCGAATGAAATTGCCGCGCGCGGCGCCGCGATCGGCGGCGAATGCGTGTCTGTCGGCCATGTAACGGCCCTACACGTGTTGTTGTAAGCCTTGCCAGACCTACCGCTCCCACTCCCGAGTCGCAACTGGCCCGGTCTGTCTGAATCGAGTCCGAACAGTAAGAAAATGCAAGAATGTGAGGCACCTCACTTCACAGGTGCACCTTCGCATCTGTGAGAAGACGACTTCGGGAGGTACACATGTCGCGACGTGACGTCAGTGTCGAGCGGGTCTACGACCATCCCGGCGCCGAGGAATCCGTGCGTGTTCTCGTGGACCGGTTGTGGCCCCGAGGACTTCGCAAGGACGCCTTCCACTACGACGACTGGGCGAAGGAACTTGCACCCTCGACGGACCTACGGAAGTGGTACTCGCACGACACAGCCCTGTTCGCCGAGTTCCGCGATCGCTACATCGAGGAGCTGGCATCGCCCGGTGGCCGCGCCGCGATCGAGCGGCTCGACACCCTGGCCGACGGGCGTCCCCTTGTTCTCCTCACCGCGACCCGGGATGTCGAACACAGCGGCGCGGAGGTACTTGCCGAGCATCTGCGCGGGGGGTAGTACGAAGCAATGACCGACGATCTCGGCGGCGACCCGGTGTGCTGGCTCGACCGCGTCTGCCCGGACTGCGGGCTGTTCCTCGACGATCCCGATATCCCGTGCCCCCGCTGCGGGCACGTGCCGGACACTTCCCCGACGATCTGACATCACTCCCATACCGTGACGCCATGACCGTCCCCTCCCCGATCCTCGACCTCGCGCGCCCCGCCCGACGTGTCGCCGTCCTCACCGGCGCCGGCATGTCCGCCGAGAGCGGTGTGCCGACATTCCGTGCTGCGCAGACCGGATTGTGGGCCGACTTCGACGCGGCATCGCTCGCAACTCCGAAAGCGTGGAACGACGACCCTCCGCTTGTGTGGGCCTGGTACCAGTGGCGTGTCGGGCTGGTACTGCGAGTTCAACCGAACGCAGGTCATCTCGCGCTGGCCGAATGGGGACGGCGCGCAGAGCTACAGATCACGACACAGAACGTCGACGATCTGCACGAACGCGCGGGCAGTGCGGTGCTCGCCCATCTGCACGGCAGTCTGTTCGAGCCGCGCTGCGCCGACTGCGGACACGGCGCAGACGTTCCCGAGCCGCCGGAGGAACCTGTCGAACGACTCGATCCACCGAAGTGCCGGAACTGCAGCGGGGTCGTCCGCCCCGGCGTCGTGTGGTTCGGCGAGATGCTGCCCGAGCAACCGTGGGACGCCGCGACGGCATCGCTACGCCACGCAGATCTACTGCTGGTCGTCGGCACATCGGGCGTGGTGTACCCCGCGGCCGGACTGCCGTCACTTGCACGGAACGACGGAGTTCCGGTGGTGGAGATCAATCCCGAGGACACCGACCTGTCCGATCAGGTCGACGTGGTATGGCGTACGACGGCCGCAGTCGGCCTACCGGAATTGGTGTCGGCGCTAGAGTGAACCGGTGGACTCCTGTGTGTTCTGCGCCATAGCCGGGGGCGGTGCACCGGCCGCGCTGGTCTACGAGGACAACCACGTGGTCGCGTTTCTCGACATCCATCCTCTGACGCGCGGCCACCTTCTGGTGGTGCCGCGGGCCCACTCGGAGCGGCTCGAGGACCTCGACCCCACCTCCGCGGCATCGATGTTCCAGGCCGGCCAACGCTTGGCACGCGCACTCGCCCGATCAGATCTGGCCACCGACGGCGCCAACCTGGTGGTCAATGACGGTCGCGCCGCATTCCAGACCGTTTTCCACATGCACCTGCACGTCATTCCACGATGGAACGGTGACCGGATCCGCCTGGGCATCGGTGTCCTACGTCGCAAGCCCCGCCACCCCGAATCCACCGCTGCGGCGATCCGCGCAGGTCTCGACCGTCTCTCGACCGAGGAGAACCAGTGACAACCCCGTCCGACAGTTCCGGCACCAGCGAATTCCCCATCGACGTCATCCGGCCGTTGCTCCTCGAACAATTCGAGGTCCTCGACGCACTGCTGGCCGGGGTCCAGGGCGATGCGTGGTTCACCCCCACCAACCTTCCCGGGTGGACGGTCAAGGACATCGTCGCGCACCTGATCGGCACCGAATCTCTGCTTGCCGGTGTCGCCGCACCTCATGTCGACATCGATGTGCACGCACTGGGCCACGTCCGCAACGAGATCGGCGCATTCAACGAGCAGTGGGTCGAACATTTCCGCGGCGCGTCCGGCGACGACGTTCTGGCGCGCTACCGCGATATCGTGGCGCAGCGGCGCGCGAGTCTGAGTGCGCTGACGCAGACCGACTTCGATGCACCGGCCGATACTCCGGTGGGCCCGGCCACCTACGGCCGATTCATGCGTATCCGGGTGTTCGACTGCTGGCTACACGAATTGGACATCCACGACGCACTGGGCACCGTCGGCAGTGAGGGCGGCGCCCGAGCCGAACTCGGCTCCGCCGAGATCTTCGGTGCGGTGCCGTTCGTCGTGGGCAAACGCGGCAAGGCTCCCGAAGGTTCGTCGATCACACTCGAACTCACCGGGCCGCTCGCCCGGACGATCCATCTCGAGGTGGCGGGTCGCGCGAGTACGGTTCCCTCGTTGTCGGGGCCCGCGACGAGCACGATCACGATGGATTCGGCCCTGTTCGTGCGGCTGGCAGGTGGGCGGGTCAGCGGCGTCGACAAACTCGGTGAAGTCACTCTCGGCGGCGACACCGAGGTGGGGCGTCGTATCGTCGAGAATCTCGCGTTCACGATCTGACCGATGCGCCTGTTCCTGTCTTCGTACCGGTTCGGATCCGATCCCACTCGTCTGTTGGAGGTGACGCGCGGACCCGGGCGGGTCGCCGTGATCGCCAACGCTGGTGATGCGTGGCCGTCCCGCGCCCGCGAATCGAGTGTGACCAGCGAGTTCGGGCCGTTGCGGGGTCTCGGATACGACCCGGAGGAGGTGGATCTCCGCGATCACCTGGGCGATCCGGGCAGTCTCCGGGCGCGGCTGGGCGCCTTCTCCTCGGTGTGGGTGCGAGGGGGCAACACCTTCGTGTTACGTGCCCAGCTCGCCCGCAGCGGCGGCGACACGGTGCTCACAGATCTGGTGGGTACCGGCGCCCTCGCGTATGCGGGGTACAGCGCCGGCGCGTGCATCGCCACACCGACGCTGCGGGGGCTCGAGTTCTCGGACGATCCCGCCGAGGTCGTCGAGATCGGTGCGGGCCCTGTGGTGTGGGACGGACTCGGCTGGGTCGATCACGCGATCGTTCCCCATGCGGGAGACTCCCTGCTGGGTGACGACGGTGTCGACCGCACACTGGAATACCTTCGCCGCGAGTCCATCCCGTTCGTGGCGCTGCGCGACGACGACGCGCTGGTGATCGAGACCGACGATCCGAGCCACATGTAAAGTCGTGAGCATGTCGAACAACACCGAGACCGCCATCCGCATCGAACACCTGCCCGAGCAGTCGCGGTTCGCGCTGTTCATCGGCGACGATCTCGCGGCATACGCCGACTACAGCGATGTCGATGGCATGCGCGACTTCGACCACACCGTCACCGAAGCGGATTTCCGCGGTCGCGGGCTTGCCGGGCAGGTCGTGCAGCACGCACTCGACACGACCCGCGAGCAGGGCCTGAATATCGGCACATCCTGCTCGTATGTCGAGAAGTTCGTCTCCGAGCACCCCGAATACCGAAACTGACGCACTCCCGTCACACCATCACATCGCGGCGGCGGAAGCCCACGACCGCCGCCGCGACCAGGACCACAGCAGAAATACCGAGCACGAGCATCGGCACAGCACTCGCAGTGTCGTAAGGGACCAACGGAATGTGCGAGAACGGCGAGAGGTCGCGCAGCCACTGCGACAGGTTCAGCAGTTCGCCGAACCACGCCACGAACACCGCGTAGATCACGAGGATCCACGCCAGCTCGGCCAGACGCGGGACGAGACCGACCAGCGCGAGCGCCACCGCAAAGACGAACAACACAGCAGGGGCGTATGCCAGTGCGGCACCGCACATCCGGATGATCCAGTCCGCCTCGCCGGTCGCGGCGGCCATACCCAGTCCGGTCGCGGCACCTGTGACGACCAGTGCTACGAGGACCTGCGCCACGATCACCGCGACGATCCACAGGAACAATCGCGTGCGCCGTGTTCCGGTGACGATCACCAGCCCGATCCGGCCCGCATCCTCGTCTCCTCGGACACGCATCACCGCCGAGACCGCGAACGCCGCGATCCCCACGACGAGGAACATCAGCATCGTCGCACCGAACGACGCGGTCAACGATTGTGTGTCGCCACCGAGGAACTCCCCGATGTCGGGAACGCTGTCGACCATGCCCTCGATCGAATCGGCGAGCGTACCCATCGCCAGTCCGAGGATCGCGAGGGCTGCCGTCCACGCCACGAAGGTCCCGCGCAGCAGCCTCCATGATGGTCCGGGCGGCGTGAGCAGCGACGGCGACGCTTGGTCGGGCCCCGGTTTCGGGGCGCGCAGGCCGGCCCCGATGTCTCGGCGCCGCGACAGGGCTACCGCGACCACGAGGAGCACACCGATCGCGACCACGGACAGCAGCAGTGGCCACCATCGTTCGTCGACGTAGAGACGGGTCTGCTGCGCCCACGCGATCGGCGACAGCCACGACAACCACGAGCCGGTGGATTCGATGATGTCGCCGAATCCGCGCACCAGGAATGCCACCGCGAGTACCGCGAGCGCAGACCCGGTCGCGGCGCGCGCATGCTCACTGAACTGCGCGGTCACCACCGCCACAGCACCGAAAAGGAGGCCGGTGACAGCCGTGGCCACACCGAACAGCAGCGACCCCGCGAACGCGAGGCCGCCGGCCAGCAGCGCGAGGGTGACGCCGACGGCGACGATCGCATCGGCGACGGCGACGGACAGCAATGCGGCCGCGGGCGGCGCGAACGGACCCACCGGGAGCGCACGGAGCAGTTCGAGTCGGCCCGCCTCCTCCTGGGTGCGTGTGTGCCGCACCACCAGCAGGATGCTCATGATCGCGACGGCGACGAACACCGTCAGACTCAGTTCGTTCGCGGTCATCGCGCCGAGGGTGTAGTTGTCGGCACCGTAGGCGGGACCGGTCATCAGTACCGCCGCCGGATTCTCGAGGAGGTCGGCGCGGGCCTGCCGCGCGGCCGCGTTCGGATACGCGGCGATCAGACTCTCGACGGTTACGTACACAGTGAAGGCGAGCGCAAGCGTCCACACGGCGATACGGACGCGGTCCAGGCGGAGGTAGAGTCGGAGCAGGTCGCCGATTCCGTTGAAACGGTGGGAACTTCGGGTCTCACGGTCGGCCCGGGGGGCGAGTGTGGCGGTCATCGGGTCGCCACCTGCTCACCCTCGGGCACGTCTGTGGGGGTATCGCCGTAGTGGCGCATGAACAGTTCTTCGAGCGACGGCGGGGTGATCGTCAGGTTCGCGATGTCGAGTTCGGTGAGCTCTCGCAGCACCGACGTCACGGAGGCATTGTCGACGTCGAAGGCGAGATGCCCGTCGTCGTAGGTCAGATCGTGCACACCGGGGAGCGACGCGAATCCGATGGGGAGGGCGGGTACGGTGGCCCGCACCGCGGAGCGGGTCAGGTGCCGCAGCTGCGCGAGGGTTCCCGTCTCCACGTCTTTCCCGGACCGGATGATCGTCACGGTGTCGCAGAGCTTTTCGACTTCGGCCAGGATGTGGCTCGACAACAGCACCGTGCGCCCGGCGTCGCGCAACGCACGCACTTCGTCGGTGAACACCGCCTCCATGAGCGGATCGAGTCCGGACGTCGGTTCGTCGAACAGGTACAGCTCGACATCCGACGCCAACGCCGCGACGAGCGCGACCTTCTGCCGGTTGCCCTTGGAGTAGGTGCGGGCCTTCTTGGTGGGGTCGAGTTCGAACCGTTCGAGGAGTTCGGCTCGGCGTGAGGGGTTGTCGCCGCCACGGATTCTGGTCAGTAGGTCGATGATCTCACCGCCGGTGAGCGCCGGCCACAGGTTGGTGTCGCCCGGGACGTACGCCAGGCGACGATGGATCGCCACCGCGTCGGTCCACGGGTCGAGCCCCAGGACGCGAGCGGAGCCCGAGTCGGCGCGGAGCATGCCGAGGAGCACGCGGATCGCGGTGGATTTCCCGGCACCATTGGGTCCGAGAAACCCTGCTACGGTTCCGGTTCCGACTTCGATCGAGAATCCGTCGAGAGCGCGGGTGGTGCCGAAGGTCTTGACGAGGTCGACGGTGTCGATGGCGGGTGTGTCCATGGTGCAACCTCCGTGGTCGGTTACGGGTCGGCTGCCTCCCGGACAGCCAGATATGCGGTGAGCATGGTCGAGTCGGTGAGTAGCGGTTCGGTGTAGAGCTCGAGCAAGGGGAGCAGAAGACGGTCACTGTACGAACGCAGCCACGCGGGCAATGCGTCGAGATCGAGAGGCTCGTTCGGGCCGGGAACATGCAGTAGCAGCGCGCCGGTGCTGAACTCGACGAGCGCCCGTGCCCGTGCCTCGGGATCCCGACTGGGACTCACGATGCCGGACTCGGTACCTTTCGCGAGGTAGCCCTCGGTGGTGGCCACCAGATGATCGAGAAACGCCCGAGAGGCCGGGCGCCGGGCCTGAAGGCTCCGAATCAGGTAGCCGATGAGCGGGGCATAGCTCCCGATGTTCTCGAGCTGCGCCAACATCGCCGCGACCCCACTGCCCGGTTCGAGGACCGAGGATTTGAGCTCGCGGATGCTGTCGAGAACATACGCGTCGCAGTGCTCACGCAGACCGGCACGGGAACCGAAGTGGTGCACGATGAGCGAGGCGCTCACACCGCATTCGGAGGCGATGGCCCGCAGCGAAATGTTCACACCGTCCCGAGCAACACAACGAATTGCTGCGTCGCGGATGCGAGCACGGGTCGTGAGGTCGGAAACGCCCTCGACTGAACGCATGTTCCAAGGGTTGCACACGTGTTCAATGACGTCAACAGGATTTACACGTCAACAGGATTTACTCGGTCGGCTTCAGGAGAAGCCCATCACCTGATTGCCCCACACCTCCCGCATCGACCCATCCGGATCCGACACGACCGTGTCGCGCGCATCGATCAGCAAGGTCATGCGCTCGCCTGGCTCGTACTGCGGCCAGTGCTTCGACGCATCCAGAGCAGCCGGCACCCCGTGCTTGACGAATGCCAGCCATCGACGCTGCACCCGCCCCGACACCTCGATCGCACCCTTGCGACCACCGAGCCAGAAACTCGGATCGCGACCGAGCGTCCCGAAATTGCCGAACACGTATGGCAATTCGGTTGCATGACCGGCACCGATCCGCGCGGCCTTGAGCATCGGCGTCGCGTGGTCGAATCGATACACCCATGTCGGGGAATGTTCGGCATGCGCCTCCGCGACCCATAACACCGGCATCCGGAAACCCGCGTCGCGCGACAGGGCCATCGCACCACTCGGCTTCGGCAGATCAGGGTACGCCGCGGCGATCTCAGCGAGCCGTTCCGGCTCGAGATCGGGACGGTCCTTCGCGAGTGCCTCCAGCATGGCGCGGACCGCCGAATCGTCGACGGGCATCAGCGGCGACTTCATGAAACGGAAGATCGACGGCTCGTCCTTGTTCGAACCGATGATGAGCGGAACCCGATGCGACAGACCCTTCTGGAACGCCGCGACCGGATATTTGGGCACCAGGTCGCGGTCGACCACCGGGGTCATCGCCAAGGTGCCCGGAATTTTCGTGGGGATCTCCCCGACCACTGTTTCGGCCGCGGCGACGAGCTGCTCGTAGGGCATGTCCCGCAGGGACCCCACCCGAGCAGGCGACACGTCGAGGATATCGAGGAATCGCTCAGCAACCATCGCCGCGCGTTCACGACCGTATACCGACGTCGCCGGTGGCGACTGCGCGATCGCCCGATGGAACAACCCCTCGGCGCGCGGCACCGTCATGAGCGTCGTGACCGATCCCCCGCCCGACGATTCACCGAACAGGGTGACGTTGTCGGGATCGCCGCCGAAGTCCGCGATGCAGTCGCGCACCCATTCGAGCGCAGCAATCTGGTCTCGCAGACCGAGATTCGACTCATACGTATCGCCGACGGTGGAGAACGACGACAGGTCCAGAAACCCCAGCGCCCCCAGACGGTAATTGAGCGTGACCACCACGATGTTGCCTGTCTCGCTCAGCACACGTCCGTCGTAGATCTTCTGACCCGAGTAGCCGATCACATAGGCGCCACCGTGGATCCACACCATCACCGGGCGCTTGTGCCCGTCCGGTTCCGGAGCCCAGATGTTGAGCGAGAGGCAATCCTCGCCGATGGTCATGTCGGACGAGATCCCGATCGGGCTGTTCCGGCTCTGCGGAGCGATCTGCCCGTACCGCTCGCAGTCGAGCACTCCCGACCACGGCGAAGGCCCCTCCGGCGACCGGAACCTCATGTCACCGCAGGTCGGGGCGGCGAACGGGATCCCCTTCCACGAGTACACCGCGCCGTCGCGGAATCCGCGGGCTTCGCCGTACTTGCATCCGACAACGAGTGTCTCGGCGTCCACATGACCTCCCGGTGAGCTACTCGCATCCCAACGTACCCACCGGACACCGAGCCGACAGCCGCTCGGCGAAGGTGCTATCGTCGCCTCCGACCGACACGGGGTGCTCCGCAAGTGCGGGGCTGAGATCACACCCGTCGAACCTGATCAGGTAATGCTGACGAAGGGATGTTTCGGGATGACTGTGCCTGCGCACGATTCACCGACCGACCGTTTCACCGATGTCCTGTGGGACCACACGAAGGTTCTACGCGACTCCATCGACAACCTCGAGTTCCTGCGTTGCCTGGGCGACGGCACGCTTCCCCTCGAGTCGTTCCGCTTCTACATCGAGCAGGATGCGCTCTACCTGGCCGGATACGCCAAGGCCCTCGCGCTCCTCGCCTCCAAGGCACCGGACCCGGTCACCGGCGCATTCTGGGCGACCAGTTCCGCGACGGCGGCGACCGAGGAATCCTCGCTGCACCGGCAGCTTCTCACCGATGGCGTGCTGCCTGTGAGCGACGCACCCGTCGCGCACTCCCCCGCGTGCCTCGGTTACGTGTCGTATC
Organism: Rhodococcus sp. JCM 9793; assembly: GCF_055380405.1. NCBI lineage: Bacteria > Bacillati > Actinomycetota > Actinomycetes > Mycobacteriales > Nocardiaceae > Rhodococcus > Rhodococcus sp. JCM 9793. Next base: position 4,479,340 of record NZ_AP043721.1, read on the forward strand.
TGACGGCCACGGTGGCGACCGAACCGTATCCGGTGGGTGCCGCCGCAGTGTTGTCGTGCTTCTGGATCTACGCCGAAGTGTGCCGCGACCTGGCCTCCAGCGCAGCCGCCGTGCTCGCCGCCGATCCGGCCCATCCCTACGCGCAGTGGGTGGCCACCTACGACGACCAAGGATTCCAGGATTCCGTCGCGACCGCACGCACCCTCGTCGACGCCGCCGGGGCAGCCGCCACCGACACCGAGCGCGACGCGATGATCGACGCGTTCACCCTCGCGACCCGCTACGAGTTGCTGTTCTGGGACACCGCCCTGAACACGCAGCCGTGGCCCGCGTCGTGACGCTGCGGCACCGGATCACCGCACTCGCTGTCGCCACCATCACCGTGTGCGCAGTCGGCGCATGCGCCGGTGGCGGTTCCGACGACACGATCCGGTTCGCACTCGATTGGACCCCGAACACCAACCACACCGGTCTGTATGTGGCGTTGCAGGAAGGACTGTTCGACGATGCCGGGCTCGACGTCGAGATCCTGCCCTACAACGAGGCGACACCCGACACCCTCGTCGACGCCGGCAACGCGGAGTTCGGCATCTCCACCCACGGCATGGCGACGTTCTCCCGCGCTTCCGGGGCACACACCGTCACCGTGCTCGCTCCGTTGCAGCATTGGGCAACAGGGATCGGCGTCAAGGCGGACCGCGCGGATCTCATGCGTCCGGCAGACCTCGACGGTCACGTCTACGCAGGTTTCGCCGACCCCGGTGACAGCGAGGCGCTCGCGCAGGTCATCCGCAACGACGGTGGACGCGGCGAGTTCGAGGAGGTCGTCCTCGGAACGTCCGCGTACGAGGCGGTCTACTCCGGTACCGCAGACTTCACCGTCTCGTATCTTGCGTGGGAAGGACTCGAAGCAGAGCATCGCGGACTGCCGATGCGCTATTTCGAATACACCGACTACGGCTTCCCCGACCAGTACGCGATCGTCGTGAACGGCAACGAGGACTGGCTCGCCGAGAATCCGGACCGGGGCCGCGCGTTCGTGCAGGCACTTCAGCGTGGGTACGAGATCGCCGCTGACGATGCCGATCGAGGCGCCCGCGCGCTGCTCGACGCCAACCCGGGGGCGTTTCCCGACGAAGAGCTCGTCTTCGAGAGCCAGCGGATGCTCGCCTCCGACTACATGCGGGACGAGCAGGGTCGCGTCGGTACCCTCGACGCGGAGAAATGGGCCGGGTACGCGCGGTTCCTGTACGAGCAGGGACTGCTCACCGGTCCCGACGGCGCGCCGCTGACCGCCGAACCCGACTGGTCGACCTACCTCACCGATGACTATCAAGCGCCCTGAGGCCGAACACCCTGACACCCGGGGGACGACAGACCGGGTCAGGACTGCCCGACGCCGCGTGAATCGTGCATTGCCGGCGATTCTCGTCGCAGTGGTACTCGTCGCAGCGTGGCAGCTCTACGTGATGATCAGCGGAATCCGCCCGCAGGTGCTGCCGTCTCCCGCACGAGTGCTGCAGCAGGGGTGGGCATACCGCAGCGACATCGCCGGGCATGCCGCCGCGACTCTGCAGGTCACGATCGTCGGGTTCGCGGTGTCGTTGACCTTGGCGTGGGTGCTGGCAATCGCCGTCGATTTCTCGCCATGGCTACGGCGGGCGTTCGTTCCGCTGTTCGTGGTGTCGCAGACATTACCGATCATCGCGATCGCCCCGCTCATGATCATCTGGTTCGGCTTCGGTCTGCTGCCGAAGATCCTGGTGATCGCCCTGGCCACGTTCTTTCCGATGGCGATCGGGTTGATCGAGGGATTCGCAGCGACCGACCGGGAGGCGGGGGCACTTCTGCGCAGCATGGGTGCCACGCGGTGGCAGGTGTTCCGATATGTGCGGCTCCCGTCGGCACTGCCGCGGTTCTTCACGTCTCTGCGCATCGGAGTCACCTACGCCGTAGTGGGCGCGGTGTTCGCGGAGTATGTCGGCGCCACATCGGGGCTCGGCATCTACATGGCCACCCAGAAGAACTCGTTCCGCACCGATCTGGTGCTCGCAGCCGTCCTGGTCACCGCGATCGTGTCACTGGTGTTGTACCTGCTCACCTATGTGGCCGAACACATGATCGCACCGTGGGCGCTCACCACGGAGAATCGGCCGACAGAGAATCGAACAACAGGGAGTCGGGCATGAGCGCAGTCATCGTCTCCGGCGTCCACCGGTCGTTCGACGGCAACCACGTACTCGCCGACATCGACTTCGACGTGTCCCCAGGGGAATTCGTCTCGGTCATCGGCCCGAGCGGGTCGGGGAAGTCCACTCTGTTCGGTTTGGTGGCGGGCCTCGACACCCCCGACGAGGGCACCGTCACGGTCGGTGGAGCACCCGCGGCGCCGGGGCGCGCCGCACTGATGCCCCAGAAGGATCTCCTGTTCCCGTGGCGCACCGTCCTCGACAACTGCGCGCTCGCACTCGAGGTACAGGGAGCGCCGCGTCGGGAGGCACGCGAGCGAGCGCGGGCTCTGTTCCCCGCGTTCGGACTCACCGGATTCGAGAAGGCCCGCCCGAACGAGCTGTCCGGCGGGATGCGTCAGCGCGCCGCGCTGGCGCGGACCGTGGTCCAGCAACGCGAAATCCTGTTGCTCGACGAGCCGTTCGGCGCTCTCGACTCGCTCACCCGCACCGATATGCAGTTGTGGCTGCAGGACGTGTGGCAGCGCGACCGCTGGACCGTTCTGATGATCACCCACGACGTACGCGAGGCCGTTCTACTGTCCGACCGGGTCCTGGTCCTCTCGCCTCGACCCGCAAAGATCCTGCACGAAGTGCGGGTTCCGCTGCCTCGGCCACGGTCGTTGGAGTTGCTCACCGACCCGGAATTCGTGGCATTGGAACGTGAGCTCGTGTCGGTGCTGCACGCACGGTCCGACATGCATTGAGGGCTCGCGTGATTCGGAATACCGGAATATCGAATCGGTAACAGGACGCCGCCTCACCTGCATCGGCGATGCCACCCCGTATCTATCGGATTACAGCGCTCACCCACACCGTCTCTCGGGCGTACCTTGGGGAATCCGTAGTTCGAACAGGTGTCCGGAAGCGGCGAGGAGGCGGCGATATGAGCAGTGCATTGTCCGATCCCTTCATATCGCCGACACCCGCGTCGCCGACACCCGCGAAAGCCCCGCGTGTCAGGGAGTACGGCGGCGTGAGCCTCGCCTCCCGTGCGCTGAGCATGTCCGTGCGCCACACCGTGCGGCCGTTCCTCGATGCCTGGGCACTCACCCCGGCACTTCCGTGGCCGACGGGTCTGGTCGACCGCGCTGCGTTCCCGCTACTACCGATATCGGGGACCGAGCATCACCGCGTCGCGTTGGACACGTGTCCCGCCGAGTTCGTGCGCGCGCCAGGCGCCGACGGCCGCACCGCGGTCCTGTACCTGCACGGTGGCGCATTCCTGTGCTGCGGTCTGACCACCCATCGTCAGCTGGTGTCGCGCATCTCGGCGGCAGCGGGCGCGCCGGTGCTGTCGGTGGCCTATCGGATGCTCCCGCGTCATCCGATCCGACGCGCGGTCGACGACGCTCTGTCCGGACTGCGATGGTTGATCGCCCACGGCTACCCGATCGAACGGATCGTCATCGCCGGCGACTCGGCGGGCGGATTCCTCACCTTCTCCGTGGCGCACGAAGCGCTGTGCCTGGGGATGGGTCGGGCCGCAGGCACCGTCGCGATCTCACCCCTGACCGACCTCGATCCCCACCGCAAGCTCGAACACCCGAACGCCCAGAAATGTGCACTGTTTCCACGACGCGCGGTGCCGGTGCTGTCCACACTGATCGAGCGGGCCGAGCGGATCGACGACCGGTACGAACCGGTGCCTTCTCCCGTGGATCTCGACATGACCGGTATGCCGCCGGCACTGATCCAGACCGGATCCGAGGAAATGACCTTCATCGACGCCGAGACCATGGCGTACCGTCTCGCAGCGGCCGGCGTTCCCACGGAACTGCAGGTGTGGGAGAAGCAGGTGCACGTGTTCCAGGCGGCCGCGTCGCTGGTACCCGAGGGCAGCCGTGCTGTCGCCCGGATCGGTCGGTTCGTGCGCTCGCTCGACATGGTGTGATCCGGCGAACAGTGAGACCCGTGGGCGGCATCCACCGGGAGCAGCCAGGACGGCGGTACTGTGCGTGACGGTATCCGGTTCGAGCCGGTTGCCCGAATTCAACATATCGATCGAAAGGGACAGCGTGAGCTCTCTCAATGCCGGCCAGAGCCTCGGTGTGGGCCAGGAACTGAAGTCCGACAACGGCAAGTACACCCTCACGCTCCAGCAGGACGGCAACCTGGTCCTGTCTGAGGGCCGCAGTGCCGTGTGGGCAGCGGGAACCGACGGCTCCGGTGCCGTGCGCGCGAATGTCCAGGAGGACGGCAATTTCGTCCTGTACAAGGGCGACAACTCCCCGGTGTGGGCGTCGGAGACCAGCGGTAACTCGGGCGTGCGCCTGACGGTGCAGGACGACCGCAACGTCGTGCTGTACGCAGGCGACAAGCCCGTGTGGGCGAGCAACAGCGTTGCTCCGAAGGCTGCCGAGCCCGCTGCTGCGCCTGCCGCCGCTGCACCGGCAGCAGCCGCGCCTGCTCCCGCCGCTCCGGCACCGCGGACCCACACCGTCGCTTCCGGCGACACCCTCTGGGCGATCGCCGAGCGTTTCTACGGCGACGGCAGCCAGTACCAGCGCATCGCCGATGCGAGCGGCGTCTCCAACCCGGACCTGATCCAGCCCGGCCAGGTGCTCACCATCCCGTGATGCCTGCAGGCTCATAGTGTCGAACGTCCCCATCACCTGCTTCGGTGGTGGGGACGTCCACGTTCACAGAATCTGTCATTCACGGACTCTCGTCGGTTATCGGCTTCTCCCCCACCTGCTGCCGACGATGCTTGGCCGCGAGCACGAACAGCCGCACCACCAGCGCGAGGAAGATCAGATTGCATACGATCTGCGCCGAGACCACCGCCCTCGTTCCATCGGTGACCGCGGCGATGTCCCCGAATCCGACGGTCGCGAACACCGTCAGACTGAAATACAGGGCGCCCATCCGGGTCAGGAGCTCGGTGAATCCCTCCGGGTCGACCTGTGAGATCACGGCGTACAGCGACGCGAAGCCCAGAATGTAGACGGTGGAGGTCGCGGCGATCCCTTCCATCGCCTGAACCATGGGATGCGGGGAGCGCAGGACCCACCACACCTGCCAGCCGCAGACCGCGCACACCACCGCCGACCCGCACACCAGCAGGAACAGTGTCGAGAGGTCGTCGAGTCCGGTGAAGGGCAACGTGAAGTAGGCGGTACCCACCACCACGACCGTCGTCACGGTGCGAAGCAACGCCCGCCACGTGAGTCCGCGCAGCTGGGCGGACCTGTCTGCATCGGGGGACCGCGCGCGGTTCGGCACAGGTGCAAGTATGCGCCTTCCAACCGATCGGCACGCTCACCGACGGGCGTCCTGTCGGTGGGTCCGACTAGTGTTCACGACACACGGGTCAATGTCGGGAAGGTAAGGGGGCAGGTTCATGGGCGAGCCGGAAAGCGGATTCGACCGCGACGTCGACCGCGCCTGGCGCGAGTTCCGGGGGGACCTCGCCGACCACGTCGCTTCCATGCGAGACGGAGGCGGACTCGTGCTCGAGCCGCTGGCAGAGGAATCCGGTGGGCCGGCCGGGCCGTGCGTGCAGTTCTACGCGTGGGGCGATCAGCAGGTGCGCTGTGAAGTGCCGTCCAATCTCCATCTGTCCGATGATCGGTATCTGTCGCCGCAGGATGAGGCATTGCTGCTGGAATTGGGCTGGCAAACACCGTCGCGGGATCCCGATGCACCGGAGGACGGCGGCTCGCCTGCGTTCTGGCTGGATCTTCCGTCGGCGTGGGCCGACAGGCTCGCGGAGGTCGCGGTGCGCGTGCTGCGTGACGTGTGGGGCGTTCCTCACCCGTTGTTCCTGAGGGCAGAATCCTTCGGGACCGCCAGCACACACGAGTTCGAGACTCCGTCCCCGGTCGCCGAGGTTTCCCCGAAGGTGCCGGTCCGCGGGCCTGTCCATCCACTGGGCGAGGAGCACCTGCGAGAACTCATCGAAGACACCGTGGGCGATCGGGTCGGCGACACCCCGACGTGGGACGAAGACGGCGACCTCGTGCTGCGCATCGCCGATGTCCTCGTGTTCGTCGGTGTCGGCGCAGGCGCCGCAACGGTGGATCTGCTCGCGCCGATCGTGCATTCGATCAGTGGTCGCACCCGCGCGATGGAGGTGGTCTCCGATCTCAATCGGCAGTGGCCGCAACTGAAGTTCGTGCTGATCGACGATCGCGTCGCCGTCGTCAACCACCTGCCTGCGGTGCCCTTCGTGCCCGAGCATCTGGTGTCCGCTCTCGATCGCATGTCCCTGTTCCTCGAAGGCGTCGACCACGACTTCGCTGCGCATATCGGCGGCCTGCCGATGCGCGGTCACGGTCACGACCCTTATTTCGAGTCCTCGGAGTTCGAGGGCGGCGACGACCACGATCCGTTCGAGGACGACCTGTGGGAACCCCGTCTCGAAGACGATCTTCCGTCTGCCCTGCTCGAACTGCGTGATCACCACGTTCACGGGCGTTCCGACATCCCGGTCGAGATGGTCGCGGCGATCGGAGACCAGGAGGCTTCGCGCCTGCAGCAGTTCCTCGAACTCAGCACCGAGCAGCATGTGGGCTGGACCAGCGAATCCCTCAACCGGGCATTCGTGGGCGACGACGACGGTGTCGCCGCCGCAGACGCGAAGGCACTCGAGTGGAAGCTGACGAGCTGGTCTCTGGCTGCAGCGCTGAGTTTCCTCGAGCAGCCCACCGACATTCCGACGCGCCGACGCCCACCGGCGGGTCCGAGCACCGACCAGCCGCCGCTGTTCGACAATCCGGACGAGCCGACACTCTTCGACGGTTTCGGCGACTAGGAACCCGCCACGGCGCGTCGCAGCACGTCTGCGGCGGCGGTCGAGTATCCGACGAGGGTGACCGTCGCAACCGACGTCGTCGTGGTGCGAATCGCCGAAACTGCCTGCTCGGCAGCATCGTCGAGGGGCCATCCGTAGACTCCGGCGGAGATGAGAGGAAATGCGACCGTCGCCGCGCCGAGTTCGTCGGCGACCATCAGCGATCGACGATAGGCCGAGCGCAGGATCGGTGACCGGTCGTCGCCGGGTGCGTACACGGGGCCGACGGTGTGGATCACCCACCGAGCGGGTAACCGACCCGCAGTGGTGGCCACCGCATCACCGGCGGGGAGCCCGTCCGGCAGAGTCGTGGCACGCAGTGCTCGGCACTCGGCGAGGATCTCCGGCCCACCCGCGCGGTGGAGTGCACCGTCGACTCCGCCGCCACCGAGCAGCGACGAGTTGGCGGCATTGACGATCGCGTCGACCGCGATCGTGGTGATGTCTCCCTCGACGACGTCGATGACTGTCATGTGTTCCCCTGTTCGTGGGTACTGCCACCGCGGGCGTTTGCTGGCATGATTCCAGAGCGTGACGTCGTCGGACAAGCTTCGCGAACTCGCAGGGCACCACGGTGTGTCCTGCACCTACCGTGGGTGGGACACCCTCGAACATCACGTCTCCGACCGCACCTTGCGCACGATCCTGTCAGCCCTCGACGTGCCTGCCGGGTCGGACGCCGAGATCGAGGACGCGCTCGCGGATGCCCCGAACCTGCCATGGCGGCAGATGCTGCCGCTGTCGCTGGTCGTCGTCGAAGGCGACGGACGTTCGTTCGCCGTGCATGTGCCGCACGGCGACCCCGTGTCGGTGTGGGTGGTGACGGAGGACGGCGCCGAGGTCGATGTCGACCAGCTCGATGTGTGGGTCGATCCGAGAACGGTGGACGGGCGGCTGCTCGGCCGGGCAACGTTCGCGGTGCCACATCTCCCGCTGGGCTGGCACACGATCCACGCACGCAGCAACGACGTCGAGGCGACCGCGACGCTCGTGGTGACACCGGCTCGGCTGTCCACAGCCGACCGGGTGCTGCGCCGCCGGCGATGGGGTCTGGCCGCGCAGTTGTATTCGGTGCGGTCACGCCGGTCGTGGGGTATCGGTGATTTCGCCGACCTCGCCGATCTCGCGGCGGTGACCGCGGGCCACGGCGGCGACTTCGTATTGATCAACCCGGTGCACGCGGCGGAGCCCCGGCCCCCGCACGAGCCGTCTCCGTATCTTCCGTCGTCGCGACGGTTCGTCGATCCGCTGTACCTGCGGGTCGAAGACATTCCCGAGGTCGCATATCTTCCGCGTAAGCACCGCAAGCTCCTCGACGAGCGCGCACAGGACTGCACGAAGGCGAACCACAAGGCCGGGCGCCTGAAGCGAGATCCGACCTTCCGAGCCAAGCTCGAAGTGCTCGAACGTATCCACCGTGTGCCCCGGGGGGCAGCCCGTCAGGCTCGCTATGCGGCATTCTGCGCCGAGGGCGGCCGCGCACTCGACGACTTCGCACTGTGGTGCGCACTCGCAGAGAAGGCCGGGCCCCGTGGGATCCGCTGGGACGAGCGGGCGACCGCGCCGGACGATCCCTGGGTGGTACATCAACGCGCCGTGCTGGCCGAGCGCATCGACTTCCACCGATGGTTGCAGTGGTTGTGCGACGAGCAGCTCACATTCGCGCAGGACGCCGCCCGCGCTGCGGGGATGGACATCGGTGTCGTACACGACCTGGCGGTGGGTGTGCAGCGCGGCGGCGCCGACGCGTGGACCCTCGGCGATGCACTGGCGTCGGGGGTTACGGTGGGTGCCCCGCCCGACGACTTCAATCGGAACGGGCAGAACTGGAACCAGCCGCCCTGGCGTCCCGATCGTCTCACCGAACTCGGTTATCGCCCGTATCGCGAGATGCTCCGCTCGGCGCTGCGGCATGCCGGTGGTGTGCGGATCGACCACATCCTGGGCCTGTTCCGTACGTGGTGGGTTCCGGAAGGGTCCTCACCGACCGAGGGAGCGTACGTCCGGTACGACCACGAGGCGATGATCGGCATCCTGGTGCTCGAGGCGCACCGCGCGGATGCGGTCGTCATCGGCGAGGATCTCGGGGTGTTCGAGGGATGGGTCCAGGAGTATCTCGCCGAGCGCGGGGTCGCGGGTACGTCGATCCTGTGGTTCGAGAAGGACGGCGACAGCCCGCGCGCACCCGAGACCTACCGTCGGTTGTGCCTCACCTCGGTCACCACACACGACCTACCGCCGACATCCGGATACCTTGCCGGGGAGCATGTTTCGATCAGATCGAGGCTCGGCCTACTGAAGGGAGATCCGGAGACCGAGCTGGCCGGGGCCGCAGCCGAACGCGACGCCGTGCTCGGCCTCGCCCGCGAGCGGGGACTGCTCGGCGAGACCGAGAACGAGACCACCGAGCGTCAGGTCGAGGCACTGCACCGGCTCATCGCAGCGAGCCCGTCGGCCTTGCTGGCGTTGTCTCTGGCCGATGCGGTCGGTGAACGTCGGAGTCAGAATCAGCCCGGCACGGTCGACGAATATCCGAACTGGCGTGTTCCGCTCGCCGACGCCGACGGAGAGGCCGTCCTCATCGACGACCTCTCCGGCCACGAGCGCTTCGCGAATCTGGCCTCGGCGTTGGCCCAGGCCGGATCCGAGTGAAAGTCACCGCTTCGTGTACATGCCCTCGATGTCGTCGGTGAACTTTTCGGCGACCACGTTCCGCTTGATCTTCAGCGTCGGAGTCAGCTCGCCGGTCTCCTCCGTCAGGTCGCGGTCGAGGATCACGAACTTCTTGATGGCCTCCGTATGCGAGACCGTGCTGTTGGCGTCGTCGACGATCGTCTGCATCGCATCGCGCAACGAGGGATCGTTGCGCAGACCTGCGATGGTGGCGTCGGCCGGCTTGCCGTTCTCTGCTTTCCAGTTGTCGAATACCTCGGGGTCGACGGTCAACAACGCCGAGATGAACGTGCGTCCGTCGCCGAGGACGACGGCCTGTGATACCAGGGTGTGCGAACGCATCCGGTCTTCGAGCGGGCCCGGCGAGACGTTCTTGCCGCCGGCGGTGACGATGAGGTCCTTCTTACGCCCGGTGATCGTGGTGTACCCGTCGGCGTCGAGCGAGCCGAGATCGCCGGTTCGGAACCATCCGTCGTGGAACGCGTCCTCGGTGGCATTCTCGTTGCGCCAATAGCCGTTGAAGATGACTCCGCCGCGCAGTTCGATCTCACCGTCCTCGGCAATACGAACACTGTTTCCGCCCAGGGGCATACCCACGGTGCCGATCTTCTGCGATCCCGGCATGTTGACGGTGTGTGCCGCAGTCGATTCGGTCAGGCCGTAGCCCTCGTAGATCGGCACGCCGACGCCGCGGAAGAAATGTCCGAGCTTGGTGCTGAGCGCCCCGCCACCGGAGATGGCCATCTGGCACTCGCCGCCCATGGCCTCACGTAGCTTGCCGTAGACGAGTTTGTCGGCCATGGTCCGCTTGGCCTTCAGGAACAGGCTCGGGCCACCGTGGTCGAGCGACTCGCTGTACGCGATGGCAGTTTCCTCCGCGAACTGGAAGATGGCCGCATTGAGCTTTCCGCCTGCTGCCGCCTTGCCGGCCGCGGCATCGCGAACCTTCTCGAACACGCGGGGCACACCGAGAATCATGTGCGGCGAGTAGCGCGCGAACTGGCCCGATACGGTACCGAAGTCAGCCCAGTGCGACTGCGCTGCACCACCTTCGAATACCGCAAGCGACACTGCCCGCGCCAGCACGTGCGCCAGGGGCAGGAACGTCAGGATTCGGTTACCGGGCTTGGCAACCATCCGACCGATCGGCGCCGTCAGGATTCCGCGGACCTCCGAGAGGAAGTTCCGGTGAGTGAGCATGCACCCCTTGGGCCGGCCGGTGGTGCCGGAGGTGTAGACGAGGGAGGCGAGGTCGTCGGCGCGGATGCCTGCGCGGCGAGCGTCGAGTTCGGCGTCGTCGATCCCTGAGCCTGCAGCGATGAGTGCATCCACTGCCCCACCATCGATCCGGTGGATCTCACCGAGGGTGTCGGGCATGCCGACGAAGAGCGCCTCATGGGCGGCGGTCTCGACGATGGCGAGGCAGGCGCCGGAGTCTTCGAGGATCCAGCGGATCTGCTCGGTCGACGACGAGTCGTAGATCGGTACCGATGCCGCACCTGCCGCCCAGATCGCGTAGTCGAACAACGACCATTCGTACCGGGTGGCCGACAGCAACGCGACGCGATCGCCGGGCTGCACGCCTGTGGCGATCAAGCCCTTGGCGACACCGGCGACCTGCTCTGCGAACTGCGATGCGGTGACTGCGACCCACTCGTCACCCAGCGGACGCGAATACATCACGCGGTGCGGCGTCTTCTCCGCTTGGGTGAATACCGTGTGGACGACGGAATCATCGTCTGCAATGGTGAACTGAGCGGGGGTCGAGTACTCACGCACTGAAATCTCCATCGTTCTGGTCGGTCGAAGGCGGGGTGGACGGGTCCACACCGGAGCGGAAGCGGCGCAGCAACTGGACGAACGTGCCGATCTCATCCTGACCCCAACCCGTCAGTCCTGCGGTGACTTCGTCGTATCGGCGAGTCACTGTGACGGCGAGCATGGTGTGCCCCTGATCCGTCAGTCTGAGCGGGTGTCCCAACCTTGTCGGTCCGGAGTCCGCAGAGAGCCAACCCTGGTCGATGCAGTGGCGAACCTGCCTCGAGACGGTCGACCGGTTGACGCCGAAAACCTCCGAGATATCGGTAGCGCGGCAACCCGGATTGCGGGCGATGAACCCTAGCAGCGAATGCTGCGCGAGTGACAGAGAGCTGTCGTCGGACCGCTCCCCGGCAGTGAGGAAACGTACGAGGTGAACGAATTCGTCGTAGACCTCGACCACTCCGGTCCGATCCGGCGAACCGGACCGTCGCTTCTGTTGCATATTGCAACTATAAGCCCGGTGTGCTCCACGCCTCAAACCAGGGCAATTCGCTCAGCTGATCAGCGGAAACGGTTGGTGGCAGCCCGCACACGGGCATGGCGAGCACGCAACTGTCCCTTTCGTGGTACAGCAGAGTGTCGAAATCCCGCCACTACCCGACCGCGCCGACGGTCATCGCCCCATCGTGGGCGCGCACCCCGCATCACCCGACGCTCGACGAAACCGAACGACTAGCCTGTGCGTACCGTGGTGGTGGCGCACAGGAAGGACGACCGATGGGTGATGGGGGGTCCCGCGGCCTGTTCCGCTACCTGGTCGCCGACGAATCCGACAACTACGTCGCGATCATGGACTACTTCACAGGCGTCCTGCTCGCCGACGCGACGGCGGTCGACATCGCCGCCGCCCTCGCCGCCGGTGGACATCGCATCGACCGCGACGTCGCGGAGAACCGATGCCGACAACTCGTCGCGTGGGGCAACCTCGGCGAGGCAAGCCGCGACACGCGCGTCGGATCGGTCGGCGACTACGTCCGCGCCGCCGCCCTCTATCGTCCGACGGTCCTCGGCGGCCGAGTGCACCGCGAGGCCACCACGCTGCTGTCGTCACACGATGGCGCCCGCGAGGTCACCCGGGAATCCCTCGCCCGTATCTGTGACGCTCTCACGCACATCGACGCGGCCACCGGCACCGGGTTCGCCATCGATCCGAACACCCTCGCCGGCCACGTCACCGGGGTGTTCGTGCACCACAGCGCCTTCACCGACAGCGTTGCCGACTTCTACACCTACCTCGCGGTGGTCTCGGGGCAACCGGATCTCTCCGGCGACGATTACACCGAATTCAAGCTCCTGTTGCTCGACTACGTCGATGTCATCTCCTCCGACCTGAGCCGCTACGCAACCCAGGTCTGCGCGACAGCGCAGCGCCTGCTCCCCCACATCGACGACCTTCTCGCGGCACTCCCCGATCCGGGCCTGCCCGGCGACACCGTCACTCGCTCCCCCGGACGCACACGCGACGAATGGGAACAGCTCGCGTCCTGGTACGACGAGGATGCCGGCCCCAGAGCACTGCGCGACGCCGCGGCCGCGGCACTGAACCGGCTGCTCACCCACACCCGGAGCCGCACCTCCGACGCTCCCGGTTTCTCCCACCGAGCCGACCTCCTGCGTCTGGCCTCCTGGTTCTCGGAATCCTCGGACGAGCAGGCCCACCGGCTCCACGCCGCCACGTTCGGTGCCTATCCGAGCCGGCACCTACTGCTCGGCCCCGAAGAGCCCGATCCGCGAATCGGCGCCGGAACATCCTGGTGGAACGCCGATCCGGTGTCCGTACCGGTCTCGCTGCGCGAACGCGGCGACCGCTCGCCGCGCGGCCGAAACGCGCGGATCCCGGACCCGACGATCGACCGCTCCCGCATCGCGGCGCTGGCCGAACAGGAGTCCGGCGAACGCGCCGATGCCGTCGCTGAGCTGCGCGCCGCAGACGATCTGCACGGCGCACAGATCTCGGCGACCGCGCGCGACGTGCTGCTCGACCGACTCGCGGTACTTCTCGCACGACACCAGGAACTGGACGGCGTGTACCGTATCGACGACCACGACCTGGGACTCACCCTGACCGCCGAACCCGGCCGCGACACCACGGTTCATTGCCCCGACGGCGATCTCACCGTGCACGGGTTGATCCTTCGCACCTCTTCGCCGCTCCTCGTGCCCACCGAGTCCGCCCCGACGATCGGGGTGTGGTGAGCACCGGTACCGCAGTCCAAGATGCCGCCCGCCGCCGCGATGCAGCCCGGGCCATGCTGCAGCGGCCGATCCTCACGGCAACCCACGACCCCGACAATTTCGATCTGGTCCGGCGTCACTCCGCTGCTCTGCGCGCAATGTTCGCTGATCGTCTCGGCTACACATTGATCGTCGAGACGGAGTTCGCTCGGCTGGTGAAGACACCGCTCGACGCCGCGGCACCTCTGCGGCCGCTGCACCGCGCGACCGGTGGGGAATTCGGCGCAATCGGATACACCTACCTCGCGTTGACTGCCGCCGCGCTGCTCGCTCCGGGTCTCGACGACCACATTCCGATGGCCGTGCTCGTCGAGCAGGTCCGCGCCGACGCTGCGGCCCAGGACATCGAGATCGCCGACGGCCTGTCGGAGCGACGGCATCTCGTGGCTGCGTTGCAAGCGCTGATGGAGTGGGGTGTGGTCGGAGAGACCGACCTCGGTGGCGATCCGAGCAGGGATGATCCGAGCGGGGACAACCGGAACGGCGACGCGGTGGTCCTCACCGTCTGCCGCTCACTGCTGCGACACCTCACAGCCTTCGCCCTGCACGACTTCCCCGGCCCGTCTGCAGCGATCACTGCGCGACCCGAGACGCCGCGACGAAGGCTGTATCGCAGGCTCGTCGAAGATCCGTTCACGGCCCGCGACGATCTCGATCCGGAGACCCTCGACGTGCTGGTCCGCGAGCGGGCCGAGATCGCACGCCAGTTGGACGAGGACTTCGGCCTGGTGCTCGAGGTACGCACCGAGGGCGCGCTCGCCTACGACCCGGACGGAAACCTCACCGACCTACCCTTCCCTGGATCCGGGACGGTGAATCAGGCTGCGCTTCTGCTGATCTCCGAGCTGATCGACGTGCTCGATCCTGTACCCGGCAATGCGGTGCACGTCGACATGACCACCCTCGAGAACACCCTGACCGGTCTCGTGGCCACCCATTCCCGGAACTGGCGCGGCGAATACGTCCGCGACGTCACCGCGCTGCGCCGCGACGTCACCGCACTGCTGGTCCGTCTCGGTCTCGCACGTCCTCACGACGACGGACTCCTGCTTGCTGCTCCCGCCGCCCGGTATCGCCCGACCATCGCCGAAAGCCCCCATTCATGACCCACTCGTCCGACGTACCCGTAGTCGATGTCACCACTGCCTCACCACACCCGCAACGCTGGAAGCTCTCCCGCGCGGGCATCGTCAACGTCTGGCACTACCTCGATACCGAATTCACACTCAGCGACGGTCGCATGATCCTGCGCGGCACCAACGGATCCGGAAAATCACGTGCTCTCGAGATGCTGCTGCCGTTCCTGCTCGACGCCGACCGCAAACGCATGGATGCGACAGGCGCAGGCAAGGTCGATCTCGACGAACTGATGCGTATCGGCGCGGGCGGCCAGAACAACAGGATCGGCTACCTGTGGCTCGAATTATCGCGCCCCGACGGGTTTCTCACGATCGGCGCGCAGGTTCGCTACAGCGCGACCGCGCATCGCAGCGAGGTGTACTTCTTCACCGCCGACACCCGTGTCGGCACCGGCCTCCCGTTGGTCGACGAGCATCGGGTTCCGCTCTCGCGCGACGACCTCGCCGCCCGCATCGGCGCAGACCGGATCACGCGCAACCCCGAGGAACACCGCGACACCGTCCGCGCCCTGGTGTTCGGTCTGCACGGCGAGTCCGGGCGCGACCGGTACACGGGGCTGCTGCAATTGCTGCACACCCTACGGTCACCGGACGTCGGGAACCGTATCGACGAGGGCCGTCTACCTCAGATCCTGTCCGATGCGCTGCCTCCGCTCAACGAGAACATGCTCGCCGCGGCGGGCGACCGCCTCGATCTACTCGGTGAGAGTCGCGCCGCCCAGACACGACTGGAATCCGCTCTCACTCGGGTCCGCCAGTTCCACGCCGTCTACCGGCGGTACGCTGCCGATCTGCTGCGCACGAGCGCGGAAGCTGCGGTGCAGGCCGCCGAGCGGGTCGCCCGGACACGGGCGGAACTCGACGAGGCCGAAGCCGAGGTCGCAGACCTCGATGCTCAGGCAGCCGCAGCCGACACCCGTCTGAGCGAACGACGCGACCAACTCGCCGAACTCGATCGCGCGATCCGCGGCCTCGAGTCGCACGCACAGTTCCGCAGCGCGGACGATCTGGCGCAGCGCGCCCTCGCCGTCGACGCGCTCGGCCGCGCTGCCGACCAGGCGTTGCGTCACGCCACCCAGGCGAGGGAACACGAGTCACTCGAAGCAGACCGCGCCGAGAGGCACCTGAAGGATCTGAACGACACGGTCGCCGAGGCATCCGAGACACTCGCAGCCGCGAAACTCCGACTCGCCACCGCGGCCGTACCGGCCGGCGCTCTCCCGGAGCGCATCCGCCTCGATATCGCGCGACCCCAGGCACATTCGGAACCGGTCCGCACGCGGAGCGAAGCCGTTCCCGAGGCGGTCACCAGACCCACCGTGGCGCACGTACGACTGCTGCCGGAGGCCTGCGACGACGCCCGTGTCGCCGCCGACCATGCGGCCACGGCGGCACGACGCAAGCGGGATCAGGCGTCGAGGCGGCTCGTCGAGGCCCGTCGCCTCGAACTCGCCGAACGGGGGGTGCACGACGCCGAAGCCGAAGCCGAGCGCGCCGCACACGACGCCGAACACCAAGCCCAGGAACACGATGCCGCCGCTCGTGCTCTCGACCACGCGGCTCTCGACCTCGAGCACCGATGGCGTGCATGGCTCACCTCCGAGCGCACCACCACGTTGCTGCCCCACGTCGCCCAGCACGGCGCGGCACTGATGCAGCGCCTGGTCGACGCCGTGGAATCGCTCTCCGGCGACAACCCCGACCCTGCGGCCACGGACGCGGTCCTCACCGAACTCGTCGCACTCATCCGAACCGCAGCACCCGGCAACCCCGGCCACGCACCCGACACCGGCACGCTCGAGTCCCGCAACGCGGCCGATACCGCGTTGCGTTCGGCCCTGCTCGAAGAACAACACCGCCTCGAATCCGACGATGCCGGCCCCGCAATGGCCCCGTGGCGCAGCCCGCAGATCGGCGTTCCGCTCTGGCGGGCAGTGGATTTCGTCGACACCCTCGGCGACGACGACCGGGCCGGCATCGAATCGGCTCTGCTGGCAGCGGGATTCCTCACCGCGACCGTGGACGGGGAAGGTCGGCTGCGCGCCACGTCGGGGCAGATCCTCGTCTCGCCACGCGGCGAACTCCCGCGTCAGCCGCTCTCGACGGTCCTGCAGCCCGATCCGACTTCCGACGTGCCGACCGATGCGGTCGCCTCGGTGCTCGCCGCGATCGGGTTCGAGGACGCGGCGGCATTCGCCTCCGTGTCGCGCGACGGTCGGTGGCACAACGGGGTCCTGCGCGGACGGCACACCGCGGATTCTCCCGGGTTCATCGGTGAAGCCGCCCGTAGCCGAGCCGGGGCCGCGCGTCGGTCCAGGCTCGACGAGATCACCGGTGAAATAGCCCGGATGGACCTCACCGAGCAGCAACGTGCAGTCGACAACCGCGTCGCGCCGATACGAAACGACGAACTCGACACGCACATCGCGTCCGCGCCGACCGCCCACGCTCTGCACCGGGCGTATGCGCGGTCCCATGCGCACGCCGAGCATTCGACTCGACGCGCAGAAGCCGCCGCCCAGGCTCGGGAGCGCGCCGGGGCGCTGCGTTCCCGGTGGGCGGCCGACCTCGAGTCCCACCGGACGGCCTGCGCCCATTTCGCGTTGCCGACCGGTGTCGCCGACCTCGACGAGATCGTCGCGGCATGCGCCGAGGCGGACACAGCGTGCACAGGTCTTGCCCGCGACACCGGCGATGTCCTCGCCGAATACGATCGGTTCAGCAGGTCTGCACGTGCGGTCGCCCATGCGGTCGAGCTCCGTCTCCGAGCCGAAGAAGAGGCCGAGTCCCGCTGGCAGGAGTGGCACGACCGGGCAGCGGTGGTCGCCGCGCAGACTCAGGCGGTCGACATCGAGGTCGCCGACCTCGCCGAGGAACTGCGGAGTTCGGAGACGGAACGAGCCCGAACCGACGAGAAATGCCGGCGCACCCTCGCTCACCGCGAGCAGCTCGGCAAAACGGTGGCAGCAGCGCTGCAGCAGACTTCGGCGGCGCAGGAACGCCTCACCCGGCACCGTGAGGAACTCGAGGACGCAGCGGGTGTACTCGAGGCGCAGCTGGCTGTTCCCGCCCTGTCGGCGGCCGCCGATGTCGAGGGCGGCCCGATCGCGCACCTCGACGACGCGCAACACGTCCTCGAGACCGCCGAAACCGTGCTGACGGCACTGCCCCGGGCGACGGACACCGGCGACAACCGGGTCCTCGCTGCGCTACAGCGATTCGATCGGGAGATCTCCGATCAGCTCGACATCGAGCACACCGTGGAATCGGGCGCCCATGTGGTGCGCTTGTCCGGCGCGGGTGGCGACACCACCCCGACAGGTGTGCTCGCCCACCTCACTGTCCGTGCAGAAGAGGGTCGGGCCGCGTTGTCCCAGCGCGAGCACGATGTGTTCACCGGGTTCGTGCTCGGTGGCGTCGCCGATGAACTCCGCAGGCGGATCACACAGGCCGAGAACTTGATCGCAGCGATGAACGAGAGCCTCGCCGACAGCAGGACCAGCCACGGTATCGGGGTCCGTATCGGGTGGCATCCGGTCCGTGAGGACGCCGATGCGGCACACATCACCGAACTCCTCACCGACGGCGCCCGGGCGATCAGCGACAGCGATGAATTGATCGAGCTGCTTCGCCACCGCGTGGAGGTCTCGCACGACGATGACCCATCGGCCGGATACGCGGCGCATCTGTCGCGCGCGCTGGACTATCGGACATGGCACACCGTCGACGTGACCATCATCGGTCCAGAGCCCGATCAGGAGCGTCGCATTTCGAAGCGGGCCAAGATCTCCCAGGGCGAGACCCGGTTCGTGTCGTACGTCGCACTGTTCGCGGCGGCAGATGGCTACCTGTCCGGATTGCCCGACACCGACCTCGCACTGCGGATGGTGCTGCTCGACGACGCGTTCGCCAAGATCGACGAGCCCACGATCGGCGAACTCATGGGTCTGCTGGTGCGCCAGGACATCGATTTCGTCATGACGGGGCACGCGCTGTGGGGGTGCGTTCCACAGGTACCGGCCCTCGACATCTACGAGGTCCGGCGTCTCGGCGACAGTTCCGCAGTCACAACCCGAGTCCACTGGGACGGACGCAGCCGGCACGTACGCACCGACTCCTGATTCGTCGGAAATCGACCTATTCTCACTGACGTGACATTCCCGAACCTCCGCCACTCGGTCCGCGCCCTTCTCGTCGACCCCGATGACCGACTCCTGTTGTGCCGCGCGCGCACACCCGACGGCTTCACCGTGTGGATCACACCGGGCGGCGGCATCGAGAGCGGTGAGACGCAGCTCGAGGCGTTGGCGCGTGAACTCATGGAGGAGGTCGGTTTCCGACTCGACGCCGAGCCTCCGCACGTGTGGCATTCGGCGATCGTCTCGCCCGATCACGTCCCGGGTTTCGACGGGATCGTCAACGATTTCTATCTGATCCGTACGGCGCCGTTCGTCCCGAGTCCCACGCTGACGGCCGTCGAACTCGCAGCCGAGAACCTCGTTTCGTTCCGTTGGTGGCCGCTGTCCGAACTCGTCTCGTACACGGGCCCCGATCTGCTCGGTCCGCGGTCGCTCGCCAGCGACTACCCACGATTGCTCGACGGTCCTGTGCCGGATCGTCCCATCGATCTATCCCCTCCTCGATAGGCCGCGTGACCGCTATTCTCTGTGACACATCCCACACAGAGGAGTCCGCATGTCCGCGCCGCACTCGCCCACGCTCGTCAGCCGCCTGGAACATTGGGCGCAGACCATCCCCGACTCCCCCTCGGTCCAGTACCTGGACCGGTCACACAGCTGGCGCGAATGGCGCGACCGTGTACGACAACTCGCAGGGGCACTCGCCTCCGTGGGGATCGGCGCGGGTGACAGCGTCGCGTTCGTCGACAAGAACAACCTCGCCTGCGTCGAGGTCACCTACGCGGCATCCGCGTTGGGTGCGGCGAATGCGATCCCCAACTTCCGGTTGGCGGGAGACGAACTCGCCTACATCCTCCGCGACTCGAATGCGAAGTTGCTGTTCGTCGGCGCTGAATTCACCGACGTGATCGCGTCGATCCGCGACCACCTCGGCACGGTGACGAAGGTGATAGTCGTCGGTGGCGACGACGACGAGTTCGAGGCGTTCCTCGCATCCGGCGACCCTACTCACCCCCTGCCGGACGTCGCACCCGACACGACCGCACTCCTTCTGTACAGCTCGGGGACGACGGGACGCCCGAAAGGTGTGCAGCTCACTCACCGCAACCTCGTGGCGCACGCCGAGGCCATGCTCGCGATCCTCCCGTTCAGGGACCAGGACTGCCTGCTGGTGGCGATGCCGCTGTTCCACGTCGGCGGAACCTGTTACGCGATCATCGGAATCCATGACGGACGCCGGTGCATCTTCACCCGCGAAGCGGATGCCGCGTCGCTGTTCGGCGGGATCGCGGCCGGCGCGAACGTCGCGTTCCTCGTACCGCCCGTGATCTCGGGCGTTCTTGCCGCGGGCGACAAGGCCATCGCAGCGATGTCCCGATTGAAGCGCATCACCTACGGCGCGGCTCCGATGCCGCTGCCGTTGCTGCGTGCGGCGCTCGCCGCGTGGCCGGACTCCGAATTCGTTCAGGTGTACGGCATGACCGAACTCGCCGGGGTGATCACCGCGCTGATGCCCGACGTGCACCGCGACCCGTCGCAGGAACATCGGATGGCGTCGGCGGGCACCCCGATACCGGGAGTCGAGATCCGCATCGTCGATCCGGTCACCAACGCCGATGTTCCCGTGGGATCCATCGGTGAACTGTGGTGGAGGTCGGCGCAGACGACACCGGGGTATCTGGGTCGGCCTGACGCCACTACCGAGGCCATCGTCGAGGGCGGCTGGCTCCGCAGCGGCGACATGGGTCGCGCCGACGAAGGCGGGTTCGTGTTCATCGAGGACCGGCTCAAGGACATGATCATCACCGGCGGCGAGAACGTCTACTGCCCTGAGGTCGAGCGCGTGTTGGTCGAACATCCGGCGGTCGCGGAGGTCGCGGTCATCGGGGTGCCCGACGAGAAGTGGGGCGAGACGGTCAAGGCCGTCGTGGTGCTCACCGCCGACGAGAAGGCGGACGCAGCCGAACTGATCGACTACGCCCGGTCTCGTCTTGCCAAGTTCAAATGTCCTAGCAGCATCGACATCGTCGGCGACCTGCCCCGCAATCCCACGGGGAAGATCCTCAAGCGCTCGCTACGTAAGCCGTACTGGGACGGACGCGAACGAAGCATCTGACACAGAGGTCGGGGACCGGTTTCCCGGTCCCCGACCTATGTCGTGTGGCCTGTTGACTCGACTCGATTACTTGACGCGACGCAGCAACGCAGCGAGGGCCTGGCCACCACCGATGCACATCGTGACGATGCCCAGCTCGAGGTCGCGGCGGACGAGGTCCTTCGCGACACGGACCGTCAGGATGGCGCCGGTGGCGCCGACGGGGTGGCCGAGAGCGATCGCGCCGCCGTACGGGTTGGTCTTCTCGGGGTCGAGCTTCGCATCGCGGATCACGGCGATGGCCTGCGACGCGAAAGCCTCGTTCAGCTCGATCGTGTCGATGTCGGACGGCGTCGTCCCGGTCTGCTCGAACAGTTTCGCAAGGGCGTGCGTGGGGGCATAGCCCATCAGAGAGGGGTCGATCGCGGCGACAGCGACAGAGTCGATCACCACGGAGCCCGCGAGACCTCGCTCACGTGCGACGGACTGCTTGGCCAGTACGACCGCGCCGGCGCCATCGTTGATACCCGATGCGTTACCTGCGGTGACGGTGCCGTCCTTGATGAACGCCGACCGCAGCTTGCCGAGCCCTTCGAGGGTGGTCTCGGGCTTGGGATGCTCGTCGGTGGTCACGGTGAACGGCTTGCGGCCACCGACCTCGACGGGGGTGATCTCTTCAGCGAAGGCAGCCTTGGCAGCGGCGGTGTCGGCGCGGCGCTGCGACTCGAGGGCGAACTCGTCCTGCTGCTCACGGGTGACGTTGTATTCACGGGCGACGTTCTCGGCCGTGACGCCCATGTGCTTACCGCTGAACGGATCGGTGAGCATGCCGGTGGTGCCGTCGACGAGCTCGCGGTTACCGAGCTTGTAGCCGCTGCGGGCGGCGAAGTCGTAGAACGGCATCCGCGACATGTTCTCGTCGCCACCGGCGACGGTGATGTCGGCGGCACCCCAGCGCATCTGCTGAGCGGCCGACCAGACGGCCTGCAACCCGGAACCACACAGGCGGTTGACGGTGAATGCGGGAGTCGAGATCGGCAGGTCCGCGGCGAGGGCGACCCGGCGCGCGTTGTATGCATCGCCGCCGACCTGGCCGATGCAGCCCATGACCACTTCCTCGATGTCGTTGCCGACGACACCGGAACGCTCGAGCGCTGCGCGTACGGCCACCGCTCCGAGCTCGTGGGCGGGGACATCCTTGAATACGCCGCCGAAGCTTCCTACGGGAGTACGCGCGCCGTCGACGATGACAATCGGGTCCGGAGTGGTCATATCTGCAATCCAATCTGGTCGAACACTTTTGTGTTGGGCCCAATTCTGTGCACCCAGACGCAGGCTACGGCACTCCGTGCCGCATACTCTGGAAAAACAATCTACTCTCACCGGGAACGTTATGGAAGCGTCACTCTCACAATCAGAGAATGCGCCTTCCTGACGACTGGTCAGTCGGGGACGGCGAGGTCCGCTCGCCGGAATCTCTCGACCGCCCGCGCCGTGCCGAGTTCGCGCCGCGCCGCGGGGTTGGCGATGTAGAACTCGAGGATCCTGTGCAACAGCACGGGGTCGACCGCGTAGCGCCGCGAGTCGATCTCTATGCGCGGTGCCTCCGGAAACCGGTCCAGCCTGAACAAAGTGCTCGTGCGGCGACGCGCCCAGGCCGCGGTCGTCGTTCCCTCGACCCACGTTTCCGGGTAGCCGTAATCCAGCGCCTGCACCCGTGCGACCGACATCCACGGCAGGTACGACTCGAACGACCATCCTCGCTGCCGGATGCCGTCGGCACTGAGCACGAGCGCCCCCACCGCCAGTCGACCGAGCGCCACCTCACCCACGAACGCCACGCACGGCACACCCAACAGCGCCAGGACCAGGCTCACCCACGGGATGCCGCTGTTGAACAGGAACACCTCGACGGCGGCGCCCACCGCGAGCGCTGCCGCGCAGCCCACCATCGCGACGAGAGCAACGAAGACCGACATGCGCGAGCGCACCTCGGTCGCTGCACCGAGACCGCCCCGGCGCAGCGTCCGCACACCGGGACTACCGCGCCTCGGCCACCAGAACACACATCCGAACGCTGCGGTGAGCAACATCAGTACGGAGAGGATCAGAAAGAAGCGGGACTCCGGCCCGAAGCGGGAACCGGTGGACGACAGCCCACCCACCAAGGCAACAACACTCACGACAGCGGCCAGCACGATCGAGATCGCGGCCCTGATGTTCCACGTCGGACGCCCCCACTCCTCCGGACGCACCAGGTCGTCCACATGCCCCTGGCGTTCCTCCGAGCCCTGCCCCTTCCGAAGAATCGGCCGCTGCATAGGTACTCCCTTCCGGAGCACCGGAGGCCCCGACGCCTCCGGTGAATGCCGGTTGCGGCCCGACGCTACCGCACCCGGCCGCACGGATGAGCACCCCGTCGGACACCCAGCACAAAGTCTTGGCACACGCCAGTGTGACGATTACCATACTCACCGGTCAGGTGGGGTATTTATCCAGTTCACAACGGATTTACGGGGGGTCGATTCGGTCATGGCTGCGAAGTCCGAAAATATTCATGTACGGATGAGTAACACCTTCGCCGGTGAACACGACACAATCTGTGACGATTCAGACGAGACCGGAGGAATCTGCATGACCATCCAGCTTGATTCGCCTGGCATCGAGCGCGCCGAAGCAGCATCGTCGGCCAACGACACGGACCTGGGAAGCCTCTTCGACCAGATCCGCGACCTCGACGCCCATATCCTCGAGGCGGTCAAGCGGCGCTCCGAATTGTCCCAGCAGATCGGCGCCGCAGCGAAAGAATCGGGTGAGACCCGCGAAGCACAGACCAATGAGATGGGCGTGCTCGACCGGTTCGCCGAACTCGGCAACGACGGCAGAACCCTGGCCATGACTCTGTTGCGCCTGGGACGTACGCGCCGGTCCTGACCACCCCGATTCGACCACCCCGTTTCGACGAAGCCCCCGCACTCACTGTGCGGGGGCTTCGTGCATCGAGGCGCCGCTCCACAGGCCGCCACGCGCTATCCGACGACGACGCGGGCCGACTCGTCCAGCTCGAACTCCGCCAGTGCGCGGCCGGCGAGCGCCGCGACCCGAGCCGAGGGCAGACCGTCATAGGCACTCAGCACAATCGTGACCTGTTCGAGCGGCGACAGAGCTCCGAAGAGCACTGTGTCGTCGACGCCGAGATCCGGATGCGGCGGGCCGAGCCGCGGCCGCTGCGTATGCAGCAGGTACCCGAACCAGTACAGGACGTAGGCGCACAACTCCGGCCCCACCGGCTCGCGCCAGGTCGCCGCCGCGCGGGCAACTGCGCGATCGAGCAGTGCGGTGTCCACCTCTCGGCTGCCGGCCAGAAGTCGTGCACATGGTGCGAGGTCCGGAAGCCTGGCTTCGAGGACACTGCGTAATTGCTCGGCACCACGACCACGGGGCGGTGAACCCCCACCCGGGCCACCGCCGTAGCCGAGCCCGCCGAGTCCACCATCTCCCGCAATCGCCGACCAATACATAGCCGCGCTTCTTCCTGTGCCGTTGTGCCCTGCGCCGCGACTTCATCGCATGTTCCGAGCCGCGATCGATCGCCTACTTCGACTATCGTCCACAAAGTGTCGAACGTCACACACTGCCGAAACCAGCGTGTCGCCGACCGGCACGCGGTGCCACTCAGCGCAGGATCGTCTTGATCTCCAAGAACTCCTCGAGCCCGAACACGCCGGCTTCACGGCCGATACCCGACTGCTTGTAACCACCGAAAGGTGCGTCGGTGTTGAATGCGCCGCCGTTGATGTACACCTGGCCGGTGCGGATGCGGCGCGCGACAGCCTCGGCACGCGCGGGGTCGCCCGACCACACACCACCCGACAGGCCGTACTCGCTGTTGTTGGCGATGCGCACCGCGTCGTCCTCGTCCTTGTAGCCGATGATCGACAGCACCGGGCCGAAGATCTCTTCCTGGGCGATGGTCATGTCCTCGGTGACATTGCCGAACACCGTGGGGCCGACGAAATAGCCTGTGGAGAATCCGTGCTCGCGACCGTCGAGTGCCAACTCGGCACCTTCTGCCACGCCCTTCTCGATGTAGGACAGCACACGCTGCTGCTGCGTTCCGCTCACGAGCGGTCCGAGCTTCGAGCCCTTCTCCGACGGAAGCCCGACGGTGTAGGCCTTCGCCACCTCCGCGGCGATGGCGGTGGCCTCGGGAATGCGCTCGGCGGGTACCAGCATGCGGGTCAGTGCCGTGCATGTCTGGCCGGAGTTGAGAAAACACTTACCGACGCCCTCGGTGACGGCAGCGGTGAGATCGGCATCGTCGAGGATCAGGTTCGCGGACTTGCCGCCGAGTTCGAGCGCCACCTTCTTCACCGTCTCCGCCGCGACCACCGCGACGCGCTTGCCTGCGCGCGTCGAACCGGTGAACGACACCATGTCGACTTCGGGATGCGCGGCGATGGCCTCACCGACCACCGGGCCGTACCCGCTGACGACGTTGAGGACACCCTTCGGCAGCCCTGCCTCGTCGACGATGTCGACGAGTGCATAGGTGATCAACGGTGCAATTTCGGTGGGTTTGAGAACCACGGTGCATCCCGCCGCCAACGCAGCGAACACCTTGAGGACCACCTGATGCAGCGGGTAATTCCACGGGGTGATCGCCCCGACGACACCGATCGGCTCGCGCACGACGAGGGCGTTGCCGATCTCCTGGTCGTCGAAATCGTAGGTGCCGGCCAGCGCGGCATATGCGGCAATGTTCTTCAACGGCATACCGATCTGCACCGGCTTCGCCAGGCTCAGCGGCATACCCATGTCCTGCGACACGATCGCGGTGAGCTCTTCGACACGCGAGTTGGCAAGCGACGAGACCTTCTCCAGATAGGCGGCGCGTTCCGCACCACTCAGGGCAGACCACGCCGGGAACGCCTCGCGGGCTGCGGCCACCGCGCGGTCGACGTCGGAGACGACGCCCTCCGCAACCTTCGCGATGACCTGCTCGGTGGTGGGATCGACGACCTCGATACTGCCGTCACCGTCGGAATCGACCCACTGCCCACCGATGTAGATCTTGGTGCGGTCGAGAACTTCACTCATCTTCGATTACCCCTCAACTGACTACGTTGGCGTACAGATCTGACGACACCCTGCAGCGTATCCGACCACTGTGACCTGCAGCACTTGCTCGCCCACATCCCTCGATTGTGACGTATCACGCGGACCCACGGCCGTAACCTGTGCGCTACAATTGGCAACGCTGCTCGCGCGCTTCACCGTCGCAACGCTCGGCGCATTCGGACAAAGACGTCTGTTTCTGATCTTTGGTCACCGCCACCGGCACCGGTCTGTCTTCTGCGTATTCTGTGCAGCACTTCTGCGCACCTGCGTCCTCCGCTGCCGTCGTCGGTCGACTTCGAATCGCCGAGGAGGATGGTCCGTTGACGCATCACGCCGACACCGGGTTGTATGACAGCACGCTCGACAAGAGCAGTTGCGGAGTCGGGTTCATCACCCGCAAGGACGGCACCCAGACCCACGAGATTCTCACCCGCGGGCATGAAGCGCTGTGCGTCGTTCCCCACCGCGGCGGCATGTCGGCCGAGGGTGTCGGCGACGGCGCCGGTGTCAACGTCGATCTGTCCGTCGACTTCTTCTCGTCCCTCACCGGACATGCCTTGCGCGCAAAGGAATTCGGCGTCGGGAACTTCTTCATGCCGACCGACGGGTCGTCGCACGGTGACGCGGACACCCTGGTCACCGACACACTCACAGCAGCCGGTATCGACGTCATCACCGTCCGCGAGGTCCCCGTCGACGATTCCGTGCTGCGGCCGTCGGCCGCGGCGCACCAACTGCCGATCCGTCAGTGGATCTTCTCCCGCCCCGAGAACTGCGTGTCGGCAGCCGAATTCGATCGCATCCTGCACGAAGTCCTGCTCACGATCGAGTCCCGTGCCTACACCGAGCCCGCACTGACCGGCCTCTACCCTCTTTCGCTCAGCGCACACACTCAGGTCCTCAAGGGACGCTTGAACTCTCATGAGGTCATCCCCTACTTCCGCGACCTCGTCGACCCGCGACACACGGTGCACACCCTGTACTTCCACACCCGTTTCTCCACCAACACCGACCCGCATCCGACAATGGCGCAACCGTTCCGGCTGATGGCCCACAACGGTGAGCTCAACACCGACCGGAAGAACCGCCTTTTCGAAGGCGCCCAGGCGCGGGCCGCCGGGCGCGACATCATCCGTCCGCCAGGACAGTCCGACAGCTGCCGCTTCGACCAGACACTCGCCGCGCGCATCGCACCCGGCGACCTGGACCTCGTCACCGCCGTCGTTCAGATGGTCCCGCCCGCGTGGGAGAACGATCCGACCGTGCCGCCACCGGTCCGCGCGATGCTCGAGTTCTTCTCGCTCTACGAGGAGAAGAACGACGGACCCGCCGCACTGATCTTCGGCAACGGCACCGTAGTGGGCGCGCGCCTCGACCGACTCGGCCTGCGTCCCTTGCGAACCGTCGAGACGGACGAGTTTCTCGCGGTCACCTCCGAGGCCGGCCAGTTCGACTTCGAGCCCGAAGCGGTGACCCGTCGCGGTCGCATCGAAGCCGGCGGCATGCTGTACTTCGACCACCGCACCGGACGGTCGTACGAAACCGACGAGGCACTCGAGATCCTCGCGGCCCAGCGGGATTACGCGACGCTGGTCGACGAGGCCCGCCGCAACCTCGATTCGCTGCCCCCGGTCCCGGCGGAGAAGGCCGGTTCACCACTGCGCTACAACGGCGATCTCGAACGTCACCAGCGCTACGTGTCGTACTCGCTCAACCAGGAATCGTTCCGGTTCATGCTCGACCCGATGCTCGCGTCGGGTCAGGAGCGGATCTCGGCGATGGGCTACGGCAACGCGATCAATGCGCTCTCCGATCAGGAGGGTGGTGTCGCCAAGTACTTCTCCCAGCGATTCGCCCAGGTCACCAACCCGTCGCTCGACTCCATTCGCGAAGCGGACGGCATGACGCTGCGGGTCGCGCTCGGCGCACGTCCCGGTAGCGGTGCGCCGTCCGCTGCCCAGCTCGTGGTGCCCACCCCGATCCTCACCCACCTCGAGATGCTCCGGATCCGCGAGCAGTCCGAGACGCCGGTGCAGCGTTTCGAGATGCTGTACTCCCCCGTGTTCGACGACACCGAGGCGAATTCTGCAGCACTCGCCGCCGCCGTCGACGGTGTCGCCGACCGTATCACCGAGTTCGCACGCACCACAGGCGGTATCGCGGTCCTGACCGACCGTCACGTGTCTGCCGACCGTGCGCCGCTGCCGATGATCCTCACGATCGCGGCCGTGAACCAGCGACTCATCGACGACGGTGTGCGTCTTCGGGTGTCCGTGATCGTCGAATCCGGTCAGCTGTTCTCGTCGCACCACATCGCCGCGACCCTCGGCTTCGGTGCCGCCTCCGTCTACCCCCTGACGGTACAGATGCGCGCCGAGGAGAAGTTCAGTGACGACGCCGACGCAGCGTTCCTGAAGTTCCGCAAGGCAGCCGAGAAGTCGCTCATGAAGACCATGGGTCGCGTGGGTCTGTGCACCGTCGAGTCGTACATCGGCGGCGAGTTCTTCGAACCGAGCTATCTCGATACCGACGACGAGGTGCTGAGCCGCTGGTTCCCGAACGTCAAGACCCCGGTCGGCGGCGTCGGATTCGCCACCATCGCGCAGGCCGTCGCCGACTGGCACAAGCACGCCCTGAACGTGCAGGGCGAGACCGACGTGCCGTTGCTCGGCCTGTTCAAGGAACGTGCCGACGGCGCCGGCCACTCGTTCGGCACCACCGCGGTGCGCGGGTTCGTCGACATGACCGAGGAAGCGATCACGCTGCCGGTCACGCAGGCAGGCGAGGCCGATCTGACCGACGCGCTGCGCCTGCTTCCGCTGCACCGTCTGTCCGACGCGCACGGACTCGACGACGACGCCTATCGCTACAGCGGGTTCCGCGCGCTCACCCCGAACGAGATCGACGCGTTCGACATCACCCCCGGCTACCGCGCCTTCGCGCGCACGGTCGCCGACGAGCGCATGCACCGCCCCGCAGCGCTCCGCGACGTTCTCGCGCTGCCTGCCGACGTCACCTACGTCACGGCCGCCGACGACTTCCAGCGCGAGATGGGCCGGTTCGCCCGGTACGGGAACAACTCCATGCTGGTGCGCGGGCTTTCCGCGTCCCGCGTCGGCGACAACGAGTACGTGCTGCGTCTGACCGGTCCGCTGGCCGACGATCACACCCGTCCCGAGGCGCTCGCGCAGTCACTCGTTGCACGGTTCGGCGACTCGATCGTCGCCTACCGCTGCTACGGCGACACCCTCACCGTGCAGGCACTCGGGCAGGCCGCCGACTACCTCGGACAGATCCGGCAGGCGCCGCAGAGCCTGCGTCTCGACCGGATCCAGCCGGCCCACGAGATCACCCGCACCCTCGCGTCCGGCGCGATGAGTCACGGCGCGCTCAACTCCAATGCCCATGAGGCTGTTGCGCACGGCACCAACATGGTCGGCGGCATGTCGAACTGTGGTGAGGGCGGCGAGCACATCTCCCGCTACGGCACCATCCGCGGCTCGCGGATCAAGCAGTTCGCGTCGGGTCGCTTCGGCGTGTGGGCGGGGTACCTGGCCGATCCGATGCTCGAGGAGATCGAGATCAAGATCGCACAGGGCGCCAAGCCCGGCGAGGGCGGCCAGCTCCCCGCGAAGAAGGTCACCGTCGAGATCGCCGCTGCCCGCGGCGCGACTCCCGGTGTCGAGCTCGTCTCCCCGCCCCCGCACCACGACACGTACTCGATCGAGGATCTCGCGCAGCTCATCCACGATGCGAAGGCCGCCCGCGTTCGGGTGATCGTCAAGCTCGTCTCGTCGGAGGGCATCGGCACGATCGCCGTCGGGGTCGCCAAGGCCGGGGCCGACGTCATCAACGTCGCAGGTAACACCGGCGGCACCGGTGCCGCGTCGGTGACCTCACTCAAGTACGCCGGCCGGTCCGCGGAGATCGGTGTCGCCGAGGTCCACCAGGCGCTGTGTGCGAACGGATTGCGCGACAAGGTGATCCTGCGGTGCTCCGGTGCCCATCAGACGGCCTCCGATGTCATCGTCTCCGCATTGCTCGGCGGCGACAGCTTCGAGTTCGGCACGACCGCGCTGATGATGCTCGGCTGTGTAATGGCGAAGAACTGCAACGTCAAGTGTCCCGCGGGCCTGACAACCAACCCCGAGATGTTCAACGGCGATCCGCGGGCGATGGCGCAGTACCTGCTCAATATCGCACACGAGACCCGCGAGTTGCTTGCGCGATTGGGCTTGCAGTCGCTCCGCGACGCGCGTGGCCGGTCCGACCTGCTGCACCTGCTCGACCATCCGTCGAGCGTCGGTGAACTGGATCTGAGGGCGATGCTCGCGGTGGTCCCCGAGGTCCACATCGACAATCCGGTGTACCTGGAGAAGGACTACTCCCTCGACGACGAGTGGATCAACCAACTCCGCGGCGCCCTCGACAACAAGAACGAGCTCACCGTTCTCCTCGGCGAGGGCGTGCGCTTGACGAACAACAACAAGAGCGTCGGCGCGCAGCTCGCTGTCGACATCGAGCGCATGCTCAACCACGAGCAGCTCGGCCGCATACCGTCTGCGCTGACCGACGAGCGTGGACGCCGCTGGCTGCGCGACGGCACCGTCACGATCACCACCACCGGCTCGGCCGGTCTGTCGTTCGGCGCGTTCTGCAACGACGGCATGGTGCTCCGCCACACCGGTACCGCCAACGACGGTGTCGGCAAGGGCCAGTGCGGCGGCCGCATCGTCGTCTCCTCCCCCGGCGGCGGCTCTCACGATCGCGGCGGCAACGTGCTGATCGGTAATTTCGCTCTGTTCGGAGCCACCGGCGGCCGCCTGTTCGTCCACGGCGAGGCAGGCGACCGGTTCGCCGTCCGAAACTCCGGCGCGACGGCCGTCGTCGAAGGTGTCGGCAACTTCGCGTGCGAGTACATGACCAATGGCTCGGTGCTCAACATCGGCGGGTTCGGCAAGGGGGTGGGCAACGGCATGTCCGGCGGGTTCCTGTACCAGTACGACCCCGAAGGACTGCTCGCAGACAGGGCAAGCGCCGATTCGATCGTGCTCGGCTCGATCATCGGCGACGACCCGCAAGCCGCGATCCACAACGCGACCGTGCTGCAGCTGCTGCACCTGCACGTCGAGGCCACCGGATCCGAGAAGGCCCGGTCCCTGATCGACAACTGGCAGGTCGAGCAGCATCACTTCGCGTACGGCATGCCGCGTGCACTACTGCAGTACCAGGACTTCGACGAGATCCTCGCCGCCGCCACCCGCAAGGAGCTCGCCGGCGAGGTGGCGGCAGCACTCGTCGCCCACCAGGTACGCAAGTTCAAGGCGAGCTACCGGTCGGGCACGCCCGTCGCCGGCGGCGTCACCCCGAACGGCACCGACACCGAGGCGATGTATGCGCTGCTCAACAACTACACGGTGCTCGCCGCCGCGCAGGAGATGGCGTTGCAGAAGGTGCCGGGCTCGACCGGAACCGACGACCCCGCGGTCCAGAAGGCCGCACGAAACCTGCTGCTCACCGAAGACTTCTTCCTCATCAACAAGCTCGAACGCTATGCGCTCGAGGCGATCTCGGGACACACCGATACGCAGCTCGCGGCGCTCGTCGCCGACAAGCGGCTCACCGACTACACGCAGGCGCTCGCACTGCGCAACGTTCGCTCGGTGGATGCGCCCGGCACCTACGGGTGGATCCTGTGGCAGAGCCGCAAGAATCTCGACATTGCCGGCGATCTACCCGGTTACGAGGAACTGTTCGCCCGCCACGCGGTGCCCGGTCTCGTCGCCCCGACCCTGGGAGTTCCCGCATGACCGCGCCTTTCATTCCCGCCGACGCTCCTTTCACCACCGACCAGCGCTCGTGGCTGGCCGGCTTCCTCGCGGGAATGCAGACCCGCCTGTTCTCCGGTGGTTCCGCCAGCGCTGTCGGGACCACCGGCTCGGCCCCTACCCTGCACATCCTGTACGGGTCGCAGACGGGTAATGCGGAATCGGTCGCCGAAGATGCCGCCGCTGCGGCGCGCACCCACGGGTTCTCTCCCGTCGTGCGCGCACTCGACGATGTCGATCCCGCGACCTTCACGTCGCTCGGCCGGGTTCTCATCGTCACGTCCACCTACGGTGAGGGCGAGATGCCCGACAACGCCGAACTGTTCTGGGACGCATTGTCGGCCGAATCCACACCGCGGCTCGACGGTGTGGACTTCGCGGTGCTCGCTCTCGGCGACACCGGCTACGACGGATTCTGCCAGGCCGGCAAGCTGATCGATATGCGCCTCGAGCAACTCGGAGCCGAGCGCATCGTGCCGAGGGTCGACTGCGACGTCGAGTTCGAGGACATTGCCGCAACTTGGATCGCCGAGACACTACCGCTCGTCGCAGCCGTCGAAGGCATCAACGGCGAGGGTGTCGCTGCATCTCCTCCCGAAACCACACCGGCACGGGCGAAGTCACAGTGGACGAGGAAGAACCCGTACCCCGCCACACTGACGACCAATCGGTTGCTGTCGGGTACCGATTCCGCAAAGGAGATCCGGCACTTCGAATTCGCACTCGCCGACTCGGGCATCGAATACGAAGCGGGCGACGCACTGAACGTGGTTCCGGTCAACGACACCGGCCTCGTCCGGTCGTTGCTCGCTCTCCTCGCCCTCGATGGCGCCGCGATCCCGACCGGCCACGATGACACACTCGAGCACCTCCTGACGTATCGGTACGAGATCACCGCACCGAACGTCGACCTGCTCGAAGCCGTCGAAGAGCGCACGGGCAACGAGGAACTCACTTATGTCCTGCGGCACGGCGACAAGGCCGCACTCGACGAATGGCTTTGGGGCCGAGATATCTTCGACGTCCTGTCGCTCGAGCCGATCCCGAATTTCTCCGCGGACGAGCTCCTCGCGGTCCTCAAGCCGTTGCAGCATCGGGCTTATTCGATCTCGTCGAGCCCAGGCATCGCCGAGGGATCGGTGCACCTCACGGTTGCAGCTGTGCGTTACGGCACCGACGAGCGCGAACGTCGCGGCGTGTGCTCCACCTTTCTCTCCGACCGCGTCGGGGACGACAACCCGGTCGGGATCTTCGTGACGAAGAACAAGTCGTTCCGCGTCCCGTCCGACGACACCGCACCGATGATCATGGTGGGGCCGGGTACCGGTATCGCACCGTTCCGCGGATTCCTGCAGGAACGCCGCGCCCGCGGTGCCACCGGCAAGAATTGGCTGCTCTTCGGCGATCAGAAGCGCAGCTGCGACTACATCTACGAAGACGAACTCGCGGATTTCGTCGGATCGGGTCTGCTCACCCGCCTCGACCTGGCCTTCTCCCGCGACCAGGCTCAGAAGATCTACGTCCAGACCCGGATGAAGGAACACGGCGCCGAACTGTTCACATGGCTCGAAGAGGGCGGCCACTTCTACATCTGTGGCGACGCGTCGAGGATGGCGAAGGACGTCGACGTCGCGCTGCACGAAGTTGTCGCCGAGCACGGCGGCATGAGCAACGAGCAGGCCGTGGAGTACGTCACCGCACTCAAACGCGAGAAGCGGTACGTGCGCGACGTCTACTGACACGCACCATGGCCGAATGTCACCCTCATACACTCTAAGTGCACGAAATTGACATTCGGCCATGCCGCTTCGGCAGATCAGCAGCCGGGCACCGTGCTACCGTCGCCCTGAATCGCGAGCAGCGTGCAGAATGTGACAGCAGAGACCTTCCACTGACCATCCTCGAGCAGCGCTTCACCCGACTGGTCGGGAAGTACGGGAGCGCCGTTCATCAGTAGGGTCCACGAGACCGTGGCAGCATCATCGCCCGCGCTCATCACGCCTTCCACTGTCGCAGTGGTCGCCGTTGCCTGCGGGTCTGCGGCCATCCCCTGCAGCGCGGGGAGAAAGTCGTCGCCGTTCTCGACGAGACCTGCGCGGGTCTCGGGCGGGGTCGTTCCGTTGAAGAACGTGACCCAGGCGTCGGTGACGGCCTGCGTCGTCTCCGCGTCGGCAGCGCCCCCTGCAGCCTCCGACGTCTCGGCCTCTGTCGTCCCGTCGGCCTCTGTAGTCGCGGTGGCGACGGTGGTCGATGTCGTGTCGTCGGTCCCGTCCGACGAATCGTCGCTACTGCAACCGACGACTCCGGCGAGAGCAACGGCGGCGATTCCGGCGACCGCCAATGCCCGACGGATGGAATGTGTGCGCACTTGGTGTTCCTTTCGAAGAGTGGACCCTCGTCCACGTGGGTGGTCCAGCCGAGTCAGGGTGCGGTGGGGTCTGCGGGGAGTCGCTCACTGAGCCGAGCGAATTCGTACGACTGACGAGCCAGCCAGAAGCGCAAGAACCCTGTGATCGAATATCGCACGAATACAGCAGATCCCACGACTCCCACCGCGATCCCGAGCAGCGCGACGATGATGGCGTCGCGCTGGACGAGCGCATCGGAGGTGTTGTGCGACATGAGGTATGCCACGATCGCCAGCACAGGGCCGAGGACCATCAGCGCAACACCGAGTTTCAACCACAGTCCGGACCGGCCGGCGGCAGGATCAGGGATCTTCAGTTCGGTCAGCTCGCGTGCGAACTTGTCGGCACGTGTTTCCGTCGCGGTCATCATGCACTTCCTAGATAGAGGGACGCGAGCTCGTCGCCGAGTTCGTCCGGTGGGCCTTCGATCTCGATTTCGCCGCGGACGAGCACCGCGGCGTGATCGGCGGTGTGAAGCACCGCCGTGGCGAACTGTTCGACGACCAACACCGCGACCCCCTGCCGCGCGGCCTCGGCGACGTGCTCGTACAGCTCGGCCACGATCCGCGGTGCCAATCCCATCGACAATTCGTCGAGCATGAGCACTGCCGGATCAGTGGCCAATCCCCGTGCCAGCGCGAGCATCTGCTGCTCGCCGCCGGACATCGTTCCCGCCGTCTGTGACACGCGCTTACCGAGGATCGGGAACCGCGTGTAGGCAATGTCCTCGATCTCCTCGATCGAGCGACCTGTGAACGTCATCATCACGAGGTTCTCGCGGACCGTGAGATTGGGAAAGACCCCGCGCCCCTCGGGAACAAGGCACACGCCGATTCGGGCGAGGTCGCGCGGCGAGACACCTGTCATGTCGCGGCCGCCGAGCAGCAATTGGCCGGAACTGACAGGATGCGCGCCACACGCTACGCGTAGCGTCGTCGTCTTGCCTGCCCCGTTGGGGCCGAGCAACGCCACGATCTGCCCGGGCATCACGCTCACGTTCACGCCGCGCAGCACCGTGATCTTCCCGTAGGCAGCGGAGACGTCGCGAAGTTCCAGAATCGGGTTCATGTCGCTCCCAGGTACGCGGTGATGACGCGTTCGTCGCTGCGAACCTCGTCGGGTGTGCCGACGCTGATGATCTTTCCGAGGTCGAGCACGTGGACCGTGTCGCACACCTCCATCACCAGTTCCATGTCGTGTTCGACGAGGAGCACCGCCACGCCGTCGTCGGCGACCGTACGCAGCAGCGCAGAGAACCGCTCGGTTTCCTCCCTGTCCTGGCCGGCGGCGGGTTCGTCGAGCAGAAGGATGCTGGGACGTGCCGCCAGGGCCCGCCCCACCTCGACGAGGCGTCCCATACCGGTCGACAGCGCATCGGCGGTCGTGTCGGCAATGGCGCGCAGATCGAGGCGATCGAGGAGTCCGTCGACAACCGCGGACGCCGTCTTCCGGTCGGGACCCATCTCGGCTGCGACGAGCAGATTGTCGCGGACGCTGAGCCGCCCGAACAGTTCGAGCCGTTGGAAGGTACGGGACATCCCGAGCCGCGCGCGACGGGCCGGTCCGAGCTTGGTGATCTCCCGGCCGTCGAGGGCAACGCTGCCGTTCATCGGCTTGCGCAGCCCGGAGATCACGTCGAACAGCGTGCTCTTTCCGGCGCCGTTGGGACCGATCAGTCCGGTGACATGCCCCGGTTCGGCCCGAAGGTCGACACCGTCGAGGGCTCTGCGTCCCCCGAAGGCCACAGTGACGTTTTCAACCTCGAGTTGCGATGGCACGTTCGAGCACCTCCTCGTCGTTCTCGTCCCACGGGCGCTGCAGTCCCCACCATTCGACGGGGACCTCGGGCTCCGAGTAGGTCTCGGGGCCTCGCCGCGTCCCCAACCCGAATGCGGCCGCGGCTGCGATTGCGATCCCGAGGACGAGCACATAGCCGTTGATCAGGTCGGCGAGCCGCAGCATCCACAGCACGACGACCGCCACAGCGAGCGAGCCCATCGCGATCGGGTTGCGCAGTGCACCGTCGAATCGTTCTCTCAGAGACGGCACGACACCGTCGTCGACCGAGCCGGATCCGTACGCGAGTCCGGCCAGTGCCGGGAGTGTCTGTACGAAGTTCTGTGTCGCCGGAATCAGCGCCACCAGCGCGTTCATCGGTCCGGCGATCATCGAGCCGGTGAACAGCCCGTTGCCGACCACGCCGAGGCCACCCACCACTGCGATCAGGAAGATGCCGAGACCTGCGACGAAGTTGAACTGTTCGGGTGCCACTGCTTGCAGTTGCATCCCGTACAGCGCCCCGCCGAGACCCGCGATCGCAGCCGAGATCGCGAACACCAGGGTCTTCATGAGCAGCAGACTTCCGCCGAATGTCGCATATGCGGTTTCGCTGTCGCGCAACGCAATCAAGCGGCGTCCGAGCTTGCCCCGTCGAATAGCCGCGACGAGAGCGGTCGCCAATGCCAGGCACACGGCTGCGAACACCGTCAGTTCTGCGGTGCTGTCGAGATGGAATCCGAACAGGCTGGGCCCGACCAGGTTTGCCGATCCCATGTTGAAGAAGGCGAACTCCTGCCCGAAGAGCTCGAGCGAGGCCATCGGGAAGATCCACCGATCGAGTACCACTGCGATAGCCCCGGTACCCAAGGCCAGATACACCCCGGACAGCCGAAGTGCGGGCAGCGCCACGAGCGCACCGATCGCACCCGCGACGAGCATCGCGAGGGGTATCGCCCACCATTGACCCTCTGCACCGAAGTTGGCGCACACCACGGCACCGATTCCCGCGATTCCCAATTGGGCCAGCGAGATCTGACCGGCGTACCCGATGAGCGGGACCATCGACAATGCGATCACACCGAACGCGAAGATCTGACCGTAGGTGATCAGGTCTCCTTCACCGAGCACCGTCGCCAGCATGAGACCGAAGACGACGATGACGACGGCGAATACGATCGTGCCCCGTACGGTGGGAACCGGCACCTGGGTGAGATTGCGTTCGCGTCCGCGCAGTTTCCGATGCGGGAAGATGAGCAGTGCGATCAACAACAGGATCGCCGGCGCCGCAAGCCGAAGACCTGGCAGATACTCGTTCTGCGGCAGATAGCCGGCGAGATACGCCTCCATGCATCCGACAACGATCGCTCCGACGAATGTCATCGGCAGGCTTGTCAATCTTCCGAAGATCGCCGCCGCGTACGCACTGACGATCAACAGCGACAGCTGCATTGCGTCGAGCGAGACCATCGAGGCGATCAGCACCCCACCGAGAGCGGCAAGCACCGTGCCTGCCACCCAGGCAACCCGGTTGGCCCGCACCGGATTTGCTCCGGTGAGTCCGACGAGCGCACGGTCGTCGACGGTGGCCCTCATCTCGACGCCGGTGCGGGTGTTGAACAGCAGGACGCGGAGCGCGAGCGCCACCGCGATGGCAATCACCATCGTCAGTGCTTGATGCCAGCTGACTGTCGCCGAACCTATGTGGAACGGCGCCCGATCTGCGAAGAAACTGGGCAGCGACCGCGGCTCCATCGGATCCCAGATCCACCGTGCAAGCGCGATGAGCCCGCTCAGCAGCGCGATCGTCATCACGAGTTTCTCGGCGTCGCCGAGCCCCTGGACGGGCCGCATGAGCAGTTCGACCAGGATCCCGAACAGCGGTGCCAGCACGACCAGAATGACCGGTAGCGCAAGCCATACGGGCCATCCCCAACCGACACTGAGCTGCCAGTAGGCGAACGCTGCCATCATGCCGGTCGCGCCGTGCGCGAAGTTGAAGACACCGGTGGTGGCATAGGTGACCACCAGCCCGCTGCTGATGATCGCGTAGATGGCGGCCGTCGACAGTCCGACGATTCCGAAAGCGATGAACTGGTCCATCATTCGAGGTCGTTCATGCTCTTGCCGACATCGGCGAGGGTGAGCGGTGCACTCGAGGTTCCGTCGGAGAGCTCACGCGCCGGGATGTCGCATCGGTACAGGCCGTTGTCGGCTCCGAAATCTGCGGGCTCCCATCCCTCGGACGTCGCGTGCTCGACGTTGAAGCACGGCTGCGGCGGAAGTGGTTCTGCCAGATCGTTGGCCACGTGAAGTCCTCCACCGGTCCAGGCGGTTTCTTCCCGTGCCGTCTCGTAGACGCACGTTCGTGTCAGGTCGTCGCCACATGCCGTAGCGGCCTTTGCGAAGAGCAGCCACGACGACCACGCGCGCATCGCGGGAAGTGTGATCTGTGCACCCGGCGCGTACTTGTCGAACAGAGCCTTCAACTCTTCCACCGCGGGCTCATCGCTCTCGAGTGGAGCGACACCGCTGAGGTCGACGACGTTGTTCTGGAAGTCCGCAGACCTCCCCAACAACTGGATGAACTGATCGTTGTATGCGTTGTTGTTGGCGTCGATCCAGTCGAGTTTGTAGTCCATGTTGGTGAGGGACTCCTCGAGTTTGGAGAGCGAGTCGAAAGTGCCGAGGAAGACGAGACCGCGAACACCGCTGGACTTGATGGCCTGCGCATACGGAGTCCAGTCCGTCACGCCCGACAGCGGGAACAGCTCGTCATAGACGATAGTGGCGCCGAGGTCCACGAGGGTCTCGCGGTTGATGTCGCCGATCAACTTGGATACCGCAGCATCGCCGTTCAGCATGCCGATCGCACCCTTGGACTCCGGGTACGCCTCGTCCATCAACCAGGTACGGATTCCCGCGTAATTGTCGTAGCCGGGAATCTTCGACGGCGATGCCGAGACCTCCAGGTCGGCGCCCGCCGACTTCTCCTGAACGGCCTGCGCAGGGAAGCTCGGAAGCAGGCACTCGAGACGGGTTTCGACGCCGAGCCCGTCGAGTGCTGCACCACCCCCGACCAGGGCGAAGTCGTCGCGGCACGCCTCGATCATTCGCTGGCGTGGTTCCATGAGTTTCGAGTCGCGGGTGTTGGCCACGAGTTCACGGCCGTTGATCCCGCCTGCCTCGTTGCACCACGAGGTGAAGACCTTCGCGGTGTCGACGAATTCGGAGTTCTTGGTGAATCCGATGTCGGAGAACACTCCGACCTCGATCGAGTCGGCCGTCACGCCTTGGGCCGAGGCCGTGGAGGCGTCACCCGGACCGCACACCTCGCTCAGGTCGCCGAAGTTCGCTGTCGCCACCGAGTCGGATTGCCCCGAGCCGGAGTCGATCTCCTCCG
This sequence comes from Rhodococcus sp. JCM 9793, assembly GCF_055380405.1. NCBI lineage: Bacteria > Bacillati > Actinomycetota > Actinomycetes > Mycobacteriales > Nocardiaceae > Rhodococcus > Rhodococcus sp. JCM 9793. Next base: position 4,519,001 of record NZ_AP043721.1, read on the forward strand.
CGCCATCCCTGCCACCACATCCAGTTGCGAGCACTGCGAGAGCCGCGAACGCCACAACCACCTTGTGCAATTTCAATATCGAGTCCTTCATCCGGGCCGTTTCCGGCCGTGCTGATGATTCGGGCTATCCCCGCGCCCGGAAAACCCCAGGGAGAGTGGATCGTTGACAAAGCGAACGATGCCACTCGCCGCGCACTTTCTCGGAAATGCTGCCGTTTCAACCCCTCTGCCCCGTAGCCCCCCACCACATCGAGCGCGTTCGATCTGCGATCGACTCACATATGGTGCAACTCACATACTCGAATGTCAATAACGCAATTCTCATTCTTGAAATACGTTATTTCGACGTGGAATAACTTTCCTCGTGGGTATGTTTTCCGGCGCAGATCCATCACCACACCCGTTCAGGTGTTGCGCCCGCCGTTCACGCCGAGGATCTGCCCAGTGATGTAGCCGGCTTCCTCCGATGTGAGGAACGAGCAGGCGGCGGCGATGTCCTCCGGGCGTCCCGCCCTGCGCACCGGCGTCCGTTGGATGTGCTCGCCGATGGTGCCGCCGAGCAACCCTCGCTCTTCTGCGCGACGCAGCATCGGGGTGTTGACGAATCCCGGGGGCACAGCATTGACCGTGATCCCATGTGGGCCGTACTCGAGCGCGAGCGATTTCGTCAGCCCATTGACCCCCGACTTCGCGGAAACATAGGACGACATGAATGGCTGCCCCGAATGGGTGCTCGACGAGGAGATGTTGACCACGCGTCCCCAGCCGGCATCGATCATGTCGGGCAGCACTGCCTGGGTGCAGTGGAATACGCTGTGCAGGTTGACATCGATCGCCCGCGACCACGTCTCCCAGGTGAGGTTGATGAACCGTTTGTAAACCTCGGCTCCCGCACCGTTGACGAGAATCGTCACAGGTCCCAACCGTTCGCGGACCTCGGTCAACGCCCGGTCGATCTGGACACGGTCGGTCACATCGACCTTGTATTCCAGCTCCTGACCTGACGGCGCGATATCGAACACTGCCACCTGATGTCCGTCCTTGCGTAACCGGGCAGCCACGGCCTGGCCGATCCCTGATCCACCCCCGGTGACAACAGCCGTTCTCACGTCCATGGCTCGTCTCCCGCGATCGTTGTTCGCTGCATCAACCGCCCCGACGCGGAGTCGTAGGATTCGGCGCGGTGCAGGATCCCGGTGTTGTCCCACAGGACGAGATCCCCGACCTCCCATTCATGCAGGTAGGAGAACTGCTTCTGCGTGCTCCACGCCAGTACGTCGTCCAGCAGCCGGCGACTCTCATCCGGATCCATTCCGACCACATGATCTGCTGTTGCACCCACCACCAGCGAACGCCGCCCGTCACGACGATCCCAGATCAGCGATGATTCATTCTGCGGGAGCTTGCGCCACAACTCGACCTGCTCGTCGGTAGGATCCGGATACACGGTGCGCTGCGCAGCCTCGAAACTGTGGACAACGCGCAGCCCCTCGTACCGCTTCTTCTCGTGCTCGGACATTTGCTCGTACGCTGCGTACGTGCTGGCGAACTCGGTTCTGCCACCGACTTCAGCGACCTGCCGTGCGGTCAGCGTGGTGGCTTTCGCCGGAACCTTGTTGGTGGTGTCGTCGATGTGCCAGCTGAAGGTGCCCTTGAGGTACTGGGCCGACGCCGTCTTCTCAGGATCGAGTGAGACCGTCATGATCTTCTCGTTCTTCACCGGCTCCACTACCTCGCCGAGCCGACGACTGAAGGCGATCTGGGCATCATTGTCGAGGTGTAGGCCGCGGATGAGTACGACACCCCGCCATTTCAGGGCTTCGAGTACCCGGGCGACGACGACGTCGTCGTCGAGGTTCTCGATCCTGCGGAATTCTGTGCCGAACAACGGGGATAACGCTACGGACTCCATGTGGAGCGTTCCTTTCACACCTGGAAGAGACTCGGGGGCGGCGGTGCCGCCCCCGAGCGAGAAACCGAATCAGACGGTGACGCCCGCCTTTTCGAGGCATCGTTCGAGCGCCTCGAGGTACTCGGCGTTGCCGTGGAACGGACCACTCACACCGATCGCAGCTTCGAGGAACGGGCTGTACTCGTCGTTGACGTGAGTTTCCCAGCGGGTGATCTCGGCGTTCTCGTTGGTTTCGATGAAACTGTACGAATAGAAGCCCATCGAGGTTCCCTCTACGGTGGTTCCCTGCCACCGGGTCTTCCAGACAACTCCGTTGTCGGCGGGCCAGTATTCGAAACTGGTCGGCTTCCATTCGGGGAAGACGAGCGAATATGCCTTGGCCTCCATCGTCGCTGCCCGGCCGGTGTCGACGAGCGCTTCGCTCATCAAGATAGTCTCGTCACCCGTGAAGTAGGGCGAGGTGTAGATCGCACCGTCGGCAAACTTCCATGCATCGTGCCCGTTTTCGTCGGTGTACTCTTCGCCGTCCTTCACACCCTCGCGCAGGTAGGCGTTCCGATAGCTCTCGGCCAACCGGCGGTGCTGTGTGATGCGCTCTTCGGGAGTCATAGATGTCCTTTCACGGTGGGTCGTTTCCTGTTGGGGTGGAAGAGAACTCATTCGGAGATCCGGACGTCCTCATAACTGCCGAGCATGGCGCCTTCGGGGAGTGCCATCTGCAGGTAGACATCGATGTGGCTGATCTTTCCCGCGTCGTCGAATTCGTAGACCGATACAGAATTCACGACGCTGGAGAAATCTCCGACACTGCTGCGTTCCTCGAGTTCGAGGATGACGAGGTCGGGTGTTTCGGTGAGTCGCTTGAACGAACCCTCCCAGGTGGAGGCAGTGGCCCAGTTCGTGAGGAAGTCGACGTACTCGGGCCAGTTCATCACTTCCTTGAAGTTTCCGACCCGGACGAACTCATCGGTGGCGACGATGTCGGCGAGCGGCGCCCAGCTGTCTTTCGAGAATCCCGGCCCTTTGGCGAGTTCCACGAGTGACTTCATGAGAAGGCTGTACTCGAGTACTGTGCGGGCTTTTCCGGTGTAGCCGTCCGCAACGTCAGCAATTTCGTGCAAGTCCATTTCTTTCCCCTCGAGGTGATGTGGTAGTGCATTCGAAGCGAAGAACCCCGTCAGGCGTCCGCGCCCGCCGCCAGGTACCGGTCGAGGACCGAATGGAAGTGCGCCACGACGACTTCCTCCGACACCAGCAACAGATGATCGAGTGCCTCGTTCCGCAGGCCTCGCTGCTGGCGGGGCATCTGCTCGTAGTCCTGTTGGAGTGCTTCGAAGTACTTGAACTCGCCGGGCTCCTTCACTTCGAGAGGTGTCGCACGCAGAGCGTCCGTCATCTCGTCGGGCAAATACATGAAACTGATGATCTGCCAGACGCACCGATTGGGATCCCCTTCCGGATCCGGCTGCGCGAGAATAACAGTGGCTTCGCCGGCCCTGACGGTCATGAAGAAGTTGGGGAACAGGACCCAGCCGTGATTGTCGCTCATCTGCGCGTCGGTGAGGCCGTCGACGTCGAGGCCGGTCTCTGTCAGAACTTCACGCGTGGCCTTCTGGAGGATCGTCCGCGCCGTGACGCCATCCGGGAAGGACAGGGGTTCGCCGTCGGTTCGGTGACTGTCTACGATTTCCTCGAACCGTGGGAGAACCCGCATGAGGGACGGAAATGTCTCGGGCAGTTCGCGAATCCCCTGAACCTGTTCTTCGGGGGTGTACTTGTCGACGTGCGCGACCTCAAACGGTGAGCACGACACCGCGTGACGCTCGAGCAGGCGATACCTACTCTTCTCCGATTCGATTGTCATGACGCGCAACAATTGCGGATGAATTCCGGAGATGTGATAGCCCTCGGAGAATGCATCGACTACGACTTTCCAGTTACAGTCGATCTTCTCGCGCACATCCATGACGGTGACCATCCGGTCGAGGTGGTACGGCTCGAGCATGTCGAGCACTTCGGCACCGAGATAGTCGCCGAGCGACTCTGCCTTCGGGTCCGGGTTGAGGAAGAGGAATCCCGCTGCGGTATCCACTGACACCTGAATGAGCGAGTTCTTCGATTTGTCGATCGGGGCTAGGTCTTTCTCCGCCAGGATCCCTTTCAGCGCGCCCTCGAGATCGTAGGACCACAAATGGTACTGACAAAGGAAACCACGCTTGGAATTCCCACTGCCGTTACACAAGGGGTTGCCGCGATGCCGGCAGGCATTGACGAAGCCGCGGACGACACCGTCGTTACCGCGAACGAGAATGTACGACTGGTCGAACAGTTCGAAGACCTTCCAGTCCCCCACCTCGGGCAGGTCTGCTTCGCGGCCGACCACCTGCCAGATTTTCATCCAGATCGACTCACGTTCGCGTTGCTGAACTTCAGGCGAGACATAGCGATCGGTGGAAATTTCCATATTGAAGCGTCCCGGTTCGAGATCAGCGAGTCGGGGCGCGGTATCGACCCAGTCCCCCGGGCGATTCGACGTCACGGGCTGTGTGGACGTCATGGCTGCACACTCCTTCACATTCGACGAACGATGCGTGGTGACACGGATGTTGAAGCAAAGCTGAAGCAGATCGGACAGCTGGTACGGCTCGGCCGAGCAGGCCGAGTGAGCCTCACACTGCTCGCTGGGCTGCGCGAGCACAAGAATCAATCGCGTGATTGATTCCAAATGATGCAGCTCACACAAAGGGTTGTCAATGCCCGGTTCTTCCGCAGGCGCCCGCCTACTCGGGCACTGCGCCGGCGGGCATGCAATGCTTGGGACTCGGTCCACATATCCCGGAGGTGCCCGTTGTCGTCCGCGTCATCGCAGCTGGGCCGGCCGGTCGGAACCAAGAGCGAGGTAACGCGACGTCGCATCCTCGATGCCGCGATGCGCTGCGTCGGCGAAGTAGGGTACTCGCGAGCGACAATCCGCGAGATCGCACGGTACGCGGACATCACGAGTGGCAGCCTGTACCACTACTTTCCCAACAAGGCCGAGTTGGTCAAAGCGGCTTTCATGGAGATCGCGCAAGTGTCCCTTCCACGTCTGGCTGCCGCCGCAGACCGCGCCGAGGGTGTTCTGGACAAGCTCCTCGCCGTCTTCGACGAAGGCGCGGCGGTTCTGTACGAGAACCCTCACTCGGTGGCCTTCGATCGGGCGCTGCGAATGGAGAACGCCGAGCACCTCCATCTCAGTGAGAACAGCGACGTCATCTTCACGTCGTTGCACAGCGTGATTACCGGGATCGTCGAACAAGCAGCCGAGGAAGGCATACTCAACACCGACATCGACGGGGCAACCGACGCGATCTTCACGGTCCTCCGCGGCCTGCACGACCACGCCGCGACGGCGACCCCCGAGCAATACGAGGCCACGCATCATGCGGTCAGGATGCTGATTCAGGGCTCGTTGTTCAGCTTCCCCCGTCACTCGTCCGGACACTCGACCCGACCGGGGCAGGGCTCGGCTACGTCAGGGGCGTAGCGAACACGAAGTCGTTGTTCGCGTACCCCAGTGGCGGCCCGACGAACTCCCCACCGCAGGTCACGAGCATGAGGGTTTCAGGGCCGTCGAGGCGGTTCAGTTCGCCCAGGGGTAGTTCGCCGTCCTTACCGACGCTCATCACCCGATCGACCCGGTACCGCCGCGACGATCCGTCGCCCAGTTCCAGAGCCACCTCGTCGCCCTCGGACAGGCCTGCGAATCGCGCGGCAAAACCGTCGCCCTGCGCGATGTCGTCGATGTGCCCGGTCACCACGATCGAGCCTGCGCCCGATCCGGGCAGCGACGAATCAGCCCACCACCCCAGCCGCGACACGTCCTGCGGCGGGAGCAGTACCCCGGCGGCATCGGTCGCGACCGGGTCGGTCGGGGCCGAGGTGTCTCCGATCGTCAGCGTGATCGGAGCGGCCGGATCGTCGGCGATCACCACGACCGGAGGTGGCATGTCGTGCTTGCCCGGTTCCTGCGGTGTCGACCGAGGCGCGGAGTCCGCGACGGACTCTGTGGCCTCGGCGCAGCCGCCGGCGAGGAGGAGCGCAACCCCCGCCAGCGCTGCGATGACTGTGCGCGAACGCATCTCAGTTCCTTTCCACCGGCCCGGCAGGAATCGAGCGGATGGGGACGCGCACCGCAGGATTGCGGAAGATCGGCCCCTGCTGCTCGGGCATGTTCAGCGCCTGAACGGTGAAGAAGTCGTTCTCCGTCGCGTAGAACGTGATCGGCCTGGTGTCGGCGATGTAACCATCCGGGGCAGCGATCTCCTTCGCCACATAGCATCCGGGGACGAGGGCGAGCGGGATGTGGCCGTCAGGCCCGCTGACCTCCCGATGGCTCCACTCCGACTGGCACGGACCCACCACGAAGATCGCCCCCTCCAACGGTTCTCCGGAGATCCTGTCCATCTTGACGATGCGGCCGTGCGCGGTCGGTACCGGTGGCTCCGGTGGCAGCGAGAAGTTCAACGTGAACTCTGCGGTGCGAACCACGCCGGGGGCGTCGAGTTCCGCAGTGAACGGGCCGCCGTACACGAGTGCCGTGTCGGCCGGGATCGTCGTCGTCTCCACTACGTAGCAACCCAGCGGGAACTGCGCCGACGCATTGCCATTCATGTCTGTGGTCAGATAGCCGTACGGCACGTCGTCGACGCAGGACCTTACGGACGACGTCACACCGGCGACAGGATTCCCGGCATCGACGTGACGGGCCCGGACCGCGATCGTGCCCTCACCGGGCGGCGTCCAACGAGCAAAGACGAATCCCACGTTCTGGACCTGGCCGGGGGTCGTGAGATCGACCTGCCACGGACCCGCCGACGCGGGGTCGTACCCGTCAGGGAAACCCGCCAGCGACACCACGTAACACCCGAGCGAGACGGAGACGCTCGCGGTTCCATCAGGGCCCGTTGCCGGTGTACCGACGATCTCCCCGGTTTCACAACGTGCAACGGCGACGGACACGCCCGCGATCGGCTGATCGTCGGACAGCGTCGCCGCGCGGATCGCGACCGTCCCCATCTCGATCCCGACATCCGGTGGCGGTGTGGTCGGAGTCGTTGGATCGGACGGTGTGGTCACGGGCGGTGTGGTGACGGGCGACGTGACCTCCGGATCACTGACATCGTCCCCGACCGTGGTGGTGGGGAGTGCCGGCGCGCTGGTCGTCGTGGTGGCGGTGGGCTCGACGTCCGTCCCCGACGGTTCTGCGCCCGCAACGCCGGCGACAGCGACGATCAGTGTCGCCCCGAAGAGTGCGGAGAGGATGCGTGAGGGTGCTCGCATGGTGGGTGCCTCCTTCGACGATCGAAAGGTGGGTACCCCGACATGGGTGTGGTCGGCCCCGCCGCCCTGCCCGTTAGCATCGCGAGCGACTCGAGACCGAGCTGTTGCCACTCCGACACCACGAAGTGTCTTGCAGTCGCCCACGATCTTGGGCGCGCCGAAGACGACCCGCGGAGCGGGTGCGGTTGCCTAAACTGGGCGGAGGCAACACGAGGAGCAGGTCGATGTCCGATCGCACCGCATCACGCACCCGGCAGACACCCGTCGCGGAAACGCCGGACGCCATTCGCAACGTCGCGCTGGTCGGATGCAGCGCCACGGGAAAGACGACACTCGCGGAATCGCTGGCCTTCGCGTCGGGAGCGATCGGTCGCGCGGGGCGCGTGGTCGACGGCACCACGGTGTCCGACTACGAGGAGATCGAGCAACAGCACCGGCGCTCGGTGCAGCTGGCTGTGCTGCCCCTCGAATGGAAGGGCATCAAGATCAACTTGATCGACACGCCCGGCCACCCCGATTTCGATGCCGATCTCCGCGCTGGGCTGCACGCCGCCGACGCCGCGATCTTCGTCGTCTCGGCCACCGACCCCATCACTGCCGCGACGCGCGCATTGTGGCGCGAATGTGACGAAGAGAAGATTCCACGCGCGATCGTCGTGACCAAACTCGACATCGCACGGCACAGCTACGACGAACTGCTCGAGCAGTGCCACGATGCCTTCGGTCTCGGCCCCGACACGGTGCGCGCGTTGTTCTATCCGGTGTTCGACGGGGATCGTCCGGTCGGGTCGATGGGCCTGCTGACCGGCCGTAGCTACGGTGAACCCGGTCCGTGTCCGGTTTCCGACGCCGCACGCGAAAGCCTGGTCGAGGCGATCTCCGGTCAGGACGACACACTCATGGAACGGTTCGTCTCCGGCGAAGAGCTCGATCCGGATTCCTTGCAAGACGGCCTCACTCGCGAAATTCTCTCGTGCGCAATGCACCCCGCAATTCCCGCAACGGACACTGGCGTGGGCGCCGTCGAGCTGCTCGAATTGATCGTCACTGGATTCCCCGACCCCACCCACCGGCTGCGTGGAGCTCCCCCATGCAATCCCGACGCGCCACTCGTGTCTCAGGTCGTTCGGGTGACCGGAGATTCGTACGTGGGCAGGATCAGCCTGGTCCGCGTCTACGCGGGCACGTTGCGCCCGGACACGACGGCGACGCTGACAGGAAGCGACCACTCGGCTGAACGCATCCCCGCACTGACGAATCCGTTCGGCAAGCAGCAGCGCCCCGTCGGTGAGGCCGTGTCGGGTGATCTCGTGTGCGTGGGCAAGCTCGCGACCGCGCGCCCCGGTGACACGCTCCACGACCCCGATCACCCCGCCGACCTTGCGATGTGGCCGATACCCGAACCACTCCTCCCGCTGGCGATCGAGGCGCATTCACGCACCGACGACGACAAGCTGTCCCAGGCCCTGTCACGGTTGACGGCCGAAGATCCCGCGGTGCGTGTGGAACAGAATCCCGACACCAATCAGGTGGTGTTGTGGTGCACCGGGGAGGCACACGCCGAGCTGGTCGCCGACCGGCTCCGCAACAGACACGGAGTGCAGGTCGATATTGTCGAACATCGTGTTCCACTTCGCGAGACGTTCGCGGCTCCGGCCTCGGGGCACGGGCGCCTGGTGAAGCAGTCGGGAGGACATGGCCAGTACGCGGTGTGCGACCTCGAGATCGAGCCCCTCCCCGTGGGCAGCGGGGTCGTATTCGAGGAACGTGTCGTCGGAGGCGCGGTTCCGCGGCAGTTCATTCCGTCTGTGGAGAAAGGTGTGCGGGCGCAGACCGCCAAGGGGGTGGCGACAGGTAATCCGATGGTGGATGTGCGGGTCACACTCGTCGACGGCAAGGCCCACTCGGTGGATTCGTCCGACGCCGCATTCCAGGCAGCCGCCGGCCTGGCGCTACGCGATGCCGCATCCCACGGTGAGACCCGACTGCTCGAACCGGTCGCTGCGGTGCGGGTGACCGTGCCCGAGGAACATCTCGGGTCGGTGCTGAGCGATCTATCGGCACGCCGGGGCCGGGTGCTGGGAACCGAATCTCCCGGCCCGGGCGTCGCACTGCTGCGCGCGGAGGTGCCCGAGCTCGAACTCGGCCGCTACCCGATCGACCTGCGCGCGATCACTCAGGGCACCGCCGACTTCGCTCGGGGTTATCTGCGGCACGAGCCGATGCCCGCATCGCTCGCCGCACAGTTCCTCGATGGGAAAGCACCGACTCGTTCGTGAGAGGGGTTTCCCGGCGCACCGAGCCGGGTACCGTCGGACGCAAAGACCCGCACGACGAAAGGAAGACCATGTCCGACCCCGATCGACGTGCACACGACAACGATCTGACCGGCGACAACCTGTCTCGGCTCATCGACGACATGGAAGAGAACGTCAAGAAGGAACGAGACGAGGAGGGAGTTCCGGGGAATCCCACCGACCGCGAGCAGACCGAGAAGGTCGAACCCGATGACCAGGCCCCCTCCTGAACCGGATTCCTAGCCCGCCGTGTTCGCGGCCGTCTTCGACGCGAGTTCGATGAGTCCGTCGACGCGGTAGCCGGGCCATCCGTGAAGCATCTGCTTCCATCGTTCCGGCACCGCCGATGCGCCCCAGCGGGCGCCGAGGAGGCCGCCGGCGATTGCGGCGGTGGTGTCCGTGTCGCCACCCGCGCGCACCGCGGACTCGAGTGCGTCGGCGAGGTGATCCGGTCCTGAGGCATCGGTGTGGGTGATGGCCCACCACGCGACCTGCAGTGCGTGCACGACCCAGCCGTTCTTGTCGAATACTTGTGCAGTATCTGCCTTCTCGGCCTCGTCGAGGAGTCCTCCCCAGAAATCGGCCACCTCGTCGGATGCTCCGTCGAGATACAGTCGGGCACCGTCGAAGTTGCCGTGCAGCACGGCGTGACGGATCGCGTACGACCACAGGCGACACGCTTCGATGGCCTGAGGGTCGTTGTGGGTCAGGGCACTGATGTCGCCGGCCGCGGCGACACACGCGTCGGCGTCGTGCAGGTAGGCAATGCCGACGGGCGCGGTGCGCATGAGCGACCCATTGCCCGCCTTGCGTCCCGGAAGTTCGAGGGCATACTGCCGCATCGCCGCGGCCGACCTCGGCCGCGCGGAGAGCACGGCCCGCGTCTGGTTGCCGATGTCCTTCGGGTGGGTGTCGTACCAGCGCACGAACTGCGCTGCGACGGCATCGAGCCCTTCGCCGTGCCCGATCGTTCGTCCCGAGGCGGATACCTCGGCAATGGCGAGGGTCATCGAGGTGTCGTCGGTCCACTCCCCCGGCGCAAACGGGCCCAGACCTCCGCCGATCATGTCGATCGCGAGGTCCGGTCGCGGATAGGTGAATTCGTATCCCGCGCCGAGCGCATCGCCTGCCGCTGTTGCCACGAGCACTCCCGCGACACGATCCGTCTGCTGCATATCCAGTTCCACAAGGCCCCCCTTTGCTCAGTATTGCGCTAATGAAGTTAGCGCATGTTTGATTTAATGTCTACGTGAGCAAGAATCCCGGGTCACCGAGCAAGCCACTCACCGACTATCCGCGCCCCTCGGTCGCCGTGGACGTGGCCGTACTGACCGTCATCGATGAGACCGTGAAAGTGCTGGTGGTCGATCATCCGCGGGGACGCGCGCTACCCGGGACATTCCTGCATCCCGGTGAGCGTCTCGCCGACGCCGCACGTCGTGCACTCCACGACAAAGCCGGATTCGACAGCGTGGAGTTCCACCAGATGGCAATGCTCGATGATCCCGAGCGCGACGACCGCGGCTGGGTCCTGTCGATGGCTCACAACGCAGTGGTGCCGTTCGAGCGCTTCCCCACCGGCGCACAGTCGGTAGCGGTGGCAGATACCGGGATACTCGCGTTCGACCACGCCGAGATCGTCACCCTCGCCGTCGACGATCTCCGTCGCCGCTATTCGACGGCGGTCGATCCGTCGGGGTTGATCGGAGACGAGTTCACCATCCTCGAACTGCGCCGCCTGTACGAGGTGATCTACGGGCGCCGATTCCCGAAGGACACCTTCCGACGCCACCTGTCACACGGCCTCGAAGCAACGGGCGAACTCAGCCGCGAAGGGGTGGGCAGACCTGCCGAGCTCTACCGGAAGACACACACGCCGCTGCTTCCAGGTGCAGCGCCTTTCCTCTGGAACCGGTCCGGCTGATGGGCGAGCGCATCTACGTCGTCACCCATCCCGAGGCGACCCATCACGTCGACGGTCTCGTCGGCGGCTGGTACGACTCCGCACTCACCCGGCGTGGAGTGGTTCACGCGCACGCGATCGCGGCACGACTGTGGGACCTCGTTCCCCTCGGTTCGGTTCCGGCTTTGTACACGTCGGATCTCGCCCGTACGACCGAGACCGCCGGCCCCATCGCGGAAGTATTCGACGTCGAACCCACCCTCCTTTCGGACCTGCGGGAGAAGTCCTACGGAGTTGCGGGTGGGCGTCCGCAGGAGTGGCTCGACGCGCATTTCGTCGCTCCGCCTGCTGTCGGAGAACGCTTGGATCACGACGAAGGAATCGAAGGAGCGGAGACAAAGCTCGAATGTGTCACTCGCGTCTACCGAGCCATGGATCGAATCACCGCCGACAACACGGAACATCGCATTGTCGTCACCCACGGTGGTTCGCTCAGTTGGGTCATTGCCGCCTGGCAGCGACTTCCGATCAGCGCATGCGCGTATGTGGCCTATCGCGCCGGCCCTGGAAGCATCACGGTGCTCGAGCAGGACGACGTCTTCCACAACCGCACGCTGCACACTCTCGGAGATCTCGGCCACCTGACCTGACGCAGGGCAGCGGTGGCTGTCTTTATGATCTGGTGTGAACTAGGCGACCAACTCCGGTCTGTTCCCGGGTATCGGTGTCCGGAACAGATCGATGCTCGCGGGTGGAATGAACTGCGGCCGACGCTCTTCGGTCATCTCGACTTCCCACTCGGCGTGATGCATCAACCGGTGATGATGTCCGCAGGGCAGCACCAGATTGTCGAGGTCGGTATCACCACCATCGACCCAGTGGTCAATGTGGTGGGCATCCGCCCACGCCGGTGGGGTGGTGCACCCCGGGAAAGCACATCCGCCGTCTCGCACTGCGAGGGCGCGGCGTTGCGCGACCGTCGCGGAACGGTGCGTCCGGCCGTGCGCCAACGGCACGCCGTGTTCGTCGAGCAGGATCCGGGTGACCTGGCAGTCGCAGGCGAGCATCCGGGCGGTGTCGATCGACAACGGTCCGGCCCACGGTTCGGTGACGTAGCCCTGTTCCGGGGAGTTCGCGAAGAGTTCTTTGACGGCGGTGTTCTTGGTCAGATCCGTGATCGACGCGGTGACCGTCACGTGCGGTTTCACACCACCTTCGACGGGGACGAGCCCGGCGGCTTCGACGCACTGCAAGAGTTGCTCGAACGCATCGGCGGTGCGTTTGGAGGCCGGTCGGTCGTCGGTGATGCCGTTCGTTTCGGGCCTCGGTGCCGACAGTGGTGAGAGCAGGTGGCGCAGGCGGGCGCCGGTGACGGCGTCGAAGTCGCCTGCGATCACCACACGCCCGCGCAGGGTGGTGGAGACGAACAGTTCGTTGCGTGTGGAATCCTCACCGGGTGGTGGTCCGTCGCCGGTGCCGTAGAGGTGTTCGAGTCGGCGGATCAGCGCTCGGACGGTGGCTTTGGTGGCGACGGTCTTGCTGGCGTGGTCGATGAGGATGGTGCGGGCTTTCTCGAAGTCGCAGGGGTTCATATTCCGTGGGTAGTGTTGGCAGAAGTACGCGATCTGGCGAGCTTTGTCTGCATCGAGCAGCCCCGAGCTGTATGCCTCACGCACTTCCGGTTCGAGTCGTAGTAGACGAGCCAGTGATTCGATGCGGTGGCATTCACCGAGTTCGAGGTTCGTTGCTGCGGCGAGCCAGTGGGCGGGGCTGCGGTAGCCGTGGTCTTTGACGGTGTCGCGTTCGAACATCGCGATCATCAGATCCACTCGCTGCACCTGCGACGCATGGATTTCGGCGGAGACGGCGAGTGCCTCGGCCATCAGTTGCTTGTTGTCGAGTTTCCAGAGTTCCCCACCCATGACCGAATTTTATAGAACTGACATTCGAGTTTCAAGATCAATGCGAATATTTGTTCGATATCTTGCCGAGCGCCGTACACATCAGTGCCGTGACCGTCATCGCCGCAATGCCGATCCATGCCGCAGCGGTGTAGGCGTCGTTTGTGGGAAACAGGTCACCGACAGGGGTGCCAGCGGCGAGCGCCAGGCCACCTACCGCACTGCCGAGTGAGAAGCCGATGCTGCGGACGACCTGATTGACGCTCATGGCGCTCGCGGTCTCGCGCTGAGGAGTGACTGCGAGGATGACAGCGGGCATAGCGGCCGAGAAGCTGCCGACACCGAAGCCGAGGATCGCCATCGCGACCAGTAGTTCGACGAAGTTCGAGCGTGCGCCGGCGAAGATTGCGAACGCGGCGAGAACGACGAGGGCGCCGGTCGCCAGGAGGGTCGGCGCACCGAACCATCGGCGCATGCGGGGGGTGGTTTTGCCAGCCACGAAGCCGAGCAGAGAAAACGGAATCAGCACGAGTCCGGCGACGAAGGTCGTCAGACCGAAGCCGTATCCAGCGTCGCCGGGAGTTTGGGCGTAGCGGGTGACGAGGGTGAGCAGCAGGTACATCCCGATACCGCCGACGAGCATGACGGCGTTGGCGCCTGCGACCGCAGGGTGCCGGAGGAGTCGCACATCGACCAGCGGCGCGGTGCAGCGTAGTTCAGTGCGAATCCAGACTGCGAGGAGAAGCACCGCGAGGACGGTAAGGAAGGCTGCCAGGCCCAGATGCCGGGTCCATAGTCCGGTTTCGCTGACCAGGAGCAAAACGAGGACAAGTCCTCCGGTCAGTAGGAGTGCGCCGGGCAGGTCGACTCGAGCCGATCGAACTGCGGGTGAGGTGGGGACGCTGCGCCAAGCCGCCAGAAACGCCATCGCGGTCACGACAGCGCCGAGACCGTAGGCAGTGCGTATGCCCCCGAGTTCGGTGAGCAGCCCGGCCAGTGGGTAGCCGATACCGATACCGATGGTTGACGCGACGGACAGCAGTGCGATGGTGGCTGCCGCGCGGCCTTCGGGCAGATGATCGCGCGCGACGCCCATCATCAGTGCGGTCAGGCCCAGGCCGATGCCTTGAGCGGCGCGGCCGACGAGTAGCCACGCGAACGGCAGTGGTGCCGCGGTGAGCAGGCTGCCGGCGGTGACGACCGCGAGTGTGGCGAGGACAGTGCTCCGTCGGTGGGCGCCCGCTCCGAGACGCCCGAGGATCGGGGTGGCAACAGCGCCCGCCAGCAGGGTGATCGTCAGGGTCCACTGCGCGCTGGCAAGGGAGACATCCAGTGTGGTGGCGACGCTGGTGATCAAGGGCGCACCGAGACTGCCGATCGCGGCGACGACGAGCGCGATGAACACCAAAGACGGGACCAGCAGTCGCGACTCGTGCGTCTCGGCCGCGCTCGCCGGTGTGTTCATTTGTTGTTCTCGTCGGTGATGTGGTCGAAGAGTCCGGCGTGGATATGGGTCGTGATCCCGGCGGCCCAGGGCGCGTCGACCTCGTGGGCTTGTAGAGCCGCTCCCGTGTTGAGGAGCATGCCGAAGGCGACGAACGACTTGACCGTGACCGGGTCGAGGCCGGTGGTGTCGGTCACGACCGACCACATCCGGGCGACGCTGGCACGGACAGCGTCGCGGACGTCTGGGTCGCCGCAGGCGGCGAAGCCCTGAAGTTGGAGCAGGAGGGATGTTCGGTCGGTGAGCATGTCGTTGTAACGGCTGCCCATGCGGGCGAGTGCCTCGCGTCCGGTCTCTTCTCCAGCGGCTTCCCTCATTCCGTCTGTCAGTCGGTCGAATGCTGTGACCATCACTTCTTCGAACAAGGCCTTCTTTGTCCCGAAGATTCGGAAGACGTAGGCCTGGGTGATCTCGGCTCGGCGAGCGATGTTCTCCACCGAGGCCCCGTGCAGGCCTCCGCCTGCGAACTCGTCTGCGGCGATCCGAAGGATCTGCTGCCTGCGGTCTGGTCCGCTCATTCGTTGACGTCGAGTCATGGACATCAAGTTACTAGTAACTAACTACATACTTAAGGGGTCGGGCGGGCGCTGTGCGTCATGCAACGCGCAGGCTTGAGTGCGGTGCACATACTGAGCGCCGTCGACCGGTCGTTCCGGCGCCGGAGGCGACCTCCTTCCGTCAGGGTGTAGAGACGAGGGCTGTCGCGATCTCCGCAGCAACCTCGACATTCCCCAGATACACCGCAACGTTCGTGTCGAGCGTGGCGCCCCCTGTCCCGCGGTGCATGTGGTCGAGCAGGAACGGCGTCAGGCCTTTCCCTCTGACACCCGCGTCCGATGCTTCCCGCTCCGCGTCGGCCAGCACACGATCATGCAGGGCAGGATCCACCTGCTTGTCGACCGCGACCGGATTCGCGATGAGCACCGCCGACCGCAACGCCAGAGCGTCGCGGGCACGAGCCACCGCAGCTGCTTCCTGTGGCGAGTCCACTGTGTCGACGACGCAGCCGCTGTCGCGCACATAGAAGCCCGGGAATCGGGTGGTGCGATATCCCAGCACGATCACGCCGAGCGTCTCGAGGCGTTCGAGGGTCGCGGGCACATCGAGGATGGATTTCACTCCTGCGCTCACGACGAGAACCGGAATAGACGACAGCGCAACAAGATCTGCACTCTCGTCGAAGGTCGACGATGCACCGCGATGGACTCCGCCGAGACCACCGGTCGCGAACACCCCGATCCCCGCACGATGCGCGAGCAAGGCAGTCGACGCCACCGTCGTTCCGCCGTGCAGCCTCTTCACCGCAGCTACGGGCAGGTCGCGGATCCCGGTCTTGACCGTCCCCGCATCCGCAGCCTCGATGATCTCGATCTGATCGTGCGACAAGCCCACGGTGGGGACGCCCGCAACCACGCCGATCGTCGCAGGGGTGACGCCCGCATCTCGCAGCAACCGTTCGGCGTCGAACGCCACCTCGAGATTGCGCGGACGAGTCAGCCCGTGTGTGAAGATCGTCGATTCGAGCGCCACCACGGGCCGCCCCGAAGCGACGGCAGCGCGCACCTCGTCGGCGATGGCGATCCGCTCGGTCATAGGCCGACGATAGGCGTCATCCGTCTACTCGACGTCCCAATCGAGCCAGGATCCGCGACTGCCGGTCGTCGGACGCGGCTTCCACCCCGGACTTGCAGACACCGTCCATGTAGAGGGAGTCGCCGAAGCTGTCCGCTCCGCCTTCCATCCGGTCCAGTTCGGCATCGGTGAAGGTCACCGGGATCCCTGCGCTCTGCCCGATGTCCCACCGATGTACGAGCAGATCGAAGATGTAGAACTGTTCGAACGTGGCCCCGAGTGTCGTGGGTCCGAAGTACCCCTCGTAGGGTGCACGGACTAGCTCGTCATCGGCCAGCACGGCTGCGACGCGAGTGGTGTGTTCGTGCCATGCGACGGCAGGATCGTCGAGATCAGGACGGTCGCCGACGTCGACTCCGCGACCGGCGAGGAAGCCGCGCTGGGTGTCGACGATGTGGGCGACGACGTCGCGCGTCGTCCATCCCTCGCACGGCGACTTCGCCTCCCAGTCGGTCGATTCGACCGCGTCGATCACGGCGGCGAGCGGATCGGTCGCTTCTTCGTGTCGGAGTGCTGTTGTATTGGTAGGGGCTGTAGTCATGACTTGACGGTATTTCTACGGAAGGGGCGGGGTATTGATGAAACCCGACACCGATCCGGTCGACGGCTCGGACCGTCAGCCGATCGAACGCGCCCATCTGAACGACCCGACGGACACCTCGAGCCGAGTCTTCCGATATCCCGCCTCATCTGACCTTGCAGCATTGATGCGCCGATACTGGATTCCTGTGTGGTCGGTGCCCGAAGGCCAAGACTCCGTACAACGCGTTCTGCAGTACCCGGTGTGTCTGGCTGTCGTCGCGGAAGACTACGCACGCTTCTACGGCATCACCTCGGGACTGTCCCGCACCACTCTCGCAGGCGACGGATGGGCCGTCGGGGTGATGTTCACCCCGGCTGCAGGCCACCTGCTCACACGTACACCGGTCGCGGCGTTCACCGATCGGTTCGTCGACCTCAGCGAAGTCTTCGGCGATAGCAGCACACGCCTCGCCGGCAGCGTCCGCGCCGCGATGGCCGACGCCCCCCGATCCCCCGAGTCGCATCGTGTCTCCATGGATTTGTTCGACGACATGCTCCGTCCGTTCGCCACGGTCGACGACGAAGGTCATCTGATCAACGAGGTGGTGGCCTTCGTCGAGGACAATCCCGACGTCCTGCGCGTCGAGCAGGTCCGCGACGAATTCGGATTGTCGGAGCGGGCGCTGCAGCGCCTCGTGCATCGACGGATCGGTTTGACGCCGAAGTGGTTGATCCAGCGTCGCCGGCTCCAGGAGGCGGCCGGCCGATTGCGCGAGCGCGCGACACCGCTCGCCGAGATGGCCGCGCTCCTCGGGTATGCCGATCAGCCGCATTTCGTGCGCGACTTCGCGAAGGTCGTCGGCATGACACCCGCGGTCTTCGCGCAGCGATACGGACTCTGACGGTGCTGGTGGTCAGGCGGGTTCGCCGGTCGGGTCGTGCCCGGGCGCGCCCTGTTCGGTTCTTTCGTGTTCGGCGATCGCCTTCGCGCGGACATGGTCCGGATACCAATCGGTGAACTTGATCGCGCACACCATCGCTCCGGTCTGCAACACCCACCCGGTCCAGATGTTGTTGTTGTCGTCGAGAATCGCATCGCCGTACCAACCTGCGGCCGCCGCAACAGCGAACGCCACCGCCCACGCCCCGGTGATGATGTAGTTGGTCTTCACGAACAGTGGGGTATTCCAGTATTCCGGTTCGACCATGTCGCGCGCGTACTGAAGCGTGAAGGGCACCCGAAACAGGATCGATCCGATTGCAATGAGAACCAGAGTGATGTTCGCGATCTCACCGACCCACTTCTCCAACCACACTTGCCCGTCGACGGTCAAGAAGAAATGCAGAATGAACAGGCCCGCGAAGAAGAGGACGTCGACGGCCCCCAGTATCTTCAGCTGCTTGCCTCGGATCCTGTCGTACACGACGAAGAACAACGAGATGGCCAGCGCCACGGCGGAGACCCAGCCGGTACTTCCGGGCCCTTCGAATATTGCGAGAAAGATCCAGGGTGCAAGGCCTGTCAACGGTCCGTCGAATATCTTGTCGAGGGTCGACGCCGCCCGCCCCTGTCCCGGAGATCGAGCGGCCTTGTTCACAGAATTGTCAGCCATGGCTGCCTCATGTGTAGCGACATTGGGAACCCGACCCACACTCAGGGTAAACCTGGCATGATGGCCGAATGTCTCATTCGGTCACTTCGACTGCATGACGGTCATATTCGGTCCAAGTATCCTGACGCCATGGCAGCTGATGAGTCCACGCTCGAAGCCCTGTTCGGAGACACCGGAGTCGCCGCGCTTGTCACCCTCAAACGCGCGGGGAGACCACAGCTCTCGAACATCCTCTACCACTACGATCACCGAACCCACACGTTCTCCATCTCGATCACCGACACCCGCGCGAAGACGAGAAACATGCGCCGCGACTCCCGAGTGAGTCTGTTCAAGGACTCCGACGACGGCTGGTCTTACGCCGTCGCGGAAGGCAACGCCGAACTGTCCGACGTGGCGCGCACTCCGAACGATGACGCGACCGAACAACTCGTCGTGCTGTACCGGCAGGTCCAGGGTGAGCATCCTGATTGGGACGAGTTCCGCGCGGCGATGGTCGACGAACAACGATTGGTTCTGCGAGTGCGTGTCGATCGGTTCTACGGCGTCGCCAGGTAGCTACCCGGTTTCCACCATCTCCACCCGCACCCCCACCAGCCGCACCTGCCGCTCGTGATCGAAGCGTTCGAGCAGCGACACCGCTGCCGTCGAGATCACCGAAGGATCCAGTGTCGGATCCGGCAGCGCGCGGCTGGTGGTGCGCGTGAAGAACGGTGCATACCGGAGTTTGACTTCGACCCGCACGCCGGGCCGCTTCTCGGCCCGGATGTCTTCGGTTACCCGCTCGGCCAACCGCCGTACGTGCTCGGCGACCTCGCCCCAGTCGGTGACGTTGTGCTGGAACGTCGTTTCCCTGCTGTGCGACCGCGCCACCCACGGTTCGTCCGACACCTCCGCGCTCCCCGCGCCCATACCGAGGCCTACGAGCCACGGCCCGATCTTCGGTCCGAACCTGGCCGCCATGTCCTCGACCGACGACGCAGCCAACTCTCGAACCGTACGAATTTCCAAGGCCTCCAATTTCTTCGCGGTCTTCGACCCGATCCCCCACAGCGCGATCGGGCGCAGATCTCCCATCACCGCAAACCAGTTGTCCTGGGTCAAGGTGAATTGGCCCTGAGGTTTACCGAATCCGGTCGCGATCTTCGCGCGCAGCCTGTTGTCGCCGATCCCCACCGAACAATGCAGGCCCGTCGAGTCCAGCACCGCTTGCCGTACGACCGTCGCGAATGTCTCGGGATCGTCGGAATCCACCCCGAGAAACGCTTCGTCCCACCCCAGCACTTCCACCGTGACATCCAACCCTCGCAGGGTATCCATCACCCGTTGCGACATTTCGTTGTAGACGTCCGCGTCGACAGGCAGGAACACTGCGTCGGGGATCTTGCGGGCCGCGATACGCAGCGGCATTCCCGACCGCACTCCGAACTTGCGGGCCGCGTACGAGGCTGTCGACACCACGCCTCGTTCTGTGGGGTCGCCACGCCCACCGACCACCACCGGCTTTCCGGCAAGGTCGGGGTGACGAAGTACTTCGACGGCAGCAAGGAACTCGTCGAGGTCGACGTGCAGGACCCAACGCACATCGTTCACGCTACCGTCGGAATCGGACCTCCGAACCCGATATTGTCACCAGCGTGACCGACCACGATCAACTCTGGAGGCTGGTGCACGCCGAACGGTCGGCGCTGGCGGACGACCTCGCAGAACTCGATTCCGCCCAGTGGGCGTGTCGGTCACTGTGCGGTGAGTGGACGGTCGAGCAGGTCGTTGCACATCTCACCGCGGTCGCAAGTGTGGGACCTCTGCGGTGGGTCGCAAGTGTCCTCGGCGCCCGCTTCGATACCGACCTCCACAACGCACGACGACTTGCAGAGCACCTCGGCACCACACCCGACGACACCTTCGCGAACTTTCGACGGGTGCTCACCAGCACCACAGCTCCGCTCGGGCCGACCGCGGCATGGCTGGGTGAGGTGGTCGTGCACGCACAGGACATTCGTCGCCCCCTCGGCATCCCCCGCGCACCGGCCATCGAGGGAACCACAGAAGTCGCACGCTTCTATGCGCGAAAAGACTTCGCGGTGAACAGCGGAACCGCGGCCGACGGGCTGCGACTGACCGCAACGGACAGTGACTTCACCGCGGGTTCAGGGCTCGAAGTCAGCGGTCCGACACTGTCGTTGACCATGGCAATCGCAGGTCGCGGCGCCTACTGCGACGACCTCACCGGGCCCGGTGCCGAAATGCTCCGCGCGCGCTGTTCGTAACAGCTCACCCCAGAAGCCCCACCGCGATACACGCGGCGACCAAGACGATCACCACAACCAGATCACCCATCCCGAGTCGGGGCCATGTCCGCGCAACGGGTCGAGGGCCCCGCACCGACAGAGCGTCCCCGAGATCACGCACCTGCCGCATCGACACCGACGCCACCGCGCCCACCGCGTCGATGACCTCGTTCCACGAACCACGCGGCGACGGTATGCCGGCCCGCCCCCGCAGGCGTCGCGCCGCGAACAACATGCGCAGCTCCCCGCGGATCGACGGCAGCACCCGCAGCGCCAACGCGCAGGTGGTCACCCATTCGTCGACCGGGATACGCACCAGGCGCAGGGGCGCCAGGAGGACCGGGAGGGCGTCGACGAGCTCCGACAACCGCGTCGTCCACCCCACCAGCGACGCAAGAACCAACAGTGCGATGCCCAGCAGCGTCGCGCGGATGTACGTGTCGATACCTCCACCGATCGCATTGATGACCCCGAAGAAGACGAGGAACGCGAACACCCACCATGGGATGGTCGGCACCACCCCGCGCGGTATCCGCGCGACGAGCAGACCCGCGAGGAGCACGGCGACGATGACGCCGAGTCCGGCCCACGACGGCTGGAAACTCACCACCACCGACAGCACCGCGGCAGCAATCACTTTCGTGCCCGCCCACACGCGGTGCAGGGGTGTCTCGCGCGGAACCGGTCGCAGCAGGATCAGGGGGCGACGCTGACGTTGCTTCTTCATCACGCGACCGCCTTCGTTCCGTCATCGACGACGGTGCCGTCCTCGAGTACCACGGTGCGCGAGCACACCTCTTCCATGCCGTGCAGGTCGTGGGAGATGACGATGATCGTGACGTGTTCGACGGTCCGCAGGTACACCAGGATCGAGATCAGTTCGTGTCGGCCCGCGGTGTCGAGGCCCGCGAGGGGCTCGTCGAGCACCAGCACACGCGGTGCCCGCGACAGTTGCGCGGCGATCGCGACGCGTCGCATCTCGCCGCCGCTGAGCTGATCGATGGGTCGAACCGCGAGGTCGACGCTCAATCCCACCCGCTTCAGGACAGCAGCGACGTACCGGTGGTCGGTGCGGTCCAGACCCGCGACCTCGGAGATCTCGCGCGCCACGGTGGGGCGTTGAAGCTGTAGCCGTGCCTGCTGGAACACGAGTCCGACCTCGCCGCGCACGTTCGCGGTGGGAGTGTCGTGCACGGTGCATGTGCCGCTCGTGGGTCGCAGCAGACCCGCGATGGTCCATGCCAGGGTGGTCTTGCCCGACCCGTTGGCGCCGACTACCAGGACCCCCTCCCCCCGACCGACGGTCAGCGATACATTGCGCAATGCGGTGTGCGCCCACGGCGTGCGCGCCGCATACGTGTGGGTGACCTCGCGGAGTTCGAGGGCCGGGAGCCATTGCGCCGGCGGGACGGCAGGGATCGCCTCGCGCCGCGGTGTGGGAGCGGACGGGCCGACGATGCGTCCCCGTTCCAGATGTACGACGTGGTCGGCCCGTGCGGTTTCGTCGTCGAGGTGGGTGATGAGCACGACGGTGGTGCCGCCGGCGGCGATCTCCCCGAGCAGGCCGATCAGCGCGGTGCGGCTGTCGGCGTCCACCATCGCGGTGATCTCGTCGGCGATGAGCAGTTTCGGTGAGCGCGCGAGTGCGGCGGCCAATGCCAGTCGCTGTTGCTGCCCGCCGGAGAGATCTTCGGTGGCGCGGTCGGTCATGCCCTCGAGTCCGACGCGGGCGAGCAGGGCGTCGATGTCGATGTCGCTGCTCGTTCCCCAGCGCAGGTCCTCACCGACCGTGCGGCCGAGCACCTGGGCCTCCGGATGCTGGAAGACCAGCACTGTCCCGTCCGGCGCGCCGAGCCCCACGGGGCCGGGCCGATCGACGAAACCCGATGTGGGGTCGAGGCCTGCCAGGATGCGGGCCAGTGTCGATTTGCCGGAGCCGTTGGCGCCGACGACCGCGACGAACTCGCCTTCGGTGATCGTCAGGTCGACGGCGCACAGCGCGTCGACGGTCGCATTCGGGTAGCGGTAGGAGACCGAGTTCAGTTTCACGGGCAGCGGGCCGGGTTCACGTTCGGTGGTCCGTTCCGGCCATCCCGCCTGTTGACGAGGCCAGGTGCTGCGCCGTGCGACGGATGCGAAGACCCCGAATGCCAGCAGTGCTGTCCCGACCACTCCGAGGACGACGGCGCTGCCGATCCACAGCCACCAGTAGGTCACGAGGAAGTCGATGGTCTCGTTCACCACGCGGCTCAGCTCCGGATCGGACCCGGCTGCCTCGAACGTGGTCAGCACGCCGCGCATGGTGTTGACCAGTGCCTCCAGCAGCAGGATACGGGTCTGTTCGAACACGACCAGCAGCCCGACGACCGCCGCCGCCACTGCCACACCCATCGGTACCGAACAGGCGAAGATGACGAATACCGCGGATCGTCCCCAGCGGCGTTGTGCGAACCCCACAAGCGTGCCGATCGATGCGAGCAGCACCACTGCCGCGACCGCGAACGGCCCACCTGCGATCAGCGCCACGACACCCGCTGCAGTGGTGGCAGCGATGACGGTGCGCACACGACCTGTGATGGCGAGGAACGCGACGGGCAGCGCGACCAGCACCTGCGCGATCCCCACCGGAATCAACCCCGCGACCACCGACAACACCGCAGTGAGCGCTCCGAACACTGCCGCGGCGGCAAGCTCGGGCGGTCGAAGTGGTCCTCTGGTTCTGGTTCTGGTCGCCGCCTTCACTGGGCCCAGTCTGCCAGCGTCCGCGCCTGCTATTCGAACGCGCGCTCCAGGGAGTCGAGTTCGGCGTCGAGTAGATCGAGCAGCGGCTCGAGCCGCGGCACCGTGCGACTGCAGGATGTCAGACCGAACGCGATGTCGTCATCAGTGCTCGTGCACGTGATGTTCAGGGCCTGCCCGTCGACTGGAACCGACAGCGGATAGACCGCATCGACGCGAGCACCGTTCCAGTAGAGGGGGTGCGCCGCACCCGACACGTTCGACACGATGATGTTGAACGGTGGCCTCGGCAGCGCACGGTTCCCGGTGGCCATTCCGACAGCGAGCGGCGCCACGCCCAGTGCGCTCGTCGCCAGCCGCGACACTGCGGGCATGCCGCGCATCGCGTCCTTGCCCTGGGTCGTGGACTCACGGATCGTTCGGAGACGTTCGGCCGGGTCGTCAGTGTCGGTGGCGAGGTTGCACATGAGGACGCCGACCTGATTTCCGGAACACTCCTTGTCCGGTCGCAGACTCACCGGAACCATCGCCACGAGCGACCTGTCGGGCAGGGCGTCCTGGTCCAGCAGGTACGAGCGCAGAGCCCCGGAGGACATCGCGAGGACGACGTCGTTGACGGTCGCGTCGGATGCCGTGGCGACCGCGCGGAGTCTCTTGAGTGGCCATGACCGGGCCGCGCACCGGCGTGCCCCGCTGATCGGGACGTTGATGACGGTGTTCGGTGCGGCAAGCGACAGTGATCCACCCCGACCCCGTACTGCCCGTTCCACCGTCCCGGCGAGCGCCGGGACGAGTCCGCCGGCCTCGGACAGTACGGTCCGCACTGTCCGGAGGGCTGCTGTCGGGAGCGCAACTCGGGAGTCGCGGGTGTGTACGGGTGCGTCCACCGGTGCCCACGGGGCGGGCATCGCGGTTCGTTCGAGATCCGGGCTCAGGGCACGCCGCAGCAGTTTCATGGCGCCGACGCCGTCGGCCAGCGCGTGGTGAATCTTGGTGTACACGGCGTAGCGGCCGTCGGCGAGACCTTCGATCAGGTGCATCTCCCATAGGGGCCGATCACGGTTGAGCAGCGTGCCGTGCAGTCGCGATACGAGATTCCACAGTTCGTCGAGTCCACCCGGGGCAGGCAAAGCATCGAGGCGCACGTGATGGGACAGATCGAAGTCGCGGTCGTCTTCCCAGGCCCACTGTCCGAAGGTCGAAATCGACCGCACAGCGCGCCGACGCCACAGTGGATCGGCGTCCGGTTCACGGAGCGCCTTGTCGAATGCGGCGCGTACGTCGTCGGCATCACCGCCCTCCGGGGGACGGAAGAGAAGAAGTCCACCCACATGCATCGGGTGGTCGCGAGATTCTCCGAGAAGAAACATCGAGTCGGTCGGCGACATCGGCGGTCGAATGAGCACGTTTTCCTCCACTCGGGTTCCGAGCAGCTTGTCGGCGGGTCCCCTGCGACCCGACCGTGATCGTTTCTCCACGGCGCCCCCGCGCACGATATGTGAAACGTCACTATTACTACGCCGTTCCGTGACCTGGCGCCAGAGTGCCGAAGGGCCTCATTCGGACAGTCGCTCAGCCTTTTGCCCGGTTTGCCCTCTACGGGACACATCGAGGTCCATATGTCCCGTAGCCCGCGCCCCTCCACCGCCACCGCTCGCCCGATATGTTCCGCGTGACCGCCCTATCGTGGGTTCGCCGCGAGCCTGGGCAGCTTCACTCTGTTCGGGGCGCTCGGCTGGACCGCACTCGGATCGGAGGTCGGGGCACTCGGCCAGTACTCACTCGGACCCTGTACTCACTCGGACGTTGCCTACGCCGTCGTGCGACGCATGCGGTCGACGGCAGAGCACAGCACAGCACAGCACAGCACAGACGAGTAATGGAGCGCTCCAGCTCGGTAATGCGCAGGTAATAGCACGAAAGCCCCTCCCACAGAGGTGGCCGATGGGTGTATGTTCTTGTCCGCGCGACTCAGTGAGGGTCGGCTCACCTCAGTACGGGAGTTGCTCCATGTCCGCTCTGGCTGCAGGCTCCGATGCACCGTCCATTGCCACTCAGCTGGTGGGGTCCGGGCTCATCGGCCTCCGCGAAGGGCTCGAAGCCGGCATCGTCGTCATGATCCTCGTAGCGTTCATCGTCAAATCCGAACGACGCGATGCCCTCAAATGGGTGTGGCTCGGCGTCGGGATCGCTGTCGCGTTGGTCGCTGCCACGTTCCTGATCATCCATTTCGGGACGAACACGCTCGACGGTCTGGCCGCCGAGATCGCGGCGGGCATCGCCTCACTCATCGCGGTCGTGATCGTCACGACCATGGTGCTGTGGATGCGTAAGGCTGCCCGGACGATCTCCGGCAACCTGAAGTCCGGCATGGAGAAGGCGCTGGTCGTCGGACCGGTCGCAGTGCTGTCCCTGTCGTTCTTCGCGGTCGGCCGTGAAGGTCTCGAAACCGCGTTGCTGATGGTCGGCTACGCCGAGAACACCGCCGGTAGCCCGTGGCCGCTCATCGGGCTCCTGCTCGGAATCGCCGCCGCCGCCGGCATCACCGTGTTGATGTATCTCGGCGCGATCCGAATCAACATGGCGAAGTTCTTCATCTTCACCGGAGCGTTCCTCGTGGTCGTGGCGGCAGGGATCCTCGGCTACGGCGTGCGTGCATTGCAGATCGGCGGGGTACTGCCCGGTGGCACGTCCCTTGCCTTCGATGTGTCCGACACCTACGACGCCGGCAGCTGGTACGGAACGGTCCTCGGCGGCATCTTCAACCTCCGCCCCGATCCGACGGTCCTGCAGTTCACCGCGTGGCTCCTGTACCTGGTCGTCGTCCTGTTCCTGTTCCTGAGGCCGCTCACGGTCGAGGAGCAGATCCGCCCGTCGCAGGCCGCCGCCACCCCCTGATTTCGCCCGTCCGCGATCCGTGTGCGCTCGCTCGAAAGGTACGAATATGCGTCGTTCCCTCTACTGCGTCGGGGCTGCCGCCCTGCTGCCGTTGGTCCTCGCCGGATGCACGGAAAAAGCGTCGCCCGACACCGATGCGATCACGGTGACGGCCACCGACACGTCCTGCGACGTATCGACGGCAGAGGGCGTCACCGGCCATTCGACCTTCGCCATCACCAACAACGGCACCAAGGTCACCGAGTTCTACGTGTTCGCCACGGGCGACCGCGCGCTCGGTGAGGTCGAGAACATCGGCCCGGGCCTGACTCGGCAGCTCATCGTCAGTATCCCCGAAGCCGGTGAGTACGAGCTCTCATGCAGGCCGGGCATGGTGGGCGACGGTGTCCGCCAGCCGTTCACCGTCACCGGAGACTCCCAGGCGGCAACCGACGCCGACGGGAAACTCACCGAGGCCGCCGACGGCTACCGCCGCTACATCCGAAGCCAGACCGAGGCGTTGGTGACCACCACCGGCGAGTTCGTCGCCGCGGTCAAGGCCGGCAATGTCGACGAAGCCAAGCGGATGTTCCCCTTGACCCGCACATATTACGAACGCATCGAGCCCGAGGCCGAAAGCTTCGGCGACCTCGATCCGCGCCTCGACCTGCGCGAGGCCGACCTCGAACCCGGTCAGGAATGGACGGGCTTCCACCGCATCGAGAAGGACCTGTGGGTCGACGGGCCCCAGCCCGACACGAACGCCATTGCCGATCAGCTCGTGGTCGACATCCAGGAGCTCGCGGACCTGGTGAATGCAGAGGACTACATGATCGATCCCACCCGCATCGCGGGCGACGCACAGGGCCTCCTCGACGAGATCTCCACCTCGAAGATCACCGGCGAGGAGGACATCTTCTCTCACACCGATCTCTATGACTTCCAGGCCAATGTCGACGGTTCGCAGGCTGCGATCGCCGCTCTGCGTCCGGTCCTCGACGAGCAGGATCCAGAACTCGGACCGGTGATCGACAGTCGGTTCGCCGACCTCGATGCAGCCCTGCAGCAGTATCGGGAAGGCGAAGGGTTCGTCTCCTACGACACGGTGACCGCACCGCAGCGTCAAGAACTGTCCCGCTTGCTCGACGCACTGTCCGCTGAAGTCAGCAAGGTTCAGGGTGTTGTTGCGGAGGCATCGGGGCAATGACCGAGAACCCGGGGATTACCCGCCGCCGACTGTTCGGCGCGGTGGGGGCCGGGGCGGTGATCGCAGGAGCGGGTGCGGTGATCGGCAGAGCCACCGCACCCGAATCCGACACGACCGACGGTGTCGTCGCGTTTCGAGGGGCACATCAGGCCGGGGTGGTCACTCCGGCGCAGGACCGCTTGCATTTCGTCGCGTTCGATGTCACCACCGACAACCGTGACGCGTTGATCGCGCTGTTGAAGACGTGGACCGAGATGGCCGACCGGATGACCGCCGGCCTCGAGGCCACGGAGGACGGTGCGACAGGCGACGGCGCCTATCGTCCACCGAGCGATACCGGTGAAGCACTCGACCTCGGCGCATCGCACCTCACACTCACCATCGGATTCGGTCCGTCCCTGTTCGACGACCGATTCGGGCTCGCCCACCTCAGACCCACAGCACTCGAAGACCTCCCGCACTTCCCGGCCGACAATCTCGACCCGACGCGTGGCGGCGGTGACATCGCCGTCCAGGCGTGCGCCGACGACCCGCAGGTCGCGGTGCACGCAATCCGCAATCTCGCACGCGTCGCGTTCGGAACCGCATCGGTGCGCTGGTCGCAACTCGGTTTCGGGCGGACCTCGTCGACGTCGACATCGCAGACGACGCCGCGGAACCTGTTCGGATTCAAGGACGGAACGAACAACCTCAAAGCCGAGGATCCTGCCGCACTCGACCGGTCGGTATGGATCGCACCCCCAGATGATCAGCCCTGGCTCGGCGGCGGCACGTATCTCGTGGCGCGACGCATCCGGATGCTCATCGAACAGTGGGATCGTGCGGTGCTCGGCGAGCAGGAAGCGGTCATCGGGCGAGACAAGAGAGAGGGCGCACCGCTCGGGAAGACCCACGAGTTCGACGAACTCGATCTCGAATCCAACGGTCCCGACGGGCCGTTCATCCCCACCACCGCGCACGTCCGGCTCGCGTCGGCGCAACATCTCGGTGGCATCGAGATCCTGCGTCGCGGTTACAACTTCACCGACGGGTCCGACGGCTTCGGCCATCTCGATGCTGGTTTGTTCTTCATCGCCTTCTGTCGCGACCCACTGACCCAGTTCGTGCCGATGCAACTCGCGCTTGCCCGGTCCGACGCTCTCAACGAATACATCCAGCACGTCGGATCGGCGGTGTTCGCGTGCCCGCCCGGTCCCGGCGAGAACGAGTACTGGGGCCAGACTCTCTTCGAGGCCTGACCTGAGGCCAGGACATTCCCCGAGTCCTGGCCCAGGCACAAATTTCGTCCGAGCGCAATGTAACGAAAAGAACACACTGGACGACACTCCTATCGAGGCATGCAGAACAAAGGGGTTCACCGTGGCACACGAGCAGTTGCTGTTCATCGGACGTCCGGACGCAAATGAGATCGCGCACTGGAGCACGCTGCGCGAACTTGCTCCGCAGCGAGGCTGGGTCTCCACCCGTAAGTTCGACCCGGGCAAGGTCGTGTGGGCGGTTGCAGCCAGCAGCGTCCTGGCCGACGAGGCGGAGGTGGTCGCCGAGGTTCGCAAGGCTCACATCCCCTGCACTAGCGCGCTCGACGCGATCAAGGACGCCTACTCGGCTGCGCATCTCTCCTCATAGAGTGCATGGTGTGGATCCGAGCCCGGGGATTCCGGGCGCGGATCCACCTCCTCGACCGACGGGCGCACCCGCCCCCTCAACGACGAGGGCTCGGCGCGCGTACGCCCGCACATCGGCATCGACATCGTCGAGGGCGCCGGTCAATGCGTCTCTCGCCTCCGGTGTCGCCGACCACTGCATCAACGACAACACAGCCGCTTTGCGCACGTCGAGATGAACATCCTCGAGCGCTCCTGCCAGCACGTCGACAGCAAGATCCGGATCGGCCCCGGCCAGCCCGCGCGCAGCGCCCTGACGCACCTGCCACGCTGATTCCCGTAGCCCCTTCACGAGCGTGCCTGCATCCTGCTCTCCACATCCGAGCGACGCGAACGCGGTCAGCGCGGCCGCCCGCACCAGCGGGTCGGTATCCGCGGCGAGCGCGCGAACGGACTCTGCGCCTCCCCTCCCGATGGTGGCGAGTCCGTGGGCGACGACGACACGGACTTCACGATTGGGGTCCGCAGACGCGTCGGCGACCGCTTTCCACTCGTCCAATGAGACCAATGCGCGGATCGCCTCGACCCGCACGCGATGATCGGGATCCGCGACCGCCTCCAGGAACTGTTCGCGCCGCCCGGCATGCCGGGAACGCAGCACGTCGACGGCCGTCGCACGAACCAGCGGATCGGCCGAGCGGAGGTATGCGGCGATCCTCTCCACCTCCGGCAGGACTTCCACGAGTTCCCGCACACCCTCGGCCGCGGTGCGGCGCACCGCCGGACCTGGGTCTCCCAGCGCCTCGATCAGCGCCACGGAGAATCCCTCCGGTGTGTTCTCCGTCAGCACCGACACCGCGGTTGCCCGCACCTGCGGATCATCGCTCTGCAGAAACACCTGCAGGTCGGCGACCGTAGGTTCGTCCAGGCGCAGTAGTGCCACGATCTGCGGCGACGACGGATGCTCCGGTTGCGCCGCCGCCTGTTCACGTTCGGCACTCGGGGCGCGACCGACCCGGATCTCGGGTTGCGCGAGCGGAATCACCGACCGATCGGCCGGCGGGAGGTGATCGTATTCGGGGACAGACACCAGGTAGGGGGCAACCGGACGCTTCAGGAATTCCATCGTCCCGTCGGCGCCGCGCCGAAGGTTCAGGTGATAGCCCCAGGTGTCATCGTTCTGTTCCGGGATATCGGCGCGCTCATGATAGAGCCCCCATCGGCTCTCGGTGCGCACCAGCGAACTGCGCGCGGCCATCTCGGCGCAATCCCTGATGAAAGTGACCTCGGCGCACCGCATCAGCTCGTGCGGTGTGCGAGCGCCCATCTCTGCGATCTCGTGGGTCATGCGGTCGAACGTCTCCACCGCGATCGACAGTTTCGTGCCGGTCTTCGGCGGTGCGACATAGTCGTTGACGAACCGGCGCAGCTTGTATTCGACCTGGGGTTGCGGTGGGCCGTCGGGATGTCGCAGGGGCCGGTAGATCAGTTCGTGGGCGTCCGCGAGTTGGTCTGCGGGCAGATCCGTCGGCGGCGGCACGTCGTCGAGAGTGCCGGTTGCGTGCGCTCCGGCGAGGTCGCCGTAGACGAATGCCCCGATCATGTAGTTGTGCGGAACACATGCCAGGTCGCCCGCGGCGTAGAGCCCCGGCACGCTGGTCGCGCCGTGCTCGTCCACCCACACGCCTGATGCCGAATGTCCACTGCACAAGCCGATTTCGGAGACATGCATCTCGATGTCGTGCGTGCGGTAGTCGTGGCCACGGTTCTCATGGAATGTCCCGCGCGTGGGTCGCTCTGTGGTGTGCAGGATCGACTCGAGCGAATCGAGGGTTTCCTCCGGAAGATGGCTCACCTTCAGATAGATCGGCCCCCGCGCCGATTCGATCTCACGTCGAACTTCCGAAATCATCTGCCCGGACCAGTAATCCGAGTCGACGAACCGCTCCCCCAGCGCGTTCACCTGGTAGCCGCCGAACGGGTTCGCGACGTACGCGCAGGCAGGACCGTTGTAATCCTTGATCAGCGGGTTGATCTGGAAGCATTCGATGCCGCTCAACTCTGCACCTGCGTGGTAGGCCATCGAGTACCCGTCGCCGGCGTTGGTGGGGTTCTCGTAGGTTCCGTACAGGTACCCGGACGCGGGGAGTCCGAGCCGGCCGCACGGACCGGTCGCGAGGATCACCGCTTTGGCGCCGACCGCGACGAATTCCCCGGTCCGGGTGTTGAGCGCGGCCGCACCGACGGCGCGTCGCCCCTGCGGGGTGTCGGCGGTGAGGACACGCACGGGCATGAGCCGGTTCTCCATGCGGATCTTCTCCCGCATGTCCCGGCGCCGAAGCACCCGGTACAGGGCTTTCTTGACGTCCTTGCCCTCCGGCATCGGCAACACGTACGACCCCGAGCGGTGCACGCGTCGCACTGCATACTCGCCGTACTCGTCCTTCTCGAACTTCACGCCGTACTTCTCGAGTCGCTGCACCATCGCGAAGCCACGGGTGGCGGTCTGATAGACGGTGCGCTGGTCGACGATGCCGTCGTTTGCGCGGGTGATCTCGGCGACGTAGTCCTCGGGCTCCGCCTTACCGGGAATCACGGCATTGTTGACTCCGTCCATCCCCATCGCGAGGGCGCCCGAGTGTCTCACGTGAGCTTTCTCGAGCAACAGCACGTTCGCGCCGTTCTCGGCGGCGGTGAGCGCGGCCATCGTGCCCGCGGTGCCGCCTCCGATCACCAGCACATCGCAGTCGAGCCGCACAGCATCATCAAGATCCGGAATGTCCATCGTGTTCTCCTCAGCGCTCGAGCGCGGCGAGCAGTGCGCTGCGCACGGCGCGTGTGTCGGGACGGTCGGCTGCGTCGGCCACGCGCGGGTGCGGGACGTCGAGGAGTTCACGTAGCTCTCCGCCTCGTCCCAGCACGGCCGCGCGGTCGCCGAGCAGCACCGCCTCGTCGACGTCGTGGGTGACGAAGACGACGGTGGTCGGGTGGGTGCGCCATGTGTCGATGAGCAGGCGCTGCATGGCGCCGCGTGTCTGGCTGTCGAGGGCTCCGAACGGTTCGTCCATCATCACCGCGCGTGGCGCTCCGGCGAGCCCCCGTGCGAGTTGGACGCGTTGACGCATACCGCCGGACAACGATTTCGGTAGGTAGTCACCGAATCCGGTGAGGCCGACTTCCTCGATCCACCGGTCGGCTGCCTCGCGTCGGCCCGCTCGCGGTTCGCCACGCAGCGACAGTGCGAGGCCGATGTTGCTGCGGACGGTACGCCACGGCAGCAGCGCGTTGTCCTGGAATACGACGGCACGGTCGCGGTCGGTTCCGGTGACGGGCTTTCCGTCCGCGCGCACTTCTCCGGAGTCCGGGACGAGCAGACCTGCGAGTGCACGCAGGACCGTCGATTTGCCGCAGCCGGACGCTCCGGTGAGCACGAGGATCTCGCCGGGCCGCACGTCGAGGGACAGCCGCCGGACGACGGGGGTGCCCGTGTAGGAGAGGGTGACGTCGTCCAGGTCGAGGGTCATTCCGCTGATCACACTGTTGACGTCCTCCCGGCCGTGAACGACCGGGATTCCTACTGCAGCACGCCGTGCCGCTTCGGTGGGTTCCTGTTTCACAGAGCCGCGCTCCTCGCTAAGCGGGGAGACTTACCGTCTCTCCGCAGGCGTTTCGCCTCTCCGCCCGTCCGGCGGCGAGGATGTTCCGTGCTGCATTCAGGTCGCGATCGTGGACCACACCACACCCCAGGCAGGTCCACACCCGCACCGACAACGGCTTCCGGCCATCCCGCACCCCACACACCGAGCACAGTTGCGACGACGGAAACCAGCGATCCACCTTCACGAACGTCCGCCCATACCGGGCAGCTTTCTCCTCCAACAGCCGGGTGAACATCGCCCACCCGGCATCGTGCACCGACTTCGCCAACCGCGTCCGCGCCAAACCCGCGACACACAAATCCTCGACGAACACCGCTTGATTCTCGCGGATGATCATCGTGGACTGTGTGTGCGCCCACTCGCTGCGGGCATCGGCCACCCTCGCGTGAGCTCTCGCAACCTTGATTCGGGCTTTGGCCCGATTGTTGGAGCCCTTCTCCTTGCGGGACAGATTCTGCTGGGCCTTTCGCAGTTTCCGTTCGGCGCGTCGAAAGAACTTCGGGGACTCGATCACCTTTCCATCCGAGAGCACCGCAAATGTCGTGAGCCCGAGGTCGATCCCCACCTCGGAGTCGAGTTCGGGCATCGGCTCGTCGGTGGTCTCCACCACGAACGACGCGAAATAGCGGCCCGCCGAATCCTTGATGACCGTGACGCTGCTCGGCTCGGACGGCAACTCCCGCGACCAGGCGACTTTCAGCTCGCCGACCTTCGCGATATACAGTGTCCGGTTGTCCCGGACACTGAACCCGTTCCGAGTGAGCCGGATCGATTGCCGAGTGTCCTTGCGAGATCGGAACCGCGGAGCCCCCACCCTGCGACCCTTCCGCTTCCCGGACAGCGACTCGAACCAATTCCGATACGCGCGACGCGCGTCCTGACAGGCCTGCACCAGCACCACCGACGACACCTCGCCCAGCCACACCCGCGCCGGGGTGCGTTTGGCCTCGGTGACCACCTGTTTCTGCACGGCGGTGTCCGACAGCCGCACCCCCGCCGCGTACGCGTCTTGTCGGGCGCGCAGTGCATCGTTGAACACCACCCGTGCGCATCCGAACGACCGGACCAGCATGTCTTGCTGGCCGGGCGTCGGATACACGCGGTAGCGGTATCGAAGTTGCACGCCCGCACCATACAAGCGACCACCGACACACACCGCTCGAGGGATCGGTTATCCCGGCCGTGAACGACCGGGTTTGCGCCGAAGATAGTGCGGTCATCGCTGTTCTCCTCGTGGCAGCCACCGGGTGACTCGGCGACCGAGCAGTTCGACCGCGCCGGAGGTGGCGAAGCCGAGCACTCCGATGGTGATCATCCCGACGAACACTCCGGGGTAGTCGACGATCGTGTACGCCTGCCACGTGCGGTAGCCGACGCCGAGACGTCCGGAGATCATCTCTGCGGAGATCACGCAGATCCACGCCACTCCGAGTCCCACGGACAATCCGGAGAACACCCCCGGGAGGATTCCGGGAAGCACCACACGTGCCAGCACATCCCACCGGCTTCCGCCGAGTGTGCGCACCGAGTCCTCCCACAGGGTGGGCAGTGCACGAACCGCATGCCGGGTGCTGACCATGATCGGGAAGAACGCGGCGACGAAGGTGATGAACACGATGCCGGCCTCGTCACTGGGAAAAAGCAGGATCGCGACGGGCACCACCGCGATCGCCGGGATCGGGCGGGCCAACTCCGCGAGCGGTCCGATGGTGTCCGCGGCCATGGACGAACGTCCCAGCGCCACACCGACGATCACTCCGATCACGGCGGCGAGACCGAATCCTGTGAGGATGCGGAGGAGTGATTGAGCGAGATCGAGGTAGAACAGGTCGCCGCGCAGTTGCGCGCCGAAGGCTGCGAGGACATCGGTGACGGTCGGCAACGTATCGAACCGCAGCCAGATGCGGACGTCGTGTGCGGTGAGGAGCTGCCACAATCCGACCGCGGCCAGCACGGATATGCCGCGCAGCAGGCGTGAGCGCCATCGTCTGGTGGTCGGTGTGTCGGCAGCCTCCTCCTCGGCGAGGCCGACGGATTTATCGACGACAGCGGTCAAGGTCGCACCTCGTTCACGGCGGTGTCGTAATCGACGATGGTGGCGGTCGGGTCGGTCGCGAGATACCGATCGACCGCGGCGTGCGTGATGAACGGCAAGTATGTGTCTCCGTCGCGGACCCACAGCGCTTTGTCGGCAAACCAGCGGGTGCCCAGTTCCGCGTCCGGAACGTATGCGGCGCGGATCGTCTCACCGGCTGCTCGCGCGTGCTTGACCGCACGCAGCAGGCACGTCGGGTCGGCCGCGACCTGGGTCGTGTCGGCGCCGTCGAACCAGATCTCTCCTGCCAAGGCCGGGTCGGTCGCATCGGAACCGCACACCGGGTCCGCGCCGGTGACCTCGGCGGGATTACCCGTCTGCGCGAGGGTGACGTCGTAGTCGAGCCCTTCGGCCTCGAATGCGGTGCGCAACGGGCCGTCGTCGACGAATCCGTCGATCGACAGTTCCTCGAAGTCGCCGATCGACTTCAGGTACGGCACATCGCCTTTCAGTGCGTCGACCAGATGCGGCTTGAGGGTGGTGTCGAACGACGTGCCGCCCGGGCCGTTGTACAGGTACACGACTTCCTGCGGCAGACCGGAGTCCTCGGCGACGATCCGTGAGGCTTCCAGCGGTTCCTTCTGGATGAACCGGGTCGCGTCGAGCTGTGCGCGCAGGAAGGCATCGAGCACTTCGGGATGGTCGGCTGCGTAGGATTCGCGCACCACCACACCGTGCAGCGTCGGGACGTTCAACTCTGCTCCGTCGTACAACAGCTGAGCTTTGTCCTGGAACACCAGAAGACCGGGCCAGGCCACGAACTGAGACAACGCCGCCACCTGCCCGGATTCGAGCGCTGACGAACCGACCTGGGGCTGCTGATTGAGAACCTCGACGTCGGTGTCGGAATCGACTCCTGCCCTGTCGAGTGCTTGTACCAGTGTGCCGTGGCCCGCAGACCCGACGCTGGCCGAGATCTTCTGCCCGGCCAGGTCGGTGAGGCTTCGCGCGGGCGACTCCGGTGGCACCACCACCATGTTGAGGGCGCCCTTCGGGTTGTATCCGGTGACCGAGACGATTTCGGTTTCCGCGTTCGGGTTCGATTGTGTCCGAGACCCGTTGATGAGCATCGGATAGTCGCCCATCGACCCGATGTCGATCTTCTCGGCGACCATCTGCGCGGTGATGGGTGCGCCGGTGTCGTAGTCCTGCCATTCCACCGAATATTCGACACCGGTCGAGTCCGTGAGCGTCTGCAGTCGCTGTTCGAGATAGCCCTGGGCGCGCAGCAATGTGCCGGCGGTGACGGTGTTGATGGTCTTCGACTGGTATCCGACGACGACGCGGACGGTGTCGTCGGATGAACCTGCGCCTTCGAGGGAGCAGGCGGCGGTTGACGAGACGGCGGCAACGAGCGCGAACGCCGTGACAGTGCGCTTCATGTGGTTCATCCGTTTCGGGTCAGCGGAGGAGATAGGGCATGTTCACGGTGACCGCGCCGGTGGGGCAGCGCGCGGCGCACGGACCGCAGTACCAGCACTCGTCGACGTGCATGAATGCCTTCCCGTTCTCCGGGTTGATGGCGAGTGAGTCGAGAGGGCAGATCTCGACGCACAGCGTGCATCCTGTGATGCACAGTGACTCGTCGATGGTGACGGGTACGTCGGCGCGCTGATTGATCAAACTCATGTGGTGATCTCCCACCCTGTCGGTTCCGGCCTGCGGGCAAGACTGCCGCGCATCGTGATTCGATCTCCGCGCATGCGGATGTACTCGAGGTCTACGGGACGCCCGTCGTCCAGCGCTGTGAGGCGTTCGAGCAGCAGGAGCGCCGCGTGCTCGGAGGTCTGCAGGAGCGCAGCGGAATGGGCATCCGCGGTGACCGCTTCGAGCCCGAGGTCCGCTCCCCCGAGTGGCCGGTCGCAGATCTCCTCGATGAGCGCGAACACGTCATTGCATTCGAGGTCGCGTTCGAGCAGTTCGGTTCCGATCTCGGGCTCGAGGTAGGTCTGGTCGAGACTCAGGGGCAGATCACCGAGATAGCGGAGTCGTTCGACGTAGACGACGGGACTGCCCGGGTCCAGTTGCAGGCGACGGGCAACAGCCGGGGGCGCGGTGATGACCGATGCGGCCCTCACCTCGTTGCGGACCTCACCGTAGCCGCGCAACGTCTCCTTCAGACCGAGCAGTGCGTCGAGCCCGTGTTCGTACTTGCGCCCGACGACGTGGGTTCCCACTTTCGGCGCCCGATCGATCAGACCCTCGTCCTTGAGCAGGGACAGTGCGGCGCGGATTGTGTTGCGGGATGCCCCGAACTCGTGCGCGAGGTCCTGTTCGCCAGGCAATGCCGATTCGTACGCGCCGCCGTGGATCTGCCGGCGCAACACGTCGGACACCTGTCGCGCCCGGTCGGAGCGTGGTTGGCGCAGCCGCGCGACGTCACTCATAATCTGTTCCCCCGAGAAGTTCGATTCGGACGAAACAGGACGATATCGCCGACGGCATCGAGCCCGGATCCGACGGCAAGTGACCGTATCGAGCCGCGGGACATTGCGCCGGTAAGGGTTCCGGATCGATAGAGGTACCCGGACTCACAGTCCGGTATTACGCCACCTCGCCATGCATTCCGCGAGTTCGAATCACGCTGATCCGAATTCGTCGAGTGCCGAGAGAGATCGCCCCCACTTCCGGAACGAGAGGTTTTTCGATCCGTAGCACGCGGGAAACCACTGTGGCCGTAGTTCGAATCGTCACGATTTCAACTGTGGACCTCGGTAGCCGACCTGCCCGAGGATGGTGCGGTTGAACATCTCGAAGGTACGGCCCGGATCGTCCGGCCAGGAGGTTCCGGTATGAGTTTCACCGCGCAGACGCCTGTGCAGGAAACGGACAAGGTGACGCCCGACATGGGCGACGCACCTCAGCATCGCCGATCCGGGCAACTACGCCGTATCGGCGGGCGTGTGCTCGCGCTGGTCGTGTTCCTGCTCGCATGGTGGGCAGTCACTGCCGCCGGCCTGATCAAACCCCTGTTCCTGCCCTCCCCGGGCGCGGTGTGGGACGCATTCGTCCAGGCCAACACATGGCACCGGGTCGCGCCGGGGGTCGATCGCCTCGTGCAAGGCGAGCAGGGCTACTTCCTGTGGGAACACCTACTCGCAAGCTGTCAGCGCATTTTCGCCGGTGTAGGTGCAGCCATCATCGTCGGCCCGCTCCTCGGGTTCGCGATGGGCATGTGGCGGCCACTGAATACGCTGCTCGAGCCCTATCTGAACTTCCTGCGCGCACTGCCGCCGCTCGGCTATATCGGCCTGCTGATCGTGTGGTTCGGCATCGGCGACACATCGAAGATCTGGTTGCTGTTCCTCGCAGCATTCCCCGCGATCACGATCGCGACCATCAACGGAGTCCATTCGGTCCCCCGCGATTACATCAATGCGGTTCGGTCACTCGGCGCCAACCGGCTCCAGGTCCTCGCCCACGTCGTGCTCCCGTCGACCGCGCCGGAGGTTCTCACCGGGATCCGCATCGCCGTCGGGTTCGCGTGGACCACCGTGGTCGCAGCCGAACTGAACAACGGAATCCCCGGTATCGGTGGTCTCGCCTATCTTTCCGGTACACAGCTCGACACGCCACTGACGATCGCGTGCATCGT
The DNA here is from genome assembly GCF_055380405.1 of Rhodococcus sp. JCM 9793. NCBI lineage: Bacteria > Bacillati > Actinomycetota > Actinomycetes > Mycobacteriales > Nocardiaceae > Rhodococcus > Rhodococcus sp. JCM 9793. Next base: position 4,557,674 of record NZ_AP043721.1, read on the forward strand.
CGTCATCGGCATCACCGCTCTGGTTCTCGACGCACTCATCAAATGGATCGGCGTGCTGGCCGTGCCGTGGAAAGGAAAATCGTGAAACGCACAGTCCTGTACGTCTCAGCGGCCATCGCGGCCACTGCCCTCCTGTCGGGTTGCGTATCATCCGATCGTGAGACCTCGCCCAGCGGCGACACGTCCTCCGACTCGCAGGCCTGCCCGTTCGAGGTCGACGAATCCGTCACCACCGACGCGCGCATCGCGTTCCAGGACATCCCCAACGGCGACCTGCTCGTCAAGGATGCCGGCATTCTCGAGGCCTGCCTCCCTAACGCCACGATTTCGTGGAACCGTTTCGCATCGGGCGGCGACGTGGTGCAGGCGTTCGGTTCGGGCAGTGTCGATCTCGGGCTGCTCGGGTCCAGTCCCGCCACGAAGGCATTGTCGGCGCCGCTGAACATCGGCATGCAGGTCATCTGGATCCACGACGTGATCGGCGCCGCCGAATCATTGGTCGTCCGCGACCCCGCGATCACCTCGGTCGAACAGCTCGCCGGTAAGACGATCGCGACGCCGTTCGCGTCGACCGCGCACTACAGTCTTCTCGCCGCTCTGGATCGGGCGGGCATCACCGACCAGGTCACGCTCGTCAATCTCGCCCCGGATGCGACGGTCGCAGCGTGGCAGAGCGGGGAGATCGACGGCACCTGGATCTGGGAGCCCACCCTGTCGCAGCTCACCGACGGACACGTGCTGCTCACCAGCGCCGACACCGCCGCCGAGGGTGTTCCCACCTTCGACCTCGCCGGTGCGACCCGCGATTTCATCGAGAGCAACCCCGAGTTCATGGAGACCTGGACGCGCGCGCAGGACTGGGCCGTCGAGCAGCTGCTCACCGATCCCCAGGAAGCGTCCGTCGCACTCGCGGTGCAGCTGGGCATCACCCCCGACGAGGCAACTCAGCAGCTCGAGGGGCTCGAGTTCCTTCGCGCCTCCGACCAGGCTTCACCCGAGTACCTCGGCGGCGCGATGGCAACCAACCTGCAGTCCACCGCGGAGTTCCTGCTCAGCCAGGGCGAGATCACCGAGGTCAGCGCACCCGAGACATACAGCAACGGTGTGTACGTCGACGCAGTGAACGCGGTCGCGGAACAGTGACCGGCACACGGACGGCCCCCGGCCGAGTCGAATTCTCCGGGGTCTCGAAGGCGTACGGCGACGGAGCCACCGCGGTGCGCGCGGTCGACACCACCGACCTGACGATCGAGCCCGGCGAATTCGTGTGTCTGGTCGGGCCGTCCGGGTGCGGAAAGACGACCGTGCTCCAGATGCTCGCCGGTTTCGAGCAGCCCACGAGCGGATCGATCCGCATCGGTGACGACGTCGTCACCGGCCCCGGACCCGAACGTGGGGTCGTGTTCCAGAAACCCAATCTCTTCCCGTGGAAGTCCTTGCGCGCCAACGTCGAACTCGGACCGCGCCTGCGCGGGGCGTCGAAGGAGGATCGTCGCGCGCGGGCCGAGGACATTCTCGAGATGGTCGGGCTGGCCGATTTCGCCGATCGCCGCACCTACGAACTGTCGGGCGGTATGCAGCAACGCGCCCAGATTGCACGGGTGCTCGTCAACGATCCCCGCATCATCCTGATGGACGAGCCGTTCGGCGCGCTCGACGCGTTGACCCGCGAGAAACTGCAGCTCGAGCTGCTCAGCATCTGGCGCGAGCACCACCGCACGGTCCTGTTCGTGACGCACAGCGTCGACGAGGCCGTGCTTCTCGGCACCCGGGTGCTCGTGATGAGCGCCCGCCCCGGCCGGATCATGCAGGACATCCCGATCGAACTTCCCGAGGACTCCACGGACGAGCGACGGTCGGCCACCGTGCGCACATCCACGGAGTTCGCCGCATACAAGGAGACGATCGCAAGCGCGATCTACCACGCGCACAGCTGATCACACCACGAAACCCGGCCGCGTCCTCGCTCGAGGACACGGCCGGGTTCGAGTCTCGATCAGAGGGCGAACGCAGGCTTGCGGTCGGCACCGACTCGATCCGGATGCGTCCACAGTCCTCTGCTCTCGAGGATCGGCAGCACACCTTCGCCGAACCAATATGCCTCTTCGAGATGCGGCACGCCCGACAGCACGAATTCGTCGACGCCCGCCGCCCGGTATTCCTCGATCAGCGACGCCACCTCGGTGTGGCTGCCGACCAGTGAGGTCCCGGCGCCACCGCGCACCAATCCGACTCCGCTCCACAGACCCGGGTGGATCTCGAGGGTGCGGGCACCACCGTCGTGGCGTCGTGCGCTGCCGTGCAGTTCGCTCATGCGACGCTGGCCTTCGGATTCACTGGCCGCGAGGCCGGCCTGTGCGAGCGCGATGTCGTCGGGGTTCATGTCGTCGAGCAATCGTTGAGCTTCGTCCCACGCCTGCTCGGAGGTGTCGCGGCTGATCGTGTGCAGGCGGACGCCGAAACGCAGCGTACGGCCGAACTCGGCTGCCGCGGCCCTGACCCGTGCGATCTTCTCCGCAACCTGGGCCGGTGGCTCACCCCACGTCAGGTATACATCGGCGTGCCGGCCGGCCACCGGAAGCGCCGCGGGCGACGACCCCCCGAAGTACACGGTCGGTGTCACGGCCGGGGTCTTGTCGAGCCGTGCGCCCTCGACGTGAACGTGCTTGCCCTCCAACGACACCAGATCGCCGCGCCACAGCCCCCTCACCACGCTGAGGAACTCGTCGGTGCGCCGATACCGTTCGTTCTTCGGCTGGAAATCGCCGTACGCACCCTGTTCGCTGCTCTCACCACCGGTGACGATGTTGATCAGCAGTCGCCCGTCGGAGTGCTCCTGGTATGTCGTCGCCATCTGCGCGGCCAGCGTCGGCGACAACGCGTCGGGACGGAACGCCACGAGGAACTTCAGTCGCCGGGTCTGCGGCACCAGCATCGCCGTGGTGACCCACGCATCCACGCACTGCAGGCCCGTCGGGGTCAGCGCGGCCTCGAATCCGAGCTGCTCGGCGGTACGGGCGACCTGGCCGAGATAGTCGAGGGTCGCGGGACGGTCGCCGGCGTTCGCGCGCAGGTCGGCGCCGTGCCCACCGCCGACGATCGAGCGGCTGTCGCCGGAGGTGGGCAGGAACCAGTGGAAGGACAGAGACATGAGAGGAATCCTCGAGGTGTGGGAACCGAGCAGGCATCGTCTTGCCCGATCACCACGGTGATCGAGCGGAGCCTACGTTCGACAGCGCTCGGTGCCGGTGCGACACAGGTCCACATAGAGCCGCCAGCTGTGCCAGACCGTGCGCAGCGACGCGGGCTGCGGTCGATCGGTGGCGGACATGGCTGTGACCTCTGTGTTCTGCTGCACGGACGATCACGACGATACCAGGCGCGGTGGTGGCGCACCACGCGGAAGCTCGGGCCCCACCGCGACACGAGATCCCGCGATCCGTCCACTCCCCCAACCGATCTGCGCCCGATATTGCCCGATCTGACCATCGCCATTGCCCTGCGCCTCACGTGGTGTCGACTGCGGATGCACGAACAGCGCGTCGGTCGGGCAATACGCCTCGCACATGAAGCAGGTCTGGCAATCATGCTGCCGCGCGATCGTCGGGATTCCCGACTCGGTGCGATCGAAAACGTCGGTCGGGCACACGTCGACGCACTTGTCGCAGCCGATGCACGCGTCGGCCAGCAGGATCTCGATCACGATGCCACCAACACCGAATTGCGCACCGGAACGGTCCGCGCCCACACCTCGTCGAGGCCCCCGGTGAGAATGTGATGATGCTGGGCCGGATCGAGATCCGGATGATCCGCGCGTTTGCTCATACCGCGAGTCTCGGTGCGGGCCGATGCGGAGTGGTAGGCCCAACGGCCGACGGCCGTGATCGCCGCAGCCTGTCTCGCCCGGATACGGTCCGTGCCAACGCCCGGGGTAAGGCCGAATGCGAGTGCCGTCCACAGTGATTCGAGCTCGTCGATCGATTCTTGCAGTCCCACGCCGTTCCGAAAGAGGTTCTTCTCGTACGGAATCAGCTCGGCGCGCGCCGCCGCGAGCACTGCAGCGGCGTCGAGCTCGGTGCGCTGGGCCGGTCGCAGCCCAGCGCGACCGGCCCCGTGCAGGTCACGAGCCCGCACCCCGGCGACGTGTCGCGCGAACTGGGCCGCCCCCCGCCCGGCCCAGCTTCCCGACGACATCGCCCACGCCGCGTTGTGGCTACCACCCCCGGTGAAGCCACCGCAGATGCGTTCGCGGGTCGCGGCGTCCCCCGCTGCATACAACCCGGGTACCGAGGTCGCGCACGTATCGTCGACGACGTCGATGCCGCCCGTACCACGCACGGTCCCCTCGGCGAGCATCGTCACCTCGAACTTGTCGGTGAACGGGTTGATTCCTCGCCGGTCGAACTGCAGGAAGAAGTTCGGCTGGCCGAGCCGCATCTGTCGCTGCACCTCGGCGTCCGCCCTATCGAGCTGAGCCGATACCGGCTCGCTCTGCAACGTCTTCGCGATGATCGAACGCCCCTTGCTGGATCCCGCGCCCTCGAGCACGCTGCCGTCTGCGTGGAAGAAGGTCGCGTAGCCGTAGTACGCGGTCTTGGTGATCGTCGAACCCGCTGCCGCAATCCCGTAGGCGTTGGCGAATTCCATACCGGAGAAGGAGGCGCCCACCTCGGCGGCCATGAGGGCGCCGTCGCCGGTGTCGACATTGGTACCCAACGCACCGGACAGAAACGCGCAACCTCCACTGGCGATCACCACCGCCCCCGCCGTGATCCGGTAGTCGCGATCGGCCTGCCGCTGGTATCCGGCGGCGCCGCGCACGACCCCGTCGCGGTCGACCAACAGCTCCAGCGCCGGTGAGTGATCGAGGATGCGGACCCCGAGCCGCTGGACCCACGCCCGCATGCGCCGCATGTATTCGGGGCCCTGTACACCGGTGCGGATCCGGTGTCCTGTGTCGGGGTCGACCGGGAACGGATAGCGCCCCTCGTCGCCGAGAAGGTGCATGTTCTCGTAGGTGCGGTCGAGCACGCGGTCCATCCACGCGTGGTCGGCCAGATACCCGCCGAGCGCTTCCCTGCTCGCTTTGGCTTTCGCCCGCTGCTCCGGGTCAGGTGCGATGTACCAGACTCCGGTTCCGGACGGTGCTGTGGCGCCGCTGGTTCCGCAGTATCCCTTGTCGACGAGGATCACGTCGGCACCGGCCTTGCGCGCATTCAGTGCGGCCCAGGTGCCGGCGGGCCCGCCTCCGATGACGAGGACGTCGGTGGCCAGATCGAGAGGTTCGGTCATGACGAAGATCATTCCGATCCCGCGCCCGGCCCACCACGTCTGAAATCAGCGTGATGCTAAAGACCTCACACCGTGATGTGATGTCGCCCGACCGGCAGCACCATCGGCTTACCGGAGACAGGGTCGGGGATCACACGGCTGTCGAGCCCGAACACCGCGGCGACGGTCTCGCTGGTGAGCACGTCCGCCGGATCACCCAGCGCATAGATGCTTCCGTCTGCAATCGCGACGAGATGATCGGCGTATCGGGCGGCGAGGTTCAGATCGTGCAGCACCATCACGATCGTCGTGCCGCGGTCCCGGTTGAGGTCGGTGAGCAGGTCGAGTACCTCCACCTGGTGACTCACGTCGAGGAAGGTGGTGGGTTCGTCGAGCAGCAGCACGTCGGTCTGCTGGGCCAGCGCCATCGCGATCCAGACCCGCTGGCGCTGCCCACCCGACAGTTCGTCGACCGAGCGCTCGGCGAGTTCGGTGATCTGGGTCGCGGCCAGCGCATCTGCGACTGCCGCATCGTCCTCGCGACTCCACCGCGACAGGACGCGCTGGTGCGGATGCCTGCCCCGACCGACGAGGTCGGCGACGACGATCCCCTCCGGCGCGATCGGTGACTGCGGCAGCAACCCGAGGGTGCGGGCGAGCTGTTTCGCGGGCAGCTTGTGCACGTCCTTGCCGTCGAGCAGCACGTGCCCGCCGCGAGGGGTCAGGAGACGCGACATCGACCGCAGCAACGTCGATTTGCCGCACGCGTTGGCTCCGACGATGCATGTGATCTTCCCCGGCGGAACGTCGAGATCGAGGGAGTCGACGACAGTGCGATTCCCGTAGCCGAGTTTCAGGTTCTCGACCGTCAGAGTGTGCGATGCGGTCACAGCGAGCCTCCCGCTCGGTTGGAGCGAATGATCAGGTAGACGAGGTACGGCGCTCCGAGCGCACCGGTCACGACACCCACCGGGTAGCGGGTGCCGAAGGCGTACTGGCCGATGAAGTCGGCGACGAGCACCAGCAGAGCGCCGACGAGCGCGGCCGGGACGAACAGCGACGTGCCCTGCCCGATGATGCGCGCGGCGATCGGACCCGAGAGGAACGCGACGAATGCGATAGGTCCTGCAGCTGCGGTGGCGAACGCAATGAGTCCGACGGCCGCGATGATGGCCACGAGTCGGGTGCGCTCGACGCGCACGCCGAGTGCCTGAGCGGCGTCGTCGCCGAGTTGGATCATCGACAGGTTTCGGGTCTGCCCCAACAGAATGGGACCGAGAATCGCCAGGGCGGCGATCACGGGCAGGGTCGCGCCCCACGTGGCGCCGTTGAGGCTGCCGGTGAGCCATCGCATGGTCTCCTGCAGGTCCCATGCAGCTGCGGTGCTCAGCAGGTACGAAGTGACGCTCTCGAGCATGGCCGCGATGCCGATCCCGATGAGGATCAGCCGAGTACCGGCGACCCCACCGCGATACGACAGTGCATAGATCAACAGCGCCACACCCAGCCCCGCGACGATCGCGAAGATCGACACCTGTGTGCTCCCGAGCCCGAGCACGATGATCCCGAATGCGGCCGCGGCACTCGCTCCGGCGCTGATTCCGATGATGTCGGGGCTCGCGAGCGGGTTACGTAGCATCGTCTGGAACGTGATGCCGCCCAGGCCGAAGCAGACTCCCGCGACCACAGCAAGCACAGCGCGTGGCAGGCGGAGTCGACCGACGGTGAACGTCGCGCCCGACACGTTCTCGCCGAGGATCACACGGATGATGTCGGACGGCGGATAGAAGGTCTTCCCGAACATCAGGCTCACGACGAATGCGGCGACGACGAGTGCCCCGAGGATCCCGATCACGATGCGACGACGTCGCCCGCGACGCACACGGCTCGCTGCGACTTCGTCGACGTCGGGCTTGATGGTGATGAGTGTCGCTGTCACAGTTCTCGGAGTTTCTGCCGTCGGACGATGTACACGAAGAACGGTGCGCCGATGAGCGCGGTGATGATGCCGACGTCGATCTCGCTGGGTCGGGCGACGATGCGGCCGACCACGTCGGCAGCCGTGAGCAACCCGGCTCCCACCAGCGCGGAGAACGGCAGCAGCCACCTGTTGTCCACGCCGATCAACAGCCGGCACAGGTGCGGTACGACCAGTCCGACGAAGGCGATCGGCCCCGCGATCGCGGTGGCCGCACCGCACAGCAGCACGGCCCCGAGCGCCGCGAGACCGCGCGCGAGCGCGACACGCTCACCGAGTCCGGCAGCCAGTTCGTCGCCCAAAGCGAGAGAGTTGAGGCTGCGCGCCGACAGCAAGCAGATGGCGAAGCCCACGATGAGGAAGGGCAGCGCCTGCCCGATGACGTCGAAGTTCGCGCCTCCCACACCGCCGATCTGCCACGACCGCACATTCCCGGCGATGTCGTTCCGCGGCAGGATGATCGCGGTGATGAACGACGACAGTGCTGCCGCGGTGGCTGCGCCGGCGAGCGCAAGCCTGAGTGGCGTGGCCCCACCGCGACCGAGCGAACCGATCATGTAGACGAACACCGCGGTGATCCCGGCGCCGAAAATTGCGACCCACAGCATCGCGGTCTGTGTCCACAACCCGAACCACGCCATGCCCACGACCACCGCGAGCGACGCACCCATGTTGACGCCGAGGATGCCGGGGTCGGCCAGCGGATTCCTGGTGATGCCCTGCATCACCGCACCCGCCAGACCCAACGCTGCTCCGACGAGTAGCGCGAGCACGGTTCTCGGGATGCGTTTCGCGATGGCGCCCTGACCGATGTTGTCGGTCGACCCACCGAGCGCGGCGATGATGTCGGCCCATTCCACATCGCGCGACCCGATGGTCACCGACGCAATGACGAGGAGCACGAGCACCCCGAGCAGAACCATGAGCCACGCAGAGTTACCGAGAGCCGAGCGTCGCGGAAGTGCGGCGCCCGGCGTCGGGGGTTGTTGTACTGAGGTCACTCCGCGTTCGTCTTGCCTGCTGCTTCGGCGAGCATGTCGGCGTAGTCCGAGAGCACCCACGAGATGGCGAGCGGAGTCGGGTTCGCGGCCGTACCGAGCGGGCCGGATCCGTCGAGGAAGACGATCGCGCCGTTGGCGACGGCGGGCATCTGCGACAGCAGCGGGTCGGCCTTCAGGGAGTCGACGAGCGCCTGGTCGCCGTAGGTCACGATGATCTGGACGTCGTCGAACACGTCGACCTGCTCTGCGCTGACCTTCTGTGAGAACTCGTCGCCGGTAGAGGCGTCGGCGACGCTCTTCGGTGTGGACATGCCGAGGTCCTCGAAGAACGCGGCGCGCGTGTCGTTCGCGGTGTAGAAGCTGACCTGGCTCAGGTCGGCGGTGTCGACGTGGGTGAGGAACATCGTCGCCTTACCGTCGAGCTCCGGATGCGCGGCCGCGGTGTCGGCGATTTCCTGTTCGAGGCTCGCAATGAGCTCCTGGCCTTCCTCTGCCATGCCCATGCCCTCGCTGTTGATCGCGATCATGTCGCGCCACGCTGTCGCCCACGGGGCTTCCGGGTATGCGACGATGGGAGCGATCTCGCTGAGGGTGTCGTAGTCCTCCTGTGTCAGTCCGGAGTAGCCGGCGAGGATGACGTCGGGGTTCGTATCGGACACGGCTTCGAAGTCGATGCCGTCGGTCTCGTCGAACAACACGGGGGTCTCGCCGCCGAGTTCTTCGAGCTTCTCCTCGACCCACGGCAGCATGCCGTTGCCGTCGTCGTCGCCGAAGTTGGCGGCGGCCATACCGACGGGCACGACTCCGAGTGCGAGCGGCACCTCGTGGTTGGCCCACGCGACGGTGGCGACGCGCTCCGGCTTCGCGTCGAGCGTGGTGGTGCCGAGGGCATGCTCGATGGTGACCGGGTATTCGCCGGACGCGGTGGCGGTGTCGGTGGTCTCCGAGTCGGAGCTACATGCCGACATGCCGAGTGTGACTGCGACCGCGGTCGCGGCCACCGCCAGGAAGCGCTTTGAACGCATGGAGACGAACTCGCTTTCGTGCAGGTGATGCCCACATCCGGACTCGGATATTAGGCGAGGTTTGCCTAAATCTAATGTTTACCGTCCCGAGACGCAATCGCGTGATCGGGCCACCAGATGTTGCGATCGGGTCACACCCTTCGAAGATCAGCCCGCCCGGAACGTCGCGGGAGTCGCACCGGTGACTCTCCGGAACGCCGCACCGAACGCGCTCACCGACCGGTAGCCCATCCGCTCGGCGACCTCACCCAGTTCGAGACCGTGCCCCAGAAGGATCACCGCACGCTGCGCGCGCACCGCCGCCACCCATCGCCCGAAGCTCAGCCCCGTCTCCGCACGGAACGCGCGGGTGACGGTGCGACGGCTGACACCCAGTTCCTCTGCCCAATCCGACAACGTTCGCGGGTCACTGGGGTCCTCGCCGACCACCTCGACAATGGGTCGCAGCAGGGGTGACGTCGGCACCTGCACCAGCAGCTCGTGTTCAGCGGGCGCGAGCACGTCGATCACCATCTTCTCCGTCAACGACCTCGACGCTCCGTCCAGCGACTCGTCGGTCAGGCGATCGAGCAGCAGACGCAGCAGCGGTGTCATCTCGACGGCCACCGCGCCGTCGGACAGCAGCGGTGCATGATCGATACCGAAATGCGCAGTGCGATACCACGTTCCCGTCGGCATGATGCCCCAATGCAGCCGGCCCGCCGGGATCCACAGGCCGATGCTCGGTGTGATCGTCCAAGTCTGGGAGCCGATGGTTGCACTCGATGCGCCGCGCTCGTTCCACAACAACTCGTGGGTCGGATGTGAATGCTCCTCGAACCGAGTGTCGCGTCCGATGAGCTCGTCCATCCCCGCGATCACGAACGGCACATCGATCGCCCCGGCAGCATAGATCGGCAGGGATCGACTCTCCATGGTTCCTCCTCGATCCAGGGGGTTCGGCGATCAGTATGTCGCGCGCGACGAACGGTCCGCGTTCGGACCCGTGCGACGACCTGCGGCGCGACAATGGATCGGACCCCCTTCGCTACGAAAGGCGCACCCGTGTCCGAACACAGCGAAACATCCGTCCTGATCGTCGGCGCCGGCCCGGTCGGGCTGACGGCAGCTCTCGAGCTTCGCCGCCGCGGAATCGACGTCGTCGTCATCGATCGCCTGCCCACACCCGCGCATTACGCGAAGGCCGTGGGCATCCAGCCACGAACGCTCGAAGTGTGGGATGCAATGGGAGTGGTGCGGCCCGCCCTCGACCGCTCGACACCGATGCACGGGCAGATCGTGTTCGTCAACGGAGCCGAGGTGATGCGCCTCGACCTCGAACTCCCCGACGACGTGCCGTACCGGTTCACGTGTATGCCGCAGTACGCCACCGAACACGTTCTGCGACGAGCCTTGGCCGAACACGGCACGGCGGTACGCCGCGGTGTCGAGCTCACCGGTTACGAGCAGAACACCGACGGCGTCATCGCGACTCTCCGCGATGGCGACGAGACGACGCGACTCACCGCCCGATACCTCGTCGGCTGCGACGGCGCACACAGCGCCGTCCGCAAAGGCCTGGGAGTGTCGTTCGAGGGCGACGCGTTCCCCGAGGAGTACATGCTCGCCGACGTCGAACTGGACTGGTCGCTACCGTCGGGGTACGGAGTGCGCGCGATGACACAGGAGGACGGTACGACCTCCGACCTGATGGTCTGCATCCCCTTGCCCGGCGACGGCCGCTATCGTGTGTCGTCGTTCGTCGCCCCCGACCTGGCCACCACCGCCGAGGCCGGCGCCGTCACCCACGGCCTCGAAGGAAAGCACCCTCCCACCCTCGGGCACATCCAGGCCGTGGTGGACCGACTCGCTCCGGAACCGACCACGGCTCGAAACATGCTCTGGTCGTCGGTGTTCCGGATCAGCCACCGCATCGCCGGCAGCTACGGAACCGAGCGCGTGTTCCTCGCCGGCGATGCCGCACACATTCATCCACCCACCGGCGCGCAGGGCATGAACACCGGCATCCAGGATGCCTACAACCTCGGTTGGAAGCTCGCGCTCGCCGTGAGCGGACACGCCGCCGACGGTCTGCTCGACAGCTACGACGCCGAACGTCGTCCCATCGGCGAAGAAGTGGTGGGCCGCACGGTGCGTCACGCGCGCGAGGGCATCGGCCACGGCGAGAGCGACGCCGAGACGATCATCATGCGGGAGGCCCAGCTGCTGCTCGGCTACCGCGACAGTGCGATCGTAGACGGCCGATCCGACTCGAGTCCGGCTCCCGGCGACCGCGCACCCGATGCCCGCGACCTGCGGCAGGACACAGTTGCCACCCCGCTGCGGCTGCACGACCTGCTTCGTCATCCCGGGCACACGGTGTTGTTGTGGGCCCCGACCGCGGCAGCCGTGCCCGCTCTCGCCTCACTCGCCGACACGACAGTCGAGCGCTTCGGCGACGTGGTGCGCGCCTATACCGTCTCCCCCGACGCCGACCCCGCCGACGGACGAGTGGTGCGTGACGAAAATGGCAATGTCACACGGCTGTACGGCTTCGCCGCCGCGCCCGAAGCCGTCGTCGTGCGACCCGATGGATACGTGGGTTTCCGCACGAGCGAACCGAGCATGGACCGTCTCGCCGGCTACTTCGAGAACATCGTGCGCATCGGATCGTGAGCTATCCGCCGGGTTCGACTATCGGCACGATGAATTTCCGCGCGATCGCCGCGAGCTGGTCGTCGTCGTCGAGGTCGACGAGGGCGGTGGGGACCATCAGGAACGACGCCGAAATCCGCACCATCATCTCGGCGGTGAGATCGATGTCGACCGTGTCCGCGATCGCCCCGACCTTCTGCTCACGACGAAGTTGCCGTGCGACGAACTGTCGCGCGATGACGAGCATACGGCCGTCGCTGACCATCGAACCCGCGAACAAGGTCGGTTCTGCATCGAGAAGACCGCCGATCAACGGGTTGGTCCGGATGGCACGCAATGAACTCACGAATCCCAGCACGATGCGCTCACTGACGGTCCGGGCCGATCGGATCTCGACGAGGAAGCTGTCGAAGTAGCGACGGAACTCGCGAAGCAGCACCTGCTCGACGAGCGCGTCCTTGGATTCGAATTTCCGGTAAAGCGTGACCCGGGACAGATCGGCCCGTCGGGCCACTTCCTCCATCGATGAACGTTGGATACCCGACCGGCAGAACTGCTCGTAGGCAGCGTCCAACAGGCGTGCGCGCACCGTGTCGACTTCGTCTGCGCGTTCGACAGCCTCGAGCAACGCGCGCTCGAGCAGGGACTCCGAAGTCGACATCCGGGCGTGTGGCCGAGAATCCACGATCACCTCCTGGGCATCCGAGATTACACGCCGCGCGATACTGCAATTTCACAAAACTGCACACGTGCGTCATCACACCGTGCTAGAAAATGATACGCAGTAACGAATCTTGTAACCCTGTTTCTCTGCATCTCACCGGGGGTAGATGGCATGGCAGACTTCAGTCGACGAAAGATCCTGCAGGCGGGTGGGGCGCTGAGTGCGCTCAGCGCGATCGCCCTCGCGTCGCCCGCCAACGCACAGCCCTGGAGGTGGTCGCCGGCGGGCTCGATTCCGGGCACCGGCAGCGGCGCAGACCCGAGAACCGTCTGGGACACCGAAGCCGACCCGCTGGTCGCGTCGCTTCTCGACCGCGGCGACGTACCCAGGGTCAACCAACTTCTCCGGACGTGGACGAAGAACGGGCAGCCGCTGCCCGATGGACTCCCGCCCGACCTGAAGGACTTCATGGAACGCCACCGGCAGCTGCCGGAGTGGGCAGATCGGAACAAACTCGCCACTGCCGTGCGGTTCAACGAGAAGCGAGGTCTCTATCTCGGTGTGCTGTACGGTTTCGCCAGCGGCATGATGAGCACCGTCATCCCGAAAGAAGCCCTCGCCGTGTACTACTCGAAGGGCGGCGCCAACATGAAGCGCCGCATCTCGAAGACTGCGAAACTGGGCTACGACATCGGTTCGCGCAACGCATATCTCGACGACGGTGAAATGATCGTGACGGGTCTGAAGACCCGGCTGGTACACGCCGGTGTACGACACCTGCTCCCGCAGTCACCACATTGGGATCAGGCTGCGCCGGAGAACATCCCGATCAGCCAGCACGACATGATGGTCACCTGGCACAGCCTGCCCACCACCGTCATGCGCACACTGAAGCAGTGGAAGGTGCCCATCCCTGCCGACGAGTCCGAGGGTTTCCTCCACTCCTGGCAGATCAGCGCGCACATGCTCGGGATCGAAGACCAGTACATCCCCGCGACGTGGGACGATGCCGACGCCCAAGCCCGAGAATCGCTGGATCCGGTTCTTGCTCCCACCACCGAGGGACTCAAACTTGCGGACATGCTCCTCGATCTCGGTGCAGGGCTCGATCTCACGCTTCTCAGCCGGCCCATCCTGGGCGCCCTCACACGTTTCATGCTCGGCGACGAGATCGCCAACTGGCTGAACATCCCCCGGGAATTGTTGTGGGACAACCTGCTCAATGTGGCGTGGGGGCCTTTCATTGCGGTGCGGGAAGGATTGCTTCCCCTGCCGCTGGCACCGGAAGCGTACTGGACGTTCGACGAACTGCTCCGCCAGTTCGTTCTGCTCTACATGTCCGAACTACAGACGATCAGCATCGAGATCCCGGAGTTCAACAACCCGAACTACCCCTGACCGATTCCCGAGCATCACTCGGAGGTGTGCACGAACTTCCCCCCACGTCCACAGCTTTCCACTGGTTCGAAACCCGTGGAATGCCGTGCGTGGGGAGGAAAGTTCAGCCCAGCAGGGATGATGGACGCATGCCTTTTGCTGATGAGCTCATCGGGCCACACGTCGCCGAACAGCTGACGACGTCGATCCAGGACGCCGCACCTGAACAGCCGTTACGGGAGCTTCCGCGCGCCGCCCACGAACTCGACGGATTGTCCCTGCGCGAGCGCGCCGATCTTCTGTGCGACGCACTGCTGGCGGACGTCCCCGGAGACTATGCCACCCTCGCCGCAGTCGTCCGCGGCGCCTACCACCACACGCCGGATTTCGGTGGATGGTTGCTCTGGCCGGTCACCAGCGCTGTCGCCACCAGGGCCGTACACGACAACAGCGACGCGGCATTCAGCGATGCAATGGCGCTACTGGCGGAGTTGACCGGCCGCCTGACCTCCGAATTCGCCATCCGGACACTGCTACGTCACGACCTCGACCGAGCACTCATCATCGTTGCGGAGTGGACAACGTCGACCGATGAACACGTCAGACGGTTGGCCACCGAAGGGACCCGGCCCTACCTTCCCTGGGCAGTGCGGGTTCCGGAGATCGTGTCGCGGGGCGGCATCACCGTCCCGATCCTGGACGCCCTCTACCGGGATGACAGTGAGTACGTGCGTCGCTCGGTGGCCAATCACCTGAACGACCTCAGCCGCGACGATCCCGATCTCGTCGTCGACACCGCACGCAGGTGGCTCGGCGACCCGACCGACACGACGACGGCGCTCGTTCGTCACGGCTTGCGGACGCTCGTCAAACGCGGCAATGTCGGAGCACTTGCCCTGCTCGGCTTCGCGCCGGCATCGGTCGATGTCGACGGTCCTCACATCGTCGCCGCGCGAGTGCCCTGGAGCGGCACGGTCCAATTCACTGCGGCTCTCCGCAACACGGGTACGGAGCCGGCGCGCCTGGCGATCGACTACGTCATCCATCACCGCAAGGCCAACGGCGCCTCGAGCACGAAGGTCTTCAAACTCACCACCCGCGAACTGGACCCCGGGGAGCAATTCACAATCGACAGGGAACACTCTTTCCGGCCGATCACCACCCGCCGCTACTACCCCGGCGAGCACGCCGTCGCCCTCCAGATCAACGGCGTCGCGACGGCCCCGGCCCCCTTCGAACTGCTCCCGGAAAACGGGATTTCCGCACGGTGAGCGATGCTGCCGAGGTCAGCCGCGAGCACATCACAGCGTTCACGACACCTCCGTCGTTCAACGAGGATTGGGGCCTTCCACCAGGGGCAGCGACTCGTCGGCGGTCCACGCGTTCAGAGACCCGTCGTACACCGCAACGTCGGAACGCCCCGCCACCGCAAGCGCATGTGCAAGACCTGCCGCGGCGATCCCGCCACCGCAGTACGTCACCGGGTGCACCTTCGGATCGAGAGCACCCGCCTTCTCGAACACTGCACGCAACTCGTCGGTCGGCTTCAGACGTCCGGTCGCCGGATCGACGAGATCGCCGAACGGGATGTTGATGCTGCCCGGAATGTGGCCGCGACGAGGGTACGACGGGCTCTCGCCCCGATAGGTCGCGGGGTCGAGGGCATTGATGATGAGTGTGTTCTCGTCGTCGAGAGCACCCGCGACCTCATCGGTGGAACGCACCAACTCGGGACGGCGGTTCGTCGTCAGGGTCGTCGCATGCGGGATCACCTGTTCATCCGACACCGGGAACCCTGCCGCCTGCCAGGCGGGCAGTCCACCGTCGAGGACAGCGACGTCGTCGAAACCTTCGAATCTCAACTGCCACCACAGGCGCGCCGCCCAGACTCCGGACGACTGGTCGTACACCACGACCCGACGCCCCTGTCCGATCCCCACCGCACCCGCGGCTGCCGCGAAGCGTTCGGAGGACGCTGCGGTGAACGGCAGCGGAGCCAGGTGCTCCGAGAAGTCCGTGAACAGGTCCGCGTACACCGCACCCGGGATGTGGGCTTCGAGGTACGTCGC
Organism: Rhodococcus sp. JCM 9793; assembly: GCF_055380405.1. NCBI lineage: Bacteria > Bacillati > Actinomycetota > Actinomycetes > Mycobacteriales > Nocardiaceae > Rhodococcus > Rhodococcus sp. JCM 9793. Next base: position 4,573,693 of record NZ_AP043721.1, read on the forward strand.
GAGACCGGGCTCGATGTGCACGGACCCGTCCGGCGGCATGGTCAGGTGGGTGGTCGCGTCGACGACGACCAGGTCTTCGTCACCGACCTGTTCGTACAACCACTCCGGGGAGACGGTGTGCGGCTTGTGTTCGCTCATCGAACCCTCCTCTGCTCTCGGTGTCTGCTCCAGTCGAAGCTTTCTCCAGTAGAGCACTCTCCGAGCTCATGCTCTGACCGCATAGCCCATGTAGGAGATCCCGGTGAACCTCGTTCGTCCGAAGTCGAGCCGGCGACTCATCTCTCCCCACGGGAGACGGCCTCGCGCCGCCCGCGTCATGTCGAGTAACCGCAGCGGATTCGTCGACCGCGGGCCGAGACCCACGATGTCGCCGGCCTGCAGGCCGTGGCGTCCCATGACTTCCACGAGCTCGCCTGGCCTCACACACATCGACCAATCGTGGATGGCGGTGTCGAACAACCGGGTCCACCGCCATTCCTGCATCATCTTGATCGCGACGAGTTTGCTGGTCGTGGTCCGGTTGATTGTGTCGAACAGGAATAGTCCTCCGGGTTTGAGGGCCCGTGCGATCTCATCGATCACCGCATCCAGGTCGGTCACGTGCTCGAGCACATCACAGCAGTACACGACGTCGAATTCGGTGCCGCGCACCGGTAGCTTCTCACCGATGCCGAGCAGGTATTCGATCTCGAGTTCGCCCTCGGCCGCGTGGGCGCGTGCCGTGGCCAGCGATACCGCCGACGGGTCGACGCCCACTACACAGAATCCGACCTTCGCGAACTCTTCCGCCAGGAATCCACCACCCGATCCGACATCGAGCGCACGCATCCCCGCGTACTCGCGGCCTACCCGATCTGTGAGCACCTCCCGGAAGTACGCGAACCGACCCGGCGTCAGGCTTCCGTGCAGCAAGTTGAGCGGATTGTCTTCGTCCCACCACGTGGCGCCCACTCGGTTGTACACATCGTTGTCGATGGGCACGGGAGTCACCTGCGCATCCTCGAGAAGGTCGTCTCCTGGACCTGTCCCTGCCAAGCTACCTCCCGGTGCCGGGATTCCCACCGGTTCTGCACCGACGGGAGCCCTGACAAATTAAGGAAACTGCAGGTCGGTGCTCCACTTCCCACAGTGTGGTTACGTGGTGTGATCGTGAAGGTGCGGGACGTACACCAATTGCTGGGTGCGCCCGTCGAAGGTTCGTGCCTCGATGAGTTCGAGATCGAAGTCCGCGGCGCCGGCCCAGATCGGATCGAGCCCGCTCGCGCCGGTGATCACCGGGAAGACGACGACCTCGATTCGGTCGACGAGACCAGCAGCCATGAGCGCACGATTCATCGTCATGCTTCCGTGCGAGCGCAACGGCAGGTCGGATTCGGCCTTCAAACGAGGGACCGCGGTGAGTGCATCCTCAGCGATGAGGGTTGTGTTCGGCCACTTCAGAGGCCCTTCGAGCGTGGTCGAGAGAACGACCTTCTGCATCGCATAGAGCCAGTCGAAGCTCGGATCGTCGATCATTTCCGACAGCTTCGACCACGTCCGGTAGGTCGTCGCGCCGAGCACGAGGATCTTGTCCGGTGAGAAGACCTTCTCGCGATCCGCGACCAGTTCGGGGCCTTCTTTGCCCCAGTAACCGGGCCAGACTTCCGACGATCCGTATCCGTCGAGTGTGGAGAACACATCGAATGTGTAGGTAGCCATATCGGTCACGCCTCCGCCCAGGAGATCGATACGTTGAACAGCTCCGTTCACATTGTGACACCACGGACTCCTCGGTAGCCCGCGGATCAGTTCAGATAAACGACGTCGTCGTCACCGCCGACGCAGGTGACCACGGGGCTACCCGAGCATTTCATGGTCTGGGTCCGGCCCATCGCCGGGTTGCGCGCATCGACCGTCACCAGCCCGTACCGCATGGGCTGCTTCAGATAGGAACCTCGCACCTCTTCGGCGAATTCACAGGACGTGGCCGGGCTTGCGACCGCGGAACTCGTCACGTCCGGGCTGCCGAATGTACTGGGGCACGACGTCGCATCCTCCGGCACACGCTTCAGACCCTCCAGTCCCGCGACAGGAACGCGGTCGGTGGTTTCGGATACCGCGACGGCGGCGGTCGACGTCGCCGTCGTCGCTTCGCTGTCGTTGTCGAGCTGCGGCCAGATCAGAAAGAGTCCGATTGCGGCGAGTCCGACGAAGACGACTGCCGCAGCAATCAACGGCATCGTGGAATTCGAGTTCTTCTCCATTTACTTCTCGGGCCTTTCACACCACCGACCTGCACATACAAGCCGTCGAGCTCATTACGGCAAGCACCGCACAAGGTCAGCCGACGTAGCCGACAGTCTGTACGTTGCACGGTTCGGACGGCTGACGGTGTCCATCGTTCGAACTACATGAGCATGGATCGCCACACATTCGGGCCGATTCCGTGGTGGTGATCACCAGGCTCGCCGGGTCACGCGTGAGGGTCGGTGATCTCACGGAGCAGGGTGAGCGAATCCCGCAGCTCGCGCATGCGGGGACCGCCGAGGTGTTTCGTCCACTCTTCATCGATCCGCGCCTCTTCAGCGCGCGCAACCGCGATCACCTCCGCGCCACGCGGCGACATGCGGACGAGGCGGGCGCGAGCGTCGCTAGGGTCGACGACACGTTCGACATACCCCGCCCTTTCCAGCTGGTCGACGAGGTGCGTTGCAGTCTGCTTCGACACCAGGGCTTGCTCGGCGAGCTCGGAGAGCCGTGTCCCATCGGGGCCGATGCGCGCCGCGATGCGAGCCTGGGCCAGGGTGATCCCCGCAAACCCGGCATTGCGAACGGCGTCGAACACGCGCCTCTCTGCACTGCGGTGTGCGGTGAACATCAAGACGGCGATGTGCGGTTCGTCCACGACGACCCTCCCCTTGCCATTGATTCGAAGTTGGGACTAATATTAGTCCCAACTTCGAACTGATATTACCGGGATCGACCATGAACATCGACGACGTCTGGGTAGCGATCGACGACCACCGCACCCGTACCGCTGATCTACTCGAGATGCTCCGCGACGAGGAGTGGCAACAGAATTCACTGTGCGACGGATGGACGGTGCGCGACGTTGCGGCGCATCTGACGTTGCAGCAGATCGACGTTCGCCAAGCGATCACCATGCTTCCCTTCGTGCTCCGACACCCGGGGGGCATGAACGCGGTGATCCACTATTCCGCGAAACGGAAAGCAGCAACACCGACCGACCGACTTGTCCGCGAGATTCGCGCGATGATCGGATCCCGGAAGCACAACATCGGACTCACTCCCCGCGAACCTCTCATCGACATCCTCGTCCACGGACAGGACATCGCGATTCCACTCGGCCGAACGCTGCGAATATCACCCGAGGCCGCCGCTGAAGCCGCGACCTACGTCCTGTCCTATGGCAAAGGTTGGAAGTCGAGGGTATTCCAGCAAAGCCGATTCAGCGGATCGCACCTGCGCGCGACCGACGTCGACTGGTCGACGGGCACCGGGCCGGAGATCCGCGCCCCGATGGCGACCCTGCTCCTGATTCTGGCCGGCCGAGACATCGGCCTCGGTCAACTCTCCGGCGACGGGCTCGCAGCAATTCCCCAGGCGACCTCGAATCCGCCACAGACACCCCCTGGGTGAGTTTCACACCAGATCACGCCGCAGCGGAGCCACGATCGCCGCCGCCGAGGCCACGGCCGCGTACGTCACCAGAACAAGCGCGCCGAGCATCGGGGTCAGCAAAGTCGTGGCCCCCAACGACATCTCCCCCGACACGGTGTCGCTGAGGAACGTGAAGTCCGTCAACGCCGCCGTCGCCCCTCCCGGCATGAACGGGTAGAGCGTGTTCAAGCCGGGCAGGATCATGAGCACGGGTTCGAGGAAGTAGAAGTATCCGAGCACAATCCCGACAGCGACGAGTTGACTGCGCACGAGCGCGCCGATCCCGACACCCAGCAACGTGTAGATCGCCGCAGCCAGGGCCACGCGGGAGAGAATCGTCGCAAGGTCGCCCGCCGACGCACCGAGCTCGATTCCCCTCACAGCCGTGACAGACCACAGAGCAAGCGCCGACGACAACGCCATCAACAGTCCGTAGACGAGACCGAAGACGCTGTAGACGAACAGTTTTGCCCCGAGCACTGCACCTCGCCGCGGTACCGCGAGGAACGTCGTGCCGATCGTCTTGTGGCGGTACTCGCCCGTGACTGCAATCGTCCCGAACAGCGCGGGCACGAACAGCAACAGACCGGTGAGTCCCACGGCGATCGCCACGCCCTGCGGCGTATCGAGGCCGGGCATCGGCGGCGACGCGTTCTCCGGTCCGACCAGGCCGAGAACGCCGGTGAGTCCGGCACCGGACAGCACTGCCGCGACGATCGCCCACACGGGCAGGCGCGTGGAGAACAGTCGGATGAATTCACCACGGACTGCGTTCTTCATTTCACACCTACACGGGTCGTGAGACTGAGGAAGGCCTCTTCGAGGGTGTTCCCGGTGGCGACGAGTTCGGAGAGTTCGCCCGTCCAAGCGATGCGTCCGCGGTCCAGGAGCACCACGTCGTCGATCGTGTTCTGCAGTTCGGAGAGCGCGTGACTGGAGATCAACACCGTTCCGCCACTCGCCGCGAACTCGCGAAGAAAGCTGCGCAGCCACACGATTCCCGAGGGATCGAGCCCATTCGACGGTTCGTCGAGGACCAACGTCTCGGGGTTGCCGAGAAGCGCGGTGGCCAGGGCGAGGCGCTGTCGCATCCCCGTCGAGTAGCCGCCGACGCGACGGTCGGCGAACCGGTCGAGTTCTACCAGTTCGATCACCTTGCCGACTCGTTCCGGCGGGTGACCGCCGAGCGCACAGCAGGTGCGCAGGTGCGCGCGGGCCGTGGTCGCGGGGTGCGCCGCTGCGATGTCGAGAACAGCACCGACCGTGCCGGCAGGAAACGCCAGACCCCTGTACGGAACCCCGTCGAACAGGGCAGTGCCCGCATCGGGTCTGATCAGACCGAGGAGCATACGTAGGGTTGTGGATTTGCCGGCGCCGTTGGGGCCGAGGAATCCTGTCACGCGGCCGGGACCGGCAGTGAAAGTCGCGCCGACAACAGCATCGAGCGCGCCGAACCGTTTGGTGAGGTTCTCGACGTGGATGGCGACGCCGGTCATGACTGCTGTACCTGCTGGAGCACCCCGCCGATGTCGTTCGCGTTCGAGGCGCTGATGAGCAGCTCGTCGAATTCATCGCCAGCCGTCTGCCCTCGAAGCACGATGCGCAGCAACGGTTCTCCTCGTCTCATGACGACGAGACGTGTGATGCCACGAGGATGCGTGAATGTGCCGACCTTGAGGAACTTCGAGATGACGAGGCCATTTCGAAAGCCGAGTATCTCGGATGTCCATCCCGGTAGCACATCGACGCGGGCGATCGAAGACCGAGGAATCACCAACTCGGTACGACGGACCAGCAGAGCTTCCCACCAGGTGAAGGTCACGTTCAGATCAGTTTCACTGCGCTTCAACTCGGCCACGGCGTCAGCCCTTCCGTCAGCGGTAGTATCAATTCGATAGTGAGAACATTATCAGAGTGAGAACAATGGAGGAAGGGGCCCATGGACAGCGAACCGTCGATTGCCGACATCGTGCTGCATCCGGTCCGACTACGGATCGTCCAACAGCTCGGCGGTCGACAGCTGACCACCGCAGCGCTCCGCGAGGAACTGCCGGACATCACCCAGGCCACGCTGTACCGGCATGTAGCCGCCCTGATCGCGGCGCAGATCGTCACCGTCGTGGACGAACGACGAGTGCGCGGCACCATCGAACGAACCCTCGCACTCGGTGAGCGCATGGCCCACGTCGGGCAGGACGACCTCGACGCGATGAGCGATGCGGAACTCCGCAACGCTTTTCTGTCATTTCTCGGCACCGTCGGCGAAGGATTCGACAAGTTCATCGACGCGGGAGATCAACACCTCAGGAACTACCTGGGATTCGGCACGACACCGCTCTACGTCACCACCGAAGATCTCATGGAAATCCAGACGAAACTCGCCGAACTCCTCGAGCCTTATCGGACGGATCGCGACAACGGCTCCGTGCGCATTACGCTGACCACTGCAGTGATCCCTTCTCCCCCAGCTGATTCGGATACGTGAATACGGCTCCGGGCGCGATGCATCGTCCGGGTCACGCAATGCAGATCTGGTTGGTTCGACGTCGTTATGTGCAGTCGAACCAACCACATCTGCATGATCTACGAGTCGACGGCCTGCAGAAGACCCGCCACCTCGCGCTGCAACTCCGGAGTCTGCACACCGACATTGTTGATCGTGTAGCGGGTTGCGATATCACCCAAGCGGCCGAACAGCATATTCGCTGCCTCGGCCGGAGCGCCCTCCGCCGCGAACAACGCAAGGATGCCGTCGTCGATCAGGTCGGCCATGGTAGCCCACTTGCCGTCGTCTGCGGTCTTGGAGAGCCGGTTGAGTTCGTCGCCCAGATCGCCGAGTCCGTGCAGGTCGAGAACGGGGCGGTAGGCGGGCGTCGAGCCGTAGAACGCGATCTGCCGCCGCACCGCCGCCTTGGACGTCGCGAGTTCCTCGTCCGTGTTTCCGGTGACGATGAATCCGGATGCAATGATCTCGGGGTCACCTTCCGGCGCACCGGACGCAGTGCGACCCCGGGCCAGCGCCGGCAACGTCACCTCCCGCACGTATTGCTCGGTAGTGAAGGGATGCAACAGGATTCCGTCAGCGACACGACCGGCCGTCTCCGTCATCTTCTCGCCGACCGCAGCGAGGAGAACTTCGGGTGCAGGCTGCTCGCTCAGCGGCGTGAACATGGGGGTCATGAGGGTGTGCGTGTAGAAGTCGCCGCGGAAGTCCAGCTTCGCGCCGGTGGCCCATGAATCCCAGATCGCTCGCATCGCGGAGACGAACTCGGCCATCCGTGCCGCCGGCGCGCTCCACGGCATCGAGAAGCGCTTCTCGATGTGCGGTTTGATCTGACTGCCGAGACCGAGGGTCAGTCGACCGCCGCTGTAGTCCTGCAGAGCCCGCCCCTGCACCGCAAGCGTCATCGGAGACCGCGCGAATGCCACGACGATGTTCGTCAGCAGGTCCACACGCTCGGTCGCGCCGGCAGCGATCGTCAGATGCAGGATCGGATCCGAGACGACCTCGCTGAACGACACCCCGTCGAAGCCGCTCTCCTCGGCCTGGCGTGCCATGTCTGCAACGTCGGCGAGCGCGCCGGTCCGGGAAGCCAACGGTAGTACGACCTTCATGCACACTCCTGCGATCACACCATCACGGCCAGAACTTCGGACGAGTATAGCGACCGCTAAGTGCACCGACCCGGAACCTTCCCGAAGTCGATAACGAAGAACCGTTTCGCTCCCCTCAGCAGCACTCGGTGTTTCGGTATTGACCGCACCCCGAACCGCGCCCAGCATCGTAGTGGCGGATGAACTCCCCTACCGACCGGGAGCCGAACATGGAACCTTCCACCGATCGTCGCTCGGACAAGCTCGACCGCGACGTCATCGTCACCGGGCTCGTCGTCGTGTCCGGCATGATCATGGTGGTTCTCGACACCACCATCGTGAACGTGGCCCTCGACTCGTTGAGCAGGGAGCTCGACGCGCCGTTGTCCACCACCCAATGGGTCGTCACCGGCTACCTGCTCGCCGTGGCCCTGGTCATCCCACTCTCCGGCTGGGCCATGGATCGGTTCGGGCCGAAACCGACCTGGATTACAGCAGTGGGTCTGTTCATGGCCGGTTCCGCCCTGTGCGCGGCCGCGTGGTCGATCGACAGCCTGATCGCCTTCCGCGTGATCCAGGGGTTGGGCGGCGGCATGCTGCTTCCCGCCGGTCAGGCCATCATCACGAGGGCCGCGGGCCCGGAACGCCTCGGACGCGCGATGAGCATCCTCGGCGTTCCTATGCTGTTGGGTCCGGTGTTCGGGCCAGTGATCGGCGGCCTGCTCGTCGAATACGCGAGTTGGCACTGGATCTTCCTCGTCAACGTCCCCGTCGGCGCCCTCGCGCTCACACTCGCGGTGTGGAAGCTACCGAGCGGCGGTGCCCTGCCCGAATTCGGGCGTCTCGACCTGCGCGGTCTCGTCCTGCTCTCCGGAAGCCTGGTGTGTCTGCTCTACGGGCTCTCCCGTGCAAGTTCCCACGGCGGATTCAGTGAGTGGAACGTGCTCGGATGGCTCATCGGGGGCGCTGCCGGCTTGGCTCTCTACACCTGGCACAGTCTGAACAAAGGCACCGGGTCGATCATCGACGTTCGTCTGCTCACCAACCGGCTGTTCGCCAGCGGAACCGTCGCGGTCTTCCTCGTCGCCATCGGAATGTTCGGCGGCATGCTGCTGCTTCCGCTGTACTACCAGACCGTCCGCGGTGAAGGCGCACTCAACGCCGGTCTGCTGCTCGCACCCCAGGGCCTCGGCGCCATCGTCGCAATCGTCATCGGAGGCAGGCTCACCGACCGCATCGGCGCGGGCTACGTCGTCCCCGTCGGCGTCGTGCTCGCGCTTCTCGGCACCGTGCCGTTCACCCAAGTGGGAGTCGACTCTTCCTACCTCTGGCTCAGCGCAGCCCTGTTCGTTCGCGGCATGGGTCTCGGAGCAGTGATGATGCCGACGATCTCCGCCGCCTACACCGAGCTGGACAAGGACGTGATATCGCGGGCAGCACCGACGCTGTCGGCGATTCAGCAGGTCGGGGCGTCGCTGGGAAGCGCCTTGCTCGTGACGGCGCTGACGCAGCGGCTCACCGACCAGCTGAGCTCCCAAGGCGTCGAGACGACGGGCAACGGGGCCGACCAGATCAGTTCGCTCCCACCCGAAGCCATGGCGGTGGTCGGCCCGGCCCTGTCCGATTCGTTCGGATATGCGTTCTGGATCGCCTTCGCGCTCACGGCCCTGATCCTCATCCCCGCATCCTTCCTGCCCCGCCACGCAGCTCGTGACCGCCGAGAAGCGCCGCAGACGGTAGGCAAGAAGGAATAGAACCTCTCCGAACTGATTTCACGGTCGACGACGCGTGATCACAGTTGTCATATCCTGCTGGCACACTCGCCCCATGAGCGAACGTCGACTGAACAGGTGTGCCCGGTGACGGCCCGCGCAGGTGAGACCTTCGATCCGGATCGGTCCGCGTCGGATGTAGAGACAGCCCTGCTCGTTCCCCTCCCCGCATCCGGGCCGACCACCGATGCGGGCGAGCCGGCCACCGGCGAATGGACGTCCACGCGAGGTGACGGCTTCATGTTGTTTCCCCTCCGGGAAAGCGACGACCTCGTCGGCGTGTACCAACCCGAATGGAACGACGTCGAGGACATGGCGGAAGGTCATCTCTCAGCGTTGGTTGCGGAGTTGGACCGCAGATGGGGGCCGCACCGCACGGTGACGATGGGTCCGGCTCTGTGGAATCCGCCCACCGCAGAGCCCTTCCGCACCCTGGTCGCCATGGACTGCCTCGGCGACCTCAACGTCTGGGGACCGGTCACTGCGTCACATTCCCGATGGGTCGCGGTCTCTCTCAATCAGTGCGACGGCGATGCCCCGATGATCCTCACCGCGCTGGTCACCGACCGACCCATCGAATCGCTCGAGTAAGGAGGGGAGCCCTGGGTTCTCCCAACAGGCCCTATCGAGCTGGCACACTCGCCTCCATGAGCGATCGCCCCGTCACCATCACTGTCACCGGCCACGCCGAACGCGAGTTCGCACCCAACCGGTGCACGGTCGTGCTCCGCGTGCACGCCGACGGCACGACGCGCGAGCACGCCGCCGATCCCGTCACTTCCGCGATCACCACGCTGACCGGCCTCGTCACCGAACTACGCGAACGCGACGACACCCCCGTCAGACGATGGACCTTCGACCAGGTTCGGCACAGTCGCCACCGCCCGTACAGCAACGAGGGCAAGACCCGGCCGTGGCGGTACACGTCGTCTGCGTCGCTCACGGTTACGTTCCACGAATTCGACGCGGTCAGCGGGTTCGTCGACACCGTCTCGGAGATCGAGGCCGTCGCAATCACCGACCTGCGCTGGTGGATCACCCGCAAGACTCGGGAGAAGCGGATCGCGGAGGTACGCGACCTTGCGGTCGGCAATGCCCTCGCCAAGGCCAAGGGCTACACGAAGAGCCTGGGTTACAGCGACTTCCGAGCGGTCGCCATCGCCGATCCGGGAATGCTTGGACTTCAACCGGGTCCGAGTCCGCGCGCAGCGGGTGCGCCCATGATGCACGCGATGCGTTCCGACATGGCATCGGCGTCCGAGGAGAGCGGCAGCGGTTTCGTCCTCGAACCCGACCGCATCACTCTCAGTGCCGACGTGGAAGCGCGCTTCGAGGCATCATGACGCGGGAGAAGTCCGTACCGTGGTTTCGGGAGGAACACATGTCACTCAGCAGTTCAATCCTGCGCTTCGCGGGACCTTTCAACGCAGTCATCATGGCCGCCGCCGACCTCCCGGTCATCGGCAGCCGCATCCGTAACTACGTCGCACCCATCACGTATGTCGGTCGCAAATCCGGCCGGGTGATCACACTTCCGGTCGGCTACCGTATCTCGGGCGACACCGTGAAAATCGGTGTCGCGATGCCCGACCAGAAGTCGTGGTGGCGCAACTTCCTCGGCGACGGAGCGCCCATGAGCATTCAGTTCGACGAAGAGCGAACAGGCCATGCCGTCGCACACCGCGACGACCGCGGTAACGTCGAGGTGGTCCTCGAGCTCGACTCCGCATGATCTTTGGTGGGTTGGAGTTCGCCCTGCGGGCAAGATCCCACCGAACTGAAGTCTCGAACGGCGACACCTGGCCTACAGTTGAGCAGGCAGCAGAAACCGGGAGTCGCCGTGAACTCGAACGAGACGATGATGGCGTGGCGGGTAGCAGACCCGCGACCGATCCACGAGCAACCGCTGGTCTTCGAAACCGGCCCGATCCCCACGGTGAGTCCGGACGAGTTACTGATCAAAGTTCAGGCCTGCGGGGTGTGCAGGACCGACCTGCACGTATCGGAAGGCGACTTGCCCGTCCATCGGCACAATGTGGTGCCCGGACACGAAGTCGTAGGCACCGTGCACCGGACGGGCGCTGCGGTCAGCGGGTTCTCACCTGGCGACCGCGTCGGTGTCGCATGGCTCCGGTACACCTGCGGCCACTGTCGGTATTGCCTGCGCGGACGCGAGAACCTTTGCCCTCATTCGCGATACACCGGGTGGGACGACGACGGCGGGTACGCCGAATTCGTCACCGTGCCTGCAGAGTTCGCACTTCCTCTCCCGGAGGGCTACGACGACGTCGAACTTGCACCTTTGTTGTGTGCCGGCATCATCGGGTTCCGCGCATTGGAGCGCGCGGCCGTTCCAGAAGGCGGACGCCTGGGCATCTACGGCTTCGGTGGTAGCGCCCATATTGCGGCGCAGGTGGCGATGTATCGGGGCGTGTCGGTTCATGTCATGACCAGGAGCGCCGACGCCCGCGCGCTCGCCGAGGAACTCGGCGCAGAGTCCGTGCAGGGCTCGGCCGACAAGCCGCCCGTCCCACTCGACGCCGCCATTGTGTTCGCTCCGGTCGGAGATCTGATTCCGACCGCACTCGAGGCACTCGACCGCGGTGGCATCCTCTCACTCGCCGGCATCCACATGACCGACGTCCCTCCGCTGAATTACCAGCGGCATCTGTTCTACGAGCGGGAGATCCGCTCGGTGACAGCCAATACACGCGACGACGCGCGCACCTTCATGCGCTTCGCCGGAGAGCATCGGATCCAGGTCAGCACGATGCGCTACCGTCTGTCGGATGCGGACCGAGCATTGACGGATCTCGCCGACGATCGTGTCCGCGGCGCTGCCGTTCTGGTACCCGACCGCAAATTCGGAGCGACAATCGCACGATGACGCTGGAGGATCCGCCGGACACACGTTCACGCACGAAGTGGCTCACCGCGGCCTTCTGGATCATCACGGCCGTATTCGCGTACTGGCTCGGGCTTCTCGGCTGGTGGAAAGAGTTGATCTACCTCGCAGCGTCAGCGGCGCTCATCCACCTGTGGTGGAAGCGACACCACGGTGGTCGGTACGCGGTCCTGTTCGGTGCTACCTGCGGTTTCTTCGCAGCTATGTCCCTGGGAGTGAGCGGTGTTGCATTCTTGTCGACCTTCTCCATCCCGGTCGACAGTGTCGGGCCGCGGACAGTCGAGTGTGGATCCGTCGTCGATCCGCTGTCGGCCGATAAACTGACAATCGCGGGAGGAAACCCAGCGACCAAGTACTACCCGATACCTCAGAGCGCGCTGGAACAGCAATGCTCGAATCGGCGTGACTTCCGAGGTCATCAAGCAACAGACCTGGCTCTGATCGGATTCGCGCTGGCCGCGCGAGCAACCGGGCACCTCGCGACCCGGCCGCGCACATGAACAGTCCTCTAACGCTTCCCCTCCCGTGCGAACACGAGGACTTCCTCTTCCGTCGGCGGACTCTTCGGATGACAGGACAGGCACCCGCCCTTCATCCGCGCCGACATCCTGCTGCTGAGTTTCTTCGCAGTGGGTGGATCACAGCAGGCGTTGTCGGATCCGGTATTCACGTCGATTCCGGCCCTCGCCGACGGCCGGTACGTCGCGGCCCGACGGAGGGAGCGACTACATCGTCACCACGGTGCGTAGCCGTTGTACGTCGTTCCGGCGGAACTCCTCGGCGAGCTGATCGGCCGTGATCGGGCCGTCCAGGATGTCCTTCCAAGGCAGGTCGTCTCCGGCAGACGCGAGAAACTCCACAGCCTCCTGCAGGTGCCGCGGCTCGTAGTTGTGGACCCCGGTAATGGTGCGCCATCCACGCACGATCCACTCCGGATCCACTTCGGTCGCGCCGACCGGTGCAACGCTGCCGGCGAGGACGGCGGTGCCGCCGATGCCCAGGGCGTCGATGCAATTCCGGATGCCGACGGGCGAGCCGGAGAGTTCGAGGGACACGTCCACGGTGCCGGAGGCCCCGGCCTCGGGCGACACCGGGGTGGCCCCGAGGCTCTGGGCCAGCCTGAGCCGGGCCGCATTCGGGTCGACGGCGAGGATTGCGGCGGCACCGCGTCGACGGGCCGCGGCCACGGCCACCAGTCCCAGCATGCCCAGCCCGTTCACCAGCACGCGTCGCCCTGACAGGTCACCGGCGCGTTCGAGGACAGCCATCACCGTGGCCACAGCACATCCGGCGGTGGCCGCGACGCCATCGTCGAGAGAAGAGGGCACCGGCACCACGGCCTGGCCCTCCCGTAGGAGGATGTGAGTGGCGTAGGTTCCCGACAGTGGCCAGTCGCTCTCGAACGACTCGTGACCGATCTTCTGCACGCTCGTGCACTTGGCGGTGAGCCCGCGCCGACAGATCTCGCAGCGGCCGCAGGACCGGGTCACGCCGAAGACCACCCGGGTCCCGGGGCTCACCGGGGAGCCGTCGACCAGGTGTCCCCTGTCGGTGCTGACCACCACGCCGACGCCCTCGTGCCCGAGAACCGACGGGCACGGAGCCTCACGTCGTCCGTTGACGGTATGCCGGTCCGAACCGCACACCGTGGCCGCGGTGAGACGCACCAATGTCTCTCCGGGTCCCGGCTCGGGAAGGGGCATTTCGATGGTGCCGAAGTCTGTGCCGCCGCGCCACAGAACGGCGTGCGCTGTCGCCGTCACCGGACTTCCCTCGCCATGACAGTGTGCGATGGGAGGTCGGCAACGGACCCGAGCACCAGATCGGCATCCAGAGCGTCGAAGTCCGCGCGGGTCAGGTGCCCGGTGAGCACACCGATGGAGGTCACTCCGGCGCGCCGGGCCGATTCCACGTCGGAGGCGGTGTCTCCTGCACTGACGACGGCGGCCGTGTCGTGCACGTCCAGATGGGCCATGACCGCCTGGATCAGGAAGGGCTCGGGACGACCGACGGGCACTTCGTCGCCGGCCACGATGTGGTCGATGATCTCCCCCTCCTTCCAGCCGAGAGAATCCAGGATCAAGTCTGCGATCTCCCGGGAGAATCCGGTTGTCAGGCCGATCTTGATGCCGTTCGCCTTCAGCTCGCGCAGGGCCTCTTCGACGCCCGCGAGAGGCGTCGGCGGGGTGTCGGTGTAGGTCTGCCGCAACTCTTCGCGGAACCAGGCCCAGGCTTGCTCGACCAGGATCTCGTCGGCGTCAACACCGCCGAGCTTCAGCAGATTCTCGATGGCCCACCGCTTCTCGGTGCCCATCCACTGCTGGAATTCCTCGTCGGTGTAGGTCGCTCCGTGGCGCTCGGTGGACTCGCGTAGGACGCGGTATACCTCGTCGCGGTCATCGATGGTGGTGCCTGCCATGTCGAGGATGGCGAGTTCGATCATGATGTCTTCTCTTTCGTGCAGTTCGGGTAGGAAGTGTTGTGGGGCAGATCGATCAGCGGACCACCTTGCGCAGCCACATGGAGAGCGCCTCGACCGCCAGCACCACGGCGACCATGAGGATGAGGATCGTGGTCACCACGTCGAACTGGTTGACGCGGGAAGCGTTGAGGAGCAGGAATCCGATGCCGCCGGCGCCGACGACGCCCAGCAGGGTGGCGGAGCGGATGTTGGAGTCCAGGAGGTACATGGTGTGGGCGATGAAGGCCGGTGCGGACTGCCGGAGCGTCGCGCCGAAGAACACCTGGATCTCGGAGGCCCCGGCGGTGCGCAGGGCGTCCTGGACGTCGGTGTCGGTCTCTTCGAGTGAATCGGCAACGAGTTTGGAGAGCAGCCCGACCGCGCCCACCGCCAGGGCCAAGGTGCCTGCCACAGCGCCGAGACCGGAGACGACCACGAAGATGATGGCGAGGATCAGTTCCGGGATGCCGCGAACCACCACGATGAGCATGCGGAAGAAGGAGCGGACGGCCTTGTTCGCCACCACGTTGTTCGCGGCGAGGATACCGATCGGGATGGCCAGGACCGCTCCGATGAAGGTGGCTGCCAGCGCGATCTGGACAGTGACCAGCAGCTGCTCCACGAGCGTGCCGAGTGCGCCACCCGTCGATGGAGGTAGGAACAGCCCCAGCGTGTCGGGGAGTGCAAGCAGGCCGTCCCACAGGGCACCCATGGAGATGTCGACGCGCCAGAGCGACGCCACCAGCAACACCACGATGGCGCCGCCGGACATGAACCTCCGAACCCGTGCCGCAGTCCACGGCGGGGTCAGACGCAGGTCGCCCGACAGACCGGCTGCACCGCGGTTGAACAGCCGGTCGGACCACGTACCTCCTACCACCGCTCCACCGGATCGCTTCATGATGGCGGCTCGGATTGCCCCGGAGAGCAGTTCGACTGCGATGCAGAGAATCAGCACGAGCAGGGCCAAAGCCATGCCTCGCTGGTAATCCAGGGTCCGGAGTGCGTCGGCGATGGCCAGACCGATCCCGCCTACCCCGACATAACCCAGCAGCACCGATGTGCGCAGGTTGATGTCGAAGCGGTGCAGGGCGGTTGCCACGATCTGAGGCAAGAGCACTTGGGGGATGGCCGAGAAGATCTGCTGACCGCGACTGCCACCGGCGGATTCGATCGACTCGCGGGGGCCGTCGTCGAGTTCCTCGATCGCGTCTGCATAGAGTTTGCCGACCATGCCCACGGAGTGGATGCCCATGGCGAGGATGCCGGCCGTCGCGCCCAGCCCGAACATACGCAGGAACACGATGGCCAACACAAGGTCCGGGACCGCGCGGGCCAGGACGATCAGCGTGCGGGCAGTGCCCTGCGAGAGACGACCCCTCGTGGTGGCCTTCGCGGCAGCCAGAGCCAGTGGGACGGACAACACTACGGCCAGGAACGTGGCCAGGAACACGATGGCCAGGGTCTCGAAGATCAGACTCACCGTCTCGGCCACCGGCGGGAAGTCGAGGGGGAACATCCGCTGGATGAAGGCGACACCGTTGTCCAGTGATCTGGCAATGGTCGCGAGGTTGATTCCGAGCGAATCGACCGACAAGACACCGGCGACCACGAGGACGATCATGACCAGCGCGGCCGCAACGGACCCGACTCGCGGGGCGGGTCTCGGAGGGAATTCGACGGGGGATTTCCGGGTAGCGGTCGTGTTCACTGCCGACCACCATGGCCGGCCAGGGCCATCCCGGAGACACTGGTGTAGATCTGTGACGCTTCCTCGGCATGCAGACCCCCGGTGGTCTGGTCCAGGACGATCCGCCCACTGCGCAGTCCGACGATGCGGTCGGCGAAGTCGATGGCGAGCTGCACCTGGTGCAGCGAGGCAATCACCGTCAGCTGGTTCTCGGACGAAATCTCTTGGAGCAGACCCATGACTTCCCTGGCGGATACCGGGTCGAGGGACGCCACCGGTTCGTCCGCCAGGAGGACCTTGGGATGCTGCATGAGCGCTCGCGCGATGGCCACGCGTTGCTGCTGACCGCCGGACAGCGTGTCGGCACGCTGGTAGGCCCGGTCGGCGAGACCCACGCGGTCCAGCTTCTCGAGTGCCTCCCGTCGCACGCTCTCGGGATACATCATCAGCGACAGCCGGGGACCGACGAGCGATCCGAGTCGGCCGGTGCACACGTTCTCGAGCACGGACATCGGACCAATTAGGTTGAAATGCTGGAATATCACGGCGATCTCACGTCGAAGTGTCCGCAAGGACCTGCCCCGCAAGGACGCCACGTCCTGGCCGAGGACCGAGACGGAGCCGGATGTCGGGCGATGCAATCCATTGAGGTGCCGGAGCAGGGTTGACTTGCCCGAGCCGGACAGGCCGAGCAGCACGGTGATGGCACCGGTGCGGAACTCCGTGGTGACGTCGTCGAGGCCGAGGACGCCTGCGCCGAAGTCCTTGGTCACATGCTCGAGTCGCACGGCCGGGCGGGGCCGGGCGTCGGTGTCCGCAAGGGGGTTGTTCATGGTCAGGTCCTTGATGGCAGTGGTCATGCCAGGTCAGTTGATGCTGTGGCAGGCTGCGGCATCGGTGGCAGCGCAGATTTCACGGATCGCGTCGAAATCGGTGTCATCGACCGGCAGGTAGCCGTACTCGATCTCCTCGGGCAGGACGCACTCCCCCTCGGAGGCGCAGATGCCCGCCGCGACCAGCGCCGGCTTGTTGGCCTTCTCGCGGATGACCGTGGAGATCTGCTCGGCCACAGCGGGATCGAGAGTGTCGAGGTTCAGGGCGATCGGGTCTTCGGGGATCGGCTCGGACTCCCAGACGGACCGCAGGGCACCGTCGTCGACCTGACCGGACGTGACCAGCGTGTTGAGCATGGTGTCGTGAGCGAAAGCGGCGTCGCACGAGCCGGATTCGAGTGAGAGCAGCGAAGCGTCGTGGCCACCGGCAAGGACTGCTTCGAGGTCCGTCTCCAGGTTGATACCCTCATTCATCAGGCCCTCCATGGGGACCAGATAGCCGGACGTCGAGGCCGCATCCACGAAGCACACGGTCCGGCCACGAAGGTCGTTGAGGCCCTTGATATCGGAATCAGCGCGAACGTACGCCAGCGAGGTGTAGGCCGGCTGCTGGGCGGGGTCGCCGGTAGGCGCGGCGACGGCGTCGATGTTCACGCCCGAGTCCTTGGCGATGACATAGGAGAACGGACCGTAGGACGCGATGTCGATCTGCCCGGCGCGCTGCCCCTCGATGACCGCGGCGTAGTCGGAGGCGTTCTGGAACTCGACGTCGAGACCGGTTTCCTGCTCGATGAGCGATGTGATGTTCGAGTAATCGCTTTCCAGGGACGAGGACGACTCGGCCGGGATTGCCGCGAACGTGATGGTCTCATCGCCGGTCCCGCTGCCGCACGCAGCCAGGATAGGAACAGTGGCCGAAGCGAGGACGACGGCGCGAACAGCAGTCGATTTCGGGGAGAAGAAGGTCTTCACAGGTTTCTTTCTGAGGGGGGCTCGGAGCCGTGCGTTCCGCATTCGAACAGCAGTGGGGGAACAGCCCGGTGATGTCGGGTTCCAGTGTGCCGCATCGTGAGTCAACATGTATATACATATTGGGCCGGTTCATGAAGTGTTCACCGAGCGCTCATCGACCGGCCACGCGTGGGTCAGAAGCCGGGTACGGAGCCACCGTTCAGCGCAAGGTCGGCGATTCCGAAAGACAGGGTCATGCCGATCCCGGACGTGACGACGGCGACTGTGGTGCGCTGATCGGGGCGCTCGAGCACGAGGTTGGTCGAGCGACTGTCGGCGTAACGGCCCAGCCAGCGCTGACGAACGACCGGGGCCGTGATTCCGAGGATTTCCGTGGCGCGTGCAAGCAACAGGTTTCCGACACGTTCGTCGATGAACGGCTCCGGGCTCGCCGCATAGGCGTGACTGTCTCCGATGAGCAACCCATCCGCCAGACCCGTCACCATCAGGTTCGCAATGCACTCGACCAGTTCCGGCTCCCGTTCGGCCAGCTCGCGGCGAAGTTCCGGTGCGGATGGCATGGCGGTGAAGCCTTCGTACCGGGCGAGGGAGGTGCCGGTCAGCATTGCGAGATCCGCCGGAACGGCGTGCGGCCGGTCGATCAGGGACATGACGAGCGTGCAGGTTCGCACCTCGTGACTCTCGGCGAGGTCGGGGAACAGGTGGCTGAGCCGGTAACCGGGGCACACCACGATCTGCGAGGCCGTGTAATCGCCGCGGTTCGTCTCCGCGACACCGTCGGCCACGGCGGTGACCTGGGTACTCCAAGCGAAGTCGACCCCCTGCGCCGCGAGCCAGCGAGCCAGCACGGGCGCCGCCTCACGCGGGTTCACCCTCATATCCCGCGGCAGGTGCACCCCGGAAAGCGCTGCCAGACCGGGGTTTCCGATGGCGTCAGCCACTTCGACTCCACTCAGGGAGGTGACCCGATCGGGGCCGCGATGCTCGGCGAACTCTCGCAGGACCTGATGCTCGGCCTCCGTGGTCGCCGGGATATACGTACCACCTTCCGATGCCCAGAAGCCGGCCTGCTCGGCCGCGTTCACCCAGCCCGACCTGGCACGATCGGCGACGCCTTGTATGAGGTCCGCCTGGCCGGTGAAGCAGGCGTGACCGAAGTTCTGGATCGAGGAACCGACGGGGCGGTCATCGCTGTCGATGACGCGGACGGACCGACCCTGCTCGTGAGCCAGGAATGCGGTGGCAAGGCCGATGATGCCGGAGCCGATGACAAGAAGGTCGGAGTGATTACGCATTCGACGATAGTATGAGCACTCGACACCTCATTCAGTACATGTATAGACATATTTGCTGGCTGTTCACCCACATTTCACCACACCCTCCGGATCATGAACCGTTGCCCCAGCACAGCAAACATTTACTGTATATATAAGTCGTCACCGGAAGAGGGAGTACGAACCACCATGGGGACCACGCTTCAGCAACATCAAGAGATCGCGGCCTTCCTCCGGAACGCCATCAGCCGCAAGGAGTTCGCCCCCGGAGAACCGCTTCCCTCCGAGTCCGAGCTGTGCGAACGATTCCGCTCGTCCCGTGGGCCTGTTCGCCAGGCCATGGCCACGCTGCGCTCGGAGGGGTTGATTTCATCGGGTCGAGGGCGGCGGACCATCGTGCTCGACACGGTACCGACCCAGTCCTTCGACGGCGTGATCTCCTACTCGGAGTGGTGCCGCCAGTCGGGATTCGAACCGGGGCAGGTCACCCAGAGCGTCACACGCCGACCTGCAGACGAAGCGCTGGCCGCCTCCCTGGATATCGAACCGAAGTCCCCGGTGGTCTCGGTGTTCCGGCTTCGGCTCCTGAACGGCATGCCTGCCATGGTCGAACGCTTGAACTACCCCCTCGAGGTGGGGCTGCATCTCCTCACCTTCGACACCGACTCCGGCTCCATCTACCAGCACCTGATCAGCTCCGGGGTGGATATCGACAACGCCACGCGCACCATCGACGCCATCGGTGCCGACGCGGACGATGCCCGACTCCTGGAAGTCACCGAAGGGACTCCGTTGCTGAGAGTCCGCCGCCGAGCATTCAGCAGCAATGGGAAGACGGTCGAATCCTCGGATGACAGGTACCTGCCGGGGACAGCGAGCTTCACGCTGAACACGATCCGCGGAAACCCGTCCCCCCTGTCGATGGTGTCCGCCCGTTAGTCACGATCTCTCCATACCGAGCACGGGCACCGGATTCGTCGGTGCTCTCCGGATCAAAGAAGTCCTACGCCAAGCGAAGAAGAGGTACATGCTGACCGCAGCGATCCTTTTCGGGATGCTCGCCCTGGCCATGTGAAGTGCGACCGAGATTGCGATCGTCCTCGAACCACGCCGCCCTGCTCACGGTATGGCAATCATCGCCTGCCTCGTAGCGACATGGGTTTCATCGTTCTGCCCGTCGCGTGGCTGTCTCCAGAGTCGGACACCGCCGACATCGTCATCCCCGTCGGGATGCTGGTGATCCGGCGTTATCGAAGCGTGGTCGAGGCGATGATCGCCTCGTAGCACTTGCCTGCCGATACCACGTCACCAGCGGTTCCGGACATCCTCCGCCCACCCCACGATGTCCTCGACGCGCACCCGAGCGCCGGTGTCATCCGCGACCGTGCCGGACCAATGGCCGAAACACTGGTGGGTGCGGGAGGAGAAGATCTTCAGGTCGGTGACGGACTTCTTCAGGTGGAACGGGGTGAAGGTGAGGTCGACGGTGTCGCCGGTGATCCGCCACGGCGCCATCCAGTCGCCCGGATCGTAGGTCCACACCAACTCTTCGCTGATCTTCGACAGATGCCCGTCGACGACCAGTGCGTTCTCCACCGATCCGGATCCGTCGGTCCACTTCCCACCGACTTGGATTCCGATCACCTTGCCGTCGGTGCGGCCGGATCCCGCGCCCCAGTTCCAGTGCACCGCGTACGGCCAGCGTCCGCGCCCATGGTCGAGCGTCGCCCACGACTCCCCTTCGGGCACGTCCGAGACGACGCCGTCGACACGAATGGTCCCGGTGGCGGGCCGAGCGACGTCCTTGACGGTGTACTGGAACAGTCGATCGGTCCACGGCACGACGACACCGAGACACTCGTGGCACTCCGGTCTCTGAGCAAGGATGTCGATCTCCACACGCTCGCCGCGCGCCCACAACCGCGTCCCGCCGTCGACCTCGTCGATATCGATCCGTACTTTCCCGGTGCGGGATCGAACCGGACCCTCACCGAGATTGGCCGGCAAGGTCGCGGTGCGGGGCAACCCGATGGCGTCGTATGCGATCGTTTCCCCGCTTGCCCGGTCGAGTAGCCAGATACCGTGCACTGCTGCGTAATCGATGTCGGACACCACGAGCGCGACCACATGGGTCGGTGTGGTCACCGCCCAGTACTCCCACCGCTTGTTGCGTCCTTTCCCCGCCCTGCCGCGGCCGATACCGTCGGTGGTGATCAGCGGTGTGCGCGTCCACCCGACCGCGCCGGGGTTCAGGCGTCCGTCGGGCCGGGTCAGGGGTACCGGATCGGTGATCTCCCGTTCCCGCACTGCGAGAGGTGATGCCGCTCCCCCGGCGGCGTGGTCGTGTCGGCCGCGCAACCGAAGGTTCGACGCACGAACGGCGTCGGCGTCGACCTTCAGGACCCGACGGTCGTAGGTCATCAGACCGTTCGTCTCTTCTTCGACGTCGGCGAGCTGGGTGTAGATGAAGGCCGCGAGCCCGTCCTCGACTGCCGGGGCAACTTGCGTATGTTGCAGACGCAGAAAGGCGCGCTCGTAGGTCCACTGGTCGGCGAATTTGCGGTAGCCGAACTCCTTGTCGCTCCACACGTGCCCCGGGACCCGATAGGAATACCCGCCGTACTCCGACAACACCGCGACACGCTCATCTTTCGCGTCGGCCCGCGACAGCCGATAGGGCCGGAAGTAGACGTGCCGGCTGGCCATGTCGCCTCCACCTTGGTCGTGCCAACCGCTGGCATGGTCGACGGGCCGGGTGGCGTCGAGCGCCTTGATTCGCGCGGAGGCCACGACGGCATCGAATTGTCCCCATGCCTCGTTGAACGGCACCCATGCGGCGATGCTCGGTGTCGAACGCAGCAGCGCCACAGTCGTATCGAGCTCCTCGAGGAACTCGGTGCGTCCTTCGGCGTCCTGCCGTCCGAACCAGGTGTAGTGAGAATCGTCCAACTTCACGGGTAGAGCGACGGGTGCGGTGACGACCGCCTGCCGGTAGCTCCGACCACCGTTGACCATGTCCTGCCACACGAGGATGCCCAGCCGGTCGCAGTGGTGGTACCAGCGCAGCGGCTCGATCTTGATGTGCTTACGCAGCATCGTGAAACCGAGTTCCTTGGCCGTGACGATGTCGTGGATGAGCGCGTCGTCCGACGGCGCGGTGTAGAGGCCGTCGGGCCAGTACCCCTGATCGAGCAGGCCCGCATGCAGATACGGTTCGCCGTTGAGCAGGAGTCGGATGGTGCCTGTCGCATCGGGTCCGATACCGAACGAACGCATCCCGACGTAACTCGACACGTTGTCGGCACCGAGGGTGACCTCGACGTCGTACAGGAACGGATCCTCGGGCGACCAGAGACGCACGTCGTCGCCGAGCCGCAACCGCGTCGGCACCCCGACCGGCACGCTGCCCGAAACGACGTCGCTGCCGTTGGCACCGATCGTGACGACGGCAGCACCCTCGCCAGTGCCGCCGACCACCACACACACCTCGACCTCACCGGTGTCCACGTGCGGCACGAGATCGAGCCGCTCGACCCACCGCTGCGGCACTGATTCGAGCCACACCGTCTGCCAGATCCCGGATTGCGGTGTGTACCAGATACCACCGCGCTCGAGTTTCTGTTTTCCGCGGCTACGCCACGACGTGTCGGTGACATCCCGGACCCGGACGACGAGTTCGTGACTCTCACCGCGCAGAGCGTCGGTGACGTCGAGGGTGAACGGCAGGTATCCGCCTCGATGCCCCCCGACGAATGTGCCGTCGACCCACACTTCGCAATCCTGGTCGACGGCTCCGAAATGGAGCAACACACGATCACGCACGAATCCCGCAGGCAGCGTGACGCTCCGCCGATACCACAGCGCTTCGCCCGGCTGCAGTATCCGATCGACGCCGGATAGCGGTGCTTCCGGTGAGAACGGCACCACGATCTCCCCGTCCCAGTCGCGGGGTCGCTCGGTGACCGAGGCGCAGATGATGGCATAGTCCCAGTGGCCGTTGAGGTTGACGTAGGAGTCGCGCATGAGTTGTGGGCGCGGGTATTCGGGCAGGACGCGGTCGGGATCGAGGGTTTCGCCCCATTCGGTGATCACAGGCTGGTCTCCAGAGGTTTCGGTGCGAGTGTCTGTGCGCCGCCTACCTTCCGCAGCAGGACGACGGGGATGACGATCAATACCACCACGACTGCGGCGGCAGGGAAGATCCACGGTGTCGGCACCTGTTTCACGACCCCGAGATCGACGAATGTCTCGTCGGCACCGGTGATCACAGCGGCACCGAGGAACGGTCCGATCACCATCGGCACGAGGACGGCGAACATCATCCGCAGTCCCTGCACCTGGCCCGCGCGATCCAGCGGAGTCAGGTTCCGAACGGTTGCCGAGATCGCCGCGACCCCCAGCATGAATCCCGCCATCATCACGATGCCTGCTCCGATGACAGCGAGCATTCCCCGCGCAGGGAACATCAGGAGCAGACCGACGACATAGACAACGGCGACGGGCAGGATTCCCCTGGATGGGCCGATACGGTCCAGTACCCGGCCGCCGATCACGCTGATCACTGCCGCACCGATCAACACCGACGCCAGGACGATCGCGTATCCGTCCATGTCGAGGTACCGCTGCACGTAGATGATCAGGTACGGCAGGAACACCTGGGTGCTCGTTCCGAGGATCGCCCAGGCCAGCAATGCCAGATACAGCCGCGGATTGTCGCGCACGGTGCTGGGACGCAAGCCATGGACCACCGACGACAGGTAACTGCCGCTCGGTCTCGGTTGTCGCGGCTCGCGGACCCCGAACCAGGCGATCACCCCGACCGCCGCGGTGGCGCCGCCGATGATCGTGAAGAACAGCATCCACTGGCCGCCCCTGGTGAGCGGGTCGAGCGCACCGAACACCAGCAGCATCGCCAGCAATGGCATCGTGGCCAGCACGCCGTCGACGCGGCCGCGATTGTCAGGGCGGGTCGAGTCGGTGACCCACGCATTGAACGCGGCGTCGTTCGCACTCGACCCGAAAATGCTCATCACACAGTCGAGTACGATGATAGCGATCACCGTGACTGTCACCGCATCGAACATCGGCAACAATGATGCGGCGGCATCGACGCTCACCAGCCCGAAACCGGCGGTACAGAGGCCCCACAGCACGTACCCGACCGCGATGAACTCGCGTCGTCTGCCAGTTCGGTCCGACGCCGCGCCCGCAAGCAGTGTCGCCAGGGTCGCGGCGACGGCACTCGTCGCGACCAGGGTGGCGAGTACCGTCGGCGAGTCGGTGATCGTGTTGTAGACGAACAGGTTGAGGTACATGTTCTCGACCGTCCAGGCCAGTTGGCCCGTCAGTCCGAGCAGCACCACCCAGGTCCAGAGGCGACGATCTGCCACACGTTCGTGCATCCCGCGACCATAGTGGTTCGCACCATCCCGGCGCGTGGACCGATCCCACCGTGTCGGACCTTGTCATGTCGCCCATGGACGCAGCGCTTCGCAGCATCACTGTCCACCGATCCTGCCGGCGACAAGAGGCAGCAAGTGGCTGGCTTGGCCTTCTGCACTTTACCGGTGGCAGTACGGGGGAAATGTGCACGAATATCGCTGATGGTGGGCGTAGTCGATCCCGGTCGTACACGCACCACCGCAGCAGTGTGTTCGCCGAGCCTGGCGTTCGGTGCCGCAACCGCAGCTGCTTCCGCGATACTGGGCATACCGAGAAGCGCTTCCTCCACCTCGAGTGCACTGATGTTCTCTCCACCGCGAATGATGATGTCGCTTTTATTGTCGGTGACAGTGCGGGGACCGACGATCCGCCCATTCCTGCGTACCGCATGAACTCGAGGTGTTCCGGCCTGAAGTCGGGATGATCGAGGAAGCTGATGACAAAATAAGGTGTGCCGCCACCGAAGGTCACTTTGTCCCTGAGCATCAGGCTCAGTGTCTTGTGAGGATTCCATGCATCAGTGATGAAAATGGCGGTTCCCTGCAGGACGGGAATCAAGAACGCATTGAGCATACCGATGAAATGGCCGACCGGAGCCGCGCCCGACAATCGGTACGTCTGCCGAAAGTCCGGCGTTGTACCGTAGAGGACCGAACTCATCGAAGGTGATGAATACCTTAGGATTCGTCGTGGCAATACTGCGCATCGAAGCGTGCTCGCTCAGGTGGAGGAATGGGGATGCGTAGCGCCCGGACTACAACCGCAGCCTGATACGCGTACGCCGGCCGGCGAATAGTCGTCGACCGCATATTATGTGCGCCTCCATCGACCTTCTCTGATCCGACCTTTATCTGCGTACTGGGATTCACCTGCAGGTTGCGGTAACACAATCTCCTACGGCGAGACCGCGAGATCGATCTCAGGAGTCGCCCGTGTCGGGCGAGAATGAGCTATCACTGGCGAATTGCATGAGGTCAGCGTCGAGTTCGACCTCACACGAACGCAGTACGCGTGCGAACGCGTCGTATCCCGAGACGGTGAAGATAACGTCGAGCATCTGCTGAGAGTCGAGCTCGGTCGCGAGTGTGGACCAGGTAGCCCTGGTGATTGCACCCTCCTCGATCAGCTCGTCGACAGCGCGCAGCAACGCCGCGTCGATCGGCTCCCACAATGGAGCGTTCGGACCGAAAGCGATACGCGCAATCGTCTCGGCATCGAGACCGATCTCGCGCGAGATGAAATAGTGCTGCGCCCATTCATAGCTAGATTCGCGAACGGCGGCAACTCTCATGATGAGTAGTTCCCGCTGCCTTTCGCTGAGTGTGGTTGTTGTCATCAGGTGGCCGTTGAGACCGAAGAAGGCCCTGGCCAACCTCGGATGGTGTGCGAGCGTGCCGAGTGCGTTTTCCGCTCGGGGGCGATTTTTCCCGGAGCGCAAAGGGTATCGTGGCGATTCTGGCACGAGCGCGGTGATCGCCTCGCGCATGGCCGATGACCACTCGGCGAACGGAATTGGTTCGATTCGAGCCATGCCTGGCTGATCCCTTCTGTCAGGCCCAGCACGTGCTGGGCCGATATGTTGTGCCGCTGCAATCTTTGACCGCTTATTACTTCAGCTATCTCGAGGACGCTCGAATCACTCCCCGTCCGATGAGGTGACGCCACCAGCAATGCTCGCGGCCCGCAATCGACATAGCCTTTCAGGTCGTTCACATGCGCACCCCCATGGACCGATACTATACATCCGTATAGCATCTGTCACGCCAACGTATGTGTCGAGGTGGCGGGTAACGAGCGCCGGCGAACTACCAGGGCGACCGCAGTTTTCACTCAAGTACACACCCACACGGAGGTCGTCCGACGATGGAAGGTAGTACTGAACCAGGCCAGCAGTCACCTCGGCCTCTTACTCATGCACTGCGAAAGGTCGTCACTCCGTAGCCTTCTTCGAGCTGATCACCGACCTGCCGAAACTCCTCGATCTCGAGCGAAGTATCGGTGGCCGGACTGCGCACTGTATCCAGCATCGGTTCGAAACGCGTCTCTCACATCAGCGTCACTTGCTGTACAGTCGTATACTTGCGCCACGAGAGCACAAATGGAGCACAGGGCGTCGCTCGCCGCGCGGGCGGCCGAACCAGCAAGAACAACGGCTATACGCAACGAACCGAAAATCTACGCGCCTGCACGGCTGCGGTCCGACAACACCTCGACTGAGAGAACTGAGTGCTGATGCCCCCGTCAATGAAAGCGATCAGCCAGGACATCCTGGGCGGACCTGAAGTACTACGAACGGTCGAGGCCCCGCGTCCGACGCCGCGTACGGGTCAGGTACTTGTCCGCATGTGCGCCACATCGGTCAATCCGGTCGACTGCAAACTTCGGGCCGGCGTCGTCACTCACCTCGGGCCCCCGCCTTTCACCCTCGGATTCGATCTCTCCGGCACCGTCGTCGAGATCGGGCCCGAAGTCGAGTCGTTTCAGCCTGGGGACGAAGTGTTCGGCATGATCTTCAGCAAAAAGGGCGCCTACGGCGAATTCGCTCTCGCCAACGCCGATACTCTCGCGCTACGGCCAGCGAACCTGGATCCCATTCATGCCGGCGTCCTGCCAACGGCCGCGCTGACAGCATGGCAGGCAATCAATCTCGCAGATGTGCACAATGGCGAGCGTGTTCTGATCCATGCTGCAGCAGGCGGCGTCGGCCACCTTGCGGTCCAATTCGCCCATCGTCGAGGCGCACATGTGATCGGCACCGCCCGTACCGTGAACCACAATTTCCTTCGGGCACTGGGCGCCGATGAACTGGTCGACTATACCGAGTCAGATTTCGCCGCTTCAGTCCAAGAAGTGGACGCCGTGATCGATCTCGTCGGCGGCGCGTACGGATCACGCTCTCTGCGGATACTGCGAGCCGACGGCCGATACATTGATGCACAAGGCTCGGACGCCACTGACGACCCCCGCTACCGCCGAGTAGTCGGGCACCCATCTCCTGCCGACCTGACTTCCATCGGGCAACTCGCCGCCGACGGGAAGGTACGGGTCGAGGTCGAACAGACCATGTCACTTGCCGATATCACCGAGGCCCACAAGCTCAGCGAATCAGGACGAGTTCGCGGAAAGCTTGCATTGACCCCTTGGGGACCGTGAGCCCGAAGCTGACACCGACGCCTGACTCGAGGACGAATCGTCGACGATTCCTCCGGCGACTGCCATTGTCGGTGCCATCGAGCACAATGTCCGCAATGCGTTGAGCTGTACCTCGATCCGGATTCCTTACTCGTCGCACCCGGTCCACTATCGGCCCGGGTGCGACTGCAAGCTCGGGGGACCGAACGGATCAACACCGAAAATGCATGTCACTCAGCGAAATCGGGCGTGACCTCACCGTGGACGATGGCGTGGAGATTCTCGAGACCGGCCATCTCGGCCACCTGGTGACATCTGCTGCGACGAGAGGTCGGGATCGGCCCGTGCAACGAACCGTCCCTCCGCGGAAACCGCCACGCTCCCCGCTACCGTGATGGCACCGCGGACTGCGACTCGGCCGACGGCCCGTTCCACTTCACCACCGGTGACCACTAGTTCTTCGAACAACGGAACCCGTTGGCCGTAGCGGATCGACAGTGTCTCCGCCGAAACTCCCTCGGCGCCGGCTGCCACGACGAGCACATGCGCAAGCAGCAACGCCGACACTCCCCCGTGCACCATTCCACGCGGTCCTTGGTATTCAAGGCCGAGGGCTCCGCTGGCCGCGACGAATCCGTCGTCGCCTACTTTCATCGTCAACGGCGGTGCTAGAGCGTTGACGCGCCCAGACACCGGATCAGAGCTACTGCCATCGCGCACCGAATCGTGTGCCGTACCCGCGTCCTTCTCGAGCCGGTCTCTGATCTCTTCGAGTTCTTCTGCGACCGCGAGAAGCGCGCGATCGTCCTCGTACACTCTCAACAGCAAGCTGGTCAGCCGCCGTAAGCCGTTCGCAGCATGTTCGAGTGGGTGCACTTGCTCTGCTTCACTCTGGTCGTCGGGGTGCACCGGGTACCTCTCGTGGTACTGCAACGAACAGTCCTTCCGCACTCACACAGAGTTCCTTGCCCATCCACAACTGACCGGATGAGAAGATCTTCCGTCCGTTCACGCTGTCGTGCCGGGAAGTGACGCGCAGTTCACAGCCCACTGGAATCGGTCGGTGGAAGCGCAGCGTGAGTTGCGCAGTCACGCCGACCGCACCCGCATGAATATTGGCCTCGGCCAACGCCACATCGAGAACCAACGCGGCGGCACCCTCGTGCACCATCGCGTTCACACCTCGATACGCGGCCGAGAAACACACCGTGCCTTCGAGACCACTCTCGGAAGGTTGCAACCGAAGCGGCGGGGCGATGGCGTTCACCGAACCTACCACTGGGCTGTATCGCATGATCCGGCCGATCTTGTCCATCTGCTGTAACCGGTCGGCCACTGTGTCTGCGCGGACCTCCAGACGGTCCGCAGCCGCGTGGATCCGCGCCGCGATCGCGGCGAGCCCCGCCCGGCTCTCACCAGTCGTCAACAACGCTGCGGTAGCGCCTCGTACTGCATTCACAGCTCGGGAGACACCGTCGGCATGCGGGTCCATGCCCGTCATCACGAGGCACCGTCGGCGCTGGTTCTCATACGATGTGGGCGCCTCCCGCTTCCGTCGGCCGTCGTCGACCTTCCGATCGATCGCTTCCTCATAGCCAAGTCACCTAGATTCTGACGCGGGCTTGTGTTTCCGTGACGGGCCTCGCGATTTCCTGCTCATCACAGATCTTCTGCAATCGATCGAGTGTCTCGTCGAGGCCGGCGCCGACTCTCTTCCCCGGCGTGAACGTCGCCTGAAGGTTCCGCATGCCTTGAATGACTCCGATGGTGTCGTAGTGCACGGTCTGCTCGGGTATGCAACGGTAGTCGGGGATTCGATCGAGTACCGCCATGACCATCGACTTGAACACTGTGCGTGCGAAATTCGATCCGATACACCGGTGCATACCCAGCCCGAAGCTGAAGTGTCGATTGCCCGGCCTGTCCAACACCATCCGGTTCGGTTCGGGAAATACCGCGGGGTCGCGGTTGGCCATCGCCCATGACAACCAAAGTCGATCTCCCTCCCGGAACTGCACACCATCGACATGGACGTCTTCCGCGACGGTGCGCCCATCACCAGGTGCCGGCGTGTAGAACCGCAGAAACTCTTCGGTCGCCGACTTCATCAGGGTCGCCCGCTCGTCACTCAACCGACCACGTTCTTCCGGGTGCTCGGACAACCACTCGAGCGCGTGGGCGGTGAGCGCCGTGGTCGTGTCGAACCCACCGCCGATCACCAGGTTCAACATCCCGATGATCTCCATGTCGTCCGGTCGAAGACCGTCGAGGCGGACCTGGTTGAGCGCGTGGATGATTCCCGGGCGTGGAGTGTCTCGGATTTCCATCATACTGGTGAACAGGTCCGTGCCCATGGCCATGAAAAGGTCCAGCACACGTTCCGCATCGGGCGAGTCCGGAGATGTGTAGACGGAGGCATGTGCCGGTTCGCTGTAGATCGCCCATTTGTTCAACGGGATACCGAGCATCGCCAAGGTCAAGACCGCCGGCACGATATTGGCCAGGTCGTCGACGAAGTCGATCTGACCGTCCTCGATCTTGTCGTCGAGGCACGCACGCACGACTTCGTCGACGAACGGCACCCACCGTGCGACGGCCGCCGGTGACAGATACGGATTCAACGCACTTCGATAGATCCGGTGCTCCGGATCGTCCATTTCCAGCATGCCGCCCCGGATGCCGTGGGTGTCCATCAGCACCGGTATCCCGATACCCTTGTACCCGCGGCGTTGCCCGTGGACATCGTGGTCGGTGGAGACATACGGGCACCGCGCAAGTTCGAATACCGCTTGACTACTGGCGGCAACCCAGTGTCCGTCGTAGGTGTCCGTCCACGCAATCGGGCATTTCTGATGCATCTCCTCGGTGATCTCGTCGAACCGCGCACGATACTCGGGAGTGTGTCGGTCGAAGTGATAACGAGGCGCCTTCCTGGCAGTGTCGGCGACGTCAGACATGGTAGTCGTACCACTTGAGATAGCCGCCACCATCGACACGCATCTGCATGCCGGTCACGTACCGTGACTCGTCGGATGCGAGGAACAACACCATGTTACTGATGTCGGCAGGTTCCACGTACGGGATCGGCATTGCTTGCATGAAGGCGAAGAGCGGTTCTGCGTCTTCACGCGCGGGGTGTTCGAGATCGGGACGGAATGCCTTGTACATGGGCTCGCTCTGCAACATGTCGGTGTTGCAATTGGTGGGATGAACCACGTTTGCGCGGATGCTTCGCGGCGCCACATGCAGCGCAAGGGTGTGAACATACTGGGATAGCATGCGTTTCGCGAGAGGATACGCAACGCCGCCGAGGTCCTGACCGGGCGAATCGGTCTTACTGATGTCCATCAGGGCGGCCGTCGATCCGGTAGCGATGATCGATGCCCCCTCGCTGAGGTGCGGCAGTGCGGCCTGAACGACGTTGATCACTCCACCCAGATTCGTATCGATGGTGTCGCACCACGCCTGAAGAGCCGGTTCGCCTGTCATCGCCGCGATCCCCGCGTTCGCGACCACGATGTCGAGTTTTCCGAGCTCCGCCAATCCTGTGTCCAGTGCCGAGATGACTTGCGCGCGTTCACGTACATCCGCCTCGATGACAACGGCACGCTGGCCGGCCTTCTCGACCAGTCGCGCTGTCTCTTCGAGATCCTCCGGACGGGCCATCGGATAGTTGACCGCCGCAAGATCGGTACAGAAGTCCATCGCGATGATGTCTGCACCCTCTTCGGCGAGTCGCACGGCGTGGCTGCGGCCCTGCCCGCGCGCCGCCCCGCTGATGAAGGCGACTTTCCCTTGTACACGACTCATGACGTTTCCCTTTCGATCGGAGAACTCAGAACTGGCCTGCAGTACTACGACGGACTCGAGGACACCTATCGGTCGCCTCGGTTCAGACGACAGCGCCGCCGTTGACCCCGATGACCTGCCCGGTGACATATCCGGCGGCATCCGTGCACAAGAAGGCGCACATCGCTGCGATATCGTCGCCGGATCCGAGTCGTCCCATAGGAATTGCTCGGGACAGAATCTTCTCCGGCGGCAGCTTCTTTGCTTCTTGCTGGCCCCGGAGCATCGGTGTGTCGGCGACGAACGGCGGAATGGTGTTGACGGTGATTCCGCGAGCGGCATACTCGAGTGCCACCGTTTTCGTCAGCGCGATGACACCACCTTTCGTCGTGGCATAATGGCCTTGATTCACGGCGCCGGTCTGGCCCGCGGCCGACGAGATCGTCACGATACGTCCCCATCCGGCGGAGACCATGTCCGGCAGTACTCCTTGGATGCACAGGAACGTTCCCGTGAGATTGACGGCCACATACCGGTTGAAGTCGTCGAGGGTGATCTCCTCGAACGGTGTGAATCCACCGAGCGCGGCGCTGGTGACGAGGATTTCGATGGGCCCGAACGCCTCGCGCACCGTACCGAGTGCCGTTGTGATCGCGGCAGAGTCGGCAACGTCGACCTCGACGGCAACCGCTTCGGCGCCAGCGGAGCGCAATTCGGCAACGAGTTTCTCGGACGCTTCCGCGTTCGCGTCGGCAACTCCGATGCGATGCCCCTGGGCGGCGAGGTGCTCACAGACGGAGCGACCGATACCTGAAGCGCCACCGGTGACCACCGCGGTGCGAGTCGAACTTTCCATGCGTTCACTCCGTCTTCTGGGTGTTGTACGAATGTATAGCGCATGTGACCTGCGTCGCACAAGAGTCGAACTCCGGCGAGGTCACGCGCACATCGAAATTCTTGTACTCGAGTGACCGAGAGTGTGTGCTCACACCCCTGCAGGGCCCGGACCGCCGTGCATGTACAGGGTCTGACCCGAGCAGAAACTCGAGGCGTCGGACGCGAAGAACAGGACGCCATAGCCGATTTCCTCGGGCTCACCCAGGCGCTTGGAGGCATTGCTCGAACCGAAAGTCTCGGGATCCAGCCCGTACCGGGCAGCGTCGTCGAGTAGAGTGGCCGCTCGAACTGCGCCGACAGCGATGGAGTTCACCCGGATACCCTTGCCGGTCCAGGCCGCGGCCATCGATCCCGTCAGATTGTTCACTGCGGCTTTCGCTGCGGCGTACGGAGCAGCCTGAGGCATTGCCAGCAGGCTTGCGCCCGACGAGATGTTCACGATCGCACCCTTGCCCTGTTCGAGCATGGGGGTGGACACTGCCCGTGACAGATGCCAGACAGCGCCGAAATTCAGCGCCATGACCTGATCGAATTCATCGTCGGCCCACTTCCTGATCGGCTGAGTGTCCGCTCCACCAGCACAGTTGACGAGGATGTCGACCCGCCCGAACTCCCGCAGGGTGGTCTCGACCAGCTGCCGGCACCCGTCAGCACTGGTGACATCAGTGGGTACGGCCAGCGATCGTCGTCCCATCACGTCGATCTCTTTCGCAGTGGATTCCAGCGGATCGGGGCGGCGACCCGCGAGCACGACATCGGCGCCGTGCTCGGCAAGGACCAATGCGGCACTGCGTCCGATCCCGGTGCCGCCGCCGGTGATGAGGGCAACGCGCCCTTCGAGGGAGAACCGATCGTTCATGTGACTGCTCCTGGCTGAAAGTGGACGTTTGCGTAGGTGATCACCGGTCGGGCCGAAACCGTATGCGCCTTACCGGATTGCGACACTATACGACCGTACAGCAACTGCGATAGAGTGAAATCGAATTCGAAACGAGGAGTGAGAAGTTGAACGATCTGTATTACGACCCGTGGCACGTCGAGATCGACCTCGACCCGTATCCGACCTACCGACGCCTGCGAGACGAAGCGCCCCTCTATTACAACGAGCCTCATGACTTCTGGGGCCTCAGTCGGTACGACGACGTCGAGTCGGCCCTGAAGGATCCGAAGAGATTCAGCTCGGCAAAGGGGGACCTCCTCGAGGTCGTCAAGGCCGACCCGGTCATGCCGCCAGGTGTATTCATCAACGAAGATCCGCCGTTGCACACCATCCATCGCGCGCTGGTATCCCGCGCTTTTCTACCGAAAAGAATGCGGGCACTGGAAGACAAGATCCGCGCGTTCTGCATAGCCTGCCTCGACCCACTCGTCGGTGGCGAGAACTTCGACTTCGTCCTGGACCTCGGAGCGGAACTACCCATGCGGACGATCGGGATGCTCGTCGGGATTCCCGACGCCGACCAACCCGCGGTGCGAGCCCAGGCACATCGCGTGCTGCGGAACAAACCGGGCGAGCCGTTGCCCGTGAAAAAGGATCACTATTTCGACGGGGACATGTTCGCCGACTACGTCGCATGGCGGAAGAAAAACCCCTCCGACGACCTGATCACCGAACTACTCGACGTCGAGTTCGACGACGAGTCGGGCACGACGCGGCATCTGAGCTCCGAAGAGATCCTCATCTTCCTTGCGGTCATCGCAGGGGCAGGTGTCGAAACAACCGGTCGCCTGTTCGGGTGGATGGGCAAGGTACTGGCCGAGCACCCCGATCAGCGTCAGGAACTCGTCGATGACAGGTCACTCGTTCCCGGCGCGATCGAGGAGTTGTTGCGCTACGAGGCGCCAGGTCCCCATGTCGCGCGATATGTCACCGAAGACGTCGAGATCCACGGGCAGACCGTCCCGGCAGGAAGCGCAATGTTACTCATGCTTGCGTCGGGAAACCGCGACGAACGGCACTTCGACGATCCGGATCGGTTCGATATCCACAGGAAATCGGTGTCGCACCTGACCTTCGGGCGCGGAGCGCATTTCTGCCTCGGGTCTCCGCTTGCTCGTATCGAGGGGCGCGTCGCCCTGGAGGAGGTCTTGAACCGGTTTCCGAAATGGGACATCGATATCGATGCCGCGCGCCGGTCGCGCACCTCGACGGTACGCGGCTGGGATTCGATGCCCGCGATGGTCAGCTGAGGGACGACTTGTCCGGTGCCGCTGTGCGCGGACGGCGTTTCCGTTTCGCCGGCCCGGTACGTGGCTCCACCGAATCGAGGTAGCGCTCGAGCGCATCCACCAGCGCCGCATGCTCGGTGGTCACGCCGATGCCTTCCTCCAGATTGAGAAACTTGGGAATACCGGTGATCAGTAGCAACGCCGCACCGATCGAGAGTTGCCCGTCCGGGCTGCCGTCACGACCGAATTTTGCGGCCAGAACGTCCAGCTGCAGACTCCGCACGCGCTCGGTGACTTCCGCAATCTCGGACCGGATCGACTCGCGGTGATTGCCGAGCGCCATGAACTCGGTCGTGAGGGTGGCAGTCGCCTCGTCCCAGCTGTACTCCCACAGCGCTCGCAGAGGGTCGTCCGATCGACGAGAGAGCGCCTTCTGCAGCGCAGCCAGATTGCGATCCGAATATCGCCTGATGGCAGCAAGGAAGATGTCATCGAGAGTGGGGAAATAGTACTGAACGAGACTTGCGGTCACGCCCGCCTCCGTTGCGAGCGCGCGATAACTGACACTGGCATAGCCCTTGGCCAGCACCATCTTTTCGACACAGTCGAGCAGAACATCCCTCGTCTTGGATGTATCAGCACCTACGCGCCTCGGCGATGAAGCCATTCCACCTCACTCAGTAGTACTCGATCCATCTTCGCACCTGCCGGGACCTCGTGGCTCACCGGCAACCCACCCATGATTCCTCACAATCGCCCACTCCGCATGCTATACGTCCGTAAAGTTCCACCAGGATCGAGATGTCGCCGAGCTGCTGCGCAACCGGCGCGAGTCGAGACAACTTGAACAGGAGAGTAATGAGCACCGAAACCGGTCTGGATACCTTGAAGCAGGACGTCCGCTACCTGATGGACCGAACCGCCATTCTGGATTGCATCGTTGGGCACGCCCGCGGATGCGACCGCCACGACATCGACCTCATCACCGCTGCCTATCACCCCGACGCAGTCGACGAACACGGTCTCACCAAGAATCCCGGTCCCGATTACGGCGAGTGGGCCAACAAGACCCATGCCGCGACCTCCCAGGTGCACACCCACAACATCACGACCCACTCGTGTGATATCGATGGCGACATCGCACATGCCGACAGCTACGCGATTGTGGTTCTCCTCGGCGCCGACGGCAAGACCGCACAGTTCGTCAGCGGACGCTACATCGACCGCCTGGAGCGACGGGACGGTCACTGGCGCATCGCCCTTCGTAGATCAACCGTCGAGACGATGTTCTTGGCGGATGCCCGCGTGTTACAGACCCCATTCTTCAAAGAACAGGGATACCACTCCGGGACCAGGGACCGTCGCGATCTGTCGTACCGACGCCCTCTCGATCTCGATACACCCGCGCCACAACTTTGGTAGTTACCGACAATCAACCGAGCGAACGGAGCGATATGACGTCAGGACAGGACGACACCGGAATATTGGCCGGCGACGATCGCATGCTGATCGACGGCCAACTGCAACACACCAGCAGCGGCGCAACATTCGACGTGATCCACCCCGGCAGTGAAGAAATCGTCGGCCTCGCCACCGACGGCACCGTATCCGACATGGAACGCGCCATCGGCGCCGCCCGACGCACATTCGACACCACCGAGTGGTCGCGCGACGTCGAGTTCCGCTACCACTGCCTGATCCAGCTTCACGAGGCGCTGACCAGGAACATGGAGCGCCTGCGCCGCATCGTGGTGACCGAAGTCGGCTGCCCCATCGGCGTGACCAGAAGCCAGATCGAAGAACCGATCGACGAGGTGAAACACTGGGCCGACTACGGCCGGAACTTCGACTATCTGCAGGACACAGGCACACATCCCACCGTGATGGGTCCGGCACGCAGGCTCCTGCACTTCGACCCGGTCGGGGTCGTCGGCGCGATCACCCCGTGGAACGTACCGTTCTATCTCAATATCGCCGAAACGATGCCGGCGCTGATGGCCGGAAACACCGTCGTCCTCAAACCCGCACAGCTCACCCCGTGGTCCGGCAGCGAACTGGGACGGATCGTCGCCGAGGAGACCGACATCCCACCCGGCGTCTTCAACGTCGTATTGTCGAACGCCAACGAGGTGGGCGCGGCACTGTCGGCGGATCCACGGGTCGACATGATCACCTTCACCGGGTCGACCGCCACCGGACGAGCCATCCTGGCTGCCGCCGCACCCACGGTCAAGAAGACGATGCTCGAACTCGGCGGAAAATCGGCCCACATCGTGCTCGACGACGCCGACCTCGACGCGTCCCTCCCGATGGCGGCCGTGATGGCATGCGTCATGTCGGGGCAGAGCTGCATCCTGCCCAGCCGGATCCTGTTACCGCGCAGCCGCTACGACGAAGGCATCGCGGTGCTGAAGGCCACCATGGAATCGTTCCCGGTGGGCGACCCGTGGGTTCCCGGCAACATGCAGGGCCCCCAGATCAGCGAAACCCAGCGTCAGAAGGTACTCGGCCTGATCACCGACGGTGTCGAATCCGGCGCCACCCTCATCACCGGCGGCGGCATTCCGGAGAACCTGCCCACGGGCTACTACACGCAGCCGACTCTGTTGGGCGACGTCGATCCCGACTCCAGAATCGCGCAAGAGGAAATCTTCGGCCCGGTCCTGACCGTGACCGCCTACGACACCGACGACGAGGCCATTGCGATCGCCAACAACTCGATCTACGGCCTGTCCGGTGAGGTGAGCAGCGCTGACAATGATCGAGCGCTGGCCGTCGCACAGCGCATGCGTACCGGCAGTGTCACCGTCAACGGAAAATCCTTCTTCGGGATCACCAGCCCGTTCGGTGGTACCAAACAAAGTGGACTCGGCCGACGCAACGGCACGCAGGGTTTCGAGGAGTACCTCGAAATCAAGACCATCGGCCTGCCTGGCTGACGACCCCGGCACTGCAGTGCATTGTCGGGTGCCCCTCAGGCGCGAGGGGCACCCGGCCTCTCAGCGTGGGTGATTCATCAGACCCAGAGTCCCATCCGCCGCGGTCAATGCGATTCCGGCCGATATGTCAGCCGCGTCGGCCAGACCGGACACCAACGCGACATCCTTGTTGAGCAGTGGCCCAGCGAGCGCTGCGATGGGTTCGACGGTGCCTCCGCCCGCGACGATACTGCCCACTGCATAGCTGTGTGCAGAACCACGAGTGATGACTTCTGCCAGAGCCTCCGGTTCGACTCCGAGAGAACGTCCGAGCGCAAACGTATCCGCAGCAGCTCCGAGATTCGCGGTGAACAGAAGGTTGTTCAGAAGTTTCGCGACCTGTCCGGATCCGAGAGCCCCCATGTGCACGACCGGATTTCCGTAAGTCGAGAACACGGGCCGGCACCGCTCCACGACCTTCGTCTCGCCTCCGACCATTACGAGCAGATTCCCTGCAGCGGCAGCCTGGCCGCCACCGCTCACCGGCGCATCGATTACCGCGACGCCATGTCCCGCGGCATTGTCTGCGACTGAGCGGCATGTATCGGGATGCACGGTGCTGTGGATGGCGATCACACCACCCTCATCGATTCCGGCAAGGATTCCATGCTGCCCGGATATGATCTCCTGGACATCGGCATCGCTGACGACACAGAGGCACACAAGATCGCTTCCCGCAGCCAGTTCCGCTGGAGACCCCGCGATCTTTGCCGGTGTCCCCGAGAACGGCTCGAGCGAGGCGGACCTCCGCGCCCACAGTGTCGTCTCGTAGCCCGCATCGATGATACGGCGCGTCATGGGAGCACCTTGACTTCCGACTCCGATGAATCCGATGCGCATTGCCGATCCTCCGATCCGGAACGGGCCAGGACTTTCCTGCCCGTGGGTGATGTTGGTGGGAACCGATTTTCGATCTATACGAGAGTCCCCGGTGTTGCTACAGTACACCCGTACAGCAGGCGTTCCCCGTATTCGACAATGGCCTCCCGTCAGTCCAACCGAGGAGTCTCCGAATGAAGCCACTCGCAGGGTTCCGAGTTCTCGAGGTCGCGATGTACGGCTTCGTCCCATCAGCGGGCGCAGTTCTTGCCGAATGGGGCGCGGACGTCATCAAGGTCGAGCACGCCGTCGTGGGCGATCCCCAACGCGGGCTCCGGCAAGTCGGCCCCATGCGGGTCGAGGGCGATCCGAACCCCAACATCGAGCACGCAAACCGAGGAAAGCGCAGCATCGGTATCGACATGGGGACAGACGAGGGCAAGGATGTGCTGAAAAGCCTTGCCCGCACTGCAGACGTCTTCCTGACCAGTTTCCTGCCCGACGCGCGGACGAGGTTTCGAATCGACGTGGATGATATACGCGCTGTGAACCCGAAGATCGTCTATGCACGCGGCAGCGCGTTCGGCCCAAGAGGACTCGAGTCGGACAAGGGTGGATACGACATGACGGCCTTCTGGGCGAGAGCCGGCGTCGCCGCGACCATCACCCCTCCGGGGGTCGAAGGAATGATTCCGCCCCCTGGCCCCGCCTTCGGCGACACCATCTCAGGAACGAACCTCGCCGGAGGAATTACCGCAGCACTCCTCCACCGCGAACGGACGGGTGAGCCGGCCTTGGTCGACGTGTCACTGCTGGGCAGCGGGCTATGGGCCCTCGGACACGGGATTGCACTGTCTGCCCATCTCGGTGAGCCGATGGTCGCACCGCCGATCGGTGCCCATGGCGCGCCGAGCAACCCGCTGGTCGGGGTCTACGCCACCGCCGACGACCGCTATCTGTCGTTCGTGATGATGCAGCCGGACAAGTACTGGGCAGACGTCTGCCGACACATCGACCGCCCCGAGTTGGCGGACGATCCACGTTTCGTCGACGTCGAGCAGATTGCAGCCAACACCGACAAGGCTGTGGCGATTCTCCGAGAGGCAATCGCCACCCGCACGCTTCGGGACTGGACGGAACGCTTCGCGACGCTGTCCGGGCCCTGGGCTCCGATCCAGGATTCACTCCAGGTGACCCAGGACGCGCAGATCCGGGCAAACGAGTATGTCCTTCGCGCAGGAGAACTCGAATTGGTCTCCAACCCCGTTCAATTCGATGTCGCGGCACCGGCAACGGGGCCTGCCCCCGCGTTCGCCGCACAGACCGACGAGATCCTGCAAGAACTCGGACTCGACTGGGAGCGCATCATCGAACTCAAGACGGCCGGCGCGGTCACCTAGTAGCTTTCTTCCCACTTCCCTTTCTGCACGAGAGGTCTCGATGCTTCGACGAAGGCGTCTACTGACCGCATTTGGTGCGGTCCTCTCCAGCACGATTCTCCTGAGTGGTTGCGGTGGTCCGGGTTCCGGCACGGTCGCCGAGGGGTCCACTGAAACAGGAGAGCCGGTCTCCGGCGGAACGCTACGCGTCATTCAGACGGGCGAACCGCGATCACTCGATCCAGCGTCATTGATGAATACCTGGTCTCATCAGCCGGTTCTCGGTAACGCACTGTACGGCACATTGATGGTCAACGACATCGACACCTTCGATATCGAATACACAATGGCAGAGGACTTCTCCACCGTCGACGGTGGAGCGACGTTCATCTTGACGTTGCAGCCAGGCCTGACCTTCACTGACGGAACGCCGCTCGACGCCGCGACAGTGAAGTTCAATTGGGACCGGCTGCGCGACCCGACGCTCGGGTCGCTGTCGACCCGATGGGCATCAGCGATCGCAGAGACAGAGGTGGTCGATCCGACCACGCTGAAGGTCGTCATGACGACACCGAATCCGCATTTTGCGCAGGCTATCGTTTCCGGTGGTCTGAACTGGATCGCGTCTCCGGAAGCACTCCAGAAGGGTCCCGCCTCGTTCGACGAGAACCCAGTAGGTGCAGGTCCGTTCGTCCTCACCAATTGGACCCGCCAGGACACGATCGAACTGGAGCGAAATCCCGACTTCTGGGATGCACCCAAGCCCTATCTGGACCGGCTGACGATCCGTACCGTGGCCGACACCAACCAACGGCTCAACACAATCACGACCGACGGCGCTGATCTTGCCTCCGAATCGAATTGGGCGAACCTGAAGAAGGCCGAGGCCGCGGGATACTCGTACGAGGTCGCACCCACCGGTGGTGGACAGTACATCGGAATGAACTTCCGGCGCGCACCGTTCGACGATCAGCGAGCCCGACGTGCGGTGGCGCTCGCTGTGGACCCCGACGCAATCAACGCGGCGGTCTACAACGGCGAAGGCAAGGTCCCGCAGACCCTGTTCGAGGAGGGATCTCCCTTCTTCAGCGATATCGCCCTCGGACCCACGGATCATGCAGCCGCGCAGGAACTCTTCGACGAGCTTGCCGCCGAAGGAAAGCCGGTGACGTTCACCTTCATGTCCTATCCCACGACGGAAAGCCGAACTGTCGCCGAGGCGCTCCAAGCGCAGCTGAGTGTCTTCGACAATGTCGAGGCCGCTGTCGAGGTTGTGGACTACAGCACGGCCACCGCGCGCGCTGTGAACCACGACTTCGACATGTTCATTTCGGGAGTTGTCATCCAGGACCCCGACATCCCGCTCTGGTCGGAACTCCACAGCGATTCCAGTGGCAATTTCATGGGCATCGACGATGCTGATCTCAGCGCTGCACTGGACGCTGGTCGAATCGCAACATCGGTGGAGGACCGCAGGGCGGCCTACGAGACCGTGCAGGAACGACTGGCCGAACTGACCCCAGGCGTCTGGTACTACCGGGCGGCGCCGGCAGTGGTGAGCAACGGACACGTGCACGGAGTAAGCCTCTACGGCCTCGGGTCGGTGTTGCCAGAAGAACTCTGGCTCACCGAATAACCCGCACAGTTGGAAAGCGGTCGCGTCGCCGGCACGACCGAGACGAAGAGAAGGGAAGTGCTGTGAACAAAGACGACATGATCCTGATCAGCATCGATGACCACATCATCGAACCACCCGACATGTTCGTGAACCACCTATCGGCGAAATACAAGGACGACGCACCTCGTCTGATCCACAATCCGGACGGCAGCGACACATGGAAGTTCCGTGACACCGTCATTCCGAACGTTGCGCTCAATGCGGTGGCCGGGCGCCCCAAGGAGGAGTACGGCCTCGAGCCTCAGGGCCTCGATGAAATCCGTCCCGGTTGTTACGACCCACGCGAACGGGTGAAGGACATGAACGCCGGAGGTGTACTGGCGACGATGAATTTCCCATCGTTCCCTGGCTTCGCGGCACGTCTTTTCGCTACAGATGACTCCGATTTCTCGCTGGCCCTGGTGCAGGCGTACAACGACTGGCACATCGACGAGTGGTGCGGCTCTCATCCCGGCCGGTTCATTCCGATGGCGCTGCCGGCGATCTGGGATGCCGAACTCTGCGCGCAAGAGGTCCGCCGCGTATCGAAGAAGGGCGTGCATTCTCTTACGTTCACCGAAAACCCCGCCGCCCTCGGCTATCCAAGCTTCCACGACGAGTACTGGAATCCGTTGTGGAAAGCGTTGGTTGATACCGACACAGTGATGAATGTGCATATCGGCTCGTCGGGTCGGTTGTCGATCCCTGCGCCCGACAGCCCGATGGACGTGATGAT
This sequence comes from Rhodococcus sp. JCM 9793, assembly GCF_055380405.1. Lineage (NCBI taxonomy): Bacteria > Bacillati > Actinomycetota > Actinomycetes > Mycobacteriales > Nocardiaceae > Rhodococcus > Rhodococcus sp. JCM 9793. The sequence goes on from NZ_AP043721.1 coordinate 4,615,852, forward strand.
CACGCTGCAGCCGATGAACATCGTGCAGGCCGCAGCCGACCTACTCTGGTCGCGTCCGATCAAGGACTACCCTGACCTGAAGATCGCTTTGTCCGAGGGGGGTACCGGATGGATTCCCTACTTCCTGGAGCGAGTCGACCGTACCTACGAGATGCATTCGACATGGACATTGCAGGACTTCGGCGGCAAGCTTCCGTCGGAGGTGTTCCGGGAGCACTTCCTGACATGCTTCATCTCCGATTCGGTCGGTGTGAAACTGCGTCACGACATCGGGATCGACAACATCTGCTGGGAGATGGATTATCCGCATTCCGACTCGATGTGGCCCAGTGCTCCCGAACAGCTCGATTCGGTCTTCAAGAGCAATGGCGTTTCGGATGACGACATCAACAAGATGACCCACCAGAACGCTATGCGTTGGTACTCGTTCGATCCATTCGCGCACACCCCGAGAGAGCAAGCCACCGTGGGGTCGCTACGCAAGGCCGCCGGCGACCACGATGTCAGCGTCCGAGCGCTGAGTACCCGCGAGAAGTCCGGAACGAGCTTCGCTGAGTTCACCGCGAGTGCAAAAGCAGTGTCGGGAGTGCAGGATTGAGTTCGGCCCTGGAGTATCGGCCTCGCTGTGTTGCCGGCGGGGGCGATCACTGCTGCAGATCTGCCACCCGCACTCAGTTCCGCGCCTCGGCGAACGATGACGACGATGGAAAGCACTGAACACGATGCCACCGTGGTGGCACTCCGCGAATGTGTCGGCAACCGCGTCGCAGCAGCGAAATCGCTGGGAATCGCCCGATCATCGCTCTATCGGAAAATCGAGACCTTCGGCATTCATGTCTGATGTGGATCATCGGAATCGTCGGCGCGGTCCGGACAAACGCCGTGTCTGTCATCATGAGCTCATGTCAGCCCTGAGAATCTTAGGACGCGTGACCGGATGGACCTGCATCGCGATCGGAGGGATCCAGCTCGTCGGCGGCGTATCCGGGGAGCCCGGTATGACCGATGACGCGACCGTGGATTCACACGTGCGCTTCATGGGCCCCGTCTTCGCCGGCTACGGTGTGAGTTGGCTCGACGCCGCGGCTCGCCCCGAACCGGACCTGAACCGGATGCGTGTGCTCGCCGGACTGATGGCTCTCGGAGGTGTCGGCCGGCTCGCGACCCGTGCCACTCTGGGGCGGCCCCACCGCTTCCATGATCTGCTGCTCGCGGTGGAGCTCGCTGCCCCGGTCGTAGTGGAGGTGCTGGGTCGGCGCGAGCGTCCCGCGCGCAGTTGAGCTTCCCGCCCGGAGCAACGGAGCCGACCGGTGACAGCCCCGAGTAGCGACCGGTGATTCTCCGCTCTTCGACAACAAAGGTGTGCCGAATGAAGTCGACCCGATCAACAAGCCTGAGAACTGCGGTATTTCTGACGGCCGTCGCCTTAGCTGCCGGCTGCTCGAACTCTCCGAGTGACACCGCAGCAGCCGATCACGACACGCAGCCGGACGCACTACGCATCTCCTACGGCGACGATGCCGACAATTACGGATTCCTTCACCTGCCCGGTGGCGCCGGCCCGCACCCGGTGGTGGTGATGGTGCACGGTGGTGGGTGGCTCGAAGATCACGACCTGTCATATTTCGAGCCGCTCTCGCAATCGCTTGCCGACGAGGGCATCGCGGTCTGGAACATCGAATACCGTCGTGTCGAGGGCGCCGGAGGATGGCCGATCACGCTCGCCGATGCCGACGACGCCACCGAAGCACTCGCGACTTCTGTGCAGGATGCGGCCGCTGGGAGCCTCGATCTGGATCGGGTGCACCTCGCCGGACATTCAGCAGGAGGGCACCTTGCCGCCTGGATCGCAGGACGACACACCCTCCCCCCGGATGCCCCGGGCTCGCAACCACAGATCCGTCCGGTGAGCGCGACCATCATGGCCGGGGTGTTCGATCTGTCGCTGGCTGCCACTGCCGGACACGACGGGTTCGTACGCGAGCTGCTCGACGGCATGCCCGAGGACCATCCCGACCGCTACGCGATTGCCTCTCCGATCGAGCATCTTCCCGTCGGCCTGCCGGTGACGGCGGTGCACGGTACCGCAGATCAGACCGTGAATCCCGTGCAGTCACGCTCGTATGTCGAGGCGTCGCAGGCCGCCGGTGATCCTGCCGAGCTGCACATGCTCGACGGGCTCGGACACGGTGAGTTCGGCGACGTCCATTCACCCGCGTGGAGCGCAGCGAAACAGATCATCGTGGAGCACGTAGGAGTCTGAAGACGATGGTGAACCGCCCTGCGTAGGTCAGCTGTGCCCAAGGAGTTCATCGGCGATGAATGCCGTCCACGACAGGATTCGCTCGGTATCGGTCGCCGGGAAGTACTTGTAGTCCCGTGCCGTGACCGTCTCCGCCAGCTCGGACAAGTCTATGTTGCCGTTCGTCGAGTCGTCGGGCGCAGGGCCGGAGAACAGCCAGACCAACCGTTGTTTCAGAGCTGGGGCGTGATGTCTGCATGCCTCTCTCGCGACAGCGGGCCAGCCAGCACCTTCCGCGTCGCTCCCGATGACGATGGCCTCGAATTCCGCGGCCCGTTCGAGGTCGGACAGGGTGCCCAGCGTGACCTCGAATCCGTGTTGGGTCAGCGACCCCGCGATCACCGTGGCGGCGCGCCAGGTTGTGCCACGAGTGCTCTCGGTTGCGACAAGAACGGACATGTCGACCGGGTTCCCCGGAACCAGTGTCCGGAAACATCAGCGTCGATCATTGGCCGCGCCGGTGGCGACGTCAGCGGAACAACTCGACATTCGCGGCGGCCCACTGCGCGAATGACGTCGCGGGTCGGCCGAGAACCTCCTCGACCGTCGTGAGTGCCGATTGTGGATGATCGACGAGCAGCACCCGACCATCCAGATACCACCCGGCGTACTCGCCCATCGCGCGAGCAAGCACCGCTTCCGCTTCCTCCCGGGACACCTCGACGAACGGCACGTCGCGCCCGAGCGCCGAACCGATGTCCTGCACCATCTGCGGATGGGTCAGCCACTGTGGGCCCGTGAGTTCATACGTTCGGCCGGAATGGGATTCGCCGAGCAGTGCCTGCGCCGCAACCGCGGCGATGTCTTCGAGCGCGATCGGGGCATTCGCCGCGGTCGGATACGTGCCGCGGACCTCGCCCGTCGTGCGGATCTGCTCTGCCCAGATGGTTGCGTTGGTCATGAACTCGCCAGGTTCGAGGTGGGTATATTCGAGACCGGATGCTTCGACGTCGGCCTCGATGCCGTACCAGTCGGTGCCAGGTCCGCCGGTGAGGGTGACGAACCGGCGCACCCCGGCGTCGCGCGCGAGGATCGCGACCTTCCGCGCTGCCGCGGGGACTGGCGCAAGGTAGACGGTGTCGATGCCGTTGAACACCCCGGCGAGCGAATCCGGCTTGCCCACATACCCTTCGACGACTTCGACGTCGTCGGGCAATGCTGCACGCGCCGGGTTCACAGTCAATGCGCGCACGCGTGGGGCATCAGCGCGCCTCAGTTCGTCCACCACGAGTCTGCCGACGTTTCCGGTTGCCCCCGTCACGAGAATTGTCATTTCTCCAGCGTAGGCCGCCGCCGCGACTCCGGTGGGCAGACCAGATCAGTCTTCCGCGACCTCGAGCACGACGTCGATGTTGCCACGCGTCGCATTGGAGTACGGGCAGACCTGGTGCGCTTTCTCGGTGAGTTCGAGCGCCTTGTCGCGCGTCAGATTCGGCAGTGAAACCTCGAGGGTCACCGCGAGCGCGAAACCGCCCGCGTCGGTCGGGCCGATGCCGACACGAGCGCCGACTGCGGAATCGTTGACGTCGGCGCCTTCCTGTCGCGCGACCATCTGCAGGGCGGAGTGGAAGCACGCCGCGTAGCCCGCGGCGAACAGCTGCTCGGGGTTGGTGCCTTCGCCGTTGCCACCCATTTCGGTGGGGATCGCGAGGTTCACGTCGAGCTTTCCGTCGCTGGTACGGGCGTGGCCGTTGCGTCCGGCACCGGTAGCGAGAGCTTCTGCGGTGTAGATGATCTTCATGTCTGGTCTTACCCTTCTTCGGAGGTTCCGCCGGTTGCGTCCTGCAACGCGGCGGTCAGGCGGTGGAGTGTGTCTCGAAGCGCGACCAGTTCGTCGACGTCGAGCCCACTTGCGCGCGCGACGCAGCCGGGGATGTCCTCGGCCTCCTCGCGCAGCGCGGTGCCGGCATCGGTGAGGTGGACGACGACTCGGCGTTCGTCGGCGCGTTGCCGTCGGCGTTCGACGAGCCCAGCGGTCTCGAGCCGTTTGAGCAGCGGCGACAGTGTGCCGGTATCCAGATCGAGAGCGTCGCACAGATCGTGCACGCCGCGGGCATCACGTTCCCAGAGCGCCAGGAGCACGAGGTACTGCGGGTAGGTGACGCCCAGCCGCTCGAGGTGCGGACGGTACACGGCTGTGGTGGCGCGGGACGCCCGGTAGAGGGCGAAGCACACCTGCTCGTCGAGTGCGAAGGTTTCGGACACGAGACTGAAGGTAGTGCACAGTTATGTTGTGCGCAATAGAAATGTCCACAATCCACTGGTGAACCGCGTCACGACAAGAGTGAGCGCAGTGAACTGCACCGCCGTCTGTCATGGCTGGGTCAGTCGCCGAATCGCATTGAGGGGCAGACTCAACCACGTGGGCCGGTTCCGCGCCTCGTACACCACCTCGTATATCGCCTTGTCCACCTCGTACGCGCGAAGCAGTGCACCGCTCTCCCGCGGATCGGATCCGGACCCGGCGGCATATCCATCGCACAACGCGGCGGAATTGCGCTGCGCCCACTCCCCCGCGCGGAACTCGCGCCGCACCGTGCCGCCGTCGGGTTCCCGCACCGAATGGTGTGCCGCATAGTCGAAGGACCGCAGCATCCCGGCCACATCTCGCAGCGTCGTGTCAGGGCGTCGACGTTCCGCGAGCGACTTCGCAGGCTCCCCCTCGAAATCGATGAGCAGCCACCGCTTCGGTGTCCGCAGCACCTGTCCGAGGTGCAGATCGCCGTGGATGCGCTGCACCGCGACCGGGCCGAGCGCCGCGACCTCCTCGAACAACGCCCGCACGTCGGGCACGAAGGCAGCGAGTTCGGCCACATCGGCGACCGCGGCCTCGAGTCGCCCGACCATGCCCGCGGCGAGGTCCGCCGCCGGGCGCTCCGATACACCGAGGCCGGCGGCGAGATCAGCGTGAACCTCGGCGACCGCGACGCCCATCCGGTACGCCTCACCCGCGAAATCCGTACCGGCCTCGTCGGCGCGCAGATCCCCTTCTATGAGCAGGTCGCGGACACTTCCGAGCGCCATCGACCAGCCATCGGCGGAGTTCGCCGCGAAGTCCTGAGCCATCGCGAGGGTGGTACGGACACCGTCGACGTCCGCCTCGATCCAGGCACGTACCGGCGCCACCGACCGGCACTCCACGGCGGCGAGCGCGAGGTGGAGTTCGACGTCGGGATTGATTCCGAGCGTGACACGACGGAACATTTTGAGCAGCAATTGTTCCCCGAGTACAACAGAGGTGTTCGACTGTTCGACGCTCAGTGCGCGCCCCCGCATCCCCGGCTCGATCACCGCGCCCGGGACGGTGTGTAGTTCGATGGGACCGCGGATTCCGGCACGCGCCAAGCTGTTCGCATACAGACCGATGATCTCCTGGTCGCGGAGCCCGTCGTAGACGAACACGGAGCGGCCGGCTGCCTCGTCCGGCGCGGCGATCGTCGACGGCGCCAGCTCGTCCGGCAGGTGCGATCGATAACCGAGTGGCACCTGATAGATCTGTTCGGGTGTGGAGTCGAACGTGACCGCCACCAGCAGGTGGTCGGCGCCGAACCCTGGCTCCTCGGCCAGGGCTTGTCGCAACACGACCCTCACGCCGGTGATCGTGTGTCCCTTCGCGGCACACCACCGCTGATGCGGCAACCACCCCACCAGGTGAGCCTCGAGATCGGAATCCGGATACAGCCGCTCGTTCGACTCGGTCATGGCTGCACCGCCGCTCCCGCCGGCACGAGCCTTGCCCTGTAAGCGGAGACAGCGTTCAAAGCGACCACGTCGGGAGTTCGATGCACGACGGCGTGGCTGATTCGTGGGAGATCTCCTGCTCCGCCCGGTGGAGGATGGTCGCGGTCGCAGCGGGTTCACCCGATCCCGGGTTGCGGGCGTAGCGGGGATGCGCACCGGAGCTGATCTGGATCCCGATGCGATGACCGGCGGCGAATTCGTGGAAGGTCGGCCACAAGCGGACCTCGATTGTGCGGAATCCATCCGAATCCGGTTCGGGATCGGTGGCTTTCGTTCCGGCCGAGCCGATCCGGCGGATGCCGTCGCAGACCGTCATCGCGCGGCCGTCCGGATGTACGTCGCAGATACGGACGAACAGGTCGGCGCTGGGCTGAGACGAGCGGAATCGGATACGGGCGACAGGTTCACCTGCGAACGTCAGAGGTTCAGCGAGTGCGTCGCTGCGGAACACCACGACATCGGCCCGGCGTTCGTGTTCGGTGTTGTCCACCGGATCCGATTTCGGATCCAGACTCGGGCCGCCGAGGGAAGGGGTGGGATCGGAAGGGTCGTAGACGTAGGTGGTGCTGCCACCAGCGGGCTTGTCGGGTCCGAGCCTGCCGGCAGGCTGGAGGAACAGCGATTCGGTGGTGACGCCGTGGGGTGGCCAGGTGTCGAGATCGTGCCATTCGTCGGCGCCGGTGCGGAACGCACGGACCGGGGCGACGCGTGTGGTGGGCGCATCGGCGAACTGCTCCTTCAGGAACTCGACGGTCCCCGTGATCGTGGGCGCGCCCATACCGCGGGACTGGTGGGCCCACGGCCCCACGGTCAGGCGCGGCGGTCTGCCGACCGCGGCGAGCTGGGCGTAGTTGCGTAGTTGCCAGGGCAGGAAGATGTCGTACCAGCCGGTGACCATGAAGGTCGGCGCGGTGACTTCGGGAACGGACGCGGTATGCGACTGCTGGGTCCAGTACTGGTCGGCGAGGTCCTCGCGGGTGACCCAATCCTGATACCAACCGACCTTCCGTCCGTTCGCTGCGACGTCGCCGGCAGTCAGCGGCAGCACGTCGAAAGCCGTCCGCAGTGTGGAATCCGGGCCGCGTAGCCCCAGCAGCAGCGGGAGAAACTCCCGGTGGTTCATCCTGTCCATCATCTGCGTCCAGCCGAGCGCATTGCGCATGGAGAATGCGCCGTTGTCCCAGGTGATCGCGCCGAAGTCGGGCATGGTGACGAGCAGACAGAGCGCGTCCGGAGCGTTGTCGGGGTCGACACGTTCGAGTTCTGCGGCCACCGCCCACTGGGTGAATCCCATGTAACTGGGGCCGAAGGTCGCGACCGGCCCGATGTGCCACGGCTGGGCGCGGACCCAGCGGTGTGTGGCGATACCATCGCGCTGTTCGTCGATCTGCGGGGTGAATAGTCCTTCGGACCCCCACGTTCCTCGGCAACTCTGGAACAACACCCGGAAACCCTCGCGGGCGAGAGCGCGCGCCGAACCCGCCACCCCACCGCTGCGCCCGTAGGGGCCGCGAATCACGACGGTGGGCAAGCGCGGATCGAGGTCGCCGATCGGGGTGATGAGGTCGGCGAGGAGGATGACGCTGTCGTCCATCGGGACGCGGAGATTCTTGCGGACCTCGATATCGTATGGTCCGGGTTCGAGCCCTTTGATGGTCTTGGCCTGAATCCAACGGCCGAGACGTTGACGTAGCGCGCTCAGACCACCGATACCCGCCCCTGTGACCCCCATGGTGGATCAGTTTAACTGAAACACCGTTCTGGTTGACGTCCTCCCGGCCGTGAACGACCGGGATTCCTACTGCGACACGGCGTACCGCTTCGGTGGGTTCCTGTTTCACCGGGACTCGCCTTCCGCTAGACGGTAGGACTTACGGTCCCTCCGCAGGCGTTTCGCCTCTCCGCACGTCCTGCGGCGAGAATGTTCTTTGCAGCATTGAGATCACGATCGTGGACCGCACCGCACAGGCACGTCCACTCCCGGATCGACAACGGTTTCGGTCCGTCGATCCGACCACACGCCGAGCAGAGCTGACTCGACGGGAACCAGCGATCCACCTTCACGAAGGTCCGTCCGTACCGACGCGCCTTCTCCTCGAGCATGGTGGTGAACATGCTCCATCCGGCGTCGTGCACCGACTTCGCCAACCTGGTCCGCGCCAAACCGGACACCGCCAGGTCCTCGACGAACACCGCTTGGTTCTCGCGGATGATCGCCGTGGACTGCTGGTGCGCGAAGTTGCGACGCGAATCGGCCACTCGGGCATGTGCCCGAGCGACCTTCAACCGGGCCTTCGCCCGGTTGCTCGACCCCTTCTCCTTGCGGGACAGGGTCTGCTGAGCCTTACGGAGCGTGCGTTCCGCACGCCGCAGAAACTTCTGCGACGCAATAATCTTGCCGTCCGACATGACCGCAAACGTTGCCAGACCCAGGTCGATTCCGACCTCGGCGTCGACTTCGGGCAGCGGTTGCTGGTCGACCTCGACGACGAACGATGCGAAGTACCGTCCCGCCGAATCCTTGATGATCGACACGCTCGACGGCTCCGACGGCAATTCCCGCGACCACGCCACCTTCACCTCGCCGACCTTCGCCACATACAACTTCCCGCTCGAACGCAGCGAGAACCCGTTGCGGGTGAGCCGGATCGACTGCCGGTTGTCCTTGCGGGACCGGAAGCGAGGCGGGCCGATCCTGCGGCCCTTCCGCTTCCCGGACATCGAGTCGAACCAGTTGCGGTAGGCACGCCGGGCGTCCTGGCAGGCCTGCACCAGCACCACCGACGCTACTTCGGCCAGCCATGCCCGTTGTGGGGTCTTCTTCGCTGCGGTGACCACCTGTTTCTGCACGTCGGTGTCCGAGAGCTTCACCCCGGCCGCATACGCGTCTTGCCGGGCACGCAGTGCATCGTTGAACACCACCCGTGCACACCCGAACGCTCGGGCCAGCCTGTTCTGCTGGCCGGGCGTCGGGTAGACGCGGTACTGGTATCGCAGTTGCACAGCGAGACCATAGCCACGACCACCGACATGATTGATGCGCTATCCCGGCCCTGAAGGACCGGGCCTGCGCGCTACGTTCTCCGGTCAATGACGTACGGCCAGGGGCGGCGCTACTCTTTACCGGCCATGACAGCACACACGCCTGGTTCGGCCGGCCCGGGAGACGACATCGTCGAGGTGTCCGTTCTCGGGCCGACCCGTGCCCATGTCGCCGGTGCACCCGTCGGATTGGGCTCCCCGGCTCAACGTGCGGTGTTGGCGCGACTCGTCGCCGCCGGCGGGAAAGTGGTGAGCACCGACCGACTCATCGACGATTTGTGGGCCGGCGAACCTCCCCCACGCGCACTCAACGCACTGCAGGTTCACGTATCGAACCTGCGACGCTGTCTCGAACCGGGTCGCGCGCCTCGGACGTCGGCACGTGTCCTGGTCACATCGCCTCCCGGCTATGCGCTCGACCTCCCCCACGAAGCCGTGGACGCGTGGTCGTTCGAGCATCTCTTCACCGCTGCAGTCACGGAACGGGACGCCGACGCTCGAGCCCGGACTCTGGCACGAGCGCTGACGCTGTGGAACGGAACCGCCTACGAGGAATTCGCCGATACAGGCTGGGCAGGCCCCGAAGTGGTCCGCCTCGAAGAACTGCGCCGGAGTGCCGTAGAGCGTTGGGCTGCAGCCATGCTCGACTGCTCGGACGCGGCGGCGGCGGTCCCCGAACTCAGTGTCCTCCTGCGCATCCAACCGGATCGGGAAGAGACCGCCCGCTTGCTCGCCCTCGCACATTATCGGTGTGGTCGCCAGGCAGATGCGATGTCCGTCCTCCGCTCCACCCGTCGCTACTTGGTCGACGAACTGGGACTCGATCCCGGACCTGCCCTCGAGGCAACGGAAACGACGATCCTCACCCACGGCGACAGCCTGATGAGGTCACCGATCGGCGTGGCACCAGCGCCCCCTCCCGCAGTGGAACCGCCCCGGCCGTCCCTCGTCAACGGTCGCCCCGGCGACCTGCAGGCACTACTCGACGAAGCCGGCAGCACCGCCACCTCCGGTCGACGCCTCGTCTGGTTGGGAGGCGAGGCGGGCGCGGGAAAGAGCACACTTTGCCGTCTGTTGGCCACCGAACTCCAGAACGAGAACTGGCACATCGCCTGGGGGAGCTGCCCCGAAGTGAAAGGGGCTCCGCCCGGGTGGGCGTGGCGGGAGACACTCAGCACCTTGACCGAGCGCATACCGCTTTCCGAACAGGACCGGCACCGTCTGGCTCCCCTGTCGACCGACGAGGACGACACCCGCACCATCCAACCGTTCCATCTGTCCCGCGCACTCGCCGCCTACCTCGTGACAGTCGCCGCGAGCGCCCCGCTGCTTCTCGTGCTCGACGACGTACACCGAGCCGATGACCTGACCCTCCAGATACTCCACCAGATAGTGTCGGAACTCGGGGCCGCACCGGTTCTGGTGGTCGCCACGTATCGCCCCACCGACATCACTGACGCGCTGGCTACCGTGTGGGCCGCTACGGCCGCGGACACAGACCTTCGCCTCGATCTGTCCGGCCTGCCGCGGCCAGGAGTCGCCACCGTCGCCGCCCAGCACGGCCTACCGAAGCCCCTCGACCCGGAGATCTTGGACCTGCTCGTCGACCGGACGGGCGGCAATCCCCTTTTCGTCCAGCAACTTTCCCGCTTGGTCGTATCCGAAGGGTATGAAGCGGCGAAATCCGTCGTCCCCACCGGCGTCGCCGACATCCTGCGACGACGACTCTCCCGCCTCCCCGAGCGCACGGTTACGGCACTTCGACGCATGGCCGTGCTCGGACGTGAACTCGACCTCGACGTCCTCGTCCGGCTCATCGGCCACACGAGCAGCGCCGCGGAGCAAACGGATTCGGAGGAACAACTGCTCGACGATCTCGAACCCGCGGTGACCGCCGGTCTGCTCGTCGAGCCCGCACCCGACCGAGTGCGTTTCGCCCATACACTGGTGCGCGACACCCTCTACTCGGACGTTCCGAGAATGCGGCGCACGCGCATCCATGCCGCAGCCCTGGAGGCCCTGTCCGATCTTCGCCCGGATGATGCGGCAGGATTGGCGCACCACGCCGTGCTGTCTGCAACACCGGCCACGGCCGAGGCAGCAATGATGCGGGCAGTCGCCGCGGCCCGAGAATCCGAAACGCTGGCATCCCATCGCGACGCCGCTCACTGGCGGAGTGCAGCACTCGACACGTACGAGCTCACCTACCGCCCCGAGAGCTCCACCCTCATCGATCTCCTCGTTCCCCTGGTCACCGCACGTGCCCGGGCGGGCAACATCGTCGGCGCCCGCGAAGCCCGCCGACGTGCCGTCGAATTGGCAGGGAGCCGAGGCGACGACGAACGCTTACTCGTGGCGCTCACCTCGTGGAACGCTCCTGTGATTTGGACACTGCGTGTGACCCCGACGATCGACGACGCGATCGTCCGGCCGTTGCGCACCGCACTCGACGACGAGCCCGATGCCCGCACCCGCGCCCTGCTGTTGATTGCACTCGTGTACGAGTTGGAGGGAGTGGACGACCGTGGCGCCGCCGACGCTGCACTCGAAGCACTATCTCTCTCCAGCACCGTCGACGATGATCGTGTGCGATGCGCCGCATTGGGCGCGGTCGGGTATCTGGCGTACGGGCCCGATCTGAACGATCGTCGTAAACCCGTGGCCGACGAACTTCTCGCCATCGCGATCGAGCACCGGTTCGACGACTACCGCGTGCTGGCGCATTTCCAGTTGTTCCTGTGGAACAGTTCCCGATTGGACATCGCCGGCGCCCGGACACAACTCGACAATGCACTGACGGTGGCAGGCGGCGGTCAGCTCGGCGAATTGGTGGTTGTCGCAGCAGCATACGGTGCGCTGTGCGACGTGCACGCGGGGCGACTCGATGCAGCACAATCGGCGTACAACGCGTTGGCCGAGCTCATCACTCGGTCGGGCAATGCCGCCGGTCCGATGTTCCACCTCGTGGGGGCGATCAGCTGTGCAGCCGCTACCGGCGATTTTGCGGCGCTCGTACCGCTACTGCGCGACGTCACCCCCGAACGACAGGCGATCACGCGCGCGGTTCTCGCGTCGGCGCTGTTCGACGCAGGCGATATTCCGGGCGCGCGCACCGCGTGGGCCGAATCGCGCCCCCACCCGCGCGACTACTACTGGCTGCCGATGACGACCCTGCGTGCGCTTGCTGCCGCACGTCTCGAAGACCACCGAGCCTGCACCGAACTGCACCACCAGCTGAGCGCTTTCTCCGGACAGATCGCCGGATTCGAATCCGGTTCCCTGTATGCCGGGCCGGTGGATGCAGCGCTCGCGGCGACCGCGGATGTACTCGGCAACCACTCGTCCGCTGCGAAATTCCGCGCGTCCGCCCAGGCACTCATGGCGAGGTTCCCTGCGGAATCGAGTTGAGGCGCCGCCTCACCCGAATACGGCACGCTCCCTGCGACGGTGCTTCACAGCGAGTACCGGCAGCACGATCGAGAGCAAGGGATTGTCCTTGAACCCGCCCTTGACGAGTAGTTTCTTCTCCGGCCCGGATGCGACGGCCATGGTTCGGGGCATGTCGAAATCGAGCCGCAGGTGCCCGCGGGCAATCACGTCGACCCGACTCCACTGTGCAGAGCTCACGTGCCCGGTGATCAAAGGAAATACCGTGCGCTCCTCGTCGTCGATGTGTTCGTCGAGCATGTCCCGCAGTTGCGCCAACGTGCCGGAAACCCGCGTCAATGCCCCGCTACCTCCCGCCTTCAGGTCGTGGGCATCGGCCGTCAACTCCTCGAGGAGGGACTCGAGCGCCGCGTGATCGTCGGCGAGTTCGCTCAGGTCGATGTGCGGTCCGACCGCGGTGTGCAGTAGCGGCCAGAGCTCGTCGTCCTCGATGCGATGGTGGGTGTCGATGCTGGTCGCGAGGAGAAGCAGGTAGTCGGACAGCGCGGTGATGCGTCGCAGCGACGGGCAGTCGTCCCGCGCCAGCTCAGCGGCCGTGGTCGCGAGTCGATGCAGGTCGGTGCGCATGGCGCGGTGCATCAGGCGAATGCCCAACAGTTCGTCGTCCGTCGTGAGTGTCGTGGTGCCGTTCATGGGGATCCTCCGAGAGTCTGTACCGACCGGGTGGCGGTGTGCGCGTCGAGCATGCGCTCGGTCACTTGGTGATCACTGAAGAGCTGAGTATCGCCGGAGGCGGCGACACGACGAACGACCTCTACTCTTTCTTCATGGAGACCTGGTACGCCGACTTCACGGCAAGAGCGTCGCGGCGCGCCGTTACACCCGAGCCGGACTGGTCCCACGACTGCCGTCTGCATCCTGCGGTGGCGCGGAGTCTGCAGAAGTTCCAGGTCGGAGAGAGTGGCGACGGAGCCCACCTGATCGCAAAGGCCGATGCCGCAGGAGACCCCGGCTATGCCGCCGCTGTGCGACTGTTCGTCGCCGAGGAGCAGAACCATGCGCGGATGCTGGAGTCGCTTCTGCAATCCGGCGGCATTCCGACAATTGGCCGGCACTGGTCCGACACCACTTTCGTGCAGCTCCGCCGGCTGATGGGTCTACGGCTCGAACTCATGGTCCTGACCATCGCCGAGGTCGTCGCGCTGCGCTATTACCGTGCCCTCGCCGAGGGCGGAGACGACGCGCTGCTGGTCGACGTGTCGGAGCGAATCCTCGACGACGAGTACCACCACGTCCCGTTCCAGTGCCATCGCCTGCGTGTCGGATTCGCTCATACATCAGCACCGGTCCGCATGGCGGTTGTGCAAGGCTGGCGCGTCCTCGCGCGTGCTGTTGCGGTGGTCGTCGCATTCGACCACGGGTCCGCCCTACGCGCGACGGGAGTGACGCGGCGAGCCTTCATCTCCGACACCATGCGGTTGTTCGACAGTGCCACCGCAGAGGTGTTCACGTCCGGTTCGGCCACCCAGGGCCTCAGGACACAGAGCCCGACCGGCAATCAGCGACGCTCACCGACCAGGTTCGATGCCTTTGAGGACTTGCCGTCGCACTGACATCGGACGAACAATCACACGACACGCATCACGACCCGGGGCGGACCGGCCTTCCCCGAACCCACTGCCCGCGCCCAGTCACGACCGTCCCACAGAACTATATTGTGCGGCACTATCTTTCCCAGGACGGCCAGGGCGGTGTGGTCCGGCACGTTGTCGATGAGATGTGTTCCGGGAGGGAAGTCGACGAGGCAGTCGGAGGTCAGCACCTGGGATGCCGTGTAGCGGGAAACGCCGGCACCGGGTGCGTGCGGCTCTCCGCCGATGGCACAGTACGCGTACCGGTGTCCGCGCAGCGCCTGACCGAGATCGACGTCCGGCGCGTCATCGGATCGCAGCGTCAGTCGTGAGCGCCCGGCACTGTCGTCCGTCTCCACGAGCAAGTGCTCCAGCCGCCTCGGCCGTTCGGATCGCGCCGGGTCGGTAGTAGGGACTGCCAGGTAGTCATCGAGGGCCGGCACGAACGCGGTCGGCTCACCGTCTGCGGCATCGGACCAGTCGAGCAGGCCGCGCGGCGAGTGGAGCGGCGAACCCGTCACCACCGAGGACAGCGCCATACCGTCCTCGACGCGGAAGCCGTAGGCTCGTTGCGGAATCCGAACCTCCGATACCGACGACGCCGCGAACCGCACGACCGCGTCGTGTCGGGGAGAGCGGGTGAGGTAGTCCGCCAGAAACGCGCGACGCGGATCCTCGATACGGCGCAGACCATGCTCGTCGACCCGCAGCCGCACCTGCTCCCAGTTACGGAACGGCAGCAGCGCGTCGCGGAGGAGCACCAGTTGGTGCAGCCATTCGTTGTACAGCTGCATCACCACCGGAGCGTGCGGCGTCCCGGTGAGGTGCGCGGCTGCGGCCGGCGTCCACACATGCCCCTCACAGTTGCTACGCAACACCACTCCGCCCACCGGAACCGTGGTTTGCTCGGCGAGATTCGTGATGCCGGAACCGATCACGCGAGCCTGCCGCGCCAGTTCCCGTCGACGGTCGTCACCGGTGCGCTCGAAATGCTCGACTCCGAGAACCGACTCACGCCCATCGGTGGCCAGCGACGCGGCGAGGCCTGCGAGGAGATCCCTCCGCACCTGCTCGCCGGGGACCTGCACCAGCACCGCGCCGATGAGGGCGCCTGCGCTGCGGACGAATTCCGCCGCAGTCACCGGCACACCGCCGGCCCAGTCGTTCCATCCGGTCATGATGCGAACCTCGCTCCGTAGAAGAGGGGTCGGCTCGACGCATCGAGCACGATGCCGTCGACCGACGCGGATGTGCCGACAACAGCGGATTGCTCGACCAGAGGTATGGCATATCCCTGGTCGATCACCTCGAGCGCGGCTTCGTCGGTGAGACGTTGACGCAACGACGCTTCTGTGACGCCTCCCAGCTGGTCGAGCAGTTCATCGATACGGCCGGGCTCGGTGCGCCGGGTGGGGTTGCCCGCACTCGCCGACGAGAACACGGTGTTCAGCACCTCCGGGTCGGGTCGCGTCACCGCCCAGCACACGAAGTCGTAGTCACCGTTGTTCTGCGCTTCCAGATTCGCCCCCGTGTGGAGCGGCACCAGCTGGAGGTCCACGCCCACGCGGGCCAACTGCTGCTGCACGATCTCGTACACGTCCGAGCGGGTCTCGGTCGCCGCGAACACCAGACGCAGCGTCAACGGGTGCCCCTCACGGACACGGATGCCGTCCGGTCCCGGCAGCCAACCCGCAGCATCGAGGTCGGCGGCCGCCCGATCCGGGTCGTAGGCGAGCTCGGTGGACAGGTCAACGTAGCCGGGTGTCGCTGCGGACAGCACACTGGTGGCGTAGTTCTCGTGCTGCGACAGTACCGAGGCCAGTTCCGGTCGATCGATCGCGTGGCCGACCGCGCGTCGCACTGCGGGATCCGACAGTGCGGGGCTCTGGTCGTTCGCGAGGAGTGTGTAGACGATGCCGGGGCGAGGACGCGCGAACACTGCGATGCCCGCGTCGGACAGCGCCGCCTCGTCCTGCGCCTGAACATCGGTATCGACATCGATCTGGGCGGTCTGTAACGCCCCCGACCGCACCCCCGACTCGGTCATGACCGTGAAGTCGAGTCGTTCGATCGCCGCGGCGCCGGAGTGCGTCGCGGTCGCCCCGGGCCAGCTGTAGTCGGCGCGGGACGACAAGGTTGCCGACGCGTTCGGGGCGTACTCGTCCAGTACGAACGGGCCCGAGCCGATCAGCTTCCCGGTGCATCGCTCCTCCGGGCTCGTGTCGAGTGTCGCCGGTGCGAGCAGCCCGGTGGTCACCATCGAGGTGGCCTGCAGGAACTGTGCGTTCGGTACGTCGAACGAGAACTCGACGGTGCGGGTATCGGGAGTCTCGATGCTCCGCAGACTGCTGACATACGAGAGCCCGAACGGGGATTTCGCACCGAGGTCGCGTAGATCCTCGAAGTTCGCGGCCACGGCCGCCGCGTCGATCGGTGTGCCGTCGCTGAAGGTGGCGTCGTCGCGGAGGGTGAACCGGAAGTGAGTGGCGTCATCGGATACCGACCAGTCGGTGGCGATCCAGGGGATGATCTCGCCGGTCTGCGAGTCCTGGTCGGTGAGGTTGGCGACCAGTTGCCGTCCCACATGCAGGGATTCGGTGTATGGGGCCTGATGTGGGTCCAGGCATTGCGGGTCCGCGGAAAGTGCGATCCGCAGCGAGCGTGGGCCGGTTGAGTCGTCGGAGCAGGCGGCGAGGCCGGACGCAGTGATACTCGCGGCGAGGACCGTACCCGCCGCGCGCACGATTCGAGAAGCAGACATGGGCTTCGGATCTTTCTGAGGTGGACGAATGCTGTGAGCAGAACTCTTCGCGTCCGGGCGGTACTGGTCTACGTTCGGATTTCATTGGTTGAAATCGTGTTGTCCATGTCACGGAGGTCGAGCACATGACCAGCGCCACCCGAACGGGCGTTGCCCGACGTCTGTTCAGCGTTCTCGAAGCGTTCGAGGACTCCTCGTCGCCGCTGCGACTCAACGAGATCGCGCGGCGGTGCGGCCTGTCGTCGGCGACCACGCTGCGGATGGTCCGCGAACTGGTGGACTGGGGCGCGCTCGACCGTCTCGAGGACGGCAGTTACCGCGTCGGCATGCGAATGTGGGCGATCGGATCGCACGCTCCCTGCGTCCAGCGCATCCAACGGGAAACCACATGGCACCTAAGGGGTCTCGCCGCTGTCAGTAGCCGCACCGTTGTGCTGGGCGCAGCCGTCGGAGGTGCGGTGGTGATCGTCGACCGGGCCCTCGGCCCGCGGCGCGACCGCACTGCTGTCGAGATCGGCGACAGGTTTCCCCTGCACGCGACCGCGGTCGGCAAGGTGTTCCTCGCCGCGGGAGATCCACCTGCGGCCGTCACCGAGCGCTACACCCGCTACACACTCGACACCGCCGCACTGTCCGCGCCGCTGGCCCGGACCCGTCACACCGGCATCGCGGGGGAACGCGAGGAATACCGATACGGACGCTACGGCGTTGCCATCGGGATTCGTGGACCGTCGGGGCGGATGTCCGCGGCGCTCGGGATCGTCGGAGCGGCTGTACCCGAGGAGCAACAATGGGTCCGGTTGCTACAGGAGACGGTGGGCACGGTGACCGAGAGCATCATGCGGCGGGGATGACGACCTCCGCGGATACGCAGCTCGAGAGCAACGCGCCGACACTGCCGATCGACATGTATGTGTAATGAGCGCCGTACCATCACGTTCACCTCGCGTGCGCCGTCGGAGTTGGAGATGACATGACCGCAGTTTCCCGTTCCTCCACACGTCTACGGCCTCGCCGCTGGGCACCACCCCCGGCACCACAGCGAGCAAGGAGGAAATCAAGCACACCTCCACTTCCCCCTGCTCGGCAGATCGCGCTGCCAGGCGCCGGCCCCGAAGACGTCGTTCTCGGTGCAGACGGATGCATCTACACCGGTATCGATACCGGCGAGATTCTGCGCGTCGACATCGACACCGAGGAGGTCACCGCCGTGCTCGACACAGGCGGTCGCCCACTGGGCCTCCACGCCGGCGCGGACGGGTCGCTGCTCATCTGCGATGCCGAGCGCGGACTTCTGCACTGGCCCGGTCCTGGACATTCGGTCACGGTGTTGGTCGACACGGTCGACAACGAGCCACTGAACTTCGCGAGCAATGTGGTGGCCGACCCGGATGACGGAACGATCTACTTCACCGCATCCTCGCGTCGCTGGCCGCTGGAGCAGTGGAAGGGCGATCTGGTCGAACACTCCGGCACCGGCCGCTTGTTCCGCCTGTCACCCGAGGGCGAAGTGGAGACACTGCTCGACGGTTTGCAGTTCGCCAATGGCGTGACGTTCACGCCCGACCGCTCGGCGTTGATCGTCGCAGAAACTGCCGCCTACCGACTCAACCGCTACTGGCTGCGCGGCCCCGAAGCCGGCACCCGGGAAACACTGGTGGACAACCTGCCCGGCTTCCCCGACAACATCGCCCTCGGCAGCGACGGACTGATCTGGGTTACTCTCGCGTCACCACGAAACCCTGTGCTGGACACTCCACTTCCACTTCCGGGCATCCTACGCAGAGCGTTGTGGATGCTGCCCGACCGGCTCTTGCCCGCCCCCGCCCGCACCGCGTGGGTGCTGGGGGTAGCAGCGGACGGTTCGATCGTCCACGACCTGCAGCAGGACGGAGCCGACTACGCCATGGTCACCGGAGTCGTCGAACACGACGGCACCTTGATCCTCGGCAGTCTGCACGAGCGCGCGATCGCAGTGACTCACGTCGTGTCACGGTCTCGGCGTGGAACGTGAAGTCCGTCAACGCCGCGGTCCCACCTCCAGACAGGAACCGAATCGTCACGCCTGTTGTCAGTGCAGTCCCTGATCCGAGTACGTTGATCCCATGCGGCTCCTCCCGGTTGTGTCGACGATCTCTGCGCTCTGCGCGGTGCCGATCCTGCTTTTCGTCGTTCCGCAGCTCGTCGCCTCCGGAGTGGTCGAGGTCGGGGGCAGTGTCGAGTACATGGTGGTGCTCCCGACTCTGATCGGGTTGCCCTGTTCGCTCATCGGAGCCATCGTCGGGGTGGCCGGTGCCCTCGGGCGGCGCACTCACGGGCCGGCGACGGCCCTCATGACCATCGGCCAGGTGACGACGGTGGTGCTGGCGCTTGTCATCGTTGTGTGGGCGTTCGGCTTCGCCTCGACGGGCTGGGAATTGCTGCTGTTGCCCACGGCGCTCATGGTCGGTCAGGTCATCGTGGCGGCGGGTCTGATCAAGACCGCTCGGCAATACAGGGCGTCACCGGTGGCGGGTCCCGACGCAGCCGATTGACGCAGCGGGGTCGATGCCGCCGACAAGCTATTGATCGTCGTCCGAGTGGCTCACGATGTTGACAACGGTGCCGTCCGGCGCGCGCACGAAGAATCGCCGCACGCCCCATGGCTCCGTCGTCAGCGGGTACACGATTTCGAACCCGCGCCGTTGCGCGTCCTCGTAGGCGGCCTCCACCTCGTCGCCGACGTGGATGGACAATGCGGAATCCACGGGCGCAGTCTCATCGCTGCTCACCAGTTGCACGGTGGCGCGCCCGTCCGGGGTGGTGAACCGGGCGACCCATCCCAGATTCATCTCCTCGACGGAAAGACCGAGATAGTCGGTGTAGAAACTGCGGGCTTCCTCGATGCTCGGGACGTTCAGGTTTGCGGTGAGACCGGTGGGACGCATGTCGGAATCTCCTTCGGACTCGGGTGCGTTCCACCCGATTCCACTACATGCACGGGCATCCCCGTGGCGGTTCGGGCTCGCGCCTTCATCCTTCACGTCTGCGGCGGCGATGGTGGTCACTGCTGCGGCGAAGCCCGTCGTGGGGTCGTCATTCGTGGATATCCTTCGACAGCGCCGGTGCGAGTTCGTCCGCGTAGAAGCGGAAGAACCCGTCGACGTCCGGCCCGGCATTCACAAGGGCGAGATGGTCGAATCCGGCGTCCGCATAGGTTCGGATCTTCTCCAGGTGGCGTTGCACATCGGGACCGTAGGCGAAGCTCTCGGCTATGTCCGCTTCACGAACAACAGACGAGGCGGCCTCGAAATTGACCGGATTCGGCAATTCCGCCTGAACCTTCCATCCGGTTGCCGAGAAGCGGAACAGAGTGTGGGCCGACTTCAGCGCTGCTTCTTCCGTCGGAGCCCACGACAACGACACCTCGGCATAGCGCGGCCCCTCACCACCGGCCTTCTTGTATTTGTCGACCAGATCGCGATCCGCATCGGTGGTGAACAGTCCGTCACCCAGCTCTGCGGCGAGCTTCACTGCCGGCCCGCCCGAACCCGCGACCACGATCGGTGGGAGCTCGTCGGGAAGATCGAACACGCGCGCGTCTTCGAGCTGAATGTGGCGTCCGTCGTAGCTGTGGTAACCGCCGCTCCACAACAAACGGATCACCTCGATCGACTCGCGAAGCATTTCCGTCCGTGTCGCGGCGGCCGGCCAGCCTCGCGCCACCACGTGTTCGTTGAGCCGCTCGCCGCTTCCCAGGCCGAGCACGAACCTTCCCTCGGACAACAGCGCTGTCGTCGCCGCGGCCTGCGCGACGATCGAGGGGTGATAGCGAATGAACGGACAGGTCACGCCGGTGGCCAGGCCGAGTGTCGAGGTCTTCGCGGCAATCGACCCCAGTATCGACCACGCAAACCCCGAGTGTCCCTGATCGTGCAGCCACGGATGATAGTGGTCGCTGATCTCGACGAAATCGAAGCCGGCCTCCTCCGCACGCACCGCCTGCCGAACCAGCTCGATCGGTGAATACGCCTCCGCGAACAATTTGTATCCGACTTTCACAGCGCCTCCGTTCGCTCTCTCGGCAGTGCGCGGCTCCATCGCACACGACTACCTTGTAGAGCGGTCTACCCACGGCGACACTTCTTGAACCTGCCTGACCGGTACGCCAGGTGGCCTTCTCATTCAGTAGCGGGTGTAGTGCTGCGCAGTCTGTGCTTCGCCAGAGCAAATGCACTTTCGGTCGAGGTGTCGGTCCGAGGTCACGCCGCAAAAGCGAATACCGAGCGCGTCGTGGGAATCCAAGGTGTGTGGACATGCCGTGCAGGACACCGTTGATTCCGGTGCGCGCACCGGGTTCAGCATGTCGGTCGGGTTCGACGCCATGGTGGCGCTCCAGTTCTCGGCCTTTCGACTTCCGGCCGGGTTACGCATCGAGGACGACATGGCTGACCGCACATATTCGAATGTCCTCGGCAACCCCGAGGCTACCTTGCACCCGACAGAACCGCTCCATCCCCGCTTCTGCCGTCGGATTGGCGATCACCCACCGAGGACGCTGATGTGCACGCTCTGAACGGCTTCTACGTGTCCTGGTTGAACGTCGTTACAAATCGACGTCTCAATCGAATAACCAAGTGTGATGTCTCGAGTACGGGCCACTTCCCGACCATCGCCGACGAGAGCACGGTATGCCCCTGCGCAACCCGCTGATACATTGGCATGTATGCTGCTCAGCCGCCTGATGCAGGACGCGCTTGCCGCCACTCCCGACAAACCCGCCCTCATATTCGAGGACACGGTGCTGTCATATCGGGAGCTGCACGACGCGATCGAACGTTCGGCCCGGGGCCTGCTCTCGCTCGGGATCGGCCGCGGCGATCGCGTGGCGATCTTCATGCGCAACCGGTGGGAGTACGTCGAGTTGTACTTCGCGTGTTTTCGCATCGGTGCGATCGCGGTACCGCTGAACCACCGGTTCCAGACCGACGAGGTCGTCTTCGCCGTCAACCACTGCACGGCGAAGTTGCTGATCGCCGACGAGGCACTGCTGCCGATCGTGAAGGACGTGCCCGAGCAGGCGCCAAGCCTCATCGGGATGTACGTGTACGGCGGCGACGCAGCACCGGACGCGCCGAACCGGTGGAGCGATGTGGTCGCCGCGGCATCCGATTCGGTCGTACGGTCCGAGGTCGACGACGACGATCCCGCGATGATCCTCTACACCTCGGGCAGCACGGGCAAGCCGAAGGGCGTCACCCACACGCATCGCTCGATCGGAGCGACCGTGGCAAGCCGCGTGACAACACAGCAGCTGGACGCCGACGACATCTCGCTGGCGGCCACTGCGATCTGCCACGCCGGAGCCGCGATCGGCGTGACGTTTCCGACCCTGCACGCAGGGGGCACCGTGGTGATCCTCGCCGAGAGCGATCCGGGGCTGTTCCTCGACGCAGTGAACACGCACCGGCCCACGCGCACCGTGCTGCTGCCCGCGCAGCTACTCGACGCCGTGGTCGACCCGCGCGCGACGAGCGTGGACTTCGGGAGCTTCCGGGAGGTCGCGTGCGGCGGCGATCAAATGTCGTCGGACCTCTACGACGAGTTCGCGAAGGTCGCCGACCTGCAGCTCAACCAGCTCTACGGGCTCACCGAGTGCGAAGCCGTGAGCATGAACCCGCCGTTCGGGCTGGTCGAACGTGGCTCGTTCGGCCTTCCCCGCGCCGGCGTCGAAGTGCGCATCGTCGCGGCAGCCCCCACTGCGGATGACACCGACGGTTCGCAAGTGCTGGATGCCGCACTCGGCGAAACCGGCGAGATCTGGGTGCGTAGCGACTCGGTGATGACCGGGTACTGGGACGACCCCGAGCACACCGCGGCAACATTCGTCGGCGACTGGCTGCGCACCGGAGACCTCGGCAGCCGCGACGCCGATCGCTACCTGCACTTTCAGGGGCGCATCAAAGAGATCATCATCAAGGGCGGCTCCAACATCGCCCCCGGTGAAGTGGAGGATGTGCTCGAGGCGAGTCCCGGCGTCGAGCTGTGCGGGGTCGTCGGCACGCCCGACGCGCGACTCGGGTCGCTCGTGCACGCGTTCGTCGAACTAAAGCACGGCCTCGCCGACCCGCCCACCGAAGCCGACCTGTGGGCCTTCGCAACCGAGCGGCTGGCGGCCTACAAGGTGCCCGATCGCTGGACGTTCGTGACCGGCCTGCCGCGCAACCACGTCGGCAAGATCGACCGGCACGCGCTGCATCTTCGCGCGGCAGAACTCGACGCGACGTAGGGCACGGCTCGGCGAAGGTAGCTCGCCGAGGAGATCACCAATCACTGTGTACAGCAGCAGAATCGAGTGCATCTCCTGCAAGCTTCTCCAGATAGCCGGCGACACCGTCCTCGTCGTTACTCGGCAGGACGTGGTCGGCGAGCGCGAGGACTTCCGGCATCGCGTTGGACGGGCACAGTGCCGTGCCCGCCCACAACAGCATCGGGACGTCGTTGATGGCGTCGCCGGCGACGGCCACCTCCTCGGCACCGATCCCGTCGACCGCACAGAGCTCGGCAAGCGCACTCGCCTTGGAGACACCGGACGCCGCCATCTCGACGTACGGCGCACCGGAGTGCGTCAGCTCGACGCCGTCGACACCCGCAGCCACTGCCACCCGGTACAGCTCCGCGCTGGGAACCTCCGGATGTCGGGCGACGATCTTCACCATCGGCTCATCGATGTCGGGCAGCATTTCCGACAGTGCCATCTCGTGCGGATGCCGGTGGTGGTCGGCGTACTCACACAGCGCCGCGTATGCCCGCTCGGCGACGAAGCGAGTGGGTCCGACGTTCGCGAACACGACACCGGGAATCAGCGTCCGCACCCGGTCCATCGCCGCCGCGGCCGCCGCCACCGCGATCGTCGTGGTCGCCGTGATCACCGGAGTTCCATCGGCCAGATCGAGGACCACCGCGCCGTTCGCGCAGATAGCCTTGCCGCGGAATCCGCACGACTGCGCCAGCTCGTGCACCGAATGCCGAGCGCGAGCGGTCGCCCACACCACCTCGACACCCGACCGTCGCGCGTCTTCCATGGCTTGGGCGGTGCGAGGCGAGATCGTGCGGTCGGACCGAAGAAGGGTGCCGTCGAGGTCTGTCGCGAGGAGCCGAATTTGCGTCACCTCGGCATGATGCCAGGCAGCACGTGCACCCACACCTGAGACCTGGCCCGGTGACTGCCGGGAGCTGTGTGCAAGAGAGGGTAGATCGTCGTGACCGCGCGCACAGCAGCAACCAGACGTCCCGTCCGCCTGTGCTCGCCGTCCGCTTTTCAGGCGGTAGTGCTCGGCTCCTCCGCATCTCGTTCGGCGCGGTCGGGGTAGGTGTTCGTGAAGTGGATCATCCAGACGATCAGGCCGATCGGGACTGCCCAGTTCAGGAAGAAGTCGAGTAGGTACGGGCTGTCGGTGCCCGTGGCGTGGGCGTCCAGGGCGGTGACGAGCACGGCCGCTGCCCCCATCAAGGTGATGGCGACACCCCACGCCGCGGACAGGACCAGGTTGATCCGCCGGAACAGCGGCGAGCCCCAGTATTCGCGGGGCGTCGATTTCTTGGCGTACTCGGCGGTGAACGGGCGGATGGACGAGGTTGCCAACACGGCCAGACCGAGGACCACACCGACCAGCGGACGTCCCCACTCGTACAGCCACTGGTCCACTCGGTGGTCGCCGATGAACCCGACCACAGCGATCACGGTGAACAGGACGAGGGAGTACATCTCGATCTGCGTGGGGCTTGACGTGCGTCGCCCGTAAATGACGAACACGAGGCTCATCACAGCAGCCAGCAGTGCGCTCCAGGCGACGCCGTCCGCGGCCAGTCGCTGGGCAACCAGGGTGAACACGATCCAGGGAACGAAGCCGACGAAGATCGACAACGGATTCAAATTCTTGGGTGAATTATCAGGCATGGCACTGCAGTCCTTTCCGGACGGATGGTGGGTACGGCCGAGGTGTGCGGGGATCTCTGGCGGTCACGGAACCGGAGTGGGGGCGAGGTCGTTGCCGGGCCCCACCAATGCGCAGTTGTCTGTGGGGGCTGCACCGGCGAAACGATCGGTGAAGAACTGTGCCGTCTGCGCCTGGAACGGCAGGAACGCGTCGCTGTGCGAAAGACGGTCGTACTGCGCGTAGGTGACGGCAACACCACGCTCGCAGTATTCGTGCGCCAACCCTTCGACATCGCCGGTGATCATCACCGAATCGCCGGTACCGTCGACGTCTCCGACCGCCAACAGCATCGGCACCCGCGGAGTGCCCGCCGTGCCCATGATGTTGTCGTTGATGGCGCGGACGATGCCGGAGATCTCGAGCAGCGACGTGTAGGGGGCTTGAAGCATCTCGGTGTCGGTCAGGCCCGGGTAGTCGGAGGCGAACGCGTTGATGCACTGAGAGCTGACCGTGTCCACGATCTCCTGCCCGTGCGGGTTGAGGAACGTGGTGGTGTCGAGACCGTAGGTGCGCTGGTAGGCGACGATCAGCGCCGGGATGACACCGGCCCAGTCCTTGCTGCCGCTGACGTAGGGCAGGTTGTGGGCCAGGTTCACGGGCAGGCCACCGGCAGCTGCGCCGACGATGTTCAACTCGGACGCGTACGCCGGCGCGACCTCCGCACCCCACTGGGTGGGCACCGAACCGCCGGAGTAGCCGGCCAACCCCACCGGCGTCGACGCGGGAAGCCCCAGCACCGATTCTGCGGCGCGAATCCCGTCGAGTGCCGCGTAGGCCGACTGGCGTCCGATGGTCCACTCGAGATCGGGGCCCTCGTAGTCGGGGACCACCACCGAGTATCCGGAAGTCAGATAGCCGGTGATCACGCCCTGTTCGAACGTGCCCGCCTGACTGTAGGTGCCGTTCCCGGTGAGGGTGTACGACGGATCGCATTCGGACCCGAGCGCGTCGTACGCCATGTGATAGGAAATCAGCTTTGCCGGGCCGGGCGCCAACGGCCGCAGGATCGTCGCGACTGTCGTGGTCGGGCGGTCGAACTGGTCGGTGGTCCGATAGAGCACCTGGGTGCTCGTGATCGGTGTGGCCTGATCATGGAATCCGTAGGGCATCGTCCGGGTGTCCAGCACCGAACCGGGTGCGACGTCGTCGAGCGGTCCGTCCCACGTGTAGAACGGGTCGGCCGACGGCAAGGGAACCACCATCGGGGCCGCTGGCTGTGCGGCCGCTGTGCCGACCCCGGCCGCCGTCCCGGCGAGCAGGACAGCGGCGGTGAACACGGCGCCGGCACAACGCCGGACCGGCCGGGCGGGGAAGCTGACTGGGGGCATGGAGGGCAGCCTGTCTCGGACGCGACTCCCGCCCGGGGACCAGGTGGGGTGATGTCCGTCGTCGGATGAAGTGGCGAAGAACCGACCGGGACGTGATCCGACGTGCGGAGCGAGCCCTCGGCGCGACTGCATCAAGCATTGAGGCGATGCGGAACAAGATCAGCGATGTTCAGCGGCGGAAGCACGCGCACTCCGAGCATGATCGCATCGCACACCAACGCTGTCGGCGCACCCGTCGTACATATATAATTGTCGAGCTTGTCCCAGTTGTCGCAGTAACCGGCGAAACAGTAAAAAGTTCGTCGCGCGACTCACTCCACGGCGGCCCACTACCGCACCCACGCCGACGACATCTGAGCCGATGCGGCAGTAGCCGTCTCGATGAATCACCCTGTCCGACAGAATGTTCCCGACAGGATCGGCGTGCAAGCACTCACCGCCGATGAGAAATGGCGCCGACAGTAGTCATAATGCTGTCCGGTGAAGACGCCCTGCGCGCATCAAGGGAGAGCAACGAGATGAGACCACTTCGATACTCGATCAACGTCACGCTCGACGGCTGCTGCCATCACGAGGCAGGGCTTCCCCCTGACGCGGAATCGATGCGCTACTGGACCGATGAGATGGAACGAGCCGATGCCCTGCTGTACGGCCGGGTGACCTACGAGATGATGGAGTCGGCGTGGCGGAAGCCGGCCACGGGAACATGGCCTGACTGGATGGATGAGTGGGAGATCCCGTTCGCCGAGACCATCGACCGCGCGAAGAAGTACGTCGTGTCGAGCACGCTGACCGGGGTCGACTGGAATGCTGAACTGGTGCAAGGCGACCTGGGGCAAGCGGTTCAGCGGCTCAAGCAGGAGCCAGGCGAGGGCATTCTCATGGGTGGCGTGACGCTCCCCCTGGCGTTGGCAGATCTGGGGTTGATCGACGAGTACATCTTCGTTGTGCAGCCGGTCCTTGCCGGACACGGGCCGACGTTGCTCGCGGGTCTGCGCGAGCGCATCCAGCTCGAGCTCGTGGATCGCCATGAGCTCCGGTCGGGGGCGGCCGCCCTGCGATACCGGCCCACACGAATATCGGCTTGACGTGATTGGTCCTTCGGTCGGGCGTCGCGCTACTCAGCATTCGTACGCTGTGTGACGAGATGGGAAAACGCGTGCTACGGCTGAGCCGCGAGGTCTGAGCGATGGCGCGAGCGCTCGTTCTTGAGGTCCACCGCCCAGTCGATCAGCTGCACTACGTCGTCGTCCGCTGCGCAGAAACTCGTCGGCCGGAACACCGCTATGGTGGCGCCGGCGTCGCGCCACATGCGAGCCTTGTCTGCGGTCGCGCCGTAATCGACGGTGCCGTCGTCCCGTCGTTCGGGCGTCACCGACACCTGAACGATGGGCGAGCGCGGATCGCGTCCATGTTCCTCGAACGTGTCGCGCAGCAGTGCCACGCTGTCCGAGAACGACTGCATGTCTGCGGGATTGACGGTCCATCCATCCGCAACACGAGCAATACGATCGAAATTACGCTTACTCGGTCCGAATCCGAAGATCACCGGCACCCGCTCCTGAACCGGGAAGGGCAGCGAGTGGAACTCCTCGAACGCGAACTCGCGCCCCTGGAAGGTTGCGGGCGCCTTCGTCCAGAGCTCGCGGCACGCTCGGACGGTGTCTTCCATGCGTCCGAATCGGGCGTCGAACGGCATGTTGGTGGCCGTGTACTCGGCCTCCTGCCAGCCGACACCCATACCGATTGCGGCGCGGCCACCGGAGATCGCGTCGAGTGTGGCGATCTGCTTGGCCAGCAATACCGGCGGACGCACCGTCGCGATCAGCACCGACACATTCAGCAGTACCCGCTCGGTCACCGCGGCGACCGAGGAGAGAAGCGAGAGAGGCTCGTACCAATCATGTTCCAGCGGGAACGGAAAGTTGTGTGTCCGTCGTCGTTCCGCGTGGGCGGTCGCGTTGAAACCGAGGTGGTCTCCGGTGGTGATCACGTCGATTCCTGCGCGATCAGCGCGCGCAGCCAACTCCAGCACCGGACGGATCGCGCCGCCGTAGAGGTTCTCAGCTCCGAGAATGTTCAGACCGACCTGCATGGCGCTCCTTCGTTACGAAACGATAGTTTCGCGCACTATGGCAGTCGGGTCTGTCTCGATCAATCCGCGTTTCTGTCAGCGGGAGTTCCGTCGGAGTGTCCGCACATTCTGGGCCTGGGGACCTGTCACTCCGTAGCCGATCTCGTATTCGACCTGCTGGTTGTCTTCCAGCGTCGTGAAGCCGTTACCCGCAATCTCCGAATAGTGCACGAATATCTCGGCGCTACCGTCGGCCGGGGTGATGAATCCGAATCCCTTCGAGTTGTTGAACCACTTCACGATGCCCTGCGTCACGCTTCCGACCTCCATCTTCGGTGTCAGCAGGCGTCCCGAAGCGCCCGCCGTGTTGTTCGGTTTCCGTGTCGAGCACGGGCCGGCCCGTCTCGTTCGACGAGCGGATCACGCGTCGCGTTCGGCCGGGTAGCAGGGGCGCAGAGTGCGTTCGCCGAGCCGGAAGGAACGTCGGCGCGGGTCGAGACGCCGGGACCGTAGCGCCCCCTGCAGCGCTACGGTCCCGGCGAGTCCGGCGGCCAGCAGGGCCAGTGTGTGGGCGGGGGTGTTCACGCCGCGTTCTTTCCTCGCCCCGAGTTCCTGTCTTTGCGCGTCGGCCGGCCGGTACGAGGCGGGGTGTCGTCGTGTGCGTACATGGCCTCGATGCGAGCCTTGATCTCCGTGGTGCTCATCGGTCCACCAGTCGCCACACGGTGGGGAGATCGCGGTGTGCGCGATGTATTCATACGTGAATTCCTCTGTTTTCAAGCATGTTTCGACTGCGATACAGCAGGAACGCTGCATGACGGTCAGATCATGAGGGCAGCGAGGCCGACGCAGGCGACGGTGAGCACGGCGATCAGCGCGCACAGGGCGAGTGAGCCGGTCAGCACCAACATGGGTGCGCCGGCCGGGACACCGGAGCCTAGGGCGATGACCGTGTGCGACCGAAATCGGGAGTCCGACGGTTCCGCGTGGTTCATGTGCGTGTCCATGCGCAAGTCGGTCTGTGGCATCAGCAGCTGCAAGTTCTTCGGCCTTTCCGAAATCCCAGCCGGATCAAGAACGGTCCGGTCCCCCTGGGAACTGTGGGTGTGGCATGTGTGTGGTGTGTGTCTATCGGCCCCTGAATTTGCGATAGATCACAACCTGTTAGCCCCTGGAACCAGTTCTACATCACAATCGTGATCGCGGCCACCTAGGTAAATTCCTGATTTGCGCTGGTGAGGGGCGGTTTCGGTACGTTCGTGCAGATTATCGGCGCCCACGTTCACACAGCCAGGTCGGGTGGCTCCGTGCCTGATCACAGTGGTTTTCTACGCAACCCGTGCGGTGCCGCACTCGGACAGGCAGCCCAGTACTGATGCGGCACGAAGGTCTTCCGACGCCGGCGCTTGGGTCGTGCAGCGAAAAGATTGAGGACTTTCGACCCACCCGGGTGTTGCGGTAGTACCTGTCGACAATCGGGTGGTAAGCCCGTGGCGCGGTCAGCCGACGGTGAGCTGTCCGGTCATCTCTGGATGGTAGGTGCAGTAGATGTCGTAGGTACCAGACTCCTCCGGCGCGGTGAACGTGACCGTCTCGCCGGCCTCGACCTCGACGTCGAAGGTGTCGTCGCGGGCCGTGACGCTGTGCTCGACCTGGTCGTCGTTCCGCACGGTGACTGTGGTGCCCGGGCCGACCGAATCCGGGATCTCGAATGCGAAGTCCTTGATGACGATCATCACGGCTTCGGCGTTACCGGTGTCGTCGGCCGGGGTCGTGGTGACCGTCGACGAGTCGGTATCGGACCCGCATGCGATCAGAGCGAATGCTGCAGTCAACAGTGCTACGAGGAGCAACGCTGCGCGCTTCATGAGTGCCTCCTGTTCGGGCCCCCAGCTACAAATTCAACACCCCATGGACGCGAGAAGACCCGAAATCAGCCGAACTTCTTCGCCATGGTTCCGCACCCCTCGTAGGGGTAGCCTTTCGCAGCCAGTTTTCCCGGTCGTCGTCGAGCACCCTTTCGACGACGGCACCGGCATGCGTCGAACGAAGGCACGCTCCCATCCCATACCGTCTTCGACGAACAGCACGCCCGCCGGCAACCCGTCGCAGCGTCCGAACGTAAGGCGCCTTGACGTGTCGGATCCGGATTGCGGCGCTCACCTTCGCGTTGCATGCTTCTTCCGGAAGGCCGGGACTACTTCGGTTCTGGCGACGTCACCGACTGCACTCCGCGTGACGATCCAATTCCCGCGCGAGCACATCGAACCGCGGGTGCCGCGACCACGCCGCACGATCCCCGATCACATACAGGCGCTGCTTCGCCCTGCTCACGGCGACGTTTACAAGGTTCGGCTTCGACGACGCCCACCGCTTCGCGCCTTCACGGGCCGGGTCGCCTCCCAACACCAGGACGACGACCTTCGCCTCCCGTCCCTGTGCGGTGTGCACGGTTCCGGCGGTGATCCCGTCGTACCGGGAACGCAATCCCGCGAGGCGCCGCGCGACGTCCCGGAAGGGACTGAGCACGATCACGTCGTCCATCGGATGTTCCCTGCTCACCAGGTCCTCGAGAAGTTCGACGAGTCGGTCGTGTTCGGCCTGCACGAAGTGGCCGTTCGACGTCCCGGTCACGTCGTACCACTGCGACGGCGGCAGATCACCGTCCGGCTGCGGATTCCCTCCGTGGATCATCGTGCCGCCGTATGCGATGGTGTTGACGACAGAGAACATCGGCTCGGCACAGCGCCGGTGCACACGCAGGGGCGCACCCACCCAGATCGGTTCGTCGTCGCCTCGCAAGGTCGTTCCCCACCGAGTGAGACGGTCGGCGATGGACTGCGTCGACGACCGCCCAGGCAACCACCGTTCGTCCACGCCGAACGCACCCCGCACCGCCTGCTGTGCCCGGAACGGCAGAGTCACCACAGGTTCAAGTTGTAGCGGGTCGCCCACGACGACGGTCCGTCGCGACCTCCAGATCGCACCGACCGGGTTCTGCGGTGTCGCCTGGCCGGCTTCGTCGATGAGCAACCAGCCGAGGGCTTCACGTCCGAGCCCACGGAATACCCGGTCGAAGGAGGCGAACGTCGTCGACACGAGCGGGACGACGAAGAACAATGTGCGCCACGCGTCGGCGACGGCCGCCGGATCCAGGTCGTGTGGCGCGTTCCCTGCGACGACGTCCATCGCCCCATGCATGCTCTGACGCATCTGTTTCGGCACCTGCGCGAGGAACTCCTTGTGGAGCTCGAGCGCTGCCACGAACAGTCGTGACCGTGCCTCGTTCAGGGCCATGTCCGACCACGGCGCGGCCAGCTCCCGGTCCGGGTCGTCGGCCCACTCCGGCCCCGGCATCGCGCCACCCCACCTCTGCCGCAACTCGTCGAGAGTGCAGTCGAGTTCGTTGCGGCGATACCGCACTGCGTCGGATCGCTGGGCGAGTTGATCGTGGGTGCCCCGTAGGTCGACCAGCTTCTGCATGGTGTGCTGGTGTGCTGCGAACGCGTCGGCGTACTTCTCTTCCCACACCGCGAGTGCATCCGTCAACCGGGTGTGGTGGGACTGCCAGAGCCGACGTTCCTCGCGTGCGCCGCGGCTCATCCGCCACCACGCCACACGCTGCTCGTTGTGCGCGGCGAGTTCGTTCTCGACTGTGGCCCGGCCCTGCTGGAGACGGTCGACGGTACCGCCTTGCACCACTTCGATGCCGGCCGCGGAGCGAAGTGCCTCGGTGTGGGCCTCCACCTGGTCCAGGACTGCTCGCAGTTCGCTGTCGCGGTGGGCTCGCTCGCGGTACCGCTCGTACCCGTGCTGACGTTCGTCGATCATCGCGGCAACAGCGTCGCGCGCGCGGCGATACTCTGCGACGGCGTCGTGCCATGATCTGGTCGGCCCGGCCGATTCGAATTCCTTGAGGATCGACTGCAGTCCTCGTCGAGTGGCCTTCTTTCCGCTGCTCTTCTCGTCGAACCAGAGCGTGTTCGTGAATCCGGTGCGGTAGCTCTTTCGTCCGAGCCGGGCGGCGGTCAACCCCCAGGCCTTCGAATCCTTGCCGGTGTCGTTCAAGAGCGCCGTTGCGATGTCTGCGAAATAGTCGGTGTCGAACCGGTCGGAATCGATGGCGTCCGCCGCGGGCATCTCGAAGCTGATGTTCTCGACAGCACCGTTGTTGGACGAGGCCACCACGATCTCGAATCCGTGGAAGGCGTCTGTCCACCGCTGCACAACCCTCGTGTACTCGCCGGCTTTCCAGCGGTGTGGCGTCGCCGTGAACGCGTCAGCCGGGCTCGCGAGATGCGCGAGACGATCGGCGCGTTCGACGACGACCGCGGCGACGAGGTCGCGCAGCAGCGTCGACTTCCCTGTCCCCGGTGGCCCGTTCACCGCGAAAATCCCGGCGTTGCTGTGTAACTCATCCAGGATCGTGTTGACGGCGAACTGCTGCCCGAGCGCCAAGGGATGTTCGGGCTTTCCTGGCCACCGGCCGGGCGGAATTGCTTCGGGCCGGCACGCCACGAACGACGCAGCCGGCACAGCACTGACGTCGACGCGTCGGGCCGTGTCGAGCACTGCGTCCTCGGTGAGGTAATGCGCGAGTCCGGTGCCGATGTCTCCGGCGGCGACTCGGCCGGCCACCATTCCCAGGTCGGCGGCGATGAAGCTGTTGAGAAAGTCGGTGCCGTCGACACCGTCGGACTGCTTGACCTCCACCGACCGGACACGGATCTCCGCGCAGTCGATCATGCCGTTCACGCCCACAAGCGCGGCGATACGTCGCCGTATCGCCGAGAGCCGTTCGGTGTCCAGGGGTAGGCGGCATCCGCAACGGGGGTTGATGTGCTGTTCGTCGTCGAGGAGTTCGGTCAGAAGTTTCTGCGCGTCGTCCAGTCCGTGCAGCCAGGACGCGGAGCCCGGTCCCGGGTTGCAGGTACGCCCGGCCGCCCACGCCAGCCCGGACAGCACTTCGGACCCGGAAACGACACAGCCGTACTTGTCGACGACGAGTGCGGCCAGCGCGCATTCCCCCGACGGTCGCGGATCGTAGTTCTCCTCACCAGGGGCGAGGATCTCGTCGACAGCGGACCACACATCGTCGATGCGGTACACGCCGAAGTAGACGATGTGCTGCCGCTCGTAGCCGGCGCGTCGCGGAGATATGCGCAGCCGGTGTCCGTGTTCCCACGGCAGCAGATCCCGAGGCGTCATCTTCTCCACCGGCGACAGAGCGTCGAACTTGTCGACCTTCGGTACCTGCTGAGGGCTGAACAACTCCACCGCTCGCCAGAACTCGATGATGCCGCCCTGCCGATGATATTCCGCGTCCACCGCTCCCCCTCACTGCACAGTCAAGTCGGTTGCGAACCCTAGCGAAGGGTGCCGACACAGCGACCGTTCACTGCGGAATTGGTGGACACCACCCGAGACGCTATTCTGTGGCGGATCGGACAAGGGGACCGATCGATGGGGGATCATGGGGATGACCAACACGCTCGAAGCCGACCTGCCACAAATCCGGTCGGTGTCACGCCACTTCGATCTGCACGCCGAAGAGCTCTGCGAGATCGACACCTCACCGATGAGGGCCAGTTCGACCAGCGGATTCCTGCAGGTGTCGTCTGTCGCCGCCGCGCTCGGCGGCGCCGAAGCAGCAACCCGCCGCGCCCTGCTGATCCTCGCTGATCGGGCATGGGCACTACACGACACCATGAACCGCGTGTGTGAGGACTACTCACAAACCGAGGAACACTTCAGGGACGAACTCGCGAGGGCGGTGTCCGCGTGATTCCCTCGGTATCCGATGTACGTCAATGGAATTGGTCCGCACTGTCCGAACAGGTGATCTCAACAGAGTCGGTCGCCACCCGACTCGAGGACGCCCGCGACTCGATCCACGCATCCACCAACGACCTCTGGTCTGCATGGACGGGTATCGCTGCCGACGCCGCAGCAGACCACCTCGACCGCGAACGCAAGTCCGACACCACCATCTCCTACGAACTACGCGAAATCGCCTCCGCCACCGGAAGAGCCGACGAAGATCTCGCACACGCAGCCCGTGTGGCTCTCGACAGAATCGCCGCTGCCGAACGAGCCGGCTTCACTGTCGGTGACGGGGGCGTCACCGCCGGGCCAGACTTCACAGGGGTCTACGAGGGAGAACCCGACGCCGCCGCGCATTGGGGCATGATTCAAGACGCACTGCGCGTGATCGGTGAGGTGGACGACGACCATGCACGCCGCATCACCGGCATCGTCTCGAACCTCATCGACGTCACACCATCACCAGCAGCCTTCTCCCCCGACGAAGCCGCCCACGACTGGGCCATGCTCACCGATGGCACGGTCACGTCCGAAGATCTGGGACGGTTCACCACGAACCTTGCCGCAGCCGGACTCGACCCGCAGTCTCTCGAGGAGCTTGCGAAAGGCAAGGTCGTCACCGCCCTTCCAGCAGGCGCGTTCAGCTACCTCGAGAACCTGTACGGCGAAGCCGGAGCGGATGGCGTCATGGAGTTGCAGCAGCAACTCCTTGCCGACGGCAGTACCTCAGCACTCGACGCCCGCGACAGTCTCGCAAACGGCATTCTCACACTGTCGAACGAACACGTCCGCGACGTCGACGACGACCGCGGCGGATGGGACCGCCTGCCCCAGGACATCCGCGACCTCGTCGAAGCGCGCCCCGGCTCGGCCCAGCTCGACGGTTACCAGGTCCCGCCCACCTTGTCCGCATTCATGGACACCCTGCCGCCCGACATCCGGAGCGAGCTCGAATCCGAGCCAGGCGCCGCAGCCACTGCACACCGCAACGCACTCGCCGATCCGGCTGACGCCGCCTACATCGACTCCGTGATCCGCGGGCGCGAATTCTGGGACTTCGTCGGAACAGGGAACGGCACTCCCGGCGCCGAACTCGGCACGAAACTCGTCGAATCGGCCGCATCCCAGGCATCCGTGCTCGATACGCCCGGATCCGGCACCTCGCCGTACGACACCATCCCCATCACGGTCGGTCATGCCGGCGAATCGATGCTCGACGTCGCCACGAGCAACCACGACGTCAGTGCCCGTGTGCTTGCAGGAGACCTGAACGGAGACGGCCGCACCGACATTCAACGCGACGACATTCTCACACCACTGTTCACTCATGCCTGGGACGACGGTGGAGAGTCTGCAGGACGCCTCACCAACTGGATGACCCACGAGATCGGCGACGCCCACGCTGCCGGCGACCCCGCACGTGCCGACCGCGCGGAGCTCGCCGCGCTCCACCTGTCGCAGTATCTTTCACACGAAGCGAGCTTCGACCGATTGATGGACGTCCACGGCGAGAACACCTCCAGTATCGGTGAGGTGAATCCCGGACTGGTTCGAGCATTCGCCGACGGGTTGCATGGGTACATCCCCGAACTTGTCAGGGCGGACGCGTCAGGGGCCTGGAAAGAGGACAACCTCGATTCACCCAATTCGAACGAGAACGCGCGTCGCATCTTCACTCTCATGGCGACGGATCAGGAATCCAGTGCCATATTCGGAAGCGCGGCTACTGCATTCGGTCGGTACTACGCAGACGACTTCGTCGAAGGCCCCTCGTA
Organism: Rhodococcus sp. JCM 9793; assembly: GCF_055380405.1. NCBI lineage: Bacteria > Bacillati > Actinomycetota > Actinomycetes > Mycobacteriales > Nocardiaceae > Rhodococcus > Rhodococcus sp. JCM 9793. The sequence continues at coordinate 4,651,695 of NZ_AP043721.1, forward strand.
TCTCGGTGCTTCCAACGCGGGTCGCCTCCAAGCGCTGCTCGATACCGGCATCTACAACGCAGGAAGAGAAATGTTCGACGACCGCGCTCGGATCGATGAGTTCGTGCAGCAGCGCCGAGAAGACACGTTCAACACGAACTACACGATCATCCGGAATCTTGTCGCACTCGATCCCCGCCTCAGCAGCACGGTCGGACTCTTGATGGACGTCAACAGCACCTCTATCCGAGACACGTTCGTGCCGGCATTCGATAACCCCGAGCTGACCCCGTTCACCGGCGACTTCAGTCGATACAGCGCGCCGAACGCGTACAACCTGCTGGAGAATGCGGTGGGGCGGTACGGATTGCCGGACGATCCCACCATCGTGGACGACCTTCGCACACTCGGACTGTTGAGATCCGACGGAACACTCACCTACCCGAGCGGCGACCCCTCCCTCGACAAAATCACCGACCTCGCCGACCGGACTTTAGAGACACACGGAATCGACTTCTCCACCTTCCGCGAGCACTACATCGACGCATACGGAAGCGTCGCACCTACTACAAGGGAGTCGAGCAGCCCACGATGAAACATCCCACCACCGGAAAAACCATCATCGTGATCGTCACCGCAGCATTGACCTTCACGACAGGAGCCTGCGCAACACCCGACCCCGTGCCGACACCACCTGAACCCGAACAGGTCTCCTTCGCAGCACTCGACGCCGACGCAAAACTGATGTCACATCGCTGGAATGCACCAGACGGTGTTTCACTCGACTCACGAGAACTACAAGCGGTCCGGTCCTACATCGAAAGCGCAAGCACCTACGACCACACGGCAGATCGAGCCAGCGTCCACCCCGGATTCTGGGATGTCCGAACCCAATGGGAAACCACTCCCATACCTGAATACGGGACGGTCTACCACCACATCCTCCTGATCGAACCCTCCGTCCACATCGGCGAACCCGTAACAGAAGTATTGGTGTGCAGCGACTATATGAACACCGCGATATCCACAAAATACGCATGGATACGCATCCATACAATGCGGTACACGCCCCTACGAATCCGACTGTCCACCGACGGCCCTGCCACCACTCCAGCACTCGACTACGAGCATCGACTTCCCTATCCGACGTGGAATGTATTCGAAGGCCTCGAAATAGAACGAGCAGATGGCGACCGCGGCAGCAAGAGGCCCATGTGGACCATCTGCGATGAGGACATGCCGGGATACAACCCGGAAGCACCCCAAGAGGAGGAGCTTCCGGCCGCGCCCGTCGTCGAACCGTTCTACCCCGGCTGGCCGACCCTCCTCGACGAGCATCCATAGAATCGTGGGTGTGTCCGGAGCATCTGATGCAGTGAAACAGCCAGACCGCATGGCGTCACCCTGCATTCACAGAGAGATGCGAGCGGGTCCGAGCAAGTGGGCGCCGATCACTCCGTCACACAGGCGCATCCATATATCTCCGCGATGCCGGAGGTACGCGGCATACGGGAGGATGCCACCGCGCCCGGCATCTTTGGTGCATTTCTACCCAACCAGCGACCAATATTCCACCAAAGACCCCCTCCATCATCGTTTCGATGTGCTCGGGATGTTCACCGGAGCGGTATCCCCGCCGTCAGCGAACCGAAACGATTCGTGCGCGGCGAAATCGATTTGTTCCGTTGACAATTCGACGTGACCACCGAAGAGGTGTGGGCAAGATTCGGGCATGGGTGCACGGCGCCGGGACGCCGTCGGTGCTCGCCCTCCAGCAGGATCGGTCGTTGTCGGGCTCCTCCTTGGAGCGATGGGCGTGAGGTGCGGCGGCACGTCTATCACTGCGGTCCCGCATCCCCTGCACGAGCGGTCTTTCGCCGCCAGTGATCGCGGTCGTCGTCGAGCATCCACTCGACCACGTCGCCGTCGGGGCGGACGGCGTCGGTGAGCCAGTGGGTCTCGTCTGGTGCCCACCCGGCGATCACACTCGCGGCATCATCGTCGACGTCGATCGCGGTGCCCGCCGCGGCGAGATATCCCGTCACCGTGAGGTGCACTCCCCCGTACATTTCGGCGACGCGACTCCAGTCGGGCATCACCCAGCGACCGTCGCGGCCGGTGGTCCGGTACCAGTCGTGACGTTTCTGCGCCGTCACCTCCAACGGGAAACGCCGGCACAAATCGGCGCACGCATCGGCGCCGTCGATCTCGAACACCTCGATTCCCGACGGCACCGGCATGCGTCGAGCGAAGGCCCGCTCCCAGCCCATACTGTCTTCGATGAACAGGACGCCCGCCAGCAACCCGTCATCAAGAGACCGCGCCGAACAGCGCGCCTCCCCCGGAAAAGACCACCACTCACCCGAGAAGTTCGCCTTCGGGTCTTGCGGGCGCTCGCGTTCCGCTTTGGCTTCCTGGTCGACGACGCGGTCGCGCCATGCGACCAGGCAGTCGGTGAGCGGCTCTTGTTCGGGGGGTTGCTGCACAGATGATTCGGCAGAATCGGCCCAGCCCACCGACCATTGGTCGTCGCGAGCCACCTCGGTCGGCCACCAGTCGACGTGAGGTGACTGCGCGATGTGGTCGGCGACGCGCCGCAGTTCTCGTCGCATGGGGGTGGTGGCGGCGAGGATGTCTTCCCCGTCGGGTTCCTGCCAGTAGCGGGCATTGTCCACCGCCATCCCGAGCGCCGAACGCAGGACCGCTGCCGTCACCTCGGGGAGCAGCACGGTCGAGAGCTTACGGGCGACCTCCTCCGGTGGAATGTCGGGCAGCGGCTCGTCGGCACCCGGGCCGTACAGGACACCCGGGTTGGGGTCGAGGTTGTGTGCGGCGTAGAAGACGGCGGAGTTGAAAGAACTCCGGTCGTAGCTCTGCCAGGTGGCGCGGTCGGCTTCCCGCGCAAATTCCAACAACAACCTGCGGCCGCGAGGGCCTGTCAACAATGCGTTTGCCGTCATGCGGACCAGTAGATCACCGGACGACCCGAATCACCGGTGGTGTACGGCAGGGCGTCAGGGCACCCGGACGCCCTGCCACTGATCAGTCCAGCGATCGATACACGCGTGACTCGAATTCGAGGAACCCGTCGACAGATGCGCGGTCGGCGAACGGCAGGATCTGCGTCGCCCAGATCCCGGCGACATCTGCACTACGATCGATCCAGTAATACAGATTTGCCAATCCGGCCCAACTCAACGATCCGGCGCTGCGACCTGTAGGCGCTTGCTCTTCGTTGACCATGAAAGTGTAGGCCCACGTCTTGCGCTGCCCGGGAAAGAATTCTGCGTCGTTCGACAGTTCCGGCTCGACGCCGGGCAGCATGGTCACCTGAAGATTGCCGAGACCGTTGATCGCGGCGTTCGCAACGGTTTCCGGCTGCAGCACCCGGCCATGTTCACCTTCGCCGTCGTTCAGCCACATTTGCAGAAAACGGCTGTAGTCACCGACGGTCGAGTACAGACCGTGGCCACCCATATCCACCTCGGGTTCCTGCGGCAGCACCAGACCGGTCGGTTCCAGCGTCCCATCCTCTCCACGTTGGTGGACCTCAGTCCGCCGGTCCTCCATCGACGGAGTCAGAACGAACGATGTGTCGCTCATTCCGAGAGGGCCGAATACCCGCTCCGCCATGACCTCCCCGAGTCGCTTCCCGCGAATAGCCTCGACCACCAGCCCCGCCCAATCGATGTTGGATCCGTAATTCCACCGGGTTCCGGGCTCGAACAACAACGGGGTGTTCAAGGCGGCACGAGTTGCTGTGATGACACTCGGATGCACGCCGTCGACGACGAGACGATGATACGTCTCGTCGAAGAACGAATAGCCGAGTCCGGCCGTGTGCAACAAGAGCATTCGTGTGGTGATCGGCGTATTGGGAGCTCGCAACTTCAAGGTCCCTTTATCATCGAATCCCTCCGCAACGGACAGGTCTGCGATCTCGGGAACATAATCCGTAGCAGGAGCGTCGAGGTCGAGCAACCCCTCCTCGACACACTGAAGCACCGTCGTTCCGGTGATGGCCTTGGTCGTGGAGAACATCGCGAACACTGAATCTGGCGTCATGGGTGCCGCATCGTTCAACGACCGGACACCGGCCGCACCCTCGTACACGGATCCGGTCGAGCGCGTCACCGCGGCAGCGACACCAGGAACGAGGTCGGGGCCATTTGGAGCGGTGGTGACATCGGCGAGGGCATCGTCGAGCGTCGACTTCAACGGAGATTGTTTCAGCGTGGACATTTCGATCCTTCCGGTGTGATGAGCAGCACAACGAAAGGTAGGGCGATCGCTCACCCGGTTACGTCCGCGATCGGCAGCAACCGTCTTCAATCGGCAACAACGACTCGGTCAACCCCTACGCCGCCACGCCAACGTCTCCGACGGGTTCTCCCCGAATCGGCGGCGATAGGCGGCTGCAAAAACGCCCATGTTGACGTAACCCCACTCGTGGGCAGCCGACGACACCGACAATGCTCCCGCAGTCAATGCCCGGTGGACACCCTGCAGCCGACGCTCGATGAGATACGCGCGCGGCGACATTCCCACGTACTTGTGGAACGCGCCGTTCAGCGCGCGAACGCTGACACCTGCAACCCGTGCCGTCTCGGCGACGGTCGGCAGGTCCTTGACGTGCTCGTCGATGTACTGCACCGCTGTCCGCACATACCCGGGCGCCGCGACAGAAGGGGGCTCGGAGAGATCGATTCCGGCAGAGCTTGCCCACTCATCAAGCAGATGAGCAGCGATCATCTCTTCCAGATTCCGGCCCACTCGCCCGGTGGCGACCGCCTCGGGTGCCGTCGACGCCGTTCGCGCAGCGTACTCGAGCAGAGCCAGCCACGGACTGTTCTGCCCGCCGACCACGCACTGGTGGCTCCACAGCCGCTCACCCGGGACGTGGCCCCACCACTGCAATGCCAGGTCGGACAGCAGCCGGTGCGGAATCGTCAGGTTCAACTGCAAGTGGTCGGGCGCCGCGCCGAGCCGATAATCCACCCGGCTACAGTCGGCGACGAAAGTCCCACCCACGGTCAGCTCTGTCTCGTCGCGTGTTCCTGCCGCGTGACGTGTCGATCCTTGCAGGGTGGTCAGCACGAGGACGTTCCCCGCGTCGGAGTCGAAATTCCGGAGGTCGACTTCCACGCCGTAGCAGAATCGCGTCATCGTGATGGTGCTGATCTGCACGGAGAACATCGACGACGCGGGAATGACATTGCGGCCGATCGGCTGCACGTCGAACCGCATGTACTTGTCGTCCGTCCAGGCACGTATCGCGTCCCAATCCGATTCGGGAGCGGCCAGGTGACGGCTACGCGGTGGTCTCGGGTCCGGCTGTGGCAACACTCGTCCACGGTAGGCGACGAGACCGGTCGGTGCGCGCCGGCGCCCCAGGCCCTACGACTGTCAGTCATTCACGCACCCGGAGGACATGAACATAATTGGCGACGGCCAACCACCCATGTTGTGCACCGCGGCGACATCGGCCTCCGGGAGCAACAACACGAGTTGGTTTACGAGCTCACGCTGGAGTCTGCAAGGGACGATTCGCTGCTACTCGGGTGAGCGGAGAATCGAATCGACTGCTGTGTATAGGATTTCAGTTTCTCGTTGAAGAATGGAGTGATCCGACGGTAACGCTCGCTCCATCGACAGGCCGGTGAGAACAGTGTTCAGGAGCCTTGCATACGCTGTGATGTCGGCCCTGGGTAGAGCGCCCTCATTCGCGAGGAGCGTAAGCCAGTGTTCGACCCTGCGCTCCCCTTCACTTGTCATGGCGACGTATGCAGTTCGGATCTCGTCGGTGGGTTCCGGGACGACGAAGGCATCGAAGAATTTGATCCAAACTTGTCGCGATCGTTCACCCACCTCCACGCTCAGGACCTGCCTCAGGCACTGAACCAACCGGTCGCGAGCCGGCACCGACGTGTCGTGAATGATCTCGCTATCGGGTGTGACCACGTCGTAGATCGTTTCGAGGACGGCGTCGCGCAGTGCGCGCTGGGTCGGGAAGTGGTGACGCAGCGACCCCATGCTCACCCCGGCTCGTGCCGCCACGGTCCGCACGCTGAGCGTCGACGCGGGATCCTCCTCGATCAGCTCGCAGGCCGCGATGATGATCCTTGCCTTCGTGTCGAGACCGCCCTGATCTTGCTCCATCGTCCTACTCCTCCATCACCAGCACACTGTACTAGCACACTGTACTAGCACACCGTACTAGCACAATGTGCTACCGTCGGGTCACCCCGTAATAGTACAGCGTGCTGGTCGCCAGCCGTTCCAGCAAGAAACCCGTCCAACCTGCGAGTTCAGGAAGGAATCACATGAAACCTCGCACCACGACCGTGGCCGTTGCGCTGACAAGCATGGTCGTCGCCGGCTGTTCGCAGGCACCCGCGCACGTCAGCACAGTGTCGATGGGCTCGACAGATGTGCAATGGAGCGCCTGCCCCGATGGCGTCGAAAATCCTGAAGACGGCCCGCCCCAGTTGCAGTGCGCCACTGTGCCCGTCCCCCTGGACTACGACGATCCCGAAGGCGCACAGATCGACATCACGATCTCCCGGCTGCCGTCGAACAACCCGGACGCGCGACGGGGTGTGCTGCTACTGAACCCGGGCGGACCGGGAGGGACCGGCCTGGATCAGCCCAACTTTCTTGTATCGCAGGGCATATCGCCGAGCGTGCTGGACAGTTACGACCTCATCGGCATGGACACCCGCGGAGTCGGACACTCCTCGCCCATCAGTTGCGGATTCACCGACGACCTTCAGTACTACGGCGCAGTCCCGCCGTACGTCGTGGACGAGGCAGCATTCGCCGAGCAGACGGCAACTGCGGAGGAAGTCGCCGAACGATGCGCAGCCAATGACCACAACGGCCGAATGCGCCACGTGAACACAGCGAACATGGCGCGCGACCTGGACCGCGTCCGGGCGGCGCTCGGCGAGGAGAAAGCGAGCTTCCTCGGATACTCGTATGGCTCCGCGCTCGGTGCCGCGTACGCCTCGATGTTCCCGGAGAGTACGGACCGGGTGGTGCTCGACAGCAACATCGGCGACACCCATCTCGATCACGACGGGATGCGCAGATACTCACGAGGCATGGAAGAGACGTTTCCCGACTTCGCGGAATGGGCTGCCGCACGGCATGATCGATACGGATTGGGCGAAACACCGCAACAGGTGCGCGACACCTACTTCACCATCGCCGAACAGCTCGATCGAACACCTATGGACGGGATCGATGGCCGCGTGTTCCGATTGGCCACCTTCGTCACGTTGTACAATCAGGCCTCCTACGAGACAGCAGCAGAGAGCTGGCAGTCCTTTCTGAACCCCACCACGGCCGCACCCGCGGACGAGCCGCCGCCGGGCAATGGGCCATCGCCGGCAGACAACAGCTGGTCGGTATTCCTCGCGGTCACCTGCAACGACGTCGAATGGCCCGACGATGTCGACGTCTACCGACGAGCAGTGGACGAAGACCGCGAGACCTACCCGCTCTTCGGCGCTGCAACCGCGAACATCATGCCGTGCGCGTTCTGGCAGCACACGCCGGCCGAGCCGGCCGTGTCGATCGACCCGGAAGGTCCGACCAATGTCCTGATCGCACAGAACCGACGCGACCCCGTGACACCTCTGCGTGGCGGCGAACTCCTCGATGAGAAGTTCGGCGAGCGATCACGGCTGCTGACCGTCGACGGAAGCGGACATGGGGTCTACGCCCTCGGCAACAACCCCTGTGCACAGGACATCATCACCGACTACCTGGTCGAGGGCGTCATGCCCGAACAGGACACCACGTGCAGCGAGGCTTGACCATGCCCTAGGGGCACGGTGTTTCGTTGTGGTGAGCGGTCGACCGATCTCGTCACCGAACCGGTCGCCGTGTCGCTCGCGACGCCCCTACTGATCGGAGTCCGAATGCCCACCCCGAGGACCGACGATTCCTTGCCCGAATTGATCGACGTCGAGGACTTCTTCGCCGATCCGCACTTCGCCGGCGCATCGATTTCGCCGGACGGAACCAGGCTGGCCTACCTGGCACCGAAACACGGGCGACGCAATGTGTGGGTGCGCGGCATTCACGAGGACCACGACGACGCCGTCTGCGTCACGCACGACAGCAGACGCGGGATCTCGACCTTCCACTGGACCGGCGACTCCCGCTGGCTGCTCTACCTTCAAGACACCGACGGCAACGAAGACTGGCATCTCCACCGAGTGGACCCGGATGCCCCGGACGTACCGGCCGTCGATCTGACGCCGCTGCCACCGGGATCACGAGTGTTCGGTGTCGAGCCTCTGGCGTCGTCGCCCGGCAGTGTGCTGGTGTGGATGAATCAGCGACCGACGTTCATCGACGTGTTCCGAATCGATGTCGCTGCCGGCGAGACGGCGATGCATATGGAGCAAGCCGAACCGACCGTCAGCACACTGCTCGACCGCAACGGGTGTGCGGCCTTCGAAACTGTCGAGACCGAGGACGGCACCCTCGAGATCTCCGCGGTGGACCCCGCAACCGGCGACCGCCACCTCCTGCACCGTCTGGGCGGAGCCGAGCATCCTCTCGGCATCTACCCGCAGATCGTGACACCCGACGGAAAGGGGCTTCTACTCGGCAGCTACCAGGACTCCGACGACCTGCGGCTGGTCCGCATCGATCGAGACACCGGCGAGGAAACAGTGGTCTGCGCCGTGGACGGGCACAACCTGTGCACTCTGGACATCCACGCCCCCGGCCTGCTGCCACCGGCCGTCTTCCTCAGCCGCCGTACCGGCGAGGTGATCGCCGCTCGGTTCGTCGGGGACAGGCCCAGAATCGAGGTCCTTGATCCGCACTTCGCCGAGGTTCACGCGAAGCTGGAGAAGCTCTCCGACGGGGTGCTGGGCACGTTGTCGTCGGACGAGTCCGAGCAACGATGGATCGCCACGTTCATCCACGACCGCGAACCAGCGGTGACCTGGTTCTACGATCACGCCACCGGTGAGAGCAAGCAGCTGTTCCGGCCGTATCCACACCTGGACACGGCAGCGCTGGCTCCGATGGAAGCCGTGAGATTCCCGGCCCGCGACGGGCTACCACTGCACGCGTTCCTCACCCTCCCGATCGGGATCGAGCCACGAAACCGGCCGCTGGTCCTTCTGGTCCACGGCGGGCCCTGGGCTCACGACACCTGGGGATACAACCCGGAGGCGCAGCTGCTGGCCAACCGTGGTTATGCGGTGCTGCAGGTCAACTTTCGGGGCTCGACGGGCTACGGCCGACGGCATGTCACGGCTGCTATCGGCGAGTTCGCGCGTGCGATGCACGACGATCTCCTCGATGCCACCGACTGGGCCGTCGCCCAGGGCTACGCCGACCCGAACCGACTCGGAATCTTCGGCGGCTCCTATGGCGGCTATGCGGCACTTGTCGGTGTCACGGTCACCCCCGACCATTTCGCCGCCGCGGTCGATTACGTGGGAATCTCCGACCTGGCGAACTTCCTGCGGTCGATGCCGCCGTTCGCGCGCGCCCACTTCACCAACAGCTGGTACCGCTATGTCGGCAACCCTGACGATCCCGCCCAAGCAGAAGATATGGCCACTCGATCACCCATCACCATGGTCGAGAAGATCCGTACGCCGCTTTTGGTGGCCCAGGGCGCGAACGACGCCCGCGTCGTCCAAGCGGAGTCCGACAACATCGTTCGATCCCTGCGAGATCGCGGTGTGCCGGTCGAGTACCTCCTCGCCGACGACGAGGGCCATGGCTTCGCGAACCCGGAGAACCAACACCGGCTCTACCATGCGGTCGTACGTCACTTCGCCGAGCATCTCGGTGGGAGACGATGACAGAACACCGAGACACAGGAGACGGCATGGGGTGGAGCACTCGCGAACTCTCCGAACTCGCTGGCACGACGGTGAAGTCGGTGCGGCACTATCACGACATCGGCATTCTCGATCAGCCGCCGCGGGCATCCAACGGCTACAAGCAGTACGGCGTCGCGCATCTTGTTCGGGTGTTGCAGATCAAACGCCTCACCACGCTCGGATTCTCGCTCGCGCAGGTTGCCGAGATGGGTGAGGACATCACGCATCCGGTGCAGTCGTTGCAGGCGCTGGACGCCGAATTGGCGGCCACCATCGAACGGCTACAGCGTGCGCGGATGGAGGTCGGCCTTCTTCTGCGGCATTCCGCGAGACCCGATCTTCCGTCCGAATTGGCTCTCGCGGGCAATGTCGGCGACCTCTCCGATGCCGACCGATCCTTCGCGACGTACTTGACCAGAGTGCTCAGCCCATCCGACCTCGACGCATACGGCGAATTGTTGCGCAGCCCCGCCACACAGACCAGCGCAGATTTCGACGCCCTGCCTGCTGACGCCGACGAACAGACGCGGGCAGACCTGGCCCGACGAATGATCCCCGAAATCGAAACCTTGACCGAGCAGTATCCCGGCGCATTCGACAGCGAAATCGCACACGATCCCCGCACTGCGCGCAAGATCGGAGCCGTGATGTCCGAGGTCTACAACCCCGCACAACTCGACGTACTGCGCAGAGTGGCGCTGGCACGTCATACAGACGACAGCGCCGACAACTGACAATCCCCATTCCCGATCGGAGCTCGGTTCCCATGTTCGGACCTCGATATCGAGGCGCGCTCTCACTGCCACAGCCCATGCCCGTTCTCGCCGTTGCGGCCTCGACGCTCCTGGCCCTCGGCGCGTGCAGTTCCGGGCCGACGACGTCGCACGCACTCCAACCCGAGCCGGAGTCCTCGGCGGAGTTGCAACGCTTCTACGGCCAGGACCTGGTGTTCGGCGCGTGTGAGGGTTACGCCACCACCGCCGCCGACCAGGCCGTATTCACCAGCGATCCCGGATTCCGCTGCGCCCGTGTGGAAGTTCCTCTCGACTATGACGAACCCGACGGCGAAACTGCGCAGATCGCACTGCTCAAAGCACCTGCCCGGGGCGAACCGGTCGGGACCTTGATTCTCAACCCCGGTGGACCCGGAGGTGCCGGCATGAGCATGGCCGCAGTCGGCGCCACCACCTTGGCCGAGAGCCCTCTCACCGCAAACTTCGACCTCGTCGGGTTCGATCCCCGCGGTGTCGGAGCCTCCACACCTGCCATCGACTGCTTCACCGACGCCGAAACCGACGCGGGCGAAGCCGGGACCACCGTGCTCACCGGCTCCGGATCGTGGACCGAGGACGATACTCGAGCGCTGGTGGAGCAATGCTCGCAACGGTCCGGCGGCGACGAGGTGCTGGCCGGTGTCGGCACCCGCGACACGGCACGCGACATGGATATCCTCCGCGCCGTACTCGGCGACGACAAGCTCAGCTACCTCGGCCGCAGCTACGGCACGAGGCTCGGTGCGGTGTACGCCGAGATGTTCCCCGCCAACGTGAGGGCAATGGTCCTCGACGGAGCCATCGATCCGCACTTGGGAACCGCCGAACGCCGCATCACCCAGTTCGCCGCTTTCCAACGATCTTTCGACGATATGGCAGCCGAGTGCGCCAAGGCGCCGGACTGCCCACTGGGCACCGATCCGAGCAGGGCCGTCGAGATGTTCCACGACATCACTCGTCCCCTCATCGACGATCCGATCATCACAGCAGACGGGCGACGGATGGACTTCGACGCCGCCTACGGCGCAGTGATAGCCGGGCTGTACGACTCGCGGGTATGGCCGGTCATCACCAAGGGGATCGGCGAGTTACGCGCGCGTGCACCCGAGACTCTGCTGCGCATCACCGACGCGTTCGGAGGCCGGGGAGAGGACGGTACATATCCGAACGCTCCCGAGGCGAACTTCGCGATCAACTGTATGGACGAACAACGCAACACTCCGGAACAGGAAGTCGACCTGAAGCGTCGGATCCAGGCGGTCGCTCCGTTCACCGACGCCGGACTCGGCCCTGAAGGCGCACGCGACCCATGTGAATCATGGCCCGCAGAACCCACATTGAACTACCCGTATGCCACCGACATCGACGGACTACCCGACACGCTGACCATCTCGATCACCGGCGATCCATCCACACCGTACGAGGCGGGTGTGAGCCTCGCCGACACCTTGGGCGGCAGCCTGCTCACCGTTGACGGTGATCAGCACACGATTGCATTCGACGGCACCAGCGATTGCGTAGACGCCATCGTCGCCGACTACCTCATCGATCTGACATCCCCGCCGGAACACTCCCGATGCAGTCTCTGACCACCGGTCTGCACCGACCTCGCGCGGCCTACAAGTTGGCCCCCGGAGCCTCTTCGAGCAGGCCGAGAAGACTCGACAGATCCGCGAGATCCTCGAGGTGGTGGTCGCTTCCTGCCGCCGCGAGAATGCTCGGGTGCTGGTAGCCCCCACCGATCGAGATCGGCGTGTAGCCGGCTCGCCGGGCACACGTCATGTCATAGGCGGTGTCGCCGATGTAGAACGCGTCGTCCCCGAGGGGCCGGAGCGAAGCCAGACATTCCGCCTTGTCGGCGACCGACGCACGCACATGGTCGAACACCCCGGCCAGGCCGTTGCGCTCGAGGTCGTTGTGGACGACCGCAGCGTCCGCAGCGGTCACCACACCTGTGACGACGCCGTGCCGCCGAAGCTCTGCGAGCATGTCGGCCGCACCATCACGGACCGGTGCAGGTGACTCCATCACCGTGTTCCACCGCGCCTCGACGCCATCGACCTCCGAGTCGGCGATGCCCATCCCGCGCAGCCAGTCCTTCATCGGCAGCGTGAACGAATTCTGGAATGTGGCGCGGTCCATCGTCGGGATCCCCCGGCCCGCGACGGCGTCGTTCGTCGCGGTGACAGCTCGGTCGAGATCGTCCATGACTGTCCCGTTCCAGTCGAACAGGACGAGTAGGCGAGCACGCACGGTCATGGAATTTCTCCTGGAAGTCGAGGGATGCGCCGACGCGACCGCGCCGGATACGAGAGATCTCTGCACGGAAGGTGTCTCCGCTGACCTTCACATTGCCACGCATTCCTGAAACTTTTGTTCAGAATCATCACGCTTGTGAAAACTTCATTCGTCGTTCACCTGTGGTGGCACTCCGGTTCACGGCGAGCCCATAGGTTCACTGCCATGACCGACAAGGCCGTGACGTCGGCTCCGTTATCGCACAGCGATATTCGGCAGCTGATCAGGTCCCACCTCCTCACCTTCTCACCCGCCGAGCGCCGTGTGGCCGACGTGGTCCTGTCGGACTCATTGGAACTGCTCGATACCACCGTCACCGAACTTGCCGAGCGCGCCAACACATCTGCTGCAAGCGTGGTACGAATGTGCACCAGCATCGGTCTCCGCGGCTATCAGGAACTGAAGACACGGCTCGCCCTCGAACATGTCCCCGCCACACACCTCGACTCCGAGACCGAGCGCGATGGCCACAACCTGACGACAACGATACTGCGCGATTTCGCCGCCGCACTGAGAGATACCGCGAGCACTCTCGACATGGAATCGGTGAATGAGGTGGTGGCGGAGCTACTTTCCGCACAGCGCATTCAGCTCGCCGCTGTCGGGACGTCGGCGATGCTGGCCTCCGACTGCGCCTACCGACTCAGCACACTCGGCCTCAACGTCACCTATGTCGCCGATGTCCACGCACAACACATCCAGGCACGGATGCTCCGCGAGACCGATCTCCTGTTCGCCATCAGCCACACGGGTTCGACCTTCGAAACACTGGCCGCGGCACGCGCAGCGAAGGCTTCGGGGGCAAAAGTCGTGGCGCTCACCAGTTTCACTCGATCTCCACTGACCGAACTGTGTGACCGGACCATCATCGCCGGCAGCGCAGAAACCCGAATTCGCGTCGAAGCCGTCACCAGCAGGCTCGTTCACCTCGCTGTCCTGGACGCGCTCCACATCATTCTCAAACGACAGGTACCGGACGTCGAGAGGTATCTGCAGGCAACTGCAGACGTCCTGGCCGAACACCGCTTCTGACCAATCCCCTCCCTCAATGCAAGGTGCAACAAACATGCATGGAACAGTCCGCGGCGCCGACAGAATCGGCCTTCCCGGAGTGATCGTCTCCAATGGACAGGACACCACCCGCAGCGACGACAACGGCGCATACACGCTCCCGGAACGAGGACGATTCGTCTTCGTCTCCCGTCCCGAAGGGTTCACCGCTACCCGCTGGTGGTTTCCCGCCACGCCCGGACCCGTCGATTTCGACCTCGTGGAACATCAGCAGAGCTTGCCTTTCGAAATCGTGCATCTGACCGACACGCACCTGAGCGTTCCCGGTGGCGTGGCGGAAGGCACCGAACGCAAACGGCGCTCGATGTACCCGGAAGGTGGTCTGTCGGACCAGTTCACGACACTCCTGCGCTCGCTCCCGACGACCTTGCCCGACGCACAGGCGATCTTCCTCACCGGCGACCTCGTGGACACCGGAGTCTCCGATGAGTACGAAGCTCTGGTCGAGGCGCTCGCAGCGAGCCCCCTTCCTGTTCATGCGATTCCCGGAAACCACGATCACATGAACGGCCGCAGCGAGACGGTGATCTCCCCGAACAACTACCTCACGAACACGGCCGACCCCTCCGCCTACGAAAGCCATCTCGGTCCCCGGTGGTACAGCTTCGACATTCCGGGCCTGCACGTCGTCGCGATGGACTGGCACACCCACGAGCTGGGGCTCGACAACGTTGTTCAGGAAGAGTGGCTCCGCAACGACCTGGCGCTGGTGTCTGCGGACACTCCGTGGGCATTGCTGTTCCACGACCAGCCGAACGACACCCTGCTCACTAAGGTTCCTCGCCCGCCCGTGGCCACGTTCTCAGGCCACTGGCACACCTCGCGGGTGGTACGGGTGGACGGCACGCTGCACGTCAACACCGCGCCCACGCTTTTCGCCGGACTGGACTACAGTCCGCCATCGCTGCGACGAGCAGTCTGGGACGGCACGGAGTTCACCCTCGACACCGTGGCACTCCACTCGTGCGACGACGCCCGACTCGCCCCTGTTCTGAGCAAGTCCACCATCGCCTCCGCACCGAATGCATCGACAGTCGAGGCCGTCCGCTGGCGTACCTTCCTCACCGGCGGCGGTCATCGACAAGGCGTGTCGATCGACGAAGGCCGGGTCTTCGTCGGCTCACAGATCGAGGACTCGCCGGGCGGAGCCGTCGAGGCACTCGAACTCGACACGGGCCGCGTCCTGTGGACCGCGCACACCTCGTCGTCTGTCAAGGTTGCCCCGACGGTCGTCGGGGATGTCGTGGTCGGTGTCGAGGTCACCGGCGACGTGTCGGGCTACGACCGGGCCGACGGCACGCTGCTGTGGACCTGTCCGTCACCCGACCCTCTGCGACGCTTCGCGTGGGGAGCGCCGTCGAAGGCCGACGGCAGTGTGGTCGTCGGAGATCAGGCCGACCTGCGCCGTATCGACGTCGCCGACGGCAGTGTCCTCTGGCGGCGGACCGATCTGGCTCCCCATCACAATCTCGTGAGTCATACCGCTCCCCTGATCGTCGACGACCTGGTGGTGGCAGGTTTCTGGCCCAGCCCCGAACATCCCATCGGGTTGAGTCTGGACACCGGCGACAACCTGTGGACGCAGGCTGCCGCGGAATCGTCGGCGGACTTCCGGAAGACCAAGCGCCTGCTGGTCATGGGCACCGCCGCGTACGACGCCGCGACCGAGACGGTGCTCCTGCCCGGATACTCAGCGACAGTCGCGGTGGATGCCGCATCCGGAACATTGACGTGGGTGGCGGAGCATGCGGGCAACTACAGTGCAACCTCACCGGTGGTCACCGATCGAGGCATCCTCGTGACAGTCGTGGGACGCGGGCTCACGATGCTCGATCGCACCGACGGGCACATCCTCTGGGACCTCGAAATCGACTCGGCCGCCCCGTTCCCCATGCAGCCCTACTCCAAGCAGGCCGGTTCTGTCCTCGCACCGCCACTGGTGCTCGACGACACGATCTTCCTTCCCTGCCTGGACGGAACGATCCGGACGTACTCCCTCGACGGCGTACCGCTCACCAGCGTTTCTGCCGGTGTGCCCGTGGCTGCGCCGCTGGTCGACGCAGGGCACCTCCTCATCGGGTTCGGACTGGACGGTGGCGTCTTCGCGATGGACCGAGAGGCGCTGCTGTGACCGCCACGCTCAGCTCGCGGGTCGAGGAGAAGAAACCACCGTCCTCTTCCACCGACGCAAAGCAATCCGACTACCGTCCCTCGGCATGGCGTCGGTGGGCCCCGGTGATCATGGTGTCGCCCATGGCGATCCTGGCATCCGTCTTCATCTTCCTCCCGGCGGTTCTCACGTTCATCGGAAGCTGGTTCTCCATTCCGCTGGCCGGCGGCGAATGGGCATTCGTCGGATTCGCCAACTACCAGAAGATCTTCGGCGACTCTCGGGTGTGGCAGGCGATCACCAACACCGTCCTGTACTCGCTGGGCACGATCATCCCGAGCCTCGCGATCGGTTTGTTGCTGGCGCTGCTCGCCGATTCCCTCACTCGCGGAAGGGCACTGGTTCGTACCCTGCTCTTCCTGCCCATGACCGCAAACCTGGTCGCCATGGCCGTGGTCTTCACGTTCATGTTCGACTTCCGTAGCGGCGTCGCGAATTCCCTGCTGGGCATGATCGGCGTCGCACCGATCAACTGGCTCGGCAGCACGGACTACTCGCTGCTCACCGTCGCACTCGTCGGAATCTGGCGGACCGCGTCGTTCACCATGATGATCTTCTTCGCCGGCCTGGCGACCGTCCCGGACACCATGCACGAGGCCGCACGCATGGAAGGCATCAACGGGTGGACGCGACTGGTGAAGATCACGCTGCCCGTGATGAAGCCGTCCGTGGTGTTCGCCGTGGTCATGGCCGTCCTCCAATCCGTCCAGGCATTCGACACGGTTCGGGTGATGACAGACGGCGGCCCACAGCATTCGTCCGAACTGATCCTGACCATGGCATGGCGGATGGGCTTCCAGTACTTCGATCTGGGCGCGGCGTCGGCGCTGTCCTTCTTGATGGTGGTGGCGCTGCTCGCAGTCGGCATCTGGCAGCGACGCATGCTCTCCGGAAAGGCCGAACGATGAACACTGCCCTACGGACCGGCAGGTGGGTACTCCTCACCGTCGCACTCCTGATCTCGCTGTTCCCCTTCTACTGGATGCTCCGCACCTCGGTTGCAGACCACGACCAGGTATTCGGCACCGGATTCTCCCTGCTGCCGGACGGCATCACCTTCGACGGTTACGCCCGCGCGTGGAACGATGCGTCGCTGGGCAACGCCATGGTGGTGGGGTTGCTCGTCACCTTCGGCATCCTGGCCCTCCAACTGCTGACCTGCATCCCGGCCGCGTACGTGCTGACAGTGCACCGTGCGCGGTGGACCGGCAAGCTGTTCGGGTTCGTCATGCTGTGCCTGCTCATACCGGCGCAGGTCACGATGATTCCGCTGTTCATCGGCCTCAACCAGGTCGGACTCGGCGACACCCTGGCCGCGCTGATCCTGCCGTTCGCCACATCGGTGCTCGGTACCTTCATGATCCGCAACCAGATGATGTCCATCCCCGCGGCGCTGTTCGAGGCATGCGAGATGGATGGACTGGGGCCGATCCGCACGATGATCAGCATCGTCACGCCCATCGCGATGCCCGGTATCGCCGCCTTCAGCGTGTACTCGATCTTCGTTCACTGGAACGACTACATGTGGCCCCTTCTCGTGGCACGAAGCCCCGAGATCCAGACTCCCCCACTGGCATTGTCCATCTTCCAGGACGCCAGCACCGGATTCGACTATCCCGCGCTTGCCGCCGGTGCCGCGATCGTCACTGTGCCGATCGTCGTCATCTTCCTCGTCGCCCAGAAGCATTTCGTGCGGGGCATGAGCGGTACCGAAATCACCGGATAACTACCCCCACACCCCACAACAGGAGCAACAGACTCATGCGTTCCCGTACACGTGTCCTCGTCGGCACCACCGCAACAGCCCTCACCTTCGGTCTCGCCGCGTGCGGCGGCGCCGGCACCACCACGACAGATCAGCCCGCAGACGGAGCATCGGTGGCCGCTGCCGTCGATGTCGACCAGTGCGCCGTCGAAGGAACCGTCATCGACGTCGCATTCAACTCGGTGGCCACCGAATCCATGGCTGCTGCCGTGAAAGCGATGGAAGCGAAATACCCGGGCCTGACGTTCGACGCGGAACCCGCAGCGTCCACGTCTTACGACGATCTCACCCAGCAGATCGTCGCCGACATCGCCGTGGGCAACCGCCCCGACCTCATCATGACCGGACTCGGACAGATGCAGTTCTGGGTCGACGCCTACGACCCCGTCCCCTTCGACTCCTCGGTTCTGGCCGACACCTACCAGAAGCAGTTCCTCGGCGCCGGCACAGCTCGCGACGGTGTCACCTATGTGGCGCCCGCGCAGATCTCCGCGCCGGTCATAGTAGTCAACCAGGACCTGCTCGACGAGGCCGACGCGGGGGCAGCCGAAGATATCAAGACCTACGACGATCTTCTGCGTGTCGCGGAGAAGGTCACCACGAAGACCGGGTCGCCGTCCGTCTCGATCGCTCCTACGGGCCTACTCGAGTGGTTTGCGCAAGGACTCATCCAGGCTTCCGGCGGCACTCTCGTCGATTCCGAAGGCGCCGCAGCATTCGGTGACGCTGCCGGTGTCGACGCACTGCGCATCTCGTCCGACCTCGGCAGCAACGGGTGGGAGGCAGGCATTCCCGACGCCACCCAGGCCATGGACATCTTCACCTCGGGCACCTTGCCCATCTCGATGGTCACCACGTCCAACATCGCGGCAATCAGCCAAGGTATCGGCGACAAGTTCGACTGGATGCCCATCAAACTGCCGACCGTCGACGGCAACCAGGATCGCGCGTTGCCCGCAGGCGGCAACGGCTACATGGTCCTCTCGGAAGATCCCTGCCGCGCAGCGTTCGCCAATGAGCTCATCGGGCAGATCCTGACCCCGGAGAGCGTGCTGCAGGCGTCGGGCACTCAGCGCAGCTACATCCCCGTGGACACCACTGCTCGCGACGAACTTCTGGCATCCGACCAGGCGACCCCGCAGATGACGTTCGCGTGGACCTTCGACAACGAACTCACCCAGTGGGGTGGGTTCCCGGGCGCGCACACCGCCGAGATCTACGACATCATCGAAGTGATGAACCAGCAGCTCCAGACCGGCGCGGACGCCGAAAGCACCGTGCAGAGCGCAGTCGAGTCCATCAACGCAATCGTAGGAGCCGTGTCGTGACCGCCATCCAGATCTCGGGTGTCACCAAGACCTTCGGCGACGTCGCGGCACTCGCAGATATCGACCTCGACGTCCAGTCCGGTGAGAACATCGCCATCCTCGGACCGTCCGGTTCCGGCAAATCCACCCTCTTACGGATCATCGCCGGCCTCGAGGCCGTCGACACAGGCGAGATCCGGTTCGGAGGTGAGCCGCAGAACGGGATCCCGCCCGAGAAGCGTGATGTGGCAATCGTTTTCCAGAGCTACGCTCTCTATCCACATCTGAGCAGTCGCGAGAACATCACCCTGGGCCTGCGACACGGGAAGAAGCTCAGCCGCGCGGAGGCAGACGCTCGCGCCACCGACATCGCCACCCGGATGCAGGTCGAGCACCTCCTCGATCGCAAGCCTCGGCAGATGTCGGGTGGGCAGCGTCAGCGCATCGCGCTGGCCAGGGCGCTCGCTCGGCGCAGCAACATCGTGCTGCTCGACGAACCGCTCTCCGGGCTCGACGCCCAGCTCCACGCCGCCCTCCGCGTGGAGATCGCGGGACTGCTGCAGTCGGTGGGTGCCACCGGCATCAACGTCACCCACGACCAAGCCGACGCGATGGCAATGGCGTCCCGTATCGCCGTCATCAACAAGGGGCGCATTGAACAGCTCGGCACCCCCGATGAGCTGTACCGGCAGCCGCAGACGTTGTTCGTCGCAGGTTTCGTGGGCACTCCTCCGATGAATCTCTTCCGCGTCGACCCCGAAACCCGCACGTCGCGCTTCGGTCCTCTTCTCGGTGGCGACGACGACATCACACTCGGTGTGCGGCCCGAACGGTTCCACCTGGGAGATGGAGCTCTCCACTCCTCGGAGATCTGGCGTGTGGACGGCAGGGTCGTGCTCATCGAACCGACCGGCCGCGAACGCATCGTGCACATCCAGTCGTCCACATCCGAGTCGTTCGCGATTCTGCTGAGCAGCGACCAGGTACCGGCCGTCGGTGAACACGTCACCGCGTGGTGCGAGCGCAGTCATGTGCACGTGTACTCGAACGTCACCGAGCAACGACTCGGAAATGCACAGGAACGCGGCATCGACATCCGCGAACCCGCACTGGCCCACAGCTGACCGATAGCACCATCCGAACGCAAACGACCTCGAAATAACCTGCCGCCCCGCTGTTCCCGCTACATTCTCAGCCATACACACCGGCTATGGCCCGCGCGTATGAATGGAAATGTAGCGGGAACACTGCAGGCGACGGACGAACACTCGACACGACCACGTTTAGGCCTTGGGCGCATCGGCGTACCGCCGAGTAATCCGGAACCGGTTCACCGACAAGAGTCGCGCTGCGCTGAAAGAATCCGGCCATGGACCGCAACCGAGACAGCGACGACGACTACCAACACGAGTACTACAGCACGGCCGAGCTTGGTGATGAAGAGTGGCTATCGCCGACCGTGCGGCACGGGGACTTCGAGCAGGCGGACTGGGACATGCGATTTCTGTCCGCACTGACCAAGCATCTGTCGGCGCGACCGTGGGACACCGGCGTCTACGAAATCGAACGGTTGACCTGGGCCGATTCGATCATGACCCTGGTGGTGCGCGTCTGGGGCCGCGACAACTCCGTCCTCGTGGGGTGGTGCGAACATCTCCCCACGGTGCGAGGAGGATTCCGACCCGACGATCCAGAATCGGTCGCCGGAGCCTGGCACACCGGCGAGTTCTATCCTCGCTATCTGCCCGAGCCGTATTCGCCCGGTCCCTACGGGATCCACTGGATCGGCACAGGACGACCGTCCCATCCTGACAACCTATAGGCTCGTGGGCGGAAAGCGACCCCTGCCTTGCTCACGATGCCTCGTCGACCCCGAAGCCCGCACGTCGCGCTTCGGTCCACTTCCCGGTGGCGACGACGCAACACACTCGGTGTGCGGCCCGAACGGTTCCACCTGGGAGAGGGGGCTCTGCACTCGTCCGAGAGCTGGAACGCACAGCAGTGCGGCATCGGCCTTCGGGACCCGGCGCTCGTTGCGGGTTGAGCCACGGCCACCGATTGCCTGCTGTTGTTGACGGCACCGTGGGTTGCGCGGACGATGAACCGGCGCACCCCACGGATTCCCACCCAAACCCTTGACCTCGAGTTCACTCGAGGTTCTACTGTCGCCCACATGACAACTACTCCAGACCCCCACGACCTCGAGCAGATCCAGGCAATCGTCCGCGACGTGCAGGATGGCTTCAACACCAACGACGCATCACTGATGAACGCTCATCTCGCCGACGACGCGATCGTCGTGAATGCACGAGGTGCGGTCCTCGCCGGACGCGCAGCAATCCAGAAGGTGTCGGAGGACGCGCTCGCCGCCGGTTACCTGAACGAGTCGACGGCCTACTACGACCTGAGCGACGTCGCCGCGCTGTCTCCCGATGTCATCGCCGCTCGGAAGAACGCATGGTCGACGAAGCAGGACGCCGACGACGGTAATCCGCCGGAGATGAACGCGCTGTATATTTTCGTTAAGCGGGACGGTCGCTGGTTAATTTGGAGGCGGCAGAACACCATCGTCTCGAGTTAGGCCTGAAGCCGGTTCAGCGAGAGCTGCCACTTTCGACAGTGAATACACGAATTGCTCTCGTAATCTGCTGCACCCACGCGATTTTCGACCAAGGTCTTGCGTTCGCTGTACGAACGGTGCCAAGATTCCAAGATCGCCGACAATCCGAGCGGCGTCCCAAGTGAAGAAGGCCCGCCAGGAGTTGCAGCTCCCGACGGGCCGGTTGTCCGACTTACAAGGAGTCGAACGTGGCCAAGAATACCTTGGCTGGTGGGGTGCGTCGTGGACCGCGCCTGGCCAGCAACTTCACCATCCTGAGTAACGCCGTCCTCAACGACGACCGCCTCTCCTTCCGTGCGCGCGGCGTACTGATCTGGCTCCTGTCGAAGCCGGACGATTGGCGCACCCGATCGGACTCGATCGCCGCGCAGTCGCCGACAGAAGGGCGCGATGCCATCCGCTCCGCACTTCGCGAGCTCGCCGAACTCGGCTACCTCGCGCGCGAGAAGTTTCAGAACGAGCTCGGCCAGTGGTGCACCGTCCAGACCATCTACGAAGAGCCCGTCATCATCCCGGGGCCTGAAAAACCGACCCGCGGCGACGCGGACGACGGTAATCCAGGCGCTCTTATCAGTACTGATAGACCAAGGACTGAAACCAACCGCCCGTCACGGTCTTTGAACGTCCCGCTCAGTCCCGACATCGCCGGCCTTGCGGCGGCGTGTCGACATGCAGGATTGACGGCGACGTTCGCATATCTCAAACCCGAGGCGGCTGCAGCGATTGACGAGCTGATCGAGGTGCATGGGGTGTCGGCGTTGGTTGCGGCGGCAAAATCGGTGCATCGTCCGGGCAATCCCATGAGGTTCGCGCAGGCCTGGATTCCACTCTGGCAGGGGTTGGCGGCGCCACGGTCGGTGCCGGACAAGTGCGGGGCGTGCGATGAGTATGGGTGGTTGCCGGACGACGAGCACGGGCGGGCCGTGAGGTGTGGGTGCCGGACACCAGCTGCGGCCTAGCAAATCGTCAGTATCGAGATTCTGATCCCTACACCAATGTCGCCAACTCCAGATGACCTTGCCTAACCTCGCGCTTTCGTGCTGATTGAGCGAGCGGCCGTGTCGAACACAAAGAATGGTGCCCTGAGCTGGGATAATTCGACTTGCTGAGGGTCGAGTTTCAACCAGTTCGAGGAGCACCATTCCGGTGAGCAAGTCTACGTCCCCCTACCCACACGTGTCCGCATCGGCCAACGGAACCGGCATCGTGTCACATGCCGGCGCCGTCCTGCTGTTGCGCACCGCCGAGAAAACCGGCCTCACCACGGCATTGACGACCGAACTCGCCCGGTTCCGGAAACCGTTGGCACGCCACGATCCCGGCAAGATCCTCCTCGACCTCGCAGTCTCCCTCGCGCTCGGCGGGGACTGCCTCGCCGACATCAACCAACTACGCGCCCAGCCCGAACTTTTCGGCACGGTGGCCTCCGACCCGACCGTCTCCCGCCTGATCACCACCCTCGCGGGTGACGCCGACATCGCACTGGCCGCCATCGGACGGGCCCGCACCGCCGCCCGCGCCCACGCCTGGACCGCCGCCGGCTCCTCGGCACCGGATCACACCATCGACGAGCGGACACCGCTGGTTGTCGACATCGACGCCACCCTCGTCACCGCGCACTCGAACAAAGAACACGCCGCCCCGAACTTCAAACGCGGCTACGGGTTTCATCCGTTATGCGCGTTCGTCGACCACGGTGAGCACGGCACCGGTGAACCCGTCGCGATGCTCCTGCGCCCGGGTAACGCCGGTTCGAACACCGCCGCCGACCACATCACCGTCGTGCAGGACGCCCTCGCGCAGTTGCCGTTCGATCCGGGATATCGGGTCGGGAAGAAGGTGCTGGTCCGGATCGACGGCGCCGGCGGCACCCACTCCTTGATCGAGTATCTGACCAAGCGCAGGCTCTCGTATTCGGTCGGATTCGGGTTGACCGACGCCCACGCCGCCGCGATCGATCTCGTTCCTGATCAGGCATGGACGCCGGCCTACGACTCGGACGGGCAGGTCCGTGACGGCGCTTGGGTCACCGAGATCACCGGGTTGCTCGACCTGTCGACGTGGCCGAACGGCATGCGCGTGATCGTGAGGAAGGAGCGTCCGCATCCGGGTGCGCAGTTGCGGTTCACCGATCGTGACGGACTGCGTCTGACGGCGTTCGTGACCAACACCCGCCGCGGGCAACTGCCCGATCTGGAGTTGCGGCACCGGCGTCGGGCTCGGTGCGAGGACCGGATCCGGACAGCGAAAGCGACCGGACTACAGAATTTTCCGTTGCACGGGTTCGATCAGAATCGGATCTGGTTGGCGCTCGTGCAACTGGCGTGCGAGCTGCTCGCGTGGATGCAGATGCTCGCGTTGACCGACACGACTGCACGCAGGTGGGAGCCGAAACGGTTGCGGTTGCGGGTGCTGTCGATCGCCGGGAAGATCGCCCGGCATGCCCGCCGGGTTCGGTTACGGCTGGCCGCGACGGCTCCTGGTGTCGATGTTCTCGTGGCCGGTCTGAACCGGCTTGCAGCACTACCTGCACCTGTGTGACCTGCACGAATCTTCTTCATCGAGACGAAAGGGACGCTCAGCTTGGGGCCGTGGACCCCGGCGTCACCCGACCGTGTCGGGTAGTCGATCGTGGAAGCACACCGGATCCACGGTTTTCCACGTCCAATCCGAACTGCTCAGGCCAGCGCGTCACCCGCGCGAAAGATTGAGGCTAACGGCCGCATCGACTCCTCATCCACAACGCGGCTCAAGCAGGGGATGCTCATCTTGACTTCTTGATTAGACACCAGTTACTTCGTGTGGCGATACGCTGAACCAGAGCGCAGAAGTAGAGTCTGCCGTTTCCTGGAGGTGCGAGCCATGCACGAGGAGCACAATGCGGCCCCCGGTTGGTATCCGGATCCTGACGGGCAAAAGCGATACTGGGACGGCGCGCAGTGGCTCGATCTCCCCAATCCTGAACCCCAGCCTCCACAATGGAAAACGCTTGCACACAGCAAGGTTGGGTGGATAACAGTCTCCTGCCTCATTCTCGCGCTGGGAATTGGTCTCGCCATGAAACTCAGCCACGATGCCAATGCCAGGACCGAAATGGCAGCCGCCGAATCTGCAACTTCCGAGGCGCAGCAAAGAGAAGCCGAACGAATCGCTACCGAGAACGCCGATCGAGAGCGGCGCGAAGAGGCCGAAAGGGCGATACGACGCATGAGCATCACTCAAGTCGAGTCCAGCATCATGGAAATGGCCGAGGGCCACGCAAACTCATCGATAATCGATGGGCCGGTAATCTCCGTATCATGTTCTCCGGTCAGCGGAGGATCGGTAGATGACCTTCTCGCCCTCACGACTGTACTCGAGTGTTTCGCAGCCACGGAAGTCAATCCGAACGGTTCCAGGAGCGGATACAAATACCACGCAACTATGAACTGGGAAGAGGAGACCTACACGTATGGATTCGGCGCTCCTTAAGCCTTCCAGGTAGATTCACTTCACAGAGAACATCACACCAAGCGCGGTCATCCCAATGTCCGAGAACATGATGGCAAACGAACATCCCTCCGCTGATGGGTCAGTTGGGCACCCCTTGGATACGAATTCAGCGTGCTGACCGTACAGAGTCTCGAACATTCCATTCAGGCTTTCGTCGTAGGAGGGATCCAGACTCTGCGCAGCGGAACGTTCGAAGAACTCGAGATACGCCTGCCGGTCATACATGCACTGCACCGGATCGACGTCATCACGACACTTCGTCGATGTCATCCGTTCATGCTGCTCAGCCATCGAGGCTGCCGGCTCAGTGGCACGCGGGACGGCACGAGTCGTCGGTACTGACGAACTCGGAGCTTCCGCCGCCACACTCTCCGCGACCGTTTGATCGAAAGGAGAAGGCTCATCGCCCGACGAGGCGCAGGAAACAATTGCGAGAACCGCGAAGAGCGAGACCAAGTAGTGACGCAACCTCATTATCCCATCCTCACATCGTGCCGAGTCGTTGCCGCGAGAATTCGGAACAAGTCACGGCGAGTGCCGTACTCCGTATACAACCACCTCACAGCACTCGGCCGCTGAACCGACCCGAGTCGGTCACCGAAGTGGGACATCGACACCGCCCGAGAACATCGAGTCGTGTAGTTCGAGGTGTGACGCTGTAGCACCGCTGAGCACATATGTAAGATTCCCGGATACCGATTGTCCTGGATTCAGGCTGGCTAACACTAAATCCGACGTCCAGTCGAACTCCGGCTCGAACTTTCGATCATTTCTATCTATGAGATATAGCGAGCTCACCGATACCGTCTGTGGACGATCTCCGATGTTCCTGATTTCGATCGATGCTGTCGCACCATCCCACGTGTGGACAACAAACTCGAACTTGCCGTCACGATAGGGTTTTCCAAGACCTGATGGAACAGCTGGGGCCGCTGGTGAGGTAGGGGGAGCAACTGCTGCTACGGGTGCAGAAGCCGGAGCGGGGCTGGTGGGCTGCCGAACCGTGGCCGGACGTGGTGTCGTTGACGGAGCTGTGTACGCCACAGTAGTCCGTTCGGCGGCCGTCGAGCGGGAGTTATCACTGTTCTTCACAACAAGCGAGCCAATGCCCATAACCACCAGTATGGACAGTACGACAACCGGGAGCTTCCACTTGTCGAATTTGCGTTTCGGCGGCTCTGCCGTTGGCCCCGGAGAATCCGCAGCGGTAGTGGCTGGAACTGGCACTGCACCAACAACTGCGCGTGGATATGTCGACGACGTCCACCGCTGACCGTCCCACCAGCGGTACTGGCGTGGGTCGTGCGGGTCTGGATGCCATCCGGAGGGTGGAAGCATGGATACGTGTCCGTTCTGCGAGGTTTCTACTTGTAGTTCGATCGGCCGCACCGGCCCGTTACAACCTCGATCGATCTGACGGAGTCTTGATTTTGTAGCCTCTCCTCCACTCCGCAGCCACTCACCATTTCGGTCCAGGTGAAATTAGTTGCAGGACAATCAATCTAACCATCCGATTGACGATCTTCCCACGGCTAATTCTGGACCAATTTCAACAGCCTTGAGACGTGAACGCCGCATTGGACGGCAAGATCGTTATGACCGTGTGTCGGGGCCGGGCTCCTCGTCAACGAACTCAAGCGGCGGTCGGGCCCGAGCAGAGTTTGACAGCACTCAGACGGGTTCGTGTCGTTCGGACAGATGACGAGGACCACAAGAAGTGAGACGCCTTTGTAGCGGGCCATCGGCGGGGGCGAGTGAACTGGTCCGTGAGCACGGGCAGATCGGCTATGGCCCGCCATCCAGCTATCTTGTTCGGTGATGGATCCGACTCCATCGTGGCCATGGCCACCAGAATCTTTCCACCTTGCAACCCGGACGGCATCCCTGCTGCGATCTTGAAGATCGCTACACTCCCACCATGGCTCGCATCCGCTCCATCGCCGCAGGCACGCAGAAGGTCCAAGCACATCCGACCGAAGTCGATTGTTACTACAACATCATCGATGAGGATGACACCCGCCTGCTGCACTTGAGCACGTTCGGTTCCGACTATCGCCAGTCCAAGCCGAAGAGCAGTCAGTCCATCCAATTAGACCGTGACATGGCAGTCCAGCTCATCGAGGTCCTTCTCAAAGTGTTTCCGGACATCCTTCCTGCGGCCAAGGCTGCCCTGCCCGGCCCTCGGGGCGCCTCCGACATAGCGTGGCCGGTCGACGAATCTCCCGTATTTCAGTCTCTCCTCAGAGAGCTCGGAATCAAGGACTGAGCGCTTCATCACCGTTCCCGTGTGAAGCTTCGAGCGGAGTTGATGGTCGGCCCGCCACTCTGAGAACACAGCGACGGACCGACATTTGCACGACCTGATTATTCTCGTCTCAACTTCGCGACAAGAGCACTCGCGTCTGTGCGTTCAAGCGGCATGAATTCGTAGCCCGTTGACAGCCAGCCACTCGTCACGATCGCTATCAGCGTCAGTGAGGATCGCGAGCTTCAGGCTCTCCCACAGAATCTCCACCACCCACCCGTCTCCCACTTCAGCTCTGATTCCGGGGAGAGGCGCACCCGCCTCTGCGAGCTGAGACAGCAGTGGCCGAGCCTCACTGGCAACAAGATCGAGTCGGGTGAAGAACTCGTCCCAGTAGCGGTGCTGTTCGTAACCCAGCGCGGCCTGGCCGACGAGGATCGCGAGTGTCAGTGCCGGGTATTTCGCTATGACGTCCTCGGCGATCCGGCCGAGTCGGAGCATGTCTGCAGCTTGGCGGCCGTACATTTCCTGAGCTCGGCGGATCTCGTCCTCGTCGAGGTTGATCTCGACTACGAGGGACGCTTTCTCCAGTCGCCGCGTGATCTCGAACTCCTGGTCGGACAGCCATTGCTGCCGGAACGACGCCCACTCAACGCAAACTCCCCCTCCTCGCAAGCAAACCTTGCTCACTAACCTCAATCTTTCGCGCGGGTGACGCGCTGGCCTGAGCAGTTCGGATTGGACGTGGAAAACCGTGGATCCGGTGTGCTTCCACGATCGACTACCCGACACGGTCGGGTGACGCCGGGGTCCACGGCCCCAAGCTGAGCGTCCCTTTCGTCTCGATGAAGAAGATTCGTGCAGGTCACACAGGTGCAGGTAGTGCTGCAAGCCGGTTCAGACCGGCCACGAGAACATCGACACCAGGAGCCGTCGCGGCCAGCCGTAACCGAACCCGGCGGGCATGCCGGGCGATCTTCCCGGCGATCGACAGCACCCGCAACCGCAACCGTTTCGGCTCCCACCTGCGTGCAGTCGTGTCGGTCAACGCGAGCATCTGCATCCACGCGAGCAGCTCGCACGCCAGTTGCACGAGCGCCAACCAGATCCGATTCTGATCGAACCCGTGCAACGGAAAATTCTGTAGTCCGGTCGCTTTCGCTGTCCGGATCCGGTCCTCGCACCGAGCCCGACGCCGGTGCCGCAACTCCAGATCGGGCAGTTGCCCGCGGCGGGTGTTGGTCACGAACGCCGTCAGACGCAGTCCGTCACGATCGGTGAACCGCAACTGCGCACCCGGATGCGGACGCTCCTTCCTCACGATCACGCGCATGCCGTTCGGCCACGTCGACAGGTCGAGCAACCCGGTGATCTCGGTGACCCAAGCGCCGTCACGGACCTGCCCGTCCGAGTCGTAGGCCGGCGTCCATGCCTGATCAGGAACGAGATCGATCGCGGCGGCGTGGGCGTCGGTCAACCCGAATCCGACCGAATACGAGAGCCTGCGCTTGGTCAGATACTCGATCAAGGAGTGGGTGCCGCCGGCGCCGTCGATCCGGACCAGCACCTTCTTCCCGACCCGATATCCCGGATCGAACGGCAACTGCGCGAGGGCGTCCTGCACGACGGTGATGTGGTCGGCGGCGGTGTTCGAACCGGCGTTACCCGGGCGCAGGAGCATCGCGACGGGTTCACCGGTGCCGTGCTCACCGTGGTCGACGAACGCGCATAACGGATGAAACCCGTAGCCGCGTTTGAAGTTCGGGGCGGCGTGTTCTTTGTTCGAGTGCGCGGTGACGAGGGTGGCGTCGATGTCGACAACCAGCGGTGTCCGCTCGTCGATGGTGTGATCCGGTGCCGAGGAGCCGGCGGCGGTCCAGGCGTGGGCGCGGGCGGCGGTGCGGGCCCGTCCGATGGCGGCCAGTGCGATGTCGGCGTCACCCGCGAGGGTGGTGATCAGGCGGGAGACGGTCGGGTCGGAGGCCACCGTGCCGAAAAGTTCGGGCTGGGCGCGTAGTTGGTTGATGTCGGCGAGGCAGTCCCCGCCGAGCGCGAGGGAGACTGCGAGGTCGAGGAGGATCTTGCCGGGATCGTGGCGTGCCAACGGTTTCCGGAACCGGGCGAGTTCGGTCGTCAATGCCGTGGTGAGGCCGGTTTTCTCGGCGGTGCGCAACAGCAGGACGGCGCCGGCATGTGACACGATGCCGGTTCCGTTGGCCGATGCGGACACGTGTGGGTAGGGGGACGTAGACTTGCTCACCGGAATGGTGCTCCTCGAACTGGTTGAAACTCGACCCTCAGCAAGTCGAATTATCCCAGCTCAGGGCACCATTCTTTGTGTTCGACACGGCCGCTCGCTCAATCAGCACGAAAGCGCGAGGCTAATCCGACAGACCTCACGAACCGCCCATGTAACGGTTGTTTCGTTCCGGGACGTTAAGTTGATACATCACGACTTCGACACAGCAGGAGCACCCACAGCATGACCACCGCATTACCGAGCGAGGAGCTCAACGTCGCCCCGGGGTCGATCGTGGTCGTTCGCGACGAGGAGTGGCTGGTCACGTCCGCCGAACAGGGTTCGGATGGATGGCTGGTGAAGGCTCGGGGTTTGTCGGAGCTGGTCTCCGAGACCACTGCGACGTTCTATTCGAGCCTCGACCGGATCGAGGTGCAGGACCCCCGTGAGGCCGAGGTCATTGCCGACGACTCGTCGGGCTATCGCAAGTCACGACTGTGGCTCGAAGCGCTGCTACGCAAGACACCGTTCCCCTACGGCGACCAAACGCTCACGGTGTCGACGCAGATGCTCGCCGACTCCCTTGGTTACCAGCGAGCCGCGGTCGCGAAGGCCCTCGACCCGCAACACATCCGCCCGCGCATCCTGATCGCGGACGCGGTCGGCCTGGGCAAGACCCTCGAGATCGGCATGATCCTGTCAGAGCTGGTGCGGCGTGGGCGCGGCGAGCGGATCCTTATCGTCACCCCGCAGCACGTGCTCGAACAGATGCAGCACGAGCTATGGTGTCGCTTCGCGCTCCCGTTCGTCCGCCTGGATTCGGCGGGTATCCAGAAGGTGCGCCAGAAGCTGCCGGCCACCCGCAACCCGTTCACGTACTTCAAGCGGGCGATCATTTCGATCGACACGCTCAAGAGCCCGCGCTACAAGGCGCACCTGCAGCGTCAGCACTGGGATGCGGTGGTGATCGACGAGTCGCACAACCTCACCAACGTCGGCACCCAGAACAACGAACTGGCGCGCGTCCTCGCCCCGAACACCGAGGCGTTGATCCTTGCGTCGGCCACCCCGCACAACGGCCGTGAGGAGTCGTTCGCGGAGCTGCTGCGGTTGCTTGACCCGACGGCGGTCGCGGCCGACGGGACGTTCACCAAGGAAGATGTCGCGTCGCTGTTGATCCGCCGTCACCGTCACCACCCGGAGGTGTCCGCGGAGGTCGGCAGCGACTGGGCGGAACGTGCCGAGCCTGTGCACACACTCGTCGCGCCGTCGCCGGCAGAAGATGCTGTTGCTCAGGAGCTCTCACAAACATGGCTACACCCGGAATCGGGATGTTCCCCGTATTCAGGTGAGACGAAAGCGTTGTTCCCGTGGACGCTGGCGAAGGCATTCCTGTCCTCCCCCGCCGCACTTGCCGAGTCGGTCAAGCAGCGGCGGAGCAAACTCGACCCGCACAACGCGGAGCAGGCCGTCGAGCTGGCCGCACTGACCACCCTCGACGAGCTGAACGCGAAGGCCCTCAACGAATCGGCCGGCAAGCAGGCTGCACTGGTGCAGCGGTTGAAGGAGATCGGAGTCGGCGCGAAATCGCCGATGCGCGCGGTGGTGTTCGCTGAGCGCGTCGCCACGTTGCGGTGGCTCACCGAGCACCTGCCGAAGACGTTGGGCCTCAAACCCGAGAACATCGCGATGCTGCATGGCGGGCTGTCCGACGTGGAACAGCAGGAGATCGTCGACAGCTTCAAGCTGGAGACGTCCCGGATCCGAGTGCTGGTCACCGGCGACGTCGCATCCGAAGGCGTGAACCTGCACGCGCAGTGCCACCACCTGATCCATTACGACATCCCGTGGTCGCTGATCCGCATCGAGCAGCGCAACGGCCGCGTCGACCGATACGGGCAGAAGCATCCCCCGGTGATCTCGTCACTGATCCTTGAGCCGTCCGATTCCGAATTCTCCGGCGACCTGCGGGTGCTCTCCCGGCTGTTGGAGCGGGAGAATCAGGCACACGTCACCCTGGGTGATGTCGCCTCGCTGATGGGCAAGCACTCGGTGACCGACGAGGAGAACGCGATCCGCGACGTGCTGATCGGCAAGTCCACGCTCAACGAGCAGATCCGCGACATCGACGACGTGGCCGACGGCGACGACCTGGACGCGTACTTCGCGCAGTTCGACCTCGACGAGACCGCCGAGGATGATCCGAAGTCCGCGCTGCCGCAGGCCCCGCGACAGAGCCTTTACCCCGACGACCTCACCTTCCTCGACGAAGCACTCAAGGCCGCCTTCCACGACGTGCCGAACGCGAAGCTCGAGGATGGCGGCGTGGGTTGGACGGTGCACGCCAACCATGCGGTCGCGGAGCTGACTCCACCACGGGATCTGCGACAGCGCCTCGGTCAGCTGCCGCAGAACTACCTGCAACACGGCAAGGTCCTGGAACGCCTCACCCTCGCTACCTCCCCCGAGATCGGTAATGCCCAGCTCGCCGCAGCGCGGGAGGGCAAGGGTGTCGCGGGTACGACGTGGCCGGAGGCGCACTACCTCGGGCCGCTGCACCCGGTCCTCGATTGGGCGAGTGACCGTGCGCTGAGCGCGTTGGGCCGCAACCAGATCTTTGTGATCCGCGGTGACGTAGACGCGCCGATGGTGCTGCTGATGGGCACGTTGATGAACCGCCGCGGTCAGTTGATCTCGCGAGTGTTCTCGACCGCCTCGTTCCCCAGCCCCTCCAATCCGTCGTTCTGTGTGGTGGAGACGCTTGAGGATCTCGACTTCCTCACCACTGACACGGGCCTGCGGCCGGGATCGGCTAATCCTGGACCAGTCGCCGACGCCGAGCAGTACCAGACGCTGGTGCCGATCGCCGTAGATGAAGCGACGACCGCGATGCGCATGGTGCTCGATGCCCAGGAGTCCGCGGCCACCGAGCGGCTCGATCGGTGGCGCAAGCGCGCCGATCGGTGGCATGCAGGTGCGGAGCAACTCGAGCTCTTCGCCGGGCAACGCAAGAAGGTAGACACATTGTCGCGCCGGATCGCGGAGGAGCAGCGCCTCGCCGAATCTCTCGCCCCCACTCAGCAGTTGGTGCGCCCACTGCTCCTGATTGCTCCCGCCGTTCAGACCACCGGAAAGGACCAGTAGTCGTGGCCTCCTTCGATTCCATTGTCATCGGCGAGGATTGGATCAGCGAGCACTACTTCACCACCGACTCCGCAAAGGAGTCGTTCCACGGCAAGGTTCTCGAACTGCGCAAGCTGTGGGATGCGGAGAAGAAGGAAGGGCGTACGACGGTCCGCGACGACCTGCTCGCCGCCACCAAGGACCTGCAGACCGCACTTGCCGGGCTCGCCGAGAATCCGGACAACGCCTCCGAGGTGCATGCCCTGGTTCGGACGACGTTCGGCTACCCGGCCGCGCTGTCGGCCTTCACCGCCGAGCGCGCGGGCTCCGAGCTGGAGATCCCGAACGCGAAGCTCGACGGTGTTGCCGAGGTGCTGTTCATGCAGGCGGCTCCTGTCGCTTCGATCGAATATCTTCTCGACCCTGATACCGGTCTTCTGATCACGGCGGCTGTCGAGGACGGCAAGCCGATCGAATCCGCGCCAAAGGCGGTGTCGGCAGCGTTCCGGTCGGATGCGCCGCCAGCATTCGTGGTGGTGCAGGCCGGTCAATGGCTGCTGCTCGCCGAGGCGGAACGTTGGGCGGAGGGCCGCTACCTGGCCGTCGACCTGCTCGTCGTCGCGGAGCGTCGACATGAGGCCAAGGGCGGCGAGATAGACCGTGTCGCAGCCATCTTCGGCAAGCAGGCGCTCCTGCCGGATGCAGACGGAAACGTGTGGTGGGCGGGGGTGCTCAAGGATTCGGTCAAGCACACCGTCGGGGTATCGAAAGACCTGCGTGAGGGCATCCGCCTGTCCATCGAGATCATCGCCAATGAGGTCGTCGAACGACGCGCCGCGAAGGACCTCACACTCGACGGGATCGACGGACAGAATCTGGCGAAGCATTCTCTGCGGTTCCTGTATCGCATCCTGTTCCTGCTGTATGCGGAGGCTTCGCCCGAGATGCGGGTACTGCCCACCGGCGCCGCAGAGTACGAGGAGGGTTACGGACTTGACCGGCTGCGCGAGCTGACGCTCACTGAGCTGGTGTCGGAGCGGTCCCGAACCGGTACGCATCTGTACGAGTCGCTGGCGAAGCTATTCCAGCTTGTGGACAAGGGCCACACCCCCGCCGTCCGGGACGAGTATCCCGACGACCCGGCGCCGGGTCTCGAGTTCCAGCCACTGCGCGCAGACCTGTTCTCCCCCACTGCAACCGCCCTGATCGACGAGGTGGGTCTCGGCAACGAGGCCACGCAGCGCGTGCTCGAACATTTACTGTTGTCGAAGGAGTCGAAGGGCCGCAAGGGCGGGGATCGCGGCTTCATCTCGTACGCGGAGCTGGGCATCAACCAGCTGGGTGCGGTGTACGAGGGTCTCATGTCGTACACGGGATTCTTCGCCGAGGAAGATCTGTACGAGGTCGCGAAGAACGGAGATCCGGAGAAGGGTTCGTGGGTGGTCCCGGTTGACCGCTCCGATCACCTCTCACCTACCGACTTCGTCCGCAAGGTCGACGAGGCAACCGGCGAAGAGAAGCCGGTCCTACATGAAAAGGGCACCTTCGTGTTCCGCCTCGCAGGCCGCGAGCGCCAGCAGTCGGCCTCGTACTACACCCCTGAGGTGCTGACAAAGTTCGTTGTGTCGCAGGCCCTCGAGGAACTGCTGGATCAGAATGGCGAGCGGACCACGCCCGAGGAGATCCTGGAGCTCGCCATCTGCGAGCCCGCGCTCGGGTCGGGCGCGTTCGCCATCGAGGCCGTCCGCCAGCTCGCCGCCGAGTACCTCAAGCGCAAGCAGGAGGATCTCGGCGAGCTGATCGACGCCGACCAGTACCCGGTCGAGCTGCAGAAGGTGAAGGCGCACATCGCCCTGCACCAGGTGTACGGAGTGGACCTCAACGCTACCGCGGTCGAGCTCGCCGAGATCTCCCTCTGGCTGGACACGATGGTCGCTGGCCTGCAGGCCCCGTGGTTCGGCCTGCACCTCCGCCGCGGAAACTCGCTGATCGGTGCACGCCGGTCGGTATACGTACCAAACCTGCTGGCGAAGAAGCAGTGGCTCAAGACGCCGGCGAAAGATGTTCCGCTCGGCCAGGAGATCGGTGCCGGCATCCACCACTTCCTACTGCCCTCGGAGGGCTGGGGTGCAGTGATCGACACCGCTGAAGCCAAGACATATGCGCCGGAGAAGCGCGAGAAGCTGCGGCTGTGGCGCAACGAGATCCGCAAGTCGCCGAGGAAACCGATCATCAAGCGTCTGCAGGCACTCGCCCAGCGGGTGGAGACATTGTGGGAGTTCACCCTGCGGCGGCTTACGATCGCAGAATCGGAGATCCGCCGCGACATTCACCTGTGGGGTTCGGACCCGGTCGAGCACACACCGGCAGTGTCGCGTGAGGAGATCGAGAACGTCCTCAGCGATCCGAATGGTGCATACCAGCGTCTGCGTCGAGTGATGGACGCGTGGTGCGCGATCTGGTCGTGGCCGCTCACCACAGATGTCGAGCCGCCAGACTGGGATCGGTGGGTGGGCGGGCTCGAGGCCGTACTCGGTGTGCCAGTGAAGGAGACTGCCGCCGAGAGACGCGGACAGCTAAGCATCGGACGCGACACCAGGTGGCAGGAACTCGGGTTCGCCGAGGAGAACGACCTGCTGCTGTCACGCGCAATGGCGGTCGGCCATGCATACCACAATTTCCCGTGGTTGGATGTCGCGCAAGAGATCGCCGAGAAGCAAGGCTTCTTCCACTGGGAGCTCGACTTCGCTCCGGTATTTGCACACGGAGGCTTCGGCCTGCAGGTTGGAAACCCACCATGGGTGCGGCCGGACTGGGACGAGGCCGGAGTGTTGGCGGAGTTCGATCCGTGGTGGCAGTTGGCAGACAAGCCAGCCGAGGCGGTTAAGCGCGCGACACGCAACGAAGCACTCGCCCAGCCCGACCTTCACACGGCCTACCTCGACGAACGGGCCGAGCAGGCCGGGGTGAAGGAAAATCTTGGATCTGGAATTGATCGCCCGGTCCTGAGTGGACTACAGCCCGATCTGTACCGCTGCTTTATGGAACGGACATGGCGGTCGATGAGTGCGACTGGAACCGTAGCGTTGATTCATCCGGAGAGCCACTTCACGGAGCTTCGCGCAAGCGGGCTTCGCCGGGAGACATACCGCCGGCTCAGGCGTCATTGGCAGTTCCGAAATGAATTGAAGCTCTTCTCCGAGATCAACCACACTCGGCTATGGGGTGTCCACGTCTACGGACGGGATTCTTCAGTGGACTTTCTTCAAGGCTCTAACCTGTATCACCCTGACACTGTCGACCGCTCATTCACGCATGACGGATCAGGGAGTTCACCCGGAATCAAGGACGCTGAAGGGCATTGGGATTTGCGCCCGCATTCCGAGCGAATCATCGCGATTCGGGAAGAACAGCTCACGACGTGGGCAGCGCTCATCGACGAGCCAGGGACCTTAGCACCTGAGGCTCGCATGGTCTATCCGGTTAACCGTGCGAGCGCCGCTGTACTCGACAAGATTGCGAACGCGCCGCGGTTCGGGGACATGAAATTCGATTGGACGCGAGGATGGGAGGAAGACCGAGATCGAAAACTCGGCTTCTTCGAGTCACGGTCCGAGATCCCCACACGGTGGACTGACGTCATCCTTCAGGGACCGCATGTAAGCGTGGCGACGCCCTTATTCAAGCAGCCGAATCCAACCATGCGAAACAACCTTGACTGGTCGGACCTGAGTGTTGATGAAATTTGCAGTGACTTCGTCCCTCGCACCAACTATCAAGTATCGAAACCTTTTGACGAGTACATCGCCGCTTACCCAAAGTGGCACGGCGAGTCCAGTTCATCGTTCTTCCGCCTCGCATGGCGACGGATGGCCGACGCGGCGACTGTTCGAAGCATGCATCCGGCGATCCTTCCGCCCGGGCCGACCCACGTGCATCTGATGCTCTCGGCAACCCTCGAATCACATCGCGATCTGGCAATCGCTGCGGGACACTGGGCATCTCTGCCGCTTGACTACTTTGCGAAAGTCGCCGGAGTCGCCGACCTGACCAAGAGTGTTGTGTCCCGACTTCCCCACACCCGCAACCACCCGCTCGAATCCCAACTCATACTCCGCACTCTCCGACTCAACTGCCTGGTCCGTCCACATGCACCGTTGTGGGAAGCGTTGTACGACGATGCGTGGCGCCAGGACTCTTGGGTTCCGAATATCGGAGTCGATCACTCCGCCCGAATCGGACTCGGTGATGCGCAGCCACAGTGGGAACAATTCACTCCTCTCCGCCGCGCCGCTGACCGCCGCCAGGCCCTTGTGGAGATCGACGCGATCGTCGCGATCATGCTCGGCATCAGCGCGGAGGAACTGCTGACCATCTACCGCACCCAGTTTCCGGTATTACAGAAGTACGAGCGCGAAGCCTTGTACGACGCAACAGGCCGCCAACTCCCACCGAGGCTCGCATCCGAGTACCGCAAGAAGGGCTCCCTCACGCCGGCCGAACACACCGTCGACGGCATTACCTACCAGGAACCATTCACCGGCGTCGACCGTGAAAATGACATGCAACTTGCCTATCAGCATTTCGCTGCAGCAGTAGGAGCCGACGACGATGCCCGGTAAGAATCTGAGCAACACCGAGAAACGCCTCCAGAAGCGGTGGGATGCACCATCGACTGACAGCCTGGACCTTACCGGGATTTACATTGATTCGCATGAAGAGTCTACTGGCCTTCGTGGCATCAGTCAGGCTGAAATAAACTTTGAGTATCCTGTCAGCGTACTAGTCGGAAAAAATGGGACAGGGAAGACAACCCTTCTGCACCTCGCGGCGTTGAGTTACGCCCCGCCAGAAGATTATGGCTATTTAAACTACACGTTCACAGACTTCTTTTCTGTCGCACACGGCGAAGCGCCGTCGACTGGAATTGATATTAGATGGTCATTTCGTGGTTCAGAAATTGACGACCTGGCCGCCATTCGTCGGTCAACCAAAAAGTGGATGCACTACGAGCGCCGCCCAAAACGCCCCGTCCGATTTGTAGGGATCTCGCGAATCGCTGCGCCGGCCGAAAGCT
Source organism: Rhodococcus sp. JCM 9793 (assembly GCF_055380405.1). Classification (NCBI taxonomy): domain Bacteria; kingdom Bacillati; phylum Actinomycetota; class Actinomycetes; order Mycobacteriales; family Nocardiaceae; genus Rhodococcus; species Rhodococcus sp. JCM 9793. The sequence continues at coordinate 4,689,714 of NZ_AP043721.1, forward strand.
CCGCGCACCGGCGGGCGTTCTCCTCGGAAGCTTCCGAATCGCTTCCCTTAAACCACGACTTCACCTTGTATCTATCTGAAGTACTGGCCACCGACTACTCCAGTGCATCGACAGATCACAGCGGACGATACGACCTTCCGCGATTCTCACCCGCGTCGGCAGCGCCGTACTCAGGTTTCAACATGGGCACCGGGGAGGGTGCAGTAGTACAAATTCTCACCGAGCTTCAGCGGGTCCCAAAGCACGGTATCGCGATAATCGAAGAGGTCGAATTGGGACTCCACCCCAGCGCCTCCGCGAACCTAGCAAGAGTGCTCGTTAAGATTGCCGACAAGAAGGACATACAGATCATAACCACTTCACATAGCGAGTGGTTCATTGACGCACTCCCCCGAGTTGCACGAATCTCCATAGCTAGGACGACCTCGGGAGTCGTTCAGTCCTTCAATGGAGTAACCACACGAACGGCAGTAGCGGGAATTTCAGGAACAAACCTGCCCGAACTGTACATCGTCTGTGAAGACGATGTTGCAGAAAAGATCATCAACACACGACTTTCCACTCCGGTTCGGCGACGAATAAAGATCCTCTCGCTTGGCGCGAAACAGCACCTGCAATCCTCGGCAAAGACGTTGTCCGAGGCCCACCCACTAGTTCCTATTCTGATTGTATGGGACAGCGATATGACCGACAAGGAAATCCTGGACTCGCACAGGTCTTCACAGATTTCGGAATCACCTGGTTATAATCTGATCGAGTGGTTCCGGTTTCCGAGTGGCGCATCCGAGGACGGAAGTGAGATCACTGATATCACCGGAAAGCGATTTCCACCCGAAATCGCAATGAAGGCGACTCTTCTAGCTAATGAAGATACCCTCAAAGAAACCGCCGATCTCCTCAGAGTCGATGTCGAAGAGTTTCGGAACGCACTGAATTCCGCAATTGTAGCTCCGGGGAGTCATCATTCTCTGTTCTACGAGCTCAGTCAAGCCATCGCGCTCGACCAAGGGTCGACCTTGGACGCCGTGGTTCGCGGATACCTACTCGCTGTCGATATGGATGGGTTTGCGGGTCAAGTCGAGCGAATGCTTAACGGAGAGTTCAAGGGTTTTCCCCTCCAAGAACAGCGATTATGAAAGAGCGTGATGACGCCTAAGTCGCGCCAATGCCAGCGGAGTGTGGCGAGTCCGCAGCGAAGAGACACTAGACATGGAAACAGCGCAACAACAATGCCTTCAAACACATCGGACTCGCTGTCGACAGAATCATCTGCAAGGAGCAGTTCACGGGGCGTCGAATGCGAGGAGCACGAGGAACTCGCACACCTCCACATCAAGGGCCTACTACGGGAAGAGATTCCAGTAGTCCACACTCAATCAGCAAAACACGTACAGAAGGAAACGTGAGTTCTCCGCAGGCCAACAACCGCCTCACGAAGAACTTGATTCGAACCGCTAGCGAGTTCACCGGGGTGGCACTGGAGTCGTACGCAGACTCACGAATTTCATCCTTCTATCTCAACGCCGGTATTGGGCTGGAACACCTACTCAAGGCGCGCTTATGCTCGATAAGCCCAGTTCTGATCGCAGATCCGAAGAGTTTCAACTCGATACTGCTCCTAGCGCAGATGCCAGACGACGAAATTCCACCCCCAATTTTTCAAACAATTTCAGTTAGCGAAGCACTGACCCGATACCAGACGATCAACCCCTCCATGAAGCCGATTCTGATTGATTTGAAGCAGCTCGTTTCCTACCGGAACGGCGCGGCGCATATCGGAATCACAGCTCGAGGGGACGCAACCAGCGATCTAATCAACATTGCCTTGCTGCAGAGTTGCATCCTGAAAGAACTCGACGTTGCGCGCGAATCATTCTATGAACACTTCAATGACCTCATCGAAGACCTGGTAGACAAATCTAGCGACCGTGTCCGAATAGCTACCTCCGCGGCGATTGCTGCCGCACAGGCGGAATACCGTCGACGATACGGCGACTCGATTCCAAGCCCGAATTTGGAGGAAGCACTCAACGGAACCGACCTGGAATACAGGTACGAATCTCAACCGATCGAATGTCCCGCATGTCAATGCACCGCTCTCCTTTTCGGTACATCGGAAGCGGAGTGGTCCAGAGCGTCTGGCAGCGAGGATGTCCCGAGGAATTCCAATACGGCCGTCTCTGTGTTCTTCTATGCCGACCACCTTGAATGCCGACTGTGCGGGCTATCCCTCCGAGGAGCCAGCCTTCCTGCCTCAGGAATTCCATACGAGATGGAGTTGTCAGATTTTGACATTGCCGACTTTGATGAATCTGATGATTGTGCAGATTAGCCGGCAAGGGGTGATCGGATCAATCCATCGCCCGCATCAAAATACGAACTTGCGAGGAGCTGATCCCGAATCAGGACACCTAGCAACGTGTGAGATCTCGATCGACTCGGTTTCCGTTTCACAACCACAAGGTTGCCAATAGAATTGGCGCCTGCACCCCAATTGACGTGTTCGAGGAGAATGTAGGCAATGGGCGCGCTGCTACCTACCATCCAGGCCAACCACCTGCGCGAGGGCCTCACCGACTACCTGGCGACCACGTTCGCCCTCACCGACCCCGACGCGCAGAGCGCGTTGTCGGACTTCGTCGGTCACCCCGACACCGGCATGTTCAAAGGCCCCTACGTCCGCCTTCGACTTCCGTTCGCACCGGCCGGAGGCAACTGGAGCATGCACCTGGACTGGTGGCCGACGGGATTCATACCCTATGGCCACCAAGGCGCCGCGTTCGAACGCCTCTCAACCAAGTTCCACAATCGACCGCAGCCCACGCTCGTCACCACCGGCACCGGCTCGGGCAAGACCGAGGCATTCCTCTACCCGATCCTCGAGCACGTCCTGCGCTCGAAGGCCGCGGGCGTCACCGGGATGAAGGCACTCATCCTCTACCCGATGAACGCGCTCGCCAACGACCAGGCGGAGCGCCTCGCGCGTCTCATCACTGAATACCCTGAGCTCTCCGGCGTCTCCGCTGGTCTCTACACCGGCGAACAATCCACCGGTGGGCGAACGAAGGTGACCGAAGAGGGCCTCATCACCGACCGTTCGTTGATGCACGCCGCACCCCCTGACATCCTGCTCACCAACTACAAAATGCTCGACCATCTACTGCTGCATCCGGACCGCGCCGACATCTGGCGCCTCTCCGCGGGCTCGCTACAGTACGTCGTCCTCGACGAATTCCACACCTACGACGGCGCCCAAGGCACCGACGTCGCCATGTTGCTGCGCCGCCTCGGCCTCACCGTCAAGTCCCACTGGACCGACGCCTCCCCTGTCACCGAGGCCGACCGCGCCCGCCCGCTTGGCCGCATCACGCCCGTCGCCACCTCCGCCACCCTCGGGTCCAAAGCCGAACCCACCGCGATGCTCGAGTTCGCACACACCGTCTTCGGTGAAAGCTTCGACGCAGATGCCGTCATCGGCGAGACCCGGTTGAGTACGTCGGAGTGGCTCGCCGACCGTGACACCACGCTCGACCGGCTGTATCGTCCGATCACTCCGTCGATCACCGACGCCATCACAGATCTAGATGACACAGCCCGAACTCTCGGGAACGCTGCACTCACGGCCGCCGTGCTGGCAGAGCTGTTCGAGCGCGCCGACGACCTCGACACCGATCGCGGGCTTTCTCCCACCGAGCTACGCCACCTCGACGCTGCCGAGCAACTGCACCTGCTCAAGGCGCACCCTCTGATGCACCGGTTGCTCGACCACGCCGTCGACGCGATCTCCCTCGCTGACCTCACCGTGGCACTGTTCGACGCCCCCACCTCTGAGCGTGACACCCGCCGAGTTCGCGCCGAGCAGCAGCGGTTCCTCGACTACCTGTTCGCTGCGCTGTCTCACATCCGCGCCGAAGTGGGACGCTCTGCGTTGAACGTCGATGTGCACCTGTGGATTCGGGAACTGTCCCGTATCGATCGAGCTGTCGCAACGGGCACGTCGTATCGCTGGTCCGACGACGGCGTCCACGAAGACGGCGACGTCATGCACCTGCCGGCTGTCTTCTGCCGGCACTGCGGCCGCTCCGGGTGGGGTGCACGCCTCGCGCCCACCGGCCATACCCTCGACGTCACTGACGACGCCATTCGCGCCGACCATGCTGCCGGCGCCTCCCGCTTCCGCGCGCTGATCTCAGCGCCCGCCGAAGCACTACTCGGCGCAACCCGACCCGATTCACCCATCGAGGATCTGCGCTGGTTCCGCATCGACGACCGCGAAATCTCCGACGATGCACCCGATCCCGACGGCACTGAGCAACTCGAAGGCAAAGTCCTGCCGGTGCTCGTCCTCACCGGTGAGAACGCCGAGGAGGACTCCAAGAACGACACATGCCCGGCCTGCGGTGTCGCCGACGGCATCCGCTTCCTCGGTAGTGCCGTCGCCACCCAGCTCTCGGTGACGCTGTCAAACCTCTTCGGTGACGCCTCCCTCGACGCCGAGGAGAAGAAGGCGTTGATGTTCACCGACAGCGTGCAGGACGCCGCGCACCGCGCCGGTTTCGTCCAGGCCCGCTCGCACACATTGAGCCTGCGTTCGACGCTGCGCAGTGCCCTCGGCGATTCCGCGCTGAGCCTGCCGGAGCTGTGCGAGGCCGTCGTCTCCCGCGCCGGTGACGATCCGGCTCGCCGCTACCACCTGCTCGCCCCGGACATCGTCGATCACGACGAGTTCACCCCATTCTGGAAACCCGACGCCCCGACCCAGGCCCGCAAGGACGCGACCAAGAAGGTGGAAAAGCGCCTCGAATTCGACATCGACCTGGAATTCGGCCTGCAGTCGAGACTCGGCCGCACCCTCGAACTCACCGGCAGCGCCGTCGCCGAAGTCGACCTCGGCGGACCGGAACGCCCAGTGCGGCTCGGCCGTGCCGCACTCAATGCCACCGAACACCAGCTCTCGCTCACACCGCCGGACAACGCAGCGATCGCCCGCTGGGTCCGCGGCACCGTCGAACGGGTCCGCACCCGCGGCGCCATCCGCCACCCGTGGCTGCTCAAGTACATCGAGAAGGACGCCAACCGCCGCTGGGTATGGGGCGCCCGCCCCAAGGGCGAAGGCATGCCCGCGTTCCCGAAGGGCCGACCGGCCCCCGCGTTCCCCGCGATCGGATCACGCACCGTTCCCGAGGGATTCGACGCGATCACCGCCGTCTCCTCCTGGTACGCACGCTGGGCGTCCCAATGCCTCGATGTCTCCCCGTTCGACGGCAGCTTCCTCGCACGGTCGCTGTTCTCCGTCCTCGCCGAACAACGAGTGCTCACCGCGATCCTCACCGAAAGCGGACTCACCGCCTACGGCCTGCCGCCCACAGCGATCACTGTCTCGGCTCCGTCGGACGAGGATCTCGCCGCGCGCCGGCACCTGCTGGTGTGCAGCGTGTGCCAAACTCCCACCCCGGGTTCCGCGAGGGTGGTCGACGAACTCGACCGCGCACCATGCCTGCTCGTCCGCTGCCCCGGCACGCTCACCCGCGCGCCGAAGGCACAGAACTTCTATCGTCGCCTCTACGACAGCTCCGAGATGAAGCGGGTCGTCGCGCGCGAGCACACGTCGCTGCTGCCCACCGCGACCCGACTCGGCTACGAAACCGCGTTCAAACGCGGCGGCGACCCGCAAGCCCCCAACGTCCTCGTCGCCACCCCGACCCTCGAGATGGGTATCGACATCGGCGACCTGTCCACGGTGATGCTCGGGTCGCTGCCGCGGACCGTCTCGTCGTATCTGCAGCGTGTCGGCCGCGCCGGACGTCTGACCGGCAACTCGCTGGTCCTCGCGTTCGTCCGCGGTCGCGGCGAACACCTACCCAAGCTGTACGACCCGACGTCGGTGATCCAGGGCGTCGTCCGCCCGCCCGCGACCTTCCTCACCGCCGAGGAGATCCTGCAGCGCCAGTACGTCGCGCACGTGATCGACCGGCTCGCCCGCGACCCCAACACCGTCGCCCCGCGCGGCGCCCGCGCCGTGCTCGGCAGCTTCGACCCGGACAGTTGGATGGCGGGTCTGCTCACCTCGGTGGCCACCGACGCCGATCAGCAGGTCGACGAGTTCCTCGCTCAGTTCGACGACGTCCTCGACGCCGCGACCCGAGACTCGTTGCGCACCTGGGCAACCCCGGGTGACGATGGAATGCCCAGCGGACTTATCTCCGATCTGCAGGAGGCCGTGCACCGCTGGAACCGCGACCTCACCGAACTCACCGCGCGCCGTGCCGCCGTCGAAGCCGAGATGCCCGAGTTCGAGCGCCGCGCGGCGTCGCCCGCCGCTACCGACGATGACCTGCGCGACCTGCGCACCGCGAAGGGGTCCCTGCGGCTGCTCGGCGGACAGATCCACGATCTCACCGACGACTACTGGATCAGCGTTCTCGAGCGTTACGGCGTGCTGCCGAACTACACGCTGCTCGACGACTCGGTGACCCTCGACGTCGGCGTCACCTGGATCGACCCGGACACCAACCAATACATGGGCGAGGCCACCAGCTACCAGCGCGGCTCGCGGGTCGCACTGACCGAACTCGCGCCCGGCGCCACCTTCTACGCGCAGGGCCTGGCCGTACGCATCGACGCTGTCGATCTCGGCGCCGGCGAGTCCAACATCCATACCTGGCGGCTGTGCCCGCAGTGCGGATGGGCAGGGATCACCCTCGCTGGGGAGGAACCCCCGATCGTGCACTCGTGCCCGCGCTGCGGGACCGGGGCCATCGCCGACGTCAGCCAGCAACTGCAAGTGGTCGAGATGGCTCGTGTGTCGGCAGAAGTTCGCCGCGACGAAGCATCCATCAACGATTCTCGCGACGAACGGCACAAGGAATCGTTCACCGTCGTCACCGCCGCCGACATCGACCCCGTCAACGTGGACCGCGCGTGGTTCGTCGAGGACCACGAATTTGGCGCGGAATACTTGCGCCGCATAGACGTTCGTTGGCTGAACATGGGTCGACGCACGTCGCAGGGACGCACCCGTCACATCGCCGGGCAGGAATCCACTACCGGGTTGTTCCGGGTGTGCTCGTCGTGCGGGCAGCTTGACAAGGCTGTGGGCCGCAATTCCCGATACGAGCACCGCAGTTGGTGTCGGCACCGGAACGCAACGACCGAACACGTCCGGGAGATCGCACTCGCACGGACGCTGCGCACTCAGGGTGTGCTGTTGCACCTGCCCCGCTCGCTCGAGTACGACATGTTCGCGCATCCCAGCCTCAGCGCGGCGATCCTGTTGGGTCTGCGACAGGTGATCGGAGGGTCCCCCGAACACCTCGACGTCGTCACCATCACCGACGCCCTTTACGCACCGACTCAGCGGGCGCTACTCATCCACGACACCGTCCCCGGCGGCACCGGCTACCTCGCCGAGTTCGCCGACCCGGCGAAGGTATGGGCGGTGCTCGACGCTGCGCGTACCGTGGTGAAGAGCTGCGACTGCGCCGACCACGATCGGTTGGCATGCCACAAGTGCCTGCTGCCGTTCTCGCCGCCGCACGAACTCGACCGGGTCTCGCGGAAGGTCGCGGTGCGGGTGCTCGAGCAGATCCTCGGCGTCGACAATGACGCAGAACCGGACCAACAGGCGTGGCTTGCGGCGGTCACTGAGGAAGCGCCCTCGCAGCCGGTCGGTAGCGAGGAATCTCCGCTGGAGAAGGAGTTCTACGCCGCGTTCGTCGAGCGGTTGCGCTCCATCGGCGCGACCGTGAAGGAATCCCCCGGCACCTACGGACCGTCCGCGTCGATTGTGCTTCCCGGCAAGAAGATCCGCACGTGGAAGCTCACACCGCAGGTGCATATGGCCAATTCGAAGCCGGACTATGAGCTGAGCACCCCGGATCCGGATATCCCGCGGATCGCGCTGTTTGCAGACGGCAGGAAATACCACGCGATGCCTGGCAACCTCAATCGCCTCGCCGACGACGCGACCAAGCGAGCGATCCTGCGCGACAGTGGGCACCTTGTCTGGTCCTTCGGACACGAGGACCTGCAACGGTTCAAGGAGAACGAAACGGTGACGCCGGCGTGGCTCACCGACCAGGTCGCTGCAAACGTGATGAAAGCCGGTAATCTCCGGCCAGCGATCGTCAAACTGCTGTCCGCAGATCCGATCACCATGCTGCTCGCATTCATCAGCGACCCAGAACTCGAAGCATGGGAGATGGTCGGTCGCTGGTTGCCGTTCGCGTTCGTCAACGGCAGTAACCGCGCTAAAGGAGACGGCGACACCATCGCCACCGCCGCGCTCGATCTTCTCGACGGCGGCAAGGCCACATTCGGGAACGGCGTCGACATGTGTTGGGCATACGCCGACGGACCACTGACCGTCACCGCCACCATGCGAACCGGTACCCGCGCGATGAATGCCGTCGTCGTGGTGGACGATCACGACGAGCGGATCGAAATGCTCGACGGTCGCGCCTGGAAGGAATGGCTACGACTGTCCAACTGGTTCGGCCTCGGCGGTAGCCATCGCATCACCACCCGGAAGTTGTTGGAGCTCGACTCCAGTGCACCCGTCGAAGCGCCGACATCAGCTGCACTCAGCCCTGAATGGCAGGAAGTGTTCGACTCCACCGTCTCCGACGTCGAGAAGCAACTCGTCCTCGCACTCGCCAATGCCGGCGTGCCCGTACCCGAGGTGGGCTACGAAACCGACGACGGCGACGTGGTGGACTTCGTGTGGGGAAACCACCGCATCGGCGTACTGGTCGAACCGAACGACGCGGTCATTCGTACGATGTCCGAATCCGGGTGGACGATGTGCCCACCGGATATAGAACAGATCGCAGCAGCATTGAAGAACGGAGTGTCCTAGCCAGTGAAGGGCAGTATCAGGCGAATCACCGAGCTGTTCGACGGCAACAGCAAGCACCTGCTGATCCCGGTGTACCAGCGCAACTACGACTGGAAGATCAAACACTGTGCCAGGCTGTTCGACGATCTGGTCGACATCATCCGCCAGGACCGAGAGACGCACTTCTTCGGCGCGATCGTGGGCAACCCGGAGACGTCCTTCACCTACGTCGTGATCGACGGCCAGCAGCGGCTGACCACCACGAGTTTGCTGATGCTTGCGCTGGTCCACTCACTCGATGAGGGCACCGTTTCTTCCAAGGATCCGAACCTGGCGTCGGACATCCGCGATAGTTTCCTCGTGCTCAAGGCCAAACACGAGGCGATCAAGTTCAAGCTCAAGCCGGTCAAGAACGACAACGACGCCTACAGCCGCCTGCTTCGCGCAGATACCCCGATCGAGTCATCCACCATCACCGCCAACTACCGGTACTTCCGCGAGCGTATCGCCGGGGGTGATCTCGATGGTGACCAGATCTGGGAGGCCATTTTCCGTCTCCAGGTGATGGCGTTGGACCTGGAAAAGCAGGACGATCCGCAACGGATCTTCGAGAGCATCAACTCCACTGGCCTCGAACTCAGCGAAGCCGACAAGATCCGCAACGTTGTGCTCATGCACCAGCCGAGCCACGAGCAAGAGGATCTGTACGAAAACTACTGGAACCGCATCGAGAGAGCGGTCGAGTACCGCACTGACTGGTTCATCCGTTTCTACCTGGTGTCGAAGACAGGCAAGACACCGCGACAGGACGGGGTGTACGAGGCGTTCCGCGAGTACCAGAAGAACGCCAAGGCAAACACCCGCGACATCCTCTCCGAGATGCGCGACTACGCCGACTACAGCCGCGAACTCAACACCGCCAGGACCGGAATCGCCGCCGCGGACAAGCGACTACGTCGCTTCAATATGGTCAAGCACGACGTGACACTGCCGCTGACCATGCCACTGCTCGGCGAGGTGAAGGCCGAAACAGTGACAGAGGAGGACTTCACCGAGGTAGTCGGAATCCTTGACTCTTACCTGTTCCGACGCTTCATCAGCGGTGTCCCGACCCACGGTCTCAACAAGATCTTCGCGACCCTGTACTCCGAGATTCATCGCCTCCGCGGCCAGGGCGACCGGTTCTCCGATGTCCTGGCGTATTCGCTGCGCCGACGGACTGCCTCTGGCCGGTTCCCCACCGACGATGAGTTCAAGGACTCCTTCGCCACCCGGAACTTGTACAACATAAAGGGCGAGAACCGCAGCTACCTGTTCGAGTGCCTCGAAAACAACTGGTCCAACGACACCCACGACATCGCCAAAGCGCTCGAGAGCCAATCGATCAGCATCGAGCACATCATGCCCCAGACGCTGACCACGGCGTGGCGGCAGGACCTGGGCCCCGATTCCGAGGAAATCCACGCAACCTGGTGCAATCGCATCGGCAACCTGACGGTAACCGGCTACAACTCCAGCTACTCCAACTCAGCGTTCGCGGACAAGAAGAAGCGCGACAACGGGTTCGACGCCTCACCGTATCGTCTCAATGCGCTGCTGAAGAGTTCGGATGTCTGGATGGTGACGCAGCTGGAGGAACGAACCCGGGAGCTGACCGGCATCGCGCTGAAGTACTGGCCGCTGCCATCCACGGACTTCGAGCCCTACGTGCCGCCGCTGCCTACCGTACCGATGGGCGACGACGAGTCCTTCACCAACCGCACCATCGTCTCGTTCGAGTTCGGCGACACACGCAAGACGGTCGCTAGCTGGAAGGTTGCGTACGTCGAGGTGATCCGCCTTCTCGTCGATGAACGCCGCGAAGAGGTCTTCGCGTACGCTTCCGAATCGAATGATCTGACGGTAGTCGATGATTCATACGAGATACCTTCCTGGGAATCCGCGGTGGTACCGGGACTGACACTGATGACGGCAAATTCCACCCGCTCGAAGCTGTCGACCCTGCGGAAGCTGTTCAACCACCTCGAGATCGACACCGACGATCTGGTGTTCACACTCCGCAATACCGAAACCACCGATCTCGAGGAGACCGTGGACGAACCCGGTCCGTATGCGGAGCTGACGAAGTTCCTTCCCAGCATGGTGGAACTCTCTTCTACCGTAGCCACTGACGAGGACAGTCGGGACCTCCGCGCCGAGTTCACCAAAGCGTTCGCAAAGTTCACCGTCGCGAACCCTCAGGCGGCGCTTCCAGGCAAGAACCTGCCCGACTTGGAGACCGAGGGCTTCATCGAAAAGGCAACGGCTGAGGAAATTCTCGCCGCCCTGAGCATGATGTTTCAGGTCGAGAGCATGATGCCTCAGTTCCACCGCCTGATCACCTCGGGAACGGTCGTGCGGTGGCTGACCGCACTGGCTTCAAATCCGTTGGAAATCGGTGATGGACACCGTGTCACCACTGGTAGCTGCGATGACACCGGCGCCCCAGCCTTGATCCCGCTAGCCTCGGAGTGGCAGGAACTTTTTGACGCCACTGTCTCCGACGATGAGAAGGAGCTGGTGACCGCACTCGCTGCAACCGGCCTTCCGATACCGACCGTCGGCTATGAGATCGACGGCGGCGAGGTTGTGGACTTCGCGTGGGATGACCTCCAAATAGGGGTGCTTCTCGACGCCGACGACAACACCGCACATGCGATGTCCGAAGCGGGTTGGACGCTGTGCCCGCCCGATGCCGCGCAAATCGCAGCAGTGATGAAGAACGGAGTGGTCTAGTGGCGAACCTTGTCATCGCGTCGAACACCAAGGCGATGAAGAAGCTCGACAAAGGCACCAAAGACAAGGTATGGGCGTTCATCGAAAAGCTCTCCGCCGACCACACCGCACCTGGCCTCCACATCGAGCCTCTCAACGCCGCCGTCGATCCGCGCGTCCGCACCGGCCGCGTGGACTTGCACTTCCGAGCAATCCTGTTCAAGGTCGACGACAAGCTTGGCGACGACCCCACCTTCATCTACATGGGAACCTGGCCGCATGACGAGGCCAACAAGCTGGCGGAACGTTCCCGCTTGCGGGTGAACCCGATCAACGGCGTCCTCGAAGGCATCGTCGGTGAACTCGATGGTGAAGAAGACCGCAAGAAGCGAACTGTCGTGCCCGATCCTCGAGGCGAGCTGAACCGAGCTGTGAAGGAACAGCCGAAGTCGTACCTCGGTGCAACGTTCAGTCTTTCGGACCTCACCGATCGCCTGGGCCTGAAACTCGACTTGGCCGAACGTGCACTGGCCGCCCCCGACGAGGACGCCGTTCTCGACATCGCAGCGAATGCAGTGGGATGGCAGGGCAGTGCTCTACTCGACCTTGCCACTGGCCTGCACATCGACTCGATCCGCGAGAAACACGGCTTCACCGACAGCCCCGTCGACGACACTCTCGACGAGGACGAGCAGATTCTGAAGGCGCTCGAACAGCCTGCGTCGAAGATGCAGTTCACGTTCGTCGAAGACAACGAGGAGCTTCGTCGCGTCATCGAGGGTGGCGACTTCGCGGCATGGCGGACGTTCTTGCATCCGGAGCAGCGCAAGTATGTCGAGCAGAACTTCAACGGTGCCTTCCGCCTGTCCGGTGGCGCCGGCACCGGCAAGACCGTGGTAGCGATCCATCGGGCTCGTCGCATGGCGAAGGCAGACCCGACCGCGCGGATTGTGCTCACCACCTACAACAAGACCCTTGCTGCTGATCTCAAGGCTGCATTGAAGACCCTCGACCCCGAGATTCCCGTTGCGGACCGCCCCGGCGAACCAGGGATCTACGTCGACGGCATCGACGCGCTCGGCTACGCAGTGCTCAACCAGACCGGCGACATCGGTGACGCTGCCGAAGCTGTACTCGGATATCGCACAGAACTCACCCACCAGAGAACTTCCACCGACAAGCTGTGGCGCGAGGTCGCGCAGTCGGTCAGCAGTGGGCTCGATCCGAAACTCGCAACACCCGGGTTCCTCGAGAACGAGTATGTGGCTGTGGTTCTCGCCAACAAGGTGACGACGCTCGAACAGTACGCAAAGGTCGCACGTCCGGGCCGGGGCGTGCGCCTGACCCGCCCACAACGCATCGCTGTTTGGAAGCTCGTCGAGGCATTCAGAAGGCAGAGCCGCATGGACGGCAGCCTGAGCTTCCCGGAGATTCTTGCGCTCGCCGCCGAACAACTACGGCTGCGCGCCGAAGCCGGCAATGACTTCATCGCTGACCATGTACTCATCGACGAAGCTCAAGACCTGCACGCAACGCACTGGGCTCTACTTCGCAGTCTGGTCGCGGAAGGTCCGAACGACCTGTTCATCGCCGAAGACTCCCACCAGCGGATCTACGGACAGCCCGTCGTGCTCGGGCGGCTCGGTATCAAGATTGTGGGGCGCGCCCGGCGATTGACACTCAACTACCGCACCACGGCGCAGAACCTGCACTTCGCTGTGAGCGTTCTCGCCGGGGCGGAGTACAAGGACCTCGAACAGGGCGAAGAATCGACGACGGAATACAGGTCTGCTCGGTTGGGTCCGGATCCGCAGTTGGTCGAGTGTAAAGATCCCGCAGACGAACTGGACCAGGTCGCAGCTTTGATTCGCGGCTGGATCGAACCCGACGACGAGGAGACCAAGGTCGACCCGTCGACCATCGCTGTCCTTACACGCGGTCAGAACGATCGTAGCCAGTTCGTTCGGGCACTCGGCGAGCGTGGTATCGAAGCGCGCGCGCTGGACAAGAACCCTGCAACCTCTGGACACGTGCAGGTCCTCACAATGCACCGCGCGAAGGGCATGGAGTTCTCACGCGTCATCCTTGCCGGCGTAGACCATGCGCATGTCCCCTCCGCCGCAACGCTCCGGTCTGTGCCGGTGGAAGAACAGGCCGAAGCGCTTCTGCGAGAGCGGTCTCTGCTGTATGTCGCGGCCAGCCGTGCGCGAGATGCGTTGGTGGTGACGTGGAGTGGGAGGCGGTCGGAGTTGCTGGGATAGACAATGCACACGGTAAGACAGGTTTGCGGGTCAACGGCGCGCTCCAACTGGGTTCACACCCTTGGCTCACCAATAGAACACTAGGAATCAAGGACCGTGCCGAGTTCATCTCAAATCGATATCACCGATCAACTGGGACGCATGAGAACGCCCATAGCGTTGATTGCTTTCGGACTACTGGCCGCACTCGCGAGCATCACAGTGAGCGTGGTGTTCCTGTTCTTACTTCTCCCTCTCATCGTGGTTTCCATAGCTATGCTGATCCGAGGTGCCGTGCTGTGGTACATACACAGAAACCCGCCTCAACCACAGAAGCCCCGTGCCAAGAAGGCGAAGCGCGATAGGCTGCCGTGGGCACCAGCGAAGCAAGTTCCACTGCTTGCCACCCACTGCCTGATTTGCGGTCGTGCACTGACGAACCCACAAAGCATGCGCGCACGGGTTGGCTCAACTTGCATCAAAACCCACGGCCCTCGGTATGCCACTGTGCCGAACCCAGCATACGAGGAGTGGCAGAGATTGCAGGCTGCAGCCGAGGCCAAGCGAGCCACAGAGCAGGTACAAATTGATGCTCAGCATCAGGCCTCACTCGTCGAATACAAACTGCTCCTGCTCAACTGGGAGCGCGAAACTGCAAGCCCAGAAGGATTGTCCCGAAGCAAGAATCGAAACCAAGGCAGCAGGCTGTTTGGCGTTGGCACCGCAGCGACGGTCACCATAGCTGCATTAGGCGTTCTTTCAATTTACCTGACTTAGCGGGTCTTGTGATTTGTAGAGCAAAGCATTCATTCACCTCAACCTGAATGAGTGTCCGCCCAGGCAATGCGCGACACTGCATGCTGCCGCTCGTCATCGACCTAAACCAAAGATATGTAACCACTTTCAGATTCCACGACAACACCCTGTTCCATCAACCAGTCAAGGTCCCGTGTCAACGCCGCTTTGATATCAGACCCCGTTCTCGCCCAGCCGAAGAAACGCGCAACCTCCCGCAGCAACTCATTACGCGAGATCCCTGGACTATCTGCCACAACATGCTCCAGAGCAAACTGCCGTTCAATTGCGGGCACTTGAGCAACTTTTCGGAGACACTGAGGAGTAGGAGTGCGTGCAGCATCGATCTCCCGATCTGGGAGGTTGTATGCCGAACCGACTCGAACGATGAGCTCCTTCTTGACTAAGGCCTTCAGGACGGCGCGGATCCGTTGCTGAATGACTTGTCCCGACTTGGACAGTGTCCACGCGGTCCGCACTCGTATGAATATGAGATCCTCCTCGATCGGCCCTTCACGGTCGAGCACCTTCAGCACAACCGCGGCGATCACACTCGCAGATCCACTTTCTTGCAGATCGACCCAATGGCCAACGGACTCATTGACTGCTGCGTGTCGAGTCTCCCAAAGCTCATCGTTCCCGACAGATTCATAGCCACGCGCCCATTCGGAAACAACTTCCTCCACAGGAACGAACTCGATAACTCGCGGGCCATTAGGGGTCGCGCCTTGCAGAGCAACACCCGTTTCAGCTTGAGCATTGGCCTCTGGCTGGGTGGGATCGGGAAGATCGCTCGCGGCGTTCGGATCAAGGGCACACGCAGCTTCAACTGCCTCTCGGAGACGCGCCGTCGCAGCTGGTCGATTTCGGTACCAGTCGGTACCCCAAATCCGGTGGAGCTTCCAGCCAAGATCCCTGAGGACGGATTCGCGAAGCCGGTCTCGGTCTCGAGCTGCGCGCGACGAGTGATACATCGCGCCGTCGCATTCGATTCCCAAGGCATACGTTCCAGGAGCCTCGGGGTGACGGACTGCCATATCAATCCTGAAACCTGCGACACCCACCTGCGGTTGCACCGCATATCCCCATTCACTTAGAACATCGAGAACCTCTTGCTCAAAGGGACTCTCCGGAACTGCGTCAGGATCTGCCGGCTGAGTGGCAAGGATGTGCGCGCCCCGTTCAGCGTATTCCAGATATCGTTTCAGGTGCTGGACGCTCCTATTAGTACTGTCCGGCAGCTGATTACCCCTGAAGGAGGACACAACTTCCATTCGCCGACGTGCGCGTGTGACAGCAACGTTCAGTCGTCGCCAACCTGCTTCTCTATTGATGGGCCCGAACTCGGACCTAAGGCGACCCTGCACATCAGGGCCGTATCCAACAGACAGAATGATGACGTCACGCTCATCGCCCTGGACGGTCTCGAGATTCTTAACGAAGAATCCACCCAAACGATCATCAGTGAAGAACTGCGCGAGTTCAGGTCGCGTCTTCCTTGCCTGCTCAACAGCTTCCTCGACCGCTTCGGCCTGCGCCTTCGACAAGGCGACCACACCGAGGGTCAGATTCGGCCGAGTCGCAAAGTGGTGAAGGACCCGTTCGGCCACGTAAGCCGCTTCGACCTGGTTGTCCCGACGTCCGCCACGGTCGTATACGCCGTCGACCTTGAAGAACTGGACTCCGATGTCATGACCGTTCTCGCGTGCGCTTGGGAACGTAACCATGGAGTTGTCGTAGAATTCAAAGTTGCTGAAGGCGATCAGATTTTCGTGTCGACTCCGGTAGTGCCACCGAAGCGGGAGCGAACGAAGGACCCCGCTCGCCTTGCAACCGTCCAAGATCGACTCAAAACTGACATCGTCCTCATCCCATCCATCGTCGTCGTCGCTGTCAGTTGCCGCACTGAAGAACGATGTCGGCGGTAGCTGGCGTGCATCACCTGCGACGACGAGCGCGTCGCCGCGATAGATCGAGTTCACCGCATCCTGAGGCAGCACCTGCGAAGCCTCGTCAAAAATGACCACGTCGAATCGATAGTCCGCCGACAAGAACTGACTGACAGTGAGCGGGCTCATCATGAAACATGGCTTGATGAGGCGAACGACATCACGCGTCTCGTCAAGGAGTCTTCTGACCGGCATATGGCGCCGCTGCTTCTCAGCTTCCCGACGGAGTGCCGCTGCCTGTCCGACGTTTGTCTTTCGTGGCCGACGCGCATTACAGGCGACAATCACGTCGGCGTGTGAGCTCTCAACCAACCGGAGGTCAAGATGTTGAAACTGCGTCACAAGATTGTCCCGATCACTCGCTCTGTGAGGTTTGAGTCTCTCGTCAACCGCGAGTTGGCGCTCAACCCAGGCGACGAGAACTGCCCTTTCGACAGCAGACGGGAACTCGCGGTCTGATACACCGCGCCGAGCAAGCTGCGATGGCAATCCGTCCAAGTGGTACTTGCTGAGAACGACAAGAGCATCGGTACAGCTCACCCATGTTTCCGGCCCAAATGGGTCGCTCTCGAGTAGGTCAAGCACCGCCACCGCATGGACCAACGTACTGGAAAGCTCGCCATCAAGCTCCCGACGACGCTCCTTCTGGAAACACTCGAGGAGGCTCGTTCTCTGCTGCCGCCAGTCCTCAAGATGCCTCTGCAACGAGGCGTCCGGATCCGTTGTGAGCATCAGCAGCGCGAGAGGGTCGTCTACAGGCCTCGATACACCGTCGTTCGCAGACCTTCGGACCGATCGGGCCCACTCGACAGCGTCGCGGATCCGTACGGGATCGGTGACAATTCCTTCGTGCAAAGACTCAAGAAGAGCTTTGTGCTGCTCATGACCCGCCAAGAAGGCCTCTTCTGATTCACGCGCCTTCGATACTGCGGAAACTATCGAACGCGCCTCCTTGACTGTAAGATTCGCGGCTCCATCGACTACTCTTCCCACCGCGCGCAATAGTTCGGCGACTTCCGACAAAGGCTCCAAGTGATTGCGGAACCACTTCGCCGCGTCATCGGCTGGCATGGCCAGCAAGGCAGCGCCCGCGCTTTCCAGCTCAGGGCGACAGACCATTCGCTCCCATACCGCAAGCCGACCGAGGAGATCTTGCCCGATCCTCTGCAGTTCCGCTGTTGCAGGTCCACCGGCCAGCGCCGAAACCAGCTTCACACGCTGCTGAGGGTCAGAGAGAGTAGCCGGCGCCAATCGAGCAGCTGATTCGGCTACTTCGAGCGCCTCCGAAAGTCGCACTACATCTGGATTACCCTGTGGAGCGTAGCCATCAAGAAATTCGATCCTTTGGATGGATGCACGACATTCGGGCTGGCGAGCGAGCTTCTCGAGAGCACCTTTAATGAGGCGGCCAGCAGATCCGTGCCCTGCCAAGGTAAGAACTGGCGTCCCGTCCGGCGAGACGAGTGAAGTATCGAGCCCGTCGTACAACGGTCCGAGCAATTCTCGATCCTGAGACTCCGCAGCTTGAAACCTCTCCCCTTTCACCCGAGCATCATGCGCGTACGCGATGGCAGCCCTGACCGTACCAAGCGAATGCTCCTGGGCATCAGGTGCGAAGCGGCCGATTGTCGGCTGCGCCATTTCGATAAGTTCAGAGGCGAGATGCAGCGGTTCAGCGTGAGCGCTTGCCCAGTACGCGGCGCGCCCAAGAGAGACGCCCAAGAGTTCAGGGGATTTCTCAGCAAGTTCCGGATATTCGAGCGCTTTCCTCCACGCGCCCAGCAGCTCCTTCAGCTGAGCCGCGTTATCGAGCAACACAGGGTCGAGTGCACCTCCGTCGCGCAACTCGCCCGCAATAGATTCTCTTCCTACCGGATTCGCGACAGCAATCGGTGCAAGGCGATGGACCGCTTCCGCGTGAGCCAACGCCGAGATAAGCGAATCGGTGTCCGCACTCACGCACTGCGGGTCCACGAATCGCCCAAGCAAAGCGCCATGCAAATCGCATAAAGCGCCAAGGCTCTGGCGTGCGGCGTACCACTCCAATGCACTGGGTAAGGCATCGTAGTGGTCCCCTCGCCAGGTGCCGTGGACAGTACTCGCTGCGATCAGGTTCCTGTCTGCCCGAACCTGTTTGGAGAAGAACGATCCGATGCCACGAGGTCCTTCATCAAGGCGAGAAATCACGTCCGGGAGATCAGGTACCTCGACGATGGTCGGTAGGAATATGTCGCTCCCGTGTGATTCAGCCGCAGACAACCGGTCGACCGCCGCAGTCACATCCGCGACCGCTTCCCGTACCTGCTCGAGGACTTCGACGTCGAACCATTGCTTCAACGCTCGATCTGGGATCGAACTAACCTCGACAAGTTCAACGAGCGCTTCAGCCGCCCCGACCGAATCAGGATCAGGGCAGCCCAAACGGTCAGCCATCGCGCCCGCCAAGACCTCGCCTTCTTCGAGCAGCGATACTGCCCCCGCGAGCACATCCTGAATACGACCGAGCTGTTTGCGGCTGAACGGCTCGAGGCCCAACCCCGGCGGATGTAGTTCCACGAGCGCCAACTCGGGCGCTGGCCGTACTGCGGTGAGTGACTTTTCAACCTGATGCCACTGGGGACCCGCCGACTGAACCGCTCGTTCAATTGCTCGAATCGCAAGGTCACGCCTGGTTATGAATGCATCAATTCTTTCTGCCATCAGTTCCACGGCCGCGTGATGTGCCTTGCTCGCACCGTTTGGAGTGAGCCACTGACCAAGCGGCCGATGTTCGGTGGCGGTGAGTTCGATGACTTCGCAAATCCTGTAGGCCCCTTCTGCATCCTGCGGATGCTCGAGCCCAAGCAGGTCTGCGAGCTGGATGATGAGTCCGTGCGTCCGCTCCAACTGTTCGGCTACTTCACGAAAGCTGACCGCGGTCGCTCGGGCCTGGCGTTCGTCCAACCCTCGCAGATCCAGCGCCTTGGGCGACATCGCCGATAGGGCGTCTTCTGCCGCGCTGCTACCCGCTGCGAATCGGGGCGGCAATTCCTGCCAGCGCGCGCCACCGACCGATTGTGCTTCGAGAAGCGCACTCTGAGCAGTCTCCAGTTCTGCCAAGAATTTATCCGTGCGGTTTTCAACCACGTCAGAGAAGTCGTGCGTAGTTAACCACTGCTGTGGAACCGGGAGCCTCGAACGCACCAAGATGAGCATGTTGACCAATCGCTCGACATCACGTTCGTCGCGCATACGAAGTTCGGATCCTGCCGACTCACGGAATTTGTCGACCGTTCTCACTAGTTCCCCGAGCGCGGTTTTGGCTTGGGTAAGCGCTGGCCTTGCGTTCCCAACGTCCCGACGCACATCTCTCCATGGGAATTTAGGGTCCGCGATTGCAGCCCACCCCCTCGAAATCACCTCGGTCGCCGCAATGATGCTGTCCAGGTCCCGGCTACCGAGTTCCTCCACTCGGAAGCCGCTGTCTGAAGTGGACGGGTCGGTGTATGCAATCGTGGTTCCGGAAAGGACCCCAATCCTGCCGATCACATCGTGAAGGGTCCTCCCCAACCGATCACGAGTCTCGTTCATAGCGTCGGCGTACCCGGTGAGCGCTTCACGCGCCTCTCGCACCTCCATCTTTGCAACGTCCGTCAACCCTGAAGCCCGAGGTTCCTCGTCCAACGCACGGCCTAGTTCCTTGGCGACCGCACCTCGACTCGCAGAATTACTATGCAATGCCAGGACATATGAACCCAGTCCAACCGCGCGAAGACGGTCAAGAACCACATCGAGGGCTGCGGCCTTCTCACTCACGAACAACACGCTTCGACCAGCATGGATCAGCCCTGCAATCATGTTGGCGATCGTCTGACTCTTGCCGGTGCCCGGAGGGCCATCCATCACGAATGAATTGCCCGCCACCGCCGCAGCGATCGCTTGCCGTTGCGACGAATCAGCGTCCAAAACGAGTGGGCTTTCCTCCGGAGGTGCAAGCTCATCGATGCGGTCGAGCTGAACTTCCTCGAAGTCAAAACGGTCGGCTGCCAATTTTGCAGCGGGACCGAGTGCAACAGCCTTGATGAGGTCGCTACGCATGACCTCCTTTTCGTTCTCCAATAGGTCCTGGTACATGGACTCCTTATGCGACGCGAACTGCCCTAGGACCACGCGCTCCGTCACCTGCCAACCTGCTTTTCCGGCAACGCACGACCTCGCTGCGGCCATCACCGAGTTCACGTCCGTCGGATCCAGCTCCCCGACAGGCGACCAGTCGATATGGAACTGTTCCAGCTTCACTGGCAATGCAGGATTGAGCTTCGGTTCCGCATCCTCATTGAGAACGAGCCGGATCCGACCGTTCGCAGTGCGCTCGAGTGACGCCGGAAATAGTACGAGGGGAGCATCACTTCCCGCTTCCGCACCATCTTCTCGCCAGTTGAGCATTCCGACGCCCAACTGAAGTGTCCAAATGCCGTAGTCATTGAAGACCTGAGTCGACTTCTTCCGAAGATTGCTTTGTGCTCGCAACAGAGCGGGTGCAGTCGTCTTCTGGGTCACAACCCGCTGGTTCTTACCTGTTGTATCGGGGACGATCCGCTGGCCTGGTTCAGATTCTTCCTCCGGAAGGTGCTCGAAATCCCATCCGCGTTCAAGGCCCGCGACGAGTGCAACGGCAGAAGGATGTGTGATCTCCAGCGTTGCCGCGCGCGTGTGGCGGAAGTTCAACAGGCGGTTTCGACCGCTCAAGTCCACCAGAGAAGTGCGCCATTTGGCGACCACACCGCTCAGGCGCTCGGCGTCGTCCACAGGTTCGCTCGAAGTTGCCACACTCATCACTGCCATCTTCTATCGTTCGTGAAGCCACGCGAACGCCGCGCTTGGCTTGCCGGAGGTATGTACGGAAGCCTTGTGAAGGACTTCCATAAGCGGTCGTCAGCTGGAACGTGTTGGGGCGCCGTCTTCGATCGAAGGCGCCAACCGTCCGTCCTGGCGCCTACGGAATGCGTGCACCCAATGCTCCTAACCGAGTTGCTGACTGACGCATGCCAGCAAGCCCACGCGCGTGCTGGCGGTTGAATCGCTCACGACGACCTCCTTGCCATCTCTCGTCGGTAGTTCATTATTTCGGACATTCTTCCTAATCGCTCCGACATGGTGGAATTCGACCCTCGCCTTCGCTGTCTCGCGTAACGGAGACCCTGCGGGGCGCGATAAACTCTCTCACTCTCAGATTCGCGCCAGGTTCTTCACCGCACCTACCCATGCCGCTGGTAGGCCACCCGACATGCCTTTGTCACAAGCGGTCATCCCAACCAACATCGATCTTTGCTGAGTACCGTGCGCCAGTCCGTGAACCGCCCTGGACCGGGTTGAGACTTTGATGTGCACCAGACCCGGGTCGATTCACGATGACGTTGGGCGAACACTGCGATGGTCAAGGACATCGACGCTAGCTGTTCCGGGCTCGGTCGCCCCAGCCCTCGAAGCAAAGATTCACAGCCAACCCAGCCGCCGGCCACGGCCCACGTCTGGACGCATATGGTTCACATCATGCATGGGATCGACGCTGAGACGGGAACAGGCAAAATGACGGTCTGGGGAATCCACAACGACACGCTGACCGAAGAGCTTGTGAACGAGGGCTTCGTCAGCATCGGTTGGGACGAGATCGGGACCTTCATCAGATCCCTGGTGGACGTGACGAACTCAAACAACGGCTCGTCACCGATCGGCCCGACAGTAAGCCGGGGGCGGTAGCCAATTGGGCGGGCATCCTGTACAAGGTCGGTCACGAGATCAAGCCAGGCGATGTCATTGTGGCGCCGTACAAGCCGGACAGTACGATAAATATCGGCGTAGTGACCAGTGGTTACTACTATGAAAGTTCGGCGCCTACTCACCGTCACCGTGTGCGAGTCGAGTGGAAGAAGACCGGATTGTCACGAACCGTCTTCACTCAGCCTGCGTTGTACGAAATCGGATCAGCATTGACTCTGTTTCGAATCAAGACACATACAGCAGAGTTTCTCGCCGCACTCGAAACCGATGCTGCAGTCGACGATGTCGACACCGTCACCCGTGTCGTCGATGATGCCGCCGCCCAGCGTTCACAAGACGAACCCTCCGAAGAGCCTCGCGCTTCCAGGATCGAACGGCACACCCGGGATTTCATACTGGAGTCGTTGAGCACCAAGCTGACTCACCGGCAATTCGAGGAATTCACCGCAGACTTACTCAGAGCAATGGGATACCAAGCTCGAGTCACGGCCTACTCCCAGGACGGCGGCGTCGACGTGATCGCACACAAAGACCCTCTCGGAGTCGAACCGCCTCAGATCAAGGTCCAATGCAAACATCGCACCAACACCACCGGTGCGCCCGAAGTTCAGCAACTGATCGGTAGCCAAGGAGACGGGGAACTTGCCTTGTTCGTCGCGCTGGGCGCATATAGCCGCGATGCTTTGATGATCGAACGGCAGCGCTCCGGCCTGCGTCTACTCTCAGGCGAAGACGTAGTCACCCTTGTCCTCGACCATTACGAGACCCTTCCCGATCATTGGCGGTCGGTAATTCCTCTGACTTCACTGCTGGTCGTTGCGGATGCCGCCGACTAGAAGCAACCATCAGTGCGCGGCGCGCGCCCACGCGTCACGGACAATGACAAGCGTCTCGGATGCAGTCCTGGTCAGACGAGTCTGACCAGCAAGTTGAGACCGCCAGTCCGCTTCGCTGGGTGGCTGCTCGAACAGATGCGTTCCTGGCATCCTGTTCGTCGGACCGTAATTACGGAACAACCTAGCGGCCTCCGCATCGATCGCTCCGATCTCGGCCAGTGCGCACAGATCCCACAGGTCGCGCGGAGCACGTCGATCGTGCCATGTCGCGGTCTTTGCCGCCGCAAAGGCAGACCGCGTAGGCACGATCAACATCGCCTGGGGTGCGTCGCTGTAGCGCTGTTCCAGATCTCGGGATTCCGCAGGCCACACAGTGCGGTCTCGCGAGGACAGCAACTGGATCTTGACAGAAAGGCCACTGGCGGTGCGGAGATTCGCTGCCTGGGTGTCTTTGACGACAGAAAGCGCCGGATCCCAAACCAATCGACCGTGAGTCCGCGCGACAGCGCGCTCAAGCGCAGCATCGAGTTTAGCAGCCAACTCCGTGCGGTTACCTAAAGCTACGAGGTCGATGTCTTCGCTGAGACGCCCATGCGGGAGATAGGTGCGTGCGAGCGCAGTTCCGCCGATGAAGTGCAGGTGGTCGACGAATCGTCCTGCAATCGCGGCGAGCAGATGGGAGATGAGGTGGTCGCGTTCCACCTGCTCCGCCGAGACCCCGAACTGCGCAGCAACAGCGTCACGTTCGTCGAGGTTCATGAACGTATTCCTACCCAAGACTCAGCACGACGCAATGCTGAAACGAGGCGCTGCGGCACCGCAAGCTGTTCGAGCCGTTCAGGATCACTGCGGCTGTAGAGATTTACGGTCGCAGCGGGAACCTCATCTTCTGCATTACCGAGAAACGGGCGACGGGCGAGATCGAGCACTGTCTGTTCGGGAGTAGTGACAAGCGTAGGCCCGAGTGATGTCTCCACACGTTCCGCATCGAGCGAGTCCGTATCACGCTGCACGAACCGGACCGTAGCGTCGCGGTCGCTCAATTCTATGGGCCGGTGCGCACGGGGAACGGCGACGACGGCAGTGGCCAGTGCACGTGGGATCGCGCCGAGAACCCGTGCAGCGCTGACACCCATCAGCACCGCGTGGTCTGCTCCGTAGATCGTCGACGCGACCCCCGCGGCCGCAGCCTCGAGGTCGGGAAGCCACCGTCGTCCCACCTGCTCTTGCGGGACAACGATGTAGTAGCCCGGCGCGACCCTGTGCAGCAGGCCCCTGTCAGTGAGCCGCGACAGTTCCGGCCGCGGGTGCGCGTACACGTGAGCTACGTCCTGAGGACGGAACGTTCGCATGACGGATCGCGCCAACTCCGCCGGCAGGGGCGTTCCTCTCACCACACTCACGGCCCACCCGCCTTTCAGTGTGCGTTTCGTAGGCCACAACCCTACGAAACGCACACTGAATCCGCAATGGAGTGAGCCTTCGCATCCGCCTCAGGTGCGGTCTCGCCAGTCGGCTCTGCTCTCAAACATCATCGGCCTACGGATCAACAACACCCGCTGCGCGATATTGCCTCCGCTCTCCAGGTGCTGAGATCTCGTCAACAACCCCCACGACGACAAGTTCGTCCAGCACCAGGAGCAAGTCCGTCCAGTCCATGTCGAGTCGGCTTGCAAGCTCAACCACCGGATGCGCCTCATTCCCGAGTGCTCTCAGGATCGTTTCCGCGCGCCCCGATAACGCGGAGGTAACCACGGACGAATCGGCAGCCCGGGCAGGCTCACTCAGCGGACCGTCGTCCATCAATTCGACCGACGTCCAACCCACATCGAGCACGACACCAGCATCAGGCGTGATGCCACGCCGCTCCAACTCACCCCACAGCTCCGCCATCGCCGCGACCGGGTCGAAGTAGAACTCCGATTCACGCACCCGCCAGAACTTCCACCCGCTCCGTTGCAGCTCACGCTCGCGTTCGAGATCGGCGCGCTGCTGATCAGGGCTCGAATACCACTGATCGCCATCGCACGCGACAGTCAACTTCCCTGCCACGCCGGTCACCACCAAGTCGATGACGTGGCCGTTCACTTTCACCTGGGGATTCACGTGGTACCCGCGAGCAACGATGTCGAGGAACACCTCCTGCGTGAAGAGACTGCCGAACGCCTCGTGTCGCTCGTTGCGGGTGACGCCTTCCGGCATGGGCGCGGCCGGCGCTTGCGACGTCGACTGCATGTATGTGAGCAGGGAATGCCGCAGGTCCGTGGGCCGCAACGTGTCGACAGTCCGCGAATGGAACAACCACAGCTGATCCTGCGCCCGCGACGCGGCAACGTTGAACCTTCGCTGGTATTCGGTTCTCGTCATCGCCGCGATGTTCTGTTCGGGTGCGACGACCATCGACAGGAACACCACGTGCCGTTCGTCGCCCTGGAAATCTGGGGGCGTGCCGACTCGGAGCCTGCGCTCCTCCCACTGCTCCGGGCTCACCCTGTCGAGTAGTTCGTTCTGGATGGCGTCGACCTGCGACTGACCCTGCAGAACCACCACACCGAACGTCTTCCCGGCATACGCCTCGTCATCGAGACACCGGACGAGAGTGTCGGCGAGAGCATGAGCCTCGACGTGATTCGTCAGCGTCGAGTTCTGTCCGGTGACGGCACCACCTTCGACGAAGGTGGTGCGCAGCGGCGGCAACCTGTCGGATCCGAACTGCCGCACCGGAACCAGCGGTGCATCGGCATAGAACTGGTCGCTCGACCACGCAATGATTTCGGGCATCGACCGGAAATGCTCCCGCAACCGGATGACGCTCCCGAACCGCGACCGCAGCAACGAGAACAGGCTCGACCTCGGAGTAAGACTGTCGCGCATATACTTCGGGATGTCGGGCAGGTACGAGTCGAGGCGGCTGAACACTCCTTCGAGTGCCCCCAACGACACCGCGCTCGGCGCGCACTGGTTGTCGTCGCCCACCACGATCACCCGCGGAGCCAGCCATAACAGGAACAAGCTGCTGATGTCTGCCTGGCTCGCCTCGTCGATGATGACGACGTCGAACGAATTCTGCTCGGGCGGAATCGAAGCCAACACCTGCTGCAGCGGCATCACCCACGCCGGCACTGCACCCTGCGCGACTTGCATGGACTCACGGGCCGCAGCACGATAACGCTCCGCGTATCTGCCGGTGCCCTTGCCGATACTCGCGACATGGTCGCGGTAGGAATGGAGGGCCTGGACCTGCTCGGCGGTCGCGCGGTCGAGACATGCGCTCCACGCCTTCTCCGCAGCGAGCTGCGTGGTGAGCCGCGCGATGTCCTTCTCGACGGCGTCGAGGTCGCGTTCGAACTGCCCGTCGTTGCGGTGCTCGTGGTAGCGCCGCACCCACTCATCTGCACGGCGCCACGCCCACGCACTCTCGATGCGGGAGAGTCGAGCCGGCCAGTCCCGTCTCGACGGATCCTCTGCAATGGCCTGCGCGAGCGCCGGTGCTGCGTCGGTCAATCGCGCATGCAGGGATACGAGGTCCAACTCGTCACGCTGTTCGCCTGCAGCACGGTCCCACGCGTCCAATGCTGCGTTGATGCTGTCGAAGTCCGCGTCGTGGAAAGCCCGTGCCAACGCGCGCCCTTCGGGTGATGCTCCCCCGGCGATCTCGCCCCGCACATACATGCCGACGGATTCGAGCCAGGTCTTGCTTGCTTCCGCAGTGCCTGCCGCGGCGATGACCTGCGCCGACCTCGCAACGGATCGCGCCTGTTCGACATTCGCAATCGCGGGCGCACCCGGATTGACCTCCCGTAACGCCGATTCGACGTCCCGCACCCGTGCAATGAGACTGTCGACGATGCCGCGGTCCCGATTGATGAACGCCAGGGTGCCGACTGCACGGCTGCGCGACTCGTCGAGCGTGATGTCGATGCCGAGATCGCGGAGGACGATCCCCACCACCCGCACCGCATCGAGCGCACGAAGATGCTCGGCCACGATGCGCGCCGTGGGGGCGGTGGTGGCCGCGACACCGTCGACAGTCGCAGGCTCGCCGAGCACCTCGACCGCTGATTGCTCGTCGCTCCTCCTGAACCGGGAGAAGCCGCTGCGCCAGGTATCTCCCGCATCCAGCTTGCGGGCCAGTGCGTCGTACGCCTCGAACGCGGCCCGCCCTGTCACTGGTGTCTCCACTGCGCTGGTACCGACGACGCGGTCGGCATCCTGCGCGGCCTGCACGAGGTCGGCGAACTCAGCGGTCTTTCCCCACAGGTGGTGCGCTCTCCCCGACAAAACGTCGTCGGCCGCACGTTGGAATCGTGGGTCGAGTTGTTCCGCGTCGTGCAGGGCACCCTGCAGTTGTTCACAGAGGTCGCGGATGCGGGCGAGCGTCTCGAGTGACGCACCCTCGAGTATCGCCAGCAATCCCCGAGTCTCACTGCTCGTCGCCTCCGGAGGTGCCTGCGCAACCGCGCTGCACGCGTATTGCACCTCCCGCTGGGTGGGCAGGGACAGTTCGGGAAAGATCTGGTGTCGGCGCCGCGCGCGCTCGACACTCGACCGCTGGTGAAGCGAATGGAGAGTGAGGAGTTCCTCGACGGTCAGCGGGGGTGTGGCGGTGAGGAGCGGCACGGGCAATCGCTCGTGTCGGGTTTCCTGTGCACGGACAGGGGCATCACGGCACGATGCTTGTCGAGGACGCGAACGGGTGCGCTGCGGGTTTTGACGAGTTCGGACAAGAAGGGTGAGCAGGCGTTGCACGCGATCACTCAGTTCAGGATCGTTCTCCCTCGACTCCACGCCCGCTCCCTCATCTGCCGTCACCTCTTCCGCTCGTCGACGGAGCGGGCAAGTCCACTCCAGGAACCGCCACCGACATGTCGATGTCCGGTCCCACTCGCGGGGCAAATCAATTGCCGTTCAGACCGTGCCTGCGTGTGTCGAGGGCGACCTTGAAGTGGCTCTCTGCTGCGTCGATCTCGCGGGTGGGAGTCGCAGGGTCGAACACGCGCAGCAAGGAGAATCTGAAGCTCGCTGGGCTGACGTTGCGAAGTTCGACGTTGCCGCCGTGGCCGTTGGTCGCGTAGACGTTCCAGCGCTGGCGAATGCTCTCCGCGCCGTCGGCCTTGCCCACGTACTGGCGTCCATCGCGGGTGTCGGTGATCAGGTAGACGCCGGCCACCGATGCCAGCGCGGTGCGCCACGAGGCGTAGCGATGCTCACGCATCACGGCCTGAAGCCGGGCATAGTCCAGAACGAGCTGGTCAAATCCGGGGAACGGAATCGGCTCAGCGTCGGCGATCTCCACGACCGGATAGGCGGCTGCCGTTGTGGCGTTGATCCGCCAAGCGCGCGGTGACCTCCACCCGATCACCAATCGGTTTCTGAGGTCGGCGAGCTGTCCGGAAGGGGCGACGTCGAAGGTG
Organism: Rhodococcus sp. JCM 9793; assembly: GCF_055380405.1. Lineage (NCBI taxonomy): Bacteria > Bacillati > Actinomycetota > Actinomycetes > Mycobacteriales > Nocardiaceae > Rhodococcus > Rhodococcus sp. JCM 9793. The sequence goes on from NZ_AP043721.1 coordinate 4,718,298, forward strand.
CGCAGCTTTCCGTCGTTCGACGTCTCGCCGTTGTTCTCCAGCACCGACCACAGCCGGGCCCTGTCGCCGCCTTCCCTGATGAAGATGAGCCAGATCCGCGGCGGAACGATCGGGAACACGCGAGGTTTCGCGGACTGCTGGCTCGTGTACTTCAAGATCTCCGTGTCGGTGGAATCCGCGTGGATGCCCTGCAGACCGCTGTCGATATGCTCGCGCACGTAAGCGTGGCGGAGGACATGAGCTTCAGCCGGATCGATGCCGGCGCTGTGCATGATCGCACCGAACGTAAGCGACATCGGCGCATCACCCCTTCTCTGGTCACGTAGGGCACATTAGGCATTCTCTGCGACATCGGCGGGCAATTCGCTCAGCGCCGGGTCCGCTACCAAGACGGCGAGCTCCAGGACCTGGAGGAATGGGTGCCGACTCGCCTGCTCGCCTGTCCTTGGAGATCGAAAGCGGCTGCAAGGCGAGTTAGGGCCCCATACCTGGTACTGGTCGTCTCGTCCCAGACGTTCGTTGTTCTCCGTTCAAAGCGACTCTGCATTCGACGACCTCTCCAACTTCGAGGGACGGAAACACGATGCCCCCACAAACTACGAGAAGGGTGAGGACTTACGCACAGGTGCGCGTCGAGAAATCACGGTGCACCGAGGCCAGAAGAAGTTCCGCAAAGCGCTCTTCGCCGCCTACAGAAACCGCTGCGCGGTTACTGGATCCTCTGTCTACTCCGTTCTCGAAGCAGCGCATATCGACCGATACTTCGGCGATCACAGCAATCACGTCACCAACGGCCTCCTTCTGCGCGCTGACCTCCACACACTGTTCGACCTCCAGCTGTGGACTGTCAGTGACGAACTGACCGTCAAGGTGGCGCCTTGGCTGAAAGACAGCGAGTACGGCGAATACGATGGGGCCTCGCTCGAACTACCCAAGAATCCGATGCACCACCCGGACCCAGATGCTCTTGCCCGCCACCGGAAATCATGTAGCTGGATAACACAACCGGTCTAGCTCCACCGAGCACCTGCGACCGCGTAGGCCACAACCCTACGAAACGCACACTCAATCCGCAGTGTCTACGTCTCCACCGATTCTGCGCCAGAAGGTGAAACGGCGCCTCCACGCTACAAGCTCTCCAGCGGCTCTGTTATCGAACAGAAGGACTGGAGCGTGCACAGCTCCTGATCCTCACGACCTATGACACCGATGAGAACGTCTACCAGGCGCTCGAGGCCCTCGAACTCGACGAAGATCCACGGAAAGTGTTCGGCAACTGTGAGGCGTCAGGGAGTCGGCTGAGGGTCAATGCCTGCGCAGCAGCCCGGCTTCGAGTGTCTCGGCGATCAGGGCCGCGCCCTTGTTGTTCTGGTGGACGTGGTCGACGGTGAGGAGGAGCCCTCTCCGATCGGAGATCGTGTCGAGGCTGCGGCCCAGGACCCGACGCTCAGCGAGCATGGCGAGGAACCCCGGCACGGTCATTTCCTGGTATGGGACGGCGGCGGGCCTCTCGGCCGCGAGCTCCTCGACCTGCCGCTCATGGACGGGTAGGTAGACGACCCCGTGGCTGGCGGCCAGGTCGGCGATCATCGTGCTGTACCGCGCCGACGCCTCTGCCGGCGACGCTTCCAGGTCCTGTCCGAGCACAGGAATGGAGGCCAGGCCGATCTCCGCATCGGTCTCGGACCGGAGCCTGTCGACCACGCGGCCGAGACAGTCCTCGAACCAGCCTGCCGAAGGCTCGGTCGGCAGCTGCTTGCGCTTCTTCCAGCGATCGAGGGCGAATCCGGGCAGGCTCGCTCTTGCGTCGTTGGTCCCGATCATGACCGTGACCACGTCAGCCGGGGTCGACACCACTTCGTCGAGCCGCTGCAGCAGATTCCACGCGAAGTCACCGTTGGCCGCCAATCGGCTCGTGCTCACACGTCCGGGCATCAGCGCGGAGAGCGGGGCGAGATAGTCGGCGCTGAGCTGCGCTCGGGTCAGGCTGTCGCCAATTGCCGACAGGCGGATCATGATTGGTCCTTCCCGTGAGCGCTCGTGGCGCTCGTGCGTAGATTGATGGGGTGACTGTGGGTTCAGCGACACGGGTGACCGCGCAGCCTTCCCCGGCGTTGCGCGGGTATGTCATGTCGTACGACGGTTTCGAACAGCAGGGGTTTCCACCTGGCGTTCATCGGGGCGTACCGGGGCGCTACCTCACGCTGATCGTCTCCCTGTCCGAGCCGATCCGAGTCGTTCCGGTCGAGGGCTGCACGGTTCGCGACGGGCGGTTCGATGCCGTTGTAGGTGGCCTGACTTCGAAAGCCGTCGCGATCAGGCACGACGGCCGTCAGCACGGCGTCAAGGTGTCGTTGACTCCGATGGGAGCCCGGGCCGTCTACGGGATGCCCGCGGCCGCCCTCGCGAACGACGTGGTCGACGTCGGCCACATTCTCGGCGGACTCGGTCGTGAACTCAGCGAGCGGAGCCGCGAAGCTCATTCGTGGCGTGAGCGATTCGCTGCCCTCGATGACGTCCTCCTGGCAGCCGTCCGCCGGCACGACATGAGCCCAGCGGCGCGTGCTGCCATTCGGCCCGAGGTCCGCGAGGCATGGCGGCGACTGTTGAGCTCCCGCGGCACAGCCCAGATCGGATTGTTGGCAGCCGAACTCGGATGGAGTCGACGCCACCTGACCAGGCAGTTCCACAGTGAGATCGGCCTGACGCCCAAAGAAGCTGCACGTGTTCTGCGCTTCGAGCACGCCTACGTCCTCGCCACGGCAGGAACCCCACCCTCATGGTCCACAATCGCTGCAGCGACCGGATTCGCCGACCAAGCGCACCTCGTCCGGGACTGGCGCGACTTCACAGGGCTCACCCCAACGGCCTGGCGCGGCAGCGAACTGCTCGCTCACTAGCGCCGTCAACGGTTACCGCATCCGGTGCTCGGTGCCGAGCCCTGGAGTGATCGTGAGGATCCGCGCGTCGCCGTCCGCGTCGACCGCATGCCATACACCGGCAGGGTTGACCGTGGCCTCACCCGGACCGAGAGTCACCTGCTCGGTCCCGTCGCCGATCTCTCGTATGACGGTGATCGTGCCGCTGACACACACGATCACCTCGTCACCCGCGGGGTGCCGCTCCCAGTGGTTCCCGCGGCCCTGCTCGTCGATGAGGACGACGAGCCGGCCCTCATTGCCGTCGTCGGCGACCGCCGCCGCGTAAGCATCGAGGGCCGCAGGTTCGAACGTGAACCCCTCGACCGGTCGGGATCGGCATCCGAGACCGAGATGCAAAGGGGTGGACTGCAGGTTTACGGCAACGCGGGAGTCTGTCAACTGAAGGTTCATGCACAACACGTTGTCAAGAAGATCCCTGCCCGGTCTTGAAGAAATGAGACCTTCGCAACCTGTCACTAACGAAGCCTCGGCATCCCGCTCTGCTCTCGAACATCATCGGCATGCGGATCGACAGCTCCCGCTACGCGGTACTGCCTCCGCTCCCCCAGCACCGAGATCTCGTCGACCACCCCCGCGACGACGAGTTCTTCCAGCGCCGCGAGCACATCCTTCCAGTCCATGTCGAGCCGGCCTGCAAGCTCCACCACCGGGTATGTCCCGTTCCCGAGCGCATTCACGATCATGTCCTCGAGGCTCACCGGCGCCGGCGCCGACGCAGTCGACGACGAATCCGCGGCTCCGGCAGGCTCTGCGACCGGCACCGTGATCACGGGAATCATCTCGGTGATCGCGGATTCGTTGTCCGGCTCCGGAACCTCCACGGAAACAGCCTCAACGATCTCTGCAGCGACCGGCGGTGCCACCGGCGGCTCCGCAATGTCGACAACGTCGTCGGCCGGCGGGCCGTCATCCACCAACTCGACCGGCGTCCAACCCACATCGACCACGACTGCAGCATCCGCGACGTCGGGTGTGATTCCCCGCCGTTCGAGCTCGCCCCACAGGCCGGCCATTGCAGCGGTCGGGTCGAGGTAGTACTCGGATTCGCGGACCCGCCAGAATTTCCATCCGCTCCGCTGCAGTTCGCGCTCGCGTTCGAGGTCGGCTCGCTGCTGGTCGGGGCTGGTGTGCCAAAGGTCGCCGTCGCACGCGACCGCCAGTTTGCCTGCCGCACCCGTCACCACCAGGTCGATGAAGTGACCGTTCACCTCGACCTGCGGGTTCACGTGATAGCCGCGAGCAACGATGTCGAGGAACACCTGCTGCTCGAAGAGACTGCCGAACGCTCCGTGCCGCTCGTCGCGTGTGGCGCCGTCGGGCATCGGATCGGCAGGTGTCGGCGACGTCGACTGCATGTAGGTGAGAAGTGAATGCCGGAGGTCCGACGACCGCAGTGTGTCGGCCGTCCGCGAATGGAACAACCACAGCTGGTCCTGCGCCCGCGACGCAGCGACGTTGAATCGCCGCTGGTATTCGGTCCTCGTCATCGCCGCGATGTTCTGATCGGGCGCGACGACCATAGACAGGAACACCACGTTCCGCTCGTCGCCCTGGAAATCCGGGGGCGTGCCCACGCGGAGCCGGCGTTCTTCCCACTGATCCGGAGTGAGCCTGTCGAGCAGTTCGTTCTGGATGGCGTCGACCTGTGATTGCCCCTGCAGAACCACCACACCGAACGTCTTGCCGTCATAGGCGTCGTCGCCGAGGCATTGCACGAGAGTGTCGGCGAGGGCACTGGCTTCGACATAGTTCGTCAACGACGAGTTCTGCCCGGTGACGACACCACCCTCGACGTAGGTGGTGCGCAGCGGCGGCAACCTGTCGGATCCGAACTGCCGCACCGGAACCAGCGGTGCATCCGCATAGAACTGGTCGCTGGACCACGCGATGATCTCCGGCATCGACCGGAAATGCTCCCGCAACCGGATGACGCTCCCGAACCGTGATCGCAGCAACGAGAACACACTGGACCGCGGAGTGAAGCTGTCGCGCAGATACTTCGGGATGTCGGGCAGGTACGAGTCGAGGCGACTGAAGACGCCGTCGAGCGCACCCAACGACATCTCACTCGGTGCGCACTGTTTGTCGTCGCCCACCACGATCACCCGCGGCGCAAGCCACAGCAGGAACAGGCTGCTGATGTCGGCCTGGCTCGCTTCGTCGACGATGACGACGTCGAACGAATTCTGTTCGGCCGGAATCGATGCCAACACCTGCTGCAGCGGCATCACCCACGCCGGTACTGCACCCTGCGCGACCTGCATGGCCCCTCGGGCCGCTGCACGATAGCGCTCCGCGTACCGGCCGGTGCCCTTGCCGATGCTCGCGACATGGTCGCGGTAGGAATGGAGGGCTTGGACCTGCTCTGCGGTGGTGCGGTCGAGGCACGCGTTCCACGCCTTCTCCGCCGCGAGCTGGGCGGTGAGATGCGAGATGTCTGCTTCGATGGCATCGAGGTCGCGTTCGAGCTGCCCGTCGTCGCGGCGCTCGTGGTTGCGTCGCACCCATTCCTCGGCGCGGCGCCACGCCCACGCGTTTTCGACCTGGGTGAGTCGGGCCGGCCACTCGGGGCTGGTCGGATTCTTGGCGATGGCCTGCGCGAGTGCGGGCGCGGCAGCGGTCAATCGTGCGTGCAGGGATACACGTTCGAGCTCCTCACGGTGCTCGCCGATCGCATGACCCCACGCATCCAGCGCTGCGCTGATGGCATCGAAATCCGCGTCGTAGAAGGCCTGCACCAGCGCGCGCCCTTCGGGTGAGACTCCCGCGCTGATCTCGTCCCGCACATACACGGCGACGGTTTCGAGCCAGGATTTGTTCGCTTCCGCAGTGCCTGCCGCGGCGATGGCTCGCGCCGACTCCGCGACCGACTGTGCCTGTTCGATGTTCGCGATCCGAGGCGCACCGGGGTTGACCTCCTGCAGCGCCAGTTCGACGTCGCGTACCCGCGCGACGAGGCTGTCGATGACCTCACGCTCCCGGTTGACGAACGTCAGAGTTCCGACGGCACGGCTGCGCGACTCGTCGGGTGCGATGTCGACGCCGAGATCGTGGAGAACGATGCCCACCACCCGGACTGCGTCGAAGGCACGGAGGTGCTCGGCGACGACACGCACGGTGTGGGCGGTGGTTGCCGCGACACCGTCGACGGTCGCGGGTTCGCCGAGCGCCTCGACCGCATGTTGTTCGTCGCTTCTCCGGAACCGGGAGAGGCCACTGCGCCACGTATCCCCCGCGTCCAGCTTGTGGGCGAGCGCGTCGTACGCCTCGAACGCGTGCCGCCCCACCACCGGCGTGTGCACGTTGCCGGCGCCGATGAAACGGTCGGCGTCCTGCGCGGCCTGCACGAGGCCCGCGAACTCAGCGGTCTTCCCCCACAGGTGCTGGGCCTTCCCCGACAGGACGTCGTCGGCCACGCGTTGGAATCGCGGGTCGAGTTGTTCTGCGTCTTGCAGAGCCCCCTGAAGATGTTCGCAGAGGCCGCGGATGTGATCGAGCGCGGCGGGTGACGCGCCCTCGAGGATCCTCAGCAGTCCCGGCATTTCGCTGCCCGTCACTTCACGTGGCGCCTGCGCGACCGCGTTGCACGCGTACTGCACATCGTCCTGGCCGGGAAGCGACAGTTCCGGGAACACCTGGTGGCGGCGCCGCGCGCGTTCGGCGCTCGAGCGCTGGTGCAGCGACAGGAGGGTGTGGAGTTCCTCGGTGTTCAGCGGGGGCGCGTCGGTGAGAAGGGGCGCGGGCAGCCACCCGTATCGGGTTTCCTGTGCGCGGACCTGCCGGACGATCGACGCGAGCGTCCCCTGATAGCCGGCGACGACCTCGGGGTGAACGACGGTCTCTTCCGCGCGGGCCTTCCGGATCTGTTCTGTCAGAGTCGCTCGACGCCGCGTTGCATCGGTGCGTTGTGTTGCGAGGTCGCGGATGCGCTGCGCCGTGCGACGCTGGTTGAATTGTGCTTTGCGGGTGGCGATCTCACTGACACTGTGGTTGAGTTCGGCAGATCCGCCGCGCGCCGCGTCGGTCACCGACACACACAGATCCTGCAGTTCGGGCGGGAGTTTGTCGCGGAGGACGCGCAGAGCCTGCGCCTTCTCACTGGTCACCAGTACGCGCTGGCCGCGCGCGAGCAGCGCCGACACGAGATTGGCGATGCTGTGGGTCTTGCCGGTGCCGGGCGGTCCTTCGACCACGACACCGCTGTCGGCGGCGAGCCTGTCGATGATGTCGCGCTGCTCCTCGTTCGCGGGCAGCGGGAACAGTGGATCGCCGTCGGCGAGCAGGGCAGACGACGTGCCGGTGCGGTCGAGCCATGCGACACGGTCGGTCGGTTCGATCGCTTCGACGAGCTGCGCGAGACCGAGCGGCACCGGGTTCGACTCGTCGGCCGCGGCCTCGATCATGCGGTTGTAGTACTCGATGAGCGCATAGGCGCCACGTTTGCGCAGCACCAGCGCGGGTGACGGCGTCAGGAACATGTCGGGAGACGGTGCATCCTCTGCACGGTCGACGACGTCGACGCGCACGGTGAGGGCGCGGTCGGCCCATTCCTTGAGGAACACTCGGGCCGCCGGGTCGACGGGTGATGCGACATGGGTGACGAGGGATTCGTGCAGGTTGCGGGTGCTCGACGAATCGAACACCTCCAGCCCGGTGAGGACCTCGATGTCTTCGAGTGACGGGCCGGCATCGGGATTCAACCGGACGAGTAGGTCGCCGGACTCCAGGTGCCGCTCGACGAGGGTGGACTGCGTGATCAGGTGCGTGCGCACCTCCTCGCCTGCCACAGCCTCGGAGAGCTGCAGCAACCCCGACGCGAGGACGAGCTCGACCGATTCCGGTTGGGCTTCGAGGTCGAGCACCGCGCGCTGCAGGAACGTGTAGAGCTGCGACGCCGGTCGTCGCTGACGGTCGACGGCCGCCCACGCCCGCCACTCGGTGAGCCAGGTATCGAAGCCGCCGACGCCGCCGGGAACCTGCGGATCGAGTGTGGGTTCGACGGTGGCGTCGTCGATCGCCCCATGCACATACGCCGCCATCTGCTCCGGAGGGCGCGGCGGGTCTTCGAGGTGAACGCGCCGCGCGCGGAGGACGACGTCGCCTGCTCCGGCATCGGCACTGAGTCCGACGTCGAGATTTCCCTCGTCGAGAGACACCACGCCACGGTGTTGGTCGAGAACCCGGACGGGCGCGCTGCGTGCTTTGACGAGGTCGGACAAGAATGTGAGCAGACGTTGCACGCGATCCCTCAGCTCAGGATCGTTCTCTCTCGACTCCACAACCACTCCACTCACCTCGCTTCCACGGCATACCCGACGACAGAGACGGGCAAGATCACCTTAGGAGTCGTGACCGACATGTCCACCGCCGGTCCCACCGTCAGATCACCGCATCTCCTTCCCGGTGCCGGTAGGACGTGACTGCGGACAGAGCGGTCGTCCGAGCGAATACCCTGACGCCCTCCTCGGGGCAGAGAGTTCGTGGTGGCGGCAACAACGATCTGCCTGCACGAAGGTGGCGTTGGTCATATCTCCGGTCATTCGTCCCACTCGTTCGTTACGTATCGGACATATTGTGATCATTCATGGCGACGGGGCGCCTCGAGCAACAAGGGAAGGACTCTGCCCCGGTGGCCTTTGCTGACGGTGTCCGATCTGGTGTGCCCCTCTCCCGTTCCGTACTCGACGCCATACCGCGCACCCGCCTGTTCGCGCTCCTGGACCAGCAGCCCGCTCTGACCGTGCTGCAGGCACCGCGCGGGTTCGGTACGCGCTCGCTCGTCGCGAGTTGGCTGCACCGCGGAGGCGCCTCGGGTCGCGACGTGACCTGGGTCGACGCCACCGCAGCGGCAGAGCACTCCGCGGCGGATGCGGCCGAGCGATGCGGCGAGCAGATCCGGAACCTCTCCGACCTCGGTGCTCGATTGCTGGTGGTGGCAGGGGTGCCGTCGGCGTGGGCGGCCATGGTGCTCAAAGCCGTGCGGGACATACTCGAACGATGCCCGTCCGCGAACGCGGTGGTGACGCTGCACGGCACGATCAAACCCTCGCACGCGGCAGCGGTCCGCGATATCGACTGCCGTTGGATCGGTGCGGAGCAGTTGTGTTTCACCGTCGCCGACACCGTGGAATTGTGCCGGGCAAAAGACCTGTCTCTGGGCGAGGAAAAGTGCGCCGACCTGCGCAACGCGCTGAGTGGGGTCCCTCCGTTGGTGGCCACGGCAGTGTCGATGCTGCGTATCGCCCCGGTCGCGCCCGTCGACGCCGACAGACGTCTGGTTCCGCCGGTGGATCGAGTGGTCGACGACTATGTCCAACAGCGCCTCGCCGGCCTCGATGACGCAGCACGAAAGGGCGCGCTCGGGGTGGCGGTGCTGCGTCACTGCACGGTGGTCGAGGCTTCCGAGACGACCGGGCTCGAGTCGTGCGAGGAGCTGCTCGAACGCCTCGATTCTGTAGGCCTGATGTTCGGTCGATTCGACGGTGTGCACCGGAGCTGGGTGTGGCCGGCCGCAGTGCGCGACAGGATCCTCGACCTCGCACGACGCGAACGACCCGACAGCATCGACCACGCTCTCGTCCGCCTGGCGGAGGAGAACCTCGCGGCGGGCAACTACGCCGACGCCGCCGCCTATGCCGTCGATGGGAGCGAATGGGATACCGCCGTCCACCTCATCGACGAGCACTGGAGTGACCTCGTCGCGCAGGATTTCGAGATGCTGGTGCATCTGCTGCGAGTGATTCCCGACGAGATCGCAGACCGCCGCCCCGGAATCGCAGCAGGGCGGGCGCTGTTCCTGAACACATTGGCCGGGCACCCCATGCTGCACGTCGATATTCCGACCGATCCGGACGAGCTGGCCGTGGTCGGAGCGGGGCCGGATGCGGCCGAGATACTGCACGTCGGCCTCGTTCAGGCCATCGCATTGCGAATGGCGGGGAGTCTGCGTGAGGCGGGAGACCGCGCAGCGACGTTGATTCCGCTTGTGGACGCCATGCAGACCCATCAACAGCACAACGTCACCGCTCAATTGCCCACCATCCGCCTGCAATGGGCCATCGGTATGCAACTGGCGGGCGATCTCCAGACCGCCACATCGGAATTCGAACTCGCCTACCGTGATGCGCTCAAAGCCGGCTTCGATTTCGTGGTCCTCAATGCCGCCGGGAGCATCGCAGCGAATTGGGCGATACTCGGAGATCCGATGCGGGCGGACGAATGGATCACCGCCGAATCCCGGGTCGACACCAGCGTCGGGTACTGGGACGAGATGATCCGCGTCGGGGGTCGTGTGGCACGCACCTTGGTCGCCCTCGACCGGCTCGACCACGATCGGGCGAAGACCACCTTGGATCTGCTCGGTGTCCCGCCTGCAGGTGAAGAGTTGTGGGGGCTCGTGGCGTATGCCCATACCCAGCACGCATTGTCCACGTCTGACGCGTACACGGGAGTGGCGTGGCTCCATCGCATCATCGACGGTCATCGCAGCCTGCACCAGCCAGGAGCGTTGTCCGACGTGCTATTGACCGCCACCGAAATCGATCTGCAACTGGCCTTGGGCAACGGCAATCGAGCTCGGACGCTGGCCGAGTCCGATACCACCGGTCACCCGCTGATCGTGGTGGCAGCGGCCCGCGTGGAACTTCTCACCGGTCATCTCGAGGAAGCACGCGCGGTGCTCAGCCGGATCACGTGGCCCAGCTGCGGATGGCCACGGGCACACCTCGAGGCGTTGTTGATCGAGGCCGCTGCGACGCTGTACACCGACCGGGACAACGCGACGCGCGCGTGGGCACGCACCGTCACTCTGGCCGAGACCTTCGGCAACCGGCGGGTGTTCACCACCGTGTCGACGCAGGTGAGAGACGAACTGGCCGCTGCCACCGGCATCGCTGTGCCCGAGGGCATACCCGACGCGGTGTTTCCTGACGTGGTGGTCGAGATCGCACTCACCCCACGCGAACTCGGAGTGCTCGTTCAGCTCGATCGTGGCGTCGAGCGTAAGGACCTGGCAGACACCCTGTTCGTCTCGTACAACACCATCAAGACGCAGCTGCGCAGCATCTACAGCAAGCTCGGGGTGCACACCATCAGTGAGGCGCTCGTCCGAGCGCGGGAACTGGGCCTCCTGAAGTAGCCCGCTCAGAGCGGATGGCGGGAGTCGAACCCGCGTTGACGGTTTTGCAGACCGCTGCCTTGCCACCTCGGCCACACCCGCATGTGTATAAACTTTCATGCCGAGCTGATGAGTTCACGATTTAGAATCGGCGTGAATCCAGGGGCTTCTTCGCCCCCTTGACGGCAGGGGTTCGTCGCTCACCTTCGAGTTTGGTCAAGAACCGCTCGACCAGCGCGATGGTCGACGCGTGCCCCATGTCGGTGTGGAAGGCCTCCTCCATGCGGAGGAATCGCGAGACACCGGACATGAGGACGATCACCGCGAGAGGTGGGTACTCGTCGGTGTCGACACCGTGCTTCTCGAGGGTTGCCGACACCGCGTCGAGCTGGAGTTCACGGAACCGTTGCGACGACCGCGAAATTTCGTCGCGGATTGCCTTTCGATGGTTTGCGAGTGCGACGAATTCGAGGGTCAGCGCCGTCGACGACTGGTCGTGAATAGCTTCCCAGAGAGCCCACAGCGGCTGTTCGGAGGCGAGGGCCTCCACCTGCAGTTCGTAGCTTCGTTCGGCTCCGCGCCGGAACAACTCGATGAACAGGCCTTCCATCGTCCCGAAGTAGTAGGAGACGAGTGCCGAGTTCACCCCGGCCATCCCGGCGACTCGGCGCGTGCTGACCGCAGCGTAGCCCTCGTCGAGCATGAGCTGTTGCGCAGCGTCGAGGAGTGCTTGTCGCGTGGTGGAGTTGTCCCCGCCGACGCCACGATCCGGCTTCACCATTCGTCCTCCACCTCACCTGCATTGCCGCGGGCCAAGTGTAGCCACGTGAAGGCGGGCCGGTGCTCCTGCTCAAAAGCAACCTTCCCGCTCCCCTTGACGGCAACACCTGAGCCCCGGTATATCTCTTAATCACTTGATTAAGGTTAATCACTTGATTAAGAGCTTTCAGCTTGACGGTTCCGCTGCAGAATCCCCCGCGCCACGTCGTCGATGTGCACGGTCAGAAGCAGAATGGAGACTTCGGTGTCAGTTCGCGCAACCGCGTCCTCGAACGTCTCGAGCGGCTCCGCACCGACCATGTCCGCTTCACACGCAGCCCGCCCGCCTCGTGGCAGCCACCGCGTGCGCGTTCTCGACGTGGTGCAGGAAACCTGCGATGCCAAATCTTTCGTCTTGGAACCATCGAGTGAGATCGCCCCGCAGTACCGCTACCGCGCCGGGCAATTCCTGACCTTCCGTTTCACCATCGACGGCGAGACCCACGTCCGGTCCTACTCGCTGTCGTCGTCACCTGCGGTCGACCACCGTATGACCGTCACCGTGAAGCGAGTGCACGGTGGCACGGTCTCGAACTGGATCAACGACACGCTACGACCAGGCGACGAGTTGGACGCGACACTGCCCGCAGGTGATTTCGTCCTCGACGACTCCCGTCGGGATATCGTCGCCTACGCCGGTGGAAGTGGAATCACGCCGATCATCTCGATCGTCAAAACCGCGTTGGCGACGACAGACCGGCGAATCCACCTCCTCGACGCGCATCGCACACGCGAATCTGCTTTGTTCGCCGCCGATCTCGACCGTCTTGCTGCTCGTCACCCGGCCCGTCTGAACATGGTCCATCACCGCGATGACGAATCCGGAATCATCGGCGCACACGACGTGCATCGCATTCGAGAACGAGCCGACGACGGCGAGATCTACATCTGCGGCCCCACTCCGTTCATGGATCTCGTCGAGCGCACCTTCCGTAACACCGATATCCCGGCGTCCCAGGTGCACATCGAACGCTTCACTCCACGAACAGAACACGACGACTTTGCGGCGCCGGCCGGCCCTCGGCAGGTAGCGATGACCGTCGAACTCGGACGGCGCACCGAAACACGAGAGATCAGAAACGATGCGACGGTCCTTCAAGCCGCACGCGCTATGGGCCTGAGACCACCGTCCACCTGCGAAGCCGGCACCTGCGGCACGTGCATCGCCCAGGTCGTCGAAGGCTCCGCCGCGATGCGCAACAACGAAGCATTGACCGAAGACGAGGTCGCAGAGGGGTTGGTGCTGACCTGCCAGGCCGTCGCAACCAGCCCGCGCATCCACGTCGTCTACGAATAGAGGGAGCAAGACATGACCAGCCCGCACACGCGCGACGACTCCGCGCCATCGAGCACACGTTCACCGCATACACGCGGACGCGTCGCAGTGGTCACCGGCGGCGCTTCCGGAATGGGCCTGTCCATCTGCCGGCAGTTCGCCGCCACGGGACACACGGTCGCCGTCCTCGATCTCGACGGCGAGGCCGCACTCCGCGTCGCCGACGAATTGGTCGCTGACGGCGCCACCGCGTGCGGATACGACGTCGACGTCGCCGACCGGCCGGTGGTGGATGACGCCCTGGGCAAGGTCCGTGCCGCATTCGGGTCGATCGACATCCTGGTGACCAGCGCGGGGGTCGTCGCATTCGACACCTTCACCGACATCTCCGAAGACTCGTGGAACAAGGTCCTCGCAGTAAATCTGACGGGGACGTTCAATTGTGTTCAGGCGGCGATTCCCGACATGGTCGAGCAGCGCTGGGGTCGCATCGTCACGATCTCGTCGTCGAGCGCGCAACGCGGATCCCCACGAATGATTCACTACACCGCCTCCAAGGGCGGCGTCATCGCGATGACGAAAGGGCTGGCACGCGAGTACGCGCCGTTCGGGATCACCGTCAACAACATTCCGCCGTCGGCGATCGACACACCCATGTCGCGCAGCTCTCAAGCCGCAGGGCACTATGCCGACAACGACACCCTCTCCAAATCGGTGCCGATCGGCCGAATGGGAACCGGCGAAGACATCGCCGCAGCATGCTGCTTTCTGTGCAGCGACGCCGCCGGGTTCATCACCGGCCAGGTCCTCGGCGTGAACGGCGGCACCGTCATATGAGGGCAACACCCACCGGGCGCTTGGCGCCGCTCCCGCTGGCTCATTGGGCCCCCGGGTCCCGGGAGATCTTGCGCGGACACCTGAACGCCGCAGACCGCTACCTGTCCGATTCACCCAAGCGCCCTCCGCTTCCCAACGTACTGGGACTCCTGGGCCACCACCCCGAGTTGGGCGGCGCCTGGCTGGCCTACAACGGGGTGCTCCTCGACAATCCCACGCTCGATCCGCGGCTTCGCGAAATCATGATCCTGCGCATTTCCTGGCGGACTCGCTCGACCTACGAGTGGGCCCAGCATATCGTGGCAGCACGAGCACACGGCATCACTGACGACGAGATCACCCGAATCGGCCTCGGTGCAGACGCCGGAGTCTGGACTCCGCTGGAATCGTCGCTGCTCGCCGCTGTCGATCAGCTCATCGACCACCATCAGGTCGACGACAGCACCTGGGCGATGCTCGAAGACTCGCTCGAGCCCAGGCAACTTCTCGAAGCACTGTTCGTCGCCGGCACGTATGTGTGCCTCGCCATGGTCTTCAACAGCGTGGCGCTCCCACTCGATCCGAGCATCGATCTCACCGCGATACCCGAACTTCCGGAATTGGAGGACCAGTCATGACACAGTGGCCGAGACCACCCGAAGGTACGTGGACGCAGCACTATCCGGATCTGGGCACCGGCCCCATCTCGTTCGAGGACTCGGTGTCACCCGAGTTCTACGAACTCGAACGCGCAGCGATATTCAAACGCGCCTGGCTGCACATGGGACGCGTCGAGCAGATCCCTCGCACTGGCAGCTACTTCACCAGAGAAATCGAGGTTGCCGGCACATCCATCCTCGTCGTCCGGGACGGTGAAGGAGTCGTCCGAGCATTCCACAATGTGTGCCGCCACCGGGGAAACAAGTTGGTGTGGAACGACTTCCCAAAGGACGAGGTCGACGGCACCTGCCGTCAGTTCACCTGCAAGTACCACGGCTGGCGCTACGGCCTCGACGGCTCGCTGGCGTTCGTACAGCAAGAAGACGAGTTCTTCGACCTCGACAAGGATGCCTACGGACTGGTTCCCGTGCACTGCGATGTGTGGGCGGGGTTCATCTTCATCAACCTGGCCGAACAACCCGAGCAGTCGTTGACACAGTTCCTCGGACCGATGATCACGGCCCTCGACGGCTATCCCTTCGACAAAATCACCGAGCGATATGAGTTCACGGCACGCAATGGCAGCAACTGGAAGCTCTTCGCCGATGCCTTCCAGGAGTACTACCACGTGCCAGGCCTCCACTCCCAGCAGGTCCCGACCGCGGTGAGGAACCCGAAGAAGGGCTTCGAGTGCGCGCACTTCCAACTCGACGGCCCGCATCGGATGACCAGCACCGGAGGGCCCAGGCGCTGGACGCTGCCGCCCGAATTCATGTATCCGATCGAACGCGTCACCCACAGCGGCCTGGTCGGCCCCTGGGAATCGCCCGACCTCGGCGATACACCACCGGGTCTGAACCCGGGCGGTATCGACCCGTGGGGCATCGACAACTTCCAGATCTTCCCGAACGTGGAGATCCTCATCTACCGAGGCTGGTACCTGCTCTACCAGTACTGGCCGACGTCCCACAACACCCACCGATTCGAAGGCGTGCTCTGTTTCCAACCCGCCACCTCGGCCCGCGAGCGTGTCGAACACGAGGTCGCGTCGGTGGTCTTCAAAGAGTTCGCGCTGCAGGACGCCGGCATGCTCGACGGCACCCAGACCGCGCTCGAAGCTGCGTACTACTCGGCCGGTCTCCACGAATTCGTCGTCAACGATCAGGAAATCCTCGTCCGGCATTTCCACAAGGTCGTCGGCGACTGGGTGCGCGCATATCAGCAAGCGAAGACGGAGGTCCCGGCATGACCGCACCCAGGTTGCTTCCACCCGCGTTCGCGGAGTTCGAGAACTACGCCCACACTTGGTGCCTCGCAACCGAACGCGAACGGTATGCCCAGCGGATGAGCAGTTCGATGAGCGAGATGCTGCCCTTCTACAACGCATTCTTCCCGCAACTCGAAGAGGCCATCGCCTACTGCGACAAGTTTCCACTCGACGACATGCCCGACGACGCGGTGAACCTCCTGCACCTCGTGTACTCGTTGGTCACCGTGTCGATGTCGGTCGAGATCTTCCATCAGCCCAAGGTCGTGGACAGTGCTGCCGCCCGCATCGACCGGGTCAAGGAACCGTTCCCGTGACCTTCCGGCAACACCTGCCACCGCGCGACACCGGCACGCGCACATGACGAGCTTCGCGAAAGCGGGTATTCATGAACACCCTCACCATCCGACGTCTCAGCGAACGAGTCGGCGCAGAAATCATCGGCGTCGACCGAGACACACTCCTTGACGACAAGACGCTCCCCGACCACGTCCTCGAACTCCTCGAGGAACACGGCGTCCTGGTCTTCCGTGACCTCCATCTGGACGCGCGGACCCAGGTGGCCTTCGCCCGCACACTCGGCGACATCGACACGTCCCCAGGGCACCACGCCGTCGAAGGCATCTACAGGGTCAGCCTCGACACCGCAAAGAACACCTCGGCAAGCTATCTGCGTGCAACCTTCGACTGGCACATCGACGGCTGCACAGCAGACGGCGACATCCACCCTCAACACGCAACCATCCTCAGTGCCCATGCCGTCGCCGCGCGCGGCGGGGAGACGGAATTCGCCAGCACCTACGACGCATACGATGCCCTCGGCGACGACGAGAAGACGGACCTGCTCGGCCTGCGCGTCGTCCATTCGCTCGAGGCCTCACAACGACTGGTCACCCCCGATCCGACATCCGAACAGCTGGCGGTGTGGCGCGCGCGGCCGCCCAAGGTGCATCCCCTGGTGTGGACCCACCGAACGGGTCGCCGCTCACTGGTCCTCGGCGCCTCCACCGACCACGTCGTCGGAAAAGACACCGACGAGAGTCGCGCACTGCTCGACGACCTGCTCCGACGCTGCACCCGCGCCGACCGGGTGTATCGGCACACCTGGTCTGTCGGCGACACCGTCATCTGGGACAACCGCGGTGTAATCCACCGGGCGGCCCCCTACGAGCCCGACTCCGAGCGCGAAATGCTCAGGACCACCGTGCTCGGAGACGAACCGATCCAATGATCCTCCCAATTCGTTAGTGCACCTCGATTCGACAGCTCACCGCCCACCAGAGGAGTACCGCATGTCCCGCTGGCCGAAGCCCCCCGAAGGAAGCTGGACCGAGCACTATTCACAGCTCGGTACTGCACCGATGTCGTACGACGATTCCACCAGTCCCGAGTTCTACGAGCTCGAACGCGAAGCAATCTTCAAGCGCGCGTGGCTGAACGTGGGCCGCATCGAGCAAGTCCCCCGCACAGGTAGCTACTTCACGAAGGAGATCAACGCGGCCAAGACCTCGATCATCGTCGTGCGCGGTTCCGACGGTGAGGTCCGCGCGTTTCACAACATCTGCCGGCACCGAGGAAACAAGCTGGTGTGGAACGACTTCCCCAACGAGGAAACCTCAGGGACGTGCCGCCAGTTCACCTGCAAGTACCACGGATGGCGTTACGGCCTGGACGGCGCGCTGGCCTTCGTGCAGCAGGAGGAGGAGTTCTTCGACCTCGACAAGGACGCCTACGGCCTGGTTTCCGTGCACTGCGAGGTGTGGGCCGGCTTCATCTTCGTCAACCTCGCGAAGCAACCGGAGCAATCGCTGACAGATTTCCTCGGTCCGATGGTGACCGCACTCGATGGCTATCCGTTCGGCAACCTCACCGAACGATTCTCGTATCGTGCTGAAATCAAGGCGAATTGGAAGCTCTACATGGACGCCTTCCAAGAGTTCTATCACGCGCCGATCCTGCACGGCAGGCAGTCTCCCGCCAAATTCTCGGCCGCTGCCGCCCAAGCGGGTTTCGAAGCACCCCACTACCAATTGGACGGACCACATCGCCTCGTCAGCACCTCGGGTGTGGTGACCTGGGAGCTCGATTCGGAGATGCGCAAACCGATGGAAGACATCACGCGCAGTGGGCTGTTCGGTCCGTGGGACGTTCCGGACCTGGGTGTCGCCGAGATGCCGCCGGGACTCAACCCCGCCAAGTGCGACCCGTGGGGCCTCGACTCCTTCCAGTTGTGGCCCAACTTCACCATCCTGGTGTGGTCGAGTGGCTGGTACGTCACCTACCAATACTGGCCGACGTCCCACAACACCCACATCTTCGAAGGCAACGCATACTTCGTTCCCGCCCGGACAGCGAGGGAGCGGGTCGCCCACGAGATGGCCGCGGTGACCTTCAAGGAATATGCGCTCCAGGACAGCAACACCCTGGAGGCGACACAGTCGATGCTCGAATCCGGGGTCGTCTCCGCGTTCCCTCTCAACGACCAGGAAATCCTGCTGCGCCACCTGCACCATGTGGCAGCGCAGTGGGTGGATGACTACCGGAACGACAAAGCCGAGGAGCTGAGCCGATGACCACTGCCATGCTGCCCGAGGAGTTCCACGATCTCGAGCCGTACGCGAGCACATGGTGCCTCGGCTCGGAGCCGGAACGCTATGCCGCACGGCTCGCCGGTTCCATGGAGGAGATGCAGGCGTTCTACGACGCGATCTCGCCGCGCGCAGAGACCGCGATCGCGTACTGCGACAAGTTCCCGCTCGACGAACTGCCCTCGGACGTGCAGAACCTCCTCTACCTGCTGTATTCGATGATCATGGTGTCGTTTCCCGTGGAGGTGTGGAGCCAGCCTCGGGTGCCCGATTCCGGCGCAGCAATGCTCGAATGCGTGATCGAGCCGGCGCCATGACCGGCCTGCCGACGATCGTCCGCGCCGCTCGCCTGCTCGATGTGGCTACCGGGGTAATGCACCACGGGGCCACGGTGGTGGTCGAAGGCAACCTCATCGCCGCAGTGAACCCGGTCGACGAACCGGCCGCAGGCACCGTGATCGATCTGGGGGACGTCACCCTGCTCCCGGGGCTCATGGATATGGAGGTGAACCTGCTCATCGGCGGTCCCGACACACCCACGGGGCTCCCCAATCCGATGCACGGTGTCCAGGACGATCCCGTCTACCGCACGCTACGCGCCACCGAGAACGCCCGAACCACGCTCGCGGCCGGGTTCACGACGGTCCGCAACCTCGGGCTCATGGTCAAGACGGGCGGGTATCTCCTGGACGTCGACCTGGGCAGGGCCATCGAGCAAGGCTGGGTGCAGGGGCCGCGCATCGTGGGTGCGGGCCACGCCATCACTCCCACGGGTGGGCATCTCGATCCGCGGATGTTCCAGCGCCTCGCACCACACATCATGCCGCTCTCGCCCGACGAGGGCATGGCGAACGGAGTCCCCGAAGTCCGCCGGGCCGTGCGATACCAGATCCAGTACGGCGCCGAAGTCATCAAGATCTCGGCGTCGGGCGGCGTGATGTCCCACAGCACGGCCGCGGGTGCACAGCAGTATTCCGACGACGAACTCGAGGCGATCGTCGACGAGGCACATCGGGCGGGTGTGAAGGTCGCCGCGCACGCCCACGGCGATGCCGGAATCCGGGCCTGCATCCGCGCGGGAGTCGACTGCATCGAACACGGTTCCCTCGCATCCGACGACACCATCTCCATGATGGTCGAGCACGGCACATTTCTCGTCCCCACGAGCTATCTGTCCGAGGGGCTCGACGTGTCGAAAGCAGCTCCCGCACTGCAGAAGAAGGCTGCCGAAGTCTTCCCGCAAGCGCGTCGCACTCTCACCAAGGCCATCCACGCCGGTGTCAGGATCTCGTGCGGTACGGATGCGCCCGCGATCCCGCACGGTCGGAACGCCATGGAATTGTGGGCTTTGGTCGATCGCGGCATGACCCCGCTCCAGGCGATCCGGGCCGCCACACTCACTAGCGCCGATCTCATCGGCGTCGAAGACCGAGGACGGCTCGAGACCGGCCTGCTCGCAGACATCATCGCGGTGCCAGGTGATCCCACCGAGGACATCACGGCACTGCAGGACGTGCAGTTCGTAATGAAGGACGGGCACGTCCACAAGAACACTCGGGTCGCCGAACTCGACAACCTCGAACCCGTCACGCAGCACTGAACATTCACCCATTACCAGGAGGTGGGCACATGCCCAAGGGAATCATGTACGTCGAATCACGACCGAAGTCACCGGAGGACGAAGCCGCGTACCACGAGTGGTACAACGAGCGTCACCTCAGCGAGATTTCCGCCATCGACGGGGTTGTGGCGGCGCGCCGATACGCACCGCTCGACAACACCGGCTCGTACATCGCCATCTACGAACTCGACGCAGACGATCTCGATGCCGTGCGGAGCAGGCTGACGGAAAGTCTCCGATCCGGAGAGATGTCTCCTCCGGTTGGTGTTCAAACCTCGCCTCCACCAACGACGCTCTACTACCGCGAGATCGCCTCGCACGTTCCCTGACCGGCAATGCGACCAACGGCGGCCCACCCACCGACGCAGGAGATCACATGCACGAGCACACCCGCCTCTACATCGGCGGCGACTGGGTCGTCCCCAGCAGCACCGACGTGATCGACGTCGTCTCACCGCACAGCGAAGAGACCATCGCACGCGTGGCGGCCCCCGCGACAGCCGACATCGACCGGGCCGTGAACGCTGCCCGCCGCGCATTCGACGAAGGGCCGTGGCCGCACACCGACCCCGAGGAACGGGTCGACGTCGTCCGGACACTACTGGGGCTGTACGAACCGCGCCGCGACGAGCTCGCGGAACTCGTCACCTCCGAAATGGGTGCGCCGATCACATTCTCGGCGTCGGCGCATGCGCGGCTTCCCGGCGTGTTGATGTCCGGTTTCGCCGCCCTCGCCGAGAAACACACGTGGGAAGAAACCCGACAAGGATTTCTCGGGAACGAGGTCGTCGTCCGCAAGCGCCCGGTCGGTGTCGCAGCCGGGATCATCCCGTGGAACATGCCGATGTTCCTCACAGTGGTCAAACTGATCCCGCCGTTACTGGCAGGCTGCTCCGTCGTGCTCAAACCGTCGCCGGAAACCCCGTTGAATGCGTATTTTCTCGCGGAGCTCCTCGAGCACGCCGGCGTACCCAGCGGTGTTGTCAGCATCCTTCCCGGCGGGCGGGAAGTTGGCGAGTATCTCGTCGCCCATCCGGGAGTCGACACAGTGTCGTTCACCGGGTCGACGGAGTCCGGCAAACAGGTGGCGACCGCGTGTGCGGCGGGTCTCAAACGGGTGAGTCTGGAACTGGGTGGTAAGTCGGCCGCGATCGTCCTCGACGATGCCGATCCCGAACGGGTTGCCGCCGGCATCACAGTGGCCGGTCTGATGAACGGCGGCCAGGCATGCGTCGCGCAAACACGCGTTCTGGTACCGGAATCCCGGTACGACGACCACGTCGACGCTCTCGCGGCCATGCTGCAAGCACTGCACGTCGGCGACCCCTTCGCCCCCGCCACGCAAGTCGGCCCGATGGTGAGCCGCCGACAACAACACCGGATCCGCAACTACATCGAGTTGGGCGACAAGGAGGGCGCGCGGCGGGTGGTAGGCGGGAGCAGCATGCCGACAGGCATGGAACGCGGTTGGTACATCCGGCCGACACTGTTCGCCGATGTCGACAACTCGATGCGGATAGCGCGGGAAGAGATCTTCGGACCCGTGCTGACCGTCATCCCCTACACCGACGACACCGATGCCGTCCGCATCGCCGACGACAGCGAGTACGGGTTGTCCGGGTCGGTGTGGACACCCGATCTCGACCGGGGCATCGGTGTCGCGCGGAGCGTGCGCACCGGCACCTTCGGTGTGAACGAGGCCTACAGTATGGATCCCTCCGCACCCTTCGGCGGTGTGAAAATGAGTGGCTACGGGCGCGAATTCGGGCCCGAAGGTCTCGATGAGTACCTCGAAACCCAGTCGCTCTCCGTCGTCGCGCACTGACTCTCCACGACCCGAACGCATCGTCGGCCCGCACGTGCCGCATTCGCTATGAGAGGCAACGAATGTCCCGAAAACTACGCCCCCATCTTGCAGCGCTTGCCGCTGCCTGCAGCGTCGTACTGTTCACCGCGGCATGCGGCGCATCAGACCCCGACGACGCGGCACATGCGTCGGGTGAGCCGGTCGCGGGAGGCACACTCGAGGCAATCCAACTCACCGAACCCCGATCTCTCGATCCAGCGAAGCTGAACAACACCTGGGTGCATCAGAGTCTCGTCGGCAACGGACTGTACGGGGCGTTGATCACCAACGACACCGAAACCCTGGAAACCACATTCGATCTGGCTGCCGATTTCTCGACCGCGGACGGCGGTGCGACGTTCACCCTGGAACTCCGACCCGGCCTCACCTTCACAGACGGCACCCCGCTGGACGCCGCGGCAGTGAAATACAACTGGGACAGGTTGCTCGACCCGGCCGTCGGTTCCGAGGCCATCCGGCAGGCCTCACAGATTGCTACGAGCGAAGTCGTGGGCCCCACCACCCTTCACGTCACCATGGTGGCGCCCAACCCCCACTATCCCGAAGCAGCCATGGCCAGCAGCATGAACTGGATCGCCTCGCCTACTGCACTGGAGAAGGGACAAGAGGCATTCGACGTCAATCCGGTCGGGGCAGGGCCGTTCACGTTCAGCGAGTGGAGACGCGGTGATGTGATCAAGCTCGAGAAGAACCCCGACTACTACGACGCGCCGAAACCATATCTGGATGCCATTGAGGTGCGCACGGTCGCCGACGTCAATCAGCGTGCAAACACGATGCTGGCCGGAGGCGCCGATCTCTCGTCGGAGACCAATCGAGGCAACATCCTGAAGGCGAACGAAGCTGGGCTATCGACCGAGATCGTGTCCACCGGTGGTGGCCTGTTCATGGGGATGAACTTCCGGCAAGCTCCGTTCGATGACGAGCGGGCTCGTCGCGCAGTGGCGCTGGCCGTGGACGCCGAAGCGGTCAACAACGCTGTCTACAAGGGCGAAGGTCTGGTTCCTTTGACCCTGTTCCCCGAGGAATCTCCGTACTACGAAGACATACCATTTCCGGAACCCGACCCCGAGGCTGCCCAGGAACTGTTCGATGAACTCGCAACAGAGGGCAAGCCGGTGGAGTTCACCATCCTCGCTTACTCGACAGTCGAGCTCAAAGGCGTCGCCGAAGCTATTCAGGCACAGCTCAGCGCGTTCGACAATGTCGAGGTGAAAGTGGATGCACTGGAGTTCGTCCAAGCTGCGCAGCGGGTCACCACCCGAGACTTCGGAATGGCCGTCACGTCCGCAGTCGCCCAAGACCCCGATTTCGCGTTGTGGACCTCATTTCATTCCGCGTCAGAGGTCGGCAATGTTGCCGGCGTCAACGACCCTGAACTCGATGCGGCCTTGGATGCCGGTCGCATAGGCACCACTCTCGAGGATCGAAAAGCGGCATACGCCACGGTGCAACAAAGATTGCTCGACCTCAACCCTGGAATCTGGTACTCACGCGCGACGCCGTCACTTGTCTGGGATGAGAAGGTGCAAGGAGTCGACGTGTACACGCTCGGTTCGATCATGCCCGAAGAACTCTGGGTCACCGGATAGAGCCCGAGTGTTCAGTGTTCGGTGTTCGGTATTGACCGAACACCGAGCGGACGGAAACGGCACGCACGGCACTCATCCGGCAACGTGCCGGTTACCTCGACCTTCGGGGGCGGCTGGCGCTGCGCACCGACCGAATGGTGATCGACGCTCAGGTCGAGACGGTCACCGAACGCGCTACTCGGTCCCATGCCCTCACCGGCAAAGCCGGACTCGAGGTCGCGACCGCATTACTGATGCAACCCGAGCGTGCGGCGGCCGTACGCGAGCTGGCGCGCGAAGTGGGCCGCTCCCCCAGCACGGTCTCGGAGATCCTCGCCGCGCTTCGCCGTGACGGCGTCGTCGATGCACGCAACGCCGTGTCGGGGACCGATTTGTTCTGGCAGGTCGCCGAGCACTGGCCGAACAGACGTGTTCATCTGGCCTCACTGCCGTCACCTGGCGACGCGACCTTGATCCGACCGCTGCGGCTCGGCCTCGACTCAACGGGGAACGAGCCCGGGTGGGCGCTCACCGACTCCGCTGCCGCCGCTGCATACGGCGCGCCAGTGGCATTCCGCTCGGGTCAGGTACTCGACTTCTTCGTTCCGGACCACTCGATTGTCCGGCGTGCTACCACCCTGCTCGGTGCGGCGGCATCCGACCGGCAAGCACTGGCCACGGTGAGAGTCGCCCCTGTGCCGGCTGTCGTACAGCACCGAGTCGACGTGGATGCCAATCACCTCGAGTGGCCGCTGGCGCATCCACTGTTCGTCGCACTCGATCTGGCCCAGGACACGGGACGGGGACACGAGATCCTGGACATGTGGACCCCCGACGAACGGTGGACTCGTGTCTGGTAACCATGTCACCTTCGTCGGGGATGCGATGGCCGCTGTCGTACACGGCATCGTCGAAGTCCGAGCGCTCCTCGAACAGCCACCCGCCAGGGTCGGCGGCCTCGCCGTACTGTCGCGGCTGTCGAATCCCTACCGCGCCACCGTCGACCTCGATCTCGTGGACCGAACCATTCATCGACGCCACACGACGCTAACTGCAACTCGGGCAGCCCCAACGGGTCGGACACATGGTCTCGCGCGAGCGCAATCAGAACGGCCCCCGCAGCCTGGAGATTGCGCGCTCCGCCCCGGCCACCCGCTGCTCGTACCATCCCTCGACGAATGCGGCATACGCTTCGCGGGCCAGGTCGACGGTGCGGTCGCGGAACTCCATGAGTTCGGCACTCAGCGATGCCTGCACCCCTCGAAGGTCTCGTGGGCCGAGGTTCCACGGCTCCGGAAGGATCGCGGTGGCGACCTCGTCGAGAATCCCATGCTGATCGGATTCGGATCCGACGACGAAATGCGCCAGAACACCGACCGTTTCGGATACCAGCACCACATCCGGGGAGCCGGGCGAGCTCATCACCGCGTAGGAGATCAACCAGTTCTCGTCCAGAGCACCGGCCTGTGCGAGGTCGACGATCGAGTCGACGACGAACCTGGCATTGACTTCGACTGCATCGGCAAGTGCAGCAACATGCTTCGGAGGTAACGCGGGAAGCACCGCGGAACGAGCCTTCGCAGCGACGATGCACACCGCGAGACCGGCGAGCACGTCATCGGGCAGGTCCGCTTCGTAGTGCCGGGCATAGTCGGTGATCGTCGGCAGACCGTACCGCCCGAGATCCTCATCGAGTTCCGGCTCGGAGATCCCGTCCCAGCTGTTCCTCAGCCGAATCAACGACCATGCCCCGGCAAGTGCGTCGTGATGTGCATCCTCCTGCCACGGCGCGACTCCTGCATGATCCAGGAGGTTCAGGATGTGACGCGCGAGCAATTCGACGTCCGTGCTCCACTGCTCACACACCACAGCGTCCTGAAGGAAGCGCGGGGCAACCACACTCGGATACGTCTGGACCATCTGACGCCACTCGGCAGCCGTCCACTGCTGGGCGGCGACGACGTCGTCCAGGCCCGGGATCACCCCCGAGCCTTCGTTGAGTTCGTAGAACGCGCGCCACAGGGCGACGACGGCCAGCTCACTCCTCACCCGCGCCCCCTCTCCTCGTTCGGCGAGAGCGAAGACACCTTCAGCGGTGATGATGCTCTGGGTGGTGTTCACCAGGGACGGATCCGCCGCGAATTCGTCGAATGTGGGCACTTCGGCCACGCTGCTCGCAACGAACGCCAACACGGAAGGTTCGAGTCGAGACCCGAGCGGTCTGCCGATGAAGTCGAAATGGCCGATCATTGCGGGCTGCAGGTAGTCGGTGCACGTCGAGCGACCGACCGGGCCGACCTCCGCGACGAGCTGCGGACCTCGGGCGTCATCGCACAACACCGGCACCACCACGAGTTCGAGGATCTCGAGGGCCAGCTCGTGGCCGACATCGCTCATGAGATCGGCTCGGATGATCGCATCGAGCACCTGGAGTGCCGAGATCGCCACATCTTCGATCTCGTACGGGTGATTCAGGCGGCTTCGTAGCGCACCGAGTATGCGGTCGGCGTCCATCACCAGTTCGGGAGTCCGATCGCAGTATTCGAGCAGTGCACGATCCGATGGATCTATGTTCCGGAACCACGCGCGATCCTGGAACGCCCGAAATGCAAAGACTCGTCCGGCGAGGGTCCGCACAACCGGAGCCAGCCGGTCGCCGGCATGCCACGCGCCGAATACTCTGGCGGCGTGCGCCGCGGTGTCGCCGAAGCTGCTGTCTACTACGTCGACGATCAGGGACGCGAACTCCGACTCCATCGCCGTGGAGGGGCTCTGTTCGAACAGGACCGTCGTCGCCTCGTCCAACGAGTCGTGCAGGTCGCTGTCTGCGACCACCGCCATCGCCAGCGGCCACATCGGCGAGAGATCGTCGTCGCCCGTTTTCCTCGCGATCTCGTCCTGATGCGCCAGGGTGCGGGCGGCAACCGATTCGTCGACGAGGACGATCTGCGCCAGCCGCGACCAAGGGGTCACAGGTACGAGGTCGCCGTTGTCGACGCAATGCGGTTCCCCATCGAGCACGCCGAGGGCCGGCGATTCGTTCTCACCGAACACGACGCAACCTGGGGTGTCGCCCGGAAGGTCCTCGATCGGAACCGCGACGAGGTGCGCGCCGCGCGCGACCGTGTGGTCGACGGTGTGCAACCTGTCGAAGGTCGACCATCCGAAGCGTCGGCTGGTTCCGGGCGACATGAAGTGTGAAACTGCCGCGATCCATCCGGCTGCACTGTCCGAATCCGTGCACCCGAGGACGACGGGTGAGCCCCCGCGGAATGCCTGAGCAACCGCGTCGAGCAGGACGCTGAAGATACCGATCCGCGATGCGTTCGGTTCGAGGAGGAAGTCGACGGTGGCGGCGCGCGAAGCGACATCACTCGGCCGGGGTTCGGGAGACGAGAGGATCGCGGCAGCGACGTCGCGGGGTCCGTACGGCGTGAGCCACTCGGGCGAGCGCCATCGTTCGATCGGCCGCGGGGTGTCTGCCGCATCGGCGTGCCGGTCGAGTAGTGCGTGGGCGAACACGTTTCCGAACCACCCGGAGGATCCTGCGCCGGATGGAACGGTGTGCCAGTACAGACCCGAGTTGCCTGTTCCCGGTACATACATCAATCGACGGGGTCGGTTCTCCACTTCTTCGGCAGTCGGGAACCGGGGAATCGGCTGAACTTCTTCGAACCGCGTCACGACGCCGGCGAGCAGTCTTTCCGCTTCGTCCGCGTCGATGTCGCCGGTGGTCTGCTTGATCTGCCAACCGCCGCCGCCGGCAGTGCCGGGGCGGTCGAACGAGGTGTAGGTGAGCTGACCGAACCTCGGGTGGTCGGCAACGGGAGTCACGACGCTCTGCCGACTCGCCGATCCGAGTCGCACGAAGCGTCAACCACAAGGGGCTTGTGGATCACGACGGACGGTGACACCATGACCTGCACCGATTCTGGGACACCATCGGACGGGCCGAGAGCGCGTGCTTCCAGGCGCGCCCGATCGAGACCTGCTCGGGTGCAGTTTCGGTGGGATCCATGACCACTGATACTAGGCCAGCGCGGATGCCCACCACAGCGAGACCGGTCAGTCGATACCGTCCACGTCCACGCCGTATCGCACTGCGAGCGCGGCGAGGTCGTCGTCGTACCCCTGCCCCACCGACCGCAACCTCCACTTCCCGGACCGTCGGTAGATCTCGGCGAGCACCATGGTGCGCTCGGTGGTGCCTGCGTCGAGTACCGCGGTGGCGGCAGTGCCCGCCTCACTGTCCACGCTGATGGAGACCGCGCCGAGGTCGCCGAAGGTGCGGTCTCCGTCGATCGCCGCCGCGATCGCGATGCGCTCGCAGTCGTCCGGAATCGAGGCGAGGTCGACGCGGATGGACTGTTCGCTGCTGCCGTCCATGGTCAACTCGACCACGCCGTCGTCGTAAGCGGGGTTGTTGTAGAAGACGAAATCGTCGTCGGTGTCGACTCTTTCATTACTGTCGAGTAAGAACGCGACGATGTCGACGTCGAATTCGTCTCCGACAGCTTCGGCCTTCCAGGCAATGTTGACCGACCACCGCTCGGTCTTCGCCGGAAGGTCGATCACTTCGCCCTGGGAGAGCACCGGGGCCGCCAGGCGGGATTCGGTGCGCATGTGCGCGGGGACGACGCCCTTCTCGATCGCCGCATTCACGTCGTCCGCGGTGAGTACCGGCAGCCGACGATCGTTGACCCGCGTCATCCGCTTGTCCGCGTCGGCGCCCTCGAGTACGAGTGCGTCGGTGACAGCGGCCGTGAAGTTGATGGACGGTCGGGCGCCGAGCTGCGCGATGCGGGAGCGCATCATGACCGCTTCGAGGTGGGTGCCGCCCAGCAGGAGGACTCGACGCCCCGACCACAACTTGGGCTTCTTGCCCTGGAGCGCCCAGCTCTGCGGCTCCGCCGTGGGCGTCGCCGTCGTCACCGGGGTTTCCTGCTGCGGGACGACGTCGATCACCGTCGCCACCTTGGGCTCGCCGGCCACCACTCGTTCCAGCAGCGCTTCGAGCTGCTGTTCGGTGATGACGGGAATGCCCTCGGCCATGGCCTTGCGCACCTTGGCGGTCTGCACGGCGACATCGTTGCAGACGACGACGCTGGTCTGGCGACTCGCGCTGTTGAGTACGTCGAGCCCTGCTTCCGTCAGCCGCCCGGCCAACGTCAGCCGCGGAGTGTCGGTGGACCCACTGATCACCACCTTCATGCCCTGGACGAGCCCCGCCTCGGTGAGGCGACCCGGGTTCTTCCACTGGCACGGCACTCGCTGCACCGAATCGGGGTACACCGACTTCCGGCTGCGGCAGTTCACCACGGGCAAGGGCAGCTGCAGGCTCTCGGCCATGGTGGCGCTGCGCACGAACACCTCGGAGAGCACGCGTGCGTCGTCGTACGCGTCGTGTGCCTGCAACTGCTGGACCTGCCAGTGCTGGGCGAGGGTCGACAGTTGAAAGTTGGGGACATCGAGTTCCAGACGCCGCGACAACGCCAGAGTGCAGAGCCGCTGGCCGGCCGGAATCGACCTGCCCGCCCGCCGGAACTCGGCGTCGAGGAATCCGTAGTCGAACGACGCGTTGTGTGCGACGAGCACGCCGCCGTCGAGTATGTCGGCGAGGTCGCCGGCGATATCCGTGAAGCGGGGCGCGTCGGCGAGCCGCTCGCGCGTCAGGTTGTGGATGTGCACCGGGCCGGGGTCGCAGTCGGCATTGACGAGGGTGGAGAACTCGCGTTCGACGGAACCGTCTTCACGCAGCGACAACGCTGCGACGCTGAGCACTCGGTGCGCATTGGGACGCAGACCCGACGTCTCGACGTCGACGACCACCCAGCGGTGCCCACGAGGCAGGGTCGCAGGCCCGTTCGCATGTCCGCGCGTATCGATCACGTCGACCTCCTGATGTCTTCCGCGTCGGGATGGAAAACCGACATGACCGACATTCTTACCGGACCTCACCGACAGCGCGGAATGCAGGTCACGGCCGAATCGACTTGTGTAACACCACGCCCGGACCAGGCGATATCCAGGGGTTTTCATAGCTCGGCGACACCTACCGATCCTGCGTGCGACGCGGGGCCGCGAGGTCGTCGAATGCAGCGGTATCCCCGGCATTCCACCGACGACTCATCACCTCGATCGCACGCGCCGCACGCCGACGCTCACGACAGAGGTCGCGTGCACGACCCGCCCTCCCGGCGAATGAGTTGATCGCTTCGATGAGGTGGCCGGTGAAGCTGCCACCACCATGGCCGGCGTCGTCGATGACGACCAGACGACTGCCGTCCCACCGGCGGGAGAGTTCCCACGCGGTGTCGAGCGGACCGGACACGTCGTATCGGCCGTGAACGAGGATCGCGGGGATTCCCGTGAGTTGCTCCATGCCATCGAGCAGTTGATTCTCGACAAAGAAGTGATCATTGCCCCAGTAGTGGGTGACCAAGCGCGCAAACACCATCCGGAATGTCGGGTCCTGGTATCTGAGGGAGGGCGCCCATCCTGGCATCAACGAAATGTGAGTGTCCTCCCACTCGCACCACCGCAGCGCAGCGTTCTCTCGAACACAGATGTCAGGATGGGTGAGCAGACGGGCGTAGGCGGCTGCCAGGTTGCCGTCCCGCTCGTCTTCCGGCACCGGTTCGACGAACCGCTCCCATTCGCGTGGAAAGATGCGCCGCATGTCGCGGGTGATCCACTCCACTTCCCTGCGTGTACCCGAGGTGATCGCGCCCAGCGCCATCCCGATGACCCGGTCAGGGTGTGCTTGCGCGTAGGCCAATCCGAGTGCGACGCCCCAGGATGCACCCGCCACGACCCAGCTCTCGATTCCGAGATGTTCGCGAAGCCTCTCGATGTCGACGATGAGGTGGTCGGTTGTGTTCGTGGAGAGGTCGGTGGCCGAATCGTCAGCGCGGGGCGTGCTGCGCCCACAACCACGCTGATCGAACAGCACGGCACGAAACACGGTCGGGTCGAAGAACCTCCGCATGCCCACGGTGCAACCCGCCCCTGGACCGCCATGGAGATACACGACGGGAAGGCCTGCCGGATTGCCGATGGTCTCCCAGTACACAGAATTGCCGTCGGATACCGCGAGATGGCCCGATTCGTATGGTTCGATCGCGGGGAACAGATCCATTCGAGTGAGTTTGTCACATGGAGATGCGGGGGCTGTCGTGGTGGAGTTCGAGCAAGACCGAGATTTGTTGATCCGACTGTGGCGGATGTGGGCGAAGCGGGCCGCGGAACTGTCCGACGAGCAGTGGGCTGCCGAGACCCGGTTACCGGGGTGGACCGTCCGGGACATCTACATGCACGTCACTCCGGACGTCATGATCACAATGCTCGCCGATCCTGTCGCGGCCGAACCGATGCATGCACAGCTCGCCGAGATCGTGCGCGAGATGTCCTCGTTGCCGTGCCCGATCCGCGCGCATTCGTCGAGGTAGCCTCTGGCGGTCCAACAGCGCAGTCCTCCCGGTGATGCGGTGAGTGCCCGGCGACGACCGTTGAACCAGGATATTCACGGTGTCAGCATGCGTTCGTTTCGCCGATCTTGACTACCGAAAGAACTGCATCACCTTCACTGATCGGAACGCCTGCATCCGGGTTCTGGCCGACTACAACCCAGTTCGCGTCGAGCACTTGATTCCGTCCCTTACCTGTCGCATCCGAACTCCGCGAATAGAACACACCCAGCGCTTGAATCAGATCTTGCGCATCCTGAAGATTCATACATACGACATTCGGCATCGGGACCGAAGTCACAACCGGTGCAGTCGAGGAGGTGACAACCGGCGCCGGTGCGGCTTTGACCACATCTGTCGATACAGGCAATTCCGTCGTCGTGCTCGTCGGCACTGTCGTTGATGATGCTGACGAAGTCCGAGTTGCCGAGGAGGTAGACGGCTGCGCCGACGACGTCGCCTCAGATGTTGCGGCGGAACCCGTCTCCGCGTCCGAGCCGCAAGCCGACAGTCCCGTCACCAACCCCGCGATCGTCAGAATTGTCGCGACAGTGCGTCGTCCACTCGTCATACCGATGCGTCGCGACATACCCGAGCCCAGAACCCACGACATATTCGATTCCCTTCAAAAACACACGTGTAGAGAGTATTTGATACGACAAGTACGTCTACACACTCATCGGCACGCATGTTCGGGTGTTACATCCCAAATGTCGTTCGATCGGACTACACCCACACACCCCGCTGAGCGAGCACCCACCGCACGGGATCGAGGCACCGGAACGGTGAAATCCCGTTGTGGTGAAGCCGATCCCCGACAGGCGATTCGCCGAGCGCAGAGACGGCAAAGAACCTGTTTTTCAACACGGTGCCGGTGTGCGGCTGATCCACCGCCATCACCATCGACTTGGCCTCGAGTTTGTCGAGCAGACTCCGCACTTCCTCGTGCAGCAGCCGCCCGTCGACCTCGTTGTACGGCGCGTACTGGAGGCTCGGGTCGCGGGAGAAGGCTGCTCCTCGCTGCGCCATCACCTCGCTCCAGCCGCTACCTTCGACGTGGTGAAGTGACTGCAGCGCATCGAACTTCGACAAGACGACGGCGAGGTTCGGAGTGGAATCTCCGATGATCGACAGCACCGTCCGCAGCACCGAACGTGGATCACCACCCACTCGCTCCTGAACCGGAACGAGATCGTGCAGTTGCTGCCGCACGGATTCGACCTTGAGTGGATCGAACATGAACACCACTCCGTCGGCCTGCGCGAAGAACCGCATGTGCTGCACGTGAACGTTATTGGGGTTCTCCAGGTCCTCCCCTGCCACATCGCGCAGCACGAGGTACTGTCGTCGCCCCTTCCAGGTGCCGAGCGAGAAGATCAGCGGTTCCCGCTGATACTGATTGCTCGTGTGGGCGGCGGGCGTGGATTCGAGGATGCCGCGCTCTTCGTACAGCGGCTTTTCGTACAGCTCCCGGTACACCATCTCGGTTTCGGCGGTCGCCGGCTCCACCACGCAATTGAGACGCTCCCCCAACAACTGCAGCGTCTTGACGAGGACTGCGATATAGACGGTCTTTCCCGTTGCACGGGCACCGGCCATTGCGATGCACGTGGTCTGCGAGCCCCGCAACCCCGAGGGGAGTCGGTAGTGGCATGTCGTGCACACCTCGGCGGCGGGCCCGCCTGCCTTCTCCTCGACCACATCGGCACCGGGCGCCCACTCATCGGCGGCACCGGCCGGACGGTCGAGGTGCACGACCTTCCCGGAGCGCACGGGCGTGCCCTGATATGCGGTGGCGACCTGGTCGGGCTCCACTTCTGCCGGCGCGGTCGGCACCCATGCAGTCCGGTCCGCAGACAATACCGTGAAACACCGTGGGCATTTCGTCATCACAGGGCACCTTCCGACTCCGTGGTCGGCAGACCCGACACGAGCGACTTCACCGTCCGGAACAGTTCCTGAGGGTCGTCCAGCCAACCACGACCCGCGAGAGCATGGCCAGCTGCCGGGACCACCGAAGTCCGCCTCCGCTCGACACTCCCCATCTGCTCGATCTCGGCCGCCGCCCCACCGACCTGAAGGACGATCGGACGTCTGCGAACCCCTGCGACGGCGGCAGCGTGATCTGCCGGTACGCCGTCGGTGACGGTGAGAACGAGCGTCGGCTCGATGTAGCGGGATCGATCCACTGTTGCCGAGCGGAACCCGATACCCAATCCCGCGGAGTCGAGCGCCTTCTGCGCGGCTGCAGCCGCGCCCCGCAGTTCACCGATGTGCACTGCGGTCACGTCGCGGCCGATGAGGTTGACATGCAGTTCTTCTCGACGTCCGATGACCGCGGCGACACCGGTGAGCAGGTCGACGACGTCACGGATGCTGCCGTCCTCGATGAGTGGAAGCATCGACATCGTGGTGTCGACGTCCACCTCGACCCGTACCTGGCGGCGTTCGGGCAACCGGTCGACGCCGAGCGCCCCGCGCGCAGCGGATCGTGCCCGGGCACCGAGGTCGGTGAGGGGAACGTCGACGGCAGTCTTCCGTGCGGCCACGGCGAGCCGCTGACCGACCGGTGTGATCGTGGCGAGTTCGACGTGGTGTAGCCCCGACACGTCGAGTGGGGTGAGCTCGGCACGGTCGGGGTCGAGGCTGTGGCTGCTGTCGACAGCGACGGTGGCCTGGAGCACGGTTCCCTGGGGGAAGCCCAGATCGTGGCCCGGTGTCGCCACGACGACGACTTCCGCGTCGACGCGCGGGAGCACCACGAAGCCGGGTTTCGGGTACAGCACCGACGGGGCGTCTGCACCGTCTGCGGTGATCGCGCGTACCGTCACCGGCACGTCGAGCGCGGTCACCGTGATCGCGAGGGGTTGTCGCGATAGCTCCACCCGACCGGCACCATCGAGTACGTAACCGGGCATCAGATCTGTCCTCTCGGCCTGGAAAGTGCGTGTTCTGCGTCGGAGAGCCGCTGGTCGTACCACCACTCGACGAACGCGGCATAGGCGTCGCGGGCCCTGTCGACACCGCGGTCGCGGAATTCCATGAGTTCGGCGCGCACGGCCGCGTGGACCCCGCGAAGATCCCGGGGGCCGAGGTTCCACGGCTCCGGCAGGATCTCGGTGGCGACCTCGTCGAGAAGCCCGCGCCGCGCGGATCCGGCCTCGGAGCCACGCCCCACGACGAAATGCGCCAGCACACCGAGGGAGTCGATCACCCGAGCCACGTCGGGAGCGTCGGGTGAACTCAACACGGCGTAGGCGATGACCCACTGTTCTTCTACTGCACCGGATTGCGCGAGGGCGACAAGCGAGTCGACGACGAATCCTGCGTTGAGGTCGACGGCGTCGGCCAGTGCGTCCACATGCTTCGGCGGTAGTGCGGGAATCTCTATCGAGCGGGCCTTCGCTGCCACGATGAACACGGCCAGTCCTGCAAGGACATCATCGGGCAGACCAGCGTCGTAGTGTCGGGCGTAATCAGCGATGGCCGGTAGGCCGCACCGGCCGAGGTCGCGGTCCAGATCGCGGTCTCCGATCCCGTTCCAGCTGTTCCGCAGCCGAATCGACGCCCATGCCCCGGCGAGTGCGTCATGACGCGGATCCTGCGGCCACGACACCGAACGGTCGTTGTCGAGGAGGTGCAGAATGTGCCGGGCAAGCATCTCGACCTCCGAGCTCCACGGCTCACCCACCACGGCGTCCTGCAGGAAGCGCGGAGCGACCACTCGCCGATGGGTTTCGACTACTCGGCACCATTGCGCGGCAGACCACTGCGGCGAGTCGACGAGGGTGTCCAGCTCGCGGATCGGCCCTGCCCCTTCGTCGAGTTCGAAGAACGCGCGCCACAGCGCGACGGCGGCCAGCTCGGGGCGCACTCGCGCGCCTTCTCCCTGTGCGGCGAGGGAGAACACTCCTTCGGCGATGATCACGCTCTGCGGTGTGGTCGTCATGGATGGATCCGCTGCGAACTCGTCGAAGGTGGGAACTCCGGTGAGGCTGCTCGCCAGCCACGTGAACACGGAGTTGTCGAGTCGCGCACCGATCGGCCGCGCAAGGAAATCAGGGTGTGTGATCACGGCCGGCTGCAGGTAGTCGGTGCATGTGCTCTCCCCCACCGCTCCGACCACAGCGACGAGTTGCCGGCCTGCAGTCGGGTCGCACAGCACCGGCACGACGACGAGTTCGAGGATTTCGAAGACCTGATCTTCACCGTGTCTGCTCACGAGATCCGCTCGGATGAGCGCATCGAGTGTGCAGAGCGCTTCGGCCGCAACGTCATCGATCCGCTGTGCCGAATGTGCGCGTGCGCGCAGTTCGCGGAGAAGACGATCGGCTTCCATGACGAGCTCGGTTGTCCGGTCGCAGTATTCGAGCAACACGCGCTGCGACGGCTGGGCGTTCCGGAACCATGCGCGATCGTGGAAGACCCGGTATGCGAACACTCGGCCGGCGAGGCTGCGCACCACGGGAGCGAGGCCGTCGTCCTCGTGCCATCGGCCCAGCGCACGGGCGGCTTCGTCGACGGTGTCGCCGAGGTTTCTGTCGACGACGTCGACGATCAACGACGCGAATTCCGATTCGGTCACCGCGTCGGGGCTCTGTTCCAGGAGCACCGTCGTCGCTTCGTCCAGCGAGTCGTGCAGGGTGCTGTCCGCCACCACCGCCATCGCCAGCGGCCACATCGGGGACAGTCGGTGGTCGCCCACCTTGGTCGCTATCTCGTCCTGCAGGCCCAGGGTGCGTGCGGCAACCGATTCGTCGACGAGAACGGTCTGTGCCATCAGCGACCACGGGGTCACGGGCACCATATCGCCGTTGTCGACGCAGTGTGGTTCCCCGTCGAGCTCGCCGAGATCGGTCGATTCGTTCTCGCCGAATACGACGCATCCGGGTGTGTCACCCGGAAGATCTTCGAGTGGCACCGCGACCAGGTGCGCGCCGCGGGCGACGGCGTCGGCGACGGTGTGGAGTCGATCGAAGGTCGACCATCCGAAACATCGGCTGGTTCCCGGCGACATGAAATGGGAGACCGCAGCGATCCAGTGGGCCGCGTTGTCCGGGTCTGCGCAGCCGAGAACGACGGGAGAGCCACGGTTCAATGCCCGAGCGACGGCGTCGAGCAGGACGCTGAAGATGCCGATACGCCAGGTGGTCGGGTCGAGGAGGAATCCCAAGGTGGCGTCGCGGGAGGTGCGGCCGCTCGGCGCAGGATCGAATCTCGAGAATTCCGCGGTGGCAACATCTTCCGAGCCGTAGGGCGTGAGCCATTCGCGCGCGCCCCATCGTTCGATCGGTCGCGTGATGTCTGCGGAATCGGTACGCCGGTCGAGGAGCGCGTGGGCGAAGACGTTGCCGGGTCTTCCGGAGGCATCGGCGCCGGCCGGGACCGTGTGCCAGTAGAAACCTGTCGTGCCTGTCCCCGGCGCATACATCAGTCGGCGGGGGCGGCGGCGCACCTCGTCGGCGTTCGGGAACCGCGGGATCGGGGGAACCGATTCGAACCGCGTCACGACCCCTTCCCGTAGTCGTTCTTCCTCGCCCGCGTCGAGTCCTCCGATTGTCTGTTTGACCTGCCAGCCACCGCCCCCTGCGCCCCCGGGGCGGTCGAAGGAGGTGTAGGAGAGCTGGCCGAACCGTGGACGGTCGGC
Organism: Rhodococcus sp. JCM 9793; assembly: GCF_055380405.1. Classification (NCBI taxonomy): domain Bacteria; kingdom Bacillati; phylum Actinomycetota; class Actinomycetes; order Mycobacteriales; family Nocardiaceae; genus Rhodococcus; species Rhodococcus sp. JCM 9793. The sequence continues at coordinate 4,754,954 of NZ_AP043721.1, forward strand.
GTCGTCGGCGGTCACGTCATTCCACCGGGTCATCGATCGGTGTCCGATCGATGAGGCGGAGGTCGATCTGTTCGATCGGCGGGTCGAGCAGCGCGATGGTGCATGCCTGTTCGGGACGCACGTCGGGGAACACTCGCACGAATCCCGTGTCGGTGTCGCCGACGTCGACCAGCCATGGCTGTCCCCATTCGCGCCGAAGTCCTTTCGGATGGAAGTTACGCGCGCCCGGATGGGTGCCGACTCCTCCGCGGACCTCCAAGGGTTGTCCGTCCCTCGCGCTCAGCGGCAACCGGGTGAGGTTGTGGATGACGACGAAGGGCGGTGCCGTGGTCAGTTCGATCTCGGATGCGAGTTGTATCGCGAGAACGACGCCACCACCGAGTGTGATGCGCGGCGTGACCGTGTACTGGATGCGCAGTAGGCCCGGATAGTCGACGGTCGCCGGAATGCCCACGATGCGCTCACCGCGGGTGTAGGCGATCGCGACCACATGCACCGCACAACCCTGCGCGGCGAGTTGGTCCGTCAGGTGCAGGCCACCGTCCCGCTCGTACTGCGATCGTGAGATCTCCGCGACCGGTCGCTGTTCGATGGCATGCTCCGCCGGAACCTGGGGCGCGCTGACGTACACGGACACGGACGCCGCCCCGTCCGGCCACGGGAAGGTCACCACTTGCTCGGAGCACCTCTCGACGATCCGGACACCGGTCAGTGCCGGAAGCGGCCGGGTCGCGATGACGGTGCGCCCCACCTGAACCTGACCGTCGAGCATCGTCACCGGTGTGAAGTACGCGCGCACCCACCCTCTCGGCCACGACACGGTGGTCATGGCGTGTCGGCCGCCCTGTTCGACCACCACGGGGTGAACGAGTCGCGCCGATTCCGGGAGGCCGCCGGAGACGTCGAGCGCACTTGCTTCCAGGAGGGTGCGGTCGATACCGGCGCGAGGTGCGGTTTCGGTGCGGTACATGACGACCGCGCCGATGTCCGGTGGGGTCCAGCCGAGGTCGAAGTGGAGATCGTCGCCCTGCCCGTACGTGGTGATCTGCAGATCCGACACCGGTTCGAGCACAGCGGACACCAGAACCTCCGACTGCGCGGCCGGAGACAGGCGGGTGTGGCCGTCCACCTCCACCTCGCAGATCGCCCGGTACAGGTAACGGTGTCCACGTTGGGCGTCGCGATCGACGAAGCCGCCGAAATTCGGCTGGTCGGCGAGGATGCGGTGCCGGGGGTCGTTGGTGACGGGTGATCGTCCGTCGAGTGGGATCCGCAGTACCCGCACTCGCGACACTCCGGGCCACACCGACCACTGGCCGATGACGGTGCCGTCGTCCTCGATGACGACGAACCCGTCCACCGCGCTCAGCAGGTGCCCTTCGGCCACCAGGACCGGTTGGCGCTCGGCCGCGTCGCGTTCGTTGTTCCCGATGTGCGCCCACACCTGCAGGTAGCGCACGGCGGCAGCCGACGGCGCCGTGTCGACGATCAGCGTGCCGCGGGTGACGCCGACAAGCCGGCCTGCCTCGGGCTTGTAGGCGCGGTGGGTTTCACCGGACACCACCCGGTACAGCACGGTCGTGCCGGGGCTCTCGGGCAGTCCGGTCCATTCCAGCCGGTGCCCGCCACGCGGTTCCGGGGCGATGGCCATCGGACCGACTTCGTACTCGGATTCCCCGTGCAGGAACTCGCAGAAATCCTCGGTGTGCAGATCCACCAGCAATTCGCTGCCCGGTAACGGTTCCACCGGCTCGGGGACCGGCTCCGGCTCGACCGCCGCGTGTTTCGACGTGGAGACGCCCTCCGGAGCAGTTTCCTCCGTGGCTGCCAGGACTTCGACGATACCGCCGACGAGCGCTTTGGCGTGCCGCGGCAACATCGGTTCGATCTCGTCGACCGTTCGCCGATTCGATCGGATGATCTGCTGCAGGTGCGTGTCTTTGATCAGGCCCGGCCGCAACCGCGACGCGTCGACCTCGCCCTGTCGCCACCGCTGTAACGCTTCGAAGACACCTTCGGACACTGAACCCCTCGCTCTCAGAACTCGAGGCCGTCGATGGCCGGAGCCACATACGCACCGTTGCCCGCACGCCCGACCCGAGTGTCCTCGGGCTGTGCGGGACGCAACTCGATGTCCGGCACGTGCGTGACCTCGACCGCAGCGGCGTGCTTCGCGGGCGGCTGTGCCAGGTCTTCACCCGAAATGCCTTCGGTGAACTGGGTGGTCACGGCCACGAGCCCGCATCCCACCCTCGTACGCGAGAGCACCTCTCCCGCCACTGCGGACGTGCCTCGCATGGTCGCGGTGTCGCTGAACGCGGCCCGGTCGAAGAACCCCGCTTCCGTGGGCATCCCGACTCCGGCCAGAAAATCGTCGACGCCGGCGTGCTGGACCTCACCGTCGACCCGGTATTCGACCACACCGACGAGCTCTCGCGCGAGCTCGGTTCGTGGGCCGGTGAGTTCGGCCATTGCCCGATTCCACAGCATCGTCGCGCCGCTCGACCGCACCTGACCTCGGTGGAACAGCAGCGACCACTCGTCGAGCGGAGAACCCGATCCCGCACCGGCCTTCACGGCGAGCAGGCTCGGATCGCGGTCGATGTCCTGTGCCGACCCACCGAGAGCGGCTCCGGCGCCGCGCGCGACGGTGTCCCACGGTTCGGTGAGCCATCCGACGGTGAACAGATCCTGACGGAGCTCGTCGGCGACACGTGCCACGGTGTCGTCGGCGGGGATTCCCGAACCGATGGCGCTGTGTCGCGGCAGACCCCATTCGATGCGTCTGCGTGCGGTGAGGACATGCTCTGCCACACCGAGCGGCTTCGCCAGGAATGCTCCGAGTGCTCTGCTCCACGACAGGTATTGACGGTAGGCGCCGGTGAGCACCTCGATCTCACGCAGTGTCAGACGCAGGTTGGTGCGGTCGGCCTCGTGGGCGGCGGTCGTCCGTTCGCGTTCGACGAGTAGCTCCTCGAGGTTCTGCTGCGACCTCCAGCAGATCACCGTCAGCGCGATCGCCCACCCCAGCAGGCACAGCGCGATGACGGTGCCGCCGGCCCACCAGGAGATGATCTCCTGCCACGCCAGCAGACCCGCGATGACGGCGATCACCACCGCAACCACACCTGCGATGTGCACCTTGCGGAACATCCGCTTGTGCACTTCGGCGCTCTCCTCTGCCGGATCCCGCAGCGCTTCGGCGCTCTTCAACCGTTCGAGCAGTCTGCCGGCCTCGGACACGTCGGCCGCGAGCCGGTCGGTGAGGATCGAACCGAAGCCGACCGCGAAGCTCGCCCGGGTGCGCTCTCGCCAACTCTTGATCGCGGCGCCGGTGCGGCGCGCGTCCAACCCGATCACCGGATCCTGTTCGAGTTCCCGCAGTCGGCGGCCGAATTCGTCGACCCCGAGGATGTCGGGTGCTTCGATGACGTGCGTCGACGTGGTTGCGGACACCACGCCCGGGATGTCGGTGAAATCCTCGCCCGGGCCGGGCACGATGTCCGACGCCGAGCGCAGCACAGCGCGGTGCGCGCCCACCTGGACAGGTGGTAGTCCCGCTGATCGTTCGCTGGCATCCGCCAGGGTCAGCGCGGCCCGCGAATAGTCGCGCCACAGCGCGGACAGGTCGGGTGCTGCGGCGTGCGGAGCGTTCTTGCCGCCGTCGAGCACAGCACCGATCTCTCGCGACGCCGATTCGTACTCGCCCCATCCGGCACGATGACCGTCCGCATCGACCCCACCGACCACTACGCGGTACGCGCTCTGCGAGCCACCGAACAGAGCGCGTTGCGTCTTGGCGGCCAGCGATGCCGAGGCCCGGTTCTCCGCGCGGCCGATCAGTCGGGACGGCGCGTTGGTGAGGACGGCGGCGAGGAACCGGCCGAACATGCGTAGCGCGTCGCGGAACCGGATGTGGCGCGGTTCCCGCTTCCGGGGCGTCGGTATTCGGGCGCTGGTCAGCAGATGCCCGTGTTTCGTCCACAGCGCCTGCGCCATCTGCCGGGTGGCCGTCGGCACGTCGTCGACGTACAGGACAGCGGTCCCGGCGTCGCGTGGGAGTGGGAGCTGCCCGTCGAAATCCAGGAGTTCCGAGTGCAATCGGTGTTCGGCGTGGGACGTGTCGAGCCGACGGTAGAAGGAGCGCACCACGCGCAGGGAGCTGCCGGGCAGGACGGGAAGTTCGTCGAACGGGGTGTGGTCGTCGTCGGTCCACAGGCCGGTGATGCCCGCGATGACGGGCGCGGCCTGCCGTCCGACGTCGATCGGATCGGTGGTCAGCTTCAGCGACTCGTGGCCCATGCCGGGTCCCCGCGAATCTTCGGGTGCCACCATCAGGTTGTGCCAACCGGCGAGCGCCGGAACAGCCGACACCGCATGCGCATCCGCTGGGCGTCGCAGCAGCACACGCATCCGAACGCTCCGTGCACCACCGGAGTTCGACGACAGCAGGTCGGCGAACATGGTCTCCGTCTCGAGTCGCACCGGCACCGCGGTCGCGCCGCTGGGCACCAGCACACACAGTCGCACCAGGTCGTAGTGACGCGAGGCGAGAAGATCCTGGAGGGCGACGACATGGTCGACACCCCGATCGGTTTCCACGGCCGGTATGCGAGTGCCGGGGGCGTCGACCCGGGTGTCGTCGATCCACACGTACGAGCCGACGAGCTCGGCTGCGGACAGATCCCGCAGCACATCCCGGACCCCCTCGGCGGGACCCGGCGTGGCCACGAACACCGTCAGAATCTGTGTGCCGCGCGCTGCCATCAGAACTGCCCCATGTTCGGGATCTGGAACGTCTGTGCTGTGGGTGTCGGTGCGTTCGAGGTCTGCTTGTCGAATTCGGGACGGTCGGGTTGCTCCGCGCGCACTGCGCACTCCTGGATCAGCTCTATGAGTTCCCCTGTGGCCCAATGCACGTCGGGGGCGATGTCGCGGTAGATCGGCGTCTGGGACGCTTGTTCGCGCACCGTGATGGTCGAGAAGACGCCACCACCCGGGGCGCCGTCGTGGCCCGGCGCCAGATAGTGCTGACCGGTCAGATCGCGGACACTGGACAGCCAGGTGATCGCGTTCTTCGCTCGCACGTCGATCGGAATCCCCGCACCGGTCTCGGCGACCTGCGACTGCCAGCCCGTCGCGGTGTTTCCGGTGCGCAGCCAGTCGGTGAGCACCGACTTCGCCGACACCTCGAGGATGCCGCTCGCCGGTTTCTCCGCGGAGGCGTCGTAGATCGCACGCAGTGCGCGATACGGCAACATCGAGCTCATCACCGGCGACTCGTGCGACCGCGCCATCGCCAGCAACACCGATTCGAGGACCGCGGGCAACCAGTCGTTGTTGGCGAGGAAGCGGGCCGGCGGGGTGAGCAGCGGATTCGGGAAGTCCACCCATGTCGAGGTTCCGGAATCCCACACCCGCACCGGCTCGTCGTACGGTTCGGGCGGGAGACGCAGACGGCCCACCACCAGACCGAGGAACCACCCGGCCGCCATGGCCCGACGTTCACTCTCGTGCATCGGCAACGACGCCGCCAACGGGCGCGAGCGGCGCCACTGCCAGAACGCTTCCTGTTGCGCCGGAGTCGAATCCGCCCACTGCTTCGCTGCCGGAGTGAGCACCGAATCGTATGCCAAAGGAGAGTAGTTCGGGTACGAGCCGAAGATGTCGATGCGGGTGAGCTTGTCTTCCTCGGTCAGCAATCTCGCGAACTCGGCGCGCGTCTCGTGGTCGATCATCGTGTTCTTCTGCAGCACCTGCGACAGCGAATCCGCCACCGGAAGATTGAGGAACGGGATCGACGTGAACTTGTAGCGGTACTCGATCTGCTGGCCCGGATGCAGGGCTTCGAGCGCCTGCTGATTCACGCTGGCCAGGGGACGCGCCAGCGACAAGGCCTCGACGAACTTCGACCGCAGACGCTCACGGCGCTCGTCGAGCGCGTACTCGGGGACCGTGATGTCCTCGATGTATTCGCGCAGCGACACCCGGCAGAACCTGTCGAACGACTCCCCGGTGCGGGCCACGAATTGACGTGCCCGCTCGAGCAGCTCGTGGGGACGCACATGGACGTCGTAGCGTCCGGCGGACGGGACGAGCGCCTCGCGGGTTCCCGGATCGAACGGGAACGCACGGGTACGCCACGCCGAGGTGCGCTCGAGCAGGGGATGCTCGTCGCCCGGGGGCCTGCTGCCGTCGATGGTCGACCAGACACCGGTCACCACATCGGCGACCGCACTGTGGACTGCGGCCTCGAACGGCGGTGTCCCCGGACCGTCCGACGACACCGCCAACGGAAGGTCCGTCCTGTACTGGTCCATGAAGTCGGCCGACGGCGTGAGCATCACCTCGTTGTTGGCCTCCGCGAACCGCTTCGGGACGCGGTCGCTCTTGTCCGCGGGCCACGCGCCGTACTGGTCGGTGGACAACCGGGCCAGGCCGACGTCGCTCGCAGGCTTGGCCCGCGCCTTCCGCAGCGCAGTCTGCGATTCGTTGAGCGCATCGAGCAGCGGCTTGAGGATCTCGGGCACCAGCGCCGCCGCGACCTCGGAGACCTTGCCGGACAACGACGCATACAGCTGCCGGTACACATTCTGGCTGCAGCTCGAGATGACACGTTCGAGGATGTCGGCGTCGCTCTCGATATTGCCTTTCAGTGCCCCCAACATCTGGGCGGTCTCGGCAGACTGGGCGGTGATGTCCGCAGGGCCCTGCTTCGACAGTTCGTCGGCGCCGGCCCGGACCTGATCCTTGACGAGGACGGACAACCGGTTCACCAGCGCCGTCGCGTACGGCAGGCCCAGATCGGAGATCGCCTTCGACACCGCCTGCTCGATTCGACCACCGAGTTGCCGATGCCATTGGAAGGCATGCCCGAGCGCGTGCTGCTCCGCCGACGTCGCAAGCGCCTGACGACGCGACGCGAGGGCCCGGTTGATCTCGGGCACCCACTGCGACGCACTGAGCCCGCCGCCCGAAGGAAGGTAGCCGCGCAGTTCGTTCTCCACGATCTGCCGTGACATGCGCAACCCGTCGTCCGACGGCAACACCACCTGGGTGAGCCACGGCCCGACACCGACCTGGGCGCCGCGCGGATCCGCATGCACCACAGGCAATCCCATGGTGTGGAGCAACGTCTGCCATTGACTGTCGAGAATCGCGTTGACCTGATCGTCGTCCGACGCCACGTTCGCGGGATTGCGGTGGCCGTCGAGCAAACGGTCGACGGTGCTCCGGGCCAGACGCTGCGCCGAGTACTCGGCATACCGGTCGCGTCCCATACTCAGGCTCGAGAAACCGTACGTTCCCCACGGCAGGTTGTCCCACTGCCCGCCCCAGCCGATGTTGTCGCGCTGACCGGACAACCCGGCACCGTTCGTCAGGTCGTACTGCACGAACTGGCGGGTCGCGGCGCCGCTCATCATCATGCCGGCGAGACCGCGGGCCATGCCTCGATAGATCGCCTTCTGGGAGCCGTCACCGAACGGTGCACCTTCGACGCCGACGCGGCGGCCGACGGGGAACACCCGCGCGAACGGCACCTTCTCCCCCGTCCCGCTCTGCTGGCCGAGAGCACGCAAAGTCTCGACGTCGTGCTCGCGGGCCGACCCGAGCTGGCTCGCGACGATCTCCCCGAGCATCGCGAGTGCGTTGGCGCGCACACCTGTGGTCGCGCTGCGGCCGAGCCCGTCGAAGATGTCGGGGGCAACCATGAACACACCCATGAGCCGCGGGTCGAGCTTCGGGATGAGGGTCAGGATCCGGCACACATCCAGGGCCATCGACGCACCGGCACCACCGGCCATCGACGACACCACCAGGACGACGGGCGACTCCTCCTGCTCGAAACTCCCACTGCCGGGGATCTTCAGAGCCGACATCTCGCTGGCGGTCTGCACCGTGAACAGCTGGTCCCACGCGTGCTGCAACGTGTCGCGGATGCCGCCGGCCTTGCTCAAGGTGATCATGCGGCCGAGCGCACGGTACTGGCCGGCGCCCGACCCGATCGGGACGGTCACGGCAGACGGATCCCGCGGAGCCCAGGTGCCGATCTCGTCGAGGCTGTTGCGCGCGCCGAGTTGGTTGCTCAACGCATTGTCGAGCACCGCGTACGAATCACCCTGCGGTCCGCTGCCGAAGTAGTAGCCGCCCTGATCCCGGACGTTTCCGAGTCCGTCGGGTCCGGCTTCGGGAGCGGTCGGCACGTCGACGCTGACGAACTGCCAGCCGCCGGGAATCTTGTCGACACCCACGGCGGCAAGGTCGGACCGGAGTTGATCCATCATGTACGCGAGGGTGACAGCGCCGGATCCGCCGCAACCTATTACGAGAAATCGCCTCATTACGGTCCTTCCGAATCAAGAAACACTGTCATTGCGTGACCGTCAGGAACCCGGCGGCCGGAACGGGTCGAAAGGTTGCCCCGGCGGTGGTCCCGAAGTCGGGGGCCCCGAAGGCGGGGGTCCCGGGTTTCCGGTGAACGGCGGGGGCGCGCCGAAGGTCGGTTGTCCCGAGGGAGCTGCGAACGGATCGTGGGACGACGACGCCGGGACCGACACGGACGGCGCCGGCCCCTGCGGAGGTGTTCCGCTGCCGCCGCGCGAGCGCAGTTCGTCGATGAGGCGAGGTGCCCGGCGTCCGGCTTCGTCGATGAGTGCACTGCGTCGTTCGGACGAGGTCCCTCCCCCGACGAGCAGCATTAGCGTCGCGTGGTCACGTGGTCCGTCCGGGTCGTGCAGGAGCACCCAGTTGTTGTGCACGGCCAGCGGGAGTCGCGCGTCGCCGCTGCGGCGATCGGTCGCCGGTGTTGCACCGGACGCACCGAGCATTCCCGCGGCTTTCACGACCACGTGTCCCGCTCCGACGGGTGAGGCGCCCATACGCGTTTCGAGCCGGGCACCGTCGACATCGACGTGGCGTGCCGGTGTGTCGAGACCTCGGACGGCTTCGATGAGGTCGTTGTCGTGCAGGACGAACGGTTGCCCGTTGCGCAGGAGTCCGCTGTCGGAGATCGTCACCGGGAAACTCTGCGCCTTGAGGGTCTCGGCGGGGATCCGGGAGGCGAACCACTTGAGCGCGTAGAGGATCGCGAAGGGGATCGCGATTCCCGCGAGGAACACGAGCGCGAAGACCAGCCAGAAGCGGCCGCTGTTGAGCGGCTTGAGCAGCTCCGCGGTGAACGGCACGTCGACGGGCATCGCGCGATCGAGTTCGCCGGTGGGAGCGATCATCAGGCGCAGGGACCCGTTGAACGCGCCGTTGCCGGCTTCGGGGACGACGAGTTCGAGTGGCAGTGTTCCGGTGGCGCCTTCCTCGATCGTCAGGCAACTCTCGGGTGTGGTGGCACCCCCGACAGTGAGGGTCGCGTCGCCGACGCCGTCCGGGACGGCGTCGATCCGCACCGGTGAGGCCGGGTCGACCCAGACGCAGCCCGGACCGCCGATCTGCATGTCGCTGGGGAAGGTTCCCGAGCCTTCGACCGCGCCGAGATCGAGGCTGCTGGGCACCGTCGGAAAACCGATGGGTGGTGCGAGGGCCAGCGGCACGTCCACGTATTGAGGGGTGAGTTCGGTGCCCGGTGCGATGACCGCGCCGGACGCGTTCGTCGCATCGGCTGTGGTCACTTCGAGAACCAGCCGCAACGTCGCTGCGCCGGGCGCAACGTCGGTGAGGTCCAATTCGATCGGCGCGGCCATCGCGTCCTTGGACACCTGCGACGCCAGGGTGTGATCGACTCCGGCGGCGTCAGTGAGGGACACCGAGAGCGACGCAGTCCCGAGCAGATCGGACGGATCGATCTCCTCGCGGTCGCTGTCGACGATGCCGAGCTGGACAGCGGAGGTGACCTCACCTGCGTGGATGGCCGTGACGTCCTGTCCCAGCAACGCCGGGAAGAGGTTGCCCGAGATGTGGATGTTCGATTTGGATCGAGCACCAGGATCGGATCCGTCGGGGTCGACGAACACCAGCGCCCACATGCCCTGCCACTGCCCGGACGCCGACTCGGGCTGTTGCATCGTGAACGACACCGACCGGTCCGACAACCAGCGGTAGTCGACGGCAACCCCGTCGACGATCGTGTTCGAGGCGGTCGGGGTGTAGGCCATCGGCAGTTCGGTGCCGTCCGGGGTGACCAGGGTGGGGACGAGGCCTTCCGCGTCGGCGAATCCGAGGACGGTCACCTGGCTGATGGAGTTGTCGAGGACGAAACGGTGCTGCGCCTCGTCGCACACTTCCAGGGCGCACACGCCGGTCTCGTTCTCGAGTGGCGCCTGGCCCGGACTGCTGAACGCGTCGAAGGCGAACAGCAGATCGTCGATGTTCTGCGCCAGATAGAAGTCGCCGGGTGTGGGTTCGGTCCGGGCGCCGCATGCCTGCCCGGCGGCCGGCTCACCCGTAGCGATGGACTTCATCAGGTCGAAGTCCGCAACCTGCGCAGTGCCGTTGGCGAGGCCGACCGCGAAGGTGACGATGCCCGAGGACCTCAGCTGATCGGCAACGCCCGCGGGGCGGCAGATCGACTCGCGGGCCGCGTCGACGACCTGGGCGACGCCCTCGTCCGTGGCCATCGAGATGCCGGGCGCGTACGGCTTCTCTCCGTCGCGTGCGGTGAAGTCGAGTTTGCCGTCGGAGAACCACGCGATCGCCTGACATGTCGCGGGACCGCCGGTCGCGTGCTCGGCGAGCGCACCGCGCGCCCCGTCGAGGGCAAGCCAGTAGTCGGTGTCGAGACCGGAGGTACGCGACCGGAACGCGTCGACCTCATCTTGCAACTCGGGAAGCGTGCCGGAATCGAGACGAGTCCAAGGAGCATGCATGGTGAAATCGGACGAGAAACCCGCCACCGCGACGTCGAGTGCCACGCCGGCCGAGCTACCGAATGATTCGAGTTGGCCGAGCAGGTAGTTCGCCGCTTCGACGCGTGCGGCATCCGGGTCGGACTGCTGCAGGCTTCCCGATTCGTCGATCATCAGCAGCAGGTCGCCTTCGCGCTGCGACGCCAGGCACCCGCCGAAATCTGCGACGGCGGATTCTTGCGAGTCTTGCGGCTGGGCCGACGCCGTGGGCGCCATGACCAGGCACCCGAGGAGGACTGCAATGACTACGGCAAGTCTTCTCACAACCGGCCCGCCCATTCTGCGATCACCCATGCACTTGCGACGATCCCGGCCGCGGCGAGGCCGACGGCCACCCGATAGAGGGTCTGCGCGGCCTTCGACGGTTGATACACAGGAAGGGCCCGCTCCGTGGTATCGGCGATCATGTGCTTCGCAAGGAGCAGGGCTGCTGTCGGCCCGGAGAGGAGCCATCCCGCGACCGCAAATCCCACCGCACCGCCCAGCAGGGCGACGATGGCCAGTACCACTCCTGCGAGCGCTGTCACCAGCGCTGCGGCAGCCCATCCCGCGGGCGTCCTTCCCTGCGCGAACGAGGGCGACCGAGCCGGTGCCGCCGACGCGAATGCGTCGGGTGTGGCTGACGTCGTGCCCGGCCCGAACGGATCGGGAGACGTGGTGAATCCACCGCCGAACGTCGGGGTGTTACCCCACACCGGACCGCCCGAGTCCGGCGGCGACGTATCGGTACCGTCCCGCGAGGTCGAATACTCGCTGAAATCGAACGGGTCGGGCGTTGACGGCACAGGCATCTCTCGTGGTCGGGCGCGAGCGCGCACGCGTGGGCGACGCCCACACAAGTCGGCGCAGTTGATCATTCAATCGAGCAACGACCCAGAGTCGTTACACGATTGTCGAGCGCGCTCTATTCTCGGTCACATCTCCTCGGCCAATCCTAAGAAGAACCGCCGAATGCCGTCACATAACCGCCGAATATCTTCTGCAACTGAGTGTCACAGATACTCGCGCCGACGCAACAGACCTGCCATCCACGACGAAAAGCGTCCACCTACAGGTGGACGCCTTTCATTTCTCACGACACGATTCACGATTCGACGAGATGGATCGCAGAAGCGGGACACGCGGCGGCCGACTCCCTGACCGAGCCGTCCAGTTCCGGTACGGGACTCTCGGTCGCCAGCATCACCACACCGTCGTCGTCACGCTGGTCGAATACTTCCGGCGTGTGCAGTACGCACATTCCGGAGCCGATGCACTTCTGAGTATCAACGCTCACCTTCATGGGAGATCTCCTTGTCGCCGTTCGCATGCGGCGCACCTTTGTCGACGAAAACCATTGGCAGACATGCGCCTGTCGAGTACGGTACAACACATCTCAGATACGTGTCTGAGATAATTTCGGAGGCGGCGGAACGCGAGGGGCGTCGTGGGAGACAAAATGATGACCATGTCAAAGAACTCGTCTGCTTCCTCCCCTCAACCAGTTTCACGAAAGGAACAGGGCGAGGCCACCCGACAACTACTACTCACCACTGCAGAACAGCTGTTCGCCGAACAAGGCATGGCCCAGGTGTCGATGCGGCACATCGTCGAAGCAGCTGGAATCGGCAACAATTCTGCGCTGAAATACCACATCGGAGACCGCGTAGACCTGGTCCGCGCGATCATCCGCCGACATGGCGAACCGATTGCCGCGCGCACCCGCGAATTGAGCGAACAGGTGCGCGACTCCGACGACCCCCGCGACCACGTAGCGAGCTTCATCCGGCCGCATATCGAACACCTGGCCGAACTCGGAAATCCGAGCTGGCAGGCACGCTTCATCGCTCAGGTCGACGTCGATCCCGTGCTCCGTGACGAGATTCTGACCGGCGCACTGGTGCAAGTCCCCAGATACAACACATGGTCCGGTGTGCCGGAGCTTCCACCTGCCGAGGAAGCCCTACGGAGACGGGCAATACGGATGGTCGTCCTGCACACCTGCGCCGCCGAGGAACGTCTCGCCGCGAGCACAGGCGTGCCCGCCGACTGGCCCATGATCGGCGAAGCGCTCATCGACGCCGTCACCGGGATGCTCACCGCCCCGCGGCACCCCCGAAACACTCACTCCGAACCCACAGCCAACGAAGGGAACAGCCCATGAATGCCACCGAGACGACCGCCCCGATCGGATCGTTGACCGGCCGACGACCTCTCCCCCCTGAACTGTCCGAAAGGACCGGGTGCCCCTTCGACCCGCCCGCCGCACGGTTCCGACTACAAGAGGAACAGGGCCCGGTCGCAAAAGTGCCACTGCTCAACGGCGCACACGTCTGGTTTGTCACCGGTTACGACGAAGTCCGCAAAGCGATCTCGGACACCCGCCTCAGCTCCGACGTGGTGCGCAACATCAACGCCATGTCCTTGACCTCCGAACAGGTGACGGACGGCGGCTGCCCCGCCCGACCGGACTTGCAGCGCACCGACGGCATGTTCATCTTCATGGATCCCCCGGAACACTCCCGACTACGACGGGTACTGACCAGCCAGTTCACCGTACGCCGAATGCGTGCCCTGGATCAGCGAGTACACGAGATCACCGACGAACTCATCACCGCCATGCAGGACGCCGGCACCAGCGCCGATCTCGTGGCAGATTTCGCGTTGGCTCTACCGTCACTGGTGATCTGCGAGATGCTCGGTGTGCCGTACCAGGACCGGGCAGAGTTCCAGGAACGGAGCGCGATCACCCTCAACATCAACAACACCCCGGAACAGCAGCGCGACGCCGGGATCGCATTGTGGGAGTTCATGCGCAATCTGGTCGTCGCCAAACGCGCCGAGCCCGGTGACGACATGCTCTCGGGTTTGATCAGCGGCGAGCTGGCCGCCGATCCACCGCTGACCGACGCCGAGTTGATCGACATCGGCGTGACGCTTCTCGGCGCGGGGCACGAGACCACAGCCAACATGCTTGCACTGAGCGTCTTCGCACTGCTGGAGCACCCGGAGCAGCTTGCTGCGCTCCAGAACGATCCGACACTCATCGACGCAGCCATCGAAGAACTGATGCGGTACCTGTCGGTGTCGCATACCGGCCCGACTCGCATCGCATTGGAAGACATACCCCTTGGCGGGGTGACGATTCCGGCCGGTGACACTGTCGTGATCTCGTTGCCCACCGCCAACCGGGACGAGGAGCGCTGGCCGGACTCCGACCAGTTGGATGTCACCCGTCCGCGCGACACCGGGCACATGGCCTTCGGCTACGGCATTCACCAGTGCCTGGGACAGCAGCTCGCGCGTGTAGAACTACGCGTGGGGCTCGTCGAACTGTTCAAGCGCCTGCCGGGTCTCCGACTCACCGTGCCTGCCGCAGAAATCCCACTACGGACAGACATGGTGGTCTTCGGAGTTCATTCACTGCCCGTGGCATGGGACTGAAGCGCGTTACCTCGCCCCTGAGCTAATCCAGCACGATAGTTACGGCGCAGTGGCGTCGGTACCCCGGCACGTATCCAGTGATCGGATCGGCACTTCACACCTGCCACAGACGACACCGGATACGTGCCTCGACGACATCTCGAGCCACCACAGCCCTCTGATCCTCCATGGCGCCAACTGCTCATTCGAGCGCTCCACATATGTTCGCTGCCAACATGTATCGGACACGGCCTGCGAACGCGCCTCGTCTGCAAATCGATGATTGACACCACATCGCACAACCGCTAACTTGACCAACAAGTCTTGTTGAACCAGGCACAACGCGAGTTCTGCACAGCTTCTGGTGACTGCACTGCAGGGCACCTACGGATACCTTGTCGATGTTCGGAACGTCCTCACCCCCATGTAGTTCACCACCCTTCAGATGCGAGTCCGCCTGCGCAGGACTGCACCATCGGGTTTACGACCTGCATCTACTGGAAGGAATCAATTGGCCCTCAACAGCATTCGATGTCCGGAGATGCCCGCGCCGGACGTCGCACAACCTCGAGTGCGAGCAGTCCGATGACCATCATCGAGGAGACGGGCAATTCGGTCGGCGTCCGCATTCCACGAATCGAGGATGCTCGTTTGCTCACCGGCGCAGGCATATTCGTTGACGATATTACTCGACCCGGCATGCTACATGCGTGCTTCGTGCGCAGCCCCTATGCTCGCGCACGAATTCTCGATGTCGACATATCCGAAGCTCTCGCTATCGCCGGCGTCACCGCAATATATCTTGCGGCAGACCTGAATTCCGACGTACACGAGTTCAGGTACACAGCAGAACGTGTCGCTGATCGTCTGATCCGTGTACCACTTGCGGAGGGCGAGGTCCGGTTCGTCGGAGATCCGGTCGCCCTCATCATCGCCGCCGATCGCTATGTCGCGGAGGATGCAGCCGAGCGAGTCCTCATCGAATACGAGCCGCTGACTCCGGTAGTCGATTACGAAACATCCTATGAGAACACCGAACTCGTGCACTCGTATGCGCCATGCAATCTGGCGGGTGAACTCTCCGGTAGACCGTTGTCGGAGTTGGAGCCCCTCTTCGACAGTGCCGCGCATGTCGTCGAGCAGACTGTGCACCAGCAGGCCCACATGCCCATGCCGATGGAAACGCGAGGAGTGGTCGCGGAATGGTCGGCAGCAGCGGGCGACATGACGGTCTGGACGTCCACTCAGGCACCACATGAAGTGCGATTGGTATGCGCACGGGTCCTCGGAATCGATGAGCACCACGTGCGAGTGATCGTCCGGGATACAGGGGGCGGATTCGGGCAGAAGGTGGTACCGCAGCGCGAGGAAATCTGCATCATGCTGGCCGCAAGGAAGGCCGGGGCCACACTCAAGTGGATCGAAGATCGGCAAGAGCATCTGATGTCTGCAGGAATGGCCCGCCAGGAACATGGGACAGGGCGCTTCGCGTTCGACGCCGACGGAACGCTCCTTGCCGCCGACCTCGAGTATGTGCAGAACGTGGGCGCCTACCCGGTCACACCTCCGATGACCGCAGGCGGGGTTGTCGGCATGCTGTTCCCCGGACCGTACCGAGTTCCTGCGGCCACATTCAGAACGAAACTGATGTATTCCAACACAGTTGGACGTACTGCCTATCGCGGGCCCTGGCAGTTCGAATCGATGGCGCGCGAGGTAGCGCTGGACACCGCGGCACGGAAGCTCGACATCGACCCGGTCGAACTCCGGAGGCTCAACCTGCTGCGAGTCGACGAATTGCCGGTATCGAACCCCAACGGTATGCCGTACTCCGATGCGACACCGCGTGAAACCTTCGAGCAGGCGCTCGACATCCTGGACTACCCGGCGTTCCGCCGCGAGCAGCATCTCGCACGCCAGGACGGTCGGTACATCGGAGTCGGCACATGCACATATCTCGAGCCCACAACTGGCGCTACCGCGTTCCACGCCACGGAGGGCGCCACCATTCGGATCGAACCGTCGGGCAAGGTCAACGTCTACGTTGCGGGTGGCTCATGCGGTAACAGCCTGGAGACCACGGTGGTCCAGTTGACCGCCGACGCGCTCGGTGTCGAGATCGGGGATGTCAACACGGTGCAAGGCGACACCGCGATCACTCCCTTCGGCGCCGGTACCGGCGGCAGCCGGTCGGGTTCGATGACCGCCGGCGCCGTGGCTCAGGCCGCGGGGGTCCTGCGTGAGCGGATTCTGGCTATCGCTGCGCACGCGTTCGAAGTCGACACCGATGACGTCGAATTCCGACAGGGCCGAGCCACAGTTCGAGGTGTGCCGAACCGGGAACTGAGCTTGGCCGACATCGCCGACATCGCCTACTTCCAAACTCTTACTCTCCCCTCGGACGTCCCCTCCGGCGTGGAGGTCAGCGAACGATACCGAGCACAGAGTCCACTGATCTGGGCCAACGCGACACACGTGTGCACGTGCGAAGTAGACATCGAAACGGGCGAGGTAACACTGTTGCGCTACATAGTAAGTGATGATTGTGGCCCCATGATCAATCCGAACGTGGTCGAAGGCCAGATCTACGGCGGTACGGTTCAAGGAATAGGTGGCGCTCTCTACGAGCATCTTGCCTACGACGACACCGGAAACCCGATCACCACAACCTTCATGGACTATCTACTCCCCACGGCCAATGAGGTCCCGGTGATCGAGTTGGGGCACATCGAAACTCCTGGTCCGGGCCCAGGTGGCCACAAGGGTGTAGGCGAAGGTGGAGCGATCGGCTCGGCTCCTGCCGTGGTCAATGCTGTCGTCGATGCGCTGGCGCCGTTCGGTGTCGAGGTCGATCACCTGCCGTTGAGCCCGGCCACGATCATCGCCATGCTCGACTCCTCCCGAACCTCGGCGGCGAACACATGAAACCTTCGGCATTCGAATACCATCGGCCGACCACACCCGAGGAGGCTGCCGAACTCCTGACAGAGTTCGGGGACGACGCCAAGCTCATTGCGGGTGGCCAGAGCTTGATGCCGATGCTCAACCTTCGGCTGGCCGCGTTCGAGCACTTGATCGATATCAGAGGACTCACCGATCTTGCCGGAATAACGCATGATTCGGACTCCATAGTTATCGGTGCAACGACGAACCAGGCCACAGTTGGCTTGTCCACCACCGTCCTCGAGTCAGTACCGTTGCTCTCCCGAGCCACCCCGCTGATCGGACACTTCCCGATCCGCAATCGCGGCACACTCGGTGGTTCCGTGGCTCACGCAGACGCTGCTGCGGAATACCCTGCGGTAGCGTTGACTCTCGATGCCGAACTCGAGGCGCTGTCCTCGAGCGGCCGACGAACCATACCGGCTTCCGAGTTCTTCACCGGGATGTGGACCACAGCCTTGCGCGACGACGAAATTCTCACAAAGGTCACCTTCCCCGTCCGGGAAGGACGATGCGGGTTCGCAATCAATGAATTCTCACGCCGCAAAGGCGACTTCGCCATGGCAGGAGCCTGCGTAGCGGTGAAGATCGACGACAGTTCGCGAGTCGAAAGCTGCAGCATAGGACTCTTCGGCCTGGGGTCGATACCGATGCGGGCAACCTCGACGGAGCGCTCCCTGGTCGGTTGCTCGATCGACGACCTGCAGGTGCGCGACGTCGGCCACGCGGCGGTGTCCGACCTGGAGTCGGTTCCTGCCGACCTGCACGGCTCCGCTGCGTACCGCACACGCGTCGGGGCAACCATGGTGGCACGCGCGTTGAAGAGCGCTCTCGAGGAGGCAATCGATGACTGACGTCGATATTACGATCGAGGTCAACGGCACGGTGAGGCGCTCGTCCGTCCCGCCCCGGCTGACGCTGGCCGACTTCTTACGGGTCAACTGTGGATTGACCGGGACCCACGTGGGTTGCGAGCACGGCGTCTGTGGCGCGTGCACGGTCTTGATGGACGGTGAGGCCGTACGGGCATGCCTTGTCTTCGCAGTCCAGGCCGACGGCACCTGCATCACCACCGTCGAGGGCATCGCCTCTCCCGACGGCACGCTCGCACCCATCCAGGAAGCCTTCCGCAAACACCACGGTCTCCAATGTGGTTTCTGCACACCAGGGTTCATTGTCACTGCCACGGCACTGTTGCGGGACAATCCCGACCCGACGGACGAAGAGATTCGCGACGGAATTTCCGGAAGCATCTGCCGCTGCACCGGCTATCAAGGGATTGTGGCCGCCATCCGTGCAGCGTCGGCAACCACCTGACCGTCGATGCGTCTACCACAAGGATCGATATGAAACTCGAGAACACCTTCTGCATCGCTGTCCCCGTCGACGAGTCCTGGCCTGTATTGCTCGATATCGAAAGAGTCGCTCCCTGCGTTCCCGGAGCTACCATCACGTCCCATGACGGCGACAAGTATTCCGGCAATATCAAGGTCAAAGTGGGCCCTATCGCCTTGAAATATGGCGGCATCATCGAACTACGTTCGAAGGATGAGGCCGCCAAGGTCGTGGTCTTCGAAGGTAGCGGTCGAGAGGCCCGTGGAAACGGTACGGCGAGCGCGGTGATTACGTGTCGCATGTCCGAGTCGGACGGACGTACCGATGTTTTCGTCGAGACCGAACTCGACATCACCGGAAAGCCCGCGCAGTTCGGACGTGGAGCGCTTGCCGAGGTGTCCAACAAGCTCATCGGGCAGTTCGCCGCGAATCTCGCAGAACAGATCCTTGTGTCTGCAGGAACTTCGAACGTCGATGCCTCGGAGAGCATAGGCCCGAACCCATCGGACGGTACCGAGCCGGCAGACGTGAAAACAAGCAACACCTCTAACCCCATCGCAGGCCGCACTGCTACTGCACCGCCGATAGATCTCCTCAATATCGGCGGCCGACGCAGCCGTCTCACCCGAGTGCTCATCCCCGCAGCGGCGGTGGTATTGGCGGTCCCCCTGTTGGTTCGGTGGCGTCACCGCACTTCTGCCTGACTCTCGGATTCTCGCGTTGATCGGCCGAATGCGCCCATTCGGCCGGAACGAGCGACTCAGCGGAGCCGCTCATGAACAGAAATGAGGCACAACATGTCAGGAAAACTCGAAGGAAAAGTAGCCTTCATCACCGGTGCGGGCCGCGGTCAAGGACGAAGCCACGCCGTCCGTATGGCCGAAGAAGGCGCAGACATCATCGCGGTCGACGTCTGCAAGCAACTCGACGGCGTCAAGATCGCCATGTCGACGCCCGATGATCTCGCCGAAACAGCCAACCAGGTCGAGGCGTTGGGCCGCCGCATCCATGCCGTCGAAGCGGACGTGCGCGACGAAGACGTCATGACAGAAGTTGTACGGGAGGGCGTCGAAAAGTTCGGCCGCCTCGATGTCGTCGTGGCCAATGCAGGGTTGGCCAGCGAAGGCGCGACCCTCGACGAGATGACCCAGAAGGCATGGCGCGACATGATCGACGTCAACCTGACCGGCGTATGGACCACCACGAAGGTGGCCACTCCCCATATCGTGGCCGGCGGCCGAGGAGGATCGATCATCTTGACCAGTTCCGTCGGCGGCTTGCGCGGCGCGCGGCATATCGGCCACTACATCGCGGCGAAGCACGGCGTCATCGGCCTGATGCGCACACTGGCGTTGGAACTGGGCGACAAGCGCATTCGTGTGAACACGTTGTGCCCCACCAATGTGGGCACACCGATGCTCCTCAATGACGAAACCTACCGACTCTTTCTACCCGACCTGCCGAACCCGACGAAGGAGGACTTCGCCAAGGTCGCTCAGACGGGCCAGATCCTGCCGACACCGTGGGTCGAGCCAGAGGACATCAGCGCGGCGGCACTGTTTCTCGCGTCCGACGATGCTCGCTTCATCACCGGCGTCGCCCTACCCATCGACGCTGGATCGTTGCTCAGATAGGGACCTACAGAGCAGGGGTACTCCGAACGCGCCGACCCGTTCTACCCCACGTCGCGTCGTGATCGGTCGCTGATGCACCTGCATCGGCGACCGATCGTTCGGATCTCCGGCAGCACACAGAGCACTCGATCAGCGCTCGGTTCAAAGCGACCGAGAACGTTCCGCCGTCCGCTTCACCCACATGACTCATTTGTGCGTCAAGTCCGAGAGGTCGATCATGCGCCGAATCTCACCGTATCCGAAGCTCGTCTCAGCACTGTGCAGCAGTGCGTTGCTCCTTTTCGTAGCGGCCTGCGGAGGCAGCACCCCGGACAGCGAATCCGGAGGCGAGGACGGTAGTCCCGTAGCCGGCGGATCGATGACGATCATGCAGGCTGCCGAACCCCCGTCCCTGGACCCGGCGTCGATGTCCAATGTCTTCGCATTTCACCCCGCATTGGGTAACGCGCTGTACGGGACATTGATGATCAACGACCCCGAGACGTTCGACATCGAGTACAAGATGGCCACCGACTTCTCGTCCTCCGACGGAGGCATCACCTACAACCTGGCGCTCCGGCCCGGTCTGATGTTCACCGACGGCACCCCGCTGGACGCCGCAGCCGTCAAGTTCAATTGGGATCGCCTGCGCGACCCCAGTATCGGTTCGACCTCGACCAGGCAAGCGGTCCAGGTTGCCGACACCGAGGTCATCGATGCCACGAATCTGAAGGTCACGATGGTGGCACCGAACCCGCATTTCGCGGAATCACTCGTTGCCGGCGCGCTGAATTGGATCGCGTCACCGGCCGCCCTACAGAAGGGGCGGCAAGCCTTCGACGAGAACCCGGTCGGTGCCGGACCGTTCACATTGGTCGACTGGACCCGCCAAAGCGCCATCGAGCTGGAGAAGAACCCCGACTACTGGGACGCGCCCAAACCCTATCTCGACCGCCTCACGATCAAGGGCGTTCACGACACCAACCAGCGCATCAATGCCATGACCACCGGCGCCGCAGACCTGTCTCTGGAGTCGACCATGGCCAATATCAACATGGCTCGTGAGGCCGGGCTCCAGACCGAAACCCTGCCCACCGGCGGCGGCCAGATGATCGGAATGAACGAGCGTCGGGCCCCGTTCGACGATGTGCGCGCCCGCCGTGCCGTGAGATTGGCTTTGGATCTCGATGCGCTCAACACCGTCGTGTACAACGGCGAAGGTGAAGTCCCCGAGACCTTCTTTCCCGAACAATCACCCTTCTTCAGCGACGTCGCCTTCCAGGAATCGGACCCCGACGAAGCCCAACGACTGTTCGACGAACTGGCCGCAGAAGGCACGCCTGTCCGCTTCTCCTTCGCTTCCTTCCCCACCACTGATTCCAGGATTCTCGCCGAAGGTGTGCAGGCGCAGCTGAGTGCGTACGACAACGTCGAGGTGGGTGTCGACATGCTCGACGCCGCGACGGCCACCACGCGGCTCACTACCGGCGACTTCGACATGATCATCACCGCCACAATCGTCCAGGACCCCGATTTCGCGCTGTGGACCGCGCTGCATTCCCAATCGACGGGCAACTTCACAGGCACCAACGATCCCGAACTCGACGCAGCACTCGATACCGGACGCATCAGTGAGGCGTTCGATGACCGCAAGGCCGCCTACGACACCGTGCAGGAACGCTTGATCGAGGTGATCCCGGGCATCTGGTACGTCCGTGCAATTCCCTCGGTCATGTACAGCAACGACGTCCATGGCGTCGAGTTGTACACGCTCGGCTCGCCTCTGCCAGAGGAGCTGTGGATCGACTGACAACATTGTGTGGATCTGGGCCCGGAATCCGGGCTCAGATCCACACTTTGTGCTGGATCAATCGCAATAGCCGTGCAGGAAGACCCGCACGCCCGCGCGCACATGCTCTTCGGTCGAACGCCCCCCGCCCGAGGTGTCCCGGCCGATCAATGCCATCAGATGGAACGCGGCGAGCATCGGGTCGTCGAGGTTCAGCCCGTCCAGCTTCTCGAGACGATCGGCGAGGTGCCGGCGCACGCGTAGCGGCCCGGCGTCTCTCCATGCGTCGATGGCAGCGGGCGGAATGTGGTCGATGTCGGCCTGTATCTGACGGACGAGAGCGAAGTGGGTGACGTACTCCTCGTCCCACACCAGGGCAACGCCCAGGTCCGTGAGGTCATCCTCGAGGTCGGTGACCTTACGCAGGTAGTTGTCGATCGCGGACATGTGCCCGGCCGCGACGCGATCGGAGCTTGCGGTGATGACAGCCTGGAAGAGCGTCGCCTTGTCGCCGAAATGGTTGTAGATCGTCCGCGTCGAGACTCCCGCTTCTTTGGCGATCACGTCGATGCCGGCCCGCGTGTAACCGTCGCGGGCGAACACCTCGAGCGCCCCGGTCAGAATCGATTCTCGCTTGTCAGCACGTAACGCCATGGTCCACACCTTAGTAAGTACAACACCTATTGCACTTTATACATTACCCGTTGTACTTTACTTGTGCACCCAACGACCGAGGAGACACCGCATGACACGGATAGCCATCATCGTCGGCAGCACCCGCCCCGGACGTCGCGCAGCAGCCGTGGCGCAGTGGGTCCACGAGGTCGCCCAGCAACACCGGCCGGACGACACCTACGACGTCATAGACCTACGCGACTACGACCTGCCGCACCTCGACGAGTCCGCGCCCGCGATCTTCGGCACGTACGAGAAGGAGCACACACGACGGTGGGCCGCGACGATCGGGGCGTACGACGGATTCGTCTTCGTCGCACCGGAATACAACCACTCCTTCCCCGGAGCATTGAAGGACGCCATCGACTTCCTGTTCGACGAATGGGCCGACAAGGCAGCAGGATTCGTCACGTACGGAGTCCAAGCCGGAGGGGTGCGGGCAGCCGAACACCTTCGGCTCGTACTGGCCGAGGTCAAGGTCGCGACCGTACGCACCCAGGTAGTACTGTCGCTGCACCACGACTTCGACATCACCGACCCACTGGAACCCGGAGCATTGATACCTGGGCAGCACCAGGAACCGGCGCTGACCGGCCTGATCGACGAGGTCTCCGCCTGGTCGGAAGCACTGAAATCGCTGCGAGTGCCCGCATGACCGCAGTCATCGGCCGGGCCGGGCAACGCGCGGCGGTTCGGCCGATGACCGTGACGCTGGTCGTCGTACTCAACATGCTGATGGTGGTGCTCGACACCACGATCGTCCACATCGCGATCGGCACCCTTGCCCGCGAGTTCCACGCCACGATGACCGACATCCAGTGGGTGACCACCGGATACGTCCTCGGGCTGGTCACCATCATCCCGATCACCGCCTGGGCGGTCGGACGCTTCGGCACCAAGCGGCTCTACCTCACCGCAATCATCTTGTTCGTGCTCGGCTCGGTCTTGTGCGCGTGCGCATGGGATGTGTGGTCGCTGGTGGTCTTTCGTGTAGTGCAGGGACTCGGTGGCGGCATGCTGATGCCGGTCGGCATGACCATCGTGCTCCGCGCAGCGGGCGAAGGCGAAAACGGTCGGCTCATGAGCATGCTCGGCATCCCACCTCTCATCGGGCCATTGATCGGCCCGGTACTGGGCGGCCTCCTCATCGACGCGGCATCGTGGCGTTGGATCTTCCTGATCAACGTTCCTGTCGGTCTCGTCGGCGTGCTACTCGCCGCCCGCCTTCTCCCCACCGACCCGACCCGCACTCGACGCAGCCTCGACTGGATCGGGCTCGCGTTGCTGTCATGCGGACTCGCAGTGTTGGTCTTCGGACTCACCGGCGGAGGAATCATGTTCGCCGCGCTCGGCGGCCTGTTCGGGGCCGGATTCGTCGTCCGGTCTCTCACGACCGACGAGCCGCTCATCGAACTCCGATTGTTCCGTCGCCGCAGACTCGCCGCGTCGGCTCTCACCCTCACGTTCGCGGCAGCGGCGTACTTCGGGTCCATGGTCCTGCTGCCGCTCTACTATCAGATGGTTCGCGGGGAGGACGCACACACCACCGGACTGCTGAGTATTCCGCAGGTTGTCGCGACCGGCCTCACGATGCAGGTGGCCACGCGCCTGGTCGATCGGGTTCCACCCGGCCGAGTCGTCGCGCTGGGCACGATCATTGCCCCCACCGGGGTTCTGCTCTTCGCCGTCCTCGTCTCTGCCGATACCCCGTATTGGCAGCTCATGGCCGCTATGTCGGTGATGGGCGTCGGCATCGGTATGACGCTCATGCCTGCTACTGCCGCGGGAACCCGCGGCCTCACCCACGACGAGGTGCCCTCCGCCAGCACCGGGCTGATGATCATTCAGCAGGTCGCGGTCGCGTTGGGCACTGCCGTGTTCTCGGCCGGGCTCGCGCGGTCCGTCACCGAGCGCCTGCCCGAGGTGCAGGATCTCGAGCAGGCCTTCCTACTTCCCGAGTCTTCCCTTCCTCTCCTGGCGGATGCTTTCCGTTCCACCTACCTGTGGGTGGCCGTAATATTGGCCGCTGCGCTTCTCCCCGCACTGCTCCTTCCACGCCGACGCATCGAGGTATGACATGCACGCAATACGACTGCACGCCTTCGGCGTTCCCGACAACCTGATCTACGAGTACCTTGCGGACCCTGTTCCAGGGCCCGGCGAAGTCCGTGTCGCGGTCGAAGCAGCCGGAGTACACACCATCGAGACGAAGATCCGGCGCGGCGAGACGGTGGGACCGCATCTGCCACCGACACTTCCGCTCGTGCCGGGCGGGGAGGTCGCCGGTACTGTCGATGCGGTCGGCGACGGCGTCGAGCCCACATGGATCGGTCGGAGAGTCGCTGCGCACCTCGACGGCCACGGCGGCTACGCCGAACTCGCCGTCGCTCGCGTGGAAAACCTCTACCCCATCCCCGACGACCTGTCCGCCGACGTCGCCGTCGCGATGGTCGGCACCGGTGCAACCACGCTGGGTCTACTGCACGCCACACAACCGACGGTCGACGATGCCGTCCTCGTCCTCTCTGCCGCCGGTGGCATCGGCACGCTGCTCGTCCAGAGCTTGCATCGTGAGGGCATTTTCGTCGTCGGGGCCGCCGGTGGTGCGACGAAGACCGCACAAGTGCGCGACAACGGTGCCGATATCGCGGTGGACTACAGCGATCCCGACTGGCCGGAGCGCCTTGCCTCTGCACCCCGGGTCAGCGTCGTGATGGACGGCGTCGGCGGCCGGATCGGGCGACAGGCTCTCGAACTTCTCGCCCCTGGTGGCCGGATCATCCTCTACGGGTGGGCATCCGGCTCACCCACCGAGATCGCAACCACCGACCTGATCTCCCGGCAACTCACAGCGACCTGGGCGCTGGGGCCACGCATGGTTCCGCCGGGCGGGTGGGACGCATTGCGCTCGACCTCCTTGGAGCGCGCTGCGACCGGGGAGTTCCGACCGCTGATCACACGCTTCCCTTTGTCGGAGGCCGCAGCAGCGCACGCGGCGGTGGAGGGCCGGACAGCGCGCGGGAAGGTGATCCTCACCGTCTGACCTCCACCTACCCGCGGTGCCCCAGTTACTCTCGGGTCAAGATGTGGTACTCGTGCAGCAATTGGCCGATCTCGTTCTCGTCGAGCTTCTTGCTCAGCCGTCGACGCATCAGCTTCGGCAGCGGTACGTTCTCTTCCTTCTTGTCGTTGAGGAAGTACGTTGCCTGCAGCAGCTTCCGGATGTCGTATGTCGATCCGAACACCTCGGGCACACCACGTTCGATGCCCAGCAACTCGTATGCAGCCTCCATTCCGGTGCGGACCGAGTACTCGGTGGTGAAGATGCAGTCGCGGGTGGTTTCCGCGAACTGCCCGAGGAAAGCGAAGTTGACGGCACCCTCCGGGACCACGTCCGGTCGGTCCCCCGCCTGACGCGGCATGAAGAACGAGGTGACGTAGGGCATCATTACCGGCACTGTCTTCGCGGCATTCGCTGCGAGCTCCGGGATGTCTCCGATCGGAACACCCATGTGGTACAGCCATTCCTGAGTGATCTCTTCGCCCGTGCACTCCTGCATCGGCTTCTTCACATAGTCGCCCGGAACGTCGACGAACAGCGAATACACCCACACGACTATCTGATCCTTGGGCTGCTGCTTGAAATGGGGCTGACGGTTCACTGTCCAGCTCATCAGCCACTTCGAATCCCGGGCGGTGACGATGCCTCCGGTGACGACACGTCCACTGAACGGATCCCGCTTACAGATCTTCTCGATGTACTCGGGGATACGTTCGTCGAGTGTCGTGACGGTCGCGGACTCCCATTTGGTTTCGGGGATGTGCGCACCGAACACGTCGGGGCGACCGAAGGCAGGATCCTTCTCTGCGATCCGACGCCACAGATCCCATGCCGGCGCGGGCCCCTCGTCGAGGCGCGCCGGTGTGTGGTGGTCGCCGTTGTTCGAATTCTCCGTCAGCGAGCCGATGGTGGTGAGCACGAGATCATCGAGACCCAGATCGACGCCGCCCTCGGCTCCGTCGGAGATCCAGTGGATACGCGTGGCCTGTTTCTTCTCGGGCGTGATCTCGAAATCGATGTCCGTGACCTCGGTGTCGAACCGGAAGTTCACACCCTGGTCGAGCAACCAGGTGTACAGCGGCAGCACGAGCGACTCGTACTGGTTGTACTTGGTGAATTTCAGGGTGCTCAGATCCGGTAGGCCACGGATGTGGTGGATGAACCGGTGCAGATACAGCTTGATCTCGAGCGCACTGTGCCATTCCTCGAACGCGAACATGGTGCGCCAGTACAGCCAGAAGTTGCTGTCGAGGAACTCGCGGCCGAATACTTCGTCGATGCGCTTGTTCTCGAGCTCCTCACGCGGCGTGAGGAACACCTTCATGATGTCCTTCTGCGCCTTCGAGCTCATATCGAACTTGAAGTCGGTGTGGGCGTCCTGCCCACGCTTCTCCGTGACGCGCTGAAGCGAATAGTTCGGGTCATCCTTGTTCAGCCAGTAGAACTCGTCGAGCACGCTGGCGTCGTCGACCTCGAGGGAGGGGACGGACCGGAACAGATCCCACAGACACTCGAAATGATCCTCCATCTCGCGCCCACCGCGGATGACGAACCCTTTCTTCGGCTCCTTGATTCCGTCGAGTGCACCGCCGGGCAACTTCAGCCGTTCGAGGATCGTGATCCGGTTGCCGGCCATCCTGCCGTCGCGGATCATGAATGCTGCCCCCGCCAACGAAGCCAGTCCCGAGCCGACGAACCACGCCGACTTGTCGTCCACACCCTCTGGCTTGCGTGGACGGGCGAATGCCTCGTAGTTGCCGCTGCTGTAGTACATCGCGCCTCAGTTCTCGTCTCAGGAGTATCGGTAGAAACCTTCGCCCGACGCGAGGCCGAGCTTGCCTTTGTCGATGTAGTTCTCCTTCAGCCACACCGCGAGTTTCTGCTGCTCATCGTCGCCGTTGGCCATGATGTTGTACGGGGTGGAGAGGCCGATGATGTCGTAGATCTGGAACGGTCCGATCGGCGCGCCCGTCGCGATCTTCCACGTCTTGTCCACTGCCTCAGGGTCGGCGTATCCGCCGGCAGCAAGCTGCGCAGCCGAAGAGAGGAAGGGCACGAGGAGCGAGTTCAGGACGTACCCGGCCTTCTCCTTGTGCAGTTCGATGGGCACCATGCCGATCTCGGTCGCGAATTCGACCACTGCTGCGAACACTGCCGGGTCCGTATCGGGAGTGCCCATGATCTCGGCTGTGTTGAATTGCCAGACCTGGTTCGCGAAGTGCAGCGCGAGAAACCGATCGGGGCGCCCGGTGGACTCCTTCAGGTCGCTCGGGAGTAGCGTCGACGAATTGGTCGCGAAGATGGTCTTCGACGGCGCTGCAGCCCCGATCTTCCCGTAGATCTCCTGCTTGAGTGACAGGATCTCCGGAACCGCTTCGACAACAAGGTCGGCGTTCGCCACTGATTCTTCTAGATCCGTTGTCAGTGTGAGTCTTTCGCGCGCTTCCCGAACAGCGTCCTCGGTGGCACCTGCGACGTCCCGCTTGTACGTCTCACCCAATCCGGCAAACCGCTCCCGTGCGCCGTCGAGCGCTTCATTGCTGATGTCGTAGGAGGTGATGTCGAATCCCTTGTATGCCGACTGGAACGCTATCTGGGACCCCAGAACGCCGGCACCGAGTACAGTGACTTTTCGAATTTCACTCATGCGTACCTCCTTGTGGACCTGCCGGGACTTCGCCGTCTCCGCCGGTCGGATGATTACCGCAGCCTCGTACAGTCGGCGGTTATCGAAGGGCGTCGGATACACCAACAAATCGAGATCCGGAATTCCGGACGGAAACCAGATGCGCAACGGATACTGGAACGATTCGCAATCTATCACAACAAACTCCGGTGTCGGCGGAATACTGAACTCGACGAAACCTCCGCTTGTACGTGGCCTCTGCCAGCGTCGAATCCACGGCACGACCAGCCACCTCCAACACCAATCTCGTCGTGTCGCACAAGCACGTGCGCACATTCCGGATTTCGTCCCGATGTGCACCCAGGGAGTTGACGGTGTCGAACAGGGCACAAGAATCGACGGTGCTGCGAGCGCTCGAAGGGGAGCCACCGATATGGACGGATGACCTCGCGTGCGCTCGGAGACACTCGAGCATCGGCACTCCGTCGCCCAGGTCGTCGCCTGGATCGCGTGCGATCTGCACGATCGCGTTCGTGAGCGTCTTGCGGAACCTCGGGCTACCGGTCACGGGCATCGTCGCGCCGGCCACGGCGATCGATTTCGGTGCGCAGCGCCTCGTGCAAGACCTCCTCGCCGGAGTCTTCATCATTGCGGAGAACCAGTACGCGTTCGGCGACACCGTCACCCTCACACTCACCGGAGCCAACACCACCGAGGGCACTGTCGAGGACGTTAGCCTGCGGGCCACCCAGCTGCGGTCGAACGACGGGGAGATGGTGACCGTCCCCAACGGCCAGATCATGAAGGCAACCAACCTGTCGAAGGACTGGGCACGCGCGGTGGCGGACGTGCCCGTGCCCCTCGGAGCGGACCTGAGCCGGATCAACGACATCCTGCGAGAGGCCGGGCAGCAACGTTCCTCGATGGCCGGATGAACAAGTTGCTGTTCGACGAACCGTCCCCCATGGGAGGCACCCGCCTCCAGCTCGACAAGGTGACAGTACGTATGGTCGCGCGCACCCTTCCGGGCAAACAGTTCGAAGTCGGTCGCGACCTGCGCCGACGCATCATCAGCGCCTTCGCTCGGGCCGGCATCGCCCGCGTGCCGGAGAACAACGACACCGAGAGTTCTCGCGAGGGCACAGCGTGACCACCGACCCTCACGACGACGGCCCACCGGAAACCGCCGCGACCGAGCCTGCCACCGGACAGACGTTGTGGAGTCGCATTCCACGGCGGCTCTTCGGTGACGCCGACATCGACCCCCCTCCGTGCCGACAACGTCGCCCAGCGACCGATGACGCGCTGAAATTCACCCCTCGATCTAACCCTCCCCCGCGACCGAGACGGTTCATCCGCAGGAGAAGAGTGATAGAAAACTCTGGGAGACCATTCGAGAAGGAGTTTCTATTCGCCACGGGACGATAGTGCAGAACCCACTGTTTCAACACGACACCTGAATACACCATTGCCGAGAAATGCGCGCTGGACACGTCATCGACATACCGCAGCCTCGGGAACCGTACTCGTCCTGGAAAGGCAAAAGAATGTGCACTCGAGTCGTCTGGAACGAACCCTCCGGTGGTGTGCTTGTCGGCCGCAACATGGACTACCACCGCGATACCGGGACGAACCTGTGGTCGCTTCCTCGCGGTGTCGAACGCAACGACGGTGTCGGAGGAAACCTGGCCTGGAGGGCGAAGTACGGCAGCGTCGTGGCGGGAGCCTACGACATGATGACCGTCGATGGTATGAACGAGGAGGGTTTGGCAGGGCACATCCTCTGGCTCACCGAATCCACTTACGGCACATATGACAACAGCAAACCCGGACTCAGCATGGCCGTCTGGATGCAGTATTTCCTCGACAACTTCGCGACAGTCGACGAGGCAGTGTCGTGGATCGACCGCACAGGCGTACAGGTAGTGCCGCTGGGCGACCCAGCTACCGGTGAAGTCCCGGCAGTGCACTTGGCCCTGGACGACGCGACCGGAGACTCTGCGGTCATCGAGTACCTCGATGGCAAGGCCGTGATCTGGCACAGCCGCGACCACGTCGTCATGACCAACTCCCCCACCTACGACAAACAGATCGACTTGCTGAGGCAGATCGAGGGTTTCGGGGGTGACAAGCCGATCCCCGGCACCGATTCTGCATCCGACAGGTTTGCCCGCGCCGCACATTACGTCGGCCGCCTACCGGATCCGGAGAACCCGGTCGAGGCCGTCGCAGGAATCCTCAGCGTCATGCGCAATGCAGCGCAGCCATTCCGAACACCGGCTCCAGGAAAACCCTATGTTTCGCAGACGATCTGGCAGACCGTTGCCGATCTGACCAACAAGCGATACGTGTTCGAGTCGACCACCCGACCCAACATCGTGTGGGTCGATCTGGACGATCTCGACTTCAGCGAGGGTGCGCGGGCGGGCAAGCTGGATCTTCTCAGCGACACCGCACTACAAGGTGGCCTTGCCGGTGAGGTGTCGGGCCACTTCGAGAAGAGCGACCCGATGCAGTTCCTCACACTCCCGTCCTGAACCACCACTGCGGACACCTCCTGCCCGCAGTGTCGGCGTCGAACCGATTTTTCGGCGGATCGGGGGTCGCGTGGGCAGGTGGGGGCGTGCTGCGGTGGTCGCGGTTGCGTCGTTCTGCGGACCAGCGCCGGCACCAGGGGTCGACGACACCACCGAGGCCCCCGCCTCGACGACCCGCACCCCACGCATCGTCGACGACTCGGCCGCCCCGACATCACCTTCGGCGACGACGAGTGCACATATGTACTCGCGACCGATTTCGGTGTCGTCTTCTTCAATCGCCCCTATCACAAGGACCATACGGGCCCGGTCCCGCAAGGTGAGGGGTGGGCGGGACTGGACGATTTCGTCGCGGCAATCGAACCGCTACTCGACGCTTGAATGAAGCATCCATCGACCAGGTTCATCGAAGCCTCACCCAGCTCCGCGACGCGTTCGCTTCCGGCGGCGAAGCCTCCTCGAAGCCGAATTCTATTGGACGCGGCAACTCCAGACCATCAACTCCGACGCCGACACGTAGCCATCGCCCTTTCCGCACGGGAATCATGGTGGGACCGGTTGTGCTAGCGTCGAACCGATTTTCAGCGAATCGGGGGGTCGCGTGGGCGGGTGGAGGCATGCAGCGCTGGGTGCTGCGGTGGTCGCGGTTGTGTCGGCCTGCGGACCAACGCCGGCAACAGAGGTCGACACCACCACCGAGGCCGCCGCCCCTACGACCCGAACCCCGCGCATCGTCGACGACTCGGGCCGCCCCGACATCACCTTCGACCCGTGCCTCGACCTCCCCGACGACGTGATGACCGCGGCCGGATACGACGCGGCGCACAAAGAATTCGCGGACATGCCGATGGGGTCGTACACGTTTCTCGGATGCACGTACGAGAAAGACGACCCAGTCCCCGGGGTCAGGCGCGGCTACGGGCTCAACGTCATGGCGGGCAACGTCACTCTCGAAGAAGAACTTCTGAAGAACGGCAACGTCGCCACCCTCACGTCAATCAACAACCGGCCGGCCCTCGTCGAAATCGATCCGAACACCACCGATACGTGCCGCTACATCCTTCAAACTGACTTCGGGATTGTCATTTTCAGCAGACTCCACTACAAGGACCATCCGGGGCCCTCCGCTCAAAGCGAGTGGTGTACAGGGCTGGAAGACTTTGTGTCTTCGGTCGAGCCGTTCATCAGTCACTGACGAGCCCCACCACGGAGGTAAGTATGTCGGATTTCGTAAGACTCGAGCCACCCGTCATCGACGAGATCGTGGCGATCTGCAACACCGCACTCACCGAACTCGAGCGGGCGTTGAAGACCACGGACAGACTCCAGATCACTGAAGGCTTCGGCGACTTCGAATCCGCCAAGCAGCTCGCGGCGGGTTACAACAGGAAAGCTGCGGGCACCCCCGAGTCCGCGAGAGAACGGATCCAACAGTTCATCGAAGCCCTCACCCAACTCCGCGACGCCTTCGCCTCCGGCGGCGAAGCCTTTCTCGAAGCGGAGTTCGATTGGGTACGACAGCTTCAGGCCATCGACGTCGACACGTAGCCTATCCCTCTTCCCGCGCACATCCCAGTCATCCGCGCCTGCGACTGCAGACGCGGATGACTGGGATCGCCGCGGGAAGCATGCTGTGCGACAGCAACTACCGATTCTCAGGTCAGGTGTTGCGCCCACCGTTCACGCCGATGACCTGGCCCGTGATGTACCCGGCCTCCTCCGAGCACAGGAACGAACACGCCGCTGCGATATCCTCAGGCCTCCCGGCACGCCGGACCGGTGTGCGGTCGGCGTGTTCGTCGACACTGCCGCCGAGAAGACCGTCCTTCTCCGACCCGCGCAGCATCGGGGTGTCCACGAAACCAGGCGGGATCGTGTTGACGGTGATGCCCTCCGGACCGAGCTCCAGAGCCAACGACTTCGTGAAACCCACGAGCCCGGCCTTCGACGCCACGTAATGGGTCATGAACTGCTGACCGCCTTGGGCGCTGGAGGACGAAATGTTCACGATCCTCCCCCAGCCCGCCTTCACCATGTCGGGTACCACGGCCTGGCACGCGTAGAACGGTCCCGACAGGTTGATCGCGAGGGTGCGCTCCCACACCTCGTCGGTGATGTGACCGAACTTCTTGAATCCGGTGATGCCGGCATTGTTCACGAGAACCGATACCGCGCCGAGGCTTTCCCGCACGCTTTCGACGGCGGCGTCCACCCGCGATCGGTCCGACACATCCACTTCACCGAATGCTACTGCAGTATGCCCCTTTTCGAGGATCTCCTCGGTCACCGTCTTCGCCGATGCGGCGTTCAGGTCGAGCACGGCCACCGCATACCCGTCGGAGGCGAGCCGATGGGAGATGGCCCGGCCGATGCCCGAACCGCCACCCGTCACCAGTGCAACCTTCGCGGTCATTGCACGACCTCCTCACCGACGAGCGACGTGCGGAGCATCAGACGCGCGGACTGTTCGCCGTAGGGGCAGGCCCGATGCAGCATTCCGGTGTTGTCCCAGATGACGAGGTCACCCACCCGCCACTGGTGGCGGAGTGTGAAGCGATCCTGCGTCGACCATTCCAGCAACCGGTTCAGCAGCGTCTTGCTCTCGTCCTCGGACTTACCGACGATCTGCTCGGCCGTGGATCCCAGCACCATCGACTTCCTGCCGGAACCCCGGGTCCACACCAGCGGATGTTCGCGCGACGGATTGCGATCCCACGCCGCTCGCTCCTTCGGGTCGGGATCCGGATATACCAGCAGCTGCGAGGCTGCGAAGCTGTGCACGACACGCAGCGCGTCGAGTTCTGCCCTGTCGGCCGCCGGCAGTTCCTCGTAGGCGGCATACGTGTTCGCGAACTCGGTGTCACCGCTGTCGTCGTCGGACACCTGACGGGCCATGAGCACCGTCGCCTTGTCGGGCACCTCGGCGGTGGTGCCGTCGATGTGCCAGAAGAAGGTGCCCTCGCGGTAGGCGGCGAGTTTGCTCTGCGATGCATCGCGGGTGACCTTCTGGATCTCCGGATGCTTCGAATCGCCGCCCAGCGGAAGTTGCGCAACCTTACCCAACAGGCGACTGAACGCAACCAGGTCGTCCTCGGACAGGTTCGCTTCCCTGAAGATCACCACGCCTCGTCGGTTCAGTGCATCCAACGCGACATCGGCGACATCCTGATCCACGAGTTCGGCCCCGGACAAGCCGCTGATCTCGACGCCCGTTGTGGGGCCGATCTCGGTGACGGTGTAGGCCATGGCGTCAGACCTCAGGTTCGACGACGGTGTCGAAGAATGCGGCACCGGAGTCGGGGATCTTCGGCTGACGGAACACGTTGACCGGGTACGACACCATGACCAGCGAATACATCAGGTGCAACAGTGTGGTCTCGGCCTCGGGCAGGTCCTGCAGATCGAATCCGTTGAGGTAGTCGATCGCCTCCTCGGCACGCGGCGCGATCGCATCGTAGAAGCGGTCGAGTTCGTCGATCGTGCGAGCCATACGCGTGTCGTAGCGTTCCTCGCGGGTGGCCAGCGCCCACTCGTCGACAAAGGGCTCGAGTTCCCGGAATGATTCCGGCAGAGTCGAAGTCGTCATCGGAAATGTCCTTACTTCTCGCTGAGGTTCTGGTGGGTGGTAACCGTGTCGCGGACAACCTTGTGGAAGTTGCGGATCATCAGTTCCTGATCCGACAGGTGGAACTCCCGGTTGGCGCCCGTAGCCAGCGCCGAATGTGTTGCTTCCACAGTGTTCGAGTCCTGCATCGCGAACTCGATGGTGGTCTGAGCGGTCATCTCCTGGGCGAGACGCTCCGCGGCATTGCGCGGCGGCGGGAAGTAGATATCGAGCTCGTAGCTGTGCTCCCCGACCGTCTCGGGCCAGTACTGGTAGGTGATGTAGAAGTTGCGGGCCCAGATCTGCACCGAGAAGTTCGGGAACAGCCAGTAGGCGTCGTTGCCCCAGGACTTGATGTTGCCGGGGTTGAGGACGTCGGGCAGTGGGCCGATGTCCTGCACGTCGTCGGGCCCGAACAGGCCGGCGCGCAGCAACTTGTAGATCCAGCGCTGATTGCGCTGGGCGGGTCCGAGCTCACCGGGCTTGCGCGGGGGCAGCTGCGGCGGACCGGGCACCGAGTTGAGCATGTGCGAGGTGAACAGGTCGTAATAGTAGGAGTCCGGCGGCGGCACCAGCTTCTCCGCCTTCGAGACGTCGCGATCGATGAACCGGCCGTGCACATACGGCGGGTGATACCACTCGAGGATCGTGTCGATGGAGAGCTTCCAGTTGCCCTTGACCTTCGTCTTGTAGCCGTAGTGCTCCGTCATCTTCTCGAACGGGTAGCTCTCGACCGCGGTGAACTTCTCACCGAGGAACGAACGCAACGGCTGAGCGTGGGGATCGAAATTGACGAAGATGAAGCCGGCCCACGTGTCGCAGTGCAGCTCCGGCATGCCGAGGGCGCCCTTGTCGAGGTCGAAGAACTGCTCCTCGTTGGTGACGTGGTCGACCTTGCCGTCGAGCCCGTACCGCCAGCCGTGGTACTTGCAGGTGAAGGCCTTGCAGGAGCCCTTCGTCTCTTCTGCGGGATGCTCCTGCCACACCACCTTGTTGCCGCGGTGGGCACACACATTGTGCAGCGCCTTGACCGTGCCGTCGGCCTGCTTCACGATGACGATCGAACCGAGCCCGACGAGTTCACGGGTGAAGAAGCTGCCGATTCGCGGCAGCTGGTCGACGCGCCCCACTTTGAGCCACGACCGCTTGAACACTGCTTCGCGTTCGGCGAGGAAGAACTCTTCGGAGACGGCGTCGTCGTAGCTGACGGGTCCGGTTCCCAGTTCCGGATATCTCGGGGTGAACTTCCCCTGGCCGGTGGCCAACTTCTCCTGGATTGCCATGGTGTGGCACCTTTCTCGTAGCAAATCTGTTGAGAGCGATCAGATCACGCCATCTGCGCGCAGGGCGGCGATCTCGCTCGGAGTTCGAGTCAAAAGCTCTTGCAGCACCGAATCCGTGTCGGATCCGAGTTCCTTACCCAGCCACCTGATTTCACCCGGAGTGTCGGAGAGGGCAGGAATGACGTTGGGGACGGCGAGTGGGCCGATTCGCGACTCGGTGGTCGTGATGGTGCCCCGGTGCAGAAACTGCGGATCTCGGACGATGTCGGCGATCGAATTCAACGGCCCCGCCGGCACATCCGCGGCGACGCATCGCGCGATCACTTCGTCGCGGGTAAGCGACCCGACCCAGCTCGAGACGAGGGAGTTCACCTCGTCGCGGGCCTTCAGCCGTGCGGCCTTGGGGCCGAATAGGTCCGGGCTTGCCAGGTCCGGGTCGCCCATCGCCTTCGCGAGGCGGACGAACATGTCGTCGTGGGAGCAGGCGATCGCCACCCATCCGCCATCGGAGGCCTGGTAGTGACTGTGCGGCGTGACGTTGACGGTGTCGGCGCCCATCCGCTCGCGGACGAAACCGAACTGCTGGAACGCCGGGGCCAACTCGTCGAGGGCCCGGAAGATCGTCTCGTACAGGGCCAGGTCGACGACCTGCCCGCGACCCGTGCGTTCCCGTGCCTGCAGCGCCGTGAGTACCCCGATCACCCCGTACAAGCCGGTCATGTAGTCGGCCAGTGACGTCGAGCCCGGCGTCACCGGCGGGCCGTCCGGTTCGCCGGCGAGGTAGGCCAGGCCGGAGAACGCGTGGGCGACCCGAGCGAAGCCCGGAAGGTCGCGGTTCGGCCCGCTCTGGCCGTAGGCGGACACCCGCAGCATGATGGTGCGCGGATTGATCGCGTGGATTTCGTCGAATCCGAACCCGAAGCGTTCCATCACCCCGGGCCGGAAGTTCTCGATGACGATGTCGGCGATCAGTTCCCGCAGGATCTGCTGACCACGAGGGTCTGTCAGGTCCAAGGTCACCGACCGCTTGTTGCGGGCCTCGCTGAGCCAGACGAGGGTGTCCCCGCAGTCCGTCTCTGTTCCGAATCGGCGCAGGTGGTCGCCTACGCCCGGGCGCTCGATCTTGATGATCTCCGCCCCGAACTCACCGAGCACCGTTGCACAGAACGGGCCTGCGATGAATGTGCCCAGGTCCAGGACCTTGATTCCGTCGAGCGCGTGCATGGATCAGCCCTCCGCGGGGCCGGCTGTGTTGTTGTTGCCATCCGCGTCGACGCTGTCGTCCCGGTTCGTCCAGGGCTTGTCGTCCCACGCACGGTCCAGCGGCTGCATGTAGCCACCGACCGGGAAGAATGCGCGCTGGGCATAGGTCTCGTAACCGATGCCCTGGTTCATCTGGTCGAGGAATGCCCGCTTGAGCTGATGGGTGAACAGCTGTCGGGTGTAGCGGAGGGTCAGTGGGGGCTTCCGGACGAGTTCGTGGGCCAGCTCCCAGGCGCGATCGAGCAGCTGGTCCTTCGGCAGCACCTCCGCGACGACACCCCACTCCTTGGCTTCCTCCGCCGACAGCTTCTTGCCGGTGAGCAACAGGTAGCGGCCGCGGTTGTGGCCGGCGAGGAAGTTCCAGATCACGTGCTGTCCGTCGCCGGGAACCTGTCCGCGCGGGAAGTGCGAGACGTCCTGGAACCAGGCGGTGTCCGAGGCGAGCACGATGTCGCCCATCAGCGGCACTTCGGAGTGGATGTTGCACGGCCCATTGATCGCACTGATCATGGGGACGTCGACGTCGAGGACGTTGAACATCAGATTGCGGTTGTACCAGGCCTTTTCGTCGAGCTTCCAGAGACCGCGGTCGCCGGGCATCGCCTGGTAGATCGGTGTGTCGATCGGCGAGCCGTCGGGCATGTAACCCCAGTCGGCGTTGTAGTTCTCGCCGGTACCGGTATGGATCAGGCACTTGATTTCACGATCACCCGCGACATCGGCGAATGCATCCGCCATGTCGTCGTGTGATTTCCAGTCCCACACCAGCGACCCACCGTTGGTGTGGCACTGCATGAACAGGATGCCGTCTTCGGTGAGTTCGAACTTGTAATTCGCGTAGCGATCCTTGTATTCGCTGAAACGTGATCTCTTGGTCATGACTGTCCTTCTCTAGAGTCCTGCGAGGCGTTGCGCGACGGGCGCGAACTCCTCGAAATTGCTCTGCTGCACGGAGATGTAGTTGGCACCGAAGGTCTCGCGACGCTTCAGCAGCTGGTCGGCGACCCCGTCGACACCGCCGACCAGCACATTCGGATGATCTGCGAGTCCGTCGACGCTGATACGCAGTCGGGAGGCGATCTTGTTCAGTGCGGTGTCCGCATCTTCGGTGATCTTGACGAAGAAGGGTGAGCTTTCGATGTCGAGATCGGGGAAACGATCACCCGCTGCGTCGCGGACGAACTGGAGGCGTTTGACCGCCTCCTGCTGCGGGGTGCGGCCCTGCGCGTTGACCGGCTCGAACGACACCGTGCTGATACTGGCGATGTCGGCTTCACGCCCGGCCAGCGACAACACCCGCTTACGACTGCCACCGATGATGATCGGCGGGTGCGGCTGCTGCACCGGCAGGGGCAATCCGGCATAGTCCTGCGCGGTGACGTACTCGCCGCTCAAATCGAGGGGCTGCCCCGTGCAGTGCGCTTTGAAGAGGGCGACGACCTCTTCCAGTTTCGATACCCGTTCGGGGGCCGGTGCGAAAGGCACACCCATGGCACGATATTCGTGTTCGCTCCAACCGCAGCCGATGCCGAATTCGAATCGGCCGTCGGACAAGAGATCGAGGGTCGCTGCTTCCTTGATCAGCACCCCGGGTACGTGGTAGTCGGTGCAGAAGACCCGGCATCCCACACGCAGTGTGGTGGTGACGGCCGCCGCGACCGCCAGCGATGCGATCGGTGCCAGGTACTGGGGCGGCCACCCCGACTTCTGCTGCGCGGGGCCTGCGCCGAGGTAGTGATCGGACTGAAAGAGCGTGGAATATCCGAGGCCTTCGACGCGGCGGGCCGTGTCGCGCCACTCGGTTGCAGTGGCCGCTTTGTTCGCCTGGACGGCGAAGCGAAATGGTCGTGTCATGGCTGTCCGTTCGTCAGTCGAGTCGGGCAGGTCAGCGTGCGACGTACCCGCCGTCGACCGGAATGGCAGTGCCGGTGATGAACGACGATTCGTCACTGGCGAGAAACAGTGCGGCGTTGGCCAATTCCTGCGGAACTCCCCAACGCTTCATCGGCTGGGGTGGTACCCGACCTTCTCCGGTGGGCGGAGCAACGTGTCCGTCGGCGGCAGCGCCGGCGAGTCCCGTCCAGGTCATGCCCGGACAGATCGCGTTGACCCGGATACCGCTCGTCGCGTAATCGAGCGCGGCCGATTTGGTGAGCTGCACGACGCCACCCTTCGCTGCGGAATACGCCGCGATGCCCTTCCACCCGACCAGCGCCGACGCGGACGCCGTGCTGATGACGGAGCCACCACCGGAGGCGATCATGGCGGGGATCGCATACTTCATGCCGAGGAAGGCACCCTTGAGGTTGACCGCGACGACCATGTCGAACGCGTCCTCGTCGAGTTCGGCGATGGGTCCGCGCTTGCCACTGAGCCCCGCGTTGTTGAACAGCACGTCGAGGCGACCGAAGGAGTCCACCGCTGCGGCGACCATGTCTTGCACGTCCGCGGAGTTCACCACGTCGACGTGCACCGCGACCGCAGCGTTCCCGATCTCGTCGGCGGTTTCCTTCTCCTGACCACTGATGTCGGCGCAGACCACCTTGGCGCCTTCGCGGGCGAACAGGTTGGCGCTCGCCCGCCCGATGCCGGAACCGGCGCCGGTGATGATGGCGACCTTGCCGTCGAGGCGCCCCGTCATCGGACTGCTCCGCTGTCGGTCAGTGCGAGTTCAGCTTTCGCGAGGACGTTCTCTGCGAGGCGGAGGTGTCCGGCATCGACGAGCTGACCGTCCTGGCCGAGCGCGCCGACGCCACCGGTCTGTGCGGCACGGTAGCCGTCGACCAGGTTGCGAGCGTGTGCGATCTCGTCCGGAGTGGGTGTGAAGACCTTGTTTGCGATCGGTACCTGGCTGGGGTGGATAGCCCACTTGCCGTCGAATCCGAGCATCGCGGCATGCTCGGCGTCGGTGCGGTAGCCATCGGCGTCGGCGTAGTCCGGGTAGGGAGAATCGATCGCATCGATACCCGCTGCCCGGGCCGCGGCGAGGACTTGAACGCGTGCGTGGTGCCAGAAGTCGCCTGGGTAGGTGCCGGGAGCGGGCCGGAAGTTGCCGCCGACGCGGGCATGCAGTG
This sequence comes from Rhodococcus sp. JCM 9793, assembly GCF_055380405.1. Classification (NCBI taxonomy): domain Bacteria; kingdom Bacillati; phylum Actinomycetota; class Actinomycetes; order Mycobacteriales; family Nocardiaceae; genus Rhodococcus; species Rhodococcus sp. JCM 9793. The sequence continues at coordinate 4,795,015 of NZ_AP043721.1, forward strand.
ACGCCGAGAGATCACCGACACCGAAGATGAGGGCCTCGACGCGTGGGCTCGCCTTCGCGATTTCCTGGGCGTTGAACAGGCCTTCCGCTTCCTCGATCAGCACTTCGAGGCCGATCGGCTTCGTGAGCCCGAGCTTCGACTCGAGCTGGGTGAGCATGACATCGACCCACCACACGTCGCGGGCGGTGCGGGCTTTGGGCACGATGATCACGTCGAGCGTGTCGCGGGCGCCGGTGACGACCTCGATCAGGTCGTCGTGGCACCACGGCGTATCCAGGCCGTTGACCCGGACCGCCCGGGTGGTCCGGCCCCAATCCAGCTCGGTGAACGCCTGCACCGCAATCCCTCTCGCGGCCTTCTTCATCGACGGCGCGCATGCGTCCTCGAGGTCGAGAAAGACGAGGTCGGCGTCGGAGCGGGCCGCAGCCGCGCACATCGATTCGTTGCTTGCCGGCGTTGCCAGCTCGGAGCGTCGTGCCCGTGTCACTTCGCATCTCCCGTTCAAGTGTGGGTGCTGCTGAATACTGTTGAAGTACAGCGCTGTGGCGAACTCTGAATATCCGTCGCGGTGTCGCCGGGCTGTGGCGATCGATCGACGTTCGAGCGTAGTGCGTCTTAGTCATATGTTTAACACTTGGATTCGATCAAGGTCAAGGGGTGCTGGGGCAATTCCAGTTCATGGGTCTGTCTAGCTGTATGTATACGGCCACTCGGAACGCAATCCCAGCACCCTTGACCAATAATTAGTCGATCGCCTAACTCACGGGAGGATCGTAGCCATGGCCTTTCGTTCGAGGAACTCCTCCAGCCCCGCCTCACCCATCTCGCGGCCGATCCCCGATTGCTTGTAACCGCCGAACGGAACATCAGGCTGGAAGTAGTTGCCTCCGTTGATACCCAATGTGCCGGTGCGGATCCTGCGGGCGACGTTCAGCGCTCGCTGCTCGTCGCCGCTGAAGACCGCGCCCGACAACCCGTACGGGGAGTTGTTGGCGATCCGCACGGCATCGTCTTCGTCGTCGTACGGGATCACCGCGAGAACCGGGCCGAACACTTCCTCCTGCGCGATCTCACTGTCGGGGTCCACCCCGGCCAGTAGCGTCGGCGTGTAGAAGAAGCCCGGGTCGACCTTTTCGCCACCGGTCACGAGGGTCGCGCCTGCGGCCACAGCGCGCTCGACCATCCCGTGCACCTTGTCGCGCTGCTTCTCGCTGATCAACGGGCCCATATAGGTCTTCTTCTCACGAGGATCACCGAAGCGGACGCGGCCCATCATGGCCGCGACTGCCTCGACGATCCGGTCGTGATCCTTCCGCGGCACCAGAAGCCTGGAGTTGAGTGCGCACGCCTGACCTGCATGCATCGTGATGCCGAATGCCGCATACGGAGCTATCGGCCCGTAGTCCGCATCGTCGAGCACGATCAGCGCCGACTTGCCACCGAGTTCGAGGAACACTCGCTTCAAAGTGTCGCCGGCGGCCTTCATGATCTTGCGGCCCACGACACTGGAACCCGTGAAGGTGACGACGTCGACCTCCGGGTGCGTCGTCATCACCTCACCGACGGCCACATCCGTCGACGACAGGACATTGACGACGCCCGCCGGGATATCGGTGTGCAGCGCGATCAACTCGGCGATGGCCAACGTGACCAGCGGAGCTTCCGGCGCCGCCTTGAGCACGACGGTGCAGCCCGCGGCCAGCGCGGGAGCGAGCTTGGCCAGCGCCAACTGGTTGGGGAAGTTGTAGGCAACGATGGCCGAGACGACCCCGGCTGCCTCCTTCTCCACCCAGCGGCGGTGCTGCTGGCCCATGTATTCGGCCGAGCCGAGCTCTTCGCTGAACTCGTAGGTCTTCAGCAGGTCCGAGTAGTAGCGGACGATCTCGAGCGGGCCTTCGAGCTGCGCTTCCTTGGTCAGCGCGACGGTGGCACCGACCTCCGTGATCGTCAGATCTCGCAGGTCTTCGAGGTGATCGGTCAACGCTTGATGGAGTTGCTCGAGGCACCGTTGCCGAAACGCCACATCCGTCGACCAGCTGGTGGTCTCGAAAGCGCGCCTGGCAGCGGCGATCGCCGCCTCGGCATCCTCGACGGACGCATCCGGGGCGTACCCGAAGATCTCGCCGGTGGCAGGGTTGACGGACGGGTAGGCAGAGGCGGCGTCGAGCAGCCGGCCACCGATGAGCAACCGCTGGTCGGTCACGACATCGGTGGGGGCTTCCTGTTCAACAGAGGACATTCATCTTCTCCTTCGAAGGTCGAAAGGTGAATCGATGCGCAGTGGGAGTATCGAGACTTCCCACCGAGTTCGCTCGATGAGCGAATTGATAAGTGCTACCGTGTGATTCGATTTGATTCGTGGGCACGTGCAAGCATCGGACGCTGGATGAAGAGGCCACGGACAGGACTGAGCGCGGCACCGCATCCGACAGCCTGTTAAGCGATCGCCTAATGATAGGCTGCGTCACATGGATAGCACCGGAATGATCAGTGCGTCAAGGATCGGACGCTCCGAGGATGCCGCATGAGCGCTCCCCGAAAGCGGCGTCGTGAAGGCACCAACGACACACGCGATCTGCTGATCGAAGCCACCGGCGACATCCTCCTCGAGGACGGCTACGCCGCAGCAACCTCACGCCGGGTCGCGGCCAAGGCCGGTGTCAATCCAGCTCTCGTGTACTACTACTTCCCCACCATGGACGAACTGTTCGTCGCGGTGCTCCGGCGAGGCGCCGAGGCCAATCTGGAGAGACAGCGCAAGGCTCTCACGTCCGAGACACCCATGCGCGCACTGTGGGAGGTGGCCACCGAACCCCGTGGGGCCGCGCTGCTGATGGAGTTCATGGCGTTGGCGAATCACCGAAAGGAGATCCGCACCGAGATAGCGGCGTACGCAGAGCGGTACCGGGAGAGTCAGGTTGCCGCGCTCACCGTGATCCTCCGCAGCCGAGGCATCAACCTCGATGCACTGCCCCCGACGTTGATGTCGGTGATGATCTCCAGCCTCGGGGCGACCCTCGCCAACGAGTCGACCCTGGGCATCACTCAAGGTCACAAAGATCTGGAAGAATTCGCGGAGGATTTCGTGCGCGTCTTCGAAGGGCACCCGTGGACCCGCACACTCGGAATCTCAGTAGTCGAGGACAGCGCCTGAACCTGGCTCGGCCACCTCGATCCGGCAGCCACACTTGCCCTTCTCGGTCCGCCGACACGGGCACCCCACCGGCATCGCAGCGGTGACGTCGAACCGGCCCGGCTGGATCAACCTCTGGCGACCCGTACTCCCGCGGACGATCCAGGCCTCATGAAGAGTATGGTTCCGGACATGAAGAATGCTCTTCTGCTCCACCGGTCCCCGACCTCGACCGAAATACCTACCGGCATGCACGACGACCGTCCGAACGTGTTCGAGGAAGGCTGACCATGGATACCGGACTGAGCGAAAAGGTCGTCATCGTCACCGGCGCGACTGCCAACATCGGGCGGGCGACCGCCCTGGCCTTCGCCGATGAGGCCGCACGCGTGGTGCTCGTCGGGCGTGACGAGGAGGCCGGGCGACGAGTCAGCGCGCTCGCCCGCGAACGCGGAGCTGCCGACGTGTATTGGCGGGCAGCCGATGTCACCGTCGAGACCGAGGTCTCCGAGCTGATCGAGGGCGTGACCGACCGGTTCGGTCAGGTCGACGTGTTGGTCAACAATGTCGGCGGCAACTCAGCGATCACTCCGTTCGTCTCTTCGACCCCTGACCAGTGGCGCGCGGACCTCGATATCAACCTCGTCAGCACACTGTTGTGCACGCATCGCGTGCTACCTCACATGCTGAAACGTGGCAGTGGCCGCATTATCAACATCGGCTCGATGGCGGCGTTGATCGGAGACCCGCACATGGCGGTCTACTCGGCGGCCAAAGGAGCTGTCCATTCCTTCACACGAGTGCTCGCGCTGGAAGTGGGCAAGACAGATGTCACCGTCAACGCCATCGCACCCTACGGGACAGTGCCTCGAGATCTGGCCACTGAAACCAGTTCCGGCAGCCGCTTCAATCCGGACACCGGCCTTTTCATGCAGCAAGCGACGAGCGGATCCGAGGACCGCGCCCGGTTCCGGCGCACCGCTGCGCTCGGCCGCGAGTTCGCCTTCGCGTCGGAGGTCGCGGCAGCCGGTGTCTACCTCGCCTCCGAACAGGCGGCATTCGTGACCGGACAGGTACTGCAAATCGATGGCGGCGTATCACTTACCTGATCCGACGTTCACGAAGTCGTGTCGCGATACTCTCGTCCTCTCGTGCGTAGTGCCCTACACGTCACGTCCCGGCGGCAGTGAGCCTCTCCCCCAGTTGAGCACAGCGAATTGCGAGTTCCGGCGGCTCGAGTACGTCGAACGCGTGCCCCAGCATGAGGACGTGCCACAGGACGATGTCGAGATTGTCAGCGCCACTGACCACTTCGCAGGTGTCGCGATCCCGCGATGTCACCACTGCCGCCGACGCCGAGATCTGCCCGCGCACGACATCGCCGGGTGCATGGACGAGAAACCGCGCTTGCTGCCGATACGCCCGACTCGCGACACCTTCCTGCACGTAGGTCGCTGCATCGGGCGCCGCGCGCGGACGGAACCTCCACGTCCGCGCGACGACTGCGGACATGCGGTCGACGCGGAAACTACGCCAGTCGTCGCGGTCGAGGTCGTACGCCAACAGATACCACCGCCGGTCGGAGGCGACGAGCCGGTAGGGCTCGAGCCGTCGCGGTGCCGAGCGATAATCGAATCCGACCTCCACCTCGTCGCGGCAGGCCCGGGCGAGCGTCATGAGCGACGCTGCATCGACCGGGTCGCGACCTCCACCGAAAGACTCCACCGAGCTCGACAGCGCACGCACCTCGTGTCGCAAGCGGGCCGGTAGCACCTGATCGAGTTTCGTCAGCGCGCGTAGTGCAACGTCGCCGCCGCTCGCGATCGCGCCGCCCGCGCCTGCGAGCAGAGCGA